>NZ_JBFBHQ010000096.1:0-1010 GCF_040701845.1 Streptomyces angustmyceticus | reverse complement strand
CAGTTATTCGAACGGGCGATTCCTTTGATCAAATATATTCCTGAAACAAGCGTCATCGATTTAAAAGGTGTGTTGCAAGAAGTCAAACGTTCATTGACAAACGAATTGGACTTCTACAAAGAAAGTCAAAATGGCGCACGTTTCTATGACCTAAACAACCATTGGTATGAAATTAGATCCCCTAAAATCTATGAGGCACTTTGCACAAAAAAAGTCATTGTGATGGAAGAAATGTCTGGAAAGAACTTCAACCAATTGATGAATCTTGAAGAAACAGATGAACGTCTCATTGAGAGACTTACGAATACTCAATTGAAACAACAAGTGGCTAAACGATTGATCGAACATTTTATGAAGCAAATCTTTGACGATGGCTTTTTCCATGCCGATCCACATCCTGGGAATTTATTGTTCCGTCCTTTAAGCGTTGAAGAACTTTCAGAAAATATAACGACAGACACAAAAGAACACCAAAAACAACTAGGCTCGATTTCTTTCAAAACGACTGCTACTGTCACTGAACCATTGCAACCATATACAATCAGTTATATTGATTTCGGTATGATGGGTAGTCTCTCCGCTTCGCTAAGACAAAAGCTGATGGAAATCGTTTTAGCGATTTATACACGAGATATTTACCGTATTGAAAAAGCCGTCATCAACTTATGTCAACAAGAAGGGCCTTTTGATGAAGGTGAATTCCATCAACAACTCGCTAACTTTTTGACGCAATATTTAGACCTCTCCCTTGAAGAAATCGACTTGCAAGAAGTCTTTGCGCAGATCGTCTTGATTTGCCACCAGAACAACTTACAAATCGATCGTGATATCACGTTATTGCTTAAAGCGTTTAGCACATTAGAAGGAGTGATTCGTGTCCTTGATCCTGAAGTTTCTTTGATGGAAGTCGCCACGCCCATTGCACAACGTTATTTCTTGGCACATCTCTCTGTCGAAGAAACCTTGAAGCAAGCGGGCTTAGATATACTCGATGGTATCAAAACCGTACC
>NZ_JBFBHQ010000095.1:0-1017 GCF_040701845.1 Streptomyces angustmyceticus | reverse complement strand
TCAGTAGCGGTAGTGGTCGGGCTTGTACGGGCCCTCGACCTGGACGCCGATGTAGGCGGCCTGCTCCGGGCGCAGCTCGGTGAGCTTGACGCCCAGGGCGTCGAGGTGGAGGCGGGCGACCTTCTCGTCGAGGTGCTTGGGCAGCACGTAGACGTCGGTGGGGTACTCCTCGGGCTTGGTGAACAGCTCGATCTGGGCCAGCGTCTGGTCCGCGAACGAGTTGGACATCACGAACGAGGGGTGGCCGGTGGCGTTGCCCAGGTTCAGCAGGCGGCCCTCGGACAGCACGATCAGGACCTTGCCGTCCGGGTGGGTCCAGGTGTGCACCTGCGGCTTGACCTCGTCCTTGACGATGCCCTCGAGGTTCGCCAGACCGGCCATGTCGATCTCGTTGTCGAAGTGACCGATGTTGCCCACGATCGCCTGGTGCTTCATCCGCGCCATGTCCGACGCCATGATGATGTCCTTGTTGCCCGTCGTGGTGACGAAGATGTCCGCGGTCTCGACGACCTCGTCCAACGTGGTCACCTGGTAACCGTCCATCGCCGCCTGCAGCGCACAGATCGGGTCGATCTCGGTGATGATCACACGGGCGCCCTGGCCGCGCAGCGACTCCGCACACCCCTTGCCGACATCGCCGTAACCGCACACCACCGCGGTCTTGCCGCCGATCAGGACATCGGTGGCACGGTTGATGCCGTCGATCAGGGAGTGCCGGCAGCCGTACTTGTTGTCGAACTTCGACTTCGTCACCGCGTCGTTCACGTTGATCGCCGGGAAGAGCAGATCCCCGTCCCGGTGCATCTCGTACAGACGGTGCACGCCGGTGGTGGTCTCCTCCGTCACACCACGGATCTCGGAGGCCAGGTTCGTCCACTTCCGCGGCGACTCGCCCAGCGTCCGGGTCAGCAGCTCCAGGATCGCCCGGTGCTCATCGCTCTCCGCCGTCTCCACCGCGGGCACCTTGCCGGCCTTCTCGTACTCCACGCCCTTGTGCACCAGCAGCGTGGCGTCACC
>NZ_JBFBHQ010000094.1:0-1045 GCF_040701845.1 Streptomyces angustmyceticus | reverse complement strand
TGTCAATGTTGAGGTATAGGTGGTCGCGTCTTTGGCTGACGCGCCGGGTACAGATAATTGAATGGCATTATTTGTCACAGGTGCTTTTGGATCTGCCTCAAATTGGGCATCTAAGTCTGCTTGATTTCCCCAAACAACAGATGAACGCCCCGCTCCTTTACTTGACTCAGCGGTCATAACTGAAACTGCACCACTATTAGGCAACAATTCCAAATTATTTGCATGTGCAGCTGGAGCTAACTCCTGATTGTTCCCCGTGTATTGAATTTGGGGATCCTTTAAAGTGACTTTGGCTCCTCTCAAGACAGCGTTTTGCGTATTTTCCGCTTGAAAGTCACTTAGACTGACTTTCAAATCCCAGCCTGCATTGCTTCCTCTAGTATCAGAAACTTGTGCAAAACTGATAAAAGGAACTTTATTTTCATCACCAGTCGTTCCGGTCTTCTGTTGTCTTTCTGCTACCATATTGTACGTTTGATCTTGATTTGAAATCACTTGTGAACCAAAATTCATTGTCGCAGCCTTTACAATTGACAAAGGACCCGTGGTTCCGGGTACTTCTGGTTCAATCTCTACATCTGGTTCTTCTACTGGTGGAACAACGATTTCTGGTTCGTCTGTACTAGGTGTAAATTCGATATTTCCGTTGGTCGTCACTTGACGAGTCTCGTCGGCAAACGCAGAAATTGCTCCTCCGGCGAAAATAGTAGTTGATAATGTTGCAATGGTTGCTAATCTAACGAATTTCATGTATTTAAATCCTACTTTCTTTTATTGTTTTTTTCTTTTTGTTTTTTCCAAAACCAAAAGCCAAGTATGACTACGATGATCAGAATGCCCAATATTTTCCAAGCACTCATCTGACTCTCGTTCGTTTGAGGGAATTTTTTATGTTCACTCTTTCGCACTTCTGATGGTGATTGAACAATTTCTTTGGGAAAGCTTGGTTTTACCTCAACTTCTGGTGCTGGCTCTGGTATTCCTGGTGTTTCATATACGCCAGTAAAACCAATTGTTCCTTCAGTTTCCACCGAGTGTACTTCTG
>NZ_JBFBHQ010000093.1:0-1053 GCF_040701845.1 Streptomyces angustmyceticus | reverse complement strand
CCTTTGCCGAATAGGGTGCAGCCACCGACGTTTTTGGCGTCTTCTTTGACTTCGATCCGGAAGGTCCAGACGTCTTCGTTTCTTGGGATATCATTGATCGTGATTTCAGATAATGGTTCGCCGTTGATATTGGTCAAATGTTTAGTGATACGGATTGTTTTCAATAGTCCGTATTGGTTTAGATTATCTGGATACCAGTCTGGGGTATGTTTTCCGCGAATATCTGCGAAATCTCCAGGGCTTGTCCAGTTACCTAATTCTACACCGTTTAGGCTGAAAGTGATATCCGATGGCCAATTGTCGTTCGAAAAAGGAAACTCGGAAGACAGTTCAACGGACAATTCCAACATTTCTAAAGTATCTTCTTCGTTTAGGAAGTTTGGTGTTTGATATTCCACAAATCCACTTGTAAACCACAGAATCCGAGCATCCATTCGTCTTGGATCAGCAAAGTAACGTGGTTCATCGACTTTGCCGATAAAATCATGGATCGTTGCTAGACCGCATGTCGGCTCGATCGAATAGCGGGTATAATGACCGATAGGAATCGATGTTTCTTTCGTATCAAAGGCATTGAAGATTTTTTCTGGAAACGTGATGTTGATTTTATCGACACGTAAGCTGGAAATTTTTTTTTGACCTATTTTTTCTGATTTGATGATATTTGCTTCTTCAAGTTTTTTTACATGCATTGTTGTAATCGCACTACTGATACCGAGTGCTTGAGCAAGCTCTTTGATATTCATTTTGTTTTTTGAAAGTAACTGGATGATTTTTATCCTTGTTTTACTAGCTAAAGCTTCATAAACAGGTAATGATTCTTCATTGATTTGGAGTTGCATGATTTTTCACCTCTTATTTAGGTTTTTATTTAACTATATATTAACATAAATATTAATTTATAGGTTAATGCCATAAAAATAATATACATAATTAATGTTTATGTTAATTATAATGTAAAATTTTTTATATATTTAATAATATTATTATTGACAACGCTTTCAAAGAAAGATATGATTCATGTATAAATTAAAGGAGGGGACTTATGGAAGC
>NZ_JBFBHQ010000092.1:0-1102 GCF_040701845.1 Streptomyces angustmyceticus | reverse complement strand
GGCTTTATGGCAATCAATTTCTCGTGTTCCTGCGTTGAGTCAAGGTCACTTTTTATGGTTGAACTTAGGGAACGCTGACCCAACCTTTATTTTACCAGTGTTGGCTGCCATCTTTACATTTGCAAGTACGTATTTATCAAGCATGAGCCAAGTGGAATCGAATGCTTCATTGAAAGTCATGAATTTTGCGATGCCAGTGATGATCTTGGTTATGGGGGTCAATTTAGCCAGTGGACTTTCACTATACTGGGTAGTGTCAAATGCTTTCCAAGTGTTCCAAACACTATTGATCAATAATCCATTTAAAATCAAACGTGAGCGTGAAGAAGAAGCACAACGTATCCGTGAAAAAGAACGTGCTTTGCGTAAGGCACAAAGTCCTAAGAAAAAACGTAAAAAATAAGGGAGGGAATGCAAATGCCGATTTATGAAGCTGCAACCGTAGATGAAGCTGTTGAAATTGGATTGAATGAGTTAGGACTAGCAAAAGAGCAAGTCGCTATTGAGATACTTGATGAAGGAAAAAAAGGATTTCTCGGAATGGGAAAAAGAAATGCCAAACTTTCAATCGAACCGAATATCAGCGAAGTTGTCTCTGAAACGATCGAAGAAACCGTAGAAGAAGTGTTGGAAGAAACATCTATTCAAACAGAAAATACGGATGAAATCGAACCTGAGGACTTGATTGAAGAAAAAAGTGAATTAGGTGACGAAGCAGCTTTATCGGAATTAGCAACCTATCTCACTGAGATCTCCCAGCAACTAAATGCACCAGCTGTAGTAAAAATGACACGAGAAGCGAATTTGATCGTCTTCCATTTAGAAACGGATAAACAAGGTCTATTGATCGGCAAACATGGAAAAACGTTAAATGCTTTGCAATATTTGGCGCAGGTGTTCATCCATCGAGTAGTCGGTAATAAACTCTCTATCGTGGTAAACGTAGGCAACTATCGTGAAAAACGACAAGAGATCATCCAACGTTTAGCTGAGCGCACCGCAGAAAAAGTCTTGCGTACAGGGCAGCCTGTATTTTTAGAACCGATGCCTGCGTTTGAACGCAAACAAATCCACGCGACCTTAAGTAAACATGAGGGGGTAC
>NZ_JBFBHQ010000091.1:0-1104 GCF_040701845.1 Streptomyces angustmyceticus | reverse complement strand
TGGGCTTCATGGTCGGGCTTTTCTCCTTTTTATACTTTGTTACACGACTACTGACGAATTGGCGGAGGTACAAAGGAACGATTTTACCTTATGGGATCACCTCTTTATTAGCAGGAGGTGCATCGATGGTGATCATCCTGCCTGCCATTCTCGATCTACGTGCCAATGGCGAAGCGTTGACGCAGATCACTTCATTGAAGACGGAAGCAACTTCTTATTTAGATTTATTGATGAAAAACATGGTGGGAGTTTATGACACGACGAAATATGGATCGATCCCGTTTATCTATGCTGGATTGTTTCCTTTAGCATTATGCCTCTTGTATTTTGTCAGTCGCAAATTCCCCTTGAAAAATAAATTGTTGTTCGGTGGGCTATTCACGATCTTGATTGCTAGCTTCTATTTCGTCCCTTTGAATTTATTCTGGCATGGGATGCACGCACCAAATATGTTCTTATTCCGTTATGCCTATCTCTTTTCGTTTCTCGTACTCTTGTTAGCAGCCCATAGTTGGGAACAGTTACAGGAGAAGGATCATAAACGATTGCTAGGCGTCATTATTGTACTAGCGGCTGCTTTTGCTACAGCTTGGGGAATCAAACCAGATGGCAGTTACACGTATGTCACGCTCACATCCTTTGTTTTGACATTAGTCTTTTTAGCACTCTACGCATTGACGATTGGTTTATTCCAACAACACCCATTTGATCTGAAACGTTTGAGTATTCTTCTGTTACTATTGATGACAGCAGAAGCCGCAGTCAATACTAACAGTATGATACATGGCATTCTCGATGATTGGAATTATGCCTCAAGAAGTTTGTATACCGAACCTTATCCTGAGATCAAAACGTTAGTTGATGCCTCGAAAAAGGATTCCGATACGTTTTATCGATTAGAAAACCTTGATCCTGTTTCACCGAATGATTCGATCAATTATGGTTATAGTGGAATCAGTATGTTCTCCTCAATCAGAAATCGAAACTCTTCCTCTTACTTGGATACTTTAGGATTCCGTTCTAGAGGAACAAATTTGAACATTCGCTACAATAATAATACCTTGTTGATGGATGGATTTACGGGAATCAAATACAATATTGCTA
>NZ_JBFBHQ010000090.1:0-1137 GCF_040701845.1 Streptomyces angustmyceticus | reverse complement strand
TGGACTGAATGCTTGTCCTGATTCAATTAAGCAAACAAGTTTCGTCAAAGGAATTTTAACATTCGCTGATTCCTATCTTCCATTCTTCTCATTAGGAATGGGCTGGATCACACCAGCATTGATTGGCTTTATCATCGGATTACTCTGGAGTTTCTTCAAAAATGAAAAAAAGTCTGACTTGATTGTTAGCTAACAAAACAAAGAGATGTTTAACTTTTTCTATAAAAAAATTAACAACTTTGGTAAACTTTCGTCACAAAATATTCACAACTCACCTTTAATATATAAGTATACCAACAAACAACCCTAACAACACTTTTTCATTTTTAACTCCTTTCCTGCTAGCTCCCCGGCTAGCAGGTCCTTTTTTTATTCATACCTATCCAACAAATCAAGTTCTTTGAGAATCTTTAGATCCGCTCTCTCTAGTAAGGAAAACATATAAAAAAGCTATGAAAAAGCAATCTACTTTTTCATAGCTTTTATTCTTATTTAGATAATCGCTCTTGGTCTCCCGTAGGTGAAAGACTAGTGATTTTTTCGATTTGTTCAATTGGGACGATTCGGATTTGTTGCTCTTGGTTTTGCAAGCGGATCATCACTCGCTCGTGTTCAACTGTTTTCGTTGCTACCCAACCGGAAAAGGTTTCGTACTTATTGCTTAATGGTTTCTCGCGCACTTGTAGAATCACTAAACTATTCTGAGCTGCAGCTTTCTGGAGTTCTAGAATGAACTCACCTTGTAACCGTACATTCTCAGCTTTTTCTTCTGTGTCATTCACAAATGAATCAAAAAGTTGAAACGAAGTATTAGTCACTAACTTTGTCAGCTTCTTCATTGGTGATACTGTTTCTTCATCCATTGAATGTACCCCTCCCCTAGCTAAGAATATGTTACTTAATTACTCTTATTTTATCCAATTTTTCTTAAAAAAACAAGAATATAGTTTAATTTATACCAACTTTTATCTAAAACATAAAAATAATACAATTGTTATTTTATTTCACTTCCATCCATAATTCAAGCCATTTTTCCAAGCCTTCATTGATCAATCGATAGGTTTCTTCAAAGTTATTTGTGTAATATGGATCATGGACATTTTGTGCTTCCTTACCCATGACCGGACTCAAAAATTG
>NZ_JBFBHQ010000089.1:0-1170 GCF_040701845.1 Streptomyces angustmyceticus | reverse complement strand
ATGTACTTAGAAATACTTCATTTGGTAATGGCTACTACTATGCAGGTGCTTGGAAGAGTAATACTCGTTCTTATACGGATGCTACTGCCCATTTGACAGGACGCTATGCGACGGACCCAAGTTATGCGACAAAATTAAACAATCTTATCATGACGTATGGCTTGACTAAATATGACACACCAGCAACTGGAAATGCAGGCGGTGGTGCGACTACTGGCGGCAATACGATTAATACAGGTAACACAGGAAGTACAAATACAGGAAGCACGAATACAGGAAATACTGGTGGAAGTACGACTACTGGTTCAACGACGTACACAGTAAAATCTGGTGATTCTGTTTGGGGCATCTCAAATGCTCATGGCATCTCAATGGCACAATTGATTGAATGGAATAATATTAAAAATAATTTTGTTTATCCAGGACAAAAATTGACGATCAAAGGTGGTACAGCTGGCGGATCTTCAACAACAAATTCAGGAAACAATACAGCTTCTGCAGGTAGCAGTTCTGCTGGAACAACAACAAACAATTCGTCCGGTACGCGTTATACAGTCAAAGCAGGTGACTCTGTTTGGGGTATCTCGAATGCCCACGGCATCTCAATGGCACAATTGATCCAATGGAATAATATCAAGAATAATTTTGTTTATCCAGGACAAAGCTTGATCGTTTCTAATGGTGGGTCTGCTTCTGTAAATACACCATCGACACCAAGCACAACACCATCAACACCAAGTACAGGTGCTTCAGTTTCTGGTGCAAAATATACGGTCAAAGCAGGTGATTCTGTCTGGGGTGTGTCTCATGCCCACGGTATCTCAATGGCCCAGTTGATCCAATGGAACAACATCAAGAACAACTTTATTTACCCAGGACAACAGTTGGTTGTTTCAAATGGTGGCGCATCAAGCACTGCATCAACGAGTCCAGCACCTTCAACAACGACGAATAATCCAACGACTTCAAACACAGCAAGTCAAGGATCAGGCACCTACACGGTCAAAGCAGGTGAATCGGTGTGGAGCGTCGCAAATAAAAATGGGATCTCGATGAACCAATTGATTGAATGGAACAATATCAAAAATAACTTCATCTATCCAGGTCAAAAACTGATCGTAAAAGGTGGTAGTACAGCAGCACCAACATCTACACCGACAACAACGCCGG
>NZ_JBFBHQ010000088.1:0-1207 GCF_040701845.1 Streptomyces angustmyceticus | reverse complement strand
CTTCTTTTTCTAATTCTTTGATGGCTTTCCAAATACTAGTTCGGGAGACATTCAGTTGTTGGGCGATTTTTTCACCGGATAGAAATGTTTGAGTATTTTTTAAAAGGTGTAGTACCTTGGCTTTTGTCGTCATCGATCTATCTCCTTTCTACTATCTTATATATTAACAGATTTGCGATCGAATGAGGACAGCGCGTCATACTTTTTGTTTGAGTCTCTATAAAGACGAAAAGATTTTGTGAGGAAGAGTCATACAATTAGGAATGGACGAAATTGGAACAAAAAAGAAAGATTAAGAAACAATTACGAAAATTTACAGGAAACGCCAGGAAGTATTGACTTTTACGTTTAAACAGTGTATTATATGAAGTTGCAAAAACTATCTGATGAAGCGAAGGCAGAAACGAAATATTGTCCGTTTCGGCTTTAATATAAGGAAACAAAAGTAGAAGCTCACGTAGGCAAGTACTCAAGAGAACGTTCTATTTTTGGTTTTTTTTTGCCTAAAAGCCGCAAAAAATGTCTGTTGTTACCTAAATATAATATTTTTAATATTATTGTAACAATTGATCGGGTAGTCTTTTTGAATGACATTTTAGAGGGGTGAAGAGCTTGGCTGGACACGTAGTAAAATACGGAAAACATCGCGAACGTAGAAGTTTCGCACGAATCAGTGAAGTGTTGGAATTACCAAATTTGATCGAAATTCAAACAGACTCGTACCAATGGTTCTTGGATGAAGGACTAAGAGAAATGTTTGAAGATATTTTGCCAATCGATGACTTCAATGGCAATCTTTCTTTGGAATTTGTAGATTATGAGTTGAAAGAACCAAAGTACACAGTAGCAGAAGCACGCGCACATGACGCAAATTACTCTGCACCATTACATGTGACTTTACGTTTAACAAACCGTGAAACAGGCGAAATCAAAGCCCAAGAAGTATTCTTCGGTGATTTCCCATTGATGACAGAGCAAGGTACATTCATCATCAATGGTGCGGAACGTGTTATCGTTTCTCAATTAGTCCGTTCACCAGGTGTTTACTTCCATGGGAAAGTAGACAAAAACGGTAAAGAAGGATTCGGTTCCACTGTGATCCCTAACCGTGGTGCATGGTTAGAAATGGAAACTGATGCAAAAGACATCTCTTATGTACGTATCGACCGCACACGTAAGATTCCATTGACTGTATTAGTTCGTGCAT
>NZ_JBFBHQ010000087.1:0-1241 GCF_040701845.1 Streptomyces angustmyceticus | reverse complement strand
TGAGACTTTCAAAAGGGTCTTCTTAAACTAATAAACTAAAAATTGGAGTTTGGTTTTAAAGATCTCCCTGGCAACTATTAAGCTAGGATTCACTTAAATTAAAATAACTATAAATTAAGCATATCAAACCAAATAATTTTCGCCAAACGATAACCTGTGTTTTTTCATACAATTTTAATAAAACATATATTAATATAGACCAATTGGTATTTATATCAAAAATAGCTACTTTAACATTGAATTTATATAAATATATTTCCAAACCATTTTTATAAAGATAACATTTTCAAAATATTAAAATTTGTAATAAGCCATTTTTGCGAAAGTATTCACATTTTTATAAGCGAACACTTATGTCTCTTAGTAATTTCGAAACGTCTCTTCGGCAATGACTCCTGCTAGTTGGTTACGCTGTTTTCTTTGTTTTCTTTGATGATACGACTGTGTCACTCTTTCTCGATCAACGATGAAATAAAACCCTCTATTTGAACGAATAATTTTTGCTACCGGGACTTCTTTTACCAGTCGCCCTTCTTCCAAGTTATTCACGACTCTCAACGAACGGATATAACGCAAACAAATCAATTGCTTTTTATATAATGGGGTAGACTGGACGACTTTTTTTGTGACGATATAGGCTCGTTCACCAGGTAACACTTCATCATGTTCGAACTGGATATTATTCGCAAATAAATCTTCTTGTCCGATCACAAACTCCATGTCCTTCTCCTCTAACAATAGTTCTTCCAATTGGAAAAATCGTTTCTTTTTGCCTTTTATGCTCTTCTTTGCTGTACCTTTTGCCATCCATTTTCCCCTCTCTTTTGTTTCTCGTGTGAAATGATCACACCAAATTCAGTTATTTTAATTGTCTCTGTGCAATGTAATTGACGAATCAGTCGTTCTGTCTTTTTCGCGGGCCATGATGGCTGTTCGGCTAACCATTGATTAAAGTAAATCTGCGCTAATTGTGATTTTCGTTGTGTCTGCATATAATCAAACAACACGAAATACTCCTGCATTGCCTCGACTCGGATGATTTCGCCATTTTCCATGATCCTTAATGCCTTGCTTCGCTGTAATTGTTGAAACAATTTGAGTTGTCTTTCTTTTATCCAGTAATCATTCATTTCAAACCAATGCTCTAAACTACTAGGCTTGATTACCTTACGCTTAGACTGCCGCATATAAGCAAGTAATACTTGTATTTCAGTCATTCAACTCACTCCTATTTCTTTTTC
>NZ_JBFBHQ010000086.1:0-1278 GCF_040701845.1 Streptomyces angustmyceticus | reverse complement strand
CCCTCGCTGCGCCGGTCGTAGATCAGATCGAGGGCGGTGGCGACCTGCTCCTCCTCCAACCGCGCGATCGGCAGGATCTTGCTCGCGTGCACGATCGCCGAATCCAGACCGGCCTTGACGCACTCGTCCAGGAAGACGGAGTTCAGCACGATCCGCGCGGCCGGGTTCAGACCGAAGGAGATGTTCGACAGACCCAGCGTCGTCTGCACCTCCGGACGGCGCTTCTTCAGCTCCCGGATCGCCTCGATCGTCGCGATGCCGTCCTTGCGGGACTCCTCCTGACCCGTGCAGATCGTGAACGTCAGACAGTCGATGAGGATGTCGCACTCATGGATGCCCCAATTGCCCGTCAGGTCCTCGATCAGCCGCTCGGCGATGGCCACCTTGTGCTCGACGGTGCGGGCCTGGCCCTCCTCGTCGATGGTCAGCGCGATCAGCGCCGCACCGTGCTCCGCCGCCAGCGCCGTGACCTTCGCGAACCGCGACTCCGGCCCGTCCCCGTCCTCGTAGTTGACGGAGTTGATCACCGCACGACCGCCGAGCTTCTCCAGACCCGCCTGGATGACATCCAACTCCGTGGAGTCCAGCACGATCGGCAGGGTGGAGGCCGTCGCGAACCGGCCCGCCAACTCCTCCATGTCCGCCACACCGTCCCGGCCGACATAGTCCACGCACAGATCGAGCATGTGCGCACCCTCACGGATCTGGTCGCGCGCCATCTCCACACAGTCGTCCCAGCGCGCGTCCAGCATCGCCTCACGGAACTTCTTCGACCCGTTCGCGTTCGTCCGCTCACCGATCGCCAGATACGACGTGTCCTGCCGGAACGGCACCGTCTGATACAGCGAAGCGGCACCCGGCTCCGGACGCGGCTCACGCGCCGGCGGGGCGATCCCGCGCACCCGCTCGACGACCTGCCGCAGATGCTCCGGCGTCGTCCCGCAGCACCCGCCCACCAGCGACAACCCGTACTCGGCGACGAACGTCTCCTGCGCATCGGCCAGCTCCCCGGCCGTCAGCGGATAGTGCGCACCGTTCTTGCCCAGCACCGGCAGCCCCGCGTTCGGCATGCACGCGATCGGCACACGCGAGTGCCGCGCCAGGTAACGCAGATGCTCGCTCATCTCCGCCGGACCGGTCGCACAGTTCAGACCGATCATGTCGATGCCCAACGGCTCCAGCGCCGTCAGCGCCGCACCGATCTCCGAGCCCAGCAACATCGTGCCGGTCGTCTCCACCGTCACCGAACAGATCACCGGGAGATCACTGCCGGTGACC
>NZ_JBFBHQ010000085.1:0-1318 GCF_040701845.1 Streptomyces angustmyceticus | reverse complement strand
GTAGCTGGTGCTTGTTCCACAACAGGCGCTTGTTCTACTACAGGTGCTTGTTCTACAACAGGTGTTTCCACAACTGGAGCTGTTTCTTGAACAGGTTCCACAGGTGTTTGAGTAGCGACAGGAGCAGCTGCTTGCTCACCAGTAGGAATAGTTAATTCTTGACCTGAAAAAATCAGGTGAATGTTTGAGATTGAGTTAGCTTCGGCAATTGTTTGGATCAAGGAGTTGTCACCAACGTATTTTTGAGAAATCGTTGATAAAGTATCACCTGATTGAACAGTGTAGGCTTCGTCTGCGTGTGCAGAAGTACCCATAAATAATGCAGCGCCGGCGGCCAAAGTTGTTCCAAAAAGAATAGTTTTAAGTGATTTCATGAAAGATCTCCTTCGTATTTTAAAAAGTTATTTGATTAGCTGTTTTCGCTAACGAGTAATACTTTACCACGGGATTATATTTCATAGGTGAAAGATACGTAACAGTTTGTGACAAAGCTACCTTTTTTGTAACAAAAATGTGTTTAAATAATGTGCGTTTTAATTAGAAAAACATCATAAATGAAGAATTGTGCGCTTCTGACATTTGTTTTTTATTAGAAAGATTCAAAATAAAAAAATAGAAAATGCTCAATTTTAGATTGAGAAGCCGAGAAAAAGTGAATTTTTTATAAAATTTATACGAAGTGATAGAATAAAAGAAACAAGGAGATGGGATGGATGACGAATATGTATAAAAAAATAATGGTGGCGATTGACGGTTCAGAAAAAGCAGAGAAAGCATTTAGCGAGGCTTTAGAATTAGCGAGAGATAACCAAGCAGAATTATTGATCGTTTCAATTATCAATAAAATCGATTTGACACATAGTGCCTATGCGTTCTCAAAAATCTATGCAGAAGAAAAACAAAAAATAGAAGTGGAACTGTTGAAGAGAATCAATGATGCCAAAGAATTTGGGATTGAAACGATTCATGCAATTGTGGAGACCGGTGATCCAAGAACATTGATTGCGACTGTCTTACCAAAACAAGAGTCAATTGATCTTATCGTGATGGGGGCAACAGGTAAAGGCTCGATCCAACAAGCGTTAGTAGGGTCGACAGCTTCTTATGTGGTGACTCATGCGCCTTGTAATGTGTTGGTTGTTAAATAGATTCCGATTCCTGAGAAGCTACGTTGCTGATTTCCAACGTGGCTTTTTTGTTCGTGAAGAGTAGTACTGGTAACTAAGGATGTTTGTAAAGGTAATAAATCCATAAGATCAATATCGTTAATGAAATAATCAACCCTAATTCATGTGAAAGTAATTTTGGGGTGGGTTCC
>NZ_JBFBHQ010000084.1:0-1335 GCF_040701845.1 Streptomyces angustmyceticus | reverse complement strand
CCACGAACGCTGCATATGTCGATGCTAGGCGTACGGGATCTATCAGTGATTGAAACGCCACCGGCGAATCGGTATCCGATCCAAACATATGTGATGGAAAAAAATCCAGGTGCGATCCGAGAAGCGATTCAGCGAGAGATGGGACGTGGAGGACAAGTTTTCTACTTATATAATCGTGTAGAAACGATTGAGCGTAAAGTAGAAGAAATTCAAGCATTAGTTCCAGAAGCGAGAATCGCTTATGCCCATGGACAGATGACGGAAGTCCAACTGGAAAACACACTATTCGACTTTATCGAAGGACAGTATGATGTCTTAGTGACGACGACGATCATCGAAACTGGAGTGGATATCCCGAATGCAAACACACTCTTCGTAGAAAATGCCGATTATATGGGACTATCTACGCTTTACCAATTACGAGGACGTGTCGGACGAAGCAATCGTGTCGCTTATGCTTATTTTATGTACGAACAGCAAAAAATCCTTAATGAAGTCAGTGAAAAGCGTCTTCAAGCAATCAAAGACTTTACGGAATTGGGTTCAGGATTTAAAATCGCGATGCGAGATTTATCGATCCGTGGTGCTGGTAACTTGCTAGGGGCGCAACAACATGGATTTATCGATGCTGTTGGTTTTGATATGTACTCTCAAATGTTGAGTGAGGCAGTCGCTCGTAAACAAGGTAAAAATCAGCAAACAGAAAAAACTTCTGTGGAGCTCGATCTAGGCGTCGATGCCTATCTACCAGAAAGTTATGTGTCAGATCAACGCCAAAAAATCGAAATCTATAAACGGATTCGCGAATTGGATTCACAAGAGATGTTGGAAGAATTAGAAGCAGATCTACTGGATCGTTTTGGTGAATATCCTGAAGAAGTCGCGCATTTGTTGACGATTGGACAAATCAAAATGGATGGCGATCGTGCATTGCTAGAGATGATTCGTAAGCAACAACAAACCATCGTGTTCAAGTTGAGCAAAGTGGGAACAAAACGCTACACGGTTGAACAATTATTTGAAGCGCTGACTGCCACAAAATTAAAAGCAGGACTTGGTGTGGAAAAAGAACAAATGATGATTCGTTTGACCTTGCCACCTCAAACAACGACTGCTGTTTGGCTGCAAGAAATCCAACAATTTGTCAAAGCATTGCGCGAACAGAAATATGCGACTGCATAGGAAGGGGCTGAACCTTTGGATCATAAAGAAATGCGTCAAGTGATGCATGGTGCCTTTGTGTTGACGCTTGCCTCTTTTATAGCAAAAGTACTCAGCGCACTATATCGGATTCCATTGCAAAACTTAGTGGGCGATGAAGGTTTTTATGTTTAT
>NZ_JBFBHQ010000083.1:0-1340 GCF_040701845.1 Streptomyces angustmyceticus | reverse complement strand
TGTTTTCCGCCAGACAGCTCAACATAGATATAAGTACCGAGTGTAATCTTGCTACTTAAAAAGTTTAGCATAAGCATGGGTATAAAAAAAGCCGGATCGCTCCGACTGATGTAATAAACCCGACAAGTTTATTATATCACAAAAAGGAGCGGTTTGACTTAATGCAATTACTAAGAGATGTAGACTTTAGGCAGACAAGATGTAATGCGAGAGATGTGTTGAAAAACTTCCGACGGTTGGAGCGGATGGCAGGTCGTTCATTGATAGACATTAAGTCGCCGATTATAACTGACATGCCTAGGTCGCCAAAACACGGCAACAAAACAGAAGATGCGCTTATTCAAATGATGGACATAGAAGCTGAAAGAGATGCGATTTTAGTAGCCTTGATGAGTTTGAGTCTTATCAGTCGTCAAATACTCTATTATAGTTTCTGTGATGTTAATAAGCACTCCAATTATGAAATAGGTCAACTAATACAGGGGTATGGAGAGAAAAACGTAGAAAAGCTAAAATCCAATGCATTGATAGAATTTGCCGAAGCATATAAAAAAGGTTCATTAATCAAGTATCGGTGATTTTTTGTAGGGTTTTTGTAGGGATATTGTAGGGTTTTTGGACGAAAAAGCGTGTTAATATGATATTGTCGAAAGATTAGGAAACAGGACTTCGACAAAATAAAAATAATAGAAACATCGTTTGTTATTGTTCCACAATTAAGCGTCGATAGACAGCAGCAAATAAACTAAAGGATGTGGGGTTAAGCTCCTGCGGATAGTTCATATGTTGCTGTCTATTCTTATTATGTCGCTGTGGCGGAAGTAGGAGACGCAACGGTCAATGTGAATAACCTCGTGAGAACCTAGTAGGTTCTTGTGTGTAGTGCAATCCCACTCCAGTGCCTTTGGGAGGACTTATTTAACACTGGTCAGTGTAATAAGTATCTGACCCATAACAATAGCAACTGAGGCTGTGGTAGGGAAGAGAAGCGGTTGTCAGGCTTGTGTAAGGTTGTTGGATTTGTTTGTATCTACAATATGAACATGCTTTACTAATTATCAAAAATTGTTTATCCTGTATGGAAAATGTTCTCAGAGGTGAAACGATTTATGTTAGAAACTAGTGAATTGAAAAAAGATGGCATCTACATGGCTAAAGTAGTCGGAGAAAAAGAACTTTATAAAATCAAAATTCGTAATATTTTAGAAAGAACAGCAGTCGTCGAGTTAGTGGACGACAGCAATAAGGTAGCTGTAGTTAAGTTAAAAGATATTAGAGAAGCTGTCCTATAAAGGATAGCTTTTTGTTTTGAGAAAAAAATTTGCCGGTATCAAATCTGG
>NZ_JBFBHQ010000082.1:0-1369 GCF_040701845.1 Streptomyces angustmyceticus | reverse complement strand
TGCCGGGTGTCTCCAGCTTCCAGCTGCACTTCGCCGACCATGACATTCTCACGCCGGGTGACGCGCCGAACGTGCTGGTGGCGATGAATCCGGCGGCGTTGAAGGCGAATCTGGCGGATGTGCCGCGGGGCGCGGAGATCATCGTCAACACGGATGAGTTCACCAAGCGTCCGATGGCGAAGGTGGGGTATGCGACCAGTCCGCTGGAGGACGGGTCGCTGGCGGCCTACAACGTTCATCCGGTGCCGTTGACGACGTTGACGATCGAGGCGCTCAAGGAGTTCGGGCTCTCGCGCAAGGAGGCCGAGCGCAGCAAGAACATGTTCGCGCTGGGTCTGCTGTCGTGGATGTATCACCGGCCGACGGAGGGGACGGAGAAGTTCCTGCGGGCGAAGTTCGCGAAGAAGCCGGAGATCGCGGAGGCGAACGTCACGGCGTTCCGGGCGGGCTGGAACTTCGGGGAGACGACGGAGGACTTCGCCGTCTCCTATGAGGTGGCGCCGGCGACCAGGGCGTTTGCGACCGGTACCTACCGCAACATCTCCGGGAACCTGGCGCTGTCCTACGGGCTGGTGGCGGCGGGGCGGCAGGCGGATCTGCCGCTGTATCTGGGGTCGTACCCGATCACCCCGGCGTCCGACATCCTGCACGAGCTGTCGAAGCACAAGAATTTCGGGGTGCGCACGTTCCAGGCGGAGGACGAGATCGCCGGGATCGGTGCGGCGCTGGGTGCCGCGTTCGGTGGTGCGCTGGCGGTGACGACCACGTCGGGGCCCGGGGTGGCGCTGAAGTCGGAGACGATCGGGCTGGCGGTCAGTCTGGAGCTGCCGCTGCTGATCGTGGACATCCAGCGCGGTGGGCCGTCGACGGGTCTGCCGACGAAGACGGAGCAGGCGGATCTGCTGCAGGCGATGTACGGGCGCAATGGTGAGGCGCCGGTGCCGATCGTGGCGCCGAAGACGCCGGCGGACTGTTTCGACGCGGCGCTGGAGGCGGCCCGGATCGCGCTGGCCTACCGCACGCCGGTCTTCCTGCTGTCCGACGGCTACCTGGCCAACGGTTCGGAGCCGTGGCGGATCCCCGACGTCGACGAACTGCCGGACCTGCGGGTCCAGTTCGCGTCGGGTCCCAATCATCAGCAGGCGGACGGCACCGAGGTGTTCTGGCCGTACAAGCGTGACGAGCAGACCCTGGCCCGGCCCTGGGCGGTGCCCGGCACGCCGGGCCTGGAGCACCGGATCGGCGGCATCGAGAAGCAGGACGGCACGGGCAACATCTCCTACGACCCGGCCAACCACGACTTCATGGTGCGCACCCGCCAGGCGAAGGTCGACGGCATCGACGTCCCCGACCTCGACGTCGACGACCC
>NZ_JBFBHQ010000081.1:0-1383 GCF_040701845.1 Streptomyces angustmyceticus | reverse complement strand
AATTTCGCACGTACGTTCACGATGTTCACGTTTTTGACTTTTACGTCAAAAGCAGCTTCAACCGCTTGTTTTACTAAAGTTTTGTTTGCGCGAGTGTCTACTTCGAAAGTATATTTCTTGTCATCCATGGCAAGCATTGATTTCTCAGTGATCACTGGGCGTTTGATTACGTCTAGTAAGTTCATTATGCAAGCACCTCCTCAATTTGAGTAAGAGCAGTTTGTGTTGCTAAAACTTTTGTATTTGATACAACATCTAGAACGCTAACGTTATCAGAAGTTACTACAGAAACGTTTGATAAGTTACGTGCAGATAAAGCTGCAAAGTCGTTACCAGGTTCTAGTACAACCAATACTTTAGAGTCAATAGATAATTTAGCAAGAACTTCTTTGAATTCTTTTGTTTTTGGTGCATCAAAGTTTAATCCTTCGATTGCTACCAAGTTGTTTTCAGCAACTTTTTCTGACAATACAGATTTCATTGCTAGACGACGAACTTTTTTAGGAAGTTTGTAGCTGTAAGAACGTGGTGTTGGTCCGAAAACTACGCCACCTCCACGCCATTGTGGTGAACGGATTGATCCTTGACGAGCACGACCAGTTCCTTTTTGGCGCCATGGTTTACGGCCACCGCCTCGAACAGCGCTACGGTTTTTAACCGCATGAGTTCCTTGTCTTAATGATGCGCGTTGCATAACGATTGCGTCGTAAACAACACTTTCATTTGGTTCAATTCCGAAGATTTCTTCGTTAAGAGTGATTTCACCGTTTTGGCTTCCATCTTGTTTGAATAATGCTACATTCGGCATTCCTTAGTTCCTCCTTTCTTCCTACTATTATTTAGCTTTCACAGCTGATTTGATAGTGATTAATGATTTTTTCGCTCCAGGAACGTTACCTTTGATCAAGATTACGTTTCTTTCAGCATCTACACGTACAACTTCCAAGTTTTGGATAGTTACGCGGTTGCCACCCATACGGCCAGCAAGACGTTTGTTTTTGAATACACGGTTAGGTGCAACTGGACCCATTGACCCAGGACGACGATGGTAGCGAGAACCGTGAGCCATTGGTCCGCGGCTTTGGCCGTGACGTTTGATAACCCCTTGGAATCCTTTACCTTTCGTAGTACCTGTTACATCAATAATGTCTCCTGCTTGGAAAACATCAACTGTAATTTCTTTTCCTACTTCATATTCTCCCAGCTCAACATTTTTGAATTCACGAATGAAGCGCTTAGGAGCCGTGTTTGCTTTTGCAACATGACCTTTCGCAGGTTTGTTTGATAAAACTTCACGTTTGTCTTGGTAACCAACTTGAATAGCTTCGTAGCCATCAGTTTCCATTGTTTTTACTTGTAGTACTACGTTTGGCGTAGCTTCTA
>NZ_JBFBHQ010000080.1:0-1424 GCF_040701845.1 Streptomyces angustmyceticus | reverse complement strand
GCTCTTGTAATTGCTCAAACACAGGACCGTCCTTTTGAGAGACGACCTCTAAAAAACGATGATGAAGTTCTTTGTAAAAAGAAGCTAAAAGTGGATAGTTGATGGAAAAACAGTTTTCCATGAATTCTCCATAATGTTTTAAGTATTCTTCACTAGATTGAATATTTGATAGATTCATAAATTACCTCTCCTTCTGATGATTGATAGTAAAACCTAAAATATGTACTTGCGACTGATTGAATCGACCTTATTTTTTTTGTGAACTATCTGCTTCTCGAATAGATTATAATAAAATCATATAGGCTTCTCTGTGTAATTTCAACTTCACATATTGCCTAACTCCTTGAAATATTTACTCTTGAATCATTACTACGTCTATGCTTCGGCATATTACCAGCTATTTTTTTCATTAAGTTGATTTTATTCTTAAACTAAAAAAAATCAATCTCAGCCAGTTTTGACTTCGATTGATTTTCGATAAATTCTTCACTTAAATTGCCACGGTGCTCTTCTCATTCGCTGTTACAACAATAAGATACACCAAACTACCTAGCGCTTTAGTAGTTTATGATACTCCAAAGCATATAAAACAAAGGACTGAGCCAAACTGTAGGTAATGATTGCAAATATGACCATGACCCATCCTTCAGGAATCGCCGGGAAAAGTAACAGCAAGATCATCCCTACATAAATCACAGCTGTCGCCCATTTACCATACCACTTTGCTCCATCTAATTTGACCTGTTTACGCAAAGCAACGATCCCAGCAATCAGCATAAATGCTTCTTTCACAATAAATAAAACTAAAACGAGCCAGATATACGGACGTTCCCATGCCATGGAGATGATCAAGACCAATTGGGTCAACTTATCACCGATTGGATCAAGAACTTTTCCAAGTTCTGTGATCTGATTGAATCTTCGGGCGATGTATCCATCTAAAAAGTCTGTGACTCCTGAAAAGAGGATGATCGATCCAGCCAGATAGAAAGCTTGCTTACTCATAAAATACAAATAAAAAGGCAATAAAAGAATTCTTATAATCGATAGTAGATTCGGAATCGTGCGAATTTCTTTTCGCCAATCAGATGCTCCATTCATTACTTAACAACTCCCAAAATGTCATTTCATCTATTTTACCGTACTTTCCACGTGTAACCAATTAATTGTCGGTTTTTTATTGCGAGCTCTTCCAATCCTTCGTATGCCATTGTGAATCTGTTATTATTTTTTTTCGGAGTTTTCATTTCGCGCAGCCTAACGCTGACGGGTTTCTTTTAATAATTTTTTGTGGGCTTTTTTTGAACCACGTTCGATATCTCGCTCCCATTTTCTCGTTTTAAAATCTGTAAATAGATGATCGATCTCATAGCCTACAGGATAAAGTTCTTCTGCTCTCATTTTTAAAAGGAGACGCTGGCGAA
>NZ_JBFBHQ010000079.1:0-1436 GCF_040701845.1 Streptomyces angustmyceticus | reverse complement strand
AAAAACTAGCGCATGAAAAAGGGTTACTGATGATGGGCCCAGATTGTGGGACAGGTATTTTATCGAGTATTCCAATTGCTTTTACAAATGTTGTCGCACCTGGAAATATTGGTGTAGTTGGTGCATCTGGTACGGGTATCCAAGAAGTGACGACAATCATTGATCGTCTAGGTGGAGGTGTGGTTCATGCCATCGGTACCGGTGGTCGTGATCTGAGCGACAAGGTGGGAGCAATAACGGTCAAAGATGCGATCGTGGCACTTGAAAACCATGAACCAACAGATGTGATCTGTGTGATTTCTAAACCACCTGCAAAAGAGGTACGTGACGAAGTAGTGCAATTATTGCAGAGTATTTCAAAACCAGTCGTCGCTATATTTTTAGGAGAAAAACCAACGAATCATGAAGGGAAAGTCTATCTGGCACATACGTTAGAGGAAACTGCCCGTATCGCTGTAGATTTAGCAAACGAAGCAACAGTGAAAAAAAATTACTTTGAAGCACTAGAACAGCCGGATGTCTTGACGCTTGCTAAAGAAAAAGTCGTCAAAGGGCTATATTCTGGAGGAACGCTCGCAGCTGAAGCAGGCATGCTGATTTCAGAAGCATTAAATTTAGGTGGTCTGGTCAAAGAAGATGGGTATATCTTGAAATCTCAAGGGTATGAAGTGATTGATTTAGGAGATGATCGTTATACACAAGGTAAACCACACCCAATGATCGATCCGGAAGTCCGGATCCATAAAATAGAAGAGTATGCCAAGGAAGAAGAAACTGGCGTTATCTTATTTGATATTGTTTTAGGATATGGTGCACATGAAGACATGGTGGGTGCGTTGTTACCAACGATCCAATCTGCGCAGTCAGAAGCGGAAAAAGCAGGACGTGAACTTTATTTCGTGGCGACAGTGTGTGGGACGAAGAATGATCCACAAGACTACCAAAAATCAGTGGAACGCTTGAAAGAAGCAGGTGTTTTTGTCGCAGAGAGTAATGCTAAAGCGGTTCAACTGGCATTGTTGTTAAAAGGCATCAGATTGTCTGAAGCAGATAAAGAAGTCTTAGCATATGATGGAAAAACAGTTGCTGTACCACAACCGAGTGAGCAAGTCATGGAGTTATTGACGACGAAACCGCGTGTAGTGAATGTCGGTTTGAAAAGCTTCAACGAATCGATTGTCACTTATGGTGGACAAACAGTCCAGTTGGATTGGCGGCCTCGCGCGAGCGGTAACAAGAAAATGATCAAAATTTTAGATGCGTTGGAAGAGCATCAGGAGCAAATTGACGAAGAAAATCAAAAAGTGACAGAAAAAATCAAGAACGCACAGCCGTTTCTGGTTGATGTGGTCCCTGCAAAAACGGTGATTCCTGAATTAAATGATCCAAAGCAAAAAACACTATTGCATGCAGGCCCGCCAATCACTTGGGAGGCG
>NZ_JBFBHQ010000078.1:0-1464 GCF_040701845.1 Streptomyces angustmyceticus | reverse complement strand
ATGACAGAAAGAGTGTTACTACAAAAGGCTCTTTTAAAAGAAAGCCAGAAGATACCTATTTCAGACTTACTTTTATTAGTAAAAGATTATTATATGCAGGAAGAACGTGAGTATCAGTATTTAGCGATCGATTTAGTCCAAAAGAACGTCAAACGTCTTTCTTTTGATAACTTAGTATGGTTACTTGAGCTTGTCTCACAGAAGGAATGGTGGGACAGTATCGATTCTTGGCAAAAAGTCTACAGCACGTGGGGAAAACTTCACCAAGAAGTTGATGCGGTTTTCAAATTATTTGAAGGTCAAGAAGACTTTTGGTTAAGACGAATTGCGATTACCCTGCAACTAGGGTTTAAAGAACAGACAGATGTCGCTCTACTCGAACGAGCGATTCATGCAGATCGTTCAACAAAGGAATTTTTTATTCAAAAGGCTATTGGTTGGGCGTTGCGGGACTATAGCAAAACAAATCCACTTTGGGTAAAAGAACAATTGACAAAAGAATTAAGTAAGCTTGCAACGAGAGAAGCAAGTAAGTATTTATAGAGAGGCGAGATAGAATGACACGCAAATTAATTGCTTTTGATATCGACGGCACGTTGTTAGATTCCAACAAACAGGCATTGGACAGTACGAGGGAAGCCTTGGAAAAACTGCGTAAAGATGGACATTTAGTGACGATTGCTACAGGGCGTAGTCGCTTTCACGCACAAGAAGTTATCCGTGATCTAGCATTTAGCAATTATATTCTATGTAACGGTGCAGCCGGATTTTTGGATCATGAACAAGTCTATAAAAATTTGCTGGATCAAGAACAATTACACCAATTTATTCAAGAAGCACAAGAAAAGGCTATCGATACAGCATTTGTTAGTTTAGATTCAATCAAACGCTTTTCATCTAATCGTATCGATATGATGGAAGATGCGATGCATTCATTTGGTGCACACTTACCAGAATTGGACGAATACTTTGTTGAAAAACAGGATGTGTATCAAGCATTAGCTTTCTTTGATCACTCTTATGACCAACAATTCAGTGCTTACGATCGTATCCGTTTTGTGCGCTGGCACGAAAATAGTGTCGATGTGGTGCCACACGATGGTTCCAAAGCGGTAACGATCATGAACCTAGCCAATCGAGTAGGGATTGCGCCAGAAGACGTCATCAGTTTTGGTGACGGACAAAATGATCGCGAAATGCTTCGTATGTCTGGTATTGGGGTGGCAATGGGGAATGCCGTACCAGAAGTCCAAGCGGAAGCAAAAATGGTGACAGATACGAATGATCAAGATGGTATTTGGAAGGCATTGAAAGAGTTAGCGTTGATTTAGGTCAAATAAATACTTCGACAATCCGCTTAACAAAACAGAGGACATGCAACAGAATTTTCTGATTGGATGTCCTCTGTGTTTATTTTCTTTCTTCTGTTAGGATACAGGAATTACTAAAGTGACTATTCTTTTC
>NZ_JBFBHQ010000077.1:0-1467 GCF_040701845.1 Streptomyces angustmyceticus | reverse complement strand
GCAAGAATAGCCTGATTGACGTCTTCAAAATGAACAAAGGTGATCATTGCTTCTCCTAAGTCGACTATTTCTTTGTTTTTTACTTTTTGTAGTTGTTCAAAAGCAGAAGGTTCAGGTACGGATGATGATTCTATTGTATCTCGGTAGTCCTTTCTTCTATTATGAGATTGGTACATCAAAATAGAACTTAAACAAATAAAGATAATTGAGATAACTAGGAATAATTTTGATTTCATTTACTTGTCTCGACTTTTTTGCTTTGAGACGCAATGCTTTTTTTAGTTTTTAATTGCTGTGCGTATTCTTCAATGTCACTCTTTAAATAAAGTCTAACTACCGAAGGTCCTGAATCTCCAAACTCAAAAAAAGGTTTTATCTTTCCTGTTTTGATTGTCTGTGAGAATGCAGTGTAAGACTGTCCTGTGATTTTAGCAGCTTGTTGTCTGGTGAGTAGATTTTTTTTACCCCATTGTTGGATTTCAGTTAATTTCATTTTTTAGACCTCCTAAATATTAGATACTAAAAAAAGTATACCAAATTAAACATAAATATCAAACAAACGCTTGACTAAGCATGCTAAGTAAAGTATGCTTAATTTAAGATAAAAAAAGAAAGAAGGAACCTAAATGAAAATGTTAAAAGTGTTAGCAATCGGAGTAACAGTTGGAGGGATGGCGTTAGCTATTCATACCGAAAATGCAGAGGCCACAGAATGGACACCACGTTCGGTCGAACAAATTAAAGCAGATATCGCAAAAACAGACGGTAAAGAATACACGATCGTCACTGGTGATACTTTAAGTGGTATCGGAGAAGCTACAAACATGACAGTGAAGGCACTGGCAGAAAGAAATTCAATTGCAAATGTAGATTTGATTTATGCAGGGAATAAGTTAGTTTTTGAAGGTAATGTAGTCACTGTTCAAAACCCTCAAGGAGAAACCATTGCGCAGTCTGTTGTTAAAGACGAAGATAAAATAGATCCAAGTCAACCAATTGGGCAAGCACCGACAACTGGTTCTAATACTAATCAAGGTTCACAAGCAGTGACACCGCCAGTAACAGGAGATAATGGCTCAGCAGGCGGAGGAAATACAGTGACACCACCAGCAACAGGAGACAATGGCTCAACAGGTGGAGGAAATGCAGTAACACCACCAGCAACAGGAGACAACGGTTCTACAGGAGGCGGAAACACAGTAACACCGCCAACTGGTGGCGACAACGGTTCTTCTGGTGGAGGTACAGAAACAACACCGCCAACAGGTGGGGATAATGGTTCAGGAGGAAACGAAACTGGTCCAGAAGAAGAATTATATCGTGTAACGCCACTAGGTAATAGTGGCATGGAATTCAAGACGAACATCGAAGCAGCTGAATGGGGGTTAGCACAAGTTATGAATCCCGATAGTCAATGGTTTGGTATGCGTTCTACTTCTAAACCTTTAGTTTGGTCAAATGGAGAGG
>NZ_JBFBHQ010000076.1:0-1562 GCF_040701845.1 Streptomyces angustmyceticus | reverse complement strand
CTGCCCTCGCTCGCGGTTTTTTGCACCGCCACCTACCGACACGATGGTTTCGATTTTTTGTTGGGTCATCTCATCCATGATCGCTTGGGAGTCCTTTAGAGAGAAGGTAATCCCTTCTAGCACGCTACGGGTAAAATGTTTTAACTCGTGTTGCGTATCTATTCCAATAAAACTTCCTCTGATTTGACTATCACTGTAAGGCGTGCGTTCCCCTACGATATAAGGAGTGAATAATAAGCCATTACTGCCTGCATCAACACTTCCGATTTCTGATAGCAACTCGTTGAAGGAACGATCAGGAGCAAAGCGCTGTTTGAACCAACTCAAGCTGTCGCCAGCTGCTAAGGTCACACCCATGGAATACGCGGCACCTGAGGCATGTTGGAAGAGATGGAGTTTCCCTTGATAGTCTCTATCCACATTTTTTTCGTAACGAAGGAATACGCCACTTGTGCCGATGGAACATAATCCCAGACCTTCTTCTAAAATACCAGCGCCAACAGCGCCACAGGCATTGTCGGCACCGCCTGCAATCACTTTGACTGGCTTGGTAAAGCCGTATCTTTCTTTAAATTCCTCTTTCAATGTCCCCACCACTTCAGTAGAAGCCACTAAAGGAGGTAAGATGGCTGGATCAATCCCAAATTCTTCTAAGATTTCTTCGTCCCACTGCTTCGTTTCTTGATTCAGCAGTAGTGTGCCAGCCGCATCTGACTCGTCCATATGATACGAATCAGTCAACCAGAACCGTAAATAATCTTTCGGTAATTGAATGTGTTTGACCTTTTCCCAACTCGCTGGTTCGTGTTCTTGGACCCATAAGATTTTCGGTAGTGTAAATCCTTCTAACACTTTGTTTTTCGTGTGCTGTAACAACTTGTCGCCCATTATTTCAGTGATTCGTTGACATTGTGGTGTCGTACGAACATCATTCCATAAAATAGCTGGTCTTACAACTTGATCTGCTTCATCCAAAAGAACTAAGCTGTGCATCTGTCCAGAAAAACTGATGCCTGCCAATTCATCTTTAAGATCAGTTACTTTCTCTAATAATTCTTTCAATATTTGATCTGCTGCTTTGAGCCAATCCGCCGGTTGTTGCTCGCTATACCCCATCTGTGGATTGCTCATAGGGTAAGAAGCAACTGCTTCTGCCACTAATTTTCCTTTTCGATCAAACACTAGGCCCTTCAAAGCACTTGTTCCTAGATCTAAACCTAATACATACATGAATCGTTCCCCTTTCCAACAAAAACAAGCGAAAGAAACAGTCCGTTCCATCAAGACACCGCCTGTTCCTTTCCAATGATTATATACGCTTTTTATTCTGATTCTTCTGTACTTTCTATCGAAGAATCTTCTACTGAGTCTGTTTTCACTTTACTTTTTTCTTTTCCATACTCTTCTAACTCTTCCGCTAACACATAGTTGACATCGATCGGAATGGTTGTGTCAATTGTTTCACCGTCGATTGCTTTCACTAAATTCTCGATCACTTGATAGCCGATTTGGTACGCATCTTGGTCAACGATCGCTGTGATTCGTTCGTCCGCTACTCCGCT
>NZ_JBFBHQ010000075.1:0-1577 GCF_040701845.1 Streptomyces angustmyceticus | reverse complement strand
TGCAGCCCTCCAACTGCTGGAAGTCCTCCATGGACGGATCCTGCGCCTGCAGCATGGTGCCCATCGCACCGTCGGCGACCACCACCCGCGAGGCCCATGCCTCACGCAGCGAGGTGGTGCGGGCGCTCATGAGAGTGCTCCCGGCCGGGGGGCCGGCGTCCGGGCGGCGGCGGGCCCGCAGGCGGTGGGGAGAGCGGCGGGGGAGTCGCTGACGGCGAGGCGCATCTCAGACTCCCGCGGCCTTGCGCAGGGCGTCCACCCGGTCGGTGCGCTCCCAGGTGAACTCCGGCAGCTCCCGGCCGAAGTGGCCGTACGCGGCGGTCTTGGCGTAGATGGGACGGAGCAGGTCGAGGTCGCGGATGAGGGAGGCGGGGCGCAGGTCGAAGACCTCGGTCACGGCCTTCTCGATCCGCTCGGTGGCCACCACGGCGGTGCCGAAGGTCTCGATGAACAGGCCGACGGGCTGCGCCTTTCCGATGGCGTAGGCCACCTGGACCTCGCAGCGGCGGGCCAGCCCGGCCGCGACCACGTTCTTCGCCACCCAGCGCATCGCATAGGCGGCGGAGCGGTCGACCTTGGAGGGGTCCTTGCCGGAGAAGGCGCCGCCCCCGTGCCGGGCCATGCCGCCGTACGTATCGATGATGATCTTCCGGCCGGTGAGACCGGCGTCGCCCATCGGGCCGCCGACCTCGAAGCGGCCGGTCGGGTTGACCAGCAGCCGGTAGCCGTCGGTGTCGAGCTTGATGCCGTCGTCGGCCAGTTGCCCGAGGACGTGCTCGACGACGAACTCGCGGATGTCGGGAGCCAGCAGCGTGTCCAGGTCGATGTCGGAGGCGTGCTGGGACGAGACGACGACGGTGTCCAGACGGGTCGGCTGGCTGCCGAGGTACTCGATGGTGACCTGCGTCTTGCCGTCCGGGCGCAGATAGGGAACGGTGCCGTCCTTGCGGACCTCCGTCAGCCGCTGGGAGAGCCGGTGGGCCAGCTGGATCGGCAGCGGCATCAACTCGGGGGTGTCGTCGCAGGCGTAGCCGAACATCAGGCCCTGGTCGCCGGCACCCTGGGCGTCGAGCTCATCGGCCTCCGTGCCGGAGCCGGCGTGTGCCGCGCGCTTCTCGTAGGCGGTGTCCACCCCCTGCGCGATGTCGGGCGACTGGGCGCCGAGGGAGACGGAGATGCCGCAGGAGGCGCCGTCGAAGCCCTTGGCGGACGCGTCGTAGCCGATGTCGAGGATCTTCTCGCGGACGAGGGCGGCGATCGGTGCGGCGGCGGTGGTGGTGACCTCACCGGCGAGATGCACCTGCCCGGTGGTGATCAGGGTCTCGACGGCGACGCGGGACGCGGGGTCGGCGGCCAGCAGGGCGTCGAGCACGGTGTCACTGATCTGGTCGGCGATCTTGTCGGGGTGGCCCTCGGTCACGGACTCCGAGGTGAACAGGCGACGGGACATGCGCACTCCAGGTGTCGGCGGTTCCGGGGCGGTCAGTAGCGGTAGTGGTCGGGCTTGTACGGGCCCTCGACCTGGACGCCGATGTAGGCGGCCTGCTCCGGGCGCAGCTCGGTGAGCTTGACGCCCA
>NZ_JBFBHQ010000074.1:0-1659 GCF_040701845.1 Streptomyces angustmyceticus | reverse complement strand
ACATAAGGGGCATGATGATTTGACGTCATCCCCACCTTCCTCCGAGTTGACCCCGGCAGTATCCCATGAGTTCCCACCATTACGTGCTGGCAACATAGAACGAGGGTTGCGCTCGTTGCGGGACTTAACCCAACATCTCACGACACGAGCTGACGACAACCATGCACCACCTGTTCACCAGTGTCCAAAGAGTTGACCATTTCTGGCCCGTTCTGGTGTATGTCAAGCCTTGGTAAGGTTCTTCGCGTTGCATCGAATTAATCCGCATGCTCCGCCGCTTGTGCGGGTCCCCGTCAATTCCTTTGAGTTTTAGCCTTGCGGCCGTACTCCCCAGGCGGGGAACTTAATGCGTTAGCTGCGTCACGGAAACCGTGGAATGGTCCCCACAACTAGTTCCCAACGTTTACGGGGTGGACTACCAGGGTATCTAAGCCTGTTTGCTCCCCACCCTTTCGCTCCTCAGCGTCAGTTACGGCCCAGAGATCTGCCTTCGCCATCGGTGTTCCTCCTGATATCTGCGCATTCCACCGCTACACCAGGAATTCCAATCTCCCCTACCGCACTCTAGTCTGCCCGTACCCACTGCAGGCCCGAGGTTGAGCCTCGGGATTTCACAGCAGACGCGACAAACCGCCTACGAGCTCTTTACGCCCAATAATTCCGGATAACGCTTGCGCCCTACGTATTACCGCGGCTGCTGGCACGTAGTTAGCCGGCGCTTTTTCTGCAGGTACCGTCACTTTCGCTTCTTCCCTGCTAAAAGAGGTTTACAACCCGAAGGCCGTCATCCCTCACGCGGCGTTGCTGCATCAGGCTTTCGCCCATTGTGCAATATTCCCCACTGCTGCCTCCCGTAGGAGTCTGGGCCGTGTCTCAGTCCCAGTGTGGCCGGTCACCCTCTCAGGCCGGCTACCCGTCGACGCCTTGGTGAGCCATTACCTCACCAACAAGCTGATAGGCCGCGAGCCCATCCCAGACCAAAAAATCTTTCCAACCCCCACCATGCGGAAGAGGCTCATATCCAGTATTAGACGCCGTTTCCAGCGCTTATCCCAGAGTCCAGGGCAGGTTGCTCACGTGTTACTCACCCGTTCGCCACTGATCCACCAAGCAAGCTTGGCTTCACCGTTCGACTTGCATGTGTTAAGCACGCCGCCAGCGTTCATCCTGAGCCAGGATCAAACTCTCCGTAAAAAAGAAATGCACACAACACCGGGAAAACGATGCTGCAGCGAGTTTGAAACTGACCAAAGAGAAACATCATTACTGACGTATCCATATGCCAACCCCCGAAGAGGCTGGTCTTTGATCCAAAGGAATTTCTCGCAATCCGAAGATCAACGAGGAATAAATTGGCATTTGACAAGTGCACGCTGTTGAGTTCTCAAGGAACGGACGCACCCACAGAAACAGTCACCTAGACCTAACCGTGAGGCAGTTCACTACCTTCACACCATCCACACACAACAAGACCACCTCAAACGAAGCAGATCCCAGAAAATGTGCCGAACGGCAGAACCCCAACTGTAAACCAGAGAACCGAAACTCTCAAGAACAGATGTTGGGGGTGGTTCGCTACTTGAGGGGCTGCGGGGCCTTCCGGCCGCTCCGCTCTCCCCTGTGGGGCGAACAAGTAATAAGTTACGCCCGAACGACCAC
>NZ_JBFBHQ010000073.1:0-1669 GCF_040701845.1 Streptomyces angustmyceticus | reverse complement strand
AAATCAACCGAATTGCCGAACGTGATGCTATTTTTGTGACAGATGTTGGAAATACGACTATTCATTCGATTCGTTTACTGAACATGACTGGTGAGCAGTTACACACTACTTCTGGTTGGTTTGCGACGATGGGCAACGGTGTACCAGGAGGAATTGCTGCTAAATTAAGCTTTCCGGAGAAACAAGTCTTTACTTTAAGCGGAGACGGCGGTTTTGCAATGGTGATGCAAGATATCTTGACCCAAGTCAGCTATCAGTTGCCAATCATCAATGTCGTTTTCTCAAATGATTCATTCGGATTTATCGAAGCAGAACAAGAAGACACTGAACAACAAAAATTTGGTGTTTCTCTTGAACAAGCTGATTTTGGGAAAGCCTGCGAAGCCTTAGGTGCCGATGGCTTCACGATCACGCACTACGAGCAATTACGCCCTGCCTTCGATGCTGCGGCGAAATCTGATCGACCAGTAGTGATCGACGTCAAGATCCCCAATAAACGGCCCTTACCTGTCGAAGACTTACACTTAGACCCAAGAAAGTATAGCGAAGACGAAATCGAACGCTTCAAAGAAAAATACGAAGTACATGGTATGCCGGTGCTTCATGAAATATATACGCAACTTTTGTCTAATCAGTTGTAAAAGCCCTTCGAAAGGGCACACCCCAATGAAAAAAGAGCCACTCCCGATTCTATGTATTGATAGAATCGAGAGTGGCTCTTTTTCAAATACCATATACTTACTTTATTACTAATCTGCTAATGTTTTACAAAACCTACCATTAAAAAACGTAGATATTTTCTTTTATCGGTTAGCTAAGTGCATACACGATCTGATTGATCCCAACGACCATAAAGTAAAATCCAACTAAGAAACTTAGCGTCAACGCAGAGGATAAAGGATTGAATAATAACATGATACCTAGTAAGATACCCAATACATTAATGACCACCGTAAACCAATAATGTCCTTCACTTATTCCTCTGAATAAATCAGCAGTAAATAAAGCCAAAACAGAATCAATAATAAACCAAACAGCGAATACATAAGGTAGTGCAACTACCCCAGCACCAATATTGAAAATGAAAAAGATCCCAATCAATAAATCGATAATCCCAATCACCATCGGCATCTTACCTTTATATCCTGTCAGTTCTTTTACTCGACTACGTAGAAATAACTCAAATAATCCTTTTAGGATCGCAAAAATAGCAAATACAATAACGATAGCAACTAAGTTACCTACTGGATCGCGAAAAGAAATCAAGGAAACTAAAACAAATAATATCCCTAAAACGAGTGAACCCCAATCAATTTTTCTACTTTCTTTCATTTTAATCCCTACTTTCTTCTAATCTATTTCTATCTTACGCTCCTATTTAAATAACTTCAAAAATTTAGCATTTATGAAAATGCTTTAGTTGTAAAAAAACGGTTTATCCCTTTTATTCTTTTGCTTGTTTCACGTGAAACGTAAAGAATTACTGATTTCCTTGAAACTTTCAACATTCCCCTATATAATTCTAGAAGACTTGGCAAATATTATAAACATAAAGTGAGGAAAAAAATTGATTACTGTAAATGATGTAAGTTTGCACTTTTCAGATCGCAAACTATTTGATGATGTTAATATAAAATTCACTCCCGGCAATTGTTATGGCTTAATTGGA
>NZ_JBFBHQ010000072.1:0-1689 GCF_040701845.1 Streptomyces angustmyceticus | reverse complement strand
TTAATAGTATAACATATAATCAATTAGATAAAAAAGATGATTTTTCACTTGACCTTCTCGTTACGTCAAGGAGTATGCTAGTTTTGTCAGGAGGAAAAACAATGGAGTACACAATTAAGAAAATGGCACAGCTCTCAGGTGTAAGTAGCCGTACACTACGTTTTTATGATGAAATTGATTTACTCAAACCCAAACGGATCAATTCAGCTGGTTATCGTATCTATGGTTCTCAAGAAATCGATCGTCTACAACAAATTTTATTTTATCGATCTTTAGATTTTCCACTGAATCAAATTCGCGAATTATTAGATGATCCTACCTTTGATCATCAACATGCACTCATCGAACATCAGAGAAAACTACTAGAGAAACGAGCAGAAATCGATATTCTCCTGGCAACCGTCCAACAAACATTAGCACAATTCAAAGGAGGAAAAAAAATGACTGACCAAGAAAAATTTGAAGGATTTAAAAAACAAAAAATAACTGAAAATGAAGCAAACTATGGCACAGAGGTCCGTGAAAAATACGGAAAAGAAACGATTGATAAAGCGAACGAACAATGGCAAAACCTTTCCCAAGAAAAATATCAAGAAATGCAAGATGTTGAGCAACAATTACTAACGAATTTAACGTCTTATCTGTCTGACCAATCAAATCAGGCACTTGCAAAAGAAATTTTTGATGCACATAAAAAATGGCTATTATTTAGTTGGCCCACGTATCAAGCAGAAGCCCACAAAGGATTAGGTATGCTGTATATCTCAGATGAACGTTTTACTGAATACTATGATTCTCGTAGTGGCAAAGGTGCCGCTAAAGCATTGAACGAAATCATTCAAGAAAATGCATAAAAAAGTCTATGACAAAAAAATCAATCTTTATATACACTTTAAATTCGAATAAACGGCTGTAGCAGAAGTAACCTCTTCAAAATAAGACAGAATCCCTCAAAATTCGAGAAACAAATTTCATGGATTCTGTCTTATTTCTTGAAGCTATACACTTCTAGCCCGATTTCTTTTACGTACGTTGAATAAACGTATACGGAATTTTTACCTGTTCGATTGTGTCATTCAAAAACAAACGAAAAGCGGTCTCGCCACATTGTTTCAAGTGATGGTCGATCGTCGAAAAATCTAACAGTTCACTGATCAGCATATTTTCTCTACCGACGATTGGGATTTTTTCGTCTCTATAAATTTGAAGAATGCCGGCTGCTACCGTATCTGAATTCGTGAAAATACCATCAATTCCTCGTTCCTTAAAAAATTCCCCAGCCAATTTCCCATGTTTGGTATCAATACACTGCCAGTAGACATCAGCTTCATTAAATTCAGGAAAAATCTCTTTACACAACGTCAATGTGATTTTCGAATTGTAACTCAATCGACCAGTTCTCCCTAAAGTTACACCCAAACGTTTGACTCCTTGATCTTTTAAAAAGAATAAACCATCAGTAATCGATTGTTTGCGATCAATGTAGACACTCGTTACCTCTAAACCTTCGATTTTCTCACAAAAGACCATAGGGCCATAGCGTTGATATTTAAGCAATAACTCTAAGGGGTTCGCTCTTGAGGTAATGATCAATCCGTCAAAAGCTTTCGCTGCAAACTCTTCCAAATATTGTTGTTCCCGTTTGATTTGATAGTTCGTTGGTAACAACGTCACTTTGTATCCTTCACT
>NZ_JBFBHQ010000071.1:0-1692 GCF_040701845.1 Streptomyces angustmyceticus | reverse complement strand
CTCCTGGATTTCAATGTGGCGAATTTCATCGTAATGGACCTTATGCTCTCCAATAAAAATACCTAGTTCATCATAACCATGAATTTCTCCCTTAATATCATCAGGATAGTAGCCTTCAGAGTCTCGTTCTTCCTTTTGGATACAAACAACTTTTCTTTTCAGCACAGCAGCGTTCAATACTTCCGTAATCTCTTCCGTTGTCATTTGTTCTTTGGCCAAGTTTTGATTGGCTCGTTGCTCGACGTCGGCATCGATCTTTTCTGTGTGATCCGAGAGATAGAAACCTGCCCACTTTAGACGACCTCGATCGTTGTAATCAATCATTATTAAGCCCTCCATTTCCGCCTGGATGCCCACCGACTAACGTACTTCTAGTAATACTACGTGCGCCTTCTAACTTAGAAGAAGCGTGTACAATTGCCGTAAACCCATACTTCTGTCGGATCTTGTCGATAATCTTATCTAGTTTTTCCTCATTAATCTGTTGTTGTGGATCACTAAACAAATCTAGCTGAAGAGAATCCGTATAAACGAGTTTGCTGTAAGTAATTCCAACATGTCTTACTTCTTGTCCTTCATAATATTTGTTGAAGAGATAAAGGCAATAGTACTGAAGCTCTTTCGTGTTATCAGTGAGTGGGATTTTCATTTGGTGCGAAAACCCTGACTTTGATTCCAGAATCGACGTACCTATATACAAGCGAACACAACCAGTCTTGCAATTATGCTGTCGAATACGTGCAGCCACTTGTTCCGCCATTTCCTTCACCACGATCTCTACTTCTTCTTTCCTCGTATAATCCTTCGGTAGCACCTGAGAATTGCCATAAGATTTCTCTTTAGTTGGTTCTGGTGGTTCTGCGATATCCGTTCGATCAATCCCATTCGCATGAAAATAGAGCTGTAGCCCAATAACCCCTAGTTGCCTCTTGAGCGCGTATGGGTCCCAATTGGCTAAATCTTTAATAGTCAGAATCCCCATGTGGTTCAATCTTTTTTTCATGCGTGATCCGATACCCCAAAAGTCCGTCATTTCTTTAATCGACCAAATTTTTTCTGGCACATTTTGATACGTCCATTCCGCTATAAATCCCTTATTATGCTTGGCTTCATTATCTAAGGCAAGTTTAGCCAAAACAGGATTATCACCAATACCGACGGTTGCGATCAAACCAGTTTGACGGTAAACGTGTAACTGTATCTGTCTTGCGAGCTGTTTTCGTCTCTCACTTCTTGTACCAGGTGTCGTAAATAAGTTCAGCGATTTTGTTACGTTTAGAATCGACTCATCGATGGAATAAATCAATAAGTCTTCATCTGCGACGTATTGCCGAAAAATACTATTTACTTCCATATTTTTTTTGATATATAAGTTCATCCTTGGTGGTACAATGTGTAATTCTTTAGGAAAAGGATAAGGTAAATCACGAGGTCTACTAACGTTTGTGATTCCATATTTACTTTTGGCAGTTGGTGAAGCGGCTAAAGTAAGCCCTGACCCTGTATTATCTGCTCGACTCATCACGACCAATTCAGCCGTTAACGGATCTAAGTTTCTTTCAACACATTCCACCGAACTATAAAAGCTTTTCATGTCGATTAGAAAGTAATCATTGACTGGCTCATTTGAGTAATCAAGCATGTTGTTCTCCCCCTCTTCTCTCACATTATACAAACATACGTTCGCATTTG
>NZ_JBFBHQ010000070.1:0-1950 GCF_040701845.1 Streptomyces angustmyceticus | reverse complement strand
GGTGCTTTCCATAAACTAGAAAGCACCACACAATAAGAAAGGAGAATAGAAATGAATGAATTAATGGAAAAGGCACATGCCAAGATGATGGAAGAAATGAGTGAGGAACGTCCAAGGTCGGAAGATATCCTACACAATTGGTTGTGCCAACAGGTACAAGTAGATAATGAGCTTTTAGAGGGGATTCTAAAGGAAGGGAAAAGTATTAGAAAGGCAATGCAGTACTGTTACTCGCAGGCAATGAAGCAAGCAATTGGAGGGTGCGCACTAATTATCCATGATGATGTTTTTCAGTGGGTGACAGATTACTTTAAGAGTGAAGAAGTTGAAATAAAGCAACCAAAGATGAGCGTAACGAATCCATTAGTAACAGTAAGTAAGCAATGCGAAAAAGAAAACCATGTTCCTAAAAAAGAAACAAAATCACCGGAAGGAGAGCAATTAAGTTTGCTAGATTTTCTATGAAAAATGCGAATGATTATGCTAAAAGTTGTCTGAAACCGCCAAAAGCATTCTTTGATTGGTGCTATGAACAAATGCCAACGTACGTATGGAAAAATAAGGAAAAAGAAATTATTGCTTCGGAAAGAAACCATAATGAAGTACGTGAGAAAAGGTTAACTAAAAATTCGAGACTAACTTTTTACGACAGAAAAGAAAATTTTATGACTGTTCTTTGTACGAAAAAGCGAATTGAAATACAGACTTACACAATCGTTTCAAAATTTGAAAATGGAAAACAAATTTTTTTAAGCTACTTGTTAAACCTAGAGCAGTTAGCAAATGATAATCATGTAAAAATTGGACTTAGAAATATTGATCATTATGAATTTGGTCTAACGAATACTGGAACAATGTTCAGCTATAGTACGCAGTATCTGCTTTTATATCAAAATAATTGGTTAAATCGTATAGGTGAAATTTCTGAATTAAGATATTTAGACTTAGAAGAAGAGTATCCAGAAGAGTTACCTCATATTTATAAGTATCGACGATTAATCGAATTTGCACAGAAAATAGGTGCGAGTGAATTAGCTTCGGAGATTATTGCGCAAAGATTAGATATGCGTAAAGTAACTGTTAACTGGTTAAAAAGGAACAAAGAATTTTTTAAAAAGAGCGATAGAAAATACAGCACGTGGGAATTAAAAAATGAGATAGAGAATAGAGGGAGTAAGTTAATCGACGGTGCTGAAAAATATTTGTCAATTCGACTGTTAGATGAGATTCCCAATGGATTATCTTTAATTAGATTTCAAAACTATTTGATTAAGCATAAGGTGAATGCTAGATACTATGTAGATTACATTAACACCTTAAAAGATTTGAATATTTCATTAAGTGAAAGTCACATACTTCCCAAAGATATCTATAAAGCACATGACGAGGCAGTAGCTAGGTTGAATGCAATGAAAAGGGAAGTTGTCCGCAAGGAATTTGCTAAACGAGCGAAAGAGCTAAAAGAATTAGAAATGAGAGTTCAAGGTTATCAATTTCTATTGCCAAAAGAAGCAAAGGAATTAATTGAAGAAGGAAAAGCTTTAGAGATGTGTGTCGGTGGGAGTAGCTATATTAATAGCCATGCCAATGGTGAAACGACAATAGTACTTATTAGGAGGGCTAACGAACTAGATAAACCTTATTACACCTTAGAGTACAGAGATAAAAAAATCATACAATTACATGGTTATAAAAATAAAAATGCAGATAAATTTCTACAAGAAGCCAGTATCGAATGGTTAAAGAGAGTAAATGAGTTAATCGGAGGAGAGATACGACATGTTTCGTAACGTCTTAGGGGAACAAAAAAGCCTATCTTAATCGGTAGTTAAGATAAGCACGCAATATAGCCTATAGCGAAGCATTGCTCCTTTAGTATAACAGTATCTAAAGGAGTAATGCAATAGGTATCATAAGACGGAATTAAGTGAAAAACGAAGCAATAGGAGG
>NZ_JBFBHQ010000069.1:0-2076 GCF_040701845.1 Streptomyces angustmyceticus | reverse complement strand
GAAATTCATGGTTATGATGAACTAGGTATTTTTATTGGAGAGCATAAGGTCCATTACGATGAAATTCGCCACATTGAAATCCAGGAGTTAGATAAATGGAGTCAGCTATGAATATCATTCAGCAGTACGAATGGCGCTATATTTGCTATGAAGAATTACTAGAGGAAATTTGGGGTTATGGGCAACAATTGATTAACGAGGTTGGCGTGGAATGCTTTACCTTTTATGTGGAAGCTAGCGCAGGGTATCATAGTTTCTACTATTATATTGCGCCGTATGAAGAGAGTTAGATAAGTACTGGGATTTAGGGGTCACTGAAACATCCGTACAGAAAATAGCGATAAGGAAAGTCGAATAGATGCTAAATCACCCTTTCCAAAATCTAACGCTATTTTCTGTTTAGTTGTTTCAGTGATCCCTTTTCTACTGAAAATAAAGGGAATTGATGTGTGATAGAATAAATAGAAAGCTATTTGAAGAAAACATTTACTATGTGTAGATAATAAACAAAAGGAGTAAAAGAATTGAATCGATCAGAGTACAAACAAATGCTGACAATGAAATATTTTTATGAGGAGAAATTGCAAGAAATCAAAAAGAAACATAAGTCCGATCCGGATTTGTGTCATCCGATTGGTAAGGATCGTTATTGTCTATACTGTGAGCAGTATAGAGAGACCCAAGACAAGCTACAGCCTACTGTCAAACAATTAATGCAGTATGAAAAAACATACGAAGTTAAACAACCAGTGATTCAACAGTTGGCCGCAGTCCCCAAAAAGGAAAAGGCGAAGCCAAAAAAAGTGTATCAAGTCTATTCTCTCTTGTTCAAAGATGGTTCAGAATATTTGGTTTATACGTTTGCCCAGGAAACTGGTTGTCGTTTATTAGGGAGACAGATTACAGAATTAAGCAAGGCAGTTCCTATCTCTAAGGATTATTATTCTTCCATTTATTTAGAACAAGAAGATGGCTCGATTATTTCAGTAGAAGCACGCTTGCAAGAGCATTCGACTAAGAAAAGTTGGTTATTAGCAGAAAAACAGCAAACGAGAATAAAAGCGACAGGGAATTGTTTTAATGAAAAACCCTTTGAATATTTGAAATACACTAAAGGACAATACAGCTGTTTGGTCACTTTTTGCGGGAATACGGCTATTAAAAAAACAAAGAAATTCTCAAAAAATGGGAAAGTAGCTTTTGAAACAGCGCGTGGCATGATTGCGTTAGAGTATGGACAAGTCCTTCTAAAGCTCTTTCCAGGCACGTTCATGGTCATTAGTGAACAAGAATTTAGCGAATATTTTGTAGAAGACGAATCATTAGTATGGATGAAGAAAGAATAGAAAAGCAAGAAGGGGTTAAGCCTATTTTTTTGATGCCGAGATTAGGGATTAGGCCTAGTGAATAAAAGAAGTAGACAATAGCAGGTTATAAACGTTAAACTATTATTGCGAACGCAATAATATTAAGAGAGGTAGGCTCACCCACCATGTCTCGAAATACCTTTGTTTATTCCCACCCAATCAATGTATTCATTATCAAGTATCTAGGAGTTACTGTCGACCAATTTTGTGAGTCCTATGGCTATAGTCAAGGTACTGTCGCTAGTTGGATCACACGGAATCGACGAGTTGAATCACTACCCGTAGGTTTTATTTATGACATAGGGCTTGCGGCAAGTTCAAACATGTCTTCTACTTATGAAGAGCTTCTCTCACTTCAGGATGAATATGAAATATATATATCGACGATTGGAAAAAAAAAGAAAAAGCGAATTGAATAATTATTATTGGACATGACTGAGATAATTATAGATATCCTTATTTAAACTCTATAGAACTATACTAAGTATATTTAATATATTTAGTATATTAAATATACTTTTTTAAGGATACTAATTTTAATCATTAAAAAAATATACTAACTATATTAAGTATATCTAATATAGTTAGTATATTTTTTATGAATTTAGCCGACGATTATATATTTGTTTCTCTTCTTCATTGAGTGTAGCAACATACGCGTCCATTGCTAATTTAACAATTTCGTACATTGGAATGTCTTTAACGTAAC
>NZ_JBFBHQ010000068.1:0-2097 GCF_040701845.1 Streptomyces angustmyceticus | reverse complement strand
ATTTTCTTTTTAGCAACGCCAACGTTATCTGTAGCTGCTGGTAAATTAAAATGTGCATGTGAAGCTGATAAAACTTGTCTTTTTAAATTTCCGGACAACTCTGGAGGCTCAGTATCTTTTGTTTTTATTTTTAAAGGCTCACTTTTCTCAGACTCATTTTTAGCTTCATCCATAGCTGTTACTCTAAACTCATATTCAGTTACTTGATCTAACCCATCAATATCTACTTCTATCTTTTCTTGATCATCGCCTGGCGTTGGAGAATGGAGTCCGTTGTTATCTGCTTTCGTGTTATAATACTTTACCAATTGTCCATCCTTATAAACATTGTATCTTTCAACACTAGTATCATCCTTAGAATGGTCAAAGGTAAACTTGGTAGAATTCCCAGTTGTTTCTAGTTCTTTTAAATTTTGAGGAACAGTGGGCGGTGAGGCATCAAAAATATTAGTTAAGAAACGATTTGTTTTTAGCATTTTTTCTTCTGAATCTTTTGCAATTGGTTTGTATGGATGTAACTTAGCTCTAAATGCTTCACACAAAAATTCTTCCCAATTATCTTTGGCATATGAATCATTTAGTATATCAACTAAGGTATCTAACTCACTAGCCATTAAATTTTCTGTCATTTGTTCCAATGACTTTTCTTGGAACATAGAATGATTTTCAAAAAAATTGTTGTTAAGAATTTCAAAGTGTAAATATTCATGGATGAATGTACTTGATATCTCCTCAATAATCCTATCTTCTCTCAACATTATTTTATTGCTCAGATTATTAAAGTTAAGATTTGTATCTATTCTATCGTCAGTTAACCATCTTGTAGTTCCTAAAGATGAATCACTAAATGATTCTTCGAATTTTTTTTTGCGCTCCTCTAAGGTCATATCTTTAGTAATAATATCAAACGTCTCTGTATGCACCTTAAATCCTGTTGTAAAATAAACATTAAAGATATCAGTTTGGTGATTGTTTAGAAAGTTATTATTTCTAAGAATTTCAATTGCTTGCTCTGAAACTTTTTGTCCTTCTGAAAATACAAATCCAGCATTTAATCCCAAGGGTAGTATTTTAATAAATGAATTCGGCATATTAAATTTTTTATCTAGCATTTCAGCCATAGCCTTATTATAAAAGTCTGTTTGACTATTTAGATCCGTTTCAGATATTAATTCAGCAGATATTTTTATCCCTTCCGTATCGCCATCCTTTAAGATTTCTTTTTTAGTATAGTGTAATGCTTGTCCCCGTTCTAAAATGAATTGAGATTCTTCTAGTGACCCAACCCGAGTCATTTTAGTACCTTTAGGTATATTTATTTCTAATTGGATAAATATATCTTGTTTCTCATCTAGGGATTTAGGGGTAAGAGTACCCAATAAATAACCATGGTCAATTCCATATTCACTATCTTCTAAGACTAAATCAAGTATCATTTCCGGATCATAATATATATAATTAGAGTTTATTCCAAAATCTTCCCCTTTAAAATTTGCATAAAGTAGGAGATCTTCTGATGTCGAAGTAACAAATAGGTTATCTATTGCTTCCAATTGATCTTGATTATGATATAAATCACTTCTATTCATGTACTTTCTTCTTAACTCGTTATTTATATTGTTAATATTCTTTAAATCATCACTTTTGCTGAGATTATCAGGGATAGTTGGAAACATCTTATTGCTCCAATCAACACCCGCTTTAAAATCCTCTATAAAACTTAACCCTGTATCCGTATTGTCTAAATCAATTACAAGTTCATCTGGTTTGGTTTTTGTGTTTCCTAAAGCCGAATTTGGAAAAATTGTTACTGCGACCATAAATAATATTAAAATTCGGATAATTCTTTTCATTTTATTTCTTATCATAACTATTTTCATCTACCCCTATCGTTAATAATTTCACATGATCAAATAAAATAATAATTTATTTAATACTGCTCGACCTTCTTTATTTTTAAAAAAACATCCCAAAAAAATATAATACGTTTTTTTATTCGAATATTTAAATACTTTTATAATTCTTTTAGTTTTATTTCCTAGTATAACTATTGTCATCAATCCCTATCGTTAATGATTTCACATGATAAGATAAAAC
>NZ_JBFBHQ010000067.1:0-2115 GCF_040701845.1 Streptomyces angustmyceticus | reverse complement strand
TCGATCTAATTTTATTGAGGGGGTCGGGATTCCTATGTTCGATGGTGAGAAGCCTTGGGTAAGCGAAGGCGAGGAAATTAATGAACACGTGAATGTCATTTACAATCAATACGATACAGAAGTTGAATGTGAGGCGGAGGAAGACAAATGACTGATGAAACTCTTAAAGATGAATTAGCAGAGACGCTAGAGGACCACATACTTAATCTAGAAAGTGTTCATTTGATGACTGCAGAGTCCATTAAGTATTTGTATGAATCGTTAGTTTGTGAATTAAAAGAGCTTGTCGAGGAGATTAGCAAATGAAAAAAATAATTATACTCATTGTGACTATAGGTATGGTTTTTAGTTTATCGGCATGTCGTCAAGCTACGAAAGTGTCTCATAACGTAAGCCCAGAAGCAGATAACTTCAATGTAATTCGTCGTGTCGCTGTTATGAACACATTATCTAACACAGTAGAATTTGAGGTTATTGGAAGAATCTCGGTAAACACTAGTAATTCTGAAAAGCTTGAGATACTAGTCGAAACGGAAGAAGGAGTTTACAAAAAGCATTTAATCAATATGACGCAGTTCAATATGTACGTGATAGAAGATCTCGCTGGCGCTGAAGTGAACCAATACAAATATGAAGTCAACTATATGCCTGAAAGTATTGTGCCTTTCACCATTACAGAAAATAAGTAGGAGGGACAGCAAATGATACCTAAGTTTAGAGTGTGGGATAAAAATAATAAATGTATGCACGAAGTTAGATCAATTTGGATTGGAGATGATTTTCCTTTAAATAGTCACGTCGTTTATTCTTTAGGTAATACAGTTGAGGTTATTTTTGATGACATTGAACTCATGCAATCCACAGGACTGAAAGATAAGAACGGTGTAGAGATTTTTGATGGGGATATTGTAGCGGTCGAAAATCATCCATTTCAAAGAAAAGAAGATAGTGGTGCAGGAATAGAAATCGAAGGCAATTATGTAGTTGGATGGAATCAACACGACTTAACATGGTGTGCCGGAGATTTATTATTAGCTAGGCTAAAGCCTTATGTAAGGGTCATCGGAAATATGTACGAGAATAGTGAAATATTGAAGCAATAGACTAAGAAACCAGCCATAAAGACTGGTTTAGTTGTTACTTTTTAAAGCGATAGATTAGATATGCGATAAAAGTAACAACTGCGAGAAATAGGCCAATCAAATATCTAATAAAAACAGATAACGATTGATCAAGTCCATAGTTAAATATTTTAATTATAAAATAAAAAATCGGACATGCAAAAAGAAACATTGTGTAACATTGAGCATTACATTTTGCAAATCTACAAATAACTAGGACGAAAAGAATAACTATCACCCAAAAGATAACTTTTGCAGTTATAAACAAATGAGCCACCCCCTAAATCCCCCACAAATTAACGCTAACACGTTAGAGATTTAGAGACGAATAATAAGATTGAAACTCAGATATATTCAAGCAAGTGAACAAAAACACATTGGTTAGTTTTTATGAAGGAGAACAGTAAATGAAAGCAAAACAATTAATACCAATTCTACAACTTAACCCAGAAGCGGAAGTCTTAGTCTCAACTGTGGATTATTACGAAAAGAGTTATCAAGATGCTGGCTACGAAAGAGGTTCTAATCAAGAAATCAGATGCGTAAGCCTTAATAAGAAATCTGGGATCATTTATTTAGAAGGCGGAGAAGAGAGAAGCATTTAAAAGGAAGTGGAATGAATGCCGAAAATATTAGATGCATGCTGTGGTAGTCGTTTGTTCTGGTTCGATAAAGATTGTAGTTTTGCAACGTATATGGATATACGAGAAGAAGAGTACGAGATCCATGGAAAGAAAATAAATGTGAAACCAGATGTTGTAGCTGATTTTAGAGATATGCCTTTTGAAGATAATGTTTATGATTTAGTTGTATTTGATCCGCCACATTTAAAATGGGCTGGCCAGAATTCAATTATGAAAGGACAATACGGACAGTTAGATAAAGATAACTGGCCAGAAGATATAAAACTAGGAATGTCCGAGTGTATACGTGTTTTAAAACCAACCGGGACACTGATTTTCAAGTGGAATGAGAACCAGGTAAAGCTCAAAGA
>NZ_JBFBHQ010000066.1:0-2222 GCF_040701845.1 Streptomyces angustmyceticus | reverse complement strand
TCTGTGTTCTCCAACGTATATGCCTGATGTTAAAATTAAAAAAACTTTATTTAACAATAAATTTTTATTTTTTTTTGTTATTAAAAATGATTTCTTTCATAGTATAAATTTAAAATACAAAAAAATAAAGTAGATTTCATAAATTCTTTGACTAGATGAAAAGCTTTTAATTTTAGATAGCTAAAACTATCTATATTATTACAAATAATGGTGGTTATTATTAATCAATTATAATATTTAATTAGTTATTTAATGTTTGATGGGAATTTCTGTTTGTTTAAGTGATGAAAATTGGTGTTATACTAGATAAAGTAAATTCGTTTAAATTTTTCTCTGGAAAACTCTCCTTTTACTTCTAATAGTTGATTTCTTTGATACTTCATATAAATAGACAAGACATCCTTAAGGCGAAAACGATTTTTATATACATTTCAAAATAAGGAGGTTTTTTATGGTTAAATCTTATTTTACATTTAACAAAATTCAAGAAAATCCATTTCGTATCATGAATCTGATGGTGCTGATCTTTCTCGTTTTATGGATCGGTTACATCAATCATAATTTTTTGATTTCAAGTTTCTCTTCTCTAGGTATCTTTACCTTCTTTTACTACCAGAACATTCCAATGAAGCAATTACTAAAGCGCCTATTTTTGATTGGTTGCGGTCTATTACTGGCCTTTACATTAGGACTATTGTCGACGTATGTCATCTGGCTTGAACCATTTGCTGTTGGAGCAGTTGCTTTTTTCAGTCGATTTATTTTGCGTTTGTTCCATATTTCTAAACCAGGGGGCTTATTCTTTGCGATGTTAGCGGCTATGGGAACGAGTATGTCCGTTCCATTTTCCCATTTGCCAACAGTAGCTTCTTTTTTCTTTATGGGTGTTGTGTTTGCTTTGATTGCTGCATTTCTAACGAAAAAAATGGATTCACGTCCGGAACAGGATGTGATAAAGGTATCCTTGAAGGAGCGTTTTCACCAAGAACCTTTAGTAATCATTGATTCGATTTTTTACAGCGCTGCATTATTCCTTTCCGTTTATGTGAGCCATGGCTTGAACATGAAAAATCCTTATTGGCTGACACTGTCTTGTGCCTCGATTTTATTGGCTGAGAATTTAGATGCGATGAAACATCGGCAAGTGCAATATTTGATTGGTTCGATGTTAGGGTTGTGTCTATCGGCTGTCTTATCACTGATTCCTTTTTCCCAGCTTGAAACGATTTTTTTAATTACGTTTCTCTATGGTATTTCTCAGTTTTTAGTTGCCCGAAATTATGCAGTGGCGAATATTTTCTTGAACCCCATGGCATTAATGCTTTCGACATTGGTTAGGAACACGTACTTGATCTCATTGATCGAGTATCGTTTTATTGGTATCGTCATCGGTAGTTTCATTGGTCTAGGCGTAGCCTGGGTAATGAATATTGGTCTGCAACATTACTTAGCAGTTGTTAAAGAAAAATATGAAACATAACAAAGAAAGGCGATCACGACAATGAAGTCGGATCGCCTTTCTTTGTTCGTTACTAAAGCTGTTCACCATTTGTTTCAATCACTTGTTGGTACCAAGCAAAGGAATCTTTTTTCAAACGTTGTAAGGTTCCTTTACCGGTATTATCTTTATCGACATAGATCATGCCATAGCGTTTTTCCATTTCACCACTGCCAAAGCTGACGATATCGATGATTCCCCAAGGTGTATAACCAATTAATGGTACGCCATCTTCAACTACTGCTTTTTTCATTTGTTCGATGTGTTCTCTTAAATAATTGATCCGGTAGTCATCATGGATCTCATTTGAATCAGTTAACTGATCATAGGCACCAAAACCATTTTCAACGATAAACAGGGGAAGATCATAACGCTGGTACACCGTATTCAATACATAACGCAACCCAACAGGATCAATCGGCCAGCCCCAATCAGAAGCAGTAATATAAGGATTTTTAACTAGTTTTGCTGAAGGAATATCTTCTGTTTGTCTACCCTCAACATCGGGAAGAGTTGTAATCGTTCCCGACATATAATAGCTAAAACCGATATAGTCAACAGTTCCTTGACGTAAAATTTGTCGTTCTTTCTCGCTAATATCGATTGTGAGCCCTTTTTGTTCCCAATACTTTTCTGTGTAGGTAGGGATTTCTCCGCGTACATGGACGTCACTGTAGAAGAAACGACGTTCATTTGCTTTGACTGAAGCAATCATATCTTCTGG
>NZ_JBFBHQ010000065.1:0-2319 GCF_040701845.1 Streptomyces angustmyceticus | reverse complement strand
ATAAAATTGATCAGCTTGGTGTGAATACGATCCGTACATTGAGTGTCGATGCAGTACAAAAAGCAAATTCAGGACATCCGGGGTTACCAATGGGTGCCGCGCCAATGGCTTATGCCCTTTGGACGAAACACTTGAAAGTGAATCCGAAAACTTCTAAAAACTGGGCAGACCGTGACCGTTTTGTCTTATCGGCAGGACATGGTTCAGCGATGTTGTACAGCTTGTTGCACTTAGCAGGGTACCAAGTAACGATTGATGACTTGAAACAATTCCGTCAATGGGATTCAAAAACACCAGGACACCCTGAGGTCAACCATACGGACGGCGTCGAAGCAACGACTGGTCCTTTAGGTCAGGGGATCGCGATGGCTGTGGGGATGGCGATGGCAGAAGCGCATCTAGCAGCGACCTATAACAAAGATCAGTTCAACGTCGTTGATCATTATACGTATGCGTTATGTGGTGATGGCGACCTGATGGAAGGTGTGTCTCAAGAAGCAAGTTCGATGGCTGGTCATATGAAATTAGGGAAATTAATCGTTTTATACGATTCAAACGATATTTCTTTAGACGGACCAACCTCAAAAGCCTTCACTGAAAATGTTGGCGCACGCTATGAAGCTTATGGTTGGCAACATATCTTGGTCAAAGACGGCAATGATTTAGAAGCCATCTCAAAAGCTATCGAAGAAGCGAAAGCCGAAACAGACAAACCGACATTGATCGAAGTGAAAACGGTCATCGGATTTGGTGCACCAAACCAAGGAACTTCTGCAGTCCACGGCGCACCACTTGGCTTAGAAGGCATTCAAAAAGCCAAAGAGATCTATGGTTGGGAATACCCTGACTTTACCGTACCAGAAGAAGTGGCGGAACGCTTCCGTCAAACGATGGTTGAAGAAGGCGAAAAAGCTGAAAATGCTTGGCGTGAGCTGTTCGCAGCATACAAAGCAGCGTATCCAGAATTAGCCCAACAATTTGAAGATGCCTTTGCTGGGAAATTACCAGAGAATTGGGATGCAGAACTTCCAACGTATGACGAAGGTGAAAGTCAAGCAAGTCGTGTCTCAAGTAAAGAAGTCATCCAAGAATTATCAAAAGCGATCCCAAGCTTCTGGGGTGGTTCTGCCGATCTATCTGGATCAAACAATACGATGGTCACAGCAGACAAAGACTTCACGCCTGAACACTATGAAGGCCGCAACATTTGGTTTGGTGTTCGTGAGTTTGCGATGGCATCAGCGATGAACGGGATCCAATTGCATGGCGGTACCCGGATCTATGGAGGAACATTCTTTGTCTTTGTCGATTATTTGCGACCAGCTGTGCGTTTAGCAGCGATCCAAAACACGCCAGTCATTTATGTCTTGACCCATGACTCTGTGGCAGTAGGTGAAGATGGCCCGACACATGAGCCAGTGGAACAATTGGCTTCGGTTAGAAGTATGCCAGGTGTCCATGTCTTACGTCCGGCGGACGGGAACGAAACTCGTGCAGCGTGGAAAGTTGCGATGGAATCCACAGATACACCAACGATCTTAGTCTTGAGTCGTCAAAATCTACCAGTTCTTCCATCAACGAAAGAAGTGGCAGATGATATGGTTAAAAAAGGTGCCTATGTCTTGTCACCAGCTAAAGGGGAACAACCAGAAGGAATCTTGATCGCGACAGGTTCAGAAGTGGATCTAGCTGTCAAAGCGCAAAAAGTATTGGCGGAACAAGGAAAAGATGTTTCAGTGGTTTCTATGCCAAGTTTTGATTTGTTTGAAGAACAATCCGCGGAATATCAAGAAAGTGTTTTGCCAAAAGCAGTGACGAAGCGTGTTTCTATCGAAATGGCTGCTTCATTTGGCTGGGAGCGCTATACAGGGACAGCTGGGGCAATCATTGCGATTGATCGTTTCGGCGCGAGCGCACCTGGGGAAACGATCATCCAAAATTATCAGTTTACAGTGGAACATGTTGTTGAAGTGTTTGATCAATTGTAGGAAGTTTGTTATTCTTTTACTATTTAAAATTAAAGATACACGTACTTTATCTAAATAAAATCTGCCAAACTGGAACTCAACATTTTCCGGTTTGGCAGATATTTTTATTGATCCATGATTATTTTAATTTCAGGTGTTTGATTTCTAAAAAGTGTTGGAGATTTAAGACCAAACCTCCTAGAAGTGTCGCTTTTTCGTTCAAGGAGCTGTTGCGGACGACTAATTGATTCGAAAAATGATTGTGCAGATTCCCTTTTAATTGTTCGATCATATCAGGTATTTCGCGATAAAGTGAGCTATTCAAAATAATGATCGATGGGTCATAATGGGC
>NZ_JBFBHQ010000064.1:0-2329 GCF_040701845.1 Streptomyces angustmyceticus | reverse complement strand
AAATTTTACCGCGTTCTGAGATAAATCTTTTTAGTAATTCGATATCTTTATAATCGATATATTCAATATGGTTAGCAGCGATGTAGTCTACTTTACGACGTTTACGTCCGCCTCTTCTTTGTTGTGCCATTCTATTTCCCTCCTATCAAATTCGTTTAGAATGGTAAATCATCGTCTGAAATGTCGATCGTTGAGCTTGATCCGAATGGATCAGAAGAATCACGATCAAAATCAGGCATACCGTTGGATGATTGAGATGTTTGATTATAGTTATTGTTTCCGCCGTTTCCGCCAAAATTATTTGTCGATTGACCAGTGTCTTGGTAGCCACCGCTTTGTTGACGGTTTTCAGATGCTGCACGACTTTCCAATAATTGGAAGTTTTCAGCAACTACTTCTGTTACGTACACACGTTGTCCTTGTTGATTATCATAAGAACGCGTTTGAATACGACCAGTTACACCTAAAAGAGTTCCTTTATGTGCATAGTTTGCTAGTGTTTCTGCTGATTTTCGCCAAATCACACAATTAATAAAATCCGCCTCACGGTTGCCGTTTTGGCTCGTGAAGTTACGATTAACAGCTAAAGTGAACGTTGCTACAGCAGTGCCACTTGATGTATATCGTAAATCCGGATCTTTTGTCAGACGTCCAACTAGTACAACGTTATTAATCAAAATGGTCATCTCCTCTCATCGTTTGATTGTTCCATGTGAAACAATAATTAAGCTTCTTCTTTTACGATCATATGACGAACGATATCGTCATTGATTTTAGCAAGACGATCAAACTCGTTGATTGCATCTGCTGATGATGGAGAAGATACTTTAACGATGTGATAGATACCTTCACGGTAACCGTTCATTTCGTATGCTAAACGGCGTTTTTCCCAATCTTTTGATTCGATAACTTCAGCTCCGTTATCTTTCAAGATTGAATCGAAACGTTCGATTAAAGCAGTTTTTGCTTCTTCATCAATGTTTGGACGAATAATATACATGATTTCATATTTCGTGTTTTCCATTGATTTTTCACCTCCCTATGGACTTTCGGCTCTCAGCTTTCCCAAGAGCAAGGAGAGTTTTCTAATAAATTAGACTACTCACAATCCTCGATTATACACGCAACGCACTAAAAAAGCAAGCTGCTGTTCTTTGTTTTCCAAATTTTTCTTTTAAGACGACCAAAAACTCCCAAAGATAGTTTTACCTATTCTTGGAAGTTTTGATTTTAGACCTTCACTTTTGTTTTACGCCTATTTTCTATTCTTCTGTATGACCTGTTTCCACATCAACTGTCTCTGCTTCGACAGTCGTTTCTTCCGCAGGTTCTGGTTCTACTGCTGCCATGGTCACCACTTTCGTTTCTGCTTCCATCTTGATCAAGCGTACGCCTAGCGTTGCCCGACCTGTCTGAGAAACCGTTGAAACGTTGAAGCGGATGATGACACCTTTGTCTGTGATCAACATAATATCTTCTTCGCCTGTTACCGTGGTCAATCCAGCTAATGGACCATTTTTCTCAGTGATATTCGCAGTTTTGATCCCTTTACCCCCACGTCCTTTGACAGGATACTCAGAAACCTTGGTACGTTTTCCATAACCTTTTTCTGTGATGATCAAGACTTCATGATCCTCGTTCATCAAGGCTGCTCCAACGACATAATCGTCTTCTCTCAAACGAACCCCACGAACCCCAGAGGCTGTACGTCCCATATCACGAACGGCATCTTCTGCAAAAGTCACAGAATATCCATCGTGTGTACCAATGATGATGTTTGATTTGCCATCAGTCAATAAGACGTTGACCAATTCATCATTTTCTTTCAAACCAATCGCAATCAACCCATTGCTACGGATATTGGCAAAAGCAGTGACAGTCGTACGTTTGACTGTTCCTTGTCGCGTAGTAAAGAACAAGTAATGTCCTTCCTCTGCTTCACCAGTTACTGCGATGATTGCTTGGATCTTCTCACTTGAATCAATGCCAAGTAAGTTGATGATCGGAATCCCTTTTGCTGTACGTCCGTACTCTGGGATCTCGTATCCTTTCGCACGATACACTTTTCCGTTATTGGTAAAGAAAAGCAATGTATCATGTGTTGAGCAAGAAACAAGATTTTTCACGAAATCATCGTTATGAACACCCATTCCTTGGATGCCTCGGCCCCCACGACGTTGTGCGCGGAATTCGTTGTTGGCTAAACGTTTGATATAGCCATTATTCGTCAATGTGATCACGATTTCTTCTTCTTCGATTAAATCTTCGTCTTCTAAACTCAAGACTTCACCGACCAGTAATTCTGTACGACGTTTGTCGCCAAATCGTT
>NZ_JBFBHQ010000063.1:0-2389 GCF_040701845.1 Streptomyces angustmyceticus | reverse complement strand
AGCTTTACGTTGACAACGAAAAATCATGTGTTGCTAAATGAGATCACACGTATCACGACACAAGAACCAGGTAATGCGTTGAATTCATTTATTTCAACAACACCGATTACCCCACTTGGTCAAAAAGATGTCAATATGTCGATCGTCGTGCATCACCAACCGCACTTCACTTCACAAAAACCAAATGAAACAGTGATTTGGGGCTACTTCTTGTATCCAAGACGTCGTGGTGAATTTGTCGACAAAGAGTATATTAAAATGAACGGAAAAGAAATGTTAGAAGAATTACTTGGTCAGCTTTCAAAAGTTGATCCTGGTCCAGTAAACATTCGCGAAAAAGAAACCGAAATCTACGATAGTGTCATCAATAATATTCCGGTTTACATGCCATATGCTTCTGCCTTATTTAACAATCGTGCGAAAAGTGATCGACCAAAAGTCATTCCTAAACATTCAACAAACCTTGCCTTTACTGGTGAGTTCGTTGAACAACCTTATCAAATGATCTTTACCGAACAAAGTGCTGTTCGTTCAGGAGAAATTGCGGCATTCCATTTTGCAGGTATTCCAATGTCACGTTTGGTGAAAACACCACGTTATGACAAAGATATCCCTACGTTGATGCGTGCAGCGAAAAAAATGTTTGATTGAGGTTCACTAAAGGAATTCACTTTCCTGTGCTACTTCAGTCCTAAAACAAAAGTCCTCCACCTATGAGAATAGGCGGAAGACTTTTGTTTTTTCACTATTTTTGATTTTGCCCGACAGTTCTCTTTTTGTTTTCTCTTTTCGCAAGGAGCCATGCGAAGCCGCCCACAACAATCTCACTTCCTCCGATCAGTAAAACAATCAGGGTAAAGTTAGTGAGATATGTTCGCATCAATCCTTGAAGTGACGCCATTTGCTCCTCCGTCTGCAAAATCTGCGCATAGTATAAAGTTGCGGCAAATGCTAGACTTATCAGTCCAGCGCCCATCAGACTACACGCAAATTTTTTGATACGCGAACGGATAGAGCCTGGATTGAAATAAATGAACCCTGCTAAGATCAATAGGCTCACACTCACAATGCCCCAGGCATAGTGAAGTACCTGTTGGCGCAGCTCATTGATTCCTCGAATAAAAAGATGCAGATAACTTGGTTGGACACTTCGTTCAAAGATCCCGCCGATCATATGTAAAGCGAGTTCTTCTCCCGCAATCCCTTCTTCGATATTGATCTCATGTTCTGTTTTATATGTATGGATCGTCTCTTTGATATGTTCTTCCAAGTCCGTTGCTTGGATCAAGCTTGGTTGCTTGTCACGATAAGTTTCTTTGACAAAATGCTCGATATTCTTTTTGACTAATTCCTCAGATATACTGTCGGCAAGCACCTCTGGAGTGACTCTTGCTTCTTGGTGATAGCTCTGGACACGACCATTGATCTCTTTCGTTACCTTTTGTATGTAGTTTGCTTGTTTGATTTGTTCATTCATAAATCCTTCATTTGCTAAAGTCGTATAAAAAAGTCCGGCAATTGATAAAAAAAAGAGCCCGACTGTACACACAACTCCTATAATTATTTTGATTAATCGACTATTTCTCATTTCTCTCCTTTCCTAGGTCAGCACAAAAAATTGTTCTTTTACGTTTTATTTTGTTGGAAATCAACTACTATAATTATAACTTTCAGTCAATAAAACTACAACTTCCTTTTTTCGTCAAAAGTTATTTTACTGTTTTAAACTAAAACTAAAAGCGCGTTTCATTGTGAAAAAAAGTAACATTCCCTTAGAATGAGTTTATAAATAACTATCGTTAGTTTTATTAACGAAAACAGGAGAGGAGCACTACGATGAAAGCAGTCACTTGGCAAGGAAAGCAAAAAATGGAAATTAGAAATGTTGATGATCCAAAAATTTTAGCACCAACCGATGCAATCATCCGTATCACTGCGACAGCGATTTGTGGATCTGATCTCCATCTTTATCACCATGGGGAATCCGTTATGGAAAAAGGCTATGTCGTTGGACATGAACCTATGGGGATTGTTGAAGAAGTTGGTTCTGAAGTGAAAAAGTTGAAAAAAGGACAACGTGTAGTTATTCCTTTTAATATTAGTTGTGGTCATTGCCATTTTTGTACAAACCATATGGAAAGTCAGTGTGATAATTCCAATCAGGAAGAATTATACGGCGGATTATTCGGTTTTGGTAAATTGAACGGAAATCACTGGGGTGGGCAAGCAGAGTATCTTCGGGTACCTTTCGCCGACTCTACGTCATTTATCGTTCCAGATAATGATTTACCTGATGAAAAAGTTTTATTTTTATCTGATATTTTACCGACCGCTTATTGGAGCGTTGCAAATGCAGGGGTTAAAAAAGATGATACAGTCGTCGTCTTAG
>NZ_JBFBHQ010000062.1:0-2493 GCF_040701845.1 Streptomyces angustmyceticus | reverse complement strand
ACGTGGTAGCTCCTTCTTTAGGCAATGTTTTAGGGAATACGTACCGCTATGTAAATGCTGTTTCAGAAGCGAATGGACGCCCCTACTTATATTGGAACGGCGGAAATTTCCATTACGTTGATTTAGTCAGGCAGTATCTAAGCCAAGGAGAAGTTGGTAGCAACGAAGGATTTATTTTGCCAGTGAGTCCGCCGCAGATATCTTCATGGTTCGGCTCGCGTGTCTTAGGAGGAGTGGAAGAATTCCATCGAGGAATTGACTTTGCTCATCCGCAAGGAACACCGATAAAGGCAATAGCTGACGGTGTCGTCATTGCGTCTGAATATCATTACTCCTGGGGGAATTACGTCCGAATCGAACATGCTAACGGCTACTGTAGTTTGTATGCACATAATGTTTCAAACAACGTAAAAGTTGGTGATCAAGTGAAACAAGGTGACATTATCGGTCATGTAGGAAACACAGGAAATAGCTTCGGCGCTCACCTCCATTTAGAAATTTCAACGTCAAGAGATTTGTCGATCGCAAGCTTATTAGACCCAGCAGAGGTTCTGGGAATCAGTCAATGAAAGGAAAATAAAATGAAAGATAACGACAAAAAGGTAGTAGGAATCGGAATAGGTGTAGGGGTAGTTATTCTAGCAATATTGGCTATGACAGGCTTTTTTAACACGAAGAATGAAGAAGATCCGAGTACTGTTGAGAGTAGCACAGGCGAAACAATTTCTTCCATAGCGCAAACTCAAACTACAGAAGATAGCACGCAAGAATCCTTACTAGAAGAAATACTAGGAGAAGAAAAAACAGAAGAATCAACAACCGAAAGTTTAGAAGTGATCCCAGAAGCAGATGTCGATAATGCGTATATCGAGTGGCAACAAAAGTCACAGTATGAACGAGAAATGAAGAAAGTGAACGAGGCATTCATTGCTGCTTATTATGGAAATTTAAAACCAAAAGAACGAAATGTCAAGCTGAAAGAGTTAGTCACGGAATCTGTTTTTGAGGAAGAAGAACTTCCTGAAAGTGGCCAAGTATTCCAACCACACATTGAAGATTTAGAAACTGAATCGATCGTTAAAACGGTTGATCATATCCAAGGAACAATAATCAATATACTTTCAATGAAAGTCGATAATGTCCCGCAAAAAATGCTTGTTACAGTTTCAATGGTTCAATCAGATGGGTGGGTAATTGATCAAGTAGGGTTCCAAATTATTCTTTCTAGTCAAGAGTAAGACCAAAGAATAGAGAGGGAAAAGTGCAATGGAATTAAATGATATCGTCATTGTTTCAGATGAATTTGAAACAACGAACGGAGATTTATTTGGACAAATTGGATGCGTTACAAGTATAAAAGAGGAAAAAAATTATCCGATTACGGTCACTTTTTTTCAAACAAATGACAGTGAAATATTTCATGAATCGGAACTAACTATACTGAATAAGGAGGAAAGTAATGGAGGAAATTAAACGATTTAAACAAAAATATTTTGGTACAAAAAGCCAAGTATATTTCAAAACGCTGTTTGTTTTTCTCCTTTCCATAGTCGTAGTTTTTGTTCATGGCATGGCACAAAAATCTGATTTAGACTACCAAGAAGTTGAATTATTTGAAGAGCATTTGGTTCAACAAGGCACCTTGTCAGTTGTGAAAAAGGTGTTCAATGAAGAAGAAAATAGTTTCCGAATGGACTTATTTTTTGAACCAACGTCCCAATCAGTTGATGATTTGCAACGAAAAATTGAAGCTGATTTGGTGACAGATAAGAATCCAGAGGAACAAATAAAGGTAAAAGTTATTCCTGTTACGAGTCGCTATTTTGTATTAATGGCAGAAGGAATTGAACCAGACGCAGCAACTGTAAGGTTGGATATTACTTATTATGCAACCCAAGAAATGAATCAATCCTTGAGATTTTATGCCTCAAAAGAGGAATCTAAGATGGAAAATGAGTCAATTTTAACTGCGGAAGAAAGCAAATTACAAATTGATTCAATTCAAAATGATATACGTATTCAGACGGTAATAATCGATGAAAGTGAAAAAAATAGTCAAATAATTAAGCAAGATATTGCCCATCGTTTAGATCAATATGAACAACTAACGGAAGAAAAAAAATTCCAAGTCGGCAGTGTTTTACAGGAAACGGAAGGGAAAATTTTAGCGATAAAAAGTACCATTTCAAATCTGAATGAGCAATTAGAAACAGAAAAACAACTGAGAAGTGAGGCAACAGAACGTATTAAGTTGCTAGAAAAAAGGATGGAAGAAATTCAAAAGTAAGTGTTCGATTTCCTTGACCCAATATCCCTTTATTGTAGGAGGTCCTATATAGGGTCTGGTCTTGGGTCCGGTATCTCATTTATGGTGTTTTAGGGGTCCGGTCTTGGGTCTTTGCCGTGGACCCGCTGCCCGCCCCCGCAAATTATGCAAAACGTTGTTATACCGCCTTTGTTGGGTGTGGGGGGTTCTCGATCGAAGAGCGAGAA
>NZ_JBFBHQ010000061.1:0-2819 GCF_040701845.1 Streptomyces angustmyceticus | reverse complement strand
TAAATAGAGAAGCGAAACTTTGTTTTTGAAAGGAAAAGAGGCGTAGATGAGAAACCGAACAAATAAACAACTTGTAATAGGCATGGCAGTGCTGATCAGTTTGGTAATGATTGGAATCGGCGGGAAAGTATATATGGATAAGAGAGAAGAAAGAAAAGCCCAAGAATTGTTAATCGCAGAAAAAGAATCGGTCTAAGCTTTGAAGAATATATCTGTGGATATTGTAGAAGTGAAAATTGAGGATACAGCTTATAACAATATGACAGGTTTATATAGAATGTTTGTTACTATGAAGAATATTAAAGACCAATCAGTTTATTTTTCGTATGGATTTGGAAAACATAGTCAAGAAATTGGTGATTATGGAATTATAGATAGCCATATACAAATTGAAGGGGTAACTAATACCAAAGTAAAAGTAACTTATTCCAACGGGGAGGAAGATGTTTGATCCTAGTGAAATAGGCAGATTGGTGTATTAACGATATCGATAAGAAGCGAGAGGGATTATGAAAAAACGAATGAATAAACAACTGTTAATAGGTATAACAGTCATGCTCAGTTTGGTAATAATCGTAATTGGAGGGAAAGTATATATGGATAAGAGAGAAGAAAGAAGAGCACAAGAATTGTTAGCGGTAGAGAAACAATCGGTGCAAGCTTTGAAAAATACATTTGCGAATATTTTAGAGGTGAAAATTGAGCATTCAGGGTACTTCAGCATGACAGGTTCTTATGACATGTTTGTTACTATGACAAATACCAAACAAGAATCAGTGTATTTTTCATACGGTTTTGGAAAACATAGCCGTGAGATTCTTGATTACGGAATAGAGGATAGAAGTATACAAACGAAAGGAATTACGAAAAATAAAATAAAAGTGATTTATTCAAATGGTGAGGAGGATTATGTATGGAATGGCAACAGTTTTTTTGACAAATTTTATAAGGTGCAGAACTTCTTTCCGTATGCTATTCCGATTGTCCTTGACAATGAGCCTCCTCGGATGTGACGATCTTCGGCAGGAGCTAACAATTAAAGTTAGACTGCCTCGCTAGCGTTAGCACATCCGAGCTCATTATCAAGGATTCGCTGCGCCAATCTCTGGTTACGGTAACCAACCGGTGTCTCGTAGCCAAGTGTACCGTGCAACCGAAGGTGGTTCCACCAATTGACATAGTCAAATAACTCCAAATCCAATTGTTGTAAGGTTTCAAATGTGTATTGATAGACAAATTCTACTTTCAACGACTTATAAGTTGATTCAGCTACGGCATTATCAAAAGGACAGCCTTTATGACTCAATGATCGATTGATGTCAAAAGTTGTTAATAATTCATCAATAGCTTGGTTATCAAACTCTTTTCCACGATCAGTATGAAAAATCTCAACCTCTGTCAGAGGTTGTTTGATACGGCTAAATGCTTTTTTTACTAGAACGGCATCTTTATGTTCTCCACAAGAATAGCCGAGAATTTCTCGATTGAACAGATCCAAAATGAAACAGACATAATTCCATTTTTTCCCGACTCGTACATAAGTCAAGTCTGTTACGATCGCTTCTAATGGGTTGTCTCTTAAGAATTTACGATTCAATACGTTTGTCGTTTTGGCTTCATTGCAAGTAGAATGATGTACTTTAAAATAAGCAACAGTATAGCTCGATTTTAATCCTCTATTTTTCATGATTCTACTAATTTTTCGTCGGCTGATCTGAATGCCTCGTTTTGATAAGGCTTTTTTTATTTTTCTTGAGCCGTAGGCCTTTCGGCTGCGGATAAATTCTTCAGCGACTGCTTCTTCAAGTTCTGATTCGTCTTTCTTTGGTTTTGATTGATAATAATAGGACTGACGTGATAGACCTAATATTCTGCACATCGCTGATATAGGGTAAAGATGCTTATTCGCATCGATTACTTGTCTCTTCGTCCGAATATCAGCGCTGCTTGCTTTAAAATATCATTTTCCATTTCTAATTGCTGGTTTCTTTTACGTAGTTCTAACAATTCTTTTTGTTCAGGCGTAAGATTATCTTTTTCTTTGAATGAACCACTCGTTTTAGATTGCTTTACCCATTTGTCAAATGCTGAAGCCGTTAGTTCATATTCTCGAATGATTTCTACACGTGGCTTTCCAGCTAAGTAAAGATTGACGATTTGTTGCTTGAATTCTTGTGAAAAAGTTCTTCGTGTTCTCTTAGACATAAAAATTCCTCCTGGTATTTTTTCTTCTAGTCTACACACCTTAATTTTTCTGTCTAGTTAATTGTAGCCTATCCAACGGGAAGAATTACAGGTGCAGAGGAGAAACCTCTCAAGGGATTGATTTATGTTAGTAGTGAATCTTCGGACTTTATGTTTGCGCTTAAAAGTAATTTAGAAAGTGGCAAAGAAACAGTTAGTCAATTGAAATCGGGTAGTCAAAAAGTTGTCTTAGCAGTAGATGGCAAGCAATTATCTGGCGCGGCGTATACAGCAGGCAAAGGCTTGTTTGCGGACTTGATCATTCCAACGATCACCCGCACAACAAATGCCATTGAACAGATTGAACAAGAATTGAAAAAATACCAAAATGCCGATAAAATAGTGGCAAGTGAAGGCGAATTGAATGAAGATAAGTTAAATCAACAGATACAAGTCACACGTACAATGAAAAACTCAGTAGACCAGACCTTATTTTTCGTCCGATTACAAACGACACTGAACCCAATTGCAAGTGTACTAGATACCTTGTTGAATGTTCAAAGAGAGTTGGAACGAATGACTGATAGCTTTCAACAAGCTATCGATCATTTACAAAATCAACTAAGAAAACTACA
>NZ_JBFBHQ010000060.1:0-2984 GCF_040701845.1 Streptomyces angustmyceticus | reverse complement strand
CGAAAATTCTAGGGGTAGATGCGAAACTAACACTAATGGCAGAAATGATTTGTTATGACTATAGTAAATTGCCAATAAAAGAGATCCTTCGGATCGTTGAGACGGACTACCGTACGTATTTCAAGGAACTTTGCGGCAACGAGCAGAGTACAAAAAACAAATATTCGATGATATTTAATGTAGTCTAAAAATATGTTTATAAAAAGATTGTCCCGAAAACATACTTTCTGGACAATCTTTTTGGATTTATATCATTTTGGGAACTGATTTGTTTATCATAGAATTATTCAAAAAAATTGGTATTTAGTTAAACAACACATTTAATAGATGTGGAAGTCCAACAGAGTATACTCCAATGTCATTAAGTTAAGACAAAAAAGTAAATAATAGTCTCAAGTATATCGCTTTTTTCTTATTAACTTGACTAATTTTATATTTTTGAGCAACACAATAAAACGTCCTATATAGTATAGTCCGATTTATAATATTAGGCAATATGATATAAAAAACCAACAAATTTCTTTTTTGTTATATTTCTCTGGTTACTCCGATTCTGTCGTACGGGAAGGAAATATCTTCTTATCAAAATTTCTACATTGACGGTTTGATCAAGAAAAAATCTTTTACAAATGCCTATAGCTTGTGTGAAATTAAGCTGATAGAACTGCTTTAAAGGAGCTGATAATGCCACTACCTGAGCAATTTCCATTGAAAAGTTGTATATAATGAGACGAGCGTAAATTTCTTGAATAATAAACTCTAGTTTCTTTGAGTGGAATTGGTTTAAACCTAAGGCATATGATTGTATTGTTCAAAACGGACAATCGTTTCCTTTTTTCCATTTTTCACTATAATTGCTTTCCCGTTTCCATCTACCACAGTAGAACCACAACTTCTACAAGCACGAGGAGCAGTCGAGAGAACAGCATCGACGACCAACGTCTTTTTCTTCTGAAGGGTCTCGTAAGAGACCTCTGTAATCATCAAATCTTTCTCTGTTATTCTCAACATTTTTTTGATAGAATCATTCATATAGCATATCGTCCTCTCAGTTTGTTTATTTTGTCTTGATTTAATCATACTAGAGAACGATATGTTTTTTAATATCTAAAATGAAAATGGGGCTGAAGAATCAATTCTGATTCATCAGTCCCATAAATTATAGAGCCTTAAAAACTTAAATTAGAAAATGACATTAAAGTTGAGCAAGAGAATTAAAATAAAAGGGTCAGAAACTTAAGGGAAAACGGCACAGACGGTCCAGTTGGTCTCTTCTGAGGCAAGTAAGAAAACCAACGTGTCAAAACGAGGGAACTCCACTCAACCGAAGTCGACAAAGAAATCGAAAAGACAAGCGAAAGTAACTGAATCAACGAAGGAAAATAAACAAGAAGTCCGTCAACCAAGGAGGAATGAGTATATGGAATCAAGGCGTCTTTGATGCGACTTTTTCCAATAATTCTGCACCTACTGGTTGTTCCCAAGAACCAAATGGAAAGCTTAGTCAGTTAACACTGATTCTTACTGGTGTCTAATGAAATCAATCCGGAACACTTGCCGTTAGAAGATTTGTATTATCTTATCCGTCGATTTCAGTATCTTCTTCCTGAAAAACAAAAAGAAATGTTTAAAAAGTTGTTTATGCGCTATGAACAGACCAGCCCTTTTATCTTTACGCAACGTCAGAAGCACTACAAACCAACGTCAATATGTTGATTGACAGTGAACTAGGACACTTATTTGACACGTCAGAAAAAGATGTAGAAGAGCTTGATTTGTTGAAAGACAGTAAAAAGGAAGTAAGATTCCGCAAGCGGAATCTTTTTTAGATTTTTAAGAATGTCAGGGCGATGGGCCTTTATTTCATCTTGACGCTGTTGTTTTGTCTCATGTCGATCTGAAGCCGCTGCTATCGGATTGGCGAGAGTGCTTATACACCTTCCGCATTCAGAAAAAAAGGGGCGGAAAAACTTTTAAGAAGCCCACTTAAAACTTTTCCCTACAGCACTCCCTTTTTTTCTGCCTGCTACAGGTGTATGGAACAAGCACGCCAAACCGCTATCAGCTCAGCTCGAAATGATCCAAGATCAAACAAAGCTAAGAGGAAAAGAATAAATAAAGGACCATTGACATTCTTAAAAATCAAATTCTTTTCGCCTCCCACAAATCGCTTGCTGAAATGAACTTTGGGGAACAAAAAACGACAAATAAGGAGAGATTCGCATGGAAATAACTGCAAATAATATCAAAAGAAGTTTGAGAGAGCAAGGAATTAATACGAAAAAAGTACGTATTCGGGTTGAAATGGTGGGCTACGGAAGCACTTCTATCAGAGTAAAATTGCACGATTTAACGCTAGAAACGGAAACGATTCGTTACGAAATCCAAAAACAGTGGGGGAGCATTCGATATGACGAAAAAGTACAAGGTGAGATTTTAGAGGGCTGTAATACGTACGTGTTTTGTGAATATGAAGAGGAAGTCTTAGAACAAGCGATTGAAGAGAAATACGAGCAAGCAGAAACCATTTATCGGCACTTAGAACAGCTAGACACATACAATGGCGAACAAATATTTGAAACAAAAAGCGTGAGAGCCGTTGCCTTTTTTAAAGATCAATCAATTTTATTAATGATGAAAGATCGTTCTAGTTTGATTCGATACCGCAGACACCCTATGAATAGTGTTTACGATTTAGCACACGCCCTTGTTTTACTAGAAACAATTGGTCATTTCGGCAAACTCTAAACTAAAGAATCAGGAAAGAAGACATACGAAAGGGTTCCATAACCCTTTCGTATCAGTCAAAAGATGAAGATATACGAGTGACGTCGTTAGTGAGATTAGTATAACAATGGTTCAATTCATTTTATTCTTTAACATGCTTTTTATAAAATTTTAGACTTAAAAAAAAACAGAAAAGAGGAATTTATTATGATTAACAATGGTGCGAGATGAACAAGCCAGAAGTCAACCTAATAAGT
>NZ_JBFBHQ010000059.1:0-3176 GCF_040701845.1 Streptomyces angustmyceticus | reverse complement strand
CTAGCTCCATCGCATGCCGATGGCGGACAGTTGCTCCACCCGCTGCGGGGAGAGCGTCGCGGCCCGGCTGCGCTGGTTCCCGATCCATGCCCCGAGCCGGAGCTCGCGCTCCTCCTGGTCCTCGCCGACGACGATCCGTTCGATGTGCTTCCTCGGTACCCGAAGGTGCCCTTCGCGCTTGTAGAACTGGCGAGCTGCCTCGTAGTTGAGCGCCCACTTGTCGGCCTGCGTACGGCGCGGGGGCGGCTTCTCGTCCTCGCCGGCGGGCTCGATGCCGAGGACCTGCTCACACATCCACTGCTGGACGGTGGTGAGGTTGTCCCAGCCGAGCCGGACTGAGCGCACCCACCGTCCGAGGTCTTCGCCTTGGTGCACGACGTCGCCGGGCGCGGTCGGCAGCGTGCCGCCGAGCTCCTCGAGGTGGAGCCGGACGAGGTGGAAGGCGCGCTGCCATTCCACTGGCCAGTTTGGGCACCAGGAGGGGTCGATGTCCTCCAGCTGCTCGCGTCGTTCGTCGGACAGCGCTCCGGCCGACGACTCGACCGGCAGGCCCTCGGCCCGCCGCTGCGCGTTCTCGGCTGCCTTGCGTGCGGCGGCTCGCGCGTTCTTCAGCCAGATGCCCACCCGGTAGCCCTGGTGCGTGGCGTCCAGCGGGGCCAGGAGGTGGCCGGCTTCGGCCGCCCACCCGCGCGCGGCGGACAGGCCCTCCTCCCACGCGACGTCGAAGTGCGACCACACCATGCCCAGCGTCTCCAGTTGCTCGATGCGGTCTTCGTCCATGTCGCCGCGGGCGTAGAAGCGCCGGTTGTCGGCGATCCACTGCCCGAGGGGGAAGTTGGCGAGCGAGGCCGGCCACCCGACCCCTTCCGCCTCTTCACCCTCGGGCACGCGATACGTGAACGGCACCTTCAGGTCGCCGTGCTCGCGCACGAAGATGACGGCGGCCTCCACCCCGCGCCGCCAGTGCTCGTGCTCCGGGTTGAGGACCCGCAGGTTGATGAACGCGGCCAGCTGCGCCGGGTCGCGCGGTGAGCTGAACTTCAGCAGCTTCCGCGCGGACGCCGACGGGCCGGACCCGGTCCCCTCACCCCGGCTCTCCTGACCCTGCGCGGCCTTCTGGACGGGCTTGTAGGCGCTGGGGGCCTGCTGCTCGGCCAACGCCTCCACCACCCTCGCGTCGTGCGCCCGGAGCGCCTCCAGCAGCTTCGCCAACCCACCGAACGCCCTGGAGGTGAGCATGTTGTCCGCCGTTTCTCCCGGCCCGAGCAGGACCGGTACCACGAGGGAGGCGACCTTTCCCTCGCCCGGCTGCATCCGCAGCGCGCGGCCCACGGCCTGGACCAGGTCGGGCATGGAGCCGCGCACGTCAGCCCAGTAGACGGAGTCGCAGTTCTTGGTGTCGACGCCCTCCCCGAGGACCTTCACCGAGCCCAAGAACCCTTTCTCCACGACCGTGCCGTCCATAGCGATCCCGGCCGCGAACTCCCCGAGGACGCGCCGCCGATGGCCCGGCTTGTGCTCGCCGCACAGCCAGTCCGCCCAGATCGTGCGCGGGTACAGCTCCGGGTCGGCGGCGTGCAGCTGCGCAGCGACGTCGGGGAGGCCGGCCGCGTACGCCTCGGCCTCCTTGACGACATGGTGAAAGACGAGCGTGCGCCGGAAGCCCTCCTCCGACGACGCCTTCAGCAGCGCGGTCTGGAGAGCTGCGAGCCGGGCCCCGCGGACCTCGTCCGAGCGACCCTCATCACCCAGGAGCTGCGCGGCCTGGAGCTGGCTGTCGGTGATGTCCACGCACACCACCTGGTAGGGGGCACAGATCCCCCGGTCGATCGCCTCCGAGAGGGTCAGGGTGAACGCCCTGCTGCCGAAGGGCCCGTCGGGGTCGTCTTCCATGCTCGCGACCAGCTCGCCCGGCGCGCTCTGGGCATCCTCGTCCAGCTGCCACAGGCGGGGCGTGGCGGTCATGTAGAGGCGGCGCAGGGACGGGATGCGGGTGTTGTCGTGGACGACCGCCCACGGCTTCCCCAGCCGCCCCGACGTCCGGTGCGCCTCATCGACCACGATCAGGTCCCACCCGGGAAGGCCGGCCTTGTGCGCGCGCTCCAGCGTGCCGAGCCCGAGGGAGGCGTAGGTGGCGAACACGGTGGCCTTGTCGAACGGCCGCACCCAGTCGACCAGCTCCTCCACGTCCGTGGTGTTAGGGAAGGTCACGTCCTCGCCCCGCAGGGAAGAGACCCCGATCATCGGGCCCGAACGGCCTGCCTCGCGCCACGCGGCCTCGGTCTGGGTGAGCAGGTCCAGCGAGGGGACAAGCACCAGCACACGGCCCGCACGGAGCTTCTCCGCGCTGCGAGCCGCGACCCGGGTCTTCCCGGACCCGGTCGCCATGATCACCTGAGTCCGGAGCCCCCTCTCGGGCGCAAGCGATCTTGCAGGAAATTCGAGGGCACGGACAACCGTGTCTACGGCTTCCTGCTGCGCCGCCTCACGCTGATCGGTTCGGCTGGCGGTCGACATATCCGTCTGCCTTCTCCTGGGCTCTTAGCTGGGCAGGGAACGGGAAACCTGCATGTAGGAGGCGTGCAATCGGATACGGTGAACGTCACCAAAACCGGGTCACAGCCTCGGACCAGTAGCGGGGGAGCGTGATCGAAAACCGGTCCAGCCCCCTTAGCGGTGCTGCTATCTGAGTCCAGAGTCTATCTCGCGTTTCAAAGTGAAGCGATCAGAACCAGGAAAGCCCCTCGAACGTGGCTGAATTCCGTTAATGTTGCCTTATGGCTATCGCCGAAGCGGCCTGACGGCAGGTCACCTCAGCGTCACGCCCCCTCTGCTCGGCCCATCACCCTCCCGACTACCTGTCACCCCCCTGTAGCCCGCTTGGCCCGCAGGGCCACTACGCCCCCACGGGCCGGTGGTTGTGAGCGGCGGGGCGTGTGGGGGTGGCTGGAGCGAAGCGGAGGCCGCCGGGCCGCGCGGAGCGGCGGCTGCGGGCCGCAACGCGACCCGCGTGCACTGTGGTTGGCCCTGGAGCGGAGCGGAGGGGCCGACCCGGCTTTGCCGGGCGCGGTGCGCGAAGCGCTCCGCTGGAGTTCCCGCGGAGCGGGTCCCATATCGCTGCGCGATATGCAAGCGAACTACCGGGCTTCGCCCGGTAGTTACGTTCCCGCTCCGCG
>NZ_JBFBHQ010000058.1:0-3451 GCF_040701845.1 Streptomyces angustmyceticus | reverse complement strand
TTTGTTTCTCTTCTTCATTGAGTGTAGCAACATACGCGTCCATTGCTAATTTAACAATTTCGTACATTGGAATGTCTTTAACGTAACTAATATCTCTAATTGTTTTTAATACTGGTGGATCGACCTGCACAGGTTTTCTTTCCTTAGCAGTGTATTTATGTTCACCTAGTTCTACACTTAAATCGTCTTTAATTGAAATATCAGCAGCGCCAATTTTCTTTTTATCTTTATTAGTTGGTAATAATGCCATTAATCTCTATCTCCTTTCCCTTAGGAAGAATACGGTTTGCCATTGAATCAGCATATTTTAAAGTATAATTAAACCCTTCGATGTCGCCATTCTTTTCATAGTAATCTATTCGTTCTTCTAGTTCAGTAAATATATCGGCAAAGATGGCCCACCAGCGTCTATCAACATAATCGTTCAACTGTATACCGTATTCGCCATAGTTCTCTAATCTGTCAGATCCTTTTACTATACTTTTAAATATATTAGCTTCTCCATATTTATCAACTGTTTTTTTATAGTTAGCATTTTGTGAAGACTTACGTACAGAAAATAAGACTGGTAAAATTCCAATAATTTGAAGATTTGTTTCTTGAAAATTATTAACAATTGGTACCAAAACTTCATTTATGAAATCTTCCGTACCTTCCATTGCATAACGTTTAAGCTCTTGCATTGGTACAATGTAATCTGCAGCAGTTAGAAATGCTCTGACAACATTATCAGTTGAAGGCGGGCAATCTATAAAAATATAGTCAAATTGTTCCCTTAATTTTTTTAAGGGTTCTAAAAATGCTAAATGTCTTTTGTGTCTATCTGGATATTTCTGTGAAAGATATTCGTTCAGCTCTTCTGATCCAGGAGAACCAGCCATTATATATAGATTTGGGCTAACTTGAGTGATGCCAGAATCCCAATCATTACTTTTTATTGCAGCAGCCATTGATCGATTAAAGTGAGTAATTTGATAGGTAGAACCAATATTAGAAGTTGTATTCCTCTGTTGGTCATAATCTATCAATAATATTTTTTTTCCAAATAACTGACTTGCAACCACTGCTATCAAATCGTTATCGGTGGTTTTTCCTGTTCCACCTTTACGAGCTGTCAACATGATCACTCGTCCTTTTATTTTTGTTAAAGAATCTTCACTTCTTAAATACATGGTATCCCTCCATTTTCTATTGCCTTAAATATATTAACTATATTAAATATAGTTAATATATTTAGTATAGTTAATATACAGAATATTTTAAGTATAATAACTATACTAAGTATATTCAATATATTTCATATACCTAGTATAGCAGATATATTCGTTTTGTCAAAATATATTTGTACAATTTGCGTTGACAGTTTCTGACTACACAGGTAGAATATTACTCGACAAGTACTCTTTTTTGACACTGAGTTAATATTCTACCATTAGAAAATATTTGTTCTAACACATATACTCTCAAAAACGAAAGAGGTTACAAAATGACGAATTTCAATTTTATTACAGCGCAAGAAACCTATAGAGCGCTATACTACCAATTACCAAAAGTATTATTCACGTCTCCATTCTACAAAGATATGAGCAATGATTCAAAAATTGCATACGCAATGCTACAAGAGCGTTGTGAAGCTTCAATTCAAAATAATTGGGTTGATGACCAAAATAGAGTGTATTTTATTTTTACTCGAGCGGAACTAATGGATATTTTAGGTTGCAAAGAAAATAAGATTTCTAAAATTAAAAAAGAGTTGAAAGACAAAAACCTATTATTTGAACAGAAGACTCCCCCAAAAAAGCTTCCAAATGGAACCTGGCACAATTCACCGAATAGGCTTTATCTGGGAAAATTAGAGGTTTCTGCAGAAGATGTATTTATGAAAAAAAATATCAAAGAAGATGTTCCCGAAAGTGGGAAAAACCCACTTTCGGATAAAACGCCGACAGATAGCGATTCTCATGGAAGTGGGAAAAACCCACCTTCGAAAGAAACGGCTTTAAATCAACATTCTTTCGAAAGTGGGAAAAAAGGAGGTAATCTATTCTATTCTAATAATTCTTTAGACACTAATAGACACAATATAGACACAGAGAAAGACCAGCTACAAGATCAATTGTTGCTAGATAATTTTGAAACGATCATGAAAGACAATAGCATTGCTACTTTTGTCCCTGAACGAGTATTAAGTTTGATAAAAACATTCTCGTCTAGTTACAGTGAAGCTCAAAAAACCGTTCAGACAATCCATAACGCAAAAGCAAAAGCAGAAAAAGACACGCAGACTAAAATTATTTTTGAGGATCTAGCTATTTATGGTCTTAACGCCGAGCAAGAATTATATCAAACGCTGTTGAAAGCCTATCAAAAACAGAAAACAGAAAAAGTTGAAAATATTCAAAATCTAATCTTTGTTTACGTTAAGAACTGGTTCATGGAAAATCCGATCGCTGCAAAACAACAAGCTGAATCAAGCGAAGAATTACCGAAAGTCCCTTTGCATGATTGGCTAAACGAAGGTTAAAATCAGTCGTGACTAGGGAAAGTGTCTAGGTGTGTCTCAGCGTAGCTGATGTGTCTTTTACCTTAAAAATTAATAGCCTAATTGCTAAAATTAGTAATTTTAGTCAATAAAGTAAGCGACTTTCCCTGGCATTCCGGTAGTGATTAGATTATTTAGGCTATATAAAACAATATCTGCGGTTGTTTGTATTTTATTTCCTTCATAATTCCGCATGTTCGCGATAAACTCGACTTCTTTTTGATAGGCTCTGGCTTTTTCTAATGCAATGGATTTTTCTGCTTTGGTTTGCGCTTGATAAAACTCAATACGAATTCTAAATAGAGTCAGTAACAGATTGTAATTGAATAAAGGACTTATTTTTAAAATTTGACTCAATTTGTCACAACTAGCTTTTGCGTAAGCAAGTAATTCTTTGTCAGGCTTATTTTTATCCAAAACAGCAAGGTCGATCAGAGCATCGGTTATATTGGATATAGTGGTAGGAAAGACATGCAAATACTGGCAATCTAATGCACTGATAAATTCGACAGGATACTTCTCTAATGTTTCAAAAAAGTAAATAAGGTGTTTTTTTGAGAAATATGGAGTGAAGTCAGCTATTAACTGAAGATAATAATTGGTTAAATGGTTTTTATTTTTTATCTCCAGAAAAAGTCTATTAATTTCTTCTGTCGTAATTGGATCAATAATCGGAAGCACATGATTAAATTGATGTTTTAAGAATAAATAGTTTCGATAAGCGCGCATAGATTTATTATTATCATGTTTAAGCTGTAAATATAGTTTTTCCAATTGTTTTAAGTCAAGTGTATGGTTCAAATAATCTTGAACCAGTTGCCTGATTTGTGCCGCAAGAGGATTTTCTAAATTTTCGATATCGTTTAAATCGGAAACTTGAGCATCTAATCTTGTCATGATCAAGTCAAA
>NZ_JBFBHQ010000057.1:0-3706 GCF_040701845.1 Streptomyces angustmyceticus | reverse complement strand
AGAGGTTCGTCCAACCCGGTCCTCTCGTACTAGGGTCAGATCCTCTCAAACTTCCTACGCGCGCAGCGGATAGGGACCGAACTGTCTCACGACGTTCTAAACCCAGCTCGCGTACCGCTTTAATGGGCGAACAGCCCAACCCTTGGGACCTACTCCAGCCCCAGGATGCGACGAGCCGACATCGAGGTGCCAAACCATGCCGTCGATATGGACTCTTGGGCAAGATCAGCCTGTTATCCCCGAGGTACCTTTTATCCGTTGAGCGACAGCGCTTCCACAAGCCACTGCCGGATCACTAGTCCCGACTTTCGTCCCTGCTCGACCTGTCAGTCTCACAGTCAAGCTCCCTTGTGCACTTACACTCGCCACCTGATTGCCAACCAGGTTGAGGGAACCTTTGGGCGCCTCCGTTACATTTTGGGAGGCAACCGCCCCAGTTAAACTACCCACCAGGCACTGTCCCTGAACCGGATCACGGTCCTAAGTTAGATATCCAGAGTGACCAGAGTGGTATTTCAACAATGACTCCACACTCACTGGCGTGAATGCTTCACCGTCTCCCACCTATCCTACACAAGCCACACCGAACACCAATACCAAGCTGTAGTAAAGGTCACGGGGTCTTTCCGTCCTGCTGCGCGTAACGAGCATCTTTACTCGTAATGCAATTTCGCCGAGTTCGCGGTTGAGACAGTTGGGAAGTCGTTACGCCATTCGTGCAGGTCGGAACTTACCCGACAAGGAATTTCGCTACCTTAGGATGGTTATAGTTACCACCGCCGTTTACTGGGGCTTAAATTCTCAGCTTCGCCTTGCGGCTAACCGGTCCTCTTAACCTTCCAGCACCGGGCAGGCGTCAGTCCGTATACATCGTCTTGCGACTTGGCACGGACCTGTGTTTTTAGTAAACAGTCGCTACCCACTAGTCTCTGCGGCCACCACACCCTTTCGGAGCAAGTCCTAATAAGTGGATGGCCCCCCTTCTCCCGAAGTTACGGGGGCATTTTGCCGAGTTCCTTAACCACGATTCTCTCGATCTCCTTGGTATTCTCTACCTGACCACCTGAGTCGGTTTGGGGTACGGGCGGCTAGAACCTCGCGTCGATGCTTTTCTCGGCAGCATAGGATCACCCACTTTTTATCCGCATCGTGTCTCAGCCTCAATGACTCCCGGATTTGCCTAAGAGTCGGCCTACGCACTTGCACCAGGACTACCATCGCCTGGCTTGGGCTACCTTCCTGCGTCACACCTGTTAATACGCTAGCCGCACCAGCATGGGGTCGAGCGTTCACACACACCCGCCTCACCCCGAAGGGATCGGCTAAAGCGTGAGCTAGGACTCTTAGCACCACTGGATTAGCTTGGGCGGTTCTTCGCCGGTACGGGAATATCAACCCGTTGTCCATCGACTACGCCTGTCGGCCTCGCCTTAGGTCCCGACTTACCCAGGGAAGATTAGCTTGACCCTGGAACCCTTGGTCTTTCGGAGGACGTGTTTCTCACACGTCATTCGCTACTCATGCCTGCATTCTCACTCGTGTAGCGTCCACGGCTGGGTCACCCCGCCGCTTCACTCGCCACACGACGCTCTCCTACCCATCAACACGGCTGGACCACGAAGGCCTACCAAAAATGTCAATGCCACAACTTCGGTGGCGTGCTTGAGCCCCGTTACATTGTCGGCGCGGAATCACTTGACCAGTGAGCTATTACGCACTCTTTCAAGGGTGGCTGCTTCTAAGCCAACCTCCTGGTTGTCAAAGCAACTCCACATCCTTTCCCACTTAGCACGCGCTTAGGGACCTTAGTTGGTGGTCTGGGTTGTTTCCCTCTCGACTATGAAGCTTATCCCCCACAGTCTCACTGCTGCGCTCTCACTTACCGGCATTCGGAGTTTGGCTGACGTCAGTAACCTTGTAGGGCCCATCGGCCATCCAGTAGCTCTACCTCCGGCAAGAAACACGCAACGCTGCACCTAAATGCATTTCGGAGAGAACCAGCTATCACGAAGTTTGATTGGCCTTTCACCCCTACCCACAGCTCATCCCCTCAGTTTTCAACCTAAGTGGGTTCGGTCCTCCACGACGTCTTACCGTCGCTTCAACCTGGCCATGGATAGATCACTTCGCTTCGGGTCTAGGACACGCGACTGAATCGCCCTATTCAGACTCGCTTTCGCTACGGCTACCCCACACGGGTTAACCTCGCCACGTATCGCTAACTCGCAGGCTCATTCTTCAAAAGGCACGCTGTCACCCCTACTAAGGAGGCTCCAACGGTTTGTAAGCAAACGGTTTCAGGTACTATTTCACTCCCCTCCCGGGGTACTTTTCACCTTTCCCTCACGGTACTTGTCCGCTATCGGTCATCTGGGAGTATTTAGGCTTATCAGGTGGTCCTGACAGATTCACACGGGATTTCTCGGGCCCCGTGCTACTTGGGATACTCTTCACGCCAAGAACAGGCATTTCGACTACGGGGTTCGCACCCTCTATGACCGGCCATTCAAAACCGTTCGTCTATACCCTCTTGTCACGTCGACTGCTCGGCAGAACAATCCGAAAAGTCCCACAACCCCCAACATGCAACGCCTGCCGGCTATCACACACGCTAGGTTTAGCCTCTTCCGATTTCGCTCGCCACTACTCACGGAATCGCTGTTGCTTTCTCTTCCTGTGGGTACTGAGATGTTTCACTTCCCCACGTTCCCTCTACCCGCCCTATATATTCAGGCGGGAGTCACCAGGTACGCACGCGCCCTGGCGGGGTTTCCCCATTCGGACACCCTCGGATCAAAACTCGCTTATCAGTTCCCCGAGGCTTATCGCAGATTGCTACGTCCTTCTTCGGCTCCAGATGCCAAGGCATCCACCGTTTGCTCTTAAAGACTTGAAATCACATGAGTTGAATCGTCAAAAAATTGACTAATGATCTTTAAGATCATCTTCACGACACAAACCCGAAGGCTCATGTCGAAGATGCTCGCGTCCACTGTGTAGTTCTCAAAGTACGGGCGGTACCCCTCCCCGACATCACAACCGCGACATCAAGAAAAGGCCCTCGAGGAACAGCCACCAACCACCACCGGTTCAACAACCAGCGCGATCAGCGCCCGGCCCCTCAGGACCCAACAGCGTGCATGTGTCAACAACTCCGAACCAGATCATTCCAATGGCAAGCCACGTACTAAACCCGAGAACCTCGTCCCCGACACCACGTCAAATGTTCCACCCATGAGCTAACCGGCAGACACGAACGGTCTGATCCGGCGCCTGGACACTCACAACCCGAAGGCCATCAGTGCCAGATGCTCCTTAGAAAGGAGGTGATCCAGCCGCACCTTCCGGTACGGCTACCTTGTTACGACTTAGTCCTAATTACCGATCCCACCTTCGACGGCTCCCTCCACAAGGGTTGGGCCACCGGCTTCAGGTGTTACCGACTTTCATGACTTGACGGGCGGTGTGTACAAGACCCGGGAACGTATTCACCGCAGCGTTGCTGATCTGCGATTACTAGCGACTCCGACTTCATGAGGTCGAGTTGCAGACCTCAATCCGAACTGGGACCGGCTTTTTGGGATTCGCTCCACCTCACGGTATTGCAGCCCTTTGTACCGGCCATTGTAGCATGCGTGAAGCCCAAGACATAAGGGGCATGATGATTTGACGTCATCCCCACCTTCCTCCGAGTTGACCCCGGCAG
>NZ_JBFBHQ010000056.1:0-3778 GCF_040701845.1 Streptomyces angustmyceticus | reverse complement strand
TGGGCGTCAAGCTCACCGAGCTGCGCCCGGAGCAGGCCGCCTACATCGGCGTCCAGGTCGAGGGCCCGTACAAGCCCGACCACTACCGCTACTGATCCAGCGGGTGCCCACCAGCGGTCAGTCCCGCTGACCCTTGGAGCCGCCCACAGCAGCCGGTGATACCAGGCCCTCGCCTTCCACGGCGGGGGCCTGGTCCGTAAGAACGCACCGACCCGCCGCCCCCGACGCACCGGCACGCCGCCGCCCGAAGGACCTGACCCCCTATGCCCCGCGGCCACTACTCCCTCTACGACCCACACGATCACACCCCCCTGGGTGAAGAGCACTTCCACTGCGCCACCGGCCCCTCCGGCTGGCGCTACGTCTCCCAGATCGTCAACCCCTCCGGCGACCACACCGGCTCCGTCGACCTCACCCTCGACGAACTCGGCCGCCCCCTCCGCCTCGAACTCCACGCCTCCGCCTGGCAGGTCCGCGGCGCCGCCCTGGAGGGCGTCACCTGGGTACGCACCGACCCGACCGGAGAACACGCCACCGAAGGCAACGTCCCCGCCCACGCCTTCACCGGCGCGTCCCCCGCGTTCCTCATCGCCACCGCGCGCCTGCTGCGCCCCGCCCTGGGCGCCGGCGCCGTCCGCACCCGCCTCGTCGCCCTCACACCCCCCGTCCTCGCCCCCCGCACGCTCGACCAGTCCTGGGCCCTGCTGAAGAGCACACCACACGCCACTGACAACGCCCCCCTCATCGCCGACGAATACCAGGTCAACGACCTGGAAACCGGCGAACAGCACACCGTCCACATCGCCGGCGACGTAGTCCTCGCCGCCCCCGGCATCGAACTCGAATCCCTCGAATCCCCACCGTCGACGTTCCCCTGACCGGCCCGCCCGGCCGCTCCGCCCCTCATCGGCCTCCGCACGCCCAGTCACGGCCGCCGGAAGCCGCCACGAAGCCCCGCCGGACCAACCGCCGGGCTCGGCCACAAGTTCACCGGCCCCCGGACCCGCCTCGGACGTGCCCAGGCCCAACCCCCGGATTCCCGCCGGCCCGTCGGCTGACCCCACAAGCCCGCCGCCGCCCTTCGCCTCAGCGCGCGGCTCACATCAGCGCGCCGCAACGGTGCTGACACCAGCGGGTCAAGCACGACTCACACCGGCGGCGCGAACCCCGTGCGCGGCGCGCTTCCTCCGCCATCACCCTCATCGCCCCCACGCCCCCGCTCCGGTGCCGGTGCCGGTGCCGACGCTGGCACGGGCACGCCAAGCGCCTCGCCCCCGTCATGGCGCGTCACTCCAGCCGACCGGACCGCGGTTCCACCCCCGCCCACGGCGGGAGCCCCTGCCCCAGCCCCAGGCAGTGCCCAGGCCCCCGCCGACGCCGAAGCCACCGCACCCCCGGTCGCCCCCGGCCCCCCAGCCATCCCCGACGACAGGGACTCCGCCGCCCTCACGGGATCCCCCGAGGCCCCCGACTCCCCATGCCGAAATTCCCCACCACCAGCAACCCCCGGCTCTCCACCAGCCGACGCTGCTCCATCGGCCATCGACGTCCGGCCGCCCACCGACGCCCCGAACGCCCGCCGCGCCTCCCGCGCCTGTCGTTCCCCCACCACTGCCGCCAGATACGCCGCCGCAGGCACCCCTGCCGGCCCCGGCACCCCGGTGAACCCCCGCAGGTCCTCCACCAGCCGCCCCGCCATCGCCCCACCGACCTGCGGATCGAGCTGCCCGCTGCGCGTCAGGTACTGCCGCACCGTGAGCCACCACCCATCGGGCACCCGCGACAGATCCAGCGCCCCGACCTCCGCCACCAGCCACGGAGGCGGCGGCGGCAGCGCCGTCCCCACGTCGGCCACCGGCAGCCGCTCCCGTATGACCAGCGTCCCCGCGAACACGTCCCCCACCCGGCGCCCCCGCTCCGACAGCAAGGAGGCGAGGGCCGCCACCACCCCCATCGTCATCACGATCTCGATGGCCCCTATCGAGCCGCGCACCAGCGCATGCCGGAACCGGATCGGCCCGCCGTCCGCCCGTACGACCCGCAGCCCGCAGACCAGCTTCCCCAGCGACCGGCCATTGCTCAGCGTCTCGATGACGATGGGTATCCCCACCTGGACCAGCACGAACGTGGCAACCGATACGGCCGCCACCGCCGCACTGTCCATCGACGACGTCGCACTCAACAACACCAGCGATACGCCGAGGTAGACCGCCCAGGCCACCGCCACATCGACGGCCACCGCCAGACCCCGGCTCGGCAGCCTGGCCGGCCGCAGCCCCAGCACCACCGCTTCACCCGTGACGAGCTCACTCACGCCGCGCCCCACTCCCTCTAGATCGCCGAACTCCCGCCCGCCCCACGCCGGGCACCGCCAGTCTGCCAAGCTGATCCGGCCCCCACCCACGGCGCTGCGAGGAGCGACACCCGATGGACCTCGATGTCTTCGTCACGGCCCACGGCGCCGAATGGGACCGCCTCGACACCCTGCTCCACCGCAAACGCCGCCTCACCGGAGCCGAGGCCGACGAACTGGTCACCCTGTATCAACGCACCACCACCCACCTCTCCCTCCTCCTCTCCAGCGCCCCGGACCCGGTGCTGACCAGCCGCCTCACCTCCCTCGTGGCCCGCGCCCGCAGCGCGGTCACCGGTGCCCGCAAGGCCTCCTGGCGCGACGCCGCCCACTTCTTCACCACGGCCTTCCCCGCCGCGCTCTACCGCCTGCGCCACTGGTGGATCCCGACCGCGATCCTCTCCACCGCGGTCGCCGCCCTCCTCGGCTGGTGGATCGCCGCGCACCCCGAGGTCCAGGCGGCGATCGGCGCCCCGGACGACCTGCGCAACATGACCCGCCCCGGCGGTGAGTACGAGACGTACTACTCCAGCCATCCCGCCGCGTCCTTCGCCGCCCAGGTATGGACGAACAACGCCCAGGCCGTCGCCCTGTGCCTGGTCCTCGGCGCCTTTGCCGGCCTGCCCGTCCTGTGGATCCTCTTCCAGAACATGCTCAACCTGGGCGTCGGCATCGGCCTGATGTCCTCGGCCGGCCGCCTCGATACCTTCCTCGGCCTGATCCTTCCGCACGGCCTCCTCGAACTGACCACCGTCTTCGTCGCGGCCGGCATCGGCCTCCGCCTGGGCTGGACCCTCATCGACCCGGGCCCCCGCACCCGCCGGACCGCCCTGGCCCAAGAAGGCCGCTCCGCCCTCGGCGTCGCCATCGGACTCGCCGCGGTCCTCTTCGTGTCCGGCGCCCTCGAAGGCTTCGTCACCCCGTCCGGCCTGCCCACCTGGGCCCGCATAGGCATCGGCATCACCGCCGAACTGACCTTCCTCCTGTACGTCTACGTCCTGGGCGGCCGCGCCGTACGCGCCGGCGCCACCGGCGACGTGGACCTCACCGACCGCGAAGCCACCGTCCCGACCGCCGCGTGATGTGCATCGAGCCCCGCTGACCTGCTAATCTCCTGTCCGCCCCAGAAGCCCGTTGACACGAGCCTCAGGGGGAGGTAGATTCGAACGGTTGCAAAGAACTGGACAAGTTCTGGAGCGACAGGTAGTCTCTCCTCCGCTTCGGCCGGAATTTCCATTCGGCGAAGCGCAACCGACCACTTACCGGAAGCCCCGGCCGATTTAATTCGACCGAATACCTTCTGATAAAGTCGGAAAAGCCAAAAGGCAACCCCCCTCCGACGGGGATTCGGAAACGAATTCGGACCGGCAACGGAACGAATCGGATCTGATAGAGTCGGAAAGGCCGGAAAGCGAAAGCCGAACG
>NZ_JBFBHQ010000055.1:0-4300 GCF_040701845.1 Streptomyces angustmyceticus | reverse complement strand
AAAAGAACCAGTTGATAAAAAAGTGGAAACAGATTCTCAAGAAAAAACTAAACCCAAACTTCCTTCTTTGCAGGAATACGTATCGATAGAACAAGTGCCTATTATCCAAGAACTAGATGAGCTAATCAATCAGATGGACGGACGTATTGAGAATGGGGTATCCCACGTATTATCGGAATTCAATTTGACGGAACCGGCAACATTTATTGAACGGAAGCAAAAAGAATTTATTGAAAAATCTTTTACAAAAGATTTTTATTCGTCCCTCATTTCTAGCTTGGTAGAGACGAAAAGTAATTTGTTAAATACAGCTATTTTAACATTGACTGAACAGTATGAACAACAGATAAATCAAACCAATCCATCATTTTTGAAAGAAGAAATCTCCGCTATTAAAGCGAATATCGAAAGTCACTGGCAACAAGAGCTGACTAAAAGAATCCAAACGATTTCGGGAAGACACAAGCAAACAATCGATCAACTAAGAGTGAATCAAGAGAAAGAACTTGCACAATTGAAATTAAAACACAGCCAAGAAATGACTAGTGTTAACAACAACTATGCGACTGAAAAAATGCAACTTGAAAATGAGATTCAAGAAAAAATTGAACAAGAAGCACAGAGAAATATTCAGAAGTTTAAACAGAATGCGATTCAAAAAATCGAGATGGAAAATCTCCAAGCTTTAGAAACTTTCAAGATCGCTCAGTTTGAAAGTATGCGTCAGGTCGTGACGGAGACTTTGACGAATACTAAGAAGAATGAAGGGAATTATCTAAATGCGCTAAAAAAACGCTTAGAAGATGAACAACCAAGGTTTGAACAAAAGTATCAACGATGGTTGGAAATGAAGCGGGAAGAGGAAATAAATAGAAAGGAAAACGAAGAGTTGAAACTTAAAGCGCGTGAAATTGAGGTTCAAGAGAAGAAAGTTGCATTGGAAGAAAAAGCGATCCATGAAACCGTGGATACCACCAAACGTATGGAAAAACAAAACCATGATCTTCTTGTTGCGCAACAAGCCCAACTACTTGAAACAATAAAAGCTTTTCAGATAAATCCTCCGGCTACTGGTTATCAACCAACAGAGCCTAGTTCAACTCAGCAACCAAAAAATACTTGGTGGAAAGGATTCTTTGTCGCTACGGTTACTTTTGTAACAATCGGTGGCATTGGCACCTTACTATATACGATTCACAATGTCTATGCTGCTCAAGAACAAACGACACAAGTGATTCAAAAACAGACAAGTGAAATGGAGCAACGCTTAATGGGAGTAATAGAAAATCAATCGATTAAGACCACACAAAGTACAGCCGAAACAGCACCACAAACGTTTGAAGATTATTTGATTGAAAACCAGTACTTAGAAGCTGCAGAAACCTTCCCAGAGAAGAAAAAAGACATTGTCGATTATTTACTTGCACAAGGAGATAAAAGCCGTCTGAACGAATATCTAGAGGTGTATCCGACCACTGACAAGTTACAATTGTTAGAGGTAGCTATCCTGAACGGTGACAGTAAAGAAATTTTTGAGCGTTATCGAGAAAATGATTTGGATACAATCAAAAAACTACCAGCTATTCAGAAAGAAAAGCTCGCATTGGTTTTATATCAAGAAAACTATCCAGGAGAAGCGAATTTACTATTAAAAGATTAGACAAATCAATCATTTTTAAAAAGCAATCTAACTATAGACTGCTTTTTTTGTTGTCTTTTCACTGAAAAAGGAGAGAAGGAATGGAAGAACAAGCTTTAGAATTTCTACTTCGATATTCCGATTGGATCAAAGACGCAGGATTTTTTAGTTCTATTTGGCATATGTTCATCATGTGGGTAATTAAAATATCTTATCAAATTGCTCTTTATACGGAAAAAGTTATTGATCAGATATTTAAAATCACAGGTTTTCTTGACGAGGGGATGATTGGGACCGTTTATACCAGTATGCGGATTTTAGCCGCTTCTGTATTGACGGTGACACTCCTTTATATCGTCTACAAATACATGTTTAGCGATCGAGTGGATCTGAAAGGTAGTCTTCTTCGTGGGATTATTTTCCTTAATTTGATTATCTATCTGCCTGGACTGATGAATTCTGCTATGAATGTAACGAAAGCAACCTTTGATGCCTCAAAAGACTTGCACGGTACCGGATCAAGCTTATCCTATAATATCGTACAAAGTAACATGGCCGATCTCACCTACTTATCAAGAAATGGCTTTGAGCTACTTGATAGTAGCAATACAAATGATCGGACAATGAATTTATCGGAAAATGCGTTCAAAAATGCCGATTTAACAGAAATGATTCTACCTGGTGATATCGGAGATTTAAAGAAAACAGCTAGTAATGAAGAAAATACAGAAGCTTTAGGCTATCAAATCAAGGTAGCTGATGATGGGTCACTCTATGCGGATAAAATTAAAAACGGATGGTTTTCAACGTTTGATAACGGGAAATTCCGGTTTAGTGCTGACACAGCAACGATTTTGATTTCCTTGTGGACCATGATATTTGTTTATCTTTGTTCGGGGTTCACCATCGGTGCGGCGATCTTAGAGTTGGTTTTCGCTCGGATACTATTTCCAGTTTTGGCAGCCATGGATATTGAAACAGGTCAAAAAGTGAAAAGGATTTTTGAAGATATGGGCAATACGTTTGTAACGATCATGCTGACCGGTTTTTCAATCAGTTTGTTTTCGATATATTTCACGTATCTTGCCACATTGAACCTAAATATAGTTGCTTATGCCATTTTATGCCTTGTGGGAGTGTCTATGGCAATGACTGGACCACGAACATTCGGAAAATATTTAGGTGTGGATACTAGCGCTCGAAGCGGGTTCAAATCAATTGTGGGTGGATACTATGGGGCGAAAGCAGCCATGGGCATTGGAAAATCTGCAGTCGGTTTAGGTGAAGCAGCGTTACATGCACCCGAAACAATGCGCACTACAGGGGGTAAAATCAAAAATGGTGTCTCCAATAAACTAGATAGCGATAAGAAAATGATGAATAATATTGGGAAAGCTAAGGATCATATCGACGATAAGTTGGATGATAAAGTCGATGAAATCTTTGATAATCCACCAACAACGCTAGATAATATTAGTCCAATTTCAGAAGATCAGTACGAAAAAGAAAATCTAAATCAATCGATCGATGGACAAGAAAATTCAACAGACGAAGATACAAAGAATACCGATAAAAATAATGGTGAGCTTGATCAAGACGGAAAAGAAATCATAGCTGAAGCGGATAATAGTACTCACCAAGACCACAATAAAGTACAAGATTCAGCTGACGAGAAATCTGTTTCTGACAGTGAACTGAACACTGAAGGACATGATTTGTCTGAAAATCCTAACGATCAAGGAGAAGAGACAGACGAAAATGGAAAAGTGATCGTTCAAGATTCTTCCAATAATGAGGATAAAACGGTAAATGACGCTTCAGCTATCGAAACGAAAGGTTCAGGTCAACGTTCAGAAGACTTGAAAAATGAAGAGTCAGCGAATAACGCAACCTTAGATGGCTCAGAAGGAAATAGTGAATCTGATCCCCAAAATAAAATGAATTCAACAGTTGAAAACCCAGATAGGAAAAAAGTTGACCAGGGTTCAGAAGAAGCACTAAAGAAGAATCCTACAGAAGTCGATACGCCTCCAGTCACACAAAATGAAGGCGATTCTTCTCAAAAACAAATCGTACAGTCTGAACAGCCAACCACAGCTAGGAAAGAAGATAACGTTGCAGGAAATAGTTCTGAAACTGTTTCTAAGACCACGAAATCGACAAATAGTGATCAAGGTTCACTAAGGAAAGAGAAAGAATCAACGAAGCCCTCAGAAACCTTAGAATCAACAGATAGAACAAGCTATAAGGAATCTGAATCCAAACCAATCTGGGAAGAAAAGAAACAAAGTGACACGCGATTTGCAAGTGCAAATGACACTCTAAAGAATATGAATGCAGAAGACTATTTACCACCAAGAAATAATGACCGAGGTGATAGAAGTGGCGAATAAATATCAACATATGAAAATTCAAAAAAACATTAAGCAAGAAGTTCGTTTGAAAGCTTTCTACTTTTTGGATCTTGCTTTGATTCTAGGACTTTGTGGTGGCATGTTTTATCTTCAAGACTATATTCAACTACCCATCGGACATTTTATCGTTATTGAGTGCTTGCTGTTTGCATTAGGGATTTTCTTGTGTGCAAAACCAAGCAGTAACGGAGGACACAGAAACCTATACACTCTTTATTGTCTGCTTAAAATGGATCGAACTATTTAC
>NZ_JBFBHQ010000054.1:0-4385 GCF_040701845.1 Streptomyces angustmyceticus | reverse complement strand
GGGTGAGGTGTTGCCGGCGCTGTCGTCGTGGCGGCAGGGCCGGCGGCAGCGGAGCACGGTCGACGGCTGGCGCTACCGGATCGCCTGGCGGCCCCGACCCGAGCCGGAGAAAGCAGAGGTGCGGGGCAACTGGCTGCTCGTCGTTCCCGCCGGCCACCTGGACGACGACCTGGTGCAGGCGACCTCCCGCGGTCTGGGTGAACGGGCCCGCCTCCTGTCCGTATCAGCCACCGCCGACCGTGCGGAACTGGCGGCGCAGCTGGCGGCGCTGCACGGTGACGCCGATGCCCCGCTGCACATGGTGTCGCTGCTCGCGCTGGACGACCGGGATGCCGACGGCCACCGGGGAGTGCCCAGCAGCCTGCTCAGCACTATGGCCCTCACCCAGGCACTCGCCGACTCGGAGGTGAAAGCCCGCCTGTGGGCGGTCACTCAGGGCGCCGTCTCCACCGACCCCGCCGCAGGGGGACCGGAGGCCCACCGGGCGTCGGACCCGGTACGCAACCCCGGCCAGGCGGCCATCTGGGGTCTGGCCAGGGTCTTCGGCCTCGATCACAGCGATCGCTGGGGTGGTCTGATCGACCTGCCGGGAACCCTCGACGACGAGGCGCTGCGCCGTTTCCTGTCCCTGCTCAGCGGTGAGGGCGGCAGCCCGGACGAGTACGCCGTCCGCCCGTCCGGCGTGCACGTCCGGCGCATGGTGCGGGCGCCCCTCGACCCGTCGGCCGTCGCCGAGCCGTGGCGGCCGCGCGGCACCGTTCTCGTCACCGGGGGCACCGGCGCTCTTGGTGCCCATGTGGCGCGGGCGCTCGCGGAGGGCGGTGCCGAGCACCTGGTACTCGCCGGCCGGCGCGGACCGGACGCCCCCGGCGCCTCCGAATTGTCCGCCGAGCTGACCGCACTCGGAGCGCGTGTCACCGTGGCCGCCTGCGACGTGACCGACCGGGCCGCGGTGGCCAAGCTGCTGGACTCGCTCACCGACGAGACGCCGCTGACCGCCGTGGTGCACACCGCGGGCGTCGTCGGCGAGGCCCGTCCCCTCGACGAGACGCCCCTCGACGACGCCATGGCCGCCGTACACGCCAAGATCTCCGGTGCCTGCCACCTCGACGAGCTGCTGGCCGATCACCCGCTGGACGCCTTCGTGCTGTTCTCCTCCGGCGCCGGTGTGTGGGGCAACGGCGGACAGGGCCCGTACGCGGCAGCCAACGCCGCCCTCGACGCACTGGCCGAATGGCGCCGGGCACAGGGCCGCCCGGCCACCTCCATCGCCTGGGGTGCCTGGGCGGGCGGCGGCATGGTCGACGAGGCCGTGGCCGAGCAGCTGAGCCGGCGCGGGGTGCCCGCAATGGATCCCGGACCGGCCGTACACGCCCTGCGGGAAGCCGTCGAGCAGGGGGAGACCACCCTCGTCGTCGCCGACATCCGGTGGGACCGCTTCCTCCCCGCCTACACGGTGAGCGGGCCCCGGCCGCTTCTGGACGAGCTCCCGGACGTACGGCAACTGCTCGACGGCCAGAAGGAGGAGCAGGCGGACGAGGCCGGCGACAAGGGATCGGACCTCCCGGAGAGACTGGCCGCGCTGCCGGAGCCCAAGCGCAGGCGCATGCTGCTGGACCTCGTCCGCACTCATGCGTCCGCCGTACTGGGGCACTCCTCGACCGAGGCGGTCCGGCCCGCGCGGGCCTTCCGCGAGCTGGGCTTCGACTCACTGACCGGCGTGGAGCTGCGCAACCGGCTCAACACCGCCACCGGACGGAAACTCCCCGCCACTTTGGTCTTCGACCACCCCACACCGACCGCACTCGCCGCGTACCTGCGGGACGCCCTGCTCCCCCCGGAACCGGAGGGAGGGGGCGATGCCCCGGTGCTCCCCGAGCTGCAACAGGTCGCGAGCGCGCTGCAAGCGGCCACCGACGACGACACCCGGCGGGCGCTCACCGAAGGGCTGCGCGGCCTGCTCGCCCACTGGGAAGGCCAGGAGCCGCTACCGGCAAAGACCGTCGACGACGAACTCGCGGAAGCGAGCGATGAGGACATGTTCGACCTGATCGACAGGGAACTCGGGATCGGCTGATCCGGAACGCACACCGACCGCCGGTTTCTTGAAGGGCTGACGCTACATGGACAACGAGGACAAGCTCCGCGACTACCTCAAGCGGGTCACCACCGACCTGCGGCAGACCCGCCGCAGGCTGCAGGAGGTGGAGTCGCGGGAGCACGATCCCATCGCGATCGTCGCCATGGCCTGCCGCCTCCCGGGAGGAGTGGCCTCTCCGGAAGAACTGTGGCGGCTGGTGGCCGAAGGCACCGACGCCATCGGGCCCATGCCGACCGACCGGGGCTGGGACGTGGACAAGCTGTACGACCCGGACCCCGACCGGCCCGGCAGCAGCTACGTCCGCCAGGGCGGTTTTCTCTACGACGCCCCGGAGTTCGACGCCGGCTTCTTCGAGATCTCCCCGCGCGAGGCGATCGCGATGGACCCGCAGCAGCGGCTGCTCCTGGAGACCTCCTGGGAGGTCTTCGAGCGTGCGGGCATCGACCCGACGTCGGTGCGCGGCAGCGGAGCCGGCGTCTTCGTCGGGTCCAGCAACCAGGGCTACGCCGCTGCCGCCGACGGGAGCACCGCCCCCGAGGGCGTCGAGGGCCACCTGCTGACCGGAGGCTCGGCCGCCGTGCTCTCCGGACGGCTCGCCTACAGCTTCGGGCTGGAGGGCCCGGCCGTCACCGTCGACACCATGTGCTCGTCCTCGCTGGTCGCCCTGCATCTCGCCGTTCAGGCGCTGCGGCACGGCGAGTGCGAGATGGCGCTCGCCTGCGGAGCGACCGTGATGTCCTCGGCACGGAACTTCGTGGAGTTCAGCCGGCAGCGGGGGCTGGCGCGGGACGGTCGCTGCAAGCCGTTCGCCGCGGCCGCGGATGGCACGGCCTGGGGCGAAGGCGTCGGCGTCCTGCTGCTGGAACGCCTGTCGGAGGCCCGCCGCAACGGCCATCCGGTACTGGCGGTGATACGCGGCAGCGCCACCAACCAGGACGGTGCGTCGAACGGTCTGACCGCGCCGAACGGTCCCTCGCAGCAGCGGGTGATCCGTGCCGCGCTGGCCAATGCCGGGCTGTCGGCCGCTGAGGTGGATGTGGTGGAGGCGCACGGTACGGGGACGTCGCTGGGCGATCCGATCGAGGCGCAGGCGTTGCTGGCGACGTACGGGCAGGAGCGGGAGGCGGACCGGCCGCTGTGGCTCGGTTCGGTCAAGTCGAACATCGGGCATGCGCAGGCCGCCTCCGGCATCGCCGGCGTGATGAAGATGGTGCAGGCGCTACGCCATGGCGTCCTGCCCGCGACGCTCCATGTCGATGCGCCCTCCCCGCATGTCGACTGGTCGACGGGGAGCATCCGTCTGCTCACCGACGAGACGGCATGGCCCGAGACCGACGCGCCCAGGCGGGCCGGTGTCTCGTCGTTCGGCGGCAGCGGCACGAACGCCCATGTCCTGCTCGAACAGGCGCCGGCGGAGGAACCTGCCGACGAACCCGCTGACGAACGGCCCGCAGCGACCGTTCCCGCAGAGGCCGCTCCCGCAACGGCCGATCCCGCTGAGGACGCGGCGGCCGTCGCGCTGCCCTGGGTGGTTTCCGGGCGTTCGGCGACGGCCTTGCGCGCGCAGGCAGACCGACTGGCGTCGTGGGCGGAGACCGCCGGACAGCCGCCGGCGGACACGGGACATGCCCTGGTGGCCTCGCGTGCGGCCCTGGAACACCGGGCCGTGGTGGTGGGTTCCGACCAGGACGCGCTGGTCGCCGGGCTGCGTGCCGTGGCGGAGGGCGAGACCCCCGCCGGTGCGGTGGTGGGCGATGCGGGAACCCTGGAGGGCGATGCCGATGTGGTGTTCGTCTTCCCGGGGCAGGGGTCGCAGTGGGCGGGGATGGCGGTGGAGTTGTGGGACTCCTCGCCGGTGTTCGCGCGCCGGTTGGCGGAGTGTGAGGCGGCGTTGGAGCCGTTCACGGACTGGTCGTTGAGTGGTGTGCTGCGGGGCGCTGAGGGCGCGCCGGGTTTGGACCGGGTGGATGTGGTCCAGCCGGTGTTGTGGGCGGTGATGGTGTCGTTGGCGGAGGTGTGGCGGGCTCATGGCGTCGAGCCGGCCGCGGTGGTCGGTCACAGCCAGGGGGAGATTGCCGCGGCGTGTGTGGCCGGGGCGTTGACGCTGGAGGACGGCGCGCGGGTGGTGGCGTTGCGGAGCAAGGCGATCCGTGCGCTGTCGGGTCGTGGCGGGATGGTGTCGGTGGCGCTGCCGTCGTCCGAGGTGTCGGAGCTGATCGGGCCGTGGGACGGCCGGATCTCGATAGCGGCCGTCAACGGCCCCACGTCCGTGGTGGTTTCCGGT
>NZ_JBFBHQ010000053.1:0-4600 GCF_040701845.1 Streptomyces angustmyceticus | reverse complement strand
TGCTGCTGGAGACGTCGTGGGAGGCGTTCGAGCGGGCCGGGATCGACCCGGTCGCCCTGCGCGGCAGCCGTACCGGCGTCTTCGCCGGCACCAACGGACAGGACTACACCGCGCTGCTGCTCGGTGCCGCCGAAGGGCTGGAAGGCCATATCGGCACCGGCAACGCCGCCAGCGTCGTGTCCGGCCGGGTCTCCTACGCGCTGGGCCTGGAGGGGCCCGCGGTCACCGTCGACACCGCCTGCTCCTCCTCGCTCGTCGCCCTCCACCTGGCGGCCCAGGCCCTCCGGACGGGGGAGTGCGACCTCGCGCTGGCCGGCGGCGTCACCGTGATGTCCACGCCCGGTCTGTTCCTGGAGTTCAGCCGGCAGCGCGGACTGGCCGCCGACGGCCGCTGCAAGGCGTTCGCGGACGCGGCCGACGGCACCGCATGGGGCGAGGGCGCGGGCATGCTCCTGGTCGAGCGGCTCTCCGACGCGCGGCGCAACGGGCATCCGGTGCTCGCCGTGCTCCGTGGCTCCGCGGTCAACCAGGACGGCGCGTCGAACGGTCTGACCGCCCCCAACGGCCCCTCCCAGCAACGCGTCATCTGGCAGGCGCTGTCCGGCGCGGGACTGGCCACGGCGGACATCGACATGGTGGAGGCGCACGGCACCGGTACGACGCTCGGCGACCCCATCGAGGCCCAGGCGCTCCTGGCGACCTACGGGCAGGACCGGGACGAGGGGCACCCGCTGCGGCTGGGCTCCGTCAAGTCCAACATCGGGCACACCCAGGCAGCGGCGGGTGCGGCCGGCGTCATCAAGGCCGTGCTCGCCCTCCAGCAAGGGCTGATGCCCTCGACCCTGCACCTCGACCGGCCCTCGTCGCACGTCGACTGGTCGGCGGGGAACGTCGCGCTGCTCGCCGAGGCCACCCCCTGGCCCGACCACGGCCGCCCGCGCCGGGCCGCGGTCTCGTCCTTCGGCGTCAGCGGCACCAACGCCCATGTCATCCTCGAACAGGCCCCGGCCCCGGAGCCCGCCCACGCGACGGACGATGTCCCTCAGACGGACGCCCTCTCCGGTCACTTCGCCTTCCCCCTCTCGGCGCGCAGCGCGGAATCGCTGCGTACGCTCAGCGCCCGGCTGCTCGAGGGGCTGTCCGAGCGGCCGGCGCCGCCACTGCGCGACCTCGCCTGGTCGCTGGCCACCACCCGCACCGCCTTCGAGCACCGGGCCGCCGTGCTCGCCGCCGACCACGAGGAGCTGCTGCGCGGCCTGGACCTGCTCGCCCGTGACGTGCCGGCCCCCGGGGTGGTACGCGGCACGAGCGGCGCGGACGGCCGGACCGCCTTCGTCTTCCCCGGCCAGGGCTCCCAGTGGGCGGGGATGGCCACCGAACTCCTCGACACCGACGCGGAGTTCCGGGCCTGCTTCACCGAGTGCGCCGAGGCCGTGGAACGGTACTCCGGCTGGTCCCTCGACGAGGTGCTGCGCGGCACGGAGGGGGCGCCGTCCCTGGACCGCGTGGATGTCGTCCAGCCGGCGCTGTTCGCCGTGATGGTCGCGCTGGCGGGTCTCTGGCGCGCCCGGGGGGTGGAGCCCGACGCCGTCGTGGGGCACAGCCAGGGCGAGATCGCCGCCGCCTGCGTCGCCGGGGCGCTGAGTCTGGACGACGCCGCCCGGGTCGTCGTCCTGCGCAGCCGGGCACTGACCGCGCTCGCCGGGCGCGGCGGCATGATGTCCGTCCTGCTGCCGCTGCCCGAGGTGGAGGACCGCCTCGCCCCCTGGGGCGACGCCCTCTCCGTCGCCGCCGTCAACGGCCCCCGCTCCGTGGTGGTCTCCGGCGAAGCGGACGCCCTCGACGAGCTGTTCGCCGCGCTGGAGGCCGACGGCGCCCAGGTCCGCCGGATACCGGTCGACTACGCGTCCCACTCCGCGCAGGTCGAGGAGATCCGCGAGGAACTGCTCGCCGACCTGGCACCGGTCCGCCCGCGCAGCGGCGCCACCCCGTTCTTCTCCACGGTGACCGGCGACTGGATCGACACCGGCCGGCTCGACGCCGAGTACTGGTACCGCAACCTGCGCCGCACCGTCCGCTTCGAGCACGCCGTCCGCTCCCTGGCCGAACAGGACTACCGCGCCTACATCGAGGCCTCCCCGCACCCCGTGGTGACGACCGCCGTACGCGAGACGCTCGACGCACTCGACCTCGCGGACGCGGCCGTCGTCGGCACCCTCCGCAAGGGCGAGGGCGGCCCGCGGCGGTTCCTCACCTCGCTCGCCGAACTCTCCGTCGCCGGCGGGCCCGTCACCTGGCGCACGGTCCTCGACCCCGCCCAGGAGGGCGGCGCCCGGCGGATCGCCCTGCCCACCTACCCCTTCCAGCGGCGCCGCTACTGGCCCGAGCCCGCCCCCGCCCTGCGCGGCGGTCCCGGCGACGCCACCGACTCCCGCTTCTGGGAAGCCGTCGAGAGCGGCGACGCCGGCACGCTCGGCGCCGCACTGGACGTGGACCCGGCCACCCTCGACGCACTGCTGCCCGCACTGTCCGACTACCGCCGGCGCCACCGCGAAGGCGCCCGGGCCGACTCGTGGCGCTACCGCATCACCTGGAAGCCCGTCCCCGCCGGCGCCGCCCCCGCCACGCTCCGCGGCACCTGGCTGGTGGTCACCCCCGGCGACCCGGCCCCGGCCGGCGACCTGACGACGGCACTCGCCGCCGCCGGAGCGCACCCCGTCCCCGTGCCCGTGGACGCCGAAGCGGACCGCGCCGCGCTCGCCGGGACGATCGAGGAGGCACTGCGCGGTACAACCTCCCCGGACACCTCGCTGCCCCCGGTCGCGGGCATCGTCTCCCTGCTCGCCCTGGACGAGGACGAGCACCGCGCCCACCCCGGCCTGCCCCGGGGCTTCGCCGCCACCGTCGCCCTCGTCCAGGCACTGGACGACCTCGGCGTCGAGGCCCCGCTGTGGTTCGCCACCCGGGGCGCCGTGGCCACCGACCCGCTGCGGGGCGTCACCGCACCGCACCAGGCCCTGGTGTGGGGCTTCGGCCGGGTCGTCGCCCTGGAGCAGCCGGAGCGCTGGGGCGGACTCCTCGACCTGCCCGAGACCCTGGACCCGGCCGCGGCCAGCGCCGTGGTCCGGGCGCTCGCCGGCATCGGTGACGAGGACCAGCTCGCGATCCGGCCGCACGGTGTCCTCGCCCGGCGGCTGGTCCGCGCCGCCACCGGCGAACTCGACACCACCCGGCGGTGGACACCGCAGGGCACCGTCCTGGTCACCGGCGGCACCGGCGCCCTCGGGCGGCACGTGGCCCGCTGGCTCGCCCGCAACGGCGCACCGCACCTGCTGCTCGTCAGCCGGCGCGGCGCCGACACCCCCGGGACCGCCGAACTCGCCCGCGAACTGGCGGAGTTCGGTACCCGCACCGAATTCGCGACCTGCGACATCGCCGACCGGGACGCGCTCGCCGCCCTGCTCGACACCGTCCCCGCCGACCGGCCGCTCACCGCCGTCCTGCACACCGCGGCCGTCCTCGACGACGGAACCATCAACTCCCTCACCCCCGCCCAACTGGCCGGGGTGCTGAGGGTGAAGGCCGGCGGCGCCCGCAACCTCGACGAACTGACCCGGGCGCACGACCTGTCGGCCTTCGTGCTGTTCTCCTCCACCGCCGGCACCATCGGCGCACCGGGCCACGCCAACTACGCCCCCGGCAACGCCTACCTCGACGCCCTGGCCCAGCAGCGCCGCGCCGCCGGGCAGCGGGCCACCTCTGTCGCCTGGGGGCCCTGGGCGGAAGCCGGTATGGCCGAGGGCACCGTGGGCGAGCGACTGCACCGGCACGGCGTACGCGTCATGGAGCCCCGGTCGGCGGTCGCCGCGCTGCAACGCGCCCTCGACCACGACGACACCGCACTGGCCGTCACCGACATCGACTGGGACACGTTCGCGCACGCCTACACCACGGCCCGCCCCCGGCCGCTGATCGCCGACCTCCCCGACGCACAGCGGGCACTCGCCTCCGCCGCACCGGCGACGGAGGAGACGACCGAAGGCCCCGCACTCGCCCGTCAGCTCGCGGCGTTGGACGAGGCGGAGCAGCGCCAGGCCCTGTCGGCACTCGTGCGCGCCCACATCGCGGCCGTCCTCAACCACACCGACCCCGACGAGGTCGCCCCCCACCGGGCCTTCCGCGAGCTGGGCTTCGACTCCCTCATGGCGGTCGAACTCCGCAACGCCCTCAGCACGGCCATCGGCAGACGACTCCCGGCCACCCTCGTCTTCGACCATCCGACCCCGGCGGCACTGGCCACTCGGCTGCGCACCGAACTGGGCCTCGACGAGGCACCGGCCCCGCCCGCGCCGGCTCCCGACAGGGCGACGGCCCATGAGGACGATCCCCTCGCCATCGTGGCGATGAGCTGCCGTTTTCCCGGTGGGGTGGGTTCGCCGGAGGAGTTCTGGCGGCTGCTTGCGGGCGGGGTGGACGCGATCGGTGAGTGGCCGGCGGACCGTGGCTGGGACGTGGAGGCGCTCTACGACCCGGAGCCGGGGGTGCCCGGGCGCAGTTACACCCGGGCCGGTGGGTTCCTGGCCGATGTCGGCGGTTTCGA
>NZ_JBFBHQ010000052.1:0-4608 GCF_040701845.1 Streptomyces angustmyceticus | reverse complement strand
CACCCGGCAACAACACACCGACCCCGGACACACACCCACCCGGATCAGCCACCATCCCCCGCAACACACCCACGAACCGCCCCAACAACCCCTCCATCGACGCGGCGTCGAAGAGATCGGCGGAGTATTCGAGGATGCCCGTCATCCCGTCCGGGGCGCCGTCCGGCGCACTGCGCTCGCCCAGGCCGAAGGACAGGTCGAACCTGGCCCACCGGCTCTCGGCCCGCTCGGGGGTGACCGTCAGGGACGGCAGTTCCAGCGCGGCTGCCTGGTCGTTCCGGGCGTTCTGGACCGTCAGCGCCACCTGGAACAGCGGGTGACGGGTGAGGGACCGCGCCGGGTTCAGCTCCTCCACGAGCCGCTCGAACGGCACGTCCTGGTGGGCGTAGGCCGCCAGGGCGGTCTCCCGCACACGGGCCAACAACTCTCGGCAGGTCGGGTCCCCCGAGAGGTCGGTGCGCAGCACCAAGGTGTTCAGGAAGAAGCCCACCAGGTCGTCGAGGGCATCATCGGTGCGGCCGGCGATGGGTGCGCCGATGGGGATGTCCGCTCCGGCTCCCAGGCGCGAGAGCGTGACCGCCAGACCGGCCTGGAGCACCATGAACAGACTGGTGCCGGTGGCCGCGGCCAGTGACAGCAGCTCCTGGTGGAGTGCGGCGTCGAGGGAGAACTCCTGGGTCGCGGCGCGCGGGGTGCCCGCGGCCGGGCGCCGCCGGTCGGTCGGAAGGTCGAGTTCCTCGGGCAGCCCGGCCAGCGTCCTCGACCAGTACGCGAGCTGGCGGGAGATCTCGCTGTCGGGGTCGTGCTCCGTGCCGAGGACCGCACGCTGCCACAGCGCGTAGTCCGCGTACTGGACCGGCAGCTCCGTCCACCGGGGCGCGTCGCCGCCGGCGCGGGCGCGGTAGGCCATGGCGAGGTCGGCTGCGAGGGGGCGCCAGGAGCCTGCGTCGCTGGCGATGTGGTGCAGTACCAGCGCCAGCAGGTGGGTGTCCGGTCCGGTGGTGATCAGCGCGACGCGCAGCGGCGGCTCCTCGGCGAGGTCGAAGCCCTGGGAGGTCAGCCCGTCCAGCAGGGTGCGCAGGTCCGCACCGGCCGCCGTTGCGTCGGTGAGGTCCAGCGGGGGCGCCCAGGTGTCCAGCACGACCTGGTGCGGTTCCCCGTCGATGTCGGGGAAGACCGTGCGCAGGGATTCGTGGCGGCGCACCACATCGTGCACCGCGGCGCGCAGGGCGTCGCGGTCCAGTGTGCCGTGCAGCCGCAGCAGGACCGGCACGTTGTACAGCGAGCTGTCGGTGTCGAGCTGGTTGAGGAACCACAGGCGGCGCTGCGCGTACGACACGGGGATCTGGGCGGGACGGGCGGCCGGGGCGAGGGCCGGCCGGGCGTGCCCGGCGTCGTCGAGCAGCCGGGCGAGTGCGGACACCGTCGGCGCCTCGAACACGGCTCGCAGGGGGAGCTCCACGCCGAGGGTGGCGCGGACCCGGTTGGCGAGCCGGGTGGCCAGCAGGGAGTGGCCGCCGAGGTGGAAGAAGTTGTCGTCGATGCCTGCCCGGCCGATGCCGAGCACCTCGGCGAAGAGGCCGCACAGGATCTCCTCCTGAGGGGTGCGCGGCGCGCGTCCCACCGGGACGGGGGTGAGGTCCGGGGCGGGCAGCGCCCGGCGGTCCACCTTGCCGTTGGCGGTCAGCGGCAGGCCGTCGAGGACCATCACGTCGTTCGGGACCAGGTAGGCGGCGAGCGACCGGGCGAGGTGCGCGCGCACCGCGGCGGGGTCGGGCCGGGCAGCGGTGCCGTCCCGTGTGACGTCCGGTACGACGTACGCCACCAGGCGCCGGTCTCCCGGCCGGTCCTCGCGCACCGTGACGGCGGCGGAGCCGACGCCCGCCATGGCCAGCAGCGCCGACTCGATCTCGCCCGGTTCGATCCGGTACCCCCGGATCTTGACCTGGTCGTCGGCCCGGCCGAGGAACTCCAGCACACCGTCGGCGGTCCAGCGCACCCGGTCGCCGGTGCGGTACATCCGCGCCCCGGGCGGGCCGTACGGGGCCGCCACGAACCGCTCGGACGTCAGCGCCGGCCGGTTCGCATAGCCGCGTGCGAGCCCGTGCCCCGCGACGTACAGCTCCCCCACGGTGCCGTCGGGAACGGGCCGCAGCCGGCCGTCCAGTACATAGACGGCGGTGTTCCGCATCGGCCCGCCGAGCGGCACCGGCCCCCGGCCGGCCTCCGTTCCCGGCGCGGTCCGGTGGTCGAGGCAGCCGATCGTCGTCTCGGTCGGTCCGTAGTGGTTGACGAGAGCGAGGTCGGGGCGGCTCTCGCGCCAGGGGGCGAGCTGCTCCTCGTGCACGGCCTCGCCGCCGGTCATCAGCACCGCGCCCGACGCCAGGACGTCCGGCAGCAGTTCGAGCACCGGCAGATGGCTGGGGGTCGCCTTGAGGAAGGTGAGCCCACCGGGTACGTCGAGGCGTTCGTCCAGGTCGGCGACGTACAGGCAGCCGCCGGCCAGCAAGGTGCCGTAGAGCGTGGTCAGACCGAGGTCGAAGGAGAGGGACGAGTGCAGCAGCGTCCGGCCGGACAGCCCCGGGTAAACGGCCGCCGCACGCACGGCGTAGTCCACGAGCGACCGCTGCTCGATGACCACGCCCTTGGGGGCGCCGGTGGAGCCGGAGGTGTAGATGACGTACGCCGGGTGGGCGAGCGAGGCCGGTGCCGGGCGCTCTGCGTCGGACGGAGCGTCAGGAGACATCCCCCGCAGGCCGGCCTCGGTCTCCTCGGAGTCCAGGACGAGGAGGCTCTCCGGCCCCTCCCCCAGGCTCGGCACCCGTGCCAGTACCTCCTGGGTGGTCACCATCAGGGCCGGGGCGGCATCCTCGCGGATGAAGCCCAGCCGGGCATCGGGGTGCTCGGCGTCCAGAGGCAGGTAGGCGGCACCGGACTTGCCGACCGCGAGCATCGCGACCACCGCGTCGAGGGAGCGCGGCAGGGCGAGGGCGACGAGCGACTCGGGCCCCGCGCCGCGGCGGATCAGCAGTCGGGCCAGGCGGTTGGCACGGGCATCGAGCTGCGCATAGCTCAGCCGCTGCGTCCCGTGCACCACCGCCGGGGCCTGCGGAGACCGTGCCGCCCGGTGTTCGAAAAGGCGGTACAGCGGGACCGACGGCGTCTCGTGTGCGGTGTCGTTGCGCGCCACCAGAAGTTCGTGGCGTTCGTCGGCGGTGAGGATCTCGATGTCGCCGAGGCGGCGGTCGGGTTCGAGGGCGACGGCCCGGAGCAGGGCGACGAAGCGGCGCACCATCGACTCGGCCGTCGAGCGGTCGAACAGGTCGGTGGCGAACACCGCCTGGGCGCGCACGCCGTCGGGGGCGCCGTCCGCGGTGCGGCGCTCGCCGAGGCCGAAGGACAGGTCGAAGCGGGCCACATCGCTGTCGCGCCGCAGCGGGCTGCTCTCCAGGCCCGGCAGGCCCAGCACGGGCGGTGCGGTGTTCTGCAGGGAGAGCGAGACCTGGAAGAGCGGGTGGCGGGCGAGCGACCTGGCCGGGTTCAGCTCCTCCACCAGCCGCTCGAACGGCACGTCCTGGTGGGCGTAGGCGGCCAGGTCCGTCTCCCGGACCCGGGCCAGCAGCTCACGGAAGCCGGGGTCGCCCGAGGTGTCGGTGCGCAGCACGAGTTCGTTGATGAAGACACCCACCAGCTCCTCGGTGGCGTCGTCGGTGCGGCCCGCGACCGGTGTGCCGATCGGGATGTCGGTGCCGGCGCCGAGCCGGGTGAGCAGGGCGGCCAGGGCCGCTTGGAACACCATGAAGAGGCTGACGCCGTTCTGCTGGGCGAGCCTGAGGAGCCTGGTGTGCAGCTGGGCGTCCAGGGTGAAGTCGATGTGGTCGCCGCGGTGGCTGCCGGTCGCGGGGCGGGGCCGGTCGGCGGGGATCGCCAGTTCCTCGGGCAGTCCGGCGAGTTGCGTCGTCCAGTGGCCGAGCTGGCGCACGGCGAGGCCGTCCGGGTCCGTCTCGTCGCCGAAGAGTGCGCGCTGCCACAGGGCGTAGTCGGCGTACTGGACGGGGAGCGGCTCCCAGGGGGGGACGCTGCCGGAGAGGCGTGCGGTGTAGGCGTCGGAGAGGTCCCGCAGCAGGGGCCGCATCGACCAGCCGTCGCCGGCGATGTGGTGGAGCACCACCACCAGGACGTGATCCTCCGGTCCGAGGGTGAGCAGGGTGGCCCGCAGCGGGGTCTCGGTGGCGAGGTCGAACCCCGGCCGTACAGCCGCGTCGACCGCCGCCGTCAGCCCGTCCTCGGTGGTGCGACCGGTACGCAGTACGGCGGTGACGGCGTCGTCGGGGGCGAGCAGCAGCTGGCGGGGCTCCCCCGTCTTCTCGGGGAAGACGGTGCGCAGGCTCTCGTGCCGGGTGACGACATCCGCCAGCGCGCCGCGCAACGCCTCCTCGTCCAGGACGCCGGACAGCCGCAGCGCGAGGGACATGTTGTACTGCGGGTCCTGGGGATCCATGCGGTTAATGAACCAGAGCCGGCGTTGGGCGAAGGACAGCGGGACGACCTCGGGTCGCTCCCGGCGGACGAGGGCCGGACGGACCGCGCCTGCGCCCTGCTCCGACA
>NZ_JBFBHQ010000051.1:1512-3452 GCF_040701845.1 Streptomyces angustmyceticus | reverse complement strand
GTGGTTAGCTCATGGGTGGAACGTTGACTATTCGGCACACTTGATTCTCTGGAAGTTAGTACTGCTTCGGCGTGGAACGCATCCGGAAGATTGAGTGGGTCGGGCACGTTGTTGGGTATCTGAGGGTACGGACTGTTGAGTCTGGACCTTCGCGATGCCGGCCCCGGTAAAGCATCCTGGTAAGGGTGTGTGACGGGTGGCTGGTCGTTGCTTGAGAACTGCACAGTGGACGCGAGCATCTGTGGCCAAGTTTTTAAGGGCGCACGGTGGATGCCTTGGCACCAGGAACCGATGAAGGACGTGGGAGGCCGCGATAGGCCCCGGGGAGCTGTCAACCGAGCTTTGATCCGGGGGTGTCCGAATGGGGAAACCCGGCAGTCGTCATGGGCTGTCACCCGCTGCTGAACACATAGGCAGTGTGGAGGGAACGCGGGGAAGTGAAACATCTCAGTACCCGCAGGAAGAGAAAACAACCGTGATTCCGGGAGTAGTGGCGAGCGAAACCGGATGAGGCCAAACCAGTCACGTGTGATACCCGGCAGGGGTTGCGTGGTTGGGGTTGTGGGAGTTCTCTTTCACAGTCTGCCGGCTGTGAGACGAGTCAGAAACCGTTGGTGTAGGCGAAGGACATGCGAAAGGTCCGGCGTAGAGGGTAAGACCCCCGTAGCTGAAACATCAACGGCTCGTTTGAGAACCACCCAAGTAGCACGGGGCCCGAGAAATCCCGTGTGAATCTGGCGGGACCACCCGTTAAGCCTAAATATTCCCTGGTGACCGATAGCGGATAGTACCGTGAGGGAATGGTGAAAAGTACCGCGGGAGCGGAGTGAAATAGTACCTGAAACCGTGTGCCTACAAGCCGTGGGAGCGTCGCGCAGAGACTTGTCTCTGCGTCGTGACTGCGTGCCTTTTGAAGAATGAGCCTGCGAGTTTGCGGTATGTTGCGAGGTTAACCCGTGTGGGGAAGCCGTAGCGAAAGCGAGTCCGAATAGGGCGTTGAGTAGCGTGCCCAAGACCCGAAGCGGAGTGATCTAGCCATGGGCAGGTTGAAGCGGAGGTAAGACTTCGTGGAGGACCGAACCCACCAGGGTTGAAAACCTGGGGGATGACCTGTGGTTAGGGGTGAAAGGCCAATCAAACTCCGTGATAGCTGGTTCTCCCCGAAATGCATTTAGGTGCAGCGTCGTGTGTTTCTTGCCGGAGGTAGAGCACTGGATAGGCGATGGGCCCTACCGGGTTACTGACCTTAGCCAAACTCCGAATGCCGGTAAGTGAGAGCGCGGCAGTGAGACTGTGGGGGATAAGCTCCATGGTCGAGAGGGAAACAGCCCAGAGCATCGACTAAGGCCCCTAAGCGTGTGCTAAGTGGGAAAGGATGTGGAGTCGCAGAGACAACCAGGAGGTTGGCTTAGAAGCAGCCACCCTTGAAAGAGTGCGTAATAGCTCACTGGTCAAGTGATTCCGCGCCGACAATGTAGCGGGGCTCAAGCACACCGCCGAAGTCGTGTCATTGCAACATGAGGACCAACGTCCGTTGTGATGGGTAGGGGAGCGTCGTGTGCCGGGTGAAGCAGCCGTGGAAACGAGTTGTGGACGGTTCACGAGTGAGAATGCAGGCATGAGTAGCGATACACACGTGGGAAACGTGTGCGCCGATTGACTAAGGGTTCCTGGGTCAAGCTGATCTGCCCAGGGTAAGTCGGGACCTAAGGCGAGGCCGACAGGCGTAGTCGATGGACAACCGGTTGATATTCCGGTACCCGCTTTGAAACGCCCAATATCGAATCCATTAATGCTAAGGCCGTGAAGCCGGCCTGGAGTCTTCGGACAAAGGGACGTGGTGGAGCCGCCGATCCAAGGTGGTAGTAGGTAAGCGATGGGGTGACGCAGGAAGGTAGTCCAGCCCGGGCGGTGGTTGTCCCGGGGTAAGGGTGTAGGGC
>NZ_JBFBHQ010000051.1:0-1416 GCF_040701845.1 Streptomyces angustmyceticus | reverse complement strand
GCCTGAGACCTGATGCCGAGCCGATTGTGGTGAAGTGGATGATCCTATGCTGTCGAGAAAAGCCTCTAGCGAGTTTCATGGCGGCCCGTACCCTAAACCGACTCAGGTGGTCAGGTAGAGAATACCGAGGCGTTCGGGTGAACTATGGTTAAGGAACTCGGCAAAATGCCCCCGTAACTTCGGGAGAAGGGGGGCCATTGCTGGTGATGGAATTTTCTTCCTGAGCTGGTGGTGGCCGCAGAGACCAGCGAGAAGCGACTGTTTACTAAAAACACAGGTCCGTGCGAAGCCGTAAGGCGATGTATACGGACTGACGCCTGCCCGGTGCTGGAACGTTAAGGGGACCGGTTAGTCACATTTCGGTGTGGCGAAGCTGAGAACTTAAGCGCCAGTAAACGGCGGTGGTAACTATAACCATCCTAAGGTAGCGAAATTCCTTGTCGGGTAAGTTCCGACCTGCACGAATGGCGTAACGACTTCTCGACTGTCTCAACCATAGGCCCGGTGAAATTGCATTACGAGTAAAGATGCTCGTTTCGCGCAGCAGGACGGAAAGACCCCGGGACCTTTACTATAGCTTGATATTGGTGTTCGGTTCGGCTTGTGTAGGATAGGTGGGAGACTTTGAAGCAGCCACGCCAGTGGTTGTGGAGTCATTGTTGAAATACCACTCTGGTCGTGCTGGATGTCTAACCTGGGTCCGTGATCCGGATCAGGGACAGTGTCTGGTGGGTAGTTTAACTGGGGCGGTTGCCTCCTAAAGGGTAACGGAGGCGCCCAAAGGTTCCCTCAGCCTGGTTGGCAATCAGGTGTTGAGTGTAAGTGCACAAGGGAGCTTGACTGTGAGACTGACGGGTCGAGCAGGTACGAAAGTAGGGACTAGTGATCCGGCGGTGGCTTGTGGAAGCGCCGTCGCTCAACGGATAAAAGGTACCCCGGGGATAACAGGCTGATCTTCCCCAAGAGTCCATATCGACGGGATGGTTTGGCACCTCGATGTCGGCTCGTCGCATCCTGGGGCTGGAGTCGGTCCCAAGGGTTGGGCTGTTCGCCCATTAAAGCGGTACGCGAGCTGGGTTTAGAACGTCGTGAGACAGTTCGGTCCCTATCCGCTGTGCGCGTAGGAGTCTTGAGAAGGGCTGTCCCTAGTACGAGAGGACCGGGACGGACGAACCTCTGGTGTGCCAGTTGTCCTGCCAAGGGCATGGCTGGTTGGCTACGTTCGGAAAGGATAACCGCTGAAAGCATCTAAGCGGGAAGCCTGCTTCGAGATGAGGACTCCCACCCCCTTTGAGGGGTTAAGGCTCCCAGTAGACGACTGGGTTGATAGGCCAGATATGGAAGCCCGGTAACGGGTGGAGTTGACTGGTACTAATAGGCCGAGGGCTTGTCCTCAGTTGCTCGCGTCCACTGTGT
>NZ_JBFBHQ010000050.1:0-10407 GCF_040701845.1 Streptomyces angustmyceticus | reverse complement strand
AAGCAGTCCCACACACCGGCCCCGCAGGCCCGTCACCGCACCCACAGCCCCGCGCAGCGGACCTGGCCCGCCGCAGGCGCAACGGCGAGCGCACCGCGCAGCGGGCGAAAACCGGCGAGCAACCCCCACGACGGGAAAGCCAAAAACGCGGAACTCACACCGCGCTTCGCGCGGGCACGCAACGGCCGTCCTCCGTGTGGTAGTTCCAGGTGGCGCCGTTCGTCACCAGTTCCTTGACGGCACGGAGGAAGCGGTCGACATGCTCATCGGGCGTGCCGACGCCCACGCTGACGCGGATGGCGTTGAGGGAGCGTTCGCCGGGGGCCGCGTCGGGGGCGCCGCACTCGCCGGGGTCCTGGGGGGCGCTGCCGAGGAGGGTGCGGACGAGGGGGTGGGCGCAGAAGAGGCCGTCGCGGACGCCGATGCCGTACTCGGCCGACAGGGCGGCGGCGAAGTGCGAGCTGTTCCAGCCCTCGACGACGAAGGAGAGGACGCCGACGCGTGCCGCGTCCTCGCCGAAGAGGGAGAGCACATTGACCTCGGGCACCTCGGCCAGGCCGGCGCGGAGGCGGGCGATGAGGTCCTGTTCGCGGGCGACCAGGTCGTCGAACCCGGCCTCGGTCAGGGCCTGACAGGCGGAGGCGATGGCGTAGGCGCCGATGACGTTGGGCGAACCGGCCTCGTGCCGGGCGGCGGTGGTGTGCCACTCGACGTCGACGCCGCCGTCCGTCCGGCGGGAGACCTTGCGGCTGGCGCCGCCGCCGGCCAGGTACGGGGCGGCGGCCTGCAGCCAGTCCGCGCGGCCGGCCAGCACTCCGGCGCCGAACGGCGCGTACAGCTTGTGGCCGGAGAAGGCGACCCAGTCGACGTCCAGCTCCGCGATGTCCACGGGGTGGTGCGGGACGAGCTGCGCCGCGTCCAGCACGATCCGCGCGCCGTGCGCATGCGCGGCGGCCGCCAGCTCCCGCACCGGCCACAGCTCACCGGTCACGTTCGACGCACCGGTCACACAGACCAGCGCGGGCCCGTAGGGCTCGCGCCCGGCCAGCGCCTTCTCCAGGGTGTCGACCGCCTGCTGCGGGGTGCGGGGCGCGTCGAGGTAGGTCACGGTGACGTCCGCGCGCTGCTCCCACGGCAGCAGGGAGGCGTGGTGCTCGGTCTCGAAGACGAACACCCGGGTGCCCTGCGGGAGGACGGAGGCGAGCAGGTTGAGGGAGTCGGTGGTCGAGCGGGTGAAGACCACCTGGTCCTCGGCCCCGCAGCCGAGGAACTCCTCGATGGTGCGACGGCTGTTCTCGAAGAGGTCGGTGGACAGCTGCGAGAGGTACCCGGCGCCGCGGTGCACGCTCCCGTAGTACGGGACGTAGGCCGCCACGTCGTCCCAGACCCGCTGCAGCGCGGGGGCGCTGGCGGCGTAGTCCAGCGCGGCGTAGTCGACCTCGCCGCCGGTCACCAGCGGGACGAGGACGTCCCGGCCGAGGACGGGCAGCGGGGCACAGACGGAGCTGTCGGCGGCAACGGCGGAAACAGACATGGCGAACTCCCGTAAGAAGCAAGTGAATTCGCTGCGGGACAGCGCGCTTCGGGTACGCGCGGGCGCACGGCGCGGCGCCGCAGCGGAAAGAAAAAGGGGATGCGGAAAAGGGGCCGTCGAGCCCTATCGCATTCGCTGATTCACGGAAGTTCTCCCTCGAGGACCAGGATCCCTGGCGAGGGATCCGCGCTTGCCGCAGACCTCGCTGCCTACGGCCTGGTCATCACCCGGGGCACCCCGCCACGGAAGGAGGGTTGCCGGACAGCGGGCCGGGGCCTGTGTCGCTGTCACTCGTGACCTGCGCAGAATCATGCCACACGGGCAACATCACGCAAGCCCCGGTCCGGATGGCGGAACGGGGCTTGCGTCACACTCCGTGTCACCGGCTGCTCAGCTGTTGCTGGCGGTCACCCAGCGCTCCAGCGTCTGCCGGGCCGCTCCGGAGTCGATCGCCGCGGCGGCCCGGTCGATACCGGCCCGGATCTGCTGCGCCAGCGGGGCGTCGGCGGGCTCCAGTGCGACCAGCGCCGCCGCGGAGTTGAGCAGCACCGCATCGCGCACCGGACCGGTCTCCCCGTCCAGCAGCCGGCGGGCCACCTCCGCGTTGTACGACGCGTCCGCGCCGCGCAGCGCCTCCACCGGCACCAGGGGGATCCCCACGTCCCGGGGGTCGAAGGCCTCCTCGCGCACCGTGCCGTCCCGGACGATCCAGACCCGGGAGGTCGCGGTCGTGGTCAGCTCGTCCAGGCCGTCGTCGCCCCGGAAGACCAGCGCCGACGAACCGCGCTCGGCGAGCACCCCGGCCAGGATCGGCGCCATCCGGGCGTCCGCGACGCCGGTCGCCTGGGCGCGGACCCTGGCGGGGTTGGTCAGCGGACCCAGGACGTTGAACGTGGTGCGGATGCCGAGCTGGCCCCGGGCGTTGGCGACGTGCCGCAGCGAGGGGTGGAACTTCACCGCGAAGCAGAAGGTGATGCCCGCTTCCCGGGCGACCTCGGTGACCCGCTGGGGGGTGAGGTCGAGGTTGACGCCGAGCTTCTCCAGGACGTCGGAGGCGCCGCTGGCCGAGGACGCCGCGCGGTTGCCGTGCTTGACGACCCGGGCGCCGGTGCCGGCCACCACGATCGAGGACATCGTGGAGATGTTGACGGTCTTGGCGCCGTCGCCGCCGGTGCCGACGATGTCCACGCTCGGTCCTGGCACCTCGATCAGCCGGGCGTGCTCGTACATGGTCCGGACGAGCCCGGAGATCTCGGCGACGGTCTCGCCCTTGGCCCGCAGCGCCACCACGAAGCCGGCGATCTGGGCGTCGCTGGCCTCGCCCCGCATGATCCGGTCCATCGCCCATGCGGTGTCCTCCGCGGCGAGGTCCCGGCCGTCGAGCAGGGCGTTGAGGATGCCCGGCCAGGTGTGGGCCGCCACGCTGTCGCCGCCGAGGGGGGTCGCAACGTTCATGGTCCACACTCCTGATTTGTCTCCTGCTTGTGCGTTCACCCTATCGAGCCGCCGGGCAGGCCGAAGGGCCCCGTCCGGATGGGGGTACCCCCTGCTCATGAAGAGCTTGGGGGAGGACGGGGCCCTCTGGGTGGCGTGCTCCCTACGGTGCGCTACGAGGCGCCGAGGTGATCAGTGGTGGCCGTGGCCGCTGGTGATCTCCTTGTACTCCTCGACCGTGGGCTTGGCGATGACGTTGTCCTCGCCGTAGTAGCTCTTGGAGAGCTTGGCGCGCAGCTTCTGCGAGCGCGACACCTTGCGTGCCACACCGTTCTCGTCGACCTCCGGGCCGAGCTCGATCGGCGCGGGCTGCTCGTGCTGGGTGAGCACGTGCAGCTGCTCCTGGTCGAGCGGCTCGTGGACCTCGATGAACTCACCGTGCGGCAGGCGCTTGATGACGCCGGACTCGCGGCCGTGCAGCACCTTGTCCTTGTCGCGCCGCTGCAGACCCAGGCAGATCCGCTTGGTGGCGATGAAGCCCAGCACCGGCCCGACGAAGAACGCGATCCGGACGAACCAGGTGATCGAGTTGATCGACAGGTGGAAGTGGGTGGCCCACAGGTCGTTGCCGCCGCCGATCAGCATCACGAAGTACGCGATCAGCCAGGCGACGCCGAAGCCGGTACGGGTCGGGACGTTGCGCGGGCGGTCCAGGATGTGGTGCTCGCGCTTGTCGCCGCGGACCCAGGACTCGACGAACGGGTAGACCGCGATCGCGACCAGGACCAGCGGGAAGACCAGGATCGGGATCAGCACGCCGAAATTGACGGTGTGGCCCCAGAAGTTCCACTCCCAGCCCGGCATGACACGCACCAGACCCTCGGCGAAGCCCATGTACCAGTCGGGCTGGGCGCCGGTGGACACCTGGTCGGGGCGGTACGGGCCGATGGCCCACACCGGGTTGATGCTGGCGATCGCGGCGATCGCGGCGATCACACCGAAGACCAGGAAGAAGAAGCCTCCGGCCTTGGCCATGTAGACCGGCAGCAGCGGCATGCCCACGACGTTGTTGTTGGTCTTGCCGGCACCCGGGAACTGGGTGTGCTTGTGGTAGAAGACCAGGATCAGGTGCGCCACCAGCAGGCCGAGCATGATGCCCGGCAGCAGCAGGACGTGCACCGTGAAGAACCGCGGGATGATGTCGTGCCCCGGGAACTCCCCGCCGAAGATGAAGAACTGCAGGTACGAACCGACCAGCGGCATCGCCAGGATGACGCCCTCGATGAACCGCACACCGGTGCCGGAGAGCAGGTCGTCGGGGAGCGAGTAGCCGGTGAAGCCGGTGAACATGCCCAGCACGAACAGCAGGAAGCCGAACAGCCAGTTGACCTCGCGCGGCTTGCGGAAGGCGCCGGTGAAGAACACCCGCATCATGTGGACCATCATCGCGGCCAGGAAGACCAGCGCGGCCCAGTGGTGGATCTGGCGGATGAGCAGGCCGCCCCGGACGTCGAAGCTGATGTCCAGCGTCGACTCGAAGGCCTGCGTCATCCGGATCCCCTGCATGGGCACATAGGAACCGTGGTAGGTCACCTCGGCCATGCTCGGGTGGAAGAACAGCGTCAGGTAGACACCGGTCAGGATGATGATGATGAAGCTGTAGAGCGCGACCTCGCCCAGCATGAAGGACCAGTGGTCCGGGAAGATCTTGCGCATGTTGGACTTGGCGAGGCTGTAGATGCCCAGCCGTCCGTCCGCCCAGTCCGCGATCCGCTCGCCCCGCGGCGCCGGGCCACGGCGTGTGGTGGTCGCGGTTGTCTCGTTACTCATCCGCGCTCCCAGAAGCTCGGGCCGACGGGCTCCCCGAAGCCGCTTGCGGCCTCCAGGAAGCCGTCCTTCTCCGTGATGTGCAACTGCGGCAGGGCGTGTCCGGCAGGACCGAAGATCACCCGACCACCGTCAGAGAGGTCGAACGTCGACTGGTGGCAGGGGCAGAGCACGTGGTGGGTCTGCTGCTCGTACAGGCTGATCGGGCAACCCACGTGGGTGCAGATCTTCGAGTACGCCACGATGCCCTCGTGCGACCAGGACAGTTCGTGCTTGTCCTTGATGTCCTGCGGCTGGATCCGCACGAGCATCAGGGCGTCCTTGGCGATCTTCTCGGCGAACTCCTCGTCGTCCTCCTCCAGGCCCTCGGGCTTGGCGAACGTCAGGGAGCCGACCGCGATGTCCTCGGGACGCAGCGGGAGGTTGGTGGACTGGTTGACGAGCCGGACGCCCTTCTTCCAGTTCGTGGTGCGCAGCTTGGTCCCGGGCAGCGGGCCGAGGTCGCGCAGCAGCACGACACCGGAGAGCGGCACCAGGGCCAGCGCACCGAACATCGTGTTGCGGATCAGCTTGCGGCGGCCGAGCTGCGACTCCTTGGCACCCGCCGCGAAGTCGGCCATGACCTTGGCCTTGACCTCGGGGGCGGCCTCGATCGGGTGGCGGTCGTCGGCGACCTCCTCGTCCGACATCAGCGTGCGGGCCCAGTGGACCGCGCCGGCGCCGATGCAGAAGAGCGCCGCGCCGAGGGTCAGACCGAGCGCGAAGTTCAGCGCGCTGATGTGACCGATCGGCCAGATGTAGACGATCTTGTCGATCGGGATCGCCACGTACGAGGCGATGAAGGCGACCGTGGCCACCATCGACACGACGAAGAGCATCGCCACGGTGCGCTCGGAGCGCCGGGCGGCCCGCTCGTCGATGTCCTGGGCGCGGTGCTCGTGGGGCGGCAGGCCCGGATCGGCGAACGGGTTCTCCGCCGTGGCCACCGCACCTTCGTGAGCCGTTTCCCGCTCAGTGGGGAGGGTTTCTTCTGGCACGTCTTCGTGTCGTCCAGTCTCGCTCATGACTTCTTGGCCTTCGTAGTCCGGGCTGCGACCCAGATGGCGACCGCGATCAGCGCGCCCAGGCCGAAGATGTAGCCGAAGAGACCCTCACTGACCGGACCGAGACCGCCGAGGTCCAGGCCGCCGGGGCTCTCGGATTCATCGCCGTTGACGGCGCCGAGGTACGCGATGATGTCCTTCTTGTTCTCCTTCGACAGCGAGCCGTCGCCGAAGGAGGGCATGTTCTGCGGGCCGGTCTCCATGGCCTCGTAGATGTGCTTGGGGTCCACGCCCTCGAGCGTCGGTGCGAACTTGCCGTCGGTCAGGGCGCCGCCCTTGCCGGTGAAGTTGTGGCACTGCGCGCAGTTGGTGCGGAACAGCTCGCCGCCCTTGCCGATGTCGGCACCGTCGGCGCTGTACTGCTCCTTGGACGGCACGCTCGGGCCGGGGCCCAGCGACGCGACGTAGGCCGCGAGCTGGTCGATCTGGGCGTTGGTGTAGATGTTCTTCTTCCGCGGCACCTGGGCGCCGGGCTGCTGGGCCGGCATACGGCCGGTGCCCACCTGGAAGTCCACGGCTGCGGCGCCCACGCCGACCAGGCTCGGGCCGTCGGAGGTGCCCTGACCGCCGGTGCCGTGGCAGCTGGCGCAGCCCACGGCGAAGAGCTTCTTGCCCTCCTTGACGGCAAGAGACTGGGCGGTGTCATCGGCCTGAGCCTTGTCCGCCGGCGCGAACGCGGCGTACAGCCCCCCAGTGACCGCCAGCGCGAAGAGTAGGACGACGAGCGCCGCCAGCGGATGGCGCCGTCGTGCGGAGAGCTTTTTCACGGATTACCCCGGTGTCAGGATCTTCTGCGTCGATGCTTTGGCTATGTCTGTCTGATATGCGGTACCGGCCGGGCCGGTTACCGGATCAGGTAGATCGTGGCGAAGAGGCCGATCCAGACGACATCGACGAAGTGCCAGTAGTAGGACACGACGATGGCCGCGGTGGCCTGCGTGTGGGTGAACCTCTTGGCCGCGTACGTCCTGCCCAGGACCAGCAGGAAGGCGATCAGACCGCCCGTCACATGCAGTCCGTGGAAGCCGGTGGTCAGGTAGAACACCGAGCCGTACGGGCCGGACGAGAGCGACAGGCCCTCGTGCTTGACCAGCTCCGTGTACTCGAAGACCTGACCACCGATGAAGATCGCACCCATGATGAAGGTGACCACGAACCAGGCCCGGAGCTTCTTGACGTCGCCGCGCTCGGCGGCGAACACGCCGAGCTGGCAGGTCAGGGAGCTGAGCACCAGGATCGTGGTGTTGGTCGCGGAGAACGGAAGATTCAGCGCACTGGCGGATTCCTTCCAATACTCGGATCCGGTCACCGAACGAAGGGTGAAGTACATCGCGAAGAGGGCCGCGAAGAACATCAGCTCGGAACTCAGCCAGATGATGGTTCCGACGCTGGTGAGGTTCGGCCGATTGACCGACGGGTGCGCGTGCCCGGTTTCTACTGTCGTTGCTGTCGCCACGACCGACATTATGTCGGTCGCTTATCCCGCCCTCACTCCGGGGGGTGCCGTTCGGTGTGTCAAGGACGTATGCCCTGCTCGTACGGCCCAATTTCGACAGTCGCCCGAAGGGGGGAAGCGCCGGGCGCCCCGGTGTCCGCCCGGCCCGCCGGAGCCCGTTCTGACGGCCCGTCGGGAAGATCCCGGATCCGCTCAACCCCTCCTGTGGGCCCCCGTCGCGGGAGTAGCATCCGCCTCACCCGATGCTGTGCCGCTACGAAGCGTGGAGGAACGATGCAGGCGACTGCCACGGTGCTGGTCTACAGCGACAACGCCCACACCCGCGAGCAGGTCCGGCTGGCGGCCGGACGGCGCCCCGCCGCCGATGCCCCGCAGATCGAGATCCTGGAGTGCGCCACCGCGCCCGCCGTCCTCACGGCCCTGGAGCAGGGCGGCATCGACGTCTGCGTGCTGGACGGCGAGACCGCGCCCGCGGGCGGCATGGGCGTCTGCCGGCAGATCAAGGACGAGATCTTCCAGTGCCCGCCGGTGCTGCTGCTGATCGGCCGCCCCCAGGACGCCTGGCTGGCGACCTGGAGCCGTGCGGACGCCGCGGTGACGCATCCGCTGGACCCGGTCGCCTTCGCCGACGCCCTGGCCGGCCTGCTGCGCCGCAGGAACCTCGTACAGGCCTGAGGGGCCCGCCGGGCGGCGCTCAGAACTTCGGGCGCAGACGGGCGTCGGCGGCGGGGTCCTGGGAGCGGTCGGCGGCTCCTGTGGTGTCGGCCTTGCCCTTCAGGGCACTGCCGTCGCGCCACTCCTGCCAGGACAGGTTCCAGTCGCCGAAGCCGTTGTCGAACGGCGTCATGGTCTCGCCGCCGCTGTTGACGACCCTGACGATGTCGCCGACCCGCACGGTGTTGAAGAACCACTGGGCGTTGCTCATGGACATGCCCGTGCAGCCGTGGCTGACGTTCGCCGCGCCCTGGGACCCGACGGACCAGGGGGCGGCGTGGACGTACTCGCCGCTCCAGGTCACCCGGGTGGCCCAGTGGACCGGCAGGTCGTAGGAGTCCGAGCTCCCGGCGGCGATGCCGACGGTGGAGCTGCGCATCCGGACGAAGCTCTCCTTGCCGAGGACGACCTTGATGCCGTTGCGGGTGGAGAAGCCGGGCTTGCCGGTGGTCACGGGGATGGTGTTGATCGACTCGCCGTTGCGCAGCACCGTCATGTGGTGCGCCGCCGCGTCGGTGATGGCCTCCACCCGGTCACCGGTGGTGATCTTCACGGGCTTGGACGCGCCCCCGTAGAGCCCCTTGGCGACCTTCAGGCCCGCCAGATTGCTGTGCACCGAGATGGTGGCGTGGGCGGGCCAGTACTCCTTGGGGCGGAAGTGCAGCTTCTTGTCGTCCACCCAGTGCCAGGAGCCCTGGACCCGCGGCATGGAGTCGACCTTCAGGGCGCTCTCGACGACGGCCCTGGCCTTCTGGCCCTTGATCGGCTGGCTCAGCTCGGCGGTGACCGGCTGGCCGACGCCGTACTCGCCCTCCTTCGGGCCGAAGGTGGCGGTCAACTGGCCGTCGGCGCCGCGGGTGTTGACCGTGAGGGTCTTGCGGCCGGGTGAGCCGTCCTCCTCCTCGGTGCTCACCCGCACCGTGTAGCGGCTGCCGGCGGCCAGGGGCACCGTGGTGCGCCAGTGCCTGCCGTCGGCGCTCAGCTCGCCGCGTACGAAGCGGCCGGTGGCGTCGGTGGCGGTCACGTCGGTGATCCGCGAGTCGTCGCCCTTGACGGAGACTTCGAGCGGCTTGTCGGGGTCCGCTTTCTTGTCGCCTTGGGGGATGTTGGCCGAGATCTGGTCGGCCGCGTCGTAGGGATTGGCGGAGAGCGCATCCGAATCCGAGCCCCCGCACGCGGTGGCGCTCACCGCAAGGGGCACGAGCAGGAGGCCGCAGCTCAGCACCGTCCGGGTTCGAGGTCTGTGACTCATGCCCCAAAAATATGAAGAATCACCTGTCCCAGCGCGCTGGAGGAGTGCAAACGGGTCTGCCCCCGGCGGCCAAATGAGGCGGGCCCGGACACCTGTTGAGGTGTCCGGGCCCGCCCTACGGCCATACGCCGTCGTTACTGCGTGCGGTTCTCACCGTGGTAGTACTCGAAGACCCAGCCGAAGAGACCGACGAGGATCACCGGCAGGGAGAAGTACAGCAGCCACCAGCCGAAGACCACGCCCAGGAAGGCGAGCGCGCCACCGACGGCCAGGGACAGCGGCTGCCAGCTGTGCGGGCTGAAGAAGCCCAGCTCACCGGCGTCGTCCGAGACCTCGGCGTTCTCGTTGTCCTGTGCGCCCGCGTCGACCCGCCGGGCCGTGAAGGCCAGGTAGTAGCCGACCATGATGCACAGGCCGAAGGCGAGGAAGAGTGCGGTGGTACCCGCCGGCTCCTTCGACCAGACGCCATAGACGATCGCCATGGCGAGGACGAAGACGGAGAGCCAGATGAACATCTTGCCCTGGATCTTCACTTGCCCGCCTCCTTGCCGCCGGCGAGGGCCTTGTCGTCCTCGGAGGCGCGGCCGTTGTGCAGCGCGTCGAGGGCTGCGATCTCCGGGTGGTGCAGGTCGAATGCCGGGGATTCGGAGCGAATACGCGGCAGGGTGAGGAAGTTGTGCCGCGGCGGCGGGCAGGACGTCGCCCACTCCAGCGAGCGGCCGTAACCCCACGGGTCGTCGACCTCGACCTTCTTGCCGAACTTCGCCGTCTTCCAGACGTTGTAGAGGAACGGCAGGATCGACAGGCCCAGCAGGAACGAGCTGATCGTCGAGATGGTGTTCAGCGTCGTGTAGCCGTCGGCCGCGAGGTAGTCCGCGTAACGCCGCGGCATGCCCTCGGCGCCCAGCCAGTGCTGGACGAGGAAGGTGCCGTGGAAGCCCACGAACAGCGTCCAGAAGGTGATCTTGCCGAGCCGCTCGTCCAGCATCTTGCCGGTGAACTTCGGCCACCAGAAGTGGAAGCCCGCGAACATCGCGAACACGACCGTGCCGAACACCACGTAGTGGAAGTGCGCCACCACGAAGTA
>NZ_JBFBHQ010000049.1:7500-14006 GCF_040701845.1 Streptomyces angustmyceticus | reverse complement strand
AAATAAAAGACATGTTTATCTCTAAATAATTAAAAAATTTCCTATAAAACTATCAAATCATCTTTAAATTTTCAACTAAACGTAGGATTATACCAAAAAGAGTGAGATTAATTAACAGTTTTGATGTCAAAAGAACTTTTTATGATATTTCTGTGTTATGTTTAAAAATTTATGTTAAAAATTAGTAGAGGTTGCGAAGATAAATGTAAGTGACACGTTCTTATATTTTGTTTTAACAACTTCTTAATAGAAGGCAGCAACTCCCCTTCCCCTTTTGTTGTTGCCTTCTGATATCAGCAACGAGGTAATTTCTATGTTAAAATGCAAGCCTTTAAGAAGGTGAGTTTGTCAATAGAGGTAACAGATTCGAAATTTTTATCAAAAGAAGTTGTGCCATATGCACAACATAATGGAGGAAATAGCATGGAAAATGAAAATCTATTTGAAGTCGGTAAAACGTACGCATTTGTATCAGATTTATTTTGTTCTCCAATTGAAGCAGAAATTGAAAAAATCTATGAGAACAGTTTGATGGTTCGTGTGCTCAATTGCGCAGATGAAGACAATGAAACTGCACACAATTTACACTGGCAATTAGTCGTTCGTAAGTCAAGTGCAGTGAAAGAGTACAGCTACTAATAGTAACTGTTCATGAATAAAAATTAGTATTTTGATAAATAGGCAGCCAAATCTTGAATGATGGAAATCATTTTTGGATTTGACTGCCTATTTTTACTTTTAAAGGTAAAGGAAAAGTTAGTTTTGCTTTTTTGTGGTTCTCATTAGTTTTAGGTACTTATCAAATACATCAGTTTATAGTAGAGATTCTTTTGTTTCTTCCTAAGACAACGATCGTAAAAGGATGAAGCCCCATTTTATTTTTTGTAAAGGTCTGGTAGTATAAAGAAAATAAATGGAGTAGAAAATAAATAAAAGAAAGATGGGGAAGATGATCAATCAAGAAAATGAGAAAGAAATTCTTCGATTGCAAAGAGAAATCAGCCATTGGGATAGAAAATATAAAAAGCTCCAACAAATTTTTCGAATGCAAGAAGAAATAATTGCTAGTTATGAAGCTGCATATGGGGAAGCACCAGGGTTGGTAGAAGAACACCATGAGGAAGAACAGCCAAATGAATCATTTTTTGAACATATTGAGAAGCGTTCTTATAATCGATTCAATAATGAACAAAAAGCAGCAATCACTTATGATATGAGCAAACACTTACGAATCATCGCAGGTGCAGGAAGTGGAAAAACACAAACAATATGTGCGAAAGCTGTATATCTGATGAATGAAGAACAAGTAGAAGAGCAAAGGATCTTAATGATTACCTTTACTAGAAATGCTGCCAATGAATTGAAAAAACGGGTGGATAATTTTAGTCAAAGAAAAACGAATGTGACGATCGGAACTTTTCATAGTATTTTTTATCGTCTCTACAGTGATATCAAACGGCAGTTTCCGGATCTTTCTGCCGAAGGGATTCAAGGTGAGTTTTCTAAAGACACACCATATAAAGTAAATATTTTACTACAGAAACTAATAAAAAAATATCAACTATATTCTTTCGATCAGTATGGTGAGAAAACGATCGCTAACCGATTGGATTATTGGCAAAACATGAATCTCTCCCGACAGGAGATCATCCAATTGATCAAAAAGAGATTTGATTCCATTGAAAAAGACCCACGTCACCCCATCTCTGAGCGTATGGATCAATTAATGACTGAACTATATGAAGAAAAACAAAAGCAACGACTTTTTGAATTCAATGATGTTCTGCAAAATTTAAAAAATGCTCTTTCTCATGTAGATGTCAGAAGATATGTAGGTCAAAAATACGATTACTTGTTTATCGACGAGTTTCAAGACACGAATCCTTTGCAATGGGCAATCGTTCAGTTGATTACGAAAGACTCGCCGATCAAGTTGATCATCGTTGGAGATGATGATCAAAGTATCTATGGCTTTAGAGGATCAGAACCTGATTATATTAAACAGTTTGAGAAAGAATATCCAACAAAAACACTCTTTCTATTGACCAATTATCGTTCGCGAGCGTCGATCGTTCAAGGAGCGAATCGATTGATCACGTACAATAAAGAGGATCGCATACCTAAAGCGATGGTACCAGCACAAAAGGAACCAGGCGTATTACAGGCATTATCATTTAAAACGGTACAAGAGGAAAGTGACTGGTTGATTCAGCAAGTATATGCCTTTATAGAAGACAAAGGAAAATACAAAGAATCTATTATTTTATATCGTTCATTATCACAAACACAAGCATTAGTGCAACGTTTGATCCAAACAGATATTCCATTTGTACTAGAAGCAGATACCCAATATGCGGGGATCTACGGAATTAAGCTTTTTTATCAATTTTATCAAAAATTTATCGGTTGGTATGATGCGGCAACACCGATAAAAGTGCAAGCACACCAACAGTTATTACGACAGTTGATGATTAATTGTTATCTGAAAACAAATGAATGTGACCAATTTTTCTCTAATAAAAACAGTGACCAAGATATTGTCGCTTATATTTTAAAACGGCGTCCTAATTTAGAAACTAGAGAAAAAGAACTAAAGACATTTGTCAGCGTGCTAGAAACATTTGCTCAACCAACGAAGCGGTCATGTGTTTCACTGATTGAGGCCTATTGTCGGTTGCCAAGACCGAATAAAGAAATCGAGCAAGGTGACAAAGAATGGCTGCTGCAGACTGTCGGACAATATCCAACGATCCCACAATTGAAAAAATTGTATCTTGAGATCCAAGGAATTGCAGCAGAACTAAAAACAAGGTTGATTGCTTATCGTAAGGGGAAACTAGATGCATTATGTATCCAGAGTATTCACAAAAGTAAAGGTTTAAGTTATCGTAACGTTTTTTTAATCGGTTGTAATGAAGGGATGATTCCTTACAATGGTGCGGTAGCAAAAGACAAAAGACTGAAAAGTGAGTTGAAAATCGAACCATTAACGACGATTGAGGAAGAGAGGCGTCTTTTTTATGTCGCAATGACTAGAGCAAGGAATCGTCTTTATTTATGTGTACCTGAGTTTAAAGGGAAAAGAAAATTACAACCTTCCCGTTTTATTAAAGAAACAGGTTGTAAAGTTAAAAAAATCAAATAAATTACGAAAAGCAAAGCGAGTAAAAATACATTCGCTTTGCTTTTTTATCCAAATAAATATATAACTTTTATTATTTATGTCGTTTTTTAATAATCTTTATTTATAAACGGTATATAACCTTTAAATGGTATTTTAAATAACGATTATATGTGATTAATCAAATTTTATTTATTTTGAGGATAGCGTATGACTGGCATTATTTTGAGATTACGTTTAGAATGGGATTACAATTAAAAAGGAGTGAGAAAATGATAAAACTATACACTTCGCCTAGCTGTACATCTTGCAGAAAGGCCAAAGCATGGTTACAAACGAATCATCTTGATTTTGAAGAAAAGAATATCTTTGCAGAACCTCTATCAGAAAATGAGATACGACAAATATTGGCCGCAACAGAAGGTGGAGTCGAAGATATTATTTCTACTCGTTCAAAAGTTTATGAGAAATTAGGAATCGATTTTAATGATTTATCTCTAAAAGAAATGATTCGCTTGTTCAAAGAATATCCATCTTTACTTAGACGTCCGATTCTACTTGATGAAAAAAGAGTATTGATTGGATTCAATGAAGATGAAATACGAGCATTTATTCCTAGAGAAATACGAGGTGTCGCAAGAAACTTGATTTATATGAAACATAGTGTCTTGTATTCGTAAGAATAGGAGGAGACGTTGTGAATATCAAAATCTATAGTTCAACGAATTGCACCATAACGGTTAAAGCCATCCAATGGTTAGAGAAAAAGAACTTATCTTATCAATTTGTTGATCTAGAAAGTAGAGCTTTAAGTAATAAAGAAGTCAAGGAGTTATGTAGTTTTGAAAATGCAGATATTGAACAATTATTTACTACATGGTCATTTGAATTCAAAAAAATTAAAGCTGGACTTCCAAAAAAACAGGAAGATCAACTTCTATTTTTGTGCACTACGCAACGTCATCTTTTTAGACGTCCCTTGATCATCATCGATGATGCGCTGTTTGTTGGCTACGATCAACGATTGATGGAGCAATTGATTTTACATGAATAGACTGTATCCAATTGTGTTACATACTGAAAAAGGCAATTGGAATCATCGATTTTTCCTTAGTAACAAGCCAAAGAATCAAAATCTCACTTACCTGTTCTCTGTTTTTTTGGCTTATTACCAAAGGCGCGTTGCCTATTTTTCGTAAAGAAACTAGTGATAACTAGCAAAAAGTGTAAGAGGTAAATCGTATATTCTAAAATAAAACATTTCGACTTTTTCGTATTTCTACTATAAAGAGGATCAGAATTGAAAGTATACCAGATCGATTTATCAGAAATAGTGATTGACAACTAAATAGAATAAATGGTATATTTTTTTTTGTTGTTTTTTGTTTATTACTGATTTTAATCGTGTAAATAAAACTTTAAATAGTGCTTGACGAATAGAAAAACACATGTTAATATAACTTTTGTTGTTTGAGGAATTCATCAAGGAATGTTGTCTCTGCAAAAGAAGAGGTAAAAAAAGTTGTTGACAAATAACAAACGATGAGTTATGATAAGTGAGTTGCTGAGACAGCCTCGTGAAAAACGAGTTCAAAAAACTTTTAAAAAATAGTTGACAATCATCCGAGAGTTTGCTAAGATATAAAAGTTGCTACGGCAATCACAAATGATAAGTTGAGGCAGTTGTGTTTCATTTATCACGTAGACCTTTGAAAACTGAACAAAGTAAGACAAACCAAATGTGTAGGGCGTCTTGATTCAATTCAAGACAACAAACATTTTTAACAAGCAAGCAATATGCTAGCAAACAAATTGAGCTTAACAATCGCAAGATTGTTCTAACTTTTATTATGAGAGTTTGATCCTGGCTCAGGACGAACGCTGGCGGCGTGCCTAATACATGCAAGTCGAACGCTTCTTTTCCCACCGGAGCTTGCTCCACCGGGAAAAGAGGAGTGGCGAACGGGTGAGTAACACGTGGGTAACCTGCCCATCAGAAGGGGATAACACTTGGAAACAGGTGCTAATACCGTATAACAATCGAAACCGCATGGTTTCGTTTTGAAAGGCGCTTTACGGTGCCGCTGATGGATGGACCCGCGGTGCATTAGCTAGTTGGTGAGGTAACGGCTCACCAAGGCCACGATGCATAGCCGACCTGAGAGGGTGATCGGCCACATTGGGACTGAGACACGGCCCAAACTCCTACGGGAGGCAGCAGTAGGGAATCTTCGGCAATGGACGAAAGTCTGACCGAGCAACGCCGCGTGAGTGAAGAAGGTTTTCGGATCGTAAAACTCTGTTGTTAGAGAAGAACAAGGGTGAGAGTAACTGTTCACCCCTTGACGGTATCTAACCAGAAAGCCACGGCTAACTACGTGCCAGCAGCCGCGGTAATACGTAGGTGGCAAGCGTTGTCCGGATTTATTGGGCGTAAAGCGAGCGCAGGCGGTTTCTTAAGTCTGATGTGAAAGCCCCCGGCTCAACCGGGGAGGGTCATTGGAAACTGGGAGACTTGAGTGCAGAAGAGGAGAGTGGAATTCCATGTGTAGCGGTGAAATGCGTAGATATATGGAGGAACACCAGTGGCGAAGGCGGCTCTCTGGTCTGTAACTGACGCTGAGGCTCGAAAGCGTGGGGAGCAAACAGGATTAGATACCCTGGTAGTCCACGCCGTAAACGATGAGTGCTAAGTGTTGGAGGGTTTCCGCCCTTCAGTGCTGCAGCTAACGCATTAAGCACTCCGCCTGGGGAGTACGACCGCAAGGTTGAAACTCAAAGGAATTGACGGGGGCCCGCACAAGCGGTGGAGCATGTGGTTTAATTCGAAGCAACGCGAAGAACCTTACCAGGTCTTGACATCCTTTGACCACTCTAGAGATAGAGCTTCCCCTTCGGGGGCAAAGTGACAGGTGGTGCATGGTTGTCGTCAGCTCGTGTCGTGAGATGTTGGGTTAAGTCCCGCAACGAGCGCAACCCTTATTGTTAGTTGCCATCATTTAGTTGGGCACTCTAGCAAGACTGCCGGTGACAAACCGGAGGAAGGTGGGGATGACGTCAAATCATCATGCCCCTTATGACCTGGGCTACACACGTGCTACAATGGGAAGTACAACGAGTCGCGAAGTCGCGAGGCTAAGCTAATCTCTTAAAGCTTCTCTCAGTTCGGATTGTAGGCTGCAACTCGCCTACATGAAGCCGGAATCGCTAGTAATCGCGGATCAGCACGCCGCGGTGAATACGTTCCCGGGCCTTGTACACACCGCCCGTCACACCACGAGAGTTTGTAACACCCGAAGTCGGTGAGGTAACCTTTTTGGAGCCAGCCGCCTAAGGTGGGATAGATGATTGGGGTGAAGTCGTAACAAGGTAGCCGTATCGGAAG
>NZ_JBFBHQ010000049.1:0-2500 GCF_040701845.1 Streptomyces angustmyceticus | reverse complement strand
CTCGTATCATGATCAACTTAGGAATCAGTTTGAGCAAAGTTCGTCAGTCTTTGAAGCGTACGATGGGTACGGACACGAGTACCGGTGGTATTCGCCGTCGAAATCCACAAGAAAAGCGGACAATGACACAAGGTACTCCTACGTTAGATTCATTAGCTAGAGACTTAACTAAGTTAGCAAAAGAAAACAGATTAGATCCAGTCGTAGGGCGTTCAAGAGAAGTCAAACGGTTAATCCAGATACTTAGTCGCCGAACAAAAAACAATCCTGTTTTAGTTGGAGAACCTGGGGTCGGTAAAACTGCGATTGCAGAAGGGTTGGCTCAAAAAATCATTTTAGGTGAAGTACCTGAAGAGATGAAAGCAAAACGGTTGATGATGTTAGACATGGGGGCGTTAGTCGCTGGGACGAAGTATCGTGGAGAATTTGAAGATCGAATGAAAAAAGTCATTGATGAAATTTATCATGATGGTCAAGTTATTCTCTTTATTGATGAATTACACACATTGATTGGTGCTGGTGGTGCAGAAGGTGCCATCGATGCATCGAATATTTTGAAACCAGCGTTAGCACGTGGAGAATTACAGACGATTGGTGCGACAACATTAGATGAATACCAAAAATATATTGAAAAAGACTCGGCATTGGAGCGACGCTTTGCACGTATCCAAGTAGATGAACCAACAGCAGATGAAGCGGAAGAAATCTTACGTGGTTTACGTTCACGCTATGAGGAACATCATCATGTTGAGATTACCGATGAAGCAGTACGAGCGGCAGTCAATCTTTCTGTTCGATATATCACTTCCAGACAGTTACCAGATAAAGCGATCGACTTGATTGATGAATCGGCAGCGAAAGTTCGATTGGAACAAGCGGACGATTTGTCAGAAACGGCGATACTGAAACAAGAAATCGATCAAGTGAATAAAGAAAAAGAACAGGCGATTCAAAAACAAGATTTTGAAACAGCTGCGCATTTACGTAGACAAGAAAAAAGCATAATGAAAAAACTAGAAAAACGTTTAGCGATTGAAGCAAAACATAAAAATGGCTTTGCGGATCGAGTGACTGAAGAAGATGTAGCTACTGTTGTTTCGGAGTGGACAGGTGTACCATTGCAACAGTTAGAAAAGAAAGAAAGTCAACGATTACTTGAATTAGAAGCATTGCTTCACGAACGTGTTGTTGGACAAGATGAAGCAGTCAAAGCTGTTTCTCGTGCGATCAGACGGGCGCGTAGTGGCTTAAAAGATCCAAATCGCCCGATTGGTTCCTTCATGTTTTTAGGTCCAACAGGAGTCGGAAAAACAGAACTTGCGAAAGCATTATCAGAAGTAATGTTTGGTGAAGAGGACGCATTGATTCGTGTCGACATGTCTGAATTTATGGAGAAGTATAGTACGAGTCGTTTGATCGGTTCGCCTCCAGGCTATGTGGGTTATGATGAAGGTGGACAATTGACGGAAAAAATTCGTCAAAAACCTTACTCAGTTATCTTGCTAGATGAAGTGGAAAAAGCTCATCCAGATGTCTTCAATTTATTATTACAAGTGTTAGATGACGGTCATTTAACAGATGCGAAAGGAAGAAAAGTAGACTTTAGAAATACGATCATGATCATGACTTCTAATATTGGTGCTACTCAAATCCGTGAGGAAAAAAATGTTGGATTCAACGTCCAAGATATTACTAAGGATCATCAAGCGATGCAAAAACGGATACTTGAAGAGCTGAAGAAAGCTTTTCGTCCTGAATTCTTGAACCGTATTGATGAGACAGTCGTTTTTCATTCATTAACAAAAGATGAAGTCCATGCGATTGTTCAAATCATGAGCCAATCGGTCGTCAAACGGTTGAAAGAACAAGATATCTTAGTGAAAATCACGCCAGCAGCAGTTGATGTGATTGGGAAAGTCGGTTTTGATCCAGAGTATGGTGCACGACCACTAAGACGGGCATTACAAAAAGAAGTAGAAGATCGTTTGAGCGAAGCTCTGCTTGGAGGAGAAATCCATTTAGGCGATCAAATCACTGTTGGCGCTTCGAAGGGCAAAATCACAGTGAATGTGCGTGAACCTAAGAAAATAACTGCTAAAGTATAATGATAGAGTAAGATTGCAACAGAAATAGCTAGCTCTGATAGACAAGCCAGAAGAGGTCGGGACAGAAGTGTTCAGCCTCGAGAAATAAGGCGCCATCCACGAAAATTGTTTTTCAAATTTTTGTGGATGGCGCCTTATTTTCGAAGAGGTTACTTCTGTTCCCGCCGTTTATTCGGTTATAGGTGGGTGAGGTGAACGAATGTCCCACTCCCTTTTTATTTTTTCTAAAGGGTTATTTCTAAATCAATAGGGACACAATTGATAAGACAGAAATTATTTTACAGTATCGTTACAATCAATAATAAATGTAAGAAGTATTGGAAAGTGTTCAGAGCTGTGCTACTATTATGGAGTTGTAGGAGGAGGAAATGATGATCGAAATCATAACTACTATA
>NZ_JBFBHQ010000048.1:5710-14473 GCF_040701845.1 Streptomyces angustmyceticus | reverse complement strand
CCCCGCCCGGTCGGGGTGTGGGTTCTCAAACCCCAGTAGCCGGGCCCGCACCGTGGTGCGGGCCCGGCTACTGCTTTTTTGTTTTCTCCTGCTCCCCACCGGGGTGGTGCCCACAACGGACGGGAGGGGGCGGGGCCGGAGGGGTGGGTGTGTGGACGTAAAGCGAAGCAGTCCACACACCCACCCCGGAGGCACCGAACCCGGCACCCACCACAAACCCGGGACCCCACCCCACACAACCCACCCCGCCGAAGGCGGGCACCCGCCGAAGGCGAAACAACAGACAGGCCACGGCGGGGCCACCCGACAACGCGGGAAGCCACCGCCACGGGCGGAACCTAGCGGTTGTCGTGCTGGGACGGCGCGACCGTCACCTCGACCCGCTGGAACTCCTTCAGTTCCGAGTACCCGGTGGTCGCCATCGCCCGGCGCAGCGCGCCGAAGAAGTTCATGGAGCCGTCAGGGACGGTGGACGGCCCCAACAGCACCTCCTCGGTCGTGCCGACCGCCCCGAGGTCCATCCGCTTGCCGCGCGGCACGTCCTCGTGGACCGCCTCCATGCCCCAGTGGTGGCCGCGCCCGGGCGCGTCCGTGGCGCGGGCGAGCGGGGAGCCCATCATCACGGCGTCGGCGCCGCAGGCGATCGCCTTGGGGAGGTCACCGGACCAGCCCACACCGCCGTCGGCGATGACGTGGACGTAGCGGCCGCCGGACTCGTCCATGTAGTCGCGGCGGGCGGCGGCGACGTCGGCGACCGCGGTCGCCATCGGGACCTGGATGCCGAGGACGTTGCGCGTGGTGTGCGCGGCGCCGCCGCCGAAGCCGACCAGCACACCGGCCGCGCCGGTCCGCATCAGGTGCAGCGCGGCGGTGTACGTGGCGCAGCCGCCGACGATGACCGGGACGTCCAGCTCGTAGATGAACTGCTTGAGGTTCAGCGGCTCGGCCGCGGAGGAGACGTGCTCGGCGGAGACGGTGGTCCCGCGGATCACGAAGATGTCGACGCCGGCGTCGACGACGGCCTTGGAGAACTGCGCGGTGCGCTGCGGCGAGAGCGCGGCGGCGGTCACCACGCCCGCGTCCCGCACCTCCTTGATCCGCTGCCCGATCAGCTCTTCCTTGATCGGCGCGGCGTAGATCTCCTGGAGCCGCTTGGTGGCGGTGGCGCCGTCCAGCTCCGCGATCTCGGCGAGCAGCGGCTCCGGGTCCTCGTAACGGGTCCAGAGCCCTTCCAGGTTGAGGACGCCCAGGCCGCCCAGCTCACCGATGCGGATGGCGGTCTGCGGGGAGACCACCGAGTCCATGGGAGCGGCCAGGAACGGCAGCTCGAAGCGGTAGGCGTCGATCTGCCAGGCGATCGAGACCTCCTTCGGGTCGCGGGTGCGGCGACTGGGTACGACGGCGATGTCGTCGAATGCGTATGCCCGGCGGCCGCGCTTGCCGCGCCCGATCTCGATCTCAGTCACGTGTGTGGCCTTTCCCTCTACGTCTGCGCTTCCAGTATCCCCGACACACCGAAGCCCGCGGCCGGGGTGCGGCCGCGGGCTTCACGGTAGGGCCGTGCTAGCGCCGTGTGCAGTGACGCGCCTTGGTGGTCATCCGATCCCCTTGGGCCGGGGGACCTCAGCGTCCCGAGTAGTTGGGCGCCTCGGTCGTCATCTGGATGTCGTGCGGGTGGCTCTCCTTGAGGCCCGCGGAGGTGATGCGGACGAAGCTGCCCTTCTCCTTGAGCTCGGGGATGTCGGCGGAGCCGACGTAGCCCATGGAGGCGCGCAGGCCGCCGACGAGCTGGTGGGCGACCGAGGCGAGCGGACCGCGGTAGGGCACCTGGCCCTCGATGCCCTCGGGCACCAGCTTGTCCTCGGACAGCACGTTGTCCTGGAAGTAGCGGTCCTTGGAGAAGGACCGGGCCTGGCCGCGGGACTGCATCGCGCCCAGCGAGCCCATGCCGCGGTACGACTTGAACTGCTTGCCGTTGATGAAGACCATCTCGCCGGGCGACTCCTCGCAGCCGGCCAGCAGCGAGCCCAGCATCACGGTGTCCGCGCCGGCCGCGATGGCCTTGGCGATGTCGCCGGAGAACTGCAGGCCGCCGTCGCCGATCAGCGGGACGCCCGCGGCGTTCGCGGCCTGCGCCGCCTCGTAGATCGCGGTGACCTGCGGCACGCCGACGCCGGCGACGACGCGGGTGGTGCAGATGGAGCCGGGGCCGACCCCGACCTTGATGCCGTCCGCGCCCGCGTCGATCAGCGCCTGGGCGCCGTCGCGGGTGGCGACGTTGCCGCCGACGACATCGACGTTGATGTTGGACTTGACCTTGGCGATCATGTCGAGGATGCCGCGGCTGTGGCCGTGCGCGCTGTCGATGACGAGGAAGTCGGCACCGGCCTCGACCAGCGCCTGCGCCCGGTCGTACGACGCGTCGCCCACACCCACCGCCGCACCGACGACCAGCCGGCCCTCGGCGTCCTTGGCGGCGTTCGGGTACTTCTCGGCCTTGACGAAGTCCTTGACCGTGATCAGGCCCTTGAGCACGCCGGCCTCGTCGACCAGCGGAAGCTTCTCGATCTTGTGGCGGCGCAGCAGCTCGATGGCGTCCTCGCCGGAGATGCCGACCTTGCCGGTGACCAGCGGCATCGGCGTCATGACCTCGCGGACCTGGCGGCTGCGGTCCATCTCGAAGGCCATGTCGCGGTTGGTGACGATGCCCAGCAGCTTGCCCGCGGCGTCGGTGACCGGCACCCCGCTGATGCGGAACTTGGCACACAGCGCGTCGGCGTCGGCGAGCGAGGCGTCGGGACGCACCGTGATCGGGTCGGTGACCATGCCGGACTCGGAGCGCTTGACCAGGTCGACCTGGTTGGCCTGGTCCTCGATGGACAGGTTGCGATGCAGTACGCCCGCGCCGCCCTGCCGGGCCATGGCGATGGCCATCCGGGCCTCGGTGACCTTGTCCATCGCCGCGGACAGCAGCGGGATGTTCACCGCGACGTTGCGCGAGACCCGGGAGGCGGTGCTCACCGCGTTGGGCAGCACCTCCGACGCGCCGGGCAGCAGCAGCACGTCGTCGTACGTCAGCCCGAGCATGGCGAATTTGGCGGGCATACCGTCGACGTTGTCACTCATGACACCTTCCCCAATGCTCTTGCCTCAGCGCGGACTCCCATGCTAACGGCCTAAGGAAGTGTCCCAATCCACGAGCGATGAGGGCCTCGTCACTTGTGTATTTCTACGGCGATATTCCGCCGTGGGCAGCGGGAATCTGCTACTGCTCGGCGAGCGCCCGCAGCCTGCTCAGCGCCCGGTGCTGGGCGACCCGCACCGCGCCGGGCGACATCCCCAGCATCTGCCCGGTCTCCTCGGCGGTCAGCCCGACGGCCACCCGCAGCAGGACCAGCTCGCGCTGGTTCTCCGGAAGATTCGCCAGCAGCTTCTTGGCCCACTCGGCGTCGCTGCTCAGCAGCGCCCGCTCCTCGGGGCCGAGGGAGTCGTCCGGCTGCTCGGGCATCTCGTCGGACGGCACGGCCGTGCTGCCCGGATGCCGCATCGCGGCGCGCTGCAGGTCGGCGACCTTGTGGCCGGCGATGGCGAAGACGAACGCCTCGAAGGGTTTGCCGGTGTCGCGGTAGCGCGGCAGCGCGCAGAGCACCGCGACACACACCTCCTGCGCCAGGTCCTCGACGAAGTGCCGGGCATCACCCGGCAGCCTCGACAGCCGGGTGCGGCAGTAGCGCAGCGCGAGGGGATGCACATGGGCCAGGAGATCGTGGGTGGCCCGCTGGTCACCCTCGACAGCACGCGCGACGAGAGCGCCGATTTCCTGCTTCCCGTCATCACGCATCGGACCATGGTGCCTTGGCGCCGCACGATCCGCGGCATCAGGTCCGTACTTGTGCACTGAAGCGTTATGCGCGGCAGGTGCGCCGGCTGTCATCTCCTGCGCCCTCCCCTCGTGCCCGACCGACCCGTCCCCGAGGAACCTCATACCTCAAGGATGCGGCACCGCGCGGCGAATCGGACCGCCGGCGGACGCGACGGCCTGCGGGGCACCTCACTGCCCCGCCCGCCGCAGGGCGGGCGGGGATCTTCGCTCCCCCGCATCGCTGCACGTCACAACGCCTTAACGGACCAGTCCCCAGCGGAAGCCCAGGGCCACCGCATGCGCCCGGTCGGAGGCGCCGAGTTTCTTGAAGAGGCGCCGCGCGTGCGTCTTGACCGTGTCCTCCGAGAGGAACAGCTCACGGCCGATCTCGGCGTTGGAACGGCCGTGACTCATGCCCTCCAGCACCTGGATCTCGCGCGCGGTCAGTGTCGGCGCGGCACCCATCTCGGCGGACCGCAGCCGGCGCGGGGCGAGCCGCCACGTCGGGTCGGCGAGCGCCTGGGTCACCGTCGCCCGCAGCTCGGCGCGCGAGGCGTCCTTGTGCAGATAGCCCCGGGCCCCGGCGGCGACCGCGAGCGCGACACCGTCGAGGTCCTCGGCCACCGTGAGCATGATGATCCGGGCGCCGGGGTCGGCGGACAGCAGCCGGCGCACGGTCTCGACACCGCCGAGACCGGGCATCCGTACGTCCATCAGAATCAGATCCGAGCGATCGGCACCCCAGCGGCGGAGGACTTCCTCGCCGTTGGCCGCGGTCGTCACACGCTCGACGCCGGGCACGGTCGCAACCGCCCGACGGAGCGCCTCTCGGGCAAGCGGGGAGTCGTCGCAGACGAGGACGGATGTCATGACCGCCCTCCGCAGCTGATGCGCGTCACCTTGAGCCTCCAGGCTGGTACGTATCGTCACCTGTGCGATTGGCGGCCTCGGACATCTGCCCGACGACTACCTCTGCCAACCGCCTCCGCACTCTCAACGACGGTCACTCGAAAGAGTTACGGCTTCGGCGACCGAGTTCAGCACGCTCCGTGAGGAGCCGGATACGCAGACGACTCATCGGGCGACCGGCATCCGCGCGTGCACCCTATGCCCTATTTGGCTCTCTTTCTTCCATTTTCATGGTGACTATGACTAGATTCGCAATGAGTCATATTTACATCTACTTCGACAGTAGATGTACCGTCGTGAGCACCGAGCCCGCATCAGCACCGCTTCGAGGGGACAAGCAATGGCAGATTTCTCCCGCCTTCCGGGCCCGAACGCGGATCTCTGGGACTGGCAGCTGCTCGCCGCCTGCCGCGGCGTGGACAGCTCCCTCTTCTTCCATCCCGAGGGTGAGCGCGGAGCGGCCCGCAGCGCGCGTGAGACATCGGCGAAGGAGGTGTGCATGCGCTGCCCGGTACGGGCCGAGTGCGCGGCGCATGCACTGGCCGTCCGTGAGCCCTACGGGGTGTGGGGCGGCCTGACGGAGGACGAGCGCGAGGAGCTCATGGGCCGGGCCCGCCACCGGCTGATCCCCGCCTCCTCCATGACCGGTTCCGCGGGCGTCTCCGGCGCCTGAATCTTCAGGAGCGCACCGCCCCTGAAGAAACGTTCCTGCATGGCCGCACGGTGTCGGCCGGCAGGGTGGGCGGGGAAATTGCGGCCGTGCGGGCGGCAGCGGCTCGGTGCGGCGTGGGCTCGGGGGCGGGCTCGGACAGGGGCGGGTTCGGTGCGGCCCGGCTCCCGGGGCAGGCGGGGCGTCTTCTCGCGTCCCCTCGGCGTGCCGGGCTCGGTGCGGCCCGGCTCCCGGGGCGGACGGGCGTCCCCTCGTGTCCCCTCGCCGCGTGCGCCCGCGCGCCTCGGCTCAGCGCCCCGCGGCGTCCGCCAGCCGGTCGAGGGTCGCCTCGACCGCGGGGACCTGTGCGAGGTCCGGCAGCGTGAGGGCGACGATCTCCCGGTGGACGGCGGGCTCCATCCGTATGGCCGTGGCCCCCTTGGGGCGTACCGACTCCAGGGTGAGCTCCGGCAGCGCGGCGACTCCCAGGCCCGCGCCGACCAGGCCGATCACCGCCGGATAGTCGTCGGTCGCGAAGTCGATGCGCGGGGTGAAGCCCGCGCTCTCGCAGACCTCCACGAGGTGCCTGCGGCAGCGGGGGCAGCCCGCGATCCAGGCCTCGTCGGCCAGCTCGGCGAACTGCGCGGTGCCCGCCTTCGCCAGCCGGTGGCCGTCCGGGACCAGGCCCACCAGCCGGTCCGCCAGGATCGGGCGGACCACCAGGTCGTCCCACTCCGCTCCGGCCGCCGGGTCCGCGCCGCGCACCTCCGGATAGCGGAAGGCCAGCGCGATCTCGCAGTCGCCGTTGCGCAGCATCTCGATGGAGCGCGGCGGCTCGGCCTCGACCAGCGAGACCCGGGTGCCGGGGTGGGCCGCACGCATCTTCGCCAGGGCGGTCGGCACCAGCGTCGAGCTGCCGGAGGGAAAGGAGACCAGCCGCACCCGTCCCGCGCGCAGGCCGGCGATGGCCGCGATCTCCTCCTCGGCGGCGGTGAGCCCGGCCAGGATGCCGACGGCGTGCCGTACGAGCGCCTCACCCGCCTGGGTCAGCCGCATCTCGCGGCCCGCGCGGACCAGCAGCGGGGTGCCGGCGGACTGTTCCAGTGCCTTCATCTGCTGGCTGACGGCCGGCTGGGTGCAGCCCAGCTCGCGTGCGGCGGCGGAGAACGAGCCGGTCCTGGCGACGGCGCGCAGCACACGGAGATGACGGGCCTCGATCATGGTTCAAGCATAAGCGGTTCTTGGGTTGAACGGGAAAAAACGAGTCCATGCTTTTGGGTGGGTTGGCTAGCGTGGAGGGGGATCGCGGGCATGCGTGAGTCGGGGCGCCCCGACGGGCTCTTCCCTGGACCATGCCGATCGAGCAGGACGGAGCACCGCATGAAGCTGCTGACCGTGAACCTGGGGCGGCCCGGCCCGTCCGAGCACACCGATGCCGAGGGCGGCACGGGCATCGACAAGCGGCCCGTGGACGGCCCGGTGACGGTGACCGCCCCCGGACCGCACGGCACCGCGGGCAGCGGGCTGGCCGGTGACGCGGTGGTCGACCTGCGCCACCACGGCGGCGACGACCAGGCCGTCTACGCCTACGCGCGCGAGGACCTGGACGCGTGGCAGCGGGAGCTGGACCGTGAGCTGCCCAACGGCTGCTTCGGGGAGAACCTCACCACCTCGGGCGTCGAGGTCACCGGCGCCCTCATCGGCGAACGCTGGCGGGTCGGCCCGCGGCTGCTGCTGGAGGTCACCGGACCGCGCACCCCCTGCCGCACGTTCCGCGGGTGGATCGGCGAGCACGGCTGGATCAAGCGGTTCACTCAGGCCGCGGTGCCCGGCGCGTATCTCCGGGTGATCGAGGCGGGCGAGATCCGTGCGGGGGACGCCGTCGAGGTGGTGCACCGCCCGGATCACGAGGTGACCATCGGGCTGACGTTCCAGGCCCTGACCACCCGGCGGGAGCTGCTGCCCCGGCTGCTGGAGGCGGGCGAGGCGCTCCACGGGGAGGCCCGGCGCAAGGCGCTGAAGTACGCGGCGCGGCAGGAGGGTTGAGCCGCCGGGCCCGCGCGGGCCGGATCGGGAGGCCGGAGGGGCGGCCCCGCGGGAGCCGGGCGGCGACGGGCCCTGCGGGCAGGCGGCGGCGGGCCCCGCGCCCCGGTTGCCCGACGGCCGGACGGAGGTCGTCCGCGGGCGGCCGCGCCGCCGGGGGGAGGCGCGCGGGCGTCGTGCCCCGGGCGGATAGCGTGCCCGTATGACGACTGCATTGATCACGGGAGCGACGGCGGGCATCGGGGCGGCGTTCGCCCGGCGGCTCGCGAGTGACGGCCACAGCGTGGTGCTGGTCGCGCGCGACGAGAAGCGGCTGCACGCGCAGGCCACCGAGTTGCACGACCGGCACGGCATCGAGGCCGAGGTGCTGAGCGCCGATCTGGCCACCGAGGAGGGCATCGCCGCGGTCGAGGCGCGGCTCTCGGACACCAAGCACCCGGTGGACCTGCTGGTGAACAACGCCGGGTTCGGCAACAAGGGCGAATACCTCGAAGTCCCGATGGCCGACGAGCTGACGATGCTGAAGGTGCACTGCGAGGCGGTGCTGCGGCTGACCACGGCCGGGGTGCGCGGGATGCGGGACCGCCGGCGGGGCGCGGTGGTCAATGTGGCCTCGGTGGCGGCGTTCGTGCCACGCGGCACCTACGGCGCGAGCAAGGCGTGGGTCGTGCAGTTCACCCAGGGCGCCGCGCGGGACCTGGCGGGCAGCGGCGTGCGGCTGATGGCGCTGTGCCCGGGGTTCGTACGGACCGAGTTCCACGAGCGGGCCGGGATGGGCACGGACAACATCCCCGGCTGGATGTGGCTGGACGCGGACAAGCTGGTCGACGCCGCGATGAAGGATCTGACGCGGGGGAAGTCCCTCTCCATTCCGGACCCGCGGTACAAGGCCCTCATGGGCGCCGTGAAGCTGGCGCCCCGTGGGGTGCTGGGCGGCATGACGTCCCGTACGGGCCGCAAGTACGGGCCGCGCTGACGTGCGGAGCTGACGTGTGGTGACATCCCGCGGCGCCGGGAGGGGGTGGCGCCGTAGGGGTGCGCCGATCCGCTTCGGCTCCCGGGGGTGCGCGGGGCGGGGCCGGGCACGGCTTCCCCTGGAGCGGTGGACGGCGACCGGGCGACGGCATCTTCCATGGCGGCCGACGGCACGTCGGCCGCCACAGGGGCGAGGCATCGGAAGCGCGGCTCCCCAGGCATCGGATGCCCCGTTCACGGGAAGACCCGTTCACGGGAAGACCCGTTCACGGGAAGACCCGTTCACGGGAAGACCCGTTCACGGGAAGACCCGTTCACGGGAAGA
>NZ_JBFBHQ010000048.1:0-5613 GCF_040701845.1 Streptomyces angustmyceticus | reverse complement strand
GACCCGTTCACGGGAAGACCCGTTCACGGGAAGACCCGTTCACGGGAAGACCCGTTCACGGGAAGACCCGTTCACGGGAAGACCCGTTCACGGGAAGGCCTGTTCACGGGAAGACCCGTCTCGTCCCGCCCACGTCGGCCGGCACCGGCCCGTGGACGGCGCCCGACGACCAGGGACGGCACCCGTTCGGCGGACGGCCCGGCGACGGACGGCCCGACGGCAGCCGCCGCACCACGGCACACCACCGCGCAGCCACCCGTCCAGGAGCGCCGATGACCACCAGGCACCCCACCACCCCCGACCACGCCACCGGACCGGTGGAGCAGGTGGAGCAGCCCGCGGCCCCTGTCCGGCCCGCCGTGCTGCTGTCGATGGGCCCCGGCATCGCCGACCGGCTCCTCGACGCCCGCCACCGCGACCGCCTCACGGCCCTCGCCCGTACCGACCCCCGCCTCGTCGCCCACGAACTGGCCGACCCCGCCCCCGAGGTGGCCGCCGCCCTCGCCGAGGCCGAGGTGCTCCTGACCTGCTGGGGCGCCCCACCGCTCACCGGCCGGGTGCTGGACGCGGCCCCGCGGCTGCGCGCCGTCGTGCACGCCGCCGGCTCGGTCAAACACCACCTCACCGACGCCTGCTGGGAGCGCGGTCTGGCCGTCTCCTCGGCCGCCGCCGTCAATGCGCTCCCGGTCGCCGAATACACGCTCGCCGCGATCCTCTTCGCCAACAAAGGCGTGCTGCACGCCGCGCATCGCTACCGCGGCCTGCGCGCCCCCCACGACTGGCACCGCGAACTCGGCGCCGCCGGCAACTACCGCCGCACCGTCGGCGTCATCGGCGCCTCCCGCATCGGCCGCCGCGTCATCGAGCTGCTGCACCCGTTCGACCTGCGGGTCCTGCTCCACGACCCCTGGGTGACCGACGCCGAAGCGGCCCGGCTCGGTGTGCGGCCGGTCCCCCTCGACGCGCTCTGCGCCGGCAGCGACGTGGTCACCGTGCACGCCCCGGAGCTGCCCGCCACCCGCCATCTGCTCGGCGCCCGTGAACTGGCCCTGCTCCCCGACGGCGCGACACTGGTCAACACCGCCCGCGGCTCCCTGGTCGACACGACGGCCCTGCTCCCCGAGCTGGTCTCCGGCCGCCTGCACGCCGTCCTCGACGTCACCGAGCCCGAACTCCCGCCGGCCGGCTCGCCTTTGTACGAGCTGCCGAACGTCCTGCTCACCCCCCATGTGGCGGGGTCGCTGGGCACCGAACTCCACCGCCTGGCCGACCACGCCCTCGACGAACTCGAACGCTACGCCGGGGGCCGCCCGTTCACCGGTGCCGTACGGCCGGAGCACCTGCGCCACTCGGCGTGAACGCCCAGGGCCGCCCGCCGCCCCGACGACGGACGGCCCGGACCGGCCGCCGTGCACGCACGAGACCCGGCCCCCGCACAGGGCGGGGACCGGGTCTCGGTCCGTCAGGCGGCGGGCCGCCCGTCAGGGTGCGTCAGTGCGCGTGCCCGTGGCCGTGACCGGCCTCGGCCGGCTCGTCCTCCGCGGGCTTCTCGACGACCAGGGTCTCGGTCGTCAGCAGCAGCGACGCGATCGACGCGGCGTTCTCCAGGGCGGAGCGGGTGACCTTCACCGGGTCGATGACGCCGGCCTTGACCAGGTCGCCGTACTCGCCGGTGGCGGCGTTGAAGCCGTTGCCCTTGTCCTGCTCGGCGACCTTCGCGGTGATGACGTAGCCCTCGAGGCCCGCGTTCTCCGCGATCCAGCGCAGCGGCTCGACGACGGCGCGGCGGACGACGGCGACACCGGTGGCCTCGTCGCCCTCCTTGCCGAGGGAGCCTTCCAGCACCTTGGCGGCGTGGACCAGAGCGGAGCCACCACCGGAGACGATGCCCTCCTCGACCGCGGCGCGGGTCGCGGAGATGGCGTCCTCCAGACGGTGCTTCTTCTCCTTGAGCTCGACCTCGGTGGCCGCACCCACGCGGATGACGCAGACGCCACCGGCGAGCTTGGCGAGGCGCTCCTGGAGCTTCTCGCGGTCCCAGTCCGAGTCGGTGCTCTCGATCTCGGCCTTGATCTGCGCGACGCGACCGGTGACGTCCTCGGACTTGCCGCCACCGTCGACGATGGTGGTGTCGTCCTTGGTGACGGTCACCCGGCGGGCGGTGCCGAGCACGTCCAGACCGGCCTGGTCGAGCTTGAGGCCGACCTCCTCGGCGATGACGGTGGCACCGGTGAGGGTGGCGATGTCGCCGAGCATGGCCTTGCGGCGGTCACCGAAGCCCGGGGCCTTGACGGCCACGGCGTTGAAGGTGCCACGGATCTTGTTGACGACCAGGGTCGACAGGGCCTCGCCCTCGACGTCCTCGGCGATGATCAGCAGCGGCTTGGAGGCGCCGGCCTGGATGACCTTCTCCAGCAGCGGCAGCAGGTCCTGGATCGAGGAGATCTTGCCCTGGTGGATCAGGATGTACGGGTCCTCCAGGACGGCCTCCATCCGCTCCTGGTCGGTGACCATGTACGGCGAGAGGTAGCCCTTGTCGAAGGCCATGCCCTCGGTGAAGTCCAGCTCCAGACCGAAGGTGTTGGACTCCTCGACGGTGATGACACCGTCCTTGCCGACCTTGTCCATCGCCTCGGCGATGAGCTCGCCGACCTGCTTGTCCTGCGCGGACAGGCCGGCCACGGCGGCGATGTCGGTCTTGTCGTCGATCGGGCGGGCGGTCGCCAGGAGCTCGTCGGACACGGCCTTGACCGCGGCGTCGATGCCCTTCTTCAGGGCGGCCGGGGAGGCGCCGGCGGCGACGTTGCGCAGACCCTCGCGGACCAGGGCCTGGGCCAGCACGGTGGCGGTGGTGGTGCCGTCACCCGCGATGTCGTTGGTCTTGGTCGCCACCTCCTTGACGAGCTGGGCGCCGAGGTTCTCGTACGGGTCGTCGACCTCGACCTCACGGGCGATGGTGACACCGTCGTTGGTGATGGTCGGCGCGCCGAACTTCTTGTCGATGACGACGTTGCGGCCCTTGGGGCCGATCGTCACCTTGACCGTGTCGGCAAGCTTGTTGACGCCGCGCTCAAGGGCGCGACGGGCGTCCTCGTCGAACTTCAGGATCTTCGCCATGGGTTGCTTCAAGTCCTCTCAATGCGATCCTCGGCCACGACGTGGGGACCGCTGTCGCTCAAACGAACTGCGCCCCTGCCCCGGGTTGTTTAGACGCGGGAACCAGGGGCGCAGATCACGGCAAAACTGGGTGACTTACTTCTCGACGATCGCGAGCACGTCGCGAGCCGAGAGAACGAGGTAGTCCTCGTTGTTGTACTTCACCTCGGTGCCGCCGTACTTGCTGTAGAGCACGACGTCGCCGACCTTCACGTCGAGCTCGACGCGCTTGCCGTCCTCGACACGGCCCGGGCCCACGGCCAGGACAACGCCCTCCTGGGGCTTCTCCTTGGCGGTGTCCGGAATGACCAGGCCCGAGGCCGTGGTCTGCTCGGCGTCGAGCGGCTGGACCACGATGCGGTCCTCAAGCGGCTTGATGGCAACCTTGGAGCTGGTGGTCGTCACGATCCGACCTCCCCCTTCGGAGATCTCACGGGGTTAACTGTCTGAGGTGGCGACCAGGTGGATCCGTCGTCGCGGGTGCCGGACCTGCCCGTCGCTGTGTGTCTGGCACTCACCACTGGAGAGTGCCAACGCCGAGACTATGACGCGGTTAGCACTCGGTCAAGCGGAGTGCCAGCGCGGCGAGGTCCGCTTCTCTCCCCGCCGGCCGACCGGCACCACGAAGCCATGACCTCCGGGGCTCCGCACCCCTGCGCCCCGGGCCCCGCGCGGCCGGAACGGGGCGTACCGGGTGTCGCATGACAGCCACGTTCCCATCAAATCGGACACACCTTCCCGTTCCCTCGCAACCACGCCACGGGCTGCCTCGTCTACCTCCCCGACTGCCGGGCCGATGAACCGGGCACGACCCGGCCGGCCGGCGGCCTCGACGATCAGTGGCGGAGGAAACCCGTGCGTGGACAGACCCGCGTTCCCCGGGCGGCCCGGCGACCGGAGAGCGACGCCGAACGCACCATGACGTTCGCCGCGCTCGCCCGGGCACCGGACCGGCGGCGCACCGAGGCATGGCTGCTCGCCCTCGCCGTCCTGATCGCGGACTTCGGCTACGCCTTCACCGGCCTGTCCATGACCGGCCGGCTGCCCGGCGGACTGGCCGGCTTCGCCGTCAGCATGTTCTTCGTGGCGCTGGTGCCGCATCTGGTCCTGCGCCGCTACGCGCCCCGCGCCGACCCGCTGATCCTGCCGCTGGCGACGCTGCTGACCGGCGTCGGCCTGGTGCTGCTGCACCGCCTGGACCTCACCTATGCGCAGACGCCCCGGCTCAAGATCGCCGAGGCGGCGAGCGGGCAGCTGGTGTGGACGGTGATCGGGGTGGCGGTCTGCATCGTCATCCTGCTCGTGGTGCGCGACCACCGCATCCTGCAGCGCTACATCTACCTGACGATGGTCGTCGCACTGGTGCTGCTGATGGCCCCGGCCTTCTTCGGCGCCGACATGTACGGCGCCAAGCGCTGGATCCTGCTCGGGCCGCTGTCGCTGCAGCCCGGCGAGTTCGTGAAGATCATGATCTCGGTGTTCTTCGCGGGCTACCTCACCGTCAACCGCGACGCCCTGGCCCTGGCCGGGCGCCGCGTCCTGGGCATCCAACTGCCCCCGGGGCGGCAGCTCGCACCGATCTTCACCATCTGGGCGATCAGCCTGCTGGTGCTGATCTTCGAGCGGGACCTCGGCACCTCGCTGATCTTCTTCGGCGTCTTCGTGATCATGCTGTACATGGCCACGGACCGCACCAGCTGGGTGGTCTGCGGCCTGCTGATGGCCGTCGCCGGCGCGGCCGTCGTCGGCTCCCTGGAACCCCACGTCCACGGCCGGGTCACCGCCTGGCTCGACCCGATGCGGGCCTTCACCAAGGACGGCATCGCGGAGGGCATGTCCGACCAGCTCGGCCAGGCCCTGTTCAGCTTCGGCAGCGGCGGCATCTCCGGCAGCGGACTCGGCCGGGGCCACCCCGAACTGATCGGCTTCGCCGGCAACAGCGACTTCATCCTCACCACCGTCGGCGAGGAGATGGGGCTGGCCGGCGTGATGGTCGTGATCATGCTGTACGTGCTGCTCGCCCAGCGCGGCCTCCGCGTCGGCCTGACCGCCCGCGACCCGTTCGGCAAGCTGCTCGCCGTCGGCCTCTCCGGCGCCCTCCTCCTCCAGGTCTTCGTCGTCGCCGGCGGCGTCACCGGCCTGATCCCCCTCACCGGCAAGGCCCTCCCCTTCCTCGCCAAGGGCGGTTCGTCCCTCGTCGCGAACTGGGTGATGGTGGCACTCCTGCTGCGCATCAGCGACCATGCGCAGCGCCGGCGTGAGCCGGTTTGATCCTTCCCCACGTTTTTGTCTTTTCCGCCGTGGTGGTTGCTCGCCGTTTTTCGCCCGCTGCCGCGGTGCGCCCGCCGCAGGCGCCACCCACCGCACCAGCCCCGCGCAGCGGCACCGCGGACCCCGCCCGCCGCAGGCGCAAACGCGGGCGCACCGCGCAGCGGGCGGCAAACGGCGAGCAACCCC
>NZ_JBFBHQ010000047.1:0-21951 GCF_040701845.1 Streptomyces angustmyceticus | reverse complement strand
CACTCACCGATCGCGTCCACCCCGCCCGCAAGCAGCCGCCAGAACTCCTCCGGCGAACCCACCCCACCGGGAAAACGGCAGCTCATCGCCACGATCGCCACCGGTTCCTGGCGCCCGGCCTCCACGTCCTGGAGGCGCTGGCGGGTCTGGTGGAGGTCGTGGGTGACCTTCTTGAGGTACTCGAGGAGCTTCTGTTCGTTCATGCACCCTCATCCACGTGGCGGTTCCGGGGGTCGTGCGGTCGGCGTGTCATGACATGCCGAGGTCGTTGTCGATGAAGTCGAAGATCTCGTCCGCGGTGGCGGAGTTGATCCGGTCGCTCACCCCGGCCTCGTCCGTCGCCTCCGCCTCGGGGACCTCCCGCTCGTGCCACTTCGCGAGCAGCGTCTGCAACCGGGAGGCGATCCTGGCCCGCTGTGGATCGTCCTGCGCCACCTCGGCGAGCAGGTCCTCCAGCCGGTCCAGCTCGGCGAGCGCGGGCCGCGCCCCGGCCGTGTCCCCCGCCACGACCTGCGTGCGCAGGTGACGGGCGAGGGCCGCGGCGGTCGGGTGGTCGAACAGCAGCGTGGCGGGCAGCTGGGTGCCGGTGGCGAGGCCGAGCCGGTTGCGCAGCTCGACGGCCATGAGCGAGTCGAAGCCCAGCTCGCTGAACGCCCGCTTCGGGTCGATCGCGTCCACGGAGTCGTGCCCGAGGACACCGGCGACATGGGTGCGGACGAGGGCGACCAGGACCCGTTCCTGGTCCGGCTCGCTCCGCCCGGCCAGCTGCGCGCGCAGCGCCGGGAGACCGCCCTGCCCGCCGCCGTCCGCGGACTCGCGCTCCGGGGCCGCCCGCCGGGCCTCCGGAAGGTCGCAGAACAGCGCGCTGGGCCGCACCGAGGCGAAGCCGGGGACGAACCGCGCCCAGTCCACATCGGCCACGGTCAGCGTGGTGTGGCCACGGGTGAGGGCCCGTTCCAGCGCGTCGACCGCGAGCCGCGGGTCGAGCGTGCCCATACCGCCGCGGCTGAGGCGCTCGGCCAACTGCTCGTCGCCCGCGGTGCCGGACGCCATGCCGGCGCCGGCCCACGGGCCCCAGGCGAGGGAGGTGGCCGGCAGGCCGAGAGCCTGCCGGTGCTCGGCGAGGGCATCCAAGTAGGCGTTGGCGGCGGCGTAGTTGGCCTGGCCGGTCGCCCCCGCCGTACCGGCGAAGGACGAGAACAGCACGAACGCCGAAAGGCCGTCGGTCAGCTCGTGCAGATGCGTCGCGGCCGCCATCTTGGACCGCAGCACGGCGTCCAGGCGGGCCCCGTCGAGCCCGGCGATCAGTCCGTCGTCGAGCACGCCCGCGGCATGGAACACCGCGTCGACGGGGTGCTCGGCGAGCAGCCGCGCCAACGCCTCACGGTCGGCGACATCGCAGGCGGCGAGCGTCACCCGGGTGCCCCGGGCGGTCAGTTCGGCCCGCAGCTCGGCCGCGCCCTCGGCCCGCGCGCCGCGCCGCCCCGCCAGAATCAGGTGCGCGGCGCCCCGGTCGGCCAGCCGGCGGGCCACGTGTGCGCCGATCGCTCCGGTGCCTCCGGTGACCAGGACGGTTCCGGTGCAGGCCCACGGCTCGTCGGTGCCGCGCCCGGCGGAGTCCGGGGCCTGGGCCCGGACCAGTCGCCGGACGAACACACCCGAGCCGCGGACGGCGACCTGGTCCTCGTCCCGCCCGGCCTCCAGGACCGCGCACAGCCGCTCCACGGCCCGCTCGTCGGGCACCGCGGGCAGATCGATCAGACCGCCCCAGCTCTGCGGCTGCTCCAGCGCGGCGACCCGTCCGAAGCCCCAGATCGCGGCCTGCACGGGGGACGGGACTGCCTCGCGCTCCTGCACCGCGACGGCCCCGGTGGTCGCGCACCACAGGGGCGCGCCGGTGCCCAGGTCGTCGAGGGCCTGGACGAGGGCCATGGTCGCGGCGAGTCCACCGGGCGTGGCGGGCTGGCTGCCGTGCGGTTCCTCGTCGGTGCCCAGCAGGGACAGCACCCCGTCCACGGGTCCCGACTCCTCCAGCAGCGCGCCCAGTTGGTCGGCGAGCGACTTGCGGTCGGCGCGACCGCAGTCGACCTCGAACGGGACCACCCCGGCGGCCCCATGGGCCGTGAGCCCGGCCGCGATCGCCGCCTCCCGGGCCCGGCCGCCGCGGCCCGCCGGGTGGGCGAGCAGCCAGGTGCCGGACAGCACGGGAGCCGGGGCGTCGCCGGCCGGCCGCCAGGCGACCCGGTATTCCCAGCCGTCGGCGACGGTGCGTTCGCGCTGCTGGTGGCGCCACGAGGACAGCGCGGGCAGTACCTCGCTCAGCGGAGCGTCACCGGCCAGGTGGAGCCGCTCGGCCAGCTCGCCCGGGTCGGCCTGTTCCACTGCGGCCCAGAACTGGTCGTCCACCGTCTGCGCCGCCTCGGCCCCGGCCTGCGGGCCGGCCGGCTCCAGCCAGTACCGACGGCGCTGGAAGGCGTAGGTGGGCAGCTCGACACGGCGCGCGCCCTCGCCGTACAGCGCGGCGGGACCCGCGCCGAGACCGCGTACGTGCAGGTGCGCCGCGGCCAGCAGGGCGCTGCGCACCTCGGGCCGGTCGCGCCGCAGGACGGGCAGCGCGGCGGCTTCCTCGCCGGGTTCGCGCAGGCTCTCCCATGCCGTGGCGGCAAGGGCGCCGTCGGGCCCCAGCTCCAGATACGTCCGTACGCCGTCGGCCTCCAGCCGGCGGATGCCGTCGCAGAAGCGGACGGCCTCGCGGACATGCCGCACCCAGTAGTCGGGCGAGGTCAGGTCGGCGTCGGCCGCCGGTTCCCCGGTGAGGTTGGAGATGACGGGCAGGCGCGGCGGTGCGTAGCGCACACCCCGCGCGATCTCCCCGAACTCGGCCAGCATCGTGTCCATCAGTGGAGAGTGAAACGCATGGCTGACCCGCAAACGCCTAGTCTTTCGCCCGCGCTCGGCCAGCTGTCCGGCGATCTCGGTGACCGCTTCCTGCTCACCGGAGACGACGACGGCCGACGGCCCGTTCACCGCGGCGATCCCGGCCCGGTCCGCCAGGCCCTCCAGAAGGGGCCGGACCTCTTCCTCGGCGGCCTGTACGGCGATCATGGCGCCGCCTTCGGGCAGTGCCTGCATCAGCCGGCCACGGGCGGCGACCAGACGGCACGCGTCCTCCAGGGCCAGCACGCCGGCCACATGCGCGGCGGTCAGCTCGCCGATGGAGTGGCCGATCAGGACATCGGGCCTGACACCCCACGAGGCGACGAGCGCATGGAGCGCCGTTCCCACCGCGAACAGCGCGGGCTGCGTGTAGGCGGTGCGATCGAGCAGCACGGCCTCGGGCGTGCCCTCGTCCGCGAAGACGAGTTCGCGCAGCGGCCGTTCGAGGTGGCGGTCGAACTCCGCACAGACCTCGTCGAAGGCCGTGGCATACGCGGGGAACCTCTCGTAGAGCTCGCGTCCCATGCCGGCGCGCTGGGATCCCTGGCCGCTGAACAGGAAGGCGAGCTTCCCGCCGGTGTCCGCGCGCCCGCGCACCAGCTCCGCCGGGTCCTCCCCGCGGGCCAGCGCGGCAAGGCCCGTCAGGAACGCGTCCCGGTCCTCGGCGACCAGCGCCGCGCGGTGGTCGAAGGCGGCCCGGGTGGTGGCGAGCGAGTACCCGATGTCGCGTACCGGCAGGTCCGGTCGGTCGGTGAGGTGGGCGCGCAGCCGCTTCGCCTGGTCGCGGAGTGCGGCGGCGGAGCGGGCGGACAGCGGCCAGACCACGGGTCCCGGCAGGTCGCCGGCCCCGTCGTCCCCGGCCCGCGCGGCACCGGCGGGCGCGGCGCCGTCCAGCTCGATGGCTCCCTCCGGCCCGCCGTCGACCGCCCCGTACTGTTCGAGCACCACATGCGCATTGGTGCCGCTGATCCCGAACGAGGACACCGCGGCCCGGCGCGGCAGTTCGCACTGCGGCCACTCCACGGCCCGGGTCAGCAGCCGCACCTCACCCGCCGACCAGTCGACGTGCGAGGACGGCTCGCCGACGTGCAGCGTGCGGGGCAGGACGCCCTTCTGGAGCGCCAGCACCATCTTGATCACACCGGCGATGCCGGCGGCGGCCTGGGTGTGCCCGATGTTGGACTTCACCGACCCCAGCCACAACGGCCGCTCGGCGTCCCGATCCTGACCGTAGGTGGCCAACAGCGCCTGCGCCTCGATCGGATCGCCCAGCGAGGTCCCGGTGCCATGTGCCTCGACCGCGTCCACCTCGTGGGCGTCGAGCCCGGCGTTGGCGAGCGCGGCCCGGATGACCCGCTGCTGGGAGGGGCCGTTGGGGGCGGTCAGACCGTTCGACGCGCCGTCCTGGTTGACCGCGGAGCCACGGAGCACGGCGAGCACCGGATGCCCGTTGCGCCGCGCGTCGGAGAGCCGCTCGACGAGGACGATGCCCGCGCCCTCGCCCCAGCCGGTGCCGTCCGCGTCGTCGGAGAAGGCCTTGCACCGCCCGTCGCCGGCCAGTCCGCCCTGCCGCCCGAACTCCACGAAGGCACCGGGGGTGGCCATCACCGTCACCCCGCCCGCGAGGGCGAGATCGCACTCCCCCAGCCGCAGGGCCTGGGCGGCGAGATGCAGCGCCACCAGCGACGACGAACAGGCCGTGTCGACGGTGACGGCGGGGCCTTCGAGACCGAGGGCGTAGGAGACCCGGCCGGACGTCACGCTGGTGGCATGGCCGGTGAGCAACTGTCCCTCGGTGCCCTCGGGCAGCGTGTGGGCCGCCGAGCCGTAGCCCTGGTAGTTCGTGCCCGCGAACACCCCGGTGCGGCTGCCGCGCAGCGCCGCCGGGTCGATGCCGGCCCGCTCCAGTGCCTCCCAGGAGATTTCCAGCAGCAGCCGCTGCTGCGGGTCCATGGTGACCGCCTCCCGCGGCGAGATGCCGAAGAAGTCCGCGTCGAAGTCACCGCTGTCGTAGAGGAATCCGCCCTCGACGCGGGAGGCGTCGTCACCGGTCTGCCAGCCCCGGTCGGCCGGCAGGGGCGACAGCGCGTCCACGCCGTCGGCCAGCAGCCGCCAGAACTCCTCGGGACTGCCCGCCCCACCGGGGAACCGGCAGCTCATGGCGACGACGGCGAGCTCCTCCTCGCCGGTCGCCGGACGGCCGGCCACAGCCACCGGGGCGGCAGCGGCCTCGTCGTCCCCGAACAGTTCGCTGCACACATGGCGGGCCAGCGCCACCGGCGACGGGTAGTCGAAGACGAGCGTCGCCGGCAGCCGCAGTCCGGTCGCGGCGCCCAGCCGGTTGCGCAGCTCGACGGCGGTCAGCGAGTCGATGCCCAGGCCGCGGAAGTCCCGTGCCGGTTCGACCGCTTCGGGGCCGGCGTGCCCGAGCACGAGCGCCGCCTGCGCCCGGACCAGTTCCAGCACCGCGGGTTCCCGCTCGGCGGGCGGCAGCGCGGCCAGCCCGGAACGCAGGTTGTCCGCGGCGTCACCGGTGGCCGAAGACGCGGCCGAGCGCCGGGCGGACCCGGTCACCAGTCCGCGCAGCAGGGCCGGCGGCGCGGAATGCGGCGCCCGCAGCGCCGCGTGGTCGAGCCGCACGGGGGCGTACACCGCTTCGGCCGTACGGAACGCGGCGTCGAACGCCGCCATGCCCTGCTCGGCCGTGAACGGCACCATGCCGCCGCGCGCCATACGCTGCAGATCGGCCTCCGCCAGCGCGCCGGTCATCCCCGCGCCGGGAGCCCACGGGCCCCAGGCGAGTGCGGTGGCGGGCAGCCCCGCCCCCTGCCTGGCCTGGGCGAACGCGTCCAGGAAGGCATTCGCCGCCGAGTAGTTGCCCTGCCCCGAGCCGCCGAACATGCCGGCGACCGAGGAGAAGACGACGAACGCCGCCAGGTCCGCGTGCCGGGTCAGCTCGTGCAGGTTGCGCACCGCGTCCGCCTTGGGCGCGAGCACCGTGTCCAGCCGCTCCGGTGTCAGCGAGGACAGCACACCGTCGTCCAGCACACCGGCCGTGTGCACGATGGCGGTGAGCGGGTGCTGCTCCGGTACCGAGTCCAGTAGCCCGCGCAGTGCCTCGCCGTCCGCGATGTCGCAGGCGGCGACGGTGACCTCGGCACCGAGCGCGGCGAGTTCCTCGCGCAGTGCGTCGACGCCGGGAGCCCGCGGCCCCCGACGACTGGACAGCAGCAGATGGCGTACCCCGTGCTCGGCCACCAGATGCCGCGCCACCAGCGCGCCCAGGCCACCTGTCCCGCCCGTGACCAGGACCGTTCCCTCCGCATCGAGCGGAACCGGCATCGTCAGCACGACCTTGCCGACGTTCTTGGCCTGGCTGAGGTAACGGAACGCCTCGGGCGCCTTGCGCACGTCCCACGCGGTGAGCGGCAGGGGCCGCAGCGCACCCCGTTCGAAGAGGGCGACGAGGGCGGTCAGCATCTCCCCGATCCGCTCCGGACCGGCGTCGAAGAGATCGAACGCCTGGTAGCGCACTCCCTCGTGTGCGGCGGCGACCTCCTGCGCGTCACGGACGTCGGTCTTGCCCATCTCCAGGAACCGACCGCCCCGCGGCAGCAGCCGCAGCGACGCGTCCACGAACTCCCGCGCCAGGGAGTCCAGCACCACATCCACACCCCGGCCACCGGTCGACGCCAGGAACGACTCCTCGAAATCCAGATCACGCGACGAAGCGATATGCGCCTCATCCAGACCCGAGCCGCGCAGGGTGTCCCACTTCCCCGGGCTCGCGGTACCGAACACCTCCGCACCCAGATGCCGCGCCAACTGCACCGCGGCCATACCGACGCCGCCGGCGGCGGCATGCACCAGCACCGATTCGCCCGCCTGCAGACCCCCCAGGTCCACCAACGCGTAGTAGGCCGTCAGGAACACCACCGGAACCGACGCCGCCTGCGCGAACGACCACCCCTCGGGTATCCGGGCGAGGGTGCGCGCATCGGCCACCGCGAGCGGCCCGAAGGACTGGGTGAAGAGCCCCATGACCCGGTCGCCCGGCGAGAGCCCGGTCACTCCCGGACCGACCTCGGTGACCACGCCGGCCCCCTCGATCCCCAGCGCCACGGCGTCACCCGGGTACATGCCCAGTGCGTTCAGCACATCTCGGAAGTTCAGACCGGCGGCACGTACCGCGATCCGCACCTGCCCGGCTCCCAACTCGGCATGTGCCGTGGGAGATGGGGCGAGGTGCAGGTTCTCCAGCGTGCCCTTGTCCGCGATGTCCAGGCACCACGCCCCGCTCTCCCCGGGCACCGGCAGCGCATCCGGCCGCACGTGCCTGCTGAGCCTCGGGACGTACACCTGCCCGGCGCGTACCGCCAGTTCGGGCTCGTCGCAGGCGAGTGCGGCGGGGAGCACGGCGAGGGACTCGCTCGCCCCGTCCAGGTCGACCAGCGTGAACCGGTCCGGGTGCTCCGAACGCGCCGCCCGGACGAGCCCCCAGACGGCGGCGAGCGCCGGATCCGGTCGCCGTTCGTCCACGGTGACCGCGCCCCGAGTGACGACGACCAGCCGGGCCGCGGCGAACCGCTCGTCGGCCAACCACGCCTGGAGGAACGCGAGCACCCGATGGGTCGCGGTGTGCGCGCCCGCGGCCGGTTCACTGTCGGGAGCATCCAGCAGAAGCAGGACGTGGGAGGGAGCCTCGTCCCGGGGAAGCGACGCGAGGTCCGGGTACACGGACGCGCCGGTCGCGGACACATCGAGCCGGCCGTCGGCGCCCTCGCACGCGTCGACGACCGCATCAACGGGTACCGCGGGCGCGGTGGGTCCGCCGGCCCCGGACGGCTCCGGCAGCGGGATCCAGTCCATCGTGTGCAGCGTGGTGTCCTGCAGGCCCGCCTTGGCCCGGGCGATCCCGTCGGCCGACACCGGTCGCAGCACCAGGGAGTCGATCGTCGCGACCGGTCCGCCCGAGGCGTCGGCCAGCTCCAGCGCGACCGAGTCGGGACCGTTCACGGACATCCGGGCACGCAGCACCGACGCGCCGGACGCGTGCAGGGTCGCCCCCGACCAGGAGAAGGGCAGCCTGCCCCGGCCCCGGTCCGCCGGGCCCTCGTCCGCCCGGTCCGGCTCCACGAGTCCGAGCGCGTGCAGCACCGAGTCCAGCAGCGCCGGGTGCAGCCCGAAGCCGGCCGCCTCGGGGACGGCGCTCTCCGGAAGTTCGACCGAGGCGAACAACTCGTCGCCACGGCTCCATACCTGCCGCAGACCACGGAAGACCGGACCGTAGCCGAACCCCGCTGCCGTCAGCCCCTCGTACAGCCCGTCGACGGAGACGCGCTCCGCACCGGCGGGCGGCCACTGGGACAGGTCCGTCCCGGGCGACGCGCCGTCCGTGGCGACTACGCCGACGGCATGGCGTACCCATGGCTGGTCGGCCTGCGCATCCTGCGGCCGGGAGTGGACGGTCAGCGTCCGGCGCCCGGTCTCGTCCGCGGCCCCGACGGCCACCTGGAGCTGTACGGCGCCCCGGTCCGGCACCACGAGGGGCGCCTGCAGCGTGAGTTCCTCCACCGTCCCGCAGCCGACCTGGTCGCCGGCGCGGACGGCCAGCTCCAGGAAGGCGGTGCCGGGGAGCAGGATCGAGCCCGAGACGACATGCTCGGCGAGCCAGGGCTGCGCGGCGACGGACACCCGCCCCGTGAACACCACGGCGCCGGCCTCGGCCGACCCGCAGGCGCCTTCGAAGCCGTCCGCACCATCCGCGCTGCCGGCCAGGGAGACAGCAGCACCCAGCAAGGGGTGCTGCGCGGACACCAGCCCGGCAGAACCGAGATCCCCGGCCGGCAGGCCGGTGAACCGGGGCCAGTAGCGCTGGTGTTGGAAGGCGTAGGTGGGGAGGTCTACGGGGGTGGGGGCGGTGGTGGTGCTTTCGGTCGCCGTGCTTTCGGTGGCTGTGCTTTCGGTCGCTGTGCTTTCGGTGGCTGTGGTGGAGAAGAAGGTCCGCCAGTTGATGGCGACGCCGTGGGCGAATGCGCGCCCGGCCGCGGAGAGTACCGCGGATATCTCGCCACGGTCGTCGCCGCGCAGGGTGGGGATCAGGACCTGGTCCGTGTCCACGTCAGCGTCGAGGCAGCCCTGCGCCATGGCGGTGAGGGTGCCGTCCGGGCCGATCTCCAGGAACCGGGTGACCTCGTACTCCGCCAGCAGGCGGATGCCGTCGGCGAAGCGGACGGCCTCGCGCACATGCCGCACCCAGTAGTCGGGGGACGTCAGTTCTTGTGGTGCGGCGAGTTCGCCGGTCAGATTGGAAACCACCGGGATACGGGGCTCTTCGTACGACACGCTCTCCGCGACGGCACGGAACTCGTCGAGCATCGGCTCCATCAACGGCGAGTGGAAGGCATGGCTCACCTGGAGCCGCTTCACCTTCCGGCCCGCGGACTCGAAACGCCCGGCGATCTCCGCGACCACGGACTCGTCACCGGAGACCACGACCGACCGCGGACCGTTCACCGCGGCGATGCTCACCCGCTGCTCCTGGCCCACCAGCAGCGGCAGCACCTCGTCCTCGGCGGCCTGAAGGGCGACCATCGCGCCACCCGCCGGCAGCGCCTGCATCAAGCGACCGCGCGCCGCGACCAGCCGGCACGCGTCCTCCAGCGACAGCACGCCCGCCACATGCACGGCCGCCAATTCGCCGATGGAATGCCCCACCAGATAGTCGGGCCGGACACCGAAGGACTCCACCAGCCGGAACAGCGCCACCTCCAGCGCGAACAACGCCGGCTGGGTGAACCCCGTCCGGTTCAGCTGCTCCGCGTCCTCGCCGAACACCACGTCCCGCAACGGAGCTGCCAGCTCGCCGTCGAAGTACGCGCAGACGGAGTCGAAAGCATCGGCGAAAGCCGGGAAGGTGTCATACAGCTCGCGGCCCATCCCCAGCCGCTGCGCGCCCTGCCCGGTGAACAGGAGAGCCAAGCGCGCTTCGGGTGCCGCCAGAGCACCCACCACGGAAGCGGCTTCACCTCCTGTGGCCAGCGCCCTGAGTCCGTCAACCAGCGCACCGCGCTCGGTGCCGAGGACGACGGCCCGGTGCTCGAAGGCGGATCGTGTCGTGGCGAGGGCGAACCCCACCTCGGACACGCCGAGTTCGGGCCGGGCCTCCACATGCGCCGACAACCGCTGCGCCTGCGCCCGCAGCCCCTCCCGGCTCCGCGCCGACACCACCCACGGCACCACACCCCCGATCACGTCCACCGGCCCGGCTTCCGCGCTCTCCTCCACCGGAGCCTGCTCGATCACCACATGCGCATTGGTGCCACTGACGCCAAAGGCAGAGACAGCCGCCCGACCCGGTCGGCCGCTCTCCGGCCATCCGACGGCTTCGGTGAGCAGCCGCACATTGCCCGCCGACCAGTCCACATGCGACGACGGCTCATCGACATGCAGCGTCCGCGGCAGGATGCCGTGCTGCAGGGCCAGCACCATCTTGATGACACCGGCCGCACCCGCGGCCGCCTGGGTGTGCCCGATATTGGACTTCACCGACCCCAGCCACAACGGCCGCTCGGCGTCCCGATCCTGACCGTAGGTGGCCAACAGCGCCTGCGCCTCGATCGGGTCTCCCAGCGACGTGCCCGTACCGTGCGCCTCGACCACATCCACGTCCGACGGCGACAGTCCCGCGCCCGCCAGCGCCTGCCGGATCACCCGCTGCTGCGACGGACCGTTCGGCGCCGTCAAACCATTCGACGCACCATCCTGATTCACCGCACTGCCACGCACCACCGCCAGCACCCGATGCCCGTTGCGCCGGGCATCCGACAGCCGCTCCACCACCAGGACACCGGCGCCCTCGGCCCACCCGGTGCCGTCCGCAGCATCCGAGAACGCCTTGCACCGGCCATCAGCGGCAAGGCCGCGCTGCTGGCTGAATTCGATGAACGCACCCGGCGTCGACATCACGGTCACACCGCCGGCAAGCGCCAGATCGCATTCGCCCGAGCGCAGGGACTGCACCGCCAGGTGCAAGGCGACCAGCGACGACGAACACGCCGTGTCCACCGTGACCGCCGGTCCCTCCAGACCCAGCGCATACGACACCCGACCCGACACCACAGCTGCCGCATTCCCGGTACCGAGATAGCCGTCCTGTCCCTCCGGAGTGCTCAGCAGCAGGGCGGGGTAGTCCTGGCCGTTGGAGCCGACGAAGACCCCGGCCCGGCTCCCCCGCAGGGTCTGCGGATCAATGCCGGAACGCTCAAGCGCCTCCCAGGAGGTCTCCAGCAGCAGTCGCTGCTGCGGGTCGATCGCCACCGCTTCACGCGGGCTGATACCGAAGAACGCCGGGTCGAACTGGTCGACCCCGCCGACGAATCCGCCGTGGCGCGAGTAGCTCTTGCCCGGCTGCCCCGGGGTGGGGTCGTAGAGGGCGTCGAGGTCCCAGCCGCGGTCATCAGGAAGCTCGGAGATGGCGTCCTCGGCCCCGGCCACCAGCCGCCACAGGTCCTCAGGACTGGCGACCCCGCCGGGAAGCCGGCAGCTCATCCCGACGATGACCACCGGATCGTCCGATACGGAAGCCGGCACCGGCAGACCGGGTCCCGCATCCGCCCCGGTGCCGAACAGCTCATCGCCCAAGAAGCGCGCCAGCTCGACCGGCGTCGGATAGTCGAAGACGACGGTGGTGGGCAGCCGCAGACCGGTTTCGGTGTTCAACCGGCCGCGCAGCTCCACGGCGGTCAGCGAGTCGAAGCCGAGGTCTCGGAAGGCGGAGCGCGCTTCGAGCGACTCCGGCTTGTGGTAGCCGAGGACCGCTGCGGCGTGCGTACGCACCAGGTCCAGCAGTGCCCGCTCCCGCTCCACCACCGAGAGCCCGGACAACCGCTCCCGCACCACGCCGGCGCCGGAACCCTCACCACCGGCGCCGTCAGCCAACGCTGCCCGCACCTCCGGCAGGTCCTCCAGCAACGGACTCGGACGGGCACCGGTGAACGCCGGAGCGAAGCGCTCCCACGCCACGTCCGCCACGACCACCGAACCCTCACCCGCGCCGACAGCCGACTCCAGAGCCGACACCGCCCGGACCGGATCCAGCGCCCTCAGGCCACGGCGCAGCAGATGCGCCTCCGCACCCTCCGCACCGGCCATCCCCCCACCGGCCCACGGACCCCACGCCACCGCACATCCCACCGCGCCTCGCGCACGACGCGCTTCGACCAGCCCCTCGACGAAGGCGTTCCCCGCCGCGTACGCCGCCTGACCGCCACTCCCCCACACACCAGCGATCGACGAGAACACCACAAAGGCATCCAGTGCACGGTCACCCAGCACCTCATCCAGCACCACGGCACCGGAGACCTTCGCTCCCATGACCTCAGCGAAGTGCTCCGCATCCACGTCGTCCAGGGGCACGGAATCCACCACACCCGCCGCATGCACCACCGCATCCACGGTGCACCCGGACAGCAGAGCCTCGACCGCGTCCCGATCCGTGACATCGCACGCCGCCACCGTCACCTGCACACCCAGGCCGGACAGCTCCGCCTCCAGCTCCACCGCACCAGGAGCCTCCCCACCACGACGACTCGTCAGCACCACATGGTCCGCACCACGCTCGGCCACCCAACGCGCCACACGAGCGCCCAGCGCACCCGTACCACCCGTGACCAGCACCGTTCCCCGCGGCTGCCAACCACCAGCCGCGTCCCCGGAGGGAGCCGGAGCACGCACCAGCCGCCGCCCGAACACCCCCGATGCCCGCACCGCAACCTGATCCTCGCCGGCATCGGCCAATATGCCCACGAGCCGATCGAGAGCCCTACGGTCCACGGCCTCCGGAAGATCCACCAGACCGCCCCAACGATCCGGGAACTCCAGCGCAGCCACCCGACCCAGGCCCCACACCGCCGCACCCACCGGATCCGGACCACCGTCCGACCGGCCCACCGCGACAGCCCCCCGCGTCACCAGCCACACCCGCCCACCGACACCGGCGTCCCCCAGCGCCTGCACCACCACGGCACTACGCGCCACATCCGCGCAGCCCACCACCAGCACCCCGGCAACCGGGTCCTCACCCGCCACCTCACGCACCCGCTCGGCCAACCGTCCCCGGTCCACCTCCCCCGCGACACACTCCACCCGCTCAGTCGCCACACCACACGCCGACAGCCCCTCCATCACGGCCTCGGACCACGCCTCACCCGCGGCCACCACCGCAAGCCAACGGCCGCCCAGCACCCCACCCGACGGCGCCACCAACCGCTTCCACTCCACCCGGTACCGCCAGCTGTCCACGGCGGACTGCTCGTGCGGCTCGGGAGCGGCGCCCGTCGACTCCAGCCAGTAGCGCTCGCGCTGGAACGCGTAGGTGGGCAGATCCACCCGCCGCGCTCCGGTGCCCGCGAAGTACGCGGCCCAGTCGAACGGTGCGCCCGACGCGAAGGCGCCGGCCATCGCCGACATCAGCGAGTCGGTCTCGGGCCGGTTCGCCCGCAGGGAGGGCAGGAACACCCGCTCGGTGTCCTCGTCCCCGGCGTCCGAGAGGCAGGCCTGTGCCATGGCGGTCAGGGTGCCTCCGGGGCCCAGCTCCAGGAGCCGGGTCACGCCGTGTTCCGCGAGCCAACGGACGCCGTCGGCGAACCGGACGGCATCCCGCACGTGCCGCACCCAGTAGTCGGGCGACGTCAGTTGCTCCGTCGTGGCGAGTTCACCGGTCACATTCGAGACCACCGGGATACGCGGCTCCGCGAACGTCACGCTCTCCGCGACTCCGCGGAACTCCTCCAGCATCGGGTCCATCAACGGCGAGTGGAAGGCGTGGCTGACCCGCAGCCGCTTCACCTTCCGACCCTGCTCCTCGAATCGCCCGGCGATCTGAGCAACCACCGCTTCCTCACCGGAGACCACCACCGCCTGCGGACCGTTCACCGCAGCGACACTCACCCGCTGCTCAAGTCCCTCCAGCAGCGGCAACACCTCCGCCTCCGACGCCTGAAGCGACACCATCGCCCCACCCGCCGGCAGCGCCTGCATCAGCCGGCCGCGAGCAGCGACCAGCCGGCACGCGTCCTCCAGCGACAGCACGCCCGCCACGTGCGCGGCCGTCAACTCGCCGATGGAATGCCCCACCAGGAATTTGGGCTTGAGGCCCCAGGACTCGATCAGCCGGTAGAGGGCCACTTCCACGGCGAAGAGCGCGGGCTGGGTGAAGGCGGTCCGGTGGAGGGCATCGGCATCGGGGGCGTCGTCGAAGACGACCTCGCGCAGCGGGCGCTCCAGGTGGACGTCGAGGAGCGCACACGTCTCGTCGAATGCCGCGGCGAAGGCCGGGAACGCGGCGTACACCTCACGCCCCATTCCTGCGCGTTGGGCGCCCTGGCCGGTGAAGAGGAAGGCGGTGGCACCGCGCGTCGTGCGGCCGCCGACCACGTCGGCGCCGGGTCCCCCGATGCCGGTGGTGGCCAGTTCCGCCAGTCCTCGCAGGGCCGCGGTCCGGTCCTCGGCGAGCACCACGGCGCGGTGTTCGAAAGCGGTTCGCGTGGTGGTCAGGGAGTGGCCGACATCGGTCAGGTCCAGCTCGTCCCGCTTGACCCGCGTCAGCAACCGTGCCGCTTGTGCCCGCAGTGCGTCCGCGCTGCGGGCGGACACCACCCAGGGCACGAGGGGGAGCGCTCGGGCGGTCGCGCCGTCGTCCTCCGGTGCCGGGGCCGGGGCGTCCTCGGTCTCCGGTGCTTCTTCCAGGATCGCGTGTGCGTTGGTTCCGCTGATGCCGAAGGACGAGACCCCGGCGCGGCGCGGGCGCCCGTCCTGCTGCCATGGCGTCGCCTCGGTCAGCAGCTCGACATCGCCGGCCGTCCACTCGATATGGCGGGACGGCTCGGAGATGTGCAGGGACTTGGGCAGCGTCCCGTGGTGCATGGCCATCACCATTTTGATGACGCTGCCGACGCCGGCCGCCGACTGGGTGTGGCCGATGTTGGATTTGAGCGAGCCGAGGCGCAACGGCCCGTGGTCCGCACGGTCCTTTCCGTAGGTGGCGAGCAGCGCCTGTGCCTCGATGGGGTCACCCAGCGAGGTACCCGTGCCGTGGGCGTCGACGGCGTCGACCTCGCTCGGCGAGAGTCCGGCCCGGGACAGCGCGGAGCGGATCACCCGCTGCTGCGAGGGGCCGTTGGGGGCGGTCAGCCCGTTGGAGGCGCCGTCGGAGTTGATGGCGGTGCCCCGGACGACGGCCAGCACCGGATGGCCGTTCTTCCGCGCGTCGGACAGCCGCTCGACGAGCAGCATGCCGGCGCCCTCCGACCAGCCGGTGCCGTCCGCGTCGTCGGAGAACGGCTTGCAGCGGCCGTCGGCGGCCAGGCCGCGCTGCCTGCTGAACTCGAAGAACATGGCCGGGGTGCACATCACGGCGACCCCGCCGGCCAGCGCCAGATCGCATTCGCCGCGGCGCAGCGCGTGGCACGCCCAGTGCAGGGCGACCAGTGATGAGGAGCATGCCGTGTCGACCGTGACGGCGGGGCCTTCGAGGCCGAGGGTGTAGGCGATCCGGCCGGAGGCCACGGAGGTGGCGTTCCCGGCGAGGAGCAGCCCTTGTACGCCTTCGGGGAGGTCGGCGACGCCGATGCCGTACCCCGAGGTGGCGGCGCCGACGAACACTCCGCCGTTGGAGCCGCGCACCGACGCCGGGTCGATACCCGCGCGTTCGAAGGCCTCCCAGGCCACTTCGAGCAGCAGCCGTTGCTGCGGGTCGGTGGCCAGCGCCTCCCGTGGGCTCATCCCGAAGAACGCCGGGTCGAAGTACCCCGCGTCGTGGAGGAAGCCGCCTTCGCGCACATAGATCGAGCCCGGCTTCTCCGGGTCCGGATCGTAGGCCGCGTCGACGTCCCAGCCCCGGTCGACGGGGAAGCCGGAGACCGCGTCTCCCCCTTCGGCGACCAGCTGCCACAGGTCTTCCGGAGTACGCACGCTGCCGGGGTAGCGGCAGCTCATCGCGACGATGGCGATGGGCTCCTGGTCTCTGCCCTCGGCTTCGCGAAGCTGGCGACGGGTCTGCCGAAGCTCGGTCGTCACCCGCTTCAGGTACTCCATGTACTTCTCGTCGTCAGCAGCCACCCACGTCACATCCTCGAACAGAGCCGAGCGGTTCCCCGCGTCCGGTCACGACGTTCCCAATTCCTTGTCGATGAGGTCGAAGAGTTCGCCGGCGGTCGATGCCGAGGCCAGTTCTCCGTCATCCTCATCGCTTTCCGCGTACGGATCCGCGCCTTGCTCCTGCTTGCCGTCGCCCTGCCAGTGCGCGGCCAGTGCCCGCAGCCGGCCGGCGATCTCGGCCCGTTCCTCGTCCCCGACCGTGGCCCCGGCCAGTGCCGCCTCCAGGCGGGTGAGCTCGCCGAGGATCGGCTGCGCACCCGAGGTCTCGGGCAGCTCGATCTCGTCCAGGACATGGCGGACCAGGACGAGCGGTGTCGGGTAGTCGAAGACGAGGGTGGCGGGCAGTCTGAGCCGGGTCGCCGCGTTGAGGTGGTTGCGGAGTTCCACCGCCGTCAGCGAGTCGAAGCCCAGTTCCTTGAAGGCCTGGTCGGGTTCGATGTCCTCGGCGGATCCGTGTCCGAGGACGAGGGCCACCTGCGCGCAGACCAGGTCGAGCAGATGCTGTTCGCGGTCCGCCGCAGGCAGCGCGGCCAGTCGCCCCGCGAGACCCTGCGCCGCTTCGGTTCCCTTCGCCGCGGCGGCGGTCGCGGTCCGGCGCCGGGCGGGTGCCCGGACCAGGCCGCGCAGCAGCGGCGGTACGGCCTCGGGGTGGGCGCGCAGCGGCGCCGTGTCGAGGTTCATCGGGAGCAGCAGCGGCCGGGCCAGGTCCCGGGCGGTGTCGAGCAGGCCGAGCCCCTGTTCCGGGGTGAGCGCGAGCATGCCGCCGCGGGCCATCCGCTGAAGGTCGGCTTCGCCGAGTTCGCCCGTCATGCCGACGCCGGGGGCCCAGGCGCCCCATGCCAGCGACTGTGCGGGGAGCCCCAGTCCACCGCGCCGGCAGGCCAGCGCGTCCACGAAGGCGTTCGCCGCCGCGTAGTTGGCCTGCCCGGCGCTGCCGAACGTGCCCGCCACCGAGGAGAAGACGACGAACGCCGCCAGGTCCGCGTGCCGGGTCAGCTCGTGCAGGTTGCTCACCGCGTCCACCTTGGGCGCGAGCACCGTGTCCAGCCGCTCCGGTGTCAGCGAGGACAGCACGCCGTCGTCCAGCACACCGGCCGTGTGCACGACCGCGGTGAGCGGGTGCTGCTCCGGTACCGAGTCCAGCAGCCCGCGCAGGGCCTCGCGGTCGGCGCTGTCGCAGGCGGCGACGGTGACCTCGGCACCGAGCGCGGCGAGTTCCTCGCGCAGTGCGTCGACGCCCGGGGCCCGTGCTCCGCGCCGGCTGGCCAGGAGGAGGTGGCGCACTCCGTGCTCGGTCACCAGGTGCCGGGCCACCAGCGCGCCCAGGCCTCCCGTACCACCGGTCACCAGCGCCGTGCCCTGCGGATCGAGGGGCGCCGGCACGGTCAGCACGACCTTGCCGATGTGCCGGGCCTGGCTGAGGTGCCGGAAGGCCTCCGGCGCGCGGCGTACGTCCCAGGCCGTCACCGGCAGGGGCCGCAGGGCGCCCTTCTCGAAGAGGTCGAGGAGGGCGGTCAGCATCTCCCCGATCCGGTCCGGACCGGCCTCCCAGAGGTCGAATGCCCGGTAGCGCACACCGTCGTGGCCGGCCGCGACCTCCTGCGCGTCACGGACATCGGTCTTGCCCATCTCCAGGAACCGACCGCCGCGTGGCAGCAGCCGCAGCGAGGCGTCCACGAACTCCCGCGCCAGGGAGTCCAGCACCACATCCACACCCCGGCCACCGGTCTCGGCGAGGAAGGACGGCTCGAAGTCGAGGTCACGTGAGGACGCGATATGCGCCTCGTCCAGACCCGACGACCGCAGCGTCTCCCACTTGCCCGGGCTCGCGGTGCCGAACACCTCGGCGCCCAGGTGCCGGGCCAGCTGCACGGCGGCCATACCGACGCCGCCGGCGGCGGAGTGCACCAGCACCGATTCGCCCGCCTGCACCTCGCCGAGTTCCACCAGCGCGTAGTACGCCGTCAGGAACACGACGGGAACCGAGGCGGCCTGTGCGAACGACCAGCCCTCGGGGATGCGGGCCAGCAGCCGGCGGTCGGCCACCGCGAGGGGCCCGAAGGCGCCGAAGAACATGCCCATCACCCGGTCGCCGGGCCGGAGGTCCTGCACTCCGGGACCGACCTCCAGCACCACCCCGGCGCCCTCACTGCCGAGTGCGCCGGCCTCACCGAGGTACATCCCCAGCGCATTGAGCACATCGCGGAAGTTGACGCCTCCGGCACGCACCCCGACGCGGACCTGTCCGGGCTCCAACTCGGCTGCCGCGTCCGGGCATTCGGTCAGGAGCAGGTTGTCCAGGGTGCCCTTGTCGGCGATGTCGAGCCGCCAGGCGTCCCCGCTCCCGTCCGTGTCGGGCCGGCGCAGCGCCTCCGTGGACGCGACCCGGGCCAGGCGCGGCACGTGCAGCGCGCCCGCCCGTACCGCGGCCTCGGGCTCTGCGCTCGCGAGGGCGCCGGGCACGGCCGCGATCGAGGCTGCCGTGCCGTCGAGGTCCAGGAGCGTGAACCGGCCCGGGTTCTCCACCCCGGCGGCCCGCACCAGACCCCAGACGGCGGCCTGCGCCGGGTCGGGGTGGTCGGCGTCCGAGGTGCTCACTGCGCCGTGCGTGAGGATGACCAGCCGGGAGGCCGCGAAGCGGTCGTCGGCCAGCCACTTCTGGAGCAGCGCGAGCGTGTCGTGGGCCGCGGTGTGCGCCCCGGCTGCCGCGTCGGACGGGTCCGCCGTCCTGGTGGCGTTGACGAGTACCACCGGGGGCGTCTCGTCGGCGAGCTCGCTCAGGCCGTCGGTTGCCTCCACCCGTACGCCGGCGCCGTCCAGGGCCACGGCCAGCGCCATGTTCCCGACGACCGCCCACTGCTCGTCGGACGGGGCGGTGGGCGTCGGCACGGTGACCCAGTCCACCTGGAACAGCGCGTCGTGGTAGGCGGCGGCGCCGCTCACCTGCTCACCGGAGACCTGGCGGAGCATCAGCGACTCGATGGAGGCGACCACGCCTCCTGTGGGGTCGGCCAGTTCGAGAGAGACCGACTCGGGTCCGGCCTGGACCAGACGCACCCGCAGGGCGGTGGCTCCGGCGGCCTTCAGGGAAACCCCGTTCCAGGAGAACGGCAGCCGTCCACGGCCGACGTCCTCCATGGACACGAACATCATCGCGTGCAGCGCGGAGTCGAGCAGCGCGGGATGCAGACCGAACGCGCCGGCCAGCCCGTCGTGCTCCTCCGGCAGTCCGACCTCGGCGAAGATCTCATCGCCCCGCTGCCAGACGGCCCGCAGCCCACGGAAGACCGGGCCGTAGGCGAACCCGGCCTCGGCGAAACGACCGTAGAAGTCGTCGACCGAGGTGGCGTCCGCGTCGCGCGGCGGCCAGACGGTGAAGTCGTACGGCTCGCTCTGATCCGCGGCTGCTCCGGAGGACACCACGCCGCTGGCGTGGAGCACCCACGGCTGCTCGGCGAGGTCGCTCTCCGGCCGTGAGTACAGGTTCAGCGTCCGCCGCCCGGACTCGTCCGACGGCTCCACGGCGAGCTGCAACTGCACCGCACCGCGCTCGGGCAGGACGAGCGGCGCGGCGATGGTGAACTCGTCCACGCGGTCGCAGCCCACCTCGTCGGCGGCGCGGACGGCCAGTTCGAGGAAGCCGGTGCCGGGGAACAGGACGGTCCCGGTCACCGCGTGGTCGCCGAGCCACGGGTGGGTGTGCAGCGACAGCCTTCCGGTGAAGAGGTAGGCGTCCGACCCGGCCACCTCGACGGCCGCGCCGAGCAGGGGGTGGTCCGCCGAGCCGAGACCCGCCGAGCTGATATCGCCGGTCGGCAGGACGGGCGGCTTGGGCCAGAAGCGGTGCCGCTGGAACGCGTAGGTCGGCAGTCCGACGCGCCGGGCATCGCCGTCGGTGAAGGCGGCCTCCCAGGTCAGCGGCGTCCCGGCGGTGAACACCTGGGCGAGGGCGGTGAGCAGTCCGGCCGCCTCGGGGCGGTCCTTGCGCAAGGCGGGGACGAGGAGACGGTCCGGGCCCGTGTCGGCGTCGAAGCAGCCCTGCGCCATGGCGGTCAGAGTGCCGTCGGGGCCGATCTCCAGGAACCGGGTGACCTCGTGCTCCGCCAGCCACCGGACTCCGTCGGCGAAGCGGACGGCGCCGCGGACATGACGCACCCAGTAATCGGGAGAGGTCAGTTCCTCCGGCGTGGCGAGCGTGCCGGTGACGTTCGAGACCACCGGGATCCGGGGTTCCCCGTACGACACGCTTTCGGCGACGGCACGGAAGGCGTCGAGCATCGGCTCCATCAGAGGTGAATGGAAGGCATGGCTCACCTGGAGCCGCTTCACCTTCCGGCCCGCGGACTCGAAACGCCCGGCGATCTCCGCCACGGCGCGTTCCACACCGGCAATCACGGTCGACCGCGGACCGTTCACCGCGGCGATGCTCACCCATTGCTCCTGGCCTTCCAGCAGCGGCCACACCTCGTCCTCGGTGGCTTGGAGGGAGACCATCGCACCGCCGGCCGGCAATTCCTGCATCAACCGGCCGCGGGCAGCGACCAGCCGGCACGCGTCCTCCAGCGACAGCACGCCGGCCACATGAGCGGCCGCCAATTCGCCGATGGAATGCCCCACCAGGAAATCGGGCCGGACTCCGAACGACTCCACCAGCCGGAACAGCGCCACTTCAACGGCGAACAACGCCGGCTGAGTGAAACGGGTCTGGTTCAGCGCCTCCGCGTCCCCATCGGCATTTCCGAGAGCCTCTTCACCGAAGACCACGCCCCGCAGCGGAGACGCCAATTCGCTGTCGAAGTGGGCACAGACGGAGTCAAAGGAGTCCGCGAAGACCGGGAACGCGTCGTACAATTCCCGGCCCATTCCGAGACGTTGTGCGCCCTGGCCCGTGAACAGCAGTGCCAGCCGGCCGTCCGCCTTTGCCGTGCCGGTGACCGCGTTCGGCGCGGTTTCGTCGGCCGCCACGGCGGCCAGAGCGCGCAGCAACTCGTCCCGGTCCGTCCCGAGGACCACGGCACGGTGTTCCATGACCGACCGGGTGGTGGCCAGTGACAGCCCCACGTCGGCGGTGCGCAGGGCCGGGAAGTTCTCGGCGTGTGCGAGCAGCCGGGCGGCCTGCGCACGGAGGGCGGCCCTCGTCCTACCGGTGATCACCCAGGGGGCGGGAGCGGCCTCCTCCGCCGCCGTCCGGACCTCCTCGGCGGGCGCGACGTCCGCGGCGGGGGCGGCGTCCTCGAACGGGCCGGCATCCTCGGACGGGGCCTCCTCCAGGATCGTGTGGGCGTTGGTGCCGCTGATGCCGAAGGAGGACACACCGGCACGGCGCGGCCGGCCTGTCTCCGGCCACCGCACCGACTCGGTCAGCAGCCGCACCTCCCCCGCCGTCCAGTCCACATGCGACGACGGCTCATCGACGTGCAGGGTCTGCGGAAGGACGCCGTGCTGCAACGCCAGCACCATCTTGATGACACCCGCCACACCCGCGGCCGCCTGCGTATGCCCGATGTTCGACTTCACCGAACCCAGCCACAACGGCCGCTCCCCCTCCCGGCCCTGGCCATATGTCGCCAGCAACGCCTGCGCCTCGATCGGATCACCCAGCGACGTGCCCGTCCCGTGCGCCTCGACCACATCCACATCCGACGGCGACAGTCCCGCACCCGCCAGCGCCTGCCGGATCACCCGCTGCTGCGACGGACCATTCGGCGCCGTCAAACCATTCGACGCACCATCCTGATTCACCGCACTCCCACGCACCACCGCCAACACCCGATGACCATTACGCCGCGCATCCGACAACCGCTCCACCACCAACACACCCACACCCTCGGAAAACCCCGCACCATCCGCAGCATC
>NZ_JBFBHQ010000046.1:0-22009 GCF_040701845.1 Streptomyces angustmyceticus | reverse complement strand
CACCAACGGTCTGCTGCGGCAGTACTTCCCCAAGGGCACCGACCTCGCAGTCCACCCCCGTGAGCACCTCGACGCGGTCGCCACCGAACTAAACGGCCGCCCACGCAAAACGCTCGGCTGGGAAACCCCAGCCGAGCGCCTGCATAAACTGCTCGCGGCCTGACCAACCAACCACGTGTTGCAACGACCCCTGGAATCCGCCGTGCCGCCCCGGGGCCTTGTCGTGCCGCGCTCCGTCTACCGGTGTGCCGGGAACTCCACGACCTGCTGGTAGGTCGGCCGGTTCTGCCAGCTGATGGTGTCGTGGGTCAGACCGCCCACCGCGCGGTGGATGATCGCGTCCGCGCACCACTGGTCGCCGGCCTTGCAGCTGTCGTCGCCGGGGTAGACCTGCTCGGCCGTCTTGCCGCTCGCCTGCTGGAGCGTGGCCAGCAAGGTGTCGCGGCAGGCGGACAGGTCACCGTTGCCGCAGTACGGCTGCGCGAGCGGGCCGGCCACCTTGTCGCCGAGCACCGCACGCAGATCCTTGTCCGCGTAGCTCCACCAGCCGTACTGGAACGCCGATCCGGCGTGTCCCCCGGTCGGCCCGTGGCCGGCCGACGGGGATTCGTCGATGGCGAGGTTGGCGCGCAGTGCGTCGTAGAGGTCGCCGCCGAGGCCCGGCTGGAAGACCGCCTCGATCATCAGCGGCCACCAGGCGTCCATCAGGCGCACCGCGTCGGGGTGGGTGTAGGTGTGCGAGCCGGCGGCGGTCTCGCGGCGCTGGGCGCCGTCCTTGCGCCAGGCCTCCAGCTGCTGGATCGCGGTCTTCAGCTCGGGGTCGGTGACGGGCTTGCTGCCCACGACCCGCAGGAGTTCGGGCAGGACGTCCTCGCCGCGCAGGTCGGTGACCGCGGCCTCGGACATGGCCCGGGTCAGCGACGCCCGGGTCACCCCGCCGGCCCGGGTCAGTGCGCGCACCCGGTCGTCCAGCAGGTTGCCGCGGTGCACCGACCCGTTGCCGAAGCCCGCCGAGTCGTAGTCCTCGGCCTGCTTGTTGTTCCACGAGATGTAGTAGTCCTGGCCGATGGACTGCGGGTGCTGGGCGGGCGGGGTGTAGTCGGTGGTGTTGGTGTCCGGGTCGTAGCCCTTCCACTCGTAGGCGTCGTCCGCCTTGATGGGCAGCGAGGGGTCGACGTCGGGGTTGCGGACCGGGTTGAGGCCGCTGTTGTAGTACGCGACGTCGCGGGAGTCGGCGTAGAACCAGTTGAAGGCGTAGCCGATGTGCCCGGCGGCCTGCTGGAACGTCTTGGCGTCGCGGACGTAGGACGGGTCGTTGAACATCTGGAAGCCGATGATGGAGTCGGCCTCGTGACGGTAGGTGGAGCGCTGCGCGGTGTAGGCGACGGGCTTGCCGTCGACGGTGGCGCGGTGGGTGACGGTCCCGTACTTCGTCCGGAAGACCTGCATCCGGTAGGAGCCGGCCGCCGTCGGGTCGGCGACGGTGGGCTTCCAGGAGTTGGTGCGCTCCAGCTTCTCCATGGGGACGCAGGCGCCGCGGTAGCGGTAGGAGGCGGACTCCTTGGTGGGCGCGGAGCCGTCCGCGTTGCACAGGTCGACCGCGTAGGTGTCGGTGATGTCCTGGCCGGCGGAGGTGGCGCTCCAGGAGTAGTCCTGGCCGCGGCCGAGCTGGACGTACATCCCGACGCCGGCGAAGGAGGCGCCGCGGGCGCTGATGCCGGGCCCCTGGATCTCCTGGAGCATCAGGAGCTGGGGCGCGAAGTAGCCGGTCTGCGGGCCGAAGACGGCGACGGGGTGGCCGCTGGCGGTGTGCTTGCCGGAGACCAGCAGGGCGTTGGACATCCCGCGGTGCTGGGTGGGGTCGAAGCTCCCCTTGGGCAGCACCCCGTCCTTGAAGAGGCCCTCCAGCTTCTTGTACTTCTCCGGGGCCTTGACCGGGTCGCGCGGCGGCGTCCCGCTCTTGACGGTGGCCGCGCCGGAGCGGTCGAAGACCAGCGGTTCGGGGGTGACCGAGCCGCGGTCGGGCAGCGCGGTGCCCTTCGCCCTGGCCGGCTTGACCGCGTACGGGAAGCTGCTGCCGTCGTGCAGGGTCTTGGCGGCCTCGGGGTCGTTGCGCTCCCGGAAGGACTCCCAGACCTCGGTGCCCTTCTCGACGCCGTACTTCTGCTGGGCGGAGAGCAGCGCGAGGGCCGAGGGGACCTCGCCGCCCCCGCCGTTGCCGAAGAGTCCGCCGACGACGGAGGCGAGCGCTATCAGGTCGGTGAGCTTGAAGGGCTGGATCTCCCCGGCGTTGGTGATCGCGTCGACATGGCCGGTGAGGACGTACTCACCGGGGAAGTAGCGGCCGTTCTTGGACTGTTCGCGATAGGCGTTGATGCCGTCGACGTAGGCCTGGGCGTCCTGCATGGCCAGTTTGCCGCGCTCGCCGTTGGAGTCGCGGATATTGTCGACCTGGGCCTGCAGATCGGCCTCGGTGTACGGCGCCTGCGGCCAGAACTGCTGCTCCAGGCCCTGGTTGGCGAGCGCGCCGCCGGCGAAGGAGGTCAGTTCGCCGCGTCCGATGTGACGGAAGAGGTCCATCAGCCAGAGCCGGTCCTGGCCCGCGGCGTAGCCGGCGCCGTACTCGGTGCCGTAGCGGGTGGTGCCCTTGATGTGCGGGACCCCGGTCTTCTTGTCCCGGGTGATGGTCACGTCGCTGCGGGGCGCGGTGACCTTGCCGACCTGGTCCTGGGGGACGCCGAAGGAGGCGTCGTTGAAGAACCGGGAGAGGGTGTCGTCGGTCAGCGACTGGTAGCCGCTCGCCAGCGCGCCGTACGGGCCGAGTTGGTCGGTGGAGTGCTCGGGGTGGGTGCCGAACAGCTTGTTGCCGAGGATCTCCACCAAGGTGGCGTTGCCGGTGGCGCCGGGCGGCAGGATGTCGCCGCACTGGCCCTGGCAGTAGTCGTGGGCGTCCTCGGGTGCGGCGGTCGCGGCCGCGGCGGGGGGCGGTGCCAAGAGCGTGGCACCCAAGGCGAACAGGGCCGCCGCGGCGGCGGTCCTGAGCCTTCCGGTACGTCGTCGCATTGCTGCTCCTCGGTGGGGGTCCCCCCTGCTCGTCGCGAGCTCGGGGAAGGCTGGGCGGGACGTTACCGGCGGTTATCCCCGGCCGGAAGATGAACAACAGTCAACTTTTCCTCTCCCGGCGGAGATTCTGTGGACGCGGCCATGACACCTCGGACATCGCCCCCGAAAAACCGCAAGGAAATTCGAGGGATCCATTCGGCGATCGGCTACGTCCCATCCCCGTCCAGTCGGATCCTCCCCACGGAGGTGGGATGAAATGGCCGGTTTCAGAGCCCTCGCAGAACAGGTCCGCAATCCACGACTCGTCGCGGCCCAGCGGCGCACCGCCCTGCGCAAGTGCCTTGAACGCTTCGCCCCTTACGGGCACCGGGCGACCTGGCATCACCTGTGCACCCGGGCCGGTATCGCCACCCAGGACCGCGACCCCGATCCGGAGCGGCTGGTGGCCGCGCTCGCCGAGCTCGAAGAGGCCCGTACCCTCTGGCTCGCGTACGAGGAGGAGTTCGCCGCCCGGCGCCGCAAGGAGAAGCACGACGGCATCCGGCAGCCCGGCGCGATCGACGAATGGCACCGGCGGACCTGGGGCGGCTGTGACATCGTGCCGTGCGAGTCGCCGCAACGGCACCCCGCGGCCCGTCTCGCGGTGGTCCTGCGCCGCATGATCGTGGCGATGGAAACGGGGCGGCCGCGGCGTGACTGCCCGGTGTGCGGCGGCACCCGTTTCACCTGGCTCGCGGAGACGGCGGACACCGCGGCACCCGGCCCCGCCTGCGGGCAGTGCGGGGTGCTGGCCCCGGTGTCGGTGCTGACGCACGAGGCGCTGAGCGCGGCGGACCGGCTGCACGGGGCGGGGGCGTTCGCGGCGGCCTGACCGGCGCCGGACAAGGCCGCCGGGCACCGCCGCACCCCCGGGGCGCCACGGACCGGGCGCACTGCCGGACCCTGCTGTCATCATCGGAGGATGCTGCAGGTCTGTCTCAACGGCCCCCGGACGGCGGCCGATTCCGCGGCGGTGCCGATGTCACCGGCCGCCCTCGCCGATGCCGCGCGGCAGGCGGTGGCGGCCGGTGCCGACGACGTCCATGTCCACCCCAAGACCCCGTGCGGCCGCGACTCGCTCGCGCCGAGCGTGGTGGCCGCCGCCCTGGAGGCGGTCCGCGATGCCGTGGACGTCCCGGTCGGGGTGACGACCGGCGCCTGGGCCGAGCCGGATCCCGCGCGCCGGGCGGAGCGGATCGGGTCCTGGACGGTGCTGCCCGACCACGCCTCGGTGAACTGGCACGAGCCGGGCGCCGAGGCCGTCGCCGCGGCCCTGCTGGCGCGCGGCATCGGCGTCGAGGCCGGCGTCTGGTCGGGCACGGACGGCGCGGAGGCGTTCGCCCGCTCCCCGCTCGCGCCGCGGGTCCTGCGGGTGCTGGCCGAGGTGACCGACTCCGGCGCCGGCTCCGCGCCGGCCACCGCGCGCGCCCTGCTGACCGCCGTGACCGGCGCCGCGCCCCGCCGCCCGGTGCTCCTCCACGGCCAGGACGGCGGAGCCTGGCCGGTGCTGCGGCTGGCCGCCGAGCTGCGCCTGGACACCCGGATCGGCCTCGAGGACACCCTCCTGCTGCTCGACGGCCGGCCGGCCGCCTCCAACGCCCAACTGGTCCGTGCCGCAACGGCTTTGGTGCGCGGTCTTCCGGGAGGGTGAGGCGCGGGGTACGTTCCGCCGCATGCGCGCGCTCGCCCGATCCCGCACCGCCGCCCCGCCGGGATGGAGCCGATGGCTCGTCCCGCCCGCCGCCCTGTCCATCCACCTCGCCATCGGACAGGCGTACGCCTGGAGCGTGTTCAAACCGCCCCTGGAGTCCGCCCTCCACCTCTCCGGGACGGCCTCGGCACTCCCCTTCCAGCTGGCCATCGTGATGCTGGGCCTGTCCGCCGCGTTCGGCGGCACCCTCGTCGAACGCCGCGGCCCCCGCTGGGCGATGTGCGTCTCGACGGTCTGCTTCGCCGCCGGGTTCCTGGTCGCCGCCCTCGGCGCGGCCGCCGGCCGGTTCTGGCTGGTCGTCCTCGGTTACGGCTTCCTGGGCGGCATCGGCCTGGGCATCGGCTACATCTCCCCGGTCTCCACCCTCATCAAGTGGTTCCCCGACCGCCCCGGGATGGCCACCGGCATCGCCATCATGGGCTTCGGCGGGGGCGCCCTGATCGCCTCCCCCTGGTCCACGGGGCTGCTCGGCACCCTCGGGTCGGACACCTCCGGCATCGCGCGGACCTTCCTGGTCATGGGCCTGGTCTACGCCGTCTTCATGACCCTCGGGGTGCTGCTGGTGCGGGTCCCCGCCGACGACTGGCGGCCGCCCGCCGAGGCGCCGGCGGGAGCCTCGGCCGCCCGCCCGCTCGTCACCACCGCCCAGGTCTCGGCCCGCAGCGCGCTGCGCACCCCGCAGTTCTGGTGCCTGTGGGTCGTGCTGTGCACGAACGTCACGGCGGGCATCGGCATCCTGGAGAAGGCCGCCCCGATGCTCTCCGACTTCTTCGCGCACACCGCGGCCCCGGTGAGCGCCCCGGCGGCCGCCGGATTCGTCGGCATGCTCTCGCTGGCCAACATGCTCGGCCGGATCGGCTGGTCCGCCGCCTCCGACCTGGTCGGCCGCAAGAACGTCTACCGGCTCTACCTCGGCGCCGGCGCCCTGATGTACCTGCTGATCGCGCTGACCGGCGACACCTCCAAGCCCCTGTTCATCGCCTGCGCCATGGTGATCCTCTCCTTCTACGGCGGCGGCTTCGCCACCGTCCCCGCCTACCTGAAGGACCTGTTCGGCAGCTACCAGGTCGGCGCGATCCACGGCCGGCTGCTGACGGCCTGGTCCACCGCCGGCATCCTCGGCCCGCTGATCGTCAACGCCGTCGCCGACGGCGCGAAGTCCGCCGGCCGCAGCGGACCCGACCTCTACACCACCTCGCTCTTCATCATGATCGGCCTGCTGGCAGTGGGCTTCGCCGCCAACGAGCTGATCCGCCCCGTCCACCCCCGGCATCACCAACCACCCGCATCCGGCGGGCAGTTGGCCGACGAGCCGGCCGCCCCGAAGGGAGCCGGCCAGTGACCGCCCGCCGCGCCCTCCTGTTCGTCCTCGTCTGGCTCTGGGTGGGCATCCCGTTCATATACGGCCTTTACGAGCTGACCCTCAAACTGAAACAACTGTTCACGGGCTGACCCCCGCGCCGGCACCGCGCCCGGCCGGCGGCGGCCCTCCTGCCGGGTCCGGCACCAGCGCCGGGCCGGCAGCCCGAGGAGAGGGTGGACGTCCATGGCCGACCTGCACGATCTGACCGCGCTCGAACAGGCCGAAGGGATCCGGTCGGGTGAGCTCTCCCCCGTGGATCTCACCGAGCACTATCTGACGCGGATCGAGCGGCTCGACGACGCACTCGGCGCGTTCCTCACCCGCACCCCCGAGATAGCCCGCAAACAGGCCTCGGACGCCGAGAGCGAGGCCACCGCGGCCCGCCGCGAGGGCCGCGCGCTCCCCCCGCTGCACGGCGTCCCCGTCCCCGTGAAGGACCTCAACCAGGTCGCCGGGGTGCGCTGCACGATGGGGTCCCGGGCACTGGCCGAGCACGTGCCGACCGTCGACGACCATGTCGTCCGGAAGCTGCGCACCGGCGGCACCGTCCTGCTCGGCAAGACCAACACCCCCGAATTCGGGCTGCCCTGCTACACCGAGAACGGCCTGGCACCCCCCGCCCGCACCCCATGGGACCCGACTCGCTCGGCGGGCGGCTCCAGCGGCGGGGCGGCCGCCGCGGTGGCCGGCGGCCTGGCACCGCTCGCGCACGCCAGCGACGGCGGCGGCTCGATCCGCATCCCGGCCTCCGTGTGCGGGCTGTTCGGCATCAAGCCCAGCCGTGGCCGGATCAGCCCCGGACCGCTGTTGCACGACATCTCCGGACTGGCCACCTCGGGCCCGCTGGCCCGTACGGTCGCCGACGCGGCCACCCTGCTGGACGTCATGGCGGGCCCGATGCCCGGCGACCCGTTCGCGGCGCCGCCGCTGCCGCCCGGGGAGACCTTCGCCGACCACGCCCGCCGCGACCCCGGACGGCTGCGGATCGCCTGCCTCACCGAGGCGCCCGTACCCGGGATCGAGGTCCACCCCGACTGCCGCACCGCCGCCACCGACACCGCCGCGCTGCTGACCGGGCTCGGCCACGACGTGGAGGAGCTGTCCCTGCCGGCCGACGAGGGCATCCTCCACGCCTTCACCCGCGTCTGGTCGGTGCTGGCCACCAACCGCCCGCTGCCGCCGGAGCACGAGGAGCTGCTGATGCCGCTCACCCGCCATCTGCGGGCCCGTGGCGCCGAGGTCTCCGGCACGGACTTCGCGCGCTCGATGTACGCCTTCCGGCTCCTCGCCCAGTCCGTCGCGGACGGCCTGATGCCGGCGGGCACCGGCTACGACGTGCTGCTCTCGCCGACGCTGGCCTCGCCCCCGGTCCCGGTCGGCCACCTGCGCAACGACGCCGATCCCCAGGCCGAGTTCGCCGCCATCGGGGCGTTCACGCCGTTCACCGCGCTCTACAACGCCACCGGCCAGCCCGCGGTGAGCGTCCCGCTGCAGTGGAACGCCGAGGGCCTGCCGATCGGGGTGATGCTGGCCGGGCGCTACGGCGACGAGGCCACCCTGATCGCGCTGTCGGCGCAGCTGGAGCAGGCCCGGCCGTGGGCGGGCCGCACCCCGCCCATGTGGTGACGGACTCCGGAGTCCGTGCGTCCGCCCCGTCCGGGGCGGGCGCACCCGCGCTCACGGCCCGTCCGGGCAGCACCCCTGCGTGTCCCGCTCGCCCTGCCGGCCCCCCGCGGGCCGCTGCTCGCCGCCGGCGCGCCGCTGCGCCCCCTCCGGGTCCCGGGCGCCGTGGTCGACCCGCAGTCGCTGGGCGCCCGGCCCCTGCGCGCCGAGGTTGTCGTACGGGTTGGACAGCGCGCACGTCTGCAGCGAGAGACAGCCACAGCCGATGCAGTCCGTCAACCGGTCGCGCAGCTCGACGAGTTGACTGATCCGCTCGTCCAGCTCGGAGCGCCAGACCTCGGAGAGCCGGGCCCAGTCCTCGCGGTTGGGCGTGCGGGCGTCGGGCAGCTCCGCCAGCGCGTCCCGGATCACCGCGAGCGGGATCCCCACCCGCTGCGCCGCCCGCACGAACGCGACCCGGCGCAGCGCGTCCCGGGTGTAGCGACGCTGGTTGCCCGCCGTCCGGGTGCTGCTGATCAGTCCCTTGGACTCGTAGAAGTGCAGCGCGGAGACCGCGGCACCACTGCGCGCGGAGAGCTGGCCGACGGTGAGTTCATGAACCTTGTACGGAAGCTGGGGCACGGTTCCACCCTAGGACGTGCCCGCCCGGTCCCGTCGTCCGCGGGGCCGGACGCACGGTGCCCGACGGGCCCCGGACGGGCGCTCCCCGGGCGTTGACAGCGGGTACCCGCACTGAGCATGCTGAGCAAGCGCTTAGTAAGCGTCGGCCGGTGCGCGGCAGCGGCGGACGGATCCCGAGGAGGCGGACGAAGATGGCACAGCCCCGAGTGTTCGGATCGCTCGACGAGCTGCGGAACGCAGTCGGTGAGGAGCTGGGCACCAGCGACTGGCTGGAGATCGACCAGAAGCGGATCGACCTGTTCGCGGAGGCCACCGGCGATCACCAGTGGATCCATGTGGACCAGGAGAAGGCCGCGGCCGGCCCCTTCGGCACCACCATCGCGCACGGCTATCTGACACTGTCGCTGCTGCCCGCGCTCGTACCGCAGCTGATGCGGGTCGACAACGTGAAGATGGGCATCAACTACGGCACCAACAAGGTCCGCTTCCCCGCCACCGTCCCGGTCGGCTCACGGCTGCGCGCCACGGCCAGGATCGCCGAGGTGACCGAGGTGACCGGCGGCGTCCAGCTCGCCACCGTCGTGACGGTCGAGCGCGAGGGCGGCGACAAGCCGGTCTGCGTCGCGGAGACGGTCAGCCGCTTCTACCTCTAGCCGGGCGACGGCCGGGCCGCGGCCCCGGGGCACACCCGGGTCCCGGCGGTCCGGCCCACCCGTCCGGAGGGGCTACGCGCCGCGGGAGCCGGCCCGGTCCGCCGGGGCGCCCACCATGCGCAGCACGAGGTCGGCATAGAGGGTGCCGACCTCGTCGGGCGTCCGCGGGCCCTGGGCCGTGAACCAGCGGGCGACGTCCACGCACAGCGACAGCACCGCGAGCGTGGTGCCCGGCACGTCGTCGGCCCGGAACTCCCCGCTGTCCGCGCCGTCCTGGATGATCTGCCGCAGCAACCGGTCCGTCCGCCGGCGCAGGTCGGCGATCTCGGTGTAGTGCTCGGGGCTCAGGGCCTGGAGCTCGTACTGGATGACCCGGGCGGTGGTGTGGTGCTCGGCGTGCCAGCGGGCGAAGGTGCGCACGGCGTCACGGAGACGCTCGGTGGCGCTGCCCTCGGCCCCGGCGGCGGCACCCATGATGCGCAGCGCCTTTTCATGGCCGATGCCGCTGATGCGGTAGAGCAGCTCTTCCTTGGTCTTGTAGTGGATGTAGAGGGCGGCCGGGCTCATCCCGGCGCGGCCCGCGATGTCCCGGGTGGTGGTGGCGTGGTAGCCCCGCTCGGCGAAGGCCTCGACGGCCGCGCCGACCAGGCGCCGGGCGGCATCGGGGGTCACCCCGGCCCACTCCTGGTTCTCCTCTTCGGCCCGCTCCGCCGCCGCACCCATCGCGTACCCCGCTCCTCGATCCGCCAGGGACCCTCCACTGACGGATCGAACACCATATCGCGCCGCTGAGCAAGCGCTTAGGACTGGCGGGCGGGCGGCCCGGCTCCCGGGGACGGGCCGGTCAGAACGCGGAGACCCCGGTCAGCGCGCGGCCGATGACCAGCTTCTGTATCTGGCTGGTGCCCTCGTACAGGGTCATCACCCGGGCGTCCCGCAGCAGTTTGCCGACCGGGTACTCGTCGATGTAGCCGTAGCCGCCGAAGACCTGGAGGGCATTGTTGGCGGCCCGCACCGCGGCCTCCGAGGCGAACAGCTTGGCCTTCGAGGCGGCGGTGCCGAACGTCTCGCCGCGGTCGATCAGATCGGCGACCCGCCAGGTCAGCAGGCGCGCGGCGTCCACGTCCACGGCGATGTCGCTGATCAGCTCCTGCACCAGCTGGTGCCGGGCGATGGGCTTGCCGAACTGCTCGCGCTCGCCCGCGTAGCCGAGCGCGGCGTCCAGGGCCGCCCGGGCGATGCCCACACAGCCGGCGGCCACCGACATCCGGCCCTTGGCCAGCGCGGACATGGCGACCGAGAACCCCTTGCCCTCGGGCCCCAGCATGGCGGCGGCCGGGACCCGTACGCCGTCCAGGACGAGTTCCGCGGTGGCCTGGCCGCGCAGCCCCAGCTTGCCGTGGATCTCGCGGCGCGCCAGGCCGGGACTGTCCGCCGGGACGAGGAAGGCGCTGATGCCCCGGTGTCCGGGTGCGTCGCCGGTACGGGCGAAGAGCAGCACGACATCGGCCCAGGTGCCGTTGGTGATGAACATCTTGGTCCCGTCGATGACGTACGTGTCCCCGTCCCGGACCGCCCGGGTGGCGAGGCGGGCCGCGTCGGAGCCGGTGCCCGGTTCGGTGAGGCCGAAGCAGCCGACCGCCTCGCCGGAGGTGAGCCGCGGCAGCCACGTCCGCTTCTGCTCCTCGTCGCCCCAGGCGGCGACGGTCTTGGCGACCAGCCCCAGGGACACCGAGACGATGCCGCGCACCGCGGAGTCGGCGCGGCCCAGCTCCTCGGTGACCAGGACGTAGGAGAGGTGGTCTCCGCCGGAGCCGCCGTACTCCTCGGGGACGGTGAGCCCGAGGAAGCCGAGGCCGCCGAGTTTCTTCACGATGCCGCGGTCGACCTGTTCGGCGCGGTCCCAGGCAGTGGCGTACGGGGCGATCTCGCGGGCGGCGAAGTCCTCGGCGAGCTGCCGCACCGCGGTCTGCTCCGCGCTGAGCTCCAGGTTCATCTCGGGCCCCTTGTGGACGAGAGCAGTTAATTAGCACTGCTAGTTTTTGTTGGGCGGCCTCTACTATGTGCGGCATGGCCCGACCCCGCAAGCCCCTCCTGAGCCCCGAGCGCATCGTCTCCACGGCGCTGGCGCTCATCGACTCCGAAGGGCTGCCGGCGCTCTCCACCCGGCGCCTGGCGGCGGAGCTGGGCGTGAGCGGGCCGTCCCTCTACAACCACTTCACGACCAAGGACGAGATCCTCGACGCGGTGGCCGACACGGTCATCGCCCAGGTCGACGTGTCGGGCTTCGAGGCGGGCGCGGACTGGCGCGCCGGGCTCCTCGACTGGGCCCGCTCCTACCGCGCGGCGCTCGCCGCGCACCCGCAGATCGTGCCGTTCCTCGCCCAGGGCCCCGGCCGCCGCCCGGCCGGCCTGAAGATGGCCGACGCGGCGTTCGGCGGGATGGTCCGGGCGGGCTGGCCGCCCGCCCAGGCCACCAGGGTCTGCGCCATGGTCCGGTACTTCGTGGCCGGATCCGCGCTGGGCTCGTTCGCCCGCGGCTTCGTGGACGACCCGGGCGCCTACGACCCCGCCGACTACCCGCACCTGGGCCAGGCCCACCTCCTGGCGGAGCATCAGCGCCAGGTGGACGAGGGCGCGTTCGAGACCGGGCTGCGGGCGCTGGTGGACGGCCTGGCGCTGCAGCACCCGGAACTCCTGCCGCCGGACGGCGGCTGACCGCGGCGCGCGGGGCCCGGCGCGCGGCCGCATCGCGGGCCCGGCCGCCGGGGTTGCTACAGGCCGGCCCCGCCGGTGACGTCGATCCTGGTGCCGGTGATCCAGCGCGCGTCGTCGGAGGCCAGGAAGGCGACCGCGTCGGCGATGTCCGGGACCCGGCCGATCCGGCCGAGGGCGGTCAGGCCGATGGTGCGCTCCAGGTGCGCCGGGTCGGCCAGCACCTCCGCGGTCATGTCGGTGCGGGTGAATCCGACGGCGACGGAATTCACCGTGATATCGCGGGGACCGAGGTACTTGGCCAGGGTGTGGCTGAAGACTTCGAGCGCGCCCTTGGTGAGCGGATAGCCGATGCCGTGGGCGGAGGCGAGACGGGTGGAGACGGACGAGATGTTGATGATCCGGCCCCCGTCGCGCAGTCGCGGCAGCAGCCGCTGGGTGAGGAAGAACGGCGCCTTGATGTTGACCGCGACCATCCGGTCGAACTCCCCGGGGGTGAGCACCTCGATCGGCCGCCCCATGAGGTTGAGCCCCGCGTTGTGCACCAGGATGTCGATCGCCGCTTCCCCGTGCGCGCGCAGCCCCGCCTCCAGTCCGGCCATGAGCGCGTCCACGTCGCCGGGCACGCCCAGTTCGGCGCCCACGGTGAACGCCCGGCCGCCGGCCCCGGCGATGGCCGCGGCGGTCTCCTCGGCCGCCGCCTCGTTGCTGCCGTAGTGCACGGCGACCAGCGCGCCGTCCCGGCCGAGCCGTTCGGCGATGCCCCGCCCGATGCCCCGGCTGCCGCCGGTGACGAGTGCGACCTTCCCCCTGAGGTGTCCCATGCCCGCTCCCTGCTCGTGTGCCGCGGAGCCTCCCTCCACCTCAACGAGGTTAGCCACACCTAAGTTTGATGTGCCCCCAGGCGTCGGGTTCGAGCCACACGCGACGGCGGCCGCCCCCTGGACATCGCTTCCGAGGGCTTGTTCGCTCGCGGAGCACCCACCCGCTCCGCGGCGACGGCTCACCGGGCCGGGGCCGAGCCGGCGTCGGCCGCCGACTCGGCTCCGGGCCCTTCACGCGCGACCGGCTCCCCAGCCGGCCGATCGAAGGCCAGGCGGGTTCACCAACTGCACTCGCAATTGCACGCGATCACGAGGCGGCCGCTCGCGGCTGCGGCACCGGACACCGTCTCGGCGTGGGCCGGGCCGGCGGTGGACAGGAAAACACCGGTCAATGCGGTAGCGAGTAGGGCAGCCGCACGTAACTTACGCAAGAGGGACATTGGTTGTACTCCTTGGTCTGCGCTGTAGGCACTGCTCGCTCTGCTAGAGCACTTCGCAGCCGGCCAGGTTCCCGTCGCCCCGGACGCTCCTAGAACACCACCAGCGCCCGCCCTCCCCGGCCCGCCAGCATGGCGTCGAAGGCGGCCGGGATGCCGTCCAGGCCGATCCGCTCGGTGACCAGGGCGGACAGGTCGAGGGCGCCGGAGCGGACGTGCCGGGCGATGACGGGGAGGTCGCGGGCGGGGTCGCTGTTGCCGTAGACGCAGCCGGAGAGGGTCCGGCCGAAGTAGAAGAGTTCCAGGGCGGAGAAGGCGACCTGCTGGTCCTGGCCGCCGATGCCGACGACCGTGGTGCGGCCGCCGCGCCGGGTCGACGACCAGGCGGTGCGGATGGTGTCGGCGCGGCCCACGCACTCCACCGCGGCATCGGCTCCCACGCCGCCGGTGAGCTTGCGGATGCGCTTGGCGGTGTCGTCGCCCGCCACCAGGAACTCGGTGGCGCCGGCGGCGCGGGCGAGTTCCTCCTTCGCCGGGGAGACGTCCACGGCCACGATCGGCCCCGCACCGGCGATCCGTGCGGCCTGGAGCGTGGCCAGGCCCACCCCGCCGACGCCGAAGACCGCGACCGACTCCCCGGCACGCACCCGGGCGCTGTGGTGCACGGCGCCCCAGCCGGTGAGCACCGCGCAGCCGAGCAGCGCCGCGTCGGCGAGCGGCACCCCGTCCGGCAGCGGCAGCGCGGCCCGCGCGGGCACCACGGTCTCCTCGGCGAACGCGGCGGTGCCGAGGCCGGGGTAGAGGTCGGTGGCGTCGGCGGCGAGGGTGGCGTACGGAGCGTCCGCGGCGTGGCCGGCGCGGGCGCACAGCCAGGGCTCGGCCAGGCCGCAGAAGTGGCAGTCGCCGCAGGACGGTGCCCAGTTGAGGACGACCTGGTCGCCGGGGGCCACCGTGGTCACGTCGGGGCCGACGGCGGTGACGGTGCCGGCGCCCTCGTGCCCGAGGACGGCCGGGGCCGGCTGGCGCAGGGTGCCGTTGGACAGGGACAGGTCGGAGTGGCAGACGCCGGCGGCGGCGAGCCGGATCCGGACCTGGCCGGGGCCGGGCGCGGGCAGGTCGATCTCGGCGACCCGCAGCGGGGCGTTGACGGCGGACAGTACGGCGGCGCGGACCACGAAGGACTCCTCGGTGCGGAGGGCTGGCCGGCAGGGCCGGCGGGGAAGGGCGGGCGTCGCGGCGGGGTGCGGCCTCGGCCGTCCCCCGCCGCGCGGCCGGATCAGAACTGCAGCGACTTGGTCTGCAGGTACTCGCTCAGCCCGTGCGGGCCCAGCTCGCGGCCGATGCCGGACTGCTTGTAACCGCCGAACGGGGCAAGGGGGTTGAACCGGCCGCCGTTGATGTCGACCTGGCCGGTGTCCAGCCGGCGGGCGAAGGCCACCGCCTCGGCGTCGTCGCCCGCCCAGACCGCGCCGGCCAGCCCGTAGACGGTGCCGTTGGCGATCCGGGCGGCGTCGTCCTCGTCCTCGTACCTCAGGATCGACAGGACCGGGCCGAAGATCTCCTCCTGGGCGACGGTCATCTCCGGGGTGACGTCGGCGAAGACGGTCGGCGCGACGTAGTAGCCCGGCCCGGCGGACGACTGCGGTCCGCCCGCCACGACCCGTGCGCCCTCGGCGATGCCCCGCTCGATGTAGCCGCGCACCCGGTCCCGCTGCTCGGCGCTGACCAGCGGGCCGACCCGCTCCCCCGGGACGTACTTGGCGGCCGCCGCGGCCGCCAGCTCGACGGCCTCGTCGTACCGGTCCCGGTGGACCAGCATCCGGGTCCAGGCGCTGCAGGTCTGGCCGGAGTTGGCCATGACGTTGGCGACGCCGACCGCGACCGCCTTGGGCAGGTCGGCGCTGGGCAGGATGACATTGGCGGACTTGCCGCCCAGCTCCAGCGCCACCCGCTTGACCGCGGCGCCCGCGAGGGCACCGATCCGCTTGCCGACGGCCGTCGAGCCGGTGAAGGAGACCAGGTCGACGCCCTCGTGCTCGGCGAGCGCCTGGCCCGCGACCGGGCCGAGCCCGGTGACGAGGTTGAAGACCCCGGCCGGTATCCCGGCGGCATCGACGCACTCGGCGAAGAGCTGGGCGACCAGCGGGGTGTCCTCGGCGGGTTTGAGCACGACCGTGCAGCCGGCCGCGAGCGCCGGGGCGACCTTGGCGACGATCTGGTGCAGCGGGTAGTTCCAGGGCGTGATCGCGCCCACCACCCCGACCGGTTCGTGCAGCACGGTGGAGTTGCCGATCTTCTCCTCGAAGGCGTGGGTGCCGGCCAGTTCGGCGTACGAGCCGCAGACCGCGACCGGCAGCCCGGCATGCACCGCCGTGCTGAACGCGAGCGGCGAGCCGAGTTCGGCGGTGACGGTCTCGGCGATCTCCTCGGCGCGCGCGGCGAGTTGGTCGCGCAGGGCGGCCAGCCGGGCCGCGCGCTCCTGGGGTGCCGCGGCGGCCCAGCCCGGCAGCGCGGCGCGGGCGGCGCGGACCGCGGCGTCCACGTCCTGTGCCGAGCCGGCCGGGACGGTGGCGATGACCTGCTCGTCGGCCGGGTTGACGACCTCGATCGTGCCGCCGCCCACGGCGGGCCGCCAGCTTCCGTCGATGTACATCGCGTCGTGCTGCTTCACGTCGTGGTCCTCCCGGGCCGGCTGCTGGTCGTCGCCCCCAAACTAGCGCCGGTAGTTTTGTGGGCGCCAGGGCACCGCCGCGCCCCAGAGGGGTGACGGTCGCCACGAGCCCAGGCTCCCTCCGTTCTCCCCCGCCCCGGCGGATGGCCCACAGGATTCCGGGGTCACGTGGGGGGATCCCGCCTTGCCGTGGGGCGCGGACGCCGTACGCCGCATGACGGCGCGGACGACGCGGCGGGCGCCTGTCCCGTACGGGCGGCCATCGCGGCGGAGGCCAGCAGCAGCGCCCCGAGCAGGACGAAGGGCGCTGCGGTGCCGGCGAGACCGGCCAGCAGTCCGGCGCCGGCGGGGGCGGCGACCTGGCCGAGCCGGTTGCCGGTCAGGCGGAGCGCCAGCGCGGTGCTGCGGGCCCGGTCGGGGGCGGCCTGGACCACCGTCGTCATCGACAGCGGCTGGCCGACGCCCAGGCAGAAGCCGAGCGCGACGAGCATCGCCGCCAGCGCCGGCACCGGAACGGGCAGCACCAGACCCCCGCACAGCAGCCCGGCCAGCGCACAGCTCCCGGTCATCAGCGCGGTGCGGCCCAGCCACCGGATCATCGGGGTCATCACCAGCCGGCAGGCGATGGTGGCCGCGGCCCGCAGGCTGAGCAGCAGGCCGATGGTCGTGGGGGCGATGGCGCGGTCCTCGCCGATCACGGGGAGGTAGGCGGTGAGGATGTCGGTCGCGGAGAGCACGGCCAGGCTCATGAAGATGCCGGCCGGGACGCCACGGGTGCGCAGGATGCCGCGCACCGGGACCGGGGGCCCGGCCGGGCGGCCCGGGACGCCCGGCGCCGCGGCGCGGGCGCGCTGTTCGAGGCGCCGGAGCGAGGCGTAGGAGAGGGCGGCGACGGCGCCGGAGACGAGCAGGGCGCGGGCGCTCGTCGCAGCCATCCGGCCGTCGTGCTCGGAGATGACGAGCCCGGCGGCCACCGGGCCGATCAACTGGCCCAGGGACGCGCCGATGGTGAAGTGGCCGAAGTTACGGTCGCGGTCCTCGGGGGCGCTGCGGCGGGCGACGATCGACTGGGCGCCGATGACGAAGCAGAGGTGGCCCAGCCCCATGACCCCGCTCCAGGCGGCCATCACGGGCAGCGACCCGGCCAGCCCGCTGAGCGCGCAGCCGCCGCTGATCAGCGCCACCCCGGCGACCAGCAGCGGGGCGCAGCGGCCGTGGTCGGTACGGCGGCCGAGCGGGACGGCGACGAGCAGCGGCAGCAGTGCGTAGACCGCGGTGATCACGCCGATGGCGCGCTCGTCGGCGCCCAGGGCAAGGGCCCGGTAGGAGACGGCCGGCCTGGCCATGCTCACCGCTCCCTGGGCGAAGGAGAAGGTGACGACCAGGCGCAGCAGCCATCCCCTGCCGGGCCCCGCGGTGCCGGTGGCGGTCATCTAGAGGATGCCGAAGAGCACACCGGCGCCCATGACCACCAGCGAGGTCAGAGCGGCCCACTTGACGGTGAACTTGGTGTGGTCGCCGAACTCGACCTTGGCCATGCCGACGAGGACGTAGACGGCGGGGACCAGCGGGCTGGACATGTGCAGGGCCTGGCCGACCAGGGAGGCACGGGCGATCTCGACGGGGGCCACGCCGTGGGCGGCGCCGGCCTCGGCGAGGATCGGGACGATGCCGAAGTAGAACCCGTCGTTGGACATGAAGTAGGTCAGCGGGATGCTCAGCACGCCGGTGACGATGCCCATGTGCGGGCCGAGGGCGTCGGGGATGCCGCTGACCAGCCAGCGCGCCATGTGCTCGACCATGCCGGTGCCGGTGAGCACACCGGTGAAGACGGCGGCGGCGAAGACCATCCCGGAGACGTTGAGCACGTTCTCGGCGTGGGCGGCGACGCGGGCCTTCTGGTCCTTCATGTGCGGGAAGTTGACGGTGAGGGCGAGGGCCGCGCCGAGGAGGAAGAGCACCGGGATCGGCATGACCTGGAGGATCAGCAGGGTGAGCAGCGCGATGGTGAGCGCGGCGTTGAACCAGTAGAGCTTGGGCCGCAGGGTGGCCCGCCGCGGGTCCAGGACCTGGAGGCCGTCGTCGTCGGCCGGGCCGCCGGAGCCGGTGGCCGCATCGGCGTCCCCGTCGGCGTCGGTGCCCGCGCCGCCGGTGCCGCGCCGCGTACCGGCGGCGGTGCCCCCCGTGCCGCCGGCGCCCGCGCCGACCAGGACCTGCTCGGTCTCCATCGCGTCGGCGGCCTCGGTCACCAGGCGGGTGTCGCCGAGGGTCAGGACGCCGAGCCGCTTGCGCTCGCGGCGGCCGAGGACGTAGGCGAGGGCGAAGACCGCGACCAGGCCGACGGCCAGGGCGGGGATCATCGGGACGAAGATGTCGCCGGCGTCGAGCTTGAGCGCGGTGGCGGCGCGGGCGGTCGGGCCGCCCCAGGGGAGGGTGTTCATCACGCCGTTGGCGGTGGCGGCGACACCGGTCATGACCACGAGGCTCATCTTCAGCCGCTTGTAGAGCGGGTAGAGCGCCGAGACGGTGATCATGAAGGTGGTGGAGCCGTCGCCGTCGAGCGAGACGATCGCGGCGAGCAGGGCGGTGCCGAGCACCACCCGCACCGGATCGGCCTTGCAGAACTTCAGGATGCCGCGGACGACCGGGTCGAAGAGACCGACGTCGATCATCACCCCGAAGTAGATGATGGCGAACATCAGCATCGCGGCCGTGGGGGCCAGGTCGCCGATGCCCTTGAGGACGTAGTCGCCCAGGTGCGCGCCCTGTCCGACCAGGATGCAGAACAGCGCGGGGATGAGCACCAGCGCGGCCATCGGTGACATCTTCTTCATCATGATCAGCACCAGGAAGGTGGCGATCATGACGAATCCGAGGATTGTCAGCATTGGGGGTACCTCACGTTCGCCCTTGAACATCTGCCGGGGGGTGGCAGTTCAGGCGACGTTAGGTCCCGCAAACTTTTGTTAACAAGGTCTTGACGCGCGAGCAATACGAGCAAAACCCCAGGTCAATACGGATCTCCCCGGACGGGCGTGCGCACAAGGGGCACCCCGCCGCCGCCCGGCGGGCGCACGGCCCTCACCCCTGACACCTCACCCGTCCCCCGCGCCCGCCCCGTCCAGATAGCGCCCCAGATAGGCCCGCAGCAGCTCCTTGGTCTCCGTGACGATGGCGGGATCGCCGGCCGGGTCGCTGCGGAAGGCGAGCTGGAGCAGCGCGTCGGCCGTCTCGACGCCGACCAGGAAGGCGGTCCGCAGCCGCGCGTCGCCGGCGTCCAGGCCGAGCGGGCCGGCGAGGAGGGCGCGCAGCCGGTCGGCGACCTCGTAGTTGGCCTGGCGTGCGGCGCGCGGGGCGGGGACGGTGAACTCCACCAGGGCGAAGCCCGGCACCGTCCGCTTCATGGCGAGGTACTCGTCGACCACCACGTCCATCGCACGGCGCCACGGGAGCGGCCGGTCGTCCGGGCCGGCCAGCCGGGCGGTGATGCGGTCCGCGTAGGCGTCGAGGTTGCGTTGGGCGAGGGCCTCGGCCATGGCGCGCTTGTTGGGGAAGAAGCGGTAGACGGAGCCGATCGGGACGCCGGCGCGGCCGGCCACGGCCCGGGTGCTCAGTTCCTCGTACCCGGTCTCCTCCAGGACTTCGGCGCAGGCGTCCAGGATTCTGGCCAGGCGCTGGGCGCTGCGCCGCTGGACGGGCGCGCGGCGCAGGGAGGCGGGCGGTGTCGCGGGGCGCGGGGTCGGCTGCTGCACCCGTCCATCCTGCCCGCCCCGCCGGGCGGGCGGAGCCCGCCCTCGCGCGATCCGGCCGACCACCGCGATCCGGCCGACGCGGCCGGGAGTCTCCGTTGACGGCCCCCCACGGCAATCCTAAGGTCTTGCATAGGATTCCTTGAGCGGCGGGAGCACGCGATGGCAGGCACGGGCAACGAGCAGGCGAGGAAGACGGCCGAAGGGCTGGCGTACAGCACCGGATTCGGCAACGAGCACAGCTCGGAGGCCGTCCCGGGCGCCCTGCCGGTGGGCCGCAACTCGCCCCAGCGCGCACCGCTCGGGCTGTACGCCGAGCAGCTCAGCGGCTCCGCGTTCACCGAACCGCGCGACCACAACCACCGCTCCTGGCTCTACCGCATCCGCCCCTCCGCCGCGCATCCGCCGTTCGTCCGCGCCGCACAGGGCGCCCTGCGCTCGGCGCCGTTCACCGACTGCACCCCCGACCCCAACCGGCTGCGCTGGAACCCGCTGCCCGAGCCCGCCGGCCCGGCCGACTTCCTGGACGGGCTGTGGACGCTGGGCGGCAACGGCGACGCCACCCAGCGCACCGGCATGGCCGTCCACCTGTACCAGGCCAACACCTCCATGGAACGGCGGGTGTTCGGCAACGCGGACGGCGAGCTGCTGATCGTGCCGGAGCGCGGCGGACTGCTGCTGCGCACCGAACTCGGCCTGCTGCACGCCGAACCGGGCGAGGTGGCGCTGATCCCGCGCGGCGTCCGCTTCCGCGTCGAGCTGCTGGACGCCGCGCCCGACGGCGGGCAGAGCCCGACCGCCCGCGGCTACGTCTGCGAGAACTACGGGCGGCCCTTCCAACTGCCCGACCTGGGCCCGATCGGTGCCAACGGCCTGGCCAACGCCCGCGACTTCCGCGCACCGGTCGCCGCCTACGAGGACGTCGAGGGCCCCGTCGAGGTCGTCAACAAGTTCTGCGGCACCCTCTGGACGGCCACCTACGACCACTCGCCGCTGGATGTCGTCGCCTGGCACGGCAACCACGTCCCGTACGTCTACGACCTGCGCCGCTTCAATGTCATCGGCTCGATCAGCTACGACCACCCCGACCCGTCGATCTTCACCGTCCTCACCTCCCCCTCCGACACCGCGGGACTGGCGGGCGTGGACTTCGTGGCCTTCGCGCCGCGCTGGCTGGTCGGCGAGGACACCTTCCGGCCGCCGTACTTCCACCGCAACGTCATGACGGAGTACATGGGGCTGATCGAGGGGGCGTACGACGCCAAGGCGGAGGGCTTCGTCCCGGGCGGCGGCTCGCTGCACAACATGATGTCGGCGCACGGACCCGACCGGGAGACCTTCGACCGGGCGAGCGCCGCCGAGCTGCGCCCGCAGAAGATCGACGACGGGCTGGCCTTCATGTTCGAGACCCGCTGGCCGCTGACCCTGACCGAACAGGCCCGGGACGCCGGGCATCTGCAGCACGGCTACGACGACGTGTGGCAGGGTCTCCAGCGCCATTTCCGCCCGTGACACCGGGGAACGCCGCCGTGACCACCTTCGCTCCCGACTCGCTCGCCCTGAACCGCAAGCTGCCGCTGTGGTACCAGGTCTCGCAGTCGTTGCGCGCCTCCATACTGGGCCGCTCCCCCGAGGCCCCGCTGCGCCTGCCCACCGAGGACGCCCTCGCCGCGCACTACGGCGTCAGCGTGCTGACCATGCGCCAGGCCCTCAAGGAACTGGAGGCGGAGGGCCTGATCAGCCGGCACCGGCGCCGCGGCACCTTCATCGAGCCGGACGCGCGGCGCGGGTCGCCGGTGCGGCTGCTGGGCTCCGTGGACACCATCGTCGCCCAGCAGTCCGGGATGAGCACCGAACTGCTGGAGCACGGCCCCACCCCCGTACCCCCCGAACTGGCCGCACACTTCCCCGGCCTCGCCGAGGTGACCGGCTTCCGCCGGCTCCGCGGCGACGAGAAGACCGGCGAACCGACCAACCACGCACACAACTACGTGCACCCCGACGTCGCCGCGCGGATCGACCCGGCGGACCTGCTGCGCTGGCCGATGACGAAGGTGCTGCGGGACGCGGTGGGCGTACGGATCAGCCGGATCACCGACACCGTCGAGGCACGGCTGGCCGACCCGGAAACCGCCCGGCTGCTGGAGGTCCCCCTGCTCAGCCCGATCCTGCACTACACGGGTCTCACCTACGACGCCGACGGCCGCGTGGTCGACGTCGCACGGATCCACTACCGGGGGGACCGCTTCTCGTTCACGGTGACGTTGGACGCCTAGCTGTCTCCCCCGTCTTTGGCTTTCCCGCCGTGGGGGTTGCTCGCCGTTTGCCGCCCGCTGCGCTTTGCCTCCGCCCCGTTTTTGGCTTTCCCGCCGTGGGGGCTTCTCGCCGTTGCGCCTGCGGCGGGCGGGTCCGCTGCGGTGCCGCTGCGCGGGGCTGGTGCGGTGGGTTGCGCCTGCGGCGGGCCAGGTCCGCTGCGCGGGGCTGTGGGTGCGGTGACGGGCCTGCGGGGCCGGTGTGTGGGACTGCTTCGCTTTACGTCC
>NZ_JBFBHQ010000045.1:0-22842 GCF_040701845.1 Streptomyces angustmyceticus | reverse complement strand
ACACCCTCCCCGCCCTCGACCAACAACCCCCACAACTCCTCCGGCGACCCCACACCACCAGGGAACCGACAACTCATCGCCACAATCGCCACCGGGTCGTCGTACTCCGCCTGTCGTGCCGGCACGGCGGCCGCTGCCGGCGCGGAGCCGTCCTGGGGTGCCGTGTCGGACAGTTCGGCGAGGAGGAAGTCCGCGAGCACCGCGCAGGTGGGGTAGTCGAAGACGAGGGTCGCGGGCAGCCGCAGACCGGTGATGCCGTTCATGCCGTTGCGCAGCTCGACGGCGCTGAGCGAGTCGAATCCGAGGTCGCTGAAGGCGCGTTCGGGATCGACCGCGGAGGGACCGGCGTAGCCGAGCACGGTGGCGACATAGCTGCGGACCACGTCCAGGACCATGGCCGCGCGTTCGGGCGCGGAGAGTCCGGCGAGGTGCTGGAGCAGCTTGGCGGCGTCCGAGCCGGTGTCGTCGCTCTCCTGTGCCGTTTCCAGGACGCGTTGGGCGTCCGGGAGGTCGCGCAGCAGTGCGCTGGGGCGGGAGGCGGTGAAGGCGGGGGTGAACTTGTCCCAGCCGAGGTCGGTGACGGAGACGTAGGCCTCGTCGTGGTCGAGGGCCTGACGGAGTGCGCCGCAGGCCAGTTCGGGCTGCATGTCGTAGACGCCGTAGCGCCGGAGTCGGTCGCCGACGGCGCCTTCGCCCATGCCGTCTCCGGACCAGTGGCCCCAGGCCACAGCGGTGGCGGGGAGCCCCTCGGCGCGGCGCCGGTCGGCGAGTGCGTCGAGGAAGGCGTTGCCGGGGGCGTAGTTGCCCAGGCCCGGGCCGCTGATGGTGCCGGAGGTGGAGGAGAAGAGCACGAAGGCGGACAGGTCCCGGTCCCGGGTCAGCTCGTGGAGGTTGAGCGCCGCGGTGACCTTGGCGCGCAGCACGGTGTCCATCCGGCCGGGGTCGAGGGACTCGATCACGCCGTCGTCGAGGGAGCCGGCGACATGCATGACCGCGTCGAGCGGGTACTGCTCGGGGACGGCTGCCAGCAGGTCGCGCAGCGCGTCGCGGTCGGCGACGTCGCAGGCGGCGAGGGTGACGCGGGAGCCGAGCGCGGTGAGTTCGGCTTCGAGTTCCGCCGCGCCCGGTGCGTCGGCGCCGCGGCGGCTGGTGAGCAGCAGGTGTTCGGCGCCTTCGCGGGCCAGCCAGCGGGCGATGTGGCCGCCGACGGCTCCGGTGCCGCCGGTGACGAGGACGGTGCCGCGGGGCCGCCAGGTGCGCTGCGCCGGTGTGCCGGCAAGGGGGGCGCGTACCAGCCGGCGGCCGTAGGCTCCGGAGCCGCGCAGGGCGATCTGGTCCTCGCCGTCCGGGCCGGCGAGGAGGGCGCAGAGGCGGTCGGCGGCCCGCTTGTCGAGCGTCTCGGGGAGGTCGATGAGTCCGCCCCAGCGGTCGGAGTGTTCCAGGGCGGCGACCCGGCCCATGCCCCAGACCAGGGCCTGGTGGACGTGGGTGACGGACTCGGACCGGCCGATGGCGACCGCTCCGTGGGTCCCGCACCACAGGGGCGCCACGATGCCGAGGTCGCCGAGTGCCTGGACCAGGGACAGGGTCCCGGACAGCCCGAGGGGCACAGCGGGGTGTGCGGGGTGGGCGTGCTCGTCCAGCGGGAGGAGCGAGAGGACTCCGGTGAGGTCGTCGTCTCCGAGCGCCTCGCGCAGCCGTGCGGCGGTCCGTTCGCGGCCGGTGCCGTCCTCGGGAGTCAGGCCGACGAGACGTACCCGGGCGCCGTGTGCCGTGAGGGCGTCCTGTACGGCGGCGACCCGGCCGGCGGCGTCTTCCGAGGCCGCTGTGGGGGCGACCAGCAGCCAGGTGCCGTGCAGGACGGCGGCGGTGCGCTCGGCGAGCGGTGACCAGCGCACGGTGTAGCGCCAGCCGTCGACGGTGGACTTCTCGCGGCTGTTCCTGCGCCACGAGGAGAGCGCGGGCAGTACGGCGCTCAGCGGATCGTCGCCGTCCAGGTGGAGCGTGTCGGTCAGCGCCTGGAGGTCTTCCTTCTCGACGCTCTCCCAGAACTTCGCTTCGACGGCGTCGGACAGCGGCCCGTCCGGACTGTCGACGGCGGCCAGTTCGCGTGCCTGGGGCCAGTACCGCGCACGCTGGAAGGCGTAGGTCGGCAGGTCGACGCGGGGTGCGCCGGTGCCCGCGAAGACGGCGGTCCAGTCGACGGCCACACCCTGGGCATGTGCTTCGGCGAGGGAGGTGAGGAACCGGCCGGGGCCGCCCGCGTCCCGGCGCAGGGTGCCGAGCACGGCGGCGTCGGTGCCGAGCGCGTCCACGCAGTCGCGGATCCCGCCGGACAGCACGGGGTGCGGGCTGACTTCGATGAAGGCGCGGTGCCCGGCGGCCACCAGAGCGCGGATGGCGTCCTCGAACCGTACGGTCCGCCGCAGGTTGGTGTACCAGTAGTCGGGGTCGAGGCCGGTGGTGTCCTGCCACTGGCCGGTGACCGTGGAGAAGAACGGGATGGTGGCCTCGGCCGGACTGATGCCGTCCAGGGCGTCGAGGACCCGGGCCCGCACCGGCTCGACCTGTGCCGAGTGCGAGCCGTAGTCGACGGACACCTTGCGGGCCCGCACACCGTCGGCGGTCAGCGCGGCGAACAGTTCGTCGAGCGCGTCCGCGGCACCGGAGACCACGACGGAGGCGGGGCCGTTCACGGCGGCGACGGACAGCCGCTCGCCCCACGGCTCGATGCGCTCGCGCACCGCCGCGGCGGCCAGCTGGACGGACATCATGCCGCCGCTTCCGGTGATGGTGGTCAGGGCCCGGCTGCGCAGGGCCACCACCCGCGCTCCGTCGTCCAGGGTCAGCGCCCCGGCGACGCAGGCGGCGGCGATCTCTCCTTGGCTGTGTCCGACGACCGCGTCGGGCTCGACCCCGTAGGAACGCCACAGCTCGGCGAGCGACACCATGACGGCCCACAGCGCGGGCTGGACGACGTCGACTCGTTCGAGGTCGGGTGCGTCGGTGTCGCCGCGCAGGACGGCCGTCAGCGACCAGTCGACGAACGGGGTGAGGGCACGTTCGCAGGCGGCCAGCCGCTCGGCGAACACCGGTGCGGTGTCGAGCAGTTCGCGTGCCATACCGGCCCACTGGCTGCCCTGGCCGGGGAAGACCAGGACGGGGCGGGCGCTGCCGTCGCGGGCGACGCCGCGGGGCACGTCGGAGACCATCGCGCCCTCGGCGATCTCGCGCAGGCCGCGGTCGAGGTCGTCCCGGTCGGCCGCGACGAGCACCGCCCGGTGCTCGAAGGCGGAGCGGGTCGTGGCGAGCGAGAAGCCGAGACCGCCGAGGTCGCACTCGCCGGGCCGGGCGAGCAGGTGGGAGCGCAGCCGTGCGGCCTGGTCGCGCAGCGCCTCCTCGCTGCGCGCCGACAAGGGCACCGGCACGACGGGGAGGGCGGACCCCGCCGGGGTCTCGCGCGGCGCCGGCTGCCGGGGTGCCTCCTCGACGATGACGTGGGCGTTGGTGCCGCTCATCCCGAACGAGGAGACGCCGGCCCGGCGGGGCTCGGCCGCGTCCGGCCAGGTGACGGCCTCGTTGAGCAGCCGGACATGGCCCGCCGTCCAGTCGACGTGCGGGCTGGGCTCGTCGGCGTGCAGTGTCCTGGGCAGCAGCCCGTTGCGCAGCGCCATCACCATCTTGATGACGCCGCCCACGCCGGCGGCGGCCTGGCTGTGTCCGATGTTCGACTTGAGCGAGCCGAGCCACAGCGGACGGTCCTCGTCACGGTCCTGTCCGTAGGCCGCGATCAGTGCCTGGGCCTCGATCGGGTCGCCGAGGGTGGTCCCGGTGCCGTGCGCCTCGACGGCGTCGACCTGCTGGGGGCCCAGGCCGGCGGCGGCCAGTGCCCGGCGGATGACGCGCTGCTGGGAGGGGCCGTTGGGAGCCGTGAGGCCGTTGGAGGCACCGTCCTGGTTGAGGGCGCTGCCACGGATGACGGCCAGGACGGGATGCCCGTTGCGCCGGGCGTCGGACAGCCGCTCGACCGCCACCATCCCGACGCCCTCGGCCCAGCTCGCGCCGTCGGCATCGGCGGAGAACGGCTTGCACCGGCCGTCCTCGGCGAGCGCCCGCTGCCTGCTGAACTCGATGAGCGAGCCGGGGGTGGACATCACCGTCACACCGCCGGCGAGCGCGAGATCGCACTCGCCCTGACGGAGCGACTGGACGGCCAGGTGCAGGGCGACCAGGGACGACGAGCAGGCGGTGTCGACGCTCACGGCCGGCCCTTCGAGGCCGAGGGTGTAGGCGATCCGCCCGGACAGCACACTGGGCGAGTTGCCGGTGCCGACGTACCCCTCGAAGCTCTCCTGCGCTCCGCCGAGGATGCCGATGTAGTCCTGGTAGGTGACGCCCGCGAAGACGCCGGTGAGGGTGCCACGGGCGGCCGCGGGGTCGATTCCGGAGCGCTCCAGGGCCTCCCACGACGCTTCGAGGAGCAGCCGCTGCTGCGGGTCCATCGACAGCGCCTCGCGCGGGCTGATGCCGAAGAAGCCCGGGTCGAAGTGGCTCGCGTCGTGCAGGAAGCCGCCTTCGCGGGTGTAGCAGGTGCCCGGGTGGTCCGGGTCCGGGTGGTACAGGCCGGCGAGGTCCCAGCCCCGGTCGGCGGGGAACGGGGAGATCCCGTCGCCACCCGCGGCGACCAGCTCCCACAGCTCCTCGGGGGTGCGGATCCCGCCCGGGTAGCGGCAGCTCATCCCGACGATGACGACGGGGTCGTCGTCGACGGGCGCGCCGGACGCCACGGGCAGCACGTCGCCCGTTTCTCCGGTGAGTTCGGTGTCCAGGTAGCGGGCGAGCGCCACCGGGGTCGGGTAGTCGAAGACGAGCGTGGCGGGCAGCGCCATCCCCGTCGCCGCCCGGAGCTGGTTGCGCAGCTCGACGGCGGTGAGGGAGGTGAATCCGAGGTCGGTGAAGCTCCGGGAGGGCTCCACCTCGTCGGGGCCTGCGTAGCCGAGGACGTGGGCGACCTGGGTACGGACGACGGTGAGCAGCGCGCGGCCGCGTTCGGCCGCGCCCTTCCCCGCGAGGTGGCGCGCCAGGCCGGAGGCCGCGGTGGCCTGCTCACGTGTGGCGATCCGGCGCCCGGAGCCCTGCGCCAGCGCGCTGAGGACGGCCGGCAGCGGGGTCGCGGAGCCGCGCAGCGCGGCGCGGTCCACCCGCGCGGGACGCAGCACCGTCCGGCCGGTGGCCTGGGCCGCACCCAGCAGCGCCGCGGTCTCCTCCACCGACACCGGCGACAGCCCCGGCGTCTCGGCGCCGGACGGCGGGAGCAGCGCCAGCACCGGCAGGCCGGCGCCGGCCCGGCGGTGGGCGAGCGCGGCCAGCTGCCCGCCCGACGGAGCGGCGGCCGGGCCGCCGATGCCGAGGAGGATGAACGCGGGCGGAGCACCGTCCGCACCGGTGCGGCGGGTCAGCTCATCGAGCGCGCGAGCCGTCTCGACATCGCGGCTCCGGCCGAGGTCGGCGGTGTGCACGAGGGCGCTGAGCGGGCGCCCGGTCGCTCGGGCCGCGGCTATGGCTGATTGCAGGTGGTGGGGATCCTGGCCGGCGTCCGCTGCCGCGTCCTGGTCCGGGTAGGCGACGGTCCGGATGTCTCCCCGGGAGTCGAGGGCGGCGGTGACCTGTCCGGCGAACGGGCCGGTGACCAGCACCGTTCCTCCGGGCTCCACGTCCAGGGCGGTGGCGGTGCTGGAGGCACACCTGACGAGCCGCGCGGCCGACACCTCACCCCTGCGGACCGCGAGCTCGGACTCGTCCGTGGCGAGCGCGGCCGCAAGCACCCGGTGGGAGTCGAGGTCGTCATCGACGTCCACGAGCACGATCCGGCCCGGGTAGTCGGCCTGGAGGACGCGAAGCTCTTCCCAGAGGGCGGCGGCCGCCGCGTCCGGTGCCTCGTCACCGAGGGCGAGGGCGCCTTGGGTGACGAACACCAGGCGGGCCGGCGCCGGCTCCTGCACCAGCCGTTCGCCGAACGCGCTGACGGCGGTGTGCGCCTCGGCGAGCGTGGCGAGACCGGTCACGAGCACGGTGCCGGTCGTCGCGGCCGCCGTGGCGTCGGCAGCGGCCTCCACGACCTCTGCGGTGTGTGTGCCCAGTGTCCGGGCCAGGCCCAGTGGGTCGCTCCCCACGACCGTCAGCCGCGGCACATCGGCATCCGCCGCCGCGCCCTCGCCGCCGTCCGACTCCCCACCCCCTGCCACGACGATCGGTGCCCAGTCGAGACGGAGCAGGGAAGCCGGCAGCGAAGGCGTCCGCTCCTCCCGCAGCTCACCGGCCCTGCGCAGCAGCATCGACTCGACCGCGAGTACCGGCTGCCCGGTGCCGTCGGCGGCCTGGAGGGACACCTCGTCGGGCCCGCGGCGGGCCAGCCGGATCCGCAGCGCGCTCGCACCGGCCGCCTGCAGCGAGGCGCCGCTCCACGCGAACAGCACGGCCTCCGTGGCCACACCGTCCAGCAGACCGAGGCCCAGCGGATGGAGCGCCGCGTCCAACAGCGCGGGATGGAGAGCGAATTCCCCGGCCGCCGCGGAGTCCGGCAGTGCGGCCTCCGCGTAGACGCCATCGGCCCCCTGCCAAACGGCCCGCACACCGTGGAAGGCCGAGCCGTAGTCGAACCCGGCCGCCGTCAGCCGGTCGTACAGGTCGTCGATGTCCACGGGCTCCGCGCCGGCCGGCGGCCACGCAGCGAAGTCGAAGGCCTCCGACGGGCCGCTCTCCGCCAGGACACCGCTCGCGTGCCGCGTCCATGGCGCATCGGCCGAGACCGTCACGGGACGCGCGTACACACCGAGCGCCCGGTCACCGGACGCGTCCGGGTCCTCGATGCGGAGCTGCAACTGCACCGCACCCTCCTCGGCGAGCACCAGCGGCGCCTCCAGGGCGAGTTCCCTGATGTACGCGCAACCGACTTCATCGCCCGCACGCACTGCCAGTTCCAGGAGTGCGGTGCTCGGGACGACGATCGCACCGGCGATCCGGTGCTCGGCAAGCCACGGCTGCGTACGGGGCGAGAGCCGCCCGGTCAGCACCACCTCATGGCCACCGGCCAGGGACACCGTCGCCCCGAGAAGCGGGTGCTCGGCCGCGGCAAGGCCGATCGACGAGGCATCCGCGGTGGTCGACGGAACCTCAAGCCAGTAGGGCTGGTGTTGGAAGGCGTAGGTGGGAAGGTCGATGGGGGTGGGGGTGGTGCCCTCGGTGGTGGTCCGGAAGAACGTCGGCCAGTTGATGGTGATGCCGTGGGCGAATGCACGCCCGGCGGCGGTCAGTATCGCGGATATCTCGCCGCGGTCGTCGCCACGGAGGGTGGGGACGAGAACCTCGCCCGCGTTCAGATCCGCGTCCAGATCCGCGTCACTGTCGAGGCAGCCCTGCGCCATGGCGGTGAGGGTGCCGTCCGGTCCGATCTCCAGGAACCGGGTGACCTCGTACTCCGCCAGCCGGCGGATGCCGTCGGCGAAGCGGACCGCCTCACGGACGTGCCGCACCCAGTAGCCGGGGGACGTCAGCTCCTGGGGCGTGGCGAGGGTGCCCGTGACGTTCGAGACCACCGGGATACGGGGCTCGGCGTAGGTCACGCTTTCGGCGACCGTACGGAACTCGTCGAGCATCGGCTCCATCAGCGGCGAGTGGAAGGCGTGGCTGACCTGGAGCCGCTTGACCTTCCGGCCCTCGGACTCGAAGCGCCCGGCGATCTCGGCAACTGCCGCTTCCTCGCCGGAGACCACGACCGACTTCGGACCGTTCACCGCGGCGATGCTCACCCGCTGCTCCTGGCCCACCAGCAGCGGCAGCACCTCGTCCTCGGCGGCCTGAAGGGCGACCATCCCGCCACCCGCCGGCAGCGCCTGCATCAGACGTCCACGGGCCGCGACCAGCCGGCACGCGTCCTCCAGCGACAACACCCCCGCCACATGCGCAGCCACCACCTCACCGATGGAATGCCCCACCAGAAAGTCCGGCCGCACACCGAACGACTCCACCAGCCGGAACAGTGCCACCTCGACGGCGAACAACGCCGGCTGAGTGAACCCCGTCTGATTCAGGGGCTCCGCGTCCTCGCCGAACACCACAGCCCGCAGGGGCGAAGCCAGCTCACCGTCGAAGTGCGCACAGACGGCGTCAAAGGCATCGGCGTACACCGGGAACGCGTCATACAGCTCACGCCCCATCCCCGGCCGCTGCGCACCCTGCCCGGTAAACAGCAGAGCCAGTCGCCCTCCGGTGTCCACCGCACCCGTTACGGCGTTGACCGCAGCCGTTCCCTCTGCCACGGCGGTGAGGCCTGCAAGGAGTTCCGCGCGCTCGGTGCCGAGGACGACGGCCCGGTGCTCGAACGCCGAACGTGTCGTGGCGAGGGCGAACCCCACCTCGGACACGCCGAGTTCGGGCCGGGCCTCCACATGCGCCGACAACCGCTGCGCCTGCGCCCGCAGCCCCTCCCGGCTCCGCGCAGACACCACCCACGGCACCACGCCCCCGATGACGTCCACCGGCCCGGCTTCCGCGCTCTCCTCCACCGGAGCCTGCTCGATCACCACATGCGCATTGGTGCCGCTCACGCCGAACGCCGAGACACCGGCTCGACGCGTCCGCTCCCCCGCCGGCCACGCCACGGTTTCGTTGAGCAGCCGGACGTCACCCGCCGACCAGTCCACGTGCGAGGACGGCTCGTCCACATGCAGGGTCCGCGGGAGGATGCCGTGCTGCAAGGCCAGCACCATCTTGATGACACCGGCCGCACCCGCGGCGGCCTGCGTGTGACCGATGTTCGACTTCACGGACCCCAGCCACAGCGGACGGTCCTCACCCCGGTCCTGCCCGTACGTCGCGAGCAGTGCCTGCGCCTCGATCGGGTCACCCAGCGACGTCCCCGTGCCATGTGCCTCGACCACGTCCACATCCGACGCCGACAGTCCCGCACCGGCCAGCGCCTGCCGGATCACCCGCTGCTGCGACGGACCGTTCGGCGCCGTCAAACCATTCGACGCACCGTCCTGATTCACCGCACTGCCACGCACCACAGCCAACACCCGGTGGCCATTACGCCGCGCATCCGACAGCCGCTCCACCACCAGCACGCCGGCGCCCTCGGCCCAACCGGTGCCGTCCGCAGCATCCGAGAACGCCTTGCACCGGCCATCAGCAGCGAGACCGCCCTGAAGGCTGAACTCGACGAAGGCTCCGGGGTTGCCCATGACCGTCACACCACCGGCGAGGGCGAGGTCGCATTCGCCCGAGCGCAGGGACTGCACCGCCAGGTGCAGGGCCACGAGCGACGACGAACACGCCGTGTCCACGGTGACCGCCGGCCCCTCCAGACCCAGCGCATACGACACCCGGCCCGACACCACAGCGCCCGAACTTCCGGTGAGCAAGTGCCCTCCGAGCCCTTCGGGAGCCTCCCGCAGCCCGGCCCCGTAGCCCGAACTGCCGGCACCGACGAAGACACCGGTGCGGCTGCCCTTGACCGCAGTGGGGCTGACGCCCGAGCGTTCGAGAGCTTCCCAGGAGGTTTCCAGCAGCAGTCGCTGCTGCGGGTCGATCGCCACCGCTTCACGTGGGCTGATACCGAAGAACGCCGGATCGAACTGCGCGGCATCGTGCAGGAAACCGCCCGAGCGCGTTCGGCTCGCGGCTGCCTGGCCGGCGTCGTTCCCGAAGAGGGAATCGAGGTCCCAGCCGCGGTCCGTCGGGAATCCGGAGATCGCGTCCTCGGCCCCGGCCACCAATCGCCACAGGTCCTCAGGACTGGCGACCCCACCCGGAAGCCGGCAGCTCATCCCGACGATGACCACCGGATCGTCCGAGGTGGACGCGGGCACCGGCAGACCGGACATCACGTCCGTCCCGGCCCCGAACAACTCATCGTCCAGGTAACGCGCCAGGTCAGCCGGCGTCGGATAGTCGAAGACCAAGGTGGCGGGAAGCCGCAAGCCCGTCTCGGCATTCAGCCCGTTGCGCAGCTCCACGGCAGTGAGCGAGTCGAAGCCCACGTCCCTGAATGTGCCCCCGAGGTCGAGGTCGCCGGATGTGGCGTAGCCGAGGACCGCTGCGGCGTGCGTACGCACCAGCTCCAGCAGCGCCCGCTCCCGCTCGACAGCCGACAGCCCCGCCAGCCGCCCCCGCACCACACCAGAACCCGCACCCGCGGTCGCGGCCCCGGAGGCCAACGCTGCCCGCACCTCCGGCAGGTCCTCCAGCAACGGACTCGGACGGGCACTGGTGAACGCCGGAGCGAAGCGCTCCCACTCCACATCGGCCACCACCACCGAAACCTCACCCGCACCCACCGCCGCCTCGAACGCCGAGACAGCAAGGTCAGGGTCCAGCGCCCTCAGGCCACGGCGCAGCAGATGCGCCTCCGCACCCTCCACACCGGCCATCCCCCCACCGGCCCACGGACCCCACGCCACCGCGCAACCCACCGCACCCCGCGCACGACGTGCCTGAACCAACCCCTCCACGAAGGCGTTCCCCGCCGCATACGCCCCCTGACCACCGCTCCCCCACACACCGGCGATCGACGAAAACACCACGAACGCATCCAGCTCCCGGTCGCGCAGGACCTCGTCCAGCACCACGGCACCGCCAACCTTCGCCCTCATCACCTCGGCAAAATGCTGCGCGTCCGCGTCCCCCAACGGCACGGAACCCACCGCACCCGCCGCATGGACGACGGCATCCACGGCGCACCCGGACAACAGCTCCTCGACGGCGTCCCGATCCGCGACATCACAGGCCGCAATCGTCACCCGCACCCCGAGGGCGGACAGCTCAGCCTCCAGCTCCGACGCACCGGGCGCGTCCAGACCCCGACGGCTGGTCAGGACGAGATGCTCGGCACCGCGCTCCGCCGCCCACCGCGCCACCCGGGCACCCAGCGCACCCGTACCACCCGTGACCAGCACCGTCCCGCGCGGCCGCCAACCACCCGCGGTGACGTCCCCGACGGGAGCGGGCGCATGCACCAGCCGCCGCCCGAACACCCCGGACGACCGCACCGCCACCTGATCCTCAGCGCCATCGGCCAGAACACCGACCAGCCGATCGAGCACCTCACGGTCCACGGCCTCCGGAAGATCCACCAGACCGCCCCAACGATCCGGCAACTCCAAAGCCGCCACCCGGCCCACGCCCCACACCGCCGCCTGCACGGGATCCGGCCCGGCATCGGACCCACCGATCGCGACAGCCCCCCGCGTCACCACCCACACACGTCCACCGACACCGGCATCCCCCAGCGCCTGCACCACCACCGCAGTGCGCACCACATCCGCCGCGCCCACCACCAACACACCCGCGACCGGCTCCGCACCGGCCACTTCACGCACCCGCTCGGCCAACAGCCCCCGGTCGACCTCCCCCGCGGCAGACTCCACCCGCTCCACCGCGACACCACCGCACGCCGCCAGGCCCTCCACCACGGCCTCGGCATACGCGTCCCCGGCAGCCACCACCGCAAGCCAACGACCACCCAGCACCCCGCCCGACTGCGCAGCGAGCGGCTTCCACTCCACCCGATACCGCCAGTTCTCACCCGGGTCGGAGTCGGGGGCAGGCGTCGGCCAGTAGCGCTCGCGCTGGAACGCGTAGGTGGGCAGATCCACCCGGCGGGCAGCGGGGAAGCACGTACGCCAGTCCACGTCCATGCCGAGCACGAACGCATGCGCAACGGCGGTCAGCAGGGCCTCGGCCTCGGATCGGTCCTTCCGCATCGCGGGAAGCAGATGGAGATCCGGTGCCGAGAGGCTGAGCTGCGCCATGGCGGTCAGCGTCCCGTCCGGGCCCATCTCCAGGAACCGGGTCACCCCGTGCTCCTCCAGCCACCGCACACCGTCAGCGAACCGGACGGCCTCACGGACGTGCCGCACCCAATAATCGGGGGAGGTCAGCTGCTCCGCTGCGGCAAGCTCACCGGTGACGTTCGAGACCACCGGGATACGCGGCTCCGCGAACACCACGCTCTCCGCGACCGCCCGGAACTCCTCCAGCATCGGCTCCATCAGCGGCGAGTGGAAGGCATGACTCACCCGGAGCCGCTTCACCTTCCGCCCCTCGGACTCGAAATGCCCGGCGATCTCCGCAACCGCCGACTCGTCACCCGAAACCACCACCGCCTGCGGTCCATTGACGGCAGCGACACTCACCCGCTGCTCCTGGCCCTCCAGCAGCGGCACCACCTCCGCCTCCGACGCCTGAAGCGACACCATCGCGCCACCCGCCGGCAGCGCCTGCATCAGCCGGCCGCGCGCCGCGACCAGCCGGCACGCGTCCTCCAGCGACAACACCCCCGCCACATGCGCGGCCACCACCTCACCGATGGAATGCCCCACCAGGAAGTCCGGCCGGACGCCGAAGGACTCCACCAGGCGGAACAGCGCCACCTCCACCGCGAACAACGCCGGCTGAGTGAACTCCGTCCGATGCAGCGCCTCCGCATCCGTCCCTGCGTCCGACTCCCCGCCGAACACCACGCCCCGCAGCGACGACTCCAACTCACCGTCGAAGTGCGCACACACCGCGTCGAAGGCGTCCGCGAATACCGGGAACACGTCATACAGGTCCCGGCCCATCCCCCACCGCTGCGCACCCTGCCCCGCGAACAGCAGAGCCAACCGGCCCTCGGCCCGGGAACCACGGATGACACCGGGTGTGCGGTGACCGTCGGCGAGCGCGGCCAGGCGCCGGACTGCCGAGGCCGGATCGTCCGCCAGGACGACCGCGCGGTGGTCGAAGCGCAGAGAGCGGGTCGTGGCGAGGGAGAAGCCCAGGTCCGCCAGGTCCAGTTCGGGGTCGGCCTCGTAGGCCGCGCGCAAGCGAGCCGCCTGCGCGCGGAGAGCGGGCTCGGTACGGGCGGAGAGGACCATCGGCGTGACGGACGGGCGCGCGGGTGAGACCTGGGATGCCTCGGCGGTGGGCGCGGGTTCCGGGGCGCTTTCGAGGACCACGTGTGCGTTGGTGCCGCTGATGCCGAACGAGGAGACACCGGCCCGGCAGACCTGGCCCGCTGCTGCGCCGTCGAGCGGCCAGGCGACCGGCTCCGTGAGCAGGCGTACGTTGCCTTCCGACCAGTCCACGTGGGACGAGGGCGCGTCCACGTGGAGAGTGCGCGGCAGCACCCGGTGCTGGAGTGCCAGCACCATCTTGATGACGCCGGCGACACCGGCGGCGGCCTGGGTGTGCCCGATGTTCGACTTCACCGAACCGAGCCACAACGGCCGGTCCTCGTCGCGGTCCTGACCGTAGGTGGCGAGAAGGGCCTGTGCCTCGATCGGGTCGCCGAGCGCCGTTCCCGTGCCGTGCGCCTCGACCGCGTCCACGTCCGAGGCCGTCAGGCCGGCGCTCGCCAGCGCCTGGCGGATCACCCGCTGCTGGGAAGGACCGTTGGGTGCCGTAAGACCGTTCGATGCGCCGTCCTGGTTCACCGCGGATCCGGCGACGACGGCCAGTACGCGGTGGCCGTTCCGCCGGGCGTCCGACAGCCGCTCCACGAGCAGCATTCCGACGCCCTCGCCCCAGCCGGTGCCGTCGGCACCCGCGGCAAACGCCTTGCACCGTCCGTCCGGAGCGAGTCCGCGCTGCCGGCTGAACTCCACGAACGCCCCGGGCGTGGACATCACCGTCACGCCGCCCACCAGCGCCATGTCGCACTCGCCGGAACGCAGGGCCTGCGCGGCCCAGTGCAGGGCCACCAGGGACGACGAGCACGCCGTGTCGACGGTCACCGCCGGGCCTTCCAGGCCGAGCGTGTAGGCGACTCGTCCGGACACCACGCTCGCGGCGTTGCCGGTACCGATATAGCCGTCGAAATCGTCCGGGGAATGGGCCAGGAGTGCCGGATAGTCCTGGCCGTTCGTGCCCACGAACACGCCGGCCCGGCTGCCCCGCACGGAGTGCGGATCGATGCCGGCGCGCTCCAGCACCTCCCACGCCACTTCGAGGAGCAGTCGCTGCTGTGGATCGGTGGCCAGCGCCTCCCGGGGGCTCATCCCGAAGAAGGCGGGTTCGCATCGGTCCACGTTCTGCAGGAAGCCACCGACATTGACGTATGTGGTTCCCGGGTGTTCGGGGTCGGGATCGTAGACCGCGTTCAGGTCCCAGCCTCGGTCGGCGGGGAATGTTCCGACGGCGTCCGCGCCGTCGGACAGGAGTTGCCAGAAGGCCTCCGGGGAGTCGACGCCGCCCGGGAAGCGGCAGCTCATCCCCACGATGGCGAGCGGGTCGCCGTCGGCTGCGGAGGGGACCGCCGCCTGTTCGGCGTCCGCGTGAGCCGGTGCGACGATCCGGGTGCGCAGGAAGCCGGCCAGTTCCGCCGGCGTCGGGTAGTCGAAGACCACCGTCGCGCTCAGTGTGATTCCGCAGGCCAGGCTGAGTGCGTTCCGCAGTTCCACGGCGATCAGCGAGTCGACACCGAGGTCCCGGAAGGGCCGGTGCGGCGGCACGTCGGCGGGACCTGCGGAGTGCAGCACGCCGGCGGCGTGGGACCGGACGAGATCGGTCAGTACGCGTTCCTGTTCGGCCGGCTCCCGTCCCGCGAGCTGCCGGTGCAGGTCGGACTGGTGGTCCTCGCCTTCCGTCCCGGCGGCGCGCTCGACCGCGGTACGGACCTCCGGAAGGTCACCGATCAGCGGGCTCGGGCGGACCGCGGCGAAGGCGGCCCGGAAGTCCGTCCAGGTGATGTCGGCGATCACCAGACCGGGCGTACCGGAGCGAATCGCGTTCTCCATGGCGTCGACGGCGAGGTCCGGCCGCAGCGGGGACACTCCGCCCCGGCGCATGCGCCGGGCCATCGCTTCGTCGCTCGCCATGCCGATCTCGTCCCAGGGCCCCCAGGCGAGGGAGGTGGCGGGCAGGCCCTCGGCCGCTCGCCGCTCGGCCAGCGCGTCCAAGAAGGCGTTGGCGGCCGCGTAGTTGGCCTGGCCGGCGGCACCGATGGTGCCCGCGAAGGACGAGAACAGGACGAAGGCCGAGAGGCCGTGGCCGCGGGTCGCCTCGTGCAGGTTCAGGGCCGAGGCGGCCTTGGCCCGCATGACGGCGGCGAACCGCTCGGGCGTGAGGGAGCCGAGTACGCCGTCGTCGAGTACGGCGGCGGCGTGGAAGACGGCGTCCACGGGGTGTGCGGAGAGCAGTGCCCCGACGGCGTCCGGATCGGCGACATCGCAGGCCGCCACGGTCACTCGTACGCCGAGGGCGGACAGCTCCGCCTCCAGCTCCGGGGCGCCGGGAGCCTCCGGGCCCCGGCGGCTGGTGAGGATCACCTGCTCGGCACCGCGTTCGGCCACCCAGCGCGCCACGCGGGCACCCAGCGCGCCCGTACCGCCCGTGATGAGCACCGTCCCGTGCGGCCGCCAGCCGTCGGCCGTGTCGTCGCCTGCGGGGGCTGGGGCGTGCGCCAGCCTGCGCCCGAAGACGCCGGAGGCCCGCACCGCCACCTGGTCCTCGAAGCCGTGCGCGAGAACCCCGGTGAGGCGGTCGAGCACCCTGCGGTCCACGGCCTCCGGAAGGTCCACCAGACCGCCCCAACGGTCCGGATGCTCCAGCGCCGCCACCCGGCCCACGCCCCACACCGCCGCCCGCACCGGATCCGGTCCGGCATCCGAGCGGCCGATCGCGACGGCCCCCTGCGTCACCACCCACACACGCCCGCCGACACCGGCGTCTCCCAGCGCCTGCACCAGCACCGCGGTGCGCACTGCGTCCGCGGCGCCCACCACCAACACGCCGGCGACCGGCTCCGCACCGGCCGCCGCACGCATCCGCGCGGCGAGCAGACCCCGGTCCGTCTCCCCCGGCGCACACTCCACCCGCTCAAGCTGCACACCGCGTGCCGCCAGCCCGTCCACCACGGCCTCGGCGGACACGTCCCCGGCCGCCGCCACCGCCAGCCAGCGGCCGTCCGGCACCCCACCGGGCTGCGCAGCGAGCGGCTTCCACTCCACCCGATACCGCCAGCCGTCCACCACCGACCGCTCACGCCGCTGCCGCCGCCACGACGACAGCGCAGTCAGCGCCTCGTCCCACGAGGCATCACCGGCGATCGCGAGTTCCCCGGCCAGCGCCGCCGCGTCGCCGCGCTCGATCGCTTCCCAGAGGTGCGTGTCGGCCCCCTCCAGCGCGTGGGCCGCGGCGCCCCCGGCCGCTGTGTCCGTCGCCGTCGCCGCCAGCCAGTAGCGCTGACGCTGAAAGGGATAGGTCGGCAGATCGACGGGCCGGGTCCCGGGCAGGAGCGCGGCCCAGTCGAGTTCCGCACCGTGTGCGTACAGCTGCGCAAGAGCCGTCACCACGTGCCGGGCCTCGGACCGGTCCCTCCGCAGTACGGGGACCGCCGCCTGCTCGGAGCCCTCCGCACACGCCTGGGCCATCGCGGTGAGCGTGCCGTCGGGCCCGATTTCGAGGAATCGAGCGACGCTGTGCTCCGCCAGCCAGCGGATACCGTCGGCGAAGCGGACGGCCTCACGGACGTGCCGCACCCAGTAGTCGGGGGACATCAGTTCCCGCGGCGTGGCGAGTTCGCCGGTCACATTCGAGACCACCGGTATGCGGGGCTCTTCGTACGACACGCTTTCCGCGACGGCACGGAACTCGTCGAGCATCGGCTCCATCAACGGCGAGTGGAAGGCATGGCTCACCTGGAGCCGCTTCACCTTCCGGCCCGCGGACTCGAAACGCCCGGCGATCTCGGCAACTGCCGCTTCCTCACCGGAGACCACGACCGACCGCGGACCGTTCACCGCGGCGATGCTCACCCGCTGCTCCTGGCCCACCAGCAGCGGCACCACCTCGTCCTCGGCGGCCTGAAGCGCGACCATCGCGCCACCCGCCGGCAGCGCCTGCATCAAGCGACCGCGCGCCGCGACCAGCCGGCACGCGTCCTCCAGCGACAGCACGCCCGCCACATGCACGGCCGCCAATTCGCCGATGGAATGCCCCACCAGATAGTCGGGCCGGACACCGAAGGACTCCACCAGCCGGAACAGCGCCACCTCCAGCGCGAACAACGCCGGCTGGGTGAACCCCGTCCGGTTCAGCTCCTCCGCGTCCTCGCCGAACACCACGTCCCGCAACGGAGCTGCCAGCTCGCCGTCGAAGTGCGCACACACCGCGTCGAAGGCGTCCGCGAAGACCGGGAAGGTGTCGTACAACTCCCGTCCCATTCCCACGCGTTGCGAACCCTGGCCCGCGAACAGAAAGGCCGTCTTGGTTCCGGGCCGGTCCGTTCCCCGCACGAGGTCCTCGGCGTGTTCGCCACGCGCGAGCGTGTGCAGTCCCGCGACGAGTTCCGCGCTGCTGCTGCCGAGGACCACGGCGCGGTACTCCAGTGCGGCACGCGTCGAGGCGAGCGAGCGGGCGAGGTCGCGAATGTCGTGCCCGGGACGGGCATCGAGGTGCGCGAGCAGCCTTCGGGCCTGCGCGCGGAGGGCGTCGGCACTGCGAGCCGAGAGCGCCCACGGCACCACCGGCAGCCGCACCGAGGCGGCCGCGTCGTCCGTCTGGTCTTCTTCGGGTGCGGGCTCGGTCTCCGGTGCCTGTTCCAGCACCGCGTGCGCGTTGGTTCCGCTGACGCCGAAGGCGGACACCGCCGCCCGCCCCGGTCGCCCGTTCTCCGGCCATTCGACGGCCTCGGTGAGCAGTCGTACGTTGCCGGCGGTCCAGTCCACATGCGACGACGGCTCATCGACATGCAAGGTCTGCGGAAGGATGCCGTGCTGCAGCGCCAGCACCATTTTGATGACACCGGCCGCCCCCGCGGCCGCCTGGGTGTGCCCGATGTTCGACTTGACCGAGCCGAGCCACAACGGCCGTTCCGCATCCCGGTCCTGACCGTACGTCGCGAGCAGCGCCTGTGCCTCGATCGGATCGCCCAGCGACGTCCCCGTGCCGTGTGCCTCGACGGCGTCCACGTCGCAGGGCGACAGGCCGGCCGCCCCGAGTGCCTGCCGGATCACCCGCTGCTGCGAGGGACCGTTCGGCGCGGTCAGGCCGTTGGAGGCGCCGTCCTGGTTCACGGCGGTGCCGCGTACGACCGCCAGCACCCGGTGGCCGTGGCGCCGGGCGTCCGAGAGGCGCTCCAGCACCAGCATGCCGACGCCCTCGGCCCACCCCGTGCCGTCCGCGGCCTCCGCGAACGCCTTGCAGCGGCCATCGCCCGCCAGGCCGCGCTGCCGGCTGAACTCGATGAACGCACCCGGCGTGGCCATCACGGTCACCCCGCCCGCCAGGGCGAGCGTGCATTCGCCGGACCGGAGGGCCTGGGAGGCCAGATGCAGCGCCACGAGGGAGGAGGAGCAGGCCGTGTCCACGGTCACCGCAGGGCCCTCGAGGCCCAGTGCGTAGGCGACGCGCCCCGACACGACCGAGGTCGAGTTGCCCGTCAGGAGATGACCCCGGACATCGTCGGGAACATCGCGAAGGCCGGCGCCGTATTCCTGGCCGCTGGCCCCGACGAAGACTCCGCTGCGGCTTCCCCGCAGACCGAGGGGATCGATTCCGGCGCCTTCAAAAGCCTCCCAGGACGCTTCGAGCAGCAGCCGCTGCTGCGGGTCCATCGCGAGTGCTTCGCGCGGTGAGATCCCGAAGAATCCGGGGTCGAATTCGGTGGCCTCGTAGACGAAGCCGCCCTTGCACGAGTAGCTCGTGCCCGACCCGTCTCCCTCCGGGTCGTACAACGCATCGGCGTCCCAGCCACGGTCCTGCGGCCACTCGGAGATGGCGTCTTCTCCGCCGTGCAGCAGTCGCCAGAATTCCTCCGGCGAACTCACACCCCCGGGGAAGCGGCAGCTCATCCCGACGATTGCGACCGGCTCCTGCTGCTGCGCTTCCAGCTCCTGCAGGCGCCGACGGGTCTCATGCAGGTCCGCGGTGACCCACTTGAGGTAGTCCCGAAGCCGTTCTTCATTCGCCATGTGGAACTTGCCCCATACGTTGTAGACCGGAACGGTTCACCAGCGGCGTTCAGGAACGGCCGAGCTCCTGATTGATGAAATCGAAGATCTCGTCGTCCGAGGCCGCATCCAGCTGCTGGGACACGGCGGACTTCGCATCGGCCTCGGCCGCCCCGCCCAGCTCAGCCAGGATGCTCCGAAGACGGGCCTCGACGAGCCCCCTGGCGGCGTTCTCTGGGGAAAATCCTGAAATCGCGCCGGCGAGACGGTCCAGGTCAGCGAGTACGGCGGCCTCCGGCTCGGCGTTCGCGGCGCCGAACAGGGTGTCGTGCACATGCGCCGCGAGAAGCTGTGGCGTGGGGTAGTCGAAGACCAAGGTGGCGGGGAGCATCATCCCGGTCTCGGCGTTCAGTCCGCTGCGCAGCTCGACCGCCGTGAGCGAGTCGAATCCCAGGTCCCGGAATGCCCGGACGGGCTCCACAGCCGTCATCTCGCGGAATCCGAGAACGGCAGCCGTGTGGCCGCGTACGAGGTCGAGCACGGCCTGCGAGCGCTCCACCGGGGAAACGCCCGCGAGCCGGTCGACGAAGGTCCGTCCCGTGTCCTCGGATGCCTCGGTGGACATGCCGCCCACCGCGTCAGCGGCCTCCGGCAGGTCCTCCAGCAACGGGCTCGGACGGGCGCTGGTGAACGCCGGAGCGAAGCGCTCCCACGCCACGTCCGCCACCACCACCGAGCTCTCACCCGCACCCACCGCCGATTCCAGAGCCGACACCGCGAGAGCCGGATCCAATGCCTTCAGCCCACGCCGCAGCAGGTGCTCCTCCGCGCCGTCCACGTCGGCCATGCCGCCGCCGGCCCACGGGCCCCATGCCACCGCGCAACCCACCGCACCCCGCGCACGACGTGCCGCCACCAACCCCTCCACGAAGGCGTTCCCCGCCGCATACGCCCCCTGACCACCGCTCCCCCACACACCGGCGATCGACGAAAACACCACGAACGCATCCAGCTCCCGGTCGCGCAGGGCCTCGTCCAGCACCACGGCACCGGCAACCTTCGCCCCCATCACCTCAGCGAAGTGCTCCGCGTCCGCGTCCCCCAACGGCACGGAACCCACCGCACCCGCCGCATGGACGACGGCATCCACGGCGCACCCGGACAACAGCTCCTCGACCGCATCCCGATCCGCGACATCACAGGCCGCAATCGTCACCCGCACCCCGAGGGCGGACAGCTCCGTTTCCAGCTCCGACGCACCGGGCGCGTCCAGACCCCGACGGCTGGTCAGGACGAGATGCTCGGCACCGCGCTCCGCCGCCCACCGCGCCACCCGGGCACCCAGCGCACCCGTACCACCCGTGACCAGCACCGTCCCGCGCGGCCGCCAACCACCAGCCGCGTCCCCGGCAGGAGCCGGCGCATGCACCAGCCGCCGCCCGAACACCCCCGACGCCCGCACCGCCACCTGATCCTCCGGACCATGCGCAAGCACCCCGACCAGGCGGTCGAGCACCTCACGGTCCACGGCCTCCGGAAGATCCACCAGACCGCCCCAACGATCCGGCAACTCCAAAGCCGCCACCCGGCCCACGCCCCACACCGCCGCACCCACCGGGTCCGGCCCATCCTCCGACCCACCAACGGCAACAGCCCCCCGCGTCACCACCCACACACGCCCGCCGACGCCCGCATCCCCCAACGCCTGCACCGCGACAGCCGTCCTCCACACACTCGCCGGCACCCCACCAGCGGATTCCTCCTCCACCCCGCTCGGCAGCACCAGCACACCCGCGACGGCTTCGCCCTTGAACTCCGCGCATCGCTCAGCCAGCGCGGCCCGGTCCACGTCCGGGCCGCACTCCACCCGCTCGACCCGGCCGCCACACGCCGCCAACCCCTCCAGCACGGAAGAGGCCCAGCCCGACTCCGTCACGGCCTCGGGTACCACCGCCAGCCAACGCCCGGACAGCTTCTTGCCGGCGGCCGCACCGATCGGCTTCCACTGCACCCGATACCGCCAGCCGTCCACCGCCGACCGCTCTCGCTGCTGCCGCCGCCACGTCGACAGGGCGCTCAGGGCCTCCTCCCACGAGGCGTCCCCGGCGATGTCCAGTTCCCCGGCCAAGGCAGTAGGGTCTTCGCGCTCGACGGCTTCCCAGAACCAGGCGGCCCCGTCGTCCGCCGGCTGAGCCGCGAGGTTGCTCCCCACCGTCGTCGGGTCGCTCGGCCAGAAGCGCTCGTGCTGGAACGCGTACGTGGGCAGATCAACCCGCCGTGCTCCGGGGAAGAGCGCGTCCCACTGAACCTCCGCACCGTTGACGAACATGCCGCTGATCGCCGCCACGAGGGCTTCCGACTCCAGCCGGTCCTTGCGCAACGCGGGAATCACGAGCAGATCCGCACTGTCTGCGCAGCCCTGTGCCATGGCGGTCAGGGTGCCGTCCGGCCCGATCTCCAGGAACCGCGTCACCCCCTGCTCCTCCAGCCACCGCACACCGTCAGCGAACCGGACGGCCTCACGGACGTGCCGCACCCAATAATCGGGGGAGGTCAGCTGCTCCGCAGCGGCAAGCTCACCCGTCACATTCGAGACCACCGGGATACGCGGCTGCGCAAACACCACGCTCTCCGCAACCGTCCGGAACTCGTCCAACATCGGCTCCATCAACGGCGAATGGAAAGCATGGCTCACCCGCAGCCGCTTCACCTTCCGACCGTCTTCCTGGAAATGCCCCGCGATTTCCGCCACGGCGGATTCCGCACCGGAGACCACGACCGCCTGCGGACCATTCACCGCGGCGATACTCACCTGCTGTTCGTGCCCCTCCAACAGCGGCAACACCTCAGCCTCCGACGCCTGGAGGGATACCATCGCGCCGCCGGCCGGCAATGCCTGCATCAACCGACCACGCGCCGCCACCAGACGGCACGCGTCCTCCAGGGACAACACCCCCGCCACATGCGCAGCCACCAATTCACCAACGGAATGCCCCACCAGGAAATCCGGCCGGACGCCGAAGGACTCCACCAGCCGGAACAGCGCCACCTCCACCGCGAACAACGCCGGCTGAGTCAAACCTGTCCGATTCAACGCCTCCGCATCCTCGCCGAACACCACGCCCCGGAGGGACGACTCCAACTCGCCGTCGAAACAGGCGCATACCGCGTCGAACGCGTCCGCGAAGACCGGGAAGGTGTCGTACAGCTCCCAGCCCATGCCCAGTCGCTGCGCCCCCTGCCCCGTGAACAGGAATGCGGTCCGCCCCTGCCCCCTGTCTCCGCGCACCACGCCGGCAGCGTTTCGGCCGTCGGCGAGCGCGGTCAGCCCCTGTACGGCCGTCTCGTGATCGTCGACGAGCAGCACCGCACGGTGGTCGAATATCTCCCTCGACGTAGCCAGGGAATAGCCGACATCGGAGGCATCCAACGGGAACGTGTCGAGGTGCGCCAGGAGCCGGTGCGCCTGTGCCGTCAAGGCGGCCTCGTCACGTCCTGAGATGACCCAGGGCACTGCCGGGAGCTTCAACGGCTCCGCGGCGGACTCCGTGATGTCGTCGGTTGCCGGTGCCTCTTCGATGATGGTGTGGGCGTTGGTGCCGCTGATGCCGAAGGAGGACACACCGGCACGGCGCGGCCGTCCCGTCTCGGGCCACCGCACCGACTCGGTCAGCAGCCGCACCTCCCCCGCCGACCAGTCCACATGCGACGACGGCTCATCGACGTGCAGGGTCTGCGGAAGGACGCCGTGCTGCAACGCCAGCACCATCTTGATGACACCCGCCACACCCGCGGCCGCCTGCGTGTGCCCGATGTTCGACTTCACCGACCCCAGCCACAACGGCCGCTCGGCGTCCCGATCCTGACCGTAGGTGGCCAACAGCGCCTGCGCCTCGATCGGGTCTCCCAGCGA
>NZ_JBFBHQ010000044.1:0-23893 GCF_040701845.1 Streptomyces angustmyceticus | reverse complement strand
CACGTCACGGTCGAATTTCGGCATGCCGAAATTGGTCCCGATGAGGGGCCGTGCAGTAGTGGTGTGCCGCGAAGCGGCGGGATGGCTGCCGTGGGACCTGTCGGCTCCGTGGCAACTCGTAGAACTTACACGATCCTATGAGTGGTGCACGACTTGGGGGGCACGTCCGCAGTGGTTCGAGCCGTCCCGGACCGTCAGGTCGCCGTGCCCCCTGGTCACAGCGGCAGCCGCACGGCGGGCGCGCTCCGACGAAGCCGGCAGCTCCGAAAAGCGCTCGGTCTCCCCCTCTTCCCGAGCATCCTGCACTCCCGGCGTCCCCACATCGAGCTGCGGGGACGCCTTCTCCAGCATCACGACGCTCTCGGCATCGTGCCTCATCGGCTGCACGTCGCAGCGAAGGGACCGACGGACAGACGCCACCTGTCCCTCTCCGTGGAACCCGCGGAAGCCCGGAGCATCAGCTGAGCGCCGTGACATCGGCACGGCATGCACCGTGGGGAGGCCCGCCACGTCTGCTCCAGGCGAACGGTGCCACACTTGATTGCGTGACGGAGACGGACCAGCTCACCCGACGGCTGGAGCAGGTCATCACGGACCTGCTGGAGCGACGTGCGGTCACGGCTTCGATCTGCCCGTCCGACGCCGCGCGTGAAGTCTACGAGGGGGACGACGAAGGCTGGCGAGCCTTGATGGAACCGGCCCGCCGAGCCGCCTGGCGTCTGGCGGCGGCCGGCAGGGTCGAGGTGACCCAGGCCGGCTCACCCGTCAAGGAGAGCGAGGCCCGCGGTCCCCTCCGCATCCGTCGCGCAGGTTCTCAGCGGCCCCGCTCCCGATGACGTCAGCTGCCCTCCTTCCGGCAGCAACGGCTACACGGAACCGGGCAGTTCAGGCTCCCTTGGTCCCCCGCTCCAGCACCACAACGCACTCCACATGATGCGTCATCGGAAACAGATCAAACGCCCGCATCCGCCGTGGCACGTAGCCCGCCTCTGCGAAGTACTTGAGGTCGCGGGCCAGGGCTGCCGGGTCGCAGGCGACGTAGGCGATGCGGCGGGGGGTGAGGGAGGCGAGGTGGGTGACGGTCTGCTTGCCGGCGCCGGCGCGGGGCGGGTCGAGGACGACGAGGTCGACGTCGGTGATGCCGGTGCGGGGGAGGATCGACTCGACCTTGCCGTGCTCGATGCGGACGCGGTCGAGGTCCTGGAGGTTGTGGCGGGCGTCCTCGACGGCGCGCTTGCCGGATTCGATGCCGAGGACCGCGCCCTTGTCGCCGACGCGTTCGGCGAGGGCGCCGGCGAAGAGGCCGACGCCGCAGTACAGGTCGAGGGCCATGTCGCCCTTCTTGGGCATCAGGCCCTGCATGACGGCTTCGACGAGGAGGTCGGCGGCCTTCGGGTGGACCTGCCAGAAGCCGCCGTTGCCGACCCGCCAGGTGCGGTCGGCGGCGCGTTCGCGGACGAAGGGGCGGCCGTGGACGCGGTGGACGCCGCCGTCCTTCTCACCGACGCGCAGGACGGAGACCGGCTTGTCGAGTTCGACGATGGGGAGGCGGCCGCCGGGGCGCGGGGTGAGGATGACCTGACGGTCGTGGGAGCCGGTGGCCGCGATCGCCTCGACGGTGGCCATCTGCGGCCACTCGCGCTTCTCGATGCCGAGTTCGGAGACTCCCGGGGCGGCGATCATGCAGTGGGTGACCGGCTCGATGTCGTGGGAGCGGTGCTTGCGCAGACCCGCGTGGCCGTCGGCGTCGATGGCGTACTGGACGCGGGTGCGCCAGGCGGGAACCTCGCCGGGGCCGACCTTGTCGCCGGGGGCGGGCTCGACGGTGCCGTCCCAGCCGGCCGCCTCCGGGGTCAGTCCGGCCAGCCGCATCAGCTGCTCTGCCACCACCTCGCCCTTGAGCCGACGCTGGGCTCCGGGCTTGGCGTGCTGCCAGTCGCAGCCGCCGCACTTGCCGGGGCCGGAGAAGGGGCAGGGGGCCTCGACCCGGTCCTTGGAGGGGGTGAGGATCTCCACGGCGTCGGTGCGCAGGAAGCGGGCGCCCTCCTCGCCGTCGGTGACGCGGGCGATCACCCGCTCGCCGGGCAGGGCGTGCCGTACGAAGAGGACCTGGCCCTCGTCGGTGCGGGCGATGCAGTGGCCGCCGTGTGCGACCGGGCCGATCTCGACCTCGTACTCCTCGCCGACCAGCGATTTCTTCGGTTCTGCCTGCATGGCGGGAGGGCTCCTGTGGTGGGTGGTGCGGGGCGAGACGGGCCGTACGGGGCGCGCGGTACGGACCGGAGGGACGGCGGGACGCCGACCGTCAAGTCTACGTCCCCGCGTGTCGTGCCCCGGTCCTGTCCTGCCGCCGCCGGTCGCGCTCGCCGCCGTACCCGTCCGGCGCCCGGCGTGGCCGCCCCCGCACCCGGGCGGCCGCCCTACTTCTTGGGGGCCGCCTTCTCCTTCTTCGGCTGGGCGACCGGGCCGCGGCGGACCGCACCCGGGGCGTTCCACTCCGCGCGCTTGCGGGCGCGCAGCTTGGCGGCCTCGGAGGAGTCCAGCTGCCAGGGCACGGAGGTGACCATGACGCCGGGGGTGAACAGGAGGCGGCCCTTGAGGCGCAGTGCGGACTGGTTGTGGAGGAGGTGCTCGTACCAGTGGCCGACGACGTACTCCGGGATGTAGACGGAGACGGCGTCGCGCGGGCTCTCCCGGCGCAGCGACTTGACGTAGTCGATGATCGGCCGGGTGATCTCGCGGTACGGGGAGGCCAGCACCTTCAGCGGCACCTCGATGCCGCGGCGCTCCCACTCCTCCCGCAGGGCCTTGGTGTCGGCCTGGTCGACGTCCACGCTGACCGCTTCGAGGCTGTCGGAGCGCATCAGCTTGGCGTAGTTCAGGGCGCGCAGGGTGGGCTTGTGCACCTTGGAGACCAGGACGAGGGAGTGCACCCGGGAGGGGCGGACCACGTCGTCGTCGGGGGTGTCCTCGGCGGCGATCTCGTCGGCGACCCGGTCGTAGTGGCGGCGGATCGCGGACATCGTCACAAAGAAGATGACCATGCCCAGGAGCGCGACCCAGGCGCCGTGGGTGAACTTCGTCAGGAGGACGACGACCAGGACCAGGCCCGTGAAGAAGGCGCCGAAGGCGTTGATGGCGCGGGAGCGGTGCATCCGGCGGCGCTTGGCCGGGTCGGTCTCGGACAGCAGGTGGCGGTTCCAGTGGCGGACCATGCCGGTCTGGCTGAGCGTGAACGAGACGAAGACGCCGACGATGTAGAGCTGGATGAGGCGGGTGGAGTCCGCGCCGTAGAGGTAGACGAGGATCGCGGCGGCCCCGGCCAGCAGGACGATGCCGTTGGAGAACGCCAGGCGGTCGCCGCGGGTGTGCAGCTGGCGCGGCAGGTAGCGGTCCTGGGCGAGGATCGAGCCGAGCAGCGGGAAGCCGTTGTAGGCCGTGTTGGCGGCGAGGAACAGCACCAGTGCGGTGGCGGCGGCCAGGATGACGAACAGGAAGCTGCCCTTGCCGAAGACCGCCTCGGCCACCTGCGAGATGACCGGGTTCTGGGTGTAGCCGGGGCCGATCGGCTTGCCGTGGTCGAGCAGGTCCTTGGCGGGGGTCTCCGCCATCCTGACGTGGGTGGCCATGGCCAGGCCGATGATGCCGCAGAACATGGTGACGGCCAGCCCGCCCATGAGGGCCAGGGTGGTCGCGGCGTTCTTGGACTTCGGCTTGCGGAAGGCCGGGACGCCGTTGGAGATCGCCTCGACGCCGGTGAGCGCGGCACAGCCGGAGGAGAAGGCCCGCAGCATGAGGAAGACCAGGGCGAAGCCGGCCAGGCCGCCCTGTTCCGCGTGGATGGTGAAGTCCGCGGTGGGGGCCTTCATGGTGTCGCCCAGGACGACGCCGCGGATCACGCCCCAGGCGATCATGATGAAGACGCCGGCCACGAAGACATAGGTCGGGATCGCGAAGAGCTTGCCCGATTCCTTGACGCCGCGCAGGTTCATCAGCGTCAGCAGCACGATGATGGCGATCGCGCACAGGGTCTTGTGCTGGACGACGAACGGGATCGCGGAGCCCAGGTTCTCCACCCCGGAGGCGATGGAGACCGCGACGGTCAGCACGTAGTCGACGAGCAGGGCGCTGGCGACGGTGAGACCGGCCTTGGGGCCGAGGTTGGTGTTGGCGACCTCGTAGTCACCGCCACCGCTCGGGTAGGCGTGCACGTTCTGCCGGTACGACGCGACGACGGTGAACATCAGCACCACGACCGCGACCGCGATCCAGGGGCTGAAGTTGTACGCAGACACACCCGCGACGGACAGGACGAGCAGCACCTCGCCCGGCGCGTAGGCCACGGAGGAGAGCGGGTCGGAGGCGAAGACGGGTAGTGCGATGCGCTTGGGAAGCAGGGTCTCCCCGAGCTTGTCGCTGCGCAGTGCGCGCCCGATCAAGATCCGTTTGGGCACGTCGGTCAGTTTGGACACGCAGAGGATGCTAAGCCTTCGTCAAGGTCTGCGCCCACCCGCTACCGGATCGGGTGGCTTCGGCGCGGAGCACAGCGCGCCGAGCGGAGTGCATCTGCCCTGCTGAGAGGCGCATTGCGGCCCCTCACCTCCACAGGATTCGCACGTCGCGCGCACGGTACGGCCCCGGTAGGCCGCGCCCGTGGTGTTCGTCACGGATGCTGACGCACCCCGTCACGGGGATGACACAACCTGTCACGGGGGCACGGTGAGCTGTCACGAAGAGGGTGTGAACCGTCACGCGAACGACTGCGCCCGTCGCGAAGTGACACCGGCCGTCATGGACGCGCGGCGGAAGTCACTCTCAGGTGCCGGCAGGTCACCTCCACGTGCCGGTGGGTCACCCGCCGGAGAGGCACCCCAGGTGCCGGTAGGGCACCCCTAGATGCCAAGAGGTCACCCGTCGTCGAGTCACCCCGCGCACCCGCGATTCACTCCTGTGGGGCTCCCCCGACACCAGCCCCGGGCTCAGCCCCGGCCCCGGCCCCCGCTTCCCCATGGCGCCGGCCGTGCAGATCGCCCAGTCCCTGCCGGGTGGCGACCAGCAGGACCCGGTCCTGGGGGCGGAGGACGTAGCCGTCGCCGAGCTCGTGCACCAGATGGGCCGGCTCGCGTTCCGGTTCCGGTGGGGGCGCGGCGGCCGTGCCGTCCGGGTCGTCCGGTGCGGAGGTGTCGACCGCCAGCACCCGCAGCCGGCCCGGCCGGAGCACCTCGGCGACCGTACGGCCCTCCAGCGAGACGTGGCCGCGCACCTCGACCCGGGCGACCAGCAGCACCCGGCGCTCGACCGGAATGGCGCCCAGGATCTGGCGGCCCATCATCGCGCCGGCGAAGGCGGGCGCGGCCAGGTAGCTGACGCTGCGGCTGCGGGTCAGCGCCCGCGGGTGCGCGGCGCGCAGGGTGCGGTAGACGGCGGTGGCGAACCGGTCGTCGAACAGCCGCAGGGTCACCCGCAGCCGCGGCTGGACCGAGCGCGCGTAGAGGGCGGCCTCCAGGTTGGTGGTGTCCTCGCTGGTCAGGGCGAGCAGGGTGGCCGCGCGCTCGATCATCGCGGCTTCCAGGACACCTTCGTGCGTGACGTCACCCAGAACGGTGGGCACCCGCAGCCGGCGGGCCAGTGCGATGCCCCGCGCCTCCGGGTCCCCTTCGATGCACACCACGGGGATGCCCATCTCGTGCAGCCGTGCCAGTACCCGGGTGCCGACCTTGCCGAGGCCGAGGAGCACCACATGCCCCGCGAGGCCGCGTGGCGGGCGGCGCAGGGCCGAGGCGCTGCGGAAGGTGCCGAGCCCCTCGAACGCCGCCGCGACGAGCACCGGCAGCAGCAACAGGCCGGTCAGTCCGGACAGCAGCTGCAGCACCTTGCGGGGCGTCGGGTCGTGGGTCGCCGGGTCGTTGATCGCGAAGAGGTCCAGCAGTGAGAGGTAGGCGGCGTGCACCGGGTCCTCGCCGGTGGTCAGGGAGCCGGCGACGGCCAGCGCCAGCACCGCGCCGACGACCGCGGCCAGGGACCAGCGCAGCCGCCGGGAGAAGAGCGAGGCGAGCGGGGCGCCGCGGCCACGGAGCCGGCGGCGGCGCACCGGCCGTCCCGTATAGGAGACGGTCTCCAGCACGACGGTTCCGCAGCCGACGGCGTCCGCGGCCGCGGCATCGTCCGGCAGCAGTACGGGGCCCTCGTCGCCGGCCGCCGAACTCGGCGCCTCCTCGGGGTCGTTGGCGGAGGCCGAGAGCAGCGCCAGGGTGCACAGCCCCGGATCGCCGGGCCGGCCCGGCGGCACCGGCGTACGCTCCACGGCGCGCAGCAGCAGCCCGTCCGCCTCGATGACCTTGCTGGTCCCGGCGACCGCGGCGGCCGCCAGCGCGGGCGCCACGGTGTCGGCGTCGGACAGGACGGTCGTGGAGGCGTCGACGGCCTCCGCGCCCCCGGCGTCGTCGGAGTCCAGGGCGGCGACCGCGGCCGCCTGGTCGAGCAACTCCTCCAGATGCTGGCCGAGTTTGCGGTTGTAGAGCCGGATGACCAGCCGCAGCCGGGGGTTGAGCCTGCGGGCCCGCAGCGCGGCGTGGATGTTGAGCTCGTCGTCGTCGTAGACCAGCGCCAGGGCGTCCGCCCCGGCGACGCCGGCCGCGGCCAGTGCCGCATCGTCCGGCTGCGCCGCCTCCAGGACCCGTACGGTCTCCTCCTGCGCCTCCGCGCCGTCGTCGAGATCCTCGGGCGCCAGCGGCGTCGTCCGCGTCATCGCCGCCGACACCCGGCCCAGCAGCGCGGTGGCCCGGTCGAGCGCGCGGGCCGGCGGCGGGATCCGGGGGCGGTGCGGCTCCCGGGCGGAAGGGACGACGAGCGTCACCCGTTCGCCGTAGACGTCCCGGAGCTCGGTGGCGAGCCGACGCGCCAGCGCATCGTCGCCGCAGACCACCATGTGCGGGGTGCAAGAGCCCTGTTGGGGCTGGAGAGGCAGGTTGGGCACACCTCGTAGCGTGCCTCACGGGCGCCGGGCGGCGCAGCCCGGCGCGGGACGCCGTCGCGCGGACGGCGCGGATCCGCATCGGACCACGGCCCACCGCGCCCCCTACCGGGAGCGCCATTACGGCTACGGTTGTACCGGACCACGGTGCGCCCAGCGCCCCCGCTGACGCGCCCGGTCCTGTCGCGAGCCGTGGCTCCGTGTCGCCGGTACTGGGAGAAGAAAGTAGTGAGCAGGGTGTTTGTGCAGGTCAGCGCGCTAGTACAGGGCACGGGGTAATCAGCATGCACATCGTCATCATGGGGTGCGGGCGCGTGGGCTCCGCGCTTGCGCAGACCCTGGAGAGCCAGGGTCACACCATCGCCGTGGTGGACCAGGACCCGACGGCGTTCCGTCGCCTGGGTTCGTCCTTCGGCGGCCGCCGGGTGACCGGCGTCGGCTTCGACCAGGACACCCTGCGCGAGGCCGGCATCGAGGAGGCGGGCGCCTTCGCGGCCGTCTCCAGTGGTGACAACTCCAACATCATCGCCGCCCGGGTGGCCCGTGAGATGTTCGGTGTCGAGAATGTAGCGGCCCGTATCTACGACCCCCGCCGCGCCGAGGTCTACCAGCGCCTGGGCATCCCGACCGTCGCCACCGTCCGCTGGACCGCCGACCAGATGCTGCGCCGGCTGCTGCCCTCGGGCGCCGAACCGCTGTGGCGGGACCCGAGCGGCGGCGTCCAGCTCGCGGAGGTGCACACCTCCCCCTCCTGGGTCGGCCACAAGATCAGCACCCTCCAGGAGGAGACCGGCGTCCGCGTCGCCTTCCTCACCCGGTTGGGCGAGGCGATTCTGCCGACCTCGCAGACCGTGCTGCAGGAAGGCGATCTGGTGCACGTCATGATGCGCACCGACGAGGTCGAGAAGGTCGAGGCGGCATTCGCCACGGGTCCCGAGGGGGCGCACGCATGAGGGTCGCGATCGCAGGCGCCGGCGCGGTGGGCCGTTCCATCGCGGGCGAGCTGCTGGAGAACGGGCACGAGATCCTGCTCATCGACAAGGCGCCGACCGCCATCTCGGTCGAGCGGGTGCCGCTGGCGGAGTGGCTGCTGGCGGACGCCTGCGAGATCACCTCGCTGGACGAGGCGGCGCTGCAGCGCTGCAACGTCGTCATCGCGGCGACCGGCGACGACAAGGTCAACCTCGTCGTCTCGCTGCTCGCCAAGACCGAGTACGGCGTGCCGCGGGTGGTCGCCCGGGTCAACAACCCGAAGAACGAGTGGCTGTTCAACGAGTCGTGGGGCGTGGACGTCGCGGTCTCGACGCCGCGTCTGATGTCGGCCCTGGTCGAGGAGGCGGTGAGCGTGGGCGATCTCGTCCGGCTGCTGCGCTTCAGCCACGGCGATGCCAACCTCGTCGAGCTGACGCTGCCCCCGGAGGCCGCGCTGGCCGGCACCCGGGTCGGCGATGTGGAGTGGCCCGAGGACACCTCCCTGGTGACGATCATCCGCGGTACGCGGGTGCTCACGCCCAACAAGGAGGACGCGCTGGAGGCCGGTGACGAGCTGCTGTTCGTGGCGGCCCAGTCGCGCGAGGAGCAGCTGGAGGACCTGCTGTCGATGCGGCGCGAGGACGCATAGCGCCGTCCGGACCGGCGGTCCACCGGGGGCGTGCCACGGCTGCCGTGCGCAGCCGTGGCGCCCGCCACCGGCCATGAGCAACGCCCGGGGCCCGGGAACCGAGTGGTTCCCGGGCCCCGGGCGCAGGTGTGTGCGCAGCCGTGTGCCGTCGCGTCAGCGGCGGTGGCGGGCCCGTCGCGGCCGCTCGTCGGTGCCCTCCGCCACGGCCTCGGACGCCATGTCCTGGTAGACGCCGTCGGCGACCCGGTCGAGCGTCTCCCGCTCGCCGCGGCGCCGCTCCTCCGCCTCCTTCTCGGCCTTCTCCTTCGCCTCCATCTCGGCGAAGACGTCGATCGGCGCGGGGGCCTTCGCCAGGAAGACCCACGTGAGATAGACGGCGAGCAGGAACGGCGGGATCTTCAGCGCGATCAGCACCCAGCCGAGCTGAGTGGTGTCGGCCCACCAGTACAGCGGGAAGAGGATCGCGCACTTGGCGAAGAGGATCAGTCCCCAGGCCCAGCTGGCCTTGGCGTACGCCTTCTTCCGTCCCGGGTTGCGGGTGCGCCAGGAGAGGTTCTCCTTGAACACCGGCCCCAGGATCAGACCGATCAGCGGGACCCCCGCGACCGTGGTGATCATGTACGCGAGGGCCAGTCCGAGGGTGTAGAGCATCCCCGGCAGATAGAAGTCCTTGGCGTTGCCCGTCATCATCGCGAAGACCACGCCGAAGGCCACCCCGAAGACGCCGCCGAAGGCGTGCTTGACGGTGTCCCGGCGGATCAGGCGGGCTGCGGCCAGCACCAGCGAGACGGCCAGCGCGGCGATCGCCGAGAGGTGCAGGTCCTTGTTGATCGTGAAGATGGTGACGAACAGCAGGCCGGGGACGACGGTCTCCACCATGCCGCGTACGCCGCCGAACGCCTCGAACAGCGCCGCCTCGGTCACCTGTCTGTCGGCGGCTCCTGGTTCGTCCGTCCCGGGCGGGGCGGTCGAGGGGCCTGCGGAGGCATCGGGGTCGGCATCCGCGTCAGTGGTCGGTCGGTCGTGAGACGTCACCGGCTACTCCTGTCCGAGCGGTCGGAGTTCGTACTTCGGATTGAAGAGCACCCGGCGTCCGTGGCTCAGGGAGACCCGGCCCGAGGCGATGAGCTTACGGCCCGGCTCGATGCCGACGATGGAGCGGCGGCCGAGCCACACCACGTCGAGCGCCGCGGAACCGTCGAACAGCTCCGCCTCCAGCGCGGGCACACCGGCGCGCGGCCGCAGCGTCACATGCCGCAGGGTGCCGGTGACCTTCACTATCTGCCGGTCGTCACAGTCGCAGATACGGGTGCACCCCGCGTCCTGCGCATCCTGCTGCAGCTCGGCGGACTGCAGCTCCTCCTCGGAGGAGGACAGCCTGTCGAGCAGCCGACGGAAACGACCTGCCGGCTTCTCGGAACGGGTCCCAGCACTCATAGGCCCAGCGTACCGGTGGCCAGGTGCCCCGATCACGGCCCGCACGCGGACTTCGTACCCGCCTCACAAAGCCGCCGCCCGCCGCGGGGGCCCGTGTTACCGGCCTCCGCCGCCTCACTGCTCGCCGCCGCCTCACTGCTCGAAGCGGTACCCCATCCCCGGCTCCGTGATGAAGTGCTTCGGGTGCGAGGGGTCGCTCTCCAGCTTGCGGCGGAGCTGGGCCATGTAGACCCGCAGGTAGTTGGTCTCGGTGCCGTACGAGGGGCCCCAGACCTCCTGGAGCAGCTGCTTCTGGCTGACCAGCCGGCCCGCGTTGCGGACCAGGACCTCCAGCAGATGCCATTCGGTGGGGGTCAGCCGGATGTCCCGGCCGCCTCGGTTGACCTTCTTCGCGGCGAGATCGACGGAGAAACCTTCCGTCTCCACGATCACCTCGGCGTCGGCGGGCCCGGTCGGCTCGGCCCTGCGCACCGCCGCCCGCAGCCGGGCCAGCAGCTCGTCCATGCCGAACGGCTTGGTGACGTAGTCGTCCGCGCCCGCGTCCAGCGCCTCCACCTTCTCGTCGGAGGTCTGCCGGGCGGAGAGCACCAGGATCGGCACCCGGGTCCAGCCCCGCAATCCCTTGATCACCTCGACGCCGTCCATGTCCGGCAGGCCGAGGTCGAGGACGATCACATCGGGGTGGCGGGCGGCCGCGAGCTTGAGCGCGGTGGCTCCGTCGGGGGCCGCGTCGACCTCGTATTTGCGCGCCTTCAGGTTGATCACGAGGGCGCGGACGATCTGCGGCTCGTCATCGACCACAAGCACCCGGTTCACTGGCGTTCTCCTCGTGGTGTCGTCGGCCGGCGGGGCGGGCCCGCCGGGAGTGTGGTGAGGGTGGTCCGTACGGCCCGGGTCATGTCGTGGCCTGGGCGGGAAGGTCGGGCCTGGCCGGCGGGCGGCCGGCCGCGGCCCGGAGCGTGAGGACCATCGTCATCCCGCCGCCGGGGGTGTCCTCCGCGGCGAGCGTGCCGCCCATCGCCTCCGCGAAGCCCCGCGCCACGGCAAGCCCGAGGCCCACGCCTGCGCCGCGCGGGGCGTCGCCGTAGCGCTGGAAGGGCTCGAAGATCCGGCCCTTGGCGCTGTCCGGTACCCCCGGGCCGCGGTCGGCGATCCGCAGCTCCACCCGGTCTCCGAGCGCGCTGGCCGAGACCAGCACCTGCGTCCCATCGGGGCTGTATTTCACGGCGTTCTCCACCAGGTTGGCGACCGAGCGCTCCAGCAGCCCCGGGTCGACGGCGACGATCGGCAGCTCCTCGGGGATGTCGAGGCTGACGCTGCCCTCCGGGACGCCGCCGAGCGCCATCGGCACCACCTCGTCGAGGTCGATCTCGCGGATCAGCGGGGTGACCGTGCCGGTCTGCAGCCGGGACATGTCCAGGAGGTTGCCGACCAGGTGGTCCAGCCGGTCGGCGCCCGCCTCGATGCCGGCCAGCAGCTCCGCCTCGTCCTCCTCGGACCAGGCGACGTCGTCGGAGCGCAAGGAGGTCACGGAGGCCTTGATGCTCGCCAGCGGGGTCCGCAAATCGTGGCTGACCGCGGCCAGCAGCGCCGTCCTGATGCGGTTGCCCTCGGCCAGCTCGCGGGCCCGCTCCGCCTCGCCCACCAGCCGCTGCCGGTCCAGGACGACGGCGGCCTGGGCGGCGAACGCGGCCAGTACCCGGCGGTCCTCCGCCGGCAGCACCCGGCCGGTCAGTGCCAGCGCCATGTGGTCGCCCACGGGCATGTCGACATCGGCGTCCTCGGGACGCAGGAGCGGCTTGCCGTGGTCGCCGCCGGCCCGGCCCGCACAGGTCCACGGCTCGACGTCGCCGGCCCGCTCCAGCAGCGCCACCGTCTCCATGCCGAAGGTCTCCCGTACCCGCTCCAGCAGGGCGTCCAGGGTCGTCTCCCCGCGCAGCACGCTGCCCGCGAGGAAGGAAAGGATCTCCGACTCGGCACGCAACCTGGCCGCCTGATGGGTGCGGCGGGCGGCGAGGTCCACCACGGAGGCGACCGAGACCGCCACCGCGAAGAAGATCACGATGGCGACGATGTTCCTGGGGTCGTCGACCGTGAGGGTGTGGGTGGGCGGCGTGAAGTAGAAGTTCAGCAGCAGCGAGCCGACCGCGGCGGACGCCAGGGCGGGCAGCTGCCCGCCGAGCAGCGCGGCGACGACCGTCAGGAAGAGGAAGAGCAGCACGTCGTTGGCGAGCCCGGGGCCGTTCGCCATGCCGGTCAGCAGCAGCGAGAGCAGGACCGGCCCGGCGACACCGACGAGCCAGCCGGCGATGATCCTGGCCCGGCCCAGCCGCGCACCGCGTGCCACCGGCAGCCCCCGGCCCTTGGCGACCTCCTCGTGGGTGACGATGTGCACATCGAGGTCGGGCCCCGACTCACGGGCGACGGTCGCCCCCACGCCCGGTCCGAAGATGTACTGCCAGGCCTTGCGGCGACTGGACCCCAGCACGATCTGGGTGGCGTTGACCCCACGCGCAAACTCCAGCAGCGCGCTGGGGATGTCGTCCCCGATGACGTGATGAAACGTGCCGCCCAGGTCCTCCACCAGCGTGCGCTGGACGGCGAGTTCCTTGGGCGAGGCCGAGGTCAGCCCGTCGCTGCGGGCGATGTAGACGGCGAGCACCTCGCTGCCCGACCCCTTGGCCGCCATCCTCGCCGCACGGCGGATCAGCGTACGGCCCTCCGGCCCGCCGGTCAGTCCGACGACGATGCGCTCACGCGCCTGCCAGGTGGAGCGGATCGAATGCTCCGCCCGGTACTCCTGCAGATACTCGTCCACCCGGTCGGCGACCCACAGCAGCGCGAGTTCGCGCAGCGCCGTGAGGTTGCCCGGCCGGAAGTAGTTGGACAAGGCGGCGTCCACCTTGTCGGGCTGGTAGATGTTGCCGTGCGCCATACGACGGCGGATCGCCTGTGGCGACATGTCGACAAGCTCGATCTGGTCGGCCCTGCGGACGACCTCGTCGGGCACGGTCTCGCGCTGCCGCACCCCCGTTATGGACTCGACGACATCCCCGAGTGACTCCAGGTGCTGGATGTTGACGGTCGAGATCACATCGATCCCCGCTTCCAGCAGCTCCTCGATGTCCTGCCAGCGCTTGCCGTTGCGCGAACCGGGGACGTTGCTGTGCGCCAGCTCGTCGACCACCGCCACGGCCGGATCGCGTTCCAGGACCGCGTCCACGTCCATTTCGGTGAAAGCGGCGTCGCGGTACTCCAGCTCCCGGCGCCGAATCTGCTCCAGCCCGTGCAGCATGACCTCCGTACGCGGCCTGCCGTGGTGCTCGACGAACGCCACGACCACATCCGTGCCCCGCTCCACGCGCCGGTGCGCCTCGGACAGCATCGCGTACGTCTTGCCGACGCCCGGTGCCGCGCCGAGGTATATCCGTAGCTTGCCGCGTGCCATGGCCCCATTGTCTTACGTGAAAGCCGCCCCCACCGGGCTGAACCTGCTGCGACCCTACCGACCGGACAACTGGACAAAAGGGGCAGTCGGCTACTTGGCGGCCGGTCTTGACGCGACTCTGATACGGGCGGGCGAGTGCGGCTGAGGGAGGGGCCGTGAGGCGGGGCCCTGGGGCGGGAGGCCTTGTGGGTGGGGTGCCGGTCCGGGGGCTGGACCGCTGGGGCGGAGGCGGCCGATGACCGGGGCCGCCCGCCGGGACGAGGGCGCAGAGGCCGGACCGCCGGGAGGTGAGGGCTTCACGGACCGCGGGGAAGGCCCGGACGGACGAGGCGGGGAGGACCGGACGGACGAGGCGGGAGGACCGGGCGAACGAGCAGGGAGGACCGGGGCGGGCGTCGGGAAGAAGCGATGCCCCACGGCCGGAAAAATGCCCTCGCCGAGCCTCCGGCCGACTGCGACCATGCCACCCATGACCGAGGCACATCCGGCGACGCCCCGCACGCCCGAGGTACGCATCGCCCACACCTCCGACCTGGACGCCGGCACCCTCAAGGCGGCCCGCGCCCTCCTGTACGACGTCTTCGACGACATGACCGCGGAGGACTGGGAGCACGCACTCGGCGGCCTGCACGCCCTCGTCCATGAGGACGGCGAGCTGATCGGGCACGCGGCCGTGGTCCAGCGGCGCCTGCTGCACGGCGGCAAGGCACTGCGCTGCGGCTACGTGGAGGGCGTCGGCGTCCGCGCGGACCGGCGTGGCCGCGGATACGGCGCCGCCATGATGGAGGCGCTGGAGCGGATCGTGCGCAGCGGCTACGACCTCGGTGCGCTCGGCGCCGCCGACGAGGCCGCGTCGTTCTACGCCGGCCGCGGCTGGCAGCTGTGGCGCGGCCGCTCCTGGGCCCTCACCCCTGACGGCATCCGGCGCACCGCCGACGAGGACGGCTGCCTCTACGTCCTCCCGACCGCGTCGGCCCCGCTCGACCTCGACACCGACCTCACCTGCGACTGGCGCGACGGCGACCTCTGGTGACGCGGGAAGGGGCGGCCGGCGAGAGATCCTCGCCCGGGCGCCCCGGCCCGCCGGGCGGGCAGGCGGGCGGCGGAGGAACCCAACCCGGCCCCACCTGGGCGCCCCCGCACCGGCCCCGGCCGGATCGGCACCGAATCAGGGCGGGGCGGCCCCCTTGGAGGAGAGAACCGCGAACTCCTCCAAGGGGGCCGCCCCGTGCACCCGTCTGCTCAGCCCGTGGCCCGGCCCGCGACCAGGTCCTTCAGCGCGATGTTCAACTCCAGCACGTTGACCCGCGGTTCACCCATGAATCCGAGGATGCGGGCGTCGGTGTGGCGCTCGACCAGTTGGCGCACCGTGCCGGCGGGCAGGTGGTTCTCCCTGGCGACCCGGTCGGCCTGCAGCGCCGCGTAGGCGGGCGAGACGTCCGGGTCGAGTCCGGAGCCCGACGAGGTGACCGCGTCCGCCGGAACCTTCGACTCCGGCACGCCGTAGGTGTCGGCCACCCACTTCTTGCGCTCCTTCACCGCCTTGATGAGGTCGGTGTTGGTGGCGCCCAGGTTGGAAGCACCGGAGACCTGGAGGTCGTACTGGGTGTTGACGCCGTTGGCCTGGTTGCTGCCCAGGCCCGCGGAGGGCCGCGGCTGGAAGAACTTCAGGTCCGGGACGGGATTGCCGGCCTTGTCCTTGCCCTTGTCGTAACGCTGGCCGAGCAGCGACGAGCCGACGACCTTGCCGTGGGAGCTCACCTCGGACCCGTTGGCCTTGCCGGGGAACGCCGCCTGCGCCACTCCGGTGACCACGAGCGGGTAGACCACCCCGCAGATCACGGTCAGCACGAGCAGGGCGCGCAGGCCCGCCCCGATCAACCGGGCGGTGTTGCGGACGGAGTTGTTCACGGCGGTCACCCGATTCCGGGGAGGAGAGCGAGGAGCAGGTCGATGAGCTTGATGCCGATGAACGGGGCGATCAGACCGCCCAGTCCGTAGACGGCGAGGTTGCGGCGCAGCATCTTGTCGGCGCTGACCGGCCGGTACTGCACGCCCCTGAGGGCGAGCGGCACCAGCGCGACGATGATCAGCGCGTTGAAGATGATCGCCGAGAGGATGGCGGAGTGGGGGCTGGACAGCCGCATGATGTTGAGGGTGTCCAGGCCGGGATAGGCCACCGCGAACATCGCCGGGATGATGGCGAAGTACTTCGCGACGTCGTTGGCGATCGAGAAGGTCGTCAGTGCACCACGGGTGATCAGCAGCTGTTTGCCGATCTCGACGATCTCGATGAGCTTGGTCGGGTTGGAGTCCAGGTCCACCATGTTCCCGGCCTCCTTGGCGGCCGAGGTGCCGGTGTTCATGGCCACGCCGACGTCCGCCTGCGCCAGGGCGGGGGCGTCGTTGGTGCCGTCGCCCGTCATCGCGACCAGCTTGCCGCCGGCCTGCTCACGCTTGATGAGCGCCATCTTGTCCTCGGGTGTGGCCTCCGCGAGGAAGTCGTCCACACCCGCCTCGTCGGCGATGGCCTTGGCCGTCAGCGGGTTGTCCCCCGTGATCATGACGGTCCTGATGCCCATCTTGCGCAGTTCGACGAAGCGTTCGCGCATCCCGTCCTTGACGACGTCCTTGAGGTGGATGACTCCCAGGACGCGGGGGCCGCTCGCGTCCTCCAGGGCGACCAGCAGCGGGGTGCCGCCGGCCTGGGAGATGGCGTCGGTGAGCTGCTGGGCGTCCTCGGCGACGGCGCCGCCGCGTTCCTGCACCCAGGCGATGACGGAACCGGACGCCCCCTTGCGGATCTTGCGTCCGTCGACGTCCACACCGGACATCCGGGTCTGGGCGGTGAACGGGATCCACTCCGCGTTCGCCAACTCACCCTGGTGGCGCTCGCGCAGGCCGTAGTGCTCCTTGGCGAGCACGACGATGGAGCGGCCCTCGGGCGTCTCGTCGGCCAGCGAGGACAGCTGGGCGGCGTCCGCGACCTCGGCCTCGGTGGTGCCGCGTACGGGCACGAACTCGGCGGCCTGGCGGTTGCCGAGGGTGATGGTGCCGGTCTTGTCGAGCAGCAATGTCGATACATCGCCCGCGGCTTCCACGGCGCGGCCGGACATGGCCAGGACGTTGCGCTGCACCAGGCGGTCCATGCCGGCGATGCCGATGGCCGAGAGCAGTGCGCCGATCGTCGTCGGGATGAGGCAGACCAGCAGCGCCAGCAGGACGATCATCGTCTGCTCGGCGCCCGCGTAGATCGCGAAGGGCTGGAGGGTGACGACCGCCAGCAGGAAGACGATGGTCAGCGAGGCGAGCAGGATGTTGAGCGCGATCTCGTTGGGGGTCTTCTGCCGGGCGGCGCCCTCGACGAGGTTGATCATCCGGTCGATGAAGGTCTCGCCCGGCTTCGTTGTGATCTTGATGACGATGCGGTCGGAGAGCACCTTCGTCCCGCCGGTCACCGCGGAGCGGTCGCCCCCCGACTCACGGATGACCGGGGCCGACTCCCCGGTGATGGCCGACTCGTCGACGGATGCCACGCCCTCGACGACATCGCCGTCACCGGGAATGACATCCCCGGCCTCGCACACGACGAGGTCCCCGATGCGCAGTTCGGTGCCGGGCACCGGCTCCTCGCCGCTGCCGCCCAGCCGGCGCGCGACGGTGTCCGTCTTGGCCTTGCGCAGGGTGTCGGCCTGCGCCTTGCCGCGGCCCTCGGCGACCGCCTCGGCCAGATTGGCGAATATGACGGTCAGCCACAGCCAGGCGGCGATCGCCCAGCCGAACCAGTCGGAAGGATTTGTGCAGGCGAAGACCGTGGTCAGCACGGAACCGATCTCGACCACGAACATCACGGGGGACTTGACCATCACCCGCGGGTCGAGTTTGCGCAGCGCGTCCGGCACGGACGTGATCAGCTGCTTGGGGTCGAAGAGACCGCCCCCCACGCGGCCGTCGCCGGGCTGGTGGCCGCTGGGGACGTCCTGGTGCGGAGCACGGGTGGGAGTGGCGGTGGACATGGGGCCGGACTCCTCCGGTTTCACAGGGACGGTCATGACAAGCCCTCCGCAAGCGGCCCGAGGGCCAGCGCCGGGAAGTAGGTCAGACCGGTGATGATCAGGATCGTGCCGACGAGCAGCCCGGCGAAGAGCGGCTTTTCGGTACGGAGGGTGCCCGCGGTCACCGGGACCGGCTTCTGCTCGGCGAGCGAACCGGCCAGGGCGAGCACGAACACCATCGGCAGGAAGCGGCCGAGCAGCATCGCCAGACCGATCGTGGTGTTGTACCAGGGGGTGTTGGCGTTGAGGCCGGCGAACGCGGACCCGTTGTTGTTGGCGCCCGAGGTGAAGGCGTACAGCACCTCGGAGAAGCCGTGCGAACCCGCGCCCAGCGCCTTGGTGTTGAGCATCGAGCCCAGTGCGTCCGGCAGCACCATCGAGGCGGCGGTGAAGCCGAGCACCAGCGTCGGGGTGATGAGGAGGTAGCAGGCAGCGAGCTTGATCTCGCGGGTGCCGATCTTCTTGCCCAGGTACTCGGGCGTCCGGCCCACCATCAGACCGGCGATGAACACCGCGATGACCGCCATCACGAGCATGCCGTAGAGCCCGGACCCCACGCCGCCGGGGGCGATCTCGCCCAGCATCATGCCGAGCAGCTGGACGCCGCCGCCGAAGGCCGTGAAGGAGGAGTGGAAGGAGTCGACCGCGCCGGTGGAGGTGAGGGTGGTGGCCACCGAGAAGATCGAGGAGCCGCCGATGCCGAAGCGGGTCTCCTTGCCCTCCATGGCGGCGCCCGCGGCCTGCAGGGCCGGGCCGCCGTGGGCGAACTCGGTCCACATCATCAGTGCCGTGAAACCCAGCCAGATGACGCCCATCGTGGCGAGGATCGCGTAGCCCTGCCGCACGTTCCCGACCAGCTTGCCGAAGGTTCGGGTGAGCGCGAACGGGATGACGAGGATCAGGAAGACCTCGAAGAGGTTGGTGAAGGCATCGGGGTTCTCGAAGGGGTGGGCGGAGTTGGCGTTGAAGTAGCCGCCCCCGTTGGTGCCCAGTTCCTTGATGACCTCCTGGGAGGCGACCGCGCCACCGTTGGTCTGCTGGGAGCCGCCCATGAACTGGCCGACCTCGTGGATGCCGGCGAAGTTCTGGACGGCACCACAGGCGACCAGGACGAGCGCGCCGATGACGGCGATCGGCACGAGCACCCGTACGGTGCCGCGGACCAGGTCGGCCCAGAAGTTGCCCAGGTCGCCGCTGCGGGAGCGGGCGAAGCCGCGGACCAGGGCGATGGCGACGGCCATGCCGGTGGCGGCGGAGACGAAGTTCTGCACCGCGAGGCCGGCCGTCTGCACGACGTGGCCCATGGCCTGTTCGCCGCTGTAGGACTGCCAGTTGGTGTTGGCGACGAAGGACGCCGCCGTATTGAACGCCTGGTCCGGGCTGATCGACGCGAAGCCGAGGGACAGCGGCATACCGCCCTGGACACGCTGCAGCAGGTAGAGGAAGAGCACCCCCACCGCGGAGAACGCCAGGACGCCGCGCAGATAGGCCGGCCAGCGCATCTGGGCGTCCGCATGGGCGCCGATGCAGCGGTAGACGACCTTCTCGATGCGCAGGTGCCTGGGAGAGCTGTAGACGGCGGCCATGTAGTCGCCGAGGGGACGGTACGCCAGGGCGAGCGCCGCGGTGAGCGCCGTCAGCTGGAGCACGCCTGCGAGAACGGGGCTCATCTGGCCCGCCGCGGCAGCAGCAGTCGACACCTCAGAACCTCTCCGGGAAGACGAGGGCGAGGACCAGGTAGCCGAGCAGGGCGACGGCCACGACCAGGCCGACGATGTTCTCCACGGTCACAGCTTCGCCACCCCCTTGGCGACGAGAGCCACCAGCGCGAAGACCGCGATCGTGACGACGACGAAGGCCACATCGGCCATCGTGTGCTCCTAGGGGGAAGGGGCGGACAGGACCCCTAGAGCAAAGCGCCGTTCCTGCCGCATGTGACCGCCGTTGACGGGTCCCTTACGGCCATTGGCGCTCCCTTGACGACTTTCCTACGCATCGCGACCTGACCTGCACAAACACAGCGGGCCCGCACCCCCCATAGGGGAGTACGGGCCCGTGTGACCGTCACGATCCGGCCGCCCCGGGGGCGCCTGTGCGCCGCCCGGCCGCCGGCTGTGTCAGCGGATCTCGGTGATCTCCGGTCCACGCTCCAGGCGCTCGACGCCACCACCGAAGCGCGACTGCTCGACCTGGTCCTGCTGGACGCCGTCCGGCACCATCTGGGCGTCGTCCGGCAGCTTCAGGACGATCGGGTCCCGGGGGGCCATCGGGCCCTCGCCGCGGACGATGACGGTGTCCCGGAAGATGTGCTCCAGCACGCCCGCGGCCTGCGGCTGCACCGCGCCCTGGCCCGAGATCACACCGCGCAGGAACCACCGCGGGCCGTCGACGCCGATGAAGCGCACGACCTGCACGCCGTTCGTGCCGTCCGGCAGCTGTACGGGTACCTGGGCACGCAGCTCCCAGCCCAGCGGGCCCTCGACCTCGTCGATGACCCCGCCCTGCTGGGTGATGCCGGCGGCGATCTCCTCGCGGACCTCGCCCCAGATGCCCTCGTTCTTGGGGGCGGCGAAGGCCTGCAGCTGTACGGCGCTGTCCTGCAGCACCACGGTCGCGGCGACGATGGCGTCACCGGCGACCTCCACCCGGAGCTCCATGCCGTCGACACCCGGCACGAACATCCCGCCGAGGTCCACCCGGCCCTCGCCGGGCTCGGAGACCTCCGAGGAGTCCCAGGGACCGTCGGGGCGCGGCGCGGGCGGAAGATTGAGCCGCTGGTGCGGCGCCTCGTCCTCATCGGCGTCGCTCACCGCGTGCTCGTCGAGCGTGGTGTCCTCGACCGACTCTTCAGGAGCCTCGTTCTTCTTGCGACGTCCGAACACGTCACTGTCCTTCCCGGTCGGCACCGACCGATGCGTATTCATTCCCGCCCGTGGAGCCGCCCACCGCCGCATGACCGCCGGTGGAACCGAATCCCCCCTCGGCCCGCGCCGAGCCGGGAAGTTCCGCCACCTCGTGGAAGCGCACCTTCTCGACCTGCTGGACGACCAGTTGGGCGATCCGGTCGAACCTCTCGAACCGCACGCTGTCGCGCGGGTCCAGATTGACCACGATCACCTTGATCTCTCCACGGTACCCGGCATCCACCGTCCCGGGGGCATTCACCAGCGCGAGACCGCACCGCGCGGCCAGTCCGGACCGCGGGTGCACAAATGCCGCATACCCGTCGGGCAGGGCAATCGACACCCCGGTGGGCAGCACCGCGCGCTCCCCCGGCGCCAGCTCGGCGGCCTCGGTGGTCACCAGGTCCACACCCGCGTCGCCGGGATGCCCGTACGACGGAACGGGCACCTCCGGATCCAGCCGCCGCAGCAGCACATCCACCGGATTCCGTCCCTGACTCACGGGTTCACCTCGAAGGCACGCGCACGCTTGACCTGGTCCGGGTCGGACATCGCCGCCTGGATCTCCTCGGTCCTTCCGTTGTCGATGAAGTGGTCGACCTTCACCTCGATGAAGACGGCCTCGGCGCGCACCGCGACCGGACCGTCGGGGCCGTCTATGCGCCCCACGGCCGTCGAGTAGATCTTGCGCCCGTGCACCGCGGTGACCCGCGCGTCCAGGTGCAGCACCGTGCCCAGCGGCACCGGGCGCACGAAGTCGGTCTCCAGCCGGCCGGTCACCGCGATCACCCGCAGCAGCCAGTTCAGCGAGCCCAGCGTCTCGTCCAGCGCGGTGGCCAGCACCCCGCCGTGCGCCAGGCCCGGCGCACCCTGGTGGGCCTCCTTGACGGTGAACTCGGCGGACACGCTCACGCCGTCGCCGGCCCGCGCCTCCAGGTGCAGGCCGTGCGGCTGGCCCGTGCCGCAGCCGAAGCACCGGTCGTAGTGCGCGCCGAGGAGTTCTCCGGGTGCCGGCGCGTCGGCATGCCGGACCGGGGCCACAGCGTCCGCCGGTGGCGTCAGCCGCGCCCTGGGTTCGTCAGTTCCACTCACGAGTGCAGACCCTACCCGCGCGCATCAGGGAGCCGCGCCGCCGTGCCAAGCTGGAGCCATGCAGTCGTACGAAGAACGCCTCACCGCGCCCCGGTCCTGGTGGGTGATCGCCGCGCTGATCGGCGTCGCCTGCGCCCTGATGCTGCTCCCCCTGGGGACGCTGTGGATGCTCGGCGGACTGATCGGCGGCGCGGCGCTGTCGGCGGTGGCGGTGAGCACGTACGGCTCGGCGCGGATCCGTGTGGTGGGCGGCGCGCTGATCGCCGGCGAGGCGAAGATCCCGGTGACGGCGCTGGGCGAGGCGCGGGCGCTGGATGCGGACGAGGCGCTGGCGTGGCGTACGCACAAGGCCGACGCCCGTGCGTTCATGCTGCTGCGCGGCTACATCCGCACCGCGGTGCGGGTGGAGATCACCGATCCGCAGGACCCGACGCCGTACGCGTACCTCTCGACGCGGGCGCCGGAGCGTCTGGTGGCCGCGCTGGCGGCCGGACGGTCCTGACCGGCCACTGCCCCTGGCGGGTCAGCCGCCCGATGGGGGAAGGGTCCCTTCGCCCCGCCCGGAGCGCGTCGGGGCGGCCGGGGCCGAGTCGGGAAGGGCGTCCCAGGGGACCTGCTGCGTGCGCAGGTCCGTACGGATCTTTTCCGCAAGCTTTCTGGTGTCCCTGCGGTTCATGAACGCGCCGACGGACGCGCCGATCATGAACGGGGTGAGGTTGGGGAGGTTGCGCAGCGTGCGCTTCATGATCTGCTGGCGCAGCTCGCGCCTCATCTGCACACCGAGGGCGATGTTCAGCGAGGCCGGTTTGGTGAGGTCGACGCCCCGCTCCTCCGTCCAGGAGGTCAGATAGGCCATGCCGCGCTGCCGGAAGTTCCCGGCGGGCCGCAGGCCGTAGACCTCGTGGAGCTCGGCGATCAGTTTGATCTCGATCGAGGCGACGCCGGTGACCTCGGCGGCCAGCTCGGCCGGCATGGCGGGCGGTACGGGCAGCATCGCTGCCGCCCCGACGCCCGCTCCGACGGCGGCGGTGCCCTTGCAGGCACCCGCGACCAGCTTGTCGGCCAGGTCCTCGGGGGTCAGTCCGGGGAACTGGGCGCGCAGGGTGGCGAGGTCGCGGACCGGGATCCGCGGGGCGGTCTCCATGATCCGGTCGGCGATCACGGCAACCATGGCCCGCACCCTGCCGCCGGCGCCGGCAGCACGGCCGATCTTGGACGCGAGCGAGGCCGTGCGGCCTCGCCCCTCCGGTGCACCGGTGATCCGCTCCGCGGGAAGGGCGGCCGGGTCGGCGGGCACGGGCGCGGTTTCCTCGCGTGATCGTGCGCCGGCCGCCGAGCCTTCGACGCCCTTGGGACCCTTGCGGAACGGGTTCACGCCCGCCACGGCGCGGACCTGACTCAGGCCGCGCAGTCGCGGCAGATCGGCTGCCCGTTCTTGTCCTCCGCGGCGAGCTGGCTGCGGTGGTGGACCAGGAAGCAGCTCATGCACGTGAACTCGTCCTGCTGCTTGGGCAGCACGCGCACGGCCAGCTCTTCGTTGGACAGGTCCGCGCCGGGCAGCTCCAGGCCCTCGGCCTGCTCGAACTCGTCGACGTCGACGGCCGAGGCGGACTTGTCGTTCCGCCGCGACTTCAGCTCTTCAATGCTGTCCTCGTTGAGGTCGTCGTCGGTCTTGCGTGGGGTGTCGTAATCCGTAGCCATTTTCGCTCTCCCCCTCTGGGTGTCTGCGGTGTCTCAGCGCTCGTAACGCGTGAGAGGCCGGACTTGTGCCCGACCTGAGGCGGAGATTTTGCCTCACATCAAGGTCTGTTACTCAATCGACACCCAACCGCACCCCTGAAGAGGTGATCGGTTTGGATGGCGATCAGGACCGTACACGGTCCGAATGTCGCACCTCGCGCAGCCCACCACCTCTACTTCCCGTGATCTCACCCCCCGGAAACCCGGACTTCCCCGGCATTCCGACGGGGATTTCGATCACGGAGCGTAGATGGCCGGAATTTCGCGCCTGTGAGGCATCACACACGCACAGGCCGACGGGCGGACCGGTTCAATTCCGCGCAAAGCGAACTCGGCGAAGGATCCACGCCGACCCCCCTTCACGTCAAACCGGCAGGCGAGGCGGTGTACGGCCCGGAGACGGGCGATCGTACGCACAGATGTCCGAAGCCGCCCGCCGGGGCGCTCAGCGGCTCCAGCGGGCGCACAACGGCCCTGTGGCCTGCGTCAGAGCGGGAGGACGACCCGCATGTCGAGGCCGCCGCCCTCGCGGGGCACCGCCGTGATCGTGCCGTCATGCGCCCGCACCACCGACCGCACGATCGACAACCCCAGCCCCACACCCTTGTCACTGCCGGTCCGCTC
>NZ_JBFBHQ010000043.1:0-32711 GCF_040701845.1 Streptomyces angustmyceticus | reverse complement strand
CGTAAAGCGAAGCAGTCCGGACACCCACCCGCGCAGGCCCGTCACCGGCACCCGACAGCCCCGCGCAGCGGACCCGCCCGCCGCCAGGCGCCACGGCGAGACAGCCAAAAACGGAGCGGAGGCCAAGCGCAGCGGCCCCGCAGCGGGCGAAAAACGGCGAGCAACCCCCACGGCGGGAAAGCCAAAAGCGTGGGAGGAGAAGAAGGACGCTACGCGTCGAGCCCGATCGCGAAGGCCGCCTCAAGGTCATGCTGCGAATACGTGCGGAACGCAATGTGCGTCTCGGTGGCGGCGACGCCGGGGACCTTGCTGATGCGGCCGGGGATGACGTCGGCGAGGTCGTCGTGGGCGGCGACCCGCACCATCGCGATCAGGTCGTGGGCGCCGGTGACCGAGTAGACCTCGCTGACGCCTTCCAGCGCGGCGATCTTCTCGGCGATCTCCGGGATCTGGTCCACGTTGGTCTTGATGAGCACGATCGACGTGATCACGGCTGGCTCTCTCCCTCGGTCGCCCGGTCATCTCCCCTGGTGGCCCCCACACTATCCCTCCCGTAGCGGGCCCAGGCGTAGAGGAAGCCGAGGGTGAAGCCGACGACGTGGGCGAGGTAGGCGACGCCGGGGCCGCGGGGGTCGTCCTGGGCGGCCTGCCACTGCAGGACGAACCAGAACAGCAGCACGATCCAGGCGGGGAAGCGCAGCGGCAGGAAGAACAGGAACGGGAAGACGCTGGTGACCCGGGCCGTGGGGAAGAGGAAGAGGAAGGCTCCCAGTACGCCGGAGATCGAGCCGGAGGCGCCCACGAGGGTCTGGCCCGAGGCGGCGTGCGCGGCCGCGTAGCCGAGCAGCGCGAGGTAGCCGATGATGAGGTAGAAGGCGGTGAACGGCAGCCTGCCCATGCGTGCCTCGGTCATTCCGCCGAAGACGTAGAGGAACAGCACGTTGCCGAGCAGGTGCAGCCAGCTGCCGTGCACGAACAATGCGGTGAGCGGGGTGATGAGCGCCCGTAACGAACCGCTCCACAGATCCAGCGGGATCACCCCCCACCGCTCGAAATAGGCGGTCTGGGCCTTCAGCAGGGCATCGCCGGTGCCGTACATCCGGTTCAGGCCGGAGGCGGGGCCGATCACGAAGACCGCACAGCACAGGCCGATCAGCACATTCGTCATCCGCGAGAACACCGCGGCCAGTGACCGGGTGGGGTGCGGAGGGCGGGGGAGGAGACCGGACGAGCGGGGAGAGCGGGGTGAGGGGGCCGGCACCGTCATGAGGTGATCATTGCCCAATGGGGGCATTCGGGACAGAGTGCCTCGCCGCGTCCCGGCACCTGGGCGGGCCCGCACCGGCCGCCCGTCAGGCCGTAGGGTTACGGGCAGTACCTTGCGTACTTCCGCGATCCGACGGCGCACCGCGTGAACCGCGCAGCAGCACGAGACCGACGAGCACGAAAGAGGACGACACGATGGCTGTTCCCCTGCCGACGGACGGGACCCGGTGGCGCTGCACGCTGTGCGGCAACCTCACGCGGTTCGATGTGACCCGCCGGTCCAAGGTCGTGGAGTACGTCCACCTGGACCTGGCCGGGGCGCCGACGGTGGAGGAGCGCGAGGTCCTCAGTGAGAGCATCGAGTCCGTGCGCTGCCGCTGGTGCAACGCGGTCGACCAGATCGAGCTGGTGGACCGTCCGGGCGCGAACGCCTGAGATCGGAGCGATGCAGCCGTGGTGGACCGTCCAGAAGGGGAGCCGGGGACACAGCGTGCCCAGGCACCGGAGGGTGCGGCCGACGAGGTGCTCGACCGGCCGCTGCCCGAGGGCGTCCGGCGCCGTGTCGTGGCGCTCACCGCGGAGTCGTTCGGCGCACTGACCCTCGCCGAACTCCCGCCCCCGCTGCGGCAGTACGCCCGGTTCACCCCGACGCGTCGGGCGAAGTTCGCCGGAAACGCGATGGCCGCGGCGCTGGAGAGCGACGCGGTCTTCCGGCAGCGGATCGCGGGCAAGCTGCGCGAGGCGCAGTCGGAGCTGGTCGAAGCGCTGGAGCACGGCACCCCGCCCGCGGCGGCCGATCCGGTCGATGTCGCGGCGGCCGCCTATGTGCTGCGTCCCGAGGGCTGGGTCAAGCTCGTCGCCGCGGCCGGTGAGGAGGCGCAGCGGGCGCGCGCCGAGCGGGCCGGCGAGGAGGCCGAACGGGAACTGGCCAGGCTGCGCGAGGAGCTGGCGCAGGCGCGCGGCGAGGCCCGTACGGAGGCCGACCGGATCCGGGTGGACCTGGACACGGCCCGCAAGGAGAACGAGTCGCTGCGGCGCAAGCTGCGCAGCGCGCTGAGCGACGTCAAGCGCGGCGAGGCCGCGGTGCGCAAGGCCGAGGCCGCCGTCGCGGACGTACGGGACCGGGCGGCGACGGAGAAGACCGCGGCCGACAGCGAGGTGCGCCGGCTCAAGGCGCGGGTCGCCGAGGTGGAGACGGTGCTGGAGACCAGCCGGCGCTCCGCCCGCGAGGGCCGCAGCGTCGAGGACATGCGGCTGCGGCTGCTGCTGGACACGGTCCTGGACGCGGCGCAGGGGCTGCGCCGCGAGCTGGCGCTGCCGCCCGCCAGTGTCCACCCGGCGGACACCGTCGAGGCGGTCGCGCCCGGGAGGATGACGCCCAAGGACATCGCGACGCGGGCGCTGTCCGAGATGGACCCGGCGCTGCTGGACCAGCTTCTGGCGCTGCCGCAGGCGCATTTGGTGGTGGACGGCTACAACGTCACCAAAACCGGCTATCCGACCATGCCGCTGGACAAGCAGCGGCTGCGGCTGCTGGGCGGCCTCGCGGTGCTGGCGGCGCAGACCGGCGCGGAGATGACCTGTGTCTTCGACGGGGCGGAGCTGGCGGCGCCGGTGCTGCTCGCGCCGCCGCGCGGGGTCCGGGTCCTGTTCAGCAAACCGGGCGTAACGGCCGATGAGTTGATTCGTCAGCTGGTTCGGGCCGAACCGCCCGGCCGCCCGGTGGTCGTGGTCTCCACGGACCGGGAGGTGGCCGACGGGGTGGCGAAGGCCGGGGCCCGTCCGGTGGCATCGGCGCTGCTGCTCAAGCGACTTGCCCGGACCTGACGCCGGGGCCGCCGGGGCGGCGGAAGTGGCGGCGTTCCGTCTCTGAGCGTCAAGTGGCGCTCACTGCCTGTGTGATGTTGGTAAAGGATGGGGCTCGTGGCGCAGATTTTTCCCCTGAGGATTTGAAGCGATCACAGCTCGGTTACTAAGGTCAGGCCCCGAACCTTCATGCATCTGATCATCCAACCGGGATGAACCGTGAAGGTACCGCCGAGTCCGCGGCGTTCACGCGGAGCCGGGGTCTCACCCCCCCACTTCCCGGTAGGCGGCTGGAGGAAGAAGGAGATCGCCCCCGTGGCGTCCCACCGTCGACCCAAGCAGCCGAGCCGTACTCGCGTGACCGTGCTCACCGCCACCGCCGCGGCGGCCGTCGCCCTTTCGTCCCAGGCCGCGCAGGCCGACCCCCACCAGTCGAAGAAGGACGTCAAGTCCGAGGTCGACAAGCTCTACAACGAGGCCGAGCAGGCCACGGAGAAGTACGACGGGGTCAAGGAGCAGCAGGACAAGCTCCAGAAGGAGGTCGACGACCTCCAGGACAAGGTGGCCCGCGGCCAGGGTGAGCTCAACCAGATGCGCAAGGGCCTCGGTGCGGTCGCCTCCGGCCAGTACCGCAGCGGCAGCATCGACCCGTCGGTGCAGCTGTTCCTCTCCGGTGACCCGGACACCTACCTGGAAAAGGCCGCCACCCTCGACCAGTTGAGCGGCAAGCAGGCCGAGCAGCTCAAGACCGTCGCGGACAAGCAGCGCCGGCTCGCCCAGGAGCGCGCGGAGGCCTCGGCCAAGATCAAGGACCTCACCGAGACCCGTAAGGCGCTCGGTGACAAGAAGGACGAGATCAAGGGCAAGCTGGGCAAGGCGCAGCAGCTGCTCAACCAGATGACCGCCAAGGAGCGGGCGGCCATGCAGGCCGAGGAGAACCGCGCCAACCGCAGCAACTCGCGGGTCAACCTCGGCGACGACGTGCCGGCTTCGCAGCGCGGTGCGGCCGCCCTGGCCGCCGCCCAGTCCAAGATAGGTTCGCCGTACGTCTGGGGCGCCACCGGCCCGTCGTCCTTCGACTGCTCGGGTCTGACGTCCTGGGCCTACCAGCAGGCCGGCCAGTCGCTGCCGCGCACCTCGCAGGCGCAGGCCAACGCCGGTACCCGGATCGGCTCGCAGAGCGCCCTCAAGCCGGGCGACCTGGTGCTCTTCTACGGCGACCTGCACCACATCGGCCTCTACGCGGGCAACGGCCAGGTGCTGCACGCCCCGAAGCCCGGCGCCTCGGTGCGCTACGAGCCGATCGGCAACATGCCGTTCGCGTTCGGTGTGCGGGTCTGAAAAGCCTCACAACCGTCTCAACCTGCCGCCCGAACGGGCGAATTGCGGCCCCGGCCGCTGACCTGCCGCCCCGCCGGTGACCTGCACGGTCACCGGCGGGGCGGTGGTGTGCGGGCGAAAAGAGCGCTTTGGCCGGTGTGCACCGCCGCCGTTACTGTCTGCCGTCGCAGCATCCCGGTTCACCGACCGCCCTCCCGGGGCGGCAGGGGCTGCACGGAAGGAGTGCGGCCCTCGTGGTGTCCCACCGCCGTACCTCGCAGCACCGCCAGACCACCCTCGCCGGGGTCACCGTGCTGTCCGCCGCCCTGGCGACCGCGGCCGCCGCACTGTCGGCGCCGCAGGCCCTGGCCGAGCCCACCGCCCCCGCCGGCCGCGACGCGGCGACCGCGCGGGTCGACCACCTCTACGAGCAGGCGGAGCGGGCCACCGAGAAGTTCAACGGCGCGGACGCCCGGACGAAGAAGCTGCGCGCGCAGGTGGCGGCCCTCCAGGACCGCACCGCCCGCGCCCAGGAGCGGGTCAACCGGATGCGCGGCAGGCTGGGCGCGCTGGCCGCCGCCCAGTACCGGGCCGGCGGGATGGACCCCACCGTCCGGCTGATGCTCTCCGAGCGGCCCGACACCTTCCTGGAGAAGGCCTCCGCCCTCGACCGGCTCGGTGCCGGCCAGGCCCGCGAGCTGCGCGGCCTGCGGGCCGCACAGCGCTCCCTGGAGCAGCAGCGCAGGGAGACCGTGCGGAAGCTGGCGCAGCTGGAGGCGGGCCGCAAGGAGGTCGCGCGCCACAAGAAGGACGTCCAGCACAAGCTGGCCGCGGCGCGGCGGCTGCTGAACGCCCTGCCCAAGGACGCCAGGGCGGCCTACACGCGGGCCTCGCGGAGCGACGGGCGCCATGAGGCGGTCCCGGACCTGCGGGGGGCCGTACCGTCCTCCGGGCGGGCCGCGGCGGCCGTCGCCGCGGTGCGCGCCGCGGTCGGCCGGCCGTACGCCTGGGGAGGCAACGGACCCGCGGCCTTCGACTGCTCCGGACTCACCCAATGGGCCTACGGGCGGGCCGGCGTCTCGCTCCCGCGCACCTCGCAGGCGCAGCGCGGCGCCGGCCGGCAGGTGCCCCTCAGCCAGGCGCAGCCCGGTGACCTGGTCATCTACCGCTCGGACGGCAGTCACGTCGGGATGTACGTGGGCAACGGCCAAGTGGTCCACGCGCCCTATCCCGGCGCACGGGTGCGCTACGACCGCGTCGGGATGATGCCGATCTCGTCCATCACCAGGCCCTGAGGCGCCGCGCAGCGTTTTTGCCCCGGCCGGGCCGGATCTACGATCGTCCGCATGTCACACCAGTGGGCCCGACGGCGGCCGCCGCGGGCCGCGGCGGCGGGCTGTGCCGCCCTGGTCCTCGCGCTGCTCGCCCCGCTGGCCGGCTGCGCGCCCGCGACCTCCACGCCGGCCCGCTACCCGGACGTCCAGCGGATGCTCGACAACCGTGCGCGGGCCGTCCGGCAGCGGGACGCGGCGGGCTTCCTCGCCGCCGTCGACCCGCGGGCCACCGGCTACCGGGACCGCCAGCGCGCGATGTTCGCCCACCTGGCCGGGGTGCCGCTGGCCGACTGGCACTACGACCTCGACGCGACCGGCGCCTTCCCGCTCGCCACCGGGGAGGACGACACCCACCTGGCCGCGAAGGTGCAGCTGCGCTACCGCCTGGAGGGCTACGACACCTCGCCGGTGCACGCCGTCCAGTACCTCACCCTCACCCGGCACGACGGCCGCTGGCTGATCTCCTCCGACACCGACGGCGCCGCGGTCGGCAGGAGCGGCACCCGCCAGCTGTGGGACCAGGGCCCGGTGCGGCTGGTCCGCGGCCGGCACAGCCTGGTCCTGGGCGGCGCCGGACACCTGGCGCGGCTGAAGGACCTGGCGCACCGGGTGGACCAGGCGGTGCCCGCGGTCTCGGCCGCCTGGAAGGGGAAGTGGGCGCGGAAGGTCGTGGTGGAGGCGCCGGACTCGGTCGAGCGGATGGCGCAGCTGATGGGCAGCGACGACGCGTCCGGCTATGCGGGGATCGCGGCGGTCACCACCGGCGAGGCCGGCGTCACGGCGCCCGCGCCCGCGGACCGCGTGATCATCAATCCGGACGCCTACGAGGAGCTCAACGACCTGGGCCGCAGGGTGGTCCTCACCCACGAGACCACCCATGTCGCCACCCGTACGGTCACCACGGTGGCGACCCCGCTGTGGCTCTCGGAGGGCTTCGCCGACTGGGTCGCCTACCGGGGCAGCCACCGCAGGGCCACCGCCACCGCCCCCGAACTCACCCGCGCCGTCGCCCGCGGCAGGGTCCCCGACAGCCTGCCGAGCAACCAGGACTTCGGCTTCAAGGCCGGTGCCGACCGGCTGGCCAGGGCCTACGAGGGCAGCTGGCTGGCCTGCCGGATGATCGCCGGCAAGTGGGGCGAGGCCAAGCTGATCGCCTTCTACCGGGCGGCCGGGAAGAGCGCGCTCCGCGGCTCGTCGGGAAGCGCGGCGGCGCCGATGGAGGCGGCCACGGCGGTCGCCGCCGCCTCCCGTCCGGGCGCGTCCGGGGCCGGACGGCGGCCCGCCCGCGCCGACCGGACGGACAGCGCGCTCCGCTCCCAACTCGGCATCGATCTGGCGGAGTTCACCCGGCAGTGGCGGGCGTATGTGAAGGCGCAGCTGCGGCGGTGAGGCGGGGCCGGGTCAGCGGCCCGGCGGCGCCGGCCCGTCCGCGGGCGGCTGCGGGGCGGAACCCGTGAGCTGCGGGGGAGCGGCGGGCGCCGCGCCGGACGGCCGGCGTGCGGCCACCACCCCGGCGGGCTGCGCACGGCCGCTCCCGTCGCCCCGGGTCGAGACCCACAGCCGGCGGCAGGCGATCAGCGAGGCGGCGACCAGCAGGCCGTTGCGCACCGCCAGCAGCGCGACGGCCTGCGGGTCGCTCGCCACGATGTGCGCGAACCAGACGGGGAACTCCAGCTGGGTGAGGCCGGTGGCCGCCAGCACCAGTACGGCCGGCAGCGTCAGGCGGGAGGCCCGTACGGTCACGCAGACCGCGCCGAGCCCCACCAGCCAGAGCATGTACTGCGGGCTGATGACGCGGCTGGTGGTGGTGAACAGCAAGGTGGCGGTGAAGGCGGCGTCGCACAGCGTCGCGGGCCCGAGCTCCCGGGCGCGCACCCGCCACAGGAACAGCCAGCCCGCGGCGGCCAGGCTCAGGGTGAGCGCCACGGTGCTGACGAGCGGGACACCGGGGCCGAGGAACTCCAGCGAGCCGTAGTGCAGCAGCACCTGCCCGTCCCACCCGTAGTGCCGGGCGACATGGAAGACCAGCGCGCCGAGCGACTCGACCTCCGTGCCGCGGTCGCGCTGGAAGGTGAGGAAGGCCAGCGCGCCCGGTGCGGCGGCCACGAAGACCAGGGTCAGCCCGGCCGCGGTGCCGGCCGCGCTCCGCCACAGGGCACGGGCCTGCCGACCGCGCACCGCCGCCCCCGTCAGCAGCAGCACGGGCCAGACCTTCAGCAGCGCGCCGAAGGCGGCCAGGGCGCCCGCCACCCGCGGCCGGCGGGCGGCCGCGAACAGCGCGGCGGCGGCCACGGCGGCGACCATCAGGTCGTAGCGGGCATAGGCCGTCGGGCCCAGCAGCGCCACGCCCGCGATCCACACCCAGGCCCCCGCCGGGCGGTGGCCCGGCCGCCGGCCGGCCCGCAGGAAGAGCGCCAGCGCCGCCGCGTCCGTGACCAGGACCAGGGTGAAGAACGCGGGGGCGTAGTCGAGGAACGGCAGCAGACCGGGGGAGAGGATCGCGAGCGCGGCGGCCGGCGGGTACTGCCAGGTCACATCGGCCAGCGGGAAGGTGCCGGTCTTCAGGACGTCGAACCAGCCCTGGTAGATCGCCGACACATCGGTGGTGACGTCCGGTCCCGGCAGCACCAGCACCCTCAGGACGCACAGCAGGACCACGGCCCTGGTCACGGCCCAGACCGCGACCGGGAGCCACACCCCGCGCGCTCTGCTGATGCTGCTCATCGTCACCTCGTCGATCGTCCGCCGTCGGCCACGGGCATGGCCTGCGGAGCCGCGGCCCGTGTGTCCTGCCCTGTCCGCCGCCGCCCGCCCGTGCTGCCTGCATGATGCCGGTGGCGGCTGGTCACGACCGTAGACGAGGGACGGGCGTGGCGGGGTGGGCCGCCCCCTGCCGCCCGCCGACCGGTACTGTCGGGCGGAACCGCCGAGACCGACCGCCGAGAGACCATCGTGCACAAGACCCTGATCGTCACGAACGACTTCCCGCCCCGGCCCGGCGGCATCCAGGCCTTCCTGCACAGCATGGCGCTGCGCCTGGACCCCTCCCAGGTCGTCGTCTACGCCTCGACCTGGAAGCGCGGCGCGGAGGGTCTCGCGGCCACCGCCGCCTTCGACGCCGAGCAGCCGTTCCCGGTGATCAGGGACCGTACGACGATGCTGCTGCCCACCCCGAGGGTGACCCGGCGGGCCACCGGGCTGCTGCGCGAACACGGCTGCTCCTCCGTGTGGTTCGGCGCGGCGGCCCCGCTCGGGCTGATGGCCCCCGCGCTCCGCTCGGCCGGTGCCCGCCGCATCGTGGCCACCACGCACGGCCACGAGGCGGGCTGGGCGCAGCTGCCGGCCGCCCGCAGCCTGCTGCGCCGGATCGGCGAGGGCACCGACACGCTCACCTACCTCGGCGAGTACACCCGCTCCCGGATCGCCGGCGCGCTCACCCCGCAGGCCGCCGGGCGGATGGTCCAACTCCCGCCCGGCGTGGACGAGAAGACCTTCCACCCCGGCTCGGGGGGCGACGCCGTACGGGCCGGGCTCGGGCTCACCGGCCGGCCCGTGGTCGTCTGTGTCTCCCGGCTCGTCCCGCGCAAGGGCCAGGACACCCTGATCGAGGCGATGCCGGCCGTCCTGGCCGCGGTGCCCGACGCCGTCCTGCTGATCGTCGGCGGCGGCCCGTACGAGAAGGAGCTGCGCGCACTGGCGGTGGAGAAGGGCGTCGGGGACGCGGTGCGCTTCACCGGCGCGGTCCCGTGGGAGGAACTGCCGGCCCACTTCGGCGCCGGCGACGTCTTCGCGATGCCCTGCCGCACCCGCCGCGGCGGTCTCGACGTCGAGGGCCTCGGCATCGTGTACCTGGAGGCCTCCGCCACCGGACTCCCCGTGGTGGCGGGCGACTCGGGCGGCGCCCCCGACGCCGTCCTGGACGGCGAAACCGGCTGGGTCGTCCCCGGCGGCAGCCCCGCCCCCACCGCGGAGCGCCTCGTCGCCCTGCTCCAGGACCCGGACCTGCGCCGCACCATGGGCGCACGCGGCCGCGCCTGGGTGGAGGAGAAGTGGCGCTGGGACCTGCTCGCGGAACGGCTGAAGGAACTGCTCTGAGGGGTCCGTGCCTCCGGGCGACGGCCCGCCCGGCTGCCGACCCGGCCCGGGCCGGCCGCGTCGTCGCGCGGAGCCGGATCCCCCGCCCCGCAACGACGATCCGCCGCCGTGGCGCTGCCACGACGGCGGATTCCGGTGTCTCGGTGCGGCCCGCGCAGGGCCGGCACCCTAGGCGCGGTAGATCGCCTCGATCTCCTCCGCGAAGTCCTTCGCCACCACGTTCCGCTTGAGCTTCAGCGACGGCGTGACGTGGCCCGACTCCTCGGTGAACTGGGTCGGGAGGATACGGAACTTGCGCACCGACTCGGCCTTGGAGACGGCGGCGTTGCCGTCGTCGACGGCGCGCTGCACGGCGGCCAGCAGCTCCGGATCCTCGGCGACCTGGGACGGCGTCACATCGGCCGGGTGTCCGTGCTCCTCGGCCCAGCGGGGCAGGAACTCCTCGTCGAGGGTGACCAGCGCGCCGATGAACGGCCGGCCGTCGCCGACGACCATGCACTCGGCGATCAGGGCGTGGGCCCGGATGCGGTCCTCGATCACGGCGGGGGCGACGTTCTTGCCGCCCGCGGTGACCAGTATTTCCTTCTTGCGGCCGGTGATGGCGAGGTAGCCGTCCTCGTCGAGGGTGCCGAGGTCGCCGGTGTGGAACCAGCCGTCGGACAGCGCCTCCTTGGTGGCCGACGGGTTGTTCCAGTACTCGGTGAAGAGGTGCTCGCCGTGCAGCAGCACCTCGCCGTCGTCGGCGATCCGCACGACCGAACCGGGCAGCGGCTGGCCGACGCTGCCGATCTTCTGCCGGTCCCAGGGGTTGAAGGCGGTCGCCGCACAGGACTCCGTCAGGCCGTAGCCCTCCAGGACGGTGAAGCCGATGCCGCGGTAGAAGTGGCCCAGGCGCTCACCGAGCGGGGCCCCGCCGGAGATGGCGTGGGTGGCACGGCCGCCGAGGACGGCGCGCAGCTTGCCGTAGACCAGCCGGTCGAAGACCTTGTACTTCACCTTCAGGCCGAGGGACGGGCCCTCCGGGGTGTCCAGCGCGCGGCTGTAGGCGATCGCGATGTCCGCCGCCTTGTCGAAGACCTTGCCCTTGCCGTCGGCCTGCGCCTTGGCCCGCGCCGAGTTGTAGACCTTCTCGAAGACCCGGGGCACGCCCAGCACCAGCTTCGGCCGGAACGAGGCGAGGTCGTCGGTGAGGTTCTTGATGTCGGGGGCGTGGCCCAGCTTGATGGGCGCCATCACCGCGGCGACCTGCACCAGCCGGCCGAAGACGTGCGCGATGGGGAGGAAGAGGAGCACCGAGGAGTCGCCGGTGCGGAACAGCGGCCGCAGGCGTTCGACGATGTTGCCGCACTCGGCGAAGAAGCTGCGGTGGCTGAGCACACAGCCCTTGGGGCGGCCGGTGGTGCCGGAGGTGTAGACGATGGTGGCCGGGGCGTCCGCGTCGGCGAGCGCGCTGCGCGCGTCCACCTCCTCGTCGGAGACGGCGGCGCCCGCGGCCCGCAGCCGGGCGATGGCGTCCCGTTCGATCTGCCAGATGTTCTCCAGATCCGGCAGCCGGTCGCGGACCGACTCGACGGTCGCCTCGTGGGAGGGGGACTCCACCAGGCAGGCCACCGCCCCCGAGTCACCGAGGATCCACTGGATCTGCTCGGCCGAACTGGTCTCGTACACGGGGACGGTGACGGCGCCCGCGCTCCAGATGGCGAAGTCCAGCAGCGTCCACTCGTAGCGGGTGCGCGACATCAGGCCGACCCGGTCGCCGGGCCGCACACCCGAGGCGATCAGACCTTTGGCGGCGGCGCGGACCTCGGCGAGGAAGGTGGCGGCGGTGACGTCCTGCCACGCACCGTTCACCTTGCGTCCCATGACGGCAACATCCGGGTGCTGCGCGGCATTTCGGCGGATAAGATCCGTCAGATTGCCGTCCGCTGGGACCTCGTACAGGGCCGGAAGGCTGAACTCGCGCAAGACTGCTGCTCCTCAAAAGCGCCGGCGCCACGACGCTGTGTGTACACCGGCGGCGGTCCATGATCATGCAAGGGGGGATTGGACTGCCCGGACGTTACCCATGGGTATTGCTTTTGGGATAGGGGGGAAAGGCCAGATGTTCGATGCGTCACAGCTGGGGGACACGCCATGGGACTTGTCCCGCGCAGACTAGACCAGCGGGTCGGTGACCCGAAAGTAACCCTGACCTCCACCCCCCTCCCCGCACCGGCCCGCGCGATCTAGGGTGACGCCATGCGAGTGCATGTGGTCAGTGACGTACACGGCAACAGCCGGGACCTCGCGGCGGCCGGAACCGGCGCCGACGCCCTGCTGTGCCTGGGTGACCTGGTCCTCTTCCTCGACTACGCCGACCACTCGCGCGGCATCTTCCCCGAACTCTTCGGCGCCGCGAACGCGAGCGCCCTCGTCGAACTGCGCACCGCCCGCCGCTTCGAGGAGGCCCGTGCACTGGGCCGCCGGCTGTGGGGCGAGCTCGACCGCACGGGCGTGAGCCGGGAGTCGGTCATCGAGGGCGCGGTCCGCAAGCAGTACGCCGAACTCTTCGCGGCCTTCCCCACCCCCACGTACGCCACCTACGGCAACGTCGACATCCCGCGCCTGTGGCCCGAGTACGCCGCGGCCGGTACCACCGTTCTCGACGGCCAACGCGTGGAGATCGGCGGCCGGGTCTTCGGGTTCGTCGGCGGCGGACTCAGCACACCGATGCGCACCCCTTACGAGATCGGCGACGAGGAGTTCGCCGCCAAGGTCGAGGCGGTCGGCGAGGTGGACGTGCTGTGCAGCCACATCCCGCCGGACGTCCCCGAGCTCTGCTACGACACCGTCGCCCGCCGCTTCGAGCGCGGCAGCGCGGCCCTGCTGCACGCCATCCGCACCACCCGGCCGCGCTACGCCCTCTTCGGCCATGTGCACCAGCCGCTCGCCCGCCGGGTCCGCATCGGCGGCACGGAATGCATCAATGTCGGCCATTTCAATGCGACCGGAACGCCGTATGTCATGGAGTGGTGAGACCGCGGGCCCCGGGGCATGAGCCCGGTGACGGGCGGCCGGGGGAGCGTCCCGCCCCGTCGTGGCGGGCCTGCTGGTGTCCGCCCGCGTTCCCCCGCGCGGTAGCCTTCAGCAGCAGAGACACCGCGTCATGGGGTCTCCCCCCGCTCAAGGGGGTGCCCCCGCTCCGGCGAAGCCGGGAACGGGGGAGGCAGGGAGAGCCGGGGGAAGAGTCGGCGGACCGGCACGAATCGGCATGGAGGAGTCACGGCGATGGCCGAACACACCAGCTCGAGCATCACGATCGAGGCGGCACCCGCCGACGTGATGGGAGTGATCGCCGACTTTGACCGCTATCCGGAGTGGACCGGCGAGGTCAAAGAGGCAGAGGTCCTGGACAAGGACGACCACGGCCGCGCCGCGCAGGTGCGCCTGCTGCTGGACGCCGGAGCGATCAAGGACGACCACACCCTCGCCTACACCTGGACCGGCGAGAACGAGGTCAGCTGGTCCCTGGTCAAGTCGCAGATGCTGCGCGCCCTCGACGGCTCCTACCGCCTCGCCGCGCTGGGCAACGGCGCGCGCACCGAGGTGACGTACCAGCTCACCGTCGACGTCAAGATCCCGATGCTCGGCATGATCAAGCGCAAGGCGGAGAAGGTCATCATCGACCGCGCGCTGGCCGGGCTGAAGAAGCGCGTCGAGAGCGGCCCCGCCGACCACACCGCGGACGCCGCCGACACGACCGCTTCCGCCGACGAGGCCAAGAAGCTCTGAGCGTGCGCATCGTCCTCGTCACGGGCCCCGGCGGCGCGGGCCGCACCACGCTCGCCGCCGCCACCGCCCTGGCCGGCGCCCGCCGGGGCACCCGTGCACTCCTGCTCACCACCGAGAGCTGCGCCCCGGAAGCGGTCCTGGGTACGCCCCTCGGCGCCGACGCCCCCACCCCGATAGCACCGGGCCTGCACGCCCTGCGCGTCGATCCCGGCGACCGCTTCCGCCAGGAGTTCCTGGCCTTCCAGGAGCGGGCCGGCGCGGCCCTCGACCTGCTCGGCGCCAGCCCCCTCGACGAGGACGAGCTCACCGAACTCCCCGGCTCCGAGGACTTCGCGCTGCTGCAGGCGCTGCGCGCCGAACACGCCTCGGGCGACTGGGACCTGATCGTCGTCGACATGCCCCCGGCCGCCGAGGCGATCCGGCTGCTCGGCCTGCCGGCCCAGGTCCGCCGCTATCTGCGCCGGCTGCTGCCCCCCGAGCGCCAGGCGGCCCGTGCGCTGCGCCCGGTGCTCGCCCAGCTCGCCGGCGTCCCGATGCCGGCCCAGAAGCTCTACGACGCCGCCGAGCGCTGGGAGCGCGAACTCGCCGCCGTCCAGCGGGCGATCGACGACCCCGGCACGTCCGTGCGCCTGGTCACCGACGCCGGTCCGGTCGCCGCCGCCAACCTGCGCACCCTCCGCGCCGGCCTGGCGCTGCAGGGCCGGCGCACCGACGGCCTGGTCGTCAACCGGCTGCTGCCCACCGGCTCGGCGGATCCGTTCCTCGCCGCGCTCTCCGGCGGCCAGCAGACCGCCCTCAAGGCGCTGCGCGAGGAGTTCCCCGACATCCCCGTCCACGAGGTGGCCCACCTGGGCCGCGACCCGCAGGGTGTCGACGAGCTGGACGAGCTGATCGACGGTCCGGCCGGCGAGACCGGCGCCGCGGCGCCCGCGGACGGGCCCCGCCCCGACCCCTGGACCGTCGAGGACCGGCTGGCGGCCGACGGCATCCTCGTCTGGCGGGTGCCGCTGCCCGGCGCCGAGCGCAAGGGCCTCGGCCTGGTGCGCCGCGGCGACGAGATCGTGGTCAGCGTCGGCCGCTTCCGGCGGATCCGCACCCTCCCCTCCGCGCTGCGCCGCTGCACCGTCTCCGGCGCCGGACTGCGCGACGGCGTCCTGGAGATCCGCTTCACCCCGGATCCGGCCCTGTGGCCGCAGAGCGACTGAACGCGCCACCACCGTTCGGGTACCGTCAAGGGTGGGCCCCGCCCGAGGTGCCGCGCGCACCTCTTCGCCGTACCGCCTCGCCGCAGGAGTCACGGAGTTCCTCATGAGTGATGCCACCGAGCCCGCCGACCGCAGGGCCGCGCCCGATGCCGACGCCTGGGAGACGGCCTGCGCCGAGGACCTCGCCGAGGAGAAGGCCCGGCACCGCGCCGCCCACGGCCCGCAGCCGGGCAGCGCGGCGGAGGAGCTGCGCAAGCTCGCCGACGCGGTGACCGACAAGCTCGCCGGCATCCAGCTTCCCGGGGCACTGGGCGGCATCGCCGCGCAGGGCGCCGTCAGCCAGCTGTTCAAGCAGGCGAAGGCCGCCGTCGAGCCGGTCATCGAGCGCAACCCCGACCTCTTCGACCACCTCGCCGCGGCCGGCTCCGAGCTGCTCGCCGCCTACCGCTCCGCCGTCGAGAGCAGCGAGCGCCGCTGGACCCGCGAGGACTCCGGCGAGCGGCCCGAGGCCCGCCGCGGCGACGACCCGCGCGACGACGACGGTCCCACCGGCACCGAGCGGATCGATCTCGACTAGTCCCCGCCGCCCCGCACCACCGGGGAGGCCGCCCCGGTCCGCCGCCCGGAAGGGCGCGGCCCGGCGCCCCCGCCTCCGGTACGGTGGGTCCCGGCGGGGTTCGAGCGAAAAACTGAGGGACACATGGGACTCACCATCGGCGTCGACATCGGCGGCACGAAGATCGCGGCCGGCGTGGTCGACGAAGAGGGCTCGATCCTTGAGACGTGCAAGGTTCCGACTCCGCATGCCACCGAAGCGCTGACCGAGGCCATCGCGGACGCGGTGCGGACCGTCGGGGCCGGCCACCACGTCGAGGCCGTCGGCATCGGTGCCGCCGGCTATGTCGACGAGAAGCGGGCCACGGTCCTGTTCGCACCGAACATCGACTGGCGCCACGAACCGCTCAAGGACAAGGTCGAGCAGCGCGTCGGCCTGCCCGTGGTGGTCGAGAACGACGCCAACGCCGCGGCCTGGGGCGAGTACAAGTTCGGCGCCGGCCAGGGCCACAGCGACGTCATCTGCATCACGCTCGGCACCGGCCTGGGCGGCGGCATCATCATCGGCAACAAGCTGCGCCGCGGCCGCTTCGGCGTCGCCGCCGAATTCGGGCACATCCGGGTCGTGCCGGACGGCCTGCTCTGCGGCTGCGGCAGCCAGGGCTGCTGGGAGCAGTACGCCTCCGGCCGCGCCCTGCTGCGCTACGCCCGCCAGCGGGCCTTCGCCACCCCCGAGAACGCCGAGATCCTGCTGGCGCTCGGCGACGGCACCTCCGAGGGCATCGAGGGGCGGCACATCAGCGAGGCCGCCCGCCAGGGCGACCCGGTCGCCATCGACTCGTTCCGCGAACTGGCCCGTTGGGCCGGCGCCGGCCTCGCCGACCTCGCCTCGCTCTTCGACCCGTCGGCCTTCATCGTCGGCGGCGGCGTCTCGGACGAGGGCGAACTCGTCCTGGGCCCGATCCGCAAGTCCTTCCGCCGGTGGCTCGTCGGCAACCAGTGGCGGCCGCACGCGCAGGTGCTCGCCGCCCAGCTCGGCGGCAAGGCCGGTCTGGTCGGCGCGGCCGACCTGGCGCGCCAGGGCTGACCGCCCCGGGCCCGAGGGCGCCCCTCCTTCGTATGACACCGTCCGCCGCGCCCCCCGGGGGAGCGGCGGACGGTGCTCTATCTTGGCCCGCGTGACGATCCCGGTGATTGGACCCGCCGCCTTGATCCCGCTTCCCGACTCCCGCACCGAGCCCGACGGCACGGCCGTGATCCGGGTGCTCAGCTACAACATCCGCTCGATGCGCGACGACCGGGCGGCGCTGGCCCGGGTGATCCGGGCCTGCGCCCCCGATCTCGTGCTGGTCCAGGAGGCGCCGCGGTTCTTCCGCTGGCGCAAGGCCGCCGAGAAGCTGGCCCGCGCGGCCGGTCTGGTGTACGTCACCGGCGGCGGCACGGCCGCGGGCCCGATGATCCTTTGCACCCTGCGCGCCCATGTGGAGCGCACCGAGGACGTCCTGCTGCCCCGCACCCCCGGACTGCACCAGCGCGGATTCGCCACCGCGGTGGTGCGCGTGGGCGGGGCCCGGCTCGGCGTGCTCAGCTGCCACCTGAGCCTCGCCGCCAAGGAGCGTGCCGAGCAGGCCGGGCTGCTGCTGGAGCAGTTGGCCGCCCTGGGCGTGCCGTACGCCGTCGCCGGGGGCGACCTCAACGAGCGGCCGGAGGGCCGCAGTTTCCGCCGGCTGGCCGGGGCGCTCACCGACGCCTGGGCGGCGAAGCCGTGGGGCGGGGAGCTCACCTCCACGCCCCACGACCCGCATCAGCGGATCGACGCGATCTTCACCACGCCGGGCGTGGAGGTCCTCGGCTGCGGTGTGCCGCACGGGCTGCCGGGAGTACGGGAGAGCGACCTCACGGCCGCGACGGACCACCTGCCGGTGCTGGCCGCGCTGCGGGTGCCGGCCGCGGGCTGACTCACACCACCGCGCCGCTGCCCGGCAGGTCGTTGTCGTCCTCGTCGTCGCTCTTCATCCGGGCCACCAGGGTGGCGAACCCGCCGAGGAAGCCGCCGATGCCCAGGACCGTGATCCACCACGTCACCGGCTGCTGGAGCAGCACCATCGCCACCAGCAGCACCGGACCGCCGATCACCGCGATCCAGGCGAACTTGGCGGTGACATCGGCCTGGGGCAGCGGGGGCGGCTCGGGCGGGGTGAAGTGGCCCTCGTCGGTCTCGTCGAAGTCGTCGTCGGACGCCTGTGAGGGGGACCAGTTGCGCGGGCCGACGCCCGGCGCGAAGACGACGAAACTGCCCGGACGGGAGGCACCGGCCCCGCCGTCCCCGGGCCCGGCCCCGTCCTCCTTCGCGCCCTTCCCGGCGTCCTCCTCGGCACCCTTCCCGGCGCTCTCGGTACCGGCGTCCCCCGTCGGCGCGTCCTTGCCGTCGCCGTCGCCGTCGCCTTCGCCCTCGTCGTGCGGAGGGAACGACGGCTGGTCGCCGTAGCCCGCCACGATCTCGGCCCAGGCGGCCTCTTCGTCCAGCGGGTCCCGGGGGTCGCGGGGGCTACGCTCCGCCACTGGCCGCCGTCCCCTCCGAAGCCGCGTCCGCCCGTGCCTGCGGCGCGAGGCGGGTGATGAAGGCATCCGTCTCGCGGAAGATCTGCTCCGCGTCGTGGTCGAGGGTGGCGACGTGGAAGCTGCGCTCCAGGAGCGTCTGCCGGACGTCGGTCGAGGACACCCGGCTCAGGATGCGTGCGGAGTCCCCCGGCGGGACGACATGGTCCTGCGGGCTGGTCATCACCAGCAACGGCTGGGTGACGCCGGGGAGTTCGGAGTCGACCTGCTGGAAGAAGCGGCGCACCGAGTGCGCGGCGTGCAGCGGCACCCGGTCGTAGCCGACCTCCTCCGCGCCGGGCTTGGCGATGTCGCTCGTCAGCCCCTTGGTCGTCCGCACGAGGTGGCGCAGCACCGGCAGCAGCGGCCCGGCCGCGTCGTGGACCTTGTTGGCGGGGTTGACCACGGCCACCCCGCTGATGGCGTCGCCGTGCTTGGCGGCCAGCCGCAGCGCCAGCGCGCCGCCCATCGACAGGCCGCAGACGAAGACGGACGTGCAGCGCTCGGTCAGCGCCCGCAGCTCGCGGTCGACCTCGGCGTACCAGTCCTGCCAGGTCGTGATCTGCAGGTCCTGCCAGCGGGTGCCGTGACCGGGCAGCAGCGGCAGACTGACCGTGAGCCCCTGGCCGGCCAGATGCTCGGCCCAGGGGCGTACGGACTGGGGGGAGCCGGTGAAGCCGTGGCACACGAGGACGCCGACCTCTCCGCCGTCACGGCGGAACGGCTCGGCTCCGGGAAGGAGCGGCACCGGGGGACTCCGATCGATAAGGGGGCCTGGCGGGTTACCTCAGGGTACGCAAAGTGACGGCGGGCGGATAGGTCCGGCGGCAGCCGCGGCGCGAGCGGGTCACCGGGGCAGGTTAAGGTCTTTGCGTCACACACAGGAGGCAGTCGGTTGATCTACGGCGCAATGAAGTTTTCCATCGGCGGGTCGCTGAAGCTTGCCTTCAGGCCCTGGGTGGAAGGCATCGAGAACATCCCCGCCGAGGGCCCGGCGATCCTCGCGAGCAACCACCTGTCCTTCTCGGACTCGTTCTTCCTGCCCGCGGTGCTCGACCGCAAGGTCACCTTCATCGCGAAGTCCGAGTACTTCACCTCTCCGGGGGTCAAGGGCAAGCTGACGGCCGCGTTCTTCAAGGGCGTGGGCCAGCTCCCGGTGGACCGTTCGGGCGGCCGGGGCGCGGGCGAGGCGGCGATCAAGAGCGGCATCGAAGTGCTGGAGCGCGGTGAGCTGTTCGGCATCTACCCGGAGGGCACCCGCTCGCCGGACGGCCGGCTCTACCGCGGCAAGCCGGGCGGCCTGGCGCGGGTGGCGCTGGCCACCGGGGCGCCGGTCATTCCCGTGGCGATGATCGACACCGAGAAGGTGCAGCCGCCCGGCAAGATCGTGCCGAAGATGATCCGGCCGGGCATCCGCATCGGCAAGCCGCTGGACTTCACCCGCTACCAGGGCATGGAGGGCGACCGCTTCATCCTGCGGTCGGTGACCGACGAGGTCATGTACGAGATCATGAAGCTCTCCGGCCAGGAGTACGTCGACATCTACGCGACGGCGGCCAAGCGGCAGATCGCCGACGCGGCGAAGGCCGAGGCGGCACAGGCCGAGGCGCAGAAGAAGGCCGAGGCGGAGCGGGCCAAGAAGGCGGCCGCCGAATAACACACGGGCAGGGCCGAGACCGGGCGTGAGCACGCCCGGCAAGGGGGACGGCAATGACGGAAACGGACACGGACACCGGCACACGGACCGCGGGCGGCGCCATGGCCGCCAGACGCCATGGCACGCGCCCCCCGAAGGCGCTGCGGATGTCCGTCGAACTCCCGCTGTGGCGCGCGCTCACCGGCTACCGGATCCTCACCCTCGTCTACACCGCGTGCCTGGTCGCGCTCTCCTACCGGCAGTACGCCCATCCGCTGGGCGCCGCCGCCTACATGGGCGTGCTCACCGTCTGGATGGTGCTGACCTGGCGCTGCACCACCTCGGCGGAGCGCTGCACCCGGCAGTTCCTGGTCGCCGACCTCGGCTTCGCGGTCGGCGGCATCCTGCTCACGCTGGTGGTCGACACCCACGCCCGCATCATGGACGGCGGGCCGACGCTGCCGTCCATCTGGACGGCGGGCGCGGTCCTGGGCTTCGCGATCAAGGGCGGCTGGCGCTGGGCCGCGGTGGCCTCCACCGTCGTGGCGGTGGCCAACCTCGTCGAGCGCCAGGAGCTGGCCCGCGACACCATCCACAACGTGGTGCTGGTGTGGGTGGCCAGCGTCGGTCTGGGCTACGTCGTCGAGGTGGCCCGCTCCAGCGAGCGCACCCTCGCCCGCGCCCTGCAGATCGAGGCCGCCACCCGGGAGCGGGAGCGGCTGGCCCGTGACATCCACGACAGCGTGCTCCAGGTGCTGGCGATGGTGCAGCGGCGCGGCGCCGAGATCGGCGGAGAGGCGGGCGAACTCGGCCGGATGGCCGGTGAGCAGGAGGTCGCGCTGCGGACCCTGGTCGCCGGCGGGCTAGTCCCGCCGCCCGGGATCCGGCCCGGCGGCGCGGCGAGCGGGGTGCCGCATCAGACCGGCGAGGACGCGGGGGAGGGTGTCGTGGTGCCCGCCGGGGCCGCGCCGGCGCCGGCCGCCGACGGACCGTGCGACGTCCGGGCCCTGCTCGCGCCGTACGCGGGCGCCGGTGTCACCTTCTCCGAGCCCGGCGCCCCGGTCGCGCTGCCGCCCGCGGCGGCGGCCGAACTCGCGGCCGCTGTCAGTGCCGCGCTGGACAATGTACGGGTGCATGCGGGGGCCGGTGCCCACGCATGGATCCTGGTGGAGGACGAACCGCACGCGGTGCTCGTGACCGTCCGCGACGACGGCCCCGGCATCCCCGAGGGCCGGCTCGCGGACGCCGAGCGGGAGGGCCGCCTGGGGGTGGCCCTGTCGATCCGCGGCAGGCTGCGGGACCTGGGCGGCAGCGCGGAGTGGGTCTCCGTTCCCGGCCAGGGCACGGAAGTGGAGTTGACGGTCCCCAAGGGCACGGCGCCCGAGGGCGGACGACGGGGGAAGGCGGGAGCGTGAGCGAGCAGGGTCTGAAGGTCATGGTGGTCGACGACCACCCCATGTGGCGGGACGCGGTCGCACGGGACCTGGCGGCGGCCGGGTGCGAGGTGGTCGCCACGGCCGGCGACGGACTCCAGGCGGTGCGCAGGGCGCAGGCCGCGGGGCCCGAGGTGCTGGTCCTGGACCTCAATCTGCCCGGGATGCCCGGCGTGCGGGTGTGCCAGGAACTGGTCGGCGCCAATCCGGCCCTGCGGGTGCTGGTGCTGTCCGCGAGCGGTGAGCACGCCGACGTCCTGGAGGCGGTCAAGTCCGGGGCGACCGGCTATCTGCTGAAGTCGGCGAGCACCGAGGAACTCCTCGACGCGGTGCGGCGCACGGCCGCCGGCGATGCGGTGTTCACCCCGGGCCTGGCCGGCCTGGTGCTCGGCGAGTACCGCAGGCTGGCGACCGAGCCGGCCCCCGCGACGCCGGACGAGGCGGGCGCACCGCAGTTGACGGACCGGGAGACCGAGGTGCTGCGCCTGGTGGCCAAGGGACTCTCGTACAAGCAGATCGCCGAGCGGCTGGTCATCTCGCACCGCACGGTGCAGAACCATGTGCAGAACACCCTCGGCAAGCTGCAGTTGCACAACCGCGTCGAGCTGGTGCGGTACGCCATAGAGCGCGGCCTCGACGAGGCGTGACGGCCCGGCCGCGAAGGGCGTGACCGGCGCGGTCGCCGGCCGCCCGGTCGTTCCCCGAAAGGAGCCGCTCGTACGGGTGAACGCCCCGTACCAACTCCCCGGTAAATCACGGACCTCACCGTTTGTCCCATCCCGGAGTGACCCAGATCACCATTAGCGTGACCGGGGTCGGCTCACACACGGCCGTGCGCGGCCACTGACGGGATGTAGGTGAAGCAGCGATGCGGGTCGGAGTACTGACCGGCGGCGGCGACTGCCCCGGTCTGAACGCAGTGATCAGGGGCATCGTCCGCAAGGGCACCCAGGAGTACGGGTACGAGTTCGTCGGCTTCCGGGACGGCTGGCGCGGACCGTTGGAGGGCGACACGGTCGCGTTGGACATCCCGGCGGTGCGCGGCATCCTGCCCCGCGGCGGCACCGTCCTCGGCTCCTCGCGGACCAATCCCTTCAAGGAGCGCGACGGCGTCCGCCGGATCAAGGAGACGCTCGCCAAGCAGGAGGTCGAGGCGCTGATCGCGATCGGCGGCGAGGACACCCTCGGCGTCGCCGCCCGGCTCTCCGGCGAGCACGCCGTCCCCTGCGTCGGCGTCCCCAAGACCATCGACAACGACCTGTCGGCCACCGACTACACCTTCGGCTTCGACACCGCCGTCGGCGTCGCCACCGAGGCCATCGACCGGCTGCACACCACCGCCGAATCCCATATGCGGGTGCTCGTCGTCGAGGTGATGGGCCGGCACGCCGGCTGGATCGCACTGCACTCCGGCCTCGCCGGCGGGGCGAACGTCATCCTCATCCCGGAGCAGCGCTTCGACATCGAGCAGGTCTGCCGGTGGATCGAATCCCGCTTCAAGGTCCGCTACGCCCCGATCGTGGTCGTCGCCGAGGGCGCCATGCCCAAGGACGGGCAGATGGTCCTCAAGGACGACTCCACCGACTCCTTCGGGCATGTCCGGCTGTCCGGGGTGGGGGAGTGGCTGGCCAAGGAGATCGAGGCACGCACCGGCAAGGAGGCGCGCACCACGGTCCTCGGGCACACCCAGCGCGGCGGCACGCCCAGCGCCTTCGACCGCTGGCTGGCCACCCGCTTCGGGCTGCACGCCATCGACGCGGTGCGCGACGGCGACTTCGGGAAGATGGTCGCGCTGCGCGGCACGGACATCGTCCGGGTGCCGATCGCGGAGGCCACCGCCAAGCTGAAGACCGTCGATCCGGCGCTCTACGCCGAGGCCGGCGTGTTCTTCGGCTGAGCCGCCGGCCGCCGCCCCGTCCCGCGGCTGCATTCCGCCGTCCGCCGTCCGCCGTCCGGCGCTCCGGGCGGCACCCCCGGGCGAGGCGCCGTATATTCGCCCTACGCGATACATCCGGCCCTCGCCCCCGGGCGGCGGCGCGCCACCGGGGGGAGAACCGGGAGAGCTCGTGGAGATCGTCGCCTTCGGAGTGCAGGCCGATGAGCGGCCGTTCCTGGAGCGGGCCTTCGCGGGCCGGCACCAGGTCCGCAGCCTCGATGTCTTCCTCAACCGCGACACCGCGCCCATCGCGCACGGCTACGAGATCGTCAGCTCCAGCGTCAACGCCGATCTGGGCGCGGACGTCCTGCAGACCCTCGCGGCCGGTGGCACGAAGCTGATCGCCCAGCGCTCCACGGGCTTCAACAACATCGATCTGCAGGCAGCGGCCGACCTCGGGCTGAGCATCGGCCGGGTCTCCTCCTACTCCCCGCACGCGGTCGCCGAGTTCGCCTGGGCCCTCGCGCTGGCCGTCAACCGGCGGCTCGTCCGGGCCACCAACCGCACCCGCAACTTCGACTTCCGGCTGGACGGGCTGATGGGCCGGGATCTGCGCGGGCGGACGGCGGGGGTGCTCGGCACCGGCAAGATCGGCGAGGCGTTCACCCGGATCGCCCACGGCTTCGGGATGAACCTGCTGGGCTGGGACCTCGTCGAGAACCCGACCTGCACCGCGCTGGGCATGACGTACGTCCCCCGCGAGCGGCTGTTCGCCGAGGCCGACCTGATCTCCCTGCATCTCCCGCTGGTGGCCGAGACCCGGCGGGTCGTCGACGCCGCCGCGCTGGCCGCGATGAGGGACGACGCGATCCTGGTCAACTCCAGCCGCGGTGCGCTCGTCGACACCGCGGCCCTGGTCGAGACGCTCAAGGCCGGCCGGCTCACCGGGGTCGGCCTGGACGTCTACGAGGAGGAGGCCAGGTTCTTCTTCTTCGACAAGTCCCTGGACATCGTCGACGACGACACCCTCGCCCGCCTGATGACCTTCGGGAACGTGCTGGTCACCTCGCACCAGGCGTACTTCACCGAGGACGCGGTCGGCCAGATCGTCGAGGCCACCGTGGCCAACGTCGAGGACCACCTGGCCCACCGCACCAACGAGAACATGCTGGTCACACGAGGACAGCTGCCAGCAACTGCGCGGTGACCGAGGCGCCGTCCAAGGTCAGCACCGACTCCGGGTGGAACTGCACACCGGCAAAGCCCGGACCGCGCAGCGCATGCACCTCCCCGGTGTCCGCGTCCCGGCTCAACTCCACGCGGTGCATGGCGAGTTCCGTCTCCGTGCGGTCGTCGCAGCGGGCCGTGAAGGTGTTGTAGAAGCCGACGGTCTCCGGACGTCCGAAGAAGTCGATCCGCTCCTGTGCGCCCTGGTGGGGCACGTCCTTGCGGACGATCTCCAACCCCAGCTCGGCGGCGATGAGTTCATGCCCGAGGCAGACCCCGAGCAGGCCCTCGGGACGTCCGCCCGCGCCGTGCGCCGGCAGTTTCCCCGGACCCCGCCCGGCGGCGCCGCCGGTCCGCAGCGGGGAGCGGTGCCCGGCGAGCAGCTCGGCGGTCAGCGACCGCAGGAAACGCATCTTGGGGTCGGTGGCGTCCGACGGGTCGCCCGGCCCCGGGCCCAGCACGACCGGGCCCGGGTGCGCGAGGGCGGCCTCGCGCAGCCCCGGCTCGTCGAAGCGGCGCACGGTGACGTCCAGCCCCGAGGTGCGCAGCAGATGCGCCAGCATGGCGGTGAAGGTGTCCTCCGCGTCGACGACCAGCGCATGCCCGCTCAGCTCGGCGATCGGTGCGGTGGTCTGCATCCGCAGCCAGAAGGGCGCGAGGCCGGCGCGGCGGGCGTCGAGCGCGGCCTGCACCCGGGGGTCGTCGGCCAGCCGCTGCGCGCGGCCCCCGGCCGGCCCGCGCGCGGGTGCCGGCCGCACCCCCAGCGCGCTCAGCACCCCCGCGGCCTTGGCGTGCGTCTCGGCGACCTCGCCGCGCGGGTCGGAGGCGCGCACGAGGGTGGCGCCGACCGGCACCCGCAGCCGGCCGTCGGCGGAGATGTCGGCGGTACGGATCAGGATCGGCGAGTCCAGCGTCTGCGCACCGCCCGCGTCCCGGCCGATGAGCGCCAGCGCTCCCGCGTAGTAGCCGCGGCCCCGCCCGTCGCCGTCCACCGGCTCGTACCGCTCGATCACCCGGCAGGCGTTCTGCACCGGCGACCCGGTGACCGTCGCCGCGAACATCGTTTCCTTGAGCACCTCGCGCACGTCGAGGGTGGAGCGGCCGCGCAGCTCGTACTCGGTGTGCGCGAGGTGCGCCATCTCCTTGAGCCGGGGCCCGATCACCACCCCGCCCCGGTCGCCGACGGTGCACATCATCTTCAGTTCCTCGTCCACCACCATCGACAGCTCCTCGGCCTCCTTGCGGTCGTCGAGGAACGCCAGCAGGCTCTCGGCGGTGGGGCCGTCCTGCGGGTAGCGGTAGGTGCCGCTGATCGGGTTCATCACGACCGTCCCGGCCCCCGGCCCGCCGTCCCCGGACGGGGGCCCGCCGGGCCCGCTCCTGGCGCCGGTCATCCGGACGTGCACCTCGGGGCTGGCGCCGACCAGGGTGTGCACCCCGGGGCGGTGCACCACATACGTCCAGTACGCACCGCGCTCACCCGCCAGCAGCCGCCGGAACAGCGCCAGGGCGCCGGCCGCCGAGAAGTCCTCGATCGTGCCCTCGAACGTCCTGCGGATGACGAAGTTCGCGCCCTCGCCGGTGCCGATCTCGTCCCGCACCACCCGCCCGACGATCTCCGCATAGGCGTCGTCGTCCACGTCGAACGCCCCGTCCGTCACCCGTACCTCCTGCACGGGCAGCGCCGCCAGCACCTCGTCGAGGGGCAGCTCCGCGCTCTCGCGGGGGCGCAGCACGGCCAGCGGCGTGCCGTCGTCGTGGGCCCGGAAGCCGCGCTCGCGGATCTGCCGGAACGGGATCAGCGCGAGCGCGTCGGTCACCGGCGCGTCCGGCACCCCCTCGCCCAGCGGGATGTCCGCCAGCCGCCCGACCTCGTCGACCTCACCGATCAGCACCTCGACGGTGGGGGCACCTCCCGCTCGCGCGAAGCCGGGAGCGGAGGACGCCGCCTCCCGCCCGGGCGTGCGGCGGTGGAGCAGGGCGAACGGCGGGCAGGCGGGGTCGAGCAGCCGCCGGACGAGTGCGGCGGCGTCCGGGTGGGCAGCGGGGGGCTCGCGGTGCATGACGGGGTTCCTTCCGGGAGAGGAGGAACGGCCGCCGCACAAGGCTGAAGGCCGCCCCTCGGGCGGCCTTCGCGAGATGTGTGGAGTGCGCGCGAATCAGTGGGCCGCCGGATGAGCGGTCCACCACCAGTTGCTGTTGAGAGCCGGTCGCGTGCACATGCGGGGCACCCTACCGGACCGTCCGAGTGCAGTGCGTCTCAAAGTCCGGATACCGGGACGGACAGCCTCGCGGGACCCCGTAATGTGGGCAGTGTGACCGTGAACGCTGAAACCCACGCCGGTGGACACACCTGGCGAGACCTGCCCGCGGCGCAGCAGCCTGACTGGCCGGACCAAAAGGCTCTGCGCGATGTGATCGCGGAGCTCGAGTCCTATCCGCCGCTCGTCTTCGCGGGCGAGTGCGACCAGCTGCGCGAGCGCCTGGGAGCGGTCGCCCGTGGTGAGGCGTTCCTGCTTCAGGGCGGCGACTGCGCGGAGGCCTTCGACGCCGTATCCGCCGAGCACATCCGCAACAAGCTCAAGACGCTCCTCCAGATGGGCGCCGTCCTCACCTACGCCGGGTCCGTCCCGGTGGTGAAGGTCGGCCGGATCGCCGGCCAGTACAGCAAGCCGCGCTCCAAGCCCACCGAGACCCGCGACGGGGTGACGCTGCCGACCTACCGCGGCGACTCCGTCAACGGCTTCGAGTTCACCGAGGCGGCCCGGATCCCGGACCCCGAGCGGCTCAAGCGGATGTACCACGCCTCCGCGGCGACCCTGAACCTCGTGCGCGCCTTCACCACGGGCGGCTACGCCGACCTGCGGCAGGTGCACGCCTGGAACCAGGACTTCGTGAAGTCCTCGCCCTCCGGACAGCGCTACGAGGCGCTGGCCCGCGAGATCGACCGCGCGATGAACTTCATGAACGCCTGCGGGGTGGACCCGGAGGAGTTCCGCACCGTCGAGTTCTTCGCCTCCCACGAGGCGCTGGTCCTGGACTACGAGTCGTCGCTGACCCGCGTCGACTCGCGCACCGGCAACCTCTACGACGTCTCCGGCCACATGGTCTGGATCGGCGAGCGCACCCGTCAGCTCGACGGCGCGCACATCGAGTTCGCCTCGCGCATCCGCAACCCCATCGGCGTCAAGCTCGGCCCGACGACGACGCCCGAGGACGCGCTGACCCTCATCGAGCGCCTCGACCCGGAGCGGGAGCCGGGCCGGCTGACCTTCATCACCCGCATGGGAGCGGACAAGGTCCGCGACAAGCTCCCCGAGCTGGTCGAGAAGGTCACCGCCTCCGGCGCGCAGGTCGCCTGGATCTGCGACCCGATGCACGGCAACACCTTCGAGGCGGCCTCCGGCCACAAGACCCGGCGCTTCGACGATGTGCTGGACGAGGTCAAGGGCTTCTTCGAGGTGCACAAGAGCCTCGGCACCCACCCGGGCGGCATCCACGTGGAGCTGACCGGTGACGACGTCACCGAGTGCGTGGGCGGCGGCGACGAGATCTTCGTCGACGACCTCCACCAGCGCTACGAGACCGCCTGCGACCCGCGGCTCAACCGCAGCCAGTCGCTCGACCTGGCCTTCCTGGTGGCGGAGATGTACCGCGATCAGTGAGCCGGAAGGTCGCTGACCTGCGCTGACGAGCAGGGGCACAACGAGAGTGGGGCGCGGATCCTGTGATCCGCGCCCCACTGCGTTGTACAGCCCCCGCCGTGGCAGGTAAGGTAAGGGTAACCTCACTCAAGATCAGCCGGATGGGTGAGGTGCCTCCACGGAAGGTGAAGCCGCGTGTACGTCTGCTCCTGCTTCGGGATCACCGAGCAGCAGGTCCGTGACCACGCGGACACGGGCGCCTGCACGCCCCGTCAGATCGCTTCCGCCTGCAAGGCCGGCACCGACTGCGGCGGCTGCGTCCGCCGCATCCAGGCACTGCTCGGCCGGGGCGCCTGCCCCCGCCGGGAACTCATCGACACCGGCGCGCCCGAGCCGCTGGGCGCGGAGGCGGACGCCGTGGAGCCCGCGGCGCTTTCGGAGGCCGCGTAGCCCGGAGCGCCGACGGGGTTCTCCCGCCGCGGCTCCGTGGGAGGCGGAAGGTGGGCATCCGGCCGCTCGCTCAGCTCGGCTGCTCGATGACCTGGGCGATGTAGAGCGCCTCGCCGAGCTTCTCCACCAGCTCCAGCTGGGTGTCGAGGTAGTCGATGTGGTGCTCCTCGTCCGCGAGGATGTCCTCGAAGATGTTCGCCGAGGTGATGTCGCCCTTGTTGCGCATCAGCTCGATGCCCCGCTTGAGCCGGTCGATGGCCTCGACCTCGATCTGCCGGTCGGCCTGGAACATCTCCGTGACGGTCTGCCCCACCCGTACGTGGAACAGCCGCTGGTAATTCGGCAGAGCTTCGAGGAAGAGAATCCGGTCCGTCAGGATCTCTGCGTGCTTCATCTCGTCGAAGGACTCTGAGCGGGTGTACTTCGCGAGCTTCGTCCAACCGAAGTTCTCCTGCATCTTGGCGTGCAGGAAGTACTGATTGATCGCAGTGAGCTCGGCGGTCAGCTGCTCATTGAGAAATTCAATGACCTCGGGGTCGCCCTGCATGGCTGCGGGCTCCTTCCACGCGAGAAACTGGGCAGGTGCCGCATCCTCGCACCGCCCGGAGCGGGCCGTCCAGTAAGTGCATGCTTAGTGCGAGTTGCCCCAATCCCGCTCTCCCTGGTCATCGGCACCCCTTCCGGTCTGACACCATGGAGGGCATGGGTCAGCCGGAAAGCCGCGAAGAGGAGCATCCTCAGCTGCCTCCGGGACAACGGTTGCAGCGGGGCTGGCCGGTGACGCATTACGGACCGGTGCCGAAGTTCCGCGCCGAACGCTGGGAGTTCCGGGCTTTCGGCGCCACCGCCGACGACGCGAAACACTGCTGGTCGCACGAGGAATTCACGGCACTGCCGTACACCACGGTCGTTGCCGATATGCACTGCGTGACGAAATTCAGCATGCTGGGAGCCGAATGGGGCGGGGTGCGCACCCGGACGATCCTGGAACTCGCGCCACCGGCCCCCGATGTCACCCACGTCATGGTGTGGGCCGAGTACGGCTTCAGCTCGAATGTGCGCATCGAGGATTTCGCCGCCGAAAACTGCCTCTTCGCCACCCACCGCTCGGGTGAGCTCCTCACCGCGGAGCACGGCTTCCCCGTGCGCCTGATCGTTCCGCACCTGTACGCCTGGAAGGGCCCCAAGTGGGTCCGCGGCATCGAGTACATGCGGGCCGACCGCCGGGGCTTCTGGGAGGAGCGCGGCTACCACAACCTGGGCGACCCCTGGCGGGAGCAGCGCTACTCGTACCAGGAGGAGCCCGGGGACGGCCCCGAGCTCTGATCCCGGCACCCGCGGCGGGGCTCAGTCCCCGCGCAGCTCCTTGAGCCGGGCCACGTCCGCCGCGTGCCCCTCCTTGCCGCCCGGGGTCTCGACCACCAGCGGCACCCCCTCCGTCGCCGGATGGCGGAACAGCTCACCGAACGGCTCCGCGCCGATGTGACCCGCGCCGATGTTCTCGTGCCTGTCCTTGTGGGCGCCGACGACATCCTTGGAGTCATTGGCGTGGATCAGCTTCAGCCGGCCCTCGCCGGCGACCTCCACCAGCTCGTCCAGCAGCGCCTTCATGCCGCCCGGCGCCGCCATGTCGTGCCCGGCCGCGAACGCGTGACAGGTGTCGAGGCAGATCCCCACCTTGGGGTGCCGGTCCAGCGCCTCGAAGTACGGACCGAGATCCTCGGCCAGCGCACACAGCGACGCCCCCTGCCCGGCCGTCGGCTCCAGCAGCAGCCAAGGGTCGTCCGGATGCGTCAGCTCGTCGAGCAACGGCCGCATCCGCTCCCTGACCTGCGCCATCGCCGTCTCGCGCGGGCGCCCGCCGGTCGCCGAACCGGTGTGCACGACGACGCCCAGCGCACCGATCTCCCGGCCGCGGCGCAGCGAGTGGCGCAGCGACGCCACCGACCTGTCGACGGTCGCCGCGGTGTGCGAACCGAAGTTGATCAGATACGGCGCATGGACGTACGCCGGGATCCCCTCCCGGGCGCAGGCCGCCCGGAACGCCTCGTCCTGCGCGGGGCTGCCGGGCAGCGTGGCCCAGCCGCGCGGATTGGCCACGAAGACCTGGACGACCTCGTCGCCCATCTCGCGGGCGTAGGGAAGGCCGGTCTTCGCCAGGCCGCCGGCCACCGGTACATGGCCGCCGACCGGGTTGCGTGCACGGGCGCGCCGCTCGGCGCCCTCGGGGGAGGTACTCACGCTCCCAAGGGTGCCAGGTGCCCCGCGCCCGCCGGACGGCGGCCGCGGGGCACCGCGGGCGGGACCTACAGCGCGCCCTTGAGCTCGATGGTGATCGTGCCGCCCTTCGGCGCCTTCTTGCCCGGATCCACGGACTGGCTGTCGACGGTGTCCTGCGGGAACAGGAACGGCTTCTTCACCTCGACCTGGAAGCCCAGGTCCGTCAGCTGCTTCTTGGCGTCGTCGACGTTCTTGCCGGTGACGTTCGGGACGGAGATCATCTCCGGGCCCCTGGACAGCGTGAGGGTGACCGTGTCGCCCTTGCCGAGCTTCCGGCCCTCGGCCGGGGTCTGCCGGGCGACGGTGCCCTTGTCCTGGGTGGAGTAGACCGGCGCGTCGGCGAAACGCACCTGGAAGCCGGCCTCGCGCAGCGTGTTCGCCGCGTCCGTGCGGTCGCTGCCGAGGACGCCGGGCACCTCGACCGCGCTGCCACGGCTGACCGTCAGCCCCACCGCGGTGTCGGGCCGCCGCTTGGTGCCGCCGGCCGGGTCCGTACGGATCACCGAGCCCTTGGCGACCTCGTCGCTGAACTCCCGGTTCACGGTGCCGGGGATCAGCCCGCGGTCGCGCAGCTTGCGCTTGGCGTCCGCGACCGGGGTGCCGGACAGGTCGGGCACGGTGACGATGTCCGGGCCGCGCGAGACGGTGAGGGTGACCGTGCCCGTGCCGCGGATCCGCTTGCCGGTCGCCGGGTCGGTCTTCATGATGTGGCCGCGCTCCACGTTCGAGCTGAAGCCGCGCACCACCTTCACCTCCAGCCCCTCGTCCCGCAGGGTCTTCTCGGCCTTGGCCTGCGGCATGTCCAGCACCGCGGGGACGCTCGTGAACTGGCCCGAGGTGATGTACCAGGCGCCCGTGCCGATCCCGAGGGCCAGCAGGACCGCCGCGACGACCGTGACGAGCCGCCGCCGCCGGAGCAGCCCGCCGCGGGGCGCCTCCTCGGCGGGCACCGGACGCAGCCGGGTGGTCCGCTCGGACTCCTGCGGCACCTCCAGACGGCTGGTGCGGTTCAGCTCCGCCCCACCGTCCCCCGGCAGCGTCAGCTGCCCGCCGGCGCGGGGTATCACGTCCGTCGGCTCCGAACCGTCGCCCGCGGCCACCGCCCTCGCCTCCGGCGGCACGACGTCCAGCTGGGCGTCGGTCAGCTGCGCACGGGCCTCCTGCGCCCGGAACAGCAGCGCCACCGCGTCCTGCGGACGCAGCTGCGGATCACGGGCACAGGCCAGCGCGACCAGCTCGTCCAGCTGCGGCGCGAGGCCGGGCACCAGCCCCGACGGCGGCAGCACGTCCTCGTGCAGATGCTGGTAGAGGATCTGCGCCACGGTGCCGCCGGTGTGCGGCTTGCCGCCGGTCAGCATCTCGTAGAGCACCACACCGCAGGCGTAGACATCGACCCGGGCGTCCGCGGTGCCGTGCTCCAGCTGCTCCGGGGCGAGGTAGGAGACGGTGCCCAGGACGGAACCCGTCGAGGCGGTGGTGTTGGTGTCCACCGCGCGCACCAGACCGAAGTCGGCGACCTTCACCCGGCCGTCGTCGCCGATCAGGACGTTCTCCGGCTTCATGTCACGGTGCACCAGCCCGGCGCGGTGCGCGGCCCCCAGAGCGGCCAGGATCGGCTCCAGGACGTCCAGTGCCGCCCGCGGCTGCAGGGCGCCCCGCTCGCGCAGCACGTCGCGCAGCGTGCAGCCGGCGACGTACTCCATGGCCAGATACACGTACGTACCGTCCGTGCCCTGGTCGAAGACGCCCACCACATTGGGATGCGACAGCCGCGCCACCGACTTCGCCTCCCGGATGAAGCGCTCCACGAACGCCTCGTCCGTGGCGAGCCCCGGGTGCATCACCTTCAGCGCGAGCACACGGTCGAGCCGGGTGTCCACGGCCTGATAGACCGTGGCCATGCCGCCTGCGGCGATGCGCGCCTGGACACGGTAGCGGCCGTCGAGCAGCTGGCCCACGAGCGGGTCCTGAAGGGTGGTATCCACGGCAGACGAGTCTAACGGTCCACTGCGTTTGGCTTTTGGCCCACGTTTTTGGCTTTTCCGCCGTGGGGGTTGCTCGCCGGTTGCCGCCCGCGGCGGGGCCGCTGCGCTTGGTCTCCGCTCCGTTTTTGGCTGTCCCGCCGTTGCGCCTGCGGCGGGCGGTGCCGCTGCGCGGGGCTGTCGGGTGCCGGTGACGGGCCTGCGCGGGTGGGTGTCCGGACTGCTTCGCTTTA
>NZ_JBFBHQ010000042.1:0-35413 GCF_040701845.1 Streptomyces angustmyceticus | reverse complement strand
GGGTGAGGTGTTGCCGGCGCTGTCGTCGTGGCGGCAGGGCCGGCGGCAGCGGAGCACGGTCGACGGCTGGCGCTACCGGATCGCCTGGCGGCCCCACTCCGAGCCGGCAAGTGGCACGTTGCAGGGCCCCTGGCTCGTCGTCGTGCCCGCCGACCACCTGGACGACGACCTCGTACGGGTCACACTCCAGGGCATGGGGGACAGCGGCGCCGAGGCCGTACTCCTCGTCCTGGAGGAGTCGACCACCGACCGCCAAGGTGTGGCCGACCAACTGCGCGCCTCCCTCACGAACGCTTCCCCCGGCGGCGTTGTCTCCTTCCTCGCTCTGGACGAGCGGCCGCTGACCGGGCATCCCGAGGTCACCGTGGGACTGGTCCAGTCCGTGGCCCTGATGCAGGCGCTCGTCGACACCGACGTCGAGGCTCCGCTGTGGCTGCTCACGACCGAGTCCGCCGCCACCGGATCCGACGACGAGGTCCGGCACCCGCTCCAGGCAGCCGTCTGGGGCCTGGCCCGGGTGTTCGCCCTGGAGCACCCCAAGCTGTGGGGCGGTCTCGTCGACCTGCCCGCCGCGCTGGACGACCACGGGGCCGCCCTGCTGTCCGGGGTTCTCGCCGCGGGCGGGGACGAGGATCAGCTCGCCCTCCGCGGTTCCGCACTCCTCACCCGCCGGCTCACCCGCGCCCCTCTGGACGGCGGCGATCCGGCCACCCCCTGGCGCACCAGCGGAACCGCGCTGGTCACCGGCGGTACCGGTGGTCTGGGTGCACACACCGCCCGGCTGCTCGCCCGTAACGGCGCCGAGCACCTGGTGCTGACCAGCCGACGCGGCCCGGACGCGCCGGGCGCGGCCGAACTGCGCGACGAACTCGCCCAATTGGGGGCGCGGGTCACCATCGCCGCCTGCGATGTGACGGACGCCGGCGCGCTGGCCGAGCTGGTCGACCAGGTCGAGTCCGAGGGCCCGGCCATCCGCTCCGTCGTGCACACTGCCGGCGTCGGTCTCCTCGTGCCGCTCGCCGACACCACACTGGAAGAGTTCGCCGAGGGCGCCCGCGCCAAGCTGCTCGGCGCCCGCAACCTCGACGCGCTCTTCGACCGCGACGGACTGGACGCGTTCGTCCTGTACTCGTCCGTCGCCGGCACCTGGGGCAGTGGCGACCACGGGGCCTACGCCGCGTCGAACTCCTACGTCGACGCGCTCGCGGCACACCGCCGCGCCCGCGGTCTGACGGGCACCTCGATCGCCTGGGGCATCTGGAGCCCGGAGGGCGGCGGCATGGCCGTCGACGTCGTCCAGGAGCAGCTGCGCTGGCGCGGCATTCCGTTCATGCCGGCACACCTGGCCGTACTGGGACTTCAGCAGGCGCTCGACCACGATGAGACGTTCCTCGCCGTGGCGGACATCGACTGGGAACGCTTCGTCCCCGTCTTCACCGCCGCGCACCGCCGTCCCCTGCTGCACGAGGTTCCGGAGGTCCTGCGGGCACTGGAGGCCGACGAGGCCGACACGGACGCCGCCGGGAACACCTCCGAGTCGCTCCGCACCCAACTCGCCGGACTGGCTCCCGCCGAACGTGAGCGGCAGCTCGCCGACCTCGTACGCAAGCAGGTCGCGGCCGTACTCGGGTACGCGGACACCTCGGAGGTCGAGGTCGGCCGGGCCTTCCGCGAACTGGGCTTCGACTCCCTCACCGCGGTGGAGCTGCGCAACCGGCTCAATACGGCCACCGGACTGAAACTCCCCGCCACCGTGGTCTTCGACCACCCGACCGTGAAGGCGCTCGCCGGGCATCTGGACACCACCCTGGCCGGTCAGGGCGCCGGTGGCGGCGCCGCCCTGCCCGTGCCGGCCGCCGCCCCGGAAACCGTGCCGCCCGACGCCCCGGCCGGGGACGACGCGATCGCGATCGTCTCCATGGCCTGCCGGTACCCGGGTGGCGTGCAGTCCCCCGAGGACCTGTGGCGGCTGGTGCGGGACCGGACGGACGCGATCTCGGAGTTCCCCGCCGACCGCGGCTGGGACCTCGACGCGCTCTACGACCCGGACCCGGACCACACCGGCACCTGCTACGTGCGCGAGGGCGGATTCCTCGACGCGGCCGGTGACTTCGACCCCGAGTTCTTCGGGATCTCGCCGCGCGAGGCCCTCGCGATGGACCCGCAGCAGCGGCTCCTCCTGGAGACCTCCTGGGAGGCGATCGAGCGCGGGGGCATCGACCCCGGAACGCTGCGGGGCACCCCGACCGGCGTCTTCTTCGGGGCCGCCTACCAGGGATACGGCAACGGCGAGGCCCCCGAGGGCCTGGAGGGGCACCTCATCACCGGAACGGTGACCAGCATCGCTTCCGGCCGCATCTCCTACACGCTCGGACTGGAAGGCCCCGCGGTCACGCTCGACACGGGCTGTTCGTCCTCGCTGGTGTCGCTGCACCTGGCCGTACAGGCGCTGCGCTCCGGGGAGTGCTCTTTGGCCATCGCGGGCGCCGCGGCCGTGATGAGTGAACCGATCGGCCTCGTGGGCTTCAGCCGGCAGCGGGGGCTGGCGCGGGACGGTCGCTGCAAGCCGTTCTCGGCGTCCGCCGACGGCATGGGCATGGCCGAGGGGGTCGGCGTACTGCTGGTGGAACGCCTCTCGGACGCCCGCCGCAACGGCCACCGCGTACTGGCGGTCGTCCGTGGAACCGCGGTCAACCAGGACGGCGCGTCGAACGGTCTCACCGCACCCAACGGCCTGTCCCAGCAGCGGGTGATCCGTGCCGCGCTGGCCAATGCCGGGCTGTCCGCCGCTGCGGTGGACGTGGTGGAGGCGCACGGTACGGGGACGTCGCTGGGCGACCCGATCGAGGCGCAGGCGTTGCTGGCGACGTACGGGCAGGAGCGGGAGGCGGACCGGCCGCTGTGGCTCGGTTCGGTCAAGTCGAACATCGGACACAGCCAGGCCGCCTCCGGCATGGCCGGTGTCATCAAAATGGTGCAGGCACTGCGCCACGGCGAAATGCCGGCGACGCTCCATGCCGACGAGCCGTCGCCGCACGTGGAGTGGTCGTCGGGCGCGGTGGAACTGCTGACCGAGGCCCGTCCGTGGACGCCGGAGAACGGCCGTCCGCGCCGCGCCGGCATCTCCTCCTTCGGCGTGAGCGGAACCAATGCGCATGTGATCGTGGAGCAGGCGGAGGGGACCGGGCAGGCGGCGGAGCGCGGGGAGCCGGAGCCCACGCTCGCGGACGCCGGGCCGACCACCGCAGACGCTCCGGTGGTGCCGTGGGTGGTGTCCGGGCGTTCTGCTGAGGCGTTGGTGGCGCAGGGGGAGCGGTTGGCGTCGCGGGTGGCGGACAGCGGCTGGTCACCTGTTGAGGTGGGTTGGTCGTTGGTGGCGTCGCGGTCGTCGTTCGAGCACCGGGCGGTGGTGGTGGGCTCGGACACCGATGAACTGATCGCAAAGGTGCGGGAGGTGGAGTCGGCCGCTGCTGTGGGTGATCCGGGCCGGACGGTGTTCGTCTTCCCGGGGCAGGGGTCGCAGTGGGTGGGGATGGCGGTGGAGTTGTGGGACTCCTCGCCGGTGTTCGCGGCTCGGTTGGCGGAGTGTGAGGCGGCGTTGGAGCCGTTCACGGACTGGTCGTTGAGTGGTGTGCTCCGTGCGGCGGAGGGCGCCCCGGGGCTGGACCGGGTGGATGTGGTCCAGCCGGTGTTGTGGGCCGTCATGGTCTCGTTGGCCGAGGTCTGGCGGGCTCATGGTGTGGAGCCTGCGGCGGTCGTTGGCCACAGCCAGGGGGAGATTGCCGCGGCCTGCGTTGCTGGAGCGTTGACGCTGGAGGACGGCGCGCGGGTGGTGGCGTTGCGGAGCAAGGCGATCCGTGCGCTGTCCGGCCGTGGCGGGATGGTGTCGGTGGCCTTGCCGTCGTCCGAGGTGTCGGAGCTGATCGGGCCGTGGGACGGCCGGATCTCGATAGCGGCCGTCAACGGCCCCACGTCCGTGGTGGTTTCCGGTGACGCGGATGCGCTGGATGAGCTGATGCACGTGTGCCGGGAGCGTGAGGTCCGAGGCCGCCGGATCGACGTCGACTACGCCTCGCACTCGGCCCATGTGGAGTCGATTCGTGCGGAGTTGCTGGAGGTTTTGGCGCCGGTGGTGCCCAGGGCGTCCGAGGTGCCGTTCTTCTCGACGGTGACGGGGGAGTGGCTGGACACGGCGGGGATGGACGCCGGGTACTGGTACGCGAATCTGCGGCAGACGGTGCGACTGGAGCCCGCGGTGCGTGCGCTGCTGGCTGCGGATCACCGGGTGTTCGTGGAGGTCGGTCCGCATCCGGTGCTGACGATGCCGGTGCAGGAGACCGCCGAGGCGGCAGGTGTCGATGCCGTGGTGACGGGGACCCTGCGTCGCGACGACGGTGGTCTGCCACGACTCCTCGCCTCTCTCGGTGAGCTGTATGTGAACGGCGTGGAGGTGGACTGGTCCCCGGCCTTCGCGGCCCCTCGTCCGCAGCTCGTGGACCTGCCCACCTACGCGTTCCAGCACCGCCGCTACTGGCTCGAAGCGCACAAGCCCGTCGCAGGTCCGGCCGGTTCGGGACGCGACGACGCCGGATTCTGGGAGACCGTCGAGCGCGGGGACGCGGACACGCTGGCCGACACGCTCGGGCTGTCCGACGACGGTGCGCTGCGCGAGGTGCTGCCCGCGCTGTCGTTGTGGCACACGCAGCGGCAGCAGCGGAGCACGGTCGACGGCTGGCGCTACCGGATCGTCTGGCGACCCCAACCGGAGCCCGAGCGCACCGGCCTGGACGGTACCTGGGTGGTCGTCGTCCCTGACGGTCACCAGGATGATCCACTGGTCGAAGGCGTCGTCCGCGCGCTCCGGTCGAGTGCCGCGGACCTCAGGACCGTGACCGTCGGTGCGGAGGATGCCGGCCGGGAACGGCTGGCGAGCCGGCTGCGGGGCGAGGCCGGGGCGGCGGCCGGGGCGATCGCGGGTGTGCTTTCCCTCGTGGCCCTGGACGAGCAGCCGTGGACGGCGACGGAGACCCTGCCGACCGGGCTGGTCCTGATGACGTCGCTGCTGCAGGCGCTCGGTGACGCGGGGATCGACGCTCCGCTGTGGTGTGCCACGCGTGGCGCGGTGTCGGTGAACCGTGCCGATGCCCTCGACCACCCGACGCAGGCCACGGCGTGGGGGCTGGGCCGGATCGCCGCCTTCGAATATCCGCAGCGGTGGGGCGGACTCGTCGACCTGCCGGGCGAGTTGGACGACCGGGCGGGGCGGCGGCTGGTCGCGGTGCTGGCGCAGAACCCTGGCGAGGACCAGGTGGCGTTGCGCGGGTCCGGCATCTTCAGCCGCCGGATGCTGCGGTCGCTCCCGGGGGGCCGGCCGGCCGGCGAGGGGTGGCGGCCGCGCGGCACCGTCCTGGTCACCGGTGGGACGGGCGCGCTGGGCGGGCATCTCGCCCGCTGGCTCGCCCGCAAGGGCGCGGAGCATCTCGTACTCGTCAGCCGCCGGGGCCCCGAGGCGCCCGGCGCCCGGGAACTCGTAGAGGAGCTGGCCGCGCTCGGCGCGCAGGCAACCGTGCGGGCGTGTGACGTCAGCGACCGGGCCGCGGTGACGGCACTCGTCGCGGGCCTCCCGGAGGAGCAGCCGCTGACCGCGGTGGTGCACACGGCAGGCGTCCTCGACGACGGGGTGATCGACCAGCTCACGCCGGACCGCGCCGAGACGGTGTGGGAGCCGAAGGCGGGGGCCGCGTTCGTCCTCCACGAGGCGACCCGGCACGTGGACCTGTCGGCGTTCATCCTGTTCTCCTCCATGGCGGGCACGCTCGGCGGCCCTGGTCAGGGAAGCTACGCGGCGGCCAACGCCTGCCTGGACGCGCTCGCCCTGCAGCGCCGCGCCGAGGGGCTGCCCGCCACCTCGATCGCCTGGGGCGCCTGGGGCGGCGGCGGTCTGGTGGGCGAGGAACTGGGCCGTCGGCTCCGCCGCGACGGCGTGCCGCCGATGGATCCCGACCTGGCCGTCTCCGCCCTGCAGACGGCACTGGACGAGGACGAGACGTTCCTGGTCGTCGCGGACGTCGACTGGCGCAAGGCCGCGGCCCGGCAGGTCGCCGCGGTCAGCGAGCTGCCCGAGGTCCTGGCGTCGTCCGGCGCGGACGCGGCCACGGTGCGCGCGGACGGCCCGCCGCTCGTCGAGCGGCTGCGGGAACACGCACCGGGAGAACGGCGCGCCGCACTGCTGGACGCGGTCCGGGCCGCGGCCGCCGCCGTTCTCGGCTACGACCGGCCCGACGCCCTCCCCGCCGACCGGGCGTTCCGCGAGCTGGGCTATGACTCGCTGACCGCCGTCGAGCTGCGCAACCGGCTGGCCGAGGCGACGGGCCTGCGGCTGCCGGTCACCCTGGTGTTCGATCACCCGACGGCGACCGCGCTCACCGCGTTCCTCCACGACGGACTCTTCGGCACGGTGCCGGAGAGCGCGGCCCCGGCCGCACCTGCCGTTTCGGCCGACGACGATCCGGTCGTCATCGTCGGGATGAGCTGCCGCTACCCGGGCCGGGCCGACTCGCCCGAGGAACTGTGGCGGCTGCTCGACGAAGGCACCGACGCCGTCTCCGGCTTCCCCACCAACCGGGGCTGGGACATCGAGCGGCTCTACGACCCGGACCCCGACAAGCCGGGCACCTTCTACGCCCGCGACGGCGGGTTCCTCTACGACGCCGACCACTTCGACCCGGCGTTCTTCGGGATCTCGCCGCGCGAGGCGGTCGCGATCGACCCGCAGCAGCGGCTCCTCCTGGAGACCTCCTGGGAAGCGATCGAACGGGCCGGGATCGACCCGGAGGCGCTCCGGGGCACGGCGGCCGGCGTCTTCGTCGGCTCGAACTACAACGACTACGGCTCCCGGGCGCGCACCGCCCCGGAGGGCATGGAGGGCTACCTCGCGACGGGCAGCGCGAGCAGCGTCGCCTCCGGCCGTATCGCCTACACCTTCGGACTGGAGGGACCGGCCGTCACGGTGGACACGGCGTGTTCGTCGTCGCTGGTCGCCCTGCATCTGGCGGCCCAGGCCCTGCGGTCCGGCGAGTGCTCGCTCGCGCTGGCCGCCGGCGTGACCGTGATCTCGACCCCGCAGACCTTCATCGAATTCAGCAGGCAGCGGGCGCTCGCTCCCGACGGCCGCTGCAAGGCGTTCTCGGCGGACGCCGACGGGGCCGGGTGGGCCGAGGGCGTCGGCGTCGTCCTGCTGGAACGGCTCTCCGAGGCCCGTCGGCGCGGGCACCCGGTCCTGGCCGTCGTCAAGGGCACGGCCGTCAACCAGGACGGCGCCTCCAACGGCCTGACCGCACCCAACGGGCCGTCCCAACAGCGCGTCATCCGCCAGGCGTTGGCCAACGCGGGGCTGGCCGCGGGCGACGTGGACGCCGTCGAGGCGCACGGGACCGGCACCCAGCTCGGCGATCCGATCGAGGCCCAGGCACTGCTGGCCACCTACGGCCGGGAACGGCCCGCGGAACGCCCGTTGTGGCTCGGCTCGGTCAAGTCGAACATCGGGCACACCCAAGCCGCGGCCGGTGTCGCCGGCGTCATCAAGATGGTGCAGGCGATGCGGTACGGCGTGCTGCCCCGCACCCTCCACGCCGCGCGGCCGTCGCCGCACATCGACTGGTCGGCGGGGAACGTGCGGCTGCTCAGCGAGCCGCAGGAATGGACACCGGGCGGCGGCCCGCGCCGGGCCGGCGTCTCCGCCTTCGGCATCAGCGGCACCAACGCGCATGTGATCCTTGAGGAGCCGGAGGCCGAGCCGGAGCCGGTCGTCGTCGAGGCCGGCGGTGAGTCGCAGGGCCAACCGCCGGAGAGCGACGCCGCCCCCGCGGCCGTCGTCCCCTGGCTGCTGTCCGCGCGGGGCGCCACCGCCCTGCGGGCCCAGGCCCGGCGACTGGCCGCACACCTCGCCCGTCACCCCGGGCTCACGCCCGCCGACGTCGCCCTGTCCCTGGCCACCTCGCGCACCGCGTTCGAGGACCGGGCAGCCGTTGTCGGCCGGGACGCCGGTGAACTGACCGAGGCGCTCCGGGCATTCGCCGAAGGCCGGGAGCACCCACGGGCCGCCGTGGGCCGCGCCCGCCCCGGAAAGCTGGCCTTCCTCTTCCCGGGGCAGGGATCGCAGCGCGCCGGGACCGGACGGGCCCTCTACGCGACCCACGACGCGTTCGCCGACGCCCTGGACGCGGCCTGCGCACACCTGGACGGCCATCTCGACCGGCCCCTGCGCGAGGTGCTGTTCGCCGAGCCCGGCACGCCCGACGCGGAGCTGATCGACCGCACCGTCTACACCCAGGCCGGTCTGTTCGCCCTCGAAGTCGCCCTGTTCCGGCTGCTCGAAAGCTACGGCGTGCACCCGGACCTGCTGCTCGGCCACTCGATCGGTGAACTGGCCGCCGCACACGTCGCCGGGGTGTTCTCCCTGGAGGACGCCTGCCGTCTGGTCGCCGCCCGTGGCCGGCTGATGCAGGCCCTGCCCGCCGGCGGCGCCATGGTATCCGTCCAGGCAGCCGAGGAGGACGTCCTGCCGCTGCTCGCGCCGTACGAGGAACGGGTCGTGATCGCGGCGGTCAACGGGCCGGCCGCCGTCGTCCTCAGCGGCGACGACGACGCCGTCACCGAGGTCGCCGGACAGCTGGCCACCGCGGGGCACCGCACCAAGCGGCTGCGGGTCAGCCATGCCTTCCACTCCGCCCGCATGGACGCGATGCTCGACGCATTCGCCTCCGTGGCAAGCGAGTTGACCTACCAGGCGCCGTCCGTCCCCGTCGTGTCGAACGTCACCGGCCGCCCGGCCACGGCCGAGGAGCTGTGCAGCCCCGCCTACTGGGTGCGGCACGTACGGCAGGCGGTCCGGTTCCACGACGGGACCCGGACCCTGGAGGAGCTGGGCGCGCGGACACTTCTCGACCTCGGGTCCGGGGTGCTGACCGCCATGGCGGACGAGTGCCTGACCACGGACGGGATCTCCCTCGGCGCGCTGCTGCGCCGCGACACCGACGAGGCGGAGTCGCTCACCACCGCCCTCGCCCAGCTGCATCTGCACGGCCACGGCCCGGACTGGGACCGGTGCCTCGCGCCCTCGGGCGCCCGGCGGGTGCCGCTGCCGACCTACCCCTTCCAGCGGCAGCGCTACTGGCTGGAGGCCGGCACGGACCTGACGGACGTCTCCGCCGCCGGACTGGAAGCGGCCGGCCATCCGCTGCTCGGCGCGGCCGTGCCGCTCGCCGGGTCCGACGGCGTCCTGTTCACCGGGCTGCTCTCGGCGGGCCGCCAGCCGTGGCTGGCCGACCACGCCCTGGACGGCGCGCTGCTCTTCCCCGGCACCGGATTCCTGGAACTCGCGCTCCAGGCCTGCGAACGGACCGGCGCCGGCCACCTGGAGGAACTCACCCTGCAGGCCCCGCTGGTGGTCCCGGAGGACGGCACGGTGCAGCTCCAGCTCACCGTCGGGGAGGCGGACGAGTCGGGCCGCCGCCCGCTGTCCGTGCACGCGCGCCCCGCGACCCGCCCGGAGGACGAGGAAGCGCCCTGGACCCGGCACGCCGAGGGCACCCTCGCCGACGGCCCGCCCGAGACCGGGGCGCCCGACGATCTCACCGCCTGGCCCCCGCCCGGCGCCGACCCGGTCGACGTCTCCGACCTCTACGAGCGCACCGCCGCGAACGGCTTCGCCTACGGACCCGCCTTCCGCGGTCTGCACGCCGCCTGGCGCCGGGGCGAGGAGGTGTTCGCCGAGGTCGCCCTGCCCGAGCAGTACCGCGACAGCGGCTTCGTGCTGCACCCGGCGCTGCTGGACGCCGCCCTGCACACCGTCGCCCTGGCCGCCCCCGACACCGAACGCGCCGTCCTGCCCTTCAGCTTCCGGGAGGTCACCGCGGTACCGGACGCCCACCCGGACCTCCTGCGGGTCCGTCTCGTCCGGCAGGCCGAGGACACCTACACGGTGCAGTTGGCCGACGCCTCGGGCGGCCCGCTGGCCGCGGTCCCGGCGCTCGTCCTGCGGCCCGTCGACCCCGCCCAACTGTCCGCCGCCGCACCGAAGCCGGCCGACCTGTACCGGATGGACTGGGCGGACCTGGCGCTGCACGGACCTCCGGCCGGGCCGTACGCGGTCATCGGCACGGACGGGATACCGGAGCTGCCCGAGGGGCCTGGCGCCCGGTATGCGTCGCTGTCCGCGCTGGCCGCGGCCGTCGACGCCGGGGCCGAGGTGCCCGCCACGGTACTCGTCGGCTGTCCGCCGACCGGGGGCGACCCGGCCGAGGCCACCCGGCGGGCCGTGCACCAGGCACTGGAGGCGGCACAGGCCTGGCTGAACGACGAGCGGTTCGGCGCCGCGCGGCTGGTCCTGTGCACCCGCGACGCCGTGGCCGACCGGGCCGGCGCGCCGGTGTCCGGACTACCGCAGTCCGTCGTCTGGGGCCTCATCCGCACCGCCAAGGCCGAGAACCCGGGCCGCTTCGCCCTCCTCGACCACGACGGCACGGCACGGTCCGCGGCCGCGCTCCCCGCCGCCCTGGCGACCGGCGAACCGGAGATCGCCCTGCGCGAGGGCGCCGCCCGGGTGCCGCGCCTGGTGCGGGCCGGGGCAGCCGAGCCGTTCCGGGGCCTCGGCGCCGACGGAACGGTGCTGATCACCGGGGCCGGCGGCATGCTCGGCCGGCTCGTCGCCCGCCATCTGGTGACGGCTCACGGCGTGCGCGGCCTGCTGCTCGCCAGCCGTCGCGGACGGACCGCGGACGGGATGCCCGAACTGGAGAAGGAACTGCGCGAACTGGGCGCGGACGTCGAGATCGCCGCCTGCGACCTCGCCGACCGGGACGACACCGCCCGGCTCCTGGCGTCCGTACCGGCCGAACGCCCGCTCACCGCGGTGATCCACACCGCGGGCGTCCTCGACGACGGCGTGATCGGGTCCCTGACGCCCGACCGCATGGACACCGTGCTGCGGGCCAAGACGGACGCCGTACTCCACCTCGACGAGCTGACCCGCGGCCTGGAGTTGAAGGCGTTCGTGCTGTTCTCCTCGCTCGCAGGAACCTTCGGCGGGGTCGGGCAGGGCAATTACGCGGCGGCCAACGCCTTCCTGGACGCCTTCGCCCATGCCCGCCGGGCAGCCGGCCGGCCCGCCGTCTCCCTCGCCTGGGGCCTGTGGGCCGAACGCAGCGGGATGACCACCAAGCTGGACGAGAGCGACCTTCACCGGATGGCCCGGGGCGGGGTGCGCCCCATGCCGTCGGACCAGGCGCTGGCGCTGCTGGATGCCGCACTCGCCGCGGACGAGGCGTTCCTCGTCCCGGCCAGGCTCGACACGGCGGCGCTGCAGACCGCGGCCGGCGAGGTGCCGCCGCTGCTGCGGGCGCTGGCCGGGCCGCGGCCCCGGACCTCCGCCGGCCGGCCGGGGCCCGCGCCCGCAGCCGATGCCGCACCGCTCGGCGCCCGCCTCGCCGGGCTGCCGGAGCGGGACCGGCACCCGGCGGTGCTCGATGCCGTCCTGGGCCAGGCCGCGCTGGTCCTGGGCCATGCCTCGGCCGACGCGATCGACCCCGAACGCGGCTTCCTGGAGCTGGGCTTCGACTCGCTGACCGCGGTCGAGCTGCGCAACCGCCTCACCACCGTGACCGGGACCCGGCTGCCCGCGACCCTGCTGTTCGACTACCCGGAACCGGGCGCACTCGCCGACCACCTGCTCGGCATGCTGGCCGCCGCGGTGGAACAGCAGCCGGCCACCGGCGGCCCCGTATCCGGCCCGCTCGACGCATGGGAGGCACAGACCGAGCGGCTCATGGACGACGCCGGCGCCCGGGCCGCCCTGCGCAGCCGGCTCCAGGGACTCATGGACCGGCTCGACAGCCTCCCCGAGGACCCGGACACCGCGTTGGAGAGCCGGCTGGACCAGGCGTCGGACGACGAGCTGTTCGACTTCATCGAGCAGGAACTCGGCGGATCGTGAGGCGCTGAGCGCCCCCGCACCGGCTCCGGCCGCCCACTGACGGGCTGCCGGGGCCGGTGTCGTCCGCGACACGCGCCGTGGGCCGCCGTCCGCGGGCCGTGCCCCTCCGCGGCGCACGCGGACCCGTGGCGGCGAACGCCCGACGGTGCCGGTCGCCGCAGGCCCGGCACCTCCTAGGGGTTCTCTTAGAGTCCCCGGCCGGGGCTCAATTCGGCCGACCGGCGCCCACAGAATGTGATCAGCGAGTAGAGGATCCAGCGTCGTGGTCGCCGGTGTGAGGCAGGCCGCCGGTCCGCCGGGCGGTCCGGGGAAGGGAGCTGAACGGTGAGCGAGGGAAAGCTCCGCGACTATCTGAAAAGGGTGACGGCGGATCTCCACCGCACCGGCAAGCGACTGCGCGAGATGGAGGCCCGCGAGCGCGAGCCCATCGCGATCGTCGCCATGAGCTGCCGCTACCCCGGCAATGTGCGCTCACCCGAAGACCTCTGGCAGCTCGTCGCCGACGGCACGGACGGCATCACGCCCTTCCCGGAGGACCGCGGCTGGAACGTGGACGCCCTCTACCACCCGGACCCCGCCCACCCCGGCACCTGCTACACCCGGGAAGGCGGCTTCCTCCACGACGCCGCCGACTTCGACCCGGACTTCTTCGCCATGTCGCCCCGCGAGGCACTGGCGACCGACCCGCAGCAGCGCCTCCTCCTCGAAACGTCCTGGGAGGCCTTCGAACGGGCAGGGCTCCGACGGCAGAGCCTCAAGGGCAGCCCCACCGGCGTCTTCGTCGGCGTCATGTACAACGACTACGGCTCGCGGTTCACCGAGCCGCCCGCCGGCCTCGAAGGACACCTGGGCAACGGCAGCGCCGCCAGCATCGCCTCCGGCCGGGTCGCCTACACCTTCGGACTCGAAGGCCCGGCGGTGACCGTCGACACCGCCTGCTCCTCCTCCCTGGTCGCCCTGCATCTGGCCTGCAACGCACTGCGCCAGGGCGAGTGCTCCCTCGCCCTCGCCGGCGGTGTCACCGTGATGTCCACCCCCGTCACCTTCCTGGAGTTCAGCCGCCAGCGCGGGCTGTCCGCCGACGGCCGCTGCAAGGCGTTCTCCGACGACTCCGACGGCACGGGCTGGGGCGAAGGCGCCGGCATGCTGCTGCTCGAACGACTCTCCGACGCCCGCCGCAACGGCCATCGCGTGCTCGGCCTCGTCCGGGGCACCGCCGTCAACCAGGACGGTGCGAGCAGCGGGCTGACCGCCCCCAACGGGCCGTCCCAGCAGCGCGTCATCCGCGCGGCACTCACCGCCGCGGGCCTGACTCCGTCCGACGTGGACGCTGTCGAGGCGCACGGCACCGGCACCACCCTCGGCGACCCCATCGAGGCGCAGGCGCTGCTCGCCACCTACGGCCAGGAACGGGAAGCCGGCCGCCCGCTGTGGCTCGGCACGGTCAAGTCCAACGTCGGTCACACCCAGGCCGCGGCCGGTGTCGCCGGGGTCATCAAGATGGTGCAGGCAATGCAGCACGGCGTGCTGCCCCGCACCCTGCACGCCGAGCGGCCCTCCACCCACGTCGACTGGAGCGAGGGCGAGGTCCGGTTGCTCAGCGACGCCGTCGACTGGCCCGACACCGACCGGCCACGGCGCGCCGGGGTCTCGGCCTTCGGCGTCAGCGGGACGAACGCCCACGCCGTGCTCGAACAGGCCCCGCCCGCCGAGACCGCGCCACAGCCGGACGGCCCCGACGCGGCGGAGCCCGTCCCGTCCGCCGAGCAGGACGCCGAGGCGCCGCGGCCCGCCGCGCCGCTCCCGGTGGTGCCCTGGGTGCTCTCCGCCCGCAGCGCACCGGCCCTCAGGGCCCAGGCGGCACAACTGCTGGCCCGCGTAGAGCAGTTGACCGACACCGGAGCCGAGGCCATCGGCGCCTCGCTCGCCACCACCCGTACCGCCTTCGAGGAACGCGCGGTGGTGCTGGGCCAGGACCGCGAGGAGCTGCTCCGGCGCCTCGCCCGGTTCGCGCAGGGCGACGACACCGCGGCCGTCCGGGGCACGGCCGGTCGCGGCAAGACGGCGTTCCTCTTCGCGGGCCAGGGGGCCCAGCGCCTCGGGATGGGCCGCGACCTCCACATGGCGTTCCCCGTCTTCGCGGCGGCCTTCGACGAGATCTGCGCCCACCTCGACCCGGAGCTGCCCCAGCCGCTCGCGGACGTCGTCTTCGGCCAGGACGCGGCGGCGCTGGACCGCACCGGCTTCACCCAGCCCGCACTCTTCGCCTTCGAGGTGGCGCTCTTCCGGCTCGTCGAATCCTGGGGCCAGGCCCCCGACTTCCTGCTCGGGCACTCCATCGGAGAACTGGCCGCCGCGCACGTCGCCGGTGTCCTCACGCTGCCGGACGCCTGCCGGCTCGTGGCCGCCCGCGGCCGCCTGATGCAGGCGCTGCCGGCCGGGGGCGCGATGTTCTCCCTGCGGGCCGCCGAGGACGAGGTGCTGCCGCTGCTGGCCGACGCCGGCGAACGGCTGGGCATCGCCGCCGTCAACGGGCCCCGGATGACCGTCGTGGCCGGCGACGAGGACGCGCTCGCCCCCCTCGTGCGGCACTTCGAACAACAGGGCGGCAAGGCCAGACGGCTCCGGGTGAGCCATGCCTTCCACTCCCCGCTGATGGCCCCCATGCTCGACGCATTCCGGTCCGTGGCACGGAGTGTGACGTTCCATCAGCCGAGCATCGCGGTCATCTCCAATGTGACCGGGGAGCCGGCCGCCGACCTGGGGACCGCCGACTACTGGGTACGGCACGTACGGGAGGCCGTGCGGTTCGCGGACGGCATCCGGGCACTGGAACGGCGCGGGGTCACCCGCTTCCTCGAAATCGGCCCCGACGCCACCCTCACCGCCCTCGCGCAGGGCTGCCTCGACACGGACCCCGGCCATCCCGGCCCCCTCTTCGTCTCCGCCCTGCGCAAGGACCGGGCCGAGACGGACAGCGTCCTCACCGCGCTGAGCGCACTGCACACCCGCGGCGCGAGCCCCGACTGGGACCGCCTCTTCCCCGGTGCCGACCGCATCGACCTGCCCACCTACGCCTTCCAGCGCGAGCGCTACTGGCTGGCCCCCGAGGCGCCCGCCGCGCACCGCCCGGGCGACCACCCCCTGCTCCCGACGGCCATCACCCTCGCGGACCGCAGCGCCGTCGTCTCCACCGGACGTCTCGCCCCCTCCGCCCACCCCTGGCTCGCCGACCGGGCGGTCGACGGCCGCGTCCCGCTCCCCACGAGCGCCTACCTCGACCTCGCCCTGCACCTCGGTGCGGTCGCCGGCTGTGAACACGTAGCCGCACTCACCGTGGACGCCCCCCTCGTCCTGTCCGACCGGTCCGCCGTCGAGATCCAGGTGGTGCTCGACGCCGCCGCGGAACCTGACGGGCAGCGCACCCTCACGGTGCACTCCCGGCCCGCCGACCGGCCGGACGACGACACGCCGTGGACCCGGCACGCCCACGGCACGCTCACCCCGCAGCCGCCCCCACTCCCCGGCCACGACCTGCGGGTCTGGCCCCCCGCCGACGCCCGGCCGGTGAACGCGGACGCCTCTTCCGGGACCGCGGAAGGCGATGAGTCCCCGCACGGCCTCCCGTCCGGCGGGCCGGGAAGCGTATGGCGGCAGGGCGACACGGTGTTCACCGAGGCCGCACTGCCCGAGGAGTACCGCGCCGACGCGGCCCGGTACGCCCTGCACCCGGCCTTGCTCGACGCCGTGCTCCGGGCGCTCCCGGCGGCGGGGCACCCCGACGCCGTCGCCGTGTCCTGGCGCGACTGCGTGCTGCACGCGGTGGGCGCGGAATCGGTGCGCGCCCGCCTCGCCCCCGCGGACGACGGCGGCCTGGATATCCACCTCACGGACGAACTCGGCGAGCCGGTCGCCTCGTTCGGCTCCGTCACGCCCGTACCCGCCACCGAGTTCGCACCGCCGCGGCACCCCGGCGAACGCGACGATCTCTTCGCCGTCGAGTGGACCGGGCTGCGGCCGCCCACCCCGCAGCAGCGGCCCTGCCGGGTCGCCGTCCTCGGCGCGGAAGGGGCCGGGGCCGGCGCATCTTCCGTCCACGGTGAACTCCACGCGCTCGCCACGGCCGTGGAACAGGGCGCCGACGCCCCCGACCTCGTCGTCGTGCCCTGGCGGACCGCCGACGTGGTCCCGGTCGCCGAGCCCGGTGAACCGGCCGACGCCGCCCGCACCTCGGTCGTGCACGCCCTGACGCTGCTGCAGAGCTGGCTCGCCCTGCCGGGCCTCGCCGACGCACGGCTGGTCCTCCTCACCCGGGGCGCCGTCGCCACCGGCCCGGACGAGACCGTCACGGACCTGTCCGCCGCCGCGGTGTGGGGCCTGGTGCGCTCGGCACAGTCGGAGAACCCCGACCGCTTCCTGCTCGTGGACACGGACACGGAAACGGGCGCTGACACCGATGCCCGCGAAACCGACGCCCACGACCCCGACTCCCACGACCCCGACTCCCACGACCCCGACTCTCACGACGCCGACTCCCACGACGCCGACTCCCACGACTCCGACGTCCTGCCCGCCGCCGCGGTCGGCGCGGCCATGGGGGCGGGGGAGACGCAGCTCGCCGTCCGCGGCACGCGCCTCCTGGCCCCCCGGCTGACGCGGCTTCCGCAGCCCTCCCCGCACGGCACACACCCCCACCCCGTGGCCGCAGCCCGCTTCGATGCGTTCCGCACGGTCCTGGTCACCGGAGCCACCGGGACCGTCGGCGCCGCCGTGGCCAGGCACCTGGTGACCGGGCACGGCGTACGGCATCTGCTGCTCGTCGGCCGCCGCGGTGCGACCGCGCCCGGCGCCGGGCAACTCGCCGCTGAATTGCGTGCGTTGGGCGCCCGGGTGACCCTTGCCGCCTGCGATGCCGCCGACCGCACGGCACTGGCCGACCTGCTGGCCACCCTCCCCGAAGCACACCCCCTGGGAGCGGTCGTGCACGCCGCAGGGGTGCTCGACGACGGGGTGATCTCCTCCCTCGGCCCCGAGCGGATCGCCGCCGTCCTGCGGCCCAAGGCCGATGCCGCGGTCAACCTCGACCGGCTCACCCGGGATCTCGACCTGTCCGCCTTCGTGCTGTTCTCCTCGGCCGCCGCCACCTTCGGCGGCCCCGGCCAGGGCAACTACGCCGCCGGTAACGCCTTCCTGGAGGCGCTCGCCCACCGGCGCCGCGCCGAGGGCCGCCCGGCCATGGCGCTCGGCTGGGGCATGTGGGCCGAGCGCAGCGAGATGAGCGCCCGCCTGGACGAGACGGACCGGCGGCGGATGGACCGCGGCGGCGTCGGCGTGCTGTCCACCGAGGCGGCGCTCGCCCTGTTCGACCGCTGCCTGGCCCAGGACCGGGCCGTACCGGTCCCGGTGCCGCTCGATGTCGCCGCGATCCGCAGAAGCGGCCCCGCGGTCGCCCCCCTGCTCCGGGGGCTGGCCGGCCGCCCCGCCAGGCGGACCGCGGCCCCGGCGGCCGCGCCGGGCGCCGGCCCCGCGTCCCCGGCCGCCCACGCACTGGCCGCCCTGACGCCGCAGGAGCGCCGGGCCCACGTCCTCGACCTGGTGCGCACCGAGATCGCCGCCGTCCTCGGCCACACCTCGGCCGGCCGGGTCGACGCCGACCGGGCCTTCGGGGACCTCGGCCTGGACTCCCTGACCTCCCTCGAACTGCGCAACGCGCTCGGCCGCCGCACCGGACTCCGGCTGCCGGCCACCCTGGTCTTCGACCACCCCACGCCCTCGGCCGTCGCCACCTACCTGCTGGCCGAACTGCTCGGCGACGGAGAGGAGGTGGCGGCCGCCGGGGCCGATGCCACGACGGCCGGTGAGCCGGTCGCCATCGTGGCGATGAGCTGCCGCTTCCCCGGCGGCCTCCGGACCCCGGAGGCGTTCTGGGAGTTCCTGGCCGCCGGCGGCGACGCCATCGGAGAGTTCCCCGACGACCGGGGCTGGGATACCGCCGCGCTCTACGACCCCGACCCGGAACACGAGGGCACCACCTACACCCGTCAGGGCGGCTTCCTCGCCGAGGCCGACCGCTTCGACGCCGCGTTCTTCGGCGTCTCGCCCCGCGAGGCCCTGGCCATGGACCCCCAGCAGCGGATCCTGCTGGAGGTCTGCTGGGAGGCGTTCGAGCGGGCCGGTATCGACCCGCACTCCCTGCGCGGCAGCCGCACGGGCGTCTTCGCCGGCACCAACGGACAGGACTACACCACCGTCCTGGGCAACGCCGCCGAGACCGTCGACGGATACCTGGGAACGGGCAACGCCGCGAGCGTGGTCTCCGGCCGGATCGCCTACTCCTTCGGTCTCGAAGGCCCGGCCGTCACCGTGGACACGGCATGCTCCTCCTCTCTCGTCGCCCTGCACTGGGCCGTACGCGCCCTCCAGTCGGGGGAGTGCTCGCTCGCCCTGGCGGGCGGCGTCACCGTGATGTCGACCCCTGCCGCGTTCCTGGAGTTCAGCCGCCAGCGCGGGCTGTCCGCCGACGGCCGCTGCAAGGCGTTCGCCGACGCCGCCGACGGGACCGGCTGGGGCGAGGGCGCCGGCATGCTGCTGGTCGAGCGGCTGTCCGACGCCCGGCGCAACGGGCATCCGGTGCTCGCCGTCGTCCGCGGCAGCGCCATCAACTCCGACGGCGCGAGCAACGGCCTCACAGCGCCCAACGGCCCCTCCCAGCAACGGGTGATCAGGGCCGCGCTCGCCGACGCCCGGCTCACGGCCGGTGACGTCGACGCCGTCGAGGCCCATGGCACCGGCACCACCCTCGGCGACCCGATCGAGGCACAGGCACTCCTCGCCACCTACGGCCAGGAGCGCGCCGGGGACCGGCCCCTGTGGCTCGGGTCGGTGAAGTCGAACATCGGGCACACCCAGGCCGCGGCCGGCGTGGCCGGGGTGATCAAGATGGTGCAGGCCCTGCGCCATGGCCTGCTGCCGCAGACGCTGCACCTCGACGCCCCGTCGTCCCATGTGGACTGGACCGAAGGCGCCGTGGACCTGCTGGCCGCCCCCGTCACCTGGCCCGAGCACGGGCGCCCCCGCAGAGCCGCCGTCTCCTCCTTCGGCTTCAGCGGCACCAACGCCCACCTCATCCTCGAACAGGCCACCCCGGCACCGGCCGGGCCCACCGCACCGGCGGACGGCACGCCGCCGCCGGACGCACCGGAGGCCGCCGGCACCGCCCCGCTGCCGGTCGTCTGGCCGCTGTCCGCCCGCAGCCCCGAAGCGCTCCGCGCCCTGGCCACGGCCCTGCACACACACGCCGAACACCACGCCGAGCTGCCCGCCGCAGCCGTCGGCCACGCCCTGGCCACCACCCGCGCCTCCTTCGAACACCGCGCCGTCGTCCACGGCCCCGACCGCGCCGGCCTCCTGTCCGCCCTGGGCGGGCTGGCCGCCGGTGCGCAGCCGGCCACCGGAACCGCCCAGGGCGTGGCCCGTCCCGGCGCGCGCACCGCGTTCCTGTTCACCGGGCAGGGCGCCCAGCGCCCCGGCATGGGCCGCGAACTGCACCGCACCTTCCCGGTGTTCGCCCAGGCCCTCGACGAGATCTGCGACCACTTCGCCGGCCCTCTCGACCGGCCGCTGCGGGACGTCATGTTCCACGACACCGAGGGCCTGCTGCACCGGACGGAATACACCCAGCCCGCCCTTTTCGCCATGGAGACCGCCCTCCACCGCCTCGCCGAGAGCGCCGGCCTGCGCGCCGATCACCTGCTGGGCCACTCCATCGGCGAAGTGACCGCCGCACATGTCGCCGGGGCGTTCTCCCTGGCCGACGCCTGTGCCCTGGTCGCCGCCCGCGGCCGCCTCATGCAGGCGCTCCCGGAGACCGGCGCCATGGTCGCGCTCCAGGCGACGGAGGCCGAGGTGCGGCCGCTGCTCGACGGGCTCGACCAGCAGGTCTGCCTCGCCGCCGTCAACGGCCCCGACTCCGTGGTGATCTCCGGCGACCGTGCCGCCGTCGCCCGGATCGCGGGCCGGCTGGCCGCCGACGGCCGCCGGACCAAGCAGCTCCAGGTCAGCCATGCGTTCCACTCACCGCACATGGACCCGATGCTGGCCGAGTTCCGTACGGTCGCCGAAGGGCTCGCCTACCACGAGCCGCGGATCCCCGTCGTGTCCAACCTGACCGGCGAGGCCGCCACCGAACTGCACGTCCCCGACTACTGGGTACGGCAGGCGCGGGGCGCCGTCCGTTTCCACGACGGCATCCGCGGGCTCGCGGAGCAGGGCGTGGAGCGCTATGTCGAACTCGGCCCCGACGGCACCCTCTCCGCGATGGCAGCCGGTTGCCTGCTCCCCGACTCCCCGGGCACCGCGGTCGTCCCGTTGCTCCGCGACCGGACGTCCGAGGTGCGCTCGCTGCTGGACGGCCTCGCCCGCGCCCATGTCCACGGCGCGGACGTCGACTGGTCCGCCGTCGCCAACGCCCACCAGGGACAGCAGGCGGTCGAGGGCCTGCCCACCTACCCCTTCCAGCGGCAGCGCTACTGGCCGACTCCCCGTGCCCGTGCGACCGCCGGAATCGGCCAGGCCGGCCACCCGCTGCTGAGCGCCGCCGTCGAACTCGCCGACGGCAGCCGGCTGTTCACCGGCCGGATCTCGGTAGCCGACCAGCCGTGGCTCGCCGACCACGCCCTGGCGGGCACCGCCGTCGTCCCCGGCACGGCCTTCGTGGAACTCGCCGTCCTGGCCGGCGACCGGGCGGGCTGCCCCCGGGTGGCGGACCTGACCCTGGTCAGCCCGCTCGTCCTGCCCGAGGAGGACGCGGTGGACCTCCAGGCGGTCCTCGGCAACGACGACGGGCAGGGCCACCGCCCGTTCACCGTCCATGCCCGCCGCACCGACCCGGCCCCCGGCGAGCCCTGGACGCTGCACGCCACCGGCACCCTCACCGCCGCCCACCCGGAGCCCATGGAACCGGCCGCGTCCGCCTGGCCGCCCGCCGGCTCCGAGCCGCTCCCCGCCGACGACCTCTACGCGCAACTGGGCGCGGGCGGATTCGACTACGGGCCGCTCTTCCAAGGACTGGGCGCCGCCTGGCGCCAGGGCGACCGGGTACACGCCGAGGTGACCCTGCCCCAGCCGGCGCACCAGGACGCGGACCGCTTCGCCCTCCACCCGGCGCTGCTCGACGCCGCGCTGCACGCGACGGCGTTCCTGCCGACGGAGGACACCGACAGCGGACGGCTGCCCTTCTCCTGGCGCGGAGTCCAGATCCACGCCACCGGGGCCACGCAGCTCAGGGTCCGCCTCGACCTGTCCGCCCCCGATACCGTCTCGATCGCGCTCACCGACACCGACGGCCGGCCCGTCGCCGGCATCGAGGCGCTGACGCTGCGCGAGTTCACCCCGGACCGGGTCGCGCTCTCCGCCCGCTCCGCCGGCCCCCTCCACCACCTCGACTGGCCCGTGGCCCCGATACCCACGACGCCCTCCGAGGAGCCGGCCCGCCTCCTCGTCCTGGACAGCGAGGACCTCGCCGCCGACCTGGACGGCGCGGGCCTGCCCGCCACCCGGCTGACCGGCACCGACCTCCAGGAGGCCACCGGCACCGTCCTCGTGGCACTCCCCGCCCCCGACCCGCACGAGGCGGCCACCGGCGCACTGGCACTGGTCCAGCGGTGGCTGGCGGACCCACCCGCCGCGGCCCGGCTCGTCTTCGTCACCCGGGGAGCCGTCGACGCCCCCGGCACCACCTCTCACGATTCCGCGGCCGCCCCCATCTGGGGCCTGGTGCGCTCGGCGCAGTCCGAGCACCCCGGCCGGTTCGTCCTCGCCGACCTCGACGGCCAGGACACCTCGTACGCCGCGCTGCCCGCGGCACTGGCCACGCACGAGCCCCAGTTCGCCGTCCGCGGCGGCACCGTGCACCTGCCGAAGGTCGCCCCCGTCCACGCCGGCACCGCACTGCGCGAGCCGGCCGACGGCACCTGCTGGCGCCTCGGCATGACCGGCAAGGGCACCCTCGATCACCTCGCCCTCATGCCCCACGACGACGCCGCACGGCCGTTGGGACGCGGCGAAGTACGCATCGCGGTGCGGGCCGCCGGGGTCAACTTCCGCGATGTGCTCAACGTCCTGGGCATGTATCCCGGCGACGCCGGAGCCTTCGGCCTGGAGGGCGCGGGGGTGGTCACCGAGACCGGCCCCGACGTCCTCGGCCTCGCCCCGGGGGACCGGGTGATGGGACTCTTCCCGTACGCCTTCGGCCCGGTGGCGGTGGCCGACGCGCGGATGGTCGTCCGGGTCCCGGAGGGCTGGTCGTTCGCGCAGGCGGCATCCGCTCCGGTGGTCTTCCTGACGGCGTACTACGCACTGGCCGAACTCGGTGACCTCCGGGCCGGCGAGTCGGTCCTCGTGCATGCCGCCGCGGGTGGTGTGGGCATGGCCGCCGTGCAGATGGCGCGCCACCTGGGCGCGGAGGTCTTCGGCACCGCGAGCCCGGGGAAGTGGGACACCCTGCGCGAGGCGGGTCTGGACGAGGCGCGTATCGCTTCCTCCCGTGATCTGGACTTCGAGGGGGCGTTCCTGGCGGCGACCGGTGGCCGGGGGGTGGATCTGGTGCTGGACTCCCTGGCAAGGGAGTTCGTCGACGCCTCGCTGCGGTTGCTGCCCCGGGGCGGCCGGTTCCTGGAGATGGGCAAGACCGACATCCGAGAGCCGGAGCAGGTGGCCGCCGAGCACGAGGGCGTCCGCTACCGGGCCTTCGATCTGATCGAGGCCGGCCCGGACCGGATCCGGGAGATGTTCGCGCAGGTCCGTGAGCTGTTCGACCAAGGTGTGCTGACGCCGTTGCCGGTGACCGCGTGGGACGTGCGGCACGCCCCCGAGGCCTTCCGCCACCTCAGCCAGGCCAAGCACATCGGCAAGGTCGTACTGACGATGCCGGTTGCGCTCGATCCGGCCGGAACGGTACTGATCACCGGCGGGACGGGTGGTCTGGGCGCGCTGGTGGCCCGGCATCTGGTGGCCGGGCACGGCGTGCGGCATCTGATGCTGGCCGGCCGCCGCGGCCCGACCGCGCCGGGCGCGGACGCCCTGCGCGACGAACTCGCCGCCCTCGGCGCGGAGGTCACCGTCACGGCCTGCGACGCCGCCGACCGCGATGCCCTGCGCGGGCTGCTGGACCGCGTACCGAAGGAGCATCCGCTCACCGCGGTCGTGCACACGGCAGGCGTCCTGGACGACACCGTCGTCGCCTCGCTCACCCCCCAGCGGCTCCGTGCGGTCCTGCGCCCCAAGACCGATGCCACGGCCCATCTGCACGACCTCACCCGCGACGAGGACCTGGCCGCGTTCGTCGTGTTCTCCTCGACGGCCGGCGTGTTCGGCTCGCCCGGACAGGCCAACTACGCCGCCGCCAACGCCTTCTGCGACACCTTCGCCGCCGAGCGCCGGGCCGCCGGGCTGCCCGCCACCTCGCTCGCCTGGGGGCCCTGGTCCCGGACGACGGGGATGACCAGCGGACTCACCGAGGCCGATCTGCGGCGGATGGCTCGCGCCGGCCTGCCCGCCCTGACCCCGGACCACGGACTCGCCCTGTACGACGCGGCACTGGGCCGCCCCGAGGCAGCCCTGCTGCCGATGCTGGTCGACACCCGCGCGCTGGGCTCGGCCGGTCCCGTACCCCCGCTGCTCAGCGGCCTGCTGCCGACCGCACCCCGCCGGGTCGCCGCCGGCCCCGCTGCACCGGCCGGACCGGACTCCGCCGGCGCCCTCGCCCGTACGCTCGCCACGCTCAGTCGCGACGAGGCACACCACACCCTGCTCGACGTGGTGTGCGCCCAGGTCGCCGCCGTACTGGGCCATGCCTCCGCGGCCGAGGTCGGCGACCAGCAGTCCTTCAAGGACCTCGGCTTCGACTCGCTGACCGCCGTCGAGCTGCGCAACCGGCTCGGCGCCGCAACCGGGGCCCTGCTGCCCGCCACGCTGGTCTTCGACCACCCCACACCGCTGGCCCTCGCCGACCACCTGTGCGCGGAACTCGTCCCCGAGCACCCCGCCGAGCCGTCCGCCGCTCCGGAGGAGGAGGCAGCGGTACGGGAGGCCCTGGCCGCCATTCCCCTCGCCCGCCTGCGGGCGGCCGGGCTGCTCGACGACCTGCTGGCGCTGGTGCGGCCGGCGACACCCGGCACGGACGGCGAGGCCGGGGGCGATGCCGCCACCGACCCCGACGCCCTCGACAGCATGGAAGTCGACGACCTTGTGCGCCTCGCGTTCGGCGCAGCGGACGGCTGAGCACCGCCGTCCCGACGAAGCCACACCCGACGAAGCCGGAATGATGGAGAGCTGACCAATGGCCACGTCCGCGGATCAGATCGTCGAAGCCCTCCGGGCCTCGCTGCGGGAGAACGACCGGCTGCGCAAGCAGAACCAGCAGCTGGTCGACGCTGCCGGTGAACCCCTCGCCATCGTCGCCATGAGCTGCCGCTTCCCCGGCGGTGTGCAGACGCCCGAGGAGTACTGGCAGCTGCTCGCGGAGGGCGTCGACGCGCTGTCCGATTTCCCCGCGGACCGGGGCTGGGACCTGGGCGCACTCGATGTGACCACCACCCGCGGCGGATTCGTCCACACCGCCGACGAGTTCGATCCGCAGTTCTTCGGGATGAGCCCGCGAGAGGCGCTGGCCACCGACCCGCAGCAGCGGCTCCTGCTGGAGGTGTCCTGGGAGGCACTGGAGCGGGCGGGCATCGACCCGATGACCCTGCGCGGCAGCAGGACCGCCGTCTTCGCGGGCTGCAGCAACCAGGAGTACGGCTCCGGGCTGCGTGGCAACGTCCCCGAGGGCGTCGAAGGGCACATCCTCACCGGCACCACGGGCAGCGTCGTCTCGGGCCGGGTCGCCTACGCCCTCGGCCTCGAAGGCCCCGCCGTCACCGTCGACACGGCCTGCTCCTCCTCGCTGGTCACCCTGCACCTCGCCGCGCAGTCCCTGCGGGCGGGCGAATGCGACCTCGCCCTCGCCGGCGGTGTGGCGATCATGTCCACCCCCGCCGCCTTCGTCGAGTTCGGCCGGCAGGGCGGACTCGCCCGCGACGGCCGGTGCAAGCCGTTCTCCGACGACGCCGACGGCACCGGCTGGGGCGAGGGCGCCGGGATGCTCCTCGTCGAACGGCTCTCCGACGCCCGTCGCAACGGCCACCCCGTGCTCGCCCTGCTCCGCGGCAGTGCCCTCAACCAGGACGGCGCCTCCAACGGTCTCACCGCCCCCAACGGCCCCGCCCAGCAGCGCGTGATCCGCTCCGCGCTCAGCGGCGCCGGGCTGTCCCCCGCCGACGTGGACGCCGTCGAGGCCCACGGCACCGGTACGACGCTGGGCGACCCGATCGAGGCACAGGCGCTGCTCGCCACCTACGGCCAGGACCGCCCGGCGGACCGCCCGTTGTGGCTGGGCTCGGTGAAGTCCAACATCGGGCACACCCAGGCCGCCGCGGGCGTGGCCGGCGTGATCAAGATGGTCCTCGCCCTGCGGCACGGTGTCCTGCCGCAGAGCCTGCACACCACCCGGCCCTCCACCCACGTGGACTGGTCGTCCGGGCAGGTCCGGCTGCTGACCGAGCCCGTGGCCTGGCCGGACGGCGCACGGCCGCGCCGCGCCGCCGTCTCCTCCTTCAGCATCAGCGGCACCAACGCCCACACCATCCTCGAACAGGCCCCGGAGGACCGGACCGCACAGGGCCCTGAACAGCTCCCGGCCGAGGGGGAGCAGCGCGCGGCGGACGGGGCGACGGCCACCGAGGACACCCCGCTTCCCACCGCGGTCCGCCCTCCGCACATCCCGTGGGTGCTCTCCGCCCGCAGCGCGGACGCCCTGCGGGCACAGGCCGGCCGGCTGCGCGCGCACCTGGACGGCCACCCCGGCACGGACCCGTACGATCTGGCCTACTCGCTCGCCACCTCCCGGTCGGCCTTCGAACACCGTGCGGTCCTGCTCGGCACCGACCCGGCCGCACTGCGCGGCGAGCTGACCGCACTCGCCGAGGAGGGCCCGCTCGCCGCGGGCGCGGTCAGCGGCTCCCCCCTCCGCGGCAAGACCGCGTTCCTGTTCACCGGCCAGGGCGCCCAGCGCCTCGGCATGGGCCGCGAGCTGTACGACACGTTCCCGGCCTTCGCCGACGCCTTCGACGCCGCCTGCGCACACCTCGACCCGGAGCTCGAACTGCCGCTGCGGGCCACCGTCTTCGGCGACGACCCGGCACTGCTGGACCGCACCGGACACACCCAGCCCGCCCTCTTCGCCTTCGAAGTGGCCCTCTTCCGGCTGCTCACCTCCTGGGGCCTCAAGCCCGACGTCGTCATGGGCCACTCGATCGGCGAACTCGCCGCGGCACACATCGCCGGCGTGCTGTCCCTCCCCGACGCCTGCCGTCTGGTGGCGGCCCGCGGACGGCTGATGCAGGCGCTCCCGCCCGGCGGAGCCATGGCCTCCCTCCAGGCGGCCGAAGCCGAGGTGCTGCCGCTGCTGGCGGACACCGCGGACCGCGTGAGCATCGCCGCGGTCAACGGCCCCGAGGCCACCGTCGTCGCCGGCGACGAAACCGTCGTGGACACCCTCGCCGGCCACTTCAGGGACCTGGGCCGCAAGGTCTCCCGCCTCCGCGTCAGCCACGCCTTCCACTCGCCGCTCATGGACCCGATGCTGGAGGACCTGCGCGCCACCGCCCGCGACCTCACCTACCGGCAACCGCAGATCCCCGTCGTCTCCAACGTCACCGGCCGCCTCGCCACCGACGACGACCTGTGCGGCCCCGACTACTGGGTACGCCACGCCCGCCAGGCCGTACGCTTCGCCGACGGCGTCCGCGCCCTCGCCGAACGCAATGTCACCCGGCTCGTCGAAATCGGCCCCGACGGCACCCTCACCGCACTGGCAGCGGCCTGCCTGCCCGACGGCGACCGGCTGCTGACCCCCCTCCTGCGCAAGGACACCCCCGAGGCCGTCGGCCTGCTCACCGCGCTCAGCAGGCTCCACATCTCCGGCGTCGCCCTGGACTGGGCCGCGCTGCTGCCCGGCGCGCGCCGCGTCGACCTCCCCACGTACGCGTTCCAGCGCACCCGCTACTGGCTCAACGCCGCACCCCCCGAGCACACCCCCACCGGCCGGCCCGCCGACTCCGCGTTCTGGACCGCCGTCGAGCAGCAGAACGTGCCGGAACTCGCCGACAGCCTCAGCCTCGACCGCGCCCTCCTCGAACCGGTGGTCCCCGCACTCGCGGCCTTCCACCGCGACCAGCAGCAGCACTCCACCGCCCGGACCTGGCGGTACGCGGAACACTGGGAGCCCGTCGACCCCAGCCCCGCCACCACCGCACCGGCGCACTGGCTGCTCGTCGTCCCCGCCGCGGACCCGGAGCACCACCAGCCCGTCGCCGCCGCCCTCTCGACCGCACTGGCCCGGCACGGCACGGCCGTCACCACCCTGAGCCTGCCGCCGGACGCCGACGCCGACCACATCGCGCAACGGATCGAGGAGACCCGCGACCGGGACCGAGCCCCGGACGAGATCAACGTGCTCTCCCTCCTCGGCCTCGGCACCGCCCGCGACCCCCGCCACCCCGACGCCCCCGCCGCCCTCGTCGTGACCGGTGCGCTCGTCCAGGCACTCCTGCGCGCCGACGCCCCGGTCCGGCTGTGGACCGCGACCCGGGGCGCCGTCAGCATCGGCCGCTCCGACCCGCTCAGCGCCCCCGGCCAAGCCGTTCTCTGGGGCCTCGGCCGCAGCGCCGCCATCGAACACCCCGACCACTGGACCGGCCTCGTCGACCTGCCGGAACAGCTCGACGACCGCGCCCTGGACCGACTGTGCGCGGTGCTCCCCGGGCACGACGCCGGGCACGGCACCGAGTTCGCCCTCCGCGCCTCCGGCCTCTTCGCCCGCCGGCTGGTCCGAGCCCCCCGCCCCGAGCAGCCCCGCGGATCGTCCGCCTGGACGCCCGCCGGCACCACGCTGATCACCGGCGGCACCGGCACCATCGGCTCCGCCCTCGCCCGCCGACTGGCCCGCGAAGGCGCCGCACACCTGCTCCTCATCAGCAGGCGCGGCCCCGACGCCCCCGGCGCCCAGGACCTCGTCGCCGAACTCACCGCACACGGCACCCGGACCACCCTCGCCGCCTGCGACCCCGCAGACCGCGACGCCCTGGCGCGGCTCCTCGCCTCCCTCCCCGAGGACCAGCCCCTGACCAGCGTCTTCCACACCGCAGGCGTGCTCGACGACGGCACCCTCGCCACCATGGACGCCGAGCGGTTCGCCACCGTGCTCCGCCCCAAGACCGAGGCCGCCGCCCACCTCCACGACCTGACCCGCGGACACGACCTGACCGCGTTCGTCCTGTTCTCCTCCCTCGCGGGCACCCTCGGCGCGGCCGGCCAGGCCAACTACGCGGCGGCCAACGCCGGCCTGGACGCCCTCGCCCAGCACCGGCGCGCCCACGGCCTGCCCGCGACCAGCATCGCCTGGGGCCCCTGGGCACACGAGGGCATGGCCGCCGACCCCACCCTGCGCGCCAAACTCAGTCGCGCCGGCCTGCCGCCCATGGAGCCGGACACCGCACTGGTCGCGCTGCACCAGGCACTCGACCACGGCGAGACCCACCTCGTCATCGCCGACATCGACTGGGACCTGTTCCCCGCGGGCCGCAACGCGCTCTTCGGCAAACTGCCCGAAGCCGCCGCCCAGAACCCCGGACAGGACACCCCGGCCGACGACGTCCGCAGCCTCCTCGCCACCCTGCGCACCCCCGCCGAACAGGAACAACACCTGCTCCGCCTGGTCCGCCGGACGCTCGCGGCCGTCCTGGGATTCCCGGGCCCCGACGCCGTCGACACCACCCGCACCTTCCAGGAACTCGGCACCGATTCCCTCACCGCCGTCGAGTTGCGCAACACCCTCACCGCGGCCGTCGGGCTGCCCCTGTCCCCGACACTCGTCTTCGATCACCCGACGCCGCCGGCGCTGGCGCGTCATCTGCGCGCCGAACTCCTGGGAGACCTCGGCGAGCAGCACACCGCCGCACTCGCCCACCCCGTCCAGGCCGACGGCGAACCGATCGCCATCGTCGGCATGGCCTGCCGCTACCCCGGAGACGTGCGGTCCCCGGACGACCTCTGGCAGCTGATCGCCGACTGCGGCGACGCCATCACGCCCTTCCCCGACGACCGCGGCTGGAACATCGACGCCGTCTACGACCCCGACTCCGGCTGCCCGGGCACCAGTTATGTGCGCGAGGGCGGATTCGTCCGCGGCGCCGGCGACTTCGACCCCGGCTTCTTCGGGATTTCGCCCCGCGAGGCACTGGCCATGGACCCCCAGCAGCGGATGCTGCTGGAGATCTCCTGGGAAGCCGTCGAACGGGCCGGCATCGCCCCGCTGTCGCTGCGCGGCAGCCGCAGCGGACTGTTCGTGGGCTGCGGCTACCAGGGCTACGGGTCGGGCTCCGTCGACATGCCCGACGACCTCCTGGGCCATCTGCTCACCGGAAGCTCCGGCGCCGTGGTGTCGGGCCGCGTGGCGTATGCGCTGGGCCTGGAGGGCCCCGCGGTGACCGTGGACACGGCATGTTCCTCGTCGCTGGTCGCCCTGCACCTGGCGGTGCAGTCCCTGCGCTCGGGCGACTGCGACCTCGCCCTCGCCGGCGGTGTGACCGTGATGTCCACGCCCGGTGCGTTCATCGAGTTCAGCAGGCAGCGCGGCCTCGCCGCGGACGCCCGCTGCAAGGCGTTCGCCGAGTCCGCGGACGGCACCATCTGGGGCGAGGGCGCCGGCGTCGTGCTGGTGGAGCGCCTCTCGGACGCCCGTCGCAACGGCCACCGGGTACTGGCGGTCGTACGCGGCAGCGCAGTGAACCAGGACGGTGCCTCAAATGGCCTCACGGCCCCGAACGGCCCCTCCCAGCAGCGGGTGATCAGGCAAGCACTGGCCGGCGCGGGGCTCTCGGCATCGGACGTCGACGCCGTCGAGGGCCATGGGACGGGCACCACGCTGGGCGACCCGATCGAGGCCCAGGCACTTCTGGCCACCTACGGCCAGGATCGTGACCCGGACCGCCCGTTGTGGCTGGGTTCCGTGAAGTCGAACATCGGCCACACCCAGGTGGCGGCCGGTGTGGCGGGTGTCATCAAGATGGTGGAGGCCCTCCGGCACGGCGTCCTGCCCCGGCAGCGGTACGCCGAGCAGCCGTCCTCGCACGTGGACTGGTCGTCCGGGCAGGTACGGCTGCTGACCGAGGACGTGCGGTGGCCGGCGGGAGACCGGCCCCGACGGGCCGGTGTCTCGTCCTTCGGCGTGAGCGGCACCAACGCCCATGTCATCCTCGAACAGCCTCCGACGGACGCACCGCGGGACGAGGACCGGGACGGAACGCAGGACGCGCCCATCAGGACGCCCCCACCGGCGGCCCTCGTGCCCTGGGTCCTGTCCGGACGCAGCGAGGCGGCCCTCAAAGCGCAGGCGGAACGCCTGTCGGCGCACCTGACGACCCACCCCGAACTGGATCCGCGGGACGTAGGACTCTCGCTCGCCACCACGCGCTCGCCGTTCGAACACCGGGCCGTCGTCCTCGGCCAGGACCGGGACACCCTGCTCGACGGCCTCCACGCCCTCGTCTGCGGCGAGCCGCAGGGCAATATCGCCCAGGGCATGGCCACGTCCGCGGGCGGCCTGGCCTTCCTGTTCACCGGGCAGGGCTCCCAACGCCCGGGCATGGGGCGGGAGTTGTACGACACCTTCCCGGTCTTCGCGGACGCCTTCGACGCGGTGTGCGCGCACTTCGACGTGGAGCTGTCCTCGCCGCTGCGGGAGGTGGTGTTCGGTGACGAGGCCGAGCTGCTGAATCGGACGGGGTTCACCCAGCCGGCGTTGTTCGCGGTGGAGGTGGCGCTGTTCCGGCTGGTGGAGTCGTTCGGTGTGCGGCCGGATTTCCTGGTGGGGCATTCCATCGGTGAGGTGGTGGCCGCGCATGTGGCGGGGGTGTTGTCGCTGGAGGATGCGTGCCGGCTGGTTGCTGCCCGTGGGCGGTTGATGCAGGCGCTCCCCGCCGGTGGCGCGATGGTCGCGCTTCAGGCCGCCGAGGACGAGGTGGTGCCGCTGCTGGTGGGCCAGGAGCAGCGGGTGAGCATCGCCGCGGTGAACGGTCCGCGGTCGATCGTGGTCTCCGGTGAGGAATCCGCCGTGGCGGAGATCGCCGATCATTTCCGGTCCGAGGGCCGGAAGGTGAAGCGGCTCCAGGTGAGCCATGCCTTCCACTCCCCGCTGATGGAGCCGATGCTCGACGAGTTCCGTGCCGTCGCCGAAAGCGTGGCCTATGCGGAGCCCCGCATCCCGGTGGTCTCGAATGTGACCGGCGAACTCGCCTCGCCGCGGGAACTGATGTCCCCCGACTACTGGGTGCGGCATGTCCGCGGTGCCGTCCGTTTCGCCGACGGCGTCCGCCGGCTCGTCGAGAACGAGGTCACCCGGTTCCTGGAGCTCGGGCCGGACGGCACCCTGACCGCCATGGCACAGGGCTGCCTCGACGGTGACACGGACGCGGACCACCTCCTCGTGCCGGCCCTCCGCACGGACCGTCCGGAGGTCACCGGGCTCCTCACCGCACTCGGCCACACCTACGCCCGCGGCGTCCCCGTCGACTGGGCCACGCTCTTCGCCGGCACCGGCGCCCGGCAGATCGAACTGCCCACCTACGCCTTCCAGCACCAGCGGTACTGGCTCGGGCTCGCCCACACCAACGCCACAAATCTCGGTTCGGCGGGACTACAGGCAGCCGAGCACCCGCTCCTCGCGGCCACCATCACGCTCGCCGACTCCTCCTCCGTCGTCTTCACCGGCCGGCTCTCCGCGCAGGACCACCCGTGGCTCGCGGACCATGTCGTCGACGGCTCCCTCCTCGTCCCCGGTACGGCCTTCCTGGAACTCGCGCTCCGCGCGGCCGACCAGACCGGCTGTGACCTCGTCGAGTCGCTGACCATCGAAGCCCCCCTGGTGCTCCCGGCCCACGAATCCGTCCAGCTGCAAATGCGCATCGAGGAGCCGGACCTCCACGGCACCCGTGCACTGACCCTCCACTCCTGCCGCATCGGGAGCACCGGTGTCGCGGAGGAACCGTGGATCCGGCATGCCACCGGCCTGCTCGGGGCGGACGGTCACCGCGAGACCTTCGACTTCGCCGTCTGGCCCCCGGAAGGCGCACAGCCCGTCCCGACGGACGGTCTCTACGACGCCTTCGCCGACGCCGGGATCGCCTACGGTCCCGCCTTCCGTGGACTGCGCCACGCCTGGCGGCGCGACGCCGACCTCTTCGTCACGGTGGAGCTCCCCGAGGCGCCCGAGGCCTCGTCCTTCGGGCTGCACCCCGCAGTGCTGGACAGCGTCCTCCACGCCCTGGCGCTCGAAGCGGACGAGAGTGCCGTACTCGGACAGCTGCCGGTCTCCTGGCAGGACGTGAAGCTGTACGCCTCGGGAGCCACCGTGCTGCGGGCACGCATCGCGAAGAGTGCGGAGGGCGGGCTGTCGCTCCAGCTGGCGGATGCCGTGGGGCAGCCGGTGGCGGAGATCGGCTCCCTCACCCGGCAGCCCCTGACGGCTGAGACGTTCAGCCGCGCCTGGCAGGGCAGCACCCACTCCGACGCGTTGTACCGGGTCGACTGGACGCCCGTACCCGAGACCACCGCGGAACCCGTCGACCTCGTGGACATCCACGACGTCCACGACCTCCACGACCTGGGCTCCACACCGGCCGGCGCCACCCCTTCCTTCGTCGCGCTGCGCCTCGACGCCATGACCGGGGATTCCGCCGGAACGCCTGCGGCCGCACGGGCCGCCACCTACCGGGCGCTGGCCTGCGTCCAGGAATGGACGGAAGCCGAGCGCGACCGTGCCACGCGACTCGTGGTGGTGACACGGAACGCCGTCCCGGCGGAACTGCGGCAGCCCGACCCCGCACAGGCCATGGTCTGGGGCCTCGTCCGAGCCGCACGCGTGGAGCACCCCGACCGCTTCGTGCTGGTGGATGTGGACGGCACGGAAGCCTCGCTGGCCGCCCTGCCGACCGCCCTGGCCTCGGGGGAACCCGAACTCGCCCTGAGGCAGGGCACGGCCCAGCTGCCGAGGCTGAGCACGAACATCCGGCGGGACGAGCTGTCGATGCCGTGCCTGCCGCAGGAGGGATGGCGCCTCCACAACGCCGACGAGGGCACGTTGGAGAGCCTGCGCCTGGTGCGACGCCCCGAGGCAAGGGACGAACTGGAGCCCGGCCAGGTGCGCATCGCGGTGCGGGCCGCCGGGGTGAACTTCCGCGATGTGCTGAACGTCCTCGGCACGTATCCGGGAGACGCGGGTGCATTGGGCCTGGAGGGCGCCGGCGTCGTGACCGAGACCGGCCCTGAAGTGGCGGGCCTGGCGCCGGGGGACCGGGTGATGGGGTTGTTCCCGTACGCGTTCGGCTCGGTGGCGGTGGCGGACGAGCGCATGGTCGTCCGGGTTCCGGAGGGCTGGTCGTTCGCGCAGGCGGCGTCGGTTCCCGTGGTCTTCCTGACGGCGTATCACGCGCTGGTGGAACTGGGCGGCGTGCAGGCGGGCGAGTCGGTGGTGGTGCATGCCGGCGCGGGTGGGGTCGGCATGGCCGCGGTGCAGTTGGCGCGGCATCTGGGTGCGGAGGTGTTCGCCACCGCCAGTCCGGGGAAGTGGGGGACGCTGCGCGCGCTGGGCCTGGACGACGCGCATCTCGCCTCGTCGCGTGATCTGGACTTCGAGAGCTCGTTCCTGGCGGCGACCGGTGGCCGGGGTGTGGATGTGGTGCTGGACTCCCTGGCGCGGGAGTTCGTGGACGCGTCGCTGCGGCTGCTGCCGCGGGGCGGTCGGTTCCTGGAGATGGGCAAGACCGATGTCCGTGATCCGGCGCAGGTCGCCGCGGAGCACGAGGGCGTCCGCTACCAGGCGTTCGATCTGCTCGACGCGGGGCCGGACCGGATCGGGGAGATGTTCGCGCAGGTACGGGAGTTGTTCGAGAGGGGCGTGCTGGAGCCGTTGCCGGTGACGGCGTGGGATGTGCGCAAGGCTCCTGAGGCCCTTCGGTATCTCAGTCAGGCCCGGCATGTGGGCAAGGTCGTGCTGACGATGCCGGTCCCGCTGGATGCGGAGGGGACGGTGCTGGTCACGGGCGGCACGGGTGGTCTGGGTGCCCTGGTGGCCCGGCATCTGGTGGCCGAGCACGGAGTGCGGCATCTGCTGTTGGCCAGTCGTCGTGGGGCGAAGGCTCCCGGTGTGGACGCCCTGCGCGACGAGCTGGCGGCCCTGGGCGCCGAGGTCGAGGTCGCTGCCTGTGATGTGGCCGACCGTGAGTCCTTGAGCGGTCTGCTGGACTCCGTCCCGAAGCAGCACCCCCTCACCGCCGTCGTCCACACCGCCGGCGTACTCGACGACGGCGTGCTGTCCTCGCTGAGCCCCGCCCGCATGGACGCGGTACTGGCGCCGAAGGCGGACGCGCTGGTGCACCTGGACGAGCTGACGCGCGGCGCGGACCTCGCGGAGTTCCTGGTGTTCTCCTCCGTGGCGGGCACCTTCGGCAGCGCCGGCCAGGGCAACTATGCGGCGGCGAACGCCTTTGTCGATGCCCTGGTGTGCCGGCGCAGCGGATCGGGGCTGCCGGCCCGCTCGTTGGCGTGGGGTGCGTGGGCTCCGGACGCGGGAATGACCGGCGAACTGAGCGAAGCCGACCTGCAACGCATGGCACGCGGCGGCATCACCCCCTTCACCGAGGAGCGCGGCGTGGAGGCCTTCGACGCCGCTCGACACGCCGCCGTACCCGTGGTCGTCCCCGTCCAGCTCCATCACACGATGCTGCGGGAGCAGGACGCCGCGGGCGTCCTTCCGCCGCTCATGCGTGGCCTGTTGGGGCGGAGTGCGCGGCGTACTGCGGCCTCCTCGGCGGCGGCGATGTCGCCGGCGGACGCCCTGAGGTCCCGGCTGTCTCCCTTGTCCCTGGACGAGCGGCGAGCGGCGCTCCTGGAACTCGTACGCACGCAGGCCGCGCTCGTCCTCGGACACCCCGGCCCCGAGGCGATCGAGCCCACACGTGACTTCCGCGGCCTCGGTGTCGACTCCCTCACCGCCGTGGAGTTGCGCAACCACCTCCAGGCCGCCACGGGACTGCCGCTGCCCGCCACCCTGGTCTTCGACTACCCGTCTCCCCTCGTGGTGGCCCGCCATCTGGAAGGCGAGCTGTCCGATGGCGACGAAACGGTTGATGCGGGAGCCCCGGCCGCGACGGCGGCGGCGTCTTCGGATGAGCCGGTGGCGATTGTGGCGATGAGTTGTCGGTTCCCTGGTGGTGTGGGGTCGCCGGAGGAGTTGTGGGGGTTGTTGGTCGAGGGCGGGGAGGGTGT
>NZ_JBFBHQ010000041.1:0-41026 GCF_040701845.1 Streptomyces angustmyceticus | reverse complement strand
CTGCCGTATCCACGCTGTGTGCTGCTGCCTCGCTGCTGCTCTGCCTCGCGCGTGTGCGTATCGCATCGCCCTTGCGTCACTGTCTCTGGGCATCCAGGGATGGGGCAGGGCTTACGGGGGCGGGAGGGCATGTCAGGGGGTGAGAGGGGGCGTGGTGTCCACGGTGACCTTCAGCGCCTTGATCTTGGCTCCGAAGGTGACGGTTCCGGAGATGACGGCTTCGGGCTGAACGCCTGCGTTGCGTGCGTGCTCTACGAAGGCTTCGAGCTCGGCGAAGGTGAGCGCCTTGCCTCGGGCTTTGTCCTCGACGGTGCGAGCCATGACGTCTTGTCTCCTTGGGTGGGCGGGGAAGGTCGCTTGCAGGGTCGACGTAGGTCGATGGCGTAGACCTGCTGTCCTTGGCCGTTGTCGACGGTGTCCAGGTGCAGCGTCAGGGCGCCGGCGTACAGGACGCGGGGCGTTGCTGGGCTGGTGGCGAGGTCTGCGGAAGCGGCGTCCAGGGCGTCGGCGAGCATGCGGAGCGCTGCTGCGTCGGCCCATGTGCGGTACGGCGAGCAGGGTCTGGGCACCGCGGCTCCTTGGTGGTCTGGGGCTCCCCGTCCGGAGCGGTTCCTTGTCGGCGTGGCCGCTGCGACGGAGGGGAGCCGTGTCCGCGGGGCCGCACGTGCGCGCCTTCCCTTGCACGCACGGGGCTCCGCGGACAGCAACGGCCCGCCAGAGGCGCGGGGATAGCGCTGGCGGGCCTGTCTGGGGGAACGACGAAGCCCCGCGGCGGCGGGGGCCTGCGGGGCTTTCGTCGTCTATTCATTTGTATGGGCACAGTGGTGCTTGCGGAGATCGTGACATATGTCTGTTGAAGCGTCAAGCAGCTGCCATAGGGCGGGCTTTCGGTCGGAGTGAGTCGCGGGCGGCGAGGACGTCCGCGGCGAGGTAGAGGGGCTTTCGGGGGGTGCCACCGACGGGACGTATCAGTCCCCGGCGGCGCCATTGCCGGATGGTGTCGGGCTGGACGCCGACCAGGGCGGCCGCCAGGGGTGCGGGAAGTGGCGGGTAGTAGGCCATGCGCTCGATTGTCACCACAATCGCCCCATCTGTTGCCCCTGCTCGATCAGGCCCCTTCGGCGGCGCCGGCCTGCCGCTCGGTGCGGCCGCGGGCCTCGGCGAGACGAGCGGCGATGCCGTAGGCGGGGCTGCTGGCGAGGGCGCCGCGGCGGCGGTCGTATCGGCGGGTGGTTCGAGGGTCCTTGTGGTCGGCGAAGTCCTGGACGTGGTGGAGCTTGGCACCCGGGGCCTTGAGCGCGTGGGTGACGGCGTCGTGCTTGAGCACGTGCGGGTGGAAGGTGGCCGCGTTCTTGAGGCCGGCCTCGGCGGCGAGGCGCCGCAGCAGCTTCCACACGTACTTCGCATCGAGGGGCTTGCCCGTGCGGGTCTGGAAGATGACGCCATCAGTACGGCCGGCCAGGTAGACGTCGATGGCGTGGGCGGTGCTGGGCGGGACGACCTTCTGGACGGTCCGGCCGCCCTTGGTGATGACGTCCAGGACGCGGTGCCCTTCGTTGTGCCCCAGCTTCTCGGCACGGGCGCTCAGCGTCATGTCCAGGCGCATGGCCATGGTGTAGATGACGGACACCAGGGCGTAGGCGCGGGGGCCGTCGTCGTAGGCGGCATCGAGGAGCCGCGCGGACTCGTCCTCGGTGCTGCCCTTGGTGGCGGAGTAGTCCGGGTCGACGTCGGGGCGGACGACGAGCGCGAACGGGTCGATGCCTTCGTTGCGGGCCCGGACGGCGTAGGTGTGGAACGAGGAGCAAGCCGACAGCAGATTCGCGCGGGAAGCGTCGGCGAGCGGCCGCCCGGTCGGGGCGCGTTCGCCGCGGCGGCCGCCCTTGACCGGGCGCAGGGTGGGCGCCTTCTCCAGGTAGCGAGAGAACGCCTCGGCGAGGGTGAAGCGCGCTTCGAGCGGGTGGGCGCCGGTCTCTCGGGCGTACTGCTCCCAGGTCTTGAACTGTCGGGAGTAGGTGCCGCGGGTGTTGGCCCGCTTCTGCCGGGCGATCCATGCGCCGGCGAGGGCGGGGAACGGGTCGCCTTGCGGGTAGTGCTCGCCGAGTTCGTTGGCGAGGTCGATTGCTTCGGCGGGCCAGTCATCGGCGGCCGTGCGTCGCGCGGTGGCGAGCTGGCCGGCGGGGCGCAGTACGAGATCGGTCACGGTCGCCTCTCCGGGGCCGCGGTGACCCCTCCAATGCGAGAGTACCCAATAACAGTAATTATTGGGTACTTCCGTGGCGGCCCTGCCTGGTGACGGTCGATCACTCGCAGGCGAACACCCATGCGGGGGCATTTCAGGGAACGCCCCCCTCCGGATGTTTTTGTGCCCAGGGCTATAGGACACTGGCCGCCGGGGACAGCGAAGGAAGGCGCGGGGATGAGCTACCACCGTCACGAGTGCCATGCGTGCGGCCGCGACATCGCGGTCACGAACCGCGGCCGGTTGTGCCGCCACGATCCGCCGGTGCGGGACCGGGACCTCAAGTCGTGCCCGGGGTCGCTGAAGGTGGTGCACCCGAAGAAGGACCAGCCGGCCATGCTGGCGTACATGCCGCCGCTGTTCCCGGCCCACCCGGACGATCCGGGCCAGCTCGTCGTCGACCAGGCCGCGCTGTTCTGACCCGCTCCCCTATCTCTGCGCGTGTGCGCGTGCGCGCGTGATACCGGGCCGGTCCGCGTGGGGGAAGACTCCGCGCCGTATTTTTGCCCAAAAACATAGGACAGGGTTCGGGCATGACGAAGGCCCCCCGACCGATGGGCCGAGGGGCCTTTCGTCACGCTGCACCTGGTGCCGATCTCTCCACAAGTCCCGGCGGGCGTCTGCGAATCAGCGTGCTTCCAGCCTAGGGGGCAGCACTGACAGGCGTTGCCCCCGTTTCGGTCCTGTCCGCCGACGCGTTCTTCTGCTCCGGCAGTTCGGCCGGCGCCAGCAGCTCGGCGCGGTAGGCGTCGACCTGCTGCTGGACACGGTCGAGGAAGGCGGCGGCCTGGTCGCGGTCCGTCTTCGCCAGCTTCCGAATCCAGCGGTCCGGTACGGCCTTGGCCACGCGTACCGCGATGGGGTCCGGTTCGTCGCTCTTCTTGTCGGCCTGCTCGGCGAAGTGGGCGGCGATCTGCTCACTGACCGCCTTCTTGTTGAAGGCCCGCTCGAGGTTGAGCGCTTCGACCGCACCGGCCAGGACCTCGGCCGTCAGCTTGGGGCCGTAGACCTCGAGGACGAAGCGGTACACGAACGCGGCCGAGGGAGCGTCCCACGCGTCGGCGGCCGGCACCAGCTCCCAGAGCTGGGTCTGGGCGACCTTCTTCATGGTTCCGATCGGAACCGTTCCGTTCGATTCCAGTTCGTTCAGCGCCTCGGCGATCTGCCAGGTGCGGATGAGGCGCGTGGCGTAGCTCTTGCCGATGTCCCACCGCTCGAGGCAATACGCCTCGAACGTGTCGTGAGTGGCGCGGTACAGCTTGGCGTCCCGGATGACCTGAAGCGCCTTGCCTGCGAGCCAGAACGCGAGTTGCAGCATGCCGACGCCGGCTTCGCACCGGGCCAGCATGTCCTGCTCCCGCTGCATAAGCGCAGGGGCGTCACCTTCGGGGCCTTTGACGACAGGCAGTTCGCGGGCCAGCTGAGCAATGGTCGTCGGCCCGCCAGCCGTCTTGGCGGCCCCGCCCGGGTTCATGCGGCGCCCCATCAGAGCACCTGCTCAACGGTCAGGGCGAGGGCGGAAAAGTCTTCCTTGGCCCGCAGCGCGGTCCCGCTGGGGTCGTACTGGGTCACAACCAGCCCCTTCTCGGCGGCGCGCGAGTGAATGACGTAGCGGCGGATGGGGTCGGCCATGCGGGGATAACCCCGCTCGTCGATCCACTCCTTGACCTTGTCGAGAGCGGCCTCGCCGTCGCGAGGGTCGTGCAGGTTGATGACGACCAGGAACGGGATGCCGCGCGGCTTGAGGATGCGCTCGATGGTGAACTCGGCGGGCTCCCAGGACAGCCACTCGGGGGTGATGGGGACGATGGCGAAGTGTGCCAGGTCGAGGACTTCCCGCATTGCGTCGGCCACCTTGCCGTCGCCGAGCGGGTCCGCGCCCCACTCGGCGTCTTCGTCGATCTCCATGAAGCCGGGGGTGTCGACGTAGATGCGCTTGCGGTTGGGGTCCTTGGCCAGCTTCGGCAGGATGCCCAGCTCTCCGCGGGTGACCAGGTAGTCGAAGGGCAGGTGTTCCTCGGCGACGCGGTCGGCCCAGCGTTCCAGGCTGCCCTGGGGGTCGATGCCGGCGGCGACAACGGCGGCTGCCTCAACGTCGTTGTGCATGACACTGGAGTTGCCAGCGACGGCGGCGAGGTTAACCGTGATCGTGGACTTGCCGCTGCCGCCCTTCTGCTGGATCACGACGACGACCGTGGGGCCGTCGCCACTGACCACGCGGGCAACAACGTCGATGGCGCTGTTAAGGGTTGATGACATGGTTCTCCATGGGGTTCCGTGACTTCCCCGGGGTGCGGGTACTCGGACCGCCATAGCCTTTCATGGCCAGCCTGGCGCCCGTCGCAGGGCCTGGCCGCTCGGCGTGTGGCCGGGGGAATGGCGCCCGGCGCTCGGTGTCATCCTGGGTGTGGGAGGGTCCCATGCTTCCCGATATGCGCCGCCATTGCGGAATGCAGCAGAAGGCCCCCGCTTGACCGTCTGGGGCGAGACGGTCGGGCGGGGGCCTTTCTGTGTTCCGGGGTCAGGCCGCGCGGGCGGTGAACGCGGCGGGGTCGACCGGGCGGCCGCACTCGGAGCAATGGACGCTGCGGGTGGTGTGGTGCAGCAGCAGCGTGCCGGAGCAGGCCGGGCACGGCGTGTTGAGGGTCTTGGTGTCCGGGCGGTTGCCGGTGGCGTGCCGCATCTCCCCCGCCAGTTCCCGCAGCGTCAGCGCCAGCTCGGCGAGGTCGACATGCTCGGCGGCCCAGGGAAGGTTCCGGCGCAGGGAGCGCAGGACGCGGGACACCATCAGGTCCGTGCCGGATTCGTCGGCGGCGACCGGGCGCGGGGCCTGGGCGGGTTCGTGGCGGGCGGCGCGGATCGCTGCCTCGTGCGGGCCGAGGCGAAGGTAGACGCTGACGGCGAGGTCCAGGACGTCGCCGTTCAGCGGTAGCGGCGCCTCGACGTTGCCGCCGGAGACGCGGGGGCCGGCGCCGGTGGTGCCGCGCTCCAGGAAGTCGGGGAGCTCCAGCCACAGGTGCTCGATCTCGTTGAGCCGGTCGCGCATCCAGTCCTCGCACGACTGGCAGGTGGTGAAGGTGAAGCGGGCCCCGATCGGGGCCTGGCAGGCGGTGCAGTCGCTCAACGGTGCTCCAGTGGTGAGGGGCCGGCCGCCCGCACTCGGCCGGCCCGCGGGAAGTTCGGGAAGCATGCGGAAGGTCAGGCGGCCCGGGAAGCGGGGCGCCGGATGAGCTGGCGGAGCGTGGCCGGGGCGGGTGCGCCGCCGGATCGGGCCGAACCGCCGCGGCACACGCAGGCATGGAGGGTGCGGGTGGTGACGTCCGGGCGGGGCGCGGCCGCGAACCGGAGTGCCATGTCGATGTCGAGGCACTCGGGCCGTTCCAGGCTCATCCATCCGGCGACGCGGCGGAGATAGTCGGGGTCGGCGCCGTGGTCGAGGTGGTCCTGGACCTGGCGGGCGTACCCGCGGACGACGCAGGCCGATCGATCGTGGCCCTGGGCCCAGAAGCGCGCTACCTGCCGGGCGGCGGGGCTGAGCATGGTGTCCATAGCTCTTCCAATTCGTCAGGCCCCGCGCCTACTTCGAAGGTAGCGACTTTCTGGCGAAGTGTTCCCCCTACTTCCCCCGGAGGGCTGTGAGCAGGGGGAACACCGGGCCGGGTCAGGTCTGCGCCATGTCCACGAACCGCGAATAGTGCCCCTGGAAGGCCACCGTGACGGTCGAGGTAGCCCCGTTCCTGTGCTTGGCCACGATCAGGTCGGCTTCGCCGGCCCGCGGGGACTCCTTCTCGTACATGTCCTCGCGGTGCAGCAGGATCACGATGTCGGCGTCCTGCTCAAGCGATCCGGACTCTCGAAGGTCGGACACCATCGGCTTCTTGTCGGTTCGGCTCTCCGGGCCGCGGTTCAGCTGCGACAGGCCGATCACGGGCACGTGCAGTTCCTTGGCGAGGAGCTTGAGGCCGCGGGAGATGTCCGAGACATCCTGTTGCCGGGTCTCCTTCGACCGGGCGCCAGTCTGCATCAGTTGGATGTAGTCGACGACGATCATCTTGACGTCGTGGCGCTGGACCAGACGGCGGGCCTTTGCTCGGATGTCCATCATGGTCAGGTTCGGCGAGGCGTCCACGTAGAGCGGCGCCGCCGAGATGGTCGGCATCCGGCGGGCCAGCCTTGTCCAGTCCTCATCGGTCATCGCCCCGCCGCGGATGTGGTGCAGCGGGACCTTTGCGTCCGCCGACCACAGACGGTGGTTGATCTCCTTCCGGCCCATCTCCAGGGAGAAGAACGCGGTAGCAAGATCACGCTTGATGGACGACTCACGGCAGAAGTCCAGGGCGAGGGTGCTTTTACCCATGGCCGGCCGGGCGGCGATGATGACGAACTGGTCGGGCTGCAACCCGGACAGCAGGGCGTCCAGGTCCGTGATGCCGGTAGCGAGGCCGGCCAGGCCGCCGTCGCCGTTGCACAGCGCGTCCAGGTCGTCCAGGTCCTGCTCCATGCCGTCGCCGATGGGGGCGTAGTCCTCGCTGGTGCGCTGGTCGTTGACCGCGTACAGCTCGGCCTGCGCCTGGTTGACGATCTCGTCTACGTCGCCCTCGGCGGCGTATCCCATCTGCGTGATGCGGGTACCGGCCTCGACCAGGCGGCGGAGCACCCCGCGCTCGTGAACGATCTCGGCGTAGTACTCGGCGTTGGCGGCCGTCGGCACGCACTGGACAAGGGTGTGCAGGTACGAGGCACCGCCTACCCGGGCGATCTCCCCGCGCTTGGTCAGCGCGTCGGCGATGGTGATGGGGTCGGCCGGGTCGCCTGCGGCGTACTTGTCGAGGATCGACCGGAAGACCAGCTCATGGGCCGGGCGGTAAAAGTCCTCCGCCTTGACGACCTGGAGGCAGTCCTCGATGGCGTCCTTGGACAGCAGCATGCCGCCGAGGACGGACTGCTCGGCGTCCAGGTCCTGCGGCGGGACGCGCTCGAAGGTGTCCGCCTTCCGGCCGCCGCTGCGGAAGGTGTCTGGTACCTCGTTGCCGCGGGGGGCTTCCTCGGCCTCCCAGAGGTTGGCGTCGGCGGCCGGGGAGGCGTCCTGGGTCTGCTGGGGGATACTCATGGTGTGGCTCCTTTCGAGCCTTCGAGCAGCGGCCGGCCCTGGCGAGGGAGATACCGGCCGCTGCGGCGTTGTGCGGGTCAGGCGTTGCTGCGGGCGTACTTCGGGTGGCACGCCTCGCACGGGACGTCGGTGCCGTCGGGCAGTTCGACCGTCCGCTGGTACGGCATGAGCGGCATTTCGCCGCCGTTGCACTCCCCACACCACCCGATGCCGCCGCCGGATGAGGCGCCCTGCTGCTGGGGCAGGGGCTCCCGCTCATCGCGACGCCGCCGCTTCAGGTGCTTGATGCGGTGAGGCAGCACCCGGGACGCAACGATCACCTTGTCCTTCGGGTCTTCCTGGGTCAGGAGCAGTTCGAGGTAGTCGTCCAGCTCGTGGTCGAGGGCGTGGACGTAGGAAGCCAGCAGCGGCGCGATGGTGCGCGCCTCGGGAATGCTCTGCTGCCACTTGCCACGAAGGTCCTGGAGCCAGGTGTCAGCAGCGGCGATCTGTTCCTTGGTCGGCTGGTAGTCCTCATCCGTGAGGGCGCAAGCGACAGCAAGCCGGTCGGCCTTGGGCGCCCTGCCCTTGTTGCCCGTCTTGGGGGGTTGGGGGGAGGAGTTACCTCCTCCCTCCGGGGGGTGTGGGGGGGAACCCTTTCCGCTTCCCCTCAGAGGAGAACCGGTCTGACCTGCGAGAATGGGGGATTTTCCGCTTCGCCTGTCAGCGCTTCCCTTGTCAGCGCTTCCCTTGTGAGGAGAAGCGGTCTGACCTGCGGAGATCTCGTTACTGGTCGGTTGCGCTTCTCCTGTGAGGGGAAACGGGAGGTCCCCGGTCGAACCGGACATCCCCGGAGGGGTCCAGTTGGGGTCCGTGGCGGGGAACTCGTGGAAGGTGTAGGAGACCTTCCCGAAGCTGCCGCCGTTGCCCTGCGCCCGATGAAGGAAGCCGGCCGCGCGGAGCCGCGCAACGGACTCGTAGACGGCCTTACTGCCCACCAGGCCGTCGCCCTTCCCGTTGGCGTTACGGATGCCCTCGGCGCGCAGGGAGTCGATGAGGTCCTGGACGGTGAAGTCCTTGCCGTCCTCACACATGAAGTGGATGTGCATCAGCACGACGAAGTCCAGGGAATGGGAAAGGCCCGACCCATAGATCATGTGGCGGTAGAGAGGGACAGACGGGCGAAGAGACTGTGCGCGCCCGATGACTGCTGAGCCCTCTTCGAACTGCTCTTCGCTCACCAGGACCTCCCGCAAATCGCGGGGACGGAGGGCCTGGGCTGTGCTGTGGCGCGGGTCGCCATTTGTGCTCCCGATGGGGGTATGGGGAGTCCGTGGCGGGTCACACACCAGTGCCGGGGTTACAGCACCCGAAGACGTTGGGTACCGTAGGCACCGGAGCGTGAACGCTCTGGACTTCCTTTGGAAGGGAGCTCCGCCGGACCTTCCCAGATCCTTACGGCGGAGCGAGACGCATTCGAGGCCCCTGGTTCGCAGCCAGGGGCTTCGGCACGTCTAGGCGGCTTTCGCCTTCGTGTCCTCGCCCTCAAGCCAGGCGAGGTACTGCGCACGGTTCACGTGGATGATGCCGTTGATCATGATCCAGCGAACAGGGATAACCCCTCGCCGAATCTGGTTCCGGACCGTCTTCGGGTGGCACCCCAGGCGACCGGCCAGCTCGGAGATCTTCATCCAGTCCGGCGTGAAGACCAGGTTGGTCTTGTAGGGCATCTCTGCTCCGATCCCTCATGGAACGCCCGCAGTTGGCGGTGGCGTGAAATCAGACGCTAGACCAAAAACCGCCGGTCGTTCCCAGGGTCTTCCCCGGCGCTCCCCTGACCTGCGGGTTAGTGGTTGGCGACTCCCCGTGACGCCACCACGCCCACTAAAGCGGGCCCCGGTCAGCGGGGGCCCGCTCCCTGTACTGCTGTCAGCTGGCGTCGATCTCCCAGCCGTACCGGAGCGTCCAGACGGACGTCGGCATGATGTGGACGGCCACCTCGACGGAGCGGCCCTCGGCGGTCCGGGCGATGTGTAGCAGCTCGTACACGCGGGCGTCCTCGGTAAGGGCAAGCTCCTCCACCTCCTCCGGCGACGGGGTCCGAACGTTGATCTCCTCGGTGACCTCGGCCTGCGGGAAGCCCATCTCGGCGAGTCGGCTGATCATGCCGCCAGCGCCGGTGTCGACGTTCTCCAGCGGACTGTCGAAGGCAATGTCGCCGGGGATGTACGACGTAGCGAGCTGTACGGGAATGTCGTCAGCGGTCATCCGCCGGGCCCGTGACAGGACGGAAGCCTCGGTTGCCGGGACGTCGAGAAGTTCGGCGACCTTGGCCGGCGGGACAACGCGGTCGACCGTGACGTCGCTGCCGGCGCGCATGCCAAGCGCCTTGACCTCCGAAGCGAAGGCGCCACCCGAGGGCTGACCGTCGGGGCCGGCCTCCCGGTTCTTCTTGCGGTACCGGACGTTGGCGTCTCGGAGGATCTTCTTCAGGAGTGGAGACACGGCGTAGTTGCGCCCCTTCTTGATGAGGTAGCCCTCGGCTTGCAGCAGCCTGATGGCGCTACCGACGGTTGCCCTGCTGGTGTCGAACTGCTTGGCCAGCGTCATGTCGCCCGGCAGCTGGGCGCCGGGCGCGTACGTGCCTGCCTCGATGGCGGTACGGATCTGGTCTGCAACGGCGCGATATGCCGGACGGTTACTGGTCATGGCCAAGACCATACAGGCGTTCAGCTCGCTTTGCCAAGCGTGACACTCGCAATGCCTGGCGAGCAGTTGACATCGCCAAGCGAGCGTGTGAAGCTTCTCCTGTCGCCACCGGAGCTACCCGCCCCGGAAGGCGCAGAAGGGCCCATGAACGCCGAAAGGCCCAGGTGGTAGCACACCTGGACCTTCGGGGGCCCGTCTGGGCCCGGCGAATCGCTACCCCGCTAGGTAGGAGCAACTCGCATGCAGAACGGTACCGGAGCCACCGCCGCGAACGGCAACAGCCCCATCCCTCAGATCCGCTGCTTCCCCCGCTTTGAGTTCGCCGCCCGTCTGATCCTCGACACCCCCACCGCCAAGCGCCTGGACGAGATCGAGCACGGCACCCAGGTCACGGCGACCGGCATCGTCACCCACATCAATCAGCACTACCAGTCCGCCACCAAAATCTCCGCGGTCATCGTCCTCACCTCGGACATCGGCGACACCGGCCTGGTCCACGTCTCTCCCCACATCTACCGGGAGAACGCCGGCCTGCTGACCCTCGGCAAGCGCCTGAGCATCACCGGCACGGTCTCCGTTCACTTCACCTCGGCCTACATCAAGGCCCAGGAGATCACGCACCGCCCCTAGCGGTCTCGCACCGGTCGGCCCGGCAGACGCACCCCCACTCCCTGCCGGGCCCCGCATCACCAGCTCCAGCACGCCGGCCCAGGGGGACCGCTATGCCCGCATCTCCGGAACAACTCCTCGCACTGCTCGAAGCCCCGCACTGGAAAGCCGCGGGCTCCACCTCGGTCCGGCCGGAAGGCCCCACCGCTCGGCGCACGGAAGGGAAGGCCCCGGTGAACGTCACCGTCCTCGATCACATCGCGAAGGGCACCAAGACCCTCGCCGCCGCCGACCGGCTGGCCGCCCAGGGGACGTCCCTGGCGCTGCGGAAGGCCGAGGCGCTCCGCAAGGCGCAGGCCATCAAGACCCAGGCCCTGATGGGCGAGACGAATTCGGTCCGCTCGGTCACCTGCCCCTACTGCGGGACGTACGGGCTGCTCCTCCACCAGGGCCGCGCGGTGTGCGTCAACCGGCACTGTGCCGCCGCCGGCCGCCAACGGTCTTGGACCCTGGTCGACCTGATGATGGCTCGCCCGGTCCAGCCGAAGGGCATCCGCCGGTCGGTGAAGCCGCCCCGTGACGTGATGGACATCCCGCGCCTGGTCCAGTTCTTCAAGACCTCGGGCTACCCGGTGTCGGCCTCGACGGTCAGCCGGATCGTCAAGACGTACGACCTGCCGCGGTGGCCGGACCCGCTCAAGGAGCGGACGGTCTTCCTCTACTCCCTGTCCGACGTACTGACCGCCCACGCGCTGCACGCGCTGAAGGGCAACCCGTCGGACTGCGCGGCCGCCGCCGAGAAGCCGGCCTGCTCCGGTCTGGCCGACCTGTTCTTCGGCGTGAGCGACCAGCAGATGAACCAGGACCGCCTCGAGCAGGCCAAGGCCCTGTGCGAGGGCTGCCCGTTCCGTGAGCCGTGCCTCGACGTCGCCCTGCTGGGCGGTGACCGGCAGCACGGCATCCAGGCGGGCCTCATCCCGGGGGAGCGGCGGGACCTCAACGCCGCCCGCAACAAGACCAACTGACCCTTCCCAACCGGCACCACCCGATCAAGGAGAGATCCATGCAGCAAGGCACCCACCACTTCGTTCTCACCCTCCAGCAGCAGGCCAGCAGCGGAGGAATCGTCGTCGCGACCTTCGCCAACAGCTGCACCCCCCAGCCGGGCCAGACGCGGGCCGAGGTCTACGGCGACCTCCTCGCGGCCGTCGGCCACGACAGCCCCGAGTTGAAGGGCGCCAACGTCCTCTTCTTCTCCCTCGAACGCAACGAGCTCTGACCCTCCCCTGGTGCCTTCCGGCGCCCGGTCCTGCTCGGGCTTCCACCGCCGAGCTGGGCCGAGAGCCGGGCAGTCCCGCCGCAGGCCACAACCCCGCTAGGAGAACCAATGGTCCCCGCGACCCCCGCCACCAGCCGCCGGTCCATCGCCGGATACCAGGCCGCTCGTATCAGCCTCGACGTCTTCTCTGCCTTCCTGATGATGGCCGCCGCCGGATCGTTCGCCGTGGTCGCCTTTGACAACACCCACGAAGGCTTTGTCACAGCCGGGGTGCAGGGCCGGGCCTTCTTCTCCGGGCTGGTCGCCGTCATGGCTTCCTACGGCGCGGGGAGCATCTGCGACCTGCTCTTCGGTGGCCTCCGGGACCGGCTCGTCGAGGCCCACCGCGGCCTGCTCATCGACGCCGCGAAGGACGCCCGCGAACGCCACGCCAAGGCCCAGGCCGCCGTCGACATGGGGGCCTCGCACATCCCGCCGTACCTCGCCGTCCTGGCCGCCGACGCGGACAAGGCCGAGGACCGCGCCTTGCGGGCCGGCGTCCTGCCCGCCGAGCTCGGCTGACCACCCACCCACCGCGCACCACCAGCCGAAAGGACCCGCCATGTTCCGCCGCAACCGCACCCCGAAGCCCGTCCCCGCCCGCCCCACCGCCGAAGCCCTCACCCTCGGCCTGCGCATCCTCGCCGACGACCGCGCCGCCGGCGACGACTGGGCCCTGGAGTTCTTCAACGACGGCCCCTTCGACGACGACGTCGCCAACTACCCGACGAGCTGGGTTCGGAAGCTCCGCATCTTCCACCTGGGGAAGCCGGGCCCCGGCGACATCCCCTGGGAGGCCATCGAGCTGCCGGCCGACTACGAGATCCCCGCCGAGTTCCTGCGGCCGCGTGGCGATAGCCCCACCAAGACCCAGGGCGACACGTACCTGATGCGCTTCCTCACCCTCGGCGGCGCCACCGTCGCCGTGGAGAGCACGCGGTTCGTCACCCGCTGGAGCAGCTGCCCGCCCTTCGCCGCCGACAAGCCCTACGAGATCTCTGGCTTTCAGTGGACGTGCGCCGGCTGCGGTGCCTACGGCCGCGAGGGCGACACCTACCACGACCCGAACTACCGGCGGCAGCAGGAAGCCCGGGACGAAGCCAACGCCCACGCCGAGAAGTGCCGGGCCTTCCCCGCCGCCCCCGCCAACTGACCCCGCTGCTTGACCGGCGCCCCGCCCCCACCGGGGCGCCTCTCCCCCGGTGATCGAACGCTAGGAGATCCCCCGTGACAACCGCCCCGGTCGACCGTCAGGACAGCGTCCTGTATGGCCCCGACGGCAAGACCCCCCTGGCGGGGGTGCCGTCCCCCACCACCCCGCCGACGTATGAGTGGCGGCCCGTCCAGCAGGACGACAATGCCACCGTCTGGGAGAAGACCCCCCAGCAGGGCGAGGACGCCGAGCAGCTGGTCGCCGCCGCCAAGGCCAAGGCCGCCCAGATCCTGACGAAGGCCCAGGACGACGCCCGCCGCCTGGCGGTCGACGCCAAGGCCCAGGCCGAATGGACGGCCGAGGAGACGAAGGGGCTGCGGGCCCGCACCCTGGCCGGCGCCGACAACGACGCCCGCGCCATCCGTAGCGAGGCCGAGCAGATCCTCGAGGCAGCGCGCCAGCAGACTGAGGACCGGCTCGCCAAGAAGGAGCGCCGGGACCAGCAGATCGACGCGTGGTCCCCGCGGATCGCCCTTGCTGCTGTCATCGGCCTGACCGCCTCGGGTGAGTTCTCCCTCGCCGTTCTGGCGGGCTGGCCGCCGGCCCTCGCGTGGCTGCTGCCGCTCGGCATCGACGTCTACGTGGTGCAGGCGATGCGCCGCCACCGCGACGTCGTCATCGCCCTGCTGCTGATGGTCGCCGCGAATGCCGTGTTCCACGTCGCCGCCGCCGGACTGTTCGGCGTCATCCTCGGGCCGACCGGCGAGCCGGTTATCGGCAAGAACGGCGACCCGAAGGCGACGTGGCAACTGATCGTCGGCGTAGCAGCCATCGCCCCCTGGGTGATGTTCCGCCTGCACCGGATCACCACTCCCAAGCCCGACAAGCCCCAACGCTGGCGCCGCTCGGCGAAGCCGCAGACGCCCGTAGCTGTCGACAGCACGACCGCCAGCATCGACCGCCAGGACGCCGCTCCTGTCGACAACTCCACCCCGGAGCTGGCGCCAGAAACGAGCGACAACAACCGCCAGGAAGCGCCGACAACTGGCGACAGCAACAGCCGCGAACTGGCGACAACGGGCGCCCCTTCCTGGCGACAGGAAGCCCCCGCCAGGAAGGCGACAACTGGCGACAACAAGGCCGCCAAGAAGTCCACCGAGCTGGCGACAACTGGCACCAGGAAGGCCCCCGCCAAGAGGCCCGCAGCTGGCGCCAAGAAGGCGGCAACTCCGAAGCGCCGAAGCGCCGACGAGTGGGTGGAGCTGGCTACCCCGATCTTCCGTTCCGAGTTCGCGCGGCTCCGTCGGAACCCCACCGCTTCCGAGTTCGCCAACGCCATCAAGGCGGCCGGCCTCGGCAACGTCTCCGACTCGACCGCCAAGAACATTCGCACCGAAATTCTCGACCGGGCCGAACTGCCCGCCCTCGACTGACGACCGTCACGCCGCCCGCCACTTCCTGGCGGGCGGGCCTCACCCCAGCAACACGACCCGATTGGAGAACACCATGACCACTCCCCCTCGCCGCCCCAGCACCCCGTCGAGCGCCACCACCAAGAACCTGACGAAGAACGTCACCAAGAACGGCGGCGGCTTCAACCCCTCCGTCGGCTTCAGCCTCACCGTCCCCGCCCCCAGCCCGAAGGGTGGCGGAGGCCGAGGCGACGACAGCGGCCAGGGCGGCGGCGCGGCGGCCGGCGGTCGCCGAGGAGTCCCCGGCGCCGACTTCATGTCCAACGACGACATCCGCGCCTTCTGCGAATACATCCGCAAGGACTCCCGCAACCGGGCAACCGAGCGGTCCATGGACGCCGACCACCTCGAAGCGGTCCTGAAGACCATCCCCGACTCCATGGGTAGCCGATCCGGCGCCAGGGCCCGCGCCCGCCGCGTCTCCCGCTGGCTCAAGAAGATCGCCGCCGCCGAGAAGAACATCCAGAAGTACGCGGCCATGACCTACGGCACCTTCGAGCGCGAATACGAAGCGAACCTGCGGAGCATCAGCCCCGGTCGCCCCAAGCAGCAGCACCGCCAGCCCTTCAACTGGCGCTGACACCCCGCCTGACCTGCGCTGACACCCCCTGACACCCCCTCGCTGACACCTCGGCTGACATCAGGAGAAGCCATGTCCGACACCACCAAGAGCACCGCCGCAAAGGGCGGGCTCGCGAAGATCGCGAAGCACCACCATGCACGCCCGTACATGGCGCTCCTGGCCGAGGTGCCCGCAACCTTCCTCGCCAACCAGGCGTGGGGAGGTAGCACCGTGGCCGCCATCGGCATGACTGTCGCCGGCGGCATCCTGACCGCCGGCACCTGGTGGGCGGCGCAGGGCACCACCGCCCCGCGCCGCATCCAGTCCACGGTCACGATGGGGGCGGCGATGGGTTACACCACCATCGCCACCTTCACCGACCCGCTCGGCGCCTCTCAGCTCTCCTGCCTGGCCATGGGGGGCGGAGTCGCCGCAGGTCTGTGGACCGTCCGCAAGATGATGCGGGTCAACCCCGAGGCCAAGACCGACGCCGCCACCGCCGGCGAGACGGGCCTGCTGGTCAAGTCCATCGGCAAGGCCAAGATGGCGATGCGTCGGGAGCCGAAGGTCGAGCCGAACAAGGTCACCGTCCCGTACCAGATCACCGCGCCCGGCGAGCTGACCAACGCGGAGATCGGCAAGCGCATCGACAACATCGCCACTGAGCTGGGGGTTTCCCCCAACAGCGTGCGGGTCCGGCCCGACACCAACGACGCCAGCCTCGGTGAACTGGTCGTCATCCCCAAGGACATGCTGGTCGAGAAGCTGGCATGGCCTGGCCCCTCGCGCTTCGGCGGATCGATCGTCGATGCGGTCAGCAACGGCCGGTACGAGGACGGTACGCCAGTCGAATTCTGGTTCCCGTGCGACGAGAAGAAGGGCCGCAACGCCACGCACTTCGGCGCGGTCGGCATGAACGGTTCCGGCAAGTCCGCCGGTATCGGTATGGGGCTGGTGGACGCTATGACCAGGCGCGATGTCATCGTCTGGGCCTGCGACCCGGCCAAGGGCCGGCAGACCTTCGCCCCCTTCATGCCGTTCCTCGACTGGGTCGAGCTGTCTGTCGCCGGCGGAGAAGCGATGATCGACGCTCTGTCGATGGTCATCACCGCCCGCGCCGACGCCCTGGGGATGGCCGGCTTCAAGAACTGGACGCCCGAGGCGTTCGAGAAGCTCGGCATGCCGTACATGATCGTGTGGCTGGAGGAAGCCGGGAAGCTGTTCCGGGAGGGCGCCCAGGCCGAGGGCCTGGTCCAAGAAGCCCGTTCCGCCGGCATCTCCGTCATCATCAGCATCCAAAGGCCCAGCTCAACGGCCATGAACACCGACGTCCGCGAGCAGCTCGGCGGCATGTTCTGCTTCGGCGTCAACAACGAGACCACCACGGTCATGGCGCTTGATGACGATGTCATCGACCAAGGCGCCCGGCCCGAGGTCTGGAAGAACCAGCGGCCCGGCTACTTCTACCTGGTCGCCCCTGGGGTCGACGAGGAGCGGTTCGCGATGCCGTGCCGCACCTGGACGCCGCCCTCGGATGAGGAAATCGTCGCGATCCTCTCCCAGGCCCCGCGCGCCCAGGCCGACCCGGTCACCGCGAACGCTGCTGGTGAGGCGTACGCCAACCGCGCTCGTTACGCCGAGGACGAGCTGTTGAACAGCGACGACACCGACCAAGGACAGGAGTCCATCGTCATGACGAAGGAAGACTCGGCGGCCGCCGAAAGGCAGCTGCTGGAGCGCCAGGCCGACCGCGAGGTAGAAGCCCTGGTCGGCTCCGACCCCGACGACGACGGCTTCGTCCCGGACGTCGACCCGGAGCAGGAGATCAAGCCGGCCGCGGTCACCTGGACGTTTGGCCAAGCGGCCCCCGTCGCGGAGGATCGCGCCCCCGAGGTCGCGTTCGCCGAGCTGCTGGCCATGCTCGCCGAATACCGCGGCCAGGAGCGGGAGGAAGTCGGCCCGAAGGACTTCCAGCCCTACGGCAAGGGCGGACGGATCGGCCGCTCCCGCGCCTGGATCTCCGAGAAGCTCGGCGACCTCGCCGATGAAGGCATCCACCTGGAGGAGACGCCGCAGCCGGGCGTCTACAAGCTGCTCTACCCCGAGATGGCGACGGCCTGACACCCCGTCTGACCTGCACTGATACCGGCTGACGGTCCGCTGACACCAGGGGCCGCAGCCGGTATCGCAGGCCAGAAAGGGCCTGACACCGCTTCTGATCTGCGGTGACAGCGGCTGACACTCGCTGACACTGTCAGCCGCCCGAGGGCCCGTTTTCTTAGGTCAATGCGCGTGCGCGCGCTAGCTGACACCCCGCTGACACCCCCGCTGACACCCAACCGCTGTCAATGGAGACAAACCGCCATGAAACCCGCATCAGAGAACGGCACCAAGGCCCGCGTCCTGGCCGCCGCCCTGCGGAACTGGGCCACGGTCGACGCCGACCCCGCGCCCACCGTCGCGCGCCTCGAGGTCCGCCAGCCGCCGGCCTGGGGGTACGCCGCCACCGTCGACATCTCCGACCGGCAGTACAAGCGGGTCCTGGCCTTCCTGCGTGACGACCTCATCGAGAACCGGCCCGGCTACTCCACCCCGGAACGTGCGGCCGCGGTTGTCGAGGCGCTGCTGGTGGAGCTGGTGGCGGCCGGTCAGATCCGCGTCACCGCCGCCGATCTGGTCGAGGCGGCGCCGCGCATCGGCCGCTCCCGCACCTGGATTGCCGCCCACATCACCGACCTCATCGACTCCGGCCGGCTCCGCGAGACGCGCAGGGCCGACACCTTCGACATCGCCTGACACCCACCGGTTCGCTCACCCCGCTAGGAGAACGCCATGGACGCCCCCCTCAAGCCCTACAGCAGTAGCCCCGTCACCACCGCCCAGTCGATGCCCGGCTGGCCGCAGCAGACCCCCCTGAACGTCCCGGCGGTGCGCGAGGACGACGACCCGGTGGTCTACGTCCCGGACGCGTACGGCGAGGGCATGGTGGCCGTCCGTCGGAGCCAGGTGCAGCCCACCGCCCCGACCCCGCCCCGCGACCTGGCCCCCCTGCCGCTCCTTGACCCGGCCGCCCAGCGCCTCATCGGCGCCGGCATCGGCGGGGGTGCGCTCTCGGCGGGCCTCGGCTGGGGCATCGGGCAGGCCCTCACCCCGCTCGCCGGCATCAACACCGGCTCCTTCATGTGGCTCGCCATCATGGTGGCCGCCTGGAAGCTGCCGGCCTTCGGCAAGAAGGTCACCAACAAGACCACGTACAACACCACCAACAACACGTCGATGAACGTGGTCAACCGCAACCGCGGGTTCGGCAGGTCGACGACCAGCGCCTGATCGCAACGACGAAAGGCCCCCGCCCGGGGAAGGGGCGGGGGCCTTCGCGATGCTCGAACGCATTCGAACGGAATGGTTCCGATCGGAACCGTCACCGGCGCTTGCGCTCCGGGAGCAGGGCCGCGGTACTCGGCGCCGTGGTCGGCTGGTCCTGCGGTGCCGGGTCGGGGGCACCGTCGCGGCGGCACACCAGCGCATCCGGATCGCTCGTCGAGGGCTGAAGGCTGTAGCCGTCCGGGCACGTCTGCCCGTCCCGTCCGTCGGCCCCGTCACGGCCGTCCTTGCCGTCCGTGCCGTTCTTCCCGTCGGAGCCTGCGGGACCGGCCGGCCCTGCGGGGCCCGGGACGGTGCTGTTCTGCCCGTTGCTGCCGGCCTTTCCGTCCGTGCCGTTGGTGCCTGGCTCCCCGGCCTCGCCGGTGGCGCCGTTCTTCCCCGGGCTGCCCGGCTTCCCGGTGGCGTTGGCGCCGTCCTTCCCGTCCTTGCCGTCGGCCCCGTCCTTCCCGGGGTAGCCCCGCGGCCCGCGCAGGCCCTTCCCGGCCTCTCCGCGGCTCCCCGGGGGCCCGGCGACCGGCGTACCGCCGAGGCGCTGCACCTGGGCGGCCAGGGCATCCCGCGCGGCGTTCGAGGCTTGCAAGTCCTCGCTGACCTGGCGGACGTTGAAGACGACCCAGGCCAGGACGCAGCCCAGGACGATGGCGCCGAAGAACACCATGGCGTCCCCGCGACGCCAGCGTCTTTCCTGGGCGCGCATGTGGTGGTAGCTCACGACCGGCCCCCTTGAAGCAGGATGACGATCAGCGGCACCACGACGCCGACCAGCGGCACCACAACCGCACCGATCAGCCAGCGCCGGGTTGCCACGATCTTCTCGGCGTCCTTCTCCCGCAGCGCGGCGTCCTTCTCCCGCTGCACCTCCAACGCCCGGACCCGCTCGGCCAGGACCTCATGGCGCAGGTCGTAGACCTCCTGGGAGACCTTCTTGTCGAGCATGACCACCAGCTGCTGTATGTCCTCGCGGACAGCCAGGAACCGGTCATCGAAACGGCGGACCACTTCCCCGAGGGTGGTGGGTTCATCTGGCACGGGTGCCTCCTATGGCATGCGCTCCCCGCGCCGGCGCCGATGAATGGTCAGGCGACATACCCGTAAGCCAGGAGGCCCACGTTGCCGCCGAAGGCGTTGGCGGTGAACGCTCCGCCCGTGACCGTGGGCGGCGTCGTCATGCCGGTATTCGTGTCGCCGAAGCCGGGAGATGCGGCCGCGCCCGTGGCCATCGAGCCCTCCCCGACGAGGTTGGGCAGCGTGGTGGCCTTCATCATGAAGCCCAGGTAATGCAGGCCCGCGTAGGTCGTGACGTAGGTCGAGGCGCTGCCGGCCGTGGCCTGGGCGACGGCGAGCGTCTTGACGGTGTTCGCCGCCCACGCCGCGGTCGTCTGGTCGGCGGTGCGGGCCAGGGCCACGCGCGCCGAGTTGTGCAGGGAGAACCACCAGTTGGTCGGCGTGCCGGCCGCGGTGGCGCCGTTCATGAACGAGATGTTCGAGACGGTGAAGCCCTTGGGCAGCCAGATCGGCACCAGGTACAGCGTCCCGGACACCGCGGCCGTCGAGGTGGCGCCGGCCCGGAGCCTGGACGCCGTCTCGTACCGGCCCGCCGGGCGCATCAGGTCCTCGAGGTTGCCCGTCACGTCGAACGCCGTGGTCTCGGCGCCCGTGGTCTGGTCGTCGAGCATCCCCGACGTGCCCGAGTCGGTCAGGTCGTTGCCGTAGCGGCGGACGTTGGTGCACGTCGAGGTGATGGACAGGCCGTAAGCGGCTTCGTTGCCGGACCCGTACTTGCGGACCCGGTTGCCGGCGATGAGCAGGCCGTCCGTGGACGACGAGACGCGGATGCCGTAGGACCCGGACGCCGCGCGGCTGCTGCCCTTGAGGTAGTTGCCGGTGGCCTGGATGTCCGCGCCGCCCAGGACGTGCAGGCCGTTGACGCCGGCCTCCCGGACGCTGTTGGACGCGATGGTGACGCCCGTGCCGGTGTCGCAGGAGATGCCGCTGGAGCCGGGCTGATAGATCCGGTTGCCGGTGACGTTGCCGCCCGCGATGTTCTGCTGGCTGATGCCGGTGCCGGACACGCCACGGATGGTGTTGCCGGTCACCGTGTACTGCTCGGCGTAGGAGCAGCGGACACCGTTCTCGCTGTTCGTGGTCGTCTCGATGACGTTGTCGCCGATGGAGACGTTCAGGACCTTGCCGGTGGCCTCGCCGGACAGGAGGATCGCGTCGTCGTAGCCGATGCCGCCGGTGATGGTGTTCCCGACGATCGTCACGTTGCGCAGGTCCTGGGACGCCGAGGTCTGCGTACCGGACGTGTTCTTGGTGTCGTTGGTGTCGGTCGAGTCGACGACCTGGGCCCGCACGCCGGCACCGCACCCGGACATCGTGTTGCCGGTGACGGTGACGTCGGACCAGGAGTAGATGCTGACGCCGTACTGGGCCAGGCCCTCGAAGGTGTTGTCGGCGATGCGGATGCGCTTGTGCCACCGGCCGATCGTCGCCGAGTGCGAGCCGATGCCGCGGGGCCAGGCCACCGTGCCGGCCGTGCCCGACGCCCCGACGTAGCAGCCGCGGATCTCGATGTCCTCACACGGCGTGTGGTCGTAGGGGCCGAAGCCCCCGAAATACGCGCTGCCCTTGGCCAGGTCCAGCTGGATGGCCTCGCTGAAGGTGCGGCCGCCGGGGTCGACGTAGCCGCGGAACGAGCAGTCCAGGACCTTGCCGTCCTTGGTGCTGTTCAGCTCGATGCCGTGATAGCCGGGCAGGTCACGGATCTCGATGTCCCGGATGGTGATGCCGCGGGCGTGGCCGATGCTGATGCACATCGCCGAGGCCGTCAGCCCCGCCGTGGTGCCGCGCATGTTCCACACGCCGCCCTCGAGGACGATGTTGCCGTTGCCGGTGTAGCCGGCGAGGTTCTGGGCGGCGTCGCCGTTGAGCAGCATGGTGGCGGCCACGTTGCGGCGGAACTCGGCGCCCGGCAGCAGCGTCAGGCGGGTGTTCGCGTAGATCCGCAGGGTGGCGCCGATCAGGTACGTGCCGGGCTGGACCATCACCCAGCCGCCGCCGGCGTCGCGCGCGGCGTTCAGCGCGGCCTGGATGCCGGTCGAGGCGTTGCCCGTGCCGTTGTTCGGCGCGCCGTACAGCACCGGGTTGTAGATCTGCGCGCCGGCCAAGGAAACCTGCCCTGCAAGGAGAGTGCCGGGGGTCTCGAGGACGCCGGCGGCGGACCGCTGGAGGAAGGTGTCCAGGGCGGCGTTGCCGGGCCCCCAGGACTGCTTGCCGTCGGCGGTGATGCGCCACCGCTCGTTGCTGTCGCCCGTGACGGCGGTGCTGAACGCCTCGGCGGTCGAGGCGCCCAGGGCCGCGTGCACGGCGCCGGTCAGGGTGCCGCCGGACAGGTCCAGCTTGTCCTCGATCTGGTCCAGGGCGCCCGTCGCGGCCTCGCGTGCCGCCTCGTACCAGCGCACCGGGGAGCCGGACGGCCCGTTGTACTCGTACTCGATGGCGGTGACGCCGTCGACCTTGAAGGTGCGGATGGCGCCGGGGGTGTCGCTGCCGGACGGGTTGGAGCGGAGCTGCGCTATGGGCGTCGTGCCGTCGCTCTCGTACATCGCGGTGACGGTGGCGCCGGTGCCGGCGACCCGCACGGTGATGGGGTAGTCGGCGACGACCGTGCCGCCGGAAGTCGTCAGGACGTCGGCGGGCACGCCGCCGAAGGTGTACTGAGTCACGGAAGGCTCCTTCTCAGATCAGCCAGTAGGAGCCGGAGATGTCCACCCACGGCGTTCCGTCGGTGCCCTGGTACCACCACAGGATGTCTCCGGACACCCCGTAGGCCGAGGCGCTGTTAGAGCCCAGGACCTCGAGGCGGCCCGCGGCGTCGGTAGTGGTGCCGGCCATCGAGCAGGTACCGGGCCAGGTGCGCAGGCCCGCGGGGATGCAGTCCGAGGGGACGGCGCCCAGGTTGATGGCGTTGGCGTCGTTCAGGTTGGTGGCGTCGGTGCGCTCGATGCGGCCCTTGAGGTGGACCTGCTTGCCCAGGATCATCAGGCCGATGGCCACGTCGCCCTGTTGCAGGCCCGAGCTGAGCGTCATCGTGCGGTCCCACGGGTCCAGCGGCTCCCAGATGGTCACCCACGTGTCCGTCACCGAGCTGGTCTTCACCCACATCGTGCCGTCGTTGGCGGTCACGAGCGTGTGAGCGGGCGCCGAGGCGTACTTGTTGACCCGGTCGGCCAGGTCCGTGGCGGTGTGCCGCAGGTGCGGGTCCACGGCTTCGGCGAACGCGGCGATATCGGCCGGGACAGTGGGGGACTGGCCGCCTGCGGGCACGGGCAGCTGGGCGTATCCGATGGTGGCCACCGGGCACCTCCTAGGCAGAGAACGAGATGGTGATGGAGCCGCCGGTGAAGGCGGCGTATTCGCCGCGGCCGTGGCCGGCGATGGCCAGGCCGCGGGCCGATCCGGAAGCGAGGGCAGTGCGCCAGGCCGCGGGCAGCGTCGCGGTTCCCTTGGCGCCCACCGACAGCGACAGGAGCGTTTCGGGCCCGTCGCCGAGGCTTAGCTGGCCGCCGGGGGCGGACGTGTAGTTGTGCAGGTACAGCCGCATGCGGACCTTGCCGTTGATGCCGCTTCCGCGCTTGCGGGTGAAGGCGACCCGCATCGAGGCGACGGTCTTGCCGGAGCAGGCCGAGGCGATGGCGGAGCCGTAGAACCATCCGCCGCGCCGGTCGCCGCCGCCGGTCCAGTCGCCCTGCGTGGGGCTGGTGGCGTAGGAGTCGGGCCGGCCGTTGCGCCAGGACCCCGAATCGTTCGGGCTGATCGTCACGGACTTGGGGGCCCGGGTCGCCAGAGCGTCCGGGGAGGTGTCCGAAGCGGTGCCGAGCTGGGCGTAGAGCACGCCCTTGCCGTTGGTGTCCTTCTTCGTCCACAGCGTGCTGACCTGCTGCCAGCCTGTCCCCGGCGGGGCCGGGGTGCCCCACGTGAACGCGGAGATGGCCACCAGGTCCTGGGCGGCGTCCTGGGCGAGCGTGGCGATGCGCGCGGCGTCAGCTTCCGCCGGGTCGTCGCCCAGGCGCCACAGCACCACGGGCACGGACCCGCGGCGCACGGCCACGGTGTCGCCGGCCGCCCGGTTGCGGTAGGCGTCGGTGCACGCGACGTCGTAGAGCTCTCCGCCGTCCATCCGCAGGTTCACCGTGCCCTCATCGGTCACGTCGATGACCTCGGCGGAGACGGTCTGGAGTCCGCCCGCGGCCGCGGCCTTCACCTCGGCGAGGTCCTTGCCGACCTGGTCGCGGATGCCCATCACAGCCTCCTTGCGCTGGTGCGGGTCTGGCATGACATCGAGATCCCGCCCAGGGTGTAGGGGCAGGAGTCGATGATGTGGCGCTCCCACACACCGGGCTCCACCTCGACGGAGAACACGTCACCGGGCTCCGCCGCCGGGTTGCACACGGACGAGAAGGAGAGACTGGCCTGAAGGCCGAGGCTGTCGGCCAGGCGGGCCTGGGCGACTTCCCGGGCCTGGATGAGATTGCCGATCAGCGACGACGAGTAGCGGCCGGTGCGCACCCGCACGTAGGGCAGGCCCAGGCGCTGCGGCGCCAACGGGTCCTGAACGGGGTCCGGGCCCGCGTAGGTCAGGCTGGCCGGGTCGTCGTCCCAGGCGTAGGCCGGCCCCACGGGCGCGCCGCCTGAGCCGGAGTCACCGCTGACCACCCACAGGTTCGTCAGGCCCTCGCTGCTCTCCTCGCGGCTGGGCTGGGCGGTGGCCAGGCCGAGCGGCACGGTCCAGCGGACCGGGTCGTTGAGCGTCGGCACGGGCCCGAAGGTGACCGTTCCGCGGGCGTCGCACCACACCTCTCCGCCCAGGGCGGCCGCGATGCCGGTAGCCGCGCCGGCGGTGTCCGTGCCGCCGGACAGGGCCGACCAGCGGTCCTCATCGACCACGAACGACGGCACGCGGGTGGTGGACTTGATGCCGGAGCGCCAGGCGATCGGGGCGCCGGGCAGGGCCTCGCCGACGAGCGCGGCCGCGCACGCTTCCGCCGAGTCCGGGCCGACGGTGCGGGCCTGCGGCAGGGCCGCGGTGCGGATGATGTCCTCCCGGCCGAGCAGGTCGAGGGACACGCCCAGGCGGGTGCGCTTGAGGCGGTCGATGACGTACCAGCCGGCGGGTATCCACTCGATGTCCCGCCGCGGCACGCCCAGGCCCTGGAACAGCCGTACCTGGGTGGCCACGTTGTTGATGCCGTCGCGTCCCAGGGGCGCGTCGAGGAGTTCCACGGACGCCGAGTAGCGCACTTCCGCGGTCCGGTCGGGCGTGACGCCGCCGGACCCGAAGCGGGCCGGGGTCCACGTCAGGCCGCCGTCGTTGGACCATTCCGCCCGTACCGGCCGGCGGGTGGCCTGCGGCAGGGCGGCCAGCGCGGCGGCGGAGATGGGCAGCACTACACCGCCCCGTTCGTGGCGAGCGACGCGTAGGAGTCGTAGGACGCGATGACCGCGTCGTAGGAGGAGAACTGCGCGGCGAGGGTGTCGTAGGACCAGCCGGGCGACGCCATCGGCTGCCCCTCGGTGTCGGGCCGCTCGATGGGCACGATGTCGAAGGTGTACTGGAAGCCGCCCGTGGCGCCGAGCTTGCCGGTGGCCTTCTCTGCCACGTCGGCCGGGACGAAGTAGCGGTCTGGGGTCATGTAGCCGGGCCGCACCTGGGCGAGCAGGACGCCGGCGCGGATCAGCTCCCGCATCTGGTCGACGTCCTCGGTGGGCACGTCCACGGTGACGGACTCCGCCGGGGCCGCCGCGGTGTCGAAGGCCACGGCGGTGAACGGAGACCCGGAGCGTGAGGCGGTGTCCTGGCGGGCGGCGCTGCTGGTGCCGGCGGCCGGGCCCAGCATGACGCGCATGGACAGGCCGGGCACATCCAGGGACTTCAGCCACAGGTCCTTGTTCTGCCCGGCCGGCGGCGCGGGAACGGTCAGCGCGAGGGACGTTGGCGGGCCCCATGTGCCGTCCACGTAGAGGGGCGTGGCGGTGTAGGCCACGCCGACGCCGAGCGGCGCCTCATGGTCGTACGCCTGACCCACGCCTTCTACCGCCCAGGCCAGGTTGCCCGAGCGGACCGGCACGCGCGCCGTGGCGCCCGGGTCGGCCCGCTCGATGAGCACCTTGCGGATGTCGCCGGCCTCGGCGAGGGGGGTGTCCCCCGCGGTGTAGTCGACCGCCAGGTACACCCCCGCCCACGGGGCGTCCACGGTGGCTGTCAGCCACCCCTCCGGGCTCACGATCTGCTCGGGCGGGGTGACTTGCGGTGCGGACAGGCTGACGATCATCGGCATGGCGTGCCTCCTAGTTCCTCTTTGATCCGGCACGCGAGGTGCGGCGAACGTCCGTCAGGCCCGCATCGACCCGGTCATCGACATAGGCCCGCAGGACCGTGCCGTCCTCGACGACCAGGAACACTGGACGGTCAGCCAGCGCGGTCCCCGTAGAGGCACCGCCCGAGGTGACCGGGACGACGCCGCCGGCCGACGGGATGGACGTTGCGCCAAGCCGCTCGGCGGCGGTCGCCACCGAAGGGCCGGACGCCGCCATGCCGGCCACCAGACCGGCACCAAGGTCCTTGCCTGCCTGGGCGGCCTTGCGGGACGGGGAGTGGGCGTCGATGCCCTTCTTGGAGCGGATCGCCTTCACCGCTCCCGCGCCGACCTTGGCCATGGCCGCCTGGATGGCCTTCTCGTCGGCGAGAAGACCCGTAAGGAAGCCCTTCGAGGCGGACTTGCCCGCGTCGTACATGGCATCGGCCATGGTGTTGCCGTAGCTGGTCGACAGCTTCGCGCCGGACTTGGCGAGGGCGTTGAGCTGCTTGATCTGGCCCGCGTTGGCACGGGAGACCATCTGCCCGAGGGCACTGTCCGGGCCCAGGGCCACCAGCTGCGAGATGAGGTCCTGGGACAGGCCCTTCTTCGACAGGCCGGCGATCTGCCCCTGGAAGCCCTTCAGGGTGGACTGCCGGTTCTTCAGGCCCGCCAGAACGTCGCCGATGCTGGTTGCGTCGGACAGGTTGGACAGGCCCAGGTAGTCGGCCGCGCTCTTCTTCTGGTCGGCAGCCCCGGCCTTGGCGGCACTGACCTTGGCAGCGGCCGCATCGCGCTGCTTGGCCATCGTCTGGAGCCGTGCGGACACCTTCGCCGTCGAGGCGGCGAGCGACTTGCCCGCGCCCCCTGCGGCCTTCAGGTCGTCGGTCAGGGCCTTGGCGGCCTTGGCGATGTCCGCGGCGGAGCCCTTGAGGGACTTGGTGAAGTTCGTCAGGTCCCCGGGGATCTCCTTGCGGGCCTTGGCCGAGGCGGTGCCCTTGGCGAAGCCGCGGACGCCCAGGCCGGCCGCCATGCTCATGGAGTCGCGGTTGTTGTAGACCGTTTCCCCGCCCTTGAAGCGGACCAGCTCGGGGCCGGCCTCGCCCACCCAGGCCAGTTCCCCGGCCTTCGGGCGGCCGCCCGTGGCGTATCCGCCGGCGCGGTTGTACGCCTTCGACAGAGAGCCGTACCGGCTGAGCGCGTACCGCATCGAGGCGTACACGTTGGCGAGCGGGTCGTAGATACCGCGGCCCTTGAGCTTCCCCGCGTAGGCGGCGAACGTCCCCGGGATCGTCTGCATCAGGCCCCGCGACGCCATGCCGGCCTTCGCGTTGGAGTCCCAGTTGTTGATGGCCCTGGGGTTGCCGCCGCTCTCCTGGTTCATCCGGCGCAGCACCGTGTTGAGCAGCGACGCCGGCTGTCCGACCATCTTCAGCGCCTGGAGGACGACCTTCGACCAGCGCTTGACGCCAGACCCGCCCACCGCGGCGGACGAATAGGCGTCCTCCACCTTGCTGTCCGCGGACTTGGCGTAGCCGAAGATGGCGTCCAGGATCTTGTCGGGGATGTTCCGGACCATCTTCCCGAAGCCGGTGTCGGCGCCCGGGAGCTTGGCCAGGAGCGGGTTTACCACGTGCTTCACGCCCGCCCGCGCCGATGCCTCGATGGTGTCGCCGAGCCAGGACGCGCCCTTCTTCACCGCGTCCCAGGCTGCCGAGCCCACGCCCTTCAGCGCGGTGCCGGCGGACTTCACCCACCCGAAGATGCCGCCGCCGTCCTTGAAGCCGGGCATGCCCATACGACCGTTCGCTGCGGCCCGGCGCATGGCCATGACCGCGCCGTGGCCGCCCGCGTTGCGTACCTCCTTGGCCGTCCAGACGTGCTCACCGTTGGAGAGCCACGCAGGGATGGAGTCGGACGTCGCCGTCCCCGCGCCGCGGATGGCACCGCCCGTGGCAAAGCCCTTGGGCAGGACCATCCGCTTGATCTCGGGGGCGCCGAACGCGCCGGCCACGGTGTTCCAGGTCGGGACGATCGCCTTGTTGTAGATCGTGTTGACCAGGAACTTAACGGGGATCTTCGCCAGGTCCTGCACCTTGCTCCAGGCCCGGCCGATGAAGTCCTTGGCATCCTCGAAGGACCGGCCCACGGCCTTGACGCCCTTTTTCATGGCGTCGAACGCTGGCTTGAGCGCGACCCGCCACAGCCACCCGGCCTTGTCGCCGATCCAGCCCAGGACGGGCTTCACGCCGTTGTTCCAGAGCCACTTGAAGACGTCTCCGACGGCGCGGATTCCGGCCTTGGCGTACCCGAAAACGACCTTGATGCCGGACCACCAGAACTGGAAGCCGGCCACGATCCAATCGATCACGGGGCTGATGGCGTTGGTCCACAGCCACGTCGCCGCTGCTCCGACGGCCCGCAGGCCGGCCTTCACCCACCCGAACACGACCTTCACGCCGGCCCAGAAGAGGCGGAAGCCAGCGACGATCCAGCCGATCACGGGGCTGATGGCGTTGGTCCACAGCCACACGGCCACCGCACCGAGCGAGCGGAAGATTCCGCCGATCCACCCGAACACGGGCTTGAGCACGGCACCCCACAGCCACGTCGCCGCGGCGGCGATCAGCTTGAAGCCGAGGATGAAGGGGCCCACGACGATGACGCCGATCACGGTGGCGAGGATCTTGGCCGCCGTTCCGATGAAGCTGAACACCGGCTGGAGCACGGTCGACCAGAGCCAGGACGCAGCCGCACCGATGGCCTTGAACGCCGCGACCAGCCCCGCGAACGCCGGCTTCAACGCGTTGTTCCACACCCACAGCGCGGCGGTCTTGATGCCCTCCCAGGCGCCCTGCACGATCGCGCGGAACGTCTCGGACTTCTTGTAGGCGATGACCAGGGCGGCGCCCAGGGCGATGATCGCGGTGATGACCAGCACGATCGGGTTGGCCCGCATCACCGCGGACAGGAACGCCTGGGCACCGGCGAATCCCTGGGTGACGGCCGTGCTGGTCAGGATCACCGCGCGGTAGATGCCGAACACCGCAGAAACCGCGCCCGTGGCGATGGCCTGGGTGTTCATGGCCACGGCCACGCCGGCGACAGCGATGCCGAGCGGCACCAGCCAAACGCCGTACTCCTTGAGCCAGCCCACCGTCGCGGAGAACGCCGCACCGACACCCCGCAGGGCCGGGCCCAAGGTGCGCGCCATGACGCCGGCGAACGACTTGACCACCGGCAGGACATCGCTGTTCAGGAACGACCCGAACTTCGTCAGGCCCGGGATGACGTACTTGGCGACGGTGTCCCCGATGGCCATCAGGGCCCGCCGCTTGAACTGCTCGATCTTGGCGCCGGCGTTGTTGCGCAGGTCGTCCCCGGCCTGCTTGGCCGCGCCGCCCACCTTGCCCAGGTCCTTGACGGCCTTGGACGGGTCGAGGGCGTAGAGGGCCTTGCCCATGTCCTCGGCCTTGGTGCCGAACAGCGCCACGGCGGCCGCGTTGCGGTCCACCGGGTTCTTCATCCCGCGGAGTCTGTCCAGGACGGTCTGGAGTCCGTCTGACGCGCCCTTGCCGCCCTTGGCTATCTGGGCGGTCATGCCCTTCGCCGACAGTCCCAGGGCGTCGAAGCCGGCGGCGGAAGCCTTCGAGCCGTCGGTGGCCCGGATCTGGAACTCCTTCAGGGCGTCCGCGACGACGTCCGTGTCCCGCGCGCCTGCCTTCATGCCCTGGGACAGCAGCCCCGTCACGGTCTTCACCGGCAGATTCAGGGACCGGAAGATCGTGGAGTATTCGTTGAAGGTGTCCATCAGGTCATCGGCGCGGGGGCCCATGACCTGGAAGCCGCGGGTGATGGTGTCGAGGGCTTCCTTGGAGTTCTTCGCCAGGCCGGTCTTCATGATCTGGCCGACGGCGTTGGCGGTCTGGCCCAGGTCCGTCTCAAAGAGGGTGGAGACGTCCTGGACCTTGGTGGCGATGCTGGCCAGCTGCTGCGTGGTGGCCTTCGGCGGGGCGATGCCGGCGGACATGATGGCCTTGACCGCCGCGGCGCCTTCCTCGACGGACTCGGTGACCGCGTTGGAGTACAGGGCGCCGGCCGCCTGGCCCGCCTTCTGGGCGTCCTTCGCCGTCAGGCCCAGGGATGCCTTCAGCTGGCCGGTGGCCTTCTGCTTGGCCATCGACTGCTCGAGGCCCTGCACCATCAACGCACCGACAGCGACGCCCAGGCCCAGTGCCCCGGCCTTCATCTTGCCGCCCAGGCCGGCCATCAGCCCTTCGCCGCCCTGTTCGCCGGCCCGGGTAGCGGACTGGCGAACAGGGTCTTCCAGCTCACGGCGGAGCTCACGACGAAACTCCGCCATCGACGGCAGGACGTCCAGCCACACGGATGCAGCGCGGGGCATGGGATCACCCCTTCTCTGCGTACTGCGGCGTCGCCTGCGCGACGATCTCCTGGTAGGCGGTCCGGGCTGCCCGGTGGCGCTTGCGGTCGGCCTTGGCCTTCTGCTCGGGCGTCGGGTCTCCGGGTCGCCAGACGGCGTCCGGGTACGGCACCGGGCTGGCTTTCTCGGCACGGTTGGCGTTGAGGAACGCGGTGAAGTGCCGGGCCATCAGGTCGACCAGGTCCGCCAGCATCCAGTCGCCGTGTTGCCAGTGATGGCCGGCCGCCGCACGGGCCGTAGCCGAGGTGGGCGGCAGGTGTTCCACCAGCACCCGCAGGCGACGCAGCGTCATGTCGCCCCGGAAGTAGGCGGCGAGCTGGTCGGCGTCGCGCGGGTAGTGGTGGGCGAGGTCAGCCTCGACGGCCTCGGGGTGCTCCCCAAGGACGTCTAGGACCGTGTAGGGCGGCCCTTCTTCAGCTGCCCCTGCGCGTCCTGCTGAACGGCCATGAACAGCAGGAAGACGTCATTGTCGGAGTTGCCGGCCGCGGCGTACTTCTCGTACTGCTCGTCGCCGAGCATCGCGCGGGCCTTGTCCTTGGCGGTCTCGGCTTCGTCGACGCCCTTGGACCAGTCGTCGTCCGCGAACAGCGGGTGCGGGAAGGTGAAGAGCTCCCCGTTGTCCGCCTCGAACTCGACGTCTTCGCCGCCGACGGCCTCGGCGTACTGGGCCTTGACCTCGGTCAGCTTGTATCGCTTGCGGTTGGGCTTGCTCATGATCGGTGCTTCTTCCTGGGTGGCCTGCGGGTGAGCGGGCGAAGGGTGCGAGGCGGCAGGGCTCACCCGTGTCCGCCGCCTCGCACCCGTCTTGGGGGCGGTCACGCTTAGCCCTCTTCCTCCGGGGCCAGTGCGCGCCAGCCGGGGCCATCGATCCACGTCTTGGCGTCGGTGCCAACGACGTCGTCGTGGTACGCGGTGAAGGTGACCTCACGCGTGATGGCTTCGGTGCGGGACCACTGCTCGTCTCCGCGGTCGGTCCGCAGGGAGAGCGGCATGTGCCGCACGATGTAGATGGGGTCGGTGCCGTTCTCGCCGGTGTCCCGCGCGATGAACAGCAGCCGGCGGTAGATGGTCGCCGGCGCCATCGGCCGGGACCAGGACCAACCGGTGCCCACGGCGCCGAGCTGGTCCAGGGGCAGGTTCTCGAACAGCGCGACCGTCGCGGCGTTGGTCTCCTGCGGCGTCCACTGGGCCGTCATCGTGTCGGTCTCGACGTCCGAGCGGGTCGGCTTGGCGGACTGCCCCGAGGTCACCTCGGACACCGAGTAGTCCCCGGAGAAGGTCACCCCGTCATCGGTCGTGTAGCCGATCGGCACATAGCCGGCGGGCAGGGCCTGGAGGATGCCCGAGACGTCGAACGGCGCGGTGACAGCGGCGGCGTCCACGTCGGCGGCGAACACTGCGTAGGACAGAGCCTTGCGGATGAGGGACCGCTTGAGCTCGTTGATCGTGTCGAAGTTGGCGGCAACCACGGCAGCCACTCCTTCCATGACAAAGCCCCGCGCGGTGGCGGGGCTGCGGTGTGGTGGTGCGCGTCAGGCGGGCGCCTGTGCGCGGCTGGTGAGCCGGTAGGTGGCGACCGCCCGGCGCAGGGCCGGGTTGCCGTAGGGGACACAGCCGGGCCGCACGTCGGTGGTGACCCGGTCTATCCGGACGCCGCCCGAGACGTTCCCCGGTGCGGCGAGCATCGCGGTGCGGACCCGCTCGGCGACGGTCCACATTGCGGTGCGGGTCGCGGCGAAGGTGTCGACGTCGACCACGGCCTGGTCGTCGCGGTCGTCGTCTCCGCCGCCTGGCAGAAGCTGCACCTGGACCAGCGGCAACGACTTCTCGAGGGTGGTGGGCAGCTCGTTGACGACGCGCACGCCGTCGCCGAGCTGGCTACGTAGCCACATGGCGACGGCGTTCTCGACGTCGCCCCACATCTGGCCGGCCGTCATCGACTCTCCCGGCGGTCCTTGAAGATGGTCTGCGGGGTGACGCCGCCGGCCCGGCCCAGGACGCGCCGCCGGTCGGTGTTGGAGCTTCCCCACTCCTGGGCCGCGGCGTCCTCGCGGGTCGCCTCGACCTTGGCGACCGGCCGGCCCGAGGGCCGGATCTCGTCGGAGACGTGAATCTCGTTGGCGAAGCCGTCGTCAATCTCCGAGCGGGCGATGCCTTGGGCCACGGCGGCGATCTGCTCGGCCCGTCTGTGCAGCGCTTCCCGGACCGCGGGCAGCTGCATCACCTCGGTCAGGCCCCGCTCGTCGAAGCGGATACGGACCTTGCGTGCCATCAGCCGGTCACCTCCTTCAGCACTGCGGACGTGTGCGCCAGCAGCGGCGAGACGGCCCGGTTGATGCCGGGCTGGCCGTCGATCTCGTACTCCTTGCCGTCGGCCCTGATCAGGTCCGTGGCCTTGAGGTCCAGTCCCGGCGGGCCGAAGAACTGCCAGCGCGAGACAACCTGATCGGATGCGCTGGACAGGTACTCGACGGAGTCCAGCGGCTGGACCGAGCAGTGCTCAACGTCGACCGGCGGGTCTTCCTGCCACGAGTCGTTGCCCCGGTCGTCCGGTGCCATGTAGCGCGAGACGTGCTGAACGGTCTGGTCCATCAGGGCGGTTCTGCCGAACACGGCTACCTCCCGACCTTCACCAGGGGGTCACGCGCGTTGCTGCGGTACCGGGCCAGCTTGTCCTTCTCGATGTCCGCCAGCGATGTGCCGATGGTCTCGGCCGCGAACGTCACCGAACGCTGCCCCGTGGACTCCTGCCGAAGGCTGCTGGGGTTGACGCACCCGCGGGCCGCAACGTCCAGCACCACGCCTTTGACGTCCAGGGGGACCGTGTCGTACCCGTGGGCCCAGGTGACGCCGGCCCGCCGCGGGCAGTCCCGCAGGACCTCCCACGCCAGGTGCAGCGTCTCTCCGTCGAGCTCCCATTGAGAGCTCGTCAGGTCCTGTCCCCGGACGGTCACCAGCAGCACGGCCTGGACCGGGCCGGGGACCTTGATGGTGCCGTCCACGATGCGCAGATCGATGGTGTCCGTCCGCGCCGTGAACATGCATCGGGCCTCGGCCCGCACCAGCCCCGAGGCGATGTCCAGCGCCAGGGAGACAGTGTTGACCGGGGCGGTGCCGCGCGGCACCTGTAGCCAATCCTCCAGCTCCTCGACGGTCGCCAGGGGCGGGGGCGGGCCGGCCACCGGTCAGCTCTCCGAAAGGGAGGAGTCGCCGGTCTCGACGTTCCGCTGGACGGTCACCTCGGAGCCGTCCGGCCGCAGGGCCGTGTACTTCTCCATGCGGTCCTTGCCGGAGCGCGCGGCGGCCTTCTTGCCGGGGACCGGGACCACCGCGTTCACGGTGCCGTGGCCGGCCTTGGCGGCGGCGCCCTTGTCGGGAGTCGCCGAGCTGGCCCGCTCGTCGGGGTCGGTGGTGTCCGCCGGGCCGTCCCCGGGCGCCGTGGTCGACGGCGCGTCGAGGTGGTCGTCGAGGCGGGTCTCTGTGGGGTTGCTGCTCTTGGTCGCCATGGGAGCGTCCTTTCAGATCAGGCGGCCAGCACGCCGCGGAGTCGGGCTGCGGCTTTGCCGCCGAACACGGCCAGGCCGCAGTAGAACTCAATGCGGGTGCGGTAGGCGGGCTTCTCCTGGAGCTGGCCCAGGTCGTCGACCATGACGCCGCCGTTGGTCAGGCCGGTGACCGCGCGGTCCCCTTCGTCCTGGCCGAAGCGCACGGCGTAGACAGACGACGCCACCGAGCTGCTGCCCTGGGTCTCGGTCCGGGGCAGGATGTCCGCGCCGGCCGCAGTCATGCCCGGGTCCAGCAGCGGGATGCCGTTGTACGTGGCGACCATCTTCTGGGTCATGGCCTCGCGGACCATCTCGTAGCCGCCCAGGCGCCGCGCGCTGGACTTGATCTTCGCGATGACGCTTGCGTTGGCGTACAGGGCGCCGTTGGAGGCGTTGAGCCCCGGCACGGACGCGACCAGGGCGTCCAGCGCGTCGAAGAAGTCGTGGCCGGCGGCGACCGGGCCCAGGCCGTTGGTGGCAGCGTCGAGAACCTGCGCGCCGGTCAGCCGCTTCTTGAGGCCGTCGAACGACTTGGTGTCCACGGTGACGTCGCCGTTGAAGAAGGTGTCCTGGAACTTGTAGGCCGCGGCCTTGACCTTCATCCGGGTCTGCACGGCCCGCTGGTCGTTGAGGTTGCCCCGGGTCTGCTGGATGAACTTGTCGACGTCGGCGTCGCCACCGAGGATCACCAGGGACTCGCTCTTCTGGTTGAAGGCGCCGGTGGACTCGGTGTACGCCTCGTTGACCGAACGGAAGGCGACGCCCGGCAGGGTGCCTTCCTCGTTGTACGCGTAGGCGTTGCCCTCGATCTGCATCAGCGGGATGCGGTCGAGGATGGACGACTCCTGGACGAACGTCTCGATGACGCCGCGCTGGAGATTGGTCGTGGACAGCTTGGCTGCCTCGACGAGGGTTACGGCCACGGCGGGCCTCCTTCACGGTTCGGGCCCGCCGCGCGGGCCGCGTTACTTGCGCTTGGTTTCGGTTGCGTAGGCGTGCCGGAGCCGCGCCATGCCGGGCTCCACATCCGCGGCCGCGGGGTCGCGGTGACCGCCGCCCACGTCGCCCCACGGCTGCTTGCCTGCGGCCAGGTAGGGCTTCTCCTTGAGCAGGTCATCCAGGGCCTTGGTGACGGCCTTGGTGTCCACGTCGCCGTCGGCGTTCAGCTCGAAGGCGGACAGATCCAGCAGCTTCACCGCGTCGCCCGGGTCGGCGAGACGCTTTGCGGCCGCGGCCTTGACCTCGGCGCGGATGATGCGCGCCGCCGAGGCGCCCTCGATATCCGCGCGGATCTCGGCCTTGATGGCATCGACGTCCGTGCCCTTGTTGGCCGCGTTGGAGCGGCGCAGGCGGGACACCTCGGCCTCCAGCTCGGCGGCCTTCTTGTCGGCGGCCTTGCGTGCCGCGCGCTCCGCCTTCAGGGCCTTCTCGCCGGCCTCGCCCAGCTTGGGATCGTCGCCTTCGTCGTCGCCGGCAGGATCGTCCTGCGGCTCCACCTCGGGCTTGTCCGGCTTGGCTTCGCCCTTCGGCGCCGCCTCCCCCTCATCGCCCTCGCCGCCGTCGGCGTAGAGGACCGGGGAGAACGGGCTGGAGCCGTAGGGGTGGGTCCACCCGGCGCCGGTCGCGGCGGCCAGGGTGCGCTTGCGGGTGTGCTGGGGCATCGTGCCCCCTCCTTCGTTGTGCCGTCGGCCCGCGGCGTCGCGCCGTGGCCGCCCTCCCGGAGAATCGATCCAGGAGAAGATCAATAGATGTAGCCGTGCTTCCTGAGCAGCGTGAGCTGGTGGTCGCGGCTGTCGGCCAGGCGCAGGATCTCCTCGGGCATCAGCCGCGGGGTCCGCGCGATGCGGTACCGCTCGCCGCGCACCTTGTCCGCGCCGGCGTCGGCAGCCATGCGCTTGCCGGCGACACCCCGGACGCTGGTGCCCTCGGTGGTGGCCTGCACCTTCTTGCCGTAGGCCGTCATCGTCTGCATGCCGCGGCGGGCGTTGACCACCTGGGCCAGGTCGGCTCCCTTGGCGAGGGCGTCGACCGCGGCCGCGCCCAGGCGCTTTCGCTGGTCCTCCGGTGACATCTGCGCGACCAGGTCCTCGGGGCTGGGCACGTCGCCCCACTTCTCGACGTCGATGGGGTCCATGCCGCAGTCGCACTTGGGGTGCCGCTGGAAGCCGGTGGAGTAGCTGTATTGCTTGCCAGCCAGGATGATGCAGCGCCCGCACGCGGGGAGCTTCACAACCCGCACGTAGGCGATGCACTTGCGGTGCGTCACCATCGCCACCGAAGTGGCCGCGCGGGAGGTGTCGCTGATCTGTGTCGCCACCAGCCTGGCCATCTGCGTCATGCCGCTCAGCAGCGCGGTCTGCGGGTCCGCGCCGGTCGCCAGGGCGGTGTAGGTGGTGATGGCCGGGTTGAACAGCAGCGTGGTCAGGGGCCGTCCGTCCGAGGCGACGCCGGCCAGGGAGCCGGGGGCCAGCTCGGCGGCCAGAGGAGCCGAGGCGTTGCGGGCCGCCATCGCGGTGGCCACGAACGTCTGCGCTCCCTGGGCGGCCGTCAGCTGGCCGGCGATAACCGCGTCGAGGATGGCGCGGCCCTGGTCGCCCTGGAGCGAAGCGAGGATGTTGCCGGGGTCCAGCCCTGACCAGATGGACTGCACGCGCGCCACAACGGCTTGCGACAGCGTCTGTATCTGCGTGTAGCGGGCGTCGGCGGCGTCGCTCATGCCGCGGGCTCCTCGGCGGCGGCCGGGGCTTCCTCGCTCCCGTCGTCCTTCGGGCCGAAGCTGGAGAACGCGGCAGCAGCGGCGGCGGCCTGGGCCTTCGCCTGCTCATCGCGGATGCGCTTCCACTCCTCGATCTGCTCCCGCTCAACGCCCGGGATCATGCCCCACAGGGCCTCATCCGGTACGCCCAGGGCCTTGTACTTCGTCAGGGCGTCCGCGTACTGGGCTTCGCTGCGGTACTGCGGGTCACGCCACAGGACCTTGCCCATGGCGATGGACTCGGCCCGCGCGGTGTCGCCGGCCGCGATGGCGTCCAGCCGCATGATCTCCCGCAGGTCCGCGCCGAAGTGCAGCTGCTTGTCCCCGGCCTTGGCCACCAGGCCCGACTCGGCGGCGCTCAGGGCCTCGGCGGCAATGTTGGACATCTCGCCGAGCAGGTAGTGAGGGGGCGTCCTGGTCTGTGCGGCGATGTGCCGGACGCACGCCTCGATCACCCGCAGGTAGTTGCCCAGGTCCGCGGCGGAGAACTGGGCAATGGCCGCGCCGCTCTTGTTCAGCCACAGCAGGCGGTCCTTGCCGTACCGGGTCAGCGGGACGTCTTCCTCGCCGATGATGTTGCCCTCGGCGTCCTTGATGTCCCGCACTGGCTTGTCCATGCCGAGGATCGCGCGCTGCGGCAGGGCCAGGTAGTCCGAGGCCGTGAGCAGGTGCGCCCACTGGGTGTTGACCGCCCGCTGAAGGGGCGCCACCGTCTTGATGTCCGACTCCGGGTCGCCGTGCAGCCGGGCCCGGTTGGGGATCTCGACGATGGGCACCTCGCCCATGGGGTTGGTGAAGTCGGTCTGCTCGGACGTGCGGAGCCCCACGGTCCGCGGCTCCCACTGGCCGCCGTTCGCGGTGCGCTGCCGGCGGTAGACCATCGAGGGCCGGCCGTCGAAGGCCCGCACGAACAGCGTGGCGAAGTCGTGCGTTCCGTCGGACCAGGTGTTCAGGCCCGCGCGCCGGAGCCCCCGCGCGCCCGGGACGTAGTCGACGGCGGCCTGGCCGTTCGGCAGGAACGAGATGTCCGAGGCTTCGCCGGTCGGGTTCCACACGAGCGCGTGTGAGCGCGCGACGACCAGGGCGTCCAGCAGCGCCAGGCCCACCTCGACGTCCGCGCGGTTGCGGCGCCAGGACTTCCACGCGTCCCGGTCGATCTGCCCGTCCTCGCCCTGGAAGCCGGTCACCGCCAGCCGCTCCCGCAGCGTGTCCGGGACCGTCCGGCACCAGTTGTCCGAGAAGTCCTCGAAGATGCCGCCGGACTGCTGCTCGAACTCCGGCGTGGCGTAGAACATCCGCCCTTCTTCGCCGTTGTAGAGGTCGTCGTACTTCTGGGTCTGGGACTTCCGCTGGTCCGCCCGGGACCGGAGCTTGCGGATCATGTCCTCGGGGGAGTCGTCATCCGACAGCGGCTGCTCAATGTCGGTACGCACGGGCACCCCCTCTCACGCGCTGAGCGCTTCGTCGCGGCGCTGCTTACGCCGCAGGTAGCCATCCACGGCGTTCACCAGGGCGGCGACACCGTCGATGCGGGAACTGGACTTGCCGCGGTCCGGCTTCACCGGGCGGATGTTGTCGTTGCCGTCGCGGATCACCTCGACGCACTCGGCGTTCCAGCGCAGCAGCTTGTTGCCGTCGTGCCGTGCGGCCTTCTCCAGCAACAGCCGCTCGGTCTCCTTGGCGGCCGGGGACAGGCCCATGTACGTCTGGTTGACCGGCACCACTTCGCCGATGCGCGGGTTGGCCTCGATGCGCTGGAGCGAACCGCCCGTGAACATCCGGTCGTAGCTGATGCGCTGGATGCGGTAGCGGCGTGAGTCCTCGAGGATCTGGTTCTCGATCGTGGCGTAGTCGATGGCGTCGCCCTCGGTCAGGTGGAGCAGCCCCTCATTCACCCAGTCTCGAAGCGGCACCTGGAGCTGGTGCGCCAGGTCGTCGACCCGCTCCTCGGGCAGCCAGAACCGCGGCAGGATCTCCAGCTCAACGCCCGGCAGACGGGACTTCACGATCAGCACCCACGACGAAAGGTCAGAGACGGCCGACAGGTCCAGGCCGCCCCACGCCGGCTGGAACTTCAGCGCCTTCTCCGTGGACATCTCGCCTTCGTTGGCGTCCCACAGGGGCAGCGGCAGCCATTTCGACTGCATGCTCATCCGCCGGTTCAGGTACAGCCGGCAGAACCCCGGGAACGCCGAGGGGGTCGTCTTGGCCTTCTCCGCGGCGTCCCTGATGGCGGACACCTTCGGGAAGCCGTAGCGCATGCCCGGGTTGGCCTTGTGCCACGTCGCCTCATCGAACGGGTCGTCTTCTTCGGACGCCGCCCAGATCACGCCGTAGTGGGACGGAGGCTCGATGACGTGCTGAGCGGCCCGCACGGTGAACGTGTGCTTCTCGTCGTAGATCGTGAACTCGGAGCCTTCGTCGGCCGTGGTGATGTAGACGATCAGCGGCTGGTCCCGCGCGCCCGTGCCGGTCTCGATCGCCTCGATCAGGTCACGCCGCTTGTGGACGTGCACCTCGTCGACCACTGCGCCCGACACGTTCAGGCCGTGCGCCGCCTCGGCGATCTTCGACAGGGCCCGCAGGATGCCGCCGTTGCGCTTGGCCACCAGCACCGCGGCCCTGGCCTCGACGGCCCGCCGTCCGGCCGGCGACGTCATCGCCATGCGCTTGGCGTCCTCGAAGACACGGCCCGCCTGGAGCCGGTCGGTGGCCGCGGCGTACACCTCGGGGCCCACCTCGCGGTCGGCGAGCAGCAGCGTCAGCGCGATGCCCGAGGACAGCGTCGACTTGCCGTTCTTGCGGGGGACCTCAATCCAGGCCGAGCGGATCACCCGGACGTCCCGCTCGGCTTCCTCGTCGTAGTACAGCCAGCCGAAGACCGGCAGGATGACCCAGACCAGCTGCCACGGGGCCAGCAGCAGCGGCGTACCGCCCCACCTCGACCGGGTGTGCTTGAACGACTCGATCGCCCGCTTGGCCCGCAACGCCGCCTCGACGGAGAACCACGCGCCCTCTTGCCGGTCCGCGTGGAAGGCGTGCACCAGCGGCCGCGAGGCCAGCGCCTCGGCGATCTGCTCCTCCGTCAGGCCGATCTCCAGCAGCGCCAGGCGCGGCACGGGCAGGTCGTCCCCCATGTCCGCGATGGACAGATGCTCAGTCGAAGACGTCACCGTCATCGTCGCCCCCGCTCTCCGGCGGAGTAAGACGTGTGGCCGCCGCCGGCGACAGGCCCAGCTCCCCGACCAGGGACCGGAAGTGCGCCCGGTACTGGTGGGCAATCGTGGTCCAGGGGTTCTTCACGTTGCCCCGCTCGGTGGGCACCACCAGACCCTCGGAGGACAGGTGACGCTCCGCCTGGACCAGGCGCGCCCAGGTGACGCAGTACTCGATGGCCGTGTCCCGCTGCGTGTTGGACAGGCCGGCCGCCACGACCAGCGCGGGCACGGTGCGCGCCCAGGCCCCCGCGGCGGTCTCCCTGGCGAGGGCGTCTTCCTCCCGCTCCCCGGGCAGGTGGAGCTCCCAGTCAGGTTCGACCGGGTCGGCCGGGGCGAAGCGGACGCCGGCGCTCTGCCGGTCCTCCCTGAAGGTGCCCTCGCGCACGGCCTGAAGATGCGGCTTCGGCTTCGCACCGCGTACCGCCATGACGACCACCACCCTCGGTCACGCTTCGCAGTTGCCGATCACCCACAGGAACGGCCCAATCGGCCATCGTGCGGCTCGCCCTCCCCGGCGGTCAGCCTCGGAGGGGGGAGGGGAGGCACCCCCCAGGCGTGGGTGGGGTCGGCTCGGAGTCAGGGCCCGTTGAGGCCCCGGTGGGGCTCTGGACGTTGAGGTGGAGCTCGTAGCGCCATGCCTCGGATGAGCCGTACTGGCGTAGCCGGCGCTGGCTGATGTGCTCCGGCATGGTGATCTCGGTCCATCGGAGGACGCCCAGGACGTGCCCGGGGAGCTCCAGGGCCATCACGTCGGGTGTGGTGGCTACGCCGGACTGCTCGTTGACCCTGCGGGCCTTGGTGAGCCGTTCGATCTGGTCGGCGATGACTCGCAGTTGACGCGGGGTGAACGCGGTCACTGGTTCCATCCTCCTGGTTGATGCTTGGCCGTCTCGCTGTTGTGGCATGGCACGCAGAGCGGACGTAGGTGTCGGTCAGCGTCAGGGTCTGTCTCGCCTTGGGCGATCAGGTCCTTGCGTGACACGGGGAAGTGGTCAGGCACCTTGGATGGCTTGCCGCACAGTACGCACCATGGGTGTCTGTAGATGTAGCTGCTGGCTGTGCGCTGCCATCTGCTGCCGTATCCACGCTGTGTGCTGCTGCCTCGCTGCTGCTCTGCCTCGCGCGTGTGCGTATCGCATCGCCCTTGCGTCACTGTCTCTGGGCATCC
>NZ_JBFBHQ010000040.1:0-43578 GCF_040701845.1 Streptomyces angustmyceticus | reverse complement strand
ACCGGCGACGTCCTTGCCGGAGTCGGCCTCGGTGAGCTTCACATCGGTCAACTTGCCACCGGTGACCTTCACACCGGTGTCGTTGATGCTGGCGTGGGTGGCGCCGTCCTTCGACGAAATCCGGATCTTGGCAGCGGACGCGTTGCCGGCGTCGGCGCCCGCACCGTTCTTGCCGTCGTCGCCCGTGCCTGCCGAGGGTCCGTCGCCGCAGGCGGAGAGCGTCAACGCGCCCGCCGTGAGCAGTGTGGCGACGGTCAGCAGGCGGCGCATCCGGCGGCGTCGCGGCCGGGCCGGCACCTGCTGTTCGGTGGCAGGCGGCAACTGGCGTGGCAGGAGGGGCCGTTCGGACGCCGGAGTGTGCGGTGAGGTCATGAGCTGCTCCAGACGAAGGCTGTGCGATGTGGTGGGCACGCGTGGTCCGCCGCGGGCGCCTCCACCGAAGTGGCGATGTCGCGTGCCCATCCCTTCACTGCCGCAGGGCGGACCTCTCCAGTTCACCTCGGCGATCTAAGAGGCGGTCTCACCACTCCCTCTACCCGGGCCTGGACGCCTTGTGCATCCCCGATGGCGGTGACCACAAAGTCTCGGCCGGGCGGCCGGGGGCGGGGTGGCCGGGTGGCCGGGCGCCAGGGCGCCCGGCAGCCCACCCCTGGGCCACCGAGGCCGAGCGGCCCAGGGGTCCGAGGGGGCCCATTTCGATCGGCCCGCGCATGGATCCCGGACGGCGGGAAACCGTAGCGAAGAATCCTGAGAATGCTTCTCACCTTTTCGGTTCCGGAGTCATCTCGTGGCCGATCGTCGCAATTTCCCGGGGTGCGGGCCGTTGTTCTCGTGGTGGGCCGTCGGCCGTCTCGTGGTCGACCGAAGAGTTTCCCAGAAGCCCTGGACGAGGCCCCACCGCTGGATTTCAATGGCGGACATTCAGGGGGCAGGACGGGCGCAATCGCCCTCCTGGGCTTTTCTGGCCGGCCCCGTTGCTGCCGGTGTTGCCATGGGGCTCCACCTTGCAGGCCGTAAGGGAGAAAACGCCATGATGAATTCCGTTCCCGTCCCGCGGCGGGCAGCCCGCCGCACGGCCGGCAGAGCCGCCATACTGGCCGCGGCCATGCTGGTCGCGGCGCCCCTGGTGGGCACCGCGACACCGGCCGTGGCCGCCGACGGCCAGACGATCGACGACACGAAGACGTACGGTTCCGAGGCCGACATTCTCGCGGCGATGGAGAAGTGGTCGCCCGTCGAATCGGCAGAGAGCGTCATGGGATACCCGAAGGGCATCCGGGACGAGAAGGGCAATATCACGTCCGTCGACCTGGCGGATGTGATGCAGAAGTACGACCCCCAGCAGGCGGTCGCGGACGCCAAGGTGGCCGCGAAGAAGTACGCCGACGACCCGAACACCAAGAAGTTTCTCGGGGACGCCGCCCGGCAGATCGCGGACACCACCCTCACCGAGCCGGAGACCCGCCAGAACACCCTTGACGACAACATCTGGCCCGACGGCCAGAGGAACCCTGCCCCGAATTACTGCGAGGGCCGCGTCGGCTCCGACGGGACGCTGAACACCGCCGGGGCGTCACCGTGCATGTTCATCGGCAAGCTGGACACCGCACCCGACTCCAAGTACCCCAAGGCCGGGGCCAGTACGGGCATCGCGGGCGGAGGAAAGAAGACCTACAAGGTCTCGCAGCAGCTCACCGACGAAAAGAGCGACGTGGCCGGCTGGTCGGTGGGCGGCAAGGTCTCGGGCAAGGTCACCTCGACGCCCGCGAACGGAGGAGCCGGGGGAGAGGCCGGCCCCGAGTTCAGCTTCACCTACAGCTACTCCTCCACCTCGACCAAGCGGAACATGCAGCAGGTGGACGACCAGACCGAGGTCGAGTTCCCGAGCGACAAGAAGGGCAGCTTGCAGGGGCGGCGCGACGGCGCGTACTACGTCGGCTACATCGTCGTCGACAGTGTCGGGGACCCGGCGTCCAGCGCCGCGAACAAGGAGCGCCTGTTCGCCATCCCCGCCCGGGTCTTCGTCCAGTCCCCGCAGTCCAGCAGGCCGGTCACCTACTTCAAGTATCAGGAGAGCTGAGGCAGACCCGCCCGGCGCTCTCCGCCCGGTGGTCCACGCCCGGCACCGTCCCTGAGGCAGGAGCCCAGCCCAGGCCGGTGCCGGGCGATCAGTGCGAGGGGCGAGCCCTTGGACTGTTCTTGACACCTCGTCACGACGAACTGCCCCGCGTACGAGGGTCGTCCGGGGCGGCAAGGTCGCGGTGATCGGCACCGCGTAGCCTCGACCCCCTGCCGCCCGTTCCGTCGCCCCGCTCGCCACGGCCCGGGCGGCGGCATCTCCCTCCCCCTCCAGCCGATGCTTCAGGCATCCCGAAAGGACAGTGATCAGATATGCGGTGGGTTTCCACGGTCACCGCTGCGGCCATAGGAGCCGGAGCGCTCGCAGGGCCCGTCGCGGCGGCCACCCCTTCCGCCGCAGCCGGGCAGAAAGCCGCAACACCCGGGCCGGCGGTGCAATGCACCTCCACGGACACAGCGCTGGCCGACACATTGTCGCGTCACATATCCAAGGCGCTGGCCGGCCGAAAGAGCATGGCGTCGCTGTCCTTCTACGACCGTCCCTCCGGCACGCGTTGCACGCTGGACGCGTCAAAGCAGTACGACTCGGCCAGCGCCGTGAAGGCGGTGATCCTCGGAGCCCTGCTCCACCAGAAGGGCGGAACCCTCACCGCGAAGGAAGACGCCCTCGCACGCAAAATGATCACCGAATCGGACAACGACTCCACCACCACCCTCTGGAAGGAGCTGTCCGATCTGCAGGACCCCAAGAAGCCGAACCCGGTCAGGATCCAGGAATTCCTCGACAAGGCCGGCATGGGCAACACCGTGCTCGACAAGGAAGGTTCCTGGGGCCTCACCCAGGTCACGGCAGGCGACCTGGCCAAGCTGTTGCGCATCTTCTCGGGCAGTGACGACTCGGTCCTCGGCGGCAAGGCGCGGACCTATGCGCTGGACCTCATGCATCACGTCCGGAGCACCCAGAGCTGGGGAGCGACGGCCGGCGCGCCGCTCGACTCCCTGATCCATGTGAAGAACGGCTGGCTGCAGCGCAGCCGGAATCCCGATGTCGACGCTTTCGACAGGGGCGACTGGAAGGTGAACAGCCTGGCCGCCCTCACGGGGAAGGCCTACAACTCCGGGCTGGTCGTGCTCACCGAGAACAACAGGGTCCCCGAGGGCCGCCCGGCCGAGGAAGGGTGGAATTACGGGATCGACACGATAGAGGCCGTTTCGCGCGCCATATACCGGGATGTCTACCCCGGTGCCGAACCGAACGACCCCGGCCGGCCGGCTCCTCCAGCCGCCGGGCAGCCCGCAGCGGGGTAGCGGAGGGGCGGGGCGCTTCGCCGTCCGGGCCGAGGCCGGGCGGGGCCGCCTCCTCTCCCGCTCCGTCCGGCAGCGGCCGGCGTTCCTCCCCGCCGGCCGCTGCGACGAGGGGCTGGAACGGCCGAGCAGTTCACCGGCGGCGACCGGGCTCCGTCGCCGCCGGTGGGGGGCTCGTCGCCGCCGCATCCCCGCCACGATTGCCTCGCGAAAATAGTTTCCCCATGGAAAATGTTTTGCGTGAGGCACACGGGTAGGTGACGGAGCGACGCAGTGACGGGGAACAGAGAGGAGCAGCCACCATGGCGACGGCAGCGAGGCAGGTCCACACGTCCGTGAACCGCGCGGAGGAGGAGGCGGCGCCCGAGTCCGCACGGCCTTCCTTGCCGCTGGTGGACAAGGCCCAGCGGGTGGCCCCGCTGGATGCGCGTCGTCTGTCGAAGCTGTTCTTCGAGCGGATGGCGACCCTTGAAGAGGGCACGGCGGAGTACCAGTACGCGCGCAACACGCTCATCGAGATGAACCTGTCGCTGGTGCGCTACGTCGCGCGCCGCTTCCGCAGCCGGGGGCAGGAGATGGAAGACGTCGTGCAGGTCGGCACGATCGGTCTGATCAAGGCCATCGACCGCTTCGACGTCTCGCGGGAGACCGAGTTCACCACCTTCTCGATCCCGTACATCACCGGGGAGATCAAGCGGTTCTTCCGCGATACCACCTGGTCGGTGCACGTCCCGCGCCGGCTGCAGGAGTTGCGGGTGGATCTTGCGCGTGCCCGTGAGGAGATGGAGGGCCGCGGGAATCCCGAGCCGTCCGTCGCCGACTATGCGGCCCATCTGGGGCTGGCGGAGGAGGAGGTCGCCGAGGGGCTGGTGGCCTGCAACGGCTATGACGCCGACTCCCTTGACCGGCCCATCGAAGCCGGCGGCGGCAAGCAGCGGACCGGGTTCATCGCCGACCTGATCGGCAACGAGGACCCCGCGCTCGCCCTGGCGGAAAACCTTCAGGCGCTCAAGCCGCTCATGGCGCAGCTCGACGAGCGTCAGCGCACGCTCCTCGAACTCCGATTCGGCGCGGAGATGACGCAGTCCGAGATAGGCAAGGAGCTGGGCCTGTCCCAGATGCACGTCTCCCGCCTCCTCACCCGTGCGTGCGCCACCCTGCGCGAGGGCCTCCTCGCCGAGGCGTGAGCCCACGTCGCGTCGCGTGCGAAACCCGAGAAGCCAGGCCGGACCGGGTCCGACCTGGCTTCTCGGGTGGCGCGGCGTGGTGCGGTCCTACAGCGAAGAAGCCGTCGGGCCCGGCACCGGCGAGGGTGCCGGGTTGCTGCGCGGGTGCTGGGGGTTGAGGAACCACTTGCGGGCGGAGACGAGCCACCAGGTGCCGGCGAAGACCAGGACCACGCCCACGGTGATGGGGGCGTAGTTGAACGTCTCGAGGGTCACCGGGCTCTGCTGGGGCAGCATGAACAGCACCGTGATGATCACGACCCAGCCGACCGCGGTCAGGCCCACGGCCTTGGACCAGCGGCCCAGGTGCCAGGGGCCGCGCCGGAAGTTCTCCCCCTGGCGCAGCCGCAGCAGGGTGGGCACCACGTAGGCGATGTAGAGGCCGATCGTCGCGATGGAGGTGACGGCGGCGTACGCGGTGGTGTTGAACAGGTACGGCAGACCGAGGACGAACGCACCGCCGGCGGCGAGCCACACGGCGTTGGTGGGGGTGCGGGTCCCCGGGTGGAGCTTGTGCCAGACGGAGGAGAACGGCAGGGCGCCGTCGCGGGAGAAGGCGTAGATCATGCGGGAGTTGGCGGTCACCGAGGCCATCCCGCAGAACAGCTGGGCGCCGATGATGACCAGCAGCATCAGCTTGCCGGTGCTCGCGCCGAGCGCGTCCAGGAAGATCTGCGCCGGCGGTACCCCGGTGTCCGACTTCAGGGCGCCGGTGTACGACTGGATGGCGAAGGTCAGGCCGAAGAGCAGCACGAACCCGGCCGCCCAGGACACCACGATCGAGCGCACGATCCCCTTCGGCCCCTCGACCGAGGCGTTCTTCGTCTCCTCGGTCATATGGGCGGAGGCGTCATAGCCGGTGAAGGTGTACTGCGCCATCAGGAGACCGATGAGCGCGACGTAGACCGCGGAGCCCCAGCCGGTGTTGTTGACGAACTCGGTGAAGACGAAGCCGGGGGACTGGTGCTTGTCGGGGATCAGCAGCAGGGCGCCGACGATCACCACGACGCCGATCAGGTGCCACCACACCGAGACGGTGTTGAAGAAGCCGACGACACGCACGCGGAAGGTGTTCACGACGGCGTGCAGCAGGAGGATCACACCGAAGAGCGTGATCGTGTGGACGGGTGTGGCGGCGTAGCCGAACTGCAGGTTCAGGTAGGCGTTGAGGAACGACGCGGCGCCGAAGTCGATGCCCGCGGTGACGGCCACCTGGCCGAGCGTGTTGAACCAGCCGGTGAACCAGGCCCAGGCCGGGGCGGACTTCTGCGGGGCGAGCTTGTGCGCCCAGAAGTAGAGGCCGGCGGAGGTCGGGTAGGAGGAGCAGACCTCGGCCATGGACAGGCCGACGAACAACGTCATCAGGCCGACGAGCACCCAGCCCCACATGATGAGGGCGGGCCCGCCGGTGTTCATGCCGAACCCGTACATGGTCAGGCAGCCGGACAGGATGCTGATGATCGTGAAGGAGACCGCGAAGTTCTGCCGCCCGGACATCGAGCGGTCCAACGTCTGGGTGATACCGAGTTCGGCGAGGCGTTCCTCCTCCGTCTGCGTGACGCTTGGTATGTCCAATGGCATGGCTGGAGCCTCTCCTCTTGGTGGCGCGTCGGATTGCGGAACACCGTCGGTCCGTGCGGTCCCGGGGCGGCGCTAGGGCGCGGACCCCTTGACCGCCCACTTCCGGTGGCGGGCGAAGAGCTGCTGGGCGTCTCCGCAGTAACTCCACGGCACATCCGTCGCGTACGGGCCGATGGCGTCGAACACCTCGGCCGCCGCGCGGTGCTGGTTCGCGAAGGACATCGCGTGGGCCAGGTAGTTGGCGTCCTCGTGGAAGGCGGCGTGCGGCCTGGAAGGGGCCCGGTACGTCCACCAGTTCACCCACGCCTGCTGCGTCGACGGGTTGTCGGTCCACGGATGGACCGTCAGGCCGTAGCGGTGGCCCTCCTTCTCCATCCGCATGCGGTGCGACTCGGCGAGCGCGACCAGCGGCAGGGTGTGCAGCGGCATCCCGCGAGGCACATGGGCGCACCGCTCCTGCGCCCAGTGGAACATCTCGCCGGCCACGCCGTGCCAGTCGGGGAACATGTAGGTGAGGAGCTCGTGGTGGGCCTCCCTGTTCCACGGGTCGCGCGCCTCGGCCTCCCGCCAGACGCTGTGCACCGTCTCCCGCCACTGCGGGTCGCGGTCGGGGGAGTGGAAGCGCAGCAGGGCCAGCATCACGACGTAGGGCGTGGGATCGGCCGGCAGGGCGTCGCCGGCGGCGTGGCAGGTCTCCCAGGCCTCTTCCATCTCGGGACTGCTGCCCTGCCCCCGGGGGCGGGCCATCGAGCGCAGCGCCCGGACGGTGGCGAGGAGGGCCAGGGCGTGGGGGGAACGGGGTTCGGCCTGCGCCCAGGTGTCGGCGAAGGTGAGCCGGGCCCCGGCGCGGGCGAGTACCTGGAGGCGGAAGATGCGGCGGTCCCAGTCGGCGCCGGTCGCGGTCAGCAGTTCGCCCACGCTCTCCCATCGGCCCATCGCGGCGTCCTCCACCACGGAGCGCAGTCGGGAGTCGTCCCGTGCCGGATGCCGGTCGAATGCCGGTTGGCGTCTCACGGCCGCCCCGTCACAGTCTTCTCGGGCGGCAGGAGCAGGTCCTCACCGGGCGCGGGGCGGGCGTGAACAGGCACTTTTCAGGCCTCCGGTGGGGCGTCCGCCGCGGCGGAGTCCGGCGTAGGGGGGAGTGCGTCGTGCCGGGCGGACGGCCAGGGGGCCGGCAGGCCTCGGATGCCCGGCGCCCTCGACGGGCGGGACGACGGTGTTGCCGGTCGGGGCGGCAGGGAGGGGAGACGGGGCGGGGCTGCACCGGCCCGGCGTCGTGGGTGAGGCGCCCGCCGGGACTCCGGTGGGGGCGGAGGGCGGTGCCCGTGGCTCCCGGATCATCCGGCCCGTACCGCGTCGTCGCGTGCGCAGGCGGAAGTCCGATTCGGCCGTGAGGGGCAATCACCGGAATCTCCTGTACGTGGGGATACATGTGCTGCGCAAGCGGGCTGTCAACTTCGATCATGAAGTGCCGACTAGGGAAAGCAGACTATTCACTGACGCGCGGCCGCGCACATTCCTTCGGCGATAAAAGTCGTGCGAGGTGGCTTCCTGGGCGGCGTGCGGTAGTGGCACGCGCTCCCCCTGTGGCCTGGTACGTACCTTCGCGGTGTGGGTGAAGGATGTGGCGGGCGCCCGCCGTTCGTCGTCCGTCCGTCCTTCCGGATCGGGGAGCGGTGACGAATGCTTTCGCGCCGAGCGGTCCGGCGCCCTGACGCCGACGAGCCCCGGCCTTGCCCTTCCTGTCTCGCCCCATGCACTTCGGTCACGACATCGTCACAGGTTCTTCACTTCATCTCTTTCGATGTTCAACCACTCGGTACTCTTCCCGTCCTGGACGCCTCGGGAGGTACGTGCGGGAACGGTGCGTATCCGCGATATGGGGTCAACTCCCATGACGTCGGGCGGCTTTCGCGCTCACCTCGCCTCACGCTTCACCACGTGTCCCTCCGGTTTCAGCCGGGCGGCGGTTCGCGACCGTGGGCAGGGCCATGCACGCAGGGGAGTGTGCAGTCGCAAGGAAGGGGGCTGTCATGCCGGGAAACCAACGGCCGATGTCGCCGGAGGAAAAGAAGAACGCGCGGCTCGGCTGTGCGGTCGTCGCGGTCTTCGTGCTGCTCGTCGGCGGGTGCGTCAACCTGGTGAGCGGCGGTGACGGCGAGACGCAGCCGGCCACCACGTCGGCCGCGAAGTCCGCGGCGACATCGGCCGCCACGTCCCCGGCCGCGTCCGATCCCGACGACTCCGACGCCACCGAGGAGCCCGAGGCCTCCGAGGGTCCGGACGACGCCATCACGGTGCCGGACTACACCGGGCGGATCCTGCAGGAGGCGCAGGACGCCGCCCAGCGCAAGGGCATCCACCTGCTCAAGAGCCGCGACCTGTCCGCCCGGAACCGTCTGCAGGTGTGGGACCGGAACTGGCAGGTCTGCGAACAGGAGCCGGCCGCCGGGGCCGTCATGCAGGACACCGAAACGCTGACGTTCGCCGTCGTGAAGACCGAGGAGAGCTGCGACGAGCCCGACGCGGCGGGGGCCACGGGCGGCGACGGCGCGTCCGGGCCCACGCAGGAGCCGACCGGCGCCGGCGGTTCCGCCGCCTCCGGTGGGTCGGCCTCCTCGGGCGGCTCCGCGTCCTCGGGCGGCTCCGCGGTCTCCGGCGGCTCCGGTGCGGATGACGGTGGTTCTTCCGGCGGGTCGGCCTCCTCCGGAGGTTCCGGTTCCTCCGGAGGGTCGGGTTCCGGCGGCGGCAGCAGTTCCACGGGCGGCGGCGCGCAGGCTCCGGCGGGTGCCTCCGCGCAATGCAACGACGGGACGTACAGCTACAGCCGGCATCGGCGTGGCACCTGCAGCCGTCACCACGGGGTCGCCGTCTGGCTGCGGAGTCTTCCGGCCTGAACGGTCGCCCCGACCAGGGGAGACGGGCCGGGGGAGGTGCGTGGCAGGTGCGGCACACGACCGTACAACCTTCAACGGCTATGAGTGGTCTTCACAGCACCATCACAGATGCAAGGGGGATTGTTCATGTCTCACTCGCAGCATCCCGCACCGTTCGGCCGGCAGCCCCATCCCTACGCTCCGCCGCCGGTCGCGCAGCCGCCGAAGAAGAAGCACTCCGCACTCAGGATCGCCGTGGGCGTGGTCTGTGCGTGCATCGTCTTCGGGCTCGGGACCGCGGTCGGCAGCGGCGGCGACGGCGCCGAGAAGACCGTGGCGAAGCCCGCCCCCACCGTCACGGTCACCGTCACCGCGAAGGCGGCGGCGGTGAAGCCGAAGAGCGCGGCGAAGCCCGCGGAGAAGGCCAGGAGTGCCGCGAAGCCCGCGAAGGAGGCGGACGCGCCCACGGGCCCGGACATCACGGTCGGCGAGGGCAGCTACCTCGTGGGGGAGGACATCGCCGCCGGCATGTACAAGACCGCAGGTCCGGATGCCTCCGACAGCCCGCTGTGCTACTGGGAGCGCGCCAAGGACTCCAGCGGTGAGATGGACAGCATCATCGCCAACGACACGCCCCAGGGCCCGGCCCGCGTCACGGTCAACAAGGGTGAGACGTTCAAGACCAACGGCTGCAAGGAGTGGGTGAAGGTCGGCTGACCGCCCGCACGGCGCAGGGCACGGCGCCTTACGGGGCCGCGCCCTTCGTCGTCGCCGCGGGCCGTGGCCGCGGCGCGCCCGGTGGTCAGGTCACCGAGAAGCCGCCGTCCACGAACAGCGTCTGACCGGTCACGTACGCCGCCCCCGGTCCGGCCAGGAACGCCACCGCGCCGTCTCCGCCGCGGCCCGGTGCGAGGGCGTGCCGGTCGCCCAGGTCCGCAGCGATCCAGTCGGCGGTCGTACCCGCGTCCTGCAACACCCGGGCGGTGGACCGCAGTTGGTCCTCGTTCCGGGCCAGCAGCACGACCTCGGCGCCGGCGCGTCCCAGGGCCCCGGCGATGGCCCGGCCGATGCCCGAGCTGCCGCCGGTGACCAGGGCGGTCCGTCCGGCGAGGGAGAAGAGCGCGTCGAGGTAGCCGGTGGCGGTCATGGGCGGGTGCTCCTCCTGGCGGTCGCCGGCACGGGGGCCGGGCCCGTGGGAACCGGGGGTGGGCGGGGATGCGCACGGGACCGGCGCGTCCGCCGAATCGATCATGCTCGGTGCGGGGGCCCGGCAATCCCTCCGCGCGGAAAACCGGCCGCCCTGCCGCCCGCCCACCGGACCGCATGCCGATTTCCCCCCTTCTCGACCGTCCGGAACTAGTTCCTCCACTTTTGCCCGGGGCGGGGTCCTGTCGAGAGGGGGCCGGTCACGAGATATCTTGATGTCGAGCAATGTTGCAGACGTGGAGCGGAGCACCCGGTGACTGACTCGACCATCATCTACACCCACACTGACGAGGCCCCGGCCCTGGCGACGTATTCGTTCTTGCCTGTGATCCAGGCATACGCGTCGACGGCCGGCGTCAGCGTGGAGACCCGTGACATCTCCCTGGCCGGTCGCATCATCGCGAGCTTCCCCGAGTACCTGGAGGAGGGCCAGCGCATCGACGACGCCCTCGCCGAGCTCGGGCAGCTGGCCAAGACTCCCGGCGCGAACATCATCAAGCTGCCGAACATCTCGGCCTCGATCCCGCAGCTCAAGGCCGCGATCGCCGAGCTGCAGGAGCAGGGCTACGCGCTGCCGGCCTACCCGGACGACCCGAAGACCGACGCGGAGCGCGACATCCGCGCCCGTTACGACAAGGTCAAGGGCAGCGCCGTGAACCCGGTCCTGCGCGAGGGCAACTCCGACCGCCGGGCGCCGGCGTCGGTCAAGAACTACGCCAAGGCCAACCCGCACCGCATGGGTGCCTGGTCGGCCGACTCGAAGACGAACGTCGCCACCATGGGCGTCGACGACTTCCGCTCCACCGAGAAGTCCGCGGTCATCGACCGGGACGGCTCGCTGCGCATCGAGCTCTCGGGCGACGACGGCTCCACCACCGTCCTGCGGGAGTCGGTACCGGTCCTCGCGGGCGAGGTCGTCGACGCCTCCGTGATGCGGGTGGCCGCGCTGCGCGAGTTCCTCACGGCGCAGGTCGCCCGGGCCAAGGCCGAGGGCGTGCTGTTCTCCGTGCACCTCAAGGCCACGATGATGAAGGTCTCCGACCCGATCATCTTCGGCCACGTGGTCCGCGCCTTCTTCCCGAAGACCTTCGCCCAGTACGGCGAGTCGCTCGCGGCGGCCGGCCTCACCCCGAACGACGGCCTCGGCGGCATCTACAAGGGCCTGGAGTCGCTGGCCGACGGCGCCGAGATCAAGGCGTCCTTCGACGCCGAGCTCGCCGAGGGCCCGGAGCTCGCCATGGTCGACTCCGACCGGGGCATCTCCAACCTGCACGTGCCGAGCGACGTCATCGTCGACGCCTCCATGCCGGCCATGATCCGCACCTCCGGCCACATGTGGGGCCCGGACGGCGCGGAGGCCGACACCCTCGCGGTCATCCCCGACAGCAGCTACGCCGGCATCTACCAGGCCGTGATCGAGGACTGCCGGGCGAACGGCGCCTACGACCCCTCGACGATGGGTTCGGTCCCGAACGTCGGCCTGATGGCGCAGAAGGCCGAGGAGTACGGCAGCCACGACAAGACCTTCGAGATCCCGACCACGGGCACCGTGCGGGTCCTCGACGAGAGCGGCAACGCCGTCCTGGAGCAGGTCGTCGGCGCCGGCGACATCTTCCGGATGTGCCAGACCAAGGACGCGCCGATCCGCGACTGGGTCAAGCTCGCCGTCACCCGCGCCCGCGCGACCGGCGACCCGGCGGTGTTCTGGCTGGACGAGGGCCGGGCGCACGACGCGCAGCTGATCGAGAAGGTCAAGGCCCACCTCCCCGAGCACGACACCGAGGGCCTGCAGATCGAGATCATGGCGCCGGTCGACGCGATCACGTTCTCCCTGGAGCGCATCCGCCGCGGCGAGAACACCATCTCGGTCACCGGCAACGTGCTGCGCGACTACCTGACCGACCTGTTCCCCATCCTGGAGCTGGGCACCAGCGCCAAGATGCTGTCGGTCGTCCCGCTGATGAACGGCGGCGGGCTGTTCGAGACCGGTGCCGGCGGCTCCGCGCCCAAGCACGTCCAGCAGCTGGTCAAGGAGAACTACCTGCGCTGGGACAGCCTGGGTGAGTTCCTGGCGCTCGCGGTCAGCTTCGAGCACCTCGCACAGAAGACGGGCAACGCGCGCGCCCAGGTGCTCGCCGACACCCTCGACCGCGCCACCGGCACCTTCCTCAGCGAGAACAAGTCGCCCAGCCGCAAGCTCGGCGGCATCGACAACCGCGGCAGCCACTTCTACCTCGCGCTGTACTGGGCGCAGGAGCTGGCCAAGCAGACCGACGACGCCCAGCTCGCGGAGGCGTTCGCGGCTCTCGCCAAGACGCTGACCGAGCACGAGCAGGCCATCGTCGACGAGCTGATCGCGGTGCAGGGCTCGCCGGCCGACATCGGCGGCTACTTCCAGCCGTCCGTCGACAAGGCCGCGGCGGTCATGCGCCCGTCGACGACCCTCAACCAGGCCCTCGCGACCCTCAGCTGACGCGAGAGCGCGGAAGGCTCTTCCGCCCCGGCCGGCGCCCAGCCGGCCGGGGCGGTTCCGTTTTTCCGGGCGCCGGCGGAGCCGTGGCGCCTTCGCCCCATGGGCGGGTGTGCCGCGGCGCCGGTGGGGCGGTGCCCTGTGCAGGAGTAGCGTCGGCCCGCACGGCGACCGGCCATCACTCACGGGGGTACACCGATGGAACTCACCCAAGTCCGCCTGCTCGTCACGGACTTCCGTGGCTGTTACCGCTTCTACCGGGACGTGCTGGGCCTCGCTCCGCAGTTCGAGGCGCCCGAGGGCCCGTACGCCAAGTTCAGCTGCGCCGACGGCTCGGCGGGTATCGCGTTGCAGGAGCGAGCCCAGATGGCCGAGGTGCTCGGTGAGCTCGGGGCGGCGCCGGACGGATACCGGTCCCTGGTCGTCCTGCGCGTCGACGACCTCGAAGGCCGCTGCGCGGAGCTCACCGGACGCGGCGCCGTCCTCGTGCACGGCCCGGCCCCGATGACGGACCGGATGCGGGTCGCCCACCTGAAGGACCCCGACGGGAACATCGTCGAGCTCCAGCAGTGGCTGCGGCCGCGCGCAGCGGTCTGATCCGCCGCGGCTCCTCAGCCCACGAGGTCCAGCACCGGCCGCAGTCCGTCCGGGCGCCGGTCCACCGGAAGCGGGTCCACCGGAAGGAAGGAGCAGCCGACCGCCGTGGCGCCGCCGTCCGCCCTGCGGTCGTCGCCGACCATCAGGACGGCGGCCGGGTCGAGCCCCAGCTCCCGGCAGCCGAGGGCGAAGAGCCGGGGGTCCGGCTTCTGCAGGCCGTGCTCGTAGGACAGCACACAGCGATCGACATGGCCGGCCAGGCCGTGGGCGCGCAGCACCGGCCGCAGATCCCAGCCGATGTTGCTGAGGACGCCGATACGGATGCCGCGCCGGTGCAGCTCCGCGAGCACCTCGGCGGCGTCGGGGTAGGGCTGCCAGGCCTCCGCCGCCCGGGAACGTTCGTAGAGCGCGTCGTACAGGCCCGGATCGGGGAGCGGGACCTGGCGGGCCAGCCCGGTGTACAGCGCCCGGTGGTGGCCGGCGTCGCGGTCCCGGATCTCCCACAGCCCGGCCAGGGCGGCGGGGAGCTCGACGGGCGTGGAGCCGCCGGGCAGCGCGCCGGCGCGCTCGAGTGCGGCCGCCGACCGGACGAGCTCGGCTTCGTCCATGTCCGTGCCGGACGCGGTCAGCGCCGCACGCAGCCATGACTCGGCGGACTCGATCCGCAGCAGGGTTCCGGAGAAGTCGAACAGCACACCCTCGATCACCGTCATGAGCGCCATCCTGCCCGCCGTGCGGTGCCGGGCCAATACGGCCGGGACGCCAGGAAACCGTGGACCGCGGCCGATCCGGCCACCAGGGCCCCGCCCAGCAGCCAGCCCCCGACGACATCCGACAGCCAGTGCACGCCCAGGAAGACCCGGGTGAAGCCGACACCGAGGATCGAGAGCCCGGCCACCGTCCGGGCCGTCCAGTGCCACAGCGGCCGCGCCCCGGTCCGCCGCAGCAGCCACAGGACCAGGGCTCCCGCCACCAGCGCGGACAGCGCATGCCCGGAGGGGAACGCCGTGTAGTGGGCGAAGGCCACCGGGTCCGGCCAGACGGGGCGGTCCCTGCCGACCAGGGCCTTGACCGCCTGCTGCAGCCCCGTCCCGAGGAGCGCGGTGGCCGCCACCCACAGGGCGAGCCGGCGCTCCCCCCGCCGTACGAGCAGACAGACCGCCGCCACGAGCACCGCGCGCATCGTCCACGGGTCCCACACCCAGTCGGTGAGCACCCGGTTGAGGCGGGTCCAGCCGGGCTCGGCGACGGCCGTCCGGTGCAAGGTGCTCGCCAAGGAGGCGTCGAGGGACATCAAGGGGCCCCACCGCAGCACGACGAGGGCGAGCAGCACGCCGAAGAGGAGCGTGCACAGCAGGGCGCAGGGGAGGGCGGGGAGGAGAGGGGCGGATGCCCGCCGGCTGTGGTCTTCCTCGGCGGACGTACGGGTGGTGGGGAGCGGCGTCGAGGGCATGGGACGATCCTCGCCGATGACCGGCGCTCCTCGCGAGGGGCCACGCCCTATGTCAGTGCGCGCAGGCCCGGGATGAAGGCGACCAGCAGGGGGACGGCCGGTACCAGTGTCGCCACCGCCGTCATCCGGAGCCGGCGGCCGGGGGTGAACCGGGGCGCGGGGGACAGCAGCCGGTCCACCCGCTGGGGGACCTGTGCGAGTTGGGTCGGGCAGGGGCCGAACACCCCGCGGTCCTCGTTCAGTTCGACCAGGGCCAGGGCGATCGTCAGCCGGCCGAAGCGGCGCGAGGCCACGTCGTCGGCGGCCAGCTCGACCAGCCGGTGCACCTGGTCGCGGAACGCGGCGAAGACCGGGATCTGCGGGAAGCCCACGGCGAGCGCGGAGGCGCTGTACAGCAGGAGATCGTGCCGGGCCCGTGCGTGGCCCTGCTCGTGGGCGATCAGCGCATCGAGCTGTCGACCCTTCAGGCGCCGCAACGCCGAGGTGGTGATGACCAGTTGGGGCGAGGAGTGCGGCAGCCACCAGGCCTCGGGGCGGTCGCCCTCCAGGACGACCAGGCGCTCGGCGCGGGGCTCCTCGCCGGGCAACAGCGGTGCGCGGCGCAGGAGTTCGGCCCGGCGCTGCCGGCGGCGGGCGCGCGCCGCCCGTACCTCGCGGGTCAGCGCGACGGCCGTCCAGGCCCCGCCGCACGCCAGGAGCAGCGCGAGCACCCCGGCCCACGGCCCGTATCCCTTGAGTGCGTACGCCTCGACGACCACCCGGGGGGCGAAGCCGAACACCGGGCTGCGGACGGTCTCCCAGGCGGCCGAGGCGCTGAGCGACATCGCGAGCACACAGCACAGCAGGACACCGGCCACCACGCACTGCCACACCCACAGGGCGAGCACCGGCTCCCGGTCGGGCCAGTCGGAACGGGCCATCAGCCGTGGCGCCATTGCCGCGGCCAGCACGCCGAGAACCATCAGCGCGAGAGGGACCATCATGGCGTCAGCCTATGAGCGGGCGACTACCCGTTGGTACGGCCGCGAGGCGGATGTGACGTATACCACCTGCGTCAAGGGTGTGGGCCGCCGGACCCGCCGCCCGCCGCCGGGAGGCCGTACGGAGGCCGTACGGAGGCCGTACGGAGGCCGTACGGAGGCGCTTCGGCGCAGCTCACAGGGCCAGCAGCATCGCCAGCATGCCGATGCCCATCGCCACCCGGCAGGCCCGCAGCACCCCCGGCGGCCCGGCGTCCGCCGGCGCGCCCGCCGCCGTCCCGCCGGCCGCGGAGTCCGCCGCCCGGGCGCCCGCCGGCCCCAGCCGGACCCCGGCGGCGATCACGTACACCGTGTAGTAGGCGAGCAACAGGCCCGTCAGCAGTGGCACTCCGCCCGGCCCGCCGTGCTCCATCCCGCCCATCGCGCCCATCGCGCCCGGCGCAGCCGCCGGCCCCGGCGGGCCCACGGTGCCCGCCGGGCCCGTGAGGTCTGCCGGCACGGCCATCGCCGACGCCATGTACGCCATGGCGAACGTGCCCACCGCGTGGTGCAGATGCCGCCGCGCCAGCGCCCACGCTCCGGCCGTCGCGTAGACCGCGGTGAACACCCAGGGCGACCACTGAGGGGGCGTCACCGCGGACGCGGGCAGCGCCATCGCCGCCATGCCCAGCGCCATCAGCCCTTCGCCGCGGGCTTCGCCCCGGTGCGCCGCCGGACCGGTCCGCGCCCGGACGAGGCAGTACGCGGCGGCCCCGGCGCACAACAGCACCAGCAGCCAGCCGACCCACACCGGTTCGTGCACGGCGCACCTCCCCGAGTACCGCCTGCCGCACGGATCGGGTGCAGAATGCCCGCCCGGCGCCCGGCACACGGGAGCGCACGGACGCACGCAGGGGGAGCGTGAGCGGGTGCGCCGGGAGGTCCCTCAGGGCCGGTAGCGCAGCGGGTGATCCGCCGGAACCTCCGTCAGCACGATCCGGTGGCCGTCCGGATCGGCGATCCACATCTCGATGAGCCCCCACGGCTCCTGGACGGGCGGCCGCAGCACCTCCACCCCGTGCGCCAGGAGCTCCTCGTGCGCCGCTGCCGCGTCGGCCACCTGGAGCCACAGCTGGAGGGTCTCGGTGGCCGGGACCGCGGCGCGGCCGGAGACCTCCAGGAAGCCGCCGCCGAGGAAGTAGACCGTGCCGCGCTCGGGTCCGGTACCGAATTCCCGGTAGATCTCCAGCCCCAGCGCCGTGCCGTAGAACGCCCGCGACCGCTCGGGGTCGGACGGCCGCACCAGCACCCTGCTGCTCAGTACGTGCACCATGCCAGGACCCTACGCCGTCCCCCGCGCGCCCCCGGGCCACCGACGCCGAAAGTCCGTGCCGAACGGCCCTGACACGCCGCACATGCCGCTTGTTAGCCTCCGTACAGCCCTTTGTCCGGCCCTGAGAGGACTGTGCGCACCATGCCCACCGGCGAGCTGACCTTCCGTACCGCCCACGACGCCGACATCCCCGGTCTCGTCGACCTCATCGAGTCGGCGTACCGGGGCGACGCGAGCCGGGCAGGCTGGACGACGGAGGCCGACCTGCTGGAGGGGCAGCGCACCGACCCGGACGGTGTCGCCGCCGTGGTGCGGGCCGAGTCCGGCCGGCTGCTCGTCGCCGAGCGGGACGGCGCCCTGATCGCCTGCTGCCAGCTCGAACACCGCGGGGACCATGTGTACTTCGGGATGTTCGCGGTGCGCCCGCAGCTCCAGGGCGGCGGCCTCGGCAAGGTGATCATCGCGGAGGCCGAGCGGACCGCCCGGGACCTCTGGGGCGCCCGCGAGATGCGGATGACCGTCATCCGGCAGCGCGACGAGCTGATCGCCTGGTACGAGCGCCGCGGCTACCGGCGGACCGGGCAGCTCACCCCGTTCCCGTACGGCGACGAGCGGTTCGGCATCCCGCAGCGCGCCGACCTGGAGTTCGAGCTGCTGGTCAAGCCGCTCGGCCAGGAGGCGACGGGCCGGCCGGTCGCCTCCTGACCGCTCGGCGCCGTCCCGCCCGGATGCTCAGAGCCGTCCCGCCTCGATGATCCGCCGCAGGAACTGCCGGGTGCGGTCCTGCCGCGGGTCCCCGAAGACCCGCTCGGGCGTGCCGCGTTCCACCACCACCCCGCCGTCCAGGAAGCACACCTGGTCGGCGACCTCCCGGGCGAAGCCCATCTCGTGCGTGGCGATGACCATGGTCATGCCCTCCTCCTTGAGGTCGCGGACCACGCCCAGCACCTCGCCGACCAGCTCGGGGTCGAGCGCCGCGGTGATCTCGTCGAGCAGCAGCAGCCGGGGCCGCCCGGCCAGCGCCCGGACGATCGCCACCCGCTGCTGCTGGCCCCCGCTCAGCCGGTCGGGGTACTCCCCGGACCGCCCGCCGAGCCCGAGCCGCTCCAGCAGTTCGTGGGCCCGCGCCTCCGCTTCGGCGCGCGGCACCCCGTGCACCCGGCGGGGCGCCAGGGTGATGTTGTCCAGCACGGTCATGTGCGGGAAGAGGTTGTAGGCCTGGAAGACGACGCCGATCCGGCGGCGCACCGCGTCCACGTCGGCCCGCGGATCGGTGATCTCCGCGCCGTCCAGGAAGATCGCGCCGTCGTCGATCTCCTCCAGCAGGTTCGCGCAGCGCAGCAGCGTGGACTTGCCCGACCCCGAGGCGCCGATCAGCGCCGTCACGGTGTGCGGCGCGACCGCCAGATCCACGTCCCGCAGCACGACCGTGCCGCGTCCGTACGACTTGCGCACGGACTCCAGCCGCAGCACCGGGCCGCCGGCGGGCGCCGCCTCGCCTGCCTTGTCGCCGGCCGGGCGCGGGGTGTCGTCCGTGGTGCTCATACCAGTCCTCCCTGGGCGCGCCGGCGGTCCATACGGGCCGTCACCCAGTCCGTGCACCGCGTCATGGGGATGGTGAGCGCCACGAAGACGAGCCCGGCCACGACGTACGGCGTGAAGTTGAAGTCCTTGCCGGCGATGATCTGGGCCGCGTAGACCGCGTCCACCGCCCCCGCGATCGACACCAGACCGGTGTCCTTCTGCAGCGAGACCAGGTCGTTCAGCAGCGGCGGCACCACCCGCCGCACCGCCTGCGGCAGCACCACGAAGCGCAGCGTCTGTCCGCTGGTCAGGCCCAGCGACCGGGCCGCGGCCCGCTGCGAGGGGTGCACCGATTCGATGCCCGCCCGGAAGACCTCGGCGACATAGGCCGAGTACGTCAGCACCAGCGCGGAGCCGCCGAGCAGCACGGGGTCGGTGGTCACGCCCTGCAGCCGCAGCGCCGGCACCCCGAAGACCACCATCAGCAGACAGATGATCAGCGGCAGTCCGCGGAAGAAGTCGGTGTAGGCGGTGGCCAGGGCGCGCAGCGGGAAGAACACCGGGCCGCGCAGCGTCCGGGCCACCGCCAGCAGCAGCCCGAGCACCAGCACCGCCGCCCCGCACACCACCAGCAGCCGCAGGTTCAGCAGCAGCCCGTCCAGCACCTCCGGCAGCGCCTTGGCGGCGTACTCGGCGCTGAAGAACGTCTCCCGGGTACGCGGCCAGCCGGGGGAGCGGGTGATCACGAGGTAGAGGACGGCGGCGGTGACCAGGGTGCTCAGCGCGGCGACGGCGGTGGCGCGCCGGGTCCTGGCTCGCCGGAAGCGCTCCCGCTCGATCCGCCGCTGCGAGGGCACGTACCCGTCGTCGGCCCCGTCCCGTGCCGTCCGGAGTTTCGACACACCTTCTCCGTACGTCACTTGAGCACCGGGACGGACACGGCGTCGGTCAGCCACTTCTTCTCCAGCGCGGCGAGGGTACCGTCCTTGCGCAGCGCGTCGACCGCGGCCGTCACACACCGGGTGAGCCGGCTCTCCCTGTCCAGGACCAGGCCGAACTGCTCGTGGGCGGCGCCGGTATCCGCGAACTGCCCGACCACCTCGGCGTTCTTCACCTCGGCCGAGGTGATGTAGAAGGCCGTCGGCAGGTCGGTCAGGATCGCGTCGACCTGGCCGTTCTTCAGCGCGGACTTGGCGAAGTCGTTCTTCTGGAACACGGCGGGGCGCTGCGCCGGCCGGACGGTGTCCTCGACGACGTCCAGGCTGGTGCTGCCGACCTGCGCGCCGAGCTTGAGGCGCCGCAGGTCGGCGACGCTCCTGGCCTTGGCCGCGGGAGAGCCCTTGAGGGCGACGACGGCCTGGCGCACGTCGTAGTAGCCGGAGGAGAAGGCGACGGCCCGCTTGCGGGCGGGGCTGATGGAGATCTGGTTGATGTCGAAGTCGAACTTCTTCGCGCCGGGCGCGAAGGCGTTGTTGAACGGCACGGTCCGCCAGTCCACCGCGCCCTTGCCGTAGCCCAGCCGGCGGGCGACGGCGTAGGCGACGGCCGATTCGAAGCCCTTGCCACTGGCCGGGTCGTCGTCATGGAACCAGGGCGCGTAGGCGGGCTTGTCGGTGCCGACGGTGAGTTTGCCGTCCGCCACGGTGGCCAATCTGCCGCGGTCACAGCTCTGTTGTCGCGGCCCGGCGGCGCCCGGGCCGCCGGGCGACGCGTCCTGCGGGGCACAGCCGACGGCCGCGGTGAGCAGCGCGACGGTGGCGCAAGCGGCAAGTCCGAGGGGGCGGTTGGCGAGGCGCATGGCGGGAGAGTGGCAGTGCGCGAGGCAGTCTGTCGAGATCACCGGGGGAAACGTCCGCATGCTGGAATCACATTGCGGCGCTGTGACGTGCACGTTTCCCCGCCGGCAGGGGTGGGGCCCGAGGAGTCGGCACGCCCCACCCGGCTCAGCTCGTCCGGTGCCGCCTCACGCCGTGAAGCGGACCGCCCGCCGGATCTCCGGCTGGTCGGTCACCACACCGTCCAGCCCGAAGCCCCGCGCGAGGCGCAGCTGATCGTGGGTGTTGACGGTCCAGCCCACGACCTTCAGATGCGCGGCATGTGCCCGCTCGACCAGTTCCAGGGTGAGCCGGCGGATGTTCAAGGAGAGCATCGTCGCGCCGACGGCCTGCGCCCGGTCGACCACGTCCGCGCCGTACCTGCTGCCGACCAGCGCGGTGCGCACGCCGGGCAGCAGGGTCCGGATCGCCGCCAGCGCCTCGTCGTGGAAGGAGATCACGTCGACCCGGCCGACCAGATCGCGCGACCGCATCACCTCGGCCAGCGCCTGCGCGGCCGCCACGTCCTTGATCTCGGCCTGCAGCGGCGCCCTGACCGCTTCCACGACCTCCTCGAAGACGGGGATCCGCTCGCCCCGCCCGGCGTCGAGTTCGCGGAGCTCGGCGAGGGTGCGCTCGGCGATCGGGCCGGCGCCGTCGGTGGTGCGGTCCACATCCGCGTCGTGCATCACCACGAGCGCGCCGTCCTTGCTCAGGTGCAGGTCGAGTTCGATGACATCGAGGCCCTCGTGCTCGGCGCGCACGAAGGACCGCAGGGTGTTCTCCGGCTCCACGCCCATCATCCCGCGGTGTCCGATGGTGAGAAAGGACAAGGCTGCCTCGCTTCTGTCGGCTCGGTGCTGGTGTCGGCTCTGTCCACGTGCCGACCGTCGGGCGTCGGCAAGGGCGCTACGAAATGGCGCACAGCCTAACGGGACCGACCGGCGGAAAACGGGCTGCCGGACCGGACCGCGGTGTGTCCAGTACGGGTACCCGCCATATCCGGCTTCAGACCGTCTCACCCTCGCGTGGGCGAGTCCTCGTGGCGCTGACGGCGCCCGGGACGGCAGGTCGGCCGCCGCGGGCCCGGCGTCCGCCCCGCGCGGCGGCTATGGCATATGCCACACGTTCCGGAGGTTTGCTGCCCGGCGCGGACCCGGAGAAACCGCCGAAACCCTTGGCATTACTGGCAGGAAGTCCCGCCCTTGGTGCTGACGGCAGGAAAAACAGGCGCGAGCGGCGGGGGTGGGCAGAATAATTTTCAGCAGCGCCACTTGAGTGGGCGATCCTCGGCTGGTTACCGTGTTCTGACAACACGATCTATCGCCGGAGGGCAGTCATGACGGAAATTCTTTCGCCTGTGGGTGTCCGTGGGGCCACCACGACCGCAGGGAGCGTGGTCGAGCACCCGGCGTGGCCCGTGCTCAAGGAGGCGGTCGAGACCCTCCGCCCCTGGCAGTCCAAGGACGGTTCGATCGACCTGGCGGCGGACGGCGCCCCGCGCGCCGAGGCCGTCCGTACGGAGGTCGACCGCGTGATAGCGGCCCTCGGCGAGCTCGCCCCGCTGCTGCCGCACAACGCCGCCTACCACGACGCGCTCGTCGCCGACCTGCGCCGCTGGGCCGACAGCGGCTTCGGCGTGCCGGACTTCCTGGACTCCCTGCTCGCCTTCCAGCCCGCCCGGCAGCGTGCCGACGGCCTCCAGCACCTCGTGCTGTTCCCCATGTACACCCAGAACGGCAACCCGGACCGCAACTTCGAGGCCGTCGTCCTGCGCATGGTCTGGCCGGACTGGCTGGCCGAGCTGGAGCGCACCCGCTACGACAACCCCCTCTTCTGCGGCATCGCCTTCGAGGACTTCACGGCCGGCTACGACACCAACTCCGCCGTGCTCTTCCCGGAGACCATCGCCGTGCGCGAGGCCCCCGAGCGGTTCACCTGGGGCGGGATCTTCTGCGACCGCGAGGCCGCCCGCTTCCGCCGGGTGAGCGAGGCCGCCATCGAGACGCTCGGCGTCGAACTCCCCGAGGACATCCGCGAGATGCTCGGCGACCAGGAGCGCTGCCAGGAGGCGTTCGTCCTGTGGGACATGGTGCACGACCGCACCCACAGCCACGGCGACCTGCCCTTCGACCCGTTCATGATCAAGCAGCGCCAGCCGTTCTGGATGTACGGCCTGGAGGAGCTGCGCTGCGACCTCACCGCCTTCAAGGAGGCCGTGAAGCTGGAGGCCGAGGGGTACACCCAGGCGCGTGATGTGCAGTTCGCCGTGATCTTCGACCGGATGTTCCGCTTCCCGGTCACCGGCGACCGGGTCCGCAACTACGACGGCCTGGGCGGACAGCTGCTCTTCGCGTACCTCCACAAGCACGACGTCGTACGCTGGACGGACAACACACTGCACATCGACTGGGAGCGCGCGCCCAAGGTCACCAACCAGCTGTGCGGCGAGATCGAGAAGCTCTACCGCGACGGTATCGACCGGCCCAAGCTGGTCCACTGGTTCGCCGCGTACGACCTCGTCTCGACCTACCTGGCACCGCACCCGGGCTCGGTCTGGGCCAAGGGACCCGACGCCCTCGACCTCGACCAGCCGCCGCGCAAGCTCGTGGACGACGTGCTCCCCGACGAATTCCCCCTGAGCATGTTCTACGAGGCGCTCGCCAAGAAGCTGCGCGCCGTGATCGCATCCACCAAGGGCATCACGGCCCACAGCGATGAATTGGCGGCGGCATGACGAACGACCGGAACACCCGGCCGAAGGCCGTCCAGGAGCAGGACGAGGAGGCGACGGAGATGGTTACTTCGACGGGCGGCCAGGGGCCGCTGGAGGGTGCGGTCATCGCGGTGGCGGGCGCGGCCGGACCGGCCGGCCGTGCGACCCTGCTGCGGCTGGCCGAAGCGGGTGCGGTGGTGGTCGGCTCGGACTCCCACCCCGAGCGGCTGGCGGAGGCCGTGGACGCGGCCCGCTACGCCCACGGCGGCGCCACGGTGATAGGGGACACCGTCGACCTCCTCGACCTCGACCAGACCCGCGAATGGGCGGCTCGTACGGAGAAGGAATTCGGCCGGATCGACGGCCTGGTGCACCTCGTCGGCGGCTGGCGCGGCTCCTCGACCTTCGCGGAGACCGACCTCGCGGACTGGGACATGCTGCACAAGCTGCTGATCCGCACCGTCCAGCACACCTCGCTCGCCTTCCACGAAGCGCTCGAACGCAGCGGCAACGGCCGCTTCCTCCTCACCAGCGCGGCCGGCGCCAGCAAGCCCACGGGCGGCAACGCCGCCTATGCCGCCTCCAAGGCGGCCGCCGAGGCCTGGACGCTCGCCATGGCGGACGGCTTCCGCAAGTCGGGGGGTGAGCAGGGACCGCGCGCCGCGGCTGCGATCCTGATCGTGAAGGCGCTCGTCAACGACCAGATGCGCGCCGAGCGACCGAACGCCAAGTTCGCGGGCTTCACGGATGTCACGGAGCTGGCCGAGGCCATCGCCGGGGTCTGGAGCCGGCCCGCCCAGGAAGTGAATGGACAGCGTCTGTGGCTGACCCCCGAGCCGTGACCGGAGCGAAGACCGACGCACGGCAGCACCACGACCCCGAGATACGCGGCTTCGCCAGCGACAACTACGCGGGCGCGCACCCCGAGGTGCTGGCCGCGCTCGCCCTCGCCAACGGCGGCCACCAGGTCGCCTACGGCGAGGACGACTACACCGCACACCTCCAGCGCGTCTTCCGCAGCCACTTCGGGCAGCGCGCCGAGGCGTTCCCGGTGTTCAACGGCACCGGTGCCAATGTCGTCGCCCTGCAGGCCGTGACCGACCGCTGGGGCGCGGTGATCGCCGCGGATTCCGCGCACATCCATGTGGACGAGTGCGGTGCGCCCGAGCGGATCGGCGGGCTCAAGCTGCTGACCGTGCCCACCGAGGACGGCAAGCTCACCCCCGAGCTGATCGACCGCGAGGCGTACGGCTGGGACGACGAGCACCGGGCCATGCCGCAGGTCGTCTCGATCACCCAGAGCACGGAGCTCGGCACGGTCTACACGCCGGACGAGATCCGGGCGATCTGCGAACACGCGCATGAGCGCAACATGGTGGTGCACCTCGACGGCTCGCGGATCGCCAACGCCGCGGCGACGCTCGACGTCCCGATGCGGGCCTTCACCAACGCCGTGGGTGTCGACATCCTCTCCTTCGGCGGCACCAAGAACGGTGCGGTCTTCGGCGAGGCCGTGGTGGTGCTCAACCCCGACCGGGTGCGGGCGATGAAGCATCTGCGCAAGCTGTCCATGCAGCTGGCCTCCAAGATGCGCTTCGTCTCCGTCCAGTTGGAGGCACTGCTCGCCAAGGACCTGTGGCTGCGCAACGCCCGGCACGCCAACACCATGGCGCAGCGGCTGGCGGCCGGGGTGCGGGAGATCGGCGGGGTGGAGATCCTCTACCCCGTGCAGTCCAACGGCGTGTTCGCCCGGCTTCCGCACGATGTCGCCGAGCGGATGCAGAAGCGCTACCGCTTCTACTTCTGGGACGAGTCGGCGGGTGTGGTGCGCTGGATGTGCGCGTTCGACACCGCCGAGGAGGACGTCGACGGCTTCCTCGCCGCGCTCCGCGAGGAGCTGGGCCGCTAGGCGTCCGGCACCACTCCGAACTGAATAGCTATGCGTCCGACCGAAAAGTCATTGACTCTCGGCCGGGCGCATCGCTACGTTCCCGGGGTATGGAGCCGATCCAGAACATCCCGGATATTTCTGCTTACTTGGCGGCCGACGAGGTCATCGACCACGACCATCCGCGCGTCCGGGCCACGGCGGCCGCCCTCGCCGCCGAAGCCCCGGATGCATACGCATACGCCGAGGCCGCCTTCCGCTTCGTCCGAGACGCCATTGCGCACAGCGCGGACGCCGACGACCCGCGCGTCACCTGGCGCGCCTCGGACGTGCTCGCGCAGCGCACCGGCATCTGCTTCGCGAAGGCGCATGCGCTCGTGGCGCTGCTGCGTGCGGAGGGCATCCCCGCCGGGCTGTGCTACCAGAAGCTCGACACCGTCCACGGCCTGATCGCCGTCCGGCTGCCGGGCGAGGACCGCTGGGCGCGCCAGGACCCGCGGGGCAACAAGCCGGGTGTCGACGCACAGTTCCGCCTGGACCGGGAGCAGCTCGCCTTCCCCGTGCGGCCCGAGTGCAACGAAGTGGACTACCCGGTGCTATTTGCTGAACCACATCCGGCCGTGCTCCAATGCCTCCAGGAGGCCGTCGACCGGTCTCACCTCTGGCAGACGCTCCCCATCGATCTCTGAGGAACGGCCCCGATGCCCAGCTCTTCGCACGTCTCCGGCACGACCTGCCGCCTGCATGTTTCCGACGAGGTACGCGCCCTGGCGCCCGGCTTCGGCTACCTCGCCGTCGAAGCCCACGGCCTCACCAACGGGCCCAGCGACGAGACCGGAGCGGCGCTCCTGGACGAGGCCGCCCGCCGCCTCGCCGCGCGCCTGGACGGACGGGCCCCGCAGGACGATCCGCACGTCGCCGCCTGGCGCGCCGCGTACACCGCGTTCGGCAGCAAGCCCTCGCGCACCCGCAACTCCGCCGAGGCACTGGCCAGGCGGGCGCTCGCGGACGGCGGGCTGCCGCGCATCAACCGCCTCGTGGACATCTACAACGCCGTCAGCGTCGCCCACCTCGTCCCCGTGGGCGGTGAGGACCTCGACCGCATCCAGGGCGGGATGCGGCTGGTGCGGGCCACCGGCGACGAGCCGTTCGTGACCGCGGCCGGCGGCGCCGAGACCGTCGAACACCCCGACGCGGGCGAGGTCGTCTGGTGCGACGACGAGGGCGTCACCTGCCGGCGCTGGAACTGGCGGCAGGGCGTCCGCACCCGCCTCACCGAGGACTCGGTCAGCGCCCTCTTCCTGCTGGAGCGGATGGCTCCCATGACGCTCGACGAGCTGGCCGACGCGGGCGCGGAGCTGACCCGGGCGCTGCGGGAGGCCTGCCCGGACGCCCGTATCGAGACCGGTGACATCTGGGCCCCGTGACCGGACGGCCGGACCGCCGGCCGCAGGCGCCGCCGCGACGACGGCGGTGCGCTGAGGCCGGCGGGTCCGCCGTCAGGCGGTACCGGGCGCCGCGGGTGCCGTGCCGCCGAGGTGGGCCGGCAGCCACCAGGTGTCCTCGGGGCCCTTGGGGCGCGCGGGGTAGGCGCGCTGCGCCGCCTCCAGCAGGTCCTGCACACGGGCCCGCAGCCGGTCGGTGATCTTCTCGGCCTGCTCGGCCGGATCGGCCTCCATCGGCTCGCCCACCCGGATCGTTATCGGCAGGTGGTTCCGGCCCAGGTCGCGCTTGTGGCCCTTGGTCCACAGCCGCTGGGTGCCCCACAGCGCCACCGGCAGCAGCGGCACCCCGGCCTCCTGGGCCAGCCGCACCGCACCGGACTTGAAGGTCTTCAGGGTGAAGGACTCGGAGATCGTCGCCTCGGGGAAGACCCCGATGATCTCGCCCGAACGCAGCGCGGTCAGCGCGTGCTTGTAGGCGTGCATGCCCTGCGCACGGTCCACGGGGATGTGCTTCATCGCGCGCATCAGCGGCCCGGACACCTTGTGCCGGAACACCGACTCCTTCGCCATGAAGCGCACCAGCCGCTTGGCGGGACGCGCCGTCAGGCCCGCGAAGACGAAGTCCAGGTAGCCGATGTGATTGCTCACCAGAACCGCTCCGCCGCTGCGCGGAACGTGGTCCGTCCCGGCGATGTCGAATTTCAGATCGAGCGCCTTGAAGAGCGTGCGGGCGGCGCCGATCACCGGCGGGTAGACGAGCTCTGCCATTGTCCGGAGGACCCCTTTTCCACGCCTGGGGAGGGTTCTCCCGGCGGAAACCTACGCAGCCGTAGCTGCGGCTTTCGGGAGATCGTGCCCGATCTCGGCCGTGGCCACCAGCGCGCGGGCCGCCGGGGCCGGGAGATTCTTGTCACGTGCAGGCCCGCTCCACCCGTCGACCGCCCGGGCACAAGGCGCCTCCCGGCCCCGGGAATCTTTGCGGCCCCGGGAACGCTGCACCCCTCGATGACCGGACTCATGGTGCCCCGCGCGGCGCTCGCGGCGGCGGGCGCTCCCGGACCGGTGGCACCCACTTCGAAGGGGCGCTGACGGTGCGGGAGCGGGACGACGGGGCGCGGCTGGGTGCCGCCGAGATCGGTGCGGAGCTGGGGGAGCGGGCCACCCTGCTGCAGTTCTCCAGTGCCTTCTGCCAGCCCTGCCGGGCCACCCGGCGCACCCTCGCCGAGGTCGCCGGGATGGTTGCGGGGGTGGCCCATGTCGAGATCGACGCGGAGGACCACTTGGACCTCGTACGGCGGCTGGAGGTGGAGCGCACCCCGACCGTGCTGGTGCTCGACGCGGGCGGCGCGATCGTGCGCCGCGCCGCCGGACAGCCGAGGAAGGCGGATGTCATCGCGGCGCTGGGCGCGGCCGTCCGTGATTGATCTCCCAGATGGCAGGCGCCCCTTGACGCTGTGGGTCACACCTCGTCACTCTGACGTGATGCGGCCAGGAACCCTTCTGTACGGACGCGCCCACGTCGACCTTCTGCGGACTGCCAGCGCCCGCTGTCCGGGCGCGTGAAGCGCGACGACATCATTGCCGCCGGCCATCGGACCGCCGGCGGCTCCGCCCGGGCTCGTACACCCCAGCAGAAGGACAACTCCATGACGGCCTCGACCGGCCTCGGCACGCCCCGCACCGCCTCCCCGGAGCTGCTGCGCTCCGTCTTCCGGCAGCACGCCGCCGGCGTCGCGGTGATCACCGCCCACGGCGCCCGCCCCGCCGGCTTCACCGCCACCTCCCTCACCTCCGTCGCCGCCGACCCGCCGCTGCTCTCGTTCGGCATCGGCACCGGCGCCTCCAGCTGGCCCGCCGTCTCGGAGGCCGAGCACATCGGCGTGCACATACTCGGCGAGCACCAGCAGGAGCTGGCCGCCACCTTCGCGCGCAGCGGCGCCGACCGCTTCGGCCCCGCCACCTCCTGGCGCACCGGCCCCGAGGGCGTGCCCCTCCTGGACGGCGTGCTGGCCTGGCTGGTCTGCAAGGTCGTGGCGCGGGTGCCGGCCGGCGACCACCGGATCGTGCTCGCCCAGCCCGTCGTCGGCGACCCCGCGGGGCCCGGCCGTCCACTGCTGTACCACCAGGGGCGCTTCAACGCGCTGAGGGACTGACGGGTTCCCGTTCCGCTGCTTCGTCCGCCGGTCGGGTCCGTTGGCAAGGTCACATTTCGACGGCCTTGCTTCGGGGCACGAGAGTCGATGTACTGGCGAGTAATATGACGGTCGGCGTGGGGAACCGCATCCGACCGGGAGCCGCCCCGACAGGCGCCTATGCTGCCAGCACAAGGCAGTTCTGAAGAGACGAAGCAGGTAGGAGAGCCGGCGTGAGCCTGAGGATCGTTGTCTGTGTGAAGTACGTGCCCGACGCCACCGGCGACCGGCACTTCGCCGAGGACCTGACCGTCGACCGTGACGATGTGGACGGTCTGCTCTCGGAGCTCGACGAGTACGCCGTCGAGCAGGCCCTGCAGATCAAGGAAGCCGCCGACGACGCGGAGATCACGGTTCTCACGGTCGGCCCCGAGGACGCCAACGACGCGCTGCGCAAGGCGCTGTCGATGGGCGCCGACAAGGCCGTCCACGTCGAGGACGACGACCTGCACGGCACCGACGCGCTCGGCACCTCGCTCGTGCTCGCCAAGGCCATCGAGAAGACCGGCTACGACCTCGTCGTCTGCGGCATGGCCTCCACCGACGGCACGATGGGTGTGCTGCCCGCGCTGCTCGCCGAGCGCCTGAACGTCCCTCAGGTCACCCAGCTCTCCGAGGTGTCCGTCGACGGCGGCAAGGTCACCGGCCGCCGCGACGGCGACACCGCCACCGAGCAGCTGGAGGCCGCGCTGCCGGCCGTCGTGTCCGTCACCGACCAGTCGGGTGAGGCGCGTTACCCCTCCTTCAAGGGCATCATGGCCGCCAAGAAGAAGCCGGTGGAGTCCCTGGACCTGGAGGACCTGGAGATCGAGGCGGACGAGGTCGGCCTCGAGGGCGCCTGGACCAAGGTCGACGGCGCCGCCGAGCGCCCCGCCCGCACCGCGGGCACGATCGTCAAGGACGAGGGCGAGGGCGGCAAGCAGCTCGCCGAGTTCCTCGCGGGCCAGAAGTTCATCTGAGCCGCAGTCCTTATCCCCGCCCTCATTCTTCCCGCAGGAGAGCAATCCCATGGCTGAAGTCCTTGTCTACGTCGACCACGTGGACGGCGCCGTCCGCAAGCCCACCCTCGAACTGCTCACCCTCGCCCGCCGCATCGGCGAGCCGGTGGCCGTGCACCTCGGTGCGAACGCCGAGGACGCCGCGAAGATCCTCGGTGAGCACGGTGCCGTGAAGGTGCTGGCCGCCGACGCGCCCGAGTTCGCCGAGTACCTCGTCGCCCCCAAGGTCGACGCGCTGCAGGCCGCCTACGACGCGGTCTCCCCGGCCGCCGTCCTGCTGCCGTCCTCCGCCGAGGGCAAGGAGATCGCGGCCCGCCTCGCGCTGCGCATCGGCTCCGGCATCATCACCGACGCCGTCGACGTCGAGGCCGGCGACGAGGGCCCGGTGGCCACGCAGTCCGTCTTCGCGGCCTCGTACACCACCAAGTCCCGCATCACCAAGGGCACCCCGGTCATCACCGTCAAGCCCAACTCGGCCGCCCCGGAGGCCGCCCCGGCCGCCGGCACCGTCGAGCAGCTCGCGGTGACCGTCGCCGACTCCTCCAAGGGCACCAAGATCGTCTCGCGCACCCCGCGCGAGTCGACCGGCCGCCCGGACCTGACCGAGGCCGCGATCGTGGTCTCCGGTGGCCGCGGCGTCAACGGCGCCGAGAACTTCCCGGTCATCGAGGCGCTCGCCGACTCGCTCGGCGCGGCCGTCGGTGCCTCGCGTGCCGCGGTGGACGCCGGCTGGTACCCGCACACCAACCAGGTCGGCCAGACCGGCAAGTCGGTCTCGCCGCAGCTGTACATCGCGGCGGGCATCTCCGGTGCGATCCAGCACCGTGCCGGTATGCAGACCTCGAAGACGATCGTCGCCATCAACAAGGACGAAGAGGCGCCGATCTTCGAGCTGGTCGACTACGGCGTGGTCGGCGACCTCTTCGACGTCGTCCCGGCCCTCACCGACGAGGTCAAGACCCGCAAGGGCTGACCACCGTCCCGCCGGAGCCCGGCTCCGGACCTCGCACGAGGCCCCGTACGCGCGGTGCGTACGGGGCCTCGTGCCGTGGCGGCACCCGCGAGCGGTGCGGTGTCGTCAGCTGCCCGTGGCCCCGTCGATCCGTTCGCGCAGCAGGTCCGCGTGGCCGTTGTGCCGGGCGTACTCCTCGATCATGTGGACGTAGATCCAGCGCAGGTTGAGGGTGCGCCCCGGGCGCGGGGAGAAGGTCTCGTCCAGCCCGCGGTCCGCCACCGCCTTGTCGCAGGCCTCGATCTCGGCGCGGAACGCGGCGACATCGCGCTCGGCGCCGGCCGGGTCGGCGCCGTGGAAGTCGGCGTCCGGGTCGTCGTCGGTGAAGTACAGGTCGCCGATCCGCTGCCCCAGGAAGCGCACCCGGAACCAGGTGCGTTCGACGTCGGCCATATGGCGCACCAGGCCGAGCAGGGTGAGGGCGGACGGCGGTGCGCTCGCCTCGACGAGCTGGTCGGGCGTCAGGCCCGCGCACTTGGCGAGCAGGGTGTCACGGTGGAAGTCGAGCCAGCCCTGCAGCATCTCCCGTTCACCGGCCACGGTGGGGAGTTCTCTGCGTTCGACGGAGGGTGCGATCCAAGTCATGGGGGCGAGTCTGGCGCTACCGCGGCGGACCCGCCACGGAGTTTTCCGGGCCTGCCCGTGCGCCGTGACCTGCGCCGTGCCGGGTGAGGGTGTTGACCTTGGCAAACCGGCCGGTTAACTTCGCTATACGGATTGTTGATTCCGTTGAGCGGAAAACGCTCGATCGTCGGGCGTGCGCACCGGGAGGGTATCGAATGGGGCAGCAGGAGAGCGTGGCGACGAGCCTCGCGGACACCGTACGTGAGGGAATCGGAGCCGCTCTCGCCCAGGTGGACGCGGACCTGGCGCGGCGCTACCCGGGCGACCCCGGCACCCGCCAGCCGGTCCACACGGTCTACGTCCCCGGCGACGTCTTCACCGCCGGCACCCTGCGCTCCTGGGGCGACCAGGCGCTCGCGGCCCTCGACGCGCATGCCCCCGACGCCGGTGCGCTCGCCGCCGTCCTCGGCATCCCCGACGCGCTCGCCGCGGACGTCCACGACCGGGTCCGGGCCAAGCTGACCCGCGAGCCCGTCGAGGACCTGCGCATCGACTTCGAGGACGGCTACGGCCCCCGCCCGGACGCCGAGGAGGACGAGGCCGCGGCCCGCGCCGCCGCCCTGGTGGCCGCCGCCTACCGGGACGGCACCGCCGCCCCCTACATGGGCATCCGGATGAAGTGCATGGAGGCCGCCGTCCGCGACCGCGGCATCCGCACCCTCGACATCTTCCTCACCGGCCTCATGGCGGCCGGCGGCCTGCCCGACGGCCTGGTGCTGACGCTCCCGAAGGTGACCTACGCCGAGCAGGTCACCGCCATGGTCCGGCTGCTGGAGGCCTTCGAGAAGGCGCACGGCCTGGAGGCCGGCCGGATCGGTTTCGAGATCCAGATCGAGACCACCCAGTCGATCCTGGGCGCCGACGGCCGTGCCACCGTCGCCCGCATGATCGAGGCCGCCGAGGGCCGCGCCACCTCCCTGCACTACGGCACCTTCGACTACAGCGCCTCCTGCGGCGTCAGCGCCGCCCACCAGTCCCTCGACCACCCGGTGGCCGACCACGCCAAGGCCGTGATGCAGGTGGCCGCCGCCGGTACCGGCGTCCGCCTCTCCGACGGCTCCACCAACGTCCTGCCGGTCGGCCCGACGGAGCAGGTGCACGCCGCCTGGCGCCTGCACCACGGCCTGGTGCGCCGCTCGCTGGCCCGTGCGTACTACCAGGGCTGGGACATGCACCCGGCTCATCTGCCGACCCGTTACGCGGCGGTCTACGCCTTCTACCGCGAGGGCCTGGAGCAGGCCGCGGCCCGGCTCGCGGCGTACGTCGCCAAGGCCGGCGGCGACGTCATGGACGAGCCCGCCACCGCCAAGGCGCTCAGCGGCTACCTGCTGCGCGGCCTGGACTGCGGCGCCGTGGACACCGCCGAGGTCGCCCGGCTGACCGGGCTGACCCGCGCCGACCTGGACGCCCTCGCGGGCCGCCCCGCGGCCACCGCCTGACGGCACGACGGCGCCCCCGCCGTCCGGCAGCCACCACGAGGCCCCCGCCGGGACGGCGGGGGCCTTCCGCGTTCAGGCCGCGGCCCCTCCGAGGTCGTCGACATGGGCGCGCAGGACCGTGGCGCAGGTCGCCGCGTCCAGCACGTCCGGCCGCAGGACGGCGGTGAAGGCCAGGCCGTCCAGGAGGGACGTCAGCCGCTCGGTCTCGGTGTCGAGGGCGAGTCCCGGTCGCAGGCCGCCCGCCGTGTCGAGACGGGCGAGGATGCGGCGGACGAGGGACCGGGTGCCGGTGGCGGTCTCCCGGGCGAGGTCGTCGAGGGCGGGGTGGGTCCGGGCGGCGGTGGAGAAGTCGACGAGGACGGTGACCTCGGCGCGCCGGCTGTCGTCCAGCGGCAGCAGTTCGGACAGCAGCTCCACCGCGCAGTCGCGGATCCGCGCCGCGGGCAGCCCGCTCAGATCGCCCAACGCGTCGACGCGGCGCTGGAGCCGGGCGCCGACCCGGTCGAGCATCGACCGCATCGCGAAGCGCATCAGCTCTTCCTGGCCGGCGAAGTAGTGCCGCACCGAACCGATGTTGAGCTGCGCCTCGTCGGCGACGGTGCGCAGCGAGGCGCGTTGGATGCCGTCGCGTACGACGACGCGGAAGAGGGCGTCGACGACGTCGCGGCGCCGGGCTTCTCGGTCCACCTGCTTGGGCATGGCCCCTTTGTATCACGGCTGTGATAAATTGTTTTCTATCACACCTGTGATACAAAGAATGGAGGGATGGCCGTGGAGCGGGTTCTGAACCTTCTTCTCATCCGATTCGGCCTGATCGTGGGCGGCCTGGTGGTGCTGGCCCTGCTGGTCTTCGCCGTGGCGCTGGTCCTGAAGCGCCGGGGAAAGCTCGATGCCGCGCGGCGGTACGCGGCACCCGCCGCGCATGCCGTCAGCCGTTATCTGGACGACCGGGGCGCCGCGCGGGGCCGGGGCGGGGTGTCCCGCGGCGGCGGGTCGGTGGCCGGTGCGGTGGTGCGGGCGGCGGCCCGGCGGCTGGACGACGACGGGCGCGGGCAGCGGCAGCGGGAGCCGGGACCGGGTGAGGTCCGGTGACCGGCGTCGGCGGGGTGGCCGGTGACGGCCTGGCGTCCCTCACCCTCGCCCGGGGCGGGGGCGGCGGCAGGGGTGACGAAGGCGCCGACCTCCTCGCTCACCTGGTGGCCGACGCCGCGCTCAAGGGCGTCATCGTGCTCGTCGCGCTGATCGTGCTCGGGCTGGGGATGGTGCTGATCTGGAAACGGGTGGGGCGTGGCGGGGGTCCGCACCGCGACGAGCGGTGATCGGCCGCCGGGGGGTGACGTGGGGGCGTATCGGAGTCGCCCCCCCGACCCGCCATCGCCCGGGGGCGGAACGGGCCGGCCCGGGAACTGTCCCGGAGCCGCCCCGCCATGGCGCGGCGCGCGGCGTCCGGCCCGCGGCCGTCCGGGAGTTCAGCTCTCCGAAGGCGGGATCTCGCCCGAGCCGCGGGCGATCAGGCGGGTGGGGATCTCGCGGCGCTGCGGCGGGTCGTCGATGCCCTCCAGGCGGCGGAAGAGCAGCCCGGCGGCCGTCCGGCCCATGCCTGCCGGGTCCTGGGCGACGACCGTGATCGCGGGCCGGACGAGATCGGCGAGTTCGAAGTCGTCGAAGCCCACCAGTGCGACGGGGCGCGGGCGTTCGCGCAGGACGCGCACGGCGGTGACGGTGACCCGGTTGTTGCCCGCGAAGAGGGCGGTGACCGGCTCCGGGGCGTCCAGTATGCCGGTGGCGGCGGCGCGTACCCGGTCGGGCGCGGTGGAGCCCAGCGACACCCAGGACTCGTCGACGGGCAGGCCCGCGGCGGCCATTGCCGTGCGGTAGCCGCGCAGCCGTTCGCGCGCGGTGTGGATCCGCGGCTGGTCGCCGATGAAGCCGATCCGGCGGTGGCCGTGCGCGATGAGGTGGGCCACCGCGTCCCGGGCCCCGCCGAAGTTGTCGGAGACCACGACGTCCGCGTCGATCCGGCCGGGCGGGCGGTCCACGAACACGGTCGCTATCCCGGCCGAGATCTCCGGCTCCAGATAGCGGTGGTCGTCGGCGGCCGGGATGATGACCAGCCCGTCCACCCGCCGTGCGCACAGCGCCAGCACCAACTCCTGTTCGCGGGACGGGTCCTCGGCGCTGGAGCCGTTGATCAGCAGCGCGCCGTGGCCGCGGGCGACCTCCTCGACGGCGCGGTTGAGCGGGCCGTAGAACGGGTCGGCGAGGTCCTCCAGGACCAGGCCGATGCTGGCCGTGCGCCCCTTGCGCAGGATCCGGGCCGAGTCGTTCCGGCGGAACCCCAGGGCGGTGATGGATTCCTGTACGCGTCGTTCGGTGTCCGGTGTGACGCCCGGTTCGCCGTTGACCACGCGGGAGACCGTTTTGAGGCCGACCCCGGCGCGCGCCGCGACATCCTTCATCGTGGGCCGGGTGCCATAGCGGCGGGAGGTGCCCCGCGCGGTGTCGGTCACGGTGTGCGGTCCTGATTCTGTCGGCGTCGGCTGTGGCGTCGAGCATAGCCTCTAGACAACGTTGTCAATGGGGGGAAGACTGGCGTTCTCACGCCGGGCCGGTACGCTCGGCCCCCGGGCCCACCAGGAGATTCCACACCGATGCAGACCGACCTCAGCGCAGCGTTGGACATTGGCGGCACCAAGATCGCCGGTGCTCTGGTGGACGCCCGCGGCAGACTGGTCGAACGGGCCGCCCGGCCCACCCCCGCCGACAAGGACGGGGCGACGGTGATGCGTGCGGTGGCCGAGGTGGTCGCGGAGCTGGCCGCGGGTCCCGACTGGGCACGGGTGACGGCCGTCGGCATCGGCAGCGCGGGCCCGGTCGACGCCTCCTCCGGCACCGTCAGCCCCGTCAACATCCCCGGCTGGCGCGACTTCCCGCTCGTCGCCGGGGTGCGGGCGCTCGTCGGGGAGCGCCCGGTCGTGCTGGTCGGCGACGGTGTCGCGATGACCGCGGCCGAACACTGGCAGGGAGCCGCCCGCGGCCACGCCAACGCGCTGTGCATGGTGGTCTCCACGGGCGTCGGCGGCGGGCTCGTCCTCAACGGGCAGCTCCACGCGGGCCCCACGGGGAACGCCGGGCACATCGGGCACATCAGCGTCGAGGTCGACGGCGACCCCTGCCCGTGCGGGTCCCGCGGCTGCGTCGAGCGGATCGCCAGCGGACCCAACATCGCCCGCCGGGCGCTGGCCAACGGCTGGCAGCCCGGCCCCGACGGCGACACCAGCGCGGCCGCCGTCGCCGCCGCCGCGCACGCCGGTGACCCGGTCGCCGTCCGCTCCTTCGAACGGGCCGCCCGCGCGCTGGCCGCCGGCATCGCCGCCACCGCCACGCTCGTGGAGATCGACATAGCGGTGATCGGCGGGGGAGTGGCGGGCGCGGGCGAGGTCCTCTTCGCCCCCTTGCGGGCTGCCCTGCGGGACTACGCGACGCTGTCGTTCGTGCGGGGCCTGACGGTCGTCCCGGCCCAAATGGGAACGGACGCCGGGGTGGTGGGCGCCGCCGCTGCCGCCGGGCAACGCCCTCGCCCCGATGCCTTCGTTCCCGCACCCTGACGCTTCCGGGGGGCTTGGCCCGAGGTCACGGCCGGGCCCGATGCCGTGGCGCATCCGGCGCGGGGCCCCGGCCCGCCGCCTGCTGACGCCCTCCTCCCGGGCGCCGGGTGATCCGGGCGGGCCGAGCGCCCGCCCGGAGTCGTCAACTCCCGCGCTACTGGCCCCGGTTGGGGCTCAGCAGGTGAACTTCGCGTCCGCCCAGTCGGCGTGGTCGTAGTCGATGCCGTCCCCGCCGTCGGTCACGACGAGCCGGACGGACCGGGCGCCGGCGAGCGGGGCGCTGACGGTCCTGGCGGTGTCCGCGCCGGTCACCGCGGGGCTCGCGGCGGCCTTCTTGCCGTCGGCCCACACCTCGAAGCCCACCGATCCCCGGTCACCGGCCTCGTCGTCGATGCCGACCTGCGCCGTGAAGGCGGAGCACCGCCCGCCGGTGTAGAACTCCACCTCGCTGGGGGCGTGCACCCCGAGGCCCTTGGCGAAGCCGGTGCCGCCGATGCTGAGCGGCCTGCCGTCCCCGGCATCGCGCTCCCCGACGCTGGTGTTCTTCTCGACCGGGCCCCAGCCGTTGGCGGCGGTGAGCCAGGGGAGCGCGGCGGCGTCCGTGGTCCCGGACGGCGGTGGCACCACGACATGGGCGGTGCCGGGCAGCGTGTCGGTGATCCGTGCGCCGCGGGGCGAGCGGTAGTCGGCGGTGAGCGGCAGCTCGTAGGTGCCCGGCGCGGTGCCGGCCGGGGCGGTGATCTGCCAGCCGGTGCCGAGCGTCCGGCCGCCGGGCAGTGCGCGGGCCGTCGACGGGGAGGTGGCCCGGACCCGCCAGCCCTGCGGGGCCTTCAGGGTGACGGTGAGGTTCCGTGCGGGGGTGCCGCCGAGGTTGCGGACGGTGGAGCGGAGGGCGGCGGGGGTGCCGGCCTCGGTCAGCGGCGTACGGTCGGTGCCGGTCTCCACGGCCGGTGGGTAGCCGGCCCAGCGCTTGTCGGCGGAGACCCGGTAGACGGTGGTGCCGTGCGCCGGGACGGTCGCCGAGACGGTGCCCGTGGTGTGGGTGTCCTGGTGCCGCCACAGATCGCGCAGCCGGTAGCCGTCGGCCTGCGGGAGGCCCAGTTCCCGGGCGGTGGTGGTGATCCGCTGCGGCCGCCCGGTCTCGTTGAACAACGCCACCGCCCGGTCGCCGTCGGCCAGTTGCCGCACCAGCGTCCAGCGACCGGACTCGGACCTCAACACCGTGGCCTGCTTGCCCAGGCGGTCCTGGTCGATGGCGATGAGGTCCTTGTTGGCCAGGATCTCGAACGTCTCCGGGCCGGCCTTGCGCAGGTCGGAGCCGATCAGCAGCGGGGCGGCCATCATCGACCACAGGGAGAAGTGGCTGCGGTACTCGGTGTCGGTCATGCCACCGTTGCCGACCTCCAGCATGTCCGGGTCGTTCCAGTGGCCGGGGCCGGCGTGCGGGGCCAGCGGCAGATTCTGCTTGGCGATGTCGAGCATGCTCGACCACGAGTCACTGATGTCCCCGGTCGTGCGCCACAGGTGCCCTACGTCCGACGCCCACTCCCAGGGCTTGTTCTCGCCCCATTCGCAGATGCTGTAGACGATGGGCCGCCCGGTGGCCTTGAGTGCGTCCCGCATCGTGCGGTACCGCTGCTTGGCGTCCACGCCGAGGTTATTGCAGTTGTCGTACTTGAGGTAGTCCACGCCCCAGTCGGCGAACTGCTGGGCGTCGGACTTCTCATGGCCCAGGCCGCCGGGGAATCCGGCCGTATTGCAGGTTTTGATTCCGGCGCTCGTGTAGATGCCGAATTTCAGACCCTTGGAGTGGACGTAATCGGCCACCGCCTTGATGCCGTGGGGGAAGCGCTGGGGATCCGGTACGAGCTTGCCGTTCCCGTCGCGGGTGGGCAGCGCCCAGCAGTCGTCGAGATTGACGTACTGATAGCCGGCGTCCTTGAGGCCCTTGGCGACGAAGATATCGGCGATGCCCTTGACCATCGCTTCGTCGAACTCGGCCCGGCAGTTGGTGGAGTTCCAGTTGTTGAAGCCCATCGGGGGCGTCGCGGCCAGCCCGCCGGGGAGCCGGGGAGCGGGCGCGGTGCGGTCGGGGCCGGCGCCCGGGGAGTCGGGTGTACGGGCCGCGGCGGGCAGGGCGGTCACCCCTGCCGTGCACAGCAGCGCGGCGGACAGCGCTCCGACGATTCTTCGGTGGCCTCGCCGGTGGGTGGTGCGGATATGAACGCGCATGGTTCGCGTCCTCCGTCTTCGCGAGAGGTGTTGTGGGGTCATGTACCGGTCGCGTGCGAGTGTTTACGGTAGGGCTTGTTGGAGTCTGTTGGAAGAGGAGCGGTATCGGTTCCTGGTGCGCCGGCCAAACCCCTTGACTGGGTCGGGCGTTCGGAGTGAGATCCCACCACTCGCGTTCGTTTCTGTTTGGTTCCACCCCTGAGGAGGGGGACATGGTCCAGTCAACGTTCAGCGGTTCGGATACGTACGGGGAAGCGGTGGGACGTCGGATGTCCCGCCGGGCGCTGCTGCGGAGCGCGGCGCTGGGCGCGGGGGCCGTGGCCCTTCCGTCGCTGCTCGCCGCCTGCGGCAGCGGCCCGGAGGGCGTCACCGTGGGGTCGAATGCCTCGGACGCCGTCCCGAAGAAGGCCTTCGCCGCGGCCTTCAAGGCCTATGAGAAGAAGTCGAAGAAGACGGTGCGGGTCAACACCGTCAATCACGAGAACTTCCAGGAGAACATCAACCGCTATCTCCAGGGCACCCCGGACGATGTCTTCATGTGGTTCGCCGGAAACCGTATGCAGTACTTCGCGCAGAAGGGCCTCCTCTCCGACATCAGCGATCTGTGGCGGGACTTCGGCGGGTTCTCCGAGGCGCTGAAGAAGCAGTCGACGGGGCTGGACGGCAAGCAGTACCTGGTGCCGTACTACTACTATCCGTGGGCCGTCTTCCACCGGAAGAGCGTGTTCCGGGAGAAGGGGTACGAGATTCCCAGGACCTTCGACCAGTACCGCGCACTCGCCCGGCAGATGCAGAAGGACGGGCTGGTGCCGTTCGCCTTCGGCGACAAGGACGGCTGGCCGGCGATGGGCACCTTCGACTACCTCAATATGCGCGCCAACGGCTACGACTTCCACATCGCGCTGATGCGCGGCCAGCGCGCCTGGAACAGTCCGCAGGTCAAGCAGGTCTTCGACCTGTGGCGCGGGCTGCTGCCCTATCACCAAAAGGGCGCCAACGGCCGCACCTGGCAGGAGGCCGCACAGACCCTCGCGCAGAAGAAAGCCGGGATGACCGTGCTCGGACTGCCCCATCCCGGCCAGCAGTTCAGTGCCGCCGACCGGCAGGACCTGGACTTCTTCCCCTTCCCGGAAATCGACCCGGCTTACGGGCAGGACGCGGTCGAGGCCCCGATCGACGGATTTCTGATGTCGAAGAAGGCCAAGGACAAGGCGGGGGCCAAGGACCTGCTGCGCTTCCTCGCCACGCCGAGGGCGGAGGACATCTATCTCGCGTCCGACCCCAGCAATGTCGCGGTCCACAGCGGCGCGGACACCGCCGCCTACACCCCGCTGCAGAAGAAGGCCGTCCAACTCGTGTCGGAAGCCCGGCAGATATCGCAGTTCATGGACCGCGACACCCGCCCCGATTTCGCCTCGACCGTGATGATCCAGGCGATCCAGCAGTTCCTCAGCAGCCCGGATGACATCGACGGCCTGGTCAACGACATCGAACGCCAGAAGAAGCAGATCTTCTCCGCCGAATGACGGTGCCGGAAGGCCGCTGTGAAAGACGGGAGCGAACCGCCGTGCCGAATCCCCGCGCACGGCGCGCCCGAAGACCGGGGCCACGGCGCCACACCCGCCGTGACCTCGTCGTCCTCGGCGCGCTGCTGGGCATACCCATCCTGCTCGACCTCGCCCTGATCTGGGGCCCGACACTGGCCTCCGTCGGGCTGTCCTTCACCACCTGGGACGGCATCGGCGACATCCGGTGGGCGGGCCTGAAGAACTACGACGCCCTCTTCACCACCTACCCCCAGTTCTGGCCGGCGGTCCGCCACAACCTGCTGTGGCTGCTCTTCCTCGGGCTGCTCGCCGCCCCCTTCGGCCTGCTGCTGGCCGTGCTCGTCGACCGCGGTGTCCGCTTCAGCCGCTTCTACCAGTCGGTGCTCTACATGCCGGTGGTGCTCTCGCTCGCCGTCGTCGGCTTCATCGCCCAGCTGATCCTCTCCCGGGACCAGGGCGCACTGAACGCCGTCGTCGGCGGCAGAAACCCCACCGACTGGCTGGGAGATCCCGGACTCAACATCTGGATGGTGCTGCTGGCCGCCTGCTGGCGGCACACCGGCTATGTCATGATCCTTTATCTCGCCGGACTGAAATCCGTCGACCCCGGCCTGAAAGAGGCCGCCGCCCTCGACGGTGCCAGTGAACGGCAGGCCTTCTTCCGGGTCGTGCTGCCCACCCTGCGCCCGGTGAACGTCATCGTCGGCGTCATCACCGTCATCGAATCGCTGCGCGCCTTCGACATCGTCTACGCCGTCAACAAGGGCCGCAACGGTCTGGAGCTGCTGTCCGTGCTGGTCACCGACAACATCATCGGGGAGGCCGGCCGGATCGGCTTCGGCTCGGCCATCGCCGTCGTCCTGCTGCTGGTCTCGCTGGGATTCATCGTGACCTATCTCGTCCAGGAACTCCGCGGGGAGGAACGGTGATGACCGCACCCGCCGCCACCGCCCCGCCCGTCCGCGCGCCCCGCCGCCGCGGCCGGTTCGGCGTCCACCTCTTCCTCTCCGCGGTCTCGCTCGCCTTCCTCGCCCCGCTGCTGCTGGCGGTCTACGCCTCGCTGCGCCCCTACGAAGAGACCGCGGCACACGGCTATTTCTCCCTCCCGCGCCACCTCTCCTTCGACTACTACCGGCAGGCCTTCGCCGACTCCGGAATGAGCCGGTACTTTCTCAACTCGCTGCTCATCGCGGTTCCCGGAGTCCTGCTCACCCTTTTCCTGGCCTCGTTCGTGGCCTTCGCGGTTTCCCGGCTGCGGATCCGCGGCGGCCTCGTCTGGCTGATGGTGTTCACCGCGGGAAACCTGCTGCCCCAGCAGGTGATCGTCACCCCGCTCTACGTCCTGTTCAACAAGGTCCCGCTGCCGTACTGGATGTCCGACTCGCTCACGATGTACGACTCCTACTGGGCCGTCATCGCCGTGCAGACCGCCTTCCAACTCGGTTTCTGCGTCTTCGTCCTGGCCAATTTCATGCGTACCCTGCCGCGGGAAATCCTGGAGGCCGCGATCGTCGACGGAGCCGGCGTCTGGGCGCAGTACCGGCGGGTCACCCTTCCGCTGTGCCGGCCCGCGCTCGCCGCCCTGGGCACCCTGCAATTCACCTGGATGTACAACGATTTCCTGTGGGGCCTGGTCTTCCTCTCCGACGGCGACAAACTCCCCGTCACCTCGGCCCTCAACAATCTGCGCGGGCAGTTCTTCACCGACTACAACCTTCTCGCCGCGGGCTCCGTGCTCGTCGCGCTGCCCACGATTGTGGTCTTCCTGCTCCTCCAGCGGCATTTCATCGCCGGACTGACCCTCGGCGCGAGCAAGGGGTAGCCCAACCGGCCGCGCGGAACAAGAGGGCGACGGCACGATGGGCCGCCGTCATATGCGGAGTCTCCCGGGCCGCGGCGGCCCGGGAACTCGGTATGCGTATGAGGGTTTCGGTACAGGAGGGGCGGGGGAGCGCTTGTTTGCCGGGGGCGTCGCGGCGGTGGACAGAGTGACCGGCATCCACCGCGCGAGGCATTTCGCGACCGGCGCGTCCCCGGGTGTGGGAAACCTCCCTGGCCGCGCCGATGGTCGAATGCGCAACGTTCCCGGTCGTGCGCGCGGCCCGTGACCCCGAGCGTTTCCGTGGCAGGGTGTGGCGGGCAACTCACCTGGGTCTAGGGAAGAGGGGAAACCGTGATCGTCTGGCTGAACGGCACGTTCGGTGCGGGCAAGACCACTACGGCTCATGAATTGCTCGACCTGCTTCCCGGAAGCACGCTCTACGACCCCGAACTCCTCGGCAGCGGACTGCGGTCGATGCTGCCGGCCAAGCGGTTCGAGGAGATCGACGACTACCAGGACCTGCCGTCCTGGCGGCGGATGGTCGTGGACACCGCCGCGGCCCTGCTCACCGAGGTGCCGGGACCGCTGGTCACCCCGATGACGCTGCTGCGCCAGGAGTACCGCGACGAGATCTTCGGCGCCCTCGCCGCCCGCCGGATTCCCGTACGGCATGTCCTGCTGCACGCGGAGGAAACGATCCTGCGAGCGCGAATAGCGGAGCGCCAGGACCCCTCAGGAGACGCCGGGGCCACCGCGCCCACGCGCCGGTGGAGCCTGGAGCACCTGGGCCCGTACGCCGACGCCCTGCCCTGGCTCCGGGGCGACGCCCATGTCGTCGACACCACCCGGCTCACGCCCCGCCAGACCGCCGAACGCGTCGCCGAGGCCGTCCGTACCGGCGCCGGCGCCTGCGACATCGTGCAGACCCCCGAACCGACCGCCGAGACGCTCGCGGCCGGCGTCCTGCTCTTCGACGACCAGGACCGGGTACTGCTCGTCGACCCGACCTACAAGGCCGGCTGGGAATTCCCCGGCGGCATCGTCGAACGCGGCGAGGCCCCCGCCCACGCCGGCGTCCGCGAAGTCGCCGAGGAACTCGGCATCGAACTGCCCCGCGCGCCCCGCCTGCTGGTCCTCGACTGGGAAGCTCCCAAACCACCCGGCTTCGGCGGCCTGCGCCTCCTCTACGACGGGGGCACCCTGACCGACGACCGCATCAGCAAACTCCTCCTCCCCGGCGCCGAACTCCGCGACTGGCGCTTCGTCACGGAGTCCGAGGCGGAGAAGATGCTGCCGCCCGTCCGGTGGAACCGCCTCCGCTGGGCGCTGCGGGCGCGTGAGCGGGGCTGTCCGCTTCACCTGGAGGCGGGGGTTCCCGTGGGGTAGCCGTACGTTTTTGTCTTTTCCGCCGTGAGGGTCCGCTGCGCTTTGCTTGCCGCCCACGTTTTTGGCTGTCTCGCCGTTTCGCCTGGCGGCGGGCGGGGCCGCTGCGCCTGGCCTCCGCTCGTTTTTGGCTGTCTCGCCGTGGCGCCTGGCGGCGGGCGGTGCCGCTGCGCGGGCTGTCGGGTGCGGTGACGGGCCTGCGCGGGTGGGTGTCCGGACTGCTTCGCTTTACGTCCGGACACCCACCCC
>NZ_JBFBHQ010000039.1:0-45092 GCF_040701845.1 Streptomyces angustmyceticus | reverse complement strand
CACCCGCGCAGGCCCGTCACCGGCACCCGACAGCCCCGCGCAGCGGACCGGCCCGCCGCAGGCGCAACGGCAGGGAAGTCAAAAACATGGGCCACAGGCAAAGCGCAGCGAAGCGGCGCAACGGCGGGCGCACCGCGGCAGCGGGCGGCAACCGGCGAGCAACCCCCACGGCGGGACAGCCAAAAGCGTGGGCGGCAAGCAAAGCGCAGCGGACCGGCTCGCCGCCAGGCGCAACGGCGAGCAACCCCACGGCGGGAAGCCAAAAACGTGGGCCAAAAGCCAAACGCAGAGGACGGTCATGGGACGTTCCCCAGTTGGAAAGATCCCCTTGGTCCCCTCCACGCACGGTGCGCCGACAACAGCGGTATGCGTGTCGCCCTGGTCACCGAATCCTTTCCGCCCGATGTCAACGGCGTCTCCCACTGCGCCCTGGAAACCGTCCGGCACCTCGTCCGGCGGGGCCACGATCCGCTCGTGATCGCCCCGTTCGGTGGCGCGTCCCCGGCCACCGGTACGCACGAGAGTCCCTGCCCGGTCGTCCGGGTGCCCTCGATGCCGCTGCCCGGCTATCCGCAGGTGCGGATCGCGCTTCCCGGGCGCCGGCTGTCCGCGGCGCTCGACGGGCACCGGCCCGATCTCGTGCACCTCGCCAGTCCGTTCGTGCTCGGCGCCCGGGGGATGGCGGCCGCCGCCCGCCGCCAGGTGCCCGCGATCGCCGTCTACCAGACCGACCTGGGCCGCTACGCCCGCACCTACCTCGGCGGCGGCGCGGCCACCGCTTGGCGGCGCATCCGTGCGGTGCACGGCGCCGCCGACCGCACCCTGGCGCCCTCCAGTGCGGCGCTGCTGGACCTGACCGAGCACGGGGTGCCGCGGGTCCACCTGTGGCCGCGTGGCGTCGACTCCGCGCGGTTCCACCCCGGGCGGCGTGACGCGGTGTTGCGCAGCTCGCTCACCGCGGGGCGGGAGCTGCTGGTGGGGTACGTGGGACGGCTCGCGCCGGAGAAGGACGTCGGGCTCCTGGCCGAGACCTCGCGGCTGCCGGGGGTGCGCACCGTCGTCATCGGCGAGGGGCCCAGCGCCGCCGGGCTGCGGACCGCGCTGCCCGGGGTCCGCTTCCTCGGTCGCCGTACCGGCGATGAACTCGCCCGTCTCTACGCCTCGTTGGACGTCTTCGTCCACACCGGTCCGTACGAGACCTTCTGCCAGACCGTGCAGGAGGCGATGGCCTCCGGGGTGCCGGTGGTGGCGCCGCGGGCGGGTGGTCCGCTCGATCTGGTGGACCACGGCCGTACGGGGCTGCTGGTGACACCGGGTGACGGCGGCGCGTTCCGGGACGCGGTGCGGGTGCTCGCGCGCAGCGCCGAACTGCGCGTCCGCTACGGTGCCGCGGCCCGCCGGGCGGTCGAGGACCGTACCTGGGAGGCGGTCGGCGACCAGCTCCTGGGCCATTACGAGGCCGTGCTCAGCGACCGGACGGCGGTGGCGGCATGACCGCCCGGCACGGCCGCCGGGCGGGCCTGCGGATCGTCCGGATCGCCAACTTCGTCACCCCGGCCTCCGGCGGGCTGCGCACCGCGCTGCACGAGCTCGGCGCGGGCTACCGGGCCGCCGGGCACGAGCCGGTGCTGATCGTGCCGGGCCCGCCCGCGGCGGACGGGACGGCCGGCCTGCGCGAGGAAGTCACCGCGCAGGGACGGGTGATCACGCTGCCGGGGTCGAAGCTGCCGGGCAGCGGCGGCTACCGCATGCTGACCGACCGCCCGCGGCTCCGGCGGTTGCTGCACGCGCTGGCCCCCGACCGGCTGGAGGTCTCCGACCGGACGACGCTGCGCTGGACGGGGGAGTGGGCCCGCCGGGCGCGGGTCCCCGCGGTGATGGTCTCGCACGAGAGCATCGACGGGGTGCTGCGCACCTGGGGCGTACCGCAGCCGGTGGCCCGCGCCGCCGCGGACCGGCTCAACCGCCGTACGGCGCACGCCTACAGCCGGGTCGTGTGCACCACCGACTGGGCGGCGGCGGAGTTCACCCGGGCCGGGGTGCGCAATGTGGTGCGCGCGCCGCTCGGGGTCGATCTCGCCGCCTGGCACCCGGACTGCCGCAGCGCGGAGCTGCGGCGGCGCTGGGCGGGCCGGTCGGAGGTCCTGCTGCTGCTCTGCTCCCGGCTGTCGCAGGAGAAGCGGCCCGGGCGGGCCCTGGACGCGCTGGCGGAACTGCGGCGGCGCGGGGTGGACGCGACGCTGGTGGTGGCCGGTGACGGGCCGCTGCGGGCCCGCCTGGAGACCCGGGCGCGGGCCGAGCGGCTGCCCGTGGCGTTCGCCGGGCATCTCGCCGACCGGTCCCGGCTCGCCGCGCTGCAGGCCGGTGCCGATGTGGCCCTGGCGCCGGGCCCGGCCGAGACGTTCGGGCTGGCCGCGCTGGAGGCGCTCGCCTGCGGCACCCCGGTGGTCGCGAGTGCGGCGTCGGCGCTCGCGGGGCTGGTCGGCAGCGGTGGCGACACGGCGCTCGACGACGGGCCCTCGTTCGCCGACTCGGTCCAGCGGGTCCTGGCCCGGCCGGAGACCGCCCGCCGCGCCGCCGCACGGCGGCACGCCGAGGGCTACGGCTGGCAGCCCGCCGTCGCGGCCTTCCTGGCGGCGCACGATGCGCCGACGCCGCTCGGCAGGCCGGTCGCCGCCCGGTCGGCGACCTCCCCGGCCGGCCCACTGGGCGGGTGGTGACGGTGCGCGCCGAAGGGGAGGCGAGAGGGGAGCGGGCGCCGGACGACGGCCGGGCCCCGGTCCGCTTCGTGGCGTTGGGTGATTCGCTGACCGAGGGGCTCGGCGACCCCGTACCGGGCGGCGGCTGGCGCGGCTGGGCGGCCCTGCTCGCCGGGGCGCTGGGCGAGCGGCCGGGTGGCGTGGAGCTGGTGAACCTGGCGCGCAGCGGGGCGCTGGCGGCGGAGCTGGCCGAGCGGCAGCTGCCCCTGGCGCGTGCGCTCGCGCCGCGCTTCGCCTCGCTGGTCGTCGGGGCGAACGACACCCTGCGCGCGGCCTTCAGCATCGAGCGGGTCGCGGCCGCGCTGGACCGGGCGCACGGTGCGCTGAGCGCCGACGGGGCCGTGGTGCTGACGGCCTGTCTGCCCGATCCGGGCCGGATGCTGGGGCTGCCCGCGCCGCTGGCGCGCCCGCTGGCCCGCCGGATGCGCGCCGTGAACACCGTCGTCCATGCGGTGTCGGCACGCCACCGGGGCGTGCATCTGCACCTCGCCGCACACCCCTGGGTCGCCGAGCGCGCATGCTGGAGCGTGGACCGGCTGCACCCCAGCGAGCGCGGCCACCGGCTGCTGGCCCGCGGTTTCCACGGGGCCCTGGTCGCCGCCGGCCTGCCCGTCGGACCGCCGCCCCCGCTCACCCTCGACGGCCCGCCGCCGACCCGTGCCGGATCCGCCCGGTGGATGGCGACCCGCGGCACCCGCTGGGTCGCCCACCGGTGCACGGACCTGCTGCCCGGCCTGCTCGGCCTGGCGCTCCGGGAGTGCCGGCACCACGTGGCGGGGTCCGGCCGGCTGCTGGACACCGCGGCCGAGCGGGCCGCGCTGGCCGCGCTCGCCGCCCTGGCCGGGCCGGACGCGGACGCCGGCCCGGCGGGGAAAGCCGCCGCGAGGGCGGGGGGCGCTGCGACAATGACAGGATGACCGGACGCTGGGAGTTCTGGATCGACCGCGGTGGCACGTTCACGGACGTCGTCGGACGCAGGCCGGACGGACGGCTGGTCACCGGCAAGCTCCTGTCACACCACCCGGAGCGCTACCGGGACGCCGCGGTGGCCGGCATCCGGATGATGCTGGGGCTCGGCCCGGACGAACCGGTGCCCGCCGAACGGGTCTCCGTCGTCAAGATGGGCACCACCGTCGCCACCAACGCCCTGCTGGAGCGCAAGGGCGAGCCGACCGTGCTGCTGACCACCGAGGGGTTCCGGGACGCGCTGCGGATCGCCTACCAGAACCGGCCGCGGATCTTCGACCGGCACATCGTGCTGCCCGAGGCGCTCTACGACCGGGTGATCGAGGTGCCGGAGCGCATCGGCGCCCGCGGCGAGCCCGTCCGGCCGCTGGACGCCGATGCGGTGCGCCGGGCGCTGATCCGGGCCCGCGCGGACGGCCTGCGCAGCGCCGCCGTCGTCCTGTTGCACGGCTACCGCCACGCCGACCACGAGCGGGCCGTCGCCGAGCTGGCCAGGCGCGCCGGGTTCTCCCAGGTCAGCTGCTCGCACGAGGTCAGCCCGCTGATGAAGCTGGTGCCCCGCGGCGACACCACCGTCGTCGACGCCTATCTCTCCCCGATCCTGCGCCGGTACGTCGACGAGATCGCCGACCAACTCCCCGGCATCCGCCTGATGTTCATGCAGTCCAACGGCGGACTGCGGCAGGCCGCGCACTTCCGCGGCAAGGACGCGGTGCTGTCCGGCCCCGCGGGCGGTGTCGTCGGCATGGTGCGGGCCGCGACCGAGGCCGGCGGCGGCCACGACCGGGTGATCGGCTTCGACATGGGCGGCACCTCCACCGACGTGTCCCACTATGCCGGGGAGTTCGAGCGGGTCTTCGGCAACGAGGTCGCGGGCGTACGGATGCGCGCCCCCATGATGAACATCCACACCGTCGCGGCCGGCGGCGGATCCGTCCTGCACTTCGACGGCCGCCGCTACCGGGTCGGCCCCGACTCGGCAGGGGCGGACCCGGGACCGGCCTGCTACCGGCGCGGCGGCCCGCTCACCGTCACCGACGCCCAGGTGATGCTCGGCCGTATCCAGCCCGACCACTTCCCCGCGGTGTTCGGGCCGGACGGCGACCGGCCGCTGGACGCCGAGGTGGTCCGCACCCGCTTCGCCGAGCTGGCCCGGCGGGCCGCCGCCGAGACCGGGGACGACCGCGGCCCCGAGGAGGTCGCGGCCGGGTTCCTGGACATCGCGGTGCTCAACATGGCCAACGCCGTCAAGAAGATCTCGGTGCAGCGCGGCCACGACATCACCCGTTACGCCCTCATCAGCTTCGGCGGCGCCGGCGGCCAGCACGCCTGCGCCGTCGCGGACGCGCTGGGCATCGACACGGTGCTGGTCCCGCCGCTGGCCGGGGTGCTCTCCGCATACGGCATCGGGGTCGCCGACGCGACCGCGATGCGCGAGCAGGCCGTCGAGGCGGACTTCACCGACCCCGCGGCGGTCGGGAGGGTGCACGAGGTGTGCGAGGCGCTCGCCGGGCAGACCCGGCGCGAACTCCTCGACGACGGCGTGCCGGACGCCTCGGTCACCACCCGCGCCCGGGTGCTGATCCGCTACGCCGGGACCGACTCCACCATCGGCGTCCCGCTGGCCGACGCCGCCACCATGACCGCGGACTTCGTCCGGGCCCACCGCGAGCGGTACGCCTTCACCATGGACAAACCGCTGGTGGCCGAGGCGGTGTCGGTCGAGGCGCTGGGCGCGGCCGGCGGCGCGGGCGGCCACGAGACGCAGGCGGGCAGCAGAGAAGGGGAGCTGGCGCCGGCCGCCACGGTACGGATGTACACGGCCGGGCGTTGGCAGGACACCCACCTCTACCGCCGTACGGACCTGCGCCCCGGCGACACCCTCACCGGCCCGGCCGTCATCGCCGAGGAGGACGCGACCACGGTCCTCGAACCGGACTGGCAGGCGGCCATGGGCGGGGGCGGGCACCTCGCGCTGACCCGGGTGCGGCCGCGCACCGGCCGGGCCGCGGTCGGCACCGGCGCCGACCCCGTGATGCTGGAGGTCTTCAACAGCCTCTTCATGGCCATCGCCGAGCAGATGGGCGTCCGGCTGGAGCACACCGCACACTCCGTCAACATCAAGGAGCGCCTCGACTTCTCCTGCGCCCTCTTCGACGCCGACGGCAACCTCATCGCCAACGCGCCGCACATCCCCGTGCACCTGGGCTCGATGGGGGAGTCCATCAAGGAGGTGCTGCGGCGCCGCGCCGGCGAGATGCGGCCGGGCGACGTGTATGCGATCAACGACCCGTACCACGGGGGCACCCACCTCCCCGATGTCACCGTCGTCACCCCCGTCTTCGACACCGAGGGGACCGAGCTGTTGTTCCTGGTGGCCTCGCGCGGCCACCACGCCGAGATCGGCGGCATCACCCCGGGCTCGATGCCCGCCTTCAGCCGTACGATCCAGGAGGAGGGCATCCTCTTCGACAACTGGCTGCTGGTGCGCGACGGCGAGCTGCGCGAGCGCGCGACCCGCGAGCTGCTCGCCGCCGGCCCCCACCCCTCCCGTGCGCCCGACGCCAACCTCGCCGACCTGCGCGCCCAGATCGCCGCCAACGAGAAGGGCATCGGGGAACTCCGGCGGATGACCGACCAGTTCGGGCTGGACGTCGTCCGGGCCTACATGGGGCACGTCCAGGACAACGCCGAGGAGTCGGTGCGGCGGATCATCGCGCGGCTGTCGGACGGCAGCTGCCGCTACGAGACCGACAGCGGGGCCGAGATCCGGGTCGCGCTGAGCGTCGACCGTGCGGCCCGCAGCGCCGTGCTGGACTTCGCCGGCACCTCGCCCCAGCAGCCCGGCAACGCCAATGCGCCCCGCTCGGTGGTGATGGCGGCGGTGCTGTACGTCTTCCGCACCCTGGTGGCCGACGACATCCCGCTCAACAGCGGCTGCCTCAAGCCCGTGGAGGTCCGCGTCCCGGAGGGCTCGATGCTCGCGCCCGTCTTCCCGGCGGCCACCGTCGCGGGCAACGTGGAGACCTCCCAGGCGGTCACCGGCGCGCTCTACGCCGCGCTCGGTGTCCAGGCCGAGGGCTCGGGCACCATGAACAACGTCACCTTCGGCAACGACCGGGTGCAGTACTACGAGACCGTCGCGAGCGGCTCGGGCGCGGGCGACGGCTTCGACGGCGCGGACGCCGTGCAGACCCATATGACCAACTCCCGGCTCACCGACCCCGAAGTGCTGGAGTGGCGCTACCCCGTCCGCGTCGACGCCTTCGCCATCCGCTCCGGCAGCGGCGGCACGGGCCGCTGGCACGGCGGCCGCGGCGTCGAGCGCCGGCTGCGCTTCCTGGAACCGATGACCGTGGCCCTGCTGACCAACCACCGCAGGGTCGCGCCGTACGGCATGGCGGGCGGCGCCCCGGGTGCGCTGGGCGCCAACTGGGTGGAGCGGGCGGACGGCTCGCGGGTGGAACTGGCGGGCTGTGACGTGGCGGACGTCGGCGTGGACGACGTGCTGGTGCTGCGCACCCCGGGCGGCGGCGGATACGGGGCGGCGGACGAGGGCTGACGGCCGCCGCCCGCACCCTGCTAGCGCATCCGGAGGAAGCGGACCGGGGTCCCCGGCGCCGCCTGGGCCGCGGGGGCCAGATAGCGCTCGGGGACGACGCCGACGACCGGATAGCCACCGGTCGTGGGGTGGTCGTGGAGGAAGAGGACCGGCAGGCCGTCGGGCGGGACCTGGAGGGCGCCCAGGGGCATGCCCTCACTGGGGAGTTCACCACTGCGGGCGCGCTCCAGGGGCGGGCCCACGGTGCGCAGGCCGATGCGGTTGCTGGCCGGCGAGACGCGGAACCGGCCGGTGGTGAGGGTGTGCAGGCCGGCGGCGGTGAACCACGCGTCGCGGGGGCCGGGCAGGAACGGCAGGACGAGCTCCGTCACCGGGCCGGGGTGCGGCACCGCGTCGGCGCCCGCGGCCGGGCCGTACGGGGCGCCCAGCGCGAGCACCGCTCCCTCGGTGAGCGGGTCGGGGCCCAGGCCGGAGAGCAGATCGGCGGCGCGGCTGCCCAGGACCCGTTCGGTGTCGATGCCTCCGGCGAAGGCCAGGTGGGAGCGCAGGCCGTGGGTGGCGGGACCCACGTCCAGGACGGCGCCCGCCGGGACGCGGACCGGCGCGCCCCAGGGGGCGGGGCGGCCGTCGACCGTCACCGGGCAGGGCGCGCCCGTGACGGCGACGGTGGTGGCCGTACGGACCCGCAGGGCACAGCCCGTGAGCGTGGTCTCCAGGGCGGCGGCGGACTCGGGGTTGCCGACCAGGCGGTTGGCGAGCCGGTGCGCGGGCTCGTCGAGGGCGCCGGCCCGCGGCACGCCGAGGTGGGCATGGCCGGGCCTGCCGAGGTCCTGGACGGTGGTGAGCGCACCGGCCCGGACGACCGAGAAGGCGCGGTCGGTCATCAGGCGGTCTCCTGAGGGACGAAGCGGACACGGGTGCCGGGGGCGAGCAGCGCGGCCGGTTCGCGGCGCGGGTCCCACAGGACGGTGTCGGTGGTGCCGATCAACTGCCAGCCGCCGGGGGAGGAGCGGGGGTAGACCCCGGTGTAGGGGCCGGCCAGGGCGACCGAGCCGACCGGGACCTTCGTACGGGGAGTGTCCCGGCGCGGTACGTGCAGCGGCTCGGGCAGCCCGGTCAGATAGCCGAAGCCGGGGGCGAAGCCGCAGAAGGCGACGCGGAACTCCGTGGCGGAGTGCCGCCGGACGACCTCGTCGGCGGTGCAGTCCCACAGGGCGGCGACATCGGCGAGATCGGGGCCGTCGTAGCGGACCGGGATCTCCACGGCGGGCCGGTCGCCGGCGGTGAGCGGTGGAATGTCCCAGGCGGCGAGCTCGGCGAGGAGCCCGCGGGGGTCGGCGAGACCGTCGAGGAGCACCGTACGGGCGGCCGGCACGATCTCGCGCAGCGGCGGCAGGGCGCCGTCGGCGGCCCGGCGCAGCAGTTCGGCGTGCAGCGCCTCGACCTCCTCGGCGCTGTCCAGCTCGATCAGCAGGCCGTGTTCACCGACCGGCAGCGGCCTCATACGAAGCTCCGGATGTGCACGCCGGCCGCGGCCAGCTCGGACCGTACGCGCCGGGCGAGGTCGGCTGCGCCGGGGGTGTCGCCGTGCAGGCACAGCGAGCGGGCGGTGATGCCGACACGGCGGCCGTCGCGGGAGGTGACGGTGTGGTCGCGGGCCATGCCGAGGGCCCGCTTGACGACCTCGTCGGCGTCGTGGACGACCGCACCCGGTTCCCGGCGGGGGACGAGGGTGGCCTCGTCGGTGTAGGCGCGGTCGGCGAAGGCCTCGCCGACGACGGGCAGTCCGGCCCGCCGGGCGGCCTCGTGCAGCCGCGAACCGGGCAGTCCGAGGACCGGCAGGCCGCCGCCCGCGGTGAGGATGCCGTCGACGACGGCACCGGCCTGCTCCTCGTCGTGGACGCAGCGGTTGTAGAGCGCGCCGTGCGGTTTGACGTAGCCGACGCGGGCACCGGCGGCGCGCGCGAAGACCTCCAGCGCGCCGATCTGGTAGGTGATCTCGGCGGACAGCTCGTGCGGCGGCACCTCCATCGCGCGGCGGCCGAAGCCGGCCAGGTCGCGGTAGGAGACCTGGGCGCCGATGACCACGCCGCGCTCGGCGGCCAGTTCGCACACCCGGCGCATGGTGGCCGGGTCGCCGGCGTGGAAGCCGCAGGCGACGTTGGCGCTGGTGACGACGGAGAGCAGGGCCTCGTCGTCGGTGAGCTGCCAGCGGCCGAAGCCTTCCCCGAGGTCGGCGTTGAGGTCGATGACGGGAGGGGCCGCCGGGTCGCTCATGTGGGTCCGTTCCATGGGGCTCGGGGCCGCCCGGTGCGGTGGGGGCACCGGTGCGACGGCCCGTGCGCGGGCAGGGGGCGGGCGACGTTCCGGCCGGCCCGTATCCGTAGTGACTCTCCCCCGAGGGCACTCGAGCCGACCGGTGTCGAGGACAACGTAGAGGATTGTTCAACGATCCGACAAGAGGTGTTCCAGGGGCGATCACGGATGCGTTGTTTCGTTCTCCCATCTGGGATTGACTTTCGCTCATACGACTCCGGGACGGCCCCGATCGCCGCCCGGTACGGCACGAGAGCGGGGAGCGGTATGGCGGGCGGAGCGGCGAAGAACGACCAGGGGCGGCTCACCGAGGTCGCGAGCCTGGAAGGCGACCGTGCCCTGCTGGGGCGCTCCAGTACGGCCGAACGGGTCGCCGACATCCTGCGCGACCGGATCGCCGAGGGCTACTTCCCGCCCGGCGCCCGCCTCTCGGAGGAGAGCATCGGCGGCGCGCTGGGCGTCTCGCGCAACACGCTGCGCGAGGCGTTCCGGCTGCTGACGCACGAGCGGCTGCTGGTGCACGAGCTCAACCGCGGGGTGTTCGTCCGGGTGGTGACGGTCGAGGACCTGGAGGACATCTACCGGGTGCGCATGCTCGTGGAGTGCGCCGCGGTGCGGGGGCTGGGACAGGGGCCCTACGGCGCCGCCGCGGCCGGCGCCGTCGCGGCGATCGAGGCCGCCGTGCGGGCCGGCGAGGCCGCCTCCGAGGGCCGGGAGTGGCAGGCGCTCTCGACCGCCAACATCCGCTTCCACCAGGGCATCGTCGCCCTGGCGGGCAGTCCGCGCACGGATGAGCTGATGCGGGGCGTGCTCGCCGAACTCCGGCTGGTCTTCCATGTCATGGCCGACCCCCGGCGCTTCCATGCGCCCTATTTGACCCGTAATAGGCAGATTGTGGAGGCGCTGCAGGCGGGCGATACCGCCGAGGCGGAGCGGCTGTTGCTGTCGTACCTGGAGGACTCGCGCAGCCAGCTCTCGGGGGCGTACGCGCAGCGCATCGCGGAGGGCTGAGGCCCCGCGGGGCCGCCGCGCCGCCCCCGGTGAGGCCCGCGGTGGGGGCGGCCTGGGATCCGCTCCCGCAGACCCCTTGTCGAATCGTTGAACAATCGCCTAGCCTCCGCTGCAATCTCTTCCTCTCCCCACGGACCTGTGGGGCTCCCCGTACGCGGAAGGCGGATCCATGATCGTGCTCCTCGGCGTGCTCGTGGTCGTGATCGGCTTCGCCACGAAGCGCAATCCCCTGCTGGTCGTGGGGGTGGCCGGCATCGCGACCGGCCTCCTCGGAGGGCTGTCTCCGGGCAAGGTGCTCGCCGCGTTCGGCGACGGTTTCGCCGGCAGCCGGGCGGTGACGATCTTCGCGATCACCCTCCCGGTCATCGGCCTCCTGGAGCGCTACGGCCTCCAGGAGCAGGCCCGCCGCCTCATCGCCCGGTTCGCCAAGCTCACCACCGGACGCTTCCTGGCGCTCTACCTCGGCCTGCGGCAGATCGGCGCCGCGGTCGGACTGACCAATGTCTTCGGCCACGCCCAGACCGTCCGCCCGCTGGCCGTCCCGATGGCCGAGGGCGCCGCCGAGCGCAAGTACGGCCGCCTCCCGGAGCGGACCCGGGAGAAGGTCCGGTCGTTCTCCGCCAGCGCGGACAACGTCGGCCTCTTCTTCGGGGAGGACGTCTTCCTCGCCGTCGGCTCGATCCTGCTGATCACCGGCTTCGTCAACACCACCTACGGCACCCACCTCGAACCGCTGCAGCTCGCGCTGTGGGCGATCCCCACCGCCGTGTGCGCCTTCGTGGTCCACGGCTGGCGACTGCTGCGCCTGGACCGCCAGTTGGAACGCGAACTGCTCACCGCCCACGTCCACGACACCGCCGCAGTGGAGGCCGCCCAGTGATCAAGGCAGAGTGGTTCTACTGGCTGGTCGGCCTCAGCTTCCTGGTGATGGCCTCCCAGATGGTCACCGACCGCAGCAACCCCAAGCGCTTCGGCACCGGCGCCTTCTGGGGCCTGATCGGCGCCGGCTTCATCTACAGCAGCTGGGTCGTCACCAAGCAGGCGCCGGCCGAACCCCTGGGCGCCGCGGTGCTCGTCATGGCCTGTCTGGCCGGCTTCGGCTTCACCGGGCGCGGCACCCCGCGCACCACCACCCCCGAGCAGCGCACCGCCAGCGCCGTCAAGCTGGGCAACAGGCTGTTCGTCCCCGCGCTCACCATCCCGGCCGTCGCCATGGCCTGCGCCATCGGCGTCAAGCACCTGACCATCGGGGGCGAACCGGTCCTCCAGGAGGGCAGCGAGACCATCCTGGGCCTGGGCATCGGCGCCGTCGTCGCCCTCGTCGTCGGCATGATCATGCTCCGTGAGAAGCGGATCTCGGTGCCCGTGCAGTCCGGCCGTTCCATGCTCGAGGCGATGGGCTGGGCGATGCTGCTGCCGCAGATGCTGGCCACGCTGGGCGCCATCTTCCAGGTCTCCGGCGTCGGCGACCAGGTCGGCAAGCTCACCACCTCCGTCCTGCCGAAGGACTCGCTGTATGTCGCGATCGTCGTCTACTGCGTGGGCATGTTCGCCTTCACCATGATCATGGGCAACGCCTTCGCGGCCTTCCCCGTGATGACCGCCGCCGTCGGCTGGCCGGTCCTGATAGGCCACTTCGACGGCAACCCGGCCGCCGTCCTGGCCATCGGCATGCTCGCCGGGTTCTGCGGCACCCTCGTGACGCCCATGGCCGCCAACTTCAACATCGTTCCGGCGGCCCTGCTGGAACTGAAGGACCAGTACGGGCCCATCAAGGCGCAGCTGCCCACCGCGGCAATCCTGCTCGGCTGCAACATCCTGATCATGGCGCTGTTCGCCTTCTGACCCCCGGGCCCACGGCGCCGCACTCCGCGGCACCGCGGGCCCGCCGCCTCCCGCCCCCGCCTCCGACGCCGGACGCACCCACCGCACCGCACCGAGGATGACCGTATGACCCGGGTACTGCTGACCGGATTTGCACCCTTCGACGGCGAATCCACCAACCCCTCCTGGCAGGCGGTACGCGCCGTCGCCGACGAACCGCCCAGCGGCATCGAGGTCTTCGCCGTCGAGCTGCCCTGCGTCTACGGGGCCTCGGTGGCGGTGCTGCGCGCCGCGATCGAGGAGACCCGCCCCGAGATCGTGGTGTGCGTCGGCCAGGCGGGCGGCCGCCCCGACATCACCGTCGAACGCGTCGCCCTCAACGTCGACGACGCCCGGATCCCCGACGCCTCCGGTGCCGAACCCGTCGACGAGGCGATCGTGCCCGGCGGCCCCGCCGCGTACTTCTCCACCCTGCCGGTCAAGGCGTGCGTGGCCGCCGTCCGCGCCGCCGGGCTGCCCGCCTCCGTCTCCAACACCGCCGGCACCTTCGTCTGCAACCACGTCTTCTACGGCCTCGCCCACCTCATCGCCACCGAAGTGCCCGACCTGCGCGGCGGGTTCGTCCACGTCCCCTACGCGCCGGAGCAGGTCGTCGACCGCGCCCAGCCCTCGCTGCCGGCCGACGCGGTCGCCCGGGCCCTGCGGGAGATCGCGGTCACCGCCGCGCACACCCGCACCGACCTGCGCATCGCCGGCGGGGCCACCCACTGACCGCCGGCACCGGCTCCGGCACGAGGGCCCGGGACCTGGCCGCCGACCGCCGCGGGCCACGCCGTAGACTGACGCGCCGGCCCGGCGAGCGGTCCGTCAACGGATCCACCGGCGGTTCCACCCATGAGCGGATCCGCGCCGTTTCGTCCGTTGTCAGTGCGAGCGCCTACTCTGTGCGACGTGACTTTTTCCGCCCCGGGGGCCGCTGCGCCCCAGCTCAACGGGCCGAACCGGCCCGCGCCGGGCCCGGCCGCCGACGAAGGCCTGGCCCGCCGGCTGCGCGCCCTCGCGTGCACCGCGCCGCTGCACGACCTCGACGTGCGCAAGGCCAACCTCGCGGGCGAGTACGGCGTCTACGCCATGGCGGAGGTGGCGCTCGCCGTCATCGACCTCGTCACCCTCAACATGGACTTCGACACCGGCGCCGACCATGAGGAGATAGTGGCGAAGGTGCTCCCGAGGGTCGCCGCCCAGGCGCCCCGCCGCCCCACGGGCGAGCACGAGCGGGTGGCCCGCTGGGTGCTGGAGAACCTCATCAACGTCGGTAGCGTGGACCGCGGATTCCGGGCGGTCTACGGCACCTTCACCACCGAGGGCCAGTACGTCCGCCGCGACTACGACTTCAAGCTGATCGAGGAGGTCCCCGGCGCCGGCGGCACCGTCTTCCTGCGGGCCACCGACGAAGCGGTCAACGTCCTGGTCGGCGCGCTCGACACGGACGTCACCAGCGCCCAGATCGCCGCCGAGGTCAAGCTGGAGGTGCTGATCAGCCGCGGCCGGCTGGCCGACGCCCAGCTCGCCGCCGAGCAGGCCCGCTACCGCACCGTGCAGTACGCCGAGACGCTGCGCAGGACCCTGGACGCCACCCGCCGCAACGTCCGCGCCGTGGACTGGCTGGAGACCGTCCCGGACATGATCAACGAGGCGCTGGACCACGTCGCGGACCGCTACCGCCACGAGAACGCCATCCTCACCAACATCCGCAAGGCCCGCGACGAGACCGAGGAGCCCGAGCACAAGCGCCGCGCCGCCGAACTCGTCGACATCGTCAAGGACTGCATCCGCCGCCACACCCAGCTCCAGTCCCGGCTGCTGGAGGCCGGACCGCTCTTCCGGGCCGAACAGGACCGGCAGGCCTTCGCCGCCCCCGTGGCCCGCTCCGGACTCGACCTCTACGGCCAGCTCGTCGCGCCCCTGCTGCCGCTCCCCGCCGAGCAGGCCATCCGCGTCACCGACGCCTTCTTCGCCCGCGGCACGGGCCTGCGCACGCCCTCCGCCGTCCGGGTCGGCGACCTCGTCGAGGTGCTGCTCACCCCGCCCGTGGAGCGCGAGCACCTCGGCGCGGAGATGCCCGAGCCCGATCTGGTGACGACGCCCGACGACAGCCGCTTCAGCGAGGCCCAGCTCGACGCCGCGATGGCGCTGCTCGACCTGCCCGCCGACGCACCCCGCAGGCTCTCCGGGCTCCTCGCCGAGGCGCGCCGCAGCGACCCCGAACTCCCCTACCTGGTCGCCCTGCTGGCGGTGCACGCCGCCAGCCCGCCGGTCGGCACCGCCTACCGCCAGGGGGAGCACCAGCTGCTGTTCGCCGTCGACGACGGCACCGAGCTGACCGACTCCGAATTCGGCGGCGCCGACCTCATCGTCGGCACGGCCCTGCTGGACTCCGCCGGCATGGCGGCGGACCGTTCGGAGGTGGCGTGATGAGGTCCCGCCACCACGGCGGTCGGCCCGCGAACGGCGCGGCGGGCCCGGTCCGGCAGAGCCCCGGCGTGCCGGGCGGCGGCCCGCCGCCGTGCCGCGCAGAGATGTCCGAGACCGTCCCCCGCAAGGAGCTTGTTCCGTGACCCAGTACGACGAGGCGCCGCAGCCCGACCCGGCGTCCGGGGCCGGTGAACCGGGCTGGGACGCACCCACCGCCGACGCCGGTCCTGCCGCGACCGGGCCCTCCGCCACGCTCTCGGCTCCGCTCGAGCAGGCGGGACCCCCCTCCCTCAGCCCGGCCGATGCCGCCGACGCCGCCCGGCTGGTCTCCTTCGGACTCCAGCCCAAGCTGCTGCCCGCCCGTGACGCCGAGTACGGCGAACTGCTGCGCCGCTACCGCGACGAGCCGGCCTTCGCCCGCCTCGCCGACGCCGTCGCCACCGGTCTCGGCCTGGTCGTCCTGGAGGTCTCCACCCGCGCCGGGATGGCCGTCACCGCCGACGAGGACTCCGTCTTCGCCGTACGCATGGGCGACTACGCGCGTCGCGCCTCCGCCGACTCCGCGGACCGCTTCCTGCACGGCCTGGCCCATCTCGCCGTCGCCGCGCTGGCCTTCCCGCGCCCCGAGGACCTCGCCGACGACGGCTACATCGGCCGGATCACCGTCAACGGCGTCGACGCCTTCGTCCGGCAGGCCTGCCGCCGCCTGGAGGAGCGCGCCGAGCAGGAGGGCGAGAACACCGACCCGGCCACCGACGCCCCCGGCCTGGAATCCGCCTGGCGGATCTACGCCCGGCGCAGCGCCACCGGCGCCACCAAGGACGCCCGCCGGCTCGCCGGTTCGACCACCGGCATCATCGCCAAGGCCGTCACCTTCCTCGTCGACTCCGGCTTCCTGCAGCGCACCGGCGACGACTCCGGCGGCGCCTACCGCACCACCGCCCGCTACCAGCTCCAGGTGCGGGACATGGCCGGCAGCGCCGCCATGGCCGAGCTGCTGGAGCTGGGCATCGTCCCGGTCGCCGACGGCAGCGCCGCGCTGCTGCCGGGCGAGGACACCGACGACCTCGACCTGGTCTCCGACGCCGGCCTCCCCTTCCACTCCGGATGACGCCCCGGCCCCACGGCCACTGACCGTCCGACCTCCCCACACGACAACGAGAGTCCGCCATGTACGAGCTGTCCCGGGTCCGCCTCTACTCCATCGGGCCCGCCGGTGCGCGCTACGCCGACACCGTGCTGGACCTGCGCGGAGTCGGTGCCCCCGTGCCCCAACCGGCCCCGGCCCAGGCGGACTTCTTCGAGGACGAACCGGTCGGCCCGCCGCGCCGCCCGGCGCCCGCGGGCGTGCTCTTCCTGGAGAACGGCGGCGGCAAGTCCGTCCTGCTCAAGCTGATCTTCTCGGTGATGCTGCCCGGCCACCGCAACACCCTCGGCGGCGCCAGCTCCGGCGTCCTGCGCAAGTTCCTGCTCGCCGACGACTGCGGCCATGTCGCTCTGGAGTGGCAGCACGTCCTCACCGGCGAGTCCGTGGTCGTCGGCAAGGTCAGCGAATGGCGCGGCCGGCAGGTCTCCAACGACCCCCGGAAGTTCGCCGAGGCCTGGTACAGCTTCCGGCCCGGGCCGGGGATGAGCCTGGACTCCCTCCCCGTCGCCGAGGCCACCGTCGTCCGCCCCCGCCAGGAGAGCGGCGAGGGCAGCTCCGGAGCCCAGGGCCGCCGGCGCACCATGAAGGGCTTCCGGGACGTCCTCACCGAGGCCGGGAAGAACTACCCCAACCTCGACGTCGCCTGGGAAGAGATCCACGAACGCTGGAACGAACACCTCGGCGAGCTCGGCCTGGACCCCGAACTCTTCCGGTACCAGCGGGAGATGAACGCCGACGAGGGCGAGGCCGCCGGGCTGTTCGCGGTCAAGAACGACTCGGACTTCACCGACCTGCTGCTGCGCGCCGTGACGGACACCCGTGACACCGACGGCCTCGCCGACCTCGTGCACGGCTTCGCCCACAAGCTCGGCCGGCGCGCCGAACTCACCGCCGAGCGGGACTTCACCGCCGGCTCCCTCGATCTGCTCTCCCGGATCGCCGACGCCGCCGAGCAGCGCGAACGGGCCCGCGAGGTGCACGCCGGGGCCGAGCGCCGCACCCGCGCCCTCGCCCAGCGGCTGCACGCCCGGGGCACCGAGGAGCGCGGCCGCGCCGCCGAGCTGGCCGAACAGGTCGCCGCCGCGGCCCATCGCGTCACCGACGCCGAGCGCGTCCAGGAGCGCCGCTCCCTGGTCTCCGCCGAACTCGCCTACCGGCACGCCTCGCTGGCGCTGGCCGCCGCGGAGAAGGGCGCCGCCGCCCAGCGCCGCGAACTCAACGACGCCCGCACGCTGGCCAGCGCCTGGCAGGCCGCCGAGACCGCGCTGCGGCACCGCGCCGCCGCCGACCGCTCCGCGCGGGTCGCCGCCGCCATCCGCGAGGCCGAGCGCGACGCCGCCCCCGCGCTCGCCGCCCGGGCCACCGCCGCCGCCGACCTGGTGCGCGCCCTGCACGCCGCGGCCGAGGCCGGTGAGCGGGTCGCCAACGAGGAGGAGGAACGCTCCGCCGCCCTCCAGGAGGCCGGGGAGTCCGCGCACCGCGACGCCACCACGGCCGCCACCCACGCCCAGCGCGCCCGCAGCGAGGCCGACCACCTCAAGCAGCGGCTGGCCGAGGTCGCCGAGGAGACCGCCGAGGCCGTCCGGGCCGGCTGGCTGGACGACAGCGCTCCCGACGCCGATCCGGCCCGGGCCGCGCTCGCCGCGTCGGACGCCGAGAAGACCGCCGTCGAGGCCTGGGACTCGGCCCGCGAGACCGCCCGGCAGGCCACCGACCGCGCCCGGGAGGCCGCCGCTCGGCACTCCGCCGCCGAACTCGCGGCGGCCCGCGCCGAGGACGCCGCCGAGGCCGCCGGGCGCGCCCATGACGCCGAGCGCCGGGCGGCCGAGTCGATCGGCGCCGAGCAACGGCTCGCCGACCTCCTCGGGCTCCCGCAGTCCGAGGCCAAGGCCCTCGGCGTACCCGGCCCCCGTACGGCGACCCCGGACACCGCCCGGACCGCCTCCCCCCGCCCCCACGCCGGCCCGCTCACCGCCGAGGAGCTGGACCGCAACGCCGACGAGCTGCACGAGCTGCTGGAGGAGGGCGTCGCCGCCGCCGAACGGCAGCTGTTCGACCTGCGCACGGCCGCCGCCGACGACGCACGGATCCTCGGCGCGCTGGGCGACGGCGGCCTGCTGCCCCCGGGGCCCGATGTGCTGGCCGCCGTGGAGTACCTCGGTGAGCACGGCGTCCCCGCGCTGCCCGGCTGGCGCTATCTCGCCCAGTCCGTCGACCCGGCCGACCACACCCGGGTGCTCGCCGCCCGCCCCGAGCTCGTCGACGGCGTGATCATCACCGATCCGGACACCCATGCGCGGGCCCGCGGGGTGCTCGCCCAGGCCGCGTTGCTGCCGCGCTCGGCCGTCGCGGTCGGCACCGCCGCCGCACTGCTCGCCCCCACGCCCGCGCCCGAGGAGCAGGACTCCGGCGTCTTCCTCGTCCCGCCGAACCCGGCGATGCACGACGAGTCCGCCGCCGACGAGGAGCGGCAGGCGCTGCGGGCGCGCGCCATGGAGCGGGACGAGGAGATCCGGTCGCTGGCCGCCCGGCTCTCCGGGGACCGTGCGCTGGCCGCCCGGCTCGGCTCCTGGCGTGCGGGCTGCCCGGCCGGCCGGCTCGGTGAACTGGCCGCCGCGGCGGAGGAGACCCGTACGGCGGCGGACGAGGCGGCCGCCGAGCTGGCCGAGGCCCGTGCCGCCCGCGCCGAGACCGAGGAGGTCGCGGCCGAGGCCACCCGGGTGCGGGACGAGCGGCAGGAGACCGCGCAGCGCGCCCGCCGCGCCGCGGACCTGCTGGCCGGGCTCGCCCACCGGCTGCGGGAGCGGGCCTCCTGGCAGTCCCGGATGCGTGAACTCGTCGACGAGGCGGCCGAGTTCGAGGCCCGTGCCGAGGAGTGCGTGGACCGCGCGCGGGCCGCCGACGAGGACCGCAGGGCCGCCCAGCGCGCCGCCGACGACGCCCGGCGCACCGCCCGCGCGCTGCGCGCCGAGCGCGCCGAGATCGCCGGCGTGCCGGACGAGGTGGGGGAGGCCCCGGAGGGCGCCGGCGCCTCGCTGCCCGCGCTGCGCGAGGCCTACCGCGCCGCCTCCCAGCTCTACGAGAAGGTCGGCGTCGGCGCGGACCTGCGCGCCGAACAGGCCCGCGCCGAGGGCGACGAGAGCGCCGCCCTGGCCGAACTCAACCGCCTCACCAACAAGGTCCGTACCCGAGCCGAGGCCCTGCTGGAGAGCCCGGACGCCGCCGACGGCCCGTCCCGGCAGGCCGCCGCGGCCCGCGCCGAGTCGCTGGTGCACATGCTGGAGACCCGGGCCTCGGCCGCCAGTGAGCAGCTCGGCCGGCTGCGCGGCGAGGCCGAGCGGCTCGCCCCCACCGACGGCGAGGCGCACACCGAGCTGCCCGACGAGCTGGTGCCCAAGGACGCCGACCGCGCCAAGGAGCTGCTGCGCACCGCCTCGGCCGAACGGGCCACCGCCACCGAGGCGCTGGAGGCCGCCCGCGGCCGGCACGAGGAGCTGCTGCGCGGCCACCGCGCCGCCGAGGACGCCGCGAGCGGCTTCGACGAGACCGCCGCCCTGCTGCGCGACCTGCTCCGCGACCACCAGGACGCCGAGGATGCCGGCGACGGGCGGACCGAGCCGTACGCCGGCCGGCTGGCCGAGGCCCGGCAGGCCGCCGCGGAGTCCCGCCGCTCGCTGCGCGGCTGCGCCGCCGACCTCTCCACCGCCGAGTCCGCGGTGCGCGAGGCGAGCGACATCCTCGTCCGGCACGCCAACTCCACCCGCTACGAACAGGTCCGTACTCCCGCCCGGCAGCAGATCCGCGAACTGCCCGCCGCGGCGCTGCCGGACCATGCCGCGAAGTGGGCGGAGGCCTTCGCGCCCCGGCTGCGGGTGCTCACCGACGAGCTGGAGCAGCTGGAGCGCAACCGCGACTCCATCGTCGACCGGCTGCGCGGGCTGGTCGAGTCGTCCCTGACGACGCTGCGCTCCGCCCAGCGGCTGTCCCGGCTGCCCGAGGGGCTGGGGGAGTGGTCCGGGCAGGAGTTCCTGCGGATCCGCTTCGAGGACCCCGACCAGGCCACGCTCACCGAGCGGCTCGGCGAGGTGATCGACGAGGCGACGAGCGCGGCCGTCAAGAAGAACAGCGATCTGCGGCGGGACGGGATGTCCCTGCTGCTGCGCGGGGTCGGCGCGGCGCTGCAGCCGCGGGGGGTGGCCGTGGAGATCCTCAAGCCGGACGCGGTGCTGCGCGCCGAGCGGGTGCCGGTCGGGCAGATGGGCGATGTCTTCTCCGGCGGCCAGCTGCTGACCGCCGCCATCGCCCTGTACTGCACGATGGCGGCGCTGCGGAGCAACGACCGGGGCCGCGACAAGCAGCGGCACGCCGGCACGCTGTTCCTGGACAACCCCATCGGCCGTGCCAACGCGACCTATCTGCTGGAGCTCCAGCGCGCCGTCGCCGACGCCCTGGGCGTCCAGCTGCTGTACACCACCGGTCTCTTCGACACCACGGCGCTCGCGGAGTTCCCGCTGGTGATCCGGCTGCGCAACGACGCGGACCTGCGCGCCGGGCTGAAGTACATCAGCGTCGAGGAGCATCTGCGCCCGGGCCTGCCGCAGCCGGACCCCTCCGGCGAGGCGGTGCACGGCCAGATCACGGCGACGCGGATGTACCGCCGCCCGGAGGAGCAGACCGCCGAGGAGCAGACCGCCGAGGAGCCGGCGGACCCGGCCGGCGGGTGAGCCGCGGGGCGGGTGTCCTGCGGGCGGTCACACCACGACGACCGACCGCAGGACCTCTCCGCGCTGCATCTTCGCGAAGGCCGATTCGATGTCGCCGAGCGCGATCGTCTCGCTGATGAACCGCTCCAGATCGAGCTTGCCGCTCAGGAACAGGTCGATCAGCACGGGGAAGTCGCGGCTGGGCAGACAGTCGCCGTACCACGACGACTTCAGCGCGCCGCCGCGCGAGAAGAGGTCGATGAGCGGCAGTTCGATGCGCATGTCCGGGGCGGGTACGCCGACCTGGACCAGGGTGCCGGCCAGATCGCGCATGTAGAACGCCTGCCGGTAGGTCTCCGGGCGGCCCACCGCGTCGATCACCACATCGGCGCCGTGTCCGCCGGTGAGCGCGCGGACCGCCTCGACCGGGTCCGTGCCGCGGGAGTTGACGGTGTCGGTGGCGCCGAACCGCTCGGCGGCGTCCAGCTTGCCGTCGTCGAGATCGACGGCGATCACCCGTCGTGCGCCGGCCCGGGAGGCGCCCGCGATGGCGGCGTTGCCGACACCGCCGCAGCCGATGACGGCGACGGTGTCCCCGCTGCCCACCCCTCCGGTGTGCACGGCGGCGCCGTACCCGGCCATCACCCCGCAGCCGATGAGCCCCGCGGCCTCGGGGCGGGCCGAGGGATCGACCTTCACCGCCTGCCCGGCGGCGACCAGGGTCTTCTCGGCGAAGGCCCCGATGCCCAGCGCCGCGGTCAACTCCGTGCCGTCCAGCAGGGTCATCGGGCGTGCGGCGTTGCGGGAGTCGAAGCAGTACCAGGGGCGGGCGCGGCGGCAGGACCGGCACTGTCCGCAGGGCGCCCGCCAGGCCAGCACCACATAGTCACCCGGCGCCAGGTCCGTGACACCGGGCCCGACGTCCTCGACGACCCCGGCCGCCTCATGGCCGAGGAGATACGGGAAGTCGTCGCCGATCGCGCCGTCGCGGTAGTGCAGATCGGTGTGGCACACCCCGCAGGCCTGCACGGTCACGAGCACTTCGCCCGGGCCGGGGTCGGGTACGAGGATCGGCAGCACCTCGACGGGGGCGCCCTTCTTGAGGGCGACGACGGCGCGGGCTTCGTGCGGCATGTCTCACTCCTAAAACAGCGCCTGCGGGGCGGCAGGGGCGGGTAGCACGCGTGAGGTGGCACGGATGCCTGTGAGGGGTTGGAGTGGTGCGCGGTGCTGGGAGCGGGGGAGAGCGGGGAGCCTGCGGGCCCGGGAGCCCGAAGACCTGGGAAATCCGGGGAACCTGGACAGGGGGACAGCGGTGGAGGACGGTCCACCCCTGCCACCGTGTTGCCTATAGTGCGCCGGGTTGCGCTATAGGAGACATGCTGGAAGTCGGGTCAGGGATCCGTCAAGGGGGATTTTTCGCTGGCCGCCTCAACCCGCGTAGCCCATCAGGCGGGAGAGCTCCGCGGCCGCCTTCGCGGACCGCTCCGCGAGCTCCGGCAGCAGCTGACGCTCCATCCGGTACGCCGGTCCCGAGACGCCGATCGCGCCGATCACCGCGCCGTCGTGCGCCCGCACCGGCGCCGCCACCGCGTTCAGCCCGATCTCCAACTCCTCGCTGGTGCAGGCGAATCCGTCCGCGAGCGCGGCGGTGAGCTGCTCGCGCAGACCGGCCGCCGTGGTCAGGGTGTGCTCGGTGAACCGCGGCAGTTTGCGGGTCACCAGAGCCTCCCGGCGCTGCGGCGGCAGATGCGCCAGCAGCACCTTGCCGCTGGCGGTGGCGTGCAGCGGGGTACGGCGGCCCAGCCAGTTGTACGCGGTGACCGCGGCGGAGCCCCTGGCCTGCATGATGTTGACCGCCGCATCACCGTCGAGCACCGCGATGTTGGCGGTCTCCCCGGTGTCCGCGGCGAGCGCGCGGCACACCGGCTGGCCCTCCTGCGAGATGTCCAGCCGGATCGCGGCCGCGCCGGCCAGCCGCAGCACCCCGGCGCCCAGGTAGTACTTCCCGCGGTCCCGCTCCTGCTCCACCAGCCCGCGGTTCTCCAGCACCCCGAGGATGCGGAACGCGGTCGACTTGTGGACGCCCAGCTCCTCGGAGATCTCGGTCACCCCGGCCTCGCCCAGCTTGGCCAGGATCTCCAGCACGCTCACCGCACGGTCCACGGACTGGACGGATCCCGCCCCGCCGCGCCGCTCCTCGGACCGGTCGTTGGCCGTATCGGAAGTGTTCGACATGGGTCTTTGCGTCACCACCCGGTGGCCCCGCGGGGCACGTCTGAAGGCATCTGCCGGGAAGCCCTTGACGGCCCGCTCCCCGGCTTGGATTCTGTTGCGCATCGCGCTCTGCGATGCGTTATTCAGAACACATGATACCGATCAGCGAGAGGGGGGCCAGATGATTCCCGTCTGCCGCATCGAGGACCTGCCCGAGGGCGAGTCCGTACGGATCGAGATCGACGACGTCACGCCGGCCATCGCGGTCTTCCACGCCGAGGGCGGCTACTACGCCATCGACGACACCTGCAGCCATCAGGACGCCGCGCTCTCCGACGGCTGGGTGGAGGGCTGCTTCGTCGAATGCCCCCTGCACGCGGCCCTGTTCGATCTGCGCACCGGGGCCCCGACCTGCCTGCCCGCCCGCCGCCCGGTGCGCACGCACGAGGTCAGCGTCCTGGACGGCATGATCCATGTCCGGCCCGCCGTGCGGGAAGAGGCCGTGGCGTAGATCCCGGGACGCGACGGGAGGCCGCCGGGGAACCACCCCTCCCGCCGGCCCTTCAGGCGGCCGCCCGGTCGATCCTCGACGGACCCTTCCGTGCTTCCCTGCGCTGCTGCCGGCGCACCCTGCGCCGCTCGCGGCGCAGCTCCCGGGCCGTACTGCTCGGCTGCGACTGCACCCCGTGGCGCTGCACCCACACCTGACGGGTCACCCAGACGTCCAGCACCGCCCAGGTGGCGACCACGGTACTGGCGACCGTACAGAGCACCGCGGGGAACGCGAACCAGGAGCCCGCCAGGGTGCACAGGAACGCCACCATCGCCTGGACCAGGGTCACCGCCACGATGACGACGGCACGCACCGCCGCGGTCCGCACCGGATCCGCCATCCGGCGCCGGACCGCCGGTTCCTCCTGCCACAACGGCTCTCTGCCGGTGTCCATGAACGCGTCACACTCCCCGTATTCTCCCCGCGTGTCCGACTCCTTGGTGGCTGCCCGGATTTCGCCGGGTACATGCCCCTGGCGTCGCACCCCGTCTCTCCTCATGGTCACGTACCCGGGCCGCGGTGAGTGCCCTGGGTGCCGACCAAAACCGGCCAACCGTCCGGCATTCCGCCGGGCGGAGGGGGGCGGTCCGGGGTGCTGACGCGGGCGGGTTGTCCGGGAATCGGGGGACAACTCAGGACGATCCCGCTCCGGCCGCTTCCCCGTCGTCAGGAGAGGCCTTCGGCTTGGTCACCCGAGAGTAGTAGGCTCGCGCCGTTTGTTGACGGAACACCACCCCCGTGCGCCGGGGTTGTCGTAGGGGAGGCCATGCGCTTTCGCGGGAAGTCGGTCCGCCGGAAGATCGTGGCGTTGCTGCTCGTACCGCTGGTGTCCCTGACGTCCCTGTGGGCGTTCACGACCTATCTCACCGGTCGCGAGGCGAACCAGCTGCTGGACGTCGGCAACGTCGTGAAGAATCTGGGCTACCCGGTCGAGGACGTCATCCAGACCCTCCAGCAGGAGCGCCGGCAGAGCCTGCTCTACCTCGCCGACCGCCGCGGCGCCAATGCCCTCGACGAGCTCCACCGGCGGACCCGGGCCACCGACGACGCCGTCACCCAGCTGCGCGCCGACATCGACCTGGGCGACCTGCGCGAGGACCTCAGCAACTCCAACCGCGCCCGGATGAACGGTGTCCTCAAGGGCCTGGGCACCCTCGGCTCGCTGCGCTCCCAGATCGAGCACAACACCGTCTCCCGCGACGAGGCGATGGAGAGCTACAACTCCCTCGTCGACCCCGGCTACGACTTCCTCGCCGCGCTCCACGCCCTGGAGAACGTGGAGATGGACAAGCAGGCCAGGGCGCTGGTCAACATCACCCGGGCCCGGGAGGCGGTCTCCCGCGAGGACGCCCTGATGTCCGCGGTGCTGCTGTCCGGCAGCATGAGCGGGCGCGATGTGCGCGCGCTGTCCGACCGGGTCGCCGAACGCCGCGTCCTCTACAGCACCGGCCTGCCCGCCCTGCCCGCCAAGGACCGCGGCCTCTACGAGGACTACTGGCGTTCCGCGAAGGCCCGCGAACTGGCCTCGTACGAGGACCGGGTGATCGCGGCCGGCGCACGGGGCGGACCGCACGCGGTCAACGCCGAGCGCTGGAACAGCACGGCGCGCAAGGTGCTCGGCGACCTCCAGCGGATGGGCAAGGACGCCGGGGACCGCTACCAGGAGCGCGTCGCCCCCGTCGCCATGAACGTCCTGCTCAAGGCGGCCATCGCCGGCATCCTCGGCTTCGTCGCGCTGCTGGTCTCGGTCATCGTCTCGTTCCGAATCGGCCGCCGGCACGTCCGCGACCTCATCCGGCTGCGCAAGACCGCCCACGACGTCGCCGGGGTACGGCTGCCGAGCGTCATGCGCCGGCTGGCGGCCGGCGAACAGGTCGACGTGGAGACCGAGGCGCCCCGGCTCGCCTTCGGACCGGACGAAACCGGCCAGGTCGGTCAGGCGCTGCACACCCTCCAGCGGGCCGCGATCGAGGCCGCCGTCAAACAGGCCGAAATGCGCCGCGGCGTCTCCGAGGTGTTCGTCAACCTCGCCCGTCGCAGCCAGGTCCTGCTGCACCGGCAGCTGACCCTGCTCGACGCCATGGAACGGCGCACCGAGGACACCGACGAACTCGCCGACCTCTTCCGGATCGACCACCTGACCACCCGTATGCGCCGGCATGCGGAGGGCCTGGTCATCCTCTCCGGCGCGGCGCCCTCGCGGCAGTGGCGCAGGCCGATCCAGCTGATGGACGTGGTGCGCGCGGCGGTCGCCGAGGTCGAGGACTACGAGCGGATCGAGGTGCGCCGGCTGCCGCGGCTCGCGGTGGACGGCCCCGCGGTGTCGGACCTCACGCACCTGATCGCCGAACTCCTGGAGAACGCCACCGTCTTCTCCCCGCCGCACACCGCCGTCCAGGTCCTGGGCGAGCGGGTCGCCAACGGCTACACCCTGGAGATCCACGACCGCGGGCTGGGCATGGCCCCCGACCTGCTGCTGGAGGCCAACCTCCGGCTGGCCGAGACCCCCGAGTTCGAGCTGTCCGACACCGACCGGCTCGGCCTGTTCGTGGTCAGCCGGCTCGCCCAGCGGCAGGACGTACGGGTCTCCCTGCAGCCCTCGCCGTACGGCGGCACCACCGCCGTGGTCTTCATCCCCGGGACGCTCCTCACCGAGACCGCCGCCGGCGGCCGGGAGGACGACGACCCGGCGCGGGACGGCCTGCCCGGCGGCCCGGTCGGCAACGAACTGGAGCACGCGGCGGGCAAGCTGGCCGCGCTCGCCCAGGAGCCGCCCCGGCGGGAGCGGCGCGTCCCGGCCGTCATCGACGGACCGGTCGAACTGGAGGCGCCGCTCGGCCCGGACGAGCGGGGCCCGGCCGACGACGAGGACGGCGTCTTCCGCCGGCGGGAACGCGGCCGTGACCGGCAGCCGCCCGTCGCCCCCGACGGCCCGGCGGCCGCACCGCGCGGCATCGCACCGGTGCCGCCCGTCCCCGACGGCGAGCAGCACCAGCAGACCCGGGACCAGGCGCCCGGCGGACTGGCACCCCTGCCGCGCCGCCACCGCCCGCCGGTGCTGGTCTCCGACCACGGCAGGACGGTCGACGACCGCGAGCCGCCCGGGAAGCGGCCGGCCGGGCGCCCCGGCTCCGGGGAGCGGGCGGGCGAACGTGCCGACGCCGCCGAGCATGCCGACGCCGCCGAGCGTCCCGGCTCCGGTCAACGGGCCGCCGAGCGTGCCGCGTCCCGGCCGTCGTCGTCCGCCGCGCCGCAGGACCCGGCCGCTGACGGAGCCCGGCCCGCCGGGGACCGGGAGACGCCCGCGCCCACCACGCCCAAGGGCCTGCCCCGCCGGGTGCGGCAGGCGAGCCTCGCGCCCCAGCTCAGGACCGACCCCGCCGGGCAGGCCGAGACGCCCCAGCCCGATGCACCGCCCGCCGACGACCGCGACGCGGAGGCGGTCCGTGCCCGGATGGCCTCGCTCCAGCGCGGCTGGCAGCGCGGCCGCCGCGACAACGGCGAGGACCCGCACGGGACCGGAACACCACCGGGAGACGACGGCACGGCGGCGGCCGGCAGCACCGTCCCGGACCCCACCAGGGGCCCGGACGCCACAGACCGGGACACCACAGACCCGGGCGCCCGTGACACGGCCACCCGGCACGGCACCGACACGGGCGCCACAGCACCACCAGGAACCACATCGGGAGGGGACGGTCCATGACCGCACCGAAGGCAGCAGCTTCCACCGCACCGGTCTCGGCGAAGGGATCCGGTGAGCTGAACTGGCTCCTGGACGAACTGGTCGAGCGGGTCGGCTCCATCCGCAAGGCACTGGTCCTCTCCAGCGACGGCCTGGCGACCGGGGCCTCGAAGGACCTCACCCGCGAGGACGGCGAGCACCTGGCCGCGGTCGCCTCCGGCTTCCACAGCCTGGCCAAGGGCGTCGGCCGGCACTTCGACGCGGGACACGTCCGGCAGACCATGGTCGAGCTGGACGAGGCGTTCCTGTTCGTCAGCGCGGCCGGCGACGGCAGCTGCCTGGCCGTGCTGGCCGACGCGGACTCCGATGTCGGCCTGATCGCCTACGAGATGACGCTCCTGGTCAAGCGCGTGGGCACGCACCTGGGCACCGCGCCCAGGTCCGGCCTGACCACCTGAGCACGACGAGGGTGACGTCATGAGCGAGCGCAGCGAGCTCCTCCTGCGCGGGTGCGAGGCCGGGCGCGGCGAGGTTCCGGCATGAGCGAGCAGGACGGCCGGACGGCGGGGGACCGGGAGGCGGCCCGCTGGTTCGACGACGACGCGGGCCCCGTCGTGCGGCCGTACGCCATGACGCGCGGGCGCACCCGCACGGCCGCCGAGGGGCGCCTCGACCTGATCGCGCTGGTGATCGCCGAGAGCCGCGCGGAGGAGACGGTCGAGGACCAGACCCTGTCGCCCGAGCACGTCGACATCGTCGAGCTGTGCCGGCAGGAGCCGCTGTCGGTCGCCGAGCTGGCGGCCGAACTCGACCTGCCGGTCGGCGTCGTACGGGTCCTGATCGGGGACCTGCTCGATGCCGAGCTGGTCCATGTCAGCAGGCCGGTACCGCCGGCCGAGCTGCCGGACGAGAAGGTGCTGCGCGAGGTGATCGACGGCCTGCGCGCGCTGTGACCCGCGGGGCCCGGTGGCCGCCGTCGTCCGGAACGTGCTTCCGGGGCGGCGGCTTCCTCGCGTGCCGGTCCGCGTGCGGCTCGGCCCAGGGGAGCACCCCTTCGGCCGGGTGCGGGCCCCGCCCGCTCCCCGGGGCGGGTGCCGCCTCGAACGCCCCGGCTACGGTGCCTGTTGAACGATCGTCAACACGAGGAGAGCGCCGCCATGGCCACGGACGACACCCCGGCACCCGTCGAACACCTGGAGATCCAGGCCGGCCCGCACACCTACGACGCCCTGGCCTGCGGCCCCGCCGACGGGGAGGTCGTCCTGCTGCTGCACGGCTGGCCCGAGTTCGCCGACTCCTGGAGCGCCGTGCTCCCCGCCCTGGGCGCGGCCGGCTACCGCGCCCTCGCCGTCGACCAGCGCGGCTACTCCCCGCGCGCCCGCCCGCCCCGGATCGCCGACTACGCCGTCCCCGAACTCGTCGCCGACGCCCTCGCCTTCGCGGACTCCCAGGGCGCGGGCCGCTTCCACCTCGTCTCGCACGACTGGGGCGGCATGGTCGCCTGGGCGCTGGCCGGCGCCCACCCCGAGCGGTTGAAGTCCCTGACCGTGCTGGCCACCCCGCACCCCGACGCGCTCAACCGGGCCGCCGCCGAGGACCCCGACCAGCACCACCGCCTCGACTACGTCCGCTTCTTCCGCCGCGACGACGGCGCAGCGGAGACGGCGCTGCTCGCCGACGATGCCGCCCGGCTCCGGGCCGCTTACGCCGGCAAGGTGCCCGCCGCCCTCGTCGAGCGCAATGTCCGCAGGCTCTCCGCCCCGGGCGCGCTCACCGCCACACTCAACTGGTACCGCGCCCCGGAGTCGGTCATCTCGGTGCCCGCGGGCCGGATCTCCGTCCCCACCCTGTTCCTGTGGGGCAGCGAGGACACCGCGCTGGGCCGCGTCGCGGCCGAGTCCACGGGGGAGTGGGTGGACGGCCCGTACCGCTTCGAGGCCCTGGAGGGCGCCAGCCACTGGCTGCCCGAAGAGGTTCCCGACGTGGTCACGCCCCCGATCCTCGACCACCTCGGCCGGCACCACGTCTGACGCCGCCGACACCGTGACGGGCCGGGACGCCGAGGGAGCTCCCGGCCCCCGCCGGCGCCCTTTGGGGCAGCTTTGCCACCTCTGCCCCGGCACGTCGCCCCGGGCGTGACACATCTCAAGTGGGCGCCGTGCCGAGCACGTTGTACCGTTCCCTTGCACCTGTTGGCCCGTGCGCCGACGCTCGGGTATCAAGCGTGAGCTCCACCCGTATACACGGCAATTCAGGAGAAGAATCCCATGGCCTTCGGGCGATCCGATCGCCGCCGACGGTCCGCCGCCGTCGAGCCGGTGACGCTCAAGATCCTGGTCGCGGGCGGCTTCGGGGTAGGCAAGACCACCCTGGTCGGTGCCGTCAGCGAGATCAAACCCCTGCGTACCGAGGAGCGCCTGACCGAGGCGGGCCGGCCGATCGACGACCTCGACGGGGTGGAGACCAAGACCACCACCACCGTCGCCATGGACTTCGGGCGGATCACCGTCAACGAGGAGCTGGTGCTCTACCTCTTCGGCACCCCGGGCCAGGACCGCTTCTGGTTCCTGTGGGACGAACTGGCCCGGGGCGCGCTCGGCGCCGTGGTGCTGGCCGACACCCGCCGGCTGGCGGACAGCTTCTCCGCCATCGACTACTTCGAGCGGCGAGGCCTGCCCTTCACCGTCGCCGTCAACTGCTTCGACGGCGCCGACCGCTACCCGCCGGAATCCGTACGCGACGCCCTGGACCTGGACCCCCAGGTCCCGGTGGTGCTGTGCGACGCCCGCCAGAAGGACTCCGCGCGGGACGTGCTGATCTCCGTCGTCGAGCACGCGATGGAGACCGGCGCCCGGCGCCGGGAGCCCGCGCTTCCCTGACGGACGCGGACGGTACGGCCCGTACCCCGCCGTCCGGGGTACGGGCCGTACGTCTGCGCCCCGCCGGCGCCGCTACGCGCCCGAGCCGTCCTCGGCCAGCCAGCCGAAGCTCCGCTCCACGGCCTTGCGCCAGTTGGCGAACTCGCGGTCGCGGGTCTGCGCGTCCATCCGCGGCGTCCACTGCGTGTCCTGCTTCCAATGGGTCCGCAGTTCGTCCAGGTCCTGCCAGACACCGGTCGCCAGCCCGGCCGCGTACGCGGCGCCCAGGCAGGTGGTCTCCGAGATCACCGGACGGCTCACCGGCACGTCCAGCACATCCGCCTGATGCTGCATCAGCAGGCTGTTGGCGGTCATGCCCCCGTCGACCTTGAGCCGGGTGATCCGCACACCCGAGTCCTGGAACATGGCGTCCACCACCTCCCGGGTCTGCCAGCTGGTCGCCTCCAGCACGGCGCGCGCCAGGTGCGCCTTGGTGACGAACCCGGTCAGACCGCTGATCACGCCGCGCGCGTCGGAGCGCCAATAGGGCGCGAACAGGCCGGAGAACGCCGGGACGACGTAGGCCCCGCCGTTGTCCGGGACGCTCGCCGCCAGCGGCTCGATCTCCTCCGCCGACGCGATGATGCCCAGCTGGTCGCGGAACCACTGCACCAGCGCGCCGGTGATGGCGATCGACCCCTCCAGGCAGTAGACGGGCGCCTCGCCGCCGAGCTGGTAGCCCATCGTCGTCAGCAGCCCGTTCTTGGACGGGACCGGCCGGTTGCCGGTGTTCAGCAGCAGGAAAGAGCCGGTGCCGTAGGTGTTCTTGGCCTCGCCGACGCCGTAGCAGGTCTGCCCGAACACGGCCGCCTGCTGGTCGCCGAGGGCGGACGCCACCGGCACGCCGTGCAGCTGTCCCACGGCCGTGCCGTACACCTCGGCCGACGACCGGATCTCCGGCAGGATCGCGGCCGGTACGTTCATCGCCGACAGGATCGCCGGATCCCACTGGAGGGTGGAGAGGTTCATCAGCATCGTGCGGCCCGCATTGGTCACGTCCGTGACGTGCACCCCGCCGTCGGTGCCGCCGGTCAGGTTCCAGATCAGCCAGGAGTCGATGGTGCCGAAGGCGATCTCGCCGCGCTCGGCACGGGCCCGCAGCCCCGGCACCTCGTCCAGGAGCCAGGCCGCCTTCGGGCCGGAGAAGTAGCTCGCCAGCGGCAGCCCGGTGGCCTCCCGGAAGCGGTCCTGGCCGTCGGCGCCGCCGAGTTCGGCACACAGCTGCGAGGTCCGGGTGTCCTGCCAGACGATCGCATGGTGCACCGGTCTGCCGGTGGCCCGGTCCCACAGCACCGTGGTCTCCCGCTGGTTGGTGATGCCCAGCGCACTGAGCTGGTCCGCCCGCAGCCCCGCTTTGGTGAGCGCACCCGCCACCACGGCCTGCACCTTCGACCAGATCTCGGTGGCGTCGTGCTCCACCCAGCCCGGCTTGGGGAAGATCTGACGGTGCTCGCGCTGGTCGACGGCGACGATCGCGCCGCCGTGGTCGAAGATGATGCAGCGGCTCGACGTGGTGCCCTGGTCGATCGCGGCGACGTACTTCTCGCTGTGCTCCGTCATGCCGTCACGCCTCCTGAAGTCCTGGTGAGTGGGTGCAGCGGGGCCCGGGCCGGCCGGGCGGGCACCTCCGGGAGAGGGCGGGTGTCGCAGCGGCGCGTCAGAACGCCGCGTTGTAGACCAGGCCGGACAGCACCGCGCCGATCAGCGGCCCGGCCACCGGGATCCAGGAGTATCCCCAGTCCGAGGAGCCCTTGTTGGGGATCGGCAGCAGGGCGTGCACCAGACGCGGACCGAGGTCACGTGCCGGGTTGATGGCATAGCCGGTGGGACCGCCCAGCGACAGCCCGATCCCGACGACCAGCAGGGCGACCAGCAGCACATTGATCCCGGAACCGTAGACCCCCACGTGCTCGCCGGGGACCTGGCCGATGCCGATGCCCTTGTTCTGGCCGAAGAACAGCAGCGGCAGCACCAGCCCGACGGTGGCGATGATCTCGGTGACGAGGTTGGCGGCCGGATTGCGGATCTCCGGCCCGGTGGAGAAGATCCCCAGCGTCGGCTGGGCCTTGTCCGCCTCCGCGTTGGCGGCGAACTGCGCGTAGTACAGCGCCCAGGCCAGCACGGCCCCGATCGCCGCACCCACCATCTGCGCCAGGATGTACAGCGGCACCTTCGACCACTCGGTGCCGCCCGCCACCGCCGAGCCGAGCGTCACCGCGGGGTTGAGATGGCCGCCGGACAGTGGGGCGGCGGTGTAGGCGCCGGCGAGTACGCCCATGCCCCAGCCGAAGGCGATCACGACCCACCCCGCGGCCCTCGCCTTGGAGTAGTGCAGGGTGACGGCGGCGCACACACCGGCCCCGAAGAGTATGAGTACGGCGGTGCCTATCACTTCACCGACGACGATGTCCCCATTGGAATACATGGCGGCTCCTAGGCCCTCGCCCGGGGACGTCCCCCGGTCCTCCGTGCAGGGTGCGTGCCACCGGCGGGCAGCGGAGTGCCGCTGCCACCCGGCCGGGGTGCCTGAGTGCGGCGATGCCGACTGGCATCCGGAAGTGTTCACCGGTGATGAGGGGGCGTCAAGGTCGCCGACAGCGCAGGATGCCGACGGCGGGCGACCGGGGGAGCGGGACCGTGCGTCCCGTCGTCGGAGGGCGCACGGGCCCTCTTGACCGGGCGGGGCGGAGCGCGTAGAGGACGGGCGGATGCGGTCCCCGGAGCCGGCGGATGGGGTCCCCGGAGCCGGCGGATGCGGGCCCCCGGGGCCGGCGGAGGGGGCAACCGGGCCGGGCCGCCTGCGCACCCGGACCTGCAGAACGCGGGGCCCGCCCCGGCGCCTCGGCCGGTCTCCTACCGTGCGTCTCGCCGCCCGCCGTCGCTCACCGCACCGCGACCACCGCCGACCCGTGCCCGAACAGACCCTGGTTGGCGGTCACCCCCACCCGGGCACCCGCCACCTGCCGCGCGCCCGCCCGCCCCCGCAACTGCCTGGTCAGCTCGCAGACCTGGGCAATGGCCTGGGCCGGTACCGCCTCGCCGAACGAGGCCAGGCCCCCGCTGGCGTTCACCGGCAGCCGCCCGCCCAGCGCCGTCGCGCCGTCCCGCAGCAGCTTCGCCCCCTCGCCCGCGCCGCACAGCCCCAGATCCTCGTACCACTCCAACTCCAGCGCGGTGGACAGGTCGTAGACCTCGGCCAGGGAGAGGTCCTCGGGGCCGATCCCGGCCTCCTCGTAGGCGGTCCGCGCGATCGACGCCCGGAAACCGGTCTCCGGCTCCGGCACGGCGGCCGCGGAGTCGGTCGCGATGTCCGGCAGGTCCAGTACCGTCCGCGGATACTGCGGGGTGGCCGTGGCGACCGCGCGGATCCGCACCGGATCCGGGACGCCGTGCCGACGGGCGAAGTCCATGCTGGTCAGGACCAGTGCCGCGGCCCCGTCGGAGGTGGCGCAGATGTCCAGCAGCCGCAGCGGATCGCACACCACGGCCGAGGCGGCGACCTCCCGGGCGGTGACCTGCTTGCGGTAGCGGGCGTACGGATTGGCCGCGCCCGCCGCCGAGTTCTTCACCTTCACCTGGGCGAAGTCGTCGGCCGTGTCGCCGTACAGCGCCATCCGGCGGCGCGCGTACAGCCCGAAGTACGCCGGGTTGGTGGCGCCCAGCACCCGGAACCGCAGCCAGTCGGGATCGTCGGGCCGGTCGCCGCCCGCCGGGGCGAAGAAGCCCTTGGGCGCGGCGTCGGCGCCCACCACCAGGGCCACGTCCGCCATCCCCGAAAGGATCTGCGCCCGCGCGGTGCCGATGGCCTGCGCGCCGGACGCACAGGCCGCATAGACGCTGGTCACCCGCGCGCCCTGCCAGCCCAGCGCCTTGGCGAAGGTCGCGCCCGCGACATAGCCGGGGTAGCCGCCGCGCACGGTGTCCGCGCCGACGATGCTCTGCACGGCGCACCAGTCGAGCCCGGCGTCCGCCAGCGCTTCCCTGGCCGCCTTCGTCCCGTACTCGACGAAGCTGCGCCCCCACTTCCCCCAGGGATGCATCCCGGCACCGAGCACGGCGACATCGCCGATCCCGGCACCGTGCACTGCGACATCGCCGATCCCGGCACCGTGCACTGCGACATCGCCGATCCCGGCACCGTGCACGGCGACATCGCCGATCCCGGCACCGTGCACGGCGACGCCGCCTCCCGTGCTCCCCCCTACCCGCCGCCCACCCGCGCCGTTGGTTTTTTCCCCGCCGCCCACCCCCCTTCGGGGGGTGGGCGGGTGTAGTGATGCGGTTCCCGCTCGGGGAACGGACGGGGGCGGTGCTGAGGTTCCCCCGCGCGGTCCCGAAGCCACGGCTCGCGGCCCCTGCCCCGGCCCGCACGGCCGCCACCGCCATGTCGTCCACACATGCCGGTCGTCCTCGTCGAGGGTCCCGGGGACCAGCTCGACCTCCGTGCCCACGGCGAGGTCCGCGGGGCGGACGCCGGGCGCGGCCTGCCCCAGGACCACCATCCGCTCCTCCGCCAGCTCCACGGCGACCAGCGTGTAGGGCCGCCACTCGGCATCCGGATCGGAGACGTACGGGGCGGGCGGACGATAGCGCGCGTCCGTGTACGACCAGACCGTTCCGCGCCGGGACAGCGGCACCTCCGCCAGCTCGTCGCCCCCGCACCCGGGGTTGCGGCAGAAGGCGTCCTCGCGGGGGAAGAACACCGCACCACAGGCCCGGCAGCGTGTCCCCAGCAGCCGGAAATCCGCCCCGTCCTGAGCGAACCACCCCGGCACCACCGGCTTCGGCGTACGTGTCACAGGCCCTCCCGACCGCAGAACTGATGGCACTGGCGGAACTGGCGGAACTGGCGGAACCGATCGAGCTGACGGTTCGTCAGAAGTGTGGCACGCGGCCGCGCCCCGCGGAACCCCGGTACGGTCGCCGGGCGATCAAGCCGTTCACGAGGGGGCGCCCGTGACCGATGCCGCCCGCGCCGGCCCCTGTCCCGTCCCCACGGCAGTCGCACCGGCCGTACGGAGCCGCCGCGCCACGAAAGGGTGACTCCGCAGACTTCCGTCGAACCGGACGCGGCCCGGCCGCGTCCCCCAGAGCAGGGCTCGGGGCGCGGGATCGACGGGGGTGATTCCGCGCCCCGGCCCCTCGGCGGCACGACGGCCGAGAACGCAGCCGGTCCGCGTACCCTCCTCGCGGCGGCGTCGACCACGCCGCCATGACCACCGGGGGCCCGCCGCACGGGCCGCCAACAGCGTGGCCGGTCAGTGCCGGTCAGTGGCGTCAGTGCCGGACGAGCGAGCGCCGCGCCACCGGGAAGTCGAAGTAGGTGTCCGGGAACGTCTCGGGTGTGAAGGTGTAGTGCCACCACTCGTACGGGTAATTGACGAATCCGGCGCGCTCCATGCCCTCCTTGAGCAGCAGCCGGTGTGCCCGCTGCGGGCCCTTGATCCGCGGGTCGAGGGTGTGCGCCAGCGTGTCGAAACAGTCGAAGCCGGTGCCCATGTCCAGCCCGTTGTCGGGGAAGCGGGCGGCCTTCGGGCCGTAGCACGACGACAGCGGCTCCCCGGGGACGTACGGCCGGGTGGGCAGGGCCGGCAGCCGCACCAGCGTCAGATCGAGGGTGCTGCCCCTGCTGTGCCCGGACTTCTCCGCGATATAGCCGTCCCGGAACAGTGCCGACTTGTCGACCCGCGGATAGAACTCGGCCTTCATCCGCTGGTCGCCGAGGTCCTTGGCCCAGCGCACGAAGTGGTCCACCGCGCGCTGCGGCCGGTAGCAGTCATAGACCTTGAGGGAGTACCCGCGGCGCAGGAACGAGCGCTGCGCCCGGTGCAACGCCCGTGCCGCGTCCCGGGTCAGCAGGCACATCGGCGCCCGGTAGCCGGTCACCGGCACCCCCATGAAGTCGTGCGGGGTGGCGTAGCGCATCTCCTGGATGATCGTGGGGTCCACATCCCGCAGCGCGACGAACTCCCGTGGCCCCTTGGGGTCGTCGGCCGCGGGCGACGACGGCGCCGGGCGGTGCGGGACGGTGCCCGCCGCCGCGCCCGACGGGACGGCGGCGACGGCGATCAGCGCGGCGGCAGCGGCGGCAAGGCCGCGCAACGCGGCAGCAAGTCTGGGCATGGACACCGTCTACCAGCGCCGCAGCCGGAGGGGAAGCCCCACGACCAACCGACCACGGCCAACCGACCACGACCAACCGACCACGACCAACCGACCACGGCCCAACCGGCCCACCGCCCAACCGACCACCGCGCGACCACCCGCCGCGCCCCTCTCGGGCGGAGCGACCGCTCGCGACGGTACGGCCCTCCGTGCCCCCGCCCCGCGGTGCCGCCGCCCCCGCCCCGCTACCCCTCCGCCCCGTCGTCCAGCCCCCGCACCCGCACCGGATATCCCACCGCGCCCCCGTCCCGCCGCTCCACGACCACCCGGTCGTCCTCCCGCCGTGAGGTGAAGCGCTCCACCGTCGGCCGCTGCCAGCCGTCCCCGGCATCCGGGACCACCAGCCCGCTGCCCCCGCGACCGGCCACCGGCGCCCACACCTCCAGCTCCGTCCCGCCGTCCGCCCCCGTCACCGGCAGCACCGCACCGGCCCGTGCCAGCACCGGAATCCGCGACAGCGGCGCCTCCACCCACACCTGCCCCGGGCCGTCGTACGCCCGCCCGGTCGCGGTGTCGTACCACCGTCCGCGCGGCAGCCGCACCGGCCGCCGGGTCACCCCCGCCGCCAGTGCCGGCGCCACCAGCAGCGCATCCCCGAGCAGGAAGGCGTCCTCGCAGTCCCGCAGCGCCCGGTCCCGCGGCGCGCTCCACCACACCGGCCGGACGTACGGCGCGCCGGTCAGCCGCGCCAGCTGGCCCAGCGTCCCGAAGTACGGCAGCAGCCGCTGCCGTTCGCGCAGCGCCGTACGGGCGTGCCCCAGCACCTCGTCCCCGTACTCCCACGGCTCCCGCCGGCCCGCCCCGAGCGCCGAATGCGTACGGAACAGCGGCAGGAAGGCGCCCAGTTGGAACCACCGCAGATACAGCTCGGGGGACGGCGCCCCGGAGAACCCGCCGATATCGGGACCGCTGTACGGCACCCCGCACAGCCCCAGCCCCAGCACCAGCGACAGCGAGGCGCGCAACCCCGCCCAGTCCGTCGCCACATCGCCCGACCAGGTGCCGCCGTAGCGCTGCATCCCCGCCCAGCCCGAACGCGAGAAGAGGAACGGGCGCTCGGCCGGCCGCAGTTCGCAAAGCCCCTCGAAGCCGGCCCGTGCCATGGCCAGCCCGTAGACGTTGTGCGCCTCACGGTGGTCGCCGCCGCGGCCCTCCAGGGCGTGCCGCGCCGAGCGCGGCAGCGTCCGCTCCCCGAACGCGGCGAACGAGACCGGCTCGTTCATGTCGTGCCAGACGCCCGCGAAGCCCTGCACCAACCGCTCCCCGTACAGCGCACCCCACCACTTGCGCACCCGCGCATCGGTGAAGTCCGGGTACACCGACTCACCCGGCCACACCACCCCGCGCACCTCGCGCCCCCGCGCGTCCCGTACGAAGGCGTCCGCGGCCGCCCCGCTCTCGTACACCGCGTCCCCCGGCTCCGCCTTCACCGCAGGATCCACGATCGACACCAGCCGCACCCCGTCCGCCCGCAACTCCCGTGCCAGACCCGGCAGATCCGGATAGCGTTCCCGGTCGACGGTGAAGACCCGGTGCCGGTCGTAATGGTCGATGTCCAAATGGACCGCGGAGAGCGGAAGCCCGCGCTCCTGGTAGCCCGCCACCACCCGGCGGACCTCCTCCTGGCCGCCGAAACCCCAACGGGCGTGCTGGTGTCCCAGCGCCCACCGCGGCGGCAGCGCGGGCGCCCCGGTCAGCGCCGTCCAGCCCTGCAGCACCCGCGCCGGGGTGCCCACCAGCACCCAGTAGCGCAGCGGCCCGCCGTCCATCCGCAGTTCACAGGTGCCCGGCCGGTCGTGCCCCGAGCCCGCGCCCTCCGCGCCCTCGCGCAGCGACACCCGGCCGTCCCAGGAGTTGTCGTGGAAGACCAGATGCGTACCGGCGTCCGCCACCACCAGCTGCACCGGCATGGTCAGCGACAGCGGATCGTCCCCCGGCCCGAAGGCGCCGCCCGGATCGGTGTTCCACAGCCGGTACACCCCCTCCCGCAGCCGTGGCCCGTGCGCCCGCCCGCCGAGCCCGAAGAACCGGGCATCGGCCGCGACCTCCGCCCGCTGCACCCAGCGCGAGGCACCGCCCCCCTCGGGCCGCCCGTCCGCGCCCTCCCCGGCGACGCGGTCCCACCAGCGCGGCGGCAACTCCCGCCGCAGCACCGCCCCGCCCGGTGTCCGCACCTCCACCGCCCCGTGCCGCGACACCACCACCAGCACCCGCTCGGAGACCACCCGCCAGCCGCCCTCGGTATCGGGCTCCAGCACCGCCCGCGCGTCCACCTCGGGACACGCTCCGGCCAGCGCGTACGACGGCTCCGGCTCGGCGCCCTCCCAGCCGCAGAACACCGCGCCGCCCGAGGCCACCCGCACCCGCAGCGACGACCGCGCGAAGTGGATCACCCCGCCGCCCGGCTGCGGCTCCGCGCCGCGCGCCGTCCCCGGTACCCGCGCCCGCTCCGCGCCGCGCCGCGGGAGCGCCAGCGCATCCGCCCGCCGCGCCCGCCACGCCGCACGCACGGACCGTAGCCCCTGCGCCGGCCCGACCGCCTTGATCATCCGTACCGACCGCACCAGATCCCGCCCGTCCATGCCGGTCAGCCTGCCATTGACGGCCGGGTGCGCGGGCACCGTTCAACTGCCGTTCACCTGCGCAGGGTCACGCTCGGCCACCCTCGGGCCCGCGGATCGTCACCCGATGGCCGAAACCCGCCGTATGTCCCGCCACCCACCGCGGAACCGGCCCCTCCCACATGCCGCCACCACACCCGCCACCCCCCGAATGTGGGTAGTCCACCCTGGTGCCCGAGTCGATCACATGGCATCGTCCAGGCAAGCCGTGTCACGCGCACACGCCCAGCGTCTGGGCCGGGGGACCCCCACCGCTGTGCGCGCCCGACGCCCACGACGCGTACCGCCCGGGAGCCGCATCATGACCACCGCACCGCAGTCCGCCCCGCAGCCGGAACCCCTCTGGCAACCAGGCCCGGACCGGATCGCCGGCGCACAGGTCACCCGCTTCCACATCTGGGCGGCCGCCCACCACGGCGCGCCCGCACCCACCCCCGGCGACCCCGCCACGAGCTACGCCGCCCTGCACCGCTGGTCCGTCGACGACCTCCCCGCCTTCTGGCAGGCCACCGCAGAGTGGTTCGACGTCCGCTTCGCCACCCCGTACGAGACCGTCCTCGCCGACCGCGCGATGCCCGGCGCCCGCTGGTTCCCCGGCGCCACCCTCAACTACGCCGAGCACGCCCTGCGCGCCGCCCAGGACCCGGCCCGGGCCGGCGACCCCGCGCTGCTGTACGTCGACGAGACCCATGAGCCCACCCCCGTCACCTGGGCGGAGCTGCGCGCCCAGGTCGGCTCGCTGGCCGCCGAACTCCGCCGCCTCGGCGTCCGCCCCGGCGACCGCGTCAGCGCCTACGTGCCCAACATCCCGCAGGCCGTCGTCGCCCTCCTCGCCACCGCGGCGGTCGGTGCCGTATGGACCTCCTGCGCCCCCGACTTCGGCGCCCGCAGCGTGCTCGACCGCTTCCAGCAGATCGAACCCGTCGTCCTGTTCACCGTCGACGGCTACCGCTACGGCGGCAAGGAACACGACCGCCGCGAAACCGTCGCCGAACTCCGCGCCGAACTCCCCACCGTGCGCGCCGTCGTCCACATCCCGCTGCTCGGCACCCCCGCCCCCGAAGGCGCCCTGAACTGGTCGGACCTGACCTCGAACGACACCGAACCGGTCTTCGAACAGGTCCCCTTCGACCACCCGCTGTGGGTCCTGTACTCCTCCGGCACCACCGGCCTGCCCAAGGCCATCGTCCAGTCCCAGGGCGGCATCCTCCTCGAACACCTCAAGCAGACCGGCCTGCACTGCGACCTCGGCCCCGACGACCGGTTCTTCTGGTACACCTCCACCGGCTGGATGATGTGGAACTTCCTCGTCGCCGGCCTCCTGGTGGGCGCCACGATCGTGCTCTACGACGGCAGCCCCGGCCACCCCGACATCTCCGCCCAGTGGCGGGTCGCCGAAACCACCCGCGCCACCGTCTACGGCACCTCCGCCGCCTACGTCATGGCCTGCCGCAAGGCCGGCATCCACCCGGCCCGCGACCTCGACCTCTCCGCCGTCACCTGCGTCGCCACCACCGGCTCCCCGCTCCCGCCCGACGGCTTCCGCTGGCTCCACGACAGCTTCGCGGAGAGCGGCGCCGACCTGTGGACCGCCTCCGTCAGCGGCGGCACCGACGTCTGCAGCTGCTTCGCCGGCGCCGTCCCCACCCTCCCGGTCCACATCGGCGAGCTCCAGGCCGCCTGCCTCGGCACCGACCTCCAGGCCTGGGACCCCCAGGGCAAGCCGGTCGTCGACGAGGTCGGCGAACTCGTCGTCACCAACCCCATGCCGTCCATGCCCACCCGCTTCTGGAACGACCCCGACGGCACCCGCTACCACGACAGTTACTTCGACATGTACCCCGGCGTCTGGCGGCACGGCGACTGGATCACCGTCACCTCCCGCGGCAGCGTCGTCATCCACGGCCGCTCCGACTCCACCCTCAACCGCCAGGGCGTCCGGATGGGCTCCGCCGACATCTACGAAGCCGTCGAACGCCTCCCCGAGATCCGCGAATCCCTCGTCATCGGCCTGGAACTGCCCGACGGCGGCTACTGGATGCCGCTCTTCGTCCACCTCGCCCCCGGCGCCACCCTCGACGACGCCCTGTGCGACCGCATCAAGCGGACCATCCGCGAAGAGCTCTCGCCCCGCCACGTCCCCGACGACATCATCGAGGCCCCCGGCGTCCCGCACACCCTCACCGGCAAGCGCATCGAGGTCCCCGTCAAGCGCCTCCTCCAGGGCACCCCGCTCGACAAGGCCGTCAACCCCGGCTCCGTCGACAACCTCGAACTGCTCCGGTTCTACGAGAACGTGGCCCGCGACCGCGCCGCCGACCGCGCGGAATAGGCCCCCGCCGGGCGCCGGACCGCCAGGGCACCCACGCCCTCCGGTCCGGCGCCCGGCCGCATTGTCAGACCCCCTGATTACTCTCAGTGACAAGTGAGGTTTCGGCCGCCGGCGCTCACACCGCGCCGGCGCACGCACTCAGGGGGAGTCATGACATCCGCATCCCGGCACACCGACCCGTCCGCCGCCCGCCGCGCTCTACGCCGCGAAATCCCCAGCAGCGCCGCCGTCCTGGCCGACGAGCGGGACTTCACGGCCATGCGCCGCTACCGCACCTTCCCGTTCGACGACCACCGCAGCTACCTCCAGCAGGTGGAGACCCTGCTGCGCCGCCTCGCCGCCCAGGGCGTGCTCACCACCGTCAGCCTCTTCGACCCGGCCGCCTACGAGAAATACTGCGCCGACCTCGCCCTGGACCCGGACCGCCCCGACAGCCGCAGCCGCTACACCGCGGAAGTCGCCCGCACCGGCGCCACCCTGACCTACCAGGGCGAGCCGCTGAACCACCTGCTCCCGCTCCTCGTCGAAGAAGCCGACCGCCAGGCCACCTGGGACCACGCCTCCGGCGTCCTGGCCCGCGCCGGCCGCTGCGACGAGTGCGGCGACGACCTCGCGCACGCCGCCTTCGCCCGCGCCACCCAAGCCCTCCAGGAGCTCCTGACCTCCCTCGGGGACGGCACCCACCACCTCGTCTGCTCCGTCGCGGCCGCCGAACCGCCCCTCCTCGCGGTCCTGCACGCCACCGGCGACGACGGCGCCCGGCCGCAGCTCGCCGAATCCGAGACCCTCGTCTTCTGCACGGTCCTCGCCGCCGGCTTCGCCCTGCGCACCCCCGGCGGCCTCGTCTCCCGCACCACCAACCCTCCCGCCGACCGCGCCGCCACCGGCGCCGGGCCCCGCGAAACGGTCCGCGGCTGGGCCCTCGGCGACTCCTGGCTGCGCCCCCTCGGCGCCGCCGAGGTCTTCACCGCCTACTGCACCGACGCCGACACCGGCGAGCCCATCCCACCCGAGCAGGGCGTCGACTACGCCCCCGGCCTCCCCCTCACACCCCCATCCGACCCTCACCACCACTGACCACGCCGCCCACCCGGCGCACAAAGGACGAGGGCCGCCCCGCCACAAGGGCGGGACGGCCATCCACACTCCGGCGACGCACGGCGCCGCGCGGGATCACTCCCCGGAGAGCACCGCCTGCGCGGCGGCCCGCGCGTCCTCGGCGCTGTCCGCGGCACGGGCCGCGGCCGCCGCCCGCTCGCACTGCGCCAGCGTGTGCTTGGACAGCGTCGCCCGCACATACGGAATCGACGCCGCACCCATCGAAAGGCTGGTGACACCGAGTCCCGTCAGCACACACGCCAACAGCGGATCCGAGGCCGCCTCACCACAGACACCACAGCTCTTGCCCTCGGCCTTCGCGGCCTCGGCCGAAGCCGCCACCAGGTCCAGCAGCGCCGGCTGCCAGGGGTCCTGCAGCCGTGAAACGGCACCCACCTGACGGTCCGCCGCGAAGGTGTACTGCGCCAGGTCGTTGGTCCCCAGCGAAAGGAACTCGACCTCCTGCAGAATCGACCGCGCCCGAAGCGCCGCGGACGGAATCTCCACCATCGCCCCGAACTTCGCCCGCAGCCCGGCCTCCCGGCAGGCATCGGCGAACGCCTTGGCGTCGGCCCGGTCCGCCACCATCGGCGCCATGACCTCGAGGTAGACCGGCAGCCCCTCGGCCGCCCGGGCCAGCGCCGTCAGCTGCGTCCGCAGCACCTCCGGGTGGTCGAGCAGGGTCCGCAGCCCCCGCACACCCAGCGCCGGGTTCGGCTCGTCGGCCGGCGTCAGGAACTCCAGCGGCTTGTCGGCACCGGCATCCAGCACCCGCACCACGACCCGCCCCTCAGGGAAGGCCTCCAGCACCTTGCGGTACGCATCGACCTGCTTCTCCTCGGACGGCGCGTTCTTGCTGTCGTCCAGGAACAGGAACTCCGTACGGAAGAGCCCGACACCCTCCGCCCCGGCCTCGACCGCCGCGGGCACATCACCAGGACCACCGACATTCGCCAGCAGCGGCACCTTGTGCCCGTCGGAGGTGGCCCCCGGCCCGGACGACGCCGCCAGCGCCGCCCGCCGCTCGGCCGCGGCCTGCTCCAGCGCCGCCCGCCGCTCGGCGTTCGGCTCGACGAAGACCTCACCGGTGCTGCCGTCGACGGCGATGACCGTGCCCTCGACGAGCTCACCCGCACCCGGCAGCGCGACGATCGCCGGCACCCCCAGCGCCCGCGCCAGAATCGCGCTGTGGCTGGTCGGCCCGCCCTCCTCGGTCACGAACCCGAGCACCAGCGTCGGGTCCAGCAGCGCGGTGTCGGCCGGCGCCAGATCCCGCGCGATCAGCACATACGGCTCATCGCTGTCCGGCACGCCCGGCATCGGCACACCCAGCAGCCGGGCGACGATCCGGTTCCGCACGTCATCGAGGTCGGCCACCCGGCCCGCGAGGTACTCACCGGCACCCGCGAGCAGCGCCCGGTAGGCGGCGAACGCGTCGTACACCCCGCGCTCGGCGGTGGAGCCGACGGCGATCCGCCGCTCGACATCGGCCATCAGCTCGGGGTCCTGAGCCATCAGGGCCTGCGCCTCCAGCACGGCCTGCGCCTCACCGCCCGCCAGGTTCCCCCGCGCTATCAGGTCGGCGGCAACAGCTTCCACGGCCTGGCGGGCACGCCCCTGTTCGCGCTCCGCCTCGTCCGCCGGAATCTGCTTGGCCGGCGGCTCCAGGACCGCCGTGCCCATGTGCCGCACCTCGCCGATCGCCACACCGTGGCTGACGCCGACGCCTCGCAGCGTTGTCTCCATTGCACCCGTCTCCGGTTGATGCGGCGGACCGGGCCGCCGCGTTGGATGTCGTACCTGCCGTACGGGACGGCGCCCGGCTACTGCCAGGAGAAGAGCTGGTCGCCCGCCTTGATGTCGCCGGCCTCGCTCACCTCACCGAGCGAATCGGCAGTGGCCTCCAGCGCGACGACCGGGCACACCGGCGACTTGCCGGCCTCCTCGACCGCGGCCGGGTTCCAGCGCACGATCTCCTGCCCGCGAGCGACGGTGTCACCCTTGTTCACGAGCAGCTCGAAGCCCTCGCCGTTGAGCTGAACGGTGTCGATCCCGAGGTGGGTGAGCACACCGTGCCCCTCGGAGTCGACGACGACGAACGCGTGCGGGTGCAGCGATACGAGAACCCCGTCCACGGGCGAAACAGCGGTGGACGGCTCACGATCGGGGTCGATGGCGGTACCGGGACCCACCATCGCTCCGGAGAACACCGGGTCGGGCACAGCCGCGAGTCCGATGGCGCGTCCTGAAAGAGGGGACGTCACGGTGGTCATGGGAAGCCTCCCAGGGGTGGAGATTCATCAGGCCGCCGTCACTACCTGTCCTGGACGGCGCACCGTTCAGAAGCGTAAGTCATAAGAACTGACGGTTCCGCATGAGAGACGCCGGTTGCCCACCGCGCGTCACGCCGAATCGATTTGCCTCGCCCACAGCAGAGCTGTACTGTCTGAGACCTGCCCCAGACAGACCGGACGCAATCAACTGCGTCCAGTTGAGGTGGGCGGCACTCCCAGCGTCTTGATCGCGACTCAAGAATTGCGCGCTTCTGCATGTCTGCAGAAAAGCAGCGGTTCGAAAGCCGGAAAAGGCCTGATAGAGTGTGAAACACCGAAGGGAAGCGCCCGGAGGAAACCCGAGAGGGAATCCAAAGGAAGCGTCCGTTCCTTGAGAACTCAACAGCGTGCCAAAAGTCAACGCCAGATATGTTGATACCCCGTCCACTTCGGTGGATGAGGTTCCT
>NZ_JBFBHQ010000038.1:0-46456 GCF_040701845.1 Streptomyces angustmyceticus | reverse complement strand
TGGGACGTGGAGGCGCTCTACGACCCGGAGCCGGGGGTGCCCGGGCGCAGTTACACCCGGGCCGGTGGGTTCCTGGCCGATGTCGGCGGTTTCGACGCGGGCTTCTTCGGTATTTCGCCGCGGGAGGCGGTGGCGATGGATCCGCAGCAGCGGCTGCTGCTGGAGACGTCGTGGGAGGCGTTCGAGCGGGCCGGGATCGACCCGGTCGCCCTGCGCGGCAGCCGTACCGGCGTCTTCGCCGGCACCAACTACCAGGACTACTCCTCCCGTTCCCTCGCCCCGGCACCGGACGCCGAGGCACACCTCGGCACCGGCAACTCGGCGAGCGTCCTGTCCGGCCGCCTCTCCTACACCTTCGGGCTGGAGGGGCCCGCGGTCACCGTCGACACCGCCTGCTCCTCCTCGCTCGTCGCCCTCCACCTCGCGGCGCAGGCCCTCCGGGCGGGCGAATGCGATCTCGCACTGGCCGGCGGCGTCACCGTGATGTCCACCCCGGGGCTCTTCCTGGACTTCAGCCGCCAGCAGGGCCTGGCGGCCGACGGCCGCTGCAAGGCGTTCGCCGACCGGACCGACGGCACCGGCTTCTCCGAAGGCGTCGGCGTCGTGCTGGTCGAGCGGCTCTCCGACGCCCAGCGCAACGGGCACACGGTGCTGGCGCTGCTGCGCGGCTCCGCCGTCAACCAGGACGGTGCCTCGAACGGACTCACCGCCCCCAACGGCCCCTCGCAGCAGCGGGTGATCCGCGAGGCCCTGGCCGGCGCCGGCCTGTCCGCCACGGAGGTCGACGCCGTCGAGGCCCACGGCACCGGCACGACACTCGGCGACCCCATCGAGGCCCAGGCGCTCCTGGCGACCTACGGGCAGGGACGGGAGGCCGACCGCCCGCTGTGGCTCGGCTCCGTCAAGTCCAACATCGGGCACACCCAGGCCGCCGCCGGAGTGGCGGGCCTGATCAAGATGGTGCTGGCGCTCCAGCACGGCGTGCTGCCGCCCACCTTGCACATCGACCGGCCGTCGACCCATGTGGACTGGTCGGAAGGGAACGTACGGCTGCTCACGGACACCGTGGAGTGGCCCGACACCGACCGGCCCCGACGGGCGGGGGTGTCCTCCTTCGGCATCAGCGGCACCAATGTGCACACCATCCTGGAACAGGCCCCCGCTGCTCCCGCCCCGCCTCCGACCGACACCCCGGCCGTCCCCGTGACCTGGCTGCTCAGCGGCACCACCCCTGACGCCCTGCGGGCACAGGCCGGCCGACTGCTCGCGCATCTGGAGGACCGTCCCGAGCTCGGCCTGCGGGACGTGGGACTTTCCCTGGCCACCACCCGGTCCGCCTTCGAGCACCGCGCCGCGCTCGTCGGCAGCACCCGCGGGGAGCTGCTGAGCGGCCTGAGCGCGCTGGCGACCGGCGAGACCCCGGCACATGCCCTCACCGGGGTGGTACGGGGCGACGGCAGAACAGCGCTGCTGTTCACGGGGCAGGGTGCGCAGCGGTGGGGGATGGGCCGTGAGCTGTATGACGCGTTCCCGGTGTTCGCGGACGCCTTCGACGCGGTGTGCGCGCACTTCGACGCGGAGCTGCCCTCGCCCCTGCGGGAGGTGGTGTTCGGTGACGAGGCCGAGCTGCTGCACCGGACGGGTTTCACCCAGCCGGCGTTGTTCGCGGTGGAGGTGGCGCTGTTCCGGCTCGTCGAGTCCTTCGGTGTCCGGCCCGATTTCCTGATGGGCCACTCCATCGGTGAGGTGGTGGCTGCGCATGTGGCGGGGGTGTTGTCGCTGGACGACGCCTGTCGTGTGGTGGCGGCGCGTGGTCGGTTGATGCAGGCGTTGCCGGCGGGTGGGGCCATGGTCTCGGTCCAGGCGTCGGAAGCCGAGGTGCTGCCGCTGCTGGAAGGCCGCGACCAGCAGGTGAGCGTCGCCGCGGTGAACGGTCCGCGGTCGACCGTGATAGCGGGCGAGGAATCCGTGGTCGTGGAGTTGGCCGGGCGTTTCGAGTCCGCGGGCCGGAAGGTGAAGCGGCTCCAGGTGAGCCATGCCTTCCACTCCGCGCTGATGGAGCCGATGCTCGACGCCTTCCGTGCCGTCGCGGAAAGCGTGTCGTACGAGGAACCCCGCATCCCGGTGGTCTCGAACGTCACCGGCACGCTCGCCTCGGCGGAAGAACTGATGTCTCCCGACTACTGGGTGCGGCACGTCCGCGAGGCCGTGCGCTTCGCCGACGGCGTCCGGTGGCTGGAGCAGCAGGGTGTGACCCGGTTCCTGGAGATCGGCCCGGACGGCACGCTCACCGCCATGGCACAGGGCTGCCTCGACGGCGAACGGACGCTGATTCCCGCGCTGCGCAAGGACCGGCCCGAGACGCACGGGGTGATGGCCGCGGCCGGCGCTCTCCACACCTCGGGTGCCGGTCTCGACTGGGCCGCGCTGTTCCCCGGCGCCCGCCGCGTCGACCTGCCGACCTACGCCTTCCAGCGGAAGCGCTACTGGTGGGATGCCGTCGCCGCGGCGGGCGACCTCGACGCCGTGGGGCTGCGCGCGGCCGGTCACCCGCTGCTCGGCGCGGCGGTCACCGTGGCCGGTGCGGAATCCGTGGTCTTCACGGGGCGGCTGTCACTGGCCACCCATGCCTGGCTCGCCGACCACGCGGTGCTGGGCAGGGTGATCCTGCCGGCGACGGCCTATCTCGACCTGGCCGTCAGCGCCGGTGACCGGACCGGATGCGACCATCTCGCCGAACTCACCCTGGAGGCGCCGCTCGTCCTCCCGGAGCAGGGCGCGGTCCAGCTCCAGGTCGTGGTGAGCGCACCCGACGACACCGGGTGCCGGTCGTTCACCGTGCACTCCCGGCCCGTGGAAGCGGACGACGCCGCGCCATGGGCCCGGCACGCGCGAGGCACCCTGGCCACCGCTCCGGCGAACGAGCCCGAACCACCGAGCAGTTGGCCGCCCGAGGGTGCCGAGCCGGTCGGCACGGGGGAGTGGTACGACGCCTTCGCCGGAGCCGGGTTCGCCTACGGGCCCGCCTTCCAGGGCCTCGGGCGGGTCTGGCGGCGCGGCGACGAGCTGTTCGCCGAGGCCGCGCTGCCCGAGCCGTTCCGCGCCGACGCCGCACGGTTCACCCTGCACCCCGCGCTGCTCGATGCGGCCGTGCAGGCGCTGCTCGTCGGCGGGAGGGACACAGGTGAGGCGGGAGACGGCGGTGCGATGCTGCCGTTCGCCTGGAGCGGGGTGACGTTCCACGCGGAGGGGGCCGATGCGCTGCGGGTACGTCTGACGCCCGCCGAGGACCGGGCCGATGCCTTCTCGGTGCTCGTCACGGACGTCTCCGGGCGGCCCGTCGTCACCGCCGACGCGCTGACCCTGCGCACGGTCACCCCCGAGCAGCTGCCCGCCTCCGCTCCGGCCGGGCCCGAGGTGCCGCTGCGCCTCGACTGGCAGGACGCCTCCCTGGCCGCACGCTCCGGGGCCGCGCGGTGGGTCGTGCTCGGCAGCCCGGCCGGCGCCGCGACCGGCGGATCGCCGGACGCCGGGATCACGGAGGCGTTGGACGGCGCGGGCGTGCACACCGAGTCGTACGCCGACCTCGATGCGCTGGCGGCCGCGGTGGCCACGGGGATGACGATGCCCGACACCGTGCTGCTGGTGTGCGCCACGGACCCGGACCCGGGTAGCGGCACTCCGGACGTTCGCGGACTGCTCGCCACCACCCTCGCCACCTGCCGCCAGTGGCTCGGGGAGGAGCGGTTCGCCGGCTCCCGGCTGGTGCTCGTGACCCGGGGCGCCGTCGCTGCCGGGGCCGGGGAGGACGTCAGCGATCTCGCGGGCGCGGCGCTGTGCGGACTGGTCCGCTCCGCGCAGCGGGAACACCCCGGGCGGTTGTGGCTGCTCGACCTGGACGACAGCGAGGCGTCCCGCCGTGTGCTCGCGGACGCCGTGGCCACCGCGCCTCCGCAGGCGGTGCTGCGTGCGGGCGGGTTGCGGCTGCCGCAGCTCGCCCGCGTCGAGCCTCCCCGGAGCCCGGAGTCCCCGTTCGACCCGGAGGGCACGGTGCTGGTCACCGGGGCCACGGGTGCGTTGGGGCGGCTCCTGGCACGCCATCTCGTCACCCGGCACGGCGTGCGGCACCTGCTGCTGGCGAGCCGCGGCGGGCCCGCGGCCGACGGGGCGGCGCAGCTGTGCGCGGAGCTGGCCGAGGAGGGCGCGCTGGCCTCGCTGGTGGCCTGCGATGTCGCCGAGCGGGCGGACGTGCAGGGGCTGCTCGGCTCGGTCCCGGCGGAGCACCCGCTGACCGCCGTCGTGCATCTCGCCGGGGTCGTCGACGACGGGGTGCTGACCGCGCTCGACGAGGAGCGGATCGACCGGACGCTGCGCCCCAAGGCCGACGCCGCCTGGCTGCTGCACGAACTGACGAGGGATCAGAAACTGTCGGCGTTCGTGCTCTTCTCCTCCGCCGCCGGCACCTTCGGCTCGGCGGGCCAGGCCAACTACGCGGCCGCCAACGCCTTCCTGGACGGTCTGGCCGGACACCGGGCGGCCCAGGGGCTGCCGGCCACTTCCCTGGCGTGGGGGCTGTGGGCCGAGGACGGCGGGATGACGACGGGGCTCGCCGACACCGACCGGCGGCGGATGGCCCGCGGCGGGATGCGGCCGCTCTCCGCCGACGACGGGCTCGCACTGTTCGACGCCGCACTGGCGACGGGCGACCCCGCGCTGGTCACCGTGGGCCTGGGCAGGGGCGGAGCGGCGGCACTGCTGGGCGGCGCCGCACCCGGCCGGACCCGGCGCACGGTCTCCGCCTCCGCGGCGGACAAGGACGAGCTGCTCGCCCGGCTCACGGCCGCGGGCCCCGGCGGCCGGGACGCACTCCTGCTGGACCTGGTCCGGCGCCAGGTCGCGGCGGTCCTCGGCCACGGATCGCCCGAGGACATCGAACCGGACCGCGACTTCACGGAGTCGGGCTTCGACTCGCTGACCGCCGTGGAGCTGCGCAACCAGCTCGGCGCCGTCACCGGTCTGCGCCTCCCGCCCACCGTCGTGTTCGACGTCGCCACCCCCCAGGACCTCGCCGCCCGGCTGGGCGAGGAGCTGGCCGCGGGGGCCCTCCCGCAGTCCGGCACCGAAGGATCCGACGACCGGCCGTCCACGACGGGACGGGCGCAGGACACCCTCGGCGCCCTCTTCCGGGGAGCCTGCGAGTCGGGACGGGTGGAGGAGGGGTTCGCGCTGCTCCAGGCGGCTGCCCGGCTGCGGCCGACGTTCGACGCCCCGGAGGACTCCGGAACGCCCTGCACGCCCGTACGCCTCGCCCGCGGCGGCGCCTCCCCGGATCCCGCCGAGCCGGCACTGATCTGCTTCAGCTCGTATGTGGCGCTCGCCGGGGTGCACCAGTACGCCAGGTTCGCCTCCGTCCACCGCGGCACGCGCGACGTGTGGGCGCTGCCCACCCCGGGCTTCGGCCGGGGAGAGCTGCTGCCCGCCTCCTTCGACGCGGTCGTCCGGCTGCAGGCCGAGGCGGTGCTGCGGTGCGCGGACGGCGGTCCGTTCGTGCTGCTCGGCTCGTCGTCCGGCGGCATCCTGGCCCTCGCGGTGGCGCACCGTCTGGAGAAGGCGGGGACACCGCCCGCCGGTGTCGCGCTGCTGGACACCTATCTGCCGCGCGAGGACTCGCCGTTCACCCGGTTCGCCGGAGAGATGCTCGGCGGGATGTTCGACCGTGAGTCCCTGTTCGCGCACATGGATTCCGACCGACTCACCGCGATGAGCTGGTACATCCATGTCGTCGGCGCTTGGTCACCGGACCGGCCGGCCTGCCCCGTGCTGCTGGTGCGCTCCAGCGAGCCGCCGGTGACCGTCGAGCAGGCCGGAGGGCTCGCACCGGAGGAGTGGCAGGCGTCCTGGGACGGGGCGGACACCGTGACCGAGGTGCCGGGCAACCACTTCACGATGATGGAGGACCACGCGGGCTCCACCGCGAAGTCCGTCGCCGCCTGGATGGAGGGCCTGCCGGGCCCGCGGGGCAGCACCCCACGATGAGCTGCGGGGGGTGGCGTGAGCCGCCCGGCGGAGGCGTGCGGGCCCACGGCCGGGGCTCATTGTCTGGGCGATTCACCAGACCCTGCCGACGACGGTCGGCGGCGCGCCGCCCAGCCGACACCATGGTTGGCAGGCCATGGGACGAGGTCGCAGGCCCACGAGACGAGGGAGACACCATGAAGATCACGGTTGACCGGGACCGGTGCGTCGGCGCCGGGATGTGCGCCATGACCGCCGGCGAGGTCTTCGAGCAGCACGAGGAGGACGGCCGTGTCGTGCTGCGGATGACCGAGCCGCCGGAGCAGTGGGCGGACGAGGTGGAAGAGGCCGAGCACCTGTGCCCGTCCCGCGCCATCACGGTGGACCCCGCCGCCCGCTGACCGGCGCGGCGGGGTCCACGGCGGTGGCGTCACGCCCGCTGTACCACCAGCGGCAGCCGCTCGGCCCCGAAGACGTTGCTGCCGTGGAACGACAGAGGGGAGCCGGCATCCACCCGCGCGGAGCGGAAACGGTCCAGCATCAGCTCCAGCACGATGCGGCTCTCCAGGCGGGCGAGCGGAGCACCGATGCAGTAGTGGATGCCGTGGCCGAACGCCGTCTGCCGGGAGTTGGACCGCTCCGGCACAAAGGCCGCGGGGTCCTCGAAGACCCGCTCGTCATGGTTGGCGGACAGCAGCCACAGATGGACGAGGGTGTTCGGTTCGATGACCTCCCCGGCGATCTCCACCTGCCGGGTCGGCACCCGCTCGACGCGGGTGAACGCCGGCCGGCAGCGCAGCGTCTCCTCGATGACCGCCGGTATCCCGGACCGGTCCGCGCGCAGCGCCTCCCAGCGCTCCGGCGCGCTGTCCAGGCACAGCAGGATGTTGCCGAGCAGTACCGAGGTCGTGATGTGGCCCGCCAGCAGCAACAGCGTGGCGAAACTGACGATCTCGTCGTCGGACAGCCGCTGCCCGTCGACCTCCGCCTGGACCAGGGTGCCGATCAGGTCGTCGTGCGGGGTGCTCCGGCGGGCGTCCACGAACTCCTGCAGGTACGCCGAGATCTCCTTGCCGGTCACCTCCATGCGCTGCACGCTCTCCGGGTCCGACGCATCCGTGGCGAGCAACTGCCCGCCCCACGCCTGGAACTTGTCGTGGTCGCGGAGCGGCACGCCCAGCATCGTGGCGATCACCATCACCGGCAGCGGATGGGCCACCGCGTCGACCAGGTCGAAGCGGTCACCGTCGACGGCGTCGAGCAGCTCCCGGGTGAGGGTGGTGATCCGCGGGGTCAGTTCGGAGACCAGCCGGTGGGTGAACGCCCGGCTGACCAGGCGGCGCAGCTTGCCGTGCTGCGGGGGATCGAGCAGCAGCAGGACACCGCTGGGCGTCTCGCCGCCGCAGAGCCGCCCCACCGTGTCGGAGGAGTACAACTCCGGATCCGCCATGATGCGCACCACGTCCGCGTGTCTGAAGACATGCGCATTCCCCGACTCGTCCCGCCAGACCGGTCTTTCCTCGCGCATCCGGCGCATCCAGGCCAGTAGTGTCGCCCCGCCGTCCGGCTCCACCGTCGGAGGACGGACGATCTCCGGGCCGGGAGCCCACGGCGGGTGCGGCACATTCGGGAGGACATTCGACATGTTCCGTGGCACCGATGATTCCCCTTTCGCGCCGGCCCGGCCGCATACCGGAGCACGCGTCCTGCCGTCGAAACCGCTCTTCACAGATAAGAACGAAGCTCAGCACGGCGGGCGCGGCGCAGGACAGGAAAGCGGCGGAATTCTAGGGAATTCCGGAGCCCGGGCCCGGCGGCAAGGGGGCGTCCGCCCTCACCGGGCGGCGGCACGGCACGGACCGGCCCGCATCCGGCGTCCGGGAGCCGGTCGGTGGGTTCGGCCGCCATTGTCTGGAGGAATCCCCAGACCCTGGCGGCGCGGTACCGCGGGGCACTGCCGCAGACCACAGGATGAGCATCGACACCATCCGCGCGCTGGCCGCGAATGCGTGCCTGGCGGTCATGTCGAGACCACCCAACTGTGCGCGACCGAGAGGGGATCCCATGCGCGTGCTGTTCGCCGGACTGTCCGAGAAGTCGCATCTGTATTCCATGGTGCCGCTGGCTTGGGCGCTGACCGCGGCAGGACACGAGGTGCGCATGGCGAACGCGCCGGGACTCACCGACATCGTCACCGGCACCGGCCTGGTCGCGGCTCCCGTCGGCCGCGACCACGGACTGCACCAGGCCATGAAACTGGCCCCCGAATCACAGGACCAGGACGTCGCCAACTGGAGCCGGCTGGGACCGGGAGAGGTGGACTGGCCGGCCCTCCGCGACCGCTACGAGCTCAGCGTTCCCTACGGCTTCGCGCTGTACAACGAGCCGGTGATCGACGAGATGACCGCCCTGGCGAAGAGCTGGCAGCCGCATCTGGTCGTCCGTGACCCGCTCTGCTACGCCGGAGCCATCGCCGCCCGCGCCTGCGATGCCGTCCACGTCCGGCTGCTGTGGTGTGCCGATGTCTACGGCAGGGCACGGCAGACCTACCTCGGCCTGATGAGCCAGGAGCCGCCCGGTGAGCGGACGGACCCGCTCGCCGACTGGCTCGACGAGCGGGGCGCCCCGTTCGGCGTCACCTGCGACGAAGAGCTGATCAACGGGCAGTACACCCTCGACACCCTGCCGCCGAGCCTGCGGCCGCCCACCACGCTGGAGTCGCTGTCCATGCGCTACGTGCCGTACAACGGCGACGCGGTGTGGTGGCCGTGGCTGCGCGAGGCACCCAAGCGACCGAGGGTCTGTCTCACCCTCGGCACGAGCAACACCGAGGCGTACGGCGGCGATTACGTCTCCGTTCCCGACATCCTCGGAGCGCTGGCCGCGCTCGACATCGAGGTGGTCGCCGCGCTCCTTCCGCAGCAGCGGGCGGAACTCGCCGAGACCGCTGTCGTCCCCGCCAATGTGCGCGCCGTCGACGGCGTGGCGCTGCACACCCTGCTGCCCAGCTGCTCGGCCGTCATCCACCACGGCGGCTGGGGAACCTACGCCACCGCCCTGATCAACGCCGTACCGCAACTCGCCCTCTCCACCAACGTCGCCGACCAGGAGTGGCGGGGCAGGTCCCTGGAGCGCGCCGGCGCGGGGATCTACGCCCACCACAGCGAAGTCACCGCCGACCTGGTGCTCCGTCGCACCCTGCAGATCCTCGACGACCCGGGCTTCGCCTCCGCCGCGCAGCGACTGCGCGACGAATCCGCGGCGATGCCCAGCCCGCGCGACATGGTCACCACACTGGAGCACCTGGTCGCGAAGCGCTGACCGGGCCGTGTCGGCCGGCGACCGACAGGCCTCCCCCTGACACCACTCGCCCCAGGATGGAAACCGTGAAGGCTCTTGTGCTCTCGGGAGGCGCGGGTACGCGCCTGCGGCCCATAACCCACACCTCCGCCAAACAACTCGTCCCGGTCGCCAACAAGCCGATCCTCTTCTACGTGCTGGAGGCCATCGCCGAGACCGGCATCACCGATGTCGGCATCATCGTCGGCGACACCGGACCGGAGATCCGTGCGGCGGTCGGCGACGGGTCGCGGTTCGGCCTGAAGGTGACCTACATTCCGCAGAGCGCCCCGCTCGGCCTCGCCCACGCCGTCCTCGTCGCCCGTGACTTCCTGGGCGACGACGACTTCCTGATGTACCTGGGGGACAACTTCATCTCCGGCGGCATCACCGATCTCGTCGAGGGCTTCCGCAAGGAGCGCCCCGACGCCCAGCTCGTGCTCAGCCGGGTCCCCGACCCCACCGCCTTCGGCGTGGCCGAGCTGGACGCCTCGGGCCGGGTGACGGGTCTGGAGGAGAAGCCGCAACACCCCAAGAGCGATCTGGCGCTGGTCGGCGTCTACCTGTTCACCGCCGCGGTGCACGAAGCGGTACGGGCCATCCGGCCGTCCGCGCGCGGCGAACTGGAGATCACCGACGCCGTGCAGTGGATGGTCGAGGCGGGCTGGGACATCCGTTCCGGCGAGCTGTCCGGCTACTGGCGGGACACCGGCAGCGTCGTCGACATGCTGGAGGTCAACCGCATGCTGCTGGAGAGCCAGGAACGCTGCATCGAGGGCTCCGTGGACAGTGCGAGCGAGGTCCTCGGCCGGGTGCGCATCGGACCCGGCGCCACGGTCCGCGCCTCACGCATCGTCGGGCCTGCCGTGATCGGCGCCGGCACCGTCGTCACCGACTCCTACATCGGCCCGTCCACCTCCATCGCGGAGGACTGCCGCATCCACGACAGCGAACTCGCCTCCTCGATCGTGCTGCGCGGCTCGTCGTTCGAGAGCGTGCGCCGGGTGGAGGGCTCACTGGTCGGCCGCAACGCCCAGGTGGCGCTCGCACCGCAGCGTCCGGTGGCCCACCGCCTGGTCATCGGCGACCACGCGAAGGTGCACATCCAGTCCTGACGCCGCCCCGCGCGGCGGGCCGACCATCTCACCCGCACCGAACAACGGAAGGGGGTAGGCGCTCCCCACCGGCCTGGTTCCCGGGCCTCGCGCCACAACCTCGATGAGCCCCACGAGAATCCTGGTGACCGGCGGCGCCGGCTTCATCGGTTCGCACTACGTCCGTACGCTCCTGGGACCCTTCGGGCCGGGCGACGTCCAGATCACCGTGCTCGACAGCCTCACCTACGCGGCCAGCACGGCCAACCTCGACGAGGTCCGTCACCTCGACAGTTTCCGCTTCTTCGCCGGCGACATCTGCGACGAGGCACTGGTCGGCGACCTGCTCGCCGCCCACGACCAGGTCGTCCACTTCGCGGCCGAGTCGCACGTCGACCGCTCCATACTCAGCTCCGCGGAGTTCGTGCGCACCAACGTCCTGGGCACCCAGGTCCTGCTCGACGCCGCGCTCCGGCACGGGCTGCGGACCTTCGTCCATGTCTCGACCGACGAGGTCTACGGCTCGATCGCCACGGGGTCCTGCTCGGAGACCCACCCGGTCGACCCCAACTCGCCGTACGCGGCCTCCAAGGCCTCCAGCGATCTGATCGCCCTCGCCTACCACCGCACCCACGGCCTCGACGTACGGGTCACCCGCTGTTCCAACAACTACGGGCACCGCCAGTTCCCGGAGAAGCTCATCCCGCTGTTCGTCACCAACCTCCTGGACGGGAAGAAGGTCCCGCTCTACGGCGACGGCCTGCACGTCCGCGACTGGCTGCACATCGACGACCACGTCCAGGGCATCGAGCTGGTCCGCACCGGCGGCCGTCCCGGCGAGGTCTACAACATCGGCGGCGGCACCGAGCTGAGCAACCGGGAACTGACCGATCTGCTCCTGGAGACCTGCGGGGCGTCGCCGGAGAGGATCGAGTACGTCGCCGACCGCAAGGGACACGACCGGCGCTACTCGGTGGACTGGCGCAAGATCCAGACCGAGCTGGGCTACCAGCCGGGCAAGGACTTCGCCGACGGCCTGGCCGAGGCGGTCGCCTGGTACCGCGACCACCGCGACTGGTGGCAGCCGCTCAAGGACCGTGCGCTGCGGCTCGCCGGGACGCGCTGATGGCCCGTTGTCCCACGCCGGCAGCGGACCGGGACCCGGACGGGCCGGTCCGCCGGGTGGTCGTCCTGGGCGCGAGCGGATTCATCGGCCGCCAGGTGTCCGCCGCGGTCCGGGCGGCCGGCGGCGAACCCCTGCTGGTGGCCCGCCGGCCCTTCACCACCGACCCCGCGCACTGCGTGCCGCTCGACCTGGTCGCCGACGGGCCGTACGCCCTCAGCCGCCTCCTGGACACCGAGCGGCCCGATGCCGTGGTCAATGCCGCCGGCGCCGTGTGGTCCCGCGAGCCGGAGACCATGCGGCAGGCCAACCACACCCTGGTCGAAACGGTGCTGGCGGCGATCGCCGCGGCCACCTGGCGCCCCCGTCTGGTCCACCTCGGGTCGGTGTTCGAGTACGCCCCGCCCCCGCCCGGCACCGCCCTGGACGAGCGGGCGCCGACCCGGCCGACCACCCCGTACGGGCAGTCGAAACTGCGGGGCACCCAGGCGGTCCTGGCGGCGTCCGGGGAGGGGCGGGCGGACGCGGTGGTGCTGCGGCTGCCGAATGTGATCGGGGCGGGCACCTCACCGAGCAGTCTGCTGGGGCAGGTCGCCGCACAGCTGCGCGCCTCGGAGGCCGGGCGGGAGGCGGTGGTGCGGGTCAGTCCGCTGCGGGCGAGCCGTGACTTCGTGGACGTCCGGGACACCGCCGACGCGGTGCTGGCCGCCCTGTCGATGCCGGCCGGCGGACAGGTCATCAACATCGGGCGCGGCGAGGCGGTGCCGGTGCGCTCGATGGTGGAGCGGCTGATCGCGGCCAGCGGAAGACCGGCCCGGATCGTCGAAGGGGCCGGCGCCGGCGTGCGGACCGACACCGGCCTGGACTGGATGCGGGTGGCGACCGGCACCGCCCAACGGCTGCTCGGCTGGTCGGCGCGTCACAGCCTCGACAGCTCGGCACGGGAGCTGTGGCGGGCGGCCACGGCCCGGCCCGCCCCCGTCACGGGCCCGCCGGCCGCACAGCATTAGCAGAAACCCTAGGCCGCCGTCCCTACGGTGGCAGCAGGGGGACTCGGCTGCCGTCGAACGCCCCTGGTCCCGCCCCCGTACAGCAGCGAGCAGAGGTGTGGAATTGTCAGGGTCCCGAGCGGTATCCCAGCGGCATGTGGCCGTCTTCGTCTTCGCCGACTTCGGGCACGTCAACCCGACACTCGGCCTGACCCGCGAACTCGTCGCCCGCGGCCATCGGGTGACCTATGTCGTCGACCACCGCTACACCGAACTGGTGGAGCGGGCCGGAGCCCGGGCCGTGGGCTACACCTCCCGGCGCGGCGCGTTCGGCAAGGTGCCCGACCCGAGCGCCGCACGCCTGGCCGCCGAGGGCTACGAGCTGCTGGTCGAGACGATGGACACGGTCTGCCCGCTCGCGGTGGCCGCCCTCGCCTCCGACGTACCGGACCTCGTGCTCTACGACTTCGAGTCGTTCGCGGCCGCCCGGATGACCGCGCGCATCCTGGGCTGCACCACCACCGTGCAGCTGAGCCCCAGCCACGCGTCGAACGAGACCTTCTCCATGCGGGCCCAGCTGTTCGACCCCGAGGACCCCTCGATGCGCCAGGGCGGCGCCGCGCTGATGCGCTTCACCCGCGACCACGGCCTCGCCCCGGACGAGCTGGGCCGCTTCCTGGCGGAATGGGACGACCGGAACCTGGCCTTCCTGCCGCGGGAGTTCCAGATCGAGGGCGCGAGCTTCGACGACCGCTTCGCCTTCGTCGGCCCCTCGGTCGCCGAGGACACCGCCGTGCCGTGGGCACCGCCCGGCGACGGCCGGCGGCTGGCACTGATCTCGCTCGGCACCGAGTCCAACCGCCAGCGCGACTTCTTCCGCACCTGCCTGGACGCCTTCGACGGCGACGACTGGCACGTGGTGATGACCCTCGGCCGCGGCCGAGACCTCGACGCCCTCGGGCCCGTACCGCCGCACGTCGAACTCCACGAGTGGCTGCCGCACCCCGTCGTCCTGCCGCACGCCGATCTGCTGGTCTGCCACGCCGGCATGGGCAGCGTCATGGAGGCGCTGTACTTCGGCACACCGGTGATCGCGGTGCCGCAGACCTTCGAACTCGCCCTGACCGCACGGCGTCTGGACGACCTGGAGCTGGGCCGGTGGATCGACCGCGACCAGCTGACGTCGCGGACCCTCGCCGCGGCCGCTCGGGAGATCGTGACCGACCCCGGGACACCGGAGCGGACGGCGCGGATGCGCGCGCACGTCCGCGGGGCCGGGGGCGCGGTCCGGGGCGCCGACCTCCTGGAGCAGTGGGCCGCCGACCGGACCCCGTCCGTCTCCGGGGTCTGAACCGTCCGGGCCCCCTTCCCGCCCCTGCCGCCCGGACGGCACAGGCGCCCGCCATGCTCACGCGTGACGGGCGCCTTCTGCCGGGCCCGTCAGCTACGGCTGGTGACGAACTCGGCGACGCTGCGGATGCTGTGGTCGATCATCTCGTCGGTCAGCCCCGGGAAGACCCCGATCCAGAAGGTCCGCTCGGCGATGATGTCGCTGTTGGTCAGCGGACCGCTCACCCGGAACGGGCTGTTGAGATACGCCGGGTGGCGGGTGAGATTGCCGGCGAAGAAGCGTCGGGTGGCCACCCGCCGGGACTCCAGGTGGCCGATGAGCTCCGCCGTCGAGAACGGCGCGCCGTCCAGCACCGTGAGCACGAAACCGAACCAGCTCGGATCGCTGTCCGGCGTGGGCTCGGGCAGCAGCAGATGCGGCAGGCCGTCCAGCCCCGCGCGCAGCCGCGCCCAGTTGTGCCGCCGGGCGGCACCGAACTCCTCGATCTTCCCGAACTGGTTGAGCCCGAGCGAGGCCTGCAGATCCGTCGACTTCAGGTTGTAGCCGATGTGGGAGAAAATGTACTTGTGGTCGTAGCCCTTCGGCAGGGTGCCCATCTGCTGGTCGAACCGCTTGAAGCAGCGGTTGTCCTCGCCCGGCTCGCACCAGCAGTCCCGCCCCCAGTCCCGCAGCGACTCCACGATGCGGGCGAGCACCATGTTGTCGGTCAGCACGCAGCCGCCCTCGCCCATGGTGATGTGGTGGGCCGGGTAGAAGCTCTCCGTGGCCAGATCGCCGAACGTGCCCGTCAGCCGGCCCCGGTAGGTGCTGCCGAGGGCGTCGCAGTTGTCCTCGATGAGGAACAGCCCGCGGTCGTCGGCGATCTTGGCGACCTCCTCGACGGCGAAGGGGTTGCCGAGCGCATGAGCGATCATGATGGCCCGGGTGCGCGGGCCGATGGCCTCCGCGATCCGCTCCGGGGAGGCGTTGTACGTGCCGAGTTCGACATCGATGAAGACCGGCACCAGACCGTTCTGCAGGATCGGATTGACCGTCGTGGGAAAGCCCGCCGCCACCGTGACGACCTCGTCGCCGGGCACCAGCCGCAGGTCCTCCAGCTGAGGTGAGGTCAGCGCGCTGAGCGCCAGGAGGTTGGCCGAGGAACCCGAGTTGGTCAGATGCGCCTTGCGCAGCCCGAAGTACTTGGCCAGCGCCCGCTCGAACCGGCGGGAACTGGCACCGGCCGCGATCCGCAGATCCAGGGCCGCCTCGACGAGGGCGACCCGGTCGTCCTCGTCGAGGACCGCGCCCGACGCCGCAACCGGCGTCACCCCGGGCACGAATCCGGACGCGACATTGTCCTGGTGGTACGCGCGTACCTGATCCAGAATGTCGCTCTTGCTGTACCCCATCGGCTGCCGCCTCCTGTGAGTGTCCTGCGGGATGTTCGTCGCGTTGCCGCGGGGGTGCGATCCGCGGGTCGCGGCGCGGAGCACGACAGGCCGACGGCGTGTCCCGGCCACGCGGTACACCGGTTCCCGTCACCGGTCGGCTGATCGGGGCCATCAGCTCAGCACGCCGGGCCCGGACGGGGCCAGTGAGGGCCGCGAAGTCTAGGGAGTGCCGTAGAGGGTGTGCGGCGCGGCCCAACGGGCGCCACAGGCGGGGCGGACACTAGGGAATGCCCCACACCGCCCCTGCCCATACTGGGGCCGGACGGGGGACGGCGCTTCTCCACGGCCGGAGCGACGGGACGTGTTCTCCCTCCCGAAGGCGCAACGACGTTCCGGTGAGACCTTTCGCGAGAGCGGTCCCGGCGGAGCGGACGGGAGGTTCCGGTGCGCCCGGGCCCAGGTGCCCGGGCCGCCCGGGCGGCCTGCGCCTGCCCGAGGCAAGGACCTGTTTCCGAAGTGGTGGGAGCGCGAAAGACGTGAGTGCCGAGATGCGCACCGAACTGATCCGCCCGGTGCACGAGTTGCTCACCGAGCACGCCGACCGGTTCGCCGACAAGACCGCGTTCTCCGACGCGCGGCGCAGCGTCACCTACGCCGCGCTCGACCGGCGCACCGCGCGGCTGGCCGGCAACCTGGCAGCTCTGGGCCTGTCCCGCGGCGGCCGCGCGGCCGTCTACCTGGGCAATTGCGTGGAGATGGCGGAGAGCTGTCTGGCCGCCTCCCGGGCGAGCGCCGTCGGGGTGCCGCTCAACCCCCAGTCCTCCGACGCGGAGCTGGCACATCTGCTCGACGACAGCGACGCCCAGGTGATCATCACCGGTCCGGCCGGGGCCGAACAGGTGCTGCGGATGCTGCCGCAGCGTCCGGGCCTGCGCGTCGTGGTCACCGGCGACGGCGCGGCCCCCGAGGGCGCCGCGCACTACGAGACCCTCGCCGCCACCGAACCGGCGACCCCGGCGCGCGACGACCTCGGCCTGGACGAGCCGGCCTGGATGCTCTACACCTCGGGAACCACCGGCCGGCCCAAGGGAGTGCTCTCCACCCAGCGCCGGTCCCTCTGGGCGACGGCATCGTGCAACGCACCGGTCCTCGGCCTGTCCGCCGGCGACCGGGTGCTCTGGCCGCTGCCGCTGTTCCACCTCGTGTCGCACAACGTGTGCCTGCTGGGCGTCGTGGCCGTCGGCGCCACGGCACACCTCATGCCGGGGCTGGCAGCCGACGAGATCCTGGAGGCCCTGCAGTCCGAGCGCAGCACCTTTCTCGTCGGCGTCCCGACGATGTTCCACCACATGATCGAGGCGGCCCGCGGCGGCGACTTCGCCGCGCCCGACCTGCGGCTGTGCCTGGTCGCCGGCTCCGCCTGCCCGGTCCGGCTGCACCGCGCCTTCCAGGCGACCTTCGGGATCTCCCTGCTGGCCAGCTACGGCAGCACCGAGACCGGCGGCGCGATCACCACCAACCTCCCCGACGGCCCGCAGGTGGAGGGCTCCTGCGGGCTGCCCCTGCCCGGACTCGCACTGCGGCTGACCGACCCCCGCACGGGGGACGAGGTCGTCACCGGCGAGGAGGGCGAGGTATGGGTCAACAGCCCGGCCCTGATGGTCGGATACCACCGGCAGCCCGAGGCCACGGCCGCTGTGCTGTCCGACGGGTGGTACCGCACCGGCGACCTCGGCCGCCGCGACGACGCCGGCTATCTGACCCTCACCGGCCGGGTCAAGGAACTGATCATCCGAGGCGGTGAGAACATCCATCCCGGCGAGGTCGAAGAGGTCCTCCAGCAGATCCCCGGGGTGGCCGGGGCCGCGGTCGCCGGTACCCCGCACGAGGTGCTCGGCGAGGTCCCCGTCGCCTACCTCGTACCGGGCCCCGGCGGCATCGACCCCGGCCTGGTCCTCGCCACCTGCCAGGAGCGGCTGTCCTCCTACAAGGTGCCCGACGAGCTCTACGAGATCGCCGCCGTCCCCCGCACACCGGCCGGGAAGATCGCCCGGCAGGAACTGGCGGACCTGCCGGCTCGGCTGCTGGCGGTGAACCCCCTGGCGGAGCTGCGCACCAGGGCCGTCTCCGCGACGCGGAGCTCCGTCGGCCGGGCAGCCGAGCAGCTCACGCGCCGGCTCAACGGCTCCCAGCGCCACCGGGCGCTGCTCACCATGGTGCGCTCCGCGGTCGCCGACGTACTCGGCCTGGGCAGCGCGGACGACATCGCTCCGGAGAAGGCGTTCAAGGAGCTGGGCTTCACCTCGCTGGCCGCGGTCCAGCTGCGCGACCGGCTGCGGTCCCTGACCGGCAAGCGGCTGTCGGCCGCGATCGCCTTCGACTACCCCACCCCCGCCGCGCTCGCCGGGCACCTGCACACCGAGCTGCTGGACGCACCGCACGAGGACCCCGCCCAGGCCCCTCCGCACGCGGATCCGGACGAACCCGTCGCGATCATCGCGATGGGCTGCCGCTATCCGGGCGGCAGCGACTCCCCGGAGGCCCTGTGGCGGCTGGTCGACGAGGGGACCGACGCCGTCGGTCCGCTGCCGGCGGACCGCGGCTGGGACCTGGAACGGCTCCTGGGCCGGGACCCGGCCGCCGGCGGCCGGTCGGATGCCCACGAAGGGGCGTTCCTGCACGACGCGGACCGTTTTGACGCCGCCTTCTTCGGCATCTCCCCGCGCGAGGCGCTGGCGATGGACCCCCAGCAGCGGCTGCTGCTGGAGACCGCATGGGAGACCTTCGAACGCGCGGGTCTCGACGCGGCATCCCTCAAGGGCAGCCCCACCGGGGTGTTCGCCGGTGTGATGCACGGCGGCTACGGCCCCGGCCCGTACGACCGGTCGGACCCGAGTCTGGAGGGTCATCTCGCCAACGGCAGCGCGATCAGCATCGCCTCGGGCCGGATCGCCTACACCTTCGGTCTGGAAGGCCCCGCCCTCACGGTCGACACGGCGTGTTCGTCCTCGCTGGTGGCGATCCATCTGGCGGCCCAGTCGCTGCGGCAGGGGGAGTGCTCCCTGGCGCTGGCCGGCGGGGTGACGGTGATGACCGCGCCGACCGCCCTGGTCGAATTCAGCCGTCAGGGTGCGCTGTCCGCCGACGGGCGCTGCAAGGCGTACTCCTCGGCGGCCAACGGAACCGGGTTCTCCGAGGGCGCGGGACTGGTGCTGCTGGAGCGACTGTCGGACGCCCGTCGGCTGGGGCATCCGGTGCTGGCGGTGGTGCGGGGCAGCGCGGTGAACCAGGACGGCGCGAGCAACGGCCTGACGGCACCCAGCGGACCGGCCCAACAGCGGGTGATACGGCAGGCGTTGGACCGGGCCGGGCTGACACCCGACGAGGTCGACGCGGTCGAGGGCCACGGCACGGGCACCACACTGGGCGATCCGATCGAGGCACAGGCGCTGCTGGCGACCTACGGCCAGGGGCGGGCACCGGACCGGCCGCTGTGGCTGGGCTCGCTGAAGTCGAACATCGGCCACACCCAGGCGGCGGCCGGCGTGGCCGGTGTGATCAAGATGGTGCAGGCCCTCGGGCGGGGGGTGCTGCCGCGGACCCTGCACGTGGAGGAACCGTCGCCCCACGTGGACTGGTCGGCCGGTGCGGTGGAGCTCCTCGCCGAGCCGGTCAGCTGGCCGGCGACCGACCGGCCCCGGCGCGCCGCGGTCTCCTCGTTCGGCGCCAGCGGCACCAACGCGCATCTCATTCTGGAGCAGGCGCCGGACGCACCCGTGGCGAGCGACCCGGCGGCGGAGCCGGCCGCGGCGCCCGGCGTCCTCCCCTGGGTGCTCTCGGGCCGTGGGCCGCAGGGACTGGCCGGACAGGCCGCCCGGCTCCGGGAGTTCACCGAAGCCGGCACAGAGACCGGCACCGGTGCCGGGGCCGACACCGTGGACGCGGCCGGAGTGGGTCTCGGACTGCTCGGCCGCAGCGCCCTGGACCACCGGGCCGTGGTCGTCGGCAGCGGCGCGGAACTGCCCGCGGGACTGGACGGCCTCGCACGGGGCGAGGCCGGTGCCGGTGTGGTGCGCGGCGCCGCCCGCCCGGGCGGCACCGTCTTCGTCTTCCCCGGCCAGGGCTCCCAATGGGTGGGCATGGCACGGGAGTTGGCGGCCACCTCGGAGGTCTTCCGCAACCGGCTGGCCGAGTGCGAGGAGGCCCTGTCGGCCTTCGTGGACTGGTCGCCGGCGGACGTGCTGGAGGGCGCCGACGGCGCTCCCGGGCTGGAGCGGGCGGACGTGGTGCAGCCGGTGCTGTTCGCCGTCATGGTCGCGCTGGCGGAGCTGTGGCGCTCGTTCGGCGTGCGGCCGGACGCGGTGGTCGGGCACTCCCAGGGCGAGATCGCGGCGGCCTGCGTGGCGGGGGCCCTCAGCCTGGACGACGCGGCACGGATCGTCGCCCTGCGCAGCCAGGCGATCGCCCGGGTGGCGGGCTCCGGCGGCATGGCGTCGGTGGGGATGCCCGCGGACGATGTACAGGCCCGCCTGGAACGCTGGCACGGGCAGGTCGGTGTCGCCGCGGTGAACGGCCCCTCCTCCACCGTGATCTCCGGTGATGCGGAGGCCCTGGACCAGGCGATAGCACTCCTGGAGGGCGAAGGAGTGCGGGTGCGCCGGGTCCCGGTCGACTTCGCCGGACACTCGGTGGCGACCGAGCAGCTGGAGGACGAGCTGCTGGAGTTGCTGGCGTCGGTGTCACCGCGGCCGTGCGAGGTGGCGTTCTACTCGTCGGTGACCGGCGGGCAGGTCGACGGGCCGGAACTGACCGCGGCCTACTGGTACCGCAACCTCCGGCAGACCGTGGAGTTCGAGGCCGCGACCCGCACCCTGCTCGCGGACGGTTACGAGATCTTCGTGGAGGCCAGCGCCCACCCGGTGCTGGCGGTCGGCCTGCAGGAGACCTTCGAGTCCGCCGGGTCCGCCGCGGCGGCGGTGCCGTCGCTGCGCGCCGACGACGGCGGCTGGGACCGCTTCCTGCGCTCGCTGGGCGAGGCATGGGTGCACGGCGCACCGGTGGACTGGCGCCCGGCCTTCCCCGCCGCCGCGACGCCCCGCACCGACCTGCCGACCTATGCGTTCCAGCGCGACAGGTTCTGGCTGACGCCCCCCGACGGCGCGGGCGATGTCTCCGCCCTGGGACTGGCCGACGCGGAGCACCCGCTGCTCGGCGCGGCCGTGGAACTGCCCGAATCCGGGGCCCTGCTCCTCACCGGCCGGCTGTCGGCCCGCACCCATGACTGGCTCACCGACCACCGCGTCGCGGGCAGCACCGTGGTGCCCGGCACGGCCTTCGTCGAACTGGCGCTGCGCGCCGGTGACGAGGTGGGCTGCGACCGGCTGGCGGAGCTCTCCCCGCACGCACCGCTGGTGGTGCCCGCGCGGGGCGCCGTCCAGCTCAGGGTCACCGTCAGCACTCCGGACGAGAGTGGCCACCGGCCCGTCGCCCTCCACTCGCGACGCGACGACGAGGGCACCGGCAGGCCGTGGACCTGCCACGCCACCGGCACCCTGACGGCGGGCGGCGTCCGGCCCTCCTGGGACCTGGAGGTGTGGCCGCCGGCGGAGGCGACCGCAGTGGCGACGGACGAGGTGGCCGCCGCCCTGACCGCCGGCGGATACCGCCACGGCCCCGCCTTCCGGTGCCTGCAGGCCGTATGGCGGCGCGGTGACGACCTCTTCGCCGAGGTCGCCCTGCCCGAGGACCGCACGGCACAGGCCGCGGCGTTCGGCCTCCATCCCGCCCTGCTGGACAGTGCCTTGCACCCCGTGTGGGCGGGCGGACTCGCCGACGCCGGGGAGCAGACGTGCCGGCCCGCCCGGTGGCGGGGCGTGACCCTGCACGCCGCCGGCGCCGCGGTCCTGCGGGTACGCCTCACCCGCACGGCCGCCGAGGGCCTGACGATCGCCGCCGCCGACGCGACGGGCCGGCCCGTGCTGAGCATCGAGTCCCTCGACACCCACCCCGTGTCCGCCCGCACCATCAGGGGTGCCGCCGCGGCACAGCAGGACAGCCTGTTCCAGGAGGAGTGGACCGAGACACCGCCCGCGTCCCTCGCCGCGGACACCCCGTCGGCCTGGGCCGTCGTCGGCGAGGACCCGCTCCGCGCGCGCTCCGGCCTGATGGGCGCCGGACAGTACGCCGAGACCTACCCGGACCTGGACACCCTCGCCAAGGAGATCGAGGGCGGTGCCGCCGTACCGGACTGCGTGGTGATGACCGCCGCCCCCGCAACGGACCCGGCCACCCAGGACCGGACCGGCGCGGACACGGCCGACGCGGTCCACCACCGCACCCGGCAGGCCCTGGCCTGGGCACAGACCTGGCTGACCAGCCCCTCTTTCGCCTCCGCCAAGCTGATCCTGCTCACCCGGGGCGCGGTGGCCGCCTGGGACGACACCCCCGCACCGGACCTGACGACGGCTGCCGTCTGGGGGCTGATCCGGTCCGCACAGACCGAGAACCCCGGCCGCTTCACCCTCGTCGACACCGATGCGAGCAAGCCCGCCTGGCGCACCCTGCTCAAGGTCATCGGCTCCGAGGAGCCGCAACTCGCCCTGCGCAAACGCGCGGTGCGCATCCCGCGGCTGACCCGGCTCACCGCTCCGGCACGGAGCGCCCCGCTGCTCACCGATCCGCACGGCACCGTCCTGGTCACCGGCGGCACCGGCCTGCTCGGCGCCGCACTCGCCCGCCATCTCGTCACCGGGCACGGCGTACGCGACCTGCTGCTGGCCGGCCGCCGCGGCCCCGACGCCCCCGGCGCGGCCGGGCTGGAGGCCGAACTGACCGCGCTGGGCGCCCGGGTGACCCTCGCGGCCTGCGATGTGACCGACCGCGAGGCGCTCGACGGGCTGCTGGCGACGGTGCCCGCCGACCGTCCGCTCAAGGCCGTGGTGCACACCGCGGTGGTGACGGACGACGGCATCGTGCTGTCCCTGACCCCGGAGCGGCTGGATGCCGTACTGCGGCCCAAGGTGGACGCCGCGCTCGCCCTGCACGAGGCGACCAAGGACCTGGACCTCTCCGCGTTCGTCGTCTTCTCGTCCGTCGCGGGGATCCTGGGCGGCGCCGGCCAGGGCAACTACGCCGCGGCCAATGTCGTCCTGGACGCCCTCGCCCGGAGCCGCCGTGCGCAGGGCCTCCCGGCGGCATCCATCGCCTGGGGCCTGTGGGCCGGCCGGGACCTCACGACCTCGGGTGCGTCCCGTCTGCCGGTGCACCCGCTGCCCCTCGCCGAGGGCCTGGAACTGTTCGACGCGGTATGCGGGCTGGACGAGGGCAATCCGGTCGCGGCACGGCTGGACACCGCGGAACTCCGCCGGCAGGCCGCGTCCGGGAATCTGCCACCGCTGCTGCGCGCACTGGTGCACAAGCCGTCCCGGCCGGCCGCACGGAACGCGCCCGCGGAAGCCTCCGAGCTCAGGCACCGCCTCGCCGCGATGACCGACGCCGAACGGGACGCGACCCTCCTCGACCTCGTGCGCCGACTGGTGGCCACGGCACTGGGGCATGCCTCCGCCGACGCGATCGGCACGCAGCAGGACTTCAAGGATCTCGGCTTCGACTCGCTGACGGCGTTGACCGTCCGCAACGAGTTGAACGCGGCGACGAAGCTCACCCTGCCGCCCGCGGTCATATTCGACTTCCCCGACCCCGGATCCCTGGCCCAGCACCTCAGGCGAGAGCTTCTCGAATGCTGACCGGGCCCGCCAGCACGCACAGAGGAGAACGTTCATGAAGTTGGAAGGCATCTACATCGACTCGCTGGGAGCATTCCTTCCGGAATGGGCGAGCGCGGAGCAGGCGGTTGCCGACGGCATCCTGGACGCGGAGATTCCGCAGAGCAACGGACTGACCGGCGTCCACGTCGGCGGCGACATTCCGGCGTTGGACATGGCGGTCTCGGCTGCCCGGACGGCCCTTGAGCGTTCCAAGCTGGATATCGAGACGATCAGCGCGCACATCCACAGCTCCGTCAACTACCAGGGCCCCATGGGGTGTTATCCGCCCGGCTACATCATGCGTGAGCTGGCCCTCGAAAACGTCCCCGCGCAAAATCTCCAGCAGGGCTGCAACGGCATGCTGGGGGCGCTGGAGGTGGCCATCGGCCAGATGACCGGCGCCGCGGAGGCCGAGGCCGTCCTGCTGACCTCGGGTGAGAACTTCACCGCCCCGGGAGCCGACCGCTGGAACGACGGCTTCGGCCAGTCCTACTTCTTCTCCGACGGTGGTATGGCGGTCCTGCTCAGCGCCGAGGAGGGATTCGCCCAGGTGCGTTCCCTCAACGCGGGGGTGCTGCACGCGCTGGAGAAGTGGCACCGCGGAAACGGCGGAATGCTGGAGCGTGACGAGCCGGTCCCCACGATGCCGGAGCGGGCCGAGCAGTTCAACGAAACCGAGATGCCGCTGTCCGAGGCCCTTGAGAAGATCACGCTGTTCAACCTCGACATCATTCACCGGTCCCTGGTCGACGCGGATCTGAACGCCTCCGACCTCGCCAAGGTCATACCGATCAACATGGACGGCCGCATGGTCGAATTCGCCACCATGATGCCGCTCGGCCTGCCCATGTCGCGATCGAGCTGGGATTTCGGCAAGTCGGTCGGGCATGTGGGCGGGGCCGATGTCTTCATTTCGCTGGAACACCTGGTGCGCACCGGCGAAGTGACAGCGGGTGATAACGTCCTGCTGGTTTCCCAGGGCCCGGGGTGGATCTGCACGGCCAGTGTGGTGACCATCCTGGATCTGCCCCCGTGGTCCGTCTGACACCCCGGCCGGGCGACCGGGTCGCGAGGGCCCGGGTTTCCGGTCCGGTCCGGCGGAGCGCCGACGGCCGGACACCGGTGGGCGAACGCGCCGGCCGGGGGGAACCGGTGCCGTGGGTGGCTCCGGAGCGGGTGCGGTGTGCAGTGCTGATGGTGGAGAAGAGGGGAGCCCGAGGTGGCTACGGGAACGGTCGTGCGGTTCGACGAGGTGCGAGGGTATGGCTTCATCGCCCCCGACGCCGGTGGTGAGGATGTGTTCGTGCACGTCAACGACTTGTGCGACGAGAAGCATCTGTTCCGTAGCGGGCTGCGGGTCGCGTACACGGCCGAAGCGGGGGACCGCGGGCTCAAGGCCGGCGAGGTGCAGCTGCTGGAGCCGGCGCGTGCGGCCACGGTGCGGCGACAGGCTCCGGGCGCGGTCACGGCACGGTCCGCCGCCCCCGAGCCGGACGAGGACCTGGTGTGCGAGATCCTCTCCGCCGCCGAATTCCGCGGCGAACTGACGGAGGCCCTGCTCGACGCGGTTCCGTCGCTGACCGGGGCGCAGCTGGTGCAGGTGCGCAAGCGCGTCATGGACCTGGCCCAGACGCACCACTGGATCGACGCCTGACCCGGGCCCGGTGGCGGACGGCACACAGGAACGGAACGGCCGAGGTGGTCAGGGCCGGGAGCGCCGGCCCTGACCACCTCGGCCGCTGTGCCGTCTAGGCACCGGCCTTGCGGAATATCCGGGCGCCGAGGAAGACCGAGATCGCGGCGAGCACCGCCGCGACGAGCGCACCGCGGATCATCGCGGTGCTGCCGTACTGGCCGAGGAACGCGGCCCGGACCGCTTCCACCAGGTAGCGCAGCGGCACGAATTGCGACACCACGTCGAGCCACCGGGGCGCGAGCGCCATCGGCAGCAGGATGCCGGAGAGCAGCATGACCGGCAGGTTGATGGTGTTGACCACCGGAGCGAACTCCTCGGGGGAGTTGAGCCGCATGGCCAGCGCATAGGACAGCGAGGCCAGCGCGACCGTGAGCACGGCGACGAACAGAAAGCCGATGAGGACGCCGAGCACCGGGGCGCGCAGTCCCATCGCCATGCCGGCGAGCACCAGCAGCAGGGACTGGGCCAGCATCTGCACCACGTCGCGCAGCACCCGGCCCATCAGCAGCGCCAGGCGGCTGACCGGGGTGACCTGCATCCGCTCGATGACCCCGTGCTGCTTCTCGATCAGGATGCCGATGCCGGCGAAGGCGGCGCTGAACATGCCGAGTTGCACCAGAAGCCCCGGCACCAGCGTCTGCCACGCGTCACCGCCGGTACCGAGCTGCACATGCGTCAGGAGCGGGCCGAAGAAGAACAGCACGAGCAGCGGCATGAGGACGCCGACCACGAGACCGATCTTGGCGCGCAGGGTCTGCCGCAGATAGCGCCCGAGGATCAGGCGGGTGTCGGAGACCAGGTCGCCCAGGGCGGAATTGCTCCTGGCCGCGTGGCGTCGGGGCGGTGGGCCCGCGGGTTCGGATGCCGTCGTCACCGAGGACGCGGCGGGGGACGAGTGCGGCAAGTCAGCCTCCGTGGGGAGCGGGCGGTCAGACGGTGACAGGGGCTTCGGGAGCGGGGGTGTGGTGCCCCGTGATGGCGAGGAAGGCATCGCGCAGGCTGGCCGTCTCCGATCCCGCGTACCGCACCTTCAGATCCTGCGGGGCGCCCTCGGCGGCGACCAGGCCGTCGTCGACGACGACGAGCCGGTCGGAGAGGACGTCCGCCTCGTCCAGGTAGTGCGTGGTCAGGAAGACCGTGGTGCCCTCGGCGCGGATGCGGCGCACCAGATCCCACACGTCGGAGCGGCTGCCGGGGTCGAGCCCGGTCGTCGGCTCGTCGAGGAACAGCAGCTCGGGCCGGTGGGTCAGGCCCAGGGCGATGTCGAGGCGGCGGCGTTGGCCTCCGGAGAGCGCCCGGGTGGGCCGGTCGAGGAGTTCGGCCAGGTCGAGGTCCTCGGCGAGTTCCCGCGCACGGTTCCTGGCCTCGGCCTTGCCGAGCTTGTACAGCCTGCCCTGGGTGACCAGTTCCTCGCGCACGCTGATGGCCGGGTCGACCCCACTCGCCTGGGCGACATAGCCGATGCGCCGGCGCACCCCGGCCGGGTCGCTCGCCAGATCGTGCCCGGCGACGGTGGCACTTCCCCCGGTGGGGGGCAGCAGGGTGGTGAGCATGCGCATCGTGGTGGTCTTGCCGGCGCCGTTGGGGCCGAGGAACCCGAGGATCTCCCCGGCGGCCACCGTGAGGTCGATGCCCCGCACCGCCTCGACCGGGCCCTTCTTGGTCGTGAACGTACGGGCGAGCCCCTTGGCGCTGATGATCGGAGCGGTCATGGCGGCCTCCTGCCTCGCGGATGCGAATCTCGTCCGCCGTCTCCCGCGCAGTCGAATGATTTGCTCGCTTGAGCATATTTTGACATGGCCGAGCAAACATTTCGATCCCTGTCGCGCCGGGCACGAACTACCCGGCAAATCCCTAGCGTTTGGGCCGTCGCGGGGTGCGCTCAGCCGAGGTTCCGGGCCGGGAGCGGCTGGTCCGCGCACACGGTGTCCCACATGGCCCGCATCGATTCCCCGAGGGTGAACCGGGGGCGCCAGCCGAGGAGCCGTGCGGCACGGGAGATGTCGACCTGGATCCAGTCGGCGCCCCTGCTGCGCACCTCGCCCCGCTGCTCGCGAATCGTCTCCGCGGGCAGCCCGGCGGCCGCGACGAGCTCGTCCACCAGCTGCCGTACGTCCCGCGCCCGGCCGCAGCCGATGTTGACCAGCGGGTCGGCGCGCGGGACCCGGGCCGCCCGGACCACGGCGTCCACGGCATCCCGGACATCGACGTAGTCCCGCCGGGCATCGGCGATCGTCAGCTCGACCCCCGTGGCCGCGTCGGCACCGCGGAGCCGGACCGCCAGGGCCCCGAAGAAACTCTCCAGTGCGGGGTGCGGCCCCAGGGTGTTGGCCACCCGCAGGACCACGCCGTCGAGTGCACCGTCCCGGGCGGCGTCGAGAACCATCCGCGAGGCGGTGAGCTTCGCCTCGGCGTAGGGATTCTCCGGAGCGGGCTCCGTGCCCTCGTGTATCGACGTCCCGAAGGGGACCGGGCCGTACTCGTGGATGGTGCCGAGGTGCACCAGCCGGGGAGGGGCCGGGAGCATCGCCAGCGCGTCGAGGAGCCGTTCCACCAACTGCACGTTGGTGTAGTGCAGTTCGTCTCCCCAGCCGAGGGTGGCATTGACCACGACGTCGAGTTCCTCATGAGCCAGCACCCGGGCGAGCTCGCCGCTGGTGGTGCCCGCGACATCGAGGGACAGGAACCGGTGGGCGGCGACCTGCGGTGCGTAGCGGCGGGCGACCGCGACGACCTCGCTCCCTTCGGCCGAGAAGGCGGCACAGACGTGCCGGCCCATACAGCCGGTGGCCCCCAGCACCGCCACACGGACGGGGCCGGGGATCGGCGTCGACGGTGCCACGGCACGTTCCACGTCAGTCACCGGACCGGACCGCCGGCCGATCGGGATGCCCCGGCGGTTCGGCGGCCGGCAGGCAGTCGGCGTACATCGGGAGCATCCCCTTGGCCTCGGCCTCCGCCAGGCGGGGCGCGATGGTGTCCCGCGCGGAGAGGCGGAACTCCACCTCGTGCGGCCAGGGCAGCCCGATCGCGGGGTCGAGCGGATCGATCGCATGCTCCAGCTCGGCCTGGTAGGCACTGCTCACGAGGTACGACATGACGGTGTCGTCCTCGAGTGCCAGGAAGGCGTGGGCGAGCCCGTCGGGTATGTACACGGCGCGGAAGGACTCCGAGTCCATCTTGACGAGGTCCCACTGGCCGAAGGTGGGTGACCCCACCCGGATGTCCACGACGGCGTCCAGTGCCTGCCCCCGGGCGCAGTAGACGTACTTGGCCTGGCCCGGGGGAGTGGCGGTGAAGTGGAGCCCGCGCAGCACACCTCTGGCCGACCTGCTGTGGTTGGTCTGTGCCACGGGGAACCGGTGGCCGACCGCCGCGACGAACGCCTCGTCCTGCAGCGGCGAGACGAACAGTCCGCGGTGGTCCGAGTGGATGTCGGGGGTGAACTCGAATCCGCCGGCGACAGCGAGCTCTCGGGTACGCATCACGGCTCACCTGCCCGCGGCGTCGTGCGCGGACGACGCCGCGGGGCGCGTCCGGGGCCGCTGCGGCCCGATCGGTTCGGTGCGCCTCATGTCACTCACGTTTTCGCGCTCCCACCACGTTGGAAACAAGTTCTTGCCCTGCACGGGCAGGCACGGCTCGTCGCAGCACAGCGCCCGGTCCGTGCGTTCCGACCGGAGGGACGGGCCGGACCCGGCTGTGGCTGCCTCAGTATGGGCGGGACCCGTGTGGAAGATTCCCTAATGCCGGAGCCGGACGGTCCCTGCCGGACGGAGGCGGCACGGTCAGACGACGGAGAGTTCGGGCAGCGGGAAGACCAGCTTGCCGCCGCCGGCCAGGAAGGCGCTCTCCCGCTCGATGAAGCCCTCCCGGTAGATCCAGGGGAGCACCAGCAGCTGGTCGGGCCGCCGGGACTTGGCCTCCTCCTCGGACACGATGGGAATCCCCGTACCGGGCGTGAAGCAGCCGGACTTGTCCGCGTTGGGCTCGCCGATGCAGGGCAGATCCTCCTCGGTGAGCCCGCAGAACTGCAGGATGACATTGCCCTTGGTCGAAGCGCCGTATCCGAGGGTCACCTTCCCCGCCTTGCGCGAGTCGTCGAGGAAGTCACGGAGGCGGTCGCGAAAGCCATGGACGCGGCGGGCGAACGCTTCGAACGGGGCCATGGTGTCCAGCCCGAGCGCGGTCTCCCCGGCGCGGACGGCAGCCAGCCCCGCCTCGTCGACGGGGTAGCGGCCGGGCCGTTTGGCGAGGGTCACACAGAGGCTGCCGCCGTACACCTCGGTGAGTTCGGCCTTGAGGACGGTGAATCCGACGCGCTCGGCCATCCACTCGATCTGTCGCAGCGCGTAGTACTCCAGGTGTTCATGGCACACCACGTCGTAGGCGGTGCCTTCGATCATCGCCGGCAGGTAGCTCTGCTCCATGACCCAGACGCCGTCGTCGTCGAGGACGTCGTACACGTCCTGCATGAACGCCATCGGCCGTGGCAGGTCATAGAACATCGCGATGGAGGTGACCACCTTCGCGCGGCGCGAGCCGAACCGTTCGGTGAACAGGTCGCGGGAGAAGAAGTCGGGGATCAGTTCGGCGTCCGGCGGGTAGTACTCGCGGAACTTCGGCCCGGTCGGGTCGATGCCGACCAGCGTCGGGCCGGGGGTGGGGTAGCCGCGCAGCAGGGTGGAGTCATTGCTGCCGATGTCCACCACCAGATCGTCCGGACCGAGGCCGACCAGGTCGGTGATCGCCGCGACCTTGCCGTGGAGATGCTGGACCATGAACGGGCGTATCCCGGAGCGGTAGCCGTAGTTGTCCCCGTACATCAGCCCGAAGTCGGCGGTGTGGCGGAGCTGGACGAGGCCGCAGCCGTCCGGTGAGCACTTGACCAGTTCGAGGGGGACCGTGGGGACGGCCTCGTCCCGGGCGCGGGGAAACACGCCGGTGAGAGCCTGCGGGCCCAGGTCGAGTATCGGCAGCAGGGTGCGGTTGCCGCAGATACGGCAGTCATCGATGATCATGGATTCTCCAGGTCGCGTTCCACCATCGGCTGGACCGGATCGGAACCGGCGTCGTGATCCCACGCCACGCGCGGCGAGCCCCGCCAGGTATCTGCCGGCGACCTTAATGCCGGAGTCCCGGAGCACCGTGATTCCGGCGAGCATTCTGGAAAATGCTCCAGAACCCGTCTGCCGGGGTCCCGCGCCGACGGGCCGGGTGGCAGGCTCTGCGCCCCGGGAGCCTCGGCCGTGGCACCGGACCACTGTCGCGCGGGGCGCCTCGTCTGCTTGTGTGTGCTACTTTTTGCTTGGCCATGCAAGTCTGGTAGGTGTCAGGGACGACCGACGCTCTCGCGGCACAGGCTCTTCGCGGAGCGGCCTGATCCGGCACGGACGGGCAGCAACGGACAACTCAAGGAGCAGCGATGGCTGCAATGCGTGACGAGGCCGAGTTGGCACCGGACAGCAACCACAGCGAGCAGACCGCTGCCCGCCGGCAGTTCGCGCTGACACTGCTCTGCGATGTCGTCCTTCCCGTGGGGCTCTACTACGTGCTGCGCAGCGCGGGCTGCGGCGAACTGGTGTCGCTGTTGCTCAGCGCCGCCGCACCGGCACTCAGCACCGGATATTCCATCGTCAAACAGCGCCGGGTCGACAGCGTCGGCGTCTTCGTCCTCGCCATCCTCGTGCTCGCCGGGCTCGGTTCCCTCATCTCCGGCAGCCCGCGCCTGGCCCTGGCCAGAGGCGGCTGGTTCACCGGGCTGATCGCGCTGTGGATCCTCGGGTCGCTGTTCACCTCCCGTCCGTTCACCTACCGGGCTCTCAAGACGCTGCTCCCGGGCAAGGCGGAGACCCTGGAAGGTTTGTGGCACGCCGATCCGCAGTTCCGCCGCATCTGGCGTGGTCTGACGGTGCTGTGGGGGTGCGGGCTGCTGGTCGACGCGGCGCTCCGGGTGATCATGGCCTACACCCTGCCCGTCGATTCGGTGCCGGCGCTCGACGGTGTGCTGTATTTCGTCACCTACCTCGTGCTGCAAGTGATCACGCACATCATCCTGCACAAGACCGGTGTGTTCCGGCTGCTCTTCCCCGGACGGGGTAGGAGGCCGGCGCGGTCCCGGATCTCCACCGGGCCGAAAGACAACGGGACGGCCTGAGAAACTCCGAGGAAAGGCTCCGCGCCCGGGTGGCGTTCACGCGGCAGAACGGCTCGTGAACGGTCTCCCGGGCGCTTTGTGCGCCATGCCTTTCCGCGGGCTTTCCCGGCGCCGGGCCGGGGACCGGACCGTCGCCGAGCGGGAATCCCAGAACAACTCCTAGTTGTTCCGGAACGACCTTGCCGGGTGTGCGCGCCGCATGGCCAGAATACCGGCGATCGGTTCATCGCCATGGGAGAAGTTGATGCTGACCCACGTGCCGCTTCCGCGACGTCAAGAGCTCACCTCACGCGGCATCCTCCTGGCGCATCCGCGTCTGCCCTGGCCGCTCAGGGCGATGAACGGGCTGCTCGGGCCAGTGGCGCCCCGGCTGTGGCCGTTGGAACCCGACGTGCTCAAACGCAAGGCGGCTGCCCGGGCCAGGGTGTCGGCAGCCGCGTCGGACAGTGCCTTCGAGGAACCGTTGGCCCTGCTGTGCCGGTCGCTCACCGAGGAAGTCCGGCTGAGCGCGAACGGCCGTTTCATGCTGCACAGCCAGCTGGTCAAGAACCTGTCGACCCGGCTCCGGCTCGCGGAACTGGCCGCGCGGTGCCCGGAGATCTTCGAAGCACCGGTACCCGAGCCGCTTTTCATCACCGGTGCACCGCGCACCGGCACGACGTTCCTGCAACGGCTCATCGCCAGGGACCAGCGCTCCCGCTCCCTTCCGCTGTGGGAATCGACGCATCCCCTGCCCGACGGTGATCTGACGGCGGCCCGGAAGGATCCCGACCCCCGCGTCAAGGCCAGCCGGGTCGAGGTCGGGATGACCAACCGCATCCTGCCCGAACAGGCCTCGATGCACGAGCTGGTGCACGACGAGGCCGAAGAGGACAATCTGCTGCTGTCGCTGAGCCACTGCTCGCCCATGTACGAGGACATCGGGCTGGTCCCCGCGTACACGCGCTGGTACACCACCGCCGACCACGCCGAGGGCTACCGGTACTTCAAGCGGGTCCTCCAGTTCCTGCAATGGAGCCGCCCGGCCGGTGACCGCTGGGTGCTGAAGTCCCCGGGACACGCCGAAATGCTGGTGCCGCTGTTCGGTGCCTTCGAGGACGCCACGGTGGTGCAGACCCACCGGGACCCGGTGACCTCGGTGATCTCCTTCAGCAACATGGTCGCCTACGGCGCCAGGGTCTACTTCGACCACCCGAATCCGCATCTGATCGGGAAGTTCGCCGCCGACATCATCGAGAGGTCGCTGCGCGCCGCGCTGCGTGACCGCGCAGGCCACGAGCACCGGGTCGTGGATGTGCTCTTCCGTCCGCTCGTCGAGGACCCGATCCGCGAAATACGCCGGGTCTACGAGGGGGCCGGCCGCGAACTGGACGACGTCACCGAGAAGGCGATGCGCGCGTACGCCACGGCCGAGAAGCACCGCAGCGGCCGTCACCGCTATGCCGCCGAGGACTTCGCCCTGAACGTGTCCGAACTCAGAGAACGCTTCGCCTTCTACTACGACCGCTTCGATGTCCCGCGGGAGAAGCGCTGACCATGAACGACGACAGCCTCAGGTGCGGATGCGCCGGCGCCACGGTCTGGTTCACCGGCTTGCCGGGCGCCGGCAAGACCACCGTCGCGCAGGCCCTCGCCGGCGCACTGCGCGCACAGCGCCACCGGGTGGAGATCCTCGACGGCGACGCCCTGCACGCGACGCTGCCCACCGGCCCCGGACCCACCAGGGAGGACCCGGGCCACCACGTGGAGCGCACCGGCCTCGCCGCCGAAGTACTGGCCCGCAACGGCTTCATCACCCTGGTGTCCGCCACCCTCACCACCACCGCCCCCGGCACGGACAGCCGCGACGTCGTGCGCAGACGCCATGAGGCGACCGGAACCCCGTACGTGGAAGTCCACTTGGACACACCGCGCTCGGTGTGCGCGGAGCGCCGGTCCGTCCGGCACGTGGCCGGGCCTGCCGCCGCCCTGACGACGACGGACGAGGCATGCGCGTCGCCGGCCGGTCCCGACCTGCGCCTGGCCACGCACCGGCTGTCGGTCCCGGAAGCCGCGGCCGCCGTGTACGCCCTGCTGATCGACAAGGGCGTGGTGCGTTCCCGGTGCCCCGGAACTCCGGATCCGCTCCTGGCCGATCCCGTTGCCGGCCACGGGCCTTCGGGCAGCAACGGGACCCAGCCGTAGCGGTCAGACCTGCGCCTGCCGGTCTCCGGCAGCCGCCGCGCGGCAGAGCGCGACCACCCGGTCGAGCGTCGGCTCGCTGATGATCGTGGCGAGATGCGCCATGAACGCCTCTTCCCCGCCGGCCTCCAGCACCTCGCGGCAGACCCCGGCGACCATCGCCAGCAGCGACAGCGAGTCACCGCCCATCCGGTGGAAATCCGCCTGCCCGTCGAGCCGGCAGCGCTCCACGCCCAGGGCGCGTGCCCACACCCGCGCCACCGCCTCCTCCACCGGATCCACCGGCGCGGCCGAACCCGCCCGGCCCGCTGACCCGGAGCCCGACTCCTCCGTGAGGGGATCGGGCAGAGCCTTCTCGTCGACCTTGCCGCTGACCGTGTACGGCAGTTCCGGCACGACGAGGATCGCGGCAGGCACCATGTAACGGGGGAGCCGTTCGGTGGCGTAGGCAGTCAACTCCTGCGGTGTGAGCTCCGCGTCGGCCAGCACGTACGCGCACAGGGACTTGCCGGGCCGGCCGGGCCTGGCCCGCGCCACCACCACGGCCCGGTCGACCGCCGGGTGGCCCTCCAGACTCTGCGCCACCTCCGCCGGCTCCACCCGATGCCCTCGCACCTTGACCTGGTTGTCGACGCGTCCGATGAACTCCAACCCGCCCGAGGGCAGGGCCCGGGCCAGATCACCCGTGCGGTAGACCCGGGTGCCGTCCGCCAGCCTGGGGAAGCACTCCTGGTCCAGGTCCGGACGGCCACGGTAGCCGCGGGCCAGTTGCGCGCCACCGAGGTACATCTCGCCCACCCCGCCCGGGGCGACGAACCGCCGTTGCGCATCGAGCAGGAACACCTGGGTGTTGTCGGCCGGCATCCCGATCGGCACCACGGCCCGCTCCGCATCCGCCTCCGGCCGGAAGGTGTACGCCGTGCACCCGATGGTCGCCTCGGTGGGCCCGTACTCGTTGATGATCCGGCACTGCGCCCCGAACATCTCCTGTGCCCGCGCCGCGACCTCCACCCTCAGCTGCTCACCGATCACGATGAGGGTGCGGAACCCGGCCGGGCGGATGTCCAGCTGCCCGATCAGATCGAGATGGGAGGGCGTCAGATTCAGCGTATTGGCGCCCGAGCGCTCCAGCAGGCGGCGCAGCGAGAGGTGATGGGGCTCGTCGCGCAGGAGGATCACCTCGCCGCCCGCCAGCAGGGGCAGGAACACGGAGGTGCCCGAGACGTCGAAGGACGGTGAAGTGAGGAGCGGGAGGCGGGTGTCGGCGTCCACCCCGAATTCCCGGGTGGCCCAGTGGACGTAGTGCTGAAGGCTCCGGTGCTCGATCTGCACGCCCTTGGGGCGGCCCGTCGACCCCGAGGTGTAGATGATGTAGGCCAGGTCGTCCGGCGCCACCTCGGCATCCTCGAAGCCGCGGTGGCCGGACGCGTGGTCCTCCGCCGCGCCGGAACCCTCCGGGTCCGCCGCCTCGGCCATCAGGTCGTCCAGCACCAGCGGCACACACCCGTCCGGTATGCAGTCGCGCTGCTCGTAGGGCCGCTCCACCAGGCAGTACGCGGCCCCGGCAGCGGACAGCAGCCCGGCCAGGCGGACATCGGGATGCTGCGCATCCACCGGCAGATAGCAGGATCCGGCCCGCAGCACCCCCCACAGCCCCGCCACGCCCGCCACCGACCGGTCGGCGAGCAGGGCGACGACGGTGCCCCGGCCGGCGCCGCGGCGGGTCAGTCCGGCGGCCACGGCATCCGCGCGGCGGCTCAGTTCGGCATAGGTCACCGGGCCCTCCGGCCCGCTGAGCGCCACCCTGTCGGGCGTCCGCCGGACCTGCTCGCGGAAGAGCCGGACCACCGAAGCGTCGGTGGGCAGCGCTCGCGCGGTCTCGTTGCCCGCCCAGTGACGGTGCGCGCGGGGCGACAGCGCCTCTTCGACGTGGTCGAGCAGGGCGTCGGCGCGCTCCGCGACACCGGGGCCGTCCTGCCACGCCACGGTGATCTCGGTGTGGCCCCCGCTCTCCATCATCTCGATCGACGGCGGGCTGCCCGGACCGGTGCCGCCCAGGGTGAACAGCGTCCTGGCCCGGAATCCGGCGGCGCTGAAGTCCTGGAGGGCGAAGGCGCCCAGATGCGTCACGAAGCCCAGAGCGGAGAAGCGGCCCTTGCGGACGGCCGTACGGTCGACCGCCGCCGACAGCAGGCGCAGCACCGGCAACGGCGCCCGCAGCAGGCGGGGCTCGGTGCGCAGCGCCAGTTCCTCTTTCGCGGAGAGCGCGGTCAGCATCCTGTGATGCGTCTCCTCCCAACCGTCCCCCGGGCGGACGTCCACGACCAGCGCCTGGGACAGCCAGGCCGTGGAACGGATCGACGCGTCATGGCGGCGCAGATCGACCGGAACGAAGAACTGCCCCCTGCCCTGCGGTCCGTATTCCGCGGCAAGGGCGGTCGTCACCTTGGCCGTGACCGCCGGGTGGCTGCCGTCGACGGTACGGCGCCGCCAGACCAGGCCGCGCCCCCTTCGCGGCAACTGCCCCAGCGGAGAGGGCCATTCCAGCTTCCCCACGCCCTGCGGAATCGGCGGCAGGCCGCCCGGCAGATCGAGCCGCTGCAGAAACTCGTCACTGTTCAGCCGTGCGGGCGCGCCGAGCGGCTGCTGACCGCGCAGCACCCGGAACACATCGACGGCCCAGGGCAGCAGGCCCCGGGCATCGGTCACGGCATGGCAGGCCCGGAAGACCACGGTGACCGGATCCCCGGGAACGAGCAGCACTTCACAGGTCGGCCCCGACGGGCTCAGCGGCGTGCGCAGCGCCGGGGAATCCAGCCGCTTTCCGTCGAAGGGGCCGGGCAGGACGTGTACCAAGGGGGCGACCCCGCTGTCCACCCAGCGGCGTCCCTGCCGCCTGAGCCGGGTGCCGGGGCACGCCTCCGAGGCGATCGCCACGGCCTTGGTGAGTTCCTCGGCGTCCAGGGTTCCGTCGCCTTCGATGACGTGCTGAATGGTGTTCCGGCCGCCCATGCCCACGTACAGCCATTCCTCGGCCGACAGGGGTCTGGTGTAGAGCTGACGTGCGGAAGGGTCACGCATTCCTGGCCTCCGGGGAGCGAGCCGGCTCTGTCCTGCCGGTTGGGCGCCATCTTCCGCCGCCGATGACTAGGGGGGTGCTTAGCATTCCCCGGCCCGGGAACCACGGAATCCGCAGAACTGGGGGAGGAGCCCGGGAACGCCCTACGCCCAGTGCGGCATGCGGTGCCCCGCCGGGGACATCTCCACGCCGAATTCCAGGATCGCCGAGATCGCCCGGGCGATGTCGGCCGGGGATTCCACATGGACGACGGGGAACGGAAACCGGAGCAGGTTCCTGGGCAGGGACGGCCCGAGGACGAGCCCGAGCCGGGTGCCGTGCGCGTGCATCTCCGCCGTGAGCGAGCCGAGGTCGGCGGGCTGCACCACGTTCCGCAGGAAGAGCTCGCCGACGTCGTCCGCCGTACGCAGGGTCTTCGCTTCCAGCGCGGAGCACAGCGGCAGAACGGGGGCGGTGAACGGGAGACCGGTCACCAGACGGCGCATCCTGCGGTGGGCCGCCCGGCCGAGCGGGCCGTGCACCGTGACACCAGGGCTCTCGCCGATCCGGACGGCGCCCTTCGGGGCCTCGGTGGCAAGCCGCCCCAGCGCATCGGCGTACCCGGTCAGCAGCACCACCCGGTACGTTCCGCTGGTGTCCTCGCCCAGGGAGCCGCAGTACCGCACCCCTGCGTGCAAGGCACCGCGGTACCACTCGGGGTCGTGGCCGGCCGGCAGAAAGGCCAGCGCGACGGCTCCCGCACGGTCCGGCTCGTCGGGGCTGCCGCCGTCGGCCAGCGTCCGGATCAGCGCGTCGCGCGGGAGGGCGCCCGCCAGACAGGACGCGACCATCGCCCCGACGCCCAGGCCGCCCAGCACACCGGGCCGGATCCGGTGCACCGCGAGCACGTCATGGATGCCGAGCATCGCCGTCGCCGGCGCCAGCCGGCCGAGGAGGGCGCGCTCCCGCGCCCCGGCCCGGGCACGGTCCCTGCCGAGCAGCCGTCCGGGCGTCACGCCCGTCCAGTCGGCCACCTGCCGGTACCGGTGGCGCAGCACCGGAGAGCTGTCGTAGAACGCGGCCGGTCCGCTCGGGTCGAAGGTGTCGAGATCGGTTCCGCAGAGGAATGCGAGACCGGTGTCCGTCATCGCCGGACGGCCGGCCGGGCCAGCGCCGGCACCAGGACCGCGGCCGCGACCAGATGCATGCACAGCAGCGTCACCTTGGCGCCGGTCGTGACTCCGCTCTGCAGCGGGGCGATCAGGGAGAGCACGAGGACCACGACCGCGACGACCGTCCACACCCGCCGCGCACGCGCGGTGAGGCGCTCCAGCAGGGCGAGCAGCGCCCAGGCGGCGAGTCCGACGACGAGGCTCGCGAGGACGACCGCGGCCGGGCCGATGTGCTGGACCGCGGCGCCGGGCTTCATCCGCGCATCGAGCGTCACCCCCAGCAGCACCGTGGCGATCACCCACACCACGAGCGTGGCGGCGACGGTCCCGAGGACGGCCAGGAACCGGGCGGACCGTGGTGACGTCGCGGCCATGATGAACCAACCTCCTGAGACGGACGGACAACACCCGGCACGGCGGGCGCAACCGGTAGCCGGACCGCTGTCGTTCACGGGCAGCGACCGCTGCACCGTGAGGCTAGGCCCGGGGTGCTCCGCCGCGCCACCGGTCCGGTTCCCCCACACCTGAGAACCGGGGAAACGCCCAGACTTCCCCCGCATCGGGCCGGTAGCCCTTGTGCTGGTGGTCCGGCCCCACTGGATAGTGGCGGCAGCAAGTGATTCCCGATCCGCTCGGGACGACGGTGCCGGCCGTGGCGCGGCCGGGCCGGTCCACTGGAAAGGACGGATCAGCACGATGAGTTCACCCCTTGCGGACGACGGCCTGTGGTGCCGGCGATTCCACCCGGCCCCGGACGCGGGCCGGCGCCTGGTGTGCTTCCCGCACGCCGGCGGTTCCGCGAGCTTCTACCACCCCGTCTCGGCCGCGCTCAGCCCCGGCGTGGACGTGATCGCCGTGCAGTACCCCGGGCGGCAGGACCGCCGCAAGGAACCGCCGATCGACGACATCGGCCTCCTGGCGGACCGGATCGCCGAGGCGCTCACAGCCTGGTGCGACCGGCCGTTGACCTTCTTCGGCCACAGCATGGGCGCGCTGGTGGCCTTCGAGGTGGCACGGCGCCTGGAACGCCACGGGGACGGCCCCCTGCAACTGTTCGCCTCCGGACGCAGGGCACCGTCCGCGTACCGCGACGAACAGGTCCACCGGCGGGACGACGACGGCATCGTCACGGAGCTGCGGGCGCTGAGCGGCACCGACGCGCGGGTCCTCGACGACGAGGAGATGCTGCGGATGGTGCTGCCCGCGCTGCGCAGCGACTACAAGGCCGTCGAGACCTACCGGAGCGATCCCGGGGCCGTCGTGCGCTGCCCCGTCACCGTGCTCATCGGTGACGACGACCCCAAGACCTCCCTCGACGAGGCCCGGTCCTGGGAGGCGCACACCACCGGCGACTTCGCTCTGCGGGTCTTCTCCGGTGGGCACTTCTACCTGGCCGACCGGCCGCAAGAAGTGATGACCGTGCTCAGCGACCACTTCGCCTCCGTGGCCCTCACCCCCCACGCGTAGGTGCCGCCCCGCTGCCCCGACCGAGCCCCCTGGAGCCTGACAGCCATGCCTGAACCCCTACTCACCGCGTCGGCCACGCCCGCACCGCGCACCGGGCGACGGCCCAGGGTCGGTCACATCGAATTCCTCAACTGCCTGCCGCTGTTCTGGGGACTGGCCAGAAGCGGCAGCCTGCTCGACATGGACCTGAGGAAGGACAGCCCGGACGGCCTGAGCGACGCCCTCGTCGCCGGCACGCTCGACATCGGGCCGATCAGCCTCCTCGAATTCCTCAAGCACGCCGACGACCTGGTGGCGATGCCGGGCATCGCCGTGGGCAGCGACGGCCCCGTGGAGTCCTGCCTGATCGTCAGCCAGGTCCCGCTGGACGAGCTCGACGGCGAACCCGTCGCCCTCGGATCCACCAGCCGGACATCGGTCCGGCTCGCCGAATTGCTGTTCGCGGAGTCGGTCGGCGTCCGGCCCGAGTACTTCGTCTGCCGTCCGGACCTCGCGGCGATGATGCAGCAGGCACGGGCGGCCGTGGTCATCGGTGACGCCGCCCTGCGGGCCGCCCTGCACGACGCGCCCCGGCTCGGTCTGCAGGTGCACGACCTCGGCCGGATGTGGCGCGACTGGACCGGACTGCCCTTCGTCTTCGCCGTCTTCGCCGCCCGCAGGGACTTCCTCGCCAGGGAGCCGGAGACCGTCCGCCGCGTACACGCCGCTCTGCTGGCGTCCCGCGATCTGGCCCTCGCCGAGGTCAAGGAGGTCTGCGAACAGGCCGCCCGGTGGGAGGCGTTCGACGCCGAGACGCTGGAGCACTACTACACCACCGCCCTCGACTTCAGCCTCGGTGAGCGTCAGCTCGCCGGAATCGCGGAATTCGCCCGCAGGGTGGGCGGCGGACCGGCCGGCTTCCCGCCGGACGTCCGTGTCCGCCTGCTGGGCGCCGAAGCCATCAGCACGTGACATGACCAGCAACGAGCCCGAAAACACACCCGGAAAGGCCGTCGACATGCCCCGACCGTCCGAAGCCACCGACCGTGGCCTCCAGTCCGTACTGGACCGTGCCGCCGAGGGCGGCAGGGTGACCCCAGAAGAGGCGCTGGGCCTCTACCGTTTCGCTCCGCTGCACGCGCTGGGCACGGCGGCCGACACGATCCGCCGCCGCCGCTACGCGGGCACCGAGCACATCGCGACGTACATCATCGAGCGCAACATCAACTACACCAACGTCTGCGTGACGGCCTGCCGGTTCTGCGCCTTCTACGCCGCGCCCAAGGACACCGCCAAGGGCTGGACCCGCGACCTCGACGACATCCTGCGCCGCTGCGCGGAGACCGTCGAACTCGGCGGCACCCAGATCATGTTCCAGGGCGGCCACCACCCCGACTACGGCGTGGAGTACTACGAAGAGCACTTCTCCGCCATCAAGAAGGCGTTCCCGCAGCTGGTCATCCACTCGCTGGGCGCCTCCGAGGTCGAGCACATGGCGCGGATCTCCAAGGTGTCGGTGGAGGAGGCGATCCAGCGCATCCACGCCGCCGGTCTGGACTCCTTCGCGGGCGCCGGCGCCGAGCTGCTGCCGGCCCGCCCGCGGAAGGCCATCGCGCCGCTGAAGGAGTCCGGCGAGCGCTGGCTGGAGATCATGGAGGTGGCTCATGGACTCGGTGTGGAGTCGACCTCGACGATGCTGATGGGCACCGGCGAGACCAACGCCGAGCGGATCGAGCACCTGCGGATGATCCGCGACGTCCAGGACCGCTCCCACGGCTTCCGCGCCTTCATCCCGTACACCTACCAGCCGGAGAACAACCACCTGAAGGGCCAGACCCAGGCGACGGTCTTCGAGTATCTGCGCATGCTCGCCATCGCGCGGATCTTCCTGGACAACGTGCCGCACATCCAGGGTTCCTGGCTGACGGTCGGCAAGGAGGCAGGGCAGCTCGCCCTGCACTACGGAGCCGACGACCTCGGCTCGGTGATGCTGGAGGAGAACGTGGTCTCCTCGGCAGGCGCCAAGCACCGCTCCAACCGCATGGAACTGCTGCAGCTGATCCGGTCGGCCGACCGGGTCCCGGCGCAGCGCGCCACCACCTACGAGCACCTGGTGGTGCACGACGACCCGGCCAACGACCCGGTCGACGACCACGTGGTCTCCCATCTGTCCTCCACCGCCCTCGACGGCCCGGACGCCGCGCGCAGCCACCCCGAGCTGAAGGTGATCGGGGCGAGCTGACCGGCTCGCCTTCCTCGCCGCTCGTCACGTACCGCCCCCTCCGACAGCGGTGGCCGGATCACACTGATCCGGCCACCGCTGTGCTGCGCTGAACGCCGGCCGACGGCCGCCGTGTGGAACCGGCCGCCGCGTCATACCGACGGGCCGCCCCCGCGGGCAGAGGCCGCGGCCCATGCCGACAGGCCGGCTCCCGGAGAAGAACTCTCCGGGAGCCGGCCCGTTCGCTGCGTCTGCGTGTCCTGCGGGCCCGCCGGCCCCGGTCAGGCCGACTCGGCCTCCGGTCCGTAGACCTCCACCGCGTCCTTGACGCGCCGTACGTGGATGCACTCGCCCGGGCACTCCTTGGCCGAGTCCGCGACGTCCCGGATCAGATCCAGGGGCAGCGGCACGGTAGCCCGGGGCTCCTGGCGCAACTCGTCGTCCTCACCCTTCACATAGGCGAGGCCGTCGATGTCCAGCTCGAAGACCTCCGGCGCGTACTCCACGCAGATGCCGTCTCCGGTGCAGAGGTCCTGGTCGATCCAGACCTCGAGATTGTCGTCGTTCACGTTCGCCTTGGTGGACATACCGCCTGCCTGCTGATCGTGGTCCTGGTCTGTGGTTTCGGGCGCTCGGGCCGGCGGGCTTCAGACCCGCATGGGCTGGGGCGACTCGCGGCGCTCGGGGTCGGGGCCCGGGTACTCGCGGATGGTCTCATAGCGGGTGTTGCGCTCGACGGGGCGGAAGCCGGCATCGCGGATCAGTTCGAGAATGTCCTCGCGGGTCAGCTTGTCCGGCGTGCCGAAGTCGTCCGCGTCATGCGTGATCTTGTACTCGACGACCGAGCCGTCCATGTCGTCCGCACCGTGGTTCAGGGCCAGCTGGGCCGTGGACACCCCGTGCATCACCCAGAAGACCTTGACGTGCGGGACGTTGTCGAAGAGGAGGCGGGAGACCGCGAAGGTCTTCAGGGCCTCCGCGCCCGAGGCCATGGTGGTCCGCGCCTGGAGCTTGTTGCGGACCTTGCCGTCCTGCATGTCGACGAAGTCGTGCTGGTAGCGCAGCGGGATGAAGACCTGGAAGCCGCCGGTCTCGTCCTGGAGCTCACGCAGCCGCAGCACGTGGTCGACGCGGTGGCGGGGCTCCTCGATGTGCCCGTAGAGCATCGTCGAGGGCGTCTTGAGGCCCTTCTCGTGCGCGAGGCGGTGGATGCGCGACCAGTCCTCCCAGTGGGTGCGGTGGTCGACGATGTGCTGCCGGACCTCCCAGTCGAAGATCTCCGCGCCGCCGCCGGTCAGCGACTCCAGGCCGGCGTCGATGAGCTCGTCGAGGATCTCCGAGGCGGACAGGCCCGAGATGGTCTCGAAGTGGTGGATCTCGGTGGCGGTGAAGGCCTTGAGGGAGACGTTCGGCAGGGCCTTCTTCAGCTCGCGCAACGACCGCGGGTAGTAGCGCCACGGCAGGGTCGGGTGCAGGCCGTTGACGATGTGCAGCTCGGTGAGGTTGTCGTTCTCCATCGCCTTGGCGAGGCGGACGGCCTCCTCGATGCGCATCGTGTACGCGTCCTGCTCACCGGGTTTGCGCTGGAAGGAGCAGTACGCACAGGAGGCGGTGCACACGTTCGTCATGTTGAGGTGGCGATTCACATTGAAGTGGACGACATCGCCGTTCTTGCGCGTCCGCACCTCATGGGCCAGCCCGCCCAGCCAGGCCAGATCGTCGCACCCGTAGAGGGCGATGCCGTCCTCACGGGTCAGCCGCTCTCCCGCACGGACTTTCTCCTCCAGCTCACGCTTGAGTCCTGCGTCCATCCCCAACTACCTTCCTCAGTGCTAGACCTTGGTGAAAAAGTGTTCTCAGGCGCTGATGGCGTCGCCTCAGTAGATTCCTTCGGGAGCGGCCCGGGAGACCTGCAGCGGCTGCACATTCGCCACTCCGTCGCAGGGCCAGTCGGCCGAGGTGCGGTACCGCGCGGCCTGGTCGCGTTCGAGGATGCGGGGCAGGAAGAGATCCTCGTGCAACACGGTGAGCCGGACCTGTCCCACGTCCCCGTAGCCCACCGTCCGCGTCGGGTCGTTCTTGTCGACGACGGCCATGGTCACCTGCGGGTAGTGCGGAACGTACGGAAGTACGTCGCCGTCGTGCTCCGCGGGCAGGCCCATGGCACCGCCGAACGTGTTCCCGTAGGCCGCCCCGATCAGACCGCCGCCCAGTGCCCCGGCGAACTCCCGGTACATCGCCGGCACGAACTGCGTGCCGCCGAGCCCGACACCGTCGAGCTGTCCGACCAGTTCCGGACGCCGCCGTGCCAGCACCTGGAACAGTGCGGGTGTCGTCTCCAGGTAGTCGATCCGGCGGCTGCTCATGAGGTCCGTGATCTGCTCGACGACGTGCTCGACGTAGTGATTGACCTCGGCCAGCCGGCAGCCCCGGATGAGCTGCTTGATCCAGCGCGGATCGAGGTCGATCCCGTAGACGACCGACGCATGCAGATGGGCGATCTGCGCGGCGCCCTCACCCACCACATGCGGCCCACCGGGAGTGGCATGGATCCAGGTGCGGCCCGGTGCGAAACCTGCCGTGAGGAGGCCGCGCCGGCGCCAGAGGGCGTGGTGGTCGAGCATCGGGCCGGTGTAGAAGACATGGCACGGCCTGCCGGTGGTGCCTCCCGAGCCGAAGACCCGGCCCGACAGCGGGCGCGGCACGGCCTGCGGGACCAGATCGACGGGGTCGAGGTCCCGCAGCTCGGCGAGGGTGAAATGACCGAACGCCGACAGTTCGGCGTAGCGCGTGATGTCGAACGGCTCAAAATCCAGCGTGTCACGGCGCTTGAGCCAATAAGGGCTCCCGGAGTCCGGAGCGAAGTGACGTCGTACGACATGCCGGGTCCACGCGTCGAGGTCCATGGACAGCCACCGCTCCATGCGGGAGGCGTCCAGTGGTGCGGTGGTCGGCAGCATCGCCGTTCCTTTCCTTCCGGGAAGGCCGCGTGCGGATCTGCGGGAGTCGGGCCGCCGCCCGCGTCCCCCGGCCGGGCCGGCACAGGGGTGACAGTCCGACACGGCAACGCCGGCGGCCCTTCCATACTCGCCGAGCCACTCTGGGGAAATCCCCATACCCACAACGGGTTTCCTGGGAGGTACGGCGCCGGAACTCCGCGCCGGCAGCCCGCACGAACCCCGGCGGAGGGGACCCATGGCCCAACGGCTGACGCTCGCCCACTCACCGTGCCCCAATGACACCTTCGCGTTCCACGCCTGGTCACACGGGTTGCTCCCGGAGGCTCCCGGACTCGCGGTGACCATCGCGGACATCGACGTCACCAACGGCCTCGCGGAACGCGGCGCCGGGGACCTGCTGAAGATCTCCTACGCGGCCCTGCCGTACGTGCTCGACGAGTACGCGCTGCTGCCGTGCGGCGGCGCACTGGGCCACGGCTGCGGGCCGCTGGTCCTCACCCGGTCCGAGGACGGCCCGGCCGGCTCCGGCCCGGCGCGGCTGGCGGGGCGGAGTGTGGCGGTGCCCGGCGTGCGCTCGACCGCGTATCTGCTGTTCCGCCTGTGGGCGGCGCGGGCCGTGCCGGGCGGAGTGGGGGACATCGTGGTGATGCCCTTCCACGAGATCATGCCCGCGGTCCGGGACGGCACGGTCGACGCGGGGCTCGTCATCCACGAGGCCCGCTTCACCTATCAGCAGTACGGGCTGCACCGCCTCGCGGACATGGGCGAGGAATGGGAGGGCGCCACCGGCCGCCCGATCCCGCTCGGCGCGATCGTCGCCCGGCGGGACCTCGGGGAGGAGCGGCTGCGAGCGGTGGCCCGCGCCGCCGCCGGCTCCGTCCGCTTCGCCTGGGCCAACCCCTCGGCCTCCCGTGCCTACGTCCTGGAACACGCCCAGGAGATGGCCCCGGACGTGATCGAGCAGCACATCGGGCTGTATGTGAACGACTACACCGCCGGCCTCGGCGAGGACGGCTACGGGGCGGTGCGGGAGCTGCTCGGCCGCGCCGCCGCCGAGGGCCTCGTCCCGCCCGTCGCTCCCGGCGCGCTCGACTTCCCGGGTGTCGGCCGGGCGTAGTCGTCACTTCCCGGGTGTCGGCCGGGCGTAGTCGTCACTTCCCGGGTGTCGGCCGGACGTCGTCATCGCGGTGTCACGTTCCCCATCGGATGTGATGCGGGGGAGGGGGCCGGCCCAGTCGGCAGGCGGACGACCGCCGGTCCGTCCTCCACCCTCCGAGGCCACCTGAAGAGATCGCCTAGCGGGACACGAAGCGGTCCACCAGGAGCGTGAGGCGGTCGGATACCCGCTCGGCGGGGAGCCGCCCGGCGCGGGTGAGGGTGACCAGTCCGTGCAGCGCCGCCCAGAACGCCTCGACGAAAAGCCCCGGTTCATCCGGCCGCGCGTGGCCGGCGAGATGCTCCCGCAACACCCCGAACGCCTCGTGCAGCGGCGCCGGCGTGGACTCGTCGGCGAAGGGGAGACCGTTGTCGAGGCTGAACATCGCGTCGTACAGCGCGGGATTGTCCGTGGCGAAGTCGGTGTAGGCGCGGGCCAGTGCGGCCACCGTCGCGCGGTCGTCGGGCCCCTTTGGTGCCGCGGCGCGCAGCGCGGTCGTCAACTCGGCGAACCCTTCCAGCGCGACCGCTCCCAGGATCTCCCTCTTCCCCCGGAAGTGGCTGTAGAGCACGGGCTGGCTGAACTCGATCCGTTCGGCGAGCCGGCGTGTGGTGACCGCGTCCCAGCCGTCGCTCTCGGCGAGTTCGCGGGCGGTGGAGATGATCAGCTGGTGGCGGTTGGCCCGCTCGCGTTCCTTGCGTTCACGTACCGACATACGGCGATTCTAGCACCGCTAGACAATCGAGCGGCGGCATGTCTAGCATTGACTCAATACCTAGCGCCGCTAGGTCCGGTCCTTGGGAGGGGACATGCAGAACGCACTGGCCGTCATCACGGTCGTCGTGGTCGGGCTGATGGTGGGCGTGGAGTTCGCGGTGGCGGTGTTCGTCAACCCGATCCTCGACCGGCTCTCGAACGACGGAGGAGTCCACGCCCGCAGCGACGGCGCGCGCATCCTCGGCCGGATCATGCCGTTCTGGTACATCGGCTCGGTCGTCCTCGGGTCGGTGTGGGCCGCGGTGGGGTGGGGCGGCGCCGGTGCCTCGCTCGTCGCCACGGGCACCGCGCTGCTCGTACTGAGCGTGGTGATGTCGATCCTGCTGCTGGTGCCGATCAACAAGCGGGTGGCGACCTGGTCGCACGAGGGCGTGCCCACGGACTGGAAGCAGCAGGTGGGGCGGTGGGACCGGCTCCACTACCTGCGGGTGGGCCTCATCGTGTGCGCCTTCGCACTGTTCGCCGTCGCGCTCGTCTGACGGCTTCGAGAACCGGGGCGCCGGCCGGGAACTGCTTCTCGTCGACGCCCTGGGCGAAGAGCTCCTGCTTGGCCTGCTCGACCAGGTAGTTGGTCTGGCCGCT
>NZ_JBFBHQ010000037.1:0-48895 GCF_040701845.1 Streptomyces angustmyceticus | reverse complement strand
CAGCCGATCCGCTTCGGCGCCCTGGCCCCCGACGGCTTCGGCTCCAAGGGCGTCGTCCGCGACCCGGCCACCGGCGACCTCAAGGTCATCGACGTCCGGGAGGAGGGCACGGGCGGTGTGCTGGTGCACGACGCCCACAACCCCTCGCCCACCACGGCCTTCGCGCTCTCCCGGCTCGCCGACGCCGACACCCTCCACCACACCCCCATCGGGGTCCTGCGCAGCGTCGACCGGCCCGTCTACGACACCCTCATGTCCGACCAACTCGACGACGCCATCCAGCAGAAGGGCAAAGGCGACCTCGCCTCCCTCCTCACCGGCAACGACACCTGGACCGTCGCCCCCGCACCGAGGAGCCCGCGATGACCTACGTGATCGCCGAGCCCTGCGTCGACGTCCAGGACAGAGCATGTCTGGGCGAGTGCCCCGTCGACTGCATCCACGAGGGGGCGCGCTCCCTCTACATCGACCCCGACGCCTGCGTCGACTGTGGCGCCTGCGAACCGGTCTGCCCGGTCGAGGCGATCTTCTACGAGGAAGAACTCCCCGAGGAGTGGTCGTCCTACCGCGTTCCCTCACCGCAAGCGGGAACGTGAATGCCCCCGACGAACAGACCGGCGCGGCCCCTTGCGGATGAGGTGATGCTTCATGCCGCTGCGGCGACCGGCGGTCGTACGGCCGTCTGGCGCATCGAGCTGAGCCGTGCGCTGGCCGGCGCGGTCCTGATCGACCTGTCCCTTGCCGGCCGCATCGCCATGCGTCCCGACCGTGTGACCGTGGTCCGTCCAGGTCCTACCGGCGACCCCGTGCAGGACGAGGCGCAGCGCCGCCTCGCACACGGGCGACGCACGGCCTCGCCCGAGACATGGGTCGGACGTCTCGCGCCCCCTGTCCTCGTCGGGGTTCAGGAACGTCTCGTGGACCGAGGCCTGCTGGTCCCCGACTCCGGGCGCGGAGTGCTGTCCCGCAGCCCGCTTCTGCTGCCCAAGGGAACCCCTCGGCCGAGCCCGCACACGAGCACGGCCACGGCCGTTCGCTCCCTACTGCGGGCCGCACTACCCCGATGGATATCCGGCTTCCCGCAGTCGCCCGGACCTGCGCAGAATCACACGTTCCCTTCTCCGGACTCGCCTCAGGACACGGTCGCCCTCGCGTGCTCGGCCGTCTCGGCATCCGTCAGGGCTGCCGCCCATGCCTTGATGTGCGGCTACTGAAACGCGCGACCGGTGGACCTCCAGTCCCACGGCACCGTCGCCTTCGGCACATAGCCCCGGCCCCCTGCGCGCTGCCCGCGACCCGCGACGCAGCCCGTGAGACGGAACGAATCCCCGCCCTCGCCCTACACGCTGGGCGCGCGGAACGGGACTTGCCGGCGGGCGGCCTCGTCGATCTCCTCGACGGTGAGGAGGGGCGTGGCCCGGGTGTGCAGGCCCCCGCTGGCCTTGACGGCGAGGCTGATGGCGGCCATGGAGACCGGGTCGGGCAGGTCGATGATGAGCACGACGTCGTCCTCCCCGAACGCGAAGTACACGGACTCGACCGTCCCGCCGAGAGCCGTGACGACCTGTTCGACGGCAGCGCGGCGCCCACTCGCGCCTTCCTTGAGCAGCCCCTTGGTGCCCTCGGGCGTATAGGTGGCCTGGATCAGAAACTTCGGCATCGGGACGCTCCCTGCCCATCGCATGTCCGGTGTGCAGAGGGCCTTCCCGCTGTCACGCCGACCGCCACGCACCGAATGCCCTGATTCACCCGTTGGATGCCAAGGCGGCGGGGCATCCGCCGGCGGATGCCGGCTCCGCGCCGACGTGGTGGACGTAGCGGCACGCGTAGGGCAGCCCCCTGAAACGCCGAAGGGCCAGCCCGGGAGGAAACCTCCTGGACTGACCCCTTTCTGTGCCCCCGGCAGGATTCGAACCTGCGACACCCGCTTTAGGAGAGCGGTGCTCTATCCCCTGAGCTACGGAGGCCGGGCCTTGCGTAAAACGTAGATGAATACTCTGAGTAATGATTCATCCGGTTCCTGGCAAGGGAGCGGACCGCCGCGAGCAGCGGTCCCAGACAGGGTAGCGGATGGGGCTGGAGTGTGGTTGGCGCCTCGGCTCAGTTCATGATCGCGAAGCTGCTCGTGGGTCGCTGCTGAGGTCTGCAGTCTCGGTGTGGGCGTCGGAGTAGGCGGGGTCTTCTTGGTAGCGGGCTGCGCTTGTGGCGTTTTGGGCGAGGAGGAAGCCGAGGATGACGAGGCTTTGGGCTTCGGCGCCGAAGGCGATCATGCGACGGTTCCACAGGGAGCGGTCGAGTTGGGAGAAGCCGGCTTCGGTGTCTTCGCGGCCGCCGTAGAGGGTCTGGTGGACGGCGGTGTTGTCGGGGATCTGGAGGAGGTTTTCGGCGCGGTGGAAGCCGGTCTCGGTGTCGCTTTGGCCTTGGTTCTGTTCGCCGATGGTGCTGGTGACGCCGACGGATTCGCGGTGCTGGTGGGGGCCGCGGGGGCAGGGGATGTCGAGCAGGTGGTACCAGCGGTGGGTGTGGGTGCTGGCGCGGCGTTCGAGTTTGCCGACGGACAGGGGGATGAGGGTGCTGGTACCGTCGTCGAGGAAGGCGCGTTCGTGGACGCGGCCGCTGTTGGACCACAGTTCGTGGCGGCAGCACCCGAAGTCGAGGGTGCGGATGTAGCGGGGGCTTGCGCCTTTGTGCTGTTTGTTGACCAGTAGGCGCCCGCGGCGGGCGATGACGTCGCGGTGTATGCCGCGCAGGGCGCCGTCGTAGAGGACGCCCATGCAGCCCTCGGCGGCGTCGAGGATGGCGCAGGCGAGGTCGAGGGCGACGGCGGCTTCGCCGCCGGGCTGGTTGTGGGGGACGTGGGCGTAGCGCAGGAAGACGCGGCGGAAGTAGCCGCGGTGGCGGGTGGAGAAGACCACGAACTTGGTGCCCAGCACCATCGCGCCCTCGCCGGTGTGGGCGTGGATGTCGGTGTCGGCTGCTGTTCCGGCCGGCGTTGCATTCTGTGCGTTGTTGCCGTTGCGGTCGGCGCCGCCTTCCTTCTGCCAGGAGGAGGCGGGGTCGACACGGTGGCGGCGTACTTCGCCGGTGGTGGGGTCGACGCTGAAGGGGGTGGTGGACAGGGTGGGGGATTTGGCGACGGTGCCGTCGCCGGCGATGAGTTGGTGGCGCTGCGGGCTGCTCCAGGAGCGTTTGGCGTCGGTGGGCAGCAGACCCTGGCGCAGGGCTTGGGCCAGAGCGAGGTCGGCGAAGGTTTCGCTCAGTTCTTCCAGGCGGGGGATAAGCAGGGTGCGCTGGGCGTGTTGCCACTGGTGGCGGGAGGGCCCGGCCTCGGGCAGGCGGGCGGCTTCGTCGTGGCCGAGGTGCTGCGCGACGCTGCCTCGGATCGTCGTCCACACGCTGGGTTCTTGCAGGTCGCCGGCGCAGTAGCGGGCGGAGCCGTGGATGCCACGCAGGGCGAGGAAGAGCAGGTAGATGTAGGGCGGGTAGTGGGGCGGGCGCCCGCGGCGCGGGCCGGGAGTGGGAGCGAGGATGTCGGCGAGGCGGTAGAGGTCGTCGAAGCGGGCCACGTCGGTGATGCGCTGGGAGACGGTGCGTAGGTCGGCTTCGCCGGCGCGGCGTGCGGCCTTCTTGCGGGCTGCGCGCGGGACGCGGTCGCCGAAGAGGTCATCAGGCATCGAAGTCGACCCCGTTCGGTGGTGTGTGGTGTGTCGCCTCGGCGCGCCACTGGTAGCCGATGAGGGCTGCGGTGCTGTCGAGGGAGGCCATGCCCAGGTGACGGGCTGCGACCTCGATACGGCCGGTGGCGGTGAAGACCGCCCGGCCCGCGTATGCGGTGATCGAGGCGGGCCGCACTGAGCGGTCGGCGCCCAGGCCGATGCGTTTGAGCATGTCGCGCAGGGCGACGCAGACCCGGGCCTGGACCTGCTCGTCGGTACCGCCTCGCACCGAGACAGCCAGCCGTAGCCGGTGCGGGGCTTGTTCGGGTGGTGCCGTCGCGTGGAGGTGGTGGGCGCGGGCGGCCAGCACCTGGGCGCTCCAGGCATCCAGCGGGCACCAGCGCGGCTGCGTCTTGGCCGAGCCGTGCATCCACACCCGCGCACAGGCCAGGTCGATGTCGCGGGGCGCGATGTGGCCGATCTCGCCGCTGAATCCGCCGGCCAGGGCCAGGGCTGCCGCGGCGGAGTGACGGGTGGGGCGGTCGGTGAAGTCGGCCGCGCGGCGTAGTTCGACCGCCTCCGCCTCGTCCAGTGGCCGGGTGGCGCCGCACAGACGGGCCGGCAGGTCGATGTCGCGGGTCGGGTCGGTGTCGGTCAGGGCGAGACGGCGGGCGGTGGCGAAGCACATCCGCAGCACGCTGCGGCGCAGATGCCGGGTGGACAGCGAAGCCGGCGCGACGTGCCGGTGACGGGTGTGGCCGTGCGCGTCGATGAACTGCGCGGCAACCGCAGCATCGACATCGGCGAGCAGCGGCGCGCCGCGGACGGCGGCGAAGGCTTCGAAGCGGCGCAGCAGCTGACCGAACCGGCTCAACGTCTGCGGGGACATCTCGCCGCGCGCGACGAGTTCCTGCCAGGCGGCCAGGACGGCTGTGACGGCTGCGGCGAGCGGGACCTCATCGGCCATGCGCCGCCGCCGATACGACGAAGCGGCCCGGTCGGCGGGGTGCCGGGGCGGGCGGATGCGCGGTTTCCGGCATGGGGTGACCTCCACACGGTCGGTGCATACATGCACCGTGGGGAGGCCGGAGGGATTCGGCAACAGGAACGGGCCGTACCGGTGACGGGTGCACCCTTTCGGGGTGCGGCCTGATGTGCTGTCAGAAACCTGGGCGAACTGGGCGGCTGAACATGGGCGCTGGTTCCCTTCCGGGGCGGGCTGACATGCTGATCGTTACGTGGTGGATGGCGAGGGGATCGAACCCTCCGCGGGCAGGATCCAGAAGCCGGCCGCGAGCACCAGCCGCCACCCTCAGGGCGCCGGTCCACTCGGACCGGCGCCCTTGTGGTTCCGGGCGGTCAGGCGGTCGGTGCCAGGGCGCCGTGCAGCGTCTGCAGGATGCCTTCGAGGAAGGCGCTGTAGCGGGCGTCGGGCAGCTCCTGGATCTCCTGGCGGGACATGCCGAGCAGCAGAGCGGCACCGGCGGTGCTCCGGGAGTCAGCGGCGTCGGCGCGGGTGCCGTCCGCGGCGCTGCCGTCTCGGTCCTTGACCCCCGCCCCCTCCTCCTGCCCCGCGCCTTCCTCCTGGCCTTCCTTGCCCTCCTGTTCACCGCTCGAGTCCGGTGACTGCGGTTGCCTGGGGGCGTGCCGGCCGGGCAGGTGGACTTCGAGCCGCTCCTCGTCGCGTTCCACGATCAAGGCGATCTCCAGCCACTCGACCATGTAGTGGCCGCGCATGGGCACACCGGGCAGGCCGGCGCGCAGCAGGCGGGCCAACTCCTCCTGCCGCACGGGCCCGCGGGCCAGATGGCGACTCGCCGCGGCGGCCGACCAGTGCGCGGCGAGAAGCGGGCGAAGTACCTGTCGAGCCTGGTCCCGGTCCCGCCGCCACGCGTCGGCGAAGGCCCGCCCCCGCTCGGTGATCGCGTACTGGCCCCGGCCGGCCTCGACCAGCCCGATGTCCGCCAGGAACGCCATACAGTCGCCGACGGTGGCCGCACCGATGCCGACATGCTCCGCCAGCGCCGCCCGCTGCACCGGGGCGGTGCCGATGGCGAGGTCGGCGAGCCCCAGAAAGACGTTGACCTGCTTGCGGGGATTCGCGCGGTAGCTGGGCAGCGTGCGACGTGCAGGCGACTTATCAGCACGCCGTTGGCCGCGGTGTTTTGCGGATGTGCGGGAGTCCGCGTTCCGGTCGCTACCTGAATCTGCGCGATGAGAGGAAGAAAAAGACACGTTGAGCCCAATTCCTGGCCCGGTGGGGCCGAATTCCTGTAAGGCTCTCGCACCTGCGCCGAAAGGCACATAGAATCAAGGCGATGCGTGAGCCCAAGACCGCGTATCCACGTGCCGCCGAATCGACCTCGGCGGCACGTACGCGTGTGCGGACGTTTTCGACGTGGCGGCCTTGCGCTACGCATCACCGCCCGCGTCCCCGGATGCCATCGCGTAGACCCCGCCTGTCCGGGTCAGTGTCCCGTTGGTGACCATCCGGCTCAACTCCCGCCGCAAGCTGGCGGGCTTGACGTCCGGGCGTGTGGTCTCCATGTGGTGGGTGATCTCTTCCCGGGCGGCGCGGAGGCGGGAGCGGAGGAAGGCCACAACCTCCTGGGCGATCGTCCGCGGCCGCCCCTCAGGGACACCTGCGGTGCGATCCCCGTCCGCTGCCGAGCTCTGGTCCGCCGCCGGCAGCAGCTCCTCGGCGCCGCGCACGACACGCTGGGAGACCTCAGCCCGCGTGTTCGCCGAGTTGAAAGCCGAGCGGGCCGCCGACAGTTCTTTCTCCGCCCGGGCGAGTCGGCCCTTCGCCTGCGTCAGCAGCGATGCGTCGTCTGCGGCCAACGACCTCAGCTGATCGAGGACGGCCAGTGCCCGATGCGACCGCATGGAAGAACCTCCCCACAGGTATCCAGAATTCGGCGAAACACTGAGGAGCGTATCCAGCGACTTCTCAGTCCCGTAGATCTTCTCCCGGAAATGCCCCCTCAACGCCACAGTCGGCGAGGCAAATCCGCATCGAACGAAATTCGAAATGGAATGGGTCGCCCCATGCGAGAAAGCAGCATTTCGCGCCTCACATGCCCTCTGGCCTGGTCTTTCAATCCATTGCCTCAGTTACTCACTGTCAGTGTGGCGGGCGCTGAAAAAGGAGGGGGCGCACGGTAGTGAAACGGGCGCTCACGCAGTGGCGGGGAAGCCCGGCTGTCCGGCGGCAGTGAGTGAAGGCTGTGAGCGGGTGCTGTGCTAACGAAAGGCGTAGCGGCGAGGGCTGAGCTGTATGGATGAGGTTGTACCGGTGCATCGAAGGGTGTCTACGCGAGAGTCCGCCAATGGTGTATGTATGCACCATGGCAGCGGTAGGCGGCTGCCGAGGAGTGAGGAAGAGGGGCGGCGAATGACGCGTGCGTGGGATGATCCGGCCATGCCCCGGAGCAGTAACGACAAGGTGCCGCGCGACTATGTCGTCGACGAAGCCTGGCCGCACGCCGCTCTCGTGCCCGATGCCCCCGTCAGCGCCCACTATGGCCAGGCACTCGCCCGCAACCTGGAGAATGCCCTCGCCGTCAGCGGGCACAGCCTGCGGACTCTCGCGGAGGCGACGGGGGTCACGCACTCCACCATCAGCCGCGTCATCCACGGCAAAGTGATGCCCGACCTTGGCACCCTGGCCCGGTTGGAGGCCGCCTTCGGCTTCCAGGTCTGGCCGGGCCCCGGCGCGCTGCCGACTCCTCCCCCTTCTCGATAGGAGGAGTGTGGGCGGGTGTGCCGCATCCCCCGTCCGCCCGCGTGGGCGCGCGCGGCGCACACACCGCCCCTACGCTCGCGCCATGTGTATGTATGCACCGCCTGGGAGTGGTGACGTTTACCTTGTCTGCTTCGACCGGCGGCACCGGGTCGCCCTGATCCGCCCTGGACCGCCGAATGCCGGTCACCCCTGGGGCTTGCCGGCTGTGCGGCGCAGGGAATCCGAGCCGTACCGGCGGGCCGCGCAGCGCCTTGTGCGCGCGATGGCTCCCGCGGGGGCCATCCGCCTCGGGGCGGTCACCGGCCGCATCCCTGCTGTCGCATCTGGCGCCCGGCCGCAGCGGCGGGGCGGGCGCCGCATCTTCACCGGGCACGCAGCCTCGCCGGGCGCCCCGTGCGACGTCGGTGTACCGGTCGTCTGGCTCCCGTACAACCAAATCACCGACCATATCGGGCACTTGGCGGTCGGCGACTTGAGGCTGTTTCTGGAGGGATACGTGGACGGCTGGATCCCGGACGGCTGGATCACCCTGCAGTAGCGCTGCCCATCAGGCACCGGTGGCTCAGCGCTCCTGCGACGCGCGGGGTGCCCGGGCGAGTCGGTCAGCTGCTGCCGCAGGCGCACCCGGAAGCCGGCTCGGCGGGTCCGGTGGCGGATTGGCTGCCGCAGCAGGCGTCGCTGCCGGGAATCTCGCTCTTGCCCATCTGGCCGGCGTCGGCCTTGAGGACGTAGACCTCCCAGGGCCCCTTGCCGGGGCCGTGCGCCCAGACCTTGTCCTGGAGTGCGTGGCAGCAGGGGTGTCGTTCTCCTTGAAGGTCGCAAGCCCCGCTTCCACCAGGCGGTCGGTGGCGGCGTTGGCCTGCTCGGTGGAGTCGACCTCGACACCGAGGTGGTCCAGGCGGGTCTCCTGGTCCGCCTCGCCTTCGATGAGGACGAGCTTCAGCGGCGGCTCGAGGACGGCGAAATTGGCATATCCCGGGCGGTGATTGGCCGACTCGACGCCGAACAGTTTGGAGCAGAACTCCACCGACGCCTCAAGATCGGGAAGGGCTGCTGGTGATGATGTATCCGGCGCTGGCCAAGGTCCGATACGACCGTCTGGACAGCGTCACCCGCGACCGCCGCCTGCTGATTCCCTCACTGGTGATCAACTGGATCGTCGGCCCCGCCGTGATGTTCGCGCTCGCGTGGATCTTTCCAGCCCGACCTGCCGGAGCACCTGCCCGGGCTGATCATCGCCGAGCTGGCCCGCTGCATCGCCATGGTCATCATCTGGAACGACCTGGCCTGCGGCGACCGCGAGGCCGCTGCCGCCCTGGTCGCCCTGAACTCCGTCTTCCAGGTCCTAGCCTTCAGCCTGCTGGCCTGGTTCTACCTCTCCGTCCTGCCCGGCTGGCGGGGCCTGCAGCAGACCAGGCTGAATATCTCGGCGTGGGAGATCGCCCGCAGCGTGCTGATCTTCCTAGGCATCCCCCTGGCCGCAGGCCTCCTCACCCGCCGCCTGGGCGAGAAGGCCAAGGGTCGCAGCTGGTACGAGACGAAGTTCTGACATACGCGCACTGCCCAGGATGGACGGTGATGTTCAGGATGCCTCCGGAGCAGTCAGCCGCTTTGCCAGCTCGTCTGCGGTCACGGGGTAGCGATCATTCTTGACCGTGCGGTAAGCCCGCAGTGCCCTGTCGATCTGTGCCCGAGAGTTCGGCGCGAGATGGACCAGCAGCAACTCGTAAAGGGCCTGGTTGTTGTCTTTCGCTGGGATCATCTTGCCCTTGCGGGAGGCACCATCCGGTGTCTCCTGCCAAACAGCCGAGAACGGAGCGGCCGACATTCGCCATTCCAGCTCGGACAGCCGCTCAAGCAGCTTGGGCCAGTCGAGCAGGCGCTGCTCGATGATGTGGCGTACAGCGCGGGCGACTTGCACCTGGACCGCGGGCCGCATGAACGAGTGGCCCTCTCCGTCACGTCCCTTAGGGGCACGCAGGTCTTTGGGTGCCGCATGTGCCTCATACCGCTCCCGCATCTTGCCGCAGGCTTCGAGGAGTTCGTCGATGCGCCTGGCAAGAATTTCGTAGCTCTCGTCGAGGACGTCATCGGCGGCGCGCTGCGAGGTCTTGTTCATGCTGTCGTGGAGCCCGAAGCCGAGGTCCGTGAGAACGTCGTAGAGGACACCGATCGTGGTCCAGGCTGTACCGGTGACCCCGACCTGCCGGGTAGCAAGCTTGAGTTCACCATCGGTCCCGACCTTGCTGAACACTTGCACCACACCGTCACGGCGTAGGAAGTCGTGGTCGTCGAGCAGTCGACGGGTCAGGATGGCGAAGCCGTCGTCCTCGTCCAGGGCGATGTTCTCCTGAGCCGTCGTCTTTACCGCGTTGCGGTTGATGTTCGTGAAGAGTCGGCGGGTGCGACGGCGGCCGGCTTCGTTGTCGAAGTGCGGGACCACTATGACGCTGATGTCCTCACGACCCAGCTCGGGGTCACGCTTCACAGCGTCCTTGATCGCCTTGAGGCGATGCTGACCGTCGAGTGCGAAGAACTGATGAGTGCCATCGAATGTCAACACACCAAAGTTGCGGTCCATGCCGGACAAGACGTCGCCGTTCTCGGAGTTCTTCTCCATCTCCAAGGGGATGTACTCGGGGGCGCCACCCCAAGCCGCGACGATGATGGCCCCGAGGAAGCGATTCTCGTTTGTGAGCAGGTAGTTGGTGATCTCAGCCGTGCGGGCACCGACACCGCGCTGGATCATCGTCCCTAGGTCCTGGTTCCCACCGAGGTCGTGTGCGAAGTTGATCTCCCGCGCGACGGCGGCGTAGCTCATGAGGCACGAGTAGTAGGTCCAGTTCCCAACCTTCGCTTCAAAGGCCGGGACGAACGTCTTCGAGGGCATGAGTTCCTCTGTTTCGTTGGGAGTTGATCAGGACTGCCAGGCGGAGCGCGGAGTACCGAGGCGCCCACGGAGCTTGGGGCGTCCCCGGTCATTGAGAGGTGGATTGTGCAGGCGAATGAGGCGCTTCTCCAGCCCTTCGATCCTGTTGCGCTCCTGCACGGTGGCGCACCAGAACTCCATGGGCTGGAGGATGAGGTATCGCGCTAGCCGCTGATTACGGTTGGTGGGCTCCGTGTCGGTCCACAGACTTTCGGGGTCGCCGCGAAGGAACTTCCGGTAGTCCTTGTATCGCTGGCGGATCGTGTTTCCGTAGTCGGTCTGCGACGCCCCGGCCTGCCCGATGTACAGGAGTTGAGGGAACGTGCCGTGAGTCGGCACGCTGCCGACCTGAAACTGGAACGGCGGCCGCCAGACGAACATGTACAGGCCAGGAGCGTCCGGGAGCGCCGGAGCCAGGTCCTCCGTGGCGCGGTGGATTTCCCATGGTCCAGCGAACTCCACGAGGTCTTGGGTGAGTTGCTCACAGTGCTCGGCGTCGAGCATGCGGAGCAACCCCAGCTCCACCTGGAGGGCGGGGCTGTCCTCCTCCCGGTACCTCTGGACTATTCGGCTGAGTGAGTTCGAGTTCACTGTGCCCGAGCCAGCCATATGTCAGGAGCCCTCCCCCGCTGAGTGACCTTGATGGAGCTCAGTGTGACAGGCAGGACTGACAAACAATCAGCGAAAAACGCAAGAGGCCCAGTTCGCGGAGCGTTCCGTCAACTGGGCCCCTCGCTAAATGTGGATCAGAGGTGGCAAACGGCGCAGCCGGCCTCGTCGCTGTCATCGTCGAGCGCGTCGGACAGGACCTCAAGCAGCGGCCTGTTCGGCTTCACCTTCTTGGCTGCCCGATCGAGCGCCGCCTGATGCTTCGCCTCGATCTCGTCGCGACGTCCTATCAGCTCTCCCAGCGACTCGCCCTGAGACCAGGTGTACTTTCGGCCTTGCATGGCCGTGTCCTGGTGCCTGACCTTGTCCTCGTACTCAACAGCCTTTTCGTAGAGATCCGGGTGTCGGTCCTTGAGGCCGACCCACTCGTGCTTGCGCTGGAAGAAGCAGAAGTAGCAGCCGGAGCGCGTGCGCCACTCGTAATAGCCGGGGAGGCCGATGCCGGCTTCGTCGAGGATGCGGTCCACGCCCGCGCGGTCAATCCCATCCTCGCGGAAGGGGAAGACCGCAGTGATGTTCGGCTTGGTGCTGACATAGCCGAGCCGGTTCTCGTCTGCGCGGATGGCCACGTACGAGATGGCCTCGTCGTCGCCGATCCATTCCTCAAGTGGCCTGATCTTCAGGTTCTTGGTGCACCAGCGCATTTGAGGGCTCGGCAGCGTGCCCTGGTAGACCTCGAGCCAGTGATCGAAGTCTCGGGAGGAGTTCAGTCGCTCGATTGGCTTACCCAAGGCGCCCTCAAGACGGTTGAGGTACTCGTACGTCTCTGGCAGCTCGGCCCCGGTGTCGCAGAAGAAGTACTCCATCTCCGGCACACGATCGCGCATGTAGATCGCGAGAGATGAGGAGTCCTTGCCCCCCGAGATCCCGAGAACGTGGCGTTTCTTGCTCTGGGAGCCGTCGGTGTCTGTCACAGCTGCTCCTTCTTCTCAGATGTGGCGCTGCCCTGGCCGGACATGCGCTCGGCCAGGGCGGCGAGCAGGATACGTGCGCCGTCGGGGCCCAGTGCTTCCTCAGCTTGCCTGATGACACTGACAACGAGCTTGTCCGCTGCATTTCGCGACTTCTTCGGGACGTGGATGAGCGTGCGCTCCTCCGTCCCTTGGGGAGTGGTGAGCGTCAGTAGGTGGGTGTCGATCTGGCGCTGCTTCGGCTTCGTACGATTGAGGGATGCCACGGCGGGCTCATCGACTACCTCCTCCTCCGCGACGTCGTACAGATGGCTCACGCGGTCAAGTGCACGTGCCCTGTCCCGTACGACACGGGGGAAGACCTCCATGTTCCGGTCAGTCCAGTCACCGAGTGCCTGATTGACGAGCTGGACCACGACTGTGCCGAGCCAGTCGTCGTCGGGCAGCATCTCGTTTAGCACTCGGGTCACAAAGCCATGGAGACTGACCTCGAGCGAGGCATCGGCGAAGCCACGCATACGCTCGGCCAGACCTGTCCGCAGCTCGCCGGTACTCGATGCAGGGAGCCTGAATTCCTGCGCCAGTGTCTCGACTACATACCGGGACAGGTTCGCGCTGGCATCCGTAAGTTCGTTGAGCGCGGCGGTGAGGCGTGCGACGTATGCCTCTGCGGCCTCGGGATCCTTCTGCGTGCCCGGAGTGATCTCCTCGAAGCCCAGGGCTTCCGGGAGCTCCTCAAAGACCAGCTGGTCGGGGTCGGTCGCTTCGGTCAGTACTCGGCGAACGACGAGGGTGTCATCGCTAAGACGCTTCGTCTTCCGCGAGTATTGGTCGAGGACCATGATCCGTTCCAGCATCCCGCGGGTTACCGCGAGCAACGCTGGGTTCCGATTGGCACGGCTGCGCGGGATATCAACGCCGAGCGACTTAACGAGACCGTCGAGTACGACTCGCCGCTGACCGCGATCAAACGGGGTCGATTTGAGCGCGAACCGCTCGGGGTTGACGTTCAAGCGCTCCATGATCGGAGCGGTGAGGCGCGGGCAGTAGTTGCCTTCCTCAAAGAGGGCTACATCGTTGCCCCGGATGACGAGTCCGGCAACTACCAGGATCGGGACGACACCGGCCTTGACGCCGTACGGAGGCGCCATGAGCCGCTCGTAGATCTCGACGATGTTGGTCGGTTCCTTTGCGTCGCTCAATGCCTCCTCAAGCGCCTCCCAAACAGGCATAACACTCGCGTTCGTGGCGGCTGTCGGGCGAGACATCCCGTGAGTATGAATGCTGCCTTCAGAGTTCTTTCCGCCAGTGATCTCGCCAGCGGCACGGTGCAGTCCGAGGTGCTCAACGACGCCGTCGTACAGGGCACGCTCTGCCGGGAACTTGTCGTGGGGCCAGCCGAGCAGAGGCAAGCCGGTCTTCTCGATCATCGACGTGAGGACTTCACGGCGTGTTCGAGCGGCGTTACTGGTGAGCTGGTGACGTCCCACCATCTCGTTCCGTACGTGCGGGGTCTGGTCGTAGACCACGTTGCATGCTTCGGATACGAGCCCTGCGTAGCTGCGGGCCATGAGTTGCCGGGCGGGCTCACCGTCGGTGTCCTCACCGCTATTCCACAGGAACCAGCTCGACTCGTCGCTTCCCGGGCGGAACGCCTCGGCGAGCATGGCGGTGATGCGCTGGGAGAACTCACCAGCTCGCTCGTTGATCTCCCGCCGAGCGACATGGTCTAGGTCCTCGTCGCTGATGAGGTCCTGGAGCGCCACCAGGGTGTTGCCGACGTCCAGCACCGCCTGGGGATTCTTGGTGACGCCCACGACGACTGGGAGTGGCGAGTCCACCCCAGGGCAGCTGTTCAGGCCACCGAAGTGGAAGACGAGCATCCCGTCTGCCGCGTCCTGAACGACCTTCGGACCGCGCAGCTTTTCCGTCCGATGGCTGACCGCGGTGACGAAGTGCCGCTGCATACCGGTGAGCTGGCTGTGTGCGCCAGCGGCCACCGCGTTCGGGAGGACATTCGTCCCGAGGTGCTTGTTGAAGTAGCGCACCACGTCATCTGGCTGCAGCTGAGTGGCGATCTCTCGAACCCGGGCGTCGATGTCGACATCGGTGCCCTGCCAGATCCGGTACTCATCGCTGTACGAACGGTGGACGACCAATCCGTCTTCCACCAATTTGTCCAGCCGCTCCCGCAACTGGTCGAACCGCTTCGTGTCGGTGGCGTCGGTCGGGTCGTTCAGCGCGAACTGGATCATCGCCGGCGTAGCGCGCAACAGCCCATCAGCGTCAATGAGATTGAGGACGCCGATCGCCTTGAGCAGCTCCTGGTCCGTTTCGGGGAGCCCGTTGGCCTCCTCAAGGCGAGTGTTGATCTCCAGCCACCGGCTTGCTTTCGAAGACGCGAGAATCGTGGTGCGCCCTGCAGAGAAGAAGAAGTCGTATAGCTGCGGGAGACGGATCGTCGAGGCGAGCTCCGCTGCTTCGACCGCGCAGGTGTCGAGGCTGCGCCGTACTGTGAATGGCTCATCGTTGACCAGGAAGCCGCTGAGGCTTCGATCGTTCTGGCCGATCTGCGCTGCCATGAGCGGAGCCGCGACGGCAGTAAGAGGGTGTAGTGGGTACAGCTGGGCGAATGACTCTGCCGAGATGTCAACTACCGAGTGCAGCGACTGCTGGCGCCAGATGCCGTACGCCGCCTGCGCCTGAGACTCAACCAGCTTGCGGCCCTGCGCCGGCACCTCGGAATGGGCCAGCTTCCGCTGGAGAAGGTAGACCGCATCACCCAGGTTGGGAGCGAAGGTGACGTCCTCGAATCGGCCCTGGATCTTGGCCCACTCCTGGGTCTGCACGGAACTGGACCGCGAAGCGTAGTCGGAGAAGGCCAGGTGCTGCAGGGTGAACATGAAGAGCGGCAGACCCTTGGCGCCAGCGCCCCTCTCCGCGAGGAGCTGCAGGAGGAACACGTCACTCTCGGAGCTATTGCTCTCGCTGACGGAGACCAGATACTCCAGCGTCTTGCCGAACTCATCAATGATGAGGAGGAGTGGCGCCTTGTCGCACAGCGTCGTAACCGCGTTGAGCAGGCTGTCGGTAGTTGGGACGTCCGTCTCGGCACAAGCCGCCATGACAGTGGAGACGTCCTTCGGGACACGCTTCTTCCACTTCCGCTCCACCGCGGTCTGCAGCGCCCGATGGATGGTGGCCGCCAGCGGCTCTCTGCGTGCCGTTGTGACAGCGCCCAAGAAGCCGTCAGCTGCAAGCGCCTCGCGATTCTCAGCAATCTCCTGCGCCAGTGCAGGGTTGGTGGCTGCGACCGCCTCATAGGCATTGGCTCGACGTTCGGAGTCGTGGCCGAGAAGGGCGTCAATCAGGTTGGAGAGTGTCGACTTTCCGGAGCCGTACGGGCCAGTAAACGACCAGGCGCGAGTGCGCTTGAGGTCTCCGAGCGCGTTACCCACCCGGTCCAGGACATCGAGGGCGCGCACGCCCACATATGGGGAGTGCAAGTCCTGCGCGCGGACGTCGCGCTCCAGATTGGTGGAACGGAATTCCGTTCCAACGAAGCTGATTCCAGCAGGGATCTGGAGAGCCGCGCCCTTCCGCTTGGCGCTGGGAGATGTCTTGGTCGCCGTGGTCACGCGAGCTCCTCGATCATGGTGGGCTGCTGGGGGATCTGCCCCTGCGTGGCCTCAGCATCGTCCGTAGTCTTCTTAAGGCCTGGGTTCTGCCGCGCCCACTCTTCGGGAGTCGGGAACCCGGCACGGTCACGCACGCGGCCGTACTGCTCGTCGAGGATGTCCCAAGCCAAGGTTTCCGGGTTGTCCGCGAAACGGAGGCTCCGCTGCCCGAGCGACTCCACGATCTCCAACTGGGGGTGGTTCTCGACGAAGGCTTCGATCGACCTAGCGAGTTCGGGCTCACGCATGTGGAAGGCACGGCCAGGAGCGCCGGGCTCACTGGCAAGGCGGGCCAACGAAATGGAGTCGGGCTTACGAGAAAATCGAGCAGCGTAGTCGAGGCAGGCGTGCACGAGCACGCTCGGTGGCAAGCTCGGGCGGATGCCGCTGGTGAAGCGGTAAGTGCGTTCCTTGCCGCGGCCTCCTTGATACTCGAGCAGGCCGAGCTCCTTGAAGGGGCAGAGCAACGAGTCCTCAAAGCTGCCCGGGGAGAGTGGATTCGCGTCCATGTCCGGGGCGTACATCTTAACGAAGCACTGGACGTCCCGGCTGATCGAGTCGGGCGCCGGCCACTTATCACGATCGAAGCTGCTGTGCACCTCTCGTGTAATGAGGGTAGCCATCTCGTCCACCGTGACGCGAGCAAGCGGCGCAAGGTGGAACATCACATACCAGCTCGGCACGAGGCACTTGGCTTCCCTCTCGCCAGAGACGAGCCACCAGTGCAATAGCCAGAGGCTTCCGGTGTCCTCTAGGTAGGGGTCTGCGCCATCCTCGTCAAGGAGCCACCGCGCACGCCAAGTTGGGGCTGCCGCGAGCGCGCGTGCCTGCACATCGGCACTGCGGTATTCGTGGGTGAGTTTGAACGCTTGCGCCCAATACCTCATGGAATCGACCATGTTCTTTCCCACGCCCAGACGCACAAGCGCATCAGGGGCGTGGAAGAGCATCTCGTCCTTTTTCACCTGTAGGTATGCCTTGTGCAGCCAACCGAAGCGCGGAGGGAAGCTCTCGTGCCTGTTGAATTTCAGTCCGACGACGTCGGAGGAGAGGCGGCCTTCTGGCATTACGGTCGAACCCTTCAGTTCAAGGTATGAGTGCGAAGTCTTAAGTCGAGATCAAGGATGGCCAGGCGCATCCATGACGGCCCGTACGTATGTCACAGCTCGTACGGTGGCGTCGATGGCTTTGTGAATCTCCTGCTCCGTGGTGGCGTAGCCCAGCGAAAAACGGAGGGTGGAGTCGGCAGCCTCCCGGCCCAGCCCCATGGCCAACAGGACGTGACTCGGGGTGGGCGCGCCAGCAGAGCAGGCGCTTCCGTCGGACACAGCGATGTCGGGCATCGACGTGAGGAGCGCGTCGGCGGGGCAGCCAGGGAAGGTGACACTGGAGACGCCGGGCAGACGTGTGGAGCCGACACCATTGACGTAGCTCCCAGGGAGTTGCGCGAGGATCTTGCCCTCCAGAAGATCACGCAACTTTCCGATGCGAGATGCCTCGGCATCGAGTTCACGGTGGGCAGTCTCGGCAGCAGCGCCCAGGCCGACGATCCCAGGAACGTTGAGGGTGCCGGCACGCCAACCTCGCTCGTGTCCCCCTCCAAACACGAGCGGCCGCTGCGGCAGCGGGGTGCCGCGTCTGATGTAGAGCGCGCCGACTCCCTGCGGGCCGCCGAACTTGTGGGCAGATAGAGAGAGCAGGTCCACGTCGAGATCCCCCAGATCGAGGGGGAGCCGGCCGACATACTGTGTCGCGTCTGTGTGAACCAACGCGCCGACCGAGTGCGCTACCTCTGCAATGGGGGCGAGATCGGTGACGACCCCTGTCTCGTTGTTCGCCAGCATGATGGAGACGAGGGCCGCTCCGCGCTGCTCGACCTCGGCTCTAAACGCGCTGTAGTCGATCTTCCCCTCACCATCGACGGGCAAGATCATTAGAGAGCCCGGAGCCTCAGCAGTCAGGGCTCGAGCAGTCTCCAGAACTGCCGGGTGCTCGACTGCAGAAGTGACGATGGTCCCTTGGCTTGCGTAAGTGGCGTGCAGCGCAAGGTTGTTGGCTTCTGTCGCGCCCGAGGTGAAGATGAGTTCGCTGCGCGAGCAGTTCAGCAAATCTGCGACTTGTTGACGCGCCCGATCCACCCTTCCTGCGGCATCGCGACCGTGATCGTGGATGCTGGAGGCATTACCTACCGCCTGAAGCGCGTCGTGTGTGGCCCGCAGTGCTTCCGGGCGCATGGGTGCGGTCGCGTTGTAGTCGAGGTACACCGCCTCCGCGGCGTATGAGCCTGTGTTCATGGAGTGCCCCCGCCTGCTGAGATTGGCTCCTTACATCGCTCCTGGTGACTGTTCTCGTAGCTAGCTCATCTTCCACCAGGAGTGCCCTGAGATCCTAACGGACTCATCAACCCCTCGAGGCAGGCTCGCCGGAACCGCGAGTTTCAGCCACTCCGGGCCACAGATCTGCCGGAGCGCCCCACACCCTTAGCCGTCAGGGCTAGCCTTGATCCGGTGTCGTGAACACGCAGGTCCGCCGACCCTGACGGTCGGCAACCGTCTTCAGTAGCGGCCAAGCACAGTAGGCAGCGTGGCCGCGAACGGGGGGCGAGCACGATGAACGACCAACTGATCGCAGCCCTTCGGCGAGCTCATCCGATCTACGACATCCCAGAGGACGACCTCGTTGGGGAAGTTCTCATTCCAGCGATCAAGGTGTCGGATGACGTTCGGATCGCTGCCGGCTTCTTCAGCTCTCAGTGCCTCGCGCAGATCGCGCCGGGCCTAGCAGATTTTTTGCGCCGAGACACCGGCACACTTCAGCTCCTGATCAGTCCGGCGGTCGACGCGACCGACCTAGCAGCGATGGAGCGAGGGGTACGGAGTGCTGAGCAGGTCATTGAAGCTGCCCTCGATCGCCTGCTTGATGAAGCAGCCCTTTCCGAACATGCTCTTGTGCATCACACCCTCGAATGTCTCTCCTACCTTGTCGCAACCGGACGCCTAAAGGTCCGCTTCGCCCTCATGAAGTCCGGCATGTACCACAAGAAGCAGTGGCTCATCAGGTCGGACTCGGAGTGGGCCGCGGTGCATGGCTCGGGCAATGCGACCGCACGAGGACTGCTCGTAAACGGCGAGCAGATGACGGTTGACCAACCCTGGCGTGATGGACACATCGCCTCGGAGCGCGTGTCCAAGCTCCTGGCAGGCTGGGAAAGGCAATGGCGCAACGAGAGTCCACACGTGCTAGCCGTGGATCTCAACGATGGCCTCCGACTGGCAGGACGGCAACGTAGTACGGCACAGGCGCCGACTATCGATGACTTCTGGCGGGCATGGCACGCCGATCACGCACGAGGTTTGGAACCCCCACTGCCTCCCGGCGTGAGTCTCGCTCAGCCAAGGCTTCTTTCGATTCCGCCTGATGTCGAGTGGCGCAATGGCCGCTACGCACACCAAGCGGCAGCAGTCGAAGCCTTCTCGGTCAACGGCTCTCGGGGAATTCTGTCTATCGCCACAGGAGGAGGCAAGACCCAGACGTCCTTGATTGCTGCAGTCCAAGAGCAAGATCGCCACAAAGGGCCGATGGTTGTCATCGTGATCGCCCCGAGTGCGCCACTGATGCGGCAATGGTCCGATGTTGTCCGGCGCTTCGGGGTTGAACCATTTGTACCAAGCGGCAGCTCCGGGTCGAAGCGAGAAGCCCGTCTCGAGGAAATTAAGGCTGGACTTGCTTCACAAGGATCGTATACATCGGTCATCGTGTGCACCCAGAAGCTCTTCACTACGGATGCGTCTTTCCGGGGGTTCATCGGCACCCTCCCTCCATCGGTTCTCGCGATGGTCATCGGGGACGAAGTCCACAACCTAGGCTCAAAGAGCTTCATGACACAGAAGCCCGAACGCTTCGACGTCCGCTTGGGCCTCTCAGCAACTCCGAGTCGACAGTACGACTCTGAAGGCACTGCAGGCCTGCTCGGCTATTTCGGTCCGGAGCTATTCGAATTCACGCTCAAAGATGCTATTCGCTCCGGTTGCCTGAGTCCATACAACTATCATCTCCATGAAATTGCCCTCTCCGAAGATGAGATGGCAGAGTATGAGAACTTGACTCGACAGCTGCAACGGAAGGGTTTCCAGCAACCGGACGATGGTAAAGATTCCGATCTGCAGGCGCAGATCGAGCATCTACTCCGCCGCCGGCGTGCTCTTCTTGAGCATGCCGAAGCGAAGATCCCAGCCCTCCGTCAGCTCCTCGCTCTGCACGGATCGCGCGATGTGAGTAAGACGCTCATCTATACATCAGCGAAGCCCCCTGTGCTTACCCGTGAGCGTCAGATTGATGCCACTAATCGGATGCTCGACGAGTTGCGCATCAGCTTTCATCAGTTCACTCATGCAGAGACTGCGAAGCGTGGATCAGGGAAATATCTGGAAGCCTTCGGGCGAGGGGAATATCAGGTCCTTACAGCCATGGAGGTTCTGGACGAAGGAATTGACATCCCGCAAACTGACACCGCCTATCTGCTGGCTTCGAGCACCGTGCGCCGGGAATGGGTTCAGAGGCGAGGCAGGATTCTCCGACGTGCGGAAGGTAAGGAGATCGCCAATCTCCATGATTTTCTAGTGCTTCCGCCAGCGCTGGGAACGAGAGAGGGGCGCGCGCTCCTAATCGGCGAACTGAAGAGGGCGCGAGAGTTCGCGAGTGCGGCCGATAATGAATACGACTCGGATGGACCCCGGGCCGCCATCGACAGGCATGAGCGAACGCTCTAACGGGGAGGGATGGATGACTACATCACCGCGAATTAGTCAAGTTGCACACGAGGAAGTAGACGCGTGCAGCGAACGGTACACGGGATATCACGATGACCTTGTTTCAGCTCTCAATGTCCTTGTGCGGCAGCAGGACCACACGAGCCCAAGACAACGCCAGGACAATCTCCAGAAGGTCATTGAGAAGCTCGGGGCGCAGGCGATCAACCTCGGAAGGAACGAAGCCTGATGAGGCTGCATCGCATCCAAGTGCACAACTTTAAGTTGTTGCTAGATGTCCGAATTGACCTCTCAGTGGACCCCGGACGCCCACTGACCGCCATCCGAGCCGAGAACGGCTCAGGTAAGACATCTCTACTTTACGCAATCCTGTGGGGGCTCTATGGCGTAAGCGGCCTTAGGGCAGCGACAGGCAAAGAGAATATCCGCCTAACTTCTACGGCCAGTCCGGCAGGAATCCCCGTCATGGTCGAGGTCAGCCTTGACTTCGAAGTCGAGGACGATGGTGTACTGGCCCGCTATCGACTCCAGCGGACAGTGAACGAGACTCCTGCGGAGGGAGATGAATTCGAGCGAGGCAATGAAATCTTTCGCCTCACCCGACTGACTGAGGCCGGAGGAGAGCCGACGGCGTTGCCCGAGCGATGGATAGCGCATCGGCTACCCGAACGCCTCGCCGATGTCTTCTTCACGAATGGTGACGACGTCCAGAGGTTCATTAGCGGTCGGCAGCATGCTCATGAGCGCCAGGAGAAAGTGCACCTGGCTATCGAAAGCCTTCTAGGAATCGGCGTGCTACGGAAAGCCGTCGAGGATGCTGCCGCTGTATATGAAGTCTACGAGAAGCGCGCCGCGAAAGACGCGGGCTCTAAGGTTGAAGCGCTAGCAGATCAGAGAGATGCACGAAAGGAGAAGTACGATGAACTCGTCGCCAGGGTAGATGTACTTTCGGCACGCCAGAAGAACATGGAAGGCACCCAGGCTCAAAAGCGGCGCGAACTTGAGGCGATCAAGGATGTCGGGGACCTTGAGGTCCTCAATGCTCAGATTTCCGACCTCGAGCGCGATTGCGTAGCACTGGACTCCCGCAGGAATGAATGTCTACGCGAGATGTCCCTGTTGTTGCGCAGCGAGATCACCTCCTGGTCTTTGATGAGCGAGTCCCTAGCTGCCGGGCTCGAGCGCCTCGATGAACTCGCAGACAAGAGAATTATCCCTAGCCACTCAATCCAGGTCCTCCATGACTGTCTCGACGACTACCGGTGCATCTGTGGGGAGTCACTAAACCCTGGCACCTCGCACCGAAACCACGTGCAGGGCCTTCTCGCTGAGCAACAGAAAAGGAGCGAAGTAGGCGAACGTCTCTCCAAAACTAGGTACCGCGCACGCGCCCTTCGCGATATTGGGGACCAGTCGGATAAATTCCCCAACCGAAGGACTGAACTCCTCGCGGAGTATGCGACAATCACGCAAGAGATTGAACGTAAAGGTGCTCTGCTTAATGTTACAAAGGAGCGACGGGGCCGGATTGATGACGAAAGGGTTCGCTGGCTTCAGGGCGACTTGAATGACCTGGACGATAAGATTAAAGACACCATCTATGAGCACGGCAATCTCAGCAACCAGGTCGAGGCCGCACGGCAGGACCTCGCTGTCAAGCAAAAGGCTCTGGAGAAGGCTCAACGCGACGCTCAAATCAGCGCCGATCTTGCCACGAAGCGCGATGTTGCCCACGACCTGAAGACTCTTGTTTCTGCCGTGCGTCATCGCTTGGAGGGCGAATACGTCGATCGTGTCTCGGGCAGACTGCAAGGAATGTTTCAGGAAATTATTGGCACCGATAGCTCTGCTACGCAAGGGGTCTATACGGGTGTAACGATCACGGATTCTTTTGATATTAAAGTAATGAGTCAAAGGGGTGCTAGTTTCGATCCCGACTTCGAAGTCAACGGGGCGTCACAGCGAGCTTTGACCCTGTCATTCGTATGGTCGCTCATGGAGGTTGCGGGCGTCGTCGCTCCACGTTTTATTGACACTCCTCTTGGGATGGTGTCTGGTGATACAAAACGCCGCATGGTCGAGGCTATAACCCGCCCCGCAAGTCCATCAGAGACGCCTTTCCAGGTTGTCCTATTGCTTACGAGGTCGGAGATTGCCGGCATCGAAGACATCCTGGATGATCGCGCCGGCTCATTCACAACGCTCTCGTGCAGCCATCACTACCCGCGGGACCTATCGAACAACTGGCTTGTTGACGCTCCGGTGTCACGAACCTGTGCATGTACACATCGAGAAATGTGTGACGTGTGTGCCCGGCACGGTGACGTCGAGCATCTTCAGTACCGCGAACAGGGGGTTCCGCAGTGACGGTAGCACCGTACGCCAGCATTGATCTCTACATGCCGGAAGATGCGCACCGAGTCATTCGAAACTGCACCGGCCAAGGGAAGATATTTAGTCGCCAGATTGACGGATGGTGGCTTGGTCTGTGCATCGGCGTAAGAAAGGGTGAGCGTCTGCCGTTTCAGTCAGACGCTCAGCGCGTTAAGTTCATGGACGGCTCTATCTTCAACAGTGACCCGTGGCGGGTGACGCACCTGGAATTGCTTGCCCTTACGAAAGAGGGCGATGATGTCTTGACGGAGCCGCGACGGGTCGTTGGGCTGGCCATGGAGTATGCAAACTTCGGGCTTGAGTGGCTGGGAAATGAGTGCCTGCTCAAGACGGAGCCCACATTGTCGGTCCTTAGTCGCCTCGACCTGAGCACACTCGCTCCAGACTGAAGACCGCTCGTGATCCACGCGTGTCGGTATGGGAATCAGCCCAGATGGGAGTGCTATCGAGGAAGAAGGGCAGTTGGTGCCAGTGCGCGGAAACGTGCGAGATTGAATCCCAGACATCTTCAGAGACGGCGGCGCAGAACCCGTGACGCGTACTGCGAACCCTGGCGAGTACAGTCAGTGACTGTGGCTCAATTTTCAGGAGGAAGCCGCCGAGTTTTTGGGCACTACCCCAGAGATCGCTCCCGGAGGAGCTTGCCGACTTCCTTAGAAGTCCTGGGCGACGGCCGCGCCACGGTCAAAGAGCTCGGCGCGATCGGCTTCAGCGGAGTCGAGATCGATCGGCTGCGGCGACGCCTGCCCTTGCCCGGCAAGAAGTGCCTTGACTGCGAGCTGGCGGTCCCGGCCGGGCAGGGAGTCGACGCCGTCCGCCCTATCCGCGAGGAGATCAAGCCCAGCATCGAGGTCCTCATCGCCGAAATCGATGCCCAGTAGAAAGTGACGCCACCGCACAGTGCAACGCCTCGGGCTGAGCACCGACCAGCCAGTCTCGGTGGCAGGCTGGTCGACTGTGACCACAGCATGAACGGCGCAGCCTCGGTGCTGGATGTGCGGCCGGGCCGCACTCGCAATGCCTCAGGGCGGAGCCTCGAACGGCGCTGCGTCGTCAGTCACGCGACGCTACACAGCTGACCTGCGATGACGTTCCACACGTTCCCGATTCGCTGCGGAGGCGTTTCGAGGGCCTACTGCGACGGGGCTCTGACCTGCGGATTCGCAATTATCCGCAAGGCCCACTACGGAGGCACGGAGGCAGGGCCTTGCGCAAACGTGGATGAATGCTCTGAGTGATGTTCATCCGGTTCCCGGCAAGGGAGCGGACCGCCGCGAGCGGCGGTCCCAGACAGGGTAGCGGATGGGGCTGGGGTGTGGTGGGCGCCTCGGTCCAGTTCATGATCGCGAGGCTGCTCGTCGGTCGCTGCTGAGGTCTGCTGTCTCGGTGTGGGCGTCGGAGCAGGTGGGGTCGTCTTGGTAGCGGGCTGAGCTGGTGGCGTTCTGAGCGAGGAGAGACCGAGGACGACGAGGCTTTGGCGACGGTGCCGTCGCCGGCGATGAGTTGGTGGCGCTGCGGGCTGCTCCAGGAGCGTTTGGCGTCGGTGGGCAGCAGACCCTGGCGCAGGGCTTGGGTCAGGGCGAGGTCGGCGAAGGTTTCGCTCAGTTCTTCCAGGCGGGGGACGAGCAGGGTGCGCTGGGCGTGTGCCACTGGTGGCGGGAGGGCCCGGCTTCGGGCAGGCGGGCGGCTTCGTCGTGGCCGAGGTGCTGGGCGACGCTGCCTCGGATCGTCGTCCACACACTGGGTTCTTGCAGGTCGCCGGCGCAGTAGCGGGCGGAGCCGTGGATGCCACGCAGGGCGAGGATGAGCAGGTGGAGATAGGGCGGGTAGTGGGGCGGGCGCCCGCGGCGCGGGCCCCGGAGCGGGAACGAGGGTGCCGGCGAGGCAGTTGAGGTCGTCGAAGCGGGTCACGTCGGTGATGCGCTGGGAGACAGTGCGCAGGTCGGCTTCGGCGGCGCGGCGTGCGGTCTTCTTGCGGGCCGCGCGCGGGCGGCCCGCACCTGGGCGCCCCAGGCGTCCAGCGGGCACCAGCGCGGCTGCGTCTTGGTCGGGCCGTGCATCCACACCCGCGCACGGGCCGGGTCGATGTCACGGGTTGGCAGGCCGCGCAGCGCCTTGCCTGCATGGTGGCCCCGGCGGGGGCGATCCGCCTCGGCGCGGTCACCGGCAGGATCCGGGCCGCCGCCGACGCCGGGGGCACCTCGCCCGGTGGGCGGCCCTGTCAGCGCCGCATCTTCACCGGGCACGTCACCTCGCCCAGAGGGCTGCCTGGCACGGACGTGGCCCTGACCGGGGCTCCGCGCGCCAAAGTCGCCGCATACGCCGGGCAGATGGGGATCGCGGAACTGGGGCTGTTCCTTGAGGGTTATGTGGCGGATGGATCCCGGACGGCTGGATCACCCTGGAGTGGCGCTGCCCCTTCAGGTGTCCGCGGTCCTGGCATCGTGCAATGCGTGGCACGGGGCCGGGCTGTGCGGCCGACCGGAATCCGGGCAGCACGCCGGGGCGGCGAGTCAGCTGCCGCAGGCGCACCCGGTGGCCGCCCCGCTCGGCTCGGCCGCTGCGAGGTCAGTGCAGCAGGCGCTTCCGCTGAGGACTTCGCTCTTGCCCATCTGGTCGGCGTCGGCCTTGACGACGTAGACCTCCCAGGGCTCCTTGCCGGGGCCGTGTACCCACACCTTGTCCTGGAGGGCGTAGCAGCAGGAGGTGTCGCTCTCCTCGAAGGTCGCAAGCCCCGCCTCCTTGAGACGGCCGGTGGCGGCTGCGACCTGCTCGGTGGAGTCGACCTCGACGCCGAGGTGGTCCAGGCGGGTCTCCTGGCCCACCTCGCCTTCGATCAGGACGAGCTTGAGCGGCGGCTCGGTGAGGGCGAAGTTGGCGTATCCGGGGCGGCGCTTGGCCGGTGTGACGCCGAACAGCTTGGAGTAGAACTCCACCGAAGCGTCGAGGTCGGGAACGTTGAGGGCGAGCTGAACGCGGGACATGGCACTCTCCCCATCTCGTTGTATTGATGCCTGTCGATTCAAGCTTGCGCCCTGTATCGAAGTTCGTCAACATAGACATATGTCGAATCAAGAGCTTGAGGTGCTCGGCCAGGAGTGCTGCCCGGGTCTGCTGACCGCGCCGCTGGACGAAGAACAGGCCACCGAGCTGTCGAAGGTCTTCAAAGCCCTCGCCGATCCGGTGCGGCTGCGGCTGCTGTCGATGATCGCCTCCCGGGCCGGCGGCGAGGTGTGCGTGTGTGACCTGACGCCGGCCTTCGACCTGGCTCAGCCGACGATCTCCCACCACCTCAAGCACCTGCGGCAGGCCGGACTCATCGACTGCGAACGCCGCGGGACATGGGTGTACTACTGGCTGCTGCCTGAGATGACCGACCGCCTCGCCGGCATCCTGACCCGGCCCGCCGGCCAGCCCCTCGCCCAGACCGCCCAGAAGCCTGCCGGGGCGGCCTCATGACCGCGAAGGCGACGGTCCAGACCGCGCCTGCGGGGCCGGTCGCGGCCCGCTTGTCGTTCCTGGACCGCTTCCTGGCCTTGTGGATCCTGCTGGCCATGGGCGCCGGTCTCGGACTGGGCCGCGCGGTGCCGGGCCTGGGGGGCGCGCTGGCGAAGGTGACCGTCACCGGCGTCTCCCTGCCGATCGCGCTGGGCCTGCTGGTGATGATGTATCCGGTGCTGGCCAAGGTCCGCTACGACCGCCTGGACACCGTCACCCGCGACCGCCGCCTGCTGCTTCCCTCGCTGGTGATCAACTGGATTCTCGGCCCCGCCGTGATGTTCGCGCTCGCGTGGATCTTCCTGCCCGACCTGCCGGAATACCGGACCGGACTGATCATCGTCGGGCTCGCCCGCTGCATCGCCATGGTCATCATCTGGAACGACCTGGCCTGCGGCGACCGCGAAGCCGCCGCCGTCCTCGTCGCCCTGAACTCCGTCTTCCAGGTCCTCGCCTTCAGCCTGCTCGGCTGGTTCTACCTCTCCGTCCTGCCCGGCTGGCTCGGCCTGCAACAGACCGGACTGGACATCTCGGTGTGGGAGATCGCCCGCAGCGTCCTGATCTTCCTCGGCATCCCCCTGGCCGCAGGCTTCCTCACCCGCCGCCTGGGCGAGCAGACCAAGGGCCGCACCTGGTACGAGACGAAGCTGATCCCCCGCATCGGCCCCTTCGCCCTGTGGGGGCTGCTGTTCACCATCGTCGTGCTCTTCGCACTCCAGGGCGACGCCATCACCTCCAAGCCTCTCGACGTCGCCCGGATCGCGCTGCCCCTGTTGGTGTACTTCGCCCTCATGTGGGCCGGGTCCATGGCCCTGGGCAAGGCCGTCGGGCTGGACTACCCACGCACCACAACGCTGGCCTTCACCGCGGCCGGCAACAACTTCGAACTCGCCATCGCCGTCGCCATCGCGACCTTCGGCGCGACATCAGGCCAGGCCCTGGCCGGCGTCGTCGGCCCCCTCATCGAGGTACCGGCACTCATCGGCCTCGTCCATGTCGCCCTCGCCGCCCGCCGCCTCTTTGCCGAAACCGACCCGGCCGCCGAGCCGACCCGCCTCCAGGAGCCCGCCCGTGACTGATCCCCGCAAACCGTCGGTGCTGTTCGTCTGTGTCCATAACGCCGGACGCTCCCAGATGGCCGCCGCCTTCCTCACCCACCTCGCCCAGGACAAGGTGGAGGTCCGCTCAGCCGGTTCCGCCCCCGCCAACGCCGTCAACCCGGCGGTGGTCGAAGCGATGACCGAGGTCGGCATCGACATCTCCGCCCAGAGGCCGAAGGTGCTCACGCCCGAGGCGGTGCAGTCCTCAGACGTCGTGATCACCATGGGCTGCGGGGACGCCTGTCCCGTCTTCCCCGGCACGCGCTACCTGGACTGGAAGCTGAATGACCCCGCAGGCCAGGGCATCGACGCCGTCCGGCCCATCCGCGACGACATCGAGCACCGGGTGCGCGGCCTGCTCGCCGAGCTCGGCACCCGGGCCCGCCCATGAGCACCGCCGCCTTCGAGACCATCGCCCCGACCCGGGAGCGATGCGATGCCGAACGCCGCAGCCCCGCCGTGAACTGAACGCGACCGTCGTCCCTGGAGACGCCGGTACCTGATCAGCTGTCAGGAGCAGACCGCAGTCTGAGATCGGGCAGTGCGGTCCGCTTCGAGAAAGGGCGGGTGCACTGCCAGTGGCCGCAGGCACTGTGGGGCGATGGGCATCGACGCCGCTTGGGCTCGCGCGGAGCTCGCCGGCTTTCTGAAGTTGACCGAGCTGTACCGACCGCCGGACCCTCCACACCTCGGGACCCTCAGCGGCAAGTTGTCCTGGCCCGCTGGGTGGACGGTGCGGCGCTCAGCACGGCCCGACCGCGTCTCTCCGGGGCTTTGGACACCTGGTCGCCCGGTAGCTGCTCGCCGTGCCGCACAGCTCCGTGGCCTGCTCGCCGCAGGGCAACTGCCCTGCGGCGAACCTCGCCCGGGACCGGGGCATGCGGACGCTACCGTCCGGTGTAGGTGAACTCGTCGTCCGGGCTGGTGGGAGAGGTGGCCTTGCCCACCGTCACGGTGATGTTCACCGTCTGCTGGACGTCGAGCAGATCGGGCGCTGTTGCGGTGATCTGGCCGGTCGAGACGAACTGGACCGAGCCGGACGGCTTGTCCTTGAAGTGCACGGTGGCGCCTTTGGCGAAGCCCGAGCCGTTGATGGTGACCGGGGTGCCGACCTTCCCGCTCGTCGGGCTGACCCCACTGACCACCACAGGTGCGGGGCCGCCATAGGCGAACTGACTCATGGCGATGGCCGGGGATGTGCCGAGGGTGTTGGTGACGCGGACGTGGACGACGCCGGTTCCGGCGGGGACCTTGGTGGTGATCTTGAGGCCGGAGGGGTCGATGACGGTGTCGCGGTCGGCGCAGGCGAACTTGCCGAAGTCGACCTTGCTGTCCGGACTGAAATCCTTGCCGTTGATGGTCACCGTGTCGCCTGCGGCGCCGAAGGTGGGGCTCAGGTCGGTCACCACCGGCGGGGAAGGCACGTCAGGCGCCCCCACCAGCTCCAGGTAGGTGGAGTTGGCGTGCTGGTAGGCGACCTGGCCGAGGAAGTCCTGGGTGGTCTTGTTGACCAGCTTCTCGGAAAGGCTCGTGTATCCGGTGTTCATCAGGCAGAGCGTGCCGGGCTGGACGTAGATGTTGCCGTTGGTGCGCTTGGCGATCGCCCCGATGAGCAGCTTCACTTCTTCGGTCGCCTGGGGTCCCGGGCTCGGGTACCAGCCGGTGGTGGTGTCGAGATCGGTCCACGCGTGCGGTACCAGGTCGTAGGCGTTGTTCTGGCGCTCGTCGATGACCCACGGCACGGAGTTGAAGTAGTCGACGAAGCTCTGCACGCCGGCGGTGGGAGCGGCATAGGTCATCACCGCGAACTTCGGCTGTTTCGGCCAGGTCTGTGCCTGAAGGTACGGCGCGAGCATGCTGGCGATGCAACCGCCCAGGCTGTGACCGGTCAGATAGATGGTCGGCTGCGGCGAGGAGGGCGCCGCCTTGAGCGCGACGGAGAGCGCCTGAGCGAGCGTGGCGTTCGGGGAGGGAGAGGCGATCGAGCGGGTGGTGACCACTCGTGTGAACGCGTCCTTTGCCCCCTTGGAAACGTAGACGGGCTTCGGCGACCCGCTTTCGGGGAACGGGACGACCGTGCCGACCTCGAGGTCTTCGAGGATGTCGGTCCAATCGGCGTCCGTTCCGCGAGCGACCACGGCGAACTCGTTCGAGCCGTTGGTGCTCCGTACGAGGTAGGCCATATTGGCGTTGGCCTCGCTCAGGGCGAGCCACACCAGCTCCCACTCGCCCTGGGTCGCCAGGGTGGGATCGTGCAGTTGCGCGTTGATGCCGGTGATGATGCGGTTGGTCTGCTGCTCCAGGGTTTCCCCGGAGGGACGCGGGGTGTTCCCGGTGGCTGCAAGGGCAGCCAGCGTCATGGTCACCTGGGCGATTGCCGGATCGGATGCCATCGTCGTTCCTGCTCCTCGGAGGTTTGCCGGTGCGGAGGCGCGACGGCCTTTCGGCAGCATCAGGGCAGATCTGTGCCGAACCGACCGTCGGAGTGGATCGGCACAATCAGACCTTCCTCTCTGCAATGTCCGGCGCCTTTCTGCCTTCAGGCGGACCAGGTTCACCGCGTTGGCCCTTCGCCATACCTGCGGGCGGTTCGCCGAGCCATGTGACGCTGAGGCTTCCACGCCGCCCGTCCGCGCGGCTCTTGGAAAATGGCCCAGCGCTGAGACCAGAAGGTGCCGCACCGTCAGGAACGCCCTGTTGCTCCGCCGACCTGCGAGAACGGCACAGCTGTTCCCGAATTCGGGAAGAGGCGTTCCAGGGGTTCCCTCAGTTGAGGCTCTGACCTGCGGCTTCGCCATTATGCGCAAGGCCCACGGAGGCGCGGAGGACGGAGGAAAGGCCTGAGCCTCTCGCAGGGTGGCTGATGCGTTCGCTGTAGTTCGCTTCTGTTGGGGATGGGGGTGGTTGCCGTTGCTTGTGGCGACGGCGACGGCGACGGCAATGCCGATGGCGGTGGTCGGGGTGGACCACCGCCATCGGCAGTGTGTGCGTGGTCGGGCCGGTATGTCGTGGTGGCCCGGGTGGGGCGTCAGCCGCCGATGTGCCAGCTGACCGTGCCGTCCGTGGTGGTGAGGAAGGCCAGGAGGAGGAGGTCGGCGATGCCGAGGGCGATGCCCAGGAGGGCGCGGCCGCGGCGGGTGGTGCCGCGGGCCAGGGACAGGCCGCCGAGGACCAGGGCGCAGGGGCCGAGCACGACGTTGAGGACCAAAGTGCCGAGCAGGCCGAGGATGAAGGAGGCCACGGCCATGCCGTCCGCCTGGGGGCGGAGGCGGGAGGTGGGCCGGTGCGGGGCCCGGGGCTCGATGGTCTGCGCGGGCGAGGTCGTCCGGGCGGTTTCGCTGAGCGTGGTCATCGGGAGGTCACCTCGTCGTGATGGCGGCGTTCGCGGAGGAAGAAGACGAGCAGCCAGCCGGCGATGACGGCGGCCGCGACCAGGGTGACGGGGACGGGGAGGTGTGCCGCGGTGCCCAGCATGATCCCCATCAGGAGGAGGGCTGCGACGAGGAAGAGCATGATCTTCCTTTCCGATTCCAGAGGACAGTTGTTCACTCAGTTCCTTCAGTCTACGACTGCCCACGGGTGGAGTAGTTCGGAGAACGGTTGTTTACTGGATGACATGAGTCACAGTCTTGGAGTCCGGCAGGCCCAGAAACAGAAGACCCGTCAGGCATTGCTCGACGCGGCGCTCGGCCTGCTGGAGGAGCAGAGCCTGAGCAGCCTGGGGCTGCGGGAGGTGACGCGGGTGGTGGGGATCGCCCCGACCGCGTTCTACCGGCACTTCCGGGACATGGGGGAGCTGGGCGTCGTCCTGGTCGAGGAGGCGCTGGGCAGCCTGCATGTGATGGTGCGGGCGATCCTCGCCGAGCAGGACGGGGCCGAGGAGCGGATCGACCGTACGGTCGCGGTCGTCGAGCAGCACGTGCGCCGGTATCCGTTGCACATCAGGTTCGTGGCGCGCGAACGGCACGGCGGCGTACGGGCCGTGCGGCAGGCCATCGCGGACGAGCTGGGCCGGTTCGCGGAGGAGGTCGCGGCGGCGCTCAAGTCCCAGCCGGTGTCGGAGGGCTGGCGCGATGACGACGTACGGATGCTGGCGGAGTTGTACGTGGACCGGCTGGTGACGACGGCCGCGGCGCTGCTCGATGCGGAGGCGGACGGGGCCGAGGGGGCGGCCGAGCAGGTGGTGCGGGTCGCGCGCCGGCAGCTGCGGCTGATCAGCATCGGGCGACGCCACTGGCGGGAGGAGGGGCGGGGGGACGACGGCGGGGGAGGGCGGGAGTAGGGGCGTGCGCGGTACTCGTCTTCGGCGGGCGCGCGCCGGGGTGTCCGTTTCCCGGGCCCGTCTTCGTCAGCCCCGGGCCGGGGTGACCCGTACGCGGTAGGTGCCGTCCGGGTTTTCCGTCAGGACGGTGACCGCGGCGCCGCTGCGGCGGTCGGTGTAGGTGTCGCCGGGGAGGAAGGTGGCGTCGGTGAGTTCCGGGTCGACGTATTTGCTGTCCTGGTAGCAGCCGTCGCTGTGCGGGGTGGCGTCCACGACGCGGAGGGGGCCGCGGCCCGAGGGGACGTCGGTGGCGACGCGGTAGACGAGGATGCCGGGGCGGCAGACCGTGGGGTCGAGCGCGCTGCGGGTGCGGGCCTCGACGACCAGGGCGGTACGGGGGGAGGTCGGGATGACGACGATCTTGGTGCCGCCGGGGGTGGAGATCGGGGTGAGGGTGTGTTCGCCGGGTGTCCCGCGGTGCGGGGCGCAGTGCACCTGATCCGGGGACAGCCAGCCCAGCTTCCACTTGTGCCAGCCGACGAAGTCGTTGCTCGGGCCCCAGTCCTCGTCCATCGGGTCCCAGTGCCCCGCCGCGGGCGGGTCGTCGCGGTCGTCGGTGTAGTAGAGGTCGGGCAGGCCGAAGCTGTGGGCGTTCTCGTGGTTGAGGACGCGGAAGGCGCTCACCCCGGTTTGCCGGCTCCAGATGAAGGACGCGTTCCGGAACGGCACCCGGTCGGCGGTCCTCAGGCCCATGTCGCCGCCGCTGAAGGTGACCGACAGGACGGTGCGGGTCGCGGGCGGGCCCGCGTTGGGGGTGGCGATGACGTTGATGACGTCGTAGTCGCGGAAGTCGACGACCGGATCGACGGCGCGGACGATCTCCCGGGAGAGGGCGTGGTAGCCGTCGTCGGAGGCCGGGTCGAAGTTGGCGCCCCGTCCGATGCCGTACGCCGCGAGCGGGCGTGACATGTGGATCCACCGGAACAGCGGCACGGGGCGGTAGGTCAGCCTGCCGTACGAGCTGGTGCGGAAGTAGTCCGTCGCGGCCGGGAAGAACTCGGCGAACCGGGCCTGGGGGGACAGCGTGGCCGGGGCGTCCGGGAAATCGATGAAGAGGGTGAGTGCCCTGACGGTGCCGGACGAGCGGGCGTAGCCGGCGGGGGTTTCCGCGGTTTCGGCGACGTCGTCGGTGATGCCGCGCAGGGCGCAGGGGCCGCTCGGCGAGGCGCCGGGCACGGCAGGTATGGCGACGGCGCTGGGCGGCGAGCCCAGGGCTATGGCAGCGGCCGCGGTGGCCGCACCCGCGGCCAGAACCGCCGATACCTTGTGCTTCATATCGATCACCTTGTGATGACGGGGGACCGCTCGCGCGCGGGGTTACGTCAACCGGAGGCATGGCGGGGCCGGATGGGTCGGTACGGGCGGAGGGGGCGGCCTGGTGGTGGCCCGGCCCGGGTGCGGGGCCGGCCGGGAGGGGGCCGGGTCGGTCCGGGTGGCGGGGCGACCGGTCGGTGGCCCGGCCCGGCGTGGCCCGGCCGCGTACGGGGTGGGCGGTGCCGAGCGCCGGACGGGAAGCGGTCGCGTGTGGCTCAGGTCACGTGCGGGCGGGAAATATCCGGGGACCATCTCCCCGTTTGCACGGACGTCCGGATGAACCGGGGAGCGTTTCCCCGGTTCGCGCCGGGTCCCGGCCGGCCGCCGGCTCCTTCGCTCGTCGGCCGGTCCTCCGCTCGTCAGCCGCCCGTCGGTTCACCCGACCGGGCGCGCGGGGCGCGGGCGGCCCGGGAATCCGGACCTGCGGAAATGCCGAGAGTTGAGGGGAGTGAGCTGCCGTGGCCGCTGTCGCCGCCTGCGCGAAGACCGGGAGCAAGGGGCAGCCGCCCCGTCTGCGGGCCGATGCGCTGCGCAACCGGGAACGGATCGTTGCGGCCGCGCGCGAGACGATGGTCGAGTTCGGGTCCGAGGTCCCGCTCGATGAAATCGCTCGACGTGCGGGTGTCGGCAATGCGACGCTCTATCGTCACTTTGCGGATCGCCTGGAGTTGATCCACCACGTCACGCTCGCCGTCATGTCCCGTACCGCGGACCGCGCGGAGCGTGCCCTTGCCGAGGAGTCCGATGCTTTCCAAGCGCTGAGGCGTTTCGTCCACGCGGCCGTGGAGGAGCGGATCGGGGCCCTGTGCCCGCTGCTCTCCGACGGGGTCGACCGGGATCACCCCGATCTGGTCGCGGCGCGCGATCGCCTGGAGGCGGCCGTCGAGGCCGTGATGGGCGCGGCGCGCGACAGCGGCCAGCTGCGCACCGATATCGCGGTCGGTGACCTGATGGTCGCGATCACCCAGCTCACCCGGCCGCTGCCGGGCAGCAGTTGCCCGAACTTCGACCAGTTCGTGCACCGTCATCTGCAGCTGTTCCTGGACGGTCTGCAGGCGCCCGCCCGTTCCGAACTTCCCGGTGCCGCGGCCACCTTGGACGATCTGAGGCGCCGCTCGTAGACCGGGCCGCGGGCCGTAGTGGCCCGATGCCTTCCGCCTGTTGTCCCAGCCGTCCCACCCGTCCTGTTCGTCCCGTTCTCCGCTCCTGTTCGCTCACTGCACCACTAGGTGGATACCGCCATGCCCGAAACAGCCGCATACGTCGATCCCCGGCGCTGGAAAGCGCTGATATTCATTGCCCTCGCCCAGCTGATGGTCGTCCTCGACGCGACCATCGTGAACATCGCGCTGCCCTCCGCGCAGCAGGACCTCGGTATCACCGACGCCAACCGGCAGTGGGTGATCACCGCCTACGCGCTGGCCTTCGGCGGGCTGCTGCTCTTCGGCGGGCGCGTCGCCGACCTGTGGGGACGCAAGCGGACCTTCATCATCGGCCTGACCGGGTTCGCGGTCGCCTCCGCCCTCGGCGGGGCCGCGGTCAACCAGGGGATGCTGCTGGGCGCGCGTGCGCTGCAGGGTGTCTTCGGTGCGCTGCTGGCGCCGGCCGCGCTGTCGCTGCTGGCCGTGACCTTCACCGAGGCCAAGGAGCGCGCCAAGGCGTTCGGCATCTTCGGTGCGATCGCCGGTGGTGGCGGCGCCGTGGGTCTGATCCTCGGTGGTGTGCTGACCGAGTACATGAACTGGCGCTGGACGTTCTTCGTCAACATTCCCTTCGCCGTGGTGGCCGCGACCGGCGCGTACCTGGTCATCCGTGAGCCCGCGGGCAGCCGCAACACCTCCCGGCTGGATGTCCCCGGCGTCATCCTGGCCACGCTGGGCCTGGTCTCGCTGGTCTACGGGTTCACCCGGGCCGAGTCCGACGGCTGGCTGGCCGGTTGGACGCTCGCGCTGTTCGCCGCGGCCGTCGTCCTGCTGCTGGCGTTCGTGCTGGTCGAGTCCAAGGTGAAGGCCCCGCTGCTGCCGCTGCGGGTGGTCGCGGAGCGGAACCGCGCCGGCATCTACGCGTCGCTGGGCCTGGCCGTGATCGGCATGTTCGGTCTCTTCCTCTTCCTGACCTACTACCTGCAGATCGTGAAGGGCTACACGCCGGTCACGACCGGTCTGGCGTTCCTGCCGATGATCGTCGGCATGATCACCGGCTCGACGCAGATCGGCGCCCGGCTGATGACCCGGGTCCGCCCGCGGCTGCTGATGGCGCCGGGCTTCACGGTCGCCGCGCTCGGCATGCTGGTGCTGACCCAGATCGACCTGGACACGTCCTACCCGGCGCTGATCCTGCCCGGCTTCCTGCTGATGGGTCTCGGTATGGGTACGGCCTTCATGCCGGCCATGTCGCTGGCCACGCACGGGGTGGAGCCGCGGGACGCCGGTGTCGCCTCCGCGATGGTCAACACCTCGCAGCAGGTCGGCGGCGCGATCGGTACGGCTCTGCTGAACACCATCGCGGCCAGTGCCACCACCGCGTACGCCACCTCGCATGCGGCCGGTGCGCGCTCGCTGGATCTGCTCAAGCTCCAGTCGATGGTGCACGGCTACACCACCGCCATCTGGTGGGCGGTCGGCATCCTGGCCCTGGCGGGCGTGATCGCCTTCACCTTCATCAACGCCGGGAACCCGGGCGGCGGCCGGCAGATGGCCTCGTCGGAGGACGGCGAGGGCGCGGCCCACGAGGACGAGGTGCACGTTCCGGTGATGGCGCACTGATCATGCGAGGGTGAGGCGGGGCCCGTGGGGCGGCGGAGCAGGGCGGCTGTACGGGGCGGCGGGCCGGCTGGGCCGCGTCGTCGGCCCGCCGCCCCCGCCGTTCTCTTACCGCATTCCTACCTGATGCATCAGCGGGCCCGCTCGTGAGCCCGCCCGCCTTCCCGCTGTCGCCGGCCTCCTCCGGCCCCGCTGATCCGTCAGCGGAGCCAGGGGAGGTCGGCGCCTTTCGGTTGCAGTCCCTCGACCATGACCTGGCAGATCTCGGCCAGTTGGGAGACCTGCTCCGGGGAGAGCCGGTCGAAGATCGCGGCGCGTACGGCGGCGACGTGACCGGGGGCCGCCTTCTCCAGGACCCGCATTCCCTCGTCCGTGAGGTGGGCGTTCTGGCCGCGCTTGTCGGAGGCGCAGTTCTCGCGCCGTACCCAGCCGTTCCGCTCCAGCCGTGCGATCGCGTGCGAGAGCCGGGAGCGGGTGATCTTGGCGTTCTGGGCGAGTTCGGTCATCCGCATCCGGCGCCGCGGAGCACGGGAGAGCTGGACGAGCAGGCCGTAGTAGACGTGCGGCATTCCGGCGTCCCGCTGCAGCTGGCGGTCGAGGTGATCCTCCAGGAGCGTGGTGGCGTGGAGGTAGCACTGCCAGGCGAATTGCTCCTCGTCGCTGAGCCAGCGCGGCTCTGCTGCGGGTTCGATGCTCATACCATCCACTCTCTCACCACTCGGAGAGTTGTTTAAGCTTGAATAACGTCGATCTGCCCCGGTTCTCGACGTTTGAACCGTTGAGGGGTTCGTCGTCCGCGGCGGTCGGATCGTCCCGCGCACCGACTACTGCCCAGTGTGCCGCCGCGAGGTTGCGTTGTCCGCAAGACCGGTGCGCGCTCTCCGGCATGGGGGCCGCGTCCCGACGGGGGCGACGGGGGCGGCCGAGGTGGCCGGGGCGGCTCTGCACGGTCGCGGAGGAGAATCCGGATGAGCCCGGATCCAGGGGTTGAAGCTGCCGCTGCGGCAGCTTCTACCGTCCTGAACGGGGCCGGAAACGCCGGCCCGGTGAAGCGACCGTGAGGGGGACGGCGATGGACTGGCCGATCGCGGAGGTCGCCCGGATGTCGGGCGTGACGGCCCGGACCCTGCGGCACTACGACGAGATCGGCTTGCTGCCGCCCGCCCGGATCGGGGCCAACGGCCACCGCTACTACGCGGAACACCAGCTCCTGCTGCTGCAGCAGATCCTCGTGCTGCGCGCGCTGGGCCTGGGGCTGCCGGAGATCGGCAGGGTCCTGGCGGACCAGGTCGACGAGGTGGCGGCCCTGCGCGGCCACCACCAGCGGCTTCTCGCCGAGCGGGACCGGATCGACGCGCTGGCCCGCACCGTCTCCCGCACGATCGCCGAACTGGAGCAGTCCAGGAAGGACGGCACCACCATGACGACCGTCAACCGACCGGAGAACCTGTTCGAGGGCGTGCGGCCCGCCCAGTACGAGGACAGCCTGCGGGACTTTCCCGGGCACGCCGAGGAGGTCGCCCGCAGGGTCGCCGGGATGACCCCGCAGGACGTCGAGGCCGGGCAGCGCGAGCGTACGGCGCAGATGATCCGGCTGGCCGAGCTCATGACCGCCGGCCACCCGGCCGGCGCCGAGCCCGTCCAGGCCGAGATCGACGCCCAGTACCGGGCCCTGACCGACCTGCGCGCCGTCTCCACCGAGGAGTACCGCGCGATGGGCCGCTCCTGCGTGGACAACGAGGCCTGGCGCGCCGCGTACGAGGCCATCGCGCCGGGCCTGGCCGCCTACCAGGGGGACGCCATCGAGGCGTACGCCGCCACCCGGCTCGGCTGACCCGGGACCGGCCGGTCACGGGGACCACCCGTCCCGAGCCTGCCGCAAAAAACGGCAATGCACCTCGCCCGGCGGCACGAGCGCCGGGCGAGGCGCATTGCCGTTTCCCGCTCGCCGCTCGCCGCTCGCCGCTCGCCCTGGTCCGGGCCGCCCGGCGCGCTCGTCACTCGTCCTCGTCGATCAGTGCGAGGGCGTTCAGGGCCGCCGACAGGGCGCGGGTGTCGCCGTCCTCGGAGGCGGCGGCCACGTCCAGCGCGGTGTCCGCGAACTTGATCGCATGCTCGTTGCCGTGGGCGACCGCCCGCTCGAAGACCTCTCCGGGCGTGGCCGAGGCGGCGTCCGGGGCCGGCCGCGGGGCGTCGGCGGCGTAGATCGCGGTGATCGCGGACGTCGCCGCCCAGGCCGCCGCGTACGAGCTCGCCCACAGGTCCCGGGGGAGGGCGGGCAGGGTGCGCAGCACCGCATTGGGCGCGGTGGCGGCGTGCACCAGCATGATGCCGTTCCCGTGGCCGTGGTCCGCGTAGTTGAGGGTGGCGGCGCGGACGAGCGCGGTCAGGCCCGCGCGTGCGGCCTCGGGATCCTCGGGAACGTACAAGGACTCGGTGGTGCTCAACCACGCGGGAGTGCCGGGGAGTTGCGCGTAGCCGTCCGCCGGCGTGACGCGCTGGTCGGCGATGCGGGGGAGGGCGGCCAGCGCCTCGGCCGGGGTGGCGCGGCCCGCGGGGCGTACGGCGGCGGGCAGGGGCAGATGGCGGGCGGCCCAGTAGCCGAGGGCATGGGCGAACTCCGCGACCCGCGCCGCGTCCTCACCGTCCGTCAGCAGGCTGCGCACGGCGTGGCCCACACGGATCGCCGGGTGGGTGGCGGCGCCGGCGATGCCGGGCAGCAGGCGCGGCCACCAGGTGGCAAGGAGCTCACGCCAGGGCCGCTCGGCGATCTGGTCGGTGAAGTACGCGGTCCAGTCGGTGACCCGGCTCGGATCGCCCAGCGCCGCCCGCCAGTTGTCCGGGGTGATCCGGGCACGGGCACGCGGTACGTCCTCCAGCTTGGCCGCGTAGGAGTCGAGCCAGCGGTGGACGGTGCGGGCCTGGCCGTTGCGGATCATGGCTTCCACGGCCATCGGCCCGTGATTGCTCAGAAAACCCCGGAACTCGGGGCCGGAGGCGTGCAGGCGCAGCAGGGCTTCGTCGAGTGTGCCGGTAGTGGGCTCCATGAAGTGGAGGCTAGGAGCGCGCGTCGGCACGCGTAACGGGCTTCCGGCCTACGCCGCCGACCGTCTTCCGGCTTACGCCGCCGGGCTTAAGGCGGCGGGCGGAGACCAGGGCCGATGGGGCGAAGGCCGGTCCGAGGCCGGTTCGGGAGCGGCCCGGGGCCGGTGACGGCGGCGCCTGCCTCGAACCGCCCCGAACCCGTCTCCCTACCCGACAGAAGGTGTCAGGTATTGCGGGGAGAGTGGCCGTCATGACGAGTGGGAGCACACGTGGCGGGAGCGTTGAGGGTTCCGAGGGCGGCGAGGGTGCCGCGCGCGGTGAGGGCGGTGCGGGCCGTGGTGGTGCCGGGGGCGAGGCGGTCGGCTGGTCGGTGGTCGAGGCGGAGGTGCCGGAGTTCGCCGGGCGGGTGCGGGAGCGGTTCACCGCGTACCGGCACCATGTGCTGGCGAGCCTCCGCAAGGACGGGGCGCCGCGGCTCACCGGCCTGGAGGCGGACTTCCGCCACGGGGAGCTGTGGCTGGGCATGATGGTCGGCTCGCGCAAGGCGCTCGACCTGCGGCGCGACCCCCGCTTCTCGCTGCACGCCAATCCGGGGCCGGGCGCCGATCTGTCCCGCGGTGACGTACGGGTGTCCGGGCGGGCCGTGGAGGTGACGGACCCCGCGGTGGTCGCGCGCTATGCCGCGGCCGTGGGGCCGCCGGAGCCGTTCCACCTCTTCCGGGCGGAGCTGACGGAGGCGGTGCGTACGTACTCCGCGGACGCGTACGTGGTGCTGGAGAGCTGGGCACCGGGGCGGCCGCTGCGCACCATCCGGCGGACGTCGGACGATCCGGCGCTCCGGGTGGAGTGAGGGGCCCGCGAACCTTTGGCCGAGTCTCCGTGGCTGCCGTTTGCGTGGTCGCCACGCCTGCGGCCCAGGCTCCGTGGGGCGCCTGCGCGGACGCCTCAGTGGGTGGCCACGGGGAGGCTGGGGCTGCGGGGGTGCTTGTGGTGGTGGGGGCGGTGACGGCCGTGCGGCTCGCGGACGCGGTGGGTGCGGAAGACGTAGAGGGAGGCGACGAACATCACGGCGCCCAAGGTGAGGCCGAAGGCGCACGACTTGAGGATGGATTCCCCGCCGAGGCTGTACACCCAGCCCATGGAGCAGCCGAACAGCGCGCCGTAGGCGAGTGCCCGGGTCTCGGTGAGCAGGGACGACTGGAAGTGGGCCACCACCAGCCCGAGCGCCCCGGAGATCACGAACGCGGCCAGCCCGTACAGCATGGCCGGACCGCCCTTGGTGCCGTCGGTGTGGGTGCGGAAGATGGTGAAGAGGCCGAAGGCGAGGGCCGTGATGAGCGGCAGGGCCACGGTCGCCGGGAGGTGCTTGGCCCGCTCCGCCAGGCCGGCCCGGCCGGCCGGCAGCGAGGTCCGCTGCGGGTCGCGGGAACGGGCGTCCGCCGTCGCGCCGTGTTCCCCGTCGACGGTGCCGTGTGAGCGGGCGGCCTTCGCACCGTGCCGCTGAGCGTGCTGGTCCATGACGGGCTCCTCTCGTTCGCCCCGCTGTCCCGCTGCCCCTCCTGTCCAGGCGACACCAGGGGGCCGTCGGCGGCAACCGGAACGGCGGGGGAGGGGAGAGTGCGGAGGGGTGCCGAGGCCGGTGGCGGCGGGGGCGGACGGCCAGGGCGGTGGGAAGCCGGGGCCGCAGGGAGCGCCTGGTGGCGGGACGGCGGCCCCTGCGGTGCGTCCCTGCGGCGCGGCCTCGACCCGGTTCCTCGGCCCGGTTCTCGACCCGGTTCCTCGGCCCGGTTCGCGGCCCGGGGTGGGCCTCAGCCGGGTCCGGAGGGAGCCCAGGTCCTCAGTCCAGATCCTTCTGGTACCAGGCCACGTCCCAGTAGCGGCCGAACTTGCGGCCCACCTCCGTGTACGTCCCGATGTGCCGGAAGCCGAAGCGGGTGTGCAGGCGGGTGGAGGCCTCGTTCGGCTGGGTGATCCCGGCGTACGCGCGGTGGACGTCCTCGTCGGCCAGTGCCCGGAACAGGGACGTGTAGAGCAGCGTGCCGATGCCGCGGCCGGCGGCGTGCGGGGCGCAGTAGACGGTGACCTCGACGGAGGGGGCGTAGGCGGCCTTGGGGCGGAACGCGCTGCTGGTCGCGTAGCCGAGCAGGGGACCTCCGGGGTGCCCGGCCCCGGACGAGGCCGTCACCCCGGTTGCCGTCGTCCCGGACGCCGCCGCCCCGGGGTGAGCCCCGCTCACCGGCCCGTTCTGCGGCTTTTTCGTCCGATCTGTCGCCTCCTGGGCAACCAGAAGGCGGTGCGGTCCGTCTTGGGGGTGGGAGAGCAGCCACGGGCGGCGCTGGTCCGGGGTGAAGGGCTTCAGGTCGAAGGTGATGCATGTCTCACGGATGTAGTGGTTGTAAAGATCCGTGAGGGCCGGAAGGTCGGCCTCCGTGCCCGCCCTGACCTGCACTTCCCCCTGCTCACGCAGCATGTGTCCTCCCTAGGTGGGCGCGCAGGGTACTGCATGATCAGAAAAATAGCGGGGCGGCGTGGGAATTCTGTCCGGATTCCAGCCGTTGTTTCCTTCGGACGGGTCGCTCGGTGAGCATCGGGTGCGATGCCCCTTCCGATCCGCCCATCGTCCCGCGACCGACTCATCGCAAAGGGAGCACACGCATGGCAACCCGTGCCGTCGCCCGACGTCAGGAAAGCAGCAGCGGTTCTGACGGGGCCAACAGTGTTCGCGCCGTAGGCGGGGAGATCGCCGACCGCGACCTGGTCGGCATGTACCTCGACGAGATCGCGCGTACGCCACTGCTCGACGCCGCCAAGGAGGTCGAGCTGTCGCAGACCATCGAAGCGGGCGTCTACGCCCAGCAGATCCTGGACGGCGAGGTGACCGACGGCAACGCCGCGGGCGCCGGGCGCGAGGAGCTCGAAGCGCTGGTCGAGGAGAGTGCGAAGGCCAAGGACATCTTCATCCGCTCCAACCTCCGCCTGGTCGTGGCGGTCGCCCGCCGCTACCCACGCGCCGGACTCCCCCTGCTGGACCTGATCCAGGAGGGCAACGCCGGTCTGGTGCGTGCCGTGGAGAAGTTCGACTACGCCAAGGGCTTCAAGTTCTCGACGTACGCGACGTGGTGGATCCGCCAGGCCATCACCCGCTCCATCGCCGACCAGTCGCGCACCATCCGGCTGCCCGTGCACCTCGTCGAGGAGCTGGGCCGGATCCGGCGGGTGCAGCGCGAGTTCAACCGCGAGAACGGCCGTGACCCGGAGCCGGCGGAGGTCGCCGGCGAGCTGGGCTCCACGCCCGCGCGCGTCACCGACGTCCTCGACTGGGCGCGCGACCCGGTCAGCCTCAACATGTCGGTGGACGACGACGGCGACACCCAGTTCGGCGACCTGCTGGAGGACACCTCCGCCGCCTCGCCCGAGCAGTCCGTGCTCTCGCTGCTGCGCAGCGAGGAGCTGGAGGACCTGATCGACCGCCTCGACCACCGCACCGCCTCGATCATCAAGGCGCGCTACGGCATCGAGGACGGCCGTGAGCGCACGCTGACCGAGGTCGGCAAGCAGCACGGTCTGACCCGCGAGCGGATCCGGCAGATAGAGAAGCACGCCCTGCTGGAGCTGAAGCGGATGGCGCGTGACACGGGATTCGACGCGGCCGCTTGACGGGTGCGCGCCCCGTCGCGCGCCCGAGCCCCCGCCCATGGCGAGACCTGTGTCCGTAGCGGACGAGCCCCGGTGCCCTTCGCGGCAGCGGGGCTCCGCTGTGTCCGGGCCGGGGCCGGGGTCGGGGTCGCGGGGTCAGGGGCGGTCCGGGGTGTGTCCGGCCTTTCCCCGACGGGGTCCGGCCTGCCTCCTGACCGCGCCCGGCCCGCTCGCCGGCGGCGCCCGGCCTGCCTCCTGACCGCGTCCGGCCGGCCTCCCGGCGGCGCCCGGCCCGTTCCTGGAGACGTGTGCGCCACGGACCCCTGTCGGTCTCCCTGCGGCTCCACGTCTGCCTGTGCATGTCTGTTTGAGTCCGAGTGGAGTCCGTTTGTGTTTACTCCGCGGGAATCCCGGCGTAGTATCGCGGTGAAACCACAGGTTCGGGCATGAGAACGGACACAGACGCAGATGTATGCACCGGAGCGCCAGCAGGAGATTCTGCGGCTCGCCCGTGAAGGCGGGCGGGTCGATGTGCTGTCCCTGGCGGAGGAGTTCCAGGTCACCGCCGAGACCGTACGGCGCGACCTGAAGGCGCTGGACCGGGCCGGCCTGGTGCGCCGGGTGCACGGCGGGGCCATTCCGGCCGGCCGCCTGGACTTCGAGCCCGACCTCGCGGAGCGGGACGCCGTCGCCGCCGACGAGAAGCAGCGCATCGCGCGGGCCGCACTCGCCGAGCTCCCCGGCGGCGAAGGCTCCGGCTCCGGGAGCGTCATCCTGGACGCGGGGACGACGGCCGTCCGGCTCGCCGCCGAGATCCCGCTGGAAGCCGAGCTGACCGTCGTCACCCACGGCCTGCCGGTCGCCGCACGGCTGGCCGACCACCCCGGGCTCACCCTCCACCTCGTCGGCGGCCGCATCCGGCGCCGTACCCGGGCCGCGGTCGACGACTGGGCGCTGCGCGCCTACCGCGAGATCAACGCCGATGTGCTGTTCCTCGCGACCAACGGCTTCTCGCTCGACGGCGGCCTGACCACCCCCGACCTCGCGGAGGCCGCCGTCAAGCGGGCACTGATCGCCGCCGCCCGCCGGGTCGTCCTCCTCGCCGACTCCGCCAAGTTCGGGCAGCAGCACTTCGCCCGTTTCGGCGAGCTGTCGGACGTGGACCTGCTCATCACCGACACCGGACTGAGCCCCGACGACGCCCTCGCCCTCGAACGCGCGGGCACGGAAGTGGTACGTGCATGATCCTCACCGTCACCCCCAACCCCAGCCTGGACCGGACGTACGAGATCCCGGCGCTGGACCGCGGGGCCGTGCTCCGGGCCACCGCCGACCGGATCGACCCCGGCGGCAAGGGCGTCAACGTCTCGCGGGCGGTGGCCGCCGCCGGACACCGCACCCTGGCGGTACTGCCCCTGGGCGGTCCGGCCGGCGCGGCGCTGGCCGGACTGCTGGGTGCCGAGGGCATCGAGGTGGCGGAGGTGGCGGTGGCCGGCCAGACCCGCTCCAACATCTCGGTCGCCGAACCCGACGGCACCCTGACGAAGATCAACGCGACCGGGCCCGAGCTGACCGCCGACGAGTCGGAGGCGCTGCTCGGCACGGTCGGCGAGCGTTCCGCGGGGGCCGACTGGATCGCCTGCTGCGGCAGCCTGCCGCGCGGCCTGGCGCCCGAGTGGTACGCGGAGCTGGTGGCCCGCGCCCACCGCGCCGGCGCCCGGATCGCCCTGGACACCTCGGGCCCGTCGCTGACCGCGGCGCTGCGCGAACGCCCCGACGTCGTCAAGCCGAACGCCGAGGAGCTGGCGCAGGCCGTCGGCCGCCCGCTCACGACCCTCGGCGACGCGGTCAAGGCCGCCGAGCAACTGCGCGCGGGGGGAGCCCGCGCCGTCCTGGCCTCCCTGGGGGCGGACGGCCAGCTCCTGGTCGACGACGAGGGCGCCTACTTCGGCAGCGCCCCGGTCGCCGCCGTCCGCAGCAATGTCGGCGCGGGCGACGCCTCACTCGCGGGCTTCCTCACCGCGGGAGGGACGGGGCCGATGGCCCTGGCCGCCGCCCTGGCCCATGGCGCGGCCGCCGTCCAACTGCCCGGCAGCCAGATGCCGACCCCCGCCGATCTGGAGACCTCGGCCGTGACGACCACCGACGCGGTGCCGCTCGACCGCGTCCTGACGGAGCCGGTGTCATGAGGGCCGCGGGGAGACCGGGTGGGGCGGCGGCCGGTCCGGTGACTGCCGTTCCCGGCCGGGTGACTGCCGTTCCCGGCCGGGTGTCTGCCGTTCCCGGCCGGGTGACGGCTGCCGTCGGCCCGGCGCCTGCCGCTGCCGGCCGGCGGACTGCCGTGTACGCGGCCGGAGTTCCGAGCCGGTGCCGCGAGCCCGGCCCGTCCGCCGCCGCGGCCTCCTGGTCCCACGCCCCGGTCCGGTCCTCTGCGGTCTCCCGGCCCCTCCTGCCTCCTGGGCCCCCGCGACCTCTCTCCTGGTCCCCCGCCACCCCTGGATCCCGCCCTCCGGCCGTCGCCGGGAGGCGCTTTCGCCACCCCCCGTTCCGTCCCCACCGCCCCCGTGGCGGTACCGCGCGCAAGGGAGCCCGCGATGAGTGAGCTGATCACCGCGGAACTGGTCGACCTCGACCTGTCCGCAGAAACGAAGGACGCCGCCGCACGGTCCCTGGCCGAGCGGATGGCCGCCCACGGTCGGGTCACCGACCTGGAGGGCTTCCTCGCGGACGTGGCCGCACGGGAGGCCCAGATGCCGACCGGCCTGGACGGGGGAATCGGCATCCCGCACTGCCGCAGCGCGCATGTCACGGAGCCGACGCTGGCCTTCGGACGCAGCGCCTCCGGTATCGACTTCGGGGCGCCGGACGGCCCGGCCGACCTGATCTTCCTGATCGCGGCCCCGGCGGGCGGCGACGCCGACCACCTGTCGATCCTCTCGACCCTCGCCCGGCACCTGATGGACGAGTCCTTCACCGGCGCGCTGCGGTCCGCCACCGAGGCCGAGCGCACGGCGGCACTGATCCGCGGGGACGCGCCCACGGAGGAGCCCCCGGCCGGAGAGCCGCCAACGGACGCGCCCGCGGCGGAACCGGCGCCCGCGGCGGAACCGGCGCCCGCGGCGGAACCGGCGCCCGCGGCGGCACCAGCCACCCAGCCGGAGCCCGCCGCTGCCGCGGAGCCCGCCCCCGAGCCGGAGCCCGCTGCTGCCGAGGCCCCCTCCGCCCCCGCCCCCTTCCGTATCGTCGCCATCACCTCCTGCCCCACCGGCATCGCGCACACCTACATGGCCGCCGAGTCGCTGGAGAAGGCCGGGCAGGCCGCCGGTGTCGAGGTGTTCGTCGAGACCCAGGGCTCGGCGGGGTTCAAGCGGCTCGATCCGCGGCTCGTCGCGGACGCGGACGGCGTGATCTTCGCGCATGACGTCGAGGTCCGGGAGAAGGAGCGGTTCGCCGGGAAGCCGACCGTCGACGTCGGGGTGAAGGCGGGCATCAACCGCCCCGCCGAACTCATCGCCGAGGTGCGGCAGAAGGCCGCTCGCGGCGAGACGGCCGTCCCCGCGCGCGCCGCCGCGCCCATGGACAAGGACGCCGCCACGGGCGACGGCTTCGCCACCCGCCTGCGCAAGTGGCTGATGACCGGCGTCAGCTACATGGTCCCGTTCGTCGCCGCGGGCGGCCTGCTCATCGCGCTCGCCTTCGCCCTCGGCGGCTACACGATCAACAAGGCGCCGTCCGTCGCCGACCACTTCCTGTGGACCGAGTCCACGAGCTGGGCGGCCCTGCTCTTCCAGGTCGGCAACGTCGCGTTCGGCTTCCTCGTCCCGGTGCTGGCGGGCTTCATCGCGTACGGCATGGCGGACCGGCCCGGCCTGGTGCCCGGCTTCGTCGGCGGCGCCATCGCGCTGACCATCAACGCGGGCTTCCTCGGCGGTCTGATCGCCGGACTGATCGCGGGTGCGGTGGTGATGGCGATTCAGCGGGTCGCCGTCCCGGCGGTGCTGCGCGGCATCATGCCGGTCGTGGTCATCCCGTTGATCTCCTCGGCGGTCGTCGGCTTCCTGATGTTCCTCGTGATCGGCAAGCCGATCGCCGCGCTGCAGAAGGGCCTGACCGACTGGCTGTCCGGCCTCACCGGCGCCAACGCGATCATCCTGGGCGTGATACTCGGCCTGATGATGTGCTTCGACCTGGGCGGCCCGCTGAACAAGGTCGCCTACGCCTTCGCGGTCGGCGGCCTCGCCAACCCCAACGAGGGCAGCCTGAAGGTCATGGCCGCGGTGATGGCGGCCGGCATGGTGCCGCCGCTGGCGATGGCCCTGGCCACGACTGTCCGCGGGCGGCTCTTCACCAAGGCCGAGCGGGAGAACGGCAAGGCGGCCTGGGTCCTCGGCGCCTCCTTCATCACCGAGGGCGCGATCCCCTTCGCCGCCGCCGACCCGCTGCGCGTCATCCCCGCCGCGATGGCCGGCGGGGCGGTCACCGGAGCGCTGTCGATGGCCTTCGGCTGCACCCTGCGCGCCCCGCACGGCGGCATCTTCGTCGTCCCGCTGATCGGCCAGCCGTTCGTCTACCTGCTCGCCATCGCCGCGGGGACGGGTGTCAGCGCGGCCCTGGTGATCCTCCTCAAGGGTCTCCGTTCGCCGCGGGGGACCGGCGCGGCGGACGCGCCGGCCGACGGCGGCGCCGAGGTGAAGGCCGCCGCCTGAGACGAAGGCCGCCGCCTGAGGCGTAGGCGGCGGCCTGATCCGCGCGGCCGCTGCCCGGCCGTCCCGAGGCCCCCACCGGACACCCGGCGGGGGCCTCGGCGCATGTGCCGACCTCCCTCTGCCCGCCCGCCGAACGCGCGCTGACGGGGCGTAAGGCGTGGTTACCGGTGCGTTAGCAGACCTTTAGCGACCGCGACGAGAGTCAGGGGTGCCAGGCCGACGGGTCCGCTCACCGCCCGCTCACTCATCCGCTCACCAGTCGGGGGACTCCTCATGTCGCTCTCCACCACCACCCTGCGCCGCGGGCGCCGGGTCGCCGCCGCCTCCCTCGTCGCGGCCGCGGCGCTGTCGCTGACCGCCTGCCGGCACGGGGACGACAAGGCGTCGGCCGTGCCCTCCGCGTCGAGCGGCCAGGACGCGTCCGGTGGTTCGACGGCGGAGAGCGCCGCGTCCGGCGGCCCCTCGGCGGGCGGGCAGGCGGGCGGCGACTCCGCGACCGGGACGGACAAGGGCGCCCCCGGGAGGGGCACGGCCGGCGGCCAGGGTGCCGCGACGGGTGGTTCCGCCGGGCAGGGCGATGCCCCGGCCGGCCTCAAGGGCGTCAGCGGCAGTTGGGTCGGCAAGCTGAAGTGGCTCACCGAGGACAAGCTCTCGGTGGCCCCGGATTACGGCCCGGAGCAGGCGTTCTACATCGCCGGCAGCACCAGGGCGCTCGGCGCGGCGGCGCTCTGCGAGGCCCCCGACGGCCGCGTCCACACGGACGGCCCCGGCTACGGCACCACCGCGTGCACCCTTGGCGACCTGCGCAAGGCGGCCAGGATGGGCACCGTCGACGTCCGGGTGACCGTGCAGGGCGGCGTCGCCGCGAAGATCGCCGAGCGCTACCACCCGTAGGTCCGTACGACCCCCGAGAAACGTTCAGCGGCCGCCGGAGCTCCGGCGGCCGCTGCCTGCGTGCAGGTGCGGCAACCGACGGCGTTCGGGCGTCCGCAGGGCCTGCGGACGCCCGGCCCTGCGGCCGCCCGGCACTGCGGAGGCCCGGCCCCTGCGGAAGGCCGCCCGGCGCCGCCCGACTCCTCCGGCCGAAACAGCGGTGGCCGGCCTCCGGACAAAACGGCGGTGGCCGGCCCCCTCCCGGGGACCGGCCACCGCCGTTCGCGTGCAGGCTCAGCGGCCGCAGTCCGTCAGACCGCGCTGCCCGCCTTCCAGTCGGACCAGGACAGGTTCCAGCCGTTGAGGCCGTTGTCGGGCTGGACGGTCTTGTCGTGCGAGTTCTTCACGATGACGACATCGCCGACCAGCGACTCGTTGTAGAACCACTTGGCCGGGGTGTCGCCACCGCCACCCTTGTTGTCCCGCAGGCCGACGCAGCCGTGGCTGGTGCCGGAGTTGCCGAAGATCGACGGGCTGCCCCAGTAGTTGCCGTGGAGGAAGGTGCCCGACGACGACAGACGCATGGCGTGCGGCACGTCCTTGATGTCGTACTCACCGCCGAAGCCGACGGTCGAGCCGTCCATCCGGGTCTGCTCGAACTTCTCCGAGATGACCATCTGGCCGTTGTAGGTCGGGTGCTCGGGGCTGCCGCCGGAGATCGGGATGGACTTGTAGGTCTTGCCGTCCCGCTTGACCGTCATGGTCTGGGTGTTCATGTCGACGGTGGAGACCTGGGAGCGGCCGATGGTGAAGGAGACCGTCTTGGACTGGACGCCGGTGATGCCCTGGCCGCCCTTCACGCCGTCCAGGTCGATCTTCATGGTGATCTT
>NZ_JBFBHQ010000036.1:0-49988 GCF_040701845.1 Streptomyces angustmyceticus | reverse complement strand
GTGGGACGTAAAGCGAAGCAGTCCCACACACCGGCCCCGCAGGCCCGTCACCGCACCCACAGCCCCGCGCAGCGGACCCCGCCCGCCGCAGGCGCCACGGCGGGCGCACCAGCCCCGCGCAGCGGCACCGCAGCGGACCCGCCCGCCGCAGGCGCAACGGCGAGCAACCCCCACGACGGGAAAGCCAAAAACGTGGGCCGCAAGCAAAGCGCAGCGAAACCCACGGCGGGAAAGCCAAAAGCGTGGGAATTACTCGGTGATCGCCGCGGAGAATTGCGCCGCATAGAGCCGCGCATACGCGCCGTTCGCCGCCAACAGCGCTCCATGGGCGCCTTGTTCGACGATGGCGCCGTTCTCCATGACGAGGATGACGTCCGCGTCGCGGATCGTGGACAGGCGGTGGGCGATGACGAAGCTGGTGCGGCCGGTGCGGAGCTGGGCCATGGCGTGCTGGATGAGGACCTCGGTGCGGGTGTCGACCGAGCTGGTGGCCTCGTCGAGGACGAGGATCGCGGGTTCGGCGAGGAAGGCGCGGGCGATGGTGATCAGCTGCTTCTCGCCGGCGGAGACGTTGCCGCCCTCGTCGTCGAGCACCGTGTCGTAGCCGTCCGGCAGGGTCCGCACGAAGCGGTCGACGTGGGTGGCCCTGGCGGCCTCGACGATCTTGTCCATGGGGGTGCCGGCGGGGGCTCCGTAGGCGATGTTCTCCGCGATGGTGCCGCCGAAGAGCCAGGTGTCCTGGAGGACCATGCCGATGTGGGAGCGCAGTTCCTCGCGCGACATCGCCGCGATGTCGGTGCCGTCGAGGGTGATGCGGCCGCCGCGCACCTCGTAGAAGCGCATCAGGAGGTTGACGAGGGTGGTCTTGCCGGCGCCGGTCGGGCCGACGATGGCCACGGTCTGGCCGGGGTGGACGGCCAGGGACAGGTTCTCGATGAGCGGCTTGTCGGCGGCGTAGCGGAAGGAGACGTCCTCGAACGCGACCCGGCCCTCGACGCGGTCGGGCCGGGCGGGGTGCTCGGCGTCGGGGGCCTGCTCCTCGGCGTCGAGGAGTTCGAAGACCCGCTCGGCGGAGGCGACTCCGGACTGGACGAGGTTGGCCATCGAGGCGACCTGGGTCAGCGGCTGGCTGAACTGCCGGGAGTACTGGACGAAGGCCTGGACGTCGCCGATGGACAGGGCGCCGGAGGCGACCCGCAGACCGCCGACGACCGCCACGAGGACGTAGTTGAGGTTGCCGATGAACATCATCGCGGGCTGGATGATCCCGGAGATGAACTGGGCCTTGAACCCGGCGGCGTAGAGCGCCTCGTTCTGTTCGCGGAACAGCTCGGCGGACTCCCGCCGGCGGCCGAAGACCTTCACCAGGCTGTGGCCGGTGTACATCTCCTCGATGTGCGCGTTGAGCTTGCCGGTGGTCTTCCACTGCTGGACGAACTGGGGCTGGGCGCGCTTGCCGACCTGGGTGGCGACGACGACCGAGACCGGGACCGTGACCAGGGCGACCAGCGCCAGCAGCCACGAGATCCAGAACATCACGACGAGCACCCCGACGATGGTCAGCAGCGAGGCGACGATCTGGCTGAGGGTCTGCTGCAGCGTCTGCTGGATGTTGTCGATGTCGTTGGTCGCCCGGGAGAGCACCTCGCCGCGCTGCTGCTTGTCGAAGTAGCTCAGCGGGAGCCGGGCGAGCTTCTCCTCGACCTGTTCGCGCAGGCGCAGGACCGTGCGCTGGACGACGCGGGTGGCGATCCTGGCCTGGACGAAGCCGAACAGGGAGGCACCCGCGTAGATCAGGGCGACCCAGAGCAGGACCTGTCCGACGGCGCCGAAGTCGATGCCGTGGCCGGGGGTGACCGGCATCGTGCCGATCATGTCGGCGAGCCCGCCCTGGCCGTGCGCGCGCAGTTGGGCCGCGGCCTGCTCCTTGGTGACGCCGGCGGGCAGCCGGCGGCCGATGACGCCGGACACGATCAGGTCGGTGGCGTGGCCGAGGACCTTGGGGCCGACGACCGTGAGCCCCACGCTCAGCACGCCCAGCACCAGCGCGACGAGCATGACGCCGCGCTCGGGCCGCATCTGGGCCAGCAGCCGGGTGCCGGAGCCCTTGAAGTCCATGGACTTCTCGGTGGGCTGGCCGCCCATGATCCGGGCGGGCCCGGCTGCGGGGGCGGGTCCTCGTGGCGGGGCCTGGCGGGGTGTCGCCCCGGCGGCCGCGGGGGCCGCGCCGCTCTTGTCCGCGGTGGTCACGCCGCCTCCTGCTCGGTGAGCTGGGAGAGCACGATCTCCCGGTAGGTCTCGTTGCCGGCCATCAGCTCGGCATGGGTGCCGGTGCCGACGACCCGGCCCTCGTCGAGGACCACGATCCGGTCGGCGACGCGGATCGTGGCGACCCGCTGGGCGACGATCACCACCGTCGCGCGGTCGGTCTCGCGGGCCAGCGCGGCCCGCAGTGCCGCGTCCGTCGCGTAGTCCAGCGCGGAGAAGGAGTCGTCGAAGAGGTAGATCTCGGGGCGCCGCACCAGGGCGCGGGCGATGGCCAGCCGCTGGCGCTGGCCGCCGGAGACGTTGCCGCCGCCCTGGGCGATGGGCGCGTCCAGGCCGCCTTCCATCCGCTCGACGAAGTCGCGCGCCTGGGCGGTCTCCAGGGCGTGCCACAGCTCGTCGTCGGTGGCGTCGGGGTTGCCGTAGCGCAGGTTGGTGGCGACGGTGCCGGAGAAGAGGTACGGCTTCTGCGGGACCAGGCCGATGGCCCTGGCCAGGGTCTCCTGGTCGAGGGTGCGGACGTCCTCGCCGTCGACCAGGACCGCGCCGCCGGTCGCGTCGAACAGCCGCGGTACGAGCCCCAGGAGGGTCGACTTGCCGGAGCCGGTCGAGCCGATGACGGCGGTGGTCTCGCCGGGGCGGGCGGTGAGCGAGATGTCCTTGAGGACCGGCTGCTCGGCGCCGGGGAAGCGGAACTCGACGCCGCGCAGTTCCAGTTCGCCGTGGCGGCGGAGTTCGGTGACGGGGTGCTGGGGCGGGGTGACGCTGGAGTCGGTCGCCAGCACCTCCTGGATGCGTTCGGCGCAGACCTCGGCGCGCGGCAGCATCATCACCATGAACGTCGCCATCATGATCGACATCAGGATGTACATGAGGTAGCTGAGGAACGCCGTCAGCGCGCCGATCTGCATCGACCCGCTGTCGATGCGCAGCCCGCCGAACCAGACGACGGCCACGCTGGAGAGGTTCACGATCAGCATGACCAGCGGGAACATCATCGACATCAGCCGGCCGGCGCGCAGCGACACCTCGTAGAGGTCGGTGTTGGCCCCGGCGAACCGCTCGCGCTCGTGCCGGTCGCGGACGAACGCGCGGATGACGCGGATGCCGGTGATCTGCTCGCGCAGCACGCGGTTGACGGTGTCGATGCGCTCCTGCACCCCGCGGAACAGCGGACGCATCCGGCGCACGATCAGTGAGACGAGGATCCCGAGGACCGGGACGATGACCAGGAGGAGGCCGGACAGCGGCACGTCCTGGTTGAGCGCCATGATGACGCCGCCGACGCACATGATCGGCGCCGAGACCATCATCGTGAACGTCATCAGGACCAGCATCTGGACCTGCTGGACGTCGTTGGTGGTGCGGGTGATCAGCGACGGCGCGCCGAACGCGCCCACCTCGCGGGCGGAGAAGGACTGCACCCGGTCGAACACCGCGGCACGGATGTCCCGGCCCAGCGCCATGGCCGTGCGGGCACCGAAGTAGACGGCGCCGATCGCGCAGACGATCTGCAGGAGGGTGACGGCGGCCATGAAACCGCCGACGCCGAGGATGTAGCCCGTGTCCCCCTTCACGACACCGTTGTCGATGATGTCGGCGTTGAGGGTGGGCAGGTAGAGGGTTGCCAGGGTCTGGATCAGCTGGAGCAGCACGATCACGGATATCGAGCGCCTGTGGGGCCGCAAATGCGCCCGCGCGAGTCGGACCAACACGCCCTGAGCCTAGGCGAACACTTGCCCTCGGCAATCGAATTTCCGGTGTCCGCCCCGCACGGCCGGGAGCCTTTGCCAGAACTTGCCCGGAGCCGGGTCACCCGCCGCGTAGGCCATCATGGAGGCGGCAACGACGGGGCCCGCTCCCACGGGGCGTCCCCCCGACCGACACGACGAAGAGGCCGCCGTGACAACAACTGGCACCGTGCGCTACTGGGCCGCGGCCAAGGCCGCCGCCGGCACGGCAGAGGAGCCCTATGCGGCGGCGACGCTCGCCGAGGCGCTCGACGCGGCGCGTGCGGCGCATGCCGCGAACCCCGAGTTCGCGCGCGTCCTGCTGCGCTGCTCGTTCCTGGTGGACGGCGATCCGGTCGGCACCCGTGACCACGGGGCGGTGCCGCTGGCCGAGGGCGGCACCGTCGAGGTCCTGCCGCCGTTCGCGGGAGGGTGAACACACGAGCATGAGCGACAACCAGCCGCAGCACCGCAATCCGTACGAGCCGCACGACCCCTATGCGCAGCAGCCGCCGTACGGCCGGCCGGCCCCGCAGGCCCCGCAGACGCCGTACGGGCAGCAGGCACCGTACGAGCACCCGGCGCCCTACGGTCAGCAGCAGCCGTACGGACAGCAGGCCGCCCACGGCCAGCAGCAGGCGTACGGTCAGCAGCCGTCCTACGGTCAGCAGGCCCACGACCCCGCCGCGCAGCAGCCGGGGGCCGAGCCGTACGGGTACGGCCGGCCGCACGGCCAGCACGGCCGGCCCGGCCCCGGTCGGCCGGGGCCCGACCCGTACGGACGGGACGCCTACGGGCGCGGCCAGTACGGCCACGAGGCCTACGGACAGCAGCAGCCGCACCGGCAGCCGCCGCCCCAGCAGCCGCAACCGCCGCAGCGACCGGCCCACGGCCAGGACGTCCACGGCGCCCCGCACCCCGCGGAGACCGCGCCGCTGCCCACCCAGCACCAGACCGCCCGCGCGGCCGACGAGCCGTACGCCCGCCGGCACCCGCAGCAGACCGGGCCGGGTCCCGGCGCGCCGGCTCCGGCCGCGGCCGCGCCGGTCTCCGCCGGAGCCGTCTCCGCCGCGTCGGTCTCCTCCGCTCCGCTCGCGCCCAACCAGCGGGCCCGCGCCGAGGGCCGCTCGCCGATCATCCCGCCCGGCATCCAGCCGGCCGCGCTGACCGCGGGGCTCGCCCTGCTGCTGGCGCTGACCGCGCCGCTGGGCCGCCCGGTGCTGGCCGTGCCGGTGGCGCTGCTGCAGGCCGTCACCGCCGCCGGCTGGTTCCGGCTCAACGGCATGTGGCCGGCCCGCCAGGGCATCGCGCTCGCCTTCCTGGGCGGCCTGACCACCGATGTCGCGCTGCTCGCCACCGACCGCGCGAGCGCGCCGCTGGTCGGCATCGGCACCCTCGGGGTGTGGTGCCTGCTCGTCCTCGTCCTCCAGCTGCGCAACCGCAGCAGCGCCGACGAGCGGATGTACGCGCTGACCGCGGGCCTGACCTCGTCCGCTCTCGCGGTGCTCGCGGGCGGCCACCTCGCGGCGAGCCCGCACGCGGTGGTGGTCGGCGCCTGTGCGGTCGCGGTGGCCACCCTCGCCCGGGCGCTGCCGCTGCCCCCGGCCGCCTCGATCGGCATCTGCCTGGTGGCCGCGGCGGGCGCCGGTATCGCGGCCGGGCAGCTGACCGGCCTCGGCGCGTCCGGCGCGCTGCTGGGCCTGGCGGCCGGCGGCTGCGCCCTCATCGGCCTGCGGGTGGCCAGCTACGACTACCCCTCCCGCTTCGTCCACATGACGGCGGGCGTGGCCCTGCCGCTGGCCCTGGCCGCCCCCGCGGTCTACGTCCTGGGCCGGACGCTGGGCTAGCCCGGCGCGAAGGCCGTGAGCGACACCGGGCGGCGGCCGCCGGAAGCGCCTCTGGCGCGTTCCGGCGGCCGCCGCTCCCGCTTCCCCGAGCACGTCGTCTAGGCTCCCCCGGAACGCAGGCAGGGGGCCTGCTCGGACGCGGCCGGGATCCGGCCCAGGTGTGGGGGAAGTGGTTCGATGCGTGCACTTCGTGTGCTGGTGATCCTCGTCGTCATATTCGGCGGGCTGTTCGTGGCCGCCGACCGGGTGGCGGTGAATCTGGCCGAGGACATGGCCGCGGACAAGATCCGCGGCAGCCAGGGGCTCGACAAGGACCCGGTGGTCTCGATCAAGGGCTTCCCGTTCCTGACCCAGGTCGCCGGCCGCAGCCTCCAGGAAGTCGACGCCGACCTCGGGGGCATCGAGGCCCGCGCCCAGGGGCACGCGCTGCGCATCGACCAGCTGTCGGCGCAGTTCCACGACGTCGCGCTGAGCAGCGACTACACCTCCATCGAGAGCGCCGCCACGGCCACCGGCAACGCCCGGATCAACTACGCCGACCTGACCCGGGCGGCGGGCGGCGGCGTCAAGATCGGCTACGGCGGGCAGAAGGACGGCCGCAGCCAGGTCAAGATCTCGCCGAACATCCCGGTCCTCAGCTCGCTGGACGTGACCGGCTCCATCACGATCGTGGGCGGCAACACCGTCCGGCTGCGCGCCGACGGGCTCCCCGGGATGTGCCGGGCACTGCCCGGCTGTGAGGCCAAGGTCCGCGCCCAGACCGACCACGACTGGAAGCTGGACCAGCTGCCCGGCAACCTGAAGCTGGAGAAGGTCGTGACGACCTCCGAGGGCCTCTCGATCTCCGCCGCCGGCAAGGACGTCAAGCTCCCCGGCTGACCGGACGGCCGCGGCGGGCCGCCCCACCGGTCCGCCGCCCTCGGCATCGCGTCCAATCCCTGAGACACCCCGGTCCGTACGCCAGACCCCCCACCGGCGAACGGCCGCCCGGGACCCGCGGGCACCTGCCCCGGAGCCTCACCGATCCCATATTGCGGACAAACGCGTCTCGCCATTCGACACGCCGGTGACACGCCCCGCCCCGCGTCCCTACGATCGGTGCCATGCAGAGCTCATTGAGCGGTCTCCGTCCCCGGGGACGTGCGGTACTGACGAAGCGGCGGGCAGTAGACCTGTGCCGCGTCGCCGCCATGCTCTGTCGCCCTGTCTGACGGGCCGTTCCCTCCCGTCGTTCCCCAGGCCGGCCTCCTGAGGCCGCCGCCACGCGTCCCGGCGCAGCGCCGCCCCGGAACCCCGTCCGGACGTCACCGGCCGCGCGCCCGGCGTAACCGCGTGCAACTCTGCCACTGCCCCCCGTAACTGCCCCGGAGGAGAAGAACATGAGCCGTAGCGACGTCCTCGTAGACGCCGACTGGGTCGAGGCCCACCTCGAGGACCCCAAGGTCGTCCTGGTCGAGGTTGACGAGGACACCTCGGCCTACGACAAGAACCACATCAAGAACGCCGTCCGGATCGACTGGAAGCAGGACCTCCAGGACCCGGTCCGCCGAGACTTCGTCGACCAGGAGGGCTTCGAGAAGCTGCTCTCCGCCAAGGGCATCGGCAACGACGACACCGTGGTCCTCTACGGCGGCAACAACAACTGGTTCGCCTCCTACGCCTACTGGTACTTCAAGCTCTACGGCCACGGCAGCGTCAAGCTGCTCGACGGCGGCCGCAAGAAGTGGGAGCTGGACTCGCGCGACCTGGTCGACGGCTCCGAGGTGCCCGAGCGCCCGGCCACCGACTACAAGGCCAAGGCCCAGGACACCTCCATCCGCGCCTTCCGGGACGACGTCGTCGCCGCGATCGACAACCTCAACCTGGTCGACGTGCGCTCCCCCGACGAGTTCAGCGGCAAGCTGCTCGCCCCGGCGCACCTCCCGCAGGAGCAGTCGCAGCGCCCCGGCCACGTGCCCAGCGCCCGCAACATCCCGTGGTCGAAGAACGCCAACGACGACGGCACCTTCAAGTCGGACGACGAGCTCAAGGCCCTCTACGAGGGCGAGTCGGTGGACCTCGCCAAGGACACCATCGCCTACTGCCGCATCGGTGAGCGCTCCGCGCTGACCTGGTTCGTCCTGCACGAGCTGCTCGGCCAGAGCAACGTCAAGAACTACGACGGCTCCTGGACCGAGTACGGCTCGCTGGTGGGCGTCCCGATCGAGCTCGGCGCCAACAAGTAAGCAAGCAGCTTCTCCCCCGACCCTCAAGGAAGTACCCCTATGTGTGGAGCACAGGCCGGCGGCCCGGACGCCTCGACCATCAAGCCCGGTGAGACCACGATCCAGGGCAGCGTGACCCGCGACGGCGAGCCCGTCACCGGTTACGTCCGCCTCCTGGACAGCACCGGTGAGTTCACCGCCGAGGTTCCCACCTCCGCGACCGGACAGTTCCGCTTCTACGCGGCCGAGGGCACCTGGACGCTGCGTGCGCTCGTCCCGGGCGGCACCGCCGACCGCACCGTCGTCGCCCAGCAGGGCGGCCTGGCGGAGGTGGCCATCGCCGTCTGACGGCGGCCGTGGCCGCGCTCCGCAACAGGGGCCGTCGCCACGATGCAGACGGCCGGAGGGCCGCACCCCAGGGGTTTGGACGCCTTGGCCGGGGATGCGGCCCTCCGTGCCGTTCACGGCCCCGACGAGGGGTTCCCCGCCGACTTCTGTCCGGCCCCGCACGGACTTACCGTGGAGGCATGGACGCGCACCGCCGGTCGCCCGTACAGCGCCGCCATCGCAGGTACTTCGTCCTGATGGGCGTGTGCCTGGTGCTGTTCGTCCTGGCGTGGGGCGTGGTGCGGCTGTGGTCGGTGCCGGCCGCGGTGGGCATGTGCGTCGTCGCCATGGTCATCCCGCCCGTCGCGGCGATCATCGGCAACCGCAGGGAGCCCGGCGAGCGCTGGTGGGACGAGTCCGGCGACCCGGAGTCCGACCGCTGGTGGCGCGAGCTGGACGACCGGGGCGACGACAAACACCCCCAGTAGGCCCCGCGGGGCTCCCGCCGGCTCAGTACACCAGCGCCTGGACGTCGTCCGGCATGATCTCGCTGACGAACAGCTGGGAACCGGCGATCCCGGCCCCCTCGATCAGGTCCTTCTGCTCGATGTCGCGCCGGGCCGCGCACTGGGTGCAGACCGTGATCGCGCCGCCGCCGGCCCGGATGCCGTCGATCAGCTCCGGCAGGGGCGCCGCGTGCGGCAGCTCGAACTCCGCCGCCCGCCCCGGCAGCGCGAACCACACCGATTCCCCGGTCAGCCACAGCGACACCTCGACGCCGCTGGCCACCGCCACCGCCGCCACCGTGAACGCCTGCGAGCACCGCTCGGGCGCATCCGCACCCGCCGTCACCTTGATCACGAGCTTCTTCGCCATGGGGCAAGAGTAGGGGCGGTGGACCTCACAGCGCCGTTGTCACCGCCGCCGACTAGACTCTCAGGCGGTCCGTTACACCCTCACTCCGTTCAGGGAGCGCGCTCGTGCTTGAGGCATTCTTCACCACCCTGCTGGTTCTGGTCGCCGTCGGCGTGATCGCGTTCGCCGGTCTGACCTGGAAGAAGCTGTACCAGGGCCAGCGCTGAGCCTCGCTCCCCGGCCACCGGCGGGTGGCAGGTCCCCAGCCTCTGCGGGGCGCACCGCGCGTCCCTGTCGGTTCCCCTCCACATAGATCGTCTGAGCTCTCATGATCGAGATCCCGTCCGACCTGAACCCGGCCCTGGTGCCGCTCGCCTTCCTCCTCGGCAAGTGGGAGGGCGCCGGCGTCGCCGACTTCCCGGGCACCGAGAAGTGCAATTTCGGGCAGGAGGTCAGCTTCACCCACGACGGCCGCGACTTCCTGGAGTACACCTCGCACAGCTGGGTGCTCGACGCCGAGGGCAAGAAGGTCCGCCCGCTGGAGACCGAGACCGGCTACTGGCGCATCGACGCGGACCGCAAGGTCGAGATCGTGATGTGCCGCGACCAGGGCGTGGTGGAGGTCTGGTACGGCGAGCTGGCCGACCAGAAGCCGCAGATCGACCTGGCCACCGACGCGATCGCCCGCACCGCGGCCTCCGGCCCGTACAGCGGCGGCAAGCGGCTCTACGGCTACGTCAACAGCGACCTGATGTGGGTCGGCGAGAAGGCCACCCCGGACGTCCCGCTGCGGCCGTACATGTCGGCGCACCTGAAGAAGGTCGCCGACCTCAAGGAGTGGGCGGAGAGCCTCCCCGACGACATGCCGGACGGGGTCTCCTTCTTCCGCCCGGACGGCACGCCCTACAACCCGTAAGCCGCCGGGAGGGCCCTGCCCTCCTTGCCAGCGCCCCGCGGGGGAAGCCGGTCGAAGTCCGGCGCTGACCCGCAACGGTAGGCGGAAGGCATCCTTCCGTAAGCCCGATCGCCCGTGGTGCGCTCCGCTTCCCGCACAACTCGCCGTGGACTGCGAGGGGACGCCACCGGACCCGCACGGTCCCGGTCCGCTCCTCGGTACGTACGAACGCGGCCCCGACCCCGAGGCGGCCGACCGACCGTGGCGACCCCCACCGCGCACCCGACGCCCGCCCGGGCCGGCGCACCGCCGCCGCCCCGGCGGCTGCCCGTACCGCTCCTGCTCGCCGTGCTCACCGCCGTGCTGCTGGTGTCCCTGCTGTGCGGGACCGGGCTCGGCGCCGCCGGTCCGAGCTGGGCCGAGGCGCTGCGCTATGCGGGCGCCGGGCTGACCGGCGGGACGATCTCGTCCGACGAGGTCTCCGCGTACACCATCGTGTGGGAGCTGCGCCTGCCCCGGGCCGTCCTGGCGGCCGTCGTCGGCGCCGGGCTCTCCGCCATCGGCGTCGCCGTGCAGGCCCTGGTCCGCAACGCCCTCGCCGACCCGTTCGTCCTCGGCATCTCCTCCGGCGCCGCCGTCGGCGCCAACGCCGTCCTGCTCTTCGGGGCGCTCGGCTCCCTGGGCGTCTGGGCGCTGTCGGTGTCGGCGTTCGTCTCGGCGCTGATCGCCATGGCCCTGGTCTACGCGGCCGCCCGCACCGCCCACGGCCTCACCCCGCTGCGCCTGGTGCTGACCGGCACCGCGATGTACTACGGCTTCTCCGCCGTCACCACCCTCATGGTCTTCACCGCCGACCGCGGTGAGGCGGCCCGCTCGGCGATGATGTGGCTGCTCGGGAGCCTGAGCGGGGCCGGCTGGGGCTCGCTGCCGATCGCCGCCGCCGCGGTGGCCGCCGCGCTGGCCCATCTGCTGCTCTCCGCGGGCCGGTTGAACGCCCTGGCGATGGGCGACGAGACCGCCGCCGCCCTGGGCGTGGACCCGCACCGGCTGCGCCGCGAGCTGTTCGTCGTCGCGGCCGCCGTCACCGGCGCGGTGGTCGCGGTCAGCGGCGCGATCGGCTTCGTCGGGCTGATGGTGCCGCATGCGGCCCGGATGCTGGTGGGCGCCGACCACCGCCGGGTGCTGGCCGTCGCGCCGCTGCTGGGGGCGGTGCTGCTGGTGTGGGTCGACCTGCTCTCGCGGGTGCTGCTGGCGCCCGTCGAGCTGCCGGTGGGCGTGCTCACCGCCGTCCTCGGCGTGCCCTGCTTCGTGCTGCTGATGCGGCGGCGCGGCTACACCTTCGGGGGCGGTGCCTGATGCGGATCGATCTCACCGGGGTGTCCGTGGAGGTGGCCGGGAGACGGCTGGTCCACGACGTCACGCTGCGGGCCGGCAGTGGCCGGATGGTCGGCCTGGTCGGCCCCAACGGCAGCGGCAAATCGACCCTGTTGCGCTGTGTCTACCGCGCGCTGCGCCCGGCCGCCGGGACCGTCCGGCTGGACGGCGCCGACCTGCACGCCATGGACGCGCGCGAGGGCGCCCGGCTGCTGGCCGCGCTGCCCCAGGAGGCGGGTACGGAGTTCGACTTCACCGTGGCCGAGGTCGTCGCGATGGGGCGGCTGCCGCACCAGCGCGGCGCGGGCCGGGCGAGCGCCGAGGACACCGCGCGGTGCGCGCGGGCGCTGGCCCGGGTCGGCGCCGGCCACCTGGCCGGGCGCGGCTTCCTCGGCCTGTCCGGCGGGGAGAAGCAGCGGGTGCTGATCGCCCGCGCGCTGGCCCAGGACCCGCGGGTGCTGGTCCTCGACGAGCCGACCAACCACCTCGACATCGCCCAGCAGTTGGAGGTGCTGGCGCTGGTGCGGGCCGGGGACGCCTCCCCCGATGCGCCTGCCGGGGACGGCCGGGCCGGGGAGTCCGGGGGACGCCTGACGGTGCTCACCGCGCTGCACGACCTCAACCTGGCCGCCCGGTACTGCGACGAGCTGTACGTCCTCGCCCACGGCCGGATCGCCGCCGCGGGCCCGCCGTACGACGTCCTCACCCCCGAGCTGCTCGCCGAGGTCTTCGGCGTCCGCGCCCACCGCGTACGGCATCCCGAAACGGGCGCCGTCCAGCTGCTGTTCGACCGTCTCACCGCCCCCGCCCCCGACTCCTGAGGACCTGGCCATGCGCCGCTCCACCGTCCCGTTCACCGTCCTCGCCCTCGCCCTCGCCCTGACCGGCTGCGGCGCGAAGGTCTCCGGCGACGGCACGAACGACGCCGCCGGCCGGCACCCCGCCAAGGCCTCCGGCCGCTACCCCGTCACCGTCGAGAACTGCGGCACCACCACCACGTACGACAAGGCCCCGCGCCGGGTCGTCACCAACGACGTCGGCATCACCGAGATCATGTTCGCGCTGGGCCTGGAGGACCGGATGGCCGGCTACGCCATGCCCGACGACAAGGGCGACCTGGACGGCCTCCCCTGGAAGCACGCGTACGACACGGTCCCCCGGCTCTCCGAGAAGGCGCTCACCAAGGAGCTGGTCCTCGGCGCCCGCGCCGACCTGGTCTTCGCGGGCTGGAACTACGGCTTCGGCGAGGACACCGGCCTGACCCCGGCCGCCCTGAAGAAGCTCGGCATCGGCAGCTATGTGCTGACCGAGTCCTGCCACAACGGCACGGACGGCGGCGGCCGCGGGGTCATGCCGCCCCTGGACGCGCTCTACACCGACCTGACGACGCTCGGGAAGATCTTCGGCGTCGAGGAGCGGGCCGAGGCCCTGGTGAGGAAGTACAGGAAGCAGGTGGCCGACGCCGCCGCCAAGGCCCCCGCGCCCGGCCGGCGTCCCTCCGTCTTCCTCTACGACGACGGCCGCGACAAGCCGTTCACCTCGGGCAAGTACGCCGGGCCGCACGACATCATCACCAAGGCGGGCGGCGACCACGTCATGAAGGACCTCGCCGACTCCTGGACGACCGTCGGCTGGGAGACCGTCGTCGACCGCCGCCCCGACGTCATCGTGATCAACAACTACGGCGACACCTCCGCCGCGCAGAAGAAGGCGTTCCTGGAGTCCTACCCGCCACTCGCCGACGTCCCGGCCGTCAAGCACCACCGGATCTACGTCATGGACTACGCCGAACTCGTCGAGAGCCCCCGCAACCCCGCCGCCGTGAGCGACCTGGCCCGCTACCTGCGCGGCGTGCGCACGGGCGGCTGAGGCGTCGGGCCCGCCCCCGCCCGCCGCCCGTCCTCCTACACTGGGCGTGTGGTGACCACCGACTGGCAGAGCGACCTCCGCAGGCGCGGATACCGCCTGACCCCGCAGCGTCAGCTCGTGCTGGAGGCTGTGGACAGGCTGGAGCACGCCACCCCCGACGACATCCTCACCGAGGTGCGCAAGACCGCGGGCGGGGTGAACATCTCCACGGTCTACCGGACCCTGGAACTCCTCGAAGAGCTGGGCCTGGTCAGCCACGCCCACCTCGGACACGGCGCCCCCACCTACCACCTCGCCGACCGCCACCACCACATCCACCTGGTGTGCCGGGACTGCTCGGAGGTCATCGAGGCGGATCTGTCGGTGGCCGAACCGTTCACGGCGCAGCTGCGCGCACAGTTCGGCTTCGAGACGGACATGAAGCACTTCGCGATCTTCGGGCGCTGTGCGGCCTGCCGGGACAAGGCCGCCCAGGGCGACGGCTGAGGCAACGGCGGGTGGGTCGTAGGCTGGTCCCATGCTGCGACCATCACCCGCCAGCCCCCTGCTGTCGCTGCCCGGCGCCGTCCCCGCCGAGGCTCCCGACGAAGGCGTCGCCGCGCACTACGGAGACCTCTTCCGTGAACAGCGCGCCCTCGCCGACGGATCCGGCTTCGTGGACCTCTCCCACCGCGGCGTGGTCACCGTCACCGGCCCCGAACGGCTGAGCTGGCTGCATCTGCTGCTCACCCAGCACGTCAGCGATCTCGCGCCCGGCCATGCCACCGAGGCGCTGATCCTGTCCGCGCACGGCCACATCGAGCACGCCCTCTACCTCGTCGACGACGGCGAGACGACGTGGATGCACACCGAGCCCGGCCGGCAGGAGGCGGTGATCGCCTACCTGGAGAGCATGAAGTTCTTCTACCGGGTCGACGTCGCCGACCGCACGGACGAGATCGCCGTCGTCCATCTGCCGGCCGGCTCCATCGCCGAGGCACCCGCCGACGCCGTCGTACGCGAGACCGCGCACGGCCGCGACCTGTTCCTGCCCCGCGCCGGGCTGGAGCCGTTCGCCGCCGCTCACGGTCCGGCGGTCGGCGTCCTGGCGCTGGAGGCGCTGCGCGTCGAGGCCCACCGCCCCCGGCTGGGCCTGGAGACCGACCACCGCACCATCCCGCACGAGCTGGGCTGGATCGGCACCGCCGTGCACCTCCAGAAGGGCTGCTACCGCGGCCAGGAGACCGTCGCCCGGGTCCACAACCTGGGCAAGCCGCCGCGCCGGCTGGTGTTCTTGCACCTGGACGGCAGCGAGGTCCATCTGCCGCCGCACGGCACCCCCGTCCGTCTCGCCGCGGACGGCGAGGAGGGCCGGCAGCTCGGCTTCGTCACCACCTCGGTCCGCCACCACGAACTCGGCCCGATCGCGCTGGCCCTGGTCAAGCGGAACGTGCCGCTGGACGCGCAGCTGATGGCGGGCGGCACGGCGGCGGCGCAGGAGACCGTGGTCGAGCCGTAGCACGCCCCGCCCGGCGCGGCCGGCCCGCGCCGGGCTCCTCCGGGAGGCTGCCTACACCTCGACCAGCACCGTGAACGGCCCGTCGTTGGTGAGCGACACCTTCATGTCCGCACCGAAGCGTCCGGTCTCCACCTGGGCGCCCAGCGCCCGCAGCTGCGCGACGACCTCGTCGACCAGCGGCTCGGCGACCGGCCCCGGGGCCGCGGCGTTCCAGGTGGGACGGCGCCCCTTGCGGGCGTCACCGTAGAGAGTGAACTGGCTGATCACCAACAGCGGTGCGGCGGTGTCCGAGCAGGACTTCTCGCCCTCCAGGATCCGCACCGACCACAGCTTGCGGGCCAGCTGCGCCGCCTTCTCGGCGGTGTCCTCGTGCGTGACCCCCACCAGCACGCACAGCCCCGCACCGACGATCTCGCCGACCGTCTCGCCCGCCACCTCGACGCGGGCGCCGTCAACCCTTTGCACCACAGCTCGCATACCCGCCATCATGCCGGGCGGCCCACCGTCTTCGGACAGCCGTGCCCCTCCAGGGGCCGTTCGGGTGCCATGGCCCTGCAGAAGGACCGCCCAGAGTGGCACGATGCGTGCACGTGGTGCGTTTCATGGACAACATGCCCAGGAAGCGGCACCGGACGAGGGGACGGAACGATCCATGAGCACTCTCGGCGCCGGACAGACACCCGGTCCCGTACCAACCGCCCGTACGACACCGACCGGCCGGACGACCTCCACCGCCCCCACGACAGACCCCGCGCGTCCGGCCACCGCGCCACCACCCCCCACCGCCCTGACGACGACCACGGCAGCGGCTCGCGTCGAGCCCCCCGGCACCGAGGACGGTCCCATGCCCCAGGCAGACCAGGCGCAGCGCCCCCGCCCCCCGCAGCAGCGCGAGCCCTGCTCCCCGGCCACGACGCCCGACCTCTCCGGGCTGGGGCTGCCCGAGCTGCGGGTGGTGCGGCGCGACTCGCAGCAGGAAGAGGCCGATCTCAGCTATCTGCGGCGGCTGTTGCAGGGCCGGATCGACATCCTGCGCGCCGAGATCGCCCGCCGCTCCGCGCAGCACACCCCGCTGCTCGACCGGCTGCCGGAGATCCTCACGGACCTCCCCTCCCGGCAGCGCTCCTCGGCCCGGCACGTCACCGTCGGCACACCGCACGGCGAGGAGTACCGCCGGCTCGCCGAGGACATGCTCGGCGAGGTGGAGCTGTCCGACCTCACCGCGCGCACCGACGAGGAGCTGCAGGACGCCATGGGCCGGCTGATCCGCCACGAACAGCAGGTGTCGCGTCGCCGTCAGTCACTGCAGCGCACCACCGACGAGTGCAGTGCCGAAATCGCCCGAAGGTACCGTGAAGGCGAAGCGCAAGTAGACGACCTGCTGTCCTGACCGGGCCACCGGTCCGGGGGCGGCGGCGGGTCACACCCCCGGAAGGCCGCCGATGACCTCGCCCACTCCGATATCCGCACCGACCCCGGACGCCGCCGCGCGCCCGGGGGCCACGGATGTCGCGTCGCCTCCGGTCCCGCCGGTCCTCGCCGAGGTCGTCCGCTCCGGTTTCGTCGAGGGCCGGCACCGCGGGTCCCTGGTGGTGCTGGCGGCCGACGGCAGCGTGGAGTGGTCGCTGGGCGAGGTGACCACCCCGGTCTTCCCCCGGTCGACGAACAAGCCGATGCAGGCCGCCGCGGTCCTGCGGGCGGGCCTGGACCTCTTCGGCGAACGGCTGGCGCTGGCCACCGCCAGCCACTCCGGCGAGCCCTTCCACCTCGCTCTCGTCCGGACCATGCTCGCGGAGCACGGGCTGACGGCCGAGCAGCTGCAGACGCCGGCCGACCTGCCGCTGGACCCGGAGGAGGCGGAGGCCTACCTCGCCGCGGGCCGGGTCCGCGACCGCCTCACGATGAACTGCTCGGGCAAGCACACCGCGATGCTGGCCGCCTGCGCACGCAACGACTGGCCGCTCGCCTCGTACCTCGACCCGGCCCACCCGCTGCAGCAGCTGGTGGCCGACGGCGTGCGCACCGCGAGCGGCGAGGACGTGGCGCACACCGGCACGGACGGCTGCGGCGCGCCGCTGCTCTCGCTCTCCCTGACCGGCCTGGCGCGCGCCTTCCGGCACTTCGTCACGGCCGCTCCCGGCACCCCCGAGCGGCGGGTGGCGGACGCGATGCGCGCCCACCCGGAGTACGTCGCCGGCACCCGCCGCCCCGACACCTGGCTGATGCAGGCCCTCCCCGGCACCCTCGCCAAGATGGGCGCCGAGGCCGTGCAGGCCCTGGCCCTCCCCGACGGCCGCGCCCTCGCCTTCAAGATCGACGACGGCGCCTCCCGCACCCTCGGCCCGGTCCTCGCCCGTACCCTGCGCCGCATGGGCCTCGACGCCCCCGTCCTGGACCGCCTCGCCGACGCCCCGCTCTTCGGCGGCGGGGCGCGGGTGGGGGAGATCCGGGCGACGTTCTGAGGGGTGGCGCCGAGCGGGTGCGCGGGGTCCGTGAGCGGGGACGGGCGGGGCCCGGAGGCCGGCGGGCGGGGAACCGGGGCGGGGCGCGCGGCGCGCCGGGCCGCCGTACGGCGCGCCTCGTGCCCGCTGCCCCCGTGGCGATGGCCTGCATAGGGTGGCGATGACACAGTGCAGGCACGTATCACCCACCACAGCAGGAGGCCGGCGACCATGAGCGACGCGAATTCCGAGCCGCAGGGGCCCGAGGCGATCGAGCACGCGCACGACCCCGAGGTGCTGCAGCTGGCGGCCAAGGTGTTCGACCTGGCACGGCACGGCGACACCGACACCGTCGCCGCATATGTGGACGCGGGCGTCCCCGCCAACCTGACCAACGACAAGGGCGACTCGCTCGTGATGCTGGCGGCGTACCACGGCCACGCCGCCACCGTGGAGGCCCTGTTGCAGCGCGGCGCGGACGCCGACCGCCCCAACGACCGCGGCCAGACCCCGCTGGCGGGCGCGGTCTTCAAGGCCGAGGACGAGGTCGTCAAGGTCCTGGTGGCCCACGGCGCCGACCCGGCGGCGGGCACGCCCTCGGCGATCGACACGGCCCGGATGTTCGAGAAGACGGAGCTGCTGAAGCTGTTCGGGGCGGAGTGATCCCGGCGGGCCGCTCGCCGACGGACGACCCGCGGGCGGGCGGCCCGGCGGGCGGGCGGCCCAGCGGGCGGGGGCCGGGCGGACGGGAGCCCGGTGGCCGGGGCCGAGCCTGCGAGATCCCGGCTGCCGGGCCGTGGGCGGCCCGCGGGACACCCGCACCGGACCCGGACGTGGCACCCCCGCGCTTGACCTCAAGCTCGCTCGAGGTCCTAGCGTCGCGGCTCGACGGCACCCGGCCGTCCACGGGCGCACACACCGCGCTCCGCCGCATCACGCCACGAAGGACCCGCATGTCCGAGCACCCCTACCGCCTCGCAGTGATCGTCGCCAGCACCCGGGAGGGCCGGTTCGCGCCCGTCATCACGAACTGGTTCACCCGGCACGCCGCACAGCACCCGCACCTCGACGTGGACGTCATCGACCTCGACGCCGTCCGCCCGTACGAACTCCGCCACGGCAGCGCGGAGTACGAGACCTTCGCCAAGCGCGTCGACGAGGCGGACGCCTTCGTCGTGATCACCCCGGAGTACAACCACTCCTTCCCGGCCCCGCTGAAGCACGCCATCGACCTGCTGCACCGCCAGTGGCAGGCCAAGCCGGTCGGCTTCGTCTCGTACGGCGGGGTCTCCGGCGGCCTGCGCGCCGTCGAGCAACTGCGGCTGGTCTTCGCCGAGTTGCACGCCACCACGGTGCGCGAGACGGTGAGCTTCGCGCTCGCCGGGAGCCTCTTCGACGACGCGGGCCGGCTGCGCGACCCGGCCCCCGCCACCCAGGCCGCCGACGCCCTGCTCCGCCAGCTGACCTGGTGGGCCCTGGCCCTCCGCGAGGCCCGCACGGCACGCCCGTACGGCGCCTGACACCCTCCCGACGCCCGCCGCGTCGCGCACTCCACCCCGTGCGCGACCGCCGGCGGCGTCACCGCCCCCTCAGGAGCCCTCCCGCACCGCCGTCGCGACACGGACGTTCATCGCGCACGGAATGCGGCCGTCCGGCAGCGCCATGGCCGCCGCCTCCGTCTCGAAGCGGGCCCGCAGATCCGCGACGACCGCGGCGTCGAGGGGGGCGAGGTCGTAGAAGCCGCCGACGGTCCGCCAGATCCGTTCGGGCGGGCCGGACAGGTCGATCCGTACGGTCTCCCACTCCGCCGCCCCGAATCCGGCCGGCCGGAACACCTCGTCGAAGCCCTCGCGGGTCCGCAGCCGCTCGTCCCCGAACGACGGCATCTGCTGCTCCGCGGGCGCCGCCCGGAACAGCGGCTTCAGCAGCCGCACAAAGCTCTCGTACGCCTCGCCCCCGGCCGGCCCGCCGCCCAGGACGACGGCCAGCGTGCCGCCCGGCTCCAGCACCCGCGCCAGCTCCGCCGCCACCTGTTCCGCCTCGCTCATCAGCATCAACGCCATATGGGACACACAGCCGTCGAACCACCCGTCCTGGAAGGGCAGTCGCTGGGCCCGGCACACCCGGAGATCGGCCCCCTCGACGCCCGGACGAGTGCGCGCCAGCCTCAACTCCTCGGCGGACAGGTCGATCCCGGCGAGCGCCCGCCCGGCCCCCGCCTCCCCCGCCGCGAGGAGTTCCAGCAACAGGCCGTCGCCACAGCCGAGATCCAGCAGCCGACGGCACTGTGGCACCCGGTCCCGCAGGATCTCGTAGCTGGAACGGCCGTCCCCGGCCCGCCCATGGGCCATCGCCCGCACCGTCACCGCGGGATGCGCGGCATGAAAGGCCCGCAGAAAATCTTCCTGAACCGTCGTCATCCGCCGATCGTAGGAGCGGCGCCACCCCGCGCCCGTCAGTTTGCGCCAGGGCGTTCCTGCAGCGCCCAGCCGTTGCCGTCCGGGTCGCGGAAGTAGACGAACGAGTTCCAGGGCCCGCCGGGCCCGTCGGCCAGCGCCCCGTTCTCCACATGCTGCACGGGGCCTGCGGTCACGCCCCGTTCGACCAGCTGCGCACGGGCCGCGGCGATGTCGGGGACCACCAGCTGCAGCCCCTGCACCGATCCGGGATCCCCGTCCGTGACCCCCTCGCCCCCGCCGATGACGATCGAGCAGCCCGACCCCGGCGGCGTCAGCTGCACGATGCGCACCCCGCCGCCGACGCTCATGTCGTGATCGACGGCAAAGCCCAGTTGCTCGCTGTAGAAGCGCTTCGCCCGTTCCACGTCGGCGACCGGAACCGGCACCAGTTCGAGCCTCCAGTCCATGGCGCGCCGTCCCTTCCGTACGGGCGACGGCCCCGGAACAACGGCCGTCGGCACCGGCCCCCAGGACGTGTCCACCAGGCCCGGCCCGGCTGCTCACGGACGTGTCCGCCAGGCCCGGCCCGGCTGCTCACGGCGCTCCCGCGGCCACCACCGGGAGGCCCCCGGGCACGCCCCGGCGCTACAAGAAGTCTACGGACGGGAGGCCGGATGCGCGCTTCGTCACGGGCTTCCCCTCCCCCTCCCCCGCCCCACCCCTCCCCCGCCACGCCTCACGCCTCACGCCTCACCCGTTGACGAACGTCATGCTGCTCTCGTCGTACCGCGTGCCGGCGACCCGGTCGGCCGGTGCCGCGGCGTCGATCACGGCGAGGTCTTCCTCGGTCAGCTCGACGGCGAGCGCGCCGAGGTTCTCCTCCAGGTACTTCTCCCGGCGGGTGCCGGGGATCGGCACGACGTCGTCGCCGCGGTGCTGCACCCAGGCCAGGGCGAGCTGTCCGGCGCTGACGCCCTTCTCGGCGGCGAGTGCGTCGAGCCGCTCCACGATGGCCAGGTTCTGCTCCAGGTTGCCGTCGGCGAAGCGCGGCTGGCTGCGGCGCACATCGGACGCCGGCAGGCCCTTCACCGAGGTGTAGCGCCCGGTCAGGAAACCGCGCCCGAGCGGCGAGAACGGCACCAGCCCGATCCCGAGTTCACGGCACACCGGGGCGATCTCGCGCTCCAGGTCACGGGTCCACAGCGACCACTCGCTCTGCAGCGCGGCGATCGGATGCACCGCATGTGCCCGCCGGAGGGTCGCCGCGCTCGCCTCGGACAGCCCGAGGTGGCGGACCTTGCCCGCCGTGACCAGCTCGGCCATCGCGCCCACGGTCTCCTCGATCGGCACGTCCGGGTCGACACGGTGCTGGTAGTAGAGGTCGATGTGGTCGACCCCGAGCCGGCGCAACGACGCGTCGCACGCCTCCCGTACCCAGGCGGCGTCGCCCCGGATCGCGGTCGGCTCACCGAGCCGGTTGGCGAACCCGAACTTCGTCGCCAGCACCACCTCGTCCCGCCGACCGGCGATGGCCCGGCCGATCAGCTCCTCGTTGTGCCCCGCCCCGTAGAAGTCGGAGGTGTCCAGCAGGCTGACGCCGAGGTCGAGCGCCCGGTTGATGGTGGCGGCCGACTGCGCGTCGTCCGACTGCCCATAGCCATGGCTCATCCCCATGCAGCCGAGCCCCTGCGCGGAAACCACCAGTTCACCGAGGTGACGCGACGGGATGTTCGTCGTGGTCATAGTGCTGCTACCTCCTGGACGTACGGCGGCGGACCGGGTTTCGTGCCCGTGGTCCCGCCCTGGTTCCTGAACTCCGGTGCCCGTGTGCCGGGCCTGCGCCGAAGTTCCGTTCCGGACGGTAGGAGTTGGAGAGCGCTCCAAGTCAACACGACATCATCAAGGCACCGTCCTCAGGGCGCTGGAGACCCTGCCGCACGACTCCGCCGCCCTCCTCAGCCGCCGTTGCCCGCTATCTCCCGCAGGGCCTGGCAGTGCGCCGCGAAGGTGGTGCGGCCGGCGGGTGTCAGGGCGAGCCAGGTGCGCGGGCGCTTGCCGACGTACCCCTTGGTGACGGCGACATAGCCGGCCTTCTCCAGGGTGGCGACCTGCCGCGACAGGACCGAGTCGCTCACCTCGACGGTGTCGCGGACGAAGGCGAACTCGGCCTTCTCCGCGGCCGCCAGGGTCGCCACGATGGAGAAGCGGACCGGTGCGTGCATCACCTCGTCGAGCGCATGACGCGGATGTGCCCCATGTTGCGAAGGTGCCCCGTGATGCGGGTCGGTCACCGCCGGGCCTCCAGATACGCGCCTATCAGCCCGGGAAGGGCGACCACCAGTGCTCCGGGCACCCACCATGCCAGGTTCCCCGGGAACCACATCGTGCCAGGGGCCAGCACCGCGCCGTAGAGCAGTCCCCAGAGGGCGATCATGAAGCCGTGCCGCCGGCCGAACCCGCGACGGGCCACCCGCTGCCGGGCCGCGTAGACCGACAGCCCGGCTATGGCGGCACACCACAGGCCACTGCCGATCGCCACGCCGTAGGGCCGCTCCAACAGCCCGATGGAGAGCACCAGGACGGCGGACGCGCAGCCGTAGACGAGTTGGTACCAGACGTACCACCGCGCGCCGTCCCGCACCGTCGAACTGAGCCTTTGCATACGGTCCAGCGCGGCCGCCGCATCCTTCGAGGCGTACTCCGACATCCCCGTCCCCCCGATCACCGGCACTGCTCCCCCTGCCTCCGGTCGTCACTCCCGGACTGCCTCCGGTCGTCACTCCCGGACTTCCTGCATTCAGCGTGACAAGTACTTTCCGATCTGACAAGTACTTTCCAGCCATTCGCCGAGGTCGCGAACTCCTCGCCGCACGCCGGGGGTTGCTCCCCCCACAGCGCCCCGCATCCGGCCCGGCACCGGCATCCGGCCCGCGCGGCGACCGCCTGTGCGCGCGGCCCCGGTCGGGTAATGTGGCGCCCTCAGTAGTGGCCCGACGAGGAGGTGAGACCGATTCCCCGCCAGACCAGGCAGGTGCTCCCGGCTCACAGCCGTGCGGCCCACCCGACGCAGGTGGCCGCCCGACACCGGTGACCCGGGAAGCGCCCCAGGCGCCCCGAAAGGCTCACATGTCGCCGTCCCCGATGCCGTCCCACCCGTCGTCCCTCCCTTCGCCCCTCGCGGCGTCCGCTCCCGCGCCCCTCACCCGCCCCGCCGTCGTCACCGCGCTGCGCACCGCCGGCTGCGTCTTCGCCGAGGACGAGGCGGAGCTGCTCCTGTCCACCGCCCGCACCGCCGACGAGCTCGCCGCCATGGTGGAGCGCCGCACCCTCGGCCTGCCCCTGGAACACGTCGTCGGCTGGGCGGAGTTCTGCGGCCGGCGGATCGCCGTCGATCCCGGCGTGTTCGTACCGCGCCGCCGCACCGAGTTCCTGGTGGGCCAGGCGGTCGGCCTCGGACTGCGGGCCACCGGGCGCGCCGGGCGGCCCCCGGTCGTCGTCGACCTGTGCTGCGGCTCCGGCGCGGTGGGCACCGTACTGGCCGCCGCCCTGGGCCCGGTCGAGCTGCACGCCGCGGACATCGAACCCGCCGCGGTGCGCTGCGCCCGCCGCAACGTCCGCGCCGCCGGCGGCGAGGTCCACGAGGGCGACCTCTTCGACGCGCTGCCCGCCGGGCTGCGCGGCCGGATCGGCATCCTGGTGGCCAACGTTCCCTACGTCCCGACCGAAGAGGTCGGCCTGCTGCCGCCCGAGGCCCGCGACCACGAGCCGCTGGTGGCGCTCGACGGCGGCGCGGACGGGCTCGACGTCCTGCGCCGGGTGACCGCGACCGCCCCGCAGTGGCTGGCGCCGGGCGGCCATCTGCTGGTCGAGACGAGCGAACGGCAGGCAGCCCGGGCCGTCGGGACCTTCACCCGCAACGGCCTGCTCCCCCGGGTCGCCGGCTCCGACGAGCTGTGCGCCACGGTCGTCATAGGCACCCGGCCGGGCACCGCACCACGGGCGCCATAGGCACCGGTACGGGCTCCGCGCCACGGTCGCCGCAGACCCCGGGGAGCCCGCCGGAGAACCGGGCCGCCGGGCCGCACGCACGGGCCGCGCGCGGCCCGGCAGAGGCCGTGCCCACCGGCTGGAGCACTCCTGCTAGCGCTGCGCTTGCAATAGTTAGCACTGCGAGGCACCATCGGGGTATGGCATCACTCAACGTCGGCAACCTCGGCGAGTTCCTGCGGGAGCAGCGGCGCACAGCGCAGCTGAGCCTGCGGCAGCTCGCGGATGCCGCGGGGGTGTCCAACCCGTACCTCAGCCAGATCGAGCGCGGCTTGCGCAAGCCGAGCGCGGAGATCCTGCAGCAGCTCGCCAAGGCGCTGCGGATATCCGCCGAGACGCTGTACGTCCAGGCCGGGATTCTGGACGAACGGCAGGGTCTGGACGGCGTCGAGGTGCAGACCGCGATACTCACCGACCCGGCGCTGAACGAGAGGCAGAAGCAGGTCCTGCTGCAGATCTACGAGTCCTTCCGCAAGGAGAACGGGCTCGGGAGCGGCGGCACCGACGCCACCGCGCGCGGACCTGAGGACGGGCTCGGCACGGACTCCCTCGAGACAGAGGCCGACGGCGGCCCGCACGCCACCTGAGCAACCGATTTCGTTTCCAGGAGGAACCACGTCATGGCCATCAACACCGATGACCTCCGCAAGGCCCTGACCGACGCGACCCCGCTCTACGCCCTGGCCGGCACCGTCGACCTGGCTGCCGAGAAGCTCGGCGAGGTCCCGCAGTTCGTCGAGAAGATCCGGGTGGAGGCGCCCAAGCGCTTCGAGTCCGTCCGCAGCACCGACCCCAAGGACGTCCAGGCCCTGGTCACCAAGCAGGCCAAGGACGCCAAGGAGAAGCTCACCGAGCTGCTGGGCTCGATCGACGGCGACATCAAGAAGGTCCGCGACCAGGCGCAGGAGCTGGCGCTGCAGGGCGTGGGCCGCGCGGCCGAGGCCGTCGTCCGCACCCGTGAGGGCTACGAGGAGCTGGCCGAGCGCGGCCGCGGCGCGGTGGCGACCTGGCGCGGCGAGGCCGCCGACCAGGTCGAGGACCTCGCGGTGGCGATCGAGCCGGAGCCCGCGCCGAAGCAGGCCAAGGGCGGCACGAAGACCCAGACCCCGGCGGCCAGGAACCAGACCGCCACGGGCACGAAGAACCCGACCGCGAACGGCGCCAAGGCGGAGACCAAGGCCACCCCCGCGGCGCAGCCCAAGCCGGCCGCGCCGAAGAAGCCGGTCGCCCAGCGCAAGCCGGCTCCGGCGCCGGCGAAGAAGAGCACCCCGCCGTCCGCCAAGTGACGGCGGAGGGCACTCACGGCGAGGACGGGTGAGCTCGCTCACCTTTCGCCGCGGACCCCGTTTCACGGGCCGGGCCGGGCACACTTCGGGTGCCCGGCCCGTTGTCCGGGTACGGTGGGGCCGCACGGGCGGCAGTCGGGCCGCCGTGGACCGAGACGACACGACTGGCGAACGGGCGGTGTAGGGCGTGCTGATTTACGGGTTCCAGAGCATTCTGAGCTGGGTGCAGCTCGCCCTGGGCGTCTATGCCGCCGTGATGCTGATCGACGCGGCCGTGCGCCGCGAGGACGCCTATCGCGCCGCGAGCAAGCAGACCAAGGGCATGTGGCTGATCTTCCTCGCCCTTGCCACGGCGCTGCTCTTCATTCTCCCGATCATGTCGTTCCTGCCGGTCATCGGCGTGATCGCAGTGATCGTCTACACCGTCGACGTGCGACCGGCGCTCCGTGAGGTGTCCGGCGGCGGCCGCGGTCCCCGGCGCGGGGGCTCCAGCTCGGACGGGCCGTACGGGCCGTACAACGGCGGACGCTGAGCGGGAACGGCGGGCGCCGAGCGGCCGGGAGGCCGCCGGCCGCTGACGGCCCTCGCTACCGCCGGTCCAGCAGCAGCACGGCCACGTCGTCCGTCAGCTCGCCGCCGTTCAGATCGCGGACTTCCCTGACCGAGGCCTCCAGCAGTTCCTCGCCCGTGAGGCCGGCGGCCATCTGCCGGCTCACCAGCTCGGTCATGCCGTCCTGGCCGAGGCGCTGGTTGCCCTGACCGATCCGGCCCTCGATCAGGCCGTCGGTGTACATCATCAGGCTCCACGAGCCGCCCAGCTCCACCTGCCGGCGCGGCCAGCGGGCGTGCGGCAGCAGGCCGAGCGCCGGGCCGCCGAATTCGTAGGGCAGCAGCTGCGGGCGCTGGCCGGCCTGGGCCAGCAGCGGTGCGGGGTGGCCGGCCAGGCACAGTCCGGCGCGGCGGCCGTCCGCGGAGATGTCGACGGTGCACAGCGTCGCGAAGATCTCGTCGTCCGCCCGCTCGTGCTCCAGCACCTTCTGCAAGGTGGCCAGCAGCTCGTCGCCGGAGAGCCCGGCGAAGGTCAGCGCGCGCCAGGCGATGCGCAGCTCGACGCCGAGGGCGGCCTCGTCGGGGCCGTGGCCGCAGACGTCGCCGATCATCGCGTGGACGGTGCCGTCCGGGGTGCGGACGGTGTCGTAGAAGTCGCCGCCGAGCAGCGCCCGGCTGCGGCCGGGGCGGTAGCAGGCGGCGAAGCGCAGGTTGGAGCCGTCGAGCAGGGGCGTGGGCAGCAGCCCGCGCTCCAGTCGGGCGTTCTCCTGGGCGAGCATCCGGGACTCGGTGAGCTGTCGCTGTGCGAGGTCGGCGCGTTTGCGCTCGACGGCGTAGCGGACCGCGCGGCTGAGCACCGCGCCGTCCAGCTCGTCGCGGAAGAGGTAGTCCTGGGCGCCGACGCGTACGGCGTCGGCGGCGCGCTCGGCGTCCGTCTCGTAGGTGAGGACGAGGACGGCGTGCGAGGTGGCCATCCGCAGGACGTCGCGCAGCATGCCCAGCTCGTCGTCGGGGGCGCCGCCGCGGCCGGCGGCGCGCTCCGTGCGGTCGCCGGGCTCGCGCGGGGGCAGGTCGAGCAGGATGCAGTGCACGTCGTCGGTGAGCAGCCGCTCGGCCTCGGTGAGGTTGCGGGCGGTCCGCAGGCGCACCTTGCGGCCGGCCCAGTCCCACATGTCGGGGACGTGGCTGTTGGGGTTCTCGCCGATGAGGAGCAGGGTCAGGCCCTGGTGCACCGGCCCGTGGTCGGCCGGAACTCGCTGGTCGGCCGGCTGCGGCTGCCCGGGCTCCGGGGAGCCCTGCGGGGCCGGGTGGTCCGTGCGCCGGCCCACGGCGGTCGCCGGGCCGCCCACGTGCTGGGCCGTCGTGTCCCCCGCGCCCGGCGCGCCGGCGACCTGCGCGGTATCCGCGCAGGCGTCGTCCACCGGTCCTGCCTGGTGCGGCAGCACGACCGACCGCTGGTGCGGTACGGGTACGGGCATTGGTCTGCTTCCTTCCCTCCCCCCGAGGGGTGCGGCGGGGCGCCGACCGGCGCACCACCGTGCCCGGCTGCCCGCCGCTCGTGGGTCAAGGGAACGGAGGGCGCACACCGGGCACTGCCAGGCGACCATAGCGCCAGTACGGAGTGGGATGGAATGCCCGGCGGCAATCGGCCATCGTCATATGCCGCGTCCGATAAGCCATTTGACCTGGGGAGGGTGGAATGCGGAATGACGAACATCACCCCGCTTGAGTGCATTCCGCTACCCGACGGCGACCCTCGGACAGCGAACAATTCGGTCATTTATCGTGCATGTGATCCGCGCCATCGTGTCAGCGGTCACCATCGGGGCGGACGACACCGAGGATCGGCATCGAGCCGGCGCCGGTGATCGTGACCTGCCGGCCGGGCCGCGGCGCATGCACAATCGCGCCGTTCCCGAGATACATCCCGACATGGCTGGCATCGGTGAAATAAATAATCAGATCGCCCGGCCGCATGTCCTTGATGTCGACCCGGGGCAGCTGCCGCCACTGCTCCTGCGAGGTCCGCGGAATGGTCCGGTGGGCGGCCTGCCAGGCCCGCAGGGTCAGCCCGGAGCAGTCGAAGGTGTCCGGCCCCTCCGCGCCCCACACATAATCCTTGCCGATCTGCGCGGTGGCGTACGCAATCGCCTTCTTGCCGGGGGCCGAGGCCTTGTTGCTGATGTCTTTCAGTACGCCGGAGTCCAGCCACTTCTGCTGCTGCTCGAAGGCCAGCTCGTCCTCCAGCTTCTTCAGCCGGTCCTTTTCCTTGGCGGCCAGCCGGGATTCCAGCTTCTTTGCCTCGTCGATCTTTTTCTCGATGTCCCGCCGGGCGCTTTCCTTCTTCTTGCGGTTCGCCTCCAGCTTCTCCCAGCGGTCCGTCGCGGACTGCGAATAACCCTCCAAGTCGCCCTCGAGACGGGAAAGTTGGCTGATCATTCGCTTGGCCGCGAGCTGCCCCTTGCGCGCGAGGGTGGCATTGTCGAGAAAGCCCTCGGGGTCGACGTTGAGCATGAGCTTCGCCTCGGCGGGCAGCCCGCCGCCGCGGTACTGGGCGCTGGCCAGCGCACCCGCCTGCCGCTTGAGGGTGGCCAGCCGGCGCTGGGTGGCGTCGATGCTGCGCGCCAGTTCGACGATCTCCTTCTGCTGGAGGCCGACCTGTTCCTTGGCGGCGTTGTAGGCGTCGGTGGCCTGCTCGGCCTTGCGGTAGAGGGCGTCGATCTTCTTGCGTACGTCGTCGAGGCGGCGGGCGTCGGCGTCCGCCGCCGCGCCGCCGGCCCGCTCCGTGCCGGCGGGCGGGTTCTTCGGGTCGTCGGCGTAGGCGGCCGTGGCCGTGCCGCCGAGCAGGCCCATGGCGCACAGGACGACGGCGGTGCACGTCACGAGCCGGCCGCCCCGCGAACCCCACGTCCCGCGTGGACCCCATGACCGCCGTGTGCCCCACGGCTCCCGCCTGCCCCGTACGTCCCGAACGCCCTGCCGTGCCCCCTGGCTCCCCACCAGCCACCTCCGGTCGTTCCGCACCGATTCGCGTGTTCCTACAGGCGCGGATGCTGCCATACCGGCCGGTAATTCAACAGGGCGACGGGCCGTTTCGCACGCGTCGGCGAACGCTTCTGCCCTCGCACCCATCCGATGGCCGAGGTTCACCGTGCGTTCACTCCCCTCCATCGGCCGCTTCACCTGATCTGCCTAATTTCAGCCTCACCGAGTGCGCGTCTCGCCCCTAGCGCAAGCGCGACACGGACGGCGGCATCGCGGAACGCGACAGCCCAGATCCTCACATCACCTCGCACGCCGACGAAGCGGCGCGCCCCAGGAAGGAACTTTCGACAGTGAAGCTTCAGCGCAAGAACCGGGTTCGCGCCCTCGCCGTTGGCGCTCTCGCCGTCTCGGGTGCCCTGGCCCTGACGGCGTGCGGCTCCGACGACACCTCCGGCGCCGGCGGCGGTGCCGCCGCCAAGCCGTCGAACATCAAGTGCGAGGGCAAGGGCAAGCTGCTCGCGTCCGGCTCCTCCGCGCAGAAGAACGCCATGGACGTCTGGGTGCAGAACTACGCGGGCGCCTGCAAGGGCACCGAGATCAACTACCAGCCGACCGGCTCCGGCGCGGGTGTGACCACCTTCCTGCAGGGCCAGACGGCGTTCGCCGGCTCCGACTCCCCGCTCAAGCCCGACGAGATCACCAAGTCGAAGCAGGTCTGCAAGGGCGGCCAGGCCATCGACCTGCCGATGGTCGGCGGCCCGGTCGCGATCGGCTACAACGTCCCCGGCGTGGACAACCTCGTGCTGGACGCCCCCACCCTGGCGAAGATCTTCGACTCGAAGATCACCAAGTGGAACGACGCCGCGATCAAGAAGCTGAACCCGGGCGCGAAGCTCCCGGACCTCAAGATCCAGGCGTTCCACCGCTCCGACGACTCGGGCACCACCGACAACTTCACCAAGTACCTCAAGGGCGCGGCCCCCGGCGACTGGAAGCACGAGCCGGCGAAGAAGTGGGAGGGCACCGGCGGCCAGGCGGCCTCCGGCTCGGCCGGCGTCTCCTCGCAGGTCAAGCAGACCAGCGGCGCGATCTCCTACTTCGAGCTGTCGTACGCGACGGCCGGCAAGATCCCCACGGTCAAGCTGAACACCGGCGCCAAGACCCCGGTCGACGCCACCGTCGACAACGCCTCCAAGGCGATCTCCGAGGCCACGCAGGCCGGCAAGGGCAACGACCTGGCCCTGAAGCTCAACTACACCACCAAGGCCGAGGGCGCCTACCCGATCACCCTGGTGACCAACGAGATCGCCTGCGACAAGGGCAACAAGCCCGAGACGCTGGCCGCCACCAAGTCCTTCCTGACCTACATCTCCAGCAAGGACGGCCAGAGCGCGCTCAAGCAGCTCGGCTACGCCCCGCTGCCCACCGAGATCGCCGACAAGGTCCGCAAGACCGTCGCCACGCTCTCCTGACCCACCGGGCGGCGGCCCGCAGACCGCCAGGCCAAAGGGGCCCCTTCACCAGGGCCCCTTTCGGGCCGCCGCCCGTCCGGTGCACCGCCGCGCCAGGAGCCCCCGCCGGGCTCCGCAGACCGGAGAATCCATGACTTCTGCTACCTCGACATCCGCCACCCCGCCCGCGCCGGTAAACGACGGCCGCTCCGCCGTCTCCGGCAAGGCGGTCCGCCCCGGTGACCGGATCTTCCTCGGGCTCTCCCGGGGCTCCGGTGTCGCCCTCCTGGTGATCATGGCCGCCATCGCGGTCTTCCTCACCTACCGCTCCGTGCTCGCCATCTCCGGCGACAAGGCCAACTTCTTCACCACCCTGGACTGGAACGCCACCGGGACGGACCCGAAGTTCGGCATCGCGGTCCTCGCCTTCGGCACCGTCGTCAGCTCGGTGGTCGCGATGGCCATCGCGGTACCGGTCGCGGTCGGCATCGCGCTGTTCATCTCGCACTACGCCCCGCGCAAGCTGTCCTCGCCGCTCGGCTACGTCATCGACCTGCTCGCCGCGGTGCCCAGCATCATCTATGGCCTGTGGGGCGCGCTCTTCCTCGTCCCGCATCTGAGCGGCCTCTACGGCTGGCTGGACGACTACCTCGGCTGGACCGGCATCTTCTCGTACGGCGGCGGGGCGGCCCGTTCGCTGTTCACCGTCGGCATCCTGCTCGCGATCATGGTCCTGCCGATCGTGACCAGCGTCAGCCGCGAGGTGTTCCTGCAGGTCCCGCGGATGCACGAGGAGGCCGCGCTGGCGCTGGGCGCCACCCGCTGGGAGGTCATCCGGATGTCGGTGCTCCCCTTCGGCCGCTCCGGGGTCATCAGCGCCTCGATGCTGGGCCTGGGCCGTGCTCTCGGCGAGACGATGGCCGTGGCCACGGTCCTCTCGCCCAGCTTCCTCATCAACACCAGCCTGCTGGACCCGGGCGGCGGCACGTTCGCCCAGAACATCGCCAGCAAGTTCAGCGAGGCCGACACCTTCGGCCAGGACGCCCTGATCGCCTCCGGCCTCGTCCTCTTCGTGATCACGCTGCTCGTCAACGGCGCGGCCCGCCTGATCATCGCCCGCCGCAAGGAGTACTCGGGAGCCGCCGCATGAGCATCACCACCGACCGCCCCGCGGTATCCCACGGCGACGCCCCGCTGCCCGTCTCGCTCAAGCACGCCCGGCTGCCCCGCTGGACCCCGCCGGTCCTCGCGCTGGTCGCGGCCGGTGCGGGCTGCGGCATCGGGCTGGGCGCCGGCCTGGACAGCACCGTCCAGTGGGGCCTGATCGCCGCCCTGCTCTTCGTCTTCGGCACCTTCGCGCTGGCCGCGGCCGTCGAGGGCGGGCGGCAGGCCAAGGACCGGCTGGCCACCTGCCTGGTCTGGATCGCCTTCCTGATCGCCGTCGTGCCGCTGGCCTCGCTCCTGTGGGAGACCGTCGCCCGCGGCACCAAGGTCCTCAACGGCTACTTCCTGTCCCACTCCATGGGCACCACGCCGGACGCGCTGCCCGGCGGCGGCATCAACCACGCGATCATCGGCACCCTGGAGCAGGTCGGCCTGGCCACCCTGATCGCCGCGCCGATCGGTCTGCTCACCGCGATCTACCTCGTCGAGTACGGCCGCGGCCGGCTCGCCCGCGCCGTCACCTTCTTCGTCGACGTCATGACCGGCATCCCGTCGATCGTGGCCGGCCTGTTCATCCTCTCCGTGTGGATCCTGATCCTCGGCTTCGGCCCGTCCGGCTTCGCCGGCTCGATGGCGTTGGCGATCCTGATGATGCCGGTCGTGGTCCGCTCCACCGAGGAGATGCTCAAGCTCGTCCCCAACGAGCTGCGCGAGGCGTCGCTGGCCCTCGGCGTGCCCAAGTGGCGCACGATCCTCAAGGTCGTGCTGCCGACGTCGATCGGCGGCATCACCACCGGCGTGATGCTCGCCATCGCCCGTATCGCCGGCGAGACGGCGCCCGTGCTGCTCCTGGTGTGGGGCGCGAAGACGATCAACAACAACCCCTTCGAAGACGCCCAGCAGTCGCTTCCGCTCTATGTGTTCCAGCAGTGGCAGCAGGGCTCCGAGGCCTCGTACGACCGGGCATGGGCCGCGGCGCTGGTCCTCATCGCCTTCGTCATGATCCTCAACCTGGTGGCCCGCGGCATCGCCCGCTGGAAGGCCCCACGCGGAGGACGGAGTTGAGCTGCGGCGCAGCTCGGGGGGCGCACCCGAGGAACGAGGGTGCGGCACCCGGCCGGAGCGCGAGCGAAACGAAGTCCGACCCATTGACGCAGCCCGGCCGCTGACCCAGCCCGGCGACAGAAAGAAGCAGTGATTTCCATGGCCAAGCGAATCGACGTCAGCGGCCTCTCCGCGTACTACGGCGGCCACAAGGCCATCGACGACATCTCGATGACCGTCGAGCCGCGCTCCGTGACGGCCTTCATCGGCCCGTCCGGCTGCGGCAAGTCGACCTTCCTGCGCACCCTGAACCGGATGCACGAGGTCACCCCCGGCGGCCGCGTCGAGGGCAAGGTGATGCTGGACGACGAGAACCTCTACGGCTCCGGGGTCGACCCGGTCGCCGTCCGCCGCACCGTCGGCATGGTCTTCCAGCGCCCCAACCCGTTCCCCACGATGTCGATATTCGACAACGTCGCGGCCGGGCTGCGGCTGAACGGCTCGTACAAGAAGAGCGAGCTCAAGGACATCGTCGAGAAGTCCCTCAAGGGCGCCAACCTCTGGAACGAGGTCAAGGACCGCCTCAACAAGCCCGGCTCGGGCCTCTCCGGCGGCCAGCAGCAGCGGCTGTGCATCGCCCGCGCCATCGCGGTCGAGCCGCAGGTGCTGCTGATGGACGAGCCGTGCTCGGCGCTCGACCCGATCTCCACCCTCGCCATCGAGGACCTGATCGGCGAGCTCAAGGAGCGCTTCACGATCGTCATCGTGACGCACAACATGCAGCAGGCCGCGCGGGTCTCGGACCGTACGGCGTTCTTCAACCTCGCCGCCGTCGGGCAGCCCGGCAAGCTGGTCGAGATCGACGAAACCGAGCGGATCTTCTCCAACCCCTCGGTCCAGGCCACGGAGGACTACATCTCCGGCCGCTTCGGCTGAGCCCCGCGCGCCCCGGCCGCCCGGCCGGGGCCGCCCCCACCACGTCCTGCGGTGCTGCATGGCGGTGCCACCGCACGACGAAGGGCCCGCCCCTCTTCCCGGGGGCGGGCCCGTTCCTGTGCTCGTGGCCGGCTTCTCAGCGGCCGGCGCGTCAGCCGAACGCCAGCCGGATCAGCCAGAACGCGAGGGCCGCGACCAGCGCCGCCGCCGGCATCGTGATGAACCAGCCCATCACGATGTTCTTGGCGACGCCCCAGCGCACCGCGCGCGGGCCCTTGGTCGAGCCGACGCCCATGATCGCGGAGGTGATGACATGGGTCGTGGAGATCGGCGCCTGGAACATGAACGACGCGGTGTACATGACCGAGGCCGCGGTGGTCTCCGCGGCGAAGCCCTGCGGGGGGTCCAGCTCGATGATCCGGCGGCCCAGGGTGCGCATGATGCGCCAGCCGCCGGCGTACGTGCCCAGCGAGAGGGTGAGCGCACAGGCCAGCTTGACCCAGATCGGGATGGCGTCGTTCGCGTCCTCGACATCGGCGATGACCAGGGCCATCACCACGACACCCATGGTCTTCTGGGCGTCCTGCAGACCGTGTCCGAGCGCCATGCCGGCGGCCGAGACGGTCTGGGCTATGCGGAAGCCGCGCTTGGCCTTGTGCGGGTTGGACTTACGGAACATCCAGAGGATGACGACCATCACCAGATAGCCGAGCACCAGGCCGATGACCGGTGAGATGAACATCGGCAGGACGACCTTCTCGACCACGCCGCCCCAGATGACCTTGGTGCCACCGGCGAGCGCCGCTCCGACCATGCCGCCGAACAAGGCGTGCGAGGACGAGGAGGGCAGGCCGAAGTACCAGGTGACGAGGTTCCAGACCACCGCGCCGAGCAGCGCGGCGAAGAGAATGCCCATTCCCTGGTTGCCCTGGGGAGTGGCGATCAGCCCTTCGCTGACCGTCTTGGCGACCCCGCTGCCGAGGAACGCACCGGCGAGGTTCATCACGGCGGCCATCGCCAGCGCCGCGCGCGGGGTCAGTGCCCGCGTCGAGACCGAGGTCGCGATGGCGTTCGCGGAGTCGTGGAAGCCGTTGGTATAGGTGAATCCGAGCGCGACCGCGATGGTCACGACGAGCGCGAAGGTCTCCATGGGCGGCGCTCAGGACTCCTTGACCGCGATGGTCTCGACCGTGTTGGCGACGTGCTCGAACGCGTCCGCCGCCTCTTCCAGGATGTCCACGATCTGCTTGAGCTTGAGGACCTCTATGGCGTCGTACTTGCCGTTGAAGAGGTGCGCGAGCAGCTTGCGGTGGATCTGGTCGGCCTGGTTCTCCAGGCGGTTGACCTCGATCCAGTACTCGGTGAGGTTGGTCATGGTCCGCAGGTGCGGCATGGCCTCGGCGGTCAGCTCGGCCGCCCGCGCCAGCACCTCGATCTGCTGGTCGATGCCCTTGGGCAGTTCCTCGACCTTGTAGAGGACGACCAGGTCGACCGCCTCTTCCATGAAGTCCATGATGTCGTCGAGCGACGAGGCGAGGTTGTAGATGTCCTCGCGGTCGAACGGCGTGATGAACGAGGAGTTCAGCTGGTGGAAGATCGCGTGGGTCGCGTCGTCACCCGCGTGCTCCGCCGCCCGCATCCGCTCGGCGATCTCTGCACGAGCGGAGGCGTCCGCCCCGAGCAGTTCCATCAGGAGCTTGGAGCCCGTGACGATGTTGTCCGCGGAGGCGGCGAACATGTCGTAGAAGCTCGTCTCCCTGGGGGTCAGACGAAAGCGCACGTGAAATCCTCGGGGTGCATCGGATTCGGTCGAGTTGATGCTAGGCGCATCATCCAGCCACAGCTAACCGGCGTTCCTTCAGTGTCGCCCATCGTGCAGCATGCTCTGCACGGGGTACCACAGGTGCCCGCAAAGTTCGGTACCATATACCCACCAGGGGTATATAGATCGCCTAGATACCACGGGAGACGGCCATGACGACCACGGACGCCGACACCAGCGGCAGCGCCGCAGCCGCCGCGGCCCCCCACCCCCAGCAGCCGGGCAACGACCCCCGGAACACCGTTCAAACCGTGACCGACGACGCAGAGATTCCCGCGACATCCGGCCCCCACGGCTACGCACAGCAGAAGGACGCACACATCAAGCGACTGCGGCGGATCGAGGGGCAGATCCGCGGACTGCAGCGGATGCTCGAAGAGGATGTCTACTGCATCGACATACTCACCCAGGTCTCGGCGAGCACGAAGGGCCTGCAGTCCTTCGGCCTCCAGCTCCTGGAGGAGCATCTGCGGCACTGCGTCGCCGACGCCGCCGTCAAGGGCCCCGAGGCCATCGACGCCAAGGTCCAGGAGGCCACCAAGGCCATCGAGCGGATGCTGCGCACCTGAAGCCGGCGGCCCGCGGGTACTAAAGGGGGGAGCGCCTCGCCGGACCGGCCCGCGGGGGCACCCGGTCCGTGCCGTCGGCGTCCGCCCCGTCGACCTCCAGCACCTCGTCGATGCGGTCCGGGCTGAGCCGGTCCTCGCTCGCGGCCGACGCCGCGATCATCAACTCACTCGTCAGATCGATCTCGACGAGGGCGACGTGGTCCTGGACCGTCGTAGGGCGGTGTCCGGACACGTACCACACCTCCTCCTCCGAGCGCCTTCCCACGCCTGCGGTGGTTACCGTCAGCGTAAAGACGGGCGCACGCTCCGCGCATGGCACGGATGGACCATTTCCGCCACCCGGCAAGCGCCCCCGTCACGTGCCCCGGCAGCCCCGCCCCGCCCGGAACTAGCGCGCGGGCGAGGCGATCTTCCCTGCGTAGATGTCACGGTCGTCCGGCAGCTGCACCCGGACCTTGGTACCGAAATCCGATAGTTCGGTGGTGGAGGTCACCGATGCCCCCTTCGGCGAGCCGTTGGCGAAGCGGAACCACTGGCGCATCCTGCGTGGCCGCCCGTCCTCGTCCAGGTACACCTCGAACGGCACCGCGTCGGTGGTGAACCCCTGCTCCGCGGCGATCAGCGCGGGCCGGGTGCGCGGCGACGCCTGCCGGGCGGCCGCCCCGATGTCCGTCGTGCCGCGGTAGTGCCGCACCAGGACGCCGTCCAGCCGCCCCGCGCCCTGGTACGTCACCTCCTGTGCCCCGCGCAGCAGTTCCGCGGCGGCCAGCGGGTCGGTCGCCCCGCCGGTGACCAGGTTGCCGTCGCTCAGCGACGCGGTGTAGACCCGCACCCACTTGTCGGCCGGCACCCCCGCCCCGCGGTTCTTCATGTACAGCGCACCGGGCGCGAGGATCTCCGTGATCGGCTGACGGCCGCCGCCGGGCCTGCCCGCGGGGTCGGGGAGGACCACCCGCAGCCGTCCGGTGCTGGTGGCGAAGTCGTAGCCGCCGGTGCCGCGGATGGCGACGCGGGTGCCGCCGCTGACCGTCTCCATGGACGTACGGACCCCGGCGGAGCCGGCCCGCAGCAGGGCGGCGGCGCTGTTGCGGACCGCGGCGGCGGCAGCGGCCCGGCCGGCCGGGTCCTGGTCGTCGGCCGCGGCCCCGTCCGGGGAACAGCCCGTCGTCAGCAGCCCGACCGCCAGACCCGTCCCGCACGCCACGGCCACGACGACCGCACCGCCGCCTCGCCTGTCCTGCACCACCATCGCGTACGAGCCCCCTCGGCCGCTGTCTTCGGGAACGGCCTGGGCCGGCCGGTCCGCTCGGGAGGGTCACCGGTCCGCCACCGCCGCCTCTGACGTTCCGTCGACCGTCCGGTTCAACGACCGTCGCGGGGGCTCGTCACGCAAGGGCACCTGGGGCGCGTAGCGTGGCAGCGTGCCCGAGCGAGCCCCCCATGCCACCTCCACCGCCGAGAGCGGCTCCTTCTGCACGGCCCGCTGCGCCTGCGGCTGGCGGGGGCCGGCCCGCCGCGCCCGCTCCCAGGCGCGTACGGACGCGGAGCGCCATCTGGCCGAGGCCGCGGCCGGACAGCAGACGGGCACCGGCTCCGGACGCCCCCTGGAATGAGCCCGTCCGTTCCGGGAACCCCGCACGCCTGTACGGCATCTGGCTAGTCAGGGAAGCAAACGCACCATGCCGGTAACGGACTTCGCGGACGGCACCGGACAGCGCGGAGCATTACCGGGCACAGCGGATGCGAGGGCAGCGCGCCGCCGCGACCGGCCGGTGCGGCGTTCCCGCACGTGCCCCGTGACCCGGCCCATCGGCGGGCGGGGCAGGACCGGACAAAAACATCGAGGGGGATTCATCCCAGTGAAGCGGCGCACACTCCTGCAGGCGGGCGGCGGACTGGCGGCGGCCTCGGTCGCCCTGGCCACCGGATGCGACAACAAGACCGGCAAGGCGGGTGCGGCGTCCTCCACGTCCGCCACGGGTGCCGCCACCGGCACCGGCGCGGCCCAGACCAACGCGGCCTCCGCCTCGGCGGCCGCCGCCGGCGGCCACGCCTCGAAGGCGTCCTGGACCGCGCTCGGCAAGAGCCTGGACGGCAAGCTGATCCGGGCCTCCGACGCCGCCTACGCGACCGCCCGCCGCCTCTACAACACCCGCTACGACACGCTGAAGCCGTCGGCCATCGCGTATGTCGAGCACCCCGCGGACATCGCCGAATGCCTCGCCTTCGCCCGGCGGCACGACACCCCGGTCGCCATCCGCAGCGGCGGCCACTCCTACGCGGGCTGGTCCAGCGGCAACGGCAAGCTGGTCATCGACGTCTCCGCCCTCTCCAAGGTCGGCGCGCCGTCCGGCGGCACCACCCGCATCGGCGCCGGCGCCAAGCTCATCGACGTCTACCAGGGCCTCGGGGCGCACGGCGTGACGATACCCGGGGGCTCCTGCCCCACCGTCGGCATATCCGGCCTCACCCTCGGCGGCGGTCATGGCGTGGCCTCCCGCGCGTACGGGCTGACCTGCGACAGCCTCGTCGGCGCCACCCTGGTCACGGCCGACGGCAAGACCGTCGACTGCGACAAGAGCCGGCACGCCGACCTGTTCTGGGCGCTGCGCGGCGCCGGCAACGGCAACTTCGGCGTGGTGACCGAACTCCGCTTCCGTACGCACCCCGCGCCCCGTGCCGTGATGGCGTACATGACCTGGCCGTGGGCCAAGGCGGCGAAGGTCGTGGCGTCCTGGCAGAAGTGGGGGCCGGCGCAGGCCGACGAGATATGGTCCGCCTGCCACCTCGACGCCCGTCCCGGCACCACCCCGTCCGTCTCCGTCGCCGCCTTCTCGCTCGGGAGCTACCGCGAGCTGCAGAACGCCGTCGACAAGCTCGCCGACCAGCCGGGCGGCCCCGGCCCCGCCAAGAGCGTCCACCTCACGCCGACCGGCTACCTGGACGCGATGGAGTCCTACGCGGGCTGCTCCTCCAAGTCCACCGCGCAGTGCCACATGCCGGGTTCGCTGCCCGGCCACACCGGCGCCGGACAGCTGGGCCGCGAGACCTACGCCGCCCGCTCGCACTTCTTCGACCGCTCGCTGTCCGCGGCCGGCATCCGCACCCTGATGGACCAGATCGAGGCCGGCGGGCGCAAGGGCGTCAACGGGAACGTGGCGCTGACGGCGCTGGGCGGCGCCATCAACCGCGTCGGGCGCACCGACACCGCCTTCGTCCACCGCGGCTCGCGGTTCCTGGCCCAGTACTTGACGTCCTGGCCGGCGAGCGGCTCGTCCGCGACGCGCACAGCGTGGCTGAATTCGTTCCATGACGCGATGCGCCGCCACTCGTCGGGCGCCGCCTACCAGAACTACACCGACCCCGGGCTCCGCGACTGGAAGTCCGCCTACTACGGCGCCGCCGCCGCCCGCCTCGACCAGGTCAAGCGGACCTACGACCCGCAGCGGCTGTTCAGCACCTTCCCGCAGGCGCTCTGACACCGGCAGAGGCACCCCCGGCGGACACACGGACGGCCCGGCCCCATGAGGGGTCCGGGCCATCCGCATCCGCCAGGTCGTCGCGCCCGGGGACCGCCGGGCCGGGTCGTTTCCCCCGGCCCGGCGGCTCCTCAGGCCGCCAGGTCCTTGTCCCGTTCCTTCTGCCCCCGCGGCATCGCCGATCCGGTGGCCACCACCCGGCCGCCCTCGGCGTCCTGCCCCGCGGCGCCGTCCGCGCCCGGCGCGCGCACCAGCCAGGCCGCCTTCGACCGGCCGACCGCCGTCGTCAGCGGCACCAGCAGCGCCTGCGCGAGCGGCGCCAGCAGCAGCGCGACGGCGGTGCCCAGCGCGAACCCGCCGACCACGTCGGTCGGGTAGTGCACGCCCATGTAGACGCGGCAGAAGCCCTCGGCGAGCGCCAGCGCGATGCCGATCAGGCCGTACTTCCGGTGGGCGACGAACAGGCCGACGCCGACCGCCATGGTGAGCGTGGCGTGATCGCTCACGAACGAGTAGTCGCTCTTGCCGGGGATCAGCACTTCCAGCCCGGCATGGTCCTTGAACGGCCGCGGCCGCTCCACGAACGCCCGGATCGGGATGTTGGCCAGCAGCGCGAGGCCCGCGGCCAGCGGCGCCCAGACCAGGCCCGCGACGGCGGACGGGGCGCCCGGCCCACGGCGCGCCGACCACCAGGCGATCAGGCACAGCACCCCGAGGCCGGCGATGATGCCGTACTCGCCGATGTACTCCATGGCCTTGTTGACCCAGTGGGGGGCGTCCTTCGCGAGGCCGTTGATGCCGTCGAGCACGTCGACATCGGGGTTCGGCCCCTCGAGTGCGAGTCCAGCCATCTGCCGCGGCCCCTTATCTTTCGCGCGCGCGAGCGCCGTCGTGTGCTGCCTGCCCCCGTGGTCGTCGAGCGTGTGCTGCGTCGAGCTGCTCTGCTACGTCCCCACGCCAAGGAAACGCGATGTCCACCCCGGCCGTTCCACTCTCCACCGGATGATCACCAGGACGTTATCGAAGCTTGACTCATCACTGCAGTTCAGGGCCCTATGTTCACGCAGCGTTCGTGCCGGGCAGCGCTTTTGCGCCATCGGACGTGACACGGGTGGCACCGATGTAGTCCGGCGAATCGATCTTGTCGAACCGGATCACGGCCCCGGTGTACGGCGCGTTGATCATGTAGCCGCCCCCCACGTAGATCCCCACGTGGTGGATCGACCGCGGGTCCTTCAGGTCGTAGGCGAAGAACACCAGGTCACCCGGGAGCAGCTCGTCCCGCTTCGGATGCGGCCCGGCGTTCCACTGGTCGTTCGCCACCCGGGGCAGCTCGATGCCCACGGAGCGGTACGCCGCCTGGGTCAGCCCCGAACAGTCGAACCGCCCGCCCTGCGCCGCCGTTCCGGTACCACCCCACAGATAGCGCGTGCCGAGCTTCTCCTGCGCGAAGTAGATCGCCCCCGCGGCCTGCTTCGACGGCGCCACCGGACCCGACGGCGCCTCGAAGCTCTTCGCGAGCGTCGTGATCGTCTTCACGTAGTTCTGCGTCTCGCGGTACGGCGGCACCCCGCTGTACTGGATGACGCGGTACGCCCCCGCGTTGTACGCGGCGAGCATGTTGTGCGTGGCGTTGCCCGGCGCGCCCTTCACATAACTGGCCAGCTCGCAGTCGTACGAGGCCGCCGACGCGATCGCGTCCTGCGGGTCCCACACGTCCTTCTTGCCGTCGCCGTTCCCGTCGATGCCGTGGGTCTGCCACGTCCCCGGGATGAACTGCGCCATGCCCTGGGCGGCCGCCGGGCTCTGCGCCCGCGGGTTCCACCCGCTCTCCTGGTAGAGCTGCGCCGCCAGCAGCGCGGGGCTTATCGCCGGGCAGAGCGTCCCCCACTTCTGCACCAGCTGCTGGTACTCGGCCGGCACCGCGCCCTTCGCCAGCCCGAGCGCCTGCCCGCCGGCCCCGGCCAGGCGGGCCGCCACCGTGTACGTACCGATCACAAGCAGCCCGAGCAGACAGAGCACCAGCCCCGTCCCGAGCCCACCGGCCACCCAGAATTTCCGCACCCCCCAACCCTCCCCCATTCAGGCGCGGTTCACTGCCATTTTCCGGTCGCTCCGCGCGCGTTGCGCCGCCCCCGGCGCGACACGACGGCGCACAGCACGGCGCAGGGGGCGCTCCGGCACCGGTGTGAGATGCCCCTCATGACAACGCCCGCAACCCCGCCGGATGGGCGACACTGCACACGGGCCCGGGACCGGACGCCGGCCGCCGCCCCCGGGCCGCGCCACCACCCGAACGGCCCCGGCCGCAACGGCGCGCCGGACCGGCCATGACCTCTTCCGATGATCATTGCTCAGGGTAGGACCCCGTGATACACACAGTGAGACCAGTCGGTTCGATGGACGGCATGCGCCCACACGTCCACGCCACTCCCACGGGATCCGTCAAAGAAAGCCGCCAAGACGACAGCTGACGGCCCGTTCGTCAGCGAAGATAGAGAGCGACCCGTGCCGCGCCGGCACCGGGCACACAACTACCCATCAAGGGGCGGTGAGTTCACACATGTTCATTGCAGCCGAAAAGGGCGACATCACCACCATCATCGGCGGAATCGCCCCCGACTGGGGACCGTTCGGGAGCCTGGGCAACGAAGCCCGCGTGATGATCGAAGTGGTCATGGCGGTGGCGATCCTGCTGTGCCTCGGCATCGCGATCTGGGGCGCCGCCAAACAGCGCATCGGCGCCACCGCGCTGCGCGACACCTTCAGCGCCGAACAGGGCAAGGGCCTGATCGTGGCCGGCCTGACCGGCGTCTTCATCATCGGCTCCCTGGGGACGCTGTTCACCATCGTCTACGGCATGGCGGTCTAGCGCGGGCACGCCCCGGGGCCGCGCCGTGCCCGCCCACGAGGTGCACACCACCGGACCGCGCCCGTCCCGGGCCGCTCCCCCTGCGCCCCCGCCCGCCCTCTCTCCGCCGTCCCGTGCCCCCACTCGCCCCCACCGGACCCACCTCCCCTGCCGAGGCGACATGCTGACGCCCCCTCACGCCCGGCCCGGCAAAACCGGGCCCGCGTCCTCGTCACCCCCGCCACCAGCGGACCGATTGGGAGGACCGCGGGGCGGGGACAGGTGGACCCGGAGGCAGGAAGGCGCAAGAAGGCGACGGCGACCACGGAGCGGGCGATGAGCACATATGACCCACAGTCCCCCATTCGCCTCTGCCGTACCGCATCTGAGGACCCGTCACGGTGAGATGTACTCGTACCGCTGCACCCGAGCCGCCGCCCGCGCGGCTACGGTCATATGAGGGCGGCACAACTACGGCACGCACGCCGACAGCGGCAGAGGGGGCACAGGCGCGATGAGTCTCAGTGACGACGGCGGCTACGGCGGCGACGGCCACCGCGGTTCCGAGACGGGCCAGACACGGACCAGACTTCCCGACACCGGCGGCGACCCCTACGGCTCCGGACGCCGGCCCCGCGCCGGCATGTCCAGCCGCAACCTCGTCACCATCGTCGGCGTGGTCGTCCTGCTGCTCGCGGCCATCGCCTTCGCCAACCGCGGCGGCAGCGGCAACAGCGAAACCCCCTCCGACGGCTCCCCCAAGGACACCGCCCACGCCCAGCCCACCGCCCCCACCGGCACCAAGCCCGCCACCGGCAAGACCGCTGGCATCGCCTCGGGCTTCGCCAAGACGGAGCAGGGGGCGCAGTCGGCGGCGGCGAATTATGCGGTGGCGCTGGTTTCCGCCAACATCCTCAAGCCCAACGAACGCCACGCGATCGTGCAGCAGGCCTTCGCCCCCGCCAAGGCCGACGAGATGCAGGGCAAGCTCGACGCCGCCTACTCGACCGCCTTCCTCAAGAAGCTCGGCCTCGACGCGAACGGCAACGCAGCTCAGGGCATGACCTACATCTCGCGCACGGTTCCCGTCGGCACGAAGCTCGTGAGGCGCACGGGCGACACGGCGAACCTCGAAGTGTGGTGCACGGGCCTGTTCGGTACAGCCGGCGCGAAGTCGACCACTCCGGTGACAAGCGACTGGTTCACCATGCGGCTCCAGTTGCAGTGGGCAGGCGGCGACTGGAAGGTCGAGGGCTTCTCCCAGCAGGACGGCCCCGCCCCGGTCAACGGGGACAACAAGACGTCCGGTGCCGACCAGATCGCCAAGGCGGTCGAACAGTACGGAGGGTTCACCTATGCGCGGTAACCGAAGGCGTGTCCTCACCGTCACCGCGGCACTGGCATCCGTACAGACCACGCTGTTCCTGCTGGCCGCGCGTGTCCTGGCCGCGCCCAACCCCAGTCCGTCGCCCAAGGACAACTGCGACCTGATCGTCGGCCCCGCCAAGGACTACTGCCAATCAGGCGACAAAGCCGGCTCCGGGGCGCCCAAGGCGCCCGGCGGCCTCACCGACAACAACCCCCTGGACCCCCTCGACTCCCTCGCCAAGGGCTGTGCGAAAGCCGCCGCCTGGATCGTCACCAAGCTCTCCGACGCGGTGAAGGCGACCTCGCAGGTGGACTTCACCAACGCCGCCTTCCTGCGGCAGTACGCCGTCGTGTTCGCGGCCTCCACCATCCTCACCCTCGTGCTGTGGCTTCTGGCGGTCGCCAAGCGCGCGGTGCGCGGGGTGCGGCTCACGGAGGCGATCAGTGAGGCGGTCGGGTTCCTCTGGCTGACGGTGCTGGCCTCCGCGTTCACCCCGCTGATCCTCTACACGATCGTCTCGGCGACCGACGGGGTCACCGAGATCATCGCGAAGGGGACGGGGGCGCAGACCGACACCTTCTTCGGGGCGTTCTCGCAGGCGCTCACGAAGGGCACCGACATCGGCGGCGGCCCGATCATGCTGATCGTGGTGTCGCTGGTCTCCGTGCTCGCCGCCGGTGTGCTGTGGCTGGAGCTGGTGATCCGGGCCGCGCTGCTGTACGTCGGGGCGCTGCTGGGCACCGTCGTCTACGCCGGCCTGGTCGACAAGAACATGTGGGGGCATGTGCGCCGCTGGGCGGGCATCATGATCGCGGTGATCATGGTGAAGCCGGTCATCGTGATCGTGCTGGGCATCGCCGGTGCGCTCTCCCACGACAAGGGGCCGAACGCCTTCTCCGCGGTCGTCTCCGGGCTCGCGATCATCGTCCTGGCCATCTTCGCCAGTGCGGTGATCTACCGCTTCGTCCCCGGCTTCGGCGACGAGATGGTCTCGGCGCGGACGAACAAGGGCCGGGCCACCGACGGCAGCCAGGCCGCCGCGATGATCTCCTCGCCCGCCGCGCTGGTGTCCCAGGGCATCAAGACCCACAGCTCCCGCCGGTCCGGCGGGGACGGCGGGCAGCCGCAGGGCGCGCAGGGCGGCCAGTCCCGGCCGGCCGACGCGGTGGCCGGCGGCGTCGCCGCGCACAGTTCCCGTACCGGCGGCGGCCGCTCCTCGGCCCCCGCCACCCCCGCCCCCCGTACGAACCCCGGCCCGAGCGGCAGCTCCCGCACCGGCAAATCAGCAGGAGGTGAGGGGCGTTGAGCACGCAGTCCCACCCGATCGCGCCACGTCGCACGTACCTGATCGGCCGCGCGCGGCCCAACGCGATCGTCGGCAAGAACCGCGAGACCGGTGAGATCGCGCTGATCATCGTGGGGGCGTTCCTCGGCATGATGTGCGGGCTGCTGGTGCCGATGCTGCCGCTGCGGATCGTGTCGCTCACCGGCTTCCCGATGCTGGCGCTCGCGGTCGTCTACGTGCCGTACAAGGGCCGTACGTTCTACAAGTGGTTCGAGATCCGGCGCAGTTTCCGCCGCACGGTCCGCCGCGGCGCCACCTACCGCTCCGGCACCGCCGAGGCGGGCGTGCGGCTGGACGGCCGCGAGGTCGAGATCGGCCCGCCGCCCGGCATCGGCCGGATCAACTGGCTGTCCGCCCCGTTCGGCCCGGACGAGATCGCGGTGCTGCTGCACGCCGACCGCAAGACGGTGACCGCCGCCATCGAGATCGAGGGGCCGGGCGTCGGCCTGCGCGACAGCGAGGACCAGGAGGCGCTGGTCGACCGTTTCGGGACGCTGCTTAAGCATGTGGCCAACGGGGACGGCTTCGTGACCCGGCTGCAGATGCTGGCCCGTACGCTGCCCGCCGACCCGGACGCGCACGCCAAGGACGTCGCCCAGCGCGGCGACAGGAACTCCCCCGACTGGCTGCAGGAGTCCTACGACCAGCTCCAGTCGATGGTCTCCACCTCCTCCGAGCAGCACCGCGCCTACCTCGTCGCCTGTATGCACTACACCCGCGAGCTGGCCGCCGAGGCACAGACCATGGCACGCGCCGCGCGGATGCACCAGGGCGGGCTGCTGCGCAAGAAGCTGGACCGGGACGCCGGGCTCGCGGTCGTCATGGCCCGTGAGCTGACCGACATCTGCGCCCGGCTCGCCGAGGCCGACATCCGGGTGCGCCAGCCGCTCGGCCAGGCCCGGCTCGCCTCCCTCGTGCACTCCATGTACGACCCGGACCACCCCATCGACCACATCCAGGCGATGAGCAAGCGCAACGCCTGGCCGGCCGAGCTCGACGCGATGGAGCCGACGTATCTGCAGGCCAAGACGCGGGAGTCGACGACCCGCGCGCCGTGGTGCCACGCCACCGCCTGGGTCAAGGAGTGGCCGCTGACCCCGGTGGGCGTCAACTTCCTCGCGCCCCTCCTGGTGCACACCCCGGACGTGATCCGTACGGTCGCGGTCTGCATGGACCTGGAGCCCACCGAGATCGCCATCGAGCGGATGCTCACGGAGAAGACGAACGACGATGCCGAGGCCAGCCGCGCGGCGAAGATGAACCGGGTGGTGGACCCGCGGGACGTCGCCCACCACGGCCGCGTCGACCAGCGCGGCGAGGACCTGGCGTCCGGCGCGGCCGGCGTCAACCTCGTCGGCTACCTCACGGTCTCCTCCCGCTCGCCCGACGCGCTGGCGCGCGACAAGCGCACCATCCGCGCCTCGGCCGGCAAGTCCTACCTCAAGCTGGAGTGGTGCGACCGCGAGCACCACCGGGCGTTCGTCAACACCCTGCCGTTCGCGACCGGGATCCGCCGCTAAAGCCGCTGGGAGGCGCGTACGTCATGGCCATGCTCGATCCGATCGGAGCGCTCACCGACGCGTTCACCAGCTTCCTGTTCGGGAAGGTGGAGACCACCCGGCTGCCCGTACGGACCTCCACCGGCCAGGCGCAGGCGGTCTATCTGCCCACCGCGGCCCCCGGCCTCGGCGACTCCGGCGTGATCATCGGCCGCGAGGTCTACAGCGGCAAGGGCTACATCTACGACCCCTTCCAGCTGTACGGGCAGCAGCTGCCGGCCCCGCACTGGCTGGTCCTCGGCGAGTCCGGCAACGGCAAGTCCGCGCTGGAGAAGACCTATGTGCTGCGGCAGTTGAGGTTCCGCGACCGGCAGGTCGTCGTCCTCGACGCCCAGGGCGAGGACGGCGTCGGCGAGTGGAACCTCATCGCCGAGCAGCTGGGGATAACCCCCATCCGCCTGGACCCGACCGCCGCCCTCAACGGCGGCATCCGCCTCAACCCCCTCGACCCGTCGATCACCACCACCGGCCAGCTGGCCCTGCTGCGGACGATCATCGAGGTGGCGATGGGCCACGGCCTGGACGAGCGCTCCGGCTTCGCCCTCAAGGTCGCGCACGCCTACGTCAACGACACCATCACCGACCGCCAGCCCGTCCTGACCGACATCGTCGAGCAGCTGCGGCACCCGGAAGCGGAGTCGGCGGAGTCGATGAACGTCGACATAGACGACGTCCGGGCCTGGGGTCTGGACGTGGCGCTGGTCCTCGACCGGCTCGTCGACGGTGACCTGCGCGGCATGTTCGACGGCCCGACCTCGGCGGGCATCGACCTGGACGCGCCGCTGATCGTCTTCGACCTCTCGCACATCGACCGCAACTCCATCGCGATGCCGATCCTGATGGCGATCGTCGGCGTCTGGCTGGAGCACACCTGGATCCGGCCCGACCGCAAGAAGCGCATCTTCCTGGTCGAAGAGGCCTGGCACATCATCAACTCGCCGTTCGTCGCGCAGCTCTTCCAGCGGCTGCTGAAGTTCGGCCGACGGCTCGGCCTGTCGTTCGTGGCCGTCGTCCACCACCTCAGCGACGTCGTCGACGGGGCAGCGGCACGCGAGGCCGCCGCGATCCTCAAAATGGCCTCGACCCGCACCATCTACGCCCAGAAGGCCGACGAGGCACGCGCCACGGGCCGGGTGCTGGGCCTGCCGCGCTGGGCCGTCGAGATCATCCCGACCCTCACCCCCGGCATCGCGGTCTGGGACGTCAACGGCAACGTCCAGGTCGTCAAGCACCTCATCACCGAGGCCGAGCGCCCGCTGGTCTACACCGACCGGGCGATGACCGAGGCATCCGCGATGCCCACGGACGAGGCACGCGCCCTCCAGGCGGCGGCGGACGCCGAGGCCGAGGCACGCGCCGAGGCCATGGCGATGGAGCGGCAGTGGAGAGACGAGTCGAGCGAGACGGTGGCGTGACGCGCGGATACGACGAGGAACGCGGCGGCCGCGGCCACCGCGACGCGCCTGCGGGCCGGGGACGCGGCATCCCCGACTCCCTGCTGGTCGGGCTGCTCGCCTTCCTGCTGGGCCTGACGTTCCTGGTGTGGACGGCGACCGGCCTGGCCGGCCTGTTCACCCACGGCGCCTGGCCCGACCACGTCACCTACCCCGGTACGGCGCTGGCGCTGCGCCACCTGGTCTCCGCGCCGCACGACCTGGCCGCCGCCTGGCCCGACACCCCCAAGGGGCAGCTCTCCGGGTACGGCCTGTTCTGGGGCATCCTCATCGGCGAGCTGATGGTGCTGCTGGTGCTGGTGATCTTCGCGCTGGGGACGATCACCCGCTATCGCGCCGTACGGGCGGCACGGCGCGCGAAGGCCCGAGCGGGGCGGGATGCGCGCGGAGAAGGCGCGGACGCACGGCAGACCGCTGAGACGGCAGCCGCCCGGACGCCCCAGGCACCTCCCCGGGAAGCGGTCCGGGAGGCGGCCCGCACGGCCCCCAACGCCGCGGCGCACCGCGACGACGCGCCCGCCGAGCCGGCGGCCCCCGCCGCCCCGTCCGTCCCCCTCGACTCCCCGGTGACGGCCATGGCCACGGCGGCCGGCCCGGTCCCCGAGCAGCGCACCGCTCCCCCGGCCGCCCCGGCTCTCCCGGAAACCGACGGCGCCGACCCGCACGCCGAACCCGCGCTCCCCCGGCTCCAGTTCGCCCCCGACCGCGCCGTCGCCCGAGCGGCCGCCCTGACCGCCGCGACGGCTGCCCCGGGCCCCCTGGTCGTCGCCACGACGGACCCCGTCCTCTGGTCCGAGACCAAGGACGCCCGCGCCAAGCTCGGCCCGCTGCTGACCTACGACCCCACCCACCGCCTCGACACCCCGGCCCGGCTGCGCTGGTCGCCGACCTCCGGCTGTACGGACCTCGCCACCGCCGGCGCCCGGGCCACCGCTCTGCTGGCCCCGGTACGCCCGTCCGGTGCGCTGGACTCGGCCGTCGCGGACGCCGCCCAGACCCTGCTGCGCTGCTGGCTGCACGCCGCCGCGGTGGACGGCCGCCCGTTCCGCCAGCTGCACCGCTGGGCGCACACCTCCGGCGCCGCCCAGGAACCCGTCCGCATCCTGCGCACCAGCGCCAAGGCCTCCGGCGGGCAGGCCGGCGAGCTGGAGTCGGTGCTGACCGCCCACCCCGAACGCCGGGAGGCCGCCCAGCAGTTGGTCGGGCGCGCGCTGACCGCCCTCTCCTCGATCCACATCCGGGACGCGTGCACACCACTTCGAGCGGATTCGGTCCTCCTCGAATCATTTATCGAAGAGGGGGGAACGCTTTACGTGGTAGGCGATCCCATCGAGGATCCGCGTACCGACCCGGGTGCGATGCCGTTGCTCACCGCACTCCTCTCGAGCGTGGTCGAGCACGGCCGCCGCATGGCCGAACGGTCATCTGACGGTCGGCTCGACCCACCACTCACCCTCGTCCTGGACGACATCGCGGCCCTCGCCCCGCTGCCGGCGCTCCCCGGCCTCCTCGAAACCGGCCGCGCCCGCGGACTGCTGACCCTGGCGACCATGCGCTCCCGGGAACAGGCCCGCGCCCGCTGGCCACATCACTCCCTGCCGGCCTGACCCGCACACCGTTCCCCGGCCCTAGGAGGCGTCCTTCCGGTCGCCGCTCCGGCCCAGCGCCATCTCCCGCTCCCGCGCGGCGGCATCCTTCGGATCGGCCATGGTCCGCCCCGTTGCCACGAACCCCAGGGAGCGGTACAGCGCCTCGGCCCGCGGATTCTCCTCGTGCACCCACAGCCGTACGCGCTCCACCACCGGGTCCGCGAGGTTCCACGACCACCCGATCGCCGCCTCGAACAACTCCCGCGCCAGCCCCGTCCCGCGGTGCTCGGGCCGCACATACACGCCCACCACGTGCGTCTGCGGCACCTCCGCGTCCTCCTCGACCAGGACCACCACCATGCCGCCCCAGCCGCCGTCCTCCGCCACCCCGACGAACGTGAGCGCCGCCCCGCCCTCGTCGGGTGACAACGCCCGCCGCTGCCAGAACACATCCGGTTGGCCGGCCGCCGCCTCAAGGGTTTCGGTGAACGCCACCCGGGCCACCGGATCGGCCAGCGCCGCCAGCCGCAGTTCCTTGAGCCGCTTCCACTCGTCCGCCGTCACCGGCCTGATCACGTACCCCATGCGGTCCAGCATCCCAGCGGGCCACACCGCGGGACCACCTTTCCGCTTTTCGGTCCGTAAACGCGGAAAAGCCCCGCACCATACGGTGCGGGGCTTCCCACAAAAATTGTTCGGCGGCGTCCTACTCTCCCACAGGGTCCCCCCTGCAGTACCATCGGCGCTGAAAGGCTTAGCTTCCGGGTTCGGAATGTAACCGGGCG
>NZ_JBFBHQ010000035.1:0-51188 GCF_040701845.1 Streptomyces angustmyceticus | reverse complement strand
GGGTGTCCGGACGTAAAGCGAAGCAGTCCGGACACCCACCCGCGCAGGCCCGTCACCGGCACCCGACAGCCCCGCGCAGCGGACCCGCCCGCCGCCAGGCGCCACGCCGGGACAGCCAAAAACGGAGCGGAGGCCAAGCGCAGCGGCCCCGCAGCGGGCGACAAACGGCGAGCAACCCCCACGGCGGGCCAGCCAAAAACGTGGGCCACAGGCAAAGCGCAGCGAACAGGTGGGAGGAAAACGACTTGCGTGCGGCCGTTAGACTGCCTCCCATGGCAGTTCTCCCCCGGGTTCATTAGACGGCGCAGCCCGCTTTCGGACCGTCTGTCCAATCCGCCGTCTTCCTGCCCTGGAGTTTTTCCGTGATCACCGCCTCCGGCGTCGAGCTGCGTGCCGGCGCCCGCGTCCTCATCGAGTCCGCTTCCTTCCGTATCGCCAAGGGCGACCGCATCGGCCTGGTCGGCCGCAACGGCGCCGGCAAGACCACTCTCACCAAGGTGCTGGCGGGCGAGGGCATCCCCGCCGCCGGGTCGGTCACCCGTGGTGGCCAGGTCGGCTATCTGCCGCAGGACCCGCGCACCGGCGACCTCGACGTGCTGGCCCGCGACCGCATCCTGTCCGCCCGTGATCTGGACACCGTGCTGCGCAAGATGCGCGAGAACGAGGACCGGATGGCGAACGGCAAGGGCGCCACCCGCGACAAGGCGATGAGGAAGTACGAGCGTCTGGAGACCGAGTTCCTCACCAAGGGCGGGTACGCCGCCGAGGCGGAGGCCGCGACCATCGCCGCCAGTCTCGGGCTGCCCGACCGCATCCTCGGCCAGCCGCTGCACACCCTTTCCGGCGGTCAGCGCCGCCGCGTCGAGCTGGCCCGGATCCTGTTCTCGGACTCCGACACCCTGCTGCTGGACGAGCCGACCAACCACCTCGACGCCGACTCCATCGTGTGGCTGCGCGACTACCTCAAGACCTACCGCGGCGGCTTCATCGTGATCTCCCACGATGTCGACCTGGTCGAGACCGTCGTGAACAAGGTGTTCTATCTGGACGCCAACCGCTCGCAGATCGACATCTACAACATGGGCTGGAAGCTCTACCAGCAGCAGCGCGAGGCCGACGAGAAGCGCCGCAAGCGCGAGCGGGCGAACGCCGAGAAGAAGGCCGCGGCGCTCAACTCCCAGGCCGACAAGATGCGGGCCAAGGCCACCAAGACCGTCGCCGCCCAGAACATGGCCAAGCGCGCCGACAAGCTGCTCGCGGGCCTGGAGGCGGTGCGGGCCTCCGACAAGGTCGCCAAGCTGCGCTTCCCGGACCCGGCGCCGTGCGGCAAGACGCCGCTGACCGCCGAGGGCCTGTCGAAGTCCTACGGCTCCCTGGAGATCTTCACCGACGTCGACCTGGCGATCGACAAGGGCTCCCGGGTCGTCATCCTGGGCCTCAACGGCGCGGGCAAGACCACCCTGCTGCGGCTGCTGGCCGGCGTAGAGCAGCCGGACACCGGTGAGGTCCGCCCGGGCCACGGCCTCAAGCTCGGCTACTACGCCCAGGAGCACGAGACCCTGGACCCGGACCGCACGGTCCTGGAGAACATGCGCTCGGCCGCCCCGGACATGGACCTGGTCGCGATCCGCAAGACGCTGGGCTCCTTCCTCTTCTCCGGTGACGACGTCGACAAGCCCGCCGGGGTGCTCTCCGGCGGCGAGAAGACCCGGCTCGCCCTGGCGACCCTGGTCGTCTCCTCCGCCAATGTGCTGCTCCTCGACGAGCCCACCAACAACCTCGACCCGGCCAGCCGCGAGGAGATCCTCGGCGCGCTGCACACCTTCACGGGCGCGGTGGTCCTGGTGACGCACGACGAGGGGGCCGTGGACGCGCTGTCGCCGGAGCGGATCATCCTGCTGCCCGACGGCGTCGAGGACCTGTGGGGCCAGGACTACGCGGACCTGGTCGCGCTGGCCTGACCGCGGCGGTTGGATCATGCCGCATGGATCATTCGGCCGACGTGTGATCCATCATCTGAGTGAGAACGGCTCGTACATCGGCGAGTCTGCGGCATACGGCCGGGCCCCTGGGGCCCGGCCGTCACCATTTCGGCGGCATACCACCTGACCTGCCACTTCTCGCGCAAAGCCGGGCGAGAACGGCCTTCCACCAGGGCGGAATGTGGCATTCCGGCCCCGGTGGGCGGCCGCCGGACGGCAAAGGATGTCGTACTGACCTTGCGGAATGGGTGGCCAGGAAGCCGGGGAGGGGTGATCATGAGAGTCCAGAGCGCACTTCCCACGAGGAGGCACGGGTGGCCGAGACTCTGAAGAAGGGCAGCCGGGTGACCGGCGCCGCGCGCGAGAAGCTCGCGGCAGACCTGAAGAAGAAGTACGACTCCGGTGCGAGCATCCGGGCGCTGGCCGAGGAAACCGGCCGCTCCTACGGATTCGTGCACCGGATGCTCAGCGAATCCGGTGTGGTCCTGCGCGGTCGCGGCGGAGCCACGAGGGGCAAGAAGGCCGCATCGGCCTGACGGCTGCGACTCCGGGTGCAGCGGTGTCCCCCCGGTCGACCGAGCGGTCGACCGGGAGGTTACCGTTCAGTCACTTACGCACGCAGGTGCGGCTGGCTGACTCGGAGGCGCTCATGACTCTGCTGGACAAGGACGGTGTGCGACTCACCGTCGACGGTGCGATCGCCACGGTGACCCTCGCCAACGCGGCGAAGCGCAATGCGCAGTCACCGGCCATGTGGCGGGCGCTCGCCGAGGCGGGCTCGCTGCTGCCGGGAAACGTGCGGGTCGCGGTGCTCCGCGGTGAGGGCAAGTCCTTCTCCGCCGGCCTCGACCGCCAGGCGTTCACGCCCGAGGGCTTCGACGGCGAGCCGTCGTTCATCGATCTGGCACGTGGCACCGACAGCGCGCTGGACGCCACGATCGCCGAGTACCAGGAAGCGTTCACCTGGTGGCGGCGCAACGACCTGGTGTCCATCGCCGCCGTACAGGGGCATGCCATCGGCGCGGGCTTCCAGCTCGCCCTGGCCTGCGATCTCCGGGTGGTCGCGCCCGACGTCCAGTTCGCCATGCGCGAGACCAGCCTGGGACTCGTACCGGACCTGACCGGTACCCACCCCCTGGTCGGGCTGGTGGGCTACGCCCGGGCGCTGGAGATCTGCGCCACGGGGCGCTTCGTGCACGCCGAGGAGGCCGAGCGGATCGGCCTGGCCAACCTCGTGGTGCCCGCGGAGGAGCTCGACGCCGCGGTGTCCGACCTGGCCGCCGCGCTCACCGCCGCGCCGCGGGACGCCGTCATCGAGACCAAGGCCCTGCTGGCCGGCGCCGCGGGCCGCACCTACGAGGAGCAGCGCAGTGCCGAGCGGGCCGCGCAGGCGCGCCGGCTGCGCGACCTCGCGGGCGTGGGGGAGTAGCCCCGCCGCATCCCTTCCACCGACGGGCGTCCTGCCGGCCGGGGCGCCCGTCAGCGCTGCTCCACGGCGGTGACCAGCACGGCCACCGTCGACGGCGCCGCCGGCGCGGCCGCCACCGCCCGCCGCACGGCGCAGGAGACGTCCAGCGCCCGGTGGCCCGGCGCGGTCGCCAGCTGGATCAGCACATGACCGTCGGTGCGCCGCACCGGACGGGACAGCCCGCCGAGCACCGGTGCCAGGCGGGCCACGCCCGGCACTCCCCGCGCGACGGCGGTGATCCCCGCCGGACCCTCCTGCGTCGCCCCGCTCCGGGCGTCCTCCGCAGGGGCGGCGGCCGGCTCCTCCGGCCGGGCGGCGGGCGGCGGTGGCGATGCCTCGTCCTCCGCCAGCAGCGCGCTGACCTGCAGATCCACCACGCCGACCACCAGTCCCAGCTCCCGGACCGACGCCTCCAGCAGCGCGGTGCGCACCTGGTCGGCGACGGCGGGCAGCGGCCGGCCGGCGACCGCGGCGAAGTCCGCCTCGATCCGCAGCGGGCCGGGCGGCAGAGCGCTCGGCGGGGCCGGCACCGCGGGTTCCGGGGCCCGGCCGGGGTCGGCGACGGACAGCCGCAGCGTCCCGACGCGGACGCCGGCCGGTGTCCCGGCGGCCGCCCGCAGCGCCCCCGCGGCCGCCTGCTCGGTGATCCACGAGCCGTCCGCGGGCCCGCCGAGCGGCAGCACCCGGCCGATCCCGAGCTGCGCCCGCACCGACTGTGCCCACTGGTTCGCGGCCACCGCGTCACCCCTTTCCCGGCAGAGCCCGGACCTGTTCCCTGACCCGTTCCGGACCACGCCCCCAGCCTGCCGCAGACCGGCCCCGGCGGCAGGGCGGTGTGCCGGACACCGCCGTACGGAGCACTCGGCTGCCGCATCCCTGGGGCGGTCCGTGGCGACCGGACCTACTGTGGGCAACGAAGCGGGCGGACCGTTTCTCCTCGCGGAAAGGGACGACGGCGATGAGCGAGAGCCAGCAGCACGCAGAGGGGACGCGGACCCCCGCCAGACGGGGTGGCGGCGATCCCGCGACCCGTGGGCGGACCACCATCGCCGACGGTGTGGTGGAGAAGATCGCCGGCCTGGCGGCCCGGGAGGTCCTCGGTGTGCATGCCATGGGCAGCGGCCTCGCCCGTACGCTCGGCGCCGTCCGCGACCGGGTCCCCGGCGGCGGCCGGTCCGCGACCGCGACCCGTGGGGTCAAGGCCGAGGTCGGCGAGGTGCAGACCGCGCTGGACCTGGAGATCGTCGTCGACTACGGCGTCGCCATCGCCGATGTCGCGCGCTCCGTGCGGGAGAACGTCATCTCCGCGGTGGAGCGGATGACGGGCCTGGAGGTCGTCGAGGTCAACATCGCGGTCAGCGACGTCAAGCTGCCCGACGAGGAAGACGAAGAAGAGGGAGCGGAGCCGAGGCTCCAGTAGCCGGGTCCGTCCGGAGTGGTAGCGAAGGAGCGCACGATGAGCATGGCCGTGGTCGGCCTCTTGGCCGGTATGGCGCTGGGCTTCGCCGGATACTTCGGCGGCTTCGGCGCCTTCGTGCTGGTGGCGGCGCTGGGCGCCATCGGGTTTGTGGCCGGCAGACTCCTGGACGGGGATCTGGAAGCCGGCGATTTCTTCCGTCCGCGCGGCAGCGGCCGCGACGACCGGCGGCGGTGAGGCCGGGTGGCGACGGTGTCCCCGGTCGCCGCTGCCGCCGGCGTACCGGCGGGTGAGCGGGGCGCGACCAGAATCGCGGACCGGGTGGTGGCGAAGATCGCCGCCCGCGCCGCCCGGGAGGCGCTGCGCGGGCAGTCCCCGCAGGCCGGTACCGATGCGCATGCCACGGTGACCGTCCACCGGCGCGACGACCGCCGGCACTTCGGCGAGGCGCGGGTGCGGATCGCCGTGGAGCTGGGCTACCCCTCCGACATCGGCGCCCAGTGCCGGGCGGTGCGCCGTCAGGTCACCGAGCGGGTCACGGCGTTGGCGCACATGGAGGTGCCCGAGGTCGCCGTGGACGTCGAGCGGCTGCACTCCCCGCTGCTGGAGCGCACGGGCCGCGGGAGGGTGCGATGAGCGACGACACGCAGCAGCCGGACACCCGGCGGCTGCCCACCCTCGACCCGGCGCCCGATGCCTCGGCCGAGGGCGCCGGCGGCCCCCCGGACGAGGCCGCGACGGACACCGCCGGCGGCGGGCGGGCCGGGCGCTTCTGGTCGGCCCGCCGGGTGCCGGCCGCCGTGGTCGCGCTGGTGCTGCTGGCCGCCGCGGGGCTGCTGCTCTACGACGTGGTCGCGGTGCGCGCCCACCATCCCGCGATGGCCTGGCGCCGGTGGCTGGCCCGTGAACTGGCCACCCGTCACCTCGACACCCCCTGGGTGCTGGCCGCCGCCGCGCTCGCCCTGGTGCTCGGCATCTGGCTGATCGTGCTGGCCGTCACCCCCGGGCTGCGCCGGGTGCTGCCGATGCGGCCGACCGCGCCGGACCTGCGGGCCGGGCTGGACCGGGCGGCCGCCGCGCTGGTGCTGCGCGATCGCGCCATGGAGGTCGCCGGTGTCCAGTCCGTACGGATGAAGGTCAGCCGCCGCAAGGCCAAGGCACACACCGTCTCGCACTTCCGCGGGCTGGACGAGGTCCGCGCCGACCTCGGCGTCGCGCTGGGCGAGGGCCTGCGGCAGCTGGGGCTGGCGCACCGGCTCGGCCTGACCGTGCACGTCCGGCGCCCGAAGAAGAGGTGAGCGAGCGATGCGCAGGATCAGCACAACGGTCAACCGGGTACTGCTCGGGGTCGTCGGCGTGGTGCTGCTGGGCACCGGTGGCCTGGTGCTGCTCGGCGGGCTGAACCTGCCGGCGAAGGAGCACCTGGACCTGCCCGCTCACTGGCCCTGGTCCCGCCCCGGCGACGTCCTGCTGTCCGCGCAGCAGCGCACCCGCTGGACCGGCCAGGGCTGGTGGTGGCCGAGTGTGATCGCCGCTCTGGCCGTCCTCGTGCTGCTGATGCTGTGGTGGCTGCTGTCGCAGCTGCGGCGGCACCGGCTGCACGAGATCCTCGTCGACAGCGGCGACGGTGAGGGCGCCACGCTGCGCGGCCGGGCGCTGGAGGGCGTCCTCGCGGCCGAGACGGAGGCGCTGGACGGCGTCGACCGGGCCGGTGTGCTGCTGACCGGCCGCCGGCGCGAACCACGGGTGCGGGCCCGGCTGGCCCTCGCGCCGCACGCCGACCCGGGGACCGTGGTCCGGCGCCTGTCCGACGAGGCGGTGGCGCACGCCCGCCGCTCGGCCGGCCTCGACCGGCTGCCGGGGGACGTCCGGCTGCGCGCGGTCAAGCACCGGCCCGAGCGGGTCAGTTAGGCGAACCGCGGTAGATCTCCGGCCGGCCGGCCCCGCGACGCGATCCGGCCCGGCCCTGCGACAAGTCCCGGCCGGCCGCGCGGCGGGCACCCCGTCAGAAGCCGTGCAGGGCCCCGCCGTCCACCGGCACCATCACCCCGGTGACGTACGACGCGGCCGGCGACAGCAGGAACGCCGCGGCCCGGCCGAACTCCTCCGGCTTGCCGTAGCGGCGCAGCGGGATCGCCGCGGAGTTGCGGGCGCGGGTGCCCTCCGGGTCGCCGGAGAGCGCGTCGAGCTGGGTCATCCGGTCGGTGGCGATCCGGCCGGGCAGGACGCCCAGGACCCGGATGCCGCGCGGGCCCAGCTCGTCGGCGAGCGACTTGGCGAAGCCGGCGAGGCCGGGGCGGAGCCCGTTGGAGATGGTGAGGCCGGGGATCGGTTCGTGCACCGAGCCGGACAGCACCAGGCCGATCACGCCGCCCTCCGTCAGCTCGGCGGCGGCCGTGCGGGCCAGCCGTACCGCGCCGAGGAAGACCGACTCGAAGGCCTGCTGCCACTGGTCGTCGGTGTTGTCGAGGGCGCTGCCGGGCGGCGGGCCGCCCACGCTGACGAGCACGCCGTCCAGGCGGCCGAAGCGCTCCCGGGCCGCGGCCACCAGGCGGCCGGGGGTTGCCGGGTCGGCGTTGTCGGCCGCCACTCCCAGGGCGCGTTCGCCGAGCGAGGCGGCGGCCGCGGCCGCGCTCTCCTCGGTGCGCCCGGAGATCACGACATGGGCGCCGTCGGCGACCAGCTCACGGGCGGTGGCGTAGCCGAGGCCGCGGGTCGCCCCGGTGACGAGGTACGTCCGGTCGGTGAGTCCAAGATCCATGGCCCTAGTCTGCCCCTGCCCCGTCCTGCAGTCCGAAGGCGGTCCCCACCAGACCGATGTGGCTGAAGGCCTGCGGGAAGTTGCCCAGCTGCCGGCCGGCCGCCGGGTCGTACTCCTCGGAGAGCAGCCCCAGGTCGTTGCGCAGGTCCAGCAGCCGCTCGAACATCTCCCGGGCCTCGTGCGGCCGCCCGCTCAGCCGCAGGGCGTCGACCAGCCAGAACGAGCAGGCCAGGAAGGTGCCCTCGTCGCCCGGCAGCCCGTCGACCGAGCCGCCCTCGGTGCTGTACCGGCGCACCAGCCCCTCGTGCGTGAGTTCCCTGCGCACCGTGTCGACGGTGCTGACGACCCGGGGGTCGTTCCCCGGCAGAAAGCCGACCCGGGGGATCAGCAGGGTCGCCGCGTCCAGCTCCGTCGAGCCGTAGAACTGGGTGAAGGTGCCGCGGTCGGCGTCGTAGCCCTGCTCGCACACCTCCCGGAACACCTCCTCGCGCATCGCCCGCCAGCGGTCGACGTCCCCGCCCAGCTTCGGGTTCGTCTCCAGCGCCCACACCGCCCGGTCGGCCGCAACCCAGGCCATGACCTTGGAGTGCACGAAGTGCCGGCGCGGTCCGCGGATCTCCCACAGCCCCTCGTCGGGGTCGCGCCAGGTGGACTCCAGGTAGTCCACCAGCGCGCGCTGGATGCTCCAGGCGTGCGGCTCCGACGGCAGCCCCGCGGTGCGCGCGATGTGGAAGGAGTCGAGCACCTCGCCGTAGACGTCGAGCTGACGCTGTTCGACGGCGGCGTTGCCGATGCGTACGGGCACGGAGTCGGCGTATCCGGACAGCCAGGGCAGCTCGGCCTCCGGCAGCCGCCGCTCGCCGGACAGCCCGTACATGATCTGCAGGTCGTCGGGGGCACCGGCCACCGCGCGCAGCAGCCAGTCCCGCCAGGCGCCGGCCTCCTCCAGATACCCGGCGGAGAGCAGGGAGTTCAGGGTGAGGCTGGCGTCGCGCAGCCAGCAGTAGCGGTAGTCCCAGTTGCGCACGCCGCCCAGCTCCTCGGGCAGCGAGGTGGTGGGGGCCGCGACGATGCCGCCGGTGGGGAGGTAGGTGAGCGCCTTGAGGGTGATCAGCGAGCGGATCACGGCCTCGCGGTAGGGGCCGGTGTAGCGGCAGCGCGCGGACCAGGCCTGCCAGTCGTCCAGGGTGTCCTGGAGCGCCTCGAACGGGTCGATCCGGGTGGGCCGGGGCTCGTTCGAGGGGTGCCAGGTCAGCACGAAAGCGGTGCGCTCGCCCGCGGTGACGGTGAAGTCCGTGCGGGTGCTGAAGTCCTTGCCGTAGGTGGTGCTCCGCTCCGGGGTGCGCAGCCACACCGAGTCCGGTCCGGCGACGGCGACCCGGCAGCCCTCGGTGGCCCGCACCCAGGGCACCACCCGGCCGTAGTCGAACCGCAGCCGCAGCACCCCTCGCATCTCGACGCTGCCGCTCAGGCCCTCGACGATCCGTACGACATCGGGCTGGCGGTCGCGCTGCGGCATGAAGTCGATGACCCGGACGCTGCCCGTGGGGGTCTCCCACACGGTGTCCAGGATCAGCGAGTCGCCGCGGTAGGAGCGCTCGGCGCGTGCCTCGGGGGACAGGGGGGACAGCCGCCAGTGGCCGTTGTCCTTGTGGCCCAGGAGCGCGGCGAAGCAGGCCCCGGAGTCGAAGCGCGGCAGACACAGCCAGTCGATGGAGCCGTCGCGGCCGACGAGCGCGGCGGTCTGCAGATCGCCGATGAGCGCATAGTCCTCGATATGTGGGTGCACTCAGCGGCTTTTCCCGCGCGGCGGGTGCGCCACGCGGGGTGGCGGCTGTACGGGCTACCCGTGGGCCGGGACCGCCGCCGTGTCCTCGTCGGCGTCCTCGGGCTCCCGGGCCGCCCCGGCCTCCGCGGCGGCGGCCTCCGCGCGGTCGCGGCGCTCCCGGCGGACCAGGACGACCCAGCCGACCGGCACCGCCGCCGCGAACAGCCACCACTGGATCGCGTACGCCATGTGCGGGCCGATGGAGTCGTGGTCCGGCTCCGGCACCAGCTCGGGCTTGCCGCCGGGCGGCTCGGGCCCGGTCTGCTCGATGTAGCCGCCGAGCAGCGGCCGCCCCATCCGGGGCGTGAGCTCCTTGCTGTTGATCAGCATGATCTGGCGGGCGGGCAGGCCCTTGGTGTCCTTGATGCCGCTGACGGCGGTGGTCTCGTCGGCCATCATCCGGCCGGTCACGGTGACCTTGCCCTTGGGGGCGGCCGGGACGTCCGGGAACCTGGTCAGGTCGTTGCCCGCCGAGATCCAGCCCCGGTTGACCAGCACGCCCCGGCCGTCGCCGAGCACCAGCGGGGTCAGGACGTAGTAGCCGATGCTCTGTTCGTCGGCGGCGGTGCGCTGGCGGACCACGACCTCGTGCGCGGTGTCGTAGGTGCCGGTGGCGGTGACCGTGCGCCACATGTCGTGGTGCGGCAGGACCCGGCCGGGCGCGGCCAGCTCGGTGACCGGGACCGGCCTGGCGGCCAGGCTGCTCGCGATCAGCTGGTTCTGCGCCACCTTGTGCTCATGGCGGTGGAGCTGCCAGAAGCCCAGCTTGATCATGACGGGGATCAGCACGAGAGCCAGAAGGGTGACGATCACCCACTGCCGGGACAACAGGAAGCGGTACACGGCCTCGACGGTACCTGGGGCGCCGCAGCGCCCGGGCCGCGGGTCCCCCGGGCAGTGCCGGGGAGGCCCGGGGCGCCGTCCGGGCCGGACCGGCGGGCCCGGCGGCTCAGACCCGGTCGACGATGCCCACCCTCCCGTCCGACCGGGCGCAGTGCGCACCGCAGTACCACTGCCCGTCGGCCTCGACGCCCTGGCCGATGATCTGGCACCGGCAGTGCTCACAGATCGGCGCCATGCGGTGGATGGCGCAGGCGAAGCAGTCGAAGACGTGCACCGCGCCCTGCGCGTGCACCTCGAACGTCATGCCGTATTCGTTTCCGCAGACCTCACAACGTGCCATGCGCCACAGGGTGCGGGCGGCGCCCCCGCGGGAGGCGGTGCCGGCGGGTGTGTTGGGCGGGCTTCACCCGGACGCAGGCGGCGAGCCCGCCGGCTCGACGTCCTGCAGCAGCTGCATGAAGGCGGCCTCGTCGATGACGACCGTGCCGTACGAGGCGGCCTTGGCGGTCTTGGAGGTCCGGGCGTCGGGGTCGTTGGTCACCAGCAGGCTGGTCAGCCGGGACAGGCTCGTGGCGACATGCAGGCCGGCCTCGATCGCCCGGTCCTCCAGCAGCTCGCGGTCGACGGAGGTGTCGCCGGAGAAGGCGACCCGCATCCCCTGGACCAGCCGGCCGCCGGCCTCGTAGCGCCCCGGGTTGGGGTACGGGCAGGCCGGGCGCTTGCGGGAGGGCCGCCAGGAGGTGGGGCGGTACGCCGTGGCGGTGGAGTGCTGCCGGGGTCCGGGGGCGTCCGACCACTCCGTCAGCGGCTGGCAGCTCAGCAGCGGCAGCCGCAGGTTCTCCCGCGCGGCGCGGTGCAAACTGGGACGGAACGACTCGGCCAGCACCCGCGCGTCGTCCAGCGCGTGGTGGGCGCGCTCCTGCACCACGCCGTAATGGGCGGCGAGGGACTCCAGCTTGTGGTTGGGCAGCGGGAGCCGCAGCTCCTTGGACAGCGCGATGGTGCACAGCCGCTGCCGGACCGGTGCCGTCGCCGCGGCGCGGGCGTACTCGCGGGCGATCATCGACCAGTCGAACATGGCGTTGTGCGCGACCAGCACCCGGTCGGCCAGGCGCCGGGACAGCTCCGGGGCGATCTCGGGGAAGAGCGGGGCGTCGGCCAGCACGGCGCTGGTGAGCCCGTGGATCCAGACCGGCCCCGGGTCCCGCTGCGGGTTGACGAGGGTGTACCAGTGGTCCTCGACCTCGCCCTGTGCGTCGAGTTGGTACACGGCCGCGGAGATGATCCGGTCGTCACGGGCCAGGCCCGTGGTCTCGACGTCGACCACCGCGTACCCCTGGGGATAGGCGGACGGCCAGGGGGCCGGCGGCGTCTGCGGGCCCGGCTGCTGGCCGATCTTCGGCGCGATCGGGTCGGCTGCTGCCATGCGGTCTTCGAGCATGGTCATTGAGGATACGGGCCGCCACTGACAGCCACCGAACCGGCGTGGGGCGCGCGGGCCGGTCGCGCGCCCCACGCGCCGTAGTCCCGGGGGCTCCACCGGAGTTGACGGCGGGCCGGGTCGTCGGCGCCCTGCGCTACGTCCCCAGCAGCCGGGCCGGCCGGACCGCCTCCGCCGCCGCACCGTCCGCGCCGATGTCCACCCGGCGGAGCGTGGCGCCCGGCCTGCGGGTGACGCCGCCTCGACGAGGCGGCCGCCGGCGAACAGTGCGGCGGCGCCGTCGTCGACCGCCCAACCTCCCGGCAGGGCACGGTCGTTGACCGCCGCCAGATAGCCGGGCCGGCGCCGGCTCGCTGTCGTAGTGCGGGCAGAGGCTGCCCGGCAGCAGTCCCAGCCCGTCGGCCAGCGGCACCGGCGGGCCGAACGAGTCCGAGTACGCGGCCTCGAACCAGCAGCACGCCCCGGCGCTGATGCCGCACAGCAGCACCCCCGCCCCGTACGCCTCGCGCAGGATCGTGTCCAGGCCGTGCACCCGCCAGACGGCAAGCATGTTGGCGGTGTTGCCGCCCCCGACGTACACGATGTCCTGAGCGAGGACGAATGCCCGCAGATCGGTCACGGAGCGTCGGAACGGTTCCAGGTGGACCGGCTCGCAGGCGCGCGCGGCGAACGCCGCGTGGAACCCCTCGATGTACCCCGGCGCGTCGCCGCTCGCGGTCGGCAGGAAGCAGACCTTCGGCCGGGGTCGCCCCGAGGCCTCCAGTACGAAGTCGTCGAGCAGGGTGTCGGGGTCGTCGGAGAAGCCGCCGCCGAGCAGGGCGATGGTCGGTGTGCGGGGCATGGGACCTCGATTCCGGTCGTCGTCGGGACCTCCCGCCGTGCCGTCGCCGCGGAGCAGCTGACGGCACGTCTCACATACTTCTCAGTAACAACCCCTAGCGGCGCCGCCGTCCACCGATTTATGGTGCGGGACATGCCGCACCTGCCCGATGTCGTGTTGTGGTCCGTACCTGCCTTCGTCCTGCTCACCGTGGTGGAGATGGTGAGCTACCGCCTGCATCCCGACGAGGAGGCGGAGGGCTACGAGGCCAAGGACGCCGCCACCAGCGTCGGCATGGGGCTCGGCAGCCTCGTGTTCGACGCGCTGTGGAAGATCCCGATCGTGGCGATCTACGCGGCGGTCTACGAACTCACCCCGCTGCGGATACCCGTGCTGTGGTGGACGCTGCCCCTGATGCTGCTCGCCCAGGACTTCTTCTATTACTGGTCGCACCGCGGCCACCACGTCATCCGCGTCCTGTGGGCCTGCCACGTGGTGCACCACTCCAGCGAGAAGTTCAACCTCACCACCGCCCTGCGCCAGCCCTGGACGACCTGGACCGTCTGGCCCTTCTACGTCCCGATGATCGCCCTCGGCGTCCATCCGGCCGCGATCGCCTTCACCTCCGGGGCCAATCTCGTCTACCAGTTCTGGGTGCACACCGAGCGGATCGGCAAACTGCCCCGCCCCGTCGAGTTCGTGTTCAACACCCCCTCCCACCACCGCGTCCACCACGCCTCACAGGGCGGCTACCTGGACCGCAACTTCGGCGGGATCCTCATCATCTGGGACCGGATGTTCGGCTCGTTCGTCGCCGAGACGGAGCGGCCGGTCTACGGGCTCACCAAGAACGTCAACAGCTTCAACCCGCTGCGGGTGGCCACCCATGAGTACGCCGCCATCGCGCGCGACATACGGGCCGCGGACAGCTGGCGCGAGCGCGCCGGGCGGGTGTTCCGCGGGCCGGGCTGGCAGCCGGCCGTGCCGGCCCCCGCGGGGCAGACCCCGACGGACACCGGAGCGCGCACCTCCGTCCAGGAGCCGGCCGCGTGACGGCACGGTGGCCGCGGGCCGTACGACCGCTGCTGTGGGCGGGCGCCGCACTGGCCGTCGTGCACCTGGCGGCGCTGCTCGGGCACGTCACGGCGATGGTGCAGGTCACCAAGCCCGCGCTGATGCCGGTGCTGGCCGCCTGTGTGCTCGCCCGCGGCGGCCCCCGGCTGCTCGCCGGTGCGCTGCTGTGCGGCTGCGGTGGCGACACCTTCCTCCAGATCGGCGGGGACCTCGCCTTCCTGGTGGGAATGGGCTCCTTCGCCGCGGGACACGTCTGCTACCTGCTGCTGTTCGCCCGGCACGGGACGTCCCCCGGGCCCGGCCGGCGGGGCCGGATGGCCGCGGCCGGCGCCGCGTACGCCGTGCTGCTCGCCGGCACGGTCGCGCTGCTGTGGCCGGACCTCCCGGCCGATCTGCGGATCCCGGTCGCCGGCTACAGCCTGCTGCTCACCGCGATGGCCTTCGGCGCGCTCCGCGCGGGCCCCCTGGCCGCCGCGGGCGGACTGCTCTTCCTCCTCTCCGACACCCTGATCGCCGGCGGCATCGCCCACTGGCCGCAACTCCCGGCCCCCCAGTTCTGCATCATGCTCACCTACGTCGCGGCCCAGTACGCCCTGGCCGGCGGCGTACTGCGGGCCGCCGGCGCGGCTCCCGGCCCCGCACCGCAGCCCGGCGAGGAGCCGGTCCCGGCGGCCGGACACGGCGCCGCTTGAGTCTCCCCCCGTGGGAGACCCGACAGTGGAGCCCATGTACGAGGACGGCACGGGCCTGCTCACCATCGGCGCACTGGCGCGCCTGACCGGCGTTCCGGTGAAGACCATCCGGAACTGGTCGGACCAGGACCTGCTGCCGCCCGCCGCCCGCACCCCCGCGGGCTACCGGCTCTACGGCCCGGCGGCGCCGGCCCGCCTGGAGCTCGTGCGCAGCCTGCGCGACCTGGGCATCGGGCTCGCGGCCATCCGGGCCGTGCTGCACCGCGAGCGCACCATCGTCGAGACGGCCGGCCAGGGGGCGGACGCGCTGGACGCGCGGATACGCACCCTGCGGCTGCGGCGCGCCGTGCTGCGTGCGGTGGCCCTGCGGGGGAGCGCAGCAGAGGAGCTGCCGCACATGACCGAACTGGCCCGCCTGTCGGACCGGGAACGCCGCCGGATCATCACGGACCTCGTCGAGGACGCCCTCGACGGGGTGCCCGCCCCCGCCTACCGCAGCGGCCTGCTGGCCGCGGTTCCCGATCTGCCCGACGACCCCACCCCCGAGCAGATCGACGCCTGGACCGCATTGGCCGCCCTGGTCCGCGAGCCGGAACTACGGGCGGCGCTGCGCCGGCTGGCCGAGTACAGCGCCCGTACGGCACCGGAGGGGGAGGCGCGCCCCGCGGGGGAGCCGGACCCGGCCGGCCAGGAGCGGGCCGCGGTGCGCGTCGCCGAGCTGATGCGCGAGCGCGGCGAGGCGGCCGTCGCGGCCGGCATCGCCCCGGACTCCCCGGCGGCCGGGCCCGTCGTCGCCGAGCTGGTCGCCGCCTGGATCCCCACCCAGGCCGGCACCGCCGACCCGCCCGCCGAGGACGGCCCGCGGGCCCGCGGCCGGCTGCTGGAGCAACTGGAGACCGCCACCGAACCGGCCGTCGAGCGCTACTGGCAGCTGGTGTGCACCGTCACCGGCCGGCCCGCGCCGCCCCGCTGGGGCATCGCCGGCGCCTGGACCACGGCCGCGCTGCGCGCCCACCGCCGCCCGTACCGGCTGGACCGTTCCGCGTTCGAGGGCACCGACCCGGACCGGGTGCTGCACGCCTACGCGCAGGTGATCCGGGACGTCGGCGCCCTGGTCGCGGCCGTGCCGCCCGAGGACCTCGCACTGCCGACACCGTGCGCGGGCTGGAACGTACGGCAGCTGCTCGACCACATGGTGTGGGAGAACCTGATGGCCGCCTCGATCGCCGAGGGCACCCCGCGCGACGACCCCGCCGCCGACCACCTCGGCGACGACCACCGCGCCGCCTTCGAGGACTCCGCCCGCGCCGCCCTCGCCGCCTTCACCGGCAGCGGAATGCTCCACCGCACCTTCGGCCCCTACGAGGCGCCCGGCGCGATGCTCGTCCAGCAGGTCGTGGTCGAACTCCTCGCCCACGGCTGGGACCTGGCACGGGCGACGGGCGCGCCCACCGCGCCGGCGCCCCGGGTCGCCGAGGAGACCCTGGCCGCGGCCCGCCGGATCTACGGCGGCGTGCCGCGCACCGAGGGCGCCTCGTTCGCCCCGGAGCGGCCGGTCCCGCCCGGTGCGAGCGCCACGGACCGGCTGGCGGCCTTCCTCGGCCGCGACCCCGCCCGCACCGCAGGGAAAAGGGCCGGGTGACGCACCACCCGGCCCTTCCCCGTCCGTACCGGAAACCGCCCGGACGTTACTTCTTCACCGCGTCCAGCGCGTCGACGATGCCGTAGCCGAAGTGGCTGTTGACGTGCTTGGTGCCGGTGCAGGTGGCGTCACCCGTGGGGCAGCCGGGGTTGTCCGCCTGCTCCTTGAGGAGCCACTGGATCTCCTGCGGGCCGGCCTTCGGGTGGGCGCTCTTGAGCAGCGCCGCGACGCCCGCGACGTGCGGGGTCGCCATGGACGTGCCGGCCAGGTAGGCCCAGTCACCGCCCGGCATGGTGGAGAGGATGTTGCCGTTCTTGGCGGGCAGCTCGGGCACCTGCCGCGAGTCGCCGCCCGGCGCGGCCACGTCGATCTGGCCGAGGCCGTAGTTCGAGTAGTACGACTTGAGCTTGTTGACGCCGGCCGCCGCGACCGTCACCGTGCCCGGCAGCTGGGTGGGAACGTCCCAGCAGGTCTTCGGGTTGATGGTGCGCTCGACCGGGGTGGAGTCGTTCGGGCTGGAGGCGTCGGGGAGCTGGGGCGCCGCCAGGTCGAGGCCGGAGTTGCCCGCCGCGGCGATGTTGATCGCCCCCTTGCGCTGGGCGTAGCTCGCCGCACGGCCGACCGCGTCGATGATGGCGGCCTGGTCGGCGTCGTCCTTGCAGTTGAACATCCACGGGTCGACGTAGTAGCTGTTGTTGGTGACCTCGACGCCGTGATCGGCCGCGAAGACGAAGGCGCACACCACGCTCTCGGCGTAGAACAGGCTCGTCTCCGGCTCGCTGACCTTGAGGGCGGAGATCTTCACGCCCGGCGCGACACCCGCCACGCCGACGCCGTTGCGGGCCGCGGCGATCGTGCCCGCGACATGGGTGCCGTGGTAGTCCTCGTCCGGGTTCCAGGGGCGCCAGGCGCCCTTGGAGGTGTCGGCCACGCCGCCCACGCAGTTGGCGGACTGCTTCGCGGAGAAGTTGGCCTTCAAGTCGGGGTGGGTGTCGTCCACACCGGTGTCGATGATGGCGACGGTGACCTTCTTGCTGCCCGGGTTCACCTTCGCGGCCTTGTCGGCCTTGATGGCGGGCAGGTCCCACTGCAGCGGTTCGAGCGGCTCCTCGCCGTTCGCCTTCGCCGCCTTGCCGGCCGCCGCCAGCTGGGACTTCGGCAGGTCGATCTTCTGCGGCTTGCCGATGTCGGTGGTGCCCTGCGCCTTCAGCGGCGCGGTGCGGGTCGCGCCCGCCGACTGCACACCGGGCACCGTGCGCACGGTGGTGGCGAACTGGGGGTTGGCCGAGTGGACGACGATCACGCCTATCTGCTCATGGGCGACGATCACCTTCCCGCCGGCCTTGGCTATCGCCTTCTCGACCTTGCCGACCGTGGCATGGCCGGGCGTGGTGTTCACGACGTACGACAGCAGCGGGCCGTCGGCCGAGGCCGCTGCGGCCGGGGCGGAGTCCTGGGACGCGGCGGTGGCCGCGTGCGGGAGGAAACCGAGGGACGCGGTCAGAGCCAGTCCGAGCGGTACGGCCAGCGCCCGCATGCGTCTGGATCGGGGATGTGCCATGGATACTCCACATCATCCGTGAGACCGCCCGTGCACGGCGTGCGCACGGGCGGATGCAATGAGATGTGAAGTTATCGGCGATCACTCCTGTGCAGCAATGGAATGGGGCGAAAAAACGGGGAGAAAACCCGCCAGGAGTGCGGAATTGATAGCGCGTCAGCCGATCTCGGCCCGTATGAGCACCCGTCAGGGCCGGTCAGTCGTGGCGCCGCAGGGCGGTGATGCTCAGCGGGGGCAGCGCGATCCGCGGACCGTACCAGCGGCGCGCGGTGCCGTCCGCGCCCGGCCGCGGCTCCGACGGGGCGAGGGGGAGCGGCGCCGGCAGGCGGATGCTGCCGTAGGGGCGCCGGCGGGGAGCGGGTGGCTGCGGGGCCTGCTGGGGCGGCGGATTCACACCGGGCTCAACGAAGCGCACCCCGGGCGGTGGCGGGCGGCGCCGGGTATTCCCCCGGTTTCTTCTGGGATTCAACCAACGCACCCCTGTCGTATCGTCTGACGCGCCTCTACGATGCGTGATCCAGATCACTTACGTGACCTTTACCGCCGACCGGGCCCCGCCCGGGCCGCTCCGCGAGGCCGGCCCGGGGACCTGCCCCTTCGCGTCAGGAGATTCCGTGAGCGCCGCACCTACCCTCGACCCGGGGACGCACGAACCGCCCGACTACATCCAGGTGCAGTCGAGCGCGGAATTCGACGAACTCCGCCGCGCACACCGCTCGTTCGCCTTCCCGCTGACCGTCGCCTTCGTCCTCTGGTACCTCGGGTACGTGCTGCTGTCGAGCTACGCCGGCGGCTTCATGGCCACCAAGGTCCTCGGCCACCTCAACGTGGCCTTCGTCCTCGGCATCGCCCAGTTCGTCACGACCTTCCTCATCGCCTGGTGGTACTCCCGGCACGCCGCCACCAAGCTCGACCCCAAGGCCGAGGCCATCAAGTCCCGCCTGGAAGGTGACGCATGAGCCCTCTGCACCGTCCCCTCGCGCTCGAACTCGCGGCCGGCGGCGCGGGCGAGCACCGCACCCTGATCGTCACCCTCTTCGCGGTCTTCGTCGCCGCCACCCTCGGGCTCACCGTCTGGGCCGGCCGGCAGACCAAGGGCGCGGAGGACTTCTACGCCGGCGGGCGGCAGTTCAGCGGCTTCCAGAACGGCCTGGCCATCTCCGGCGACTACATGTCCGCCGCGTCCTTCCTGGGCATCGCCGGCGCCATCGCCCTCTTCGGCTACGACGGCTTCCTCTACTCCATCGGCTTCCTCGTCGCCTGGCTCGTCGCGCTGCTCCTGGTCGCCGAACCGCTGCGCAACTCCGGCCGCTTCACCATGGGCGACGTCCTCGCCTACCGGATGCGCCAGCGCCCGGTCCGCACCGCCGCCGGCACCTCCACCATCATCGTCTCGATCTTCTACCTGCTCGCCCAGATGGCGGGCGCGGGCGCCCTGGTCACCCTGCTCCTGGGCATCACCAGCGAGGCGGGCAAGATCCTGGTGGTGGTCCTCGTCGGCGTCGTGATGATCCTCTACGTCACCATCGGCGGCATGAAGGGCACCACCTGGGTCCAGATGGTCAAGGCGGTGCTGCTGATCGCCGGCACCCTGCTGATCACCTTCCTGGTGGCGCTCAAGTTCCACTTCAACCTCTCCGACCTGCTCGGCGCGGCCGCCGAGAACAGCGGCAAGGGCTCCGCCTTCCTGGAGCCCGGCCTCAAGTACGGGGCCACCGCGACCTCGAAGATCGACTTCATCTCGCTGGGCCTCGCCCTCGTCCTGGGCACCGCGGGCCTGCCGCACATCCTCATCCGCTTCTACACGGTCCCCACCGCCAAGGCCGCCCGGAAGTCCGTGAACTGGGCGATCGGCATCATCGGCGTCTTCTACCTGATGACCATCGCGCTGGGCTTCGGCGCCGCGGCCCTGATCAAGCCCGAGACGATCACCGCCTCCAACAAGGCGGGCAACACCGCGGCCCCGCTCCTCGCCGAGGCGATCGGCGGCGGTGCCGGATCCACCGGCGGCGCCGTCCTGCTCGCCGTCATCTCCGCCGTCGCCTTCGCCACCATCCTCGCGGTGGTCGCCGGCCTCACCCTCGCCTCGTCCTCGTCCTTCGCGCACGACCTGTACGTCAACGTCCTGCGCAAGGGCAGGGCCACCGAGAAGGAAGAGGTCGGCGCGGCCCGCTGGGCGACCGTCGGCATCGGGGCCGTCGCCATCGTCCTGGGCGTCTTCGCCCGCGGCCTGAACGTCGCGGGCCTGGTGGCGCTCGCCTTCGCGGTCGCCGCCTCCGCCAACCTCCCGACCCTCCTGTACAGCCTGTTCTGGAAGCGCTTCACCACCCGGGGCGCCCTGTGGTCCATCTACGGCGGCCTGGTCTCCTCCGTCCTGCTGGTCCTCTTCTCCCCGGTCGTCTCCGGCAAGGAGACCTCGATGTTCCCCGGCGCCGACTTCGCCGTCTTCCCGCTGGAGAACCCGGGCCTGATCTCCATCCCGCTGGGGTTCCTGCTCGGCTGGCTGGGATCGCTGCTGTCCAAGGAGGAGCCGGACGCGCAGAAGTACGCCGAACTGGAGGTCCGCTCGCTGACCGGGACCGGAGCCCACTGAGGGCCTGCGGCTGAGCCGTCCCTACGGGACCCGGGCGGGGTGGCGTCGTAGAGATCTACGACGCCACCCCGCCCACCTCGTGCTTCTCATCTCTGCTGACTGTCACACCCATCGCGTAGGCTCGAAGACGTACTGATCCACCGGAGGAGAGGTACCGAGCCATCACTCTTGGGGAGGGGGCCCAGTGCTCATCGACACCTATGGTCGTGTGGCCACCGACCTGCGCGTTTCACTCACCGACCGGTGCAACCTGCGGTGCACCTACTGCATGCCGGAAGAGGGCCTGCAGTGGCTCGCCAAACCCGATCTGCTCACCGACGACGAGATCGTCCGGCTGATCGGCATCGCCGTGCGGGACCTGGGTATCGAAGAAGTCCGCTTCACCGGCGGTGAACCGCTGCTCCGCCCCGGTCTGCCCGGCATCGTCGAGCGCGTCGCCGCCCTCAGCCCGCGGCCCCAGATGTCGCTGACCACCAACGGCATCGGCCTGCAGCGCACCGCCACCGCCCTGCGCGACGCCGGCCTGGACCGGGTCAACGTCTCCCTCGACACCCTGCGGCCGGACGTCTTCCAGGCCATGACCCGCCGCAAGCGGCACGACGACGTCCTGCGCGGTCTGGAGGCGGCCCGCGCGGCCGGCCTGACCCCGGTCAAGGTCAACACCGTCCTGATGCCGGGACTCAACGACGACGAGGCCCCCGACCTGCTGGCCTGGGCCGTCGCCCATGACTACGAGCTCCGCTTCATCGAGCAGATGCCGCTGGACGCCCAGCACGGCTGGAAGCGCGAGGGCATGATCACGGCAGGCGACATCCTCGCCTCGCTGCGCACCCGCTTCACGCTCACCCCCGAGGGCGAGGAGGAGCGCGGTTCCGCGCCCGCCGAGCGCTGGATCGTCGACGGCGGCCCGCACCGCGTCGGGGTGATCGCCTCCGTCACCCGCCCGTTCTGCCGCGCCTGCGACCGCACCCGGCTGACCGCCGACGGCCAGGTCCGCACCTGCCTGTTCGCCACCGAGGAGACGGACCTGCGCACCGCGCTGCGCTCCGAGGCCCCCGACGACGAGATCGCCGCCCTGTGGAAGGGCGCGATGTGGGGCAAGAAGGCGGGCTCCGGCCTGGACGACCCGTCGTTCCTGCAGCCGGAGCGCCCGATGTCCGCGATCGGCGGCTGACCCGGTCCGCTGGGGTGACCGGCGGCTGGCCCGGTCCGCTTCGGCGGCCGGCGGCCGCCTAGGCCCGCCTCAGCGGTCGGCGGCCGACGCCTCCCACTCCTCCAGCGTCACGACATCCTTGAGGAAGCCGCGCACGCCGAGGAACTGCGACAGATGCTCCCGGTGCTCCTCGCAGGCCAGCCAGGTCTTGCGCCGGTCCGGGGTGTGCAGCTTCGGGTTGTTCCAGGCCAGCACCCACACCGCGGCGGCGCGGCAGCCCTTCGCGGAGCAGACGACGGCGCCCTCGGCGGCTTCCTGGGGATTCGGGGAGTTCACGGCCTCAACCCTACGTCCTGCGATCACCGCACCGGCTCCGGCCACCGCACCCCGCGGACCTGCGGACATGACGACGCCGGGCAGCCACGGGGGGAGCCGCCCGGCGTCGGTCCGTCGCTCCGACGGGGGATGCGGAGCGCGTACGCAGTATGTCACGGGGGATGGTGCCTGGTGCACCGGAACTCCATGATTGATCTGAGCTTTTCTTGAGCTTTGCAGACCGGTGCTGATCAGCTCGGGTCATGCGGCGCGGCGGAGGAGTCCGCCGCCGGCCGCTCCGGAACCGATTCCGCCGGAGCACGGTCCGCTCCCGGCGTCAGCATCGGCCGGGTCGGTCCCGCGATGAAGGTCTTCGGGAGCGAAGGGGCGTTCTCCCGGCCCGCGTTGGCGATCACCACCGCGATGTACGGCAGCGTCAGGCCCAGCACCAATGTCGCGATGGCGACGGGCCGTTCGATGTTCCACAGCACGACGGTGAGCACCACGGCCACCGTCCGCACCGCCATCGAGATCACATACCGGCGCTGCCGTCCGCGTACGTCCTCGGACAGGCCCTGCCTGGCCCCGGTGATCCGGAAGGCCTGGCCGCTGCTCTGCTTCCGCATCACGTTCCACCACCTGCTCAGTCGTGCCGGATTCTCCCCGGTATCCGGTCGGATTCCACGGTACGCCGCGACTGCGCCGCCTTCGAGACCGGGTGGTGCCCGTTTCGGCGGGGCCCGCACCGCACCGGTGCGTACGACGGTCCCCGGCGTGCGCCGTAGTCGATGCGGGGCGACACTGACGGGGCGAGTGTCATCTGCACCGTGGCGCAGGAGGAGTCGACATGACGTGGTTGTGGGCCATCATCGTGGGCCTGGTGCTCGGCCTGATCGCGAAGGCCATCATCCCGGGCAAGCAGCAGATCCCGCTCTGGCTGACGGTGATCTTCGGCATGCTGGGCAGTGTCCTCGGCAACTGGGTCGCCACCGGCATCGGGGTCAACGACACCAGGGGCATCGACTGGATCCGGCACTTGCTGCAACTGGCCGGCGCGATCGTCATCGTCGCCGTCGGCGACCGCCTCTGGGTCTCCATGCGGGACCGCAAGAAACACGCCGCCTAGGCGGTATCTCCCCGGTCAGGCCGGGCCCGCGGGCCCGGAGCCGTACGACGCGGGCGGCCGGAGCGCATTGATGCGCTCCGGCCGCCCGTACGTCTGCCGTCTCAGCGGCCGTCGAGCTGGGCCAGCTTCCGGCCGGCCTTGAGGTACGCGACCCCGGCCGTGTCCGCCAGCTTCTCGGTCAGGACCTCGCCCAGCGGACGGACCGAATCGGCCTCCGCCAGCACCAGGGTCTGCTGCCCGTCCTCGCCCTCCACGACCAGCCGCAGCGCGTTCTGCTTGGCCAGCCGCCGCGCCGCCGAGGCGCTGGGCGTGAACTCCAGGACCTTGGTCAGCACCGTCGCCACCGTCTCCGCGCCGTGCGCGGCGACATCGACGACCGGGAGCGAGTCCACGTCGGAGAACGACTTCTTGGAGAACTGCGCCACGAAACCGGCCCGCGCCGCCATCGCCGCCTCCAGGCCGTACAGCGCGGCCACGACCTCGCCCGCCAGGATCTTCTTGAGGTCCATCGGGTGCAGCGACCGGTCCGTGACCCGGCCCAGGACGAGGGCGATCTCCTCGTCCGTCCACTCCGTCCAGGCCTGCAGGTACGGCTCCATCAGCCGGTCCGGCACCGACATGATCTTGCCGAAGACATCGTCGGCGGGCGCGCCCAGCCCGACGTAATTGCCCTTGGACTTGGACATCTTGGCGCCGGTGCCGTCCGTGCCCTCGATCAGCGGCATCGTGACCACCAGCTGCGGCCGCTGCCCGCGCAGCTCCATCAGCTTGCGGCCCATCTGCAGATTGAGCAGCTGGTCGGAGCCGCCCAGCTCCACATCGCACTCCAGCGCCACCGAGTCCAGGCCCTGCGCGATGGGGTACAGCAGCTCCGTCATGGTCAGGCCGGAGCCGGCCGCCAGCCGGTTGCGGAAGTCCTCGCGCTGCAGCAGCTGGGAGGCCGGCACCTGGGCGAGCAGCATGAGCAGCTCGGGGAAGGTGTACGGCGCCAGCCACTCGCTGTTCTGCCGGAAGCTGACCTTCTCGAAGTCGAAGAAGGGCCGCACCTGTTCGCGGTAGGTGGCGAGGTTGTGCGCGATGTCCTCGTCGGTCAGCGGCGGACGCTCGGCGGTACGGCCCGACGGGTCGCCGATCTTGGCGGTGAAGTCACCGATGATCAGCGTGACGTCGTGGCCCAGCCGCTGGAACCGGCTCAGGACGATCAGCGGCACCGCATGCCCCAGGTGCACATCGGTCGCCGTCGGGTCGATGCCCAGCTTGATGTGCAGGCCCTTGCCGGCCGCCCGGCGCTCCTCGATCCGCTCGGCCAGCTGCTCCACGCCCGGCAGGACCTCGACCGTACGGGCCGCGATCAGCTCGGCCTGCTCCTTGGCGGGCAGGTCCGTCAGGTCGAGAGAGCGCCGGGCGCCCGTCTCCTGGAGCAGCTCCTGGACCGTGGCGTCCGAGGAGAGGTCGGCGGAGAGCAGGGCGGTGGCGCGGGCGACGGATTCGCCGAGGCGTGTCATGGCGTTCCTGATCGATCGTGGTTCCCAAACGGGAGGACAAGCGCACAGTCTATTCGCCCGGAGTGACACTCCGGCGCCGTCCGCCCCCGCGCCACGACCGTCCGGCGTCGGCCCGCCGGCCGCCCCTGGTGCGGCGGGCCCGTCGTCCGCCCCGGCCCGTGCGCCCGCCCGGCCGGCTCGTCACCGGCCGGGCGGGCGCCCGCGGCCTCACACCCCGCGGCTGACCGAGCTCATGTTGAAGTCCGGGACGCGCAGCGCGGGCATCGCGGCCCGGGTGAAGTAGTCGCCCCACTCGCGCGGCAGGGTCCGCTCCGTACGCCCCGCCTCCACCGCCCGGGACAGCAGGTCCACCGGCGACTCGTTGAACCGGAAGTTGTTCACCTCGCCGACCACCTCGCCCTGCTCGACGAGGTAGACGCCGTCCCGGGTCAGACCGGTCAGCAGCAGCGTCGCCGGGTCCACCTCGCGGATGTACCACAGGCAGGTCAGCAGCAGGGTCGGACCGTCATGGCCGGCGGCCGCCACCATCTCGTCCAGCGAACGCGAACCACCGCCCTCCAGGAGGAGGTTGTCGATGCCCGGCGCCACGGGGAGGCCGGTCAGCGCGGCGCTGTGCCGGGTGGTCGGCAGCCGGTGCAGCACGCCCTCGCGCAGCCACTCGGTGGCCGCCAGCGGCAGCCCGTTGTCGAAGACCGAGGCATCGTCGCCGGAGGAGTGCGCCAGGACGAACGGCGCGCACTCCAGACCGGCAGCCGAGGGGTCGCTGCGCAGCGTCAGCGGCAGCTCGCAGAGCCGCTCGCCCACCCGGGTGCCCGCCCCGGGGCCCGCCGGCCCGTTGCCGTCGGCCGGCCGGGAGAAGACCGTACGGCCCTCGGCGGCGTCCCGGGCCCCGGAGGACCACATCTGGTAGACGAGCAGGTCGGCGACGGCGGTCGGCGGCAGCAGGGTGTCGTAGCGCCCGGCGGGCAGCTCGATCCGCCGTTCGGCCCAGCCCAGCCGCCGGGCCAGCTCGTCGTCCAGCTCCCGCGGATCGACGTCGGTGAAGTCGCGGGTCGCGCGACCGGTCCAGGCCGAGCGGGGTCCGGCCGCGCCGGTACCTGCGGACTTGGCGTTCAGCTCCAGCGTCCCGGTGGGCTGGTCGTGCCGCAGCCGCAGCCCGGCGGAGTTCCCCAGGTACGACGAGACGATGCCGTGGTGGGCGAAGCCGTACAGTTCCCGGCCCCCGGCGCGGGCCTGCCGGAAGGACTCGCCCAGCGCCGGCGCGAACGCCGCGAACACCTCCGGGGAGGTCTCGGCGGGCGCCTCGGTGAAGTCGGCGGACACCTTCTCGCCGCCGACCAGCGGCTGCGCGTCCTCGGCGGGCCCGGCGTCCCGGGCGGCCGCCTCGGCGGCCCGCACCAGCGGCTCCAGGTCCTCCGCGGTCACCGCGGAGCGCGAGACCACGCCCGACGCGGTGCCCCGGCCGCCGTCCACGGTCGCCACGACGGTGACCGTGCGGCCACGGGTGACGCCGTTGGTGGTGAGCGCATTGCCCGCCCAGCGCAGATTGGCGCTGGAGTGCTCGTCGGCGATGACCACGCAGCCGTCGGCACGGGAGAGCTCCAGGGCCCGCTCGACGATCTCGTGCGGCCTGTTCCTGCGCGGCGTACGGGTGCTCATCGACCGGCCTCCTGCGTGGTGTTGAGAACGTTCACGCCCTCGAAGAGCGCCGACGGGCAGCCGTGCGACACGGCGGCCACCTGCCCCGGCTGGGCCTTGCCGCAGTTGAACGCGCCGCCGAGGACATAGGTCTGCGGTCCGCCGACGGCGGTCATCGAGCCCCAGAAGTCGGTGGTGGTCGCCTGGTAGGCCACCTCCCGCAGCTGCCCCGCCAGCCGCCCGTTCCGGATCGCGTACGCCCGCTGCTGGGTGAACTGGAAGTTGTAGCGCTGCATGTCGATCGACCAGGAGCGGTCGCCGACGAGGTAGATGCCGCGCTCGACGCCCGAGATCAGGTCCTCCGTGGACGGTCCGTCCGCCGCCGGCTGCAGGGAGACGTTCGCCATCCGCTGGACGGGGACATGGCCGGGGGAGTCCGCGTACGCGCAGCCGTTGGAGCGCGCGAAGCCGGTCAGCTGGGCGATCCTGCGGTCGAGTTGGTAGCCGACGAGGGTGCCGTCCTTGATCAGGTCCCAGGACTGGGCGGCCACCCCCTCGTCGTCGTAGCCGATCGTGGCGAGACCGTGTTCGGCGGTCCGGTCGCCCGTGACGTTCATGATCTCGGAGCCGTAGGCCAGCTTCCCGAGCTGGTCGAAGGTGGCGAACGAGGTGCCCGCGTACGCCGCCTCGTAGCCCAGGGCCCGGTCCAGCTCCGTGGCGTGCCCGATCGATTCGTGGATCGTCAGCCACAGGTTGGAGGGGTCCACCACCAGGTCGTAGGTGCCGGCCTCGACGCCCGGCGCGCGCATCTTCTCGGCGAGGTGCTCGGGGAGGCGGGCCAGCTCGCCGTCCCAGTCGTAGCGGCCGTCGGTGAGGTACTCCCAGCCGCGGCCGACCGGTGGGGCGAGGGTGCGCATCGAGTCGAAGTCGCCGCTCGCCGGGTCCACCGCGACCGCGGTCAGCTGCGGGTGCAGCCGCACCCGCTGCTGGGTGGTGCTGGTGCCCGCGCTGTCGGCGTAGAACTTGTTCTCCTGGACGGTCAGCAGCGCGGCGTCCGCATGGGCCACGCCCTCGGCGGCCAGCAGCCGCGCGCTCCACTCCGCCAGCAGCCCGCTCTTGTCGGCGTCCGCCACGTCGAACGGGTTGATCTCGTAGGAGGAGACCCAGGTGCGGTCCGGGTGGGCGGGCTCGTCGGCCAGCTCGACCCGCTCGTCGGAACCGGCGGCCCGGATGACCTTGGCCGAAAGTTTGGCCATCGCCACGGCCTGCGAGGCCACCCGCGCGGCCGCGTCCATGGTCAGGTCCACCCCGGAGGCGAAGCCCCAGGCCCCGCCGTGCACCACCCGGACCGCGTACCCGAGGTCGGTGGTGTCCGAGGTCCCGGACGTACGGGCGTCCCGCAGCCGCCAGGACGCGCTGCGGATCCGCTCCAGGCGGAAGTCCGCGTGGTCGGCGCCCAGCGCGCGGGCGCGGGCCAGCGCCGCGTCGGCCAGCGCGTGCAGCGGCAGCGCCAGGAATGTTTCGTCAACGGCATGGGGTGCAGGCAAGGAGTCCTCCCGTGGTCGGCGCCTGCATCATGCCCTGCCGGGCGTCCGCGGCCCAGGGTGTGGCGGTGCGGGGCGCCGGGAGTCGGCCAGGCGAGGGGGCCGGCGCCGGGGTGCCGGGCATCGGCGCGACACGGCCCGCGGGGGTGCCGGGATGCCCCGCCGCGGTGGCGGTTCTGTGGAGACCCGACAGTGACCGGCACGCGTGCCTGTCCGTGCTGGATTCCACCTGAGGGCTCCGCGACCGATAGTTTCTTATCGAACGCAGGACGGACTGGAAACGGAAAGGGTGATCTCTTGAGCCGCTCGGTTCTGGTCACCGGAGGTAACCGCGGCATTGGCCTCGCCATCGCCCGTGCCTTCGCCGAGGCAGGCGACAAGGTCGCCATCACCTACCGCTCGGGCGAGCCGCCCTCGGGGTTCTTGGCCGTGAAGTGCGACATCACGGACAGCGAGCAGGTCGAGCAGGCGTACAAGGAGATCGAGGAGAAGCACGGTCCGGTCGAGGTGCTGGTGGCCAACGCCGGCGTCACCCGTGACCAGCTGCTCATGCGGATGTCCGAGGAGGACTTCACCTCGGTCCTCGAAACCAACCTCACCGGCACGTTCCGGGTGGTCAAGCGCGCCAACCGGGCGATGCTGCGGGCCCGCAAGGGCCGCGTCGTGCTGATCTCGTCCGTGGTGGGCCTCATGGGCGGCGCGGGCCAGGCGAACTACGCCGCGTCCAAGGCCGGCCTGGTGGGCTTCGCCCGCTCGCTCGCCCGGGAGCTCGGCAGCCGCAACATCACCGTCAACGTCGTCGCACCCGGCTTCGTCGACACCGACATGACCCGCGTGCTCACCGACGAGCAGCGGGACGGCATCGTCAAGCAGGTGCCGCTCGCGCGGTATGCGCAGCCCGAGGAGATCGCCGCCTCGGTCCGCTTCCTGGCCTCCGACGAGGCCGCGTACATCACCGGAGCCGTCATTCCCGTCGACGGCGGATTGGGCATGGGTCACTGATCAGCATGAGTGGAATCCTTGCAGGCAAGCGCATCCTGGTCACGGGTGTCCTGACCGAGTCGTCGATCGCCTTCCAGGCGGCCAAGGTCGCCCAGAACGAGGGCGCCGAGGTCATCCTCACCGGCTTCGGCCGGCTCTCCCTCGTCGAGCGGATCGCCAAGCGGCTCCCCAAGGAAGCCCCGGTCATCGAGCTGGACGTCACCAACCAGGAGCACCTGGACGGCCTGGCCGACAAGATCCGCGAGCACCAGGGCGAGGGCGCCCGCCTCGACGGCATCGTGCACTCCATCGCCTTCGGCCCGCAGGGCGCCTTCAACTTCCTGGAGGCGGAGTGGTCGGACGTGGGCACCGCGGTGCAGGTCTCGGCGTACTCCTACAAGTCGCTGACCATGGCCTGCCTGCCGCTCATGGAGCACGGCGGCGCGGTCGTCGGCCTCACCTTCGACGCGCAGATCGCCTGGCCGAAGTACGACTGGATGGGCGTGGCCAAGGCGGCGCTGGAGAGCACCAACCGCTACCTCGCCCGTGACCTCGGTCCCAAGGGCGTCCGCTGCAACCTGGTCTCGGCCGGCCCCATCAAGTCGATGGCCGCCAAGTCCATCCCCGGCTTCGAGGAGCTGGCGGACGTGTGGAACCACCGCGCCCCGATCGGCTGGGACCTGGCCGACCCGGAGCCGGCCGGCCGTGGCGTCGTCGGCATGCTGTCCGACTTCTTCCCGCGGACGACGGGCGAGATCGTGCACGTCGACGGCGGTGTGCACATGATGGGTGCCTGACGCACCGACGCCTTTCCGCTGCCCGTTCCGGTCCGCCGGGGCGGGCAGCGGGCGTGTACGGGGCGCGGCCGGCGTCAGTCCCGTCCCAGGGGGCGGAGCCGGCAGCCGAAGGGATGCGCGCTCGCCTCGGCGGCGGCCCGCTCGCCGTCGCCCGCACGGATCGCCTCGACCAGCCGGGCATGGTCCATGTGCGCCTCCGGCCGGAGCTCCTCGCCCACGTCGGCCCGCAGGAAGTCCCGCAGCACGCCCCCGAGGTCGGCGTAGATCTCGGCCAGCACCTCGTTGTGCGAGGCCGCCACGATCGCCAGGTGCAAGGTCGCGTCCGCCTCCACGAAGGCCTCCGCGCGGCCGGACTCCCAGGCGCGCTCGCGCCGCTCCAGCAGGGCGTCGAGCTGCCGCAGGTCCTGCGCGGTGCGGCGCTCGGCGGCGAGCCGGGCGGCCGACGCCTCCAGGGCGCTGCGCAGCTCGGCGACGTGTCCGGGCTCGGCCGCCGCGAACCGGCGGTTCATCACCCCGGCCAGTTCGCTGGTCGCCACCACGTACGTGCCCGAGCCCTGCCGGATGTCCAGCAGACCGTTGTGCGCCAGCGCCCGTACGGCCTCGCGGACGGTGTTGCGGGCCACCCCGAGCTGCTCGACGAGCTCCGGCTCGGTCGGGATGCGGGCGCCCACCGGCCACTCGCCGGACGTGATCTGGGCGCGCAGCTGCGCGATCACCTGGTCGGCCAGTGCGGACCGGCGGGGCGAGGTCAGAGGCATGGCTGCGCTCCGGAAGGCAGGGGACGACGGACGGGGAGGGTGCGGCGCCGGCCGGACCCTTGCGGCCCCCGGCGCCGACCGGGCCAGCAGAGGGTATCGATATCGGCTGGACAAGCATTCATCCCATGATTCTATGATGGCGTCTATGGCAGACGACGACCTCGCGACCCTCGACCCCGCCGCCGGGCCCCGCACACCCGACGCCGGCCGGTCCGCCGGCGGCGCCGGAGCGCCCCTGCCGGCCCCCGGGGCGGCCGCCCCCGCCCCGGAGGGACTCCCGGCGACCGGGCCGGCCGGCCGCTGGCTGCCGCGGATCGTGATCGCCGGTCTCGTCCTGGCCGCGCTCAACCTCCGCCCGGCCATCACCAGCCTCGGCGCGCTCCTGGAGGAGGTCCGCGACGGCCTGGGCATGAGCGGCACCGTCGCCGGACTGCTGACCTCCGTACCCGCGCTGTGCTTCGCCGCCTTCGGCATCGCCGCACCCCGCCTGGCCAGGCGCTTCGGGCCCGGGGCTGTCGTCTGCGCCGGCATGGTCGCGATCACCGTGGGCGTCGCGGTGCGGCCCTTCGCCGGCGGCACCGGCGGCTTCCTCGCCGCCAGCGCGCTCGCCCTGGCCGGCATCGCGGTCAGCAACGTCCTGATGCCGGTCGTCATCAAGAGCTGGTTCGCCGACCGGGTCGGTTCGATGACCGGTCTCTACTCCATGGCGCTGGCGCTGGGCACCTCGCTCGCCGCGGCGCTCACCGTGCCCATGACCGAGTCCCTGGGCGGCAGTTGGCGGACCGGCCTGGCGGTGTGGGCGGTGCTCGCCGCGGTCGCCGTGCTGCCCTGGCTCGTGGTCGTCCGGCAGCGCGCGGGCGCCGCCCGGCCGGCCGCGGACGGCCCGGCCCGCACCCCCGAGAACCCCGTACGGATCACCGCGTCGCCGACCGCCTGGGCGCTGGCCGTCTTCTTCGGCCTGCAGGCCACCGCCGCCTACATCACGATGGGCTGGATGCCGCAGATCTTCCGCGACGCCGGGGTCTCGGCGGGCACCGCGGGGGTGCTGCTGGCGGTCACCATGGCGATGGGCGTCCCGCTCTCCTTCGTCCTGCCGCGGCTGGCGTCCCGGATGCGGCACCAGGGTCCGCTCGCGGTGCTGCTGGGCCTGTGCGGCCTGGCCGGTTACGCCGGGCTGTGGCTGGCACCGGCCGCCGGCGCCTGGGCCTGGGCGCTGCTGATGGGCATCTCCAACTGCGCCTTCCCGCTGGCCCTGACGATGATCGGGATGCGGTCGACCAGCTCCGCCGGGGTCGTCAAGCTCTCGGCCTTCGTGCAGAGCGTCGGCTATCTGATCTCCATCCCCGGCCCGCTGCTGGTCGGCACGCTCTACCAGCACAGCGGCGGCTGGGGGCTGCCGATCGCCCTGATGGCCGGGCTGATGGTGCCGCAGATCGCGGTGGGTGTGCTGGCCGGGCGGGACCGCCGGATCGAGGACGAGACCTGAGTGCGACACTGGGCGCATGCCAGTGCTCGAACCGAATCCGCAGGGCAGCCAGAAGAAGCTGCTCCTCGTCCTGGGCGTCATGCTCGGCGTGACCGTCGTCGTCGCGATCATCGCGAGTATCGCGGCGCCGTAGCGCGTCCGGGGCCCATCCCCTAGGGGATGGGCCTCAGGGGCGAGTGGGTGGCTTCCCGGATGGGAACGGCCGCCGGGGATCCGTAGCTTCGAAGTGCACCGCCGCAGCGGTGGGCGCGCCGTACGCCCGCGGCCGCGCAGCCCTTCGATGCGCCCCGGAGGCGATCCGCATGCCCGCCGCGTCCAGCCGGTCACCCGCAGCCAAGGCTCCCCGCCGGCGGATGCGCCTGCCGTGGTGGGCATTGGTCCTGCCGGTGATCTCCTTCGCTGTCCTGCTGACACTCGTCGCGAGCCCCGCCGAGGCGCGGGCCGCGAGCGTGCCGCAGGGCCTCGGGCCGCTGCTGGAACTCCTGGCCGCGCTCGTGCGCGGTGGTGCCTGATGCCCGCCCGCCGCCCGTGTCCCGCCCAGCGGAAGGAGCACTTCAACACCCCGCGCCCCGCGCCGCCTTTCGTGCGAAGCTGGGACCCATGAGCGCCGATACACCCCGCCGGATTGTCCTCCTCCGACACGCCAAGGCCGAATGGTCGGAGACCAGCGATCATGAGCGTCCGCTCGCCGAGCGCGGCCGCAAGGATGCCCCGGTCGCCGGCCGCTGGCTGGCCGGAGCCGGGATCACCCCCGATCTGACCCTGTGCTCGACGTCAGCGCGCACCCGCGAGACATGGAAGCTCGCCGTCCACGAGCTCCCGCAGCGGCCCAAGACCGTCTACGAGGAGCGGATCTACGAAGCCTCCCTGGGCGAGCTCATCGCGCTGCTGAACGAGACCTCGGACGACGTCACCGATCTGATGCTGGTCGGCCACAACCCGGGTGTGCACGCCCTTGCCGACGCGCTCTCCGGCGACGCCGAGGGCGATCTGCTGCCGCGGATGAACCGCAGCGGCTTCCCGACGGCCTCGCTGGCCGTGCTCTCCTTCAGCGGCTCCTGGAAGTCGCTCGAGCACGGCGTCGGGCGCCTGGTCGCCTACTGGAGCCCGCACGAGTAGCGCCGGCCCCCCCCGCGCGCCGCACGCGGGGAGGCGGTAGGGACGCCGAGAGGGCCCCGGCAGACTGCTGCCGGGGCCCTCTCCTGTGCGTCGGCTCCTTCGCCGGGGCGTGGTGCTTCCGCGTACCGCGGCCCCCGCCCCGTACCGCGGCCGCGCTTCGTACGGCGGACGCACTCCGTGGCGCCGGTCGTCCCGGAGCCGCCCGGTCCGCGCCCGGCAGGCCGGTCAGCCGACGAGGGTGTCCGCCGCCTCGACCTCTTCGCGGGTGATCCCCAGCAGGTACAGCACGGTGTCCAGGAACGGCACGTTCACCGCGGTGTGCGCCGCCTCCCGCACCACCGGCTTGGCGTTGAAGGCGACACCGAGCCCGGCCGTGTTGAGCATGTCGAGGTCGTTGGCGCCGTCCCCGATCGCCACGGTCTGCGCGAGCGGCACACCGGCCTGCTGCGCGAACTCCCGCAGCAGCCGCGCCTTGCCCGCCCGGTCCACGATGTCGCCGGTGACCCGGCCGGTGAGCTTGCCGTCGACGATCTCCAGGGTGTTGGCCGAGGCGAAGTCCAGGCCCAGTTCCTCCTGGAGCGCGTCGGTGACCTGGGTGAAACCACCCGATACGACGCCTACTTGGTAGCCGAGCCGCTTGAGGGTCCGTACCAGGGTGCGGGCGCCGGGGGTGAGCCGCACCTCCTTGCGGACGGCCTCGACCACGGACGCGTCGAGCCCGCCGAGCAGCTCGACCCGGGCGTGCAGCGACTGCTCGAAGTCCAGCTCACCGCGCATCGCGGCGGCGGTGACCTCGGCGACCTCGGCCTCGCAGCCGGCGTGCGCCGCGAACAGCTCGATGACCTCGTCCTGGATGAGCGTCGAGTCGACGTCCATGACGACCAGCCGCTGCGCCCGGCGCTGCAGCCCGGCCGCCACCACCGCGACATCCACGCCGAGCCGTGCGGCCTCGGGGGCCAGCACACTGCGCAGCGCCTCGGTCGCGGCACCGGACACCGCGAACTCGACGGCGGTCACCGGGTACTTGGCCAGGCGGAAGATGCGGTCGATGTTGCCGCCGGTGGCCGTTATGGCGGCGGCGATCGCGGCGGCGGTCTCCGCGGTGAGCGGATGCCCCAGCACGGTGACGTGCGAACGCCCGGTGCCGCGCGGCCGGTTGTCGCCGCGGCCGGAGATGATCTCCGCTTGGAGGTTCAGCGATTCGGCCCAGCTGTGCACGGTGGCCCGCAGGTCGCCTTCGGAGGTGCCGGAGGAGCCCTCGGCGGGGGAGGGGGCGGTGACCAGCGCGCACAGCGTGATGCGCCCCCGGGTCACCATTTGTTCGATGTCCACGACATCGACGGAGTAGGCAGCGAGGGTGTCGAAGAGACCTGCGGTGATGCCGGGCCGGTCCTTCCCGAAGATCTTCACGAGAAGGGTCGGTACGTCATCGCCCGGTACGGCGGTGGCAGGCGGGGTCTGCGATGCGCTCATGGTGCCCTTACGGTAACCGCCGGGCGGCCGCGGCCGTACGCGTGTCCGGGGTTCGGACCGGCGCGGCCCCGTGGAGCCGCGCCCGCACCCCACACCTCCGGCATCCGGCCACCCCCTGGATCGTTATGGAGTCGTGTCCGGCTCGCCTCGTACGCTCCCGACCAGGGGATCCGCTCGGGCGCGCCAACCTCCTTGCCGGGGCGACCGGTTCGGCGCGCCCCGGGCACACCACGCCGCACGCCACCGCGGCGGGCCGCGCCATCGGTCGGCGTTATGCCCGCTTCATCCCATCATGCGGCTTCCGGTGCGGGCGCGCACGGCGTCCCCGGCGGGCCCTGCCGCCTTCCCGCCGGCGTCCGGCCGCCCGGAACACCCGGAATCCGGTGATCCCTGCCCCTCCGCGGGCGTTCCCCCGCTCCGTGCGAGTGTGACGGGCCCGGAGCGGACCCCGTGCACCCCGGTCCCGTCCCGGTTACCGGTCGGAGGGCCGAGCCTGAAATAGTTCCTCACGATGTTCACCATCCCTGGACTTCCCATACAGGGCGTCACTCGGGGGACTATGTAATGGGGCGTGGAGTGCCTGAACTCGTACTCGAATTGAACGGAAGGACCTGGACGCTCGACCCGTCCCGGTCCTACAGCGTGGGCCGTGATCCGCAGGGCGACATGGTGCTCGACGACGCCAGGGTCTCCTGGCGGCATGCCACGGTCCGCTGGGCCGGCCGCGGCTGGCTCATCGAAGACCAGGGCAGCACCAACGGCACGTACGTCCAGGGCCAACGGATCCACCAGATGGAGATCGGCCCCGGCTCGACCGTGCATCTGGGCAATGCCACCGACGGTCCCCGGGTGACCCTGTCCGCCGGGGCGCCCGCCGCCGACGGCTTCGGCGCCCAGCCCGCTGCGGCGCGGCAGCAGCAGGCCGCGCAGGGCTGGCAGGCGCCCCCCGCGCAGCAGCCGCCGGCCCAGCAGCAGCCGCCGGCCCAGCAGGGCTGGCAGGCCCCGCCGCAGGACGGGCAGCCGCCCTATGTCCCGCCGCAGCAGGACCGGCAGCCCCAGCAGGCCCAGCAGGCCCAGCAGGCCGTGCCCCCGCAGCGGGCCCAGCAGCCCCCGCAGCGCCCGGCGCAGCAGGCGGCCGGCGCGCCCGTCCACGGCGACCGCAGCCCGACCACCTTCCACCGCCTGGACACCGGCCGGGTGATGCGCATCGGCCGTGCGCTGGAGAACGAACTGGTCGTCTCCGACCTCCAGGTCTCCCGCCACCACGCCGAGTTCCGCGCCACCCCCGACGGCCGCTTCGAGATCCACGACCTCGGCAGCCACAACGGCACCTACATCAACGGCCAGCCGGTCCCCAAGTCCGGCAAGGCGCCGGTCGGCCCGAACGACATCATCGGCGTCGGTCACTCCACCTTCCGCATGGTCGGCGACCGCCTGGAGGAGTTCGTCGACACCGGCGCGGTCTCCTTCTCGGCCCGCCACCTCACGGTCACCGTCGACGGCGGCAAGCAGATCCTCAAGGACGTCTCCTTCGGCGTCCCCGAGAAGTCGCTGGTCGCGGTCATCGGCCCGTCCGGATCCGGCAAGTCGACGCTGCTCAAGGCGCTGACCGGCTACCGCCCCGCCAACCAGGGCGATGTCCTCTACGACAACCGGAATCTCTACAAGCAGTTCGCCGAACTGCGCCAGCGCATCGGTCTGGTCCCGCAGGACGACATCCTGCACAAGGAGCTGACCGTCCAGAAGGCCCTCAAGTACGCGGCCAAACTCCGCTTCCCCGGCGACACCGCCGAGGCCGAGCGCGAGGCCCGGATCGACGAGGTGCTGCACGAACTCAAGCTCCACGTCCACAAGGACAAGAAGGTCACCTCGCTCTCCGGCGGCCAGCGCAAGCGGGTGTCGGTGGCCCTGGAACTGCTGACCAAGCCGTCACTGATCTTCCTGGACGAGCCGACCTCGGGCCTCGACCCGGGCATGGACCGTGACGTCATGCAGCTGCTGCGCGGCCTCGCCGACGACGGCCGTACGGTCCTGGTCGTCACGCACTCGGTGGCCGAACTCGCGCTGTGCGACAAGCTGCTGGTGATGGCCCCGGGCGGTGGCGTGGCCTACTTCGGCCCGCCCGAGGAGGCGCTCAACTTCTTCCAGTACGACACCTGGGCGGATGTGTTCTCCGCGTTCGAGAACTACCGCGACTACGACTGGATGGGGCGCTGGCGCGGCTCCCCGCACTACCAGATGTATGCCGCGGACATCGACGCCGTCGCCCCGCAGTCGGTCGACGTCCAGGTGCCGCCGGCCCGGATACAGAAGTCCCAGAGCTGGGGCTCGCAGCTGTGGACGCTGATGCGCCGCTATGTCTCGGTGCTCGCCTCCGACCGGGGCTTCCTGGGCCTGATGCTGATCCTGCCCGCGGTGCTCGGCGTGGTCTCGATGCTGATCCCCAGCGATTACGGCCTCGGCTACGGGCCGATGAACAAGAGCCGCACCAACCGCGACGCCAGCACGATCATGCTGATCCTCGCGGTCGGGATGTGCTTCTCGGGCGCCGCCAACTCGGTCCGTGAGCTCATCAAGGAGCGGGTCATCTACGAGCGCGAACGGGCCACCGGCCTGTCGCGGTCGGCGTATCTGATGTCCAAGGTGATCGTGCTCGGCGTGGTCACGGCCATCCAGGGCGTGATCATCGCGGCGATCGGCTTCTCCACCCGGAACATGCCCAGCGAGGGGCTCATCGTCGCGAAGGCCCCGGCGGTGGAGATGGCGCTGGCGATCATCGCGCTCGGCTTCACCTCGATGATGTTCGGCCTGATCATCTCCTCGCTGGTGAAGACCGCGGAGAAGACCATGCCGCTGCTGGTCATGTTCGCCATCGTCCAGGTGGTCTTCACCGGCGTGCTCTTCCAGCTCTTCGACACCCCGGGCGTCGCGCAGTTCGCCTGGCTGATGCCGTCGCGCTGGGCCGTCGCCGCGATGGGCGCGACCGCCGACATGAACACGCTCCTGCCGTGGGAGCCGGGCAACCCCGACCCGCTGTGGAAGCACCACACCGGCGTCTATGTGATGGACATGATCATCCTGATCAGCCTGGGCATCGGGCTCGCCTTCGTCGTCGCCCGGCTGCTGCGCCGCCACGAACCCGAGGTCATGCGCAAGTAACGCCGCGCACCGCACCGGCACGCCCGAGGGGCGGCACCCGTCACCGGGTGCCGCCCCTCGGCGGTGTGCGCTGCGGACTGCCTGAACCGGCGGCTCAGTAGGCCGAGTTGACGTTGTCCATCGAGCCGTACTTGTCGGCCGCGTAGTTGCAGGCGGCGGTGATGTTGGCGACCGGGTCGTACATGTTCCAGGACGTGCCTTCGACGTGGTACGTCTTGAAGGTCGGCGCGATGACCTGCAGCAGGCCCTTGGACGGGGTGCCGTTGATCGCGTTGATGTCCCAGTTGTTGATGGCCATCGGGTTACCGCTCGACTCCCGCATGATGTTGCGGTGGATGCCCGAGTAGGAACCGGGGATGCCCTTCTTGGCCATGATGTCCAGCGACTCGCGGATCCAGCCGTCCAGGTTGTTCGGGTAGGTCTTGGCGGCGGGCTTCGGCGCGGCCTTCTTCGGAGCCGGCTTCGGGGCCGGCTTCGGCGCGGCCGCGGGGATCGCGGTGCGTACGGCGGAGCGGCTCGCGGCGGCCTGCTCCGCACGCGCCTTCGCAGCCTTGGCCTTCGCCGCGGCGGCGGCCTTCACCTGGGCGGCCTTCTCCGCCTTGCCCGCGGCCGCGGACTTGTCGGCCTGCTGGGCGATGGTGGCCTGCTGGGCGTGGGCGGCGGTACCGACCGCGCTGAAGGCGACCGGCTTCACGTTCTCGACAGAGGTCGCCTGGGTCTTGCCCTGATCGGCGTCGGCACCCGGAACGGCAGCGAAGACCAGAGCTGCGGCACCGGCAGTGGCGACACCGGCGACGGCGAGCTTGTGCGTCCGGGTCAGGCGGTGGAGACCAGAAGTGGCGTGCTGAGGCATGGCGGGACAGACCTTCCGATGGGGGGATGCCGCACGGGCCCAGAGCGGTGGCGAACGCCGTATTCCGATCACGGCGCCGAGCGACGAGAGCCATTCTTAGCGGCCGGAAATTCCCCCGGCAAAGGTGTGACATACGATCCGGGTTAGTGGAACCCCGCTGGCGGATATTGCGTCCCGAATAGGACTTTCCCAGCTCACGCAGTATTAGGGGGTCCACTAACCCGGCTCGTAAGTGACCTGCGTCCTATGCGCGGCGTCACAGTGCGGCGGTGTTTGTCTCGCCGGACGTAATTGCAAACGCACAGACCGTACGCGTGAGAACTCCGCGAGGATCGGTCGAACGGCCGCGGAATACCTCCCGCCTTTCGCATTCCGGGGCCGGGTGCGGGCGGTCCTCAACCGCCCGCACCCGGCCCCGGCCGTTCGCCCCGCGCCCGCCCCGGACTCAGTCCGGCAGCACGAGGTGCAGATCGCCGAATTCGTGCCACAGATAGCGCCGCCGCACCGCCTCCGCGTACGCGCGCCGCAGCACCTCGCCGTCCGTCACCGCCGCCAGCATCAGCAGATGGGAGGCGGTGGGCTCGTGCAGCCCGGTGAGCAGGCCGTCCACCGCCCGCACCCCGCGCTCCGGCGTCACCACGAGGTCCGTCCAGCCGGCCGCGGCCCGCACCCGCCCGTCCCGGCCGGTCGCCGACTCCAGGGCCCGCACCGCTGTGGTCCCCACCGCCACGATCCGCCCGGACGCGCCGCCCGGCGCCGCATGCCGCCGCGCCGCCGCCCTGCGCCGGGCCCGCGCCGCGTTCACCAGCCAGGCCGTGACCGGGGGGACCGCGAACCGCTCCGGATACGGCGGCTCGAACGCCTCCGCCGAGGCGACCCCGGTGTGCAGCGAGACCGGCGCGACGATCACGCCCTTGCTGACCAGCCGCGCCACCAGCGCCGCCGTGAAGGGCCGGGCGGCACTGGGCATCTCGGCGCTGCCGCCGCCGGGGGAGTCCGCCGCGAACACCGTCTGGTACGCGGCCAGCGGCTGGTCCCGGTCCGTATAGCCGTAGCGGATCGGCCGCCCGTGGCGCCGCATCAGCTCGGGCACCTCCGCGCCCGTCACCCGCGCCCACCACAGCCGCCCGCTCCCGGGGTCCAGCGGGGCCTCCACCACCAGCCGCGCCCCGTCGGGCAGCCGCACCACCGCGCCGGCCGGGCCGCCCGCCCGCGGCCCGGTGCTGCCCCGGCCGTCCGGCGTCCGCAGCTCCACCGCCCAGCAGCCGGCCGCCGACCGCCCTGCCGGATGCCACCGGTCCGCCCGCGTCGAGAAGTGCACCACCACCGGCTCGCCGCGCCCCCGGCCGTCGCCGACCCGGCCGTCCACGGCGGCGGGCAGCGTCCGCGAGGTGTTCACCACCAGCACGTCCCCGGCCGTCAGCAGCTCCGGCAGCTCGCCGAACAGGTGGTGGCCGGTCCCGGCGGCCCCCCGGCTCACCATCAGCCGTACGGCGTCCCGGCCCAGGCCCGGCCCGCGCTGCTCGGCCGGAACCGCGGCCGACAGCTCCGCCGGTACCCGCAGGGCCTCCGCGATCACCGGGAGCCCGCCCCGTCGGGCACGGCGACCCCGGCCGCCGCGCGGTACCGCCCGCTGGGGGCCCGGTCGTCCAGCAGGCGCAGCAGCCCGGGGACCACCGTGCCGGGCAGCGGCCGTCCGGAGGGGTCGTCGTCCGGTACGGCGGCCGCGTACAGATCGGTCCGCATGTCGCCCGGATCCACCCACCACACCCGCAGCCCCGGCTCCTCCTGGGCGAGCACCGCCGACTGCTGGTCCAGCGCCGCCTTCGCCGATCCGTAGCCGCCCCAGGTCGGGTACGCCTCGACCGCCGCGTCCGAGCTGATGTTGAGGATCGCTCCACCCGTCGGGACGGGTGCCCGTTTCGCCCCGTTAAGGACATCTTCTACCCCTACATAAGGGGGCGAATCGGACGATCCGGCATTTCGGGCATTCCCGATGTAAGGGTGTGGATCGTATGACGGAGCATTTCCGACATCCTCTATATAGGGAGCGTTTCCTATATAAGGAACGACTTCTTCATACGAGGACAGGTAGGAGGAAATGCGCAAGAGTGGCAAAGCTTCCTGCGCGAGGCCGAGCGGGGCCACCACATCCGCCTCCAGCGCCGCCCGCAGCCCGTCCAGCGGATGGTCCGCCAGCGGGACCAGCGGCTCCGCCCCCAGCACGCTCGCGTTGTTCACCAGCAGATCGAGCCCGCCCAGCTCACCGGCCGCGGCCACCAGTGCCGCCCGGTGCCCGCCGTCCGTCACGTCCCCCGGCAGCGCGACCACCCGCGCCCCCGCCCCGCGCAGCTCCCGCACCGCGTCCTCCAGCGGCCCGGCCGACCTGGCGTCCACGACCAGGTCCCAGCCCCGTGCGGCCAGTGCCGCGGCCAGCGCCCGGCCCAGCCCCTTCGACGCCCCCGTGATGATCGCCACCGGCATGATCGTCTCCACCTTCCCCGACGGGGGACCGGATCCGGCCCCGGCCTCACGGTAGGAACGCCGCCGCCCCGCGGACGTCGGGCGCCGGACCGGCCGTGGCCAGGGCATTCGTCCTAGGCCGGGGGACGGAGGAGGCGGCCGCCGCCGGACCGATACGGCCTGGTCGCCCCGCCGGTACGGTGAGGCCATGACCAACGGAGCGGGAGCCGGGATCCCCGCGGTGAGCACCGCGATCCTGGCGATGAGCAGGCACCTGGAGGTGCGCGACGTCCTCAAGACGATCGTGGCCTCGGCCCGTGAGCTGCTGGACGCCGAATACGCGGCCCTGGGGGTGCCCGACGACCACGGCGGCTTCGCCCAGTTCGTGGTGGACGGTGTCAGCGCCGAGCAGTGGAAGGCCATCGGCCCGCTGCCCCGCCAGCACGGCATCCTCGCCGCGATGCTGCACAACGCCACCCCTGAACGGCTCGCCGACGTCCGCGAGGACCCCCGCTTCGGCGGCTGGCCGACCGCCCACCCGGACATGTCCGACTTCCTCGGCCTCCCGGTCGCCGACGGGGACGAGATCCTCGGCGCCCTCTTCCTGGCCAACAAGCGCCGCCCCGAGGCCCCTCCCTCCCGCAGGGACGGCTGCGGCTTCACCGAGGAGGACGAGCGGCTGCTCGGGATACTCGCCCAGCACGCCGCCATCGCCCTGACCAACGCCCGCCTCTACGAGCGCAGCCGCGAACTGACCATCGCCGGCGAGCGCGCCCGCCTCGCCCACGAGCTGCACGACGCGGTCGCCCAGAAACTCTTCTCGCTCCGCCTCACCGCCCAGGCCGCCACCGCCCTCGTCGACCGCGACCCGGCGCGCGCCAAGGACGAGCTGCACCAGGTCGCCGCGCTGGCCGCGGAGGCGGCCGACGAACTGCGGGCCGCCGTCGTCGAACTGCGGCCCGCCGCCCTGGACGAGGACGGCCTGATCGCCACCCTGCGCTCCCAGGCCCAGGTCCTGGACCGGGCCCACTCCGCGCGGGTCACCTTCGCCGCCCACAGCGTCCGGGCGCTGCCCGCCGCCCAGGAGGAGGCGCTGCTCCGGGTCGCCCAGGAGGCCCTGCACAACGCCCTGCGGCACTCCGGCGCCGAACTGGTCGAGGTGACCCTCACCCGCAGCGGCCAGGGCGCCCTGCTGCGGATCTCCGACGACGGCTGCGGCTTCGACCCCGGCGCGGTCCGCCGGGCCGGCCGCCACCTAGGCCTGGTCTCGATGCGCGACCGCGCGAGCGGCGTCGGCGGCAAGCTCACCGTGGAATCGGAGCCCGGCAAGGGCACCGCTGTCGAGATGGAGGTGCCCGGTGGCTGACAGGGACAGGGACGGCGCGACGGGGATGCCCCCGCGGGAGGCCGGCGCGGGCTCCGGGCGGCGCGCCGCGGGCGGCGGACAGGCGATCCGCGTGCTGCTCGTCGACGACCACCAGGTGGTGCGCCGCGGGCTGCGGACGTTCCTGGAGGTCCAGGACGACATCGAGGTGGTGGGGGAGGCGTCCGACGGCGCCGAGGGCCTCGCCGCCGCCGAAGAGCTGCGCCCCGACGTCGTCCTGATGGACGTCAAGATGCCCGGCATGGACGGCATCGAGGCGCTCCGCGCGCTGCGCGAACTCGCCAACCCCGCCCGGGTGCTGGTGGTCACCAGCTTCACCGAACAGCGCACCGTCGTCCCGGCGCTGCGCGCGGGCGCGGCCGGCTATGTGTACAAGGACATCGACCCGGACGCGCTGGCCGGCGCCATCCGCTCCGTCCACGCGGGCCATGTCCTCCTGCAGCCCGAAGTGGCCGGCGCACTGCTCACCCAGGAGGAGAACAACGGCACGCAGGGGCGCGGCACTTCCCTCACCGACCGGGAGCGCGAGGTGCTCGGCCTGATCGCGGACGGCCGCTCCAACCGCGAGATCGCCCGCGCGTTGGTGCTGTCGGAGAAGACCGTCAAGACCCATGTCTCCAACATCCTCATGAAGCTCGACCTCGCCGACCGCACACAGGCCGCGCTGTGGGCCGTACGGCACGGCATCGGGGCCTGAACGCCGGTAGGGGAGCGCCGGTTACGACGGCGGCGCTCTTCTACCGCCCACACAAGCGGAATGTCGTCTTCAGATCCGAGATTCATACTGTCGTGTAGCTGTAGCCCGTTCGGCGTATCCCTCCCCGGCCCGGGGCGTTGTCCAGTGCAGTCGTGGCGGCTGGCCACGGCAACGGCAACGAGGAGCCAGAGAAGTGAAGAACATCAAGCGCGCAGCGGCCGTCACGATGATGGCGAGCGGTCTCGCCCTCGCGGGCGCCGGCATCGCCTCCGCCCACTCCCCGCAGGCGCAGGGCGGTGCGGTGAACTCCCCCGGCATCGTCTCCGGCAACGTCGTCCAGGTCCCGGTGCACGTCCCCGTGAACGCCTGCGGCGTCACCGCCACCGTCATCGGTGCGCTCAACCCCACCTTCGGCAACCCCTGCGTCAACGTCTGATCGCAGACGGCCCGCAGGCCACCGCCTGACCCGCGCGACGCCATGGTCCGCGCGGGTCGGGCCGACCGGCCCCGTCACCCCTTCGACGCGCGGCCGGTCCCTCCCTCCCCCCATCGTCCCTCCGGCCCCGTGCCGGTACGTGAGGAACTCGCCCCCATGAACACCGCCAAGAAGGCCGCCCTCGTCCTCGCCGCCACCGGGATCGCCCTCGGTGCGGCCGCCGGATCCGCCTTCGCGACCAGCGGCGCGCAGGCCGACGGCGCGGCCACGCGTTCCCCCGGCGTCGGGTCGGGCAACCTCGTCCAGGCCCCGGTGCACGTCCCCGTGAACGCCACCGGCAACACGGTCAACGTCATCGGCGCGCTCAACCCCGCCTTCGGCAACGCCACCTCGAACAACTGAGGTTGTCCGGCCGGGCCGCACGGCTTCGCCTGCCCAGAGGCGTCCGGCCCGGCCGGCACAGGCCCCGCCGACCACACAATGGTCCGGCGGGGCCGCTTGCGTTCACCCGCGGTGCCGCTCCCTCTCCTCCACCGCGGAGTTGTACGCCGCCACCTGCGCCCGCCGGGCCGTCCGCTCCACCGGCCGCAGCGCCTCGGCACGGGCCGCGATCTCGGACGAACTCACCGCCGCGCCGTGCTCCCTGCCGTCCCCGCCGGCCTGGTGCGCGATGCCGATGAGCGCACCGACGCGCTGCGCCAGCTCCAGCACCCGCACCGCCCGCGGCGGATATCCGGGGGCCAGCACCTGCCGGCCGGCCTCGGCCCGTGCCCGGTACGCCTCCAGCGCGGCCTGCGCCACCGGCCCGGACCCGGCCACGTCCAGCTTCGAGAGCAGTTCGGTCGCCTCCCGCAGCGCCTCCGCCAGCTCCCGCTCGGCCTCGCCCAGCGACGGCACATCGGCGGGCGGCGCCTCCCGCACCGGCAGGCAGCGCCAGACCACCTCCACATGCACATCGGGACCGGTGCCGCCCTCGGGCCCGGCCTCGTACGTCTCCGGGACCAGCCCCAGCCCGGCCCCCGAGGCGAGCACCGCCTCCCCGGCCTCCAGCGCCCGCGCATTGAATTCCGGGGGCCCGCACAGCCCCAGTGGATGCCCGGACACCGGCAGGGCCACCCGCAGGCCCGTCGCCCCCAGCGTCCGCAGCCGCCCCAGTGCGAGCGTCAGCCCGACCGGCGCCTCCTCCCCGGGCAGGTCCGCCACGCGGTGCACCGCGTCGTCGTCCGCGATCCGGTGCGCGGCTTCATCAGGTGAGACAAGTCCGGCCAAAAGGGCATTTCCCCATGCCGCCAGCCGTCCTGAACGTGGTTCATCGAGCATGGCCCCCAGCCTAGGGAAGAGCACTGACAACGAGTGGCGTAGGTTTGCAGGGGGGCTGCGCCTACAGGTGTACGCGACGACCGAGAAGCAATGGGAGACAACGCGCTCATGAGCGATGTGCTGGAGCTGGTGGACGTATCCGTGGTCCGCGAAGGACGGGCTCTGGTGGACCAGGTCTCCTGGTCGGTGAAGGAGGGGGAGCGCTGGGTGATCCTCGGCCCCAACGGCGCCGGCAAGACCACCCTGCTGAATGTCGCCTCCAGCTACCTCTTCCCGACCGCCGGCGATGTGTCGATCCTCGGCGAGCAGCTCGGCAAGGTCGACGTCTTCGACCTGCGCCCCCGCATCGGCATGGCCGGCATCGCCCTGGCCGACAAGCTGCCCCGCAGCCAGACCGTCCTGCAGACCGTGCTGACCGCCGCGTACGGCATGACGGCCAGCTGGCAGGAGAACTACGAGGACATCGACGAGCAGCGCGCCCGCGCCTTCCTCGACCGCCTCGGGATGAACGACTACCTGGACCGGAAGTTCGGCACCCTCTCCGAGGGCGAGCGCAAGCGCACTCTGATCGCCCGCGCCATGATGACCGACCCCGAGCTCCTCCTGCTGGACGAGCCGGCCGCCGGCCTCGACCTCGGCGGCCGCGAGGACCTGGTCCGCCGCCTCGGCCGCCTGGCCCGCGACCCGTACGCGCCCTCGATGATCATGGTCACCCACCACGTCGAGGAAATCGCCCCGGGCTTCACCCACGTCCTGATGATCCGTCAGGGCAAGGTGCTGGCCGCCGGCCCCCTGGAGCTCGAACTCACCTCCAGCAACCTCTCCCACTGCTTCGGCCTCCCGCTGATCGTCGAGCGCAACGGCAACGACCGCTGGACCGCGCAGGGTCTGCCCCTGACCTGACGGCCCGCGCCTGGCCGATCGCGCCCTGTCCCGGGCCGCCGCACGGATCTACCATGAAGCGGTGGATCCATGGGTGTGGTGGCTGATCGCCGCCGTAGGACTGGGCATTCCTCTCGTCGTGACCGCGATGCCCGAATTCGGCATGCTCGCGGTCGGCGCCGTCGCCGGTGCCGTCACCGCAGGTCTCGGTGGCGGCACCGTCCCGCAATTCCTCGTGTTCGTCGCCGTGTCGGTGGCGCTGATCGCCGTCGTACGCCCCCTCGCCAACCGCCACCGCGGCCAGAGTCCCCAACTCGCCTCCGGCATCGACGCGCTCAAGGGCAGGAGCGCCACGGTCCTGGAGCGGGTCGACGGCGGGGTCGGCGGCCGCATCAAACTCGCGGGCGAGATCTGGTCCGCCCGCTCCCTCGACGGCAACCAGGTCTACGAGCCCGGCCAGCAGGTCGACGTCGTCGAGATCGAAGGCGCCACCGCCGTCGTCATCTGACCCGAACACGCTGCGCGACGAGCCACGTCTCTGAAAGACTGATCAACGGCAAGCCGGTCACCGGCCGGCGCGGACCAGCAACGAAGGGCACGGGAGCCGCTTGTGGAACCGATCATCATCGTCCTGATCATCCTGGTGGTGCTCGTGTTCATCGCACTCATCAAAACGATCCAGGTCATCCCACAGGCCAGCGCCGCCATCGTCGAACGCTTCGGCCGCTACACCCGCACCCTCAACGCGGGCCTGAACATCGTCGTCCCGTTCATCGACTCCATCCGCAACCGCATCGACCTCCGCGAACAGGTCGTGCCGTTCCCGCCGCAGCCGGTGATCACCCAGGACAACCTGGTCGTGAACATCGACACCGTCATCTACTACCAGGTGACCGACGCCCGCGCCGCGACCTACGAGGTCGCCAGCTACATCCAGGCCATCGAGCAGCTCACGGTCACCACCCTCCGCAACATCATCGGCGGCATGGACCTGGAGCGGACCCTGACCTCCCGTGAGGAGATCAACGCGGCGCTGCGCGGCGTCCTCGACGAGGCCACCGGCAAGTGGGGCATCCGCGTCAACCGCGTCGAACTCAAGGCCATCGAGCCGCCGACCTCCATCCAGGACTCGATGGAGAAGCAGATGCGCGCCGACCGCGACAAGCGCGCCGCCATCCTCCAGGCCGAAGGTGTCCGGCAGTCCCAGATCCTCACCGCCGAGGGCGAGAAGCAGTCCTCGATCCTGCGCGCCGAGGGCGAGGCCAAGGCCGCGGCCCTGCGCGCCGAGGGCGAGGCCCAGGCGATCCGGGTGGTCTTCGAGTCCATCCACGCCGGCGACCCGGACCAGAAGCTGCTCTCCTACCAGTACCTCCAGATGCTCCCGAAGATCGCCGAGGGCGACGCCAACAAGCTCTGGATCGTGCCCAGTGAGATCGGCGACGCCCTCAAGGGTCTCGGCGGCGCCATCGGCAACTTCACCCCGCCGACCGGCGGCGGTTCCATCCCCAAGCCCAGCTCGCCGAACCGCGAGGCACCGCCCATCGACTGACCCGTCCGGCCTCGTGCATGATCAGCGGTGGCCCCTCGACCTTCATGGCGGGGAGGCGACCCTGACCATGTGAGGAGAGGGCCTTGTCCATCGGGGAAGCAGTCGCAGTCTTCGCCGCCGGAATCGGCGCCGGAACGATCAACACCGTCGTCGGCTCCGGCACCCTGATCACCTTCCCGGTACTGCTCGCCTTCGGCCTGCCACCGGTCACCGCCAACGTGTCCAACACCCTTGGCCTGGTGCCCGGTTCGATCAGCGGCGCCATCGGCTACCGCCGCGAACTCGCAGGCCAGCGCCGCCGGATCCTGCGCTTCTCCGCCTTCGCCCTGATCGGCGGCCTCGGCGGCGCCGTCCTGCTGCTGGCACTGCCCTCCAAGGCCTTCGACACCATCGTCCCGGTGCTGATCGCCGTCGCGCTCGTCCTCGTCGTCGCGCAGCCCAGGCTCGCCGCGTGGATCCGCGCCCGGCGCGAGCGCAACGGCACCACCGCCCACCGCGACGGCGGACCGGCCCTGCTCCTCGGCCTGATGCTGGCCAGCGTCTACGGCGGCTACTTCGGCGCCGCGCAGGGAGTGATCTACCTCTCCCTGATGGGCGTACTGCTCACGGAGGACCTCCAGCGGATCAACGCCCTCAAGAATGTCCTCGCGGCCGTCGTGAACGGCGTGGCGGCGGTCTTCTTCCTCTTCGTCGCCCACTTCGACTGGACCGCCGTCGCCCTGATCGCCCTCGGCTCCACCCTCGGCGGCCAGCTCGGCGCGAAGGTCGGCCGACGGCTGCCGCCCACCGCGCTGCGCGGCGTCATCGTCCTCGTCGGCCTGCTGGCCATCGTCCAACTCCTCCTGAAGTAGGAGGAGCCGGACGACGGACTCCCGAGGTGCGCGCTACGCCGGCAGCGCCAGCCACTCCGGCAGCGCGTCCCGCACCGACACCCCCAGCGTCGACAGCAGCGCGTCCGCCGGCGTCGGCTCGAACGGCCGCCGCAGCAGCGCCATCCCCGCCTGCTCGGGCGTACGGTCCGCCTTGCGGTGGTTGTCCTCCGCACACGAGGCGACGGTATTCAGCCAGGTGTCCCCGCCGCCGTGCGACCGCGGCACGACATGGTCCACGGTCGTCGCCCGCCGCCCGCAGTACGCGCACCGGTGCTGGTCACGCACCAGCACACCCCGCCGCGACCAGGGCGCCCGTTGTCGGAACGGCACCCGGACGTATCTGCTCAGTCTGATCACCTGCGGCACCGGCAGATCCACCGAAGCGGCACGGATCCGCAGCCCCGGGTGAGCGTGCTCGACAACGGCCTTGTCCTGCATCACCAGCACCACCGCCCGCCGCAGCGACACCGTCGACAGCGGCTCGAAGCTCGCATTGAGCACCAGCGTCTCGCGCATCCCGTCCACCCTCCCGGACCCGCTCCGCCCCCGTGGCGAAGTTGCTCCACTGTGCAGCGGCAGGTATTCCCCGAACAACGCAATTTCCGCATGCCACAAGGGAAATGGAGGACGATCGGCAGATGAAAAGGAGGTGCTCCGGCAGTGCCTCACCCGGAGCCGGAAAAACGTGCGCTCCGGGTCCCACCCCCGTGAATTACGCGAGACCCGGAGCAAACGGCAGCCGGCGAGGACACCCGCTCGAACGCGGGCTCCGGCGAGCAACGGACGACACACCTGCGCCCCGACGCTCCCGCCACTGCGGTACCGGCTGCCCGACGCCCTTCTTACGGGGCGGCGGCACGGACACCACTGTGCGTGGGGGAAGCGCCGGGGCGCAACGGAATTACGGCGCTCAGCCCGCCGCGGGAATCTCGTACTCGGCGATCAGCTGAGCCCGCCCGAGGGTGTGGAACCGCAGGTTGAAGCCCACCACCGCGGGCGAGGCCTCGGCATCCGGACCGAGCTTCTCCTGGTCCACCGCGTAGACCGTGAAGACATAGCGGTGCGGACCGTCCCCGGGCGGCGGCGCCGCGCCCCCGAAGTCCCGTGTCCCGTAGTCGTTACGGACGTGCACGGCGCCCTCGGGCAGCCCCTTCATCTCCCCGGACCCGGCACCGGCCGGCAGCTCCGTCACCGACGCCGGGATGTCGAACAGCGACCAGTGCCAAAAGCCGCTGCCCGTCGGCGCGTCCGGGTCGTAGCAGGTGACGGCGTAGCTCTTCGTCCCCGCGGGTGCCCCCTCCCACCGCAGCTGCGGTGAACGGTTCCCCTCGGCGAAGACCTGCTCCGGCCGCAGCGTCCCGCCCGGCTCCACCTCGTCGCTCAGCACCGTGAACGCCGGCACCGGCGGATGGAAATCGTGCGGGAGCGGCCGCCGCTTCAGCTCGGACACTGCAACACCTCCTGGTCGCTTGCTGACACCTGTCCGCCCAGGTTAGAGCCAGTTCCGCTTACCGCCGACCTCCGCCAGCCACTGGTTGAGGTAGGCCGCCCAGTCGGTCCCCTCGAAGTCGTTCAGCCCGACCGTGAACGACCGGTAGGTGTCCGACCCCTCGCTGAACAGCCCCGGCTTCTTGTCCATCTCCAGGACGACGTCCATCTCCCGGTCGTCCGCCACGAACGACAGCTCCACCTGGTTCAGCCCGCGGTACTGCTGCGGCGCATGGAACTCGATCTCCTGGTAGAACGGCAGCCGCTGGCGCGTCCCCCGGATGTGCCCCTGCTCCAGGTCGGCCGCCTTGAACCGGAACCCGAGCCGCCCGAACGCGTCCAGGATCGCCTGCTGCGCCGGCAGCGGGTGCACGTTCACCGGGTCGAGGTCACCGGAGTCCACCGCGCGGGCGATCGCCAGCTCCGTCGTCACGCCGACGCTCATCCCGTGCAGATGCGTCCCCAGGAACGTGGTGATCGGCGTCTCCCACGGGATCTCCAGCCCGAACGGCACGGTGTGCGCCGCACCCGGCTGCACCGCGAAGGCGCCGCCCAGCTGCACCTTGGTGAACTCGATGTTCCGCTTGTACTCCTCGTCGCCGCTCTCGACCTCGACGCGCGCCTGCAGCCCGACGGACAGTCCCTGGATGTCCTGGGCCACGGACCCGCCCTGGATCCGCACCTCGCCCTGTACGACCCCACCCGGGACGACGTTCTCCTCGAAGAGCACCGTCTCCACCGACGCACCCCCGGCGCCCAGGCTCGCCAGCAGCTTCTTGAATCCCATGCTCGTCCTCCCCAGGCGGAACGCCTGTGTGCTGTGTACTGCGCGCCGAGGTCTCGGCTTGATCCCTACGAACGCGAAACCGTACGACCCGGTTCCACGGCCCTTACTTTCCCAACCCCGGCGCCCCCATGGCCAGCCGCCCTCTCGAACGGCTCCACTACTCTCGGTCCGCATGACCGACGTACCGGAACGTATGCCGCTCACCCACGACTTCTTCGACCGCCCCGTGGTCGACGTGGCCCCCGACCTGCTGGGCCGCATCCTCCGCCGCAACACCCCCGACGGCCCGATCGAGCTCCGCCTCACCGAGGTCGAGGCGTACGACGGCGACACCGACCCCGGCTCCCACGCCTACCGCGGCCGCACCGCGCGCAACGCCACCATGTTCGGCCCGCCCGGCCATGCGTACGTCTACTTCATCTACGGGATGTGGTTCAGCCTCAACGCGGTCTGCGGCCCCGAGGACAAGGCGAGCGGCGTCCTCCTGCGCGCCGGCGAGATCCTCACCGGCGCGCCCCTGGCTGCCGCCCGCCGCCCCAAGGCCCGCAACACCAACGAACTGGCGAAGGGCCCGGCCCGCCTGGCGACCGCCCTGGACATCGACCGCACCCTCGACGGCACCGACCTGTGCACCGGCGGCACGGCCCCCCTCTCCGTCCTGCACGGCCGCCCGCCCGCCCGCGAACTCGTACGCAACGGCCCGCGCACCGGCGTCGGCGGCGACGGTGCCGACCACCCCTGGCGCTACTGGATCGCCGACGACCCGACCGTCAGCCCCTACCGCCCCCACGTCCCCCGACGCCGCACCACCAGCGCTACTTGACTCTGCATGGCCGACCGCCTAACGTAGCCCGAGCCGCTGGAGACGGGCAGCGCTATCTGCGCAGACCGCCAGGCGGCACAACCAACTACTCCGATAGGCACCCTCACGGGTCTTATTTCGCGTTGCCGAAATTCGATCCAGCCGCCTCGATTATGAGTCGCCAGGGAAAGCCGTTAAAGTAGGGACCACGCCGAAAGGGCAGCAGTAAATAACTGCTCCAAGGCGCACCTCCGACGGAAATCGGAACCGGAATCGAAAGAAGCCGGATCTGGTAGAGTCGGAACCGCGAAGAAGCTGAAAGGCGGAAACGCACCGGCGAAAATCGGAACCGCAAGGATCTGATAGAGTCGGAAACGCAAGACTGAAGGGAAGCGCCCGGAGAGCCTGGTGAAACAGGCACAAAGGAAGCGTCCGTTCCTTGAGAACTCAACAGCGTGCCAAAAGTCAACGCCAGATAT
>NZ_JBFBHQ010000034.1:21290-69885 GCF_040701845.1 Streptomyces angustmyceticus | reverse complement strand
GGCGGCGGGCGGGTCCGCTGCGCGGGGCTGTCGGGTGCCGGTGACGGGCCTGCGCGGGTGGGTGTCCGGACTGCTTCGCTTTACGTCCGGACACCCACCCGCTCCGGCCCGTCCCCTCCCGTTGGGGGTGGGAGAAAAGGCCGGTGGGGGTGCATCCGGTACTCCAGCCGTAGAGCCTTGAGTGCCTGGCCTCGGGGCTGTCCCGGTGGCGGAAACCCGGGTGGCCGCGGCGCGCTCTCCGGGTACGGTCGGGCAGTGCCCGAGTTGAAGCGGCTGCGTGCCGACGAAGCCCCCGCGGTCCTGGCCTTCGAGCTGGCGAACCGCGCCTACTTCGCCGCCTCGGTCTCCGACCGCGGTGACGAGTTCTTCGAGCGGTTCGCCGACCGGTACAGCGCCCTGCTGGCCGAGCAGGAGGCCGGCATCAGCGCCTTCTACGTGCTCGTCGCCGAGGACGGCTCGGTTCTGGGCCGGTTCAACCTGTACGACTTCGAGGACGGCACGGCTGAGCTCGGCTACAGGGTCGCCCAGCATGTCGCCGGCCGCGGTGTGGCGACCGCGACCGTTCGGGAGCTGTGCCGGCTGGCGGCGGCGCGGCACGGGCTGCGCACCCTGCGGGCGGCCACCTCCCGCGGCAATGCCGCATCCCAGAGGGTGCTTGCCAAGGCCGGGTTCGTTCCGGTCGGCCCGGCCGACCCGGTCGACCTCGGCGGAAAGGCCGGCACCTGGTACCAGCGCGACCTGGCGCTCCAGCCGTAGACCGTGATCTTGCCGGTGCCGGTGGGAGACCGACGCAGGCACCGGCACGACGACGACGGACATGCGCCCCTGACCACGCCGGTGCCGCGTCACCGGCTCGAAAGGCCGCGGGCCATCCCGCGAAAAGACTCCCCCGGAATGACCAGTAGAGCCCACACCGCTACGACCGCGGCCCGCCCCCACCCACCGTCACATACTCCCCCACGGGAGGGGACGGGCCGGAGGGGCCGGTGTGTGGGACGTAAAGCGAAGCAGTCCCACACACCGGCCCCGCAGGCCCGTCACCGCACCCACAGCCCCGCGCAGCGGACCTGGCCCGCCGCAGGCGCAACGGCGAGCGCACCCAGCCCCGCGCAGCGTCACCGCACCCACAGCCCCGCGCAGCGGACCCGCCCGCCGCAGGCGCAACGGCGAGCGCACCGCGCAGCGGGCGAAAACCGGCGAGCAACAACCACGGCGGGAAAGCCAAAAACGTGGGAGGCCCTCTAGAACGCCGGCCGCTCAGGGTCGAAGTCCGGCATTCCCTGGGTGGGGGACGACGCCAACGCGAAGTGACGTCGTGGGATGCGCCCCGCGCAATACGCCAGGCGGCCCGCCGTGACCGCGTGGCGCATGGCGGATGCCATGAGCTCGGGTTCCTGGGCGCGGGTCACGGCGGACGCCAGCATCACCGCGGCGCAGCCCAGCTCCATGGCCAGGGCGACGTCCGAGGCCGTTCCGGCGCCCGCGTCGAGGATGACGGGGACGCCGGCCCGCTCGGTGATCAGCTGGAAGTTGTGGGGGTTGCGGATGCCCAGGCCGGAGCCGATCGGCGAGCCCAGCGGCATGATCGCGGCGCAGCCCACGTCCTCCAGCTTGCGGGCCAGCACCGGATCGTCGTTGGTGTAGGGCAGCACGGTGAATCCGTCGTCGACCAGGGTCTCGGCGGCGTCCAGCAGCTCGATGGGGTCGGGCAGCAGGGTGCGCTCGTCGGCGACGACCTCCAGCTTGACCCAGTCCGTGCCGAGCGCCTCCCGGGCGAGCCGGGCCGTGAGCACGGCTTCGCCGGCGGTGAAGCAGCCCGCGGTGTTCGGCAGCACCTTGATCTTGTGCCGTTCCAGTACGGACAGCACCGAGCCCTGCACGGTCGGGTCCAGCCGCCGCATGGCGACGGTGGTCAGCTCCGTGCCGGAGGCGAGCAGGGCCCGCTCCAGGACGTCGAGGCTGGGCGCGCCGCCGGTTCCCATGATCAGGCGGGAGTCGAAGGTGGTGCCGGCGAGGGTGAGGGGGGCGCGGTCCGCGGCGGGGCCGCTGTCGGAGGCGGCGGGGTTCGTGCCCCGGAGCGTGGTGGTGTCGGGCATGTCGGCGGATCAGCCTCCCTGGACCGCGGTGAGGACCTCGACGCGGTCGCCGTCGCCGAGGGGGGTGCCTGCCCACTGGGCGCGGGGCACCACGACGTCGTTGACCGCCGCGGCCACCCCGGTGGGTGCCTGGGAGAGCGTGGCGACGAGCCGGTCGAGGGTCAGTCCGCCGGGGATCTCACGGGCCTGCCCGTTGACGGACACCGAGACGGGAGGGGTGGACGGGGCGGCGTTCATACGGGCTGCTCCTGGGGGGCACGGGTGCGCTCGGGGCCCGGGGCGGCGGGGGAGAAGCGCGCGGGGGAGAAGGGGCGGGCCTCTTCGGGGAGGAGGCCGGTGGCGAGTACCTCGGCCATCGCGTCACCGGTGACGGGGGTGAGCAGCACTCCGTTGCGGAAGTGGCCGGTGGCCAGGTGGAGGCCGGGCAGCGCGGTCGGTCCGAGCATCGGGGCGTTGTCGGGGGAGCCGGGGCGCAGCCCGGCGCAGGTCTCGACGAGCGGGAGTTCGGTGATGCCGGGGACCAGCTCGTGGGCGTCGCGCAGCAGCTCGTAGACGCCGCCGGCGGTCACGGTGGTGTCCCAGCCCAGCTCCTCGCTGGTGGCGCCGACGACCAGTTCGCCGTTCTCCCGGGGGACCAGGTAGAGCGGGCCGCCGCGGACGACCGCCCGTACGGTGCGGGAGAGGAAGGGAGGGCTGCCGGCGGGCATCTCCGGCAGCCGCAGCCGCAGGACCTGGCCCTTGACGGGGCGCACCTGCGGCAGCACCTCGTCGGGCACGCCGTCGAGCCGGCCGCTCCAGCTGCCCGCGGCCAGCACGACCTGGCCGGCCGCAACCCGGGTGCCGTCGGCGAGTTCGGCGCCGGCGGCCCGGCCGCCGTCGACCGTCAGCCGTACGGCGCGGCTCCGGTAGAAGGCCACCCCGGAGCGCTCGCAGGCGGTCACCAGCGCGCTCGCCAGCCGGCGCGGATCGACCTGGTGGTCGCCGTCCACCCGCAGACCGCCGCGCACCCCGGGGGCCAGCATCGGCTCCAGCCGCCGGCACTCGCGCCCCGTGAGCCACTGCGACTCCAGCCCCGAGCGGGTCTGCAGGGCGTGCAGGTCGCGCAGGTGGGCGCGGTCGTCGGCGTCCAGCGCGACGGCCAGGGTGCCGCACCGCCGGTGGCCGACGGTCTGGCCCGAGGCCTCCTCCAGCTCGTCGACGAAGGCGGGGTAGCGGCGTGCGGAGGCGAGATTGAGGCCGAGCAGGGTCTGCTCGCCGTAGTGGAGCTCGGTGACCGCGGCCAGCATCCCGGCCGCGACCCGGGCCGCGCCGCCGCCGGGGGAGGGGTCGGCGACCGCGGCGCTCAGCCCGCGGACGGCCGCCCGCCAAGCGGTGACCAGGCCGATGATCCCGCCGCCGATGACGAGCACATCGGGGTTCCGCGGGGTGGTGTTCGCTCGTGTGGCAGCTGTCCGCATGGGTGTCCAGCCCCTCCCTTCGCCGGCATGACCCGGATCAGGTTCGTACGGTCGGAGGCCGCCAGCCTCCCTCTCAGCCCGGTGCGTCCGGGCTCCCGCGAGTGCATGTATCCGCCACCCTAGTACGGGGCCGCGAGGCGCCGTAAGGCAGCGTCCCCGGCCTCCCGGGGGCCCGCGTCCCGGGCGGCTTCGGCGGTGACGCTGTGTCAGAGATCTCCTTGCGCGCTGCTGCGAGCCGCGTCACACCCCGTCCTAGAGTGATCGGGTGAGCGAGCAGAGCAAGTCCTCCCAGGCCCCTGACCGCACGCCGCACGTCGTGATCGCCGGCGCGGGAATCGCGGGTGTGCAGACCGCTGTCGCCCTGCGCGAACAGGGCTGGCCCGGCGCGATCACGCTGCTCGGCGACGAGCCCCACCAGCCCTACGACCGCCCGCCGCTGTCCAAGGCGGTGCTGCTGGGCAAGGCCGAGGGCTCCGCCTTCGACGTCGACTTCGCCGCGCTCGGCATCACCCTCCACCTCGGCCGCCCGGTCACCGGCCTGGTGCCGGACGCCCATGTGATCGAGACCGCCGAGGGGCCGGTCCCCTACGACTACGCGGTCCTGGCGACCGGCGCCGACCCGATCGTGCTGCCCGGCAGCGAGGGCCTGCCCGGTGTCCATCTGCTGCGCACCCTGGACGACGCCGAGCGGCTGCGGCCGGTGCTCGCCGCCCAGCACGAGATCGTGGTCGTCGGGGCCGGCTGGATCGGTGCCGAGTTCGCGACCGCGGCGCGCGAGGCGGGCTGCGCGGTCACCGTCGTCGAGGCCGCCGACCGCCCGCTGGCCGGGGCGCTGCCCGCCGAGGTCGCCGCCCACATGAGCGGCTGGTACGCGGACGCGGGCGCCGAGCTGCGCACCGGCGCCCGGGTCGCCTCCGTCACGGCGGGCGCGGTCACCCTCGACGACGGCACGGTGCTGCCCGCCGACGCGGTGGTCATCGGGATCGGCGCCCGCCCCGCGACCGGCTGGCTGGCCGGCTCCGGCGTCGAGGTCTCGCCGCGGGACGGCTCCGTCCTGGCCGACGAGCAGCTGCGCACCTCGGTGGCCGACGTCTTTGCCGTCGGCGACTGCGCCTCCTTCCCCTCCGCCCGCTACGGCGCCCGCCTGCTGATCCACCACTGGGACAACGCGCTCCAGGGCCCGCGCACGGTCGCCGAGAACATCGTCCGCGGCGAGGCGGCAGGGGTGGCCTACGACCCCGTCCCGTACTTCTGGTCGGAGCAGTTCGGCCGGTTCGTGCAGTACGTGGGGCACCACGGGGACGCCGACGAGCTGGTGTGGCGCGGCGACCCGGCCGGGGCCGCCTGGTCGGTGATCTGGCTGCGGGAGGGCCGGCTCGTCGCGCTGCTGGCCGTCGGGCGGCCGCGGGACCTCGCCCAGGGCCGCAAGCTGATCGAGCGGGGCGTGGTCCTGGACCGGGACCGGGCCGCCAACGCGTCGTTGCCGCTGAAGGTCGCGGCGCAGTAGCCGGGGGCCGGGCGCCGTGACCGGCGGTCGTCGCCCGGGTGCCCGCCGTCACCCTCCGGTGTGCAGGAAAGCCCCTGATGGCGATGCCCGGCTACCGGCTGTCAGTGTGAGGTGGCAGGCTTGTGCTGTGACCGAGATTGACGCAAACATCGATGGACTCGTCCCCGCCTGGCTCACCCTCCCCGACATCGCCGAACAGCTCGGCGTCGAGGTGACGCGCGTCCGGCAGCTGGTCAAGGAGGGCCAGCTGATCGCGGTGCGCCGCGGCGAGAACAGGGCGCTGCACGTGCCCGCCGATTTCATCAAGGACGACAAGGTGGTCAAGGGCCTCGTCGGCACCCTCACCCTCCTCAAGGACGACGGCTTCACCGACGAGGAGATGCTGGAGTGGCTGTTCACCCCGGATGAGACCCTGCCCGGCACGCCCGCCCAGGCGCTGCGCGAGAATCGCGGCACGGAGGTGAAGCGGCGGGCCCAGGCGCTCGCCGTCTGACGCCTCCGGCGCGGCCCGCGCTCCGCCGCCGGCCGCAGCAGCACCCGTAACCGCATCCGCGGGGCGTACGGACCGGAAGGCCCGGCCCGTACGCCCCCGACCTTGGGGGAAGCCGCCCGATGACCACCGCACGCCCGGCCCTGTCCGACGCCCGGCTCTACCTCTGCACGGACGCCCGCCGGCGGCAGGGCGACCTCCCGCAGTTCCTGGACGCGGTGCTCTCCTCGGGCGTGGACATCGTCCAGCTGCGGGACAAGGGCATGGAGGCCGGCGAGGAGCTCCGGCATCTGGAGGTCTTCGCGGACGCCTGCCGGCGGCACGGCAAGCTGCTCGCGGTCAACGACCGCGCGGACGTCGCCCATGCGGCGGGCAGCGACGTGCTGCATCTGGGACAGGGCGACCTGCCGGTTCCGGCCGCCCGCGCCCTGCTGGGCCAGGACGTCCTCATAGGCCGCTCCACCCACGCCGAGGCCGAGGTGGACGCCGCGCTCACCGAACCCGGCGTGGACTATTTCTGCACGGGCCCGTGCTGGCCGACCCCCACCAAGCCGGGCCGCCACGCCCCCGGCCTCGACCTGGTCCGTTACGCCGCGGCCCGCGCCCCCGAGCGCCCCTGGTTCGCGATCGGCGGGATCGACGCCGGAAATCTCGACGAGGTGCTCCGGGCCGGCGCCCGCCGGATCGTGGTGGTCCGCGCCCTCACGGAGGCGGACGACCCGGGAGCCGCGGCCGCGTCGCTGGCCAAGCGCATCCGCACCTGGGACGAGTGAGGACACCTCCGCACCGTCCCGTCCCGGCCCGCGGGGACGGGTGACGAGGATCACTGCGCACGGTGCCGGACCCCGGGCATCCGACGTCCGGGCGACCGGAACATGTCCACCCAGTGGACACCGAGCCGACCAACCAGGCATTACGCCGGACGCGGTTGGTGTGGGCCCGGCCGGTGGTTAACCTGCCGGTATGGCCCTAGGTACAGCTTCCACCAGGACTGATCGCGCGCGCACGGTGCGCGACCTGCTTGCTTCCGGTAAGCAGTCGTATTCGTTCGAGTTCGCCGCCCCCAAGACGGAGAAGGGCGAGCGGACCCTGTGGAACGCCATTCGCCGCATCGAGGCCGTCTCGCCGACCTTCGTCTCCGTGACGTACGGCGCCGGCGGCACCTCCCGTGACGGCACGGTCCGCGCCACCGAGCGCATCGCCACCGACACCACTTTGACCCCGGTCGCCCATCTGACCGCGGTCAACCACTCCACGGCCGACCTGCGCCACATCATCGGCCAGTACGCCGACGCCGGGATCCGCAACATGCTCGCGCTGCGCGGCGACCCGCCCGGCGATCCGATGGGCGAGTGGGTCAAGCACCCCGACGGCATCGGCTACGCCGCCGACCTGGTCCGCCTCATCAAGGAGTCCGGCGACTTCTGCGTAGGCGTCGCGGCCTTCCCCGAGATGCATCCGCGCTCGACGGACTGGGACACGGACGTGGCGCACTTCGTCGACAAGTGCCGCGCCGGCGCGGACTTCGCCATCACCCAGATGTTCTTCTACCCCGAGGACTACTTCCGGCTGCGGGACCGGGTTTCGGCCGCGGGTTGCTCCACGCCGATCATTCCGGAGATCATGCCGGTCACGAACGTGCGCCAGATCGAGCGGTTCGCTCAGCTCAGCAACGCGGCCTTCCCGCCCGAGCTGGCCGAGCGGATCCTCGCCGTCAAGGACGACCCGGCGGCGGTACGCTCCATTGGTATCGAGTACGCAACGGACCTGTGCGCACGCTTGATGGCCGAGGATGTTCCCGGGTTGCACTTCATTACCCTGAACCACTCCACGGCGACCCTGGAAATCTACGAGAATCTGGGACTGCACCAGCAGTCCTGATCACGGTTGCCGGCGAGCGGCGGAAGAGGGGCGTATATGGGCTGGACGGTCCTCTACATCGCGTTCGGCCTGGTCGCTCTGTGGCTGTTGGGTGAGGTCCTGCTCCAGAACAAGGCGCGGCTGCGCTGGCGGCTGCTGGCCTTCGCCGGATTCCTCGCTGTGGTCGTCGGTGTCATCATCCCGTCAATAGTCGTGATCGGGCTGGGACTTGTCGCCTTCGCCATCGGCCAGACGAACGTGACGCTGTCCTTCCGCCGCGGCTTCACCACCGGCTGGGCCCTGGGTGCCAAGCCCGGGGCCTCGCCCGAGGGCGGCCGGCGCCGCCGGGCCCGTCCCTCCGCGCCGCCGCCCGCCGAACCGACCCTGGAGGTCTCCGGCCTGGAGGCGGTGCCGCCCGGCGAGAGCATCGGCCGGTTCGACGACGGGGGCCCGGACACCTTCGAGAGCACCGGCGGCTTCCAGCGCGTGGACGCCTCCGCCGCGCGGGACACCTCCCCCGGGCAGGGCTCCTACGGCGGAGGGGGCGCCTACGGGGCGCAGGACGGCTTCGCCGGGCAGAACACCGCCGCGGGCCAGGAGGCCTTCGCCGCACAGGAGACCGTCGTCGGGCAGGGCTTCTACGCCTACGACCCCGGCGACGACTACCGCGCCCAGGACCCGTACCAGGCGCAGCAGGGCCAAGACGCCTACGCCACCCAGGCGTTCGCCGCCCCGGACGACTTCGCCCGGGCCGACACCACCGCCGTGTACGCCCCCCAGCCGATGCCCGAGGAGACCGGCCAGTACGGCGTCTACAGCCCCGACGCCCGCGGCCAGCAGCCCGGCTACGGCGGCTACGACGCCTACAACGCCTACGACACTGCCGCCGCCAACGGCGACGGCAACGGCTATGCGTACGGCGGCGGTTACGACCCGAACGGAGCCGGCCAGGACCCGTACGCCGACCCCTACGCGGCCTACGGCGACGGCCAGGGCCAGCAGGCGCCGTACGCCGACCCGTACCTCGGCGGCCAGCAGTACGCCGCGCCCTACGACCCCTATCAGCAGGCGGACCCCTACGCAGGGTCCCCCTACGCGGCGCAGCAGTACGACGCCCAGGGGCAGCCGCTCGGCCAGGGCTACGGCGAGACCCCGCCCGGTGGCGTCTGGGTCCCCCAGCAGCGCGACGGCGAACTGCCGCCCGAGCAGCAGCCCTACCCGCCCTACCAGCAGCCGGGGTACGACGGGCAGCAGTACCGCTACTGAACCGCCGGACGGGCGGGAGGGGCGGCGCCGTGACGGGGCCCGGCTCCGGGCCGCCGGGGCGGCCGGGCCGTGCCGCTCAGGTGGAGCCCTGCCAGTCGTCGCCGTTCACGATCAGGCCCGCGACGATCGCGCCGGACATTCCGGCGTGCGCCGGGCCGCCGCCCGGGTGCGACCAGCCGCCGACGGCGTAGAGCCCCGGTATGCGGGTGCGGTTGCCGGGCCGCAGGAAGCGGCCTTCCCGGCCCGCCAGCGCCGGCCCCGGCACCAGCGTGTCCGGCGTCGGCGGCAGCACCTCCCGCCACAGCACCCGCTCCCGCAGCCCGGGGACCGCGGCCTCGGCGATCTCGGTCATCCGCTCCGCCCCGGCCGCCACGGCCTCCCCGTCGCGCCAGTCGACCGGGCCCGGCGGGGCCACCGTCGCGGTGAGGGTCACCGCCTCATGTCCCTCGTCCGGCCGGGACGAGGGGTCGTCCGGCCGCAGCACCGTGACCGTGGGCCGCTCGCAGGGGGTCCGCGGCCCGGAGCCGTCGCCGAACACGCCCGCCAACTCGGCCTCGCGGTCCGGGGCATGGACCACCGTGCGGTGCACGGCGTCCGCGGGGCGCGCGCCGCGCAGCGCCAGACAGACCGTGAGCCGTCCGGTGGCCCGGTCACCCGGGCCCGGGTCGGGCCGCACGTCGTCGGCGCCCCAGGGTTCCCGGTTCCCGCAGAGCTCCACGAGGCGCACCGGATCGATGCCCGCCACCACGAACTCCGCTTCGGACACCCGGCCGTCGGCCAGCTCGACGCCCGCCGCCCGGCCGTCCTTCTCCACGATCCCGGTCACCTCCGCGCCGAAACCGAACTCCACCTTGCGCGCCAGGCAGCGCTCGTAGAGCGCGTCGGCCAGCGCCCGCATCCCGCCGCGCGGATACCAGCTCCCGAAGGTCTGCTCCATGTACGGCAGCACGGCGGCGCTCGCCGGGGCGGTGCGCGGGTCGAAGCCGTAGGCCAGCGCATGGCTCTCCAGCAGCGCGGTCAGGCGGGGGTCGGCGAGCTCGCGGCGGGCCACCTCGGCGAGCGTGGCGGTGGTGGGGCCCTTGCCCCGGCCGAAGAGCCCGCGCTTGCGCACCGCCGGATACGGATCGCGCCCCAGCACCCGCCAGTCCGGCCACAGCGGCTCCTCCAGGAGCGGCCTGCGGGTGGCGTCCCAGGCCTCGCGGGCCCGGCCCATCAACGCGCTCCAGCGTTCCCCGTGGCCCGCGCCCAGCGCCTCGTCCAGGGCCGCCAGCACCCCGGCCCGCGAGGCGTTCGGCAGCGACACGGCCGTTCCGCCGGCGAAGACATGCCGGCTCGCGGGGTCGACCTGGGACAGCTCGACGCACCGCTCCAGCGCCTCCCGGCCGGTCTTCAGGAACAGATCGCGGTAGACGGCCGGCAGATGCAGCAGACCGGGGCCCGTGTCGAAGGCGAAGCCGTCCCGTTCCCACCGCTGCAGCGCGCCGCCGTGCGTCGCGCCGCGCTCGAAGACCGCCACCCGGTGGCCCGCGACGGCCAGCCGGGCGGCGGCTGCCATCGCGCCCATCCCGGCGCCGATCACCGCAATCCGTGCCATGCCTGCGACTTTATCCGGCCCCACCGACAACGCCCGCACGGCCGGGTCCCGGCCCGGCAGCGGCGGTCCGACGGCCGGCGGCGGCCCGCCGTCAGACCGCCGGTGGCAGCGCCCCGCCCGCCGTCGCCAGCCGCTTCTCCTCGCGCCGCTGCCGGCGCCGCCGCAGGTACCGGCGGATCCGCGACCACAGGAAGACCACCAGCGCGATCCCCGCCAGCAGCAGCGTCGCCGCGATGACCGCGGCGGCCACCGGATGGAACACGGCGAACGCGATCAGCCCGGCCACGCCCAGATCCTCGGCGAGGCTCAGCACGATGTTGCTGGCGGGCTCCGGCGAGGTGTTGACCGCGATCCGGGCGCCTGCCTTGACCAGATGGCTCAGCAGCGCCGTGGAACCGCCCACCGCGCCCGCCGCCAGCTCGGGCAGCGAACCGTTCTGACCGGCCAGCAAGGCCCCCACGACGGCGCCGGCCACCGGCCGGATCACCGTGTGCACGGAGTCCCAGACCGAGTCGACGTACGGGATCTTGTCGGCGACCGCCTCGCACAGGAAGAGCAGGCCGGCGACGATCAGCACATCGGGGCGCTGCAGCGCCGCCGGCACCTCGTCGGAGACGCCGGTCGCGCCGAGCAGGCCGAAGAGCAGGACGACGGCGTAGGCGTTGATCCCGCTCGCCCAGCCACTGGTGAACACCAAGGGAAGTACGGACACGCCGGAAAGCGTAGGCCCCCGGCTGGGGAGGAGTGCTCAGGTTTGAGTATCCGTACTCAGACCCCGAGATGAGTAGGTGCGCGGATGGGCCGGCACCCGCCCGGAAGGAAGAGTGGGGACCACGGAAGGGAAGCGGCGCCGCACCGCCGACACGGGGCGGCGGAACGGCGCGGCTCCCGGACGTGACGGGGGAACACGGGGGAAGCACGGGGGAGTACGGGGGAAGCGCTGTCCTGGTCGGATCGATGGGGGAACGATCCGTGCCAGGGCAGCGCGCTTCCGTGTGCGGGCTCCGGGGGAAGAAGAGCGGTGCGCGCCGCACCCGACCGAACGGCGCGCACCGTCTTCCCTTCCCCCACAAGTGCCACCCCCTAGGAGGGCCGGCCGCTGACCCGCCCCTGGAGCAGCCGCGACAGCGCCGCGTGCACCTCGTCGATCGACCGGTCCGGCTGGTAGGACTGCCAGTCCAGGGCGGCCACCAGGACCATCCCGAACAGCGCCGACGCGGTCAGCGGGATGTCGATCTCCTCGCTCAGCTCGCCGCCCGCCACCGCCTCGCGCAGCACGCCCTCCACCACGGTGATGGCCCGCTCGCGCACCACCATCAGCGTCGACTGCCAGGCCCGGTTGGTGCGCCACAGCTCGGCGACGTAGAGCTGGGTGAGCGCCGGGTAACGGGAGATGAAGTCCAGCCCGGCCCGGATCATCGCGTCCAGCGCGTCGATCCGGCTGCCGCCCCGGCCGGTGACCTCCTCGGCGGCCGCCTGCAAGGACGTCGCCAGCATCTCGATGCCGTGCCGCAGCAGCTCTTCGAAGAGCACGTTCTTGCTCGCGAAGTTGTAGTAGACCGTGCCCTTCGCGACGCCGGCGCGCTCGGCGATCTCGTCCACCGTGGTGGACGAGAAGCCCTGTTCGGCGATGAGCGTGACCGCGGCCTCGAAGAGCTTGCGCCGGGTGGCGTCGCGGCGTGTATTGGAGCTGTCCATGGGGGCGATTGTGCCGGTCCCCGCCGATCGGTGCGCGACGCGGCGGGGGACCCCCCGGACGGATTCCGGGGGATCCTCCGGCAGGGCGGTGGTGGGCCGGCGGCACCTCCCAGTGGTAGCCGGGGGAGGGAGCGCGCTCACAGGCTCAGCTCCGGGTGGAGGTCCTTCATCCGCACCACCTGGCGGCCGCGCGCCGTCAGGGACGTCAGCACGAGCGCCCCCGCGGTGAACGCCACCAGCACCGCACTGCCCTGCCACACGGGCGCGAGCTCCCCGCCCGTGATCAGCCGGCGCAGCCCCTCCACGATGTAACTCATCGGCAGATACGGGTGGATGGCCCCGAAGAAGCCCGGACTGGTCTGCACGGGATAGGTGCCGCCCGCGGAGGTCAGCTGGAGCATCAGCAGCGCCAGCACCAGGATCCGGCCGGCCGGGCCGAACTGCGCGTTCAGCCACTGCACGATCGCCGAGAAACAGGCCGTGACCAGCACGAGGAAGCCCAGCGTGCCCGCCGCCCGAGCCATCTCCAGGCCGAGCCCGAAGTGCAGCACGGACATCAGCGCCGCGGTCTGCAACACCCCCACACCGAACACCGGCAGCCACCCCGAGACCGCCACCCGCCAGGAGGACGCGCCCATCGCCAGCGCCCGCCGGTTCAGCGGCTGGATCAGCATGTACGCCACCATGGCGCCGACCCACAGGGACAGCGGGATGAAGTACGGGGCGAACCCGGTGCCGTAGTTCGGCGCCTTGTGGGCGGCATCCGAGGCCAGCTGCACCGGGTCGGACATGACCCGGGTGCGCGCGTCGCGGTCCTTCTTGCCGTAGTCGGGGATCTGCCGCGCCCCGTCGTGCAGCCCGCCGGCCAGCTTCTGCGAGCCGTCGGAGAGCTTGAACATGCCGCCGTTCAGCGTGTGGGCGCCGTCCTTGAGGCGGCCCACACCGGAGTCGAGGTCGCCCATGCCGCTCGCGGCGCGGCCCGTACCGTCGTGCAGCGCGTACGCGCCGTCCTTGAGCTTGTCCGCGCCGGCGGCCAGCCGGGCGTTGCCCGCGGCCAGCTTGCGCGCCCCCGCGGATACCTGATGCGCCCCGTCGTTCAGATCATTGATCTTCTTCACGGCGGCATCCATGTCGGCGCCGAGCGTCGGCCCGCGCCGCGCCAGCTCGCCCGCCAGGGAGTGCAGCGTGTCCAGGTCCCGGCCCAGCTGGTCGAGGTTCTTCTCGTCGTGGACGTAGCCGCTGACCTCTTCGGCCTGGTCCGCCGCGGTGGCCGCCTGCCGGGTGAGCTGCTTCAGCTCCGTGCAGGAGGTGTCGAGCCGCACCGCGCTCTCGCAGCGCAGCCGGTAGTAGGAGGCCAGATGGTCGGACATCCCCCGGGAGAGCTTCGCCCCCGTGGACGCCGCTGCGGGAAGCTTGTCGAGGTGGTCGCGGACCGCCTGCGAACCGTCGGCGACGAGCTGCGCCGCCTCGCCGATCTCCTTGCCGTGCGCCCGGATGAAGGGCCCCACCTTGCCGACGACCCCGTTGACCGTGTCGGCCAGCTGCTGGGTCCCCTGGGCCACCTGCCCGGAACCGTCCGCCAGTTGGCGCGAGCCGTGGGCCGCGCTCCCGGCTCCCCGCGCGAGGTCGGAGCTGCCCCGGGACAGCCGCCCCGCGCCCGCGTCGAGGTCGCCCAGGCCCGCGACGAGCTTGCCGCTGCCGTCCTTCGCCGTGCCCAGGCCGTCGGCCAGTTGGCCCGCGCCGTGCCGGGCCTGCCCGATACCGTCCTTGAGGCGGTCGGCGCCGTCCGCGGCCTCTTCGGTCTTGCCGTGCAGCGTCGAGAACGACACGAAGATCTTGTCCAGGAAGGTGCGCGACGACTTCGCGGAGGCCGCGGAGCGCACCTCCGAGAACACCGTCCGGGAGATCTGCCCGACGATGTAGTTGTTCGCGTCGTTCGTCCGCACCTTGAGGGCGCCGGTCTCGGGGTGATCGCCGGAACTGGAGGCGATCCGCCGGCTGAAGTCCTTCGGGATGGACAGCGACAGGTAGTACGTGCCGTCCTCGATGCCCTTCGCGGCCTCCTCGGCATCCACGGGGTGCCAGTCGAAGGTGTGGCTGTCGGCCAGCCCGTCGACGATGCGGTCGCCGGCCGAGAGGTGCTTCCCGTCGACGGCCGCGCCCTTGTCCTCGTTGACCAGCGCCACCGGAATCTTGTCCAGCCGCCCGTACGGGTCCCAGAAGGACCACAGGTACAACGCGCCGTACAGGAGCGGCAGCAGCAGGAGAGCGGCCAGCGCGGCACGCGGCAGCTTCCCCCTCCCGAACCGCTTCAGCTCAAGCGCGGCCAGCTTCGGCGAGCGCATCGGCCGCCGCCTCCTTGTCGTGGTGGGGTCGGGGCTGCTCGTCGCCGGGTCGGGGTTGCTCGTCGGACTCGGCGGACTCATCGGACTCGGCGGACTTGGCGGGCTCGTCGGACTTGGCGGGCTTGTTGCGGGTGTTGGTCTTGGTGCCGTTGTCGTCGTTGTCGTCGTTGGCGGGCGCGGCGTCCTCGGTGCCCTTGGCGGGCGCGGAGGCCTGGGCGTCCGCGGCTGAGGCGGTGGCGGCGGTGTCGATGGCGGCGGTCAGGCCGGCCGGAGCTTCTGCGCCGCCCTGGTCGGTCGCGGCGTCCTCGGTGGGCCGGCTGTTCTTGGCGTCGGTGACCTCGGTGGCGTCGGTGGCGTCCGTGACGCCGGTGGCGTCCGTGACGCCGGTGACCTCGGTGGTGTCCGTGGAGGCCGCAGGGTCCGTGCTGGCGGGGGGAGTGCCCGGCGTGCCCTTCGGGGTGTCCCGTTCCGGGCGGCCGCCCGTGTGCACCAGCACCACGTCCTCGCCGCCCTCCGGCGGCTCGCTGCACACCGCGAGCACGGTGGTGCCGGCCGCCGCCAGGCCGCGCAGCAACTCCCAGGCCGCGGCGCGCTCGTGGTCGGACAGCTTCAGATCGGTGTCGTCGACGGCCAGCAGCCGCGGACGGCCGATCAGCGCGAGCGCCACCGAGAGCCGCAGCGCCTCCAGCCGCTCCAGATCGCGGACGGACGTACGGATCCCCTTGGGCAGCGACTCCAGGTCGAGACCGGCCGCCGCGAGCGCGGTGTCCACCTGGGCGCGGGCCTCGGCCCGGCGCTCGCGCCGCGGGCGCAGCAGCGCACGCAGCGACCCGCCGAAACGGCCCTGCAGCAGGGCGCGTTCGCGCAGGTGCTCGCCCACGGTGAGCGCGGGATCGAGCTCGGCGACCCCCGGCACATGGGCGAGAGCGGTGACGGACCGGACCGCGGCCTTCTTCTTCGGCAACGGCAGTCCGCCGATCTCGGCGGTGCCGGCGGCGGACTTCATCCGGCCCGTGAGTGCGAGCAGCAGACACGTACGGCCCGAGCCCGAAGGGCCCTGTACGGCGATCAGCGAGCCGGGCCCGGCGGTGAGGTCGATGTCCCGGAACGCCCATCCGCGGGGGCCCTTGACCCCGAATCCCGCGGCCGTGACCGCCGCCCCGTGCGGGGTGCTGTCCACGATCCCCTCCTTGAACTGACTGGTCAGTTCAAAAAGTATGCGGCATCCCACCCCACGTTCCGCAAGGGGGTGTCGTGAACCCGTCGTGGATTCGCCTCGCCCCCGTGTCCCCTTTTCCACGAAAGTGCAGGTCAATGCCGATTGTCAGTGGCGTACGTCACGATGGCTTCATACGGTCCGAATCGGCTTCGGTCCTGAACCGGCATGCGACGACAGGAGGTTCGTCATGGCAGCTCGTCCCCATGGGGGCAGCTCCGCTGCGTACGGTCCCCCGAGCGATGTCCACCCCGTCCTGCGGCGGGCGACCGCGCCACCCGCCGCCCTCGGCCTGCTCGCCCAGGCCCAGCAGGGCCTCGACGAAGCACAGACCCTGGAAACCCCCAACGAGCAGTTCGCCACGGCCCATCTGGCCGCGCTGCGCACCGCCGCCGCCGTCCTCGCGGTCCGCGGCCGGCCGGAGTCCACGGTGCGCCGCAGGCAGCGTATCCGCAGTGCCTGGGAGGTCCTCCCCGAGGTCGCACCCGAACTCGCCGAGTGGAGCGCCCTCTTCGCCGCCGGCGCCGCCCGCCGCGCAAAGGCCGAGGCGGGTATAGCCGGCGCGGCCTCCCGCCGGGACGCCGACGACCTTCTGCGCGACGCCGCCATGTTCCTGCGCCTGGTGGAGCGGATGCTGCTCCTCCAGCCGTCACTGCCGCCCCAGCGGGCGGGATAAGGAGGCCGGGACAGGAAGCGGCAAAATCGGCCGAGCGGCCGAGCGGCCGAGCGGCCGGCGGGTCACCGGGCGGCGGGGCGATGGGCCACCGGGCAACGGTGCGCAGGTCGATGGGCTGCGGGGCGATGGGGCGATGGTCCGGCGGGCCGGGCGGCGGGGCGATGAGCCGGGGACCGCCGTCTCGGCGGATCGACGGGCCGGGCGGAGCCACCGGTTGGTGGGGGAGCGCGGTGGGTGGGGTGGGTGGGGCGGGGCCCCGAGGGAGGGGAGGGAAAGGCGAAAAGCGGCTCACCGCCCGTCGCCCCCCGCCCCTGCCCCCTGCCCGTCCCCCCCGTTCGTCCCCGTCCCCGTCCCCGTCCTCGTCCGCTCCGCCACCCGGCGCTCGAACGGCTCCGTAGACGGCGGACGGCGCGGGACGGAATAGGGTGGTGGACGCCTAGACGTTCATGCCCCCGCCGAGGAGCCACCCGCCGTGTCTGACCCGCTGCGCCCCCGCGCATCCCTTCGTACCGCCGTGGTCTGGGAAGTCCTCAAGGACGCCCTGGAGCGCCGGGTCAAAGCCGCCGGGCGCGACGCCCTGGACGTCCTCGACACCGGTGGCGGGACCGGCAACTTCGCCGTGCCGGTCGCCCGCCTCGGCCACCACGTCACGGTCGTCGACCCCAGCCCCAACGCCCTCTTCGCCCTGGAGCGCCGCGCCGCGGAGGCCGGCGTCGCCGACCGGGTGCGGGCGGTGCAGGGCGACGTCCACGGACTGTTCGACGTCGTCGAGCGCGGTGGCTACGACACCGTGCTCTGCCACGGCGTACTGGAGTACGTCGACGACCCGGCCGAGGGCATCCGCAACGCCGTCGACGCCCTGCGCCCGGCCGGCACCCTCAGCCTGCTCGCGGCCGGCCTGGGCGGCGCGGTCCTCGCGCGCGCCCTCGCGGGCCACTTCACCGAGGCCCACCAGGCCCTCACCGACCCGGCCGGACGCTGGGGCGAGGGCGACCCGATGCCGCGCCGGTTCACCGCCGACCAGCTCGCCGAGCTGGTGTCCGCCACCGGACTGCAGGTCGGTGCGGTGCACGGCGTGCGGGTCTTCGCCGACCTCGTCCCCGGGGTGCTGGTCGACACCGAGCCGGGCGCCATGGAAGCCCTGCTGAAGCTCGAAGCGGCCGCCGCCGAACAGCCCGCGTTCCACTCCGTGGCCACTCAGCTGCACGTCCTCGCCGAGCGCGACTGACCCACCCGGCACACCCGGCTACCGCGTGCAGTCGGCCACAGACCACCCGATCAGCCCCTTCGCCCCGTATGATCGGGGTACGACGTTCCGGCATGGCGGACAGGCGGGTGGGGAATGCAGGCAGCATCACCACCGGTCGCCGCGGCGGCCCGGACAGTGAATTGGCGTCGAGGGGCGGGTTTCACGGGGACGATTCCCTGCCTATCCTGAAAGGGTCGCACCCCGGTCGCCCCCCGCGACCGACGAGTAGGAGGACTCCGTGCCGCTCTCGGAGCACGAGCAGCGCATGCTCGAGCAAATGGAGCGAGCGCTGTACGCCGAAGATCCCAAGTTCGCGACAGCGCTTGAGGGAAGCGGGCTGCGTACGTACACCCGGCGACGGGTCTACCAAGCGGTCGCGGGCTTCCTGGTGGGTATCGCCCTGCTCATGGCCGGCATGGTCGCGCAGCAGATCTGGATCAGCGTGGTGGGATTCCTCGTCATGCTCGGCTGCGCGGTGCTGGCGGTCACGGGCTGGCGCAAGGCTCCCAAGCACGGTGAGCAGCAGTCCGGCGCGGGTGCCGGAGGTGGTGCTCCGGCGCGCCGACAGGCCAGGCAGCGGCGCTCGATGATGAACCGCATCGAGGACCGCTGGCAGCGGCGCAGGGACGAACAGCAGGGCCACTGAGCCGACGGAGCAGGAGTCCGCCGGACCGCCTCCACCGGGTCCGGGCGGACCGTTTCTGCCGGTCCGGACGGATTGCCCCTGCTGGGGCCGGGCGGACGGTTTCTGTCGGGTCGGTCGATGCTTCGTGGATTCCCGCTCCAGCGCGTCACCGTGCCCTGCGGCAGTTAATCCGGCCTTTTGTTTCTCATTCCTTTCTTGCACTGCTTTTCCGGCTTTTCTTCGGCCGGTTTCTTCCCGTGTCTTCCCGCTCCCTCCCGTAGCTTCCGCGCAGCTTCCCGGTGGCCTTTTCCGCTGCCGCCTCTCGGTGGGTTGATCCGCGTGCCTGTCAGCGCGCCGGCGGGGATCTGATCGCTGCCGTGCCGTGCCGAGCCCGGGTTTCCGGGTGGGCAGGCCCCGGTCGTGGACAGCGGGATTCTCCGTGCGGTGGCCGCCCGGTCTCCCGGGCGGCCACCGCACGTTTTCCTGCCACATGCCTCGTGACTATGCGCGCTGACGGCCCGGCCGGAGGAAGGCCGCCGCGCGCCGTGCCGCGGCCACCGGGCGGCTGTTGCGGCACCGGAGCAGCCACGCCGTCCAGCGGGCGGACCAGGCCCAGCGGAGGCGGGCCGCGGAGCGCGGGGCGAGCTGGGCGCGCAGCCGCACCGCACGGCTCGCGCCGTCCCGCAACCCGGCCCGGACCCGGTGCACGTCCGCGGAGAGCCCGGAGGCCGGCTGCGGTTGCGGTGCGTACAGGACCTGCTCCACCGCCGCCGCGACGCGCTGCACGGCTGCTGCGGGCTCCGACGGCAGCTGCCCGAGGCGGATGATCCGCGCGGCCGCCTTGCGCGGAGTCAGCGACTCGTCCGGCGGGATGCCGAAGTCCCAGGCGGTGTCCAGCAGCTCCCGCCAGGCGGCGAGGGTGCCCGCCGCGCCGCCCCCGTCCGGGCCGTCGCCCGCCAGGCGTCGGGAGCGCATCCGCCGGCGCCACAGCAGCGGCACCGTGGGCAGCAGCAGAACGAGCGCGCCGGCCAGGCCGATGCCGACGGCCGCCCAAGGGGACGAGCCGCCCTCCGGCGGGCGGGCGCCGGGCTCCGTGGGCAGCGAGATGCAGCCCGGGGCGGAGCCGGACCGCTGCCCGTCGGGGCCGCACGACGGAGGCGCGGAGGGGTCCTCCGAGGGAGCCGTGGGCCGGGAGGGCGCGGGGGCCGGGGTGTCGGGGCCGGTCGTGCCCTGGGTGTCGGGGTACGCGTAGTCAGGGATGCTGCCGCGGCTCGGGGTCGGCTCGAAGCGGGTCCAGCCGATGCCCTGGAAGTACAGCTCGGGCCAGGCATGGGCGTCCTTCAGACCGACCGAGGTCGTGCCGTCGGGCTGCTTGGTGCCCGGGGTGAAGCCGACCGCGACCCGGGCCGGGATGCCCAGCGTCCGGGCCATCGCCGCCATCGAGAAGGAGAAGTGGACGCAGAAGCCCTCCTTCTGCCGCAGGAACCGCGCGATGGCCCCGGATCCGCTGCCCGCCCGGACGTCCGTGTTGTAGCTGAAGCCGCCGTTGACCGCGAACCAGTCCTGGAGTTTGACGGCCTTGGCGTAGGTGGTCGGTGCGCCGCGGGTGACCCGGCGGGCGGTGTCGCGTACGACGGCGGGCAGTGAGGCAGGGACCTTGGTGTACTCGCGGAGCAGGCCCGCGGGCGGCGCGGGCGCGGCGGCCAGCTGCCCGGAGGTGGGGCGTACTTGCAGGCTCTCGACCTGGTACTGCAGGCCGTGGGTGTTCTGCCCGCGGTCCCCGACGAGCGTGCGGCCCTTGGGCTCGAAGCGCCAGCGCCCGGAGATGTCCACCTTGGACGCCGGGTAGGGCAGCGGCAGCCAGTTCTGGGCGTACCACCCGGCGGTCGAGATCGAGGTGTTGATCCGGGTGAGGTCGACGGTGGAGCCGAGGCCGGGTGGTCGCGGGAGCCGCTCGGGGACGTCCGTGACGGTGCGCTCGGACGGCTTCCACGTCGTGCCGTCGAACTGGTCGAGGGCGACGATCCGCAGGTACAGATCGCGGGTGTCGGAAGCGGTCGTGCGGTAGTTGAGGACTTCCTTGTCCTCCGGCTGGTTGAGGCTGTCCTGCAGCGACACCAGCGGGTTGACCGCGGAGATCGTGCCGCCTCCGCTGCCGGGCCCCGTGCCGTTGCCGGAGCCGACCAGCAACCCGCCGTCGAGGGAGGGCAGCACGGCGGGCACCACCACGGCGAGCCCGAGCGCCAGCGCGCCGATCCGGCGGCCCGTACGCACCGGGGCGGAGGCGGGGCCGTCCGCGCCGGCGGCGAACCCCCGTCCGCCGCCCGGCCGGTCCGCTCCCTTGCCCGGCCCGCCGAACACCCGGCCCCACTGGGAGAGCCGGTCGCGGCCCTCGGCCAGCAGGAGCAGCAGGTAGCCGGCCGCCGCGATCAGGAACAGCAGCCAGCCGGCGCCGCCTTGGGACAGTCCGGCCGCCACCGAGTACAGCGCGAGCAGCGGTAGCCCGGCGGGGGCCGCGGTGCGGTAGGTGACCGCCAGCGCGTCCACGGCCAGGCCTATCACCAGTACGCCGGAAACCAGCAACAGCCGGATGCCGGGGGTCACGGGGGCGGGGATGGCGTACCGGCCGACGTCGCGTACACCGTCCTCCAGCAGCCGGCCGAACTCCGTGAGGGCGTCCGGGCCCGGCAGCAGCCCGAGGACCGCTTCGTCCCGGACGAACAGCAGGGTCATCAGGGGCACGACGGCCAGGGCCTGTACGGCGATGGTCAGCGGTCCGGCGAGCGGGACCCGGCGGGCGGCCGCGCCCACGCCGCTCATGAGGGCCAGCAGGATCGCCGCCTCGAACATCCAGGTGACCGGGTCCACCAGGGGCAGCAGTGCGCAGGCGGCGCACAGGGTGGCCACCGTCGCGCACAGCGCCAGCCGCGCCCGGCCGCTCATGCTCCTGCCCCGCTTCCCCCGGGGGCCGGGCACGGCCTGGCGGCCCGGCCACGGGGCGCGCCCGGCCCGCCGCCTGTTCGCCGCCGCCCGTCCGTCATCCGTGCGATGTCCCTGCCCCCGTTCATGTCCGGCCCCCGCTCACCGTCTTCGGCCCCGCCGCGCCCGTGTCCGCCGGCGGATGCGGCGTCGGCCCGGCACCGTCCGCGGCGGCGCGCCACAGGTCGGCGAGTGCGTCGCCGGGGACCACCGGCAGCGCCGTCCAGCCCGCCCTGCGCAGCAGCCGCAGTCGTTCGGCCACCGGGACCTGGCCCGCGGAGAACCTGATGCCGCCGGGGCCCCGCGTCCAGGCATCGCCGTCCAGTACGAAGGCGACGGCCGCGCCGCTGCGCTGCCGCATCTGTCCGGCGACCGCCGCCTGTTCCTCGTCCAGATCGCCGAAGAAAGCGATCAGCAGTCCTTCGTTGCCGCCGCGCACGGCGTCGTACGCCGCCGACAGGCCCTCTTCGTCGGAGTGGTCCACGACGGCGAGGGTGTCCAGCAGCAGGCCCACGGCGTCGGCGGATTCGGCGCCGCCCGCGAAGCCGCCGGCGCCGTCGGGGCCCGGCACCGAGGTGCCGGTGTCGGTCAGCAGCCGCACCGAGAAGCCGCGCTCCAGCAGATGCACCGCGGCCGAAGCGGCGCCCGTCACCGCCCACTCGAAGGCGGAGTCGGGGCCCGCTCCCGGGTGGGCGGTCCCGCGGGTGTCGAGCAGGACCGTGCAGCGCGCCTTCTGCGGCTGCTCCTCCCGGCGGACCATCAACTCGCCGAAGCGCGCGGTGGACCGCCAGTGGACCCGGCGCAGATCGTCGCCGTGCCGGTAGTCGCGCGGGATGAGGTCGTCCTCACCGGCCAGCGCCAGGGAGCGCTGCCGTCCGTCGCCGTACCCGGCGGCCTCGCCCGCCGGCCGCACCGGCGGCAGCGGTTCGACGCGCGGCACCACGGTGAGGGTGTCGACGGAGCTGAACGAACGGGTCAGCTCGCACATCCCGAAGGGGTCCGAGAGCCGCAGCTGCAGCGGGCCCAGCGGATAGCGTCCGCGCAGGTCGGAGCGGACGCGGTAGGAGACCTCGCGGCGGCCGCCCGCCTCGACCCGGTCCAGGACGAAGCGCGGCCGGGGACCGAGGACGTACGGCACCCGGTCCTGGAGCATCAGCACGCCCGTCGGCAGCCGGGAGATGTTCTCCACCCGCAGCCGGACCCGGGACTCGGCCGCCGCGGGCACCCGGGCGGGGGTGAGCGCACGGCTGCCCGCGACCCGGTAGCGGGTGCGGTGCAGCACCAGGACGCACACCAGCGGGAGGGCGGCGAGCAGCAGCCCGACCCGCAGCAGATCCGCCTGGCCCAGGAGGTAGGAGCACGCCACGGCGGCCACCCCGGCCGCCAGGAACGACCTGCCCCGCGTCGTCAGCCCCCCGAGGGCCGCCCGTACCCCGCTCTGCTCCGCCGTGCCCTCGTCGCCCCCCTCGGTCATCACAACCCCCGTACACCGGGCGGCTGCTGGCCGGGCAGCCGCCATGCCTGCGCGGACGGGTCGGGGACCGGGACGCGCTGCACGATCTCCCGCACGATCTGGTCGGCGGTCCGGCGGTTCAACTGGGCCTGGGCGGTGGGCAGCAGCCGGTGCGCCAGGACCGGCGCCGCCAGCGCCTGGACGTCGTCCGGGAGGGCGTACTCCCGCCCCAGGAGCGCGGCCGAGGCCTTGGCGGCGCGCAGCAGATGCAAGGTCCCCCGCGGCGAGGCGCCGAGCCGCAGCTCGGGGTGGGTGCGGGTGGCCGCGACCAGGTCGACGGTGTACCTGCGCACGGTTTCGGCGACATGGACCGAGCGCACCGCGTCGATCAGCTTCAGGATGTCGTGGGCGTGCGCGACCGGCTGGAGGTCGTCGAGCGGCGAGGCGCCGCCGTGCACGTCCAGCATCTGCAGCTCGGCCGCCGGGCTGGGGTAGCCGATCGACACCCGCGCCATGAAGCGGTCGCGCTGCGCCTCGGGGAGGGGGTAGGTGCCCTCCATCTCGACCGGGTTCTGGGTGGCGACCACCATGAAGGGGCTGGGCAGCTCGTAGGTCTGCCCGTCCATGGTGACCTGGCGCTCCTCCATGGACTCCAGGAGCGCCGACTGGGTCTTGGGCGAGGCGCGGTTGATCTCGTCGCCGATCACGATCTGGGAGAAGATCGCGCCGGGCTTGAACTCGAAGTCCCGCCTCTGCTGGTCGAAGATGCTGACGCCCGTGATGTCGGAGGGCAGCAGGTCGGGCGTGAACTGGATGCGCCGCACCGAGCAGTCGATGGAGCGGGCGAGGGCCTTGGCCAGCATGGTCTTGCCGACGCCGGGCACGTCCTCGATCAGCAGATGCCCCTCGGCCAGCAGCACGGTCAGCGCGAGCCGTACGACCTCCGGCTTGCCTTCGATCACGGCCTCCACCGACCGGTGCACACGCTCCGCGGTGGCGGTCAGATCTCCCCTTGCGCTCGGCTCCGCTCGGGCGGGGGGACCCCCATGTGCGGGGGGACCCCCAAGGCTCGCTCGTTCGTCATACGCCGTCACTCGGCCCTCCTCGGCCCCGAACCACGGGCCGATGCCCCCTTTGCGGACCGGCCCACCCCGAACGTGGCGTCCCGCCCGGCGGTTGCCGGGACGACGCCACCCCCGCATTCTTGCCGCCCGCGCGGCTTCGCGTCATGACCTGTGGATAACTCACAAGGATAAGTCCCGGCCTTCGCGACGAAACCGACTTTCCGGGCCCGCCTGCACGTCAGGCGGGCCCGGCCGGGGCGCCTCAGCCCTGCGGGTCGATCTCCCGCAGCAGCCCGGTGGTGACGTCGAAGACGAAGCCGCGGACATCGTCGGTGTGCAGGAGGAAGGGGGAGGTGCGCACCCGCTGCATGGACTGCCGTACGTCCTCGTCGAGGTCCTTGAACGCCTCGACCGCCCAGGTCGGACGCTGTCCGACCTCGGCCGCCAGGTCGTGGCGGAAGTCCTCGGTCAGGCCGAGCAGACCGCAGCCGGTGTGGTGGATGAGCACGACCGCGCGGGTGCCCAGGGCGCGCTGGCTGATGGTCAGCGACCGGATGATGTCGTCGGTGACCACGCCGCCGGCGTTACGGATGGTGTGGCAGTCGCCGAGCTCCAGGCCGAGCGCCTTGTGCAGGTCGATCCGGGCGTCCATACAGGCCACGACAGCGACCTTCTGGACGGGCCGGGCGTCCATCCCGGGGTCGGTGAAGGCATCGGCGTAGCGCCGGTTGGCCTCGACGAGACGGTCGGTGACGCTGCCGCCCGCGGAGGCGGCAGCGTGGTCGGCGGACGGGGGCAGCGGCTGCGATGCAGGTATGGACATGGATTCAAGGTAATCGCCGCCCGCCCTTCCGGCCGCACGGAAGGGCGGGCATAGGGGGCAACATCACCCCTTGTGAGGTACTCCACAGGGCTGTTCGTGGCGCCGCCGTCCGGGTGACGAGCCCGTGGGGAAGGCGGCGCGAAAGCCGTCGCGGGACGCGCGGAACCGGTTGATTGACCGGGGCGACCGGTGGACTAAAGTGGCGCGAAGTGGGAGGCGTGACGCTCTCCTTGGATACCGGAATCCTCGCGTGCGCGCATCGTACGTACGGCTCGGCCTCCTCCCGCTCCCAGGGTCTTCCGACGTCACTTCCCCGTCGCCGGAGGGCCACTTCCCCTTCAGAGCGGGCGGGGACCAAGCGGTACGTGCGGCACCCCCAGCCAGCGGCCGGGGCCCCACCTGCCGCCCAGCCCATCGGAAGGCACATGAGCCAGCGTAGCGAGCGATTCAGGAAGCGGTGCGCGCCTGCCGCCCGCAGGCGGACCGAGCGCAGCGGGGCCGTCGCATGACCAACAGCACTCGCCACGTCCCCGTCATGCTCCAGAGGTGTCTGGACATGCTCGCCCCCGCCCTCGCCGAGCCCGGCGCGGTCGTCGTCGACTGCACGCTCGGCCTCGGCGGGCACAGCGAGGCGCTGCTGGCCACCTTCCCGGCGGCCCGGCTGATCGCCCTCGACCGTGACCCCTCGGCCCTGAAGCTCGCGGGCGAGCGGCTCGCCCCGTACGGAGACCGCGCCACCCTGGTGCACGCCGTCTACGACGAGCTCCCCGAGGTCCTCGACCGTCTCGGGACCCCGCGCGTGCAGGGCGTCCTGTTCGACCTCGGGGTGTCCTCCATGCAGCTCGACGAGGCCGACCGCGGGTTCGCCTACGCGCAGGACGCCCCGCTGGACATGCGGATGGACCAGACGACCGGCATCAGCGCCGCGGAGGTCCTCAACACCTACGCGCCCGGTGAGCTGGTCCGGATCCTGCGTGCCTACGGGGAGGAGAAGCAGGCCAAGCGGATCGTCGAGGCCGTCGTCCGCGAGCGGGCCAAGGAGCCGTTCAGCCGCAGCGGGCGGCTGGTCGAGCTGATCCGTGACGCGCTGCCGCAGGCCGCCAAGCGCACCGGCGGCAACCCCGCCAAGCGCACGTTCCAGGCGCTGCGCATCGAGGTCAACGGCGAGCTGGCGAGCGTCGAGCGGGCGATCCCGGCCGCCGTGCAGGCGCTCGCCGTGGGCGGCCGGATCGCCGTGCTCTCCTACCACTCGCTGGAGGACCGGCTGGTCAAGCAGGTCTTCGCGGCCGGCGCCGCCAACACCGCGCCGGCCGGGCTGCCGGTCGTCCCCGAGCGCTACCAGCCCCGGCTCAAGCTGCTGACCCGCGGCGCCGAACTCCCCACGGAGGAGGAGGTCGCCGAGAACCGCCGCGCGGCCCCCGCCCGGCTGCGCGGCGCGGAGCGCATCCGCGAGAACGTCGAGGACACCGCATGAAAGCCCAGGGGAGGCCGCGCGGCAGACAAAAACGCCTTGCCGCGCTGCTCCCCTCCGGCGGCGGATCCGCCGGCACCGCGGCACGCACGCCCTTCGTGGTCCTCATCGTCGTCCTGCTCGGCTCCGGGCTGATCACCCTGCTGCTGCTCAACTCCGCCCTCAACCAGGGGTCGTTCGAGCTCAGCAAGCTGGAGAAGAAGACCGACGAGCTGACCGACGAGCAGCAGGCGCTGCAGCAGGAGGTGGACGCGTACTCCGCCCCGGGCGCGCTGGACCGGCGGGCCCGCCGGCTGGGCATGGTCCCCGGCGGCAGCCCCGCGTTCCTGCTCCCGGACGGCACCGTCCGCGGCCGGACGAGCGCCGCCACCTCGCAGGGCGCGCCGCTGAGCACCTCCGCCGAGCCGTCGGCGCCGGGCGCGACCGGCCACCGGCCCCCGTCCGCCCCGCCCCTGCCGCCGGTGCGGGACCTCGCCGGTGCACCGGCCCCGGGCGGCGCCGCACCGGCGGCCCAGACCGCCCCCTCCCCGACGACCTCCGGCAGGTGATGGCGGCATGACCGAGCCCAGGGATCCCCGCCGGGTGCCGCGCCCCGCCCAGCGCGGCGGCCAGGCCGGCGGCCGCGGCGGACGCCCGCAGGCCAGGCGCCCCGCGCCCCGTCCCGGCCCCCGGCCGCCCGCCCGCCGCCCCGCGCGCCCGCGCTCCGGGCCGCAGGCGCTCCGCCTGGGCAGCCCGCGCCCCCGGCTGCGACTGGTCTCCCTCGCGCTGACGCTGGTGATGCTGGTCTTCGTCGTACGCCTCTTCCAGGTGCAGGCCGTGGACGCCGGGGCGTTCGCCGCCAAGGCCAACGAGAACCGCTATGTGCCGGTCAAGCTGGCCGCCGAGCGCGGCGCGATCACCGACCGGAACGGCGTGGACCTCGCCACCACCGTCGACGCGTACGACATCACCGCCGACCCGAGCCTGCTGGCGCCCGCCAAGACCAAGATCGACGACGCTCCGCAGCGGGCCGCCGCGCTGCTCGCGCCGATCCTCGGCGAGGACCGCGCCACCCTCGCCAGGAAGCTCGACCAGCCCAAGGCCCGCTACGTCCTGCTCGCCCGGCAGCGCACCCCGCAGGTCTGGAAGCGGATCAAGGACATGCGCGCCGGCCTCGACGCCAAGGCGGCCGCCGCTCCCAAGAACGCGCCCCGCCCCGACGTCCTCGTCGGGATCTTCGCGGACAAGCACAGCAAGCGCCTCTACCCGAACAAGGACCTCGCCTCCGGCGTCCTCGGCTTCGTCAACGGCGCCGGCAAGGGCGGCGGCGGCCTGGAGGCGCTGCTGGACAAGCAGCTGGCGGGCAAGGACGGCAAGCTCGTCTACGCCCAGTCCGGCGGCCGCCGGGTGCCCACCGCCGACACCCAGGAACACCCCGCCGTCCCCGGCAGCGACGTCGAGCTGACCCTCGACCGCGACATCCAGTGGGCGGCCCAGCAGGCCATCACCGAGCAGGTCGCCAAGTCGAACGCCGACCGCGGCTACGTCGTCGTCCAGGACACCCGTACCGGGGAGATCCTGGCGCTGGCCAACGCGCCCGGCTTTGACCCCAACGAGGTGTCGGAGGCCGACCCGGAGGCGCTGGGCAACGCCGCGCTGTCCGACGCCTTCGAGCCGGGGTCCACCAGCAAGCTGATGTCGATGGCCGCCGTCCTGGAGGAGGGCGTCGCCACGGCGGCCACCCGCGTCACCGTGCCCAACCGGCTGCACCGCGGCGACCGGCTGTTCGCCGACGACGTCGACCACGCCACCTGGCACCTCACGCTCAACGGCGTGCTCGCCAAGTCCAGCAACATCGGCACGATCCTCGCCGCCGGCCAGCTCGGCAGGACCCAGCCCCGGGCCAACCAGGTCCTCTACTCGTACCTGCGGAAGTTCGGCATCGGGAAGCCGACCGGCCTCGGCTTCCCCGGGGAGACCGACGGCATCCTGGCCAAGCCGCAGGACTGGAACACCTCGCAGCAGTTCACCATCCCGTTCGGCCAGGGGCTGTCCCTCAACGCCGTACAGGCCGCCTCCGTCTACTCCACGATCGCCAACGGCGGCGAGCGCATCGCCCCCTCGCTGGTCCGCGGCAGCACCGGGCCCGGCGGCCACTACACACCGGCGCCCGAGCCCGAGCGGAACCGCGTGGTCGGCCCGAAGACCGCGCGCACCCTGGCCACCATGCTGGAGTCGGTGGTCGACGACGAGGAGGGCACCGGGGCGAAGGCGAAGATCGACGGCTACCGCGTCGGCGGCAAGACCGGAACGTCCAACCGGGTGGACCCCAAAACCGGCCGCTACCACGGCTACACCGCGTCCTTCGCCGGCTTCGCACCCGCCGACAAGCCCCGCATCACGGTCTACTGCGCCGTGCAGAACCCCACCTCGGGCAGCTATTTCGGCGGCCAGGTCTGTGGCCCGATCTACCAGCAGGTCATGGCCTTCGCGCTGAAAACCCTCCAGGTCCCGCCGACCGGCGCGGGGCCCCCGCGGCTGCCGGTCACCTTCACGCCAGGCCAATGAAATCGAGGCAATTCCGCCGTGACGACCATCACCCCCGACGGCACCCCCGACGGCACCCCCGTCCCGGGAAACTGCTCCTCCCCACGGCCCTCACTTCGCCCCGGGCCGGTGGTGCCCGGTACGCTCACCGCCGTGTCACACGCTGATCAGTCCCCGAAAGCCCAGCACGCCGAGAAGGGCGGGCCCGGTACCTATCCGGGAGCGCCGCGCCCTGAAACGGTCCGCCCCACCCCCCTGGCGGACCTCGCCGAGCAGCTGGGATGCCCCGCCCCGGAACCCGGCCACCCCGGTGCAGGCACCGGCTCCGCCGGAGCGGCCGAGGCCGCGCAGCCCGTGATGGTCACCGGCATCACCCATGACTCCCGGGCGGTCCGGCCCGGCGACGTCTACGCCGCGCTGCCCGGCGCCCGTCTGCACGGCGCCGACTTCGTCGCCCAGGCCGCCGACCTCGGCGCCGCGGCGATCCTGACCGACCCGTCGGGCGCCGAGCGCGCCGCGGCCACCGGCCTGCCGGCCCTCGTCGTCGAGAACCCGCGCGCCCGGATGGGTGCCCTGGCCGTCTCGATCTACGGGGCACCGGGCGAGGACCTCCTCCAGATCGGCATCACCGGCACCTCCGGCAAGACCACCACCGCCTACCTCATCGAGGGCGGGCTGCTGGCGGCCGCCGCGAAGCGCACCGACGGGGGACTCACCGGCCTGATCGGCACCGTCGAGACCCGCATCGGCGACGAGCGCATCAAGTCCGAGCGCACCACCCCCGAGGCCACCGACCTGCAGGCGCTGTTCGCGGTGATGCGCGAGCGCGGCGTGCGCGCGGTCGCCATGGAGGTCTCCAGCCACGCCCTGGTCCTCGGCCGGGTCGACGGCTGCGTCTTCGACGTCGCGATCTTCAACAACCTCAGCCCGGAGCACATGGAGTTCCACTCCGGGATGGAGGACTACTTCCAGGCCAAGGCCCAGCTGTTCACCAAGGCCCGCAGCCGGGCCGGCGTCGTCAACCTCGACGACGAGTACGGCAAGCGGCTGGCCGAGGGCGAATCCGAGGTCCCGGTCACCACCTTCTCGGCCGAGGGCCACCCGGACGCGGACTGGCGGGCCTCGGACGTCGAGGTCGGCGCCCTCGGCTCGACCTTCACCGTGCACGGCCCGGACGGCCGGACCCTGCGCGCCGCCTCACCGATCGCCGGCCCGTTCAACGTCGCCAACGCGCTCGCCGCGATCGTCTCGCTGGTCGTCGCCGGCATCGACGCGCAGACCGCGGCCGACGGCGTCGCCGCGGTGCCCGGGGTCCCCGGCCGCCTGGAGCGCATCGACGCCGGTCAGCCGTACCTGGCGGTCGTCGACTACGCCCACAAGACCGACGCCGTCGAATCGGTTCTGCGGGCGCTGCGCAAGGTCACCGACGGCAAGCTGCACGCCGTCCTCGGCTGCGGCGGCGACCGCGACCCGCACAAGCGCGGCCCGATGGGTGCCGCGGTCGCCCGGCTCGCCGACACCGCCATCCTGACCTCCGACAACCCGCGCGGCGAGGACCCGCTGGCGATCCTCGCCACCATGCTCGCGGGTGCCGCCGAGGTCCCCGTGCACGAGCGCGGCACGGTGCTGGTCGAGGAGGAGCGGGCCACCGCCATCGCCGCCGCCGTCGCCCGCGCCGAGCCCGGCGACACCGTGATCGTCGCGGGCAAGGGCCACGAGCAGGGCCAGGACATCGCCGGAGTGGTACGCCCCTTCGACGACCGCCAGGTGCTGCGCGGCGCCATCGAGGACTCGTTGAAGCCATCGCAGTCGCAGCAGTCGCAGCAGTCACCGCAGCCGAACCACCAGGGATGACACACCGCCATGCGCGCACAACCCCTTTACCGTCACCGCCCGCCCCGCGCCGGGGGTGACCTGTGATCTCCCTGTCGCTCGCCGAGATCGCGAGCATCGTCGGCGGCCGGCAGCACGACATACCGGACGACGGCCTCCGGGTGACCGGCCCGGTCGTGGCGGACTCCCGTGCGGTGTGCCCCGGCGCCCTGTTCGTGGCGTTCGCCGGTGAACGTGCCGACGGCCACGACTTCGCGCCGGGCGCCGTCGAAGCGGGCGCGGTGGCCGTCCTGGCCGCCCGCCCCGTCGGCGTCCCCGCGATCGTCGTCGACGACGTGGTCGCGGCCCTCGGGGCGCTCGCCCGCGCCGTCGTCGAGCGGCTGGGCACCACCGTCGTCGGCCTGACCGGCTCGGCCGGCAAGACCAGCACCAAGGACCTGATCGCCCAGCTGCTGCAGCGCACCGGCCCGACGGTCTGGCCGGAGGGCAACCTCAACAACGAGATCGGGGTGCCGCTGACCGCGCTGCGCGCCGATGAGACGACCCGTCACCTCGTCCTGGAGATGGGCGCCCGAGGCGTCGGCCACATCCGCTACCTCGCCGGGCTGACCCCGCCGAGGATCGGCGTGGTGCTGAACGTCGGCAGCGCGCACATCGGCGAGTTCGGCGGCCGTGAGCAGATCGCCCTGGCGAAGGGCGAACTCGTCGAGGGGCTGCCGGCGGCCGAGGACGGCGGGGTCGCGGTGCTCAACGCCGACGATCCGTACGTGCGTGCCATGGTCCCCCGCACCCGCGCCCGGACGATTCTGTTCGGCGAGGCCGAGGACGCCGCCGTGCGTGCCGAGAATGTCCGGATCACGGAGGCCGGACAGCCCGCCTTCACGCTTCACACACCCTCCGGGTGCAGCGATGTGACCATGCGGCTGTACGGTGAGCACCACGTGTCGAACGCGCTCGCCGCGGCCGCCGTCGCCCATGAGTTGGGCATGCCCGTAGACGAGATCGCCACCGCGCTCTCCGAAGCCGGCACGCTCTCCCGCTGGCGCATGGAGGTCACCGAGCGCGCGGACGGCGTGACGGTCGTCAACGACGCCTACAACGCGAATCCCGAGTCCATGCGAGCGGCGCTGCGTGCGCTGGTCGCCATGGGCACCGCCGCCAAGGCGAAGGGCGGTCGTACGTGGGCGGTGCTCGGTGAGATGGCCGAGCTCGGCGAGGATGCGCTCGCCGAACACGACGCGGTCGGACGCCTGGTCGTCCGGCTCAACGTCAGCAAGCTCGTGGCAGTCGGCGGCAGGGAAGCGGCCTGGCTCGACATGGGCGCCAAGAACGAGGGTTCGTGGGGTGAGGAGTCGGTGCACGTGTCCGACGCGCGGGCGGCGGTCGACCTGTTGCGCAGCGAGCTGCGACCGGGAGACGTCGTGCTGGTGAAGGCGTCCAGGTCGGTGGGGCTGGAGCGGGTTGCCGCAGCATTGCTGGACGACGCCAGGGCGCTGGGCGCCGCGGGCGCCGAGGGTGGAGCCGCGTCCCGATGAACTCGATGAAGCAGATCCTCTTCTCCGGAACGATCGGGCTCTTCCTGACCCTGATCGGCACCCCGCTGCTGATCAAGCTGCTGGCCAAGAAGGGGTACGGGCAGTTCATCCGCGATGACGGCCCGCGCACCCACGGCAGCAAGAAGGGCACGCCCACCATGGGCGGCATCTCCTTCATCCTGGCCACGATCATCGCCTACGTCGTGACGAAGGTGATCACCTCCAGCGATCCCACCTTCTCCGGTGTGCTGGTGCTCTTCCTCTTCGCGGGCATGGGCCTGGTCGGCTTCCTCGACGACTACATCAAGATCGTCAAGCAGCGTTCGCTGGGCCTGCGGGCCAAGGCGAAGATGGCCGGCCAGCTGATCGTCGGCATCGCCTTCGCCGTGCTCTCGCTGCAGTTCGCCGATCTGCGCGGGCAGACCCCGGCGTCCGACCGGCTCTCCTTCACCCAGGACTTCGGCTGGCAGATCGGCCCGGTGATCTTCGTGATCTGGGCGCTGTTCATGATCCTGGCGATGTCCAACGGCGTGAACCTCACCGACGGCCTCGACGGCCTCGCCACCGGCGCCTCGGTGATGGTCTTCGGCGCGTACACCTTCATCGGCATCTGGCAGCACCAGGAGTCGTGCGCCAACCAGATCACCGCCGGGCCGGCCTGTTACGAGGTCCGCGATCCGCTCGACCTCGCGGTCGTCGCCTCGGCACTGATGGGCGCCTGCTTCGGCTTCCTGTGGTGGAACACCTCCCCCGCCAAGATCTTCATGGGGGACACCGGTTCGCTGGCCCTGGGCGGCGCGCTGGCCGGTCTGGCCATCTGCTCCCGTACGGAGCTGCTGCTGGCCATCCTCGGCGGTCTCTTCGTCCTGATCACCATGTCGGTGGTCATCCAGGTCGGCTCGTTCCGGCTCACCGGCAAGCGGGTCTTCCGGATGGCGCCGCTCCAACACCACTTCGAACTCAAGGGGTGGTCGGAAGTCCTGGTGGTGGTCAGATTCTGGATCATCCAGGGCATGTGCGTGATCGTCGGACTCGGCATCTTCTACGGCGGCTGGCAGGCGGCCAAGTGAGCACCCCGAGCCCGGCGGACTTCGCCGGCCAGCACATCACCGTCGCCGGCCTGGGCGTGAGCGGCATCAGTGCCGCCCGCGCGCTGGCCGGCCTCGGCGCCCGGATCACCGTCGTGGACGGCGGCGACGGCGAGAAGCAGCGGGCCGCCGCGCAGGAGCTGGCGGCGGAGGGGATCACCGTCCGCCTCGGCGACGGCGCGACCCTCCCCGAGGGGACGGACCTCGTCGTCACCTCGCCCGGCTGGAAGCCGGACAGCCCGCTGTTCGCGGCGGCCGCCGCGGCCGGGGTGGACGTGGTCGGTGACGTGGAGATCGCCTGGCGGCTGCGCGAATCCCCCTCGGGACAGCCGGCCGCGGCCTGGCTCGCGGTCACCGGCACCAACGGCAAGACCACCACGGTCCGGATGCTGGCCTCGATCCTGGCCGCCGAAGGGCTGCACACCGCGGCCGTCGGCAACATCGGCACCCCGATCATCGATGTGGTCCTCGGCCAGGGCCGGGACGGCGCGCAGCCCTACGACGTGCTCGCCGTCGAGCTCTCCAGCTACCAGCTGCACTGGGCGCCGTCGCTGCGCGCCCACTCCGCCGTGGTCCTCAACCTCGCGCCCGACCACCTCGACTGGCACGGATCCATGCAGGCGTACGCCGCGGACAAGGGCCGGATCTACGAGGGCAACACCGTCGCCTGCGTCTACAACGCGGCCGACAAGGCGACCGAGGACCTGGTGCGCGAGGCCGACGTCGAGGAGGGCTGCCGCGCCATCGGCTTCACCCTCGGCACCCCCGGCCCCTCCCAACTGGGCGTCGTCGAGGGCATCCTCGTCGACCGCGCCTTCGTGGAGAACCGGCAGCAGCAGGCCCAGGAGCTCGCCGAGGTCTCCGACATCGCGCCCGGCTCCGGGACCCCCGCCCCGCACAACATCGCCAACGCCCTCGCGGCGGCGGCGCTGGCCCGTGCCTTCGGCGTCCGGCCCGCCGCCGTCCGTGACGGACTGCGCGCCTTCCACCCGGACGCCCACCGCATCCAGCACGTCGCCGAGCTCGGCGGCGTCGCCTACATCGACGACTCCAAGGCCACCAACACCCACGCCGCCGAGGCGTCGTTGGCGGCGTACGAGCACATCGTGTGGATCGCCGGCGGCCTCGCCAAGGGCGCGACCTTCGACGAGCTGGTGCAGAAGTCGGCGGCCCGGCTGCGCGGTGCGGTGCTGATCGGTGCCGATCGGGCGCTGATTCGCGAAGCCCTGGCGCGACACGCCCCCGATGTGCCGGTGGTCGACCTCGACCGGACCGACACTGGGGCGATGTCCGAGGCGGTCCGGGAAGCGGCCCGCCTGGCCGAGCCCGGCGACACCGTCCTGCTGGCTCCGGCCTGTGCCTCGATGGACATGTTCGTCAATTACAACAAGCGGGGCGAGGCCTTCGCCGACGCGGTCGGTGAGCTGACCGCACGGGATCACTAGACCGTTTCTCCCCGCTGTCGTCGTCAGCCGGCGGCGCGCGCACCTGTGGAGGGGACGAGGATGACGGCCCGATCGGCGAAGCCGGCCCCGTCGCGTCCGGGCCGCCCGTCCCCGCTGCGCGCGCCGCGCACGGCCCGCGGACCCGGCGGCCCCCGGGGGCTCCACACCCGCCTCAAACGGGCCTGGGACCGCCCGCTGACCGCGTACTACCTGATCCTCGGCGGCAGCCTGCTGATCACCGTCCTGGGGCTGGTGATGGTCTACTCGGCGTCCCAGATCAAGGCGCTGCAGTCCGGCCTGGCCCCGACGTACTTCTTCCGCAAGCAGCTGCTCGCCGCCGTCCTGGGCGGCGGGCTGCTGCTGGCCGCCTCCCGGATGACGGTGCGGCTGCACCGCACGCTGGCCTATCCGCTGCTCGCCGTCTCGGTGTTCCTGATGTGCCTGGTGCAGATCCCGGGCATAGGGGTCGCGGTCAACGGGAACCAGAACTGGATCAACCTCGGCGGCCCTTTCCAGATGCAACCGAGCGAGTTCGGCAAGCTCGCGCTGGTGCTGTGGGGCGCCGACCTGCTGGCCCGCAAACAGGACAAGAGGCTGCTGGTGCAGTGGAAGCACCTGCTGGTGCCGCTGATCCCGGTGGCCTTCCTGCTGCTCGGGCTGATCATGCTCGGCGGTGACATGGGCACCGCGATCATTCTCACGGCGATCCTCTTCGGGCTGCTGTGGCTGGCCGGTGCCCCGACCCGGCTGTTCGTGGGGGTGCTGGGCGGCGCCACGCTGATCGGGGCGCTGCTGATCAAGACCAGCGCCAACCGGATGTCCCGCCTGGCCTGCATCGGCGCGACCGACCCGGGCCCCGGCGACCAGTGCTGGCAGGCCGTGCACGGCATCTACGCCCTGGCCTCCGGCGGATTCTTCGGTTCGGGCCTCGGCGCGAGTATGGAAAAATGGGGAGAACTCCCCGAACCGCACACCGACTTCATCTTCGCCATCACCGGGGAGGAACTGGGTCTGGCGGGGACGCTGTCGGTGCTCGCCCTCTTCGCGGCTCTAGGCTATGCGGGTATCCGCGTGGCCGGACGCACGGAGGACCCCTTCGTACGGTACGCCGCGGGAGGCGTGACCACCTGGATCACGGCGCAGGCCGTGATCAACATCGGTGCGGTGCTCGGCCTGTTGCCGATCGCCGGTGTCCCGCTCCCGCTGTTCTCCTACGGAGGCTCGGCCCTGCTGCCGACGATGTTCGCCATCGGGCTGCTGATCGCCTTCGCGCGTGACGAGCCCGCTGCACGGGTGGCGTTGTCGGCACGGTCGGCGCGGAGGCCGGTTTCCGGAAGGAGACCGGCTGGGGTGAGATGGAAGACGATGAGACGGCGCGTCAAGAAGCGGCCGTCCGGAGAGCGGTGAATTTCGGTGCATGTCGTACTCGCCGGTGGGGGGACCGCCGGCCACATCGAGCCCGCGCTCGCCCTCGCGGACGCACTGCGGAGGCAGGACCCCACCGTGGGGATCACGGCACTCGGTACGGAGAAGGGCCTGGAGACCCGGCTCGTCCCGGAACGCGGCTATGAGCTGGGTCTCATCCCGGCCGTACCGCTGCCGCGCAAGCCCACGCCCGAACTGATCACCGTCCCCGGGCGGCTGCGCGGCACGATCAAGGCCGCCGAGCAGATCCTGGAGCGCACGAAGGCGGACTGCGTCGTCGGCTTCGGCGGCTATGTGGCGCTGCCCGGCTACCTCGCCGCCAAGCGCCTCGGCGTGCCGATCATCGTCCACGAGGCCAACGCCCGCCCCGGCCTGGCCAACAAGATCGGCTCGCGGTACGCCAAGTTCGTCGCCGTCAGCACCCCCGACAGCAAGCTGCGCGGCGCCCGCTACGTCGGCATCCCGCTGCGCCGCACCATCGCCACCCTGGACCGCGCCGCGGTCCGCCCCGAGGCGCGCGCGGCCTTCGGTCTCGACCCCAACCTCCCGACCCTGCTGGTGTCCGGCGGTTCCCAGGGCGCCCGCCGCCTGAACGAGGTCATCCAGGCCGCCGTGCCGGTCCTCCAGCGCGCCGGCATCCAGGTGCTGCACGCGGTCGGTCCGAAGAACGAACTGCCGCACGCGGACAACATGCCCGGGATGCCCCCCTATGTCCCGGTACCGTACGTGGACCGGATGGATCTCGCGTACGCCGCGGCCGACATGATGCTCTGCCGCGCGGGCGCGATGACCGTCGCCGAGTTGTCCGCCGTCGGGCTGCCGGCCGCGTTCGTCCCGCTGCCCATCGGCAACGGCGAGCAGCGGCTCAACGCCCAGCCGCTGGTCAACGCCGGCGGGGGCCTGCTGGTCGACGACGCCCAGCTGACCCCGGACTGGGTGCAGAACAGCGTGCTCCCGGTCCTGGCCGATCCGCACCGGCTGTACGAGATGTCCCGCGCGGCCTCCGAGTTCGGCCGCAGGGACGCCGACGAGCTGCTGGTCGGCATGGTGTACGAGGCGATCGCGCAGCACAACAAGTAGCGCACGAGAGAAGGCAGGGGAGCGTGGCCGGACCGGCAACCGCCCGACGCGGCGAGAAGAAGTCACCGTCCGGCCCGCCCTCCGCCGCGCCACCCCGCGCACCGGGGTCGTGGCGGGCGCGCATTCCCCTTCGCGCGCCGGGCCGCCGTGGTCTGATCATCATCCTGGCCGCCACGGCGCTGCTCGGCGCGTTCGGCGTCTGGGCCCTCTACGCCTCGAACTGGCTTCGGGTGGAACGCGTCAGGGTCACCGGCACCAGCGTTCTGACGCCACATGAGGTCGTCGCGGCGGCGCGCGCCCCGATGAACGAGCCGCTGGCCTCCGTGGACACGGACGCGCTCGCCCACCGGCTGCGCGTACGGCTGCCGCGCATCAAGACCGTTGACGTCGAGCGGTCCTGGCCGCACACGATCGGTCTGAAAGTGACCGAAAGGAAGCCGGAACTGGTGATGCGGGCGGGCGGAAAGTTTGTCGAAGTGGACGCCGAGGGCGTCCGGTTCGCCACCGTCAGCGCGGCCCCCCGGGGCGTTCCGCTTCTGGAAATGACCGCATCCGACTCCCCGAGTCTGCACCGGTTCGGAATCGACCGGTTGCGACGGGCGGCGGTCGCGGTCGCCCGGGACCTTCCCCGGGCCGTGCGCACGGACCTGCGCAAGGTCCGTGTACGGTCCTACGACGCCGTCACCCTCGAACTGACCGGCGGCCGCACGGTCGCGTGGGGCAGCCGCGAAGAGGGCGCCGAAAAGGCAAAGGTGCTGACCGCGCTGCTGAAAGCGGCGCACGACGGGCGCCACTTCGACGTCTCGGTCCCCAGTGCCCCTGCGGTGTCCGGGAGTTGACGCCCGCAGGCGCAGGCCAGCACCCTGGATGGCTACGACTATGGGTGATCACATAGGGTGAAAAGAAAAACGGGAGGTTCGGCGTGTTCGTTGAACGCGCGCGCCTTGTCGACTTAGTGTCTCGTTCCAAAGGGACTATGGAACCAAGGAACACAGGCACAGGTAACCCTAAACTTCAACGTTAGGGTTCGGGTCGGCGATACGAACCGTCCCATCGGCATCAGTCGGCGTCCACACGCACGTGCGGCGACGACACGTAACTCGAGGCGAGAGGCCTTCGACGTGGCAGCACCGCAGAACTACCTCGCAGTCATCAAGGTCGTCGGCATCGGCGGCGGTGGCGTGAACGCCATCAACCGGATGATCGAGGTCGGGCTCAAGGGCGTCGAGTTCATCGCGATCAACACCGATGCGCAGGCGCTGCTGATGAGCGACGCCGACGTCAAGCTCGACGTCGGCCGCGAAATGACGCGCGGACTCGGCGCCGGCGCCAACCCGGATGTGGGTCGGAAGGCGGCCGAGGACCACCGCGAGGAGATCGAGGAGGTCCTCAAGGGGGCCGACATGGTCTTCGTGACCGCGGGTGAGGGCGGCGGCACCGGCACCGGCGGTGCACCCGTCGTCGCCAACATCGCCCGCTCGCTGGGCGCCCTGACGATCGGCGTGGTCACCCGGCCGTTCACCTTCGAGGGCCGCCGTCGCGCCAACCAGGCCGAGGACGGCATCGCCCAGCTGCGCGAAGAGGTCGACACCCTCATCGTGATTCCCAACGACCGGCTGCTGTCCATCTCGGACCGCCAGGTGAGCGTGCTCGACGCGTTCAAGTCCGCGGACCAGGTGCTGCTGTCGGGTGTCCAGGGCATCACCGACCTGATCACCACACCGGGTCTGATCAACCTCGACTTCGCCGACGTCAAGTCCGTGATGTCGGAGGCCGGTTCCGCGCTCATGGGAATCGGCTCGGCACGCGGCGACGACCGCGCGGTGGCCGCGGCGGAGATGGCGATCTCCTCGCCGCTCCTGGAGGCCTCCATCGACGGCGCCCGCGGGGTGCTGCTCTCCATCTCCGGCGGTTCCGACCTCGGTCTCTTCGAGATCAACGAGGCCGCTCAGCTGGTCAGCGAGGCCGCGCACCCGGAAGCCAACATCATCTTCGGTGCGGTCATCGACGACGCGCTGGGCGACGAGGTCCGGGTGACGGTCATCGCCGCGGGCTTCGACGGCGGCCAGCCGCCGGCCCGCCGCGACGCCCAGTCGGCACTGTCGTCGCAGAAGCGCGAGGAGCCCGCCGCCCCGGCCCCGAGCCGTCCGGCCACCCCGCCGGAGCCGCGTTCGTCGTCCTTCGGCGGACTGGGTTCGGTGCCCGTGCGCGACGAGGAGCCGGCCCCGGCCGAGTCCCCGGCGCTGGGCGAGGTCCCCTCGCCCCCGGCGAGCGCCCCGCAGGTTCCCCCGGCCCGTCCGTACTCGGACTCCGCCGCCGAGGAACTCGACGTCCCCGACTTCCTGAAGTGACGTAAAGCACCGAAGTGATAGGGCAACAGCACCACGAGAGCGGCGCGCACTTCGCCTTCACCGACAGGTGGGGCGGGGTGAGCGCCGCTCCGTATGAGCAGCTCAACCTGGGCGGCGCGGTCGGCGACGACCCGCAGGCCGTCCACGCCAACCGGGCGCGGGCCGCCGCGGAACTCGGCCTCGACCCGGCCGCGGTGGTCTGGATGAACCAGGTGCACGGCCGGGACGTCGCGGTGGTCGACGGACCGTGGCACGGCGACGAGGTCCCCGGTGTCGACGCGGTGGTGACGGACCGCAGGGGGCTCGCGCTCGCCGTGCTGACCGCCGACTGCACCCCGGTCCTGCTGGCCGATCCGGTCGCCGGGATCGCGGGGGCCGCGCACGCCGGCCGGCCCGGTCTGGTCGCCGGGGTCGTCCCGGCGGTCGTCGAGACCATGGTGAAGCAGGGGGCGGTGCCGGCACGGATCGTCGCGCACACCGGACCGGCGATCTGCGGGCGGTGCTACGAGGTGCCCGAGGCGATGCGGTCCGACGTCGCCGCGGTGGTGCCCGAGGCCCGCGCGACGACCAGTTGGGGCACTCCCGCGGTGGACGTCACCGCGGGTGTACGGGCCCAACTCGCCGCGGCGGGCGTGCTGGTGCGTGACGATTCCCACATCTGCACCCGCGAATCCGCCGACCACTTCTCTTACCGGCGCGACCGTACGACGGGACGGCTCGCGAGCTATGTATGGCTCGGGGAGACCCCCGGCCCGCGGCTGGGGGAGGCCGAGCTGTGACGGACGACCGCAAGACGCAACTGGCCGAGAACCTGGCGCGGGTGGAGGAACGTATCTCCGCCGCTTGCGCCCGGGCCGGCCGGCCGCGCGACGAGGTGACCCTGATCGTGGTCACCAAGACCTATCCCGCGAGCGATGTCCGGTTGCTCGCGGAACTCGGGGTGCGCCAGGTCGCGGAGAACCGCGACCAGGAGGCGGCACCCAAGGCCGCGGAATGTGCTGATGTGCCGCTTACTTGGCACTTCGTCGGTCAACTGCAGACGAACAAGGTGCGTTCTGTGGCCGGTTATGCCGGAATTGTTCAGTCGATCGACCGGACCCGGCTCGTCACCGCACTCTCCAAGGAGGCGGTGCGCGCCGGGCGCGAACTGGGGTGTCTGATCCAGGTGGCGCTCGACGCGGAGTCGGGCGAGCGGGGCGAGCGCGGCGGGGTGGCCCCCGACGGGGTCGAGGCGCTCGCCGAGGCCGTCGCCGGGGCCCAAGGTCTGCGGCTGGACGGTGTGATGACGGTCGCCCCGCTGGCCGGGCCCTACGCGGGGCGTGAACTCGCCGCTTTCGAGCGGCTCATGGAAATCTCATCCGACCTGCGCGCGGCTCATCCTGCTGCCACCATGGTGTCCGCAGGCATGAGCGCGGACCTCGAAGAAGCCGTGGCGGCCGGGGCGACACATGTGCGCGTCGGCACTGCGGTACTCGGAGTCCGACCACGGCTCCGGTAACGTCGCCAAGCAAGTCGGACCACAGCACAAAATATGGTCATTCCCGCAAAAAGCGGGCAGGCCGCGTGGATCCAAGGCCCCTGGTGACGGAGCCGATCCACCACAGAGCGGAGGACGCAGAGAATGGCCGGCGCGATGCGCAAGATGGCGGTCTACCTCGGCCTCGTGGAGGACGATGGGTACGACGGCCGGGGGTTCGACCCCGATGACGAGTTCGAGCCCGAGCTTGACCCGGAGCCCGACCGGGGGCGGCGTCAACAGCACCCAGTGCAGGCCGAAATTCCCCCCGAAAGGGAGGAACCCGTCCGCGCCGTGACACCTCCGGCGCAACGTGAACCGGCCCCGCTCACCGTGGAAAACGGACGACCCGCGCGAATCGCCCCCGTGGCATCCATCACACCCGAACGTCCAAATCTGGAGAAGAACGCACCGGTGATCATGCCCAAGGTTGTGTCCGAGCGGGAGCCCTACCGCATCACCACACTGCATCCCCGGACCTACAACGAAGCCCGTACCATCGGGGAACACTTCCGCGAGGGCACTCCGGTGATCATGAATCTCACGGAGATGGACGACACCGACGCGAAGCGACTTGTCGACTTTGCGGCCGGTTTGGTGTTTGGTCTTCACGGCAGCATCGAGCGGGTGACGCAGAAGGTGTTCCTGTTGTCGCCTGCTAACGTCGATGTCACGGCGGAGGACAAGGCCCGCATCGCAGAGGGCGGGTTCTTCAACCAGAGCTGAGACGCAACACCGGGCACACCGCGGCCGTGAGGCCAACACAGAGCAAGGCAAGGGGAGAGGGACAGCGCGAGATGAGTGTCTTTGGTCAGGTGATCTACATCGCGCTGTACTGCTTCCTGATCGTGTTGATCTTCCGGCTGGTGATGGACTATGTCTTCCAGTTCGCCCGTTCATGGCAACCCGGCAAGGCGATGGTGGTCATTCTTGAGGCCGCCTACACTGTCACTGATCCGCCACTCAAGCTTCTGCGGCGGGTAATTCCGCCGCTGCGTCTCGGGGGCGTGGCGCTCGACCTGTCCTTCTTCGTATTGATGATCATCGTGTACATCCTGATCACCGTCGTGAGGACGGTGTTGTTGGTGTGAACGATACGGTCTTGCCGATTGCCGACGACTACGTTGAGGTGAAGTAGAGATGCCGTTGACCCCCGAGGACGTGCGGAACAAGCAGTTCACGACCGTCCGCCTCCGAGAAGGCTATGACGAGGACGAGGTCGATGCCTTCCTCGATGAGGTCGAAGCCGAACTGACCCGGCTCCTGCGGGAGAACGAGGACCTTCGCGCCAAGCTGGCCGCTGCCACCCGCGCCGCGGCGCAGAACCAGCAGCAGCAGGGGCTGCGCAAGGGACCCGACCAGCAGCAGGACCAGCAGCAGCGGCCCGGGGCTCCGGTGCCCGCCGCCATATCCGGTCCGCAGCCGGTGCCGCCGCAGCAGCAGCAGGGGATGGGTGGACCTCCCCAACTGCCCGGTGGAGCACCTCAGCTGCCTCCAGGTCCCGGTGGCCACGGCCCCGGTCCGCAGGGCCCGCACGGCCCCGGTCCGATGGGTCCCGGCGGTCCGATGGGCGGCCCGATGGGCGGCCCCGGCGGACCGCAGCTGCCGCAGGCTGCCCAGCAGGGCGGCCCCGGCGGTGACAGCGCCGCTCGCGTGCTGTCGCTGGCACAGCAGACCGCCGACCAGGCGATCGCGGAGGCCCGTTCGGAGGCCAACAAGATCGTCGGCGAGGCGCGCAGCCGTGCCGAGGGCCTGGAGCGGGACGCCCGCGCCAAGGCCGACGCGCTGGAGCGGGACGCGCAGGAGAAGCACCGCGTGGCGATGGGTTCGCTGGAGTCGGCCCGCGCGACGCTGGAGCGCAAGGTCGAGGACCTGCGCGGCTTCGAGCGCGAGTACCGCACGCGGCTGAAGTCGTACCTGGAGAGCCAGCTGCGTCAGCTGGAGAACCAGGCCGACGACTCGCTGGCCCCGCCGCGGACCCCGGCGACCGCTTCGCTGCCGCCGTCCCCGTCGATGGCGTCGGCCGGTGCCGGCACCATGGGCGGCAACCACACCATGGGTGGCGGCCAGCAGATGGGCGGCAACCACTCCATGGCCGGTCAGTCCAACGGTGGTCCGTCCTACGGCGGCGGTCAGCAGCAGATGTCGCCGGCGATGACCCAGCCGATGGCTCCGGTGCGGCCGCAGAGCCCGCAGCCGATGCAGCAGACGCCGTCGCCGATGCGCGGCTTCCTCATCGACGAGGACGACAACTGACGTCCGCGTAGCGCGCACCGTCGGCAATCAGGGCCGGGCCCCGAGGGAACACTCCTTCGGGGCCCGGCCCTTTTGTGTGTACTTGTCCGCAGGGTCGTCAGGCGTCGACGGGAACGGCGAAGCCCCCCGGTGCGGGGTGCACCGGGGGGCTTCGCGGGACGCCGGAGGCTACGCCTTGCGCAGCTGGAACGTCAGGGACAGGCTCTCGTCGGTGAACGCGGAGCCGTAGGTCCCGTCGCCCTCGCCGGGGGCGAAGTCGTCGGCGAGGACCTCGTCGGAGATCAGGCCGGCGTGATCGGCCAGCGCCGTGCGGACCTCGTCGTCGGTGGACCGCCAGCGCAGCGCGATCCGGTCGGCGACGTCCAGGCCGCTGTTCTTGCGGGCCTCCTGGATCAGCCGGATCGCGTCACGGGCCAGGCCCGCCCGCCGCAGCTCCGGGGTGATCTCCAGGTCGAGGGCGACCGTGGCACCCGCGTCGGAGGCCACCGACCAGCCCTCGCGCGGGGTCTCGGTGATGATGACCTCGTCGGGGGCGAGCGCGACGGGCTCCCCGTCGACCTCGACGCTCGCCGTCCCCTCGCGCAGCGCGAGCGAGAGGGCGGCGGCGTCCGCGGCGGCGACGGCCTTGGCGACCGCCTGGACGCCCTTGCCGAACCGCTTGCCGAGGGCACGGAAGTTCGCCTTCGCGGTGGTGTCGACGAGCGAGCCGCCCACCTCGGACAGCGAGGCCAGGGAACTGACGTTGAGCTCCTCGGCGATCTGCGCGCGCAGGTCCTCGGGCAGGCCGGCGAAGCCGTGGGCCGCCACCAGCGCACGGGACAGCGGCTGGCGGGTCTTCACCCCCGACTCGGCGCGGGTGGCGCGGCCCAGCTCTACCAGCCGCCGCACCAGCTGCATCTGGCCGGACAGCGCCGGGTCGATGAGCGCGCGGTCGGGGACCGGCCAGCTGGAGAGGTGGACGGACGCCGGGGCCTCCGGGGCGACCGGGACGACCAGGTCCTGCCAGACCCGCTCGGTGATGAACGGGGTGATCGGGGCCATGAGGCGGGTGACGGTCTCGATGACCTCGTGGAGGGTGCGCAGCGCCGCGGCGTCGCCCTGCCAGAAGCGGCGGCGGGAGCGGCGGACGTACCAGTTGGAGAGGTCGTCGACGAAGGTCGACAGCAGCTTGCCGGCCCGCTGGGTGTCGAACGTCTCCAGGGACTCGGTGACCTGCTCGACCAGGGTGTTCAGCTCGCCGAGCAGCCAGCGGTCCAGCAGCGGGCGGTCGGCCGGGGCCGGGTCGGCGGCGGACGGCGCCCACTGGGAGGTACGGGCGTACAGCGCCTGGAAGGCGACGGTGTTCCAGTACGTCAGCAGGGTCTTGCGGACGACTTCCTGGATGGTGCCGTGGCCGACCCGGCGGGCCGCCCAGGGGGAGCCGCCGGCAGCCATGAACCAGCGGACCGCGTCGGCGCCGTGCTGGTCCATGAGCGGGATCGGCTGGAGGGTGTTGCCCAGGTGCTTGGACATCTTCCGGCCGTCCTCGGCGAGGATGTGACCGAGGCAGACCACGTTTTCGTACGAGGACTTGTCGAAGACGAGCGTGCCGACGGCCATCAGGGTGTAGAACCAGCCGCGGGTCTGGTCGATGGCCTCCGAGATGAACTGCGCCGGGTAGCGCTTCTCGAACAGCTCCTTGTTGCGGTACGGGTAGCCCCACTGCGCGAACGGCATCGAGCCCGAGTCGTACCAGGCGTCGATCACCTCGGGGACGCGGGTGGCGGTGAGCGCGCAGCCCTCGTGGGTGCAGGGGAAGGTGACCGCGTCGATGTAGGGGCGGTGCGGGTCCAGGCCGGACTGGTCGGTGCCGGTCAGCTCGGTCAGCTCGGCGAGCGAGCCGACGCAGGTGAGGTGGCCCTCCTCGCAGCGCCAGAGGGGAAGCGGGGTGCCCCAGTAGCGGTTGCGCGACAGCGCCCAGTCGATGTTGTTGGTGAGCCAGTCGCCGAAGCGGCCGTGCTTGACCGACTCGGGGAACCAGTTGGTGTTCTCGTTCTCCCGCAGCAGGGCGTCCTTGACCGCGGTGGTGCGGATGTACCACGACGGCTGGGCGTAGTAGAGCAGCGCGGTGTGGCAGCGCCAGCAGTGCGGGTAGCTGTGCTCGTAGGCGAGGTGGCGGAAGAGCAGGCCGCGGGCGTCGAGGTCGGCGACCAGCGTCTCGTCGGCCTTCTTGAAGAACTGGCCGCCCACCAGGCGGAGTTCCTCCTCGAACGTGCCGTCCGGGCGGACCGGGTTGATCACCGGCAGGCCGTACGCCTTGCAGGTCCTGAGGTCGTCCTCGCCGAAGGCCGGGGCCTGGTGGACGAGGCCGGTGCCGTCGTCGGTGGTGACGTACTCGGCGTTGACGACGATGTTGGCGCCCTCCAGCTCGACGAGGTCGAAGGGGCGCTCATAGGCCCAGCGCTCCATCTCGCGGCCGGTGAAGGACTCGCCGGTGGCGGTCCAGCCCTCGCCGAGGGCCTTCTCCAGCAGCGGCTCGGCGACGACCAGCCGCTCGCTGCCGTCGGTGGCGACGACGTAGGTGACGTCGGGGTGGGCGGCGACGGCGGTGTTGGAGACCAGGGTCCAGGGGGTGGTCGTCCAGATGAGCAGTGCGGCCCGGCCGGCCAGCGGGCCGGAGGTCAGCGGGAGGCGGACGAAGACCGAGGGGTCGACGACGGTCTCGTAGCCCTGCGCCAGCTCGTGGTCCGACAGGCCGGTGCCGCAGCGCGGGCACCAGGGGGCGACGCGGTGGTCCTGGACCAGCAGGCCCTTGGTGAAGATCTCCTTCAGCGACCACCACACCGACTCGATGTAGTCGGGGTCCATCGTGCGGTACGGGGCGTCCAGGTCGGTCCAGTAGCCCATACGGGTCGTGAGCTCGGCGAAGGCGTCGGTGTGGCGGGTCACCGACTCGCGGCACTTGGCGTTGAACTCGGCGATGCCGTACGCCTCGATGTCCTTCTTGCCGCTGAAGCCCAGCTCCTTCTCCACGGCCAGCTCGACCGGGAGGCCGTGGCAGTCCCAGCCGGCCTTGCGGTCGACGTGGTAGCCCTGCATCGTGCGGAACCGGGGGAAGACGTCCTTGAAGACGCGCGCCTCGATGTGGTGCGCGCCGGGCATGCCGTTGGCGGTCGGGGGGCCCTCGTAGAAGACCCACTCGGGCCGGCCCTCGGACTGCTGGAGGGTGCGGGCGAAGACCTTCTGCTCCTGCCAGAACTCGAGCACGGCGTGCTCGAGGGCGGGGAGGTCTACCTGGGCGGGTACCTGGCGGTACTGGGGCTGCGGACTCATCGGGGGCTTCCTCCGGCGGACACCTGCTGCGTTCTCCGTCCGGAGGGACGAGAGCCTGGGCTCCCGCGGTACCACCCTCCTTGGCGGTGCCGTTGCACCGCCCCCTCATTGGGGTCGCGCTGCCGGTTCTACTCGCCCTGGGCGGCCCGTGGGCGTAGCCCACTGTCCAAAGCTTTCTTCCGGCGGCTCCGGGGTGATCTTCGCGTCGTGCACACCCCCGGGCTCCCACCGTCCCCGGGTCGCTGCTGGCTGCGTACGGCGCTACTCGTCCCGTCAATGCCTCTCGCTCGGCCCAGTGTACGGGGCCGGGCCGACAACGGCCGACCGGATTTCGGCGACCGGGGGAGGGGCCGGCCCCGGGGCACCGTACGAGGGTGTCCCGGGGACCGCGCCGTGCCGCGCTCCGGCCGCTGTCCGCCCGCCCGGTCCGAGGGTGCGCCGTGACCCGAATGGCGAGCCGGCGGGCATCGCGCGGGCGGGCGGATTACCGGCCGGGGAGCGGGGCACAAACGAGGCAGAACGGACGTCGGGGCCGGGTGGCGGCCCCGGGAGGGCGGTGCGTCCCGTTGCCGCGTGGCGTGCGGCGATTTATCGTTCCCGTCACGATTCGCGAACAAAGTCACATAGGTGAAGGGGTCGCGGCCATGGTGGCGAAGAAGACCGCCGCGGAGCAGAGCACGACGCCTGCCGACGAGGCCGCGGCGAAGCAGCCTGCACCGAAGAAGACAGCTCCGAAGAAGGCCGCGGCCAGGAAGACGGCGGCGAAGAAGGCGGCGGCCGGCACGACCGCACCGGAGAGGACCACGGCCGGAACAGCGGCCGGGAAGACGGCCGCGAAGAAGACGGCCGCCAAGAAGACCGCGAAGAAGACCGCGAAGAAGGCTCCGGCCAAGACGGCCGCGGTGCCCGCTAAGAAGACGGGAGCCAAGACGGTGGTGGCGAAGAAGACTGCGGCCGCGACGGCCAAGGCCCACGGCGACGACTCCGCGGTGCCCATGGCCCGGGTGGCCGCGGCGCCGGGGGAGCTCGCCGTACGGCCGGGCGAGGACCCCTGGACGCCCGACGAGGTCGCCGCGGCGCGGACCGAGCTGATGGAGGAGACGACGCGGCTGCGCCTGGAGATCGTCTCGGCCGAGGACGCCATCGCCGGGCTGATGCGCGACTCCGGCGACGGAGCGGGCGACGACGAGGCCGACACCGGCACCAAGAACATCACCCGTGAGCACGAGCTGGCGCTCGCCTCCAACGCCCGCGAGATGCTCCACCAGACCGAGCGGGCCCTCGGCCGGCTGGACGCGGGCACCTACGGGCTCTGCGAGAACTGCGGCAACCCCATCGGCAAGGCGCGGATGCAGGCCTTCCCGCGGGCGACGCTGTGCGTGGAGTGCAAACAGAAACAGGAGCGCCGCTGAGGCGGCCGGTAGTTGTCGTGGGCGGCACCCGAACTGCCCGGCACCGCAGGTGTGTGCCGTACTCTCGTGGTTCAGCCGGGCACGGCCCGGCCGGGGACACAACGGGCTGAGGGACTCACACGTGGCAGAGGCGGAACGCATCACCGGCACGCCGGAACCCGAGCGGGGGACCGGCGCGGATTCCACCGCGGGATCCGAGGGGGGAGGGGCGGTGGCGTCGGCACAGGGCACCGACCGCGGCAAGCGGCGGATCACCGCACTGCTGCTGGTCGCGCTCCTGGTCTACCTGCTCGACCTGGGCAGCAAGCTGCTGGTGGTCGCGAAGCTGGAGCACCACGAGCCCATCCAGGTCATCGGGACGCTGCTGCAGTTCACCGTGATCCGCAACCGCGGCGCCGCGTTCAGCATGGGCGAGGCGCTGACGATCTTCCTCACGCTGATCGCGGTGGCGGTGATCGTGGTGATCGCCCGGATCGCCCGCAAGCTCTACAGCCTGCCCTGGGCGATCGCGCTCGGGCTGCTGCTCGGCGGCGCCTTCGGCAACCTCACCGACCGGCTGTTCCGCTCGCCGGGGGTCTTCGAGGGCGCGGTGGTCGACTTCATCGCCCCGGCGCACTTCGCGGTCTTCAACCTCGCCGACTCCGGCATCGTCTGCGGCGGCATCCTGATCGTGATCCTGTCCTTCCGCGGGCTCGACCCGGACGGGACCGTACACAAGGACTGAGTGCCCCGTGCCGGGGTCGGCCGGGGCGGGGGCCGTTGGTGGTGGCGGTTGGGGGCCTGCGGCCCGGTCTGGGTCGGGGGCCGGTGGTCGGGCAGGGCGGCCGTACACAAGGACTGAGTGCCCCGTGGCGGGGTCGGCCGGGGCGGGGGCCGTTGGTGGTGGCGGTTGGGGGCCTGCGGCCCGGTCTGGGTCGGGGGCCGGTGGTCGGGCAGGGCGGCCGTAC
>NZ_JBFBHQ010000034.1:0-21196 GCF_040701845.1 Streptomyces angustmyceticus | reverse complement strand
CCGTACACAAGGACTGAGTGCCCCGGGCGGGGGCCGTTGGTGGTGGCGGTTGAGGGGCTGTGGTCCGGCTTGCGGTCCGGGCTCGGGGCCGGGGTCCGGGCGTGGGGCAGGGCACCGTGGTGCGACTGCCATACTCGTGGGGTGAGCACCATTCCCGAGATCCGCACCCTGCCCGTACCGGACGGCCTGGAGGGCGAGCGCGTCGACGCCGCGCTGGCCCGGATGTTCGGCTTCTCCCGTACGAAGGCGGCCGAGCTCGCCGCCGCCGGCAAGGTCCGGGTCGACGGCTCCGAGGTGATGAAGTCCGAGCGGGTGAGCGGCGGCGCCTGGCTGGAAGTCGAGATGCCGCAGGCCGCGCCGCCCGTGGAGATCGTCGCCGAGCCCGTCGAGGGCATGGAGATCGTGCATGACGACGACGACATCGTCGTGATCGTCAAGCCCGTCGGCGTCGCCGCGCACCCCAGCCCCGGCTGGACGGGAACGACCGTCATCGGCGGCCTGGCCGCGGCCGGCTTCCGCATCTCCACCTCCGGTGCCGCCGAGCGCCAGGGCATCGTGCACCGCCTCGACGTCGGCACCTCCGGCCTGATGGTGGTCGCCAAGTCCGAGCGCGCCTACACCCTGCTCAAGCAGCAGTTCCGCGAGCGCACGGTCGACAAGCGCTACCACGCCCTGGTCCAGGGCCACCCGGACCCGATGAGCGGCACCATCGACGCCCCCATCGGCCGGCACCCCCAGCACGACTACAAGTGGGCGGTGACGGCCGAGGGCAAGGCCTCCGTCACGCACTACGACCTGATCGAGGCGTTCCGCGCGGCCAGCCTGCTCGACATCAAGCTGGAGACCGGCCGCACCCACCAGATCCGGGTGCACATGTCCGCGCACCGCCACCCCTGCGTCGGCGACCTGACCTACGGCGCCGACCCCACCCTCGCCAAGCGCCTCGGCCTCACCCGGCAGTGGCTGCACGCCATGCGGCTGGGCTTCGAGCACCCCTCGGACGGCCGCTGGGTCGAGTTCGAGAGCGCCTACCCGGACGATCTGCAGCGCGCCCTCGACACCGTCCGCGACGAGAGCAGCTGACGCGGCGGGTAGCCGGGCGGGAGGCGACACGGCGGGCGGGGGCCGGTGACGTGGCACGCTGGGGTCGGCAAGTGATCGAATCCGACCCCGGAGCGCCGACACCGTGGACCAGCTGGCTCTGATCTTCGTCCTGTTGCTCGGAGCCGTCGTCATGGTTCCGGTCGGCGACCGGCTGGGGCTCCCGTCTCCGGTGCTGATGACCCTGGTCGGCGCCGTCCTGGCCCTGCTGCCGTTCGTGCCCAATGTCGAGGTGCCGCCCGAGTTCATCCTGCCGGTGGTGCTGCCGCCACTGCTCTACGCGGCGGTGCAGCGCACCTCCTGGCGGCAGTTCACCGCCAACCTGCGGCCGATCTTCCTGCTCGCCGTGGCGCTGGTCTTCGCCACCACCGCCGCGGTCGCCGCCGTCGCCCAGGCGGTGGTGCCGGGGATGCCGGTGGCCGCCGCCGTGGTGCTCGGCGCGCTGGTCGCCCCGCCCGACCCGGTGGCCGCGACCGCCGTCGCCGGCAAGCTCGGGCTGCCCCGCCGGCTGGTCTCGATCCTCGAGGGCGAGGGGCTGTTCAACGACGTCACCGCCATCGTGCTGTACCACGTCGCGCTCGCGGCGGCGGTCAGCGGAACCTTCTCGGTGCCGGCCGCGATCGGTTCGCTGGTGCTCTCCGCGGTGGTCGCCATAGCGGTCGGCCTGGGGCTCGGCTGGGTCACCAACAAGCTGATGGGGCTGCTCGGCGACCCGACGCTGCAGATCGGCCTGACGCTGCTGGTGCCGTTCGTCGCCTACGTCCTGGCCGAGGACTTCCGCGGGTCCGGTGTGCTCGCGGTGCTGACCTGCGCGCTGTTCCTGGCCGAGTACGCGGTCGACCCGGACGACGTGATGGGGCGGCTGGCCGGCTACACCTTCTGGGAGGTCGTCGACACCCTCGTCACCGGGGTGGCCTTCGGGCTGATCGGCCTGGAGCTGCACAACATCTTCGGAGCGGCCTCCCACCGCTGGGGCCAGCTGCTCGGCGCCGGCGCCGCCGTCGTCGGAGTGGTGGTCGGCGTCCGGCTGCTGTGGCTGCTGCCCGCCGCCTGGCTGGCCAAGCGGATGCACAAGCGCCGCGACTACGACGAGGAGATCCCGATGAGCTGGCGGGAGACGCTCATCATGTGGTGGTCGGGGATGCGCGGGGTGGCCTCGGTGGCGCTGGCACTGGCCATTCCGTACAGCGTCGACGGCGGGGACGACTTCCCGGTCCGCGACGACATCCTCTTCATCGCCTTCGCGGTGGTGCTCTCCACCCTGATCATCCAGGGGCTGACCCTGCCCTGGCTGGTGCGCCGGCTGCGGGTGCGGGCGGACACCGACGCGGTCGACGCGCTGGAGCGGGAGCTGGCGCTCCGGGTGATCAAGGCGTCCAAGCGGCGGCTGAAGGAGATCCTGGAGGTCGAGGAGCTGCCCGACGAGGTCAGCGAACAGCTGGCGCGGCGGGCGCACGACATCGGGGCCCGGATCGCGCCGGACATCGTCGACGACGAGCGGCGCGAGCTGTTCGAGAAGCGCATCACCCGGATGAAGAAGGTGCAGCGCATCCAGGGCGAGATGCTCTCCGCCGCCCGGCACGAGGTACTGGCGGCGCGCAGCGAACCGGGCGCGGACCCGGAGATCGTCGACCGGGTGCTGCGGCACCTGGACATGCGCAGCCTGCGGGGCGCGCCCTAGCGCCGCAGGGTCCGGGCGCGGGGCTCAGCCCGGCAGGGACCGGGGGCCCGGCTCCTTGCCGAGGGCCGGTGCGGAGGTGCCCGGCGCCGGCGCCGTGGCGATCCGCGGCAGCGCGTAGGAGTGCTCGGCCTGCAGCCACTCCAGCAGGCGCTCGCGTACCTCGCAGCGCACCGTCCACAGGGCGTCCGAGTCCCGGGCGGTCACCAGCGCCCGCACCACGATCGTGGTCGGTGTGGTGTCGGTGACCACCAGGCTCCAGGACCGGCCGTCCCACTCCGGGCACTCCTGGAGGATCTCCAGCAGCCGCTGGCGCATCTTCTCCACCGGCGCGCTGTGGTCGAGGTGAAAGAAGGCCGTGCCGGTCATCTGGGCGCCGCCGCGCGACCAGTTCTCGAACGGCTTGCCGGTGAAGTACGACACCGGCATCGTGATCCGGCGCTCGTCCCAGGTCCGCACGGTCAGGAAGGTCAGGGTGATCTCCTCGACGGTGCCCCATTCGCCGTCGACGACGACGGTGTCACCGATGCGCACCATGTCGCCGAACGCGATCTGCAGGCCGGCGAAGAGGTTGCCGAGGGTGGACTGGGCGGCGATACCGGCGACGATGCCCAGCAGCCCGGCCGACGCCAGCATGGACGTGCCGACCGCCCGCATCGCCGGGAACGTCAGCAGCATCGAGGCGGCCGCGACGACGATCACCACGGCCGTCACCACCCGCTGGATCAGCGTCACCTGGGTCCGTACCCGCCGCACCCGCGCCGCGTCCCGGGCGCCCGCCGCGTAGCGCGAGTACGAGGACTCGACGATCGCCGCCGCGGCCCTCACGACCAGCCAGGCGGTGGCCGCGATCAGGACCAGGGTCAGCGCCTGCCCGATGCCCGCCTTGTGCTTCTCGACGGACTCCAGACCCGTATGCTCGAACGAGCCGCGCAACAGGGCCGCGCAGAGCACCACTTGCAGCGGTATCCGGCAGCGGCGCAGCAGCCCCCACAAGGGGGTCTCCGGGTGGGCGGCGTCGATCCGGCGCAGCGCCCGGTCGGCGAGCCAGACCAGGACGAGCGCGAGCAGGACCGCGCCGCCGATCACGACGACCGGACGCAGGACGTCCTCCAATGACACGAGTCTCCTCCTCCATGGGGTGCGAGGGGCCGTGGTGTGCTGGTACCCGGTCCCCGCGACCGTAACTGGCAGGATGGGGCGAGATCGATCCGACCCCAGGGAAGTGATGTCAGTGCCGCCCGCCTCCGAGTCCCCGACCAGCGGACTTCCGACGATTGTGCTGTTTCATTCGGTGTGCGGGCTGCGTCCCGCGGTGCACGCCGCGGCGGACCGGCTGCGCGCCGCGGGGCACGAGGTGATCGTCCCCGACCTGTTCGACGGCCGGACCGCCGACTCGGTCCCGGACGGCATCCTGATCAAGGACGAGATCGGCCGGGAGGAGCTGCTCAAGCGCGCCGTCACGGCCGTGGCGCCCTACTCCGACCGCGGTCTGGTCTACGCGGGCTTCTCCTTCGGCGGCTCGGTCGCGCAGAACCTCGCGCTGGGCGACGAGAAGACCCGCGGGCTGCTCCTGCTGCACGGCACCTCGGACATCGCGGACGACGCCGTCGCCGACGACCTGCCGGTGCAGCTGCACGTCGCCGACCCCGACCCGTACGAGCCGCACGACTGGCTGAACGCCTGGTACCTCCGGATGCGCCGGGCCGGCGCGGACGTAGAGGTCTTCCGCTACGCCGGCGCCGGCCATCTCTTCACCGACCCCGAGCTGCCCGACTACGACGCGGAGGCGGCGGAGCGCGCCTGGAAGGTGGCGCTGGGCTTCCTCGCCGAGCTGTGAGCCGGCGGGCCGGGCGGGTCCGGGCGGGCCTCCCCTAGACGAGCGGCTGTTCGGCGCGCTCCATCTGCTGGGTGCCGGAGCGGGTCCGGTAGGAGCGCAGCAGGGTGCTGGTGGCGTTCGGGTCGGTCTTGTCGGAGATGCCGAAGTAGTCCATCTGGGTCCGCTCGGCGTCGATGTCCAGGACCCCGTAGCCGTGCGAGTCCATGTCCAGCCACTTCACATGCCGGTTGGCGGCCTTGATGGCGGCGACCCCGGCCAGGGAGACCGTGTGCGGGGCGACGTGCAGGAAGTCGTCCACGTTGTCGGAGGTGACGGACGTGACCACGAACTCCGTCGCCACCGCGTGGTCGGCCGGGTAGGTCGCCGCCTTGAGCGGCACCTCGTTGGCCCAGGCCATGTGGATGTCGCCGGTCAGGAACACGGTGTTGTCGATGCCGCGGTCGCTGAGGTGGCTCAGCAGCTCGTGCCGGTCGTCGGTGTAGCCGTCCCACTGGTCGGTGTTGATCGCCAGGCCCTCCTTGGGTATCCCGAGGATCTCGGCGAGCGGGCCGAGCAGATGGGCGGGGACGGCGCCGAAGGCGACCTGCGAGATCATCACCGAGGTGCCGACCAGCCGCCAGGCGGTGTCCGAGCGCTCCAGTCCGGACTTGAGCCAGTCCAGTTGGGCCCGCCCGGTGATGGTGCGGCCGGGGTCGTCGACCGCGCCGCTGCCCGTCTTGGCCTGGGCGTCACGGAACGAGCGCAGGTCCAGCAGGTGCAGGTCGGCGAGGGTGCCGAAGCGCAGCCTGCGGTAGGTGGTGCCGGCGATCGAGGGCCGCACGGGCATCCACTCGAAGTAGGCCTGCTTCGCCGCGGCCATCCGCGCGGACCAGGGGCCCTCGGTCTCCGGGGTGTGGTTCACCGCGCCGCCCTTCCAGGCGTTGTCGGCGAACTCGTGGTCGTCCCACATGGCGATGACCGGGTGCGTGGCGTGCATGGCCATCGCGTCCGGGTCGGTCTTGTGGACGCCGTGCCGGATGCGGTAGTCGGCGAGCGTCAGCAGCTCGTGGGCGGGGGTGTGCGGGCGGACGACGTACTTGAAGTCCGGGTACTCGCCGGACTTGTACTCGTAGAGGTAGTCGCCGACGTGCAGCACCGCGTCCAGCTCGGTGCGGGCGGCCAGGTGCCGGTACGGCGAGAAGTAACCGGACTCCCAGTTGGCGCAGGAGACCACGCCGAAGCGGATGTTGCCCGCCGCGGTGCCGGGCGCGGGGGCGGTACGTGTCCGGCCGACGGGGGAGTGCTGCCCGTCGACGGTGAAGCGGTAGTAGTAGTGGGTGGCCGGGCGCAGGCCGCGGACGTCGGCCTTGACGGTGTGGTCGGAGGCGGCGGAAGCGGTCAGGGTCCCCCGTGCGACGACGGACGCGAAGCCCTTGTCGCTCGCCACCTGCCAGCTCACCTTGGTGGCCGGTCCGCGGCCGGAACCGGGGGTCGCCGACGCGGTCGGCGTGACCCGGGTCCACAGCAGGACGCCGTCCGGGAGCGGGTCCCCGGAGGCGACTCCGTGCTGGAAGAACGTGCCCTGGTCCGCGGCCCCTTGGGCGTGTGCGGTGGCGGCGCCGGCGAACGGCAGAAGAGCGGCGGTGGCGGCTACGGCCGTGACGGCAGTGCGGCGCGAGATCTGGTCATGATCGGTCACGGCCGATCACCTTACTGGCCGGTAAGCGAACCCGGGAGGGCGATTCCCGGTAACTCCGGGAATTCGCCCGCCCGTTGTCCGAAAGACACTCAGTGGGCGCCCGAGGGGTCCTTTTCGCCCTCGCGGATGCCCTTCGCGCCACCTTCGCCCGTGCTGCCGCCCTTGCCCGGGTCGCCGCCCGCCGAGCCCTTCGCCGGACCGAACTCGCTGTCGATCATCTTCTTGAAGTTGGCCTGCGCCAGCTGGTTGTACTGCGCCTGGGTCATCTGCCGCCGCGGGACCTCCGCCATCTCCAGCTTCTTGTCGCCGTGCATGAAGGTGGGGGTGGCCCGGACGCCCTTGCGGCCGAACAGCGCGGTCATCTCCATCGCCCAGCGGTCGTACGTGCCCTTCTTGACCGCCGTGGCGAACGCCTTGTCGTTCTTCAGCTCCGGCACCTCGGAGGCGACCTTGAGCAGCTCGGAGTCCTTGGCGTAGAGGTCCTCGCGCTCGTCGGGGTGGTACTTCGCGGAGTACAGCGCCGACTTGTACTTCAAGAAGGCCTCGGGGCCGACGTTCAGCGCCGCGCCGAGCGCGCTCAGCGCGTTCTTCGAGCCCTCGCCGCCGGCCGCCCCGTCGATGAACGTGTACATGGAGAAGCGGACCCGGTACCGGCCGTCCTCGATGTCCTTGATCAGGACCTTGCCGCTGCTCTGCTCGAAGGCCGCGCACGCCGGGCAGCGGACGTCCTCGAAGACCTCCAGCGTCTGCTTCGCCTTCTTGTCGCCTATCAGGATCTCGGTGCCGTTCTTGCCCTGGGTGTGCGCGGGCGTGACGAGCTCGGCCTCCTTGGCGGCCTCCCAGCCCTTGGGCTCGTTGGCCTTCATCACGAAGTAGCCGATGCCGCCGGCCACGGCCAGGACGCCGATCACCGCGGCCGTAGCGGTCAGTTGGCGGCGCAGCTTGTCCTTCTTCTTCTGGCGTTCCCGCTCGGCCCGGATGCGTTCGCGGGCCGCGGTCTTGTTGGCCGGGGTGTTGCGGTTGCTCATGGGTGGTCTCGTCCCCTCGAGGGTGGTGCCGTCGTCTGCGGGCTGGTCAGGCGGTGGCCCCACGGGGCGGACCCCGGCGCCGTACGCAGTGCAGGAGGAGGGGGAGCGGGCGGGACGGCGGCAGCGGGTGCAGCGGCCGGATCCGCCGGCGGGGCGGGAGGACGGCGCCGGCCGCCGCGGCCGCGAGGCGCAGCGGGCGGAAGGCGCCGGCCGCGGCGGCGCGCAGCAGGGCGTCCAGGGCGGCATCGCCACGGTGCAGCCAGGCCGCGGCCAGCAGGCCGACCGCGACATGGGCGGCGAGCAGCAGCCAGGGGGCCGCCGCCGGAACGGCCGGTGGCAGCGGCACGCCGGGATGGGCGGCCAACCGGGCCAGCGGAGTGCCGAATTCGCCGCCGCCGCACAGCAGCTCGACGCCGACCGACCGCAGCGGGCCGGTGACCGGGCCGCCGGCCGGGCCGTAACAGGTGTGCTGCCCGGCGGTGAAGACGGTGTCGGCGGTCAGCTCCAGCGGGACCAGGAGCGCGGCGACGGCGCCGAAGCCGCGCGTCCGGCCGGTCAGCGCATAGGCCGCGGCGAAGACGCCGGCGCCGGTGGCCGCGACCGGAGCGGGCGGCAACGGGGCGTGCGAGAGCAGGACATGGGAGGCGGCGGACAGGGTGGTGCACAGCACGGTGAACAGTGCCGCGCGCACCGCCCTGAGCTGAACCCCCGGCGCGGCCGCCGGCCGGGTCCCGGGGCGTACTCCCCTCGCCTGCATGCCGGGAGTCTGCCATGTGCACGGCATGAGCCCGGGTCAAGATTTGGCATCGGCCGGCGTGCACGGAGCACACCGGCCGGGAGCCGTGGGACGCGGCCCGCCCGGGGGCGGGCCGCCCGCGTCACTTCTTCAGTGCCTTGTCCACCATGGAGTTGAAGGCGGCCACGCTGGACGGCGCCACCTTGCCCTGCGGGCTGTCCGTGCCCAGCACCGTGTCGTCGAGCTTGATCGTCGGGGTGCTGGTGACGTCCTTGACCGCGCTGAAGGCGTCGGACATCTCCAGCGCCCACCGGTCGTACGTACCGGACTTGACGGCCTTCTGGAAGGCCGCGTTGCCCTTGAGCGCCGGGACGGTGTCGGCCACCTTGATCAGGTAGCTGTCGTCGGCGAACTTGTCCGGGCCGGTCTCGTCCGGGTGGAACTCCTTGGAGTACAGCGCGTACTTGTACTTCAAGAAGGCGTCCGGGCTGACGTTCAGGGCCGCGCCCAGTGCGCTCAGCGCCTCCTTGGAGCCGGTGCCCTTGAGGTTGGCGTCGAGGAACGTGCCCAGGTGGTAGGACGCCTTGTACTTGCCGTCCTTGATGTCCTTCTCGACGGTGGCCCCGACGTTCTGCTCGAAGGCGGCGCAGCCCGGGCAGCGCGGGTCCTCGAAGAGGTTCAGGGTGTTCTTGGCGTCCTTCTTGCCGACGACGACGGTGGTGCCGTTCTTGCCGCTGGTGTTCTGCGGCTTGACCAGCGGGGCCTTCGCGGCCTTCGCCCAGTCGCCGCTGCCCCCGCTGCTGGCCGAGCTGCCGCTGTCCATGGTGGAGACCGCGACCCCGATGCCACCGGCGACCGCCAGGACGCCGACGATGGCGCCGCCGACGATCAGCTGCCGGCGGATCCGGTCCTTCTTCGCCTGCCGCTCGCGTTCGGCGCGCAGCCGCTCGCGGGCTGCCTGCTTGTTGGCCTGGCTGTTGCGGTTGCTCATGACTGTTCCTGCTCCGTGAAAGTTCCGTGGGACGTGGTGCGTGCTGAGGAGGGCGTACGCGCGCGGTGCGGGCGTACGCGGGCCGCGTGGCCGAAGGCTCAGGCGGCGAGCACGCAGGGCGGCCCGCGGCGCACGACGCAGTGCACCAGCAGGGGGAGCGGGCGGGCCCGGCGCCCGGACCGTCCGGGGGCGGGCGCGGGGCGGCGCGGTGCGGCGGCGGCGCCGACGACCGCGACGGCGATCAGCAGCGGGCGGAAGGCGAAGCCCGCCACCGCGCCCAGCAGCCGGCCCAGCGCGGCCTCGCCGCGGCGCAGCCAGCCCGCCGCCAGCAGCGCGGTGCACACATGCGCCACGAGCAGCACGAGCCAGGCGGCCACCGGGGCGGCGTCCTCGTGGGAGAGCCGTGCCAGCGGTGAGCCGACGGGGTCGCCGCCGCACAGCAGGTCCACGCCCAGGGAGCGCAGCGGGCCGGTGACCGGGCCGCCGGCCTCCCCGTAACAGGTGTGCTGCCCCAGGCTGAAGACCAGGTCGGCGGCGAGCTCCAGGGGGACCAGCAGCGCCGCGATCCGCCAGTAGCCGCGCTCCCGGCCGGCCAGTGCGTAGGCGAGGGCGAAGACGGCGGCACTGAGCGCGGCGACGGTGGTCAGCGGCAGCGGCATACGGGACAGCAGCACATGCGACGCCGAGGACAGCGTCACGCACAGCGCCGTGAAGAGCGCCGCGCGCAGTGCCCGCAGGTGTGCCGCCGAGATGTCCATTGCAGCCGAGTGTGCCATGGGGCGGGATAAGCGGCGGCTAAGGGGTTCCGGAGCCGTACGCACCACCTCACGCGGTGCGTACGGCGCACGTCGGAATCCGTCCCGGCGCCCCCTACAGGCCCGGGATCCGGCCGTTGCGGAAGAGGTCCACGAAGATCTGGTGGTCGGCCCGGGCGCGGGCGCCGTAGGCGTGCGCGAAGTCCACCAGGAGGGCCGCGAAGCCGTCCTCGTCGGCCGCGATGGCCGCGTCGATGGCCCGCTCCGTCGAGAACGGCACCAGCGAGTGGCCGCTCTCGTCGTCGGCGGCGGCGTGCATGGTCGCGGTGGCCCGGCCCAGGTCGGCGACGACGGCCGCGATCTCCTCCGGGTCGTCGATGTCCGACCAGTCCAGGTCGACGGCGTACGGCGAGATCTCGGCGACCAGCTGGCCGGCCCCGTCGAGTTCGGTCCAGCCCAGCCACGGGTCGGCGTGGTCCTGCAGGGCGCGCTGCGAGATCACCGTGCGGTGGCCCTCGTGCTGGAAGTAGCCGCGGACCGCGGGGTCGGTGATGTGCCGGGAGACGGCCGGGGTCTGGGCCTGCTTCATGTAGATCACGACGTCGTTCTCCAGGGCGTCGCTGTTGCCCTCCAGCAGGATGTTGTACGAGGGCAGCCCGGCCGAGCCGATGCCGATGCCGCGGCGGCCCACCACGTCCTTGACGCGGTAGGAGTCCGGGCGGTCCAGGCTCGACTCCGGCAGCGTCTCCAGATAGCCGTCGAAGGCGGCGAGGACCTTGTAGCGGGTCGCCGCGTCCAGCTCGACGCTGCCGCCGCCCGGCGCGAACCGCCGCTCGAAGTCGCGGATCTCCGTCATGGAGTCCAGCAGCCCGAACCGGGTCAGCGAGCGGGCGTCGCGCAGCGCGCCCAGCAGCGGGCCCTCGGCGGTGTCGAGCGTGAAGGGCGGCAGCTCGTCCCGGTCGGAGCTCTTGGTCCCCGAGGCGAGGGCGTGGATGCGCTCCCGGTAGGCGGCGGCGTAGGTGCGCACCAGGTCGGTGATCTGCTTGTCGCTGAGCGCCTTGGCGTAGCCGATCAGCGCGACCGAGGCCGCGAACCGCTTGAGGTCCCAGGTGAAGGGCCCGACGTACGCCTCGTCGAAGTCGTTGACGTTGAAGATCAGCCGGCCCGTGGAGTCCATGTAGGTGCCGAAGTTCTCGGCGTGCAGATCGCCGTGGATCCACACCCGGCCGGTCCGCTCGTCCAGGTACGGGCCGCTGTCCTTGCCGCCGTCCTCCTGCGCGGCGTCCAGGTCCCGGTAGAACAGACAGGCCGTGCCCCGGTAGAAGGCGAAGGCGGAGGCGGCCATCTTCCGGAACTTCACACGGAAGGCCGCGGGGTCGGCGGCGAGCAGCTCCCCGAAGGCGGTGTCGAAGACGGCGAGGATCTCCTCGCCGCGCTGCTCGGCGTCCTGCGCCGGGGCGTGCTGGGACGGCATCGCTGGGTGCCTCCTGAGGTGCGGAAGGGGTACGGGGAACCGTGGCGGAGCCCGTCGCGGATCTGCCACTGACAACGCGCGAGGCTACTCGTCGGTGCCCGCCGGTTGTCAGTCAGGAGTCGTAGACTTCGAGACCGTCTCATCCATCCGTCGCCGGCCGCCCCCGCGTGGTCCGACCGCCGCCCCCCGCCGAGGCGCTCTGCGCCGATTCGTACCTCTGGAGGTCCTCCGCCGTGGCAGCCTCGTCCAGGCCCCCCTTCACGCACCTGCATGTCCACACCCAGTACTCACTGCTGGACGGTGCGGCGCGGCTGTCGGACATGTTCAAGGCGTGCAACGAGATGGACATGACGCATATCGCCATGTCCGACCACGGCAACCTCCACGGCGCGTACGACTTCTTCCACTCCGCGCAGAAGGCCGGGGTGACGCCGATCATCGGCATCGAGGCGTACGTGGCGCCGGAGTCGCGGCGCAACAAGCGCAAGGTCCAGTGGGGCCAGCCGCACCAGAAGCGCGATGACGTCTCGGGTTCGGGTGGTTACACGCACAAGACGATCTGGGCGGCGAACAAGACCGGTCTGCACAACCTCTTCCGGCTCTCCTCGGACGCCTACGCCGAGGGCTGGCTGCAGAAGTGGCCGCGGATGGACAAGGAGACCATCGCCCAGTGGTCCGAGGGCCTGATCGCCTCCACCGGCTGCCCCTCGGGTGAGCTGCAGACCCGGCTGCGGCTCGGCCAGTTCGACGAGGCACTGAAGTCCGCCTCCGAGTACCAGGACATCTTCGGCAAGGACCGGTACTTCCTGGAGCTGATGGACCACGGCATCGAGATCGAGCGCCGGGTCCGCGACGGCCTGCTGGAGATCGGCAAGAAGCTCGACATCCCGCCGCTGGTCACCAACGACTCGCACTACACCTACGCCCACGAGTCCACGGCGCACGACGCCCTGCTGTGCATCCAGACCGGCAAGAACCTCTCCGACCCGGACCGCTTCCGCTTCGACGGCACCGGCTACTACCTCAAGTCCACGGACGAGATGTACGCCATCGACTCCTCGGACGCCTGGCAGCAGGGCTGCGCCAACACCTTCCTGGTCGCCGAGCAGATCGACACCAGCGGGATGTTCGAGAAGCGCGACCTGATGCCGAAGTTCGACATCCCGGAGGGCTTCACCGAGGTCACCTGGTTCCAGGAGGAGGTCCGGGCCGGCATGCAGCGCCGCTTCCCGGGCGGGATCCCCGAGGACCGGCAGAAGCAGGCCGAGTACGAGATGGACATCATCATCCAGATGGGGTTCCCCGGCTACTTCCTCGTCGTCGCGGACTTCATCATGTGGGCCAAGAACAACGGCATCGCGGTCGGCCCCGGCCGTGGCTCCGCGGCCGGCTCGATCGTGGCGTACGCGATGGGCATCACCGACCTCGACCCGATCACCCACGGACTGATCTTCGAGCGGTTCCTCAACCCCGAGCGCGTCTCCATGCCCGATGTCGACATCGACTTCGACGAGCGCAGGCGCGTCGAAGTCATCCGGTATGTCACGGAGAAGTACGGCGCCGACAAGGTCGCCATGATCGGCACCTACGGCAAGATCAAGGCCAAGAACGCCATCAAGGACTCCGCGCGCGTCCTGGGCTACCCGTACGCCATGGGCGACCGCCTCACCAAGGCCATGCCCGCCGACGTCCTCGGCAAGGGCATCGACCTCGACGGCATCACCAACCCCGAGCACCCGCGCTACAGCGAGGCGGGCGAGATCCGGGGGATGTACGAGAACGAACCGGACGTGAAGAAGGTCATCGACACCGCCAAGGGCGTCGAGGGCCTGGTCCGTCAGATGGGTGTGCACGCGGCCGGCGTGATCATGTCCAGCGAGCCGATCGTCGACCACGCCCCGGTCTGGGTGCGGCACACCGACAACGTCACCATCACACAGTGGGACTACCCCCAGTGCGAGTCGCTGGGCCTGCTCAAGATGGACTTCCTGGGCCTGCGCAACCTCACCATCATGGACGACGCCGTCAAGATGGTGCGGAAGAACAAGGGCGTCGAGCTGGAGATGCTCACCGTCCCGCTGGACGACCCCAAGACGTACGAAATGCTCTGCCGCGGTGACACGCTCGGCGTCTTCCAGTTCGACGGCGGCCCGATGCGTTCGCTGCTGCGGCTGATGAAGCCCGACAACTTCGAGGACATTTCCGCCGTCTCGGCGCTGTACCGCCCCGGCCCCATGGGCATGGACTCGCACACCAACTACGCGCTGCGCAAGAACGGCCTCCAGGAGATCACCCCGATCCACCCGGAGCTGGAGGAGCCCCTCAAGGAGGTCCTCGGCCTCACCCACGGCCTGATCGTCTACCAGGAGCAGGTGCAGAAGGCCGCCCAGATCATCGCCGGGTACTCCCTCGGCGAGGCCGACATCCTCCGCCGCGTCATGGGCAAGAAGAAGCCCGAGGAACTCGCGAAGAACTTCGTGCTCTTCCAGGAGGGCGCCCGTAAGAACGGCTTCTCCGACCAGGCCATCCAGGCCCTGTGGGACGTCCTGGTCCCGTTCGCCGGCTACGCCTTCAACAAGGCGCACTCCTCCGCGTACGGCCTGGTCACCTACTGGACCGCCTACCTCAAGGCCAACTACCCGGCCGAGTACATGTCCGCGCTGCTGACCTCGGTGCGCGACGACAAGGACAAGTCGGCGGTCTACCTGAACGAGTGCCGCCGCATGGGCATCAAGGTGCTGCCGCCGAACGTCAACGAGTCCGAGGCCAACTTCGCCGCCCAGGGTGACGATGTGATCCTCTTCGGCCTCACCGCGGTCCGCAACGTCGGCCAGAACGTCGTCGACTCGATCATCCGCTGCCGCAAGGCGAAGGGGAAGTACCTCTCCTTCCCCGACTACCTCGACAAGGTCGACGCGGTCGTCTGCAACAAGCGCACCACCGAATCACTGATCAAGGCCGGCGCCTTCGACGAGATGGGCCACACCCGCAAGGGCCTGACGGCGCACTACGAACCGATGATCGACAACGTCGTCCAGGTCAAGCGCAAGGAGGCCGAGGGGCAGTTCGACCTCTTCGGCGGCATGGGTGACGACAGCGCGGACGAGGGCCCCGGCTTCGGCCTGGACGTGGAGTTCTCGGACGTCGAGTGGGACAAGACCTACCTCCTCGCCCAGGAGCGCGAGATGCTCGGTCTCTACGTCTCCGACCATCCGCTCTTCGGCCTGGAGCATGTGCTCTCCGACAAGGCGGACGCCGCCATCGCCCAGCTGACCGGCGGCGACTACTCCGACGGTTCGATCGTCACCATCGGCGGCATCATCTCCGGCCTGCAGCGCAAGATGACCAAGCAGGGCAACGCCTGGGCCATCGCCACCGTCGAGGACCTGGCCGGCTCCATCGACTGCATGTTCTTCCCGGCGACCTACCAGCTGGTGTCCACCCAACTCGTCGAGGACACCGTGGTCTTCGTCAAGGGCCGCCTCGACAAGCGGGAGGACATCCCGCGGCTGGTGGCCATGGAGATGATGGTCCCCGACCTCTCGGAGGCCGGTACCAACGCCCCCGTGACGATCACCATCCCGACGGTCAAGGTCACCCCGCCGATGGTCGAGAAGCTCGGCGAGGTGCTCAGCAGCCACCGCGGCTCCACCGAGGTGCGGATCAAGCTCCAGGGCGCGCGCAAGACGACCGTGCTCCGGCTGGACCGCCACCGGGTCACGCCCGACCCGTCGCTGTTCGGCGATCTGAAGGTGCTGCTCGGCCCGTCCTGCCTGGCGGGCTGACCCGCCGGCGCCGGCCCTTTCCGCCCCGAGGGGCGCGCCCGTCGCGGACGCGCCCCTCAACCTCTGTACGGCGGGGATCAGTTGTGACCGAAGCGCCGCTGGTGCTTACGCGCAACATCTGCCGGGCTGCCCTGCGCCTGCGACCGCGACTGGGACTGTGCCTCCAGGCTCGCCTTCTGGGCCTCCTGCTGGCCGCGCTCGGCCGCGGATGCCATCTTCTGCTGCTGACTGCGGTCCTGCTTCTTGTCCTTGGCCATGACCGTGCCTCCTGAGGGGGAATCCGGGATCGGGGCCGGAACCAGACTTACACGCGGGACAGAGCGCTGCATTTCGGGCAATTACCCTGTGTTAAGCGGGTGATCACGCGCTGTACTCAAGATCCCCGCCGAATCCGCCACGCCGATGATCGAGTTCGGGCAGATAACGCCCGTAGGGTCGGGCAGACTCGAAGCACAGCCGAAGAGAACTCGTGCCACGCGCCGAGCCGGGGGGCGACCGGACATCAGCACCTCAGGGAAGAGGGTGGATCGTGGATCGCTGCGTCGTCCTGGTGGACGCCGGGTATTTGCTCGGTGCCGCGGCGAGCCTGCTCGCCGGAGAGCCCGCCCGCTCCCGGATCACGGTGGATCACGCCGCCCTCATCCAGGGCCTGCGCCAGCGCGCCGAGGCGGACACCGAGCGGCCGCTGCTGCGGATCTACTGGTTCGACGGCGCGCCCGACCGCGTCCCGCAGCCGGAACACCGTCGGCTGCGGGTGATGCCCCGGGTCACCGTCCGGCTGGGCGCCCTCACCCGCAGTGACGGGCGCTGGGCGCAGAAGGGCGTGGACGCGGCGATGCACGCCGAGCTGACCGAACTCGCCCGTAACCGCGCCTGCTCCGACATCGTCCTGGTCACCGGCGACGGCGACCTCCTGCCCGGCCTGATGTCGGCGAAGGAACACGGCGTCGCGGTCCACCTGTGGGCCGTCCAGGCCGCGGACGGCGACTACAACCAGTCCGAGGACCTGGTCGCCGAGGCCGACGAGCGGCGGGTGCTGGACCGGACCTGGATCACCCGCGCGGTCCGCGCCAAGGAGCTCGGCGGCCCCTGCGCGCCGCCGCCGGTACCGCGCCCCGAGATCGCCGCGATCCTCTCCGCCCCGCTGCCCGAGTCCGCGGTCGCGGCCGCTGCCGCGGCGGCCGCCGCCGCGTCCGGCCCGGAAGCCGCCGAGCATGCTCATGAGCACAGCGGCGCCAACGGCGTCGCCCGGCCGCCGGCCGGCACCCAGGGCGCACCGGCCGCCGGCGACGAGGCCGGCGCGGCGGGATCCCGGGGCGTCCCCACCCCCAAGGACCTGGCCGGGCTCGGCCGGGCCCACGCCGCGGGCCAGGCGGCCGCCGCCACCGGCGGCTCCGCCCCGCAGCCCCCGGCCGGCGCCACCCTGCGCTGGTCGTCCGACAAGGGCTGGGTCGAGCGCGGCGGCCCGGTCGGCGAGCCCTCGGAGACCGCGGCCCTGCCCACCCTCGCCCAGCTCACCAGCGCCGAGCAGCGCTGGGCCGACCGCGAGGAGGACATCACCGCCGTCAGCGGTGACCCCTTCGAGGTCGGTCAGGTCTTCGCCCGCCGCTGGACCGACCGGCTCTCCGACACCACCCACCTCCAGCAGCTGTCCACGGAGTACCCGCGCATCCCGCACCGCATCGACGGTGAACTGCTGCGCTACGCCGCCCGGTTCGGGCTGCTGGCCCACAAGGACGACCAGATCGACGAGCACGACCGTTATGCGATCCGGGCCGGATTCTGGCGCGAGGTCGACCTGCGCACGGCCGCCGAGCACGCTCCGGCCGGGGACTGACCGCCCGGCGGCACCCCGCCCCGGCCCGCCCGCCGGAGCCCCGCGGCCCGGAGGCGGCCCGGGGACGCGTACCCTCATAGCTCGTGAGGACGGGCGCAAAACAGGTGGAGCGCGGGGTGCCGGTGTGCGCCGTGCGGGACCTGGTCAAGACGTACCCCGCGATGCGCGGGCGCCGCGGGGCGGCACGGCCGTCCGCCGTACGCGCCAACGACGGCATCACCCTGGACGTGCGCCGCGGCGAGATCTTCGGGCTGCTCGGCCCCAACGGGGCCGGCAAGTCCACTCTGGTCCGCCAGCTGACCGGGCTGCTGCGCCCGGACTCCGGCAGCATCTCCGTCCTGGGCCACGACCTGGTGCGCCACCCGGAGCGGGCCGCCCGGCTGCTGGGCTACCTGGGGCAGGAGTCCACCGCCCTGGACGAGATGACGGTCGCGCTGGCCGTGGAGACCACCGGCCGGCTGCGCGGCCTCGGCGCCCGCGAGGCGCGCGCCGAGCGGGACGAGGTGATCGGCGAGCTGGGCCTCGACGGCCTCACCGGACGGGCGCTGAAGAAGCTGTCCGGCGGGCAGCGGCGCCTGGCCTGCCTGGCCACCGCGCTGATCGGCGAGCGGCCGCTGCTGGTGCTGGACGAGCCGACCACCGGGATGGACCCGGTCGCCCGGCGCGCCGTGTGGGCCGCAGTGGACCGGCGCCGGGCCGAGCGCGGCGCCACGGTGGTGCTGGTGACCCACAACGTCCTGGAGGCCGAGAGCGTGCTCGACCGGGTCGCGGTGATCGACCGGGGCCGGGTCATCGCCTGCGACACGCCCGGCGGGCTGAAGGAAATGGTGAGCGAGGAGGTCCGGCTGGAGCTGGTGTGGCGCGACCGCCCGCCGCTGGAGGTGCCGGAGGTCGCCGCCCTCGAAGCCGACGCGCACACCTCGGGACGCCGCTGGACGCTGCGCCTGCCCGCCGACCGGGCCCGGTCCGCCGTCGCCGCGGTCACCGCGGGGCCCGCCTTCGCGGCCCTGGACGACTTCACGCTGGCCACGCCCAGCCTGGAGGACGTCTACCTGGCCCTGGGGGGCCGGGCGGAGGGGCTGGTCAAGGCGTGACGGGCGTGAACGGGGACGGGCACGGCGGACGTATGGAGTACCGCGGGGGCAGCGAGGAAGGCTGGGTGACAGGGTGAGTGTGGTTCCCGCGCAAGCGGTGGCCGGGGCGGTCCCGGAAGCGGGCGCGCGCCCCGGGGAGGCCGCCCCGCTGGCGCCGCGCGCCCGCCTGGTGCCCGCGCTGGGCGCCGTCTACCGGGCCCAGCTCTCCCGGGCCCGGGTCGCCCGGATCCCGCTGCTGTTCGTCGCCACCTTCCAGTCCATCGGGATCATGGTCCTGCTGCGCGGGGTGGTCGACAGCGGTGACCCGGCCCGGTCCGTGGTGTCCGGGTCCAGCGTGCTGGTCGTCGCGTTCGTCGCGCTCAACCTCCTCGCCCAGTACTTCGGCCAGCTGCGGGCCGGCGGCGGGCTCGACCACTACGCGACGCTGCCGGTGCCGCCGGCCGCCGTGGTGCTGGGCGCCGCCGCCGCGTACGCCTCGTTCACCGTGCCGGGGACGGTGGTCACCGCGGTCACCGGCTGTGTGCTCTTCCAGCTGCCGATGGGCCACCTGTGGGTGCTGGCCGCCGTGCTCCCGCTCGCCGGGGCGGCGCTGGCCGGTCTCGGCGCGGCCCTCGGCCTGCTCGCTCCCCGGCCCGAACTCGCCACTCTCTGCGGACAGTTGGGGATGTCGGCGGCGCTGCTGCTGGGCGTGCTGCCGGCCGAGAGGATGCCCGAGGCGATCGGCTGGGCCCGCGATCTGCTGCCCTCGACCTACGGGGTGGAGGCGCTGGCCCGCAGCTTCGACCCGCATCCCGACTGGGTCGCGGTCGGCGCGGACCTGGGCGTGTGCGCGGCCGTCGGCGTGCTCTCGCTGGCCGTCGCCACCTGGGCGTACCGCCGGGCGGCGGCCCGATGACGGGCGCCACCCCGCCGAACGGCCGTCCTGCTTCCGGTTCCACCGGCCCCACCTGGCACGATGACGGGGTGACCGCACCGCTGACGCCCCCCGACAACCAACCGCCCGACGAGCCGCAGCACCCCGCGGCCGCGCCCGCCGCCGACCACGGCGGCCCGGTCGGCCCCGAACTGGCCCGTGAGCTGCGCGAGGGCGCACTGATCGCGCTCGTGGTCGCGGTGAGCGGCGTCCTGCTCGGCGTGCTGTGGAACTGGCTCGCACCGCACATCCCGCTGATCGCGGACACCCGCAACGTCTACCTCAAGAACACCGAGGGCGAGGAGGCGATCGGCGCCGACGGCACCTTCGTCCTGCTGTCCCTCGGCTTCGGGGTGCTCACCGCCGCCGCGGTCTTCCTCTTCCGCAGGCGCGGCGGGATCCCGCTGGTCGTGGCGCTGGTCGTGGGCGGACTGCTCGGCGCCGTGCTGGGCTGGGTGACGGGCATGTGGCTGGGGCCCACACCGGACGTGGCCGCGCACGCCAAGCAGGTCGGCCCCGGGGTGACCTTCAACGGCCCGCTGCGGCTGCAGGCCAAGGGTGCCCTGCTGGCCTGGCCGATCGCCGGGATGCTCACCCAGCTCGCGCTGACCGGACTGTTCGGGCCGCGCGACCCGGAGCCGGAGGCCCCGCACTGGCCCGGGGACGGGCACCCGCCGCAGCCGCCCGAAGCGCACTGACCCCAGCAGACCTCCGGGGCGGCCGGCCCACCGGCCGCCCCGCAGCGCGTCTCAGCCCCGGGCGATCGGCGCGAGGTGCGCCCCCGTGAGCGCCACCAGATCCGCCGGCGACAGCTCGACCTCCAGGCCGCGCCGCCCCGCCGACACACAGACCGTCGGCCGGCCCTCGGCCGAGGCGTCCACGACCGTGCGCAGCCGTTTGCGCTGCCCCAGCGGCGAGATCCCGCCCAGGACGTAGCCCGTGCTGCGCTCGGCCGCCGCCGGGTCGGCCATCGTCGCCCGCTTACCGCCCACCGCGGCCGCCAGCGCCTTGAGGTCCAACGACCCCGACACCGGGACCACGGCGACCGTCAGGGTGCCGTCGACGTCCGCCAGCAGCGTCTTGAACACCTGGTCGGGCGCGACACCGAGGGCCTCGGCGGCCTCCTCGCCGTACGACGCGGCGGCCGGGTCGTGCGCGTAGGAGTGCGTGGTGAACGCGACGCCCGCCGCGGTGAGGGCGGCCGTGGCCGGGGTGCCGACGGACTTCTTGGACTTCTTCGCCACCGTCTTCGTGCCTCGTGTGGGGTCGGGCCGGGCGGACACTGCGGTCGTCCGGGGGCGGCCGGTCGGTCAGTTGGGGCTGGTCGGCTGCCGGGTCAGGTCCACCGCCGGCAGCGACGGGAGCTTACCGAGCAGCGCCGACTCCTGGCGAAGCAGTTTCAGCTCCTGCCCCAGCCGGGACGCGGTGTCCGGCGCCTCCAGCAGCCGCTGCTTGGCGGGCACGTCCAGCACGGCCGCGGCGGCCACCAGGTACGACAGCACCGACGGGTCGGCGGGCAGGTCCTGCCCGCTCGACAGGGTCCGCTCGTTCGCCCAGGCCAGCCGCTTCTGGTAGGTCCGAAAGGCCCGCACGACGCCCGAGGCGAGCGCGCCCGCGCCCTCCCCCTCGCTGTCCTCCAGCTCCTCCAGCTCGCCGGTCAGATACGGCCCCGAGGCGTCCACCGACAGCAGCCGGAAGCGGGTGGTGCCGGTGGCGAGGATCTCGTAGCCGGTGTCGTCGTCGGACGACTTCTCCCGGATGGTCGCCGCGTCGGCGATGCAGCCCACGGTGTGGAACGCCTGCATCGGGTCGTCGCCGAAGCCCGCCGCGGGGCCGTCCGCCGACGGCAGCGTGGCGTCCGGCATGCCCTGTGCGGTGGCGGCGACCTCACGGCCGTCCCGGATCGCGATCACGGCGAAGCGGCGGTCGTCCTCGGGCACCGCGCTCAGATCACGCATCATCGCCCGGTACCGCGCCTCGAAGACGTTCAGCGGGAGCACGAGTCCCGGGAACAGGACCGAGTTCAACGGGAAGAGCGGTAGGCGCAGGGAGGTCACAGCCCGCAAGCCTAGACGCTGCGCTGGGCCGTGCTCCCATGCGGGCGGGGAATACGTGGGGGGCGTTCGCTGCGCTTTGCTTGCGGCCCACGTTTTTGGCTTTCCCGCCGTGGGGGTTGCTCGCCGTTCTTCGCCCGCTGCGGTGCCGCTGCGCGGGGCCGGGTGCGGTGGGTTGCGCCTGCGGCGGGCGGGTCCGCTGCGCGGGGCTGTGGGTGCGGTGACGGGCCTG
>NZ_JBFBHQ010000033.1:0-70983 GCF_040701845.1 Streptomyces angustmyceticus | reverse complement strand
TGCAGCCCTCCAACTGCTGGAAGTCCTCCATGGACGGATCCTGCGCCTGCAGCATGGTGCCCATCGCACCGTCGGCGACCACCACCCGCGAGGCCATGGCCTCGCGTAGTGAGGTGGTGCGGGACGTGCTGTGGGACGTGGGCGTGTTCGAGGCCATGGAGATGCTCCCGTGGTTGCGACGGCTGTCGGCTTTGCACCCTCCTTCAGAGGGCGCACCCGGCCAGCGTAGCTGCCGGTCCGGTACACGTGTTCCCCGTTCCACGCCGTGGACAGCACTGCTCCACCCCCCTGCGCGCACGAACCGTGATCGTTGGCAGACTCCGTTCGCCGAGCAAAAGGTTCCAGAACGCTGACTCCAGTCGGCATGGACCGATATCGTTCAGCATTGTCGAACCGCTCACTTCGGAGGTTGCCCGATGGCACGCACCATCCAGTCGCTGGAGCGCGCCGCAGCGATGCTGCGGCTGCTCGCAGGAGGGGAACGGCGACTGGGACTCTCCGACATCTCCTCCTCACTGGGACTGGCCAAGGGCACCGCCCACGGGATCCTGCGCACGCTGCAGCAGGAGGGCTTCGTCGAGCAGGACGGCACCTCCGGGCGCTACCAGCTGGGCGCGGAGCTGCTGCGGCTGGGCAACAGCTACCTGGACGTGCACGAGCTGCGCGCCCGCGCCCTGGTGTGGACCGACGACCTGGCCCGCTCCAGCGGCGAGGCCGTCTACCTGGGCGTACTGCACCAGGCGGGCGTGCTGATCGTCCACCACGTCTTCCGGCCGGACGACAGCCGGCAGGTGCTGGAGGTGGGCGCGATGCACCCGCTGCACAGCACGGCGCTGGGCAAGGTGCTGTCGGCGTACGACCCGGTGGCGCACAGCGAGATCGTCGAGGCGGAGCGGGCGGCGTTCACTCCCCGCACCCTGACCGGGCTGGGGGAGATCGAGGGGCTGCTGGACCTGACCCGGGCGCGGGGCTGGGCCGCGGACGTGGAGGAGACCTGGGAGGGGGTGGCGTCGGTGGCCGCGCCGATCCACGACCGGCGGCGGATGCCGGTGGGTGCGGTGGGAGTCACAGGGGCGGTCGAGCGGGTCTGCCAGGAGGGCGAACTGCGGCCGGAAATCATCGCTGCTGTGAGGGATTGCGCACGCGCCGTGTCCCGGGATCTTGGTGCAGGGCGATTCTGACCGGATTCACCCCATAAGTTCACCTAAGTTTTTCGCCACGGAACCCTTGACGGGGTTCTACCGGTGAACAAAACTGCCGTTCGTCGGTCGGCATTGTCGAACACCTAACGGCAATATTCGCTATGGTGGGGCATTGCCGCGGGCCGACCACCGCCCTCTCGGAGGGCGCGGACCACCGGACGGGACCCGGGGTTCGTCTTCCCCTGGACGAAGGACAAAGGAGTCGCGGGTGTCCAGCTCCGACATCTTCATCAGCGAGACCATCGGTACCGCTGTTCTGATCTTGCTCGGCGGTGGCGTCTGCGCCGCCGTCACCTTCAAGCGCTCCAAGGCGTTCAACGCCGGATGGGTCGCCATCGCCTTCGGGTGGGGCTTCGCCGTCCTCACGGGTGCCTACATCGCCGCGAAGTCCGGCGCACACCTCAACCCTGCGGTCACCATCGGCATCGCCATCCAGGGCGGTATCGAGTGGAGCCAGGTGCCGGTCTACTTCGGCGGCGAGATGCTCGGCGCCATGATCGGCGCGGTGCTGGTGTGGATCACCTACTACGGGCAGTTCCAGGCCCATCTGAGTGACCCCGAGGTGCTGGCCGACCACACCGGCGAGGAGGGACTGGTCGACCAGTCCGCCGCTCCCTCGGCCGGACCGGTCCTCGGCATCTTCTCCACCGGTCCGGAGATCCGGAACGCGGTGCAGAACCTGGCCACCGAGATCATCGCCACCACTGTGCTCGTGCTGTCGATCCTCACGCTCGGCCTGAGCGACAACGGAAAGGGCGTCGGCGTCATCGGCACCCTGCTGGTCGCGCTGGTCGTCACCGGCATCGGTCTGTCACTCGGCGGTCCGACCGGGTACGCGATCAACCCGGTCCGCGACCTCGGCCCGCGCATCGTGCACGCGCTTCTGCCGCTGCGGAACAAGGGCGGTTCAGACTGGGGCTACGCCTGGATCCCGGTCGTCGGCCCGCTCATCGGCGGAGCCCTCGCCGGTGGTATCTACCTGGTGGCGTTCGCCTGAGCCGCCTGACCGCCCCGACTCCGCCCGCACCGACTTCTTGGAGCACACCATGAGCGACACCCCCAGCACCGCCTCCCACGGGCACGGCCCGTTCATCGCGGCCATCGACCAGGGCACCACGTCCAGCCGCTGCATCGTCTTCGACAAGGACGGCCGGATCGTCTCGGTCGACCAGAAGGAACACGAGCAGATCTTCCCGAAGCCGGGCTGGGTCGAGCACGACGCCACCGAGATCTGGAACAACGTCCAGCAGGTCGTCGACAGCGCGGTCCACAAGGCGGGGCTCACCGCCGCCGACGTCAAGGCGATCGGCATCACCAACCAGCGCGAGACCACCGTCCTGTGGGACCGCACCACCGGTGAGCCGGTCCACAACGCCATCGTCTGGCAGGACACCCGCACCGACGCGCTCTGCAAGGAGCTCGGCCGCAACGTCGGCCAGGACCGCTTCCGCCGCGAGACCGGCCTGCCGCTGGCCTCGTACTTCGCCGGCCCGAAGATCCGCTGGCTGCTCGACAACGTCGACGGCCTGCGCGAGCGCGCCGAGCGCGGCGACATCCTCTTCGGCACCATGGACTCCTGGGTCATCTGGAACCTGACCGGCGGTGTCGACGGCGGCGTGCACGTCACCGACGTCACCAACGCCTCGCGCACCATGCTGATGAACCTCCACCGCCTGGAGTGGGACCCGAAGATCCTCACGTCGATGGAGATCCCGGCGGCCGTCCTGCCGGAGATCAAGTCGTCCGCCGAGGTCTACGGCCGCACCGCCAGTGGCGTGCTCGCCGGTGTCCCGGTCGCCTCGGCGCTCGGCGACCAGCAGGCCGCGCTGTTCGGCCAGACCTGCTTCGAGCAGGGCGAGGCCAAGTCCACGTACGGCACCGGCACCTTCATGCTGATGAACACCGGCCACGAGCCGGTGAACTCGTACAACGGACTGCTGACCACGGTCGGCTACCGCATCGGCGACCAGCAGCCGGTCTACGCCCTGGAAGGCTCCATCGCCGTCACCGGCTCGCTCGTCCAGTGGATGCGCGACCAGATGGGGCTCATCAACAGCGCGGCCGAGATCGAGACCCTGGCCAGCACGGTCGAGGACAACGGCGGCGCGTACTTCGTGCCGGCCTTCTCCGGCCTGTTCGCCCCGTACTGGCGCTCGGACGCGCGCGGTGTCATCGCGGGCCTGACCCGCTACGTCACCAAGGCGCACATCGCGCGCGCCGTGCTCGAGGCCACCGCCTGGCAGACCCGCGAGATCACCGACGCCATGACCAAGGACTCCGGCGTCGAGCTGACCGCACTCAAGGTCGACGGCGGAATGACCTCCAACAACCTGCTGATGCAGACCATCTCGGACTTCCTGGACGCACCCGTGGTGCGCCCGATGGTCGCCGAGACCACCTGCCTCGGCGCTGCCTACGCGGCCGGACTGGCCGTCGGCTTCTGGTCCAGCACCGACGAGCTGCGCGCCAACTGGCGCCGGGCCGCCGAATGGACCCCCCGGATGGATGCGGCCACCCGTGACCGCGAGTACAAGAGCTGGCTCAAGGCCGTCGAGCGGACCATGGGCTGGATCGAGGACGAGGAGTAATCATGAGCACCCTGCAGAGCGTCCCGGCACTCGGGACGCACCCGGCCAGTGGTTCGCACGCGAGCCGCGCCGAGACTCGGGAGCAGCTTTCCAAGGCGACGTACGACCTCCTGGTGATCGGCGGCGGCATCCTGGGCATCTCCACCGCCTGGCACGCCGCACAGGCCGGACTGCGGGTGGCCCTGGTGGACGCCGGTGACTTCGCCGGCGCCACCTCCTCCGCCTCCTCCAAGCTGCTCCACGGCGGTCTGCGCTACCTGCAGACCGGCGCGGTCAAGCTGGTGGCGGAGAACCACTTCGAGCGGCGTGCGGTGTCCCGTCAGGTCGCACCGCACCTCGCCAACCCCCTGACCTTCTACCTGCCCGTCTACAAGGGCGGCCCGCACGGCGCGGCCAAGCTGGGCGCGGGCGTCTTCGCCTACTCGGCGCTGTCCGCGTTCGGCGACGGCGTCGGCCATGTCATATCCCCGGCCAAGGCGGCGCGCGACGTGCCGGAGCTGCGGACGGACAACCTCAAGGCCGTTGCCGTGTACGGCGACGACCAGATGAACGACTCCCGGATGGCCCTGATGACCGTCCGTGCGGCGGCCGAGGCCGGCGCCACGGTCCTCAACCACGCCGAGGTCACCGGACTGCGCTTCACCCAGGGCCGGGTCACCGGTGCGGAGCTCAAGGACCGTGTGGAGGGCGCGGAGTTCGGCGTCAACGCCCGCCTGGTGCTCAACGCTACCGGCCCGTGGGTGGACCACCTGCGCAAGATGGAGGACGCGAACGCGGCCCCGTCCATCCGGCTGTCGAAGGGCGCGCACCTGGTCCTCAAGCGGACCGCGCCCTGGAAGGCCGCGCTGGCCACCCCGATCGACAAGTACCGCATCACCTTCGCCCTCCCCTGGGAGGACATGCTGCTGCTGGGCACCACGGACGAGGAGTTCGAGGGCGACCCGGCGGACGTCGCGGTCACCGAGAAGGACACCGCCCAGATCCTGGACGAGGCGGCCTTCTCCGTCCGCGACCAGCAGCTGTCGCGCGATCTGATCACCTACTCCTTCGCGGGTCTGCGGGTGCTGCCCGGCGGCCCCGGCGACACCTCCAAGGCCAAGCGCGAGACGGTCGTGACCGAGGGCAGCGGCGGCATGCTGTCGGTGGCCGGCGGCAAGTGGACGACCTTCCGGCACATCGGCCGCACGGTCATGAACAAGCTCGCCGCGCTGCCCGGCCACCCGCTGGCCGAGGACATGGAGCCGATCGCGCACCTGCCGAAGAAGCTTCCGCTGCCCGGCATCGCCAACCCGAACGCGGTCGCGCACCGGCTGCTCGTCGACGGCGGCACGCCCGGCCCGCGGATGGCCCCGGAGACCGCCCGGCACCTCGCCACCCACTACGGTTCGCTGTCCTTCGACATCGCCCGGCTGGCGAACGACAACCCGGCACTGGCCGAGCGCATCCACCCGGACGCGCCGGAGATCTGGGCGCAGGTCGCCTACGCCCGCGACCACGAGTGGGCCGAGACGGTCGACGATGTGCTGCGCCGCCGCACGACGCTGACGATCCGTGGCCTGGACACGGAGGACGTGCGGGCCCGGGTCAAGGACATGCTGGCCGGCTGACGCAGGCGGACGGCCGCCGAAGGCGGTGGCCGAGCGGCCGACGGCACCTCACGGTGGCGTACGGCGCGTGACGATGGGGCGGTCCACGGGGCCGCCCCATCGCCGTATCCGCAGGCGGAGCGGGGTGTGCGGCCGGGCGGTGGCAGGCCGGGCGGTGACTGTCAGTGGCGGCTGCGAGGATGTGCACCGAGACGCATCTACGGGGGGATGACGATGGCGCGGCAGCGGTGGCGGCGGGCGGGGAAATGGACGGCGTGGGCGGTCGCCCTGCTGATCGTGCTGCCGGTGGCCCTGGCGGGGACGGCCCTGCGTGCGCAGTACGCGGGAGCGGCCGCCCCGCAGACCACGACCCGCGGGCGGGACGCGCTGTGGCTCGGGCACGCCTGGGTGGACGGGCGGCGCGACGCGTCCGACGTGGCGGCGCTGCGCCGCCGGATCAGGGGCCTGGGCATCCGCGATCTGTATGTGCACGCCGGGCCGTTGGAGCACGACGGCACCCTGCCGCCGGCCCGTCGGTCCCATCCGCGGGCGCGGTGGCTGATCGCCGCGCTGCACCGTGCGCTGCCGTCGGTGCGGGTGCACGCCTGGCTGGGCGACCGGCTGGTGTACGAGGCGGGCGAACGGGGCGGGCTGCGGCTGTCGGACCCCTCGGCCCGCCGGGCGGTGGTGGACAGTGCCCGCCGGGTGCTGGCCGAGGGGTTCGCCGGCGTCCACCTGGACGTGGAGCCGCTGCACTCCGGCGACCCCGACTACCTGCGGCTGCTGGACCGGCTCGGGCCCGCGGTCCGGGCGCGTGGCGGAACGTTGTCGGTGGCCGTCCACCAGATCGATCCGCTGCCCGGACTGCACACGGTCAGCGGGGCGCTGACGGGCCACCGCAAGTGGATATCCCAGCGGTTCTTCGGGCAGGTGGCGCGCCGGGTCGACCAGATCGCGCTGATGTCCTACGACACCGGTCTGCCGGCCGAGAGCCTGTACGGCGGCTATGTGGCGCAGCAGACCCGGCTGGCGCTGGAGGCGACCGGTCCGCACACCGATCTGCTGATGGGGCTGCCGTTCTTCCACACCGACGACATCGGCCATCACGCCTCGGCGGAGACGGTGCGGGCCGCGGTGCGGGGCATACGTCTGGGGCTGACCCGCGAGGCCCCGGACCGGCAGCGGTTCGGCACGGCGCTGTACGTCGACTTCGCCGCCACGGCGGAGGACTGGGCCGCGTACGGGAGCGGATGGGGAGCGCATGGCAGGACATAATGAGCTCAGACATCGGATGTCTGCGACGGCATCCGGAGGGCGGTATCCGGGCGGGTCCGAGCGGGGAGGTCGGCATGGCGGTCACCGACGAGGCCATTGAGAAGATCAAGGGCATGATCGTCTCCGGTGCGCTGCGGCCGGGCGACCGGCTGCCGAAGGAGAGCGAGCTGGCGGCCGAGCTCGGCCTGTCCCGCAACTCGCTGCGCGAGGCGGTGCGTGCGCTCTCCCTCATCCGCATCCTGGACGTGCGCCAGGGCGACGGCACCTACGTCACCAGCCTCGATCCGCAACTCCTGCTGGAGGCGATGAGCTTCGTGGTGGACTTCCACCGCGACGACACGGTGCTGGAGTTCCTCGCCGTCCGCCGGATCCTGGAACCGGCCGCCACGGCGATGGCGGCCGGGCGGATGGGCACCGCGGAACTGGACGCCCTGGAGGGCCAGTTGAACGCGCTGGGGCCGAGCCCCTCGGTCGAGGACCTGGTCGCCTGCGATCTGGAGTTCCACCGCGGGATCGTCGCGGCGTCCGGCAACTCCGTGCTCTGTTCGCTCCTGGACGGAATCTCCGGGCCGACCACCCGGGCCAGGATCTGGCGGGGCCTGACCCAGAAGGACGCGGTGGCCCGCACCCTCACCGAACACCGCGCGATCCTCGCCGCACTGCGCGACCGGGACGCGGAGGCGGCGCGGGCCTGGGCGACGGTGCACATCGCGAGCGTGGAGCAGTGGTTGCGCGCGTCGCTGTGACAGGGGTCGGCACCGCCGCGAGTCGGCAGGGGCCGCTCGGCACCCGCCACCGCATCGCGGCTGCGCGCGGACGGCCGGCCGCCTGCCCACCTGCCTGTCTGCCCGCGCACCCGCCTGCTGCCGCCCCCACCCAGCCGTCGCCCGCTGCCTGGCGCACGCCACCGCCTCGTCGCCCGCTGGCCGTCGCGCCCGCCCGTCAGGCCACCCGTTCATGCGCCCCGCGGCAGCACAGCCGCCGCCCGCCACCGCCAGCGTCCCCCAGGCCCTCGGCCTCTCCCCCAGACGCCCCCGCCCCCTAGCCCCTGACCGCCCCCATGCCATACACCCGCCCCGCCGTCCCTCCGAAGACGTCCGACCGTTCCGCCTCGCTCAGGTGGCTCGTGGTCGACTCCGTCAAGGCCACCACGTCCTCGTAGCCGGCGGCCAGGGTGCATACCGGCCAGTCGGAGCCGAACATCACGCGGTCGGGGCCGAAGGCCTCCAGGGCGTGGCGGGCGTAGGGCAGGATCTGCTGCGGGCGCCAGGCGTGCCAGTCGGCCTCGGTGACCAGTCCGGAGAGCTTGCAGCTGACGTTCGGCAGGCCGGCGAGTGCGGTGAGGGCGTCGGCCCAGGGCTGCCAGTCGCCGCGCGCGACGGCCGGTTTGGCGGCGTGGTCCAGGACGAAGGACAGCTCGGGCACGGCGCGTACGGCGGTGTGGGCGGCGGGCAGTTCACGCGGGGTGACCAGCAGGTCGTAGACCAGCCCGGCGCCGGCCAGGATGCGCAGGCCCCGGAGCACGTCCGGGCGGAGGAGCCAGTCGGGGTCCGGTTCGTCCTGCACCTGGTGCCGGATGCCCACCAGTCCGGCGGGCAGGGCGGCGAGGATCTCGGCGAGCGCCGGGTCGCGGAGGTCGGCCCACCCCACGACACCGGCGAGGGGCCCCTCCCCCGCCGCGAGGGCGAGCAGTTCGGCGGTCTCCTCGTACGAGGACGACGACTGGACGACGAGGGTGGCGTCGATGCCGTGGCCGGTCAGGTGCGGGACGAGGTCGCCCAGCGCATAGCTGCGGCGGATCGGATCGGCCCACGGTCCGTCCATCCACGGCTGGTCGCGCCGGCTCAGGTCCCACAGATGGTGATGGGCGTCGATTCGCATCAGGGGCGCGCTCCGGGGTCGGGCTCAGTCCTGCAGGGGCAGCGGCAGATCGGGGTCGAGCAGGCCGCGGGCGACGAGCGTATGCCACAGCGCGTCCGGGATGTGACGGGTGAACAGCGCGGCGTTCTCGGCCATCTCCTCGGGGCGGGCGGCACCGACGACGGCGGAGGCGACGGCACGGTGCCCGAAGGGGAAGCGGAGTGCGGCGGCCTTGAGGGGGACGCCGAACTCCGCGCAGACGGCGGAGAGTTGACGCGCCCGGTCGAGGAGGGCGGGCGGTGCGGGTGCGTAGTCGTAGGGCGCGCCGGGTGACGGGTCGGCCAGCAGGCCGGAGTTGTAGACGCCGCCGACGACCACGGAGGTGCCGCGGCGCTCGCACACGGGCAGCAGATCGTCGAAGGCGGTGCGCTCCAGCAGGGTCCAGCGGCCGGCGCAGAGCACCACGTCCACGTCCAGGTCGGCGACCAGGCGGGCCAGCAGATCGCTGTGGTTCATGCCGAAGCCGATGGCGCGCACCACGCCCTCGGCGCGCAGTTCGGCGAGGGCCGGGAAGCCGGTCTCGTACACCTCGCGCAGGTGGTCCTCGACGTCGTGGAGGTGGACGATGTCGACCGCGTCCACCCCGAGCCGCGCCAGGGACGCGTCCAGGGTGGCCCGGATGCCGTCACGGGAGAGATCCCGTACCCGGGCGCGGGCGGGGGTGTCCACGAAGCCCTCGCCGTCCGCCCGCTCCCCCGGTGCGAGCGGCCGCAGCCGGCGGCCGACCTTGGTGGAGAGGGTGTAGGCGGCACGGTCGTGGCCGCGCAGGGCCCGGCCGAGGCGCTCCTCGGACAGTCCCACGCCGTAGTGCGGGGCGGTGTCGAAGTGGGCGGCGCCGGTGGCCAGCGCGGTGTGGACGACGCGCTGCGCCTGCTCCTCGGGGACGGCGCGGTAGAGGTTGCCGAGCGGGGCGCAGCCCAGGCCCAGGGGCGGGACGGTGACGCCGCTGCGCCCCAGCTCCCGCGGTCCGTACGGGGGACGGTGCACGGCGGGCCTCAGTCCTGCTTCTCGCCGCTGGTGAACCGGGAGATGACCAGCGCGACGATGATGATCATGCCGTTGAGGAACTGGGTCCACAGCGGTGGCACACCGGCCAGGGTCATCACGTTGATGACGAGCTGGAGGGTGAGGACGCCGGTGAGCGCGCCGAAGAGGGTGCCCCGGCCGCCCTTGAGGCTGATGCCGCCGATGACCGCGGCGGCGAAGACCTGGAAGATCCAGCCGTTGCCCTGGCTCGCGGAGACCGCGCCGTAGTGGCCGGTGTAGAGGATGCCGGCGAACGCGGCGAGCAGCCCGCCGACGGCCAGCACGAGCCAGGTGAGGCGGTCCACCCGGATGCCGGCCGCGCGGGCCGCCTCCGGGTTGCCGCCGATGGCGTACAGCGCCCGCCCGTGCCGGAGGTAGCCGAGGGCCGCGCCGCCGAGCGCGAACAGGGCGAGGCAGATCCAGACGGCGGCCGGCACGCCCAGCCAGTCGGCCTTGCCCAAGTAGGCGAAGGACTCCGGGACATGGCCGATGGACTGCCCCTGGGAGATGCCCACCTGGAGGCCGCGGAGCGCGGTGAGCATGCCGAGGGTGGCGATGAAGCCGTTGACCCGCAGGACGAGGACGAGGAAGCCGTTGACGGCGCCGATCGCCGCGCCCACGGCCAGGCAGAGCGGGATGGCCGTCCAGGCGGGGAGGAGTTCCAGCCCGGCGAAGCGGGCGCCGTGCGCGGGCATCACCAGCCACAGCGCGAGCACCGGTGCCAGGCCGATGGTGGACTCCAGCGAGAGGTCCATCCGCCCGCTGATCAGGATGAGCGCCTCGCCGAGCACCAGCAGGCCCAGCTCGGTGGACTGCTGGACGACGCCGACGAGGTTGTCCCGGGTGAGGAACGCGGGCGACACGATGAAGCCGATGACGCCCAGCACGAAGATCACCGGCACCAGCGAGAAGTCCCGCCAGCGGGCCGGGCCGACCCGGGGCCGGCGGCGCGGCGGGCCGGCCACCGCGTCGGCGGCCGGCGGCGATACGGTCCCGGTCATGGCGCGGTCCCTTCCGTTCCCTGTGTGTTCCGGGCGTCCGGCGCGGGGGCGCGGCCCGGGCCGGACGGGCCGGTCCCGGTGTCCTCGCCGGCCGCGGCCGCCACGCCCTCCATCGCGGCGACGAGTGCGTGGTCGTGCCAGCCGGCGGCGAACTCGGCGGTCACCCGGCCGTGGAAGACCGCCAGCACCCGGTCGCAGACCCGCAGATCGTCCAGTTCGTCGGAGACGATCAGGGCGCCGCTGCCGCCGTCCGCGACCTCCCGTACGACGTTCAGCAGCGCGTCCTTGGACTTGACGTCGACGCCGTTGGTGGGCCGGACCGCGACCAGCACGGCGGGCTCGCGGGCCAGTGCCCGGGCGATCACGACCTTCTGCTGGTTGCCGCCGGAGAGCCCGGACACCGGCTGGCCCGGCCCGGTGGTCCGGATGTCCAGTGCCGCGATCATGCGCCGGGCGAACGCGCGGGTCCGGGAGGGCAGCACGGTGCCGGCCGGCCCGAGCTGGCCGGCGACGGTGAGCGTGGCGTTCTCGGCGACGCTGCGGCCCGGGACGAGTCCTTCGCGGTGCCGGTCCTCGGGGACGTAGCCGATGCCCGCGGCGAGGGCGTGCGGCACGCTGCCGGTACGGACCGGCCGCCCGCGCACCGCGATCCGGCCGCCGTCGGGGGCGCGCAGCCCCGCCAGCGTCTCGCCGATCGCGGTGGTGCCGCTGGCGGTGGCGCCCGCGAGCCCCACCACCTCCCCGGCCCGTACGGTCAGGTCGAGCGGCGCGAAGTGCCCCTCGCAGGCCAGCTGCCGGGTGCGCAGCACCGGCTCCCCCGCCGTGCGCGGGCCGCTGCGCGGCTGCCGCACCGGGCCCACCGCCTCCTCGCCCGTCATCGCCGCCACCAGCGTCTCCTCGGCCAGCCCCGGGACGGGCGCGGTCAGCACATGGCGGGCGTCACGGAAGACGGTGACGGTGTCGCACAGCTCATGGACCTCCTGGAGGTGGTGCGAGATGAACAGGAAGGCCACGCCCCGGGCGCGCAGCTCGCGCAGCTTGCCGAAGAGCCGGTCGATGCCGGCGGCGTCGAGCCGGGCGGTGGGCTCGTCGAGGATGATCAGGCGGGCGCCGCCGGACAGCGCGCGGGCGATCTCCACGAACTGCCGCTGCTCCACGCCGAGTTCCTTGATCCGGGCGGACGGGTCGACGTCGACGCCGTACCCGGCGAGCAGCTCGCGGGCCCGCTCGCGCAGGGCCCGCCAGCGGATGGTGCGGGTGCCCTGGAAGCCCAGGAAGAGGTTCTCCGCGACCGTCAGTTCGGGCACGGTCATCGACTTCTGGTAGACGCAGGCGACCGTGCGCCGCCAGGCGGCGGTGTCGCCCCAGCCGGGCGCGGGCGCGCCGCCGAAGGTCACCCGGCCGGCGTCCGGGCGTGCCATGCCGGTCAGCACGGCCACCAGGGTGGACTTGCCGGCGCCGTTGCGGCCGACGAGGGCGTGCGCCTCGCCGGGACGTACGGTCAGCCGGGCGCCGTCCAGCGCGAGGGTGGGCCCGTAGCGCTTGACGATGCCCTCGGCGTGCACCGCCGCCGTGCGGTCGTCCGCCGCCACCGCTACTTCTTCTCCAGCTGGTTGGCCCACAGTTTCCGGTCGTCGACGGTGTCCTTGGTGACCAGGGGCGCCGGCAGCTGGTCCTCCAGACCGTTCTTGATCTTCACGATGGTCGAGCCGTGGCCGGTGGGCCCCGGCCGGAAGGTCTTCCCCGCCAGGCCGGCCCGGGCGTAGTACAGCGCGTACTTGGCGTACAGGTCGGCGGGCTGGGAGAGGGTGGCGTCGATCTTCCCGGCGCGGATCGCGTCCAGTTCGTCGGGGATGCCGTCGTTGGAGATGATGGTGAGGTGACCGGGGGAACCGGCCGGCCGCAACAGCTTCTGCTGTTCCAACAGGGCGAGCGTCGGCTGCAGGAAGGCGCCGCCGGCCTGCAGATAGAGGCCCCTGACGTCGGGGTGCTGGGCGAGCAGGCTCTGCAGCTTGCCGGAGGCGACCTCGCCCTTCCAGTCGGTGGCCAGCTCATGCACGGTGATCTTCGGGAACTTCTTCTTCATGCACGCCGCGAACGCCTCGGAGCGGTCCCGCCCGTTGACCGAGCTGAGGTCGCCCTGGAGCTCGGCGACCCGGCCCCTGCCGCCCAGTTTCCTGCCGAGGTACTCGCAGGACTTCTCGCCGTAGGCACGGTTGTCGGCGCGGACGACCATGTAGACCTTGCCCTCGTCGGGGCGGGTGTCGACGCTCACCACCGGGATCTTCTTCTCCGCCAGGCGCTGCAGCGCGGCGGAGATGGCGCCGGTGTCCTGCGGCGCCATGACGATCGCCTTGGCGCCCTGGTCGGTGAGCGCCTGCACATTGGCGACGACCTTGCCGATGTCGTTCTGCGAGTTGGACAACGGCAGCGCGGCCGGACCGCCGTGCGCCAGGTCCTTTTCGAGGTACTGCTGGTAGGAGTTCCAGAAGTCGGTGTCCGTACGGGGCACGTCGATGCCGATCCTGGCGCCCGCGGCGCTGCTGCCGCGGTTGCAGCCGGCGAGCGCGGCGGTGGCGAGCAGCGCGGCACAGGCCGCCGCACCGGTCGTACGCAGTCTCATGGGTGGTCCCTCGGTCGTGGTGTGCGCTGGGGTGCGGGTCGCGGTGCGGGCGGCGGCCGGTCAGGGGGCGGGGCGCAGCCGCAGCCCCTGCATGCCCCCGTCCACGGCGAGCGCCGTCCCGGTGATGCCGGAGGCGGCGGGGGACGCCAAGGAGGCGATGGCGGCGGCCACTTCGGCGGCGGTGACCATCCGGCCCATCGGCTGGCGGGCGTGCAGGGCGGCGCGTTCCGCGTCCGGGTCGTCGGCCGCGGCCAGCAGCCGGCCGACCCACGGGGTGTCGGCGGTGCCGGGGTTGACGCAGTTGACGCGGATGCCCTCACGGAGGTGGTCGGCGGCCATCGCGAGGGTCAGCGAGAGGACCGCGCCCTTGCTGGCGCTGTAGAGGGCGCGCTGCGGCAGGCCGGCGGTGGCGGCGATGGAGCAGGTGTGGGTGACGGAGACCCGCCCCGGGGCGCCGGCAGCGGTGCGGCGCAGCGCGGGGAGCGCGGCACGGGCGGTGCGCACCAGGCCCAGCACGTTCACGTCCAGGACCCGGGCCCACTCCGCGTCGTCGTTGTCCTCGACCGTGCCGACCGCGCCGATGCCGGCGTTGCCGACGAGGGTGTGCAGGGCGCCGAGCCGCCCCACCGCCTCGTCGACGGCGGCGCGGACCGCGGCGTCGGTGGTGACATCGGCCCGGATCCGGATGGCTCCCGCGGGCGCGTCGGAGGGGTCGCGGTCCACAACGGCGACCCGGGCGCCGCGCGCCAGCAGCAGGGCCGCGGTGGCCGCCCCGATGCCGGAGCCGCCGCCGGTGACCAGCGCGGCCATCCCCGCGAAGTCGGCCGGCGGCCGCTCGTGCCGCGGTCCGCAGCTCATACGGGGACCTCCTGTTCGCCGGGCCTGCGGTGCGGGGGCCGGCGGGCGCGCCACACCGGCCCGTCGGGGAAGCGGTGGGCGGCCACCGACGCGGGCTTCATCCGGGCCGAGAAGCCGGGCGCGGTGGGGGCGCGGTAGCGGCCGCGCTCGACGACGGCCGGATCGCTGAAGTGGTCGTGCAGGTGGTCGACGTACTCGATCACCCGGTCCTCCCGGCTCCCGGACACCGCCACGTAGTCGAACATCGCCAGGTGCTGCACCAGCTCGCACAGCCCGACGCCGCCCGCGTGCGGGCACACCGGGACGCCGTACTTCGCGGCCAGCAGGAGGATCGCGAGGTTCTCGTTGACCCCGGCCACCCGTGCCGCGTCGATCTGGACGAAGTCCACGGCGCCGGCCTGCAGCAGCTGTTTGAAGACGACGCGGTTGGCGACGTGCTCGCCGGTGGCGACCTTCACGGGCTGGCCGGTGCGCACCGCGGCATGGCCCAGGACGTCGTCCGGGCTGGTCGGTTCCTCGATCCAGTGCGGGGCGTACGGCGCGAGCGCGGTCATCCAGCGGACCGCCTCGGCCACGTCCCAGCGCTGGTTGGCGTCGACGGCGATCCGGACGCCGGGCCCGACCGCGTCCCGCGCCAGCCGCATCCGCCGGGTGTCGTCGTCGAGGCAGGCCCCCACCTTCAGCTTGATCTGGCCGAAACCGTCGGCCACCGCCTGCTTGGCCAGCCGCACCAGCTTGCCGTCGTCGTAGCCGAGCCAGCCGGGCGAGGTGGTGTACGCGGGGTAGCCCTCGGCCTTGAGCCGGGCGGCGCGCCCGGCCCGGCCGGGTACGGCGGCGCGCAGGAGGGCCAGCGCCTCGTCCGGGGTCAGGGCGTCGGTCAGGTACCGGAAGTCGACGAGCGAGACCAGCTCCTCCGGCGTCAGGGCGGCGAGGAACTCCCACACCGGCAGGCCGGCCCGGGCGGCGGCCAGGTCCCAGGCGGCGTTGATCACGGCGCCGGCCGCCATGTGCATCACGCCCTTTTCGGGGCCGAGCCAGCGCAGCTGGGAGTCGTGGGTGAGGTCGTGGTGCAGGGCGGCGAGGCCGGCGGCGGTGGCGGGCACGGGGCGGCCGACGAGGTACGGGGCGAGGGAGCGGATGGCGGCGGCCATGACATCGTTGCCGCGCCCGATCGTGAAGCAGAGGCCGTGGCCCGGGGGGCCGCCGTCGGTGTGCAGCACGACATAGGCGGCGGAGTAGTCGGGATCCGGGTTCATGGCGTCCGAGCCGTCGAGCTGCTCCGAGGTGGGGAACCGGACGTCGTGGACCTCCAGCCCGGTGACGGTGTCGGACGCGGCCATGGGCATGCCCCCTGGGATGTTGCGGAAGAACATCGGACCTTTCCCGGTCATCCGATGTATAGACCCCTGTATCCGCCAGCGTCCAGACCCCGTACGGAAGTTGACCGAACAACGCCCGACACAGATCGGATGAATCGCGACCCCTTCGTGCAAAGGGGCTGCGGACCGGCACCACGGACGCCGTAGTCTGGGGAGCGCACGCAATGGAACTGCTGCCGGCGGCCGCCCCAGGCGGCCGGACCGGTCGGAAGGAGGCGCTGGGTGATCGAGCTCGAGGGGGTGCCCGAGCTGATCGACCCGGTCATGGTGGCCGCGTTCGAAGGCTGGAACGACGCCGGCGACGCCGCCTCCGCCGCGGTCGCGCATCTGGACCGGGAATGGAAGGGCGAGGTGTTCGCCGCGCTGGACGCGGAGGACTACTACGACTTCCAGGTGAACCGCCCCACCGTCTTCCTGGACGGCGGCGTACGCAAGATCACCTGGCCGACGACCCGGCTCTCCGTCGTCCGCGTCGGCGACACGAACGGCAAGGGGCGGACCCGCGATCTCGTCCTGGTCCGCGGTATCGAGCCCAGCATGCGCTGGCGCTCGTTCTGCAACGAAATCCTCGGCTTCGCCCACGAGTTGGGCGTGGAGATGCTGGTGGTGCTGGGCTCGCTGCTCGGCGACACCCCGCACACCCGCCCGGTGCCGGTCAGCGGGGTCACCTCCGATGCGGAGCTCGCGAGCCGCCTGGACCTGGAGGAGTCCCGCTACGAGGGCCCGACGGGCATCGTCGGCATCCTCCAGGAGGCGTGCACCCACGCGGGCGTCCCGGCGGTGAGCCTGTGGGCCGCGGTGCCGCACTACGTCTCCCAGCCGCCCAACCCGAAGGCCAGCCTCGCGCTGCTCAACCGCCTGGAGGACCTCCTCGACGTCCGTATCCCGCTCGGTGAGCTGAGCGAGGACGCGCGCGCCTGGCAGCTGGGGGTCGACCAGCTGGCCGCGGAGGACAGCGAGGTCGCCGAGTACGTCCAGTCGCTGGAGGAGGCGCGGGACACCGCCGACCTGCCGGAGGCGTCCGGCGAGGCCATCGCCCGCGAATTCGAGCGCTATCTGCGCCGCCGCGACCCGCAGGCCCCGCCCGGAGTGGCGACCGAGGGCGGGCTCGCCGACGGCCGCGACAGCTCCTACCTCCGCGACTCCACCAGCGGCCGCACCCGCCCGCCCCGCCCCGTCTCCAAGGACCCGCGCGAGCCGAAGCCCGGCGACGACACCGGCACGGGAGCGAAGGACGCGGGCCGGGGCAAGGGCCCGGCCGACTCCCCCGAGCCATCGGGAGACACGGATTCCGCCGACTCCGCGCAGCCGGAGGACGGCCCGGAGGACGCCGGGAACTGAGCGCCCTCGGCGCACCGGGGCACACCACGGGCGCCGGACCGGCCGCTCTGCCGGTCCGGCGCCCGTGCGCCGCCCGCCCGCCGGGGCGGGGCCGCGATCAGCCCGTGCAGTGGAAGCGGGCCCCCGCCCAGTCGCCGTGATCACCGGACTTCTTGCCGTCGGTATCGGTCACCTTCAGGCGCACGTGCCGGGCCCCGGCGAGCGGCACGTCCACGGCCACCGGCGCCGAGGTGCCCGTCATCTTCGGTGAGGTCCACAGCACCTTGCCGTCCCCCTCCACCGAGAAGGCGACCTCGCCGTAGTCGGCGATCTCGTCGTCGATCCCGGCGTCCGCGGTGAAGGACGTACAGCGCCCGCCGGTGAAGAACTCCAGGTCGGAGTCGGCGTGGGTGCCGAGGCCCTTGGCGTACGTCGTCCCGGCGAGAGTGAGCGGATGACCGTCCGCCGCCCCCGACTCGCCGTTGCTGCGGTCGCGTTCGGCCGGCCCGTAGCCGTTGGCGGCGCTCAGCCACTCCAGATCGCTCGCCCAGGTGTCCTGGGCGGGCGCCTTCGGCACGGCCCGCACCTGGAAGCGGTGCACCGCCGTGTGCGGCGCGCCGGCCGAGCGGTAGCGGACGGTCGCGGTGACGGTGACCGGGTCCGGGCCGGCGTCCTCGGGGGCGGTGAGCGTCAGCGCGTCGCGCACGGTGGTGCCGGCCCCGATCCGTGCATGGCGCGCCGGCGCCGGGACGGTCCAGCCCCGGGGCGCGGACAGCGACACCGACACCTGACGCGCGCTGCGGGTGCCCGCGGTGAGCGCCGTCCGGACGGCCGTCGGCGCGCCCTTGGTCACCTCCTGCCCGCCCGGCGTGCTCACCGCGACCGTCGCGCCCGGCGTCCGGCCGCCGACCGCGCTCGCGCCCCGCAGCGTCAGCGCGAACGCGCGGTCGGTGGGGCGGGTGGCGGTCTTGATCCGGACGACGCCCGCGCGGTCGGCGGGGTCGTAGTACCAGCCCTCGTCCGCCGCCTCGAAGGCGTCCGGGGACGGCAGCCGCTTCAGGGCCCGGCCGGCCAGGGCGACCCCGCGCGGGGCGTCCCCGGTGTGCACGGTGAAGCGGTAGGGCCGGGCCGTCTGCTTGCCGTGGAACGAGCCGCGGGAAGCACCCACGTCGATCCGTACGTCCCCGCCGCCGGCGCGCGGGGCCGTCACCCGCACCCGCTGGGTGGCGCTGCGGCCGTCCCGGTGCGCGCGGGTCACCCCGTCGTCCTCGTAGAGGGTGAACGAGGAACGGCCCTGCGGGTAGACGTCCCAGGCCAGCGGCGAGCGGGCCGTCCGGTCCTGGTACGACCTGATGCCCGGCCACATCGGCACGGCGGCACCGGCCCTGACGAACAGGGGCAGGGTGTCCAGCGGCGCGCTGTAGCCGTCGATCGTGGCCGGTCCCCGGTAGGTGCGCCCGGACCAGTAGTCGACCCAGGTGCCCTTGGGGAGGTAGATGCCGTCGCGGGTGTCGGTGTCCCGGTAGACGGGCGCGACGAGGAAGTCCCGGCCGGTCAGGAACTCGTATTTTGCGGTGTCGGCGGCGGCCTTCGGGTCGTCGGGGTATTCGAGCGCCAGGGGGCGCACCGGCCCGACGCCGGTCCGGGTCGCCTCGGCCGCGTAGGAGTACATGTACGGCAGCAGGGACTCCTTGAGCTTCAGGTACGTCCGGCTGATGGCGGTGTAGGGCGCGCCGTGGCGGTAGGGCTGCTTGTCGGCGGGCGCCCAGCCGTCCATCGTCATCATCGCCGGGAGGAAGGACTTCCACTGCAGGTCGCGGACGTAGGTCTGCGGGCTGCCGCCGAAGATGCCGTCCACGTCACCGGTCGTATAGGCGAGCCCGGACAGCGTCGCCCCCGCGTAGGTCGGTATCTGCCAGCGGATGTAGTCCCAGCTGCCGCTCTGGTCACCCGACCACTGGACGCCGCAGCGCTGGGCGCCCGACCAGCTCTCGGGGGCCCAGGTGAAGCCCCGGGCGTCGCTGTTGTCCTCGATGCCCCGGTAGGCGTCCTTGCAGCCGTCCAGCGCGAACTTGTAGCCGTCGCCGACCCAGGCGACGTCCAGTTTGGCGATCCGCTGGCCCGCCTTCACCTGGTCGGCGAGCTTGCCGATGCCGTCCTCGGTCCACAGTCCGAGCTTCATCTTCCGCTCGCCGAGGCCCTTCGAGGTCTCGGCGAGGTTCTCGTAGCCGCAGCCGTAGCCGTCGTTGACCAGCATCCAGCCGTTGGGCATGTCGTGGGCGGTGTACCCGTCGGCGACCTTCAGCGCGTCCAGGGTGTGCCGCTCCCCCCGGTTCGCGTTGTGCAGGTAGCAGTCCGAGTCGCCGATCTCCAGGCCGTACAGCGGCGGCAGGAACGGTTTGCCGGTCAGCGAGGTGTACTGCCCGATGACGTCCTTGGTGCTCGGCCCGGCGAAGTAGTAGGCGTCGAAGCGCCGTTCCTGTGCGGTGGTCCGCACCGGTCCGCCGAAGGCGTAGGTGTTGGGCGCGTAGGTGTTGCGGAAGACCCCGTACCCCGCGGAGGACAGGTAGAACGGGACGGAGTTGGGGTGTCCGCCGTCGTCCCAGTGGTAGTCGACGCCGACCTCGACGGTGTGGCCGCGGTGCGAGGTGTTGCCGCGGCCGTTCTGCATGCCGGCGCCGTAGAACTGCTCGTCGCCGCCGCGCGCCAGGGTCTGGGTGGTGGTCTTGTCGTCCCAGCTCAGCCCCTTCGCCTCGGACCACACCACCGAGCCGTCGGCCCGCCGCAGTTCGAAGCGCAGCGGCGCCTTGAACGCCTTCAGGGTGACCTGGGAGGTGCTGAGTTCGTAGGCGTCGCCGGCGTCCCGCCAGTGGGTGGCGGGCGGTGTGCCCTGGGGCAGCACGATGTCCTTGCCGGTGGGGTCGGAGAAGACGCCGTCCGGGGCGAGTTCGATGCGGAAGGTCCGGTCCGTCACGAAGCTGACGCGTGCCTCGGCCCGGCCGGCATGCAGCCGGTAGACGGGCCCGTCCGCCGCGAAGCCGGTGATGTCGCCGACCGTCCGTGCGGGAGCGGGGCCGTCGGCCCGTACGCTGCCCACCGGCCCCGCGACGGCCGCCGCGAGCCCGAGCAGCGCGGCAACGACCGCCGCCCGCAATCCTGTTGGTTTCCTCATGCCCGCAGCTCTAGTGCGCCGCCGGGCGGTGCCTCCATGGACTCTCGGGCCGGGTTGCTGGATTTCCGCGCGCCCGCCGGCCGCCGCCCACGCAGGAGGGGCGCCCCGCCGTCCGGCGAGGGCGCCCCTGAGGACGGATACGGCGGTGCCTACAGGGCCACGCCGAGCAGTGCGTCGACCGCACGGGAGACGAGGCCGGGGGCGCCCTCGTCGGTGCCGCCGCCGGACTCCTGCGCCGCGGCCCAGCGGTCCACGGCCGCGAGGGCCGCCGGGGAGTCCAGGTCGTCGGCGAGCGCCGTACGGATCTCCTCCAGGAGGGCGTCGGCGGACGGGCCGTCGGGACGGGAGACCGCGGCACGCCAGCGCGCCAGCCGCTCCGCGGCCTCCTCCAGCACCGCGTCGGTCCACTCCCAGTCGGCACGGTAGTGGTGCGCGAGCAGCGCCAGACGGATCGCCGCCGGGTCGGTGCCGTCGCGCCGCACCGTGGAGACGAAGACGAGGTTGCCCTTGGACTTGGACATCTTCGCGCCGTTGAGGCCGACCATCCCGGCGTGCACATACGCCTTGGCGAACGGGTGCTCGCCGGTGAGCGCCTGGGCGTGCGAGGCGCCCATCTCGTGGTGCGGGAAGGCGAGATCGGAGCCGCCGCCCTGGACGTCGAAGCCCATGCCGAGGTGGTCCAGGGCGATGGCGACGCACTCGATGTGCCAGCCGGGCCGGCCGCGGCCCAGCGAGCCGCCGTCCCAGCTCGGCTCGCCGTCGCGGGCGGCCATCCACAGCATCGGGTCGAGCGGGTTCTTCTTGCCCTCGCGCTCCGGGTCGCCGCCGCGCTCGGCGGACAGCAGCCGCATCGCCTCGGCGTCCAGGCCGGAGACCTCACCGAAGTGCGCGTCGGACTCGACGGAGAAGTAGATGTCGCCGTCCAGCTCGTAGGCGGCGCCGGCGTCGCGCAGCCGCTCCACCAGCGGGACGATGCCGGGTATCGACTCGACGGCGCCTATGTAATGGCGCGGCGGCAGCATCCGCAGGGCCGTCATGTCCTCGCGGAAGAGGGCGGTCTCGCGCTCGGCGAGCGCCGTCCAGTCGTCGCCGGTGGCCACGGCCCGCTCCAGCAGCGGATCGTCGACATCGGTGACGTTCTGCACGTAGTGCACCTGGCGCTTCGTGTCGAGCCACACGCGCTGAACCAGGTCGAACGCGTTGTAGGTCGCCGCGTGCCCCATGTGGGTGGCGTCGTACGGCGTGATGCCGCAGACATAGATACGGGCGACGGGACCGGGGGCGAGGGTCACCCGTCCGCCGGTCGCGGTGTCGTGGATCCTCAGGTCGCGGCCCTGACCGGGCAGGGCGGGGACCTCAGAAGCGGGCCATGCATGCATGCCATGAGCCTAACCGGACGGACGTTCCGCATACGAACCGGACCGGAGGTCTGGCCGGAAAGGCGGTCTTGTGTTCGGCGACCGAACATGCACAGCACAGCTGCCGGTCACCCACCGCCCGACCTGCCGGTCAGACCGGCGGCCAGGGGATGGCGGGCCATTCGCCGCCCGGTTCCGGGTGCCGCCCGCTGCGCAGCAGCCCCGCCACCCGCTCCCGCAGCGCCGCGATCTCGTCATCCGTGATCAGTTCGGCCAGTCGGGCGGTGAGCGGTCCGGTGTCCTCCAGCGCCCGGTCGAGGCCCCGCAGCACCTCCAGCGCCTCGTCGGTCAGCGGCTCCCCCGCCCACCCCCACAGCAGGGTGCGCAGCTTGTCCTCGGCGTGGAAGGTCACGCCGTGGTCGATGGCGAAGAACTCCCCGCCGGCGCCGGGCAGCAGATGGCCGCCCTTGCGGTCGCCGTTGTTGATCACGGCGTCCAGCACCGCGAGCCGCCGCAGCCGCGGGTGGTCGGCGTGCACCAGCAGTGCGGTGCGGCCCTCGCCGATCTGTGCGGAGCCCACCGCCTTCCAGCCGGGCCCCGGCTCCTCGTCCTCCACCAGGGCCAGCAGCTCGGGGACCTCGTCGCTGTTCTCCGGCGGCTCGATCCACTCCTGGACCATGCCGGTGCCGTACGGGCCGTCGCGCAGCACCGTCGGCGGGACGAGGTCCCAGCCGCAGGCCCGGGCGACCTCGTACGCGGCGACCTCGCGCTGGGCGAGCGTGCCGTCGGGGAAGTCCCACAGCGGGCGCTCGCCCGCGACCGGCTTGTAGACACAGGCGGCGGTGTCGCCGTCCTGGGCGACCGTGCAGTAGAGCACGGCGTTGGACGCCTCGGGGATGCGGCCGCGCACCGTCAGCTCACCGTCGGCCAGCAGCGCGAGCGTCCGGGCCCCGGCGGGCTCCGGCGCGGCCGGCGGCTCCTGGGGTGCGACGGGACCGGGCAGCGGCGCGGCCCGCCCGGCAGGTTCGACGGGCACGGCGCTCAGGCGTCCCGTCGGTATCCGTTCTGGCGCGGGCATACGTGTCCCTCCGGGTCGAGCGGCAGGCTGCACAGCGGGCACGGCGGGCGGCCGGCGTTGACCACTTCGAGCGCCCGCTTGGCGAAGGCCCTGGCCATGGTTCCGGTGAGGCGCACCCGGAGCATCGGGGGGCCGTTCTCGTCGTCCTGGAGCAGCCGCTCCTCGGCGTCGGCGAGGTCCTCGTCGCTGTCCGCGTCCAGCTCGACCAGGGCCTGTGCCTCGACGATCATCCGCTCGTCCTCGCCGTCCCAGGCGAGGGCCATCGTGCCGACCCGGAACTCCTCCTCGACGGGCGTTTCCAGGGGGGCGGAGTCGGCCAGCTCGGCGGGCGAGACGGCGGGCACCGGGGCGTTGCCGCCGCTGCGCCGTACGACCTCGTCCAGCAGCTCGTCGATGCGCTCGGCGAGCGCCGCGACCTGGGTCTTCTCCAGGGCGACGCTGGTGGTGCGGCCGGAGGCGGTGGCCTGGAGGTAGAAGCTACGGCGGCCAGGCAGCCCGACCGTACCGGCCACGAAGCGGTCCGGCGCGTCGTAGAAGAACACCTGACGGGACAACGTCCTGCTCCGATTGCTCGACTGCGGGGTCACTGCGGTCGCTGCACGTCCTGCGGTCACTGCGCGGATCGCAGGTGCGTGGCGGGCAGCGCCGTCGCACCACCCTACTGCGCCGACTGATCACGCTGCTCCCGCACCACCGCCGACGGCCGCGTCCCGGTCGGCCGCCGCGCCGCCGCCGTCCTCCCGGGGCGCGAGGGACCCGAAGTCGCCGGTGTCCCCCAGCCGCACGAGGTAGGGGCGCAGCCGGGTGTAGCGGATGGCGGTGACCGAGCAGGGCTCGACGGAGATCCGCTGGAAGAGGTCGAGGTGCATGCCCAGTGCGTCGGCGACCAGGGCCTTGATGATGTCGCCGTGCGAGCACATGGCGTACACCGCCTCGGGGCCGTGCGCCTCCTCGATCCGGGCGTTCCACTCGCGCACCGCGTCCACGGCCCTGGCCTGCATGGCGCGCATCGACTCGCCGCCGGGGAAGGCGGCCGCGGACGGGTGCTGCTGGACGACCTCCATCAGCGGCTCGTCGGCCAGCTCGGCGAGTTTGCGGCCCGACCAGTCGCCGTAGTCGCATTCGCTGATCCGGTCCTCGACGTGCAGCGTGAGCCACGGCCGGACCTCCAGCAGCGGCGCCACGGTCTCCCGGCAGCGCTGCAGCGGGCTGGAGACGACGGCGGTCAGCGGCACCTGGGACAGCCGTGCGGGCAGCGCGGCGGCCTGGGCGCCACCGCGCTCGTCGAGGGCGACACCGGGGGCCCGCCCGGCGAGCACTCCGGCGGTGTTGGCGGTGGAGCGGCCGTGCCGCACCAGGATCAGCGTGGGCATGGGCGCCACCCTACGTTCCCGGCCCGTGTTCCTGGCAGGTGGCGGTGCGAGGAGCGAGAATGCCTGGTGTGATCGTGGACTGCGCCATCTACCGGGACGGCCGCCGCGCCGAGTGCGCGAGCGACTTCTCCCACGCGCTGGAGGAGGCACGGGCCGAGGGCGACGCCTTCCTGTGGCTGGGGCTGCACGAGCCGACGGAGCAGGAGTTCGACCTCGTCAGCAGCGAATTCGGGCTGCACCCGCTGGCCGTCGAGGACGCGCTCAAGGCGCATCAGCGGCCCAAGCTGGAGGTCTACGACGACTCGCTGTTCATGGTGCTGAAGCCGATCACCTACGACGACGCGGCCGCCACGGTGACCGCGTCGGAGGTGATGGTCTTCCTGGGCGAGGCGTTCGTGGTCACCGTCCGGCACGGCGAGGCCAGCCCGCTGGCGGCGGTGCGCCGGCGGCTGGAGGAGCACCCGGAGATCCTGCGGCACGGCCCCGGAGCGGTGCTGTACGCGGTCTGTGACGCCGTGGTCGACCACTACATCGACGTGGCCTCCGAACTCCAGCTGGATCTGGAGGAGTTGGAGGCGGAGGTGTTCGCGCCGGTGCGCCGGGACACCAAGAACACCGCGGCCGAGATCTACGCCTTCAAGCGCGAGGTGCTGGAGTTCCGGCGGGCGACCGGCCCCCTGTCCGCGCCGATGACCCTCCTGCAGAACCCCGGCGTGCCGTACGTCCACGACCACGCCCGGCCGTTCTTCCGCGACGTCGACGACCACCTCACCCGCGCCAACGAGTCGGTGGAGGGCCTGGACCGGCTGCTCTCGGACATTCTCGCCGCCCATCTGGCGCAGATGGGGGTGCGGCAGAACGACGACATGCGCAAGATCTCGGCCTGGGCGGCGCTGGCGGCCGTACCGACCCTGATCGCCGGCATCTACGGCATGAACTTCGCCGACATGCCGGAGCTGACGTGGTCCCTGGGCTACCCCACGGTCCTGGTGGCGATGGCCGTCATCGAGGTCTCGCTCTACCGGCTGTTCAAGCGCCGCGGCTGGCTGTGACCGGCGGCCGCGGGCCGCTGCGGGCTCAGGCGAACTCCGGCGCCGAGGCGGCCGGACCGTCCAGCGCGTTGCGGCGCTCGGGCATCCGGAGGCTGACCATCCGCCGCCAGCCGCCCAGCCGCTCGTAGCCGTACACCGCGCGGATCGCGGTGGTGAGCCCGCCGGACTTCGCCATCGGCCACTTCAGGATGCGGCCCATGTGGTCCATCACGGCCAGGCTGACGTCCCGGTAGACGACCAGCTCGGCACGGGCGCAGTCGTGCAGGATCCGCTGGATGGTCCGGCCGTGGCCGAGGCGGGCCAGCCGCAGCAGCTCCTCGTGGCAGTACGCCAGGTGGTTGGCCTCGTCGTGGGAGATGATCCGGATCGCCTTGCCGACCTCGGGGTGGTCGCCGAAGTACTTGGTGAGCATCACCATCTGGTCGGCGGCGCGCTGCTCGGTGACCCGGCTGTGGGAGAGGTAGGTGATGATGTCGAGCTCGGTGAGCGGCTCCTCGCGGCGCAGCTTGTCGTGCGCCAGGCCGATGCCCCGCCGCTCCAGCAGCGCGGTGTAGTCGGTCTCCTCGGGGACCGCGGCGGGCGTCAGGCCGCGCCGGCGCAGGAGGGCCTGGAAGATCCGGCCGTGCTTGTCCTCGTCGGCGCCGTGCCGGGCGACCTTGGGCGCCAGGTCGCGCAGCGAGGCCGGCATCAGCGCGGCGATCCGGCCGTTCTCCCAGCCGCCCTGGGCCTCGCCGCTGGCGGCGATGGAGCAGAACAGGCGGTAGGAGTCGTCGTTGTCGACGATCTCCTGGAACAGGCTTCGGGCCGAGAACATCTGCGCCACCTCCGAACGGACACACCCGTAAAGGAAAAGTCAAATGGGGTGTTCCATGAGGGGCAACCCGAGCAGCCGCCCCGTACGGCCGTTCGGGTGATGTCCGTCCTGGTGGCGGGCGTAACCCGGCTGTGCGTCGGCACGTTGTGCCGCGTGACGGCCGCGGCGGGGAAGATCCCCCGAGCCCCCGCCACGGCCGCGGACCCCGAACGGCCCGGCGCCGAGAGCGCCGGGCCGTTGCGCGCTTCCGGGGCGGACTCCGGTGCGCGTGTGCCGGTGTGGTGCGCCCCGGTGTGTGGTGCGCCGCCCCTCGCCGGCTACGCCAGCCCGGCCCGCTCCAGCGCCTCGGTGCCCGCCCGCAGCGACGCGAGGCGGTCCTCCAGGGTGAAGCCCGCCGGGGCCAGCGTCAGGGTGGTCACCCCGGCCGCCGCGTAGGCCTGCATCCGCTCGGAGATCCGCTCGACGGAACCGAGCAGCGTGGTCTGGTCGATCAGCCGCTCCGGGATGGCGGCGGCGGCACCGTCCTTGTCCCCGGACAGGTACTTGTCCTGGATCTCGGCGGCTTCCTTCTCGTAGCCCATCCGCTGCGCGAGCTGGTTGTAGAAGTTCTGCTTGCGGCTGCCCATCCCGCCCACGTACAGCGCGGTGTACGGGCGGAACATGTCGGCCAGCGCGCTGACGTCCTTGTCGGCGCCCACGGCCAGCGGCAGCGTCGGGCAGACGTCGAAGCCCTCCAGCGTCCTGCCCGCCTTCTCACGGCCGGCCCGCAGGTGCGTGATCGCGGTCTCCTCCAGGTGCTCGGCGGAGGGGAAGATCAGCAGCGCGCCGTCGGCGATCTCACCGGTCTGCGCCAGGTTCTTGGGGCCGATCGCGGCGATGTAGAGCGGGATGTGCTCGCGCTGCGGGTGGACGGTGAGCTTCAGCGGCTTGCCGGGGCCGCCGGGCAGCGGCAGCGTCCAGTGCTCGCCCTCGTAGGACAGCCGCTCGCGCGACATGGCCTTGCGGACGATGTCCACGTACTCGCGGGTGCGCGCCAGCGGCTTGTCGAACTTGACGCCGTACCAGCCCTCGGAGACCTGCGGCCCCGAGACGCCCAGGCCGAGCCGGAAGCGGCCGCCGGAGAGCGAGTCCAGGGTCGCGGCCGTCATCGCGGTCATCGCGGGCGTGCGCGCCGGGATCTGCAGGATGGCCGAGCCGATGTCGATGCGCTCGGTCTGGGCGGCTACCCAGGAGAGCACCGAGGGAGCGTCGGAGCCGTAGGCCTCGGCGGCCCAGCAGACGGAATACCCGAGGCGGTCGGCCTCCTGTGCCACCGCGAGATTGTCGGAGTCCATCCCGGCGCCCCAGTAGCCGAGGTTGATGCCAAGCCTCATGCCGCTCCCCTTACCGATCAGTAACGTCGCTGTTCCGGGGACTGTAGCGCGCGTCCCCGCCGGCCGTCATCGGCGGGTTGTCCACAGGTCCCCTGTTCCCGGCGCGCGGCCAGTAATCTCAAGGCCCATGGAGCAAAGGCACCTCGGCCGTACGGGCCTTCGCGTGTCCCGTCTCGGGCTCGGCACCCTGAACTGGGCCCGCGACACGGACGAGCAGGAAGCCGCCGACCAGCTCAAGGCGTTCTGGGAGGCCGGCGGCACGCTGGTGGACACCGCCGACATCTACGCCGACGGCGGCGCCGAGTACCTCCTGGGCCAGCTGACGGAAGGACTCGTTCCGCGCGAGGACCTGGTGATTGCCACCAAGGCCGGCAGCGTCCTGGCGGCGGACCGCCGGGCCGACGGCTCCCGGCGCCATCTCCTCGCCGCCCTGGACGCCTCCTTGGAGCGGCTGGGCACGGAGTACGTCGACCTGTGGCAGCTGCACGCCTTCGATCCGCACACGCCGCTGGAGGAGACCCTGCACGCCCTCGATCTGGCCGTCACCAGCGGCCGGGCGCGCTATGTGGGGCTGTCGAACTTCTCCGGCTGGCAGCTCGCCAAGGCGGGCACCTGGCAGCTCGCGGCGCCCGGTGTGCGCAACCGGCTGGCGAGCGCACAAATGGAGTACTCCTTGCTCCAGCGCGGCGTCGAGCGGGAGGTGCTGCCCGCGGCCCTCGACCTCGGCATCGGGCTGCTGCCGTCGTCGCCGCTCGGACGGGGCGTGCTCACCGGGAAGTACCGCCATGCGACACCGGCCGACTCGCGCGGCGCCTCGGAGCATCTGGCGCCGTTCGTCGCGCCGTATCTCGACGAGACGGCGGGCCGGGTCGTCGAGGCGGTCACCACCGCCGCCGACGGACTGGCCGTCACCCCCCTGCAGGTCGCGCTCTCCTGGGTCCGCGACCGCCCCGGAGTGACCGCGCCGATCCTGGGCGCCCGCACGGAAGCGCAGCTCAGAGCCGCATTGTCAGTGGAGACCCTTAGTCTTCCTGACGAGATCCGCCGGGCGCTGGACGATGTGTCGGCTCCGGTGCACCACTACCCCGATCACGACTGGAGCACGCTGTGAGTACCGACCGCCTCGCCGGCGAGACCCCGCCCGAGCAGGAGGCCGCGCCCGGGACTGCGGATGCCCAGACACCCGATGACACCGCGGCGCCGGAGGATGCCCCGTCGCAGGGCACGGACGCGGCGGCCCCGGAGGACGCCGGGGCAGCGACGGGCGAGGACGCGCCGGTGAGCGACCCGGCGCCCGCGGCCTCCGGCTCGGAGGCCGGGACGCCGGACGCCGGTGCGGCGCAGGAGACCCCGGCGCCGCCGTCGCCGTCGCCGTCGCCGTCACCGTCGGCCAAGGCGACCGCGGATGCGCTGGCCGCCGCGGTCCGGGCCGTGGAGAGCGGCGAGCGCGCGGCCGCTTCGTTCTTCAACGACGCCCCGCGCCCCGCCCGGCAGGCCCCGCCCGCCGCCCGGCCCGCCGAGGCGGGCCCCGCCACCGGCAACCGCTCCCCGCAGGGCACGCCCCCGGCCCCCGCCCCCCGGACCGCCGGGCCGCACCCCGCCCACGAGACCGACGGCCCGGCCCGTCCCCCCGTCAACGGCAGCACCGCCCCCGCCGGAACACCGGCCCCGGCCGCCCCGGCTCCTGCCCCCCGCCCCGCCGCGGCCCCCGGGATCGAGGGCGTACGGCAGGTCCTGGCGGCGGGCGGCGCCCCGGAGGCGCTGGCGGAGCCGGCCGCCGAGGTGCTCGGCGAGCGGGCGGCCGAGGCGCTGGGCGAGGACCCCTGGCAGCTGCTCGGCGTGCCCGGGGTGCGCCCCGAGCAGGCCGACACCTTCGCGCGGGCGCTGCTCGGCCCCGCCTGCGGGCCGGGCGACGAGCGGCGCGCACAGGCACTGGTCGGCTGGCTGCTGGAGCAGGCCGCCGTCGCGGGACACTCCGCTCTGGAGGCCGGCGCGCTGCGCGCCGCGCTCGCCCAGCGCGCGGTGCCCGACCCCGATGACGCCCTGCAGTCCGCGATCGCGGACGGTGCCGTGCTGGTCTTCCAGGACGCGATCGAGGAACCGGGCCGGGCGCGCCCCGCCACCGGCGACGACGAGGAGGCCGAGCAGCCGGTCCGGATCCTGCTCGGCCTGGACCGGTACGCGATGGCCGAGGAGAGCGTCGCCGACGGTCTGGCCCGGCTGCTCAACACCTTCGAAGCGGTGGCGGAACCGCCGCAGGACACCGCGGCGGACGGCGGCGGCGCGGCCGCCGCGGAGCCGTCGGAGGCCGGCGCCGCCCCGGCGCCGGCCGCGGAGAACGCCGCCCCGGACGCCGGAACCACCGGAGCGACCGCCGGTGCCGACGACACCGCCCCCCGGCCCGTACGCCCCTCCGCCGCCGCCTGGGAGGCCGCGGCGGCCGCCGCGCCATCGCCGTCGGCCGCGGAGCTCATCCGCGCCGCCGCACACAGCGGCCTGGTGGCGCACACCGGCGCCGAGGCGGCCCGCGCCGAGCCGGCCGCGCTGCTCACCGCGGCCCGCGCGCTGGGGCTGCGGGCGTTCGGCGCCACGCACACCGAGAACGGCCGCCGGCGCCTGGCCGCAGACCTCGCCCGGAGCGCTCCGGACGCCGCCGACGGGTCCGTGGACCCGGGCGCGGCCGCGGTGACCGTGGCCGGCCTGCTGTCCGGGCGGCAGGGCCCGGGGCGCGACGCCGACGGCGCCCTCGCGCTCGACCTGCTGGTCGTGCTGGACGCCCCGCAGCTGGATCTGGAGACCGCCGCGCTGCTCGTCGAGTCGCTGACCGACGGGACCCGCCTGGTGCTCAGCGGCGACCCCGGCGTGCTGTGGTCCGCCGGCCCCGGCCGGCTGTTCGCCGATCTGCTCGCGGCCCGCTTCTGCCCGCAGGTCGCCTCCCGCACCCCGGACTTCGGCCCGATCGGCGAGCTGGTGTCCGGCATCGGCATCGGCGAGCTGAGCCAGGTCGAGGCGCCCGGCAAGGAGGTGGTGATCGTCCCCGTGCGGGACCCCGGCGAGGCGGTGCACCGCACCGTCCAGCTGGTCGCCGACTCCGTGCCCCGTGCGCTGGGGGTCCCCGCCGAGCAGACCCAGGTCCTCACGGTCGGCCACGGCGGCGCGGCCGGCACCCGCGCGCTGAACGCCGCCCTCAAGGAGCGGCTCAACCCCGGACCCGGCCGGTTCGGCGGCTTCGACGCCGGTGACCGCGTGGCCTACGCCCCGGCCCCCGGCCGCACGGTCCCGGGCACGGTCACCGGCGCGGACGCGTCCGGCCTGCACCTCGACTGCGACGGCACCGCGGCCGTGGTGCCCCGCGAGCAGGTCGCTGCGGGGGCCGTACGCCACGGCTGGGCGCTCACCGCGCACCAGGCGGCCGGGACGCGCTGGCCCGCCGCGGTGGTCGTCCTGCCCGGGGACGCCGCCGGCGGGCTGACCCGCGCCTGGGTCTACACCGCCTTCAGCCGCGGCGAGCGGCATCTGTCGGTCGTCCAGGGGGTCGACCAGGCCCTTGCGCGCGCGGTCACCGAGGTGCCCGTCAAGGAACGCACCACCCGCCTGCGCACCCTCCTGCGGAACAGCGTGCAGGACGCCGAGGAGCCGTCGGCGGACAACTGACCGGCCGCACGCCGCCTCCCGGCTCCCGGCTCCCGGCTCCCGGCTCCCGGCTCCCGGCACAGGCGTCCCACTGCCGCTGCCCCGGTCCGTCAGCAGCTTCCTGCTGACGGACCGGGGCAGCGGTGTCCACGGGTCGGGTGCGACGCCTCCGGGGCGGCGCACGCCCGGGCACAGGCCCGGCGGGGCGCCTCCCCGGGACGGTCTCACCTCTCGTGGTCGAGCGGCTCCAAGTCGTCGTCGCCCAGTTCCTCGTCGAAGACCGCGCTGACGTCGAAGCGGCACACCACCCGCTGGGGGTCCGCCTGGTCGAACGGCGCGGACAGCCACTCCCCCGGCTCGGCCGGATCGTCGGCGGCCGCCACCCACAGGGTGGAGTCGCCCTCCTCCAGCCCGAACTCCTTGTGCCGGGAGGCGATCTCGTCCGGCTCGAACTCCCCGAAGAGCACACCGAGCGCCGCATGCACGCTGGTGCCGACGACCGCGGCGGCATCGGCGCCGGCGCCCGCCGCCTCGTCGGCGGCGTCCGGGTCCAGATCGGCGATGCGCTGGGCCTGGTGCAGCAGCCGCTGCGGTTCGGCGACGGTGTAGTCGCGCCGGATCAGGACGCTCAGCGCACTCGGCTCGTCCGGGCCCGCGTAGGCGGGCAGGGCATCGTTCCCGGGGATCTCGAAGGGGGTGACCTCGTCGTAGGTGTCGTAGAGCAGCTCGTCATAGACCTCAGCGGCCGCGGCGAGCTCGTCGAACGCGGCGTAGACGGCCGGATCATCCTGCCCCGAGCGGCGTTCGACCGCGTCGAGGTGACGGTCCAGCGCGGCTTTGACCGCCTCGGCGGCGGCACGTACCTCGGCAGCGGAAGGCTGCGCAGCATCAGACATAGTGCAGACGCTATCCGTACCGGGGCCGGTCCCGCACAATAGATGCGATGCCGGAATACGAATTCTGCGATGTGTACGTGCCTCGGGGAGTGTCCCGGAAGGCCGCCACACGCCTGCTGACCGACCATGCCGAGTACGGACACTGGGAGTTGGACCGACTGCGCCTGAACCCGGACGGGAGCCGCAAGGTGCGGCTGCGCCGTCGGATCATCCGCCAGCTCCGCGCCACATGGTGAGCGCCGCCGGCGCCTGAACACGGCAGAGCGGGCCCCGCTCGGCAGGGCCCGCTCCATGGAGCGCCAGTGCGCTATCTCGTGCTGCTCACCGGCGAGCGGCGCGCGCCTTGCGGTAGATCAAGGCGCCCCCGAGCAGCAGCCCGGCACTGGCCGGAATCGCGTAGCCGACTCCACCGGCACCCGTCTGCGCGAGGTGCCCGACCGGCTTGGGAGGCGTCACGATCTTGCTGTGACCGCCGGTCTGCGGCTTCGCCGGGGTGTGCGGCATCTGCTGACTGGGCTTGCCCGGGTGGTGGGGCTTCCCCGGGTGCTCCGGCTTGCCCGGGTGATGCGGCTTACCCGGGTGGTGGGGCTTACCCGGGTGGTGCGGCTTGCCCGGGTGGTGCGGCCTGGCCGGGACCGAGGCCCCATTGGCGCAGTGGTTGCCGAAGGCCGGGTTCAGCAGCCCGGCGGCCGAGACGTTGTTGCCGCAGGCGTTCACCGGTACGTCGACCGGAGCCTGGACATTGTTGCCCGACACGACACCGGGCGAGTTCGTCGCACCGCCGGCGGCGTTCGCACCACCCTGGTGTCCGCCCTGGTGTCCACCCTGGTGGACACCACCCTGGTGCCGGCCGACGTCATTGGCGCAGCGGTTGCCGAACGCGGGGTTCAGCAGCCCGACGACATTGACGGTGTTGCCGCAGGCGTTCACCGGGACGTGGACCGGTACCTGGACGTTGTTGCCGGATCCCACGCCGGGCGAGTTCGCCGCGCCTCCGGCGGCTCCCGCGTCGGCCTGTGCATAGCCGGCGGCCATGGCGAGTACGCCACTGGCGGCCGCCATGGTGATCAGGCCCTTTCGTGCGACCTGTCTCATAGGTTGTTCCCCTGCCTAGTGCCTTACAGGAATACGGGCAAGTGGTGATCTTCGGAAAGATCCACCGGCCCGTCGAATACCCAGCGGCTCCGGAATGCGTGGTGCCTTCCGGAGCCGGACCGAGTCAGACCCTTACGGATGCAAATACAACGCCAAAGGACGCCAGAAGGTCACTTGTTGACGCAGCCCGCGCCGAACGCGGGGTTCAGCAGCCCGATCACGGAGACCGTGTTGCCGCAGGCGTTCACCGGAACGTGTACCGGCACCTGGATGGTGTTGCCGGAGACCACACCAGGAGAGTTCAGCGCAGCGCCCTGGGCACCCGAGTCGGCAACGGCCAGGCCCGCACCGGCGAGCACGACACCACCGGCAACTGCCGCAGCAGCGACGACCTTCTTGATCATTATTCCTCCTTGTAGGCAAGTACGATCCCAGCCGCGGACCGCACTCACTGCAACGAGAAAAATGCTGTTGAAGCTACGAACACATCGGCGTGTTCACCCTTTTCAGCGAAGCCGGCGCGAAAGGCAGGAAATCCGCGCCGAATTCAGCTTTGGTCGATGAACCGATCGAGCACCCGCACCCCGAACTTCAGCCCGTCCACCGGCACCCGCTCGTCCACGCCATGGAACATTCCTGCGAAATCCAGCTCCGGCGGCAGCTTCAGCGGAGCGAAGCCGAATCCGCGGATCCCGAGATCGTCGAAGGACTTGGCGTCCGTGCCGGCGGAGAGCATGTACGGCACGGCGCGCGCGATGGGGTCCTCGGCCTGCAGCGCCGACTGCATCGCCTCGACCAGCGCACCGTCGAACGTGGTCTCCAGCGCCTTGTCCGCGTGGACGTCCTCCCGCTTGACCCGCGGCCCCAGGATCCGGTCCAGGTCGGCCAGGAACTCCTCCTCGTGGCCGGGCAGGAAACGGCCGTCGACATGGGCGGTGGCCTGGCCCGGGATGACGTTGACCTTGTAACCCGCTCCCAGCTGCGTCGGGTTGGCGGTGTTCTTGAGCGAGGCGCCGATCAGCTTGGCGATGCCGCCGAGCTTGGCCAGGGTGGCGTCCATGTCCTCGGGGTCGAGCTCGGTGCCCAGCGCGTCCCCGAGCTGGTCGAGGAAGGAGCGCAGCGTCTTGGTCACCCGCACCGGGAACTCGTGACGGCCCAACCGGCCGACCGCCTCGGACAGTTCGGTGATGGCGTTGTCCTTGTGGATCATCGATCCGTGACCGGCGTTGCCGTCCACGGTCAGCTTCATCCAGTGCATGCCCTTCTGGGCCGTCTCGATGAGGTAGAGCCGCACCTTCTCGTTGACGGTGAAGGAGAAGCCGCCGACCTCGCTGATCGCCTCCGTGACGCCCTCGAAGAGGTGCGGGTGGTGGTCGACGAGATAGCGCGCGCCGTAGGTGCCGCCCGCCTCCTCGTCCGCGAGGAACGCCAGCACGATGTCGCGCGGCGGCTTGCGGCCGGTGCGCAGCCGGTCACGGACGACGGCCAGCGTCATCGCGTCCATGTCCTTCATGTCGACCGCGCCCCGTCCCCAGAGGCAGCCGTCGGCGATCTCGCCGGAGAACGGGTGGTGGGTCCAGTCGTCGGCGTTGGCCGGCACGACGTCGGTGTGCCCGTGGATGAGCAGCCCGGGCCGCGAGCGGTCCTCGCCCTCGATCCGGGCGACCGTCGAGGCGCGGCCCTTGTGGGACTCGAAGATCTGCGGCTCGAGGCCCACCTCGGCGAGCTTCTCCGCGACGTACTCGGCGGCGGCCCGCTCCCCCGGGCCCGAGTGGTCGCCGTAGTTGCTGGTGTCCATCCTGATCAGATCCCGGCAGAGGTCGACCACCTCGTCCTCACCGGTGACCGTGCGGGCCGACTGCGGCTCACTCATGCCGAAACCTCGCTTCGCCCGGCCCCGCATGCGCGGGGCTCCCACCTCTCCATGGATCGCTCGCGGAGCTGACTCACGGTGCCTCCTCTGGCTTCACGGCCGCGTCGCGCGCCCCGGCGAGCGCGGCCCGCGGCGGGGTCCACCGCCATCCTCCACCCGCCGCCCGCCGGACCCAAGGCCGCAATACTCCGGACATGCCCTGGTCACAGCGCCGCATCAGGCCGAATGCCGGGGTGATCGACCACCCGCGAACGTTTGCTATTGTTTTCCACGTCGGAACGGCGCAGGCCGCTCCGGCAGACACCTGGTCCGGGTGGCGGAATGGCAGACGCGCTAGCTTGAGGTGCTAGTGCCCTTTATCGGGCGTGGGGGTTCAAGTCCCCCCTCGGACACATCGTGCACGAAGGTGCCGGCCGATCCTCGGCCGGCACCTTCTGCGTTTCCCGGCGCGGGCCGGAACGGCCCGGTCACGGCTGCGGGTGGTCCGCGTCCGCAGCACCCCACAGGGGCCGGGGGCCGTCCCGGGCCGGCGTTGCGTTGCGGGTCCGGCTGGGGTTCCCTTGCCGGGTGAGACGCAGATCCCCGGTTCCGCCCGCCCCGCTCCCCCAGCGTGACGGCATCGATCCCGTACGGGTGCGGCTGCCCGCCGATCCGGACGGGGCGTGGGGGACCGTCCGGGAGCATCTGGTCCACCGGTTCCAGGGGGCGATCGGGGCGCAGCGGGTGGACGCGATGCTGGGCGCGGGGCGGTTCGTCGGGGCCGGCGGGGCGCTGAGCGGCGCGGAGCCGTACGAGCCCGGGCGGTACGTCTGGTTCCACCGGGACTTCGCGCCGGAGACGCCGGTGCCGTTCGCGGTGCGGATCGTGCACCGCGACGAGCGGATCGTGGTCGCCGACAAGCCGCACTTCCTCGCCACGACGCCGCGCGGGCGGCACATCACCGAGACCGCGCTGGCCCGGCTGCGGCGCGATCTGGCACTGCCCGCGCTGCAGCCCGCGCACCGGCTGGACCGGCTGACGGCGGGGCTGGCGCTGTTCGTGGTGCGGCCCGGGGACCGGGGCGCGTACCAGGGCCTGTTCGGCGGGCGGCGGGTGCGCAAGGAGTACGAGGCGGTGGCGCCGTACGACGGGACGGTGGCGCTGCCGGTGACCGTGCGCAGCCGGATCGTGAAGGAGCGCGGGGTGCTGGCCGCGCGCGAGGAGGCCGGCGCGGCCAACGCGGAGAGCCGGATCGAGCTGGTGGAGCGGCGGGGCGGGCTCGGGCGGTACCGGCTGCTGCCCACGACCGGGCGCACCCATCAGCTGCGGGTCCACATGAACGGTCTCGGGCTGCCGATCCTCCACGATCCGGTCTATCCGGTGGTCGGGGACCCGGAGCCGGACGACTTCACCGCCCCGCTCCAACTGCTGGCGAAGGTATTGGAGTTCACCGATCCGGTGGACGGCAGGACGCGGCGGTTCGAGAGCGGGCGGCGGCTGGCGGCGTGGGACCCGGACCCGATGGAGTGATCGGGGGACCCGGAGGCGGGGCGCCGCCTATTCTGGCGCTCTGACGGGGTTCCACGGACGGCGGCGGGGGCGGCGGTGCGCGTACGGATCGGGGTCGAGGGGGACGCGGGGACCGGGGAGGCGGCGCAGTCGCTGTACCGGTGGCTGAGCGGTGATGCCGAGGTGCTGGCCGCGGCCGGGCTGTCGCCGGTGCGGCGGGCCGGGGCGCCGGGGCCCATGGGGCCGGTGCTGGAGGCCGTCGAGGCGGTGTTCGACAGCGGGGTGCAGCTGGCCTCGCTGGTGGTGGCGGTGGCGAGCTGGCGCAGCACCCGGCCGCGCGCGGAGCGCGTCCACATCGAACGCGCGGGTGTCAGGGTGACGGTCGACGGCGGGGATCCGGAGGCCGTGGCGCGGGTGCTGCGGGCGCTGTCCGCACAGGACGCCCCGGAGGCCGGAGACGGCGCGGCGCCGGCGGACCGGCCCGGCCGGGAGGGCTAGCGCGTTGGCCGGAGCGCTGTCCGACCCGTCCCGCTCGCGCGCCGTCCTGATCGGTACGCATGCGTACACGGAGCTGGACGACATCCCGGCGGTGGCGAACAACCTCGGCCGGCTGCGGGAGCTGCTGACCGATCCGGCGGTCTGGGGGCTGGCGGACGGGCGGTGCGACGTCCTGCGGCAGCCGTCCCGGCAGACGGTCCTGGACACGGTGTACGACGCCGCCGCGGAGGCGGCCGACACGATGGTGCTGTATTACGCCGGTCATGGCCTGGTCCACCCGCAGTCGGGCGAGCTCCACCTCGCGCTGCCCGGTTCGCACCCGGACCGGCCGTACACCGCGCTGCGCTACGAGGAGCTGCGGTCGATCCTGCTCTCCCCGGCGGGCGGGCGCCCCTCGGCCCGGCGCAAGGTGGTCGTCCTGGACTGCTGCTGGAGCGGTCTGGCGCTGGGCGGTCTGATGCACGGCGGGAGCCCGGTGCCGGGGGTCGCCGTGGAGGGTGCGTGCGTGCTGACCGCCACCGCGGCGACGCGGCAGGCGCTGGCCCCGCCGGGCGAGACGTACACCGCGTTCACCGGTGAGCTGATCCGGCTCCTCGACGCCGGAGTGCCGGGGCGGGGCGGCCTGCTGAGCATGTCGGCGCTCTTCGACGAGCTGACGGTGGCGCTGCAGGCGAAGTCCCGGCCGCTGCCGCAGCAGAGCAACCGCAATTCGGCGGGGCGGATCTGCCTGTTCCGCAACCGCGCGGTGGTCGCGGGCCCGCCGCCGGCCGGGGTGGACCGGCCGGCGCGGCCCGCGGCGCCCCCGGCGGACGGGAGCGGCGCGGAGGCCGGGCCGCGCGCGGTGCCGGTGCCGCCCGCGCCGGGGCCGCCGGGGCCGCCGGGGCCTTCGCCGGACGGTGAACGGGAGTCCGAATGGCCGGAGTTGGTCCCCGTCACCCTCTCCGGGACGCGGACGGTGCGGCTGGGCCGGTATCCGGTGACGCATGCGCAGTTCCGTGCCTTCCTCCGTGATCCGGCGAACGCGCCGTGGCGTCCGGCGGCCGCGCGGGCGGCGGGCCGGTACGTGGACGGCAACTACCTGGCGGGCTGGGACGGGGTGGACTTCCCGCCGGGGCGCGGCGGCCATCCGGTGGTCGCGGTGAGCTTTCCCGCGGCCCGGGCCTACGCGGCCTGGGCGGGCCGCCGGCTGGGCCTGCCGCTGCGGCTGCCGGCCGCGGCGGAGTGGGCGCTCGCGGCCCGGGCCGGGCGGAGCGGGGAGTGGTGGCGCGAGGACATCGCGGCGGGCCGGGTCAACTTCCGCGGAAGTCATGCCGAGTTGGCGCCGATCGGGGAATTCCCACCGAACCCGTACGACATCGGCGATCTGCTCGGTAACGTCTGGGACATCTGCGTGGACGACACGGGTGCGCCGGTGCTGCGCGGTGGGGCCTTCGACACGCCCGCGGCGCGGCTGCGCGAGGAGCTGTCACCACGGTCACCGGTCGAGTGCCGGGGGAACGTCGGATTCCGGTGCGCCGGCGACAGGTGACGACGAGAGGAGACCCATGCGGGGGGACGCCGTCGACGAGGTGCTCAAGCGGTTGCCGTACAGCTGGACCGCGGACGAGGCCGGGCTGGTCGGGCAGCGGTTCCGGGAGAGCCGGCCGGCCGCGCCGAAGCTCCTGGTGAAGAAGTTGTGGCAGTACTGGCTGCGGATGTCCCCGGACGAGCCGCTGTTCGGCGACACCGAGGACGACCTCGCGCTGCTGCTGCACGCCCGCGCGCTGGGGCTGGAGGAGGTCCCCGGCGGCGGTCCCGGCCCGGAGGACGGTCCGATCGCGCGGTGCGCCCGGCGGGCCGCGGAGGCGGCGGAGTGCGAGCCGCTGTTCCCCGCGCCGCCGGCCTGGGGGCCGAAGGCCGCGCTGGCGCCGCAGGTGCGCGCGGCGCTCGCCTCGTCGCTGCTGCGGGCGTGGGTGGCGGGGGACGAACAGGGCCCGGTGGAAGTGCTGGTGGTCGGCGAGGGCATCCCGGAGATCCGGCAGCAGGTGGTGCAGGCGGCGCTGACGACGTGTCTGCGGGTCAACGGCCTGAGCGACCCGGACAGCGGGGACTTCGTCGGGGACCACATCGGCGTCGGGCTGATCCGGGTGACGGCCGGGCTGTCCGGCCCCCAGGCCCAGGCCGACATCCCGTCGGTGTTCCGGGCGCCGTCGGTGACGGTGGCGGACGGCGCGGCGTCGACGGCCCGCGGCGCGCTGCGCGACTTCGTCGGGCTGCTGCGGTCGCTGGCGGACGAGACCAGCCTGGTGGAGGTCGCGGATGTCGCGTACCCGGACCTGGTGGCGTACGCACAGGGACTGCGGGCGCTGGCGGACCGGGCGGCGGGCGAGCCGGACCGGGCGTTCCTCCGGGCCCCGCGCGCCGAGGACGGCGGGCCGGTGTCCCTCCAGCCGTATCTGCGGACCGTGCGGGGGCACGGGGCGAGCCTGGGGGTGGAGTTCAGCCCGGACCTGTTCACCACGGATGCCTATCTGCGGGTCGAGCAGGCCCACCAGCGGGTGTTGTCGCAGCGGCTGACCATGGACGCACGGCTGCGCCTGGACCAGCTGGAGACGGAGATCGAGCAGCTGACCGCCGACCTGGAGGCCTTCCAGCGGGCGAACACCGCGGAGCGGCGGGCGCTGTGGCCGGCGACGGTGCTGCTGGTGGAGCGCTTCGACGAGCCGACCGGCCGGACCATCCGGCTCACCGAGCCCGAGGAGCGCGAGACCGAGCAGTACTACAAGGCCAACGTCCCGCAGCTGATCTCGATGCGGGAGAAGTGGGCGCGGCGGATGGGCGAGCTGGTCGAGCAGCTGGAGACGGCGGTGCACCGGCCGCACGCGCCGGCGCGGCAGGTGGCCGCCGGACGGTTCCTCGACGCCGCCCTGCGGGACGTCGTCCCGGACGAGAGCCCCGCCACCGAACGCGCCTTCCGCGCCTGGTGCAAGGAGGTCACGCCGATGCTCCGGTTCGAGTGGCGGTGCGCGCTGCGCCGGCACGGCATCGCGCCGCCGGACGTGTTCACCGCGCACTCGGTGCTGATCAGCCGCTATCTGCCGCCGGCCGGCGAGGACCCGGCGCTGTTGTTCAGCCACCCGTACACGCTGGTGGACCCCGCCCGGTCCGCGGTGCTCGCCGACGCCGAGCGGGCCGTGATGGTGGTGCGCGACGCCACCGACCACGCCGCCCCGGCACCGGCCCCGGACGAGGCCGCCGGGCCGACCGCGGCGGCGCTCTGGGACGGCCTCGCCGCGCTGGCCGAACAGCCCCGGGTCGAGGAGGAGTTCGGCCGCCGGTTCCTGGAGGCGCTGCGGGCGCAGCCGGAGGGGATCGCCCGCCGGATGATCGAGGCGCTCCAGCCGGCCGGGCCCACCGCCGCCGAGGCGGACGCGATCGAGGTGGCGCTGCGGACCGCCGAACGGCACACCTCGCTCGGCGAGGGGATGGACCGGGCGCTGATGGCGATGCGCAACGAGGCGTTCCTGACCGCCCGGGAGTGCCTGGACGACATCCGTACCGCGCCGCAGTGGCAGGCCCGCGTCTGGCTGCTGCGGGCGGTCGTGGAGTGCCGGGCGGCCCGGCTGGACTCCCGTGAGATCCCCGGGCTGCTCGGCCATCAGATGCCCGGGCTGCCCGACGCGGCGCTGCGGGCGCTGGACGAGGCGGGCAGCGCGGACGAGGAGTTCACCCGCGCCTGGCTGGACGCCCTGCCGGAGGCGGGGCTCGACAAGGGCATCCGGCGGCTGTTCCAGGGCCTGCCGCGGGCGCGGGCGGGCTGCACCGGCGATCCGCTGAACAAGGTGGGCGCGGAGCGGGAGTACGCGGTGTGGCTCTTCCGGCGCGCGGTGGAGAACGCCCGGCTGGCCCGGCAGCTGGACGAGTCCGGCGAGGAGCTGGCCGAGCACCAGGAGGCCGTCGACGCGGCACTGGCCAAGCTGGGCCGGGCGCTGGAGGAGATTCTGCTGGGGCCGTACGTCGGGGGTTCGCGGGGCGCGGCCGAGGAGCTCTTCGAGGTCCTCTCCGGGCAGGAACCGCCGCGCTACGGCCGGGTGGCGGGGAGGTAGGGCATGGACAACGAGCTGTACGTCGTGTGGATGGTGCGGACCTCGGACCGCGCGAGGGCGGCGGCGGAGAAGGCGCTGGGGAACTTCGCCGCCCAGGATCTGCTGCACCGCATCGACCGGTTCGGTGCGGCCGAGGGCCGGCTGGCGGAGCTGGCCGCCCGTATCCGGGCCGCCTTCACCCCGCCCGAACTGCCGGCCGTGTTCACCGGACGGCATCTGCACCTGCTGGTCGGGCCCGCCGCCCAGCCGCTGCTGGCGGAGCTGCTCGGGTGCCCGGAGTCCGATGTGTTCGCCACGCTCTTCGACGCGCATCAGCTCGCGCAGGCGCTGCGCGAGACGGGGCCGCACCAGGACGGCATCGACGACGCCGAGTTGCTGCTGCTGGCGCTGCTGGCCCGGCTCCCCCGGCTCGCCGCCCGGCACGGCCTGGAGTCCCGTGACTGGGGCGGCTTCGTCGAGGACCGGGCCTGGCTGACCCCGTACGCGAGGGACCGGCTGACCGAGCTGGCCCGGCGGCGCGAGTGGCCGGCCGACGCGGCCCCCACCCAGATCCTCGCGGGCCTGCTGGAGGGCGTCGGCGGTCGCACGGACGCCGACGGGGCGGCGCAGTTCGACGCGCTGGCGCTGATCGAGCTGCGCCGGCGGATCGGTCTGCTCGGCGAGCAGTTGCGCGGGGACGCGCGGGAGCACGCGGAGGAGGCCGCGCGGCTGGCGCCCGACCTCACCAGCGTCAGCCGGCTGCCCGCCTGGCTGGAGCTGTACGAACAGCAGGCGGTGGCCATGGGGATGCGGCGGCTGTTCACCGGCTCGGTGACGGTCGGCGAGCAGCTCGCGGGCCTGCACAGCCAACCGCCGCCGGAGACCGGCAGACCGAAGCCCGACGAGTATCTGCAGGTCATCAACGAGGTCCGCTACGGCTTCCTCAAGCGGCGGATGTCGTTCGACGTCGCCTGCGAGGTGGAGGGCAAGCCGCACCCCGTGGTCGTGCTGCGCTGCCGGGGCGTGACGCCGGAGCAGTATCCGGCCGTCCGGGACACCGTCCACCGGCTGCGCGGCAGTGATCTCTCCGCGCAGGGCGAGGGTCTGGGCGAGCGACTGCTCAACACCGCGGTGCCGCAGCGTCTGGGCCTGCCGGGCCGGCTGCGGTCCGCGCTGCGCGACCACAGCGCAGAGGCGGTCCAGTGCGTGGTGCTGACCGGCATCAGCCGGCCGGTCACGGTGCCGGCACCGTGGTGCGACCATCTGCGCACGGCGCTGCCCTACGCCCCGCCGTCCGGCGCGGACAGCGTGTTTCCGGCGGTGCCGGAGGTGACGGCGGCGCTGCGGGCGAGCGTGCCGGGGTCGCGGCGAGTGGTCGAGGTGGAGTGAGGAATTCCCCGAATTTCCCAACTATGCTGGGACAACGAAGAGTTGTGCACCTCACTCGATCCCTCCGGGAGGGCCGGTGCCCACGACGAGCAACCCCGCGATCCGTAACCTGCTGACCCTGGACGGTGCGGTCGCGCCGGCCGCACCGGGCGCGTCCGGTGCGGCCCCGGCAGCGGCCGACCGACCGATCACCCTCGACGACATCGTCGTCAAGACCCTGGCCGTGCTGGGTGTCCTCGTGGTGAGCGCCTTCCTCGCGGTCTTCCTGGACGTCGGTTTCCTGGCCCTGCCCGCGGTGCTCGCCGGCCTGGGCCTGGGGCTCCACCTGTCCTTGCGGCCGCGGCCGGGCGCCCCTCTGGTGCTGCTGTACGCGGCGGCCCAGGGGATCGTGCTCGGCGAGGCGACGCGGTTCTTCGACGCGCTGGCGCCGGGGGTCGGCACCCAGGCCGTCATCGGCACCGGCTGCATCTTCGCCGGGATGCTCGCGGCCTACCGCACACGGCTGGTCCGGGTCAGTGCGAAGGCGACCCGCTGGGCGGTCGGGACGGCCTGCGGGCTGCTGGTGCTGTTCCTGGCGGACCTGGTCGCGTCGTGGGGGTTCGGGGCGGACCTCGGGCTGCGGGACGGCGGCGGCCCGGCGATCGTCGTCAGCCTGCTGGCGATCGCCGCCGCGTCCTACTTCCTCCTGGTGGGGTTCGAGTCCGCCGACCGCTTCTTGCAGTCCGGCGCCTCGCACCGGTGGGCCTGGTATGTCGCGTTCGGCCTGGTGATGACCCTGGTCTGGCTCTACCTGGAGGTCCTGCGGCTGCTGTCGTACCTCCGCTGGTGGTGAGGCGGGCCGAGCCCCTCCCCCACGGCCGGTGACCGCTCCCCCGCGGCCGGGCTCGCCCTTCCCGCGGAATTTCCGGTGCGGAAGGCCGCCTGGCGTGCCTAAGGTGCGCCGGTCGGTGGAGTGGAAGAGGGGCTGGCGAACGAATGCTGATCTTCGATGCGGACGACACGTTGTGGGAGAACAACGTGGTCTTCGAGCGGGTCATCGACGAGTTCGTGGAGTGGATGGTCCGCCCCGGACTCGACCGGGCCGCGGTGCGGGCCGTGCTCGACGGGATCGAGGCGGCGAACGCGCCGACCCTCGGATACGGCAGCAAGGTGTTCCTGCACAGCCTCGGGGAGTGCGTGGCGCGCCTGCGGGGCCGGGCCGCGACGGCCGAGGAGTCGGCGCGGATCGCCGGATGGGCCGCGGCCTTCGACCGGGACGGGGTGGAGCTGCTCCCCGGGGTCGCGGAGACCCTGGCCGAGCTGGCCCGGCGGCACGACCTGTTGCTGCTGACGAAGGGCGACACCGAGGAGCAGCGGCGGAAGGTGACGGCCTCCGGGCTGAGCGGCCACTTCCGCGGTGTCCACATCGTGGCGGAGAAGAACACCGCCGCCTACGAGGAGCTGATCCGCACCTATGACCTGGACGCGGCCTCGGCGTGGATGATCGGCAACTCCCCGAAGTCGGACATCCTGCCCGCCCGTTCGGCCGGTCTGAACGCGGTGTTCATCCCGCACGACCACACCTGGGTCCTGGAGCACGACGAACTCGATCCCGCCGACGAGAAGGTGCTGCGGCTGTCGGCGTTCGGTGACCTGCTGCGGCACTTCTGAGAGGGGCGGACGACATGACGGTGGCGGGGCCCAAAGTGTCCTGTGTGTTCGTGTGCCACGACGGCGCGGGGCGGGTGCTGCTGGCCCGGCGGAGCGCGGGGGCCCGGGACGAGCCGGGGACCTGGGACTGCGGCGCGGGGGCGCTGGAGTTCGGCGAGTCCTTCGAGACGGCCGTGGCACGGGAGGTGTACGAGGAGTACGGGGTACGGCCGCTCGGCATCGAGCAGATCGGGGTGCGCAATGTGCTGCGCGGTGACCCGGTCGACTCGCACTGGGTCGCGGTGGTCTTCGCCGTACGGGTGGCGCCGGACGCGGTGACGCTCGGCGAGCCGCACAAGTTCGACGCCCTCGCCTGGTTCGCTCCCGCGGCGCTGCCGGTGCCGCTGCATTCGCAGTGCGGGCGGACCCTGGAGCTGTTCGGCACGGGGGCCGGAGCCCCGCGGCTTCCCCGGCCGCGGAGCTGACGCGGGGCGGGGGCCGCCGTCGCGGGTGGCGGGGCGGCGGCCGTCGCGGGTGGCGGGGCGGCGGCCGTCGCGGGTGGCGGGGCGGCGGCCGTCGCGGGTGGCGGGGCGGGGGATGCCCCCGCCCCGTCCGTCTACAGCGGTGCGATGTCGGTCAGTTCACCGTCCTCCAGGGCGAGCCACCGGGTGATGCCGAGGTCCCGGAGGAACGTCAGGTCGTGGCTGACGACGAGGAGCGCGCCCTCGTAGGACTCCAGGGCCGTGACGAGCCGGCGGACCGAGGCGAGGTCGAGGTTGTTGGTCGGCTCGTCGAGCATCAGCAGCTGCGGGGCCGGCTCGGCCAGCATCAGTGCGGCGAGCGAGGCGCGGAAGCGTTCGCCGCCGGAGAGCGTGCCGGCCTGCTGGTCGGCACGGGCGCCCTTGAACAGGAAGCGGGCGAGCCGGGCGCGGATGTGGTTGTTGGTGGCGTCCGGGGCGAAGCGGGCGACGTTCTCGGCCACGGTCAGCGCCGGGTCGAGGACGTCCAGCCGCTGGGGCAGGAAGCGGTGGGGGACATGGGTTTCCGCCGTGCCCTCCCGCGGCGGGATCTCGCCGGCGACGGTCCGCAGCAGGGTGGTCTTGCCGGAACCGTTGCGGCCGGTCAGCGCGATGCGTTCGGGGCCGCGCACGTCCAGCTCGGCCGAGGCGCCGTAACGGGTGCGCAGGGCGCGCAGGGTGAGGACCGTGCGGCCCGGCGGGACGGCGGTGTGCGGCAGGTCGATACGGATCTCGTCGTCGTCCCGGACCGCCTCGGCCGCCTCGTCGAGGCGCTCTTCGGCCTCCTTGAGGCGTTCGGTGTGCAGGATGCGGTGCTTGCCCGCGGAGACCTGGGCGTCCCTCTTGCGCTCGTTCATGACGATCTTCGGCTCGCGCTTGGTGGCGTTCATCTTGTTGCCGTAGCGGACCCGGCGGGCCAACTTGACGTGGGCGTCGGCGAGTTCGCGCTTCTGGCGCTGGACGTCGGCCTCGGCGGCCCGCACCGTCCGCTCGGCCGCCTCCTGTTCGACGGCCAGGGCGTGTTCGTAGGCGCTGAAGTTGCCGCCGTACCAGTGGATCCGCCCGTCGCGGAGGTCGGCGATCCGGTCGACGAGGTCGAGGAGTTCACGGTCGTGGCTGACCACGACGAGCACCCCGGACCAGCCGGTGACCGCGGCGTGGAGCCGCTCCCGGGCCGGCCGGTCGAGGTTGTTGGTGGGCTCGTCGAGCAGCAGGACGTCCGGCCGGCGCAGCATCAGGGCCGCCAGCCGCAGCAGGACGGACTCGCCGCCGGATACCTCGCCGAGGGTGCGGTCGAGGTCGAGGCCGGGCAGTCCGAGCTGGTCGAGGGTGGCGCGGGCGCGCTCCTCGACGTCCCAGTCGTCGCCGATGGCGGTGAAGTGCTCCTCGCTCGCGTCGCCGCCCTCGATGGCGTGCAGGGCGGCGCGCGCCGCGGCGATGCCGAGCGCCTCGTCGACCCGCAGCCCGGTGTCGAGCGGGGCGTGCTGCGGGAGGTAGCCGACCTCGCCGGCGACCTTGATGCTTCCCGCGGTCGGCGTCAGCTCGCCCGCGATCAGCTTCAACAGGGTGGACTTTCCGGCTCCGTTGAGGCCGACGAGGCCGGTGCGGCCGGGGCCGACGGCCAGCGGGAGGTCTTCCAGGACGGGCCTGCCGTCGGGCCAGGCGAAGCCGAGGCCGGTGCAGACGATGGCCGCGGAGGACGCGGAGGCGGGGGACATGGACACAGGGGTCTCCTTGGGCGCAAGAAAGGTGGGGTGTGCGCTGGGAGACACCGCGTCATCGGAACGCCGGTGTGCGTCGGGTACGCCGTAGGTACGCCGAGGTCGCGGACGGGCCGCGCGAGGCATGATCCGCCGCTCCGGATTCCGGGAGCGCAGGGCGGATCACCGTCGCGGGCGCGGTGTCTCGGGACCTCAGACGAGCAACGGCCTTCTCCGATCGGCGGCAATGGGACGCGATCGACGATACGGGGGACGCCGCGGAAACGCAAACGCTATTTTCGTTGCGTTTGTGTTTCCCGCGCGCGGTGCGGTGTCCCCGTCCCGCCGCGCGGTGCGGCGTCCCCGGGTGCTATCCGGCGGCTCCGTGCCGCGGGCGCAGGCGCACCCGGGCCGGGCCGGTCGCCTGGAGGGTGATCCCGGCGGCGACCGGCACCTCCTCGTCCACGGCGTCGAGTTCGTACGCCCGCAGCAGCGTCGCCAGCGCCAGCACGGACTCCAGCATCGAGAAGTGCTGCCCGATGCAGGCACGCGGCCCGCCGCCGAACGGGAACCAGGCGTAGCGGTGCCGCTCCGCCTCCCGCTCGGGCGCGAAGCGCCGCGGATCGAAGCGTTCCGGGTCCTCCCACAGCTCCGGGCTGCGGTGGGTGACCCAGGGCGCGACGACCACATCGGCGCCCGCCGGGATGCGGTATCCGCCGATCTCCGTGGCGGCCACGGCCCGGCGGCTGACGACCGGCGCCGCCGGGTACAGCCGCATGGACTCCTTGAGCGCCTGCGTCAGATACGGCAGACGGTCCAGGTCGGCGGCCGTCGAAGTGCCCTCGCCCAGCACCCGGTCGACCTCCTCGCGGACCCGCGTCTGCTCCTCGGGGTGCCGGGCGAGGAGGTGGAGGGTGAAGGCCAGGGAGGTCGCGGTGGTCTCGTGCCCCGCCAGCAGGAAGATCAGGACCTGTTCGCGGACCTCGGTCGCGTCCAGGGAGCCGTCCTCGTCGTTGCCGGCCGCGGCCAGCAGGGACAGCAGGTCGTCGCCCTCGTCCGCCGTCGCTCCGGCCGTCCCCCGCGCCGCCCGACGGTCCTCGATGATGCGGTCGCACAGCGCGTTCAGCTCGTCGGTGGCCGCCCGGGCCCGCAGGTTCCCCGGGGTGGGCCACTCGCGGGGGATCTTCACGGGGGCGTAGGCGCGCCGTACGACATAGGCGTTGATGACCGGGGCGCACCGGTGGAAGGCGTCCTCGGCCGCCGCCGCGTCGAGGCCGAACAGGATCCGGGCGACGGTGCGCAGCGCCAGCCGGTTCATCTCGGGGACCAGGTCGACGGTGCTCCCCTCCGCGGTGCGCCAGCGGTCCGCGAGGGCGCCGGCCTCGGTCGTGATGGCCGCCGCGTAGCTGTCGACCCGGCGCTTGGTGAACAGCGGCTGCACCAGCCGCCGTTGCCGGAGGTAGTCGGCGTCCTGGCTGGTCAGCAGGCCGTTGCCGAACGACTGCCGGACCTCTTCGTAGAGCGGGTGGTCCTTGCGGAAGTTGGCGGCCTGCGAGGCGAGGATCTGCTGTACGCCCTCGGGCGCGAAGACCGCGTGGAACACACTGCGCAGACCGGGCGGCCCGGCCTCCAGCCGCACCACGTCGCCGTGCGCGCGCCGGGCGTTCAGGAACGTGCCGAGGGAGTCGCGCCGCAGATCGAACATCGAGCCGAGCACGGGCAGACCGGCCGGGCCGGGTATCGCGGCCTCGGGTGCGGAACCGGGGTGGGGGTGGGACTCGGTTTGGGGCATGCCGGATGTCTATCCCGCGGGGCCGGGTTCCTAATCCGCAAGGGCGGGGGCGCTGCCGGGAGGGCGGGGTGCTCGCCCCGTGCCGGGCCGCTCCCCCGTACGCACCGGCTTCCCCGCGCCCGCCGCGGCCCCGGCGCGAGGGCCCTGCGCACGTCCCCCTCCCGGCGCGGAGCCTCGACAGCGGCCCCGTAGCATGAGCCGGATGACCAGCAAGCCTGCCCGAAAGGCAGCCACCGCGACCCCGTGCCGGGTCACCGTGTGCCGCGGCTGCTGCTGCGGCGACGCGGCCAAGATCCCGGGCGTCGACCACGCCGGGCAGATACCGCGGCTGCGCGCGGCGCTCGACGGCGCGGCGCCGGTGCGGGCCTCGGAGTGCCTGGACGTCTGCGACCAGGCGAACGTGGTCGTGGTCCAGCCGTCGCCCGCGGGCCGGGCGGCCGGCGGGCGCCCCGTCTGGCTGGGGCTGGTCAACGACGACGACGCGCTGGCGGACATCGCCGCGTGGATCCGCGCCGGCGGCCCCGGCCTGGCGGAACCTCCGGGCGTCCTCGACCTGTACGCGATCACGGTGTCGCGGCGGGTACGGGAGGGGCTGGAGAGCTGAGCCGGCGGGGCCGGACCGCCCGCGCCCCGCAAAGCGGCCGCCCGCCGCGCCGTCGGAAGACACCGCCGGCGGTTACCGGATTCTTACGGCAAGGGGGCCGGGCCGCCCGCCGCCGCCCGTACTGGTGTTGGCTGGAACCCTCACGCCCCTCCCGGGAAGGCCACGCTGACCCCGTGCACCGACCGACACCACCCTCCGCACCCGCCCCCGCCCCGCTGACCGGGCCGCCGCGCCGTGTCCTGGTCGTCGAGGACGATCCGACCGTCGCCGAGGTCGTCACCGGCTACCTCTCCCGCGCCGGCTACACCACCGAGCACGCGGCCGACGGCTTCGCCGCCCTCGACCGGGCCGCTCAGTTCCGTCCGCACCTCGTCGTGCTCGACCTGATGCTGCCCGGCATCGACGGCCTGGAGGTCTGCCGCCGGCTGCGGCGCGCCGACGACGGCCCGGCGGTCCCCGTGGTGATGCTGACGGCCCGCGGCGAGGAGGCGGACCGCATCCTCGGGCTGGAACTGGGTGCCGACGACTATGTGACCAAGCCGTTCAGCCCCCGGGAGCTGGTGCTGCGGATCGGCTCGGTGCTGCGCCGCGCGGAGTCCGCGCCGCCGGCCGCCGCGCCCTCGGCCGTCCTGCGGGCCGGAGACCTCCGTGCCGACCCCGGCGGCCGGCGCGCCGACCGCGGCGGGCGGGAACTCTCCCTCACCGCCCGCGAGTTCGACCTCCTGGTGTTCCTGATGCGCCACCCCGGGCAGGTCTTCGCCCGGGAGGAGCTGCTGGCCCGGGTCTGGGGCTGGGAGTTCGGCGATCTGTCCACGGTCACGGTGCATGTGCGCCGGCTGCGCGAGAAGATCGAGGAGGACCCGGCCGCACCCCGGCTGGTGACGACGGTCTGGGGTGCGGGCTACCGCTTCGACCCCCGGGAGGACGCACTTCCGCCGGAGCCCGGCCCGCTGCTGGAAGGCGGTCCGTTCCTGTGACGGACTTCCTGGTCATCGTGGCGCTGGCGGCGCTGGGCGCGGCGCTGGCGGGCGTGCTCGCGGCGCCCGCGGTACGGGTGCTGCGGCGGCGCTCGGTCGCGCTGTCGCTGTTCGCGGTGGCGGTGCTGGCGGTGGCCGCGATGGCGGCGGGCACGGTGGCGGTCGCCCAGGCGATGTTCCTGTCCGGGCACGACCTGGGCGTGGTGATGGCCGTGGTCGCCGTCTCCGGGGTGGTGTCACTGGCGGCCGCGCTGCTCTTCGGCCGGCGGATCGCGGCGGGCAGCCGGGAGCTGGCGCGCGCGGCCCGTACGGTCGGCAGCGAGGGCGGCTTCGTGGCGCCTGCCGTACCGCCCACCGCGGAACTGGCCGCGCTGTCGCGGGCCTTGGAGGAGACCAGCGGGCGGCTCGCCGAGGCACGGGAGCGGGAGCGGGCGCTGGACGCCTCCCGGCGCGATCTGATCGCCGGGATCTCGCATGACCTGCGCACCCCGCTCGCCGGGCTGCGGGCGATGGCCGAGGCCCTGGAGGACGGGGTCGCCGAGGACACCGCGCGCTACCACGCACGGATGCGGATCGAGGTCGACCGGCTGGCCGCCATGGTCGACGACCTCTTCGAACTCTCCCGCATCCAGGCCGGGGCGCTGGCCCTGACGCTGTCGCGGGTGTCGGTGTACGACCTGGTGGACGACGCCCTCGCGGGGGCCGGGCCGCTGGCGCGGGCGAGCGGGGTGCGGCTGGTGGACGGCGGGGTCGCCGCGCTGCCGGTACGGGTGGACGCCCAGCAGATCACCCGCGTCCTGGGCAATCTGCTGGTCAACGCCATTCGTGCGACGCCGGCCGACGGCACCGTCGCGGTCAGCGCGCGGCACGAGCAGGGCCGGGTGGTGCTCGCCGTCGAGGACGGCTGCGGCGGCATCCCGCCGGAGGACCTGCCGCGGGTCTTCGACACCGGCTGGCGCGGCGGCGCGGCCCGCACCCCGCGCGCCGACGGCAAGGGCGGCGCCGGCCTGGGCCTGGCGATCGTCCGCGGCATCGTCGAGGCCCACGAGGGCCGCGCCACGGTGTGCAACGCCGGCTCGGGCTGCCGCTTCGAGGTGGAACTGCCGGCGGCGGAGCCGCAGGGGGAATCGCCGGCGGCGTGAGCGTGCTCGCGCCGGCGGCGGCGCGAGCGGCCCGGCGCCGGTGGCGGCTCTCGGCGGCCCGCCCGGCGGCGGCGCGTTCGTCATGGCCGGGGCGCCGCCGGGCCCCGCCCCGGGGACCGGACGGCCTCGCACGGTGCGAGGGTCGTGAGCCAGTCGTCGACGGCGAGGGCGTCGGCCCACTGCGGGAACAGCCTTTCGGTCAGGACCCGGTGCACCTCGGGGTCGGTGTCGAGGCAGGCATCCGTCAGGACGGTGAGGCCGAAGTCCATGTCGTTGGCCTGGCACAGGGTGGCGAGCACCACCCCGCTGGTGGCGATGCCGGCGAGGACGAGGCTGTCGATCCCGCGCGCCCTGAGCACCAGGTCGAGGTCGCTGCCCGAGAACGCGCTCGCCCGCCTCTTGGTGACCACGATCTCGTCGGCCCGGGGTGCGACGTCGGGGTGGATGCCGGTGCCGGGGGCGTCTTCGGCGAACAGGCCCCGCCGGACGATGTCGGTGAGCACCCGGTTCCCCGGGCCGACGTCGGGGCTGCCCGGACGCAGCCCGATGACCACGTGGATCACCGGGATGTCCGCCGCCCGGGCCCCGTCGATCGCCCTGCGCAGGCGCGTCAGATACCCGGAACCGGCATCCACGATGTCCACGATGTCGCGCTGGACGTCCATCACCAGGAGAGCGCGGTGTGCCATGTCTGTCGTCCTTCTTCCGGGGAGCAGGGGAACAGCAGCGGGTACGGGCAACCGGCCGCCCCCGACGGGGAATCCGCTGGCCCTCGTCGGTGCACGGCACCGCCGTACGCCGATCATGGGGCATGGGCGCCTGCGTGCGGGACCCGGGCGGCGGTCCGCCGGGAATCCGGCGCAAAAACGTGCCTCGCCGGCGTCAGGCAGCCGGCCGCGGTCCGCGGTCGGCGGCGTGCCCGCCGCCGTCCCCGCTTCCGTCCTCCCCCGTCACCCCGTCGTCCTCCCCCGGTGCTGCCCACAACGGATGCTCCCGGCGGGCCCATTGGGCGTCGACGGTGCCGGTGCGCAGGCCGCGGCGGGACTCGGGGTCGCCGTAGGCCTTCCCGACATGGCCGGAAATCACGAGGACGACCGCGAGCGCGAGCCAGTCGTGGACGAAGGTGGCACCGGTGCGCCACAGGAGCGGCGCGAGGTGGGGGAACCACATCAGCAGGCCGGTGCCGAGCATCACCAGGACCGCGCCGGCGATCCAGGCGGCGTAGAGCTTCTGTCCGGCGTTGAACTTGCCGGCCGGGCGGCCGCCGCGGCGGCGCAGTGCCGCGCGCAGCCATTGGCGGTCGTGCGGGCCGTAGCGGTTGAGGCGGGTGAGGTCGGCGCGCAGGGCGCGGGAGCCCAGACCCAGCAGCAGGGGGACGGGCAGCAGGAGGCCGGACCATTCGTGGAGGGTGACCACCAGGTGGCGGCGGCCGACGAGTTCGGCGAGGAAGGGGAGGTAGAGGCAGCCCGCGGTGAGGACGCAGACCGCCATCAGGGTGGCGGTGGCGCGGTGCACCCGGTGCTCGGCGGGGGTGAAGCGGCGGACGCGGGGGCGGTGGGGGGCCGGTCCGGGCCGGTCCTCAGGCGGTCGGGGCATCGTCGCGTCCGTTCGACCGGCCGACCCAGGCATCGACGTCATATCCGAGGTTCTCCCAATAGCCGGGCCGGACCTGGTCGGTGACGGTGATGTGGGAGAGCCACTTCGCCGACTTGTAGAAGTACATGGGCGCGACGTAGAGGCGCACCGGGCCGCCGTGGGCGTGGGCGAGCGGCTTGTCCTGCATCCGCAGGGCCACCAGGACGTCGTCGCGGCGGGCCTGTTCGAGGGTGAGGGACTCGCTGTAGGCCCCGTCGAAGCAGGTGAAGCGGACGGCCCCGGCCTCGGGGCGGACGCCCGCGGCGTCGAGGAGCACGGAGAGGCGTACGCCCTCGAAGGGGGTGGCGGGCACCCGCCAGCCGGTGACGCACTGGACGTCGCGGACGATCCGGGTCTGCGGCAGCCGGCGCAGGTCGGCCAGGCTCAGGGCGGTCCGGTGGCGGACCAGGCCGTCGACGGTGAGGCGGTAGGTGTGTGCGTCCTTCGCCGGTACGGAGCCGGACACGGAGTAGTAGCGGAATCCGCCGCCGCCCGGGAGCAGACCGGTCAGGCCGGTGGGGTCCCGCTGTGCGGCGGCGCCGAGGGTGCTGTCGTAGGCGCTCTGCAGGAAGGGGGCGGCGGCGACGCCCGCGGCACCGGCGGCGAGCATGCCGAGCACCACACGGCGGCCCACGGGGGTGCCGTGCCCGTCCTCGCCGCCCGCCGCGCGGGGCCGGTTCGCGTCCTTGGTCACCCCTCGATTCGAACACCTCGTGGGCGCCGGGGCCAGCGTCCCGGCCCCGGCGTCAGACTTTCGTCATCGGTGCCGCGGGTCACGGGACGGCGCTCTCCCCGGCGCCGCCGAGTGCGGTGGCCCGTGCGGCCCGGAACGCGTCCGCGCCGTCGCGGCCCGGGTACGACCACGGGGCGCGCGTGGGGTGCGGGCCGATCCGCTGGAACAGCGCGGCGGCCTCGGCCATCCGCCCCTGGTGGAACGCGGCATGGGCGAGGAAGTTGAGATCGATCTTGCGGCGCGGGTGCTCCTCGCCCTCCCACTCCAGCCACCAGTCGACGGCGGCCTGCAGGACCTGCCGGGCGCGCCGGGTGGACCAGTGGGCCCAGTCCGCGGGGTCGGAGGGTGCCAGGCCCTCTGCGGCGAGGACGCGGTAGCGCTCGGCGTGCGCGACGACCGGGAGGAGGGCGAGCGGGGAGTCGGCGGGGGCGCGTTCGGCCGCGCGGGCCGCGAAGGCGTGGGCGGGGTGCCGCGGGTCGTCGGTGGCGGCCGGCCCCTGCTCGGCCAGGGCGGCGGTCATGAGGTGGTGTGCGTGGTGGTGGTCGCGGTGGCGGGCGCGTACCTGGTGGAAGGCGTGGGCCCGTTGGTGCGGGGTGCCGGTGCGGCGGGCGAGGATCAGCGCGCCGAGCCAGGGGGTGGGGTCGTCGGGCAGCAGCCGGGCGGCGGTGGCACAGGCGTCGGCGGCGGCCCCGGTGTCGCTGTCGCCGCGCAGGGCGAGGTGGACGGTGGCGAGGGCCAGGAGGGTGGCGGCGTCACCGTTGCCGGGTTCGGCGAGCTGCCAGTCGCCGGCCCAGGCTGCGCTGCCGGGACAGGTGGCCAGCACGGTTAATCGGTGGCCGCGCAGATCCCAGTCCTCGCCGGTCTCGGCGAGCAGGGTGCGCACCCGCACCCACTGGCCGAGCGCCAACGCATCGGCCGCGATGGCCAGTTGGGTGTCGTCCAGGGCCGGGGGGAGAACCGGGGCGTCCGGGCAGGGGACGCGTTCGAGGGGTGGCGGGGTCGGCGGCAAGGGGGAAATGGACATCACGGGTCAGGGGCTCCATGGCGCGCCGCATCTCTCGCCCCACCGCACCGAGTCGTCCTCGGCGGGCTGGGACCGGATCCGCGCGCACCTCTACAGAGGGTGATGGCTTGGTCCGCACCAGTCATCACGCACAGCAAAGCGGCACGCAGAGCTCCGCGTCAAGACGGGAAGGGGAATGGCCGGATCCGCCGCCCCGATTCGTCCGCGGAAGGGAACGAACGGCCGGATGGCCACGGGGCCACCGCACGCGCCGCCCCGTGGGCCCCGGCCCCGTTCTCCGGCCACTCCCCCCGTACCGCCCCGCTCGCCGGCCGCCCCTCCCCCGTACGCCCCGCCGGTCGGGACGCCGTCCGCGCCGCCCCCGTCAGGACACCGCCCGGGCCGCCGCGCGCCCCGCCGTCCGCCCGGAGAAGAGGCAGCCGCCGAGGAAGGTGCCCTCCAGCGAGCGGTAGCCGTGCACCCCGCCGCCGCCGAACCCGGCCGCCTCGCCCGCCGCGTACACGCCCGTCAGGGGCGCGCCGTCGTCGGTCAGCACCCGCGAGGACAGGTCGGTCTCCAGGCCGCCCAGCGTCTTGCGGGTGAGGATGTTCAGCCGTACGGCGATCAGCGGGCCGGCCTTGGGGTCGAGCAGCCGGTGCGGCGCGGCGGTGCGGATCAGGCGGTCGCCGAGGTACTTGCGGGCGCCGCGTATCGCGGTCACCTGGAGGTCCTTGGTGAAGGAGTGGGCGATCTCCCGGTCCCGCGCCACCATCTCGCGGCGCAGCACGTCCGGGGATATCAGCGGCTCCCCGGTCAGCTCGTTCATCCGCCGCACCAGGTCGTCCGGGGACCGCTCGACGATGAAGTCGGCGCCGTGGTCCATGAACGCCTGCACCGGCCCCGGTGCGCCGGCCCTGGCCCGGCCCAGCACGCCGCGGACGCTCTTGCCGGTCAGATCGGGGTTCTGCTCGGAGCCGGAGAGGGTGAACTCCTTCTCGATGATCTTCTGGGTGAGCACGAACCAGGTGTGGTCATGGCCGGTGCCCAGGATGTGCTCCAGCGTGCCCAGGGTGTCGAAGCCGGGGAACAGCGGCACCGGCAGCCGCTTGCCGCGGGCGTCGAGCCACAGCGGGGAGGGGCCGGACAGGATCCGGATGCCGTGCAGCGGCCAGACGGGGTTCCAGTTGTCGATGCCCTCGGTGTAGTGCCACATCCGGTCGCGGTTGATGAGCCGGGCGCCGGCCGCCTCGGCGATGCCCAGCATCTTGCCGTCCACATGCGCGGGCACCCCGGACAGCATCCGCCGCGGGGGCCTGCCGAGCCGTTCGGGCCAGTGGGCGCGCACCAGGTCGTGATTGCCGCCGATGCCGCCCGAGGTGACGATCACGGCCTGCGCCTTGAGCTCGAAGGCACCGGCCACCTCACGGCTGCTGGGCCTGCCGCGTTCGGCGTCCGAGGGCTCCAGGATCTCGCCGCTGACGGTGTCCACGCTCCCCCCGGTGCGCGACAGCCCGGTCACCCGGTGGCGGAACCGCAGCTCCACCAGGCCGCGGGCGGCCCCGGCCCGCACCCGCCGCTCGAACGGCGCCACCAGACCGGGGCCGGTGCCCCAGGTGATGTGGAAGCGGGGCACGGAGTTTCCGTGCCCGGTCGCGTCGTAGCCGCCGCGTTCGGCCCAGCCGACGACGGGGAAGAGCCGTACGCCCTGCCGGTGCAGCCAGGAGCGCTTCTCCCCGGCCGCGAAGTCGACATAGGCCTCGGCCCACTTGCGCGGCCAGTGGTCCTCGGGCCGGTCGAACCCCGCGGTGCCCAGCCAGTCCTGCCAGGCCAGCTCGTGGCTGTCGCGGATCCGCAGCCGGCGCTGCTCGGGGGAGTCCACCAGGAAGAGGCCGCCGAACGACCAGTGGGCCTGCCCTCCGAGGGACTGCTCGGGTTCCTGGTCGAGGAGGATCACCTTCCGTCCGGCGTCCACCAGCTCCGCGGTGGCCGCCAGCCCCGCGAGCCCCGCTCCGATCACGATCACATCAGCGTCGTACGCCATCTCAGCTTCTCCTCCACGGGGCACGCCGGGCGCCCCGGCCGCCTGGTGGAACGATCCTCAGCGCACCCGACTGCCGCGTCAACCACCTGGTTACCGGGCGGTACACGAAGGCGCGCGGGAGAATGGTGGGTGACCAGGGCCACGCCACGCCCGCCGCCGGATGACTATCCTCAGGCGCATCCCCCGCCCCCCGATACGAGGTGCGACGTGACGGTCATACTGCTCGCCCTTGGAGCGGCCTGCTGTCTGGGACTCGGTTTCGTGTTTCAGCAGGCCGCGGCGCAGCACGCTCCGATGAAGGACTTCCTCTCGGTGCGGCTGCTCCTCGATCTGGTGCGGATGCCGCTGTGGCTGGCCGGTATCGGCCTGATGGTGGTCGGGATGGCGCTCGGCGCGATGGCGCTGGGCATGGGCGACATCACTCTGGTGGAGCCCTTGCTGGCGACCAATCTGCTGTTCGCCATGGCGCTGTCGCGGCGGCTGACCCGCCAGCGGCTCGGCCGGAGCGGCTGGGCCGGGCTGTGGCTGCTGGCGGGCGGGGTGACGGCCTTCATCGTGGCCGGGCGTCCGCAGGGCGGGCAGCGCAGCGCCGATCACCTCTGGCAGTGGCTGATCATGGGGATGGTGCTGGGCATCGCGCTGCTGCTGGCCGCGGTCGCCAAGCGGGAGCGGGTCCATGTGAGCCTGGAAGCCGCCCTGCTGGGCGTCGCGGCGGGGCTGATCTACGGGCTGCAGGACGCGCTGACCCGGATCAGTGGGGAGCACTTCAGCGAGGGCGGCTGGGCGGCCCTGTTCACCAGCTGGCAGCCGTACGCCATCGTCGTGCTCGGTGTGCTGGCGCTGGTGCTCGTCCAGAGCGCCTTCGAGTCGGCACCGCTGCGGCTCTCGCTGCCCGCGCTGACCGCCGCCCAGCCGCTGGCCGGGATCGCCTGCGGGGTGGGGTTCCTGGGCGACCAGCTGCAGGTGACGCCCGCGGCGCTGGCGTGGGAGGTGACCGGGATCGTGGCCGTCGTCGCGGGCATCGTGCTGATCGGCAGCCACCCGGCGATGCCGCCGGGGTCCGGCCGGCGGGAGAGCGTGCGGGAGCTGCAGCCGCACTGAGGCGGCCGCCCGGCGGGTGGCGCCCCGCGGCCGGGTGGTTGCATGGCTCCCATGACCGATCAGCAACCGCTCAACGCGGACGAGATCCTCGACATCGTCGACGAGAACGATCAGGTCGTGGGGCAGGCCCCGCGCGGCGAGAGCTACGCCCGCAGGATGCGCACCCGCTGCGCGTTCGTCCTCGCCCGGGACGACCGGGACCGGATCTTCGTCCACCGCCGCACCCCGCGGAAGCTCGTCTTCCCCTCGCACTACGACATGTTCGTGGGCGGGGTGGTCGGCGCCGGTGAGACCTACGACCAGGCGGCGCTGCGCGAGGCCGAGGAGGAGCTGGGGGTCCAGGGGCTGGCGCCGCCGGAACCGCTGTTCAAGTTCCTCTACGAGACGCCCGAGCACACCTGGTGGTCCGCGGTCTACCAGGTGCGCTGCACCCTGCCGGTCGCCCCGCAGGAGTCGGAGATCGACTGGTCCGCGTTCCTGACCGAGGAGGAGCTCGCCCGGCGGCTCGACGAGTGGCCGTGGACGCCGGACGGGCTAGCCGCCTACCGGGAGCTGCTCGCCCGGCGGGAGGCGGGGGAGCTCTGATGCGTCCCGGGCAGGGCACCGGCCGGCCGATAGGGTTTCGGCCATGATCCTCACCGAGGCACTGCGGTCGGCCGGCGCGGCCGTCCGGCTGTGGTGCTCGCCGGCGCGGGTCCGCGAGGAGGGCACCACCCCCGACTACCGCTTCTCGCTCGCCAACGAGCGCACCTTCCTCGCCTGGCTGCGCACCGGTCTGGCGCTGATCGGCGGCGGTTTCGCGGTGGACCAGTTCCTGCCGCGGCTGCACCAGGGGCTGCGGGTGACGTTCACCGTCGTCCTGCTGGTGGGCGGCGCGCTGTGCGCACTGCGGGCGGTCAACCACTGGGTGCGCTGCGAGCGCGCGATGCGGCGCGGCGAGGACCTGCCGGTCACCCGCTTCCCCACGGCGCTGGCGCTGGGCGTCGGCGTCCTGGCGGTGGCGGTGGTCGTCCTGGTCCTCCTGGGCCGGACCACCTAGCCGGTGGCGGACCACACGCCCCCGGACACCGGGTCGTCGCCGCGTCCGGCCCCCGACCGGGATCCCGGGCTGCAGCCGGAGCGGACCCGGCTGGCGTGGCGGCGCACGACGCTGTCCGCCACGGCGGTCGCGGTGCTGGCCGCCCGTCAGCTGCTGCGCAGCGCGGCCCCGGGAGCGGCGGAGGTGGCCCTGACGGTGCTGACCGGGCTGCTGTGGACCGGCTTCGTGGCGCTCGCGCACCGCCGGATGCGGGCCATGGCCACCGGCCGTCCGCCGGGGCTCTCCGCGCGGACGGCCCTGCTGCTGGTCGGCTGCACCGCCGCGCTGGCGCTGTGCGGCGCGGTGATCCTGGTCCGGCCCGGGCACTGAGGCGGGGCGCGGAGCCCGCCGGGGCGGACGGCGGAGGTACGGTGACGCGACCCTCGCGATCCCGGAGCGGGCCCGACTCCCGCCCCGGCAGCGGGAACGAGGGACCACCGGACGAGGAGGCACACCCGCATGGGCGACTCGGCAGCACGGAACACGCCGGCCCGGACCCCAACACCGCCCCCGGCGGCCCGGCCCACCGGGCCCGGAGCTCCCGGGCCGGACCCGGCGCACCCGTCCGGCGCCGGGACCCCCGCGGACCCACCACCCGCCGCGGAGCCCTCCGTCCCCGAGCCCTACCTCACCGAACTGGCCGCCGGCGTCCACGCCTTCGTCCAGCCGGACGGCGGCTGGTGCCTGAACAACGCGGGCTTCGTCACCGACGGGGACGCCACCCTGGTCGTGGACACCGCCGCCACCGAGCGCCGGGCGCGCCTGCTGCGCCGCCGGATCGCCGAGAGCGGCGCGCCCGCGCCCCGCATGGTGGTCAACACCCACCACCACGGCGACCACACCTACGGCAACTGCGTCTTCGCGCCGGAGGCGACGGTCGTCGGGCACGCCGCCTGCCGCCGTGAACTGCTGGCCGCCGGGCGGCAGCTGCACGCGGTGTGGCCCGAGGTGGAGTACGGCGACATCCGCCTGGCGGCGCCCGAGGTCACCTACACCGACGAGCTGGCCCTGCACGTAGGGGACATCGAGGTGCGGCTGATCCACCCGGGCGTGGCGCACACGACCGGCGACACCATCGTCTGGCTGCCGCGCCAGCGGATCGTCTTCACCGGCGACCTGGTCTTCCACGGCGGCACCCCGTTCGTCTTCATGGGGTCGCTGTCCGGATCGCTGCGGGCGCTGCGGCTGCTGCGCACCCTGGACGCGGTCACCGTCGTGCCCGGGCACGGTCCGGTGACCGGCCCCGAGGTGTACGACGGCATCGAGCGCTATCTGCAGTTCGTCGGCCGGCTGGCGGAGGAGGGCCGGGCGGCCGGCCGTACGCCGCTGGAGGTGGCCCGCAAGGCGGACCTCGGCCCGTTCGCCGACCTGGCCGAGAGCGAGCGGCTGGTGGCGAACCTGCACCGGGCGTACGCGGAGCTGGCGGGCACCGCGCCGGGCGCCCCGCTCGACCTGGTGGCCGGGTTCGGCGACATGACGGTGATGAACGGCGGGGTGCCGATGGCGTGCCACGCCTGACCGCGGGCGGCGGCGCCGGGGCGGTACGGGGGGGGCGGCCGGGGCGGCCGGCATGGCGGAAAGCCGTCGCGTGACCGACGCCCCACGCCCCGGCACTGGACGCCATACCGACTAGTCGGCATGATCGTGCTGCGACCGATGGACCGTCCACTCCGTACGGAGGAGCACGATGAGCAAGGGCACCCCTCCCCCGCAGCCCCAGGACCGGGAGGACCCTCCCGGCCTCGACCTGGAGCGATTGCGCGAGCATCTGGGCCGGGAGCGGCCGGGGATGGCCGGCGGCCCGCTGCGGGCCCGGCTGATCGAGGGCGGGCGGTCCAATCTCACCTACCGCGTCACCGACGGCACCGCCTCCTGGGTCGTCCGCCGGCCGCCGCTCGGCCATGTGCTCGCCACCGCCCACGACATGCGGCGCGAACACCGCGTCATCAGCGCCCTGCACGAGACGCCGGTGCCGGTGCCCGAGACGCTGCTGCTGTGCGAGGACGAGTCGGTCATCGGCGCGCCCTTCTACGTGATGGAGCTGGTCGAGGGCGTGCCCTACCGCACGGCCGGCCAGCTGGCCCCGCTCGGACCGGAGCGCACCCGGGCCGTGGTGCTCTCCCTGGTCGACACGCTCGTGGATCTGCACGCCGTGGACCCGGAGGCGGTCGGACTCGGCGACTTCGGCCGCCCCGACGGCTTCCTGGAGCGCCAACTGCGCCGCTGGGGCAAGCAGTTGAGCGCGTCGAAGAACCGTGACCTGCCGGGGATCGACGAGCTGCACGAGGCGCTGGGCCGGGCGCTGCCCGCCTCGCCCGCCCCGGCCGTCGTCCACGGCGACTACCGCCTCGACAACGTCCTGATCGGGGCCGACGACACCCTCAAGGCCGTACTGGACTGGGAGATGTCCACGCTCGGCGATCCGCTGACCGACCTGGGCCTGCTGGTGATGTACAGCTCGGACCTGGGCCTGCCCCAGTCGCCGGTCAGCACCACCAGCGGCGCCCCGGGCCACCCCTCGCCGGCCGAGCTGATCGAGCGCTACGCCGCCCGCTCCGGCCGGGACACCTCCGCCATCGCCTGGTACACGGCGTTCGCCTGGTTCAAGCTCGCCGTGATCCTGGAGGGCATCCACTACCGCTTCACCCTCGGCCAGACCGTCGGCGCCGGGTTCGACCGGATCGGCGAACTCGTCCCCGTCTTCATCGACCACGGACTCACCACCCTCAAGGAAGGCTGAGGCACCCATGGACTTCGCATTCGACGCCCGTACCGAGGAGCTGCGCGAGAAGCTCCTGACGTTCATGGACGAGCATGTCCACCCGGCCGAGCAGACCGCCCACGAGCAGCGGGCCGCGCTCGCGTCGCCGTGGGACACCCCGGCGATCGTCGAGGACCTGAAGGCCGAGGCGCGGCGGCAGGGGCTGTGGAACCTCTTCCTCCCCGACGCGGAGCACGGTGCCGGGCTGACGAACCTCCAGTACGCACCGCTGGCCGAAATCACCGGCCGCAGCCCCCATTTGGCGCCCACCGCGCTGAACTGCGCGGCGCCGGACACCGGCAACATGGAGGTGCTGGCCCAGTTCGGCGACGAGGCGCAGCAGAAGCAGTGGCTGGCGCCGCTGCTGGCCGGTGAGATCCGGTCGGCGTTCGCGATGACCGAACCGGAGGTGGCCTCGTCGGACGCCACCAACATCGAGACCCGGATCGAGCGGGACGGCGACGACTATGTCATCAACGGCCGCAAGTGGTACATCTCCGGCGCGATGAATCCGCTGTGCCAGGTCTTCATCGTGATGGGCAAGACCGACCCGGACGGCGCGGACCTCCGCCGCCAGCAGTCGATGATCCTGGTCCCGCGCGACACCCCCGGCCTGGAGGTCAGGCGCGCCATGCAGGTCTACGGCTACCAGGACCACTGGCACGGCGGCCACGCCGAGGTGGTCTTCCACGACGTCCGGGTGCCGGCGAGCAACCTGATCGGCGAGGAGGGCGGCGGCTTCGCCATCGCCCAGGCCCGGCTCGGCCCCGGCCGGATCCACCACTGCATGCGCCTGATCGGGATGGCCGAACGCGCCATCGAGCTGATGTGCCGCCGTGCGGTGGCCCGTACGGCCTTCGGCAAGCCGCTGGCCCAGCAGGGCGTGGTGCAGGAATGGATCGCGGACGCCCGGGTGGCGGTGGAGCAGCTGCGGCTGCTGGTGCTGAAGACCGCCTGGCTGATGGACACCGTCGGCAACAAGGGCGCCCATACCGAGATCCAGGCCATCAAGATCGCCACCCCGCGCACCGTCGTGGACATCCTCGACAAGGCGGTGCAGCTGCACGGCGCGGGCGGCGTCAGCCAGGACTTCCCCCTGGCGGAGCTGTGGGCCGGCGCCCGCACGCTCCAGCTGGCGGACGGCCCGGACGAGGTGCACCAACGGTCCCTGGCGCGCCGCGAGTTGAAGCGCTACCTGTAGGGCCCGCGCCGGGCTGGGTTCCGCCGCGGATCCGCAGCCGTGCCCGAGGGGGTGGGGACCTCGGGCACGGCCTGCGCACGAGGCCGGCCGGGACCCCGTCCACCGCCCGGAGCCGCCCCCGGCCGCGGTGGATGCGCGGCTATCCTCGGGGGATGCGTATCGGAGAACTGGCGCGGCGGACCGGCGTTCCGGTTCCGTCGATCAAGTACTACACCCGGGAAGGCATGTTGCCGCCGGGCGAGCGCATCAGTCCCAACCAGGTCCAGTACGCGGAGTCGCACATCCGGCGGCTGAAGCTGATCCGTGCGCTGACCGAAGTGGGCGGTCTGTCCATCGCGGCCGCCGCCGAGGTGCTGGCCGGTATCGACACCCCGGGCAGCACCCCGCACGGCATGCTCGGGACCGCACAGGCGGCGGTCAGCAAGGTGGCCGCCGAGCGGGGCACCGACGAGATGTGGGAGCGCGCCGAGCGCGAGGTCGCGGAGCTGGTGCGGCGGCACGACTGGGCGGTGCGGCCGGAGAACCCGGGGTGGCGGACGCTGGTGCAGGTCGTGGTGGCCTACCACGAGCTCGACCAGGGCGAGCTGCTCGGCCTGCTCGACCGGTACGCCCAGGCCGCCGGCTCACTGGCCGCCGCGGAGCTGGCGGCGTTCGACGGGGTCCCGAGCCTCGACGCCCAGATCGAGGGTGCGGTGCTCGGGACCGTGCTGGGCGACGCGGCGATGGCCGCCCTGCGGCGCATCGCCCAGGAGGACGTCTCCCGGCGGGTGCAGGAGGGGTCTCAGACGGGCTGAACGGGCTCGCCGGCCGGTACGAGGTGGTGCACCCGGGCCGGGGGCAGGTTGCCCAGCACCAGTTCGGTGCGGAAGGTGTGCCGGTCGAGTATGCGGCGCAGCGCGTTCTGGCCGTCGAGGGCGTGGGTGCGGGCGGTCCTGCCGGTGAACGTGCGGCGCACCGTGGCCCCGCCGACGTAGCCGAAGAAGGAGAGCGTGCCGCCGGGCCGCAGGGCGCCGAGCAGCCGGTCGAAGATGTCCGTCGTGGTCGGGGCGTCGAAGTTCGCGAACGGCAGGCCGCAGACGATGGTGTCGTAGGTGCCGAGTTCGTGCTCCTGCACCAGGCCGGTGAGGAACTGCAGCCGGGGGTCGCCGCCGTAGACGCCGTGCAGGATGTCGACGAAGCGCGGGTTGGCCTCGACCAGGTCGAGGGTGTCCTCCCGGCCGAGCGCGTCGGCGATGTGGCGGGTCACCGCTCCGGTGCCGGGACCCACTTCCAGGACCGCGCGGGAGCGGCCGGGGCTGGGGATCAGATAGCGGGTCAGGGCCCTGCCGAGCCGGGGACTGCTCGGAGCGATCGCGCCCACCTCCCGGCGCGTCCGTGCGTACTCCCGGAGAAACAGCGTCACTTCAGCCACAAGGCCACCCACATCGGTAGTGATAGCAGAACTATCGATACCGTAAGTTACGGACGGCGGATGAGGACACCCCCGAGTTGTCGCCGCCCGTCGAGTGTCGCTGCCCGGGAGCGCATTCCCACTGGCCTTGCGCGCAATCCAACAATTTTCCGGAGATGCGGCGAAGGCCCGCCGGAGCGCCCCGGGAGGCGGTCCGGCCCGCCCCGATGTGGCCGCTCCGACACGCACGGTGAGGGTGTGTGAGGGACGCCACTCCCGCCACTGTGGTCAACGGAACACCGCGGCAGAACGGTCCGGGCGGCCCGCGGCACGGGCCGCCTACGGCCGCAGGGCGCGCAGCAGCAGGTCCGCCAGATGGTCCGCGACCTGCTGCGGGCTGAGCGGGCCGTCCTCGCGGTACCACGTGCCCAGGTGGTGCACGGAACCGAAGTGGTAGTCCACGACCAGGTCGGCGGGGATGTCGGCGGCGAACACACCGGTGCGCTGGCCCTCCTCGACCAGGGCCCGGAACCGCTCGTGGTAGCGGCGCCGTTCGGCGCGCACCTGCTTGTCCTTCTCCGGACTGAGCTGGTGCATCGAGCGGAAGAAGATCTTGGTGTCGTCAAGGTTGTCGATGGTGGTGACGACGACGTCGGCGGCGGCGTCCCGCAGTCTGCGCTCCACCGGCGCGTCGGCGTCCGCGAAGTGGTCGAGCCGCTCCTGCTGGAGTCGCAGGACCCGGCCGTAGACCTCGTGGAGCAGATCCTCCTTGGAGCCGAAGTAGTGGTAGAGGGCGCCCTTGGTGACGCCCGCCGCATCGACGATCTCCTGGACGGAGGTGCGGTCGTAGCCCTGCTCGGCGAAAAGCCTGGTGGCGGTGGCCAGCAGCCGCCGGGCCACCGGCTTCGTACCGCCGTTGCCGTTGCCGTCCTTCGTGCCGGCCATCGCCCTCACCTGTCCTTCGTGCTCGTCATGCGCGGTGGCGCAGCTCCCGTCGGAGGATCTTGCCACTGGTGGTCTTCGGAAGCTCGGCCAGGATCTCCACCGCACGGGGATATTTGTACGCGGCCAGCCGTTCCTTGCAGTAGGCGGCCAGCTCGGCGGGTTCCGGGGCGGCGCCCGGGCGCAGGCTGACGTACGCCTTGACCGACTCGCCGCGGTAGGCGTCGGGCACCCCCACCACCGCCGCCTCGCGCACCGCCGGGTGGCTGTAGAGGACGTCCTCGACCTCGCGCGGCCACACCTTGAAGCCGGAGGCGTTGATCATGTCCTTCTTGCGGTCGACGACGTACAGCCAGCCGCCGGCGTCCATGAAGCCGATGTCGCCGGTCCGCAGCTCGCCGTCCGGGAGGGCCTCGGCGGTGGCGTCGGGGCGGCGCCAGTAGCCGGGGACCACCTGGGGGCCGCGGACGGCTATCTCGCCCTGCTCGCCGAACGGCAGGTCCCGGCCCTCCTCGTCGGTGATCCGCACGATCGTGTCGGGTCCCGGGACGCCCACGGCGAGCGTGCCGGAGACCTTGTCGACCGGGGCCTCCCGGCCCGGCGGGACGCTGGCGCAGGGGGCGGTGCACTCGGTCAGGCCGTAGCCGTTGTGCAGGTAGGGGCCGAACTCGGTGCGGAACTTCTCGACGAGGGCGGGCGGCAGCGGGGCGCCGCCCGAGGACATGGTGCAAAAGGACGCGAAGTGCTCGCGGGTGACGTCCGGGTGGGCCATCAGTGCCATGTAGGCGGTGGAGGGCCCGACCGTGTAGGCGGGGCGGTGCTCCAGGAAGGCGTCCAGGACGACACCGGCGTCGAAGCGGTAGGCGAGGGCGAGGGTGCCGGAGTTGGCGACGCAGGCCGCCAGTTCGCAGACCATGCCGGTGATGTGGAAGAGCGGGGCGAGCGCGAAGTAGGTGGCGCCCTCGGGCAGGCCCAGGCCGGTGCGCTGGCGTTCGGCGTTGAAGGTGATGTTGCCGTGGGTGTTGGTGGCGCCCTTGGGGGTGCCGCTGGTGCCGGAGGTGTAGCTGATCAGCGCGAGGTCGTCGGCGGTGAGCTCCGGGTCGGTGGGCACCGCGCGGATCCTGCCCGCGGTGCGGGCGACGGTCAGCAGGTCGTCGGCGCCCTCCTGCGGCCCGAGCCGCTCACCGCGCAGCACCCGCCGGTCGTCCCGGGTCTGCAGATCCCGTTCCCAGGCGGTGAGCGCGATCCGTACGGACGGCGCCCCGGCCGCGGTGGCGCGCAGGAAGCCGTCCCAGGTGCGGTCGGCGCAGATGACGGCGGTGACCTCGGCGTCGTCCAGGATGTGCCGCATCTCGGCGGACTTGTACATGGGGTTGACCGGCACCACCACACCGCCGGCCTTCCACACGCCGAGCAGCGCGAGCACGAAGTGCGGGGTGTTCTGCAGCATGACCGCGGCCCGGTCGCCGCGCCGGAAGCCGCGCTCGGCGAGGTGGGCGGCGATGCCGTCGGAGAGCGCATCGGTCTCGGCGTAGGACAGCCGGCCGTCGAAGTAGGCGAGCGCCGTGCGGTCGGGGACGCGGCTCACCGCGGCCCGGAAGGCGTGCAGCGTCGAGGGGGGCGGCTGGACGGGGGCGCGCTGGGCGTCGGTGAGCTGTGCCAGCCACGGCATGTCCTGGTAGGAGGTCATCGGGGTGCGGCCCTTTCTTCCTGATCGCCTGATCATCCCTGCGGGGGAGACACCTGGGTGACGCGGGGTGACGGGTGGCGCGGGGTGACGCGCCGGGCCCGGCCGGCCCGTCACCCCGCCCTGCCGGGGGCCCTAGGAGCGGCCGCCCCCGGTCTCCTCCAACTTCCGCTGGAGGTGGTTCATCCCGCGCAGCCAGCGGTCGGGGTCCGCCGCCCGCGCGGTGTAGTAGTCGGCGACCTCGGGGTGCGGCAGGACGAGGAAGCGGCCCTCGTCCATCGCCGCGAAGAGGGCGTCGGCGACGTCCTCGGGCTCCACGGCCGTGGGCGTCAGCACCAGGTCCCCGGCGGCGCCGGTGGCGGCCAGCATGTCGGTGCGGACGCCCTGCGGGCAGATGGCGTGGACGTCGATGCCGCGGTGCCGGTAGGTGAGCGAGAGCCACTCGGCGAAGGCGTAGGCGCCGTGCTTGGTGACGCTGTACGGGGCGGCGGCGACCATGGTGAGCAGGCCCGCGGCGGACACCGTGGAGACGAAGCGCCCGCTGCCGCGCTCCAGCCACTCCGGCAGCAGCTCCCGCGCGGCCCTGACGTGGGCCATGACGTTGACGTCCCAGGCCAGCGTCCAGTCCTCCTCGGACGCCTCGGGCCCGCCGCCGGTGCCGACGCCGGCGTTCGCACAGAAGATGTCGATGCCGCCGCCGAGTGCCTCGCGCGCGGCCGGGACGACGGCGGAGGCGTCGCCGGCGACCGCGAGCGCGCCGATCTCCTCGGCGGTCTTCGCCGCCTTGGCCGCGTCCAGATCGTTGACCACGACCCGGGCGCCCTCGGCGGCGAACCGGCGGGCCAGCGCGGCGCCGATCCCCCCGCCCGCCCCGGTCACGACAACGGTCTTGTCCCGTACGGCTTCCACGCTGGGTCTCCCTCGGTCGCGTCCATTCGGCCGACAGGCAGACTAACCAGTCGGTATGTCCCGGCGGAAGAGTCCCTGCCGTACCGGCCGGGTCCGTTCCGCCGCGACCCCGTGCGCGTTAGCGTGCACACGACACGTACCCGGTCGGTTTCTGATCACGGAGGTGTGCGGATGGCTCTGTCGAGACGCGTTCTGCTCGGACGGCTGGCGGTGGCCGGAGCGGCCGGTGCCGCGGTGGCCTCAGGTACGGGGCCCGCACGGGCGGCCGGGCCGGCGCCCGGCGGCGGGCGGCGGGTGCACACCGGCTTCGACCGGCTGTCCGCCGACGGCTACCGCCTCCTGGAAGGCCGCACGGTGGGCATCGTCACCAACCCCACCGGCGTCACCCGGGACCTGCGGCACATCGTGGATGTGATGCACGCCGACGACCGGGTGCGGCTGACCGCGGTCTTCGGCCCCGAGCACGGCTTCCGCGGCACCGCGCAGGCCGGCGGCTCCGAGGGCCGCTACGACGATCCGGCCACCGGACTGCCGGTCTACGACACGTACAACAAGAGCGGCCGGGCACTCGCGGACATCTTCGACGCCTCCGGCGTGGACACCGTCGTCTTCGACATCCAGGACGTCGGCGCACGCTTCTACACCTACATCTGGACCCTGTACGACTGCATGGTGGCGGCGGCGCTGGCCGGCAAGCGCTTCCTCGTCCTCGACCGGCCGAATCCGGTCACCGGCCGCGCGGCCGCCGGCCCGGTGCTCGACAAGGCGTACGCCTCCTTCGTCGGCCGGGAGCCGATCGCGCAGGCGCACGGGATGACGGTGGCGGAGCTGGCGCTGCTGTTCAACGGCGAGTTCGTGCCCCAGGTCGCGGGGCGCCCGGTGGAGCTGGAGACCGTGCGGATGACCGGCTGGCGGCGCACCGACTTCTTCGACGCCACCCAACTGCCCTGGGTGCCGCCGAGCCCCAACATGCCCACGCCCGACACCGCCCTGGTCTACTCCGGCACCTGTCTCTTCGAGGGCACCAACCTCTCCGAGGGGCGCGGCACCACCCGCCCCTTCGAGCTGCTGGGCGCGGACGGCATCGACCGGCGGTGGGCCGCGGCCGCCACCGGACTCGGCCTGCCCGGCGTCCACTTCAGGGAGGCGTACTTCGCGCCCACCTTCTCCAAGTTCCAGGGCAAGACCATCGGCGGCGTCCAACTGCACGTGCACGACCGCGCGGCGTTCGACCCGGTGCGCTGCGGCATCGGCCTCCTGGTGACCGCGAAGCGGGTCTGGAGCGGCTTCGCCTGGCGGCCGGACAACGGCATCGACCGGCTGACCGGGTCGCCGACGGTACGGAAGATGATCGACGCGGGCGCGGGGACGGACGAGATCGCCGCCGCCTGGCGGGAGGACCTCGGCCGCTTCCGCGCGCTGCGGCGGCGGTATCTGCGCTACCCGTAAGGGCGTTGGGCCGGCCGCGGCCCGGGCCTGTCCCGGTCTCAGGAACCGGGACAGGCCCATTAGCCTCTTGACTGTCCGCTGCGCCGGGCCCGAAAGTGCGCTGGTGAGCAGTGACGCGACAGCAGCGCAGACATCGGCCGATGCCCCGCCGGAGACGGCAGGGGACGCCGGCGGCGGCGAGAGCCTGCGCCGGGTGGCGGTGGCCTCGTTCATCGGGACGGCCATCGAGTTCTACGACTTCTACATCTACGGGACGGCCGCCGCCCTCGTCCTCAACCAGGCGTTCTTCCCGACGCTCGACCCGGTCAACGCCACCCTCGCGTCCTTCTCCACCTACGCGGTGGCGTTCGCCGCGCGGCCGCTGGGCTCGGTGCTCTTCGGCCACTTCGGCGACCGGGTGGGCCGCAAGTCCGTCCTGGTGGTCTCGCTGCTGCTGATGGGGCTCTCGACGGCGTGCGTCGGGCTGCTCCCCGGCTACGGCAGCTGGGGCATCTGGGCGCCGCTGCTGCTGATCGCGCTGCGCTTCCTCCAGGGCATCGGCCTGGGCGGCGAGTGGGGCGGGGCCGCGCTGCTCGCGGTCGAGCATGCGCCGCGCACCCGCCGCGGACTGTACGCGGCCTTCCCGCAACTCGGGCCGTCCGTGGGGTTCTTCGCGGCGACCGGGGTGTTCTGGCTGCTGTCGTCCGTGCTCGATGACGCCGCGTTCGGCTCATGGGGCTGGCGGGTGCCGTTTCTGCTGTCGTTCCTGCTGGTCGGCGTGGGACTGTTCGTACGGCTGAAGATCAGTGAGACGCCGGTGTTCGCGAAGGTGCTGGACGCCCAGGAGGCGAGCAGGGCCCCCGCCGTCGAGGTGCTGCGCCGTCATCCGCGCGAACTCCTGCTGGGCGCGGGCGGCATGATCGTCGCCTACGGCCTCTTCTACACCGCGACGACCTACTGCCTGTCCTACGCCACCGGCCCCCTCGGCATCTCCCGCAACACCATGCTGGGGCTCTCCCTCGTCGCCTGCCTGTTCCTGGCCGCCGGCACCTGGCTCGCCGCCACCCGCTCCGACGCCGCCGGGCGCCGCCGGCTGATCCTCGCCGGGTGCGGCCTCGCGGCGGTGTGGGGCCTGGTCCTCTTTCCGCTGCTGGAGACCGGAACGCCGGCGTTGATCGCCCTCGGCATCGGCGGCGCGCTGTTCTGCATGGGGGTGGTGTACGGCCCGATGGGCGCCTACCTGCCGGAGCTGTTCGGCGCGCGGGTGCGGTACTCGGGCGCCTCGCTCGCCTACAACCTGGGCGGCGTCCTCGGCGGCGCGGTGGCCCCGCTGGTCGCCACCCGGCTCCAGTCGGCGTACGGCTCGGCCTCGGTGGGCTGGTACGTCAGCGCGATGGCGGTCGTCTCGCTGCTGTGCGTGCTGGCGCTGCCGGAGACCCGGGAGCGGGACCTGGCCCACGGGGCCGGCACCCGGTCATGAGCTGAGCCACCATCGCCCGCTCTCCCGGGACAGCGCGTCCCACAGGAGGTTGAGGGGGTGGCCGGGGCCGTAGGAGTCCCGCTCGCCCCGGCGGGTGAAGACGCCGACCAGCACCTCCGTCCGGGGGCCGACCTCCCCGACGATCTCCAGGGTGCGCAGCCCGCCGGCCTCCGGAAGGCGGCCGTCCGCGGCGGCCTCCCCGATGCCCCGGGTGACCAGCATCGCCCCGCTCACCACGCCCGACCGCAGCAGTTCGAAGCCGTAGTGCGCGGCCTCGATCTCGGCCGCCACGGACAGCTTGTGCCGGTAGTCGGAGCCGTACCAGGAGGTCAGGAAGCGGCCGATCAGGCCGCGGGCGGAGATGACCAGCGGCAGCCGGGACAGCTCGCGGGCGTCGAACGAGGTGCCGGGGAGCCGTTCCGGCGGCAGGTTCGTCAGCAGCGAGAGCCCGCTGCGCCGCCACTCCATGACCTCGTACGGCGCCAGCAGTTCGGCCTCCTCGCCCTCGGTGACCACGACGCTGCCGCAGACCAGGTCGAGTTCCTTGGAGCGCAGCTTGGCGAAGAGATCGCCGGTGCGGACATGGGTGACCTTCAGATCGACGTCGTCGCGCTCGTAGTCCTCGGTGACGCGCTCCACCGCGTCCAGCAGGAAGCCGAGGGTGTAGCGGGTGGTGCCGACGGAGAGCGTCCGGCCGAGCCGGCGGCGGGCGTCGCGCGCCCCGTCCGTCCATTCCCCCAGCGTGCGCCGTGCCAGTTCGACCAGCGCCTCGCCGGTCGCGGTGAACAGGGCGTCCCGCCCCCGGCCCTGCTTGAGGACCAGCTCCTCGCCGCACAGGGCGGCGAAGGTGCGGTTCATGGTGTCCAGCTGCTTCTGCACGCTGGACTGCTCACGGCCCAGCTGCCGGGCGGCGCCCAGTGCGGTACCCGCCTCGTGGACCACGATCAGCGTGCGCAGCTGGTCCATGGTGGTATCCAGCAGCTCCGTCGGGTACTGCTGCGGACCTGACAAGGCCATGCCTCGCTTCCCATCCCTGGAGTTCAGAACCCTGCAGCATATCCCCCTCGAAGATCCGACCCCCAGGGCAGTCGGGCTGCGCGGTAAGGGAGTTGGGGCCTGCCGGTAGCGGAGTTCGGGCTTCCCGTTACCGGAGGGGGGACGACGGGGTACCCGGCGGGCGCACGCGAAGGCCCCGGGGCCGTGCTTAGGTTCTAGTGGTCGTTGCAACACCCCAGTTCAAGGGGTGCGATGGACTTCGAGATCCGTAAGGCCCGTAAGGCTCAGGGGCCCCGGAAGCT
>NZ_JBFBHQ010000032.1:0-71818 GCF_040701845.1 Streptomyces angustmyceticus | reverse complement strand
AGCTTCCGGGGCCCCTGAGCCTTACGGGCCTTACGGATCTCGAAGTCCATCGCACCCCTTGAACTGGGGTGTTGCAACGACCACTAGAACCTAAGGGGGGGTGCGGGGCCTTCGGCCTGTCACGGTGCGGCCCTCAGGCCGACGCCGGCGGGTAGAGGCCGCGGGGCAGCTGGGACGCCGCCGCCTCGTCCAGCAGCCACAGGGTCCGGCCGCGTCCCCGGGCGCCGGCCGCCGGGGCCTGGACCTCTCCGGCGCCGGAGAGGGCGATGGCCGCGGCATTGGCCTTGTCCTCGCCGGCCGCCAGCAGCCAGACCTCCCGGGCCGCGCGGATCGCGGGCAGGGTCAGCGAGGTGCGGGTGGGCGGCGGCTTCGGCGCGCCGTGCACCCCCACCACCGTCCGCTCCTGCTCGTAGACCGCGGGCAGCTCGGGGAAGAGCGAGGCCACATGGGTGTCCGGGCCGACGCCCAGCAGCAGGACGTCGAAGGAGGGCACCGGGCCGTGGTCCTCGGGGCCCGCGGCGGCGGCCAGTTCGGTCGCGTACGCCGCGGCGGCCGCGTCGGCGTCGTTGCCGCAGGGGCCGTCCGACGGGGGCATCGGATGCACCCGGGCCGGGTCCAGCGGGACGCTGTCCAGCAGCACCTGCCGGGCCTGGGTGTGGTTGCGCTCCGGATCGCCGTCCGGCAGGAACCGTTCGTCGCCCCACCACAGGTCGAGCCGGGACCAGTCCACCGCGTCGCGGGCGGGCGCCTCGGCGAGGGCCGCGAGCAGCCCGTTGCCGTTGCGCCCGCCGGTCAGGACCACGGAGGCGGAGCCGCGGGCGGACTGGGCATCCACGATCTTCGTGATCAGCCGGGCCGCCGCGGCCTTGGCCATCAGCTCCTTGTCGCGGTGGACGACGACCTGCGGAGCGCTCACTTGGCGGCCGCCTTCTTGGCGGCCTTCTTCGCCGCGGGCTTGGCCGGTGCCTCCTCGCCGGCCGCCGGCTGCCCGGCGCTGCCGTCGCCGATCCGGTCCACGCCGTACCGCAGGGCGCCGGCGTAGATCTCGTCCGGGTCGAGGCGGCGCAGCTCCTCGGCGAGCAGCTCGGCGGTCTCCCGCCGCTTGAGCGCCACCGCACGGTCGGGCTGGCCGCGCATCGAGAGCGTGGCCAGCGAACCGTCCGGGCGGTCCAGCACGATCGCCCCGCTGCTGGACTCCAGCCGTACGGCCGTCAGACCGGGGCCGTCGGACACCTTGCGGGTGACCCGGACCCCGAGCCGGTCGGCCAGCCACATGGCGAGCAGCTCGCAGCTGGGGTTGAACTCCTCGCCGGTCACCTCGGCCGAGGTGACCGTGCACGGGGCCTGGTCGAGCGCCGCGGCCAGCATCGAGCGCCAGGGCGTGATGCGGGCCCAGGACAGGTCCGTGTCGCCGGGGGTGTAGGTGTCCGCACGCGCCGACAGCTCCTCGATGGGCTGCTCGGCGGCGTAGGCGTCGGTGACGCGGCGCTGGGCCAGCGCGCCGAGCGGGTCCTTGGCGGGGTCCAGCGGGGCGTTCACCGCCCACCAGACCACGACCGGCGCGTCCGGCAGCAGCAGCGGGAGCACCACCGACTGGGCGTGGTCGATCACATCGCCGTAGAGCCGGAGTATGACCGTCTCGCCGGTGCCGGCGTCGGTGCCGAGCCGCACCTCGGCGTCGAGGCGGGCCTTGGCGCGGTCGCGCGGCGACCGGCTGACCCGCTTGACGACGACGAGGGTGCGCGAGGGGTGCTCGCGGGACGCGTCGTTGGCGGCCTTCAGCGCGTCGTAGGCGTTCTCCTCGTCGGTGACGATGACGAGAGTGAGCACCATGCCTATGGCCGGGGTGCCGATCGCGCGGCGCCCCTCCACCAGCGCCTTGTTGATCTTGCTGGACGTGGTGTCCGTCAAATCGATCTTCATGGCCGACGCCAGCTCCGTCCGTCTCGTGCGAGCATTTCGTCCGCCTCGGCGGGGCCCCAGGTGCCCGCCGGGTACTGTGCGGGCCTGCCGTGCTTCTCCCAGTACGCCTCGATCGGGTCGAGGATCCGCCAGGACTGCTCCACCTCCTCCACGCGCGGGAAGAGGTTGGCGTCGCCGAGCAGCACGTCGAGGATCAGCCGCTCGTAGGCCTCGGGGCTGGACTCCGTGAAGGACTCGCCGTAGGCGAAGTCCATCGACACGTCCCGTACCTCCATCGAGGTGCCCGGGACCTTGGAGCCGAACCTGACGGTCACGCCCTCGTCCGGCTGCACCCGGATGACCAGGGCGTTCTGGCCCAGTTCCTCGGTGGCGGTGCGGTCGAAGGGGGAGTGCGGGGCGCGCTGGAAGACCACCGCGATCTCGGTGACGCGGCGGCCCAGGCGCTTGCCGGTGCGCAGGTAGAAGGGGACGCCCGCCCAGCGGCGGTTGTCGATCGACAGCTTGATCGCGGCGTAGGTGTCGGTCTTCGACTTGGGGTCGATGCCGTCTTCCTGGAGGTAGCCGACGGCCTTCTCGCCGCCCTGCCAGCCCTCCGCGTACTGCGCGCGGACCGTCTCCTTGCCGAGGTCCTTGGGCAGCCGGACCGCGCCCAGCACCTTGGTCTTCTCCGCGACCAGCGCATCGGCCTCGAAGGAGGCGGGCTCCTCCATGGTGGTCAGTGCGAGCAGCTGGAGGAGGTGGTTCTGGATGACGTCACGGGCGGCGCCGATGCCGTCGTAGTAGCCGGCCCGGCCGCCGATGCCGATGTCCTCGGCCATCGTGATCTGGACGTGGTCGACATAGCTGCGGTTCCACAGCGGCTCGAACATCGTGTTGGCGAACCGCAGCGCCAGGATGTTCTGGACCGTCTCCTTGCCCAGGTAGTGGTCGATCCGGAAGACCTCGTGGGGCGGGAAGACCTCGTGGACGATCCGGTTGAGCTCCTTGGCGCTCTCCAGGTTGTGCCCGAAGGGCTTCTCGATGACCGCGCGCCGCCAGGAGTCCTCCTTCTGGTCGGCCAGCCCGTGCTTCTTCAGCTGCTGGACGACCTGGGGGAAGAACTTCGGGGGCACGGACAGGTAGAAGGCGAAGTTGCCGCCGGTGCCCTGCGCCTTGTCGAGCTCGTTTATCGTCTCCTTCAGCGTTTCGAAGGCCTCGTCGTCGTCGAAGTTGCCCTGGACGAAGCGGCAGCCCTGGACCAGCTGCTGCCAGACCTCCTCGCGGAACGGCGTGCGCGCGTGCTCCTTGACCGCCGCGTACACCTCCTGCGCGAAGTCCTCGTGCTCCCACTCGCGGCGGGCGAACCCGACGAGCGAGAAACCCGGCGGCAGCAGACCGCGGTTGGCCAGGTCGTAGACGGCGGGCATCAGCTTTTTACGGGACAAATCGCCCGTGACGCCAAAGATCACCAGGCCCGACGGCCCCGCGATGCGCGGGAGCCGTCGGTCCAGGGCGTCACGAAGCGGGTTGGCTCCGTGTGCATCAGACAAGGGAGATCAGCCCTCCGAGGGAGCGAGGCGCTCGAGCTCCGCCTCCGTGGACTTGAGCAGGTCGTTCCAGGACGCCTCGAACTTCTCCACGCCCTCGTCCTCCAGGACCTGGACGACGTCGTCGTACGAGATCCCGAGCTTTTCGAGCGCCGCCAGGTCGGCCTTGGCGGCGTCGTACGTGGCGCGCACCGTGTCACCGGTGATCCGACCGTGGTCGGCGGTGGCCTCCAGGGTGGCCTCCGGCATGGTGTTGACCGTGCCCGGGGCGACCAGCTCGTCGACGTAGAGGGTGTCCTTGTACGCGGGGTCCTTGACGCCGGTCGAGGCCCACAGCGGACGCTGCTTGTTGGCGCCCGCCTTGTCGAGGGCGGCCCAGCGGTCCGAGGAGAAGACCTCCTCGTAGGCCTGGTAGGCCAGCCGGGCGTTGGCCAGCGCGGCCTTGCCCTTGAGGGCCTTGGCCTCGTCCGTGCCCAGCTTCTCCAGGCGCTGGTCGATCTCGGTGTCCACCCGGGACACGAAGAACGAGGCGACCGAACGGATCAGGGACAGGTCCAGGCCCGCGGCCTTGGCCTTCTCCAGGCCCGCGAGGTAGGCGTCCATGACCTCGCGGTAGCGCTCCAGCGAGAAGATCAGGGTCACGTTGACGCTGATGCCCAGGCCGATGACCTCGGTGATCGCCGGGAGGCCCGCCTTGGTGGCCGGGATCTTGATCAGCGTGTTCGGGCGGTCCACTAGCCAGGCCAGCTGCTTGGCCTCGGCGATGGTCGGGACGGTGTGGTGCGCCAGGCGCGGGTCCACCTCGATGGAGACCCGGCCGTCCTGGCCGCCGGTGGCGTCGAAGACCGGGCGCAGGATGTCGGCGGCGTCGCGGACGTCCGCCGTCGTGATCATGCGGATGGCCTCCTCGACGGTGACCTTGCGGGCGGCGAGGTCGGCGACCTGCTGCTCGTAGCCGTCGCCCGCGGAGATCGCCTTCTGGAAGATCGACGGGTTCGTCGTGACACCGACGACGTGCTGCTGGTCGATCAGCTCGGCGAGGTTGCCGGACGTGATGCGCTTGCGCGACAGGTCGTCCAGCCAGATCGCGACGCCTTCGTCGGAGAGGCGCTTGAGTGCGTCTGTCATGGGTTCTGCATCTCCTACTTGTCGTGTGCGGGCGTCGTCAGCGCGCGGCGGCTTCGACCGACTCGCGGGCGGCGGAGGCGACCGCGTCGGCGGTGAAGCCGAACTCGCGGAACAGGGTCTTGGCATCGGCCGAGGCACCGAAGTGCTCCAGGGACACGATGCGACCGGCGTCACCGACGAAGCGGTGCCAGGTCAGACCGATGCCGGCCTCGACGGCGACCCGGGCCCGGACGGACGGCGGGAGCACGCTGTCGCGGTAGGCCTGGTCCTGCTGGTCGAACCACTCGACCGACGGCATCGACACCACGCGGGTGGGCACGCCCTCGGCCTGCAGCTGCTCACGCGCCTCGACGGCGAGCTGCAGCTCGGAGCCGGTACCGATCAGCACGACCTGCGGCGTGGTGCTCCTGCCGTCGGCGTCCTCGGCCTCGAACCGGATGTAGCCGCCCTTGGCCGTGTTCTCGTCGGCCGGGTACGTCGGCACGCCCTGGCGGGTCAGCGCGAGGCCGTGCGGGGCGCCGACGCCGTACTCCTTGGTCCAGCGCTTGAGGATCTCGCGCCAGGCGAGGGCGGTCTCGTTGGCGTCGGCCGGGCGGACGATGTTCAGGTTCGGGATGGCGCGCAGCGAGGCCAGGTGCTCGACCGGCTGGTGGGTCGGGCCGTCCTCGCCCAGGCCGATGGAGTCGTGCGTCCACACGTACGTCACCGGCAGGTGCATCAGCGCGGACAGCCGGACGGCGTTGCGCATGTAGTCGGAGAACACCAGGAAGGTGCCGCCGTAGACCCGGGTGTTGCCGTGCAGCGTGATGCCGTTCATCTCCGCTGCCATGGAGTGCTCGCGGATGCCGAAGTGGATCGTGCGGCCGTACGGGTTCGCGCCCGGCAGGGGGTTGCCCTCCGGCAGGAACGACGAGGTCTTGTCGATCGTGGTGTTGTTCGAGCCCGCCAGGTCGGCGGAGCCGCCCCACAGCTCGGGGATGACCGCGCCGAGCGCGTGCAGCACCTTGCCGGACGCGGCGCGGGTGGCCACGGCCTTGCCGGTCTCGAACGACGGGAGGTGGTCCTCCCAGCCCGCGGGCAGCTCGCCGGCGGCGACCCGGTCGAACTCCGCGGCGTGCTCGGGGTTGGTGGTGCGCCAGTCGGCGAACCGCTTGCCCCACTCCTTCTCCAGGTCGCGGCCGCGGTCGAGGGCGGCGCGGGTGTGCGCGAGCACCTCCTCGGGGACCTCGAAGGACTGCTCCGGGTCGAAGCCGAGGACGCGCTTGGTGGCCGCGACCTCCTCCTCGCCCAGCGCCGAGCCGTGCGCGGCCTCGGTGTTCTGGGCGTTGGGGGCCGGCCAGGCGATGATCGAGCGCATCGCGATGAACGACGGGCGCCCGGTCTCGGCCTTGGCCGCCTCGATGGCGTGGTGCAGCGCCTCGGGGTCGAGGTCGCCGTCGGCCTTCGGGGCCACGCGCTGGACGTGCCAGCCGTAGGCCTCGTAGCGCTTGCAGGTGTCCTCGGAGACCGCGGTCTCGGTGTCGCCCTCGATCGAGATGTGGTTGTCGTCCCACAGCATGATGAGGTTGCCGAGCTTCTGGTGGCCCGCGAGCGAGGAGGCCTCGGCGGAGATGCCCTCCTGCAGGCAGCCGTCACCGGCGATGGCGTAGATGTGGTGATCGAAGGGCGAGCTGCCCTCGGGCGCGTCCGGGTCGAACAGGCCGCGCTCGTAGCGGGCGGCCATCGCCATGCCCACCGCGTTGGCGACGCCCTGGCCCAGCGGGCCGGTGGTGGTCTCCACGCCGGTCGTGTGGCCGTACTCGGGGTGGCCGGGGGTCTTCGACCCCCAGGTGCGGAACGACTTCAGGTCGTCCAGCTCCAGGCCGTAGCCGGCGAGGTAGAGCTGGATGTAGAGGGTCAGGCTGGAGTGGCCCGCGGAGAGAACGAAACGGTCGCGGCCGGTCCAGTTGGGATCCGCCGGGTCGTGCCGCATCATCTTCTGGAAGAGAAGGTAGGCGGCCGGAGCCAGGCTCATGGCCGTACCCGGATGGCCGTTACCGACCTTCTGCACGGAATCCATGGCCAGGACACGGACCGTATCCACTGCCCGCTGATCCAGTTCGGTCCACTCGAGGTCTGTGGTGGTCGGCTTGGTGCTCACCCTGAGTCAGGGCTCCTCTCCACATGTCGAATGCCGCGGACGGTATGTCCGCCAGGCGGTGTCGAGCCTACCCCCGCAAGTGCGTGCGTCTTTTCGACGCTCAGTCGATGTTCCCGGCGCTCAGTCGGAGGCCGGACGGCACGACAGCTCGTCGCTTCGGGCAACCACCTCGGGGCCGGGAGCATTCCCGTCCCCGAGGCGACGGCCCTACGCACCAGACTGCCGGGAGGCGGTCGCCTTCGCCTCCCGAACACCGGGCGGCCGGCCGCCGGAAGATGCCGCCGGGCTCCCGCCGCGCGGTGCCCAACACGACCCCACCCCCGCGAAGATCGCTCTATGGCCAACGTCTAAAGTGGCGTGGTACGCGCAGGCCCTTCACCGGGTATTCACGGCCGGATGGGCTTGCAGGCCTAATTTCTTCCGCGGCAACAGGCCGCTGATGTTACTTCCAGGGGTGTGCGTGACGGCCGTCGAATCCCGTCCTGTGGGGGCGCTTTCTCCGGTCCCCGGGAGTCCCGGCGACCGGCCGTTCGGGGCCCGCGTCAAGGCGTTCGTGGAGCTGACCAAACCGCGGGTCATCGAGCTGCTGCTGATGACCACGGTGCCGGTGATGTTCCTGGCCGCCGGTGGCGTGCCGAACCTGTGGCTGGTGCTGGTGACCTGCGTCGGCGGGTACCTCTCCGCCGGCGGCGCCGCCGCGTTCAACATGTACCTCGACCGCGACATCGACGCGCTGATGGACCGTACGTCCCAGCGGCCCCTGGTCACCGGCATGGTGAGTCCCCGCGAATGCCTGGTCTTCGCGACCGCCCTCGCGGTGGGCTCCACGGCGCTGTTCTGGTTCCTCGTCAACCCGCTGTCGGCGATGCTGTCGCTCGGTGCGCTGCTTTTCTATGTGGTCGTCTACACGATGATCCTCAAGCGCCGCACCACGCAGAACATCGTCTGGGGCGGTATCGCGGGCTGCATGCCGGTCTTCATCGGCTGGTCGTCGGTGACGAACTCCGTCTCCTGGGCCTCGTTCATCCTCTTCCTGGTCATCTTCTTCTGGACGCCGCCGCATTACTGGCCGCTGTCGATGAAGGTCAAGGACGACTACGAGCGCGTCGGCGTGCCGATGCTGCCGGCCGTCGCGGGCAACAAGGTCGTCGCGCGGCAGATCGTCGCCTACAGCTGGGTGATGGTGGCCGTGTCGCTGCTGCTGCAGCCGCTGGGCTACACGGGCTGGTTCTACACCGTCGTCGCGGTCGCCTGCGGCGCCTTCTGGCTCAAGGAGGCGCACGGTCTGCAGGCCCGCGCCAAGGCCGGGATCACCGGCGCCAAGCTCAAGGAGATGCGGCTGTTCCACTGGTCCATCACCTATGTGTCGCTGCTCTTCGTCGCCGTCGCCGTGGATCCCTTCCTTCGTTGATTACCGATGGGTAGCATGCTGTTCATGGCAGACACCCAGCAGGCGGACGAGCAGACGGAGACCGTGGCCGACGCGGAGGCCCGGACGCGCACCGACAAGCGGGCCGGCAAGCAGGCGGACCGGCTCGCCAAGCAGATCCGCGCCTTCGCCGCCGCACACGGCGGCAGCGCCGAGGGGCAGCTCGCGCACATCGGCCGGGGCCGCACCCGGATCGCGCTCGTCGGCGCCGACGGCGAGTGGGGCAATCTGGTCGCGGACACCTTCGGCTCCGCCCAGGACGCCGCCGGCAAGGCGGGTCTCACGCTCCACGACGACTTCGACGGCGACCTCGCCGCCAAGGTCCGCACCGGCCGCTACGAGTGGTCCCGGATGGCGGGCATCCAGGTGGGCGGTCCGGCCAACGGCTGACCCACCGGGGTCGCGCGCCGTGCGCCGGAGCGCACGCCGGAAGCGGAGCCCGATACCTCACCACCTCCTCGCCCGTTAAGCCCACCAGGCGCGGCGCACGGGCCGCGCCCGGCGGGCCCACGGCGAGGAGGAGCGGATGGACGGACTTCCACCGCTCATCGATCAGCACAGCCACGGCGCGGTACACGGTGAGCTCGGCCTCGGCTCCTTCGAGACCCACCTCGCCGCCGCGGTCGGCGCCCGGGGCCCGGCCCCCGCCGGCACCAGCTACTTCGACAGCCTCACCGGCCTGGCGATACGCCGCTGGTGCCCCCCGCTGCTCGGCCTGGAACCGCAGTGCCCGCCCGCCCGCTACCTGGCCCGCAGGCGCGAGGTGGGCGCCTACCGGGCCGGCCGCCTGCTGCTGCGGGGCTCCGGCATCGGCACGTTCCTGCTGGAGGCCGGCGCCCCCGGCGAGCTGACCTCGGCCTGCGAACTGGCCACCGCCGCCGGGGCCGGCGCCCACGAGGTCGTCCGGCTCGAACCGCTCGCCGAGCAGGTCGCCGACACCTCCGGCAGTGTCGACTCCTTCCTCGGCTACACCGCCGAGGCCCTCTACGCCGCGGCCCAGCACGCCATGGCCTTCGCGTCCGGTGCCGCCCACTGCGACGGGCACGCCCCCGATGCGGGCGAGGTACGGCGCGCCGCGGACCGCTGGCTGTGCGGCCGCCGCCCCGGGGAGCGGCTCGGCGAGCCCACGCTCGTACGGCATCTGCTGTGGAGCGCGGTGGCGACCGGCCTTCCGGTGCAGCTGCACTGCCCCGACCCGCGGCCGCTGGCGGGCTTCCTGTGCGCCACGGCCGGCATCGGCCCGGATCTCGTCCTGCTGCCGCGGGCGCCGCACCACCGGCGGGCGGCGGAGCTCGCCGCGGTTCACTCCCATGTGTACGCGGACGCCGGGCCGTCCCCCGAGGAGACGCTCGGCCGGGCGCCGTTCGGCAAGCTGCTGTTCTCCTCGGGCGCCCGCGGGCTGCCCGAGCTGTATGTGACCGGCGCGCAGCGCTTCCTGCGCGCCATGGGGCGCCTGGTACGGGAGTGGGCCGACGAGGGGCTGTGCGGTGCCGAGGACGGGCGGCGGATCACCGAGATGGTCGGGTCGGGGACCGCCCGCCGGGTCTACCGGCTGAGCGCGGAGGCCGGCTGAGGCTCCGGTGCCCCTGCCCCGCCCGCGGGGACGGACTCGACCGGGTCCTCCTCCGGGAGCGGGCCGCGGTCGCGCAGCGACAGGGCGACCCGCAGCACGCAGACCCACACCAGGGCCGACCCCAGCATGTGGAACCCGATGACGATCTCGGGCAGGCCCGTGAAGTACTGGACGTAGCCGATGACGCCCTGCAGGAGGAGGCAGACGAACAGCTCCAGGACCGTCCGGCGGGGGGCGGCCGGGGCCTTGACGGCCCGCAGCGTGAACCACAGGGCGACGGTCAGGCCGACGACGATGTACACGAAGTCGACGTGCAGCTGGGTGATCTCCTGCCAGTCCAGCGGGATGCGGTGGACCTTCTTCGCGTCGCCGGCATGCGGGCCCGCGCCGGTGACGACCGTGCCGATGACGGTGAGCGCGGCGGCCGCCCCCACCAGCAGCCACGCCAGCTGCCGCACCGGGCGGGCGACCAGTTCGCGGGGCTCCTCGTCGCCCTCGCACGCCCGCTTCCAGCTCAGCACGGCGACCGTGAGCAGCCCCGTGGCCGCCAGGAAGTGCGAGCTGACGATGTAGGGGTTGAGGCCGGTGAGGACCGTGATGCCGCCGATGACGGCGTTGGACATCACGAGCCAGAACTGCGCCCAGCCGAGGCGGGTGAGCGAGCGGCGCCGGGGGTGGCGGGCGCGGGCGGCGATGATGAACAGCCCGACGACCACGCACAGCACGTCGGTCAGCATGCGGTTGCTGAACTCGATGATGCCGTTGATGCCCATCGCGGCGGTCGGAGTCAGGCTGTCCGGCGTGCACTTGGGCCAGGTCGAGCAGCCCAGTCCGGACTGGGAGAGCCGGACGGCGCCCCCGGTGACGACGATGATCACGGCCATCACGACGGTGGCCAGCGCGGCCCGCCGCACAAAGGCCGCGGACGGCTGCCAGCGGCGGGCGATCAGCTCAAGGGGGTTCAGCGAGTTCGGCACGGGAGACATCGTAGGCGGGCCCTTGTGCAAGTTTTCACGAGGGGTGCGCCGGGCCGCGGGCCCGTCCGCCGGATGCCGTCCGGCGGCTCACTCCCAGCGGAAGAAGCGGGCCGCCGTGCCCAGGCCGAGCACCGACCAGACCGCCAGGACGCCGAGGTCCCGCCAGGGGATGCCGGCGCCGTGCTGGAGGACGTCGCGCAGCCCGTCGGACAGCGCCGCGATCGGCAGCAGCCCGAGCACGCTCTGCACGGCGTCGGGGAACTTGTCCAGCGGGACGATCACGCCACCGCCGACCAGCAGCAGCAGGAACACCAGGTTGGCCGCCGCCAGGGTGGCCTCCGCCTTGAGCGTGCCGGCCATCAGCAGGCCCAGGCCCGAGAAGGCGGCGGTGCCCAGCGCGAGCAACAGCACCGCATGGAGCGGGTTGCCCTGCGGGGACCAGCCCAGCGCCAGGGCCACGGCCGTCAGCAGCACGGTCTGCAGGACCTCGGTGACCAGCACCGCGCAGGTCTTGGCGGTCATCAGCCCCCAGCGCGGCAGCGGCGAGACGGCGAGCCGCTTGAGCACGCCGTAGCGCCGCTCGAAGCCGGTCGCGATGGCCTGGCCGGTGAAGGCGGTCGACATGACGGCGAGCGCCAGGACGCCGGGCGCCAGGAAGTCCACGGAGCTGCCCGCACCGCTCGCCGTGCCGGTGGGCACCGCGATGATGTCGACGGCGGAGAACAGCACCAGCAGCAGCGTCGGGATGATGACGGTCAGCAGCAGCTGCTCGCCGTTGCGCAGCAGCATCCTGGTCTCCAGGGCCGCCTGCGCGCGGATCATCCGGGGCAGCGGGGCGGCGCCGGGCCGCGGGGCGAACGTGCCGGTGCCGGCGGCGGTGCCGTTTCCGGCCTCCAGGGCGGTCATGCGCGCAGCTCCTTGCCGGTGAGCTCCAAGAAGACGTCCTCCAGGGTGTGGCGCTCGACGGCTATCGCGTCGGGCATCACGCCGTTCTGGGCGCACCAGGAGGCGACGGTGGCCAGCAGCTGCGGGTTGACCTTGCCGTGGACGCGGTAGACGCCGGAGGCCGGTTCCGCGGCGGCGCTGTCGGCGGGCAGCGCCTTGAGGAGCGAGGCGAGGTCGAGGCCGGGGCGGCCGGTGAAGCGCAGGCTGTTCTCAGCGCCGCCGCGGCACAGCTCGTCCGGCGTGCCCTGGGCGATCACCCGGCCGCCGTCGATGATCGCGACATCGTCCGCGAGCTGCTCGGCCTCGTCCATGAAGTGCGTGGTCAGCACGGTGCTGACGCCGTCGGCGCGCAGCTCCCGCACGAGGTCCCAGGTGGCGTGCCGGGCCTGGGGGTCGAGGCCGGCCGTCGGCTCGTCGAGGAAGACCAGCTCGGGGCGTCCGACCACGGCCATCGCCAGCGCGAGGCGCTGCTGCTGGCCGCCGGACAGCCGCCGGTAGGGGGTGCGGCCGCAGCTGCCCAGGCCGAGGCGCTCGATGAGCCCGCCGACGTCGAGGGGGTCGGCGTGCAGCGTGGCGGTGTGCCGCAGCATCTCCTCCGCCCTGGCGCTCGCGTAGACGCCGCCGGACTGCAGCATCACGCCGATCCGCGGCCGCAGCGCCGCGGCGTCGGCGACCGGGTCCAGGCCCAGGACCCGGACCTGCCCGGCGTCCGGGCGGCGGTAGCCCTCGCAGGTCTCGACGGTGGTGGTCTTGCCGGCGCCGTTGGGGCCGAGCACGGCGGTCACCGCACCGCGCGCGACGGTCAGGTCGAGGCCGTCCACGGCGGTCTTGGTCCCGTACCGCTTGACCAGACCGACGATCTCGACGGCAGGCTCTCGTCCGGGAGGCCGGGGGTCGCCCCCCGGCGAGGTGCTGGGCATGGCGGGCAGTCTACGGAGAGTGGCGGGGCGTTCTTCAACGGGGGCGCCGGAGCTTTTTCACGCCGGGGTACCCAATCCGGCGGTGTGCGGCCCCTCCAATTCCGCCGCTTCGCGCGCCCTGGTGCGCCCCCTCGGGGCGGGACGCCCCGTCGCAGGTCGGGGCGGTGGTGAGGGGCTCGGAAGGCGCTTGAATTAGGGCAGCCTAAGTGATAGAGGCCACCCGTCCGTGATCCGGACGAGGCTTGTATCGCTTCGATTAATTACGCAACAATGGCGTTGTGAAATACGCGAGCGAGGAACAGGAAGGGCCCGCGGTCGAGCAGACCGCCGGGCCGGCCCCCTCCGCGCCCGAGCAGACCGAGCGCCGCGCACCGGTCGCCGCGCCCGCCCCGGCGCCGCACGACGAACAGCAGGGCACCCGCAACCGGGTCGCCCGCTCCATCCTCGACCACGGTCCGTCCACCGCGGCCGAGCTGGCGCTGCGGCTGAAGCTCACCCAGGCCGCCGTGCGCCGGCATCTGGACGCGCTGGCCGCCGAGGGCGTCGTCGAGCCCCGTGAGAAGCGGGTCTACGGCGCGCGCGGCCGCGGCCGCCCCGCCAAGGCCTTCGTCCTCACCGACTGCGGCCGGGACGCCTTCGACCAGGCCTACGACCAGCTCGCCTCCGACGCGCTGCGCTGGATCGCGCAGAGCGCGGGCGGCGGCGAGGAGGGCGAGGCCGCCGTCGCGGCGTTCGCCCGCGCACGGCTCGCCGCCCAGGCGGAGGGCTACCGCGAGGCCGTGGAGAGCGCCGAGCCGGAGGGCCGTACCGAGGCCCTGGCGAAGGCGTTGACCGCGGACGGGTACGCTGCTACGGCGCGCAGCGCCCCCAATCCCCAGCTCGGTGAACAGCTCTGCCAGCACCACTGCCCGGTCGCCCATGTCGCCGAGCAGTACCCGCAGCTGTGCGAGGCGGAGACCGAGGTCTTCTCCCGATTGCTCGGGACCCATGTGCAGCGGCTCGCCACCATCGCCCACGGCGACGGGGTGTGCACGACCTTCGTCCCGAAGGCCGGCGCCGGCAAGGCGGCCGCTCACAGCACCGCACGCACCACCAAGACCACCACAGCATCTGCAAGCACGGCCGGGAGGAACCCCGCATGACGCTCCCCACGGAGACTGCTCACCCTGAGCTCGAGGGCCTGGGCAAGTACGAATACGGCTGGGCCGACTCCGACGTGGCCGGCGCCTCCGCCAAGCGCGGTCTTTCCGAGGCCGTCGTCCGCGACATCTCGGCGAAGAAGAACGAGCCGGAGTGGATGCTCAAGCTCCGCCTCAAGGGTCTGAAGCTGTTCGACAAGAAGCCCATGCCGAACTGGGGCTCGGACCTGTCGGGCATCGACTTCGACAACATCAAGTACTTCGTCCGCTCCACCGAGCAGCAGGCCGCCTCCTGGGAGGACCTGCCCGAGGACATCAAGAACACCTACGACAAGCTCGGCATCCCCGAGGCGGAGAAGCAGCGCCTGGTCGCCGGTGTCGCCGCGCAGTACGAGTCCGAGGTCGTCTACCACCAGATCCGTGAGGACCTGGAGGAGCAGGGCGTCCTGTTCCTGGACACCGACACCGCGCTCAAGGAGCACCCGGAGCTCTTCCAGGAGTACTTCGGCACGGTCATCCCGGTCGGCGACAACAAGTTCGCGTCGCTGAACACCGCGGTGTGGTCCGGCGGCTCGTTCATCTACGTCCCCAAGGGTGTCCACGTGGACATCCCGCTCCAGGCCTACTTCCGGATCAACACGGAGAACATGGGCCAGTTCGAGCGGACGCTGATCATCGTCGACGAGGACGCCTACGTCCACTACGTCGAGGGCTGCACGGCGCCGATCTACAAGTCGGACTCGCTGCACTCCGCGGTCGTCGAGATCATCGTGAAGAAGGGCGGCCGCTGCCGCTACACGACCATCCAGAACTGGTCGAACAACGTCTACAACCTGGTCACCAAGCGCGCCGTCGCCTACGAGGGCGCGACCATGGAGTGGGTCGACGGCAACCTCGGCTCCAAGGTGACCATGAAGTACCCGGCGGTCTACCTGATGGGCGAGCACGCCAAGGGCGAGACCCTGTCCATCGCCTTCGCGGGCGAGGGCCAGCACCAGGACGCCGGCTCCAAGATGGTCCACATGGCGCCGAACACCTCCTCCAACATCGTCTCCAAGTCGGTGGCACGAGGCGGCGGCCGCACCTCCTACCGGGGTCTGGTCGAGATCGGCGAGGGCGCCGCGGGCTCCAAGTCCAACGTGCTGTGCGACGCCCTGCTGGTGGACACCATCTCCCGCTCGGACACCTACCCCTACGTCGACGTCCGCGAGGACGACGTCTCCATGGGCCACGAGGCGACCGTCTCGAAGGTCAGCGAGGACCAGCTCTTCTACCTGATGGCACGCGGCCTGACGGAGTTCGAGGCCATGGCGATGATCGTGCGCGGCTTCGTCGAGCCGATCGCCCGTGAGCTGCCGATGGAGTACGCGCTGGAGCTGAACCGGCTGATCGAGCTGCAAATGGAAGGTTCGGTCGGCTGACGCCCGGCCCCCAGCAGCGACTGACTCTCTGATTGCAGAAAGCGAGCACTACGACAGCCATGGCTGAGGCTCAGAACATCCCGGCGGGTTCCACGACCACCGGCTCCCTTGCGGTGGCCGCGGAGTCCACCGTCGCCACCCGGATGAGCGCCCCGCCGTCCTACGACGTGGCGGACTTCCCGGTGCCGCACGGCCGCGAGGAGGAGTGGCGTTTCACCCCCCTCGCGCGCCTGAAGGGCCTGCACGACGGCAGCGCCGAGGCCGGCGGCCCCGACCTGAAGATCGACATCACCGCTCCCGAGGGCGTCACCCACGAGCTGGTCGACCGCGCCGACCCGCGGGTCGGCAAGGCCGGCAAGCCCGTCGACCGGGTCGCCGCCCAGGCGTACAGCTCGTTCGAGAAGGCGTCGGTGATCTCGGTCCCCAAGGAGGCCCGGCTCGCCGAGCCGATCCGGATCAGCGTCCACGGCGAGGGCGGCACGGCCTACGGCCACCAGGTCATCGAGCTGGGCGCGTTCGCCGAGGCCGTCGTGGTCATCGACCACACCGGTGACGCGGTGCTCGCCGCCAACGTCGACTACCTCCTCGGCGACGGCGCCAAGCTGACCGTCGTCTCCGTCCAGGACTGGGACGACCACGCGGTCCACGCGGGCCAGCACAACGCCCTCGTCGGCCGGGACGCCAGTTTCAAGTCCGTGGTCGTCACCTTCGGCGGCGACCTCGTCCGCCTGCACCCGCGCGTCACCTACGCGGGCCCCGGCGGCGAGGCCGAGTTCTACGGTCTGTACTTCACCGAGCAGGGCCAGCACCACGAGCACCGTCTCTTCGTCGACCACGAAGCGACCAACTGCCGCTCCCACGTCGTCTACAAGGGCGCGCTGCAGGGCGACAACGCGCACGCCGTGTGGATCGGCGACGTGCTGATCCGGGCCGCGGCGACCGGCACGGACACCTACGAGCTCAACCGCAACCTCGTCCTCACCGACGGCGCGCGGGTCGACTCGGTGCCCAACCTGGAGATCGAGACCGGCGAGATCGTCGGCGCCGGCCACGCCTCGGCGACCGGCCGCTTCGACGACGAGCAGCTCTTCTACCTGATGGCCCGTGGCATTCCGGCCGACGAGGCGCGCCGGCTGGTCGTCCGCGGCTTCTTCGCCGAGCTGGTCCAGCAGATCGGTCTCCCGGACGTCGAAGAGCGTCTGATGAGCAAGGTCGAGGCCGAGCTGGAAGCGGCCGCGGCATGACGTACGTACGCGCAGCGGCGCTCAGCGAGCTGGAGGAGGACACCCCCAAGCGGGTGGAACTCGACGGCACGCCCGTCTCCCTGGTCCGCACCGAGGGCGAGGTGTTCGCGATCAACGACATCTGCTCGCACGCCAACGTCTCCCTCTCGGAGGGCGAGGTGGAGGACTGCTCCATCGAGTGCTGGCTGCACGGTTCGAGCTTCGACCTGCGCACCGGCAAGCCGAACGGCCTTCCCGCGACGCGCCCCGTCCCCGTATACCCCGTAAAGATCGAAGGGGACGACGTGCTCGTCTCCGTCACCCAGGAGTCCTGAGTTCCCCATGGCAACGCTTGAGATCCACGACCTGCACGTCTCCGTCGAGGCCGAGAACGGCCCGCGCGAGATCCTGAAGGGCGTCGACCTGACCGTGAAGCAGGGCGAGACGCACGCCATCATGGGCCCCAACGGCTCCGGCAAGTCGACCCTCGCCTACTCCCTTGCGGGTCACCCCAAGTACACGATCACCGGCGGCACCGTCACCCTCGACGGCGAGGACGTCCTGGAGATGTCCGTCGACGAGCGCGCGCGGGCCGGCGTCTTCCTCGCCATGCAGTACCCGGTCGAGGTGCCCGGCGTCTCCGTCTCCAACTTCCTGCGCACCTCCGCGACCGCGATCCGCGGCGAGGCCCCCAAGCTGCGGCTGTGGGTCAAGGAGGTCAAGGAGGCCATGGAGCGGCTCCAGATGGACCCCGCCTTCGCCGAGCGCAACGTCAACGAGGGCTTCTCCGGCGGTGAGAAGAAGCGCCACGAGATCCTCCAGCTGGAGCTGCTGAAGCCCGCGATCGCGATCCTCGACGAGACCGACTCCGGTCTGGACGTCGACGCGCTGCGCACCGTCTCCGAGGGCGTCAACCGCGTCCGCGAGACCGGCGAGGTCGGCACCCTGCTGATCACCCACTACACGCGCATCCTGCGCTACATCAAGCCCGACCACGTCCACGTCTTCGCCAACGGCCGCATCGCCGAGTCCGGCGGTGCCGAGCTCGCCGACAAGCTGGAGGCCGAGGGCTACGAGGAGTACACGAAGGGTGGCGCAACCGCGTGACACAGCTGCCGGGCCTCCTCGACACCGAGGCGATCCGTAAGGACTTCCCCATCCTGGATCGTCAGATCCACGACGGGCGGAAGGTCGTGTACCTGGACAACGCGGCGACCTCGCAGAAGCCGCGTCAGGTTCTCGACGCCCTGAACGCCTACTACGAACGTCACAACGCCAACGTCCACCGCGGCGTGCATGTGCTCGCCGAGGAGGCCACGGCGCTGTACGAAGGCGCCCGCGACAAGGTCGCCGCCTTCATCAACGCGCCGAGCCGCGACGAGGTGATCTTCACCAAGAACGCCTCGGAGTCGCTCAACCTCGTGGCCAACATGCTCGGCTGGGCCGAAGAGCCCTACCGCGTGGACCGCGAGACCGAGATCGTCATCACGGAGATGGAGCACCACTCCAACATCGTGCCGTGGCAGCTGCTCTCGCAGCGCACCGGCGCGAAGCTGAAGTGGTTCGGCATCACCGACGACGGCCGCCTCGACCTGTCCAACATCGACGAGATCATCACCGAGCAGACGAAGATCGTCTCCTTCACGCTGGTCTCCAACATCATGGGCACCATCAACCCGGTCGAGACGATCATCCGCCGCGCCCAGGAGGTCGGCGCGCTGGTCTGCATCGACGCCTCGCAGGCCGCCCCGCACATGGTGCTGGACGTCCAGGCGCTGCAGGCCGACTTCGTGGCCTTCACCGGCCACAAGATGTGCGGCCCGACCGGCATCGGTGTGCTGTGGGGCCGCCAGGAGCTGCTGGAGGACCTCCCGCCGTTCCTCGGCGGCGGCGAGATGATCGAGACCGTCTCGATGCACTCCTCGACCTATGCGCCCGCGCCGCACAAGTTCGAGGCCGGTACGCCCCCGATCGCCCAGGCCGTCGGCCTCGGCGCGGCCGTGGACTACCTCGCCTCGATCGGCATGGACAAGATCGCCGCGCATGAGCACGCGATCACCGAGTACGCCGTCAAGCGGCTGCTGGAGGTCCCCGACCTGCGCATCATCGGCCCGAGCACGGCCGAGGACCGCGGGGCGACGCTCTCCTTCACGCTCGGTGACATCCATCCGCACGACGTCGGCCAGGTGCTGGACGAACAGGGCATCGCGGTCCGCGTGGGTCACCACTGCGCGCGGCCGGTGTGCCTGCGCTTCGGAATTCCTGCGACCACGCGAGCGTCGTTCTATCTGTACTCCACCCCGGCCGAGGTCGACGCCCTGGTCGAGGGCCTGGAGCACGTCCGCAACTTCTTCGGATGAGGACGAGGACTGACTGAGCCGTGAAGCTGGATTCCATGTACCAGGACGTCATCCTGGACCACTACAAGCACCCGCACGGGCGCGGTCTTCGGGACGGCGACGCCGAGGTGCACCACGTCAACCCCACCTGCGGCGACGAGATCACGCTGCGCGTGCGGCTGGACGGCGCGACGATTGAGGATGTGTCCTACGAGGGCCAGGGCTGCTCCATCAGCCAGGCCAGCGCGTCGGTGCTCAACGACCTCCTGGTCGGCAAGGAGCTCGGCGAGGCGCAGAAGATCCAGGAGACGTTTCTGGAGCTGATGCAGTCCAAGGGGCAGGTCGAGCCGGATGACGCCATGGAGGAGGTGCTGGAGGACGCGGTGGCGTTCGCCGGCGTCTCGAAGTACCCGGCGCGCGTGAAGTGCGCGCTGCTCAGCTGGATGGCCTGGAAGGACGCCACGGCCAAGGCCCTCTCCGAGGAGGCGAAGACCGCATGACCGACACCCCGACCACCACCAAGCCGGCGTCCGAGGAAGAGGTCCGCGAGGCACTGTACGACGTCGTGGACCCCGAGCTGGGCATCGATGTCGTCAACCTCGGGCTGATCTACGGCATTCACGTCGACGACGCCAACATCGCCACCATCGACATGACGCTGACCTCCGCGGCCTGCCCGCTGACCGACGTCATCGAGGACCAGGCGAAGTCCGCCACGGACGGCATCGTCAACGAACTCAAGATCAACTGGGTCTGGATGCCCCCGTGGGGCCCGGACAAGATCACCGACGACGGCCGCGAGCAGCTCCGCGCGCTGGGCTTCAACGTCTGACGAGATCCCCCGAGCAACACGGCCGTGCCCGCCAGCCACCACTGGCGGGCACGGCCGTTTCGCGTTGCGGGGCACGGGACGCGCACGCGTATGTACACCCGTACGCATCGTTGTGTACGCTCGTACGCATGGTCTATGTGACGCTCGCCGCCGCGATCCTCTCCGAGATCCTTGCGACCTCCGCGATGAAGTACAGCGACGGCTTCAGCCGGCTGTGGCCGTCGCTGGCCACCGGGGTGGGGTATCTGGTCGCCTTCGCGCTGCTGGCCCAGACGCTCAAGTCGATGAGCGTCGGGACCGCGTACGCGATCTGGTCCGGTGCCGGGACGGCGGTGATCGCGGCGATCGGGATGGTGTTCCTGGGGGAGAGTGCCAGTGCGCTGAAGGTCCTGGGGGTGCTGCTGGTGATCGCCGGGGTCGTGGTGCTCAATCTGGACGGGGCGCACTGATGGCCCGGCGCTACGACCCGAACCGGCGGCAGCGGATCATCGACGCGGCGATCGCCGTGGTCGGCGAGCGCGGTATCGCCGGGCTCAGCCATCGCTCGGTGGCGGCCGCCGCGGATGTCCCGCTCGGCTCGACCACCTACCACTTCGCCACCCTGGACGAGTTGCTGGTCGCCGCGCTGCGGCAGTCCAACGTCGTGTGCCTGGCCGGCTTCGCGCGCTGGGTGGACGGCATCGACCCGGCGGCACCGCTCGCCGAGGAGGTCGCGAGGCTGGTCGAGGACACGCTGACCGGTGACCGCCGGCGGATGGAGCTGGAGTACGAGCTTTATCTGGCGGCGCTGCGGCACGAGGCGGTACGGCCGATCGCCGCCGAATGCCTGGACGAGATGGTGCGGCTGCTCGGGCAGCGGATCGGCGACCTGCGCACGGCGCGGACGGTGGTGGCCCTCACCGACGGGCTGGTGTTGCAGCACCTGCTGACCGGGCAACCCTTCGACCCCGACGCGGTGCGGGCCGGACTGGCCGGGGTGCTGGGGTGAGCTGTCGGCGGGCCGGTGTGCGGGGCCTGGTGGAGGGGCGGATGCGACCGTACGGCCGGGCCCGGTCGCTGAGACCGGTTCGCCTCGACGGGCGCCCTCCGGTTAGGTTTCGGATATGACCGATGCTGCTGTTTCCGCTTCCCCTCTCACCGGCGCCGTCGCCGCCGGGCTCGCCACCGTCACCTCCGACGGCACCGTTCTGGACACCTGGTTCCCGGCGCCCGAGCTGGTGGGCACGCCCGGCCCGGCCGGCACCGAGCACCTCGACGACGCGCGCGCCGCCGAACTGCTGGGCGCCGCCGTGCTCAAGGCGATCGGTCCCGACCCGGTCCGTGGTGTCGAGGTCGTCGCCGTCCGTACGGTCATCGCCTCGCTCGACGACAAGCCGCTGGACGCGCACGACGCCTACCTGCGCCTCCACCTCCTCAGCCACCGCCTGGTCAAGCCGCACGGGCAGAACCTGGAGGGCCTCTTCGGGCTGCTGGCCAACGTCGCCTGGACCTCGCTGGGCCCGGTGGCCGTCGACCAGGTGGAGACGGTGCGGCTGAACGCCCGCGCCGAGGGGCTGCACCTGGCGGTCACCAGCATCGACAAGTTCCCGCGGCTGACCGACTACGTCGCGCCCGCCGGGGTGCGGATCGCGGACGCCGACCGGGTGCGGCTGGGTGCGCACCTCGCGGCCGGTACCACCGTCATGCACGAGGGCTTCGTCAACTTCAACGCCGGGACGCTGGGCACCTCCATGGTCGAGGGCCGGATCAGCGCGGGCGTGGTCGTCGGCGACGGCTCCGACATCGGCGGCGGCGCCTCCACCATGGGCACCCTCTCGGGCGGCGGCAAGCAGATCATCTCCATCGGCCGGCGCTGCCTGCTGGGCGCCGAGTCGGGCATCGGCATCGCGCTCGGCGACGAGTGCGTGGTCGAGGCCGGGCTGTACGTGACCGCCGGTACCCGCGTCACGCTGCCCGACGGCCAGATCGTCAAGGCCCTGGAGCTCTCCGGCGCGGACAACATCCTCTTCCGCCGCAACTCCACCACCGGCACCGTCGAGGCCCGTCCGAACAAGGCGACCTGGGGCGGCCTCAACGAGGTGCTGCACAGCCACAACTGAGGCCATGGGCCGGGCCGGTCGTGCGGCCGGCCCGGCACGGCAGCGTCAGCGGCCCGGCGGGAGACCCGCCGGGCCGTTTCGGCTGCCGCCCCCGCCGCCCCGGTCCCCGCGCCGCCCGGACGCCGATAGGCTGTGTGCCATGCGTGATCTTGTAGCGGGGATGCGGTATCTGGGCAAGGGGCAGCGCTGGGTCGCCCAGCACGGCCGGTGGTGGGGCTTCGGGCTGATCCCGGCGCTGATCGCCCTGGTGCTGTACGCGGCGGTGCTGACCGTGCTCGCCCTCTGGTCCGGCGACATCGCCGCCTGGGCGACGCCGTTCGCCGACGGCTGGGGCGCGCCCTGGCAGGGGCTGCTGCGCGGGGTGTTCGTGGCGCTCTTGATCGCCGGCGGGCTGATGCTGTCGGTGCTGACCTTCACGGCCGTCACGCTGCTGATCGGCGACCCCTTCTACGAGTCGCTGTCGGAGAAGGTCGAGGAGTCCGAGGGCCACTGCCCGCCGTCCCCGGACCGGCCGCTGTGGCAGGAGATCTGGATCGCCCTGCGGGACAGCGTCCATGTGCTGCTGCGGGCCGCGGGCTTCGGGATCCTGCTGTTCGTCCTCGGGTTCGTGCCCTTCCTCGGGCAGACCGTGATCCCCGCCGTCGGCTTCTGCGTCTCCGGTTTCTTCCTCGCCGTCGAGCTGACCTCGGTGGCCATGCAGCGCCGGGACGTGCCGGTGCGGGAGCGGCTGCGGCTGCTGCGGGGCCGCAAGGGGCTCGCGGTCGGCTTCGGCACCCCGGTGGTGCTGCTGTTCCTGATCCCCTTCGTCGCGGTCGTGCTGATGCCGGGCGCGGTGGCCGGTGCCACGCTGCTGGTGCGGGACCTGATGGCGGACGAGGAGGAGCCGCCCGCACCGGAGCGGGGCGAGGGAGCCGCAGCGCAGGGCCCGGCCGCCGGCGCGCCGTACGGGCAGCCGGGCGCACCGGGTGGCTTCGGTCCGGCCCCCGCAGCGTTCCCCGCTAGCCAGGGACAGCCGCAGGCACCGCAGCAGTATCCGCGTCCGCAGTCCGGTCCAGGGTCGTCCGCAGCGCGTCCACCAGCCGGCCGGTGAGGTCGGCGTCCGCCGCCAGCAGCGGGCCGCGGACCGGGCCGGCGGGCAGGCCGAGGTGGTTGAGCAGCGCCTTCGCGGTGACCGTGCCGGGGGCCTGGCCGCCGGTCAGCTGCTCGACGAGCGGGACCAGCGCGAGCTGACGGCGGGCCGCCCCGGCCGTGTCGCCGGTGTCGAAGGCGTCCAGGACGGCGCGCACCGCCCGCGGCGCGGCGTTGGCGGCGGTGCTGACGCAGCCGGCGCCGCCGAGCGCGCGCAGCGGCAGGATCTGCTCGTCGCAGCCCGCGTAGTAGGCCAGGTCCGTCGCGGCCAGGACCTTCGCCGACTTCAGCAGGTCGTAGCCGCAGTCCTTGACGGCCGCGATCCGCGGATGGGCGGCCAGCCGCAGCAGCGTGTCCGTGGTCAGCGCGATGCCGGTGCGGCCCGGGATGTCGTAGAGCATCACCGGCAGTCCGGTGACGTCCGCGACCGTCCGCAGGTGGTGGGCGACGGCCTCCTGGGTGGGCCGTGAGTAGTAGGGCGTGACCACCAACAGGCCGTGTGCGCCCGCCCGTTCGGCGCTGCGGGCGAGGGTGACGGAGTGCCGGGTGTCGCTGGTGCCGACCCCGGCGGTGATCCGTGCCCGGTCGCCGACGGCCTCGATCACCGCCCGCAGCAGGGCCTCCTTCTCGGCGTCCGAGGTCGTCGGGGCCTCCCCGGTGGTGCCGCTCAGCACCAGTGCGTCGCAGCCGCCCTCGTCGACGAGGTGGGTGGCGAGCCGCTGGGCGCCGTCGGTGTCGAGCGCCCCGTCGGCGGTGAACGGGGTGATCATGGCGGTCGCGGTACGGCCGAAGGGCGATGCCGCGACCGGGGGTGCGAGGGGGGCGGGCATGGTCTCCCTGCCGGGGGTCTGGGGGCGCCTCATATGTCACGTCCACTTGGTTGTGCCGGCTGGTTCCTCGAACAGCGCTCCGTCCGGTGCGGGGCCGGAACGCGGAAGCGGCCGCCGCGCCTTCCGGTGCGACGGCCGCTCGGGCATCACAGGCCCATCACGCGCCAGTCAGGCCGTTCCGCGAACGCTTCAGGTCCTGGGTCCGCTCGGTTGCGGACTCCTCCGACGACTTCGGCTTCCGCTGGTCGGTGCGCCTCTCGGCGGCACGGTCCTTGTTGCCCGACTTACGGTTCTGGGACTTCGGCATGATGACTCCCTATGTCTCGCCGAATGGTTCTTACATGCCCAGTACCGCACCCCCCGCGGCAGTCGGCCCCCCGGCGTGGGCCAGGCGGGTGACAGGAGGGTCACACGGGGTGATAGGCCGAGGATCACGGCTTGATGCGCAGGACCTGCGGATCGTGGTCGCTGGCCTGGTCCGCGTACTCGGCGTTGATGTGCACGATGTCGTAGTCGGCCCGGGTCAGCGGACGGCTGGTGAGCATGTGGTCCAGCACCTGCGAATTGCCGTTGTAGACATAGCCGTAGCGCTCCGCCGCGGGCAGCCGGCGGACCTGGTCGGTGAGCACGCCGCCGGCGGTGAGGTTCTTCAGCGCCGGTGAGAACTCGTAGTCGTTGAGGTCGCCGGCCACCACCACACCGGCCTTCGGGTCCTTGGCCAGCAGGTCCTTGACGAAGGTGTTGACCAGCCGGGCCTGGGCGGTGCGCTGGGTCTCGGAGCTCCGGGCCGGGGGCTGGAAGCGGCTGTCCAGGCTCTGGTCGCCGCCCTTGGAGTTGAAGTGGTTGGCGATCACGAACACCCGGCTGCCGGGGCGGCTCTTGGCCGAGAACTGCCCGACGAGGGGCTTGCGGCTGTCCTTCCACGCCTCCTCGGCGGGCGCGATCCGGCCCGGGGACGCGGACAGCGTCGCCTTGCCGTGGTCGTCGACCACCTTCACGGGGGTGGTGGCGTCGCCGCCCTTGATGTCCGTGAAGGACGCCCGGTCGGGGTTGAACAGGAACGCCGTCCGGATGTTGCCCCCGGGCTGGCCGCCGTCCTGGTCGTTGGCCGGGTCGATCTGCCGCCATTCGTACGCGGGGCCGCCGGCCGCCTTGATGGCGTCGGTCAGCTTCTTGAGCGTCTCCCCGGCGGTCACCACCCCGTTGTCCTTGGCGCCGCTGTCGTCCTGGACCTCCTCCAGCGCGACGACATCGGGCGAGGACAGGTTGTGCACCAGCGCCTTCGCCAGCCGGTCGAACTTGGCCTGCGGGGTGGTGGGGGCGAGGTTCTCGACGTTGTAGGTGGCCACCGCCAGCTCGTCGGACTTCTGCTTGCGGGTGGTCTCCGGCGCGGGGCCGTGGTCGGCGAGGGCGCCCAGCTCGGTGGCCTGGAGCGTGTAGCCGCCGAAGTTGTCGTAGTCGAGCGGGCCCGCGGTGGTGCCGGTCAGCGCGTCGCCGACATCGGCCACCGGGAAGGGGCGCTCGGCGAACGGGATCAGCGACGTCACCTTCACCCGGCCGCCGTTGGGGTCCGCGTACGAGCGGTAGAGGGTGCCGCCGCGGGCCGTGCGGTGGTGGCGGGGCTCGGCGGTCACCCACAGCTCGTGGTGGGTGTTGGTCGCGCCGACGACCGGGGCGTCGGCGACCGCGACGCGCATGCCCTCCAGGGACTCGTAGCGGTCCAGGGCGTACGAGCCGGGGCGCAGCTTGAGGGACTCGATGCTCTTGCCGCCCGCGGAGGGGGCGTAACGGTTCGGCACCGAGGCCGGGTTGAGCTTGAAGGCGGCCGGCAGCGGGGCGCCGGAGGAGTCCGTCTTCCAGGTGGCGTCCGTGATCTCGGTGACGGACTGCAGGCCGGCGTCCTTGCCGCCCGGGTAGTACTCGCTGACCGTGCCGGAGAAGGTGATCGCGTCGCCGACGGCGACCTTCGGCGTCTCCTTCCCGGTGTAGACGAAGACCGCCTCGCTGGTGGCCGGGTTGCGGTCCGGGTGCGGGTCCTGCACCCAGAAACCGCGCGCCGAGCCGAACGACCGGATCGCGGTGACCGTGCCGGGCACCTCGCTGACCTGCTGTCCGGCCAGCGGGGATATTCGGGTGCTGCCCTGGATGTCGTGGATGCGCGCACCGGCCGCCGAGGCGGACTGGGTGGCGGTGAGCAGTCCGCCGGCCAGGGCGGCACAGACCACCGCGCTGACGGCGACCGGTGTGCGGAGCGAACGACGGGACGGCATGCATGCCTCCGAGGGTGATGGGGGGTGGTCGTGCAGCGTGCCTACGGGTCGGTAACCAGCACGCTACGCGCGTCAATCTCTTGTGCACGGAGGGGAGTTGTCAAGCTTTCTCCCGATGACCGGGAGGGGGCGCGTGGGTGAAGCGTCCGAGTTACGGCGAATTCCGTCTACGCTTGGTCGGCGCACTCCCCAGCCACCGCGGGGAGGTACCCCCAGCCGTAGTCCGTCCGAGGAGCTGAACACCCGATGTCCGCAGACCGCCCCACCCTGCCGCCGGTGCGGCTGCACTCCGAAGCGGAACTGGCCAGGGACGCGCTGAGCACCCCGCTGCTGGCCCGCGCCGCGAAGCTGGCCCGCTGGGCCGAGCGGGGCGTCCCGGTCGGCGTCGGCGGCCAGATCCTCGACGAGCCGCTGGCCGCCGCCACCGAGCACCTCGGCCTGGCCGGCGACGAGGACGGCGCCGCCTACACCGCCGAGGCCTGGCAGCTGGCCGTGGACACCGGACTCGTGGAGATCGAGGAGACCGCCGACAGCGAGGACGGCGACGACCTCCCCGACGATGCCGCCGCCGGCACCGCCACCCCCGGCGAGGAGCTCGGCCTGCTCACCTCCGGCAGCCCCCAGGACATCCTCGACATCTGGCTCGGCGGCATGGAGACGGTGCTCGCCGACGCGGCCGCCCCCGACCTCGCCGACCTCGCCGACCAGCTCACCGAGGGCGGCGAACTCGACCTGGACGCCATCGACTGGAACCCGGAGGAGGAGGCCGAGCTGCTGGACGGCATCCTCGGCAACCTCTACCTGCTCACGGCCCTGAACGAGAACCCCGGCCAGGACGTCCCGCTGCCCGCGCTCGCCGCCTCCATGATCGTCCCGGACGACATGGACGAGCCCACCGACGACGTCCTCGAAGAGGTCTCCGAGGCGATGATGCGCCTGGACGACCAGTTCCGGGTGCTGGAGCCGATCGGCCTGGTCGCCTACCGGCCCGTCGACGAGGCGCTCATCGAGGAGCTGGACGAGGACGGCGAGACGGTCCTCTCCCCGGGGGCCTCCGGGGACGGCTCCGGCGCCGAGCCGCTGTCCGAGGAGGACGTCTCCCGCTACGGCCTGGTCCGCCTCACCCCGCTCGGCGTCTACGGGGTGCGCGCCCGGATGCTGGACGCGGGGGTGCACGCCCCGGCCGTCGGCGACCTCGCCGACAAGGGCGCCGACGTCCTCCTGGACGCGCTGCCGGACTACCCCGAGGCGCTCGCCCAGGCCGAGTCCGAGCAGTGGCTCGCCGCCCGTACGCCCCTGGACGCCGCCCGGGACCTGCTCACCGCCGCCCGCGGCGACGACGACCGTGCCCCGCGGCGCCGGCTGGCCGCCCAGCAGACCCTCTCGCTGGTCTCGCCGGACGCCGAGGCCGCACTGCGCGAGGTGCTCGACGACCGGCAGCTCGGCGGCCTGGCCCGGGTCTGGCTCGCCGAGCGCGCGCTGCCCGGCATCCCCGAGCCCTCCCAGGAGCTGATCTTCTGGCTGACGGTGGACACCATCGCGGCGCAGCTGGACAGCGCCGACGAGGACGCCGCGGACGAGCTGCGCGACCTGGTGCAGGGCCTGACCGAGCAGCACAGCGGGTTCTTCGACACGGCCTGGCGGGTGGACCACCCGGCCACCGCCGACGTCCTGGAGGCCATGGGCCGGCTGCACCCGGACAAGAAGGCCGCCAAGGAGGCCCGCAAGGCCGCGTTCAAGGCGCGCTCGCGGCAGTCCGGCTGACGCGGACACCGGACACGGCCGGGGCGGATCGCCGCCCCCGGGGCCGGTCCGGCGGATCACGGCCCGTCCGGCCGCGGTCCGCCGGACCGGCCCCAACTGCTTCCTGGATGTCGCGCGGCGTTCAACTGGAGTTCGGCGACGCACGAGAGCGTGTGCGGCGCAGGCACAGGGGAGAAGACACCGGCCATCCAGGAGATGAGAATGCCGCTCACCCGCAGAGACTTCGCCAAGCGTTCCGCCCTCGCCGGCGCGGGGGTCACGCTGGCCGGCAGCGTCGGGGTGCTGGCCACCGCGCCCGGAGCCATCGGCGAGGAGTTGCCGGACGCCGCACAGGACGGCGCGGCGGACGGCCACGGCGCCGGCTACGGCCCGCTGGTCCCGGACCCGGAGGGCATCCTCGCGCTGCCCGCCGGATTCTCGTACCGGATCATCACCCGGACCGGCGTCACCAAGCTCGACAGCGGTGAGTCCACCCCCTCCAACCACGACGGCACCGGCACCTTCCCGGGCCACCGCGGCACCACCCTCCTGGTCAACAACCACGAGCTGAAGGGCCCGCGCGCCGACTGGCCGCACCCGGTGCCGCTGGCCGAGGGGCTGGTCTACGACCCGGCGGCGTCCGGCGGCTGCACCGTCGTCGAGGTCGCCAAGGACGGTACGCCGGTCGGCGAGTGGGTGGGGATCGCCGGTACCTCCACCAACTGCGCGGGCGGAACCACCCCGTGGGGCACCTGGCTCACCTGCGAGGAGAGCGAGGACAAGGCCGGCGAGCACGGCATGACCAAGGACCACGGCTACGCCTTCGAGGTCGACCCGCACGACCGCCGGGCGGGCCGCGACCCCCGCCCCGTCAAGGCGCTGGGCCGCTACGCCCACGAAGCGGTGGTCGTCGACCCCCGGCGCGGCCACCTCTACCTGACCGAGGACGCCTCCGACCCCAACGGCCTGTTCTACCGCTGGACCCCGCCGCACGGCTTCCGCCACGGCCGCGGACAGCTGCGCACCCTCGCCGACGACGCCGGCGTGCTGGAGGCCTTCAAGTGCTTCGACTCCGGCGGCCGGTTCGTCGACGACCTCTCGCGTGCCACCAAGCCCGGCACCGTCTACGGCGTCGACTGGGTCGAGGTCCCCGACCGCGACGCCCGCAAGGTGTCGGTGCGCAAGCAGTTCACGGCCGGTGAGGTCACCCGCGCCCGCAAGCTGGAGGGCCTGTGGTGGGCCGACGGCGGCGCGTACGTGGTGTCGTCGTACGCCCGGGACGAGAGCCCGGTCCAGCACGACGGCCAGGTCTGGTTCTACGACCCGCGGCGGCGGACCCTGACGCTGAAGGTGCTGCTCGGCGTCAACAAGGAGCCGTCGAAGGACGGCGCCCTGGACGGCCCCGACAACATCACCGTCTCGCCCTACGGCGGGCTGGTCATCGCCGAGGACGGCGAGGGCGTACAGCACCTCTTCGGGGCCACCGACGACGGCCGGACCTACCCGATCGCCCGCAACGAGCTCAACATCGGCACCGCGGAGGAGCCGGAGTTCAGCGAGTTCACCGGGCCGGTGTTCTCCCCGGACGGCCGCACGCTGTTCGCCAACATCCAGGAGCCCGGCATCATGCTGGCCATCACCGGCCCCTGGAAGCGGCACCGCCGTCAGCGGTAGCACCGCCCCGGCGGCGGCCGGCGGGTGTCTCAGCCCGCCCCGGCCGTGAGCAGGTAGTAGTCCAGCAGCCCGGTCTCGTACGCCGTCAGATAGCGGCGCGGCCACTCGTCGCGGAGGGCGGGCTGCTGGGCCATGTAGCGGTCGTAGCACTCCCAGACGCCGTCGCCGATGGACCGCACCCGGACCTCGCGCAGCCCCGCCGCGGTCAGCGCCGCGGCGGCCTCGTCGATCACGTGCGGGACGTCCAGGCCGTCGGCGTACGGGGGCAGCAGGGCCGGCAGCGCCCGGGCGGCCTCCGGGGTGCGGGCGAAGAAGGTCGTCAGCGCCAGCCGGCCGCCCGGGCGCAGGACCCGCGCCGCCTCCCGGGCGAAACCGGGCAGATCGCGGAAGTGCTGCGCCGCCTCGACGGAGAAGAGGCAGTCGACGCAGCCGTCGGGGAGCGGGATGTCCTGGGCCGCGCCCCGCAGGAACTCCAGCCGCCCCGGGGAGCCCGCGCGGGGGGCGAGCAGCGCCGCGTTCGCCTCCCGGGCACGGGCGATCTGGTCGGGGTGCGCGTCCATGCCGATGACGCTGCCCAGGCCGAACTCCCGCAGCGCCAGCGCGGAGCCCAGCCCGCGTCCGCAGCCCACCTCCAGGGCGGTGCGGCCCTGCGGCCGGTCGAAGGCACCGAGCACCAGGCGGTAGAGGTCCTGCTCGCTGCGCACCCGGTCGTCCTCGGTCAGCGGGCGGCCGGCGGGGCCGGGCAGCCCCGTCCAGTAGCCGAAATTGATGAAGCCGCCGGCGAAGGCGGGGACGGTGCTGAGGTCGAACTCGCCGTAGACCCGGGCGACCCGGTCGGGAAGGTCCGGGGACGCTGGGCCGTCCGGGGGGTCGGCGGGTTGGGCAGGCGGCGGATGCTGCGTCATCGAACGCTCCTCATGTGTGCCGTGGGGACGCGCCGTGACGGGCCGGACCAAGGCGGCCGTGACGGTGCGGGGCGAAGGGCGTGGCGGGAAAGGCGACGGTCGGGGCGGGCGGACGGGGACCGGGCGGCGGTGCGCCGCACGGCACGGACGCCGCGAGGGGCGGGCACGGACGCCACAATTTTCGGTCCTGGACCGGTCCCGCACCAGGGAGGGCGCCGCCCGCGCGTCCCCGACGCGCCCGGAGGCCGTCGGGGACGCGGGGGTCAGCGGTTCACAGGGCCTGCGCGGCGGGCTTGACCATCCCGCGCACCGTACGGGCGTCGACGAACTCGCCCATCGCGGTCATCTCCCACTCGCCGGAGAACTGACGGATCAGCTTCGCCATCATCACGCCGGTACGGGGCTCGGCGTGGGTGAGGTCGAAGCGGACCAGCTCCGCGCCGCTCTGGGTGTCCACCAGGCGGCAGTACGCCTTGGCGACATCGGAGAACTTCTGGCCGGAGAAGGAGTTCACGACGAAGACCAGGCCGGTCACCTCCGGGGGCACCCCGCCGAGGTGCACGGTGATCGCCTCGTCGTCGCCGGCGCCCTCGCCGGTGAGGTTGTCACCGGAGTGCTGGATCGCGCCGCCCAGGATCATCAGCTTGCCGAAGAAGCAGTTGTCGATCTTCTTGCGGTCCGGGCCGTAGGCGATGACCGAGGCGTCCAGGTCGATGCTCTTGCCGCGGAAGGCGGGCTCCCAGCCGAGGCCCATCGTGACCGAGGTGAGCAGCGGCCGGCCGCCCTTGACCAGCGACACGGTCTGGTTCTTCTGGAGGCTGACGCGGCCCTTGTCGAGGTTGATCTTGCCGGTGCCGGGGGCGGACGCCGCTGCCGGGGCGGCGGCCGGGGCCGGGGGTGCGGCGGCCGGCGGCGGGGCGGCCGGGGCCGGGGTGCCCGCCGGCGGTCCCCACTGGGCCGCGGGGGCCGGGGGAGCGGGCGGTGCCGGGGGAGCCGGGGGTGCCTGCGGGGCGGCGGCCGGGGCCGGTTCCTCCACGGTGACGCCGAAGTCGGTGGCGATCCCCGCCAGGCCGTTGGCGTAGCCCTGGCCGACGGCCCGGACCTTCCAGACGCCGCCGCGGCGGTAGATCTCGACGACCACCAGCGCGGTCTCGGGCCCCAGCCGCGGCGGGGTGAAGGAGGCGATGACGCTGCCGTCGTCGGCGTTGCGGACCGTGCCGGTCGGCTCGGTGCCGGCGAAGGTCGCGCCGGGGGCGTCCGGACTCGCGGTGACCACGATCTTCTCGATGCCCTCGGGGACGGCGGCGGTGTCGACCGTGATGGTGTCGCCGCCGCCGGCCGCGGCGGAGTGCGTCACGCCCGGTCCGCTGGGCTGGTTGTAGAACACGAAGTCGTCGTCGGAGCGCACCTTGCCGTCGGCGGCGAGCAGCAGGCCCGACACGTCCAGCCGCACGGGGGCGGTGACGTCCACCGCCACCCGCACGGCGTTGAGCGGGAGGTTCGAGCCAGGAGTCATAGCGGTCATGCCGGGCTCAACGATCGGCCCGCCTTTGCGGTTCCATTACCTGCGGCCGGCCGCACCCCGGCCCGGTCACCGGCGTTCCCGGGAGTTGCCGAAGAGCAGCCGGTAGGCGATCAGCAGGACCAGGGCCCCGGCGATCGAGGCGATCCACATGGACGGTTCGCCGAAGTCCTTGGGGATCGGGCGGTGCAGGAACTTGGTGGAGAGCCAGCCGCCGATGAAGGACCCGACGATGCCGATGAGGGTCGTGCCGACGATGCCGCCCGGGTCCCGTCCCGGCAGCAGGACCTTCGCGATGATGCCCGCGATCAGCCCCAGTACGAGCCAGCTGACGATGCCCATGATGCGTTCCTCGTTCCTGCGCGACGGGTGGGTACACAGACCAGGACGCCGACCGGGCGGCGGGGGTTCCGCGGGGTGGCAGGGGCCACGTTCTCCCGGGCCGGGCACCGCGGCCGGGCAGCCGGCAGGTGCGGACCCCGGGCGGACGCGTCAGCACCGTCACCGGGGCGGACGCCTCAGTGCCGCCACCGCGGCGGGTCGGTGCAGAAGGTGCCGCCGAGGTGGGCGTGGTCGGGGTTCCCGGCCTCCAGCGCGCCCTGGGCGGCGAGCAGCTCTTCCGCGTACGGCTCGGAGTCGTCCTGCGGCTCGTACCCCAGGGCGCGGGCGCTCGACAGGTCCCACCATAGGCGGGTGTTGGCGGAGGAGCCGTAGACGACGGTGTGGCCCACGCCGGGTGCGGTGAGCGCGGCGTGCAGCAGCCGGGCGCAGTCGGCCGGGCTCAGCCAGATCGACAGCATCCGCACCGAGGTCGGCTCGGGGAAGCAGGAGCCGATGCGGACCGAGACCGTCTCGATGCCGTGCCGGTCCCAGTAGAGCGAGGCCAGATCCTCGCCGAAGCCCTTGGACAGCCCGTAGTAGGTGTCGGGACGGCGGGGCGTGCCGACGGGGATGGCACCGGAGCCGTCCGCGGGGCGCGGGGTGAAGCCGACGGCGTGGTTGGAGGAGGCGAAGACGACACGGCGGACGCCCGCCTCGCGCGCCGCCTCGTAGAGGTGGTGCACGCCCTCGATGTTGGCGCGCACGATCTCCTCGAACCCGGCCTCCAGGGAGATGCCGGCGAGATGGATCACCGCGTCGACCCCGCGCACCGCCTCGCGCAGCGCCCCGGTGTCGGCCAACTCGGCGGTGATCGCGTCCGGTTCGCCCTCGACGGGGCGCCGGTCGAAGAGCCGCAGCCGGTACCCGTAGGGCGGCAGCAGCTCGCGCATCAGGGTGCCGAGCCCGCCGGCGGCGCCGGTGAGCAGGACGGTGCGGGGTGCGGTCATGGGCGGTACTCCTCCGGCTGAACTCCAGGGCTGACTGCCCGTCGGCATTCAGATGTGTGGACACGCTAGGAAGCGGGATCTCGGCCGGTCAAGACGCTTGACGGGGCGGGTGAATCCGCTTGCGGCGCGGGAGTTGCGCACTCTTGACCGGTCCGGGAGGGCTACTCTAGCGTGACCACGTTCAGAAACATGGACACCAATCAGAGGCATGCACGAGCAGGTATGCCAGGGAGAACCCGTGACCCCAGACGCTCCCCCAGCTGCCGCTGGGAGGTCCCCCCGACTCGCCGACCGCCTCGACGGAGTGCTCTTCTTCCCCGTGACCGCGTACGGGTCCGACGGCGCCCTGGACCTGACGGCCTTCCGTGCCCATGTACGCGCGGGCGTCGAAGCGGGCGCCGCCGCCGTCTTCGCCTGCTGCGGCACCGGCGAGTTCCATGCCCTCGCGCCCGGGGAGTTCGCCGACTGCGTCGCGGCCGCGGTCGAGGAGGCCGCGGAGAGGGTCCCGGTGATCGCCGGTGCGGGCTACGGCACCGCGCTGGCCGCCCAGTTCGCCGGCCTCGCCCACGAAGCGGGCGCCGACGGCCTGCTGGCCATGCCGCCCTACCTCGTCGCCGCGGGACAGGAGGGGCTGCTGCGGCACTACACCGAACTCGCCGCCGCCACCCCGCTCCCCGTCATCGTCTACCAGCGCGACAACGCCGTTCTCACCCCGGCCTCCGTCGCCGCCCTGGCCCGGACCGAGGGCATCATCGGGCTCAAGGACGGCATCGGCGACCTCGAGCTGCTGCAGCGGATCATCAGCACCGTCCGCACCGACGCCCCCGACGAGGACTTCCTCTACTTCAACGGCCTGCCCACCGCCGAACTCACCGGCCCCGCCTACCTCGGCCTGGGCGTCCGTCTCTACTCCTCCGCCGTCTTCGCCTTCGCCCCAGAGATCGCCCTCGCCTTCCACCGCGCGCTGACCTGCGGCGACGACGACACCGTACAGCGGCTGACGGACGGCTTCTTCCGGCCGCTGGTCGACCTGCGCAACCAGGGCCACGGCTATGCGGTCTCGCTGGTCAAGGCGGGTGTGCGGCTGCGCGGCCTGGACGTCGGCGAGGTCCGCGCGCCGCTGTGCGAACCGGCCCCCGCGCATGTCACGGAGCTGGCCGAACTGATCGACCACGGCCTGGCGCTGGTCGGGTACCCGGCGGGGGACGGCGACTGATGCGCGCCGGCGCGTTCCTCTACCCCTGGGACGTGGTCGGTGACCCGGACGCCGCGGCCCGCCTCGCCGGACTCGGCATCCAGCAGGTCACCCTGGCCTCCGCCTATCACTCCACCCGCGCCCTCACCCCGCGCCACCCCCGCCACCGCATCGTCACCGCCCGGCACGCCGCCGTCCTCTACCCTCCCGACCCCGCCCGCTGGGCCGGCCGCGCGCTGCGCCCCGCCACCCAGGACTGGACGGCGGGACCCGACCCGTTCGGCACGGCCGCGCGGGCGCTGGCGGACGCGGGGCTGGAGGTGCACACCTGGGTCGTCCTGGCGCACAACTCCCGCCTGGGTGCCGCGCATCCGTCCGCCGTCGTCCGCAACGCCTACGGCGACCCGTACCCGTGGGCGCCGTGCATCGCCCGGCCCGAGGTGCGCGAGTACCTCGTCGACCTGGCCGCAGAGGCGGCCGTACGCCCCGGCGCCCGGGGCACCGAGCTGGAGTCCTGCGGCTGGTACGGGCTGGCGCATCTGCACGCCCACGACAAGACCGCCGGGGTCGTGCTGTCCGGCGCCGCGCAGTACCTGATGTCGGTCTGCTTCTGCACGGTGTGCGCGGCCGGCTACACCCGGCTGGGCCTGCCCGCACGGGAGGTGCGCGCCGCCGTGGTGCGGGCCCTGGAGCCGCACTGGGCGGGCGCCCGGCCCGCTCCGGCGGACCGGGCCGGGGAGTGGGCCGCGGTCGAGGAACAGCTCGGCGCGGAGCCGGCGGGCGTGCTGCGCACCTGGCGGGACGGTGCCGCCGCCGCGCTGCGGCGGCAGGCCGTGGGCGCGGTGCGGCAGGCCGCGGCCGAGGGGTTCCGGGTGCTGCTGCACGCCGATCCCGCCGCGCACCGCTGTGGCGCCGACGCCGGTGCGGACCCGGCCGGGGCGCTGGCGGTCGCCGACGGTGTGGTGCTGCCGTGCACCGGCGACGCAGCCGCCCGCGCCGCGGTGCTCGGCCCGTTCGCCGCCCGCCCGGCCGGGGCCGGGGAGGCGGTGGTCGCCGCCAACTTCACCGTGGTCTCCGGCCTGGGCGGCAGCCCCGGCAGCCTCGCCGCCGACGCCGCGCACGCCGCCTCGCTGGGCGCGAACGCCCTGCGGCTCTACCACGCGGGCCTGGCGAGCGACCGCGACCTGGCGGCCGTACGGGACGGACTGCGCGAGATCGGGGACACCTCCGGGACCGGGCCCGCCTGCTGACCCGTCCCGCCGGGTAGGCCCGAGACCGGGGGCCCGTTCACCCCGTACGGGCCTCCCCTACGGTTCCGCCCTGCCCCGCCCTCGTCCCCGCGCCCGCCCCGCCCTCGTCCCCGCGCCCGCGCCCGCCCCGCCCTCACCCCGGCCGGACGAACCCGCACTCGTACGCGGCGATCACCGCCTGGGTCCGGTCCCGCACCCCGAGCTTGGCCAGCACTCCCGCCACATGCGTCTTGACCGTGGCCGGGCCCACCCCCAGCCGGTCCGCGATCTCGGCGTTCGTCAGCCCGGCCGTCATCAGCCGCAGCACCGCCCGCTCCCGCCCGGACAGCCTGGCCCGCAGCGCCGCCGCCGCGTCGGCCGCGGCCCGCTCCCCGGCGTGCCGGGCGGCCAGCCGGCGGACCGCCGCGGGGAACAGCAGCGAGTCGCTGCGCGCCACCAGCCGTACGGCCTGCACCAGGTCCTCCGCTCCGGACCGCTTGAGCAGGAACCCGCTGGCGCCGGCCCGCAGCGCGTCGTAGACGTAGGCGTCGTTCTCGAAGGTGGTCACCACGATGATGCGGGGCGGCTCCGGCATCCCGGCCAGCACCTGCTCGGTCGCCCGGATGCCGTCGATCTCCGGCATCCGTACGTCCATCAGCACGAGGTCCGGGCGCAGCGCACGGATCAGCCCGACCGCCTCCGCGCCGGTCGACGCCTCGCCGACGACCTCCATGTCCGGCTCGGCGCCCAGGATCGCGCGCAGCGCCGTCCGCACCATCCGCTCGTCGTCGGCGAGCACGAGGCGCAGCGGGCGGGGGCCGTCCCCGCCGTGGGCCCCGGGGCCGTTCTCCTGCCGTGTGGTCATGTCACCTGGTGTGGTCATGCCATCTGGTGTGGTCATGCGCCGCTCACCCCGTTCCCGTCCCTGGCCCCGTTCCCGTCCCCGGCCCCGGCCCCGGCCCCGTCCCTGGCCCCGGCTCCGGTCCCGTCCCCGTCCGTGGCCCCGTCCCCGGTCGTGGGCCCCTTTCCCGGCCGGGGGGCCGATGCCCTTCCGTGCTCCGCTCCTGGCACTGTCGCCCCCGTCGCCCCCGTCGCCCCCGTCGCCCCCGTCGCCCCCGCCGACGGCAGCCGGACCGCCAGCCGCCACACGCCGTCCCGGGCCGCGGCCGTCGCCTCGCCGCCCAGCAGCCGGGCCCGCTCGGCGATCCCCCGCAGCCCGCGGCCGCCGCCGGGACGGGCCGCCGTGGCGGAGCGGGCGACCGGGGGAGCGGCCACCGGATTCTCCATCAGGATCGTCAACTCTCCCTCGGTCGCCCGCAGATGCAGCCGGACCGGTACCGGACCGGCATGCCGCAGCGCATTGCCGAGGCCCTCCTGCACGATCCGGTAGGCCTCCCGCGAGACCACCGGCGCCAGCTGGGCGCACCGCCCCTCGACCACCGCCTCGACCACCACGCCCGCCGCCCGGGTCCGGCCGAGCAGCGCCGGAAGGCCGTCCAGGGTGGGTGCGGGCGCGGCGGGATCGGTGCCGTCCTCCGCGCGCAGCAGGCCCAGTACGGTGTCCAGTTCGGCGACCGCCTCGCGGGTGGTCTCCTCGATGGCGGCCAGCGCCCGGCGGGCGAACTCCGGGTCGGCGTCGAGCACCCGGCGGGCCGCGCCCGCCTGGAGGGTGACCGCGCTCAGCGCGTGCCCGACGGCGTCGTGCAGCTCGCGGGCCAGCCGGTTGCGGGTCGCCAGGTCGGCGGCCCGGCGTTCGGCGGCGGCCAGCCGGTCGGCGGGCGTCGGCCCCAGCAGCACCGGGGCCAGGCGCCCCAGCAGCGCGCCGGCCCCCCAGGCGGTGCCGGTCATCAGGGCCAGCAGCGCCAGCCCCGCGAGCGGCCCCAGGACGCCGGGCAGCTCGGGCCAGCCCTGCGCGGTGTGCCGCAGCGGATCGGCGAACGGCAGCAGCAGGAGCACGATCGCGGCCGGCGGCGCGGACAGCGTCATACCGCTGACGATGCCGCCCGCCAGCAGATGGGCCGTGAACCACAGCGCCGTGCGCCGCCGGGCCGCCCACGAGAGCGCCGGCCCCTCGGCCAGCAGCTCGGCGGGCACCGCGCACAGCGAGCGTACGGCGGCCACCTCCAGCGGCCGCACCAGCGGGAAGAGCAGCCCGGCGAGGGCGGCCGGCGGCAGCGCACAGCCGAACGCGACGAACTGCCAGCGCACGTCCCGCAGCGGGTCGGCGCCGTCCACCACGGGCGGGATCACCACCGAGACCAGCAGGAGGAACGGCATCAACAGCGCGCCGCCCAGCACCAGATGGACCCAGCGCCTGCCGGTCAGCCGCACCGGACGGCCTCGTGTGCGGCGGTGCCGGGCGGTGGCGGCTGCGGCGCCCGTGCGGGGCGGCCGGTGCGGGGGTCCATGGCGGCCAGCCTTCCGGAGGCCGCCCCCGGAGCGCGTCGGTCCCGGCGACGATCCGCCTCCGCCGTACGGGGGAGGCGACGGCCCGGCCGGGGCGTCACAGCCGCCGGGTGGCCAGCGTCAGCCGGTCGCGGGCGTCGAACAGGGTGTCCTTGATCATCTGCTCATGGGCCGGGGTCAGCCGGGCCACCGGCACCGAGCAGCTGATCGCGTCCCTGGCCGGGGTGCGGTAGGGGATCGCGACACCGAAACAGCGCAGGCCCAGGGTGTTCTCCTCGCGGTCGACCGCATAGCCCTGCTCGCGCACCGCGTGCAGCTCCTCGATCAGCTGCTCGCGGTCGGTGAGGGTGTGCTCGGTCAGCTGCGCGAGGGCCGGCGGCAGCATCGCCCGCACCTGGTCGTCGGTGTACGTGGCGAGCAGCGCCTTGCCCAGCGAGGTCGAGTGCGCGGGCAGCCGCCGGCCGACGCGGGTGAAGGGCCGCAGGTAGTGCTGCGACTGGCGGGTGGCGAGGTAGACGACGTTGGTGCCGTCCAGGCGGGCGAGGTGGATGGTCTCCGTGGTGTCGTCGGAGAGCCGGTCCAGCGTCGGCCGGGCCGCGGCGACCACCTCGTCGCCGTCGATGTAGGACGTGCCGACCAGCAGCGCGCGCACGCCGATGCCGTAGCGGGTGCCGGTGGCGTCGGTCTCCACCCAGCCCAGGTCGACCAGGGTGCGCAGCAGCATGTAGAGGCTGGACTTCGGGTAGCCGACGGCCTCCTGGACGGACGCCAGGCTGTGCATGCCGGGGCGGCCCGCGAAGTACTCGAGCAACTCCACCGTCCGCACGGCGGATTTGACCTGAGATCCACCGGTCTCGGCAGCTGACATCGCCCTTGACCCCTCTGTTCCGACAGCCATAGAGTCCCGTTGTTCACCATCTGGGACAGCGTTCAGCATATCGAACGCTCCGCAGTGCGGCAGGACGTGGAAAGACTCGGCAGGCATCGCCCGGGAGGAATGCACGGTGACAGCAGCACCAGTCTGGAGTGTCGACCCCCGAACCGGGAAGCAGCGGGAGCAGGTTGCGGTGGAGGCCACAGCCGACGAGGTGGATACCGTGGTCCGCGCGGCCCACGCCGCCCGTGGCGCGCTCGCCGACCGTGGCCTGCGCACCGCTTTGCTGCGCCGCGCCGCCGACCTGCTCGACGAGGCGGGCGAGGCGGTCATCGAGGCCGCCGACGCCGAGACCGCCCTCGGCCCCGGCCGCCTCACCGGCGAACTCGGCCGCACCACCTACCAGTTGCGGTCCTTCGCGGACCAGGTGGCGGAGGGCTCCTTCCTCGACGTACGGATCGACCACGCCGATCCCGGCCTCACCCCGCCCCGGCCCGACCTGCGCCGCTACAAGATCCCGCTGGGCGCCGTCGCGGTCTACTCCGCCAGCAACTTCCCGCTCGCCTTCTCGGTCCCGGGCGGCGACACCGCCAGCGCGCTCGCGGCCGGCTGCCCCGTCGTCGTCAAGGCGCACCCGGACCACCCCGCCACCTCCGAGCTGTGCGCCGCGCTGCTGCGCCGGGCCGCCGCCGAGGTCGGGCTGCCGGAGGGCGTGCTGCACCTGGTGCACGGCTTCCAGGCCGGTATCGACCTGGTGCGCCACCCGCTGATCACCGGGGCCGGGTTCACCGGCTCGGTGCGCGGCGGCCGCGCGCTGTACGACGCCGCCGCGGCCCGCCCGCACCCCATCCCCTTCCACGGCGAGCTGGGCAGCCTCAACCCCGTCGTGGTCACCGAGGCCGCGGCCCGGGAGCGCGCCGAGCAGATCGGCGCCGGGCTGGCCGGCGCGATGACGCTCGGCGTCGGACAGTTCTGCGTCAAGCCGGGCCTGGTCCTGGTGCCCGGGGGAGCGGCGGGCGACCGGCTGCTGACGTCGCTGACCGCCGCGGTCAGCGACACCGAGGCCGGGGTGCTGCTCGACCACCGGATGCGGGAGGCCTTCCTCGACGGGGTGCGCACCCGTGCCGCCCTCCCCGACGTCGAGGCGCCGGTGACCCCCGGCGCGGGCGGCCCGCACACCGTCAGCGGCGGCTTCCTCGCCGTCCCCGCCGCCCGCCTCGCCGCCGACGGCCCGCACGACCTCCTCCTGGAGGAGTGCTTCGGCCCGGTCACCGTCGTCGCCCGCTACACCGACGAGGCCGAGATCCGCGCCGTCCTCGCCCGGCTGCCCGGCAACCTCTCCGCGACCCTCCAGCTCGGCGACGCGGAGAGCGCCGGCACCGACGACGAGGGCGCCGGAGCCCGGCTGCTGGCCGAGGTCACCCCGCTCGCCGGCCGGGTGGTCGTCAACGGCTGGCCGACCGGTGTCGCGGTCGCCCCCGCCCAGCACCACGGCGGCCCCTACCCGGCCACCACGTCCACCTCCACCTCCGTCGGCGGCACCGCCGTCGAACGCTGGCTGCGCCCGGTCGCCTACCAGGACGCCCCCGCCGCGCTGCTGCCGCCCGAGCTGCGCGAGGACAACCCGCTCGGCCTGCCGCGGCGGGTCGACGACCGCGCCGAGGGCGCGTAGGCGCCGTGCGCCCCGCCCCCGACGCCGCCCTCCAGGTCCGCGCCGCGACCCGCGCGGACCTGCCGGCGATCGCCGCCCTGCACACCGGCGCCCGCGCCGCCCTGCACCGCGCCCGCTTCCCCGACGCCCCCTTCGACGCCCCGGCCGAGCACACCCGCTGGCACGACGCCTGGTCGCGCGTCCTGGCGGAGGACGGCACCCCCGTACTGTGCGCCGTACGCCACGGCGCGGTCGTCGGCGCGGCCTCCTACCGCCGGCGCGACGGCGCGGGCCGGCCGGCCGTCACGCTCCACCAGCTCCATGTCGACCCCGGCCACTGGGGCACCGGCATCGGCCGCGCCCTGCACGCCTCCTGCCTGCGGGCCTGGCACACGGACGGCTTCACCCGGGCGGGCCTCGACGTGCTCTGGCACAACCACCGCGCCCGCGGCTTCTACGCGGGCCTCGGCTGGCGCCCCGACCCGGACCGCCGCCCCGCCCCGGACGCCACCCACCTCACCCTGACACTGGACCTGGCGACGGCTCCGGCCCGGCCGGCTCCCTGACGGCGATGAGCTGCAGCCGCTCCGCCGTCCGCCCGTCCAGCGTGCCCACCACCCCCGCCCGCTCCTTGCGCACCGCGAAGCCGGCCTCCCGCAGCAGCCCGCGCAACCGCTCCGGCGGATGGTGCCGGAACACCCCGCCGTCGGGCGTCTCGAAGACCCCGTACGTCCCGTAGCGGTCCGCGAACCGCGCATACCGCTCGCGGTTGAGCGCATCGCCCTGCAGCGGCACATCGCTCAGGTACACCACCCCGCCGGGCCGCACCAGCCGCCCCAGCTCCGCGACGATCGCCGTCTGGTCCGCGTCCCCGGGAACGCAGGTGAGCACCGCGAACAGCAGCGCCGCGTCGAAGGCGCCGTCCTCGAACGGCAGCGGGAACCCGGCGCAGTGCAGGAGCTCCAGCCCCGGATGCTCGCGCCGGCCCCGCGCGATCAGCGCCGCCGAGACATCCACCCCGCGCACCGCGCGGTACCCGAGCCCGGCCAGCTCGGCGGTCAGCCGCCCGTAGCCGCACCCGTAGTCCAGTACCCGCGCGCTGTGCGGCACATAGGCGTCCAGCAGCGCCGGATCGAGCGGATGGGTGAAGGTCTTGGCCGATCCGGTCGTCTCCCAGAAGCCGAGAAATCCCTGTGACGAGGTCATGCGGGGACGGTACCCACGGAATACCCCGCCGCCCCCCGGGGTTGCCCCGGGACACATCCACGACGAGGAAAGCCGGCTCATGCGCGTCGAAATCTGGTCCGACATCGCCTGCCCCTGGTGCTACATCGGCAAGGCCCGCTTCGAGGCCGGGCTCGCCGCCTTTGCGCACCGCGACCGTGTCGAGGTGGTGCACCGCTCCTTCGAGCTGGACCCGAAGGCACCGGCCGCCACCGACGTCCCGGTGCTCGACATGCTCGCCGCGAAGTACGGCGTCACCCGTGAGCAGGCCGGGGCGATGGAGGCCCGGGTCGCCGAGGCGGCCGCCGGGGAGGGGCTCGGCTACCGCTCCGACCGGATCCACGGCAACACCTTCGACCTGCACCGGCTGCTGCACGCCGCCGCCGCGCACGGGGTACAGGACGCGGTGCTCGACGCCTTCTACCGCGCCAACTTCGCCGAGGCCAGGACGCTCGGCGACCCCGCCGTGCTCCGTGCGGTCGCCGTCGGCGCCGGGCTGCCCGCCGAGGAGGCCGACCGGGTGCTCGCCGACCCCGGCGCCTATGCCCAGGAGGTGCGCGCCGACGAGCGCGAGGCCGCGGAGCTGGGCGCCACCGGCGTCCCGTTCTTCGTCATCGACCGCCGCTACGGCATCTCCGGCGGCCAGCCCGCCGAGGTCTTCCGGCAGGCGCTGGAGCGCGCGCACGAGGAGGCCCCGGTGCGGCCCGCGGCGGACGGCGAGGCCGCGGTGTGCGGCGACGACGGCTGCGCCGTGCCCGGGAAGTGACCGCGGGCCGGCCCGTACGCACCCCCTGTGACCTGCACGGATAAGGAGCACTTGCGGGCCGGCCAAGCGGATTCGCCATGGACGCGGCGCAGTTCGGCGAGCACAGTGGGGTCATGCAGCGACTCGAGCCACTCGGCGGGGACGAATTCGCCCCCGAGACGACCTATCTGAACTCCGCCTCCAGCGGACTCCTTCCCCGGCGCAGCGCCGCCGCGGTGCGCGCGGCCCTGGAGGAATCCGCCTCCTACGGCACCATGGGCCGCGACTACTTCGCCGCCGCCACGGCCTCCCGGGCCGCCTTCGCCCGGCTGCTGGACGTCCCCGCCGAGCGGGTCGCCGTCGGCAGCTCGGTCGCGGTGCAGTCCGCGTTCGTCGCCGCCTCGCTCCCGGCGGGATCCGAAGTGCTCGCCCCTGAAGGCGACTTCAGCTCGCTGGTCAATCCGCTCGCCGCCCACCCGGGCATCAAGCTGCGCACCGTGCCGCTGGAGGCGCTCGCCGACGAGGTGCGCCCCGGCACCGCGCTGGTCGCCTTCAGCGCCGTGCAGTCCCTGGACGGCCGGATCGCCGACATGCCGGCGATCCGCGAGGCCGCCCGGGCCCACGGGGCGCGCACCTACCTGGACATCACCCAGGCCGCCGGCTGGCTGCCGCTGCGCGCCGCGGACTTCGACTTCGTGGTCGCCGGCGCCTTCAAGTGGCTGCTGTGCCCGCGCGGGGCGACCTTCATGACGTTCGGCGGGGACGTCGGGCGGGGCGAGGAGTGGCCCGCCGCACTCCACGCGGGCTGGGTCGCGGGGGAGGACATCGGCGAGTCCAACTACGGGCCGATCCGGCCGGCGGCCACCGCCCGGCGCTTCGACGAACCCCACGCCCACTACTCCTACATCGGCGCCGAGCACTCCCTCGGTCTCCTCAAGGAGCTGGGCGTGTCCGCCATCCACGCCCACAACACCGCGCTCGCCGACCGCTACCGCGCGGGGCTGGCCGAGCGCGGTCTGACGCCCCGCCACGCGCCCGGCTCGGCGATCGTCTCCACCCCCGGGCTCGCGGACGCGGAGGGCCGGCTCGCGGAGGCGGGCGTGCGGGTCGCGGTGCGCGGGGGGCTGCTGCGCGCGGCCTTCCACCTCTACAACTCGACCGACGACGTGGACCGGCTGCTGAGCCTGCTGGACTAGGTGCCGGGGGAGGACGGGGCGGGCGCGGGAGCGGCGGAGAAGCTGATGTAATGGACAACGATCTTGTTCCGCACAGCAGTTGAGAGGCCCTCAGTGACCACCGCGTTCGACCCCGTCGACCTCGCCGGCATCCCGCTCGCCAACCGCATCGTGATGGCCCCGATGACCCGCAACCGCGCCACCGGGGGCGGCGGGGTGCCGACCGACTCGATGGTCACGTACTACGCCCAGCGCGCCTCGGCCGGGCTGATCGTCACCGAGGCCAGCCAGACCTGCGTCGTGGGCCAGGGCTACCCCTTCACCCCGGGGCTGCACACGCCCGAGCAGGTCGCCGGCTGGCGCCGGGTGACCGACGCGGTGCACGCCGCCGGCGGCCGGATCTTCGCGCAGCTGTGGCACGGCGGCCGGATCGGCCACCCGGTGCTGCTGCCGGACGGGCTGGTCCCGGTCGGCCCGTCCCCCGTGGCCGCGGCCTGCCAGGTCTTCACCGAGGACGGCATGAAGGACTGCGTCACCCCGCACGAGCTCACCGACGCCGAAATCCGCACGACCGTCGAGGAGTTCGCGGCCGCGGCCCGCAACGCCGTCGAGGCGGGCTTCGACGGCGTGGAGATCCACGGCGCCAACGGCTACCTCGTGCACCAGTTCCTGGCCCCCAACAGCAATCTGCGCACCGACGGCTGGGGCGGTCCGGGCCAGGGCCGTATCCGCTTCGCCGTCGAGGTCACCCGGGCGGTGGCCGAGGCGGTCGGGGCCCACCGCACCGGTCTGCGGCTCTCCCCGGGCAACCCGTTCAACGGCATCGAGGAGCCGGCCCCCGAGCCGCTCTACACCGCGCTGCTGCAGGCCGTCGAGCCCCTGGGCCTGGCCTATCTGCACCTGTGCGACGTGCCCGACCACGAGCTGATCGCGCGCCTGCGCCGGCACTTCACCGGCCCCCTCGTCCTCAACCCGGCCGACGACGGGCGCCCCGCCGGCCCCGAGGACCTGCCGCTGGTCGAGGACGGCACGGCCGATCTGCTGGCCTTCGGGCGGCAGTTCCTCGCCAACCCCGACCTGCCCCGGCGGCTCGCCCGCGGCGGCCCCTTCAACACCCCCGTCCGGGAGAGCTTCTACGGCGGCGACGACACCGGCTACCTGGACTACCCGGCGCTGGACGCCTGAGGACACACCGCCCGCGCGGGGCGGTCCCGGCCCCGGGCCCCGCGCGGCAGGCACCGCACACACCAGCGCGGCCGCCGCACAGTCCCTGCTGTGCGGCAGCCGCGCCACCCGTGCTCCGCCGTGCCTACCGCACCGGCGTGAAGTCCCGGGCTCCGATGTACTCCGGGCGCCGGACCGGCGCCGCGAACGGCTCCACCGCTTCGTTGTCCACGCTGTTGAAGACGATGAAGACATTGCTGCGCGGGTACGGCGTGATGTTGTCGCCCGAACCGTGCATGGCGTTGCAGTCGAACCACGTCGCCGAGCCGGCCTTGCCGGTGAACAGCCGGATGCCGTGCTTGTCGGCCATCTTCGTCAGCACCTCGTCCGACGGGATGCCCGCGTCCTGCATCTGCAGCGACCGCTTGTAGTTGTCCTTCGGCGTCTCGCCCTCACAGCCCACGAAGTGCTGGTGCGAGCCGGGCATGATCATCAAGCCGCCGTTGGTGTCGTAGTTCTCCGTCAGCGCGATCGAGACCGACACGGTGCGCATGTTCGGCAGTCCGTCCTCGGCGTGCCAGGTCTCGAAGTCCGAGTGCCAGTAGAAGCCGGAGGCACCGAAGCCGGGCTTCACATTGATCCGCGACTGGTGGACGTAGACGTCCGAGCCGAGGATCTGCCGGGCACGGCCGACCACACGCGGGTCGGAGACCAGCTTGGCGAACACCTCGCTGATCTTGTGCACCTCGAACACGGTCCGTACGTCCTGGGACTTCGGCTCGACGATGGAGCGCGGGTCGGCGCGCATCGTCGGGTCGAGGACGAGACGATCCAGTTCGGCGCGGTACACCGCGACTTCTTCCGCCGTCAGCAGCTCCCCGATGGCGAAAAAGCCGTCGCGTTCGAAGTCGCTCAGCTCGGACGGCGCGAACGGGCCGGCCGTTCCGGGCTGCGACCACACCACCGGGTCCTTCCGCGGGGTGATGACCTCAGCGGTCCCACGGGTCGGGTACAGGTCGGCGGTGCGCTCGGGTGCGGTGGTCATGGTGTTGCCTTCCTCTCCTCTCGTACGGTCTCTGGCTTCCGTGCGTGTGGGCGTGCCTTCCTCATCTGCCGGACGGGGCAGGCGGCTGCCGACGCCGTCAGACCGACTCGGTCTCCGGCTCGGGCTCGGTGAGCAGCGGGTAGACCCCGTTCTCGTCGTGGTCCTCACGGCCGGTGACCGGCGGGTTGAAGACGCAGACGCAGCGGAAGTCCTTCTTGATCCGCATGGTGTGCTTCTCGTGCCCGTCGAGCAGGTACATCGTGCCGGGCGTGATGAGGTGCTTCTCGCCGGTCTCGTCGTTCGTGAGCTCGGCCTCGCCCTCTACGCAGAGTACGGCTTCGATGTGGTTCGCGTACCACATCGAGGTCTCCGTACCGGCGTACAGGGTGGTCTCGTGCAGCGAGAAGCCGACGCGCTCCTTGGCGAGCACGATGCGCTTGCTCTCCCAGGTACCCGACTTGGCCTTGACGTGGCGGTCGGTGCCCTCGATGTCCTTGAAGGATCGGACGATCACGGTGACTCGGTGCCTTTCTGTGGAACGGTAAGGAACTCTGGAGTGGTCAGACGCAGTCGCGGACCGCGCGGGCGAGGATCCGCAGGCCCTCGTCCAGCTCCTCGGGGGTGGTCGTCAGTGCGGGAAGCAGCTTGACGACCTCGCTCTCCGGGCCGGAGGTCTCGATCAGCAGACCCAGCTCGAAGGCGCGCTTGGCTATCTTGTCGGCGACGGGCTTGTCGTTGAGCTCCATGCCCCACACCAGGCCGCGGCCGCGGTACTCGGCGATGGCCTCCGGGTGCTCCTCGGCGATGGCCTTGAGGTGTGCTTCGACGATCTCACCGCGGGCGAGAGTCTGCTTCTCCATCTGGCCGTCGGCCCAGTAGGTGTCCAGCGTCGCGGCGGCGGTGACGAACGCCGGGTTGTTGCCGCGGAAGGTGCCGTTGTGCTCGCCCGGCTCCCAGATGTCCAGCTCAGGCTTGAACAGGGTGAGCGCGAGCGGCAGGCCGTAGCCGCTGATGGACTTCGACACGGTGACGATGTCCGGCACGATGCCCGCCTCCTCGAAGGAGAAGAAGGCACCCGTACGGCCGCAACCCATCTGGATGTCGTCGACGATGAGCAGCATGTCCCAGCGCTCGCACAGCTCGGACAGGGCGCGCAGCCACTCGGCACGGGCGACGTTGATGCCGCCCTCGCCCTGGACCGTCTCGACGATCACGGCGGCGGGCCGGTTCAGGCCGGAGCCCTGGTCCTCCAGCAGCCGCTCGAACCACAGGAAGTCCGGGTAGGTGCCGTCGAGGTAGTTGTCGAACGGCATCGGGGTGCCGTGGACCAGCGGGATACCGGCACCGGCGCGCTTCATGGAGTTGCCGGTGACGGCGAGGGCGCCCAGCGACATGCCGTGGAAGGCGTTGGTGAAGGACACGATCGACTCGCGGCCCTTGACCTTACGGGCCAGTTTCAGCGCGGCCTCGACGGAGTTGGCGCCCGTCGGGCCCGGGAACATGACCTTGTAGGGCAGGTCGCGCGGCCGCAGGATGATGTTCTGGAAGGACTCCAGGAACGCCCGCTTGGCCGTGGTGGACATGTCCAGGCCGTGGGTGACGCCGTCCCGCTCGATGTAGTCGATCAGGGCGCGTTTGAGCACCGGGTTGTTGTGCCCGTAGTTGAGCGAGCCGGCCCCGGCGAAGAAGTCGAGGTAGGTGTGGCCGTCCTCGTCGGTCATGCGGCTGCCCTGCGCGCGGTCGAACACGGTGGGCCAGCTGCGGCAGTAGCTGCGGACCTCGGACTCCACGGTCTCGAAGACGCTCAGATCGGGCTGGGTGATGGTCACAACATGCTCCTGGGAGATGAGTGGCGAAAAGGATCAGGAAGTCTGTGGGGGCTGGGCGGTGCCGGCGGTGTCACGGGTGTGGTGCCGGCTCCCGCGTGGCCGCTGCGGCGCGGTGGCCGCGCGCGGTCCTGGGGCGTCAGTGCTCCGGGCGGGCCGGTGGCTCGAACGGGCCGATGAGGTGCAGCACCTCCGGCTCGTGGCCCTGCTCCGGGAACAGCCCCGCGTCGAAGAGCACCTCACGCTTGATCGGCACGGAGTGCCGCTCGGCGAAGGACGCGAACAGCCGGTTGGAGGCGGCGTTGTCGGGGGTGATGGTGGTCTCGACGAAACGCATGCCCAGCTCGTCCACGGCCCGGGCGCTGAGCCCGTCCAGGAGCGCGGCGGCGAGCCCCTGGCCACGGTGCGCGTCGTCGACGGCTACCTGCCAGACGACGAGGGTGTCCGGGCGCTCGGGGCGGATGTATCCGGTGACGAAGGCGGCCGGCTCGCCCTCCGCGTCGCGGGCGACGACGGAGGTGGCGGCGAAGTCGCGACACCACAGGAGGTAGCTGTAGGAGGAGTTGAGGTCCAGCGCCTTCGAGTCGCGGGCGATACGCCAGATCGCGGCTCCGTCCTCCACGCGTGGGGTGTCGAGCTTGAAGCCCTCCGGAAATTCTCTGATATCGCTTCGGGCACCTGCATGGTCTGCTTGTGCGGCGGTCATAGAAATTAAATTTACCCAGGGAAAAAGGAAATTGCATCGTGGGCAGGGGTTACGGAAGCGCCGAAGATGTGTTATCGCGCGGGGGCGCCCGGACGCGCGATGCCACCGCGTGATGTCCCAATTTGACCTGGATGTTCGGGGCGAAACGGACACGGTGTGTAGTCGGTCACAGCTCCGTAACGTCGATGAGATCCGTCCGAATTACGGAACCTGACACCCTCAAAATCGTGGCGTTTGAGCTGCGGAAAAGCGGGCAGAAGAATACGGGAAGCTGTACTCCAGGGAAATGGGAATTCGTCCCCGGAAGGCTGGGCGCAAGGCCCATCGAAACCCGCGCGACAAGGCCGTGGCAAGGGCTGCGGGAACATGCGCGAGAAGATGTCCCAAAGCGTGCGGAGAACGTACGCAAAGCCGTGCACGGAACGTGCGGAAGCTCCACGGAGAGCGACCGGGACGAAAGGCGCGGCGAGGTGGCTGATTTCGGGGGAACGATCGGGGGAATGCGCCCGCGCGATGCGCCCGGCGGCCGCTGCCGCACGCAGCGTGACGCCGCCTAGAGTGCCGGTATGACGTCCATGAGCGAAGGTGCGGTGCTGCACCTCAAGGGGAGGGTCCTCGTCGGACCGGACGACGTGCGCGACGAGCTGTGGGTCGTCGGGGGCCGGGTCACCTACGACCGGCCGGCCATGGCACGGGATGCCACCACCGTGACGGGCTGGGTACTGCCCGGCCTGGTCGACGCCCACTGCCACGTGGGCCTGGACGCGCACGGCCCGGTGGACGCCCCCACCAGCGAGAAGCAGGCGCTCACCGACCGTGACGCCGGCACCCTGCTGATCCGTGACGCCGGCTCCCCGTCCGACACCCGCTGGATCGACGACCGCGAGGACCTGCCGCGGATCATCCGCGCCGGCCGCCACATCGCCCGCACCAAGCGCTACATCCGCAACTACGCGCACGAGATCGAGCCGGAGGACCTGGTCGCCTACGTCGCCCAGGAGGCCCGCCGAGGCGACGGCTGGGTCAAGCTCGTCGGCGACTGGATCGACCGCTCCACGGGCGATCTGGAGGCCTGCTGGCCGCCGGGCGCGGTCGCGGCGGCCATCGCCGAGGCCCACCGGCTGGGCGCCCGGGTGACGGCCCACTGCTTCGCCGAGGACTCCCTCGCCCCGCTCGTCGAGGCCGGCATCGACTGCATCGAGCACGCCACCGGGCTCACCGAGGAGACCATCCCGCTGTTCGCGGAGCGCGGCGTCGCCATCGTGCCCACGCTCGTCAACATCGCCACCTTCCCGCGGCTCGCCGACGGCGGCGCGGAGAAGTTCCCGCGCTGGGCGGACCACATGCGGCGGCTGCACGCACGCCGCTACGACACCGTGCGGGCGGCCTACGACGCCGGCGTGCCGGTCTTCGCCGGCACGGACGCCGGCGGCTCGCTCGCCCACGGCCTGGTCGCCGAGGAGGTCGCCGAGCTGACCCGGGCCGGCCTGTCCGCCGTGGCGGCCCTCTCCGCCACCACCTGGGGCGCCAGGGACTGGCTCGGCCGCCCCGGCCTCACCGAGGGCGCCCCGGCGGACCTGGTGGTCTACGGGAGCGATCCGCGCGAGGACGTCCGGGTGCTGGCCGCGCCGCGGCGGGTGGTGCTGCGCGGGCAGGTCGTGGGATAGGCGGGGGGCGGCTGCGCCCTGGTGCCCGAAGGGGTGACCCGGGGCAACCGGGCCGGTCAACCCGGGTCACCCGGGCGGTGTGACCGCTGTGGCGGGGGTGGTGCCCCGTGCTGCGGGAATCGAACAATTACGCGAAAACCACCCATTGGGATGAACTGACGTCGCGTGGCTGCCCGTTCACCCTCCGTGCGGACACGATGTGCGGGTCGAGGTCGTCGGCCCGCGTGATGTCCCCCATTGGCGCGGCCGGCGGCTCCATTTCTCCTGTGAGGGTTCCACACACGTGTCCACCAGTCCCACCTGCTCCTTCGGCATGCCCCGGCGCCTCGCCACGACCGTCGTCGCCACCGCACTCACGGCCGGCCCCGTCCTCCTGCTCGGCGCCGTCCCCGCGCATGCCACCGGAGCCCACGGCCCGGCCCGCGGCACCGCCGACGCGGTCGTGCTGCGCACCGGCCTGAACGTCGGGCTGCTCCACAAGACGCTCGACGTCCCGCTGAACACCTCCCTCAACGAGGTGCACGCCCCGGCCTCGGCGTCCAAGACGGCGCTCACCGTCCGCCTCGACGGCATCGACCACGGCAGGCCGTTCAGCGTGCTGCGCGCCGACGTCGCCACCGCGCGGGCCACCACGGGCCACGGCAGGACCGAGGGCTACGCCCACCTCGTGCGGGCGAAGGTGCACGTGCCCGGCCTGGTGCTGCGGTCCCTGATCGAGGTCCAGCAGGTCACCGCCAAGGCGGTGTGCGAGGCGGGCGAGCGGCCCCGGGCCGAGGCCAATGTGCTGGGCGACGTCCTCGTGCTGGGCAAGCGGGTGCGGCTCACGGCCGGCGGGACGACCGAGGTCGAGGTGCCGGGGGTGGGCGAGGTGCGGCTCGACCTGTCCCGGAAGAACGTCCAGTCCAAGAGCGCCGCGGCCACCGCGCTCGACCTGAAGGTGTCCCTCAACCCGCTCAAGCTCGGCGTCGCCGAGGTGCGCGGCGGGGTCACGCTGGCCCGGGCCGCCTGCACCGCGCCGGGCGTCAAGGCCCCCGAGCACCACGGCACCGGCGGCGGCACCGAGCCCACCGCGGGCACGAAGCCCGCGGGCGGCAGCAAGCCGGCCGGCGGCAAGGACACCGAGGTGACCGGGGCCGGCTCGCGGCCCAGCACCCAGAACCTCGCGGAGACCGGCGGCAGTTCGGCCACCCCGTACCTCGCCGGCGGCGCGGCCCTGCTGGTCGCCGCGGGCGCCGGATCGGTCGCCTACGCCCGCCGGCGCCGCAACGCCGCACAGGGCGGCCGCGACTGACGGACCCCGTACCCCGCGCCCGGTGCTGTGGGGGCGTCGCGCGCGGGGTACGGCCGAGGTGCGCCGGCCGGGCCGGAGACAGCCGGTACGGCGCACCTCACCCTCGCCGGGGGCCCTCCGACGTGGTGTGCGGGACCCCGGCGAGGCCCGCCCGGCCGGCCGCCGGGACTGATGCTCTCCCGGCCGCGGCCCCGGGCGCCGCTACCCGAGCACCTCGCCCAGCGCCGCCGCGAACCGGTCCGTGGTGGCCCGGTCCCGCACCGCGAGGCGCAGCCAGCCGGGGCCCAGGCCGGGGAAGGTGTCCCCGCGGCGCACCGCGAAGCCGCGGACCCGCAGCGCGGCCCGTACCGCGTCCGCGTCCGGCAGCCGGATCAGCACGAACGGGCCCGCCGCCGGGCCGGCCGCCCGGATCTGCCCGAACTCGCCCAGCCGGGCCAGCAGATGGTCCCGGTCCGCGGCGATCTCCCCGGCCGCCGCCTCCGCCTCCGCCAGCGCCCGCGGCGTACAGCACGCCTCGGCGGCGGCCAGCGCCGGGCTGGAGACCGGCCACAGCGGTTGCGCCCGCTCCAGGGCGGCGACGGTGTCCGCGGCGGCCAGCACATAGCCGATCCGCAGCCCGGCCAGCCCCCAGGTCTTGGTGAGACTGCGCAGCACGACCAGACCCGGCAGGTCCGTGCGTCCGGCCAGCGCCTCCCGTTCACCGGGCACCGCGTCCATGAAGGCCTCGTCCACCACCAGCGTCCGGCCGGGCCGCGCCAGGGAGGCCAGCACGCCCGCCGGGTGCAGGACCGAGGTGGGGTTGGTGGGGTTGCCGACGACCACCAGATCGGCGTCCTCGGGCACCGCGGCCGGATCCAGCCGGAAGCCGTCGCCCGCGTCGAGCAGCACCCGCCCGACGTCGTGCCCGGCGTCCCGCAGCGCCGCCTCGGGCTCGGTGAACTGCGGATGCACCACGACCGGCCGGCGGGCCCGCACGGCGCGCGCGATCAGCACGAACGCCTCCGCGGCCCCCGACGTCAGCAGTACCCGCTCCACGGGCAGACCGTGCCGGGCCGCGACCGCCCGGCGTGCCGCGCGGCCGTCGGGGTAGGCGGCGAGGGTGTCCAGTGACGCGGCGATGCGGGCCTTGAGCCAGGCCGGGGGAGTGCCGGTGCGGACATTGACCGCCAGATCCGTCACGGCGCCGTCCGCGCCCCGTACTTCGGCATCGCCGTGGTGGCGCAGATCGGGTTCGTGGGGCGGTGCCTCCTGGCCGGGGTCCCGGAGCGGCGCGGGCCCGGTGTGCGCCGGCATGCTCACCGCTCCCCGGCGTCCGTCGCCACCGGGGCGCTGCCCGGCGCCCCGTCCGCCACCGTGGCGCGGTAGCGCTCCATGACCACCTCCGCGACCTCGGCCGTCGCGCCGAGTGCCGCCGCGACGGTCACCTCCGTGCCCGGACAGGCGGCGGACCAGCCCTCGGCCTGCATCCGCAGCCGCTCCCACAGCCCGCCGGGGAAGACGAAGTAGGGCAGGACCACGATCCGGGCCGGCCTGCCGGGCGCCGCGGCGGCGGCCAGTGCCCGGCAGCGGTCCAGGCCCGCGGGCACATCGGGCGCCGCCTGCGAGACGAAAGCGGTCTCCACCCCCGCGAAGCCGCGCCCCTCCCACAGCAGCCGCGCGGCCCGCGCCACCTCGGCATTGGCGTACGGATCGGACGCGCCGCGCCCCACCAGCAGCACCGTGGTGCGGGCCCGGTCCTCGGGCCTGCGGGCGCCGCCGCCCAGCGCCTCGTCCAGCCGGCGTTCCAAGGCGTCGAGCACCTTGGGATGCGGCCCCAGTTCGGCCCCGCAGGCGTAGCCGAGCCCCGGGTGGCGCTCCGCCGCCCGCTCCAGCGCGGAGGGCAGCGCTTCCGGCACCGGCCCCGTCGGGGCCAGCAACAGCGGTATGACGGCGAGCCGGGAGGCGCCCCGCTCGACGAGCCCGTCGACGGCGTCGTCCAGCGGCAGGGGAGAGGCCCGGACGCCGAAGAACCCGCCGGCGACGGGCACTTCGGGGTGCCGCTCGCCCAGCACACGCACCAGCGCGCGCAGAGCCTCGGCCCCGCCTTCGTCACGGGTGCCATGACCGGCGATGAGCAGTGCGGGAGGAGTGGTCACTGGATCTCCTTGGTACCGGGGGGTGCGCAGTCGGGCGCCGGCTCGCCGACGTCCGCCGTCCGCCGATCCGGGCCACGGCGGGGCGGGTTGGGGGAGGTCATGACGATAACCGCCCCGGTGGAGGGCACGGCGGCCGCTCCCTCCCTACCAGCGGTAAGGGCACCGTTGTCCGATACAGCCCCCACGGCGAGCGCACACGTCGCCCGGGCCCGCGCCGACTTGCGCTTGCCGGCGGCCAGGGCGGCGCCCGGCCCCGCGGCCAGCAGCGCGGCGGCCTCGGCCACGCTCGGCGTGCCGACGGCGGCCGCCGCGGCCGCGGACGGCTCCGGTACCCGTACGTCCGCCAGCGCCGCCGCCGGGAACGACCGCAGCGGCACCCCCAGTTCGCGCGCCGCCCCGGTCAGCCCCGGCTCGGCCGCCTTGGCGGCCACCGTCGCCAGGGCGGTGACCTGCCGGACGGCGTACCCCGCCGCCGCGCAACTCGCCGCGATCAGCTCCAGCACCTCGGACACCGGGACGCCGCATCGCGCGCCCAGGCCGGCGACCAGCGGTACGACAGGTGCGCGCGGCGCGTCGGCCTCCTCCGCACCGCAGGTTTCGCCGGCACCGGCGGCCGCCCGGAGGTTCATCCCGCGCCGCCGGCCGGACCGGCGGCCTTCGGGGCCGGGCACTGCGGACCGGGCGCGGCGGGGGAGGGGCGGCCGACGGCGGGACGGCCGGGGACATGGCGTGCGGCACCGGGCCGGCCGGGGGCGGCGGCGTGGCCTGCGGCCCGCCTCCCGCCGCCGCCCCCGGTCATCGGGCGGCGCTCCGGGCCCCGCCGTCGCCCGCCGCGCGCGCCGCACCTGCCGCTGCCGCGCTCGCCACCAGGCGGCCGGCCAGCGACGGTTCGGCGGCCCAGTGCACATGCAGGTACGAGGCGTGCACCCCGCCGGAGACGAAGCCCTCCACCCGCCGCTCCGGGTGCGTCAGCCCCCACGCCGGGTCCGCGCCCGCGCCCGGCTCCAGCACCGTGCGGTGGAACTCGTGGCCGCGCACCCGGGTCCCGGCCGCCGCGAGCGCGTTGTCGCGCAGCGCCACCGCCTCGCGGTAGCCGAGGGCGAGGCGTTCGGTCATCCGGGACTCGGCGGGCAGCACTCCGCACATCGGCTTCCCGTCGAGCGACCGGGAGAGGTAGAGCAGCCCGGCGCACTCGGCGGAGACCGGCGCCCCGGAGGCGGCCAGCGCGGCCACCGCGGCACGCAGCGGTGCGTTCGCCGACAGGTCCGGTGCGTACATCTCGGGGAAGCCGCCGCCGATCACCAACCCCTGGGTTCCGGGCGGCAGTCGTTCGTCCCGCAGCGGGTCGAACGGGGCCACGTCGGCGCCCGCGGCGGCCAGCAGCTCCGCGTGCTCGGCGTACGAGAAGGTGAACGCGGCGCCGCCCGCCACGGCGATCAGCGGCCGCCCGGAGGCGGTCGTCCCCGCCGCGGGGGCGAGCTCCGCCGCCGGGTCCCAGGGCGCGTCCGGCAGCTCGGGCACCGTACGCGCCAGCGTCAGCAGCGCCTCCAGGTCGCAGCCCGCGCGCACCCGCGCGGCGAGTTCGGCCACCGACTCCACCGCCTCGGTCCGCCGTTCGGCGACCGGCACCAGGCCGAGGTGACGGGACGGCGTACCGGCCCGCCCGTCCCGGCGCAGCGCGCCCAGCACCGGCACGCCGGAGGAGTCCATCGCCTCCCGCAGCAGCTCCTCGTGGCGGTCCGAGCCGACCTTGTTGAGGATCACCCCGGCCAGCCGCACCTCCGGGTCCCAGGAGGCGAAGCCGTGCACCAGCGCGGCCACCGACCGCGACTGCGAGGACGCGTCCACCACCAGCACCACCGGTGCCCGCAGCAGCTTCGCCACCTGCGCCGTCGAGGACAGCTCGCCCATGCCGGACGCCCCGTCGAACAGCCCCATCACGCCCTCGACGAGCGCGAGATCGGCGCCCGCCGCGCCGTGCAGGAACAGCGGCGCGATCCGGCCGGGCCCGCACAGGTAGGCGTCCAGATTGCGGCCGGGGCGCCCGGTGGCCAGGGAGTGGTAGCCCGGGTCGATGTAGTCCGGTCCCACCTTGTGCGGCGACACCACGAGCCCGGCCTCGGCGAACGCCGCCATCAAGCCGGTGGCCACCGTCGTCTTCCCCGCGCCCGAGGACGGTGCGGCGATCACCAGCCGGGGGATCGCACCGGTGCTCATGCCGCGCCCGCCCTGCCGGCCCGGCTCACCATTCGATGCCCCGCTGGCCCTTCTGGCCGGTGTCCATCGGGTGCTTGACCTTGGTCATGTCCGTCACCAGATCGGCGAAGTCCAGCAGCGCTTCGGGGGCGCCCCGCCCGGTGATCACGACATGCTGCGTACCGGGACGGTCGCGCAGCGCCGACACCACCTCCTCGGTGTCGATCCAGCCCCACTTCAGCGGGTACGCGAACTCGTCCAGCACCAGCAGCTTGTACGTCTCCGCGGCGAGGTCCCGCTTGACCTGCTCCCAGCCCTCGCGCGCCGCGTCCTCGCTGGAGGCGATGTCGCGCTGCACCCAGGACCAGCCCTCGCCCATCTTGTGCCAGGCGACGGTGCCGCCCTCGCCGGACTCCCCGAGCACCTTCAGCGCCCGCTCCTCGCCGACCTTCCACTTCGCCGACTTCACGAACTGGAACACCCCGACCGGCCAGCCCTGGTTCCAGGCGCGCAGCGCCAGCCCGAAGGCGGCGGTGGACTTGCCCTTGCCCTGCCCGGTGTGCACGAACACCAGCGGGCGGTTGCGGCGCTGGCGGGTGGTGAGACCGTCGTCCGGCACGACGGCCGGCTGTCCCTGTGGCATTACGCTGCCTTCCTGTTGCCTTGCACGGTCCGTACGAGCGCGGAGACGCTGTCCGCGCGCAGTTCGTCGAGCGTGACCGCGGTGCCCTGCAGGTCACGGGCCAGCTCGCCCGCCAGCCCCAGCCGCACCGGGCCCGTCTCGCAGTCCACGACCACCGAAGCGGTGCCCTCGCCCGCCAGCAGCCGGGCCGCGCGGGCGGCGCGGGCGACGGGCTCCGGGCCGCCGGTCGCCCGGCCGTCGGTGACGACCACCAGCAGCGGCCGCCGCGAGGCGTCCCGCATCCGCTCCACCCGCAGCACCTCATGGGCCTTCAACAGGCCCTCCGACAGCGGCGTGCGGCCGCCCGTCGGCAACTGCTCCAGCCGTGCCGCGCCCGCCTCGACCGAGGACGTCGGGGGCAGCGCCAGTTCGGCGCCGGTGCCCCGGAAAGTGATCATGCCGATCTTGTCGCGCCGCTGGTAGGCGTCCAGCAGCAGCGAGAGCACCGCGCCCTTGACGGCGCTCATCCGCTTCCGCGCCGCCATCGAACCGGACGCGTCCACGACGAACAGGACCAGATTGCCCTCCCGCCCCTCGCGCACCGCCTCGCGCAGATCGTCCCGGCGCACCACCAGACCCCGCCCGTGGCGGCCGCGCGCCCGCTGGTGCGGCGCCGCGGCCTGCACGGTCGCCGCCAGGTGCAGCTTGCCCAGGGCGCCGTGCGGGCGCCGCGCCCCGGTCGTCCGGCCGTGCGCGGTGCGCGCCCGCGACCTGCGGCCGTCCGCGCCCTCGCCCAGGCCCGGGACGTCCAGCCGCCGGGTGCGGAACGGCTCGCCGGCGCCGACCGCCGGCCTCTCCCCGGCCGCGGACCCCTGCGGCGCGCTCTCGGGCTCGGGCTGCTCGGCCCGCTCGGGCGTCTCCGGGGCCTCCCGGTCCTGCTGGTGCGGAAGGCCGGACTCCGGCGGGAGCGGGGACTCGTCGGGACCGCCGTCCTGCGGGGGCTGCCCGCCGCCGCCGTCCGGACCGCCCCCGTCGGGACCGCCCCCGTCGGGACCGCCGTCCGGACCGTCCGGCTCCGGGTCGTCGTCGCCGTCCGCGTTCTCGTCCGCGCCGAACTCCTCCAGCGTCCGGTCGAGTTTGTCCTCGTCCAGGCCGGGCGCGTCGAAGGGGTTGCGGCGCCGGCGGTGCGGCAGCGCCAGCAGCGCCGCCTGCCGCACGTCCTCCTCCAGAACGTCCGTCCGGCCCGCCCACGCGGCCAGCGCGGTGGCGGTGCGCGCCATCACGATGTCCGCGCGCATCCCGTCCACCTCGAACGCCGCACAGGTCGCGGCGATCTGCCGGAGCGCCCCGTCGCCCAGGGTCACCTGCGGCAGCAGCTCCCGGGCCGCGGCGATCCGGCCGCGCAGCGCGTCCTCCTCGGCCGCCCAGCCCGCCGCGAATCCCGCCGGGTCGGCGTCGTAGGCCAGCCGGCGCCGGACCACCGCCACCCGCTCGTCGGGCTCGCGCGAGGCCGCGACCTCGACCGTGAGCCCGAACCGGTCCAGCAACTGCGGCCGCAGCTCGCCCTCTTCGGGGTTCATCGTCCCGACGAGCAGGAAACGGGCCGCGTGCCGGACGGAGACGCCTTCGCGCTCCACGTACGAGGCACCCATGGCGGCCGCGTCCAGCAGCAGGTCCACCAGGTGGTCGTGGAGGAGGTTGACCTCGTCGACGTAGAGGATGCCGCGGTGCGCGTCGGCCAGCAGGCCGGGCTCGAAGGCCTTCACGCCCTCGGACAGCGCCCGCTCGATGTCCAGCGCGCCCACCAGCCGGTCCTCGGAGGCGCCGACGGGCAGTTCGACCATCCGCGTCGGACGCTCCTCGACGCCGGCGGTCTCGTGCGGCCCGTCGGGACAGCCGGGGTCGGGCGCGGCCGGGGCGCAGGCGAAGCGGCAGCCGCCGACCACGTCCACGGGCGGCATCAGCGACGCCAGGGCGCGGACGGCGGTGCTCTTGGCGGTGCCCTTCTCCCCGCGGACCAGCACGCCGCCCACTGCGGGGCTCACCGCGTTCAGCAGCAGCGCGAGGCGCAGATCGGCCATGCCGACCACCGCGGTGAAGGGGTACTGCGGGGTCGTGTTGTGCGCGGTCGTCATGCTGTGTCGTCCTCCAGGTCGTCGGGCGGCTGCGTCGTCGGTGTCCGTGGCGGTCCTCCAGTGCGTACCCTCATGGCGCCCCCGGAGGCACGAACGGCAGCCCCTCCGGTACGCCCTGCTCGATCAGCCGCAGCAGCGCGCCGGTGTCCGCGTGCTCCTCGATCAGATCTCCCAGCCGGTCCAGTTGCTCCTCGCGCAGCGCCTCGAAGCAGGTGTCCGGGGCCGGTACGAACGCCCGGCCCGCGCCGGCCGCGACCCGCCGCAGGAAGGCCCGGCGGAAGCCGTCGCTCTCCAGCGAGCCGTGCCAGTGCGTGCCCCAGACCGAGCCGGTCCGGCAGCCGTCGAGGAACTCCTCGTCGCCGCCGGTCACGTCGGCGACGCCGTGGTGGATCTCGTAGCCGGTCACCGGCTCGCCCAGCGCCTCGCCGGCCGGCCGCGCCAGGGTCTTCTCCGCCGCGAACCGCACCCGGACCGGCAGCAGCCCCAGCCCGTCGACCACGCCCGCCTTCGACTCGACGTCGTCCTCGATGCGCTCGCCCAGCATCTGGAAGCCGCCGCAGATGCCCAGCACCGGGCGGCCCTCGGCGGCCCGCCGGACGAGCGCGTCCGCCAGCCCGCGCTCGCGCAGCCAGGCCAGGGCCCGGACCGTGCCCCGGGTCCCCGGCAGCACCACCAGGTCCGCGTCGGCCAGCTCCTCGGCCCGGTCCACGAACCGCACCACCACGCCCGGTTCCGCGGCCAGCGCGTCCACGTCCGTGAAGTTCGACATCAGGGGAACGGCACAGACCGCCACCCGCAGCACCTGGGCGCCGTGCGGCGGGGCCACCACGCTCTCGCGCACCGCTCCCCGCAGCGACACCCGCAGGCCGTCCTCCTCGTCGATGCCCAGGCCGTGCGAGAAGGGCAGCACCCCCAGCGTCTGCCGCCCCGTCAGGCCGCGCAGCATGTCGAGGCCCGGCTCCAGCAGCGTCACATCGCCCCGGAACTTGTTGACGAGGTACCCGGCGACCAGCGCCTGGTCCTCCTTCGACAGCAGCGCGGTGGTGCCGAAGAAGGAGGCGAACACCCCGCCGCGGTCGATGTCCCCGACCACCACCACCGGGATCCGGGCGGCCCGCGCCAGCCCCATGTTCACGATGTCCGTGCGCCGCAGGTTGATCTCGGCGGGGCTGCCGGCACCCTCGCAGATCACCGCGTCGTGGGTGCGCCGCAGCTCGGCCAGGCAGTCGGTGACCGTGCCGAGCAACTGCTCCTGGCGCCCGTCGTGGTAGCCCCTGGCGCTGAGCTCGCCCACCGGCTTCCCCAGCAGCACCACCTGGCTGCTGCGGTCGCTGCCGGGCTTGAGCAGGACGGGGTTCATCAGCGCGGTCGGCTCCACCCGCGCCGCGGCGGCCTGCATCGCCTGGGCCCGCCCGATCTCCGCGCCCTCGCGCGTGACGAACGAATTCAGCGACATGTTCTGGGCCTTGAACGGCGCCACCCGTACGCCCTGCCGGGCCAGCCAGCGGCAGATGCCCGCCGTCACCACGCTCTTGCCGGCGTCGGACGTCGTGCCGGCCACCAACAGGCCACCGCCGACGGCCCCACCGGATGCCTCGAACCGCCCGTTCACCGGGTCCTCCTCATGCGCCGGGGCCCCGGCTGTCGTGAGCCGTGCGCGCCAGTGCAGCCACCGCCGCGCGTGTCCTCGCACCCGGGGCCCGGCGGGTGGCGGGCGACGGGGCCCGCCGCACCGCACCGGCCGCCAGCCGCGCCGTCACCGTCGTCACCAGCGCCAGGGCGCTCACCCGGCGCGAGAGCCGCACGGCCCGTTCGATGTCGGGCACCGCCACCGGCGCGGCCCCGTCGTTGAGCACCGGCCGGTGCTCCACCCGCCCGCCGTACGCCAGCGTGCCGCCCAGCCGGACGCCCAGCGCGCCCGCGAACGACGCCTCCACGGGGCCCGCGTTGGGGCTCGGATGGGCACCGCCGTCCGCCCGCCAGGCCCGCAGCGCACCGCGCCGGTCGGGGCCCGCGAGCACGGTGAGGGCGGCGGTCAGCCGGGAGCCGGGCCAGCCGGCGAGGTCGTCGAGCCGGGCCGAGGCCCAGCCGAAGCGGCGGTGGCGCGGCGACTTGTGCCCCACCATCGCGTCCAGGGTGTTCACCGCCCGGAACGCCACCAGGCCGGGCACGCCGCCCAGCGCGCCCCAGACGAGGGCGCCCACCACGGCGTCCGAGGTGTTCTCGGCGACCGACTCCACCACCGCGCGGGCCATCTGGGGCCCGTCCAGCGCCTGCGGGTCGCGCCCGCACAGATGGGGCAGCCGCTCCCGCGCCACGTCGAGGTCGCCCGCCGCCAGCGCCCCGCCGACGGCCCGGGCCTCCCGGCCGAGCGAGGTGCCGCCCAGCACGGCCCAGACCGTCGCCGCGGTCAGCGCGATCCGGGCACCGTCGCGCAGGGGGGCCGGGGCGGCGGACCGTACGGCGCGCTGCACCAGCGCGGCACCGGCGGCGGCACCGCCCGCGCACAGCACGGTGTGCACCGCTCCGTAGCCGCGGTGGTCGCGCCACAGGCGGCGTTCGACGGCGGCCGCGGCCCGGCCGAAGGCGGCCACGGGATGGCCGCGCCGGGGGTCCGCCGCGATCAGGTCGCCGAGAAAGCCGAGGGCCGCGCCGCACGCATATCCCGCGTGTTCGCCGCGCACCGGATCAGACCGCCGCCAGGGCGTGTCCACGACGTGCCACGCCTCGAAGGGGCCCTGCGAAAGCGGGCAGTGGGGCTCTCGACGGGCAGCCGGGCATGGCGGTATGTCCTCACTCAGGGTCCGCGCCCTGGCTCGACGTGACGGCGACCAGAGTCTCCTGGCTCCCCGGATCGGCGGCTCCTCCGGCCTTCCAGTCCCGCGTGCGTCGGCGGACGCAGACGAGGCGGACCGTGGCCTTCGCTGGAGGAACGCTCCCCGGTGACAGTGGCGGGACCGCGCCGGATTCGCACCGGACTTCCTCAGCTGTCGCCGAATGGCTCCGGCAGTCCACCACGTCCCGCGAATGCCCGTCAACTCACCCTTGACCTGCGACGCAGCCCTGTGGCAGGCGCTGTGGTGCACGCCACAGCGTGGCGGCGGGATCACCCACGGTTGCCCCCGCCCCTGATCCCGCGTCACTATCTGGTGCACGGCGGCGACGGGGCCGCCGGAAGGGGGCCGGGGGATGCCGCAGCGCGCTGACCGACATGAGATCCGCATCAGGATCACGGGCACGAACAATCCCGACCGGGACGTCGAGGACCTCAAGGCGTGGCTGGAGCGCGAGCCGTGGCTGGATCGCCGCCGGCACGACTGGCTGCTGCGGCCGCGGCCCGCCGACGGGGGTGCGGAGGGGCCCGGCGACATGGCCGTCGGCATCGACGACCTGATCCTGGTCGTCGTCGGTGCCGTGGCCGCCGAGATCACCAAGAGCCTCGGCATCGCCCTGCAGGAGTGGCTGCGGCGGCGCCGGGAGGAGCGCGACACCGGCGAACGGCCCGCCGTCGCGGTCGGGGCCGGTGACGGCGACCTGCACCCGCTCGACGAGCCGGGCCCGGGCGCCGCGGCCCCCGAACACCCCGATCCCGGCAGCCCGGCGGACGGGAGCGGCAGCACTGCCGGGGACTGAGCCGGATGTCCGAATACGACGCACGAGGCAAGGTCAACCGGGCGCTGCTGATCTGTGTCGACGACTACCGGCACCTGCCCCCGCTCCCCGCGGTGAAGGACAACGCCCGGGAACTCGAACGCGTCCTGCTCGCCCCCGGCACCGACCTGTTCACCCGCGGCGAGGTCGTCATCTGCCGCCCCCAGGAGCCGTGGGAGGTGGAACAGGCGCTGGACGCCGTCACCCAGGACGCCCGCGGACTGCTCCTGGTCTACTTCTCCGGCCACGGCCGGGTGGGCCGCGACGGCGGCAATCTGCAGCTGACGGTCGGCGCCTCGGAACGGCGTCACAAGACCGTCTCCTGGCAGGACATGGTGCTGCCCTACCTGGACAACGCACGGGCCGACCGGATCGTGATCGTCCTGGAGTGCTGCTACGCGGGCAACGCGAGCGAGGCCTTCTACGCCTGCCGCAAACCCACCTCGCTGCTGATGGCCGCGCAGCCCAACCGCCGCATCTTCAGCGGCGAGGAACCCACCGGGGGCAGCGTCTTCAACCGCGCCCTGGTGCAGACCCTGGAGCGGGGCGTACCCGGCAAACGGTTCGTCACCTTCGAGGACCTCGTCCGGTCCCTGCGCGACCAACTGGCCGCCGAACGGACCCCGATGGGCGACGTCTGGGAGCCGCGCTCGGCCAAGCAGAACACCGTCGACGACGTCGTGCTGTCCTTCGCCACCCCCGAGGCCCGCCCGCCGACCCCGCTGCGGATCCGCTTACGACGCCGGCTGAAGTCGTACGTCCGGCACTGGCCCAGGATCCTGCTGAGCCTCGCGATCGTCCTCGTCCCGGCCACCACCGGCGCCGTCCTGCTCACGCTCCCGGACCGCGAGGCACCCTGCCCGCCCGCCCTCGAACTGCGGCTGCTCACCGCCCCCGAGGCCGAACCCGCGCTGCGCCGGGCGGCCTTCGACTACGAGATGTCCGAGGCCAACACCCGGCCGCTGAGCGGCGAGGGCGACCTCCCCGACGGCTGCCGGCGCGCCCAGATCACCGTGTACTCCGCCGCCAAGGACCAGGTCGACCAGGGCTTCGCGGCCGCCGACCGCTGGCAGGGCGAGGCCCGCGGCACCGGCAGGAGCCGGCCGGGCGGCCAGGTCACCGACCCCCTCTACCGGCCGGGACCGCAGCCCGACATCTGGATCCCGGAGTCCACCGCCGACTACGACGAGGCCCGCCGCGGCATGCCCGCCACGGGGTCCCCGGCCACCCTGCACTACACCGCGCCGGTCGCCTACACCCCCCTCGTCGTCGGCATCCCGGCGCCCCGGCGGCTGGACGACGTCGAACCGGCCGGCGCCTCCTGGCCCGAGCTGCTCACCGGCACCGACCGCGCCCACCGCGACCTCAAGCTCCTGCGGCCCAGCCCCGTCCTGTCCGGCACCGGCCTGCTGCACACCCTCGGCCTCTACCTCGCCCGCGACGGCTCGGGCACCGCGGCGGCGGGCACCCCCGACCCCGCCCTCGCCCGGCAGGCCGAGGAGCGGCTCGCCGCCCCCGGCAGCCAGTACGCGGGCAGCACCGAACTGCTGTGTTCGCTGCGGCCCGACACCGACGCCGCCGGCGCCGTCGACCGGACGAAGTCCGCGCCCCTGGTGTCGGAGAAGTCCCTCGCCGACTACAACCTGGGCCACGCCATCGGCAGTTGCCCCGCCCTGGACTCCCCGCTCCCCCTGCGCGACCGGTACATCGCGTACTACCCCGGCAACGTCCCCGCGCTCGACCACCCCCTGATCCGCGTCGACTGGCACGGCGCCGCGGACGCCGCCCCGCGGCAGGCCGCCGTGGCCCGCTTCGCGACGTGGCTGCGCGCCCCCGACGGCGGCCAGCGCACCCTGACCGACCAGGGCTACCGCGGGGTGCGCGACAGCGGCCCGCGCCGGGGCTCACCGCTGCTGGACAGCCGCGCGGACGTCAGTCCCCTCGTCGCCCCCACGGTCCCCTTCACCGCGGACCCGGAGCAGGTCTCCCGGGTCCTGGACGGGTACGACAAGGCGCAGCGCTCCAGCCAGGTGCTGATCCTCATGGACGCCTCCACCTCCATGGCGGAGAACGGCAAGCTCCCGGTCGCCCTCGGCGCGGCCGGGCGGGCCGTGGAACTGGCCGGTCCACGGCACACCTACGGCCTGTGGACCTTCCCGGACCGCACCCGCCCCGGCGACCGCGACGCGGTGCGCGAACTCGTCCCGCTCGGCAGCCCCGACCCCGCCCGGGGCCGGGCCGCCCTGGACCGGATCGCGGGCCGCCCGGACGGTGAACTGGTCGACCACGGCGCCGCGATGGAGGAGGCGCTGACCCGCGCCCTGCGGACGATGAAGGAGTCCCCGGCCACCAACAAGGCCATCGTGCTCGTCCTCGACCAGGACGACGGCGCCGCCGGGCGCGCGGCGGGCGTGGAGCGCACCCTCGGCAGCCTCGTCGAGGACGGGCCCGAAGTCCCCGTCCTGGCCCTGGTGATGGGCAAGTCGGGCTGTGACACCTTCGCCCTCCAGCACCTGGCCGACGCCTCCCACGGCCAGTGCGTGCCCAGCGGTCCGCAGGCCGTCGACACGCTCGCCGGGCGGATCGCCTCCATCGGCACGGCCACCAAGGGGGACCGATGACCACCCCGCGCACCCGGGCGAGGGCCGTACTGGTCGGCCTGGCGCTGCTGCCGGCGGCCGGCGGCTGCACGGCGGGGGAGCCGTCCGGCCCGGAGCGGGGCGCGATCGTCCTCGCCACCGGCAGCGACCTCAGCAGCTCCGGCATCCGCCAGGACCTGATCCGCGCCTGGGAGAAGGAGCACGGCCGCACGGTCCGGATCGTCAAGCTCCCCGACACCGCCGACGGCCAGCGCAGCCAGCTGCTGGCGGCGGGCCAGTCCGGCAACGGCGGCTACGACGTGCTCAACCTCGATGTCGCCTGGACCGCGGAGTTCGCCGAGGCGGGCGTCATCCGCCCCTGGGCCGACCGTCTGGACGGCGACTTCCTCGACAGCGTGGCCAAGACGGTGGAGTACGACGGCAGGGTGTGGGGCGTCCCCTTCAACACCGACGCCGGGCTGCTCTACTACCGCAAGGACCTCCTGGCGGAGTACGGCCGCCCCGTCCCGTCCGACTGGGACGAGCTGGAGAAGACGGCGCAGGACGTGGCGAGCGCCTACAACCGCAAGGCCGCCGGCGACGCCCGCGGCCACGGCAGGAAGCCGCCGAGGATGTACGGCATGGTCGCCCAGCTGCGGCCCTACGAAGGGCTGACGGTCAACACCCTGGAGTCGGCCTGGGCCGACGGCGGCGACCCCGACGCCACCAGCTTCACCAAGGACGAGCAGGTCGGCGCGCTCCAGCAGGGCGTCACCGACCTCAAGGGCCGGCTCGACGCGATCATGCCGCACGAGGCCACCACCATGGACGAGACGGAGAGCCGCCGCTGGTTCGCCGACGGCCGGGCCCTGTTCATGCGCAACTGGCCGGTCGAGTACGCCTCGGTGGCCGAGAAGCTCACGCCCGGCGTGCAGTTCGACGTCACCCAGCTGCCGGCCCGCCGCAGCGACGGCAAACGGATGTCGGTGCTGGGCGGGCAGAACCTCGCGATCTCGGCCGGCAGCAAGCGGCCGGCCGGCGCCCGGTCCCTGATCGAGGCGCTGACCGGCCCGCGCAGCGAACGCTGCCTGCTGGAGCGGGGGTTCGCGGCGACCCGCGAGTCGGCGTACCGCGAGAGCGCCGGGGCGCCGCGCTGCCCGCCGCACAGCGGTGCGGAGCGCGGCGAGCACGGCGCCGCGGGAGCACCGGAGCCGCGGCCCGACACCCGCACCCTGCACGAGGCGCTGCTGGCCGCCGAACCGCGCCCGCGCAGCGCCCACTACCAGACCTTCAGCAAGGTCGTACAGCTCGGCGTGTCCGCCTTCCTCAACGGCCGCGGCGGCACGGCCATCGCCGACCGGCTGGCCCGGGAGGCGGACGACGCGCTCGGCGGACGGGGCGCACCGACGACGAGGCGCCCGGCGGACGACGGCTGATGCCGAGGTCCGCCGGGCGCCGGGTACCGTCCGGTGCCGCTGCCGTCTCCGGTGGGGTCAGGCGGCGACGATCAGGTAGATGCCGTAGGCCACCGCCGCCGCGCACAGGGCGAAGGCGGTGACCGCGCCGGCCCGCGCGCCCGTACCAGGTGCGGCGGCCGCGGTCGCGGCGCCCTCCGGCTGCGGCTTGCGGGACGTCCCGACGATGCCGACGGTGAACAGGCCCACGATCCCGACCGTCACCGCGAGGGTGACGCCGAAAACCTGGCCGAGAGCTGCCCAGTCGATGTTCATGGGGTTCCTTAGGTGATGACGGCTAGCGGGAGACCGTCGCGGCCCGGGGGCGCGGGGCAGGAGGAGTGGAGGTGTCGGCGCCGGACACCTGGGCGGGGATCCCGGCGGTGTCCGGGGCGTCGGCCACGGTCGCCGCGGCGTCGGTCACCGGGACGTCGGCCGCCGGGGTGTCGGCCGGGGCCGGCTGCCCCGCCGGGGGAGGGGAGACGGCGCGCAGCGCGGCGGTCACCACGCCCACCGGCTCCGCAGCCGGACCTTCGTTGACGTTGGTGTGGTCGACCGGCTTGCGCCGGGAGGCGGCCCAGATCGCGCCGCAGATGCCCAGGCCGAGGACGGCCACCGCCGCCACGCCCCAGTCGCCCTGGCCGGCCAGGAACGCGGCGCCCGCCGCGACCGCACCGGCGGCCGGCAGCGTCAGGCCCCAGGCGAGGACCATCCGGCCCGCCGTGGACCAGCGCACCACGCCGCCCTTGCGGCCCAGCCCCGAGCCCATCACGGAACCGGAGCAGACCTGGGTGGTGGAGAGCGCGAAGCCCAGGTGGGAGGAGGCCAGGATGGTGGCCGCTGCGCCGGTCTGGGCGGCGAAGCCCTGCGGCGGCTGGATGTCGGTGATGCCCTTGCCCATGGTGCGGATGATCCGCCAGCCGCCCAGGTACGTACCGAGCGCGATGGCGAGACCGGCCGAGGCGATGACCCACAGCGGCGGGTCGGCGTGCGGGGCGACCACACCGCCGGTGATCAGCGCGAGGGTGATCACGCCCATCGTCTTCTGGGCGTCGTTGGTGCCGTGGGCGAGGGAGACCAGGGCGGCGGAGGCGATCTGGCCCGCGCGGTAGCCCTTGGCGGTGTCCGCCTCGTCGCGGTTGCGGGTCAGCCGGTAGGTGAGCCGGGTCGCCGCCATCGCGGCCAGGCCGGCGACGATCGGGGCGGCCACCGCCGGGATCAGGACCTTCATCACCACGGCCTCGCCGTGCACCCCGTGGGTGCCGACCGACACCAGGGTCGCGCCGATGAGACCGCCGAAGAGCGCGTGGGAGGAGCTGGAGGGGAGGCCCGCGAGCCAGGTCAGCAGGTTCCAGACGATCGCGCCGACCAGGCCGGCGAAGATCACTTCAGGTCGGATGCCGGCGCCCTCGTCGATGATCCCGCCGGAGATGGTCTTGGCCACCTCCACGGACAGGAACGCACCGACGAGGTTGAGCACTGCCGACATCGCCACCGCGGTCCTGGGTCGCAGGGCGCCGGTGGAGATGGTGGTGGCCATTGCGTTGGCCGTGTCGTGGAAGCCGTTCGTAAAGTCGAACACCAAGGCCGTGACGATCACGATCCCGATGAGAAGCGTGATGTGTTCCATTCACCCGGGCAATCAGTTCGAAGGTCAGTGTCGTTGGGACCGTACGGAGAGCGGGTGAACGGAAAGTGAACTGGGACGGGCGTGGTGGTGACACCCCCGCAGTGTTCACGGGGAGGAGTCCCCGGCGTCACTTCCGCCTCACCCGTTGGCGAACTCGATGAGTTGGGACGGCGGGCGGTCTCCCCGGCCGCGCCGTGCACCGGCTCCCGGGCGACGTTAACGGAGGAGGAACGCAAGATGGCCTATCTCCGGCCAATCCTCCGTAGTAGGTGCGATATCCCCATATGGCGGATAGCGGACAGACGGGCCCCCGGCGTACTGTGCCCCGGCCTGCTCGTACGGTGACGCGCACCGCATCCGCCATTCGCCGCACCGCGCCGGAGGACCCATGAAGGACCGCGCCGACCGCCTCGCCGAAGCCTGGGGCGAACTGGTCGCCACCGCCCGCAGAACCGTCACCGACGGCCTGGTCGTCGGCACCTCGGGCAATGTCTCGTGCCGCATCAAGGACCTGGTGCTGGTCACCCCCAGCGGGGTCCCCTACGACCGGCTCGGGCCCGGCGACACCACCGCGGTCGACCTCGAAGGGCGCCAGATCATCGGCACCCTCCGGCCGACCAGCGAACTCCCCATGCACCTGGCGGTCTACCGCAACACCACGGCCACCGCCGTCGTCCACACCCACGCCCCGTACGCCACCGCCGTCTCCGCCCTCGTCCCCGAACTCCCGCCCGTCCACTACATGACCGCGGCGCTCGGCGGCCCCGTCCGCGTCGCCCCTTACGCCCTCTACGGCAGCGCCGAACTCGCCGCGAACATGCTGGCGGCGCTGCGCGACCGCACCGGCTGCCTGCTGCAGAACCACGGCACCCTCACCCACGGCGACAGCCTCGGCCAGGCGCTGGACCGCACCGCCCAGCTGGAGTGGATGTGCCGGGTCTGGCTGACCGCGAGCTCGGTGCCCGGCCACGCGCCGAGCCTGCTGTCCACCGAGCAGCTCGACGCGGCCGCCGCCCAGCTGCGGGACTACGGCCGGCAGGGCTGAGCGCCCGCCGGGGGGACGGCGGCGCCGCACCGGCCGCCGTCCCCCCGGTCACCCGCCGGTCACCGCCAAGTGGCCGGGTCCGGCGCCGCTGCGCACACTGGTGAGGTGCGCCTGGTTACCGCGGCGGCCGTGGCCGCCACCACCGTGATCGGTGCCGGGGCGGCCGCCGTGGCGGTCGGCCGGTACGCCGGCGACATTGCCCTGAAACCGTCGCCCGACGACCCCTTCCCGGGCGACCCCCGCCTCACCGTGCACTCCGCCACCGAGAGCCGCATCGCCCTCACCCGCAGCCTGGCGTCCCTGCGGCCCGGCACCTACGGGCTCACCGGCTCCGGCTGCCACGCGGTGGTCGGCGACGTCATCCACGGCGTCCCGCACCCCGCCGACGCGGTCGTGCGCCGCCTGGTACGGGTCACCCACGGCACCCTCAAGCCGGGCAACCGGATGCGGCTCACCCCGCAGGTGCACCTCGGCAACCCCCGCGACGCCCTCGGCCTGGACTGCGCCGACGTCGACGTCCCCGGCGAACTCGGCGCCCTCCCGGCGTGGTTCCTCCCCGGCGTACGCGACACCTGGGTCATCACCGCCCACGGCCTGGGCACCACCCGCGAACACCCCATGGTGGTCATGCCGTTCCTGCACCGGCACCGGCTGCCCGTCCTCGACGTGGCCCACCGCAACGACATCGGCGCCCCGCGCACCGCCGACGGCATCGACCACCTCGGCGACACCGAATGGCGCGACCTCGACGCCGCGATCCGCTACGCGGTCCGCTACGGCGCCCAGGACATCGTCCTCTACGGCTGGTCCACCGGCGCGACCATGGCGCTGCGCGCCGCCGCCCACTCCGCGCTGCGCGCCCGGATCAGCGGCCTGGTCCTGGACTCCCCGGTCCTCGACCGCAACGCCACGATCCGTGCGCTGGCCACCGCCCGGCGGGTCCCGCGCGCCCTGCTGCCGCTGGCCGTACGCGCCGCCGAGGGCTCCACGGGGATGCCCGTCGACCGGCCCGCCGACGCCGTCGACGTGGACGGCCTGAACGTCCCCATCCTGCTCTTCCACGGGCCCGACGACCTCATCGCCCCCTGGACGGCCTCCCGCTCCCTCGCCGCCCGCCGAGCCGATCTGGTCACCTTCCAACCGGTTCCGCACGCACCGCACGCCGCGATGTGGAACGCCGATCCGCCGAGCTACGAAGAGGCGCTGCGGCGCTTCCTCACCCCGCTCATGTGACGCCGGGCGCGAGGGCGCCGACCCGCGCACGGCGCCGGGACAGCGGCCCCCGCGAACCGGTCCGCGCCGGCCACGGGTCCGCCGCCCCTGCCGCGAGCCCCGCGCCGCCCGGGGGACGCCCGGACCCACGGCGCGACAACTCCCCTCATCGCGGACGTGCCGGGGCGGTGACACGGCCCCGGCAGATCGCAAGCAGGGTTCCGATTGGGCTTTCGGGCCGACAGCGGCAACACTGCTCCTGTGACGTCCCGTACCCCGCGCGACTCCCGGCTCCGACTCGTCCCCCGTCAACCGGTTGCGGCCGCCCGCCGGGCGGTGACAACCCGGACCAAGCGTCCGGCGCCCCGCCCGCCCGAGGGCACGCCGCCGCCCGCGGAACTGGCCCGGCAGGCCCGCGCCGTACTGGCGGGCGCGGCCCGCCTCGCCCGCTGGGCCGACGGCGCCGCGCTGCGCGCCGGAGCGGACGGGGCGCTGCCGGAGGCCGCGGCGGAACGCGCCGCCGAGGCCTTGGGCCTGACACCGCGCCAGGTCCGTACCGACTGGGACCGGGCCCGGCTCTCCGGCCTCGTCGAGCTCCACGACGGCCTCGCCCGCCCCGGCTGGCGGCTGCGCGCCTGGGACCGCGACGACACCGCCGTGCTGCGCGGCTGGGTCGCCCTCTTCGACGCCTGGTCGCTGGCCCGCCCCGCGCCGGCCACGGCCGGCCCCGCGATAGTCGCCGAAGTCGTCGAGGCGCTGCCCCAGTTGCTGTCCCTGCTGCACCTGTCGGCCGGGCCCGTCCGGCTGCCGGTGCTGCTCGACATGCTGGACCAGCGCGTCGCCGAACTGCGCACCGAACGCTGCGAGGTCCCCTACGGCCAGGACCCGGCCCCGGGCAGCGCCGACCATGCCGCGGTGGCGGCCGACGACGCCGCGGGGGCGTCGCTGGCCGAGCTGCTGGGCTGGGCGCTGGAGGCCCTGCTGACCGTCGGCGCGCTGGTGCCGCCGGACGGTGCGCACGACGGCGTCCACGAAGCCTTCCACGACGCGTCCGAGGCGCAGCTCACACCGCTCGGCAACTGGTCGGTGTGGGTCAAGCTGGAACAGATCTGCGTCGCGGCCCAGAGCCCGGCCGGCCACATCGAGCAGTCCGCGGAGGCGATGCTGCGCGGCTGCGCCCGGCTCACCCCCGGACCGGCCCGTGCCGAGTACCGCGCCTGGCTCGCCGCCCGCTCGGTCGGCGCGGCCGTCGAGGAGCTGCTGACCGTGGCCCGCGGTGAGGACGCGCTGCTGCGCGGCCTGGCCTTCGAGGCGCTGCGGGCGGTCGGCGCCCCCGCCGAGCCCGCCGTACGCGCCGCCGCCGACGAGCCGGCCCTGCGGCCGTACGCCCTGCTGTGGCTGGTCGAGCACGAGGGCGGCGACCCGGAGACCGCCCCCGACGTGCTCACCCGCGAGGAGTCCACCTGGCTGTGGGTGGACACCGCGGCGGCCGTCGCCGACCACGGCGAGACCCAACTCCTGGTACGGCACCTCGACTCGGCGGTCCAGGGCTCGGTGCCGCGCCTGCTGGAGGAAGTACGCGCCATCGGCCACCCCCGCACCGTCCAGGTCCTGGTGGCACTGGCCGCCGCCCACCCCGACCCGGCCCTCGCCAAGGCCGTGCGGCGCGCGGCGTTCCAGGTCCACACGGGTGGGGTGTGACGGTTCGCTGCGCTTTGCTTGCGGCCCACGTTTTTGGCTTTCCCGTCGTGGGTTTCGCTGCGCTTTGCTTGTGGCCGCGTTTTTGGCTTTCCCGTCGTGTGGGTTGCTCGCCGTTCTTCGCCCGCTGCGGTGCCGCTGCGCGGGGCTGGGCGCGGTGGGTTGCGCCTGCGGCGGGCGGGGTCCGCTGCGCGGGGCTGTGGGTGCGGTGACGGGCCTGCGGGGCCGGTGTGTGGGACTGCTTCGCTT
>NZ_JBFBHQ010000031.1:0-84839 GCF_040701845.1 Streptomyces angustmyceticus | reverse complement strand
GGTCGGCGGGGGGGGGGTGTGGGTGCGGTGACGGGCCTGCGGGGCCGGTGTGTGGGACTGCTTCGCTTTACGTCCCACACACCGGCCCCTCCGGCCCGTCCCCTCCCGTGGGTGGGGTGTTGTCCGTTCGGTGGGGATGCTCGTGGGTGGTTCGGTGCGGCTGGGCCCCGCAGTCCGCTACCCCCACGGCATGCGCCCACGTACGGTGAACTCATGACGAGCATCGGTGGAACCGAGATGGTCGACTGGAATCTCGCGGTCGCGACCGCGACCCGTTTCGTGCGGCCGGGCCCGGAGGTGAGCCGGGACGAGGCGCGCGCGATCGTCGCCGAGCTGCGCAAGCACGCCAAGTCCTCCGAGGCGCACGTCCGCGCCTTCACGCGGATGGCACAGTCCGACGAGGCGGACGAGGCGCCGCACGACACCCCGGTCCTCGTCGTGGACCGGCCCGGCTGGATCAAGGCGAACGTGGCCGGTTTCCGGGCCGTGCTCAAGCCGCTGCTGACCAAGATGGAGGACCGCCGCTCGGCGGTGCCCGGCGGCGCGGTGCTCGGCGCGGTGGGCGGCAAGGTCACCGGCGTGGAGCTGGGCATGCTGCTGTCGTTCCTGGCCTCGCGGGTCCTCGGCCAGTACGAGACCTTCGCGCCGGCCTCCCGTGACCTGCCGGCCGCGGCACAGGGCGGGCGGCTGCTGCTGGTCGCGCCGAACATCGTGCACGTGGAGCGCGAGCTGGAGGTGGAGCCGCACGACTTCCGGCTGTGGGTGTGCCTCCACGAGGAGACCCACCGCACCCAGTTCACCGCCGTCCCGTGGCTGCGGGACCACATCGAGGGCGAGATCCAGGCGTTCCTCGGCGAGACCGACATCGATCCGGGCGCCCTCCTGGAGCGGCTGCGCGAGGCCGCCCAGTCGCTGGCCGGAGCCAAGCCCGAGGGCGAGGAGGGCGAGGACGACGGCGGCCGTTCCCTGGTCGATCTCGTCCAGACGCCCGCCCAGCGCGAGATCCTGGGCCGGCTGACCGCGGTGATGTCCCTGCTGGAGGGCCACGCCGACTTCGTGATGGACGGCGTGGGGCCGGAGGTCGTGCCGTCGGTCGCCGAGATCCGCGAGAAGTTCCAAAAGCGCCGGGCCAGCGGCGCCGGGCGGCTGGACCAGGCGCTGCGCAGGCTGCTGGGCCTGGACGCCAAGCTGCGGCAGTACCGCGACGGCGAGCGGTTCGTCAGCGCCGTCGTCGAGGAGGTCGGCATGGACGGCTTCAACCGCGTGTGGACCTCGCCGAACACCCTCCCGACCAAACAGGAGATCGCGAAACCGGCGGACTGGATCGCGCGGGTGCACCGCAAGGCGGACGGGGCACCGTAAGCGAACGGCGTGAGCTGGGCACGCCGGGTGGCAGTAGCGCGCCCCTTCAATCACCCGTCTGAGGGACCGTTACGGATGGATAGGCGTGCAATGCTCGGGGAACCGCTCGCCTCTGTCACCATCTAGGCACTCTGTGTGACGAGAGCCCTCACCGGCCCGAGGCTCCCAGCTGAACGATTGGAAACGGACATGGGTCCCCATCCAGCGGTCGCCGCGATACGCCTGGCGGTCCGCCGCGTACTCCACGACGTCCTCACCCACCACTGCGCGCAGGACCGGCACGAGCCCCCGCTCGTGCTCGTCGCGTGCTCCGGCGGCGCCGATTCGATGGCGCTCGCCTCCGCTCTCGCCTTCGAGGCCCCCAAGCTCGGGGTCCGCGCCGGGGGCGTCACCATCGACCACGGCCTCCAGGAGGGCTCGGACCTCCGCGCCGCCGAGGTCGCCCTGCGGTTGCGGGGCCTGCGGCTGGACCCGGTCGAGGTCGTCGCCGTCCATGTCGGAGAGTCCCACCCGGTGGCGCACGGCGCCTCGCACCGCGGTGGCGGCGGGCGGGCGGTGGGCGGGCCGGAAGCCGCCGCCCGTGATGCCCGGTACGCCGCCCTGGACGCCACCGCCGAGCGCCACGGCGCCGCCGCGGTCCTCCTCGGCCACACCCGCGACGACCAGGCGGAGACGGTGCTGCTCGGTCTCGCCCGCGGCTCCGGGACCCGCTCGCTCTCCGGTATGGCCGCGACCAGCGGCAGGGACGGCCGCTACCGCCGGCCCTTCCTCGACGTGGACCGCCAGACCGCCCGCAAGGCCTGCCTGATCCAGTCGCTGCCCGTCTGGGACGACCCGCACAACGCCGACCCCGCCTACACCCGCTCACGGCTCCGCCACGAGGGCCTGCCCGCCCTGGAGAAGGCCCTCGGCAAGGGCGTCGTCGAGGCCCTGGCCCGTACCGCCCAGCTCTCCCGCGACGATGCCGACGCCCTGGACGCCTGGGCCGCCGACGCGGAGGGCGCGGTCCTCGACGACTCCGGCACCCTCGACATCGCCGCCCTCTTCGCCCTGCCCCCCGCCGTGCGCCGCCGGGTGCTGCGCCGGGCCGTCATCGGCGCCGGGTCACCGGCCGGTTCGCTCTTCGCCCGCCACATCGAGGAAGTCGACCGGCTGATCACGGCCTGGCGGGGCCAGGGGGCCATCAACCTCCCCGGGCGAGTAGGTGTGCGACGGCAGGGTGGCAGACTGGTGATTCGGCAGGGCTGAGCCGCAGACGCTGCCCCGCATCCGAAGTCTCACGACTGACGCGAACACCGAACAGAGCGAGAGTGGCACGGGTGGACGACAAGGACATGGGTTCCGACCTTCAGTCGGTACTCATCAGCAAGGAAGAGATCGACGCGAAGCTGGCGGAGCTGGCGGCGAAGATCGACGCGGAGTACGCGGGCAAGGACCTGCTCATCGTCGGCGTCCTCAAGGGCGCCGTGATGGTGATGGCGGACCTGGCGCGCGCGCTGTCCACCCCCGTCACGATGGACTGGATGGCCGTGTCGTCGTACGGCGCGGGCACCCAGTCCTCCGGCGTGGTCCGCATCCTCAAGGACCTCGACACCGACATCAAGGGCAAGCACGTCCTGATCGTCGAGGACATCATCGACTCCGGCCTGACGCTGTCGTGGCTGCTGTCGAACCTCGGCTCGCGCGAGCCGGCTTCGCTGGAGGTCTGCACGCTGCTGCGCAAGCCGGACGCGGCCAAGGTCGCCATCGACGTGAAGTGGATCGGCTTCGACATCCCCAACGAGTTCGTGGTCGGGTACGGCCTGGACTTCGCGGAGAAGTACCGCAATCTGCCGTTCGTCGGTACTCTCGCGCCGCACGTCTACGGCGGCTGAGGGCGCTGCCCGTGCCCGTCCGGCCGGCGTGGCCGGGCGGGACCCGAAACGGGCTGCCGCGCGGCGGCGGGAACCCTTCGGGGCCACCCGCCGTTGGAGCAGGGAGAGCGGAATCCTCGGCTTCGTGTTCACCGTCGGCGCAGGCGCCGGGTGACAATGCTGGGGTACCGTCCGAAGGCAGTTCTTTATTCGGGCCAGTAATACACCGTACGCAACGCACGACCAGCCCTCCCGAGGGCGTTGTGCCTCACTGTGGCAGGAGGGACGGGGCCTCAGCGGCTCCGTATGGATGGACGTGAAGCGATACTTCCGTGGGCCGGTCATGTGGATCGTGCTGGCCGTCCTCGCCGTGGTCGTGTTGATGCAGGTCGTCGGCTCGTCCGGCGGCTACAAGACGGTGGACACCGGTCAGGTCGTCAAGGCGATCGCTGACAACAAGGTGAAGTCCGCCGAGCTGACGACCGGTGACGAGAACAAGATCAAGATTGAGCTCTCCGGCTCCAACAAGATCGACGGCTCCAACAAGATCCAGGCGAGCTACATCGGCGACCAGGGCGTCGATCTGGCGAAGAACCTGCAGGCCAAGTACCAGACCGGCGACATCAAGGACGGGTACACCGTCTCGCCGGAGAAGCAGAACCCGTTCGTCGGGATGCTGATCTCCTTCGTGCCCTTCGTCGCCATCGTGGTCATCTTCCTGTTCCTGATGAACCAGGTGCAGGGCGGCGGCTCCCGGGTGATGAACTTCGGCAAGTCGAAGGCGAAGCTGATCACCAAGGACACCCCCAAGACGACGTTCTCGGACGTCGCCGGGTCGGACGAGGCCGTCGAGGAGCTCCACGAGATCAAGGAGTTCCTCCAGGAGCCGGCGAAGTTCCAGGCCGTCGGCGCCAAGATCCCCAAGGGCGTGCTGCTGTACGGCCCGCCCGGAACGGGCAAGACCCTGCTCGCGCGCGCCGTCGCCGGCGAGGCGGGCGTCCCGTTCTACTCGATCTCCGGCTCCGACTTCGTCGAGATGTTCGTCGGTGTCGGTGCCTCCCGGGTCCGTGACCTCTTCGAGCAGGCCAAGGCGAACGCCCCCGCGATCGTCTTCGTCGACGAGATCGACGCCGTCGGCCGGCACCGCGGTGCGGGCCTGGGCGGTGGCCACGACGAGCGCGAGCAGACCCTCAACCAGCTGCTGGTCGAGATGGACGGCTTCGACGTCAAGGGCGGTGTGATCCTGATCGCCGCCACGAACCGTCCGGACATCCTCGACCCGGCGCTGCTGCGTCCCGGCCGTTTCGACCGGCAGATCGCCGTCGACCGTCCGGACCTGCAGGGCCGTCTGGAGATCCTCAAGGTCCACCAGAAGGGCAAGCCGGTCGCGCCGGACGTCGACCTCTCGGCCGTCGCCAAGCGCACCCCCGGCTTCACCGGTGCCGATCTGTCGAACGTCCTGAACGAGGCCGCGCTGCTGACGGCCCGGAGCGACGAGAAGCTGATCAACAACCACTTCCTGGACGAGGCGATCGACCGCGTCGTGGCGGGCCCGCAGAAGCGGACCCGGATCATGTCCGAGAAGGAGAAGAAGATCACCGCGTACCACGAGGGCGGACACGCCCTGGTCGCGGCGGCCTCCCCGAACTCCGACCCGGTCCACAAGATCACGATCCTGTCCCGCGGCCGGGCCCTGGGCTACACCATGGTCCTGCCCGACGAGGACAAGTACTCCACGACCCGCAACGAGATGCTCGACCAGCTGGCGTACATGCTGGGCGGCCGCGCGGCCGAGGAGCTGGTCTTCCACGACCCGACCACCGGCGCCGCGAACGACATCGAGAAGGCCACCGCCACGGCCCGCGCGATGGTCACGCAGTACGGCATGACCGAGCGGCTCGGCGCGATCAAGTTCGGCACCGACAACTCCGAGCCCTTCCTGGGCCGTGAGATGGGTCACCAGCGCGACTACTCGGAAGAGGTCGCCGCGCTGGTCGACGAGGAAGTCAAGAGGCTGATCGAGACCGCGCACAACGAGGCGTGGGAGATCCTGGTCGAGAACCGCGATGTGCTGGACAACCTGGTGCTGACGCTGCTGGAGAAGGAGACCCTCAACAAGGAGGAGATCGCCGAACTCTTCAAGCACGTGGTCAAGCGCCCGGCCCGCCCGGCGTGGACCGGCTCCTCGCGCCGTACGCCCTCCAGCCGCCCGCCGGTGCTCTCGCCGCGGGAGCTGGCCCCGGCCAACGGCTCGGTGACCACGACCGCCACCGTCTCCACGGAAAAGGCGGAGGCCCCCGAGGAGCAGCGCCCCGAGAGCTGATCCCGAGGCCCCCGGGCCCCGGAATACGCGCCGCGCCCTCCAGGTTTAGCCTGGGGGGCGCGGTTTTTCGCTTTTCCACCGCGATTTCGAGCGGGCACAGAAGGAACGAGGCACCACATGACCGACCCTGTGACGCTGGACGTCGCCGGCAAGATCGGCACTTTCGACGAGAAGCGCGCGGAGAACGCCGTCCGCGAGCTCCTCATCGCGGTGGGCGAGGACCCGGACCGCGAGGGACTCCTGGAGACGCCGGCCCGGGTGGCGCGGGCGTACAAGGAGATCTTCGCCGGGCTGTGGCAGAAGCCGGAGGACGTGCTCACCACCACATTCGACCTCGGTCATGACGAAATGGTGCTGGTCAAGGACATCGAGCTGGTCTCGAGCTGCGAGCACCACCTCGTGCCCTTCGTCGGTGTGGCGCACGTCGGCTACATCCCCTCCGCCGACGGCAAGATCACCGGGCTGTCCAAGCTGGCCCGGCTGGTGGATGTGTACGCCCGGCGTCCGCAGGTCCAGGAGCGCCTGACCACGCAGATCGCGGACTCGCTGATGGAGATCCTGGAGCCGCGCGGCGTGATCGTCGTCATCGAGTGCGAGCACATGTGCATGACGATGCGCGGGGTGCGCAAGCCGGGGGCCAAGACGACGACGTCGGCCGTGCGCGGCCAGCTGCGCGACGCCGCCACCCGCGCCGAGGCGATGAGCCTGATACTGGCCCGCTGAGGCACCCGGCCGGGTACGCCGGCGGCCGGGCCCCTCGCCTGCTGCTGAGGGACCCGGCCGCGCGGCGGGCCGTACGGGACGGGCGGCCGGCCCGTCAGGCCTTGAGGTGGTTGCCCAGCCACTCCAGGGCGGCCGGGATCTCCCGGCGCCAGGTGTTGAAGTTGTGGCCGCCGCTGTCGAGGATGATCGACGAGATCCGGCTCGGCGACTTCGTCTGCTGGATGAACCGCAGCGTCTGGTGGTAATTCCCCTCGCCCTGCTTGCTGCTGGTGACCAGCAGGTTCACCTCGGGGGCGGGCAGGTGCCGCTGACGCCACAGCAGGTTGTTCTCGCGCTGCAGCTGCGGGTTGCCGCCGAAGAGGTCGCCGGTGGTGGCGTCGAGGGGAGCCTTGTAGGCACCGGAGAGGGCGACGGCGGAGGAGTACGCGTCGGGGTGGCGCATGGTCATCTTCAGCGCGCAGTAGCCGCCGGTGGAGTCGCCGATGACGCCCCAGTTCCTGGCCTCGCGCCCTATTCGGTAGTGCGCGGCGATATCCGCGCGCAGGTCCTTGGTGAAGAAGGTCTCGGTCTGCGGGCCGTTCGGTATGTCCACGCACTCGGTGTCGCGCGGCGGCGCCACGGTCGGGCGCATCATCACCAGGACGGTCGGCTGCATCCTGTGCTTCTTGAGCAGTTCGTGCTGGGTCTGCGGGAAATGCAGCTTTTTGTAGAGCGCCTCCGCGGTGCCCGGGTAACCCGTGAGCACCAGTGCCGCCGGGAATTTCTTGTGCGCGTATTTCTTCTGGAAGTACTGCGGCGGCAGATAGACGAACGCGGGGCTGGCGATCTGGGAGTGTTCGCCCTGGATCACCACCTTGTCGATCCGGCCGCCCGCCGCCGGGCGCGAGCCGTTCTGGACGCTGACCCGTTCGGTCCCCAGCATCTGCAGCTTGGTGCCGTTCGGGCCGGTCTGGTAGTTGGTGACCACGCCGGGCTCCTGCTCCTGGCCGAAGAGGTCGGCCCAGGACGCGTAGAAACCGAAGGAATTGTTGGCGTAGAGGCCGACCGCGGCGAAGAGGGAGAGCTGGGTCGCCGCCAGGAGTCCGACACGGCCGAGCACGGCACGCCAGTTGCCCTTGGACAGGCGGGGCCAGAGCCACACGGTGAGGATGAACAGTGCCACCGCAACAAGGACGGCAAGAAGCAGCACTTTCTTACTGGTGAGACCCATGCGGTGCTTTCTTCCGGGCGGCCGGGCCATCCGTACCGCTGGTGGAACCCCGAGCCCTGAAACGCCGTCATACAGGGCGCAAAAAGTCCAGATGCTGCGACAAGGCTCGCACGTTCTCTCGACCGGGGCGACGGGAAAGTGATGTCTGACAGGCTAGATGGCGAAAAGTCGGAGAAGGTTGCGTGGCGAACGCCACGCTGGCTCCGCGGCCCGCGGCCCGAAGCGGTGCCGGGGTGCGTCGGCACGGCCGGCGTCATCGTCGGTCTGTTGAACCTGGCCGCGGGCGTGTTCCCGCGGTTCCGGCACAGCCGGGTGCACGCCCTCGCCGAGGTGCTGCCGGGTGCGGTGAGCCCCCTCGCGGCCGCCGCGTCCATCGTAGTGGGCATCCTGCTGCTCCTTCTGGCCCACGGGCTCAAGCGGCGCAAGCGGCGGGCCTGGGGCGCGGCCGTGGCGCTGCTCCCCGTGGGCACCGCCGCCCAGCTGGTCTACCGCCACTCCGTGTTCGGCGCGGTGCTCTCGATGGCCCTCCTGGCGTTCCTGGTGTGGCACCGCAAGGAGTTCGCGGCGCTGCCCGACCCGCGCAGCCGCTGGAAGGCGCTGGCCAACCTCGTCGTCCTGGGCGGCGCCGCCTTCGCCATCGGCATGGTCGTCGTCAGCTCCCACCCCAACAAGATCGTCGGCTCGCCCTCCGTCTGGGACCGCGTCCAGCACGTCCTGTGGGGCCTGTTCGGCTTCGAGGGCCCGATCGGCTACACCCACCAGGTGGACTACACCGTCGGCTACTCCCTCGGCGCGCTCGGTCTGCTGACGGTGGCCACCACCGCGTACCTCGCCTTCCGCCCCGAGCACCCCGCGGCCCGGCTGACCGAGGACGACGAGCGGCAGCTGCGTGAGCTGCTCGCCCGGCACGGCGCCCGCGACTCGCTCGGCTACTTCGCGCTGCGCCGCGACAAGGGCGCGGTCTTCTCCCCGACCGGCAAGGCCGCGGTCTGCTATCGCGTGATCTCCGGTGTGATGCTCGCCAGCGGCGACCCGATAGGCGATGTCGAGGCCTGGCCGGGCGCCATCGAGCGCTTCATGGAGGAGGCCAGGGCGCATTCGTGGACCCCGGCGGTCACCGGCTGCAGCGAGACCGGCGGCCAGGTGTGGACCCGGGAGACCGGCATGGACGCGCTGGAGCTCGGCGACGAGGCGATCGTCGACGTGGCCGACTTCACCCTCACCGGCCGCGCCATGCGCAACGTCCGGCAGATGGTCAAGCGCATCGAGCGCAACGGCTACGAGACCCGGGTGCGGCGGGTGCGCGACCTGGCGCCGGCGGAGCTGGCGCGGCTCCAGCAGGCCGCGGACGCCTGGCGGGACACCGACACCGAGCGCGGCTTCTCCATGGCGCTGGGCCGGATCGACGCGGTGTCCGACGGCGACGCGGTCATCGCCACCGCGCACCTGGCGGCCGGCGAGGGCGAGGAGGACGGCCCGTACGGCGACCTGAAGGCGATGCAGCACTTCGTGCCGTGGGGCGACAGCGGGATCTCCCTGGAGCTGATGCGGCGCGATCGCGGCGCCGACCCCGGCATGAACGAGCTGCTGATCGTCGCCGCCCTGCAGGCCGCCCCGGACCTCGGGATCAAGCAGGTGTCGCTGAACTTCGCGGTCTTCCGATCCTCCCTGGAGCGCGGCGAGAAGCTGGGCGCCGGCCCGGTCATCCGGGTCTGGCGCGGGATGCTGATCTTCCTGTCCCGCTGGTACCAGATCGAGTCGCTGTACAAGTTCAACGACAAGTTCCGGCCGCGCTGGGAGCCCCGCTTCGTGGTCTTCCGCAACAGCCGTGACATCCCCCGGATCGGCCTGGCGGCGCTGCAGGCCGAGGGCTATCTGGAGCTGAGCCTGCCGCGCGTGCTGCGGCGGCGGAAGCCCGCCGAGCCGCGGCCGTGCGCGCACACGCCGGAGCCGGTCGGCGCGGCGGGCGCGGTCGGACGGGCGGCCTGACCGGCTGCCGGACCGGGCGCCGGAGAGAGCCGTTCCGCATCGCCGTGGCGCGGGCCGGCGTCCGGGCGGCCCCGCAGCCGACGGCAGCAATCCGGCCGGTCGGCACACGGCCTACGCTGGTGCCATGAGTACCTTGCGTGGCCGGGTGGCCGGACTCCCGGACTGGGAACGCTGCGCGGTGATGGGCGTCGTCAATGTGACGCCCGATTCGTTCTCCGACGGCGGTGACTGGTTCGATACCGAACTCGCCGTCAAACACGGTCTCGACCTGGTGGCGCAGGGCGCCGACATGGTGGACGTGGGGGGCGAGTCGACCCGGCCGGGCGCGGCGCGGGTGGACGAGGCCGAGGAGCTGCGCCGGGTCGTCCCGGTCGTGCGGGAGCTCGCCGCGGCGGGTGTCGTGGTCTCCGTCGACACCATGCGCGCCTCGGTCGCCGAGCAGGCGGTGGAGGCCGGGGCGTGCCTGGTCAACGACGTCAGCGGGGGCGCCGCCGACCCGGCGATGGTGCCCGTGGTGGCCGCGCACCACGTCCCGTTCGTGGTGATGCACTGGCGCGGCCAGTCCATCGACATGAACAACCGCGCCGTCTACGGGGACGTGGTCGCCGAGGTCGTCGACGAACTCGGGCGGAGCATGGCCCGTGCGGTGGCCGGCGGGATCGATCCGGACCGGATCGTCCTCGACCCCGGCCTGGGCTTCGCGAAGCAGGCGGAGCACGACCTCGCGCTGGTCGCCGGGCTCGCACGGCTGCGCGCGCTGGGCCGTCCGTTGCTGGTGGCGGCATCGAGGAAACGGTTCCTGGGCAGGGTGCTGGCAGGCGACGAGCAAGCCGCCCCGCCGCCGGCCCGGGAACGGGACGCCGCGACGGCGGCGGTGTCGGCGATCGTGGCGCGAGAGGGGGCCTGGGCGGTGCGGGTGCACGAGGTCAGGGCGAGCGCGGACGCGGTACGGGTGGCCCGTGCCGTGGAGGACGCGGCAGCGGCCGCGGCCGGTACGGACGAGATGAGCGACACGACGGGAACGGTGTGAGCGGCTTGGGCCCACGGACGGACATCGAGCTGGTCGAGCAGGCGAACACCACCCTGTACGAGACCATCGAGCGCGGCGATCACGAGGCGCTGTCCGGGCTGTGGCTGGACGGTCAGGTGAGTGTGGTCCACCCCGGGTGGCCGGTGTTGCGCGGGCGCGGTGAGGTGCTGCGCTCGTACGCCCTGATCATGGCGAACACCGAGTACATCCAGTTCTTCCTCACCGATGTGGAGATCGATGTCGTCGGTGACACCGCGCTGGTGACCTGCACCGAGAACATCCTCAGCGGCGGGCCCGCGGAGGACGACGGCTCGGTGGGGCCGCTGATCGGCCAGCTGGTCGTGGCGACCAATGTCTTCCGGCGCACGGACGACGGCTGGCGGGTGTGGTCGCACCACGGCTCGCCGGTGCTCGCGGACCGCGACGACGACGAGGACGACGGCGCCGACGATTCCGGGGGCGACGGCGAGGGCGACGCGGACGCGCTCTGAGCCCGCCGCCGGGGGCAGCGCACCCCGGGGAGGCGCGAGGGGCACGGGCGGGGTGTGAGCCTCGCCATGCCGCCCGCCCCGGCGTCCGGGCGCGGGCCGGGCCCCTCGTCAGTCGTGGGGGTCAGCCATCCGGGCGAGGGCGCACCCGTTCGAGCCAAGTGCGGTACGGGTAGGGGTGGGGCGTGGGCAGGGGGGTAAGAGGCCGCGCGGACGATCTCCCGGTTTGCCGGATGCTGTCCCTGTGGCGGCTGCTAGCAGGCGGGCGGGGTCTTGTCCATAGCCCCCGTAGGCGAGGACTGTCGTTCCTCGAAGGTAGATTCGACGGCGGGGCAGTGTTGCCGGATCGCTCCGGCGGCTGCCCGGAATCCGACGAACAGTGGCGCCAGAGGTGCCGTGGACCAGTGGGAGTGATTCGCGTGGATCGTGTCGCGCTGCGTGGGCTGAAGGCCCGGGGCCACCACGGGGTGTTCCCCCGGGAGCGCGAGGAAGGCCAGACCTTCATCGTCGACCTGGTGCTCGGCCTGGACACCCGCCCGGCAGCGGCCTCCGACGATCTCGCGAAGACCGTGCACTACGGCGTCGTGGCCGAGGAGGTGGTGGCCGTCGTGCAGGGCGAGCCCGTCGACCTCATCGAGACCCTGGCGGAGCGCATCGCCGGCCAGTGCCTCAAGCACGAGGGCGTGCAGGAGGTGGAGGTGGTGGTGCACAAGCCGGACGCGCCCATCACCGTCCCCTTCGATGACGTGACCATCACCATCACTCGGAGCCGAGTATGAATTCCGCCCGTCAGCCGACCGCCACCCCTGATGGAGCCGCGGTGCGGCGCCCCCAGCCCGGTGACCCGACCGTCCAGCCGGTGCCCGCCTCCGTCGTGGAGCAGGTGGACGCCGCGGACGTGACGCTCTCCAACCCCAAACGCGCCGTGATCTCGCTCGGCAGCAACCTCGGCAACCGCCTGGAGACCCTCCAGGGCGCCGTCGACGCGCTGGAGGACACCCCCGGCCTGCGGGTCAAGGCGGTCTCCCCGGTCTACGAGACCGAGCCCTGGGGCGTGGCCCCCGGCTCCCAGCCGACGTACTTCAACGCCGTGGTGCTGATCAAGACGACGCTGCCGCCGGCCTCCCTCCTGGAGCGCGGGCACGCGATCGAGGAGGCCTTCGAGCGGGTCCGCGACGAGCAGTGGGGGCCGCGCACGATCGACGTCGACATCGTCGCGTACCAGGACGTGCTCTCCGACGACCCGCGGCTGACGCTGCCCCACCCGAGGGCCCATGAGCGGGCGTTCGTGCTGGCGCCGTGGTACGACATCGAACCGGAGGCAGAGGTTCCGGGGCACGGTGCGGTGGCCGCGCTGCTGTCGGCGCTCGGCCGCGACGGGGTGGCGCCCCGCTCGGACCTGGAACTGCGGCTGCCCGAGTAGCCGTTAGGGTTGCGGGTCCGTTCCCTGCGGGAGGCATCCGTACGGGACGGACACGGCGGCCGTCACGACAGCAACGGCCGCAGGCATGGTCAGGACGGCGCGAGGGGCGATCGCTCGGTGAAGCAGCTACACATCAAGGTGCTGGTCGGGCTGTTCCTGGCGGCCGGGGTGCTGGCCTGGGGCGGCGCCCGGCTGTGGGACGCCCTCGGCACCCTCCCCGGCGTGCCGGTGGCGGCGCCGGTGGTACTGGCATTGATCGCCGCCGTCCTCGTCTACACCGCGTTCTCGCTCCGGTCCCGGCTGCGCGCCCAGCGCGAGCGCCGGCCGGGCGCCAAGGGCGTCGATCCGCTGGTCGCCGCCCGCGCGGTGGTCTTCGGCCAGGCGAGCGCGCTGGTGGCGTCGCTGGTCGCGGGGCTGTACGGCGGCGTCGGCGTCTTCCTGCTGACCACCGGCCTCGATGTCGCACCCCGCCGGGACCAGGCGATCTACGCCGGCCTGTCGGTACTCGCCGGCGCGGCGGTGGTCGCCGCGGCGATCTTCCTGGAGCGGGTGTGCAAGCTGCCGGAGGACGACGGCAACGGGAACGGCGACGGCGGGGCCGACGCGAGGGTGTGACCCGGGCAGGGGGCTCGGGCGGGGGCGCCCCCGTGGGCGGGTCAGGCGTCGTCGTCCGGGGCGCCGGCCGGGGCCGTGACGGTGCCCGGGGCTCTGACGCCGGCAGTGGTGGCCCGGACGGCCGGGCCCGGGACCGTGTCGAGCGCCACCTCCGCACGCGGGACGTCCGTGGCGTCCGCCGTGGTGGACCGGCGCAGCGCGGTGTGCAGCCGGGCGGGGGTGAGGACGCCCAGGTAGCGGTCGCCGTCCTGGACCGCGATCCAGCCCGCGTCGTGCTGCAGCATCGCGCTGAGCGCCTGCTTGAGCGGGGCGCCGAGCGGCAGGTGCGCGTCCATCGGGCGGGCGTGGGCGCGGACGGTGGCGGTCCGGGGGGAGGGCCCGGCGGGGCCGGTGGGGCCGGTGGGCTCACTGTTGTCGTCGAGTGCGGGTGCGGTTTCCGACGATTGCGGCATTTGCGGCGATTGGTTTGATTTCGACACCTCCGGGGCTTCCGGCGCGTCCGGTGCCTGCGGTGTGTCCGGTGCTTGTGCTGCGTTCGGTGCTTGCGGTGTCTCCGCGGCGCCCGTGAGGGACTCGGCAGGGACCCAGCCGTACAGCGCTTCCCCGGCGTCGAGGACGACCGCCCAGGTGGCACCGTCGGCGGCGAGGCGGTCGGCGGCGCGGGCCGCCGGGTCGTCGAGGTGGACGACCGGGGGCCGTTCGAGGTCGCCGGGCTCGACGGGCGTGACGGAGAGCCGCTTCAGGCCCCGGTCCGCGCCGACGAATGCGGCCGCGTACGGGGTCGCGGGGGCGCCCAGCACCGTCGCGGGGGTGTCGAACTGCTCGATGCGCCCCGCCCCGTAGACGGCGATGCGGTCGCCGAGCCGGACCGCCTCCTCGATGTCGTGGGTGACGAAGAGGACCGTTTTGCGGAGCGTGGACTGCAGCCGCAGGAACTCGTTCTGGAGGTGTTCGCGCACCACCGGGTCCACCGCCCCGAACGGCTCGTCCATCAGCAGCACGGGCGGGTCGGCGGCGAGCGCGCGGGCCACCCCGACGCGCTGGCGCTGTCCGCCGGAGAGCTGGTCGGGGTAGCGGTCGCCGTACACCGACGGGTCCAGGCCGACCAGGGCGAGGAGCTCGGCGGCGCGCGCCCTGGCCTGCTTGCGGGGCCGGCCGAGGAGGTGCGGGACGGTGGCGGTGTTGTCCAGGACGGTCTTGTGGGGGAACAGCCCGACCTGCTGGATGACGTAGCCGATCCGGCGCCGCAACTGGACGGGGTCGAGGGCGGATATGTCCTCGCCGTCGAGGAGGATGCGGCCGCTGGTGGGCTCGATGAGCCGGTTGACCATCTTCATCGTGGTGGTCTTGCCGCAGCCCGACGGCCCGACGAGCGTGACGAGTTCGCCCTCGGCGACCTCGAAGGTGAGGTCGTCCACGGCCGTGGTGCCGTCGGCGTAGCTCTTGGTGACGTGCTCGAAGCGGATCATGCGTTCCCCCAGGTGTGGACGGGCCCATTGTGGCCGGGCGGTCGTGAACGCGGTGTTGCGCGCGGATGGCGATGTGGCCGATGAGCTGCGGGACCGGTCCGATTGTCAGTGGCGGGGGTTAGGGTCGCAGACAGTCACCGAAAAGGTGAGCGAACGGGGCGGGGGAGGTGACGAGCCATGAGCGGCGGTGCCGCCGGGCCGGGCTGTCTGGCGCGGAACGACTGGATCTGCGGTGAGTATCTGCGCACCCGCAGCCAGGAATTGATGGACGCGACGGTCCAGCACCTCGGCATCACGGCCGTGTCGGTGCTGATCGGCCTGCTGATCGCCTTTCCGCTGGCGCTGGTGGCGCGGCGGTGGCGGGCCGCCGCCGGACCGGTCCTGGGGCTGACGACCGTGCTCTACACCGTCCCCTCGCTGGCGATGTTCGCGTTGCTGACGCCGGTCTTCGGGGTCTCCGCTGCCGTGGTCGTGACGGGCCTCGTGCTGTATTCGCTCACGATCCTGGTGCGCAACATCCTCGCCGGTCTGCAGGCGGTGCCCGCCGAGGTGCGGGAGGCCGCCCGCGGGATGGGGTACGGCCCGGCGCGCCTGCTGTACGAAGTGGAACTCCCGCTCGCGCTGCCCGCTTTGGTGGCCGGGCTGCGCATCGCCACGGTCTCGACGGTGGCGATGACGACCATCGGCTCCGTCGTCGGCTACGGCGGCCTCGGCAACCTCATAGCCAGCGGCATGGAGGGCTTCTTCAAGGCGGAGGTGCTGACGGCCTCGGTGCTGTGCGTGCTGCTGGCGCTGCTCGCCGATCTGCTGCTCATGGGCCTGCAGCGGCTGCTGACGCCCTGGACGCGGGCGCGGGGGCGGGCCCGGGCGCGGCGGGGCGCCCGTGCGGCGAAGGCGGTGGGCTGACCATGGGAGCGGTCACCGGAGCCTGGCAGTGGCTGACGACGGCCGCCAACTGGGCCGGGGAGAAGGGCGTCTGGCACCGCCTGGCCGAGCATCTGTGGCTCAGCGCGCTGTGCCTGGTGCTGTCCTGCCTGATAGCCCTGCCCGTGGCGCTCTGGCTGGGGCACCTCGGCAAGGGCGGGGCGCTGGCGGTCAACCTCTCCAACGTGGGGCGCGCGGTGCCGACGTTCGCGGTCCTGGTGCTGCTGACGCTCAGTCCGCTGGGGACCCGGGGCGACTGGCCGACGATCATCGCGCTGGTGCTGTTCGCGGTGCCGCCGCTGCTGACCAACGCCTATCTGGGAATGCGGGAGGCGGACCGCGACGTGGTCGAGGCCGCGCGCGGGATGGGCATGTCGGGGCCGCAACTCCTGCTGCGGGTCGAGATACCCCTGGCCTATCCGCTGATCATGACGGGCCTGCGCTCGGCAACGGTCCAGGTGGTGGCGACCGCGACGCTGGCCGCGCTGGCCGGCGGCGGGGGCCTGGGCCGGATCATCACCGCGGGCTTCGGCAACTACGACACCGCACAAGTGGTCGCGGGCGCGCTCCTGGTGGCCGTGCTCGCCCTGACCGTGGAGGGCGTCCTCGTCCTCGCGGAGCGGCTCTTCGACCCGATGCGGGGGCGGCGGCGCGCAGCCCGTACGGCCCGGGGCGGGCCGTCGGATACGTCCGAGGATGCGGCCGGGGGCCCGGGGGCGAGCCGGGCGGCACCGACCCCGGCCGGCGTCCCGTAGGCGTGACGCGAGGCGATCCGGCCTCACCGGCCGACCCCGGCCGACCCCGGCCGACCCCGGCCCGACGGGGCCGGGGCGACCGCCTCGGCCCGGCAGGCCCGACCTCCGACCGACCCGACCCGACCCGATCCGACCCGATCCGAACGGACTGAATGGTGGCATCCATGAGCAGCAAGTCGCGTGTGGCGCGTACCGCGGTGGCCGCGGGCGCAGTGATCACACTGGCGGCCGGACTGGCCGCGTGCGGTGGCCAGAGCCTGGAGGAGAAGGGCGGCGGCAACGGCAAGGGCACGGGCGACGAGATCGTCATCGGCTCGGCCGGTTTCACCGAGTCGAAGGTGCTCGCCGAGATCTATTCCAAGGTCCTGACGGATGCCGGTTACCGCACGCGGGTGCAGACCCTGGCCAATCGCGAGCTGTATGAACCTGCCCTGGAGAAGGGGCAGATCGATGTCGTTCCGGAATACGCCTCGACCCTCGCCGAATTCCTCAACGCGAAGAAGAACGGCAGCAAGGCGAAGCCCGTCGCCTCCAGTGACATCGGCAAGACGGTGACGGCGCTGAAGAAGCTCGCCGGGCCGCGCGGTCTCAAGGTGCTGGCGGCCGGCGGGGCGACGGACCAGAACGCGTTCGCGGTCACCAAGGAATTCGCCGCCGACCACGACCTGAAGACCCTCTCCGACCTCGGCGCATCGAAGCAGAAGGTCAAAATAGCGGCGGGTGAGGAGTGCGAGACCCGGGTGTTCTGCAAGCCCGGCCTGGAGAAGACCTACGGCATCGACATCACGGCGCTGGATCCCAAGGGCGTCGGGACCCCGCAGGCCAAGCAGGCGGTCAAGGACGGCAACGACCAACTGGTGCTCACCACGACCACGGACGCCACGCTCGGCAACTTCGGGCTGGTGCTCCTCAAGGACGACGAGAAGCTCCAGAACGCCGACAATGTGCTGCCCGTGGTGAATGCCAAAAGCGCAGGTGACAAGGAGATCGAGACCGCCCTCGGGAAGCTCACCCGGACGCTGACGACCGAAGATCTGATCACGTTGAACCGCAAGGTCGATGCCGAGCGGCTCAAGCCCGCGGATGTCGCGCAGGCTTATGTGGAGTCCAAGGGCCTGGTCAAGAAGTAACCACCGGGAAACGGATTGGTGTGCGGGGCCCCATAGGTCCCGCACGCACGGTAAGTTTCTGGCCATGCCACGAGGACGCCACCGCCATTCACCACCCCTCCACCGGCTGCTTCCTCCCGTGACGGTCGCCGGTGCGTCAATAGCCTGCGCCGCGGGCGCGTGGTTTGTCGGCGACGATCTGGTGCAACGGGTGCTCGCCGCGGGCGCGGCCGCCGCCGCCCTCACCGGCGCCGTCCTTCTGCGGACCTGGGACCGTACGGCCGGCCGACGGGTCGCCGAACTCGACCGCGCCCGGGTGCGCGACGAGTGGCGCACCGAGGAGCGGATCGCCGAGCTCGAAACGGATGTGGAGGAATCCCGCGAGCGCCGCGCCGCCCTGGAGGCCAAACTCCGCTCCAAGCGCGCCGAATTGGCCCGGCTGCGCAGCGAACACGCCGCGCTGCTGCGCCGATACGCGACCGCCGAGACCGAGCGGGCCAGCGCCCTGGAGGGCCGCCGGCTGCTCGCCATCGAGGCCGCCGCCCCGGCCAAGGCACTGCCGGCCGCCGCCACGCTTCCCCGGGCGCTCCACTTCGTCCGGGCGGGGGAGACGTCCGCCCCGGCCCGGCACGAGCCCGTCGCGCACGGAGACGGCCCGGCACGCACCACCGCCACCTACGCCGACGCCGACCGGGCGCTGCGCCAGCTGGCACGCAACGCCGCCCGGCAGCGCACCGCCCGGAAGGCCGCCCGCACGCCGCGGGACGGCGCCGGTACCGGGTCCGGAGCGGCCGCGGGCCGCGATGCCCGGGGCGGCCGGGGCGGTGAGGACGGCCGGGGGAACCCGCCGGCGGCAGCCGGGCAGCGCACGGGCGACGCAGCTGCCCGTACAGCCGCCGCCGGACCCGCGCTCCGTCCGGTCCCGGCCACCGCCGCCGCCTTCGCCCCGTCCCGCCCCGCCGCCGCCTCCCGCGCGCAGGGCGGCTTCGACTTCTTCGGCAATGCCACCGGCCCCGCCCCCCGGGAGCTGACCGCGCCGCTGGAGGACGATCTGGCGGATGTCGTCGGCGACGAGGCCCTCGCCGAACAGTCGGCCCGTGCGCGGGCGCGCACCGCCCGCGCGGCCCGTTCGGACGCCCGCCCCCAGCCGTCCGCTGAGCAGACCGACGCCGACGGCGGGCACGCGGAACCTGAGCGTGCGCAGGACAAGCCATCCGACGGCAAGCGGGCCGACGGCGAGCAGGCGGACGGCCGGCAGGCGGACGGCGAGCAGGCGGACGGCCGGCAGGCGGACGGCGAGCAGGCGGACGGCGAGCAGTCCGCCGGTGCGACGACCGCAGGTTCCGGCGAGGTCATCGACCTGACCGCGCACGACGAGACCGACCAGTTCGAGGTCGGCGCACTGCGCAGCGCCATCTCCTGAACCGGACCCCGCGACTGAGCGCGATCTGACAGCAGCCCGGCCCCGGAGCGTTCATCCGCTCCGGGGCCGGGCTGCGTCGGGTACGTCGCGCGGCTCCCGGCCGGCCGGGAGCCCCCGGCCTGTCCACAGGTGTGGACGAGGGGGCGGGAGAAGCCGCGCGTTGCGTCTGCTTGTCGCTGTCCCCGACTACTTGTCGATGTCCCCGACGACGAAGAACAGCGAGCCGAGAATGGCGACCATATCGGCGACCAGCGTGCCCGGCAGCAACTCCACCAGCGCCTGGATGTTGTTGAACGACGCCGAGCGCAGCTTGAGGCGGTAGGGCGTCTTGTCCCCCTTGGAGACGAGGTAGTAGCCGTTGATGCCGAGCGGATTCTCCGTCCAGGCGTACGTCGCGCCCTCCGGAGCCTTCAGGACCTTCGGCAGCCGCTGGTTGATCGGCCCCGGCGGCAGCTCCGCGATCCGGTCCATGCAGGCATCGGCGAGATCGAGCGCATTGTGGCTCTGCTCCAGCAGGCACTCGAAGCGCGCCAGGCAGTCGCCCTCCTCACGGGTGACGACCTTCAGCGTGGACTGCAGCTCCCCGTACGCGAGATACGGCTCGTCGCGCCGCAGATCGAAGTCCACGCCCGAGGCCCGCGCGATCGGCCCCGAGACGCCGTACCCGTGCACCGTCTCCGGCGCGAGCACCCCGACCCCGCGGGTACGGCCCCGGAAGATCTCGTTGCCCAGCACCAGATTGTCGAAGACGTCCATCCGGGACCGCACTTCCGCGACGGCCTGCCGGGCCCGGCCCAGCCAGCCCGCCGGCAGGTCCTCCTTGAGGCCGCCGACCCGGTTGAACATGTAGTGCATCCGGCCGCCGGAGATCTCCTCCATGACGGCCTGGAGCTCCTCCCGCTCACGGAAGGCGTGGAAGACGGGGGTGATGCCACCGAGCTCCAGGGGGTACGAGCCGAGGAACATCAGATGGTTCAGCACCCGGTTCAGCTCGGCCAGCAGCGTCCGCATCCACACGGCGCGCTCCGGCACCTCCATGCCGAGCATCCGCTCGACGGCCAGCACCACGCCCAGCTCGTTGGAGAACGCCGACAGCCAGTCGTGCCGGTTGGCGAGCATGATGATCTGCCGGTAGTCGCGCGCCTCGAAGAGCTTCTCGGCGCCACGGTGCATGTAGCCGATCACCGGCTCGGCGTGCTGGATGCGCTCGCCGTCCAGGACGAGGCGCAGCCGCAGCACGCCGTGCGTCGAGGGATGCTGCGGGCCGATGTTCAGCACCATGTCGGTGCTCTCCGCCGCGCCGCCGATGCCGACCGTCGTCTCCGTCATGGGAACAGTCTTGCAGCATGCCCGCGCGGCCCCCGCCCTGGCCCTCAGGGCCCTCAGGCGGCGCCCACCGCCCCGAGCAGGTCCGTACCCGCTTCGCCCACCGGCTCCAGCAGCCACCCGAAGCCGCCCAGGCCCGCCGGATCGGTCAGCTCCCCCGCGGCCCCCGCCGCACTCAGGGCCCGTACGTACCCGGAAGGGTCGGTGGCGGCCAGGGCGAGCGGCGGACGCCGGCCGTCCACCCCCAGGGCGCGCAGTGCCGCCCGCTGGGTCAGCCGCCGCGCCGACGGCCCGGCACAGGCGTCCAGCGCCACATGCGCCGTGATGTCGCAGCTCCCGTCCGGGACCGGGGTCACCTCCCGGCCGTCACGGAAGCCGGTGAGCGTGCCGAAGGGCGGCCGGTCGCCCCGCTCGTGCGCATAGTCGGCGGCGACCGCGAGCCCCGCGCGCAGCGTACGGACGGCCTGCGCCCAGGCCTCGTCCCGCGGCCGGCCGATCTCGGCGCGCAGGCCGGGAGAGCGGGCGGCGTCCGCGGCGGCAGAGCGGGACGCGGCGCCGCCGGCGGCGTCCGGGACCCGCTCCACGGCGGCGTCCGGGGCCGCAGCGGGGGACCACCACCGGCGCAGCCACTCCGCGTCCGCGCCGTCCACCGGCCCGCCCAGCCGCTCCGTGCCGTCGGCCCGTACGAGGACCCGGCGCGGCACCCCGTCCGCATCCGTCTCGACGACGTCCACCGGCACGTTGTCGAGCCACTCGTTCGCGAACAGCAGACCGGTGACCGACCCCGCAGCGGGCAGCTCGCCCCGCCACTCGATCCGCGGATCGAGGCCGGCCGGGCGCGCGGCGCGCTCGACCGCGCACGGGCGCAGCCGCGCCGCCACCTCACCGGGCAGCGCGGCCAGCACCCCGGTCAGCAGCTCCCCGCGCCCCGCGCCCACATCGACCAGCGCCAGCTCGTCCGGCCGGCCCAGAGCGGAGTCCACGCGGCACAGGAGGGTGGCCACGGCGCCCGCGTACAGGGGAGAGGCGTGCACGGAGGTACGGAAGTGACCGGCCGGGCCAGGGCCCCCGGGGCGCGTGTAGAAGCCGTCGCCCGGACCGTACAGCGCCCGCTCCGTGGCCTCGCGCCACCCGCACCACTCGTTCGTCACCCGCCCCACGGTACGGGCGGCCGCCGACCCGCGCGGACGGGGCGCCGCGCAGGCCGTCCCCCGTTCCGACACATTTGGCGCATGGAGTCTCCACCTTGGGGAGTAGGCCCCGCGCACAGGATCGCTCCTCCGGTTGACTCGTACACGTATTCACGGTGCCTACGCTGGGTTACGTGCAGCGCCTCTATGACTTCCTCCGCAGGCACCCGACGGGAGTGGACACCTTCTGGGCCGTCCTCCTGCTCGGGTTCGGCAGCCTGTGGGTCGTGGCCGACGCCGTCGGCGGCATCACACGGATCTTCGCCGCGATCTTCACCGTCGGCCTCTGCCTGGTCGTCGCGCTGCGCCGCAAGGCCCCCGTGCCCATGCTGCTGCTCACGGCGGCCATCGGCATCGGGCAGCTGATCTGCGGCATCCCCACCATGGCCGCCGACTTCGCCATGTTCGTGATCACCTACACCGTCGCATCCGCACCCGCCGTCCCCCGCTGGGCCTCCCGCTGCGCCCTGGCCGGCGCCCTCTTCGGGCCCGCCCTCTCCGCCGTCCGCTTCAGCGACACCTTCGGCAGCCGGACGATCTCGCAGAACGTGATCTTCACCGTGCTGCTCACCGTGCCCTTCGTCCTGGCCTGGGTGCTCGGCGACTCCATGCGCACCCGCCGCGCCTACTGGGCGCAACTGGAGGAGAGGGCCGCCCGGCTGGAGAAGGAGCGCGAGACACAGTCCCGGATCGCGGTCGCCGCCGAACGCGCCCGGATCGCCCGCGAACTGCACGATGTCGTCGCCCACAACGTCTCGGTCATGGTCGTCCAGGCCGACGGCGCCGCATACGTCCTCGACGCCGCGCCCGAGCAGACCCGGCAGGCACTGGAGACGATCTCCGGCACCGGACGCCAGGCGCTGGCCGAGATGCGCCGGCTGCTGGGCGTGCTGCGCACCGGCGAACAGCCCGAGGGCGGCGAATACGTCCCCCAGCCGGGCGTGGACCAGCTCGGCGACCTCATGGAGCAGGTGCGCGGCGCGGGACTGCCCGTCGACTACCAGGTGGAGGGCGACCCGCGGGAACTGCCCAGCAGCGTCGAACTCACCGCGTACCGCATCGTCCAGGAAGCGCTCACCAACACCCGCAAACACGGCGGCCCCGCCGTCGGTGCCACCGTCCGCCTCTCCTACAAGGACGACGACCTCGATCTGCTCATCGAGGACAACGGGCGCGGCGCCCAGCGCGAGCTCTACGAGGAGGGCGGGGCGGACGGCCTCGGCCACGGCCTGATCGGGATGCGCGAACGCGTCGGCATGGTCGGCGGCACCCTGGCCGCCGGACCACGGCCGGGCGGCGGCTTCCGGGTCAGCGCCGTCCTGCCGCTCAAACCGGCACGGTGAGCGGTGCGGTCCCCGAAGACCGGCCCGCCCCACCCCGTACGCTCGGCCCCCACTCCTGCACGAAAGGACCCCTCCCCATGACCATCCGCGTGATGCTCGTCGACGACCAGGTGCTGCTGCGCACCGGTTTCCGGATGGTGCTGGCCGCACAGCCCGACATGGAGGTCGTCGCGGAGGCGGGCAACGGCGTGGAAGCCCTCGACGTGCTGCGCACCACCCAGGTCGACGTGATCCTCATGGACGTACGGATGCCGCACCTCGACGGCGTCGAGGCCACCCGCCGGATCTGCGAGGGCGGGCAGAAGGAAGACGCCCCCAAGGTCCTCATCCTGACCACCTTCGACCTCGACGAATACGCCTTCTCCGCGCTGAAGGCCGGGGCCAGCGGCTTCATGCTCAAGGACGTACCGCCCGGCGAACTGCTGGCCGCCATCCGCGCGGTGGAGAGCGGCGACGCGGTCGTCGCCCCCTCCACCACCCGCAGGCTGCTCGACCGCTTCACGCCGATGCTGCCCGCCACCTCCGCCGAGCCGTCCCGGCCCGAACTGGAACGGCTGACGGAGCGCGAGCGGGAGGTACTGCTGCTGGTCGCCCAGGGCCTGTCGAACGGCGAGATCGCGGCACGGCTGGTGCTCTCGGAGGCCACCGTCAAAACCCATGTCGGCCGCATCCTCACCAAGTTGAGCCTCCGCGACCGGGTCCAGGCAGTGGTCCTCGCCTACGAGACGGGGCTGGTGCGGGCCGGGGGAGCGGGGGCGTAGCGGGACGGCGCGCCGCGGACGCGGTGGGGCGGCCGGGGAGGTCGAAGCGAGCGCGGGGGCGGGAGAGGGCGTGTAGGCCTCCGGCACAGGACGCCCTCGCCGTGGCACGCCTGCACCACCCCACGCCTGTACCGCTCCACGCCTGTACCGCTCCACGCACCGCCCCACGCCGTCAGCGCAGCACGCCTTCGAGGAAGTCGCTGCCCAGCCGGGCCACCACCTGAAGGTCCAGCTGGTGCAGCACATAGCGCCCGCGACGCCGCGTCTGGATCAGCCCGGCCTTCTTCAACAGGGCGACATGCCGCGACACCTCCGGCGACGTGATGCCGAACGCGGTCGCCAGCTCCCCCGTCGTATGCGGCCCCCGCGACAGCGTCCGGCACAACTGCATCCGCATCGGGTGGCCCAGCGCCTCCAACCGCTGGCGGACGAGTTCCAGGGCGGCCGGCGCCGGCAACTGCGGTCCGGCGACCGGGTACTGGAGCACGGGGCGCCAGCCCGGGGCGTGGCTGAACACCAGATGCGGCCAGCCGAACGACGTCGGCAGGAAGGTGACCCCCGGATCCCCGGGGCTCGCGAAGGCCGTCGTACGTCCCTGGGCCAGCTTGTCGACCAGGATGCGGGTGCCGCCGCTGCCGTCCTGCGCCTCCTCCAGGGACAGCGCCTTCGACGTCGCGGACAGCGTCTCGGCCAGGCCCTTGCGGCGCAGCAGCTCGGTCTTGTGCCGGGCGTCGGCCGCCAGATGGATGCCCTCCCGCCGCCAGATGTCCCCGAAGAACGCCTCCTCGCAGTCCTCCAGCAGGCGGCGCAGCCACACCCGCAGGCCGTCGGGGTCGGTGAGCATCCGGTCGGTGAAGGCCGCCTGCCGCGGACCGCGCGCGGCCGCCATCTCCCGTACCCGCGCCCGCTCGTCCGCATCGACGAGCGGCGAGGGCGTGGGGCGGGTGTACCGGGCCGAGCAGGTGATCTCGAACGCGGCCGCCACGAACCGCTCGTCGTCGATCTTGTCCAACTCGTCCAGCTCCTCGGCCAGCGTCGCCCCCGGACGGGCCGGCAGCAGGATGTCGGTACGCGACGACCGCCACAGGAAGTCCGCCTCGCACAACCGGTCGGCCAGGTCGGTCCTCAGCGCCGCGTTGGTCGCGGTGACCCAGCCGTGCAGCCCGGGATGGTGGCCCGGCTCGGAGAGCGCATGCAGCGCGGCGCCCAGCTCCGCCAGCGGCGAGGGGCAGAAGACGATGCGCTCCGGCGGCAGCCCGGTGATGTCGATGACGTTGGCCATGCGCCCATCATGCGCGAGCCCGCCACCTGCACGGACGTCGATTGACAGCTCCCGTCAATCGACGGGCCACGGGCCACGGGACCGCCCCACAGTGAGGCACATGAACGCCGCTCAGCAGCACCTCCTCGACAGCTACCGGGCCGCCCAGCGGGGCGAGCCGGCCCCGCCCGCGCCGGGCGTCCACACCGTCCGCACCGCCCGCGAGATCAAGCAGTGGCGCCGCTTCCTGGCCGTGGTCACGGACCCGGAGGAACGGGTTGCGGGGCGTGTGCGGCGGGGGGTGGGGGCGGGGGTGGCGGCTTTGCTCCGTCTTCCCCGCGGCCCCCTCCCCCCGCCCCACCCCGCCCCTCCCCAGGCCCCCGCCCCCGCCTCCGCCCAGCCCACCCCCACCTCCGCCCAAGCACCCGCGCCCGCGCCCGTCCCCACCCACCCCGACGGCACCCCGCGCCCCGACGGCACCCCGCACCCCGCCCCGAGGCTCCCCTCCGACGCGACGCCATAGGCCGCCCCGGGCCCGCGGTCCTCCCCTCCGCCGTCGGCCGAACGGCGGTCCGCCCCTGCCCGGGGCGCACAGATCACCCCCTGACGCGCCCCACGTACTCCACGAACTCCCCGACGGCCGCCCGCATCTCGTCCGCCGTCCAGTCCAGGGCGGCGGCGGTGACCGTCACCTCGGTCAGGGCCACCCCGGGCGGCCCGGCAGGGGTGGGCTCGAACCATTTCTGGAACAGCGCGGTCCGCGTCTCCTCCGCCTGGCGCACGGCGGCCTCGTCGAGCAGTTCGGGCGGGTGCGGAAGCCAGACCTGGAACTGATGGGTGTGCGGCACTTCCGGGTGCACCCGGAACCACGGGACGCCGGCCTCGGCCAGGCCCTCGCCCAGCGCCCGGGCCACCACCTTCGCCCGGGCCACATATTCCGGCAGCCGCGGAAGCTCACGGTCCAGGCCGATCAGGGCCGTCAGCGCGGCCGGCCACTGCTGGAACAGCTGGCCGCCGTACCGGTGCCGCCAGGTCCGCGCCTCCTCGATGAAGTCCTCGCTGCCCGCGAGCGCGGCGCCCGATATGCCGTCCAGCGACTTGTAGAAGGAGACATAGACACTGTCCGCGAGGGCCGCGATCTCCGGGAGCGTGCGGCCGAAGTGCGGGCCGGACTCCCACAGTCGCGCGCCGTCGAAGTGCACCACCGCATCACGGTCCCGCGCCGCTGCCACCACCGCCGTCAGCTCGTCCCACGACGGCAGTACGAAGCCGGCGTTCCGGAGCGGGAGTTCGAGCGCCAGGGCCCCGAACGGCTCCGCCAGGTCGTACACCTCCGACGCGGTCGGCAGGCGTGGAGCGTCCGTCGGATGCACCATGCGCAGCCCGCTGACCACTGCGAAGGCGTCGCGCTCGTGCACCTCCAGATGCGACAGGCGATGGCCGGCGACCGTGGCGTTGCCCGTACGCCCCGCCCAGCAGCGCAGCGCCACCTGCTGGGCCATCGTGCCGGTCGGGAAGAAGGCGGCGGCCTCGGTGCCCAGGATCTCGGCGGTCCGGCGTTCCAGCTCGCCGACCACGCCGTCGTCGTTGCCGTAGAAGTCGGGACGGTCGTCCAGGTCGTAGGAGGCCGGAGCGTCGGCCACCAAGCGGTCCAGCCGCTCGCGGATGGTCTCCAGGAACGCGTCTCTCGCCAGCATCCGTTCCGCGCCGCGGAGCGCGGCCCGCATCCGGGCCCGCGCGGCCGACGCGGCGTCCCCCTCGCCCGGGCCGCCGCCCGCGGCAGTGCTGCCCTCGTCCGTTTCCGTGCGCCGTTCGCTGTCCCGCATGCGCCCCCCTGGCTGCTGCTTCTCCCGCGCTCTCCGCGCGGCACCGCACCGAGCATGGCTCAGGCCCGCGCCGAGCCGCGACCCCTGTGGACAACTCTCGCGAGAGACCCCCGTCTCACCTTCCGTACAGCTCGGAAAGCCGCCGGAAACACTCGCGTAGCATGGCGAGGAATCGTCCGGTACCCCCCGCGGACTGGAACGGAAGGCCATCGCCGCGTGAATGCAATGCCACCCACCGAGGCCCAGGACCGCCCCGCCCGGCTGACCGTCGGAGTCGTCGGCGCGGGCCGTGTCGGGCCCGCTCTCGCCGCTTCGCTGCAGCTCGCGGGGCATCGCCCGGTTGCCGTGTCGGGCGTCTCCGACGCCTCCGTACGACGCGCCGCCGCACTGCTGCCCGACGTCCCGCTGGTCACCCCGGCCGAGGTGCTCGCCCGCGCCGACCTCGTCCTGCTGACCGTCCCCGACGACGCCCTCGCCGGCCTGGTGAGCGGCCTCGCCGAGACCGGCGCCGTGCGGCCCGGCCAGCTGCTGGTGCACACCTCGGGCCGGTTCGGAACCGCGGTGCTGGACCCGGCCACCCGCGCCGGCGCCCTGCCGCTCGCCCTGCATCCGGCCATGACCTTCACCGGCACCTCCGTGGACGTCCAGCGGCTGGCCGGCTGCTCGTTCGGGGTGACCTCGCCCGACGAGCTGCGGATGGCCGCCGAGGCGCTGGTCATCGAGATGGGCGGGGAACCCGAGTGGATCGCGGAATCGGCGCGTCCGCTCTACCACGCGGCACTCGCCATCGGCGCGAACCACCTGGTCACGCTCGTGGCCCAGTCGATGGACCTGCTGCGCGACGCGGGTGTGCAGGCCCCGGACCGGATGCTGGGACCGCTGCTCGGCGCCGCCCTGGACAACGCCCTGCGCTCCGGCGACGCGGCCCTGACCGGCCCGGTGGCACGGGGCGACGCCGGCACCGTCGCCGCCCATATCGCGGAGCTGCGCCGGCACGCGCCCCAGAGCGTCGCCGGGTACGTCGCCATGGCCCGGACGACCGCGGACCGGGCGCTGGACCACGGTCTGCTGAAGCCGGAACTGGCCGAGGACCTGCTCGAGGTGCTCGCGGACTCCGGCGACGGCCCGCGCCCAGGCTCCGCACCGAGCACCTCCGCTCCCGACGCCTCCGGCACGCCCGGCGAGGACCGGGCCGCCCCCGGCCCGGCCCCCGAAGCGGACGCCGAGGGTCCCGACCACGGCCCCGGCCCCGACGGCCCCGACGCCCCCGACCCCGGCCCCGAAGGAGGCGACCGATGACCTCCTCGCCGCAGAGCCCGGACCCGGCCGAGCCCACGGACGCGAGTCGCCCGGCCCGGCCCACGGACACGAGCAGCCGGACGGCCCCGCCCATGGACGCAAGCCCCCCGACGGCCCCGCCCGCGGACGCGCCCCACCCCACCCGCCTCGTCCACACCGCCGCCGCCCTGCGCGAGCTGCCCCGCCGGGCCGGGGCCCGTGCCGTCGTCATGACCATGGGCGCGCTCCACGAGGGCCACGCCACCTTGATCCGCGCCGCCCGCCGCCGGGTCGGTCCGCAGGGGCAGGTCGTCGTCACGGTCTTCGTCAACCCGCTGCAGTTCGGTGCCGGGGAGGACCTGGACCGCTATCCGCGCACCCTGGACGCGGATGTCGGGCTGGCCGCAGCGGCCGGCGCGGACGCGGTGTTCGCCCCGTCCGTCGACGAGGTCTACCCGGGCGGGGAGCCGCAGATCCGGATCGCCGCGGGCCCCATGGGGACCCTCCTGGAGGGCGCCAGCCGCCCCGGGCACTTCGACGGCGTCCTGACCGTCGTCGCCAAGCTGCTGCACCTGACCGCGCCGGACGTCGCCCTCTACGGGCAGAAGGACGCCCAGCAGCTCGCGGTGATCACGCGGATGGCCGCCGACCTCAACTTCCCCGTCGAGATCGTCGGTGTCCCCACGGTGCGCGAGGAGGACGGTCTGGCCCTGTCCAGCCGCAACCGCTACCTCTCGGCCCCGGAGCGGAGCACCGCGCTCGCGTTGTCGGCGGCGCTGTTCGCGGCCCGTGACCGGCTCGCCGCCGAGGAGGCGCTGCGCGCCCGCGCCGCCTCCGTGGGCCATGCGGCACAGCACCGCTCCGCGGCCCTGGCAGCCCTCGGCGAGGACCGGGCGGCCGCCGACGCACACGCGGTCGCCTACGCCGCCGCAGGGCCCCCGCACGGCCCCTGTGTGGCGCGGGCCGCGGCCCGCGCGGTCCTGGAGGACGCCGCCCGCCTCGACCCGCCGCTCACACTGGACTACCTGGCGCTGGTCGACCCGTCGGACTTCACCGAGATCCCGGACGCGTACGAGGGCGAGGCCATCCTCGCGGTCGCCGCGAAGGTCGGCACCACACGGCTGATCGACAACATCCGGCTCGTCTTCGGGGCCGGACGCCCCCAGCCGGCGACCGCCCACCAGGACAGCACCACGCCGCAGGACAGCACCACGCCGCAGGACAGCACCACGCCGCAGGATGGAACCACGGGGCAGGACGGGACCACGGCGCAGGACGGGACCACGGGGCAGCACGGCACCACCCCGCAGGACTCCCGCACCACGCCGGCCCCCACCCCCACCGCCCCCACCACACCCCCGACCACCCCCCAAGGCCCCCTCGGAGCGACCCGATGACCGCCACCGGAACAGGCACCGGCCCCGGCCCCGTATCAGGCACCGGCATACGCCTGAAGGCCCCAGCCCCCGGCTGGTCCATCGAAGCGGACGTCGTGGTGGTGGGCTCCGGGGTGGCCGGGCTGACCGCCGCGCTGCGCTGCGCCGCGGCCGGGCGCCGTACCGTCGTGGTCACCAAGGCCCGCCTGGACGACGGCTCCACACGCTGGGCCCAGGGCGGTATCGCGGCGGCTCTCGGCGACGGCGACACCCCGGAGCAGCACCTGGCCGACACGCTCGTGGCGGGCGCCGGGCTGTGCGACGAGGCGGCCGTGCGGACCCTGGTCACCGAGGGCCCGGACGCCGTGCACCGGCTGATCCGCTCCGGTGCCCGCTTCGACACCGCACCGGGCAGCGACGAGATAGCGCTCGCCCGTGAAGGCGGCCACCACCGCCGCCGGATCGCGCACGCCGGCGGCGACGCCACCGGGGCCGAGATCTCCCGCGCGCTCGTCGAGGCGGTCCGCGACGCCGGGCTGCGCACCATCGAGAACGCGCTCGTCCTCGACCTGCTCACCGACGCCGACGGCCGTACGTCCGGCGTCACCCTGCACGTCATGGGGGAGGGCCAGCACGACGGCGTCGGGGCCGTCCACGCCCCGGCGGTGGTGCTCGCCACCGGAGGCATGGGGCAGGTCTTCTCCGCGACCACCAACCCGGCGGTCTCCACCGGCGACGGGGTGGCGCTGGCGCTGCGCGCCGGCGCGGAGGTCTCCGACCTGGAATTCGTCCAATTCCACCCCACCGTCCTGTATTTGGGCCCGGAAGCGGAGGGCCAGCAGCCGCTGATCTCCGAGGCCGTACGGGGCGAGGGCGCACACCTCGTCGACGCCGACGGCACCCGCTTCATGGTCGGGCAGCACGAACTCGCCGAGCTGGCACCGCGCGACATCGTCGCCAAGGCGATCATGCGCCAGGCGCACGAACAGGGCGTCGAGCACATGTATCTGGACGGCCGGCACTTCGGCGCGCAGATGTGGGAGACCCGGTTCCCGACCATCCTGGCCGCCTGCCGCAGCCACGGCATCGACCCGGTCACCGAGCCGATACCGGTCGCCCCGGCCGCGCACTACGCCTCCGGCGGCGTACGCACCGACCTGCGCGGACGCACCACCGTCCCGGGTCTCTACGCCTGCGGCGAGGTCGCCTGCACCGGCGTCCACGGCGCCAACCGCCTCGCCTCCAACTCCCTCCTGGAGGGCCTGGTCTTCGCCGAGCGGATCGCCGCGGACCTCACCGAGGGCCCCGTGCCGGATCCCGCGCCGGATCCCGCCGGGGACCGCGCTCCGGCGTCCGCGCCGCGCACCACCCTCCCCCTCCTCGCCCCCGAGAGCCGTACCGCCGTGCAGCGGATCATGACCGCCGGGGCGGGCGTGCTGCGCAGCGCCGAGAGTCTCGCTGGGGCCGCCGCCGCACTGGACCGCATCCACCGCGAGGCGACGGAGCCGAGCGCCGGCACCGCCCACAAGTCCCCCGAGCCCGGTGTGGAGGCGTGGGAGGCGACCAACCTGCTGTGTGTCGCCAGGGTGCTGGTGGCCGCGGCACAGCGCCGCGCGGAGACCCGCGGCTGCCATTGGCGCGAGGACCACCCGGACCGCGACGATGCCTCCTGGCGCCGGCACTTCCGCATCACCCTGGACGCGGACCGCGCGCTGACCCTCCGTACGACGGCGACCGCCGACTTCCCGCCGACCACGGCCCCGTGACCACCGATGACCGCCCACCCCGCCCCTGACCACCGGCCCCCCGACGCGCACCGGCCCGCCGGCCCCAGCGCCCGCCGGGACAGCCCCGCGCAACCCCCCGCCCCCTTCCTCCCCGAAACCGGAGCCCAGCCCGTGAGCAGCACCCGCGACGACCTCCCCCTCCTCCAGATCGGCCGGCCCACCGGCGGCGGCTGCGGCGACGCCTGCGGCTGCGGCGGCGACGAGGGCGCGTACGAGCTCGACCCGCTGACCTGCGGTCTCGACCCCGACCTGGCAGCCCTCCTGGTGGCCGCCGGGCTCGACCCCGTACAGGTCGAGGACCTCGCGCACCTCGCCATCGAGGAGGACCTCGACCAGGGCGTGGACGTCACGACCGTGGCCACCGTCCCCGAGGACGCGGTCGCCACCGGCGACTTCACGGCCCGGCAGGCCGGTACGGTCGCCGGGCTGCGGATCGCCGAGGCGGTGCTGTCCATCGTGTGCACCGACGAGTTCGCGGTCGAGCGGCACGTCGAGGACGGCGACCGGGTCGCGGCCGGCACCCCGCTGCTGAGCGTCACCACCCGCACCCGCGACCTGCTCACCGCCGAGCGCAGCGCGCTGAACATCCTGGGCCGTCTGTCGGGCATCGCGACCGCCACCCGGGCCTGGGCCGACGCGCTCGAAGGGACGAAGACCAAGGTCCGCGACACCCGTAAGACGACGCCGGGGCTGCGCGCCCTGGAGAAGTTCGCGGTGCGCTGCGGCGGCGGCGTCAACCACCGGATGTCGCTGTCGGACGCGGCGCTGATCAAGGACAACCACGTGGTCGCGGCGGGCGGCGTCGCCGAGGCGTTCACGGCCGTACGGTCCGAGTTCCCCGGGGTGCCGATCGAGGTGGAGGTCGACCGGATCGACCAGATCCCGCCGATCCTCGCCGAGGGCGCCGACCTGATCCTGCTGGACAACCTCACCCCGGAGCAGACCCGCGAGGCCGTGGAGCTGGTCGCCGGGCGCGCCATGCTGGAGTCGTCGGGCCGGCTGACCCTGGACAACGCCCGCACCTACGCCGAGACCGGCGTCGATTACCTCGCGGTGGGTGCCCTCACGCACTCCTCCCCGGTCCTCGACATCGGCCTCGACCTGCGCGAGGACGGCTGACCGTCATGCTCGCGACCATCGACGCAGGAAACCCCCGCCCGCCCGTCGCCCCGCCCGCCACCGCGGGCGGGCCGTTCGGGCGTGATGTGACCCGGAGGCGGTGCGGAGCATGCTGCTGACCATCGACGTGGGGAACACCCACACCGTTCTCGGCCTGTTCGACGGCGAGGAGATCGTCGAGCACTGGCGGATCTCCACCGACGCCCGGCGCACCGCCGACGAGCTCGCCGTCCTCCTGCAGGGCCTGATGGGCATGCACCCGCTGCTCGGCGACGACCTGGGCGACGGCATCGAGGGCATCTCCATCTGCTCCACGGTCCCCTCCGTCCTGCACGAGCTGCGCGAGGTGACCCGCCGCTACTACGGCGACGTGCCCGCGGTCCTGGTGGAGCCGGGCGTCAAGACGGGGGTGCCGATCCTCATGGACAACCCCAAGGAGGTCGGCGCCGACCGGATCATCAACGCCCTGGCGGCCGTCGAGCTCTACGGCGGCCCCGCGGTGGTCGTCGACTTCGGCACGGCCACCACCTTCGACGCGGTCAGCGCGCGCGGCGAGTACGTCGGCGGCGTGATCGCCCCGGGCATCGAGATCTCCGTGGACGCGCTGGGCGTCAAGGGCGCCCAGCTCCGCAAGATCGAACTGGCCCGGCCGCGCAGCGTCATCGGCAAGAACACCGTGGAGGCCATGCAGTCCGGCATCCTCTACGGCTTCACGGGCCAGGTCGACGGCGTGGTGCAGCGGATGGCGCGCGAGCTGGCCGAGGACCCGGACGAGGTGACCGTGATCGCCACCGGCGGGCTGGCGCCGATGGTGCTCGGCGAATCGTCGGTGATCGACTCGCACGAGCCCTGGCTCACCCTCATCGGGCTGCGGCTGGTCTACGAGCGGAACATCGCCCGGTCGTAGCGGAGCGCCGGGCGGGGTGCGGCCGAGCGGTCCGCGCCGTCGCGGCGCAATCCCGGCCCGGGAGCCCTTTCCGGCGCCGGATGTGCGGTGGTGCGGCTCGCTGCCGCGCCACCGTTCACGAATTAAGCGGCTTTTGTCGAAAACGGTCGTAAAGTCGCCACATGCCAATGCCAAACGGAACCCGCGGCGGCATGGCGTTCAGCGCCGATGAGTTGCGTGTGCTCCGTCGCGCCCTCGCCCATGCCCTGCAGACAACGCCCCACCCCGCCCCGCTCGGCGCCCCCGGGCCCGAGCGGTCGCAGGACATCCAGGAATATCTCCGGCTGGCCGAGGCGGTCGACGAGGCGGTCCGCGAAGGCGGCCGGCTGCGCGCCTTCCTGCTCGCCGACCTCGCCCGCTACCGCGAAGCCCTGCCCGGCTCGGCCGCCGGCTACCTCGCGCAGCTGACCGAGGCGCTCTCGGCCGGGCACGTCCCCGGCCCCGACGACCTCGCCGCCCTGCGCTCCCTGACCGCGCGGCCCGCCGGCCGGGCCGAGCGCGAACGCCGCAGCGCCCTGCTGCGGCACTGCGAGCAACTGGCCGAACAGTCCGTACGGACCCGGCTGCGCGCGCTCCCGGGCGGCCGCTCGGCGGCCCGCGACGGGCGGGAACCGGAGCCCGAGCGGAAGCCCGAACCGGAGCGCAAGCCCCAGCCCGCGCCCTCGCCCCCCAAGACGCCGCGCAGGGACCGGCCGATCCCCACCCCCGGCGAGGTGTTCCCGCCCCGCCGCCGCCCCGCCCCGCCCCCCGAGAGCCGCACCGCCTGAGCGCTGCGTACTCTGGAATCTCCCCGCCCAAAGGAGGCCGAACGCCATGGATTACGTCGCAGCGCTGCTCCCGCCGGTAGTGATGGCCGTGGCCTTCACCGCCCTGATCGTGACGATCGTCAAGAGCCAGGGCGGGGCGAACAAGGCCAAGGAGGACGCCGCAGTGGACGCCGCGCTCTCGCGCACCGAATCCACCGGCCAGGAGGCCACGGCGCACGGCGCCTGAGCCGCCCGCCGCCCGCCGGGCGGCCCGCGCGCACCGTACGGCCCCGGAGGCTCCCTCCCGGGCCGTACCGCCTTTTTCCGGCCCAAACGCCACGAGATCAACGGGCATACGCGACATCTCCCACTATTGTTCTTGTGTGCCGAGACGCTTGGGTGATCTGGAAGACGCGGTCATGACGCGTGTCTGGGAGTGGAACCGCCCGGTCACCGTCCGAGAAGTCCTGGAAGATCTGCAGAAGGAACGGTCGATCGCCTACACCACGGTCATGACCGTATTGGACAACCTGCACCAGAAGGGCTGGGTGCGCCGCGAAGCGGAAGGCCGCGCCTATCGATACGAGGCGGTCTCCACCCGCGCCGCCTACGCGGCCGCACTCATGAACGAAGCATGGTCCGCCAGCGACAACCCCGCGGCCGCCCTCGTGGCCTTCTTCGGCATGATGTCGCCGGAACAACGGCACGCCCTGCGCGACGCCGTACGGATGGTGCAGGTCGACGAACCGGCGGACGGCACGGAACAACAGGCACCACGGCCCGCACCGGCCGCTCCCGCACAAGAAGGCGGAGCACCCGCGGCAGCGGAAGGCGCCGGGGACGCCGGGCCGGCCGGAGGGGATGAACCCGGGGCGGATGCCACCGGCAACGGGCGATAGCGTCCCGGCATGCCTCCGCATTCAAAAGGCCTCACCGTCCGCCGCGCCAGAACCGCCGATGTACCGGCCGTACGCCGCCTCATCGACTCCTACTCGCGCGACGGGATCCTGCTCGACAAAGCCACCGTCACGCTTTACGAGGACATCCAGGAGTTCTGGGTGGCCGAGCGGGACGAAGACGCCGAGGTCGTCGGCTGCGGAGCACTCCACGTCATGTGGGAAGACCTCGCCGAGGTACGCACCCTGGCCGTGGATCCGCGCCTGAAGGGATCGGGCGTCGGCCACCAAGTCCTGGAGAAGCTGCTGCGCACTGCCAGCTGGCTCGGAGTGCGGCGCATTTTCTGTCTCACCTTCGAAGTCGACTTCTTCACCAAGCACGGCTTCGTGGAGATCGGCGAAGCTCCGGTAGACGGTGATGTCTACAGTGAGCTGCTGCGTTCCTATGACGAGGGCGTTGCGGAGTTCCTGGGCCTCGAACGAGTGAAGCCCAACACCCTGGGTAACAGCCGGATGCTTCTGCACCTGTGATGAGTGTTCTATGTCCGAATCGCTCCCCTATCTCATGGCTACGGAAGCATGCGTTCCCCGGTCTGCGGGCAAGTGAACCCTACCCAAGGGTTTGTGTTTTTCCCGGAAAAGCGGTTTGCTTTCCGTCGTAATCCGCATTCGATGAAAGGGAAACCGGTGGCACAGAAGGTTCAGGTTCTTCTTGTCGACGACCTCAACGGTGGCGAGGCGGACGAGACGGTGACGTTCGCTCTCGACGGCAAGTCCTACGAGATCGACCTCTCCGAGGGCAACGCGCAGAAGCTGCGCGACTCGCTTGCCGACTTCGTGAAGGCGGGTCGCCGCACCGGTGGCCGCGCTTCTTCGGGCCGCGGCAAGTCGCGTGGTGCGGCTTCCGGCGGCAGCCAGGACACTGCGAAGATCCGCGCCTGGGCGAAGGAGAACGGCTACAACGTCAATGACCGCGGCCGCGTCCCCGCCGACATTCGCGAGGCATTCGAGAAGGCCAACGGCTGATCTCCGTACGCGCGGTCCGATTGGTCATTACGAGCACGCCGCAACCGGGCACGGTGGCACTCCGTCGCCGCCGCGCTCACGAGCCGTACGAGGTCGGGGGCGCCCCCAACGTCCCCGATTCCTGTCCCGAACCCCGTGGTGGGCAGGGAATTCCCCGCCTCGTACCCGGGCCGGGGAGGCCGCACCCATCCCGCGGCCTCCCACGAGCCGAATCCGTATGACAGTGCCGGGCCGCCCGGGAACGCCGGAGCGGGCATACGGTCTCCGGCCCCCCGCGCCGTGAGATCCACCGCCAGTGCGCCCCACTCCAGCCATTCCAGGATTCCCGGAAGTTCTTCCGCACCCCCGGCCGCGATGAGCATGAGCAATTTCGGCCGATCAGCCGGGTGTTTCCCGCCGCTTCCGGCCCGGACCAGTGCCACGGGGCCGGTGCGCGGCAGCCGCCGCAATACGGCATCCCCCGCATCGGCCGGCATCTCCAGGACGTCGAAAGACAGCCCCGTCAGCAGCTCCACCGGCCCCGTGGCGGTGGTGGGCCAGCCCAGCTCCTCCTCGTACCGGCGGCGAAGCGCGGCGAGGGGAGCGGGAGGCGTGAGGGGGACGAAGGGGCTGCGGGGGCGCGGAAGCACGCGGGCCATGCCCCGTGCAACTCCCGACGATCCCGGAAGTTACGCTGAGTGGAAGTGTCAATACGCACCGTGCCCGCGCAAGAGGGCGCGAGGGGCTTTCGGTGGCGTGCGGATGTTCGCCCGTAGCGGATGGAAGGGCCCTGCGCCGCATGGAGTGTCAGTGCCGGCGGGTAAGACAGTGTCAGTGGGAAGAGACGGTGTGACCGGCGCCCGAGGCGCCTCCGCCGGGCCGAGGGCCGGCGGCGGACGGCGTGTCGGTGCAGGGCGCGTTCGCCATGGGCGTAGTGGCAGTGGGCGTATATACCTGGCCTGCGGGAACATCGTCTCGCACCATCGAGTTGGAGCAGATGTCAGCTGTTCGGCAGTAAATTTCCCCGCCGGAGCGGGGGTGATCCGGACGGGTGTCGGCAGTTGGAATGAGCTGTCCCGCCCCGCGGGACTAGCATGCGGAAGGACAGGGAGGGGACCGACCCCTAACTGCCTGACCGCTCTGAGGAGCGATTAACGATGTTCGAGAGGTTCACCGACCGTGCGCGGCGGGTTGTCGTCCTGGCTCAGGAAGAAGCCCGGATGCTCAACCACAACTACATCGGCACCGAGCACATCCTCCTGGGCCTGATCCATGAGGGTGAGGGTGTCGCCGCTAAGGCCCTGGAGAGCCTCGGGATTTCGCTCGAGGCGGTCCGCCAGCAGGTGGAGGAGATCATCGGCCAGGGCCAGCAGGCCCCGTCCGGGCACATCCCCTTCACCCCCCGTGCCAAGAAGGTCCTGGAGCTCTCGCTCCGCGAGGCCCTCCAGCTCGGCCACAACTACATCGGTACGGAGCACATCCTGCTCGGCCTGATCCGCGAGGGCGAGGGCGTCGCCGCCCAGGTCCTGGTGAAGCTGGGCGCCGATCTGAACCGGGTGCGGCAGCAGGTCATCCAGCTGCTCTCCGGCTACCAGGGCAAGGAGGCCGCCACCGCCGGCGGCCCCGCCGAGGGCACCCCCTCGACCTCCCTCGTCCTGGACCAGTTCGGCCGCAACCTGACGCAGGCCGCCCGCGAGACCAAGCTCGACCCGGTGATCGGGCGCGAGAAGGAAATCGAGCGGGTCATGCAGGTGCTCTCCCGCCGTACCAAGAACAACCCGGTCCTCATCGGCGAGCCCGGCGTCGGCAAGACGGCGGTCGTCGAGGGCCTGGCGCAGGCCATCGTCAAGGGCGAGGTGCCCGAGACCCTCAAGGACAAGCACCTCTACACCCTCGACCTCGGTGCCCTGGTCGCCGGCTCCCGCTACCGCGGTGACTTCGAGGAGCGCCTGAAGAAGGTCCTCAAGGAGATCCGCACCCGCGGCGACATCATCCTGTTCATCGACGAGCTCCACACCCTGGTGGGTGCGGGCGCCGCCGAGGGCGCGATCGACGCCGCGAGCATCCTCAAGCCCATGCTGGCGCGAGGCGAGCTGCAGACCATCGGCGCCACCACGCTCGACGAGTACCGCAAGCACCTGGAGAAGGACGCGGCCCTGGAGCGCCGCTTCCAGCCGATCCAGGTCGCCGAGCCGTCGCTCCCGCACACCATCGAGATCCTCAAGGGTCTGCGGGACCGCTACGAAGCGCACCACCGCGTGTCCATCACGGACTCCGCGCTGGTCGCGGCGGCCACCCTCGCCGACCGCTACATCTCCGACCGCTTCCTGCCGGACAAGGCGATCGACCTGATCGACGAGGCCGGCTCCCGGATGCGGATCCGCCGCATGACCGCACCGCCGGACCTGCGCGAATTCGACGAGAAGATCGCCGATGTGCGCCGGGAGAAGGAGTCCGCGATCGACTCGCAGGACTTCGAGATGGCCGCGGGCCTGCGCGACAAGGAGAAGCAGCTCCTGGCCGCCAAGGCGAAGCGGGAGAAGGAGTGGAAGGCCGGCGACATGGACGTCGTCGCCGAGGTGGACGAGGAGCTGATCGCCGAGGTCCTGGCCACGGCCACCGGCATCCCGGTCTTCAAGCTCACCGAGGAGGAGTCCTCGCGGCTGCTGCGCATGGAGGACGAGCTCCACAAGCGCGTCATCGGCCAGAAGGACGCCATCAAGGCGCTCTCCCAGGCCATCCGCCGTACCCGTGCCGGCCTGAAGGACCCCAAGCGTCCCGGCGGCTCGTTCATCTTCGCCGGCCCGTCCGGTGTCGGTAAGACCGAGCTGTCCAAGACGCTGGCGGAGTTCCTCTTCGGCGACGAGGACGCGCTGATCTCCCTCGACATGTCGGAGTTCAGCGAGAAGCACACCGTCTCCCGGCTGTTCGGTTCGCCCCCCGGCTACGTCGGCTACGAAGAGGGCGGCCAGCTCACCGAGAAGGTGCGCCGCAAGCCGTTCTCCGTCGTGCTCTTCGACGAGGTCGAGAAGGCCCACCCGGACATCTTCAACTCGCTGCTGCAGATCCTGGAGGACGGTCGCCTGACCGACTCCCAGGGCCGGGTCGTGGACTTCAAGAACACGGTCATCATCATGACGACCAACCTCGGCACCCGGGACATCTCCAAGGGCTTCAACCTGGGCTTCGCGGCCCAGGGCGACACCAAGTCCAGCTACGAGCGGATGAAGAACAAGGTCAACGAAGAGCTCAAGCAGCACTTCCGCCCCGAGTTCCTCAACCGTGTGGACGACACGGTCGTCTTCCACCAGCTCACCGAGGAAGACATCATCCAGATCGTCGACCTCATGATCGCCAAGGTGGACGAGCGGCTCAAGGACCGCGACATGGGCATCGAGCTCAGCGGCGAGGCCAAGTCGCTGCTGGCCAAGCGCGGGTACGACCCGGTGCTCGGCGCCCGTCCGCTGCGCCGCACGATCCAGCGCGAGATCGAGGACGCCCTCTCGGAGAAGATCCTCTTCAGCGAGCTGCGTCCGGGCCACATCGTGGTCGTCGATGTCGAGGGCGAGGGTGACACCGCCAAGTTCACCTTCCGCGGCGAGGAGAAGTCGGCACTGCCCGACGCCCCGCCGATCGAGTCCGCCACCGGCGGCTCGGGCCCGAACCTGAGCAAGGACGCCTGACGGCACCGCGTATATCGCACATACGGCACTGCCCCGGAATCGTTTCTCACGGTTCCGGGGCAGTTCCGTATGCGGCAGAGAAATTCAGCTCCGAAATTGCTAGGTCATTTTCGGCCGTTTCTGGACAACGCCACCGATGCCCGGCCGCTCCCTCTGCCCGATGCTCATTCCGCCGGCAACACCGCACCCCGCGGAATACGCCGGCGGCACACCGGCGCGTCCGGAGCACGTCCAGTTCCGGAAAGGCCGGCAGCCACTCCGGGGAAACCCCGAGAACCCCGGGGCCGTAAGCGAACCGCCCTCGGGCGCACGTCTCGGCGGGGAAGACGCCCGTTTCGAGCACGGCCGGAAGTAATTGCCCGGCGATCAGCAGATGCGGGCGGGTGCCCGTCGGCCGCGCACGTGCCGGGGCGGTCCGACGGCACCGGCCGGCCTATGTGCGGGGCCGGGGGAAGTAAGTGAGTTCGATATCCGGCGGGAGTGCGGGGGCGGGCTCGGGGCGGAGGTAGGAGAGGAAGACCTTCCGCAGATCGGGCAGGCCGGTCAGCGGTGGAAGGGCGACGGGGCCGCCGGTGAGACCGTAGAGCTGGAGGGTGCGCAGGGCGGGGAACGCCGGGAGGGCGGCGGCCACGGCACGGCTCAGGCCCGCGAGCGGGCCCCGCGCGACATTGATCGCGCTCAGCGTCGTCACCTGCGGCAGCCGGAGGCCCGCGGGGATCCGCAGGGTCTGCCCGGCCGCCAGGCCGAACGCGAACTCCTCCAGGCCGGGCAGGTGCGCCAGGGCGTCCCAGGCGTCGTCGGGGAAGGCTTCCGTGAGACTCCGCAGTTGCAGGATCCTGAGCTCCGGCCAGTGGCGCAGCGCGCAGAACCCGGCCTCGACCGGGCCTTCGATCAGCAGCGTGTCCAGCGGGGCGTCCGCCGGCAGCGCCCGCAGCCCCTCGGGCGGGAGGGGAGCCAGGAGGCGCAGGTGGCGGAGGCGCTCCAACAGGTGCAGCCCGTCCGGGCAGCGCACCCCGGCACGGTCCCGTGCCGTCACCGACAGCATGGTCAACGGCATCCCGGCGAGTGGGGCGAGGCTGTCGATCTTCGGGCAGTCCACCAGCGTCAGGGAGCGCAGGGCGGGGAACTCCGTGAGGAAGTCCAGGCTGCCGAGCGCGTCGTTGTCGGTCAGCGTCAGTTGGGTGAGCCGCTCGGTGGGCAGCCCGGCCACCAGCTCCCGGGCGGTGAGCGGGCCGGCGGCGCTGATCCGGGGCCGGTCGCCGGTCCGCCGCAGCGCACGCATGTCCTCGGGGCTGCGTACGGGGAACGTCGCTCGGTCCGAGAGGTGCCGGAGCACCTCCTGCGCGTACCGCTCGGTGTCGAACAGCGGCCAGGACAGGGCGAGTTGTTGCTCACACGATGAGGTGCGCCGGAAGCGCTTGAGGACCTCCAGGGCGCCGTCCGAGGCGAGCAGCGCCGCGGTGGCCACCACCTCTTGGGCCTCGTCCTTCTCCAGACCGTCGGCCGGGCCGGGCAGCAGCTCCAGGACGAGCGGCCCCACCAGCGCGAGCAGGTTCGCCTCCTCGCGGTCGCGGGGCGGCAGGATCGCCCCGGCCCGGTCGTGCACCTCGGCGCGCACCAGCGGATCCAGCTCCGTGGCGTGCTCCAGGCAGGCCAGGGCGAGGAGATGGACACGCACCCGGGTCAGGTCGTCCTCGATGCCGTCCCCGCGGGCGAGCAACCCCCGCAGGAGCTCCGCCCGTTCGCGCGGCCGCGCATGGGCCACCGCCATCCGGATCACGTCCTCCCACTGGGAGTCCTCGGCATGCGCCACCAGCAGCCCGAAATCCCCGTCCTCCACGGCGGCCTTGGCGCCGAGGTAGTCCTGGAAGGTCCGGTGGACGAAGTCGACGGAGCCGGGGGCCGGTTCGCGCAGGAGGCCGCTGCGCAGCAGGAGATGGCGGAAAATGGCCGTCGCGTCGCCCTGCTCCGCGGCGGCGGGCACGGCCGGCAGGGCCTCGCCGACGATGCGCTCGGCCCGTTCGCGGTCGAGTTCGTTGCGGCCGTTGCGGATGAGCCAGTACGCGAGCCGCTGGAGGAGCTGGATCTGCGGCTCGTCGCCCAGCTCGATGCCCGTGGGGGCGGCCATGTCGCGTTCGCGGTCCCGGCGGGAGAGCAGCATGCCCAGGGCGGCGTCGTAGAGCTCCTTGCGGCCGGTGGGCAGATAGCCGCGGCGGTCCCGGTGCAGGGCACAGATCAGGCCGCACATGAGGGGGTTGGTGGCGAGCCGGGCGAGGTCCTGTGTGGTGTGGACGGCGGCGAGGAGGGACTGCTCGTAGGCGTCGAGGCGTTCGGGGTCCTCGGCGTCGCAGCGGGCCGCGGCGTGCCAGCGGCCGATGAACGCCGCGACCTCGGTACGGCTCATGGCCGACAGCGTGAGTTCGCCGAAGCCGTCGGCGGCGAGCCAGTCGTCGCGTACGGCGGAGGGGCGGGAGGTGACCAGCCACAGGTTGCCGGGGAAGGCGTCGGACAGATCGCGCAGCCAGCGGCGGGTGGGCTCGCGCTCCCGCTCGGGGATCTCGTCCAGGCCGTCGACGAGGAGGAGCGCCCGGCCGCCGGCCAGGACACGGTCGGCCCAGCCGGCGGGCTGCGAGCCGGACACGGGGCAGCCGACGGCGGCGAGGAACCGGTCGGGGGTGGGCAGGGGCGCCCCGTCGCGGGTGAGGGTGCGCAGGGGGAGGACGAAGGGGATCCGGCCGTAGAGGTGGGGGAGGGCCGTCTCGCCGGGGGCCTTGGTGCAGGAGACGGCCAGCCACTGGACCAGCGTGCTCTTGCCGGAGCCGGCGACCCCGCGCAGCAGCACCCGGTCGCGGCCGGCCAGAGCCTGGTCGGCGGGGACGGGAAGGGGCGCGGGCGGCCCGGGCCGCGGGCCGGCCCCGTCGTGGAGGGGGCCGGCGGCGGTGGCCTCCGGGGCGGTCGCCGCCAGGCTCAGGTAGGCCGCGTCCAGGGGCCAGCGGTCCGGGGAGTGGGTGAGGTCGATGCCGTAGATGGTCAGCCGGCCGTGCTTGCGGGCCAGGTAGGCGAGGTAGTCGCGCTCGAAGGCGGTGTCGGCGGCCTGCGGGGAGGGGTGCCGCGCGAGGACGGCGTCCATGGCGCCGACCAGGCCGTCGAGGGTCCGGCTCTGCGCCACGAGGGTGCGGGCCACGAAGGCGGACCGCCGGGTGAAGAAGTGCACGATGTGCAGGCAGGCGAGGCCCAGCAGGGTGTCGTGCAGCAGCTCGGCGTCCCGGGAGAGGCCGCGGACGGCGGCGGGGCTCGCCGCCCTCAGACGCCCGGCGAGGGCGTCGGCTCCCAGATGGACGGCCTGGACGTCGTCCATGTCGAGGCTGCCCAGCCCGCGCAGCGTGGCGGCCAGGGCACCGGCCACGGCGGGCTCCTCGTCCGCGGGCAGCGGGCGCTCGCCGGGGCCCGCGGACCGTACGGCCCGCTCCACCAGCTCCCGCGCGAGCCGGTGCAGGTCCTTCTCGGCGAGGGTGCGTTTCTCGCCCGTGAAGGTGACCAGCCCCGAGATCCGTACCGGCCGGTCCACCAGGGCGGCGCCGGGCCCCTCCTGGACGAAGAGCCTGCGTACGAGCGGGGCGACCACGCCGGAGGCGAGCCGGATACCCAGTGCTGTCGGGTCCATCGTGCGGTCGCCCTCCCCCTGGCCGGTGCTGCGGTCGCGCCAGGCTAGAGGGGCGGGCGGGGCAGCGGGCGGGGATCGGCCAGATCGCGCCGGGGACGGGCTGGGGCGGTGGTGGCGGTGGTGCGACTGCGGCGCGGCGGTATGGCTGTGGTCGGGCGACGGTGTGGTGACGGTGTGGTGGCGGTCACGGAGATCTGCCCCCCATTCACCCTTAATTCGGACATTTGCCAATCCCGAGTAATCCAGGCCACAAAACCCCGGCAGCCCGCAACGCAAAGCCCGAGTAGCCCAGGTCACAAATTGCGGGTAACTCAGGTCACAAAGCGCGGGTAATCCGGTCCGCAAAGTGTCGCGGGGGTGACTCCACGGGGCTCGGAGTTGCCCGCGTCACAAACACTCCGGGCCCGAATCGGGCGCCCGAAAGGGGTGCGGAAAGGGGTTGGATCTTGCTTATCGGTGACATGGCGCACAGCCGATTTGAGGCCTACTAAAAGTATTAGGGGGAGCGGACGGCGGAGTCGCGGGGGTTGCGGGGCCGGGGAGCGGGAGTCGCTGGGGGTTGCCGGGGCGCGAGGGGCGCCACCCGTGCGACATATGGCGAAAATGCCTGTTCAAGTGACCCGGAAGGGGCTCATGGACGGGTGCGAGATGTCCGATTTTGAGTGTTTCGTGCAGTGCTCTAGAGGGCACGCAAGGGCCTCGCTCACTCCGCTCCTGGTACGGACCTGGTTAGTAGAAAGGCCCCTTGGCGGGGCGGCAAAGGCGGGTTACCAAGGAATGGCAATCCCGGACCGCAGCCGGGAAACAAGCAATTCACTGGAGGAAACCCGCATGTCGAAGTTCACCGCTCTCCGCAATGCCAAGAAGTCCGCGCTGCGCAATCGCGTGGCCGTTGTCGCCGCCGGTGCCGGTGTTGCCGCCGCCCTGGGTGCCGGTATTGCCGGCGCTGCCGACACGGGCCTGCAGAACCTCACCTCGGGTGTCGGTTCCGCCGTGACCGCACAGGCCGACGCGCAGGCGAAGTCCGCGGCCGCCGCGAAGGCCGCCGCCGTCAAGGCCGAGAAGGACGCGGCCGCGAAGCCCGACGCCTGGGTCAAGCCGGTCAGCAACTACACCCTGGGCGAGCCCTTCGGCATCGCCGGCAGCCACTGGTCGCACAAGCACAGTGGCCAGGACTTCGTCGTGCCGACCGGCACCGCCGTCAAGGCCGTCCACAAGGGCACCGTCGTCAAGGCCGGCCCCTGGGGCGGCGGCGACGGCCCGGCCTACGGCAACGCCATCGTGATCCAGCACGACAACGGCACGTACACCCAGTACGCGCACCTGTCACAGATACAGGTCCGGGTCGGCCAGCAGGTCGGCGCCGGCCAGCAGATCGGCCTGTCCGGCAGCACGGGTAACTCCACCGGTCCCCACCTGCACTTCGAGGTCCGCACCGGCCCCAACTACGGGACGGGCATCGAGCCGACCGGATTCCTGCGGGCTCACGGCGACGCCGTCTGAGCTGAGTCCGGCCGGGCTGGCCGGCGGTTCGGCGGGTTCGCCGCCGTGACCAGTTCTGTGGCGACCTCGAGGATGGCCCTGCGCTTCTCCTCGGGGTCGCCGCTCACGCCCTGCATCACGAACATGCCCGCATGCATGGAGAACAGCGCCGTGATGCAGCGCACCTGATCCGTCAGCTCCGCGTCGGGCTCCTTGAGCAGCCCGAAGAGCGCCAGCATCCGCGATTTGAAGGTCTCGCCGATGCTCAGATTGCGCACCTCCGCCTGGTTCTCCTGCATGAAGCGGAAGAGGGGCTCGGCCGAGCGCAGCGACTCGCTGTAGCGGCGGATCAGCTCCTGCTTGGTCTCCAGGGTGCGCGGCTGCTCCTCGGCCCAGGCGATCAGTTCGTCGATGGGCCTGCTCAGGTCCTGGAACAGGCTGATGACGATGTCTTCCTTGGTCTTGAAGTGGTAGTAGAGCGCCGCCTTGGTGACCTCGAGCCGCTCCGCGATCTCGCGCAGCGACGTCTTGTCGTAGCCCTGCTCGGAGAACAGCTCCAGAGCGACGTCCTGGATGCGCTGGCGGGTGTTTCCCTTGCGCGCCTGTGTGCTCATGGTGCTCTCTCCTGCGTTGTCGGTCCTGGTCAGAGGGCTGCCCAGCCGGGCACCCGAGAAACTTACTTGACGCCCGGCTAGTTGTCCGCTTACCTTCCGTACCGTACCGAACTAGCCGGGCGGCAAGTAAGTAGGAGTGAGTGATGGGGAAGTCGCGACACGCGACCCCGACGGGGGACAAGCAGATGACGGACACCGGGAAACCCGACGCGGCACCGGACCCGGGCACGGCCAAACAGCCGCCCGGCGTCCGCGTGGTGCTCTTCGCACTGATGATCGCGATGCTGCTCGCGATGCTGGACAACATGATCGTCGGCACCGCGATGCCCACGATCGTCGGCGAACTGGGCGGGATGGACCACCTGTCCTGGGTCGTCACCGCCTACACCCTCGCCACCGCCGCCTCCACGCCGATCTGGGGCAAGCTCGGCGACATGTACGGACGCAAGGGCGTCTTCCTGTCGTCCATCGTGCTCTTCCTGATCGGCTCCGCACTGTCCGGCATGGCGCAGGACATGGGCCAGCTGATCGGCTTCCGCGCCGTCCAGGGCCTGGGCGCCGGCGGTCTGATGGTCGGCGTCATGGCGATCATCGGCGACCTGATCCCGCCGCGGGAACGCGGCAAGTACCAGGGCATGATGGCCGGCGTCATGGCCGTCGCCATGATCGGCGGACCGCTGGTCGGCGGCAGCATCACCGACCACCTCGGCTGGCGCTGGAGCTTCTACATCAACCTGCCGCTCGGCGCGATCGCCCTGGTCATGGTGACCGCGGTGCTGCACCTGCCGAAGAAGCGGGCACAGACCCGCATCGACTACGCCGGCGCCGCGCTGCTCACCCTCGGCATCACCTCGCTGGTGCTCATCACCACCTGGGGCGGCACCGAGTACGCCTGGCTCTCCGGCGAGATCATCGGCCTCGGGATCCTCGGCGTGGTCGCCCTCGCCCTCTTCCTGGTCGTCGAGCGCAAGGTCAGCGAGCCGGTGCTGCCGCTGCACATCTTCCGCAACGGCAACTTCTCCCTCGTCACCCTCATCGGCTTCCTGGTCGGCTTCGTGATGTTCGGGTCGATGACGTTCCTGCCGCTCTTCCAGCAGACCGTCCAGGGCGCCTCGGCCACCAACTCGGGCCTGCTGCTCCTGCCGATGCTGCTCGCCATGATGGCCGTGTCGCTGTTCGCCGGCCGGGTCACCACCCGGACCGGCAAGTACAAGATCTTCGTCGTGGTCGGCGGCGGACTGATCACCGCGGGCCTGGCCCTGCTGTCCCTGATGGACACCGGCACCACCCGCTTCACCTCCGGTGTCTTCATGGCGGTGCTCGGCGCCGGCATGGGCTTCCTGATGCAGACCACGATGCTGATCGCCCAGAACAGCGTCGAGATGAAGGACATGGGCGTCGGCTCGTCCTCCGCCACCCTCTTCCGCACGATCGGCGGCTCCTTCGGCGTCGCGATCTTCGGCGCGATCTTCACCCACCAGGTGCAGTCCACGATGGCCGAACGGATCGGCAAGGCCGGCGAGAAGATGACCAGCGGCGGCGCCCAGATGGACCCCAAGAGCCTCGCCCAGCTCCCCCCGATGATCAAGGACGCCTACGCGCATGCGGTGGCCTCCGGCACGCATCACGTCTTCCTCTGGGGCGCCGTGATCAGCATCATCGGCTTCGCCGCGGCGTGGTTCCTCAAGGAGGTGCCCCTGCGGGGCGGTCCGGCGCCGGCCGCCGCGGACGAGGGGGCCGCGGGGGACCGGGACCGGGTCGCGGTCGTCGAAGCGGTCTGATTTCTGGCTTGCGGCCCACGTTTTTGGCTTTCCCGTCGTGGGTTTCGCTGCGCTTGGCTTTCGGCCCACGTTTTTGGCTTTCCCGTCGTGGGGGTTGCTCGCCGTTCTTCGCCCGCTGCGGTGCCGCTGCGCGGGGCTGGGTGCGGTGGGTGGCGCCTGCGGCGGGCGGGGTCCGCTGCGCGGGGCTGTGGGTGCGGTGACGGGCCTGCGGGGCCTGGTGTGGGGACTGCTTCGCTTTACGTCCCCACACCAGGCCCCTCCGGCCCGTCCCCTCCCGTGGGGGAGTTGAGTGAACGTGGGTGGGGGCGGGCCGTAGTCGTGGCCCGCCCCTACCTTGTCGTCACGGGGTGACCCGTTTTCGTGTGATCGCGAGGCGCACCGGACCAGCTACCTGCACCCCCACCGGCCTTCTTTCACCACCCCTCAACGGGAGGGGACGGGTCGGAGCGGGTGGGTGTCCGGACGTAAAGCGAAGCAGTCCGGACACCCACCCGCGCAGGCCCGTCACCGCACCCGACAGCCCCGCGCAGCGGCACCGCCCGCCGCAGGCGCAACGGCGAGCGCACCGCGCAGCGGGCGACAAACGGCGAGCAACCACCACGGCGGGAAAGCCAAAAACGCGGGGCAACCAAAAACGCGGAAAAGACAAAAACGCGGGACAACCAATCGTCACCGATCAGGCAGCTGCAGAACCGGAAAGCTCCCCGTACTCGTCGGCGCGTTCTCCGGCAGCCACAGGACGGAGACCGCCCCTGTCGACCCGTCGGTGAGTTCATCCGCGTTGCGGAACGTGAGGCGGGCGCCGAGGACGCGGGCCTGGCCCGCGGCGATGGTCAGGCCCAGGCCGTGCCCGCGCCCGGCACGATCGCTGCTGCCGGTGCGGAACCGGCTGGGGCCCTCGCGCAGCAGCGCCTCGGGGAAGCCGGTGCCGTGGTCGCGGACCCGCAGCACCCGGCCCTCGACGGTGACTTCGATGGGCGGCTTGCCGTGCCGGGCGGCGTTGGCGATCAGGTTGCCGAGGATCCGCTCCAGGCGGCGCGGGTCGGTGGTGACCTCGGCGTCCCGTACGACGTCGATGGTGATGTCCGGGTCGAGGGCGCGCACCCGCCGGGTGACGAACTCGCCGAGCGCGACGTCCTGCAGTTCGGCGCGCTCCGCATGGCCGTCGAGCCGGGCGACTTCCAGGACGTCCTCGACGAGGGTGCGCAGCGCCTGCGCGCGGTCGCGGACGAGCTCGGAGGGGCGGCCGGGCGGCAGCAGTTCGGCGGCGGTCAGCAGGCCGGTGACGGGGGTGCGCAGCTCGTGGGCGATGTCGGCGGTGACCCGCCGCTCGGCCTCGATGCGTTCCTGGAGGGCGTCCGACATGGCGTCGACGGCGAAGGCCAGGTCGTCGGTCTCGTCGCGCACCCGTCCGCTGCCGACCTCGTCGCGGATGCGGACGGCGGTGTCGCCGTCGGCGAGTTTGCCGGCGGCCGCGGCCGCCTTGCGCAGCCGCTTGGAGAGCCGCCCGCCGACCAGCACCCCCAGTGCGCAGCCGCCGACGACCACCGCGGTCGAGCCGATGACCAGTGCCTGGTCGAGGTCGTCGAGGACGGCGAAGCGGTCGGGGAAGCGGTCGTGGACGGACAGCACCCGGCCGTTGCTGAGCGGGGAGGCCGCCCACACCTCGGGGGCGGTCTGCCCGGTGTCCTGGAGGTAGGTGGCGCGCTTGTTCTTCTCGACCTCGTCGCGCAGCGCCTCCGGCAGCGCCGGATCGTCGATCTTCGCGCCGAACTGCAGCCGGTTGGTGGAGATGAAGATCTTCTGGGTGAAGTTGAGCCGCTCGATCTGCACGTCGCGGCTGTTGTCGAGCATGGAGTGCCGGGCGGCGTTGTGCACGACAAGGCTCAGCGCGATCGCGACCAGCGCTCCGACGAGCGCGATCGCGGCGCTGAGCTTCCATCTCAGCCCCGTCCGCAGGGCCAGCCTGACCACCGGCGGTGTCAGCCTCTCAGCTTGTATCCGAAGCCGCGGACCGTCTCGATCCGGTCCTGGCCGATCTTGCCGCGCAACCGCTGGACATGGACGTCCACCACCCGGGTGTCACCGCCCCAGCCGTAGTCCCAGACCCGCTCCAGCAGCCGGTCGCGCGAAAGGACCGTACCCGGTGCGTTGGAGAACTCCAGCAGCAGCCGCATCTCGGTCGGCGTCAGGGCGACGTTCGTACCGCCCTTGCGGACCTCCATGCCCTCCGTGTCGACCTCCAGGTCGCCGAAGCGCAGCACCGGCTCGGGGATGTCGGCCGGGTCCGCCGACGCACCGCCGGCCCGGTCCGGGCCGCTGGCGTGGCCGAAGCGGCGCAGCACCGCGCGGATCCGGGCGACCAGCACCGCGCCGTCGAACGGCTTGGTCACATAGTCGTCGGCGCCGGCCTCCAGGCCGAGCACCACATCGATCGAGTCGGCGCGCGCCGACAGCATGATCACGGGAACGGTCGACTCGTCGCGGATCCGCCGGCACAGGCTGACGCCGTCGAGCCCCGGCACCATCACATCGAGCAGCGCGATATCGGGACGGTCGGCACGGAACGCCTCCAGGCCCGCGAGCCCGTCCGGCATCGCGGTGACGGTGAAGCCGTCCCGTTCCAGTGCGAGCTGGGTGGCCTCGCGGATGACGTCGTCGTCCTCGACGAAGAGCACATGGGTCTCGGCCATGCGGTTGTCTCAACCCTCCGTTCCCGTGTCGTCGTCCGGCGCGGTGCCGTCGGCGGTGGTCTTGCTGTAGTCGGTGTGGTAGGGGCGGCCGCGCTGGCTGAAGCGGTCGTCCGCCCAGTGGTAGGTCACCACGTCCTCGCCGGAGGGGCAGCACACCTTGTCGCCCGCGGCGTAGGTCTGCTTGGAGACCTCCAGGTCGCCCTTGTTCACCCCGGCGTAGACCGACGGCTGTTCGTTGATGTACACGGTGTCATACCCGCCCGGGGCGCCCGGGCGCCTGCGGAACACATACGCGCCGATGCCGACGGAATCCGCGCAGGTCATGACGTTGACGATGACATCGGGCGACTTCGCGCCGGTCAGCGACGCATACGTCACCTCGACCGGGTACTCGTCCGCGGCGCACGGCTTGGCCAGCGACCTCTTCACGTCCGGGCCGACCTTCGGGGCGTGCTTCAGCAGCTTGACGGCGTCGACCTTCTTGTAGCGGGCGGTCGCCGACGGGCTGGGGGTGGTGTGCAGCGCGCCCTTGGGCGCGGGGGTGGTGCCGGCCGATCCCTCGCTGCGGACGCCCTCGCCCCCCGGATTGCATCCGGCCAGCAAAAGGCCGACGGCGGCCACACCTGCCGTGGCCGCGCCGCCTCTGGTCAACCCGATCCTGGTCAACCTGTTCCTGGTCAATCCGCTCCCGCTCACCGTGCTGCTCGCACAGCTGCCGATGCCGCCGCTGTTCCTGAGGAGATTGTCGCGCGTCGGGCTGCGAGCCGTAAGGCGCCTGGCGCTGTGTCCGTTTTCATCGGTAAAGACGTGCTTCGTCTCGTGCGTGGTGGGATGTCGGTTGTGCCGCTCGCCGGGCCGCGGAGCGCCGCGCGCCGCCGGTCAGGCCGCGCACCGCTCCCGCCCCCGCTCGCCGCGCTCCAGCATCCGCGCGTCGATGTCACGCATCTGCAGCTCCTGACGCAGCCGGGCCAGCGCACGGTGCAGCGTGCTCTTGACCGTTCCCGTGGACATGCCCAGCGCCGCCGCGGTCTCCTCCGTGCTCATCTGCTCCCAGTGTCGCAGCACGACGACGCTGCGCTGCTTGGGAGCCAGCACCCCGAGGATGTCCATCAGCAGGGCGCGGTCGGCGCGCTGCTCCGTGCCGTCGTCCACGCTCGCGTCCGGAAGCTGCTCGGTGGGCACCTCTTCCAGCTTGCGCGCCCGCCACCACTCGGTCCGCGTGTTGATCATGACGCGGCGGAGGTAGGCGTCGGCCAGCGACTTGTCCGCGATGCCGTCCCAGCGGCCGTACGTGCGGACCAGCGCCGTCTGCAGCAGATCCTGGGCGTCGACCGGGTCGGGCACCAGGCGCCGGGCGCTCCGCAGCAGGGCCTCCTGCCGGGTACGCACATACTCTTCGAAGTCCAGTACCTTGCCGCCGCTGGTCGCCATTTCGACGCCTCCGATCCGCTTACGATTCCCCACGTTGACCGTGCTGGCGGTCATCTCCAGCACGAGGAAGACGCTACGGAGGGGGTGTTGCGGCGTAATGTGCGTCGGCCCCACAGCGAGTGCACGGAAAACCCTCGGTTGTGTAACAGCCCGCCAGGGGTCATACCTCGGACGGACGACGGCCTGCCGCACGTCATCCTCCGGGGGGAGGGGCACCCCCACCAGAAGGCCGACCGGCCATGACGCGGCGGCAACCGCACAAAGGGAAGGTCTTCTTCCGGTCGTATCGGGGACACTTTCCGGTCAAGCGAGGCGAAAGGTGACACGCGGTCAGACAGGGGCACCCGACGCCGAAGGGCGCGGCCGCCGAAGTGACCGCGCCCTTCTTCCGTCTTACAGGCAATCCCGTACGGGTGAGTGCCGCGCTACGTGAGCGGCAACCGATAGCGGCCGCCGCCGAGCGGCTCCACCAGACCGTCCGAGACCAGACCGTCCAGCGCCCGCGCCCGCTGCACCGGCTCGTCCCACACCGCATCCAGCGCCTGCTGCGGCACCGGCGAGACCGCCTCGCGCAGCACCGCGAGCAGCTTGCCCCGCACCTGCCGGTCCGTACCGGCATACGTCTGCGTACGACGCGCCGGACCGTCGTGCGCCGGCGACCCGGCCCGCCGCCAGGCGCACTGCGCGGCGATCGGGCAGCGCCCGCACTCCGGAGCACGCGCCGTGCACAGCAGCGCACCCAGCTCCATCGTGGCCGCCGCCCAGCGCGCTGCCAGCTTCTCGTCCTCGGGCAGCAACTGACGGGCGAGCTTGCGCTCCGCCGCGGTGGTCGCGTTCGGCGGGAACTGGCGGCCGGCCACCGCGCGCGCGAACACCCGGCGCACATTGGTGTCCAGCACCGCATGCCGCTGCCCGTACGCGAACGAGGCGACCGCGGCCGCCGTGTACTCGCCGACGCCGGGCAGCGCCAGCAACTGGCCGTGCTCGCGCGGCACGTCGCCGCCGTGCCGCTCCTGTATCGCGGAGGCGGCGGCGTGCAGCCGCAGGGCGCGGCGCGGATAACCGAGCCGGCCCCAGGCCCGCACCGCCTCGCCCGGCGCCTCGGCGGCCAGGTCGGCGGGGCGGGGCCAGCGGGCCAGCCACTGCTCGTAGACCGGCAGCACTCTGCTGACCGGGGTCTGCTGCAGCATGAACTCGCTCACCATCACACCCCAGGCGCCCGCCTCGGGGCGGCGCCAGGGCAGATCGCGGGCGTGCTCGTCGAACCAGTCGGTGACCGGGCCGTGCAGCGCGGTCCCGTCGGCTTCCGCGGCCGCACCGGCGGCGGAAGCGGTCTCGGTGGCGGCGGTCGTGGCAGTGGTGGTGACAGGCGTCGAAGTCATGGCACTGCCGATCCTGGCACGTCCGACGCCGCCCAGGAAACGCACCGGGCCCGCCCCGCCGCGCGCCCACCCGCACGCAGGACGACCACATACGCACGGGTGGCGGCTACCGGCGGTAGGGGGAGGGGGCGGCCCCGGAGGGCGGCGCGAGGCCCCCGGCGGCCTGATTACCTTACGAGGGAACTGGTCACTCTCCGTAATCGTTGCTGGAATATATGGAGGCGGCAAGCAAGGAAAGCGAGGATGCGGGCATGGAGCGGATGCGCGAGACGGACGATACGAGCGGTGTGGCGGAGCGAGGTGGACCGGCCGGGCGAGGCGGCGCGGCCGGGCGGGAGGGGGCGGCCGGACGGGGCGGCACGGCGGAAGAGGGCGTGGCGCGCTTGGGCGTGGCGGGAGCGGGCAGGGCCGGCGCGGCGGGCGCCGGTGCATCGGGTGGCGCCGGCGCATCGGGTGGTGTCGGGGCGTCAGGTGGTGCTGTGAGGCCGGGCGGCGCGGGGGGCGAGATGGTGCCGGGGGACGAGGTGGGATCGGGCGACGCTGCGGGCTCGGGCGATGCTGCGGGCTCGGGGGACGAGGGGGGATCGGGCGATGCTGCGGGCTCGGGGGGTGGTTCGTGTCCGGAGGCGATCCGGCGGGCGCTGGCCGCGCATACGACGATGACGCTGGCGTACGGGGACGAGGAAGGGCCGCAGGCGTGCGCGGTGCTGTACGCCACCGACGCGCAGGGCGGCGGGGCGGCCGGGGCGGGGCCCGCGCTGTACTTCGTCACGTCGGCCACGACCCGGCACGGCCGGGCGCTCGCGGAGCCGGGGGCGCGGGTTGCGTTCACGGCGCAGCGGGACGGTCAGGAGTGGACTGGCCTGACCGGGCTTCAAGGGCGGGGCGGTTGTCGCACGCTGACCGGTGCCGAGCGGGAGGCCGGCTGGCGGGTCTATCTGGAGCGCTTCCCCTTTGTCGCGACGAGCGACCGGCTGCGCGACGCCCTGGAGCGGACCGCGCTGTGGGAGCTGCGGCCCGACTGGCTGCGGCTGATCGACAACGGGCAGGGTTTCGGTCACAAGGAGGAGTGGTCGGCGGGCCGGTGAGGAGTGGTCGGCGGGCCGGTGAGGCCGGGGCGGGACGGGTTGCCCGGTTGGCGGGCGGGGGGCGGCTGGGCCTGGCGAGGGGGATCCGGGTGGTGAGGGGCATCCAGGTGTCGGGGGTGTGCCGGGCGGAAGTGGGGCCGGGGTGAGCGGAGTGTGACCTATCCGAACTAAGCCTGTATCAGGGGCGTTAGGGCGGGATGGGGGGAGGAAACGGTGTCGGGGAGTGGTCTGCGGGGGGATTGGGGGGTGGCTCCGGGCTGATCATGGGAAAAGTTGCAGTCGGATGCGGCGGGTACTGGCCGGTGCGGCTGCCGATCTCTCGTAGAGTTTCCGCGTGGGATCACTGCGCAATCCGATCGGGCCGCTTCCCTCCTCCATCTACTGGCGGCGGAGGGCCGTTGCGCTGGCCATCGTCGTACTGCTCGCCCTTCCGGTCGTGTGGGCCCTCAACTTGGGGGCGAGCGGCGGCAAGAGCGGCGATGAGGGCAAGGGGGACCACGGAAAGGGACCCGCGACCTCCATCACGCCCGGGCCCTCCTCCAGCGGGTCCGCGAATGATCAAAAGCCGGGCGGGCGCGACGAGTCGAGCGGTGGCGGAGGTTCGGACTCCGGTTCCGGCGGTGGTTCGGGCGCGGCGGGCGGGGACGACGAGTCCGGTGGTGGCTCCGGGGGCGGTTCCGGCAGTTCGGGTTCCGTTCCCGATGGGCCGCTCGGCCAGGGCTCCGGCAAGAACGCCGTCGAGGCGCGATCCTCGCTCCCCAACTGCGTATCGGACGAGGCGGAGTTGGTGCTCCACAGCGTCAAGAAGTCCTATGCGCCGGACGTCATGCCGAAGTTCGAGCTGACGGTCAAGAACGGTGCCGGTGCCGCGTGCAAGGTGGACCTCGGGCAGAAGGCCGCGGTGCTCACCATCACCGACACCGCGGGCGACGACCGGGTGTGGGCCTCGAACGACTGCCCGTCGGGTACCCGGCCCGCGCTGCTGCAGGTGCCGGCCAAGGGTTCCGTGAAGCGCACCATCGTGTGGGACCGGCGGGCCAGCGGACCGCAGTGTGCCACTCCGAGCTCGGCCACGGTGCCGTCCGGCAAGTACCTGATCGAGGCGAAGGTGCCCGGGCTGGACACGGTCCATACGACGTTTGTTCTGGCCGAGGGCTGAGGCGCAGCAGAGGCGTCACCGGGGCGCCACCGAGGCGTTGAGGGCCACCGAGGCGTTGAGGGCCGCTGAGAGTCGAGGGCCGAGCGTCAAGGGTGAGGTGTCGAGGTCGGGGAGCCGGCGAGCCAACGGGTGAGGGCGCCGGGAGGGCCGGGCTTTCCGTGGAGGGCCATGTCGTCCGGGTGCCGCGTCGTCCGGGTGCCATGTCGTCCGGGACCGTCTGAGCGCCGGGCGCCCCGTGTCCGTGCGCCCCCATCCGGCTCTGCTCGTCTGCGCCTGGCTTGTACGCGCCTTGCTCGTACGTGTCTTGCTCGTACGTGTCTTGCTCGTGTGCGCCTGGCTCGTACGTGTCTTCGGGGTTCCGCTCGTAGCGGTTCTGCTGGGAGCGAGCGGGGCTGCTGGGCGCGGGGGCGTCCGGGATAGTCGGCATCATGAAGCTACTGATGCTGGGCGGAACGGAGTTCGTGGGACGGGCGGTCAGTGAGGCGGCGGTGGCGCGCGGTTGGGAGGTGGCGGTCTTCCACCGTGGGAACCATGCGCCGCCGGAGGGTGTGACGGCGCTGCACGGCGACCGTGGGGACCCGGCGGGGCTCGCGGCCCTGGAAAAGGGCGAGTGGGACGCCGTGGTGGACACCTGGAGCGGTGCGCCGTCGGCGGTACGGGATAGTGCGCGGCTGCTGGCCGGGCGGGCGGGGACGTATGCCTATGTGTCCAGCCGCTCGGTGTACGCCTTCCCGCCCACGGCCAGGGTCGATGAGCGGGCGCCGCTGGTGACGGGCTCCTCGGATGCCACCGATGCCGAGGACTATGCGCAGGCCAAGCGGGGTGGTGAGCTGGCCGCGGGCGAGGCGTTCGGGGAGCGGGCGCTGCTGGTGCGCGCGGGGCTGATCCTCGGGCCGTACGAGAATGTGGGGCGGCTGCCGTGGTGGCTGGGGCGGATCGCGCGCGGCGGTCCGGTGCTCGCGCCGGGGCCGCGGGGGATGGCGTTGCAGTACATCGACGTCCGTGACCTGGCCGAGTGGACGGTGGACGCGTTGGAGGCCGGGCTGGGTGGGCCGTACGGCCTGGTGAGCGAGGCCGGGCACGCCACCATGGGCGAGCTGTTGGAGAGCTGCGTAAAGGTCACCGGCTCGGACGCGGAGTTGCGCTGGACCGCGCCGGAGGAAGTGCTCGCCGCCGGGATCGAGCCCTGGACCGAACTGCCGGTGTGGCTGGCGCCCGGTGAGCTGAGGGACGCGCTCTTCGGCGTCGACGTGTCCAAGGCTCTGGCGGCCGGGCTGCGGTGCCGGCCCGTCGCGGAAACCGTTGCCGACACCTGGGCCTGGCTGCAGGCGGTCGGCGGGGTGGCGCCGCAGCGTCCGGACCGTCCCGTGCTCGGGCTGGATCCGGCGAAGGAGGCGGTGGCGCTGGCGCTGCGCCGGGCGGACTGATGGCCGGCTGACGGGCCGGTTGGTCGGTCAGGGCCCGCCGTCTCTCTCGCGATGACGGCGCACGTCGGTGGCCGGGCGGTCATATGGGTGGGTGGGGAGGCCCGTCGGCGGTGGCGTGTTCGTCGAGGCGGCGGGCCAGGGCGCGGATGAGGTCGCGGAGGGCCGTGGGGTGCTCGATGACGAACGGGCGGTCCAGGGCGGCGAGTACGGGGGGTATCCAGTCCAGCCGTTCGGCCCGGAGTCGGACGTGGACCCATCCGGTGTGGTCGCCGGCCTCGTCAGGGGCGCTTGAGCCGTCGGGGCGGGGCTTTGGGGTGGTGTCGGGCGGCTGGGCGTCATCAGGGGTGGCGGTGGCTGCGCGCGTGGCCGGGCGCGTGACCGGGGCAGTTCCCATATCCGCACCCGGATCCGCACCCGGATCCGCACCTGTTCCGGTGCCGGTGGCCGCGGCGGTGCCTGTTCCCGTCCCCGTGCTCGCGCCCGCATCCCGGTCCGGGATCGCGGACAGCGTGGCGACCCCGGCCGGCAGGTGCTTTCGGATGTGCTCGATGCTGTCGTGGATTCGGAGGGAGACCTCGTGGGCCCAGGGGGTCTGGGCGAGGCCCTCCAGCAGGGTGGTGACCGGGTCGAAGTCCGGCGGGACGGTGAAGGAGCCGGGCTGCACGGTCAGGGCGGCGATCCGGTCCAGGCGGAAGGTGCGTATCCCCTCGTCCGCCGGGGCCGCGGGCTCCCCGGCGGGACCGGCGGAAACGGCGAGGGAGCCGGGGTCGCCGGCGGGACCGGCGGCGGGGGATCCGGTGCCGCCGGCAGGATCAGCCCAATCGCCGGCGGAGGCGGTCCCGTCGCCATGACCGGGGGACCCAGCAGGATCAGCAGCACCAGACGAATCAACGGGCGCCGCGCCGCCCGCCATGCCGCCACCCACCGCACCGCCACTCGCCATGCCGACACCCACCGCACCGCCACTCGCCGCGCCACCACCCACCACTCCGTCACCACCCCCCACCCCGGCCGTCAGATACCACCGCCCTGAGTGGGCCACGAGGCCGTAGGGGAGGACGGTGCGGGTGGTGGTGCGGGCTGTGCGGTCGGTGTAGTGGATGGTCACCGGGCGCTGGTGGCGGGCGGCTTCGGCGAGTTCGAGGAGTATGCGGGTTTCCGGGGGCGGGGTGGGGCGGGGGCGCGTGGTGAAGCCGGCGGTTTCGCGCAGTGCGTCCAGGCGTCGTCCCAGTGGCTTGGGCAGTACGCGGCGGATTTTGGCGGCGGCGCTCTCGTTCGCGGCGGCGGACGTGGTGGCCGGGCCGGTGCTCCGGCCGGACAGGAGGCCGAGCAGTACGGCGAGGGCCTCTTCGTCGGTGAGCATCAACGGGGGCATCCGGTAGCCGGGGGCGAGCCGGTAGCCGCCGTAGCGGCCGCGTACCGACTCGACGGGCACGCCGAGGTCCAGCAGGTGGCCGGCGTAGCGGCGGACGGTGCGTTCGTCGACGCCGAGGCGTGCGGCCAGGTCGGGGACGGTGTGGCGGCCACTGCCCTGGAGGATCTCCAGCAGCGCGAGCACGCGGGCGGTCGAGGTGGTCACGCCGGAAAGTGTGCCGCGTATACCGGGCGGTTTCTGTCCGGTATCGGCTCTACGTTCGTTCGAGGCGCCCCGCCTCCGGGGTCGTACCGCGGTGCCACCCCGTTGCCACCGCGGTGCGGCCCCGGAGGTTCTCCGCGCGCCGCCCCGGTGGACCTCCGGGGCACTCTCTGACAGGAAGCCGCTCATGAACGTTGTCTCGCTGCGTGTGATCACCCACGACGTCGCCGGTCTCGTCGAGTTCTACGAACGGGTCACCGGTGTTCCGGCGGCGTGGTCGACCCCTGACTTCGCCGAGCTGGTGACGCCGGCGTGCACGCTGGCGGTGGCGAGCAGCCGCACCGTGGCGCTGTTCGGTGCCGACTCCGCCCGCCCGGCCGCCAACCACACGGTGATCATCGAATTCCGGGTCGCGGACGTCGATGCGGAGTACCGGCGTCTGGCGTCCCTGGGCTGTGCGTTCGTGCAGCAGCCGACGACGATGCCGTGGGGCAACCGCTCCCTGCTCTTCCGGGACCCCGACGGGAATCTGATCAACTTCTTCACGCCCGTCACGCCGGAGGCCGTGCGGCGGCAGGAGCGCCGGGCGGGCGTCTAGCCGCCGGGCGGGCGCCTGGCGGGGATTCCGTGGGCGCATGGCCGGATCCAGGAGCCGTCGCTCCCGGCTTCACCGGCCTGGCTCCACGCCCTGGCTTCACCGGCCCCGGCTTCTCCGCCCCCCCGGATCAGACGTACCGCTCCAGGATCGACGACTCCGCCAGGCGGGACAGGCCCTCGCGGACCGAGCGGGCGCGGGCCTCGCCGACGCCGTCGACGGTCTGGAGGTCGTCGACGCTGGCCGCGAGGAGCTTTTGCAGGCCGCCGAAGTGGTCGACGAGGCGGTCGATGACCGTGCCGGGGAGCCGGGGGACCTTCGCCAGCAGGCGGAAGCCGCGCGGGGAGACCGCGGAGTCCAGGGTTTCGGGGGCTCCGCTGTAGCCCAGGGCGCGGGCGACGGTGGGGAGTTCGAGGAGTTCGGTGTGGCTGAGCGCGTCGAGTTCGGCGAGGGCCTCGGCCACGGTGCGGGAGCGCTTGGCGGTCGGCTGGGGGACGTAGTCGCGGACGACCAGTTCGCGTTCCGGCTCCACGCCGGCGATCAGTTCCTCCAGCTGGAGGGTGAGCAGCCGGCCGTCCGTGCCGAGTTCGACGACGTATTCGGCGATTTCCGTGGCGATCCGGCGGACCATCTCCAGGCGCTGGGCGACCGCGGTGACGTCGCGGACGGTCACCAAGTCCTCGATCTCCAGGGCGGAGAGGGTGCCGGCGACCTCGTCGAGGCGGAGCTTGTAGCGCTCCAGGGTCGCCAGCGCCTGGTTGGCGCGGGAGAGGATCGCGGCGGACTCCTCCAGGACGCGGCGTTCGCCGTCGACGTAGAGGGCGATCAGGCGCATCGACTGGCTGACGGAGACGACCGGGAAGCCGGCCTGGATGGAGACGCGCTGGGCGGTGCGGTGGCGGGTGCCGGTCTCCTCGGTGGGGATGGAGGCGTCCGGGACGAGCTGGACGCCGGCCCGCAGGATCTTGGTGATGTCCTTGTCGAGGACCAGCGCGCCGTCGAGCTTGCACAGCTCGCGCAGCCGGGTCGCGGTGAACTCGACGTCGAGGACGAATCCGCCGGTACACATGGTTTCGACGGTCTTGTCGAAGCCCAGCACGATCAGCCCGCCGGTGTTGCCGCGGAGGATGCGCTCCAGGCCGTCGCGCAGGGCCGTACCGGGCGCGACGGCGCTCAGCGAGGCGCGCATCAGGCTCTCGGTACCGGAACTGCCGCCGGACCTGCCGGGAGTCGATGCCCGGTCGTTGGCTGCCACTGCACTCCTCCGTCGCAAGGTCTGTCGGTCCGCAGGCCGCCCGGTCCATGCTGTGTTGACGTACCAGCGGAGCGTACGTGGCCGACAGGCAATTCTGCGGTGACGGGCGAGACCAGGGCAAAGTCTACCGGCGTGCGCCCTCTTCCTGTGGGGCCTCCCGGCGCACTCGCTTGGGCAGGACGCTGAGGGCCGCTCCGACGTCGGCGACCTCCAGTACCCGCATCCCGTCGGGGATCTTGCCGGGGTCGGAGGGGACGAGGGCGTGGGTGAAGCCGAGGCGGGCCGCTTCGGACAGCCGGCGCTGGACGCCGGTGACCCTTCTGACCTCGCCCGCGAGGCCCACCTCGCCGATGGCGACGAGGTTCTTGGGCAGGGGGGTGTCGCTGGCGGCGCTGGCGAGGGCGAGGGCCACGGCGAGGTCGGCGGCGGGTTCGGTCAGCTTCACGCCGCCGACCGTCGCGCTGTAGATGTCGCGTTTGCCCAGGGCGCTGATGCGGCCGCGCTGTTCCAGTACGGCGAGCATCATCGAGACCCGGGAGGTCTCCAGGCCGGAGGTGGTGCGCCGGGGGGAGGGGATCTGGGAGTCGACGGTGAGCGCCTGGACCTCGGCGACGAGGGGGCGGCGGCCTTCCAGGGTCACGGTCAGGCAGGTGCCGGGAACGGGTTCGGCGCGGCGGGTGAGGAAGAGGCCGGAGGGGTCGGCGAGGCCGGTGATGCCTTCGTCGTGGAGCTCGAAGCAGCCGACCTCGTCGGTGGTGCCGTAGCGGTTCTTGACGCCGCGGACCAGGCGGAGCCGGGCGTGCCGGTCGCCTTCGAAGTGCAGGACGACGTCGACGAGGTGTTCCAGGAGGCGGGGTCCGGCGATGGCGCCGTCCTTGGTGACGTGGCCGACCAGGAGGGTGGACATGCCGCGTTCCTTGGAGGCCCGGATCAGTGCGCCGGCCACTTCGCGGACCTGGGCCATGCCGCCGGGGGCGCCTTCGATCTCGGGGGAGGCGACGGTCTGCACGGAGTCGAGGATCAGCAGCGAGGGCTTGACCGTGTCGAGGTGGCCGAGGACGGCGGAGAGGTCGGTTTCGGCCGCGAGATACAGGTGGTCGTCGAGGGCGCCGATGCGGTCGGCGCGCAGCCGTACCTGGCTCGCGGATTCCTCGCCGGTGACGTAGAGCGTGCGGTGGGCGTCGGAGGCGGCCTTCGCGGCGACGTCCAGCAGCAGGGTGGACTTGCCGACGCCGGGTTCGCCGGCCAGCAGGACGACCGCGCCGGGGACGAGTCCGCCGCCCAGGACGCGGTCGAGTTCGGGCACGCCCGTCATGCGGGCGGTGGCCTGCCGGCCGTCGACCTCGCCGATGGGCAGGGCCGCGGTGGTGACCCGGCCGGGGGCGGTCGTGCGGACCGCGGGGGCGCCGCCGAACTCCTCGACCGTGCCCCACGCCTGGCATTCGGGGCAGCGGCCGAGCCACTTCGCGGTGGTCCAGCCGCACTCCGTACAGCGGTAGGAGGGGCGCTCCTTGCCCGAGGATTTACGCGTTGCCATGGGGCCACCGTAGCGGCGGGGTCCGACAACGCCCGCCGGAGCTGTGGAGAAGCCGGGGAGGAGGGGGCGGAGCGAGGGGAGGAGGGGGCCCGGGAAGGGGGCGGCCGGGGCCGGCCGGGGGAGGCTTCCGCGTCGCCGTTGTGCGCCGGGCCGGGCGGCGCAAACGGAGTGCGGCCGCGGTGTAAAGAGCTGTTCGTGTCCTCTTTTGAGGGAGATGGTCACCCGTAAGGGTTAAAAGTGTCCAACGCGAGCAAGACCGGCTGCATCATCCGCCTACCGTCGCCGGGGTGATGAGCAGCAGGCCCGAGCACCCCACGCACTCCACCGGCGCACACCGGTCGCGCGGCGACGGCCGGCGCCGGAGCCGGCCGCAGCCCTCCGAGCGGCCCGGCCCGGACGCCGTGCGCCCCCCGGACAAGCGCCCCGACGGCTACGAGCCTTATCTGGACGGGCTGTTCACCTACTGCCTGTCGGTGCTGTGCGAGCACGACGCGGCGACCGCGGTGCTCGGCGAGATGCTGGCGCTCGCCGAGCGGCACCACGGCAGGCGGCCCGCCGAGCGCACGCAGTACCGCTCCTGGCTCTACGCCCTGGCCCGCTGGGCCTGTCTGCGCCGGCTCGCCGAGCGGACCGGCCCGGCCGCCCGGGAGCCGGACGCGGCGGGCGCGGGCCCGGACGCCGCCGAGGCGGAGCGCCGGCGGCGTGAACTCGCCGCGCTGGCCTGGCCGGAGGCCGCGGGCACCGTCCCCGAGCAGCGCGAGGCGCTGGAGCTCGCGGTGCGTCATCAGCTCTCGACCGACGAGGTCGCCGCGGTGCTCGGCGCCGACCCGATCGCCACCCGCACGCTGCTGGCCACCGCGGCCTGCGAGGTGGAGCGGACCCGGGCCGCGCTGGCGGTCGTCGAGTCCGGCCGCTGCCGCGAGGTCGCGCGGCTGGCGGGGGACACCCAGATGCTGCTGGGCGCGGCGCTGAGCCGGGAGCTGGTGCGGCATGTCGACGACTGCGCCGAGTGCCGGCGGGTGGCCGAGCGGGCCACCGCCCCGGGGACCTGGCCGGGCACCGCGCCGGTGGTCCGGGGGGCGCTGCCGCTGGTGGCCGCGCCCCGTGAGGCGGTGCTGTGCGCGCTGGCGGCGGCCCGGCGCGCCAAGTCGGGCCGCGCGGAAGGGGTGGCGGGTGCGGGACGCGGTGGCCGGGCGGGTGGGGCAAACGGTTCTCCTCGCTACGACCGCAGCGGCTTTCCCGTCGGCCCGCCGACGGACCGGGTGGCGCGCCGGCGCAGGCTGCGCGGCCGGGCGCTGACCACGACCGTGGTCGCCACGGTCGTCGCGGCGCCGGTGCTGGCCCTGTGGGCGGCGTACCACGGTGGCCCGGCCACCGGCGAGGCGGCGGACGTCTCGCCGTCGGTGACGGCCAGCGACACGGGTCCCGGGGAGCGGCTGGGCGGCCGGCCGTACGAGAACGCCGGCAATGCCAGGACGACGCCCGATCCGGTCTTCCGGGGCGGGGCGGGCGGACCCGATGTGTCCGTCGAGGTGATCAGCGCGGACGGCACCCCGCAGCGGACGGGCGCGCCGGGCAGCCGCGCGGAGTCGGGCCCGGGCCGGCTGACGGTCGCGGCCCGGCCCAGCGGCCGGACCACGCTGATCACGCTCACCGCCGCGGGCGGCGCCGCGGTGCGCTGGCACGCCGCGGCGGGCGCGGCCTGGCTGCAGATGAGTCATACGGCGGGCACGCTGCGACCGGGCGAGACCACGACGATCACCGTCGACATCGATCACGACCGGGAGCCGGCGGGCCACTGGCGGGCCCGGATCGCCCTGGAGCCGGGCGGCACCGTCGTCACGTTGGAGGGCCATGGGGCGACCGGGCCCGCGCCGGGTCCGCAGCGTCCGACGCCCCCGAGGCCGACGCCGCGCCCCTCGCACCCGAAGCCGACCCCCACGCCGACCCCGACGTCCCCGGCGCCCACCTCCGCGCCGCCTTCGCCGACCCCGCGGCCGACCGGCCCGGAGCCGAGCTCGACCCCGTCGAACACGACACGCCCGGCCCGCTGAGCGCGCCGGGGACCGCGGCGGCCCCGGCGCGCGCCTAGTTCTGCGGCTTCTTCGGGGGCCGGGGGTCCGCCGGGTGGGGCGCCATCGGCAGCGTCGCCGCCAGGCGCTCCTCGCACAGTTCGGCGAGCTTGGCGTAGCCCTTCTTGCCCATCAGCTCGGTCAGCTCCGGCTTGTACGAGACGTACACGGGGTCGCCCGCGCCGTGCGCCGAGGTCGCGGAGGTGCACCACCAGTGCAGGTCGTGGCCGCCGGGGCCCCAGCCGCGCCGGTCGTACTCGCCGATCGTCACCTGGAGGATCTGGGTGTCGTCCGGCCGGTCGATCCAGTCGTAGGTACGGCGGACCGGCAGCTGCCAGCAGACGTCCGGCTTGGTCTCCAGGGGCTCGCGGCCCTCGCGCAGCGCGAGGATGTGCAGGGAGCAGCCCGCGCCGGCCGGGAAGCCGGGGCGGTTCTGGAAGATGCAGGAGCCCTCCCAGCGCCGGGTCTGGCGCTCGCCGTCCTCGTCCTCCTGGGTCCAACCGGTCGTGGTGCCCACGTCGTGGTGCTGCCACACGTCGGGTGTGAGGCGTGCCACGTGTTCGGCCACCCGCTTCTCGTCGTCCTCGTCCGAGAAGTGCGCGCCGAGCGTGCAGCAGCCGTCGTCCGCGCGCCCGGCCTGGATGCCCTGGCAGCCGCTGCCGAAGATGCAGGTCCAGCGGGAGGTCAGCCAGGTCAGGTCGCAGCGGAAGAGCTGTTCGTCGTCGGCCGGGTCCGGGAAGGTGACCCAGGCGCGGGCGAAGTCGAGGCCGACCTCGTCGGCCGGGGCCTTCTTCGGGGACCGCGCCTCCTCAGCCGCCTGGGCGCGCCGCTTTTCTTCCTTGTTGCGGGCTTTTTCGTGCTTCGCCTTTTTCGTCTTTGCCACGGGTCCAGCCTACGGCGCGTCACGGTGGGGACCGCGACGACAGGAGTGCGCGGGGCCCGCAGTAGGTTTCCCCGTATGAGACTCGGTGTCCTCGATGTGGGTTCGAATACGGTCCATCTCCTGGTGGTGGACGCACACCCGGGCGCGCGCCCGCTGCCCGCCTATTCGCACAAGGCGGAGCTGCGCCTCGCCGAACTCCTCGACGAGGCGGGTGCGATAAGCGACGCGGGGGTGGAGCGGCTGGTGGCCACCGTCCACGAGGCGCTCCAGGTGGCCGAGGACAAGGGTGTCGAGAGCGTGCTGCCGTTCGCGACCTCGGCGGTCCGCGAGGCCACCAACGGCGAGGACGTGCTGCGCCGGGTCGCCCAGGAGACCGAGGTCGAGCTGCAGGTGCTGTCCGGCGAGGACGAGGCGCGGCTGACCTTCCTCGCCGCCCGCCGGTGGCTGGGCTGGTCGGCCGGCCGGCTGCTGGTCCTCGACATCGGCGGCGGCTCGCTGGAGATCGCGTACGGCCTGGACGAGGACCCGGACGTGGCGGTGTCGCTGCCGCTGGGCGCCGGGCGGCTGACCGCGGGCGACCTGCCGGGTGATCCGCCGGAGGCCGACGACGTGCGGACGCTGCGCCGCCGGGTGCGGGCCGAGATCGCCAGGGTGGTGAGCGAATTCAGCCGCTACGGCACTCCCGACCGGGTCGTCGGCACGTCCAAGACGTTCCGGCAGCTGGCCCGGATCGCGGGCGCCGCGCGCTCGGCGGAGGGGCTGTACGTCCAGCGGGAGCTGACCCGCAAGAAGCTGGAGGAGTGGGTGCCGCGGCTGGCCGGGATGTCCGCGGAGGAGCGGTGCGCGCTGCCCGGGGTGTCCGAGGGGCGCTCGCGGCAGCTGCTCGCCGGGGCGCTGGTGGCCGAGGCGGCGATGGACCTGTTCGGGGTCGAGACGCTGGAGATCTGCCCGTGGGCGCTGCGCGAGGGCGTCATCCTGCGGCGGCTGGACCACCTGCCGTAGACGGCTGTGGCGGACCGCCCGGCGGGCGCCCGGCCGCCGTGAGTCTCGTCACGCCGCGGCGGGCCCCGCCACACCCGTTGTCCCCTGTCCCACCGTCCCCCGGCCTCACCGAACGGGGGCCGCGGGGGCCGGACCTCCTGCCCCGCGCCGGGTCCTGGCCCGTACGCTGTCCCTCGTGACAGAGCCAGTGGTGCGCATCCCGGATGCGAAGGTCGCGCTGTCCACGGCCTCGGTGTATCCGGAGTCGACGGCGACGGCCTTCGAGATCGCCGCGCGCCTCGGCTACGACGGCGTCGAGGTCATGGTGTGGACCGACCCGGTCAGCCAGGACATCGAGGCGCTGCGCCGCCTGTCGGACTACCACGGCGTGCCGGTGCTGGCCGTGCACGCCCCGTGCCTGCTGATCACCCAGCGGGTGTGGTCCACCGACCCGTGGGTCAAGCTCCAGCGTGCCCGTACCGCCGCGGAGAAGCTGGGCGCCTCGACGGTGGTCGTGCACCCGCCGTTCCGCTGGCAGCGCAGCTACGCCCGGGAGTTCGTCCGCGGGGTGTGGCGGATGGCGGGCGAGACGGACGTGAAGTTCGCCGTCGAGAACATGTACCCGTGGCGCTACCGGGACCGCGAGATGCTCGCCTACGCCCCGGACTGGGACCCCACCAACGACGACTACCGGCACTTCACCGTCGACCTCTCGCACACCGCCACCGCCCGCAGCGACGCGCTGGCGATGGTGGAGCGGATGGGCGACCGCCTGGGGCACGTCCACCTCGCCGACGGCAACGGCTCCGCCAAGGACGAGCACCTGGTGCCGGGGCGCGGCAGCCAGCCCTGCGCCGAGGTGCTGGAGCGGCTGGCGGCCACCGGCTTCGACGGCCATGTGGTCGTCGAGGTCAACACCCGGCGGGCGATGTCCGCGGCGGAGCGCGAGGCCGACCTGGCCGAGGCGCTCGCCTTCACCCGGCTGCACCTCGCCTCGCCGACCCGGGTCCCGGGCTCGTGAGCGGCAGCGGGCAGGGGCCGGACGACGCCCCCGCGCCCGGTACGCCGCCCGCGCCCGGTACGCCGCCCGCGCCCGCCCGCCGCCGGGGCCGTCCGGCCCGCGCCGCCGCCGAGGCCGGGCCCGGTGCCCGTGAGCGGATCCTGGCCGCGGCCCGTACGGAGTTCGCCGAGCGCGGCTACGACAAGACCTCGGTGCGGGGCATCGCGAAGGCGGCCGGGGTGGACGCGGCGCTGGTGCACCACTACTTCGGCACCAAGGAGCAGGTCTTCGCGGCCGCCATCGAGCTGACCTTCGCCCCCGCGCTGACCATGCCCGACGCCCTCGCGGGCGGCGGCGCGGACGTGGGCGAGCGGATGGCCCGCTTCATGTTCGGCGTCTGGGAGAACCCGGTCAGCCGGCCGTCGCTGCTGGCGATCATGCGCTCGGCGCTGACCAACGAAAAGGCCGCGGCGGTGCTGCGCGGGCTCATCGAGCGCCGGATGCTGCAGCGGGTGGCGGGCGAACTGGACGTCCCCGACCCGGAGTTCCGGGCGCAGCTGGCCGCGGGGCACCTCATCGGGATCGCCATGCTGCGCTACGTGATCAAGATGGACCCGGTCGCCTCCGCGGACACCGAGGAGATCATCGCCATGGTCGCGCCGGCCCTCCAGCGGTACCTGACGCAGCCCTGAGGCCCTGGGGGCCGGGTGCGGCGGCCCTGCCGGGCGGGTCCGGGCCGCTCCGGGGACCGGCTGCGGCGCGGCCCTCGCCCGGGGCGGATCTGACACAGCCCTGACAATCGGCCCGGACGCCGCCCCGGAGGCCCGATCGCCGCCATGGCCTGCACAAACGGCCCGCTCCCCGCTGTCCGCACTCCGGGCAGGCGTCTCACATCCCGGAGAGACTGTCCAGATCTTGGATCAGGAGCGTAATCTCGACTGGAGCTGATATATGACGCCACCCGGTACGGGGCCACGGGCCCGGGTACCGGCACCGGCGGTCGTACGGACGTAATCCCGAGGGAGTGACCATCGTGCCCGAGCTGAGGTCCCGCACCGTTACCCATGGCCGCAACATGGCCGGCGCCCGAGCCCTTATGCAGGCCTCCGGCGTAGCGCGGGAGGACTTCGGCAAGCCGATCATCGCCGTCGCCAACAGCTTCACCGAGTTCGTGCCCGGACACACCCACCTCCAGCCGGTCGGCCGGATCGTCTCCGAGGCGATCCACGCGGCCGGCGGCATCGCCCGCGAGTTCAACACCATCGCGGTCGACGACGGGATCGCCATGGGCCACGGCGGCATGCTCTACAGCCTGCCCTCCCGCGACCTGATCGCCGACTCCGTCGAGTACATGGTCGAGGCGCACTGCGCCGACGCGCTGATCTGCATCTCCAACTGCGACAAGATCACCCCGGGCATGCTGATGGCCGCGATGCGCCTCAACATCCCGACGGTCTTCGTCTCCGGCGGCCCGATGGAGTCCGGCAAGGCGACCCTCGTCGACGGCACCGTCCGCACCCTCGACCTGGTCGACGCGATCTCGGACGCCGTCAACGACAAGATCTCCGACGAGGACATCCTCCGCATCGAGGAGAACGCCTGTCCGACCTGCGGCTCCTGTTCCGGCATGTTCACCGCCAACTCGATGAACTGCCTGACCGAGGCCATCGGCCTCTCGCTGCCCGGCAACGGCTCCGTGCTGGCCACCCACACCGCCCGCAAGGCGCTGTACGAGAACGCCGGCCGCACCGTCGTCGAGATCACCAAGCGGCACTACGACGAGGACGACCACACCGTCCTGCCGCGCAACGTCGGCACCCGCGCCGCCTTCGAGAACGCCATGGCCCTCGACATCGCCATGGGCGGCTCGACGAACACGATCCTGCACCTGCTCGCCGCGGCCCAGGAAGCCGGTCTCGACTTCGACCTGGAGGACATCAACGCGGTCTCCCGCCGGGTGCCCTGCCTGGCGAAGGTCGCCCCGAACGTCGCGCCGGGCGGCACGTACTACATGGAGGACGTGCACCGGGCCGGCGGCATCCCCGCCATCCTCGGCGAGCTGTGGCGCGCCGGACTCCTCAACGAGGACGTCCACACCGTGCACAGCGCCTCCATCGAGGAGTGGCTCAAGACCTGGGACGTGCGCGGCGGTTCCCCCTCCGACGTGGCCGTAGAGCTGTGGCACGCGGCCCCCGGCTGCAAGCGCTCGGCGACCGCCTTCTCCCAGTCCGAGCGCTGGGACAGCCTCGACGTCGACGCCGAGGGCGGCTGCATCCGCGACCTGGCGCACGCCTACTCCGTCGACGGCGGCCTCGCGGTCCTCAAGGGCAACCTCGCCGAGGACGGCTGCGTCGTGAAGACCGCCGGCGTCGACGAGTCCATCTGGACCTTCGAGGGCCCGGCCGTGGTCTGCGAGTCGCAGGAAGAGGCCGTCGACAAGATCCTCAAGAAGCAGGTCAAGGAGGGCGACGTCGTCGTCATCCGCTACGAGGGCCCCAAGGGCGGCCCCGGCATGCAGGAGATGCTCTACCCGACGTCCTTCCTCAAGGGCCGCGGCCTGGGCAAGACCTGCGCGCTGGTCACCGACGGCCGCTTCTCCGGCGGCACCTCCGGCCTGTCCATCGGCCACGCCTCCCCCGAGGCGGCGTCCGGCGGCACCATCGCCCTCGTCGAGGACGGCGACCGCATCCGCATCGACATCCCCAACCGCACGATCGAACTCCTCGTCGGCGAGGTCGAGCTGGAGTCCCGCCGGCTGGCCCTCGAAGGCGTCTACGCCCCGAAGAACCGCGAGCGCAAGGTCTCCCAGGCCCTGCGCGCCTACGCGGCCATGGCCACCAGCGCCGACAAGGGCGCGGTGCGCGACGTGAGCAAGCTGGGCTGAGGCGGGGGCCGCACCCGGCAGGCCACCCGCAGGACAGGTCAGCAGGACACGGCAGGACGCAGCACGGTGCCGGCGGTCGTGGGATACGACCGCCGGCACCGTTTTGCGCTGTGGCTACGGCCGGTGAACCGGAACAGCGCTGACTGCACATCTGCATTCATGCAGCCCCTTCAGTTTCATCAGCGTCCCAACCACCGTGGCACGCCCGGGAATTGGGATTGAAAGACGAGTGCCCTTTGATGTTCCAATGGCTCTGCGGAACGGTGGACCTGGCACTCCTCCGCTTGTTACCCCGACCACCGGTTGCCAAGATCAGGGTGAATTCCTGGTGGCACTGGCAGACCAAGGACGGCCTCGACGTCGTGAACACCGCCCGACTCGCACTTCCAGGGAGAATCGGTCACCGTGGTTGAGGACGACCCCACCGCCGGCCGAACCCCGCGCGACGTTCTCCTGGAGGGCCTGTTGGGGAGGCTGCGAGAATTCGTGGCCGCCCCTTTGACGCCGGGTTCGCACGTGGTGCGGGGGCTGCTCCCACCGACAGAAATGGATCGCGGGGCGAGAGTCGTCTTGTGGGACGGCCGAGACCTTGGCACCTCGTATGCCCTGGAGGTCCCGCTGCTCGACGGTGACGGCGGGGAAATCCCCCACGATCAGGTCATCGGCGCGCTGCGCGTATGCATTGCCCAGCGTGAGGTTCTCGGTCCGCCCTTTCTCGATGATGGATTCGCGGTGCCGGTGTTCGATGCCCGGTGTCACTTCCTTCGTACCGTCGATGCTCCGCCGCTCACGTTGGCGGATGCGGTGTACCTGCCGCTGCTGTCCCTCGGTCCGGCGAGCGGGGCGGCGCCCGTTTCCGACGACGTGGAAGAGGACGCCGAAGCGGATGGGGATGGGGATGGGGATGGGGCGGAGTGGCGGCTCCTCGGCTTCATGCTCGTCGACGAGCGGTACGCCCGGTACTACGTCAGATGGACGGAAACCGGCGAGGTCTGGGGGCTCGACTTCTGTATGCGCGACGAGGCGGGGAAGGTCGACTCGCGCGGAGGGACCGCCGACATGATCTTCCCGGCGCTGGCCTCGTCACACGACCTCGGACGTTTCCGGCGACCGGTCTCCGATATCCGCTGCCAGGCCGTTTACGACCTCACCGCCTGGTGCTGACGGTCGGCGGCTGCCCGAGGCCCAGCGTTACGGCGACGGCCCCCGTCGCGGGCGAGCGACGGGGGCCGGTCTGTGCGGCGCGGGCGCGGCGGTGTCAGGCGCCGGGCAGCTGCCCGTTCTTCACGGCGGTGACGAAGGACGACCAGGCGGGGGCCTCGAAGAGGAGCGCGGGGCCGTGGGGCTGCTTGCTGTCGCGGACGGGGACGAGGGCGGGGAAGTCGTCGGAGACCTCCAGGCAGTTGCCGCCGTCCTGGTTGCTGTGGCTGGACTTGCGCCAGGTGGCCGCGGTCAGGAGGTCGTCGGAGACTTCGAGGCAGGCGCCGCCGTCCTGGTTGCTGTGGCTGGACTTGCGCCAGGTGACGTTGCTCAGGTCGATGGCTCGCACGGCACTTCCTCCCACATCCGCATGACGAACTTCCGTGATTCGGCCGGGCTCAACGCCAGGTCACGAACCGCATCGTACGCGCGTTGAAGACGCTCCACCGAGGCGATTTCCTCGATGAGTTCGCCATGGTGGGCGTTCTCGGTATAGGCCACTGTGCGGCCATCCGGCAGCCGCAGGAACATCACATCGGTGCTTACCAAGCCATGTGGCCCGGAGCCGTAGGGGAGGACGTGAAGCGTCAGATTCGGGCGCTCTGCTGCCTCGGCCAGGTTCTCCAACTGCTTCCGCCACTGCGCGGTGTCCGCCAATGACGTCCGCAACACAGCCTCGGACAGGATGGTGCGGAAGGGGGGAGCGTCTTCCCCACCAGCAATTCGCGACGCCCTATGCGCGCTTGAACCTGTCGCGTCAGCTCGTCTCCCTTTGCGCCGCCCACCGCGAGTACGGCATGGGCGTACTCCTCCGTCTGCATAAGCCCGTGAACGGTACTGACCCCGAAGTGCCAAAGACTCACTGCCTCGGCTTCCAAGGTCATGTACCGCCGGTACCGCTCGCGGAACTGCTTGGGGTCCCCGGCCGCCAACTCCCACAGCGTCAGCAGCAGATCCTTCGTCCCGTAGTACTGGTCCAGCGCCTGCGCCACCTCCGGGCCGCCCAGCGTCTGGCCGGCCTCCATCTTGCCGAACAGGGACCAGTCCCAGCCCAGGGCCTCGCCGAGCTGTCGCAGGCTGTCGCCCTTCTGGCGCGCAGTAATCGCAGCTCTTCCACGAAGCGTTGGCGTGGCTCCTGGCTCCGACCGGTGACCGCTCGCCTCGGCGGCATGGCGACCTCCTCCGTGGAAGGTGTGGAACTAACGGTGCGTGGTCGCGAAATACAGCCCGCCAGCAGCATTCGCGCCCTTTTCCGGGTCCATTCTCGTAAGGGCCGGAACACACACGGTAGTTGCGCTCCGGCCCTCAGGCAGGAAAACGGCAGACAGGAGCGGTGCTGATGGCGACGGAACCACGGGCGGCGGGCGACAAGCGGGCGGAGGCCGAAGCGGCCTGTGCCGAACTGGCGGCCGTGTGGAAACGGGCCGGCATCGTGTTGCCGTCACTCGGCGTCGATCCCGTGTCGTACGGCTATGCCGAGCCGCGTCCGCTGATCGAGCTGGGGCGCTGCAACCTGGAGACGACGCACCGGCTCCTCGCCGTGCTCGACCGGGCCGCCCCGTGAGCGAGCGCGTCCCGTACGTCTCCCCGGCGTGCCATGTCGGGTCGCATACGAGGTGCACCAAGGGCAGCCCCGCGCCGGGGGACGCCGCCGTGCCGGGAGTCCGGCGGGAAGCCTGTACCTGCCGTTGCCACGCGCCGGGCGGTGCGCGGCCCGGTGGTCACCAGGCGGCCGGGTCCCCGGCCGCTACGGCGAAGACCGTGCCGTTCGGGGCGGCCGCGTAGATCCGGTCGTGGGGCGCGTCCACCTGCGGGGCGGGCAGCATCTGCAGGTAGCCGTTGTGGCGGCGGCCGTCGAGCCGGGGCGGGGTCTGGCCGAGCAGGCCGCCGTTGCGGGTGTCGACCGCGAGCAGCCGGCCGTCCGCCGCGGTGAAGTACAGCCGGTTGCCGCTCACCACGGGGGCCGAGCCCCGGCTGACCGAGGTCTCGGTGTCCCAGGTGTGCGACCCGACGGCCTGCAGTGCGCCTCCCTCGGCCAGCAGATACACCGATTCGCCGTGCACCACGGCGGCCGCCTGGTCGAGCGGTGCGGCGAGCGGGAGGCGCCGGGTGCGGCCGGTGGCGGGGTCGTAGCGGACGACGGCGGTGGTGCGGAAGGTGAACTTCGGGTCGGTGGCGGTGAGATAGAGCGCCCCGGACGTACCGGTTCCGGCCGCGGCGAGGGTGCCGGGCAGCTGCCGGGACCAGCGGACCGAGCCGTCGGCGGGGTCGATGGCGGTGACCTGGGTGGCGGTGCCGTCGGGGGTGTTCTCGGCGGCGTAGGCGGTGTGCGCGTCGCCGAAGGAGGAGAAGAGCGGCAGGTGGTGGCCGGAGAAGCGTTTGTGCCAGCGCTGCCGGTGGGTCGCGCTGTCCAGCGCGGTGACCGTGCCGTCCGCCGCCGTCAGCAGGACGCGGTTCCCGACGATCCTGGTCTGGCCCTCGTAGGCGGAGACGTCCTTGGTCCAGCGGGTGGCGCCCTTGCCGTGTGCCGACGGGTCGAGGGCGCTGAGCTGCTTGCCGTCGGCGGAGAAGACGTACAGCAGCCCGCCGGAGAGCACCGGCGGGGTCGGCGACGCGGCGAACTTCGCGGCGTTCTCGCCCCGGCCGCGGCTGTCGGTGCGCCGCCATGCCGGGTGGCCGGTGTCCGGATCGAGCCGGGCGGCCGGGACGCCCGGCTGGCCGCAGAAGACGGCGCCGGAACCGGCGGTGCAGAACGGCATTTCGGCATCGTGGCCCTGGGGGCGCTCGACGAGCGCGGTCCGCCACGGGTGGAAGTCGGCCCGCCCGACGTGCGACGGACGGGTCTGCAGCGCGGGGTCCTGCCCGTCCCCGCCCGGGGCCAGGGCCCGCACGCCCGCGTACACACCGGCGCCGGTGACGACGAGGGCGAGCGCGGCCCGCCGGGGCCAGCGGCGGGCACGGGAACGGGCGGGGCGGCGGGGGCCGGTGGGGGTGCCGGGGGTGCCCGGGGTTCGGGGCGTGGTGGCTTCGGGGGCGGGGGGTTCGGGGGCGCCCGCTCGGGGGCCGGTGGCGTCGGCAGGGCCGTCGGCGGAGTTCTCGGCGGGGTGCTGGACGGGGACGGAGGCGCGGACGTGCGTGGTCTCGGCGCGCGGCGGGGCGGCCTCGGCCCGTACCGGCGGGAGCTGTTCGGGAGCGAGCTGTTCGGCCGCGAGCCGCTCGGGCGCGAGCCGCTCGGGCCCGGGAGGCGCCGGCTGCCGCTGCGCCGGCTGCCGCTGTTCCGGTATCCGGACGCACGGCACCGGGCCGTCCGGCACCACACCGTCCGCGGGTGCCGCGTCGGCCGCCGCCGCACCGGCTGTTGCCGCGCCCGCTGCCGCCGCGTCCGGCACCAGGCCGCCGGGCGCGCCCGCTGCCGCCGCGTCCGGCACCAGGCCGCCGGGCAGCAAGCCGCCCGGCACCGATCCACCGGGCAGCAAGCCGCCCGCTACCGGTCCGCCCGGCACCGATCCACCGGGCAGCAAGCCGTCCGCTACCGGTCCGTCCGCTACCGGTCCGCCCGGCAGCCCGGTGCCCAGCGGTGCACCGGGCGGCGCGTCGGTCCGCAGCAGTTCCATGAGCGCGTCCGGCGTCGGCCGGTCCGCCGGGTCCTTCGCCAGGCAGCTCTCGATCAGCGGCGCCAACTCGGCCGGCACGCCCGAGAGATCGGCGTCGTCGTGCACCACCTGGTACGCGACGATGTAGGGGCTCTCGGAGTCGAACGGGCCGCTGCCGGTGGCGGCGTGCACCAGGACCGAACCCAGCGCGAAGACGTCCGCCGCCGGGCCCACCTCGCGCGGCCGCTGGAACTGTTCGGGCGCCATGAAGGGCGGCGTACCGATCAACTTGCCGGTCTCGGTGCGCATTTCGCTGTCCGAGGGCCGGGAGATGCCGAAGTCGATGACTTTCGGGCCGTCGGCGGCCAGCAGCACGTTCCCCGGCTTGAGGTCGCGGTGCACCACCCCCGCGCGATGGATGTCGCGCAGCGCCTCGGCGAGCCCCGCGGCCAGCCGCCGTACCTCCCCGACCGCCAGCGGGCCGTTCCGCTTCACATGGTCGGAGAGGGTCGGGCCGGGGATGTGGAGGGTCGCCATCCAGGGGCGCCCGGCATCCGGATCGGCGTCCACGACGGGTGCCGTGAAGGCCCCGCTGACCCGCCGCGCGGCGGCCACCTCCTGCCGGAACCGCCCCCGGAACTCCGGGTCCTGGGCGAATTCGGCATGGATGACCTTGACCGCGAGCAGCAGCCCGGAGGACGAGCGCGCAAGGTGGACCACGCCCATGCCGCCGGAGCCGAGCCGGGCCTCCAGGCGGTATTGGCCGGCGTATTCCGGATGCTCCGCTTCCGGGCCGACCCCGGAATTGCGCAGCGATGGCATGGTCCCCACCCCCGTGTTGTTCCCTTGCCATTCGGTCGCAGGTGCGACGCGCGGAGCCTAGTCGATGGCGCGTACGAGATGAGTGAGGCTTGCTAGCGTGCCGTGGCAGAACCGCACCGCAATGGGTCGCGGGCATCATCGCGAGCGCCGTCACGCGCTCGGTCAACGGGGGAGAACAGCATGACGACTCAGGACGAGCTCGGCTCCGCAAAACCGGCCGGCGACCAGGCGCTCGCCGCCGCGGCCGGCGGCGTCACCTATCCCGTCGCACCCGGCTACCGCGTCAAGGTCCGCCAGGGCCCCGGCACCAACCACCCGGCCGTCCGCACGCTGGCGGAGGGCGCCCGGATCCAGATCCGCTGCCAGCGGCACGGGCAGTCGGTCAGCGGCCCGTACGGCACCTCGGACATCTGGGACTGCATCGGGGCCGGCCAGTACGTCTCCGACGCGTACGTCCGGACGGGCAGCAGCGGCATGGTCGCGCCGCGCTGCACGAACTGAGCCGCACGGCGCCGCACGACCTGCCCTGCCCTGGCCTGGCCCGCCCCGGCCTGGCCCGCCCCGCCCCGGCCTGGCCCGGCCCGCCCCGCCCCGGCCTGGCCCGCCCCGGCCTGGCCCGGCCCGCCCCGGCCCGAACCGGGCTGCGCGCACCGCGCCGCGGGCCCGGAGCGTCGTACCGGGCTCCGGGCCCCGCGGGCATGCCGACGGGGATAATCGCCGGTATGAGCGATGAGCAGACGCCCGCACCGAGCCCGGAGCCCGGTGGCCCGGAGCCCGTCGGCCCCTGGGCCGACGGTCCGGGGCGCGGCGGTCCGGAACCGGCCCAGATCCGGTTCTTCGGCACCACCTGGGTCCACCACGACGGCGGCTACGGCCTGCGCCGGGCCGGTGTCGCGGTGGGCTCGCTCGCGCTCGCCGCGGCCGGCGCGCTCGTGCTGCGCTTCGCCTTCCAGGGCCTGGAGATCGCCGCCGTCGGCCCGTTCGTCGGCATCCTCGTCGTGGCCGGCTTCGCCATCTGCAGCGCTCTGGCCTTCCGCCGCACCTGGGACGGCTTCGTCCGCCGCCCCGACCCGGCCGGCCGGGCCGACACGTCCTCCCAGGGCCTGATGATGATCGGCTTCATCGGCTCGCTGCTCGCCTACTTCTGCCGCAGCCTCGTCGAGGCCCCGGGGGAGAAGCTGCACCGCGCCGAGTACGCCGCGGCCCGTGAGCGCCACGAGCGCCGCCGCGGCGCCCGCACCGGCAATCCGGCCGCCAAGAAGCCCCGCCCCAAGAAGCGCCGCTGACCTGCGGGGCGGCCGCGGACCCGGCAGGGCCGGCCGCGGGGGCGGGCCACCACGGGCGCGCCATGGACGCCGGGGCCCGGCCCTCCGCGTCCGTGGCGCCCCGGGCCCGGACCACGCCGTGAGAGCAGGAAACGAACCCGCCCGACCTTTCCCGGGTCCCTGCGCGCTCCCCGCGCGCCGGGCAGGATGAACCGTATGCCGCACCCCACGCCAGAGGATCAACTGCCCCCGACGTCACGGTCGTTGCCGCGCGCCAAGCCGCCGGAACCGGCCGCCCTCGCCCGGTCCTTCGACGCGGTGGCCGCCCAGTACGCCGCCGCCCGCCCCGGCTACCCGCCGGCCCTCTTCGACGCGGTCGAGGAGTTGGCCGGGCGGTCGCTGGCCGGGGCGCGGGTCCTGGACGTCGGGGCCGGCACCGGGATCGCAACGGGGCTGCTGGCCGGCCGCGGGGCGCGGGTCACCGCCGTGGAGCCGGGTGCCGCGATGGCTGCCGAGCTGCGCGCCGCCCACCCCGGCACCCCGCTCGTCCGCGCCCTCGGCGATGCGCTGCCGTTCTCCGACGACGCGGGCTTCGACCTCGTCGGCTACGCCCAGGCCTGGCACTGGACCGACCCGGCCCGCTCCGTCCCGGAGGCCATGAGGGTGCTGCGGCCCGGCGGTGCGCTCGCGCTGTGGTGGAACATCCCCGACCCGGACGTCGGCTGGGCGGCCGAACAGGAGGCCCGGATCGCCCGCCGGATGCCCGGCTACCACCGCCACGGCGTCTCGCTGGAGGCCCCCGACCTGATCCGCGGGCTCGGCCTCGGCCTGGAACCCGCCTCCCGCGTCCTGCACTGGACGCGTACGGTTCCCCTCGGCACCCACCTCGCGATGCTGGGCAGCCGCTCGTACTTCTCCGCCATCGGCCCGGCCGCCGCGGCCCCCGTGCTGGCGGAGGAGCGGGCCGCGCTGCTGGAGGTCTTCCCCGACGGCGTCGTCGAGGAGGCCTACGTGCTCGATCTGACCGTCACCCGCCGGCCGCCCGCCTCGCCATGAGGGGCGGCGCCCCGGCGCCTGCCCTCAGCCCTCCCGCTGCGGCTTGCCCTTCCCGTACAGCCAGGCATTGAAGAGCGGCCCCAGGTCCTCGTCCGTGTGCTCCTGGCAGAAGTCGATGAAGTCCCGCGCATCGGCGTTGCCGTAGCGGTACTTGGCGGGCCACTCGCGCAGGATCGCGAAGAACGCCTTGTCGCCGACGGTGTTGCGCAGCTCCTGGAGCAGCATCGCGCCGCGCTCGTATACGGGGGTGCCGGTCACGTTCTTCGCCCGGCCGGGATCGGCCGGCGGGAAGGCCCAGCGGGACGGGTCCGTGGTGTCGTCGTAGAGCGCGTCGAACTGCTGCTGCGGGGTCTTGCCGCCCTCGCGTTCCTCCCACAGCCACTCGGCGTACGTCGCGAAGCTCTCGTTGAGCCAGGTGTCCGCCCAGGTCTTCGGCGTCACCGAGTCGCCGAACCACTGATGGGCCATCTCGTGCACCACGGTCACGGTGTCCGGTGCCCCCGCGTAGACCGGCTTGGTCTGGGACTCCAGGGCGAGCCAGTTGATCCGCTTCGGGGTGTCGTCGACGATCGCGCCCGCGGAGGAGAAGGGGTAGGGCCCGAAGAGCTTGCTCTCCCACGTCACGATCTCCGGCAGCTTCCCCAGCGGCCCCTTGCTGGCCTCGGCCTCCGCCGGGTCCACCGCCACGTACAGCGGCAGCCCGCCGGGCGTACGGGAGGTGTGGACCTCGAACCGGCCGATGCCGGCCGTGGCGAGGTAGCTGGCCATCGGCCGGCCGCTGTGCCACACGAAGGTGGACCGGTCGCCGGCGGTCTTCTGCGACCGCAACTCGCCGTTGGCGACGGCGGTGTAGCCCTTCGGCACGGTGATCGTGAAGTCGTAGGTCGCCTTGTCCGCGGGGTGGTTGTTGCCCGGGAACCACGTCATCGAGCCGGCCGGTTCCCCCGAGACGAACGCCCCGTCACGCGTCTTGACCCAGCCCTCGGTCGTGCCGTCCGGGTCCTTCATCTCCTGCGGGGTGCCGGCGTAGGCGACCCGGGTACGGAACCGCGCGCCCTTCCTGAGCACCTCCGCCGGCCGGACGATCAGCTTGTGGCCCTTGCGGGAGAACGCGGCGTCCGCGCCGTCGACCCGGACGTGCGAGACCCGCAGCCCCTGGAGATCGAGCTGGAAGGACCGCAGGTCCTCGGTGGCCTCGGAGGTGAGCTCGGCGGTCGCGTCGAGGTGCCTCTTCTTGACGTCGTAGTCGAGGTCGAGCCCGTAATGGCGCACCTGGTAGCCGCCGTTGCCGAGCGCGGGGAAGAGCGGATCGCCCACCCCGCCCCTGCCCGCCGCCCCCCGCACGCCACCGCTCGTGCACGCGGAGAGCAGCAGGGCGACGGACAGGACGGCGGTCGCACCGCACCTGCGAAGGGGCCGGCGGTTCACAGCACTCCCGGAGTCGGCGGACATCAGCATGCCGACCCTACGGTCATTTCCGCCGGAACACCGGCCCTTTCCGGCGCGGTCGTCCTACGGGGCCGCGGACCGGGCCGCCTGCCGTGCGGTCCCCTCCGGGCCGCGGCGCTGCTCCTCCCAGGCCCCGAGGGCGGCGGCACACGCATGGTCGAGGTGCCGCAGCCCGGACAGGTCCAGCTCGACCTCCCGGTCCTCGGGCAGCGCCTCCAACTGGTCGAGGAGCTTCGGCAGCCGCAGGAAGGTGGCGTTGCCCAGGGCCCGTACGCGGATGGGGCGCCGGGCGGCCGGCCCGCCCGGTTCCCGCCCCGCCGTGCCCCGGTCGTCCGGTCCGCCCGCGGCCGGCTCGTCCAGCCCCACGATCTCCAGGTGGACGTGCGAGGTCTCCCAGGCCGACTTGGCCACCGCCATCAGCAGCCCCAGCAGCACCCCCTCGAACATGTTGGTGGCCACGATCGCGATCGCCGTCGCGGCGAGCACCACGGCCTCGCCCCGGTGCTCGCGCCACAGCGGCCGCCACTGCTTCACCGCGAGCAACTTGCCGCCCGCGTGCACCAGTACGCCGGCCAGCGCCGCCACCGGCACCACGCCCAGCGCCACCGGGAAGGCCACCGCGAAGACCAGCAGCCACACGCCGTGCAGCACCCGCGAGGCCTTCGTCCGCGCCCCGGCGTGCACGTTCGCGGCGCTGCGGACGATCACCGCGGTCATCGGCAGGGCCCCCAGCAGCCCGCACACCGTGTTGCCCGCGCCCTGCGCCATCAGCTCCTTGTCGTAGTCGGTCTTCGGCCCGTCGTGCAGCCGGTCCACCGCGGCCGCGCTGAACAGCGACTCGGCCGACGCGATCAGGGTGAACGCCAGGACGGTGCCCAGCGCGCCGGCCACCGCCCCCGCCTCCGTCAGCCGCAGGAAGTCCGCGCCGCCCGGCGGCCGGACGACTTCCAGCAGCCCCGCCACCTCGACCCGGGCCACCGGCAGATCCAGCACGAACACCACGGCCGTCGCCAGGGCCACCGCCACCAGCGGCGCCGGCACCACGCGCGCCGCCCGCCGCCACTTCGGCCACAGCACCAGCAGCACGATGGTCCCCGCGCCCACCGCCAGCGCCGTGAGCGCGGCCGGCGACCCGGCGGTGTCCGCGGCGAGCTTCGGCAGCCCGCCCAGGTTCGCCGGCCCGTTGCCCGGCGCCTTGGCGTCCGCCAGGGCGTACAACTGCCCGGCGATCAGCACCAGTCCGATGCCGGCGAGCATCCCCTGGACGACCGCCACGGAGATGGCCCGGAACCAGCGGCCCAGCCGCAGCGCCCCCATGGCCACCTGCAGCACCCCGGCGATCAGCACCAGCGCGCCCAGCGTGCCGAGGCCGTACTCCTGCACGGCCTCGTAGACCAGCACGGTCAGCCCCGCGGCCGGGCCGCTGACCTGCAGGCTGCTGCCGGGAAGTAACCCGGTGAGCAGCCCGCCGACGATCCCGGTGACCAGCCCCAGTTCGGCCGGCACACCGGAGGCGACGGCCACCCCGACACACAACGGGACGGCGACGAGGAAGACCACGAGCGAGGCGGTGACATCGGCGCGCCACAGCGACAGCGTCCGCCGTGACGGTATCGACGGCCGGAAGGGGTGGGGACGGGCAACACGGAACTTACGCATGGGGATGCCTCCAGCGAGTGCGAGATGCGGCGGCGCACGGACACGCACGGATGCGCACGGAGACGCCCGAGCGGACGCGGAGCGGGGCGGGCGGCGGCCGGCGGCCGGGGACACGGGTCCGCGAGCGCCTGCTGCCGCGCACCGCCGCGCACAGTCGCGCGGTGCGCGCCATGAACGGATGACGGCTGGATCCGTCGGATGCGCGGGCCGGGGGAGGCCCTTGGGGGCGGCGCTCGGTCCTCAGCAGCGGAAGACGAGGTGCTGAACCGGCAGTTCCCCGGATCTCGACAGGGGTACGGCCTGCCGGCCGGTCAGCGGGGCGGTCACGGTCAGGGCGCCCTCGGCCCGCACCGGGCCGGTGGTCGACACGGTGGTGAGCGGTGGTTGCGGTGCGGACAGCGTGGCCGCGGAGCGTCCGCCGCGGCGGGGCTGGCAGCGGTCGCTGCCGGATTCCGGGTTCTCGGAGAGGTCCGATCCCCATCGCGCGGTGCCCGCGGGCTCGGCCCGGCCGGCGGCGGACGGGGCCCTGGTGCCCTCCCCGTACGCGGGGTGGGCGACCAGCGGCAGTGCCAGTGCGACGGCCACGACGATCAACAGGAGCCGGCCGAGGCCGCCGACCCGGATCTTCGCCATCGTCGCCCCTTCCGGCGCGGCTGGACAGGTCGTTCCATTGTGTCCAAGCAGGCAGGTCTGGCCCCACCTCGGGATGTAACCACCTTGTAAACGCGGAGTTATCGACCCGGAGTGGCCGGTTTCGTGCACTACGGCGCACCGCCGGTGCGCAGCCCGACGCGGAATGCGCCGTTCCCGCACGACACCCGGCCGCCGCACCACCCTCGGGCCGTCGGCCCCCGCCGCACCGCCCACCGCACACCGCCCGTCGGCCCCGCGCCACCGGCTGCCCGGCCCCGCCTTCCGCCCCTGCGCCCCGTCCGCGGCCTTGACGCCCCACCCCGCCGGGAGCATTATTCATCGCATGATGAATTACGGCCGTGGCCCCGACGGCCCCGACGACCCCGCCGTCCGTGCCCGCGACCTCACCGTCGCCCGCGGCGGCCGCACCGTCCTCGACGCCCTCGCCTTCGATGTGCCCCGCGGCCGGATCACCGGCCTCCTCGGCCCCTCCGGCTGCGGCAAATCCACCCTGATGCGCGCCGTCGTCGGCACCCAGGCCAAGGTCACCGGCACCCTCCACGTCCTCGGCCGCCCCGCCGGCGACCCCCGGCTGCGCCCCCGCATCGGCTACGTCACCCAGGACCCGTCGGTCTACGACGACCTCACCGTCCGCCAGAACCTCGACTACTTCGCCGCCGTCCTGCACCCCGGCCGGTCCGCCCGCGCCCGGCGCCGCGAGACGGTCGCCCGCGTCATCGACGACGTCGGCCTCACCCCCCGCGCCGACGCCCTCGCCGGCAACCTCTCCGGCGGCCAGCGCAGCCGGGTCTCCCTCGCGGTGGCCCTGCTCGGCGCCCCCGAACTCCTCGTCCTCGACGAGCCCACCGTCGGCCTGGACCCCGTCCTGCGCCGCGACCTGTGGCACCTCTTCCACTCCCTCGCCGCCGACCGCGGCACCACCCTCCTCGTCTCCTCCCACGTCATGGACGAGGCCGAGCGCTGCCACCGGCTGCTCCTGATGCGCGAGGGCCGCATCCTCGCCGACGGCGCCCCCGACGACCTCCGCGACCGCACCGGCGCGGCCACCGTCGAGGCCGCCTTCCTCCACCTGGTCGACGCGGCCGCGGCCGGGACGCCGACGCCCGCCGCCCCCGCACCCGCCCCCGAGGAGTCCGCGCGATGACCACCACCCCCCTCCCCGGCACCGCACCCCGCCCGGCCGGCGCGCCGCCCTCCGCCACCGCGCCCTTCTCCCCGTCCCGCACCCTGGCCACCGCCGCCCGCGTCCTGCGCCAGCTGCGCCACGACCCGCGCACCATCGCGCTGATGCTCGTCGTCCCGTGCGTGATGATCGCCCTGCTCCGCTACGTCTTCGACGCCCGCCCGGAGACGTTCGACAGCATCGGCGCCTCGCTCCTCGGCATCTTCCCGATGATCACGATGTTCCTGGTGACCTCCATCGCCACCCTGCGCGAGCGCACCTCGGGAACCCTGGAGCGCCTGCTCGCCATGCCCCTCGGCAAGGCCGACCTGATCAGCGGCTACGCCCTGGCCTTCGGCCTGCTGGCGATCGTGCAGTCGGCCCTCGCCACGGCCCTGTCCGTCTGGGTCCTCGGCCTCGACATCACCGGCTCCGCCTGGCTGCTGCTGCTCGTCGCCGTCCTGGACGCCCTCCTCGGCACCGCCCTGGGCCTCTTCGTCTCGGCCTTCGCCGCCTCCGAGTTCCAGGCCGTCCAGTTCATGCCCGCCGTCCTGATGCCCCAACTGCTGCTCTGCGGCCTGTTCACCCCGCGCGACACCATGCAGCCGGCCCTGGAGGCACTCTCCGACGTCCTGCCGATGTCCTACGCCGTCGACGGGATGAACGAGGTCCTCACCCACACCGGCGTCACCGGCGACTTCCTGCGCGACGTCCTCATCGTCAGCGGCTGCGCCCTCCTCGTCCTCGCCCTCGGCGCCGCCACCCTCCGCCGCCGCACGGCGTGACGCCACGGCCGTGGTGCGAGGATGGCCGGGAAACGCCCAGCGCAGCGGAAAGGTGAACCCGCACGATGACCCAGAAGGTCGCAGTACTCGGCACCGGCAAGATCGGCGAAGCCCTGCTCAGCGGAATGATCCGGGGCGGCTGGGCGCCCTCCGACCTCCTGGTCACCGCCCGCCGCCCGGAACGCGCCCAGCAGCTCCGCGACCGCTACGGCGTCGAGGCGGTCAGCAACGCCGAGGCCGCCAAGGCCGCCGACACCCTCATCCTCACCGTCAAGCCCCAGGACATGGGCGCCCTGCTGACCGAGCTGGCCCCGCACGTCCCCACCGACCGCCTGGTCATCAGCGGTGCCGCCGGCATCCCCACCTCCTACTTCGAGGAGCGCCTGGCCGCCGGCACCCCGGTCGTCCGGGTCATGACGAACACCCCCGCCCTCGTCGACGAGGCGATGTCCGTCATTTCCGCCGGCACCCACGCCACCGGCACCCACCTCACCCGCGCCGAGGAGATCTTCTCCGGCGTCGGCAAGACCCTGCGCGTCCCGGAGTCCCAGCAGGACGCCTGCACCGCCCTCTCCGGCTCCGGCCCGGCCTACTTCTACTTCCTCGTCGAGGCCATGACCGACGCCGGCATCCTCCTCGGCCTGCCCCGCGACAAGGCCCACGACCTCATCGTCCAGGCCGCCATCGGCGCCGCCGTGATGCTCCGCGACAGCGGCGAACACCCCGTCAAGCTCCGCGAGAACGTCACGTCCCCGGCCGGCACCACCATCAACGCCATCCGCGAACTCGAGAACCACGGCGTACGCGCCGCCCTGATCGCCGCCCTGGAGGCCGCCCGCGACCGCAGCCGCGAACTCGCCTCCGGCAACGGCTGACACGGCCGGCGGGTGAAGGGCCCGCCCACACCGCGGGCCCTTCACCGCACGGGACCGACAAGAGGTCCGGGCCGGCAGGAGGCGGGCGCCCCGACAGGCCGCCCGCCCCACCTCCCGTCACCTCTTGGGCAGCAGCCCCACCGCCTCGAACGCGGCGTCCACCCGCGGCCCGGCCAGTCCCCGCGCCCGCTCGGCCCCGGCCAGCAGGACCGCATCGACCTGCCCCGGGTCCGCCGCCAGCTCCGCATGCCGCGCCCGCACCGGCCGGAGCATCTCCACCACGGCCTCCGCCGCATCCTTCTTCAACGCCCCGCACGAGTCGTACTCCTCGGCCAACCGCTGTGGCTCACCCCCCGCACACGCGGCCAGCACCTCCAGCAGATTCGCCACCCCCGGCCGCCGCTCCGGCTCGTACGAGACATCCGGCTCCGCGTCCGTCACCGCCCGCGTCACCTTCTTCTGCACCGCCTCCGGTTCGTCCAGCACATAGACGACCCCCGCGGTCCGGGCGTGCGACTTCCCCATCTTCGACGTCGGGTCCTGCAGATCCTTCACCCGCGCCGCCACCGGCGGATGCACGGTCCTCGGCACCACGAACGTCGCCCCGTACCGCCGGTTGAACCGCACCGCCAGATCCCGCGTCAGCTCCACATGCTGCGCCTGGTCCTCCCCGACCGGCACCTCGTGCGTCCCGTACGCCAGGATGTCCGCCGCCATCAGCGCCGGATACGTCAGCAACGACAGCCGCACGCTCCCGCCCCGCGCCTGCTCCCGCGCGGCCTTCTCCTTGTACTGGATCATGCGCCGCATCTCCCCGTCGGAGGCCGTGCACTCCATCAGATACGACAGCCGCAGATGCTCGTCCACCTGGCTCTGCACGAACACCGTGCAGACCTGCGGATCCAACCCCGACGCCAGCAGCAACGTCGCCGCCTGCCGACTGAGCCGCCGCACCCGCGCAGGATCGTGCTCCACGGTCAGCGCATGCAGATCCACCACGCAGAACAGCGCATCCGCCCGGTACTGGTCCACCTCGGCCCACCGCCGCATCGCCCCGAGGTAGTTCCCCAGCGTCAGATGCCCCGTCGGCTGCACCCCACTGAAGATCCGCGTACGCGCGCCGTCCGCCCCGGCTTTCTCGTTCATCCTTCTTCTCTCCCGAACTCCCGCACTCCGCAAAGTGCGTATCGAGACCGCCGACTTCACCGGCCGGCTGCGGGAAGGAGAAACGCGAACGGCCGCCGAAGCGGCGGCCGTGGTCCTGCATGCGCTGCTGGTCGGCCGCCGTCAGGCGAGCCACCACAGCTGTACGAGCGCATGCGTAGTCATGGGCCCCAAAGTACCCCGCACACCCGCGCCCCGCACGGGTTTGAACAACCCCGACCCCTCGTGTAGTGTCCTCCGAGTTGCCACGGAGCCGACCGGCCCCACGGCAGCCATCCCGCCGCTTCGCGGCACACCACTACTGCACGGCCCCTCATCGGGACCAATTTCGGCATGCCGAAATTCGACCGTGACGTGATTATGCGTCAACGAGGAATTCCGCTAACGTAGTGATCACGCCGAAAGGCGCGGC
>NZ_JBFBHQ010000030.1:0-86228 GCF_040701845.1 Streptomyces angustmyceticus | reverse complement strand
CACCGCCCCGGTGTCCGCGGCCGAGGTCAGGCGCCCCGCCGCTGTCCGAGGCGTCTGATGCCGCGGCGGCTCCCCTCTGCCCTGCCGACTGCTGCGGCGGCACGGCAGACCCCGGAGCCGCCCGGCCACGCCACCACCCCACACCGAATCGGACCCATACGCAGTGAACCGCAAGATCCGGGAGGCGGCCCATGGCTGCTGAGCTGATGGGCATCAACGTCGCGCAAGGCGGCGCCGTAGCGCTGCTCGCCGTCGTCGTGCTGATGGTCCTCACCGGCCGTCTGATACCCCGCAGAACCTACGACGACATGAAGGAGGAAAGGGACAGCTGGCGCACCGCTCACGTCGAGTCCGAGGTCGCCCGCACAGAAGAACGCGACCAGAACCGGCAGCTGCTTGAGCTCGCGCACACCGCCGGCCACGTCCTCGACTCCCTTCCGAAGCGAGGGGAGGTGCAGCCGAGTGATCCGATGGACGAGGCTTCGATGCCTTAGGCGTCGAGGGCGCCCCACCCCGGGCCAGCGGGCAGCGCAACATGCAGTGGAGCGCGCGAAGGCCGCCCGAATCGAGGCCGAGGAGCGCCGCCCCGAGGTCGATGAGGCCACCAGCAAACTGCGTGAGCTGAGGCGCCGCAACCACTTCGCGGAGATGTTCCGCGCGGCGATCGAAGGGGGTGCGCACCGGTGAGCACCGCCGAGTGGATCAACACGGTGGTCAGCGGCGTCGTCCTCGTCTCCGCGGCCATCTTCGTCGCCACCTACCACCTGCTGGCTCCCTGGCGCAGTTCGGCGATGGGTCGGCATCTGATGCTGTTCGCCGGCGCGATCGGCGGCCTGGGCGCGTACACCGTGGCCATCGCCATCGTCGGGCAGGAAGGCCCCACAGCCGCCGTCCTCCGCATCGTGCGCTCTGTCCTCCTCCTGCTGATTGCCGGCCTCCTGGCGCAGCGCACGGTGATGGTGATCCGCGTGCAGCGCCACGATTCGAAGGGCAACTCTTCATGACCGTTGTGCGGGGCAAGCTCCTCGATCTGCCGGACCCGACGCGGGTGCAGGTCACCGCGGCGCTCGTCGACTTGGCGGGGGAGCGGGCCGTGGGCTACGTCGCCGACGAGCAGGGGGAGATCACGGGGCAGGACACCGTCAGCCCCGGTGAGGACGGGCTGTGGGAGCTGGACCTCACGCCGAACGCGCAGATCACCGCGGCTGCTGGCGACACGGCCTGGGCGATAACCGAGGGCCGGGCACTCGACGGCACCCCGAACACGACGTACGTGGTGGTGCCGGAGTCCGACGAGCCGTGGTGGCTCGGCGACGTGCGGATCGCACTGTCGGGCGCGCCGTTGGGCACGGGGACGATCGTTTACGCGCCCGGACCTGAGGGCCCGCAGGGCGAGATCGGCCCGACGGGAGCCACGGGCCCCGCCGGGCCGGCTGGCGCCACAGGGGCACAGGGGCCGCAAGGCGAGCAGGGCCTGCAGGGCGAGCCGGGAGCAACAGGGGATGCCGGCCCCCAGGGCGATCCGGGCCCCGCGGGAGCAACCGGCCTGCAGGGGGCCACCGGCGCGACGGGTCCTGCCGGAGCGAAGGGCGACACCGGAGACACCGGTCCTGCAGGGCCAGCGGGAGCCACTGGCGCCCAGGGCCCCAAGGGCGACCAAGGCGACGTCGGCCCTGCAGGGCCCCAAGGAGCGACGGGCAGTGCGGGCGCTACTGGAGCAACTGGCGCCACAGGGCCGACGGGAGCAACCGGGCCTACCGGCGCGACGGGCCCGAAGGGCGACAAGGGCGACCCTGGCGACCCGGCCACACTGTGGCGCCGCCGCGACCTCCCGGACGCAGCACTGGCCGACAGCCTGTACACGGGCAGCGCTCCGACCATCAGCACTGCGCAGACGACGACGCCGACCACTGGCTACATCAAGTACGCGCCGCCGCTGGTTGCCCTGGCCGGCTCGGACGTGACCGGCCCGTACGCCTACGCGGGCGCGGGCAACTTCGCGATCGGCGCGTCCAGCCCCGACACCAACTACGTCCTCCCGACCAGCAAGTACCCGAACACCTACAGCAGCGGCCAAGGAATCTGGTCGGTGGAGTTCGGGACGGACGCCCAGGTCTTCCAGCTACGGTTCAAGTAGATCTCCAGCTCGACGATGTACCGGCTGTCGATCGATGGCCGGAAGGTCACCGACCTGATGCAGTCCAGCGGTGGGACGACGGCCGGCTCCGGGCACATGCTCACCGTCGACCTCGGCAGTGCGGCTCCGCGGCGAATCCGCCTGGACTTCGCCACGATGCCGTTCGGCGGGGTGTACCTGCCGCCGTCAGCGACGATGTGGCGGGTGCCGTTGCAGGGCGGCCGGCTGATGGTCCTGGGAGACAGCATCTCGGACGGGTCGGCGCAGAACACGGGCGCCGGGGCGGGCTCGTGGTTTGCTCGGGCGGCGAGGCTGCTGGGTGCGACGGACGCGTGGGAGCAGGGGAGGGGCGGCACTGGCTACATCACCCCCGGCTCGTATGCGACGTTCGGGGATCGTGTGGCCGCGGACGTGGTGGCATGGGCCCCGACGCGCCTGGTGATCTGGGGTGGGTACAACGACAACACGGGCAGCCAGAGCGCGATCGGCACTGCGGCGGCTTCGCTGTTCTCTGCGGTGAAGACGGGCCTGCCATCGTGCCAGGTGCTGGTGATTGGGTGTTGGGCGCCGACGGCGAGCCCGGCCGGGTCGATCACGAACACGGACACCACGATCCGTACGCAGGCGGCCAGCGCCGGGTTTCCGTTCGTGTCGCCGATCACCGGGTCGGTGTACGACGCGACGGGCGCGCTGATCACAACGCAGGGTGCGTGGATCACGTCGGGGAACGTGGCGGGGTACATCGGTGGGGATTCGGTGCATCCGACGGATGCGGGCCATGTGTATCTGTCGCGTCGGATTGTGGCTGCGTGGCGGGAGGTTCTGGCCCCGTGACCCGTGTCCTATAGTTTTGGGAAGTAAATAACAGGACTCAGCGCTTCCGCTTGTTTCACATCCTGACCTGCCGCTTCGCGGCCCGCACGCAACACGGAAGGCCCAACGCCTGCCTGGCACGGGGGCCTTCGTGATCTACCCTGTACGGCAGCGGCCCTCCCACTAGACCTGGGAGGGCCGCGCTATGTGGTCGGTGGAGTGTCCCGTGGTCAATCCCTAGACCAGTGGCGGACGATGAGTCCGCTGGCCACGGCTACCGCCCAGAACGCCAGGGTGGCGATGATGAAGCGGGTCCAGCTCAGGTCATCGGTTCCGTCGGTCAGGACGATCGCGGCGAACGTGCCCAATCCGAGGACGACGGGGGTCGCTGTAACCGCGATGCTGGGCTCTGAGCGCATGGCCGTGCTCCTCACTGCTCGTTGTGGTCGGCGGAGATGCCGCGCGGTGTGGTGTCGTCTGGCGCCTTCCCTGGGGCCGCCGGCAGCCAGCGGTCGGGCGGGCTGCCGGCGAGGAGGGTGATGTAGCTGGCCCATTCGTCGGGCAGGTAGACCGTGAGCCCTTGTCCGGCGACGTGCGCGACGTACGCCCAGGGCAGGCTGTCTACGGGGGTGATGGTGACGGTGCCGTCTCGGGTGATCCAGGGTTGACCTTCGGGGGCGCGGCCGATGCGGGAGGGTGTGGTGCTTCCGAGGGTCAGGTTGCCGAGGCCGCCGCGGTTGGCGTGGTCGATGCGGACGTATCCGCTGGTTCCGGGGTGGTTGGCGACGTCTTGGACGCGCATGTATTCGGGGCGCCACACCGGGGCGGGCTCTGAACGCGTACGGCGCCACAGGGGCATGGTCGGTGTCCTCATTGCTCGTGGTACTTGCGGATGTGGTTCCGGACGCTGGCCGGGGCGCCCATGTAGTCGCAGTGCTGGCACGTCGTCCAGACCTTGGCTTCGACGGCGGCGTGGCTGACGGAGTGCTGGGGGCCGTAGCCGTGGGCGTGGAGGAACTCGGGTACGGAGCCGCCGTATTTGAGGGCGATGAGGGCGGATTCGGCGGCCTTGTCGTGGCCGGCGGCGAAGAACTTTCCGAGGCCGACTTCTTTGCCGCAGCCGCACCAGCAGTTGCCGGTGGGGATGAGACGGGGCTTCTTGTCGCTCATGCACTGACCATACGGCAACCCTTAAGTGCAAGGCAAGGGTGCAATCCAAGGATTCGGATTGGCGTGAGAGTCGAGGTGGCGATCTGGCGCCAACACCCGGCGAGCTTAGGATCGCGCACAGCGAAGAAACGGCAGTGCGCCTCCGGTTAGCTGGCGGTGTCGGGGCATCACCTCGTAAGACCGGGGATACTCTCCTGATATCCCGACCGCCTCTTCTCGCCGAGGTTCTGATGCGACTGCCCTGGAAGCGACACCCAAAGGTGCCGGCCGCGCCGCGCCCGAACTACACCTCCATCGCGGTCATGGAGAACGACCTGTTCGGCATCCAGCCCAAGCCGGGCACCGCGGCCGCAGCTATCGTCGGGATGCGTCGTATCGGGGAGTGTCTGACGCATCAGCCACTCGGCATCGAGGGCGCGACCGCCACGGCCTCAGCGGAGAATTGCTCCTGACGAAGAATCGGAACCATCCTCCGTCTGGTGTGGTTGGGGCAGCATCGCGGTATCACCTCGGATAACCTCTCGTTATCCGAGGTGATCACTTCGAGCGAGGATCGAGCACGTGACCGACATCGAAGCCGCCCGCGCCGCCACCCTCGCGCCGGCCGACGAACGCACCACACTCCTCCAGCGCTGGGCCGCCCGCCACGGTGTCGATGTCGCCCATCGCCTTGCCGAGGCCGAGGATCTGGCCGACGCGGTGGACCAGGCCCTGACTCCAGAGAACACCGTCGACACCTACAAGAAGAGCTGGCGGGTATGGGAACGCTTCTGCGCGGCTACCGGTCTACCCGAACTTGAAGGTAGCCGCGGCGCGTTGGTCGCCTTCGTCGCATGGATGCTGCGCGAGGGACAGCGCAACGGCAAGGGCTACGCCTCCTCCTCGGCCGGCACCCACCTGGCCGCAGTGGTCGTCGGCCTCCGCGACCGCGAGGTCACCGTCAGCGGCGACGACCAGGCCGCAGCCCGTAAGGCGCTGGACGGCCTGACGGTGAAGCTCCTCAAGAGTGGTGAGCGTCGCGGTCGCGGCCAGGCCGTCGCTGCCGACACCGACGGCCTCTACGCCATTGCCAACGCCTGCGACGATACCCTCACCGGCCGCCGCGACCTCGCCCTGGTGCTCACCGGCTTCAACTACGCCTCCCGCGCCAGCGAACCGGCGGGGCTATTCAACAGTGACGTCACCGTCCATCCCCGCGGCCTCATCGTTTCCGTCCTCACCGGCAAGACCAAGCACTCGGTCCGTGAAGCCAAGATTCCTTACGCCGCCGACCCGGCAATCTGCCCGGTCCGGGCCTGGATCGCCTACCGCAAGCAGCTCGTCGACGAGCACGGCCAGCGCCACACCCGCCCAGACGACGCCGCGTTCCACTGGATCGACCCACACGGCAACCTCCGTTACAGCATCGATGACGACGGCAACGAGCGCTACGGGCTCGGCCCGGACGGCATCACGCGGGCCATCAAGCGCATCTCCGTGCGCGCGGGCGTTCCCATCCACTGGACCGGGCACTCCCTGCGGTCCGGCCTGGCCTCCACCGGTCGCCGCAAGGGCAAGGATGCCGTCGCCATCGCCGATCAGGGCGGGTGGGCCCGCCACTCGCGTTCCATGCTGGGCTATATGCGGCGCGACGACGGCTGGGAGGATAACGCCGCGGCAGGGCTGAGCTGAGACGGGCGGAGCAAAACGATGAGCGAGCAGAGTCCACCGGCGATCCGGCGGCTGGAGAGCGTGGTGGAGCGGGTGGCGCCGCGGGACCCGGACCGGTGGGAGGCGCGGCCGGCGTTGAAGCGTGGCCGGCTGGTGTCCCCTTCGCGGGCGCGGCAGTTGCGGGCGACGGTGCGGCAGCTGGCGTTGGCGGTGGGGCATGAGGGGATGCCGGAGGGCTGCGGCCGGTCGGTGAAGCGGCTGCTGGCCCCGGAGGCGGTGGACGTGTTCTTGGAGTTGGCGGCGGAGGGGGCGTTTCGGGATCCGGACAAGGCGGCGCTGCTGGGGAAGCCGTTGCCGTGGTCGACCAGGGCGATGCTGCGGGACTGCCTCGTCATCCTCGGCGAGGAGGCCGGGGTGCAGGTGGTGGCGCCGCGGGTGTACCGGGAGCGGCTGGACCTGGCGCCGGTGGCGGAGGCTGCGCAGCTGGAGGCGTTGTACGAGCGGCTGGTGTGGCTGTCGGGTGACGCCCCGGTGGATGCCCTGATGGCGCGGTCGTTGGCGTGTGCGGGGCTGGTGCTGGATTCGCGGATGCGGTCGGGGGATCTGGCGTCGCGCCGGGTGGAGCATGTGCACCTGGATGAGGGGGATCCGTGGGTGGAGGGGGTGTGGACTCCGCAGGGTTGGGGCCGGGCGCGTGAGGAGCCGGCGGTGTTGTCGCCGGGGACGGTGGCGGCTTTGGGGCGGTGGTTGCGGTTCCGTGACGAGCTGGTGGCCGGGTTGGAGGGGTCGGATCACGGCATGTTGTGGGTGACGGTGCAGAGGATGGGGCGCCTGGTTGGGGGTGTGGGCCAGACGTACGAGGCGGGCATGCCGTTGAGGGCGCAGGGCCTGCGGATGGGGTTCAGTGCGGGCATGGCGCGACTGAACGGGGTGTTGGCCTCGCGGTGGAAGGGGCCGGGCCCGTGGTCGCCGTTGCCGCTGCGGGTGGAGCAGTGGCGCCGCGGGGTGGAGTGGGCACAGGAGCAGGCGGCCGGACGGGGCTAGATGCGGTCGAGGACAGGCGCGTCGTCTTCGGTGAGGCGTCGCCAGAAGGTGCCTTCGGTCTTGTGGGCCGTGTTGGTGGCTTCTACCGGATCGGTGGTCTCCTGGATCAGCTGCCAGTCGTCCGGCTTTGGTGATGCGACGGTGGTGCCGTAGACCCGGTAGATGGCCACGGGTTCTCCTAGGTGCCGGGGATGGTGTCCTGGTCGATGTCGTCGGGGCGGCGGCCGCGGGTACGGCTGGCGGGGTCACAGTCGGCCCCATAGCCCCTCAAGCGTGCGTCGGGGTCGTGGAGTTCCCGTCCGCAGGCTCGGCACCAGATGCGGCTGCGTCCCTGCTCGGGGATGGGCAGGGACGACTGCTGCGGGCGGGAAGTCACGAGGTGGTCCGCCCCAGCGATCGCGTCTGGGGGGCCTTCTGTTGGACGAGCCCCCACCACGTGAAGGACATGCCGACTGCTGAGATGGTGGCCAAAAGCGCGGTTCGGGTGAAGCCTGCGAATCCGGCGGCGAGGGCGAGCGTCAGCATGGTGAGGGCGAACCAGGCGGCCGCACCCTTCAGGTTGATGCGCCGTTTCAGGTAGAACGTGATGTCAGTGCCGATACTGACAATGCTCAGGACGAAGACGGTGGCGTAGGCGTAGGCGCCCATGGTCAGTTCTCCTTGTGGGGTGGCGAGGTAATCGGTTAGACTCGCGGTCTGCGCGTTCAGTGTGTTTGTCAGGCCACCACCCGGTTCGGGGCGGTGGCCTTCGTCGTTCCCGGGGTCAGGCAGTGGAAACGATGGTGCAGCCGCTCAGCGGCACCTCCGCCCCGCACGTCTGGCACCAGAACTCGTCGACCTCGTCGCCAGCGGAGACCTTGCGACCGTCGGTCCACGCGGCGACGCGGGAGCACTGGGGGCACTCATACAGCGTCTGCCAGTCCGTGGTTCCGCTGCCGACGTAGCTCTCCAGGGCAGTCAGGGCGGCCTGACGATCCAGCAACACCGGGTAGGCGTGGGTCTTTCGATCCACGGCGGCGACGATTCCTGCTGCGTACAGGTCGGTCAGCAGAGCTCGGGCGGTTTCGAAGCCGATGCTGATGCCGTGGTCCTGGTTGATGCGGCGCATCAACATCGACGGGGAGCCGTGCCGAATGTTCTCGGTAACCAGGCTCGTGGCAATGCGGAGTAGGTCCAGGGTCTTGGGCTGGGAGGTTGTGGCCATGCGGATTCTCCTTTGGGGGCTGTTCTTTGATGGTGTCGCGGTTCGGGGCGGGTGTTGCCTGTCAGGCAGCCTCCAGGGCGGTGATGCGGTCGAGGCGGAAGGTGCGGGCCGCGTCGCGGAGGAAGTCGTGGGCGCGAACGTACAGGTCGCCGGCCTTGCTGCGGCGGACCTGCTCGGGGCGGATGTCTCGGATCGACGCGGTGCCGTCTTCCTTGGTGTAGGCGATGCGGACGGTGCGGCCGGTCTCGGCGGCGTAGCGCAGGAGGCCAACGAGTCCGCAGGCGGCTGCTACGAGGGCGTGGCCGGTGGCGTGTGCGGCTCGGATGGCTCGGCGGGTGTGTCGCATCGGGGCTCCTCGGGGTGACTACGACGAGCATGCCACTTTTCTAGTGCGGACGCAATGGAAATGCGGTACTGTTGCACCAGCGACGCCAACAACGGCCCGCACCCCACTGCTCCAGCACTAGAAAGAAGGAGGACACTGGTGGCACGAGACCCCAAGCGCCCGCCCGGCCGCACAGGCCGGACCGCGCCACCGAGAGGACCGCGCACCGTGCCACTCAGCCCCAAAGACCGGCGCACCATGGACACCATCAAGTCCGCCGCCGCCCGCCTCGAACAGCAAGGCCAGGAGGAGGAGGCCACAGCCGTAGCAAGCATGCTCACCCCTGCCGGCGCCGCGCTCATTCATCGGATCTACGCCGAGCGGGAGACCGTATCCATGCCCATCTACATGCCGCTCACGGAAAAGGCGCACTTCGTCCAGGCCGCCAAGGGCACCGGCGACGTCCTGTCCAACATCGGCGATCAGGCTCTGCACGCCCTGGTTGAGGGGGACTTCCGGCCGAAGAGCGACGATTCACTGGCCACCCCGTACGGCACGGGCGGCACCACCGAGAAGCGCGGCAACCTGAACCTGACCGTCGACGACCGGCTGAAGGCCCGCGCCGACGCGCTGCTGAAGACCCCGGAGTTCATCGACGAGCTGGGATGGAAGCCCCGCGCCGTGTCCACCCTCGTGCGCAGGTACCTGCACGAGCAGTTCCCCATGTTCGAGGGCCTGAACGTCGCGGAGGCCGTCGAGGCGTACGAGGGCGGCGCAACGCTCGCCGACCTCGCCGACCGCTACCAGGCCGATGAGGACGTCCTCGCTCTGATGCTGGAGCGCAACGGCCTGGTGCTGCGGGAGAAGAGCAAGTCCCGCACGTCTGGCCGGTCCTTGTCGGCGAAGGAGAAGCAAGAAGTCATCCGCCGCTACAAGACCGGCGAGGAAGGCACGTACGTCCTTGGTGAGGCGTTCGGCGTGTCCCACCGGACGGTGAGCCGCGTCCTCGACGACGCCGGCGTCGAGCGCCGCAAGACCCGCGGTAAGGGATCACCGAGCAGCTAGCCGCACCCTGCGGGGCGCGGCCTGGACGCCGACACCAGACGCGCCCCGCATTCACAACCTGATACCTGGAGAACCTCACATGGCGAACACGCAGGCCCCCGCAACCGCGGAGGGCCCCACCCAGCACACCCAAAACCAGGCCGAGGCTCGCCCGGCCGGCACCTACGGCTACACCCGCCAGGAACAGATCGAGGCCCTCCGCAAGCTCCGCGAACCGTTCCCGGAGCAGGAGATCCGCTTCCTGGCCCGCATGTGGTGCAAGAACTGCAAGGACTCCCGCGGCCGCGGATGCGACAACCACCCGCGCCGGATCTGCCGCACCTGCCAGCAGAACCTGCCGGGCGGCCACATCGACCTCCGCTACGTCGGCCACGCTGAGGCGACCAACCGGCTCCTGAACGTCGACCCGTTCTGGGACTGGGAGCCACTGGCGCCGGACGCCAACGGTCTGCCCCAATACGACGGGAACCGCGGCCTGTGGATCCGGCTCACGGTGTGCGGCATGACTCGCCTCGGGTACGGCCACGCCGGCGACAAGAGCGGCGGCGACGCGGTCAAGGAAATCATCGGCGACGCGATCCGCAACGCCGGCATGCGCTTCGGGATGGCGCTGGATCTGTGGACCTCCTCCGACCTGGAGAAGGACGAGGCGGGCGGTCAAGAGTCGGAGCCCGCAGCTACGCAGGACGAGCAGCGCAACCCTAGCCCGGCGCCTGCCCATCGGCAGGATGCCCCAGCAGCGGCGCAGGAGTCACCGGAAGCACCCGCGTCGCCGCTGAATCAGCTGTACTGGCAGGCCGTCGAGCAGTTCCGGAGCCCGCACCCGAACCTGGACGCCATCACGCAGATCCGCGGAGCGGCCGAGGCGCACAGCGTCATCGACGAGGACGTGGCGGGGCCGCCGCCCGCGAAGGAGCAGATGACGTTCCGGGCCTTCCTCGACCTGCTGGACGCACACGCCGCCGAGCAGCACAAGAGGAACGCCGCCTGATGGTGGCTGCTCAGCTGGATGTGGAGGGGCGGGAGGTGCCGGCCGAGGCGGTCGCCGTCCCGCTCCTCCCGTCCATCCCCGCGCCCAAGCCGGCCAGTACGCCGGCACCGCTGCCCGAGCTCGTCGGGCAGCTCGGCATACCCCTCATCCCCGAGGTATCCAGTCATGACCCAACGGCCACCCTCTTCTGAGGCCGTGGCCCTTCGCCTGGCCGCTGCTGGACTTCCGGCGGCGGTCTGGGCGGGGGCCCGGTACCTGTACCGAAGCGCGCTGTCCCTGATCGAGGGGCAGCGCGCTTGGCGTATCCAGCGCCGACGCATCCGCGCCGAGATCCAGCTCCTGCGCGCGGCCCATCAGATCGTCGAGAGCCACGCCGCCCGCTGCGAACGCCTCTACGACCCGCCGCACATCGACCACCCCACCACCGTTTAGGAGGTGAGCGCCATGCTCACTGCTCTGACCGTGGCGCTCCTCTCCACCGCCGGCCTCACCGTGGCCTGCTGGCGGATGCGCCGTGCCCTGACCGCCGTGACCGCCGAGCAGGCCACCCGCCGCATCACCGAAGCCGCCGTCGCCCGGGATCATGCCGCGAACGTCGCCCGGCTTGTGGCCGGCGCCCGCCAGTACCGTGCCGAACAGGACCTCCTGGCCGCAGCAGACGCCATCGTCACTCATGCCCTCACGCAGCACAGCACACAGCACGGAAGCGGGGACCCCTCATGACCAGCACCCTCACGCCGGAGACGGCACGCCAACAGCTCGAAGACCACCGCTACTGGCGGTACCGCGGGTGTGCCCCCGACCCTGACCGGCCCACCCGCGCCCAGGGCAACCTCGACCTCAGCATCGACGCTTGGGGCGCGTACACCGAGGAAGGCGGCGAGGAACGCTCCGTCCGCAACGCCCGCCTCGCCGCCGCCGTGGCCGTCTGCGGCACCTGCCCCGTCCTGGACGCCTGCCGCACCTACGCCATGGCCGAAGACTCCGACGGACACCTCGCCGAACCCGAAGGCGTCCTCGGCGGCATGCGCAGCCTGGAACGCCACGCCCTCCTCATCAAGCAGCGCGCCGCCGCCCAGCCCGCCCTGCTCTCCGCCGACGACCCGCGCCTCGACGAAGCCCGCACCCCGCAGAAGCAAGCCGTCCTCGTCGCGCTGGCCCGGGAGACGGACGAGCGGCTCGTCGCGTACCGCGCAGACATGGACGTCCGCACCGCCAACTGGCACCGCGCGATCCTCGCGGGGATCCTCGGCCTCGACAAGGAGACCGCCACCCGCCAGCAGCTCCTGAAGACGGCCCGGCAGCTCGGCGTCCTCGGCCCGATCCCCGTCAAGCGGGACGGCCGTTGGCGCATAGCGGCGGCACCGAACACCGACGGCAGCAGGCAGCGGCGCCTGGCCCCGGACATGCCCGTCGTCCGCATCAGCCAGCCCAAGCCCGAGGCCGAGCAGCCCGCCAAGAAGACGCACCGGCGGTCCCGGATCCGCTTCGTCGCGGACCTGGGTGTGCAGCTGGTGTTCAACGGCTACGAGCACCTGCCCCGCACCTGGCCCACCCCCGAACCGGCGAAGCCCAAGACGGCACCGCACGGGCGGCACCTGCGCCTGGTGGGCCCCGTCGTCGAACAGCTCCCTCTGCCCCTCGCCGCCACGACCGTCCTGGAGCCCGCAGCATGACCCTCACCCCCGAACTCCCCACCATCCCGGCCACCGTGGACACCACAGCCGTCGACCAGACGCTGCACGGCCGCAACCTCCGCTCCGCCCACGTCATCGCCGGCATCCTCGACGCAGGACTCCTCAACCACGCCGGCCGCCCAGACCGGTTGCCGACCGCCCTGTTCCCCGACGTAGACCCCGACGCCCTGCAGGCCATATGGAACATGGCCCTCACCGTCGGCATCTGGGCCGGCAAAGCGATGCTGCGCCCACAGTGGCGGCCAGAGGACCTGGACCGGTTCCAGCGGGCCCTCGACGAGGCCGGGCATCACGCCATGGCCGGCGGAGTCGCCGTGGCCGCGCAGTGCGGCCGCACCGCCCACCCAGCCGACGATGACCTGCTGCTGTGGGGAGACCACGAGTGACCGCGGGCCGCGGCCGCCCCGTCATCTTCGACCGGGCCGCCCAGACGGAGTTCCTGCGCCTGGTCGCCGACGGCACCCGCATCGGGGAGGCAGCCGACAAGCTCGGCGTCTCCCGCCGCACACCCACCCTGCTCGCCTCACGCGACCGGCAGTTCGCCCAGCGTCTCGCGGACGCCAAAGCCCGCGGGCGCGAGGCCCGGCACGCGCCCGACCGCCTCAAGCACGGAGACCCCGCCACCTACAACAACCACAAGTGCCGCTGCCCCCGCTGCACCGCGGCCGCCACCACAGCCCGCGCCAAACACCGGCACGACACCGCCCAACACGATGGCCCCGACAGAACCGCACACATCCACCCGCTGCCGGTACCCCAACCACACACCGCAACAACCAAGTTCGCCGTGCTGGCTGATGTCTCGTAGTTCAAAGCCGCAGGCTGCTGACGTGCGCTGAGTCCCGTTATTTACTTCCCAAAACTATAGGACACGGGTCGGGAGGGTGGGATGACCCGATGAGCTGGCCATACGAACGAATCAACAGTTAACGACACGACTCCCGTAGGGGTGGAGGGGTGGCGAGGTAAACCGCTAGGCTGGGGCCTGCGCCAGACGAGCATTCAGCTTCTGATGGCCACTCAAACTGCAAATGGAGCGGCCCCGCTCCCCCGGCTGGTAACCGGGATCAAAGCGGGGCCGTTGCCGGGGGCGAACCCGGCCGCTGCCAGCCACAACTACGAAAGGCCAGCAACATGGCTCAGAGTACCCGGACAGCCGGGCTATCAGACAGTGGGACTCCAGCCACCGCCGTGAAGATCACACCGGCGGGCCCGAGCGGAGACCCTGTCACCACTACCCACAGCGCACGATGAGCGCCGCGGTGGGCCGCATTGAGGTCCACGACTACCAGGCCGAGGTCCTGCACCATCGGACCAACCGACCCGACGACTACCACCCTGCGAAAGCCCAAGAGCCTCGCCGGGTACTGACGTACCGCGGGTCAGTCCTCGCTGGCACTCGCAACGGCGAAGGCCGCAACAACTGGAACTCCCTGGGCGTCGTACACATCGCTGTCACAGGATCTGGCTACGTCTACGGCGCCTCCGTAGCCGCATGCAACGGAAGCGTGGAGCTCGGCGAGGAAAGCGATCTGGCGGATCTGGTTCCGGCGGCCGAGGCCGAGTCCTCCGGCCGTTGTCAGCGCCCTGCGTGCCGGAAGCTCTGGGCGGAGGGCATCCAGTGACCGCCGCCGGCGAGGACATCCTCGCCTGGCTGGAGACCGCCATCAGCCGCGTCGAGGAAGCTGCAAGGCATGCGACGCAGGCACCGTGGCACTCACACGACACCCACCTCGACCACGGCGGTCATACCGCCACGATCCTGGCCGGTGCGGACAACAACACCGAGCTGCTGGCGTGGCTGCCGACCATGAGCCATGAGCCGTGGGATGAAGCACGCAACGCGTGGAGGAACGCCGATCACATCGTCATGCACGACCCCAGATCGGTGCTGCGACGCTGCGCCGCCGACCGAAAGCTTTTGGAGCTGCACCGGCCCACTTGGGAGACGGTGGAATGGCCCCACGACCAGAACGGCAAAGGCGAGGCGATGACTTGCCCCAGTTGCCGGAACGCCGACCCCACGGAGTGGCACCCAGCACCGGGCCAAGCAGGCACCCTTCCTGAGGGGTTCGTCCCGTCCTACGTACTCGCCCCCTGCCCGACGCTCCTTGGTCTCGCTGAAGGCTACGGCTGGGAGGGCACCACAGACTCGCGCCGGACAGAAGGTGCGCAGACCCCACCGACTGATGGAGATCAGATGACGTAGCGCTAACCGGCGGGAGATTCCTCGACCGCCCCGGGCCGCCTCCGCCAACCGGTGTTACCAGCACCGGCCGGACTACGGCCCCTCTGCTGCTGGACGGGTTACCAGCCCTCCAGCGTTCGGATCGCCCCGAGTACCACCCCGGTTGCGCTCCGAGCAATCGCTTCTGCCGAGAAGCAACGAACGACCCGAAGGCCTTTCGCATGCCATCAGGCGTGCCCGACGACGGGATACATAGTGCCTCAGCGCACCCTTACTTGTCAGCTCGACAACCCCGCGATGAGCGATTCGTCCCGGATTTCCCTCCCCGGGCAGCGCAACCACAGCCCCCAGACGGCACCCGATGCCACCACCTGGACCCCGGCCCGCGGCGACGACCAGGAGATCGCAGCCACCGCATCCCGCCGCACCGGGCCCCGCCGCTGGCTCCGGTCCGTCACCTGGCTCGTCTCCGCCGGCCTCCACCCCAAGGCCAACGACACCACCCTGCGCGTCGCCGAAGACCTCGCCCAGCGCATGGACTTCGACACCGGGTGGGTGCTGTACGGCCTCGACCGGCTCGCCGCCCGTCTCCGCATCAGCCGCGCCACCGCCAAGCGCCACGTGAAGTACCTCCGCGAGCTGGGCGCGCTCGTCTTCGTCGCCCACGGCACCCAGCGCAACAGCCGCCGCGCCCGCGGCCTCGAGGGGTACGCCCCCACCGCCACCACCTACGCCGCGACCATCCCGCCCTGCTACGACCACGCCATGGGCCACCGCCTCATCGGCACCGGCTACCAGGCCCGGATCGTCATCGACCAGCGCGACCAGGCCCCTGTGGAAAACCAGGACCGTGAGCCCCTATCCCTCACTGGGGTAAAGGAAGTGGGTCAGGTAGAGGTAGTGGGTGGTGTAACTACTACCGGCAAGCCGGTCGCCAACCGATCGACCACCATCCCCCAGCAAGCCAGCCGCAAGGGCCGCCGCAAGCGCACCACGATCCTCGGAGCGTCGGTCACCGCCGCGGGCATGCAGCTCGGCGACAAGCTCGCCCGCACCCTCCGCCGCACCTTCCCCTGGCTCCGTTCCGCCTCCCACGACGAACTGCGCTGGGTCTGCGCCGACATGGGCGAGCGCGGCTGGAGCGAGCAGCAGGCCATCCAGTTCGCCGACGACACCAGCGCCCTCAACGGCGGGCCCGGACTCTGCTGGCACCCTGACCGCCCCCACCGCGTCCTCGCCGCCGGGCTCCGCAAGCACGCCGAGCAGGAGCGCCTCGACCGCCAGCGCACGCAAGCCAGCAGCGACGCCACCGGGGCCATCACCAACGAGGAATGGCAGGAGTGGCTGGGCAACCGGGCCCCCCTCGAGGACCAGTCCCCTGAGCCGGAGCGCACCGACTTCGACCGGCGTATCGCAGAAGAGGCCGGCTGGAACGCCATCGGCATCGTCATGGACCACATCGACGAGCACGGCGAGGACGACGCCATCGACCTGTACGGCGTCGAGCTGACCGCCCGCGCCGCCAAGCTCGCCGCCTGCCCCAGCCTTCAGACAGGAGTCTTCGGATGACCGAACCGCAGTTGTCCGGCGCCGACCTCGCCATGCAGGCCCTCCGGCAGGCCCGCGCCGCCGCCAAGAACCAGCCCAGCAAGCCCCGGCGGCGTCCCACCATCAAGCGGGTCGACCGCGGCTCCGGCCGCGACCCCAAGCCCGTCGCTGACCTCCTCGACCAGCTCGCCGTGACCTACAACTGGCAGCGGCCCTCCGCCGCAGGCCTGATCATGGCCCGCTGGGACCGCATCGCCCCACAGCTAGCTGACCGCGCCGTCCCGGAGCACTTCGACGCCGAGACCCGCACCCTGCACCTGCGGCCCGTGCACGCCACCGCGGCCGCCACCCTCCGGTGGGAAGCGCCGCAGATACCAGCCGCCCTCAACCAGGCCGTCGGCAGCGACACGATCGCCAAGGTCAAGATTCTCCAGCCAGGCCCCCCGCTCCGCAACGCCTCGGCTGTCCGCTCGCAGGATCCCGAGCCGGTGCCGGCTACCGCTGCTCCCGCAGTTGCCTGGGAGCTGCAGGAGCCGCCAGCAGCGTTCCGCGAAGCCCTGTCCGCTGTCCGCCAGGCTCAAGCCGCGCGACGCGACGACCCTGCCCAGGAGATCCGCGACCGCCACTTCGCCGACATCCGCGGCACCCTCCGGGAATCCCCCGCGGCGTTCACCGAAGCCCAAGCCCAGCAGGAGCACCTCGAGCAGCAGGCCCGCCCCCGCGATGCCAGCGAAGCCGAAGCTGTCCAGCAGGCCGCCATCCGCCGGGCCCGCGACGAGAAGGCCGGCCGCGCACCCGCTCTCCCCACCGTCTTCCAACGGACCGCCTGACAGGATCTGCTGATGCCCGACGCCCGCATCCTCATCACCGGCAGCCGCTCCTGGAGCAACTCCGAGCTCCTCGCCGACGTCCTCCTCGACACCTGGCACGACGCCACCCAGCTCGGCTACGACCGCATCGTCATCGTCCACGGCACCGCCGACGGAGCCGACACCCTCGCCGACCTCTGGGCCCGCGGCCACGGCCTCGACGTCGAGACCCACCCCGCAGACTGGCAGCACTGCGGCCCCGACTGCCCGCCCGGCCACCGGAAGACCAACCGGCGCGGCACCGACTACTGCCCCACCGCCGGCCACCGCCGCAATCAGAAGATGGTCGGCGCTGGAGCGGACCTTGTCGTCGCCTTCCCCAAGGGCCCAGCCACCGGGACCCGCGACTGCATGCGCCGCGCCGAGAAGGCTGGCCTGACCGTCCGCGCCATCGACGTCTGAGACCCACGCTGTTTTACGGCCGTAAAACAGCGACCACGCGAGGGCGGCCCGTAACCGTCATCCGCCGACCAACCCCAGTAGCCAGCCGAAGAGTTTTACGGCCGTAAAACCGCCGCTCCGGCACCCTCACCTGAAGACCGCAGGTGTTCTGCGATGATGCTTCCCGTCCGAAGTACCGGATCATTCGGGAAGCAGTCGGAGAGAACACATGCCACATATCACCGTTGTCCTGAACCAAAAGGGCGGCATCGGAAAGTCGACCATAGCGATCAACCTGGCCGCCGTGTACGCAGACATGCTCGGCAACGACAGCTCGGAAGACGCTGAAGTCGCCTGCGTATCGATCGACCCTCAGGGCACCCCGATCGACTGGGCCGACCAAGTCAAACGAGCAGGGCGAGAGATGCCCTTCCGTGTCTTTGACGCCAGTCGCCAGATCGCCAACCTGCGGAAGCTGCGCAAGGCCAAGGCCCGCATCGTCATCATCGACACCCCAGGCTTCTTGCCCCTGAACAACGACGGCGAGAGCATCGACCCCCTCGGTGATGGCCCAGTCGGTGACGGACTGCGCGCAGTCCTCGACATCGCCGACGACGTCATCGTCCCGTTGGAGACGGACCCGGCGGGCTTCAAGCCCACTCACACCACCATCGAAAAGGTCATCAAGCCCCGCGGCCTCCCCTACGGCGTCGTCATCAGCAACTGGGAGCCGCGAGACGGCCGCGGCGACCTGGAACGCACCCAGAGCTTCGTGCGTAAGCAGAACTGGGACCTGTACAAGGCCGACATCCGGCACTTCCGCCTTCACGCCAAGGCACTCGCTGAAGGCCGTGTGTGCACCCAGTACCTGTCCAACCACACCGCAACCAAGGCACGGCAGGACTTCACGGCCCTGGCGATGGAGCACCAGTTCCGGCGCAACGAGAAGTCCGGGGCACTGTAATGGCGAGCCAGCACGACGAGTTCGACGACTTCCTGAAAGGCCAGCCCGAAGAGGAAGTCGTCGACACGAAAGCCGACGGCCGGCTGCTACGCGTCCCCCTCGCCAGGATGAGCCCGAACCTCGTCAACCCCCGCACAGAGTTCGGGACGAAGGCGGAGCTGGAGGACTTCGGCAAGAGCCTCAAGCGGCGCCAGATCCAGGCCGTTCCTGTCGTCACGAAGGCCGCCTATCTGAGGCTGTGGCCGGAGAACAAGAAGAAGATCGGCAGCGTCGACGTCGTCATCGTCAGCGGTGAGCGTCGATACCGTGCCGCTACGCAGGTCGGGCTGCTGAGTCTTGACTGCGTCATCAATGATGATGTCGCGGAGTCCCGCAAGACGTTCATGGAGGCCGTTGTCTCCGAGAACGTCGACCGGCAGAACTTCGACCCGGTCGAAGAGGCCTACGCGGTGCAGGCGCTGGTGACGGAGTTCGGCACGAACCGGGCCGTTGCCCAGCACTTCGAGCGCGCCGACGGATGGGTTACGCAGAGGATCCTTCTGACGCACCTCGCGCCGGAAGTCCAGAGGATGGTCCGCGAGCGAGCTATCCCGTTGGAACATGCCCGCAAGCTGGGGAAGCTCACCCGCGATGAAGAGCTCTCCCCAGAGGACCAGGCAGCGTGGTGGAAACGTATGCAGCAGGACCTACTGGGGGCGAAGGAGGAGAAGAAGGCGGCCAAGAAGGCCAAGCCGTCCGCTGCCCTGCACTCCTCGCCGCCGCCTTCCGAGCAGCCTGCGCAGGCATCCGACACTTCAGGGGGGCCGAAACCGGAGGGCGGGCAGCCGGCCAGCGTTCCGGACCCTCGAAGCTCCCCAGACCCTGGCGAGCAAGCAGACCAGAGTTTTACGGCCGTAAAACTCTCCACCCTGCCGACAGACTCCTCGGCAGGGGGCTGTGTCGAGAAGGGAGCCTCAGAGGACGCGGCCGAGTCGGCAAGCCCGGCTCCGGCAGCTTCCGCTGAAGCGAACTCGCCAGCGCCGGTCAAGGCCAGCCAGCCGCGGCAGCTGCCGTACGACGAGCCCTTCTACGTCGTCCAGCATCTGCGCTTGAAGATGACCGGAGACGTCTTCGTTCAGGGCGGCCGCATCTGGATGGCGGCCCTGCGAGAAGACCATCCCGAGGCGTATCACTCGCTGCTGCGAGAGCTGACCGAACAGGGGGCGGAGTCGATCTAACGGGCCCCGCGCCAAGCGGCCCCGCTCCCTCACCTTCGCGGTGGGGGAGCGGGGCCGCTCTTTTGCGTTTCGGGGCAATCCGCTGACCTGCGTGACGAGGTCTGGGGCTATGCTGTCCGCATCTGGCGGGCCGCGTGCTCGTGAGGTCTCCGCGCCCCCGGCGCCCAGGATGTTGTCGGCAAAACTCCGTCCTCGGTACCGGGGGCGCCCTCATGCCCGACAGGAGTGCGCCCCCAAAACGGGGCTGAAACGCCCCCCGTGCTTCGTCACTTCCGTATCAATACTTGGGCTTGCCTTACCCCATCGCGGGATCCAGTGGCACTCTTTGTCCAGGCAGGGATCACCGGCGGCCCCGCCTCTCCACGACCACAGCGCCCTCCTTCCCACCGCCGGACCCCGAGTGGAGAGCCCATGCCCGGACGCCAGCCGGCAGGCACCACACCGCCAGCCCAAGCCCTCACCGCCGAACCCAGTCCGGCGGACAGTAGCCGTGCCGCCCGGCGCGGCCACCTGCGAGCAGTGGAGGAGGCGCCCATGACCGGCGCCAGCCCCACGCCCGCACCGGAGCCAACCGACCGCCTCGCTGTCGCCATCCAGTCCCTGTACAAGGCCCGCGGCATGTCCCTCGCCGACCCCGCGACCGCGGACGCCTACGCCGTCGCCGTCCAGGCGGTGGCGCTCCTCATCGTCGACGGGACGTACAAGACCGGGGGACTGGGCCAGGAGGAGCACCGGCGTCTTCGGGCCCTTCTTGACGCGGCCGCCCTCGCGCCCCGCTACCTGACGGGTGCTCGCGGCTAGTTGCGTGGCGGTTTCGTGGTGACCGCCCATGTGTGACGAGTCGGCAACAGTGACCACTCTACGTAGATCAACAGTCGCAACTCGTTCAACACGAGACCAACTCATGCCATCATGGGGCGTCCGGAAATAACCGGGAGTGAGACATTCCGGTCCGCGCGCCCGCATGGTGCCCCCCACCCCACAGCGCAGCACGGACCGCCTGCGGATCGGGGACACCATGGGCGGAGACAGCTACAGCACCACAGCAGCCAAGCGGCTACGCACCCTACGCGTCGAGCACCTCACGCCGGCGACACGGCCATCCAGCAGCACACGCCGCGCCACCCAGGTCCACGCCACCGTGCCGATCAACCTCGACGCCCTCGACTACATCGAGGCCTCCGCGCACGAGATCGTCGCCCACACCTACACGGCAGTCCCCACCGCCGGCCCCGCACCCCGAACCCCCGAAGCGCTCTACGCCTGGGCCGAAGAAGTCACCGCGCACCTGCCCGCCGAAACGCAGCAGATCCGTGACGCGCTGACGCTCCGCCAGAGCCTGGAGCACTCCCTCCACGCCGGCGACACGGTCCCCGTGACGGCCATGGTGCGGTTCGAGTCGTGCCCCACCTGCCGCTGCTGGGGTCTGATGTGGAGCCGGGCCGACCACGTCGTCCTGTGCGCCAACCGGCGTTGCTACGACACGGTGGGCCTGCCCACCCGCTGGTCCCTCCAGCAGATCTGCGAGCGCCACGTTGCCCGCGTCGCCGCACTCCAGCGCACAGCAACCTGAAGCGCTGGCCCGCACCACCCGCATGACCCGCGGACTCCACAACCGCGGCGCACCACACCAGAGATCACCCCGCTTCGGCCGGTCGGCGCTGCGAACGACGGCCCATCCGAAACCGGGAGCCCTTGTGGCCATGGCAACCCCTCTTCCTGCCGCTGACGCCGCCGACCTCGTCACCACCAAGGAGATAGTCCAACTCCTCAAGCCCACGCCGTATCCGGCGTCGGAGTCCACTGTCCGCAGGTGGATCAAGCGGTACCGCATCGCGGTCGTGCGCAGGGGACTCGCGAACTGTGTGAGTTTCACCGACATCTTGGAAGCGCAGCGGGACGAGGCGGAGCGCCTGCATACCGTCTCCTAGCAGCCAATACGCCACACCACGGCCCCTGTTCTCCATCCGGAGGGCAGGGGCCGTGGTGTGCCCGGGCGGATTCACTTCACTGAACCTGTTGCCTTAACCCTCGAAAACTGTCATGCTTATAGAGCCGACAAGGAGAGGCCCCAAAGCCCCTCCGAGTACAAGCTCCTGGAGCTGACATGACCATCACGCTGGACAGGCCCGTGCACACCAGCACCGCCACCGCGATCTCCTACCGAGACCTCACCCCCCAGCAGCAGAACGGCTGGCACAGCCTCGAAGAGACCACCCACGACCTGGAAGAAGCCGCCAAGGCCGGCGCCAACATCGCAGCCGAACTCCTCCTGGCCCACGCCACCGCCGCCCTCTTCCTCGGCATCGACCTCCCCGCCGGCGACACCCTCACCGCCTGCACCTGCGAGGACTGCCCCGAGGACTGCGACCGCATCACCGCCGCCAGCCTCTGCTCCGAGAATCACTCCGGATACGGCCCGGTCATCCAGTGCGGCACCTGCACCGACGAGCACCGCAGCCTCGGCGACTAGCCGACAGTCGCCCCACCATCTCCGGCCCGGCCCCGGTCGAACACCCGGCGGCCCCCACCGAACACCCCGGCGGCAGTAGCTCCCCCGGCCGGGCCGGACACCACCCCGCACACCCTGCAGGAGACAGCCATGTCCGACACCGCCGATATCCGCAGCTACATGGCCCGCATCATCACCGAACGCGGCTTCCACACCGGCCCCAACTTCGTCGGCCCCGACGGCGCCGTCAGCATCGGCGCCGCAGCCTTCCTCGCCGCCCACGGCTGGGAACCCGACAGCTTCCGCACCGACGAGGACCTCTCCGTCATCCTCATCAGCTGCTCCGCCCCCGCCATGCAGGCCATCAAGGCCATCTCCGCGGACCTCGACACCGAACCGAGCTTCATCCGCATCACCGAGGACCACGACGTGCCCGACTACATCGAGCACGTGGAGCGCTGGGCCAGCACCCCCCAGTTCCGCGACGAGCAGCCTCCGCGCATCGACCAGGTCATCGGCCGCATCGTCCGCACCAACGACACCCCGCGCGCCCTCGCCGCCTGACACCCGCAGGAGACCCGCCATGGACCCCTACTTCCGCTACGAGCCCGTCACCCCGCAGGAGAACGACGACTACACCCGCGGCCGCCGCGACGCCTGGGAAGCCCACACCCTCCTCGACGCCACCCTCGACCAGCTCGCCGACCGCCACGAATGGTTCGTCGACCCCCGCGTCAGCGACTACACCACCGCCTACTGCGGCGGCTACGCCTCCCAGATCCAGGACTTCCACGCCGCCGAGACCGTCCCGCAGTTCGTTCGCGAGGACGCCCACAACACCACCGGCTGAACCCGCACCGCCACACCCACCCCTCAGTGATCAACGGAGATGACTGTGATGACCACCCTCGACCGCCCCGCACCCACCACCACCGAGTGGCAGCTCAGCCGCCACAACCTCAACCAGATCGACGACCAGATCGACCGAGACGGCATCTACGCCAAGGGCTACTGGCAGACCGTCGACGGCAATCTCCAGGTCGTCGGCCTCCGCATCGGAACCGGAGAGACCCGGCAGCCCCGGATCGTCGCCAAGTTCGGCGACTTCATCACCCGGGACGCGAACGGCACCTACTCCGTTCGCCCCGCCACCACCGAGCAGGCCGCCGCCTTCCGCCGCAAGGAAGCCCTCCTCGCCGAGCAGCGCCACCAGCTCCTCGACCTCGACGCGGACTCCGCCTACACCATCCCCGGCTGTGTCTGCGCCTGCCCGCCCAAGCCGGCCGAGGCGGCGTGACCCGAGCCCCACCCGCCGGGCGGCCACCACCGCCCGGCACCCGCCCCAACACCAGGAGCCCCCATGGACCAGCGCCTCGCCCGCATCCGCACCGAGGCCGCCCAACACCTCCAGACCGACGACGACATCACCTACCTCCTCGGCCTCATCGACCAGCTCACCGACGAATACGGCGAACTCGTCCGGGCCCTCGGCCTCAACGACAGCCCATGACCACCCAGCACGACCGCGACCTCCGCGACACCCAGGACCAACTTGCGGCCGCCCGCCGCACCATCGCCGCCATCGCGACCTTCATCCACAACCCCGCCTTCGACCGAAACGCACGCATCGCCTGCGCCCAAGCCGCCGGCCTACCCGCACCAGGAAAGGAGCGCACCCCATGGCCCACGAACGAGACGTCTCCTGCACCGGCAAACGCTGGTGGTTCAGCTACGCCGAAGCCAAACGCGAAGCCAGCCGCCTCCGCCGCACCGGCCACACCGGGATGCGCGCTTACCGGTGCCGGTACTGCCCCCACGCCCACATAGGCGGACGCCCCGGCCACGCCTCCTACCTCCGCCAAACCCGCACCGGCCCCGTACCCCTCCACCAATACATCCAGGAGCGCAGCGCATGACCCTCACCGCCCCCGAGGTTGAGAAGCGCACCCTGCGCCTCACCGTCGTCGTCCACGGCGGACCAGCACCCCAGGGCAGCAAGAAGTACGCCGGGCACCGCCGCAACGCCGCCTCCGGACGCATCAGCGCAGTCCTCATCGAACAGTCCAAGCGCGTCAAGCCCTGGCGCCAACAAGTCCACGACGCCGCCCTCGCAGCCACCCGCCACTACAGCAACTGGCAAGCCATCGACGGCCCCATCACCGCCGAAATGTCCTTCACCGTCCGCGACAAGCCCAACGCCCGCCCCGTCTGGTGGCCCCCCGGAATCCGCTGGTCCCGACACCTCCACTGGCGCCCAGCCTCCAGCCCCGACCTCTCCAAGCTCCTCCGATCCACGGAAGACGCCCTCACCACCGCCGGCGCCTGGAAGGACGACGCGCGAGTCGTTCAGTACGACCACCTCGCCAAGTACTACGTCGGCCACCCGCACCCCGACGCCCTCGACCAGCCCGGCGCGATCATCCGCCTCTACACCCTCGCAGGAGCCCCCGAATGAGCACCCCGACCACCTACACCGGCCGCACTACGGGACAGGCCGCACACCCCCGATCCGATGCCGCCAAGCCCTTCCGGCCGGACTGCCTCCGCCAGCCCCCGCAACTGTGGGACGACGAAGCCTCCGCAAGCGATCAGGAGGAAGCCCGGGGCTACTGCCTGGAGTGCCCCCTGTTCACCCAGTGCCTTTCGTCGGCGATGGCGTCGGAGCAGGGGAACGTGTCGCGCAGCAGCATGAAGGCCGGCCTGGGTGCGGGGGACCGTTCCTGGTTGCAGCGTTCGTCGCGCCGGTACGGGCCGTACGACGCAGAGGAGGCCCGGCTGCTGGCTTTGGAGTCGGTGCTGTCGGGGCGGCCGCTGGCTGAGATCGCCGAGCGTGAGGGTGTGGGTGGCGTGACGTTGAAGCTCGCGTCGCGGATCCTGCCGAAGAAGCCGGAGTCCCGCATCGAGCAGATCGCGGCGTACCGCAGGCAGGGTCTGGGGTGGGCTGAGATCGACGTGCAGATGGGGTTGGCGCCCCGGGCGACGCTCGACTACGTGGCGAAGTGGCGGCACTCGGCTGTGAAGCGTGGCGAGTCGGTGCCGGAGGAGTTGCTGGTGAAGCGGCGTCCGTTCACGGATGAGCAGGTTGTGGCGATCCGGCAGCGGTCGGCTGCTGGCGCAAGTTCCTACTCGCTGGCCAAGGAGTACAAGGTGTGCCGTCGGACGATCCGCGCTATCGCTACGGGCTTGTCGTACCGCGATGTTGGCGGCCCGGTCGATTCGGTCGTTTCTGAGGCGGTGGCGGCGTGAGCGGGATGGAAGCTGAGGAGCGTGGCGACCTGGTGCAGCGTCTCCTGCCGATTGCCGGGCACCTGACGACTCTGGTGCACGGCGACGGCGGACAGCGCGACATCCACCAGGCCATCGCCCGCCTCACCTCCGATGACCGGGACAACCTCCTGGTGGTCCTGGCGGGCCTGGTGAACCCGGACGTGCCGATGAGTGCCCTGCTCGGGTGGCTGACGTTCGACGAGCACGGCAACCCCGTGAAGCCGGAGGTGGCCACGGATACGACGCTGCGGGGCCTGGCCGAGGAAGTGTGGGACGAGGCTGCAGCGGAGGGCGACTTCGTCGATGAGGCGGCCGTACAGCAGTACCTGGCTGGCAAGCCGGTCACCGTGACGGACGCGGAGCGGGTCGCGGCCATCGCGGAGGCGTTCCGGCGCGGCATCACCTACCTGCAGCTGGACGAGCTCCGTCGGCTGCCGAAGAACTCCACGTCGAAGTTCGTGTCTCTGGCCCGCAAGGCGGCCGAGGAGCGGGGTGAGGAGTTCCCGATCCCGCAGCACGGCAACGCCGCGGTAGCCCTGTCGGAGGAGCAGGTCCTCGAGATCCGGCGGCGTGCCGCGACGCGCAAGGAGACGGACGAGGCGATCAGCCTCTCGTTCGGCGTGACCCGCAAGTCCATCAGCGCCATTGCGGTCGGTGACACCTACCGCCAGTTCGGCGGGCCGATCCGCCCGAAGAAGACCTCCCGGCCCACCGCGAAGCAGCGTGTGGAGTTCGCCGGCGGAACCCCTGTCACAGCCCGAGCAAGCTAACCGAAGTACCTGAAGAGGAGATCGTAATGAGCCTTCCCCAGTTGAGCGGCGTTGCCCGCCTCATCGAAGATCCGGAACTTAGGTTCAGCGCCTCAGGCGGCGCGGTCGTCAAGGTCCGGTTGGCGTTCAACTCGCGGAAGAAAGACCAGGCTGGCCAGTGGGTCGACGACGCGACGTTCTTCGTGCGCGGTACGGCGTTCGGCCAGGCCGCGGAGAACGTTGCTGCCTCGTTGCAGCGTGGGATGGAGGTGATGGTGGTCGGCCGGATGAAGACGGAGTCGTGGGAGAAGAACGGCGAGAAGCGTTCGGAGGCTGCCCTGTTGGTGGACAGCATCGGCCCGTCGCTGCGGTTCGCCACGGCGCAGGTGGAGAAGTCGAATGGTCAGGGCCGGCAGGAGTTCCAGCAGGCGCGGCAGGCGCAGGGCGCAACGAGCGCGGATGACCCGTGGTCGACGCCGAGCCAGTCGCAGGCCGGCGGGTTCTCAGACGAACCTCCTTTCTGATCTGTGCTGGTGGTAGGCCCGTTCCCGGTTGGGGGCGGGCCTTTCTGCTGCCCCATCGCATCCACTTCACTGAACCTGTTGTGTCGACCCTCGAAATCTGTCATGCTTCAGGGGTCAGACCACAACGGGCAGAAGCCCACAGCGTGGAGGTGGCTCATGCGCGAGCTGCGACTCATCGACCCCAACGGCTACACCGTCCCCGGCACCGTCCACACCGACTACCCCGCCGCCATGGAGGGGGAGCTGAGGGCACGCCTCCGCGACGTCGCCGAGCGCGAGGCCGCCCAGTGGGCCGACTTCGGCTACCGCGCCGCTGACTACCAGGTCCTGCCGGCCGAGCCGCAGGCCGCCACCCCGGCCCTCCCGGCCGCCGCCTGACCCACAGTCCGGAGCCCGTCCCCCGGGGCTCCACGGCCGCCCCAAGCCCCCAGCGCGGGGCGGTCGGCCAGTGCTTCACCAACCCTTGGAGATCCGAGATGACCCAGCACATCGTGATGTGGTCCGGCGGCATCACCAGCTGGGCCACCGCCCGGCTCGTCGTCGAACGCCACGGCAAGGCCAACACAACCCTGCTATTCGCCGACACCAACGCCGAGGACGAAGACCTCTACACCTTCAACGACCTGGCATCAGCCCATCTCGGGGTGCCGATCACGCGCGTTGCCGACGCTCGGGAGCGGGACCCCTGGCAGGTCTTCGAAGACGCCCGCTGGCTTGGCAACACCCGCATCGCCCAGTGCTCCCACGCCCTTAAGCAGGAGCCCTGCCGAGTCTGGCTGAAGGAGAACACCGACCCCGCCGACGCGATCGTCTACGTCGGCCTCGACTGGACCGAGCCTCACCGCATCCCGGCCATCGTCGAGGGCTGGAAGCCCTGGCCAGTCGAGATGCCCCTCACCGAGCCGCCGTACAGGGACAAGGAGCAGCTGCTCGCAGAGGCTCAGGCTGCGGGACTTCCCAGGCCGCGCCTGTACCGGCTCGGCTTCGCGCATAACAACTGCGGTGGTTCCTGCGTCAAGGGCGGTCAGGCCCAGTGGGCCCGACTGCTGGAGGTGTTCCCCGAGCGGTACGCCCGCGCCGAGGCCGCTGAGCAGAAGATGCGCCGGCTCCTCGGGAAGGACGTGTCCATTCTCCGCGACCGCACTGGCGGCGACACGAAGCCGCTGACTCTCACCGTTCTGCGCGAGGGCATAGAGGCCAGCCGTTCCCAGCAGCCGACCTTCGACGAACTCGACTGGGGCGGTTGCGGCTGCTTCACCGACGTCGAAGCGGCCTGACCCTCTCCTACCTGCCGCCCCAAGCCCCCAGCGAGGGGCGGCCCTTTTCTTCCGGCCCCGCCGACACCGCCCAAGGAGCCCGCCATGCAGCGCCCCTGCCGCATCGACGGCTGCGAACGCACCGCACTCCACCACCGGACCATCTGCTCCACCCACCGTGAGCGCATCCGCAACTGGGGCGATCCCGAATTCACGCAGTGGACCGTCGCCGACGACATGGACGTCCAGCTCCTCATCGAGCAGCAGCGCGTCCCCGACGGCGCCACCCGCCTGGAACGCCGACTCATCGCCGTGGGGCTGAGCGACCGCGGGATGTCCGCTGAACGCGTCGCCGAGGTCGTCGCCGTCGCCCCGCGCACCGTGCACCGCTGGCGCGCCCAGCACCGAACCCAGACCGCCGCTTGACCAAGGAGAGCCGATGCCACTGCCCACCCTGCCCAAGACGTTGCAGCCGACTACCGCCGAGGTGCAGCGCCAGGCCGCCGACGCCTGGAAGTTCGCGGGCCCGTGCAAGAAGTACGGGGCGTTGCTCGCCCCCTGGTCGACGAAGACTGCCGCGGATGGTTCGCCGATGGTCACGGCCCGCGTGACCGGACCGCACGCCGAACAGGCCATGTGCGAGTTCGCGAACGGCCTGGAGCCGGTGACCGCCAGCGCTGAGCAGCGGCCGCAGGTCGACTACTCGGAGCCCGGCATCGTCGCATGCTCCTGGCGGCGGGGTGGGGTGTGGGTGCGCCTGTGGGCCGCGGACACCGCCGCTCCGCCGGCGGCGACGCCGTTGGCCATGCCGGCCCGTGTGGCGCCCCTGCCGTCCGGCCGACTCCCGTACCGCCGCAACACCACCTGCGGTACCACCCCCGACTACGCCGAGGAGAACTAACCATGACCACCCTGACCATTGCCACCAGCAGCATCGAGCTGGACAACGGAGATCTCAAGGACCTCGGCGTCGGCAACCTTCTCGAGCTGGACGCTCCGGCCGGTGGCCTGAGCGCGGGGACCTGGCGACTGGGCGCGTACCACGGCGACTTCCAGGACCAGGCCACCCTCATTCGCGTCACCGCCGCTGAGATCCATCAGCTGCGGCGGGAGAGCGCCGACTGGCTGAAGGCCGCTTTCAGGGCCGCCGAGTGACCCGCTGCTCGTGGTGTGGCCGTGCCGGGCGCACTGGCTTCACCGTCCACCGCGGCGTGACCGCCTGCACCATGCGCGCCGCCTGCCTCCGCCGCTGGACCAACCGACCCCAAACCCTGAAGGAGAACTGAACATGCCCATCCGAATCCAGCGCCTGCGCACCAAGGGCTGGCGCAAGCCGGAAGGCGCCGTCTACGTCGGCCGCGGAAGCGGCTGGGGAAACCCCTGGAAGGTCGGTTCCACCGGCTGGACGACTCTCCCCGGCGGGTGGGTCGACCGCACTCCACACGAGCCGCTCACACGTCAGCAGGCCGTCGACAGCTACCGCAACAGCGAGACACACGACGTCGAGTATCTGCGCGTCATTCGCGAGCGGCTCGCAGGTCGTGACCTCATGTGCTGGTGCCCCCTGACGGAGCCGTGCCATGCCGACTTCCTGCTGGAGGTGGCGAACAGCTCCCGCCCGGTGGAGGACTTCGTCGACCACAGCCCGAAGCCTGCAGACCTCGTTACTGCTGGGAGCACGCTGTGACTGCTCCTGTGCAGGTGGGCCTGCCGCAGACCAGCGGCGGGCCGACGCCCCACCCGGCAGTCCGGTACGGGAAGCCGGCCAAGCACCGGGCGCACCTGACCCGCCGCGAGCTGGAGATGCTGCGCCTCGCAGCCAACGGCAACACCAACGAGACGATTGCCCGCTGGTTGGGCATCACCTCCACCACGGTGAATCACGGCCTGCGGAGGGCGTACGCGAAGCTCGGCGCCAGCGACCGTACGCACGCCGTTGCGATAGCGCTCGTACGGGGGTTGATCGCTCCGGGGGAGATAGCCGGCGTGCAGATGCTTCCGCGTGGGACGTCTGTCCACCGCCACACTGCGTGACCTACTCACCGCGCTGAACCGGACATCTTAGACACCATCACCGGGCGGATACCCGAAGCATCCCGCCCGTCACCACTCACCGTCACATCAGCCCTGGAAGGGGTCTACTCGTCATGCCCGAAACCCTCAAGCAGATACTGCAAGAGATCGCCATCGGCGCGATCGTCGGTGCTATCGCTGCCGTCGTGTGGGTCTTCGTCGTCGGATCTGCACAGGCGTCGCCGTGGACGTTCTTCGTCGTCAACGTCGTTGTGCTGCTGGCCGCGGGGTGCGCTGCGTCGGCCTGGTCCCATTGGCAGTCCGGCCGGCGGTCGAAGGGGGCTGGACGGTGACCGCGGGCGAGTCTGCCGCGGCGTGGGGCCGACAGGTGGGCCGTCTGCGGTGGTGGCAGCACCTGGTGGCCGCGGTGGGGGTGCAGACGCCGGAGATGCGCCGCAAGGCCCAGCACGCGGCACGCTGCGCGGCCGGATCGGCGGGGGAGCAGCGCACCCACGCCATGCTCCAGCCACTGCTGCGCGAGGGCTGGCACGTGCTGCCGGATCGGCGCGTGGGGCGTTCGGCGAACGTCGACCATGTCCTCGTCGGCCCGGACGGGCAGGTGTTCACGCTGGACACGAAGCTGTGGGCTGCGCGGGACGAAGTAGGTCAGCCGCGGGTGGTGCGCCTCGTCGGTGGACGGCTGGTGCACGGCGACCACGACCGGGACCGGCAGGTCGATACAGCACTGTGGGAGACGGGGGAGGTGTCGAAGGCCCTCGGCGTGCAGGTGACGCCGCTGATCGTGGTGCACAACGCCCCGGTAGACGGCGCAGGGTTCCACGTGCGCGGCGTCGCTGTGTTCCCTGCGGACCGGCTGCTGGAGTTGCTGCGCGGCAACGTCGGGTCGGCGGATCCGTGCCGGGCGGCGATGTTGGCCAGGATGGCGGAGATCCGGTTACCGTCGTACGCGCAGTAGCGAAGGTGCCGCCTTCGAGAGCCCCACTGTCCTTTGGTGGGGCTCTTTCGTGCGTTCAGGGTTCGAGCGGCGGGTTTCCGGCGGCGGCGATGTGCATGGCGTTGGGGTCCCAGCGGTAGGTGCGGGCCTGGTACGAGGTGGTGGAGTCGAGGTGCACGTCGACCTGCACCGCGGTCCGGCCGTCCCGGTAGCGGTGTACGGCGATGACGGGGCAGTGCCGCCACTCGCCGCGAATCCAGATGCGGAGCGCGGGCCGGGACAGGCGGGGCCACGTCTCCACGGTGGGCGGCGGGCCCTCTGCAGGGGCCCAGGGTGGGGCTTCGACGGCCTCGTGGGGCTCGGGTGGGGTCGACACCCCGGCAGTGTCTCAGCCGGACCGTACGGCCCGTGCGATGGCCCAGTCGACAGCGGCACGGACGGCGTACACGGTGAGGATGCCACCGACGGCCACGCCCAGGACCGCGCCGACGATGCTGCTCGTGCGGTCGCTCACCGCTGCTCCTTATGGCACCACGTGCAACGCCGGGCGCTCAGGGCTGGGGCGTACACGTAGTCGTGAAGACCGATTCGGTGGCGCCAGATCCGGCTGTGCTTGTAGAGCCAGAACCACGCCCTGTAGCTGCGCGGCACGGGATCGTTCTCGTCTCCTGACCAGGGGCAGGGGATACCGAGGGCTGTCGTACGGCGCAGGGCCGGCTCTCTCATCACTGCTCCTTGGCGGGCATGTTGAGGGCGGCGAGGAGTTCGCTGCGGGCTGCGGTGCGGCCGCTCATGAACTCCCACTCACGGGCGACAGCCTGGACGCGGTCGATGGCGGCCAGCGCATCGGAGCGCTGGTCAGCAGGTGGCGGGACGGTGGCGCGTGCTTCTTCGGCGTGCCGGGCGAGGAAGCGGCGTGCGCGGTCCTCGGGTATGCCGCGGCCTGCGGCGAGGAGGTCGACGAGGGTCTCGTGCCAGTCGCCGGGTTGGAGTTCGGGGGAAGGGGCCATGCGTCCATGCTGGACGTGATCGCCGGATTCATTGCCCCTACCGGGGTGCGGCCAGGAGGGGCGTCACGGCTGGGTCAGCAGCACCAGGTGCCGGTGAGTGTGGTGGTGGCGAACCCGGGCCCGTAGGCGAGCATGACGCCACGGTCGCCGTCGGAGGGTGGGGTGTCGTGGGTGCGGCGCAGGACGTCGAGGACGGAGGCGCCGCCGAGGTTGCCCACCTGCGCGAGGCTGGCCCAGGAGTGGGTGAGCTGCTCCGCGGTGAGGGCGAGGCCTTGCTGGACGGCGTTGAGGATGGCGGGCCCGCCGGCGTGAATGACGGCGAAGTCGGTGGCGAGGGCGTCGCGCTGCTTGAGCCAGTCGCGGAGGGCGGGCATGACCTGGCCGGGGCCGTTGACGGCCTCACGAGTCGAGTCGAAATGGAAGCCGAGCTCGTCGAGGCGGCCCCAGTAGCTGCTGTCGCGGCTGCCAGGGAGGACGTACTCCCAGGTGTCGTCGATGCGCAGGCCGGGGTGGAGGGGCTCGCCGGTGACGATGCAGGCTGCTGCAGAGTCTCCGAACAGAGCCTTGTAGATCATGCCTTCGATGGTGTCGTCGGCGTGGTGGTAGATCGTCGATATGGCCTCGGCGACGACGACGAGGACGCGGCACCCGGGGCGGGCGGCGACGTGGTCTGTGGCTTTGGAGAGGGCGGTGGCGCCGCCGACGCAGCCGAGGGTCGTCAGCGCGGTGCGCCGCACGTCGGGTCGTAGGCCGAGGGCGTTGATGAGGTGCACGTCCATCTGTGGGACGGCCCAGCTGGTGGAGTGGCTGGTGACGATGGCATCGATGTCGCGCGGTTGGAGGCCGGCGTCCTCGAGGGCTTGCGTGGCTGCCTGTTCGGCGAGGGTGCAGGCGGCGGCCCAGGCTTTCGCGTTGCGGTCGACGAGACCCGTCTGCCCGGAGACTGTGTCGCTGTCGAGGGGATACGCGAGGGCCCGTTGCTGGACGCCGGTGTTGCGGATGACACGCAGCACCACCCCGAGCCGGGGGTGCTCGGGGTGGTGGCGGGTGATGTTGTCGCAGATGTCGTCGGTTGACACCCAGTGTGGGGGGTGGACGACGGCGGGTGGCGTGATGTGAGCAGGCATTGGCTCTCCCCCGGGGGGTTTTGGTGAGGGGTTTACCGTAGGGCTCAAGTGTGGCGGGATTACCCCGGGGGTGCGGCGAAATCCTTACGATGCGGCGCGAAGTGGGGCAGGCGCGGTGGTGGGCATGTCGCCGGGTGTGAAGAAGACGCCCATCACGCGGGCGCCGGCGGAGCCGAGGGGTTCGGCGGCGCAGATCGTCACCCAGCCCGGCCCGTATAGGGGGTGGAGCTGGGGTCGGCGGTCGCCGTCGGGGTGGACGCTGGCGTTGGCGCGCTCTTCGTAGAGGGGGCCGGCGAGCGGGTCGGCGATGACGTCCCGCTCGATTTCGAACAGTGTCCGGTCGCGGCGGAAGCGGGCGCGGGCGGCGCGGAGCTGGGGTAGGACGTAGGGGGCCCAGGCGGTAGCCCAGTCGGTGAGGATGCCGGGCTTGGTGGGGTCGCCGGGTATGCCGCGGGCGGCGGGGGAGAGGAGCATCCACCGCATCATGTTGGTGGGCCGCTCCAGCGCCTCGTAGATCTCGTCGAAGGCCTTGTTGGTGGCGAGGAGGTTCCAGGAGCGGTCGGTGACGTAGGAGACGTGGCCCGTGCAGCCTTGGATGACGTCCCGCCAGATCGCGGGGACCTCGAGGCCGGAGTCCTGGTACAGGGTGAAGGGCGGGGCCTCGCCGCGGGCGTAGTTGCACACGGCAGTCCACTGCTGCTCGTCGAGGTTGAGGGCTAGGGCGTACTCGGCGAGGAGATCGAAGCGGGGGGTTTTGTTGCGGCCGCTGATGATGCCGCGGTAGGTGCCGACGCCTCGGTTGACGAGCATGTCGAGGCGTTCTTGCGGGACGATGTCGGCTTCTTTGCGGGCTCCTTCAAGGAGTGCTTTGAGTGCCGTTGTGTCCATGTGGCGGTATCTCCCCCCTTACCACGCGATTGCTGCGCGTGGCTAGTGCTCTGGTTGTGGTGGTTTTGCACGTGTTCTTTTGTCACTGGCGAACGGTTGAAGGTTCACGGATTCTGTTGGTGTCACCGGGAAAACGGGTGGCAGGCGAGCCTGTTGTGGAGCGGGCCCGCTTGGACTGTCAGCGCCGGCGGTCCGCTCCGGTCATTCGCAGCTGGCCGGGGGCCGGGCCGTCGCGCGGCAGTCGATTTTTGCGTTGCGTGCATATGCCACAGAGCGCTGACGTCAGGTCTAGCAGGGCTTGTTGGTGCTGTCGGTGCTTGGCCGCATGATATTGCTGGCTGTCACCGAACCCTCACCCACCGCCCACTCGGCCGTCACGCTGGTTACGCCCCGTTCGACGCGTCGCGGGCATCACGCCTCCTCGGTGTCGCTGCGGTACATGGGCCAGCCCGGCGCGGAACGCATCCGGTCCTCGTCGATGTCGATGAAGCCCAGCTCCAGCAGGTGCAGCAGCGCCTCGCGGACCGCCCCGTCAACCACATCGGCCAGCGGCATTTCCGTCTTGTACGGTCCTTCGCTTCCGAGGGCCCATCCGGTTGCTGCCCTGGCGCCGATCCGGCGAACGTCAGCGAAAGGACTGCCGGGGGCGGAGTCGACGGGGATGCGGGGAAATGGGTCGAACGTCCGGGTGGGCAGCGGGGGCTTCTCCGGCATCACGCCTCCTCGACGGTGCGGGTGACGACGGTGGTTTCGCGCACAAGCCGGTAGCTGACAGACGGCTGAGCTGCGGCCCTGAAATGCTCCAGCCGCGCGAGGGCCTCGCCCCGGTCGATATAGGGGGTGGTCATGTCCCGCCACGCCTCGGTTCCGGCATGGCCCTGCACGGTCCATGTGGAGGTTCTCATCACGCCTCCTTGGCGCGGTCGAGGATCTGCTGGAGGCCGGCTTCGACGTCGATGACCTCGTGGAGCGCAGCGAGCATCTGGTCGTTGGCGGCGATGAGCTGGTCGAGCACGCCGTCGGTCTCGGCGCGGGCGATGCTGTCCGCGAGGTGCTGGTCGAGCGGGTCCATCACGCCCCCTCCTTGTCGTGGCAGGTGCAGGGGCAGGGCGCGCCGGTGAACTTGTTCGAGAGCCGGCACCGCGCGTGCAGGCGCCGTGCCCAGCCGGTGGCGTCGGGGACGTCGGCCGGTTCGACGCGGAGTGCGGTGTCGCAGGCGGTGGAGAGGTACGGCGGAACGTCGATCGCGGCGAGGATCTCGGCGGGCAGGAGTTCGCTGGTCGAGCCGGGCTCGTTGACGAATCCGGGCGTCAAGTTCGGGCCGGGGCGGTCGGTCACTGCTTCTCCCGTGCGATGTAGTGGGCGTTGAGAGTGCGCTGCACAATGTCCAAGGCTGCGTTCCAGCCCTCCCCATAGGCCACGGCCTGTTCGACGGGATCAGGCTGCTCTGGGGCCAGCCGGGTGCAGTCCTCCTGAACACGTTCGATGGCGGCCTCGGCCTTCTTGGCGCGCTCCAGCATGTAGAGGAGCTGGATGCGCAGCAGAGGTGCGTCGGCGGCTTCAAGGAGCTGCCGTTCCTCCTTGGGGAGCAGGGCGCGCTCGGCTTCGATCCGGGCCACTTCGGCGGCGGGGTCGATGGTCACCGGGACTCCTTGGGTGTCTCGAGAGCGCGGAGCGTGGCGCACGGCCATGCGACGTCGCCGTGGTTGGAGCACAGGTCGCAGTAGTCGGCGTCCCTGTTGTGCTGGTGCAGCGCCCGCACGCGGTCGAGGGCGGAGTTCGCGCCGGTCAGCTCCTGGTCATAGCTGTCTACCTGGTCCCGTGACCTGCGGATGTTCCGCTTGAGGTAGTTAACGGTCCGTTCCAGTTCCTCTTCCCGAGCACGGGCGTTATCGAGGATGCGGGAGCAGGACAGGCAGGACGTTTCCCAGGTGATGGCGTTCCGGTAGTGAAGCAGCTCGTCCAGCTCGGGCTTGAGGGCCGACACGGCGGCGTCGACCAAGCCGCTCTTGAAGGTGTCGCTGCACGGCTCGCCGAAGAACTGCACCATGGCGTCGGCGATGCGCTGCCGCAGGTCGTCGGTCACTGGGCTTCTCCCGTCCGGATCGGCGTGCCGTTGCTGGCGCGCTCGTACACCCGCTGCTGGTTGATGGACATCTTGCGTTCGACCTCCGCCTGAAGGTCGATGCCCGCCATCTCGGCCAGCCCCACCAGGTACAGGGCGATGTCGGCAAGCTCCTCGCCGAAGTCCGGCAGGTTCTTCCGCCAGGCGGTGAACGCCTCGCTCACCTCGGCGGTCAGCAGCCCGAACTCCAGAGCCACATCGTCGGTGTTGAAGCCCTTGGTGAGCTTGTTGTCCCAGGCCGCCGCCTGGATGCTGCGGATCGTTAGGTCGTCAGTCACAGCTGCTCCTCGGAGTGCTGGGTGTGCATGGCGATGGCGTCGGCGACCGTGTAGCCGTTGACCTTGACGTGTGGCGCAGCATCGCGGGCCAGCTTCAGCGCGGTCTCCAGGCCGAAGCGGTGGGCGTTCAGCCATTCGTCACCGCGGTCGTATTCCTTCACTCCCTGGGCCCACGTGCCGTCGGAGCCGAGGCAGGCGTGCTCACCGCGCTGCACGGCCCACCGTCCGGCGCCGCGGTACACGACGTCGATGGCGAAGACGTGGCTGTTGATGTCGTCTTCGGGAAGGCAGGTGACGGTGTAGCGGACGGCCTTCACGGTTGGCACGGGCGTGGCCACCTCACAGTCTCCGGTCAGGGTGCGCAGGGCGTCTGCCCGGTACGCCTCCCGGTCGGTGTCGGTGAGGTCGTCCCAGGCGGGAACGGTGCGTTGGGGGTTGATGTGGGCTGCGCCAGCCAGGCCGCGGGCCAGCTGCTCGACCTGCTCGTCGGTGTCCTGCTCTGGGTGGGTGCTGGTCATAGTCCGCACTTTCCTTGGATGATCTGCGCGGCGTAGTCCCAGTCGAGGCTGTCGTTGCCTGCGCCCCGACGGAGCTCGTCGGCGGCCCAGTCGGTGCCGAACAGGGTGATGCCGTTGCACATGTTGCGCTGGTCGGCGGGGGTGGATGCGTCCCATGTGACGTCGATGGACATGCGGGTGAGTTCCCGCCGGTGGCTGGTGTGGGTCGAGTCGTCGGCGGGGTCGACGGTGGCGGTGGTGGTGTAGTCGGTTGTGTCGTCGGGGCTGCTGGTGTCGGGGGTGGTGCCGCAGGCGGTGAGCGTCAGGCCGGCTATCAGCGCGGCCACGGCGAGTGCGAGGCGTCTGGTCATGGGGCTCCTTAGTGGTCGAGGTGGGCGTGTGCGGCTGCGCGGACGTCTGCGCTGTGGCCGTGGTGGGTGGGGCGGGGGCTGGCGCCGATGAGCCATGCGGCGGCGATGTACGGGCCGTGCTGGGCGGTGATGCGCTGGTGGAGGTTCCATGCCTGGTCGCGGTGCTCGTCTGTGTCGAGCCAGTCGGCGGTGCTCAGTACGGCGGTCATGCGCCGCACCAGTCGCTCCAGGAGGCGGCGTCGGCCGGCAGGCCGTAGGGCGGGTTCGGCGCGTCGTCGAGGTCAAGGACGGGGAGCGCGTCGATCTCGTCGTTGGTGACGGGGCGCAGGGGTACGGCGTCGTAGTCGTCGTCGCGGTGGTCGGTCATGCGGGGCTCCTTGGGGCGGGTGTTCATGCTGGCGTGGTTTGGGTGGGGGTATTGCCCCGGAATGGGGCGGCCCGCGCCCTGGGGGTAGGGACGCGGGCCGCGGTCGGTGGGTGTGGGGGATCAGTGCTCGCCTTCGTCCCGGCTGTCCAGTTCGTCGCTGATCCGGTCGGCGATGTCCAGGAGCGCCTCGTGGACTGCGGGGCGTGCGGCGTGCTCGGGGCGGAGGCAGATGCTGCGCTGTCCGACGAGGTCGGTGGTGGGGGCGGTGAGGTAGGTGGCGCGGGCCATGTCGTCTCCTCGGGGAGTGCGGGCCGGTTTGTGGTGGTTCGGCCGCTCTCGGGGTGGGGCCCGTTTGCGATGAGAACAGCATGACAGATTTCGAGGGTCAACACAACAGGTTCAGTGAAGTGGTTGTCCGTACGGTCCACACCCGGGTGACGGCCACCGCAAGGCCTCGTTGCCCTGGCATGCCGCTCCGACTGCCCGTCACCGTCGCCCTCGCCGAAGCCGCCACCGACCTGCCCTCCGGGCCCGGCTGGGCGTACGAGCCGAAGTTCGACGGGCACCGCGTCATCGTGGCGCGCCCCGCGGAAGGCCGCGCTCGGCTCCAGGCCGGCCGCTCCCACCGCTCGGTGACCACGAGCTTCCCCGACCTCGCCCAGGCCGCCGAGCGACTGCCGCCCGGCACCGTCCTCGACGGGGAGGCCGTCATCTACCAGGAAGGCCACGTCGACTTCACCGCAGTCCAGCAACGAGCCCTGTCGTCACCAATTCGGGCCCGGCTGCTGGCCTCGCAACTGCCCGCCTCGTACGCGGCGTTCGACGCTCTGGCGGTGGAGGGCGAGGACCTGCGGGCGCGGCCGTACAAGGAGCGCCGCGTGCGGCTCCTGGCCGTCCTGGAGCCCCTGGGGCCGCCCCTGCAGGCGGTGCCGTCCACCACGAGCCGGGAGGAGGCCCTGGAGTGGCTGGAGGCCCTGCGCGGGCAGGGCATCGAGGGGATTGTCGCCAAGCGGACCAGCGGCAGGTATCCGGCGGGCCGGCGGGCGTGGGTGAAGGTCCGGCACACGCGGGCGCAGGACGCCCTCGCGGTGGGCTTCACCGGGTCGGCGTCCCGGCCGAAGCGGGCCGTGGTGGACGTGGGTGGCGGCCGGCTACTGCTGTCGACGCCGCTGGACGTCGCCCTGTCGCGTCTGCTGGCGCAGGCCCTCGAGGTGGCGGGCGACGCTGCAGGTGGGGTGGAGTGGCTGCGGGACGGTACGCAGTATCAGGTGCTGCGGCAGGTGATGCCGGTGGAGGTGGAGGTGGGGACGACGCGGCATCGGCATGTCACGGTGCGGCGGTTGCGCCCGGACCTGGGGTGACGGTGGCGGGCCCGTGGATGCGGGTGAGGGCGGTCATGGCCTCGCGTAGGGCTGCCCGTGCGACGGTGAGGCCGACCTCGGTGTTGAGGAGTGCTCGTAGGGCGAGGGAGACGTCTTCGCCTGGGTCGGTGCCGTCGGCGCGGTGGACGACGGCTTGTTCCTCGAGGGAGCGGAGTGCGGCTGCTGCCTGCCGGATCGCCTGGGGGAGCTGGTTCACGGCCAGCTGCAGGCCCTCGGTGACGTCCCGCACCTCCTCGACCGTCCCGAGCTGCGCGGGCTTGGTGGTGGCGGTGACGAGGGCGCGGCATTCGTCCGCGGCCTGGTAGGCGATGAGCGCGGGGTCGCGGTCGATGCGCACGGTGTCCTCCCGGGGTGGGGCGTTTGTCCGGGAGTGTGGCAGCAGGCACTGACAACGGGCTCTGTTCAGGGGATCCGGTTCGGGGCCGGGGTGGGGTCAGGCGACGCCGAGGATGGGGGCGTTGGCGAGGAGCTGCTTGAAGCCGTTCAGGTCGTACGGGGTGAATTGGCCGGCGCGGGAGTCTTGGTAGCCGCCGTTGGGGCTGGTCATGATCGGGGTGCAGCCGGTCGAAGGGTCCTTCACCGCCTCGTACGACGCGATCGTCCCGTCGCTGTTCAGGTCGCTGTTGCAGTGATCGAGGCCCAGGGCGTGCCCCAGCTCATGCACCAGGGCGTTCTTCAGTACGACGGGGCTGATGCTCCAGGTTCCGTCCCAGTACTCGGAGTCGATCCGCACGTAGCCGCCCCACACGGAGTTGTCGGCGGTGTTGTAGCAGGGCAGGCCTTGGGAGTAGCCGGCGGTGCCGAGGGGCCGGTAGGCCTCTGCGTATTGGATGTGGCCGCGGGGCGGGACGGTGTTGTAGTCGGGGGTTTCGATGCCGCCGAAGCTGAGGTTGAGGCCGAGGGCGGTCAGTTGGTTGACGGCGGTGGTGAGGTACGGCACGTACCGGTCTTTGAGGGCCTGCGTGGGGAACGTGATCACGTACTGCTGGGTGGGGGACAGGCAGTAGGTGCGGAACTGTGCGGTGATGCGCCAGCCGGTGCCGGCGAATATGGGGCCCTTGGAGGTGAGGCCGCCGGTGGCGGTGTCGGTGGTCGCGGTCCGCGGTGCGGGGACGGCTTCGGCGGTGGGGGCTGCGGGGCTGGTGGCGGGGAGGCCGCGGGTGTGGGCGGCGGAGAGGTGTGCGGGGAGAGTTGGCATCCGTCCATGCTGGCGGGGATCCGGCCGGGCATTGCCCCTGCCAGACGACGGCCAGCTCACCGGCTACAGGCCGGCGGTGTCCAGCTCGAGACCGAACGGCTCCGGAAGCCGCACCGTCACGCCGTAGGGGTGCGGACCGTCCGCCCGGGTGTAGCCGAGCTCGCCGGGCTCCGAGTACAGAGTCACCGACCGCTCCTGACGGTCGACCAGCAGGTAGAGCGGCGCCCCGTACTCCGCGTACCGGCGCCGCTTCACGACCCGGTCGGTCTCCGCGTTCGACTCGCTCGTGACCTCGACGACGAGGAGAGTGTCCGCGGGCAGCAGTGCCCCCGCGCCCTTCGCGGCCGCGGCCGGCACCACCGCAATGTCCGGCACGTACCAGTTGGAGGACCCCGGCAGGTCCAGGTTCCCGGATCCGGTGACGCAGTCCAGCTCCCTCGCGCGTGCGCGGATCTGGTCGCGGATCGTCTCGGCGGCGGCTTCGTGGTCCCAGGTCGGCGACACCGGCTCGATTACCCCTTCGATGATCTGGGCGCGGTCGCCGCGGATGTGCTGCAGCGCGTATTTGAGGGCGCGTTCGGGGTCGACGCCGTTGCTGTAGTCGGCGGGCGCTTCGCTCACGGGGTCCGTCCTTCGGCTGGCCGCGGGGCGGTGGGGGTACTCACGGCTATTCAACGCCACGGCGGGCCCGTACGGCACGACAACGCCCCGCCCGGCGGAGGGTGCGGGGCGGGGTGCGTCAGAACGCGCTGGACACGGCCCACATCACGAGCAGGTAGGTGCCGCCGCCGACGCCGAGGATGATGCCGAGCCACACCAGCGCCCCCAACGGCCACGGCGCGGGCACCTCGGGCTTGGGCGGTTCGACGGGGCAGCACTTCGAGCAGTGATCGTCGGGCATGGGCAGCATCATCGCGGGGCGCAGGCCAGGCCGGGAGGGCGTGAACGGGGCGCACACGTCCGGCCCGCGCTGGGCTACCGGGAGGCCGGGGAGCGGCCGTCAGTCACCCGTGTGGCCCTTCCGGTACAGCCACGCCGCGTACAGGCGCTTGGCGGCATCGTGCGCCTCGGGGGTGTCGGCCTGGTACCCGTGGGCGACCCCGATCGCGGTTCGCAGCCCCACCAGCTCACCGGCGACGTTCTGAAGGATATTCGGGTTGGTAATGGCGCCGCTGTCGTATCGGGTGCCGCGCCGGTGGTATTCGGCGAGGAGTTCGTTCTGGACGGCGCGGACGTTCGTCGGAAGCTGGCCGCGACCGCGGAGCCTGAGCCACGCCATGCTGGCTGTCGTGCCGGCGGCGTCCACGGCGAGCACGATGCCGCCGAACAGGAGGGCGTCTGCCCACAGTGGGTGCTTGGGGTTTTCGACGAGCAGGCGGAGGGCGATGCCGACGAAGGCGCCGAGGATGAAGGACGCGGTGAACTTGGTGGCGTAGGCGCTGACGGCGTGGGCGCGGTGCCGGTGGTCGCGTGAGGAGGTCATGCCTTCAGCGTGGCCGCGTTTCGGGGAACCGTTGCCCCTGCACGGCCGCGCCCCGGCTGGCGACCGGGGCGTGGTGACGGGTCAGTCGTTGGTCGGCTCGCCCTTCAGGGCCTGCCCGACGGTTGCTTCGCTCAGGCCGGTGGCGCGGGCGAGGGTGGTCTTGGGGACGCCGCGGGCGTGGGCGGCACGGATGGCACGGTTGCGGCGGGCTACGTGCTGCTGCCTCCGGGCGTCACCGGCCACGGTGTGCTGGAGGATGCGGGCCCAGGCGAGGAGGGCGCGTCCTTGCCAGGCGCGGACGGTCAGGGCGAGTGCGCGTGAGCGGGGTGCGGGTGTGGTGGTGCCGGCCAACGGGTCCCCCTGCGGTTTGTCCGGTAGTGCACCACACGGTGACGGGATGCCCGGGGCCCGGCAAGAGCGCGAACTCGCCTACGTTGCCGCTTCTGCGGGAGGGTGTGAAAGCCTCCTCCGTCCGTGCAGGTCATCGGCTTGCACGCGTACGCGGCCCCGTCACGTCTGGGTTGTCTGTGACGGCTTCGCGTAGCGGCTCCGCCGCCCGTCGACGGGCCCTCCACGCCGCGGTCCTACATGCCGGCTCGTCGTAGATGGCGTCCCGCCGGTGCCCATGGCCCGGGATGAACCAGTGCCCGCAGACGGGGCACTGGCGGGAGACGCTGGTCTTGTCGCCGGAGACGAGCGCGCAGCCGATCCGGACGGCCTCGTCGAAGTGCTGGCGGAAGCGGGCGGCCGCGACCCGGCAGGCTGGCCCACAGTAGACCGCGTCCGCTCGGGCGGTGGCCCGCAGCGGCTTGTAGCAGTGCCCGCACCGGCGGGCGTGCCCGGCCATACCTCCACCGTACGCCGGACCCCTGGCGGCGCCTCGGCTGAAGCAGGGGTGCTGGTCAGTGGCTCGCTTTCGCGATGCCCTCCACCAGCTGCCGGACGGCGCCGAGGACGCTGTGACCGAACGCGGTGGGTGCGAGGAGCAGCCCGAGGACGAGGATCACCGTGATGCCGAACATCTGGTCCAGTCGGGTGCGGGGCTCGACGGGCCGGCGGATCCGCCAGATGACGATGGCGACAAGCAGCACGGCCAGGTTGATCGTGAGCATCCAGCGGTCCCCTCCCACGTCCGCCGGGTGGCGGTCTGGGGATGGTGTACCGCTGGTGGGGCCGGGGTGTCTTTCGAACGCCGGGAGGTTGTCGTGAAAACGGCGCCCCGGCCGAAACCAGCACAGCAAGAAGCCCCGGTCAGTGCTTGGCGGCTACCGGGGCTTCCACTTGCTGCGTTGTCCACTTGTCCCGGCGAGGAGAGCCCACCGGATGCCTGGATTCTAGCGGAGAGGCGCGACGGTTACAGGATGTCGCCGAGCGGGGTAGGCCCGATGATGTGGATGGTTTCGGCGACCTTCTGTGCGGCCTGGATGTCGTGGCAGGGCCACTGGTCGCCGTCGCGGTCGCATCGGCCGGCGTCGTCGCTCTCGTGGAGCGTGGCGGTGTCGACGAGCCACTGCATGAGGGTGTCGGTGGCCCAATCCTTTCGTGCGCGCAGTGTCTTCGCGGCGGCCACGATCTCCTCGCGGGCACTGTGCGGCGGTACGTCGGCGGCAGGCAGGGCGTAGATCTCTTCGAGGATGGGTGCGGTGTCGCTCATGCGGTCACGGCCTCTGGTGCGGGCTGGGTGAGCATTCGCACGCCCTCGTAGTCGGTGCGTGGTGCGAGCGTCAGTTGGCCGGGCGGGTCCGGGATGGGCTGGGGTTCGGCGGGCCCATCATCTTCGTGGCGGTACTCGACGCAGTGGTACTGGTCGGCGATGGAGTAGCGGCCGTGTTCGTCGCGGGGGCCGTCGAGCCACTGGATGGGCCGGCGCCCCATGAGGGCGACCATGACGAGGGGGCAGCCGGGGCCGGTTGGGGTCTCGGCGCGCTGGGCCTTGTCGTGGATGCAGCGGCCGCACCAGTTCTCCATCCAGCCGAGCCCCTCGTCGGAGTTGGAGAAGGCGGGTTCGTTTCGGGCTTCGTCGTACAGGGCGTCGCAGCCGCCGAGGGTCATTGGTGCTCCTCTCTTGAGGGTTCATGGTTCCGCGGTCAGCGGGGTTCGTTGCCCCGGCCGCGGGGGAGCGGGTGCCGCGGGTGCGGCGCCGGGGTCATGCGGCGAGGAGTCCACCGGCGGCGTGGGTGAGCCGGTCGGTGGCGGTGATGGCGTCCTCGCGGGCGGTGTTGAGGGTGTCGTGGTCGGTGGCGTTGCGCATCGCGTAGGTGGCGGCCGCCGCGGCCTGGACGGTGGCGGCGAGGCCCGGCAGGAGGACGGTGACACGGACGGCGGGCGCGGTGATCGCGGCCCGGGTGACGTGCGAGTCGGCCCGGAACGCGGCCCAGTCGGCGCCGGAGAGCCGGGCGTCCTCGCGGAGCCACATGGTGCGGCGGTGGTCGGCGAGCGCGGTGACGAGGTCGGTCACGGCGTCCAGCGCGTCCCTGCGGTGCGCGGCGGCCGCGGTGGCGGTGCGTTCGGCGCGTTGTCCGCGCTGCTGAAACCAGGCGGTGACGGAGACGCCGGCCAGGGTGCCGAGGATCGCGATGATGGACTGCCACATGGTGAACCTCCGCGAGTCGAGGTGGTGGGCGGGCCGGCCGCGGGGCGACTCGAAGGTCGCCCCGCGGGCTTATCGACGCCCCGTTAACCGTGCAATGTGCGGGGCGATGAGGGGCGCGGCGTTCAGGGCCAGGAGGAGCTTCTCCATGTCGCCTTTGGTGAGGATGGCGGCGGCGAACAGGGTGATGGTGAGGGCGTGGTGGCCGTGCGGTTCAGGCGCGGCGAAATGGCTGGACATGATCTAGCTCCGGGAAGGTGTGTACGGGACGCTGGGTGCGCCCTGTGCTTCCTTCAGGAGCCAGGGGTGCTGGGCCCCGTCGGTGTTAGCGTCACCGGCGGGGCACTCACAGCATGACACCTTTCGAGGGTCGGCACAACAGGTTCGGTGAAGTGGGGTGGCCCGAAGGCCACCCCACGGGCACCCCGTTGGTCAGGTCTGCGCCATGTCGACGAATCGGCTGTAATGCAGCTGCGACGCGACGGTGATCGTTGCCGTCGGCCCGTTCCGGTGCTTACCGACGATGAGGTCGACTTCCCCGGCGCGCGGGGACTCCGCCTCGTAAGCGTCATCGCGGTGCAGCAAGATGACGATGTCTGCGTCCTGCTCGATCGCACCGGACTCCCGCAGGTCCGAGACCGCCGGCTTCTTGTCGGTGCGCATCTCCGGCCCGCGGTTGAGCTGCGCGAGAGCGATGATCGGCACCTGGAGCTCCTTGGCGAGGAGCTTCAAGCTGCTGCTGATCTCGGAGACTTCCTGCTGCCGGGACTCCGGCCGGTGGCCGCCGAGCTTCATGAGCTGCAAGTAATCGATGACGATGACGCCAATGTCGGGGTGCTTGGCCTTCAGTCGGCGCAGCTTCGCCTGGATCGCGGTGTAGGTGCGCTCGCAGTCGTTGATGTGCAGCTGCGCCCCGTAGATCTTCGGGATGGCCTTGTCCATCTTGGCCATGTCCTCGGTGGTCATCTGCCCGGACCGGATGTGGTGGAGGGCCACGCCGCCTTCCGCGGAGATGAGCCGCATCATCAGCTCGCGGACCGGCATCTCCAAGGAGATGAACGCTCCCGGGACGCCTTGCTTGATGGCGCAGTTGCGGGCGATGTCCATGGCCACGGTGGATTTGCCCATGCCGGGCCGGCCGGCGATGACGATGAGCTGGCCGGGCTGGAGCCCCTGGGTGAGCTCGTCGAAGTCGACGTAGCCGGTGGCCAGTCCGGAGATTCCCTTCCGGTGGCGGGCCTGCTCGATGTAGTCGAGGGCGTCAGCGAGTGCTTCGGCGGGGAGCACGAAGTCGTGGTCGTCGCTGCTGGAGGCGCCCTCGGCGACGGTGGAGATCTCGGCGGCGGCCTGCGCGACCAGCTCGTCGACGGTCCCTTCGCCGCGGAATCCGGCTTGGGTGATGCGGACGCCGGCCTCGGTGAGGCGTCGCAGGACGCCCTTGCGGTGGACGATCTCGGCGTAGTGCCATCCGACGGCCCCGGTCTCGAAGGCCATCGATACTTCGGTCAGGTAGTCGCTGCCCCCGGCCTCTTTGAGCAGGCCGCGCTGCTCCAGCTCGTCGGCGAGCAGCGGCCAGGCGTTGGGCAGGCCCTTGCCGTGGCGCTCGACCATGAGGCTGTGGAGGATCCGGTGCTTGGGCAGGAGGTAGTCCTCCTCGCGGACGGCGCCCTGGCAGTCGATGACGGCTTCGGGGGAGAACATCATGGCGGCGAGGGCGGCTTTCTCCGCGCCGAGGTCGTGCGGGGGAGTGCGGCCGAGGGCGGTGCCGTTGTCCTGGTAGTCGTCGGGCGCGCCCGCGGCCTGGTGCGGCAGTACAGTCATGGTGGATCTCCTGTGGGAGGTCTTGCGGCGCCCGGTCCTGGCAAGGAATCCCGGGCGCCGCGTTGCGTTAGACGGAGGGCTTCTGGAGCCCGTCCAGGAGGCTGGTGATGCTCCGGGTGGACAGGGGGACGGTAGGTGCTTCCTGGGCCTCTGAAGCGTCTTCCTGGGCCCCCGGGGCCGCCTTGCGGGCGGGCAGTGCCACAGCCGCGTACAGCGACAGGTCGGCGATCCGCTTCGGCAGCACCTGGGAGTGCCTGGTGATCCCGTCCGGGTTCTTCGTCAGGTCCCGCTCCAAGAGCCGGCGATCGAGTTCGGACATGCCGCGGATGCTGGGCCAGCCCTGATCCCTCATCGCCTCAAGGAGCTGGGGCGCGCACTTCATTGCTGTGACACGTCCTGCGTTCCACGGCTTCTTCATCATCTGTAGAAAGCGGCTTGCGGCCTGGATGTCCTCTTCGGTGAAGCCGCCCACCTCCTCCTCCCTCTGTGAGGTGTGTTCGTTCCGGGCGGCCCCCTTGAGGGGGTAGGGGGAGGAGGTATCCACCTCCTCCGGGGGGTGTGGGGGGTGAACCCCATTGGAGGCACATGGTGCGACCTGCGTGGATCGGTCATCGGCCACGTGTGGCGAGTCACCACGTCCGGTGATTGGAGGCACGTGGTGCGACCTGCGGTTTGCCTCATCCGCCACATGTGGCGGCCCGCCATGTGTGGTGAATGAGGGCACATGGTGTGACCTGCGGTTTTCTTGATTCGCCGGCCGCACGGGGATGCCGTCTTGCGGGCTGCTGCGCCGCTTGGAGACGGTGTAGTGGATGCCGACCATGCGCCCCCCCTCACCCTGAAGCCGTGCGGCGTTGATGTAGCCGGCCTTGCGGATGAGCCCGAGTTCACGGCGCATTGCGTCCGGGCCCAGAGGCTTGCCGTTGGCGCTCTTCCAGCCGAGGTGCTTGAACCAGTCGACGAGCATGGCGACGTCGAAGGAGGCGTCAGCCGGGAGAAACCAGATGGCCTGGAGCACGCAGACGGTCAGGGGCTGCCACCCGTGCTCGAAGAATGTCTCCTCGGTGATGGTGACGGACGGTGCGAACTCAGGGGCGATACTGAAGGTCTCGTGGATCTCCATGTCGCGACTGTCGGGAACCTCGGTCATGCTGCGACCTCCGCCGTGCGAGGGATCACAGAGAAGCTACGAGGGGTGCTAGTGAGTCTCACGGCCGAGCCGGGTACAGTCATGACGAAGGCACCTTCTTGCAGAGGGATTCTTTGACCAGCGAGGGACCACTCGCTGTTGCGCTTGAAACGGTCGGTGGAGCTGCGAACTCCTGCCGGCCGTTTCGCGTATCCGGGGCTGCGTGCCCGGCATCGGCTGGGTGGACGATTCACTGTGGCCTCCGTGTCTTTTGGGATGGTCCGCGACCAATGGGCGGATTCTTCCGGAAGTAGGCGAGGAAGGGCTTCAGCGGCATGGTCTTGGCGTTGCCCATCTGCCCGTACGGGTAGGTGCGGCCCTCGCCGAACGGCCAGTTCTTGCGCGTACGGGCGATGTAGCGCAGACCATCGCCGGTGATGCTGTCGACGATCCCCTCATCGACCAGCAGCTGGGCGCCGCTGGTGAAGGTGACAACGGGCTCTGATCTGGGGCGGCTGGGGGTCACTGAGGGCCCCCGTTTCCGGCCCGATTACTTCGATGTCCCCGAAGGGCGGGTACGCTCACGAAGGACGGCCTTCCTTTAGGTAGGTGGTTCGTCAATGCCGGCGAAGCTGCGATGCATCCAGGTAGCGCCGGTATCCAGGACGGGCGGCCGGTCTCCACACCGGTCGTCCGTCCGCGCGAGCTTTTTACGGCGGTCCGCGCATGCTCGTCCTCCCCATCACGCCGCCAACTCCTTGATCGCCTGCACCGTCTCCTCCGCCGCCCGGTTGCCCTGGAACCGCGGGGCAGACAGCATGCTCGCCAGACGATCAGCGCGCTTGATGATCCAGGAAATCTGCTCCTCCAGCGGCAGCGACAGGATCGGCGCGATGGCCTCCGCCGCTCCTTCCACGTCGCCGAGCTGGACGCGGGCCGTGGCCAGGTAGACGTGCGCGAGGCGCTCGTCGTCCAGCGACCGTTCGTCGTCGGGGCCGGCCTGCCACATGCCGATCGCCGCGGTGGCCTCACGGGCTGCGCGCTCGGCGTCGTGCCCGCCGTCCAGCCAGATCAGCGAAGACCCGGCGTAGTACGACTGCTTGGCCGCGGAGAACCCGAAGAGTCCACCGAGGCTGTCCGGCCTGCGGATCCGTTCGCGCGCGACCTCCGCGCCATCCAGAGCGGCGTTCGCCGCCTGTGAGTCGCCGAGATTCGCCAGGCACTGCGCCTCGCCGCACCGGAGCCGGGCCTCGCCCGTCCCCGTCCCGGACCCCACGTGCTGATAGCCGTCCCGGATCGCGTCCAGCGCCAGCCCGTAATCGCCCATGAACCGGCAGATCAGCGAGCGCGTACCAGCCACCCAGGCCGCCAGTTCCGCGTCCCCGGCGTACTCCGCGCACCGAGCAGCAGCCGCCACGTGATGCAGGGCCTCCTGCGGGTCGCCCATGTCCAGCAGCGCGTATGCCAGCACGCCGGACAGCTGCCCGGCCGTGACGTACAGGTCCGAACGGTCCTGCGGCCGGTGATGCCCGGACCGGATCCTCTCGGCTGCCTCGGCCCGCAGTGCGTGCGCGCGGTCCATCATCGGCGCCGGGGGAGTGCCCAGGTAGTCCACCGCGGTCGCCTCGACGCCAGCATGCAGCTCGCTGATGTCCAGGTCGGCCATGGCGCACAGGTCCCGCGATATGGCGAGCGCCGCCGCACGGGTTCGGTGCGTTGCTGCGTCGCGCCGGCGGATCGCGTCTTCCTTCTCCCACGCCTTGTACAGCTCTCCGTCCGCGTTGAGGGCGACGTCCACCGCGGCCGCGAACGGCTCCGTAGCGGTGCGTCGTCCGCTCTCCGCGTGGGCGAAGTAGGTGCGGTCGTAGCCCGTCCGCGTGGACAGATCGGCCAGTGACAACCCCGCCTCAAGGCGGCGGGCGCGAAGCTGCTCTGGGAAGGTCGGCATGGTGGCGAGTGTTCCTCCTCTCCGTCTTGCGTGGTGCCGGGTTTGGGGCATCTGCCCGACCTGATCTGTTGACAGATTCCGTTCTGGCGATCTGTCAACAGCTAGCGCTGCTCCTGGGGTACGGACCGGTGCTGGCATGGAAGGCGTGATCGTTCAACGTCTTCCTGGGGGGCCGTAATGGGGCTACGACTCGTCGCTCTGCCGGCGTTCGATTCGCTTCGCGTGGTGCACACCGTGCTGAGGTTCGCGAGCCTCGAAGAACTCCTTCACCGGCTCCCATGGCAGGAAGTAGTACCGGCCGACCTTCTGCCAGTCCTCCTGCGGGATCGGGAAGTCGGGGTCCTTGTGGGCGATCTGACTGACCCGCTGCTTGCTCAGCTTCACGCGTCTGGCGATCTCAGCGAGCGTGACCATCTCGGGGGGCCTCCTCTCTTCAGCTTCCTTGCTTGCTTCATCCCCAACATTACCCATGATGTTGACCCAAGTCTATATCAGTGCTCTACTGGATACAGCGCGACCCCGGGCCAGCAAAGCCGGACCGGGGTCGTGTGTCCCCAACGGTGCTCCAACACCAGAAGGGACGTGAACCGTCCTACCTGCCGATACAGGAGGTCGATCCGTATGAAGGGTCGCACAGGTACCCACGTCAACACCATTGGCCAGCGCTCGGCGCGCCCGGTGGTCCCGATCCGCAACCAGGCCGACGAGCTGCTCGTTGAGCACGCTGCCGCGTTCGCTCGCCTCGTCCACGCCGCCCTCGACGCCGCCCCGGACGGGGACCTCGGCGACCCGGCCGCAGTCCACGCCATCAGCGACCCGGACACCGGGAACCTGATCGGCGGCGGACAGCTCCCCGACCACGTCGTCCGCACCCTGACCGCCGTGTACCGCGAGGCCGCAGGCCGGCTGGCCGGCGACGACGACCTGACCGCGGTCATGGACGCCGTGTTCCCCCCGGCCCCGCGGCTCGTCGCCGTCGGCGGTGCGTGATGGCGGAGATCTACAACCAGCTCGGCGACGCCGCCACCATCACCCTCGTCGGCCTCGCCCTCATCCTCCGCGACGACTTCCGCCTCCCGGCCTGGACCATCGCCATCCCCGGCGGGTTCTACACCCTCCGCTGGATGGCCCTCGACAACACCACCAACGCCGTCACCAGCGCCCTCCTCGCCGCGATCGCGGTCACCGTCCTCACCTGGATCAGCCGCCAGTCGAAGACGGAGGACGCGCGATGACCGCCGCCGCCACCCCCGAGCCGGACCCGCAGCTCATCGCCGAAATCGACACCTACTTCCACACCGACGTCGACTACGACGCCATCGCCCTCGAAGTCATGGACCAGGCCACCAACCCCGACGCCGCCTTCGCCGCGATGGTGTCCTTCGCCCCGGCCCTCGGCCTCACCGAGGAAGGCGACCTGTGATGGCCACCTACACCGCCACCCCCGTCACCGAAGAAATGCGGGACCACGCCGCGCTCCTCGCCTCCTTCCACCCCGCCTTCGCGAAGGTCTCCGAAGGACTCATGGAGATCGCCGAGCAGGAGTGGACCGCCGACCAGACCAGCACCGCGATCGCCCTCATCGGCGGCGTCAACGACGGCGTCGATGACCTCCTGGCCCTCATCGCCGCAGTGGCGCGGCGCCTCGGCGACCCGGCCACCAACCCTGCCCTCCGCGACCTCACCCCGAGCCGGGCCCACGCGGTCCGGTCCCTGACCCGGCAGTACGAGGCGTACGACCGGGACTTCGCGCCCCGCAGTCTCCTCGCGGAGGCCGCAGCCGCAGCCGACCTGGACTGCCCCCACCCCACCGACCACGCATAGGAGGCACCGTGTCCCGCTACCTCGAAGAAGCCGCCGCCCTGCTCCGGAAGTCCGCCCAGGTCGTCGAGAAGAAGGCCGCGCAGGCGCAGTACGGAGACAGCTACAACGACCAGCGGATCGCCGTCGCTCGGGAGTTCGCGACGCTCGCCGCGATCGACGAGGGCCTCCTGCCCGCCGAAATCGTCCAGGACGTCCTCCGCGCTATCACCGACCGCGCCGCCTGACCGCCCACTGACCGCCCACTGACCGGGGCCCGGTCGAGCCGACAGGCCGGGCCCCACCACCCCACCGCACCGAAGGAGACCCATGTCCCGCACCCGAGCACAGCAGGCCGCCGAACACGAAGACCTCGCCATCGAGGCCACCCGCCGCGCCGCCAACGTCACCAGCACCAACGACCGCGAAGCCACCGCCTCCGCCAAGCACTACCAGGACCGCGCCCAGCACCACACCGCCCTCGCCCGAGCCCTCCGCAGCTAACCACCCCACCCCGCGGGGCCCGGAAGCCGACACCGGGCCCCGCACCCCGAACCCGAAAGGACACCGCCGCCCATGCTTTCCCAGATGCTGCACGCGGTCGCGCAGGTGCCCGGAGAAGCATGGGCCGTCCTGCTCGCCCTGCTCACCCTCACCTTCGGCTACCGAATCGCAAAGACCCGCAGCCACACCGACCGCAAGAAGCCCCACGACGCCAAGAAGCGCCGCGCCCGCACCGGCTTCCTCGGCATGGGCCTCGTCGTCGCCGCCGGCCTCGCCCTCTCCACCAACACCTCCTCCCGCTTCGCCGAGAAGCGCCTCCACATGGACTCCCCCTGGCACATGACCGTCGGCCTCGTCCTCGAAGCCATCGTCATGGGCCTGTCCATCTACTCATGGGCCTTCAACGACAAGGGCGCCGCCCGCACCGCCTACTTCCTCGTCTTCGCCCAGGCCGTCGGCGCCACCGAGGTCGTCCGCCAGGAACACGAAGACCTCGGCACCGCACTGGTCCGCATCGTCGGCCCCGTCATGCTCGCCTACGGCCTGCACAAGCTCCTCGGCCTCGAAGCCAAGCTCGGCAAGATCGAGATCAAGTCCGACGGGATGCTAGCCCGCGCCTGGCGCGACCGAATGAAGCGCCTCGAATGCAAGCTCGGCATCGGCTCCCGCGGCGCCGACGCCGAGTCCATCAGCCGCCGCAACGCCCAGGACAAGCTCGCCACCCTCACCACTCTCGGTAAGCCCTGGTATATGAGCCAGCACCGCTACAACAAGGCCCTGATGCGCGCCGGCGACGCCTCCTTCCACGGCCTTGGCGACACCCTCGACGAGCTCGGCATCGAGCTGCGAATCACCACCCGCATCGACCGGATGCGGGCCTTCAAAAACCTCCCCGCCCGGGAGGAGACCTATGTCCTGCGCTCCCTGCGCCCCGCCAACGGCCCGCAGGGCGCACCGGAGGCCGCGCCCGACGACATCAGCGCTCTGACCAGCGAGGGCGCACCAGGGCGCACCCAGGGGCGAGGAGAAGGCGCGCCCGAGACGAACCCGGGCGAGGCGCAGGCGAACAAGGGGCACGAGGTGGGCGAAGCCGACCGGCGCACCCTCGCGTTCGACCTCTACTTCGACCTCCGCAAGACCGGCCCGGCCCCCTCACAGAACGCCTTCGAAAAGGCGTGGCGCGATGCCGGATACGGGCTGAAGACCGACGACATCCGCGCCCTGTACAAGGACGTCCACATCAAGGTCACCGGCAACAACCCGTAACCGACACACCGACCCAGGAAGGAGGCCGCAATGGACCTCGCACTCACCGATCAGACCCCGCAGACGGCGACCACGTCCGCCACACCGCTCCGCTCCAAGACCACGCGGCAGCTGGTCGACGAAGCGCTCCGCGGCCTCCCGGCGGCGCCCGTGGACCACACCGTCATTCATTCCGCCCCCAAGAGCAGGGAAGGGAAGTGCAGGAGGTGAGCGCAGAGACCATTAACCCGGTTGAGTCTGGCTTTTCACTCACACCCTCGGACGCTACTGCGAGTGACGTTGGCGGCGGCGGGGCGGGGCGGGGCGGAAGCGAAAACGGCTCAGGAAGCCCCCTCGTGGTCGTTCAGCAGTCCCGCGGAGCCGCCCCGCCCCGCCCCGCCCCGCGCCAATCTCGTGACAACACGGACAACTCGCTGCGAAACGGATACGCCGCGATCTCACACAGCGTGAGCGGCGAAACGGCCGCAATCGGCCTCGGATTCCTCCTCGCCGGCCCCGCCGGCGCCATCATCGGAGGCGCTGCGCTGCCCGTCCTGGCTGCCGCCTCGATGTGGCGCGCACGACGCCACGAGCACAACGAGAACACCAACAGCGGGGCCACAGGGACCGACCGCAACGCCCTCGGCCGGGACCGCTCTGGCTCGGGTTCCGGTGGCGGCCGAGGGCGTGACAACGGCGCCGGCGGCGGTGGGGGGCGACACCGCTCACCGAACGGCTCGGGCGGCGGCCAGCACAAGACGCCGAAGGGCCCCAAGACCGGCAACGGGAACGGCGCCAGCGGCGGCACGAACCGGAAGCCGAAGGTGAAGGACCCGGTCGCTGACAAGCTCGGGAAGGCCGGCAAGGGACTCGCCGACAAGTTCAAGAACCGCGACAAGAACGGCCCTAAGAACAAGACCCCGAAAGACTCCAAGACCAGCGACGACAAGGCTGGAAAAGGGCCGAAGGGGTCGAAGGACGACAAGACCCCGAAGGGCGGCACGAAGGATGGCGGTGACCCGAAGGGCCTGAAGAACAGGCTGAAGGACGGCCTGAAGCTGAAGGACCGGGGCAAGCAGCCGAGCAGCGAGCGCCCGTGGCGCGACCGAGACGACAAGCCGAAGAAGGACCGGAAAGGCAAGGGCAGCGACGACACCTCATCGAGCACCGCCCGTGACGGTCTCGCCCCTACAGCCCCGAAGGGCGGCGGTGGCTCCGAGGACGAGATCGTCGACGCCGAGCTCGTCGACGACGACCTGACCCCGAAGCCCAGCAGCCCTCCCAGCGACGTCATCGACGGTGAAGTGGTCGACGAAGACCGAATCGCCCTCGTCCGAGCCAAGCGCGAAAAAGACAAGCGCCGCGCCGCCGTGACCGCCGGAAAACAAGCAGCGGAGAAGGCAGCCCGCGACGGCGACATGGGCGACCCGAACAAGGTGAAAGCCAAGGTCATCCGCCAGAAGAACCACCTGATCGACCTCGAAATCCACCACGAAGACCACCTCATCGCCCTGACCAAGGCAGCCGAGACTCCGAGGAGCACCCCCGTGAACTACCCCGCCATCCAAGCCGCCCCGGCAGGCACCCGCACCGCCGGAGTCACCGTCGCACGACAGATCGACGTTCGAGGCACCACCGCCTACGCGATCCTCCGCGCCATGGCCGACCAGCTCGCCCACGGGCTCCACAGCGACGAAGACGCCGACATGGGCGACCACATCGTCGAACTCACCGGCATCCCGAACATGTGCAAGAACCTCAGCCTGGCCGTACAGGAAGCCGGGCGGGCCCTGGCACGAACCGCACCCCTGCACCCGTCAGTGATCAAGCACCTCAATAACGCTTCCGTTTCCGCCCGCACCGCCGGCGTGATGGCGGAGAACATCATGGTCGTTTTCGTTCAGGCGCACCGGGAAGACATCGTCCGGGTACTCGACCCGCGCATCGGCGAGGAGCGGTGGAACATCCGCAACGCGCCCGGCACCCTCGACGCCGCGAAGCTGCGCGCCGCGATCGCCTCAGCGCACACCGCGCGCCTCGCCCTGCCGGGCGGCAGCGCACCCAGCCAGGGCGGCTCGAAGCTCGTGCCCGCCTCCGACGGCAGCACCCGCAAGCTCATCGACCTCATGAAGAACTTCAAGCGCGGCCACATGGTCAACGTCCTGTCCGAAGTCGCCGGCAGCGCCTCCGGTATCGACGCCGTCGCCGACTCGATCACCAAGCTGTACCGGCGCATGCAGAACACCTGGCCGACCGAGAACGTCGTCGACGAAACCGTCGCCCGGACCGCCGGCCAGGTGCACCGCGTCTCCGACGAGCTCCACAAAGCCATCAAGGCCGCCCAGAAGGCCCACCAGCGCGAACTGCGCTTGAACGCGAAGGGCCGCGCCGGCAAGGGCGCGCGGGTCGACCGCAAGTGGGACGTCGTCGGCCGACCGTCGTCCTCGAACTGATCGAAGGGAGGAACACATCATGTCCAGTGCAGACCTGCCAGTCACCCTGACCGACAAGCCGAAGCGGTGGGACTTCAGCCGTGACGCAGTCAGCCCCGGCCGCCTCGTCGCCTGGGGCAGCGAGCTCGCCGTCGCCTCCGCGCTCCTCGCCCCCCTCGCAGACATCCCGTGGGAAGCCGGAGCCGGAGCCGGTGTCATCTGCACCGGTGCGGCCGTCATCTACGAGAAGGCCCGCGGCTCCTGGCGGCGCGTCATGGGCGCCCGTGCCGCCTCATGGCTCGCCACCACCGGATGGCTCTCCTACACCCTCGCCGAAGGCCCCACCCTCCTCACGATGTGCTTCGGCGGGGCTATCTGGGCCACCGGAGCGGCCGTCAATATCGGCATGGACCGGTGGGGCGAGGAGACCCGGGCAGCCGAGAAGGAACTCGACCGGCAGCTCGAACAGGGCGAGAAGATCAAGAACGCGCAGGACTCCTGGGCGAAACTCCTCGAAGACGTCTGCGGCATCGAAGGAGCCATCGCCGACCCGGTCGTCGACCGGTGGACCAGCGGCGCCGGCGAAACCGTGAAGATCACACTTCCGGCGCACATGAACATCGATGCCCTCCGCGGATACGAAGCAGCCCTCGCCGGCGCACTCCACCTCCCCAAAGGCGGCGGCGTGTCCTTCAACGCCGGCGGGCCCACCGTGCCCCGCAACGTCGTGTTCATCGCTATCACCAGGAAAAACATGATGTCCGGGGCGATCCCGTACCCGAAGCTGACCCCGACCACGATCAACAAGCCCGTCGGGTTCGGTGTCATCGGAAACGGCGACGAAGCCAGCCTGAACCTCAAGGACGAGGGCTTCATCGCGATCGGCGCCCAGGGATCCGGCAAGACGGCCCTGATGAAGACCCTCGGCCTCGGCCTGGTCCGCTGCGTCGACGCGATCGTCATCGACCTCGACACCTCAGCGAAGATGTCCGCCGTCTTCGTGAACCCCTACCTCCGGTACGGCATCGGCCGACCCCTCATCGACTGGCCAGCCACCACCGAAGACGAATGCCGCCTCGTCATCCAGGCCGCGAAGGCAGCCATCGCCGCCCGCAAGACCGAGTACGCCGACCTCCTGGAAGACGAAGACGTCGACAACCTGCCCGCCCGCCCCGACATCCCCGCCATCCACATCCGAGTCGACGAGACCAAGAGCATGCCGGACGACGTCCTCGAAGGCATCGACTTCATCATCGAGGAAGGCCGCAGCGTCAACGTCCGCGTGTCCAACACCGGGCTCCGCGCGACCCGCGAGTACATCACCGGCACCATGGACGAGCTCACCCCCGGCCGCATCGGCCTGCGCACGAACAACTCTTCCGAGCTCCAGATGCTGTTCCCCGACTCCGGCGCCCCCGACATGGCGATCTTCACCGACCCGGGCACCGTCGCCTACATGTCCACAACGAAGGGACCCTTCCAGCCGACCCCCGCCAAGGCGTACGCCACCATGGCCGAAGCCTTCCAAGAGGGTTCCGAGGACTACCAGCGGATGCAGTCCCTGTTCATGGACGCCGCCCGCGAACTCTCTCCGATCCGCCCCGAAATGGACGAGATCACTGCACGGGCCATGGGCCTCGCCTGGACGCAGCGCTGGGCAAGGATCATCCCGAACCTCCGCGGCGACGCCTACGGCAACGTCACCGCCGACCGCATGCACGAGTCCGTCTGGGAGCTCTACAACACCTGGGACACCCCCGCCTCCTACGACCTCCTGCTCGGCCGCGCCACCAACGACGAGGGATACGCGATCAGCCCACCGTCCTCCGGGAAAAGCGCGGACATCCCCCGCCTCACCGAAGCCCTGATCGACGAGGACGCCTTGGAGCGCGCCGCCCAGCAGGAAGCCGCAATCGAACTCGCGAAGTCATCACCCCGCCCCAAGTCCCACGACGACCTCGCCGTCGAGCTCTTCGCCGCGCAGGGAGGACCGGCCAAACCGTCCGAGGTGTACCCCCTGATGGTCCGGGCCGGCTACGAAAAGTCCGGCCGGACCTTCCGTGACCTCTGCGCGAAACTCGGCCTGCAAGACCGGCTCATTAAGGGCGATGATGGAACCTACGCGGCCCCTGAAAGCGGTGAGGTTCCCCATGCACCCGGACGAGTTCCCGGACCTGAAGATGACGCCCATGGACGAAGCGATGCTCCACATGACTGAGTTGATCAACGGTCTGAAGAAGGCCGGGCTCAGCGAAGACTCCGCGGTTCGCTTCGCCGCCATCTACTTCAACGAGCAGTCCCGCAACGAGCCCGACGACGACTGACACAGCACACGACCAGGAATGCCCCCGGGTCGTACCCGGGGGCTTTTTCTGTCCGCAGCCCCGCCACCCGCCGCGTAAGGAAGAAACCCTCCATGAACGTCCACCTGACCGACCCTCAGCAGCCCCACACGACCTCCACCAGCCAGCCCGACCTCACCGACCAGGCTCGAGACCTGGTGGACGCCGTCGAAGACGCCCTGCGCATCCCCACGTTCTACCGCGACCCCAGCCCCCGCCCGGCCATCGGCGCAACCCCGCCCGTACCCCAGCCCGGCCGGCCCCCCATGAGCCAGAAGGCGACCGACGCCAGCGCCCTCATGCTCTCCGGCAGCGTCCTCACCGCCGTCGTTGGAGGCTCCGCCACAGCCGTCCTCTGGGCCTCCGGATACGCCGACCCCGCCGTCGTCGGCCTCATCTGCGCCGCCCCCGTCGCGCTCGCCGTCCCCGTCCTGGCGCTCAGCCGACTCGTGAAGCGCGCCAAGGAAGCCGAGCCGCCCGTGCACCACCACCACTACAACGGTGCCGTCATCCACCAGGACCAGCGGAGCGTCAGCAGCAAGACCAGCGGCGTCTGGGCCAAGACCCGCAACGAACTGCCCCGCTAACTGGAGAACCCGTGAACCTCAACCTCTGCGCCGTCCCCACATGCACCGACGACCCATTCATCCAGCAACCGCTCCACCTCTGCCGCCAGCACGCCCTAATGGTGTCCTTATCCGTCACCGACGTCCTACACGCCAACGCACTGGCCGCCGCCACGTCCGCAGATCTGGACATTGACCGAGTCGCCGTCGCCTCAGACAGTGTGTGGTCTGAGGCGTCCCACCAGCCGGTCGTCTACTTCATGGTCAACGGTGACAGAGTCAAAATCGGCGTCAGCACTAACATCACCGCCCGCGCGGGCGCGCTCTGCCTCCGCAAAGAGAACACCGCCCTCCTTCTGCAAGGCAGCTACGACCTGGAAGGCGCCCTGCACGCCCACTTCGAAGCCGACCGCATCGGGCAGACGGAGTGGTTCGTCCTGTCGCCTCGCATCCAGGACTACATCGCACGCCGCAAGCAGGCAGACGCCGTCCTGAGGCAGCCTCAGATTTCTCCTGCCAGGACAAGCGAAGCCGACTCATCAACGGCCGGCACCGATCTACTTCCGAAGCCGCCCTCCGCTGAAGCCAAGATCCTCGACGTACTCGCATATGTCTCCAGCCCCATCGGGTCCGTGTACCTGCACAAGGACCAGATCGGCGTCCGAGCTGGCGTGCACGGTTCCACCCTCGATAACGCACTCTCTCGCCTGTCCAGGACCGGACGGATCCAGCGCAACCCCGTGGTGCGCGGCGAGTACAGCCTTGGCCCGTCCTGGCAGCCGAGCGCCGACGCGGAAGCCCCGGGGGAGTAGCAGCAGCGCACCGCACCAGCCGCACACCGCCCGCCCGCACCCCGGCGGGCGGCCCACCAACACCCACAAGTGATCACCCACCCAGCCTCATAGACTGACCCCGACCCCACCGGAAGGACCGCCGAACATGCACCCGCAACGCCTCATGGAATTCGTCGCCACAACCCTCGGAAACGCCCCCGAGGTCCAGCGAACAGAGGTGTGGCAGGAAGGCACCACCCGACCCTTCGGCGTCCAGGTCACCTTCGCCACCGGAGCCGAAATGTGGTGCGGCGTCGTAGGCGCCTCCCCGCCCGGCGGATACTCCGAGAAGCCAGTCACCGAAGCACCTCCCGCCGAGACCCCGGTCCCCGACCTCCTCCAGAACGGAAAGGTCACACCAACCTCCGCCGAGGCCTACATCGCCGCCATCCTCAACAACTCCGGCAACGCAGAAATCAAGCGGACCTACGCCTACTCCGCCGCCGACACCCCCACCGCCCACCCCGGCGTCGGCCTCGAATTCCACGACGGCGCCCGCGGCTTCCTCCCCTTCATCCACACCGCCCGCCCCGGCCAGGGCAAGGGCAACAGGGCCTTCGACCTGCAAGACGCTTTCTGACCGACGCTGCCGGGTAGCTCAGGGTGTCGCCCCACACGGGGGCGGGACCCTTCGTGCTGCCAGGAGGCGCCATGCGGATCGACCCAGCCTTAACCCAAGCCACCTGCCCCAGCTGCCAGCAGATCGTCGGCAGCCCACCCGGCCAACCCGTCACCACCCACCAGAAACCCGACGGATCCCGCGAGACGTGCCCCGGAGGCCTCGGCCAATAGCCCGGGGGAATGCACGTCGGACAAACCCGCTGACGTGCCCCACCATCAACAGTGCACGGCCTGAGCCCCTTAGTGTCCCCGCGCCGAGGAGCACCAGGCCGTGCACCCCCAACGTGCGCCCATCCCCCAGTGGCGCACCGCCCGGCAGGAGCGCACTCTCCGCCGCGGCCGGCGGCCCCGCCCTCAGGCAGGCGGGGCCGCCCCCTTCCTCACCGGTTGACCCGCAGCCACGCAATCGCCCGCTGAATCGGCAGGTTCACCGCAGCGCTGTTCCCGCGGGCGTTCAAGTTGTCCCACCCGTAGTGATCCGCCGCCTCCTCGCCCTGCCGCAGATCCCGGATCGGCTCCGCGAACCGCGCCCCATCCTCCGCCGCCAACGCCAGCCGCAGATCCCGGGCCGCACCCAGCTTCGCCTCCATGAACGCGGTGCAGTCCTCCGCGGAGCAGCCCGGCGCGGTCACCTCCTGGTACTGGGACAGCGCCTCATCCACGCCCATCACCGCCGGCGACGACACCGCAGCCGACGGGCCCGCCGACGCTTTACCCCCGCCGCCCTCCGCCCCACCCGAGCAGCCCCCGACCAGCGACAGCACCACCACAGCCGCCACCGCAACACCCGCCACACGCACACGTCTCATGCAGCGGAGGATCCCACCGCCACCAGGCACGGGGGAACGGAACGTCAGAAACCGGGGAAGATTCAACTAGGCGCGGGGCCTGCACAACGACACAAGCGGGAGCCCCGACCGCCATGCCCCACTCCAAAGCCGAAATGGCCGAAGTCGCCGAACGCCGCGCCAAGCTCATCAAGCTCCGCCGCGCCGGCCACGACTTCGACCACATCGTCAAAGTCCTCGGATACTCCTCCCGAAGCGTCGCCTCCAAAGACTTCGTCCGCGCCATCCAGGAACGCCGCGACGAGCAGGCCGCCGAAGTGTCCGCCTACCGGCAGCAGGAGAACGAACGCCTCGACGAGCTCCTGGCCGCGGTGTGGGAGAAAGCCACCCAGCCCAGCCCCGTCTTCGACAAAGAACGCAACCTCGTCGCCGAAGAGATCGACCTCCGTGCCGTCGAGACCGTCCTCAAGCTCATGGACCGCCGCGCCAAGCTCAACGGCCTCGACTCCCCAGTCCGCACCGAACTGTCCGGGCCCGACGGAGGCGCCGTCCCCCTCGGCGCCGGCTCCCTCGCCGAACTGAACAAGCTCATCGGCATCGCCGGGGAAACGGGAAACACCGACGACGAGCAGGAAACCGCCGGTGACGACAGCGGCGACTGACCTCCTCGAGGACGCCCTCCTCCAGCACTACCGCACCCTCCCGGCCGCCGAACGCCGACGCATCGCCGCAGCCGCCAGCCCCGAAGTGCGCCTCCGCCTCGCCTGGGTGGAGCGGCAGATGGCCATGGACCGCTCACCCGGCGCGCTCGCCGCGGTCCTCACAGAGGGGCGGGAGAAGCAGGCCCGGCACCTGGACCTCATCGACGGCGTGTTCCAGCGGATCGCCGCGGGAGAGCGCATGCAGGTCATGCTGACGATGCCGCCACGTCACGGAAAATCTCAGAGAGCGTCCCGGTGGGGACCGCTCTGGTACCTACGACGCAACCCAACGGGCCGCGTCATGCTCGCTTCCTACGGCGCCGACCTTGCCGACGATCACGGGCGTTGGGTACGTGACCAGCTCCGAGAGTACGGCGACACCCTCGGGGTCCGCCTCGACCCCGGCAGCCACGCTGCGAGCCGCTTCGACCTTGAGCAGCCCCGCGGCTCGTCCGTGCGCGGCGGCATGGTCACCGCAGGCGTCGGAGGCTCGCTCAACGGAAAAGGATTTTCGCTAGGCATCATCGACGACCCCTTCAAGGGCTCCGACGACGCCAACAGTCCAGCTCAGCGCCAACGCGTGTGGGATTGGTACCAGTCCGTCTTCTACACCCGCCGAGCTCCCGGTGCGTCAATAGTCTTGATCAACACGCGCTGGCATCAAGACGACCTCTCCGGGCGGATCCTCGAAACCGAGCCCGAAAACTGGACCCTCATTGACCTGCCGGCCCTCGCTCTCTCCGACACCGACCCCCTCGGCCGCTGGCCCGGTGACGCCCTCTGGCCCGAGCAATACGACGCCGAAGAACTCGCCCGCACCCACCGCGCCGTAGGCGAACGAGTCTGGTGGGCCCTCTACCAGCAACAGCCCCGACCGCTCGAAGGCGGCGTCTGGCAATGGGCCTGGATCACCGAGCACCGCATCAGCCCCACCGCATACCGCGCAGTCGACCTCACCCGCGTCGTCGTCGCCCTCGACCCCGCCGGCGGCGACAGCGCCACCAACGACGAATCCGGCATCGTCGCCGCCGGCCGCGACGGGGCAGGGGAGTACTACGTCCTCGCCGACCGCTCCGGCCGCCACGGACCCAACGACCGCGGCCGCGAAGCATGTCTCCTCGCCCTCGAACTCGACGCCGACGCCATCGTCGTCGAGACGAACTACGGAGGCGACATGGCCAAACAGGCCGTCGTCCAGGGATGGGAGCAGCTCCAGCGCGAGAACCTCACCAAGGGCCGTATGGCGCCGCGCATCATCGACGTCAACGCGAAGAAAGGCAAGAGGCTGCGGGCCGAGCCGATCGCCCAGCTGTACGAGCAGGGCCTGGTCCACCACCTGGGAGAGCTGCCGAAGCTGGAGACGCAGATGGTCACCTGGCTCCCCGGCCTCGACTCCCCGGACCGCATGGACGCCGCCGTCCACGCCCTCACCGAGCTCGCCGACCCCGCCGCAGCAGCCGTCGGCACGTCCTCGTACACCGACAGGCGCCTCTCAGGCCGCCGCTGAGCCGTTGCGCGTCACCAAGCGTGAATCTTCCTGCCCGATTTTTTCGCGGGATTAATGGGCGAAATCATGGATGACACTTTCGGAGGCCAGTTACGCACTCGGTTACTAACTTCGTGTCTCCCGGGCTACAGTGACGGAGTCGTTCCCAACGCAAGCACCCTTGCGCCAGAGGGAACAAAAAGCTGAGAGCCCCGCGGTAGCGGAGCCCTCAGCAATATGGGTGCGGTGGTCCTGGCCTGTGGGCTGGCTGCCACCGTTCGAGCGGACGCCGGTCTGGGGTTAACGGCTGCCGAGAACCTGCGCGAAGTCCAGCGCGAACTGGAACAGCGCGACGTAGAGGTTCCACAGCCCCCAGTCCGGCGGTTCGTCCCCGATCATCTTCACTCCCTTGTTCAGCTCGGGTTGTTTAGCCCAGGCCGCGTGCTCCCGGACACGTGTGCCGGAAGCGCTGGAGTGAGGACATCAAGTCGTCCGCTAGGCGTCACTCTAACCCCACCCAAAGCCCTCAGAGACCATCAATCGTGTGCTCACAGAACGTCCCTGAATGGCCGTCACCCGTACGGATGAACTAATGCGCGCATCCCCGCGCCGCGGGAACCTTTCACGCCCGTCCCCCTCTCAGGGGCAACGTCTCTGCGGTCGGCCCGTACCCTGATCAGTAGGCGCGGGGCCTGACGTGGACGGAGACCACCAGTGGGCCTCATTTCCGGCGCCCGACGCCTGCTGCGGATCGACGCCTGGTCCTACCTGGACTACAAGCCGATCTACTCCGACGCCCTCGGCATGCCCAACCGGCGCGCCTTCCCAGAGGCCCAGGCCATGTGGGTGCCGGCCGAGGACGAACGCCGCCTCGCCGCCTACAAGCTCTTCGCCGCATACGACCAGAACCAGGCCGCAGGGCTCGCCGAAGTCGGCGGGGACGTCCACGCCCGGGACCGCCGCGAGTTCGGCGACGCGTCGATGCTCATCGACACCGTCATGGCGCACGTCCTGGGCCGCGAGCAGACCATCACCGTGCCCGGCGCCGAGCACGAAGGCGATGACAACGCCGACGCCGAAGCGGCGATGGCCGCCCGCGTCCAGGAACTCCTGCGGGACTGGGCGGAGGATGAGCAGCTGCCGATGCGCCTCCAGCAGGCCGAACGCAAGGCCGTCTCGTTGGGTGATGGCGTGTACCGGCTGGCTTGGGACCGCGGCAAGAACCGGCCCACGGTCAGGGTCCACGACCCGGGCTTCTACTTCCCCGTCATCGGCGAGGACGCCGACGGCGGCGACTACCCCACCCGCGTGCACTTCGCCTGGGAGCTGCCCGAAGACCCCAAGCGCGGCCTGAAGGCGCGGATTCGCCGCATCACGTACGAGCTGGACTGGATCCGCCCCGCCACCGGCTCCGGTGTCGACCAGGCCGGCCGAGCCGTCCGCGCCCCGCTGCCCGGCGTCCTGCCCGACGACGCGGCCGAGGGCGAGCAGCCCCCGCCGCCGCTGACCCGCGGCGACTTCCTCAACCCCGACAGCGGCGCCATCTCCCGCCAGTACGCCTGGAACGACGAGCCCAGCTACGTCACCTGCTACCTCACCGACGCCACCTGGAACCTCGGCGACATCAAGGGCCCCTGCGACGTCGACTCCCTCCCACTGGACGTGGCCACCTTCGCCACCCGCGGCGACGGCGAAGTCCTCGACCACCTGGACCTACTGATCGACTTCGTGCCAGTCGTCCACCTCCCCAACACCGTGCCCCCGGCAGAGGAGCACTGGGGCCAGTCCAGCCTCGCCAAGGTGCTGCAGGTCCTCGACGAGCTCGCCGGCACCGACACCGACTCCTCCCGGGCCTCCGCCACCACCGGCTCCCCGATGGTCGGCATCTGGGGCAAGGCCGCCACCGGCAGTAATTCGCAGGAAGTCGCGCCGGGCATGGTGTGGACGCTGGGGGAGGGCGGCGGCATGGTCGCCGTCGACACCTCCAAGGCCCTCGCCGAACTCCGCAGCCACGTTCACGACCTCCAGGACCGGACCGCGAACGTCGCCCGCCTCCCCGCGGTCGCCCTCGGCACCATGGACCCGTCGAAGGTGCCCTCCGGCTACGCCCTCCAGCTGTCCCTCGGACCGCTGGACGCGCTCGTCTCCTCCATGCGCCTGGCCCGCGACCACAAGTACGCCCTGCTCCTCAAGATGGTGCAGCGCCTGTTCCTCGCCGGGCAGCACCCGGACTGGGTGGGCGTACAGCCGCAGCCCGCGAAGCTGTCGTTCGGCGCCTACACCCCGACCGACAAGGCGGCCGTTCTGGAGCAGGTCAGCACCGGCGTCGGCGCCGGAGTCCTCTCCCTCGAGACCGCGATCCGCATGCTCCAGGACGCCGGATTCCCCATCGAGGACGCAGCCGAGGAGATCGAGCGAATCCAGTCCCGGTCATTCGACCAGGCCAAGGCCCTCGCCGACGCCACCGGCGACAGCGGCGCCGTCGGCGACTACCTCGGCCTGGACCTCAACCCCGACCCCGTCGCGCCGACCGTTGTTCTCCCCGCAACGCCAGCCGACCAGGCCGCCCCTGACGCGCAGGCAGCCACCGACCCGAACACCACCACCGACCTGACCAGCACAAACGAGAAGCAGGGGCAGAGCAGGGGGAATGCCCCGTGACGAATGTGCCTACTCTGATCACAGGCGCGGGGCCTGACGACTCTCCTGTGGGAGGACTTGCCCTCATGCGCCGCCCCGCGCTGCACCACCCGCACCCGGCCACCACCGGCTGGTCGCACCCCTACGCCCCGAACCCCTTCACGTTCTACGCCGACGGCGGAGACGACGCCACCCCCGAAGGCGGAGCCGCCGCCGAGCCCCCCAAGCCCGCCCCACCCGCAGGCAAGGTCTTCACCCAGGACGAGGTCGCAGCACTCGCCGCCAAGGAAAAGTCCCAGGGAGAGCGGGCCGGCGCCCGCAAGGCCCTCGAGGACTTCGCCGCCGCCAACGGCTTCAAGAACGCCGACGACGCCAAGGCGTTCATCGAAGCCGCACGCCAGGCCCAGCAGGACGCCCTCTCCGAAGAGGAGAAGCGCCGAGCCGAGCTGGAGCGCCGCGAGGCCGAACTGGCCGCCCGGGAATCTGCCGCCATCGCCCGGGAACGCAACGTCAACCGCCGCGATGTCCTGGCCGGGCTCGGCGCGACCGGCGACGACCTCGACGACGCCGCAGCTCTCCTGCGCGTAGAGGACGACGCGGACGACACCGCGGTGCAGGAAGCAGCAGCCAAGCTGAAGGAGCGCCGGCCCGAGCTGTTCGGTGTCCGCCCTGCAGCGGCCGCACCGTCCAGCCTCCCGCCCGCCCCCGGCGGCGCACCCGCCGGAGGACCGCCGGCCCGGCCCGCATCCACCGGCAAGCCCGGCGACCGCGGCCGCGAGATGGCCCGCATCCGCGGCCACCTCAAGAACACCGCATAACCACAGCTTCCCGGTCACGGCCGGGCGAACGGGACCACGCCCTCTCCTCGTGGACGCGCACCACCCGGTGCCGCAGCAGCGCCGTCACCGCACGAGGAGAGAGCAGTCGTGAACGACTTCCAGCCGCTCTCCTACTCGGACAGTGTCACCGCCGACCGGCCGTGGCTCGCGTCCCTGGTAGGAGTCCAGGACACCAACACCATCACCCTCGACCTGACGAAGTTCAGCTCGGGCACCCACTACACCGCCTCCACCAGCCCGTTCCTTCAGGGCCGCAACGTCATGAAGTCCGGCATTCCGCTCGGCAAGGTCACCGCCTCCGGGCTGTACGCCCCCTACTCGGGGCCGACGTCCGAGACGCAGACCGTCACCATCAGCGGCAGCCCGACGGGCGGAACGTTCACGCTGACGTTCTCCGGGCAGACCACCAGCGCCATCGCCTACAACGCCACCGCGGCGACCGTTCAGGCCGCACTGGAGGCCCTGTCCAACATCGCCCCGGGCGACGTCACCGTCACCGGCAACGCGGGCGGCCCCTACACCGTCGTCTTCGCGGGCGCCTACCTGTCCGACGACGTCTCCCAGATGACCGCCTCCGGCTCGTTCACCGGCGGTTCCTCCCCGGCCGTCGCCGTCACCACCAACACCGCCGGCGGCGCCGCCAGCGCCTCCGACGGCACCCAGGTCCTGCACGGCTACCTCGTCGACCACATCTTCTTCAACCCCGGCTCCACCAAGGCCGCAGGCGCCCTGCTGTGGCGCGGCGAGGTCTACGCGGCCAAGCTCCCCGTCCCCATGGACCCGACGAACATCGCGTCCACCGCCCCCGGCGTCAACATCCACTACCGGTAAGGAGGAGTCCCCATGGAAGCGCTCGAGCTCCTTCTTCAGGACACCAACGCCACTGACCTCACGGTCTTCGCGCGGCAGCTGTACACCCCGGCCAACTACCGCCTGACCCGCGAGATCCTGCCCGAGCGGCAGATCCAGGGCATCCGCTTCAAGGCCGAGAGCATGAAGCGCCGCGTCAACGCCGCCAAGTTCCGGGCCTACGACGCGCCGACCGCCCTCGGGCGCCGGCAGGCCGAGCGAGTCGTCAACGAGGGCATGCTGCCCGCCCTCGGCCAGACCCTCGCCGTCTCCGAAATGGACCAGATCCTCCTCGACGTCGGCCGAGGCGCCGACACCGCCGCCTACGTCGACCTGCTCTACTCCGACGTCGAGCGGCACGTCGAGGCCATCCAGACCGCCCAGGAACTCGCCGCCGGCCAGCTCCTTGCCACCGGCGTCGTCAACCTGCCCGGCATCGGCCTCGACATCAACTGGAACGTCCCCTCGGCGAACATGCCGACCGCGGCCGTGAAGTGGGACCAGGAGGCGGCCACCCCGCTCAGCGACGAGCGCGCGTGGATCGACTACCTCGTCAACAGCGGCGCCCCCGCGCCGAAGATGGTCCTCACCTCCCGCCGGGCCCGCAGCATCCTCGCCGCCAACGCCGAATACCGGGGCGCGTTCTACGGCTCGTACTCCACCGGCACCACCCCGACCGCCACCCTCGCACCCAACGAGGTCGACGCGGTCCGCGCCCGCTACTCCCTGCCGCCCATCGTCGAATACGACGTCCAGGTCTGGGACGACGACGTCTACAAGCGCGTCATCCCCGACACCAAGTGGATCCTCGTCCCGGACGTCCCGGCGTCCCAGTGGTCGGAGACCCAGTACGGCGTCACCCGCGAGGCCGCACAGTTCACCTCCGGCACCAACCCCGCCCTGACCCGCGAAGAGGCCCCCGGCATCGTCGTGGTCACCAAGGTCGAGGACGACCCGGTGCAGATCTACACCCGCGGCGCGGCCGTCGGCATGCCCGTCCTGTACGTGCCGGACATCCACATCTCCGCAACGGTGCTCTGATCGCCATGGCCAAGCTCGCGAAGACCGTGTTCGTCACCGACCCGGAACGCGCAGGCGTCAGCGTCCGCCTCGACGCCGGCCAGGAAGTGCCCGACCACCTCGAGTCCGCGGTCACCAACCCGGACGCCTGGGAGGACGGCAAGCTCCCCACCGCCGCAAAGAAGGCCGCGGAGGAGCAGCCCAAGCCCGAACCGTCGCCCGACGGCGACGAGGGCGACAAGCCGGCCGCCAAGAAGACGGCGGCCAACCGACCGGCTCGGGGCCGGAAGTCAGCCGCCGACGAGGGCGACGGCAGCTGACACACGGGTGCGGGCCCCGGCAGGGGCGCTCAGGGCCCGCACCCACACCCCCGCCCCTTCCCACCCCGCACCACCTGGAGGCCGCAGTGGACGTCGCCATCCGCGACTGGCTACTCGACCAGCTCGGCAAAGACACCGACCTCGCCGACCTGGAAGCCCGCTACGCCCGCCTCGGCAAAGCCCGCGCCGTCGCCCTGACTGTCCTCCAGCAGCGCTGGAACGACCTCGTCGCGCAGCCAGCCGTCATCGGCGTCAGCTCCGTCGTCAGCCTCAACACCACCGCGAACCTCGCCGCCCTGGAACGCAAAATGGCCGAGCTCCGGGCCGACGGCGCGCCGCCCGCCCCCGACGAGCCCGCCGACACCAGCACCAGCAGCGACGACAGGTTCGGGATCATCCGGCTCGTAGAGCGGCGCCGCCGATGACCGCGCCCATCCAAGACCAGCGCACCCGCACCAGCCGCGAAGAACTCACCGCGCTCATCGCCGCCGGCGCCGCGCAGCTCACCACCGCCTGGTCCATCCTCCACACCAGCCAGCGCACCCTCCTCGCCCGCCTCGCCCAGATCCAGGGCGGCCGCACGGTGGGCGCCACCCAGCAGATCCGCACTGCACTGGTGGCGTTCAACGCAGACGTGGGGGAGTTCGACCGCCGCGCCCGCGCCTTCGTCGAACGCTGGGCCGCGCAGGACCTGCCCATCGCCTACCGCGACGGAGCCGTCCGCGCCCTCGAGCGCGCCGAAGCCAACCGGTCTCTCTTCACCTGGACCGCGAACCACCAGGCCGCCATCACCGGCCTGACCGCGCCGTTCTGGGGCGACCTCATCCGCCGCATCACCGAAGCCGTCCGCCGCGCGCAGGCCTTCGCCCGCGCCGCGCAGGACGCCGCCCGCAGCATCCTCGGCGTCCAGACGGAGCGGCTCCTCGAGGAGCACCCGCTCGACACGGTCATCTACTCCAACCAGGCCCGCCACCCCGTCCACGCCTGGGCCGCAGCCGCACTGTCCTGGCAGGGCGTCGTCACCGCCAACTCGGGAGCAATCAACACCGCCCGCGACGAGCTCAACGCCGAATGGATGCAGGTCCGGGACGGCCCAGAATGCGTGATGCCCGGCGGAAGATTCCTCCCGCACGGGCATCTGAAGCAGATGGTCAGGGCCTGGTTCTCAGGACCCGCCTATCGAATAGTGACGCGTACGCCGGTTGGTACGAATCTCTTGACCGTCGGGCCAAACCATCCGGTACTGACCGAACGCGGTTGGGTGCGTGCTCATCTTCTCCGCGAAGGAGATCAGCTTGTCTATGACAGGCTCGGCGAGGATGCGGCGACCCGTTCGGAACTTCACCTCGAACAGGTTCCAATGGTGGAGGACGTGTATGCGTCGCTCGTGAAGGCGTTCCCACTTTCCGTTCGCTCCGCCTCCCGTCACGATCTCCACCGCGACGGGGAATTCTGTAAGGGTGAAGTCGATGTTGTAACCGTCGCACGCAGTTTGCTGATCGAATCTGATGCCACGAGCGATCAGCATGGCGGCGAAAGCCACCTCGTGCGGCCCTACAGTGGTACGCCGAGTGTGGTTGGTACGTGCAGCTCGAGCCTTACTGTCGGCAGTAACGGGAACGCCACGTACAGCGGCATGGGCTGCCGTGGCACGTTCTTTCCTGGCGTCGGCCCCGGCGTTGGCATGCCACAGGCTAAGAGCCACGCCACGGGATCTGGTGATTCCGGAAGCCTTTACGATCCCGTACACCTGGCTGACGGTGAGCCCAAGGAGTTCGGCGATCTCCGACGGCTGGCGTCGGTCTTCGACGTAGAGGCGGCACACATCCTCACGAGGAAGGCGAGTGCGTCCCGCATGGGAGCACTCATAGCCGCAGAACCTCCCCTTGCTCTTGTAATGGGGATGGAAGGAAGTTCCGCAGACCTCGCAAGTAGCAATCACCTTGTCGGATCTGTCGTCGACCTTTCCCAACGATTCTCCCTTTCGCGAGTTGAGTCGATCTCTGCGCAGAGTTATGAGGGGTGGGTGTACGACGCCTCAACTAGTGGCGGCACTTTTACAATTGACGGTCTAATTGTAGCGAATTGCGGATGGGTCAATCACCCGGACACCGATCACGCCGACGGCACCCTGCGCTCACTCGACGAATGCGCCACCTACCCATCGGCGCACCACGGCTGTATCAGGGAGTTCTACCCCCGCCCCGACCTCACCGGCCGGACCGACATCGCGGACGGAGACCCGGCATGACGGAACAGACGCCCACCGCGCACGGCGTCCGCATCGACGCCCAGCCCGGCAGCGCCAGCATCCGCCTCGACGACACCGAAATCGGGCACGACGTCATCGGCTACACCCTCCAGCACGACGTCCACGGCGCCCTGCCGCAACTCGTCCTGCACACCCGGCAGCCGGCCGGCGTCGCCTTCGAGGGCCTCGCGCACGTCATGGTCGCCGACACCACACCGCCCGCCGAGACCATCCGCGCGTTCCTGCGGACCATCAACCCGGCCCAGCTGGAGCAGGCAGCCCTGGACAGCGACGACCTCGAGGACGAGCGCTACGCCCTCACCAGGGCGATGCTCGCCCAGCTCATGGACTGGGCCGAGGAGAGGGGAGGGGCCTGATGGCCGGCCTCGATGCCGCGCTGGCGGGCGCCGTCCGCTGGATCAACACCAACCTCCTGGTGGACACGGTCCGCATCACGCTGCCCGCCACCGGCGGGCCCGTCTACAACCCCGATACCGGACAGAACGAGTACCCCGAGCCCGTCGTCCTCTACGAGGGCCCCGGGGCGGTGCAGGGTGGCACCGCACAGTCCGAGATCAGCGCCACCCCCGACGCCGGCCAGATGTGGGTGCAGGAGACCAAGTCCCGCTACCGGCTGATGACGCCGCTCACGGCGCCGCTCGCTCCCAAGGACGCCATCGTCACGGTCGTCGGCGTCCACAACACCGCGAACACCGCGCTCCTCGGCCGGTCCTGGACCGCGCAGGACCCGGCCCGCGCCGCCACCACCGAAGTCGTCCGCATCACGCCGCTCGACCAGAACCAGGCAGCCCGGGAGGGCATGTGACGCCCGACCAGCTGGCCGCCCGCCTCGAGGCCGCCGCGCTACGCATCGGCCCCGCCGTCGCGCACGGTGTCGAGCACGCCGCCGAGCTCGGCCGCGCCCAGATCAAGGGCCACGCCTCCGGCCGCCCGGGGCCGAACGTCATCACCGGGCAGTACCGCAACAGCTGGCAGGTCGAGAAGCGGCACCTTCCGCACGGCGCGCAGTGCACCATCGGCACCGAAGAGCCCTACGGACGCCGCCTGGAATTCGGCTTCGTCGGCGCCGACAGCCTGGGAAGGGTCTACGCCCAGCCTCCCTTTGCCCACGTCCAGCCGTCACTGCCCGCGATGACGGCCGCGCTGCACCTCGGGATGATGTCTGCCGTCGCGGAGGTGCTGCGGTGATCGAACGCCGGACCGTCACCAACGCCCTCGCCGCGCTCCTCGGCACGGCCACCAGCCTCCCCGTCGGCCGCGGCGTCCTGCCGACCAGTGCCGCCAACGCCACCGCCTACTACGTCCTCACCCCCCTCGACTCGACGCTCAGCGGCGCACCGTACGCCGACATGAACGAAGACCTGTCCCTCGTCGTGCAGGTCACCAGCGTCTCCGCCCCGGACAAGACCCGTCCCGGCTCGGCCGGCACCCTCGAGCAGGCCGAGGGTCTCGCCGACAAGGCCCGCGCCGCGTTCCTCGCCCGCAACCCCACCACCGGACAGTGGACGAACCCCCTCACCGTGGCCGGCGCCGCGTGCGTGTGCCGGGAGCTGGAGATCGAGGTCGGGGCAATGAATGATCCCACCGATGGCATCATCAGCTATGTGCAGCGATTCAGGTTCGACCTGACGCCCGCCTGACGACTCGTCGGGCAAACCGCACCGCGGCGGCCCCTTTCGCGGACGCGCCACCCAGTGGCCGAACACCCACACATCACGTGAAGGGGCCACGACCGGCCCCGGGACAAGGGGCCCACCTCATGGCCAGGTTTTCCCGCAAGGGCGTAACGAAGATCCTCTTCGCCGAGACCATCACCTCCACCAGCTACCTCCCCACCCGCGCCGAAATCACCGGCGCCACCAAGCTCACCAAGGCCATCGCCGCCGTCGACGGGTTCTCCCTGGAAAACCAGGAGATCGAAACCCCCGACATGGAGTCCACGTTCGACTCCAAGATCCCCGGCTCCGACCAGGCCGCCGACTCGTCGCTGACGTTCTACGAGGACGACACCGACAGCGACCTCGAAGAGGCCCTCGCCAAGGGCACCGTCGGCTTCATCATCATCCTCCGCAAGGGCGACGTCCCCGCCAGCCTGTCCATGGACGTCTACCCGGTGCGCGTCGCCTCCCGCAGCTCGGAGATCACCGCCGACAACGAAGCCGCCAAGTGGATGGCGAAGTTCTCGATCACCGACACCCCGGTACAGGGCGCAGCCGTCCCGGCCGCCACCTGACCCACCCAGCCCCCGGCCGGCGCCCTCCGCTTTTGGGAAGGGGCGCCGCGGTGCCGGCCGGGCCACCTTCCCACTGGAGAACACCATGACCACCCCCCTGCCCCAGCCCCCCGCCGACGCCGTCGCCAAGGACGCCCACTGGGCCACCACCCTGGAACGGCTCCGCAACCGACAGCGCCCCACCGCCACCCTCACCATCTGCGACGACCGGGACGCCAAGACCGCCCTGGCCACCGCGCAGTACGAGCAGCGCAACGCCAAGCGCCTCGCCGAGGACGACACCTCACCCGACGCGAAGAAGACCCTCCGCGCCGCCGACGCCGCCGTCACCAAGGCGCAGGCCGCCGTCGACGCGACCTCCATCGTCCTGACGTTCCGGGCCCTGGAGCGCACCGCCCTCGACGCACTGAAGAAGGCACACCCGCCGACCGAGGAGCAGGCCGAGGACGGCTTCGAAATCAACACCGACACCCTCGGACCCGCCCTCGTCGCCGCCTCCAACCTCGACGGCATGACCGAGGATCAGGCACGCGAGTTCCTCGACACCTGGTCCGACGCCGAGGCCGGCGCCCTGTTCTCCACCGCCTGGAACGTGCAACTGGAGTCGCGCCTGGACCTGGGAAAAGACTGATCGCCGATGCCCGACTACGCGGCGAACTCGAACTGTGCGACCGGTGGGGCATCCCCCACTCCCAGTTCCGCGGCATCGGCGACGGCACCTGGACATCCCGCGACCGCGCAAAGGCTCTCGCCTACCGCGACTACCAACGCTCGGTGTGCTCGCAATGCGGCACCCGCGCCGAGGACTGGGACCAGGGCGGCGACGACGACACCGAGGACGCCTACGTCGCCATCACCCACCTGTGCATCGGCTGCCAGACCATCGCCGACAAACAGGACTCCCTCAAGACCGACGACTCCAGCAGCCACGGCAAGAAAGTCCTGCTCATCCCGGCATCGGTGCACGCCGCGACCGAAGCGATGAAGCAGCTCCACGCCAAGCAGCGCCGCAAGTTCGAAGACGACGAATAGAAAGGGGTGGGCCCGGTGGCGAACTGGAACTTGTCCGTTGACCTGCGGGGCAACGGCACGTCACTGGCCCGCGCCCTGCGCGAGTCCGCCACCCACGCCCGCACCCTCGACCAGTCCCTCACCCGCGCCCGCACCGGCGTCCGCGAGCTCGACACCGCCGCACGGTCCGCCCGCGGCAACCTCCGCTCCCTCGGCCGCGAAGCACGCACCGCAGCCCGCGACATCCAGCGCCTCGGCAACAACGCCCGCACCACCGCCCGCAACCTGGGCCGCTACGGCGACGCCGCCCGCACTGCACAGCGCAACATGGACCGCCTCGGCTCCAACAGCCGCAACGCGGCCCGGGACATCTCCCGTATGCGGAGCCAGCTGACCACCGCGGTCCGCGACCTGCAACGCTTGACCGCCGCCGCCCGCACTGCCGCTACCCAGACCGACCGGGTTGGCGCCCGCGGCGTCGCCTCCATGCGCCGCTTCGCCGGCGAGACCGGCCGCGCTCACGGCCAGCTCCGCAGCATGGCAGCGCTCCTGTCCGGCGGGGCGCTGGTCATGGGCCTGGGGGAGATGGTCAAGGAGGGCAACGAGTACCAGCAGCAGATGAACGCGTTCGGTGCTGTCACCGGCGCGACGCAGATGCAGATGAAACGCGCCGCGGCGACTGCGAACCAGCTCGGCAACGACCTGTCTCTGCCCGGCGCCACCGCAGGCGACGCCGCCGAGGCCATGGTCGAGCTCGCGAAGGCCGGCTTCCGCACCGATCAGGCCATCTCGGCGACCGGCGCATCCCTGCGCCTGGCCTCCGCAGCCCAGGTCAACGCCGCAGACAGCGCCAAGTACCTCGGCGACATCATGGACCAGTTCGGCATGGGAGCCGACCAGGCCTCCCGCGCCGCCGACACCCTCGCCTCCACCGCCAACGCCGCCTCCGGCGACATCAAGGACATCTACTATGCGATGAAATACGCCGGTCCGGTCGCGCACGGACTCGGCGTCAGCATCGAGGAGACCGCGTCCGCAGTCGGCATGCTCGGCAAGGCCGGCATCCTCGGCCAGACCGCCGGTACGACACTCCGCGGCATGATGGCCAACCTGGCTGCGCCCACCCCGCAGATGATCGAGGGCCTCAAGGCCATGGGCATCGAGGCGTGGGACGCATCCGGGCAGTTCAAGGGCCTGCGGTACGTCATCGACGGCCTGTCCAAGGCCCAGCACAACATGACGCAGCAGGATTTCGCGGCCGCCGTCAAGAAGTCCATGGGCAAGCCGGCGATGTCCGGCGCCATCGCTATGGCACACCAGGGCGTCGACTCCTTCGATGCGCTGATGGCCGCGGTCAAGAGCAGCGGCTCGGCTGCCGACATCGCCGCCGCCAAGGGCAAGGGCCTCGCCGGCGCCATGCTCGGCCTCAAGACCCAGGCCCGCCAGACCGGTCTCGCCATCTACCAGGGCATGGCCCCGGGAATCGAGTGGATGACCCGCGGCATCACCAAGGGCCTGTCCGCAGCCACCCCGAAGATCGAAAAATTCTTCCAGTACCTCAACTCCGCGGCCACCCTCTTCGGGCCGGAGATCGGGGTAGCACTGTCCAGCCGGTTCTCCGAAATCGGCAAGAGCGTCTCCGGAATAGCCAGGCCACTCAAGGACCTCGGCGAACACGCCCTCGCCCAGTTCCTGCACATCCTGCTATCCATCGGTGCCACAGCGAAGGAGATCTTCTCTAACTATCTCGACTACCTTAAGCCCGTCATTGCTGGCTTCTCCTCCCTCGCCAAGGGATCCTCCGGCCTCGCTACCGCGATCGACATCGCCACCATGGCTATCGACGCGATCCTCTCCACCCTTGGCTGGCTCTCCGGCATCCTCGGCCCCATCGGGCACGTCGTCGGCGGCATCGCCTCCGCTTTCGGCTCCCTCCCCGGCCCGGTGCAGGCCGGAGTCCTGGCGATGCTCGCGTTCCGTCGCGTCCAGGGCCCGCTCACCGGCGTCGCCAACACCATCCGCGGCCGCGTCACCGGAGCCTTCCAGTCCCTGTCCCAGCAGATGGCTGTCCAGCGCGGCCTCGCCGCGTCAGCCGGCCAGTCCCTGTCCCGCTACGGCGCCGCCTTCGCCGTCCTTGAAACCCGCGTCCCGGTCATCGGTCGGATGACCGGAGCGTTCCGGCAGGCAGCATCCCAGGCAACCGGGTTCACCGGCACACTTCGCGGGGTGGCCGCTGCCGCCGGCTCCGGCCTGCGATCCGCCATGGGCGGCCTCATGGGCGCGATGGGCGGTCCCTGGGGTCTGGCTATCGCTGGCGTCACCGTTGGCCTCGGCCTCCTCGCCTCTGCCCAGCAGAAAGCCGCAGCCGAGGCCGCTCAACACCAAACGGAGATCGACAACCTCACCTCGGCGTTGCGGGAGTCCAACGGGGCTGTCGACGAGTCCGTCCGAGCGCAGGCCGCCCAGACCATTCAAGGAGCGAAGCTCAAGGACATCAACGGGTCCCTCGCCGCAACGATGAAGACCGCGGGTTTCTCCCTTCGGGACGTCACCGATGCCTACCTCGACAGCGGCAACGGCATGGGCAAGCTCGCAGACAAGATGTGGCACCTGGCCGCCGCGCAAGCCAAGCTGTCCACGAGCAAGGGCCCGGACACCGATGCCGGCAAGAAGGCAGCGCAACTCTCCGTCGCGTACGGAAGCGCCGCAAACACCCTGAACGACCTGGCAGGAAACTTCAAAAAGGCGAGCTCGGCTCAGAAAGAGTTGAACGACGCCAAGAAGCTGGGCGGCGACGGAGTCTCCGCCTACGACCGTTTGAAAGAAGCGGTTGCAGACCTTGCCGACAAGACGGGTGACGCGGACTCCCGCACCCGGGCCCTGCGAGCGAGCCTCGACCTGCTCTCCGGCGGCAGCATCAACCTGCAAGCCGCGCAGGCCCGCGTCAACGAGGCGATCACGCAGGCCAACGACGCACTGACTGACGGTGTCAAGAAGAGCGACGGCTGGGGCAAGGCCCTGATCAGGGCAAACGGTCAGATCGACACGGCCACGAAGAACGGCCAGGGACTCTTCAACACCCTCAACAACATCGCCGACGGCTCATCGGACGCCGCCATCGCCGCCTACGACTTCGCCCAGTCGCAGGGCAAGAGCCTGCCTGACTCCCTGAAGGCATCCCAGGGGGAGATGCAGAAGGCCCGAGACGCGGCCATCAAGCTGGGTAGGGGCTACGGCCTGTCAGAAAAGCAGGCCGAGGGCGTCGCCAATGCGATGGGCCTCATCCCGGGCCAGGTATCGATCCTCCTCCAGACCAAGGGCGTCGACTCCACCCTCGCCGAGCTCCTGGCCGTCCAGGCCGAGTTCCAGCGGATGCCCAAGGCCACGAAGATCCGCGTCGACACGCTCTCCGAGGGCGCGAAGAAGAAGCTGGAAGACCTCGGCTTCACCATCAAGCTCATCCCGGGCACCCGGGAGTACGAGGTCATCGTCAAGGACAAGAAGGCGAAGGACCAGCTCCAGGACGTCATCGACCAGATGTCTGCCGTGCCCAGCGGCAAGGAAGTCAAGATGGATGCCGCCACGGTGGGGGCAGTAAAGGACCTTGAAGGGCTGAAGGCCAAGGTCGCCAGCGCACACGGCAAAACCATCACCATGCACGTCCCCACCGCCGAAGGACGTCGACAGCTCGAACTCCTGGGATTCAAGATCGTAAGCGTCCACGGCAAGACCGTGGTGGTCAGCGTCCCGACAACCTCGCAGAGCGCCCAACTCGCCTCCCTCCAGAGGCAGATCGATTCCCTGCGGGGAAGAATCATCACCAACACCGTCCGCACCGTCTTCGAAAAGGTCATACGCGGCGGAGGGACCTCCCAGGCCGCAAAGAACGCCGCCGAAACGGCGTGGCGGGCCGACGGCGGCATTGATGTCGCCCATTACGACAACGGCGGTCTCCGGGAAAGTCACATAGCGCAGATCGCACGCCCAGGAACCTGGCGCGTGTGGGCCGAGGACGAGACCGGCGGCGAGGCCTACATCCCGCTGGCCGTCTCCAAGCGCACCCGCTCCAGGGCAATCGCGGAGGAGACCGTGCGGCGCCTCGGCGGGAAGGGCGTCGCCTGGAACGCCGACGGCGGAGTGCACGTCCAGCAGTTCGACTCCGGCGGCTTCTCCTACACCCCCACCGGCACCATGAAGTCCGTCTCCGATGTGCAGTCCTCCTACGGTGACGCACACCAGTCGATCAGCAAGGACGACTACAACAAGGCGATCCGGGCCCGCGCCAACGCCGTGGACACGCTCCGCTCGGCCGAAGCCCGCCTCAACCAGGTCCGCCGCCACCGCCACACCCACGCCCAGCTGGTGAGCGCCGAAAACAGCGTCGCCAAGGCCCGCCGCTCCCTGGCCACCGCCACCGACAAGGCCCGCACCGCGGAGGCCCGCTACAAGAAGACGTTCTCCCTCAGCGACTGGAGCAAGACCCTCTCCTCCGCGGTGAAATCGAACGCCTCCTACGAAGCGAACCTCGCGAAGATCGCCTCCCGCGGGGGCTCCGACGTCATCGACCAACTCCGCGACATGGGCACAGAGGGCGCCTCCATGGTGTCCGCCCTCGCCAAGGCCTCCAAGTCCCAGTTCAACAGCATCGTCGCGAACCTGCGGAAGCTCGCCCCGCTCGCCAAGGCCACCCTCGCGGACTACACCAAGCAGCTCAACGCCTCCAACAAGACCAGCGGCACCTTCCAGGCGAACCTCGCGAAGCTCGCGGCCATGGGCTACGGCGACCTGGCCATGCAGCTCGCCGGGCAGGGTGACGACGCCGCACAGAAGATCGCAGCCGAGGCCGCCAAGTCCTCCAGCAAGGCGAAGGCCGCGAACGCCTCGGCGAAGACCGCCGCCAAGACCCTCACCAGCGAAGAGCTCGCGCAGCTCGTGCAGATCATCGCCGCGGTGAAATCGTCGAAGACCGGCATCCACGACGTGGCCAGCACGACCGGTCTTGGCGAGGACGACATCGTCGCCGTCGCCACCAAGGCCGCCACGCAGATCAAGAGCAGCCTCGGCTCCCGATCCACCCGGTTCCTCTCCGACCTCACCAAGGCCCAAAAAGGCCTCGCCTACGCAAACGGCGGCATCCGCCCCGGCATCTACGGCACCCGCGCCGGCGCCGTCACCTTCGCCGAGCCGGCCACCGGCGGCGAGGCGTACATCCCCCTCGGCGCCAACAAACGCGCCTCCGCCACCGCGGTCCTCGGCGACGTCGCCCACCGCTTCGGAGTCGGCCTCACCGACGCCAACGCCGGACGCGTCGTCGTCATCCGCGAACAGGGCCCCCTCGTCGGCGAGACCCACTTCCACGTCGCCGACCACGGCCGCTCCAAGGACCTGGCCCGCGACATCGAAGCCCGCAACGCCTACCAGCTGCGGCGCCTGGCCCGAGGAGGGGCAGCAGCCCGATGACCACACCCGTAGAGCTCGAAGACGGACAGCACCAGCTCGGCAGCCTCCTCATCGGCAAGGGCACCCCCGTCACCATCGCCGCGATCGAGGGCCTGGGCCAGCCACCCCTGCGCACCGGCGATGTGGAGCCTGCGGGGGAGGACGGCACGTGGCTCGGCATCGACTACTACGCGGGCCGCACCCTTCAGATCGACGCCGCCATCAAGGTGCCCGGCGACGCCACCACCGTCTGGGACGTCCTCGCCGCCCTGCAGGCCGACGCCGACACCCCCGCGGTGCGCGGCGCCGGCGGCACCACCATGGACCTCCGCCTCAAGTTCCCCGGCCGCGAGGCCCGCACCGTCCGCGGCCGCCTCCGCAAACTCGAACCGGACGTCACCCGCTACCGGCACGGCTGGGTGCCCTGTGACATCGAATTCCAGGCCGGCGACTACCTCTACTACGCAGACGAGCCCGCAACCACCAGCATCCCCCTCGGACTGCTCTCCACCGGCGGCCTCACCTTCCCCCTCGAGTTCCCCTTCGTCATCGAAGGCGACCCCGCGGCCGTCGGCCGCCCCGGCTACCTCGACGTCGCCGGCAACGCCCCCACCTGGCCCGTCCTGCGCATCGACGGCCCGTGCGCCAACCCGACCGTCACGCACGTCGCTTCCGGCCGGACGCTGACCGTCCAGACGACGCTCGCCGACGGGGAGTGGGTGGAGATCGACACCCGGCCCGGGTGGCGGACCGTCCTGCGCGAGAACGGCGGCGGCGCTGGGCTGACCCCACGCTCCCGCATCGACACCTTCGCCCTGACACCCGGCATCAACGAAATCCGGTGGACCGCCACCGACAACACCCTGACATCCAGCCTGGCCGTCACCTGGTGGCCTGCCTACAAGGCAATCTGAGGAGACCTGATGGCCCTGAACCCCACGCCGATCGCCACCACCGGCGCGACGCACACCGCCCAGCAGTTCCGCATGATGCTCCGCGACCTGGCCCGCGACAACGAGGGCGTCACCACGGGCCTAGACCTGAAGGTGTCGGCCTTGGGCACGCCCGGCGCCGGTGTGCAGATCAGCGACGGGTCCGCGGTCATCGCGGGCAAGGTCTCGTCCGTCCAGGGCTCGTACACGGCGTACAACATCGGCTCCGACACCGTCTCCATCTCAGCGACGGGCGGCTCGGCCCGCTCCGACATGCTGGTCCTGCGCGTGGAAGATCCCGACTACGAGGGGACCCGCGACCCTGCGGTGGACCCGATCGTGTTCTGGGAGGTCATCCCCAACGTCAGCAGCTCGGCGACGACAGTCCCAGCCGGCTACTCCGCCATCCCCCTGGCCCGCATCGACATACCGGCCTCCACCGCCACCATCACCAACGCCTACATCGTCGATCTGCGGAAAGTCGCCAACCCACGCCGCGACCGGTCCCTGTGGAACTACTTCGCCTCGAACCCCGCCGTGTACCTGTCCGGCACTTCGGAGACGTGGCAGAACTTCCCCACTGGCGCCCACTGGACCATCCCCGTCCCCGCCTGGGCAGCCAGCGTCAAAATCCTCCTGCACGCCGCCTGCATCGGCCTTGACACCGGCTACGCCTTCGGCGGCCTGACCTTCAACTTCGGTGGCAAAGAGGCAGCCCAGTGGGTGTCCATCGACGACAACCAGGGCACCGGCTTCCGCCGCAACTCCCTCCTCGTCGCCGACACCCTGTCCCTCACCGACACGGCCGGCGCGGCCCTGCGCGGCACCAACGTCACCCTCCAGGTCCGCATGCGCACCCGCTCCACGAACGCCGGCCACATCATCGTGGACGGCGCCACCACGTTCGTCGCCGACATCGAGTTCACCGAGGGCCGTCTCTGATGGGCCGGTGGCGTTACTGGGCCCAGCACGCCCTGACCGGCGCCGTGCTGCACCCTGCGCTGCCGTTGACGGGCGTCGAGTTCGGCCGGGAGCTCAACGGGCCCGGATCGTTCTCCGGCACCCTGTCCCCGCGCTGGCTGAAGTCCACCGGAAACTTCCTCCTGCCGAGCATCGCTCTTATCTACGCGGAGGCCGACGGGTTCATCCGCTGGGGCGGCCTCGTCTGGTCGCTGGAGGCCGAGGACCGCGAGCTGCGCGTCGAAGCCGCGGGCTGGTCCTCGTACCTGACGAAACGCCACGACCACCACGGGGAACTCCGCGGCCGCGGCCCCTACGTCAACCAGGACCCCTGCAAAATCATCCGGGACATCTGGGCGTACGCCCAGGAGCAGCCCGACGGCAACCTCGGCGTCGTCGTGGATGCGACGACCTCGAGCGCGAAGGCCGGCACGACCGCCGAGCCCTGGCACTCCTACTGGTACGAGGCCCCTTCTCTCGGGGATCACGTCGATGACCTGGTGGGGGAGGACGGCGCCCCGCAGTACACCAACGCCACCGAGTACCAGTCCAACGGCACCGTGAAGCGCCGCATCGTCCTCGGCTACCCGCGCCTCGGCGCCCGCCGCACCGACATCAGCTTCTCGACCGGCGTGAACGTCATCGAACCGCCCAAGCCGACCTACAACGGCGATGACTTCGCCACCACGATCATCGCCACCGGCTCCGGCGAGGGAACCGCGACCCGCTTCTGCGTCGACACGGTCCGCGACGGCGGCCTGCGCATGGAGACCGTCCTCCAGCTGCCCACCGTCAACGGCACCGACGCCCTCGGCCGGCGCGCGGCCGCCGAGCGACGCCGCCGCCAGATCATGGGCGACATCGACTCCATCACCGTCCGCGACCACCCCAACGCGCCACTCGGCTCCTGGCAGATCGGCGACGACGTGTACGTCTCCGTCCACAACGACTGGGCGGACTGGTCCGGCTGGTGCCGTATCACCGCCGAGTCCTACAAGCCCAGCGACGCCCCCGACCAGGCCATCCTCACCCTGGCCCGCGCCGACTCCTTCCACTACGGCTCCCCGGAGGTGGCCTGACATGTACGACCGGTCTGTACCCGGCGAGCTCAACCGCATCAAGCGGCAGATCCAGCAGATCGCCAAGGGCCAGCGCATCGCGCACGGCGCCAGCATCGAGAACGCCGCGGTGGAGGTCCGCGACGACACCGGCAGCCTGCGCGCCATCTACGGGCAGCAGGCCGACGGCACCTCCGGCATCCAGGTCGTCAACGGCCCGCCACCACCCGCACCGTCCTCCCCGATCGTGGCGTCCGTCCTGGGCGGGGTCACCGTTTCGTGGGACGGCACATTCGCCGACGACGCGGTGATCCCCCTGGACTGGGCCCGGATCGAGGTCCACGCCTCCGCCAGCCCCGGCTTCACGCCGACCGCGGCGACGCTACAGTCCACGATCGAGACGGCGCAGGGCGCCACCGTCGTCGTAGTGACGGACGACCCGGTGTACGTGCAACTGCTGGCCCGCAACACGTCCGGCGCCGCCTCACCCCCCTCCGTCGAGGCGGGGCCGTTCGGGCCGACGCCGGTGGTGGCCGACGACCTCGTGGACGGCATCGTCACCGAAGTGAAGCTCGCGAACGACGCGGTCACCGCAGCGAAAATCGCAGCAAACGCCGTAGGCACCACCGAGATCTCCGATGACGCCGTCACCACGCAGAAGATCGTGGCAGGGGCGATCCTCGCCGGGCAGATAGCCGCCGGAGCCGTCCTCACCGACAAGCTCGCCGCGGAAGCCGTCACCGCAGCGAAAATCGCCTCCCTGGCCATCACCACCGACAAGCTCGACGCCAACGCCGTCACCACCGCGAAGCTGTCCGCCGGATCGGTGGACGCAACCGCCCTCAAAGCCGACGCCATCACCGGCAAGACGATCACCGGCGGCACCATCACCGGTACGGACATCATCGGCTCCACCGTCACCGGCGGCGTCCTCCAGACCAACACGTCCGGTTCCCGCGTCGTCGTCACCCCCACCCCTCCCGCCGGGATCTCCTCCCGCCCCTCCGCGCTCCTCTACTCCGGAATAACCGGTGAAATATTCCCAGCCATCCTCAACGCCGGGCCCAGCCCACTCGACTCATCTCAGGCCCTGATGAACCTCGGAGCCCCCTGCACCTCACAGGACAGCTCCGGGAACGCAACCCTCGCAGCCCTATCGCTCAGCTCCCCAAGGCCCGGCTTCTCCCCAGGGCGGTTCCTCCTCGTCAGCAACAGCCCAACCAGCACCAGCGAGACCGGATACGCGGCGATCGACGCCACATCAGCCGCAACCACGGCAGGCACATCCACCCTCACCCTCTACGCCCACGACGGCAGCAGCACAGCAAAGCAATCCACCGTTGCTGTCACGGGAGACCACGTAACCATCACCGCAAACGGATCAGCGCACACCCTGAGCTCAACTGGCCTCGCCGTTACCGGCTCCATCTCCGCCCGGAATGTGCCCTCGATCGTCTACAAGACCACCTCCACAGACCGCGCCTCCACCACCACCCTTGCCGACGACCCCGACCTCGTCGGAACGTTCATCGCGGGCGACACTTACCTCGTCGAGCTCCACCTGCTCATTGGCGCCGGAACCACCGGCCTGATGACCACCGCCTGGAAAGTCCCCTCCGGCGCCACGGGGCTCAAGGCAGTGCACGGTCCTTCATCCGTCGCCGCGGGCACCGACACCCTCACCAACGCAGCCGACAACATCACGGCCAGGATGGGGGCGCACGCCTTCACCACCACCACCACCTACGGACGCCGCAACGCCAACAGCAATCTGCTCTACGTCATCGAGACCGGCATCGTCACCATGGGAGCGACCACAGGAACTTTCGCCCTCCAGTGGGCACAGTCAGCCTCGTCCGCAACCGCTACCCGCATGGGCGTGGGCTCCTGGGTGAGATTCACCCGCCTCAACCCCTGACACGGCAGGGGCAATGCCGGGGCTGATCGCCCGTACTCTCATCAGTAGGCGACCCTCCGCCGCACCCCGAGGGACTGACCGCAGGCCAACGGCCATGCCCAGTCAGACACCACCATCAGCTCAGGCGCGGGGAGTGCAGGAGCTCGGGGAGTTGCCCGACCTCGACGTGCAGCAGTACGAAGTGACGCCCCAGCTCGGGCGCCACAAGGTGCTGGACCCCCGCAGCCTCGCCTATCGCCGCCCGTACACCGGCGAGACCATCCGCACGGTGGAGTGGGCACCCAGGGTGCCGGTACTGGACCAGCAGGACCTCCTCGCACAGGGCATCAAGACCAGCGACATGTTCGTCGGCGTACAGGACGTGGACGCCCTCGGATCCTGCACCGCCAACGCCGCCACCGCATGCCTGTCCGTCCTCCTCACCGCCGACGCCTGCGCCGCCGCCGGCCTTGACACCACCGACCCGGTCGCCGCCGAGCGGTTCGCCATCCAGCTGTACGCCGACGCCACCACCGCCGACGAATGGCTCGACTACACCTGGCCATCGGACGACTGCGGCTCCTCCGGCCTCGGCGTCGCCAAGGCCCTGCGCCGCCGCGGACTCATCGACCAGTACGGCCACGCCACCACGGCCGAGGAGCTGTGCATGCTCCTCCAGACCGGGCCCGTCCTCATGGGCATGCCCTGGCGCCAGGCGTTCTTCGAGCCCGTCTCCAGCGCCGCCCTCCTCGACGAGATCCCCAACTGGGACTCCTCACCAGTCGCCGGCGGCCACGAGGTCTGCATCACCGCGCTGGAGTCCGTCGCCGAAGTCGAAGGCGACTTCTCGTACGAGCACACCATCCTCCGCGTGCGCAACAGCTGGGGCCCCTCCTGGGGCGACGCCGGCAGCTTCCGCATGTCCCTCGCCGTCTACCAGCAGCTGCGAAGCGAGATCGACCTAGTCCAGCCCCGCCTCGACAGGACCAGCCAATGACCGAGTACCACGTCGCGGTCGACCACCTCGACCCCGAGACCAACCAGCTCACCACCACCTACCTCGGCACCGTCGACCAGGCGCACGTGGACGAGGTCCGCGCCATCGCCGCCCTCGACGACAGCCCACGGTTCGTCAAGGAGCACCGCCAGCAGGGGGCGTTCTGCGTCCTGCGCGAGGACGGCGACCTGGACGTATACGTGCCGACCGACGCCGCACCGTTCGAGGTGCGCCAGCCCGACCCCGGCCCCGTCGAGGCGGACATGCCGCGGCAGGCGTCCGGCCCGGCGTACATCTCCGGCGCCACGAAGCTCGGCGACCAGTCCATCGGCGGCGCGATGGACCACCCCGAGAGCGGGGCCCGCTTCACGTGGCACACCACCGAGTCCCCGGCCGGCGGCAGCTACCTCACGTCGATCGGCGCCTACCTGATCCGTGTGGGCGCCGAGCCGCAGGTCATCTACGACCCCGACACCGACAAGATCGGGCAGTTCGGTCCGCTCAACCAGTCCGGCCGCGCGCTGAAGAACGACGGGGCCCGCCGCACGAACCGCGAGGGCAAGGTCAACATCCAGGTCGAGGTCCTCGGCCGCGCCGCCTCCCCGTGGACGAACGGCTTCGATCCGGAGAAGAAGCCGAACTTCCAGCGGCTGCTCGCTGCGGGCCGGGCCTGGGGCATCCCCGACACCTGGCCCGCGGGCAAGCCGCCGGCCTACCCGAGCGGCAGTTCCTCCCGGTCCCGGTCCACCTGGCAGTCGAAGGCCGGGCACTACGGCCACTCTCAGGTCCCTGGCAATGATCACGGCGATCCGGGAGCTATCGACACCGCCAAGGTCCCGGGCAAGGCGACCGGCGGCGGCGACTCCGGCGGCTCGCCGGACACCGGCTCCAGCACGACGACGTACACGGTGAAGAAGGGCGACACGCTCTCCTCCATCGCCGCCAAGTACAAGACCACCGTCGCCAAGCTCGTATCCCTCAACGGCCTCAAGGACGCCGACAAGATCAGCGTCGGGCAGAAGCTGAAGGTCCCGGGCGCCGCGTCAAAGCCCAACACCCCGACCTACGAGCCGTTCCCCGGCAGCAACTTCTTCCACGGCGGCCGACACAGCCCGATCATCACCGCGATGGGGCGTCGCCTCGTCGCAGAGGGATGCGGCAAGTACAGCAACGGTCCGGGCCCGGACTGGACGAATTCCGACAAGAACAGCTATGCCGCCTGGCAGCGCAAGCTGGGCTACTCCGGCTCGGATGCTGACGGAGTGCCGGGCGAGAAGTCCTGGACGGCTCTCAAGGTCCCGAAGGTCTGACCCCCTCCAACCCACCCCTAGCCATCGGAGAATCATCGTGAAGCTCTTCGGCCGTGAACCGGCACTCATCCTCAGCTTTGTCGCCATCGTCGTGAAGGTCGTGTCTGCGTTCGCCATCGAGGTGACCGCCGAGCAGCAGGCCTGGATCAACGCCGTCGCGGCCGCGGCCGTCGGCCTGATCCTCGCCGTCATGGCCCACGACGCGGTCGGCGCGGCCGTCCTCGGCTTCGTCCAGGCCGTCGTCGCCCTCGCGGTGGGCTTCGGCCTCGACTGGTCCGCTGACAAGCAGGCCGTGTTCATGTCCCTCGCCGCCGCTGTGGTCGCCATGTTCGACCGCACGCAGGTCACCGCCCCGGTGTCCGCGGCCGAGGTCAGGCGCCCCGCCGCTGTCCGAGGCGTCTGATGCCGCGGCGGCTCCCCTCTGCCCTGCCGACTGCTGC
>NZ_JBFBHQ010000029.1:0-87308 GCF_040701845.1 Streptomyces angustmyceticus | reverse complement strand
GCGGTCTCGGAAGTGAACCGGTCACCGGTGAGCTGCATACCGTCACCGGAGTCACCGGCAAACCGAATGATCACCCGATCCAGACGGCGGACTTCTTTGCCTTCGCCGCCGGCACCGGAATCGCGCGCTTCCCCGACAAGCGCTGCGTCGGTCTGCTCGGCTGTGCTACTGACCTGGCTGGTCACTGCTTCGGACCTCCCTCGAGGGGTGCGGCGTCCCCGCCGGAGGCAGGGCTCGGGACGTGTCGTACTGACCGGTTGTCCCATAAACATCGTACGTGGGTAAGGGTGGCCTTCCCTGGGTTGCTCGCATGGTGGACGTCACCATGAGACACCGATCTGGTGGGTATTGTCATGAAATCACCACCCCCGCGCCCCCTCATTCATGACGCTCCGGACTCCTCCATTGGTTCTACGACCAAAGTCCTGGACCTCACTGGAAAACGCCTCGGGCCACCTATCTGACAGAGTGTCAGATGGCTAGGAGTTGAGGTAGGTGAGCACCGCGAGCACCCGGCGGTGATCCCCGTCACTCTGCGACAGGCCCAGTTTCTGGAAGATGTTGCTGACGTGCTTCTCGACCGCACCGTCGCTGACCACCAGCTGCCGGGCGATCGCGGAGTTCGTCCGGCCCTCGGCCATCAGGCCCAGCACCTCCCGCTCCCGGGGTGTCAGATGGGCCAGCACGTCCTGCTTACGGCTGCGGCCGAGCAGCTGCGCCACCACCTCCGGGTCCAGCGCGGTCCCGCCCCCGGCGACCCGGACGACCGCGTCGACGAACTCCCGCACCTCGGCCACCCGGTCCTTGAGCAGGTAGCCCACGCCCCGGCTCGACCCGGCCAGCAGCTCCGTCGCGTACTGCTCCTCGACGTACTGCGAGAGCACCAGCACCCCGAGGCCGGGGTGCTCCCGGCGCAGCCGGACGGCGGCCCGCACCCCTTCGTCGGTGTGCGTGGGCGGCATCCGTACGTCCGCCACCACCACGTCCGGCAGCGCGCCCTCGTCCGCCAGCTCCCCGATCGTCTTGAGCAGCGCCTCGGCGTCCCCCACGCCTGCCACGACCTCGTGCCCCCGGTCGGTGAGCAGCCGGGTCAGGCCCTCACGGAGCAGCACCGAGTCCTCGGCGATGACCACCCGCACCTTGTCCTCCACGGCTCAGATTCCCCCATGCCTCATCGCGTCCCGCCCCTGCCGGCCTCCAGCATCCCAGCATCCGGACGGCGGCGCGGCGGATGCGGCGGATCAAGGGGACCGGAGGAGGGAAAGCGGCGGGCGGGCGCGTTTCCGGGCCAGGCGGGCGGCCGTTCTCCGGCAGCTTCGTGGTCGGCCGCGCGACGGCTGCGCCGTCAGCCGCGCCACGGCAGCTCCGCGGTGACGGAGGTCGGGCCGCCGGCCGGGGACTCCACCATCAGCAGGCCGTCGACGGCATCCAGCCGTTCGGCGAGGCCGGCCAGGCCCCCTCCCGCCGCTGTGTGCGCGCCTCCGTGGCCGTCGTCCGTGACCAGCACCATGAGCCGGTCCGTGGTGTGCCAGACGTCCAGCGTCGCGCTGGTGGCACGGGCGTGCCGGGAGACGTTCTGCAGCAGTTCGGAGGCGGTGAAGTACGCGATGCCCTCGATCGCCGCGGCCGGCCGGTGGTCCAGGTCCACGGTCACCGTCACCGGGACCGTGCAGCGCGCGGAGAGCGCCGACAGGGCCGGGCCGAGCCCCCGGTCCGTGAGGATCGCGGGGTGGATCCCGCGGGCCAGGTCCCGCAGCTCCTGGAGCGCGATCTTCACCTCGCCGTGCGCCTCGTCCACCATCCTCGCGGCGGCCTCCGGGTCCTCCGCCAGCTTCTCCTTGGCCAGGCCCAGGTCCATGGCGAGCGAGACCAGCCGGGCCTGCGCCCCGTCGTGCAGATCCCGCTCGATGCGCCGCAGATCCGCCGCCGCGGTGTCCGCCACCACCCCGCGGTCCGACTCCAGCTCCGAGACCCGGGCGGCGAGGGAGGAGGGCCCCAGCAGGCCCCGGACCATGATCCGGTCCACCTGCGTCAGTCCGTGGATCACTCCCGATCCGGCCACCACCAGCAGCAGTCCGGCCACGCTGGTGAGCGCGGTCTCCGCCGGGGTGCTGAGGTAGATGCCGTTGCCGCTGCCGTCCCACCCCAGCTGGATGCCCGAGCGATCGAGGTAGGCCGGGAACGTCCACTGCCACAGCGGGTAGGTCAGCAGCAGCCAGCCGAGCGTCCAGAGGGTGAACGAGGCGATGAAGGCGAAGAGCGCCCACGGGAAGTGCAGCAGGCAGTAGAGCGCGTGCCGCCAGGACACCCCGCTCTTCAGGACGGCCCCGATCCACCCCATCAGGCCCGGCCTGGACGGCCGGACGGGCTCCGGGTCGGCGACGTCCAGCCCCAGCAGCGCACGGGCCCGCCGGCGCTCCAGGGCGCCCAGCGCACGGATGCCCGTCAGGCCGCCCGCCAGCACCGGGATGCCGAGGAACGTGATCAGCAGACCGGAGCCCGTGGTGATCGCCACCAGCGTGAAGACGAACATCGCGACGGCGAGCGGGAAGTTGAGGAGGAGGTAGAGGAACTCCCGCCAGGTGCGCCCGGAGAACGGGGCGCGCAGCCCCGCGGGCACGCGGGGGCCGCGGGGCCGGTGTGCGTATGCGGTATCCATCGTCTCGTCGTCCGTTCTGCCGGATGTGGCCCTTGCCCTGTCGGATGCGCCGCCCGGCCCGCGGGCCGGGCGGCTCGTGCCGCTGGGACAAGGGTCCGCGGCCGGCCCCGCCCGCACCATGAGGCTCTTCGCAGTCTTCTCCGGGGGTTTTCCCCACCCCCGGACCGATACCGGCCCCCCTCCGCGGCGGGCCCCACGGCTCGCCGCGCGGGACGCCGGACGCCCCGTCAGCGGCCCCTCGGTGCCGCCTTCGACGCCCTCCCCGATGCCGCGCCCGACCTCGGCCCCGCCCCCGCCCCCGCCCTCGTCTGCGTCCGCGGCCACCACGGCAGTTCCGCCGTCACCCGGGTGGGACCGCCCTTCGGCGAATCCAGTACGAACAGCCCGTCCACCGACCCCAGCCGCTCGGCGAGCCCGGCCATCCCTGTGCCGCCGTCCAGCCGCGCCCCGCCCTTCCCGTCGTCCGTCACCTGGATCAGCAGCCGGCCCCCGGCCCGCCACACCTCGACGGACGCCTGCCGCGCCGCGCTGTGCTTGGAGATGTTCTGCAGCAGCTCCGAGACCGTGAAATAGGCGATGCCCTCGATGGCGGGCGCGGGCCGTTCGGCCAGGTCCACGGCCGTGGTGGCGGGCACCGTGCAGCGCCCGGCCAGCGAGGCCAGGGCGGGCCCCAGCCCGCGGTCGGTGAGGATCGCCGGATGGATGCCCCGGGCCAGGTCCCGCAGCTCCTGCAGCGCCAGCTTCACCTCGCCGTGCGCCTCGTCCACCATCGCCGCCACACTGTCGTCGGCCCGGCCCTCCCGCAGTTTCTCCTTCGCCAGGCCGAGCCCCATGGCCAGCGCCACGAGCCTGGCCTGCGCGCCGTCGTGCAGATCCCGTTCGATGCGCCGCAGGTCGGCGGCCGCGGTGTCGGTGACCGTCACCCGGTCCGACTCCAGCTCGGCGATCCGCCGCTCCAGTTCGTCGGAGGGCGAGAGCAGCCCGCGCACCATGGCCCGGTCCACGTTCGTCAGCCAGCGCGCCAGCCACGGCAGCGCCGGCCACGCCACGAGGAGCGAGACCAGGGTGACCGAGAAGGTGAACGTGGCCCAGGGCAGCCGGAGGAACGTGAACAGCGCGTGCCGCCAGGCGACCGGGTCCTTCAGGCACAGCCACAGCCAGGGGAGGAATCCCTCTTCGCGGGCCCGCAGCCGACTCGGCTCCGGTACCCGCACCCCGAGCAGCGCCCGCGCCCGCGCCCGTTCCAGCTTCCCGTACTTCCGGCACGCCACCAGGCCGCTCGCCAGCAGCGGCAGCCCTATGACGGTGACGGTCAGCCCGATGCCGAGGGTCAGCCAGACCACCAGCACCACGAACCCGGCGAGACCCAACGGGAGGTTGGCCAGCAGGTACCCGATCTCCCGCCAGGTCGCGCCGCTGAGCGGCCTTTGCGGCGGCGGCGGTGCGACACCCTCGGGGGTGTCGTCGGCAGTATCGGCACGACGGGGCCGGGATCTTTCGGTCATCCGCCCAGCCTGCCCGGCCGCCGCGCCGCGTGCCATGGGGTGGCTGGGGTGATGGGGGTGGGGTTTTCCCCACCTTTCCTCCGCATCGCCGCTGTGGAACCCGCAGGGCGGCGGGCAGCCGGCCGGTGACCGTTGTGGACAAGCCGTCGGAGCCGCGCCGTATCGTGTGTGCCGGTTGTGCGGGGGCGGTCGTTCATCGTCGGCAAGTTGGCCGACGGTTTTCGCGGGTGGCCCCCGGGAGCAAGTCCTACTGGCAGCAACGCGGGGGCCGCGTCGGCATGGTGAGTGTGAGTTCGGGGATGGATTCGGGGGCCGCGTCGCGCACCTCCCTGAGCCGGGTGACCCTCGTGGGCGAGCGGCGGCGGGTCGACCTCGTGCTCCCCGCGCAGGAACCCCTCGGCGCGCTGCTGCCGGACCTGCTGCGGCTGCTCGGCGACCGGCCGGGCAGCGGGCCGCTGCCGCGGCGGCTGGTGACCGCGGACGGATCGGTGCTCGCGCCGGACGCCTCGCTGGCCGCGGCGCGGGTGCCCGACGGGGCCGTGCTGCGGCTCGTGGCGGACCAGCACACCCCGGCGGCGCCGTTGACGCACGACGCCACGGGCTCGGCCGCCGACGATCTGGACGCGCGCGGCTGGCACTGGGGCCGGCGCAGCCGGACGTGGACGGCCGGTGCGGTGAGCGTGGCGTTGGCGCTGGTGGCCGGGGTCGCGGCGGCGGGTTGGTACGGGCCGGGGCGGGCCGCGCTCTGGCTCGGTGCGGCCGGGGTGCTCGCCGCGGCCGGCGGAGCGGCCGGCGCGCGGCTCGGACGACCCGGACCGCTCGGTTCGTTCGGACCGCGTTCGACGAGCACCGCACTGCTCGTCCTGGGCGGCGCGCTCGGCGTGCTCGCCTCCTGGCAGGCGGCCTCCACGGGCGGGGCGCGGCTGGCGGCCGTCGGGCTGACCGTCGCGGCGGCGCTCGCGCTGCTCGGGTTCTGCACGGAGCTGGGGCGCGGCGGACTCGTCGGCGCGGCGGCGGTCGCGCTCGCGGTCGGGGCGTGGGAGGCCGGGCTGGCGCTGGCCGACGTGCCCCGTACGGGAGTCGCGCTCGGCGTGGTCTCGGTGCTCGTACTGGGGTACCTGCCCCGACTGGCCCTGACGGCAGCCGGGTTGACCCGGCTCGACGACCGGCGATCCGGTGACGCGCCCGTGAGCCGCCACCAGGTCGCGACCGCCCTCGGTGCGACCCACCGTGATCTGGCGCCGGCCACGGTCGCCATGGCGGTCTCCGCGGGTGCGGCGGGAGTGGCCGCCGCCGGTTCAGGAGACGGCTGGCCGGCCGCGGCCGCCGCCCTGCTGTGCCTGGTGACGCTGTCGCGTGCGCGGGCCTACCCCCTGACGGCCGAGGTCGTCGCCCTGTTGGCGGCCGGGACGGCGGTGGGGGTGTCCCTGCTGCTCCGGTGGGCGGCGGGTTCGGGGAATCCGGCGGGTGCGCTGGCCGTGCTGTGCGTGTGCGCGGTGCTGCCGCTCGCCGTGCCCGCGGTGCGCGTGCCGGAGCAGGTCCGGGCCCGGCTGCGCCGCCTGCTGAACCTCGTCGAGTCGGTCGCCGTGATGGCGCTGATCCCGGTGGCCCTCGGGGCCTTCGGGGTCTACGGCCGGCTGCTCCCGACGCTCTGAACCGGAAAGGCGACCATGGACGTGACTGATCACTCGACGGGGGACGCCGGCGGGCCGGCGGCCGGCGACGCGACGGGGGGCGCGGCCGGTGACACGACCGGGGGCGCGACCGTGTGGGACACGCCGGTGACGCCGAGGGCGCAGCCGGCCGCGCCGGGCCCGGCGGCCGCGCCCGTAGGAACCGCCCCGGCGTCCGCGTACTCCGCCGGGCCGGGATACGGCGGTGCCGGGTATCCGCCGGTGCCCTCCGCGCCGCTGCAGACACCGGACGCCTCGGTGCTCCGGGACGGCGCTCCGGCCGGCCAGGCTGCTTCCGGGCCGGTGCCGGCTGCCGGTCCCGTGCCCGCCCCTGGCCAGGTGGCCGCCCCCGGCGCTCAGACCGCCGCCGGCTCCGGGCCCGCTGCCGGTCCCGTGCCGACTTCCGGTCCCCGGCCCGCTGCCGGACCCATGCCCGTCGGCGCCCCGCTGCCGCAGCCCGTACCGGAACCGGCCCCCGCGCCGACTCCGCACACCCCGGCGGCTCCGCACACCCCGGCGGCTCCTCACACCACTCCGGCTCCTCACACCACTCCGGCCCCGCCCACCTCCGAGGCCCCTGCCACCCCCGCCCCGACGCCTGCCCCCGGCCGGACGCCCGCTCCCGCCCGGACCCCGGCGCCCGTCCAGACACCGGCCCGCGTCCACACCCCCACCCCGGTCCGCAGGTCCGGCCCCACCCCCGTCTCGGTGCCGCTGATGCCGCCCGAGCTGGACGCTCTGCGGGCCAAGCCGCGGCACGGCGAGTCCGTCGCGCAGCGTGCGGGGCGAGTCGTACGGCGGGCGATCGCGTCGTCGCCCGCGGCGGAGACCGCCGCCGTCACACAGACCGCGTACGCCATCCAGCAGCCGGTGACCACCGGCCGGCAGATCTCCGTGACGAGCATCCGGGGCGGCGCGGGCAAGTCCACCGTCGCCGCGCTGCTGGCCCTCACCTATGCGCACTACCGCGCCGATCCGGTGCTGGCGGTCGAGGCCGACCCGGCCCTCGGCACGCTGCCGCACCGGCTGGGCGCCCGGGAGGTGCGCTGGTCGGGCACCGACCTCGCGCAGATAGTGGACCCGTCGATGCTGATCACGGACCTGACGGGCTATCTGATTCCGTTCCCCGGTGGCGGCTGGCTGCTGCCCGGCAGCCAGGGCTCCATCGGGACCCGGCTGGACATCGACACCTACCGGGTGGTGATGACCTCACTGCGCCGGTACTTCGCGACCACCGTCGTGGACTGCGAGACGCTGCCCGCCGAGGTGGCGCGCACCGCGCTGGTGACCACGCAGGCGCGGGTGCTGGTCTCCCCGGCGACCCCGGAGGGCGTGGCGGCCACCCGCTCGGTCCTGGACTGGGTCGGCGGGCTCCACCCCGGCATGCTGCCGACGACCGTGGTGGTTCTCAGCCATGTGTCACCCGATTCCGGCCTGGAGGTGCGCAAGGCCACCGAGCACCTGGGCATCGGCGGCGCGACGGTGCTCCCCCTCCCGTACGACCGGCATCTCGCGGCGGGCGGCGCGATCCGTACGGAGCTGCTCGGCGAGCGGACGCTCCAGGCGGCCGCCCGGATCGCCGCCGAGGCGATGAACCGCGCGGTCTCGCGCGGCCCGGGCCGGCAGCGCCCGGGCGGCGGCGGCCCGGGCGCACCCACGACGGCCCCCGGCAGCACCACCCGGCCCGCACCGGACACCCCGTACCCCTCCGCCACGGGCCCTGCCGCGCCGCCGCCCACCGGCTCCACCGCACCGGGACCAGGCAACTCCGCGCCCTACGGAGGCCACCCCGCACCGGCCGGTCCCTACGGCGGCCACTCCGGACCGGCCGACCCCCACGCCGGCCCGCCCCGGTGAGCGAGCACCGGCCATGCTGCCCCTCTTTTCCCATATCGACCGTTCCGCCTCGTACCGGTAATACTGGCCGTACCGGCCGTCCCGGGGTGCGCCCGGGCGCCGGCCGCGTCCGATCCGTGAGACGCCCGCTGAGACAACCGGCCCGGCCGTCTACGCTGCCCGCCGCCCAGGTAGGGCGAAGTAGGGACAACCCCACCGTCCGCGACGATCCGGCTGCTCACCGCGGCCGGGGCAGGGCCTAGACTCCCGTCCGTACAGATCGTCGAAGTCGTTGAAACAAGCGCAGTCAGGGAGCGAGGGGCGGACGTGCCGGACGCGACCGTACGCACCACTGTCGCCGCGGATTATTTCCAGGGCTACTCGGTCGTCGGGATCATCGCCGTGATCGGGGTGCTCTTCGTGGCCGTGGCCTTCGGTGCCGGGCGGCTGCTGAGGCCCGTGGTGCCGACGCCCGAGAAGCTGCTGACGTACGAGTGCGGCGTGGACCCCGTCGGCGAGGGCTGGGCACACACCCAGGTCCGCTACTACGTGTACGCCTTCCTCTACGTCATCTTCGCCGTCGACTCGATCTTCCTGTTCCCCTGGGCGACGGTCTTCGCCGCCCCCGGTTTCGGTGGCGTGACGCTCGTGGAGATGTTCATCTTCCTCGGCTTCCTCGCCATCGGCCTGCTCTACGCATGGAAGAAGGGCGTCCTGGAATGGACGTGAACCCCGCCTCCCACAGCTCCGCAGCCGCGTCCGAGGGCGCCGACCCGCAGTTCCTGCCGGAGCCGCGGCGCCTGGGGACCCTGGCCCGGCTCGCGCCCGAGCCGATGAAGGTGGTCCTCAACTGGGGCCGCCGCTACAGCCTCTGGGTCTTCAACTTCGGCCTCGCCTGCTGCGCCATCGAGTTCATCGCCGCGTCCATGGCGCGCCACGACTTCATCCGGCTCGGCGTGATCCCGTTCGCGCCCGGTCCGCGCCAGGCCGACCTGATGGTCGTCTCCGGCACGGTCACCGACAAGATGGCGCCCGCGGTCAAGCGGCTCTACGAGCAGATGCCCGAGCCGAAGTACGTCATCTCCTTCGGGGCCTGCTCCAACTGCGGCGGCCCGTACTGGGATTCGTACTCGGTCACCAAGGGCGTCGACCAGATCATTCCGGTGGACGTGTACGTCCCGGGCTGCCCGCCGCGTCCGGAGGCGCTGTTGCAGGGCATCCTCAAGCTCCAGGAGAAGATCGCCCGCGAGTCGCTGGGGGAGCGGTACGCGAAGGGTGGCGCGGCCCGGCCCTCCGCGGCGGCGCTGCGCAGCGGGCTGGTCACGCCGCCCGCGCCGAAGCCCGCCGACGCGCCGAAGCCCGCCGACGAGCCGAAGGCCGCGGACGAGCCGAAGGCGCCGGGGGAGGAGCCCCGATGAGCGAGCAGCCCGAGCAGCAGCCGGATCAGCCGGAGCACCAGGCAGCGACCACCGCACAGCCCGAGCAGGCGGAACAGCCGGTTGCCGAGCCCGCGGCCGAGCCCGTTGCCGAACCGGTCGTCGGCTGGCTGCCGCGGCCCGCGAGCGAGATCTTCGGTACGGGGGCCACGGCGGAGCTCGCGTACGACGTGCTGACCGTCGACGTCCCCGCGGACGGCTGGCTCACCGCGCTGACGGCCGCCCGCGACGAGCTCGGCTGCAGCTACTTCGACTGGCTGAGCGCCGTGGACGAGCCCGGCACCGGCTTCCGGATCTGTGTGCACGTCGCCGATGTGGCGCGGCCCGGCGCCGTCCACCGCCTGATCGTGCGGACGACCGTGCCGCACGACGCGGCCGCGCTGCCCACCGCCATCGACGTGTACGCGGGCGCGGGCTGGCACGAGCGCGAGACCCACGAGATGTTCGGCGTCGATTTCACCGGCCATCCGCACCTCGTACCGCTGCTGCTCCCGGACAGCTTCGAGGGCCACCCGCTGCGCAAGGACTTCGTGCTGGCGGCGCGGGTCGCCAAGGCCTGGCCGGGCGCCAAGGAGCCGGGCGAGTCCGAGCACGGCGGGCCCAAGCGCCGCCAGATGCTGCCCCCGGGCGTCCCCGACCCGAACGAATGGGGCCCGCTGAAGGGCCAGCTGCCGCCCGCACCGGCCCGTCCCGCGCGAGGCGCACGGGCGGCTGGCGGTGCGCGCGCCGCCGGCGGTGCCGGTGCGGCCGCGGGCGAGCGTCCGGCCCGCCGTACGCGGACCGCGAGCGCGGGATCGGCCAGCCAGCAGACGGCGCCGGGAGCCGAGACCCCGGCCGCCGAGGCACCCCCCGAGCGTCCGGCCCGGCGTACGCGTTCGGCGAGCGAGGGCTCGGCCGGGCAGCGGCGGGCCGCGGAGACGGCGGAGACGGCGGAGACGCCCGAGACGGCCGCCGCCCAGGACACCCCTGGGACGACTCCGGCCAAGGAGGCCCCCGCGACGGAGGCCCCCGCGGCAACGGCCCCGTCCACGGAGACCCCGTCCACGGAGACCCCGGCGACGGAGACCCCGGCGACGGCCCCCAAGAAGGAGACGCCCCCGCGCTCCTCGGACGCGCCCTGGCACCACGCCCGCCCCGCCTTCGACGAGCCGGAGAAGCCTGAGAGGCCGGAGAAGCCGGAGAAACAAGAGCAACCGGCGCGTCCGGAGCAGCCGGAGCAGCCGGAGGAGCACGCCGCCCCGGAGGAGAACGCCGCCCCGGCGGACGCTTCGAAGACCCCGGCCGACGACGCGCAGACCGCGTCCGACGCCCCCGAAGCCGGCCCGCCCTCCGCCCCCGAGCCCCCACAGGACACCCCCCGAGACCCGGCAGGAGGCGACACCCCGTGAGCGACGCCCTCGACATCGCGCTGCGGCTCGTCGCCGTCTTCGTCGTCTTTCTCGTCTTCCCCCTGGTCATCGGGCAGACCGAGCACAAGGTCATGGCCCATATGCAGGGCCGGCTCGGGCCGATGTACGCGGGCGGGTTCCACGGCTGGGCGCAGCTGGTGGCCGACGGGGTGAAGTTCGCGCAGAAGGAGGACATCGTTCCGGCCGGTGCCGACCGGCGGATCTTCCAGCTCGCGCCGGCCGTCGCCCTGCTGCCGTACCTCCTGGTGCTGGTGGCCATCCCGATAGGCCCGCACAACGCCGTGGGCCAGGCGCTGGACGCGGGGATCTTCTTCGTCCTGGCCGTGATGGGCGTCGGCGTGCTCGGCTCGCTGATGGCGGGCTGGGCGTCGGCGAACAAGTTCTCGCTGCTCGGCGGCCTGCGGACGGCGGCGCAGCTGCTGGCGTACGAGCTGCCGATGCTGCTCGCCGCGGCCTCCGTCGCGATGGCGGCCGGCACGCTCTCGCTGCCCGGCATCGTCGAGGCCTTCCACTGGTGGTGGGTGCCCTGGCAGATCGTCGGCGGAGTCGTGTTCTTCACCGCCGGGCTCGCCGAGCTGCAGCGGCCGCCGTTCGACATGCCGGTCGCCGACTCGGAGATCATCTTCGGTGCGTACACCGAGTACACCGGACTGCGCTTCGCGCTCTTCCTCCTCGCCGAGTACGCCGGCATCGTCGTCCTCTGCGCCCTGACCTCCGTGCTCTTCCTCGGCGGCTGGCACGGCCCGTTCGGCGCCGACGGCCTGGGCTGGCTGTGGACGCTGCTGAAGACCGTGATCCTCGCCTTCGGCGTCATCTGGCTGCGGGTGACCTACCCGCGGCTGCGCGAGGACCAGCTGCAAAAGCTCGCCTGGACGGTCCTCATCCCGCTCGCCCTCGCCCAGATCGCCCTCACCGGCGTCGTCAAGGTGGTGATCTCGTCATGAGCTTCCCCGGCTCCGGCCTCGCCAAGGGGCTGGCCGTCACCCTGCGGACGATGACGAAACGATCGGTCACCGCGCAGTACCCGGACGTCCAGCCCGACCTCGCGCCCCGGACCCGCGGCGTCATCGGGCTGTTCGAGGAGAACTGCACGGTCTGCATGCTGTGCGCCCGGGAGTGCCCGGACTGGTGCATCTACATCGACTCCCACAAGGAGACGGTGCCGCCCGCCGCCCCCGGGGGCCGGGAGCGCAGCCGCAATGTGCTGGACCGCTTCGCGATCGACTTCGCGCTGTGCATGTACTGCGGGATCTGCATCGAGGTCTGCCCCTTCGACGCGCTCTTCTGGTCACCGGAGTTCGAGTACGCCGAGACGGACATCCGGGATCTGACCCATGAGCGCGACAAGTTGCGCGAGTGGATGTGGACGGTGCCCGAACCGCCGGCGCTCGACCCGGCCGCCGAGGAGCCCAAGGAGCTCGCCGCCGCCCGCAAGGCGGCCGACAAGCTCGCCGCCCAGCAGCAGGCCGAAGCCGAGGCCGCCCGCGCCGGGACCGCGGAACAGGACCCGGACCCGGCCACGGACCAGAACCGACCGGACACCCCAGGGGAGGGAACGTGACGCTCGCCGCCACCGCAGCCGGCCAGGGCTTCCTCTCGCCCACCGGCGTGGAGATCGCCTTCGTCCTCGTCGGCATCGCCACCCTCGGCGCGGCCGTCGTCACCGTCACCACCAAGCAGCTGGTGCACGCCGCCCTCTGGCTGGTCGTCGCCCTCGGCGGGATCGCCGTGGAATACCTGCTCCTGACGGCCGAGTTCATCGCCTGGGTGCAGGTGCTGATCTACGTCGGTTCCGTCGTCGTCCTCCTGCTCTTCGGGCTGATGCTCACCAAGGCGCCCATCGGCCGCTCCCCGGACGCCGATTCGGGCAACCGCTGGGCCGCGCTCGCGGTGGCCCTCGCCTCGGCCGCCGCCCTGGTCTGGGTCGTCGTGGACGGCTTCCGCGCGACCTGGATCACTCTCGGCGGCGCCGCCCAGGGTTCCGCCGAGGCCTCCGGGCGCAGCCTCTTCCAGTACTGGGTGCTGCCCTTCGAGGCGCTGTCCGTACTGCTGCTGGCCGCGCTCGTCGGCGCGATCGTGCTGTCCCGCAGGCCGGGGGAGGAGCGGTCCGCGGCGGCGAGCCTGAAGAACGCCGCCACTCCGGCCCGCGCCGCCTCCCGGGCCCCGGCCGCCCCCGCCCCGCGAGAGGAGCAGCGCTGATGCATCTCGCCTACCCGGCCGTCCTCGCCGTCCTCCTCTTCTGCACCGGGCTGTACGGCGTGCTCGCGCGCCGCAACGCGGTCCTGGTGCTGCTGTCCGTCGAGCTGATGCTCAACGCCGTCAACCTCAACCTCGTCGCCTTCGACGTCTGGCTGCGCGACACCCTGCACACCGGCCAGGCGCTCACCCTCTTCACCATCGCCATCGCCGCCGCCGAGATCGGCATCGGCCTGGCGATCGTGCTGCTCGTCTACCGCAACCGCGGCAGCTCCGACATCGACCGGCTCCGTGACCTCGCCGAGCGGGCGGACGCCGGGGACGGGGACCCGCAGCCGGACACCACGGCGGAGGCCGCCGCGTGACCCTCACGACCACTGCCGTTCTCGTTCCCCTCCTGCCCTTCCTCGGGGCCGTCGCCGGTCTCCTCCTGGGCAGGCGGGCGCCCGGCTTCGTCCGGCCGCTGGCCGTGCTGCCGACGCTGGCCGCGGCCGTGCTCACCGTGACCGTCGCCGTCGGCCAGGGCACCGGCCCGGCCACCGACGTCGCCACCGAGCTCACCCCGACCGGCTCGATCCCCATCGACCTGGCCCTGCACATCGACGGCTTCGCCGCACTGATCGCCGTCCTGGTCGGTGTCGTGGCGACCTGTGTGCAGATCTACTCCACCGGCTATCTGCGCGACGACCCGCGCTACGCCTCCTACGCCGCGCTGGTCTCGCTCTTCACCTCCGCGATGCTGCTGGTCGTCTACACCGGCGACCTGATGCTGCTGCTGGTCGGCTGGGAAGTCATGGGCATCTGCTCCTACTTCCTCGTCGGCCACTACTGGGAGACCGAGGCCGCCCGCGCCGCCTCCCTCAAGGCGTTCCTCGTCACCAAGCTCGGGGACGTCCCCTTCCTCTTCGGCATCTTCGCGCTGGCCGCCGATGCCGGGACCTTCCGCATCACCGGCATCCTCGGCTCCGTCGCCGCCGGCGGCCTGGACCACCCGACGCTGATCGCGCTGCTGCTGCTCGCCGGTGTCGCGGGCAAGTCGGCGCAGTTCCCGCTGCACACCTGGCTCCCGGACGCGATGGCCGGCCCGACGCCCGTCTCCGCCCTGATCCACGCCGCGACGATGGTGGCGGCCGGTGTCTATCTCGTGGCCCGTCTCCTCCCGGTCTTCGCCGCCTCCGCGGCCGCGCTGGTGGTCCTCGCCGCCATGGCCGCGATCACCATGGTCGGCTCGGGGCTGGCCGCGCTGGCGCAGGACGACATCAAGCGCGTCCTGGCCTACTCGACGGTCGGCCAGCTCGGCTACATGCTCGGCGCCCTGGCCGTCGGCGACCGCGGCGCGGCCGTCTTCCACCTCATCTCGCACGGTGCGTTCAAGGCCCTCCTCTTCCTCGGCGCCGGCGTGATCATCCACGCCGCCGGCACCAACTCGCTGGCCGCCATGTCCCGGATGAGCGGCCTGGCCCGGCGCGTCCCGGACGCCTACTGGACGGTGACCGTGGCGCTGCTCGCGCTCGCCGCGATCCCGCCGTTCGCCGGCTTCTTCTCCAAGGAAGCCGTCCTGGGCGCCGCCGAACACGCCGCCATCGGCGACGCGCACGGCATCCCCGGCGCGGCCGGCTGGACCGTGCTGGTCTCCGGCCTGCTCACCGCCCTCCTCACCGCGGCCTACGCCACCCGCCTGTGGCTGCTGACCTTCAAGGGCAAGGGCGCCGAAGCCCCCGACCACGGCCCGCAGCCGGTCGCCATGAACGCCATGCTGTGGGTGCTCTTCGTCCCGACCGTCGCGCTCGGCCTCGCCGCCCCCTTCCTGCCCGGCTGGTTCGACGGGCGCTCGCTCGCGCCGACCCTGACCACCTCCGTCCTGGGCACCGGTATCGCCCTCGTCGGCGGCCTGGTCACCTACGCGGCCTGGCGGCACACCACCGCGCTCGCCGCCCGCGTCCCCCTCGGCGCGGTCGTCGCCGCCGCGGACGCCACCCCCGCGGTCGCCGAGGAGGTCGCGATCGACACCCACGCCCCGGCCTACGGCGACAACGCCGCGGCCCAGGACCCGGCCGACCCCGGCCGTCTCCTCCTGGGCCCGCTGCAGCGCCACGCCGCGGTCGGCTTCCACCTCGACGCCGTCTACTCCGCCCTGTTCGTCCGGCCGGTACGCGCCGCCGCCACGCTCGTCCGCTTCCTCGACCGCGAGGTGGTCGACACCTACGTCCGCGGCGCGGGCACCGCCCCCGGCCTGCTGGGCGCCGCGGTCCGCCGCGCCCAGACCGGGAACGTGCAGACCTACCTCGGTGCGCTGCTGGCGGGCTCGCTCGTCCTGGCCGTCGCCGCCGTCCTCGTCGCCACGGGTACGGGAGCCTGACCCATGCCGCACACCACTGGTGCACGCACCCCGCACCCCCAGCCGACGCCCCCCGCGGCCGGGCTCGCCGGAGCCGAAACCCTGAGGAGGGCCTGACCCGTGAACCCCACCGTTCTGCAGTACCTCCTCGCGGCGGTCGTCGTCCTCCCCTTGCTGGGCGCGGTCGGCGCCCTGTTCCCCGCGCCCCCCGGTCTCCGGGGCCGCAACCCCGACCAGGCCGTACTGCGCCACGGCGTGACCGTCACCGGTGTCGTGCTCGCCGCCGCCCTCGCGCTGGCCGCCGGCTTCGACCACGACCACCCGGCCCGTATGCAGGCCACCACCGACATCAGCTGGATCCCGGCGCTGGACATCCGGATCCACCTCGGCATCGACGGCATCTCGCTCCCCCTCGTCGTGCTGACCGCGCTGCTGACCTTCCTCTGCGCGCTCTACAGCTACTTCCACCTGCCGAAGGGCCCGTCCCCCAAGGCATTTGTGGCCCTGCTGCTCACGCTCGAAGCCGGCACCCTCGCCAGCTTCGCCGTCCTCGACCTGATGCTGTTCTTCCTCGCCTTCGAGACGGTCCTCATCCCGATGTACTTCCTCATCGCCCGCTGGGGCGGCGCGGGGAAGCAGGCGGCGGCCTGGAAGTTCATCCTCTACACGCTGCTCGGCTCCGTCGTGATGCTGCTCGGCCTCCTCCTCATCGGCGTGAAATCCGGCACGTTCGACATGGTGGCACTGGCCACTGACAACGGGCCGAAAGCCCAGCTCAGCCACACCGTTCAGGTCCTGGCGGTGCTCGCGATCGGCATCGGACTGGCCGTCAAGTCCCCGCTGTGGCCGCTGCACAGCTGGCTGCCCGACGCCCACACCGCCGCCCCCACCGTCGGCTCGGTGCTGCTGGCCGGCGTCCTGCTGAAGATGGGCACCTACGGCTTCGTGCGGATCGCGCTGCCCATCACGCCCGAGGGCATGCAGACCTTCGCGCCGTACCTCGCCGCGCTGGCCGCCATCGGCATCATCTACGGCTCGCTCGCCTGCCTCGCCCTCGTCCGCAAGGGCGCGGGGGGCGACCTCAAGCGTCTGATCGCCTACAGCTCCGTCGGCCACATGGGCTTCGTCCTGCTCGGCATCGCCAGCATGACCCCCACCGGCGTCAACGGCGCGCTGTTCGCCAACGTCGCCCACGGCCTGATCACCGGCCTGCTGTTCTTCCTGGTCGGCGCCCTCAAGGACCGCACCGGCAGCACCGACCTCGACGCCTTGGCGGGCAGCACCGGCGCCGCCCTCTACGGCAGGGCCCCCCGCTTCGGCGGCCTGCTCGCCTTCGCGGCGGTCGCCTCGCTCGGCATCCCCGGACTGGCCGGGTTCTGGGGCGAGATGCTGGCGATGTTCGGCGCCTTCCGGCCCGCCGCCGGCCTCAGCCGCCCCGCCTTCCTGACGTTCATGGCGCTGGCCGGCCTCGGCACCCTGCTGACCGCCGCCTACCTGCTGCTCGTCGTCCGCCGCGTCTGCATGGGCGGCACCCCGGCGCTCGCCGAGGCCGCCCCGGCGCCCGGGGAAGGCACCGCGGCGGCCGCCGGGGCCCCGGCCCCCGCCCTGCCCGACCTCGCGCGCTACGAGTACGCGGCCTGGACCCCCCTCGCCGCCCTCACCGTCCTCGCCGGACTGTGGCCCGCGGCCCTCCTCGGCCTCACCGACCCGGCCGTCCAGCAGCTCCTCGGAGGCGGTAAGTGATGAGCACGGTGACCTCCCTGGTCCAGTCCGTCGACTGGCTCGCCCTCGCCCCGCCCACCCTCGCCGGGGCCGTCGCCCTGGTCGTCCTCGTCGCCGACCTCTTCCTCCCGGCGGCCCGCAAGCCGCTGCTGGGGTGGATCGCGACGGCGGGCCTGGCGCTCGCCGCGCTGTCCCTGCTGCCCCTCCTGGACGGCGACCGCCGCACCTTCTGCCTGCCCGCCCACCCGGACGTGTGCAGCTACGCGGCCGACCCGTTCGCCCTGGTCGTCCAGTTCCTGGTGCTCGGCGGGGCGCTGCTGACCGCCCTGCTGTCCATCGACACCGTCCGGGACCAGGACCTGCCCGCCGGCGAGTACTGGTTCCTGCTGCTCTCCTCGGCGGCCGGCGCCGCCCTGCTGCCCGCCTCCCGGGACCTCGCCACCCTGGTCATCGCCCTCGAAGTCGCCTCACTGCCCGCCTTCGCGCTGGTCGGCCTGCGGCGCGGCGACCGGCTCTCCTCCGAGGCCGCCCTCAAGTTCTTCCTGTCCTCGGTGGCCGCCACCGCCGTGATGCTCCTCGGCGTGAGCTTCCTCTACGCGGCCACCGGCAGCCTCCACCTCTCCCAGGTGGCCCACGCGCTCACCGCCCTGCCCGACCCGCGGCTGGCCACCCTGGCGAGCGCCGGCGTCGCCCTCACCCTGGTCGGCTTCGCCTTCAAGACGGCCGCCGCCCCGTTCCACTTCTGGGTCCCGGACACCTACGTCGGGGCACCGCTGCCCATCGCCGGCTACCTCTCCGTGGTGGGCAAGGCCGTCGGCTTCTCCGGCCTGATCCTCGTCACCGTCCAGGGCTTCCCCTCGTACGCGGACGTCTGGGGCCCGGCCCTGGCCGTCCTCGCCGCGCTCACCATGACCGTCGGCAACGTCGCGGCCCTGCGCCAGGACCCCGGCCGCGCGCACAGCGCCGTCCGCCTGCTCGCCTGGTCCTCGGTGGGCCAGGCCGGCTACCTCCTGGTGCCGATCGCGGCCGCGGGCTACGAACGGGACCCGGGGCACGCCATCGGCTCCACCATCGCCTACGCCCTGATGTACGCGGCCGTGAACCTCGGCGCCTTCGCCGTCGCCGCCCTGGTGGCCCGCACCCGCCCCGCCAACCGCATCACCGACTACCGGGGCCTGTACCACCGGCGTCCCGTCGTGGCGCTCGCCCTCGGCTTCTTCCTGCTCTGCCTGGCCGGCCTGCCGCCCGGCATCATCGGCCTGTTCGCCAAGGTCACGGTGTTCTCCGCGGCCGTCGACGCGGGCCTGGCCTGGCTCGCCGTGATCATGGCCGTCAACGTCGTGATCGCGCTCTACTACTACCTGCAGTGGACCACGGTCCTCTTCCGGGGCGCCGGGGAAGCGGAGAGCGCCGGAGAGGCGGCAGCCACCGCAGCCCCCGCGCCCGCGGGGCACCCGGCCGGCGCCGGCATCCCGGCCCCCCTCGCCACCGCCATCGCGCTCGCCACCGTCCTCGGCATCGCCCTCTCCGGCGCCCCGCAGCTCGTCCTGCGCTTCGCCTCCGGCGCGCTGCTCTGACGGCCCGCGGGCGCCGCACACCGCCCCGCCGACGGCCGCCACCGGCCCCCGCCCCACCCGTACGGCCGCGGGCCCCACCGGGCGCGTCCTCGTGCCGCGCCCGGTGGGCCGCGCGCGGACAAGGGAACCAGGCTCGTTCATCTCGCGTTGACCAGTGAGTAAGGGTCCACTGGAGAGTGGAGAAACGCAGCACAGGGTTCCCCTGCCGCACCGCTTGGAGGGCGTACCGTGCACCGCCGGCACAACGGGCTCAGGACCGCCGTCCTCCTCGGGGGACTGTCCGCCCTCATCATCGTCATCGGCAGCCTGTTCGGCCGTACGGGCCTGATCATCGCCGTCGTCGTCGCCCTGGGCACCAACGCCTACGCCTACTGGAACAGCGACAAAATGGCTCTGCGGGCGATGCGTGCCCGCCCGGTCAGCGAGTTCGAGGCGCCCCAGCTCTACCGCATGGTCCGCGAGCTCTCCACGGCGGCCCGCCAGCCCATGCCGCGCCTGTACATCTCCCCGACCCAGGCGCCCAACGCCTTCGCCACCGGCCGCAACCCCCGCAACGCCGCGGTCTGCTGCACCGACGGCATCCTCCAGCTGCTGGACGAACGCGAGCTGCGCGGCGTGCTCGGCCATGAGCTCAGCCATGTCTACAACCGCGACATCCTGATCTCCTCCGTGGCCGGCGCGCTGGCCTCCGTCGTGATGTTCCTCGTCAACTTCGCCTGGCTGATCCCCATAGGCCGCTCCGACGACGACGAGGGCCCCGGCCTCCTCGGCATGCTGCTGATCATGATCCTCGGGCCGGTCGCGGCCTCGCTCATCCAGCTCGCCGTCAGCCGCTCGCGGGAGTACGAGGCGGATGCCGCGGGTGCCCAGCTCACCGGCGACCCGCTGGCGCTCGCCTCCGCCCTGCGCAAGCTGGAGGCCGGAACGCAGCAGCTCCCGCTCCCGCCCGAGCCGCGCCTGGAGACCGCCGGCCACCTGATGATCGCCCACCCGTTCCGGGGCGACGGCCTGTCCCGGCTGTTCTCCACCCACCCCCCGATGCGCGAACGGATCACCCGCCTCGAACAGATGGCGGGCCACCGCCCCTGACGCCCCCGGGGACCGGTGGCCGTCACCATCCCCCCGTCGCATGATGAACGCAACGGTTCACCAGGCTCGGCGCGTCTAGCACGGCAGTTACGTTCTCCGCCGTGCCCGTGGAAGGCTGTTGATCATGAAGTTCATCCTTAACGTCCTCTGGCTGGTCCTCAGCGGCTTGTGGCTGGCGATCGGCTATGTCGTCGCGGGCGTCATCTGCTGCATCCTGATCATCACCATCCCGTTCGGCATCGCGTCCTTCCGGATCGCGGGCTACGCCCTGTGGCCCTTCGGCCGCACGACCGTGGTACGCCATGACGCCGGCGTCGGCTCGGCGATCGGCAACGTCGTCTGGATCATCTTCGCGGGCTGGTGGCTGGCCCTGGGGCACATCATCACCGGCCTCGCCCTGTGCGTGACGATCATCGGGATCCCCTTCGGCATCGCCAACTTCAAGATGATCCCGGTCTCCCTCATGCCGCTGGGCCGCGACATCGTCCCCACCGACGAGCCGTTCGCCGCCCGCTGACCGCCCGCCGGCCCCTCGCCCTCGGACCCGTACGAGCCCCCGAGGGGCCGCACACCGCCGACCCGCTCCAGCCCCCGCCGACCAGCTCGCGGGCCGCCTCGTGCCCGTCGTCCGGAAGGCCACGCCCACGACGCGGCCCGGCCGCCCCGCGCTCCCGCGTTTCCGCCCCGACACACCGGTGGGGCGGCACGCCGCAGCGCACCGCCCCATCCCGTGGCACCCGGAATGCGGGCTCCTAGCGGTAGTTCACGAACTGCAGGGCGAAGTCCAGGTCCTTGCCCTTGAGCAGCTGCTGCACCGCCTGCAGGTCGTCCCGGCTCTTCGAGCTGACCCGCAGCTCGTCGCCCTGCACCTGCGCCTTGACGCCCTTCGGGCCCTCATCGCGGATGATCTTGGCGACCTTCTTGGCGTTGTCCTGCGAGATCCCCTCCTCGATCGAGGCGAAGATCTTGTACTCCTTGCCCGAGGCCTGCGGCTCGCCGGCGTCCAGCGCCTTCAGCGAGATCCCGCGCTTGACCAGCTTGGACTGGAAGATGTCGAGTACGGCCTTCACCCGCTCCTCGGCGTTGGCCCGCATCTCGATCTTCTCGCCCGACCACTCGATCGACGCGCCCACGCCCTTGAAGTCGTAGCGCTGCGAGATCTCCTTGGCGGCCTGGTTGAGGGCGTTGTCGACCTCCTGCCGCTCTACCTTCGAGACGATGTCGAAACTGGAGTCGGCCATGTTGAGTTGGCTCCTCGTTACGTAGATCCGTCAGGGGTGCGGCCTTCCCCGGCCGCCTGCCAAGCCTAGCCACCCGGCCAAGATCCAGCGCTCTCGAATCGAGTGGCGAACCACCCCCAGCCATCGGGTATGGTTTACGTCGTTGCCACGGAGCACCGCCCCACAGCGGGTCTCCCGGCAGCAAACCCTGGCGGTGTGCCCGAGCGGCCAAAGGGAGCAGACTGTAAATCTGCCGGCTCAGCCTTCCCAGGTTCGAATCCTGGCGCCGCCACAGGTAGTGGAACGGTCCCCGGACTGCGGAAACGCAGACCGGGGACCGTTTCTTTGTCTGCGCGCCCGCGCGTGTCCCCACGTGCCCCGGGCGGCCCGGCCGCCGGCCTGTTGCCGACCTCACACGACCGGGCCCCGCCCCGTACGGGCCCACCGGCGTCACCGCGCCTCCGGCGGCGCCCTACCTCCGCTGCGCCACCGCCACCGCCCGCACCGCGTCCACCACCGGCACATCCCCGCCGATCAGCTCCAACGTCCGGCCGATGGTGGCGGGTTCGTCGAGCAGCGCCATCAGAGTGGCCGCGACATCGTCGCGGGGGACCGCGCTGCGCCCCGTGGCGTCGGCCAGCGTCACCCGGCCCGTTCCGGGGTCGTCCGTCAGCCGGCCGGGCCGCAGGATCGTCCAGTCCAGCCCCGCGCGCGAGCGGATGTCGGCGTCGGCGGCGGCCTTGGCCCGCAGATAGGCGGCGAAGACCGGGTCGGTGCCCTCGGGCGGCTCGCGGTCCGTGCCCATCGAGGAGATGACGAGGAAGCGCCGCACGCCCGCCGCCTCGGCCGCGTCCGCGAACAGCCGCGTCGCGCCGCGGTCCACCGTCTCCTTGCGTTCGATGCCGCTGCCCGGCCCGGCGCCCGCCGCGAAGACGGCCGCGTCGGCGCCCTCCATGTGCCGGGCGACGTCCTCCACCGACGCCGACTCCAGGTCGCAGACCACCGGCTCGGCACCCGCGGCCAGCAGATCCCCGGCCTGCTCCGGCCGGCGGACGATGCCCGCGACCTCGTCCCCGCGCCCGGCGAGCAACCGCTCCAGCCGCAGCGCGATCTGACCATGTCCACCTGCGATGACAATGCGCATGATCCCGACCGTACGCCGAAGGGGCGCCGCCGGGCGCGGGACCGGCCGGGTCCCGGCGGCTTCTCGCCGCCGTGGCTCAGCGCTGCGACTGGCGCGGCAGCTCCAGTGCCACCTCCGCCGCCGAGTCGCAGTACTCCCGCACCGCGCTGGTGCGGGCGACCACACGCCCGCGGTGGATCACGATGCGGCTGTAGGCCAGCGAGAGCACCCCGGCGATCCGCTCCCCGCGCACCGCCAGCAGCTCCGCGGGGAAGCCCGCCTCGACGCGCACCTCCGGCAGCCCCAGCGTCGCCCGCGCCGCCGAACTCACCGTCTCGTACGCCGCCTCCGGGGTGGCCTCCCCCAGGGAGGCCAGGAGATACGCGGCCTCCAAGGGATCGCCCCGCCCCACCGGGTTCGCCACGTCCCGCAGCGCCCCGCTGCCCGCCGCCACCCGCACCCCGGCCGCCCGCAGCAGCCGTACGGGCGCCGGCCGCGACACCCGCGAGCCGTACCGCTCCAGCCCCGTGCAGTCGCCCTGCGGCAGGCAGACCACGGCGACCCCGGCGGCCGCCAGCTGCTCGGCGACCCGCCCCGCCACGCTCCGCGGCATCCGCGCCATCCCGGCGCACGGCCCGAGGGCGACCCCCGGCCGCAGCCCGCCGGACATCGCCGCGAACCGCGCCAGCCGCGCCGGATCGTCGCCGTCGGTGTGCAGGTCCACCGGGCAGCCGTGCTCCCCGGCCAGCTCCAGGACCGTCTCGACGTACCCGGCCGGATCGGGGTCGAGGTCCGGACAGCCGCCGATCACCGAGGCGCCCATCTTCACGGCGTCCCGCAGCATCGCCAGCCCGTCCGCCCCGGCCACCCCGGTCAGCACCCGCGGCACCGCGACCGCCGCCAGCTCGGCCAGCCCGCGCAGCGACCGGCGCGCCTGCAGCACCGCCTCCAGCGAACGCAGGCCCTGTACGTCACCGATCCGGACGTGACTGCGCGACGCGGTGGCGCCGTGCCCCAGTTGCAGCAGCGCGGCCTCGGTCGTCCGCCGCTGGACGTCCTCGGGGGAGCCGGAGGCGGGGCCGTCGGAGTCCGCCGTCAGGGCGGTGTCGCAGTGCGCGTGCGGTTCGGCGGGGGCGGGGAGCAGGAGGTAGCCGGCGAGGTCGATGCGGGCGCCCTGCGGGGCGAGGCTGCCGGCCGTCCCGACGGCTTCGATGTGTCCGCCGCCGAGCCGTACGTCCACCGTCCGGCCGTCGGCGAGCCGTGCGCCGCACAACACCAGTGCCCCGCTGTCCGCCCTGGCGTAGCGGCCGGCGCCGCCGGGACTTCCCGGCTGGGGCTGCGGCGAACTGCTGTCGGACATCGCGCTCCTCGAAGCCACCGGCGTGCAAGATCACGCAGCGTTCTTCCGAGCCTAGGGCGCTGCCGGGAGAGCTTTGCGCAGGCACGAAATAGTCGTACCGGTGTGGTGCGCGAGGCCGTTGGGGCGCGGCCCGGATACGGATTTCACGTTTGGCGGCGGGCCGTGTAATGTCTTCATCGCTCGCCCCAATAGCTCAGTCGGCAGAGCGTCTCCATGGTAAGGAGAAGGTCTACGGTTCGATTCCGTATTGGGGCTCTGATGTGTGAGGTACCTCGCCTTCGGGCGAGGGACTCTTGCATCACAGCGGTGTAGCTCAGTCGGTAGAGCAAGCGGCTCATAATCGCTGTGTCACCGGTTCAAGTCCGGTCACCGCTACTGACAGTAGCCGATTGTGGGGTCGGTCCTCCGATCGGCTACTCTTTTATGCGTTAATCCGACCACCCGTCCGTCCAAGGAGCACTCACGTGGCTGCCACCGACGTCCGCCCGAAGATCACGCTGGCCTGCGTGGAGTGCAAGGAGCGGAACTACATCACCAAGAAGAACCGGCGCAACGACCCGGACCGTCTTGAGATGAAGAAGCACTGCCCCCGTTGCAACTCGCACACCGCGCACCGCGAGACGCGATAACACAGGCTCGTTCGTGAGGCCGTCCCCATTCGTGGGGGCGGCCTCACGGCGTTATCACCATCAGTACAGGGAGGTTGCGAGCCCATGGCGCTCGACCAGTCATTTGTGGGGCGCACGTACCCGCCCACCGAGCCGTACGAGGTCGGCCGGGAAAAGATCCGCGAATTCGCCGAGGCGATCGGTGACACCAACGCCGCCTACACGGACGCCGAGGCGGCCAAGGCGCTCGGCCACTCCGATGTGATCGCGCCGCCGACCTTTGTGTTCGCCATCACTTTCAAGGCGGCCGGTCAGGTCATCGAGGATCCGCAACTGGGCCTGGACTACAGCCGGGTGGTGCACGGCGACCAGAAGTTCGCCTACACCCGGCCGGTGCGCAGCGGGGACCGGCTGAGCGTCACCTCCACCATCGAGGCCATCAAGACCATGGCGGGCAACGACATCATCGACATCCGCGGTGAGGTCCACGACGAGGCGGGCGAACACGTCGTGACCGCCTTCACCAAGCTGGTGGCCCGCGGCGCGAAGGAGGCCTGAGATGACCGCCAAGATTTCCTACGACGAGGTCGAGGTCGGCACCGAACTCCCGGCGCAGACTTTTCCCGTGAGCCGCGCCACGCTCGTCCGGTACGCGGGCGCCTCGGGTGACTTCAACCCCATCCACTGGAACGAGAAGTTCGCCAAGGAGGTCGGGCTGCCGGACGTCATCGCCCACGGCATGTTCACCATGGCCGAGGCGATCCGGGTGGTCACCGACTGGGCCGGCGACCCCGGCGCGGTCGCCGAGTACGGCGTGCGCTTCACCAAGCCCGTCGTCGTCCCCAACGACGAGACCGGTGCCCTGATCGAGGTCAGCGCCAAGGTCGCCGCCAAGCTGGACGACGACGACCGCACGGTCCGCGTCGACCTCACCGCGATGAGCGCGGGCCAGAAGGTGCTGGGCATGTCCCGCGCCGTGGTCCGCCTCGCCTGATCCGCGCCGTACGGGGGCGGCCGGCCGAGTGCGGCCCGGCCGCCCCCGTACCCTTGGGCGCGTGCAGGAACTCCACGACGCGCCCCTCGCCCCGCTGACCACCTTCCGCCTCGGCGGACCGGCCACCCGCCTCGTCACGGCCACCACCGACGACGAGGTGATCACGGCGGTCCGCGCGGCCGACGAGGCCGGGACCCCGCTGCTGATCATCGGCGGCGGCAGCAACCTCGTCATCGGCGACAAGGGCTTCGACGGCACGGCCCTGCGCATCGCCACCCGCGGCTTCGCGCTCGACGGCACGGACCTCACGCTCGCCGCGGGCGAGAACTGGTCCGACGCGGTCGCCCGTACCGTCGAGGCCGGGCTGGCCGGTGTGGAGTGCCTGGCCGGCATCCCCGGCTCGGCGGGCGCCACCCCGATCCAGAACGTCGGCGCGTACGGCCAGGAGGTCTCCGCCACGATCACCGAGGTCGTCGCCTACGACCGCCGGGCCGGCGAGACCGTCACGATCCCGAACGCGGAGTGCGGCTTCTCGTACCGCCACAGCCGCTTCAAGGAGCACCCCGACCGGTTCGTGGTGCTGCGGGTGCGCTTCGCCCTGGAGGACGCCGGCGGCCTCTCCGCGCCCCTGAAGTACCCGGAGACCGCCCGCGCCCTCGGCGTCGAGGCCGGTGACCGGGTCCCGGCCGCCATCGCCCGCCGGACCGTTCTGGCGCTGCGCGCCGGCAAGGGCATGGTGCTGGACGCCGACGACCACGACACCTGGTCGGCCGGCTCCTTCTTCACCAACCCGATCCTCACCGAGGCCGAGCACGCCGTCTTCCTGCGGCGCGTCCAGGAGCGGCTCGGCCCGGACACCGCCCCGCCCGCCTTCCCGGCCGGCGAGGGCCTGGTGAAGACCTCCGCCGCCTGGCTCATCGACCGGGCCGGCTTCACCAAGGGCTACGGCACCGGCCCGGCCCGCATCTCCACCAAGCACACCCTCGCGCTCACCAACCGCGGCGAGGCCACCACCGAGGACCTGCTCGCCCTGGCCCGCGAGGTCCGCGACGGCGTCCACGCGGCCTTCGGCGTCACGCTCGTCAACGAGCCGGTCACGGTCGGCGTCAGCCTCTAGGCGCGAAAGCCGGCCCGGGGGCCGGCCCAGTCGGCCCAGGACAGGCCCCAGGGGCCTCCCGGGCGGCCCCTGGCCGCTAGCCAGCCAGCCAGCCGTCGATCTCCGCCAGCAGCCGCTGCTGCTCGTCCTGCGGGGCGCGCGAGCCGCGGACCGACTGCCGGGCGAGTTCGGCCAGCTCGGCGTCCGTGAAGCCGTGCGCGGTGCGGGCGATCTCGTACTGCGCGGCCAGCCGTGAGCCGAACAGCAGCGGATCGTCCGCGCCCAGTGCCATCGGCACGCCCGCGTCGAAGAGCGTCCGCAGCGGCACGTCCTCCGGCTTCTCGTAGACCCCCAGCGCCACGTTCGACGCCGGGCACACCTCGCAGGTCACCCCGCGCGAGGCCAGCCGGCGCAGCAGCACGGGGTCCTCCGCGGCCCGTACGCCGTGCCCCACCCGGCCGGCGTGCAGGTCGTCCAGGCAGTCCCGGACGCTCGCCGGCCCCGAGAGCTCCCCGCCGTGCGGCACCGCCAGCAGACCGCCCTCCCGGGCGATGGCGAAGGCCCGGTCGAAGTCCCGGGCGAATCCCCGGCGTTCGTCGTTGGACAGCCCGAAGCCGATCACCCCCTGGTCGGCGTAGCGCACCGCGAGGCGGGCCAGCGTGCGGGCGTCCAAGGGGTGCTTCATGCGGTTCGCGGCGACCACGACGCGGATGCCGAGCCCGGTGTCGCGGGAGGCGCCCCGCACCGCGTCCAGGATGATCTCCAGGGCCGGGATCAGGCCGCCCAGTCTCGGCGCGTACGACGTCGGATCGACCTGGATCTCCAGCCAGCGCGACCCGTCGCGGACGTCCTCCTCGGCGGCCTCGCGGACCAGCCGCCGGATGTCGTCGGGCTCCCGCAGGCACGACCGCGCGATGTCGTACAGCCGCTGGAAGCGGAACCATCCCCGCTCGTCCGTCGCCCTCAGCCGGGGCGGCTCCCCGCTCCGCAGGGCCTCCGGAAGGTGGACGCCGTACTTGTCGGCGAGTTCCAGCAGGGTCGTGGACCGCATCGAGCCGGTGAAGTGCAGGTGCAGATGGGCCTTCGGCAATCGGCTCAGGTCTCGAACAGCGGCTTCACCGCGGGCAGGAACGCTCTCCATCCCAAGATCTTGCCGCATTCGGGCGGTGCGCCGGTAGGGCCTTTCCCGAAGGGGTGTCCGGGGGAACGTGCGAGCGGGCGCCCGGAAGGCTCCGGACGCCCGCTCGCACGGCCTCCCGCGGCTGCCCGCGGGAGGCTTTGATCACTTGGCCTCGGCCAGCAGCTTCTGGAGCCGCGACACGCCCTCGACCAGGTCCTCGTCGCCCAGCGCGTAGGAGAGCCGCAGGTAGCCGGGGGTACCGAAGGCCTCACCCGGGACGACGGCGACCTCGGCCTCCTCCAGGATCAGCTCGGCCAGCTCGACGCTGCTCTGCGGGCGCTTGCCGCGGATCTCCTTGCCCAGGAGCTCCTTGACCGACGGGTAGGCGTAGAACGCGCCCTCCGGCTCCGGGCACAGCACGCCGTCGATCTCGTTGAGCATCCGCACGATCGTGCGGCGGCGGCGGTCGAAGGCGACCTTCATCTCCTCGACGGCCGTCAGATCGCCGGAGACCGCCGCGATGGCCGCGGCCTGGGCGACGTTGGAGACGTTGGACGTGGCGTGCGACTGGAGGTTCGCCGCGGCCTTGATGACGTCCTTGGGACCGATCGCCCAGCCCACCCGCCAGCCGGTCATCGCGTACGTCTTCGCCACGCCGTTGACGATGATGCACTTGTCGCGCAGCTCGGGCACGACCACCGGCAGCGACGAGAACTCGGCGTCGCCGTAGACCAGGTGCTCGTAGATCTCGTCGGTCAGCACCCACAGGCCGTGTTCGGCGGCCCAGCGGCCGACCGCCTCGACCTGCTCGCGGGTGTAGACCGCACCGGTCGGGTTCGACGGAGACACGAAGAGCAGCACCTTGGTGCGCTCCGTACGGGCCGCCTCCAGCTGCTCGACGGTCACGCGGTAGCCGGTGGTCTCGTCGGCGACCACATCGACCGGCACACCGCCCGCGAGCCGGATCGACTCGGGGTAGGTGGTCCAGTACGGGGCGGGGACGATGACCTCGTCGCCCGGGTCGAGGATCGCGGCGAACGCCTCGTAGATGGCCTGCTTGCCGCCGTTCGTCACCAGGACGTTCGCGGCCTCGATCTCGTAGCCGGAGTCGCGCAGCGTCTTCGCGGCGATCGCGGTCTTGAGCTCGGGGAGGCCGCCGGCCGGGGTGTAGCGGTGGTACTTCGGGTTGCGGCAGGCCTCGATCGCCGCCTCGACGATGTAGTCGGGCGTGGGGAAGTCGGGCTCACCGGCGCCGAAGCCGATCACCGGGCGTCCGGCCGCCTTGAGGGCCTTCGCCTTGGCGTCGACGGCGAGGGTGGCGGACTCGGAGATCGAACCGACACGGGCGGAGACCCGGCGGTCGGTGGGGGACGATGCGGAAGGGGTTGCAGCGCTCATATATGCATCGTTGCAGACCTCCGACGAGCCCGTAACACGGGTTTGCGGGCACCACCCGGGAGGATCGTGTTCGACGCCCGGCTCCGAACCACGTACACTCGCTGACCGTTGGCTCCCGACAGGTCGCCGCGGTGCACGCACTTAGTGCAGTCGGCCGCATGCGGTAGGTTGGGGGAACCACAAAGGGTCGTAGCTCAATTGGTAGAGCACTGGTCTCCAAAACCAGCGGTTGGGGGTTCAAGTCCCTCCGGCCCTGCTACACGCACTCTCCTACCGCAGTGCGTGCACGCGTACGTATGAAATGCACCGCCGTGCGGCTCAACCGGGCGCGGCACGGCCACGACCCGGATTCAGGTGAGGACGAGTGACGGACGCCCTGGGCTCCATCGACATGCCTGAGCGCGGTCGTTCCGAGGACGAAACCGCGGAATCCCAGAAGAAGCCCCGCCGTGGCGGCAAGCGCGGCAAGAAGGGCCCGTTCGCGCGTCTCGCGCTCTTCTACCGCCAGGTCGTGGCGGAGCTCCGCAAGGTCGTCTGGCCCACGCGCAACCAGCTGTCGACGTACACCAGCGTGGTGATCGTCTTTGTTGTCATCATCATCGGTCTCGTAACCGTGATTGACTTGGGAATCAACCGAGTCGTCGGGTACGTCTTCGGCTGATCCCGCGGAGGGCGCCTCAGCGGGCGCCCCTTTCGCATGTTCAACCCCTTGAAGCCAGGAAGAAGCAGCCACCGTGTCTGACCCGAACCTGAACGACGCCGCCGACTCCGCCGAGACGGCAGCGGCCGACGTGGACGCGGCTGCCTCGGCCGAGGTCGAGGGCGACGACACCGCGCTTGAGATCGTCGAGGGCGTCGACGAGGTCGACGAGCTCGACGCCGAGGACGCTGCCGCCGGCGAGCCCGCCGAAGAGGCCGCGGTGCACACCGAGGACGAGGCCGAGGCCACCGCCGAGGTCGACGAGGACGAGGAGCAGGAGCCGGTCGACCCGGTGGCCGCCCTCCGCGACGAGCTCCGCGGTCTGCCCGGCGAGTGGTACGTCATCCACACCTACGCGGGCTACGAGAACCGCGTGAAGACCAACCTCGAGCAGCGTGCCGTCTCGCTGAACGTCGAGGACTTCATCTTCCAGGCCGAGGTGCCGCAGGAAGAGGTCGCCCAGATCAAGAACGGCGAGCGCAAGACCATCCGCCAGAACAAGCTCCCGGGCTACGTTCTCGTGCGCATGGACCTGACGAACGAGTCCTGGGGCGTCGTCCGCAACACCCCGGGTGTCACCGGCTTCGTCGGCAACGCCTACGACCCCTACCCGCTGACGCTGGACGAGATCGTCAAGATGCTCGCCCCGGAGGCCGAGGAGAAGGCCGCCAAGGAGGCCGCCGCGGCCGAGGGCAAGCCGGCGCCGTCCCGCAAGGTCGAGGTCCAGGTGCTGGACTTCGAGGTGGGCGACTCCGTCACCGTCACCGACGGTCCGTTCGCGACGCTGCAGGCGACGATCAACGAGATCAACGCCGACTCGAAGAAGGTCAAGGGCCTCGTCGAGATCTTCGGCCGCGAGACCCCGGTCGAGCTGAGCTTCGACCAGATCCAGAAGAACTAGGTTCTTCCGGACCACCAGCCAAACCGACCAGGTCAGACGGGCTCACAGCCGGTCTGACCTGCTCGGTTTTTGGCCGCGCGACGATACCCGTTATCGTTGTGCGGTATGCCTCCATCCGGATGACCGGATGGGCTGGCGAAACACCTCTCACTAGGACCCGGAGAGAGCATGCCTCCCAAGAAGAAGAAGGTCACGGGGCTTATCAAGCTCCAGATCCAGGCCGGTGCCGCAAACCCGGCTCCGCCGGTCGGCCCCGCGCTGGGTCAGCACGGCGTCAACATCATGGAGTTCTGCAAGGCCTACAACGCCGCGACCGAGTCGCAGCGTGGCATGGTCGTGCCGGTGGAGATCACGGTCTACGAAGACCGTTCCTTCACCTTCATCACCAAGACCCCGCCGGCCGCGAAGCTCATCCTGAAGGCCGCGGGCGTGGAGAAGGGCTCCGGCGAGCCGCACAAGACCAAGGTCGCCAAGATCACGCGCGACCAGGTCCGTGACATCGCCACGACCAAGATGCCCGACCTGAACGCCAACGACCTGGACGCCGCCGAGAAGATCATCGCCGGCACCGCCCGTTCCATGGGCATCACGGTCGAGGGCTGATCCCAGCCCCTCAGGCACCACCCGTGGCAGGACCAGGCGCTGGTCCGCACCACGACTCCACCCCACTGCATCAGGAGCAGAAGTGAAGCGCAGCAAGACTCTTCGCAACGCGGACGCGAAGATCGACCGGGAGCGCGTGTACGCCCCCCTCGAGGCCGTCCGTCTCGCCAAGGACACCGCGTCCGTCAAGTTCGACGCGACCGTCGAGGTCGCCATGCGTCTGGGTGTCGACCCGCGCAAGGCGGACCAGATGGTCCGTGGCACCGTGAACCTCCCGCACGGCACCGGTAAGACCGCCCGGGTCCTGGTCTTCGCGACCGGTGACCGTGCTGCGGCCGCGGAAGCCGCCGGCGCCGACATCGTCGGCTCGGACGAACTGATCGACGAGGTCTCCAAGGGCCGCCTGGACTTCGACGCCGTCGTCGCCACCCCGGACCTCATGGGCAAGGTCGGCCGCCTCGGCCGCGTGCTCGGTCCGCGTGGTCTGATGCCGAACCCGAAGACCGGCACCGTCACCCCGGATGTCGCCAAGGCTGTCACCGACATCAAGGGCGGCAAGATCGAGTTCCGCGTGGACAAGCACGCGAACCTCCACTTCATCATCGGCAAGGTCTCCTTCGACGAGACCAAGCTGGTGGAGAACTACGCCGCGGCGCTCGAGGAGATCAACCGCCTCAAGCCGTCCGCCGCCAAGGGCCGCTACATCAAGAAGGCGACCGTCACCACCACGATGGGCCCCGGCATCCCGCTGGACGCCAACCGCACCCGCAACCTCCTCGTCGAGGACGAGGCCGTCTGATCTCCTTGATCGACGCCTCGTAGCGCGTGATTCGTGCGTCAGGCCCCGTTCCTCCCTTGGGAGGGACGGGGCCTGACGCATGTGCTGTCGGTGCCCTGCACTACAGTCGCCCCGAGGTCCGTAAAGATGATCCAAGGGGGAGCCTCTCGTGCGTAGTACGCGTATAGCCGCCGCCGTGGCGGGTGCCGTGATCCTGGTGGGCGGCCTGAGCGCCTGCAACGACGACGCCGGCAAGGCGTCCGGAGGCGGGAGCAGCAGCACCGGCGGGAGCAGTGGGGCGGACGGGAAGCAGGACCCGGCGCAGAACCCGGTCGACGCGCTGAAGGCGGCCCAGGAGGCCACCGCGGGCAAGAAGACCGCGAAGATCGACGGCTCCACGACCACGACCGTCGCCGGCAAGCAGATCAAGCAGGCCACCAAGGGCGGGCTGGACTGGTCGCAGGGCATGCAGATGAACGTGGAGAACACCATGACCGGCGGGGGAAGCCCCGGCAAGCCGATCAAGGCGGTCTACACCAAGGACGCCGTGTACATGAACATGGGCGGCGCCATGCCCGGTGGCGGCGGCAAGCCCTGGATGAAGTACAGCTACACCACCCTGTCGAAGCAGCTGGGCGGCTCGGGCACGCTGTTCCAGGAAGCGCTGCAGAACGCCAACCCGGGCCAGCCGATCGATCTGCTGATCGCCTCCGGCACGGCCAAGGCCGTCGGCAAGGAGAACGTCAACGGCGTCCAGGCCACGCACTACACCGGCACCATCACGCTGGACCAGCTGAGCGGCAAGCTCGGCAAGGACCTCCGCGACATGATCCGCAAGCAGTTCGAGAAGGGCGGCGCGAAGAGCGAGCAGCTCGACGTCTGGATCGACTCGGACAACCTGCTGGTCAAGAAGACCGAGAAGCTCGGCGGCAAGCAGCCCAGCGACTCCACGGCCTTCTACACGGCCTACGGCAGCAAGGTCGACGTGGCCCCGCCGCCGGCGAGCCAGACGGCGACCCCGCCCGGCGCCTGACCGGCACGGCAGACCGGATGAGGGTGTGAGCGGGGGCGCGCCGATGCCTCCGCCCACACCCGATTTGCCTGAGCACGGGCCGCTCCCGTATCTTTTCCCGGAAGCCAAAGACCGCTGGTTGTCTCTGCGCGTCCGGTCCCGGACGTGTGGTGGCCGAAGGATCCGCTAGCTGCGGACGGCCTGCGCAGGTGTGTATGGATGAACTCCCGGGCGGATTTCCGCTCCGGTCGAGTACGCCCCGTGCGCCTGCGCCGGGGCGTTTGTTTTGCCCAGCCCCTTCTGCGCGGTCCTCATCACCCGGAAGGAGGCCGAGGCTCATGGCGACGTCTGACAAGAACGCAGCCGTTGCGGAGATCACGGAGAAGCTCCGCGACTCCAACGCAGCTGTTGTGACTTCTTACACCGGACTGAGTGTGGCGCAGCTCAAGGAGCTGCGTCGTTCTCTCGGCGAGAACGCTCAGTACCGTGTGGTGAAGAACACGCTGACCAAGATCGCGGCCAAGGAGGCCGGGATTCAGCTGGACGAGCACCTCAAGGGCTCGACCGCTGTTGCCTTCGTGACCGGTGACCCGGTCACGGCGGCGAAGGGTCTTCGTGACTTCGCCAAGGAAAACCCCGCTCTCGTCATCAAGGGCGGTGTCCTTGACGGCAAGGCGCTGTCCGCCGACGAGATCAAGAAGCTTGCGGACCTCGAGTCCCGCGAGGTTCTGCTCGCCAAGCTGGCGGGTGGCATGAAGGCGTCCATGGCCAAGGCCGCGGCGACCTTCCAGGCCCCGCTCACGAAGTTCGCCCGCACCGCGGACGCCCTTCGCAGCAAGGTCGAGCAGGGCGGTGCCGGTACGCCGGCTCCCGCCGAGGCTGCCGAGTAACCACTCGGACGCCCAGCGGGCCCGTAGTACGCCCGCCAGACATGTACATCCGGCACCAGCCGAATTAGTGGAAGGACCGCCACCATGGCGAAGCTCAGCCAGGAAGACCTGCTCGCGCAGTTCGAGGAGATGACCCTCATCGAGCTCTCCGAGTTCGTGAAGCTCTTCGAGGAGAAGTTCGACGTCGAGGCTGCCGCCCCGGTCGCCGTTGCCGCCGCCGGTGCCCCGGGCGCCCCGGCCGCCGCCGCCGAGGAGGAGAAGGACGAGTTCGACGTCATCCTCACCGGTGCGGGCGACAAGAAGATCCAGGTCATCAAGGTCGTGCGTGAGCTGACCTCCCTGGGCCTGAAGGAGGCCAAGGACCTCGTCGACGGCACCCCGAAGCCCGTCCTCGAGAAGGTCGCCAAGGACGCCGCCGAGAAGGCCGCCGAGTCCCTCAAGGGCGCCGGCGCCTCCGTCGAGGTCAAGTGACCCCACTGAGTCTCTGACTCACGTCCACGGCGCCTGAGGCGCCTCGGACAGCAGCCAAGGGCGATCACCCATGCGGGTGGTCGCCCTTCGGCGTGCTCGTCACGGCTGCGTTGTCTCGCGCCTGCGTGCGAGTATGGTGATCATCGTTGCCCGGACGTGCCCCCATGTGACGATCTCCCAGAGGTGGGGGGCCTTGACGAACCGGACGCGGCGCGCAATTCTCGGGACGCGACGCTGAAGCGATCCAGGGTTCGAGGCATGGATCGCCGACGAAGAGGGAAGCATCGGTGTGCGCCACTGGCGCAGGGCTTTCGGCAGGCGCAGGGCAATGGGCGTAGAGAAGAACAACGAGGCGCTCCTCCGGTGGGAGGACAAGACCTCCCGGAGGGAGAAGATCGGTATCACGGCGTTGAACCGGTCTCCGGAAACTCGCTCTGGACATCAGTGTGCCAAGTGGCTACACTGACCCTTTGCGCTGCCTGTTAGCTGCTCCCTGCCCGTCACCAGGGGCATACCCGAGCCCGAGCAAAGCTGAATGATCCGCCCTGATCTGGGCTTTCCCTCAGTCTGCTCGATTCGGGACCGGTACGCGCGTAGTGAGTCCGAGCCCTCGGAAGGACCCCCTCTTGGCCGCCTCGCGCAACGCCTCGACTGCCAATACGAACAACGGCGACAGCACCGCCCCGCTGCGCATCTCTTTTGCGAAGATCAAGGAGCCCCTCGGGGTTCCGAACCTCCTTGCGCTGCAGACCGAAAGCTTCGACTGGCTGCTCGGCAATGCCGCATGGAAGGGTCGCGTCGAGGCTGCGCTGGAGAGTGGGCAGGAAGTCCCCACCAAGTCCGGTCTGGAAGAGATCTTCGAAGAGATCTCCCCGATCGAGGACTTCTCCGGGTCGATGTCGCTGACGTTCCGCGACCACCGCTTCGAGCCCCCGAAGAACTCCATCGACGAGTGCAAGGAGCGCGACTTCACGTACGCCGCTCCGCTCTTCGTCACCGCCGAGTTCACCAACAACGAGACCGGCGAGATCAAGTCCCAGACGGTCTTCATGGGCGACTTCCCGCTCATGACGAACAAGGGCACCTTCTGCATCAACGGCACCGAGCGTGTCGTCGTCTCGCAGCTGGTCCGCTCGCCGGGCGTGTACTTCGACAGCTCCATCGACAAGACGTCCGACAAGGACATCTTCTCCGCCAAGATCATCCCGTCCCGGGGTGCCTGGCTGGAGATGGAGATCGACAAGCGCGACATGGTCGGTGTGCGCATCGACCGCAAGCGCAAGCAGTCCGTCACCGTCCTGCTCAAGGCGCTCGGGTGGACCACCGAGCAGATCCTCGAGGAGTTCGGCGAGTACGAGTCGATGCGCGCCACCCTGGAGAAGGACCACACCCAGGGCCAGGACGACGCGCTGCTCGACATCTACCGCAAGCTGCGTCCGGGCGAGCCCCCCACGCGTGAGGCCGCGCAGACGCTGCTGGAGAACCTGTACTTCAACCCGAAGCGCTACGACCTCGCGAAGGTCGGCCGCTACAAGGTCAACAAGAAGCTCGGCGGCGACGAGCCGCTGGACGCCGGTGTGCTGACCACCGATGACGTCATCGCCACGATCAAGTACCTGGTCAAGCTGCACGCCGGCGAGACCGAGACGATCGGCGAGAACGGCACGGAGATCGTCGTCGAGACCGACGACATCGACCACTTCGGCAACCGTCGTCTGCGCAACGTCGGCGAGCTCATCCAGAACCAGGTCCGTACGGGTCTCGCCCGTATGGAGCGTGTCGTGCGCGAGCGCATGACCACCCAGGACGTCGAGGCGATCACGCCGCAGACCCTGATCAACATCCGGCCGGTCGTCGCCTCCATCAAGGAGTTCTTCGGCACCAGCCAGCTGTCCCAGTTCATGGACCAGACCAACCCGCTGTCGGGTCTGACCCACAAGCGCCGTCTGTCGGCGCTGGGCCCGGGTGGTCTCTCCCGTGAGCGGGCCGGCCTGGACGTCCGTGACGTGCACCCCTCGCACTACGGCCGCATGTGCCCGATCGAGACCCCTGAAGGTCCCAACATCGGTCTGATCGGCTCGCTGGCCTCCTACGGCCGGGTCAACGTCTTCGGCTTCATCGAGACGCCCTACCGCAAGGTCGTCGACGGCCAGGTCACGGAGGAGGTGGACTACCTCACCGCTGATGAGGAGGACCGCTTCCTGATCGCCCAGGCCAACGCGAAGCTGACCGACGACATGCGCTTCGCCGAGCAGCGTGTCCTGGTCCGCCGCCGTGGTGGCGAGGTCGACCTGGTCCCGGCCGACGAGGTCGACTTCATGGACGTCTCGCCGCGCCAGATGGTGTCGGCCGCGACCGCCATGATCCCGTTCCTCGAGCACGACGACGCCAACCGCGCGCTCATGGGATCGAACATGATGCGCCAGGCCGTGCCGCTGATCAAGGCGGAGTCGCCGCTGGTCGGCACCGGCATGGAGTACCGCTGCGCGGTCGACGCCGGCGACGTCATCAAGGCCGAGAAGGACGGTGTGGTCCAGGAGGTCTCCGCGGACTACATCACGGTCGCCAACGACGACGGCACGTACACCACGTACCGCGTCGCCAAGTTCACCCGCTCCAACCAGGGCACCTCCTTCAACCAGAAGGTCGTCGTGGACGAGGGCGCGCGGGTCATCGAGGGCCAGGTCCTCGCCGACGGTCCGTCCACGGACGAAGGCGAGATGGCGCTCGGCAAGAACCTGCTCGTCGCGTTCATGCCGTGGGAGGGCCACAACTACGAGGACGCGATCATCCTGTCGCAGCGCCTCGTGCAGGACGACGTCCTCTCCTCGATCCACATCGAGGAGCACGAGGTCGACGCCCGTGACACCAAGCTCGGCCCCGAGGAGATCACCCGGGACATCCCGAACGTCTCCGAGGAGGTCCTCTCGGACCTCGACGAGCGCGGCATCATCCGTATCGGTGCCGAGGTCGTCGCCGGTGACATCCTCGTCGGCAAGGTCACGCCCAAGGGCGAGACCGAGCTGACCCCCGAGGAGCGCCTGCTCCGCGCGATCTTCGGTGAGAAGGCGCGCGAGGTCCGCGACACCTCGCTGAAGGTGCCGCACGGTGAGATCGGCAAGGTCATCGGCGTCCGCGTCTTCGACCGCGAAGAGGGCGACGAGCTGCCGCCGGGCGTGAACCAGCTGGTCCGCGTCTACGTCGCGCAGAAGCGCAAGATCACCGACGGTGACAAGCTCGCCGGCCGTCACGGCAACAAGGGCGTCATCTCGAAGATCCTGCCGGTCGAGGACATGCCGTTCCTCGAGGACGGCACCCCGGTCGACATCATCCTCAACCCGCTGGGTGTCCCGTCCCGAATGAACCCGGGACAGGTCCTGGAGATCCACCTCGGCTGGCTCGCCAGCCAGGGCTGGAAGGTCGAGGGCGTCGAGGAGGAGTGGAAGAAGCGTCTCCACGCGATCTCCGCCGACGAGGTCGCCCCCGGCTCCAACGTCGCCACCCCGGTGTTCGACGGTGCGCGCGAGGACGAGATCTCGGGTCTCTTCGAGTCGACGATCCCCAACCGCGACGGCGAGCGGATGGTCAAGGGCTCCGGCAAGGCCCGGCTGTTCGACGGCCGCTCCGGTGAGCCGTTCCCGGACCCGATCTCGATCGGGTACATGTACATCCTCAAGCTGCACCACCTGGTCGACGACAAGCTGCACGCGCGTTCGACCGGTCCGTACTCGATGATCACCCAGCAGCCGCTGGGTGGTAAGGCTCAGTTCGGTGGCCAGCGGTTCGGTGAGATGGAGGTGTGGGCGCTGGAGGCTTACGGCGCCGCATACGCCCTCCAGGAGCTGCTGACGATCAAGTCCGACGACGTGACCGGCCGCGTGAAGGTCTACGAGGCCATCGTCAAGGGCGAGAACATCCCCGAGCCCGGCATTCCCGAGTCCTTCAAGGTGCTCATCAAGGAAATGCAGTCCCTGTGCCTCAACGTGGAGGTGCTGTCCTCGGACGGCATGTCCATCGAGATGCGCGACACCGACGAGGACGTCTTCCGCGCTGCGGAGGAGCTCGGCATCGACCTGTCCCGGCGCGAGCCGAGCAGCGTCGAAGAGGTCTGACGGGAGTTCCGGCCGGGGAGTCAGCGATGGCTCCCCCGGCCGGCCCCAGGACCCCCGTTTCAGACCCCAAGACTTACAACCCTGAGAGGGATTGACGCATAGTGCTCGACGTCAACTTCTTCGATGAGCTCCGGATCGGTCTGGCCACCGCTGACGACATCCGTCAGTGGAGCCACGGCGAGGTCAAGAAGCCCGAGACCATCAACTACCGCACCCTCAAGCCCGAAAAGGACGGACTCTTCTGCGAGAAGATCTTCGGTCCGACCCGGGACTGGGAGTGCTACTGCGGTAAGTACAAGCGCGTCCGCTTCAAGGGCATCATCTGCGAGCGCTGCGGCGTCGAGGTCACTCGCGCCAAGGTGCGGCGTGAGCGGATGGGCCACATCGAGCTTGCCGCTCCCGTGACCCACATCTGGTACTTCAAGGGTGTGCCGAGCCGGCTGGGCTACCTGCTGGACCTCGCCCCCAAGGACCTCGAGAAGGTCATCTACTTCGCCGCCTACATGATCACGTGGGTGGACGAGGAGCGCCGTACGCGCGACCTGCCCTCGCTGGAGGCCCACGTCTCCGTCGAGCGCCAGCAGATCGAGCAGCGCCGCGACTCCGACCTGGAGGCCCGCGCCAAGAAGCTCGAGACCGACCTGGCCGAGCTGGAGGCCGAGGGCGCCAAGGCCGACGTGCGCCGCAAGGTGCGCGAGGGTGCCGAGCGTGAGATGAAGCAGCTGCGCGACCGTGCGCAGCGCGAGATCGACCGTCTCGACGAGGTCTGGAGCCGCTTCAAGAACCTCAAGGTCCAGGACCTCGAGGGCGACGAGCTGCTCTACCGCGAGCTGCGTGACCGCTTCGGCACGTACTTCGACGGCTCCATGGGTGCCGCTGCCCTGCAGAAGCGCCTGGAGACCTTCGACCTCGACGAGGAGGCCGAGCGCCTCCGCGAGATCATCCGTACCGGCAAGGGCCAGAAGAAGACCCGTGCGCTCAAGCGCCTCAAGGTCGTCTCCGCCTTCCTGCAGACCCGCAACAGCCCCAAGGGCATGGTGCTGGACTGCATCCCGGTGATCCCGCCGGACCTGCGTCCGATGGTGCAGCTGGACGGTGGCCGCTTCGCGACCTCCGACCTGAACGACCTGTACCGCCGTGTGATCAACCGCAACAACCGTCTGAAGCGGCTTCTCGACCTCGGCGCGCCCGAGATCATCGTGAACAACGAGAAGCGGATGCTGCAGGAGGCCGTCGACGCGCTGTTCGACAACGGCCGCCGCGGCCGTCCGGTCACCGGTCCCGGTAACCGCCCGCTGAAGTCCCTCAGCGACATGCTGAAGGGCAAGCAGGGCCGCTTCCGTCAGAACCTGCTCGGTAAGCGAGTCGACTACTCGGCGCGTTCCGTCATCGTCGTCGGCCCGCAGCTCAAGCTGCACCAGTGCGGTCTGCCCAAGGCCATGGCGCTGGAGCTCTTCAAGCCGTTCGTGATGAAGCGCCTGGTGGACCTCAACCACGCGCAGAACATCAAGTCGGCCAAGCGCATGGTCGAGCGCGGCCGCACGGTCGTCTACGACGTGCTCGAAGAGGTCATCGCCGAGCACCCGGTGCTGCTGAACCGTGCGCCCACGCTGCACCGTCTGGGCATCCAGGCCTTCGAGCCGCAGCTGGTCGAGGGCAAGGCCATTCAGATTCACCCGCTCGTCTGCACCGCGTTCAACGCGGACTTCGACGGTGACCAGATGGCCGTCCACCTCCCGCTGTCCGCGGAGGCCCAGGCCGAGGCCCGCATCCTGATGCTGTCCTCGAACAACATCCTCAAGCCGGCCGACGGCCGTCCGGTCACCATGCCGACCCAGGACATGGTGCTCGGCCTCTTCTTCCTCACCACGGATGAAGAGGAGCGTGAGGTCAAGGGCGAGGGCCGGGCCTTCGGCTCGGTCGCCGAGGCCATCATGGCCTTCGACGCCCGTGAGCTCTCGCTGCAGGCGAAGGTCGACATCCGCTTCCCGATCGGCACCGTCCCGCCCCGCGGCTGGACCCCGCCGGTTCCGGAGGAGGGCGAGCCCGAGTGGCAGCAGGGTGACAGCTTCCGGCTGCGGACGACCCTGGGCCGCGCGCTCTTCAACGAGCTGCTGCCCGAGGACTACCCGTTCGTCGACTACTCGGTGGGCAAGAAGCAGCTCTCCGCGATCGTCAACGACCTGGCCGAGCGCTACCCCAAGGTCATCGTGGCGGCGACGCTCGACAACCTGAAGGCGGCCGGTTTCCACTGGGCGACCCGTTCCGGCGTCACCGTCGCCGTCTCGGACATCGTCGTGCCGGAGGCCAAGAAGGCCATCGTCGCGGGCTACGAGGCCCAGGACGAGAAGGTCCAGAAGCAGTACGAGCGCGGTCTGATCACCAAGGACGAGCGCACGCAGGAACTCATCAACATCTGGACCAAGGCGACCAACGAGGTCTCCGAGGCGATGAATGAGAACTTCCCCAAGACGAACCCCATCTTCATGATGGTTGACTCGGGTGCCCGAGGAAACATGATGCAGATGCGGCAGATCGCGGGTATGCGTGGTCTGGTGTCGAACGCGAAGAACGAGACCATCCCGCGTCCCATTAAGGCCTCGTTCCGCGAGGGTCTGTCCGTGCTGGAGTACTTCATCTCCACCCACGGTGCCCGTAAGGGTCTGGCGGACACCGCTCTGCGTACCGCCGACTCCGGTTACCTCACCCGTCGTCTGGTCGACGTCTCCCAGGACGTCATCATCCGCGAGGAGGACTGCGGCACCGAGCGCGGCCTCAAGCTGCGGATCGCCTCGAAGGACGCCGCCGGTGTCCTGCGCAAGGCGGACGACGTCGAGTCCAGCGTCTACGCCCGCATGCTCGCCGAGGACGTCGTCGTCGACGGCAAGGTCGTCGCGCCGGCCAACGTGGACCTCGGTGACGTGCTCATCGACGCGCTGGTCAACGCGGGCGTCGAGGAGGTCAAGACCCGCTCGGTCCTGACCTGTGAGTCCGCGGTCGGCACCTGTGCCTTCTGCTACGGCCGTTCGCTGGCCACCGGCAAGCTGGTCGACATCGGTGAGGCGGTCGGCATCATCGCCGCCCAGTCCATCGGTGAGCCCGGCACCCAGCTGACGATGCGTACCTTCCACACCGGTGGTGTGGCCGGTGACGACATCACCCTGGGTCTGCCGCGTGTCGTCGAGCTCTTCGAGGCCCGTACGCCCAAGGGTGTCGCCCCGATCTCGGAGGCGGCCGGCCGCGTCCGGATCGAGGAGACCGAGAAGACCAAGAAGGTCGTCGTCACCCCGGACGACGGCAGCGACGAGATGGCCTACGGCGTCTCCAAGCGTGCCCGTCTCCTGGTGGGCGAGGGCGACCACGTCACGGTCGGCCAGCCGATGACCGTGGGTGCCGTCAACCCGCACGACGTGCTGCGGATCCTCGGCCAGCGTGCCGTCCAGGTCCACCTGGTCGGCGAGGTCCAGAAGGTCTACAACAGCCAGGGCGTGGCGATCCACGACAAGCACATCGAGATCATCATCCGGCAGATGCTGCGCCGTGTGACGATCATCGAGTCCGGCGACGCGGAGCTGCTGCCGGGCGAGCTGGTGGAGCGCACGAAGTTCGAGGGCGAGAACCGTCGCGTCGTGGCGGAAGGCGGCCACCCGGCCTCCGGCCGTCCGCAGCTGATGGGTATCACCAAGGCTTCGCTGGCCACCGAGTCCTGGCTGTCGGCGGCGTCCTTCCAGGAGACGACCAGGGTCCTGACCGACGCGGCGATCAACGCCAAGTCGGACTCCCTGATCGGCCTCAAGGAGAACGTCATCATCGGTAAGCTCATCCCGGCCGGTACGGGCCTGTCCCGCTACCGCAACATCCGGGTCGAGCCCACCGAGGAGGCCAAGGCCGCGATGTACTCGGCCGTCGGTTACGACGACATCGACTACTCGCCCTTCGGCACCGGCTCCGGCCAGGCGGTCCCGCTGGAGGACTACGACTACGGTCCGTACAACCAGTAATCCTGGTCCGTACGACAGCAACAGGGCGGTCATCCCTTACGGGATGGCCGCCCTGCGGCGTTGCCGGCGCTTTCCCCGGGGTTGAGGGCCGTGCGGGGGAACTTGTCCTCCCATTGCTGCGTCTGTGATGAGAAGATGGGGAGAACTGTCGAGCGGGGGGAGGTTCGCGAAGTGGCATTCCAGCCGTGGCAGGGCGGGCAGCCGGCTCAGCCGTCGCATCAGGTGCCTGCCATGCGTGCCTCGCACGCCGATCGTGAGCGGACGGTCGATGTGCTCAAGGCGGGCTTCGCCGAGGGGCGGCTGCAGCAGCCGGAGTACGAGCAGCGGATCACGCGGGCCTACAAGGCGCAGACGCACGCCGAGCTGCAGATGCTGGTCGCGGATCTTCCGCAGGGGCCGGTGCCGCAGGCACAGTTCGTGCCGCAGCGGCCGATGGTGCCGGCGACGTTCATGCCGATGCCGATGCAGATGCCGGTGCCGGTGCACACCAACAGCTCGGCGACGGGCGCGCTGGTCTGCGGGATCATGACGCCGGTGACCTGGGGGCTGACGGCGATCCCCGCGGTGATCCTGGGCCACAAGGCACGCGCCGAGATCCGCCGCACCGGCGAGCGCGGTGACGGCCAGGCGATCACGGGGCTGGTGCTGGGCTGGCTGGCGATCGGCGGGTGGGCGCTGTTCCTGCTGGTCTTCGTCCTGGCGGCGGCGGTCAATCTGTGACCGGGGCAGCGGGCCGCGGCGCCGGCGGGCGTGCGGCGGCAGCCCCGTTCGGCGGTGGCGGGGCGCCTTCTTCCGTACGGTCGCCGATCGCACTACGGTGACCGCAACGCCGTGAGGAGTCCGGCGTGTCCTTCGCGTGTGCATTTGTTTTGACCGCAGCCCATGCGGTAGGTACGCTCTGACCTTGTGCCTGGGGTGTCCCTGGGCTGCCGTGCGCGCACACTCCTCCGCCTCTGGCCTGGAGCGCGACTGTACGGAAGCCGGGTTTCGACACCGCAATCTGCCGCCTCACTCGTTCCAGCGAGGGACCGGACTGCAGTATTCGACACACCCGACCGCGTGGGTCGGGGAATGTTCCAGGTTAGCTTTACCGAGACTGGCACACAGAAACCGGAGAAACGGTGCCTACGATCCAGCAGCTGGTCCGCAAGGGCCGGCAGGACAAGGTCGAGAAGAACAAGACGCCCGCGCTCGAGGGTTCCCCCCAGCGCCGTGGCGTCTGCACGCGTGTTTTCACGACCACCCCGAAGAAGCCGAACTCGGCCCTGCGTAAGGTCGCGCGTGTGCGTCTGACCAGCGGGATCGAGGTCACCGCTTACATTCCGGGTGAGGGCCACAACCTGCAGGAGCACTCGATCGTGCTCGTGCGTGGTGGTCGTGTGAAGGACCTGCCGGGTGTTCGGTACAAGATCATCCGCGGCTCCCTCGACACGCAGGGCGTCAAGAACCGCAAGCAGGCTCGCAGCCGCTACGGCGCCAAGAAGGAGAAGTAAGAATGCCTCGTAAGGGCCCCGCCCCGAAGCGCCCGGTCATCATCGACCCGGTCTACGGTTCTCCTCTGGTGACCTCCCTCATCAACAAGGTGCTGCTGAACGGAAAGCGCTCCACCGCCGAGCGCATCGTTTACGGCGCCATGGAGGGTCTGCGCGAGAAGACCGGTAACGACCCGGTCATCACGCTCAAGCGCGCGCTCGAGAACATCAAGCCGACCCTTGAGGTCAAGTCCCGCCGTGTCGGTGGCGCGACCTACCAGGTCCCGGTCGAGGTCAAGCCCGGCCGCGCCGCCACGCTCTCGCTGCGCTGGCTCGTGGGCTACTCCCGCGCCCGCCGCGAGAAGACCATGACCGAGCGCCTCATGAACGAACTGCTCGACGCCTCCAACGGCCTCGGCGCTTCGGTCAAGAAGCGTGAGGACACGCACAAGATGGCCGAGTCCAACAAGGCCTTCGCGCACTACCGCTGGTAGTCGCAACCCACATCGAGACCGAGAGAAGATTGAGCCACTATGGCCACCACTTCGCTTGACCTGGCCAAGGTCCGCAATATCGGGATCATGGCCCACATCGACGCGGGCAAGACGACCACCACCGAGCGGATCCTGTTCTACACCGGCGTTTCGTACAAGATCGGTGAGGTCCACGACGGCGCTGCCACGATGGACTGGATGGAGCAGGAGCAGGAGCGCGGCATCACCATCACGTCTGCCGCGACGACCTGCCACTGGCCGCTGGAAGACGTCGACAACACCATCAACATCATCGACACCCCGGGCCACGTCGACTTCACGGTCGAGGTGGAGCGCTCGCTGCGCGTCCTGGACGGTGCGGTGACGGTGTTCGACGGCGTCGCCGGTGTCGAGCCGCAGTCCGAGACCGTTTGGCGTCAGGCGGACCGCTACGGCGTGCCGCGTATCTGCTTCGTCAACAAGCTCGACCGCACGGGTGCCGAGTTCCACCGCTGCGTCGACATGATCGTGGACCGCCTGGGCGCGACCCCGATCGTGATGCAGCTGCCGATCGGCACCGAGGCGGACTTCAAGGGCGTCGTCGACCTCGTCACCATGAAGGCCCTGGTCTGGTCGGCCGAGGCCGCCAAGGGCGAGATGTACGACACCGTCGACATCCCGGACACGCACATCGAGGCTGCCGACGAGTGGCGCGGCAAGCTGCTCGAGGCCGTTGCCGAGAACGATGAAGAGATCATGGAGCTGTACCTGGAGGGCCAGGAGCCCACCGTGGAGCAGCTCTACGCGGCGATCCGCCGGATCACCATCGCTTCGGGCAAGGCCGAGAACACCACCGTCACGCCGGTGTTCTGCGGTACCGCGTTCAAGAACAAGGGCGTCCAGCCCCTGCTCGACGCGGTCGTGCGCTACCTCCCCTCCCCGTTGGACGTCGAGGCCATCGAAGGCCACGCGGTCAACGACCCGGAAGAGGTCATCAAGCGCCGCCCGTCCGAGGACGAGCCGCTGTCCGCTCTTGCGTTCAAGATTGCGAGCGACCCCCACCTGGGCAAGCTCACCTTCATCCGGGTGTACTCGGGCCGCCTCGAGGCCGGCTCGCAGGTGCAGAACTCGGTGAAGGGCAAGAAGGAGCGCATCGGCAAGATCTACCGGATGCACGCGAACAAGCGTGAGGAGATCGAGTCGGTGGGTGCCGGTGACATCGTCGCCGTCATGGGTCTGAAGCAGACCACCACCGGTGAGACCCTCTGCGACGCCTCCAACCAGGTCATCCTGGAGTCGATGGAGTTCCCCGCACCGGTCATCCAGGTCGCCATCGAGCCCAAGTCCAAGGGCGACCAGGAGAAGCTGGGTGTCGCCATCCAGCGTCTCGCCGAAGAGGACCCCTCGTTCCAGGTGCACACCGACGAGGAGACCGGCCAGACCATCATCGCGGGTATGGGCGAGCTGCACCTCGACGTGCTGGTCGACCGTATGAAGCGTGAGTTCCGGGTCGAGGCCAACGTCGGCAAGCCGCAGGTCGCCTACCGCGAGACCCTGCGCAAGCCGGTCGAGCGTCTCGACTACACGCACAAGAAGCAGACTGGTGGTTCCGGCCAGTTCGCGAAGGTGCAGATCGCGATCGCGCCGCTCGAGGGCGACGGGTACGAGTTCGAGAACAAGGTCACCGGTGGCCGTATCCCGCGGGAGTACATCCCGTCCGTGGACGCGGGCTGCCAGGAGGCCATGGAGTTCGGTGTTCTCGCCGGCTACCCGCTGACCGGTGTCAAGGTCACCCTGCTCGACGGTGCCTTCCACGAGGTCGACTCCTCGGAAATGGCCTTCAAGATCGCCGGTTCGATGGCCTTCAAGGAGGCCGCCCGCAAGGCCTCCCCGGCCCTGCTCGAGCCGATGATGAAGGTCGAGGTCACCACGCCCGAGGACTACATGGGCGACGTGATCGGCGACATCAACTCCCGCCGTGGTCAGATCCAGTCCATGGAGGACCGCAGCGGCGCCAAGCTCGTCACGGGCCTGGTCCCCCTGTCGGAGATGTTCGGCTACGTCGGAGACCTCCGCAGCAAGACGTCGGGTCGCGCAAGCTACTCGATGCAGTTCGACTCCTACGCCGAGGTTCCCCGGAACGTCGCCGAGGAGATCATCGCGAAGGCCAAGGGCGAGTAGCTCCGTCTCCCGAGAGCCGGAACACGCTTTAGGCTTGACACCGTCTGACGGGGTAATCCCCGCAATCCGTGAGGATTGCCCCGTCAGCCGGCATCCCAGCAAAGATCACCTGGCGCCGATGAGTAAGGCGTACAGAACCACTTCAGGAGGAACCAGTGGCGAAGGCGAAGTTCGAGCGGACTAAGCCGCACGTCAACATCGGCACCATCGGTCACATTGACCACGGTAAGACGACCCTCACGGCCGCCATTACCAAGGTGCTGCACGACGCGTACCCGGACCTGAACGAGGCCTCGGCCTTCGACCAGATCGACAAGGCTCCTGAGGAGCGCCAGCGCGGTATCACCATCTCCATCGCGCACGTCGAGTACCAGACGGAGAACCGTCACTACGCCCACGTCGACTGCCCCGGTCACGCGGACTACATCAAGAACATGATCACCGGTGCGGCGCAGATGGACGGCGCCATCCTGGTGGTCGCCGCCACCGACGGCCCGATGCCGCAGACCAAGGAGCACGTGCTCCTGGCCCGCCAGGTCGGCGTTCCCTACATCGTTGTCGCCCTGAACAAGGCCGACATGGTGGACGACGAGGAGATCCTGGAGCTCGTCGAGCTCGAGGTCCGTGAGCTCCTCTCCGAGTACGAGTTCCCCGGCGACGACGTTCCGGTCGTCAAGGTCTCGGCGCTCAAGGCGCTCGAGGGCGACAAGGAGTGGGGCGACTCCGTCCTCAAGCTCATGAACGCGGTCGACGAGTCGATCCCGCAGCCCGAGCGTGACGTCGACAAGCCGTTCCTGATGCCGATCGAGGACGTCTTCACGATCACCGGCCGTGGCACCGTTGTCACCGGTCGTATCGAGCGTGGTGTCCTCAAGGTCAACGAGACCGTCGACATCATCGGCATCAAGACCGAGAAGACCACCACCACGGTCACCGGCATCGAGATGTTCCGGAAGCTCCTCGACGAGGGCCAGGCCGGTGAGAACGTCGGTCTGCTCCTCCGTGGCATCAAGCGCGAGGACGTCGAGCGCGGCCAGGTCATCATCAAGCCGGGCTCGGTCACGCCGCACACCTCGTTCGAGGCCCAGGCGTACATCCTGTCGAAGGACGAGGGTGGCCGCCACACCCCGTTCTTCAACAACTACCGCCCGCAGTTCTACTTCCGTACCACGGACGTGACCGGCGTCGTGACCCTCCCCGAGGGCACCGAGATGGTCATGCCGGGCGACAACACCGAGATGTCGGTCGAGCTGATCCAGCCGGTCGCCATGGAGGAGGGCCTGAAGTTCGCCATCCGTGAGGGTGGCCGGACCGTCGGCGCCGGCCAGGTCACCAAGATCACGAAGTAATTTCGCTGATCCGGTTGATCCGGTCGTAGCTCCCCGGAGCTCACAAGGAGCCCCGCTCACCATCAGGTGGGCGGGGCTCCTTGACAGTTGGGTCCGATTGGCCTTGGGCGTCCCGGGTATGGCACACTGTCCAGGTTGCTCGGTTGAGTGCCGATGCTGCGCGCCTCCCGCCGGGAGGACTGGAAGCGAGTCCCAGGTATTCGTCGTCCCTTCTCAGGGCCGGAAATACGGGAATCTTCCGGGAAGCGTCAGCGGGGTGCCTCGGCCAGGCACCCGGTGGGTGTTCTTCCCCTGCCTTCTCCTTCTCGAAGGATCCTCCCTGTGGGGATTTACGGGAAGGGGTGCGACACGCCCGACCGCGTGGGTCGGAGAAGAACGGCGCTTCCCAGGAAGCGCAGCGCACCGGGTCCCAGAGCGTTACGAGAGACAGGACTACGAAGTAGCCATGGCGGGACAGAAGATCCGCATCCGGCTCAAGGCCTACGACCACGAGGTCATCGACACGTCGGCGAAGAAGATCGTCGAGACGGTGACCCGTACTGGTGCGTCGGTCGCGGGCCCGGTGCCGCTGCCCACTGAAAAGAACGTGTACTGCGTCATCAAGTCGCCGCACAAGTACAAGGACTCGCGCGAGCACTTCGAGATGCGCACGCACAAGCGCCTGATCGACATCCTCGACCCGACGCCCAAGACCGTTGACTCGCTGATGCGCCTGGACCTTCCGGCCGGCGTTGACATCGAGATCAAGCTCTGAGAGGCGCGGAAGAGATGGCTAAGCAGATCAAGGGCATCCTGGGCGAGAAGCTCGGCATGACCCAGGTCTGGGACGAGAACAACCGTGTCGTCCCGGTGACCGTGGTGAAGGCCGGCCCCTGTGTCGTTACCCAGGTGCGCACCAATGACCAGGACGGTTACGACTCCGTCCAGATCGCCTTCGGCGAGATCGACCCGCGCAAGGTGAACAAGCCCCTCAAGGGCCACTTCGCGAAGGCCGACGTCACCCCCCGTCGTCACCTCGTCGAGGTCCGTACCACCGACGCCGGTGAGTACACCCTCGGCCAGGAGCTGACCGCTGAGACCTTCGAGTCCGGCGTCAAGGTGGACGTGACCGGCAAGAGCAAGGGCAAGGGCTTCGCCGGTGTCATGAAGCGTCACGGCTTCCATGGCGGCAAGGCCTCCCACGGTGCCCACCGCGTGCACCGTAAGCCTGGCTCCATCGGTGGCTGCGCCACCCCGGGCCGCGTGTTCAAGGGCATGCGGATGGCCGGCCGTATGGGCAATGAGCGGGTCACCACCCAGAACCTGACCGTCCATGCCGTTGACGCGGAGAAGGGTCTGCTGCTCATCAAGGGCGCAGTTCCTGGTCCGAACGGCGGCCTCGTCCTGGTCCGTACCGCGGCCAAGGGGGCCTGAGGTAACCGATGAGCACCATTGACATCCTTTCGCCGGCAGGCGACAAGGCCGGTAGCGTCGAGCTCCCCACGGAGATCTTCGACGCCAAGGTCAGCGTTCCGCTGATCCACCAGGTCGTTGTCGCGCAGCTGGCCGCGGCCCGTCAGGGCACGCACAAGACCAAGACTCGCGGCGAGGTCCGCGGCGGTGGCAAGAAGCCGTACCGCCAGAAGGGCACCGGCCGGGCGCGTCAGGGTTCGACCCGTGCGCCGCAGTTTGCCGGCGGTGGCATCGTCCACGGCCCCGTGCCGCGTGACTACAGCCAGCGGACCCCGAAGAAGATGAAGGTCGCCGCCCTGCGCGGTGCCCTCACCGACCGGGCCCGCAACAGCCGTATCCACGTCGTTTCCGGCGTGGTCGAGGGCGACATCTCCACCAAGGCCGCCAAGACTCTCCTCGGCAAGGTCAGCGAGCGCAAGAACGTGCTCCTGGTCGCCGAGCGCAGCGACGAGGCCGCGTGGCTGTCCGCCCGCAACCTGCCCCAGGTTCACATCCTGGAGCCGGGCCAGCTGAACACGTACGACGTGCTCGTCTCCGACGACGTGGTCTTCACCAAGGCCGCCTTCGAGTCCTTCGTGTCTGGCCCCAAGGCCGCTGAGACCGAAGGGAGCGACGCCTGATGACTGAGGCCGTCGTCACCAGCAAGACCTTCTCGGACCCGCGTGACGTGCTCGTCAAGCCGGTTGTCTCGGAGAAGAGCTACGCGCTGCTGGACGAGAACAAGTACACGTTCATCGTCGCGCCCGGCAGCAACAAGACCCAGATCAAGCAGGCCGTCGAGGCGGTCTTCTCGGTCAAGGTCACCGGGGTCAACACGATCAACCGGCAGGGCAAGCGCAAGCGCACCCGCACCGGTTACGGCAAGCGCGCGAACACCAAGCGCGCCATCGTGACCCTCGCCGAGGGCGACCGTATCGACATCTTCGGCGGCCCGGTCTCCTAACGGAGTCCGAGTCGTCCGGAATCGGACGAGGACTGAGAAATGGGTATCCGCAAGTACAAGCCGACGACCCCGGGCCGTCGTGGCTCCAGCGTCGCCGACTTTGTCGAGATCACGCGGTCCACGCCGGAGAAGTCGCTGGTCCGCCCGCTGCACAGCAAGGGCGGCCGTAACAACGCCGGTCGTGTGACCGTTCGCCACCAGGGCGGTGGCCACAAGCGCGCCTACCGAGTGATCGACTTCCGTCGTCACGACAAGGACGGCGTGCCGGCCAAGGTCGCGCACATCGAGTACGACCCGAACCGCACTGCGCGCATCGCGCTCCTGCACTACGCAGACGGCGAGAAGCGCTACATCATCGCGCCCCGTGGCCTGGCCCAGGGTGCTCGGATTGAGAACGGCCCTGGCGCCGACATCAAGCCGGGCAACAACCTGCCGCTGCGCCACATCCCCGTGGGTACGACGATCCACGCGATCGAGCTGCGTCCGGGCGGCGGTGCGAAGTTCGCCCGCTCGGCCGGTGCCTCCGTGCAGCTGCTGGCGAAGGAGGGCCGCATGGCCCACCTTCGTATGCCGTCCGGTGAGATCCGCCTGGTCGACGTGCGCTGCCGCGCCACCGTCGGCGAGGTCGGCAACGCCGAGCAGTCGAACATCAACTGGGGCAAGGCCGGCCGCATGCGCTGGAAGGGCGTCCGCCCGACCGTGCGTGGTGTCGTGATGAACCCCGTCGACCACCCGCACGGTGGTGGTGAGGGCAAGACCTCCGGTGGTCGCCACCCGGTCTCGCCGTGGGGTCAGAAGGAGGGTCGTACTCGTTCGCCGAAGAAGGCGAGCAACAAGTACATCGTCCGCCGCCGCAAGACGAACAAGAAGCGCTAGGAGCGGGTTTAGATGCCGCGCAGTCTCAAGAAGGGGCCCTTCGTCGACGACCACCTTTCCAAGAAGGTGGATGTTCAGAACGATGCCGGCACCAAGAACGTCATCAAGACCTGGTCCCGCCGCTCCATGATCGTCCCGGCCATGCTCGGCCACACGATCGCGGTGCACGACGGCCGCAAGCACGTCCCGGTGTTCGTCACCGAGTCGATGGTCGGCCACAAGCTCGGCGAGTTTGCGCCGACCCGCACCTTCCGCGGCCACGAGAAGGACGACCGCAAGTCGCGGCGTCGTTGATCGGCGGAGTGCGAAGACTATGACTGACACCGAAGGGACAACCATGGAAGCCAGGGCCCAGGCGCGGTACATCCGCGTCACGCCCATGAAGGCCCGCCGCGTGGTGGACCTTATCCGTGGCATGAATGCCACGGAGGCTCAGGCGGTCCTGCGTTTCGCCCCGCAGGCCGCGAGCGTGCCGGTGGGCAAGGTGCTGGACAGCGCCATTGCCAACGCCGCGCACAACTACGACCACACCGACGCCGGCAGCCTCGTCATTTCCGAGGCGTACGTCGACGAGGGCCCGACCCTGAAGCGGTTCCGTCCGCGTGCCCAGGGCCGTGCCTACCGGATCCGCAAGCGGACCAGCCACATCACCGTGGTCGTCAGCAGCAAGGAAGGAACCCGGTAATGGGCCAGAAGGTTAACCCGCACGGGTTCCGGCTCGGCATCACCACCGACTTCAAGTCGCGTTGGTACGCCGACAAGCTGTACAAGGACTACGTCAAGGAAGACGTCGCCATTCGTCGCATGATGACGAAGGGCATGGAGCGCGCCGGTATCTCCAAGGTGGAGATCGAGCGCACCCGTGAGCGCGTCCGCGTTGACATCCACACCGCTCGTCCGGGCATCGTCATCGGCCGCCGCGGCGCCGAGGCGGACCGCATCCGCGGCGAGCTGGAGAAGCTGACCGGCAAGCAGGTCCAGCTGAACATCCTCGAGGTCAAGAACCCCGAGACCGATGCTCAGCTGGTGGCCCAGGCCGTCGCCGAGCAGCTGTCCTCCCGCGTCTCCTTCCGTCGGGCCATGCGTAAGAGCATGCAGTCGACGATGAAGGCCGGCGCCAAGGGCATCAAGATCCAGTGCGGCGGCCGTCTCGGCGGCGCCGAGATGTCCCGCTCGGAGTTCTACCGCGAGGGCCGTGTGCCCCTGCACACGCTCCGCGCGAACGTCGACTACGGCTTCTTCGAGGCCAAGACCACCTTCGGCCGTATCGGCGTGAAGGTCTGGATCTACAAGGGCGACGTCAAGAACATCGCCGAGGTGCGTGCCGAGAACGCTGCCGCCCGTGCGGGTAACCGCCCGGCTCGCGGTGGCGGCAACGACCGCCCGCGCCGCGGTGGCGAGCGTGGCGGCCGCGGTGGCCGCAAGCCGCAGCAGCAGACCGCCGCTGCCGAGGCCCCCAAGGCCGAGGCCGCTGCCGCTGCTCCGGCGGAGACCCCCGGAACGGAGGCCTGACCGACATGCTGATCCCTCGCAGGGTCAAGCACCGCAAGCAGCACCACCCGAAGCGCAGCGGTATGGCCAAGGGTGGCACCGAGCTGGCCTTCGGTGAGTACGGCATTCAGGCCGTCACCCCGGCTTACGTGACGAACCGTCAGATCGAGTCCGCTCGTATCGCGATGACCCGTCACATCAAGCGTGGCGGCAAGGTCTGGATCAACATTTACCCGGACCGCCCGCTCACGAAGAAGCCGGCCGAAACCCGCATGGGTTCCGGTAAGGGTTCTCCGGAGTGGTGGGTCGCGAACGTCAAGCCCGGTCGGGTGATGTTCGAGCTGTCCTTCCCGAACGAAAAGGTTGCCAAGGAGGCGCTGACCCGCGCCGCCCACAAGCTTCCGATGAAGTGCCGCATCGTGCGGCGCGAGGCAGGTGAGTCGTGATGGCGGCCGGTATCAAGGCGACCGAGCTGCGCGAGCTGAACAACGAGGACCTCGTTGCCAAGCTTCGTGAGGCCAAGGAGGAGCTGTTCAACCTCCGCTTCCAGGCGGCGACCGGACAGCTCGAGAACCACGGTCGGCTCAAGTCCGTCCGTAAGGACATCGCCCGGATCTACACCCTGATGCGTGAGCGCGAGCTGGGCATCGAGACGGTGGAGAGCGCCTGATGAGCGAGAAGAATGTGACTGAGACGAACGAGCGCGGTTTCCGCAAGACCCGTGAGGGTCTCGTCGTCAGCGACAAGATGGACAAGACCGTCGTCGTCGCCGTCGAGGACCGTGTCAAGCACGCGCTGTACGGCAAGGTCATCCGCCGTACCAACAAGCTCAAGGCGCACGACGAGCAGAACGCTGCCGGTGTCGGCGACCGCGTCCTCCTGATGGAGACCCGGCCGCTGTCCGCCACCAAGCGCTGGCGCATCGTCGAGATCCTCGAGAAGGCCAAGTAATCCCTCCTAGGGGGACCCCCTAGGAACAGTTCCGCCAGGCTCGGCAGGGGCCCACTCAGCAGAGGAAAGCCCCTGCCGGGAACCGGCAGACACACAGGAGATAGACGTGATCCAGCAGGAGTCGCGACTGCGGGTCGCCGACAACACTGGTGCGAAGGAAATCCTTTGCATCCGTGTTCTCGGTGGGTCCGGTCGCCGCTACGCGGGCATCGGTGACGTCATCGTCGCCACCGTGAAGGATGCGATCCCCGGTGGCAACGTGAAGAAGGGTGACGTCATCAAGGCGGTCATCGTTCGGACCGTCAAGGAGCGCCGCCGTCCCGACGGCTCGTACATCCGCTTCGACGAGAACGCGGCCGTCATCCTCAAGAACGATGGCGACCCCCGCGGCACCCGCATCTTCGGCCCCGTGGGCCGGGAGCTGCGCGAGAAGAAGTTCATGAAGATCATCTCGCTCGCGCCGGAGGTGCTGTAACCGATGAAGATCAAGAAGGGCGACCTGGTCCAGGTCATCACCGGTAAGGACAAGGGCAAGCAGGGCAAGGTCGTCCAGGCCTTCCCCCGCGAGGACCGCGTCCTGGTCGAGGGTGTCAACCGGGTCAAGAAGCACACCAAGGCCGGACAGACCGCTCGTGGTTCGAAGACCGGCGGCATCGTGACGACCGAGGCCCCCATCCACGTGAGCAACGTTCAGCTCGTCGTGGAGAAGGACGGCAACAAGGTCGTCACCCGCGTCGGATACCGCTTCGACGACGAGGGCAACAAGATCCGCGTTGCCAAGCGGACCGGTGAGGACATCTGATGACTGCCACCACCAACGCGCCGCGTCTCAAGACGCGCTACCGCGAAGAGATCGCCGGGAAGCTGAAGGACGAGTTCTCGCTCGAGAACGTCATGCAGATCCCCGGTCTGACCAAGATCGTGGTCAACATGGGTGTGGGCGACGCCGCCCGCGACTCCAAGCTGATCGAGGGCGCCATCCGCGACCTCACCACGATCACCGGACAGAAGCCGGCCGTCACCAAGGCCCGTAAGTCCATCGCGCAGTTCAAGCTGCGCGAGGGCCAGCCGATCGGTGCCCACGTCACCCTCCGCGGTGACCGCATGTGGGAGTTCCTGGACCGCCTGCTGTCGCTGGCGCTGCCGCGCATCCGCGACTTCCGTGGTCTGTCCCCGAAGCAGTTCGACGGTCGGGGCAACTACACCTTCGGTCTCACGGAGCAGGTCATGTTCCACGAGATCGACCAGGACAAGATCGACCGGACGCGGGGCATGGACATCACCGTGGTCACCACGGCGTCCAACGACGATGAGGGCCGCGCCCTGCTTCGTCACCTCGGCTTCCCGTTCAAGGAGAACTGACCGTGGCGAAGAAGGCTCTGATCGCTAAGGCGGCTCGTAAGCCGAAGTTTGCTGTCCGCGCGTACACGCGCTGCCAGCGCTGCGGCCGTCCGCACTCCGTGTACCGCAAGTTCGGCCTGTGCCGCGTGTGCCTTCGTGAGATGGCTCACCGTGGCGAGCTGCCGGGCGTGACCAAGAGCTCCTGGTAATCCCTTCATCGGGACGACCAGGGCTCTCGGTAAGCATTCGGCCGGTGGGCGCCCATCCCTCTTTTCCCGTAGGGTAGAGGGGTTTGGGCGCACCGCCGCCCGAGACCGACCGCGGGCCGAGCCCGCATAAAGTCGCTTACTACGCCGTAGGTCCCCGCGCCGCACCCGTCCCGACTCTGATCGGGGAGAGGGATGGCGCACATAGGAAACCCCGGCGAGAGAGGCCGAAGGCCAATTCATGACCATGACTGATCCCATCGCAGACATGCTGACCCGTCTGCGTAACGCGAACTCGGCGTACCACGACACCGTCGTGATGCCGCACAGCAAGATCAAGTCGCACATCGCGGAGATCCTCCAGCAGGAGGGTTACATCACCGGCTGGCGCGTCGAGGACGCCGAGGTTGGCAAGAACCTCGTCCTCGAGCTGAAGTTCGGCCCGAACCGCGAGCGCTCGATCGCCGGCATCAAGCGGATCTCGAAGCCGGGCCTGCGGGTCTACGCAAAGTCCACCAACCTGCCGAAGGTCCTCGGCGGCCTGGGCGTGGCGATCATCTCCACGTCCCACGGTCTCCTGACCGGTCAGCAGGCCAGCAAGAAGGGCGTGGGTGGGGAAGTCCTCGCCTACGTCTGGTAACCAGGGAACGGAGGAATAGCTAATGTCGCGTATTGGCAAGCTGCCCATCCAGGTTCCCGCTGGTGTGGACGTCACCATCGATGGCCGGACGGTCGCGGTGAAGGGCCCCAAGGGTTCTCTCTCGCACACCGTCGCGGCGCCCATCGAGGTCGCCAAGGGTGAGGACGGCGTCATCAACGTCTCCCGCCCGAACGACGAGCGTCAGAACAAGGCCCTGCACGGCCTGTCCCGCACGCTGGTGGCGAACATGATCACCGGCGTGACCCAGGGCTACAGCAAGGCGCTCGAGATCAGCGGTGTCGGTTACCGCGTCCAGGCGAAGGGCTCCAACCTGGAGTTCTCCCTGGGCTACAGCCACCCGATCCTGATCGAGGCCCCCGAGGGCATCTCCTTCAAGGTCGAGTCCCCGACCAAGCTCAGCGTCGAGGGCATCGACAAGCAGAAGGTCGGCGAGGTTGCGGCGAACATCCGCAAGCTGCGCAAGCCTGACCCGTACAAGGCCAAGGGCGTCAAGTACGCCGGCGAGGTCATCCGCCGCAAGGTCGGAAAGGCTGGTAAGTAAGCCATGGCATACGGTGTGAAGATCGCCAAGGGCGACGCTTACAAGCGGGCCGCCGCCAAGCGGCGCCACATCCGCATCCGTAAGCGGATTTCGGGTACCCCGGAGCGTCCGCGTCTGGTGGTGACGCGGTCCAACCGTGGCATCACCGCTCAGGTCATCGACGACATCGCGGGCCACACGGTGGCCTCGGCGTCGAGCCTGGACGCGTCGATCCGTGGTGGCGAGGGCGACAAGAGCGCTCAGGCCAAGAAGGTCGGCTCCCTGGTCGCCGAGCGTGCCAAGGCCGCCGGTGTCGAGGCCGTCGTGTTCGACCGTGGTGGCAAGCAGTACGCCGGGCGGATTGCCGCTCTGGCCGACGCCGCCCGCGAAGCCGGGCTGAAGTTCTAAGCCCCGGTTCCGGAGCTAGCGGACGTAACAGAGAGAGGTAAATCCAATGGCTGGACCCCAGCGCCGCGGGAGCGGTGCCGGTGGCGGCGAGCGGCGGGACCGGAAGGGTCGCGACGGTGGCGCTGCCGCCGAGAAGACCGCATACGTTGAGCGCGTTGTCGCGATCAACCGTGTCGCCAAGGTTGTCAAGGGTGGCCGTCGCTTCAGCTTCACCGCGCTGGTCGTGGTGGGCGACGGTGACGGCACCGTAGGTGTCGGTTACGGCAAGGCCAAGGAAGTTCCGGCTGCCATCGCCAAGGGCGTGGAAGAGGCCAAGAAGAACTTCTTCAAGGTCCCCCGTATCCAGGGCACCATCCCTCACCCCATCCAGGGCGAGAAGGCTGCGGGCGTCGTCCTGCTCAAGCCGGCTTCCCCCGGTACCGGTGTGATCGCCGGTGGCCCCGTGCGTGCCGTTCTGGAGTGCGCGGGCATCCACGACGTGCTGAGCAAGTCGCTCGGCTCGTCGAACCCGATCAACATCGTGCACGCCACGGTGACCGCGCTTCAGGGCCTGCAGCGCCCCGAGGAGATCGCGGCCCGTCGTGGCCTGCCGCTGGAGGACGTTGCTCCCGCCGCTCTGCTGCGGGCGCGTGCAGGGGTGACCGCGTAATGGCGCACCTCAAGATCACGCAGACGAAGTCCTTCATCGGTAGCAAGCAGAATCACCGCGACACCCTTCGTTCGCTGGGCCTCAAGCGGCTCAACGACGTGGTTGTCAAGGAGGACCGTCCCGAGTTCCGCGGCATGGTGCACACCGTCCGCCACCTCGTGACGGTTGAGGAGGTCGACTGACATGGCGGAGAACAACCCGCTGAAGGTCCACAACCTCCGGCCCGCCCCGGGTGCCAAGACCGCCAAGACCCGTGTCGGTCGTGGTGAGGCGTCCAAGGGTAAGACCGCTGGTCGTGGTACCAAGGGCACGAAGGCCCGTTACCAGGTTCCGGAGCGCTTCGAGGGTGGGCAGATGCCCCTCCACATGCGTCTCCCGAAGCTGAAGGGCTTCAAGAACCCCGCCCACAAGCAGTTCCAGGTCGTGAACCTGGACAAGCTGGCCGCGCTCTACCCGCAGGGTGGCGAGGTCACGGTGACCGACCTGGTCGCCAAGGGCGCGGTGCGCAAGAACGAGCTCGTCAAGGTGCTCGGCACCGGCGAGATCTCCGTGGCGCTGCAGGTGACGGTCGACTCCGTCTCCGGCTCCGCCAAGGAGAAGATCGCCGCCGCCGGCGGCACCGTCACCGAGCTCATCTGAGTTCGCTGACTCAACTGACCGGGGATGCCCATCGTTTGGGGCATCCCCGGTTGGTCGTTCCACGGGGGTACGGTCGCCGGTAAGGTGGCATGGACTGTTGTTTTCCGGGGCTTCGTCCCGGACCCCCGCCGCGCGGGCCGTGTCCGCGCGGTATTAGTCCGCCCAAGTATTCGTCGATCCTCAAGACCGTCCCTCTCGCCCAGGCGGGAGGCGCAGGAGGCACCGTGCTCACCGCGTTCGCCCGAGCGTTCAAGACGCCCGACCTGCGCAAGAAGCTGCTGTTCACATTGGGCATCATCGTGCTCTACCGGATCGGCGCACACGTCCCGGTCCCCGGGGTGAACTACGCGAACGTCGAGACCTGCATGAAGCAGGCCGGCGGAAGCAGTGGGTTGTTCGCCCTGGTGAACATGTTCAGCGGTGGTGCGCTGCTGCAGATCACGATCTTCGCGCTGGGGATCATGCCGTACATCACGGCGAGCATCATCCTCCAGCTGCTGACTGTGGTGATCCCACGGCTGGAAGCCCTCAAGAAAGAGGGGCAGTCCGGCCAGGCGAAGATCACCCAGTACACCCGCTACCTGACCGTGGCGCTCGCCATCCTGCAGGGCACCGGCCTGGTGGCCACCGCCCGCAGCGGTGCGCTCTTCCAGAGCTGCCCGGTCGCCAGCGAGATCGTGCCCAGCGACTCGATCTTCACCACGATCACCATGGTCATCACGATGACCGCCGGCACCGGCCTGATCATGTGGCTCGGTGAGCTCGTCACCGACCGCGGCATCGGCAACGGCATGTCGATCCTGATGTTCATCTCGATCGCCGCCGGCTTCCCGGGCGCGCTGTGGCAGATCAAGCTCACCGGCAAGCTGGCCGACGGCTGGATCGAGTTCTTCGCGGTGATCGCGGTGGGGCTGGCGATGGTCGCCCTGGTGGTCTTCGTCGAGCAGGCGCAGCGGCGCATTCCGGTGCAGTACGCGAAGCGGATGATCGGCCGCCGGTCCTATGGCGGAACGTCCACTTACATCCCGCTCAAGGTGAATCAGGCGGGTGTGATTCCCGTCATCTTCGCGTCATCGCTGCTCTACATTCCGGCCCTCGTTGCACAGTTCAGCGGGTCGAAGGCGGCGTGGGCGACGTGGATCGCCACCAACTTCACCAAGGGAAATCACCCGGTTTACATCGTTACGTACTTCCTGCTGATCGTCTTCTTCGCCTTCTTCTACGTCGCCATCAGCTTCAACCCCGAAGAAGTTGCCGACAACATGAAGAAGTATGGTGGCTTCATCCCGGGTATCCGGGCTGGTCGCCCGACGGCCGAGTACCTCAGCTACGTGCTCAACCGGATCACGTGGCCGGGCTCGCTGTACCTGGGGCTGATCGCGCTCGTACCAACAGTGGCGTTGGTGCTTTTCAACGCGAACCAGAACTTCCCGTTCGGCGGGACGAGCATCCTGATCATCGTGGGTGTGGGTCTGGAGACCGTGAAGCAGATCGAGAGCCAGCTTCAGCAGCGCAACTACGAAGGGTTCCTCCGCTGATGCGAATCGTCCTCGTCGGACCCCCGGGGGCCGGCAAGGGTACGCAGGCTGCGTACCTTGCCAAGAACCTCGAGATCCCGCACATCTCCACGGGGGACCTGTTCCGCGCCAACATCAGCCAGGGCACGCCCCTCGGCCGCGAGGCGAAGTCGTACATGGACGCCGGCAACCTGGTGCCCGACTCGGTCACCATCGCGATGGCCGAGGACCGTATGGAGCAGCCCGACGCGGCCGGCGGTTTCCTCCTGGACGGCTTCCCCCGCAACCTTGGTCAGGCCAAGGCGCTGGACGAGTACCTCAAGGACAAGAACCTCACGCTCGACGCCGTCCTGGACCTGGAGGTCCCGGAGGACGAGGTGGTCAAGCGGATCGCCGGCCGGCGCATCTGCCGCAACGACTCCAGCCACGTCTTCCACGCCGAGTACAACAAGCCCCGGGCCGAGGGCGTCTGCGACACCTGCGGCGGCGAGCTGTACCAGCGGGACGACGACCGCGAGGAGACCGTCCGCAAGCGGCTGGAGGTCTACCACACGGAGACCGAGCCGATCATCGACTACTACAAGGACCAGGACCTGGTCGTCACCATCCCCGCCATGGGGAAGGTGGACGAGGTCACCCGGCGCTCCATGGCGGCCCTGCCGTCCCGGGACGCGTAGCAGCACACGGCTCCCGATACGGCCGCGGTGCCCGCAAGGGCTACCGCGGCCGTATCGTGTACGGGGCGGTCGTTCACGACCGCCGGATATGCGTTGCAGTCGGTTCAGGAAGGCACCAGCCGCCATGGTGGAGATCAAGACCCCCGAGCAGATCGCGAAGATGCGCGAGGCGGGGCTGGTGGTCGCCGCCATCCACGCGGCGACCCGCGAGGCCGCGGTGCCCGGCGCCACGACCAAGGACCTGGACGACGCGGCACGCAAGGTGCTCGCCGAGCACGGAGCGAAGTCGAACTTCCTCGGCTACGGCGGCTTCCCCGCGACGATCTGCACCTCGGTCAACGATGTCGTCGTCCACGGCATCCCCGACACCGAGACGGTGCTGCAGGACGGCGACATCATCTCCATCGACTGCGGCGCGATCATCGACGGCTGGCACGGCGACGCGGCGTACACCGCCTTCGTCGGCTCCGGTCACTCCGCGGAGCTGGTCGAGCTGAGCCGGGTCACCGAGGAGTCGATGTGGGCGGGCATCGCGGCGGTCGCCAAGGGCAACCGGCTGGTGGACATCTCCAAGGCGATCGAGGGCTACATCCGCCGCCAGCCCCGGCCGGCGAGCGGGAAGTACGGCATCGTCGAGGACTACGGCGGCCACGGCATCGGCTCGCAGATGCACATGGACCCGCACCTGCTGAACTACGTCGACCGCAAGCGCGGCCGCGGCCCCAAGCTGGTGCCCGGCTTCTGCATCGCCATCGAGCCGATGGTCAATCTCGGCACGGCCAAGACCCATGTCCTCGACGACGACTGGACGGTCAAGTCGAACGACGGCAGCTGGTCCTCGCACTGGGAGCACTCGGTCGCACTGACCGAGGACGGTCCGCTGGTGCTGACCGCGCCGGACGGCGGCAAGGCCAAGCTCGCCGAGCTGGGGATCACCGCGGCGCCCGACCCTCTGGCCTGACCCGCCCCGGCGCTCTGACACGCCCCGCGCCGATGCCCTGATGCGACCCGCCCCGGCGCCCTGACGCGCCCGGGCGACGGTCCCGGGCGTAAGGATCTCCCCGGGTGGGCAATAATCCTGGATTCGTCTTTTGCCGGGTGCTGACGTAGACTAACGCGTCGGCTCTCGTGCATCCGTATGCCCTCTTGGTCGAGGGTGTGGTGCGGGATAGTCGATCAAGGTAGCCGATTCGAAGGGCGAAGCGTGGCCAAGAAGCAAGGTGCCATCGAGATCGAGGGCACCGTGATCGAGTCCCTCCCGAACGCCATGTTCAAGGTGGAGCTCCAGAACGGTCACAAGGTCCTCGCGCACATCAGCGGAAAGATGCGGATGCACTACATCCGTATCCTCCCGGATGACCGGGTCGTCGTGGAGCTCTCTCCCTACGACCTGACGCGTGGCCGGATCGTCTACCGCTACAAGTAGATCTTGTCGCCGCCCCGCTCCCGTGGGGTGACGGCACTGACCCGGAGAACCTCACATCCCATGAAGGTCAAGCCGAGCGTCAAGAAGATCTGCGACAAGTGCAAGGTGATCCGCCGCCACGGCCGGGTCATGGTCATCTGCGACAACCTGCGCCACAAGCAGCGCCAGGGCTGACGCACGCCGACCACCTGCATTTCGCAGTTTTCGCGCGACGCAAGCACATACGTACATACGCAGTCACCCGACCCCCGCATCACTCGCGTGGGGACGACACCCCCGGCTCGGAGGCCGGGGACCCGGCTCGTAATTCTGCAGAGTCTTACGGGAACGGTGCTGCGGAAGACCTCCGAATAGCCATCAGGAGCCACATCAATGGCACGCCTCGCAGGCGTTGATCTCCCGCGCGAAAAGCGTGTGGAGGTCGCCCTCACCTACGTCTTCGGTATCGGGCGGACGCTGTCTCAGCAGACTCTCGCCGCCACCGGCGTGAACCCGAACACCCGTGTTCGCGACCTTGCCGAGGAAGACCTCATCAAGATCCGCGAGTACGTGGACAACAACCTCAAGACCGAGGGTGACCTCCGTCGCGAGATCCAGGCCGACATCCGCCGCAAGGTCGAGATCGGCTGCTACCAGGGTCTGCGTCACCGCCGCGGTCTGCCGGTGCACGGTCAGCGCACCAGCACGAACGCGCGTACCCGCAAGGGCCCGCGTCGCGCGATCGCCGGCAAGAAGAAGCCGGGCAAGAAGTAGTCCTCAGCAGGACGCACTGTGTGCTCTGGGGGACGTCCCCCAGGCCCCTGCAAGCGGTCTTCGCTGTAGGACCGACCACCTCCACGGGAGTAATGAATGCCTCCGAAGGGCCGTACGGCCGGCGCCAAGAAGGTGCGCCGCAAGGAGAAGAAGAACGTCGCCCACGGGCACGCTCACATCAAGAGCACGTTCAACAACACGATCGTCTCGATCACCGACCCCACGGGCAACGTGATCTCTTGGGCCTCTGCCGGCCACGTCGGCTTCAAGGGCTCGCGCAAGTCCACCCCCTTCGCCGCGCAGATGGCCGCCGAGTCGGCCGCCCGCCGCGCGCAGGAGCACGGCATGCGCAAGGTCGACGTCTTCGTCAAGGGTCCCGGCTCCGGCCGTGAGACCGCGATCCGCTCCCTCCAGGCCACCGGCCTCGAGGTCGGCTCGATCCAGGACGTCACCCCCACTCCGCACAACGGATGCCGCCCGCCCAAGCGCCGCCGCGTCTGACCAGCTGAAGTAGGAGACAAAACAATATGGCGCGTTACACCGGGGCCGACTGCAAGCGTTGCCGTCGGGAGAAGCAGAAGCTCTTCCTCAAGGGGAGCAAGTGCGAGAGCGCAAAGTGCCCGATCGAGATCCGTCCTTACCCCCCGGGTGAGCACGGTCGCGGGCGCACCAAGGACAGCGAGTACCTGCTCCAGCTTCGTGAGAAGCAGAAGTGCAGCCGTATCTACGGTGTCCTGGAGAAGCAGTTCGTGAACTACTACAAGGAAGCGAACCAGAAGACCGGCAAGACCGGTGAGAACCTTCTGCGCATCCTTGAGACGCGTCTCGACAACGTGGTCTACCGGGCCGGCTTTGCCAAGTCCCGCGACCACGCGCGTCAGCTGGTCCGTCACGGACACATCACGGTGAACGGCCGCAAGACCGACATTCCGTCGGCTCGCGTGGCCGTGAACGACATCGTCGAGGTCCGCCAGGGCTCTCGGAACCTGACCCCGTTCGCGGTGGCGCAGGCCGAGGCCGGCGAGAGGACCGTTCCGGCCTGGCTGGAAGCGATTCCCTCGAACCTGCGGATCCTCGTGCACAGCATGCCCGAGCGCCAGGTGATCGACACCCAGGTGCAGGAGCAGCTGATCGTTGAGCTCTACTCCAAGTAAGAGCTGACCGGTGGGGGCGGTACGGAGCCGATGGCGCCGTGCCGCCCGTACCCTTGTCAGTACAGCGGGCGTCAAATAGCGGGCGTCCACGACTGAAGGATCGAACACCATGCTGATTGCTCAGCGTCCCTCGTTGACCGAAGAGGTCGTCGACGAATACCGCTCCCGGTTCGTGATCGAGCCGCTGGAGCCGGGCTTCGGCTACACCCTCGGCAACTCCCTGCGTCGGACCCTCCTGTCCTCGATCCCGGGTGCGGCGGTCACGTCCATCCGCATCGACGGTGTCCTGCACGAGTTCACCACCGTGCCGGGCGTCAAGGAGGACGTCACCGACCTCATCCTCAACATCAAGCAGCTGGTCGTCTCCTCGGAGCACGACGAGCCGGTCGTGATGTACCTGCGCAAGCAGGGCCCCGGCCTGGTCACCGCCGCGGACATCGCCCCGCCGGCCGGTGTCGAGGTGCACAACCCGGACCTGGTCCTCGCCACGCTCAACGGCAAGGGCAAGCTGGAGATGGAGCTGACCGTCGAGCGCGGTCGCGGCTACGTCTCCGCCGTCCAGAACAAGCAGGTGGGCCAGGAGATCGGCCGTATCCCGGTCGACTCCATCTACAGCCCCGTGCTCAAGGTCACCTACAAGGTCGAGGCGACCCGTGTCGAGCAGCGCACCGACTTCGACAAGCTGATCGTCGACGTCGAGACCAAGCAGGCCATGCGCCCGCGTGACGCCATGGCGTCCGCCGGCAAGACCCTGGTCGAGCTGTTCGGTCTGGCGCGCGAGCTCAACATCGACGCCGAGGGCATCGACATGGGCCCGTCCCCGACGGACGCCGCCCTGGCCGCCGACCTGGCGCTGCCGATCGAGGAGCTGGAGCTCACGGTCCGCTCCTACAACTGCCTCAAGCGTGAGGGCATCCACTCCGTGGGTGAGCTCGTGGCGCGCTCCGAGGCGGACCTGCTCGACATCCGCAACTTCGGTGCGAAGTCGATCGACGAGGTCAAGGCGAAGCTGGCCGGCATGGGCCTGGCCCTCAAGGACAGCCCGCCCGGATTCGACCCGACCGCCGCCGCCGACGCGTTCGGCGCCGACGACGACGCGGACGCGGGCTTCGTGGAGACCGAGCAGTACTGAGTTCGTCCGGCTGGGGCCCGGGAGCCATTCCCGGGCCCCAGCCGTGCTGACCACCGGCTGGGGTTTCCGGCTGGGGGCACGGGGGGCATCCCCCGGAGAATGCAGAATCTTCCGCGGGGCGCCCGCCTCGTGGGAACTGACACCGGTACCTGATACGGCCGGTGCAGCAATGAAGGAGATACACCATGCCGAAGCCCGCCAAGGGTGCCCGTCTGGGCGGCAGCGCTGCGCACGAGCGCCTCATGCTGCGCAACCTGGCCACCTCGCTCTTCGAGCACGGCCGCATCACGACGACCGAGGCCAAGGCCCGTCGTCTGCGTCCGTACGCGGAGCGTCTGGTGACCAAGGCGAAGAAGGGCGACCTTCACAACCGCCGTCAGGTCATGCAGCTGATCTCGGACAAGAGCGTCGTGCACACGCTCTTCACGGAGATCGCCCCGCGGTTCGAGAACCGTCCGGGTGGCTACACCCGTATCACCAAGATCGGTAACCGCCGTGGCGACAACGCGCCCATGGCCGTCATCGAGCTGGTGGAGGCGCTGACCGTGGCCCAGCAGGCCACCGGTGAGGCCGAGGCCGCGACCAAGCGTGCGGCCAAGGACGCGGAGGCGGCCACGGCTGCCGAGGCGACCGAGGAGTCGAAGGACGCCTGAGTCCTGACCGACGTGTGAGCGGGTCCGCCCTTGGGGGCGGGCCCGCTTTCGCATGCACGGGGGCTGCCGCGGCTGGCCGCCGGGCGGTGCGGTGCCCGGGGCGGGCCCGTGCGGATCGGCCGCCCGCGGCGTGAGGGAGGATTGCTGTCGTGAGTGACGAAGTGAAGCCCGGGTTCGTCCGGGTGCGGATGGACCTTTCCTACGACGGAAAGGACTTCTCCGGGTGGGCGAAGCAGGCCGGCGGCCGGCGCACCGTGCAGGGGGAGATCGAGGACGCGCTGCGCACCGTGACCCGGTCCGGGGAGACGTACGAGCTCACGGTCGCCGGGCGGACGGACGCGGGGGTGCATGCGCGCGGACAGGTGGCGCATGTGGACCTGCCCGCCGCGCTGTGGGCCGAGCACCGGGACAAGCTGCTGCGGCGTCTGGCCGGGCGGCTCCCGAAGGACGTGCGGGTGTGGCGGCTGGACGAGGCGCCGTACGGCTTCAACGCGCGGTTCTCGGCGATCTGGCGGCGGTACGCGTACCGGGTGACCGACCACCACGGGGGCGTGGATCCGCTGCTGCGCGGCCATGTGCTGTGGCACGACTGGGAGCTGGACGTCGAGGCGATGAACGAGGCCTCGCGGCCGCTGCTGGGCGAGCACGACTTCGCCGCGTACTGCAAGCGGCGGGAGGGCGCGACGACGATCCGCACGCTGCAGGAGCTGAGCTGGTCGCGCGGGGCGGACGGGATCATCACGGCGACGGTGCGGGCGGACGCGTTCTGCCACAACATGGTGCGGTCGCTGGTGGGGGCGATGCTGTTCGTCGGCGACGGGCACCGGCCGGTGGAGTGGCCCGGGAAGGTGCTGGCCGCCGGGGTGCGGGACTCCGCGGTGCATGTGGTGCGGCCGCACGGGCTGACGCTGGAGGAGGTCGGCTACCCGGCCGACGAGCTGCTGATGGCCCGCAACCAGGAGGCGCGGAACAAGCGGACGCTGCCCGGGGGCGGCGGCGCGGGCTGCTGCTGAGCGCCGGCGCCCGCGGCCTGGGGGCGCCGCCCGGCGGGGCGGCGCCACCGGAGGCGGTCAGGACTTGCCGGCCTTCTTCTGGGCTTCCTTCAGCTGCTGCTCGGCGACCTTCGCGGCCTGGTCCTTGCCGCGCTGGGTGATCTGGCTGAACGCGTAGGCACCGCCGTCCCGGGCGATCTGCCGGGCCTTGGTCTCGGTGTTGGTGACGTCCTTGCCGTTGAGGTAGCCGGCGATGGTGAAGTAGGCGTAGCGGCCGGTGGCGTTGGTCGCCATCCGGCACTTGGTGCCCTGGCAGAAGTCCGCGGGGACGCCGGCGCCGGGCAGCGGCATGAGGTTCGCCCGGTTCTCGTTCATGACCTTGGCGGCCTTGGCGGGCGAGTCGAAGACCGCGACGCCGATGGTGACGGCGACGCCGCCCTTGGCGTACGTGGCGCGCAGCAGCTGCTTGCAGCCGTTGTGGGACAGCGAGGAGACCAGCGGCCCCTGGGCGCCGGCGGTGCAGTCCTTGGTGGTGGCGGTGCGGGTGCGGGGGTAGGCGTGCTCGCCGACGACCATGCTCTTCTGCGGGAAGAGGGTGGCGGGGGTGAGCGGCGCCGTGTCCTTCTTCGGGTCGGAGATGAAGTCCCGCGGGTTGGGCGGGGGCGGCACGGAGACGTCGGGGAAGTTCGGCTTGTCGTCCGGCGCCGCGGCCTGGTCGGACGCCGTGGGCGACGCCGCCGGGTTGCCGCCCGCGCCGCCGCTGCCGCCGCTCAGGACGGCGACGGTGACGATGCCGGCCACCGCGAGGGCCGCCAGCGCTCCGCCGCCGATCCACAGCAGGCGTTTGCGGCGGGACTGTGCCTCGCTCTCCTCGGCGAGTGCGCTCCAGTCCGGAGTGGACGACGAAGAACCCCCGGGGCCGTCGAACGGCCCCCCTTGCCCAAAGCTCATGCCGCGCATCCTAATGGGGTTGGTGGAATGCGGAACGGCCGGTCACAATCCCGCTCATGGGACATCTTGAGGCCGGACATCTGGAGTACTACCTGCCGGACGGGAGGGTCCTGCTGGGGGATGTGTCCTTCCGGGTGGGGGAGGGCGCGTCGGTCGCGCTGGTGGGGGCCAACGGCGCGGGCAAGACGACGCTGCTGCGGCTGATCGCGGGGGAGCTGCAGCCGCACGGCGGGGCGGTGACCGTCAGCGGCGGACTGGGCGTGATGCCGCAGTTCGTGGGCTCCGTACGGGACGAGCGCACGGTGCGCGACCTGCTGGTCTCCGTGGCGCAGCCGCCGATCCGGCAGGCGGCGGCCGCGGTCGACGCCGCCGAGCTGGCGATGATGACCGCCGAGGGCGACGACGAGGCCGCGCAGATGGCCTATGCCCAGGCGCTCAGCGACTGGGCCGAGGCGCGCGGCTACGAGGCCGAGACGGCCTGGGACATCTGCACGACGGCGGCGCTGGGGATGCCGTACGAGAAGGCGCAGTGGCGCAAGGTGCGCACGCTGTCCGGGGGCGAGCAGAAGCGGCTGGTGCTGGAGTCGCTGCTGCGCGGCCCGGACGAGGTGCTGCTGCTGGACGAGCCGGACAACTATCTGGACGTGCCCGGCAAGCGCTGGCTGGAGGAGCAGCTGCGGCAGACCCGTAAGACGGTGCTGTTCGTCTCCCACGACCGGGAGCTGCTGGCCCGGGCCGCGGAGAAGATCGTCAGCGTCGAGCCGGGGCCGGCGGGCTCCGACGTCTGGGTGCACGGCGCCGGCTTCGGCACCTACCACCAGGCGCGCAAGGAGCGCTTCGCCCGCTTCGAGGAGCTGCGGCGGCGCTGGGACGAGAAGCACGCGCAGCTGAAGAAGCTGGTGGTCTCGCTGCGGCAGGCGGCCTCGGTCAGCCATGAGCTGGCCTCGCGCTACGCGGCGGCGCAGACCCGGCTGCGGAAGTTCGAGGAGGCCGGGCCGCCGCCGGAGCCGCCGCGCGAGCAGGACATCACGATGCGGCTGCGCGGCGGACGTACCGGCGTCCGGGCGGTGACCTGCGAGAATCTGGCGCTCACCGGCCTGATGAAGCCGTTCGACCTGGAGATCTTCTACGGCGAGCGGGTCGCGGTCCTCGGCTCCAACGGCTCGGGCAAGTCCCACTTCCTGCGCCTGCTGGCCGGCGACGACGACAACCCCGTCGCGCACACCGGCAGCTGGAAGCTGGGCGCCCGGGTCGTCCCCGGCCACTTCGCGCAGACCCATGCCCACCCCGAGCTGCTGGGCCGCACCCTGCTCGACATCCTGTGGACCGAGCACGCCAGGGACAAGGGCCAGGCCATGTCGGCGCTGCGCCGCTACGAGCTGGAGCAGCAGGCCGAGCAGCGTTTCGAGCGGCTCTCCGGCGGCCAGCAGGCGCGCTTCCAGATCCTGCTGCTGGAGCTGTCCGGCACGACGGCCCTGCTGCTCGACGAGCCGACGGACAACCTGGACCTGGAGTCGGCGGAGGCGCTGCAGGAGGGGCTGGAGGCGTACGAGGGGACGGTGGTGGCGGTGACGCACGACCGGTGGTTCGCGCGGTCCTTCGACCGCTTCCTGGTGTTCGGCTCGGACGGGCTGGTCCGGGAGACCTCGGAGCCGGTGTGGGACGAGCGGCGGGTGGAGCGGCAGCGCTAGACGGTGCCTGCGGGTGGCCGGACCGGCACCGGTGGTGACCGTGCGGGGCGGCGGTACGGGGGCCGCACGCCGGTCCGGGGTGCGTTTTGACCCCGCTGGGGACGGCCCGGTATTCTGCTGGTTCGTTATGCGTATTGGCTTGCTCTATCTCACGTGAGGGGCCCTTACGCCGGTCCCTGGGCCGATGACCAGCGGCGGACGATCGGGTTGCGTCACCCGTAGTGCCGCCCTGCTGCGTGATCGGCCACGGCGGCCAGTACAGGACCCATTCACTCAGAAGCGAAGGCTAAGACGTGCGTACGTTCAGCCCCAAGCCCGGCGATGTCCAGCGCCAGTGGCACATCATTGACGCGCAGGACGTTGTCCTGGGCCGTCTGGCCAGCCAGGCCGCGTCCCTCCTGCGGGGCAAGCACAAGCCGGTCTACGCGCCGCACGTTGACACGGGTGACTTCGTCATCATCGTCAACGCCGACAAGGTGCACCTGTCCGGCAACAAGCGGACCCAGAAGATGGCCTACCGCCACTCGGGCTTCCCGGGTGGTCTGCGCTCCGTCCGCTACGACGAGCTGCTCGACAAGAACCCCGAGAAGGCCGTCGAGAAGGCCATCAAGGGCATGCTCCCCAAGAACACCCTCGGCCGTCAGATGCTCTCGAAGCTGAAGGTCTACGCGGGCGCCGAGCACCCGCACGCTGCGCAGCAGCCGGTCCCGTTCGAGATCACCCAGGTCGCGCAGTAAGTCCCGGCCACCCCCTAAGACGACAGAGAATTCTCAAGGAGCATCGTGGCTGAGACCACCCCCGAGACCCCGCTGGACGAGGTCGAGGAGTACACCACCGAGACCGAGGTCGTGGAGTCGGAGTACACCTCCGAGTCCCTCGCCTCCCGCTTCGGCGACCCGCAGCCGGCGGCCGGCCTGGGCCGTCGCAAGAACGCCATCGCCCGCGTCCGGATCGTCCCGGGCACCGGCCAGTGGAAGATCAACGGTCGCACCCTCGAGGGCTACTTCCCCAACAAGGTGCACCAGCAGGAAGTCAACGAGCCCTTCAAGGTGCTCGAGCTCGACAACCGCTACGACGTGGTTGCCCGCATCTCCGGCGGCGGCATCTCCGGCCAGGCCGGTGCGCTGCGCCTGGGCGTGGCCCGTGCGCTGAACGAGGCGGACGTGGACAACAACCGCGGCGCGCTGAAGAAGGCCGGATTCCTCAAGCGTGACGACCGTGCGGTCGAGCGCAAGAAGGCCGGTCTGAAGAAGGCCCGTAAGGCGCCGCAGTACAGCAAGCGCTAACCGCGCGCGCTGCACCATGCAGCTCTTGGCGAACGCCCCGGTGGCACCTCCGTGCTGCCGGGGCGTTCGGCTATCCGGGACCAGGGGCGTATACCTGGACTTCATGCTCTGGTCCAAGCTCATCTACTCGGAGGACACCAGTGGGACGACTCTTCGGCACTGACGGTGTGCGCGGTGTCGCCAATGCGGACCTGACGGCGGAGCTGGCGCTCGGTCTGTCGGTCGCTGCGGCGCATGTACTCGCCGAGGCGGGCACCTTCGAAGGTCACCGGCCGGTGGCGGTGGTCGGACGCGATCCACGCGCGTCCGGTGAATTCCTGGAGGCCGCGGTCGTCGCGGGCCTGGCCAGCGCCGGCGTGGACGTGCTGCGGGTGGGTGTGCTCCCGACCCCGGCGGTCGCCTATCTGACCGGCTCGCTCGGCGCGGACCTCGGCGTGATGCTCTCCGCCAGCCACAACCCGATGCCCGACAACGGCATCAAGTTCTTCGCCCGCGGCGGCCACAAGCTCGCCGACGAGCTGGAGGACCGCATCGAGGAGACCTACCGGGCGCACAGCTCCGGTGAGCCCTGGGAGCGGCCGACCGGCGCCGGCGTGGGCCGGGTCACCGTCTACGACGAGGGCTTCGACAACTACGTCGCGCACCTCGTCGGCGTGCTGCCCAACCGCCTCGACGGGCTGAAGATCGTCATCGACGGCGCCCACGGCGCGGCGGCCCGGGTCTCGCCCGAGGCCTTCGCGCGGGCCGGCGCCGAGGTCATCACGATCGGCACCGAGCCCGACGGCCTGAACATCAACGACGGCTGCGGCTCCACCCACCTGGGGCTGCTGCGCGCGGCCGTGGTCGAGCACGGCGCCGACCTCGGAGTCGCCCACGACGGCGACGCGGACCGCTGCCTGGCCGTGGACCGCGAGGGCAACGAGGTCGACGGCGACCAGATCCTGGCCGTCCTGGCGCTCGGGATGCGCGAGGCGGGGATGCTGCGCAAGAACACCGTCGTCGCCACCGTGATGTCCAACCTGGGCTTCAAGCTCGCCATGGAGCGGGCGGGCATCGACCTCGTGCAGACCGCGGTCGGCGACCGGTACGTCCTGGAGGAGATGAAGGCCCACGGCTTCGCGCTGGGCGGCGAGCAGTCCGGGCATGTGATCGTGCTGGACCACGCCACCACCGGCGACGGCACGCTGACGGGCCTGATGCTGGGCGCCCGGGTCGCCGCGACCGGCCGGTCGCTGGCCGAGCTGGCGGGCGTCATGGAGCGGCTGCCGCAGATCCTCATCAACGTCCCCGACGTCGACAGGTCGCGGGTGGCCACCGCTCCCGAGCTGACCACCGCGGTCGCCGAGGCGGAGCGGGAGCTGGGCGCCACCGGCCGGGTGCTGCTGCGACCGTCCGGCACCGAGCCGCTGGTCCGGGTGATGGTGGAGGCCGCGGACATCGAGCAGGCGCGGGCGGTCGCCGAGCGGCTGGCCGACGCGGTCAAGTCCGCGCTGGGCTAGCCCGGCGCTCCTGTCCCGGCACGGCGAAGGCCCCGGTCCCCGAATGGGGCGGGGCCTTCGCCGTGCGGGCGGGGCCGCGGGACGGCGTCTAGCCGGCCTTCTGCCGGGTGGCGTGCCGGGCCCACAGCAGCTTCTGGACGATCAGGGTCAGGGTGCCGGCCAGGACGATGCCCGCCAGGTTCAGCAGCAGCTGCTCCATGGAGTGCCAGGCCTGGCCGTAGGCGCGGTAGCCGAGCGCCACCGCGGCGTTGGCGGCGGCCGGGACGGTGGTCACGGAGATCGCCACACCGACCAGGGCGCCCGACTTCGCCGACGTCAGCGAGAGGACCCCGGCGACCCCGGCGAGCACCGCGACGACGAACGAGAACCAGTCGGGCCGGTAGATGAAGTTGGTGTTGGGGCGCGCGGCGGCCAGGTCCTCGACGTGGAAGAGGCCGACCGCGTCCATGAAGAGGCTGAAGCCCACGGTCACCGCCATCGCCACCGCGAACCCCACCAGCAGCGCCACCAGGGAGCGCCAGGCCAGCCGCGGCGCCCGCCGCACGAGCGCGGTGCAGATGCCGGCCAGCGGCCCGAACTCCGGGCCCACGGCCATCGCCCCGACGATCAGGATCGCGTTGTCGAGGACCACACCGCAGGCCGCGATCATCGTGGCGACCGTCAGGAACGCCAGATAGGTCGCGGAGAGCGTGGACTCCTCGTGGGTGGCGTCGGTCAGCGACTCCCACAGCACGGCGTCGGCGCCCTCGCCGGGGGCGTCGTCCGCCGCCCGCTCGGCCCGCCGGGAGAGCGACAGGTCGATGTTCTCCAGCGCGATCGAACCGGTCCGGTCCAGCTCCGCCGCCCGCAGCCCCGCCAGCAGGCCGTCGGCGGCCTCCCGGGCGACGTCGCACATCACCACGTCGCCCTGCGGGTCGCGGGCCGCCCCGCCGAGCACGACCAGGTGGGTCACCCCGACGGTCGTCTCCAGCAGCCGGAGCACCTCGTCGGTGCGGTTCCCGGGCACGATCAGGCGTAGATGCAGCACGGCGGGCGACTCCCTAGAGCTTGCGCAACGACAGGCGCTGCACCTTGTGGTCCGGCCCCTTGCGCAGCACCAGGTTGGCGCGGCCGCGGGTGGGGGCGACGTTCTGCTGCAGGTTGGGCTTGTTGACGGTGCGCCAGATCATGCGGGCGTAGTCGAGGGCCTCGTCCTCGGAGACCTGGGTGTACTTGCGGAAGTACGAGAACGGGTTCTGGAAGGCGGTCTCGCGCAGCTTGCGGAAGCGGCCGAGGTACCACTTCTCGATGTCCTCGGTGCGGGCGTCGACGTAGACGGAGAAGTCGAAGAAGTCGGCGAGCCCGAGGCGGGTGCGGCCGTCCTTGCCGGGCAGCGCCGGCTGCAGGACGTTCAGGCCCTCGACGATGAGGATGTCGGGGCGGTGCACGGTCAGCCGCTCGCCGGGCACGATGTCGTAGATCAGGTGGGAGTAGACCGGCGCGGTCACCTCGGCCTTGCCGGCCTTCACGTCCGCGACGAAGCGGGTCAGCGCCCGCCGGTCGTAGGACTCCGGGAAGCCCTTGCGGGACATCAGGCCGCGGCGGTGCAGCTCGCCGTTGGGGAACAGGAAACCGTCGGTGGTGACCAGCTCGACCCGCGGATGCTCGGGCCACCGCGCCAGCAGCGCCTGCAGCAGCCGGGCGGTGGTGGACTTCCCGACGGCCACGCTGCCCGCGACCCCGATGACGAACGGGGTGCCGGGCTGGGGGCCGCCGCCCGCGTCGCCGAGGAAGGTGTTCAGCGCGCCGCGCAGGTTGCTGGTGGCGCCGACGTAGAGGTTGAGGAGCCGGGACAGCGGGAGGTAGACGTCGCGTACCTCGTCGAGGTCGATGACGTCGCCCAGGCCCCGCAGTCGTTCGACCTCGTCGGCCGTCAGGGGCAGCGGGGTCTTCTCCCGCAGGGCGCTCCACTGCGCGCGCGTCAGATCGACGTACGGGGAGCGGTCGGCGCGGCGTCGTTGCTGCGGATCGGTCGTCAGGGGCACGGGCCCATTGTGCGCAGCCGCCACACGCCGTTCATCTCGGGGTGTCCGGCCGGGGTCTTGTGGGGAGGGTCTTGTGGACGTCGGGGACGGCTTGGGGGCTTCTCTGCCTGCGTGTCTGTACCCGGCGGATATTGCCCGGTACGGTCGGCTGCGGGGAGAGGCCCGGCTGCGGGCCGTGGACGAAACAAGGGGTGCGTGTGCGAGCGCGTAGGGCCGGCCTGCTGGGACAGCGGCCGTGGGGGAGGACCAGGGGCGCGGACGACGACCGGGCGGCCGGGGCCGTACCGGACGGATTCGCCGCACGGGTGTACGCGGAGCTCGCGGAGCAGCTCCCGGACGAGGACCTGGGCGAGGATCTCGACGACGTTCTGGAGGGCTTCGAACCGGGCAGCGGCCCGGGGGCGGACGCGGAGGCGGACGAGGAGTTCCTGGACACGGTGCACGAGGCGCACGCGCGGATAGCACGGGGGTATTGAGGGGCCCCGGCGTACGCTGCCCTCATGTGCGGAATCGTGGGATATGTGGGCGGGCAGAGCGCCCTGGACGTCGTCCTGGCCGGATTGAAGCGGCTGGAGTATCGCGGCTACGACTCGGCGGGTGTCGCCGTGCTGGCCGATGGCGGGCTGGCCGCGGCGAAGAAGGCCGGGAAACTCGCCAACCTGGAGAAGGAGCTGGCGGACCGTCCGCTGCCGGCCGGGGCGGCCGGTATCGGGCACACCCGGTGGGCCACCCATGGCGGGCCGACCGACGAGAACGCCCATCCGCATCTGGACAACGCCGGCCGGGTCTGCGTCGTGCACAACGGCATCATCGAGAACTTCGCCGGACTGCGCGCCGAACTCACCGACCGCGGGCACGAGTTGGCGTCCGAGACGGACACCGAGGTCGTGGCGCATCTGCTCGCCGAGGCCTACTCGTCCTGCGGTGAGCTGGCCGAGGCGATGCGGCAGGTGTGCCGGCAGCTGGAGGGCGCGTTCACGCTGGTCGCGGTGCACGCCGATGAGCCGGACGTGGTGGTCGGCGCGCGCCGGAACTCGCCGCTGGTGGTGGGTGTCGGGGACGGCGAGGCGTTCCTCGCCTCGGACGTGGCGGCGTTCATCGCGCACACCCGGGAGGCGATCGAGCTGGGCCAGGACCAGGTCGTGGAGCTGCGCCGGGAGGCGGTGACGGTCACCGACTTCGAGGGGGCGCCCGCCGAGGTGCGCGAGTACCACGTCGACTGGGACGCCTCGGCCGCCGAGAAGGGCGGCTACGACTACTTCATGCTCAAGGAGATCGCCGAGCAGCCGAAGGCCGTGGCCGACACGCTGCTGGGGCGCATCGACGCGTCGGGGGTGCTGTCCCTGGACGAGGTGCGGATCCCGCCGGCGGTGCTGCGCGAGGTCGACAAGGTCGTGATCGTGGCGTGCGGCACGGCGTACCACGCGGGGATGATCGCCAAGTACGCGATCGAGCACTGGACGCGGATCCCCTGCGAGACGGAGCTGGCGAGCGAGTTCCGCTACCGCGACCCGATCCTCGACCGGCGGACGCTGGTGATCGCCATCAGCCAGTCCGGCGAGACCATGGACACCCTGATGGCGCTGCGCCACGCCCGTGAGCAGGGCGCCAAGGTGCTGGCCATCTGCAACACCAACGGCTCGACCATCCCGCGGGAGTCGGACGCGGTGCTGTACACGCACGCCGGGCCGGAGGTCGCGGTGGCCTCCACCAAGGCGTTCCTGACCCAGCTGGTGGCCTGCTACCTGGTGGCGCTGTACGTCGCGCAGGTGCGGGGCACCAAGTGGGGCGACGAGATCCGTGACGTGGTGCGCGAACTCGCGGCCATCGGCACCCAGGTCGAGCAGGTGCTCGGGACGATGGAGCCGGTGCGGGCGCTGGCGCGCTCCCTCGCCGACAAGAACACCGTGCTGTTCCTGGGCCGGCACGTGGGCTACCCGGTGGCGCTGGAGGGCGCGCTGAAGCTCAAGGAGCTCGCGTACATGCACGCGGAGGGCTTCGCGGCCGGGGAGCTCAAGCACGGGCCGATCGCGCTGATCGAGGACGACCTGCCGGTGGTGGTGGTCGTGCCGTCGCCGCGCGGGCGGTCCGTCCTGCACGACAAGATCGTGTCGAACATCCAGGAGATCCGGGCCCGGGGCGCACGGACCATCGTGATCGCGGAGGAGGGCGACGAGACGGTGGTGCCCTACGCCGACCACCTGGTGCGCATCCCGCGGACGCCGGTGCTGCTGCAGCCGCTGGTGTCCACCGTCCCGCTGCAGGTGTTCGCCTGCGAGCTGGCCACCGCCCGCGGCAACGAGGTCGACCAGCCGCGCAACCTCGCCAAGTCGGTGACGGTGGAGTGATCATCGGGGTCGGGATCGACGTCGCGGAGATCGACCGCTTCGGCGCGGCGCTGGAGCGGACGCCGGAGCTGGCGCGGCGGTTGTTCCTCACGGAGGAGCTGATGCTGCCCAGCGGCGAGCGCCGCGGCATCGCGTCGCTGGCGGCCCGCTTCGCCGCCAAGGAGGCGCTGGCCAAGGCGCTCGGCGCGCCGAGCGGGCTGCACTGGACCGATGCCGAGGTGTACGTCGAGGACAGCGGGCAGCCGCGGCTGCGGGTGCGCGGGACCGTCGAGGCGCGCGCCAAGGAGCTCGGCGTCCGCGGCTGGCACGTGTCGCTGAGCCATGACGCGGGGGTCGCCTCCGCCGTGGTGATCGCGGAGGCGTGAGACCGCACGGCGCCCGTCCCCGCCCGCCGGGGACGGGCGCCGTCTTTGCCCGGGGGAAATCCGCCGCACCCCGTGGGCGAGGGGCGAGACTTGTCCGTATGAGGACTGCCTACAGCGTGGAGACCGTGCGGGCCGCGGAGCGAGAGCTCATGGCCCGCTTGCCCGAAGGGGCCCTGATGCAGCGGGCGGCGGCCGGACTGGCCGTCGCCTGCGCGGAGTTGCTGGGGCGGGTGTACGGCTCCCGGGTGGTGCTGCTGGTGGGTAGCGGCGACAACGGCGGGGACGCGCTGTACGCCGGCGCCCGGCTGGCGCGGCGCGGGGCCGGGGTGGCGGCCGTGCTGCTCTCCCCCGAACGGGCGCACCCCGGCGGGCTGGCCGCGCTGCGGGCGGCCGGGGGACGCGTCTCGGTCGATTCCGCGCGGGATCTCGCGCGGGCCGATCTGGTCGTGGACGGGATCGTCGGGATCGGGGGGCGGGGCGGGCTGCGCCCCCAGGCCGCGCAACTGGCGCGTACGGCATGGGAGTCGGCGCCGGTGCTCGCCGTCGACCTGCCCAGCGGGGTGGACGCGGACAGCGGGGAGGTGCACGGGGACGCCGTACGGGCCGATGCGACGGTGACGTTCGGCGCGTACAAGCCGGGGCTGCTGATCGATCCGGCGCGGGAGCGGGCCGGGGCGCTGCGGCTGGTCGACATCGGGCTGGAGCTGCCGCGGGAGGCCGACGCGGAGGCGTTGCAGCATGCGGACGTGGCGGAGCTGCTGCCGCGTCCGGCGCCCGAGAGCGACAAGTACCGGCGGGGTGTGGTCGGGGTGGTCGCCGGGTCCGCGCGGTACCCGGGGGCGGCGGTGCTCGCGGTGGCCGGTGCGCTGCGAGGCGGCGCGGGGGCCGTGCGCTATGTCGGGCCGGCCGCCGAGGCGGTGCTCGCGCACTTCCCGGAGACGCTGGTGCACGCCGGGCCGCCGGACAAGGCGGGCCGGGTGCAGTCGTGGGTCATCGGCCCCGGTCTCGGCGAGGAGTCGGACGCGCTGGAGGACGTGCTGGCGGCCGAGGTTCCGGTGCTGGTGGACGCGGACGGGCTGCGGTTCCTGACGCCGGAGCGGGTCCGGGAGCGGGCGGCGGGGACGTTGCTGACGCCGCACGCGGGGGAGGCCGCCGCGCTGCTCGGGCGCGGACGCGAGGAGGTCGAGGCGGCGCGGCTGGCCTGTGCACGGGAGTTGGCGGCGCACTACGGCGCCACGGTGCTGCTCAAGGGCTCGACGACGCTGGTGGCGGACGCGGCGGGGCCGGTGCGGGTCAACCCCACCGGGACCGGCTGGCTGGCGACGGCCGGGAGCGGGGACGTGCTGTCGGGGGTGACGGGGGCGTTGCTCGCCGCGGGACTGACCACGCGGGACGCGGGATCGGTCGGTGCGTATCTGCACGGGCTGGCGGCCCGCCGGGCGGCCGGGCCGGCCGGCGCACCGATCCTGGCCTCGGAGGTCGCGGCCCATCTCCCGGCCGCCTGGCGCGATGTGACGGACTGACAGAAGGCGGCGGGCCGGCGTTACGCCCCGCGGGGGAATGGGGCGGGCACCAGGGCGAACCTGGCGCGCATCGCGCGCAGCGGCCGCGCGGCCACGGCATGCGTCAGGGCATGAAACGCACTCTTCCCGCGCTGCTGGTCTGCGCCTCGCTGCTCGTCGCCGCCGGGCCGCCCGCGGTGGCCGCGGCGCCGTCGCCCGTCTCGCGCGCGGTCCCCGGGCCCGCCCCGTACCCGGCCTTCGACCTGGTCCCCGGCATCGCGCGCGAGCTGCGCGCGGCGGCGCAGGAGACGCCCGGCCGGGCGCAGACGCGGGGGCAGCGGTGGCACATCGAGCGCGTGCCGCGGCCCGAGGCGGTGCGCCCCGGCGCCGTGACGGTGGCGTGCAGCCGGTCCACCGGGCCCTACCAGCGGCAGGCGGAGCGCTATCTGGGGCGGCAGGTGGACGGGCGGCAGAGCACGGGGGACTGCCGGGCGATCCGGCGGTTCCAGCAGGCGCACCGCATCGCGCCGGCGTCCGGGTTCGCCGGGCCGGTCACGGGCCAGATGGTGCGGCTGATGAAGGCCAGGAAGAACCCCAACCGGGCCGGGCACTGCCCGGACCGTCCGGAGCGGACGGTCTGCGCCGATCTGAACCGGCAGCTGCTGTGGGTCCAGCAGGACGGGCGGGTGATCTTCGACCCGGTCGTGATGCGCTCCGGTGCGCCGACGATGGAGACCCGCACCGGTACGTACCGCATCTACATGCGACACCGGCACCACATTTCCAACCTGTACCACACGTCCATGCCGTTCGCGCAGTTCTTCGACCGCGGGGAGGCCCTGCACGCCGTCTACGACGACATCTACCAGGGGCCGGGCTCGCACGGCTGCGTCAACCTCACATGGGAGGACGCGCGGAAGCTGTGGGATCTGCTGAAGAAGCAGGACATCGTGTACGTCTGGGGGCGGAAACCCGGCGTGTGAGCACGGTTTCCCCGCCCGTCCCCCGGGGCGTCGAGGCGGCGCCTGCGACACTGAGGGGGATGAACGAGACAGCGAAGCGTGCCCGTGCCGCCATCGACGTCGCCGCCGTGCGGTCGAACGTCCGTGCGCTGCGGGCCCGTGCACCCCGGGCAGAGCTGATGGCCGTGGTCAAGTCCGACGGCTACGGGCACGGCGCGGTGCGCTGCGCGCGCGCCGCCCGTGAAGCCGGTGCGGGCTGGCTGGGCACGGCCCTGCCCGAGGAGGCGTTCGCGCTGCGTGCGGCCGGTGACACCGGGCGCCTGATGTGCTGGCTGTGGACGCCGGGCGGCCCCTGGCGGCGGGCGATCGAGGAGGACATCGACGTCGCGGTGAGCGGGCTGTGGGCGCTTCGCGAAGTGACCGCGGCGGCCCGGGAGTGCGGCCGCACCGCCCGCGTCCAGCTCAAGGTCGACACCGGACTCGGCCGCAACGGCTGCCCGCCCGCCAACTGGCCCGAACTCACCGCGGCGGCCCGCGCCGCCGAGGCCGGGGGCGCGCTGACCGTCACCGGCGTCTGGTCGCACTTCGCCTGCGCCGACGAGCCCGGCCACCCCTCGATCGCCGCCCAGCTGGACGTCTTCCACGAGGCGCTGAAGACCGCAGAGACGGCCGGACTGCGCCCCGAGGTGCGGCACATCGCCAACACCCCGGCGCTGCTGACGCTGCCCGAGGCGCACTTCGACCTGGTCCGCACCGGCATCGGCATCTACGGGATCTCGCCCAGCCCCGAACTCGGCACCTCCCAGGAGCTCGGGCTGCGGCCGGCGATGACGCTGGAGGCCTCGCTCGCGTCGGTCAAGCGGGTGCCCGGCGGCCACGGCGTGTCGTACGGGCACCAGTACACGACGCCCGGGGAGACCACCCTGGCGCTGATCCCGCTGGGCTACGCCGACGGCGTCCCGCGGCACGCCTCCGGCGTCGGCCCCGTGCTGGTCGCCGGCAAGTGGCGGACGGTCGCCGGGCGGATCGCGATGGACCAGTTCGTCGTCGACCTCGGCGGCGAGCACGCCGAGCCGGGCGATACGGCCGTGCTGTTCGGCCCCGGGGACCGCGGCGAGCCGACCGCGGAGGACTGGGCCGGGGTGGCCGGAACCATCGGGTATGAGATCGTCACCCGGATCGGATCCCGCGTGCCGCGCGTCTATGTGGACAGCGGCACACGAAGCGAAGCCGAAGGGGACAGCGCGCTCACGGGGGGCACGGCATGACCGACGGACAGGAGGCCGCCGCGCAGGCGGTCGAGACGGCGGCCGAGGTGGCCGGCAACTGGGCACGCGCGGGCCGGCACGCCGGTTTCGCCGGCGCCGCGATCGGCGTGGTCGCGGCGGGCGCCGCCGCCGGGGTGGCGATAGAGCGGCTGACGGTCGGCCGCGGCATGCGGCGCCGCGCCCGGCTCGCCCTGGACGCCGCGGGCCCCTACGGCACGCTGCGCGGCACCCCTGGCGCCGCGATCGCCGAGGACGGCACCGAGCTGTACTACGAGGTCGACGAGCCGGGCCCGCCGGAGAAGGACGACGCGGGCAAGCCCGCGGTGAACGGCAAGCACGCCAAGCACGGCAAGAGCGACCGGTCCGCCAAGCCGGTCCGCGGCAAGGAAGCACGCGCCGCGCAGGAGGCCCACGGCGGCCTGCGCAAGCGGCTGACGGCGGCGCTGGGGCGGCGCTCGGCGGCCCCCACGGTCGTCTTCAGCCACGGCTACTGCCTGAGCCAGGACTCCTGGCACTTCCAGCGCTCCGCGCTGCGCGGCACGGTGCGCACCGTCCACTGGGACCAGCGCAGCCACGGCCGCTCCTCGCGCGGTCACGGCCAGATCGACGGTACGGAACCGGTCACCATCGACCTGCTGGGCCGCGACCTGAAGGCGGTGCTGGACGCCGCGGTGCCCGAGGGCCCGATCGTGCTGGTCGGGCACTCCATGGGCGGGATGACGGTGATGGCGCTGGCCGACCAGTTCCCCGAGTACGTCGCGGAGCGGGTGGTCGGGGTGGCCCTGATCGGCACCTCCGCCGGCCGGCTCAGCGAGGTCGGGTTCGGGCTGCCGTCCATGGGCGTCAAGGCCTTCCACTGGCTCGCGCCGGGCGTCCTCAAGGCGCTCGGCTGGCAGCGCGAGATCGTCGAGCGCGGACGGCGGGCCACCGCCGACCTCTTCGCCGGGCTGATCAAGCGGTACTCGTTCGGGACGCCGGAAAAGGTGGACCCGGGCATCGCCCGCTTCGGCGAGCGGCTGATCGAGGCGACCCCGATCGATGTGGTCGCCGAGTTCTTCCCGGCGTTCGCGGTGCACGACAAGACCGAGGCGCTGGTGGCGTACGACGCGGTGCCCGCGCTGGTGCTCGCCGGGGAGAGCGATCTGATCACTCCCGCCGACCACAGCCGGACGATCGCCGAGGTGCTGCCGCACGCGGAGATGGTGTGCGTCCCCGGCGCCGGGCATCTGGTGATGCTGGAGCGGCCCGAGCTGGTCAACGAGCACCTGGTGTCGCTGGTGGAGCGGGCGAGCGCGGCGGCCCGCAGCTCGCGGCACGCCCGCGCCTGAGGCCACGGGGCCTGCCGGGCAGCGGCCCGGCAGGCGCGCCAGGTCCGCCGGGGGAGCGGGCCGGGCGGCGGGTCCGGCAGCCGTCGCGCCGGGGCGTCGTACGCGGCCGGGCGGGGCCCCGGCGGGCGGGACGTACCATTTGCGGCATGAGCACCACCGGAGCGATTGCGCACGTGACCGTCAAGTCCCCCGAACAGATGCAGGAGTTGGGCCGCCGGCTGGCCCCGCTGCTGCGCCCCGGCGACCTGGTGCTGCTCACCGGTGAGCTGGGCGCCGGCAAGACCACGCTGACCCGCGGCCTGGGGGAGGGGCTGGGCGTGCGCGGCGCCGTGACCTCGCCCACCTTCGTCATCGCCCGGGTGCACCCCTCGCTGACCGGCGGCCCCGCGCTGGTGCACGTCGACGCCTACCGGCTCGGCGGCGGGCTGGACGAGATGGAGGACCTGGACCTCGATGTCTCGCTGCCGGAGTCGGTGGTGGTCGTGGAGTGGGGCGAGGGCAAGGTCGAGGAGCTGTCCGAGGACCGGCTGCACGTGGTCATCGGGCGCGCCGTGGGGGCCGAGGCGCCGGGCGGCGCGGACGGGCTCGTCGCGGACGACGTGGACGATGTGCGCGAGGTGACGGTCACCGGCCTCGGCGCCCGCTGGGCGGACGCCGGCCTGCCCGCGCTGGAGGCCTGCTGACCCCGCCCGCGCCCGGGACCTGCCGAGGGCGCATGGGCCCGCTGGCAGCGGGGAGGCGGCCGGGACGGCGTGGACCTGCGCGCCCGCGATCCCGCCACCCGTCCCGGTAGTTTCCGACAAGCCGTCGGTAAGATGTTGCGTACCCGGTGCCGGGCGTGGTGACATGGGTGGAGACCCCAGTTAGGTCTGCCTAAGTAGCGAGCCTAGCTTCTGTCGCTCGTCCCAGGAGCCCCGGGAGGCGTCCATGTCGGCCCACCAGCCCTCCCCCACGCCCGAAGGGCGCGGGAGTGCCCCCTTCGCGGCGGACGGGCGCGCCGAGCACGAGGCGCGCGAGACGCCGACCATGAACGAACTGCTCGCGGCCTGCGCCGCCGCCAGCGCCGTCTCCACGCCCCCCGACGACGCCGGCGAGGCCCGTCGGAGCGGATCCCCGGCGAACGCGCCGGAAGCGGAGGGCGCACCGGACGAGGAGAACCCGGCAGGTCCGGGGACCGCGTCCACCGGCGGCCGCGACGCGGCGTAGCCCGTTAGGGCGAAGGACGGCGGCCCCGCGCGGTCAGGAGACCACGACGACCTTGGTGCCGTGCAGCGCGAAGTCCCACATCGCCCTGCCGTCCTCCCGCGACTCACGGATGCCACCGGTCTTCTTCGCCGAGCCCGGCTCCGGCATGGAGCCGTCGACGGCCGCGCTGAAGCCGATGGTGACGCCGTCCACCGCGGCGAACCGCACCACATGCTCGATCGCGATGCCGTCCGAACCCGTCACGCTCACCGACCGCGAGGCGACCGCGTACGCCCCCAGCGCCGGGCTCACCGCGCTCGGCGCGACCCGGTACGTGCGCTGTGCCCTGTCGTTGGCGTCGACCAGCCAGACCCGCTTGGCGTCCAGCGAGTAGACGATCCGCCGGCCCTTGCCGGACGCGTCGGGGACCGGGGCCGGCGCGGGGGCCTTGTCCTTCTTGTCCCGCTCCCGGTGGCTCTTGGGCGTGCTGTGGTGGCCGGCCTTGCGGGCCTGGGTGAGGGTGTCCGGAGCGGACGCCGCGGCCTGGTAGCCGAGCACACCGACCACGACCACGGCGGCCGTGGTCAGCGCGGTGACGATCGTGCTGCTCTTAGCGGGCACCGCTGTGCCACCTTTCCTCCCTCTCCCTGCCACCGGCGGGGAGCCCCGGGCCTTGGAACGCCGGGCTGCTTGCTGCTGGGCTACGGGGCGACGGTAGCACCGCGACGGGTACCGCCCGCCGAGCCGTAGTCTTGAGGACGTGCTGCTGCTAGCTCTTGACACCGCCACCCCCGCCGTCACCGTCGCGCTCCACGACGGCACCCGGGTCCTCGCCGAGTCCCGCCAGGTCGATGCGCGCCGCCACGGCGAGCTGCTGCTGCCCGCCGTCGACCGGGTGCTGGCCGAGGCCGGACGGAAACTCGACGACGTCAGCGACATCGTGGCCGGCGTGGGCCCGGGACCGTACACCGGTCTGCGGGTCGGCCTGGTGACCGCCGCGACCTTCGGGGCGGTGCTCGGCGTGCCCGTCCACGGCCTGTGCAGCCTGGACGGCCTCGCCTACGCCTCCGGGCTCACCGAGCCCTTCGTGGTGGCCACCGACGCCCGCCGCAAAGAGGTCTACTGGGCGCGCTACGAGGCCGGCACCTCGCCCGGCGACCACCCCGCGACGAGCGGCTCCGCCGCGCCCCGCCGGATCACCCGCCTGACCGAGCCCGCCGTCGACCGCCCCGCGGACATCGCCGAGCAGGTGGCCGGCGTCCCGGCCGTGGGCGCGGGCGCCGTGCTCTACGACACGGTCTTCACCGGGCTGCGGCGCGAGGCCCCCGAGCACCAGTCCGCCGGGGCGCTGGCCGCGCTGGCCGCCGCGAAGCTGGCCGCGGGCGAGGAGCTGCCCGCCCCGCAGCCGATGTACCTGCGCCGCCCGGACGCCCAGGTGCCCGCCAACTACAAGGTGGTCACTCCCCGGTGACCACCAGCCCGTCGCCCGACCGGCGCCCCGCGGCGGCCCCGCCGCCCGGCGCGGCCGCTCCGCAGGACGCGTCGCTGCGCGAGATGCGCTGGTGGGACATCGCGCCGGTGCTGGAGCTGGAGCGGGAGCTGTTCCCCGAGGACGCCTGGTCGCCGGGCATGTTCTGGTCCGAGCTGGCCCATGCGCGCGGCCCGTACGCCACTCGCCGCTACCTCGTCGCCGAACTGGAGGCGCCGCCGCGCAGTGGCGACGACGAGGGGCGGCGGTCGGGTGGCGGGCGGGGCCGCCGGCTGGTCGGCTACGGCGGGCTGGCCGCCGTCGACGGCACCGGCGACATCCAGACCATCGCCACCGCCCGCGAGATGTGGGGCACCGGCCTCGGCGCCCGGCTGCTGACCGAACTCCTCGGTGCCGCGACGGACTTCGAATGCCACGAGGTGCTGCTGGAGGTGCGGGTCGACAACGTACGGGCCCAGCGCCTCTACGAACGCTTCGGCTTCGAGCCGATCGGTTTCCGCCGCGGCTACTACCAGCCCGGCAACGTCGACGCCCTCGTCATGCGCCGCACCACCCAGACCTCCTCCGAAGCACCCTCCGTACAAGGAACTTGACACTCATGGCTGACTCACGCGGCGGACCGCTCGTCCTCGGCATCGAGACCTCCTGCGACGAGACCGGTGTCGGCATCGTCCGCGGCCACACCCTCCTCGCCGACGCGGTCGCCTCCAGCGTCGACGAGCACGCCCGCTTCGGCGGCGTGGTGCCGGAGGTGGCCTCGCGCGCCCACCTGGAGGCGATGGTCCCCACCATCCAGCGCGCCCTGAAGGACGCCGGGGTCGCGGCGAGCGACCTGGACGGGATCGCGGTCACCGCGGGACCGGGCCTGGCCGGCGCGCTCCTGGTCGGTGTCTCGGCCGCGAAGGCGTACGCCTACGCCCTCGGCAAGCCGCTGTACGGCGTCAACCACCTCGCCTCGCACATCTGCGTCGACCAGCTGGAGCACGGCCCGCTGCCGGAGCCCACGATGGCGCTGCTGGTGTCCGGTGGCCACTCCTCCCTCCTGCTGGCCCCGGACATCACCTCCGACGTACGGCCGCTGGGCTCGACGATCGACGACGCGGCCGGCGAGGCGTTCGACAAGATCGCGCGGGTGCTGAACCTCGGCTTCCCCGGCGGCCCGGTCATCGACCGCTACGCCCGCGAGGGCAACCCCGACGCGATCCGCTTCCCGCGCGGGCTGACCGGCCCCCGCGACCCGGTCTACGACTTCTCCTTCTCCGGCCTGAAGACCGCCGTGGCCCGCTGGATCGAGGCCAAGCGGGCGGCCGGCGAGGAGGTGCCGGTGGCGGACGTCTCGGCGTCCTTCCAGGAGGCCGTGGTGGACGTGCTGACCCGTAAGGCCGTCCGGGCCTGCAAGGACAACGGCGTGGACCACCTGATGATCGGTGGCGGCGTCGCGGCCAACTCCCGGCTGCGGGCGATGGCCCAGCGCCGCTGCGAGGACGCCGGGATCACCCTGCGGGTGCCGCGGCCCAAGCTGTGCACCGACAACGGCGCGATGGTCGCCGCCCTGGGCGCCGAGATGGTGTCACGGGGCCGGTCCGCCTCCGCCTGGGACCTCTCCGCCGACTCGTCCCTGCCGGTCACCGAACCGCATGTGCCCGGCGAGGAGCCGGCCGCCGCCGCGCACCACCACGACCACGACCACGTCCACGAGACGAGCAAGGACAACCTCTACTCCTGAGGCCGCGCGAGGGCTCGTTTTGTCGTGTCGCGAGTCCTCGCGCCGTCCCCGGCGCGAGCTCCGGCCAGAGGTCTTACCCTGGCAGGCAGCACCGGGCGCGCACGTGGGGAGGCGGCAGGCTGTGGACTGGTTCTGGTGGGTCTTCGTCTTCTTCATGGCGGGCGGCTTCGCGAAGGTCGCCGACACCGCCCGTACGGCGCTGCGCACGCGGCACGAACGCAAGATGGAGCGGCTGGAGACCGCCCGTCAGGAACGGCAGGAGCTGGCCGCCGCGCAGCAGCCGCCGCAGCCGGTGTGCGGCTGCACCCACCACCTCGCCAAGCATGACAAAAAGGGCAAGTGTCATGAGCTGGTGGAGGTCGCGGTCGCCTGGGACGCCGATCGCAAACCGGTGCAGTACGAGGCGGGCCAGTGCACCTGCCAGCAGTACATCGGACCGCAGCCGCTCTCCCAGATCTACGCCGAGGACCTCACCGACCTGGCGTGAGGGCCGCTCAGGGCGCGTCCGCGGCCGGGTGCCCCAGCAGCATCGTGGGGGCGCCGGCCACCCGGGTCAGGAAGATCGTGCAGGAGTTGCGGCCGCCGCCGAGCTTCAGCTTCCTGCGCAGCTCCTCCGGCTCCACCGCCGAACCACGCTTCTTGATCACCGCGATGCCGACCTCGCGCTCCCGCAGCAGCGCCTTGAGCCGCTTGACGTGGAACGGCAGCACATCGGTGATCGCGTAGGCGGTCGCGTACGGCGTTTCGGCCAGCCGGTCCGCGGTCAGGTACGCGATCGTCGGGTCGATCAGCCGCCCGTCGATCTCCCGGGCGACGTCCGCGACCAGATGCGCGCGGATCACCGCCCCGTCCGGCTCGTACAGCCAGTCCCCGACGGGGCCCGGCTCGGGATCCGGCAGCCCCGCGCCGAGCAGCGAGTCCCCGGCCGGCAGCAGCGTGGCACGGCGGCCGCCGGGCGTGATGCGCCCCGCCCCGCCCTGCGCCGCGCCGAACCACACCACGGCCTCCTTGACGTCACCCCCGTCCGAGATCCACTCCGTCTCGGCGTCCTCGGGCAGCGCGTCGTGCGGCACCCCCGGCGCGATCTTCAGCGCCGCGACGGGAGCCTTACGGGCCGCCTCGACGGCCCAGGACAGCGGCGGCGAGTACGCCTCGGGGTCGAAGATCCGCCCACCCGTCGCCCGGCCACCGCCCCCCAACGAGGCGCTGCGCGCCGCCCCCTTCGTCGTCGCCTTGCCGCGCCGCGCCGGATCCACGAACACCGCGTCATATCCCGCCGTGTCCACCTCCGTCACGTCCGCGCAGCGCACCTCGATCAGCTCCGCGAGCCCCAGCGCCTCGGCATTGGCCCGCGCCGCCGCGCAGGCCAGCGGGTCACGGTCGACGGCCAGCACCCGGATCCCGGCCCGGGCCAGCGCGAGCGCGTCGCCGCCGATGCCGCAGCACAGGTCCGCCAGCGTCCGCACGCCCAGCGCCGCGAGCCGCTCGGCGCGGTGGGCGGCGACCGTGGCCCGGGTGGACTGCTCCACGCCGTTCGGCGTGAAGTACATCCGGCCCGCGTCCGCCCCGAACTTCGCTGCCGCGCGCTGCCGAAGCCGGGCCTGGCCCAGCGCGGCCGAGACCAGTGCCGCGGGGTGCGTGCGCCGCAGCCGGGTGGCTGCCGCCAGCTCGTCCGACGGGGTGTGGTCCCGCAACTCGGCCAGCAAGGTCTGGCCTTCCGGGGTCAGCAGGTCGGCGAAGGTGTCGACATCGTTCACGATGTCATTGTCCTCCCACGTTTTTGGCTTTCCCGCCGTGGGTTTCGCTGCGCTTGGCTTTCGGCCCACGTTTTTGGCTTTCCCGCCGTGGGGTTGCTCGCCGTTTGCCGCCCGCTGCGCGGTGCGCCCGCGTTTGCGCCTGCGGCGGGCGGGGTCCGCGGTGCCGCTGCGCGGGGCTGGTGCG
>NZ_JBFBHQ010000028.1:0-94095 GCF_040701845.1 Streptomyces angustmyceticus | reverse complement strand
GTTCGCGAAACCGGCGAACAGCGGCGTCGCGAACATCAGCAGCATGATCGTGCCGTGCATCGTGAACGCCTGGTTGAACTGCTCGTTCGACATGACCTGGTGGCCGGGACGGGCCAGTTCGGCGCGCATCAGCAGCGCCATCACCCCGCCGACGCAGAAGAACGCGAACGCGGTGACCAGGTAGAGCGTGCCGATCGTCTTGTGGTCGGTGGTCGTCAGCCACTTCACGGGAGATCTCATGCTCCGTAGGTGTCCGCGGCCGCCGCGGACGTCACCCCCGGCCGGGAACGGCGGGCCCGAGCGCCGGTGGGAAGTCTCACCCCACAAGGGTGTGAAGATCGGCGCCATGCCGGACACCAAGGGTTCATGAGCACGGACGACGCCTTCGCCGAGGCCTATCGCGCGCACTACTGGGCGGTCAGCCGCTTCGTGGCGCGGCGGCTGGACGGGCAGGCACACGAAGTCGAGGAAGTGGTGGCGGAGGTCTTCTCCATAGCCTGGCGGCGACGCGCCGAACTTCCCGATGCGCCGCTGCCCTGGCTGTACGGGGTGGCCCGCAACTGTCTGGCCAATACGGTGCGGGGGCTGGGCCGCTACCGGCGGCTGCTGCACCGGCTCGGCAACCACGAGGCGGCGCAGCGGGGACAGACCGTGGAGAGCCCGGACGCCGAGCGGCCCGGCTCCTGGGTGCACGAGGCGCTGACCCGGCTCGCCCCGGCCGATCAGGAGGTGCTGCGCCTGACGGCCTGGGAGGAACTGAGCATCGACGAGCTGGCGGTGACCCTCGGGTGCGGCCGGAGCGCGGCGGCCATGCGGCTGCACCGGGCGCGCGGCCGGCTCCGTACCCAGATCGAGCGGATGCAGCGAGGCACCACCGGGCCCGAGGCGCCTCCGCCACGGCCCGAGGCGCCACCGCCGCCGTCCGACGCACCCCCACCGCGGTCCGACGCACCCCCGCCAGGTGCCGACGCACCGCCGTCGCGTCTCCCCTCCCCCTCGGCGCCCGCACCCCGCCCGGCACCCACTCGCCCCACCCGTGACTCCCCCGCCCCCGAACCCACCCGACGCTCCCCCCACCCCGTACCGACCCGAGCGGGAGGCCGCCGCCATGACTGAGGAACTGGAGCTGCTGCGGCAGGCCGACCCCGTCTCCGCCGACGAGGGACCCTGGCGCGACCGCCCCCTGACCGCGCGGGCCGAGGCCCGCCTGCAGGACCTGACCGCCGGCGCCGCCCCGCGCGGCCGCCCCCGTCCCGTGCGCCGTAACCGCCTGGTGATGGGGCTGACCGCCGTATCGGCGGCCGCCGTCGCCGCCCTGGCGCTCGCCTTCTCCGGCGCCGGCAGCAGCCCCGCCGTCGCCGCGCCCGCCGCCCTCGCCCTGCGCGCCGACGCCCCGTCCGTCCCGCTGGACGTCCTCGCCCGCCGGGCGGAGGCCAGGGCGCGGGCGGCCGGCGCCGGGGACGGGCCGCGCCGGGGCAGTCATCTGCAGAGCTGGTACATGACCATGGAGTCGGGCCCCGACGCCGATCCGCCCGTCACCGTGCCCGAGGAGCACATCACCCGCTGGCACGCCGACGGCAGCGGCTCGGAGCTGGTGGTGGCCACCGACCCGCGGCATCCGGGCCGCCCGGTGATCCACGACGACGACGGCCGGTGGCAGACCGTGAGCGACGGCAAGGTGCTGCACCGCAAGACCTACCCCGCGGGCTCCGAAGCCCAGCACGGCGGCCTCGCCTCCCGTACGCGGCCGTCGACGGACCCCGCGGGCCTGCGGGAACAGCTGTCGTGGCTGTACGGCGGGCCCGGCGGCCTCCGCACCACCCCCGAGCTCCTGTCCGCGCTCTCCTCCTTCCGGCAGGAGTGGACCCCGGGCCCGCGGGAGACCGCCGCCGTCGCCCGGATCCTGGCCGATGCCGACGGGCTGCGGCAGGCGGGCGCGGTCACCGACCGGCTGGGCCGGCGCGGTCTGGCCTATGTGTACGACGGTCCCGACGGCGCCGCGAACGCCACCCGGCAGATGGTGATCCTCGATCCGCGCACCGGCGAACTCCTCGGGCTGGAGATCACCTTCACCAAGGACGACCGGGACTCCAGGGTCAAGGCGGGGGAGGTCATGTCGTACGAGGCCTGGATGCCGTGAGCCGGCGCCTCCCCGCCGGCCCGCGCCCGAGTGGCGGGGCCGGCGGTCATGGCCGATCCTTGAGAGAACGCGACGATCCACCTCGGCGCGGCGGGCAGCACTGTGCCGCCGCGCCGTTCTCGTGTCCGTACGCGTCGTGCGCGTACCCCGAGCGGCGCGCTCGCGCACCCGGTCCCGCCGCCTCCCCCTCCCGGCCGGTCGGCCGGCCGGCCGCCCCGTGACCCACCTCACAAACCCGTGAGGGTTGCAGCGGATCACCGCGATATGGATCACAGACCTAAGCGCCACTGATTGCTTCCCGACAGGGCGTTTCCCCTGCAAGGAGCGGGTATACGGCCACCTGCGCGGTCGTCCGCGCACTGTCCGTGATGATCCGGTCTGCCCCTATGGTCGACCTTTGCCCGCCGCTCCATGGCGGGCTGTGGCCCGCCCGAGGCGGGCGGAGTCATGTTGTCGTCCAAAGAGAGCGCAGGCGAGCGAGCACGTGCCGACGCAGTCCCCCGTCGCCCCCGGGCCCCGCAACCCCGTCGGCGGCCGTGCCGACACCGCAACCGAGCGGAAACAGCCGTCCGATCCGGCACAGCAGGCATCGGGCGAGGTGACCGTCGTCGATCCCGTGATGGTCAAGCGTGCCGTCTCGGCGGCCGCGCTCGGCAATGCGATGGAGTGGTTCGACTTCGGCGTGTACAGCTACATCGCGGTCACCCTCGGACACGTCTTCTTCCCGTCCGGGAATCCGACCGCGCAGTTGCTGTCGACGTTCGGAGCGTTCGCGGCGGCGTTCCTGGTCCGCCCCATCGGCGGCATGGTCTTCGGGCCGCTCGGTGACAAGATCGGCCGGCAGAAGATCCTCGCGATCACCATGATCATGATGGCCGCGGGCACCTTCGCCATCGGCCTGATCCCGTCCTACGCCTCCATCGGCGTCGGGGCGCCGATCCTGCTGCTCGTCGCCCGCCTGGTGCAGGGCTTCTCCACCGGCGGCGAGTACGGCGGCGCCTCCACCTTCATCGCCGAGTACGCACCCGACAAGAAGCGCGGATTCCTCGGCAGCTGGCTGGAGTTCGGCACCCTGGCCGGTTACGTCGGCGGCGCCGGCCTGGTCACGCTGATGACCGCGCTGCTGTCCACCGAGGACCTGACCTCCTGGGGCTGGCGCATCCCGTTCCTGATCGCCGGACCGATGGGCGTCATCGGCCTCTACCTGCGGATGCGGCTCGAAGAGACCCCGGCCTTCGCCCAGTTGGAGAAGGAGGCGCGGACCAAGGAGAAGGCGCGCCGCGAGGCCGAGAAGCGGATCGGCGTCCGCGAGATGATCTTCGGTCAGTGGCGGTCGATGCTGCTGTGCATCGGCCTGGTCCTGGTCTTCAACGTCACCGACTACATGCTGCTGTCGTACATGCCGAGCTACCTGACCTCGGAGCTGAAGTACGACGAGACCCACGGGCTGCTGGTCGTGCTCGCGGTGATGGTCCTCATGATGTGCGTCCAGCCGTTCGCGGGCCGGCTCACCGACCGCTTCGGCCGCCGCCCGGTCATCGGCGCGGGCTGCGTCGGCTTCCTGGTGCTGTCCGTCCCCGCCCTGCTGCTGATCCGGCAGGGATCGCTGGCCGCCATCGCGGTCGGCATGGCCGCCCTCGGCCTGCTGCTGGTCACCTTCACCGCGGCGATGCCGTCCACGCTGCCCGCGCTGTTCCCGACGAAGGTGCGCTACGGCTCGCTGTCGATCGGCTTCAACGTCTCCGTGTCGCTCTTCGGCGGCACGACGCCGCTGGTGGTCACCGCCCTGATCGGCGCGACCGGCAACAAGATGATGCCCGCCTACTACATGATGGCGGCGGCCGTGATCGGCGGCATCGCCGTCCTGCTGATGTCGGAGAGCGCCCGCAAGCCGCTGCCCGGCTCCCCGCCGGCCGTCGAAACCGAGGCGGAGGCCCGCGAGGTCCGCGCACCGGCCACGGCCGACTCGGCGGCCTGACCGCCCGGACCGCCCCGGGCACCGGCCGGCATCACCGGCACCGTTGCTCCGCTCCGCCCCGTCGGCCTCCGCCGGCGGGGCGGAGTGCTGTGCTCGGCGACCTCCCGCGCCGGACGTCTCTGCGGTGGCCGGCGCGGAGGTCCCGCCCCGCTCGGTCCCTCAGCCCTTCGCCCCTTCACCCCGCGCGCCGGCCCGGCGGAAGGCACCCGGGGTGATGCCGAAGCAGCGCACGAACCAGCGGTGGAAGTGCGCCTGGTCGGCGAAGCCCGCCTCGGCGGCGGCATCCGATGCGGCGCGGCCCTCGGCGAGGAGGGTGCGGGCGCGGCGCAGGCGCAGCAGCCGCTGGAAGTCGCTGGGCGCCATGCCGTACTCGGCGCGGAACGCCCGGTAGAGCGCGAAGCGGCTGCATCCCGCGGCGTCGGCGAGTTCCTGGGCCGACAGCGGCTGGTCGAAGGCCGCCATCAGCAGATCCCGCGCCCGCCGGGCCGCCTCGGCCTGTGCGCCCGCGGGGAGTTCGCGGGGTCCGGCCGCCGCGGCACCGCCCGTGGCGTTGCGCCGCACCATGGCCTCGACGGCCGCGGTGAGCCGTTCTTCCCGTACGAGGGGATCGGCGCCGCCGACGAGCGCCGGATGCAGCCGCCGCAGCGCGCGGGCCAGCACCGGGTCGTCGACCACCGGCCGGTCGAACAGCGGCATGGCACCCCGGCCGCCCGTCACGTCGTCGAGCACGGCGCGTACGACGTCCGGGCCGATGTGCATGATCCGGTAGGTGAAGCCGAGTTCGACGGCGGACTCCCCGTCGTGCGGGTCGTCCGGGTTGAACGCCATCACCATGCCGGCGGCGCTGGTGTGGCCCGCACCGCGGCAGGTGAAACGCTGGGCGCCGCTCTCGGTCACCGCGAAGGAATAGGCGTCGTGGCTGTGCGGATGGAAGACATGGCGGACGAAGTGCGCGTGCATCGCTTCCAGCGGCCGGTCCGGATCGCGCCAGTAGCGCGCCCAGTCCCCGTCGTGCTGCCTGCTCATCGCTCCAGTCTGCCGGGCCGCACCAGCGTTCAATACGGCAGTCCGGATGGCGGACGAGACTCCCCGTATGACGACCGCACCCACCGCAACCGAATCCCCCCGTACGGCACCGGCCGCTCCCCGCTTCGAGACCAAGATCGCCGTGATCGTCCGGGACGACCTCGCCGGCTGGCAGAAGTTGAACGTCACCGCGTTCCTCGCCAGCGGCATCGCGCACGCCTCCGGCGACATCATGGGCAAGCCCTACGAGGACGCCTCCGGCCACGGCTACCTGGCACTGCTGCGCGAGCCGGTGCTCTGCTACGCCGCCGACGCCGCGGCCCTGACCCGCACCCATGCCCGCGCGCTGAGCCGGGCCGTGCCCACCGCGGTGTACACGGCCGACATGTTCGCCACGGGGAACGACGACGACAACCGGGCGGCGGTACGGGCGGTGGCCGCCGACGACCTGGACCTGGTGGGGCTCGCCGTCTACGGCCCCCGCGGCATCGTCGACAAGATCACCAAGGGCCTGAAACTGCACGGCTGACCGGGCCGCGCCCGCCGCCCTGGCCTGCCCTCGCCGTGCACCATGCGGCACGATGGTCGCCATGAGCATCGTGAAGATCAATGTACTGACCGTGCCCACCGAGCAGCGAGAGGTCCTGGAGAAGCGCTTCGCCTCCCGCGCCGGCACGGTGGACTCCTCGGACGGCTTCGAGTGGTTCGAGCTGCTGCGCCCCGTCGAGGGCACCGACCAGTACCTCGTCTACACCCGGTGGCGGGACGAGGAGTCGTTCCAGGCGTGGATGGAGGGGCCGATGAAGGCCGCGCACCAGCAGGGTGCCGGCGCCGAGGGCGGCGAGCGGCCCAAGCCCGCCGCGTCCGGGTCGACGCTGTGGTCCTTCGAGGTGGTGCAGCAGACCGGTCCGAAGCAGGGCTGAGCCCCGGCGGCGTCGCTCGAAATCCGTTGCGCCGTGCGCCGCCCCGGTGCCCACAATGACGACATGAGCGACGCCGCCACCCTGCGCCTCCCCTGGACCGTCACCCCGGAGCCGGTCGGGTCACCGGACGCCGGGGCGCTGTTGCGCGAGTACTACACCGAAGTGGCCGACCGGTACTTCGCCCTGCACGAGGGCCGCGGTTCGACGCCGGCGGAGATCGACGAGGGCATCGCGGAGTACCCCAGCGCCGATCTGACGCCACCGGACGGCGTGCTGCTGGTGGCCCGCCACGGCGGGGCGGTGGCGGGCTGCGCCGGGGTGCGGATGCTGGACGCGCGGACCGCGGAGCTCAAGCAGATGTTCGTACGGGCCGCCCGGCGCGGCCGCGGCGGGGCGGGCGTGCTGCTCACGGCCGCCGAGCGGGCCGCGGTGCGGCTGGGCGCCGAGCGGATGCGGCTGGACACCCGGCTGGACCTGGTGGAGGCCGTCGCGCTCTACCGGCGGCACGGCTTCGTGGAGATCGATCCGTACCACGAGGACCCCTACGCGGAGATCTTCTTCGAGAAGCGACTGGCGGGCCCGGACGCCGGGGACGACCGGGCGGGCGGCGGGGGCGCGCCGACCGGCACCGGCTGACGGCCGGTGCGGCATCCGGGCGCCGAGCCTCCCCGCCGGCCACCGGATCCCCCCGCCGACACCCCGTCCTCCCCACTCACTTGGCAAGATCCGGCGGCCCCGGCGTGCGCGGAGGGATGCGGGGCAGCGGGCGGCGGGTGTCGCCGTGGTGGGGTTCCTCCTCGTCCGAGCCGCACAGTTCCGCGGTCAGTTCGCGGACGAGTGCGGTGAGGTCGGTGGGCCGGTCGTCGGTCCACCAGTCGCCGAGCAGCTCCGCGAGCGACTGCTGCCGGGCCGCCGAGAGCCGTTCGGCGGTCTCCAGGCCGTCGCCGGTGAGCCGCAGCAACACCCCGTCGCGGGTGGCGAGTCCGCGTTCCTCGATCTGCCGGACGCTCTCGGCGAGCACCCCGAGCGGGACGGTGCTGCGTTCGGCGAGCCGTGCCGGTTCCACCGCGCCGCAGCGGTGGATGCGCAGGATCAGCCAGCCGGCCGCGGGTCTGAGGTCCAGGCCGGCCCGTGCGGTGATCTTCTCGTAGATGTGCTTGCGGCCTTCCCTGCTGCCGAGTTTGGACAGGGCGCGGGCGCATTCGTCGCGCGAGGACCGCTCGACGGGGTTGGAGGAGAGCACCTCGCTGGTGTCCGGGGCGGTGACGCTGCCGCGCAGCGGCTCCTCCTTGAGGAACCAGGCCAGGACGAACGCGACCAGGACGACGGGGACGGCGTAGAGGAAGACATCGGTGATCGAGTCGGCGTAGGCGTGCAGGACGCCGGCGGCCTGTCCGGACGGCAGCCGGGCGACGGTCCGCGGATCCTCGGCGATCGTGGCGGCGTCGACGCCCGGCGGCAGGGGCACCCCGGCGACGGCGTCGGCGATCCGCGGCCGGAGGTGGTTGGTGAAGACCGTGCCGAAGAGGGACACGCCGAACGAGCCGCCGATGGAGCGGAAGAAGGTGGCACCGGAGGTGGCGACGCCCAGGTCCTGGTAGACGACGGCGTTCTGCGCGATGAGCACCAGCACCTGCATCACCAGGCCGAGTCCGAAGCCGAAGACGAAGAAGTACGCGCTCATCTCGGCGACGCCGCTGGACGGGTCGAGCCGGTGCAGCAACAGCAGTCCGAGCGCGACGACGCCGGTGCCGGCGATCGGGAAGACCTTGTAGTGGCCGGTGCGGCTGACGATCTGCCCGGACCCGGTGGAGGCCAGCAGCATGCCGCACACCATCGGCAGCATGTGCACACCGGACAGGGTCGGGGTCACCCCCTGCACGACCTGCAGGAACGTCGGCAGATACGTCATCGATCCGAACATCGCGAAACCGACGACGAAGCCGATGACGGCGGTCAGCGTGAAGGAGCGGCTGCGGAACAGGCGCGGCGGCAGGACGGGTTCGGCGGCCCGGCGCTCGACGACCAGGAACACCGCCAGCAGCACGACGCCGAGTGCGCCGCATCCCACGATCTGCCAGGAGGACCACGGGTAGCTCACGCCGCCGAGCGAGGTCATCAGGACGAAGCAGGCGGCGACCGCGGCGATCAGGGCGGTGCCCGGGTAGTCGATCCGGTGCGGGGTGCGGCGGCGCGGGATGTGCAGCACGGCGGCGATGACGGCGAGCGCGACGATGCCGACGGGGACGTTGATGTAGAACACCCAGCGCCAGCTGAGGTGGTCCACGAACAGCCCGCCGAGCAGCGGTCCCAGGACGCTGGCGCCGCCGAAGACGGCACCGAACAGGCCCTGGTACTTGCCGCGTTCGCGGGGCGGCACGATGTCGCCGACGATCGCCATCGACAGCACGATCAGCCCGCCGCCGCCCAGGCCCTGGAGGGCCCGGAAGGCGATCAGTTGCCCGATGTTCTGCGCGACACCGCACAGCACCGACCCGACCAGGAAGATCACGATGGCGGTCTGGAACAGCTTCTTGCGGCCGTACTGGTCGCCGAGCTTGCCCCACAGCGGAGTCGCGGCCGTCGCGGCCAGGAGGTAGGCGGTGACCACCCAGGAGAGGTGGTCGAGGCCGCCGAGCTCGCTGACGATGGTGGGCAGCGCGGTGGCGACGATGGTCTGGTCGAGCGCCGCGATGAGCATGCCGAGCAGCAACGCGCCGATCGCGACGAGGACCGTCCGCCGGGACCGGTCCGCGCCGGGGACGGCAGGAGCACCGGTGTCCTGCGCCATGGGCGTCTCCCTCTGTTCGGCCGGGCCGCCCCTTCCGTCGCGGACCGCCCTTCGGACCCCTTCCATCCTGGGTGGTTCGCCCGGATATGGCCCGCCGAACGGCGTTCGGCATCCAGGGCCGTTCAGGGGACACCCGGGGTATGCCGTACGGATGTCTTCGAGCGCCTGCGCGAACGGGTGCGTCCTTTGGATAATCGCTGCCGGTTCGATGCCTCCAGGGAGGGGACCGCTCGTGACGGCACCGGCATGCCCGCACTGCTCCGCCCCCGTACGCGGCGGCGGCCGGCCGACCTGCCTGTGTGCGGCGGTCGACGCGGACGACTTTGATCCGTTGCGCGTTCGGCCGTACGTGTCACTGCCCGACGAGGACGAAGGCGAGGACGGCGAGGCGGGCGACCCCGCGTACGGCGGCCCGCGGCGCACCGACGGCGGAACGGGCGTCGGCCCGCCGGGCCGGGGCGACCTGCTGGACGACTTACCCGGGGTGGACGCGGCGGTGCACCGGGCGGAGCGGCCCGCACCCGCCGACCGCTCCGCCACCGGACCGCCGCCCCCGCCCGGCCCGTTGCACCCCGGCCCGTTCCTCCCCGGCCCGCTCCTCCCCGGCCCGCCGCAGGCCCCGGGCCCGGCGGCCGTCTCCGCCGGCCCTGCCGCCCATGACCCGCTCTTCCCCCGAGCGCGGCGCCGCCCCGGCCCGGCCTCCCGGACGTTCAGCGCCGCGGAAGACGAGCCGCCCGCCGGCGCCGTGCCCTCCGCTCCCGCCCGCCGGCGCACCGTGCCGGCCGTACTGGCCGCCGCCGGGGCCGCGGTCGCCGCCGCCGCGGTCCTGATCACCACCGACGCCCTGTCCGGCGGCACCCGGGACCGCGCCGCGCCACCCGACCGCGGCGCCGCCTCCCCCAGCGCCGGCCTCCCCACCGGCGAAGTCCCCGCCCCCACCCGCCGCAGCGCCGCCCCCTCCCGCTCCGCGACCCGTCCGCCGCCGCCCGCCCCGACCGGCGTCCCCGGCCCCACGGTCGGCGTACGGCGCTACTCGACCGGGGCGACGCCCGCCCCGGCTCCCACCCGGGCGTCCGGCAGCGTCACGCACTCCCCCGGCACCCACGGCCCCAGCGCCCCGCCGACGGGACCGATCGTGCTGCGCGAGGGAGCCGCCGGCCCGGAAGTGGCCGAACTCCAGGGGCGGCTGCGGCAACTGTCCCTCTACCCGGGCCCGGACGACGGCCGTTACGACGCGGAGGTGCGGGCCGCCGTGTCCCGCTACCAGCAGACCTACGGAGTGACCGGCGACCCGGACGGCGTCTACGGCGCGCGGACCCGGGCGTCCCTGGAGTCCCGCACCCACGAGCCGTGAACCGTGAGCCCGGACGCGCTCCGCCGGCGGGGTCCCCGGCCGGTCCCGCCGCGTCCGTTTCCGGCTGCCCGGCGCACCCCGGTCCCAGGTCGCTGACCAGCCCGGTTGTCGACACGGGGGTACATTTTGTATCGTGAAGAAACAAAGTGGTTCCGCCCGCACTCCCTGACCGGCGGGCGGAGCCGCTCTGTTCCCTCGTGCGATCCGCACCGTTCGCATACGGCCGCAGCGCCCGTGTGCCCGTAGCGCCCAGGAGCCCGCCGATGCCGGCCACCACCACGCTCACCGCCCGCGCCCTGCTGCTGGACATGGACAGCACGATCGTGAACTCCGAGGCCGTCGTCGAGCGCTGCTGGCGCCGCTGGGCCGCCGAGCAGGAGCTGGACGCGGACGAGGTCCTCAAGGTCGTCCACGGCCGGCAGGGCTGGGCCACCATGGCCGCGCTGCTGCCGGACCGCCCGATGGAGCTCAACCTGGCGGACAACCGCCGGATGCTGGCGCAGGAGACCGCCGACATGGACGGCGTGGTGCCGGTCCCCGGCGCACCCGCCTTCATGGCCGCCCTCGCCACCGTTCCGCACGCCCTGGTGACCTCCGCCGACGTCCCGCTCTCCGACGCCCGGATGGGCGCGGCCGGGCTGCCCATGCCCGTCGTGCGGATCACGGCGGAGAGCGTGAGCGCCAGCAAGCCCGACCCGGAGGGCTTCCTCAAGGGCGCCGCCGAGCTGGGCTTCGCGCCCGAGGACTGCCTGGTCTTCGAGGACTCCGAGGCGGGCATCGAGGCCGGCCGGGCGGCCGGCATGCGGGTGGTCGGCGTCGGCGACCGGGCCGCCGCCTTCGGCCCCACCGCGCAGGTGCGCGACCTCACCCGGGTCCGGGTCGAGGTGCCGGCGGACGGCGCGGTCGCGGTGCACCTCACGGCCTGAGGGCCCACGCGGGACAGGGGCCGCGGGCGGCGGGGCGCGCCCCCGAGAACCTCCCGAGGAGCCCGCCCCGCACCCCACGGCCGTCCCGGCCCGCGGACGCCTCAGCCGGCGATCGCCTCGTACAGGCTGAAGCCCGCCAGCACCAGCATCACTCCCGCGGCGATCTTGGTGATGAGCGTCAGCGGTACGTACTTCATGAGCGTGCGGCCGCCCAGGATGCCCAGGCCCGCCACCGCCCACAGGGCCAGCACGGCGCCCACGCCGACCGAGAGCGGGTCGTCGTAACGGGCCGCGAGGTTGGCGGTCATGATCTGGGTCAGGTCACCGAACTCGGCGACCAGGATCATCATGAAGCCCGCCCCGGAGACCTTCCAGAAGCTCTGGTCGGCGGGCTTCTTCACCTCTTCCTCGTCGTCGCCCTTCCGGAACAGCAGCACGGCGGCGCCGGCCAGGAAGAGGACCCCGACCACGCCCTGCACCCAGCGGTGCGGGAGCAGGGTGAGCACACTGCCCGCGGCGATGGCGAGCGCGACATGCACGAGGAAGGCCGCGGCGACGCCGGCGAAGACGTACGAGGCGCGGTAGCGGGTGCCGAGCATCAGGCCGGCGAGGGCGGTCTTGTCGGGCAGTTCGGCGAGGAAGACGACGCCGAAGACGACGGCGGCGACGGTAAGGCTGAACACGGGGTGGAATACCTCGATCGGTCGGGCCGCACCAAAGGGGCCCGGGAAAGGGGTCGCTTCGGCACGGCAGCGTCGAACACTGCGGCCGAAGGTCTCGCTGGCGCGGTACGGATGGGCACCGCGCTCCGGGCGCCGGCTCGCCACGGGGGCGGGCAGTATGTCGACGGTCCGGCAGAGAGCTACTCCCCTTCTGCTGCCGTCCAGGGTACGCGGTGCAGTCGTCCGCGGGCGACCAGCTCCAGCACCGTCGCACAGGCCGCCGCCTGCACCGCCAGCAGGGCCACCAGCACGAACAACTGCACGGCACCTGCCTGTACGGGGGACGCGCCGCCCAGCAGCATCCCGACGAACGCGCCGGGCAGTGTGACCAATCCCACGGTCCGGGTCTGGTCGAGCCCCGGCAGCAGGGCGTCCGAGGCGGCCGGGCGGGCGACCTCCATCCGCGCGTCGCGGTCCGGCAGCCCCAGCGCCAGGCCCGCCTCGAACTCGCCGCGCCGCGTCTCCAGCTCGTCCAGCGCCCGCCGCCCGCCCAGGACGGTGGCGGTCAGCGCGCCGCCGATCAGGATGCCCGCGACGGGGATCAGGGTCAGGCCGCGCGGCGGCACCAGGCCGGTGAGCAGCAGCAGGGCCACGACCGGGACGACCCCGGCGGCGATCGGTGCGGCGGCCCACCACCAGGTGCGGTTCTGGGTGATCCGGCGGCCCGCGGTCCGCACCGCGACCGCGAACATCAGCAGGAGGAAGCCCAGCAGCCAGGGCAGGGCGTGCACCACCCAGCCGATGAGGTAGGAGACGGCGGCGAGTTGGGCGGCGGCGCGCAGTCCGGCGACGGCGATGGCGCGGGCATGACCGAGGCGCGCCAGCGCGGCGGTGGCCACGGCGGCGGCCAGCAGGACGGCGAGGACGACCCCGAGCGTGACGTTGACCGGCAGCAGCACGCGCTCACTGTAGGGCGGCGGCAGGGGCGCATGCGCGGGAGCGACTCAACCGGAGTGCCGTGATGCATTTATGGCGCCTCGTCAGCTCCCCTTGAAGTGACGTGGGCATGTCGCCACTCTGTTACCTGGCGCCCATCTCGTGGAAACCCCACATCGCCACGATGGGCTCCGCATCGCACGGCAACTTCCCCCCACATTCCGGGAGTTTTCGATGAAAAAGGTCTACGCGCGTCGAGTCACTCTCGCCGCGGGATCGGCCGCGGCCCTGGTCTGCACGCTGGCCCTCAGCGGCCAGTCCGCCCAGGCGGCGCCGCCCAGCCCGCCGGACGCGGCCACCGCACGGACGTACCTCGGCCAGATCAAGGAACAGGCCGAGGGCCCGCAGGACGGCTACAGCCGCGACAAGTTCCCGCACTGGATCGACCAGGGCAAGAACTGCAACACCCGCGAGGTGGTGCTCAAGCGCGACGGCACGGACGTGCAGCAGGACGACAGCTGCGCGGCCACCAGCGGCAAGTGGGTCTCGGCCTACGACGGCGAGACCTGGACCAAGCCGGCCGACCTCGACATCGACCACGTCGTACCGCTGTCGGAGGCCTGGAAGTCGGGCGCCGCGCAGTGGACCACCGCGCGCCGCCAGGAGCTGGCCAACGACCTGACCCACTCCCAGCTGATCGCCGTCACCGACAACCTCAACCAGGAGAAGGGCGACAAGGACCCGGCGAAGTGGCTGCCGCCGAAGGCCTCGTACCACTGCGAGTACGCCCGGATGTGGGTGTGGGTGAAGCATGAGTACGGCATGACCGCGGACTCCGCGGAGAAGGCCGCCCTGAAGAAGATCCTGGACGGCTGCTGACCGGTCCGGTTCTGCGCAACCGTCCCGCGCGCCCGTCGGCCGAAACCACGGCCGGCGGGCGCGCCGCCGCCCCGGCCCCCCACCGCGCACGTTGTGCTCCTATCCTCTGACCACGACAAGTGGGGAGGCACCGATGGCCGGACTGCGCTTGGGGCCGCTGCTGCGCTACGTCGACGCGCAGAGCGCGACGGTGTGGGTGGAGACCGACGGGCCGTGCGTGGTGCACGTCCGCTGCGAGGACGGGGCGGCCGGCGCGCAACGGACCTGGCAGGTGGCCGGGCACCACTATGCGCTGGTCCCGGTGACCGGCCTCGCCCCCGGCACCGAGACGCCCTACCAGGTCCTGCTGGACGCGCCGGACGCCGCTCCCGGCGACGGCGGGGAGCAGGTCTGGCCGCCGCCCGGCAGCCGCTTCCCGGCGAGCACCATCCGCACCCTCCCCGCCTCCCCCGGCGAACCGCTGCGGTTCGCCTTCGGCTCCTGCCGCTGGTCGGCGACGCCCTCCAACGCGGCGCACGACCCGGTCGGCCCCGACGCCCTGGACACCCTCGCCGCCACACTGGCCGCCGATCCCGGCCGGCCGCGCCCGGACGTGCTGCTCCTGCTGGGCGACCAGGTCTACGCCGACCAGACCTCCGAGGCGACCGCCCGTGTCCTGGCCGGCCGCCGCGACCTCGGCGAGCCGCCCTGGAAGCAGGTCGCCGACTACGAGGAGTACACCCACCTCTACTACGAATCCTGGCTCGACCCCGAGGTCCGCTGGCTGCTGTCCACCGTCCCCAGCTGCATGATCTTCGACGACCACGATGTGATCGACGACTGGAACACCTCGGCGGCCTGGCTGGCCCGGATGCGGGCGGCCCCCTGGTGGCGGGAGCGGATACTCGGCGGCCTGATGTCGTACTGGGTCCACCAGCACCTGGGCAACCTCTCGCCCGCCGAGCTGGCCGCCGACGAGCTGTACGCGCGGGTGCGGGCGCTGCCGGACGCGACGGACGCGGTGCGGGAGTTCGCGGCCGGCGCGGACGCCGATCCGGCGTGCGCGCGCTGGAGCTACCGCCGCGACTTCGGCCGGGTCCGCCTGGTCATGATCGACACCCGGGCCACCCGGGTGCTGGACGAGGGCAGCCGCGCGATGCTCGACAAGACCGAGGGCGAATGGCTGCGGCAGGCGGTGCTGGAGGGGCGCGGCGGCTACGACCATCTGCTGCTCGGCAGTTCGCTGCCCTGGTTGATGCCGCATCTCATCCATGCCGCGGAGGGCTGGAACGCCGCGCTGTGCGCCGGCGAGCGCGGCCCCCGCTGGGCCCGCCGCAGCGAATTCCTGCGCCAGCGCGCCGACCTGGAGCACTGGGCGGCCTTCCCCGGCTCGTTCACCGCGCTCACCGAGCTGATCGCCGAGGCCGCCGCCGGCACGGACGCACCGGCGACGGTCTGTGTGCTCTCCGGCGACGTGCACCATGCGTACGTGGCGGAGCCGCACTGGCGCGGCGGCGGGCCGCGGCCCACGAGCCGGGTGCTGCAGCTGACCTGCTCCCCCGTCCACAACAGCATCCCCGGCTCGCTGCAGGCCGGCTTCCGCTTCGGCTGGAGCCGGCCGGGCCGCTGGCTGGGAAAGCTGCTGGCCCGGCACGGGCGGCTGACCCGGCCGGCGGTGAAGTGGCGGCGCACGGGCGGCCCGTGGTTCGGCAACCAGCTGATGACGCTGACCCTGGCGGGCCGGACGGCGCGCCTCGCCCTGGACCAGGCCCGCCGGGAGAAGCGCGGCGGCGTCCGGCTCGTCACGGTCTGGCGGGCGGCGCTGTCCGATGCGCGGGTTGCCGGGAAATCGGGCGATGCGGGCGGGCGTGCACCGGGAACCGAACGGCCGAAGACCGGATGATGCGGACGCGCCGGTTCCGCTAAGCCTCCGTCAGGGCCCGGCGGGCCGGGCAACGGCCCCGGGTCCGAACGGATTTTTGCCCACCCCCGGGTGCCGCCGCGGCGGATCGGGCGGTGATGATGGGGCGCACTCTTGCCCGTCGCCCGCACTCCCGGGCGGCCGCGCCCGCGCGCGCCGGCCGTCCGCCGCCCCAGGGAGGGCCTCTCTTGGCCGCCGACCATCTCGCCGACCGCCAGCACCGGCCCGCCCTCGCCGTCGTCGGCGCGGGCCCGCGCGGGACGAGCGTTCTGGAGCGGATCTGCGCCTCGGCCGCCGAACTGGCCCCGGGTGCCCGCCTGACCGTCCATGTCGTCGACCCCGCCCCGCCCGGCGCGGGCCAGGTGTGGCGCACCGCCCAGCCGCCCGAGCTGCTGATGAACACCGTGGCCTCGCAGGTCACGCTGTTCACCGACGACAGCGTCGAGTGCGCGGGGCCGATACGCACCGGGCCGAGCCTGTACGACTGGGAGGGCTGCGACGTCGGCCCGGACGACTATCCGGGGCGCGCGCTGTACGGCCGCTATCTGGAGTGGGTCTTCCGCCGTACCGTGCGCACCGCCCCCGAGGAGGTGACGGTCGTGGTGCACCGGGCCCGTGCCGTGCACCTGACCGAGGCCGCCGACGGTTCGCAGTCGCTCGCCCTCGACGACGGCCGCACGCTGCACGGGCTGGGCGCGGTGGTGCTCGCCCAGGGCCATCTGCCGGCCGTCGCCGACCCCGGGCAGCAGCACCTCGCCCACTACGCCGCCGGGCACGGCCTGCACTACCTCCCGCCCGCCAACCCCGCCGACCTCTCCGCCGGCCTGGCGGCGCTGGCCCCGGGCCGGCCCGTGCTGCTGCGCGGTCTGGGCCTCAACTTCTTCGACCACATGGCGCTGTTGACCACGGCCCGCGGCGGCCGGTTCGTCCGCGGCGCCGACGGGACGCCGGCGTACCTGCCGTCCGGCCGCGAGCCCCGGCTGTACGCGGGCTCCCGGCGCGGCGTCCCGTACCACGCCCGCGGCGACAACGCGAAGGGCGCGCACGGCCGTCATCTGCCGCTGCTGCTCACCCCGGACGTGATAGCGGCCTTCCGCAAGCGCGCGGACTCCGGCGACCTGCCCGACTTCCTGACGGAGGTCTGGCCGCTGGTGGCCAAGGAGGTGGAGGCGGTCCACTACGAGGCGCTGCTGCGGCGGCGCGGTGCGGGCGGCGAGCTGCGCCACCGCTTCCGGGAGCGCTTCGTGAGCTGCGCCCACCGCGGCCCCGAGGAGGCCGCCGCCCTGGACGCCTTCGGGATCGCCCCGGACGAACGCTGGGACTGGGACCGGATCTCCCGGCCGTACGCGCAACGGTCGTTCGCCGACCGCGCCGCCTTCCGGGAGTGGCTGCTGGGACATCTGCGCCAGGACGTGGCACACGCCCGGCAGGACAACGTGTCCGGCCCGCTCAAGGCGGCCCTCGACGTGCTGCGGGACCTGCGCAACGAGCTGCGGCAGATAGTCGACCACGGCGGACTGGCCGGCGCCTCCCGCCGCGACCACCTCGACCGCTGGTACACCCCGCTCAACGCCTTCTTGTCCATCGGGCCGCCGCGGCGCCGGATCGAGGAGATGACCGCGCTGATCGAGGCGGGGGTGCTGGAGGTGGTCGGCCCCCGGATGTCCGTCCGGCTCGGCACCGCCGACGGCGGCGGCCCCGGCTTCACGGCGCATTCGCCGGACGTTCCGGGCTCGGAGGTGACGGCGACGGCACTGATCGAGGCGCGGCTGCCGGAACCGGACCTGCGCCGCACCGCGGACCCGCTGCTGGCCCGCCTGCTGGCCGACGGCGGCTGCCGCCCGCACACCGTGGACGGCCATGAGACGGGCGGGCTCGATGTGACACCGAGCCCGTATCACCTGGTCGGGGCCGACGGCCGGCGCCACCAGCGGCGCTTCGCGGTCGGCGTGCCGACGGAGGGCGTGCACTGGGTGACGGCAGCGGGGGCACGCCCCGGCGTCGGGTCGGTCACCTTGTCGGACACGGACGCCGTGGCACGGGCGGCGCTGCGGGCGGCGGTGGGTGCACGGGCGAGTGCGGCCGGTGCGCGGGCCGCGACGGCGGGCCCGGGGGCGGGTGCGGCGGTCCCCAGGAGTGCGGGCCGGGGTGGAGGTGCGGACCCGGTGGCGGAACGGGGCACGGGTCCGGAAAGGGGCGCGGAGGCGGGTGCCGGCGGGGTTCCGGCCGTGGTTCCGGTGGTCGGCGCGGCCAGTTCAGGCCAAAGGTCCCCTTTGACCAGAGGTTGAAGTTGCAAGTACTGCTTAGGTGTCCCTAACCTCTGTCTCCGACGGTTACCTCGTCCCCAAAACCGTTAGGAGTCCCCACATGTCCACACCCCTCTCCCCGCTCATCCAGAGATCGACCCCGCACGTGCACGCGCTCTTCCGCGTCGTCGTCGGGCTGCTCTTCGCCTGCCACGGCGCGTCCTCGCTCTTCGGCGTCCTCGGCGGCGCCATGGGCCAGGGCGGCACCGTCCCCGCCGGCGCCTGGCCGGGCTGGTACGCGGCCGTGATCCAGCTGGCCGGCGGCCTCCTCGTACTGCTCGGCCTGGGCACCCGCCCCGCGGCGTTCATCAGCTCCGGCTCGATGGCGTACGCCTACTTCTCCGCCCACCAGGGCTCGGCGCTGTGGCCGATACAGAACGGCGGCGAGGCCTCCGCGATGTTCTGCTGGGCCTTCCTGCTGATCTTCTTCATCGGCCCCGGCTCGTGGGCCCTCGACCGGGTCTTCTTCGGCGAGGGCGAGCGGGCGCAGGCTCCGGCCGCTCACCAGGAGCCTTCCGCCGCCTGACGCACACCCCGGCGGGGACCGGCACCGCCCCGGCCCCGCCTCCACGCGGCCCGTACGGCCTCCCCGCCGTGCGGGCCGCGCCGCGTCTTCGCCGTACGGGCCCCGGGGCATCCCTCCGTACGGGCCTCGGGGGCGCGCCTCCCCACCGGCCCCGGGACCTCCCCGCACCCCGTCCCCTGGCCCGCGAATCCCAGGCGTACGCTGTATGGCTGAAGGGCCGCCCCTGCCGCACCGAGCGACGTCGCGGCGGGGTTCGGACCGGGAGCAGGACGTTGTTGGAAAGACTGGGGGCCCTCAGCGGCACCCCTTGGATGTATCTGATCGTCAGTCTCTCGATCGTGCTCGATGTCTTCGTGCCGATCCTGCCCAGCGGGGTCCTGGTGATCGCCGCGGCCACCACGGCCGCCGGCACCGGCACCGCGGCGGACGCGGTCGGCGGCGTCGACGTCACCTCCGCCGCCCACACCCACCCCGCCGAGATGTTCGCCCTGATGTTGTGCGCGGCCACCGCCTCGGTGCTCGGCGACATGGTCGCCTACCGGCTCGCCTGGCGCGGCGGCGACCGCTTCGACCGCGCCATAGCCCGCTCCCGTCGCCTGACGGCGGCGCAGAAACGACTCGGCGCGGCGCTGACGCGAGGCGGCGGCGGCATCGTCGTCCTGGCCCGCTTCGCCCCCGCCGGCCGCTCCGTGGTCAGCCTGGGCGCCGGCGTCGCGCACCGTACGGTCCGCGAGTTCCTCCCCTGGTCGGCGCTGGCCGGCCTCGCCTGGGCCGCCTACAGCGTCGGCCTCGGCTACTTCGGCGGACACTGGCTCGGCACGTCCTGGGTGGGCACCGCCCTCTCCGTGATCGCCCTCTTCGCCGCCGGCTCCGCCGCCGCCTTCCTGATGCGCCGCCCGGACCGCCGCACCGCCCACTGACGCGGCGGGGACGGGACCGACCGGACGCCGGCGGGGCCCTGGCACGGAGGCTGCGGCCCCCGTCGCCGGCAGCCGACCCGCCGTCGCCCCCAAAACCCTTGGCCGCCCGCCGGCCCCCGGTGCGACGATGCCCCGCATGAGCAGCTCCCACCGCAACGACGGCTCACCGGCCACCGGCAGCGGCGCTCCCCCGGCCCCCGCCACGGCCCGCGGCGCCTGGCACCCCCGCCCCGAAACCGCCCAGGACGTACCGGCCGTCCGCCGGATCAACCTCGCCGCGTTCGAGACGGCGGGCGAGGCGGACCTCGTCGACGCGCTGCGCCGCGACCCGGCGGCCTGGCTGCCGCAGCTGTCCTACGTCGCCGGGCCCCCGGACGGCGCGCCCGTCGCCCATGCGCTGCTGACGCGCTGCCATATCGACGACGTCCCGGCCGTTGCGCTCGCCCCGTGCGCGGTGCTGCCCGGGTACCAGAAGTGCGGTGCGGGCAGCGCGGTGATCAGTGCGCTCCTGGAGGCGGCGCGGGAGGCCGGCGAGCGGACCGCGGTCGTGCTCGGCCACCCGCCGTACTACCCGCGCTTCGGCTTCACCCCCGCCGGCCGGTTCGGCATCCTGCCCCCGCAGCCCTGGCCGGACGAGGCCTTCCTGGCCCTGTCCCTGGACGGCTCCCCGCCCCCGCACGGCACGGTGCGCTACGCCGCGGCCTTCGGCATCGCCTGACCCCGGCCCGGCGGACGCCCGACGGCCCGCTCCGGCCCTGCCCGGTTCCGCTGCGCCGTGGCCTCGCCCGGCCCGGTCCCCGGCCTGCGCAGCCGACCGCGGGGGCCGGGCGCACGGCCGGCACAGAGTAAAGTCGACCTTCACCACCCCCGCCCACCGTCCCCGCGAGCGCCGCACCGCTCCCCCGGCGCCGGACCGGCGCCGCAACCCCAGCGGCACCCCTGGGACGGGCCCGAACCACACACAGAGGCACTTTTCGGTGAACCAACCGCCGGTCGTCGAATGGACCGAGGCCGACGAGCCCCGATCCGCCCGTTGGCGCTCCGAGAACGGCACCCCGCCACCCCGCCGCATCGCCCTCGCGGACGACCGGACGAAGGCCGACGACGCCTACCGAGCCGCCTGCGAGGGCACCGCGCTGCTGTGGCGCGGCGACTTCCACAATGCCCGCCAACTGCTGACGGCACTGGCCCGCCGCATCGACCGCCGCCCCCGCAAGACGCCGCCCGCCGATGTCACCCAGGCCTTCCATGTGCACCGGGCCGCGCAGAACCACCGCGCCCGCATCCTGGGCATGCTGCTGGTCCCGCTCGATGCGGACCTCGCCGTTCCGCTGCACCGCGCCCCCGATGTCCGCGAGGCCTGCGCCAGGGCGTACGGGCCCGGCGAGCCCGCCACCGGGGAGACGGCCGACGAGACCGCGGGCACCACCGGGGGCACGGCTCCGGCCGCCTCCCTGGTCTCGCTGCGCGAGCTCCTCGGTCTCATCGGCGCCAACGAGTGGCGCAAGAAGGGCGTCGAGATCCCGGCGCTCGGCGGCGACCGCATCCATCCGCATTACGGCGTCTTCTCCCCGGCCCGCGGCGAGTACGTCGACCTGGTGGCCGAGGCGCCGCTGCCCGGCGAGGAGCTGGCGTTCGACATCGGCACCGGCACCGGCGTACTGGCCTCGGTGCTGGCCCGGCGCGGCGTCCGCCGGGTCGTGGCCACCGACCAGGACCCCCGCGCGCTGGCCTGTGCCCGTGAGAACACCCAACGGCTGGGCGTCGCCGGGCAGGTGGACGTGGTCGAGGCCGATCTGTTCCCGGCCGGCCGCGCCCCGCTGGTCGTCTGCAACCCCCCGTGGGTGCCCGCGAAGCCGACCTCGCCCGTCGAGTACGCGGTGTACGACCCGGGCAACCGGATGCTGTACGGCTTCCTGAGCGGCCTCGCGGACCATCTGACACCGGACGGCGAGGGCTGGCTGATCCTGTCCGACCTGGCCGAACACCTCGGCCTGCGCTCGCACGCCGAGCTCCTCGACGCCTTCGCCGAGGCCGGCCTCACCGTCCTGGACCGGCTCGACATCTCCCCGCGCCACCCCCGAGCCCGCGACACCTCCGACCCGCTCCACGTGGCCCGCGCGGCCGAGGTCACCTCCTTGTGGCGCCTGGGCCTCGCCGACCGGGACGCGCCCGGCGCCGCCCGGGCACGCGGTCGCGCCTCGGCCGGCGAGGCCGCGCCCCGGTCGGCTCCGCCGCACGTCGGTCAGCTGAGCCGCGCGTCCGCGTAGACGATCATCGCGTCGCGCTGGTAGTCGGCCAGCCCTTCGGCGATCTTGCCGTAGTTCGCGCGGAACTGCGGGTCGTCGCTATAGGTCCGGCCCAGCCCCTTGTACGCGTCCGCGTTAGGGGTCCAGAACCGGCAGACGTCCTGGTAGTGGGCGTCCACTTCGGCCTGCACCGCAGGATCGGCAACCGGGGTGCCGGCCACCATGAACTCCGCCATGCGGATCATCTGCGCCGTCACCTCACGCTGCCACTGCTCCATGCCCTCGGCGGTCATCGCCGCGACGGCCTGCTGGGTCTGCTCCCACGCCGCCGGCCATCGCTCCCGCACCTCGGCCTCGGCCTCGGGGCGGGCGGCCTCGAACCCCTCGAAAAGGTTCTCCGGCCTGTTGATCTTCGTCATGCCACTGCCTTCCTCGTGCTCCTCCAGTTCGGCGAGGGTCCGTCCGACCGTGCGGACCAGCGTCTCCAGCCGGTCCCGCTCCGCCATCAACCGCCGGTGGTGCTCGCGCAGCACAGCGACCCGGTCGACCTGGCTGTCCAGGACCGCCTGTATCTCGCGCAGCCCCAGGTCCAACTCCCGCATCAGGAGGATCTGCTGCAGCCGCAGCAGATCGGCCTCCTCGTAGTAGCGGTGCCCGTTGCTGCCGGTCCCCGCGGGCGGCAGCAGACCGATCTCGTCGTAGTGCCGCAGCGTCCGGGACGTCACCCCGGACATCCGGGCCACCTCCGCAATCGACCAGGCCATCGCCATGCCTCCCTGAGCAGGCCCTACCCTCACCGGGCCGGTTTCTCCGGCCCCACGAACGACCGTAGAAGTTGACGCCACGGCAACCGCAAGCCCTATCCGGCACCTTGCCCGTCCGGCGCGATGAGGGTCCGATGCGGTGACCGGATGCGGTGATCAGCCAGGAAGTGACCGGCGAGGGGCCGCGGCCGGGCCGGGGGCAACGGCGGGACGCGCATGCACCGCCTTCACGCGAGGCGCCCCGCCCTCATGCGTGGTCCCCGCGCAGGACCGCGGCATAGCGCTCACCCAGCTTTCCGCGCAGCTCCATCAGCTCGTATGCGGCCCTGCCCGCGACATGTGCGGCCGGGGGCAGGGGTGCGGTGGTCTCCCACCAGAGATCGTCGTCGGGCCGGTGGTCCAGCACCCCGGCCCGGACCAGGGCGTCTATCTCCACCACACGCTGCGCGAAGGCCTGTGCCCATTCCTGCTCGTCCGGCCGGAGGAAGGGCGAACTCCTGAGGAGGAGAAGGTTGACCTGCCTCATCCCGCTTCGTCCGGAAGCCTCGGAGCCGGCCCGGCTCGCCATGGACGTACGTTGCGACTCTTCGAGGTCGGACAGTGCCTCCCAGACCTCTTTCAGCGCCGCCACCCGTCGCGTGCGGAAGTTCGCCCGCGCCTCGCGCGTCTGGGCGCGCTGCCACTGCCACAGCCCGGCCGCCGTGGCCAACCCGGTTCCGATGAAGGTGAGGACGCCCACGATGACTGTGTCGGACACCATTGCGCGAGACTACTGAAACCGTGAACCGGGCGGGTGCGGATTGCCCAGGAGGCTCCGGCGGACATCCCACCGGCACCCCGCCCCTCAGGCACGATGGAGGCACCATGGATCCCCGGCACCTCCTCTCCCGCGCCCGCCGGCTCGCGGCCACCGCGACCCCCGGCCGACGGCGGCTGCTCGGCATCACGGGCCCGCCCGGCGCCGGCAAGTCCACCCTCGCCGCCCACCTCGTGGCCGAGCTGGCGGGCCGGGCGGCGCTCGTCCCGATGGACGGCTTCCATCTCGCCGAGGCGGAGTTGCGACGCCTGGGCCGTACGGACCGCAAGGGCGCCCCGGACACCTTCGACCCCGCCGGATACGCTGCGCTGCTGGCGCGCCTGCGCTCCCCGGAGCCGGACACCGCCGTCTACGCCCCGGCCTTCGACCGCCGTATCGAGGAGCCGGTGGCCGGCAGCATCCCCGTGGCACCCCACATCCCCCTCGTCGTCACCGAGGGCAACTACCTCCTCCTCGACTCCGCCCCGTGGCCGCGGGTCCGGGAACTGCTCGACGAGGTCTGGTACGTGGAGCTGGAGACCTCCGAACGGGTCCGGCGACTGGTCGACCGGCACGAGCGGTTCGGACGCCCGCGCGCCGACGCCGAACGGTTCGTGCACACCTCGGACGAGGCCAACGCCCGCGTCGTCGCGGCCACTCGCGACCGCGCCGACCTCGTCATCACCTTCGCACCCGAAGAGGCCCCGCCTCCACCGCGCACATAACCCCGTTCCCCCGCCGCCCTCGGGCGAGCAGCCCGGCCACCGACAGCGCACCCCACCCGACCGACACCGCCACGGCTTTCCGTCTCCGGTCGCGGCCCGGCAGCGTCGCACCGAGGAGCACGGCGTCCCCGAAGTCCGCCGCGATCCGCACATACGCGGCGGTGCGCAGCGCCGGGCCGTCCGGGGCCAGCGCCATCGCCAGCCCGCTCGCCGCGTCCCGCCAGGCCAGTGGACGCAGCGAGATCCGGGTCGCCGGCGCGGTCCGCCCTTCGCCGTCGACCAGCCCCGAGGGCCGCGCCAGCAGATCCGGCAGCGCCGCCACCGCCACTCCGTACACGGCCGTGGCCACCCCGACCGCACGCAACAGACCGACCTTCATCCGCCGTCCACCCTTCTCGTCGACCGCCCGCACGAGCCCCGTCAGGCCCGTCCGCCTCCTCAACTCCTTTCCGCGGCAACCCCCTTCTCAAACGACATCAACGATGTCATCATGACATCACCAGTGTCGATGAGTGATATGCCGCGACCACGCGAAGGGCACGGAACACGTGAAAAGCACGAACGACTCGGGAGCCGCCGGCGGCGATGGACCGACGCCCGCCGAAGGTCCGACCGTCACCGAAGCACGCAGCGAAGGCCTGGCCCCCACCGAAGCACCTGCCGCAGATCCGCCCCCCGCCGACATCCCGGCTCCCACCGAAGACCTGCTGTACGGCGTCATCCGGCGCCTGTGGCCCCTGCACCGCACGGTCGTCCGCGCGGTGGAGCGCGAGCTGGCGGGCACGGGCATGACCGCCGGCGAACACGCACTGCTGGACGCCCTGCGCACCGAAGGCCCGCGCACCGTGCCGCAGTTGGCGCGCGGGATGGGGCTCGACCGGCAGCCGGTGCAGCGCTGGGTGAACCACGCCATCGAACTGGGCCTGGTCGTGACGGCCCCGAACCCCGCCCACCGCCGCTCGTCCCTGATCCGCCTCACCGCCCAAGGCACCGAGGCGATACACGGCGTCCAGCAATTCGAGGCCACGGAGCTGCGCCGGCGACTGGCCGACCTGCCCGCCGAGGACGTCCGCACCGCGCTGCACGTACTGGACCGCCTCGGCGAGGAGTTCCGGCACCTCGCGAACGGCTCGCGCACCACACCGGAGGAAACCGACAGCCCCGACAGTCGCCGCAATCACCTCAACAGCGACAATGGCGGTGACAGCGGCATCACGCCCACTCCCCTGCATCCGGCGCACAAAGGACGGTCCAGAAGATGACCCGAGGCATCACCGCCTGGTCCGAGATCGACAACGGCATCGTGCCGATCGACGACGGTGAGCTGTTCTACGAGACGGCCGGCTCGGGCCCCGCGGTGGTACTGCTCCACGGCGGGATGCTCGACCAGCACATGTGGGACGAGCAGTTCGCCTGGCTGGTGAACTCCGGCCTGCGCGCGATCCGATACGACTTCCGCGGCCATGGCCTGTCCTCGACGGTGGCCGGTGACTACGCCAACCACGACGACCTCTGCACCCTGCTCGACGCGCTCGATGTCCCCGCCGCCGTCCTCGTCGGCCTCTCCCATGGCGCGCGGGTCGCGCTCGACACCGCCATAGCCCGCCCGGAACGGGTGACGGCCCTCGCGCTGGCCTCCCCCGGCATCAGCGGCCGCGCCTTCTCCGACCCCTTCCTCCTGGAGCACATCTCGGCGCAGGTGGCAGCGATCGGCGCACCGGACGGCGCGGAACGGTATGTGGAGCACTTCCTGCGGATGTGGGTGGACGGACCGCATCGCGAACCGTCCGCGGTGCACCCGGGATTCCGCGAACGGATGCGCGCCTCGGCCGAGGCCAATGTGGAGGTGCATGCGGACGGTGCGGGTGCCGGGATGCCGCTTGAGGTCGGCGCCGCCGACCGCCTGGGCGAGATCCGGGTGCCGACGGTCGTGTTCGACGGCGACCTCGACAGCAGCGACATCTCCGCCAACGCCCATGCGATAGTGCTGACCGTCCCCGGCGCCCGAAGAGTCCGGATACCGGGCGCGGCCCATATGGTCAATCTGGAGAACACCGCACTCTTCGACCACGAACTCCACGCCTTCCTCTCGTCCCTGGACTACGGCCACTGACCACCGCAGACCACGGGCCACGGTCACGATCACGGTCACCGGCCCTCGGAAAGCCGGCGGTCCCGGACCGCAGCCGCTCTCACTCACCTCGGGACGAACCCCGCCAACCCCACCCCTCCCCGGCGGCGGTTAGAGTGACCGGGCCGTGGTGTTCGGGAAGACCGGTGACGGACCTTGTGGTCCCAGACCGGAGCGGCCCTCGCCACTGTGATCGGGGAGTTTCCGTCCCTTCCGCAGGCGCACGGCGCGCCTGCGGCGCCACTGACCGCAGCCCGCGGCCGGGAAGGCGGGGGCGGGCACGGGCACCCGTAAGCCAGGAGACCGGCCACGGCATCTCACGAACTGATCCACGAGGTGCTGGAGCGTGACCGCCGGATGGCCCTGTCCACCGATACCCGCCACACCCCTGCTTCCGCCGCGTTCCGCTGGCGCCGGCAGGACACCGTCCGCACCGCGGGCCTGATGGCCGTCATAGCCGGCCTGCACGTCGTCGCCTTCGGCGTGCTCTTCCTGCTCGTGGTGCCGCACCACTACGCCGTGGGCAGCCAGGTCTTCGGCGTCGGCCTCGGCGTCACGGCGTACACCCTCGGCATGCGGCACGCCTTCGACGCCGACCACATCGCCGCGATCGACAACACCACCCGCAAGCTGATGGCCGACGGCAAGCGGCCGGTCTCGGTCGGCTTCTGGTTCGCCCTCGGTCACTCCAGCGTGGTCGTCGCGATGGCGGCCCTGGTCGCGGGCGGCGCGCAGCTCGCGGGCACCCTGCTCAACGACGAGTCCCGTACACACCAGATCCTGGGCACGATCGGCACCACGATCTCGGGGACCTTCCTCTACCTCATCGCCGCCCTCAACCTGATCGCACTGGCCGGCATCTGGCGGGTCTTCCGCGGTATGCGCAGCGGCCACTACGACGAGGCCGAGCTGGAACAGCGCCTCGACTCGCGCGGCTTCATGAACCGCTTCCTGGGCCGCTTCACCCGCTCCGTCTCCCGCCCCGGCCAGATGTTCCCGCTCGGCTTCCTCTTCGGCCTCGGCTTCGACACCGCGACCGAAGTGACCCTGATGGTGATGGCCGGCAGCGGTGCAGCGGCCGGTCTGCCCTGGTACGCCGTGCTGTGCCTGCCGCTGCTCTTCGCGGCCGGCATGAGCCTCTTCGACACCCTCGACGGCACGTTCATGAACTTCGCCTACCAGTGGGCGTTCTCCAACCCGGTGCGCAAGGTCTACTACAACCTCACCATCACCGGCCTGTCGATCGCCGTCGCCTTCTTCATCGGCACGATCGAGCTGGTGACCGTGCTCCACGAGAAGCTCGGCCTCAACGACCCGCTGACCGGCTGGATTTCCGGCCTCGACCTCGACAACGTCGGGTTCCTCATCGTCGGCCTGTTCGTGGTGGTGTGGGCCGCGGCGCTGGCGTACTGGCGACTGACCGGCGTCGAGAAGCGCTGGTCGGAGCGGGCGGCGCGCACAAGTCCGGCCGAGCAGGCGGAGTCGGCGAAGCAGGCCGCACCGGGCGCCTGAGAAGCGTCAGCCCCACGAGCCGCATACGCCCCGGCGTCCGAAGCGGCCCCGGGACACAGCCGATCCGGCACACCTGAGCCGAACCGTCACACCGGACGGGACACAGCCGCCCCGTCAGGTGTGACGCGGCACAACCACCCCGCCAGATGTGACGCGGCACAACCGCCCCGTCACACCGGACGAGGCGCAACGGCCTCGTCCGGTGTGACAGAGCCCGCCGCCCCTCAGGTGGCCGAACCGGCCGCCGCGCCCGTCATCAGATCCGGCCCCCAACGCTCCAGCGCCGCCGCCAGATCGAGCCGCCGCAGCCGCTCCGACTGCTCCGGGCCCGGCCAGTCCTCCCGTGGGACCCGCCACATCACCTCGAACTCATTGCCGTCCGGGTCCTTGCCGTACAGCGACAGGGCGACGAGGTGATCACTCGACCCCGCCAGCGCGCCCCGCTCGACGAGCCGCGCATGGGCCGCGACGAGTTCACCGAGCGTCCCGGTCTCCCAGGCAAGGTGGTACAGCCCGACCCGCCCGGCCTCGGGCCCCGGCGCATCCGGCCCCACCGAGAACAGCGCCAGATCATGATCGTTGAGTGAGCCGGGAGCCTGGAGGAAGGCGGCCCGACCCGGAATCTCGGCCCCCGCCACGAGCCCGAGTGCCTCGGTGTAGAAAGCCACCGACCGGGCCACATCACGGACATACAGCACCGCGTGGTTCAGACGTCGTACGGACATACAGCCTGCTCTCCGCTCTCCTGCCGCGACACCACCAGGGGACGCCACGCCTCCCCCGGTCCCGCTCCTGCTCTACCCCGCCCGACCCGCCGCTGCCCGGAAGCCTCCGGCCGTATCCGGCCGACTTCCCGGCCCTGGCGCCCGCTGCCCGGCGTCCGACTCCCGGCGCCTCCGGGGCTCCTGACGCCTCCGGGGCTCCAGGTGCCTTCGGGGCTCCAGGTGCCTTCGGGGCTCCTGGTACTTCCGAGGCCCCCGGTGCATCCGAGGCTTGTGGCGCTTCCGAGGCATCCGAGGCTTCCGGCGCCTCCGGCGAACGGCGCCCGGATCCCGGCATCCGGCGAACGGCTCACTTCCTGACCAGCAGGACCGCGCCTGCCAGCACCACACCCAGTACGAGCGCGACCACGCCGTAGACCAGCCGGTGTGCGCGCAGGCCCGGCAGGACGCGGTCGACGGCGTAGCGGCCGGGCCCGGTCAGCGCCAGGGCCGCCGCGCCGGCCGTCAGCAGCAGCTCGTACTCCACGCCCTTGGGCGCGAAGAAGCCCCCGCCCCACTTCACGGCCAGCGCATTGACCATCGTGCCGACGACCGCCGCGGCGGCGAGCGGCGTGAGCAGCCCGGCCACCAGCCCCAGCCCGCCGAGCGTCTCGCTCAGCCCGGCGACGACGGCCATGACCCGTCCCGACGGATAGCCGCTCATCGTGAAGAACTGCCCGGTCCCGTCCAGTCCCGGGCCGCCGAACCAGCCGAACAGCTTCTGGGCACCGTGGGCCGCCATGGTCAGTCCGAGCGCCAGCCGCAGCAGGAGCAGCCCGGCGTCGTAGCCGTGCGGAGAGGGGGCGGAACGCGTCGGGACACCGATGGGCGCGGTCTCGACGGTGCTGAGGGAGGACGTCATGGGAGCGCTCTTTCGCAGGTCGGGAACGAGTCCGCGAGGCATCGCGGAGAATTACTTGAAACTTCAAGTCACATCCCGACGATACACAGCACCCCCACGGCCGACAACACGGCCGGCGCATGACCCGCCGGCCGAACCGGCCCCGAACGAGGAGGCCCCGGCCGGCCCGCGGCGGCCAGGAAGCACCGGTCAGGAGGCGGCGGGCGGCCCCGGTGCGGCCGCGGACCGCTGCCCGAGGAACGCCGCGATCGCCCGGTCGAAGTCGGCCCGCGCCACCGCCGGCCGGCCCGGCCCGGCGGCCGCCTCCCGCTGCGGCGCCAGCGCGGCGGTCACCGCCAGCTTGGCGGCCCGGATCGCCGCGGGCGGCTGCTGGGCGATGACGGCGGCGATATCACCGGTGCGGACCGCGAGTTGCTCCTCGGGCCCGCTGTCGTCCGCGAGCCCCAGGGCCACCGCGCCACGGGCGCCGACCAGCCGGCCGGTGTAGAGCAACTCCCGCGCCACGGCGGGCCCGGCCAGCGCGACCAGGCGCGCGGCGAACGCCGGGCTGGCGAGGATGCCGAGCCGGGCGATCGGCATCCCGATCCGGGCGCCGTCCGCCATGAACCGCATATCGCAGGCGAGCGCGAGCTGGCATCCCGCACCGGCCGCAACGCCGCGGATCTCGGCGATCACCGGTACCGGACACTCCTCTATCGCGGTGAACGCCGCTTCCATACGGGCGAAGGACTCCTCGACGTACCCGGCTTCGGCATCCACCCAGTCGGTCATGTCCGATCCGGCACAGAACGTGTCGCCGTACCCCCGGATCACCAGCACCCGCAGCGAACGGTCCGCCCCCAGCTCCCTGACCTGCCGGGCCAGTTGCTCCCAGGCCCGGCCGGGCAGGGCGTTGCGCCGGCTGCCGTCGCCGACACGGATCTCGGCGACCGCGCCGGACCGGGACACCCCGAGGGCGGAGCGGGGAACGGGGGCGGGGGCGGGGGTCACTTCGCCGCCTTTCGTGCCCGAAGACCGGCCAGCCGGCCCGGTCCGACGCCGAGGGCGGTCAGGATCTCCGCGGTGTGCTCCCCGTGCCGGGGCGGCGGGGTCCGTACGGCCGCCGGATTGCCGGACAGCTTGAGGGGAGAGGCGAGGGTGCGCAGGGTGCCGGCATCGGGGTGTTCGAGTTCGGCGATCATGCCGCGCGCGATGACCTGGGGATGCCGCAGGGCCTGGTCGACGGTGTTGATCGGGCCGACCGGCACCTGCGCCTCCGTGAGGAGCACCGCCCATTCCTGCGCGCCGCGGGCCCGCAGCGCGCCTTCGATCAGGGGGAGCAGTTCTCCGCGATGACGGACCCGGTCGGGGTTGGTCGCGAACCGCGGATCGTCGGCCAGCGCGGCGAGTCCTATGGCGGTGGCGAAGCGGCGCCACAGGCCGTCGTTCCCTGCGGCGACCATGAGGTGACCGTCGGCGGTGGGAAACGCCTGGTACGGCACGATCGTCGGATGGGCCGAGCCGTAGCGCTGCGGGACCTCGCCGGAGGCGAAGTACCCGCCGGCGACGTAGCTGAGCCAGGCCACCTGCCCGTCCAGCAGCGAGATGTCGACCCACTCGCCGCGGCCGGTGTGCTCGCGGTTGCGCAGGGCGGCGAGGATGCCGATGGCGGCCCACATTCCGGCGGCGAGGTCGGCCGGGGACACCCCGAACCGCACGGGCGGGCCCGCTGGTTCGCCGGTCACGCTCATCACGCCGCTGACCGCCTGCGCGATCGCATCGTAGCCCGGCTCGTGCCGGTACGGACCGGTCTGCCCGTATCCGCTGATGGAGGCGTACACGACGCCGGGATGACGGCTGCGGACATCCTCATAGCCCAGGCCGAGACGGGCCGCGGTGCCGGGCCGGAAGTTCTCCACGATCACATCGGCCGTTCCGGTCAGCTCCTGCACCAGGCGCAGGCAGTCCGGGTCCTTGAGGTCGACCGCGATACCGCGCTTGTTGCGGTTGACGCTGTGGAAGTACGCCGCGTCCTCGCCCTGGAAGGGGGGACCCCAGGCGCGGGTGTCGTCGCCGGAGGCGGTGTCCTCGACCTTGATCACGTCTGCGCCCAGATCGGCCAGGACCATGCTGCAGAACGGCCCGGACAGGATGCGGGAGAGGTCGAGGACCTTCAGACCGGTCAGTGCCCCGTCGTGGACGAGCCACGGGGGAGAGTGGGGCGTGGGGGGTGTGCGGGGCGTGCGGGGCGTGTGGGGCATTGCGGTTCAGGCCTCTGTACGTCGGGGGCGCGGGTGTCGTGCGGGTGTCGTGTGGTGCCGCGGTACTTGCCTGGGGCCGCGGTGCTTGTGTGGTGCCGCAGGCGTTCGTGGGGTGACGCGAGGGGCCGAGGATCAGGTGCCCAGTTCGAGCAGCAGCTCCATGCAGATGGCGGTGGCGTCGAGGAAGTAGTCGACGCGCAGGTTCTCGTTCGGCGCGTGGTTCGCCTGGTCGGCGTTGGCCAGCGGCAGGCCGATGCTGGGCACGCCGAGGACCCCGGTGAAGATCCAGTCGGGCAGAGTGCCGCCGTACGCAGGGACCAGCAGGGGGTCTCGCCCGGTGACCCGGGAGATGGCGCGCGCCACCCTGGGCGTATACGGGTTGTCGATCGGGGTCCGGGAGGCCGGCACGCCACCGGACTTGGTGACGGTCACCTCGGGTGCATGGGTCCGCAGGTGGGCGGCCACCCGCTCGAACACGGCCTCGGGGTCCTGACCTGCCGTCAGCCGGATGTCGACACCCGCCTCCGCGGTGTCGGGGATGATCGTCCGGGCCACATCGCCCGTCGTGATCCCGTTGATCGTCAGCGTGGGGCGGTCGGCCAGCCGCTCGTAGAAGGACAGCCCGTTGAAGGCCGGATCCATCTCGGTCAACCCGATGTCACCGAGCACCTGCGGCAGATCCAGCGGAAGCGCGGTGAACGCGGCTCGGTCGGCGTCGGACAGCGGTTCGCGGCCGTCCTCGAAGCCCTCGACGAGAACCCGGCCGCTGGGGTCCTTGAGGCTGGCCAGCGCCTGGACCAGCTGCCATGCCGGATTGGGCGCCACATTGCCGAAGTTGCCGGAGTGCAGCGGGCGGCTGGGCCCGGTCGCACGGAGCCGGAGCCGGAGCATGCCGCGCACCCCGTGCGAGACGCACCACTCACCGGATTCGTGCACCGAGCGGTCGCTCCAGACGACGAGATCGCCGTCGAACCGCTCGGGGTGCGCGCGCAGGATGCCCGCCAGGGTGGGGCTGCCGATCTCCTCCTCGCCGTCGAGCAGCACCGTGACGGAACACGGGAGCGCGCCGACCCGCTCCTCGAACAGCCGCAGCGCCTGCAGGTGCGCGTAGTGCTGCCCCTTGTTGTCTCCGGTGCCGCGTCCCCAGATCCGCCCGTCCCGCAGGACCGGAGCGAAGGGTTCGGAGTCCCACAGCTCGCGTGGTCCGGTCGGCTGGACGTCGTAGTGGCCGTAGATCAGGACGTGCGGCGACCCCTCGGGCCCGGCGCGGTGACCGGTCACCAGCGGCCGGCCGCCGCCGTCGAGCACCGCCGGCGTCAGACCGGCCCGCTTGACCTCTTCGACCGCGCGGTCGGTCGCCGCGGGGAACCCTTCGCCGGTCGCGCTCACGGCGGGCTGGCTGATGTAGTCCATCAGCCCGGCGATGAGTTCGTCCTGGCATGCCTTCACCAGTTCACGTGGCGTGGCGGGGAGTTGGGCGCGGATCGTGGAAGCATCCGTCATGGGTCGACCTCGTTCTTTCGTGGGGCGCCGTGGGAGGCAGTGGGGCGCCGTGGGCACAGGGCCCGTCAGTTGTGGCGTGCGTCAGGTACGGGGACATCAGGTGCGAGGGGGGCATCAGGTGCCGGAGGGACATCAGGTGCCGGGGGAAGACACCGCGTGCGGGACGTGCGGGACGTGCGCGGTACATCAGCGATTCCTCAGCGGTACGCCGGCGATTTCGTCAGCGCAGGCCGAGGAAGCGTCGGCTCGCCAGCAGGGCGGCGATGCTCAGGGCGCCGGCCGCCATGATGTAGAAGCCCGGCGCGAGGTGGCTGCCGGTCGTGGCGATCATCCAGGTGATGATCACGGGGGCGAAGCCGCCGAAGGACATCACGCCGATGTTGTAGCTCAGCGACAGGCCGGTGCTGCGTGTCGCGGTCGGGAAGGACTCGGACATCAACGCGGGCAGCGCACCGAAGTAACAGGCCTTCAAGACGCCGAGGACCAGCATCACCACGCTCATGACCAGCAACGACGGGCTGCCCGACAGCAGCAGGAACAGCGGGTAGATGCTGAGCACCATGGCGATTCCGGCAATGAGCATGATCTTGATGCGGCCGACCCGGTCCGAGAGGTGCCCGACCAGGGGCGTCACCGCCGTGAGCGCCACACCGGACACCGCCGCCCCGATGAACCCGGCGGAGGGCGGCAGTCCGAGCACCTCCTGGGCATAGGTCGGCATATAGACGATCACGTAGGTCACCGCGGTGGACATCACCAGTGCGCCGACCATGAGGAGCACCCGCAGCTTCTGTTCGCGGATGACTTGCCTGATCGGGGTCGTCGCAACGTCTCCCGTTCCGGTTGCCTCGACGAATTCAGGGGTCTCCGGCACCTGGCGGCGGATGACATATCCGACCGGTCCGATCAGCAGGCCGACGAAGAAGGGAATGCGCCAGCCCCAGGAATCCAGCTGCGCTCCGGACAGCGTCAGGCTCAGTACGGTGCCGAATGTCGCGGCGAGCAGCGTCGCCAGGCCCTGAGAGGCAAACTGCCAACTCGCCATGAAACCACGCCGGTCGGGTTCCTGTTCGGCCAGGAATGCCGTCGCACTGCCGAACTCACCGCCCGCCGAGAATCCCTGCAACAAACGGGCCAGCAGAATCAGGACCGGTGCGGCCACGCCGATGGAATTGTAGGTGGGCATCACCGCGATCAGCAGCGTGCCGACCATCATGAGCCGGATGGTGATCAGCAGTGCGGCCTTGCGGCCGGTACGATCCGCGAAAGTCCCCAGGACGACCGCTCCCAACGGCCTGACCAGATACGACACCCCGAACGTGCCGAAGGCGAGCATCAGGGAAACCGTCGGGTCGCCCGCCGGAAAGAATGCTTTGGAGATCGAGACCGCGAAGAACCCGTATGTGGTCAGGTCGAACCACTCGAGCGCGTTTCCCGCCGTGGCCGCGACCACGGCACGCCTGGCGTGGCTTTTCCGGTCGGGCTTCTCGGCAATCATCTGGCCTGTCTCTCTGGCGGTCGTCATGAGTGTCACTCCCTCGAATCGAGCAGGCGAACTGTCGCGCAGGGTGGAGCAGGGTGGAACCGCCGACGGGTGAGTCCGCAGCGGAAGAAGGGGACTCGTGAACTCGCTGAGCGACGACGTTAGGGCCGCCGGAACGTTCACACAATCGCAACTTCTAGAACACCTGATTGCCTATTCGGCAACGCTGCACCGCCACCCGCTCATGCCGCACGGAGGTCCGCCCACCGCGTGATCCAGCCGCGGTGCGCCCGGATGCCGTGCCGGACGGACAGGGCCGTGACGATGCCGCTCCCCCGGCCGTGCTCCTCGGCCTGCCCGCCGTCGTCAGCTCGCCGGGTACCCGCAGCGGGCCCCGCGTCGGTGACCTCGATATGCAGGGCACGGGGCGCTTCGACGCCCGTTGTGGACAGCTGCAGCAGAGCCGGAGGGAGGGCATGAGTGACCGTATTGGTGACCATTTCGGAGATCACCAGGACCGCATCCTCAACGGTGTCGGGCGGCAGATTCCAGCCGGTCAGGATCGCGTGTGCCCGCCGGCGCACCAAGCCGACGGCCTCTGGGATGTGCGGCAGCGGACAGTGGAAGTCCGCGTCCCTGTACGGCATCGCGTACGAGCCGGTGAATTCGCTGGGGGCTGTCGCATTCATCGTTCTCCCCTGCCTAGGGCGTCTGCCCTGCCTAGGGCGCCTGCGGGGAAATACACACCGGAGTGGCCAAAGAGGCCTGGGCGATCGCTGACGAGATTGCCGTAGGGGGTGCCGCTCGGTCACGCGGTCTACCCGGCCGGGTGAGCCCGCAGGGCATAGGGAGAAGGTAGGCATATCCCGACCATTCGCACAATCGCAATTTATAGAACAAACCGTTGCCCGAAATGCAATGGCTCCTTAGGCTGGAGCCATGCTGAACAGTCCGGCTCTTGAATACTTCCTCGAGGTGGTTCGCACCGGCTCGGTCAATGAGGCGTCCAGACGGCTTCTGGTCGCGGGCTCCGCCATCAGCCGGCAGATCGGCAAACTGGAGCAGGAAATCGGCGTACCGCTCTTCGAGCGGCGCCCCCGCGGAATGGTGCCGAGCGAGGCCGGTGCCCGGCTCGCCGCCTATGCGCGCCGCGCCGCATTGGAAACCGATCAGGTGCTCGCGGACATCCGCGGCCGCGGCCGGCTGGGAAGCGTCGTCCGGGTGGCCAGTTCACAGGGCGCCGCGCAGGAATTCCTCCCGCACGCCATGGCCGGCTTCCGCAAGGAACACCCCGGCACCACCTTTCAACTTCCCGTGGTATCACCGTCGTCGGCCACACAAATGGTGCAGGACGGCTCGGTCGACCTGGCGGTGACCTTCAGTCTCGCCCCCGCTCCCGATGTCCGCGTCGTGCACGCCCAGCGGGCTCCGATCCAGGCCATGGTCAGATCCGACCACCCACTGGCCCGGCGAGACGAAATCCAGCTCCGCGACCTCCTCCCCTACCCGGTCGCACTCACCGAAGAAGGCACGACGAACAGACGCCTCTTCGACCTGTGCTGCTCCATCGAGGGAATTGCCTTCGAACCGCTGCTGGTCAGCTCCAGCTCCAGCGCATTGTCGACCTTCGTCAAGGAGACAAATGCTGTCTCGCTCATAGGCCACATCAGCGTGCACGAACGCCTGCGCATCGAAGGCCTGAAAGCCATCAGCATCCTCAACCCGGAAATGCACCTGCGCACCATCCAGATCCAAGCGATGGCGGGCCGTCAACTCCCCGCCGTGGTCAGCGCCTTCGCCGACCACCTGGTCCAAGTACTCGCGGAAACGGAGGTGTAGGGGCGCCCCGGAAGCAGGCCCGAGGCGGCGCGGCGCGGCCGTTGGGGGTGGATCGGGCCGGCCGGCCGGGCCGCGCGGACGGCCGCCGCGCACCAGCCGGGCATCGCGCACCTGACCGGCTCTCACGCTCCGGAGGGGATGCGCCACAGCGGGAAAGCCCGGCGCTGCTCCGGCCGACTGCGGATCAGGAGCGACCTGAGGTTCTCGCGCTGCTCACCCCCGAGGCCGAACGCCGCCACGAGCCGGGAGAACGTGGTGTGCGTGATGCCACGGCCCGCCGCATCGCTCTCGAAGGCGTCGAGTTGGCGGACTACGGCTTCCGGTTCGAGCTCCCGGGCGCTTCGGCCGCCGGGCGCTCGTCTATTTCCGCGAGGGCGAATACTCGATCGGTCAGCGCCTCATCCGCGCCGGCCACAGCCTGGTCGATGACATCGAAACGCGCGAGTCGATCGCCGTGCAAGGGCAGTTGCACCTCGGGGCGAGCGTCATCGCGGCCCGTGCTGGCGCCCGGGGCCGGGGTGCCGTGGACGCGCATCTGGACCAGGCTGGCGAGTGCGCTGCCCAGACCGGCGACGCCAGCGATGTGCACTGGCTCAGCTTCGGGCCGGCCAACGTCCAGTTGCACCAGATGTCAGCTGCCGTCGAGATGCGCCTGTACGACGACGCGCTCGGCCAGGCACGGGAGATCCGCCTTCCGGCCGGCCTTGCAACGTCTCGACGGGCGCGCTATCTGATCGATCGAGCACGCTCAGAGATGGAGACGGGGCACGCCAACGCCGCGCTGGCCAGTCTGGTTGCGGCGCGGAAGTCCGCCCCGGAGCAGACCCGTTATCACCCAGGTGCCCGGGAGACCATCAGCGGGCTGGTGCACCTGGCTCGCCGTACGCCGGACACTCTCGGGCACATGGCGGCCTGGGTCGGCATGTAGGTGTCACGGAGCGCTGTTGGCGCTCACAGATCTGTGAGCATTGTGCGTACGGCAGCCCGGCACCGTGGTCCTGTACCTGAGGACCGACGGAACGGGGCACAAAATGCGAGCAGAGTGCACGCCGTCAGGCCCGGGAGGTGTCGACACGCCCCCGCGCCTGGCGCCGATCGCCGCCGAAACGGCCACTGAGACGGTCGAGCGGGCACTGCGTCCGGGCCCACCCCGCCGTACGACGACCTGGTGGCGTTGGAACAGGAACTGCTCCTCATCATCGCGGACCTGTACGCCGCGGTAGCCGAGCATCCGCTCGGCCCGCGGGAGCAGTCCAGTCTGACGGCGATCCGCTACCAGACCGCCGTCGGTCTGGGTGCCGGGCTGGTGTCCGCTCACCAGCAGGTCCGTGCTCTGGCTCGGAATTGCCTGTGGCTGCTGGAGCAGCGGGAGGCCCGATCGTGACCGCGTTGCTGGGTACGCAGGCCCCGCTCGCGTTCGTCTACGACCGGTGCGCCAGCCGCCAAGCACGCCGTGACCTGGACATGCGCCTACTGGCCTGCCAGGTATACGTGGACCGGAGGCGCCCACCGTGGCTCGACCTCGGGGCGCATGCGCTCGGCACACACCGCCCGGCGCTGGCCGCCCTGACCGAGGCGATGCGGGCGGAGGCCGGGCGGAGGCCGGTGCTGTGCCTGGTGCACTCCTGGGGCCGCCTGGCGACGGACGACACCCACCGGCAGCAGCTCCAGCAACGCATCGTCTCGGCTGGCGGCTGGACCGTCACGACGTTCGGCGAGAGCGACGAGCACGCCGCCCGCGCCATCGCGTTGGGGAGGCAGGCGTGACGCGTGATCAACGCCGCATGTTCGTCTACCTGGCCTGCCTGGGCGCCCTCGTCTTCCGACTGGCCATCGGGATTGCGAGGGGGCCGCGGTGACGGTGTCGACCCGCTGCGATTGCGGCAGCACCCTCGACCTGCGTGATGTGGAAATCGATTCGGCGACCGGTCCGGCGCGCGTCGTAACGGTCTGCGGGCCGTGCGCCCCCGGGGCGACGCTGCCGGTACCTCCCGCTGTGGCGCGGGTCCTTGCCCGTCGGGCCCGGGTCCGACTGCCCGGCGACCCGCCGACGATCCGCCCATGAGACCCCCGCCGTGTCAGCGCCCCCGTCGCAGGCACTGCGGGCCGCCGGCCGCCGCGCACGACACCGCGGCGGCCGGCACCCACGACCCCGCTCCGGCACATCCGGGACAGCACCCCGCCGGAGCGGTGACTACCCGCCGAGGAACCCCTCGGCGGCTGTGGGTCACACCGACAGTACGACCGGTGCGGCCCCTCACGAAACAGGAGGTTGATCGATGAGCGCCACGGCAGTTGAGACGTACGAGACGCGCGCACCCGACCCTGAGGGATGGCGAGGGGTTCCGTTCCGGCACCCGCGGGACATGTCCGCGGTCGCCGAGGACGACGGCGGGAAGCACAACGGCGGCCCGATGCCTCCCGAGGCGCCGCGTGAGCCTGCGCCGAAGGACGGCAAGTAGGAGGTAGCCGGCTGCAGTTGAGGCCCCGTCTTCCCGGCGGGGTCTCGCTGCTGCCGCCAATCCGGTCCGGCCGTCGCTACGAATCCCGTACGAGTGCAGACAACGGCACGTCGAGCGCGGCGGCGGTGAGCAACAGGTGATCGAGGATGGAGGGACGTATGTCCGTTCTCGATCCGCGAGATCGTTTTCCTGTCCAAGCCGTTGGCGCGTTCAGCCAGCACCTCTTGTGCGAATCCCCGGTGGAGTCGGTACATTCTTTGATCTTTGGGACTCGCGTCACCCCCTGGGGCGATTGCACGCCGAATCGAATGCGCGTTCCCGTGATCGCGGCGCCGCATCGCGGTAGCCCACCAGACGCGCCGGGCGGTGGCCGAAGGCGGCACCTTCGTTGCTGCCCGGCGCTCGGGGCCCCTCCCCTTGCGGGAGGGGGCTCGCTTTCGTCAGGCGTCTGACGTGCACTTACGCGCACGCCTGTGGGAGATATTTGGGAGACGGCGCCCTGAGTTCAGACCGTACGCAGAAGGTTGGAGACCGTACGCAGAAAGGGAGCGAAAGAGGAAAGCCCAGGCAGGAAACTCCCTGACCTGGGCTTTCTCCGCCATTCGCACTGGCGGGAAGGGTGGGCACAGACGGATTTGAACCGCCGACATCTGCTTTGTAAGAGCAGCGCTCTACCGCTGAGCTATGCGCCCTGGCCGAGCCGACAGACTACCTTGCCTCCAGGGCTGAACGGCAAACCAGTACTCGAAGGGCGAACTTACCGGCCGGTGTGTTCGTTTCCGGTGAGTGGGAGAATGACATTCGGTCCTGGGGCGATCCGATCGGGAGAGGGAAGTGACGGCGACAGAGACGCAGCCGCATGAGCAGCGAGAACGCCGTCGCGTCCGTGGGGGTCCGCTCCGGGATGTGGTGGGGCTCGTGTTGCTGCCGTTGCCGTTGTTGGTGGCGATGGCGCCGATGTCGTTCGCGGGTGGGGGGACCCGGCGCTGGTTCGGGCGCGGGGAGAGTCAGCGCGCCGATGCGCAGGCCGCGAAGGACGCCGCGGCGGCCGCGTTCTACGAGCTGGACACCGCACACCGTGACCTGCGGATCTCCATAGAGACGATCACCGCGGTCGACCCATCGCCGGCCGCGCGGAAGGCCGCGGAGGACTACGAGGGCTTCGGCCGGCGGATCGACGAGGTCAGTCAGCGGTACATCACGGCGGTCGACACCCACGACCTGGACCGTGACGATCTGGACGGCGCCGCGGTGGCGCGGGCGCGCGCCGATCTGACGCGGGCCAAGGAGGAGCTCGATCAGGTCAGGGGCGAGCTCGAGCGGTTCGCGCAAGGGCTCGGGCCCTTGCTGCAGACCGCCGAGACGCAGCTGGCGCGGCTGGCCCCGGCCGTGGAGCGGGCGCGGCAGGCGCTGCTGGCGGCGAGCAACGCGCTGGACACGGTCCGTGCGCAGGGCCTGCGGGCCGATGATCTCGCGAGCCGGCTGGCGGCGCTGGGGCCCGAGCTGACCAAGCTCAATCAGGGCGCCGGGCAGCACGGCGTACCGGAGACGATCCAGCGCGCCGACGACATGCTGCGCAGGGCCGAGGACGTACGGGCCGAGGCCGAGCGGCTGCCGGGGAAGGCGGCGGAGATCGACAAGCGGCTGGTGTCGTTGCGGACCCGGGCGCAGGCGATCACGACGCGTGCGGGGAAGGTCGACCCGGTCCTCAGCGAGCTGCGGCGGCGCTACAGCGCGGCGTGCTGGCAGGACCTGCAGCAGGTACCGGAACAGGCCGCGCGGTCCGTCCAGCAGGCCGAGGTCAAGCTGCGGGAGGCGCAGCAGGCGCGTGACGAGCAGCGCTGGGCCGATGCCACCAGCCTGCTCGCGACCGTACGGGCGCTGCTGGACGGCACCGACGACGCGGTCTCGGCGGCGAGCGACCGGCTGCAGCGGCTCGACGCGGTGTCGTTCGACCGGCAGAAGGAGGTCGAGCGGACGCGGTTCGCGATCCGGGACGCGCAGCGGCTGGCGATGTCCGGGCGCAGCACCCCCGACCCGCGGCATGCCGGTCCCCTGGACGAGGCGGTGGCGCGGCTGGACCGTGCGGTCGCGGGCCTGGAGGGGCGGCATCCGGACTGGTGGCACTTCCTGACGGAGACCGAGGCGGTACGGCAGACGGCGGCCCGGGTGGTGCAGGAGATCCGCGGGTCCAGGGGCGGGGCGGGGGCTGGTGGCGGCTGAGCGGCCGCCGGCCGCTGATCCCCGGCCGCTGACCCCCAGCCCCGGCGGCGTACACGCTCGGTGCCCGGGCGCAATGGCGTGATGTCCCGCGCTGTCGGATCCTGGAGAGAAGTACGGCCCAGGCGGCACACCTGCGCGAAGGAGGCCGGAGATGGCTACTGGGGCTACTGGCCAGACCCTCCACGGGCCCTCGAACCCGTTCCATCGGGCGAAGACGCACCACCGCACCCGACTCGATGAGCATCTGCCCGTGGACCACCGGCTCAGCAAGGTCTACCGCATCGGTGCGGGGCTGATGGGCCTGGTGCTGATCGCGTTCGGCGTCCTCGGACTGACCCACCACATCGGCTTCTTCGACACCGGCGGCGACACCGTTGCCGGGCTGAACACCAACGGCTCCCTGAGCGTCCTGTCGATCGTCGTCGGCGCGATCCTCGTCGCCGGGATGGTGCTGGGCGGAAACCTCGCCTCGACCCTCAACATCGTGTTCGGCGTGCTCTTCCTCCTGAGCGGGTTTGTGAACCTGGCCCTGCTGCAGACCGACGCGAACTTCCTCGCGTTCCAGCTCCAGAACGTCCTCTTCAGCTTCGTGGTCGGGCTGATGCTGCTGGTCTTCGGGATGTACGGGCGGGTCAGCGGCGGCCTCCCACACGACAATCCGTACTGGCGCGCCCGGCACCCGGAGGAAGCGGAACGCTTCGATCGCGGGCAGTTGCGTCCCGTCTCCGGCATGACGGCCGCACGGCAGGCGGCGCGGGTCAAGATGCAGGGCGCCTCGCACGCCGGACGCGGTTCACTCGGCGCCGGCACCAGCGGGAGCAGGTCCCGCACGAGTACGGGGACCACCGCCTCCGGCACCCACACGGAAACCGGAACCGGCACCGGCGGCAAGCGGCCCTGAGCCGGGGCGGGGAGACGTCAGGGCGTACCGAGGTGGGATTGGGGTGCTCGGTACGCCCTGACGGCTGAGGCCGGGGAGACGGACGACGGAGGGTGGGGGCGTCTGCGGCTCCCCGTCCCGACGACGGGCCGGCGGAGACCGGGAGCAGGACCGTGCGGAGCGAGGACCAGGGAGCGGCCGGCCGGGCACAGGCACGGACCGCAGGCAGCCGGGAACACGGACCGGTGAGAGCAGGGAGCACACGATGAGCCGTCCGGGGAACGCCTCCTCCCCCACGGGGCACGGTCTTCACCACGCGGCGGTCGAAGCGCTCGCCGAGCGGATCCTCAAGGGCACATACGGTGCGGGCGACAGCCTCGTCATGCCGGAGGTGAGGGCGGAGCTGGATGTGACCCAGACCGTGCTGCGCGAGGCGATCAAGGTGCTGACCACGAAGGGCCTCCTCGATACCGACGAGAGGCGTGGCACCTTCGTCTGCCCCCGGGAGGACTGGAACCTCCTGGATCCGGACGTCCTGCACTGGAAGCTCGCGGCCGGCGTCTCGTCCGACTTCTTCGCCGACGTGCTCGAACTGCGCCGTTCCATCGAGCCCGCGGCGGCCGCGCTCGCCGCGGAGCGCCGTACGGACGAGGACCTCGCGGTACTGGACGACGCGCTCCGTTCGATGGCCGCGACCGACCACAATCCGGAGCTGCTCGTGCGCGCCGACGCGTCGTTCCACACGGCGATGCTGGTCGCGTCGAACAACCGCTTCTACGCGCAGATGCACCGGGTGATCGTGCCGGTGCTCGTCCAGCGGGACCGCGCCGTGCCGGCCGCGGACGACACGTCCGAGCACCACCCGCATGCCGCCCATGCCGCCGTGGTGGAGGCCGTGCGGAACCGGGACGTCGACGGGGCCTACGTGGCCATGCTCGAACTGCTCGATCTCTCGGCGCGGGAGCATCCGTAGGCACGAGCCGGAGCACCGGCGCAGGCACCTCCCCCGTTACCGCGCCGCCCGGGGTGGGCAGAACCCCGCCCACGGCCCGGACGCCGCGCGCCGCACGGGCCGGCCGTACCGCCGTATGCCGAAAGGACGGACCGGTCCATGAAGATCAGCCGCATCGAGACGTTCCTCGCCCCGCCGCGCTGGATGTTCGTACGGGTGGAGACCGATGAGGGCGTCGTCGGCTGGGGCGAGCCGGTGGTGGAGGGGCGGGCCGAGCCGGTGCGGGCGGCGGTGGAGGTGCTGTCCGAGTACCTGCTGGGCCAGGATCCGGCGCGTATCGAGGACCACTGGCAGGTCATGACCAAGGGCGGCTTCTACCGCGGCGGTCCCGTCCTGTCGTCCGCCGTCGCCGGCCTGGACCAGGCGCTGTGGGACATCAAGGGGAAGCGGCACGGCGTCCCCGTCCACCAACTGCTGGGCGGGCCGGTCCGCGAGAAGATCCGCGCCTACGCATGGGTCGGCGGCGACGAGCCCCGTGCCGTCCGCGACGCGATCGCCGCACAGGTCGAGGCCGGCTTCACCGCCGTCAAGATGAACGGCTGCGGCCGGATGACGCCGGTGGCGACCCGCGCCGAGGTACGGGAGTGCCTGCGGCGCGCCGAGACCGCACGCGAAGTGCTCGGCGAGGAACGGGACTTCGGCCTCGACTTCCACGGCCGGGTCTCGCCCGCCAACGCCCGCAGGCTCCTCCCCCTGCTGGCCGACTTTGCGCCGATGTTCGTCGAGGAACCGGTGCTCTCCGACCACCTGCAAGCCCTCCCCGATCTGGTCAACGCCTCCAACATCCCCCTCGCACTCGGTGAACGCCTCTTCACCCGGCGAGAGTTCCTGGCTCCCCTCCAGGCCGGCGTCGCGATCCTCCAGCCCGACATCTCGCATGCGGGCGGCATCTCCGAGCTGCGCCGGATCGCCGCCCTCGCGGAGGTGTACGGCGCCCAGCTCGCCCCGCACTGCCCGCTCGGCCCGGTCGCACTCGCCGCCAGCCTCCAAGTCGCCTTCACCACCCCGAACTTCCTGATCCAGGAGCAGTCCATCGGCATCCACTACCACGAAGGCGCCGAGCTGCTGGACTACGTGGTGGACCCGGAGCCGTTCCGCTTCCACGGAGGATCACTGCTGCGGACCGACCTGCCAGGGCTCGGCGTGGCGGTGGACGAGGCCGCGGTGCGGGCGGCCAATGAGCGGGGCCATGCCTGGCGGAATCCCGTCTGGCGCCACGAGGACGGGGCGTTCGCCGAGTGGTGAGGGGCCCCTACGGAGCTTCCGGCACCGGCACGGGGGCCAGGACCGCCCCGTCCCCCGCACCAACCCCTGGTACCCGCCCCGGTACCGTCCGCCGAACCCGCAGGTCACCCCCACCACTCCGGGCCCGCCCCCTGCGGCACACCCGGCACGCCCGTCCGCCCGGACCGGAATAATCGAAGGCGTCACCCGCGTGCCCGAACGACCCGGCCGCGCAGCACGTACGCGGCGGGGCGCAGGAGAAAGCAGGAAACGCCATGGACCTCAGCACGGCACTCCGGACCGAGCGGCTGGTCGCCATCATCCGGGGCAGAGATGCGGAGGCGTCCTTCCGCACGGTCATGGCGCTGGTGGAAGCAGGACTTCCGCTGATCGAGGTCTCGCTCAGCGGGAAGGACGCCCTCACCGTGATCCGACGGGCGCGCGCCGAGCTCGGCGACGCGGCCTGGCTCGGCGCCGGCACCGTCCTGACCGCGTCCGACGCCCGGCGCGCCGCCGAAGCCGGGGCGAACCTCATCGTCACGCCCGGCCTCGGCGCCGGCCTGGAGGAGTCCGTGCGCCAGGGGCTGCCGACGCTCGCCGGGGTGATGACGCCGTCGGAGGTGATCGCGGCCGACGCGCTGGGCGTCTCGGCCCTGAAGCTGTTCCCGGCGTCGGCCGGCGGGCCCGCATATCTGCGGGCGCTGCGCGCTCCCTTCCCCGAGCTGCCGTTCGTGCCGGTCGGCGGTGTGGACGCGGCGGCTGCGCAGGCGTACTTCGCCGCGGGGGCGGTGGCGGTGGGAGTCGGCTCGCCGCTGGTCGGGGACGCGGCGGACGGCGGCGACCTGGACGGGCTGCGCAAGCGCGCGGCGGAGTTCAGGGCGGTGTGCGCGCAATGACGGGACAGCCGGCTTCCGGAGGCGGGCAAGCGCAGCGCGGTGGCGCCGCTCCCCTCCCCGGGACAACCCCGGGCCGTCCGCGGGCTCCCCGGCAACCGGGCCGCCCGGACGTCTTCACCTTCGGCGAGACCATGGTCGCGCTGCGCGGCAGCGGCCCACTGAAGCTCGGCGGCACGATGCAGGTCTCCGTCGCCGGAGCGGAGAGCAATGTCGCCATCGGGCTGGCCCGGCTGGGGCACGACGTCCGCTGGGCGGGCGCGGTCGGCGAGGACGAGGCCGGCCAATTGGTGCTGCGAACGCTGCGCGCCGAGGGTGTGGAGGTCTCCGGCGCCTCGATCGATCCCGGCGCCCCGACCGGGCTGCTCCTCTTCGAGCCGCGGCTGCCCGAGGTCACCCGGGTGCACTACTACCGTGCGGGATCGGCCGGCTCGCGGCTCACCGCAGAAACCGTCGACCGTGCCTTCCGCACGGCCCCGCCCCGCGTCCTGCACCTGACGGGCATCACCCCGTCCCTGAGCCCCACGGCCCGCTCGGCAGCCCTCCGCTCCCTTCAACTGGCCCGCGAACACGGCTCCTTGGTCTGCCTCGACGTCAACTTCCGCGCTCGCCTGTGGACCGCCGAGGACGCCACAGCCGTCCTCCGCGAATGGATTCCCTTCGTGGATGTCCTGATCGCCTCCGATGACGAACTCCCGCTGTGCCTGCCGGGAGACGACGACGGACCGGACGACGCCGGACCGGACGCCCCCTCGGGAGCCACCCGGACCGGACCCGCCAGCGACCCCCGGGCCTCCCTCGCCTCGCAGGCCGGGCTTCTGCTGGACCTGGGCGTCGGCGAGGTCGTGGTCAAACTCGGTGCGGAAGGGGCGACGGCCTTCACCCACGGCGGCTCCTTGCCCCAGCCCGCCAAGGCCGTGCGGGCCGTGGATGCGGTGGGCGCCGGCGACGCCTTCGTGGCGGGCTACCTGTCGGCGCTGCTGGACGGCGAAGGGCCGGCCGGCTGCCTGGAGCGGGCCGTCACCACCGGAGCCTTCGCCGTCGCGTCCCCCGGCGACTGGGAGGGCGCGCCGACCCGTGCGGAGCTGGGCATGCTGGGCGCGCCGCCCGGCACCGTCGTCCGCTGAGCGGGGGCCACGGCTAATCTGTGCCCATGCCTCGTTACGAATACCGGTGCCGCCCCTGCGACGCCACCTTCGAGCTGAACCGGCCGATGGCCGAATCCTCCGCCCCGGCCGTGTGCCCCGAGGGCCACGGGGACACCGTGAAGCTCCTCTCCACGGTCGCCGTCGGCGGCTCCGCCACCGCTCCCGCCCCGAAGGGCGGGGGCGGCGGAGGCGGCTGCTGCGGAGGCGGTTGCTGCGGGTAGGGCACGTCCCCGGGCCGGGTCCCGGCCCGGCCCCGTGGGCACGTCACGGCCCGTGGCCCGGCCGGGCGGCCTCGGTCCGTGCCACCGCCCCCGTGCGCGACCCGGCCGCTACCTCTTGCGGGCCAGCGTCACGCCGTCCGCCACGGTGAGAATCACGGTCTCCATACGGGAGTCCGCCGCGACGTGGTCGTTGAACGCCCTGATCGCGAGGGCCGATCCGGTCGCCGCCGGGTCGGTGACCTGGCCGCGGTACAGGACGTTGTCCGCGACGATCAGGCCGCCCGGCCGCATCCGGGGCACCAGCTCTTCCCAGTAGGCGATATAGCCGCTCTTGTCCGCGTCGAGGTAGGCAAGGTCGATGTGCGGTTCGGCCGGCATCGCCCGCAGCGTCTCCAGCGCGGGCGCGATCCGCAGTTCGACGCGGTCGCCGACACCGGCCTTCTCCCACGCCTCCCGGCCGTACGCCGTCCATTCCTCGGACACGTCGCAGGCGATCAGCGTGCCGTCCGCGGGCAGCGCCTGGGCCATGGACAGCGCCGAGAAGCCGGTGAACGTGCCCACCTCGACGACATGACGTGCCCCGATCAGCCGCACCAGGAACGCCAGCAGCGGCCCCTGTTCCTCCGCCGACTGCATCCCCGCCGCGTCGGGGAACTGCTGACGGGTGAGCTCGATGATGTCCCGCTGCGCGGCGTTCAAGGGTGGGTTGTGGGCGAGGACGTAGTCGTACATCTCCGCCGTGATCGGCGTGCTCTTGGACTCAGCCACAGGCTCTCCTCTTGATCAAGGATCGCGGTCTCGGCCGATCACCGGACGATGCGGCCGGCCGCCCCGGCGAGACTAACCGAGCCCTCACCTTCGGCAACTGCTTTCCGCCGTCTCCCTCCGCTCGCGCCTCGTGCCTCTCTTCCGGTCTCACGTCCCCGGACGGGCGGTGGCGCTCTCTGTCGTCGTCCGTGTCAGCCGGCGTGGCCCGAAGGTACGGCGCCGCGGAGGAAGGCCCGCACGATGTCCTCGCCCGCGGCGACTCCCCGCTCGTCGAGCGCCGTGACGTGGGGGGCGTGCCAGCCGGAGTCCGCCAGCTCGCCGTGTCCGGGCCGCCATCCGCGGTCCGCGGCCAGCAGCAGATCGGCGTCGAGGAGGGAATCGCCGGCCGCGAGGACCTCGGACGCCCCGGTGCGGCGTGCCACCTCCGCCACGGCCGCGCTCTTGGTCAGCGGCTTCGGCACGGCGTAGACCTTGCGGCCCTGAAGGGACACGGTCCAGCCGCGTTCGTCCGCCCAGCCGGCGAGGTCCTTCACCCAGGTGTCCGGCAGCAGCGGCCGCTCCACGACGAGGTAGGCGAAAAGATCCTCCGCGACACGTTCCTTGAGCAGCCAGGCCGGGTCGGCGGTGCGGACGAGATGCGCGCGGACCTCGTCCAGGGGCGCGCACTGCGCGGCGAGCCGCTCGGCGACGGTGCGCTGCCAGTCCGGGTCCGACTCGCCGCGTACGAGCAGATGGCCGCCGTTGGCGCAGACGGCGAACTCCGGTGCCGGGCCCGGGAGGTGGATGCGCCCGTACTGCTCGCGCGTACGGGTGGTGGCCGGGACGAACGTGGTGGCGCCGGCCAGTTCGGTGAGCAGGGCCGCGGCCGTCTCCGTCATATAGGACAGCGGCTTGCGCTCGTAGGTCTCGACGCACAGCAGCCGGGGGGCTTCGGCGTCGGGCATGGCGAGGCCCAGGGCGGCGGCCGAATAGATCAGGGTGCGGTCGAGGTCGCTGGCGACCAGAAGAGGGGCAGCGCGCAGCGCTTCCAGGGAAGGGAGGTGGGGGGCGAGGGGCCGGCCGTTCATCAGGAGGCCACCGCCTTGCCGTCGGCGCCCGTGGCCCCGCGCGTGAAGCGGGGGTGGATCAACCCGACACAGGTATAGGGCAGTCCGTCGACTTCTTCGACCGGCACACCGCGTTGTTCCGCCAGGAGGCGCACATGGTCGAGGTCGGCCCCGGCGCCCTGCCGGGCCAGGATCTTCCAGGGGACCCGGCGCAGCAGCACGCGCGTGGTCTCACCGACTCCGGGCTTCACGAGATTCACGTCGTGGATGCCGTACTCCTCGCTGATCCGCTCGACGGCCGCCCAGCCCTCCCACGTGGGTGCCCGGTCGGCGGCGGCCAGTTCCTTCGCGTCCGTGGCGACCTGCGCGGCCACCTCGTCGAAACGGGCGCTGACCGTGTCCAGGAACACGCGCGACAGATCGTCCGCGGCCAGGTCGCGGTAGAACTTCGCGCCGTGGAAGTCGTCCGGCCCCACGAGGTCGTCGCGCAGGACGGTGCGGGAGATCAGGCCGGAGACGGTGGAGTTGAGACAGGCGGACGGGATGAGGAAGTCGTCCCGGGTCCCGTAGGTCTCGACACAGCCACCGGGGTCGGCGAGCACGGCGATCCGCGGATCGAAGCCCGGGAAGTCCTCCAGGGCCTGGGCGAGTTCGCGGGTGATGGCGCCCTTTCCGGTCCAGCCGTCCACGAAGACGACATCCGCCGGATCGTGGTGGGCGGCCAGCCAGCGCAGCGCGGTGGTGTCGATGCCCCGGCCGCGGACGATCGAGGCCGCGTAGTGCGGCAGCTCCAGGCCGTGGGCGTGCAGCGCCCAGCGGCGCATCAGCACCCCGACGGGGGTACCGGCCCGGGCCAGCGACACCAGCACGGGGCGCGGGCCGCGTTCGGCGAGCACGGTCTCGGTGACGGTCCCCACCGCCCGCGCGATACGGCCGGCGGAGGTCTCCAGCGCACTGTGGAAGAGCGCCTGGTACTGCTCGCTCGGCTGGTATTCGACCGGCAGCGACTCCGCGTAGTGGGCGCCACCGCGCTGAATCGCCTCCTCGCGTTCCTCGGTCGGCGCTTCCAGGGTGACGTCGGAGAGGTCCTGCAGCAGCCAGCCGACCTCGTCGGCGGTGTAGGAGGAGAAGGCGGGGCCGCGCAGCGGCTCGGGGAGGGCCGGTGGCCGCGGGGCGTAGGAGGGGATGACGGCGAGCAGCAGCCGGTCGGTGTGCTCGGCGAGCCGGTCCAGCAGACCGTCGGTGGCGTGCAGCTCCGGCAGGTCGCCGGGCGAGTCCACGACGGCCACGATGGCGTCGAAGCCGCGCTCCGGGTGGGTGCCGGCCGCGACGTTGTAGGCGTACCGCTCCCCCGGCCCGTCGGCCGGCTCGTCGTGCGCGGGGAAGGACAGCCGGGTCCGTATCGCGTAACCGGGGTCGTCGACGGCGAGCACCGGCGATCGGGTGGTGGTCGAGAAGAAGACGCCCGGCCCCCCGGGCGTCGCGGACACGCGACCGGTCCGGGGCGCCGGGGCGCCGTCCCCGGCTTCGAGGCCGTCACCGTTCGGCGTCGGCTCGGCGCCGCTCGCCTCCCCGGCCAGGAGGGTGTCCAGGGCCTCGGCTATCCGCAGCGGCGCGTACATCAACTCCTCGCTGCCGAGGACGAGGACGCGGCGGGCGCCGTCCACATGCCCGGCGATCCGGGCGGCCATCTCCGGCAGAGCGGCCTCCAGGCGGGCGCGGTGCGCCGGCGCGAAGCCGTGCCGCCCGCCGTCCGGCAGCCCGGCGGGCCAGCCCAGGTCGACCCGCACGACATCCGCCCGCGCCTCCCGGTCCCCAGGTGCCTTCCCGTCCCCGGCAGCCTCACCGGCCTCCTGGGCGGCGACGAGTTCCTGCCCGCGGATCAAAACGTCCTCGGGCAGCCGCACGCCTCCCGCGGCAAGCGCCACGAGGTCGACGCGGGCGCCCAGGTCGGCCGCGCACTTCTCCAGACGGCTGCGGTCCGCGTCGGAGCGCATATCGACCAGGGCGACGACCACGTACCGCTCCCGCGGGAACTGCGCATGCAGCGCCCGGATCGTGTTCAGGACGGTCGTGCCGGTGGAGAACTCGTCGTCGACGAGCACCAGCGGTCCGTCGCCCGCCAGCAGGGCGCGGTCCTCCGGGAGCAGCAGATGCGAGGTGGCGTGGCTGTGTTCCTCCTCGAACCCGCCCACCTGCGCCACGCCCGCCACCGGGCGGCGGGTGGAGTGCAGATAGGGCGCGAGTGCCAGGCCGTCGGCCACCGAATGCCCCAGGCCGGTGGCGGTCTCGGCATAGCCCAGGACGACGGAGCGGGCGGCGGCCTCGTCCCCCAGCAGCGTGCGCACCCGGCGTCCCAGCCCGACACCGACGCCATGGACCACGCCCGGTCGCTGGGGCACATGCTTGCCGAGCACGTTCGACACGAGCAGATGGGCCCGCTTGGGGTTGCGGCGCAGCGCGAGCCCCAGCAGCTCCGGCAGCTCGTCCCCGCCGCTCAGCGAGACTCCGAGCCGACCGGCGACCCATTCTCCCGTCCAGACCACGCGTTCCGTCTCCTCCGTCGTACCGTTCATCTGTTTCACCGCATTCACCGCATTCACCGCACTTCAGGTCTGCGGCAGGCTCGCCGCCAGCAGCTCCACGAACCCGATGCCCTCGCGGGCCACGCCGAACGCCTCGGCGCGCAGGAGGGTCCGCTCGGCCCAGGCGCGATGCGGCTTCACCTCGTTCATCTTGTTCGTGTAGGCGGAGCGCAGTACCCCGCCGTCGCCCCGTTCGGGCCGCAGGATGTCGACCGCGTCGCTGAACTCCTCATGGCTGACGACCGAGAGGGCGTGCACGGGCGCGACGTGCGAGGGGTGGATGCAGGTCTTGCCCTGCAGACCGTTCGCGCGGTCGAGTTCGATCTCCCGCAGCAGGCCGTCCATGTCGTGCTCGATCAGGGCGGTACGCAGTTCCTCGGCGCGGCCGAGGAACGGGCTGCGGCGCAGCTGCGGCTTGAACATCCGCTCCTGCAGCCGGAAGTACTCCCACACCGGGCCGGTGACCGTGAAGCCCGTGCCGTCCGCCCGTCCGAGCACATTCACCACGTCGGCGATCACGGAGGCGACGATCTGCACGTCGTACGCCGTCATGTCGGGGGCCCGGCGCAGTCCGTAGGCGGAGCAGAAGTCCGTGACGCCGAGCCGCAGGGCGAGCACCCGCTCCCGGTACTTGTCCACGGTCCTGGCGATGCCCTGAAGGGTTTCGGCGCGGCTCTCCAGATGCAGCAGCTCCGGCGACTCCAGCACCGGCATCGCGAAGAGCCGCCGGGCGCAGTCGGCCTCGGCGGCGGTCAGCGCCTCGAGGAACGGGACGCCGCGCTCCTCGGTGAACTTCGGAAGTACAAATCCGGACAGCTTGTGCACGGCAGCGCCCATCCGGCGCACCAGATCCGGTATTTGGCCGGGCGCGCGGACGCGGATGAACAGCAGCGGAAGGTCGGCGCCCCCGGCGGCCGCCTCGTCCAGGAGACCGAGCTGCCGCACGAGGTTCTCCTCGCCGGCCTCGACATCCGCGTCGCTTATGGAGTCCTCCAGGCACAGCACCATGGACTTCACGCCGAGTGCGGCCTGTTTGGCGACATCGGCGGCGAGCCGCGGGCGGGTGGCGGGGCTGTAGAGCGTCGCGCCCAGGGCGACCGCGAGCGTGCGGGCCGGGGAGTCCGCGGAGAACTCCACCGGCTCCTGGTGGAACAGTGTCTTCCGGATGTCGGGCGCAAGGTGCCCAAAATGCCGCATACAACTCCCCGTATACATGCGGGACCCGGGCACCCCCGCTGCGTCTCGCTGTCTGGATCCAGCCGGTAATCGTACGTGTGTGGGGGCCTGGTTAGTTCCCGCGTGCGTGAAAATCACGTAACCCCCACGGGACTCCCGGGTGCCTGCCGTCGCGCCCCGGAGGCGGCTCGCGGCCCCCCGCGTTGTCGCTGCGACCTCAGGGAAGGCAGGATTACGGCATGACGCACGCGATGCTGAAAGGGTCGAACGTCCCCCTCGATGCCACGGCTGTCCGGGCCGTCCTGCGCTGGACCCCCGGCACAGGCGTCCCCGACGTCGACGCCTCGGCCCTGCTGGTGGGGCCCGAGGGGCGCGTGCACTCCGACGAGGACTTCGTCTTCTACAACCAACCGCGGCACCCCAGCGGCCTGGTGCGGCACCTGCCCAAGACCCGGCTCGAAGAGAGCCTGACCGACACCATCGAGGCGGATCTCTCGGCGCTGGACGCGTCGGTGGACCGGGTGGTGCTGGCCGCGTCGTCGGACGGTGGCGTGTTCGCGGGGGTCCCGGATCTGCGGGTCCTGCTGTACGACGCGGCGGCGAGCGACGGCGAGCCGATCGCGGTCTTCGACGTGGTGCCCGAGACGGGCGACGAGCGGGCCCTGATCTGCGGGGAGTTGTACCGGCGCGCGGACGGCTGGAAGTTCCGCGCCCTGGGGCAGGGGTACGAGACCGGTCTGGTCGGTCTGGCGACCGAGTTCGGGATCTCGGTGGACGAGAGCGAGGCGGACGGCGACGGCCCGGCGACGCCGGAGGAGGCGTCCGCACCGGCATCGGCGGCACCGAGGCCGGAGGCACCCGTCTCGGAGGCGCCGGCTTCGAAGGCTCCGCCGGCAAAAGCACCGGCACCGGCGCCCTCCGCAAGCACCCCGGCCGCCTCCGCGACCCCGCCGCCCAGCACCTGGCCCGAAGAGGCCTCGGGCCCCCCGTCCGCGGCGGACCCGCAGGCGCCCTCGGCGTCGGACCCGGACGCGGTCACCCAGCATGTGCCGGACGCCATGCCGGAGCCCTTCTCGTCCGCACCGCTGCCGTCGTCCGCCGCGCCGTCGCAGGCGCCGGGGACGCCGCCCACCAGCGGCGGCTACGGCTATCCGCAGAACGTGCCGCCGCCGCCCACGCAGCCTCCGGCCCAGCCCGCCTACGGCTACCCGGGGCCGCCGCCGCAGTACCAGCCGCAGCAGCCGCCCCCGTCGCCGTACGGCGCTCCGCAGCCGCCGCAACAGGCCCCCGCGACCTACGGCTACCCGGTGCAGCAGCCCTTCGTGCCGGACCCGTCCTTCGTGCTGCCGCCCCAGGGGCCGCAGTTCCAGCGGCGTTAGCGATCTCCGCCGACGGTCCCTGCCGACGCGGCACGGGCAGGGACCGGGGCGGGCACGCCCGCCTCACGCGTTCGTCTTGTAGCCCCGCCCCCACTGCAGCCCCCAGCCGTACAGCCGGTCGAGCTCCGCCTGGAAGCCGTAGACGTACTTCACCTCGCGGCGCACCGTCAGCTCGCCCTTGACGTTCTCCAGCATGAAGATGGCGCAGGAACGGGCCTGCGGCGCCCGCTCGTCCAGCTTGACCTCGACCCGCGGTCCGCTGCTCGGATAGAGCGTCACGACCGCATGCGTACGGTCGAACGCGGGCGTCCCGTCGTAGATGTAGACGAAGAGCAGCATGCGCTTGATCTCATCGCGGTGATCCAGGTTGATGTAGAGCGTCTCGCCGGATCCCGAGCCGAAGCGGTCGTCGCCGCTGAGCTTCACGAAGGGCGCGGCGTTGAGGTCGCCGAGGAAGTTGCCCAGCGGCTGCACCACGCCCTTGGTGCCGTCCTGGAGCTCGTACAGGCAGGCCAGGTCCAGGTCGACATTGACCACGGCCGGCCCCTGCGCCTGCACTATCTCGGGCTTGAACAGCTTGCCCGGGTGCCGCAGCAGCCCGCCCCTGCCCTGCCCGCTGCGCTCGTGCAGATCCGAGGTCCGCATCTGCCAGTGCAGATTGACCCGCAGATGCCCCGTGGCCGCCCCCTGCTTGGTCAGCGAGACGACCGGATTCCGTTTCGTCAGCTCGACGACGTACGACGCTCCGCCGCTGTCGAAGTCGAACTTCGCCGCGCCACCGCGCCGCAGATTCCCCAGGAACGACACTCTGCCCACCCCCTTGCTCGACCCCACATCACTGCGGGGCGGCCCGAGGTCCGCACCTCGCAGCCGCCCCGCAAAGAGCGTTCCTCAATCAGCGTCGCGTCACACTCCGGAGGTGACTTCCGACGGTGTTCCCGAGGTGTCCCCGGGCTTGCCCTCGCGCCGGTTGCGGATCACGGAGGAAGCGAAGGAGAGGCCGATCAGCGCGATGCCCACCAGGCCGGTGACGACCTCGGGGATCTCGTACTTGATCGTGAGGAGCAGGATGACGGCCAGCGCGCCGATCGCGTAGTGGGCGCCGTGCTCCAGGTAGACGTAGTCGTCCAGGGTTCCCTTGCGGACCAGGAAGACCGTCAGCGAACGGATGTACATCGCGCCGATGCCCAGACCCAGCGCCATCATGAAGATGTCGTTGGTGATGGCGAAGGCGCCGATGACACCGTCGAAGGAGAAGGACGCGTCGATGACCTCCAGGTAGAGGAACATGAAGAACGCGGCCTTGCCGGCCAGGCCCACGGCCGCGCCGGTGCCCTTCGTCGCGGGGGCCGCCGCACCCTCTTCGTCCTCGTCCTCGTCCTCGTCGAGCTTGTCCTCGAAGTAGCCGGAGACGCCGCCGACGACGAGATACGTGATCAGGCCCGCGACGCCGGCCAGCAGGACCGTGGCGCTCTTGTCACCGGCGCCGTGCGCGGCGTCGGTGGCCACCGTCATCGCGGTCACCAGCAGGGCGACCAGTGCGAGGATGACCGACAGCATGTCGAGTTTGCCCATCTTGGCCATGGGCTTCTCGATCCAGGACAGCCACTTGTAGTCGCGGTCCTCGAATATGAAGTCGAGGAAGATCATCAGCAGGAAGATTCCGCCGAAGGCCGCGATGGCCGGGTGCGCGCTGGTGACCAGTTCCTGGTATTGCGCCTTGTCGTTGATGGCGAGGTTGACCGCCTCGATCGGCCCCAGCTTCGCGGTGATCGCGACAATGACGACCGGGAACACCAGCCGCATGCCGAACACCGCGATGAGGATGCCGAAGGTGAGGAAGATCTTCTGCCAGAAGGCGTTCATCTTGCGCAGGATGCCCGCGTTGATGACGGCGTTGTCGAACGAGAGCGAGATCTCCAGGATGGACAGGATCCCGACAATCGCCAGCCCCTGCCACCCCCAGAGCACGCCCGCCAAGGCGAGGCCTATCACCGTGATGGCGAACGACCAGCCAAAGGTTTTCAGGAGCACTGCCTACCCAATCCCTCGCTGTATGGGGTCCCCCGCGCGCAGCGCGCGGCGCTTTACGAAACGTTGACCCCGAAGTCTAGAGCGATGCCCCGCAGACCCGACGCGTACCCCTGCCCTACCGCACGGAACTTCCATTCCCCGTTGTGGCGGTACACCTCGCCGAAGATCATTGCGGTTTCGGCGGAGGCGTCCTCGCTGAGGTCGTAGCGGGCGAGTTCGCTGCCGTCGGCCTGATTGACGATCCGGATAAAGGCATTGCTGACCTGGCCGAAGCTCTGGCCGCGCGCATCGGCCTCATGGATCGAGACCGGAAAAACGATCTTGTCGACCTGTTCGGGCACCTGCGAGAGATCGACGAGAACCGACTCGTCGTCGCCCTCCCCCTCGCCGGTGAGATTGTCCCCGGTGTGCTCGACGGAGCCCTCGGGGCTCTTGAGGTTGTTGTAGAAGACGAAGTACTCGTCTCCCAGCACCCGGCCCGACTGGCACAGCAGTGCGCTGGCGTCGAGGTCGAAGGGCGCTCCGGTCGTGGACCGCGCGTCCCAGCCGAGGCCGACCATGATCTGCGTGAGATCCGGCGCGGCCTTGGACAGGGAGACATTGCCCCCCTTGGCAAGCGTGACGCTCATCGTTCGCTTCCTCCCCTGCGTCCGTGCGGGCCGTGTCCGGCGCGGCCCGTGTCCCTCGATGCGCGTCCGGCGCCGTACGTCCCCGGACGGGGGCGTACGGCGCCGGACGCCGTCGCTCTCGGCCCGGCAGCCGCTGCGGCAGCCGCCCGGCCCCGAGGCCGACGATCAGATGGCTGATTCCCTCGGGTCCCCTCGGATCCCGTCGGATCCGTCAGGTCCCGCCGGATCAGACGTTGACGCCGAAGTCCTGCGCGATGCCGCGCAGCCCCGAGGCGTAGCCCTGGCCGATGGCTCGGAACTTCCACTCGGCGCCGTTGCGGTACAGCTCGCCGAAGACCATGGCGGTCTCGGTCGAGGCGTCCTCGCTCAGGTCGTAGCGCGCCAGCTCGTTGTTGTCGGCCTGGTTGACCACGCGGATGAAGGCGTTGCGGACCTGGCCGAAGCTCTGCTGGCGGGTCTCGGCGTCGTAGATCGACACCGGGAAAACGATCTTGGAGACCTCGGCCGGCACCGCGGCCAGGTTCACCTTGATCTGCTCGTCGTCGCCTTCGCCCTCACCGGTGATGTTGTCGCCGGTGTGCTCGACCGAACCGTCCGGGCTCTTCAGGTTGTTGAAGAACACGAAGTTCTGGTCGTTGGCCACCTTGCCCTGGTCGTTCGTCAGCAGGGCGCTGGCGTCCAGGTCGAAGTCCGTACCGGTGGTCGTGCGCGCGTCCCAGCCCAGACCGACGACGACCGCGGTCAGATTGGGGGCTTCCTTCGTCAGCGAGACGTTGCCGCCCTTGCTGAGGCTGACTCCCACGAGTCCTCCCATAGATTCGAGGGGTACGTAAAGATTGCGCCCCCATCGTGCATGGCATCGGATCAACGAATTGATCCTAGTGACCGGTTCCCACCGATTGCAGATCCCGCACCTGGATCCGTGCGGATTCGGCCGGTGGGCGCAGAGGACGCCGGCCGGGACGGGCGCGCGCCCTCAGAGGGTGTCGAGCGCCTTGGCGTACTCGTTCAGGTCGCGGGCGTCGGGCAGGCCGTTGACGACCGTCCAGCGCACCACGCCCTCCTTGTCGATGATGAACGTGCCGCGCACCGCGCAGCCCTTCTCCTCGTCGAAGACGCCGTACGCCCGCGAGGCCTCGCCGTGCGGCCAGAAGTCCGACAGCAGCGGGTACTCCAGGCCCTCCTGCTCGGCGAAGACGCGCAGCGAGAACGGGGAGTCGTTCGAGACGGCCAGCAGCTGGACGTCGTCGTTGACGAACTTCGGCAGCTCGTCACGGAGCGCGCAGAGCTCGCCGGTGCAGACACCGGTGAAGGCGAAGGGGTAGAAGAGGAGGACGACGGCCTTCTCGCCGCGGAAGTCGGAGAGCTTGACCAGCTCGCCGTGCTGGTTCTTCAGCTCGAAATCCGGAGCCTTCGTGCCGACCTCGATCGCCATGGGGTGCTTCCCTTCCGCTCACTCACAACAGGACGCGACCAACCCTACGCGCCGGGGTGCACGTCCGGGGAACCCGTCCTGAACAGGGCCGAGCCCCCTCCGGAACAGGGCGGAGGGGGCTCGGTGGCGAATGAGGGGACGTGCGGCTCAGCGCTTCCCTGCCTTGGGCGTGACCAGCCGGCTTCCGGCCCAGTCCTTGCCCGCATTGATGCTCTTGGTCTGGGACAGACCCGCGGTCTGCGCGGCCTCATTGATGTCGCTCGGCTCGACGTAGCCGTCGCGGCCGGTCTTCGGGGTCAGCAGCCAGATCTGCCCGCCCTCGTCGATCAGCCCGATGGCGTCCACCAGCGCGTCCGTGAGGTCGCCGTCCTCGTCCCGGAACCACAGCAGGACGACGTCACACACGTCGTCGTAGTCCTCGTCGACGAGATCCTGGCCGATCACGGTCTCAATGCCTTCGCGGAGATCCTGATCGACGTCGTCGTCGTAGCCGATCTCCTGGACCACCTGTCCGGGCTCGAACCCCAGCCTGGCGGCAGGGTTGGTCCGCTCCTCCGCGTGGTCCGCGGTCGCGCTCACGGATTGCCTCCTGTCATGTTTCGGAAATGCTCGGGGACCCCGCGCGTGCGCGGAGCATTGGGCGTAGTCCACACGGGCCGGGCGGATCGCGCAAGTACCCGGCGGTCCAGACCGCCGAAACGGTGACGTTCCGAGGCGTCTCGCCGCAAGCACGACCCCCGCAGGCCAGGCTGAAGTGATTCACGCCACAGCTTTCTGTGAAGTTTATCGGGTACTCGCGCGGGACTGGTCCCTTCGGGGGGCGGCAGCCGCTCCCGGACCCGCTTTCGGCGCCCGCACGTCCGTACGCGAAGCACTTTCGACATGGGCGTATGGTTGCGATTTGGCCGACGCGAGAAATCGGCCTTTTCAGCGCCATCTCTCTACGGATGGTTACCCATCGGTAGAGGTGACGTATCCCTGTGGCTCGGTACACGATGGAAGACGGCGCGACACCAAGGCAGCGACAGCATTCGTCCCGTGCACAGCATCAATAGCCTGCAGAGCACGAAACGAACCGAACACGAAGGAACAGCGTGGCTTCCGGATCCGATCGAAACCCGATCATCATTGGCGGCCTTCCCAGCCAGGTCCCGGACTTCGATCCCGAAGAGACCCAGGAGTGGCTCGACTCGCTCGACGCAGCCGTCGACGAGCGGGGCCGGGAACGTGCCCGCTACCTCATGCTCCGCCTGATCGAGCGCGCGCGAGAGAAGCGGGTGGCCGTGCCCGAGATGCGCAGCACGGACTACATCAACACCATCGCGACCAAGAACGAGCCGTTCTTCCCGGGCAACGAGGAGATCGAGCGCAAGATCCTCAACGCGACCCGGTGGAACGCCGCCGTCATGGTCTCGCGCGCCCAGCGTCCGGGCATCGGCGTCGGCGGCCACATCGCCACCTTCGCGTCCTCCGCCTCCCTCTACGACGTGGGCTTCAACCACTTCTTCCGGGGCAAGGACGAGGGCGACGGCGGCGACCAGATCTTCTTCCAGGGCCACGCCTCGCCCGGTGTCTACGCCCGTGCCTACCTCCTGGACCGACTCTCCGAGGGGCAGCTCGACGCCTTCCGCCAGGAGAAGTCCAAGGCTCCCGACGGCCTGTCCAGCTACCCGCACCCGCGGCTGATGCCGGACTTCTGGGAGTTCCCGACCGTCTCGATGGGCCTCGGCCCGCTCGGCGCGATCTACCAGGCGCGGATGAACCGCTACATGGAGGCGCGCGGCATCGCCGACACCTCCAAGTCGCACGTATGGGCCTACCTCGGCGACGGCGAGATGGACGAGCCCGAGTCGCTCGGCCAGCTGTCCATCGCCGCCCGTGAGGGCCTGGACAACCTGACCTTCGTCGTCAACTGCAACCTGCAGCGCCTCGACGGCCCGGTCCGCGGCAACGGCAAGATCATGCAGGAGCTGGAGTCGCAGTTCCGCGGCGCCGGCTGGAACGTGATCAAGCTGGTGTGGGACCGCAGCTGGGACCCGCTGCTCGCGCAGGACCGCGACGGCATCCTGGTCAACAAGCTCAACACCACCCCCGACGGCCAGTTCCAGACGTACGCCACCGAGACCGGCGCGTACATCCGCGAGCACTTCTTCGGTGACGACCACCGGCTGCGCGCCATGGTCGAGAACATGACCGACGACCAGATCCTCCACCTGGGCCGCGGCGGTCACGACCACAAGAAGATCTACGCGGCGTATGCGGCGGCCAAGGCCCACAAGGGCCAGCCGACGGTGATCCTCGCGCAGACCGTCAAGGGCTGGACGCTCGGCCCGAACTTCGAGGGCCGCAACGCGACCCACCAGATGAAGAAGCTGACGGTCGACGACCTCAAGGGCTTCCGCGACCGGCTGCACCTGCCGATCCCGGACAAGGACCTGGAGGACGGCCTGCCGCCGTACTACCACCCGGGCCGGGACTCCGAAGAGATCCAGTACATGCACGACCGCCGCAAGGGCCTGGGCGGGTACGTACCCACCCGTGTCGTGCGCGCCGAGCCGCTGCCGCTGCCGGACGACAAGGCCTACGCGGGCGCCAAGAAGGGCTCGGGACAGCAGAAGATCGCCACGACCATGGCGTTCGTCCGCATCCTGAAGGACCTCATGCGGGACAAGGAGATCGGCAAGCGCTTCGTGCCGATCGCGCCCGACGAGTACCGCACCTTCGGCATGGACGCGTTCTTCCCGTCGGCCAAGATCTACAACCCGCTGGGCCAGCAGTACGAGTCGGTCGACCGCGAACTGCTCCTCGCGTACAAGGAGTCGCCGACCGGCCAGATGCTGCACGACGGCATCACCGAGGCGGGCTGCACGGCCTCGCTGATCGCCGCGGGCTCCGCCTATGCGACGCACGGCGAGCCGCTGATCCCGGTCTACGTCTTCTACTCGATGTTCGGCTTCCAGCGCACCGGCGACCAGTTCTGGCAGATGGCCGACCAGCTTGCGCGGGGCTTCGTGCTCGGCGCGACCGCGGGCCGGACGACGCTGACCGGTGAGGGCCTGCAGCATGCCGACGGCCACTCCCAGCTGCTGGCCTCGACCAACCCGGCCTGTGTCGCCTACGACCCGGCCTACGGCTACGAGATCGCGCACATCGTCAAGGACGGTCTGCGGAGGATGTACGGGGAGAACTCCGAGGACATCTTCTACTACCTGACCGTCTACAACGAGCCGATCCAGCACCCGGCGGAGCCGTCCGACGCGGACGTCGAGGGCATCCTCAAGGGCCTGCACCGCATCAAGGCGGGCGAGAAGGGCGAGCACGCGGCCCAGATCCTCGCCTCGGGTGTCGCGGTGCCGTGGGCGATCGAGGCCCAGCAGATCCTCGCGGACGACTGGAACGTCAAGGCCGACGTCTGGTCGGCGACCTCCTGGAACGAGCTGCGCCGCGACGCGGTGGAGATCGAGGAGCACAACCTTCTGCACCCGGAGGAGGAGCAGCGCGTCCCGTACGTGACGCAGAAGCTCCAGGGTGCCGAGGGTCCGACGGTCGCCGTCTCGGACTGGATGCGGGCGGTTCCCGACCAGATCGCGCGCTGGGTTCCCGGCACGTACCAGTCGCTGGGTGCCGACGGCTTCGGCTTCGCGGACACCCGTGGCGCGGCCCGTCGCTTCTTCCACATCGACGCGCAGTCCATCGTCCTTGGCGTGCTCACCGAGCTCGCCAAGGAGGGCAAGGTCGACCGGTCGCTGCTGAAGCAGGCGATCGACCGCTACCAGCTCCTGGACGTCACGGCCGCCGAGGCCGGGGAGGCCGGCGGCGACGCCTGACCTCTTCGCGGCCGACGGCCGCACCGCTTCCGCCGCGCCCCCCGACCAGCGTTCTCCGCCGGCCGGGGGGCGCTGTGGTGCGGGCGCGGGGTACCGGTGCGCAGGGCGGGTGCGGGGGCGTGGCCGGGTCAGCGTTCCCACACCTTGAACGCCCTTACCCGGTACGGGGATCGGGGCACCCAGCTGCCGCCGCCCGGATAGGTGTCGAACTCGGCGGTCTCGGCGCACTCCGCGCTCTGGTAGGTGGTGACCGGCCGGCCGGTCCGGTTGGCGAGTGCGGCGGCGGTGGTCCCCTTGGGCAGCGGGGTACAGCTCTCGATGTCGGTGTCCGACAGCTCGTAGGTCCGGCGGGTGCCGCCGAAGTCCGCCTTCGGCCAGAGGCACAGCGCTCCCGCCGCGCAGGGGCCCGGGGCCGCACCGGCCCGGCCGCCGGGGGCCGCGTGCGCGGCCGGGCCGCCGAGGGCGGGCGGGACGGCGAGGGCCGCGGTGAGCGCGGCGAGGCCGGTGAGGAGCGCGGTGGTACGGGACGTGTGCGGGCGCAGGCGCATAGGAATCTCTCCCCCGTGGAGTACGACGATGGCGTCCCGCCGTGGGCGGGTCGCCCGCGGTGGGTGCTGCGTGTCGAGCTTCGCGAGGGCGCGGCGCGGTTGCCAAGGCCGTGGCGGCACGGCCACCCGGATCAGGTATGTGGACGGACGGAGAGGCCCGGAGCGGGGCGCCGGTGCACGGCGTTGACGGGGGAGGCGCCGGCGGGGCGTGGTGCGGAAACCGTTCGCCCCATGGCCTGCCGGGGGCGGGGAGGCAGCTGACGCCCCGGAGGAGGCCGGTGCCCGGTTCGGTTCCCCGGTCGGCTCATCCGGATGAGGGATTCGGCCCTCCGGCAGGGGCCAACTCCCGTCGGCCGTACGGCGGGAGGGGCCGGGCGCGGGCCGGGCCGGCCGGTTGACGCCCGCCGTTGACGACAGCACGCGGGCGGCACATGGGCACCACGCAACGGCGCGCGGCAGGGCGAGGACGAGCCTCGCGCCTGCCGCGCGCCGGGAGCCTGGGTCCCGAGCCGGTGACCGGGGGCCAGGGACCGGGATCAGATGTGGCCGACGCCCGCGCCCGCCTCGGCGTTCGCGCCACGCTTGGTGAAGACGGCGACGACGGCGGCGACGACCGCCACGCCGCAGGCGACGGTGAAGGCCAGGCCCATGCCGGACACGAAGGTGTCGTGCGCGACGGAAACGATCTTCTGGGCGAACGCCGGCGGGGTGCCCTTCGGGACCGGGGCGATACCGGCCGAGACCGCGTCGGACAGCTGGGACGCCTGCCCGGGCGGGACCGGCGGGAGGCCGGCCGACTTCCAGTTGCCCGGGAGCTCGTTGTCGACGCGGGAGGCCATCACCGCGCCGAGCACGGCCGTGCCGAGGCTGCCGCCGACCTGCATCGCGGCCTGCTGGAGGCCGCCGGCGACGCCGGAGAGCTCCAGCGGGGCGTTGCCGACGATGACCTCGGTGGCGCCGACCATGACGGGCGCGAGGCCCAGGCCGAGCAGCGCGAACCACAGGGACATCGGGCCGGTGGTGCTGTCCGTGTCGAGCCCGGACATGCCGTACATGGCGACGGCGGTGAGGACCATGCCGCCGACCAGCGGGATGCGCGGGCCGAACTTGGTGATCAGGGCCCCGGCGAGCGGCGAGCCGACGATCATCATGCCCGTGAGCGGAAGGAGGTGCAGACCGCTGTCGACGGGGGTCATGCCATGGACGTTCTGGAGGTAGAACGTCACGAAGAACAGGCCGCCCATGAAGGCGAAGGCCATCAGCACCATCAGGACCGTGCCGGCGGTCAGCGGCAGGGAGCGGAACATCCGCAGCGGGATGAGCGGTTCGCGGACCTTGGTCTCCAGGACGGCGAACAGCGCGAAGAGGACCACGGCGCCGATCAGGAAGCCCAGGGTCTTCTGATCGCCCCAGCCCCAGGCCGACGCCTTGATCAGCGGCCAGATCAGGCAGAACATCGCGCTGGAGAGCAGCACGATGCCCGGGATGTCGAACGAGCGCGGGGCGTTCACCGCACGGTGGTCCTTGAGGATCACCAGGCCGAGGACCAGGGCCAGCACGCCGACCGGGACGTTGATGAAGAACACGGACTGCCAGTTGACGTGCTCCACCAGCAGTCCGCCGACTATCGGGCCGCCGGCGGTGGAGGCGCCGATGACCATGCCCCAGATGCCGATCGCCATGTTGAGCTTCTCGGCCGGGAAGGTGGCGCGCAGCAGGCCCAGCGCGGCCGGCATCAGCAGCGCGCCGAACAGACCCTGCAGCACGCGGAAGGTGATGACCAGCGCGACCTCGTGGGAGAAGCCGATGGCGCCGGAGGCGGCGGCGAAGCCGAGGATGCCGATGAGGAAGGTCTGGCGGTGGCCGAAGCGGTCACCGAGCTTGCCGGCGGTGATCAGCGAGACGGCCAGCGCGAGCATGTAGCCGTTGGTGATCCACTGCACGTCGGCGAGCGAGGCGCCGAGGTCTTCCTTGATGGCCGGGTTGGCGATGGCGACGATCGTGCCGTCCAGGGCGACCATCATCACGCCGATGGCGACGGAGAAGAGAGTCAGCCACGGATGGCCGCGCAGCCCCTTGGGGGCCTGTGGTGCGGGAAGGTCCGGCGCTGCGACGGCAACCGGGGTCTGGGAACTCATACGACGAGGCTAATGTCAGCCACTGACAGTTGACAAAGCATTTCATGAGTCGGTAACTGTCATCTCGCTCACAGGTAACCTGAGCAGCGAGAACACCAGGGAAAGGCGGCTCAGGATGGCGACCCCGATGCCGCATGCGGCACCCACGGGCCTGCGCGAACGCAAGAAGCAGCGCACCCGCGACGCCCTGATCCGCGCGGCGCTCGAACTCTTCACCGAGCAGGGGTACGAGGCGACGACGATCGACGAGATCGCGGAGGCGGTGGACGTCTCCCAGCGGACGTACTTCCGCTACTTCGCCAACAAGGAGGACGTCGCCTTCGCCGTCCAGACGATGGTCGAGGCCCGCTTCCTCGACGAGCTGCTCGCGCGGCCCGCGACGGAGGCGCCGCTGACCGCCCTGCGCAGCGCCGTGATGGTGGCCTGGGACGACATCGGCAGCGCCATCGAGTCGGTGATCCCGGTGGAGCTGCACATGCGCTCGTACCGGATGATCGAGTCGACGCCCGCGCTGGTCGCCGCGCATCTGCGGCGCTCCTCCGAGCTGGAGGAGGAGATCGCGCGGCTGATCGCCCGGCGCGAGGGGCTGGACGTCGACACCGATCCGCGGCCGCGGGTGCTGGTCGCCGCGTTCAGCGGGGTGATGCGGGTGGCCGGCAAGGTGTGGGGCGAGGGACAGGACTGCACCGTGGCCTCCATCCGGGAGCTGACCCGGTCCTATCTGGACCACATCGGGCCGGCGATGGACGACGACTGGCGGACGGGCCGGGAGCGGCCCGCGGCGACCTCCGCCACCCCCTACTCCCTGTAACGGCCATCCATCTTTGCGCGAGGGCTCCGGCCCCCTCATGAGTTCGCGTATGCACGACTGAGCACCGAAAACGGACGACACGTGTCCGGTTTGGTCGAAATACCCACCGTGAAACGTGATCTCACTCACGGTCACAGCGAGCATGCTGCCGCGTCTCCTAGGGTGGCCCGCGGTGACTTCTTTCCCGGGCCTCGCCCCCTCCTCCGGCTTTCTGCAGTCCTCCGTCTGGCGCGCCGCGCTCGCCCTGGCGGTGGTGTTCGTGATGCTTGCGCTGACCGGCTGGACCGCCGTCAGAGGTACCAAGGAAGACGCCAACCCGCTGGCCACCGCCAGGACCGCCTGGCAGCACGCCACCTTCCACGGCCGCCCGCTGCCCGACCCCAAGGGTCCGCCGGCCACGCTCCGGGCCTTCTTCGGCAAGCTCACCGGCGGCGACAAACAGCGGCTCGCCCGCCGCTATCCGCTGGTCGTGGGCAATATGAACGGCGCCCCCGTGCGGCTGCGCTACCGTGCCAACCGGATGGCGCTCGACGACGCCCGCGCCGTCGAGAAGCAGCGGATGGGCGACCGCCGGCTCACCCCCGTCGGCCGCCAGGAGGCGGGCCGGCTGATGCACCGCTTCGCCTCGATGATGAGTCCCGCCCGGCAGATCCTCGCCTTCGACCCGGCCGGTGACGGCCGGGCCGCCGAGGTCTTCGGCAACCTCCCGGCGGCCCAGCGGGTCTCGGTCGTGGTGCCCGGTGTGGACACCAACCTGTCGACCTTCGAGCGCACCGCGCGGGCCACCAGCGCCCCCGTCGGCATGGCGCGGTCCCTCTACAGCGCCGAGCGCGAGGCCCGTCCCGGCACCCGTACCGCCGTGATCGCCTGGGCCGACTACACCTCCCCGGCCGGGATGGGCGTCGAGGCCGCCACCGGGAAGCTGGCCGCGGACGGCGCGGTCCGGCTGCGCGCCCTGGTGGACGCGCTGCCCTCCTCCGACACCGTCTCGCTGTTCTGCCACAGCTACGGGTCCGTGGTGTGCGGGCTCGCGGCCCGCACCCTGCCGTCCAACGTCGAGGACATCGCCGTGGCCGGCAGCCCCGGCATGCGGGCCGGCAGTCTCGCCGGGCTGGGCACCCGCGCCCGCGTCTGGGCCATGCGGGACGCCGACGACTGGATCGCGGACGTGCCCTACCTGGAGGTCGGGGGGCTCGGCCACGGCGCCGATCCCGTCGATCCGTCCTTCGGCTCACGGGTCCTGTCGGCCGACGGCGCCGTCGGGCACGCCGGCTACTTCGCGCCCGGCACCCGCAGCCTGCGCAACTTCGCCCTCGTCGGCGTCGGCGCGACCAGCACGGTCTCCTGCGCCTCCGACGACCCGCACTGCAGCTCGGACCTGGCCTGAGGGCCGCCGGGCCGTACGACCGGTGCCGCAGGCACGGCCCGGCGCCCGGGGACGGGCCGTGCCTGCGGGAACCGCACCCGGCACCGGCGACGTCCACCAGGCAGGGAACACAGCGGGTGACCGGGGTGACGCGCGTAGCTCCGGCAGCCGCCCCCGAGGTGTCCGGAAGGGGGACGGGCGGGCAACCGCCCGCATACGATGAGCCGCATGGGTGATGTGCTGGCCGGTTTTCATGCCGTCTGGGAGTTCGACACGGACTCCGTACTCATCCGCTTCGAACGGGGGATCCGCAAGCCGAAGCTGTTCCAGGCGCTCGGCGAGCGACGCATTCCGTACGAGGCGCTGAGCTCCGTCGAGGTGAGCGGGGGCAGACGCGGCACGGTGGTGCTGCACGCCGTGCCCCGGCCCGGCGCCGACCCCCTGATGGAGGCGGCGGACGGACAGCTCAAGGAGGACGCCGATCCGTACCGGCTGGTGCTCCCGGCCGAGCGCGAGACGCTGGCCGAGTACTACGCCGACGAGCTGCGCGCGGTGCTCGGCCCCGACGCGAAGGAGCCCGCCGACCGCCACCTGGTGGCCGCGCCGGAGCCTCCGCTGCACTTCAAGGCGTACGACGGGAAGGCGTCCTTCGACGGCCGGTCGGTCGCCTTCCGGTGGTTTTGGACGGGCGCGTCCTCGGCGAAGTGGAAGTGCGGGGACCAGACCTTCCCGGTCGGCGAGCTGGCCGGGGTCGAGTGGCGGTCCCCGGAGATCCTCAACGGCTATCTGCGGCTGCTGGAGCGCGGCGCGCGCGAGCCGGGGGCGGGCGAGGCGGACCAGGATCCGGCCGCAGTGGTCTTCGGGCTGGGGTACGGCCCGGTGCACGAGTCGCTGCCGTTCGCGGCCGCCGTGCTGCAGGCCGTACGCGCCGCCGACCCGGCGCAGGACCCGGCGGAGGGCGAACCGCGGCGCCGGACCGGGGATGCGCGCCGGGACCCCGCCGACATCGCGGACCGGATACGGCACCTCGGCGAGCTGCACGGGGCGGGCCTGCTGACCGACGACGAATTCAGCACGAAGAAGGCCGAGTTGCTCGCGGAGCTCTAGGCCGCCTGGTCCGGGGGACTCCAGGGCCCCGGCGGCCCCGGGGGTCCGTGCGGGCCGGGTGAGGGCACGGCGGCGGCCGGGGGCTCATACCGTGGTAGGGGGTGGAAGTCCGGACCCTGGTATGACGTCACGGCCGCGGCGGTCCGCTTGGATGGAGTCGCGATGACCGGACCCTCTTCCCACCCCGCGCACGAACCGACCCGTCGGCGGGTGCTGCGCGCCGTACGGCAGGCACTGCACCTCCTCGCCGTCGAGCTCGGCACGCCGACCGAACCCGGCACCCCGCTCTTCGGCAGCGTCCGGAGCGCCTGGCTGCGCCGGCTGCCGTACCTGGTCGCGTTCGCGTTCGCGGTGTCCCTGCTGCCGACGACCATCACCCTCCTCAGCCACGACTACGGCCTGGACGGCGGACTGTCCGGCGCGCTGGCCACCGCGCAGGTCGCGCCGCTGCTGCTCGCGGTGACCCGGCCGCTGCAGGCCTGGTGGGTGATCTTCACGGCGGACATCTTCGGCGCCCTGGCGCTCATCCACGCGTCCGGCATCGAAGGCCGCTCCTGGCCCTGGCCGCCCACCGCGATCGTCGGCTATCTCGCACTGATGGTGGCGCTGTCGCTGCGCGAGCGCGGCCGCACCCTGATCGCCGTCTGGCTGACGACCGGCCTGGCGGGCATCCTCTTCGAACCGTGGACCCCGGACGGGAGCACGGGCACCTGGGTGCTGCTGTTCGTCCTCACCGGAGTGGTGCTGATGATGGGCGCCACGCTGCGGGAACGCGGCGACGCCCGGCGGAAGTTGATCGAGCAGGAGACCATCAGCGAGGCCGAGCGGGCCCGCCGGACGCTGCTGGAGGAGCGCACCCGCATCGCCCGTGAGCTGCACGACGTCGTCGCCCACCACATGTCGGTGATCACGGTCCAGGCCGACAGCGCCCCGTACCGCATCAGCGGGATGCCCCGGGAGGCCGAGGAGGAGTTCGGGTCGATCGCGGCGACCGCCCGGGAGTCGCTGGCGGAGATGCGGCGGCTGCTCGGGGTGCTGCGCAGCGAGGAGGCGGAGCGGCACGGCGGCCCGGCGAAGACCCCGCAGCCCGGTATCGGCATGCTGCCGAAGCTGGTCGAGGGGACCGTACGGGCCGGTGTGCCGGTGGAGTTGTCACTGGCGGCGGACTCCGCGCCGCTGGAGCCGGCGGTGGATCTGTCGGCGTACCGCATCGTGCAGGAGGCGCTGGCCAACGTCGTACGGCATGCCCCGGGCGCACGGACCCGGGTGTCGGTGACGACGGCCGCGGAGGGCTCCCTGCTGACGGTGCTGGTCGTCAACTCCCCGCCGCCGGCGCCGTCCGCGCCGCTGGAGCCCTCCGGCACCGGCCACGGCCTGATCGGCATGCGGGAGCGGGTGCGGCTGGTGGACGGCGCGCTCGACACCGGACCGCTCCCCGACGGCGGCTTCCGGGTCGCCGCCCAGCTTCCCCTCTCCCCGCCGCCCGACCCGGCAACTCCCCTTTCACCGAAGGACTCCGACTCCGTATGACCACCCGCGTGATCATCGTCGACGACCAGGCCATGGTGCGCGCGGGCTTCGCCGCCCTGCTCGCCGCGCAGAGCGACATCGATGTGGTGGGCGATGCGCCGGACGGGGTCCAGGGCGTGCAGCTGAGCCGCCGCACGCACCCCGATGTGGTGCTGATGGATGTCCGGATGCCGGAGATGGACGGCCTGGAGGCGGCCCGGCAGCTGCTCGATCCGCCCGCCGGTGTGCTGCACCGGCCGAAGGTGCTGATGCTGACCACCTTCGACGTCGACGACTACGTCTACGAGGCGCTGCGCGCGGGCGCGTCCGGGTTCCTGCTCAAGGACGCGCCGCCGGGCGATCTGATCGCCGCGGTCCGGGTCGTGGCGGCCGGGGAGGCGCTGCTCGCCCCGTCCGTGACCCGGCGGCTGATAGCCGATTTCGCCCGGCGGTGGCCGGCGCCCCGCAAGAACCGGGCCGCGCTCGGGCTGAAGGGCCTCACCCCGCGGGAGACCGAGGTCCTGGAGCTGGTCGCCCGCGGCCTGTCGAACCAGGAGATCGCCGAGGCGCTGATCGTCGCCGAGCAGACCGTGAAGACCCATGTCAGCCGGGTGCTGGCCAAGTTGGCGCTGCGCGACCGCGCGCAGGCCGTGATCTTCGCGTACGAGTCGGGGCTGGTCGCGCCCGGGGAGCAGTAGCGGCCGCGGGCGCCGGCCCCGCGGCCGGCGCCCCAGCCCGACGCCGGGCTCTCCTCCTGGAGAACGAGAGAGCCCCCTCCCCCCTACCGGGGTAGCACCCGGCAGTTGGCTCCGCGGTGTGACGCTGCGTCATACGCCCTCTTCCTACGTTTCCCTCCGCCACACCAACGGGAGAGGGAGACACCACCATGTCCAGGCTGCGAACCATCGCCCGGCGCGGCCGGCGCACGCTCATCGGCGCCGCGCTCGCGCTGACCGTGGTCGCCGGCACCGGCGGCTGGGCGGCCGGCACCGCACAGCACGCCGTCACGGGTCCGGCGCCCGGCGCCGCCGCCTGGCGCGCCGACCACTCGCTCGGCATCCGGCTGCCGGACCCGGCGACCGCCCGCCCCGCCGAGGTCGCCCGCTTCTTCGCCGCGCTGACCGACGGGCAGCGGCGAGCGCTGGTGGCCCGGCATCCGCTCACCGTCGGCAACCTCGACGGCGTGCCCCCGGCCGTGCGGTACGCGGCCAACTCCCGTGCGCTGGCCGCCGAGCGGGACCGCCAGCGGGCCCGGGCCGCCGATCCGGCCGGCACCCGCGAGGACCGCCGGCGGGCCGGGAAGGCGGCCGCCCGCTGCGCCTCGCTCCTCTCCCCCGGCCGGCACATCCTCGCCTTCGACCCCCGCGGCCGCGGCCAAGTGGCCGAGGTGTACGGCGACTTGGCGGCGGCCGAGCGCACCGCCGTGATCGTGCCCGGCTCGGACATCGACCTGGGGTCCTTCGACCGCGCGCGGGACCCGTACGGCACGCCGGCCGGGATGGCCGCGTCGCTGCGGACCCGGCTGGCCGCCGAGGCGCCCGGGACCCGTACCGCGGTCGTCGCCTGGGCCGGGTACACCACACCGGTCGGGGTCGGCCCGGACGCCATGACCGGGCGGCTCGCCGAGGCGGGGGCGCCCCGGCTGGCCCGCTTCCTGTCCGGCCTGGCCGCCGTCGGCGCCCCGGCCCCGGCGGTGCTGTGCCACAGCTACGGCTCGGTGGTCTGCGGGCTGGCCGTGGCGCGTCCGGACGGTGGCCGCCTCGCCGACCTGGTCCTCTTCGGCTCCCCCGGAGTCCGCCGGGACAACGTGGCCCAACTGCGCACCGCGGCCCGGGTCTGGGCGGCGCGGGACGCCTCCGACTGGATCGGCGACGTCCCGAACGTCGAGCTGTTCGGCCTCGGGCACGGCACCGACCCCACCGACCCCGCCTTCGGCGCCCGCCGGGTCTCCGCCGCCCGCGCCGTGGGCCACACCGGCTACCTCGCCCCCGGTACGGACTCCCTCCGCAGCTTCGCGGCCATCGTGCTGGGCCGCTACGGCGCCGTGCGCTGACGCCGGGCCGGGCCGCCGGACCGGCTCCGCCTCACCGGCCGCCGGACGCCCGCGCTCCGCCGCTCCTCACCCTCTCGGCCCTCTCACTCAAGGACGCCTCATGGCTCTCGCCCTCCCCACGCCTCTCAGAGACGCCGTCCGCACGACGGTCCGCGCCATCGAGGACCGCACGCCCGCGGACCGCGACCGCGCCCTCGACGGGCTGCGCGCGCTGGCGCTGCTCGCGGTGCCCGCCGGCCACTGGCTGGTCGGGGGCTTCACCCGCGACGCCGACGGCGCACTCCACAACAGCAGCGTGCTGACCGCCGTCGGCGCGCTCGCGCCCGCCAGTTGGGTGCTGCAGATGCTCGGCATCTTCTTCCTGGTCGGCGGCCACGCGTCGGTGCGCTCGCTGCGGCGCGCCGGCGAGCGGGGCGAGCCCGTCCGGGCCTGGCTGCGCGGCCGGATCGTCCGGCTGGGCCGCCCGGTGCTCGGGGTGACGGCCGTCTGGGCGATGCTGCTGCCCGTCCTGTACGGCCTGGGGGTGCCGGAGGCGACGCTGCGGACCGGGGCGACGCTGGTGATCCAGCCGCTGTGGTTCGTCGGCGTGTACGCGGCGGTCACCGCACTGACCCCGTACTGCCTGCGGGCCGCGCGGCGGTGGGGCGTCGGGGCCGCGGCGCCGCTGGCGGCGGCCGTGGCGGCGGTGGACTTCCTGCGCTACGGGCCGTTCGCCGAGGCCGTGCCGGCCTGGCTCGGCCTGCTCAACCTCCTGCCCGGCTGGCTGTTCGCCTATCAGCTCGGGGTGTCCTGGGGCGAGCGGCGGCTCGGCCGGCGCGCCGCCTGGACGCTGCTGCTCGGGGGCGCCGCCCTGTTCGCGGCCCTGCTGCTGTTCTTCCACTACCCGGCGAGCATGGTCGGCGTCCCCGGCCAGGACCGGACGAACTCCCACCCACCGTCGCTGCTGGTCGTGGCGCTGGCCGCGGCCCAGTCCGGCGCCGCCGTCCTGCTCCGGGACCGGCTCGCCCGGCTGCTGCGCCGGCCCGCCCTGTGGGCACCGGTCACCGTCGTCAACCTCTCGGCCATGACGGTCCTGTGCTGGCACCAGACGGCGCTGCTCTCGGCGGCCGTGCCCGCGTCCTTCCTGGGCGAGGTGCCCGGGCTGACCGCGTCCCCCGACACCGCCGCCTGGCTCCTCACCCGGCTCGCCTGGCTGCCGGTGTTCGCCGCGGCGCTGCTCCTGATCGGCCGCACCACCCGTCGCTTCGAGGCGCCCTGGACCGGTGTCACCGGCGCCCGCCGGGCGGCCGCGGCGCTCCTGGCCGCCGGGTTCGCCGTCTTCGCGCTGCGGCTGGCGTGAGCACCCGGCCGGCGCGGCACGGCCGGGTCCCGAGGGGGCGGGGCGCCACGCGGCCCCGCCCCGTGCGCCCTACGACCGTCCCTGCGAGGTGTGCGACATGTCCGCGTACCGCGCCCCCGCGACCTGCCCGGCGATCGGCTCCAGCAGCGCCAGGTCCTGCTCGCTCAGCCGGATCCGGGTGGCCGAGGTGTTCTCCTCGACGCGGCTGCGCTTACGGGTGCCGGGGATCGGCACGACGGCGACCCCGCGGACCGCGGCCTGCTGCTGCACCCAGGCCAGCGCGACCTGGCCCGGCGTCGCGCCATGGGCGTCGGCGATCGTGCGGACCGGCTCCAGCAGCGCGGCGTTGGCGGCGGCGTTGTCGCCGGTGAAGCGGGGCTGCGTGCGCCGGAAGTCGCCCTCCGTCAGCTCCTTGTCGGCGCTGACGAACGCACCGGTGAGGAAGCCCCGGCCGAGCGGCGAGTACGGGACGACGCCGACCCCGAGCTCGGCCGCGGCCTGCACCACACCGTCCTCGATGTCCCGGCTGAACAGCGACCACTCGGACTGCAGGGCCGCGATCGGGTGCACGGCGTGCGCCGCGCGCAGCTCGGCGGCGGTCACCTCGCTCAGCCCCAGGTGCTTGACCTTGCCCTCGGCCACCAGCTCGGCCATCGCGCCGACCGATTCCTCGATCGGGACGTTCACGTCGCGCCGGTGCATGTAGTACAGGTCGATCTCGTCGACGCCCAGGCGCTCGAGGCTGCCCTCGACGGCCTGCCGGATGTAGGGCCGGTCGTTGCGGATGACGCGCTTGGTCGGGTCGGCCGGGTGGTCCGGGTCGGGGGAGATCGCGAACTTGGTGGCCACCACGACCTCGTCGCGGTGCGCCTGGATGAACGGGGCGATGAACTTCTCGTTCTCCCCCCTGCCGTACATGTCGGCGGTGTCGAAGAGCGTCACGCCCAGTTCCCGGGCCCGCTCCAGCGTGGCCCGCGCCTCGTCGGCGTCCGTCGGGCCGTAGGCGAAGCTCATGCCCATGCAGCCGAGGCCCTGCACCCCGACCCGCGGCCCGCCGGTGCCCAGCCCGACCGTCTCGATCTTGTCGCTACCCATGAGACCTCAGAACCTCTCGGACGCCCGTCGGGCGTCGGCATAGATGTCGATCTTGTAGTCGAGTACGTCCAGCGTGCTCTGCAGCTCGGCGATCCGCTGCCGTACGTCCTCGCGGTGCGCGGTCAGCAGGTCCTCGCGCTCGGCGAAGGTGTGCTCCCCGCCCCGCACCAGCTCGGCGTAGCGGACCATGTCCGCGACCGGCATGCCGGTCAGCCGCAGCTTGGTCACCAGGCTCAGCCAGTCCAGGTCGCGGTTGCTGAAGCGCCGCTGCCCGGTGTGGGTGCGGTCCACGTGCGGCATCAGGCCGATGCGCTCGTACCAGCGCAGGGTGTGCGCGCTGAGCCCGGTGTGCTCCGCCACCTCGCTGATCGTGTACTGGTCCCGGCCGGCGGGCCGCGGGTGCGCGAGTTCGGTGCCGCAGCCGCGCGGCCTCGTCGGCAGCCTCCCGGCCACTGCCGGGCTCATATCCTTTTCGCGCTGTGTGACCGTCATGCCCCGTTCTCCCCTGTATCGCCGGATGTACCCCGGCTCTCGCGCCGGATGTCCTCGACGTGCCCAACGCTAGAGACTTCGAGTGCACTCCAAGCAAGAGCGGATCACGGGCGGACTTGACCGGGATTTGAGGAGCCACGGCCCTCCCGGCGGGGGCGGACCGGACACCGCCTAGGCTCGTGGGCATGCAGAGCCTGCGGATGATCGAGAACTGGCCGGTGCCCACCGCTGCGGCCGCCGTCGTACGAGCCGATGGGTCGGTGGCCGGATCCTACGGCCCCCAGGACCACCGCTTCCCGCTGGCGTCGGTCACCAAGCCGCTGGCCGCGTACGCCGCCCTGCTGGCCGTCGAGGAGGGCGCCGTCGAGCTGGACGAGCCGGCCGGGCCCGAGGGGTCCACGGTCCGTCACCTCCTCGCCCACACATCGGGGCTGGCCTTCGACGAGCAGCGCACGATGGCCGAGCCCGGCACCCGCAGGCTCTACTCCAACACCGGTTTCGAGGCGCTGGGCGATCACCTCGCCAAGGCGACGGACATCCCCTTCCCGCAGTACCTGCACGAGGCGGTGCTCGCCCCGCTCGGGATGACCGCGACGGAGCTGCCCGGCTCGCCCGCCAAGGACGGCGTGTCCACCGTCGCCGACCTGGTCCGGTTCGCCGCGGAGCTGCAGGCGCCGCGGCTGCTCGCGCCGGAGACGCTCGCGGAGGCCACGCAGGTGGCGTTCCCCGGTCTGACGGGTGTGCTGCCGGGCTACGGCCACCAGAAGCCCAACGACTGGGGGCTGGGCTTCGAGATCCGCGACGGCAAGTCGCCGCACTGGACGGGCAGCGCGTCCTCGCCCCGCACCTTCGGGCACTTCGGGCAGTCCGGGACGTTCCTGTGGGTGGACCCGGACGCCGGCGCGGCGTGTGTGGCGCTGGCCGACCGGGCCTTCGGACCCTGGGCGATCGAGGCCTGGCCGCCGCTGACCGACGCGGTGCTCGCCGAACTGGCGCAGTCGGCCTGACGGCGCGGCACGGCCCGGACGGCGCGCCCGGCGCGGGAAGCCGCCGCGCCCCCGGGCCGCGTGCCGGTCTCACCCGTACGCCGGCTCCGCCCCCATCTCCCACACCAGGCACTCCGACGCGGTCAGCCCCCGCAGCTCCAGCCCCGCCCCGTCGCTGATCCGCGCCTCGTCACCGGCCTCCAGGCGCTCCTCGCCGAGCCGTACGGCGCCGCGCACCACATGCACATACGCGCGGGCGGCGTCCGGGACCGCGGTGCGCTCGCCCTCGGCGAGGCGGCGCAGATGCAGCAGCGCCCCGGCCCGGGCGACCGCGTACGGGGTGCCGTCGGCGATGCCGCGCACCACCTCGTACGACGGCTCGCCGCCGAACGCGAGCGGCGCCAGCCACATCTGGACGAAGCGCAGTGGTCCCGTGCCGTCGTTGCGCTCCACATGCCGTACGCCGCCGGCCGAGCTGAGCCGCTGGAGATCACCGGGGCGCACCGTGGTCTCGTGGCCGGCCGAGTCGCGGTGGGTGAGCTCGCCCTCGACCACCCAGGTCACGATCTCCGTGTCGCGGTGCGGGTGCTCGTCGAATCCGGCGCCGGCCGCCAAGCGCTCCTCGTTGCAGGCGATCAGCGCGCCGAAGCGCAGATTGTCCGGGTCGAAGTGGGGCCCGAAGGAGAACGCGTGCAGCGACGCGATCCCGGCCTCCGCGTCCCCGCCCGGATACCGTTCATGGCCTCTCCGCACCTGAATCATGGGCCCACCGTAGCCCCGCCCCCGCACCCTCCCGCCCCGATAGTGCAGGCTTGTCCCGTGTCTGAACCCGCATCGCGCGACGCGCACCCGCACTCCGCCACCCTCCGGCGCCTGGAGAACTCCTCCGGCAAACTGGCGGCCGCGGCCATCGCCCGCATGGACGCCACCTTGCCGTGGTACCGCGCGATGCCCCCGGAGAACCGCTCCTGGATCGGCCTGGTGGCACAGGCCGGTATCGCCGCGTTCACCGAGTGGTTCCGGCACCCGGAGACCCCGCAGGCGATCAGCACCGACGTCTTCGGCACGGCGCCGCGCGAGCTGACCCGGGCGATCACCCTGCGACAGACCGTGGAGATGGTCCGCACCACGATCGAGGTCATGGAGACCGCGATCGACGAGGTCGCGGCCCCGGGCGACGAGTCCGTGCTGCGCGAGGCGCTGCTGGTCTACGCCCGGGAGATCGCCTTCGCCACCGCCCAGGTCTACGCCCAGGCCGCCGAGGCCCGTGGCGCGTGGGACGCCCGGCTGGAGTCGCTGGTGGTCAACGCGGTGCTGTCGGGCGAGGCGGACGAGGGCGCGGTCTCCCGCGCCGCGGCGCTGGGCTGGAACTCCCCCGAGCATGTGTGCGTGGTGCTGGGCACCGCCCCGGACGGGGACAGCGAACTGACCGTGGAGGCGATCCGGCGGGCCGCCCGGCACGCCAAGCTCCAGGTGCTGACCGGGGTGCTGGGCTCCCGCCTGGTGGTGATCGCGGGCGGCTCGGACAATCCGCTGAAGGCCGCGAAGGCGCTGATCGGGCCGTATGCCGCCGGTGCCGTGGTGGCCGGCCCGGTGGTCTCCGACCTGCTGGCCGCGACCCGCTCGGCGCAGGCCGCCGCGGCCGGTCTGCGGGCGTGTGCCGCCTGGCCCGACGCGCCGCGGCCGGTACTCGCCGACGATCTCCTGCCGGAGCGCGCGATGGCCTCGGACCCGGTCGCCCGCGAGCAGCTGGTGGAGGAGATCTACAGACCGCTGGAGGAAGCGGGATCGGCACTTCTGGAGACGCTGAGCGTTTACCTGGAACAGGCGAGCAGCCTGGAGGGTGCCGCCCGGATGCTCTTCGTGCACCCCAACACCGTGCGCTATCGGCTCCGACGTGTGACCGACGTCACCGGCTGGTCACCCTCCGACGTGCGCTCGGCGTTCACCCTCCGTATCGCGTTGATTCTGGGGCGTCTGGCTGACGGTGAGGCACAACCCTAGACTTTTGTCGGACACCAACAATTCCCCCGATGGTTCTTGGTCCCTGTCCCCACGGGCGGCCGGAACCACCCACAAGAGAGAGTGTGAGGGTGCTCGTACTCGTCGCTCCCGGCCAAGGCGCTCAGACGCCCGGCTTCCTGACCCCCTGGCTCGACCTCCCCGGTGTCGAGGACCGGCTCCGTGCCTGGTCGGACGCCATCGACCTGGACCTGGTCCACTACGGCACCAAGGCGGACGAGGAGGAGATCCGCGACACGGCGGTGGCGCAGCCGCTGCTGGTGGCCTCCGCCCTCATCTCCGCCCGGCAGCTGTTCCCCGCGGCCGACGACGTCGCCGCGCAGGTCGGCGCGACAGCCGGCCACAGCGTCGGTGAACTGGCCGCCGCCGCGCTGGCCGGCACGGTCTCCGACGAGGCCGCGATGAAGCTGGTGCGCCGGCGCGGCCTGGCGATGGCCGAGGCCGCCGCGGTCACCGAGACCGGAATGGCCGCCCTCCTGGGTGGTGACGAGGCCGTCGTCATCCCGCATCTGGAGCAGTTGGGCCTGACCCCGGCCAATGTGAACGGCGCAGGCCAGATCGTCGCCGCCGGCACCGCCGAGCAGATTGCCGCTCTGGTCGAGAACAAGCCGGAGGGCACTCGCCGGGTCGTACCGCTGAAGGTGGCCGGCGCGTTCCATACTCACCACATGGCACCCGCTGTCTCGGCCCTGGAATCGGCGACCACCCAGCTGTCGGTCGCCGATCCGCACACGCGCTACGTCTCCAACAAGGACGGCCGGCCGGTCTCCTCCGGCCAGGAACTGGTGCAGCGGCTGGTCGGCCAGGTGGCCAACCCCGTGCGCTGGGACCTGTGCATGGAGACCTTCAAGGAGCTCGGTGTCACCGCGCTCATCGAGGCGGCTCCCGGTGGCACGCTCACCGGCCTGGCCAAGCGCGCCCTGCCCGGCGTGCGGACCCTCGCCCTCAAGACGCCCGACGACCTCGACGCGGCCCGCACGCTGATCGCCGGACACGCCGACAACGCTGCACCGGCCGAATAGGAGTCCGAAGCGCATGACCTCGAAGATCAAGCCCTCCAAGGGCGCCCCGTACGCACGGATCATGGGTGTGGGCGGCTACCGCCCGACCCGTGTCGTGCCCAACGAGGAGATCCTCAAGCACATCGACTCGTCCGACGAGTGGATCCGCTCGCGGTCCGGCATCGCGACCCGCCACTGGGCGAGCCCCGAGGAGACCGTCGCGACGATGTCGGTCGAGGCGTCGGGCAAGGCCATCGCCGACGCGGGCATCACGCCCGAGCAGATCGGCGCCGTGATCGTCTCCACCGTTTCGCACTTCAAGCAGACCCCGGCCATCGCGACCGAGATCGCGCACCGCATCGGTGCCGGCAAGCCGGCCGCGTTCGACATCTCGGCGGGCTGTGCGGGCTTCGGCTACGGCCTGACGCTGGCCAAGGGCCTGGTGACCGAGGGCTCGGCGGAGTACGTCCTGGTCCTCGGCGTCGAACGGCTCTCGGACCTGACCGACCTGGAGGACCGCGCGACGGCCTTCCTCTTCGGCGACGGCGCCGGCGCCGTGATCGTCGGCCCGGCGACCGAGCCCGCGATCGGCCCGACCGTCTGGGGCTCGGAGGGCGACAAGTCCGAGACCATCAAGCAGACCCTCGGCTGGGACGTCTACCGTCCCACCCCGCTCCCCGGAGGGGACGCCCCCGAGGGCCGCCCGGCTCCGGAGGAGATCCGGTACCCCGCCATCACCCAGGAGGGCCAGTCGGTCTTCCGGTGGGCGGTGTTCGAGATGGCGAAGGTCGCCCAGCAGGCGCTGGACGCGGCCGGCGTCAGCCCGGACGACCTGGACGTCTTCATCCCGCACCAGGCCAACATGCGGATCATCGACTCGATGGTGAAGACTCTGAAGCTGCCGGAGAGCGTGACGGTCGCCCGCGACGTGGAGACCACCGGCAACACCTCGGCAGCCTCCATTCCGCTCGCCATGGAGCGGCTGTTGGCGACCGGGCAGGCCAAGAGCGGCGACACCGCGCTGGTCATCGGCTTCGGGGCGGGTCTCGTCTACGCCGCGACGGTCGTTACCCTCCCCTAGGCAAGATCTGCGCAGGGCCGTACGTCCCCGGACGTGTCGGCCGTCGCACGGATCCTCACCGCAAGTAACGCAGTTTCCCCATAAAATGACCGAAGGAGCGCCATCATGGCCGCCACTCAGGAAGAGATCGTTGCCGGTCTCGCCGAGATCGTGAACGAGATCGCCGGGATCCCCACCGAGGACGTCCAGGTGGACAAGTCCTTCACCGACGACCTGGACGTCGACTCGCTGTCCATGGTCGAGGTCGTCGTCGCCGCCGAAGAGCGCTTCGACGTGAAGATCCCGGACGACGACGTCAAGAACCTCAAGACGGTCGGCGACGCGACCGACTACATCCTCAAGCACCAGAGCTGATCCAGCTCCCGCGCATGTCGCCACCCCGCGGTGGCGCCGTCGATTCAGACCCCTCTACCCGTGGAGTAAGAATTCCCGTGAACGCGACCAATCGCACCGTGGTCGTCACCGGTATCGGCGCAACCACACCGCTGGGTGGCGACAGCGCTTCGACCTGGGAGGCCATGCTCGCCGGACGTTCCGGTGTCGGCCTTCTCGAACAGGACTGGGCGGCCGAGCTGCCCGTCCGCATCGCCGGCCAGATCGCCGTGGAGCCCACCGAGATCCTGCCGCGCCCGCAGGCCCGCAAGCTGGACCGCTCGGCGCAGTTCGCGCTCGTCGCGGCCCAGGAGGCCTGGAAGGACGCCGGCTTCACCGCCAAGGCGGGCGAGGACGCCTCGGTCAACCCCGACCGGCTCGGCGCCGTCATCGCCTCCGGCATCGGCGGTGTGACGACCCTGCTCGACCAGTACGACGTGCTCAAGGAGAAGGGCGTACGCCGCGTCTCCCCGCACACCGTGCCGATGCTGATGCCCAACTCGCCGTCCGCCAACGTCGGCATCGAGTTCAACGCCCGTGCCGGTGTGCACACGCCGGTCTCGGCGTGCGCGTCGGGCGCGGAGGCCATCGGCTACGCGATCGAGATGATCCGCTCCGGCCGCGCCGACGTCGTCGTCGCGGGCGGCACCGAGGCGGCCATCCACCCGCTGCCGATCGTCGCGTTCGGCAACATGATGGCGATGTCCAAGAACAACGACGACCCGCAGGGCGCCTCCCGCCCCTGGGACGTCGACCGCAACGGCTTCGTGCTCGGCGAGGGCGCGGGCGTGATCGTCCTGGAGTCCGAGGAGCACGCCAGGGCCCGCGGCGCGACGATCTACGCGGAGGCCGTCGGCCAGGGCATCTCCTCCGACGCCCACCACATCACCCAGCCCGAGCCCTCCGGCAACGGCATCGCGGCGGCGCTGCAGAACCTCCTCGACAACACCGACCTCGAGCCCGCCGAGATCGTGCACGTCAACGCGCACGCGACCTCGACGCCGGCCGGTGACGTCGGTGAGCTGAGGGCGCTGCGCAAGGCCTTCGGCGACGACGTCGACCACATGGCCGTCACCAGCACCAAGTCGATGACCGGTCACCTCCTCGGCGGCGCCGGCGGTATCGAGACGGTGGCCACGGTCCTCGCGCTCAAGAACCGCGTCGCCCCGCCGACGATCAACATCGACAACCTCGACCCCGAGGCGCAGGCGGACATCGTGCGCGGCGAGCCGCGTGCGCTGCCCGAGGGCCGGATCGCGGCCCTGAACGACTCGTTCGGCTTCGGCGGCCACAACGTGGTCCTGGCCTTCCGCACGGTCTGACACACGGCACACGAGGGGCCCGCCCGGTGACTGTCACCGGGCGGGCCCCTCGTGTGTCTCAGCCCTCGAAGGCGGCGAAGTACGCGGCGCTGGCGTCCTTTTCGCCGTGGCCCTGCCGCTCGGCCCGGCGCAGGCGCTCCGCTGCCGCCGCCGCCAGATCCATCCGTACGCCGAAGTCCGCGGCGGCCTCCAGGATGAGCCGGGCGTCCTTGCGGGCCGCGGACACCGTGAAGCTCGGCGGGTAGGTCCCGGACAGGATCACCTCGGATTTCAGCCGGAGATACGGCATGTCGAGCGCCCCGCCGGCGACCGCGTCGAGGAAGGTGCGCGGGTCCACACCGAGCGCCCCGGCGAGCGCGAGGGACTCACCCGTACCGTTGATGACCGTCAGCACCCAGTTGTTGACGACGAGCTTGAGACGGCTGGCGGCCCCGCCCGCCGCGTCCTCGCCCGCCCACAGGGTCCGGCTCCCGACGATGCCGAAAACGCGCTCGGCGCGCTCCCTGACCTCCGGGGCTGCGGCCGCCAGGATCGTCAAGTCCCCCTTCTCCGCGGGCGCCTTGGTGCCCAGTACGGGGGCGTCCACGAACCGCAGGCCGTGCTCGTCGGCGAACCGGGCGAGCTGCGGGAGGGCTTCGATGCCGACCGTGCTGGTCTGGAGCCACAGGGCGCCGGGCGCCAGCGCGTCCGCGGCCTGCCGCATCGCGTGCAGGACGGCCTCGCCGTCCAGGAGCATCGTGAGGACCACCTCGGCGCCCTCCACCGCCTCGGCGGGGGTGCCGGTGACCCGGACGCCGTCGGCGGCCAGCGGCTCGGCCCTGGCGCGCGTACGGTTCCAGGCGCGGACGTCGAGGCCCGCCGCGGCGAGGTTGCGGGCCATCGCGGCACCCATGATTCCGGTGCCGAGCACCGCTACTGACGGGGCGTCGGAAAGGTTGTTGTCGGCCATGACGGCACGCTAGGCCGTGGAGCGCGCTCCACGGCAACCGCCGCGGCGTGTCGGGACGGCTCCCCCGCCCTAGACGACCTGGTGGAGCCAGCGGACCGGGGCGCCCTCACCCGCGTAGCGGAACGGCTCCAGTTCGTCGTCCCAGGGCTTGCCGAGGAGCTTGTCGACCTCGGCGGCCAGCTCGGTCTCGCCGCGCGCGGCGCGGGCGGCGGCGGCGCGCAGCCGGTCCTCGGGGATGAGGATGTCGCCGTGGATGCCCGTGACGGCGTGGAAGATGCCCAGGTCGGGGGTGGAGCTGTAGCGCTCGCCCTCGGCGGTGGCACAGGGCTCCGCGGTCACTTCGAAGCGCAGCAGGTGCCAGCCGCGCAGCGCGGAGGCCAGCTTGGAGGCCGTGCCCGCCTCCCCCTGCCACGAGAACTCGGCTCTCCAGGTGCCCGGGGACGCCGGCTGGCGGATCCAGTCGAGGTTGACGCGCACACCGAGGACGCCCGCGGCGGCCCATTCGACGTGCGGGCACAGCGCGCGCGGAGCGGAGTGGACGTACAGAACTCCACGTGTCGTCACCGGGACCTCCAGTGCGGTTCGAGGTTCGCCTTCCCCAGCGGCCTCGTGCCCGTTCCGGTTGCGGCCGGGACAGTTGTCATTCTGCCCCAGTGATCACTTCGGCACCAGCATGCTGGTGACCTACAGTAAACACCATTAGGCGGAATTTGCCGCAAATGGGACAGGAAATGACGTGATGTAATTTGTCTGTGCCGACTGCACTTGCCACTTTGGGTCACCGCCCGGCAGGCACGGGGCAAAGCTACCGCGCGGTGCCGGTCGAGCGGGTGACGTACCGTCGGTACCCGAAGAGATATCACTCGCACGCCGGAGGGGACAGGGGATGACGCGCATCGATCGGCCTGTTCGCCCCCGGCGCATCCGCTTCGGCCCCCGCTCCTCACGCACCGTCGCCGTCGCGTCCGCCCTGGTCATCACGCTCACCGCCTGTAGCGCCGACGGCTGCTCGGGTCACCGCCCCGGCAAGCCCGCCAAGCCGGCGCCCGTGTGGCACACCGACCCCGGCTCGATCGCGGCGCTCGGCGACTCCATCACCGTCGGGTTCGACGCCTGTACGCTCCTGTCCGACTGCCCGCAGGTCTCCTGGGCCACCGGCACCGACCCCAAGGTCGACAGCCTGGCCCGACGGCTGGTCAAGCGGCCCGCCACGCACAGCTGGAACTTCGCCCGAACCGGTGCGCTGATGCGCGATCTGCCGGACCAGATCACCGCCGCCGTCGCCCGCAGGCCCGAGCTGGTCACGGTCCTGATCGGCGCCAACGACGCCTGCCGGCGCGACGTCGGCGCGATGACGCCGAAGGCCGCCTTCCGCGCCGACTTCGCACGGTCCATGAAGCGTCTGCGCAAGGCCCTGCCGCACACCCAGGTGTATGTGGCGGCGGTCCCCGACCTGCTGCGGCTGTGGTCCGAGGGGCGCAAGAACCCGCTCGGCAAACAGGTGTGGAAGCTGGGCATCTGCGGGTCCATGCTGCGCGATCCGGACGATCTGACGAAGGCGGCGCAGGACCGCAGGGCGGCGGTGCGCGAGCAGGTGGTGGCCTACAACTCGGCGCTGGCGGAGGTCTGCGGCAAGGATCCGCTGTGCCGCTTCGACAAGTCGGTCTTCGACTACCGCTTCTCCGGCCGCGAGTTGAGCACCTGGGACTGGTTCCACCCGGGCGCCCGCGGCCAGAAGGAGCTGGCGGCGCTGGCGTTCCGCACGGTCACCCGGGCGCGCCCGTAGGCCCGTCCGCCGCGTCATCCGCACGCGCCGGGACCGTGCCGACGCCGCCGGCACCTGCGCGCGGGCCCGGGACGACGGACGACCGGCGGCGGGCATAGGCTCACACGCATGACGACGCAGGTCAGCAGGGAACCCTTCGGCACGCTGGACGACGGCACCGGTGTCGACCGCTGGACCCTGGAGTCGGGACCGGGCGGACTGCGGGTGCGCATCCTCACGTACGGCGGGATCGTCCAGACGGTGGAGGCGCCGGACCGGGACGGGACGCGGGGGCAGCTGGCGCTGGGGTTCGCCGACCTCGCGTCGTACGCCGCGCACGGCGGGTCGTACTTCGGCGCGCTGGTCGGGCGCTATGCGAACCGGATCGCCGGGGCGTCCTTCACGCTCGACGGCCGGGCCCGCACGCTGACGCCGAACGACGGCCGCCACAGTCTGCACGGCGGGCCGGGCGGCTTCTCGCGGGTGGTGTGGGACGCCCGGGAGGTCGACGGCGGTGTGGAGCTGCACCGCGTCAGCCCGGACGGCGAGGAGGGCTTTCCGGGCGCCCTGGACGTCCGCGTGACGTACACGCTCACCGACGGCGGCGCGCTGCGCGTCGTCTCGTGCGCGACGGCCGACGCGCCGACCGTCGTCAACCTCACCCAGCACACCTACCTCAACCTGGGCGGCGACGGCAGCGGCAGCGCCGCCGGCCATGAACTGCGGCTGGCCGCCGCCCGGTACACGCCCGTCGACGACACCGGCATCCCGCTGCCCGGTGCGCCCGCCGAGGTCGCCGGTACCCGCTTCGACTTCCGGGCGGCACGCGCGGTGGCGGGCGCCTACGACCACAACTTCGCGCTGGACGGCGGGGTGCGCGCCGCGCCGCGTACGGTCGCGGAGCTGTACGACCCGCGCTCGGGCCGCTTCCTGGAACTGTCCACCACCGAGCCCGGCCTGCAGCTCTACACCGCGGAACATCTCGACGGCACCCTGACCGGCACCTCTGGCGTCCCCTACGGGCGGGCGGCCGGACTCGCCCTGGAAACCCAGCACTTCCCGGACTCCCCGAACCGGCCGGACTACCCCACGACGGTGCTGCGGCCCGGCGAGAGCTACCGGTCCGAGACCGTGTACGCGTTCTCGGTGCGGCCGCGGAGTGCGGGACACCCTTAAGGGCACAGGGCGGACAGGGTCATCCTGTGCGGCGACGCGCGGGAGCGGCGGAGAAGCAACGATGAGCAGTGACCGGATCCCCGGTCCTTCGACCGCCACCTGCCCCGGGAGACCCCACACCATGGCCCGCCGCCTCCGCGTTCCCCTTCTCGTGCTCTCCGGCGTGGCGTTGACCGCGCTGACGGCCGGCTGCTCGCTGTCGGGCTACGGCCCGTCGAAGGAGGCCCAGCGGACGTACACCGTGCACGACAAGGTCACCGCCCTCTCCGCGACGACGCACGGCGGGGACATCGAGATCGTGCCGGTGGACGCCGGCGGCTCGGTCAAGGTGACGGAGAAGTACGTGTACAACGAGAGCAAGCCCACCCCCGCGCACAGCGTCAAGGACGGCCGGCTGACGCTCGAGGCCGAGGACTGCGGCATGGGGCGCAGGTGCGAGGTGGGCTACCGGGTCCTGCTGCCGCGCAACGCCTCGGTCGAACTGCGCACCAGCGGCGGGGACATCACCGTTCACGGCGCAGCGGGCGGGATCACCGCGGAGACCAGCGGCGGCGACATCAGCGTCGCGGACTCCGCGGCCCGCACGGCGACGGCGCGGACCAGCGGCGGAGACGTGGACCTCGCGCTGTCCGCGGCACCCGACAAGGTGTCGGGCCGGACCAGCGGCGGCGATGTCACCATCCGCCTCCCGAAGGGCTCGTACGCGGTGGACGCCTCGACCAGCGGCGGCGACCGCAAGGTCTCCGTCCCGACGGACGAGGACTCCGCGCACGAGGTGACGGCGCGATCGAGTGGCGGTGATGTGTCGGTGGTTCGCTCATGAGGGGGCACCGGGGGCGTCCGCGCGCGGGAGCGCCCCCGTTCCCGGCCGCGTCAGCCGACGGTGACCTCCGCCGCCAGCCTGCGGTCCTCGACGCTGCGCGCCGCCTCGACGCGGTAGACGCCCTTGACCCGGCGCCAGCCGCCGCCCTCCGCCGCTCCGCCCTGCTCCTCGTCCCAGACCGCGAACGCCCGGTCCGGCAGCGGGATCTCGGCCTCGGCGCTCTCCCCCGGACCGGCCTCGACGACGGCGAAGCCGGCCAGCCAGCGGGCCGGGCGCTCCGGAGCGTCCGGGGCGGCGTCCGCGGTGGGCGCCAGGTAGATCTGGACGACCTCGCGGCCGGGCCGGTCCCCCGCGTTGCGGACCCGCACCCGCACCGAGTCGGGCGTGGTGTCCAGCGACTCGTACTCCCAGTCGGTGTAGCCGAGCCCGTGGCCGAAGGGGTACGCGGGCGCGGTGGCGGACCGCTGCCAGGCGCGGTAGCCGATGTACACCCCTTCGGAGTAGGCGAGTTGACCGCCGGCGGGGGTGACGTCGGTGACCGGGGCGTCGGCGAGCCGGGCCGGCCAGGTGGTGGGGAGCCGCCCGCCCGGCTCATGGGCACCGAGCAGGACGTCGGCGAGCGCCGCACCGGCCTCCTGGCCCGGGAACCAGCTCAGCAGCACGGCGGGGACCCGCGTGCGCCACGGAAGCTCCACCGGGGAACCGGAGTTGACGACCACGACCGTGTGCGGGTTGGCGGCGGCGACCCGGGTGACCAGCTCGTCCTGGCGGCCGGGCAGTCGCAGGTCGGCGCGGTCGAAGCCCTCGGACTCGACCTCGTCGGTGGTGGCGACGACCACCACCGCGACGTCGGCGCCGGCCGCGGCGCGGACCGCCTCCTCGATCTCCGCGTCGGCGTCGGGCCGCGGTTCGCCGTGACCGAGGGCGAAGTTCAGCCCGGCGAGGCCGTCGCCCAGGTCCGGGCCGCCGGGCACGAACCGCAGGCTGACCGCCACGCTCCCGCCCGCCGTCAGCTGTGCCGTCACCCTCTGCTCGACGGGGCGCAGGAACGCCTCGAAGGGGTCGCTGCCCCCGGGCGCGCACCGGCCGTCGAAGAGGACCGCGCCGCCGACGGTCAGCCGCAGCTCGCCGGTGCCGGAGACCGCGAAGGTGTGGCCGCCGGTGTGCCGCGGGGTGAAGCTGCCGGTCAGCTCGACGGCGCCCAGGTTCTGCCGGGTGACGCCCTCGGGGAAGCGCCCCATCAGCCGCACCCTGCCGTCCGACTGCGGCTCCTCCGCGAGCACGTGTCCGTCGGCGGCCAGGTAGCGGGCGCGCAGCGTGAAGCCCTCGCGGGCGTGCGGGAGCCGGGTGCGCGGCTCCGCGCCGGCCGCGAAGGCGACCTCGACGTCGTCGGGGAGCGCGGCGCGCAGCCCCTCCAGGGGAGAGGTCACCGTGCCGGGGAAGACGGTCGCGGAGCCGCCGCCGAGCACCCGCGCGTCGCGGGCGGCCGCCCCGATGACGGCGACCTTGCGGACGGCCGTGGGATCGACCGGCAGCGCCCGCCGTCCGCCGTCCACCGGCTCGTTGCGCAGCAGGACACACGCCCGCCGGGCGATCTCGCGGGCCACCGCCCGGCCGTCGATCCCCTGCGGGACGGCGGCCGGATCGACCGCGGCGGGCACTCCTTCCAGGCATCCGGTGCGGGCGGCGAGCAGCAGCACCCTGCGCACCGCGTCGTCCACCTCCGACTCGGCCACCTCACCCGCACGGACGACCTCGGCGAGCGGCGCGCCGTAGACCGTACGGGGCCCGGGCATCGCCACGTCCAAGCCGCCCCGCAGCGCCCGCACGGTGTCGCGGGCGGCCGTCCAGTCGGAGACATTGACGCCGTCGAAGCCCCATTCGCCGCGGAGCACGCCCTGTACGAGAGCGCGGTGTTCGGTCATCGTCAGGCCGTTGACCCGGTTGTAGGCGGTCATCACGCCCCAGGGGCGGGCGTGTTCGACGAGGTGCTCGAAGGGCGCGAGATAGAGCTCGCGCAGTGGGCGCGGGGCGATGCGGTTGTCGACCGTGAACCGGTCGGTCTCCGCGTCGTTGCCGACGAAGTGCTTGACCGTCGTACCGACGCCGCCCTCCTGCACACCGCGCACATACCCGGCGCCGATCACGCCGGTGAGCAGCGGGTCCTCGGCATAACACTCGAAGTGGCGGCCGCCCAGGGGCGAGCGGTGGAGGTTGACGGTCGGCGCGAGGAGGACGTGCACGCCCTTGCGGCGGGCCTCCTGGGCGAGGAGGTGGCCGGCCCTGCGGGCGAGCGCGGGGTCCCAGGTGGCGGCCAGCGCGGTGGGGCTGGGCAGCGCGACCGAGGGGTCCTCGGCGTCCCAGTCCGGGCCCCGCACCCCGACCGGGCCGTCCGACATCACCAGCGAGCGCAGCCCGATCGCGGGCACGGCCGGCAGGGTCCAGGTGTCCTGGCCGGACAGCAGCCGGGCCTTGGTGTCGAGGTCGAGTGCGGCGAGCGCCCGCTCCACCACCGCGGTGTAGTCGTGCACGCCGCCGGGGGCGCGGTGGTGGGTGTCGGCATCGGCGAGGTCGTGGGGCTGGGCGTCGGTCATGTGGTTCTCCGGTGCTCCATGAGTGGTCGTGCGGGCCCCCCTTCCGGGATTCTCGCCGCCCCACCTCCTAGGCGGTAGGCGCCGTTACTTTTCCGTTACACCAGCCGTACGGGATCTCCACGGGAGGGTTACGCTCGGCCGGTGACTGCACCAGACCAGGACGGATCCCGCCACGACGGCGGGGCGGGCGGCCGGCGGAGCGGCGGCGGGCGGGAGGCCCGGAGCGCCGAGCGGCGCGAGGCCATCCTGCAGGCCGCCATGGAGCTCATCGCCGAACGCGGCTACCGCCGTACCTCACTCGCCGCCGTCGCCGAGCGCGCCGGCCTGACCCAGCAGGGGCTGCTGCACCACTTCCCGACGAAGGAGCAGTTGCTGGTCAGCGTGCTGGAGGCGCGCGACCGCTGGGACCTGGCCTGGTCCGTCGCGGCGTCCGGCGCCTGGCGCACCGACGCCCTCGCCCAGATCGTCGACTACAACGCCACCCGCCCCGGCATCGTCCGGACCTACACGGTGCTGTCCGCCGACAGCGTCACCGAGGACCACCCCGCCCGCGACTTCTTCGAAGCCCGCTTCCGCGCCGTACGGGCCGCGATGGCCGAGATCCTGCGCGCCGAGTGCGGCGACGCCCTGCCCGGCGGCCTGACCCCGGAACGAGCGGCGCCCCTGCTGGCCGCCGTGATGGACGGCCTGCAACTCCAGTGGCTCCTGGACCCGGAGGAGGTCGACATGCCGGCCGCGTTCCGGGACTTCCTGGCGCTGCTGGGGCGGGCGGAAGGGCAGGGCGGCGGCGCCGGATCCGGTGAGGAGCCGGGCGCGGAGTGATCCTCCCGGCGCCTCTACCGGGCGGGGGAAAGACAGGAAATCGTCGCCTTGTCCGGGCTGTACTCGGGACCGGCGAGCAGGTCACCGCCGGCGCAGTGGTCCTTCGAGGTGTCGAGCCTGCGGGTCACCTTGTACTCCGCGTCGGCCGAACCGCAGTCCACGACCTCCAGGTCCTCGTCCTTCCAGTCCCCTTCGTTGCGTACACAGTCCCCCACGGCGAGCGTGGGCGCCTTCCCGATACCGGTCCCGTCGACGAACGCGCCGAATACGACCAGGGCCGGGATCGCCACCACCACGAGGGCCATGGGCAGCAGGAACAGCAACGCCTCCGGCCGGCGCAGCAGGGACTTGCCCGGATCGAGCGGGGGCCGGAAGCCGCCCACGGGGGCGGCCAGTTTGCGGAAGCGGCCCCGGGGGCCGAGGTTCATCAACAGGGTGAGCGGGGTGATCGCCACGGACAGCGGGCTCCACCAGCCCTGCCACAGCGTCTTCGCGGACATCTCACGGTAGGTGGCCAGCCCGCAGGAGCGGCAGAACACGCCGCCGCGGCTGAGGAACCGCATCAGGAGGAGCAGGCCCTGGTGCCCGCGCACGGTGGCCTGCACGGCCGGCTGCGCACCGCAGAACTGGCAGCCCGGGCCACCGGCGAACGGCTGCGGGTGCGGGTGCTGCTGCGGGTGCTGCTGGGCGTACGGGTACGGGTGTTGAGCCGGGGCCGGGTATCCCGGCGGTGGGGCGTACGGGCTGGCGGGCGGGTACGGGTGGGCACCGGGCGGCTGGTGCGGGGCGGCACCGGCGGGCTGCTGCGCGTAGGGCCCCGCCGGGTAGGGCCCTGCGGGCGGGTGGGCATGCGGGTACGGGCCGTGCGGCGGTGGCGGGGTGGCCACGGAGAGTCCCCCTGAGTCTCGTGGAAATCGCCGGACGCGGTGGCGGACCGGGCCCGGCCGAACCAGAAACCCTATCCGCGGCCGGTCGGCGGGTGAGGGGCAGGGCCCGGGGCACGTTCGAGGACCCCTACCGCCCCGCCGCGCGCACCGCTTTACTCGCCCCCATGAGACGCATACGTACCAGGATGGGCGCGCTCGGCGCCGCGCTGCTGGCCGTCGCCCCGCTGTCCCTGACGGCGCCGTCCGCCGCGGCCGCCCCGGCGGATGTGACGGTGGAGGAGGGGCGCCTGACGCAGGCCGCGCCGCAGGAGATCCTGCGGCGCAGTGGATTCGACGCGGCGGAGCGGGAGTTCGGGCGCGGGCTGGCGCGGGTGACCAGCTACGGGGAGGCCCGGCGCCATGTCGCGGAGCAGGGGCGGGCGCTGTGGCGGCGGGCCGTGGACCGGGCGCAGGGACGCGGGCCCGACGGCGGTGACCTGAGCCGGGACGACGACCGGCCGCTGTACTGGGCGCGATTGGGAATGACCAGGCAACTACGGCAGTGGCAGCCGGCCTTCGGGCTGACGGAGTCCGAGCGCGGCGCCCTCCTCGGGTCGCTGGAGCGCGGCTCGCGCGGCCAGGAGTCGGTCGAACTGCCCGCGGACAAAGGCGTCCTGCGGATCGTGGTGACCGGGTTCGACCCGTTCCAGCTGGACGCCGATCCGCGGCGCAGCAACCCGTCGGGGGCGGCGGCCCTCGCGCTGGACGGGACGACGGTGCGCACCGCCTCGGGGCAGCCGGCCCGGATCGAGACCGCGGTCTTCCCCGTACGGTGGGCCGATTTCGCCGACGGCACCGTGGAGCGCACCCTGCTGCCGCACTTCCGGCCCGGCCCGCGGCAGGCCGACCTGTTCACGACGATCAGCCAGGGCCGGCCCGGCCGGTTCGATGTCGAGCGGACCAACGGGGCCTGGCGGGGCGGCTATCCGGACAATGCGCGGGAGTCCCGCACGGAGACCGTGCCGATTCCGGCCGGGGTGCCGACCGTGCGGCCGCAGCCGCAGTGGACGACGACCAGCCTGCCGTACGCCCGGATCGTGGCGGCCGGGGCCGGCCCCTTCCCCGTCGTCGACCACACCGAGGTCACGGAGATCCCGGCGGGCGGCACCGGCCCGATCGACCGCCCCGACGGCCCCACTCCGGGATCGACGGCCCGCGCCGGGGGCGGCGGCGACTACCTGTCCAACGAGATCGCCTACCGCGCGACCCTGCTGAGGGACGCGGTGCGCCCGGCCCTCCCGGGCGGCCATCTCCACACCCCGGTACTGGAGTTCGGCCCCGGCAACACCGACCCGGCACACGGCCGGATCACCGACCCGGACTTCGTGCACCACCGGGTCACGATCACCGAGCAGGTACGGACGATCCTGACGGTGGCGGCCTCGGAGACGGCGGCGGCCTCGGAGACCGCGGCGGCCAGGGACGGCCGGGGCTAGAGCACTCCCGTCGGACGTCGCTGCCCCGAAGGCGGCGACCTGCTCGCCGCCTTCGGGCCGGCGAACCGGACCTGCCCAAGGCCCAGGGCAGGCAGCGGGCACGTTCGCCGGCGCGTCGCAGCGCCGAACGGCAGGCCCGGGCCGCCGGATGGCCTTCGCTTGCCGTGCCGTACGGCAGTGCAGAGCCGCCCGGGTGCGGCCACGGTCCGGCAGCGGCCCGACGGCACATGGCCCTCCCCCGCTCCCCCGCCGCCGGGACGCCGCTGCCGCCGGTTCCCTGACCCCGCCGGCCCGGGGGCGCGCGCCGGGCCGCGGCCGACGCCTCCGCGAGGGTGTCCTCGCGGCGGGACGGCCCCACCCCTAGGCGCCGATCACACCTGGCGCCGAAGGGGGCCGCCAGTCCGGTGACCGGCCGAGGACGGCGAGGATCTGCTCCAGGGTGCCCGCGTGGTGGTCCGCGGACAGTCCCGGTCGGAAGGCGCTGTCCGGGGCCAGGCGGGAGTCGTCGTCCGGGACGGCGCGGGCGATCGGCAGGGCGACCCGGAGGAGTTCGGGGGCGGGTGCGTACGGGCGGCCCAGGGTGCGGGCGACGTCCCAGCCGTGCACCAGGTAGTCGATGAGGTGGAAGCCGATGGCGCGGGCGGCGGGAAAGGTCCGCGTGCGGCTGAACTCGGGGAGGGCCAGCCGGCGGTCGGGGCGGTCCACGGTCGCGAAGGCGGCGATGACGTGTTCGGCCGCGGCGCGGTACTGCGCGACGGGGTCCGCGCCGAGCGGCCCGACCGTCCAGTGCGACAGATCCTGTCCGCGCCCGAGCGCCGCCGCCGCGAACCCATGGTGCTGGGCCGTCATATGGGCGAGCAGATCGGCCAGCGTCCACGCCGCGCAGGGGGTTGGTCTGAGCAGATCGTCGGGGGTCATCCGGCGCACCGGCGTCACGCTGTCCCGGACCGCGCGGGCATGGAGGCGCCGGAGCCGTGCGAAGTCCGCGGACGGTGGGGGCGTGCTCTCGCTCTCCGTATTCGTAGGCATGCGCTTACGATCTACGCGAGCACATGATGTGTCAACAGGTATTTTCTTGACCATGGCCGAGAACGCAGCCGACAGCGGCACCACATCCCGAGGGCGGCCGGCCCGTCCCGATCTGGCGGCGATGATCGTGCCCCTGGGGCGTGCGCTCATGGCGGCCGAGCAGCCGGTCCTCGACGCGCACGGTCTGACGATGTGGGCGTACTCGGTGCTGCTGCACCTCGACGAGACACCGATCCGCACCCAAGCGGCACTGGCCGAGGCCATCCGGGCGGACAAGACCCGCATCATCGCCGTCCTCGACGACCTGGAGTCGAGGAAGCTGATCCGCCGCCGGCCGGACCCCGAGGACCGGCGTGTGCGCCTGCTGTCGCTCACCGCCGAGGGCCGGCGGCTGCGGGACGCCACGCAGACCGCGATCCAGCAGGGCGAGGAGCGGCTGCTCGCCCACCTGCCGGCCGCCGACCGCGCCGGCTTCCTCAAGGGACTGCGGGCCTTGTCCGCACTGCCGGAACTGCGGCGGTGACGCGGCGCGTCGGCGTCGCGGTGCCTTGCGCCGGCTCCCCGGCCTCCTGCCCCCTTGGGGCCCTGGCGTGTTGACGTGCCGGCTTGCTGACGTCCTGGCTCGTTGACGTCCTCGTCCGAGCCGGCGCCGGACACCTCCGGGCATCATGGGTGAATGATCATTGCTGCCGCACAGTTCCTTCCGGTACCGGGCGATATCGAGGCCAATGCCGCGCGGATGGCCACGCTTCTCACCGGGGCCGCGACGCGCGGGGCGGGGCTGGTGGTCTTCTCCGAACTGGCGCTGACGCACTACGACCTGGACCTGATAGCCGCCGACCCGACGGGCCTGACGGTCACGGAGGACGACGCCCGGCTGGCCCCCGTACGCGAGGCGTGCCGGGAGACGGGGGTCGCGGCGGTGGTGAACGCGGCGGGCCGCGGTGCCGCCGGCGGGGGCCGCCCGACGATCTCCTCGTTCGTCTTCGGACCGGACGGCGCCCTGCTCACCCGTTACGACAAGACCCATCTGTTCGGGGACGGAGGAGAGGGCGAGAGCGCCCTCTTCGCGCCGGGCTCCGCCGACGGCCGCTTCACCCTGGGCGGGATCCGGTTCGCGCTCGCGACCTGCTTCGACAACAGCTTCCCCGAGGTGCCGGCGCGGGCCGCGGCGGACGGGTGCCGGGTGTACCTCGCCAGCTCCTTCCACGACTCGGCGCAGCGGGTAGCGCAGTACGGGCACCTGGCGCGCGCACACGGACTGCAGGTGCTGCTCGCCAATGGCACGGGGACCGGACGCTCTGCTTCGGGGTGCGGTCTCAGCGGCGCCTGGCTGCCGTCCGGCGAGCGGGTGGCGGCGGCTGCCGAGTGGACCGGGGCGGTGCCCGGCGACGGTGCGGAGCTGGTGCTGAGCGATGTCCGCGACCGGATCACGCTGATGGGGGACCCGGCGGTGGCGGCGATGCCCGTGCGGGAGTGCGGCGAACCGCTGCTGGACGTGCGGACCGCGGCGCCCGCACTGCTGGTGGCCGCGGCCTGCGAGGACCCGCGGGGCGCCTTCGCGCGGCTGCGCGCGGGGGTGCTGCAGCGGCTGCTCGCGGCGCAGGAGGTACTGCCGGACGGGCTGCGGCTCCAGATCGTCGAGGGCTACCGGCCGCCGGAACTGCAGCGCCGTTACTTCGAGGGGTACGCGGACGAACTGCGCGCCGCGCACCCCGACTGGGAGGCGGGGCGGATCCACCGGGCCGCCAGCCGCTATGTGTCGCCGCCCGCGATCGCCCCGCACAGCGCGGGCGGCGCGGTGGATCTCACCCTCGTCACCGCGGAGGGCGAGGAGGTCGACATGGGGACACCGATCGATGCGTCCCCGGAGGAGAGCGACGGCGCCTGCTACACGGCCGCGCCGGGTCTGACGCCCGCCGCCCGCGCCAACCGGCGGGTGCTGAACTCCGCGCTGCACTCCGCGGGGCTGGTCAACTACCCGACCGAGTGGTGGCACTGGTCCTACGGCGACCGCTACTGGGCGCTGGCCACCGGCGCGGACCACGCGTTGTACGGGCCGCGGGAGTGGGACGGGCGATGAGGCCGGACGCCGGGCGCACAACGGCCCTGTGGCCTGCGTCAGAGCGGCAGGACGACCCGCATGTCGAGGCCGCCGCCCTCACGGGGCACCGCCGTGATCGTGCCGTCATGCGCCCGCACCACCGACCGCACGATCGACAACCCCAGCCCCACACCCTTGTCACTGCCGGTCCGCTC
>NZ_JBFBHQ010000027.1:0-102357 GCF_040701845.1 Streptomyces angustmyceticus | reverse complement strand
GGGACTGCTTCGCTTTACGTCCCCACACCAGGCCCCTCCGGCCCGTCCCCTCCCGTGGGGGAGTTGAGTGAACGTGGGTGGGGGCGGGCCGTAGTTGTGGCCCGCCCCCACCTTGTCGTCACGGGTGACCCGTTTTCGTGTGATCGCGAGGCGCACCGGACCAGCTACCTGGACCCCCACCGGCCTTCTTTCACCACCCCTCAACGGGAGGGGACGGGCCGGAGCGGGTGGGTGTCCGGACGTAAAGCGAAGCAGTCCGGACACCCACCCGCGCAGGCCCGTCACCGCACCCGACAGCCCCGCGCAGCGGACCCGCCCGCCGCCAGGCGCAACGGCGGGACAGCCAAAAACGGAGCGGAGGCCAAGCGCAGCGGCCCCGCCGCGGGCGACAAACGGCGAGCAACCCCCACGGCGGAAAAGACAAAAACGTGGGCCAAAAGCAAAGCGCAGCGAACCGGCCGACAACGTGGGAAGCCTCTGTCGGAGACATGTAGGCGCGCTGTCGGCAGCCCCTGACACCGTGGTGGCATGACGCGAGAGAAGATATCCACCAAGGGCGGGAACGCCGTGGAGGTGCGCGGTCTGGTCAAGCACTTCGGCGCGGTCAAGGCCGTCGACGGGGTGGACCTGGACGTGAAGGAAGGCACCGTGCTCGGGGTGCTCGGCCCGAACGGTGCCGGCAAGACGACGCTCGTACGGTGCCTGTCGACCCTCCTCGTGCCGGACGCCGGCCATGCCGTCGTGGCCGGTTTCGACGTGGTGCGCCAGCCCCGCGCGCTGCGCCGCACCATCGGCCTGACCGGGCAGTACGCCTCGGTCGACGAGAAGCTCTCCGGCTGGGAGAACCTCTACATGATCGGGCGGCTGCTCGATCTGTCCCGCAAGGACGCCCGGGGCCGTGCGGACGAGATGCTGGAGCGGTTCTCGCTGACCGAGGCCGCCAAGCGGCCGGCGGCCAAGTACTCCGGCGGTATGCGCCGCCGGCTGGACCTCGCCGCCTCGATGATCGGCCGGCCGGCGGTGCTGTACCTGGACGAGCCGACGACCGGGCTGGATCCCCGTACCCGGAACGAGGTGTGGCAGGAGGTCCAGCAGATGGTGCGCGAGGGCGCGACGGTGCTGCTGACCACCCAGTACATGGAAGAGGCCGAGCAGTTGGCGAACGAGCTGACGGTCATCGACCGCGGCCGGGTGATCGCCGAGGGGCGGGTCGACGACCTCAAGGCGAAGGTCGGCGGGCGGACGCTGCAGATCCGGCCGTCGGACCCCGGCGAGCTGGACCGGATGGCGGGGGCCGTCGCCCGGGCCGGTCTCGACGGCATCGCCGGCGCCACGGCTGACCACGACGGGGGTGTGGTCAACGTACCGATCGTCAGCGACGAGCAGTTGACCGCGGTGGTGAACGTGCTCGGCCGGGAGGGCATCGCGCTCGCCGGGATCAGCACCCATCTGCCCAGCCTGGACGAGGTGTTCTTGGCCATCACCGGCCAGAAGACCTCCGAGGCGGGCGCCGAGGACGTCATGGACCAGCAGTACGCGGAGGTGTCGGCATGAGCGCGGCGACGATGACGGCGCCACGGCTGAAGGCCGCCGCGGACGAGGGCCGGATCGGCGTGCGCGCCAATCTGCGGCACATCGGCGCGCTGGTGCGGCGCAACGCGCTGCAGATCCGGCAGGACCCGGAGTCGATGTTCGACGCCGTGCTGATGCCGATCATCTTCATCCTGCTGTTCACCTATGTCTTCGGCGGTGCCATCGCCGGCAAGGGCCACCAGCACGACTACGTCCAGCACCTGGTGCCCGGGATGATGGCGATGATGGGCATGAACATCGCCATGGCGGTGGGCACGGGCGTCAACGAGGACTTCCGCAAGGGCGTGATGGACCGCTTCCGGACCATGCCGATCGCCCGGTCCTCGGTCCTGATCGCCAAGATCGTCGTCGAGATCGGCCGGATGCTGGTCGCCACCGCGATCCTGCTCGGCATGGGCTTCCTGCTGGGCCTGGAGATCAAGGGCAGCATGCTCGCCTTCCTGGCCTCGATCGTGCTGTCCACGGTCTTCGGCGCGGCCCTGATGTGGATCTTCATTCTGCTGGGGCTCGCCATGAAGACCCCGCAGGCGGTGCAGGGGGTGGCGATGCTGGTGCTGATGCCGCTGCAGTTCGGCTCGTCGATCTTCACTCCGACGACGAAGATGCCCGGCTGGCTGAAGGGCTTCACCGAGGTCAACCCGCTCTCCAACCTGGCGGACGCGGCCCGCGCGCTGATCAACGGCCAGGGCCCGGTGGCCCATCCGACCCTGATCACCCTGGGCTGGGCGGTCGCCATCACGGCCGTCACGATGCCGCTCGCGGTGGCGAAGTTCCGCAAGAAGACCTGACGCGCGTCCCGCAGGGGGTCTCCCTGCGGGACGGCCCTTCGCCCGGCTCGCGTCAGATGAGGGCGGTGGCCTCTTCGAGGGAGAGGCCGCCGCCTTCGGCGTGGGCCCGCGCATAGGCCGCGTCGCCCAGCAGCGCCCGCGCGGCCGCCTCGGTGCGCTCCCGGTCGTCCCGGATGATCCGCGGCGGGACATGGCTGTCCGCCCGCAGCCCGTCGTACGCCCCGACCAGGCGCGCCGCGTCCGCGCCCGCGGACGGGCCGCGCACCGCCATCACCACCCGCGCGCCGGTGAGGAGTTGCACCACCGGAAGGTCCGGCGCGACCATCTGCGTCAGGGAGTCCTGCATGGTGGCCAGGGCCGTCCGGAACCGCGTCAGCAGTTCCTCCTCGCGGCTTCCCTCGTCCAGGTCCAGGGAGATCAGCGAGGTCTCCAGCATGCCGGCGAACAGGTCGGGGGCGCGCGGGGTGAAGATCTCGCGCACCGTGTGGAGTTCGGCCCGCGCCTCCGAATGACGCCCCTGCACCGTCATCAGCATCGCGAGGGTCAGCCGCGCGAACGGCTCGGTGTCCCGGCCGCTGTTGCCCTTGACGGCTTCGGCCAGCACCTCGCGCAGCATCCGCTCGCCGGTCTCCGCCTGGCCGTCCTCGATCAGTACGGCACCCAGCCGGCAGCGCAGCAGCAGCGTCTGGCCGTGCGCCCCCAGGTTCTCGGCGTGCACCATCGCCGCCCGGTAGTCGCGTGCGGCCCGCGCGTACGCGCCCCGTCTCTCGTGGGTTTCGCCGCGGCCCGACAGCGCCTCGGCCGCGCCCCAGGCGTCGCCGATCCGGAGGAAGATCTGCAGTGCCTCGTCGGCGTCCCGGGTCGCCTGGGACAGCCCGCGGGGGCGGTCGTTGAGGATCTTGGAGCGGAACTGCAGCATGTAGGCCAGCTCCCATGCGTAGCCGAAGCCGCGGCAGGCCCGCACCGCGCTGTCGACGAGCTCCGCCAGGTCGTCGAACTGCCCGGTGAGCAGCACCGCGTAGTACCACAGCGCGCCGGGCACCCGGCTGGTCTGCGGCATGCCCGGGCGGTAGACGGTGAGCATCCCGGCCAGCTCCTCCTGCATCTCCGGGTTGCGCAGCGCCTCGATGTCGCTGTCCATGCTGGAGAGCGCGACCAGCCGGACTTCCCGGCGGGCCTCCAGCAGCTGTTCGGGAGCCATCGGCGGGGGTGCGTCGATGGGGCTGACGTCCAGGTCGGGGGCGGGTTCGGCGGTCGGGCCGAAGGGGTTGGGGCCGAGCGCGCCGGCCGCCGTCGCCCAGTGGCGGGCGTCGCTGCGGTGGTCGCGCAGCGACCAGAACCACTGCAGGGACAGCACCAGGCACAGCGCCTCGTGCTCGTCGCGCGCGGCCAGGGCGCGGCGCAGCGCGGTGCGCAGGTTGTCGTGCTCCAGCTCCAGTTGCTCCATGCCGGCGCGCTGGCCGGGGCCGCGCAGCAACGGGTCGGTGGTGCGGGCCAGTTCGCGGTAGGAGACGAGGTGGCGGCGCTCGGCTCCGGCCCGCTCCCCCGCCTCGTCCAGCCGCTCGCCGGCGTACTCCGCCACCGTCTCCAGCAGCCGGTAGCGCATCTGCCCCCCGGCGCGGGCACCACGGCCCGCTTCGGCGGAGCCGTCCCCCGTGCCGGCCGGTGCCGCCACCACCAGCGACTTGTCGATCAGCGAGCCGAGCAGTCCGGCCACCTCGCGCGGATCGACGCCGTCGCCGCCGCACACCGCTTCCGCGGCGGCCAGGTCGCAGCCCCCGGCGAAGACGGACAGCCTGCGCAGGACGGCCCGTTCGGGCTCGTCGGTCAGGTCCCAGGACCAGTCCACGACCGCCCGCAGGGTCTGCTGCCGGGGCAGCAGGGTCCGGCTGCCGCTGGTCAGCAGCCGGAAGCGGTCGTCGAGCCGGTCGGCGAGCTGCCGCGGCGTCAGCAACCGCAGCCGGGCCGCGGCGAGTTCGATGGCCAGCGGCAGCCCGTCCAGCCGCCGGCAGATCTCGGTGCAGGCCGCCGTCGTCTCCTCGTCGGCGTCGACGCGGAAGCCGGGCAGGGCGGCGGCCCCGCGGTCGGCGAGCAGCCGCAGCGCGACGGGGTCGGGCAGCGGCTCGACCGGCCGCAGCACCTCGCCGGGTACGGCCAGCGGCTCCCTGCTGGTGGCCAGCACCGTCACTCCGGGGCAGTCGGCCAGCAGCCGCTCGGCGAGCTCGGCGGCGGCGCCGATCACATGCTCGCAGTTGTCGAGGACGAGCAGCATCCGGCGCCCCGCGCAGTGCTCGGCGAGCCGGCCGAGCGGGTCCAGGGCGGTCGGGTCGGCGGCAGCGCGCAGGCCTTCCGCCGTGGTGCCGCGGACCACGGTCTCGCGGGCACCGAGCGCGGTCAGCACGGCCTCGGGCACGGTCTGCGGATCGTCCACCGGCGCCAGCTCGGCCAGCCACACGCCGTGCGGCCAGGCGTCCGGGCGCGCGGCCGCCGCGGTCTCCGCGCCCTCCTGCGACAGCCGGGTCTTGCCGGCGCCGCCGGGGCCCAGCAGCGTCACCAGCCGGTGCCCGGCCAGGTCGGCGCGGATCGCCGCCAGATCGGTGTCCCGCCCGACGAAGGAGGTGAGCCGGGCCCGGAGGTTGCCGGGCCGGGGGTGCGGCGGGGTGAGGAAGGGGGCGGGGACGGGATGGGGGGCGGGGCCGGCGGCGGCCGCGGATCCGGGCGCCGGGAGCGGCTGCGGCGAGGAGGGCGGCGCCGGGTGCGGGGGCGGCGGCAGGGTCTCCGACTGCGGACGGAGCAGTTCCGCGTGCAGGGCGCGCAGTTCCGGGCCGGGGTCCGCGCCGAGGCGGTCGGCGAGGCCGGTGCGTATGTCCTCGTAGGCGGCCAGTGCCTCCGCGGTGCGGCCCGCCGCGCGCAGGGCGCGCAGCCGCAGCGCCTGGAGCGGCTCGTCCAGCGGATGGTCCTGGCACAGCGCGAGCAGGGTGGGCAGCGCCCGGTCGGCCCGGCCCAGGGCGAGGTCGGCGGCGAGGCGGGTGCGCTGGGCGTCCAGCCGGCGGCTCTCGGCGCGTGCCGCCTCGACGCCGGCGTCGGGCAGGTCGGCGAGGACCGGGCCGCGCCAGAGCGCCAGGGCGTCGTCGAGCAGGGCGGCGGCGCCGGCCGGGTCCGCGGCACCGAGCGCCCGGCCGCCCTCCGCCGCGAGGCGCTCGAAGCGGTGCAGGTCGACCGCGTCGGGCTCGGCGCACAGCCGGTAGCCGCCGTCGACCGAGATCACCGCGGCATGCCCCAGGGCGCGGCGCAGCCGGCCGACCAGCGCCTGCAGGGCGCCTGCCGCGTCGGCGGGCGGGTCCAGGCCCCAGATGTCGGCGATCAGTACGTCCGGGGACAGGGCCCGGCCGGGGCGCAGCGCGAGGGCGGCGAGCAGCGCGCGCAGGCGGGGTCCGCCGAGCGCGACGGGGGTGCCGTCGGTCCGGTTGGCCTGGGTGGTGCCGAGAATTCCGTAACGCACCGGCCCATTGTCGTTCAAGTCGGGAACTCCCCAGGCACCGAGCGTCGTTTTCGGGTCCACGGGTCCTGGGCAGGGGTCCGTGCACGAGCCCGTCGGCACCGCACCGTGCGCCGGCCGCCGTGACGCCGTTACGGTCAGGGCTGCCCCTCACCAGACATCCGGGAGCCCCGCACCATGACCACAGCAATCCGACGCGCCGACCGCCGCATCAGCCCGGTCTTCCTCGCGCTCGTCGCCGTCATGGCGGTGTCGGGATGGGCCGTGTGGAGCGGCACGCTCGCGGCGCACACCGGCTTCGCGGTGTTCTTGTTCGTGGTGTCCGGCTGGATCGTGTCGCTGTGCCTGCACGAGTACGCGCATGCCAGGACCGCGCTGCACAGTGGCGACATCTCGGTGGAGGCCAAGGGCTATCTGACGCTGAACCCGCTGAAGTACACCCATGCGCTGCTCAGCATCGTGCTGCCGGTGATCTTCGTGATCATGGGCGGGATCGGGCTGCCGGGCGGTGCGGTGTTCATCGAGCGCGGCCGGATCCAGGGGCGCTGGCGGCACAGTCTGATCTCGGCGGCCGGGCCGCTGACCAACATCGTGTTCGCGGCGGTGTGCACGGCGCCGTTCTGGCTGAACGGGCTGGCCGGGGTGCCCGCTCCGTTCCGTTTCGCGCTGGCGTTCCTGGCGCTGCTGCAGGTGACCGCCGCGATCTTGAACTTCGTGCCGGTGCCGGGCCTGGACGGCTACGGCGTGATCGAGCCCTGGCTGTCGTACAAGCTGCGACGGCAGGTGGAGCCGTTCGCGCCGTTCGGGCTGCTGGCCGTCTTCGGGCTGCTGTGGGTCCCGGAGATCAACCAGGCGTTCTTCGGCCTGGTGAACACGATCCTGCACGGCCTCGGCGTCTCGTCGCTCGACAGCTACCTCGGCCAGCAGCTCTTCCGCTTCTGGCAGGGCGAGCCGCCGCTGCCGCAGAGCGGCGGCGTCTTCTGAGGGACCGTGCCCGGCCGGTCCGCCGGAGCGACCGGCCCCGGCGGGCGAGCGTGCTCAGCCGGACTGCTCGGCCCGCTGGAGCTTCGCCCGGCGCAGGTAGAACCACGCCATGTTGCTGGAGATGCCCGCCAGCAGGATCCAGACGATGCCGACGAAGCTGCCCTGGACGAACGCGACCACGGCCGCGGCGACGGAGAGGACGCACACGGCGAGGGCCATGAGGGCGAGTCGGCGGGCCGGGCCGGACGGGGGCAAGAGGGGCATGGGGGCGGCTCCTGTCGGGAGTGGTGCGGTCCTCCCCAGTGTCCCCCATGCCCCGTGTGCGCCGGTCGGCGGTCCGGCGGCCCCGCCGTCGCCGTCCCCGCGGGGTGCGGCTCAGACGTCGGTGATCCGCAGCCCCGCGTGCGCCTTGTAGCGCCGGTTGACCGAGATCAGGTTGGCGACCAGCGACTCCACCTGGTGGGCGTTGCGCAGCCGGCCGGCGAAGACGCCGCGCATGCCGGGGATACGGGCGGCCAGCGCCTGCACCACGTCGGTGTCGGCGCGGGACTCGCCGAGGACCATCACATCGGTGTCGATCCGCTCGGTCTCCGGGTCCTGCAGCAGCACCGCGGACAGGTGGTGGAAGGCGGCGGCGACCCGGGACTCGGGCAGCAGGGCGGCGGCCTGCTCGGCGGCGCTGCCCTCCTCCGGCTTGAGCGCGTAGGCGCCCTTCTTGTCGAAGCCGAGCGGGTTGACGCAGTCGACGACGAGCTTGCCGGCCAGGTCCTCGCGGAGCGCCTCCAGAGTCTTGGCGTGGCCCTCCCACGGCACGGCCACGATCACCACATCGCTGCGCCGGGCGCAGTCGGCGTTCTCCGCGCCCTCGATGCCCAGGCCGAGTTCGTCGGCGGCGGTGCGGGCGCGCTCGGCGGCGCGGGAGCCGATGATCACCTTCTGGCCGGCCCGGGCGAGCCGGTAGGCCAGGCCGCGGCCCTGGTCGCCGGTGCCGCCGAGGACGCCGACGACCAGGCCGGAGACGTCGGGGAGGTCCCAGGGATCGCGCTGGAGGGCGGCCTTCGCACGGGTCGCGGCGTTCGGGGACCGGGCATCGTCAGGAGTAGTCATGACAGCGATCCTGTCACGCCCCGGCGGGGAACCGGCCGGGATCTCGGGATCGCACCGCACCGCCCGCCCCTCGCGGGGCCACCGTCACACGCTCACGCCTTCACGCTGCCCTCGGTCAGGCCGGTGCGCCAGTACCGCTGGAGCACCGCCATCAGCACCATCAGCGGCACCACGGACAGGAAGGCTCCGCCCACCGTGTACTGGTAGAGCACCGGTTGGCGGTCGGCGTAGCCGGTCCAGGAGGTCAGGCCCAGCTGGACCGGGTAGAGGCCGGAGTCCGAGAGCATCACCAGCGGCAGGAAGTAGTTGTTCCAGATGTGCACGAACTGGAACAGGAAGACGGTCACCAGCGCCGGGGTCATCAGCCGCAGCCCCAGCCCGCCGAAGATCCGGGCCTCCCCCGCGCCGTCGATCCGGGCCGCTTCCAGCAGCGAGTCGGGGACCGCGGCGGCCGCGTAGATCCGGCACAGGTAGACGCCGAACGGGCTGACCGTGCTGGGGATCAGCACCGCCCAGTAGGTGTCGGACAGCCCCATCGCGCTGAAGAGGAAGTAGAGCGGCAGGGCCAGCGCGGTACCGGGCACCAGCACGCCGGCCAGCACCACGGTGAAGACCGCCTCCCGCCCGGGGAACGGGAACTTGGCGAGCGCATAGCCGGCCGCCGCGGACAGCAGGGTGGCGCAGACCGCGCCGGCCCCGGCGTAGAGGAGGGAGTTGGCGAACCAGCGGACGTAGATGCCGTGGTCGTAGGCCAGCACCTCGGTGAGGTGGTCGACGGGGTGCGGGTCGGCGAACCAGAAGCCGAAGGTGCCGAAGAGGTCGGCGCTGTTCTTGGTGGCGGAGACCGCCAGCCAGTAGACGGGCATCAGGAAGTAGAGCGCGGCGACGGTCAGCAGCGAGGCGGTGAGGATCCGGTGGCGGAGCGGGGGCGGGGTCACCGGCGCTCCCCGGCGGGCCCGCCGGCCAGCCGCAGGAAGCCGAAGGACAACGCGCAGGCCACCAGCGCGAGCAGGACCGCCTCGGCCGCCGCCACCTGCGGGTTGTTGCCGACGAACGCCTCGCTGTAGGCGTGCAGGTTGGGGGTGTAGCCGGAGTCGATGGAGGAGGCCAGCGGGCGCAGCACCATGGGTTCGGCGAACAGCTGGAGGGTGCCGATGATGCTGAAGACGCCGGTGAGCACGAGCGCCGGCCGGATCAGCGGGATCTTGACGTACCGGGCGACCTGCCGGGCGCTCGCCCCGTCGATCCGTGCCGCCTCGTACAGCTCCCCCGGGACGGCCTTGAGCTGGGCGATCAGCACCAGCATGTTGTAGCCGGTGAACTGCCAGGTGACGATGTTGGCGAGGGACCACAGGACGGTGCCGCGGGAGAGGAAGTCGACGTGCAGGCCCAGGGAGTCGGCGATCTTCACCAGCGGGCTGATGCCCGGCACGTAGAGGAAGCCCCACAGGATGGAGGCGATCACTCCGGGCACGCCGTAGGGCAGGAAGAAGGCGGTGCGGAAGAAGGCGATCCCGCGGGCGCTCGCGCTCTCCAGCAGCAGCGCGAGGACGGTGGCCAGCACGATCATCAGCGGGATCTGGACGGCGCCGAAGAGCAGCACCCGGCCGAAGCCGGCCAGGAACCGGTCGTCGGAGAGCGCCTGGGCGTAGTTGGCAAGGCCGGCGAAGCTCTCATGTTCCCGGCCGAGGCCGAGCGGGCCGGTGCGTTCGGTCTTCTGGAGGCTCTGGTGGAGGGCGTAGCCGAGGGGGGCGAGGAAACAGAGGCCGAAGAGGGCGAGGAAGGGCAGGACGAACCCGGCGGCGGCGCGGGCGTGCCGGGCCCGGGTGCGGGAGGGACGGCGCGGGCCGCTGCCGCCGGCCCCGCGGGCCCGCTTCCGGGCGGCCGGCTCCGGCCGGCTCGGCGTGGCCCGGCTCACCCGCCGCTCGCCACCTTCAGGCCCTTGCCCTTGAGGTCGTCGAGGGTCTGGCGCTGCACTGCGGCCAAGGCCGAGCGGAACGAGCTGCCGTCGGCGAGCGCGTCGGTGAAGGCGTCGCCGAGCCGCTGGTAGAGGGTGTCCACGCCGGGCCCCCAGCGCCAGCTGGTGTCCACATGCGCTCCGGCGGCCGCGAAGACCCTGCTGTACGCCTGGCCGCCGAAGAAGTCCTTGTCGACGTCGAGATCGGTGGTGGCGTAGCCCTTCTTGGCGCTGGGGAAGCCGTAGCCGCCGTCGATGAGCAGGGCGATCGACTCGGGGTCGGTGTTGAGCCAGACGGCGAAGTCCAGGGCGTCCTTGGGGTAGCGGGCCTTGGCGAAGACGGCGGTGGTCGAGCCGCCCCAGTTGGCGAAGGCCTGCTCGCCGGCCTTCCACTGCGGCAGCGGCGCGGCCCGCCACGTGCCCTTGGTGCCCGGCGCGTTGCCGGCCAGCAGGGCGTCGCCCCAACTGGCCCCCACCCAGGCCGGGATGGCGCCGGTCTGCAGATCCTTGTACCAGGCGTTCTGCCGGTCCGGGATGGTCTTGACGAGCTTTCGCGCGACGAGGGACTCCCAGTAGTCGGCGACCCGGCGGGTGGGTTCGTCGTCGATGTGCACGATCCAGGTGTCGTCGTGCGTCGCGTACCACCTGGCGCCGGCCTGCCAGGCGAGGCCGGCGAAGCGGTTGCCGTTGGTGGGGGCGAAGGTCTCGATCCAGGCGCCCTTCTTGCGGACGGCCCTGGCGGCGGCCTCGTACTCGTCCCAGGTCCGCGGGGTGTCCACCTCCCATGCGTCGAAGAGGTCCTGGCGGACGAACAGGCCCATCGGGCCGGAGGCCTGCGGCACGGCGTAGATGCTGCTGCCGAAGACGGCCTGCTGCCACTGCCAGCCGACGAACTTGTCCTTGTGGCGGGCGGCGCCGAGCGGCGCGAGGTCGAGCAGCCCGTCGTCGAGGAGGAAGCCGGGGAGGACGGGGAATTCGATCTGGCCCAGGTCCGGCGGGTTGCCGGCCTTGATGGCGGCGTGCATCTTCGCGTACTGCGCGCCGTTGACGGCCGACACCTTCTCGACCTTGACCTGCACCTCGGGGTGCTTGCGGTTCCACAGATCGACGGGCTTGTCGATGCCCGGCACCCAGGACCAGAAGGTCAGCTGGATCTTCTGCCCCTTCGCGCGCTCCCGGGGCGCGTCGCCGTCCCCGCTGTCGCTACAGCCGGCGAGTGCCCAGCCCGCGGCGAAGGCGGCCGCCCCGCCCAGGACCGTTCTGCGGTGCACAGGGCTGTTGGTCATGTCGGCTCCTCCACGGGGATGCGGCGGAAGGTGATCGTCCAGTGCCTGCGGAAGCCGCTCGTCGCGACCGGGTCGCCGTCGCGGCCGGTGTGCGGGGGACATGGGGGCAGGGGGACGCGGCGGGCGGGTGCGCGGGCGCGGGGCCGGTGTGCCCCTCGGTCCCGGCCCGGTACGGCACGGAGCTCTCGTCCGTCATGGGTCACCCCCAACGGGCAAGGACGTAGGACGTCCCTTGTCCTGCGGCGACCATAGGGAGTGCCCAACTGGCCGTCAAGACACCGCACATGGTGCATTCCGCGCCGGCAACCGCACCGCCGACAGAGGGTGACATCCCGGTGAACGGGGGCGGCGCGCGGACCGGCGCGGGTGCGTCACTGCTCGGTCAGCCGGCGCCGGATGCCGTCGAAGTGCCGGTGCATCGCCGCCACGGCACGGTCGCCGTCGCCCGCCTCCAACGCGTCGACGATCTCCTGGTGCTGGCGGTGCGTCACGTCCGGGTCGGGACCGTCGTCGGAGAGGTCCTCGCGCACCCGGCGCAGCGCCGCCCAGAACGCGTCCAGCACCTCGCTCAGCAGGTGGTTGCCGAGCGAGCGGTACAGGGCGAGGTGGAAGGCCCGGTCGGTGGCGCTCTGCACCTGGCCGCCCCGCGCCTCCTCCGCCATCCGCTGCACCAGCCCCTTGAGGACGGCGAGGTCCTCGGCGGACAGGTCGCGGGCGACGGTGCCGATCAGGCCCGCCTCCAGCGCCTCGCGGACCTCCATCAGCTCGTACAGGCTGGACTCGCCCTGGTGGTGGCGGACCGCGGCACGGAAGGCGACGCCCTCGACGAACGGCTCCAGGGTGAGCGGGCCGACGTAGGTGCCGAAGCCGTGCCGGATCTCCACGATGCGCATCGCCTGCAGGGCCTTGAGCGCCTCGCGCACCGAGTTGCGGCTCACGTCGAGCAGGCCGACCAGCTCGGCCTCGGTGGGCAGCGGATCGCCCGGCGTCAGCCCGCGCCGCAGGATCAACTGCTTGATCTGCGCCTGCACGTCCTCGGCCATCGTCCCTCGCGCCATGGAAACTCCCTCTCCCGCTCCCGCGTCTGCCACGCGGCCGCCCGTCCGCCACCGCCCCCGCCGGGCCGCGGATCCTTGACCGACCGCCTGTGAACAGGTCTATTGTGCTCGACATAGGACATGGGATGTCCTATGTCGGACTCGGAGCCCCCGGAGCCCCCATGGCACTGCCCGCCCCCCTGCACGGCGTCATCCCGCCGGTCTGCACCCCGCTCGGCCCGCACGGCGAGATCGACACCGCCTCGCTGACCCGCCTGGTGCACCACCTCCTCGACGGCGGCGTCCACGGGCTGTTCGCCCTCGGCTCCACCAGCGAGGTCGCCTACCTCACCGACGCCCAGCGCGCCACCGCGCTGGAAACCGTCCTCAAGGCCGCCGACGGCAGGGTCCCGGTGCTCGCCGGAGTCATCGACACCACCACCCCCCGCGTCCTCGACCACGCCCGGACCGCCGCCGCCCTCGGCGCCGACGCCCTGGTCGCCACCGCGCCCTTCTACACCCGCACCCACCCCCGGGAGATCGCCGCGCACTTCCGCCACCTGCGCACGGCCGTCGGCCTCCCGCTGTTCGCCTACGACATCCCCGTCGCCGTCCACAGCAAGCTGCCCCCGTCGCTGGTGCGGGAGCTGGCCGAGGACGGCACCCTCGCGGGCCTCAAGGACAGCAGCGGCGACGAGGGCTCGCTGCGCCGCCTGCTCACCGCGCTCGGCGGCCGCACCGCCCGGCGCACCGGCCCCGCCCCCGGCTTCTCGGTCCTCACCGGCTCCGAACTGACCGCGGACGCCGCCCTGTTGGCGGGCGCCGACGGCGTGGTCCCCGGCATCGGCAATGTCGACCCGGCCGCCTACGTCCGCCTCTACGACGCCGCCCGGGCCGGCGACTGGGAGCAGGCGGCCGCCGAACAGGAGCGCCTGGTCGCCCTGTTCGCGATGGTCGACGTCGGCCCCGAGCCCGAGATGGGCCGCAGCTCCTCGGCGCTGGGCGCGTTCAAGGCGGCGCTGCACCTCCTCGGCGTGATCGACCGGGGGGCCACCGCCGTTCCGCAGCGCCCGCTGAGCGACGACGCCGTGGCGGAGGTGGGACGTCGGCTCACCGCCGCCGGCCTGATCCCCGTCCGCTGAGCCCGCACCACACGACGGCGGACCCGGCGGCACTCCCGCCCCTCCTCCCCCACGGCCCCATATCCCGTACGGGTGACGCCCGTTGAAACGGCAGCCGGACGGCGCCGCCCTGCGGCAGGATCCGGGCCATGGATGCCGTACGGGTCGCCCTGCTGCGCGAGGTGCTCGCCGGGACCGAGTGGGTGCAGGCCACCCGCCGCTTCGCGGGGACGCTGCGCGGCGCCGTCACCCCGCACGGCGGGGGTCTGCTGCTGGTGGGCAGCACCGGCTACGAGCCCTGGCACCTGGCCGCCCATCTCGACGACGAGGCCGCCTGGTCGGGCCTGCCCGAGCTGTCGCCGACCCTGGTGCGCCACCGCGTCCCCGGCGGGGCGCCGGCCCATCTGGCGGTGGGGCTCGGCCGGTTGGCGGCGGCCGGGCGCGGCGAGACGCTGCTGGTGGTGACGCCGGAACAGCCCGGCGCCGGGCTGCTGGAGCGGGTGCACGACGCCCGCCGCAACGGCGCCACGGTGCTCGCCCTGGACGGCGGCGACCGCGATCTGCACGCCCTGGCGCACGACGCGCTCGCCGCGTGCCCGGCCCCGCCCGACGGCACGGACGCGGCGCCCGCCGACCTCGATCTCGACACGGTCCAGCATCTGGTGAGCGCGGCCGCGGGCGAGAACAGCCTGCCCGCGCCCCGCGGACACCGCCGCTTCCGCGACCGGCTGGCCCGCCTCGCGGACGGGCTGACCGCCCCGCCGCCGCCCCGCTGGTAGCCCCGCACCGCCCCGCCGGCGGGCTAAAACCCTTTGCGCCGGTCCGTACCGGTACGCACGATGGTGCCCCGTGACCTCGGACAGCGCTCCCCCCTCGGCCCCCTCTCCCCCGCGTTCGGCCGGCCCCGCACGGCCGACCCGCCGGCGCCTCTCCGCGCTGCTGCCGGATCCCGCGCCCTGGCGCTCCTCGCGCGACTTCCGGCTGATGTGGTGCGCGGGCGTGATCACGGTCTTCGGCAGCTCGCTGTCCTTCGTGGCCCTGCCGCTGCAGCTGAAGGAGCTGACCGGCTCCACCCTCGCGGTCGGGGCGCTGGGCGCGGTGGAGCTGGTCCCGCTGATCGTCTTCGGCCTCTACGGCGGGGCGCTCGCGGACGCCTTCGACCGCCGCCGGCTGATCCTGTGGACCGAGACCGCGCTCGGCCTGGTCTCCGTCCTGCTGCTGCTCAACAGCCTGCTGCCGCACCCGATGGTGTGGCCGCTGTACGCGGCAGCGGCGGCCACCAGCGCGCTGACCGGTCTGCAGCGGCCGGCGCTGGACGCGCTCGTGCCGCGGATCGTCCCGCACGAGCAGCTCGCCGCGGCCGCCGCGCTCAACGCGCTGCGCTGGCAGATCGGCGCGATCGCCGGGCCCGCGCTGGCCGGCGGGCTGCTGGCCCTCGCCGGGCTGCGCTGGGCGTACGCCGTCGACGCGGTCACCTTCGTGGTCTCGGTGCTGCTCGCCCTGAGGCTGGCGCCGTCGCCCGCCTCGCACGACGCCGAGCGGCCGTCGCTGCGGGGGATCGCCGAGGGCGCCCGCTACGCCTGGAGCCGCAAGGAGTTGCTCGGCACCTACGCCATCGACGTCCTCGCCATGCTGTTCGCCTTCCCGCTGGCGATCTTCCCGTTCCTCGCCGACGACCTCGATGCCCCCTGGGCGCTCGGGCTGATGTACGCGGCGCTGCCGGCCGGCTCCCTGCTGGTGAGCCTGACCAGCGGCTGGACCTCGCGCATCCACCGGCAGGGCCGGGCGATCGCGCTCGCCGCCGCGGGCTGGGGGCTGGCGGTGGCAGCCGCCGGGCTGCTGCACCACGTCTGGCTGGTGCTGCTCCTGCTGACCGTGGCCGGTGCCTGCGACATGATCAGCGGCATCTTCCGCTCGGCGATGTGGAACCAGACCATCCCCGACGAGCTGCGCGGCCGCCTGGCCGGCATCGAGCTGCTCTCGTACTCGGCGGGCCCGCAGCTGGGCCAGGTCCGGATCGGCGGCATGGCGGCCCTGACGAGCGTCCGCGCGTCGGTGTCGCTGGGCGGCCTGCTGTGCTTCGCGGGGGTCGGCCTGCTGGCACTCGGCCTGCCGAAGCTGATGTCCTACGACGCCAGGACGGACGCGCACGCCCGGCGGATGCGGGAACGCCGCTCCGCCGCCGTGGCCCAGGGCGGCGAGGGGACCGGCGGCGCGGACGGCGCCCTCGCACCCCCGGCGGGCGCCCCGGGGGCTTCTCCCCTGCCCCTTTCCGACTGACGACGGGCCCCGCCGACGGGCGAGGCGCCGGGACGCACACCGTGGCCGGCAGGCCGTGCCGGCACCCCCGACGGTGACGAGGGTCACCCCGCAGTCCCTTACGGGAATTCCTTTGTTCCGCCGCTTGGATTTCCGGCGATTCCACCGGCTGAGCTCCGCCGAAGTCACTCGCCCCGCAGGGAGTTTCCCTTCATCGCCGCACGAGACGGCCGGCGGTGCGTCTTTCGGCGGACTCGTTCTTGTCTTCCGGAAGCCGAGCGCCAGATCGAGGTCGTCCAGAAGGTCATGACCGATGCCGCATGCGCCGGTGCGGGGCGCTACGACGTCGTCCTCGACGGCATCCTGGGGCCGTGGACGCGCGACGCGTTCCGCGCCGCATGCCGGCGGCGCGGCCTGGGCCTCTCCCACGCCGTCCTGCGGCCGGGCCCGGAGGTGGCGCTCTCACGGGCCACCGGGCGCGAGGGCCGGCAGCGGAAAGACGTCGAACCGATCACCGGTCCGTACGGCGCATTCGAGAATCTCGGGGCGCTCGAAAACCATGCGGTCGATTCGAGCGCCCCGTCCGCGGCGCAGACATCCGCGGAAATTGCCGCCGGGCCGCGGTCGGGCCGTTTCCTCGCGGAGGCCCGGGCGCATGGATCACGCGCCGCCGCTCTCCCCCCGGCCCTTGCCGTCGTGCCACTTCGGGTCGGTGTCCCACTCCTGGTTCCGCTCGCGGGCCGTTTCCATGGCGTGCGCGGCCTCCTCACGGGTGCCGTACGGGCCGAAGCGGTCGGCGGCGCGGCACTGGGGCCCCTCCTCGACCGTCCCGTGCTCGAGGCAGTAGTACCACTCGCCCGGCTTGCCGGTCGTACGCCTCTTGAACAGCGCCATTGCCGCCTCCTGTGGATGCTCTTGTGCCACCATCCTGCCCGACGGCCCACGGATACACTCGCTGGCATGTCTGGCCAGTCGCTTCTTGTCCCGGGGAAGATCTCCCCCACCCGCCCCGTCCCCGCCTCGATCCCGCGCCCCGAGTACGTCGGGAAGGACGCGCCCACCCCGTACACGGGGCCCGAGGTGCAGGACGCCGAAACGATCGAGCGGATGCGGATCGCCGGCCGGATCGCCGCGCAGGCGATGGAGGAGGCCGCCAAGCTGATCGCGCCCGGCGTGACCACCGATGAACTCGACCGGGTCGCCCATGAGTTCATGTGCGACCACGGCGCCTACCCGTCCACGCTCGGCTACCGCGGCTTCCCCAAGTCCCTGTGCTCCTCGCTCAACGAGGTCATCTGTCACGGCATCCCGGACTCGACCGTCCTCAAGGACGGCGACATCGTGAACCTCGACGTCACCGCGTACATCAACGGTGTGCACGGCGACAACAACGCCACCTACCTGTGCGGCGAGGTGGACGAGGAGTCCAGGCTGCTGGTCGAGCGGACCCGGGAGGCGCTCAACCGCGCGATCAAGGCCGTCAAGCCGGGCCGGCAGATCAACATCATCGGCCGGGTCATCGAGTCGTACGCCAAGCGCTTCGGCTACGGAGTGGTCCGGGACTTCACCGGTCACGGCATCAACTCCTCCTTCCACTCCGGCCTGATCGTTCCGCACTACGACAGCCCGCACCACACCACCGACATCAAGCCCGGCATGACCTTCACCATCGAGCCGATGCTGACGCTGGGGTCCTACGACTACGACATGTGGGACGACGGCTGGACGGTGGTGACCAAGGACCGCAAGCGGACCGCGCAGTTCGAGCACACGCTGGTGGTCACGGACACCGGGGCGGAGATCCTCACGCTGCCCTGACGGGTGCGGCCGGAACTTTACCGACAGGACGTCGGGAACAGGGGTAGGCTCGTTACCGACAGGACGTCGGGAACGGGTTGACTTAGGCAAGCCTCAGTAGTTGGGTGAGCCCAGGGTCGGCGGCTCCGCGGAGCCGCCCTGTTCCCGTCCTCCCCCAAGCTCTCGAATCCGAGCAGGGGGACCCCCACCTCGGCCCCCGGAGGTCCGTCTTGGAAGCGTCCAGCCCGGCCCCGCCCCCTCCGTCCTCCCCCGCTCCGTTCTCGGCGGTCATCCGCACCGCGTCCCACGCGCAGCACACCGAGGCCGAGAACTCCTCCTTCATGAGCGACCTGCTCGGCGGCAGGCTCGGCGTCGGGGCCTACCGGCGCTACACCGAGCAGTTGTGGTTCGTCTACCGCGCGCTGGAGGACGCCTCCGCGTCGCTGGCCACCGACCCGGTGGCGGGCCCCTTCATCCGCCCCGAGCTGGCGCGCACCGCCGCGCTGGAGCGCGACCTCGCCCACCTCGGCGGCCCGGACTGGCGCGCCGGCCTGGAGCCGCTCGCGGCCACGGCCGCCTATGCGGACCGGGTGGCGGCCTGCGCCCGCGACTGGCCGGCCGGCTTCGTCGCCCACCACTACACCCGCTACCTCGGCGACCTCTCGGGCGGCCAGATCATCCGCGGCACCGCCGAGAAGACCTGGGGCTTCGCCCGCAAGGGCGACGGGGTGCGGTTCTACGTCTTCGAGGACATCGCCAACCCCGCCGCCTTCAAGCGCGAGTACCGGGCCCTGCTGGACGCCCTGCCGGTGGACGAGCTGGAGAAGCAGCGGGTGGTCGACGAGTGCAAGCGCGCGTTCCGGCTGAACAGCGCGGTCTTCCGGGAGTTGGGCGGGCAGTTCCCGCTGAGCGCGTAGCGGCCCGCCGGGGCGGCTGACGACGGCCGCCCCGGCAGGCCGCCGACGCCCCGTCCGCTACGGCGCGGCGGGGCGCACCCGGCCGCCGACGGCGACGGTGCCGTCCGGATACGGGCGGGTGAGGATCCGCGAGCCGGCGCCCTGCCGGATGTCGAGGGGGCGCCCGAGTTCGTAGGTCAGCAGCAGGGCGGCGGCGCCGGTCGCCTCGTCCTCGACGACACCGTCGCCGCGCCGCGGGAAGGCCCGCGCCCGGACCACGCCCGCGGCCTCGTCCCGCCAGGCCCAGGCGTAGAGCCAGCCCTCGCCCGGCGGTGGCGCGGGCAGCGCGTCGACCTCGGCCGCCGAGGCGTACCGCCGGGTCGTGCGGGCGGTGACCCACTCCGCGCGCCCGCGCACCCAGACGAGGTCGCCCTCGAAGCGGACCGCGACCTCCCCGGCCTCCGGGCGCAGGGTGCGCGGCGGCCGTCCCAGGGACCGCAGCAGCCAGGCCAGGCCGACCAATGGGTGGCCGGCGAACGGGAGGCGGGTGCTCGGGGTGTGGATGTCCACCGTGCCGCGCGCGGCGTCGTCGAGGAACACGGTTTCGCTGTAGCCGAGTTCGGCCGCGAGGGCGGCCCGGTCGGCGGTGCGGGGGACGGCCGCGCCGTCGCGGACGACGCCCAGCACATTGCCGCCGGTCCCGTCGGGGCCGCAGAACACCCGGAGCACATCGAGTTCGGTCATCCGGACAGTGAACCGCAGGGCCGGGCGGCGGAGGGGGGCGGGCCGCCGCGGAGGGCCCCGGCGCCGGGTGACCGGATGCGCACGGGCCGTGGTGATGTCCGCCGGTCATGACCCGTCGCGCAGCATGACCCTTACCTTGACCGCCGCATGACGGATTCGTGACCAGGGGCGCGTCAATCCGTGATCGAGCCGTTGTCCGTGAGAGCGGGATCACTGGACGGGGCGGGAAAAAACAGGTAAGCCTCAGATAAGTTAGGGCCGCCTTAGTGGCGACTTCCGTGACTGTCTATCGTTCCGGTACGCCGTTTCCGTACCACCGAGCCCGCCTGGAGCCCCGTATGCGAGCCCATCGCTCCTCCGTCGTCGCCGCCCTCGCGGCGGTCACGGCCGTCACCGCCGTCGCCGGCTGTGCCGCGAAGAACGACGGCAAGGGAGGCGGCGGCAAGGGTGCCATCGAGGTGACCGCGACCGACTCCAGCTGCGAGCTCTCCGCCAAGGAGTTCCCCGCCGGACATGTCCGGTTCGCGGTGCAGAACAAGGGCTCCAAGGTCACCGAGGTCTACGTCTACGCCGCCGGCGACCGGATCGTGACCGAGCGGGAGAACATCGGCCCCGGCACCAGCGCGGAGATCACCGCGGAGATCAAGGCCGGTTCGTACGAGGTCGCCTGCAAGCCCGGCATGAAGGGCGACGGCATACGCCAGAAGGTGACCGCCAGCGGCAAGGGCGCGCCGGCCGAGCGCGACCCGAAGCTGGACGCCGCGGTCGCCGCCTACCGCCACTACGTCCAGGAGCAGGCCGACCAGACCCTGCCCGCGGCGCAGAAGTTCGCCGACGCGGTCGACAGCGGCGACGTCGAGGCCGCCAAGAAGGCCTACGCGCTGTCCCGGGTGGGCTGGGAGCGCACCGAGCCGGTCGCCGAGTCCTTCGGCGACATCGACCCCAAGGTCGATGTGCGCGCCGACGGTGTGGAGAAGGGCCAGAAGTGGACCGGCTGGCACAAGCTGGAGAAGTCCCTGTGGGAGGAGAAGAAGATCTCCGGGGACGACAAGAAGCTCGCCGGGCAGCTCATCACCGACCTGAAGGACTGGCAGAAGCGGGTCGGCAAGGCCGAGATCACCCCGACCAGCATGGCCAACGGCGCCAAGGAGCTGCTCGACGAGGTGGCCACCGGCAAGGTCACCGGTGAGGAAGAGCGCTACAGCCACACCGACCTGGTCGACTTCCAGGGCAACGTCGAGGGCGCCGAGAAGGCGTACGAGCTGCTCAAGCCCGTCGTCGGCAAGAACGACCCGGCGCTCGCCAAGGAGCTGGACAAGCAGTTCAAGGCGATCCGCACGCTGCTCGACGACCACCGCGACAGCAAGTCCGCCGACGGCTTCGACTCCTACGACACGGTCGGCAAGGGCGACCGCAAGAAGCTCTCCGACGGTGTCAACGCGCTGGCCGAGCCGCTGTCCAAGCTGGCCGCCGCCGTGGCCACCGCCAAGTAGTCCGCCGCCGGGCAGAGGAGCATGATGACGCAGGACGAGGGCACGACCACCGAGGACGCCGGGGCCGCGCGGAGCACCGACGGGCGCGCCCCCTCCCGGCGTTCCCTGCTCGGCTGGGGAGGCGCGGGGCTGGCGCTGGGCGCGGTCGCGGCCGGCGGCACGGCGGCGGCGCTGCGCACCGGCGGCGACGCCCAGCCGGCCGGCGCGGACGCGACCTCGCGCTCCGCGGTCGCCTTCCACGGCAGGCACCAGGCGGGTATCGCCACCGCCGTCCAGGACCGGCTGCACTTCGCCGCGTTCGACGTCACCACCGACGACCGCGACGAGCTGATCGCGCTGCTCAAGGAGTGGACGAAGGCGGCGGCGCGGATGACGGCCGGGGACACGGTCGGCGACGGCGCGGTCGGCGGGCTGGCGGAGGCCCCGCCGGACGACACCGGCGAGGCGCTCGGGCTGCCGCCGTCCCGGCTCACCCTCACCTTCGGCATCGGCCCGACGCTGTTCGAGAAGGACGGCAAGGACCGGTTCGGCATCAAGGGGCGGCGCCCCGAGGCGCTGATCGACCTGCCGAAGTTCCCCGGCGACAACCTCGACACCTCGCGCAGCGGCGGCGATCTGTGCGTCCAGGCCTGCGCGGACGACCCGCAGGTGGCGGTGCACGCGATCCGCAACCTGGCCCGGATCGGCTTCGGCAAGGTCGCGATCCGCTGGTCGCAGCTGGGCTTCGGCAAGACGTCCTCGACGACGCCGGACGCCCAGACCCCGCGCAACATGTTCGGCTTCAAGGACGGCACCCACAACCTCGCCGGCACCGACACCGCCGCGCTCGACAAGCACGTCTGGGTCGCGGACGGCGCGGCGAAGGGCAAGGAGCGCTGGATGGCCGGCGGCTCCTACCTCGTCGCCCGCCGGATCCGGATGCACATCGAGACCTGGGACCGCACCTCCCGCAAGGAGCAGGAGGACATCTTCGGCCGGGACAAGGCCGAGGGCGCGCCGGTCGGCAAGAAGCACGAGCGGGACACCCCGCACCTGAAGTCGATGCTGCCGACCGCCCATGTCCGCCTCGCGCACCCGGACTCCAACGACGGGATACGCATCCTGCGCCGCGGCTACTCCTTCACGGACGGCACGGACGGCCTGGGCCGGCTGGACGCGGGGCTGTTCTTCCTCGCCTACCAGCACGATGTGCGCCAGGGCTTCGTCCCGCTCCAGCGGAGGCTGGCGGCCGACGACGCGCTCAACGAGTACATCCAGCACGTGGGTTCCGCGCTCTTCGCGGTGCCGCCGGGCGTCCGGAACGCGGACGACTGGTGGGGCCGGGAGCTGTTCGCCTGACATCCGTCGGCGCCGCACCAAGGGCGTCGACCCCATGAAGGAAGGGAAGGAACCGACGTGTTCGGCAACTACCTGATCGGTCTGCGCGAGGGCCTGGAAGCCAGCCTCGTCGTCTGCATCCTCATCGCCTACCTGGTCAAGACCGGGAGGCGGGAGGCGCTGCGCCCGGTCTGGCTCGGGATCACGCTGGCCGTGGTGCTGTCGTTCGCGTTCGGTGCGGCGCTGCAATTCGGGTCGCAGACCCTGACGTTCAAGGCCCAGGAAGCGCTGGGCGGGTCCCTGTCGATCATCGCGGTCGGCCTGGTGACGTGGATGGTCTTCTGGATGCGGCGCACCGCGCGGCATCTGAAGAAGGAGCTGCACGGCAAGCTGGACGCGGCGCTGCAGATGGGCACCGTGGCGCTGGTGGTCACCGCGTTCTTGTCGGTGGGCCGCGAGGGCCTGGAGACCGCGCTGTTCATCTGGACCGCCGCGCAGTCCGCCGACGACGGGGTACGGCCGCTGGTCGGGGCACTGCTGGGCCTGCTGACGGCGGTGGCGCTGGGCTGGCTGTTCTACCGCGGTGCGGTGCGGATCAACCTGGCGAAGTTCTTCACCTGGACCGGCGGCATGCTGGTGGTGGTCGCGGCGGGCGTGCTGGCGTACGGCTTCCACGATCTGCAGGAGGCGGACATCCTGCCGGGGCTGACCTCGCAGGCGTTCGACATCAGCACACAGATCCCGGCCGACAGCTGGTACGGCACGGTGCTGAAGGGCATCTTCAACTTCCAGCCGGACCCGACGGCCCTTCAGGTCACGGTGTGGGCTCTGTATCTGGTCCCCACGCTCCTCTTCTTCTTCGCCCCCGGTAGGGTTGCGCCGAATCGTGCCACCCCGGCGGCCGCCCCGTCCGCCCCGGTCGCCCCGAAGGAGCCCGAGCCCCATGACACGCAGGTCGCCGTTCCGGGTGCCCGCAACACTGACGTCGACCGTGGCGGCGCTGGTGATACTGAGCGGGTGCATGACGGTGCACGGCGAGAGGGAGATGCTGCCGGCGGTGTCGAAGGCTGAGGGCGTCAAAGCGCTCACGCACTTCACCAAGAGCTTCAACAAGGCCAACCGCCGGCTCGACCCGTCGCTGAACCCCTCCTTCGAGGGCGGCGCGCTGCTCGCCATCGACCAGGCCGGGATCAAGGCGTCGCAGGCCCTGCGGCCGCAGGGCAACCCGGGCTTCCCGGACCTGGCGTTCACCGATCCGCACGTCACCGTGCCCAAGCAGGCGGGCTGGCCGAAGTACTTCATCGCGGACGCGGCCAGCAACCGCAAGAACGCCCGGGGGCAGCACACCCGCTGGTTCCTGGTGTTCAGCCGCAACGGCATCGACCAGCAGTGGCGTGCGGTGTACCTGGCGACGTTCGCGGACAACAAGGCGCCGGAGCTGAAGACGGACGGGGACGGCTACGCGGAGGCGGTGCCGGCCGGCGCGACGTCCGGTCTGACGGTCGCCCCGGGCAAGCTGAGCAGCTCCTACGCCACCTACCTCAACACCGGCAAGGGCAGCACCTTCGCCCCCGGCCCGCAGACCGACGGCTGGCGGGCGCGGCGGGCCAAGGACGCCAACAAGCCCGGCCAGCGCATCATGTGGGAGGACTCGCCCGCGAGCTACCCGCCGGTGGCCCTGCGCACCACGGACGGCGGCGCGCTGGTGTTCTTCTCGACCGTCTACCACCAGCAGCAGACGCTGTTCGCCGGGGCGACGATCTCGGTGGGACGGCTGAAGGGCCTCGTGGAGGGGCCGCCGAAGAAGACCAACCGGATGCTGTTCACCACGGTCTCCGGCCAGACGGTCCAGGTGCCCGCCAAGAGTGCCGGCGGGAAGGTCGAGGTCCTCAACCGGATCGAGGCGAAGACCGCGGTCAAGCCGATGTAGCGGGCCGGGGAACCGTGCTCGCGCACAGGGCCGTCGGGGTGACCCGGCGGCCCTTCGGTGTGTGGACGGGGTGTGCGGAGGGGTGCCGCGGAACGCTCAGCGGCCGATCGGCCAGGCCGCCGCCTCGTGGTGGTGCGGCTCGCGGTCGTTGAACTCCGCGCAGGCGTCGGTGAGCGACTCCAGGAGCGTCAGCGGGTCGGGCAGGGGCAGCTCGGGGCCGCGCAGCCAGCTCACCGCGGGCTGCTCGCCGGGCAGCGCCGAGGGGGGCAGCAGCACATAGCTGCCGCGGCAGTGCCAGCGCAGCCCCGGGTGCTCGTCCATGGTCTCGGGGTGGCAGTCCAGCTCGCAGGGCCACCACTCGTCCTCGTCGTCCGGGGTGCCGCGGGTGGCGGTGAAGAAGAGCATCCGGCCGTCGAACCCGGCGCCGCTGAGGGTGATCGGGCCGACGTCGATGCCCGCCGCGTCCAGCCGTCCCAGGGCGCTGCGGCCCGCCTCGACGGGGACGTCCAGGACGTCGTGGGTGATGCCCGTGGCGGTGATGAAGTTGGCCTGCGGGAGGGTGCGGATCCAGGCGGCGACCTTGTCGCGGTCGGTGGTGGCGACGGTCTGCCAGCCGAAGGAGACGGGGTGGCGGCCGGGGGTGGGACAGCCGATGCGTTCACAGGAGCAGCCGTAGCCGGAGGGGTGCGCCGCCGGCGCCACGGGGAAGCCCGCATCGACCGCCGCCAGCAGCAGGTCCTCGCGGCTGCGCGCAGCCGCCGATCCCGTGTCCGTATCGCCGCCGTCCGCTCCGTTCTTCGGCCGGCGCAGCCACTGGGAGAACCTGCTCTTGCGTTCCATCTATCCCCTCACTTCGAGCGGTGGTCTGGGATCAATGCTGCCACCATCCTGCTCCTCGGGTGACCGGTGTGGAGATCCGGGGTGAACGAAGGGCGGACCAATACCGGCAATTCAGGTCATCGACGACAGAGCGCCGCCGCCGGCGACCGCCCGCCCGGTGGATTCAGTCGCGTGGCCGCAGTCCGCGCAGCACCTGGTCGACAAGGGTGTCGACGAAGTCGTAGGTCAATTCGCCGGTGCGCATGAGCCAGCGCTGTGAGAAGGGACTCAGCATCATCTCGGCGGCGATCCGCAGATCGACGCCGTCGGCGATCTCGCCGGCTTCCTGGGCCGCCCGCAGCCGGTCGGTGTAAACCCGGGTGCCGGGTTCCATCAGCCGCGCGACGAAGGTGCGGGAGAGCTCCTCGTCGTTGGCGCCGGCGGCCGCGAGGGCGCGGTAGGGGGCCTGGAACGCCGGATCGTTGAACTCGTCGACGGTGGCGTGCAGCACGGCCTTCAGGTCCGCGGCCAGGTCGCCGGTGTCCGGCAGGCCCTGCGCGGAGTAGTCCTCGACGCCGACGGTGAACGCGTCCAGCAGGACGGCGGCCTTGGAGGGCCACCAGCGGTAGATCGTCTGCTTGCCGACCCCGGCCCGGGAGGCGATGCCTTCGATCGTGAGCTTGTCGTAGCCGACCTCGCCGACGAGGGCGAGGGCGGCGTCGAAGATCGCCCGGCGGGAGCGTTCGCTGCGGCGGGAGGAGTCGGGGGCTGCTTTGTCGGCCATACGGCGGAGTCTAGCGAGACGGAAGGCGAGACGTATCGTCTTGACGAGACGATACGTCTCGCTCATAGTGGACTCCGAACGAGACGCCTCGTCTCGTTTCGCTGAGGAAGCGACCGATGAGGAAGGGGAACTCCATGAGCCGGGGAAATGCGGGCGGGATGCTCGGGGTCGGCGGCACCCGTACCAACCTTTCGCGCGGGGCACTGCGGGGTGCCGGAGACGCGGGCGGCGCGGGGCGGGGGCGGCCCGCCGCGGAGGAGCGGCGGCGGGAGTTGCTGCGGAAGTTCCAGGAGCGGGTGCGGGAGGAATGAGGGGGTGCGCTGCGGCCCCCGGTGGGTGTGTGGTGCGGCGCCGGGGGCCGGTGGGGGATGCGGTGGGCGGGGTCAGGACCAGGTGTCGCCCCAGGAGGCGTCGCGGGCCTCGCGGTAGTGGGTGCCGTGGCGCTTGGTCACGGTGGTGCGCTGGAGGCCGTCCTGGGCCGTGCACAGGTCCAGGAGGACCTGGCCCTTGCGGAGTTGGGGCTTGCGGGTGATGCGGGCGGGGGCGGGGGCGGCGTCGAGGGCGGTGGCGGCGACGTAGCTGAACTTCTCGTCCTCGTACGGGAGGGAGCCGCCCTTGACCTGGCGGTGCAGGGAGGAGCGGCTGACCCGGGCCGCGAAGTGGCACCAGTCCTCTCCGGGGACGATGGGGCAGGTGCCGCTGTGCGGGCAGGGGGCGACGATGCGCAGGCCGGCCTCGGTGAGCTGGGTGCGGGCCTCGCGGATGCGGAGGTAGCCGTCGGGGGTGCCGGGCTCGATCAGGACGACGGCCGTCGCGGCGGCGGCCGCGGCGGCGACGACGGCGCGGCGGTCCTCGGGGCGGAGTTCGCCCAGGACGTAGGAGACGGTGACGAGGTCCGTGCCGTCGGGGACGGTCAGGCCCGCGCCGATGGTCTGCCGCCGCCACTCGGTGTCGGGCAGGGTCTTGGCCGCCAGTTCCCGGCCGAGGTCGAGGGCGGGCTGGGCCCAGTCCAGGACGGTGCTGCGGTGGCCGTCCCAGGTGGCCGCGGCGGCCCAGGTGGCGGCGCCGGTGCCGCCGCCGATGTCGGTATGGGTGGCCGGGGACCAGTCGGGGACCCGTGCGGCGAACGCGGCCAGGGCGGCCCGTACCGCCTCGAAGGTGGCCGGCATGCGGTAGGCGGCGTACGCGGCCACATCCGCGCGGTCGCGCAGGACCGGGGCGTCGGTGGGGGTGGTCCCCCGGTAGTTGGTGATCAGCCGCTCGACGGCCTGCGCGGCCTGTTTGGGCGGCAGGCCGTCGAGCAGGCCCGCCAGTGCGGCGCGCAGTTCCTCGTGCATGGGGGAAATTCTACGGGGCCCCGCGGCGGGCCCCGCCGGGGTCAGGTGGCGCGGGAGACCGCGCGGGCCAGCCGGGTGGCGGCCGCGGCGCGCGGGGCGCTGCCGCCGTTGTGGCGGCGGGGGTGGACGGTGTTGGCGAGGAGGACGAGGAAGGTGTCGGTGGCACGGTCGAGGACCAGGCTGGTGCCGGTGAAGCCGGTGTGGCCGGCGGCGCCGCGGCCGGCCAACTCGCCCATGAAGTAGGGCTGGTCGACGCCGAAGCCGAGGCCGGGCGGGTCGAGCAGGGCGGCGACCGCCCGGGGGCCGAGGATCCGGGTGGTGCCGTAGGCGCCGCCGTTGAGCAGCGTGCGGCACAGCACGGCCAGGTCCTGGGCGGTGGAGAAGAGGCCCGCGTGGCCGGCCACGCCGCCCAGGGCCCAGGCGTTCTCGTCGTGGACCTCGCCGCGGACCATGCCGCGGTCCGCCTTGGCCCAGGGCCGCCGCTGGTCCTCGGTCGCCGCCACGCCCTGGGGCGCCAGCGGGCCGTAGGTGGTGCTGGACATGCCGAGCGGGCCGGTGATGCCGTCGCGGATCAGGGCGTCGAGCCGGTGCCCGGTGCGCTGCTCCAGCAGCAGCTGGAGGGCGATGAGGTTGAGGTCGGAGTAGCGGTGGGCGGTGCCGGGGCGCCCGCTGGGGGCCGCGGCCTCCGCCCACAGGAGCGCCAGTTGGGCGGCGCGGGTCCGGTGGTCGTGGAAGGGCAGCTCGGGGGCGAGGCCGGAGGTGTGGGTGAGGAGCTGCCGCACGGTGATGCCGGGGGCGAAGGCGGGCAGCTCGGCGCGGACCTCGTCGTCGAGGGCCAGCCGGCCGCGTTCGATCTGCTGGACCGCGGCGATGGCGGTGAAGAGCTTGCTGAGCGAGGCGAGGTCGAAGACGGTGCCCACCCGCATCGGCTCCCACTGGTCGCGGGGCAGGTCGATGCCGCGGTCGCGTGCGGGGTCGTGGGCGCGGTAGCGCAGTGCCCAGCCCGCGGCGGCCTCGGCGGCGACGACGGGGCCGCGGCCGGCCAGGACGACGGCTCCGGGCGCCCAGGGCGGACGGCCCTCGGGCAGCGCCCGCACGCCGCGCACCAGCCGCTCCATACAGGCGGGGTCCAGTCCCGCCCGGGACGGCGTGCCGTAGGTGAGTCTCGGTGCGTTCAGCGCGGGGTCCTCTCGCCGGCCGTGCTCCCGGTGGTCTCCCCCCTACGCTGCCACGGGCGGCACATTCCCAGGAAGCTCACGAGCGCCAATATGGCGCAGGAGAGCTGTACGAGGGCCATCGGCAGGGCCGTCCGCTCGCCCGCGATGCCCACCAGCGGGGAGGCCACCGAGCCGAGCAGGAAGGTGGAGGTGCCCAGCAGCGCGGAGGCGGAGCCGGCCGCGTGCGGGGTGCGCAGCAGCGCCAGGGTGTTGGTGCTCGGCATGACCAGGCCCATCGCCGCCATGAGGACGAACAGGCCGGCGGCCACCGGGACCAGGCCGGGGCGGCCCAGGACGCCGGAGGACATCACCAGCAGCGCGGCCGCGGCGAGCGCGATCACGGCCAGTCCGGTGCCGAGCACCTTGTCGAGGCCGACCCGGCCGACCAGGACCTTGCCGTTGAACTGGCCGACGAGCACCAGGCCGACGGAGTTGAGGCCGAAGAGCAGGCTGAAGGTCTGCGGGGAGGCGCCGTAGATCTCCTGGACCACGAACGGGGAGGCGGAGATGTAGGAGAACAGCGCGGCGAAGGCGAAGGCGCCGACCAGGAGGTAGCCGGAGAAGGGCCGGTCGGCGAGCAGATCGCGCATGGTGCGCAGCGTCTGGCCGAGGCCGCCGGGGTGGCGGCGGGCGGGCGGCAGGGTCTCGTCGAGCCTGCGCCACACCAGGAGGGTGAGCGCCACCCCGACGGCGGTGAGGACCACGAACACGCCGCGCCAGTCGGTGATCCGCAGGATCTGGCCGCCGATGAGCGGGGCGACGACCGGTGCCGCTCCGGAGATCAGCATCAGGGTGGAGAAGAACCGGGCCATCGCGACGCCGTCGTACAGGTCGCGGACCACGGCCCGTGCGATGACGATGCCGGCGGCCCCCGCGAGGCCCTGCAACAGGCGGCAGGCGATGAGGAGTTCGGCGGTGGGGGCGAACGCGCACAGGGCCGTCGCCAGGACGTAGATCACCATCCCGGCGAGCAGCGGACGTCGGCGGCCCCACTTGTCGCTCATCGGGCCGACGATCATCTGGCCCAGCGCCATGCCCGCCAGGCAGGTGGTCAGGGTGAGCTGGACGGTGGCGGCGGGGCTGTGCAGGGCGGCGGTGACCTGCGGCAGGGCCGGCAGATACATGTCCATGGAGAGCGGCGGGACCGCCGTGAGGCCGCCGAGGACGAGGGTGACCAGGAGGCTGGTGCGGCGGGACGCGACGGGTGCAGCGGGTGCTGCTGCCGCGTCCCGCCCGGCTATTGCGGGAAGGTCCTGGGGATCGGCCGCGCCGGGCTCCGTCATCTGCGTCTCCATGGGTCGTCGAGGGCTGCACCATGGTGTCACGCACGGGACGGCTTCCAGCAGGTTCCGGACCGGTCCCTTGGGCGGAGACGGGCTCGTTCCGCGGTCCTGGTCCGCAGGTCCCGGATCAGGCCGGCTTCAGCCCCGGATCGCCCGCCTCGGAGACGAAGGAGGCGGCGGTGCGCACCGGCGCCCCGGGGGTGGTGACGGCCGGCACCGTGCGGTAGTCGCCGCGGGCGGTGTCCTGGTCGAGGGTGACGGTGACGTAGCCGCGCCGGCCGTTGTAGAACTTCATGTGCGGGTTGGCGGCCAGGTACGTGGCCCAGTTGGCGGGCTTGTCCGCGCCGTCCTTGCCGCTGGCGATCGAGGTGGTGACGAACTCCACCCCCGCGGTGCGCGAGCCGGGGTCCTTGAAGTCCTTCTTGATGTCGAAGGCGTAGTGGACGTGCACATCGCCGGTGAGGACGACGAGGTTGTCCACGCCCGCCGACTCCGCGCCCGCAAGGACCCGGTCGCGGGAGGCGGCATAGCCGTCCCAGGCGTCCATGCTGAGCTGGTAGCCGGCACCGGTGGCGTTGCGCCGCTCGGAGAAGGTGACCTGCTGCGGCAGGACGTTCCAGCGCGCGGAGGACTGCCGCCAGCCGTCGATCAGCCAGCGCTCCTGGGCGGCGCCGGTCAGGGTGCGCGCGGGGTCCAGGGACTCGGGGCCGGGGGCGTGCCAGCCGTCGCCGTAGGCCTGGTCGGAGCGGTACTGGCGGGTGTCGAGGATGTCGAACTGGGCGAGCTGCCCGTACTGGACGCGGCGGTAGAGCCGGGCGTCGGCGCCGTCGGGCCGCTGGGGGCGGCGCAGCGGCTGGTTCTCCCAGTACGCCCGGTAGGCGGCGGCGCGGCGGACGAGGAACGCGTCGCGCGGGAGGTGGTCCTCGCTGATGTCGGAGGCGTAGTTGTTCTCCACCTCGTGGTCGTCCCAGGTGACGACGAAGGGGTGGGCGGCGTGGGCGGCCTGCAGGTCCGGGTCGGACTTGTAGAGGGCGTAGCGCAGCCGGTAGTCCTCCAGGGTGACGGTCTCCCGGTTGAAGACGGCGGGCAGCGTGCGGTCGGTGTAGCGGCGGACGCCGCCGGCCGCGTCGACCGGGTACTCGTAGAGGTAGTCGCCGAGGTGGAAGACGACGTCGAGGTCCTCCTCGGCCAGGTGCTTGTAGGCCGTGAAGTAGCCGTCGTGGTAGGCCTGGCAGGAGACCGCGGCGAGCTTCAGGGCGGAGGGGCGGGCGGCGCGGGCGGGCGCGGTGCGGGTGCGGCCGACCGGGCTGATCCAGCTGCCGGCGCGGAAGCGGTAGTAGTAGACGCGGTCGGGCGCGAGGCCGGTGGGTTCGATGTGCACGGAGTGGTTGAACTCCGGGTGTGCGTCGGCGCGGCCCTGGCCGGCCAGCCGCGTGAAGCGCTCGTCGTAGGCGACTTCCCAGCGGACGGCGACTCTGGCGTTCGGCATGCCGCCCCCGCCCGGCTCGTACGGGCGGGGGGCGAGCCGGGTCCACAGCACGACGGAGCCGGGCTGCGGGTCGCCGGAGGCCACGCCGAGCGTGAAGGGGTTCTCGGCGATCTTCCGCGGATCGGCCTCGGCGGCGAAGGCGCCCGTGCCCGGGAGGTTGGTCGTGAAGGCGAGCGCGGCGGCGGCCCCGGTGGCGGTGAGGAAGCGGCGGCGGCCGAAGTGCGCGGCAGCGGCCCGGATCTCCTGCTCGTGCGGTGCGTGGTGAGTCATCTGGCCCTCCCCTGGCGGTGGTTGTCCCCAGTGATTGGAGGGCCGCGGGACGGCGCGGTGCTGTCCCGTGCACGACGCATTCATGACAGTCGGATGAGGAGTGGGCCCGCAACGGACGCGGCCGGACAATCACGGCACCCGGCGTGCCTCCGTAGGATTCGGGGCATGGCTGAACTGATGGTGCGGGACGGCACCTGGACCTTCGACGACGCGGCGGTGCGGATCGTTCCGGGGCACGAGCGCGGGGTGCACAAACTCCGCCAGGACCTCGGTGAGTTCACCGTGCCGCTGATCGCGATAGCCGGGATCGCCTACGAACCGGCCCGCAAGGGCGGCCGGCTGCGACTGCGGCTGCGGGACGGCGCCGACCCGCTGCTCCAGGTCACCGGCGGCAGCCTGCCGGACGAGGCGAACCCGTATCAGGTGGCCGTGGACGCCGCACGGACCGATGTCGCCGAGTACTTCGTGGACGCGGTGCGCCAGGCCCTGATGCTGGAGCAGGTGCCGGACGGGCCCGCCGACCGCTATCTGCTGCCCGGTCCGGCCGTGCCGCTGTCGGCCGCCGGGGTGGACGGCCTCGCCTCCTTCGACGGCGAGCGGGTGCATCTCGAATGGCGCTGGAACACCGGTGAGACCAAGCGGCAGTGGGGCCCCAGGGAGTTCGCGACGGCCGACCTGGAGGCCGTGGAGTGGCGGGCCGCCGCCGGGCTGGAGTCCGGCTACCTCCGCTTCCGGCCGCGCGGCACGACGGAACGCGTCAAGCCGGAGCACGACCCCAACGCCATCGAACTGTGGGGCTTCAAGAAGGAGAGCGGCACGACCGCGCTGCTGGCGGCCGCGGTCGCGGCACGGCTGCCGCATCCGTCGGCCGGCCAGGACAGGGCCCGAACGGCCCCCGCCCCGGCCCTGCCCGCCGCCGCGGCACCCGCCACGGCCGCGCCCCCGGCGTCCGGCGCGGCCCCCGCCGACGACCATGACGCGCTGCTGCGCCGGCTGCGCGAACTCGGCGAGCTGCGCCGGGAGGGCATCCTCACCGAGGAGGAGTTCGCCGCCACGAAGGCCGCGGTGCTGCGGCGCTTCCACTCCGCGGACTGAGGCGCGGCGGCTGCCCGTCCGCCCGCCGTGCGCCGTTTACGCTGCCGCCATGGCAGAGAACACAGAGCCGGCAGGGGCAGCGCGGACGGCACCGAGGGCACGGGCCGGGCAGGTGGGCGGCACGGCGACCGCGGACCGGCCCACGCTGCCGGCGCCCACCTCGCGGGGCGGACACAGCACACAGACGGCACCCGTGCCCCAGGAGACACGGCAGGACGGGGCGGCACCCCGGAAGGTCGCCGTGGTCACCGGCGCCGGCTCCGGCATCGGGCGGGCGGTCGCCCATGCGCTGCTCGACGCCCACTGGACGGTGGTCCTGGCCGGGCGGCGCGCACCGGCACTGGCCGAAACCGCCCGGCTGGCGGGCCCGGTGGACGCCGGCGGCCCCGCGGTCCTGGCGGTGCCGACCGATGTCACCCGCCCCGACGAGGTCGACGCCCTCTTCGCCACCGCCCGCGAACGCTTCGGCCGGGTCGACCTGCTCTTCAACAACGCGGGCACCTTCGGCCGGGCGGTGCCGCTGGAGGAACTCTCCCCCGACGACTGGCGGGCGGTCGTCGACGTCAACCTGACCGGTTCCTTCCTCTGCGCCCAGGCCGCGTTCCGCGCCATGAAGGCCCAGGAGCCGCGGGGCGGGCGCATCATCAACAACGGTTCGGTCTCCGCGCACGCCCCCCGCCCGCACTCGGTCGCCTACACCGCCACCAAGCACGCGATGACCGGCCTGACCAAGTCGCTGTCGCTGGACGGCCGTCCGTACGGCATCGCCTGCGGCCAGATCGACATCGGCAACGCGGCGACCGAGATGACCGGCCGGATGCAGACCGGCATCCTGCAGGCGAACGGCGAGCTGGCGGTCGAGCCGGTGATGGACGCGGCGGACGTGGCCCGCACGGTGGTGCACATGGCGGCGCTGCCGCTGGCGGCCAATGTGCAGTTCGCGACGGTGATGGCGACCAACATGCCGTACATCGGGCGGGGTTGAGGCTGCTGCCGGGAAGGGTTGAGACTGCCGCCGGGCGGGGGGAAGACGTCGCCGGGCAGGGTCGAGACTGCTGCCGGAGGGGGCGGGGCCGCTGCCGGACGGGGCCGGGCCGCTGCCGCGCCGAGGTGACGCCGCCGCGGGCCGGACGGCAGCCTTCGCCCGGCGGAGTGGCGCCACCGCACCGTCCCGGGCGTCGAATCCCCGTACGACCCCTGCCCTCCTGCCGCTTCCGGTGGCACCCTTGCCTCGGATCCGCACCACTCATCTGCCGGGGCCGCGCCGCGCGCGGCCCCGTTCCCCCGCGGCCGCGCGCCCCGTCGCGCGCGGCCCCCGCAGAAGGAGTTACGCGTGAGACGAACCGCTCGTGGCATACCCGCAGTTCAGGGCATACCGGCGCGGCACCCCGCCCGCCGGTCCCGGGCCGCCCTCGGCACCCTGACGGCCGCCGGTACGCTCCTCGCCCTGCTGCTCCCCACCGGCCCGGCCGCCGCCGTGCAGAACTCCCACCGCTCCCCCGCCCCGCAGACCGCCGCCAGCGCCTTCTGGACCGCGGACCGGATGCGCGCCGCGGCGCCCCTGGACCTCGCCGCGCCCGCGCGGCAGCCCGGCACCGTGGTCCCGCGCAGCGCCCCGCTCACGGTGTCCCCCACCCTCCCGCGCCTGCCGAAGGCCCCCTCCCCCGTCTCGCTGCGCCCCGCCGCCCTCCCCCAGGCCGGCGGGCCCTGGACCGGCGGCGGCGCGGTCACCAAGACCACCGGCCGGGTGTTCTTCACCTACCAGGGCCGTACCGCGTCCTGCTCCGGCGACGCGGTGACCAGCAGCAACAAGAGCACCGTGCTCACCGCGGGGCACTGTGTGAAGCTGGGCGGCGCCTGGCACACCAACTGGGTCTTCGTCCCCGGCTACCACGACGGCGAGGCCCCGTACGGCAAGTGGTCCGCGGCCAAGACGCTCTCCACCCCCCAGTGGACGGCGAGTGAGGACATCAACTACGACGTCGGTGCCGCGGTCGTCGCCCCGCTCGACGGCAAGAAGCTCACCGATGTCGTCGGCGGTCAGGGCCTGTCCTTCAACTCCGGCTACAGCCAGCCGATGTACGCCTTCGGCTTCCCCGCGGCCGCCCCGTACGACGGCAGCAAGCTCATCTACTGCAGCGGCACCACCTTCAAGGACCCGTTGTTCTCCGGCGACCACGGCCTGGCCTGCAACATGACCGGCGGCTCCAGCGGCGGCCCCTGGTTCACCTCGTTCGACGAGAAGACCGGCACCGGCCTGCAGTCCTCGGTGAACAGCTTCGGCTACCAGTTCTGGCCCAACACCATGTTCGGCCCGTACTTCGGCGACGACGCCAAGAACCTCTACACCACCGCCCAGTCGACCTGACCTCCCCGCCCGCGCCCCGGGGGCCGTACGGACACACTCGTGCGGCCCCCGCGGCGTCCCTCGGCAGCCGTACCATCACTCCGGCTGAGACCGGTACGTCCACCCGCCCGGCACCCGGGCCTCCGGGAGCCGGCCGGGTGCGGAGTCCGCCCGGGCGCCGTACTGTTCCGTCCTCACCCCGAGCGCAGCAAGAGCCGTAGGAGTACACGTTCATGTGGTGGCCCCGCCGTCATGGTCCAGCGCAGCAGGAGAAGCTGCCGCAGCCCGCCCACCGGCCCCCCAGCTCCCCGTGGACCTCGCTCCGGGAACAGTTGGCGGTCCTCCTCGCCACCTGGTCCGTCACCCGGCTCGTCCACCGCGACCTCGGGCTGTCCGGGGTACGGGACATGCAGGGCCTCGTGGACGCCGTGGCCGTACGGCGCAACAAGCCGATCACCCTCACCGAAGTGCCGCTCCCGCAGCAGGTGTCCGGATTCTGCGCCCGGGGCCGGGACCGCGACTTCATCGTCGTGGACTCCACCGCGAACGAACTGACCCGCCTGCACGTCGGCCTGCACGAGCTGTTCCACCTGTGGGAGGAGCACCCGGCCGAGGACGGCTCCGCCGGGGGGCTGATGACGGAGGAGACCGTGCGGCAGCTGCTTCCCGGGCTCAGGACCGGCCCGGTGCTGCAGATCCTGAACCGGTCGCACTACGACAGCGCCCATGAGCGGCGGGCGGAGGCGTTCGCCACCGTGATGCTCCAGCGCCACCTCGAACTGCGGCGGGACCAGCGCACCAACGGGTTCCTCTCCTCGGCGCTCTCCCACCGGAGGTCCGGTGTCTGAGAGCGCCTCGAACGTCGTCTACCTGGCCATCGCGCTCATCGACTTCGTGATCGCCGGGTGGAAGTGCCTGGCACTCCTGCGCGACCGCACGCCGACGCTCTCCCTGATCACGGTGAACTTCGTCGCGTCCGGCCTGGTGTTCGCGATGGCCGCTCCCGCGGGCTACCGGATGCTGGGAGAACTCACCGGTGTCCCCAGCTTCGCCACCCTTCCCGTGTACATCGGCATCCTGAGCTGCTTCTCCCTCCTCCACGTCCTCACGATGCTGTGGGACCCCCGGCTGCGGCAGAGCCCGGCGGTGCTGCGCCGGCAGGTCACGGTGTGGTCGGCGGCGTACGTCGCGGCGCCCGCCGCCATGGTCGCCGCCTTCTGCTCCGCCGACCTGTCCGGGCCGGCGGACCCGCTGAAGTTCAACACCGACTTCGCGGACGAGCCGCCGATCCAGGTGTTCCTGGGGATCTTCCTCGCCACCCTGGCCTGCGCGACCCTGAGCACCTACCGGCAGTGCCGCACGCTGCGGCCCGAGGGCGCCCGGTTCCAGCGCGCGCTGCGCTCCTTCGGGACGGCCATGCTGTTCGTCTTCGGCTATGTGGTGTGCTCCGTCCCGGCGATCGTCCTGGCCGCCTCCGGCAACCACGCCCTGGACACCGTGGGCGTGCTCGGCTCCACCTTCGGCTCGATCGGCGCCCTGATCACCAGTTACGGCCTCTCGGGTGCCGCGGTCGGCGCGTGGCTGCGCGAACGCCGTGACATCAAGGCCCTGCAGCCGCTGTGGGACCTCGTCGTCGAAGGGGTCGACGAGGAGCTCGCCTTCAGCGTGGACAGCGCCCGCAGCCACCGCCTGGCCTGGAACGTCGGGTTCAACCTCCATCGCCGCGTGATCGAGATCCTCGACGGCATGCGGGCGCTGCGCCCCTGGGTGTCGCCCCTGCCCGCGGCCGCCGTGCGCGCCGCCCACACACAGGAGACGGCACGGGGCTCCGCGGACGCGCGGCGCCGCTCGGAGCGGGAACTGCAGGCGGCCGCCACCGCCGCCGCCCTGCGGGACGCGGCACAGCGCCTGCAGGCCGCCCGGCGCGAGGCGGCGCTTCGGGGGCAGGCCGGCCCGCAGCCGCCCGCGGGCCCGCCGGTGGCACTGCCCGGCGAGGACACCCCGGCCTCCGGCGAACGCCAACGGCTGCTGCGCGTCGCCCAGGCGCTCACCGACCCACTGGTCTCCACGGCGCTGCGGGCGGTGCGCACCCAGCGTTCGGCCCACGAGGCGGCAAAGACGGCAGCGCCGGCGCAGACGGACGAGGGGGCGGAGGCGGACGAGGGCTCCCCGGGGGCCGAAGAGGCCGAAGCAGCGGAGCGCGCCGAGCGCTCCGGGAGGGCCGACCGGCAGTAGCCGGCGGGACATCGGCACTCCGGGCCGGGCCCTCCGCACCCACCCGTGCCGCCGGCCCGCTACGGCAGAATTGGCCGCCCCCGTGCCGGCCCCGGGCGCCTCGACCCCGCCCGGCGCCCCGTGGCGCGGGGCGTCATCGAACCTATGGGGGATTCCTGTGAGACGAGCTGTTGTCCTCGGCGGGAGCATCGCGGGCCTGTACGCCGCACGGGTGCTGAGCGACCATGCCGACGAGGTCGTCGTGATCGAAGCGGACGACCCGGGGGAGGACGGCACCGGCCGCGGCGCTCCGCAACGACAGCAACTGCACGCCCTGCTGTCCATGGGCCACACCCACCTCGAACGCTGGTTCCCGGGCATCACCGCCGAACTCGTCGCCGGCGGGGCACACGCGGGAGTCGGCCGCGAGGTGCAGTTCTACGTGGACGGCACGCTCAAGGCGCCCGTCCCCGACCTGCGGATGCTGGGCGCCACCCGGCCGTTCATCGAGACCCGGGTCCGCCGGCGGGTCGCGGCCCTCCCCCGGGTCCGCATCGTGCGGGGGCGGGCCCATGATCTGCTGTTCGGCGCGGACCGGGTCCGCGGCGTGCGCCACACCACCGCCGACGAAGCGTCAGGCCGGCCCGGCCCCGGCGAAGAACTCGACGCCGACCTGGTCGTCGACGCCATGGGGCGCTCCAGCCGTCTCGGCACCTGGCTGCTCCGCGCCGGGTGGGACCAGGCTCCGCTGCACCGGATGAGGATCGACCTGGGCTATGCCACGGCCGTCTTCCGGCGCGGCGACGAACTCCCCGGTACGGTCGTCGCACACGCGTCCCCGGGCCCTGCCAGCGGGTACCAGCCCACGCTCAGCGAGCCCGGGGCGATGGTGGCGGTGGAGGGCGACCGCTGGATGGTGGTACTGGCCGGCTACACCGACCACCGCCCGGGACGCGACCCGGCCGACTTCCTGGCCCGGATGCGGCGTTGTGTCCCGCCGCTGCACGAGGTGGCCGACCGCTGCGCCATGCTCGGCGAGGTGCGGACCTACCACTTCCCGGAGAGCCGGCGCCGCGACTTCACCCGGCTGCGGCGGTTCCCCGGGGGGCTGGTGGCCGTGGGGGACGCCGTCGCCTCGGTCAACCCGATCTACGGGCAGGGCCTGACCCTTGCCGCGCTGCAGGCCACGTGCCTCTCGGCGTATCTGCGCACCGGGGCCCGGCCGCACGCGCCGGCCCTGGACTACTTCCGGCGGGCCGCCGTGGTGGTCGACGCGGCCTGGCAGCTGTCGGCGACCGCGGACCTCGCCCAGCCCCATGTGACGGGCCCCTACCCCCGTGGCTACCGGCTCGCCCGCTGGGCCGTCGACAAGATCACGGAAGCCTCCGTCCTCGACTCCGAGGTCAACCGGGCCTTCATGGACGTGGCGCACATGCGCCGCCATCCCAAGTCGCTGACCCGCCCGGCCGTACTGGCCAGAACGGCCCGGGTGCTCGCGGCCGCCCGCTGACGCCCGCCGCGCACCGCACCGCCCCGCACCGCCCTTCTCCTTCCGGGCCCGCGGTGCGGTGTGCGGGGCCGAGAGACGGCCCGGGCCCCCTCACGGGCCATCACCTAAGGTGAAGCCGCACCGCCAAGCGGGGCCGTCACGACGGGTCTGTCACGACCGGCCAGTCACGACGAGCGCTCATGAAGGACCGTACGAAGGAGGGGAGCCGGCGATGCCCACATGGCCGAAGACGCTCGACCGGGCAGGGATCACCGACCCCTCGCTGCGCCGGGACCACAGCGAACAGCGTGCGCGGGTGGCGCGCTACGCCCGCGCCGAGTACACCGCCGTACGCCTGCTGCTCCCCGCACCGCTCGTGCCCGACGTCCTCGCCGCGACCGCGTTCATGCACCACAGCGACGACCTCATCGACCAGGGGCCGGCCGGCGAGCGCAGCGCCGCGCTCGCCGACTGGGAGAGCCGGGTGCACGCCGCCCTCAAGACCGGCGAGGCCGACCGGCCCGTGCTGCGCACCCTCCTCGACACCGCCGCCAGGCGGCCGCAACTGCGCGAGCGCGTCGAGGACTTCCTCGCCGGGGCACCGCTGGAGGTGCGGACGACCGGCTTCGCCACGGAGCGCGACTTCCAGCAGTACATCGACGGCTACTCGCTGCCCGCGTTCCTGCTCATCGCCTGCCTGCTCGTCGACGGAGCGCCCACGGACCGGTTCGTCGCCGGCTGCCGGACCTTCATCGAGGCGAGTCAGCGCCTGGACTTCCTCAACGACCTGTCCGAGGACCTGGCCGGCGGCCGCCTCGGCCTCCCCGAGGAACTCCTCGCCCGGCACGGCCTGTCCCGCACCGGCCTGGCCGGCAAGGGCGGCGCCCCGGACCGGTTCCGGGCGCTGCTCGGCGACCAGGCCCGGCAGATCCGCACGGGGCTGAGGGCGTCGTACGGACTGGTGGACCTGGTGCCCGCCCCCAACCGCCCGTTCGTCCGGGCGCTCATCAGCATCCAGGGCCTCACACTGCGCGCGGCGGCCCGCAAGGGGACCGCGCTGCTCGACGACTCCGCCCGGCCGAACGTGGCGGCCGCCCTGCGGGTCCTGGCCCGGGAGTACGCGGCGGCTCGGCGGCGGCCCGCGCCCGGTGGCGGCGCGCCGGGGACGGGCGACACCGACTGACCTCCGAGGCGGCCCGCGCAGACCGGGCGGCCCGGGCAGACCGGCGGCGTACGGTCCCGTTCAGTCGCTGCGGCGCCCGGAGGCCGGACGGTCCTCGTTCTCCGGCCTCGCCAGCCCCAACAGGCCCTGGATCAGCGGAAAGACCCGGCGTCTGCTCCTGGAGGGCAGGGAGCGCATGCGGTCGGTGAGCTCACGCACCTCGGGATCCTCGCCCTCCGGCCGGCTCAGCGCCTCCGAGAGCGCGTCCCGCAACTCCCGGTCGATCCTGCTGTCACCGCAGGTGCCGCTGCGCATCGCCAGCCGGTTGATGCCCTTGCCCCGGAGCAACGCCAGGTGGGTCAGCTGCTCGTGCGTCGACTGCAGTGCCCGGTAGAGGGCCTGGCGCTCGGTGGCGGTGAAGAAGCCGGGCTCGACCTCGAAGAACTTCTCCAGTTTCCGGGTGACGTCCAGCCCGGGGCTCTTCCGCTTCCCGTTCAGCAGGTAGCCGACCTGACCGTGGGAGATGCCGGCCCCCGCGCCGATCTCGTCGAGGGTGTACATCCTCCCGTCGGGCTTGCGGCGGGTCTCCCGCAGGAAGACGAGGCGGTCCTGGAAGGAGTCCTGTACGTTCCCGGACTCCTCGCCGGTGTGGTCGAGCAGCGCCTGTACGCGGGGGACCGTGAGGCCCGTGCGGTGCGAGAGGTGGTCGAGGTCGATGACGTCGCGCCCCAGATCGAGATCCCGGAGAAGCTCGTCGATCGCTGCGACGACGGCTTGCAGCCCATCCGCCGGGTCCACGTCCGAGGCATCCATGGCGATGGGCGGTCTCCTGGTCGGTGGGCAGACGGGGCGGCGGCGCACTCGCGGCCGCTCTGAGACTAACGGTCAGCAAGCACCGTACGCCATGAGTGGCACCACAATTGTGTCGGGGAGCTTCCTCGCGGCCCCACTGTACCGCTTCCAACACTGACGAATTAAACGATTGTTGACAACGCCGTGCGGTTGAAGGATCCTCGCCAAGGCGGTGCCACCGAACGACCGGTGAGCACCTTGCGCGGGAGGCCGCTCACATGGTTCCCGTGCCGCGCAACTGCCGCCCCACTCGGCGGTGGTGCCGGGCTCCACAGGGGAGAGCCCGGCACCACAACCTCCCGTGCGAGGCCGCGGTGCGCGCCGCCGCGCGGGACCGGCGTCTGCCGGCGCAAGGGGCAGACCCGGTCCTGCAACCGGGGCAGTTGCGGCGCCCCCGGACGCCAGGGAGCGCTCCACGGCAGTCGAAGGGGGCCGACCAAGGCCGGGGCCCCGTCGGGCCACCAGGCATGCGGCAGAGGAACGGGCCCGGGAAGAGGAACGGGCCCGGGGGCGTAGCCTGCCCCCGAGCCCTCAGATGCCACCCCATTGCGCACGCCGGCACGGTGAAGAGCGCGGGTCAGTCATCATGTCGTCGTGTTCTGCCTTTGAACTACCGCGCATCGGAAAGAGAGCTGCACGGGCCGGACTTGAACCGGCATCCGACGACCAGGCCCGGCCCGGTCGATCCGGCGATCGGTGGCGAATACTGAGACTGGAGCAAGAGTCTGAGATTGATTGCGGTCCGCCTCTGCCGAGTTGGGCCACCGCGGCCCGGAAGTGCCGCGGGGAGGACTTGAACCTCCACTGGAAACCGCATTCGTCACGACAAGCTTCAGTTTCAGCTTGCGCTCCTCGCGCACCCCGAACGCCTCGTGACGCCCGGGGAGTTGTTGACGCTACCCGAACAGGTAGCCGAAGACGGCCTCACCCACCCGCTCGTCTGTGACCTCGGCCCCGTTCGCCTCCTCGCGGGCGAACTTCACCGCCTGCTGCAGCTTCTCCACCCTGTCCAGCAGTTCGTTCACCCGTCGCGCGGGCAGCGCGCCGGAGAACTTGACGGTCGTCCAGTAACCGACCGGGACGTCCTCGTAATAGACATCGACCTGCGCCGGATGCTTGTCGGTGGCCTCCGCCTTCACATGGTTGCGGGGCACCTTCTTGGTCCGTACGGTCCGGACCGGCTCGGTCTTCCAGGCATCCGTCGAGGGGTCCTGCACCCAGGACTCGGACGCGTCGAGCACCGGCAGCTTCCGGATGAAGGTCTGCACATCGGCGAGCTGCTTCTCCAGGAAGAGCAGGTACGACACCGGGACCCGGCTGAGCAGCGTCCGCCCCTCGACCTTCACATCGGCCCGCGCCGTGCAGTTGGCCCAGTCCTTGGTGGCGGTCACATCGAACAGCCGCGTCAGCGTGGCGGCCGTCTCCCGCAGCACGTCCTCGGCCTTCACCTGGACCCGCGTCGACTCGGGCGGCAGTTGCTCGCCCTCCTCGTCCTTGGGCTGGTACGTACGGGAGATCCCGGCCAGCAGCGCCGGCTTCTGCAGTCCGTGATGAGCCGCCGTCAGGTCCTGGTGGGACTTGGACTTGACGCCCTTCTCCACGGCAATGATCTGGTTGAGTTTCGCCACACCGGCAACGTAGCAGGGGCGTTGATCCACCATCGAATGATTTTTCGAGACACCGCCACGATGCCCCGCTCCCCCGCGCGAAGAGGCACCCCCGCCGCTGCAACCACTGCTGCTGCCACCGCTCACTGCCTATCGACGCCGAAGGGCCGAAAACATCAGCCCGGTTTCGACGGACGGGAAGCCCAAGTCCTCCGTGAGGGTCATACTCCCCCTCCCCGCCTGCGCCGCGTACGTGTAACGGAGCGACTTCTTCAGCGTCTTGAGGATGTCGGCCTCCTCCACCATGACCTGCCTGCCGCACCTGCGGTCCGTCGTGAGCACCGGTTCGCGGAAGAACATATGAAGCCCGGAGAACGTGGCTTCGGCGGTGAAGTCGTTGCACCCGAGTTTGCCGGTCACCTCGCCGTTCTCGTGGAAGTCGAAGTACAGCTGCTCGCCGGCCGCGAGATCGGGCCCCACCCCGTCGTAGACGGTGACGGCCTGGAGGTTCCACCTCCGCTTGAAGAAATCATCACCTCGGGCCTGCACGAAGGTGAGGTCGTCGCCCAGCGGATTCCGCAGATGCAGCAAGGTCTCGCCATGGGGGCGCTCCTGGGAAAGCGAAAGCTTCCCCTGGAAGACCTTCTCCACCTTCTTCTCGAAGTCCGTCAGCTCCTTCTCGCCGGCCGCGCTGTCCGGCTGACACGGCCCCGGCCCCTCCACCGGCGCTGCGGGCGACGCCGTGGGCGGGGGAAGGGGGGCGAGCTCCTCGCCCAGCCGGAGCCGGGCAGCCGCCACCGCGGCCTTCTTCCGGAACGGCCTGCAGCCGTAATCGCCCGTTGCCGTGCCGTCGTCGTGCAGCGCGACCCACGCCCTCGCCTCGGGTGGCAGGCTCTCCTCACGGCCTCGTACCGTGACGCCCCGTAACTTCCACACACCGTCCGACAGCAGCCCACCCGCCCCCGGCGGCCGCTTCTTCACGGGCGAGGCGGCAGCCGAGGCACCCGCCGACCCACCGCCCTCCGTCCCCCCGCCCGGGTCCGGCTCACCACCGCACCCCGCAAGCACGACGAGCGCCGTCACAGCAGCGACAACGGACACGGGAGCGAACCTTCGAGACGTCTGCATACCGAGCAAGATGCCCGAGCCGCGGGTCTGGTTGCCGGGCTCAAGGCCGGGCCGGTGGTGGTGCGGGAGCCCGCACCACCGGGGTACGGTCCGATGCCTCGGCCGGGCGGGCGAGTTCCGACAGGCGCGTACCTGCCCTGGAGGGCCCGTGTCTGTGCTCCGCCGGAGGCCGGGCCAGGCTGCTCGGCGGTGATGCCCTGCCCTGCCGCGGGGGGGACCGCCGTCATGCGGTGCGGCCCGCACGTGCCGGGTACCGCGAGGATGGCGCGGAAACGCGGATCCCGGGCGGACCACAGCCTCCGGATCTCCGCCTTGGCTCCGCGCCCGTGCGGCGGCTACGCGCGCTCGCCCCGGGACATCCGCATACAGCCCCATGTACCGAACGCCACGAACAGCGTCGCCAGAGCGGCGATCACGCCTGCCTGGGACCCCGGCTCCCAGGACTCGCCCTCCGGGGCGGCCACCCCCTGGGGGTCGTACCGAACTCTCAACACCTCGCCTCGGTCGACCCCGTCCTCGCAGCCGTGAGTCTCCTTGAGGTCCGGCCTTATCTCCTGGCCATTGAGCTTCCGCACGGCGCACTGACGGGTCTTGTTGGAATGGTCATGCGCCACCGCCACGACCTTGGCGTCGGCCCAACGGCCGCGCTCCTTCAACGCCGCGTCCTCGCCCGCTCCTTGTGACACAAATGCCAGCACGGAGCCGGTGACAAGTGGCAGCACGAGCTGCCACGCCAACTTCCGCTTCATGTGGGGGACACGCCGGATCCCGAAGACCGGCACCATGAGCGAAGCGAGCGGCAAGAGGAGCCATCCCACCACAGGAACCGCACCCCTGATCCACGGATCCAGCGGGACCGCAGGTGCCGACCACGCAAGTCCGATGATTCCGGCCAAACACACGAGGTAGAACAACAGCCATCGCAGAAATACTGATCGGCGTTCCCGGGCTTGCCCCTCGGAAGCAACCCCGTCGCCGACGGCGAACTCGCCCTCCTCGCGCGCCATTTACTACCCTAACTTTCTGTGTGCCGATTATAGTTCAAATAAAATTCGCGCGCCATTTCTCCGACACTCCGAAGCTGCCAGCACACGAGCCGAAACCGGGATCGCCCCGCTCTTGAGGCCTCATCACCTCGCCGTCAATCGACTGCGACGTCTTCCGGGTGCACCACCTTCAGGCTGCGAGCGAATGCGTCGAACGCGTCGATATTCGCGGACACCCAGCCGAGGTCGTCACTGACGGTGCGCATGGACAGATCGATGCCGTAGGACTCGACGCGCCAGCCGTAGTTGACCGACATGCAGAGCGCTTCTCCGCCCTTCGGCACGAAGTGGCGGATGGAGCGCCGCCCCTTGCCGAGGTTGTCCGTGGTGAAATCCACGATCTGGGGGTCCTGCGCGGCCCCCGGCTCGTTGCGCTGCACCAGTACGTCCAGGGCCTGCTCCAGCGGCCCGTCCGACCCGGCGGCGTAGAAGAAGAACGGCACAAGGCCCCTGCCGAGGTCCGGAGCGTAAACGAACATGTGCTGCATGGGGATCTGCTGCGGAAACTGTTCGGAGAAGCCCTCAAGCATGCGCGCGAACTCCTTCACCTGCGACTTGTCACGAGGCCCCTCGGGCTCGAGCTCCCATCGCAGCTCCGCGCACTTCTTGGCCCACTTCCGCCGTTGCCGGCCGGCCCCCCTCCCCTCAAGGATGGGGATGGCCAGCCATGCTTCCGAGGCCGGCTCTTCGGTGAAGTCGAGTGCGTACGGAATGCTCATGCTGTGCTCCAACGGAAGGTGGTCATGACGGCGTCGAAAAGCTCGGTGAGGATTTCCAGAAATTCCTGCGGGGTGCCCTCGGGCGTGAGTGTGGTGAACGAGACGATGAGCCATTCGCTCACCTCCCCGGAGTCCGGTACCGGCACCACGTAGTTGACTTGCCGACTGGGAATCGAGTCCGCTTCCTTCGGGTTGGCGGGGACGGAACGCTGACAACGAACGCCGGGCACGTCGTCCAGCTCGATGTCCTCCGACGGCCCGAAGTCCTTGGTCAGATGGCGCATGATCTCGCTCGGCGATGCCTGCGCGGCGAAACCTGGGAAAACCTTGGAGACCAGGAATGACGCGGGCGCGACGAATCCGTGGATCGGCTCCACGGGAAGGTAGACGTCGACACCGTTCCGGCGCCTGGCGTCGGCCACGGCCCGGTTGAGTCGATGGTGCAGCTCAAGCCGGGCTTGCGTCACCTTCTCCTTTGGGGTCGCCGGGTCCAGGTATGTGACAGCGTGATCCACTATCCCCTTGATCGCGTCCTGTGTCTCGGACTTCGATCGCAGTGGGATGCGGTCCCATCCCGGCGGCATCAGGAGCGTGTAGCCACCGACCGCCATCCTAGGGATTTCCAAGGTGCTCATTCCTCGCGTTTCTCAGGGGGGCCGATTACCAGGCCGAGCTGGCAGGTACCTTCCAGTTCTCGCCCTTGAAATCGTTGTAGGAATCCCAACTGGGCTTCTGCCAGCCGCCGGTCAGCTCGCCAACAGCGTTCAACGTGTCGTTGTCGCCGAGAGCCTTGTCGCCGACGTCCGCGGCGAAACCGGTCCACTGCATGCCGGCCGCTCCACCGTATGCCAGGTGCCCACCGTGGACGGCCGCTGATGAAACGGCATCCCCGTGCGCGGCGGCGTTCGACCGGATCCCCTGGAGGATGCCGATGGCTTCGTCGTCACCCTGGTTCAGGATCTTGCCCAACGTACTGATATCGGCGGTGTCGCCCGCAACCTTTCCGGCGTCGCGGGATATCAGCTTCCGCAGGGTGTTCATCTCCGACCTGATCGCCACCTTCGAGGCGTCGTCCCCGGCGTTGGCAAGTGCGTTGGCGAACTGATTGCGCATGCCCTTGGTGGCGGCCAGCCCCTCCTTGAGGCCCGCGGTACGACTCGCGGTGGCCGCGGTACGCACGCTGGAACCCGCTGCCTTCAGACCCTTCACAGCGAGCCCACCAGCGGCGAACGTCACCAGACCAATGCAGTCGAACGCCACGTCCATCCAGGTTGCCTGTCCGGCGGCCACCAACGTCATTCGACCGGCGACAACCGCGAGGCCGATCGCGAGGCCGATCGCGACCAGGACGTTCAGTCCGGGGATGAACATCGACACGATGGCGAGTGCCGTCCCGATCCAGCCGAGGATGTCGAGGAACAACTTGAATCCCTCGGAATGCTCCTTCACCCAACCGACCGTGTCATCCCAGAGGCTGTCCTCGACGCTGTCATCGAGCGCGTCCTCGATCTGGCCACCGATTTTCGCGCCGAAGCTCACATAGTGGTCCACGGCCTCGTCCATACGGGACTGGGCCGCCTCCACTGCGTCCTCGTCCTTCTCGTTCTGCTGCGCCTGACTACGCGCCTTCAGGGTCTCTCCCTGGGCGTGTTCCAGCTCCTTCGCCCATTCCCGGAGCAGGCCGGCGACCTTCTCGTACCGGCCCTCGACCTTGCTGAGCTTTCCCGCGAGATCCTCCGATCCCTCGGTGAGCTTCTCCGTGTACTTTCCCTTGAGGTTCTCGGACTTACCGACCTCACGAAGGGCCCGTGACTGCTCCCTGATGGTCTCTGCGATGTTGTCGAGCCGCCGGGCTTCTTCCCGGACCTCGTAGGGGTCACCGGGAGTCGGGTCACTCTCGGCGATAGGAGACCAATCGACCGGACGCTTACCCATGATTCCTTACTCCCCCTTCTCGCCGTCGGCCTCTTTGAACTTCTTGATGACTTCCTTGACCCGCTTTTCGGCGTCCTCCATCTGTTGCACGAGCTCTTTTCGGTGGTCATCCCAGTTGTCGACGAACTCCTGCATGGCCCCGATGATGTTGCCATTGCCGTAGGCATCCGCCATGGCGTCCTGGTTGGCCCCGCATGAATTGAACTCGCGATTGAGCCTGGCGAAGTTCTTCTTGATCTCCAACAGCTCGTCGTACGAAACTCGCAGGTCGCTCAATGCGCCCGACCTCCCCCTTGGTTGATCCTGTATGAGACCGCCTGCCGGCCCGGCCACCCGGGGACCGGCAGGCGTAAAGCTCGATCGAGCGTCATCAGCCCATCGGCACGGCCACCGTGAACGCCTCCCCGCTCCCCAGGTGCAGCAGGCCCTTGCCCGGGGTCACCGGGCCGCCCACCGCGCTCCGGCTCAGGCGCACGCCGATCAGTTCGCCGCTCGACGTGTCCTGCGGGGACAGCAACAGGCCGCGCTTGGACTTCTTCAGGTCGACCTGCCAGCCGCTGAAGCCCGAGCAGACGTCGTCCTCGTCGCCGGCGATGACGATGCCGATGCCGCGGTCGGCGCCGGTCGCGATCAGCCTCTTGAACTCGTCCTCCGCATCGCAGTCCTCAAGGAGTTCGCCGTCGTCGATCAGGACCACGATCGGACGCTCCAAAGACGCCGTGGCCAGGGCCTCCTTCAGCTCGTCCTCCTCGATGTCACTGCCCGTGAAGACCGCCAAGACGCCCTTATATCCCTCCAGTTGACGCAACGGAGAGGTCCGCGGTGCGGCAATGACCAAGCGGGCGCCGCGGCGGCCCACGAACGTGGCCGCCAGGTTCATCAGCACGGTCGAGCGACCCGACTTCGCCGGGCCCGCGATCACGAAGCCCGGCAAGCCCTGTGCCAGGTCCGGGCCGAAGGCCGTCAGGTCGTCACCGCCGACACCCACCAGGCCCCACAGCCGCGAGGCGGACACCGCCGGATCGACGTGCTGCCACGCCTGGTTCAAGGTGATGCGGCTGGGCAGCGAGTCCACCCGGAAGGGCCGCATGGCCCGCGGCACTGCCGCGTCCCGGTGGGCCGTCCCCTCTCCGATGGCCGCAATCGCCGCGTTCTGGCCCTGCCCGGTGGCGTCCTCGCTCAGCAGCGCGAACTGGATCTCCGTACCCGTCTCGTTGCGGAACGCTCGGCCCGGCGCGATCTCGTCCGGCACCTTGCGGCTGTTGAGGCCCAGCATCGAGAAGTCGGTACGGTCCGAAAGGCGCAGGGCGAGCTTGTCCTCCGTCAGCGAGGAGATCCGGCCCGTGAGGAGCTGCCGGTCGCCCGTGATCACCAGGTGGATGCCGACGCTCGCGCCCTCGCGCATCAGGGTCAGCAACTCGTCGGTCAGCTCGCCGTGTTCCAGCTCGCCCAGGGACGAGACCCAGCCCTCCCAGCGGTCGAGCAGCAGCACGATGTGCGGCAGCCGCTGGTCCTGCGGCGCCCCGGCGCGCTGCTCGCCGATGTCCGCGAAGCCGTACTGCGCGAGCAACTCCTGCCGCCTGCTCGCCTCCGCCGACAGGCGGCGGACCAGGCGAGCGGCCCGCTCGCTCTGGTTGCGGCCCACCACCGCGCCGCAGTGCGGCAGCTTGGCCAGCGCGTTGAGTGCGCCGTTGCCGCAGTCGATGCCGTAGAGGTGGACGTCTGCGCAGGAGAGGGTGCGGGCCAGGGAGCCCGCGATCGTTCGCAGCACCTGGGAGCGGCCGCTGCGCGGCGCACCCGCGACGAGCAGGTGGCCGAAGGTGGCGAAGTCGATCGCGGCCGCGCGGCGGGACTGGCTCGCCGGCAGGTCCTCGATGCCGTACGGCGCCGGAGGCAGCGCACCCTGGCCCTGAACGGGCGGCAGGTCCTCCGGCAGCACGGTCTCCGCGAGGGCCGGCAGCCACGGGCTGTGCTGCTGCGGGATCTGCAGGTGGGCGTTGGCCTCCCGGATGGCGTCGACCAGGACCTTCAGGTCGGTGATCTCCTCTTCCTCGCTCTTGGCAGCCGCGGGCTTCACCAGCGCCTGGCGGCCCAGACCGGCCCAGTCCAGCTCCCCGGTCCACGGGGCGAGGGCCATCGGGTCCACGGTGCCGGGACGGCGACCGCCGACACGGCCGGACTGGAAGGGAATGAGGGAGGCCGCGCCGGTGCGCACGTAGGCGCGGCCCGGGTTGTTCTTGGAGATGTTGCCGGCCTCGGGCGAGTCGATGACGTCCGTCGACTCGCCGCCGTCGGTGACCCGCAGGGCGATCCGGAGGTTGGTGTTGGCCCGGATCTCCGGCGAGACCACTCCGGACGGCCGCTGGGTGGCCAGCATCAGGTGGATGCCGAGGGAGCGGCCCCGCTGGGCGATGTTGACCAGGCCGGTGACGAAGTCCGGCATGTCGCGGACCATGGACGCGAACTCATCGATGACCAGGAGCAATCGGGGCAGCGGCGCCATACCCGGACTCCGGCGCACCTGGTCCTGGTAGTCCTCGATGTCCTTCGCGCCGACCTGGGCCAGGATGCGCTCACGGCGGTGCAGTTCGGCGCCGAGCGACTCGAGGGCGCGCTCGACGAGGTGGGCGTCGAGATCGGTGACCATGCCGACGGTGTGCGGCAGGTGGACGCAGTCCTTGAACGCGCTGCCACCCTTGTAGTCGACGAGCACGAAGGTCATGTTCTCCGGCGTGTTCGCCACCGCGAGCGCGGCGACGATCGTCTGCAGCAGCTCGGACTTGCCGGAACCCGTCGTACCCGCGATGAGGCCGTGCGGCCCGTCCTTGCGGATGTCGATGCCGAAGGGACCGTCGTACGACTCGCCGACCATCGCCAGCGTGGACTGCCCGCCGGTCTGCCAGCGGCCGACCACCGCGCCGGCCGTCGGCGGCTCCATCCCGATCACGTCAAGAAACCGGCTGGCGTCCGGCAGCGCGCTGTCCGTCGCCTCACCGCTGATGTCGCGCAGCGGAGCGAGGGCCCGGGCCGCCCGGGCGCACCAGGCCGGCGAGACGAAGTCGGGCCGTACGCCCAGGACCTTGGCACTGCCCTCCTGCTGCACGCGCAGCCGCATCACGGAGGGGTCGATCTGCTCGCCGGCGGTCGGCGTCGCGGGCGCGGGGGCGCCGCCCTGGTTGTTGAAAGCGAGCATCACAGCGGCGGTGTTGGTCATCTCCGGCGAGGCGGCCGCAGGCGACTTCTTCTGCTTCTTCTTGCGGCGCGACTTGCCGGCCTCGGCCTCCTTCTTGCGCCGCTCCTCCTCGGCGGCCTGCCGCAGCACCTCCATGGCGTCGGTCGCGCCGCCACCGGCCTGCTTCTCGTGCCGGGCGTGCCGGGAATTGCGCGGCTCCGCGATCACGATGCCCTTGCACTCGCCCGGCAGGAAGCGCTCCTCCTCGTCCAGGCAGATCGCGTACATCGATACGGCCGGGCCTTCCTGGAGCAGCCGTACGACGCCGGGCATCGAGCGCAGCCGGCGCGAGCCGTCCCAGACGACGACGATGTCGGGGTCGGCGAAGCCCGCCTGACCGCGGTTCTCCTGGGCGGCCTTCTGCCGGGCCTCAAGGATCTGGGTGAGTTCACCGATACGGGCGCCGACGGTCTCGGCGTCGTTGCCGATGAGGACGTTGGCGTCCTGCGCCGTCGGACGGGCATGCGGCAGCCAGCGGACCCAGTTCCAACTTCCCTCCCCGAGCGCCTCGGTGAGCACGTAGAACTGCACGTCCAGCGGGCTGTGGAGGACGGCCGCCTGCGTCACCGTCCACCGCGCCAGGCTGCGTGCGGTGTCGCCGGGGCCCGCGAAGCCGATCACGCCGAGCCGGCCCAGGTGCAGGGCGACGGGGGTGTCCGCGATGTCCCAGGTGACCTGGCGGCGGTGGTCGTCCTGCTCGGGGTCGTCGAGGACGACGGCGGAGGACAGCCGGCCGGTGCCCACCCGCAGCAGCAGGTGGTCGGCGTCGCTGCGGCGACGCTCCCACAGACGGGTGCGGGGGCCGGTGGCGTGGGCCCAGACGGTGCCGGGGTCCGGGTGGTCGAGGTTGCGGTCGCCGCGCTCCAGGACCAGCGCCTCCTGCGCGTCGCGCTCGATCCGGGCCTTGTGCTCCTCGTACTCCTGGACCTGTTTGGCATGGGACTTGCGGCCGTGCTTCTTGTCCCAGAAGTAGTTGCCGAGCATGATCAGCGGGCTGAAGACCGCCATCACCAGGTACGTCGCGCGCCCCATCACCATCGCCATGGTGACGGCCATGACGAGCGGGGACAGCGCCATCAGCCAGGGCAGCGGCCGGGCCTCGTGCTCCTTCGGGGGCGACGGCAGGCGGAACTTGGTGGTGCGCTCCGGCAGGCGCAGCCGCGGCGGGCGGTTGTAGTCGAGCCCGGAGCCGTCGTCGGACCACTTCAGGGCCGCGTCCGGGGGCGTGTAACGGGCCACGTCGAGCAGGGTGTTGCCGATGGCCAGCTGGGAGCCGACGCGCAGTTGCTGCCCTTCGAGCGGCTTGCCGTCGACCCGCACCTCGAACTTGGGCCCCTTGTTCTCGGGCGCCGCGCCGGGCCGGCCGGGCTCTCCGCCTTGACCGGCGTGCACGGCCAGGCGGAGGTCGTCCGGGGCCACCACGTAGAGCGTCAGGGCGCGCTGGGGCAACTCCGGGTCATTGACGATCAGTTGGCAGCCCTGGCCGGAGCCTATGTCGTACCGGCCGATGCCGAACCGGTACACGGCACCGGCGTCGGGCCCGCCGGCGACCCGGATCTCGATGACGCCGGCCTGCTCGCCGGGCAGCGTGCCGGAGGGGTCGTCCAGGCTCACGACCGCGCCGTCGCGCAGCGGGGAGGTGGCGACGGTGTGGTGGGGGTCCACTTGGGAGTTGTCGAGGTAGAGCACGGGTCCGGGCTGTCCGGCCGCGGCCCCGCCCCGCACGCGGACCGCCAACTCCCGGGCAACAGCGTCGATTCGGGCCTCGGGGTCGGCGTCGAGGACGAGGTCTTTGCTGGCGTTCGTATAGGGATCGACGACAGTCAGCTTCAAACGCACACTTAGCTCCTCCTCGAAATACCTCTCTACGAAAGAGAGAATATCCCTCCCGGCGACTCGGTCGTGCGCCCGCGATATGTCTCAACAACGCCCGACTTTCGCGGAGTTAACGGACTCGGCGTCTGCGCTTATGTGCGCCTGGCGCGGGTTAGCGATTAGGGTGCCCAACGGCGTGCGCCCAACCCGGTGCACGCCACGCGTATGCCGAGAGGGGGAACCTCGCGGTTGTCGAACGGAGGGAAGGGGAGCGTCATGGCCAAGGACCTTGATGTCACATATGAGGACATGCGGGCCGCCGCGAAGAAGATGAACCGCGAGAAGGAGCGCATCGAGGAGAAGCTTCACGACCTGAAGTCCTACATCGACGGCCTGCTCGAGAACGGCTTCGTCACCCGGTCGGCCTCGAAGAAGTTCGGCCACGACTTCGACGAGTTCAAGCAGGGCATGTCGAAGACCAACGAGGGTCTCGACGGCCTGGCCCAGTACCTGGAGAAGGCCGCGGACTCCTTCGAGAACCTCGACCAGGAGCTCGGCAAGTAAGTCGGCGACTGCCGCGGCTGAGCCTTCCTGCGCACACGGCTCCGGGGTGAGGGCGGTGCCGGCCTGATTCGGCCGGCACCGCCCTCACCCCTTTGCTGCTTTCTGCGGCATGGCGCTGGGCGTGTAATGAGCGGCCGGGCCGCGCCGAATCCGCACCCGCATGTTCTCCACTTCGGTTACATCCCTTACAGCGCGTCCACAAAGTATTCACAGGCACCCGCTATCGGCGGCCTTGTCCATTTGGCGGCCGTCGCCCTTGCCCTGGCGATGTGGCGCCGGAATTTCGTGATTCTTTCCCTCGTGAGGCCGATGACGGTCATGGCGAATTGCGCCATGGACAAGGTGCATGGCGGTACGCCGCATACGGCGGGAGGGGGAAAGGCGGACGAGTCGGCCTGTACGCCGGGTTCTGTCGCCCCCGGTCCTTGCGGGCCGGGGGGAGACGGCCATCCATCTAGGGCTGCCGTTGCCGGCAGCCTCGTGCGGTCTACCCGCGGACTCGGGCGGGCAGCCCTCGGTCGTCCGCGCAGAGGCATCAGCCGATGCCTCCTCTTGACCTTGCTCCAGGTGGGGTTTACCTAGCCCTCCGAGTCACCTCGGAGGCTGGTGGTCTCTTACACCACCGTTTCACCCTTACCGGAGACCGAAGCCTCCGGCGGTCTGTTTTCTGTGGCACTGTCCCGCGGGTCACCCCGGGTGGGCGTTACCCACCACCTTGCCCTGTGGAGCCCGGACGTTCCTCGGGGGGATCGTCGATCCCCACGCGGCCGTCCGGCCGGCTCGTCCGCCGTGGCGACCATGCTACCCGTAGGGGGCACCGGCCCTCGCCAGGCTTCCCCGTACGCCGCCGGGGCCCGCTCTTGACCTTGTCGCAGCGGCAACGTTTGTACTGGGCACATGAGAATCGGTGAACTCGCAGGTCTGGTCGGCGTCAGTACCCGTGCCGTACGCCACTACCACCACCTGGGGCTGCTGCCCGAGCCGGAACGCCGGGCCAACGGCTACCGGGAGTACGGGCTGCGGGACGCCGTCGCGCTCGCCCGGGTGCGGCGGCTGACGGAGCTGGGGCTCGGGCTGGACGAGGTGCGGGACGTGCTCGCCGACGACGCCGGGCGGGAGCTGCACGAGGTGCTGGCCGAGCTGGACGCGGACCTGGCCCGTCAGGAGGAGCAGATCCGGGCGCGGCGGGCCCGGCTGGCGGCGGTGCGGCGGCAGGCGGAGCAGCACGGCGGGCTGCCCGCGGAGGGACCCGTGTCGGACGAACTGGCGGCGCTCTTCGCGGAGATGGCGCGGGCCTCGGCCGGGCGCCCCGGCCCGGAGCCCGCGATGGCGGCGAAGGAGCGGGAGGTGCTGGCGCTGCTCGAATCGACCGGCGGGGCGGAGGGGCAGAAGCGGATGGTGGAGCTGCTCGGGGAGATGGCCGCGGCGCCGGGGGCGATGGACCGGACCTACGAGGTGTACGGGCTGCTCGACGCGCTGGTGGACGCCTCGGTGGACGATCCGCGGGTGGAACCGGCCGCGCGGGCGCTCGCGGACTGCATTCCGGCGGCACTGGTCGCCGAGGTCGGGGCGGAGCACTGGGAACGGGCCGCCGGGACGGGCCCGGAGGGGGACGAGGGCTTCATGGCGGCGTACTACGCACACTTCGCGCCCGCGCAGGCGCAGGCCCTGCGCCGGGCCATCCAGCTGGTCGCGGAGCGTGCGCGGTGAGCCGGGAGAGCGCGCTGCGGCGGCTGGCCGCCCACGAGGCGCGGTGGCTGGTCAGCCTGGGCTGGTGGGCGGCACGGCGGCGGATCGGGGTGGCGCCGGGCGAGCGGGCCCTGGGGTACGCGGGGGCGCAGGCCGCGTTCGTGTACGGGCTGACCTTCGTGTGCGTGGTGGAGACGGTCGCGGTCGGAGTGCTGCTCGCGGACCATCCGGTGGCGCACGCGGTGATGCTGGTCCTGGACCTCTACACGGTGCTGATGATGCTGGGGTTCCAGGCGGCGGCGGTCACCCGGCCGCATGTGGTGGGCACGGACACGCTGTGGGTGCGGGACGGTGCGCGCCGGGACATACGGATTCCGCTGGAGCGGATCGCCGCCGTGCGCCATGACCTCCGGTTCGTCAGGGAGCCGGAGAAGGACGGCAGCGAGGTGGTGGAGCTGGCGGTCGGCGGTCAGACCTCGCTCACCGTCGAGCTGACCGAACCGGTCGTGGCCGTCCGGCTGTTGGGGCGGCGGGAGTCCGTGCGTACGGTGCGGTTCCATGCCGATGACGCGCGGGCGGCGGTGGCGGTGCTGCGGGAGCAGGTGGCGGCGGTGGCAGCCCTGCGGGCGGACGGGGCGGGCGCGACGGCTGAGGACGGCCGGGGCGCGGTGGCCGAGAGCGCCGGGTGAGCGGGGCCGCCGGGTGAGGGGGACCGCCGGGTGAGGGGGACCGCCGGGCGAACGGGACCCCCGGGTGAACGGGACCCCCGGGTGAGCGGGGCGGCCCGGTGACCGAGAGCGGCCCGGTGAGCGAGAGCGGCCGTAGCACCGTGTACGGGACCGGCGGCGTCACGGCACCCGAGGCGGCGGGTGCGGTCAGGCGGCGGTGAAGCGGACCGCATGATGGCCCGGGTCGGCTTCGGCGAGGCGGACCGGGATGCGGTGGCCGAGGGGCAGGGCGGGGCCTTCCGGGGCGGCTTCGACGGTGCCGACGACGGCCGGGTCGTAGAGGTGGACGGTGCCGTGGGTGGGGTCCTTCTCCTGGATGTCGACGACCAGCGCCTCGAAGATCTCGCCGACCCGGTCCCGCAGCAGGGCCGCCTCCACGAGGTCGACGCAGGACCGCTCCACCTGGTTGGCGCGCTGGGTGCCGGTCTCCATCTCGCGGGGCAGGGCGGGCAGCGCGCTGCGCACCCAGCCGGGCGGCTCGGCGCCGGCCGAGGCGGCCAGGCACAGTTCGGAGGTGTAGCGGTCGGCCAGCCGCCGCAGCGGTGCGGTGGCGTGCGCGTAGGGGGCGGCGACCGCGGCGTGCAGCGCCTCGGAGGCCCGGGGCGCGGTGCCGTCGAAGGCGGTGTAGCCGGCGCCGCGCAGCAGGGCGGTGCACTCCTGGAGGAACGCGGCGTGGGCGGGGCACCGCGGGTCGAGGGTCCGGATCAGCGCCGCGTACGAGGTGTGGTGCGGCCAGTCGACGCCGAGCGCGCGGGCGGTCAGCCGGAGCCGGGCGACCGAGCCGTCGGGGGCGGAGGGCAGCGTACGGAGGATGCCGGTGCCGGAGGCCAGCATCAGGTCGGCCGCCGCCATGCCGGTGAGCAGGGAGATCTGCGCGTTCCAGCCGTAGGCGGGGAGCGGGGCGCGGTATTCGAGGGTGTAGCGGCCGTCGTGCTCGACGATCTCCTGGTCGGGGACGTTCAGCGAGATCGCGCCCCGGGCGACCTCCCGCTCCTCCCGCAGCAGGCCGATCTCGCGGAGCAGGGCGAGCGGCTCCTCGGCCGTCCCGTCGTCGAGGATCCGCTGGACGCCGGTGTAGTCCAGCTGGGCACGGGAGCGGACCAGGGCGCGGCGTGCGGACGCGGCCGTCAGCGCGCCGTCGGCGTCGAGGTCGAGCTGCCACAGCACGGCCGGGCGGTCCCGGTCGGGCAGCAGGCTGGCGGCGCCCTCGCTCAGCACGTGCGGGTGCAGCGGGACGCGCTCGTCGGGGAAGTAGAGGGTCGTCACCCGGTGGTGGGCCTCGGCGTCCAGGGCGCCGCCGGGGGTCACGAAGGAGGCGACATCGGCGATGGCGTAGTGGACGCGATAGCCGCCGGGCCGCCGGGACAGGAACATGGCCTGGTCGAGGTCGAGGGAGCCGGGCGGGTCGAGGGTGAAGAGCGGGAGGTCGGTGGCGTCCTCCAGGGCGTGCGCGGTCGCCACCGCGCCGTCGGCGGCCGGGATGCGCGGGGCGCGGGCGGCGCTCTCCGCCTCGGCCTGTGCCGTGGGCGGGAAGTGGTCCGGGATCTCCAGCCTTCCGCGCAGTTCGCGCAGCGCGACCCGGAGCGGGGCCTCGGCCGCGTCGGTCACGTGCATATGGAGACGGGGCATGCCATCGAGCGTATGGCGGGCGGCCGCTCCCGTCGCGGCAGGCGGGTGACGGCGGGGTGCCCGGCAGGCGTACGGGGGGCCGGTCCCGGGGCGTCCGGGTGCCGGCCCGGGGACGCCTGCGCGGCGTGCGGGTACGGGACCTGGACGCCCAGGACGCGGGTGGTGACGGCGGGGTGCTCGACAGGCGTACGGGGACCGCTCCCGGGGCGTCCGGGCGGCGGTGGGTGCCGGACCTGGCCGCCCAGGCGGCGGCCGGTGACGGCGCGGGCTCGGCGCAACGGGCCGGCACCGGGGGCCCAGGTACCCGGCACCGGGGGCCCAGGTACCCGGCACCGGGGCGCCCGGGACCCGGCACCGGGGCTCCGCTCTCGGCATCGGGGCACGGGACCCGGGCCCCGTCGCGCCCGGCGCCCCGGTGGGCTCCGCCCGGGCGGAGCCCGGCGGTTCTCCGGCCGCCCGCCGCAGGCCATACGCTTTCCCGGGGCCGCACCCCCGCCCGTACCGCCGTGAAGGAGAACACCGTGCTCGTGCTGTTGCCGCCGTCCGAAGGGAAGGCCGCGGGAGCGGCCGGGGCGCCGCTGGACACCGGTGCGCTGTCGCTGCCGGCGCTGACCGCCGCGCGCGAGGCGGTGCTGGAGGAGCTGGTCGGGCTGTGCGCGGCGGACGAGACCAAGGCGCAGGAGGTGCTCGGGCTCAGCGACGGCCTCAAGGGCGAGATCGCCAAGAACGCGGGGCTGCGGACGGCGGGGACGCGGCCGGCCGGGGAGATCTACACCGGGGTGCTCTACGACGCGCTCGGCCTGGCCTCCCTGGACGCGGCGGCGCGCAAGCGGGCCGAGCGGTCCCTGCTGGTGTTCTCGGGCCTGTGGGGCGCCGTACGGATCGGCGACCGGATTCCGTCCTACCGCTGCTCGATGGGCGTGAAGCTGCCGGGGCTCGGCGCGCTGGGCGCGTACTGGCGGGCGCCGATGGCCGAAGTGCTGCCCGAGGCCGCCGGGGACGGGCTGGTGCTCGATCTGCGCTCGGCGGCGTATGCGACGGCCTGGAAGCCCAAGGGCGAGGTGGCCGGGCGCACCGCGACGGTGCGGGTGCTGCAGTCGAAGACCGTGGCCGGGGTGGAGAAGCGCACGGTGGTCAGCCACTTCAACAAGGCGACCAAGGGACGGCTGGTCCGGGACCTGCTGTCGGCGGGCCTGGCGCCGGCCGGCCCCGCGGAGCTGGTGGAGGCGCTGCGGGGCCTGGGGTACGCGGTGGAGGCGGAGCCTCCGGCGAAGGCCGGCAAGGCGTGGGCCGTCGATGTGATCGTGACGGAGCTGTAGGGCCGGGGGCCGGCGGGCGGTCCGCAGGGGGAGGCCGGCGCGCGGGCTGCACGACGGGGCCGGCGCGCGGGCCGCGGGGCGGGGCCGCCGGAGGGAGCGCGGGCAGGGCCGGCAGGCGGGCCTGCCAGCGATCCGGGCAGACGGGCGGCCCGCAAAGAGCACCGACCCCCCTCCCGTTGCAGCATGCGCAACACTCGTTGCACAGGGCGGCCCCTGCGCGCAGTATGGGCGGCGTGACTCGCGCCGCCGCCTCCTCTTCCTCTTCCGCGCCCCCTGGACCCGCTGGTCCCCCTGCGTCCGCCGCCCCCGAGTGCTCCCCTGCGTTCGAGCAGGACGGAGCCGCCTCGTCGGTCCTCGGGCTCGCCCCCGTCATCCCGGTCGTCGTACTGGACGACGCGGCCGACGCCGTACCGCTCGCCCGTGCCCTGGTCGCGGGCGGACTGCCCGCGATCGAGGTGACCCTGCGGACGCCCGCCGCGCTGGACGCGATCCGGGCCGTGGCCGCCGAGGTCCCCGAGGCGGTGGTCGGCGCGGGCACCGTGCTCACCCCCGGGCAGGTCGAGGCGGCCCGCACGGCCGGCTCCCGCTTCCTGGTCAGTCCCGGCTGGTCGCCGCGGCTGCTGGGCGCGATGCAGGACTCCGGGCTGCCGTTCCTGCCGGGGGTCTCCACGGCCTCGGAGGTGGTGACCCTGCTGGAGGAGGGCATCACCGAGCTGAAGTTCTTCCCGGCCGAGGCGGCGGGCGGCACCGCCTACCTCGCCTCCCTGGCCGCGCCGCTGCCGCAGGCCCGCTTCTGCCCGACCGGGGGCATCGGCCTGGCGTCGGCGCCCTCCTACCTGGCGCTGCCGAACGTCGGCTGCGTCGGCGGCACATGGATGCTGCCGGCCGAGGCACTGGCCGCGAAGGACTGGGACCGGGTGCGCCGACTCGCCCAGCAGGCGGCGGCGTTGGCGGCCTGAGGCCCTCCTGCACGAAGGGCCCGGCCACCATCGGTCATCCGATGGTGGCCGGGCCCTGTCGCGTACGAAGCGGCGTACACGGGTACGCGGCGTACGACGGGTCCGCGACGTACGGCGGACACGGGCGCACGGGCCCCGCACACGGCGGACACGGCCCAGGCGAGTGCCCTACCGCAGATGCGAGGTGTCGTTCAGCAGCCGCACCGAGGCGTTGCCGTCGGCGTAGTACGCGACGACCGAGAGCGATGCCGCGGACAGCTCCATCCGGAACAGCGACTCCGGTGGGGCGCCCAGTGCCAGCCGGACCAGTGTCTTGACGGGGGTGACGTGGGTGACCACGAGGACGGTCCTGCCCGCGTACCGCGCGAGGAGCTTGTCGCGGGCGACGGCGACGCGGCGGGCGACCGTCGCGAAGGACTCGCCGCCGCCGGTCGGCGCCACCTTGGCGGAGCCGAGCCAGGCGTCGAGGTCCTCGGGGTGGCGCTCGCGCACCTCGGCGAACGTCAGCCCCTCCCACGCCCCGAAGTCGGTCTCGCGCAGGCCCTCTTCGATGCGGACCTCCAGGCCGAGCCGCTCCGCGACCGCCCCGGCGGTCTCCCGGCAGCGCCGCAGCGGTGAGCTGACGACGGCCTGGATCGTGCCCCGGGCGGCGAGCGCGGCGGCGGTCGCCTCGGCCTGGCGGCGGCCGGCGGCGGAGAGCGCGGGGTCGGTGCCGCCGCTGCCGGAGAACCGCTTCTCGGGCGTCAGCGGGGTCTCGCCGTGCCGCAGCAGGACGAGGGTCGCGGGCGGCCCGAGGTCGGGGCCCCAGCCGACCGACGGGGCGGCGGCGGACGCGTTGTCCTCCGCCGTCGCCACTGCCTCGTCGGCGGCCCGGGCGGCGGCGCTGCGGGCGGGTGCGGCGGCCGTGGCGAGCGCCGCCGTGGAGTTGCCCGGCTCCCACTGCCTGCCGATCTTCCCGGCGTCCATCGCCTCGTTCGCGAGCCGGTCGGCGTGCTTGTTCTGCGCGCGCGGGATCCACTCGTAGGTGACCTGGTCGGGCGGGAAGACCGCACCGGCCTCGGCGGCCAGCGGCTTCATGTCCGGGTGCTTGATCTTCCAGCGTCCGGACATCTGCTCGACGACGAGCTTGGAGTCCATCCGCACCCGGATACGGGCCTGCGGGGCGATCGCGTGGGCCGCCCGCAGGCCGGCCACCAGGCCCTTGTACTCGGCGACGTTGTTGGTCGCGGTGCCGATGAACTCGGCGGCCTCGGCCAGTGCCTCGCCCGTCTCCGGGTCGAGGACGACCGCGCCGTAGCCGGCCGGCCCCGGGTTGCCCCGGGACCCGCCGTCCGCCTCGACGATCAGCGTGCGTGTCACGGCCTAGAGGCCCGAGTCGGGCGTACGGACCAGGATGCGGGTGCAGTTCTCGCAGCGCAGGACCGCGTCGGCGGCGGCCGCGCGCACGTCGTTGACCTCGGTGATGTTCAGCTCCAGGCGGCAGCCCTCGCAGCGGCGCTGGTAGAGGCGGGCCGCGCCGACGCCGCCCTCCTTCGCGCGGATCTTGTCGTAGAGCTTGAGCAGGTCGGCCGGGATGTCGGCGACGGTCAGCTCGCGCTCCTTGGCGACCGTGCCGCGCTCGGCGTCGATCTCGGCGTAGGCGGCGTCCCGGCGGGCGGCGGCGTCGTCGACCTTGGCCTGGATGGCGTCGACCCGGCCGGTCAGCTCGGTGACCCGCTCCTGGGCGCTCTCGCGGCGCTCCATGACCTCCAGGACGACGTCCTCCAGGTCGCCCTGGCGCTTGGCCAGCGAGGTCAGCTCGCGCTGGAGGTTCTCCAGGTCCTTGGGGGAGGTGACGGCACCGGAGTCCAGGCGCTTCTGGTCGCGGGCGGCGCGCTGGCGCACCTGGTCGACGTCCTGCTCGGCCTTGGTCTGCTCGCGGCTGGTGTCGCTCTCCTCGGTCTGCGCGGCGACGAGCAGGTCGCGCTGCTGGATGAGGTCGGCCTCCAGGGTCTGCAGCTCGGCCAGTTCGGGCAGGTTGTTGCGCCGGTGGGCGAGCTGGGTGAGCCTCACGTCCAGGGCCTGGACGTCGAGGAGGCGGATCTGGTCGGCGGGCGCGGCGTTCAGCGTGGGGCTCCTGTGGTGTGGGTCGGGGCGGAGAAGGGGGTGGACGCCGCGTGGGCGGTCCAGGGGTCGGTGACCGTGCGGGAGACGTGCGTGCGCAGTCCCCAGCCGTGCCGGTCGGAGACCGCGTCGAGCTGTGCCGCGGCCTGCTCGCACCACGGCCATTCGGTGGCCCAGTGGGCGGCGTCGAGCAGCGCCGGCGGGCTGTTCTGCCCGGTGGTCTGAGTGGCCTCGGAGGCCGGGTGGTGGCGCAGGTCGGCGGTGAGGAAGGCATCCGCACCGGCCGCCCGCACGTCGTCGAAGAGGCTGTCGCCGGAGCCGCCGGAGACGGCGAGGGTCCGGATCTCGCGGTCCGGGTCGCCGGCCGCCCGGATGCCCTGCGCGGTGGCGGGCAGCCGCTCGGCGGCGTGGGCGGCGAGCTCGGCCAGCGTCATCGGGTGCGGCAGCTCGCAGACCCGGCCGAGGCCCCGGCGGCCCGCCGGATCGCTCGGGTCCGGGACCAGCGGTCCGAGGATGCGCAGGTCCAGGGCGCCGGCCAGGGCGTCGGAGACACCGGGGTCGGCGGTGTCGGCGTTGGTGTGCGCGACGTGCAGGGCGATGTCGTGCTTGATGAGCGTGTGCACGACCTTGCCCTTGAAGGTCGAGGCCGCGACCGTCGTCGTACCGCGCAGATAGAGCGGGTGGTGGGTGACGAGGAGGTCGGCGCCGAGCTGCACCGCCTCGTCGACGATCTCCTGGACGGGGTCGACGGCGAACAGCACCCGGCGGACCTCGCTGCCGGGATCTCCGCAGACCGTGCCGACGGCGTCCCACCCTTCGGCCCGCTCGGGGGGCCAGAGGGCGTCGAGCGCGGTGAGGACTTCAGACAGTACGGGCACGGGTGGAAGGTTACCTCCCAGCTGTGACATGGCGCGGGGCCCTCGGGACGTCTCCCCCGGCCCCTCCCCGTCCGCCGCTCGGCCCATGCGTGAAATCCGAAGCACGACGGCCTTCTTGAACACCGGCGAACCGGACGATCGCCACCCTTATGCGTGAAGTGTGGCACCTGTCGGCGATCGGCCGGACGTGCGAAAACTAGCGTCGGCTGCGGACTGGAGGTGACCACTCGATGACGATCTGTGCCCCTGAGGGCGCCGCGGCGCCGGACAGCACGCACCGCGCGGCGCTGACGCTCGCCGCCGACGGCTCGTACGCCGCCCGGCTCGCCCGTCATGACGACGCCGCCGGGAGCTGGTTTCCGGAGCGCTGGACGCTGAGCGGCCCCGAGCCGTACGCCGTGCCGCTGCAGGGCACCCAGCCCGAGGAGCCGGACAGCGCACTGCTGCCGCTCACGGACGGGCGGGTGCTGATCCTGCGCCGGGTCGCCGACCGTTTCGTCGCCTCCCTGCTCTACCCGGCGGGCCCCGGCACCGGCGAACTCCTGCTGGGCGCCGTCCCGGCCCCCGAACTCGCCCTGCTGCCGCCCGCCCCCGACGGGAAACGGGCCTACGCGCTGGCACCCGAGGCGCACCACACCGCCCTGTGGCTGCTGCACGGCGGCGCGGACGGCCCCGAGCGGATCGCCCGGATCCCCGGCCGCTGCACGGGCGGCGTCTGGCTGGACCGGGGCGGCCGGCTGCTGGCCCTGGACCGGGAGCGGGACGGCCGGACGAAGACCGTGGTGGCCGATCTGGAGCGGGGCGGCGAGACGGGCCCGCTGCTGCAGATCACCGAGGAGAGCAACGACCGGCTGCTGCTCGCCGATCCGGACAGCGGGCTGCTGCTCGTACGGTCCGACGCCCCGGGGCACGACCGGCTGGGCTGGGGCGTATGGGGCAGCAGCCGGCCGGTGCGCTTCCCGGAGTGCCTGCGGCCGGCGGAGGGCACGCTCGCCCCGTTCGCGATGCAGCCGGGGCAGATGCTGGCGCCGGAGAGCTGTGCGGTGGCGTTCCGGGTGGAGACGGCGAACGGCACCTGGCCGGCCGTCTGGCGGCCCGCGGAACGGCAGTTGCGGCACATCCCGGCCCCGGAGGGGTGGTTGGCGGGATCCGGCCTGTGGACAACGGCCGGCGCGCTGCTGCTGCCGTACGCGACGGGGGCGGAGCCGTGCGGAGTGGCGCGGGTGGCGGTACCGGGGGCGGTGGCGGAGTCGGCGCGGCGGGTGGAGGCGGCGCGGCCCGTGGAAGCGGCACGGCCGGTGGAGCCGCCGCCCGTGGAAGCGGCACGGCCGGTGGAGCCGCCGCCCGTGGAAGCGGCACGGCCGGTGGAGCCGCCGCCGCCCGTGGAAGCGGCACGGCCGGTGGGTGCGATGCCTCCGCAGCGGGCGGTGGGCCCGACGCCCCCGCCGCGGCCGGTGGGCGCGATGCCGATGCCGCGGCCGGCGGAACCGCCGCGGGCAGGGGAGGCGCCCCGGCCGGCCGGTCCGGAACCGGCGCCGCGGCCGATGCCTGTCCCCGTACGGCCGGTGCGGGAAGCGGCGTGCGGGGCGGCCGCCGGGAGCGGCGGGGGGATTGTCCTGGATGCAGGAGTTGCCGACAACCGCTCCACAGCATCTGCACATCCACAGGCCGTGTCCGCGGAACCGCGGCGCCTTCCCGCGCATCCTCAAATCCGCAGGCCAGTGCCCTTGCAGCAGGCGCCGCTGGCGGCCCGGTAGACCCGGTGGAGCGCTATTTCCGGCCCCGTTAGAATTCCGGGCGGGGGCTGCGCAGCCGGTTGACCGGCCACCGACAGTGCCGCTCTGGGTCAGCCTTGGCGGCCGTCGGGCGAGGTCCCGACGCGTACAGCTGTAAGCGATCTGACGGAGTGACTCTTTCCATGTCCGAAGCCCGAACCGACACGACCCAGGCGAGCCCCCAGGAGGCATCCGCCCAGGCCGCCGAGGCCGCAAGCTCCGGCAGGCACCGTGGCCCGGCCGCCGCTGAGGAGTCCGGCTCCACCGCCCATGGCCGGCACCGCCGGGACAAGCAGCCGCAGGACGCGTAAGGGCGGTCCGGCGGGTCCCGACCGCCGACCGTACGCACGGCCGTGGCCACCGCACCGCATCGCGCGGAAGGTGGCCACGGCCGTCGTGCGTGGTGCGCCCTGGGCCGTCAGTCGTGCTTGAGGGCCAGCACCTCGGCCGCCGCGAAGGTCTCCCCCGGCGGGCGCTCGGCGAAGTACGGCGTCAGCAGGCCGTCCAGCTCCTCGAAGCTGAAGAGGTCCTTCGCGGTGTCGAACTTGGCGGCGATCCGCGGGCGTTCGGCGACGGCGACCATGCCGCCGTGCACGACCAGCAGCTGGCCGTTGACCCCGGCCGCGGCCGGCGAGGCGAGGTAGCCGACGAGCGGTGCGACGTGCTCGGGCGCGAGCACGTCGAGCCCGCCCTCCCCGGGCTCCCGGCCCGCCGGCCGGGCGGGAAGGCCGGCGAAGACGTCCTCCGTCATACGGGTACGGGCGCGCGGGCAGATCGCGTTGGCGGTCACGCCGTATTTGCCCAGCGCCAGCGCCGTGGAGGTGGTCAGGCCGACGATGCCGCCCTTGGCCGCGGCGTAGTTGGGCTGGCCCGCCGAGCCCGCGAGGAACGCCTCGGAGGAGGTGTTGATGATCCGGCCGTGGACCGGGCCGCCGGCCGCCTTGGCGCGCTCGCGCCAGTGGACGGCGGCGAAGTGGGTGGTGTTGAAGTGGCCCTTGAGGTGGACGCGGATGACCGAGTCCCACTCGTCCTCGGTCATCGAGAACACCATCCGGTCGCGCAGGATGCCCGCGTTGTTGACCAGGATGTCGAGTCGTCCGTACGTCTCGACCGCCAGGTGCACCAGGGCGCGGGCGTGGTCGTGGTCGGCGACGTCACCGAGGTGGGCGACGGCCCGGCCGCCCGCCGCCCGGATCTCGGCGGCGACGTCCTCGGCGGGCGCCGCCGAGGCCTCGCCCGAGCCGTCGCGGCCCGGCTGCCCGTAGTCGTTGACCACGACGGCTGCGCCGAGGCGGGCGAGTTCCAGGGCTTCGGCGCGGCCCAGGCCGCGCCCGGCACCGGTGACGATCGCGGTCAGGCCCTCCAGTGGCTGTGCCATTCCTGTCCTCTCCAGTCGTCTCGGAGCACGATGCGGTGCGGTGGATACGGGATGAGGGGGCACGGCGACGCGCTCCGTGGAAGCGTGAGCGCCGCGGGCGTCAGATCTCTATGCAGGTGCGCAGCGCGGTCCCGGAGCGCATCTGGTCGAGCGCCTCGTTGATCTCGGCGAGCCGGACGCGGTGGGTGATCAGGCCTTCGAGGTCGATCCGGCCGGCCCGCCACAGGGCGATGGCCCGCTCGTAGGAGCGCAGCACATCCCCGCCGCCGTACAGGGACGGCAGGATCCGCTTCTCGTCGAAGAACAGCTCGAACATGTTGACCTGGAAGGTGTCGTCCATGGCGCCCGCGCCGACGACGCACAGGGTGCCGCCGCGCCGGGTCATCTCGTAGGCGGTGCGGGCGGTGGCGGACTTGCCGACCACCTCGAAGACGTAGTCGAAGCCCTCCCCCGCGGTGATCCGGGCCTTGGCGTCGGCGAACTCCTCCGGGGCGACGGCTTCGGTGGCACCGAAGCGCAGGGCGGCCTCCCGGCGGGCGGGCACCGGGTCGACGGCGATGATCTGGGCCGCGCCGCAGGCCTTCGCCCCCTGGATGACGGAGATGCCGACGCCGCCGCAGCCGATCACCGCGACCGAGGAAGCGGCCTCCACCTTGGCCGTGTTGAGGGCCGCACCGAGTCCCGTGGTGACGCCGCAGCCGATGAGCGCGGCGATCTCGTAGGGGACGTCGTCCGGGATCGGGACGGCGCAGTTGGCGGCGACCACCACCTCCTCGGTGAAGGTGCCGGTGCCGGCGAAGCCGAAGACATCGCCGCCGGCGCGCCGGAAGTTGGGGGTGCCGGCGTTCATGAACCCGGCCAGGCACAGGTGGCTCTGGCCGCGTTTGCAGGACGGGCAGCTGCCGCAGGCGGGCAGCCAGCACATCAGGACGCGGTCGCCCTGGGCGAGCCCGGTGACGCCGTCGCCCACGTCGAGGATCTCGCCGGCGCCCTCGTGCCCGGGGACGAAGGGGGCGGGCTGCGGCAGCACCCCGTTCATCGCCGAGAGGTCGGAGTGGCACAGTCCGGTCGCCCGGATCCGGATCCTGACCTTGCCGGGGCCGAACCCCACCGCCTCGATGTCGTCGACGACTTCGAGCTTGTCCTGCCCTGTCTCGTGCTGTACGGCTGCGCGCATGTCACGGCTCCTCTCGTGCGTACGACGGCATGTCCGCCCTGCCCTGACCGGCGGGGGCGGCGACCGGCACCAGGGCGTCGCCGCACGGCCCCGCCCGTCGTGCCACGCCCGGCCGGCCGGGCCCCGGACCGGAAGGGACGGCGCTAGCTGTGCTCCACCACGGTGTCCGCCAGCACCGGCGCCTCGTCGCGGTCGGCGGCCGTGACCGACACCAGGACCCGGCCGGGCTCCTGCCACAGGCGGATCCGCAGCGTCTCCCCCGGGAAGACCACCCCGGCGAAGCGGGTCGTGTACGACCGCACCCGGGTCACGTCGCCGCCGAGCAGCGTGTCGACCACGGCCTTGAGGGTGACCCCGTAGGTGCACAGCCCGTGCAGGATCGGCCGGTCGAAGCCGGCGAGCTTGGCGAACTCGGGGTCGGCGTGCAACGGGTTCCAGTCGCCGGAGAGGCGGTAGAGCAGCGCCTGGTCGGGGCGGATGTGGCGTTCGGTGTGCAGGTCGGGGGCGCGGTCGGGCAGTTCGAGGCGGGCGGAGGGGCCGCGCTCGCCGCCGAAGCCGCCCTCGCCGCGGACGAAGATCTGGGTGTCGCAGGTCCACAACGGGCCGTCGTCGTCGGCGACTTCGGAGCGCAGCACGATGACGGCCGCCTTGCCCTTGTCGTACACGGCGGGCACGGACGAGGTCTGGGTGGCGCGGCCGCTCACCGGGAGGGCGCGGTGCACGGTGACGGTCTGCCCGCCGTGCAGGACCGCGGCGAGGTCGACGTCGATGCCCGGCGCGGCGAGTCCGCCGGCGACCGCCATGCCGCCGCCCGCGACGGTGGCGAAGGCGGGCAGGACCTGCAGTGCGCTCTCCAGGGTGTAGCGCAGTTCGTCCGGGTCGGTGGCGGGGTGGGGCTTCTCCGGTGTGGCCGCGCCGGCCCCGATACCGAGGTGGTAGAGCTGGACGTCCTTGTGGTCCCAGGCGAGTTCGGTGGTCCGCGGCTCGGCGGAGGTGGCCTTGGCGGCGTCGATGGGCATGGGGCTGCTTGCTCCTTCACCACGTTGCGAAGACCCCGGCCCGGCCGTCCGCACCGTCGACCGTGCCGGGGTCGTATCTGGTCGGCGCGGCCGCGCTCGGACAGCACACCTCTCGCACTTCTAGAACGCGTTCTAGCCGATGGCTCCCATGTATAGCCGATCCGCCCGGCACCCGGAACCCCTCTGACACTTTGTCAGATACGCCGGCGCCCCCGCCGCCTTCCGGCCCGTGGAGCGCCCCGCGCCGCGTCGAACCGTGACATTTGTCAGGTCGGATCACACACATTCGCCTCTAACCCCGCCCGGCAACTCTCCGTAACGTCGTAGGCATCGGACGAGAGGCGGGGCGGGCATGACACAGACGAAAAGGCCGGACAGCGCGGCGCACACCGCGGGAGGGGCACCGGCCGTGGCCTTCTCCGGGGTGACGCGGAGTTACGGCGCGGTGCGGGCGGTGGACGGGCTCGACCTGGAGATCGCGGCGGGCGAGACGGTGGCCCTGCTCGGACGCAACGGCGCGGGCAAGTCCACCACCCTCAGCATGCTGCTGGGCCTGCTGCCGCCCGGCACGGGCTCGGTGCGGCTGTTCGGAGGCACCCCGCAGGCCGCGGTGCGGGCGGGCAGGGTGGGCGCCATGCTGCAGGACGGCAAGCCCGTGCCGCGGGTCACCGTCCGCGAGCTGATCACCTTCGTCGCCGGCACGTACCCCCGCCCCATGGACGTCACCGAGACCCTGGAGCTGGCGGGCCTGGGCGAGTTCGGCGGGCGGCGGGTGGACCAGCTGTCCGGCGGGCAGGCCCAGCGGGTCCGCTTCGCGGTGGCGCTGGCCGGCAACCCCGAACTGCTGGTGCTGGACGAGCCGACCGCGGCGCTGGACGTCGAGGCGCGGCGCGTCTTCTGGCGCTCGATGCGGGCCTACGCCCGCCGCGGCAACACCGTCGTGTTCTCCACCCACTATCTGGAGGAGGCGGACGAACACGCCGACCGGATCGTGGTGATGGACGCCGGCCGGGTGGTCGCCGACGGCACCGGCGCCGCGATCAAGCGCCGGGCCGGCGGCTCGCTGGTCTCCTTCGACCTCGCGGGCGCGTCGACCGGGCCGCTGTCCGGACTGCCCGGCGTGAGCGCCGTGGAGGTGCGCGGCGACCGCGCGCTGCTGCGGACGGCGGACTCCGACGCGACGGTCGTGGCACTGGCCGGACTCGGCCTCGTCCGCGGGCTCCAGGTCGCCCCCGCCGGCCTGGAGGACGCCTTCCTCGCACTCACCTCCGGCAACGCCCCCCATACCCCGGCGCCCGACGCCGCCACCCGGTCCGCGAAGGAGCTCGCGTGATGCTCGACTACATCCGCCTCGAAGTGCGCCGCACCCTGCGCGACCGGGGCTTCGTCATCTTCGGCATCGGGATGCCGGTGCTGATGTACCTGCTGATGACCAACATCGGCGCGGGCCCCGGCGGCGCCGGCATGGAGTGGAAGACCGCGTCGATGGTCGGCATGGCCGCGTACGGCGCGCTGGGCGCGGCGATCGGCACGGGCACCGGCGTCGCCGAGGACAAGCAACTGGGCTGGCTGCGGCAGCTGCGCATCACCCCCCTGGGCCCGGTGCAGGTCGTCGTGGGCCGGGGGCTGACCGCTGCGGTGACCGTGGTGCCGGCCCTCGCCTCCGTGCTGCTGGTGGGCGGGCTGGTCAACGGCGTCCGGATGCCGGCCTGGCAGTGGGCCGCGCTGGCCGGGCTGCTGTGGATCGGCACCGCCCCCTTCACCCTGCTCGGCCTCGGCAACGGCTACCGCCTCTCCGCGCAGTCCACCGGCGTGGTCAACACGGGCTGCCTGCTGTTGCTGTCGATCGTCGGCGGCCTGTGGTTCCCGGCCGAGCTGTTCCCCGGCTGGCTGCGCTCGCTGTCCTCCTGGACCCCCGGCAACCGCTTCGCCGAGCTCGGCCAGAGCGTCACCCAGGGCGGCGCACCGGGCCTGGCCACGGTGGCGGTACTGGCCGCCTGGCTGGCACTCTTCGGCGGTTACGCGGTGTACGCGTACCGTCGGGCCGCACGCACGGTGTGATCGACGATGGGACAGACCGGGGAAGCGACAGTGCAGCAGACCGAGCAGTGGGCCGACGGGGACGACGGGCCCGGCGGCGCGGAGGGCGCCGACGGCCACGCGTGCCGGCCGAAGCAACCCGGCACGAAGACCGACCGGGGGCCGGGCAAGTACGCCTTCCTGCCCTGGCTGCTGATGGGCCTGGGCGCCTTCTCCAACATCATCCAGGGCAGGACCGGCAACCCCTGGCTGGCCGGTCTCGGGCTGCTCGCCTTCAACTCCCTCTACATCACCGTCGTCTGGTCGTCGTTCGACCCGCGGCTGCGGCACTCCCGGCGTCCGGTGTACGCACTGGGCCTGCTGACCGCCGTCACCTTCGCCATCGCCCTCGGGTTCGGCGACAACTGGTTCCTGTTCTTCCCGCTGCTGTCGCTGGCCTCCGGCACGGTCCGCGTCCTGCGCGGCAAGAAGCTCGCCCTCTGGCTGATCTCGCTCAGCGGCACGGCCGGGTATCTGGCCGGCGGGCACAACGACCAGCCGTGGGGCTCGTTCGGCATCGGATACGGCACCTTCCTGTCCGGCGCGGTGACGGCCACCGTCCTCAGCCTGTTCGACACCATCCAGGAGCTGAACACCACCCGCCAGGAACTGGCCCGCAGCGCCGTCGAGAAGGAGCGGCTGCGCTTCTCCCGCGATCTGCACGACCTGCTGGGGCACACCCTGTCCGTGGTGGTGGTCAAGGCCGAGGCGGTCCGCCGCCTGGCCCCGCGCAACCTGGAGGCGGCGCTCGCCCAGGCCGCCGACATCGAGGCGGTCGGCCGGCAGGCGCTGACCGAGATCCGCGAGGCGGTCTCCGGCTATCGCGAGGGCAGCCTGACCACCGAACTGGACCGGGCCCGTTCGGCGCTGGAGGCGGCCGGGATCGAGCCCGTCGTACGGCAGGCGGGGCCGCCGCTGCCCCCGCAGGCCGGCGCGCTGCTGGGCTGGGTGGTCCGCGAGGGCGTCACCAACACCGTCCGGCACAGCGGCGCCACCCGCTGCGAGATCGACGTACACGCCGACGAGGATCGGGTCCGGCTGACGATCACGGACGACGGCCGCGGTCCCGTAAGCTCCGGTGCTGCCGCGGCACCCGGCCCGGCCCGGCTCCGCGACCGCGTCCCCGGACGCGGCGACGACCCTGGCGGGGGCGGGGCGACCGGCGGGCGGAACGGCGCGGCCGGCTCCGGCCACCCGGACCCTGCGCGGGAGCCCGGCGCACCGGACGCCCCGGCGGCGGCCGACCCTTCGCGGCCCGTGGGCGGCACCGGCCTGAAGGGGCTGGCCGAGCGGCTGGCCGCGGTGGGCGGCACCCTGCGCAGCGGCCCCGACGGCCGGCGCGGCTTCCGTGTCACGGCCGAACTGCCGGTCGGCACGGGCGATATGGCGGACGTGGAGGAGATGACCAGGTGATCAAGGTCCTGCTGGCGGAGGACCAGGGAATGATGCGGGGCGCGCTGGCGCTGCTGCTCGACCTGGAAGAGGACATGCAGGTCGTGGCGCAGGTCGCGGCGGGCGACCAGATCGTCGCCGCCGCCCTCGACGCCCGACCCGACATCGCGCTCCTGGACATCGAACTGCCCGGCCGCAGCGGCCTGGACGCCGCGGCCGACCTGCGCACGGAACTGCCGTCCTGCAAGGTCCTCATCGTGACGACCTTCGGCCGGCCCGGCTATCTGCGCCGCGCGATGGAGGCCGGGGCCTCCGGCTTCCTGGTGAAGGACGGCCCGGTGGAGGACCTGGCGGCGGCGATCCGCCGGGTGCTCGCCGGCGAGCGGGTGATCGACCCCGGCCTCGCCGCGGCGGCGCTGAGCGCCGGCCCCAACCCCCTGACCCAGCGCGAACGCGACGTCCTGACCGCCGCCGTGGACGGCGCCACCGTCGCCGACATCGCCGGCAGACTCCACCTCTCCCAGGCCACCGTCCGCAACTACCTCTCCGCCGCCATCGGCAAGACCGGCACCCGCAACCGCATGGAGGCGGTGCGGGCGGCACGGCGCAACGGCTGGCTGTAGCGGGGACGAAGCGGGCCCGAGGCCCCCGCCTGCGGCTCAGTCGGGGGCGGCGTCCGCCGGTCGCCGGGGCAGCGCGAGGACCATCAGCACGATGCTGCCCAGCAGGATCCCGCCACCGACGTGGAAGGCCAGACCGTACCCGTCCGCCAGGGCCTTCGGGCCGTGCCCGGCCTCGCTGCGCGTCGCGGCGACGGTCGACAGGACCGACAGGCCCAGCGCGCCGCCCATCTGGCGGGAGGTGTTGATCAGTCCGGAGACCAGACCCTGGTCGGCGGGGTCGGCACCCGACGTGGCGATCGCCGCGATCGGCGTCGCGGTCAGGCCCGCGCCCAGCGCCATCAGGATGCCGGGGCCGAGGATCGTGCCGAGATAGGTGCCGTGGACGTCCATCGTCCCCTGCCACGCCATACCGGACGCGGAGATCACCGCACCGGTGACGGCGAGGGTCTTGGCGCCCACCCGGTTCATCAGCCGCGGGCCGATCTTGGAGCCGAGCACGATGGAGAGCGAGTGCGGGATGAAGGAGAGCCCGGCCTCCAGGGGCCGGTAGCCCAGCACGTTCTGCACATACAGCGACAGGAAGTACCACATCGAGAACATCGCGGCGCCGGCCAGCACCATCGCCCCGTTCGCCGAGGAGACCGAGCGCACCCGGAAGAGCCCCAGCGGCATCAGCGGAGCCTTGGTGCGCGCCTCGACGGCCAGGAACACCGCGATCACGACCAGCCCGGCCGCCAGCGGCAGCAGCGCGGCGGCCGAGGCCCAGCCGACCGTCTCGGTCTGCACGATCCCGTAGGCCACCAGCGCAAGCCCGGCGGTCACCAGCACCGCGCCCGGCACATCCAGCCGCCGCACGGCCCCCTGCCTGCTCTCGGTGAGCCACAGCACCGCACCGGCCAGCACCAGCGCCCCGACCGGGACGTTGATCAGCAACACCCAGCGCCACGAGAGGTATTCGGTGAGCACCCCGCCAACCAGACCGCCCACCGCGCCACCGCCGGCGCCGACCGCCGTCCAGGTGGCGATGGCACGCGTACGGGCCGGACCGGCCGGAAACGACGTGGTGAGGATGGTGAGGGTGGCCGGCGAGAGCACGGCGGCGCCGATGCCCTGGACCGTCCGGGCCGCGATCAGCTGCCAGGGCTGCTGGGCCAGCCCGCCGCCCAGGCTCGCGACGGTGAACAGCACCAGCCCGAGGACGAAGACCCGCTTACGGCCGAAGAGATCGGCGGCCCGGCCGCCGAGCAGCATGAAGCCGGCGAAGGTGATCACATACGCGTTGACGATCCACTGCAGGCCCAGTTCGCTCAGGCCCAGCCCGGTCCGCATGGCGGGCAGGGCCACATTGACGACGGAGACGTCCAGGACGACCAGGAACTGCCCCGCACACACCAGCACCATCACCAGCCAGGCCGGTGCGGCCGTCCGGCGCGTGGTTTCGGGCAGCGTGGCGGGGACGGCTATCGGCGGCATGCCGCCCATGCTCGCATTCGCCGCTTGAGTCCCGCATCGGCATATCGGTGCACAGGCCATCTGACCGGGGACCTAGGTCGTCGGACGGAGGGCTCGGGCGGGGCGGGCGAGGGGCGGGCACGGGGCGGACGGGACGTGGGCGGGGGCCGGGGCCGTAGGGGGGCGGGGCCCAAGGGGCGGGAGGAGGCGGCAGGGGCGGCAGGGGACGCACCGGGGCGTGGGCGGCGGGTGCCGTAGGGGCGGGCCCCTAGGGGGCGGGAGGGCCCCCGAAGGGCCAACTACCCAGAAAAATGGCGGGATGACCGCACCGGCGGGATGACCGCACCGGCGGGCTCACCGTCGCAGCAGCGTCACCACCGCGGCCCCGCCCAGGCCGATGTTGTGGGCCAGGCCCACCCGGGCGCCGGGGACCTGCCGCTCGCCCGCCGTGCCGCGGAGCTGCCAGACCAGTTCGGCGGTCTGCGCCAGACCCGTCGCCCCCAGCGGATGCCCCTTGGAGATCAGGCCGCCGGACGGATTGACCACCCACCGGCCGCCATGGGTCGTGGCGCCGTCGGCGACCAGTTTCCCCGACTCCCCGTCCGCGCACATGCCCAGCGCCTCGTACGTCAGCAGCTCATTGACCGAGAAGCAGTCGTGCAGCTCGATGACGTCGACGTCCTCGATCCCGAGGCCGCCGGCCGCGAACGCCTGCCGGGCCGCGGCCCGCGTCATGGGCTTGCCGACGGCGTCGATGCAGGACCCGGAGGCGAAGCTCTCCTCGGTGTCCGTCGTCATGGCCTGCGCGGCGATCTCCACCGCCCGGTCGGCCAGCCCGTGTTCACGGACGAACCGCTCGGAGGCGACCACGGCGGCGGCCGCGCCGTCGGAGGTCGGCGAGCACTGCAGCCGGGTCAGCGGCCGGTGGATGGTCTTCGCGGCGAGGACCTCCTCGACCGTGTAGACGTCCTGGAACTGGGCGCGGGGGTTGTGGGCGGAGTGCCGGTGGTTCTTGGCGCCGACCGCGGCGAGCTGCTCGGCGGTGGTGCCGTGGCGCTCCATGTGCTCGCGGGCCGCGTTGCCGAAGATCTGGGCGGTGGGCGGGGTCATCTCGAAGCCGTGGGCGGCGGCCATCACCCCGTAGTGGCGGGCCACCGGCGAGGTCTGGAAGTCGCCGGCGTCCGCGCCGCCGCCCAGCGCGCCCCGCTTCATCTTCTCGAAGCCGAGCGCCATCACACAGTCGTTGATCCCGGCCTCGACGAACTGGCGCGCCATCATCAGCGCGGTCGAGGCGGTCGCGCAGTTGTTGTTGACGTTGTAGACCGGGATGCCGGTCAGGCCCAGTTCGTACGCGGCGCGCTGGCCGGCCGTCGAGGCCTGGTAGCAGAAGCCGACCGGCAGCTGCTCGACGGCCTCGTAGCCGATGCCCGCGTCGGCGAGGGCCTCGGTGCCCGCCTCCTTCGCCATGTCCCAGTACTGCCACTCGCGGGTCTCGGGCTTCTCGAACTTCGTCATCCCGACGCCTACGACGTACGCCTTGCCAGCCATGGATGTCCTCCTGGAAGCGGCCGGATACGGGGAGTTCAGATCAGGGGGCGGGGCTCCGGGTCCCGGGGCAGGCCGAGCAGCCGCTCCGCGACGACGTTCAACTGCACCTGGGTGGTGCCGCCGGCGATGGTCAGACAGCGCGACATCAAGAAGCCGTGCAGCGCCCGTTCGCCGGCCCCCTCGCGCACCGCGCCCTCCGGCCCGAGCAGCTCCAGGGCCAGCTCGGCGACCTTCTGCTGGTGCGGGGTCTGCACCAGCTTGCGGATGCTGGCACCGGCCCCCGGCTCCAGGCCCGACACCTGCTGGAGCGTGGTGCGCAGCCCGATGCAGCCCAGGGCGTGGGCCTCGGCCGCCAGCGCGCCCGCCTTCGCCCGCACCGAGCCGTCCAGCGCGGCGGCGCGGCCGAGCAGGGCCTCCAGGCCGGTGTCGAAGGTCATCTGGTCGGCCATGTGGACGCGTTCGTTGTCCAGGGTGGTGCGGGCCACCTTCCAGCCGTCGCCGACCGCGCCGACCACGGCGTCGGCCGGCAGCAGCACATCGTCGAAGTAGACCTCGTTGAAGAGGGCGTCGCCGGTGATCTCCTTCAGCGGGCGGACGGCGATGCCGGGGGACTTCATGTCGACGACGAAGAAGGTCAGCCCCTTGTGCTTGGGCGCGTCCGGGTCGGTGCGGGCGAGCAGGATGCCGTGGCCCGCCCACTGCGCCGCCGAGGTCCACACCTTCTGCCCGTTGATCCGCCAGCCGCCGTCCACCCGCTCCGCGCGGGTCCGCAGGGAGGCCAGGTCCGAGCCGGCCTCGGGCTCGGAGAACAGCTGGCACCACAGCAGTTCGCCGCTCAGCGACGGCAGCAGATAGCGCTCCTGCTGTTCCCGGGTTCCGTGGGCGATCAGCGAGGGGACCACCCAGGTGGCGATGCCCAGGTCGCTGACGGCGACCTGGGCGTCGGCCAGTTCCTGCTGGATCGCGAGCTGCTGCACGGGGCCCGCGCCCAGTCCGTAGGGCTCGGGGAGGTGCGGTGCGGCATAGCCGGCGGGGGCGAGGGCGCGCCGTACGGCCGCGGGGTCGAGGCCGCGCACGCCGTCGACGACCGTGCGGGCCGCGGCCCGGTACTCCCGGGCCGCGGCGGGGAGTTCGAGGCGCAGCGCGCGCCGGGCCCCCTCGGCGCCGTGGCGGGCGGCGCGCTGCCGGTGGGTGTCCGGGCCGCCGAGCAGCTGGCGGGCCACGGTCGCCCGCCGCAGATGGAGGTGGGCGTCGTGCTCCCAGGTGAAGCCGGTGCCGCCGAGGATCTGGATGCAGTCCTTGGCGCAGCCGAAGGAGGCGTCGAGGGCGGTCGCGGTGGCCAGCGCCGCGACCAGGGCGCGGACGCCGGGCGGCTCGTGCAGCGCGCGGGCCGCGTCCCAGACCAGGGCGCGGGCCTGCTCGCAGCGTACGAGCATGTCGGCGCAGAGGTGTTTGACCGCCTGGAACTGGCCGATCGGGCGGCCGAACTGCTCGCGCACCTTGGCGTGTTCCGCGGCGGTGTGCAGCGCCCAGGCGGCCGTGCCGCAGCTCTCGGCGGCGAACAGGACCCCGGCGGTGTCGCGGACCAGGCCGTCGTCGAGGTGCAGCACCCGGTCACCGGGCACCGGCACCGCGTCCGCGCGCACTTCGGCGGTCGGCCGGGTCGGGTCGGCGCTCTCCTGGGCGCGCACGGCGAGCGTCCCGGTGTCGACGGCGAGCCAGACGGTGTCCGTGGCGGTGCGCGCGGGCAGCACGATCAGGTCCGCGTCGGCGCCGGACAGGACCGGGGGCGCGGTGCCGTCCAGGAGGTAGCCGTCGGCGTGCACCGCGGCGGTGAGGGTGCCGGGGCCGAGGGCGACGGCGGCGAGGCGTTCCCCGCCGGCGAGGGCCCGTACCAGGGGCCGGTGGGCGCCGTCGCGGTGCAGCAGCTCGGCGGCGAGGGTGGTGGGCAGGTACGGGCCGGGGAACGCGGCGCGGCCCAGTTCCTCCAGCACGACGGCGAGGTCGAGCAGGTCGCCCCCTCCGCCGCCGTCGGCCTCGGGGAGGTGGAGTCCGAGCAGGCCCTGCGCGGCGAGCTGGTCCCAGTACGGGGGCCGCCCCTGCCGTCCGTGCGCGGTGTCGAGGAGCTTGCGCACTTCTTCGGGCGGCACGGCCCGGGCGGCCCAGCCCCGCGCCGCGTCGGCCAGGTCACGGTGTTCCGGTGTGATTCCGATGCCCATGCGAGGCAGATTAGAACACGTTTCATTCTGACGGAAGGTCAGCACCGGGACGGGCCGCGGCGGCGACGGCGGCCCGTCCGGACTCCCCGGCCGCGCCCCCGCACCGCGCCCCCGCCCGAGCCCGGCCGGCCCCTCGGGCGTCCGTCCGCCATTCCCCGGGGAACGCCACGGATACGCGCAGCAAACGACTCGGTGAATTCCGGTACCCGGCAGTACGCGGCGGTTCGCAGCACCGCGCCTCGCCTTTCCCTCCCCGCCCCGACCCCGTACGCGAATTCGCCGCTTTCCGGCATCGGGAGAAACCGCCGGCGGCCAAAGGCCGGGAACGGGCGGGAAACCGACGGGAAGCGGACGGAAACCCGGCGGTAACCGACACGAACGGACAGCAGGAACGGCCGGGAGGAACAGCGAGGAGAACGGCCGGGATGTCCGGCGCACGGAATGAGGAACGCCGTTCCGATATCCGAAAGCGAGGAAGGGCGGACCCGCACCCCGCCCGCCGCGCCCCGTACGGCACCATGAGCCCCTGACCGCACCATCAGGAGGAAGCCCATGTCCGCTCCCACGGCTCCGACCGCTCCGCAGCCGGAGATCCTCGCCGCGTTCGAGGCGGCGAAGGGCTTCATGCCCGTGGACGAGGGCCTCGCGCTGTACGCGGCGGCGGCGGGCGCGGCAACGCTGGGGCTGCCGCTGGTGGAGGTCGGCACCTACTGCGGCCGGTCCACGATCCTGCTCGCGGACGCCGCCCGCGCCGCCGGGGTCATGGCCGTCACCGTCGACCACCACCGCGGCAGCGAGGAGCAGCAGCCCGGCTGGGAGTACCACGACCCCACCGTCGTCGACCCCGAGGTCGGCCGGATGGACACCCTGCCCACCTTCCGCCGCACCCTGCACGCCGCGGGCCTGGAGGACCAGGTGATCGCCCTGGTGGGCCGGTCGCCGCAGGCAGCGAAGGTCTGGCAGGCGCCGGTGGGCCTGGTCTTCATCGACGGCGGGCACACCGACGAGCACGCCACCGCCGACTACGAGGGCTGGGCCCCGCATGTCGCGCCCGGCGGTCTGCTGGTGATCCACGACGTGTTCCCCGACCCGGTCGACGAGTGGACGGGCCAGGCCCCGTACCGCATCTACCGCAGGGCCCTGGAGTCCGGCGCCTTCACCGAGATCTCGGCCCACCGGTCGCTGCGCGTCCTGCGGCGGACCGGGCCCGGCATCTGAGCGGGCTACCATCGCCGACGTGTCGAACGGCAGTACACCCCCCGCGCCCCGCCGCCTGCGCGGCACCGTCCTCGTCGTGGTGGCCGCCGTGGCGGTCGTCGGCCTGGGGGGCTGGCTGGTCTGGCGGTCGCCGGGCTCCGGCGGCGAACCCCCGCGGGCCGGCGGCATATCCGGGCACGGCAGCGGCCATGGACCGGCCGGCGAGGACGGCGGCCACGGCTCGCGGGGCGGCGATCCCGGCAAGCATCACGGCAGCCTCAAGGGCAAGGTCGTGGTGATCGACCCGGGCCACAATCCGCACAACCGCGACCACGGCCGGGAGATCGCCCGGCAGGTCGACATCGGCAACGACCGCAAGGAGTGCGACACCACCGGCACCTCCACCGACGACGGTTACGCCGAGGCCTCCTTCACCCTCGACGTCGCCCGCCGCGCCCGCACCCTCCTCCAGAAGGCGGGCGCGAAGGTCGTGTTCACCCAGGACGGCGACCGCCCGTACGGGCCGTGCGTGGACAAGCGCGCCGCCATCGGGAACACGGCGCACGCCGATGCCGCGCTCTCCCTGCACGCCGACGGCTCGGGCGCCGGCAACCGCGGCTTCCACGTCATCCTCCCCGCGCGCGTCACGGCCGGCCCGGCCGACACCGCGGCGATCGTGGCGCCCTCGCGGCGACTGGGCGAACGGCTCGCCGACCGCTTCCACGCGGTCACCGGAAGCGCGCGTTCCAATTACATCGGCGAGGGCACCGGGCTCGACGTGCGTTCCGATCTCGGCGGCCTCAACCTCTCCACGGTGCCGAAGGTCTTCCTCGAGTGCGGCAATATGCGCGACCCCAAGGACGCCGCGCAATTGACCGACTCCCAGTGGCGGCAAAAAGCGGCCCGCGGGATCACCGAGGGCATTACGGACTTCTTGGCGCACTGACCGGAGCGCCGGCCACGACCGCGAAACCCACCCGATACCGGCTCCGATACGCCGCACCGATAGCGCGGCCGACGAAGAAGACGGCCCACAGGATTCGGCGATAGGTTCCCCTTTACGATGGGTGGCCACCGCCGTGCCTCGCACTGCGCGCACCGCGACAGCGACGACCGGACCCACGAAACCGACAAAGGACCCTTACGTGAACATCCGCTCCCTCACTCGAGGCGACGGCGTGGTGATCGGAGCAGCGGTGTTGCTGTTCATCGCCTCGTTCCTCGACCGCACCAGCTACGCCGGCATCAACGCCTGGGAATCGCTGGGCCTCCTCATGAGCGTGTACCTGGCCGGAGTGATCGGTGCGGCGATCATCATCGTCAGCCGTGCGCTGCCGCAGTCGCAGCCGCGCAAGGTGGCCGGTCTCGACCTCGCCCAGTTCGGTGTCGCCCTCACCGTCTTCGCGGCCTGGACGGCGCTGTGGACCATCATCTCCACCGTCGGTGCCGGCGCGGGCCTGATCCTCGGTCTGATCGCCGCCCTGGTCCTGGCCGGCGGCGCCGTCGCCACGCCCCTCGTGCCGCCGCTCCAGGCCGCCCTGATCGGCGCCCCGAAGCCGCCGGCCGCCCCGTACGGTGCGGGCCCCAACCCGGGTTACGGCTACCCCGGCGCCCAGCAGCAGGCGAGCCACGGCTACGGCTACCCGGGCGGCCAGCAGCAGCCGCAGCCCGGCCAGCCCTACGGCCAGCAGGCACCGGCCGACGCCACGGCCGGCGGCCAGGCGGCAGCCGCCCCCATGGGAGCCGCCCCGGCGGCCGGCGCCCCCGCGGACTTCGCGCCGTTCTGGTTCGCGGTGCCCGTCGCGCGCCCGCTGTACGGCGAGGACGGTTCGCCGGCGCCGATCGCCGAACTGGCGCCCGGCACCTGGTACCTCGCGGTGGAGCAGCGCGGTCAGGCCCTGATCGCCCAGACCCAGGACGGCCGCCGCGGCGTCCTGCAGGACACCACCGGGATCCAGCGCGGCTGACACCGCACGCACAGCGGTCCTTTCCCGGCCCCTCGCCCTCGCGGGCGGGGGGCCGTTGCCATGTCCGCGCCCCGCCCGTACAGTCACCGGACGCACGAGACCTGACGTACCGTCAGCACGGGGCGGTCACCGCGTTCGGGAGGGCGATCAGCATGCGACTCGGTCTGCACCTGGGCTACTGGGGACGCGGCCCGGACCCCCGGCACCTCGAACTCGCCCGCGAGGCCGAGCGGCTGGGCTACGACTCGGTCTGGACCGCGGAGGCCTGGGGCTCGGACGCCTTCACCGCGCTCACCTGGATCGCCGCCCACACCTCCCGCATCAAGCTGGGCACCGGCATCGCGCAGATGGCGGCCCGCACCCCCACCGCCACCGCGATGCACGCCCTGACCCTCGACCACCTCTGCGGCGGGCGGCTGCTGCTGGGTCTGGGACTCTCCGGGCCGCAGGTCGTCGAGGGGTGGTACGGGCGGCCGTTCCCCAAGAGCCCGCTGACCGCCACCCGCGAATACGTGGACGTGATCCGGCAAGTCCTGCGCCGGGAGGGGCCGGTGGCCTCGGACGGGCCCTTCCACCCGCACCCCTACCGCGGCGCGGACGGCACTGACCTCGGCAAACCCCTCAAGCCCATCACCCACCCGCTCCGCGCGGACATCCCGCTCCTCCTGGGCGCCGAGGGCCCCAAGAACATCACCCAGACCAGCCGGATCGCCGACGGCTGGCTGCCGCTGTACTGGTCGCCGCAGCGCACCGACGTCTACCGGGCCTCGCTGGCGGGCGCCCCGGACGGGTTCCTCATCGCACCGATGGCACGGGCCGTGGTCTGCGACGACATCGCCGAAGGGCTGGCACCGGTCAAGGCGATGCTCGGCTTCTACATCGGCGGGATGGGGCACGCCGCCAGGAACTTCCACGCCGACCTGATGGCACGCATGGGCTTCGAGGAGGCGGCCCGGCGGGTGCAGCGGCTCTTCCTCGAAGGCCGCAGGGAGGAGGCCGTCCACGCCGTGCCGGACGCCTTCGCCGACGAGATCTCCCTGGTCGGACCGCGCGCACGCATCGCCGAGCGCCTGGAGCTGTGGCGCGCCGGACCGGTCACCGACCTGCTGGTCACCGCCCAGGACCCGCACACGCTGCGGGTCCTGGCCGAACTCAACTCCTGACGGCGGCCGGTGCCCGGCACCTCGCACGGACAACAGCGGACCGCGCCGCGACCTGACGGACTCGTCCCGGTCGCGGCGCGGTGACCGGCGGAACCAGTCGTGCACCGTCCTCAGCTCGGCTCGGATTCAGTGTCGGCCCGGATTCAGCTCCGGCCCGGAGCGATGACGTACCCCGCTCCCTCACGGACCGCCGCGGCGGCGGACCAGCGATATCGGCCGTTCCGGCAGCCGCACCAAGGACAGTGACCCGTATCCGGCAAGAGAAATGCCATCGATCACCCGGAAACTAGCTCGCCCATTCATTGAAGCAGATACCGGTCGGCTTCATCACGGTCGCCGTCTTCCCGGTCGGGAACTTCGGCTCCGTGCCGAGCCCCGAGTTTGTGTAAATCTGCCCGCGATAAAGCTTGTACTGGACATACGCCTCGATGGTCCCGAACTTCCCCTTGGGAACTTCGAAGCGGGTTTCCTTCGAGACCTCGATGGACTTGGTCACGTCATAGCCCACACCCAGGGATATCGCACCCTTGCTGATCGCCATCTCCGCACTGACCTTGCTGGCCAGGCCCTTCTTGACGTTCATCACCAGGGTGGTCTTGCCGTGGCCGGTCTCCTTGTCGATCACGTCGGTCCCGCAGACCTCACCGGCCCCCTTGACCTTCTTGAGAGCCGTGATCTCCTGCTTCACGGAGACATCGCCGCTCGATTCGCTCCCCTTCGGGGCGGCCACCGCGACACCCGAACCCAGAACACCTAGGACGGTCGCCCCCGCAATCACGCCGAATATTTTTGCGCGATTCATATATATCCCCCTTGCTTCGACACACTCCCGGTCGAGAAGTGATCTTGCAAAAGACTAACCATCCCGCAAAGCGCGCGTCAAAGCGGTCGGCCGGATAATCCGCGCCATCATTTCCCTCAATTCACGCGCTCAGCCGCAACAAGGAATCCCCGGGCCGAATGCCGCGGCGAAGAAGGATCGGGGCATAGTGCGGCACCGGTCCGGACGAAACCCACCGGCATCCACGGCACCGGCCCGCCGGCCACCGTCCAGGACCCGCACCCCCTGCGGGTCCTGGACGGCCGGGCCCGACTCCTGACGGCGGCGGGTCCGTTCACCCGAAGGTCGCCCACTCCAGCCACTGGTCGAGCAGGGCGCGCTCGCCCAGTACCTCGACGCGGTCGCTGTCGGCGGGCAGCCGGCGGTAGAGGACCTGGAGCACGTCGGTGAGGGGGCCGCGCAGCGCGACCGCGGCCTTTTCGTGGGTGCGGCGGTGGGTGGGTGCCTTGCCCGTGAGGTCGAGCAGCCATTCGGCGTCCAGGCCGGGCGGGGCGTCGGTGGCGTGGACGTGAATGGTCCGGCCGGGGCCGAGCAGGTCTCCGCCGCGCTCGGCGAAGCGGGCCACCACCATCGGCAGTTCGCCGATCTGCAGCCACTCCTCCAGACAGTCCGCGGCGACCGGCGCGGGGACGTCGAAGGGGACGCCGGCGGTGAGGGCGGCATCGGCCCGGTGGACGACCGTCTCATGGGCCATCCGGCGGGCCCAGAACCCGGTGTTCCGGGCCGTCGTCCAGCTCCAGACCTCCGTGTCGGGGCCGGCCTCCCGCAGCGCGGCCACGGTCTGCTCGACGCCCTCCGCCAGCCAGGCGTCGAGCGCCGCCGCGCCCTCGCCCTCGGGTCCGGCGCCCCCGGGGACGTCCGCGGGGGCGACGCTCTCCGACGCGCGGGTGGTGACGATCGTGCCGGTCCAGCGGTGCGCACCGCCCACGTGCCGGGCGAGGTCGGCCAGCGTCCAGTCGGGGCAGGTCGGCACGGTCGCCGAGAGATCGGCGGTCCGCACGATCTCCCGGAACTTGTCGGTCTCGGCGAGGAGCGCGGCGCAGTATTCCTCGTGGGTGAGGGAGCCTTGGAGTGTCATGTGTCGCACAGTAGTGCGCACGCCACGGCTCTTCCTCTCCTTTTGGCGCGTCCCCGCCGCCCCCCTTGCCGGCCGCCTACCGGCAGCAGTCCGGATCGAGCCCGGTCGGCAGCCGCTCGCCCCCGAAGACCGAGGTGGTGGCCTCGTCGCCGCCCAGGGCCGCCACCGCCAGCAGCAGCGAACCGGCCGTCCAGGAGGTGAGTTCGCGCGGCCAGATCGCGTCGTCGTCGAAGACGTAGCCGGTCCAGTACATGCCGTCCTCGGCGCGGAGGTGCTGGATCCACTTGAGGATCTGCACCGCCCGCTCGGACTCCCCCATCGCCCACAGCGCGAGCGCCAGTTCCGCGCTCTCCCCGCCGGTGACCCAGGGGTTGGGCAGCACACAGCGCACGCCCAGGCCGGGCACGACGAAGCGCTCCCACTCCGCGTCGATGCGCTCACGGGCCTGGGCGCCGCGGACCGCGCCGCCCAGGACCGGGTAGTACCAGTCCATGGAGTAGCGGGACTTGTCGAGGAACCGCTCGGGGTGGCTGCGTATCGCATGGCCGAGGCTGCCGACCGCCAGCTCCCAGTCGGGCTGCGGCTCCTCGCGCTGTTCGGCGAGCGCGAGCGCACAGCGCAGCGCCTGGTAGACGGAGGACGAGCCGGTCAGCAGCGCCTCGACCACGGGCGTGCCGTCGTCCTCGCGCTTCCAGCCGATCTCCCCGCCGGGCTGCTGGAGTTCCAGCACGAAGGTGACCGCCGCGTGGACCGCGGGCCACATGCGGTCGAGGAAGGTCTCGTCGCCGGTGGACAGGAAGTGGTGCCACACGCCGACCGCGAGGTAGGCGCAGAAGTTGGTCTCCCGGCCGCGGTCGGTGGGGGCCTCGGCGTCCCCGTCGGCGTAGGCCGCGTACCAGGAACCGTCCGGGTTCTGGTGCCGCACCAGCCAGTCGTACGCGGCCTCGGCGCGCTCGTGTTCGCCGGCCGCGTCCAGGGCCATGGCGGCCTCGGTGTGGTCCCACGGGTCGAGGTGGTGGCCCCGGAACCAGGGGATCGCGCCGTCGGACCGCTGCACCGCCAGGATGCCCGCGACCGTACGGGCCGCCTGTTCGGCCGTGAGGATCCCCGGCAGCACGAGCCGTTCGGTACGCCCGGGACTTGTCACTTGGCGGCCCCGGCGGAGTTCTTGGCGGCGGACTTGGCGGCCGGCTTGGCGCCCGCGGTCTTCTTGGCACCGGTCCCGGCGCCGGACTTGGCGCTCCGGGCGGGCTCGGCCGCGGGGGACGCGGGCGACGGCTTCGCGGCCGGGTCGGCGTCCTCGGCGGGCTCGCTCTGCGCGGTGGCGGCGGGCTCGGCGGCGGCCGTCTGAGGAAGGTGCGGCTTGGTGGCGTAGACGACGAAGCTCTTGCCGATGACGGGGTTGAGGGCCCGCTCGGCGAGCCGGGTGGCCAGCGGCTTCTTCATGATGTCCCAGACCAGGAGCTTGTGGTACGCCTGCACCGGCAGCGCCTTGTCGTTGTCCACCCCGAAGGCGCATTTGAGCCACCAGTAGGGGCTGTGCAGCCCGTGGGCGTGGTGGGTGCCGTACGGCTCCAGCCCGGCCTCCCGTATCTTGCCGAGGAGTTCGTCGCCGCGGTAGATGCGGATGTGGCCGCCCTCGACCTCGTGGTAGGCGTCGCTGAGCGTCCAGCAGACCTTCTCGGGGCCGTAGCGCGGGACGGTGACGGCGATCCGGCCGCCGGGACGCAGCACCCGGACCATCTCGGCGAGCACCCCCTTGTCGTCGGGGATGTGCTCCATGACCTCGGAGATGATCACGACGTCGAAGCTGTCGTCGGGGAACGGCAGGTTCAGCGCGTCGCCCTCCATGGCGGTGGCGGAGGCGCCCGCCGGAGCCTCGCCCGCCTCCTCCATCGCGGCGAACCACTTGGCGACTTCGCGGATCTCGTCACCGTTCTGGTCCAGGGCGACGACCTGCGCGCCGCGCCGGTAGCACTCGAAGGCGTGCCGGCCGGCGCCGCACCCCAGGTCGAGCACGCGGTCGCCCGGAGCGAGCGGGAAACGGGAAAAGTCGACGGTCAGCACGGCGTTCTGCTTTCGTCCGGCGGTGGGTGGCGGTGGTGGCTGCGGAGGGAACTACGGGCCGGGCAGCGGTATCAGACGTGTCCGGCGGTGGTCGGCGCGGGCGCGGCGCCGGCGGTCTCCGCGGACGCGGCCCGCGGGGTGGTCCGGGCGGCGGCCCGGCCGCCCTGGAGGGCGATGGCCTCGCGGTAGCGCTCGGCGGTGCCGAGGGCGGCCTGGCGCCAGGTGAAGCGGGCCAGCACCCGTTCCCGGCCGGCCGCGCCGAGCCGCCGGCGCAGCGTCTCGTCGCCCAGGAGCCGGAGCAGCCCTGCCGCCAGCGCGCCGGGGTCGCCCGGCGGCACCGCGAGGCAGGTCTCGCCGTCCGGTCCGGCGACCTCGGGGATGGCGCCGCCGGTGGTGGCCAGCAACGGGGTGCCGGTGGCCATGGCTTCGGCCGCGGGCAGCGAGAAGCCCTCGTAGAGGGAGGGGACACAGGCGATCTGGGCGCTGCGCACCAGGTCGACGAGTTCGCCGTCGGTGATGCCCTTGACGAATTCGATGGCGCCGGACAGCCCGAGCCGTTCGATGGCGGCGGCCACCGGCCCGTCGTCGGCGCGCTTGCCGACGACCACCAGGTGCGCGTCGGGGTTCTCGGTGCGCACCTTGGCGAGCGCCTCGACCAGGTGGATCAGTCCCTTGAGGGGCACATCCGCGCTGGACGTGGTGACGATCCGGCCCGGCACCTCGGCCACCGAGGCATCTGGCGAGAACAGGTCGGTGTCGGCGCCGATATGGACCACATGGATCCGGCCGGCGGACACCCCGAGGTCGTCGACGATCTCCTGGCGCGAGGAGCCGGAGACGGTCAGCACCGACGGCAGCCGCCGGGCGACGCGCTTTTGCATGCGGGTGAAGCCGTACCAGCGGCGGACGGAGGCGCGGCGCTTCCAGCCGTCGGCGGCCTCCAGATCGAGGCGCCGGTCGACGGTGATGGGGTGGTGGATGGTGGTGACCAGCGGGGCGCCGAGCGCGCCGGGGCCGCCGAGCAGGCCGTAGCCGAGGGTCTGGTTGTCGTGGACGACGTCGAACTGGCCGCGGCGGGCGGCGAGGTGGCGCCGGGCCCGCAGGGAGAAGGTCAGCGGCTCGGGGAAGCCGCCGGTCCACATCGTGCCGACCTCGAGCGCGTCGATCCAGTCGCGGTACTCGCCCGGCTTCGGCGTGCGGAACGGGTCCGGCTGGCGGTAGAGGTCCAGGCTGGGCAGCTCGGTCAGGGTCACCCCGTCGTCGAGGACGGGGTAGGGCTGGGCGCCGATGACCTCGACGGTGTGGCCGAGGCGGGCCAGTTCGCGCGAGAGGTGGCGGACGTACACGCCCTGTCCGCCGCAGAACGGGTTCCCCTTGTACGTGAGCATTGCTATGCGCAGGGGACGCTCGCCGTTCGGCGGGGCGGAGGCCGACGTGGCCTCGGCGGGGCGAGGCGCGGCTGCCTGGACGGCCTCTGCGGTCACGCTCGGCCCCCTTCTCACTGGACTTTCGCCGGAGCGTAACCGCTGGCGGTAATCTAGAACAAGTTTCAGAACTGCTGGGCTACTCATCAGTTCACCGAGCTTCGAATCTACCGGCCGAGAACGATGCGAAAAGAGCCGCACCAGGTGATTCGCGCCACCACCCGCCCCCCTGCCATGCTGTGCCGATCACACCACCGGCACTCGCCGCATCGCGGACGGAGTGCCACGGAATGGGAAATATGACTACGGAATCCAAGGCGGCCAGGCCGACGCTTCCCGCGAGTCCTCCCCTGACCGAGCGTCAGGAGGCACGGCGCCGCCGCATCCTGCACACCAGCGCCAAGCTGGCGTCCCGTGGTGGCTTCGACGCCGTGCAGATGCGCGAGGTCGCCGAGTCCTCGGGCGTCGCGCTCGGCACCCTCTACCGGTACTTCCCCTCCAAGGTGCACCTGCTGGTCGCCACCATGCAGGACCAGCTCCAGCACATGCACGAAACCCTGCGCAAGCGCCCGCCGTCGGAGCAGGACCCGGGCGCCCGGGTCGCCCAGACCCTGATGCGGGCCTTCCGTGCACTGCAGCGCGAGCCGCACCTCGCGGACGCGATGGTGCGCGCGCTGACCTTCGCCGACCGTTCCGTCAGCCCCGAGGTCGACACCGTCTCCCGGCTGACCACCGCGATCATCCTCGACGCGATGGGGCTGGACGGGCCCGCCACCCCCGAACAGCTCTCCGCGGTCCGGGTCATCGAGCACACCTGGCACTCCGCCCTGATCACCTGGCTGTCGGGCCGGGCCTCGATCGCCCAGGTGAAGATAGACATCGAGACGGTGTGCCGCCTGATCGACCTCACGGCACCCGGGCGGGAACGGTAGCGGCGGGGAACGGCAGCGGCAGGAAGCGGCGGGGAGCCGTCGGCCGGGCGGGTATGCGGGTGGCCACGTGGGCACCGAGGCGTTCGTTCCGTTGCCGGCCGGGGTAGTTGGCCCGCAAGGGGCCCACCGACCCCCTACGGGACCACCGGCCCGCACCCGTACGGGGCCCCCGCCGCACCGCCCACGCCCCGGCCGCCGCCGCGCCTCCGGGTGCCGTGCCCCGGCCGGCGCCCCAACCCGGGCCCCGCGCCCCGGCGCCCCGCGCCACCACCCCACCCCCGCTCCCCGCCCCCTCACTCCTCCGGCGGGAACACCACCTCGTCGCTGCCGGCCACGCGCACGGTGATCGCCTCCACGGGGCACCCCTCGGCGGCCGCCAGCACGGACTCGTCGGCGTCCGTCTCCGGCGCCACCGGATGCGACTGCCGCGCCGGGTCCAGCCGGAAGCCGTCGGGCGCCGTGCCCGCGCACATCCCGGAGCCGATGCAGATGCTCCGGTCCACCTCCACCCGCCAGCGGTCCCCCATCAGGCACCCGCCGGCAGATGGATCATCTTGTGCTCCAGGTAGGCGCCGAAGCCCTCGGGCCCGAACTCCCGCCCGATGCCGGAGTTCTTGTAGCCGCCGAACGGCCCGAGCATGTCGATGCTGAAGGTGTTCACCGAGTACGTGCCGGTGCGCACCTGCCGGGCGAGGTCGATGCCGTGGTCGACGTCGGCCGTCCACACCGAGCCGGAGAGCCCGTAGTCGGAGTCGTTGGCGATCCGCACCGCCTCGGCCTCGTCGTCGTACGGGAGCAGGCAGATGACCGGGCCGAAGATCTCCTCGCGGGCGATCCGCATGGAGTTGGCGACCTCGCCGAAGAGGGTCGGCTCGACGTACCAGCCCGTCGGCTGTCCCTCGGGCCGGCCGCCGCCGGTGAGGACCTCGGCGCCCTCCTTGCGGCCGAGTTCGATGTAGTCCAGCGAGCGCTGCTGCTGGCGGCGGGCCACCAGCGGGCCGAGTTCGGTGGCCGGATCCAGCGGGTCGCCGACGGTGAGCGCGGACGCCGCCGCGGTGAACCGGTCGGCGATCTCGTCGTAGTGGCTGCGCGGCGCGAGGATCCGCGTCTGGGCCACGCACGCCTGGCCGTTGATCATCCAGGCGAACGGCACGATGCCGGCCACCGCCGCGTCCAGGTCGGCGTCCGGCAGGATCACCGCGGCGGACTTGCCGCCCAGCTCCAGCGTGACCCGGCTGAGGTTCCGGGCCGCGACCTCCATGACCCGCTTGCCCGCCGCCACCGAGCCGGTGAACGACACCTTGTCCACGCCCGGGTGCCCGACCAGGTACTCGCTCACCTCGCGGTCCGCGGGGAGGATCGACAACACGCCCGCCGGCAGCCCGGCTCCGGTCACGATCTCGGCGAGCAGGTACGCGTCCAGCGGGGTCTCCGGCGACACCTTGAGCACCACGGAGCAGCCGGCCAGCAGCGCCGGCGCGAGCTTGGCGGCGGCGGTGAACTGCGGGACGTTCCACGGCACCACCGCCGCGACCACCCCGGCCGGCTCCCGCCGCACCAGCAGCGGCCCCAGCACCCCGTCCCGCCGCTCCTCGAAGGGGAAGTCCCGGGCCACGGTCAGCGCCGCGTCCCACGCCAGCATCGCGGCCAGCGACTGCACCATCACGCCGGAGGTGAAGGGGGTGCCGTTCTCGGAGCTGATGACCTTGGCGATCTCCTCGCTGCGGGCGGCGAAGGCGTCCTTGATGCGGGTCACCACCGCGATCCGGTCCGCCAGCGGGGCGTTCGCCCAGACGCCGGAGTCGAACGACGTGCGGGCCGCGGCCACCGCACGGTCGACGTCGGCCCGCGAGGCGTGCGGCACCCGGCCGATGACCTGTTCGGTGTGCGGCGAGACGACCTCGATCACGTCCCGGCCGGCCGGGTCGGCCCACTCACCGCCTATGTAGAGCTTTCCGTGCTCGACGAGGTCGCTCATCGCTGCCGCCTCCTGCGGGTTGGCCGCCTGTTCGGCGATCCCTGACGGTTCCTGACGCTCCATCACAACGGGTCACTGCACCGGGAACTGATACCAGTTCTAGTTGGAGGAGTCCACAGCGCGCGGCCGAAACGGCACCCCCCGGCCGGGCCGCCGCACGCACCGGGCCCCCGCTCCCGCGAACAGGCGCGGACCGAAGGGCCACTTCACGCCGCATTGAAACCGGTTCTAGTTATAGTGAGGGCCGGCTACCAGGGGTACGCCACACCGAGAGGGGACCGGGATGACGCCACAGGTGACCGACCACAAGGGCGGGGTGTGGAGCATCGCCGTCCCCATACCGGACAACCCGCTCGGCCACACCCTCGTCCACCTGCTGGAGACCGACCGCGGGCCGGTGCTCGTCGACACCGGCTGGGACGACCCGGACTCCTGGGACACCCTCGTCGCCGGCATCGGCGCCTGCGGCTTCGCCCCCACCGATCTCCATGGCGTCCTGATCACCCACCACCACCCCGATCACCACGGCCTCTCGGGCACGGTGCGGGAGGCCTCGGGCGCCTGGATCGCGATGCACGCCGCGGACACCGCCGTGGTCCGCCGCACCCGCGAGACCGCACCGGGCCGGTGGCTCGACCACCTCACCGCCCGGCTCGCGGCGGCGGGCGCACCGGACGCACATCTGGCGCCGCTGCGGGAGGCGCGTGCCGAGGGGCGCGGCCGGAGACTGCCCGGCCAGGGTGCGGCGCTGCCGGACCGCGACATCGGGCCCGGCGAGCTGCTCGACCTGCCGGGGCGCCGGGTGCGCGCCATCTGGACACCGGGGCACACCCCGGGCCATGTGTGCCTGCATCTGGAGGAGGAGCACCCCTCGGGGCGGGCCGGCGGCTTCGGCCGGCTCTTCTCCGGCGACCATCTGCTCCCCGGCATCACCCCGCACATCGGCCTGTACGAGGACCCGGAGGGCGACGGGGGCGAGATCCTCGACCCCCTGGGCGACTACCTCGACTCCCTGGAACGCGTCGGCCGGCTCGCGCCCGCCGAGGTGCTGCCCGCCCACCAGCACGCCTTCACCGACGCCGGCGGCCGCGTCCGCGAGCTCCTCGCCCACCACGAGGCACGGCTCTCCCAGCTGCGGGAGCTGCTCCGCGAGCCCCGCACTCCCTGGCAGCTCGCCACGGCCATGGAGTGGAACCGCCCCTGGGAGCAGATCCCCTACGCCTCCCGCAACATCGCCGTCACGGAGGCCGAGGCCCATCTGCGGCGACTGGTGAAGCTGGGGCGGGCGGAGCGGGTGCCGGGGTCCGATCCGGTGCGGTACCAGGCGGTGTGAGGGGGGCGGCGGGCGCGGTGCGGTGCGATCCGGGGCGCGGCGCCGGCTCGGTACGGTTCGTGCCGCTCGCACCGCTCATGCCGCTCGTACCCCTCGTACGGGCGAGCGAGTGGCCCGCCGGGGGCCGGTTAAGGTATGCGGGACAACTTCATCCGTACCCGATCGGGGGAAGCCGGTGGAAATCCGGCGCTGACCCGCAACCGTGAGGACGGCCCGCCCGCACCGCGCCCCGGCCCGGAGCGGGGGCCGTACGAGCCGGAGCACCCGAGGGGCACGACCAAGGCTCGCGCCACCACGACCGCCCGCCCCTGCGGACGGCCGGTGCGCGGCACCGTCGAGGTATACGGAGCTGAGCCCGGTGCCACCGCGGCCGATTCCCGGATCGGCGGGCGGGTGGCCGGCCGAGCGCGGCTGCGTAGCATCGCCGCGACCCGACCCGAGAGGCACCGACCCGATGGCCCCCATGGCTCACCAGGCCCCCTTGACGCATTCCGTCGCCTTCCTGGCACGCCGCGCCGCCACGGCGCTGGCCGCCGTGGCGGTGCTGGGCGCGGCCGCTGCCCCCGCCGCGTACGCCGACTCCGCGCCCGCCTCCCCCAAGAAGCTGCCCGACGGGCTGTACGGCACCAACGACCCGCAGTACGACGGGGTCTGGCGGCAGTCGCTCGCGCTGCTGGCCCAGGACACCGTGGGCATACGCCCCGCCCCGTCCGCCGTGAAGTGGCTGGCCGGCCAGCAGTGCGCCGACGGCGCGTTCACCGCCTTCCGGGCCGAGCCGGGCACGCCCTGCGACGCCAAGGCACGGCGGGACACCAACCCGACGGCCGCCGCGGTGCAGGCGCTGGCCGCGCTGGGCGGGCACGGCGACGCCGTGCAGAAGGCCGTGAAGTGGCTGAAGTCGGTGCAGAACGACGACGGCGGCTGGAGCTCGGTGCCCGGCTCGGCCAGCGACGCCAACTCCACCTCCGTGGTCATCGGCGCGCTCACGGCGGCGGGCGAGAAGCCCCGGTCCGTGACGTCGGAGAAGGGCGGCAGGACGCCGTACGACGCGCTGCTCACCTTCCGGCTGGGCTGCGCGGAGAAGGCGGAGGCGCGCGGCGCCTTCACCTTCCAGCTCAAGGGTGCGGCCCCGAACGCGGACGCCACCGCGGCCGCCGCGACCGCCGCACTCGGCAAGGGCTTCGTCGTCGAACCGGCCGGCAAGGGCGCCACCGGCCCGGTCGAGCCGCTGAGCTGCAAGGGCGACGAGGACAAGAAGGCGGGCGGCGATCCGGCGCGGGCCGCCCGGGGCGGCGACGGCTATCTCGTCGCCCAGCTCGACAAGAACGGTCAGCACCTGCTCTCCGCGATGCCGGGGGCGGAGAAGCAGCCCGACGTCGGCAACACCGCCGATGCCGTGGTGGCGCTGGCGGCCGGCGGGCACGGCGCCGCCGCGGCGAAACCGCTGACGTGGCTGGAGAAGAACGCCTCGGGCTGGGCGAAGCAGAGCGGCCCGGCCGCGTACGCCCAGCTGGTGCTGGCCGCGCACGCCACCGGCACCGACCCGCGGTCGTTCGGCGGCACCGACCTGGTGGCCGCGCTCAACGCCACCGGCCCCGCCCCGGCCGCCGCCGCGAAGAAGGACGGCAAGGACGCCGACGACTCCCAGGACGGCGGCGGCATCGGCGTGCCCTGGATCATCGGCATCGGCCTCGCCATCGGCGCCGGCATCGGCTTCCTGCTGAGCAACCGCAAGAAGAGCGGGCTCTGATGCGCCGCACCAAGATCGCCGGCGCGGCGCTGCTGGCCGGGGCGGCCACCGGCCTGGCCGCCGCGCCCGCCCAGGCGCAGGAGTACCGCTACTGGTCCTTCTGGCACGGCAAGGGCAGCTCCTGGGCGTACGCCACCGAGGGTCCGGCCACGCTGCGTCCCGTCGACGGCGAGGTGGCGGGCTTCCGCTTCACCGTCAGCGCGGACTCCGCCGCGGCCGGCAAGCCGCGGGCGGCCGCCGGCTTCGACGCGATCTGCCACGGCACCCCGGCGAAGGCCGGCCGCAAGCGGATCGGCATCGTCATCGACTTCGGCACCACGGCGGACGCGCCCGGCGGCGAACGGCCGCCGAAGCCCCGGACGGAGTGTGCCCAGGTGTCCGAGGACGCCTCGGCGGGCGAGGCGCTGGCGGCGGTCGCCCGGCCGCTGCGCTACGACTCCAGCGCCCTGCTGTGCGCCATCGCCGGCTACCCGGCGTCGGGGTGCGCGGACCAGGTGAAGGGGGAGAAGGGGGCGAAGGGACCCGCCTCGTCCGGCGCGCCCTCGTCGGGCACGGCGGCGGACGGACACGGGGCGGGCAGCGACGGCGGCCCGTCCGCCGGGCTGATCGGCGGTGCCGCGGCCGTGGTCGTGCTGGGCGCGGCGGCGGTGTGGCAGGCGCGCCGCCGGCGCGGATGAGCGCCCCGCAGGCGACCCGTACCACCGCGCTGCACGCCGGCGCCTGGTGGCTGTGGGCGCTCGGCCTGGCCACCGCGGCCTCCCGCACCACGAACCCGCTGCTGCTGGGGCTGCTGGTGGGGGTGGCCGGCTATGTCGTCGCGGCCCGCCGCACCGATGCGCCCTGGGCCCGCTCGTACGGGGCGTTCGTCAAGGTCGGCCTGTTCGTGATCACCGTCCGGCTGCTCTTCGCCTTCGTTCTCGGCTCGCCGATCCCCGGTACGCACACCCTGGTCACGCTGCCCGAAGTGCCGCTGCCCGACTGGGCGAAGGTCGTCCGGATCGGCGGCCGGGTCACCGCGGAGGGCATGGTCTTCGCGCTGTACGACGGTCTGAAGCTGGCCGCCCTCCTCATCTGCGTGGGTGCCGCCAATGCGCTGGCGAACCCGGCCCGGCTACTGAAGTCGCTGCCCGGCGCGCTCTACGAGGCGGGCGTCGCGGTGGTCGTCGCGATGACCTTCGCGCCCAATCTGGTCGCCGATGTCCAGCGGCTGCGTGCCGCGCGCCGGCTGCGCGGCCGCCCCGACCGCGGGTTCCGGGCGCTCCTGCAGGTCGGGCTGCCGGTCCTGGAGGGCGCGCTGGAGCGCTCGGTGGCACTGGCCGCGGCGATGGACGCGCGGGGCTACGGCCGCAGCGCCGAGGTGCCGCCCGCCGTACGGCACCTGACCTCCGTCCTCACGCTCGGCGGGCTGCTCGGCAGCTGCGCCGGGACCTACGGGCTGCTGGGCGACACCGGCGGCGGCTACGGGCTGCCGCTGCTGCTCGCCGGGCTGGCGACGGCGCTCGCCGGGCTGTGGCTGGGCGGCCGCCGCTCGGTGCGCAGCCGCTACCGGCCCGACCGGTGGGGGGTGCGCGCCTGGCTGGTGGCGGGTTCCGGTATCGCCGTCGCCGCGCTGATGATCTGGGCGAACGACTACGCGTCCGCCGCCCTGCACCCGCCCGCGGTGCCGCTCACCGCCCCCGTCCTCCCCCTCTGGCCGGCCGCCTCCGTTCTCGTGGGGCTGCTGCCCGCCCTCGCCGCCCCGCTCCCGCCGCGCACGGACCGGGCGGAGCACGGGGGCCGGCCGGAACGGTCGGACGGGGCGGACCGCACGGACCGGGCCGGGTCCCGTGGCCGTGCCCCCGCTGTCGATCCGCGCCCGAAGGAGCCCACTCAGTGATCCGGTTCGAGCAGGTCTCGGTGACCTACGGCGACGCCGCGGCGCCCACCGTCCAGGGCATCGACCTGACCGTCCCCGAGGGCGAACTGTGCCTGCTGGTCGGCCCGTCCGGGGTCGGCAAGTCCACCGTCCTGAACGCCGTCTGCGGCCTGGTCCCGCACTTCACCGGCGGCACCCTGCACGGCCGGGTCACCGTCGACGGCCGCGACACCCGCACCCATCAGCCGCGCGAACTGGCCGATGTCGTGGGCACCGTGGGCCAGGACCCGCGGGCGCACTTCGTCACCGACACCGTCGAGGACGAACTCGCCTACGGCATGGAGTCGCTCGGCCTCGCCCCCGACGTGATGCGCCGCCGGGTCGAGGAGACCCTGGACCTGCTGGGCCTGGCCGAGCTGCGCGACCGCGCCATCACCACCCTCTCGGGCGGCCAGATGCAGCGGGTGGCGATCGGCTCGGTCCTCACCACCCACCCCAAGGTCCTGGTCCTCGACGAGCCCACGTCGGCCCTCGACCCCGCCGCGGCCGAGGAGGTCCTCTCCGTCCTCCAGCGTCTGGTCCACGACCTCGGCACCACGGTGCTGCTGGCCGAACACCGCCTGGAGCGGGTGGTCCAGTACGCCGACCAGGTCATCCTGCTCCCCTCCCCCGGCGCTCCGCCGGTCATCGGCACCCCCGCCGAGGTCATGGCCGTCTCCCCCGTCCACCCCCCGGTGGTGGCCCTCGGCCGCCTCGCCCGCTGGTCGCCCCTCCCCCTGTCGGTGCGCGACGCCCGCCGCAGGGCCGCACCCCTGCGCGAGCGGCTGGCGGGCGTCACACCGCCGTCGCCGCAGACGGGCACGGGCACGGGCGCAGGCACGGGGACCGCACCGGCGCTGCCGGACCCCGCGTCCGCGGGCTCCCCGGACGAAGCCGCCGCGGTCGTGCGCGGGCTCGGTGTCCGCCGGGGGCGGACCGAGGCGCTGCACCAGGTGGATCTGACCGTGCGGGGCGGCGAGATGCTGGCCCTGATGGGCCGCAACGGCGCGGGGAAGTCCACCCTCCTGGGCACCCTCGTCGGGATGCACACCCCGTCCTCCGGGACGGTGCGGGTCGGCGGCGCCACCCCGCACCGCACCGGCCCCAAGGCCCTCCTGCGGCATGTCGGCCTGGTCCCCCAGGAACCGCGCGACCTGCTCTACGCGGACACCGTCGCGGCCGAGTGCACCGCGGCCGACCAGGACGCGGGCGCCGCCGCCGGCAGCTGCCGGGCCCTGGTCGGCCGGCTGCTGCCCGATGTCCCCGACTCCGTCCACCCCCGCGACCTCTCCGAGGGCCAGCGCCTCGCCCTGGCCCTGGCGGTCGTGCTGACCGCGCGTCCCCCGCTGCTCCTCCTCGACGAGCCCACCCGCGGCCTGGACTACGCCGCCAAGGCCCGTCTGATCGAGGTGCTGCGCGCACTGGCCGCCGAGGGCCATGCCGTCGTCCTGGCCACCCATGACGTGGAACTCGCCGCCGAACTGGCCCACCGGGTGGTCATCCTCGCCGACGGCGAGATCGTCGCCGACGGTCCCACCGGCCACGTCGTGGTCTCCTCCCCCTCGTTCGCACCGCAGGTCACCAAGGTGCTCGCCCCGCTGCCCTGGCTGACCGTCCCGCAGGTGGCACACGTCCTGGAGGCCACCGCATGAGCGCGGCCCCCCACCGCCCGGAGGGCGACGGGCCGCCCGCCGGCCGCGGCCACCGGGCCCGTGCCGTGCGGCTCGGCCCCCGTTCCGTCGCCGCGCTGGTGCTCGTCTCGGCCATCGGCGTGATGGCCTTCGGATGGCCGCTGCTCGCCGACTCCGCCTCCGGGCTCGCCCATTCCCAGGACGCGCCCTGGCTGTTCGCCGCGCTGCTGCCGATGCTGCTCGCCGTGGTCGTGGCGACCATCGCCGACGCCGGCCTGGACGCGAAGGCCATCGCCATGCTCGGCGTGCTGGCCGCGGCCGGGGCCGCGATGCGCCCACTGGGGGCCGGGACGGCCGGTATCGAGCCGATGTTCTTCCTGATGGTGCTGTCGGGGCGGGTGCTCGGGCCCGGATTCGGGTTCGTGCTGGGGTCCGTGGCGATGTTCGCGTCGGCGCTGCTGACCGGCGGGGTCGGGCCGTGGCTGCCGTTCCAGATGCTGTCGATGGGCTGGGTGGCGATGGGCGCCGGCCTGCTGCCGGGGCCCGACCGGCTGCGCGGCCGTCGCGAACTGGCCCTGCTCGCCGTCTACGGAGCCGTCGCGGCCGTCCTCTACGGCCTGGTCATGAACCTTCAGGGCTGGCCCTACATCGGCGGCATGGCCTCGGCGGTCTCCTTCGTCCCCGGGGACCCGCTCGCCCGGAACCTCGCCCGCTACCTGACGTACTGCCTCGCCACCTCCCTCGGCTGGGACGTCCCCCGGGCGGTGGTCACCGTCCTGTTGACCTGCACCCTGGGCGGCACCGTCCTCAAGGCCCTGCGCCGCGCCACCCGCCGGGCGGCCTTCGACGTCCCCGTCTCCTTCCGCTCCGATCCGCCCCGGGGGGCCGCCGGCCCGTGACCGGTGCGCTACGCGCCCGCCGCGCAGAATGCGGTCTCCCGCCCACTCCGGCTGTGGATCTCCTCAGGTGGAGGAGGAGGCCCCCCGCAGCCCCGCACCGTCCTCGCTCGGCGACCGGCTCCCGGCCCTCAGCACTCAGCCCTCCGCCCGGCACGGGCCCGGAAGCCACCGCCCCCGCTACAGCCGCTGGATGATCGTCCCCGTCGCCAGCGCCCCGCCCGCGCACATGGTGATCAGGGCGAACTCCTTGTCCCTGCGTTCGAGTTCATGGAGCGCGGTGGTGATGAGCCGGGCGCCGGTGGCGCCGACCGGGTGGCCCAGGGCGATCGCCCCGCCGTTCACGTTCACCTTCTCCAGGTCCTGCTCGAAGACCTGCGCCCAGGAGAGCACGACGGAGGCGAAGGCTTCGTTGATCTCGACGAGGTCGATGTCCTTGAGGGACATGCCCGCCTTGCCCAGCACGGCCCGGGTGGCGTCGATGGGGCCGTCCAGGTGGAAGTGCGGATCGGAGCCGACCAGCGCCTGGGCCACGATGCGGGCCCGCGGCTTGAGCTTGAGGGCGCGGGCCATCCGCTTGGAGGCCCACATCACCGCGGCGGCCCCGTCGGAGATCTGCGAGGAGTTGCCCGCCGTGTGGACGGCGGTCGGCATCACGGCCTTGAGGCCGCCGAGGGCCGCCATGCTGGTGTCGCGCAGCCCCTCGTCGCGGTCGACCAGCCGCCACATGCCCTGGCCCGCGGCCTGTTCGTCCTCGGTGGTGGGGACCTGGACGGCGAACGTCTCCCGTTTGAAGCGTTCCTCGGCCCAGGCGGCGGCCGCCCGCTCCTGGGAGAGCAGGCCGAGCGAGTCGACGTTCTCGCGGGTCAGGCCGCGGTGGCGGGCGATCCGCTCGGCCGCCTCGAACTGATTGGGCAGGTCGACGTTCCACTCGTCGGGCCAGGGCTTGCCGGGCCCGTGCTTGGAGCCGCTGCCGAGCGGCACCCGGGACATCGCCTCGACGCCGCAGCCGATGCCGATGTCGATGACGCCGGCCGCGATCATGTTGGCCACCATGTGGTTGGCCTGCTGGGACGAGCCGCACTGGCAGTCCACGGTGGTCGCGGCGGTCTCGTACGGGAGGCCCATCGTCAGCCAGGCGTTGCGGGCCGGGTTCATGGACTGTTCACCGGCATGGGTGACGGTGCCGCCGACGATCTGTTCGACGCAGTCGGGTTGGATGCGCGTACGGGCGAGGAGTTCGCGGTAGGTCTCACCAAGGAGGTAGGCGGGGTGAAGGTTGGCGAGCGCGCCCTGGCGCCTGCCTATCGGGGTGCGTACTGCTTCGACGATGACGGGTTCCGCGGCCATGACTGACTCGTCCTCTCCTCGCGTCCGCGGGCGTCCCGGCACCCACGGAAGAAGAACTAGTACGCGTTCTAGTTATGGAAACAGTCTTATGAGCAGCCACCCGGGGCGCAAGGGGCATGCAACACCCTTGTCCGTAAAGGGACTCCCCCCGCCCCTTGCTACTTGTAGAACTCGTTACTACCTTCACCGCGACCCATACCTGATGAACCGTCAGACATCCGGATGGACCAGGAGTCACCGATGCCATGCCCCGCGTTGCCCGAAGGGTTCGACTTCACCGACCCCGACGTCTACCAGTCCCGCGTTCCGCTCCCCGAGTTCGCGCGGCTGCGGCAGACCGCGCCCGTGTGGTGGAACGCGCAGCCGCACGGCATTGCCGGCTTCGGTGACGACGGCTACTGGGTCGTCACCCGCCATCGGGACGTCAAGGAGGTGTCCACCAAGCCGGAGGTCTTCTCCGCGAGCCTCAACACCTCGATCATCCGCTTCCAGGCCTCCATGACCCGCGAACAGATCGACGTCCAGAAGCTGATCATGCTGAACATGGACCCGCCCGAGCACACCCGGGTCCGCCAGATCGTGCAGCGCGGCTTCACCCCGCGCGCCATCCGCGCGCTGGAGGGCGCACTGCGCGAACGGGCGGCGCACATCGTCGCCGAGGCGCGCCAAAAGGGCTCCGGGGACTTCGTCACCGACATCGCCTGCGAGCTCCCCCTGCAGGCCATCGCGGAACTCATCGGCATCCCCCAGGACGACCGGGCCCGGATCTTCGACTGGTCGAACAAGATGATCGCGTACGACGACCCCGAACTGGCCATCACCGAAGAGGTCGGCAGCAACGCGGCCATGGAGCTGATCTCGTACGCGATGAACCTCGCCGCGGCGCGCAAGGAGTGCCCGGCCGACGACATCGTCAGCCGGCTGGTGGCGGCGGAGCACGAGGGGAACCTCGCCTCCGACGAGTTCGGGTTCTTCGTCCTGCTGCTGGCGGTGGCCGGCAACGAGACGACGCGCAATGCCATCACCCACGGGATGCACGCCTTCCTCACCCACCCCGACCAGTGGGAGCTCTACAAGCGCGAGCGCCCCCGGACGGCGGCCGAGGAGATCGTGCGGTGGGCGACCCCGGTGGTCTCCTTCCAGCGCACCGCCACCCGGGACACCGAACTGGGCGGGGCGAAGATCAAGGAGGGGCAGCGGGTGGGGATCTTCTACTCCTCCGCCAACCACGACCCGGAGGTCTTCGACCACCCCGAGGCCTTCGACATCACCCGTGATCCCAACCCCCACCTGGGGTTCGGCGGCGGCGGACCGCACTTCTGCCTCGGCAAGTCCCTCGCGGTCCTGGAGATCGACCTGATCTTCAACGCGCTCGCGGACGCCATGCCCGGCATCACCCTGGCGGGCGACCCGCGCCGGCTCCGCTCGGCCTGGCTCAACGGCGTCAAGGAGTTGCAGGTCCACTACGGATGACGGCTGACGGCGGCGCCGTACGAGGAGAGGCCAGGGCCGGGGACGCGGCGCGCGGCTCCCGGAGCGCGGCCCCCGGCTCCCCGGCCGGCTCCCCGGCCGGCTCCGGCAAAAGCCGGACCAGCGGTATGTCCGAAAACGGTTCCGCCGTCAACCTTGCCAGTCGTCACGGGCAGACTTACATTCAACTCGCCAGTAACACTTGGTAGTTCGGCATTTTCGCGCACCGTCCGGCACCGCGCACCCCCGAGCCGCACGTTCTCCCCCACGGAGGCACACGCCGGCTCCCCGCGCGTCTTCAGCACCACGCGCTGCACGCGCACCCGCACTCCCCACGCGTTTCGGCAGTGCGCTCCACCGCTCTTCGAAGGGGACATATCACGATGAAGGACGCACACGGCAGACCTGTCACGGGACGTATCAGCTGGCGGAAGTTCGCCGTGCTGTCCGTCCCGGCTCTCGCCGGCACCGCCGCCCTGGGAATCGCCCTGGCCAACGGGGCGCTGGCGGCGTCGTTCGCCGTCTCGGGACAGCAGTTCAAGGTCTCCGCAGACAGCCTCAAGGGCGAGGGGTTCGCCCAGTACGGCGGCGTGGACGCGAACGCCAGGGGGGATCTCCTGCCGGTCGCCGTCACCGCCATCAAGTCGGCCCAGATGAACCATCTGTGCCAGTCGGTCGTCACCCACCTCCCGGTCATCGGCGACATCTCGCTCAACCTCAGCGCCGGTACGGGCGGCAAGCCCGTCGAGGCGACCAATCTCTTCGTGGACGCCACCCAGCTCTCCGGCGACGCGTCCTTCCACCAGATCGAAATCGGCCGGGACGCCTCCACCCTCGACAAGGGACCGGACAGCGCCCAGGGCATGCAGGACCTGTTCGCCCAGCAGGCCGACGACGTCAACATCAGCAACCTCCGGCAGACCGCCTGGGCCACCAACGCGGGCACCTTCAAGCTGTCCGGCCTCAACATGAAGATCTCCAAGGGCAAGAAGGAATGCTTCTGACCTGGCGGCGCTGGCGGAAGGGGCGGCCCTTCTGGGGCGGTCTGGCGGCCGTCGTCGCCGGCGCCGAGATCTGCGCCATCCCGCTGGCACCGCTGAAGATCATGCTGCAACAGGGCATCGCCGGTATCCCGTCCGTCCTGATGGGGCTGGTGATGATCGTGATGGGGCTCTCGGCGTGGTTCGCGCCGCACTACCGGGGCCTCGCGGGCGTGCTCACCGTGCTGTGCGCGGCGGCCGCCCTGGTGATGTCCAACCTCGGCGGCTTTCTGATCGGCACCGTCATCGGGATTCTCGGCGGCTCGATGATCTTCGCCTGGCAGCCGGTCGCCCCCGCCGAACCCGTACCTTCCGCTGCGCCCGAGGCCGTTGCCGAGCCCGGGGGCGGCACACCCGCACCCAGCGAGCCGTAACCCGCCCCGGCCCGCGGCCCCCGTACGCGCATCCCCACGCCTTCGTCCGCGTACGGGAGCCGAGCGCTGCCCGCACCACCCACCGCACCGCTCCCCCGGCACCCCACCCCTCGAAGGAGACCCACGATGACCACGACGCATGCCGCCCGCCGGCGCGCCCTGCTCACCGCCGGTACCGGTATCACCGCGGCCCTCGGCCTGTCGCTCGCCATGACGGGCCCGGCGACGGCACAGCCCGCCCCCGCGCCGTCCACCGCGGCGGCGTCCACGACCGTGACGCCCGCAGGCCACGGCTTCACCGCCACGCTCAGCGGCAAGGCCACCTTCAAGGCCGGTTCGGTGACCGTCACCTGTACGGTCTCCTCCTCCAGCGGGCAGGTCCCGGCCGCGCCCGGCAACCACAACCCCGCGGGCCCGGTGAGCAGTTCCACCACCCCGGCGACCTACAGCTCCTGCACGACGAGCATGCCCGGCGTCAGCGCGACCGTCACCACCTCCGGCACCTGGGGCGTGGCCATGCAGAACGGGGCGCCGGTGACCGCCGGACTGACCATCCCCGTCGGCGGGTTCGTGCTCAAGACCAGCGGTCTGGCGTCCTGCACGGTGACCGCGGCGCCCACCTCGGCGGCCACGGTGAACGGCACCTGGACCAACGGCGCGCCCTCCACGCTCGGCTTCACGAACGCCCAGGTGCCGGTGAAGGTGACGGGCGGTTTCGGCTGTCCGACGAGCGCGACCAGCTCGACGTTCAACGCCGCCTACAAGGTGGCCGACACCACCGATCCCGCCGCGCAGATCACCGTCACCAGCTGAGCGACCGACTGGCCGGCCGGCGGCCGGCCAGTCGACCGCCCCGTTCCCGGGCGGGCCGCCGTCCGCTCAGCGCACGGCCAGGCCGACGGCCGCCACGGTGAGCAGCGCGGCCACCGCCACCGTGCCGCTCAGGAAAGCGGTGAGAAGCCGTCGCCGCAGGGCCCGGTAGACGTCTTCGTACTCGGTCCGCAGGGCGGCGCTGCGGGCCGCGATGCGCTCCAGGTACGCCCGGGAGGTGTCGCGCTGGTCCTGGCAATAGCGCAGTTCCACCTCCCACCGCTGGGAATCGGTGAGCCAGGGCAGGCCGTCGCAGAAGGCCCGCGCACGGCTGCGCGCCCGGTCCTTCTCCGCCTCCCCGAGCAGGAATCCCTCGATCTCGTTGATGGCCCGGTCCTGATCGAGCGGCACTTCCTCACACCTCCGCATTCCCTCCTTCATATGCGTGCTCCGATTCCGGCCACGGGCGCTTCACCGGTATCCGCCAGGACGCCTGACTCCCGGTCAATCTCCGGGTGGTGCAGGTCGAATGCCGGGGATTCGGAGCGAATACGCGGCAGGGTGCGGAAGTTGTGCCGCGGCGGCGGGCAGGACGTCGCCCACTCCAGCGAACGGCCGTAACCCCACGGGTCGTCGACCTCGACCTTCTCACCGTACTTCGCCGTCTTCCAGACGTTGTAGAAGAACGGCAGCAGGGAGAGCCCGAGGAGGAAGGAGAAGATACTGGAGACGGTGTTCAGCGCGGTGAATCCGTCGGCGGCGAGATAATCCGGGATACGGCGGATCATGCCCTCGGCGCCCAGCCAGTGCTGGACGAGGAAGGTGCCGTGGAAGCCCACGAACAGCGTCCAGAACGTGATCTTGCCGAGCCGCTCGTCCAGCATCTTCCCGGTGAACTTCGGCCACCAGAAGTGGAAGCCCGCGAACATCGCGAACACGACCGTGCCGAACACCACGTAGTGGAAGTGCGCCACCACGAAGTA
>NZ_JBFBHQ010000026.1:0-104945 GCF_040701845.1 Streptomyces angustmyceticus | reverse complement strand
TTTATATCTTGTTGCGCCATTGTGTTCAGCGTGTGGGTCCTCCAGTGCCCAACTCGCGCGGACTTCGGCAGTCCTCGCCCCCGCCGCCCTGGAGCGACGGCGGCAGCATGACGACAGGACCTCGTCGGTCACGCGATGTCAGTACTTGCTGATGCAGGAGAGCGTGACCCGCCCGGTCTGGGCATTGGGGATGCTGTGCTTGATGCTCCAGGCCTCCACCCGCCACTTCACCGAACGCATCTCGGTCGGCGTCGCACGGTCCGTCACCAGGACCTGCTGGGAGCCGCCGAAGTTGTGCGTGTGCAGCGCGCCGCCGCTCGTCGACTTGAAGCGGTGCTTGATGTTGCCGATGCCGCCGGAGGAGATGTAGACCGTCTTGCCCGCGGGGCAGCGCTTGGTGCCGGACTTCTTCTGGCTGAGCTTGTCCGACGCCTTTCCGACCCGCCAGCCCTGCGTGCTGCAGTAGCCGTACACCTTGCTCAGGTTCTTGCCGTTCCCGTAGGTCGACGTGACCTTCCACTTGACGGACTTGCGCCAGGTGGGGACGGTACGCGTCGAGATGCCGTCGGGCGTGTGCCGCCACACCCGGGACACCAGGTGACCGCCCTTGGGCTTCCACGACACCCGCGAGGCACCGGCCGCCGAGTCCCAGATCCAGGCGGTCTCGCCCTTCTTGCGGCAGTTGAGCGTGCCGCTCTTCGAGTGGAAGCCACCGGCCTTGACGACCGCGGCGGACTGCTTCGCGGCGACCGGGGCCGCGTTCACGGAGCTGGCCTGCGCCGACTCGTTGCCCAGCACCGGCGTCAGGACAGCGGCACCGACGGCGAGCGCACACGCCGACGTCACCACTCGACGGGAGAGTCCCATACACGTCCAATCTCTTTCAGGTCTGTCATGAACACCGCTCACAGTAGGGCGCGCGATCAGGCCCCGCTATTGGCCGAAAGGGCAACGCCGAGCCCTCCGCGGAGCGTCGGCCCGGGGGTCCGTCCCACCCCTTCGTACAATATCGGCGGGCGGTCAAGTGCCTTACTGTCTGCGGGAGTTGGTTGCAGGAACACAGACACGCCACGCTCACCGGAGGTAGTCAGCACGTGTTGAACCAAACGGGGAAGGCGCTCCTCGTCGGCGCCACCGCGGCACTCGCCGTCACGACCGCGGCGCCGGCCCACGCCGGGCCCCAGGGCGGGCCCCGGGCCGCGGCCGCGAAGATCAGCAAGCACCAGGAGGTCCGCTGCGTCACGCACAGCGGCAGGACCTGCTCGTACTCGGCCTCCTTCTTCTACTGGAACAAGAAGGGCTCCGGCTCTCGCGGCCTGAACTACCTCCAGTCGGCCCGGTCCCCGTACAAGGCGGGCAAGGCCCGCTGGCTGTACAAGCAGCCGGGCGGCACGACCCACGTCGGCAAGAGCTGGCGCAGGGCCCACCAGGTTCCGCGCGGCAACGCCGCCGAGGTCGAGTGGGGCAAGGCGGGGGCGACCGGAGGACCGAAGCTCCGCAAGGGCACGCTCGTCTGCGTGCAGTGGGCGCATGTCGCGAAGAAGGCGTGCCACACGCTCAAGTAGCGATCGCCTAGGGGCAGTGACGCAGAGAGAAAGGGGGGTGCCGCACCAGGTGCGGCACCCCCCTCACGGGTGGCGGGTCAGGCCGGGCCGGCTACTTGGGCAGCCAGGCCTGCCACGTCGACTTGTGGCCTTCGACCCACTTCTTCGCCGCGTCCTCGGGGGACATCTTCTTGTCGGCGATGTCGAGGGCGACCTCGTTCTGGTCGGCCTGGCTCCACTTGAAGTTCTTCAGGAAGGCCGCGGCCTTGCCGCCGTGCTTCGCGAAGTTGGAGTTGAAGTACTTCTGCAGCGGCGTGTGCGGGTACCCACACTTGATCTTCTTCGGGTCGGCGTCGCAGCCCTCCTTGTACTCGGGCAGCTTCACCTCCGTCATCGGCACCTTGTCGAAGAGCCACTGCGGCTTGTACCAGTACGTCAGGAACGGCTTCTTCGCCTTGGCGAACTGCTTGATCTGGGTGATCTGCGCCGCCTCGGAGCCCGCGAAGACGACCTTGTAGTCCAGGTCGAGGTTCTTCACGAGCGCCTTGTCGTTCGTGACGTACGACGGGGAGCCGTCCATCAGCTGCCCCTGGCCGCCGCTCTCCGCGGTACGGAACTGCTTCGCGTACTTGTCGAGGTTCTTCCAGTTGGTGATGTCCGGGTGCTTCTTCGCGAAGTACGTGGGGACGTACCAGCCGATGTGGCCGGTCACGCCGACACCACCGCCGGCGGTGATCGTCTTCTTGTCCTTGACGTACCGCTGTTCCTGCTCCGGGTGGCCCCAGTCCTCCATGATCGCGTCGACGCGGCCCTGGCTGAGGGCGTCCCAGGCCGGGACCTCGTCGATCTGGACCCGGTCGACGCGGTAGCCCAGCTCGTGCTTGAGCAGGTACTCGGCGACCGACACGTCCGCCTGGGCTCCCACCCAGCTCTGGACGGAGAGCGTCACGGTCTTGGCGCCCGCCGCGTTCGCGTACGGGGAGGCCTGCTTGGTCATGTCGGCGGCGCCGCACCCGGAGAGGGCCAGCAGGGCACCGACCGCGGTCATGGTGCTCACCGCACGCGTGCTCACTCGCATGTCACGCTCCCTTCGTCGAGCCGGATTCGCGGCGGGCCGTCGGCTGCGTCACCCGGTCCAGCACCAGACCGAGGCAGACGATGGCGACGCCGCCCACCATGCCCGTCGCCAGGTCGCCCTGGGCGATGCCGAACACGACGTCGTAGCCGAGCGCGCCACCGCCGACCAGAGCGCCGATGACGACGACGGCGAGGACCAGGACGACCGCCTGGTTCAGGGCGAGCAGCAGCGCGGGGCGGGCCAGCGGGAGCTGGACCTGCCGCAGCTGCTGCCAGCTGGTGGCACCGAGCGAGCTCGAGGCCTCCATCGCGCCGGCGTCGACCTGGCGCAGGCCCTGCGTGGTGATGCGGATGACGGCGGGCAGCGCGTACACGACGGCCGCGGCGACCGCGGGGGCCCGGCCGATGCCGAAGAGGGCGACGACCGGGATCAGGTACACGAACTGCGGCATCGTCTGGAAGATGTCGAGCACCGGGCGCAGCAGCCGTTCGAGACGGGCGCTGCGGGCGGTCGCGATACCGATCGCGAAGCCGAGGACGACCGTGACGGCGACGGCCGCGAGGACCTGCGCGAGGGTGTCGAGGGACTTGTCCCACACGCCCAGGACCCCGATGCCGGCCATGGCGAGGACGGCGGTCAGGGCGGTCTGCCAGGTGCCGATCAGCCAGGCCAGGGCCGCGACCACGAGCAGCACCGACCACCAGGGCAGGCCCTGCAGGCCGTCGCGGACCGGGTTGAGGACCCAGGTGGTGAAGTGCGCGGCCCAGTCGGCCGTGCCGCCGACGACGGGCACGCCGGTGTAGAGGTGGTCGACCATCCACTCCTTGGCGGTGTTGACCGGCTCGACGATGTCCACCGTCCAGCTCGCCGGCCAGTCCAGGAGGCCGGCGAACCGCACGGCGAGCGCCACGACGACGGTCCCGAGGCCGGCCAGGGACCAGCCGCGCCAGCCGCGCAGCACCGAGGTGTCCTCGGCGTTCGCGCCGAGGCGCTCACCGGCGGCGCCCGTCACGCGGTCGAGGACCACGGCGAGCAGCACGATCGGGATGCCGGCCGCGAGGGCGGCTCCGACGTCGACGGTGCCGAGCGCCTGGTAGACGCGGTCACCGAGACCGGCGCCACCGATCATCGAGGCGATGACGGCCATGGACAGCGCCATCATGATCGTCTGGTTGAGGCCGAGCAGGAGCTCCTTGCGGGCCAGCGGGAGGCGGGCCGAGAACAGCCGCTGGCGGGCGGTGGTGCCCAGCGAGGTCACGGCCTCCATCACGCCGGCGTCGGCACCGCGCAGGCCGAGCGCGGTGAGCCGGGCCATCGGCGGGGCGGCGTAGATGACGGTGGCGAAGACCGCCGCGGGGACGCCGACGCCGAAGATCAGGGCGACCGGCAGCAGGTACGAGAAGGCCGGCAGGACCTGCATGGTGTCGAGGACCGGCCGCAGGATGCGGAAGACCCGGTCGCTGAGACCGGCGGCGAGCCCCATGAGCATGCCGAGCACGACGGCGGCGACGACGGCCACGACCATCAGGGCCAGCGTCTGCATCGTCGGCACCCACATGCCGAGCAGCCCGCACAGGCCGAACGAGGCCACGGTCAGGGCCGCGAGCCGCACGCCCGCGACCCGCCAGGCGATCAGCGCGGCGCCGGCCACGACACCGGCCCAGCCGAGCGCGAGCAGCACCAGGTAGACGGCGCGTACGGAGATCACCACGGCGTTGCTGAGGTGACCGAGGAAGTAGAGGAACAGCCAGTGGCTGTCGCGGTTGTCGATGATCCAGTCGCTGGCCTTGCCCAGCGGGCCGGAGAGGTCGACGGTCAGGTCGGAGGGCCACAGGGTGCTGGGCCACTGGGCGTGGACCAGCGGGACCAGGACCGCCGCGACGACGGCGAGCAGCAGGAGCTTGGCGAGGCCGCGGCGGCGCAGCAGGGCCTGCACCGGTCCGGTCTTGGTGTCGGCGCCGAGCGGCCGGGGCGTGGTGGCGGGGGCGGTGGTGCTCATGCGCGCCCCCGCTTCACGGTGCCGGTGGGCATGTTCAGGGCGGCGCAGCGCTGGGCCTCGCGCCAGTGGCGCAGCAGGCAGGCGCGCAGCCGGGCCCGCGGGGTGGCCGCGGGAGCTCTGGAGCCGACGGCGCGCACGGCGCCGCGGTGGGTGGTGGCGGCGTACATCAGGCGGCCACCTCACCGTGCTGCGCACCGTCGAGCCGGGCGACCACGTTCAGCAGGCACGCGTGGTCGACGATGCCCAGGCAGCGGCCGCCGTCGACGACGCGGGCCGCACCGCCGGAGCGGGCGACCGCCTCGATGGCGTCGGAGATCAGGGTGTCGGGCCCCAGCGCGGGGCCCTCGTCGGCCTCGCCGTCCTTGGCCGGACGCATCGCGCGGCGCACGGTCAGCACCTGCTCGCGCGGGACGTCCCGGACGAAGTCGCGGACGTAGTCGTCGGCCGGGGAGCCGACGATCTCCTCGGGGGTGCCGAGCTGGACGATCTCGCCGTCGCGCATCAGGGCGATGCGGTCGCCGATGCGCAGCGCCTCGGCGAGGTCGTGGGTGATGAAGACCATCGTCCGGCCCTCCTCGCGGTGCAGGCGGACGACCTCCTCCTGCATGTCGCGCCGGATGAGCGGGTCGAGCGCGCTGAACGGCTCGTCGAAGAGCAGGATCTCGGGGTCGGCGGCGAGCGCACGGGCCAGGCCGACGCGCTGCTGCTGACCGCCGGAGAGCTGGCCGGGACGGCGCTTCTCCATGCCGGCCAGGCCGACCTTGTCGACCATCTCGTTGGCCTTCTCACGGCGCTCCGCCTTGCCCATGCCCTGGATCTCCAGGCCGTAGGCGACGTTGTCGACGACGGTGCGGTGCGGCAGCAGGCCGAAGTGCTGGAAGACCATGGCGGCGCGGCGGCGGCGCAGTTCGCGCAGCGCGGTGCGGTCCATGGCGCGGACGTCCTCGCCGTCCATCTCCACGTCACCGCTGGTCGGCTCGATCAGCCGGGTCAGGCACCGCACGAGGGTGGACTTGCCGGAGCCCGACAGGCCCATGACGACGAAGACCTCGCCCTTGTGGACGTCGAAGGAGACGTCGCGGACGGCGGCCACGCAGCCGGTCTGCTCGCGCAGCTCCTGGGCGCTCAGTTTGGCGACCGAGGTGTCCTCGGGTATGCGCTCGGCTTTGGGGCCGAAGACCTTCCAGAGGTGACGGACGGAGAAGACGACCTCGCGGCCGTCCGCTGCGGAAGCGGACTCGGGCGTGCGGGCGTTGGGTATCTCGGATGCGCCGGCGGCGGTGGTAGCCATCACGCATCACCTCCTTGGGTCGGAGCCTTGTGGAGCAGTTCGGCGCACTTCTCCCCCACCATGAGCACGCCCAGCATCGGGTTGACGGCGGGCATCGTCGGGAACACGGAGGCGTCGGCGATGCGGATGCCGGACAGGCCGCGGATCTTCAGCTCGGGGTCGACGACGGCGAGCCGGTCGTCGGCGGCGCCCATCTTGCAGGTGCCGGCCGGGTGGTAGACGGTGTGGGCCGCCTTGCGCACCAGCTCGCTGATCTCCGCGTCGTCGGTGACCTCGGGGCCGGGGAAGACCTCCCGCTTGAGCCACTTCTTGAACGGCTCGGCCTGGGCGACCTTGCGGGCCAGCTTGATGCCGTCGACGAGGGTCTTGCCGTCGTAGTCGCCCTCGTCCTCGAAGTACTTGAAGTCGAGGGCGGGCTTGACCTCGGGGTCGGCGGAGGTCAGGTAGAGCCGGCCGCGGGAGCGCGACTTGGGGATGTTCGGCGTCATCGACACCCCGTGCTCGGGGCGCTCGTAGCCCAGCCGCTCGGGGTTGTCGGTGAACGGGATTTGGTAGAAGTGGAACATCAGGTCGGGGCCCTTGTGCTCCGGGTCCCGCTTGACGAAGAGGCCCGCGTCGGAGTCCATCGCGGAGTTGCCCGGGATCGGTCCGTTCGTCTCCCAGACGATGACCGACTCGGGGTGGTCGATGAGGTTCTCGCCGACGCCCGGCAGGTCGAGCACGCACTCCATGCCCAGCGCCTCGAGGTCCTTACGGGGCCCGATGCCGGAGTGCATCAGCAGCCGCGGGGTGTCGACGGCGCCGGCGCAGACCAGCACCTCGCGGGCGGCCTCGACGTAGACCTCCTCGCCGTCCTTCGTGCGGACGTGGACGCCCTTGGCGGTCGTGCCGTCCAGCTCCAGCTTGTACGCCCAGGTCTCCAGCATCAGCGTGAGGTTCGGGCGGTCGCCGGCCTCGATGTGCGGGTGGAGGTAGGCGACGGAGGCGGAGGAGCGCTTGTTGTTCTCCGGGTGGTAGGAGAGGTCGAAGAAGCCGACGCCCTCCTCGAAGGGCCGGTCGTTGAAGCCGACGACCTCGGGGACGCCGAGGGCGGTCTTGGTGGCCTCGATCCAGTCGGTGGCGATCTGGTTCTGGTCCTTCTTGGCCACCCGCACGATGTTGTTGCGCAGCTTGCCGAAGTAGGGGTCCATCTCCTGGGCGTTCCAGCCGGTGGCGCCCGCCGCCTCCCACTCGTCCCAGTCGGACGGCAGCGGCTTGAAGGAGATCAGCGTGTTGTGGGAGGAGCACCCCCCGAGCACCTTGGCGCGGCTGTGCAGGATGTGCGAGTTGCCGCGCGGCTGCTCGGTGGTCGTGTACTCGTAGTCGAGGTCGCCGCCGAGGAGGCCGAGCCACTTGCGCAGCGTCAGGACGTCCTCGCGGTCGATGTCGGAGGGACCGCCCTCGATGACGGCGACCGTGACGTCCGGGTCCTCGGTGAGGCGGGAGGCGATGACGGAACCGGCGGTGCCACCGCCGACAACGACATAGTCATACACAGGCATTGGGGGTGCTCCTTCTTACAACGTGCGTGGTGCGGGTGGTGCTGTGACAGGGGCGGGTGTCAGCCCGCGAACCAGCGCACCGGCTCCGGCCGGAGGTTTTCGTAAATGTGCTTGCTCTCGCGGTACTCGTCCAGACCTGCGGGGCCCAGTTCCCTGCCTATGCCGGACTTGCCGAAGCCGCCCCACTCCGCCTGCGGGAGGTAGGGGTGGTAGTCGTTGATCCAGATCGTGCCGTGCCGCAGCCTCGCGGCGACCCGGCGGGCACGCGCGGTGTCGCCGGAGAAGACGGCGCCGGCCAGGCCGTACTCGGTGTCGTTGGCGAGCGCCACGGCCTCGTCCTCGGTGGTGAAGGTCTCCACCGTCAGGATCGGCCCGAAGGTCTCCTCGCGGATCACCTTCATCTCGCGGTGGCAGCCGTCGAGCACGGTCGGTGCGTAGAAGTAGCCGGTGGCCGGGCGGACGTCGGACGGCTCGGGGCGGGCGCCGCCGCACCGCAGCTGGGCACCCTCGGCGAGCGCGGAGGCGACGTACGCCTCGACCTTGTCGAGCTGCTGCTGGGAGACGACCGGGCCGCACTCGACGCCGTCCTCGGTGCCGCGGCCGAGCTTGATCTTCTCGGCGCGGCGGGCGAGTTCGGCGACGAAACGGTCGCGCACCGACTCCTCGATGATCAGCCGGGCACCGGCCGAGCAGACCTGCCCGCTGTGGATGAAGGCCGCGTTCAGCGCCTGGTCGACGGCGGTGTCGAAGCCCTCGTCGGTGGCGCAGGCGTCGGCGAACACCACGTTGGGGTTCTTGCCGCCCAGCTCCAGCGCGATCTTCTTGGCGCCGGACACCGCGGCCGCGCCCGCCTTGGTCCCGCTGACCAGGCCGCCGGTGAAGGAGAACAGGTCGACGTCCGGGTGCTCGGCCAGCCGCTGGCCGACCGGCAGGCCCGCGCCGGTGACGAGGTTGGCGACACCGGCCGGCAGTCCGGCCTCGACCAGCAGCTTGATCAGGTGCACGGTCGACAGCGGGGTGACCTCGCTGGGCTTGATCACAAAAGTGTTGCCGGCCGCGAGGGCCGGCGCGATCTTCCAACTCGCCTGCAGCAGCGGGTAGTTCCAGGGCGTGATGAGCGCACAGACACCGACCGGCTCGTGCACGACGATGCTGTGCACATCGGGCGATCCGGCGTCCACGACCCGGCCGCCGCTCTCGTTCATCACCAGGTCGGCGAAGTAGCGGAAGGCGTTGGTGACGTCGTCGACGTCGACCCGGCCCTCCTCCAGCGTCTTGCCGGTGTCCCGGCTCTCGATGAGGGCGATCTCCTCGCGGTCGCGCTGCAGCAGGTCGGCGACCCGGCGCAGCAGCGCGGAGCGTTCGGCGACGGCCGTACGGGGCCAGGCGCCCGCCCCACCGTCGAAGGCCCGGCGGGCCGCCTCGACCGCGGCGTCGGCGTCCTTCGCACCGCCCTCGGAGACCAGCTGGAGCGTCGTCGCGTCGGCGGGGTCGAGGACCTCCCGCGTTTCGCCGGATGCGGCCGGGAGCCACACCCCGTCTACGTGAATGGTCTCGATTGACGACACGTCGTTCTGCCTTCCGGTTACCGATCTCGTTCCCACTGGTGCAACCACTGGTGCCACCAGCAACGGGGACCCCTCCCCTGAAGCCGCGTATCTATGCCCAAACATTCATGGAAAGTGACTCGACTCACTGAATGTGCGGCGGAATGTCCCGGAACGTACCCTGAATAGCCGTATGTACTTGCCGGACTGTCCCCTCGGGACCGGAGGTACCGAGATGACCAGCAGACGGCGGGCTGCCGCCACCACGGCGGCCCTGACCTGCGGCGTCGCCTTGCTCGCCGGGATCGCAGGACCAGCCGCGGCGGCGGCCGGCGCCTCCGACGGCGGCGAAGGCGACCTCGCGGACAAATCGGCCCAGCAGATCTCCGACGAGTCCCTCCGGCAACTGCTCGCCGCGCAGTCCCTGCGGTTGCGCACCGAGACCAGTGCCGATCCCACCAAGCTCGACCTCACCCTCGACCGCGCCGGCAACTGCACCGGCGCCGTCAGCAAGGGCGAGTTCGGCCGCGTCGACCTCGTCAAGCGCGGCGACCAGGTCTGGATGAAGCCGGACGCGGCCTTCTGGAAGACCCAGTTCCCCGGGAAGAAGGGCGACGACGCCGCGTCGAGGTACAAGGACACCTACCTGCACGGCACCACCAAGAACGCGTTCCTCCGGGGCGTGACCGCCGCCTGCGACCTCAAGGCGTTCCAGCGCTCGGCCACGGGCTCCAAGAAGCCCTCGTCCGGCACCCCCTCCCCCTCGCACTCCGTCTCCCTCACCAAGGGCCGGCCGACCACCGAGGACGGCACCCGCGTCCTCCCGGTCGTCAAGAAGGCCCACGGCGCCGTCCAGACCCTCTACGTGGCCATCGACGGCAAGCACTACCCCCGCAAACTCACCGCCGAGGTCGACCACGAGACCGGCACCATCCTCCTGAGCAACTACGACACCCCGGTGTCCACCAAGACCCCCGCCCCCGGCGAGACGGCCGACATCTCGGCGCTGGACGACCTGATGAAGGGGTCGCAGGGCACCTGACCCGCGGCCACGGTACGTAACCGTTCGCACCTGCGTAGCGCGCCCGCGCGGCGGCGGGGAGGAGCGGCACGGCGACCGTCGGACGAACCGCCCGTTCCACCGGAGAATTCCCCCGCGACTGGCGCCGGCGACCGCCCGGCGGCGTCACCCGCGCTGCCGAACCGGAGGGGCCGGGGGCGGTGGGGCGGACGAGAATGCAGGCATGGCTGACACAGCGGTGAAAGCGGTGCTCGAAGGCGGTCCCGAGGAGCTTCCCGAGCGGATCGTGCCGGTCGATCCGCCCGGGGGCGAGCTCAAGATCCCGTTCCGGAACGGCTACGAGCACTTCCGGGCCACCAGCCGGCAGAAGCACACCGCCGAGGGACCCCTGCCCGTCTACGAGTGGTGGGAGCGCACGGAGCTGCCCGGGTAGGGACCGCCCCCGAGGGCCGGGCCCGGCCGAGCAGCGCGCACTCAGCTGCCGGGTACGAAGCTCCGCAGCATGTTCTGCTGCATCCACTCCTGGTCCGGCCAGTCGGCCTCGGGGCCCAGGACGAGTACCGCGAACTGGCGGCCGTCGCCGACGGTGAAGGCACAGTCGACGACCTTGACGCGCTCGCCGAGACGCTCGCTGTCATAGGCGTAGACCAGTTGGGTGGCGTCGGTGCCCGGTCCGGGGAAGCCCAGCGGCCCGAGGCTTATTTCCTTGTAGCCGGGGTTGCCCGACAGTCCCCGCGACGCCGTCTCCAACGCCTCGTACGGGGTGGTGTCGGGTTCGCTGATCTCGAAGATCTGCACCAGCCGGCGGTCGTCCGGCGAGGTGTAGAAGACCCCGGTCCTGCGCTCGCTGCGCTTCCAGGGGCGGGGCACCGCGAGGGTGAAGCCCTTGGTGTCGTGGACGAGGCGGTAGCCGCTGGGGATTTCGGTGGAGAGGGGGCCGGGGGACGTGGTGGCCGTGGCGCCGGTGGGTGCGGCGGTGGTCGTGTGGTCAGCGGCGGAGGTCTTGGTGCGGGCCGCGGGACGCGCGGCGGCCGGGTCGTCGCCGGAGTGGCCCCACAGCAGATAGCCGCCGCCGACGGCCGCCGCGATCACGGCCACCGCCGCACCGGCGACCAGCCCCGTGCTGCGGCGCCGGACACCGGTTACGGGCTCGGCGTACGTGCCGGGGTCGTACGTGCCGGGGTCGTGGAACCAGTCCGCGGCAGGCTCGGGGACGGCTGAGTGCGGGTCGGTGCCGCGTGCGGGGCCGAAGGGCGGGCCGGGCGCGGGCGGCGGGTCGGTGGCGGGCGGGGAGGCGGCGGACGGGGGTTCGGTGGCGGGCCGGGGGACGGCACCGGTCGGCGTACCGCCCGCCGACGGCGCGAAGGCCGGCCGCGGCGGCATCGGGCCCGTGTAGGGCGCCGGCGGCGGGGTGCCGTCCTCCCAGCTCTGGGTCTCGTCGTTCCAGCGGGCCTGGCCGCCGCGCTTCATCGTCAGCCTCCCACCAGGGCCGCGACCGCCTGGCTCACCGCCGTGCCGGAGGCCAGCAGGCCCACCACGGCGCCGGCGTCCGCAAGCGCCGTACGCAGCCGGGCCAGCCGGCCGGCGCCCGCCGCCCCGCTGTCCGCGATCTCCGCCTCGGTCTCGGCGAGTTCCCCGCTCAGGGCCGTGATCTGCGGGCTCTCCACCGCCCGGGACAGGTCGTCGCGCAGGGCGCGGACGGCGCGCAGCAGTTCCTCCTGCGCCGGGTCCGCGGCGGGCGCGGCCGGGCCTTCGTGGTGGGTCACCGTGTTGTGGTCGCCGATGGCGAAGGCACCCCGGACGCTGCCGATGTGGATGCCGTTGCCGCGGCCGTCAGCCGTTGCCACGCTTGCTACTTCCCTTCGCCTCGCCGCCGCGCCGGGGGCCGGAGTGGTGGGTGATCGTGTTGTGGTCGCCGATGCCGACGGCCCCCTGGGCGGACTCGACATAGACGCCGCCCTCGGCGACATGCACGATCCGCTGCTCGAACTCGTCGGTCTGGTAGCCGGCCTCGCGCAGTGCCGTGGTCACCCCGGCCGCCACCCGCTGCTGAATGGTCTTCAGATAGCGGGCGGCGTCCATGTCCTGGAAGAGCGAGGACTCCCCGTAGGAGCCCAGCTCGCGCACGGAGGCGCCGGGGCCCTCGGGCAGCGCCGCGCCGTGTCCCGCGGTGGCCAGCCGCCAGGCCGACAACAGGCCGCTCGCCAGGGTGACGAGGGCGTGCCCCACGGAGCGGGGCGTGCGGGCGAGCGCCCACACCGCCTTGCCGAAGTGGTGATGGTGGCGGTACTGGTGGGCGATCCGGTCGGCGTCCTGGAAGAGCTGCCGCAGCGGCCACAGCACATGCGGCGCGACCTCCAGCATCAGCATCCCGCCCTGCGTGTGCACCCGGACGAACAGCGTGGTCACCACGCCCTCGTTCCAGCCGCCGACCCGGATGCGCAGGAAGTGCCTGCGGGTCTCGCCGCCCTCCTCCACCGCCCGCGCGCGGTGCTGCTCGAACGCCTCCGGTGCGTACGGCGCCGCCTCCCGGCTCGGCAGCCCCTCGGCCGGCAGGAACACGCACTCGTCGATCTCCATCGCGCGCAGCCGGTCGCGCACCGCGGCCGCCACCTCGGGCGAACCGTGCGGGGACGGCACCCGCAGCGCCGCCACCAGCGGCACGATCCGGGCCAGGATGGCGCCGTTGTCCAACGGCTCGGCCTCCCGGTCCTCCCGGGGGTTCAGCTCCACCGACAGCGACCAGGTCTTGTACGGGTAGCCGGCGCCGCAGAACGGATCGGCCGCCCGGTACATCACCAGCGGCCCGTGCTGCTCGATCCGCACCCGGTCCCGCAGCCGCCGGAAGCGGTAGCCCTCGGACCGTTCGGCGGGGTCGGACATGACGTCGGGGAAGCGCTCCCGGGACAGCTCGCGCGCCAGCACCCGGGCGAACTGCCCGCGCTGCAGGCCGACCAGCACGGCCACGCCCAGCGGCAGCAGCAGCGTGATCCACACCCGCACCAGGGCGCCGCCCTGCCCGCCGCTCCCGAGGTACGAGGACCCCGCTCCCTGGCCGAGGCCGTCCCACGGCGCGCTGCCGTAGGCCGAGCCGTAGCCGTCCGAGGAGCCGCCCGTCAGGGGGTTGAGGGCGTCCGGGAACGGCGAGAACAGCCAGTCCGGGCTCACGAGATCGATCCCGCCGAACGCCAGGAACAGCAGCGACAGGCAGAACAGGGTCAGCGCCAGCCGTCCGTACCAGCGCAGGACGAAGGCGGCCGCCATGGCCATCCAGCGCGGGACCGGCGCCCGGCGGACCAGACGGCCCAGCGCCATGAGGACGACGGGGAAGAGGTAGAACACCGCGAGACCGGAGGTCAGCGGCAGGGCGACGAACCACAGCCCCAGGATGCCCGCAGCCCATCCGAGTTGGAGACGCCGGGCGCGCAGGGCGTGGGCGAGGACGCGGGCGGCGTCGATGCCCAGGGAGGGCGCGGCGAACCGCTGCTCGTGGACGTACAGCTCGTCGATGACCGCGTCACGGAAGGCGTCGTCCATGTACGTGCCGGCGCACAGCAGCCGGGTGGCCTCGCTGGCGCCCGGCGGGGTGGGGGGAAGCTGCGCCGGGGGCGGGGAGCCGCCGGCCTCCTTCCGTAACCGCTGCGAACCGCCTGGATCACCGGGCTGGGCAGGCACATCCGTCCGAGTCATCGGCTTCCCCCATCACCACACCAACGAGTCACTTCCGCGGGCCTGTTGGGCGGACGAGCTGCGGTTCCGGCCACGGCGTGCGGAAACCGCAGCATAGGGGAGCCGAGCGTTCCGTGTCAGCGCGATAACCCAAGGTTGCCGCGCGGGTCAGACGGCCGCGGGGAACTCCCCGCGCTGGAGCGCGCCGACGAACGACGACCAGCCACCCGTCGGGAAGACCAGCACCGGGCCGTCGGGGTCCTTGCTGTCACGGACGGGGACGGCGTCGGGGATACCGGGGGCTATTTCGATGCAGTTGCCGCCGTTGTTGTCGCTGTAGCTGCTCTTCATCCAGGTGAGCGCCACTTCGATGCAGTCGCCGCCGTTGTCGCCGCTGTAGCTGCTCTTGGTCCAGGTCACCGCGCCGAGTTCGTGCCCGTCCATGCTGCTCGTACCCCTCCATCACTTCGCTGATCAGAGCGGCGGACTCGCGGGCTGACAGAGCGTCCGCCCTGAGCACATCATAGGTCTGGGCGTGACGAGCGTAGACGGCCGGATCGTTGTTGAAATGGCCACGGTCCAGCGATTCCGAGTACACCCAGCGCTCGTCGACAAGTTCGATCAGCGACACAGAACTGAGGGGGCGAACGAGCCCGAAGAGGTCGGCCGGAGCCACCTGGATACGGATGTTGGAGCGCTGCCCGACGCTCAGCAGATGCGCACACTGGTCCCGCATGATGTCCGGACTCCCCACCGCATTGCGCAGACAGCCCTCGTCCAAGATCGCGATGTACAACGGGCCACCCTCCATCAGAAAGCGCGGCTGCCGACTCAGTCGAGCCCGGACACGTGACTCGACCTCGTCAGTATCCGCGCTGCGGCGGCTGAACAGCACGCGCGCGTAATCAGGTGTCTGCAACAGCCCTGGAATGAGCTGTTCTTGATACGCCCGCAGCGCCACCGCCTCTGCGTCCATCCTCGCCCGTCGCTCGAACCAGTCCGGATGCTGCACCTCCGGGTACCAGTCGATCCGGCCCCATAACCGCAGCAGCACTCCCCCCGTCCGCAGCAGCTCGTCGCACTGCTTGGCGAAGGACTCCTGCGGCACGCGGGTGCCCGCCTCCACGCGGGCCACCTGCGAGCGGTCGCACGGGATCTTGTTCGAGAGTTCCTCCTGGGTGAACCCCGCCGCCTCCCGGAAGTGCCGCAACACCTCCCCGAACACGGCGGCATTGGTGGCTGCCGGTCCGCTCTCCGCATTGCGTCGTCGTCGGCTCACCGCATCCCCCTTGGTGCCAGATGGTGAGTGTCACGCGTCCGACGTTGCACCCCGCACTACGGGGCGCAACGCTGAACACACCCAACGTAACGGGTCGTTCGGCCGTCTGCGCCGCGTTCCTGCGCAACCAACTTCTGGGAGTCATTGAGCATGAGTTACGACCGGGACGCCGTCCCCGCGCTCGTACCGGGGCTGCGTCTGCTGCCGTGGGAGGGCGAGGGCGGGAAGCCCTGCTTCTTGTCGGCGGGCGGGACGGACGGGACCGGGGGCGTGCTGTCGCGGCTGGCCGATGAGATCGAGGCGGAGCAGCTGTGCGACGGTGCCGATGTCCTCAAGGGCGCGGTGGCCGTACTGGACGACGGCAGGGCCGGGGAACATGCGCTGCGGCTGGCGCTGCGGGCGACCACGCAGGCCTTCGGCAATGTGCTGCGCGTCGCCGACAGCCGGGGCGCGCGGCTGCCGGTGAGGGACGGCGCGCACGAGGCGGACTTACGCCGGGGGTGACGGGCCGCCGGTTCGCCGCCTCCCGGCCGGGCCCGAACGGCCGAGCCCGCACGGCCGTTGCGGACCGTGCGGGCTCGTCGGTGCTGCGGTGCCGACCGTGCGGGGCGGCCGCGGCGGTGGGTCAGCCGAGGAGGCCGAGACCGCGGACGGCCTCGCGCTCCTCCGTGAGCTCCTTCACCGACGCGTCGATGCGCTCGCGGGAGAAGTCGTTGATCTCCAGGCCCTGGACGATCTCGTACGTGCCGCCCTTGGTGGTGACGGGGAAGGAGGAGATCAGGCCCTCCGGGACGCCGTAGGAGCCGTCCGAGGGGATGCCCATCGAGGTCCAGTCGCCGGCGGCGGTGCCGTTGACCCAGGTGTGGACGTGGTCGATGGCGGCGTTGGCGGCGGACGCGGCGGAGGACGCGCCACGGGCCTCGATGATCGCCGCGCCGCGCTTGGCGACGGTCGGGATGAAGTCGTCGGCCAGCCACTTCTGGTCGCCCACGACCTCGGCGGCGTTCTTGCCGGCGACCTCGGCGTGGAAGATGTCGGGGTACTGGGTGGCGGAGTGGTTGCCCCAGATCGTCAGCTTGCGGATCTCGGAGACCGGGGTGCCGGTCTTCTTCGAGAGCTGCGACAGCGCGCGGTTGTGGTCCAGGCGGGTCATCGCGGTGAAGCGCTCGGCCGGTACGTCCGGCGCGGCGGCCTGGGCGATCAGGGCGTTGGTGTTGGCCGGGTTGCCGACGACCAGGACCTTGATGTCGTCCGCGGCGTGGTCGTTGATGGCCTTGCCCTGCGGCTTGAAGATGCCGCCGTTGGCCTCCAGGAGGTCGCCGCGCTCCATGCCCTTCGTACGGGGGCGGGCGCCGACGAGCAGCGCGACGTTGGCGCCGTCGAAGGCCACGTTCGGGTCGTCCGAGATGTCGATGCCCTGCAGCAGCGGGAAGGCGCAGTCGTCCAGCTCCATGGCGGTGCCCTCGGCGGCCTTCAGACCCTGGGGGATCTCCAGGAGGCGCAGCTTGACCGGCACGTCCGCGCCGAGCAGATGACCGGAAGCGATGCGGAAGAGGAGTGCGTAACCGATCTGGCCGGCGGCGCCGGTCACGGTCACATTGACGGGAGTGCGGGTCATGGCGATCTCCTGCGCGGTGTTTTCCGGGGGCAAGCCCCTGGTCCACCATGGGTGGCGGTGGGTGTCCCTGCCCAGTTATCCGGGTCTCTTGGTATCGAGAGACCCGGCCGTCAGGCTATCGGACCCCCGACCGCCCAAGGCGCCGGGCCGGTGTGGAACACCTCACCGGGTGCCTCCGGGGCGTCCGTACGGCCGTCCGTCCTGCCCTCGCACGCGCCGCGCCGCCCGGTCCGGTACGCGCTCCGCGCGGGTTTCGCAGGAAGGGGCGGCGGCCGCCCACTCAAGGAGGGGGGAGTGCGGGCGGCCGCCAGGTTGTGCCACACCCGTGGGGGGGGGTAACCGTCGTCTGCCCGAGATACCGAGGGGCATGCCCCCTGAATTTCGGACACTCTCCGGGGAGGGCGACCGAGGGCCGGCAGCGGGCCGGGCGGGACCCCGGCACCCGGCCGGTAGCCGCCCGCCCCAAGGGGTGCCGCCCGCTTCCCGGCGGCACCGACCCGTCCGCCTAGCGGACCGTCCGGGTGGCCTGGCCGGCGGCGGGCGTGGCCGGAACCGGACGGGCGCAGCTCTTCGCCCCCGCCATGGTCGTCTGGCAGGCCGCGACCTTCGCCGGGTCCCCGGACACCGCGACCATCGGGGTGTAGGCGTCGCCGCCCCGTTCGGCGCGCGCGGTGGCGCTGTGGCCGCCGGCGCTGATGGTGGCCTGGTCGCCCCGGGCCGCGCGGCTGATCCGCGCCCAGGCCGTGTGGCAGACGGCGCTGTAGCGGACCTCGATCATCGAGCGGCCGGCCACCCCGCGGGACGGGGTGGTCGCGTGCGTTCCGCCGCAGCCCATCTTCTCCGGGTCCTTGCCCACACAGCCGTCGCCGGTGCAGCGCACGCCGGTCGGCAGCGTCGGCTTCGCGCTCGGCGCGGCCGCGGGGGCGGCCGCTGCCGACACCTTCTTCGCGGGCCCGGTGGACGGCTTCAGCAGCAGGACGGCGCCGCCGGCCACCAGCAGCGCGCCGACCGCGCCGGCGACGAACACGGCCGTCCGGCCGCGGCCTCGGCGGGCACGCGGGCCGGCGGGCGGGGCCGGGGAAGGGGCCGCGGCCGCCTGCCACTCGGGGAAGTCGGCGCTCGACGGGGCGTGGGGGAGCCGCTCCTGCGGCGGCTGCCCGTCCGGCGCCGCGGCCGTGCCGGCCTTCGCGCCCTTGCCGGCCTTCGCCGCCTTCTGCTCGGACCCGGTCTGCGCCGGACCGGTGTCCAACTCCCCCAGGGCGGCGCGCGCCTGGGCCACGCGGATCGCCTCCATGGTGACGTCCTGGCGCATCTCGGCCCGGCTCCAGGCCCGTTCGGCCAGCTCCCACAGCGTGGTGAGGTGCGAGGGGTTCGCGCCGGTCGTCTCGGCGAGCGCGACCACCGCGCGCAGCGGCGGCAGCAGCCGCCCGTTGAGATAGCGCTCCCAGGACGTCTTGCTGTAGCCCGTGCGGTCCGCGACGGTGGCCACACTCAGCCCGCTGCGGTCCACGAGCCTGCGCAGCTGACCGGTGAACTCCCCCACCTGAGGATCGAGTTCCTCCGGCAGCGCCTTCCAGCGAGGCATTGCCTCCCCCTATCCCCCCGCTCACGTGCGACAGCGCGGCTCCCCCGGCCCGCCCTCCTTGCTCCCCGCACGGCTGCCCCCGGTCAGGGCGGCAGGGTCCGTGCACGGGCGCACGGCGGCATCCGGGCAGAGGTCACCCGCCCGCACACGCCGTGGCCCCTGCAGTGTCGCATTTCGACCGGACTCCTTACGGGTTCCGTACGTGTTCTGACAAGAACAGCCCGCGCGACCCCCGTGGTGACCTACCGTGCGGAGCTCTCCCGTGTCCCGCCGCCCGCCGGACACAGGCACAGCCGGATGCCCCTCGGGCCCGTGCTGTGCCGCCCGCCCCGTACGGCGCCCGGCACAGCACGACGGCGGCCCGCCCGCTCCCGGAGGAGCGGACGGGCCGCCGTCGTCAGGCTGCCGCCCCGGCGCCCGCGGGCACCGTGAGCCGGGTGGCTACCGCACGGTGAAGTGGACGATGTCGTCCAGGAACGGGATGTGGATCCACGGCTTGGGCTGCACCATCAGCGCCAGCATCACGATCACGAAGCCGAGCCCCCCGTAGGTGGCCATATCGGTGAAGCGGGAGCGCACGGCCAGCATCCCCACCGACGGCAGTGCCCACCGCAGCACCGCCCCGGCCAGCAGGGAGAGCCCGATCACGATCGCCCCCCAGCGGAAGGCGTCGAGCGCCTCCAGCAGCAGCCCGAACGCGACCCCGCTCATCACGCTCAGCAGCGGCCACTGCCGGGCGGGCGCGGGAAAGCCGCCCGAGGCGGCCCGCCCGCCGCCTTCCGGCCGGGCGGTGTCGCGGGTCAGCGTCGGGAAGCGGCGCGACGTGCGCTGCGGCTCGCAGGCCCCGTCCGAATGCGCTTCGGCACCCATGGCTGGCAGTCCCTTCCGGTGTCCGGCTCCGTCTGTCTCTCGAGACCGGATGTCTCTTGGGACCAGACTCTCAGATCTCGCGCGCTCAGCCCGCCGCGCGCTCGGCGGCCTCGACCACATTGACCAGCAGCTGGGCGCGGGTCATCGGGCCGACACCGCCCGGGTTGGGGGCCACCCAGCCCGCCACCTCGGCGACGCCCGGGTGCACATCGCCGACGATCTTGCCCGCCTCGTCCCGGCTGACGCCGACGTCCAGGACCGCCGCGCCGGGCTTGACGTCCTCGGGCTTGATGATGTGCGGCACGCCGGCGGCGGCGACGATGATGTCGGCCTGCTTGAGGTGCGCGGACAGGTCACGGGTGCCGGTGTGGCACTGGGTGACGGTGGCGTTCTCGGACTTGCGGGTCAGCACCAGCGGCATCGGCCGGCCGATGGTGATGCCGCGGCCGACGACCACCACGTGCGCGCCCTTGATCTCGACGTCGTGGTGCCGCAGCAGCTGGACGATGCCGTACGGGGTGCACGGCAGCGGGCCCTCGATGCCGAGCACCAGCCGGCCCAGGCTCATCGGGTGCAGCCCGTCGGCGTCCTTGGCCGGATCCATCAGTTCCAGGACCCGGTTGGCGTCGATGCCCTTGGGGAGCGGGAGTTGGACGATGTAGCCGGTGCAGGCCGGGTCCTCGTTCAGCTCGCGGACGACCGCCTCGATCTCCTCCTGGGTGGCGGTCTCCGGCAGCTCCCGCTGGATCGAGGCGATGCCGACCTGGGCGCAGTCGCGGTGCTTGCCGTTGACGTACCAGCGGCTGCCCGGGTCGTCACCCACCAGGAGGGTGCCCAGACCGGGCTGCACGCCCTTGGCCTTGAGCGCCTCGACGCGGGTGGTGAGCTCGGACTTGATAGCGGCTGCGGTGGCCTTGCCATCCAGGATCTGGGCAGTCATGCCCCCATCTTCCCGGATGAGGGCGGCCGCGTTCCAATCAGGGCATGCGGGGTGCACATGGCCGGAATTGATCATTGCACTTGCACAACAGCTGGGGGCCTTGACTGGACAGAGTGAATGCGCAACTAGAAGGATTGACGCACAGTGCCGCAGGCTATGTCGGGGGGTGGCCAGTGAATCCTGTTTTTCCTCCGCGTCACGCCGCGTCGCGCGACAGTCACCCAACGGAGGAAAACAGCAGATGAGTTTCGGCGACCCGAACAACCCCTACGGCCAGCAGCCGCAGGCGCCGCAGGGCCCGTACGGTCAGCAGCCCCCGGTCCCGCCGCAGGGCCCGTACGGCCAGCAGCCCCCGGCCCCGCAGCAGGGTCAGCCCGGCTACGGCTACCCCCAGCAGGCCCCGCAGCAGCAGCCGTACGGCTACCCCCAGCAGCAGGTCCCGCAGCAGGGTTACGGCTACCCGCAGCAGGCGGCCCCCTACGGCCAGCCCGGGATGCCGGGGATGGGCATGCCGACGGGCTACGCGAGCTGGGGCGCACGGGTCGGCGCCCTCCTGCTCGACGGCCTGATGATCGGCGCCGTGCCGACCATCCTGTACATCATCGGCGCCGTCATGGCGGGCAGCGCCACCGCGACGGCCGACACCTCGTCCTGCGCGCCGGGTGACGTCCAGTGCGTCAGTGACGCGTACAACTCCGCCGCCAGCAGCGCCACGCCGGTCGGCGCCATCATCATGATGGCGATCGCCTGGCTGATCATCGTCGGCGGAAGCTTCTTCCTCATGGCCAAGGAAGGCAGCACCGGCCAGACCCCGGGCAAGAAGGCGCTGGGCATCAAGGTGATCAAGGAGACCACCGGACAGCCCCTCGGCTTCGGCATGACGTTCGTGCGCTACATCTGCCGCTACCTGAACGGCCTGCTGTGCGGCATCGGCTGGCTGTGGCCGCTGTGGGACGACAAGAACCAGACCTTCTCGGACAAGATCGTCGGCACCGTGGTCGTGAGCGTCAAGTAAGCCCGCTCCGGGCCGCACGGACGCCCTCAACAGCCCACGAAGGCCCCCTCGCAGCCGCGACCGGGGGCCTTCGCGGCGCTCGCCGATACCCCCCTCGACTCGCTTGAAGGACACCGCTTGTGAGTTACCCGAACCAGAACCCCTACGGCTCACCGCAGAACCAGCAACCCGGTTACGGCTACCCGCAGGGCCAGCAGCCCGGTTACGGCTACCCCCAGCAGCAGCCCCAGCAGCCGTCGCCGTACGGCCCCTACCCGGGCGGCGGGGCGCCCGGAGGCCAGATGCCCTACCCGACGGTGATGCCCGGCGGGGCCAAGGCCGCCCGGGTGATGCTGTTCGTGCTCTCCGGCCTGAACCTCATCGGGCTGGTCCTCGCCGTGATGGGGCTGGGCGGCGTCAGCAAGGCCTCGCACAACGTCTCGCCGTACACCGCCGCGGAGGACGTCACGGCGATGAACGTCGGCAAGGGCCTGCTGATCGCGGTGATCGTGCTCATCGTGGTCTTCACCGCCGTCGCCATCACGCTGGCGCTGCAGTTCGCCAACGGCGGCAGCGGGGTGCGGGTCGGCACCATCGTCTTCGGCGTCGGCACCATCATCCTGAGCCTGTGCACCTTCCCCGTCGGCCTGGTCCACACGGTCCTGGGCATCCTGGTCGTGACCTTCGTCTCCAAGGACGAGAGCAACGCCTGGTTCAACCGGCCGCGTTACTGAACGCGTCGGGCACAGCGCGAAGGGCCGCACCCCCGGCGGGGTGCGGCCCTTCGCGCTGGTGCCGGCCGCTCAGTGGAAGAAGTGCCGGGTCCCGGTGAAGTACATCGTCACGCCGGCCTTCTCGGCGGCCTCGACGACGAGCTCGTCGCGGACCGAACCGCCCGGCTGGACCACGGCCTTGACGCCGGCCTCGGCCAGCACCTCGAAGCCGTCGGGGAACGGGAAGAAGGCGTCGGAGGCGGCGTAGGAGCCGCGCGCCCGCTCCTCGCCCGCCCGCTGCACCGCGAGCTTCGCCGAGTCCACGCGGTTGACCTGGCCCATGCCGACGCCGACCGTGGCGCTGTCCTTGGCGAGCAGGATCGCGTTGGACTTCACGGCACGGCAGGCGCGCCAGGCGAAGGCCAGCTCGGCCAGCTCGTCGTCGGACAGCGCGGCACCGCTGGCCAGCGTCCAGCGGGCCGGGTCGTCGCCCTCGGCCTGCAGCCGGTCGGCCTCCTGGAGCAGGGCGCCGCCGTCAACGGGCTTGACCTCGACGGGGTTCGCCGGCGCGTCGGGGCAGCGCAGCACCCGGATGTTCTTCTTGCGGGCGAGGATCTCGACCGCGCCGTCCTCGTAGCCCGGGGCCACGATGACCTCGGTGAAGATCTCGGCGACCTGCTCGGCCATCGCCACGGTGACCGGGCGGTTGACCGCGATGACACCGCCGAACGCGGAGAGCGGGTCACAGGCGTGCGCGTTGCGGTGCGCCTCGGCGACGTCCGCGGCGACCGCGATGCCGCAGGGGTTGGCGTGCTTGATGATCGCCACACAGGGCTCGGCGTGGTCGTACGCGGCCCGGCGCGCGGCGTCGGTGTCCGTGTAGTTGTTGTACGACATCTCCTTGCCGTGCAGCTGCTCGGCCTCCGCGAGCCCGCCGCTGCCGTCCACGTACAGCGCGGCACCCTGGTGCGGGTTCTCGCCGTAGCGCAGGACGTTCTTGCGGGCGTAGGTGGCACCGAGGAACTCGGGGAAGGCGGAGTCGTCGGCCGCGGCGTAGTCGTCGGCGAACCAGGAGGCGACGGCCACGTCGTAGGCCGCGGTGTGCTGGAAGGCCTCGGCGGCCAGCCGCTTGCGGTCGGCGAGCGCGAAGCCGCCGTCGGCGACGGCCGCCAGGACGTCCGCGTACCGGGCCGGGTTGACGACCACGGCCACCGACGGGTGGTTCTTGGCGGCGGCGCGGACCATCGAGGGGCCGCCGATGTCGATCTGCTCCACGCACTCGTCGGGGGTGGCGCCCGAGGCGACGGTCTCCCGGAACGGGTAGAGGTTGACGATCACCAGGTCGAACGGCTCGACGCCGAGATCGGCCAGCTGCCGGCGGTGGTCCTCCAGGCGGAGGTCGGCGAGGATGCCGGCGTGCACCTTCGGGTGCAGGGTCTTGACCCGGCCGTCCAGGCACTCGGGGAAGCCCGTCAGCTCCTCGACCTTGGTGACCGGCACCCCGGCCGCGGCGATCTTCGCGGCCGTCGACCCGGTCGAGACGAGCTGGACGCCCGCCGCGTGCAGCCCCTGCGCCAGCTCCTCCAGCCCGGACTTGTCATAGACGCTGACCAGCGCGCGGCGGATGGGCCGCTGCGTACCTTCGGTGGCGGTCACGAGATACGTACCTTTCGTCCCTCAATGCGGTAGCCGTGCCGGGCCAGACGCCCCACGACCTCGACGAGCAGCGATCGCTCGACTTCCTTGATGCGCTCATGCAGCGCGGATTCGTCGTCCTCGTCCCGGATCTCGACCACGCCCTGGGCGATGATCGGGCCGGTGTCGACCCCGTCGTCGACGAAGTGGACGGTGCATCCGGTGACCTTCGCGCCGTACGCGAGCGCATCGCGCACGCCATGGGCACCGGGAAAGCTCGGCAGCAGCGCCGGGTGGGTGTTGACGGTGCGGCCGCCGAAGCGGGCGAGGAACTCCTTGCCCAGGATCTTCATGAAGCCGGCCGAGACCACCAGATCGGGCTCGTGCGCGGCGGTCGCCTCGGTGAGCGCCGCATCCCAGTCCGCACGGCTCCCGTAGTCCTTGACCCGGCAGACGAAGGTGGGCAGCCCGGCGGCCGCGGCACGCTCCAGGCCCGCGATGGCACCCCGGTCGGCCCCGACGGCCACGATCTCGGCGCCGTACTCCGCCGGACCGAGGTCGGCGATGGCGTCCAGCAGCGCCTGCAGGTTCGTCCCGGAACCGGAGACGAGGGCCACGATGCGGGCGGGCCGCCCCGTCGGGGCCTCCCCCGGTACCTGGGGGACGGAGGGCTGCTGGGCGGGGGCTGGGGAGGAAGCCACGGCGGGGCTCTTTTCCGATCTCGCGTGCTTTGTGTGGTCGTACAAGACTGCGGGTACCGCAGATCCGGGGAACCCTACGAAGGCGCCGACCGTCAGCAACGATACCGGCACACCGCGCGGCCCCCACGGGACGGGGGCGGGCACGGGAGGTAGCGTCAGGCGTAAGACTGCATGCCGTTCGTGATAACCCGGCGCCGGCGCGAACGCCCGCGCACGGACGAGACAAGGGGAAGACGCACTCCAGATGACGGACCGACGCCGCCGCGCGGCCCTCCTGCTCCCTCAGCCCGCCACCGCCCCCGGGGCGGTGCTGCTGCGCGACCGCAAGTCGTCGTCCTCGTCCCCGGAGCCCGCCGCCCCGGATTCCCCGGACTCCGCGAACCCCGACCGGGACGACAACCCCTTCGCCCCGCCGCCGCCCGACGCCCCCGACCAGGAGTGGCGCCCCCGCCGCCCCGGCCGGACGCCGGAGCACCACGACGGCGACGAGGGCGAGCCGCAGCAGGACGAGTCGACGCCGCGCTGGGGCAGCCAGTGGAGCCCCCGGCAGCCGGGCCGGCAGAGCGGCGGCTTCGGCACCCGGCCGGGCGGCCGCAACGGCCAGCAGGGCGGCGGCCCCGGCAACACCGGCAACTCCGGCAACTCCGGCGGGCTGCGCTGGGACCCCACCGACCCCGCCCAGCGCCGGGCACGCTTCGCGCTGCTCGCCGGACTGTGGGCGTTCTTCTGCGTGCTGTTCAGCCTGCCGGAACTCGCCCTGCTGCTGGGCGTGCTGGCGCTCTACTGGGGCATCAGCTCGCTGCGCGCCAAGCCGAACACCGCGAAGGCCACCGCCGCGGCCACCACCGCCGCCATAGAGGGGCGCCCCGCCCCGGAGGCCCAGCCCGGCACCCCCTCCTCGCCGGGCAGCACCCGGCCACAGGTCACCGCGGCGATCGCGGGCCTGGTCACCGCGTCACTGGCGCTGATGATGGTCGCCGCGACCTTCACCGTGCAGATCGTCTACCGCGACTACTTCACCTGTGTGGAAGACGCCCTCACCCAGTCCGCCGGCAAGTCCTGCGAACAGCTGCTGCCGCGTGAACTGCGACCGCTGCTGAGCACGGAGCAGTAGAGCGGCAGGACCGGCTGCCGGAGAGCTGTCGCAGGGCAGCGGCGGGGCGGTGGTGGCTGCCGGCCCACCCGGGCCCGGCGGTGCCGTGATGGCCGGTGTCAGCCGTTCGGGGTGACGGGGGTGGCGGCCGGTTCCCCGGCGGACGGTTCGGGGACGGCCGGTTCCGCGGTGGACGACGATCTGGCGGTGGCCGGTCTCTCGGTGGCCGGTCTCTCGGTGGCCCGTCTCTCGGTGGCCGGTTCCGTGGCGGCCGGGGGCTGTTCCGCGGCGGGTGGTTCCGGAGGGGATGGTTCCGCGGCGGACGAATCCGTGTCTGCCGGGTCCGTGGCCGGGAGGGTTTCGTCGCCGGAGGTGGTCCCGCCGGTCCCGGGGGCGGTCTTGCCGGCCTTCGGGGCGGCGTCGTCGGCTCCCGGGGCGGCACCCTTGGTGCGGCGGCCAACGCCGTCGCCTTCGCCCCGGCCGTCGCCCTTGCGGTCGGCCTTGCCCTCGCCCGTGGCCCGGCCCGCACGGTCGGCCTTACCCCTGCCCTTGCCCTCGCCCGTGGCCCGGCCCGCACGGTCGCCCTTGCCCTCGCCCTCGCCCGTGGCCCGGCTCCTGCCGTTGCCGGGGCAGGTGTCCTCGTCCTGCGGTCCCCGCCGTTCCGTGCACCGGTGCCAGGCCCGTAGTCCGATCGCGCCGGGGATGCCGGTCAAGGCGGTCCAGGCCGCTGCCGCGAGGCCCGTGCGCCACCAGCTCGGGCCGAAATCGGCGAGCGCGCCGGTGCCCAGCGCGCCGCCCGCGAGGCCGGCGAGCACCGCCGCGACCACGCCGCAGAGGCCGGCTCCCAGGGCCGCCGCACAGGCGGTCGTCCACCAGGTCCAGGGGTGTTCCGGGGCGTCGGGCGCCGCCGCGGGACGGGTGACGAAGCGGGCGACCGAGCGGGCCAGCAGAGCCCCCGCGACCAGGGGCACCACGACCACCGCCCAGGTCAGCGGGTTTCCCGGCCCGGCGTCCGGTAGCCCGCCGAGCAGCGGCAGCTGCGGCAGCGCCGGGTGGGCCGAGGTGCCCAGCGGGCCGACCGTGCTGCCCGCGCCGACCGTGAACCCCGGCCCGAGGCCGTAGGCGGCGCCCCAGACGGCCGCGTTCGGGAGCAGGACCAGGCACAGCAGCAGGACGGTGGAACGGCTCGCCCAGTCGGGCGCCAGCTGGAGCAGGTCCTGACGCACCCGGCCCGCGTGCAGGCCGAGGGAGAGCAGGGTGAGCAGGGCGCCGGAGACCAGCAGGGCGCCGAGGGCGGCGCCGGCGGCGCGCTGCGCGGCGGCGAACCGGGGACCGGCGAAGAGGCTCCGGACGCCGCTCGGCACCGCGGCCACCGCCCGCAGGGCCCAGGCGGGCAGCAGATCGGCGCCGGGGTGCCGCAGCAGGTACCAGCCCGTCCCGGCGAGCGTGGCGACCGCGGTGGCCGGGACGAACGCCAGCGCGCTCAGCGGCTCGGCGCTCAGCCGCCCGGCGGAGGCGTAGATCAGCACCCCGGCCGCGATCAGCAGATAGCCGGTGAGCAGCGCACCGAGCAGGGTGCGCGGCACGACCGCCGGGACGGCTCCCGCACCGGGACCGGGATCCGCACCGGGGGCGGTGCGGCCGTCCCCCGCGGTCGCCAGGGTGTGGCGGGCGGCCCGGTGGAGCAGCCAGACGGGGAGGACGGCGAGCAGCAGCGGGGTCACGGCGACCGGGGCGGCGAGGCTCCCCGTGGTGCGTACGAGGTCGCCGCCGTGCGCCATCAGCCACAGGTCGGCGGCCAGGTGCAGGGCCCGTGAGGGGCCGCTGTCGGGGGCCGGGGAGGCGACCCACAGCAGCAGCACGGCGACCGCCAGCGCACCGAGGCCGAGACCGGCGGCCGTCACACCGCCGAGGAAGGCGGCGCCGATCGCGGAGGAGCGCTGCGCGGCGGCTCGGCCGTGCGAGGAGAACGTAGGGCCACGATCGGTCGGCTGGCTCACGCGGCCATGCTGCCAATAACTGACGTTTCATCCCCGCACTGGCGAAATGCCCGACGTGTCGCGCCGGATCCCGTGACGCGGTTTTCCACACTGCTGTGTATGACCCAGCGCGAGCAGGCCGCCGCCGCCTTCGACGACCTCCACACCCGGCACGCAGCAGCGCTGATGCGGCAGACCTACCTGCTCACCGGGCGGCCGTGGCTCGCCCGGCGGGCCGTGGAGCAGGGCTTCCGGCTGGCCTGGCAGCGCTGGCCGCAGGTCGCGGTGGACCCCGATCCGGCCGGGTGGGTGCGGGCGGCCGCCTACGAGTACGCGCTGAAGCCGTGGCACCGGCTGTGCCCGGGGCTGCGGACCGCCCGCACGCCGCGGCAGTTCGCACAGACCGGCGACCCCGCGGACCGGGCGCTGCTCCTCGCGCTGCTGAGCCTGCCCGCGCCCTACCGGCGGGCGCTGCTGCTGCACGACGGGGTCGGGCTGGGGCTCTACGAGACCGCCGCGGAGATCGAGGCGAGTACGCCGGCCGCGGCCGGGCGGCTGACCCATGCGCGCGAGCGGATCGCGGGGCGGCTGCCGGAGCTGGGGCTCGACGGGCATCCGCCGGTGCGTCAGGGGGAGCTGCTGCGAACCCGGTTCACCGCGCTGACGGCCGCGCAGCAGGTGACGCCCACCCCCGCGGAGCGCGTACGGAGCGACGCCGAACGCAGCGGTCTGCGGGCCACGCGGGCGGGGTTCGGGCTGGCCGGAGCGTTCGTGCTGGTGCTGCTGGTGATGATGGTCGCGACGCCGGACCACTACACGCCGTCGCCGCACAAGCCCCTGGCGACCGCGCCCCAGATCCGCGTCTCCCCGTCCGGGCGCCGCGGCGTCCACAAGGACCTCGAGAAGACGGACGTCAGGAAGACGAGCGCCAAGAAGACGGACGTCAGGAAGACGAGCGCCGAGAAGACGAACCTCAAGAAGCACGGCACTGCCGCCGTACACAAGCGGCTCCGCGAGGCCCGCCTGTCGCCCGAGGTCAGGTAGGCGGGCCGGGCCCGCCCCCACAACGCGCACCGCCGGACCCTGGCGCCACGAGGGCGCGGGTCCGGCGGTGTCGACGGCGACGGCCGTCAGGGACGGGACACGTCCCCTTCGGCGCGGGCGCCGGGAGGCAGTCAGCCGCCGAGGATCTCGCGGGCCAGCCGCGCGGTCTCCGACGGGGTCTTGCCGACCTTGACGCCGGCGGCCTCCAGGGCCTCCTTCTTCGCCTGGGCGGTGCCGGAGGAGCCGGAGACGATGGCGCCGGCGTGGCCCATGGTCTTGCCCTCGGGCGCGGTGAAGCCCGCGACGTAGCCGACGACCGGCTTGGAGACGTTGGCCTTGATGAAGTCGGCCGCACGCTCCTCGGCGTCGCCGCCGATCTCACCGATCATCACGATCAGGTCGGTGTCGGGGTCCGCCTCGAACGCCTGGAGGGCGTCGATGTGCGTGGTGCCGATGACCGGGTCGCCACCGATGCCGACGGCCGAGGAGAAGCCGATGTCACGCAGCTCGTACATCATCTGGTAGGTCAGCGTGCCGGACTTCGACACCAGACCGATGCGGCCGGGCTTGGTGATGTCGCCCGGGATGATGCCGGCGTTGGACTGGCCGGGGGTGATCAGGCCGGGGCAGTTCGGGCCGATGATCCGGGTCTTGTTGCCCTTGGACTTCGCGTACGCCCAGAAGGCGGCGGAGTCGTGCACCGCGATGCCCTCGGTGATCACGACGGCCAGCGGGATCTCGGCGTCGATCGCCTCGACGACGGCGGCCTTGGCGAAGGCCGGCGGCACGAAGAGGACGGACACGTCGGCGCCGGTCTTCTCCATCGCCTCGGCGACGGAGCCGAAGACGGGCACGTCGGTGCCGTCGAAGTCGACGCTGGTGCCGGCCTTGCGCGGGTTCACACCGCCGACGATGTTGGTGCCGTCACCGAGCATCAGCTTGGTGTGCTTCATGCCAGTGGCACCGGTCATGCCCTGGACGATGACCTTGCTTTCCTTGGTCAGGAAGATAGCCATGGTTGTTGTGTCCTCGTCCTTTACTTAGCAGCCAGCTCGGCGGCCTTGTCGGCCGCGCCGTCCATGGTGTCCACGCGCTGCACCAGCGGGTGGTTGGCCTTCGACAGGATCTCGCGACCGAGCTCCGCGTTGTTGCCGTCGAGGCGCACGACCAGGGGCTTGTTGACGTCCTCGCCCTTGGACTTGAGCAGCTCCAGGGCCTGGACGATGCCGTTGGCGACCTCGTCGCACGCGGTGATGCCACCGAAGACGTTGACGAACACGGACTTGACGTCCGGGTCGCCGAGGATGATCTCCAGGCCGTTCGCCATGACCTCGGCGGAGGCGCCGCCGCCGATGTCGAGGAAGTTGGCGGGCTTGACGTTGCTGTGCTTCTCGCCGGCGTAGGCGACGACGTCCAGGGTGCTCATGACGAGACCCGCGCCGTTGCCGATGATGCCGACCTGGCCGTCGAGCTTGACGTAGTTCAGGCCCTTGGCCTTGGCAGCGGCCTCGAGCGGGTTGGCCGCGTCCTTGTCCTCGAGGGCCTCGTGCTCCGGCTGGCGGAACTCGGCGTTCTCGTCCAGGGACACCTTGCCGTCGAGGGCGATGACCTCGCCGCTGGCGACCTTGGCGAGCGGGTTGACCTCGACGAGGAGCGCGTCCTCGGCGACGAAGGTCTTCCACAGCGTCACCATGACGTCGGCGACCTTCTCGGCGACCTCGGCCGGGAACTTCGCCTGGGCGACGATCTCGCGGGCCTTCTCGATCGTGACGCCCTCGTTGGCGTCGACCGGGACCTTCGCGAGCTCGTCGGGGCGGGTCGCCGCGACCTCCTCGATGTCCATGCCGCCGGCGACGGAGGCCATGGCCAGGAAGGTGCGGTTGGTGCGGTCGAGGAGGTACGAGACGTAGTACTCCTCGGCGATCTCCGGAGCGGTCTCGGCGATCATCACCTTGTGGACCGTGTGGCCCTTGATGTCCATGCCCAGGATCTGACCGGCCTTCTCGACCGCGTCGTCCTCACTGGTGGCCAGCTTCACGCCGCCGGCCTTGCCGCGGCCACCGACCTTCACCTGCGCCTTGACGACCGACTTGCCGCCCAGCCGCTGGGTCGCCTCGCGCGCCGCCTCAGGCGTGTCGATGACTTCACCGGCCAGCACCGGTACACCGTGCTTGGCGAAGAGGTCCCTCGCCTGGTACTCGAACAGGTCCACGCGCGTCCGTCCCTTGTCTTCTCAGAATCGCCGTAGTGATCGCGGTTCGTTCGTCTGCGATGGGCGTGCCGCGAAGGGCAACGTGACGGCGCTGTCACTGAGGGAGGCGTACACGGTGACCGGATACGCGGCATGTCCGTCTCGCAGGTTATCGCCGCAGGACGTGCGGCCCTAAATCGCAGATCACACTCCGGCGGTGATTACCATCACAGATCTTTTGGTCAAGTTACGCCTTCTCGCGATTTCTGCATGTCGTCGGCCGTTTGCCGTGAGCCGGATTGCCGGGGGCGGGATTGTCCGGGGGGACTTCGGCGGCGCGGGGGCGGTTGCGGCCGGTGCCCGGCGGGGGCCGTCGGTGCGTGCGCCCGTGGGCCGGCGGCCCCGCCGGGCGAGGACCCCGCCGCGCCGCGGCCCCGTTGTCACTCGGCGGGCGGGCTCACGTCGCGCATCCTCCGCGACCTCCTCCCGGTACGCCCTGTGCGCCCCGCCTCCGGCGATTCCGGTTCCGGTGGCGCGGGAATCCGTAAGGGCAGGGGAATCCATGGGGTCACGGGAATCCGGGGACGCGGGGACGCGGGGATCCGTAGGGCGTGCCGGAATCGTGGGGCACCGGAATCCAGGGGGCGGCGCCTCGGCCCGCACCCACCGGGCCTCCGCGGGCGGACCGGAAGGACCCCTTGACCCTTCAACTTCCCGCTACAGACACTGTCTTGAGCATCTACGGGTACACACGCACCAGGAGTCACACCCACTTCAGGCACTTCCGGCTTCGTCCCGCTCCCCCTTTCTCGTTCCCCGGTCCCCCTCTCACCCGGCGCCGGGAGCGGTGTACGGCGCGGCGGGTCCGGCGCCGAGCAGGGCACAGACCACCGCGGCGGCCGACGCCGCGGTCGACGTAGGAGGTACGGGCCGATGGCCACTCCCCTGACCGCGAGCAAGCTGATCGCGGCGCTGCGCGACGAGGGCCTGGTGGTCCACGAGGTCCGCGACTGGCGCGAGCACAACCGGAACTCCAAGGGCCCCTGGGGCCCGATGCACGGCGTGATGCTGCATCACACCGCCACCCAGGGCACCGACAGCTCGGTGAACCTGTGTTACGACGGGCGTTCCGACCTGCCCGGGCCGCTGTGCCACGGCGTGATCGACAAAGCGGGCGAGATCCATCTCGTCGGCAACGGCCGCGCCAACCACGCCGGGCTCGGTGACGCCGACGTCCTGCGCGCGGTGATCAACGAGGATGCGCCGCTGCCGCCGGACAACGCCGCGGACACCGACGGCAACCGCTACTTCTACGGCTTCGAATGCATCAACCTCGGCGACGGCAAGGACCCTTGGCCCACGGAGCAGCAGGTCGCCATGGAGAAGGCCGCGGCCGCGATCTGCCGGGCGCACGGCTGGAGCGAACGCTCGGTGATCGGGCACCTCGAATGGCAGCCGGGGAAGGTCGATCCGCGGGGCGCCGGCGTCGGGATGAACGACCTGCGGGGCCGGATCAAGAAGCGGCTGGCGAAGCCGGCGGAGGGCTCGCCGGAACCGCAGCAGCCGGCGTACGAACCGTTCCCCGGCCACGGCTTCTTCCGGACCGGGGCCCGCAGTCCGGTGATCACGGCGATGGGCGAGCGGCTGGTGGCCGAGGGCTGCAGCCATTACGACGTCGGCCCCGGCCCGGAGTGGACCGAGGCGGACCGGAAGTCGTACGCGGCCTGGCAGCGCAAGCTCGGCTTCCACGGCAACGACGCGGACGGGGTGCCGGGGAAGGTCAGCTGGGACCGCTTGCGGGTGCCCAAGTCGTAGGTGGTGGTGCCGGGTTGAGGTAGGGCGTGGGGCTCGTGGCGCCCGGCATGGGGCTCCTGGTGCCCGGCAAGGGGCTCGCGCCGGGCGGCATGGGGCTCGCGCCAGGCGGCACTGCGGCGCGGACACGGTGCGGGCGGGGCCGTGGCCCGTACGCGGCGTTGGCCGAACCGCCGGCACGGACGCGGTACGGATTCGCCTCGACGCGGACGCTGCTCCGCACCCATGGCCCGGAAAACACCAAGGCCGGGCGGTCCTCCCCCACAGAGGACCGCCCGGCTGTTCATGGGTGTTCCGGCACCGGCCGCCGCCGCGGCCGATGAACCGGTGGTGTCGGCCTGAGGCCTCAGACCGCCTGGACCGGCAGGGCCGGGAGGGCCGGCAGCGCCGGGATGTTGGCGGCGTTGGTCAGGTCGGCCAGGTTGGCGGGCACGGCCGGGACGGCAACGGCGTCGGCCAGGTGGGCCGGGACGGCGTCGGTCAGGTGGGCCGGGACGGCGGGAACGGCCGGGACGGCGTCCGTCACGTTGGCCGGCACGGCGGGCACGGCCGGGACCGCGTCCGTCACGTGGGCCGGCACGGCGGGCACAGCCGGAACCGCGTCCGTCACGTTGGCCGGAACCGCGGGCACGGCCGGAACGGCGGGCACGGCCGGAACGGCGGGCACGGCCGGGACTGCCGGGACGGACTTGACCGGGGCCAGGCCCCGCACTCCGGCGACGGCCTTGCCGGCGGTGCCCTGGGCGTCGGTCGCCACGACGGCGGTCAGGCCCTGCGCGAACGGGGTGGCGTCGGCGGCGGCGCCCCCGGCGAAGGCCACCGCGTCGGTCGCCTTGCCCTGCACGAACGGCACCGCGTCGGCGGCCACACCCTGGGCGAACGGCACCGCGTCGGCGGCGGCACCCTGCACGAACAGCTGCGCCTGGCCGCCGACCGTGAGCACGAACGGGGTCGCCTGGCCGGCCGCGTCACCCGCGAGGTGACCGGCACCGCCGACCGCGCCCTGCGCGACCGGCACGACCTTCACGACGACCCGGCGGGCGACGGGCGGCAGCACGTCGGAGGCCGCCTGGTCCACGACCGGACGGGCGGTGGCCAGGGCACCCTGCGCCTGCTTCGTCAGCTGCTCGGGGCGGATGCCCGCACCGGCGAGACCGGCGAGCAGGTTGTCGACCGAGCCCGGAGCCTTGGGCAGCGCGGGGGCCTTGGGCAGCGCCGGGGTGGTGGGCAGGCCGCCGGGGAGGTGGGCGGAGGGGACGCCCGGGGTGGCGGGCAGCGACGGAACGGCGGGCAGCGTGCCGTTCGTGAGGCGGCCGGCCGTGCCGAGGTCCGCGGCCTTCGTGGCCTTCTTGACGGTCTTGACGGCCTTCTTGGCCTTCTTCAGGCCGGCGGCCTTCTGCACCTCACCGGTCTTCGGCAGGCCGGCACCGTGGGCCAGCTTCTGCACGCCGTCCACCGCACCGGTCACGTCGCCGACCTGCGGGAGCTTGCCGGTGGGCAGCTCCTGGGTGGACACGTCGCCGCCGAGGGCGCCGGTGGCCTTGCCCGCCGTCTCCTTGGCGGTCGTGGTGACGGACTTCGCCGTCTTCGTCACGGTGCCGGCCACGTCACCGGCGGGCAGCTGCTCGGCGGTGTCGGTGACCGTCCCGGTGGCCGGCAGGTCCGAACCGACGGGCAGTTCGGCGGCGTTGGCGGCGACGGAGCCGAGGGCCCACAGCCCGGTGGCGGCAGCGGCAACGACGATGGAACGGCGGATGTTGGAGCGCATGGAGGTGAAGTCCTTCGAATTCAGGAGGGGTGAAAGGGCAGACCTGTCCCGCCCCCGCGCGGCAGGTCAGTTACAGACGCGGAGCGGTCTGCCCTAGCCCGGGAATTCGAGGATGTCTTCGGCACGCCGACGCGTCGGAGCGCCATCGGCCGTGCGGACGCCACCGGGCAGCAGCCGGAAGCGCAGGGAGTCCGCCGGGGAGGCGGCGTGCTGGTCCCCGGCACGGGGACCGTGGCCGTCACCGGCGGTGTGCGAGGCAGGCGCCATCGGGGCCTGCGGGCACGGGCCCGGAAGGCCGTCGCGGCCCGGGGCGTGCTGCTCGTGGACGGCGGCCGAGGGGTGCTCGGCGGCCGGCTCGGGCAGGCCGCCGGCGAGGTGCGACGACTGGACGGCGGACGCGTCGGCAGCCTGGTCGGCGGTGTGCCGGCCGGCCTTGTGCGCGTCGCCCGGCGTACGGCCGTGGTGATGCGTCCCGCCGTCTCCGGGGCGTGCGGTGCCCGCACCGGACGGCAGGTGCACGGGCAGCGCGGCGCCTGCCGAGTCCCCGACCTCCCGGACGACACGGCTCACCGGCTCGGTGATCCGGCCGGTGACCGGAGCGGCCTGCTCCGCGGCGGGCCGTACGGCCTTCGCCACCGCGTCGGACGCGTCGTGGGTGCGCTCGGCGAGCTTCTCTCCGGACGCCTCACCCTGCTGTTCGAGGGCGGACCCGGAGCTGCGCAGGCGGGTCGCCGCCCCGTCCCGGGTGGCGGCCCGGTCCGGGGAGGACGCCTCGGCCGCGGCCTTGGCCGGGGCGGTCGCCCCGGTCAGGTCCGCACTCCGCGTGCGGTCGGCGGCATGGGCGCCGGGACCGAAGGCGAAGCCGAGGGCGACGAAGCCCACGAGGAAGAGCCCGGCCAGCAGCGCACGCCGCGCGGCCACCGTGCGCGGCAGGCGCACGGCGGCAGGCAGGACGAACACAGCAGACACGGAGGGACCTTCCCCTACGGACGGGGACAGCCGGGCCATGCGGCCTCGGCGTCACGCGCGTCGCGGGCGATCGAGCGATGGCCTGATCCTTGCACGAGGTGCCAGGTGCCGCGCAAGTCCCGCCGGGGGTCCTGTCACCGTTGCTCCGCCATGTCCGGTATGGGCAGCGGCCGTTTCTCGATCGCGGCCGCCATCACGTCGGGAAACAGGTCCGGGGTGCAGGCGAACGCCGGTGCGCCCAGGGCCGCGAGGGCCGCCGCATGGTCCCGGTCGTAGGCGGGCGCCCCCTCGTCGGAGAGGGCGAGCAGCGTCACGAACTGCACTCCGGACGCCTTCATCGCCGCGACCCGCTTGAGCATCTCGTCCCGGATGCCGCCCTCGTAGAGGTCGCTGATGAGGACGACGACGGTCTCGGTGGGGCGGGTGATGCGGGACTGGCAGTAAGCGAGCGCACGGTTGATGTCCGTGCCGCCGCCGAGCTGGGTGCCGAAGAGGACATCGACGGGGTCGTCCAGTTGGTCCGTCAGGTCGACGACCGCGGTGTCGAAGACGACGAGCCGGGTGTCGAGGGCCCGCATGGAGGCGAGCACCGCGCCGAACACCGAGGCGTAGACGACCGAGGCGGCCATCGAACCGGACTGGTCGATGCAGAGCACCACGTCCTTCTTCACCGACTGCGCCGCGCGGCCGTAGCCGATCAGCCGCTCGGGCACGACCGTGCGGTACTCCGGGAGGTAGTTCTTGAGGTTCGCCCGGATCGTGCGGTCCCAGTCGATGTCGCGATGGCGCGGCCGGCTGATCCGGGCGGAGCGGTCCAGGGCGCCGGTGAGGGTGGCGCGGGTGCGCTGCGCCAGCTTCTTCTCCAGCTGCTCGACGACCTTGCGGACGACGGCGCGGGCGGTCTCCTTGGTGGTCTCCGGCATGACCTTGTTGAGCGAGAGCAGGGTGCCCACCAGGTGCACGTCCGCCTCGACGGCCGCCAGCATCTCCGGCTCCAGCAGCAGCGCGGACAGCCCCAGCCGGTCGATGGCGTCCCGCTGCATCACCTGCACCACGGAGGACGGGAAGTACGTACGGATGTCGCCGAGCCAGCGGGCCACCCCGGGCGCCGAGGCCCCGAGCCCCGCCGACCGCCGGCCGCCGGGACCGTTGCCGCCGTTGCCCTTCTCCCGGCCGTAGAGCGAGGCCAGCGCCCCGTCCATCGCCGCGTCCCGTCCCCGCAGTTCACACCCCGTACCGTCCGCCCCACCCCCACCGAGCACCAGCCGCCAACGCCGCAACCGCTCGGCTTCGGAGGTGGGTGTGGGTGCGGGGGTGGAGGACGGCGTAGGGGTGGTTGCGGGGGTGGAGTCCGCGGCGGTGGTCGCAGGGGTGGTGGTCGCAGGGGTCACCGGGGCGGAGGCCGTGCGGGCTGCGGTGGCCGGGACGGAGGCCGTGTGAGTGGCCGTCGCCGGGGCGGTGGTGGCCGGGACGGAGGCCGTATGGGGGGCCGTATGGGGGGCCGTCGCCGGGGCGGAGGTCGTGTGCGGTGCCGTCGGGTCCGGTGTCGTGCGGGTCATGTCCGTGCCCCCGTGAGGTCGTCGGCCGGTCGGATGGTGTCCGGGTGTGCGTCATGCGGCGCGTTGCCGGGCTCGCCGCCGGCGCAATGGGGTGCGGTGGCCGGTGCGTTGCCCGGCGCTGCGGCCGGCTCGTCGTCGAAGCCGTGCGCCCCGATGCCCAGGAGCATGCGCAGGGTGGGCAGGACGGCGGCGGCGCGGTCGCGGTCCAGGCCGGGGCCGAAACCGGGCGCGGCGGCGTCCGTCGGGTCGCCGGCCGGGTGGCCGGAGGGGGCCGCGGGGCTGCGGCGGACGAGTTCCCCGAGGCTGCGCCGCACGCCGGTTTCGTACTCCGCGAAGGTCCGGCGCAGCAGCGGCAGGACGTCCGTGAACGCGGCGTCCGGCACCCCGGTCAGCCAGCCGTCGACCAGCGCCAGCAGCCGTTCGTCATGGACCAGCAGCATGCCGCCGTCCCCGCCGCCGACGAACCCCTCGATCCAGCCGGCGGCATCGGTGGGCGGGGTGCCCGGCGAGAGGGCGAGCCCCATCAGGCGCTCGGCTCCCCCGTCACCCGACTCCCCCTCGTCCAGCAGGAGTCTGGCCGCCCGTCCGCGGATCAGGCCCGGTACGGCGTCGCGTGCGCTCACCGCCCGCAGCACCCCGGTCCACCGCGTCCGCAGGTCCTGGCGTCCGGACCGCTGCCCGGTCTCCGGCCGGCCGAGGAGGCCGACCGCCTGGTGGGTGGCATCGAGATGGCCGCGCATCTCGGCGGCTCCGTCGGCGTCCAGGCCCGGGCAGGCGGGCGGCAGTCCGACGAAGACCCGCTCGGCCAGGCCCGTCGCCACCTCGCGCAGCGCCGCGGCGTCCGTGCCGCGCACATCGCCGTAGCGCACGGACCGGACGAGGGCGGGCAGCGCCTGGGCGAGGTGCCCCACGTCCGCGTCGAGTGCGGCGCGGTCCGACAGTGCCCGCATCACCACCATGAGGGCGTCGGGGAGTTCGGCCAGCAGGCAGTGCTCGGCGAGCGCCGTGACCTCGGCGAGCGCGGCCGCCTCCGACGCCTCGGACGCGGCCTTGGCCGTGGCGGCCGCCCGTACGGTCGTGCCCCAGATGCCGGCCTCCGCGACCCGCACCGAGAGCTCGGGCTCCCAGCACAGCCGCCAGGTCTCCCGGAAGGTGCCGGTGCTGCCGCGGGAGTGGCACAGCTCGCCCCAGGGGATGCCGAGCAGCCGGAGGCGGTGCAGCAGGCGGCTGCGGCCGGCGTCGGTCTCCTTGCGCAGGTCCAGCTCCAGTTCCCGTTCCCGGGCCTCGGGTTTGAGCCGCAGCGTACGCTGGCTGCGGGCGATGTCCCGTTGCAGGGGCACCGCGGGGGCGTCCTCCGGGACCTCGCCCAGCACCTCGCCCACCACCAGCCGGTCGTGGATCAGCGAGGACGGCGCGTCGGTGCCGTCCCCCATGACGGCCCGGACCGCGTCGTCGAGTTCGGTCAGCCCGGCCAGCGGGCGGCCGCGTACCGTGGCCAGGCCCTCGGCGAGCCGCACCGCTTCGATGACATGCGCCGACGAGACGGCGTAGTCCTCCTCCCGGAGCAGCCCGGCGACCTTGGTCAGCCAGCGTTCCACGGGGCGGTCGGGGACGCTGAAGAGATGGCCGTACCAGCCCGGTGAGGCGATGCCGGCGCCGTAGCCGCTGTGGCGGGAGAGCCGCCGGTGCGTCCAGGGCACCCAGGTCACCGCCACCTTCACCTTCGGCAGGCCCTTGAGGAGCTGCCGGTCGGCGGCCATGGTGGTGCGCCGCGCCAGGGCGGGTACGTGCCAGGCGCCGCACACCACGGCGATGCCGTCCCCGAACTCCCGCCGGGCGGCCCGCAGTCGCAGCCGCATATGGGCCTCGCGCACCGGGTCACGGTCATGGCCGCCGTCGCCGTACGCCTCGCGCAGCGCGCCCATGGCCTCGGCCAGCGCCGCGAACGGGGCCAGCGCATCGGCCCCGGACCCCCTTCCGGCCCCGCCCCCGCGGTGTTCGACGACGTCCTCCCACCAGCGCTCGGGATCGTCGTACCCGGCCGTCTCGGCCAGCACCCGGATCGGATCGACCCGCACATCGGCCTCGTCGGGAACCGCTTCAGGAACCGCGTCCCGCTCCTGACCGGCAGCCGGAGGCCCGTCGTCCGAAGGCCCGACGCCCGGGCGCCCGCCGCCCGGCCCCTCACCGGTCACCGGTCCCGCATCGGCCGCCCTCTCGTCTTCTCCCGTCGCTCCCCCTGCTCCCGCAGCTCCCGCGGCTCCCCCTGGTCCCTTCCCCTCCGTCTCAGCCGCGTTGCCCTTCCCGTCGTCCTTCTCCTCCGTCGCCAAGGAGTGCGCCGCGGGCAGGTCGATGAAGCGGACGGGGACGCCGCGCTCCAGCGCCCAGCGCATCGCCACCCACTCCGGGGAGAACTCGGCCAGCGGCCAGAACGCCGCCCGGCCGGGGTCGTCCTGCGCATGGGCGAGCAGGGCGACGGGCGGGCGCATGTCCTCCCGGGCGGCCAGCGGCACCAGCGCGTCCGCCTCCGGTGGCCCCTCGATCAGGACCGCGTCCGGCGTGCACTGGTCGAGGGCGGCGCGCACCGCCCGCGCCGAGCCGGGGCCGTGATGCCGCACCCCGAGCAGCACCGGCCCGGTCATGCGCTCACCTCACGGCAGGCACGGTAGAAGTCCTTCCAGCCGTCGCGCTCGCGCACCACGGTTTCGAGGTACTCCTGCCATACGACCCGGTCCGCCGCCGGATCGCGGACCACGGCTCCCAGGATGCCCGCGGCCACGTCCCCGGAGCGCAGCACCCCGTCACCGAAGTGGGTGGCCAGCGCCAGCCCGTTGGTCACCACCGAGATGGCCTCGGCCGTGGAGAGGGTGCCGGAGGGCGACTTGAGCTTGGTGCGGCCGTCGGAGGTGAGCCCGGCCCGCAGCTCGCGGAAGACCGTGACGACGCGGCGGATCTCGTCCAGCCCCTCCGGCCCGGCCGGGAGGTCCAGCGAGCGTCCGATCTGCTCGACCCGGCGCGAGACGATGTCGACCTCTTCGTCCGGGGTCGCGGGCAGCGGCAGGACCACGGTGTTGAAGCGGCGGCGCAGGGCGCTGGAGAGCTCGTTGACCCCGCGGTCGCGGTCATTGGCGGTGGCGATCAGATTGAACCCGCGGACGGCCTGCACCTCCTGCCCCAACTCCGGGATGGGCAGGGTCTTTTCGGACAGCACCGTGATGAGGGTGTCCTGGACGTCGGCGGGGATGCGGGTCAGTTCCTCGACACGCGCGGTCATGCCCTGTGCCATCGCGCGCATCACCGGACTGGGCACCAGTGCCTCGCGACTGGGGCCGTTCGCGAGCAGCTGGGCGTAGTTCCAGCCGTAGCGGATCGCCTCTTCGGGAGTGCCGGCCGTGCCCTGGACGAGCAGGGTGGAGTCGCCGCTGACGGCCGCCGCCAGGTGCTCGGACACCCACGTCTTCGCGGTGCCGGGCACACCGAGCAGGAGCAGGGCGCGGTCCGTCGCGAGGGTCGTCACGGCGACCTCGACGATGCGGCGCGGGCCGACGTACTTGGGTGTGATGACCGTGCCGTCCGCGAGCGTGCCGCCGAGGAGGTAGGTCGCGACCGCCCACGGCGAGAGCCGCCAGCGCTCGGGCCGCGGCCGGTCGTCGGCCGCCGCGAGGGCCTTCAGCTCGTCCGCGAAACTGTCCTCGGCGTGCGGCCGCAGCGCCTCGGCGCCCGCGGCGTGCGGCGTCGTCCCACCGCTCGGATCGATCTCGTCGTCCGTCGTCGTGAAGCTCTTCTCGGACATGGTTCCCCCTCGTCGCAACGTATGCGGCCGGGACCGGCGAAATCCCTGCGGCCGCTTGCGTGGACAAGCCTGCACCACGCCACTGACAATCCCCCGAAAAACCCATCCTGAGCTGCGAGTTCACCACCGCCGACGACGATTGTCAGTGGGGCGTCGTAGCGTCGATGACATGAATCCGCAGGGGGAACGCTGGACGACGGATCAGGTGCTCGCACTGGCGCCTGACGAGGCTTCGCGCAAGGCGGGCGGCAAGCTCGCGGCGCCGGGACCGTGGTCGGAATCGGGCGCGGACGCGAGCGCGGTGTGGGGACAGTGCAAGGGCAGCGGCAAGAAGCCGTATCAAACGGTCGTGGATCTCAACGGTCCCGCCTTCAAGTGCAGTTGCCCGAGCCGCAAGTTCCCGTGCAAGCACGCGCTGGGGCTGCTGCTGCTCTGGGCGGGCGGCGGCCCGGAGGTGGCGGCGGGGGAACCGGCGCAGTGGGCGGGCGAGTGGCTGGCGGGACGCCGTGCGCGCGAAGAACGCTCCGCCGGCCCGGCCTCGGGCGGCGGCGCGGCGCGCACGCCGGCCGACCCGGAGGCGGCGAAGCGGCGGGCGGAGCGCCGGATGCAGCGGATCGGCGCCGGTGCGACGGAGCTGGAGCAGCGCCTGGAGGACCTGCTGCAGTCCGGCCTGGCCGCCGCCGGCCACGCAGACGGCGGACTCTCCCGGCCGGGCGGCGGCCCCGGGGGCTCCTGGGACGAGACGGCCGCCCGTATGGTCGACGCCCAGGCGCCCGGGCTCGCCTCGCGCGTACGGGAGCTGGGGTCGGCGGTGGCCTCCGGTCCCCACTGGCCGGCCCGGCTGCTGGAGGAGTGCGCCCTGCTGCACCTCCTCGACCAGGGGTTCCTCGGTATCGAACGGCTGCCGGCGCCCCTGGCGGCAACGGTCCGCTCGCGCGTCGGGCTGACCACGGAAGCGGCGGATCTGCTGGCCGGCCCCGAGGCGAGCACGGTCCGGGACCGCTGGCTGGTGCTCGCCCAGCAGGACACCGACGACGGCAGGCTGATCACCCGCAAGATCTTCCTGCGCGGCGAGCGGACCGGCCGGATGGCGCTGCACCTCTCCTTCGGCGCCGCCAACCGCCCTCTGGACCTGGCCCTGCCGCCCGGTCTACTGCTCGATGCGGACCTCGCCTACTACCCGGGCGCCCGCCCGCTGCGCGCCGTCCTGGGCGAGCGGCACGCCCCGGCGGCCCCGGGGGCCGTACCGCCCGGCTGCGGCGTCGATGCCGCCCTGGCCGCGTACGGCGACGCGCTGCGCGACGACCCGTGGCTGGACTCCTGGCCGGTGGTGCTCTCCGAGGTCACCCCGGTCCCGGGCCCCGACGGCGAGAGCTGGCAACTGGCCGACGCGGACGGCGAGTCGGCGCTCCCGCTGGATCCGCGCTGCCTGGGCCGTACGGGCCTGTGGCAGCTGGCCGCCATATCGGGCGGCGCGCCGATCACGGTCTTCGGCGAATGCGGCCACCGCGGCTTCCTGCCGCTGACCGTATGGGACCCGTCCCCGGTGTCCCTGTGACCCGGGACCCCGCCGCCCCGCCGGCCACGACCTCCCGCCACCCGCGCACGCCGTCCACCACCGAAACCCGGAGGAAGGGCATGACGACCACCACCACGCCCACGTCACCCACGCGTACGTCACCCACGCCCGCCGGCCCCACCGACCCGACCGCTCCCGCCACTTCCGTCCCCACTGCTCCCGTTCCTCCCGCTCCGGCCGGCTCGACTGCCGCGGCGACCCCGACTGCCCTGGCCGCCCCGACCTCCCCGGCTCCCTGGGACGAGCTCGTGAGCGCCGCGCTCCTCGGGACCGAGCGGCGGACGCCGCCGGTGGCGGTGCGCTCCGGGCAGGGCGCCGCGGCCGCACTGCTCGACGCGGCCGCGGTGAGCACGGTGCGCCGGCGCGCCGCGCTCCGCCCCGCACCCGCCGGTGAGCGCCCCGCCCCGGCCCCCGCGGACCCGCGGCCCCCGTTGCCGCCCGCCGCGCGCCGCCGGCTGTCCCTGCTGCTCGCCGACCGCGGCACCGGAGGCGGCAGCCGCCGCGGCACCGCCCCCGACCTCACCGAGCTGCTCCCCCAATGGCTGGCCGCCGCCGGTGCGTACGGCTACCGCGCCCCGGAGGCTCTGCTGCCCGCGCTCCTCGACGCCGCCCGTGCCCGTACGGACCTGCGGCCCGCCGCGCTGGCGCTGGCGGGGCCGCGCGCCCTGTGGCTGTCCCGGCTCAACGCCGAGTGGAAGTTCGCCCTCCGGGGGATCGGCGGCCCGGCCGGGCTCCCGGATGACGAGGACCCCGCCGGCGTGCAACGCCAGTGGGAGGAGGGCCTGTTCGCCGAGCGGGTCGCGCTGCTGACCGCGCTGCGCCGCCAGGACCCGCGGACCGGCCTGGCACTGCTGTCCACGACCTGGTCCACGGAACGGGCCGAGGACCGTCTGATGTTCCTCGACTCGCTGCGCGAGGGCCTCTCCGCGGCCGATGAGCCCTTCCTCGAACAGGCGCTGTCCGACCGCAGCCGCAACGTCCGCGCCACGGCCGCCGAGCTGCTCTCCACACTCCCCGGGTCCGCCCTCGCGGCCCGGATGGCACAGCGTGCGCACACCTGCGTCGGCCCGGACCGTACGGCGGGTGCGCCGGCGATCACCGTGGAGGCTCCCCACGAGTGCGATGCGGGCATGCAGCGGGACGGCGTCGCACCCAAACCGCCCGCCGGACGCGGCGAACGGTCCTGGTGGCTGGGCCAGTTGGTGGAGGCGGCACCGCTGGACGGCTGGTACGACCGGTTCGGGGGCCGCGACGCCGCGGCGATCGTCGCACTCCCGGTGGGCGACGACTGGCGGACGGAACTGCACGACGCCTGGTGCCGCGCCGCCGTGCGCCAGCACCACGCCGACTGGGCGCGGGCGCTGCTGGGCGCGCCGGGCGCACCGTCCCAGGCCGCCGAGGTCGCACCGGCCGGCTCGTCGCGGGACCTGACGAAGCTGCTGACGGTGCTGCCGGATGCCGAACGGGCCGGGTGGGTGGCGGAGTTCATCGCGGCCCACGGCCTGTCGGAGGCGTTCCGGATGCTCGGCGTGTGCGCGGTCCCCTGGGCCGAGCCACTGGGCGACGCCGTCGTCGACGCGCTGGACATCGCCCGGGACGCGGGCAGCTACCCCTGGAGCTTCAGCGGGGTGATGGGCCTGGCCGAACGCTGCCTGGACCCGGCCGCGGCGGACCGTCTCGACATGCTCACCGCCGTCACGGACGAGCCCGAGGGCGCCTCACCGGGCTCCGGCGGCTACTGGGCAGAGGCGTTCCAGCGCCTGGTCGGCACCCTGCGCCTGCGCGCCACCATGCACGCGGAACTCGCCGCCCCACCACCCACCGGCCACCACAGCCCGGACGCCCCGGACCTCCACGGCCCGGTTGCCGACCCCGCCGACGCCCACGCGGGCACCGCTACCGACACCGAAGCCGAGGCCGGGGCTGGGGCCGGGGCCGGGGCCGGGGCAGTCGGTGAGGCCATCGGCGCGGCCGCTACCCATCCCCGCACCACCCGACAGCCCCTGGCCCCATGACCGCCCGCCTCATGACCGCCCGCCTCATGAGGAGACGCCCGACCCGCACCCCGGCCGCTCCCGCAGCCGACCCACCGGCGTCGGCGCCGCCGCCGGCCGCGGCGCCGGTCTCAGGCGTCCCGGATGCCTCAGACCGCCAGCGAGCGGACGTTCGCGTTGACCCACTCCACGATCGAGGCCGTCGTCGCGCCCGGCGTGAAGATCTCCGCGACGCCCTGCGCCTTGAGCGGGGGGATGTCGGCCTCGGGGATGATGCCGCCGCCGAAGACCTTGATATCCGCCGCGTCGCGCTCCTCCAACAGGGCGATGACCTTCGCGAAGAGGGTGTTGTGCGCGCCGGAGAGGATGGACAGGCCGATCGCGTCGGCGTCCTCCTGGATCGCGGTGTCGACGATCTGCTCCGGGGTCTGGTGCAGCCCGGTGTAGATCACCTCCATACCGGCGTCGCGCAGCGCCCGCGCGATGACCTTGGCGCCCCGGTCGTGCCCGTCCAGGCCCGGCTTGGCCACGACCACACGGATCGGACCCGACCTGCCCGCCGCGCCCTGGTTCCCCGCTTGCGCTCCGTCGTGCCGAGCCACACTCATCACTGCCTCCAAGCCATGCACGGCACTGTGGTGCCGCCGAGCCGACAATCGATCGCGCGACCGCGATCCGGCGGCCACGAGCGTGAACGAACGTTATCGCCAGCATCCCGTACCCAGCCGTTTCGTGACATCCGGGGAGGGGGAAATCACACACGGGACACGTTCGCTACGCGCCGTGTTCCGCGTGTCGTGACGCCATGGCCGGGCGGATCCGTACGCGCGGGGCGGGCGCTCGGGGAGTCGCAGCCGGGCCACCGCGCCGCCGGGCGCGCATCAGGGCGGGCACGCCGCATGTCCGCCGTCGCTGCGCATGGCTTCCCACGAGGGCATACGGGGGTCGAAGCCGCCTCCCGCGTGCCGTTCGGGAGGTCGGCCATGCAGGCCCTGCCCTTTCTCTCCGCACCCCTGGTGTTCGCGCGCCTCTTCACCGAGCCGCTCCGGCGCGCCCGCCGGCTCCCCACCCGTGCCTCTTCCCTGCTCGTGCGCAGCACGGTCGTGGAGCTGGCGGTGCTCGCCGGTCATCTCCTCCTCTACCCCACCGGCATCTCCCAGGAGCGCCCCGCACCGGGGGCCGCCCCGCACCCCGCGACCGGCCCCCCGGAAGGGCACCCGGCGCCGCAGTCCGTGCCGTCCATGCCGTCCGCGCCCGGCGCGCCGTCGATGCTGCCGACCGAGGGCCGGGCCCATCCACCGGTCCTCCTGCTCCACGGCTTCATCGACAACCGCTCCGTCTTCCTGCTGCTGCGCCGCTCGCTGCACCGGCACGGCTGGCGTCATGTCGAGGCGCTCAACTACTCCCCGCTGACCTGTGATCTGCGCAAGGCGGCCGAGCTGCTGCGCCGGCATGTGGAGGAAGTCTGCGCCCGGACCGGTCACCGCCGGGTGGACATCGTGGGCCACAGCCTGGGCGGTCTCATCGCCCGTTATTACGTGCAGCGGCTCGGCGGCGACGCCCGCGTCCGTACGGTGATCACGCTCGGGACCCCGCACTCCGGCACGGGCATCGCGCCCCTGATGTCGGCGCACCCGATCGTCCGCCAGATGCGGCCGGATTCCGACGTGATTGCGGAGTTGTCGCTTCCGGCACCGCATTGCCGGACGCACTTTGTCGCTTTCTGGAGCGAGGAGGACCGGGTGATGGTTCCCCCCACTACGGCCAGAATCAATCACCCGGATTTGCATGCGTTCAATGTGCATGTCGCCGGTGTCGGACATCTCGCCCTGCCGGTCAACGGCACCGTCGCCGCGGGCATACGCGACGCGCTGGCCTCGGCGGATCCGGCGGAAGGAGCGGCGGACGTCATATCGGTGGCCTGACTCCGCCACGGAACGACGGCCCGATCATGGTCCCGCGCACCGCCGGAACGACGCCGCGGGACCGTTCCGATCGTGGCGCATTGTCGAACAAACGTCGAACGGGGTGCCAAGAGCTCGCATGGGGACTGCCGAAAGGCGGCCAAATGCCCGGTCTCGCCGAGCCCAAAACCTGTTGAAGATTGTCGCCGCCGCGTACCGCCGGGTACAGTCGCCGCTAATTCTCCTGCTGCCGAGGCGAAAGAGAAGTTGGTGAACGACCGTCACCCATCGGGGGCCCCGCTCCCGACCGGATCCACTTCCGACGCCTCGTATGCGCATTATCCGGCCTACGACACCTACGGGCAGCAGCAATCCCCCTCGGGCAGCGCCGAATACGGCGACGGCGACCCGCTCTTCGGCTCGCTCCCCGGCTCGTACGAAACCGGCATGTACGACACCGGCGCCTATGGCACCGGGATGTACGACACCGGGACGCACGGCGCGGGTGCCTACGGCATGAGCGCCTACGGCACGGGCACCTTCCACACCGGCGCGTACGACACGGGGGCGTACGACTCCGCCGGCTACGGCACCGGCACCTACGACACCGGCGGCTACGCCTCGGCGCAGTGGGACACCGGCGCCTATGAGACCGGTGCCTACGACAGCGGCGCCTACCCCGCCGCCGACCCGCACGCGGCCGCCGCGGGCTACGACCCCTACGCGCACACCGCGTACGAGCCCCCGGCGCAGGACGCGACCGCCTACGCCTCCCACGGATACGACACGGCGGCCGCGTACGAGACGGCCGCCTACGAAGCCACCGCCTACGGCCACGGCGGGTACGACACCGGGAGCTACCCCACCGGCACGTACGACACCGGGAGTTACGCCGCCGTCGGGTACGACACCGCCGGCGCCTTCGACACCGGCGGCCAGCAGGCCACCGCGCTCCAGGAGGCCGCCGACCACGAGGCCACGGCGATCTGGACGACCACGGACCGGAACCTCATCGCCGGTATCCCGGCCCAGGCCGGCCCGCCGCCCGAGGACACCGTCCTGTGGGACACCGCTTCGTGGGGCGACACCCCGCACGCCGACACCGACCGGCACGACGGCGGCCGGCACGACAGCGAGCAGTTCGACACCGACGTTTTCGAGGCCGGCCGGCCCGGGACCGACGGCGACTCCCCCGACGAGGGCGGCCACTTCGGCCACACCGGCGGCTTCGACAACGCCGCCGGCGCCGGGGACGGCGAGGCCGCCGCCGTGGCGGAGGCCATGACGCAGGCCATGCCGGTCACCCCCGCGGCCCCCGCCGGGCGGCGGGTCGCCGGGCCGGACGCCGGCAAGGCCGTCCGCGGCCGGGGCCGCAAGCGCCCGGTGAAGCGGTCGGCGCTGCTGACCGTCGCCGTCCCCTCGGTCGCCGCCATGGGCGTGTGCGCCGTGGCCGCCGCCGCCGTCACCGGATTCACCGGCGACGACAAGGGCGACGCGACCGCCCAGGCCGCGCCCGACCCGGGAGCCGTCAAACCGTCGGCGGCCAACAACAAGCTCGACACCCAGCTCGCCGGACTCAGCGCCAGCGCCGACGACTTCCGCGACCGCGCCAGCCGCACCCAGGAGCGGATCGACCTCAAGCAGCGCCAGGCGCTGGAGCGCAAGCGCAAGGCGGAGGAGGCGGCCCGCAAGGAGGCCGCCCGCCCCAAGTTCGTGCTGCCGGTCACCCAGCACGGGCTGAGCGCCACCTTCGGCCAGGCCGGGGTGAACTGGATGTCCGTGCACACCGGCATCGACTTCCCGGTCAGCTACGGCACTCCGGTCATGTCCGCCACCGACGGCACCATCCGCACCCAGTGGAACTCCGCCTACGGGAACATGGCGATCGTGACGGCGCCCGACGGCACCGAGACCTGGTACTGCCACCTGAGCAGCACCAAGATCCGTTCCGGGTCGGTCAAGGCCGGGGACCAGATCGCCTATTCGGGCAACTCCGGCAACTCCACGGGACCGCACCTCCACTTCGAGGTGCGCCCCGGCGGCGGCGCGGCGGTCGACCCGCAGCCCTGGCTGCGCGACCACGGCCTCAACCCGAACTGACCGCCGCCGCCCGCCGGGTGACGGAGCCCGTCACCCGGCCCGCGCGGCCGTTACAGCTTCTCCACCGGCGCGTACCGCAGCAGTAGCCGCTTCGGCTTCTCGCCGCCGAAGTCGATCGTCGCCTCGGCGTTGTCGCCGCTGCCCTTGACGCCGACGACCGTGCCCAGCCCGAAGCTGTCGTGGGTGACGCGGTCGCCGACGGCCAGGGAGACCACCTGGCGGTCGCCGGCGCGGCGGGTCGCGAAGCCGCTCGGTCCTTTGGCGCGCGACGACGACAGGGCGGAGCCGAAGCCGCCGCCTCCGCCGCCCGCCGACAGGCCGCCCATGGACGCGGAGGGCGTCGCCTGGCCCGTGCGCTTCCACTCCACGTAGTCGGCCGGGATCTCCTCCAGGAAGCGGGAGGGCGGGTTGTACGAGGGCTGGCCCCAGGCGCTGCGCATCGTCGAGCGGGTGACGTAGAGCCGCTCGCGGGCGCGGGTGATGCCCACATAGGCGAGCCGGCGCTCCTCCTCCAGCTCCTTGGTCTGGCCCAGCGAGCGCATGTGCGGGAAGACGCCGTCCTCCAGGCCGGTCAGGAAGACGACGGGGAACTCCAGGCCCTTGGCGGTGTGCAGCGTCATCAGCGTGATCACGCCGCTGCCCTCCTCGTCCTCGTCCGGGATCTGGTCGGAGTCGGCGACCAGCGCGACCTGCTCCAGGAAGTCGGAGAGGGTGCCCGGATTCTCCTCCCCGCGGTCCTGCTCGAACTCCAGGGCCACGGCGGCGAGTTCCTGGAGGTTCTCGATCCGGGTCTCGTCCTGCGGGTCGGTGGAGGCCTGGAGTTCGGCGAGGTAGCCCGTGCGCTCCAGGACGGCTTCCAGGATCGTGGCGGGGCCGGCGCCGGACTCGACGATGGTGCGCAGCTCCTCCATGAGGACGTTGAAGCGCTTGACGGCGTTGGCGGAGCGGGCCGCCATGCCGTACGCCTCGTCGACCCGGCGCAGCGCCTGCGGGAAGGTGATCTTCTCGCGCGCCGACAGGGCGTCGATCATCGCCTCGGCACGGTCGCCGATGCCGCGCTTGGGGACGTTCAGGATGCGGCGGAGCGGGACGGTGTCCTCGGGGTTGGCGAGCACCCGGAGGTAGGCGAGGACGTCGCGGACCTCCTTGCGCTCGTAGAAGCGCACCCCGCCGACGACCTTGTAGGGCAGCCCGACCCGGATGAAGATCTCTTCGAAGACACGGGACTGGGCGTTGGTGCGGTAGAAGACCGCGACGTCGCCGGCCTTGGCGTCGCCGGCGTCCGTCAGCCGGTCGATCTCGTCTGCGACGAACTGCGCCTCGTCGTGCTCGGTGTCGGCGACATAGCCGGTGATCCTGGGGCCGGCGCCGGCTTCCGTCCAGAGGTTCTTGGGGCGGCGGTTCTCGTTGCGCTCGATGACGGCGTTGGCGGCGGACAGGATCGTCTGCGAGGAGCGGTAGTTCTGCTCCAGCAGGATCGTCGTCGCGTCCGGGTAGTCCTCCTCGAACTGGAGGATGTTGCGGATCGTGGCGCCGCGGAAGGCGTAGATCGACTGGTCGGCGTCGCCGACGACGCACAGCTCGGCGGCGGATTCGGCGGGGCCGACCAGCTCGCGGACGAGGGTGTACTGGGCGTGGTTGGTGTCCTGGTACTCGTCGACGAGGACGTGGCGGAAGCGGCGGCGGTAGTGCTCGGAGACGTCCGGGAAGGCCTGGAGCAGATTGACCGTGGTCATGATGATGTCGTCGAAGTCCAGGGCGTTGGCCTCGCGCAGCCGGGCCTGGTACATCGCATACGCCTCGGCGAGCGTCTTCTCGAAACCGTCGGCGGCGGTACCCGCGAAGGTCTCCTCGTCGATGAGCTCGTTCTTGAGGTTGGAGATCTTCGCGCTGAAGGACTTGGGCGGGTAGCGCTTGGGGTCCAGGTCGAGGTCGCGGCAGACCAGGGCCATCAGGCGCTTGGAGTCGGCGGCGTCGTAGATCGAGAAGGAGGAGGTGAAGCCCAGCTTCTTGGATTCGCGGCGCAGGATGCGGACGCAGGCGCTGTGGAAGGTGGAGACCCACATGGCGTTGGCGCGCGGGCCGACGAGCTCCTCGACGCGCTCCTTCATCTCGCCCGCGGCCTTGTTCGTGAACGTGATCGCGAGGATCTGGCCGGGGTGGACATGGCGCTCGGCCAGCAGATGAGCGATGCGGTGGGTGAGCACCCGGGTCTTGCCGGAGCCGGCGCCGGCGACGATCAGCAGCGGGCCGCCGGTGTGCACCACGGCGGCCTTCTGCTCGTCGTTGAGCCCCTCCAGCAGCGCCGCCGGGTCGATGGCGGGGCGGGCGGCGCCGTCGCGGTAGTACGCCTCTCTGGGCGGGGGCGCGTCGAACCTCCCGCCGAAGAGGTCGGCGGGGATCTCCTCCGGGGCCGGGCCGTGCTCGTCCTCGGGGGGCGGCGGGTGCTCCCCCTCGTCCTTGTGGCCGAGGTCCGCCAGGAAGCTGTCGTCAAAGAGGCTGCTCATCGCCCACCGAGTCTAGGCCGCCGCACTGACAGCCCGCCGCTGAGTCGCCCATTGCCGGCCGCTTCGGGGACGGGCCGTGGCACCGCGGCAGGTCAGGCGGCCGGGAGGAGCGCGGACCGGTCGGCGGCTCGTCTACCCGAAACCGACATCTGCCACAACAACCCCCGCATCGCGTTCAGGTCACGAAAAGGTTTCGGGCATATCGAACATCAGCCTTCACAGGAGCCACACGAGTTGGCTAACGTCCTCGCTCAGGCAGCCCGCCTCCCCGTGGACGACAGCGTCCGCACGGGCCGCCCACGCCGAGTCCGGCGCTGCCCACAGGCACCCGGAGCCGGGGACCCACCAGCACCACCGGGGTGAATCGATCCGGACAGCCGTCGCCAGCGGACATCCGGACCGTAGGGCAAGCCTTCCGTCAGCGACACCGCCCGAACCCGACAGCTAACCCGGTAGGCGGTCCACGGAAGGAGTCGCCGGCCTTGGCGTCGCATCGCAAGCCGCGCACCAGCATTCTCACCTCGCCCGGAGGACGACGAACGGCGGTCGGGCTCACCACCGCCGCCCTCGCCTCGGCCACGCTGCTCTCGCAGTCCGCCGACGCCGCCCCCCGGGCGCCCAAGCCCACCATCGAAGAGGTCAAGCAGAAGGTCGACGGCCTCTACCGCCAGGCCGAGGTGGCCACCCAGAAGTACAACGCCGCCAAGGAGCACGCCGAGACCCAGCGCCACACCGTCGACAAGCTGCTCGACGGCGCCGCCAAGCGGGCCGAGGCGATGAACGAGTCCCGGCGGCGGCTGGGCACCTTCGCCTCGGCGCAGTACCGCACCGGCGGCATGAACCCGACGGCGCAGCTGATGCTCGCCAAGGACCCGCAGCAGTTCTTCGACCGCAGCCACCTCATGGAGCGGCTGACCGGCCGGCAGAAGCAGGCCGTCTCCGACTACCAGGAGCAGCAGGCGGCGGCAGCCCGGCAGCGGGCGGAGGCGACCCGCAGCCTGGAGCGGCTGCAGACCTCGCAGGCCTCCCTCAAGGAGTCCAAGCAGTCCGTCCAGGCGAAGCTGGCCGAGGCCCGGCAGCTGCTGTCCCGGCTGACCGCCCAGGAGAAGGCGCGGCTGGCGGAGCTGGAGCGCCGGAAGGAGGCCGCGGCCAAGCGCAAGGCCGAGGAGGAGGCCCGCAAGCAGCAGGAGCGCGAGCGGCAGCAGCAGCACGACGGGGGCGGGCAGAGCGGTGGCGGCACCGACGGCGGCTCGTCCGCCGGACCGTCGTCGAACCAGGCCGAGAAGGCGCTCGCCTTCGCCCGCGCCCAGATGGGCAAGCCGTACGTCTGGGGCGCGACCGGGCCCAGCTCCTACGACTGCTCGGGGCTGACCCAGGCCGCGTGGAAGGCCGCCGGCGTCAGCCTGCCGCGGACCACCTGGGACCAGGTCAAGGTCGGCCAGCGGGTCGCCACCAAGGACCTCAAGCCCGGTGACCTGGTCTTCTTCTACGACGACATCAGCCACGTCGGCATGTACATAGGCGGCGGCAAGATGATCCACGCCCCGCACCCGGGCGCCAACGTCCGGGAGGAGTCGATCTACTACATGCCGATCTACGGGAGCGTCCGCCCGGGCTGAGCCCCGGCCCCGCGCCCCTCCGGACCACCCCCCACGGCCACCCCCCACGGCCACCCCCCACACGCCACCGCGCGGCCCCGCCCATCCGACGAGGAGGGCGAGGACCGCGCGGTGTGCTGTGGAGGGGCGCCCTCCCGGCGTGCGGAACCCGGTTCCCGGCCGCCCGCCGCCGCGCTCAGGTCCAGAGCACGGCGATGAAGATGTTGGCCACCGTCAGCCCGCCGACCGCGCCGAAGAGCGGGGCCGCGACCTTCTCCTCGTCCCGCTTGACGTAGACCAGCGCCAGGATGACCACCAGGACGGCCATCTTGATGCCGAGCTTGACGGTGTTGAGGCTGTGGCCCTCGGCCTGGTTGAGGCCGACCAGCACGATGCCGGTGACCAGCATCGTCAGCGCGCCGTGCAGCATCGCCGGTACGAAGCGGGCGGTGCCCGCGCCCATCGCCTTCATCTGGGTCAGGAAGCCGCCCAGCAGCGAGGCGATGCCGATGATGTGCAGGCCGACGAAGATATTGATTACTACGTCCATAGTGTCGGATCGTAGCCGCCGCATAGCACGGCCCTTCCGGCAGGGCGCCCGCAATCGACGCTTCGATCAGGCCGGACCTGCTCCCGGCCGGGGTACCGCGGCGCCATGGTCAACCGGGCACCACCCACGGTCGAAAGCGAACAATCCCGGGCAAGGGGACTCATCGCCGCGACCCACAGGCTTAGCGTCCTCCTCCAGGCGGCCGACTCTCCGCCCTCGCCGGGCTCCCACCGGCGTCCTGTCGGCCGCCCCGCCGAGAGGTGCGGCGGCGGTCCGTTCCCTCGTTACGGACCGCCGCCGGGCCCACGGCTCGTAGGGAAGGAAGGGACGGCCACCGTGGCCTCGCACCGCAAGCCCCGGCAGCATCCGCTCGCCGCGCTCACCGGCGGCTCACGCAGCGCACGCACCGCCCGCACGGCCGCCACCCTGGCCCTGGCCGGCGCGGCCACCGCCGCCGGCTTCGACGGCACCGGCCAGGCCGCGCCCCAGCTCACCCCCGCCCAGGTCAAGGACCGGGTCGACGCGCTGTACCAGGAGGCAGAGGTGGCCACACAGAGCTACGACGGCGCGAAGGAAGCCGCCGGCACCGCACGCGAGGAGCTCGGCAGGCTGCAGGACGAGGCCGCCCGCAGGACCGCGCGACTGAACGCCGCCCGCACCGAACTGGGCACCATGGCCGCGAGCCAGTACCGCTCCGGCGGCGTCGACCCGACCGTACGGCTGCTGCTCTCCGCCGATCCGCAGCGCTATCTGGACGGCGCCGCGGTGCTGGAGCGGGCGGGCAGCCACCAGGCGACCGCGGTGGCCGGCTACGCGCGCCGGCTCGGCAGCGTACGGCAGGTCCAGCGGCGCGCCCAGGACACCGCGCAGCGGCTGGCGGAGACCGAGGCCGCGCTGAAGAAGCACCGGGTCACCATCGTCCACAAGCTGGGCGCCGCCGAGCAGTTGCTGAGCCGCCTGACCGCGGAGCAGCGGCAGCGGATGGCGGCCCGGGGCGGCGCGCACGCCGGTGGCGCGCGCCGCGCGGACCGCGCCGCGGGACACGGGGACGGTCTCGCCGACGCGGCCCGCACCGGCGCGGGAGCCGCCGCGGCGGCGGCGCAGGCACCCGACTCCCGGGCCGCGCGGGCCGTCGCCTTCGCCTACGCCGCCCTCGGCAAGCCGTACGTCTGGGGCGCGACGGGCCCCTCCGCGTACGACTGCTCGGGGCTGACCCAGGCCGCCTGGAAGTCGGGCGGGGTGTCACTGCCCCGTACGACCTACACCCAGATCAGCTCCGGACCGCGGGTCGACAGGTCCCAACTCGCCCCCGGCGACCTGGTGTTCTTCTACTCCGGCATCAGCCATGTGGGGATCTACGTCGGGGACGGCAAGATGATCCACGCGCCGCACCCGGGGGCGCCGGTGCGGATCGCGCCGGTCGACCAGATGCCGTTCGCGGCGGCGACCCGGCCCGCCTAGCTGCCGCGCCGGTCGCTCAGGCCCTGAGGCTCAGCCCTGAGCTGCGTCCCCAGCCACTGGAAGACCCGCGGCACCTGCTGCTTCCACACCGCCGTGGTGTGGCCTCCGGCGCCCGAGATCTGCTGGACGTTCACCGTCGTCGGGAACCGCGCCAGCTGCCGCAGGCCGAGACCGGCCTGGTAGCCGTCGCCCGCCGCGCCGGTCACGTACAGGGCCGTGCGCGGCGGCCGCCCCATCGCGTTGGCGGACTTCAGGAGGTGCAGCGGGTTGGACTCGATGCGCAGCTTGGGGTCCTTGCCGGCCAGGGAGTCGCGTTCGAGGGCCGGGTCGTTGTAGCCGGACAGGGAGACCGCGGCGCGGTAGCGGTCCGGGTGGGACAGGGCGAGCTTGGTGGCGCAGTGGGCGCCCGCCGAGTAGCCGGCCAGGGCCCAGGAGTCGGGCTTGTCGCCCGCCCGGAAGTTGTCGACGATCATCTTGCGGACATCGACGGTCAGCCAGCTGTCGGCGTTGACCTTCCCGGGGAGGTTGACGCAGCCGGTGTCCGCGCCGGGCAGCAGGTTGGTCCGCGGCGCCACCAGGATGACCGGCCTGATCTGGCCGCCCTGCATCAGCGGCTGGAGCTGCTCGGCCACCCGCAGCGACCCCATCCAGGACTTCGCCGACCCCGGGTAGCCGGGCAGCAGCTCGACCACCGGGAACCTCTTGTTCCGGTAGGCCGGGTCGTTGTACTGCGGCGGCAGCCATACGTACACCTCACCCGCCACGCCCGAGATCCGGCCCCGGAGGTCGGTCATCTGGACCCCCGGGCCCACCTGGGGGTCGTCGGCCGGGCGGAAACGCTGGAGCTGCTTGGGCTCGTTCTTGATCTGCTGCCCGCCCATGCCGTCGGGGCCGAGGTCCCGGGCCGCCTCGACATGGCTGCCGGTGCCGAGCAGGTCGTCCCAGGTGTCGTAGAGGTTGTTCGCGTTGTTGACCAGGACGAAGACCACGGTGATGGCCGTGATCTGGGCGAACAGCAGCATCAGCAGCCGGGCGAGGCCGCGCAGCAGGGGCGGCCCGGCTATTCGGCCCCACAGGGCGAGCGGCAGCACGAAGGCGACGATCAACAGCGTGACCGAGGTGAGGAAGAAGGGCGTGCCCGTCAGGCTCATCGGGATCTCGCTTCCAGGACAAACTACGCGAAGGACGTGGGGATGGTTCCGGCCCCGCCTTCGGCAGTGAGCCTCTCCGCGCCCTTAGATGGTGATCCGCGTGGTCCTGGTTGCCCGTCTTCAGCCGTTCTTTACGTTCCGCCCCGCGGCAGCCGCCTCATCCGGCCACCGGACGGCTTGTCCAGGTCAGACCAGCCGCCGGGCGGCGGCCCAGCGGGTCAGCTCATGGCGGTTGGAGAGCTGGAGCTTGCGCAGCACCGCGGAGACATGGGACTCCACGGTCTTCACGGAGATGAACAGCTGCTTGGCGATCTCCTTGTACGCATAGCCGCGGGCGATCAGCCGCAGGACCTCGCGCTCGCGCTGGGTGAGGCGGTCCAGGTCCTCGTCGACCGGCGGGGCGTCCGTCGAGGCGAAGGCGTCCAGCACGAAGCCGGCCAGCCGCGGGGAGAACACCGCGTCGCCGTCGGCGACCCGGAAGACCGCGTTCACCAGGTCCGTGCCCGTGATCGTCTTGGTGACATAGCCGCGGGCGCCGCCGCGGATGACCCCGATGACGTCCTCGGCCGCGTCCGAGACGGAGAGCGCCAGAAAACGGACCGGGCGCTCCGTGTCGCCCATCATCGCGGCGCTGCGGCGCAGCACCTCGACGCCGCCGCCGCCGGGGAGATGGACGTCCAGCAGGACGACCTCGGGGCGGGTGGCCGTGATGACCGTGAGCGCCTGGTCGACGTCGGCCGCCTCGCCGACCACCTCGACGCCGGTGCGCGCGGTCTCGCCGATCTCGGCCTGGACGCCCGTACGGAACATCCGGTGGTCGTCGACCAGCACGACCCGTACGGTCCGGCCCCCGGCCGCGTCGCCGGCGGCCGCTTCGTCGCCGGCCCGGTCCTGCTGTGCGCCCTCGCTGCTCATCTCTTCCGCCCGTCCCTCGGTGTCTGCCCCGTCATCATCCCGTGCTCCCCTCCGCGGTGTCGCCACCGGCCGGCGCCCGCCCGGTCAGGTGCCGCTCTCCGCGGCCGGGCGTTCCATCTCCAGCTCGACGACCGTGCCGCCCTCGGGGGCGGAACGCAGCCGGGCCGTGCCGCCGTTGCGCTCCATGCGGCCGATGATGGACTCCCGTACGCCCATCCGGTCCTCGGGGACCGCGTCCAGGTCGAACCCGGGGCCCCGGTCACGCACCGAGACGAAGACCGTACGGCCCTCGACCTCGGCGTACACCTGCACCGCGCCGCCCTCGCCACCGTACTTGGCGGCGTTGACCATCGCCTCGCGAGCGGCCTGTATCTGGGCGCCCAGCGCCTCGTCCAGCGGACAGTCGCCGACGACCACGACCTCGATGGGGACGCCGTGATGGTCCTCCACCTCGGCCGCGGAGGCGCGGACCGCCTCGGCGAGGGTGGCCGGTTCCTCGTCCTCGTCCTTGCCGCGGCCCTCGGGTTTGTAGAGCCAGGCGCGCAACTCCCGCTCCTGGGCGCGGGCCAGCCGCGCCACCTCCCTGGGGTCCTCGGCGTTGCGCTGGATCAGGGTGAGGGTGTGCAGCACGGAGTCATGGACATGGGCGGCCACTTCGGCGCGTTCCTGGGCGCGGATGCGCATCAGCCGTTCCTCGGAGAGGTCCTGGGTGATCCGCACGAGATACGGGCCCGCCAGCAGCGCGATGCCGACGACGACGGCCAGCGAGGCCTGCAGCACCGAGCCGAGATGGCGCACCGACCCCTGCAGCACGACGATGCCGGTCACCCCGACGCCGACCAGCAGCACACCGGCCGCGCCGCGCAGCACCGGCAGCACGCCCTTGCGGCGGCCGAGTTCCAGCCACTGCGCACGGCGGGAGTTGTCGGCCTGGCGCCACACCAGCGCGACACCGGCGCCGATCAGCAGCACCGGCCAGACGTAGCCCCTGGCCTGGCCCACCTGGAATCTGGAGGCGACGATCGCGGCGCCGATGAGCAGCGCGATCAGCGCGAAGACCTGGCCCTTGTCGGGCTTGTGCCGCCGCAGCCGCTTGCCGCCGGTCGCGGCGGGGTGCCGGTGGTCCACGCCGCCGACGCCCAGCGGGACGAAGAACCAGAACGCGGCGTACAGCAGCGCGCCCATGCCGTCGGCCAGGAACAGGGCGACGAACACGATCCGCACCCAGGAGACCGGCAGCCCGAGATGCCCCGCCAGACCGCGCGCGACGCCGCCGAGCAACCGCCCGTCGGCGCTGCGGTACAGCTTGCGCACGGGCGGCTCGTCGGGGTCCGGCGCCGGGGCGTAGGTCGTCTCGGCGCGGCGCGGAGCGGTGGTCATGCCCCGATCGTCACACGGCGCCGGGGCCCGGGACATCAGGGTCGACCCTGAGTGCGTCCCTGACGTTTCGGGGGCGGGCCGACAGCGGGCGGCCGCCGGGCCCTGTTCGTCCCGGCTCCGGCCGGTGGCGGCTCCGGCCATGGCGGCTCCCGCCAGCCGCCGGGTTCCGCCGGCTCAGCTCTTCGGGTCGGTGCGGCGGAAGCCGTCCTTCACCACCGCGAAGACCTTCTCGAACTTGGCCCAGTCGGCTTCCGGCGCGGAGACATAGAGCGCGTACTCCTTCGCGCCCTCACGGCCGAACCCGAGGTCGATCCCCCGGAACGTGCGGGCCCGGCCTCCGAAGGTGAACTCCCAGATCGCGGCGGGATCGCCCTGGTAGGTCGTGGGCTGCATCCGCAACTGCTTATAGACGGGGTACATCTTCTTGAAGGCCACCTCGACGGCCTTGAAGTGCTCCACCTGATCGGGCGAGGAGAAGTCCAGAGCGCTCAGGGTCAGCTGGGCGCGCTCGGTGTCCTCCGCCTCGCTGGCCCCCGAGGCCCAGACGATTTGCCGACCGCTGTCCTTGACAATGCGCCTCCACCCCTTGGGTACCGGGAGGGTCACGCCGAGCGCGGGCTCCTTCACCCTCCGGTAGCCGTCAGGGAGCGGCGGCGGCGGTCCGATGCTGCTGGCGGGGCGGTTGTTGGGAACCGGGGCGCCCTTGCCGGAGGCCTGCTGGGACCCGCTGCCGGCATCGAGGTGCATCAGGTACCAGGCCGCGCCGGCACCGCCGCCGGCGAACAGCATCCCGGCGACGCTCCAGACCATGACCCGCACCACACGCCGCCCACGGGACGTGGTCCCGGCCTGGGCCTCCGTACCGGCCGTGTCCGAGAAGGGCAGGGGGCCGGTCACGGCGCCGCCGACACCCGTCGCCGTACCCGAGCCCGTGCCCGAGCCCGTGTCGGAGTCCGTGCCCGCGGCACTTCCGGCACCGGTCCCGGTACCCGTGCCCGTCCAAGTCCGGCCCGACGCGGTTCCCGATCCGTGCGGCACCGCACGGGTCGGCGCCTCCGTCTGCCCGGCCTGCCCGCTCGTCCCGGTCGCTTCCTGGCCCTCGCGGCCGATCGTGCCCAGGGGCAGCGTCCGCCAGCCGAGCAGCGCCGTTTCCGCCTCGGCCTCGACGGCCCGCAGGGCCTGCTCGACGACCTCGGCCGTCGGGCGCTCGGCCGGCTCCTTGGCGAGCAGCGCCTCGATCAGCGGACTCAGCGAACCGGCGTTGCGCGGCCCCTCCAGCGGGTCCATGGCGATCGCGTACGCCGTCTCGACCGCGGTGTCCTTCCGGAACGGGGGCCTCCCCTCCACCGCCTGATAGAGCGTCGCGCCCAGCGCCCACAGGTCGGAGGCGGGCCCCGGGCTGCCGCTCCTGACCCGCTCGGGCGCCAAGTAGTCGATGGAGCCGACCAGCTCGCCCGTCTTGGTGAGCGTGGAGGTACCGCTGGCGACCGCGATGCCGAAGTCGGTGAGCACCACCCGGCCGTCCTCGCCGAGCAGCACATTGCCCGGCTTGACATCACGGTGCAGCACACCGGCGGAGTGTGCGGCGCGCAGTGCCGCCACCATGCCGCGTCCGATACGGGCGGCTTCCCGCGGAGTAACCGAACTGTCCTGCCGGGCCGCTTCCTTGATGAGGTCCCCGAGGGTCGTCGAGGGGACGTACTCCATCACGATGCACGGCATCCCGGCGTCGTCCACGACGTCGTGCACCCCCACCACATTGGGGTGGTTGATGCGCGCCGCGGCCTGTGCCTCACGGGTGGTGCGCTCATAACGCCTCGCCAGTTCGTCCGCATCGAGATGCGGCGCCACATGCAAGCGCTTGACCGCGACCTGACGCGCTAGGACTTCGTCCCGGGCACGCCAGACGGTGCCCATACCGCCCTGGCCTATCCGCTCAACCAGGCGATACCGCCCGGCGACCAGTCGCCCCTCGTCCACCGACGCCGCCTCCGTCACCGCACGCCCCTCCGGAAACCCGTACGTATCCAGGGCGCAACGATAGTCGCCCGTGCCGGTGGAAAGCCCTCCCCCCACCGCCCGTCGGCACCCGTGTTCCGGCCGGGACCCAAGGGGCGGGGGCATATGCGAAGCCACGAGGGGTTTCGGGACCCCCCTGGGGCATATCGGGGACGCCGTCGGGGAATCTCAGGGATCTGCCAGGGTTTCCACGGATGCCCCGCCTCGCCGGCCCAGGTCACCATGGGTCCATGAACGATGCAGCCCCCGTCGAGGAGCCGGCGCCCGCCGACCCCGCCGGCCCCACCCCGCCGCACGCCCCGCTGCGCCGCAGCCGGCGCCACAAGGTGATCGGCGGCGTGTGCGGCGGGCTCGGCCGCCAGTGGGATCTCGACCCGGTGATCTTCCGGATCGTGCTCGCCGTGCTCTCCGTCGGCGGTCTCGGCCTCATCGCCTACGGCTTCGCCTGGCTGCTCATCCCCCTCGACGGCGAGGACGAGAACGAGGCCCGCAGGCTGCTCTCCGGCCGCGTCGAGGGCTCCGCGCTGACGGCCCTGCTCTTCGCGCTCGTCGGCTGCGGACTGTTCCTGACGACCCTGGCCAAGGGCAGCATGCTGTCGTTCGCCATCATGCTGACGCTGGCGGCGGCCGGTTCCGCCTACTGGTCGCGGCGGCGCCGGGAAGTCGAGGCCAAGGGCCCGGAGTCGGTGGACTCCGCCACCGCCCAGGCCGTCGCCGACGCCCCGCCCGAGACCATGGCTCCCCCGGTGCCCACCGGACCGTCCTGGTGGCGCAACCAGCACTCCAAGGGCGGTCCGGCCTATTTGTGGGGGCCCGAGAACACCCCGCTCCCGCTGGACATCACCTACCGCCACGAGCACGGCGCGGGTGCGCCGGCGGACGGCCGGCCCCGCCTCTGGTCCGATGCCGGCGGCCCGCCCGGCCCGTCCCCCGACGGCACCTCCTCCGCCCTCTCCCCGCGTGCAACTCGTCGTAGCGGCCGCCCGATCGGCGGCTGGACGTTCCTCCTCGCCCTGCTCGTCGGCGGCGCCACCGCACTGACCGTGTTCCACCAAGAGGGATTCGCCCCCTCCCTCCAGGCAGGACTGGCAGCCGCGCTGGTCGTCTTCGGCCTGGGACTCGTACTCAGCGCCTGGTGCGGACGGACGGGCGGCGGCACGGTCTTCATGGTGGTGCTGACGGCCCTGCTGCTGGCGGCCGCGACGGCGGTGCCCGACAACCTCACCACCGACTGGCGGAAGAGCACCTGGTCCCCCACCACCCTCGCCGCCGTCCGGCCGCATTACGAGGTCGGCTCCGGGGAAGGGACGTTGGACCTCTCCGGCCTTCCCCTCAAGGGCGGCCGTACGGTCCACACCAGCGCCGACGTGGGCTTCGGCCGCCTCCAGGTGACGCTGCCGCACGGCGTCACCACCCGCCTGCACATCTCGCTCGGCCTCGGCGACGTCCAACTGCCCGGCGAATCACCGCACGACGTGGACCTCTCGGCGGGTGGCGAGAAGACCCTGACGCTGCCCGCCGACGGCCTCAAGAAGGGCGAGAAGCCACGCGGTTCGCTGGTACTCGACCTCCACATCGGCGCGGGCCAGGTCGCCATCGAGCGCCCGACGCCGCCCGCCGCCCCCAGGCCGCCCGCCGCCTCGACGCCCACCCCCGCGGCGCCCGGCCCGGCAACACCCACACCGGCGATACCCGTCGCGGCGCCCCCCACCCCGCCGACGCCCGGCCCGGCGGTTCCCGCGCTGCCGGCCGCCCCGACCCCCGAGGGAGCCCCCGAGTGAAGCGCCACCGCTTCGAACCGGCCCGCCTGATCTCGGGCCTCACCGCCCTCACCCTCGGCACGGGCTACGGCCTCGACGCCCTCGGACTCTGGCAGGCGCCCGGGCTCTGGCTCTTCCTCGCCCTGCCCGCCGGCCTGTTCCTCTCGGGCCTCACCGCCGCCGTCCGGGCCACGACCCGTCGGGGCACATCCCCGCCCACCGAACCGCCGCCCGCGTCACACATCTGACGGCCCGGACGCGCCCGGACGCGCCGACCCGCCCCCCGATGCCACACCCTTGACGCGCACCCTGGCGCACCCCTGACCGGCGGGACGACCACGCCGGAAGGATCCCGGGACCCGCGGGCGTGGCAGAGCCCGGGCCCGCAAAGCCCGGGATCACAAAGCCCGGCACGGCAAAGCCAGGGCCGCAGAGCCCGGCATGGCAAAGCCTGGGATCACAAAGCCCGGCACGGCAAAGCCAGGGCCGCAGAGCCCGGCATGGCAAAGCCCGGGGTCACAGAGCCCGGCGTGGCAGAGCCAGGAGTCGCCGAGCCGGCGGCAGCCGCACCCGGCGGCAGCCGCACCCGGCGGCGGCCGCGCCCGGGAAGTGCCGAAAGGAGCCTGCGCCTGGTCGAAGGGACACCCGCCCCTAGCCGAACAGCTGTGTCCCGTGCCGCCTGCGGCGGTGGGCCCAGGCCGCGTCGAGGGAGAGCATCGGCGTGCCGGCCAGGACGAGCGGGACCCAGGCCATCAGATAGGCGAGGTCGTTGCCGTAGTAGTACGGCGTGGTCGCCCAGCTCACGGTGAGCCACAGCGACAGCGAGATCAGCGCACCGCCCAGGGCCGCCAGCCGCCCCAGCAGGCCCACGAGCGTCCCGAGGCCCACGGCCAGTTCACCGGCCGCGATGGCATAACCGAAGCCCACCGGGCTCTTCTGCGCGAGGTCCACGAGCTGGGGCAGCGCCGCCGTGTCATGGACCTGGCCCAGCATGTCGCCGATCGACCCGGAGCCGCTGGGCGCCAGGAACGCCGGGTCCAGCAGCTTGTCGATGCCCGCGTAGAGGAACGTGGCGCCCAGGAACAGCCGCAACGGGAGCAGTGCATGGCGCCCCAGCCGCCCCCGTGCCCCGGCACCGGAGCCCTCGACGGCCACCCCTCCCAGTTCGGCACCGATCGTGCGATTCGCGTGAACCATGACGTCCGCCTCTCCGTTGCCTCCGGGCGCAGACGATTGTGCCCCCGGCCACGCCTCCTGGGGAGATACGTACGCACGTGCGCGAGAGGTTCAACGAAGCAACGCACTTCCGGCGGCTGGGGCACACACATTCGTCACGAGGAGGCGGCCGACGGGGTCCAGAGCCCCCCGTGTCCTGCCCGCAGCCCTCACCCCGAGCCCGCCGCGCGCACGGACGCCCCGACCACCGCGCCCCACATCCCGACCACAGCGACCCTCGCCCCGAGACCGCTGCACACACCACGTCCCCACCACAGCGCCCCTCCCCCAGGCCCACCGCCCGCCCCACATCCCGACCACAGCGCCCCTCACCCCGGACCCACCGCCCGCCCCACATCCCGACCACAGCGGTGCTCGCCCCGAGCCCGGCGCGCCCCACGACCCCGGCCGGAGCGCCCTCCCGACCGCCGCGCCCACGACCCCGACCGCGGCACTGCCGCCCCGCCGGCCGCCGCCCTCAATCCAGGACGTCGACGGGGTAACCGTTCGACTCCACACCCGCCGCCGTGATCACCCGGACCGTGACCCGGCCCGGCTCGACGTCGACCGGCACCGGCACGGTCAGCACCCCGTCCGCCGGATTGGCGAAGCCGCCGGCCACCGGCACCAGGGGGACGGGGACATGGACATCGCCGATCCGCACCACGGTCCGGGCGAGCCCGTCGGGGGTGCCGGCGCCCGGCGGGACGAAGCCGGCGCCGCGGATCTCGATGTCATCGCCGGTACGGACCGGCGCGGCAAGATCGCCCAGCTCACGGGAGCGGACGACCGAGAGGATCACCGGCCGCCCGCCCACCACCGCCTTCCCCCACAGATAGGTCGCCCCGGAGAGCGCCAGGAGCACCACCAGGCCCCAGGGCAGTGGCGGCACATGCCCCGGCTGCCCGGTCAGCCGCACCAGGGCATACACCAGCACGGCCGCGTTCACCAGGACGTACTGCACGTCCAGGAGGCTGCCCCGGCCCGCGTCGTCCGCCAGCAGGTCGGCGGCCCGCGGCCGCCCGGCGGGAACCTTCTGCAGCCGCCCCGACCGCACCCGCGACGCCACCAGCCCGTACGCCACCACGGCCACCCCGCACCCGATGGCGAGCACCGCCAACAGGGACCCGGACCGGGCGAGTTCCAGGTCCCGGAGCAGGGCGCTCCGCCCGTCCGGCGCGGTGGTCGCCGCCAGCTGCACGACCGTCGTCAGCACGATGTACAGCACCGCGGCCGCCCAGCCCGTCGCCACCGTCCGCGAGGTGGACAGCCGCCCGTCCTCACCGATCAGCGGCGCCAGCACCCCGCCGTGCGCGCGGTGCCACCAGGCCGCCGCCGACAGCAGCAGCGCGAGCACGACGGCCGCGAGCAGCCCCGCCGTACGGGTCACCGTCCAGCCGCCGCCGAGGGCGGTCAGCGCCTGCCCGAGCAGCAGGGCGATCACCGCGCCCCAGACGACCAGCAGGGTGCGCCTGCGTACGGACGTCAGCCAGGCGGTTCCCTCGGCGGCGCCCCGCTTGGCCACCTCCCGGGCGGACAGCGTCAGTTCGTCGGAGACCCACTGCCGGGCCGCGCCGGCGGAACGGGCGAGTCCGGCCGGCACCCCGTGCCCGGCGGCGAAGTCCTCGCGCAGCGCTATGAACGCGGCGACCGCCTCCCGGTGCCCCGCACGCGCCCCGTGCGGGCACCGTCCGCACCGGCACTCGCCGCCGGCGGCGCGCTCCGCGCCGTCCCCCGGCTCGCCCGCTCCGGCCATCCTGCCCGTCACCTCAACCGACACGTCCGTTACCGCCCCGCCACCGCTCGCCGCCAACTTGTGGAGTACAGAGGCGAATTGTGCCCCAGATGGCCAGGTCGGATATCAAACGTCCTGTTGGTGGCGGGTGGTGGGCGCATCGGCGCGTTGACGTACGCGAAGCGGCAGCCACGGCCGTCACACGCGCCCCACTGGATACGTACCGATGTACGCCGGGTTCCGCACATCTGATCGGCCGGCGACCAGGAAAACCCGGCGCGTCCCCTATTCGGGCGAACCGGGGCACGGCGACGGCTGAGCGGTCCGCGCGCTGCGCAAGCTCTCGCCGTGTGCCAAATACACCGAATTCACGGCTGCCACCGCCGCGTTGACCTTGACGAACCACCGGCCCCGGACAGCCGGGCGCAACCGCACGGATGCCACGAACCCGACGGACCCCACGCGCTCGACGGACCCCACGCACTCGAAGGACCCCACACGCGCCACGAACGCCACGCGCTCCATGAACCCCATGCGCTCAACGACCCCCGTGCATCCCACCAACCCGAGGCACTCCACGGCCCCGGCGGACCCCAGGTCCGCGCCCGTCTCCGCCGGCACCGGGCGGCCCGGCGCCGAGCCCGTCCCCCGCGTCCCCGCACCGGCCTCCGGCGCCTGGGGGCCGGACTGCTGGCGGCCGCCGCTCTCCTGCTCCTGAGCGGGATCGCCGCGCTGCTCGTCGGCGCGCCGACGGCGACCGCCCATGACCGGTACCGCCGTACGCCGGACGGCGACAACTGCGCCTATGCCGGGACCGCGCCCCCCGTGGACGTGCCGACGGGCTTCCCCATGCCCCGCCACTGGCACTTCCCCTGCACCGGGAAGAAACCCCCGCCGTCCCACACGCCGGCACCTCCCCCACGGAGCCCGAAACCCGCACCACCACCACCACCACCGCCACCCCCCGCCCCCAGACCCAAGCCGACACCACCGCCCCCACCGCCCCCGCCTCCTCCGCCCCCCGCTCCCCGTATCCGCCCGGCGGCCCCGCCGCCCGACCCGAAGCCCCGGCCCACCCCCTCCGTCCGCCGCCCGTCACCTCCGCCCGCCCTGCCCCGCAGCTATGCGCCGGTGTCCCACAAACCGCGCGCCGGGCGCTCCGTGGTGACCACGACCCTGCTGATCACCGCGCCGGCCGTGCTGGCCGGTGCCGCCCTCCGTCCCCGTTCGAGCTCCTCGTCCGGTTCCGCCGGGCGCCGTTCCTCGTAGGAGGTCTCCATGTCGCAATGGCTGGTGCTGACTCTCGCCATGGTCGTCGCCTGTGGCGTCGTCCTGACCATCACCGTCCTCAAGGAGCGCCGGATCAGTGAGGACGACGACCCGACCGAAACACCCGATGTGATCGAGTACCTGACGATGATGGTGGGGGTGGTCTACGCGATCGTGCTGGGCCTGGCCATCGCCGGTGTGTGGGAGGCCAGGAGCGCGGCCGAGGACACCGTACGGACCGAGGCCCAGGCGCTGCACGAGGTCAGCGCGCGGGCGCGGGCCTACCCCGCGCCGGCGCGGGACCGCATCCGCTCGGACGTCGACGCGTATGTGTCCTACGTCGTGCACAAGGAATGGCCGGTCATGGCAGAGAAGGGCGAACTGACCGACCGCGGCACCGCACTGCTGACGCAGGTCCGGGCGGACGTCACCGACTACCACCCGCGCAACGACTTCGAGGGGCAGTCCTACCAGCCCCTCGTCGACCAGGTCGCGGTGGCCGACGGCGCCCGCTCCGCCCGTGCGGACGCGGCCGATTCGACGCTGCCGGGCGTGGTGTGGTTCGGGCTGATCATCGGTGGCGCCATTTCGATCGGCGTCATGTTCACCCTGCAGATCCGGCGCTCGGGGCGGGAGTTGCTGATGGCCGGGCTCTTCAGCGCGTTGATCGCCTTTCTGCTGTTCCTGGTCTGGGACTTCGACGCGCCCTTCAGCCGGGGCATCGCCGCGACCGCCTCACCGTTCCTCGACCTGTTCCCGCATCCGTGAAACGCGCCGGGCCCTGCGGGACGGCCGTCCGTCCTCCGGGGCCCGGCCGGGCCCCGGGCCCCCCCAAGGGGTGCCGCCCGGGCCCGCCCAGGAGGTGCCGCCCGGGCCCGCCCGGAGGGCGCGGACCCTAGCCGAGCGGTCCCTAGCCGAAGAGATCCGGCTCGCTGCGGGCGATCTGCTGGTACAGCGGCTGGTAGTTGATCCAGGCCACCAGGTCGTTGCCCAGCTGTTCGCGGGTGCGGACGGCGTCGTCGTGGTCGATCAGGACCGGCTTGCCGGCGGCCTTCGCGGTGAGCTGGACCTGGCAGGAACGTTCCATCGTGAGGAACCACCACGCCGCCGCGTCCACCGAGTCGCCGACCGTCAACAGGCCGTGGTTGCGCAGGATCACGGCCTTGTGCGGGCCGAGGGCGGCGGCGATCCGCCGGCCCTCCGCCTCGTCCACCACCACGCCCGTGTAGTCGTCGAAGAGCGCGTGGTCCTCGTAGAACGCACAGACGTCCTGGGTGATCGGGTCCAGCAGCTCGCCCAGCGCGGAGAGCGCCCTGCCGTACGTGGAGTGGCTATGGGCCGCCGCGACGACGTCGGGACGGGCCCGGTGGACCTGGGCGTGGATGGCGAACGCCGCCTGGTTGACGTGGTAGCGGCCCTCGACGACCTTGCCCTCCGCGTTCACCAGCAGCAGGTCGCTGACCGTGACGTGCCGGAACGACATGCCGAAGGGGTTGACCCAGAAGCAGTGCGGGAACTCCGGGTCGCGCGCGGTGATGTGGCCCGCGACGCCCTCCTCGAAGCCGTAGTGCCCGAAGAGGCGCAGCGCCGCGACCAGGCGTTCCTTGCGATGGCGCCGCTCGGCCTCCAGGGTCTGATGCGTCGGCGGCATCGCGAACTGCAGCTGGTCGGTGGGTATGGGGGTCGGCTCGGGCATCGCGGCTCTCCTCCTGGCACGTACGGCTCTTGATGCTCGATGCGGAAGCTACCTTCCACTACCGCAGGTAACCAGGGCCGGGGCCGATGGAATGCCCCGGCTGCCGGACGAGGACACGACGAAGCCGCCGCCCGGTCGGTCCGGACGGCGGCTTCATCAGGCGGTCGAACGGGATCGCTCCCCCACGACCCACGGGATCACCCGACCTACGGGATCACCCGACGGGCGGGATCACTCCCACTCGATGGTGCCCGGCGGCTTGCTCGTGACGTCGAGGACGACGCGGTTGACGTCGGCGACCTCGTTGGTGATGCGGGTCGAGATCCGCGCCAGCACGTCGTACGGCATCCGCGTCCAGTCCGCGGTCATCGCGTCCTCGGAGGACACCGGGCGCAGCACGATCGGGTGGCCGTAGGTGCGGCCGTCGCCCTGGACGCCGACCGAGCGGACGTCGGCGAGCAGGACCACGGGGCACTGCCAGATCTCGCGGTCCAGGCCGGCCGCGGTCAGCTCCTCGCGGGCGATGGCGTCGGCCTCGCGCAGCAGGTCCAGGCGCTCCTTGGTGACCTCGCCGACGATGCGGATGCCCAGGCCGGGGCCGGGGAACGGCTGGCGGTGGACGATCTCGTCCGGCAGACCGAGCTCCGAGCCGACCATCCGGACCTCGTCCTTGAACAGCTGGCGCAGCGGCTCGACGAGCTGGAACTCGATGTCGTCGGGGAGCCCGCCGACGTTGTGGTGCGACTTGATGTTGGCGGTGCCCGTGCCGCCGCCGGACTCGACGATGTCCGGGTAGAGCGTGCCCTGGACCAGGAAGGCGACTTCCTCGCCCTCGGCGCCGGCCTCGGCGACCAGCTCGGCCTGGGCCTGCTCGAAGACGCGGATGAACTCGCGCCCGATGATCTTCCGCTTCTGCTCGGGGTCGCTGACCCCGGCCAGCGCGGTCAGGAAGCGCTCCTCGGCGTCGACGACCTTCAGCTGGACGCCGGTGGCGGCCACGAAGTCCTTCTCGACCTGCTCGGACTCGCCCTTGCGCTGGAGGCCGTGGTCGACGTAGACGCAGGTCAGCTGGTCGCCGATGGCCTTCTGCACGATGGCGGCGGCCACCGAGGAGTCCACACCGCCGGACAGCGCGCAGATGGCGCGCTTGGTGCCGACCTGGGCGCGGATCGCGGCGACCTGCTCCTCGACCACGCTGGTGGTGGTCCAGCTGGGCTCGATGCCCGCACCGCGGTAGAGGAAGTGCTCCAGGACCTGCTGGCCGTGCGTGGAGTGCATGACCTCGGGGTGGTACTGGACGCCGTAGAGCTTCTTCTCGTCGTTCTCGAAGGCGGCGACGGGCACCACGTCCGTGGACGCGGTGACCGTGAAGCCCTCGGGGGCCGCGGAGCAGGCGTCGCCGTGGGACATCCACACCGGCTGCTCGGCGGGGGTGCCCTCGAAGAGGGTGGATCCGGGGCGGGAGACGGTCAGCGGGGTGCGGCCGTACTCGCGCGCTCCGGTGTTGTCGACGGTGCCGCCGAGGGCGGTCGCCATGAGCTGGAAGCCGTAGCACATGCCGAAGACCGGGACACCGGCCTCGAACAGCGAACGGTCCAGGCTGGGGGCGCCGTCGGCGTAGACCGACGACGGGCCGCCGGAGAGGATGATCGCCTTCGGGTTCTTCGCGAGCATCTCCGCCACCGGCATGGTGGACGGCACGATCTCGCTGTAGACCCGGGCCTCACGGACTCGGCGGGCGATGAGCTGGGCGTACTGTGCGCCGAAGTCGACTACGAGGACGACGTCCGGGGCAGCGGCAGGGGGCGCTGATGGCACTTCGGCGGCCTTCCGGCGGTGTGGAGCAGGGGTTGGACTTTCGATTCTAACGGGCTCATACTGAGCCCCATGTCCAAGCAGCTGACCTTCGTCTTTACCTATGGCACCGGCCCGTCCGGCTGCCATGGTCGTGCTGCTTGATCCACTGACGAGCAACTTCCCAGGCGCCCCGGGCCGACAAGGTCCGGGGCGTCTGCGTCTGTCGGGACCGATCATCGGCTCCGGGGCCCTCACACCCCAGGAGACACGGACATGAGCCCGCAGACCACCACCCCCTCCACCGGCGCCCGCACCCCGGAAGCCGCGGGGATCATCCATGACGCACGGCAGCGGATCGATGATCTCGACGGCCGGATCATCGGCCTCGTGCAGGAACGGATGGCCGTCTCGGCCGTCATCCAGCGCGAGCGCCTCTCCTCCGGCGGCCGCCGGGTGAACCTCTCCCGCGAGATGGAGATCCTCGCCCACTACCGCGACCAGCTCGGCAAGCCGGGCACCGCGCTGGCGATGACGCTGCTGGAGCTGTCCCGGGGCCAGATCTGAGGCGGGCGGGGCGCGGGTCCGGGGGCGGGCGGGGTGCGGGCCGGCTGTCCGCCGCCCCCGTCGGGGCCGCCTCGTGGCTGGTTCTGGACGGTATCCGGTCGGTTTCCAGGGTCGCCAGGGCGCGTGGTGCGGCGCGTGCGCCCCGGCGCAGCTGCCGGATCTGCGTTCGGTTGCCGACTCACCCGTACGGCGCGTGACCGGCCGCTGCGAGGCTTCGTTGTTCCCGGTGCCACGCCAGCCAGGCGCGGCCTGCAGGACTACGCGTAGACGCCGCCTCACGGGCGGAACCCCGGAGCGATGAGACGCCGGCCGCCAGCCGCGGCCCGCGTCGTGGGACCTCGCTCCGGTGCCGTGACCGGTCAGCAGGGGACAGCAGCCCGGTCACATCCGATGGGGTGGTCGGTCCTGGGGACGCCCGGGACCGACCGCATCCGGTCGAAACGGTTGCGCCAGGTGAGGCGCATCCAGGACGATGCTTGACGAACGACCTACCGCTTCCGGTACGGACCCGGGCACGACCACGGGTCCGACCCACGCGGGCATTCGCACCCCCATGCACCACCCGAGAGCCAGCGGCGCTACCCCCCCCCCCAGCGCCGCCCCTCGGTGCCGGCGCTGCCCTGACGCCGGCACCGAAAGCAAAGGGCCCCGTGGCCGTCCGCAAACCCCCCTCGCGGACGGCGTCCGGGGCCCTTCGCTATGGGGTGGTGCGCCCGGCGCACCACCCTCGCGGGGGCCGTCCCACGCCCTGCCGCCGCGGCTTTCTGTGCGGAAGCTGTGAGACCCCTGTGACGGGTGTGATCGGCATCACGGCAGGCTTTCTTGTTGAGCAGGCAACCTTTTTCGGCCAGGGCTGGTCATGTACCTGCAATCGCACGGCCCTACCGCGCCCCACCGCGACGGCCCGCTGCCCACTTGTGCCGCCCCACGGCACTTTGGACCCCGAGAGGTCTTCTCGATGAAGCTTCGCCGTGCCCTGACGGCTGCCGCCGCGACGGCCGTCATAGCCCCTGCCGCCCTGCTGGCGGCCCCCGCCGCGTTCGCGACCGGCCCCGACGCCGGGACGAGCGCGAGCGCCGAGCCGACCCCCGGCACCCCCGGCCCGGAGCACTCCGACGACACCACGGCGCAGCCGCCGACCCCCGGTGCCGGTGAGGAGAGCACGCCGGGCGACGACACGACCGGCGACGGCACCACGACCGGCGAGGAGACCGGGACGGGCGACGGGACCGGGACCGGGACCGGCGAGGAGACCGGGGACGGTGACGGCACCGGGTCCGCCGGCCCGGGCGATGCCACCGAGCCCGGCGACGCCACCGAGCCCCCGGCCCCGGGCGAGCCCACCGAGCCGGCCGGGCCCGGGGACGCCGACTGCACGGTCGACGACGCCGCCATCAAGGTCACCGTCGCCGGCCTGCCCTCCAAGCTCGTCGCAGGCGGCGGCTGGCAGGACTTCCGCGTGCACCTGGCCAACACCACGGACCGCACGCTGGACGAGGTCTACCCGGTCGTCTACGCGGTGCCGACCGGGAACATCGACCACCCCGCGTCGCAGCTCGACCTGGAGTACCAGAACCCCGACACCGGCACCTGGACCTCGTTCGACGAGTGGACCGACGGCGGGTACTTCGGCTGGTTCCGGCTCGACGCGCACCAGACCGCCGAGCTCGAGCTGCGCATCCGCGCCGACAAGGGCGCCACGGCCGGTGACGGCTTCGCCCTGGTGGCGGGCGACTACCAGAACGAGGACGGCTCCTGCGGCTGGTCCGAGGAGCACTGGTACGACTTCACGGTCCTGCCCGCCGGCAGCAAGCCGGGGAAGATCCCGCCGGCCGGGCCCGGCAAGCCCGGCAACAAGCCCCGCCCGCAGGGCGGCGGGAAGCCCGTGCGCGCCACCGAGCCGAAGGACGGCATGGACAAGCTGCCGGTGACCGGCAACCTCGCCGAGACCGGTGCGTCCTCCGCCCTGCCGGTCCTCGGCCTGGTGGGCGCCGCCGCCGTGGCCGTCGGCGCGGGCGCCGTCTTCGTCGTCCGCCGGCGCAAGGCGGACGGTGGCGCCGCCGCGTAACGGCGGGCACAGAGCTGAAGGGCCGCACCCGGGGACGGTGCGGCCCTTCTTCGTACCACCCGCACCAGGGCCTAGGTCAGGGACTTCTTCGGCGGCACCGTGGGGACGGCCAGGAACGGGAGGTTCAGCGCTCCGAAGGCCTTTGCGGGGACGGCGGGGTTCACCGGCTCGACGGGCGCCAGCCGCCGGTAGGCCTGCCCCTGGGCGGGGCGCGGGTCCGCCTCGCCCTTGTTGGGCCACAGCGACATCGCGCGCTCGGCCTGTGCGGTGATGGTCAGGGACGGGTTGACGCCGAGGTTGGCGGAGACCGCGGCGCCGTCGACGACCGAGATGCCCGGGTGGCCGTAGAGGCGGTGGTAGGGGTCGATGACGCCGGAGTCGCCCGAGTCGCCGATCGGGCAGCCCCCGAGGAAGTGCGCGGTGAGCGGAGTGCCCATCAGTTCACCGATGTTGGAGCCCGCGAAGCCGTTGATCTCCTCGGACAGCAGCGTCGCCGCCCGGGTGGCCTCGGGGATCTGGTTCGGGTTCGGGGCCCCGTGCCCCTGGCGTGCGGTGAGCAGACCCTTGCCCAGCCCCTTCGGCTTCCGGTACGTCGTCAGGGAGTTGTCGAGGGACTGCATGACCAGGCCGATGATGGTCCGCTCCGACCAGCGGCGGTTGGAGAGGGAGCGGAGCGCCAGCCAGGGGTGGCGGGCCACGTTGCCCAGCCAGCCCGCGACGCGTCCGGCGGGCCGGTAGGGGACCTGGAGGATCGTCATGCCCCCCATCGCGTTGGAGCCCTTGCCGTAGCGCACCGGTTCGATGTGGGTGTTCTCGTCGGGGTGGATCGACGACGTGATCGCCACGCCCTTGGTGAAGTCGGCCATCGGAGCGCCGTGCCGCTTGCGGTAGCGGCGGTTGTCGGTCTGCGCGCCCACCAGCGCCTCGGAGTTGGTACGGGTCAGCGAGCCGAGCCGGCCGGAGATGTGCGGGAGCCGCCCGCTGTCCTTCATGCGGTGCAGCAGGCTCTGGGTGCCGTAGGTGCCGGCCGCGACGATCACGCGCCGGGCCGTGAACGTACGGCCCGCGCCCTTCTTCTTGTTGTCGGTCGGCAGCGTGCCGACGGCGAAGCCGCCGCGGGAGTCCTCGGTGAGCGCGACGACGGAGGTCATCGGGTGGATGACGGCGCCCGCCCGTTCGGCGAGGTAGAGGTAGTTCTCGTTGAGGGTGTTCTTCGCGCCGTGGCGGCAGCCCGTCATGCACTCGCCGCACTCGGTGCACGCCGTGCGGGAGGGGCCCGCGCCGCCGAAGTACGGGTCCGCGACCTCTTCCCCGGGCGCCGCCTTCGCGGCTTCGGCCCCCTCCTCGCCGACGGCGTCCCGGCCGTCCCCGAAGAAGACGCCGACCGGCGCCATGTGGAAGGAGTCGCCGACGCCCATGGCCTGCGCGGTCGCCTTCAGATGCACATCGGACGGCGTCATCGTGGGGTTGAGGCGTACGCCCAGCATCCGCTGGGCCTGGTCGTAGTACGGCTTCAACTCCTCCTGCCAGTCGGTGATGTGCTTCCACTGCGGGTCGTCGAAGAACGGCTTGGGCGGTACGTAGAGGGTGTTGGCGTAGTTCAGCGAGCCTCCGCCGACCCCGGCACCCGCCAGGACCATGACATTCCCCAGCAGGTGGATGCGCTGGATGCCGTAGAGGCCGAGGGCGGGGGCCCACAGATAGTTTTTGAGGTCCCAGGAGTTCTTCGGGAGCGTCTCGCGGGTGAAGCGGCGGCCGGCTTCGAGGACACCGACGCGGTAGCCCTTCTCGGTCAGCCGGAGGGCGGAGACCGAGCCGCCGAAGCCGGAGCCGACCACGAGCACGTCGTAGTCGTACCCGTCGGCGCGGGCGTCCCGCGGCTCCGGGGCGTCCCGGGTGCCGGGGGCGTCCCGGGTGCCGGTGGTGTCGTGGGCGTCCCGGCCGCCGTTCGCGTCCTGGTTCCGGGCAGAGTTCTCCTGGGGCACTGGCTCTCCCTGCTGAAGTGTTAGCGGAGTCGGAACGCCTTCATCGCGCGCAGGCTGCGGGTCATGAACTGGGCGTACTTCTCGTCGGTCATCCCGAAGGACGGCGCCAGCGGCATCAGGCGCTGCTGGGCGACGGTCTGCGCCTCGGTGTACTTGAGGATGCCCTCGGAGCCGTGCCGGCGGCCCAGGCCCGAGTCCCCCATGCCGCCCATCGGCGCCTGCACACTGCCGTAGCCGGCCGCGTAGGACTCGTTGACGTTGACGGTGCCGGTGCGCAGCCGGGCGGCGACCGCGCGGCCGCGGCGGCCGTCCTTGGTCCAGACGCTGGAATTCAGCCCGTACGGGGTGGCGTTGGCGAGCGCCACCGCCTCGTCCTCGTCGCGGAAGCGGTAGATCGAGACGACCGGGCCGAAGGTCTCCTCGCCGCAGACCGCCATCGGGGCCTGGACGCCGTCGAGGATGGTCGGCTCGTAGAAGAGCGGGCCGATGTCCGGGCGGGGGCGGCCGCCGGCGACCAGCTCGGCGCCCTTGGCGACGGCCTCCTCGACATGGCGGGTGACGGTCTCCAGCTGGCGCTCGCCGACCAGCGAGCCCATGTCGGCGCCGTAGGCGAGGGCGCTGCCCAGCCGCATCGCCTTCGTACGGGCGGCGAACCGCTGGAGGAAGTCGTCGGCGATGGACTCGTGGACGTAGAGCCGCTCGATGGAGATGCACAGCTGGCCGGCGGAGGAGAAGCAGCCGCGGACGGCGCCGGCGGCGGCCTTCTCCACATCGGCGTCCCGCAGCACCAACATGGCGTTCTTGCCGCCGAGTTCGAGCGAGACGCCGACCAGCCGGGCGGCGGCGCCCTGGGCGACCTCACGGCCCGTACGGGTCGAGCCGGTGAAGGAGACGTAGTCGGCGTGCTCGACGACGGCGGGACCGACGACCGGCCCCTCGCCGAGCACGACCTGCCAGACGTCCTCCGGCAGCCCGGCCTCGATGAGCTGCTCACGGGCCCACAGCGCGGTCAGCGCGGTCTCCGTGTCGGGCTTCATGACGACGGCGTTGCCCGCGACGAAGGCCGGCAGGGCGTCGCCCACGGACAGCTCGAACGGGTAGTTCCAGGGGGCGATCTGCCCCACGACGCCCCGGGGCTGGCGGAGTTCGGTGACCTTGGTGAGGGTCGGTACGACGCCGGTGCGCGCCTTGGGCTTGAGGTAGGCGTGGGCCCGGCGGCCGTAGTGGCGGGCGGTGACGGTGACCGCCTGCACCTCCTCGTGGGCGTGCAGCCGCGCCTTGCCGGTCTCCAGCTGGATCAGGTCGAGCACCTCGGCCTGCCGGCGCAGCACCAGGTCGTGGAAGCGGAGCAGGACCGCGGCGCGCTGCTTGACGGGGACCTTGGCCCAGCGCTCCTGGGCGGCGCGGGCCCGCTCGAAGGCGGTGGCGACGTCCTCGGGGGTGGACTCGGGCAGGTCGGCCAGCTTCTCCCCGGTGAACGGGGTGTGGTTGGCGGTGCGGCCGGTGCCGACCACGCCTCGGGTGAGCCGGGCGGCGACCTCGGGGGTGACCACGTCGGCGGCGGTCCGGGCGCCCGCCGGCGCGGGGGCGACCGGGTTGCCGCCCGCGGGCGCCCCGGCGGCCTCGGCGGGGGCGGTGGCTGCGGGGGCGTCGGCGGGGGCCTCGACGGGTGCGTCGGCGGGGGCCTGGGCGGCAGTGGAGGCGGCTGTTCCGGTGTCCTGCGAGTCCGTCATGTCGGCGAGCGTATGCCTCCCCGGACGCTTTGTGTACCCGGCAGTAATGAGTTTTCACGCCGTACGCACAATCGTGCCAGCGTCCGCTGGCCGCAAGGGGGCTGGTCTGGGGCGACCGGCGCCCCGGGTCACGTCCCGGTCAGCCGGAACGCGTCGAGCGCGGCGTCGAAGTGGCGTGCGGCCTCGGTGCGCGAGCCGACCGGGGAGGAGATCCACACGTCGATCGTCCGGCCGCCCTCGTCCCAGCTGAGGTCGTCGGTGTACCGGGGGCCGCCGTCCGTCGCACCGCCGTCCCAGACGAACTCCCAGCGCCCGGCCCGCAGCCCGTTGTGGGTGGTCTCGGTGACCCGCCCCCGGCGGTAGCCGCGGTAGTGGGCGGGCCCCTGTGCGTCCGCCGCGCGCATCGCCCCCAACGGGCCCTCCGGCAACCGCTTCTGCACCTGGACGCCGATCCGGAACCGCCTGCCCCGGGAGGTGTAGTAGACGCGGTCGTTCTCGTAGGAGCGGGAGAAGCCGTCCGGTACGGCGAGCACGAAGCCGACGGGGTCGTGGACGAGGCGGTGACCGGCGGGGAGCTCGGCGGTGGCTCCCGGGGCGGGCGGCGGGGTGACCGCGGCGGTGGGCCGCGCACTGCCGGGAGCGGGGCGCTGCGCCGTCCCCCCGCCGGAGGCCCGCGGGGAGGGGCCGCCGGTGCCGTCGCCGGCCCCGTCGCGGTGCGTCAGCAGGACGGCCACGCCCGCGCCACCGATCACCACCGCGGCGAGCGCCACCAGCACGGCGGTGCGGAGGCGGCCGGTGTGCGGGCGGGCGGCCGCGGCCAGCGCCCGGTTGTCGAGCGCCGCCGGGATCGGCAGGCCGGGGGCCCGGCCGCCCGCGCGCCCGCCCGGCCCCCCGCCGCCGTTTTCGGCGGGGGCGGCCCGGCCGGGTCCGGCGGGGGCCGCGGGCGGGGTGCCGAAGGCCGACGGGTCCTCCTGGGGCGAGGGTTCGCCCGGCGGAGGGTCGCCCGGCCGGAGGCCGCCGGGCGGGGGTGTGCTCGGCGGGTGTTCGCCGGACGGGGTTTCGCTCGGCGGGTGTTCGCTGGGCAGGTCGTCGCCGGGGCCGTCGTGCGGGGAGTCGTGGACGTCGGGGGCGGGGTGGCGCGGGGGGTGGTGCGGTCCGGCGCCGGGGCGGGGGCCGCCGGGCCCGCCCGGTCTCCCCGGTCCGCCCGCGCCTCCAGGACCACCAGGTCCCCCGGATCCGCCAGGTCCCCCGGGCCCGCCCGGTCCGCTCGCACCCGCCACCGCCGCCGCCTCCGCCTCCCCCGCCGCGGGCCCCCGCTGGTGCCCCCGCTCCGGGGCTCGCCCCGACCGCAGATAGCCGCGCAACAGCCGCTCCGTCTCGGCGATCCCCAGCCGGCGCTCCGGATCGCGCTCCAGCAGCCCCTCCACGACGGCGTGCAACGCCCGTGCGGCCTCCGGGAAGGCGATGTCCTCGTAGACGACGGCGTGCAGCACCCCGCCCAGCGAGTCGCGGTGGAACGGCGAGGCGCCGCTGAGCGCGGCGCACAGCAGCACCCCGAGCGACCAGAGGTCGGCCTCGGGCCCCGTGCCGCGGCCGGACATCCGTTCCGGCGCGGTGTATTCGGGCGAGCCGACGAAGCCGCCCGTGTCGGTCAGCGTGGGGACGCCGGGGACCTGGGCGATCCCGAAGTCGGTGAGCACGACCCGGCCGGTGCCCGACTCCATCAGGACATTGGCGGGTTTGAGGTCGCGGTGCAGCACCCCGCGGGTGTGCGCGGCCCGCAGCGCGCCGAGCAGCGCGATCCCGATCCGGGCGGCCTCGCGCGGCGCGACCGGTCCGCCGCTGCGCAGCCGGTGGTCCAGCGACGGCCCCTCCACCAGCTCCATCACGATCCACGGCCGCCCGTCCTGCTCGACCACGTCGTGCACGACGATCACATTCGGGTGCTTGATGCCGGCGACCGTCCGCGCCTCCCGCATCGCCCGCTCGCGCTGCACCCGCGGTCCGGGCCCGGCCGGCTCCTCGTCGGCGTCGTCGTCCACGTGCAGTTCCTTGACGGCGACTTGGCGGCCCAGCAGCTCGTCGGTGGCGCGCCAGACCGTCCCCATGCCGCCGCGGCCCAGCCGTGCTTCCAGGCGGTACCGGCCACCGATCAGCCGGCCCTCGCCCCCGAAGATCCCCATGTGCCCATCTTTGCGGCACCGGCCGCCCTCCGGAAGGGCGGCATCTCAGGACCGGCCACGGCCGCACCGCCCCTGCCGCCGGGACCGGCCGGGGCCGCTCCTCCCCTGCCACCGGGTGCGGCCCCGACCGCTCCCCCCTGCCGCCCGGCCGGGCCGCCGTGATCCACTGCCCCCATGGAGGCAGTTGTTGCGAGCGTGGTGGCCGTCGTCGGCACCCTGCTGGGTTCCGGCGTCACCCACTTCTTCCAGAGCCGGGCGGCCGAGCGCAGCGAGCAGTTCGCCCGCGCCGAGCGGCTGCGGCAGGAACGTATCGATGCGTACTGCGCGTACGCGGGGGCGCTGCTGGACTACCGGCGGGTCCTCGTCCACCGCTGGTTCGTCCTCCACGAGGAGGACCGCTGCGACGAGGACTCCCCCGAGCTGCGCGAGGAGGTGTACAAGACCCGCTACACCGCCCAAGAGGCCATGTTCCGGGCCCAGATGGTGACCGACGACCCCCGGATACTCGAACGCAGCGAGCAGGTGATGGCGGAGACCACCGAGCTGCACTGGGCGCCCGACCGGGAGGCCCTCACCGCGCTGCGGGCCACCACCCGCCAGAGCATCCGCGACTTCATCGCGACCACCGCCCGGCAGGTGCGCTGACCCGCCCGGAACCCGGACCGCACGACACACGGGGTGGAACCTCCACCTGCTCCCCCACCGTCCTTGACACAGTGAGGCTGTCGTACGGGAACGACCGGTACGGCGGCTACGAGAGGCGGATCGGGGGTCGGTCATGGTGATGCAGGACGGTGGAACGGTGGACGTCCGCCCGGACGCCGATCCCGGCCGGGCCGCCGCGGAACACGGCGGCGCCTACCTCGCGACCGCGCTGTCCCTGGCCCTCTACTCCGGCGTCCTGGTCGCCTGGACGCTCTACGGCCTCGCCCAAGGGGACGGCAGCGTCTGGGACTTCCTGGAGGGCCTGTTCAACCCGGGCGCCTCCCCCGCGACCCAGATCCTCGGCCCGTACGAATGGGCCTTCGCCGTCGGGTTCCTGGTGATCGCCGGGCTGGCGCTGGCCCGGCGCCGGGTGGCGCGCTCCGCGGCGCTGCTGACCGGATTCGTCCTGCTCACCGTCTCCCTCCGGGAGGGCGTGGGCCTCTTCGACGCCGCCTACCGCGCCCAGTACAGCCACGACCCGCTGGGCGGGTGGGTGCTCGCCACCCGCGGACTGGGGCTGGTGGTGGCGCTGGTCGTCCTCTTCGCGCTCTTCCCGGCCACCGAGCGCCGGGGCGGGCACCGGTCCGCCCCCGGGACGGCCGGCCCGGACGGCTGGCGGCTCCGCTCGTCCCGGATCTGCGGGGTGCTGTTCCTGCTGATGAGCCTGGCGCGCATCGGCTGGACGGTCCTCACCGTGACGGCCCCCGAGGTCGACGCGGGCCGCTATCTGCGCGGGGTCGTCGACGGTTCGCTCCTCGGCACCCTCGATCTGGCCGCGCCCGGCGAGTTCACCACCGTCGGATCGGTGCTCGTGCTCCTGATCCTGGGCGTACTGGCCTTCCGCGGCCGACGGGACGTGCGCGGGGCGCTCATGGTGTTCGCCGCGCTGGAGCTCTACATGACGGTGCGGACGGTCGTCATGCTGACCGTCACGGACTTCTTCAACCGCTCCTTCGAGACCCCCGAGGGCGCCCTGTCCCTGGTCACGACCGCCTACGCCCTGGCAGCCATGACCTCGGTCGTCGTCCTGACCACCACCCGCGGCTCCGCCCCGTACACCGGCCTCCGCACGGAGGGGGCCCGGGCGGCGGCGGTGGGGCGGGGCGGGGGGTTGTAGGGGGCGGGGCCGTGGCGCACGGGCGTAGCGTGGTCGCTACGTCCTTCTCGCGGGGGTGGCCATGGAGTTGTCCGAGGAACCCGGCATCGGTGAGCGCATCGCGCGGCTGCGCGCACGCCGGAAGCTGACGCAGGAGGCCCTCGCCGAACGGGCGGGCCTGTGCGTCGACATCGTCCGCAAGCTCGAACAGGGCGTACGCCGCACGGCGCGGCTGACCACGCTCAACGCGCTGGCCAGAGCCCTGGACGTGGAGCCGTCCGCCCTCGTCGGGCAGCCCGCCACCTTCGAGGCGCGCACCGAGGGCGAGCAGCCCTCCGTCCTGGCGCTGCGCCAGGCCGTCTCGCCGGTGTCCGACCTACTGGGCGACGATCCGGACCCCGAGGATCCGCCGGGCATCGCGGCGCTGCGAGCCTCCCTGCGGTCGACGGAACGCATCCGCCGTGACGGGCGGATGGCCGAAATCGGCGCGCTGCTACCGCAGTTGATCAGGGACGCCAAGGCCGCCGCCCGCGCCACCACCGGCGCCGAGGCCGCCGCGGCCCACTCGGTGCTGGCCGAGGCCTACCAGGTCGCCGCCACGACGCTGACGGCGCTGGGCAAGGAGGACGCCGCCTTCACCGCCCTGGAACGGTCGATGGCCGCGGCGGCCAAGGGGGACGACCCCCACCTGGAGACCGTCGGCTTCTCCAGCCTTGCCTGGGTGCTGACCAAGCAGGGGCGGCTGGCCGACGCCGAACGCGTCGCGCTGAGCGCCGCCGAACGCATCGAGCCCGGGTTCCGCTCCCCACCGCTCGAACTGGCCCTGTGGGGCGTCCTGCTGCTGCGTGCGGCAACGGCCGCGGTCCGTCTGGAGCGGCGCGACACCGTACGGGACCTGCTCGCGATGGCGAGCGCGGCCGCGGCCGGCATCGGCACGGACCGGCTCGACTACGCGACGCCGTTCGGCCCCACGAACGTCGGCGTGGCCAGGGTCAACTTCCTGGTGGAGATGGAGGACAGCGCCGGGGCACTGCGCACCGCGCGCACCGTGCCCGAGCTGCACGCGCTGCCCCCGACATGGCGTGCGCGCTTCCACGTCGACCGGGCCCTGGCCTTCGCCGACCTGCACAAGGACGACGGCGCGCTCCAGGCACTGCTGACCGCCGAGCGCACCGCCCCGGAGTGGATGCGCTACCACTCCACGAGCCGACGCCTGGTGGCCGACCTCCGCCACCGCGAACGACGGCGCGCCTCGCCCCTCACGGAACTGGCCGACCGCCTCGATCTCGACGGGTAGGACAGGGCGTCCCAGCAGGGGCGGAAAGTGGCACAGCGCGTCACTGTCGGGGGCGCGGGCCCTTCCCTAGCGTGGCCGCGCCGTCAGAAACGACGGCCCCCGGCAGCCACCGCGAGCGGGCCGGGGCCGCGCCACCCCGCGAAAGCAGGTCCACGTGCCCGACGTTCCCCCCGTCCGCGGTCCCCTCCGCACGCCCCCGCGGAACGCACAAGCGGAGGCCGCCCGATGAGCACACCCCCCACCCCGCGGCTGCTCCCCTGGGCCGGTCCGGACGGCAAACCCTGCTATCTCCTCACGGACCGGGACGACAGCCTTCTTTCGGAGCGGGCCGATCAGGTCGAGGCGCTGCAACTCAGGATGGGCGCCGGGCTACTGGAGCACGCCCGGGTTCTGATCGACGATCCGTCGGTGGACTCGCGGCAGTTGCGGTTTTTGTCGGCCCAGCTCAGTGCGGCGCTGCGCGACGTGCTGCGCGTCGCACAGAGCCGTGGCGCGCGCCCCGGATGCGGCGAAGAGCCGTCTGACCAGGGCTTTTGAGGGGACGCCAGGTGGCTTCCGCCGCGTGCGGGGGAGATCCCCCTCCGAACCGCCCCCGCACGCGCGAAGCGGCCGCCGCGTGTGGGGGTCGCGGCGGCCGCCGATGTGAACTGCAACGCGTCCTGGGCTTGTGGCCTCTTCAGTGGTGCAGCATGTGAACAACTCTGCCCGTGGGGACTTCCCCGCGGCATCCTCCAGAGGTCGCGGGCTCACCCCCGCCGCTCGGCGGGGGTGTGGGTCCGCCGCAGGGCGGTCCCGGGTGACAGGGAAACGGAATCGCGCGGCGCAGGGCGGTTCCGCAAGCTCGGGTGGTGCGAAGGAGAAAGGGGCGGCCGGTGATCCGTGTCGCTGTGGTGGACGACGAGCGGCTGGTCAGGTCCGGACTGCGGATGATCCTGGGGACCGCCCCGGACATCGAGATGGTCGCGGACTGCAGCGGCGCCGATGCCGTGGAGACCGTGCTGCGCTGTGCGGCCGACGTCGTGCTGCTGGACATCCGGATGCCGGACGTGGACGGGCTGACCGTACTGCGCCGGCTGCGTGCCGCCCCGGAACCGCCCGCGGTGGCGATGCTGACCACCTTCGACGCCCAGGAGTACCTGACGGCGGCGCTGCGCGAGGGGGCGGCCGGGTTCCTGCTCAAGGACTCCGATCCGGAACAGCTCGTACGGGCCGTGCGGACGCTGGCGGCGGGCGGCAGCGTGCTCGACCCCGGTGTCACCCGTGCGGTGATCGGGGGCTATCTGACCGCCGAGGACCAGGCCTCCGCGAACCGGGCGGTGAACGGGCTGACCCCGCGGGAGTCGCAGGTGCTCGCCCTGCTCGGGGAGGGACTGGGCAACGCCCAGATAGCCGACCGGATGGGACTCGCCCCCAGTACGGTCAAGGACCATGTGCGCGCCCTGCTGGGGAAGTTGGGCGGGATCAACCGCATCCAGGCGGCCATCGTCGCCGACCGTGCGGGCCTGGTGACGGGCGACCCGCGGGGGGCGTGGTGAGCGCCGGCGGCGGGGGCGGCAGACGGGGCGACCCGCGGACGCCTGCCGGCGGCGGGGACGGCGGACGACGCGGCCCACGGACGCCCGCCGGGGGCGCGACGGCGCGCGGCGCCGGGGTGCGGCGGACGCCGGCGCGCGCGGCGTGGGTGCGGTGGCTGCGGTACAAGGTCGCCCCGCTGGCGGTCCCGGTGCTGCTCGCGATCGCCGACGCGATGCTGGTCAACGGCGTCGACCTCGACCTCGAAGTGGGCGTCTCGATGGGGGCCGCGGCCGCCCTGCTGGTGCGCCGGCGCTTCCCCCTCCTCGTCTTCCTCTTCACCCTTCCCGGGCTCTACATCGGCTACATCTGGTTCGCGCCGATGATCGCGCTCTACACCCTGGCCGCCCGCCGGCCCGGCCGGGCGCGGCTCGTCGGCTGTGCGCTGCTGCTGATCGCCGCGCACTTCCTGCCGTATCCGATCTCCGACTTCGAACTCACCGCGTACCGGGAGAACACCCTGGTGCTGATCGACGCCAGCGTCACCTCGGCCGCGCCCATCGCCCTGGGCCTGCTGGTGCGCACCCGCAGGGAACTGGCCTCCCGGGTCGCGGACCTGACCCGCAGTCTGCGCCGGGAGGACCGGCTGCTCGCGGACCGGGTCAAGACCACCGAACGCGCCCGGCTCGCCCGTGAGATGCACGACGTGGTGGCCCATCAGGTCAGCCTGATCAGCCTGCAGGCGGGGGCGGTGCAGGTCAGCACCGACGACGCGGAGGCGCGAGCGGGCGCCAGGACGATCCGGGAACTGTCCGTGCGGACACTGGAGGAGCTGCGGCACATGGTGGGCGTGCTGCGGGCGGACGGCGGCGAGGCGGAGGCCCGCGACCTGGCACCCCAGCCGGACTTGGAGGAGCTGCCGCGGCTGATCGAGATGAGCGCGCTGGATGTGACGTACGAGCGCGGCGCGGTGGCCGGCGGCGGGGCGAACGGCGCGAAGACGGTGGAGCGGGCGGCCTTCCGCACGGTCCAGGAGGCGCTCACCAACATCCGCAAGCATGCGCCGGGGGCGCGGGTCCGGGTGCGGGTGGACCCGGTGGACACGGTCCGGGGTGCGGACGGAATCCACGGTGCGGAGGGGCCGGACGGTGCGAACGGCGTGGAGGCGGCCGAGGAGGGCCGTGCGGCGCACGGGCTGCGGGTGGAGATACGCAACGGACCGCCGGACGCGACGGCTCCGGTCCCCGCGCTTCCCGGAGGCGGACACGGGCTGGTGGGGCTGCGCGAGCGCGCCCAGAGCCTCGGCGGGACGCTGGAGGCGCGGCGCACCTCCGACGGCGGCTTCGTCGTACGGGCGGAGTTCCCCTACGGGGCGGGGTGAGGCGAGCGGGCCGGAAGGCCGGGGTGTCCCGGCAGGGGCGGGTCCGGCCCCGGGGAGCCTGGCCGGAGGCAGGTCCCGGCGGGGGTGTCCCGGAGGGCGGGTCCCGGAAGTGTCAGGCGGAGAGCGGTGCGGCGGCCTCGTCGACGGCGGTGCGCAGGTCCGGGTAGACCTCGAAGAGCCGGCGTACGCCCAGCGCGGCCAGCACACGGTTGACGTGCGAGCCGTCCACGGCGCCCTGGGCGGGGAGGATCAGCCGCAGCCGCCCCTGACAGGAGCGCATGAGCCGGCGGGCGGCGATCAGCACGCCGACGCCGCTGGAATCGCAGAACCGCACCTCGGAGAGGTCGAGCACCAGAGATCTCCGGCCGTCCGCCACCGCGTCGTGCACGTGCTGGCGCACCGCAGGTGAGGTGACCAGGTCCATCTCACCGGACACCTGGAGCACGGCCCATGGGCCCTTTTCGTCCTCTGCCACCTTCAACGACACGCGCTCGAAGCCTTTCGCTCGCTTTCGTACCGGATGAACCGCGGCGGTATCCGGAACTCACCCTTCCCCGCCTCGACTGCCCGGCCCCTCTCCCCTGAAACTCTTCCGAATCCTTGGCACAACAGGCCGTCCGCCTAAGGCTATGCCCCGGCGGGCTCAGCTCTTGGCCGACATCCGGTCACACACGGATAACACATGGCCCTATGTGAGCAGGAACGATCCGCATCGATCCACTGCGATCGGGCATTATCGCCACAAAGCGCGGGCACCGGCCCGTCAGGGCTTTACCATCCCCGTACCCCGCGGGGATCGGTTTGCCGCAAAGGCGCGTGCGTTGTCGGACCCTCGCATTACATTCGAGGGCACGGCGGGTCTGTGAGAGTGCACACAGGCCCGGACAGGTGCAGGTGCAGGTGCAGGAGTGACGGCCGAGGTGTGCGCCCGGAGGCGACGGGCAGGGATGGGGATCCGATGGGACACGACGCCCCACCGCGGTGGGACAGGCGGATGCAGCAGCGGCTCGCCCACGGCGAGGCGGCGGCGCTGGGCGAGCTCTACGACCGCTTCGCCTCCCTCGTGCACAGCCTCGCCTACCGCGTCCTGGACGACGAGGACGCCGCCGACCGCGTCACCCGCGAGGTGTTCGGCTACATCTGGGAACACCCGGATTCCTACGACCCCAAGCAGGGCCCGCTGCGCTCCTGGGTCGCCGGCATCACCCGCCACCAGGCCGTCCAGCGACTGCGCCAGACGGAGGCGGCCTCGGCCCGCGACTGCGGACCCGACGCCCCCGCGCCCGCCGAAATAGAGGAGAAGATCCGCGAGGCGTCCACCGCCGCCCGCGCCGACTTCATCGTCACGTCCATGCCCGCGCCCCTGCGGGCCGCCCTGGAGCTGGCGTACTTCCAGCGCCGGGACTACCGCCAGACCGCCGCCGACCTCGGCGTCACGGAGGACGAGGCCCGGCGCCGGCTCCGCCTGGGCCTGCAGCTGCTGTCCACCGCCCACAACCACCAGGCCCTGCCGCCCGCCCACCGCACGGCACCCGCCCCGCGCTCCGCCCCCGGCGCGCCCCGTGCGCCGCACACTCCCCGCGGGCCGCGCCCGTCGCACACCCAGCACACCGGCCAGGGGACCTCCGCACCGCCCGGCGGCCCGGGCCATGGGTGGTCGCGGTGAACGGCCCGGACGAGTGGGACGACCACGAACTCCCCAGCAGCCCCGGCGAACGCCCGCGCATACCGTCACCGCGCACCGCGGCCGAGGACCTCGGCCCGCTCCCGGACGCCCAGCCGGCCCCCGTCCGCGACCCGGTGCAGGACACCGGCGGCGGCCCCCGCGAACCGGAAGCCGAGCCCGTGACCGAGCTGCCCGCGCCCGTACCCCTCCCCTCGTCGGCGCCCGCCCCGCCGCACAAGGTCCTCAAGTCGCTGCTCGGCGCCTGGGCCCTGTCGGCCTGCTCCGCCGAGGAGACGGCCGCGGTCGAGGCCCATCTGACCGACTGCGCCTCGTGCGCGGACGAAGCACTGCGGCTGCGCGATGCCGTCGGGCTGCTGCACCCCGCCGACAGCCTCGACCTCGACCCGCTGCTGCGCTCCCGTGTGCTGGAGGGCTGCCTCGGCCGCCGTCCGGCCCGTATCCCGGTGCCCGAGTGGGCGACGCCGTACGACGCGGAGACCGCCAAGCTGGATGCGCTGCTGCGCGACATGGGCGAGGCGGAGTGGCGCGCACCGGTGCGGCTGCGCTGGTTCGAGGGCGAGCGCCCGGTCGAGCGGGCGACCACCGTCGCCGGCGTCATGGGGCATCTGATGGCGGTGGACGGCCTGGTCGCCACGGCCCTCGGGCTGCCCGACCCGCTCGGCACGGCCGCCCCGCCGGGCACCCCCGACCCCCTCATCCGTACGGAAACGTTCTGGCGGACGCCGGACGGCGAGCCCAGCCCGCTCGCCCTCCGCGCACCGTGGCGCGACCAGAGCTACGCACTGATACGACAGGTGTCGTTCGCCGGTGACAAGGTCGCCGAACTCGCCGTGCCGTACGGGGAGTTCCGGCTGGCGCTGCGCGACTCGTTCCTGGACCGCGCCTTCGAGTGCTGGGTGCACGCCGGGGACATCGCGGAGGCGGTGGACTATCCGTACGAGCCCCCGGCTTCCGGGCACCTCCACCAGATGGTCGACCTCGCCGCCCGGCTGCTGCCCAGTGCGCTGGCCGACCGCCGGCGGGCCGGGCTGGCCGCGCCGCCGCAGCGGCTGGTCGAGGCGGGCGCCCCGGGCCGGACGCTCCACCTGGAGGTCGAGGGCAACGGCGGCGGCCACTGGTACATAGCGCTGGACTCGCCGGCCGCGCTCGGCACCCCGGAGCGCACGGTCGCCCATATCGCCCTGGACAGTGCCGAGTTCTGCCAGCTGGCCGCGGGCCACATCTCCCCCGAGGAGGCCGCGGCCGGACAGAACGGCGAACGCGACGCGATCCGTGATGTGCTCTTCGCGACGGCGTCGCTGTCCCGGCTCTAGGGCTCTACGGATCCGGGGCGGGGCGGGGTTCTGGGGGGGGCAGGCCCGCCAGTAGGGGGCGGTCGAACGTGTCCCGTAGGGGGTCCGAGCGCCCCCTCGGGGCCACAACACGAGAGGTGCGGAGGGTATTCCGCGGCGGAGGCATTCCGCGGCGGAAAGCCCTCCGCCGCGGCAGGGCGATGCGCCTACGCGAAGACGACCGTCCGGCTGCCGTTGAGCAGCACCCGGCGCTCGCTGTGCCACTTCACCGCCCGGGCCAGCGCCTGGCACTCGACGTCCCGGCCGATCGCCACGAGCTGGTCCGGCGTGACGTCGTGCCCCACGCGCTCGACCTCCTGCTCGATGATCGGGCCCTCGTCGAGGTCCGCGGTGACGTAGTGCGCGGTGGCGCCGATGAGCTTCACACCACGGGCGTGCGCCTGGTGGTACGGCTTGGCGCCCTTGAAGCTCGGGAGGAAGGAGTGGTGGATGTTGATGATCCGGCCGGACAGCGCCTTGCACAGATCGTCGGAGAGCACCTGCATGTAGCGGGCGAGCACCACCAGCTCGACGTTCTCCGCCCGCACCAGCTCCAGCAGCTGCGCCTCGGCCTCGGCCTTGGTGTCGCGGGTGACCGGGATGTGGTGGAAGGGGATGTCGTACGAGCCGACCAGTTCGGCGAAGTCCGTGTGGTTGGAGACCACGGCCGCGATCTCGACCGGCAGGGCGCCGATCCGGGAGCGGAAGAGCAGGTCGTTGAGGCAGTGCCCGAACTTGGACACCATCAGGACGATCCGCATCTTCTCGTCGGCCCGGTGGATCTGCCACTCCATGCCGAAGGAATCGCCCACCGCCGCGAAGCTGGCCCGCAGCTTGTCGACGCTCACCGAGGCGTCCGCGCTGAAGTGGACCCGCATGAAGAACAGCCCGGTGTCGTGGTCGCCGAACTGCTGGCTGTCCTCGATGTTGCAGCCGGTGATGAAGAGATAGCTGGAGACGGCGTGCACGATCCCCTGCTTGTCCGGGCACGACAGGGTGAGGACGTACTGATCGTTCCGATCGTGCTGACCGGGCTGGGTGGGCTGCGACTCGCTCATGACCTCATAGGGTCGCACACCCGCCGGGCAGGTCAGGCCGGGGCGTCCGCCTGACCGGTCATGATGGCCAGCACCTCCAGCGAGCGCGGCGCGGCGTCGGGGTCCTCGCCGTCGGCCGTCGCCAGGTGCACATGGGCCTCCCGGGCCGCGTGTACGGCCTCCGGCCAGCCCTGGTGCTCCATATACGCGGTCACCGGAGCGTCCGCGCCGACCTGGTGCATGATCCTCAGCACCCGCAGCACGGCGGCATCGACGAGCTGGGCCTCCTGGGAGTCCCGGAAGATCGTGCCGACGTACTTCTCGGCGGACCAGTTGTCCAGCCAGGTGTCCTCGACGAGCCGGTAGACGGCGTCGGTGACGTCCCCGTACCCGGGCACGCCGGCCAGCCAGGCCTCCTGCTGGAAGGCGGGGTCGGAGAGCATGTGCAGCGCGGAGCGCACATTGCTGCGCCAGCGCCACCACGGCATGTCGTTGAGTGGCATACCGCCCATGGTGGTCGAGCGGCGGCCGCGACGGGAAGACTTCTCCGAACCTTGCACAGCAATCGATCGTACGTTCTTCACCAATGATCTCAAGCGGCCCCCTGGAGTTCACCTCTGCGTCACCATCCATTGCCTCCTCGTCACCAGCCCGTTCCGGGCAGGACGGAAGGCTGCTGTGCCATGACCGGACGGCGTCGCTCCCTCCCCCGCCCCCTTTCCTCCGCCCCCGTGGTCCCGGCCGCTTCGGCGGCGGTGTGTACGGCGGTCCTCGCGTCCCTGCTCTCGGGCTGCGGCTCGCTCGCCGGAGCGGCGGACTCCGGGGGCAAGGCCCCGGTCACGGTGATGACCTGGGCCCCCGACGGCACCAAGGCGACCAATATGCCGGGTATGCCGGCCATGGCTCAGGCCTACGCCCGCTGGGTCAATTCCCGGGGCGGCATCCGGGGCCATCACCTGAAGGTGCTGACCTGCAACGAGCACAACGACTCGGTGACCGCCGCGCACTGCGCCCAGCGCGCGGTGGACGAGGGCGCCGTCGCGGTCGTTGGCTCGTACAGCCAGTTCGGCCGCTCGTTCATGTCGCCGCTGGAGGTCAAGGGCATCCCCTTCATCGGCGGCTACGGCGCCTCGGACGAGGAGTTCGAGAGCCCGCTGTCCTACCCCGTCAACGGCGGGCAGGCCTCGCTGCTCGCCGGGAACGGCCGGCAGCTGGCGCGCGACTGCAGCCGGGTGGCGCTGGTCCGGCCGGACAGCATCCAGGGCGACCAGATGCCGTCGCTGCTCAACTCCGGTCTGCAGAGCGGCAGTCGGCACCCGGCCAAGGACATCAAGGCGCCCGAGGACGGCACCGACTACTCGTCCGCGGTGAACCGCGCGCTGGACGGCGTGGGCGCCGACCCGGCCGTCCACGGCACCTCGGCGAACGGCGGCAAGGCGCCCGGCTCCTGTGTGACGGCCTCGCTCGGCGATCACACGGACGCGTTCTTCGACTCGTTCCGGCGCCTGCAGGAGGACAGCCCCAAGGTGCGGGTCGCCTCCGTCCTGGGCAGCGTCGGCCAGTCGCTGCTGAACCGTACGGGCGGCAGCGCCGGGCCGCTGGAGGACGCGGACATCACCGGCTGGTACCCGGTCGCGCACGATCCGCGCTGGCAGCCGATGCGCAAGGTGATCAACGACTTCGCCTTCGACGACAACCGCATCGACCCGGCCGACCAGGGCGTCCAGACCACCTGGATCGCCTACACCGTGCTGCGCGCCCTGATCGGGCAGCTCGACGACGCGGGCGTCGACGACATCACCCCGCACGCCCTGCAGACGACGCTGGACCGCGGCGACCGGGCCATCGACACCGGCGGGCTGACCCCGAAGCTGCGCTGGCGGGACGACGACCTGCTCGCCGTCCAGGACTTCCCCCGCATCGTGAACGGGATGGTGACCTACCAGGTCGTCAGGGACGGCGAGTTGACCGCCGCCCGGGACGGCTTCGTGAACGTCACCAAGACGCTGGAGCGGCGGCGCACCGACGACGGCTGACCCGCACGGACGGCGGGCGGGCGGGGCGGGCGGCCGGGTGGCGCCCGCCCCGATGGCTGCTCAGAGCTGTTCGGGGCGGCGCTCGGTCAGCCCGTACTTCTTGGCGAGCGGGTTCCAGAGCTGCGCCGCCTGCCTCTTGGCGGTGGTGGCCTGGCCGCTGGCCGCGTTGCCCTGCGCGGTCTGCCTGCTGAGCCGGGCCTTGCCCTTGTGGCAGCCCTTCTTGCTGCCGACCTGGCCGGCCCAGGCCGCGTAGTGGTTGTCCGCGGCCGCCGAGGACTGCCAGGCCTTGGTCAGCGCGGCGGTCAGCTGGGCGTGCTGGGGGATCTTGTCGACGGGCAGCTGCTGCAGCCGCTTCACCAGGTCGTTGCGCTGGCCGGCCGCGGCCCGCAGGTCCTTGGCCGCGCCGCCGAGGTTGCTGCAGGTCTTGATGCTGTTGACGGCGCCGATCACCGAGGCGCGGCTGTTGTTGCTGTCGCCCAGCAGCGCGTCCAGGCCCTTGGCCTGCTCCTGTGCCGGATCGGCGGAGGGCTTGGGCTCCTCCGGGCTCTTGGCCGCCTTCGTGGTGCCGGACCCGGCGTCCTGCTTCTTCGCCGTGTCGTCGCTGCTGCCGCCGCTCAGCGCCCAGCCGAGGCCGAGGCCGGCCCCCGCGAGCGCCACGATGACGATGCCGACGATCACGGCCGGGGCGAGCCGGCGGCGGCCGCCGCCGTCGCCGTCGTACGGGGCCGGCTGGTCGTAGCCGCCGCCGGGCGGGAACTGCTGGCCCGGCTGACCGGGCGCCTGCCGGCCGTACGGCGGGCGGCCCGGGTCCTCGAAGCGCGGCAGCTGCGCGGTGGAGTCCGGGGCGGCGGCCTGGCCGGGCGCACCCGGCCCGTCGCGGAACAGGCCGTCGAACTCGGCGGGGGTGGGACGGTCGCCGGGCGCGCCGGGACGCACGCCGTACGGGGCGCCGGGCGGCGGGGGCGGTGCGGTGGCACCGACCGGCGGGATGAGCTGGGTGGCGTCGGCGTCGCCCGCGCCCTGGGCGCCGGGCATCGGCGCGGACTGCGGCTGCGGCATCGGCTGGGCCTGGCCCTGCGGCCGCTGCTGGTTCGGCTTGATCGCGCGCAGCATGGTGGTGGACTCGTCGGGCGTCTCGGGCCGCGAGGCCGCCTCGGGCGGCAGCGGCGCGGCACCGGGGCCGCCGGGCTGCGCGCCGAAGGGGGGAATGAGCGCGGTGGCCTCCGCGTCGCTCGCGGCGGGCGGCAGCGGCGCACCGGTCTGCGGGGTGGCCCGCACCAGCGCGCCGGACGCGTCCTGCGGCTGCTGCCCGTACTGCTGCTGGGCCTGCTGAGGCTGCTGGGCCTGCTGGCCGTACGGCTGCTGCGGGGGCTGCTGGCCGTTCCCGTACTGCCGGCCGTCGGCGTACTGCTGCCCCTCGGGCGGCAGCGCGCCGGGCGAGCCCTGGCCGTCGGCCGCGCCGTGCGGCAGCAGCGCCGTCGCCTCGGCGGCCGACTCGGCCGGCGGCAGCGGCGCGCCCTGCTGCGGGGACGCCTGCTGCGGCGCCGACGGCGGGACGGGCGGGGCCGGCGGCGGGCCCTGGGGCGACGCGGGGAAGCCCTGGCCGCCCTGCGGCTGCTGCGGCACGCCGGCCTGGGACGCCTGGGTCTGGTGGTGCGGCGCCTGCTCCGGGGCGTAGCCCTGGTCCTGGCCGTAGCCCTGGCCCTGGCCGTAGCCCTGCTGCGGGGCGGGCGCCCCGCCGTACGGCTGGGGGGCGGGGGCGGCCTGCTGGCCGGGGCCCCAGGGCTGGCCCCACGGCTGGCCGGCCGGCGGCGCGGCCTGCTGCTCGGGCACCCACGGCTCACCGTTGGCGGGCAGCACAATGCCCTCTCGCGCGGGACCGGCCGCAGAATTCTGCGGGTCGTGACCCTGTCCGCTCTGCGTCACCGTGACTCCTACCAACGTGCAGACCTACGGAATCGTCGGCTGCACGCTACCGGGTCGCAGCAACGTTCGACCACGTCGCCTGGTCACCACCCCCGCCCGCCCCCGCAACGCACCGGGCGGGCCCTGCCAGCGGCCCGCCCGGCCCCGTACGACAAACCCGACGCCGTGCGACAAAGCCCCCCACCGCCCCCGCCCCGCCGCCACGCGCCCCGTCCCGAGGCGTAGTTCACACCTCCGCGGGCCGGCTCAGGCCGCCGTGGCCCGCAGGTCCAGCCGGGCGCTGAACTCGCGCACCACCGGTTCGTCCCTGAAGGGCTCCAGGCGCAGCTGGAAGTCCTCCAGATACTCCGCGCCCCGGTCCGAACGCAGCCCGCTCAGCAGCTCCACCGCCTGGGTGCCGGTGTGGCAGGCCTGTTCCACCTCCCGTTGCTGCGCCTGGGAGCCGGCCAGCAGCAGCAGCCCGATGGCCCGCCGCCGCGCCCGGCCCTCCGGGTGCCCGTCCAGCGCCTCCTGCGCACGCTGGGCCGCGGGCCCCGGCTGCCCCAGGTCCCGGTGGCAGTGGGCGAGTTCGTCGGCCAGGTAGGCCTGGTCGAAGTGGGCGATCCAGACCGGGTCGTCGCCCGACTCGGCCGTCGCGTCGGCGCGCTCCATCGCGGCGACCGCCCGGCCGGCCACCGCCTGGAAGGCCCGGCCGTCGCCCATCAGGGCGTGTCCGCGCGCCTCCGCCGCGCAGAACATCGCCTCCGCACGCGGGGTGACATGGCCGCGGGCGCCCTCCTGGGCGGCGCGCGCGAGCTGGGCGATCTCCCGGGGGTTGCCCAGCGAGGCGGCGAGATGGCTCATGCTCGCGGCCAGGACATAGCCGCCGTAGCCGCGGTCCCCGGCCGCCTGGGCCAGCCGCAGCGCCTGGATGTAGTAGCGCTGGGCGAGGCCGGGCTGTCCGGTGTCGACGGCCATGTAGCCGCCGAGCTCGGTCAACCGCGCGACGGCGGCGAAGAGTTCCCGCCCGACGGACTCGCGGTACGAGCCGGCCAGCAGCCCCGAGACCACGCTGTTGAGGTAGTGCACGACGACCGGCCGGACGTGCCCGGCGCCGAAGCGGTGGTCGAGTTCGCCGAGCGCCGTGGTCATCGCGCGCACCGCCTCGACGTCCGAGATCCCGACCCGGGCGCCGGCGTTCCGGGCGACCTGGCTGTCCGCGCCGGTGATCAGCCAGTCGCGGCTGGGCTCGACCAGCGCCGAGGCCGCGACCGTCGAGCCGCTGAGGAAGTCGCGCCGCCCGACATCGCTGCGCCACAGCTCGCAGACCTGCTCGATCGCCCCGAGGACGGTCGGCGAGAACTGCAACCCCACCCCGGACGCGAGGTTCTTGCCGTCGGCCATCCCGATCTCGTCGATGGTGACCGTGCGCCCCAGCTTGCGCCCCAGCGCCTCCGCGATGACGGCCGGCGCCCGGCCCCGCGGCTGCTGTCCGCGCAGCCACCTGGCCACGGAGGTCTTGTCGTAGCGGAGGTCGAGACCGTGCTCCGCGCCGCACATGTTGACGCGGCGGGCGAGCCCCGCGTTGGAACAGGCGGCTTCCTGGATCAGCGACTGCAGCCGTTCGTTGGGCTGCCGTGCGACGAGTGGCCTGGCGGCCATGCTTGTACCCCCTGTGTACCGCGGCGCGTTCACCGGCGAACGCCGTTCCTCGTGATCGATTCCCCGTGAATATGCCGGATATCCGAGAGATCCGGGATATGCGCGATAGGAGAGATCGGAGTGATACGCACTTTGCAGCGGATGCTCGGTTGTGAGCGTTTTGGGCTCTGTCCGGAGCATCCTCGGTGCGAAGCGCTCGTTCCCGAGGAGGGCGGGTGCGCGGTGCCGTGCACGGATCACGGCGCCGCCGTGCCCGGCTCCCCCCGGGTGCACTGCGGGCTGCCGCCGGGCGGCCTCTCCGCCCGTCACGCAGGTGGCTACCCGCTCCTGTGGCCCCGCCCGCACACGCGCCCCCACCGGTGCACCCATGCGCCCCACGTGCGAGAACGATGCGCCGGGGGGCGTCCGTCGGGCCGTAACCCTTGGTGACACCGGGAGTTGTCCTGTGCGTGGAAGAGACCATCACCGTCACAGGAGCCCCGCAGATCCCCCAGCAGCGCGGCGAGCAGCTGTTGGAGACCGCGGTGCGTTACGCGGAGGAACGGCATTGGGACGTGTTCCCGGGCGCATGGCTGGAGCACGACGGACGGACGCCGCGCTGCTCGTGCGACGCCGGTGACTGCGCAGCGCCCGGCGCGCACCCCACCGTCCCCGACTGGGCCGGCCAGGCCACCGGCAGCGCGACCACCGTCCGCCGCATGTGGAGCACGCAGCCGCACGCCTCGATCCTGATGCCGACGGGCCGGTCGTTCGAGGCGCTGGACGTCCCCGAGACCGCGGGCTGTCTGGCGCTGGCCCGTATGGAGCGGATGGCGCTGCCGCTCGGGCCGGTGACCCGCACCCCCGGCCGCCGGATGCTCTTCCTCGTCCTTCCCGGCGCCTCGGTGAAGGTCCCGGCGCTGGTGCGGAGCCTGGGCTGGGCGCCGGCCGCGCTCGATCTGATCTGCCGCGGCGAGGGGGAGTACATCGCCGCGCCGCCGACCCGGGTGGGGGCGCACGGCTCGGTGCAGTGGGCGCGCCGCCCCACCGCCAGCAACCGCTGGCTGCCGGACGCCGAGGACTTGATCAGCCCGCTCGCGTACGCCTGCGCGCGGGACGCGGTCGCGGTACGGGGACGCTGACCCGGACCCGTCCGCTCCCCTTGCCCCTGGGGGCGCCGACCGCCCGGCGCCCCGTGTCCCCCGGTCGTATCGTGGGGCCGGACGGGGGTCAGGACGGCTCCTGCGGGGACGTCGGAGGGCAGCACCGGTGGCGAACGAGCCGGAAGACATCGAGCGGCGGGACGAGTCGGCGCCGCCGCCGCACAGCGCGGCCGCTTCTGCGGGCGGCCCGGCCGCGGCGGCCCGCGAGGACGCCTTCGCGGGGCCGCCCGCCGTACGCGTCCAGGGCCTGTGGAAGAGGTTCGGCGACCAGATCGCCGTCAACGGCATCGATCTGACGCTGCCCGCCGGCCGCTTCATCGGGCTCGTCGGCCCCAACGGCGCCGGCAAGACCACCACCCTCTCCATGGTGACGGGCCTGCTGCGGCCGGACTCCGGGCTGGTCGAGATCGGCGGGCACGACGTCTGGCGGGACCCGGTGTCGGTCAAGTCCCGCATCGGGGTGCTCCCCGAGGGGCTGCGGCTCTTCGAGCGGCTCTCGGGACGCGAACTCCTCGGCTACATGGGGCGGTTGCGCGGTCTGCCGGGCGGCGAGGTCGACAAGCGGGCCGGGCAGCTGCTGGACGTGCTCGACCTGTCCGGCGCCCGGAACAAGCTGGTGGTGGACTACTCCACCGGTATGCGCAAGAAGATCGGGCTGGCGGCGGCGCTGCTGCACAACCCCGAAGTCCTCTTCCTCGACGAGCCCTTCGAGGGCGTCGACCCGGTGTCCGCACAGACCATCCGCGGCGTGCTGGAGCGCTACACCGCCTCCGGGGCGACCGTGATCTTCTCCAGCCATGTGATGGAGCTGGTCGAGTCGCTGTGCGACTGGGTCGCGGTGATAGCGGCCGGGCGGATCCGGGCGGACGGCCCGCTCGCCGAGGTGCGCGGCACGGCGCCCTCGCTGCAGGACGCGTTCCTCGAACTCGTCGGCGCCCGGGGCCGCGGCGCGGGCGCGGACCTCGACTGGCTGGGCGGTGGCGGCGCCCGATGAGCACCGAAGCCGCCCCGGCGGCCGCCCCTCAGGGCGCCGCACCGTCCCTGACCGGTGTCTTCGTCCGGCTGAAGCTGTCACTGCTGCGCAACGGCCTGCGCCGGTCAACCGGCCGCGCGCTGGCGTACGTCGGGTCCGTCGTCGTCGGTCTGCTGTTCGCCGCGGCCGCGGTGCTGGGGCTGATCGCGCTGCGCGGGACCGCGCACGCCGGCGCGCTGGTCGTGCTGCTCACCGGGATCCTCGCCCTGGGCTGGGCGGCGCTGCCGCTGTTCTTCCCCACCGGCGACGAGACCCTCGACCCGACCCGGCTGGTCATGCTGCCGCTGCGGCCGCGGCCGCTGATCGGGTCGCTGCTGGTGGCCTCGCTCGTCGGCATCGGTCCTTTCGTCACCCTCGCGCTGGTCACCGGCTCGGTGATCGCGGTCGCGCACGGGGCGGCCGCCGCGGCCGTGGGCGTGGTGGCGGTCGTCCTGGTGACGCTGGTGTGCGTGTCGCTGGCGCGCGCGGTCGCGACCGCCTCGGTGCGGCTGCTGACCAGCCGCCGCGGCCGTGATCTCGCCGTGCTGAGCGGCCTGTTCATCGCCATCGGCGCCCAGGGCGTCAACATCGCCGCCCAGAAGCTGGGCCGGCCGGACGGCCTGTCCGTACTGGAGCCGGTGGGCACGGTCCTGCGCTGGGTGCCGCCGGCCTCGGCGGTCGGCGCCGTCGAGGACGCCGGGCACGGGGCGTACGGGCGGGCGCTGGCCGGCCTGGCGCTCACGGCGGTGGCGCTGGTCCTGCTGTTGTGGTGGTGGCAGCGCACCCTGACCACGTTGATGACGGCCCCGGACTCCTCGACTCTCCAGGCCGTGGAGAAGGACAGTGCGCGCGGGGCCGCCGCGGGGGAACGCGGGCTCGCGCGCCTGCTGCCGGACGGGCGGACCGGCACGGTCGCGCTCCGTACGCTGCGCTACGCATGGCGCGACCCCAAGTCGAAGATGGCGTGGGCGACCGCGCTCGGCGTCGGCCTGCTGGTGCCGGTCGTCTCGGCGGCGCAGGGCAACGGCAGCATCTATACGTCGTTCTCGGCGTCCGCACTGCTCGGGGCGCAGATGTACAACCAGTTCGGTCAGGACACCTCGGCGTTCTGGATGGTGGCCTCGACGATCGCCACCCCGCGGGACGCCTACGAGGAACTGCGGGCGCGCGCCCTGGCGCTGGCGTCGGTGGCCGTCCCGTTCGTCACCCTGGTCGTCCTCGGCAGCGCCGCCGTCATCGGGCCCTGGTCGGACTTCCTGGAGGTCTACGGGCTCTCGCTGGCCGTGCTGGGTGCGCTGCTGGCGACCGGGGCACTGTCGTCGGCGCTGTTCCCCTACTCGATCCCCTCGGAGGGCAACAAGAACGTCGCGCCGGGACAGGGCGCGATCGCCTGGTTCAGCCTCTTCGGCGGGGTGGCGGTGGGCGCCGTGCTGTGCGCGCCGCTGCTGGGACTGACCATCTGGCTGCACGTCGCCGGTCTGCACCACCTGTTGTGGGTGCTGCTGCCGGTGGGCGCGGTCTACGGCGCGGGCGTGGCGGAGCTGGGCCTGCGGGTGGCGGCGCCCCGGGTGGCGGGGCGGCTGCCGGAAATCCTGACGGCGGTCAGCAAGGGCTGAACCGGCGGAGCCGGCGCGCGGCGGCATCGCCCGCGCGCCGGAACGGCGGCCGGTCGCCACGCGCCGTGCTCCCCACCCCGGGGAGCACGGGCTGCGGCCTCGCCTCGGGGCACATCAGCCGGGCATCGTGGCCGTGCGGAGGAACGGTTCGATGGCCGCGCACCAGGCGTCGGGCTGTTCCCACGGGAGCAGATGACCGGCGTCGGGGATCTCCGCGTAGGCGCCGCGCGGCAGCACCCGGACCATCTCCATGGCCTCGGCGCGACCCAGCTCGGCGTCGAGGCCGCGGACGACGAGGGACGGGCACGACACCTGGGCGAGTTCTTCCCAATGGGCGTCGTGGACCCAGGTCTCGCGGGCGGTGAGCATCTGCCGGCGGGAGAAGACGGGGCGCCAGCCGTCGGACCGCTCGGCCATCACCTCGGCGAAGAACTCCCCGCGGGCGGGTCTGGGCCGCTCCAGGGTCGGGTCGTCCTCACCGAACCACTTGCGGACGTCCGCGAGGGTGGCGAACGGCACCGGCCAGGACCGGAACCACTCGGTCCACTCGCGCTGCGAGGCCGCCCCGAGCGCCGAGGCCCGCATGTCGCAGATGACCAGCGCACTGACCAGATCCGGTCTTCGGGCCGCTAACTGCCACGCCGTCAGGGCGCCCATGGCATGCCCGACGAGGGCGACCGGGGCGAGACCGAGCTGCTCGACGGCCGCGATGGCGTCATCGACATACGCCTCGCGGTCGTACGGCCCGTCGGCGGGCTTCTCGCTGCGGCCGTGGCCCCGCTGGTCCAGCGCGACGGGGCGGTGGCGCGCGCTCAGGCGGCGCGCGGTGGCCGCCCAGTGCGAGGCGCGGCCCATGAGGCCGTGGAGCAGCAGGACGCCCGGTCGCTGCTCGCTCTCCTCCAGCCCGCCGCCGATCTTGGGCGGGTCGGTGAATTCCCAGGCGGCGAGGCCTACGCCGCCGACTCCTGTGACATCGATGCGCTGCACCATGTGCCCTGGCACCCCCAATCGTCCCTTGAGCAGCTCCACACTATCGAACCCCTATTCGAACGCGCCGGAACGGCGCGCAATACCCCTCGTTCGAGTGACCTCACTCAAGGATTGGCCGCGCCCGCCACGGGGAGACATCTGCCGGGAGGCGGGCCCTACCGGGAAGGGGGCCCGTGGGGGAAGACCCTGGGAGCTCGGGGCTCCGGGTCTTGGGTGGGGGACATGGGGAGGCAGGGCCCCGGCTGCTCGCAGCGCCGGGGCCCTGACCGTCTCCGTACGGCATGGATGCATCCGAGCCCCCTCCCGGCCAGGACAGGCCGATGCATGGCCATGCGTCAGGGTGACACGAGACCGGCCGTATCGCACGGATTCGCACAAGTCCGTTCAACCGGAAAGAACTTGCCGAGCCCGCCGAGGTGCGCATCGGCGCAGCTCAACGGGCTCGTGGGGAGGATTCCGCCGGACGTGCGGAAAAGAATGCGGCTGAAACTGCTTTCAGCGCTTGGCGACAAACACATGGGCGGCGATCTCGGAGTCCAGCTCGGCGGCCTCGCCGCTGCTGCCGACCAGCACCCCGGCCGGCGACTCCGTCACGCTCACCACGGCGCCCGGCTGCACCCCGGCCCGCCGGAGGGTGTACATCAGCTGGGCGTCCGCCTGGATCGGCTCGCCGATCCGGCGCACCACGGCCGTCTTGCCGTCGGCCCCGGCGTCCAGATCCATCAGGCTCACCATGCCGGCGTCCAGGAACGGGTCGCCCCCGGCCTTCTCGCCGAGCTCCTCCAGCCCCGGGATGGGGTTGCCGTACGGCGACTCCGTCGGGTGCCGCAGCAGTTCCACGACGCGGCGCTCGACCGCCTCGCTCATCACGTGCTCCCAGCGACAGGCCTCGGCGTGCACCTGCTCCCATTCGAGCCCGATGACGTCGACGAGCAGGCATTCGGCGAGGCGGTGCTTGCGCATCACCCGGGTCGCCAGCCGGCGGCCCTCCTCCGTCAGCTCCAGATGCCGGTCACCCGCGACCGTCAGCAGCCCGTCTCGCTCCATGCGCGCCACCGTCTGGCTCACCGTCGGGCCGCTCTGTTCGAGCCGCTCCGCGATGCGGGCGCGCATGGGGACCACACCCTCCTCTTCCAGTTCGAGGATGGTGCGGAGATACATCTCCGTGGTGTCGATCAGTCCGGACATGCGTGCCCCTAGATGTGTGGTGCGGTGGCCCTGGACTCAATTCTGACGCATCCCACCGACAACGGAGCCGCCTCGTCGGTGCGCGCGACCCTCACGGCCGTATTGACAGGGCACAGGTCCAGACCGCAACGTGATCCGCGCCACTGATCAGATACGACGAGATACGACTGATCCGACGAGAGGGGCCCGCGTCCATGGCTCAGAGCGACCGGAGCGACCGGCCGGCCGGGAAGTTCTTCGACGCCGCGATCGACCTGCTGCGGCAGGTCCGCGACGAAGAGGGCGACCGGATCACCGCGGCCGGGCACCTGATCGCGGACACCGTGGCGGCGGGCGGCCGGGTCTTCTCCTTCGGCGCCGGGCACTCCTCGCTCCCCGCGCAGGACACGGTCTACCGCGCCGGCGGCCTGGCGATCATGAATCTGCTGTCCGTCCCCGGCGTGGTCGGCGTGGACGTCCGGCCCGCGACCCTCGGCAGCGCCCTGGAGCGGGTCGACGGGCTGGCCGGGGCCGTCCTGGACACCAGCCCGCTGGAGGCGGGCGATGTGCTGGTGATCATCTCGCTCTCCGGGCGGAACGCGCTGCCCGTCGAGATGGCGAGGCACGCCCGCGACCTCGGCATCAAGGTCATCGGGGTGACGTCGGTGGCGTACGCGGAGGCGACGACGTCCCGGCACGCCTCGGGCGGCTTCCTCAAGGACCACTGCGACCTGGTGCTGGACAGCCGGATCCCGGTCGGCGACGCCGAGTTGACGCTGCCGGGCATCGACGCCCCGTTCGCCCCCGCCTCCACGGTCGTCACCAGCGCGATCATGCAGGCCGTGGTGGCGACGGCCGCCGGCGCCCTCGCCGAGCGGGGCATCGATCCGCCGCTGCTGCGCTCGGGGAACGTCGACGGCGGGCACGACTGGAACGCCCGGGTGATGAGCGCGTACGCGGACCGGATCTTCTACCGGCAGTGAGCGGCGGCCGGCCCGGGAGCGGAGGTCCGGGGCGGCGCGGTCGCCCGCCGCGGAGCGGCGGCCCGGCTCAGAGCGACGCCGCGCCCGCGAGGTCGAGGGCCGTGGCGATCCGGGCCGCGACCTCCTCGGCGTAGTCCGCGTCCGCCCGGTCGAAGGGACGGCGCGCGGGCGCCCGCAGAAAGGTCGCGACGCCGAGCGTGCGCCCCCGGCTGCGCAGCACCACGCACAGACCGTGGACGGTGCCGTCCGGCCAGTTGCGGGCGGCCGCCCAGCCCTCGGGCGAGGCCGGACCGGCGCTGCTGCGCACCGAGCCGCGCCGCTCGTACGCCTGGATCGCCGGATGCCCCGGCACGTACGGCGCGGGGATACCGGTCGCCGGCAACATCTTCGAGGGCCCCGGGGAGCCGGCCGGCGAGGCCAGCGCCCGCACCAGCCGCGGCACGGACCGTTGCCGGCGGCGGTCGGCCCCCGCGCCGGACGGGGCTAACGGGGCGGCCGGGGCGGAGGCGGAGGCCGCCGGGCCGACGGCCGACGGCGCGGCGCCGCCCGCGGCATGCCCCGCGTCTCCTGCGCTCCCCGTGGCCCCCGTCTCCCCGGCATGCGTCGTGTCCGCCGCGTCGCCCGCGTCGCCCGCACCCTCCGTGCCCGCCCCGTCGGGCGCGTCGGAGCCGTCGGGGGCACGGGCACCATCCGCCCCGCCGGACGCCGCCCCGCCTTCCCCGACGGGCCCGCCGGACGCCGCCCCGTCCACCCCGCCCGGCTCGGCACCCTGCGCGGCCTGGTCCCCGACCGCCTCCTCGTCTCCGGCCGCACCGCCGTATCCGACGCCGTACCCGCCGCCCCCTCGGCCGTCGTAGCCGGAGCCGTACGCATCCCCACCACCGGGGCCGTACGCCTCGCCGCCGTACGCGTCCTCATAGACGTCGTCCCCGGCAACCGTGCCGTACGGCTTCGGGGCGGGGGGCATGGCGAGGTCGACCAGGCCGTGGTCGGCGAAGCCCGCGAGGGCGAAGTCGAGGTGGACCGCGGCGGCCTCGGCCGGGTCGGGGCACTCCGCGGCCGCCCGGCCGGCCCGGTGCAGCTGATGGGCGCGGAAGCGCAGCAGGGAACCGTCCTGCTCGGCGCGCTTGGTGTCCGTGACGTCCTGGAAGAGCCAGGCCACGCCCAGCGGCACCGGCTCCTCCGCCAGCGGGGAGGCCAGCCGGACGAAGCCGCTGCGCCAGCACCGGCGCGGCAGCTCCGCCTCCTCGGAGCGCAGCGTGACCCACAGCTCGGCGACGGCCGGCGGCGCGCCCTCGGCGAGGACGTGCTGCAGGGCGCACTCCACCTCCTCGACGCCCTGCCCCAGCAGCTCGCCCAGGGGACGGCCCAGCAGGGCGGTGCGCCCCACCCCCAGGGCGCGGGCGGCGTGCGCGTTGACGACGGCGGGCCGCAGGTCGGCGTCGATCAGCACCACGCCCCACGACGCGTCCTCGAACAGGGCCTCGCTGAGCGCGATGGACCGCTCCAGGTCCATCTGGGTGTGCACCTCGCTGAAGGCGCAGTACACCCCCGCGACCCGGCCCCCGGGGCCGCGGACCGCGGAGGCCTGGGTGCGGACCAGGACGCGGTGGCCGTCCTTGGTCAGCAGGGCGAACTCCTGCACCTGGCGGCCCGGGGAGCGCATGGCGGCCGCGAGGGCGGCGTCGATCTCGTCCGCGTCCTCCTTGCGGACCGCCCAGCCGGCCAGGCCCGCACGGCCGACCGCTTCGGTGGTGGTCCAGCCCAGGATGCGTTCGGCCTCGTGGTTCCAGTGGGTGACCGTGCCGTCCGCGGCGAAGGCGACGAGGGCGGCGTCCATGCCGTCCAGGAGCGCGGCGAGCAGACCGGAGTCCTCGGTCTCGTCGGCGGAGCAGCGCGCCGCCGACGCAGAAGAAGCTGACGAAGCAGTCACTGGCACCCCTCACGAACGCGGCCGCACGTGCTCCACCTGGGAACATTCAACTGGAACGTGACACACCACACAGCCGATTCGCGGAAATCGTTGCTCTCGGGAAATTCCCTTGTGTGCGGCCGGACAGCTTCCTACTGTGTGGAGCACACGAGAAGGGAGGTGGTTCGGCAGATGATTTCGCACCGGACGCGTGAGGTGGCTGCGGGCTAGCGGCCCGTCGCTTCACCCGAAGTGCAGCGCCGGACCAGCGCATACTGCAGATGCGCAGCCGGCCAATCCCAAGCAGTCACCCGACCCGCGGGCTGCCGGTTCGTCCGACCGGCCCTCTGCGCCACGAGCGCGGGGGAAGCAGCCCGCGGGTCGTCTGCGTGATCCGCCCCCCGCCCGTCATGATCTGCTTCTGCACACGACGGGCCGCCGCCGGGGCCGGATGCGCGCCCTTCGAGTGCCGTCCGCCGTCAGGGCGCCAGGCGCTCCACCCGCCACGCCCCGCTCTCGCGGACGTACCGCAGCCGGTCGTGCAGCCGGTTGAGGCGGCCCTGCCAGAATTCGATCGTCTCGGCGGCGATCCGGTAGCCGCCCCAGTGCGGCGGCGCCGGCACCTGCTCGCCCTCCGGGTAGCGGGCCGCCAATTCCTCGTAGGCCTGCTCCAGTTCGTCGCGCGAGGCGACGGGGGCGGACTGGTCGCTGGCCCAGGCTCCGAGCTGGGAGCCGTGCGGGCGGGTGCGGAAGTAGGCGGCGGTCTCGTCCCGGCCGATGCGTTCCGCGGTACCGCTCACCACGACCTGGCGGGCGAGCGGGTGCCACGGGAACAGCAGCGAGACGGCCGGATTTTCGGCCAGTTCCCGGCCCTTGCGGCTGGTGTAGTTGGTGAAGAACACGAAGCCGCGGTCGTCGAACGCCTTGAGGAGCACGGTCCGCGAGCTCGGCCGGCCGGCGGCGTCCGCCGTGGAGACGACCATGGCGTTCGGCTCGTGCAGCCCGGCCACCGTCGCGTCCTTGAACCAGCGCGCGAACTGGTCGTAGGGGCTGGCGGCGAGGTCGGACTCGACGAGCCCCTCGGCGCGGTAGTGCGCACGCATCGAGGAGGGGTCGGGGGTCTCGGCATGGGGCGCGTCGGCGGGGTGCACGGCCTCATCTTGCAACATCGTCTCCGGCGCGGTCAGCCGGGCGGGGCGGAAGTCTGCCCCTCGTCGACCTGCCGTAACCCTCCCGTCGGCAGATCGCCCCCTGTGCGGAGTCTCACGCCTCCCCGCAGGTGAGGGACCCGCCAAAATGAGGAGGCGGCCCACTGTGGGCTCCGCACGGGGAGAGCTATCGTGACCGTCCGGCCTGGAGGGCGCACCCCACGGGCCCGCCCGTGGTCCGACCCGCCGCGGGGCAAGACCGTCGCGTGCCCCACGCCCTGGCGGGGCATCACCGGCGTGACCGGTACGGACCGCGAGCTGCCCGGCGCAGCCGCGTAACCGCACCGGCCGCGCACCGCACACCTAGGACTCGACCGCACGGCAGCCGGTCACGGACCGTTTGCCGTCCCCATCTTGAGGAGCTGCCTGATGTCCGACTTCGTACCCGGACTCGAGGGAATCATCGCGTTCGAGACGGAGATCGCCGAACCGGATAAGGAGGGCGGCTCGCTCCGCTACCGCGGGGTCGACATCGAGGACCTCGTCGGGAAGGTGTCCTTCGGCAATGTCTGGGGGCTGCTGGTCGACGGGGCGTTCAACCCCGGTCTGCCGCCCGCCGAGCCGTTCCCGATCCCCGTGCACTCCGGCGACATCCGGGTCGATGTGCAGTCCGCGCTCGCCATGCTCGCGCCCGTCTGGGGCCTCCAGCCGCTGCTGGACATCGACGAGGCGACGGCCCGTGACAACCTCGCCCGGGCCGCGGTGATGGCCCTGTCGTACGTCGCCCAGTCGGCGCGCGGGCCGGGCCTGCCGATGGTGCCGCAGAAGGAGATCGACACGGCGGAGACCGTGGTCGAGCGCTTCATGAAGCGCTGGCGCGGGGAGCCCGACCCCCAGCACGTCAAGGCCGTCGACGCCTACTGGACCTCGGCCGCCGAGCACGGCATGAACCCCTCCACCTTCACCGCCCGGTCCATCGCCTCCACCGGCGCGGACGTGGCGGCCGCGCTGTCCGGCGCGGTCGGCGCGATGTCCGGCCCGCTGCACGGCGGCGCGCCGTCCCGCGTCCTCGGCATGATCGAGGAGATCGAACGGTCCGGCGACGCCACCGCGTACGTCCGGCGGGCCCTCGACAAGGGCGAACGGCTGATGGGCTTCGGCCACCGCGTCTACCGTGCCGAGGACCCGCGGGCACGGGTGCTGCGGCGCACCGCCCGGGACCTCAACGCCCCCCGCTTCGAGGTCGCCGAGGCACTGGAGAAGGCCGCCCTGGACGAACTCCGCAGCCGCCGCCCCGACCGGGTACTCGCCACCAACGTCGAGTTCTGGGCCGCCATCGTCCTGGACTTCGCCGAGGTCCCGGCGCACATGTTCACCTCCATGTTCACCTGCGCCCGCACGGCGGGATGGAGCGCGCACATCCTCGAACAGAAGCGGACGGGCCGACTGGTCCGGCCGTCGGCCCGATACGTGGGCCCCCCGGCGCGGAGCCCGCAGGACATCGCGGGGTACTCCGACATTGCGTCGCGCTGAGCCCTTCCCCTTTGCCTTCGTTTTTGGCTTTCCCGCCGTGGGGGTTGCTCGCCGTTGCGCCTGCGGCGGGCGGGGTCCGCGGTGCCGCTGCGGTGCCGCTGCGCGGGGCCGGGTGCGGTGGGTTGCGCCTGCGGCGGGCCAGGTCCGCTGCGGTGCCGCTGCGCGGGGCCGGGTGCGGTGGGTTTCGCCTGCGGCGGGCGGGTCCGCTGCGGTGCCGCTGCGCGGGGCTGGTGCGGTGGGTTTCGCCTGCGGCGGGCCAGGTCCGCTGCGGTGCCGCTGCGCGGGGCTGGTGCGGTGGGTTTCGCCTGCGGCGGGCCAGGTCCGCTGCGGTGCCGCTGCGCGGGGCCGGGTGCGGTGGGTTTCGCCTGCGGCGGGCGGGTCCGCTGCGGTGCCGCTG
>NZ_JBFBHQ010000025.1:0-107246 GCF_040701845.1 Streptomyces angustmyceticus | reverse complement strand
GGGTGTCCGGACGTAAAGCGAAGCAGTCCGGACACCCACCCGCGCAGGCCCGTCACCGGCACCCGACAGCCCCGCGCAGCGGACCCGCCCGCCGCAGGCGCAACGGCGGGACAGCCGAAAACGGGGGCGGAGGCCAAGCGCAGCGGCCCCGCCGCGGGCGGCAACCGGCGAGCAACCCCCACGGCGGGTCAGCCGACAACGTGGGGCGCCCGCGCAAGCCGATGTGGCGCCGCCCCGAACCACACGCACGTCACCGCGAACCCGAAGGACAGGCACAGCACGCCCCCCAGCGCGTCGAGCCAGAAGTGGTTGGCCGTGGAGACGATGACCAGGAGGGTCGTCGCGGGGTAGAGCAGGCCGAGGGTCTTGGCCCAGCGGTGCCGGGCGAGGAGCGCGATGGTGATGCCGCACCACAGTGACCAGCCGATGTGCATGGACGGCATCGCGGCGTACTGGTTGGACATGGAGGCGAGGTTGCCGGAGGCGATGGAGCCCCAGGTGCCGTGGTCGATCAGGGTGTCGACGAAGCCGCCGCCGGTCATCAGCCGGGGCGGGGCCAGGGGGTAGAAGTAGTAGCCGATGAGGGCGACGCCGGTGGTGGCGAAGAGCGCCGTGCGGGCGGCGGCGTAGCGGCCGGGGTGCCAGCGGTAGAGCCAGACCAGCACGCCGATCGTGACGATGAAGTGCAGTGTGGCGTAGTAGTAGTTCATCGTGACGATCAGCCATGTCACGGAGTCCACCGCGTGGTTGACGGTCCGCTCGACGGCGATGCCGAGCGAGTGCTCGGCCTGCCAGATCCAGTCGGCGTTCCGGAGGGCCTCGGCCTTCTGTTCGGGCACCGCGTTGCGGATCATCGAGTACGTCCAGTAGCTGACGGCGATCAGCAGGACCTCGAACCAGAGGCGGGGGGTGCGGGGAGCACGCAGGCGGGCCATCCGCCTCTGGGCCGCCGGGTGGTCCGCGCGTTCCCCCTTGGGTGGCGGGGTGGTCGGCGGGCCGTCCAACGTCCTCGTTTTCGCATCACCCATAGGCAGACAGTCTGCCAGAAAGGGGCGTACCGGCGATCATCCTTCGGTCGGGTATTCGACGCCGCAAATCGGTCTTACGGGGGATGGCCGATCCCCGTACTTCTGGGGGACGGCGGCAGTCAGGGGGTCCGCAGCGGCTTCGGGATCCGGGCCGGTTTGGGGGCCGAGGCGGTCGAGCCGCGCACCACCAGCTCGGGGTGGAAGACGAACTCGCTGTGCGGAGCGGGGGTGCCGCCGATCTCCTCCAGCAGCGCGCGCACGGCCGCCTGTCCCATGGCCGTGACGGGCTGCCGGATGGTGGTCAGCGGCGGGTCGGTGAAGGCGATGAGCGGGGAGTCGTCGAAGCCGACCACGGAGATGTCGCGGGGGACGTCGAGGCCGCGCTGCCGGGCCGCGCGGATCGCGCCGAGCGCCATCATGTCGCTGGCGCAGACGAGGGCCGTGGCGCCCCGCTCGATGAGTGCGCCCGCCGCGGCCTGGCCGCCCTCCAGTGTGTAGAGGGAGTGCTGGATGAACGGCTCCGCCTCGGCCGGGCCGGTCTGCAGCCGCTCCTGCATGGCGCGCACGAAGCCCTCGATCTTGCGCTGTACGGGCACGAAGCGCTTGGGGCCGAGGGCCAGCCCGATCCGCCGGTGGCCGAGCGCGCCGAGGTGGGTGACCGCGAGGTCCACCGCGGCGCGGTCGTCGGGGGAGACGAAGGGCGCCTGGACCTTGTCGGAGAAGCCGTTGATGAGGACGAACGGCACGCCCTGGCCGCGCAGCTGCTCGTAGCGCTGCATGTCGGCGGAGGTGTCGGCGTGCAGTCCGGAGACGAAGATGATGCCGGCCACCCCGCGGTCGACCAGCATCTCGGTCAGCTCGTCCTCGGTGGAGCCGCCCGGCGTCTGGGTCGCGAGGACCGGGGTGTAGCCCTGGCGGGTCAGTGCCTGCCCGATGACCTGCGCGAAGGCCGGGAAGATCGGGTTGTCCAGCTCCGGTGTGATCAGCCCGACCAGCCCCGCGCTGCGCTGCCGCAGCCGCACCGGGCGCTCGTAGCCCAGTACGTCGAGGGCGGCGAGCACGGACTGGCGGGTGGTGGCGGAGACGCCGGGCTTACCGTTGAGAACCCGGCTGACGGTGGCCTCGCTGACACCCGCCTGTGCTGCGATATCGGAGAGCCGGGCGGTCATGGGTGGGACTGTACCGGTCTGCTGTCAGATTGCCCACCAGGTACAGCTGTCACCGGGGAGCCGGGCGGCGCTGTCCTGGACGGTCACCGGGGCGCTGGACAGCAGTGGTGTCCCGGGCGCGGGCAGTTCGACGTCGTGCCCCAGGGTGTTGACGGTGCACAGCACGCCGGGGCGGGTGAAGGCGAGCACCCCGTCGGGGGCGGGCGCCCAGCTCATCGGGCCGTCGCCCAGTCCCGGCAGCCGGCGCCGCAGCTCCAGGGCGGCGCGGTAGAGCTCCAGGGTGGAGGCGGGGTCGCCGGTCTGGGCCGCGACGGTGAGCGGTGCCCAGTCGGCGGGCTGCGGCAGCCAGCTGCCGCCGGGCCCGAAGCCGTAGGGCGGTGCCTCGCCGGACCAGGGGAGCGGCACCCGGCAGCCGTCGCGGAAGCCGTCCTGGCCGCTGGCGGCGGCGACGCCGTCGGGGGCGGCCTCGGTGTCGGTGCCGGGGCCCGCCGCGCCGGTCGCCCGGCCGCCGCGGAAGAACGCCGGGTCCTGGCGGACCTCGTCGGGCAGGTCGGTGACCTCGGGCAGGCCCAGTTCCTCGCCCTGGTAGAGGTAGGCGGAGCCGGGCAGCGCCAGCATCAGCAGGCTCGCGGCGCGGGCACGGGCCAGGCTGCCGCCGAGGCGGGTGGTGTGGCGGACGACGTCGTGGTTGGACAGCACCCAGGTGGTGGGGGCGCCGACGGAGGCGGTGGCGGCGAGCGAGGCCTCGATCACCGTGCGCAGGGCGTCGGCCTGCCACGGGGCGTTCAGGAACTGGAAGTTGAAGGCCTGGTGGAGTTCGTCGGGGCGCACGTAGAGGGCGAGGCGCTCCGGGGTGGGGGCCCAGGCCTCGGCGACGCCGATCACCTGCCGGCCGCTGCCGTCGCCGTAGCCGTCCAGCAGCCGGCGCCAGGCGCGGTGGATGGCGTGCACGCCGTCCTGGTCGAAGAACGGCAGCACCTGGGAGCCGATCAGCTGGGCCTGGGCGCCGTGGCCGATGTCCGGCAGGCCGGGCGCCTTGATCATGCCGTGGGCGACGTCGACGCGGAAGCCGTCCACCCCGAGGTCGAGCCAGAAGCGCAGGATGGCCTCGAATTCGGCGTGCACCTCCGGGTTCTCCCAGTTCAGGTCGGGCTGCTGGGGGGCGAAGAGGTGGAGGTACCAGTCGCCGCGGTCGGTGCGGGTCCAGGCCGGGCCGCCGAAGATCGACTCCCAGTCGTTGGGCGGGAGTTCGCCGTTCTCGCCCTTGCCGGGGCGGAAGAGGTAGCGCTGCCGGGCGAGCTCCGGGTCCGTGAACCACGGGTGCCGGTCGGAGGTGTGGTTGGGGACGATGTCGACGATCACCCGCAGGCCCAGGTCGTGGGCGGTGCGCAGCAGGTCGTCGGCGTCCTGGAGGGTGCCGAAGAGCGGGTCGACGGCGCGGTAGTCGGCGACGTCGTAGCCGCCGTCGGCCTGCGGCGAGGCGTAGAACGGGGTGAGCCAGACGGCGTCCACGCCCAGGTCCTTGAGGTGGGGCAGCCGTTCGCGGACGCCGCGCAGATCGCCGATGCCGTCGCCGTCGCTGTCGGCGAAGGAGCGGACGTACACCTGGTAGATGACGGCGTCGCGCCACCATCCGGGACCTCGGCCCGATCCGGGGGCCTGGGGGGCGGGGCTGGGGGAAGTGAGCTCCTGGGTCATCTGCCGTCCCTGTTGAGGTCAAGAGGCGTCGGTGCCTTCACCAAATCAACGCTCGGAGGGGCGTGGGGTGACGGTGCCGGGCGCGCCCGGAGGGTCCCGTTCCAGCCATCTCGTTGCAATTCGTTCCCATGGTCTTGCAGAAATTTGCCGCAAGGTCTTTCGGTTTGTTTTCCGCGCTGTTACGTTCCTGACCGCCATCTGAGGCATTTCCCTAAGGAGTTCACATGCGGCGTGGCATACGGGGCGCAACGGCCACCGCGCTGGTAGCGGGCCTGGCACTGGCGGCGACGGCGTGCGGCGGAGGTGACGGCGGCAGTGGCGGCGACAGCGGGGGCGAACTGTCCGGAACCGTTACCTTCTGGGACACCTCCAACGACGCCGAGAAGGCGACGTACCGCAAACTTGCCGAAGGTTTCCAGAAGGAGCACCCGAAGGTCCACGTCAAATATGTGAACGTGCCGTTCGGCGATGCCAACGCCAAGTTCAAGAACGCCGCCGGCGGCAACTCCGGCGCCCCCGACGTGATGCGCACCGAGGTCGCCTGGGTCGCCGACTTCGCCAACCTCGGCTACCTCGCGCCCCTCGACGGCACCCCCGCCCTCGACAAGACCGACGACTACCTCCCGCAGGCCGTCGGCTCCACGAAGTTCAAGGGCAAGACCTACGCCGCGCCGCAGGTCATCGACACCCTGGGCCTCTTCTACAACAAGAAGCTCCTCAAGGACGCCGGCGTCGAGGTGCCCAAGTCCTTCGCCGAGCTGGCCACCGCCGCCAAGAAGATCAAGGCGAAGACCGGCGCCACCGCCCTCTACCTGCGCGGCGACGACCCCTACTGGTTCCTGCCCTACCTCTACGGCGAGGGCGGCGACATGGTCGACGCCCGCGACAAGGTCGTGGAGATCGACGACGGCGCGGGCGTCAAGGCGTTCAAGACCATCAAGAGCCTGGTCGACTCCAAGGCCGCGGTCACCGACGCCACCGACGGCCAGGAGAACCAGCTCAAGGCCCTCAAGGACGGCACCGTCGCGATGGCCGTCGACGGCCCCTGGGACATCGAGGGCGCCCGCGCCGGCAAGGCCTTCAAGGACAAGGAGAACCTCGGCGTCGCCCCCGTGCCCGCCGGCTCCAAGGGCCAGGGCTCCCCGCAGGGCGGCTGGAACCTCTCCGTCTACGCCGGCAGCAAGAACCTCCGGGCCTCCTACGCCTTCGTCAAGTACATGAGCTCGGCCAAGGTCCAGCAGCAGACCAACGAGAAGCTCAGCCTGCTGCCCACCCGCAAGTCCGTGTACGAGGTGCCGGCCGTCAAGGACAACGAGATGGTCAAGTTCTTCAAGCCCGCCGTCGACGGCGCCGTCCAGCGCCCCTGGATCGCCGAGGGCAACTCGCTCTTCGAGCCGGTCAAGGTCCAGATGAACAAGGTGCTCACCGGCGCCTCCTCGCCCGAGCAGGCCGCCAAGGCGACCGGCGACGCCTACCGGAAGCTGCTCAAGGACTACAAGTGACCGTTGCTGTACGGGTGCGCCGGGCGCTGGGCACCCACTGGTACGCATGGACGATGGTCGCCCCGGTGGTACTCGTCATCGGGGTGATCATCGGCTATCCGCTGGTGCGCGGCGTCTTCCTCTCGCTCACGGACGCCAACGAGGCCAACGTCGAGCGGAACATCGGCGTCAACCACCTCCCCGCCACCTACAAGTTCACCGGCCTGGACAACTACCGGGCCGTGCTGTCCGACGGCGTCTTCTGGGACCGCCTGGGCTGGACCGTCGTCTGGACCGTCGGCTGCGTCTCGCTGACCTTCCTGATCGGCCTCGCCCTGGCGAACATGCTCAACCGCACGCTGCGCGGCCGCACCGTCTACCGCCTGGCGCTGATCCTGCCGTGGGCCATCCCCGCCTTCATCTCGGTCTTCACCTGGCGGATGCTCTACAACGAGAAGAACGGCATCCTCAACAAGCTGCTGGCCGGCGGCGGCATCGACGCCGTGCCCTGGCTCAACGACCCGACCTGGGCCAAGCTCTCGGTCATCGCCGTCAACGTCTGGCTGGGCGTGCCCTTCATGCTCGTCGCGCTGCTCGGCGGCCTGCAGTCCATACCCGGCGAGCTCTACGAGGCCGCCGAGATGGACGGGGCGGGCCCCTGGCAGCGGTTCCGCAACATCACCGTCCCCGGCCTGCGGGCCGTGAGCAGCACGGTGATCCTGCTCTCCACGATCTGGACCTTCAACATGTTCCCGGTGATCTTCCTGCTGACCCGGGGCGGCCCCGGCGACGCCACCGAGATCCTGGTGACCTACGCCTACCGGCTCTCCTTCATCGACAGCCCCCGCAACTTCTCCGAGTCGGCGGCCTGGGGCGTGTTGATCCTGGTCCTGCTCTCGGTCGTCGCGGTCGTCTACCGGCGGGCGCTGCGCAAGCAGGGAGAGGTGTGGTGACCATGACCCGCAAGCGCAACCAGCGTTCCCGTCCGGCCTCGGTCGCCCTGCACGCGGCCCTGCTCGTCGCCGCGGCGGTGGCCGTCTTCCCGCCGCTCTGGCTGCTGGTGACCTCCTTCAAGCCCAGGAACGACGCCTTCTCCACCAGCCTCGTCACCCACTTCACCGTCGCCAACTACACCCACGTACTGGCCGACACCGAGTTCCTGACCTGGTTCAAGAACTCCGTGATCATCGTCGGGCTGACCACCGTCCTCGGTGTCTTCATCGCCGCCACCACCGGCTACGCCGTCAGCCGGTTCCGCTTCCCCGGGATGCGGCCGCTGATGTGGCTGCTGCTGATCACCCAGATGTTCCCGGTCGCGGTGCTGATCGTGCCGCTGTACAACCTGCTGGCGAGCCTGGGCCTGCTCAACCAGCCGGCCGGCCTGGTCGTCACCTACCTGACCATCGCCGTCCCCTTCTGCGCCTGGATGATGAAGGGCTTCTTCGACACCATCCCGGTGGAGATCGACGAGTCCGGACGGGTCGACGGCCTCAACCCGTTCGGCACCTTCTGGCGCCTGGTCCTGCCGCTCGCCCGACCGGGCCTGGCCGTCACCGGCTTCTACACCTTCGTCACCGCCTGGGCCGAGGTCGCCTACGCCTCCGCCTTCATGACCGGCGAGGAGAACCTGACGCTCGCCGGCGGCCTGCAGACCTTCGTCAACCAGTACACCAACGACTGGGGTTCGATGACCGCCGCCGCCGTGATCATCGCCGTGCCGGCCGCGCTCGTCTTCGCCTTCGCCCAGCGCCACCTCGTCGCCGGACTGACCGCCGGCACCACCAAGGGTTGACATGACTTCACAGCACACCACCACTCCGGCCACCGACTGGTGGCGCCACGCGGTGATCTACCAGGTCTATCCGCGCAGCTTCGCCGACGGCAACGGCGACGGCATGGGGGACCTGGCGGGCATCCGCAGCCGGCTGCCGTACCTGCGCGACCTCGGTGTCGACGCCGTCTGGCTCAGCCCCTTCTACGCCTCGCCGCAGGCCGACGCCGGCTACGACGTCGCCGACTACCGCACCATCGACCCGATGTTCGGCACCCTGGCCGACGCCGAGGCGGTCATCGCCGACGCCCATGAGCTGGGCCTGCGCATCATCGTCGACCTGGTCCCCAACCACTGCTCCGACCAGCACGCATGGTTCCGCCGCGGACTGGCCGAGGGCCCCGGCTCGGTGCTGCGCGAGCGCTTCCACTTCCGCAAGGGACGGGGCGAGAACGGCGAGGAGCCGCCCAACGACTGGGAGTCCCTCTTCGGCGGCCCGGCCTGGACCCGGGTCCCCGACGGCGAGTGGTACCTCCACCTCTTCGCCCCCGAACAGCCCGACTTCAACTGGGACCACCCCGCCGTCCAGGACGAGTTCCGCTCCATCCTCCGCTTCTGGCTCGACCTGGGCGTGGACGGCTTCCGGGTCGATGTGGCCCACGGCCTGGTCAAGGCCCCCGGCCTGCCCGACATGGGCCACGGCGAACAGCTGAAGCTGCTCGGCAACCAGGTCCTGCCGTTCTTCGACCAGGACGGCGTCCACGACATCTACCGCTCCTGGCGCACCGTCCTCGACGAGTACCCCGGCGAGCGGATCGCGGTCGCCGAGGCCTGGACCCCCACCGCCGACCGCACCGCCCGCTACCTCCGCCCCGACGAGCTCCACCAGGCCTTCAACTTCCATTACCTGAACACGGGATGGGACGCGGCAGCCCTGCGCGAGGCGATCGACTCCTCCCTCGACGCCATGCGCCCGGTGGCGGCTCCCACCACCTGGGTGCTGTCCAACCACGACGTCGTCCGCCACACCACCCGCCTCGGCGGCAGCCTGGCCCGTGCCCGCGCCGCGAGCCTGCTGATGCTGGCGCTGCCCGGCTCCGCCTACCTCTACCAGGGCGAGGAACTGGGCCTGCCCGAGGTCACCGACCTGCCCGACGAGGTCCGCCAGGACCCCTCCTTCTTCCGGGACACCGGACAGGAGGGCCTGCGCGACGGCTGCCGGGTCCCGATCCCGTGGCGCGGCGACCGTGCCCCCTACGGCTTCGGCGACGGCGGCAGTTGGCTGCCGCAGCCCGCCGACTGGGCACCGCTCACCGTCGAGGCCCAGACCGGCGACCCCGCCTCCACCCTGGAGCTCTACCGCACCGCGCTTGCCCTGCGCCGCGCCCACCCCGGCCTCGGCGCGGGGGACGCGGTCGAGTGGCTGGCCGCCCCCGACGGCGTCCTGGTCTTCCGCCGCCCCGGCGGCCTCGTCTGCACCGTCAACACCACCGGGGCCCCCGCCCGGCTGCCCGCCCCCGGCCGGCTGCTGCTCGCCTCCCGCCCCCTGGACGACGCACAGGGGGACGTCGAGCTGCCCGCCGACACCGCCGCCTGGTGGGAGGAGTGACCCTGCCGGACCTCCATGCCACCCCCCGGCTGTCCGACATCGCCGCCCAGGCGCAGGTCAGCGAGGCGACCGTCAGCCGGGTCCTGAACGCCAGGGCGGGCGTGGCGGCGAGCACCCGGCAGCGGGTGCTCGCCGCGCTCGACGTCCTCGGCTACGAGCGCCCGGTACGGCTGCGGCGGCGCAGTGCCGGGCTCGTCGGCCTGGTCATCCCGGAACTGACCAACCCGATCTTCCCGGCCTTCGCCCAGATCATCGAACAGTCGCTGGCCGGCCACGGCTACACCCCGGTGCTGTGCACCCAGATGCCGGGCGGAGCCACCGAGGACGAACTCGTCGAGCAATTGGAGGAGCGCGACGTCACCGGCATCGTCTTCCTGTCCGGCCTGCACGCGGACACCGGCGCCGACCCGTCCCGCTACGCCCGTCTGGCGGCCCGGGGCGTCCCGTACGTCCTCATCAACGGCTGCAACGAGCGCATCGACGCGCCGTTCGTCTCGCCCGACGACGGCGCGGCGGCCCGGATGGCCGTGCGCCACCTGGCCCAGCTCGGACACGAGCGGATCGGGCTGGCCGTCGGCCCGGCCCGCTATGTGCCCTCCCGCCGCAAGGCCGAGGGCTTCGCGGCGGCGCTGGGGGAGTCGTTCGGCCTGTCGAGGGGGCAGGCCGAACGACGCGTCCGGCACACCCTGTTCAGCGTGGAGGGCGGGCATGCGGCGGCCGCCACCCTGCTCGACGACGGCTGCACCGGCATCGTCTGCGGCAGCGACCTGATGGCGCTCGGCGTGGTCCGTGCGGCCCGCCAGCGCGGCCTGGCCGTCCCGGCGGACCTCTCGGTCGTCGGCTTCGACGACTCCCAGCTCATCGCCTTCACCGACCCGCCGCTGACCACCGTCCGCCAGCCGGTCCAGGCCATGGCGACGGCGGCGGTCGGAGCCCTGATCGAGGAGATCCACGAACGGGCGGCGGGCCGCCGGGAACCGCCCCGCCGCACCGAGTTCGTCTTCCAGCCGGAACTGGTCGTACGGGGGTCGACGGGCTCGGTCCGGCCCTGACCGTGCGCCCCGGGGGCGGGGCGCACGCGGGCCCGTCGCATTGTCAGTGGGGGGTGCCATGCTGCACCCATGACCAACACCACGCAGGGACCCGCGAGTTACTTCCCGTCGATCGAGAAGAAGTACGGCCGCCCGATAGCCGAGTGGCAGAGCCTGATCACCGCCTCGCCGCTGACCCGGCACATGGAGCTGGTGTCCTGGCTCAAGGCCGAACACGGCCTGGGCCACGGCCACGCCAACGCCCTGGTCGCCCACACCCTCGCCCAGGCCGCGGGCCGGTAGTCCGCGGGGCGGGGCAGCGGCGGCGGGGCGCCCCTCCGGGCCGGGCGGCGCGGAGGGGGCTCAGAGCTTGTGGACGTCCAGGTTGGCGATCGCGATCCGGGCGACGTCACGGCCGCGGGCCGTGACGTCCCCTTTGCCCGGGTAGTCCACCCACAACCGGTACATGTCACCGGCGCGGGTCCGGTAGTAGAACGCCTTGGCCTCGCGCGGGACGTCCCCGTCGATGTCCACGCCGGACCCGCTCGTGCCGTAGGTGACGGTGTTCAGGGCCGCGTCGCGCTCCTGGTACGTGACGTTGGCGTCCGTGCTGCTGCCGGTCTTCGTGTCGGAGGACATCGACAGGCCCGCCCCGGAGAAGGAGCCGCCCTTGATCGCGTCCGAGTCCTTGAACGCCTGGGCGTCGGCGGTCCCCGAGATGTCGCTCTTCTGCCGCACGTGGTCCCACCGGGCCAGCTCGATCGTGACCGCCCCGCTGGGATCCTTGTACGTGATCACGGACGGGTCCGCGTCGTCCGGGATGCGGAGGTAGCCGGCGGGCACCGCGACGTCCGCGTCGAGCGGCCCCGCCTCCGGGTGCGTCCTCCATCCCTCGGGCAACGGCCCGGCGAACGGATCCGCGAGGACCAGATAGGCGCCCGCGGCCAGTGCCACGACTGCGGCGGCGCCCCCGGCGAGAGCCTTGCGGCCGAGGCGGACGCCCTTACCGGCCCCGGAGCCACCGGCCCGTACGACCGGGGGCGGCGGCTGCACGGCCCGTTCGAGCAGTTCGCGCACCCGCGCCGCGTTCGGCCGGTGCGCCGGATCCTTCTGCAGCAGACCCTGGACGGCCTCGGCCAGCGGACCGCCACCGGCCGCGCTCGGGGCGGCCGGCGTCGCGTTCAGCACGGCCTGCAGCGTGGCGGGGGTGTTGGTGCGGCGGAACGGCGAGACGCCTTCCGTCGCGGCGTACAGCACGACGCCGAGCGACCACAGGTCGGAGGCGCTGCCGGGCTGCTGCCCCAGCACGCGTTCGGGCGCGATGAATTCGGGGGAGCCGACGAACCCGCCGGTCTCGGTCAGCTTGGTCTCGCCCTCGATCTGCGCGATGCCGAAGTCGGTGAGGATGACGCGGTCGTGGCGGCCGAGCATGACGTTGTCCGGCTTCACGTCGCGGTGCAGGATCCCGGCGGCGTGCGCGGCCTCCAGCGCGCCCAGCACCTCCAGCCCGATCCGCGCGGCCTCGCGCGCGCCGAGCGTGCCCTCCTGGAGCGCGTCGCCGAGGGAGCGCCCCTGGACGAACTCCATGACGATCCACGGCTGTCCCTCCTCGACGGCGACGTCATGGACGTTCACCACCGCGGGATGGTCGAGGCGGGCCGCGGCCCGTGCCTCGCGCCGCATCCGTTCGAAGAGGCCGGCCCGCTCCCGCTCCGGCAGGTGGTCGGGGATCCGGGACTCCTTGACGGCGACCTCGCGGTCCATGACCTCGTCCCGGGCACGCCACACGGTGCCCATGCCGCCGTGCCCGAGCCTGCTCAGCAGCCGGTAGCGGCCCGCCACGAGCCGTCCCGCGCCCGGATCGGACGACGGCGGTGCGGCCTGTGCGGCTGCCGGAGCCTGCGGGTGCTCCGTGAGCGGAGCCCGGGTGGGCTGCGGCGGTTGCAGCCGGAAGCTCGTGGGTTCGTGCGGACGCGGTGCGGGGCCCCCGTTGTCATTCATGCGCACATCTTTATCCTCAGCGGCGTCCGGCGTGCCACCGGGGGGCAGGGACAGGTGAGCGCCGCGACAGGTCAGCCCCGCTCAGCCCGCCCGGTGGCTCCGCCGCACCGCGTACGCCACGAACTCCGCCCAGGCCGGAGCGGGCACGGCGAGCTGCGGCCCGCCCTTGTCCTTGGAGTCGCGGACGTGGACGGTGGTGGGGCAGGCGGCGATCTCGACGCAGTCGTCGCCGGAGCTGCCGCTGTAGCTGGACTTCCGCCAGGAGAGGGCGATCTCCACGCAGCTGTCGCCGGAGCTGCCGCTGTAGCTGCTCTTGAACCACGCCAGTTCGCCGCCGGTCGTCATAGCGCTCCTCGCATCCTCGTCAACAAGCCCCGGGAGTCGTCGGGGGTGAGGGCCTGTGACCGCAGTTTCGCATAGCGCATATGGAGCGTGGTGACGGTCTTCGGGTCGGCGATGAACTGGCCGCTCTCCTGCCCCTCGCAGTAGCAGAACCGCTGGTTCTCCTCGGTCTCCAGCAGTTGCATCGGTCCGTCCATGCCCGCGTGCACCTCCCGCTCCAGCGGCATCACCTGTAGCTCGACGTTCCGCAGCGCGGTCCGTTCCAGCACGTGGTCGATCAGCCCCCGAGCGGCCTCCGTGCCGCCGGTCCGGCGCTGGAAGACGTGCTCGTCGATGATGAAGCTGAAGGCGGTGTTCTGCCGCTCGGCCAGCAGCCGCTGCCGGTCCAGCCGGGCCGTGACCTGGACCTCGACCTGTTCATCGGTCAGCAGGGGCAAGCGCTGCTCGAACAGCGTCCGCGCGTACGCCTCGGTCTGTAACAGGCCGGGGACCAGGCGGCATTCGTAGGTGCTGAGACTCACCGCCTCCTTCTCCAGCTCGGCCCACATCCGGAACCAGGACGCCAGCCCGCGCTGCCGTGACAGCCGCTTGGCGGCCTTCCGCAGCACCCCGCCCGCGTCCAACGCCTCCTCCGAACGCTCGACGAACGTCTTCGACGGCAGCCGCCGGCCCTGCTCCACCGAGGCGATGTAGTGCGACGAGTACTGGATCTCCGGCGCCAGGGACTCCTGGGTGAACCCGGCCTTCTCCCGCAGTGCCTGGTACACGGCCCCGAAGATGCGCAGGCTGTCGGACGGTTCGGGTTCGCCGCCGCCGTCGTAGCGGTCGGTGAGGGTGGTGGTGATGGTGTCTTCCATGTCGGTGCTCCGCAGTCACTGGTCCGACCCCGCAAGTCACCCATCGTTACGCCCCGTTACTCGTCCCGTCCACACTCCGGACTCGTACAGTTCCCGGTGTACGAGTCGGGTACCTGGCCTGCGAGCGGGCCGACCAGCAGCGTTGCCCGCATGCACAGTCAGCTCACCCCCGGCGGCGGCGCCCGCCTCCCGGTCACCGTACGTACGTTCACCCAGCGCTTCAGCTCCACCCGGCGGGGCGCCCGTCTCGCCCGCTGCCTCGCGCTCCAGCAGCTCGACGTCTGGGGCTTCCCGTACGGCGGCGAGGTCTCCGACGCCGCCGCCCTGATCGTCGGCGAACTCGCCGCCAACGCGGCGACCCACGGCCGGGTGCCCGGCCGGGACTTCGAGCTGCGCCTGACGAGGATGCCGGGCTCGGCGCGCCCCGGCACCCTGCGGATCGAGGTCGCCGACACCCGCACCGAGAAGCGCCCGCCCGGCCCCGGCACGATCGCGCCCCCGCCACCCGACTCCGAAGCCGGCCGCGGCCTGCTCCTCGTGGCCGCGCTCGCCACCCGCTGGGAGGTCGTCGACCGGGTACCGGTGGGCAAGGTGGTCCGGGCCGAACTCGACCTGTAGCGGAGGATTCCGAGGGGATTGGTGGTGATGGGCGGTCAGTGCCCGCATCGCGCCGCTAAAGTCCTCCGTGACCGACCGGTTACCGGTGGTGGGCTCGGGGCGAAGGGGCGTGGAGTGATCGAGCTGGCCAGTGTGATCAGGGATCTGCGGGAGGAGCTGGAGCAGGCGGTTGCCGCGGCCGAGGGTGCGGAGCTGCGCTTCGAGTTGGGGACGATCGAGCTGGAGGTGTCGGTCGCTCTGGAGCGATCCGGCCACGCGGGCGCGAAGGTGCGGTTCTGGGTGGTGGAGTCCGGTGCGGACGCGACGGCCGGCGCCACCTCGACCCAGCGCATCACCCTGGCCCTGCAGCCGACCCTCACCCGGTCCGGCAACCCCCCGTTCGTCTCCGGAATCACCGGCACCAACGAGCAATGAACCCCGCGGACAGCAGGGCGTCCGAGCCGGACGGGCTCGACGCGGGGCGTGTGGTCCAGGTCCTCACCACCTGCCGGGCGGGCCCGGGGCGACGCGGGTCGGGCTACCGGGTGAACGGGCATGCGGTGCTCACGGCCGCGCATGTGGTGAGCGACGCGGTGTCGGTGCGGCTGCGGTTCTTCACCGAGGACGGCGGCACGACGGAGGTGCCCGGCGAGCCGGTCTGGGCGGACGCGGCCACGGATGTCGCGGTGCTCAGGATCGCGGGGGACGCGCGCACCGGCGGACCGGGCCCCGCCGAGATCCCGCCCGTGCGGTTCGCCGGGATCACGCAGCCCGTGGAGTGCGAAGCGCTGGGGTTCCCGAGGTTCAGGCTGCGCCCCGACACTGCGTCGACGGACCGTGACGACCCCACGTGGTACCGGGACTCCCACCATGCCCGCGGCACGACCACACCGCTGTCGTACCTGCGCGCGGGCAGCCTGGAGATCACCGTGGAGCCTCCCGAGTACGACCCCGAGCCGGGTCGTTCCCCTTGGGAGGGGATGTCGGGAGCCGCGGTGTGGAGCGGCGGGTACGTGATCGGGGTGGTCAGCGAGCATCACCGCTTCGACGGGCTCGGCAGGTTCGCGGCGAGCCAGGTCAAGCGCTGGTACCGCCTCGCCCCCGACCGGCTCGACGCACTCGGCGCTCTGATCGGCCTGCCGGCCGGTGCTGACCGCCTCACCCGGCTCCCGCTCCCGGCGCCCCCGCGGCCGCCGGACATGCCGGAGCCGGACGACGCGCCGCAGGTGCGGGAGGCGGCCGGGAAGCTCGCCCACGACGTCGACGAGCAATGGCGTCGCGAGGGGCAGCGGCGGCGGGTCGGGGAGCCGTTCCCGCTCGCCGTGCGCTTCGGGTGCACCGACCGGAACGTCTTCGATCACTGGGCCAACATCCGCCGGGCCCCGTCCGGGACGCACGCGGAGCCGCTGCCCCTGGACGGCCGGCTCGACCGGATCGTGGACGTGTACGAGTCGGTTCCGTCCCGTCGGCTGGTGGTGCTGGGGGAGGCCGGTTCCGGCAAGACGATCCTGACGCTGCGCTTCGTTCTCGACCGGCTGAGGGCCCGCGCCGCCGGCGACCGGGTACCGGTGATCTTCGGTCTGGGGTCCTGGGATCCGGTCACCACCTCACTGGACGACTGGCTGTGCGCCCAACTGGTGCGCGACCACCCGTTCCTGGCGGCTCCCGCGGACAGCGGAGGGAACCTCGCCGGTCTCCTGCTCGACGAGGACAAGATCCTTCCGGTGCTCGACGGCTTCGACGAGATCGCCGGCGGCCTGCACGCCGCGGCGCTCCGGGCGCTCCACCGCACCACCACGCCGCTGCTGCTCACCAGCCGCCCGGAGGAATTCAGCGGGGCCGTGAAGAAGAACGGCGTGCTGGGCGAAGCCGCCGTCATCGAGCTGGCGGACCTGACCGTGGACGACTACGCCGCCTACCTGCACCGGGGCAGCCGACCGGTCAGAGACGGCGGCAAGGACAGTTCCGTGTGGGAACCCGTCCTGGCCGCGCTGCGCGAGGAGCCGCGCAGCCCGGGCGCGGCGAACGTCGCCAAGGCGCTCGCGACCCCGCTGATGGTCGGCCTGGCCCGCACGGTCTACCGGGACGCCACCGAGCACGAGCCCTCGAAGCTGCTGGACACCGAGGAGTTCGCCACCCCCGAAGACGTGCAGGACCATCTCCTGTCGGCCTTCCTCCCGGCCGTCTACGACCCCACGCCGACCGGCCGCGGCACCCGTCCCCGCCGTCGCCGGTACCACCCCGAACGTGCCCGGCGCTGGCTCGGCCACCTCGCCACGCACCTGCACGACCTCGACACCCGCGACCTCGCCTGGTGGGAAATGGGCACCACCATGCGCCTTTCGTCGCGCATGCTCGCGGTCGGGTTCCTGGCCGCACTGGCCTTCGGGGTGACGACCGCGATCGGGAACGTGCCCGTGGACCTGGTGGCGACCGAGCGCGGCATCGGGTTCGCACTCGGCCGGGGACTCGTGGTCGGGCTCCTGCACGGGCTCCTCGCCGGGCTGGTCTTCGGGTTCGTGTACGGGTTGGTGTCCGGGGGCGCGCCGCGCGAGCCGTCGCGGGTCCGCATACAGATCTTCGGCGGGACCCGGCAGACGCGTGCCAAGGTCGTCCCCAGGGTCCTGCTGGGGCTCGGGTTCGGGGTCCCGGTGGCGCTCGTGCTGGTGCTCGTGGACCGGTGCGTGGTCGCTCCGCTGGGGTTCGACGACGGACTCGACGGAGGGCTCGTGGGTGCCCTCCTCTTCCCGGTCGAGGTCGGGCTCGGGGCCGGACTCGTGCTCGGCCTCATGGCCTGGCTGGAAGCTCCCGTCGAGATCGGATCCGCGGTCAGCGCCGCCGACCTGCTGAGCACGAACCGCAAGAACGTGGTCTTCCACATGCTCGTGTGGATGCTCGTGATGGGAGTCCCCGCAGGGCTCGGCTTCGGGCTCGTGCCCGGGCCCGTCGGCGGGCTCATGCCCGGCCCGGTCCGCGGGCTCCTGGCCGGGCTCGTGTTCGGGATCGAGGCGGCGTTCGGGGCCGGGCTCGGATACGGGCTGAGTTTCACCGCCTGGGGGCAGTGGGTGGCCCTGGCGCGCATGTGGCTGCCGCTGACGGGCCGGCTGCCCTGGGCGGTGATCGCGTTCCTGGACGACGCCCACCGGCGAGGCGTGTTGCGTCAGGCCGGCGCGGTCTACCAGTTCCGCCACGCCCGGCTCCAGGACCACCTGGCCCAGGTGTCCCGGGCGCACCATCACTCCCACCGAGCGGGTGCACCGGGCACGGCGGACGCGGAAGGCACCGGGAACTGCCCGCGGCCGGAAGAGCGTCCTGATTCCGGTAACACCCGCCGGACCCATACCGATGGGCCACACAGCGGAACAATTCACGGGGGTGCCACATGACAGCCAGGCGCGGGGCGGGAAAGCCGAAGGTGAGGATCGCCCTGGGGGCGGTGACGGCGTTAGGCGCCGCCGTCGCGGTCGTCGGAGTTTCCGGAGCCGGAACCGCGGCCGCACAACCGGTTTCTCGCACACTGAAATACACCTGCAAAGTCCCGGTGATCAAACACCTGCCCTTCACGGTGAAGATCGACGCGGATATCCCGCGGTCGGTCGCGGTCGGCGAAGCCAGCCGGAAATTCCCCATCGGTGCACGGACGACGGTGGACGCCGACCTCACGGCGAAACTTCGCTTCCTCGGCGTGAAGACCGTCACGGGCCGGGTGGTGGCGAAGATCGGTGTGTCCGCGCCGCACGGCGACCGGCGCATCAGGGTCCCCCTCGGCATCACCAGGACCCGCATCCCGGCGTCCGGTTCCTTCGAGGTCGCCGCGACCGGCGCCGCGCCCGCTCTCACGTTCAGCCGCCCGGGCAAGGCTCGGATCACCGTCGGCGACATCGCCCTGCACGTCGTCGGGAAGAAGGCGAGCGGCGCCGTGCTGGGGGAGGCCGACGCGGGGTGCAGGCTGAACGCCGGACAGCAGGACGTCGTGGGGTCGTTCGAGATCACGGGGGCGGCGAAGTCCACCGGCTCGACCCGGTCCGGGGCCTCGACGACGTCCGGGGCTCCGGGCGGGTCCGGCACCTCGGCCCCGTCCGGCACCTCGGGCACGAGCGCCAAGGGCCCGGCGGCCTCGGGCGCCACGCCTGAGCGGACCTCCGTCGCGACCCACGAGGCGGCGACGGGTACCACCGCGACCACCGGCCAGGCGACCAGAAACCTGGTTCTGCCGATCATCGGCACTCTTGTCGTGGCCGCCCTCGCCTTCTGCTTCGGCGCGTGGCGGAAGAACCGGCGCCGCGCCGCCGACAGCGGTTGAGGCGACCGCATCGCGGATCCCGGCACCGGGATCCTGCCTGTCCCCGGGGCGCACACGAAGCCCCCTGGCGCACCGTCACCTTCGAGGCAGCACGCGGTATCCGCGGTGCCCGCGCCCGTCCGGCGGCATGCGTTCCTCTCCCCGCCCGCTCCGCCCGAGCGGGCGGGCCGCCGCAAGCGGCCGCTGCCGCCGACCCGCAAGGTCCGTCTGCCGGGCGCCGGTCCGGCCGTCCGGGCGCGTGGACCCGCAGGGCGGGTCTCCGGTCGGCCGGACCGGCTGCCAAGGGAACGTAACACCCTTGCAATGTCTTGCGTAAGGTCTTGCAACAACCGGTTCCGGCAGCTAGAACCGTCGGCAACACCGGTGCCGCCGCCCCTCGGCGCCGTTCAACGGCCTTACGGGCACGGCGCGTTGCCGAGCAAGGTCACTCCACCCCTTCAGGAGGAACCGTGCTCCACCGGATCAGCAGCGCCGCCCGCAGACCCGCGGTTGCCGCACTCGCCCTCCTGGCGGGCGCCGCGGCCTTCCTGGCGCCACCGCCGGCCACCGCCGCCCCGCCGCCCGGCCCGGCCGAAGCCCTGGCCCAGTGGATCGACCGCGACACCGTCGTCTGGAAGGGCGCGGAACACACCGCCGCCCAGCTGGAGTCCGGGACGCACGGCACGCGCATCCGGCTCGTGCCCGGCACCCTCAGCCCGTCCGAACGACTCGCCCACCCGCACCTGGCGGGCTACCCGGCCTTCACCGTCGACCCCCGCGACCGCGGCCTCGCCCCGGCCGCCCTGCGCGGCCGACTCCTCGCCGCCCAGCGCACGGCCGACGGCCGGCGCACCACCACCGGCGTCCAGACACCCGGCGTCCTCGACGACCTCTACGGCGCCCGCGCCCGACACGCCACCCTGGGGCCGGACTTCCACCACGGCCGTCCCACCCTCGCCGTCTGGGCCCCCACCGCCCGCACCGTCGCCCTCGAACTCGACGGCCGCAGGGTCCCGATGCGGCGCGACGACACCACCGGCGTCTGGCGCGTCACCGGCCCCCGCGACTGGGCCGGGAAGCCCTACCGCTACCTCGTCACGGTCTGGGCGCCCACCGTCGGCAAGACCGTCACCAACAAGGTCACCGACCCCTACTCCACCGCCCTGACCGCCGACTCGGCCCGCAGTCTCGTCACCGACCTCGACGCCCCGGAGCTCGCCCCGTCCGGGTGGTCACGGCTCACCAAGCCCGCCGCGGTGCCGCTGCGCCGCGCCCGCATCCAGGAACTGCAGATCCGCGACTTCTCCGCCGAGGACCGCACCTCCCGCCACCCGGGCCAGTACCTCGCCTTCACCGACCGCCGCTCCGACGGAATGCGCCACCTGGCCTCCCTCGCCCGGTCCGGCACCTCCTACGTCCACCTCCTGCCGGCCTTCGACTTCGCCACCACGCCCGAGCGGCCCGCCGACCGGTCCCGCCCCGGCTGCGACCTGGCCTCGTACGCCCCCGACTCCGACCGCCAGCAGGACTGCGTCGCCAAGACGGCTGCCCGCGACGCCTACAACTGGGGCTACGACCCGCTCCACTACACCGTCCCGGAAGGGTCCTACGCCTCCGACCCGGGCGGCCCGGCCCGCACCGTCGAGTTCCGCCGCATGGTCCAGGCACTCAACGGCGCCGGACTGCGCACCGTCATGGACGTCGTCTACAACCACACCGCCGCGAGCGGCCAGGACCCGCACTCCGTCCTGGACCGCATCGTCCCCGGCTACTACCAGCGGCTCCTGGACGACGGCGGCGTCGCCACCTCCACCTGCTGCTCGGGCACGGCTCCCGAACACACCATGATGGGCAAGCTCGTCGTCGACTCCGTCGTCACCTGGGCCAAGGAGTACAAGGTCGACGGCTTCCGCTTCGACCTCATGGGCCACCACCCCAAGGCCAACATCCTGGCCGTCAGGAAGGCCCTCGACGCACTGACCCCCGCAAGGGACGGCGTCGACGGCAAGAAGATCATTCTCTACGGCGAGGGCTGGAACTTCGGCGAGGCCGCCGACGACGCCCGCTTCGTCCAGGCCACCCAGCGGAACATGGCCGGAACGGGCATCGCGACCTTCAGCGACCGGGCCCGCGACGCGGTCCGCGGCGGCAGCCCCTTCGACGCCGACCCCCGCGTCCAGGGCTTCGCCTCGGGCCTGTACACCGACCCCAACTCCTCGAAGGAGAACGGGAGCCCGGCCGAGCAGCGCGCCCGGCTCCTCCACTACCAGGACCTCATCAAGGTCGGCCTCACCGGCAACCTCGCCGACTACACCTTCACCGACAGCACCGGCCACCGCGTCAACGGCTCCGGCATCGACTACAACGGCACCCCGGCCGGCTACGCCGCCGCCCCCGGCGACGCCCTCGCCTACGCCGACGCCCACGACAACGAGACCCTCTACGACGCCCTCGCCTACAAGCTCCCGCCGCGCACCGGGGCCGCCGACCGCTCCCGCATGCAGGTGCTCGCCCTGGCCACCGCCGCCCTCTCACAGGGCCCGGCTCTCTCCCAGGCGGGCTCCGACCTGCTGCGCTCCAAGTCCCTGGACCGCAACTCCTTCGACAGCGGCGACTGGTTCAACGCCCTGCACTGGAACTGCGCCGACGGCAACGGCTTCGGCCGCGGACTGCCCCCGGCCGCCGACAACAAGGACAAGTGGCCCTACGCCCGGCCCCTCCTGGCCGACCCGGCACTCCGCCCCGGCTGCGCCGCGATCCGGCACACCGCCGCCGCCTACCGCGACCTGCTCCGCATCCACGCCACCGAACCGGCCTTCGGCCTGTCCACCGCCGCCGCGGTACAAAAGGCGCTCTCCTTCCCCCTGTCCGGGAAGGACGAGACGCCGGGCGTGATCACCATGCGCCTCGACAACCTCGTCATCGTCTTCAACGCCACGCCGCAGCGCGCGCACCAGAGCGTCCGGCCCCTCGCGGGCGAGCCCTACACCCTGCACCCCGTCCAGGCCCACGGCACCGACCGCACCACGGCCACCGCGACCTACGCCCGCTCCTCGGGCACCTTCAGCGTCCCGGCCCGCACGGTGGCGGTCTTCCGCCGCGGCTGAGGCCCGGCTCAGGCCCCCAGCGGCTTTTCGAGGAGGGTGACGGCGTACCGGTCGCCGTCGTCGCCCTCCTTGGAGCGCTGCTCCCCGACGACGGTGTAGCCGGCGCCCTCGTAATACGTGCGCAGCCGCGGATTGGACGAGACGCAGTCCAGCCGCGACCACGCCCGCCCCGCCCCCGCTATCCGCCGCTCGGCATGCGCCAGCATCGCCCGCCCGGTCCCGGCCGGGGCCCGGCCGCGGTCCACCATCAGCCGGTGCACATAGCCCGCCACGGGCGGCTGCGGCCCCCACGCGGGCTCGTCGCACCACCACAGTTCGAACGCGCCCACCGGCCGCCCGGCGGCCTCCGCCAGCCACACCTCCCCGTCCTTGCGCCGCAGCCGGAAGTGCTCCTCGTCCTTCCCGCCGGGCTTCCACTGGTCGATGCCGTTCGCCTGCATCCAACGGGCGGCGGCGTCATACAGGTCCACCAGTCGCCGCAGGTCGGCGCCGTCCCCGGCGAGGCGGAAGGTGATCTCGTCCATGACGCGATGATGGCGCACGACGCGCTGCCGCGTACGGCCGGGCCAGGTACGGGCGCGACTGGTGATCGCTCCAGGGCAGACTGACCACACGCGGACCGCGCGACGGGCGCGGTGCTCGCCGGCTCCGAGGGCCGGCGAGCGGCGGGAAGTCGACTCGGAGGGCGAGGACATGGGCACGGTGCTCGGCACGATCGAACGGATCTGGCGGTACCCCATCAAGTCCACCGGCGGCGAACTGCTGGACGAGGCCGCCGTGGACGCCCGTGGCCTGGCCGGCGACCGGCTCTACGCGGTGCGCGACGCCGCGGGCAAATTCGGCTCGGGCAAGAACACCCACCGGTTCCGGCGCATGCCGGGACTGCTGCAGCTGCGCTCCCGCTACCCCGGCGGCGCCGTCACAAAGGCACCCGAACTGCTGGCCCCGGACGGCGAGCCGGTGGCGGACCCCACTTCCTACGTGCGGCGCTACCTGGACCGGAACGACGTCGAAGTGGCCCGCGAGGGCGCCGTCTCGCACTTCGACCAGCTCCCCCTCAGCGTCCTGACCACCGCCACCCTCGACTGGGTCCGCGCGGCCGTCCCCGGCGTCCCGGTCGACGAGCGCCGCTTCCGCCCCAACCTGCTGCTGCGGACACCACCGGGCACGCCCCCCTTCGTGGAGGACGCATGGTTCGGCAGCAGCGCCCGCGTCGGCCACACCCTGCGGCTGCGTTTCGAGCGCTCCAGCGAGCGGTGCGTGATGACCAACGACGCCCAACAGGACCTCCCGCACTCCCCACGCATCCTGCGCGCCATCGCCCAGGCCCACGACATGCGCCTGGACGCGTTGGCCACGATCACCCACCCCGGCCGCGTACGCCTGGGGGACACCGTCCAACTGACGTGAGACGCCACCCGCCGGCCCGTCACCGCACCCACAGCCCCGCGCAGCGGACCCGGCCCGCCGCTGGGGGTACCTCCCACGCCCTTTAGACAGGGGGAGCGACGGCGGGCGCACCGCACAGCGGGCGAAGAACGGCGAGCAACCCCCAAGGCGGGAAGGCCAAAGACGCGGGCCGAAACCTAGGCGCAGCGAACCGGTTCGGGAAGCGACACCAACCGCCCCACCAGATCCGCGAACATCCCGTCCGCCGGCTCGTCGGCGAGGATCTGCCGCACCACCCGCGCCATCCGTTCGTCGTACGCCGCGCTCACCGCCGCCAGCGCCGCGAAGTCGTGCACCAGCTGCCGTTCCAGCTCGGCACGGGGAATCGGGCGTCCGTCCAGCCACAGCAGGGCGGTGGTCTCGGCGAGCGAGATCCAGGAGCGGACCACCAACTCCAGCCGGGGGGCGGGGTCGGGGATGCCGAGATGGGCGAGGATCTGCACGTAGGCGGCCTGCCGGACGCCGTCGATCATGGCGCTGGTGCGGGTCGAACCGATGGCGGGGCCGCCGCGCATCAGGGCCGAGAAGCCGGGGCCGTGCTCCTCGACGAAGTCGAAGAAGCGCTCCATGACCCGCAACAGCCGGGCGCCGAGCGGGCCTTCGTGGGGCTCCACGAACCGGGCCGTGAGTTCCTCGGCGGCGCGTCGCAGCGCGGCCTCGTACAGCTGCTGCTTGCCGGGGAAGTAGTGGTAGACCAGCGGGCGGGAGATGCCGGCCGCCTCGGCGATCTCGTCGATCGACACGTCCTCGGGGGAACGGTGGCTGAAGAGGTCGAGTGCGACGGCGATCAGCTGCTCACGCCGCTCCTCGACGCCCATCCTGCGGCGCGCCCCGGTGGTCATGCCGACCAGCGTAACCACCCGGGGCGCGGCACGGAATCACAGGTCAAATCACAGATCGAGCACAAGACGGCCGCCGTGTGCCCGCGAGACGCAGATCAGCAGCGAGTCGGCGCGCTCGGCGTCCGTCAGCAGGTCGTCGCGGTGGTCCACGGCCCCGGCCAGCACCCGCTGTTGGCAGGTGCCGCAGAACCCCCGCTCGCAGGAGTACGGCAGATCGGGCAGCGCCTGCGCGCGAAGGGCCCGCAGCACACTGGTGTCCGCGGGGACCGGCACCGTACGGCCGGTGCGCCGCAGCTCCACCTCGAAGGGGGCGTCGTGGCCCGCCGGCGCGGGGGCGGCCGGCGCGAACCGCTCGGTGTGCAGGGTCAGGGGCGGTTCCCCGGCCGCGGCCGGCAGCAGTGCGGCGACCGCGTCCATCAGCGGCCCGGGACCGCAGCAGTAGACGGCCGCGCCCGGCGGGGCCGCGGCGAGCACCGCCGCCAGGTCGGGCCGCCCGTCCTCGTCCTCGGCCACCACCGTCACCCGGCCGGTGCCGCTCCCCGCCAGCGCCTCGACCTCCGCCAGGAACGGCATCGAGGCCCGCGACCGCCCGCCGTACACCAGCCGCCACGGCACGCCCGCCCGCTCGGCCTGCCGCACCATCGGCAGGATCGGGGTGATGCCGATGCCGCCCGCGAGGAAGACGTAGGCGGGGGCGTCCCGGAGGGGGAAGCGGTTGCGCGGCCCGCGGACCTCCACGACCGTGCCCTCGTGCAGGTGCTCGTGCACCTCGCGCGAACCGCCCCGGCCGTCCTCGATCAGGCGGGTGGCGAGGGTGTACGAGCCGGACGCCGCGGGGTCGCCGCACAGCGAGTACTGGCGGACGGCCCCCGACGGCAGCACCAGGTCGAGGTGCGCCCCCGGCTCCCAGCCCGGAAGGTCGTCCCCCTCCAGACGCAGCCGGACCACGCCCTCGGCCTCCTCGGTGCGCTCCGCCACCCGCAGCCACCGGGCGCCGGTGCCGTCGCGGCCGCGCCCCGAGACCGGGGGGTCCAGCGCGGGCAGGGGCCACAGCGGGGACGCCTGGACGCGGCGGCGCAGTGCCCGCCGGGCGAGCAGCGCCGCCGCGGCGGCCACCAACGCGGCACGGGCACCTGGGATCCGGGCCATCTCAGGCACCTCCGGAGGTGCGGGCCCCGGCCGCGGTCGCGGCGGGGGACGCGGCGAGGTAGGCGAGGGCCTGCGCGGTGCTGCCGTGGTGGGAGGGGTGGTAGCCGCGGGAGAGGTACTGCGGAACGGACCGGGCCATGGCCCCGACGGTCGGCAGCACGCCCTCCCTCCCGCCGCGGAGGAACTCCCCGAGGCCGGCCCTGCCGTCGTCGAGCGAGGGGTCGTGGGCCAGGAAGAAGCGGACGCCGCGCTGCCACAGGAACACCAGCGCGGCGAACGCCGTGGCCCAGGTGCGGACCCGCCGCCGGTAGCCGCCGTCCAGATGCAGGAAGAGGTCGAACGCCACCGACCGGTGCTCGACCTCCTCCGCGCCGTGCCAGCGCAGCAGATCCAGCATCGTCGGATCGGCTCCCTTGGCGTCCAGCGCCGCGGCGTTGAGCACCCAGTCCCCCAGGAACGCGGTGTAGTGCTCGATGGCGGCGATCGTCGCGACCCGCTCCAGCAGCCACCAGCGGCGGGCCCTTCCCGGCGGCAGGGTGCGGTCCCCGAGCAGCTTCTCGAAGAGCCAGTCGACCTGCGCGGTGTACGGGGTCGGGTCCAGGCCCTGCGCCGTGAGGTGCGGCAGGACGCCGTCGTGCGCCTGCGAGTGCATCGCCTCCTGGCCGATGAACCCGATGACGTCCTCCCGCAGCCGGGGGTCGCGGATGTACGGCAGCACCTGCTTGTAGACGTGCACGAACCAGCGCTCGCCGGCCGGCAGCAGCAGATGCAGCACGTTGATGGTGTGGGTGCTGGACGGATCGCCGGGGATCCAGTGCAGCGGGGTGCCGCTCCAGTCGAAGGCGACGTTGCGGGCCTTCAGCGGGGTGTGCTCGGACGCGGCCGGCTGGGGCCGCAACGAGGCCGTATTAGACATGGCGTCAATGTACTGGCGGGTAAGGAGTTGTCGATACCCCTCGGGCGGCAGAAGCATCCGCGGACGCAGCGCGCCGACGCCCCGGCATGCCACGCGGCGCGGCCGAACGACCGGTGGGCCGGCCAGTCCCCGCAGCGGGTGCGGACGAAGCAGTCGAGACGGGCGTCGAGTCCGGCGGACAGCCGCGTGTGCAGGGGGCGGGCCGGGTCGAACTCCGTGTGAGACAGTCATCCTCAGGCGGAGAGAGGTGGCCGGATGATGGCCGGAGTTCTCAAGTGGCTGGTGCTGGCAATGGGGGCCGCCTGCGTGGCGATCGGGGCCTTCCACTTCGCGCTCGGCATCGGATCGGTACCGGGCGAGGGCGCGGCCGGCGCGACCGTCGACAGCCGGGAGCGGTTCTACGGGGCGGTCTTCCTCGGCTACGGCCTCGCCTGGCTCTGGGCGGCGCGGCGGTCGCCGATCCCGTCCGCCGCGGTGCGCCTGCTCGCCGGCATCTTCCTGCTCGGCGGCGTCGGCCGGCTCCTGTCGATGGCCGTCCACGGCCCGCCCCAGGGCTTCCAGACCGTCCTCGCGGTCCTCGAACTCGCCCTGCCTCCCGTGTACTTCTGGCTGGCGGCCGCCGATGAGCGGCAGGCGGCCCGGCCCGCGGGCCCCGCGGGCGCCGTACGGGCGGAGCGCGACGAGGCGCTCTAGCCCACCGCCCCGATCCCCTTGCCGTTCGCCAGCCGCCCCGTGAGCTCCGCGCGGTCGCCCGACTTCGCCGGGAGGGTCAGCAGGCGTCCGGCGGCCCGGCCGTGCACGCCGCCGGTGGTGGTGATCGAGGCGACCTGACGGCTGCCCGCCGCCAGCAGCCACCACTGCCCGGAGGAGGACTTCCACAGCACCCCGGCCAGGGCCCGCGGCGACCGGGGCCCGCAGGCCGTACCGCCCTCGGCGCGCGCCGTCACGGAGCCCGCCGCGTAGGGCCGACCGCCCGGCGCCGGGGTCTGGATCTGGGCCATCGTCCGGCTGCCCGGCCCGCGCCAGGTCTCGGCGCGGGTGCACAGCCAGGCCGCGGTGCCCGCACCCCCGGGCAGCGGCTGGCGGGCGAACTCCCAGGAGTTCACCGTGCGGACGCCCTGGCCGCGCACCGCGGCCAGCTGGCAGGCCGTGCGCGCCCAGGCCGTCCTGGCCCGCGGCCCGGTCGCCTCGCCCGGCCTGCGGGGGGTGCCGTACGTCAGCCGGGCCGGGGTCAGCTCACCGAGATCGGTGAGCAGCCGGCCGCCCATCCGCAGCGCGGGCCAGGCGGAGCACGTCCGCGCGGGCCGCGGGGTGGGCACCGGATCGGTCATGCCGCCCGCCCCGATCCGCACCCGGCTGCCCGCCGCGTCCGGCTTCACCAGATCGACCAGCCGCGCCGACTTCACCCACGGGGCGGTCAGATACCGGACGTTGCCCTGCGTTCGGCTCACGACCAGCGCGCTCGCCGACGCCGCCGCCGCGCCGTCGGTCCGTGCGAAGTCCACCGCCGCGCCCGTGCCGTCGCTCTGCCCCTCGCCGTCGGCGGCCTCCGCGTAGCGCACCACCCGCAGCCCGTCGTGGAAGAGCACCACCACGACGTGGTCCACCACGCCCGCGAACAGCAGTTGGGCCGGGCCCGACGCCGGTCCGGTCGGGGTGCCGGGCGTCGCCGAGACCGGCACCCCGGCGCCGGGCCTGGCCCACACGGCCAGCGCCCGCCGCAGCAGCGCCTTGTCGTGGATCCGGTCGCCGCGGGCGGGCCAGGCCGAGAAGTCCTGGCGGGCGGCGTTCTTCCAGGCGGTCGCGGAGGTCACCGTGAGCTTTCCGGGGTCCAGGGCCGCTTCGGCCGCCGCGTTGCGTGCGTACGGCGGGGCGGCGGCGCCGTCCGGGCCCCAGCCGTCGCCCGGCAGCCCCAGCAGCGCCCCGCACACCAGCACCGCCGCACCGGCCGTCAGCACCGCCCGGCCGTGCTGCCGCCGCCGGATCAGATCCGTCGGCCTGGCCTGCAGCGCGCACGGGTCGAACTCGGGCGACTCCAGCAGCGACCGGTCCCGGCTCCCGGCCGGCGTCGCGGCCCGCTCCGCCTCGTCCAGCGCCGCACGGGGGTGCGCCACCCCGGCGGCCTCCAGCACCCGGCGGGTCTCGGGCGCGCTCAGCCGCTCCAGATCGCGCAGCACGAACGCCGCCCGCCCCGGCCCGGACAGCGCCGACAGCGCCTGGTCCAGGGCGAGTTCATCGGCCCCGCCGGAGCGCGGGAAGAGCCGCAGGCCCCAGACCTGGGGGAGCGGGGGCGGCGGCACCGGCAGCCAGCGGCGCGAGCGGGCGGCGGCCAGGGAGGCCCGCAGGACCCGCAGCCGGACGAAGGCGTAGCCGGGGTCGATCGCCGCGTCCGTGCCGGCGCGCTGGGCGGGCAGCCCCAGACCGCGGGTGGAGCTGCGCTGGCGCGGCAGGGTCCGCTGCACGACGGCATGGGCGGCCAGCACCCGCCGGCCGCGGCTCTGGCCCGGCGGCAGGGCGAGGTAGGCCAGCCGGACCAGCCGGGGGTAGTGCTCGACCAGCGCCGCCTCGGCCTGCTCGACGTCGATGACGTCGCCGATGTCCTCGAGGCTGCCGGCGGGGGCGCGGTCCGGACGCGGGGGTGTCGCTTGCTGCTGCTTCACGTTCGGTGAAACGAGTGATTCCTGTGATGGTCACCGGCCCCGCCCGGGGCCCCGACGGGTGACCCGCACACGGCCGCGGCCACCGCGGTGCGCCGACCGCGGTGGCCGCTCCAGGACTGCCGGACCGGCCGGCTTCAGCGCTCCAGGTCGAACTCGCCGTCCCGGGCGCCGAGGACGAAGGCCCGCCACTCGGCCTCGGTGTAGCGCAGTACCACATCGGGGTCCGTGGAGTTGCGCATGGCCACCGCGCCCCGCTCCAGGAAGGCGATCTCCACGGCCTCCTCGGCGTCGCTCGGGGCGCGCTGCCAGGTGGCGTCGGAGATGTCGAGGGCGTAGAGCCACTCCTTCTCAGCTGCGGCACTCATACCGTGATCCCCTCGCTCGTGGTGCGTTCCCGGTCAGCGTACGCGGCGCTCAGGCGAGCTTCCACCGGCGGAATTCCGCCGTTCCGCGGTCCCCCGTCGCGGAGTTGGCGGCGCACTGGTGCAGGCCGGTGTCCTGCCGGGCGGCGGCGCCGGGGACGGTGGCGGTGGCGATCTCGCGCCAGGTCGCGCCGTCGTCGGTGGAGCAGGAGCCGGTGTACGTCCCCCCGGCCGCGGTGTCCTTCCCGCGGGTCAGGCGGAGCAGGACGGGCGCGGTGACGCCGGTGATCCGGCGGTAGGTGTCCAGGGTGCCGTCGCCGCTCGCGTCGTAGGACAGCACGACGCCGTTGCCGGGGGTCACCGAGAGGTTGAGGAAGCCGAGGGCGTCCGGTGCGCCCGGGTCCGGGGGCGCGGCGAGGCGGTTGCGGACGACGAGCCCGGCCCGGGCCCAGGGGCCGGTCGGGTCCTGGGAGGTCACCTCGACGGTGGCCGAGCCGCCCGCGGCGAGCGCCCCCGGCCGGTAGACCGCGCCGAACTCGGCGGTGGCCTTCCACAGGTCGGCGCCGCCGCCGTTCACGGCCAGCCGGTCGTCCAACTGGCCGAAAACCGCCGCATTGGTGGTGACGGTCCGCAGCCCCTCGTCCAGCGGCCCCGCCACGAACAGGGTGCCGTGCCGCGCCGCGCGGACCCGCGGCTCGCCCCGCGGGCCGTAGTCGACGGCGAGGTCGTAGGGGAGCGGGTGCAGGGGGGCGGTGAGCCGGCCGGCGGGGGCGGCGACCTGCCAGCGGGCCCGGCCGGTGCCGCCGGGCGGGAGCGACGGCAGCGACACCGGGCCCGACGCGGTGGCGTCGACGCCGGTCAGCGCGAAGTCCACCCGGCCCATCGCCCGCAGCCCGTTGACGTTGCGCAGCGCCGCGGTGACGGTGGCCCGGCCGCCCGGCGGCAGCGCGGGCGGATCGGCGGTGACCGTGACGGTGCCCTGGTAGGGGGCCGTGGCGAGGGTGTCGTGGACCCGCCGCGCGGTGCGGTACGCATCGGTCGTCGGGCGCAGCGGATGGCCGGTGCGCGCACGGGTCCAGGGCTCTTCCAGCGCGTACCAGTCGAAGGTCTTCGGCGGCCGGCCGGCGGCCAGCGCGTCGGCGAGTTCGTCCAAGTACGCCTGCCACTGCGGGAGATGGACCTCGCCGATCAGGCCGTGCCAGTCGCGGTTGGCGTAGTTGGCGAGGGAGCCGCCGTCGGCGGTGGCCCGGTCCGCCCAGGTGGTGATCAGCGCACGGGCACTGTGTTCCAGTCGCGCTTCCTCCTCGGCGTCGCCCGCCATGGCCCTGGCCTGGGCCAGCCACGGGCCGAGGAGGAAGCGCCGGTGCGCGCCGGTGACCTCGTCGCAAAGCCGCATCAGCCGCAGCCACAGGTCCGCCAGCGCACCGAACGCCGCCCGGTCCTTGCGCCGGTAGGCCTCCTGGAGCTGCCCGATCAGCTGCCAGGACCGGTTGGCGAGGGCCTGCCGGGCGGCGTCCGTCAGGTCGTGGCGGTAGGCGTCGCCGGCGCGCAGCGCGGGACGGACCCGCAGCAGCGCGGCGAAGGCGGTGTCGAACGCCGCCGGGTCGAAGGCCGGGGTGTGGGTGGCGTAGACCGTGCCGGAGCGGGCGGCCAGCGACGGGCGGGCGGCGAAGACCGAGTCGTGGGGCCGGCCGTCCGTGCTGGAGATCGCGTAGGCGCTGGTGCGCAGCGCGGCGTACGCGGCGCGGGCCGCCTCGTCGCGGGCGCCGTAGCGCAGGTCGGCATAGCCGTCGAACCAGGCGGCGCGGTCCACCGGGCGCTCCCGCCAGGCCAGTTCGCTGAACAGCTCGAACGCGGCCGGGTCGCGTTCGGCGGCCTCCGGCATGTACGCGGTCCCGGCGAGCCTGCTGCCCGGCTTGTCGCGCCAGGCGGTGAAGCGCTCGGCCCAGATGTGGGTCTTGGCGCCGAGGGTGGTGCGGCCGCCGAAGTTGGGGATCGAGCCGAAGGCGTACGGCACCCCGCCCCAGTCCCGCTCCCGGTCGGTGACCGTGTCCAGGTCGCTGAGGCCGTCCACGATCAGCATCCGGTCGTGGTCGACGGCGTCCAGCAGGTCGCGCCGGGGATTGCCCTGCCAGCCCAGGATCACCCAGGTGGCACCGGGGCGGGCGGTGCGCAGCGCCTTCTCGACGGCGCGCGCGGCCTCCGGCACGGGCACGTCCCCGGGGTCGCCGCCCTCGTGCAGCAGATCCATCTTGAAGTGGTCGGCGGGGCCGAGGAGTTGGTGCTGATGGCGGTAGAAGGAGGCGGCGGCCGCGGCGAAGGCGTCGGTGCGCGGATCGAGCCAGTCGGGGCGCTTGAGGCCCGACCAGGTGCCCTGCGGCACGGTGCGGGCCCCGGGGTTGCGGGCCGCGAAACCGTCCGGGACGGTGCCGAAGTAGCCCGGCAGGACGGGATGCATGCCGAGTTCGCGCAGCCGGTCGGTGATCCTGCGGCCCAGCTCGGCGCGCTTGTCGATCAGTCCGCGGCTGAGCGGGCCGCCGTAGCCGCTCATGTTCTGCAGCAGCCACCAGGGCTGGTGCGACGGCGCCGGGAGCCAGGCGCGGGCCTCGGCGTCGGAGTAGCCGGAGTCGGTGAGCAGCCGGTGGTAGACGGCCTCGGCGCCCGGGGTGACCAGCACCTCGTTCACCCCGTGCAGCGCCAGCACGTCGAGCAGCCGCTCCCAGTGCGGCCAGTCGGCGTACGGGGCGGTGTAGCCGTCGTGGGTGTCGTTGAGGGCGAAGCGGTGGCGCAGCGCGGTGGACCGCTCGACGGGCGACGCCGGGGCGGGCAGCCGGCCGGGCAGCTCCGCCTGGTCGCCGGCCCAGGACAGATGCGCCCGGCAGGTGTACTTGAGGTACCAGTGGACGCCGGTCAGCAGGACGGCGGGAGTGGTCCCGGAGACCGTGATCCGGCCCGCCCGGCCGTCCACCCGGAAGCGGTCGGCGCCGCCGTCCGGGGCGAGCGGCACCAGGTGGAACTGGTCGGCGTGCCGGGGCAGCAGCCGGGTCAGCGCGGCCCGCGCCGGTGCGGTGTCGTGGGCCGGTGCCCGCGCCGGGCGGCGGGCGGACGTCCCGGCGGCCGCGGCGCCGTCGGCGGGGGCGGCCCCGCCGAGCGCCGCCCCGGCACCGATCGCTCCGGCAGTTCCCAGCAGTGCGCGTCGTGACGGTCGGCTCACGTGTGCCCCCCAGGGCTCGGTGTCATCCACAGTCCCGTGCGGGGGCACGCTAACGGCCGGCCGGCCGCCGTCCAAGTAGGCAACGGGCCCGCACCCGGGGGCCCCAGGCCGGCACGGGCGGGCGGCCGGCCCACTCGCCCCGGCCGGGGGAGTCCGGGCCCCGGGGCGCGGCGACCAGTGTTCCGCGGACCCTCATCCGTTCGCTCCCTGGGCTTCACGCGCCCGGCCGGCGGGCCCGGGAACAGTCAGCAGCGTAGAGAAGGGCCAGGTCATCGGGCTGTGCCAGAGGGCCGCGCCGCACCCCAGGGGCGTGTCCGGCACCCCGCCGAGCAGGGCACCGGCTGCTCCGCCCGGCCCGCCGGCCCGTCGTCTCACCGCCCGTCGACCCGCACCGCCTCCCCACTCCCCACGGAGGGCTCTCATGAGCATGGCATCGACCGCGTCCGCCGCCGTTCCCCGCACCGCTCCCGTCCGCGCACCCGCTCCCGCCGCCACTCCCGCGGCCGCGCCCGCTCCCACGGCCGCCCCCGCCGACCCCGGCTACACCGCGGAGATCGCCGGCACCCGCGCCCAGATCCGCGCCGCACAGCGGCTGCGCCACCAGGTCTTCGCCGGCGAGATGGGCGCGACCCTGCACTCCCCGCTGCCCGGCCACGACATCGACGCCGTCGACGACCTCGCCGACCACCTCGTCGTCACCCACACCGCCACCGGCGACATCGTCGGCACCTACCGGCTGCTGCCGCCCGGCCGCAGCCCGCGCCTCTACTCCGACGGCGAGTTCGACCTCGGCGCGCTGGCGGACCTGCGCCCCTCCCTCATCGAGGCCGGCCGCTCCTGCGTCCACCCCGCCCACCGCAGCGGCGCCGTGATGACCCGGATGTGGGCCGCGCTCGCCCGCTACACCCTGCTCTCCGGCCACCGCTACCTCGCGGGCTGCGCCTCCGTGCCGCTCGCCGACGGCGGCACCGCCGCCGCCCACGCCTGGGGCCTGGGCCGCACCCGCTACGCCGCCCCGCCCGAGCTGCAGGTCACCCCGCACCACCCCTGGCACGCCACGGTCCCCGTCCCCGAACGCCCCGGCCTCGCCCCGCTGCCGCCGCTCCTGCGCGGCTACCTGCGCATCGGCGCGGTGATCTGCGGCGCGCCCGCCCACGACCCGGAGTTCGACGTCGCCGACTTCTTCGTCGTCCTGGACATGGAACGGCTCGACGACCGCTACCGGCGCTACTTCCTGGGGGAGCGGTGAACGGCCCCTGGGACGTGTGGTCCGACTGCACCCCGGACTGCGCCGCGCACGCCCTGCCCCGCGTGACGGCGCCCCGCGTCGCCCGGCGCGGCGCGGCCTTCGCCCGGTCCGTACGGCGGGCGCTGACGGACGGCGAGCGGATGGCCGATCCGGTACGGCTGCGGGCCCACGCCGCTTCGCTGCTCGACGCGCTCGGGGTCCGCGTCGAGGGTCCGGCCGCCCTCACCGCGGGGGACGGCCCCGGCACCCTCGTCGTCGTCAACCACATCTCCTGGCTCGACATCCTCGCCCTGCTCGCCGTCGAACCGGTCACCCTGCTCGCCAAGCGCGAGGTCGGGGCCTGGCCGGTCGTCGGGGGCCTGGCCCGCCGGGCCGGCACCCACTTCATCGACCGTACGAGCCCCCGCCGGCTGCGGCACACCGTCCAGGAGGTGTCCGAACTCCTCGGCTCCGGACGGTCGGTGGCGGTCTTCCCGCAGGCCACCACCTGGTGCACCGCCGACCGCGGCGGCTTCCGCCGGGCCACCTTCCAAGCCGCCCTCGACGCGGGGGCACCGGTCCGCCCGGTGACCCTCGACTACACCCAGCAGGGCACGCCCAGCACGGTGGCGGCCTTCTGCGGCGAGGACACCTTCGCCGCCTCGCTGCGCAGGGTGCTCGCCGCCCGCGCGCTGACCGTACGCGTCACGGCCCATCCGCTGCTGACGACCGCGGACGGCTGCCCCGACCGGCGGGAGCTGGCGCGGCGCGCGGCGCGCGCGGTGCTCGGCGGCCGGCCGGAAGCCGGGTCGGTCGAACGCCCCGGGGCGGCGGCCGTGGTACGGCGGGCGGGGACCCCCGCGCGGGCCGCGCCCCGGCCCGCCGCGGCCGTAGCGGACTCCCCGGCACCCGGCTCTCCCGTACCGGCCTCCGGCACCGCGCCGGACGCTCCCGCGCCCCCCGCCCCGGCCCATGTTTGAGCAACTCGACCAGCTCACCGAGCCGTTGCGGGGCATGCTGGGCTCGCCCTGGCTGTGGCTGATCGTCCTGCTGGTGTCGGGCCTGGACGCGCTGCTGCCCTTCATGCCGAGCGAGACCACCGTCGTCCTGGTCGCCGTGCTCATCGGTCCCGACCTGCCGCTGCTCGCCCTGCTGGCGGGGGTGGCGGCGGCCGGGGCGCTGGCCGGTGACTGCCTCGGCCATGCCGTGGGACGGTACGCGGGCCCGCGTGCGGTGGACCGGCTGGTGCGGGGCGAGCGCGGCCGGGCCCGGCACTCCAGGGCCCGGGCGCGGGTCGAACGGCATGCCGCCCTGCTCATCGTCGCCGGCCGTTTCCTGCCCGGCGGCCGGATGGTGGCCGCGCTGTCCACCGGGAGCGTCCGCTTCCCGCTGCGCCGCTTCGTCGCGCTGGACGCGGTGGGCGCCGGCGTCTGGGCCGTGGGCAGCGCGGCGCTCGGCGGCGTGGGCGGCCCGGCGCTCACCGACTCCCCGGCCGAGGGCCTGCTGCTGGTCTCCGGCACCGGGCTGGTGGTGGCCGGCTGCGTGGGCGCGCTGCACCGCCGGACCGCCCCGCAGGACGGGAGGCGGGGCGGTGCGCAGGACGCGCCGAAGCGCTGCGGGCCGCGGGCCGGCGGTGCCGTCCGGCCGGGCGGGGGAGCGCCTGCCCGCCCGGCCGCGCCCTCGCCGGGAGGGCGCCTGAGCCCGCCGTGAGACGCCCGGCCCTCAGACGCTCGGCACGTACTTGTAGCCGACCCGCCGCACCGTCACGATCGACGACCGGTGCGCGGCGCCCAGCTTGCGCCGCAGCCGGGCGACATGGACATCGACGGTCCGGCCGTCGCCGACGTGCCCGTAGCCCCACACCGTGGTCACCAGCTGGTCGCGGGTGTGCACCCGGTGCGGGTTCGCCACCAGATGCGCCAGCAGCTCGAATTCGAGGTACGTCAGGTCCAGCGGCCGGCCCTGGACCTGCGCGGTGCGGTGCTCGGGGTCGATCCGCACGATCTCGTCGCCGGTCGGCGCGCTCACCGGGGGCACGGCGGCCGGCGGCGGCGCGGTCGCGACCTCGGCGGCCGGGACGAGGACGAGGTAGCCGACCATCGGCGGGCTGCCGGGCAGTGCGGGCAGGCTGTGCTGCGGGGCGGGCAGCCAGGTGGCGCCGGCGTCCAGCAGCTCGGCGACCGAGGGGACGCCGTCGGGTGACGCGCCGCCACCCGGGGCGGGTACGGGCGCGGGACGGGCCTCGCCCGGCGCCACGGCGCGCAGCCGGTGGCGAGGAGGGCGCGGGGCGGGGTGGGCAGGGAGCGGCGTCGTCGCGGAACCGGCGGTGAGGGTACGGACGTTCGTCATGAGGAGTCAGCTCTTTCGCGCAGAGGGGCGTCGGGGACGTCGTACGCGCGGGCAGGGCAGGAAACGCCGGTCAGCGGCGTCGGTGAGGCGTGTGCGGGCCCGCGCTCAGTGCGCGCGGCAACACAGACGGTCGAAGGCGTGCGCCTGCCGGGACGGCCAGAAGGGCTCCAGGTCGCTGCGACCCGTCGCGGTGTCTGTGAGGCTGGCCATGGCCCTATTGAACCAGACGGTCGGTGATCTGTCCCTCGGGTGGCGGTCCCTGTGACGTGATTCCGCCGCGCCCCGGCCGCACAGGCGCCGGACCTGGCGCCGGCCCCGTCCCGACTCCGCGTTTCCGTAGCGGAGTTGGCGCACGCCCCACCGCGGTGAGGGGGGCCGCAATCCGCTATGCGGCACATCTCCCTGTTCCTGCACGTCTTCCCGTTCCCGCACCTCGTCCCCTTCCTGCCGGTCTCCCCGCCCCGGCCCGCATGCCCGCCCCCATCGCCACGCCGAGTGCGAGCGCCACCAGGTGGCCGGCGTCGGTGAACGTCCGCCCGCGGCGCAGTACGGGGCGTATCGCCAGCGCCAGCAGGCCGGCCGTCGCCGCCGTCCGCGCGCCGCGGTGCGGGACGGTCGCGGCGAGCGCGCCGACCGTGGCGTTGAAGCCGTAGCTGGCCCCGACGTCGATGGCCCGCGCGGTCGCGTCCGGCCCGGTCGCGCCCGGCGTGCCCTCGCCCGGCGCGGTCCGGCCCGGTGCGTCCGCGTCCCGTGCGCCCTCGCCCGTGGCCGCCACCGGGCGGGCGGGCGGCGCTCCGGCGCCGGCCGGGGGCGTGCGCCCCGCCGTCCGTGCGCGCAGGGCCGCGTAGACCAGCACACTGGCCCCCACATGACCGGCCGCGAACACCGCGGCCGTACGCCGGGCGCCCCAGCGCCACTCGGCCGCGCCGAGGGCGGCGAGCAGCCCGGCGCCGTACGCGAGGGGCAGCGGCTCCTCGACGAACGCCGCGCTGGTGACCAGCGTCTGCCACCGGCCGGCCCGCAGGTTGTCGACGTTGGTGGAGTGGGTCCGCAGCAGCTCCGTGCGCCGGTGGCCGGGCAGCCGCGCGGCGGCGTACGCGCCGAGTTGTACGGCGCCGACGTACAGCGGTGCGGCCCAGGGCACCATGCCCGGCATCTCAGGCCCCCGTCCGCGGCAGTCGCTTGCGCCAGTCCAGCGGGGCGACCTCGATGACCCGGTCGGGGTCGCCGTCCCACTGGGCCGGCAGGCCCGCCCCGGCGAACGCCGCGACCACCGCCCGCCCGATGCCGGCCCGGTCCTCCGCCGGGGCGTCGCCGCTCTGCGCGTAGGCGCCGTAGCGCACGGCCAGGCCGTGGCCCTCCGCGGCCGACTCGGTGTCCTGGCAGTGGAAGAAGACGAAGCCCCGGTCGCCCGGGGCGCGTTCGGCCGCTATCTCGCCCACGGCGCAGGTGCTGCAGCAGCTGAAGTTCATCCGGGCGGTGAGCCCCTGGGCGTCCAGCGCGGCGAAGGCCTGCGCCACCCGGTCGGCGTCGGTCACCTCGGGCCAGCCGGCCTGTTCGGCGAGCCGCTCCTCCCACAGGCCGCCGACGATCCGCCGCGCCTCGTCCAGCGAGACCGGGGCGTCCTCGGGGCCGGCGGCGTCACAGACGTCCTGCGCGACCTCGTGGAAGTCCCGGAAGCCGGTGCGGATGGCCGTGCGCGCCTGCTCCTCGGCGGCCGCGCGGGTCGCGGGGGCCAGGCCGGGCGTCGCGTACAGATCCGCCCGCTGCCACTCCAGCGCCGCACGCCAGTCCCGGCCGCCGCGCGCCCAGTCCAGGAAGACCTCCACGACCCGGGCGGCGTCGTCGCTCGTCGCGCGGAAGTGCCGCTCGGGTCCGCCGTCGCGGTGCTCGACCGTGAACGGCCCGTCGCCGTCCCGCCAGGCCTGCAGGAACACCTGGGCCTGTTCCGGGAGCCGCTCGGCGACCACGAAATGATCGTCGTCGGCGCCGATCCGCCGCAGCAGCCCGGCGAGTTCGCCCGCGGACGGGCGGGCGCGGTCCGGCCCGGACGCGGTCTTGACGCTGATCTCAAGCATGCCCCCAGCGTGCCAGCAGCCACTGACAACCGGGCCCCGGACGGCCCGCCCGGCGACCCCGGGCGCAGCCGGAGGGGCCGGGCCGCACCGGCCCGGCCCCTCCGGCGTGATCGCGAGGCGGTCAGATCTGCTCGCGCCGCGCCAGCTCCGTGCAGCAGGTGTCCACGATCAGCCGGGTGACCACGTACGGGTCGACGTTGGCGTTGGGGCGCCGGTCCTCGATGTAGCCCTTCTTCTCGACCTCGACCTGCCAGGGGATGCGCACCGAGGCGCCGCGGTCGGAGGCGCCGTAGGAGTACGCGTCCCAGGGGGCGGTCTCGTGCGCGCCGGTCAGCCGGTCCTCGATGCCGGTGCCGTACTGCCGCACGTGCTCCAGCGGCTTGTCGTCCTGGCCCAGCGCCTCGCAGGCGGTGATGATCGCGTCGTAGCCCTCGCGCATCGCCCGGGTGGAGAAGTTGGTGTGCGCGCCCGCGCCGTTCCAGTCGCCCTTGGCCGGCTTGGCGTCCAGCGACGCGGTGACGCCGAACTCCTCCGCCACGCGGTGCAGCAGCCAGCGCGCCACCCACATGTGGTCGGAGACCTCCAGCGCGGGCAGGGCGCCCACCTGGAACTCCCACTGGCCGGGCATGACCTCGGCGTTGATGCCGGACAGGCCGAGGCCCGCCGCCAGGCAGAGGTCGAGGTGCTTCTCGACGATCTCCCGGCCGAAGATCGCGTCGGCGCCCACGCCGCAGTAGTAGTCGGCCTGCGGTGCCGGGTAGCCGCCGCCCTCGGGGAAGCCGAGCGGACGGTCGCCCTTGAGGAAGGTGTACTCCTGCTCGATGCCGAAGATGGCTTCCTGGTCGGCGAACCGCTCGGCGACCGGGCGCAGCAGCGCACGGGTGTTGGAGGAGTGCGGGGTGAGGTCGGTGTGGAGCACCTCGCACAGCACCAGCAGGTGGTCGCCGCCGCGGATCGGGTCCGGGCAGCTGAACACCGGCTCCAGCACGAGGTCCGAGGCGTGGCCTTCGGCCTGGTTGGTGCTGGAACCGTCGAAGCCCCACCGCGGAAGCCGGCTGCCGTCGGACAGGATCCGGGTCTTGGAGCGGAGCTTGGCGGTCGGCTGGGTGCCGTCGATCCAGATGTACTCGGCCTTGATGGTCACGGGGTGGTCCTCTTCACGGTCGGTGCGGGTACGGTGCGGGCGTACCGCGGCACTCTCGCAACGCGCCATTTCTCGTCCGTTGCCCGTTTGTGAACCACAGGTTACCGAGCCGGACATCCCGCCGTTCCTAAGGATTTCCACCCCAAGAACCTGGGATTCCATGCATCAATGTGCCCGTCTTCACATCATTCCGATGTGACCCAGACCTCAGGAACGCGCCTTCAGCAGCCCCTCGAACCCCAGCTGCCCCATCCGGCGCGTCAGTTCCGCACCGCTGATCCCCATCGCCTCGGCGGTGCGTGCGGGGTGCCAGTCGTGCGTCGCCAGCCGGTGCAGCACATGGCCGCGCCGTACCTGCTTGTCGGTGAGCCGGAACGACTTGAGGTAGGCGACCCGTCCCTTCGCATCGGTGATCGTCTCGCCGATGTGCTGGACGCGGTGGAGCGCGAACGGCGGCAGGAAGCGGGACAGCCGGAACCCTCCCATCCGGTGCACCTCCCGCACGTCGTAGGACTCGTCGAGCAGCTCGGCCGCCATCAGGCCGGAGTGCTGGGACTCCCACTCCCGCTGCCGCCGCGCGGCGGCAGCGCGCAGGTCCGCGAGCGAGGTGATGTACTCCGCGGCGATGCGGACCCCGAACTCCGGTACCGGCCCGCCGTAGAGCCCGTACTGGTACATCAGCTCGCCGTACAGGTCCTGCAGCAGCGAGGCGTGCAGCGCCCGGTAGTCGTCCGGGTGCGGCACCACGAAGGCGGCGGCGAGGGCGTCGGCGACGTACACCATCACCCCGCACTGCCCCGGATGGATCTCGAACACCCGCAGGGCGTCCTCCAGGCCGGGCACCGACTCGCCCCGGTAGGCCCGCTCCGCGCGCGGCGAGAGGCCGTCGCGCACCGCCCGCCGGGTCCACTCCTCCCACACGATCGGCGGCCCGCCGAAGTGCAGCGACAGATAGCCGTCGAGCGCCAGGTGGAGCGGCAGGAACCGCAGCCCGCCCGAGGTGCCGCCGACCGGCCGGGACCGCCACCCGCGCTTCTGGACGAGCTTGCGGGGGAAATGCAGCGGCGCGCAGACCACCGGCCCGCGCTCCGCGCTCAACTGCGAGCCGTACGAGGCGGCCGGGGTGCCGTCGCTCGTCCAGTTCGCCACGTAGCCGTGCGGAATGTACGAGGTGTAGGACGTGCGCCGGCCGGACCGGACCGTCCCCGGCCCGTCACGGTAGAGCTCGCGGTGCAGCCGCAGATCGCAGATCGGCTCCGCGCGCACCAGCGGCACCAGCCGCACCGCGCCCCAACACTGCGCCGGCCGGGCGCCGAGCCCGTCCAGATCCAGCCGGCTCACCCGGTGCCCCCTTCCCCGTCGTCCGGCGCCTTCGCCGGCTCGTGCGCGGCCAGGAACCGCCGCACGCTGTCGTCCAGATGGGACCGCAGCTCGGCCGGTCCCGTGCGCCCCTCGGCGAACCGTGCGAGCTGCACCAGCGCCGGCAGGTCCTCGGCATCACGGACCCCCGCGGTCGGCACCGAAGGGGTCAGCCTGCGGACGTCGAAGCCCTCCGCGTCGTACACCGGGTTGAGGTGCACCACGGAGGTACGGCGCTGCGGGTCGAGCCGGGTCCGCCACACCCGGAGCACCTCCCCGGCCAGGCCGGGCGGCGCGTTGTCGAAGCCGTCCGAGACGATCACCAGCCGCTCCGGCGCGGGCTCCAGCGCGTCCAGCACCCGCATGCCCAGCGGCGTCGCCCCGTACGGATAGGCCAGCAGCGCGTCCTGCCGCCCCGACGTCCACAGCGGACGGTACGACCCGGCGAGCGCCTCCAGGAGGAAGTGGCAGGCCAGCGCGGTCACCAGCGGCCGGCGGCGCTTCTGCCCCGAGCCGGTGGTGGAGAAGCTGTCGTCCAGTACGGCGGCCACCCGGCCCCAGGTCCCGGCCCGGGCGCCCGCCGTGCGCCGCGCCGCGGCCCGCAGGGCGCCGGTCAGCTCGCCGCGGCGGGCGATCCGGTCCTCCAGCGGCAGCCCGAGGACGTACCCGGCCAGCCGGGTCAGCGGCATCCGGGAGAGGTCGGCGGCCACGTCGGCGCCCCGGCCGCGCGCCGACTCCTGGACCCGCAGCCGCTCCAGCCGCGTCATCTGCGGCGCGATGCGCTCCAGGAAGACGCGGCGGTCGATGCGGTGCGCGGCGGCGAACCCCTCGGCGACGGTGAACGGCAGCTCGTACAGGGCCTTTTGCTGGTAGTGCGCCCGCCGCCAGGAGTCCAGCAGCGGGGTGGCGTACTGCTTGCGCCGGCCGGGCGCGAACAGGAAGTCGCCCAGCTCGCCGTCGCCTCCGCGCCCGCCGGGCGGCGGCAGGTGCGCATGGCGCAGCGCGCAGGTGAGGCCGGACCGGTACTTCACCGCGTCCAGTGCGGGATCCGGGCGCGCGGCGAGCCAGTCGCGGATGAGGGCGCGGGTGCGGCGGTTGTTGACCCGGGCGGCGCGCAGCGCACGGATCAGGCGGTAGACGCGCGGCGCCGGCAGCCGCGCCAGCCGGGCCGCGATCAGCCGCCCCTCGGTGCGCCGCTCCTGCGCCGTCGCCTCGCGCGCCGTCTCCAGGAGCCGGAGCACGATCAGCGCCGCGTTGTGGTCGTTGATGTCCAGCGCGAGCGAAGCGGCGTACAGCGGGCGGTAGTTGACGCGTACGTAGTCGTGCAGGAAGTCCAGCGACATCCGCTGGGCGTAGTCGCCGGAGTGGAACTCGCGCTGCCCGGTGGAGGTGATCGCGGCGTTCACGAACAGCAGGACGTCCTCGGCCGCCACCAGATCCGCGGAACTGTCCACGCCCTCTTCCCCCCGGATCGTCGGATGCCGGCCGGGGAATGGGGGCACGAACAGCGAATCGTTGCTTTGCAGAGCAGGTCCGGAAGTCGCACCGGAGTCCCGCGGCCGGCCGGTGCAACGTAACACCGGCCGGCCGGGCGGGGCACACCGATTACGGGGGGTGGGGACGGCTCTCCGGGACGGGGCGGCTCCCCGGCAGGCGGCGGCTCCCTGTCCGGGGCGCGGGCGACGAGGCCGCCCCTCGGCTCGCGACGCCACCGGACGGCCAATCGACGCCCCCGCCCGCCCTCCGCGAGACACTGGCCGCATGACGACCCCGCGCATCGGACTCCTCGGCACCGGACCCTGGGCGCGGCGCGTCCACGCCCCCGCCCTCGCCGCCCACCCCGGCGTCGAGTTCGCCGGCATCTGGGGGCGCAGGGCGGAGGCCGCCGCCGCGCTGGCCCAGGTCCACGACACCCGCCCGTACGAGAGCCCGGACGAGTTGTTCGAGGTGTGCGACGCCGTCGCGATCGCGCTGCCGCCGTCCGTGCAGGCCGCGTTGGCCCTTCGTGCCGCGGCGGCCGGCTGTCATCTCCTCCTGGACAAGCCGGTGGCCACCGCCGTGCCCGAGGCCCGTGCGCTCGCCGCGGCCGCCGACCGGGCGGGCGTCGCCTCGGTGGTGTTCTTCACGGCGCGCTTCGGGGAGCAGGAGGGGGAGTGGATCGCCGCCCAGGCCGCGGCCGGCGGCTGGTTCAGCGCCCATGCGGACTGGCTCGGTTCGGTCTTCGCCGAGGACAGCTCCAGTCCGTACGCCCACTCGCCCTGGCGCCGTGAGAAGGGCGGGCTGTGGGACGTCGGCCCGCATGCGCTGTCGGTGCTGCTGCCGGTGCTCGGCGATGCGGAAGCGGTCACCGCGACCCGCGGCCCGGGCGATGCCGTGCTGCTGACGCTGCGGCACAGCAGCGGGGCGGCCAGTTCGGCGACGCTCGGGCTGACCGCGCCCGCCGCGGCGGCCGGTGTCGAGGTCACCCTCCGCGGCACCGCGGGCACCACCTCCCTGCCCCGGCGCCAGGACGGTCCCGAAGTGGCCTACGGCCATGCGGTCGACGCCCTGCTGGCCGCCGTGGAGACCGGTCTGCCCAACGCCTGCGACCTCCACTTCGGCCTCCGGGTCACCGAGATCCTGGCGGCCGCGGAGGAGACGCTTCCGCCGCTCATGCCTCAGGAGTCATCACCACATGGCGCATTTGGTCGTGGAGAGCATCAGTAGGCGTCCGTAGCGTCGGTGCCGTGACCGCTTCGTCACGCACCCTGCCACCGGACCGAGGGACCTGCCATGCCACCCGCCACCGGCTTCACCAGTTACGCCGACGCCCTCCTCGCCGCCCTCGCCCGTGACCCGTCCCGCACCGCGGTGATCGTGGGGGAGAGCGGCGAGGAGGTCACCGCAGGCGCCCTGCACGCCACCGTCCACCGCATGGCGGCGGTCCTCGACGGCCAGGGCATCGGCCGCGACCGGACCGTCTGCCTCCTCAGCGGCAACCGCCCCGAGGCGCTCGCCGCCCGCTACGCCGCGAGCCTCCTCGGCGCCCGGGTGGTCTTCCTCTACGACGGCATGGCCGCCGAGACCCTGGCCCGGATCGCCGGCAGCGTGGAGACCGCCCTGCTCCTGGCCGACCCGGCCCTGCACACCACCGCACGCGAGCTGCTCCGGCACATCCGGGGCCCGCGCCCCGCGGTCATGACGCTGGGCGAGGGCGCCGCCGGTCTCGGCCCCGACCTGCTCGCCGCCGCTGCCGCGCTGCCCGCCACCCCCGAGGTGCCGAGCGCCGCGCGCCCCGGGGACGACTGGTGCATCCGGCACACCGGAGGCACCACCGGCATCCCCAAGGGCGTCCGGATGCGGCACGCCCCGTATGCCGCGATGGTGCTCCACCACCACATGGCAGCCGCCGGCGATCCGCCCCGCTTCCTGGCCTGCACCCCGCTCGCCCACCTCGCGGGCATCCTGGCCGACGCCACGCTCGCGGCCGGCGGCACCGTCGTGCTGCACCGCGCCTTCGACCCCGCCGCCGTGCTCGCCGCCGTCGCCCGCCACCGCATCACCCATCTCTGGCTGCTGCCCCCGCTCCTCTACCGGCTCCTCGACGACCCCGCCCTGCCCACCACCGACCTCGGCTCCCTCACCCGCATCTCCTACGGCGGCTGCGCGGCCTCCCCGGCACGGCTGGCGCGGGCCGCCGAGGTCTTCGGACCGGTCCTGTTCGGGATGTACGGCCAGGCCGAGGCGATGTCGATCACCGAGGCCCGCCCGGAGGACCACCTCCGCACCGGCCCCGGCGGACGGATCACCGCCGGCCGCGCGCTGCCCGGCGTGACGCTGGCCGTGCGCGACGCGGACGGGCGGGACCTGCCGGCGGGGGAGCGGGGCGAGGTCCACGTCCGCTCCGCCGCGGTGATGAACGGCTACTGGAAGCAGCCCGGGGAGACCGCGCAGGTGCTGGCCGCCGACGGCTGGCTGCGCACCGGCGACGTCGGGGTGCTGGACGACGAGGGGCGGCTCTACCTCGTCGACCGGATCAAGGACGTGATCATCGTCGTGGGCGGGCATGTGCACCCCGCGGAGGTCGAGGACCTGCTGCACACCCATCCGGCGGTCGCCCACTGCGCGGTGTACGGGGTGCGCGGGGCGGACGAGACGGAGGAGGTGCACGCCGCGGTCGTCCCCGCCCCGGGCCGGACGGTGGACGCCGCCGGCCTCCGTGCTTTCGTCACGGAGCACAAGGGCGCCCTGTACGCCCCGGCCGCCGTCCGCGTCCTCGACGCCATCCCCCTCACCCCGGTGGGCAAACCGGACCGGACGCTGCTGCGCGCGACGGCCGCGACGGCCGCGACGGGGCGTGGGAAAGACCGTCCGTAGGTCCCCTCTCCGGGGCGTCAAATCCCCTCTGGCCAGGGGCTTTTGTCAGTGCCCGGCAGTAGAATGGGAACCAGTCAGTGAGGGTTCATCCACGCTCCAGGAGGTCGCCGATGGCCGCTGCCACACTCATGACGAAGCCTCTTCCGGCCCACCCGCTGCCCAGGAAGCCGCTGCCCGCCGGATGGCCGCGCGAACGGTACGAATCGCACAACCGCCGCCTGAAGGCCATGCGGCTCGCCATAGCCCTGCTCGACACCGGCGTCTACCGCCCCGAGCAGGCCCACAACCGCAAGATCCGCAGCACCGCGGCCGAGATCGGGGTCCACGCCCCGTCCGACACCACCTGCCGCATGGTGCGCGCCCTCCTCTACGACCACTGCTGACGCGACCGGCACACCAACAGGGCGGCCGGCCCCGGGACTTCCCGGGGCCGGCCGCCCCTTGCCGTGCGGGTCCGGCTCACCCGGCCGGGCCGTCGCCCGGACCCGCCGGCCCGTCCTCCGCGGCGGCGTCCAGGTCCGTCACCTCCGCCAGCGCCTCCGCCAGCCACTCCACCCAGAACGTCTCCAGCCCGATCCCGGCCCGCAGCACCAGCCGCCGCAACCGGTCCTCCGGATCCGCCGCGGCCCCGAAATCGCGGTCCTCGATCTCCTGGTACTCCGCCAACTGCCGCCGGTGCAGCGTCAGATGCCGCCGCAGCTCCTCGTCGAGCCCGGCCCGCCCCACCACCGCCGACGCGCGCAGCCGCAGCAGCAGCGCGTCCCGGATGGGCTTGGAGTCCTGCTCGCCGCCGGCCCAGCGGGTCAGCTCGCGCCGGCCCGCGGGCAGCACCTCGAACTCCTTCTTCTGCCCGCGGGACGGCTGCGCGCTCGGCAGCGCCCGGATGAACCCGGCCTGCTCCAGCTTTCCCAGCTCGCGATAGATCTGCTGGTGGGTGGCCGACCAGAAGTAGCCGATCGACCGGTCGAACCTGCGGGTCAGCGCCAGCCCCGACGACGGCTTCTCCAGCAGGGCGGTGAGGATGGCGTGCGGGAGTGACATACGGCAATCCTAGGCAGCCGGCGGCAGGTCACAGGGCCGCCGCCAGCTCCGTCCCCTGCTTGATGGCGCGCTTGGCGTCCAGCTCGGCGGCGACGTCCGCACCGCCGATCAGGTGCACGGCACGTCCCTCGGCCCGCAGCTCCTCGTACAGGTCCCGGCGCGGCTCCTGCCCGGTGCACAGCACGACGGTGTCCACGGGCAGCGTGCCGGCCGCGCCGTCGACGGTGACGTGCAGGCCCTCGTCGTCGATCCGGTCGTACGTCGCCCCGGCGACCATCGTCACGCCGCGGTGCCGCAGTTCCGCACGGTGGATCCAGCCGGTGGTCTTGCCGAGGCCGGCGCCGACCTTCGACGTCTTGCGCTGCAGCAGGTGCACCTGGCGCGGCGGCTTGGGACGCTCGGGTGCCCGCAGCCCGCCGCGCTCGCCGTAGGCCGTGTCGACGCCCCAGGAGCGGAAGTAGGTCTCCGGGTCCTGGCTCGCCGCGTCACCGGCGTCGGTCAGGAACTCCGCGACATCGAAGCCGATGCCGCCCGCCCCGAGGATCGCCACCCGCTCGCCGACCGGCGCGCCGCCGCGCAGCACATCGAGGTAGCTGACCACGCTCGGGTGGTCGACGCCCTCGATCTCCGGGGTGCGCGGGGTGACACCGGTGGCCACCACCACCTCGTCGTACCCGCCGAGGTCCCCGGCCGCCACGGGGGTGTTCAGCCGGACGTCGACGCCCTGCCGCGCGAGCTGCGTACGGAAGTAGCGCAGCGTCTCCTCGAACTCCTCCTTGCCCGGCACCCGCTTGGCGAGGTTCAGCTGCCCGCCGATCTCGTCCGCGGCGTCGAACAGCGTGACCTCATGGCCGCGCTCGGCGGCGGACACGGCGCAGGCCAGTCCGGCGGGCCCGGCACCGACCACCGCGAGCCGCTTGCGGCGCCGGGTGGGGGACAGGACCAGCTCGGTCTCGTGGCACGCCCGCGGGTTGACCAGGCAGGACGTGATCTTCCCGCTGAAGGTGTGGTCGAGACAGGCCTGGTTGCAGCCGATGCAGGTGTTGATCTCGTCGGACCGGCCGTCCTCCGCCTTGCTGACGAAGTCCGGGTCGGCCAGGAAGGGCCGGGCCAGCGACACCATGTCGGCGCGCCCGTCGGCGAGCAGCTCCTCGGCCACCTCGGGGGTGTTGATGCGGTTGCTGGTCACCAGGGGGATGGTGACCGAACCCATCAGCCGCTTGGTCACCCAGGTGTAGGCGCCGCGCGGCACCGACGTCACGATGGTGGGGATGCGGGCCTCGTGCCAGCCGATACCGGTGTTGATGATCGTGGCGCCGGCCGCCTCGATCTCCTTGGCGAGCGCCACCACCTCCTCCAGCGTCGAACCGCCCGGGACGAGGTCCAGCATCGAGAGCCGGTAGATCAGGATGAAGTCCGTGCCGACGCGCTCCCGGGTCCGGCGGACGATCTCCAGCGGGAAGCGCACCCGGTTCTCGTACGAGCCGCCCCACCGGTCCGTGCGCTGGTTGGTGGCGCCGACGATGAACTCGTTGATCAGGTAGCCCTCGGAGCCCATGATCTCGACGCCGTCGTAGCCCGCGGACTTGGCCAGCTCCGCCGCCCGCACATAGTCCTCGACGGTCTGCTCGACCTCGTCGTCGGTGAGCGCGTTCGGGACGAAGGGGCTGATGGGCGCCTGGATCGCGCTGGGGGCGACCAGATCGGCGTGGTACGCGTACCGCCCGAAGTGCAGGATCTGCATCGCGATCTTGCCGCCCGCGGCGTGCACCGCCTCGGTCACGGTCCGGTGCTGCGCGGCCTCCTCCTCGGTGGTGAGCTTGGCCCCGCCGTCGTAGGGCCGTCCCGCCTCGTTCGGCGCGATGCCGCCGGTCACCATCAGGCCGACGCCGCCGCGCGCACGGGCCGCGTAGAAGGCGGCCATCCGCGCGAAGCCGTTCTCCGCCTCCTCCAGGCCGATGTGCATCGACCCCATCAGCACCCGGTTGGGAAGGGTCGTGAACCCGAGGTCGAGCGGGCTCATCAGGTGCGGGTACTGGGTCATGGGGCCCTCCTGGCGCGGTGGTGGTGACAGCAGTTGTAGACCAGCCGGAGAGCCTTATGCAACAAGTTGCAAAAAACGTGACGCAGGCGACGCGCGCGACGCCCGGCACGCCCCCGGGCGTCCCTTGGCGCCGCGCCCCTCACCGCGTGCACCCGCCGGGTCGGCGCAGTGTGACGTATCACAGACAACGCGGCGGGGCTGTGGGAACTTCAACTGTGCTACTCCTCAATGGAGTTGCCGAAGAGCCGAGGGTGCGGGCCGGACGGCACGCGGACCGCACGGATCGCCTGGTGGGGGCGGCCGGGGCGAGGCCGCGGGCCGGTGGCGGGCATCCGGCTCGGGCCGGTCTGCCCGTACGTGGAGAGGGTCGCATGAGCACTGTGCAAGCCATCACGCTCGACCAGGTGGTCGACACCGCCCGGTACCCCCTGTCGCAGCTCGACAGTGCCGAAGGGCGGGCCGTGATGTCCCGCGCCCGGCGCGAACTCTCGGCCCTCGGCTGCACCGTGCTGCCGGACTTCATCCGTCCGTCGCTCCGCGAGACGCTGGAGGACGAGTGCGCGGCCATCGCCCCCCAGGCGCACTACGACGTCGAGACCGTCAACGTCTACAACATCGCGGTGGACTCGGACCTGCCCGAGGAGCACCCCGGGCGGCGGACCTTCCAGCGGGGCAACGCGTTCGTCGCACGGGACCGCATCCCCGCCGGGTCCGTCATCAGCCGGCTCTACTCCCACCCCGCCTTCCAGGACTTCATCGCCCGCTGCTTCGGGCTGCCGCACCTCCACGAGCTGGCGGATCCGCTCTCCGGACTGGTCCTCAACGTCGTCGCGCCGGGCATGGAGCACCCCTGGCACTTCGACACCAACGAGTTCACCGTGAGCCTGCTGACCCGCGGGGCCCAGGACGGCGGGGTCTTCGAGTACTGCCCGAACATCCGGTCCGCCGCGGACGAGAACTTCGACGACGTCCGCGACGTCCTGGACGGCCGGGGCGAGCCGCTGACCCGGCGCCTGTCCCTGCACCCCGGTGACCTGCAACTGTTCAAGGGGCGCTACTCACTGCACCGGGTGAGCCCGGTGCGCGGCGAGCTCGCGCGCCACTCCGCGATCTTCGCCTACAGCGAGCGCCCCGGTGTCATCGGGAGCGTGGCCCGCACCCGGCAGCTCTTCGGCCGGGTCCTGCCCGAGCACGTGGCGGCCGAGGGCCGGGCCGTACGGGGCGACCGGCTGCTGGACTAGCGGCGCGCGGACACGCCGCCGCCACGGGCCCGTGCTCCCGGCACGGCCGGACACGGTCGGTGACGGCGCGACCATGGACGAGTGACATCACGGCCCACAGGCCCCACGACCGGAAGTGAGAGAGCAGAATTGAATACCCGTCAGGAAAGGGCAGCAGCCATGACGACCTTCGCCCACGAGGAGCGCCTGCCACGGGTGCCCCTGCCCACGCCGGAGGCCAGCTGTGAGCGGTTCCTCGCCTGGTGCGCGCCGCTGCTGACCGCCGACGAGCTGGCCGCGACCGAGGCGGAGGTGACCGCCTTCCTCCGGCCCGGCGGCCCCGGCCGGACGCTGCACGCGGCACTGGAGGAGTACGACGCCACCGAGGGCGTCCACAGCTGGCTCGACACCTTCTGGCCCTACCGCTACCTGGGCCGACGCGACCGGATCGCGCTCAACGCCAACTTCTTCTTCCTCTTCCAGGACCCCCCGCCGCAGCAGCCCCGCACCCAGGTGGAGCGGGCCGCCGGGCTCATCGCCGGGGCCGTCGCCTACAAGCGGCAGCTCGACCAGGAGCTCCTCCCCCCGGTGGTGCAGCGCGGCGTGCCCCAGTCGATGGTCCAGAACAAGTACCTGTTCTCCGCCACCCGCATCCCCGGCGCCCAGCAGGACTCCGTCCGCAGCCCCTACACCGACGCCTGGCCGGGCCCCTCCGACGCCCGGCACATCGTGGTGTTCCACCGCGGCAACATGTTCCGGATGGACGTGCTCGGCCCGGACGGCGTCCCGCACAGCCTCGACGACCTCGAAGCGGGCCTGCGCGCCGTACAGAAGGCCGGCGCCGAACCGGCACCCGCCCACACCTCGGTGGGCCACCTCACCACCATGGCCCGCGCCGAATGGGCCGCCGCCCGGGAGTCCCTGCGCGCCTGCCACCCCCGCAACGCGGACGCCCTGGAGGACATCGAGACCGCGCTGTTCTGCGTCTGCCTGGAGGACTTCGCCCCCGCCGGCATCCAGGAGGCCTGCGACGAGCTGCTGTACGGCGACCGCGGCAACCGCTGGTTCGACAAGGCCGTCTCCCTGATCGTCTTCGCGGACGGCCGGGCGGGCATCAACGTCGAGCACTGCGAGCTGGACGGCACCACCATCCTCGCCTTCACCGACGCCCTGCTCGACACTCCCGCCGAGGAACACTCCCGCCGCTCCGGAGCCCGCGCCCAGGGCCTCCCCGCCGTCGAACCCGTCGCCTTCGAGCTGGACGACACCCTCCGCTCCCAGGTGCGCTCCGCCGCCGAGGCGTTCGCGGCGTACGGGGAGAACACCGCCACCCGCACCGTCTCCTTCGACGACTTCGGCAGCAACACCGCCAAGGCCCTCGGCTCCTCGCCCGACGCGTTCGTCCAGCTCGCCTACCAGCTGGCCCACCAGCGCGCCAAGGGCCGCCTGGGCGCCACCTACGAGTCGATCGCCACCCGCCAGTGGCGGCACGGCCGCACCGAGGCGATGCGCGTGGTCACCCCGGAGATCCAGGAGTTCGTCGCCGCGATGGAGGACCCGGCGACGGACGCGGAGACCCGCCGGGCCGCGTTCCGGGCCGCCGCCGCGCAGCACGTCGCCCGCGCCAAGGAGTGCCAGGCCGGCGACGCGCCCGAGCAGCACCTGTGGGAGCTGGAACTGATCCAGCGCCGCCGCGGAACCGAACTCGGCGTGACCGAGCAGCCCGCCCTCTACCGGACACCCGGCTGGCTGACGATGCGCGACGACTACCTGAGCACCAGCTCCGCGCCGTCCGCCAACATCCAGTACTTCGGCTTCGGCTCCACCAGCAGCCGCTGCATCGGCGTCGCCTACGTCCTGCTGCCCGACCGCTTCCACCTCTACCTGAGCACGCCGCTGGCCGTGGCCGACCAGATGGTGACCTTCGCCGACCGGCTCCGCGAGGCGGTGGCGGAACTCCGGGAACTGCTGGCGCCCGGGGAGGGCGGGGCCTGACCGCTCGCACCACCGCATGACACCTGCCGGTCGGGGACCCCGGCCCCCGACCGGCCCGTCGCCGTCCGGCCCGCCCGGCTCCTCGCTCCCCTGCCTACTTCAGCAACCGGGACATCCGCCGGTCCGCGAGCACCTTGCCCCCGGTCTGGCAGCCCGGGCAGTACTGCATCGCCCAGTCACTGAACGACACCTCACGGATGGTGTCCCCGCACACCGGGCAGGCCTCCCCCTTCCGCCCGTGCACCCGCAGCCCGCTCTTCTTCTCCGCCTTGAGGTCCTTGAGCGCCAGCCCCTGCGACCGCTCCACCGCCGCGGCGAGCGTCGTACCGATCGCCTCGTAGAGCCGCGCCACCTCCTCCGCCGAGAGCCGGGCGGCCGGCTTGAACGGCGACATCTTCGCCGCGTGCAGAATCTCGTCCGAGTAGGCGTTCCCGATCCCGGCGATCACGCTCTGGTCCCGCAGCACCCCCTTGATCTGCCGGCCTTCCTCCGCCAGCAGCCCCGCGAACGCCTCCGCCGTGAACCCGTCGGAGAGCGGATCCGGCCCGAGCCGCGCAATGCCCGGCACCTCCCTCACCTCGCGCACGACATACACCGCCAGGTGCTTCTGGCTCCCGGCCTCGGTCACCTCGAACCCCGCACCGTCGCCGGGCTCCCCGAGCCGCACCCGCAACGCCAGCGGCCCCTTCCCCGGCCGCGGCGGCACCGCCGGCAGCCGCTCGCTCCACCGCACCCACCCCGCCCTCGCGAGGTGCATGACCAGGTGCAGCTCCCCGGCACGGAGATCGAGGAACTTCCCGTGCCGGCGCACCTCGTCGAACGCCCGCCCTTCGAGCGCGGTGAGCGGCGGGTCGTACGTCTTCAGCGCATGGACGGAGACCGGGTACACCCGCTCGACGACCCGCCCCACGACATGCTCGCCCAGGAACCGCGCGAGCGACTCGACCTCCGGCAATTCAGGCATAACGCCAGTGTGCCCCGGAAGTGCGGTGGACACCGGTCGCGGCTGCGGGAGGCCGGCGGCGTGAGCGGGGCGGCGACACCGCCCCTGGACGTCACCGCGACCGTGACCGGCGTACCCGACGACGGCGCAGCCAGTAATGCCCGGTCACCACCGCGAGCAGCGGGCCCCAGGCCGTCAGCGGCAGGTAGCAAGCGGTCATGACCCAGTACGCGACGCCGTCCGGTGCGTCCGGGTGGCCCATGGCGTCCGGCGCGTTCCAGCCGAGCGCGCCCAGTACGCCGAAGGCGGTGAGGACGGTGGCCCCCAGCCCGGCCGGGACCACGGCCACCGCCGTCGGTACCCGCCGGCCGCCGAGGAGCGCAATCCAGCGGGGAAAGACCTCGCCCCAGCGCTGGACGAGCCCGAGCGTCAGCAGCCCGAGGCCCTCGGCGAACAGGGTCAGGGCGATCATGTAGAGCGAGAACCCGCTGCCGAAGGTGACCGTGGCCATCGCCTCGTCACCCGTGAAGCCGACCGGTATGCCCAGGGCCGCCACGATCCGCCACAGGCCGCTGGGCAGCGGGGCCGACGCGGCGAGGCGCGCGAGCCGGACCACCCAGCGCGGCGGCTCGGCTGTGGCCGTGGGCGAGGTGGACGACGTGGACGCGGTGGCCGTCGCGGCCGGCCCGGACGCCGAGGACGGCCCGGACATCGCGGACGGCTCCGGGGGCCTCACTTGCCCCCCTCGCCGGGCAGCGGCGGCAGTACGTGCCGCACCCGGAAGTCACCGCTCTTGACGGTCTCGTAGGGCGCTGCGCTCAGGCAGGCGGGGACCTTCATCCTGGGTATCTCGTCGACCGCCCAGCTGTAGCCGACCCGGTCGTGCCGGCCGTCGTCGTACACGGTGAACCCGACCCGCTTGCCGACGATCCGGCGGTCGGGATGGTCGGAGCGCGTGATGATCCCGCTGGCCGTGGCCACGGGACCGCCGGTCAGCAGGCAGTCGATCCGGCCCGCGAAGGTGGCACCCCGTGTGCCGTCGTGGGAGTAGTGGCTGAAGCGGAAGCTGCCGCGCGAGGTGCCGCCCGCGCCGACGGGGGCGAACCCGTGCGCGTCGAACGAGAAGGCCACCCGCTCACCGTCCGCCCCTCGGTCCATCGTCGCCGAGCCGGTGAGACCGGACTCCACGGCCGCCGCGGACTTCGCCGCCACCACACCGGATAAGCCCGCCCCGCCGGCCGACGCGGCAGCGGCACTCCCCTCGTACAGCCCGAGCGGACCCATCGACCCGAGCAGCCCCAGCGCCGCCACCGTGGCGATCGCGCCCCCCACCGTCGTCCTCACATATCGCATACCGAACTTCCCGCCTTCCTCAGCCCGTCGGGGCCGCATCGCCCCGTTGACGCGTTCAGCTTCCGGGGCGAGGCGGGCCCGCGCCCATCGGCCAACCGGCAGATCCACGGGCACAGGAAGCGGCCGCCTCTGCCGATCGGCAGAGGCGCCACCCGTAGCGCGCTCCATAAGCTGGACAGGCGGAGGACGCGCCGGCCGGACCGGGCCGAAGGGCGCGCCGCCGAACCGAGCGAGCGGAGGCGCCGCCGGGCGGGAGCCAGGCGGACCGGGGGAGAGGGCCAACGATGAAACCGGTACACGGCCGCGCAGCGCTGGGCCCGGGCGGACCGGGGGAGGGGCCGGCGATGAGAGATGTCCCCACGTCGTTACGCGCCTGGTCGGGCCGAGCGGCCGGGCTCGCCGCGGTGCTCCTGCTCACCGCCGCCTTCGGCTGGGCCCCGGACACCGCACCGGACGGCTCCGGCCCGCTCTTCGCCGCGGCGACGGCGCTCGTCGTGCTGCAGGCGGCCGCGTTCCGGTGGGCGCCGTGCCGCGAGGCGGCCGTGGGCACCGGCCTCGCGGCCGTCGCGCTGGTGCTCTGGGCCCAGCCGCTCGTGCCGGCCGCGTCCCTCTACGAACGGGTCGGCATGGGGGCGTTCTGGTTCCTGCCCACGCTGGGTGCGGCCGTAGTGGGCGGCTACCCCCGGCTGATGGCACGCCGCGGGGCCCGGGCCGTCCGCGAGGCCCGGCACCGGCAGCAGCTGGAACTCGCCCACGACCTCCACGACTTCGTCGCCCACGACATCAGCGGCATCGTGGCGCAGGCCCAGGCCGCCCGCTTCGTGGCCGGCCGGGACCCGGAGGCGGTGGCCGGGGCGCTGGAACGGATCGAGCGGGCGGGCCTCGCCGCCCTGGCCTCGATCGACCGCACGGTCCACCTGCTGCGGGAGCCGGGCCGCGAGGCCGGCCGCACGGCCCTCCCCGGCACGGCCCGGCTCGCCGAACTCGTCGACAGGTTCGACGCGGACGGCCGTACCCGGGCCCGTCTCACCATCGCCCCCGCAGCGCGGGCGGCGCTCTCCCGCGAGGCCGCCGCCACGATCCAGCGGGTCGTCACCGAAGCCCTGACGAACGTCCGCCGCCACGCCCCCGACGCGGCCGGCGTCGAGGTGGCCCTCACCCACGAGGACGGCACCGTCCGCCTGACCATCACCAACGACACCGGCCGCACCCGGCCACGCGGCCGCGAACACGGCGGAACCGGCCTGCTCGCCCTCACCGAGCGCGTCCGTGCCCTGAACGGCACCCTCCACACCACCGGCGACGACGGCACCTGGCGCCTCACCGTCACCCTCCCCGCCCCGCCTCCCGCCCCTGGAGACCCGGCATGACGCCGACCCGCGTACTGATCGCCGACGACCAGGACGACGTCCGCGGCGGCTTCCGGATGATCCTCGACTCGCAACCGGACATGACGGTGGTCGGCGAGGCCGCGGACGGCATCCACGCCGTCGACCTCGCCCGCACGCTGCGCCCGGACGTGGTCCTCGCCGACATCCGGATGCCACGCCTCGACGGCCTGGAGGTCACCCGCCGACTCGCCGCGCACACCCGGGTCGTGGTCGTCACCACCTTCGACCTGGACGACTACGTCCACGCCGCCCTGCGCCACGGCGCCGCCGGCTTCCTGCTGAAACGCTCCGGCCCCACCCTCCTGATCGAGGCGGTACGCGCCGCAATGGCGGGCGACACCCTGATCAGCCCCCAGATCACCGTCCGCCTCCTGCGCCACCTCACCCCGCCGGCCGCGGCCGCCCCTGCCCCGGACCCGCTGACGGCCCGCGAACGCGACATCGCCCGCCTGGTCGCGCAGGGCCTGACCAACGCGGAGATCGCCGTGCGCCTGGTCATCACGCCCGGCACGGTGAAGACCCACCTCGCCCACATCCAGGCCAAGTTGGGCGTCCGCAACCGCGTCGGCATCGCCGCCTGGTCCTGGCGATCGGGCCTGACCGCCCCCGACAGCCCCTAGGACACTCGCCCCAACTTGTATCGATCCATTGACACAAGATTCCCCTCCCGGGCATCTTGTGTTGACCACTCGATACAAGCCGGGCTTGCGGGCGAGCGGCGTCCGCTGCCGCCGTGCGCAAGCCGCGCAGCCGACACCACTCACCGGAGTCCCCCATGCTCGACACCGACCGGCCCGCGTCCCGCCTCCGGTCCCGGGCCGACCGCCACGCCCGCTGGGCAGGGCTGGCCGTGGGCGTCATGGCCGCACCGCTGTGGGCCACCGTCGACATCACCCATCACCCCCTCAGCACCTTCGAGGCGGGCGTACCCCTGGTCAGCTTCGTCACCGCCTTCGGCCTGTGCGCGGTGGGCGGCGTCCTGCTCGGCGACGTCCTCACCCCCCGCCCCCTGGAAGCGGTACGCACCGCCGTCCTCACCCCGCGCCGGATCCGGGACCACGTGCCGCGCGCCATGACCCCTGTGCTGCTCCTCCAGGCGGTGTTCCTCGCCGTGCTGGTGGGCACAGGGGCCGCCGTGGCCACCCAGGGCGCCATGGACCAGGCGTACCGGGCCATCGGTGCCGGCTGCGACGGGACCGAACCCTCCGTCAGTCTCTGGGCCGGCATCTTGTCCGGCAGGCAGATCCTCGGCTCTCTCGCCCTCGGCACGGTCGCCTGCGCCTGGGCCCTGCGCCGTGTCGCCCGCCGTGCGGGCGGCGACCAGGAGCGCCGCGACCGCTCGCGGGCCATCATCGCGGCCTGGGGAGTGCTGGTCTCGACCCTGCTGCTGCTCGTCGCCCTGATGGCCGCCACCTGGCAGACGCACTGCGCCGCCACACTGGGTACCGTCACCGCCGTGGCGATCTACCCCATGGGCCTGTCGGCCCCCTTCACCCTGGCCTGGTCCCTGTTCAACGTGGTGGCGCCCCGGGCGGCCCGACGATGACCGGGCCTGCCGTCCGCGTCGACACCACCAGCCCGGTACCCCCGTACGAACAGATCCGCGCCCAGCTCGCCGCCCTGATCACCACGGGCCGACTGGCCGAGGGCGAACGCCTGCCGACCGTGCGTCAGCTCGCCACCGACCTGGGCCTGGCACCGGGCACCGTGGCCCGCGCGTACCGCGAGCTGGAGACCGCCCACCTGATCCGCACCCGCCGTGGCGCAGGCACCCGGGTCGCAGCGCCCCCGCCCGCACCGAAGCACCTCGATCCGGCCCGACTCGCCGCACTGGCACAGGACTTCACCGCCACCGCCCGCGCCCTGGGCGCCGACACCGAAGCCATCCTGACCGCCGTCCACCAGGCCCTGGACTAGAACGCCAGCAGCCGTTCTCCGCTCTCCGCCGTCCAGCGCGATGCGCGTGCTGCGTCCGGCCCCAGCGGGCACCAAGGCCCGCACCAACGCCGCGGTGCGGGCCGCACCGGACGAGGCGGGCCCGCCCACCGAACAGCACGACGGCCGCGCCTCCCGGAACCGGAAGAGCGCGGCCGACGGCCTGCAGACGGCACAGGGCAGCGGAAACCGCTCCGACCTGCGGCGTTCTTAGATGTCGAAGTACAGCTCGAACTCGTGCGGGTGCGGGCGCAGCTGGATCGGGGCGATCTCGTTGGTGCGCTTGTAGTCGATCCAGGTCTCGATCAGGTCGGAGGTGAAGACGCCGCCCTGCTGGAGGTACTCGTTGTCGGCCTCGAGGGCGTCGAGGACGGCCGGGAGGGAGGTCGGGACCTGGGGGACGCCCGCGTGCTCCTCGGGGGCGAGCTCGTAGAGGTCCTTGTCGATCGGCTCGGCCGGCTCGATCTTGTTCTTGACGCCGTCCAGGCCCGCGAGGAGGAGGGCGGAGAAGGCGAGGTACGGGTTCGAGGACGGGTCCGGGGCGCGGAACTCGACGCGCTTGGCCTTGGGGTTCGAGCCCGTGATCGGGATACGCATGGCCGCGGAGCGGTTGCGCTGCGAGTAGACCAGGTTGACCGGGGCCTCGAAGCCGGGGACCAGGCGGTGGTAGGAGTTCACCGTCGGGTTGGTGAAGGCCAGCAGCGACGGGGCGTGCTTGAGGATGCCGCCGATGTAGTAGCGGGCGGTGTCCGAGAGGCCCGCGTAGCCCTGCTCGTCGTAGAAGAGGGGGCTGCCGCCCTGCCACAGGGACTGGTGGACGTGCATGCCGGAGCCGTTGTCACCGAAGATCGGCTTGGGCATGAAGGTCGCGGTCTTGCCGTTGCGCCAGGCGACGTTCTTCACGATGTACTTGAAGAGCATCAGGTCGTCGGCCGCGGCGAGCAGCGTGTTGAACTTGTAGTTGATCTCCGCCTGGCCGGCGGTGCCGACCTCGTGGTGCTGGCGCTCGACCTGCAGGCCGGCCGCGTCCAGCTCCAGGGAGATCTCGGCGCGCAGGTCGGCGAAGTGGTCGACCGGCGGGGCCGGGAAGTAGCCGCCCTTGTACCGGACCTTGTAGCCGCGGTTGTTCTCCTCCGAACCGGTGTTCCAGGCGCCGGCCTCGGAGTCGATGTGGTAGAAGGACTGGTTCGCGCCGGTCTCGAAGCGCACGCTGTCGAAGACGTAGAACTCGGCCTCGGGACCGAAGAACGCGGTGTCCGCGATGCCGGTGGAGGCGAGGTAGGCCTCGGCCTTCTTGGCGATGTTGCGCGGGTCACGGCTGTACTGCTCGCCCGTGATCGGGTCGTGGATGAAGAAGTTGATGTTGACGGTCTTGTCGCGGCGGAACGGGTCCACGCGAGCCGTCGACAGGTCCGCGCGCAGCGCCATGTCGGACTCGTGAATGGCCTGGAAGCCGCGGATCGAGGAGCCGTCGAAGGCGAGTTCCTCGGCCGGGTCGAACGCCTTTGCCGGGATGGTGAAGTGCTGCATCACACCGGGCAGGTCGCAGAACCGGACGTCGATGAACTTCACGTCCTCGTCCGCGATGAACTTCTTGGCCTCGTCGGCGTTCTGGAACATCCAACTCCTCCTAGCCCGGTCACCGGTCGGCGGACGCGGGATTGCTACTCGGAACGCGACCATGTGCGGTGGCGCGTTGCCCGACCATAGGCAGGCGGGATTTCCCAAGCATGACCCATTTGTTTCGCCGAGGTTAACCGGCGTACGCCTGCCTTTATTCACCAGTGTGACCCATAAAGGGGCATTTTGGCCCGGGGTGGCGGGCCGTTCGTTGCGGCGTCGCGCCGAGTCGTTCCGCCCCTTCGGGCCCGCCCCGGCGGCCGGACCGGAAGAGGGGCCGAACCGTCCCGTACCGGACCTCGCCGCAGCGAATGTATGCGGTCGCAGTACCGTGGTCGGGTGGACAACAGGCAAGCAATCGGATCGTGGATCTCCGGGCCCCGCGCGGCAGCCGAGGACATGGGTGTCGAGTTCGGATACCGCGGGCAGCAGCTCGGGCTGCCGGAGACGGGGCCGGGCTCGATCGCGCGCCCCGGACGGCGCTTCGCCGCGCTCTTCCTCGACTGGGCGCTGTGCATGCTCATCGCGTTCGGGCTGCTCAGCGGCGGTAAGGCGCAGGCGGCGAGCAACTGGGCGCTGCTGGTCTTCGCGGTGCTCAGCGTGCTGACGGTGGGCACGGTCGGCTTCACGCCCGGCAAGCGGCTGCTCGGCCTGCGGGTGATCGCCGAGGGCGGCGGCCGGCTGTCGCTGCCGCGGGTCGTGCTCCGCACGGTGCTGCTCGTCGTGATCATCCCGGCCGTCGTGTGGGACCGGGACGGCCGGGGCCTGCACGACCGCCTCGCGCGCGCCGTCCAGGTCCGCATCTGAGGAGGCCGCGGGGGAGCCGCCCGGGGCCCCTGCCGTGGCGCCGGGGCGGCTCCGCGTCCGAGGAGCCCCTACGGGTTCCCCCGAGGCCGTACGGGTTCCGTCCTTGAGGCCGTACGGGTTCCGCCCCCGAGGCCGTACGGTCCCGCCTGCCCGCCCCTCCGGACCGCCCCGGAGCGAAGCCGCCCAGCAAGCCGCACAACCCAGCCGCACGACGAAACGCCCCGGAGCCTTCGCCCCGGGGCGTTCGTCGTTCGTCGGAGTGTCGGGACCGCCGGCCGGGCGCGGGTGCGCCGGCGCCGGTGCGGTCAGCGGGCCTTGCCGCCGCCCTTGGGCATCCGCATGCCCTTCGGCATCGGGCCCTTCGGGACCGGCATGTTGCTCATCAGGTCGCCGAGCGCCTTGAGGCGGTCGTTGACGGCCGTCACCTGGGCGCCGGGGAGCACACGCGGCAGCTTCAGCAGCGTCGTACGCAGCTTCTTCAGCGGCACCTGGCCCTCGCCGTCGCCCACGATGATGTCGTGGACCGGGGCGTCGGCGACGGTGCGCGCCATCCGCTTCTTCTCGGCGGCCAGCAGGCCGCGGAGACGGTTCGGGTTGCCCTCGCCGACCAGCACGATGCCGGCCTTGCCGACGGCGCGGTGGACCACGTCCTGGCTGCGGTTCATGGCCACCGCGGGGGTGACCGTCCAGCCGCGGCCGACGTTGTCCAGCACCGCGGCCGCCGCGCCGGGCTGGCCCTCCATCTGCCCGAAGGCAGCTCGCTCGGCGCGCCGTCCGAAGACGATCGCCATCGCGAGGAAGGCCAGGACGAAGCCCAGGATCCCGCCGTAGATGGGGTGGCCGATCGCGAAGCCGATGGCAAGGAGGACGCCGAATACGACGATGCCTACACCAGCGACGACTAGACCGACCTTGGAGTCGACCCGACGGGTCATCTTGTAGGTCAGGGCGATCTGCTTCAGCCGCCCGGTGTTCTCAGCGCCGGCAGCGCCCTCTGAGTTTGCCTTCCTCGCCATACAGCGAAGTTTACGTGGCGTGCGGGCGCCCGGTCGCCGCGGCCTCCAGTACGAACTCGGCCTCGTGGCGGTCCTTGGCGCGGCGGCGGTCCTCCAGGACCGATGTCCAGGCGTTACGGCGGGCGGTGCGCTGCCCGCCGCGCATCAGGACGGCCTCGACGGCACGCAGTGCACCGGTGACCGAAGGGATGGGGAGGGCGGGATTGGCGCGGAGCGGCGCGGCCTGCATGGTGGGTGACTCCCTCTGAATCTGTTCGGAGAAGCAGGAGTAGGTGCGGGAGCGGTGCGTGCATCCATCGTCACGGAAAGGTGTTACCAACGGATGACCTGCCGGTCAAACACCGATGAAACGTTGACGCGGCCCCCACGCCCCCCGTCAGGAGGAGTGCGGGCCGCGTCCCCAGCATGTGCCACGTTTCACAAGAAGGCGCGCCGGGGAAATCAAACCGCCTGACTGGACGCCTCGACCTCGCGCCGCTCGATGGCCTGCTGGTAAAGGCGGCCGGCGCGGTAGGAGGAGCGGACCAGCGGGCCGGACATCACGCCGGCGTAGCCGATCTCCTCGGCCTCCTCCTTGAGCTCCACGAACTCGGCGGGCTTGACCCAGCGCTCGATCGGGTGGTGGCGCACGGAGGGGCGCAGGTACTGGGTGATCGTGATCAGCTCGCAGCCCGCGTCGTACAGGTCCTGCAGCGCCTGGCTGATCTCCTCGCGCTCCTCGCCCATGCCCAGGATGAGGTTGGACTTGGTGACCAGACCGGCCTCGCGGGACTTGGAGATGACCTCCAGCGAGCGCTCGTAGCGGAAGCCGGGGCGGATCCGCTTGAAGATGCGCGGGACCGTCTCGACGTTGTGCGCGAGGACCTGGGGGCGGGAGGAGAAGACCTCGGCCAGCTGCTCGGGGACCGCGTTGAAGTCGGGGATCAGCAGCTCGACGCCGGTGTCGGGCATCGCGGCGTGGATCTGCCGGACGGTTTCGGCGTAGAGCCAGGCGCCGCCGTCGTCCAGGTCGTCGCGGGCGACGCCGGTGATCGTGGCGTACTTCAGGCCCATGGTCTGCACGGACTCGGCGACCCGGCGGGGCTCGTCGCGGTCCAGCTCCTGCGGCTTGCCGGTGTCGATCTGGCAGAAGTCACAGCGGCGGGTGCACTGGTCGCCGCCGATGAGGAAGGTCGCCTCGCGGTCCTCCCAGCATTCGAAGATGTTGGGACAGCCCGCCTCCTGGCAGACCGTGTGCAGACCCTCGCTCTTGACCAGGCCCTGGAGGTGGTTGTACTCGGGACCCATCTTCGCCCGGGTCTTGATCCACTCGGGCTTGCGCTCGATGGGGGTCTGGCTGTTCCGGACCTCCAGGCGCAGCATCTTGCGTCCGTCGGGTGCGACTGCGGACACGACCGGCTCCCTACGACTTCGTTTCTTCGGCGTACACCAGGGTACGCCCGTTGATTCGCACGTCTTTACGTGCGGGGCAACCGCCAATGACGGGGTTGCATTCCCGGCGGCCCCGGGAGACCCCGGGCCGGGCGGCCGCCGGACCCGGGAGGCCCGGCCGGCGGCCGTCCGGTCAGACCGCGCGGGGGAGCAGTTCGGCGCCCTCCAGGACGTCCCGCAGATGCTTCTCGGCGACGGGCAGGACCTCGGCGATGGTGATCTCGCGGCCCAGTTCGCCCGCCAGCGAGGCGACGCCGGCGTCACGGATGCCGCACGGCACGATCTTGTCGAACGAGGTGTTGTCCGGGTTCACGTTCAGTGCGAAGCCGTGCATCGTGACGCCCTTGGCGACCCGGATGCCGATCGCGGCGAGCTTGCGGTCCTCACGGCGCTGGCCGGCGTTGGACGGCGCGTACTCCGGACCGTTCAGCCGCGGGTCGAACAGCTCGTCCGCCGCCCGCGGGTCGAAGTCGAGGTTCAGCCCGCCCAGGGCCGCCCGCTGCTCGGCTGTGCCCACGGTGTCTCCCAGGACCCACACCCCGCTGCGGCCCTCGATCCGGGTGCCCTCCACGCCGAACTCGGCGCAGACCCGGATCAGCGCCTCTTCGAGCCGGCGGACGTGGGCCACGACGTCAACCGGGCGCGGCAGCTTCTGGATGGGGTAGCCCACCAGCTGGCCCGGCCCGTGCCAGGTGATCTTGCCGCCGCGGTCGACGTCGACGACCGGGGTCCCGTCCAGCGGGCGCTCGTCGTCGGTCGTGCGCCGTCCCGCCGTGTAGACGGCCTGGTGCTCCAGCAGCAGGCAGGTGTCGGGCGCCTCGTCGGCGAACCGGGCGGCGTGCACCCGGCGCTGCTCCTGCCAGGCGGTTTGGTACTCCACGGCGTCGGCGCCGAAGCCCATGTGCACAAAGCGCAGCCCCTCGGGTACGGGGGTCTCCCCCCGAGAGATCGCAGTCACGGCAGCTCCTCTTCGAACCTTTGTTGCACTTTGCTGCAACGTTGATGCCACTTCGCGCCCATGCCACTGTACGGCCGCCCGCTCCGGACCCCGCAGGCGGCCGGTGTCCGGACCTCCCGTCCCTGCTCACACGATCGGATGAACGCGAGGAGGAGGCCGGGAACGGGGCCCCGAAGGCCGTTACATTCACGCCGTTCCACAAGGGCGATGAGCATGCCGGACAGGGTCCGCCGAACCCGGCAGCGGCCCGGAAGGCAGGAGACCGGTAAAGCTGATGACGGAACGACCCCCGCACCACACTCCCAACCGCCAGCTCGCCGCGCTCATCGCCGAGGCGGGCTTCTCGAACGCCGGGCTGGCCAGACGGGTGGATCAGCTCGGCATCGAGCACGGCCTCGACCTCCGCTACGACAAGACGTCGGTGACCCGCTGGCTGCGCGGCCAGCAGCCCAGGGGCACCACCCCCGCCCTGATCGCGGAGGTCTTCACCCGCCGGCTGGGACGCCGGCTGTCCGCCCAGGACCTCGGCCTGGACGCCTGTGCGCCGGTGTACGCCGGACTGGAATTCGCCGCGAGCCCCAGCGAGGCGGTGGACATCGTCAGCGGCCTGTGGCGCAAGGACTCCGGCAGCCACGCCGAACTCCGCAAGATCGCCTTCACCCCGGCCGGGCTCGTGGTGCCCAGCCGCGACTGGCTGATCGGGCGCGCCGACGAACGGGTCGCCCGTGGTGAGGCCCCCGCCGACGCGGCGGGCCGGGTCCCCGTACAGGGCCGGCCCACGGTCCCCCGGCAGCGCCGCACCGACCGCGTCGACCGCACCCAGGGCTCCAAGGTCACCTCCGGCGACATCGCGGCGCTGCGCTCGGTCGGCGAGCTGTTCCGGGCGCTGGACCACGCCTACGGCGGCGGCCACGCCCGGCAGGCCCTGGTGCGCTACCTGGAGCACGAGGCCGAGCCGATGCTCCGCGGCAGCTACGGCGAGGCCACCGGCCGCCGGCTCTTCGCCGCCGCCGCCGATCTGACCCGGCTCGCGGGCTGGACCTCGTACGACATCGCGGCCCACGGGCTCGCCCAGCGCTACTTCGTCCAGGCCCTGCGGCTGGCCCAGGCCGCCGGGGACCGGGCCTACGGGTCCTACGTCCTGGTGACCATGAGCCGGCAGGCCGTCTACCTGGGGCACGGCAGGGAGGCCGTGCAGCTCGCGCGGGTCGCCCAGCAGGGCATCGGCAGCAGCGCGCCGCCCGCCGTGCAGGCGCTGCTGCACTCCGCCGAGGCCCGCGGCCACGGCGTCCTGGGCGAGGTCCGGGCCTGCACGACGGCGCTGGCCCGCGCCGAACGGGCGCTGGAGACCGTCCGCCCCGGCGACGACACCCCGTACTGGGCGCGCTTCTTCGACGAGGCGCAGCTCGCCGACGAACTGGCGCACTGCCACCGCGACCTCCAGCAGTACCGCGCCGCCTCCCAGCACGCCGAGCGCTCCCTCCAGCTGCGCGCGGCCGGGTTCGCCCGCAGCAGGCTCTTCTGCCGGGTGGTGCTGGCCACCGCGCGGCTGGGCCTGGGCGAACTGGAGCAGGCCTGCACGCTGGGCGCCGAGGCCGCGCTCCAGGCCTCCGAGATGCGCTCCGTACGGGCCCACGAGTACGTCAGGGAGTTCGAGCGCCGCCTGGAGCCCTACCGGGACGCGGCGCCGGTGCGGGGCTACCGCGAACGGGTGGCGGCGCTGGGCTGATGCCGGGCCGGCGCCCGGCTCAGGCCGCCGTGGGCAGGGTGTCCGGTTCCGTGGTGAAGGCCGGCAGGCCGAAGTCCTGGAGGAGCGCGCGGGCGGCGCGGCGGCCCGAGTTCAGCGCGCCCTGGAGCGTGCTGGTGTCCCGGTGGTCGCCGCACACATAGAGGCCGGAGAGCACCCGCACCGTGCGCTCCGGGTCGTGCGGCGCCGGCATCGCGGGGACCGCGTAGGGGTCGTGATGGGCGGTCAGCAGCTGCCAGTCGTCGGTGTCCGCGGCGTAGATCCGGTCGAGCTGGGGGCGGACCGTCTTGTCGAGCACGGACAGCGGCAGCGCCGCCGCGGCGCCGAGCACGGTCGTGGTGACCAGGGACCGGCCCGGCGGGGTGCGGGACGGGTCGATGGCGCCCGCGGCGTAGCTGTAGGCGACGGCGCCGTCCGTCGGCAGGATCAGGGCCGTGTCGCGGGACGGCGCGCCCCCGCGGGCCGCCGCGGTGTGGTGCAGGACGGCGACCGGGTGGAACGCGGGCACCCGCAGCCCCGGCAGCAGCTCGGCCGCATCGCGCGCGCCGGTGGCCACCACCACCGCCCGGCAGGGGATGTGGCCGTGCTCCGCGGTGCTGACGCCGGTAGTGGAGACGGCCGTGACCTGCACGGACGTACGGACCGTGCCGGGCGGCAGCGCGGCGGCGAGCAGCTCGGGGACGGCCACGGCGCCGCCGGCCGGCAACCACAACCGGCCCTGCGCAAAGGCGCGCAGGGCCGCCGCCCCGCCCCGGCTGGAACCGCGCAGCTGGGGGTCGCACAGCAGCGCCGCCAGCAGGGGCCGCAGGAACGCGTCATGGCCGCGGTGCGGGAAGGCGGGGCGGCTCGCCAGGGCGTCGCGGATCGGACGGTCGGCGGACGGGGCGTGGGTGCCCGGGGAAGGGGCTGCGGGGGTGTCGGCGCGGCGGTCGATACGGACCGCGCGGCGGTCCGGGGACGGCAGGGCCCGCCGGTCGGTCAGGCGCACGGACTGACGGTCCGTCCGGCGTTCCGCACGGCGGCCGGCCCGCGACAGGGCACGCGCCGCGGACAGTGCGCCCTTCGCACTGCGGGGCGCGCTGATGCGCTGCGTCCGCTGCCCGTTGTGGATGCTCAGACCGGGCGCGAACGGACGGAGCGTCAGGTCGCCGAGGCCCGGCGTCCGGCGCAGCTCCGCGACGGGGACGGCCAGCGGCCGGCCGCAGCGGTCCAGCCGGAATCCGTCGAGGCGGTCGGTGACGGAGCGGCCGCCGATCCGTGGCGCGGCCTCCAGGACGGTGACGGACACTCCGGCGCCGGTCAGATGGCGGGCGGCGGCCAGCCCGGCCGGACCGGCCCCCACGATGACGACGTCCACGGCCGATGCGGTGCGCAGCACATGCCCCTCCCGAGGTCGGTCCCGACGAGGGCGCGCCCGAGTCGTGCCCGGTGCCGCCGTGGGGGATACCGAGGTGCGGCGTGCGAGGACGGCGGGGCGGCGGCGGTGAGGTTCGACAGGGGGCGTCCGGGGGCGCGTCGACCGCGCCCCTTGGCCAAAGCTTCCCGTGTGGCCCTGCGGCTATGCCGCCCGGAGGGCGTTGTGACGCGGACGACTCCGCGGACCGGCCGGCCGGTCGGCCCGGCCGGACGGCTATGCGGCCCGGACCGCCTCGATGATGCGCGGATGGGTGAACGTGAAGCCGGAGTCCAGCAGCCGCCGCGGGACGACCCGCTGACTGCCCAGCACATCGCCCGCGAACTCGCCCAGGGCCACCCGCAGGACCGGGGCCGGCACGGTGAACAGCGTGGGGCGGTGCAGGACATGGCCCATCACGGCGGTGACCTCGCGGTTGGTGACCGGCTCCGGCGCCGTCAGGTTGACCGGCCCGGTCAACTCTTCGGTGTCGAGGAGGTGGCGCAGCGCCCTGATGTGGTCCGCCAGGGAGATGAAGCTCCAGTACTGGCTGCCGTCGCCGAGCCGCCCGCCCAGCCCGAGCCGGAAGAGGGGGAAGAGCCGGCCCCAGGCGCCGCCCGAGCGCGCCACGACCAGCCCGGTGCGGGCGAAGACGGTACGGATGCCCGCGTCCTCGGCGGGCTTCGCGGCGTCCTCCCAGGCCACACAGAGCTCCGGCAGGAATCCGCGGCCGGCCGGCGCGCTCTCGTCCGTCCGCCGGTCGCCGGTGTCGCCGTAGTAGCCGATCGCGCTGCCGCACACGAGGACGCCCGGCGGGGTGTCCATGGAAGCGAGCGCCGAGGCGAGGGCGCGGGTGCCCAGGACCCGGCTGTCGCGCAGCTCCTGCTTGTAGGCGGCCGTCCAGCGGTGGTCGCCGACCCCGGCACCGGCCAGATGGACGACCGCCCCGCAGCCGGCCAGCCCGGCGGTGTCGACCTCCTGGGCCCCGGGGTCCCAGCGCACCTCGTCGGCGGCCGAGGGCGCGCGCCGTACGAGCCGGACGACGTCATGGCCCTCCGCGCGCAGGGAGCGTACGAGCGCCGTGCCGATGAGTCCGGTCGAGCCGGTGATCGCGATCCGCATGGGGCCATACTGCCCGCACCGGCGGGCCGGCGGTGACATCCGGGGCCCGGCCGGCCGCGGCACGGGGCGGCCGCGCGGCCCGGCGCCCGCGCCCTACGGCTTGAAGCGGTCCCAGAGGGTGGGGAAGCGCTCCGCCATGGTCCGCTCGTCGTCGAAGTCGAGGTAGCTGCCGAGCGGTTCGCGCGGCGGCGGGGGCAGCTCCAGATCGGGCATCACCCCGCCGGTCATCTGCTCGTACGCCTCGTCGGCCGCGTACCCCAGCTCCTCGGCGTCGCCGTCGACCCGCTCGTCGAAGTCGTCGAGGAGCTCGGCGAGCTGGTCCGGGTCGTGCAGCGCGCCCTCGAAGACCTCCCGGCCCTGGCCGATCAGCCAGCAGCGGAAGTAGTCGAAGGCGTCGTCGCTCGCGCCGCCCAGCAGCACGGAGGCCGCGGCCCACAGGTCCCAGGAGTAGGCCCGGTTGTAGCGGGCCTCGAAGTGGCGGGCGAAGTCCACGACGGCATCCGGGTCGAGCCCGAGGAGCCGCTCGACCAGCGCGTCGGCCTGCTCCTCGGGGTCGCCCTCGGCGGCCTCGCGGGAACCGTCGATCAGTTCCCAGAACTCCGTCTCGTCCATCACCGCTCCAGCATCTGCCCTGCCGGGGCCCGCCGCATGCGGAGTACCCCGGATGCGGCGGGGTCGTTATCCGGATCGGTGACGCGGCGGGCACGCCGGTGACGGGGTGTTCGGATCGGGTTCGCTCACCCCGGCCGGTCCGCCGCCGGGTGACCGCCCCAAGGATCACTCGTTGGACGGCGTGCAACGACCGAACGACGGCACATCCACCATTTCGCGGAGGGCTGTTCCAGGCCATGCCCATGGACGAACGCACCCGGGCCGATGTCGAGCGGGCCGAGGCGGCCATCGTCGAGCACTATCCACGGCTCGTCCGCCTCGCCTACCTCGTCCTGCCCCCGTCGACGGGCCGCCACCGCCGGGTCCTGACCGCGCACGGACTGGTCCAGCGGGCACTGCCGCGGGCCCGGCTGCGGCGGCCGGACGGCGGGCTGCCCGCCCAGCGCGGCCCGGCGGCCGAGTCGGGCTACGACGGGGTGCGGCTGCGGGCCCTGCGGCTGGCGCTGGCGCACGAGGCACGGCCGGTGCGGGTACCGGCCGCCATGCCCCGGGTCTGGGGGCTGCGGCTCTTCCCGCGGGCCGGCGGGGCCGAGGAACTCGCCCTGGACCAGGCGCTGTCCGCCGTCCCCGCGCCGGTACGGGCCGCCATCGGGCTGTGGCAGCTGGAGGGCCTCGACGAGGACGCCGTCCGCAGCGTGCTGGCACGGGCCGGGGTCGAGGAACCGGACGCCGCGCAGCGGGCGGCGGCGCAGCTGGACCGGGAGACCGGGGCCGGCGCCGGGGCGCTGTTGAACTCGGGGGAGTTCGACCCGTGCACGGTGCAGATGCGGCCGACGGACCTGCTGCGCCGCCGGCAGCGGGTGCGGGTGGCGCTCGCGCTGGCGGCGGCCTTGGCGGTCGGCGCGACGGCCGTCGGGGTGTCGCGCGGCGACGGGGACCGGACCGGGCACACCGAGACCGCCGCGGAGCGGGCGCTGGATGCCGGGCGGCTGCAGCGCACCCCCAACGAACAGTGGGCCGACACCTCCCGGGTGGACTTCACCGCCTGGCCCGCCCGCGGCCGGCAGGCCGGTGACCAGGAGCTGCTGGGGCGGGCGCTGCGGGTGTGGGCGGCGCCGCCGGCCGACACCCGGATCGTGACCTCGGCGGACACCTCCACCCGGCCGCCCGACCATCCGCCGCAGCTGCTGTACGCGGGCCTGATCGACAACGTGATGGTCGTGGTCCTCCACGACGGCGAGCGGCTGGTGCGCTACGCCGAACCCGAAGACGCCACGCCCACCCTGCACTTCGCACGGGTCGACGACGCGGACCCGACCACCGGCGCCGCGCTGGTGATCGGGCGCGGCAACGGCTGGATGCGCTATCTGCTCGCGCCGTGGATCTCCGAGGTCACCGTCCGCGACCTGCTGGCCCCGGCCGCCCCGGCGCACGGGCTGCACGTCGCCCCGGACGGCGTCACCGACCGGATCCCGACACCGCCCGAGGGCGGCGCCGGCTGCGGACACTGGCCGGCGGCCCAGTTCCGGCCCTCGGCCCGCATCGGCGCGACCGCCGCGAACCAGCCCTTCCTGGTGACCGACCTCGACGACCTCGTCCCCGTCCGCCTCACCTCCCCGCCGCCCGGTGGCGCCCCGGCCGCCGGACCGGAGGAGGCGACCGGCGCCCCGGCCCTGCAGCGCTGGGCCCGTACGGCCTGCTCGCTCGGGTCGCTGCGGGGCGCGGGCGTACGGTCCGTCAGCAACTGGGCGTTCGCCGAGCAGCGCCTCCCGGAGGGCGGCGGCAGCGCGACCTGGCTGTGCACCCGCGCCGACACCTGGCGCGGCCCCGGCAGCGTGACCCTGAACTTCCTGCCGCCCGCCGGGCCCGGCCGGATCGCCGGACGGGCCGCGGACACCGCCGCCTGCAGCCGCTTCGGCGGCCCCGTGGTGGGCGACGTCCGCTGGCGGGCGAAGTCCGGCACGTGGTACCTGCTCGCGGCCGGCAGCCCCGGCGTCGGCGGCCTCGACGTCACGGGCGCGGCGCGGGCCACCGGTAAGGCGAACACCCTCGCCGCCCCGGCCGGACCGGACTCTCCCGCCCAGGTCACCGGGCGGCTGCCGAGCGGGGGGAGCGTGCGCGCGCTCCGTCCGTAGCCGCCGGCCGGACCGATGGAGCGGGCCGTCGAAGGCCGTCGGTGAATCCGGACAGAAGGTGTCGGGTTTACCTGTCACGGTCGCCGTGTACGGATGCGAGGCACCTGACAGCGAGGAGTGGCGTACGTGACGGGACAGCAGGAACCGGCGAGGCAGCAGGAACTGGCGGGACGGGTGGTGCTGGTCGCCGGGGCGACCCGCGGGGCCGGCCGCGCGATGGCCGTCGAACTGGGGCGGGCCGGCGCCCTGGTGTATGTGACGGGACGGACGACCCGCGAGCGGGTCAGCGAGGTCGGCCGGCCCACGGAGACGATCGAGCAGACCGCGGCACTGGTGACCGCGGCCGGCGGCACCGGCATCGCCGTACCGACCGACCATCTGGACCCGGCGCAGGTCAAGGCGCTCACCGAGCGCATCGACCGGGAACAGGGGCGGCTGGACGTGCTGGTCAACAGCGTCTGGGGCGGCGACCGGCTGATCGAGTTCGACACCAGGCTGTGGGACCTCGACCTCGACAAGGGCCTGCGGATGTTCCGCCTGGGCATCGACACCCACATCATCACCAGCCACTACGCCCTGCCGCTGCTGATCAGGCGGCCCGGCGGTCTGGTCGTCGAGGTCACCGACGGCACCGCCGCCTTCAACCGCACCTACCGCGAAAACCTCTGCTTCGACCTCACCAAGAACGCACCCCACCGCATCGCCTTCGGACTCGCCGCCGAGCTCAAGGAACACGGCGGCACGGCGGTCTCGCTCACCCCCGGCTTCCTGCGGTCCGAGGAGATGCTCGACCACTTCGGGGTGACCGAGGAGACCTGGCGCGACGCGGTCGCCCAGGAACCGCACTTCGCCATCGCCGAATCGCCCGCCCTCATCGCCCGCGGCGTACGGGCACTGGCCGCCGATCCCGCCAAGGAACGCTGGAGCGGTCAGTCGCTCTCCAGCGGGCAGCTGGCGAAGGAGTACGACTACACCGACACGGACGGCTCGCGGCCCGACTGCTTCGCCTACTTCGAGGACGTCGTCTTCGGCGGGAAGGACGCGGCGGCGGACGCCTACCGGTGACCGGGGCGGCCGGCGGGTCACGGTTCGCCCGCGTCCGGCCCGTCCGGCCCGTTTGGTGTCCCGTCCGCCTCCGCGTACAACGCGGCCGTCCGGCGGGCGGCCGACGCGAAGCGCTCACGCAGCCCGGAGGGCGCGAGGATCTCGCCCTCCGGGCCGAGCGCCAGCAGCTGGCCGAAGGCGACCTCGGCGGACTCCACGGCCAGGGTCACGGTCAGCCGGCCCTGCTCATCCGGGCGGCCCGCGGCCCGCGCCCGCGCGAGCGCCTCATGGGCCGCGGCGCGTTCGGTGACGTACGGCAGCTGGAGGGCGCCGCGCGACGAGAGCCGCACCACCACCTCCTCGCGCAGGATCGACCGGGCGAACTGGGCCGCCCGCTCCGCCCAGAACGCCGGGAGGTCGAAGGCACCGTCGCGGCTGAAGCGCCCGTCGGCGTCGTCGGTGGCGCCGGCGGCCGTCTCGCTCTCGGCGGGCGTCGCGGCGGACGTCACGGCGGTGAACCGGTCGACCCGGTACACGCGGTAGTCGCCCTGGGCACGCGCCGCCAGGTACCAGACGCCCGCCTTCAGCACGAGGCCGTACGGCTCCAACTCCCGCTCCACCTCGGTGTCCTTGCGGAGGTAGCGCGCGGTGACACGGCGGTCGTCCCAGACCGCGTCCGCGATCTCCGGCAGCAGGGCGGGTGTCTCGGGTTCCTGATACCAGCCGGGCGCGTCGAGGTGAAAACGCTGGGCGGCGCCCGTCGCGGCGTCCCGCAGCTCCGGCAGCAGGGCGGCGGAGACCTTCAGGCGGGCGGCGGACGCGGCGTCCGCCAGGCCCATCTCGCGCAGGGCGGACGGCACTCCGGACAGGAAGAGCGCCTCCGCCTCGCTGCGGCCGAGGCCGGTGAGGCGGGTGCGGTAGCCGCCGACGAGGCGGTAGCCGCCGGCCCGGCCGCGGTCGGCGTAGACGGGCACCCCCGCCTCGGAGAGGGAGAGCACGTCCCGGGCGACCGTCCGCTCGGACACCTCCAGCTCCCGTGCCAGTTCGGCGGCCGTCATCGACGGTCGCCCCTGGAGCAGCAGCACCATCTTGATCAGGCGGGCAGCGCGCATGGGTCCATGATGCGGGGGGCCACTGACAGTGGCCGGGAGCGCGACATTTTGTCTGCGGGTGCGTTGTGGCTGGGCGCGCAGTTCCCCGCGCCCCTTTGGGGCGCCGTTTGTGCCGGGCCAGAGCCTTGCCAAGGGGCGGGCGTTCGGTGCCGTAACGGTGATCGGTACGGCGGGACGGCCGCCGACGTGCGGCGGTCGGAGGGGATGTCCGGTGCCCCGCCCGCAGGACCGGAGCGGACGCCGGGCCGATCTCTCCCACGTACCAGATGCGCCCGCGCCGAGGACGGGGTACCGGGCGTCCCCTCCGACCCACCACCCACTGGGAACAGGCGAAACGGCCCCAGCCACACACAACGCGCCACCCGACCCGGCCGCGAAGCGACCCCGTGCCCGGCCCCAGCCACACACAACGCGCCACCCGACCCGGCCGCGAAGCGACCCCGTGCCCGGCGCGAGCCACACGCAGCGCGCCACCCGACCCGACCGTGAAGCGATCACGTGCCGGACCGCGGAGCGACCACGTACCCCACCGCCCGGAAAGACAGCCCGGCCCGGCCGTAGTCAGGGCGTGGCCGGCCGGGCCGGTGGTGGGTTCCCGTGTGGAGGCCCCGGGCGCGGGAAGGTGGCCTCCACACGGGAGTTGGGGGTGCCCCGGAGGGCGGGCGGACCCGGTGACGGGTCCACCTGGGATCACAGCCCGTAGCGCTCCCGGGCCTCCTTGACGGCCTCCGGCTTGACCTCGCCGCGGCGGGCGAGGGCGGCGAGCGCCTGGACGACCACGGACTGCGGGTCGACGCCGAAGTGGCGGCGGGCCGCCTCGCGGGTGTCGGAGAGGCCGAAGCCGTCCGTGCCGATGGAGGTCCAGTCCTGCTCGACCCAGGGGGCGATCTGGTCGGGGACCGCGCGCATCCAGTCGCTCACCGCGACGACCGGGCCGGGGGCGCCGGCCAGGGCACGGGTGACGTACGGGATGCGGTCCTCGCCCTCCAGGCGGGCGGCGTCGCACTCCAGGGCGTCGCGGCGCAGCTCCGTCCAGGACGGCGCCGACCAGACGTCCGCGGCCACGCCCCAGTCGTCGGCCAGCAGCCGCTGCGCCTCCAGGGCCCAGTGGATGGCGGTGCCGGACGCGAGGAGCTGCAGCTGCGGGCTGTCGGCCTCGGGCCTGGTGCCCTCGTTGAAGCGGTACAGGCCCTTGAGGATGCCCTCCTCGACGCCCTCGGGCATGGCCGGCTGGACCTTGGTCTCGTTGTAGACCGTGAGGTAATAGAAGACGTCCTCGGCGTCCGGGCCGTACATGCGGCGCAGGCCCTCCTTGACGATGACCGCGACCTCGTAGGCGAAGGCGGGGTCGTAGGAGAGCGCCGCCGGGTTGGTGGAGGCGATCAGGTGCGAGTGGCCGTCGGCGTGCTGGAGGCCCTCGCCGGTCATCGTGGTGCGGCCGGCGGTGGCGCCGATGACGAAGCCGCGGCCCAACTGGTCGGCGAGCGCCCAGAACTGGTCGGCGGTGCGCTGCCAGCCGAACATCGAGTAGAAGATGTAGAAGGGGATCATCGGCTCGCCGTGCGTCGCGTAGGACGTGGCGGCGGCGGTGAAGTCGGCGAGCGAGCCGGCCTCGGTGATGCCCTCGTTGAGGATCTGGCCGTCCTTGGCCTCCTTGTACCAAAGGAGCTGGTCACGGTCGACCGGGTCGTACGTGGCGCCCTTGGGCGAGTAGAGGCCGGCGGTCGGGAAGAGCGACTCCATGCCGAAGGTGCGGGCCTCGTCGGGGACGATCGGGACCCAGCGCTTGCCGGTCTCCTTGTCCCGCATGAGGTCCTTGACCAGGCGGACGAACGCCATGGTGGTGGCGATCTCCTGGCTGCCGGAGCCCTTCTTCAGGGCGTCGAAGGTCTTGTCGGCGGGCATCGGCAGCGGCTTGGCGGCGACCTTGCGGGCGGGGGCCGGGCCGTCGAGGGCGGCGCGCCGCTCGCGCAGGTAGACCATCTCGGGGGAGTCGTCGGCCGGGCGCCAGTACGGCACCCGGTCGCCCTCCAACGCGCTGTCGGGGATGGGGAGTTCGAGGACGTCACGCATGGTGCGGAACTCCGCCATGGTGAGCTTCTTCATCTGGTGGTTGGCGTTGCGGGACTCGAAGCCCGTGCCGAGGGTGTAGCCCTTGACGGTCTGCGCCAGGATGACGGTCGGGGCGCCCTTGTGCTCGACGGCGGCCCGGTAGGCGGCGTACACCTTGCGCGGCTCGTGGCCGGCGCGGGAGGTCTGGAACAGCTCCAGCAGCTTGGCGTCGGTGAGGCGGCTGGCGAGCGCGCGCAGCGAGTCGTTGGCGCCGAAGAAGTGCTCGCGCAGGTAGGCGGCGTCGCGGGTGGCGTAGGTCTGGAACTGCGCGTCGGGGGTCTCACCGAGGCGGCGGATCAGGGCGCCGTCGGTGTCGAGCGCGAAGATCTCGTCCCAGGCCTGGCCCCACAGCGACTTGACGACGTTCCAGCCAGCCGCGCGGAACTGGGCCTCCAGCTCCTGCACGATCTTGAAGTTGGGGCGGACCGGGCCGTCGAGGCGCTGGAGGTTGCAGTTGATGACGAAGGTCAGGTTGTCCAGGCCCTCGCGGCCGGCCAGCGCCAGGGCGGCGGTCGACTCGGGCTCGTCCATCTCGCCGTCGCCCAGGAACGCCCAGACGTGGGAGTTGGCGGTGTCCTTGATGCCGCGGTGCTCCAGGTAGCGGTTGAAGCGCGCCTGGTAGATGGCGGAGAGCGGGCCCAGGCCCATGGAGACGGTGGGGAACTCCCACAGCCAGGGCAGCCGCCGCGGGTGCGGGTAGGAGGGCAGGCCCTCGCCGCCGGCCTCCTGGCGGAAGTGGTCGAGGTGGTCCTCGGTGAGGCGGCCTTCGAGGAAGGCGCGGGCGTAGATGCCGGGGGAGGCGTGGCCCTGGATGTAGAGCTGGTCGCCGCTGCCGTCGCCTTCCTTGCCGCGGAAGAAGTGCTGGAAGCCGGTCTCGTAGAGCCAGGCCGCCGAGGCGAAGGTGGCGATGTGGCCGCCGAGGCCGAGGGCGGAGCCGCGGGTGACCATCGCGGCGGCGTTCCAGCGGTTCCAGGCGGTGATCCTGGCCTCCATCGCCTCGTCGCCGGGGAAGGCGGGCTCGGCGGAGGTCGGGATGGTGTTGACGTAGTCCGTCTCCAGGAGGGACGGCAGGGCGGTGCCTTCGGTGCGCGCGGTGTGCTCCAGGGCGCGGCGCATCAGGTAGGAGGCGCGATGCGGGCCCGCTGCCTTGGTGACGGCGTCGAGCGACTCGCGCCACTCGGCGGTCTCCTCGGGGTCGCGGTCCGGGAGCTGGTCGAGCTGGCTGTACGGCAGGCGCACGGTTTCGGGCATGGGTGGCCCCTTTCCGGACGGGGGGTAGCTCGGGGGTGCCGTCGTGAGGGGCCGCGTCCTCAGGGTGGACGGCGGCTCCGACGGCACCCCCTACGAGTTCGGCAGGCAGGGTTGTCGCGCCCCGTCGGAAGACGATACGCCTCTGATCGATGATCGATCAACGATCGCGAGAGGAATCACCGCAGGTCGGCACGGGGTGCCGCATTCCCGGGCACCGCGTGCCAGGGCGAAGGGGGGCGTACGCCCGTCGGAAAGGGGCCGGACACCCGGTCAGGAAGGGGCCGTGCACCCCGTAGGGGAACGGCCGCTCATCCCTCCCGGACGCCGGGTCAGACGCGAGGTGCGCAGCTCAGCACGTGTGACTTGAGCAGGGCGCCGATCTTCGGGTCGCGGCGCCGGAACGCGTCCACGATCTCCTGGTGGTCCTGGGCGTGCGAGCGCGGCTCCGGGCTGAACCAGCGGATCGACAGCGTCGTCCAGACCTCGATGCCCAGCGACTCCCAGGTGTGCAGCAGCACGGCGTTCCCGGCGGCCCGTACGACCTCCCGGTGGAAGGCCACCGTGTGCCGCACCTGCGCCTCCCCGTCACCGGCCAGGTCCGCCTCGCGCAGCGCCGCCACCTCGCGCTCCAGCGCCACGGTGTCCTCGGCCAGCCGCCCGGCGGCGAGTTCGGCGGCCACCTGCTCCAGGCCGGCCCGCACCGGGTAGCTCTCCTTGAGGTCGTCCGCGGTCAGATTCCGCACCCGCACGCCCTTGTTCGGCGCCGACTCGATCAGCTGCAGCGACTCCAGCTCCCGCAGCGCCTCCCGTACGGGCGTCTGGCTGACCTCCAGCTCCACCGCGATCCGCCGCTCCACGATCCGCTCGCCCGGCTGCCAGCGGCCGCTGACGATCCCCTCGAGGATGTGCTCGCGGATCTGCTCGCGCAGCGAATGGACGACGGGCGGGGTCATGGGGTGCTCCTTCAGAGCGCGTGGTGACGAGGGGGCCATTATCCGGGACGGGCCGGGGGCACCCCCAACGGTGGCCGGGGAGGGGCCGGGCGGTTCGGGGCGCAAGGACGCGCAAAGGGGCCGGCCCCGGCTCGTACGAACCGGGGCCGACCCCTGTGGCACACCTATGGCGCGACTGCCGGACTCAGAGACCGATCTCGGTCTCGAACTCGGCGGCCTCCAGGATCTGCTTGACCGTGGTCAGGTAGCGGGCGGCGTCCGCGCCGTCCACCAGACGGTGGTCGTAGGAGAGCGCCAGGTACGTCATGTCGCGCACCGCGATGGTCTCGCCGAGGTCCGGGTGGTTGATGACCACCGGGCGCTTGACGGTCGCACCGATGCCCAGGATGCCGACCTGGTTCGGGGGCACGATGACGGTGTCGAACAGGGCGCCGCGCGAACCGGTGTTGCTGATGGTGAAGGTCGCACCGGACAGCTCGTCCGGCGTGATCTTGTTCGCGCGGACCTTGCCCGCCAGGTCCGCCGTCTTGCGGGCGATACCGGCGATGTTGAGGTCACCGGCGTCCTTGATGACCGGGGTCATCAGGCCCTTCTCCGCGTCCACCGCGATACCGACGTTCTCGGTGTCGAAGTAGGTGATCGTGCCCTCGTCCTCGTTGATCCGGGCGTTGACGACCGGGTGGGCCTTCAGCGCCTGGACCGCGGCCTTGACGAAGAACGGCATCGGGGAGAGCTTGACGCCCTCACGCTGCGCGAACGCGTCCTTGGCCTTGTTGCGCATCCGCATGATCTTGGTGATGTCCACCTCGACCACGGAGGTCAGCTGCGCCTGGCCGTGCAGGGCCTTCATCATGTTGTCGCCGATGACCTTGCGCATCCGCGGCATCTTGACGGTCTGGCCGCGCAGCGGGGACGCCTCGATGACCGGGGACTTGGCAGCGGCGGCCGGGGCGGCGGCCGGAGCCGGCGCGGCGGCCTTGGCGGCCTCGGCGGCGGCGATGACGTCCTGCTTGCGGATCCGGCCACCGACACCGGTGCCCTTGACCGTGGACAGGTCGACGCCGTTCTCCGCGGCGAGCTTGCGCACCAGCGGGGTGACGTAGGCGCCCTCGCCCTCACCGGCGGCCGGAGCCGGAGCGGCAGCCGCCGGCTTGGGGGCCGGAGCGGCCGGCGCCGGGGCCGGGGCCGGGGCGGCCGGCGCCGGGGCCGGGGCGGGAGCGGCCGGAGCCGGGGCGGGCGCCGGGGCAGCGGCGGCGGGGGCCGGCGCCGGGGCCGGGGCGGGCTCCGGAGCGGCGGCCGGGGCCGGGGCGGTCGGCGCCGGGGCGGCGGCCGGAGCGGCACCGGCCGCGCCGATGACGGCCAGCTTGGCGCCGACCTCGGCGGTCTCGTCCTCACCGACGACGATCTCCAGCAGGGTGCCGGACGTCGGGGCGGGGATCTCGGTGTCGACCTTGTCGGTGGAGACCTCCAGCAGCGGCTCGTCGGCCTGGACCTCCTCGCCGACCTCCTTCAGCCAGCGGGTGACGGTGCCCTCGGTGACGCTCTCGCCGAGCGCGGGGAGGACGACGTCCGTGCCCTCGGCGCCACCCTCGGGGGCGGCGGCGGGGGCGGGGGCCTCGGCGGCCGGAGCCGGGGCAGGCTCGGGCTCGGGCTCCGCCTCGGCCGCGGGGGCCTCGGCGGCGGCCGGGGCCGCCTCGGCCGCGGGCGCACCGCTGCCGTCGTCGATGAGGGCCAGCTCGGCGCCGACCTCCACGGTCTCGTCCTCGGCCACCTTGATGGCGGACAGGACGCCGGCCGCCGGGGCCGGGATCTCGGTGTCGACCTTGTCGGTCGACACCTCGAGCAGCGGCTCGTCGGCCTCGACGCGCTCACCCTCGGCCTTGAGCCAGCGAGTGACGGTGCCCTCGGTGACGCTCTCGCCGAGCGCCGGCAGGGTTACGGAAACCGCCATGGTTTCAGTTGCTCCTTACAAGTGTGGTGCGGATGTGGTCGCGCCCGGGACTGGGGTCAGTCGTGGGAGTGGAGAGGCTTGCCGGCCAGGGCCAGGTGGGCCTCGCCGAGGGCCTCGTTCTGCGTCGGGTGCGCGTGCACGAGCTGCGCAACCTCGGCCGGCAGGGCCTCCCAGTTGTAGACCAGCTGGGCCTCACCGACCTGCTCGCCCATACGGTCACCGACCATGTGGACGCCGACCACGGCACCGTCCTTGACCTGGACGAGCTTGATCTCGCCCGTGGTCTTGAGGATCTTGCTCTTGCCGTTGCCCGCGAGGTTGTACTTGAGAGCGACGACCTTGTCGGCGCCGTACAGCTCCTTGGCCTTGGCCTCGGTGATGCCCACCGAAGCGACCTCGGGGTGGCAGTACGTGACGCGCGGAACGCCGTCGTAGTCGATCGGCACGGTCTTTAGACCGGCCAGCCGCTCCGCCACCAGCATGCCCTCGGCGAAGCCGACGTGGGCGAGCTGGAGGGTGGGAACGAGGTCACCGACGGCCGAGATGGTCGGCACGTTGGTCTGCATGTACTCGTCGACGAGGACGTAGCCGCGGTCCATCGCGACGCCCTGCTCCTCGTAGCCCAGGCCCGCCGAGACCGGCCCGCGGCCGATCGCGACCAGCAGCACCTCGGCCTCGAAGGTCTTGCCGTCGGCGAGGGTGACCTTGACGCCGTCGGCGGTGTACTCGGCCTTGTCGAAGAAGGTGCCGAGGTTGAACTTGATGCCACGCTTGCGGAAGGCCCGCTCCAGCAGCTTGGAGCTGTTCTCGTCCTCGACCGGGACGAGGTGCTTGAGGCCCTCGATGATGGTCACGTCGGTGCCGAAGGACTTCCACGCGGAGGCGAACTCGACGCCGATGACGCCGCCGCCCAGCACGATCGCGGACTTCGGGACGCGGTCCAGCGTGAGCGCGTGGTCCGAGGAGATGATGCGGTTGCCGTCGATCTCCAGGCCCGGCAGCGACTTCGGCACGGAGCCGGTCGCCAGCAGGACGTGGCGGCCCTGGACACGCTGGCCGTTCACATCGACGGAGGTCGGGGAGGACAGCCGCCCCTCGCCCTCGATGTAGGTCACCTTGCGGGAGGCGATCAGGCCCTGCAGGCCCTTGTACAGGCCCGAGATGACCTCGTCCTTGTACTTGTGGACCGCCTCGATGTCGATGCCCTCGAAGGTGGCCTTGACACCGAACTGCTCGCTCTCGCGAGCCTGGTCGGCGATCTCACCGGCGTGCAGCAGAGCCTTGGTGGGGATGCAGCCGTTGTGCAGGCAGGTGCCGCCGACCTTGCCCTTCTCGATCAGGGCGACGTCCAGGCCCAGCTGCGCCCCGCGCAGGGCAGCGGCGTAACCACCGCTACCGCCTCCGAGGATCACTAGGTCGAAAACGGTGCTGGCGTCGTTCGCCACGTCACGTCCTCCATGCATGGGTACGCCGGAGCCGGTCTCCGATGACCGGGCGGCGGCTGTGGTTCGGCCGCTGTTACTTCGGCCCTGGGTAAGGGGGGCCCTGTCCTGCCGAGAACCCATCTTCGCACTTGTTCCACGAAGCCGGGACGGCGGGCCGGGCTCGGGGCGGGCGATCAGCCTGCCCATAGGGGTTACTGGCGCGTACTGGCGTGCGGATTTCGTCGAGGGCGAACACCGGGCGCACGCGCGCCGACGGCCCCGGGCGGTATGCCCGGGGCCGTCGGGATTTGACCGGCAAGAGGGAGGAAGCTCCCCGGGTTGACCGTCAGCCCAGGTCGCCCGCGGCGGTGCGCTCCGCCAGCCGCACCAGGGTGCGCACCGCGGATCCCGTGCCGCCCTTGGGGGTGTAGCCCCAGGGCGCGCCCTCGTGGAAGGCCGGGCCCGCGATGTCCAGGTGGGCCCAGGTGATGCCCTCGCCGACGAACTCCTTCAGGAAGAGGCCGGCGACCAGGCCGCCGCCCATCCGCTCGCCCATGTTGGCGATGTCGGCGACCGGGGAGTCCATGCCCTTGCGCAGCTCGGACGGCATCGGCATCGGCCAGGACTGCTCGCCGACCTCCTCCGCGATCTCGTGGATCGAGGTACGGAAAGCGTCGTCGTTCGCCATGATCCCGAAGGTGCGGTTGCCCAGCGCCAGCACCATCGCGCCGGTGAGGGTGGCGACGTCCACGATCGCGTCCGGGGTCTCCTCCGAGGCGCGGGTCAGGGCGTCGGCCAGCACCAGGCGGCCCTCGGCGTCGGTGTTGAGCACCTCGACGGTCTTGCCGCTGTACATGGTCAGCACGTCACCGGGGCGGGTGGCGGAGCCGGACGGCATGTTCTCGGCGAGCGCCAGCCAGCCGGTGACGTTCACCCGCAGGCCCAGCCGGGCGGCGGTCACGACCGCGGCGAACACCGCGGCGGCACCGCTCATGTCGCACTTCATGGTCTCGTTGTGGCCGGCCGGCTTGAGCGAGATGCCGCCCGAGTCGTAGGTGATGCCCTTGCCGACCAGCGCCAGGGTCCGGTCGGCCTTGGGGTGGGTGTGCGCGATCCGCACCAGCCGCGGCGGGGTCTCCGCGCCCTGGCCGACGCCGAGCAGGCCGCCGTAGCCGCCCTTCTTGAGCGCCTTCTCGTCCAGCACCTCGACCTTGAGGCCGAACTCCTTGGCCGCGGCCTGCGCCTCGGCCGCGAAGGCCTTCGGGTCGAGGTCGTTGGGGGGCATGTTGATCAGGTCGCGGGCGCGGTTGATCTCCGCGGCCAGCGCCTGGGCGCGCTCGGCGGCGGCCTTGAACTCCTTGTCCCGCGGCTTGCCGCCGAGGATCGCGGCCTCCGCCAGCGGCGCCGACTTGGCGTCGTTCTTCTTGGCGGCCTGCCCGTTGCCGTTGCTGCGGTAGGCGGTGAAGGTGTACGCGCCGAGCAGCGCGCCCTCGCTCACCGCAGCGGCCGCCTCGGCGTCCTCGACGGGCAGCGCGAAGCCGGCCTTCTTGGTGCCGGTCAGGGCACGGGCCGCGCTGCCGGCCGCGCGCCGCAGCGCCTCGGTGTCGTAGGCCTCGTCCTTGCCCGGTGCCTCGCCGAGGCCGACCGCCAGCACGACCGGAGCCTTGAGGCCGTCCGCGGCGGGCAGCTTGGTCACCTCGCCCTCGGCACCACTTGCGCCGAGGGTCTCCAGCACAGCGGCGAGCTTGCCGCCGAAGGCCTTGTCCACGGCCTCGGCACCGGGGGCGACAACGACGCCCTTGGCGCCCTTGGCCACGCCGACGACGACGGCATCCGCACGCACCGTTGCGGCGGAAGAAGTACTGAGGGTCAGTGCAGTCACGGTGATGAAGGTCCTGTTCCGTCCGGGGAATCCGTCTGCGCACAGGGCGCTGCTCCGGCTGAGCCTACGCTCGGCGGCGCCACAAGGCCCGTCCGATACCACACCGGCACATAACGGGGCCCCGGCAGTTGTCCGTGTGCGGGATGAACTCCCCTTGCGGGTAAGCGAGTTGGGCTGGGAGTGGGGGGGCGCGCCGGGGGCTACCCGAGGGACAGTGCCACCAGCGCCGCGAGCCCCGCGCTCTCCGCGAGCGCCCCGAACACATCGCCGGTCACCCCGCCGAACCGCCGCCGGCAGTGCCGCAGCAGCACCTCGCCCAGCCCGAGGCCGAGCAGCGCCGCGAGCCCGGCGTGCAGCGCGCCGTACGCCCCGAACGCGGCGCCGGCCGCCGCGCATCCGGCCGCCACCGCCCCCGCGCACAGCAGCGCCGCCGGCACCGGGACGGTGCCCGCGACCGCCGCGCCGAGCCCCTCGTGACGGGCGGCCGGCACCCCCGCGCGGGAGGCGAGGGTCAGGGCGCCGCGCGCGGTGACCGCCGCGACGGCCGCCGCGACCGCGCCGCGCGCCCAGCCGTCCGCGTACAGCGCGTCCAGCGCCGCCACCTGGGCCAGCAGGGCGAACAGCAGGGTGACGACGCCGAACGGGCCGATGTCGGACTGCTTCATGATGCGCAGCGCCTCGTCGGCGGGCTTGCCGCTGCCCAGGCCGTCGGCGGTGTCGGCGAGCCCGTCCAGATGCAGCCCGCGGGTGAGCATGGCCGGTACGGCGGCGGTGGCGACGGCGGCGAGCAGCGGACCGCCGCCGAGCAGCAGCAGCGCCGCGCCGAGCGCGGCCGCGCACAGCCCGACGACCAGTCCGGCCAGCGGCGCGCAGAGCATGCCGCCGCGTGCCGCCTCCCGGTCCCAGCGGGTGAGGCGCACCGGCAGCACGGTCAGCGTCCCGAAGGCGAAGCGCAGGGCGTCGGAGGGGGCCGGGGGAGCGGGGGTGTCGGTCACCGCGGCAGGCTATCCGGGCCTCCGCCACGATTCACCGGCGGTCCGGGCCGTCGCCCGCCGAACCGGGCGCCGGGGTGGTGAAGTGTCCCTACCCGACAAATGGGGAGCGTGTGGGATGGGCCACTGGTGGTACCGCAACATCGTCGAGCCGGGGAAGCTGCCGCTGCTGCTGGCCCTCGCCTCCTTCGTGCTGACCTTCCTCGTGACCCGGGTGGTCACCCGGCTGATCCGCGCGGGCAAGGGGCCGTTCCGCGACATCACCCCCGGTGGCGTCCACGTCCACCACGTCGTGCCCGGGGTGATCCTCATGGTCCTCGGCGGTTTCATCGCCCTCGCGGGCGGCCGGCGGGGCTTCGGCGCCGGGGTGGCCGCGGTGCTCTTCGGCATCGGAGTGGGCCTCGTCCTGGACGAGTTCGCGCTGATCCTCCACCTCGACGACGTGTACTGGACCGAGGAGGGGACCAAGAGCGTCGAGATCGTCATCCTCACCGCGGCCCTGGCCGCCCTGATCCTCGCCGGCTTCCTGCCGTTCGGCGTCAACGAACTCGGTGCGGAGGAGAGCACCGACCGCTTCACGGTCGTGCGGACCGTGGCCGTCAACTTCCTCTTCGCGCTCGTCGCGCTCACCAAGGGCAAGGGCCGGATCGCGGTCGTCGGGGTCTTCGTGCCGTTCGTCGCGCTCTTCGGCGCGGTCCGGCTGGCCCGCCCCAACTCGCCCTGGGCCAGGCGCTTCTACCGCAAGCGCCCGAAGGCGCGGGCCCGCGCCCGGGTCCGCGCCTACCGTCACGACCGCCGATGGTCGGCGCTGCGGCGCAAGGTCGAGCACGTCATCGGGGGTGCGCCCAGCCGCTGATCCGCGGCGCGGCCCCGCGCTCGCCCGGCCGCCACACCTCCCGCAGCGCACACAGCACCAGCACCGCCAACACCGCCGCGACATGCTCCTTGCCCGCCAGGTTGCTCTTGATGGACACCACCTCGACGACCATCGCCACGGCGACCGCGGCACAGGTGAACCACGCGCGGTAGCGCCAGCACACGAACACCGCCAGCCCCACCACCGCGGCCGACGGCCCGGTGTCGATCACGTACTTGTCCGAATCGGGCAGCCCCAGGGGGCTCACCGGGCCGATCCAGATGCCGATGCGCGCGTACATCGTCCCGGCGAGCGTGGCGACGTAGGCGACCAGCAGCGTCTGCCGCCAGCCCACACAGATCTCCGCGATCCCGAAGACCACCAGGATCTGCGCCAGCGCCCCCCACACCGGAAGGTCCAGCGCCGGGACGAACAGCGAGAGCGGGGTGCGCAGCAGCGCCAGCCACAGGTGCTCCCAGGCCTGGACGGAGCCGACGTTCTGGACCGCCCGGTAGCCCCAGGCCTGGTTCTGCACGAAGTGGAAGACCAGGGTCAGGCACACCGCGGTGAGCGTCACCGGAATCGCCCGCAGCCTGGCGGTGACCAGCGAGGCCCCGACCATCCGCAGCAGCGCGCCCCACTCGGCACGCGCGGCGCGGCCCAGGGGGGACGCCTCCCGCGGTCCCGGCGCGGACCCCTTCCGCCGTGCTGGCACCGGCCCCTCCCGCCGCCCCGGCACCGGCCCCTCCCGCCGCCCCGGCACCGGCCCCTCCCGCCGCCCCGCCCCCGCAGTGCTCATCTCACGTTCTCCAGGTGCTTGCGGTTCAGCCACTTGGGCAGACCGGGTGCTTCCAGAAAGCCTTCCGCACGGCCGGCGGCGATTCCGATGCGCAGCAAATCGGTGCTCTTTTCGAAGAGCATGTAGCGCGGCTCCCAGATCGGCCGGTATTTCGCATTGGCGCGATAGAGCGATTCGATTTGCCACCACCGGGAGAAGAAGCTGAGCAGTGAGCGCCACAGGCGCAGCACCGGGCCCGCGCCGAGCCGCGATCCACGTTCGAAGACGGAACGGAACATCGCGAAGTTGAGCGAGAGCTGAGTGATCTCCACCTCTTTCGCCCGCTGGATCAGCTCCAGCACCATGAACTCCATCAGCCCGTTCTCGGAGTTCCGCTCCCGCCGCATCAGGTCCAGCGAAAGCCCCTTCGCGCCCCAGGGCACGAAGCTCAGCAGCGCCCGCAGCTCGCCCGCCTCCCCGTCCGTGCCGCCGTCCCGGCATTCGAGCATCACGCAGCGCCCGTCGCCCGGGTCGCCGAGGCGGCCCAGCGCCATCGAGAAACCGCGCTCGGTCTCCCCGTCGCGCCAGTCGTCGGCCAGCTCCAGCAGGCGCTCCAGCTCCGGCGCGGGGATGTCCTCGTGGCGCCGGACGGTGACCGTGTAGCCGGCCCGCTTGATGCGGTTGTAGGCCTGCCGCACGGTGCGCATCGCCCGGCCGTCGAGGGTGAACTCCGCGGTGTCCACGATCGCTTCGTCGCCGAGCTCCAGCGCGTCCAGGCCGTGCCGGGCGTAGATCGTGCCGCCCTCCTCGCTCGCGCCCATCACCGCGGGCGCCCAGCCGTGCTCCCGCGCCTCGGCCAGCCACACCTCGATCGCCCCGGGCCACGCCTCGGGGTCCCCCAGCGGGTCGCCGGAGGCCAGCGACACCCCGCCCACGACGCGGTAGGTGACGGCCGCCTTGCCGCTGGGGGAGAAGAGCACGCTCTTGTCGCGGCGCAGCGCGAAGTAGCCCAGCGAATCCCGGTCGCCGTGCCGCGCCAGGAGGGCGCGCAGCCGCTCCTCGTCCTCCTCGGTGAGCGCCTCGGTGCTGCGCACCGACCGGAACGCCGCCCACAGCACCGCGACCAGCAGCAGCGTGCTGAGCACATTGATGGTGACGTTGACCCAGTTCGGGGTGGCGATCTCCGGGAAGGCGCGGTCGTCGGCGGCCAGCGACACCAGCCGCATCAGGCCGTAGCGCCAGCGCTGCACGAACGTCGAGGCACCGTCCCCGGCGGTGTTGGTGACGGTCACCAGCAGCGCCGCGAGCAGCGAGGCGCCCAGCAGGCCGCCGGCCGCGACCGCCGCCGCCAGCTTCGGGTTCGCGCGGTCGCCCTTCGCACGGAACTCGTGGCGCCCGACCACCAGCGCGGCGGCGAACAGCACGGTCAGCACCAGCGACACCCAGTTCTGCACAGGGGCGCGGAACTCGGGGGCCACCACCATCCCGAAGGCGAAGAGCAGCGCCAGCAGCCCGGACAGCACCAGATTCAGAATCCAGGCCGCCCGCTTGCGCCGCCGCAGGGTCACCGACAGGAAGAGCGAGAAGGCGCCGGAGGCGAACCCCGCCGTCAGCAGATACGGAGTGAAGAATTCCGCGATGTTGTGCCGGCGGATGTCATTGCCGAACGACACCCATACCGCGCTCAGGAAATTGATGAAGGTGACCGTGCGCAGATACCAGATGCCGAATGCGGCACCGCGCTGTGACCACGTGCCGCGGGGGCGGTCTTCGTCCGGACTCAAGCGATATCTCCCATAAAACGTGTAAAGCGCGATCTTATGGGGAGCCGCCGGTCACCCGGTACGGGCAGGAAGTGGTGAGCGCCCCGGCAGGGCGCTCGTCCGGTCGCTTCGTCCGCCGGCCGGCCGGGGCGGGCCGGCGGCGGATCAGTCGCGTACGGGCAGTTCCGCCGCCAGGGACGCGGCCGCCTGCACCAGTGGCAGGGCGAGCAGCGCCCCCGTCCCCTCTCCGGCAGTGACGCCGTGGTCGAGCAGAGGGTTGAGTGCGATCCGGTCCAGCGCCTTCGCCTGCGCCGGCTCCCCGCTCGCCTGCCCGGCCACCCACCAGTCCGGCGCCCGGAACGCCACCCGCTGCGCCACCAGCGCACACGCCGCCGAGACCACCCCGTCCAGGATCACGGGAGTACGGCGCACCGCGCTCTGCAGCAGGAAGCCGGTCATCGCGGTGAGGTCCGCGCCGCCGACCGTGGCCAGCAGCTCCAACTGGTCGCCGAGCACCGGCCGGGCCCGCCGCAGCGCGTCACGGATCGCCGCGCACTTGCGCATCCAGGCCAGGTCGTCGATGGGGGCGCCGCCCCGCCCGGTGACCACCGAGGCGTCCGTGCCGCACAGCGCGGCGATCAGCGTGCTCGCCGCGGTCGTCCCGCCGACGCTCAGATCGCCCAGCACCACCAGGTCGGTGCCGGCGTCCGCCTCCTCGTCCGCGAGGGCCGTCCCGGTCCGGAACGCCGCCTCGGCCTCCTCGGCCGTCAGCGCGTCCTCGATGTCGATCCGCCCCGAACCGCGCCGCACCCGGTACCGGGTGACGTCCTCCGGCAGCTCCTCCGGATCGCAGTCCACCGCCAGATCCACCACGCGCAGCTGCGCCCCGGCACGCCGGGCCAGCACCGCCGCCGGGCTCGCCCCGTCCAGCACGGCCCGGACGAGATCCTTGGCGCCGCCGGCCGGCCGGGCCGACACCCCGAGCGAGGCCACTCCGTGATCGCCCGCGAACAGCACGGCCCGCGCCCGCTCGACGGGACGCACCGGAACCTGCTGCTGCGCGGCGGCCAGCCAGTCACCCAGCTCGTCGAGGCGGCCGAGCGCGCCCGGCGGCACGGCCAGCCGCGCCCGACGCTCCTCGGCGTCACGGCGCACGCCGCCATCGGGGCGCTCGATCAGGTGGGCGAAGTCGTCGAGGTTCAAGGCGCTCATTGGGCGCAGATTACCGTCAACTCACCGGTGACGAGGCGCGCCGGGGAGAACGGGCCGGCGCGAACCGGACCTCGGCCACCAGCGGCGTCAGCGCGCGCAGCACCGGGAGGCGGCCCGCCTGCCACATCAGACGGGCCGGCAGGCCGCCCGCCGCGGCGCACCGGGGCGGAGCCGGCACCGGGCCGAGTTCGCGCACCGCCTCGATGCCCGGGTGCACCCCGGCCACCCGCGGCAGTTGGGCACGGTCCAGTGCCCAGCGCACCGGATCCGGTCCCCGGCCGCCCGCCGCGGCGGCCCGGCGGGCCAGCGCGCCCGCCCACCGTGGCAGTGCGTCAAAGACCAGCACCCCGCCGGGAAACCGCTCCGCACACGCCGCCAGCAGCGCGCGCACCGCGGGCGGCGGCAGCCGCATCAGCACCCCGGGCGCCGTGACCACGACCCCGCGCCACGGCTCCGGCACCGCGTCCAGCCAGCCGGGATCGGTCACCGCGCAGGCGACCGTACGGTGCCGGGCGCCGTCCGGGAGCAGCATCCGGCGGGCCGCCGCGGTGGTCGGCGGCACCACCGTCAGCCAGGTGAGCCGCCCGTTGTCCAGCCGCCAGAAGCCGGTGCCGAGCCCCTCGCCGAGCGCGACCACCGTCGCCCGCGGCCACCGCTCCAGATAGGCGCGTACGGCCGCGTCGAAGAGCCGCCCGCGCCCGCTCGGCTCCCGGGCCGCGCCCCACCCGGCCGGCGCTTCGGATTCGGTCCGCTCGGATTCGGTCACGGGTCAAGAGCACCCGGCGCCGCGCCCCCGGGCAAGCGGACACGGGCCCCGCCGGGCATCCGTCATCCGCGCAGCGCAAGCGCCTGGCCCGCGACGACCAGCAGCACCTGCTCGCACTCCGCGGCGAACGCCGCGTTCAGCCGCCCCAGTTCGTCGCGGAACCGGCGGCCCGCCGCGGTCGCCGGGACCACCCCGGAGCCGACCTCGTTGCTCACCGCCACCACCGGCCGGTGCGTCTCGCGCACCGCCGCCACCAGCGCATCGGTCCGCTTCCGCAGCGCCTGCCGGCCGCCGGCCTCCCAGGTCGCGTCGTCCCACGCCCCGACCTCGTCCATGACATGCGTCAGCCACAGCGCCAGGCAGTCGATGAGCAGCGGCGACACCCCGGCCGGGCGGCCGCCGCCGTGTCCCGCCCCGGGGCCGTGGCCTTCCTCGTCCCTCCACGCGGCGTGCTCCGCGGTGGCTTCCTTCTCCGGCGCCGGTGCCAGCAGCGGCACCAGGTCGCAGGTCTCCACGGTGCGCCAGCTGCTGGGGCGCCGCTCGCGGTGCAGCGAGACCCGCTGCGCCCAGTCCTCGTCGCCGTCCCGGGTGCCCCCGGTGGCCACGTACACCACGTCCGGGAAGGCCGCGAGCCGCCGCTCCGCCTCCACCGACTTCCCGCTGCGCGCGCCGCCCAGCACCAGGGTCCGCCGCGGCAGATCCGGCACCGCGTGGAACTCCCCGACCAGCAGCGTGCTGCCGTCCGCCACCGCGCGGGCCCCCGCCGCCGCCAGCCTGCGGTGCAGCTCGGGACCCGGCGGCACCCCGTGGTCGAGGTGCACCGCGACCACGTCCGTCGCCGCGTCGACCGCGCCGCTCGCCCGCAGCCTGGCCAGCGCATCGGGGCGCGCCAGGACGTCCAGCAGCACCAGGTCGTACGGCGGGGCGCCGCCCGGGCCCTCGTCACCGCCCGCCGGCCGGCTGCCGTTGCCCAGTCCGGCCGGTGCCGCACCCGGCGGCAGATACAGCAGCCGCTCGCCGTCGGCGCCGGAGATCTCGTACCCGGTGCCCGGGACGTCCACCGCGGTGGCGCGCACCCGGTGCCCGTCGAGCAGCGCCAGCTCCCGCCCGTCCGCGACCCGGGCCGGCTGCGGCAGTCCGGCCGGCACCTCCATCACCGGGCCGTCGTGCGGATGCGAGAGCAGCACCTGCCGTACGCCCGCCAGCGACCGGCCGGCCCGGGCGGCGGCGAAGGCCGGGCCGGGCGTCAGGTCGATCATCAGCGCGCCGTCGACGAGCAGCGCGGTCGCCGCCCGCGCCTCGTCGCCGACGGCGGTCGCGCAGGCGGCACACGGGCAGCCGGGGCGCGGCAGCGCTTGCGGGGCCCCGGTGCCGAGGAGAGTCACATCCACACCGCCGAGTTTCTCGCGTCCGTGCCGGGCGGGCGCGGCGGGGGCGGCCTCGACACGGCCGTTAGGCTGCCGATCAGCACGGAAGCACGGCACCGCGGAGTGCGTCAGGTCGCGCCCCGCGGTGGCACAGATACGTACCCGGTGGGATCCAGGAGGCGCACATGGCGTGGACGTGGCGGTTCGAGAAGGCCGACGGCTCGGAGGCGGCGCCGGCCGTGCAACCGGAGGAGTTCACCACCCAGGGCGACGCGGAGTCCTGGATCGGCGAGGAGTGGAAGGCCCTCCTGGAGGGCGGCGTCGACCAGGTCAGGCTCTTCGAGGACGGCACCGAGATCTACACGGGCCCCATGAGCCTGCACGCGGACGCGGAGGCCTGAGCCCCGACGACGCGACGGGGCCCGGGCGGCCCTCGAACGATGCTCGGCCGGGCCCGCACGGGCCCGGCCGAGCATCACCGTCCATCCCGCCGCGACGGCGCGCGGCCGGGCGAGGGTCCGGTGGAACAGGGGACGTCCCCAGCCACCACGTACGACGCCCTTAAGGCCGCTGTCCCCGCTTCACCTGCGGCTTCGGCAGCCTCAGCCGCCGCATCTGCAGCGTGCGCATCACCGCGTACGCCTTCACGCCCTTGAGGTTCTCGTTCGGGAAGCGCTCCTGCAGCCGCTTGCCGAGCCGGAACCAGATCAGGACCGAGTCGAGCACGATCAGCACGATGATCACGAGCCACAGCAGCAGCGCGATGCTCTGGATGGACGGCACCCGGATCATGGTGAGCACCAGGATCACCACGGCCATCGGCAGGAAGAACTCGGCGACACACCAGCGGGAGTCGACGAAGTCCCGCGCGAACCGGCGCACGGGCCCCTTGTCGCGCACCGGCAGATACCGCTCGTCGCCGCTGGCCATCGCCTCGCGCTGGCGGGCCATGTCGACCCGGCGGGCCTCGCGCTGGGCCTTCGCCGCGTCCTTGCGGTTGGCCGGCGTATGCGCACGGGAGCGGCGCTGCGACTGGGCTTCGCTGCGTTTGGGCGTCGGGCGGCCCTTGGGGGCCTGCGGGTCGCGGGGCTGCTGGGGCTGGTCCGCGGTCACCTTGGCGGTCGCGGCCTGCTCATCCTTCGAACGGCTTCGGAACACAACACCCAAGAGTACGTGCTCGGCGCGGGTGGGCCACGGTCCGACGGGGCACGATCCGGCAACGGCGCCCCGGCACCCGGTGCCCGACCGGTCCGGAAGCCCTGCCCTACCGGGACACAGCGGGCATCGTGCCCCTTGTCCGGACTCTCCCTACTCCTTGCGCGGGAGAGGACCGGCCGCCGATCGTCCTGGAGGAGGAGCGCATCCGGGCGCGAACAGTGCGGTAATGGAACCAGGGCCCGTACTGTGGGGTCTGTAGATGTGCTGGAGCCTAAGCCCGAGGTGACTCGGTCAGAAGGGGGCGCGCGAGGCCCATGAGCGATGGTGTCATGAAGCGGATGGGGATGATCTTCCGCGCGAAGGCCAACAAGGCCCTGGACCGGGCCGAAGACCCGCGCGAGACCCTCGACTACTCGTACCAGAAGCAGCTGGAGCTGCTGCAGAAGGTACGCCGCGGCGTCGCCGACGTGGCGACCTCCCGCAAGCGCCTGGAGCTGCAGCTCAACCAGCTCCAGGGCCAGTCCGCCAAGCTGGAGGACCAGGGCCGCAAGGCGCTGGCGCTCGGCCGCGAGGACCTGGCCCGCGAGGCGCTGAGCCGGCGCAGCGCGCTGCAGCAGCAGGTCACCGACCTGGAGACGCAGCACCAGACGCTGCAGGGCGAGGAGGAGAAGCTCACGCTCGCCGCGCAGCGGCTGCAGGCCAAGGTCGACGCCTTCCGTACGAAGAAGGAGACGATCAAGGCCACCTACACGGCCGCCCAGGCGCAGACCCGGATCGGCGAGGCCTTCTCCGGCATCTCCGAGGAGATGGGCGACGTCGGCATGGCCATCCAGCGTGCGGAGGACAAGACCGCACAGCTGCAGGCCAGGGCCGGTGCCCTCGACGAGCTGATGGCCTCCGGCGCGCTGGACGACCCGTCCGGCATGGCCAAGGACGACATCACCGCCGAGCTGGACCGGCTCTCCGGCGGCAGCGACGTCGAACTGGAGCTGCAGCGGATGAAGGCCGAGCTCGCGGGCGGCACCTCGGCCGGCCAGCAGGCCCTCGAGAGCGGCCAGAACGGCGAGGGCCAGTCCGCCCCGCAGCAGGACCGGCCGCGTTTCGACAAGCAGTGACGACGGGCGGCGGATAGCCTCGCAGAGATCGTCGGACCGGACCAAGGGAGACCGTCGTGATCGTACGGATCATGGGGGAGGGCCAGGTGAAGCTGGACGATGCCCACTTCGCCGAGCTCAACAAGCTGGACGATGAGCTGCTCGCCGAGATGGAGAGCGGCGACGAAGCAGGCTTCCAGCGCACCCTCGGCGCCCTCCTGGACGCGGTGCGCCGGCTCGGCTCGCCGCTCCCCGACGACGCCCTCGAACCGTCCGAACTCATCCTGCCGTCCCCGGACGCCTCCCTCGAAGAGGTCCGGGAGATGCTCAGCGACGACGGCCTCATCCCGGGCTGAGTCCCGGTCAGCTCCCGTCACTCCACTCCAGCGCACAGCGCCCCGGCCCCTCGGCGGACCGGGGCGCTACCGTTTCCTCTTGTGAGCCTCCTCGACCCCCGCCCGGACGCGCCCCGCGCCGGCCGCTTCCAGTGGCACCGGACGCATCCGCTCGCCTTCGACGCCGTCCTGGCGGTGGCCATCCTCGTGTGCATCCTGTGCGGCCCGGTGGCCGGGCCGCACGGCCCGCACGCACCCCGGCTCGGCAGCGGCCACCTGACCGTCATGACCGCGGTGCCGGCCGCGCTGGCCTGCGCCGCCCTGGTCCTGCGCCGCCGGCTGCCCCGCACCGTCCTGGCCGTCACCGGCGGGTGCACCCTCGTCGAACTGCTCGCCCGCTCCGGCGACCCCGGGGCCCCCGTGGCCGCCTCCGCGGTGATCGCCCTCTACACCCTGGCCTCGCGCACCGACCGGCCCACCACCTGGCGGATCGGCGCGCTGACCATCGCCCTGCTGACCGCCGCCGCGATGCTCTACGGCCCCCGCCCCTGGTACGCGCAGGAGAACATCGCCCTCTTCGCCTGGACGGGCATGGCGGCGGCCGCCGGCGACGCGGTCCGCAGCCGCCGGGCCTTCGTCGACGCCATCCGCGAGCGCGCCGAACGCGCCGAGCGCACCCGCGAGGAGGAGGCCCGGCGCCGGGTCGCCGAGGAGCGCCTGCGGATCGCCCGTGAGCTGCACGATGTCGTCGCCCACCACATCGCCCTGGTCAACGTCCAGGCCGGAGTCGCCTCGCACGTCATGGACAGCCGTCCCGACCAGGCCAAGCAGGCGCTGGCGCACGTCCGGGAGGCGTCCCGCTCGGCGCTGGAGGAACTCCGCACCACCGTCGGGCTGCTGCGGCAGTCCGACGACCCCAAGGCACCGACCGAGCCCGCGCCGGGCCTCGGCGTCCTCGACCAGCTCGTCGACGGGTTCGTCCGCGCCGGCCTCCCCGTCGACCTGGAGATCCCGCACCCGCCCCGGCAGCTGCCCGCCTCCGTCGACCTCACCGCCTACCGCGTGGTCCAGGAAGCCCTGACCAACGTCCACAAGCACGCCGGCGAGGGGGCCCGCGCCACGGTGCGGATCCTGCACTCCGACACCGCGCTGACCGTGACCGTCCTGGACGACGGCGCGGGCCGGGCCGGCATCCCGCGCCAGAAGGGCGGCGACCGGCCGCCCGTGGAGCCGGGCGGGCCCGGCGAGCCGGAGGACAGCGGCGGCGGCCACGGCCTGATCGGGATGCGCGAGCGGGTCTTCGCGCTGCGCGGCACGGTCGTGACCGGCCCGCGCGCGGCCGGCGGCTTCCAGGTGCGGGTCACCCTTCCGCTGCAGACCGTCCGTACGGGGGAGTCGATATGACGATCAAGGTGCTGCTCGCCGACGACCAGGCGCTGCTGCGCAGTGCGTTCCGGGTGCTGGTCGACTCGGAACCGGACATGCGGGTGGTCGGGGAGGCGTCCGACGGTGCCCGGGCGTACGAACTGACCCGCGCACAGCGTCCCGACGTCGTCCTGATGGACATCCGGATGCCCGGTGTGGACGGCCTGGCGGCCACCCGCATGATCAGCGAGGACCCCGAGCTCACCGATGTCCGGGTGGTCATCCTGACGACCTTCGAGGTCGACGACTACGTGGTGCAGTCGCTGCGGGCCGGTGCCAGCGGCTTCCTCGGCAAGGGCGCCGAGCCGGACGAGATGCTGGGCGCGATCCGGATCGCGGCGGCCGGGGAGGCGCTGCTGTCGCCGGTCGCGACCAAGGGCCTGATCGCCAAGTTCCTCGCGCAGGGCGGCAGCACGGCGGACGGCGGGCCCGGCGGCCCGGGCACCGAGCGGCTGGCTACGCTGACCGGCCGCGAGCGCGAGGTGCTGACCCTGGTGGCGGGCGGGCTGTCCAACGACGAGATCGCCGAACAGCTCGCGGTCAGCCCGCTCACCGTCAAGACGCATGTGAACCGGGCCATGGCCAAGCTGGGCGCCCGCGACCGGGCCCAGCTGGTGGTCATCGCCTACGAATCGGGACTCGTACGCCCACGGGTGCAGTGAAGGTGGAGCCTCCCGTACTCCCAACGCGGTACGGGCAGCGGCCGGAAACCGACCTGCGAGCGAGGAAATCCGGCCAGGGCATGGCGGAAGGTGTAGGTGGGCCCGGGAAAGGCCCCGCCGACCGTTTCAGAACAGAAGAGAGACCCCACCCATGACCTGGCTGTCCCGACTCAGCCTCGTACAACGGGGCCTGATAGCGCTGATGTCGATCGTGGCGATCGCCTTCGGTGCCATCGCGATCCCACAGCTCAAGCAGCAGCTCCTGCCGTCCATCGAACTCCCGATGGTGTCCGTGCTGGCCCCCTACCAGGGCGCCTCCCCGGACGTCGTCGAGAAGCAGGTCATCGAACCCCTCGAGGACGGCGTCCAGGGCGTCGACGGCATCAAGTCCGTCACCTCGACGTCGAGCGAGGGCTCGGGCGTCATCATGGCGCAGTTCGACTACGGCAACGACTCCAAGCGCCTGGTCGCCGACGTCCAGCAGGCCGTGAACCGCGCCCGCGCCAAACTGCCCAAGGACGTCGACCCGCAGGTGGTGTCCGGTTCGACCGACGACATCCCCACCGTCGTCCTCGCCGTCTCCTCCGACGCCAAGGACCAGCAGACGCTGGCCGACCAGCTCAACCGCAGCGTCGTGCCGGACCTGAAGAACATCGACGGCGTCAGCCAGGTCACCGTGGACGGCGTCCAGGACCGGATCGTCGCGGTCACCCCCGACGACAAGAAGCTCGCCGCCGCCGGGCTGAGCGCCCAGTCGCTGGGCCAGGCCCTGCAGAACGGCGGGACGTCGGTGCCCGCCGGCTCGTTCTCCGAGGACGGCAGGAGCAAGACCGTCCAGGTCGGCGCCGGCTTCACCTCCGTCGCGCAGATCAAGGACCTGAGGCTCGCCCCGTCGGCGGGCGGCGGCGCGGGTGCGGGTGCGTCCGCCGGCGGTGACGCCACCTCGGGCGGCGGCGCGTCCGCCGGCGGCGCTCCCTCCGCCGGCGGCGGTCCGTCCGCGGGCGGGCGTCCGGGCGGCGCGGTCCGCCTCGGCGATGTCGCCACCGTCAAGGAGGAGCAGGCCACTCCGACGTCCCTGACCCGCACCAACGGCAAGCCCAGCCTCGCCGTGAACGTGACGATGGACAAGGACGGCAGCGCGGTCGCCATCTCCGACGCCGTCAAGGACAAGCTCTCCAAGATCCGTCAGGACCTGGGCAAGGGCACCCACGTCACGGTCGCCTCCGACCAGGGTCCGCAGGTCTCCAAGTCGATCGACTCGCTGACCACCGAGGGGCTGCTCGGCCTCGCCATGGCGGTCATCGTCATCCTGGTCTTCCTGCTCAGCCTGCGCTCCACGCTGGTGACCGCGGTCTCCATCCCGCTCTCGGTCGTCATCACCCTGATCGTGCTGTGGACCGGTGACCTCTCCCTCAACATGCTCACCCTCGGCGCGCTGACCATCGCGATCGGCCGCGTCGTCGACGACTCCATCGTCGTCCTGGAGAACATCAAGCGGCACCTGGGCTACGGCGAGGAGCGCCGCGAGGCCATCCTCAACGCCGTCAAGGAGGTCTCCGGAGCGGTCACCTCCTCCACCCTCACCACGGTCGCGGTCTTCCTCCCGATCGGTGTGGTCGGCGGCATGGTCGGCGCCCTGTTCGGCTCCTTCTCGGTGACGGTGACCGTCGCCCTGCTCTCCTCCCTGATCGTCTCCCTGACCGTCGTCCCGGTGCTCTCCTACTGGTTCCTGCGGGCCCCGCAGATCCCCGAGGGCACCACGGTGGACGACCTGCGCCGGGCGGCCGAGGAGAAGGAGGCCAAGAGCCCCCTCCAGCGCTTCTACGTCCCGGTCCTGCGGTTCGCCACCCGCCGCCGGCTCACCAGCCTGGCCATCGCCGTGGTGATCCTCCTCGGCACCTTCGCCATGGGCCCCCTGCTCAAGACCAACTTCCTCGACCAGGGCGCCCAGGACACCCTCACCCTCAAGCAGGAACTCAAGCCCGGCACCAGCCTGGACGCGGCCGACAAGCAGGCCGAGCGGGTCGAGAAGGTGCTCGCGGCCAACGACGACATCGCCGACTACCAGGTCACCGTCGGCTCCTCCGGCTTCATGGCGGCCTTCGGCGGCGGCACCGGCGCCAACCAGGCCTCCTACCAGCTCAAGCTGAAGGACTCCGCGGACTCCGGCAAGGTCACCGACGCGCTCCGTGCCGACCTCGACAAGCTCGGCAAGTCCATCGGCGACACCAGCTTCGCCACCGGCGGCGGCTTCGGCAGCCAGGACCTGAGCGTGGTCGTCAAGTCCGGTGACGCCGGTGTCCTGAAGACCGCCAGCGAGCAGGTCCGCAAGACCGTCGCGGGCCTCGACGACGTCACCGACGTCCAGAGCGACCTCTCCCAGAGCGTGCCCCGGATCTCCGTGAAGCCCAACGCCAAGGCGGCCGCGGCCGGTTACGACCAGGCCTCGCTCGGCGCGGCGGTGACCCAGGCGGTCCGCGGCACCACCAGCGGCAAGGCCGTCCTGGGCGACACCGAGCGGGACATCGTGGTCAAGTCGGCCCACCCGGCCACCACCGAGGGCGAGCTGAAGGACCTGACCGTCCCGACCCCGTCCGGCCCGGCGAAGCTCAGCAGCCTGGCCACCGTGCGGACCGTCCCCGGCCCGGTCCAGATGACCCGGATCGACGGCGCCCGCTCGGCGACCATCACCGCCAAGCCGACCGGCGACAACACCGGCGCGGTCAGCGCCCAGCTGCAGCAGAAGATCGACGCGCTGAAGCTGCCGGACGGCGCCACCGCCACGATCGGCGGCGTCTCCCAGGACCAGTCCGACGCGTTCTCCTCGCTCGGCCTGGCGATGCTGGCGGCCATCGCCATCGTCTTCATGCTCCTGGTGGCCACCTTCCGCTCGATGATCCAGCCGATGATCCTCCTCGTCTCGATCCCGTTCGCGGCGACCGGCGCGATCGGCCTGCTGGTCGCCACCGGCACCCCGCTGGGCGTCCCGGCGATGATCGGCATGCTGATGCTGATCGGCATCGTGGTCACCAACGCCATCGTGCTGATCGACCTCATCAACCAGTACCGGTCGCAGGGTTACGGCGTCGTCGAAGCGGTCGTCGAGGGCGGCCGCCACCGGCTGCGCCCGATCCTGATGACGGCGCTGGCCACGATCATGGCGCTGCTGCCGATGGCGCTGTCCATCACCGGCGACGGCGGCTTCATCTCCCAGCCGCTCGCCGTGGTCGTGATAGGCGGTCTGATCACCTCCACCCTGCTCACCCTCCTCCTCGTCCCGACGCTCTACGCGATGATCGAGCTCCGCAAGGAGCGCCGGGCCGAGAAGAAGGCCGCGAAGCGGTCCGGCAAGAACGGCCCGCAGGCCGAGGAGAGCGACCGCGCCCCGGAGCCGGCCGGCGTCTGACGACCGCCCACCGGATTCCGAGCAGAAACGATGCCCCCGCAAGCACCTGCTTGCGGGGGCATCGTGCCGGGCATCGGGACCTGGGGCGGCCGGACCGCTCCACGACCGACTGCACCGGCAAAGGGGGCCGCAATGGGTAAACACGGTGACGGCAAGGGCGGCGCGGACGGCGACCGGCAGCAGAGCCCGAAGGAATCCGACGGCCAGTGGAGCAAGCCGGTGACCGACCCGCCCAAGAAGAAGTAGGGGCGGCCGCATGTCCTCGCCGGAGCGGCTGCTGGAAATCCTCCGCAACAAGGGCGCGTTGCCGCCGGAGTGGGCCCCGGCCGTCGCCGCGGTCGACCGCGCGCACTTCGTGCCGGACACCTTCGACGTGGGCGACCGCACCGTCTCCCGGTCCACGGACGAGGCGGAGTGGCGGCGGATGGTCTACGCCGACCTGCCGCTGATCACCCAGCACAACGACGGCCGGGCCGTGGCGGGCCAGGTCGCCTTTCCCACCTGCTCGACGTCCATGCCCTCCCTCATGCTGGACATGGCCGCGATCGTCCGGGACGGCGACTGCGTACTGGAGATCGGCACCGGCACCGGCTACCACGCCGCCTGGCTCGCCCACCGCCTCGGCGGGGACCGCACCACCAGCGTCGAGACCGACAAGGCGCTCCACGACATCGCCCGGGACAACCTGGCGCGGGCCGGCCTGCACCCCCGTCTGGTGTGCGGCGACGGCCTGGCCGGGGCCCCGGGGCGGGCGCCCTTCGACCGGACCATCGCCACCTGCACGGTCCGCGACATCCCGTACGCCTGGGTCGCACAGACCGCGCCGGGCGGCACGATCCTCACCCCGTGGGGCTCCTCGTTCCACTCCTACTCGTTCGCGACCCTGACCGTCCGCGACGGCCGGGCCACCGGTCGCTTCTCCGGCCGCCCGGCCTTCATGTGGGCCCGGCAGCAGCGCCGCTCCTACGGCCGCATCCGGGACTGGTACCACGGCGAGGAGGGCGAGCGGGCGACGACCACCGTCGACCCCCGCGTACTGGAGGAGAACCCGGACGCCCGCTTCGCCGTCGGCCTGCGGGTACGCGACGCCTGGCCACTGCTCTGCCCCGCCGACGACGGCAGCGACGAAGCCACCTACTGGCTCTTCGACGACGCCCGCACCTCCTGGGCCACCGTCGAATACGTCCCCGGCCACGGCACGTACGAGACCGAACAGCACGGCCCGCGCCGCCTGTGGGACGAGGTGGAAGCCGCCTACCGCACCTGGACCGCCGCAGGCGGCCCCACCCGCGACCGCTACCGCATCACGGTCACCCCCGACGGGCAGCACGTGTCCCTGTGACGGCCCGGCCGGCGCGGGGTACGCATTCGGCGGCACATCTCTCGCCGATCTCCAGGAGCGGTGATTACGTGACGTGTGCTGCCCGACCGACGAAAGGTGAGCGAGCGTGCCGTCCGTCCTGCGCCGCAAGGCCGCCCCCGTGACCGCCGCCGCACTCGCCTGCGCACTGGCCTGCGCGGCCGCCCCGCCCGCCGCCTCCGCCCCGGGCGACGTCCGGGTCCGCGTCGCCGTCACCGGCGGCCCCTACACCGCCAGCGTGGGACTCGTCATCACCGGAGCGCGCACGCTCCTGGGCGGCTACTACTGCGCCGCCGACGGCCTCGCCCCCACCCCCCTCACCGCCCTGGTCGACGCCGACGAGCAGTACGGACTCGGCGGCGTACAGGCCCGCTGGGACGCCACCGCGCAGGACTTCGTCGTCACCCGGATCCACGGCGACGCCGCCGAGGGCAAGAAGAAGTGGAACGCGTACGTCAACGAGGAAAAAATCAAGAAGGGCCCCTGCCACACCGCCATCAAGGGCGGCGACAAAATCCGCTGGACCCTGGAGTAACCCGGCAACAACGGTGGCCCGCCCCCCGCAGCGGACCCGGCCCGCCGCTGGGGGTACCTCCCACGCCCTTGAGGCAGCGGGGGAGCAGCGGCGGACGCGCAGCGGGCGAAGAACGGCGGCAAACCCCCACGGCGGGAAAGCCGAAAGTGTGGGCTGCCGCCCGCAACGGCTACGGCAACGCCAACATCCGCTCCAGCGCCAGCTTCGCGAAGCTCTCGGTCTCCCGGTCGACCTGGATGCGGTTGACGACCTTCCCGGCGGCCAGCGATTCCAGCGCCCACACGAGGTGGGGCAGGTCGATGCGGTTCATCGTCGAGCAGAAGCAGACCGTCTTGTCGAGGAAGACGATCTCCTTGTCCTCCGCGGCGAAGCGGTTGGCCAGCCGGCGGACCAGGTTCAGTTCGGTGCCGATGGCCCACTTCGAGCCGCGCGGGGCGGCTTCCAGCGCCTTGATGATGTACTCCGTCGAGCCGACGTAGTCCGCCGCGGCCACGACCTCGTGCTTGCACTCGGGGTGGACCAGGACGTTGACGCCCGGGATACGGGCGCGTACGTCGTTCACCGACTCCAGCGAGAAGCGGCCGTGCACCGAGCAGTGTCCGCGCCACAGGATCATCTTGGCGGCCCGCAGCTGTTCGGCGGTCAGGCCGCCGTTGGGCTTGTGCGGGTTGTAGACCACGCAGTCGTCCAGGGACAGGCCCATGTCGCGGACGGCGGTGTTGCGGCCCAGGTGCTGGTCGGGCAGGAAGAGGACCTTCGTCGGACCAGGTCCGCCCTGCTCGAAGGCCCAGTCCAGCGCCCGCTTGGCGTTGGAGGAGGTGCAGATCGTGCCACCGTGCTTGCCGGTGAAGGCCTTGATGTCGGCCGAGGAGTTCATGTACGAGACGGGGACGACCTGTTCGGCGATGCCGGCCTCGGTGAGCACGTCCCAGCACTCGGCGACCTGCTCGGCGGTGGCCATGTCGGCCATCGAGCAGCCGGCGGCCAGGTCGGGGAGGATCACCTGCTGGTCGTCGCCGGTGAGGATGTCCGCGGACTCCGCCATGAAGTGCACACCGCAGAAGACGATGTACTCGGCGTCCGGCCGGGCGGCGGCGTCCCGCGCGAGCTTGAAGGAGTCGCCGGTCACATCGGCGAACTCGATGACCTCGTCGCGCTGGTAGTGGTGCCCCAGGACGAAGACCTTGTCCCCGAGCGCCGCCTTGGCCGCGCGGGCCCGCTCGACGAGGTCGGGGTCCGACGGCGCCGGCAGGTCGCCGGGGCACTCCACGCCGCGCTCGCTCTTCGGGTCGGCCTCGCGGCCGAGGAGGAGCAGCGCCAGCGGGGTCGGCTGGACGTCCAGGGGCTGGGCGGTGGTCACAACACGCACCCTCTCTTTTCTTCGATGAGCGCGGCGCAGCCGCATCAGTGGAGCCGGTGCACGCACCGGGAACCTTTTCGTCTATATGACGCTATCTATCATAGCTGCTTCACGTCACTTTGACGATGGCCATTGTGTCGATGTGACGCATCAGCACCCGCGGCCCCGGCCGTGTGCGGTCGGCCACGTGTTCCGGGCGCCCGGTGTGCGAGCATGAGGAGAGAACAAGGCGAGAGGCCGGCCCCGGACGGTGTCCGGCGGGCTTCTCGGCAATTCGCGCCCAGCCTGGAATTAATCCGGGACGTCTCCGGTTGCAGCTGGTTGCATCCGATGACAAGCGGTCCGTACAACCCGGGAGAGATGTAGATGAGCGTTCAGGACGAGACCACCGTCAGCGACGGCATCATCCTGTCCGACGCGGCCGCGTCGAAGGTCAAGAGCCTGCTGGAGCAGGAAGGCCGGGACGACCTCGCGCTGCGGGTGGCCGTTCAGCCCGGCGGCTGCTCCGGGCTGCGCTACCAGCTCTTCTTCGACGAGCGTTCGCTCGACGGCGATGTCGTCAAGGACTTCGACGGCGTCAAGGTCGTCACCGACCGGATGAGTGCCCCCTACCTGGGCGGTGCCTCCATCGACTTCGTCGACACCATCGAGAAGCAGGGCTTCACGATCGACAACCCCAACGCCACCGGCTCCTGCGCCTGCGGCGACTCCTTCAGCTGAGGGACACGGGCAGCACGCACGAAAGGCGGCGCCCCCCGAGTGGGGGAGCGCCGCCTTTCGTGTTCCCGTCTCCGTGCGGACCGCCGCGGCGGCCGGTGCCGCGGGAGGTCCCGCGGCGTCCGCTCACCGCTTCGGCACGGCGTCACCGGTCGACACGTCGACCACCTTCCGGCCGTCCAGCGGCTTCTCCAGCGTGACGGTCTTGGTGAACTCCTTGGCGATCTTCACGCAGACCTGGCCCGGCTTCTTGTCCTTGCCGGTGACCTTGGTCTTCACGGTGCTGCCGGACTCCTCGGCGCTCACCGAGTAGACACTGCACACGCCGCCCCAGAAGTGCACCGTCAGCTTCTTGCCGCCGTCGCCCACGTCGTACGACTCCAGGGCCATCGCCCCGGGCTTCCCCGACGGCTTCCCGGACGGCTTCTGCGGGCTCTGCGACGCGCCGTCGCCGTCCTGGTGGGCCAGGTACTTCGGGTTCACCGCCGGGTGCGCGACGGTCGAGGAGGCGTCCGGCCCGCTGCCGGCGCCCGGCTGGCGCACCGTGTACAGCCACGACGGCACCAGTGCCTGCCCGCCGTCCACGTACTGCACCGACAGGCCGAAGACCGCACCCGTCACCTCGTTCGGCGGCTGCGCCTTCGTCGGCGCCGGCTCGCACGGCGCTATCCCGCCGCCCTTGCCCTTGCCGTCCTTGCCGCCCTTGGTGCCGGGCAGGGAGGGGCAGTCGGCCGGCTTGTGCCCGCCGACCGAGTTCAGCCGGTCCAGCGTCCTGCCGGCGCCCAGCACCGGATAGTCCGCGCCCTTGACCGGGTTCGCCAACTGGCCGCTGCCGCCGACCACCTGGCCGTCCGAGCCGACCTGCAGATCGCTCTGCCAGCCGTACGTCGGCAGCCCGCCGAGCACCGGATTCGCGCTGACGATCCGCACCGCGCCGGACAGCCCGCCCGCATCGAGCCGGGCGTTCTCCTGGCCGAGTGCCTTCAGCACCGGCCGCACCGCCCGCTCGGCCTTCGCCGGCGACACCGCGCCCTTGCTGTCGTCCTCGGTCGTGACGTCACCGCCGCCGCGGTACGAAGGACAGCCGGGCCGGCCCGACGGCGCCGCGCCGTCGGCCCGGTCCTGGTCCTTGCCGCCCTTGGGGGAGGCGGGCAGCGCACAGTTCGTGCCGCCCGGGGTGCCGTACTGCGAGTACGTCCAGGCGCCCGAGCCGGACTTCTTGACCTCCAGGACGGGGCTGCGGGCGTCCCGCGTCAGGCCGCCGACCTTCCAGGAAGTGCCCTCCGAGCGCACCTTCCCGGACACGTCCAGCGCCTTCGCCAGCCGCTCCACGGTCTCCTGGCCGATCTGCCCCTTGGGGCGGTACACCGGCGCGGACGCCGGGCCGCCGGGCAGTTTCTCGACCGCGCGGTACTTCGCCCCCTGCGGATTGGGCTCACCGGCCGCGATCGACCCGCCGCCGGTGTAGCCGTCGAGCGCCAGCGGCGGCGGGGCGCCCTGGGCGGGGGCGCCGCCGTCGCCGGACGCGGACGAGACCCAGTACGCCGCGCCGCCCCCGGCGAGAAGCACCGCCGCGGCCATCGAGGCGACCACCACAGGGGTGCGCCGCCTGCGCTCCTTGGGGTTCGGGGTGTCGGTCGTGTCCTCGGTGTTCACCGCATCGCTCCTTCGGCTCCGCTGAACATCTGACGTGCCATCCTCCGTGAGGTGACGCCGATGAGACGGACCGGGGGTGCATACGGTTCCGGCCGGGCGGCCGGTCAGTCGCCGTACTCGGACATTCCGTCCACGAGCGCGGCCGAGCGGGAGGGGACCTCGATGCCGTGCAGATCGGCGGCGCGCCCCGCCGCGGGTGCCGGGCGGCGCCCGGCCTTGAAGCGGCCGGCCATCCGCGCGCAGTCGCCGCGCAGCTCGTCGAGCGATTCGGGGTCCTGCGCGAGGGGCGAGGAGCCCTTGCGTGGTGTGACGGCTTTCACAGGCTTGGTCATAGGGGCACCGTACGCAGCCATATAGCGACGAGAAAGACCTACTATTGGGTAGTTTCAGCCCTTCCAAGTGTCCGGGATGACCGGGTGGCGCGCGACCCCGGCGGGTAGCGTTGCTACACGTCCGCCCGCCCCTACGCCTTCCGCAGGAGCAGACCCGTCGTGCGTATCGCAGTCACCGGCTCCATCGCCACCGACCACCTGATGACCTTCCCCGGCCGCTTCGCCGATCAGTTGGTCGCCGACCAGCTGCATACGGTCTCCCTTTCGTTCCTGGTCGACCAGCTCGACGTCCGGCGCGGCGGTGTCGCCGCCAACATCTGCTTCGGCATGGGCCAGCTCGGCACCTCGCCGATCCTGGTCGGTGCCGCCGGCAACGACTTCGAGGAGTACCGCGCCTGGCTCGACCGCCACGGCGTCGACACCCGCTCCGTCCGCATCTCCGAGGTGCTGCACACCGCGCGCTTCGTGTGCACCACCGACGCCGACCACAACCAGATCGGCTCCTTCTACACCGGCGCGATGAGCGAGGCCCGGCTGATCGAGCTGCAGCACGTCTCCGAGCGGGTCGGCGGCCTGGACCTCGTGCTGATCGGCGCGGACGACCCCGAGGCGATGATCCGGCACACCGAGGAGTGCCGGACCCGCGGCATCCCCTTCGGCGCCGACTTCTCGCAGCAGATCGCCCGGATGGACGGCGACGCCATCCGCACCCTCCTGGAGGACGCGGCCTACCTCTTCTCCAACGAGTACGAGAAGGGCCTCATCGAGTCCAAGACCGGCTGGACCGACGCGGAGATCCTCGCCAAGGTCGGCACCCGCGTCACCACCCTCGGGGCCAACGGCGTCCGCATCGAGCGGGTCGGCGAGCCGTCCATCGAGGTCGGTGTCCCGGAGGAGAACGCCAAGGCCGACCCGACCGGTGTCGGCGACGCCTTCCGCGCCGGCTTCCTGTCCGGCCTGGCCTGGGGCGTCGGTCTGGAGCGCGCCGCGCAGATCGGCTGCATGCTGGCGACGCTGGTCATCGAGACCGTCGGCACCCAGGAGTACGAGCTGCACCGCAGCCACTTCATGGACCGCTTCACCAAGGCCTACGGCCACGAGGCCGCGGCCGAGGTCCAGCAGCACCTGGCCTGACCGGCCCGGTCTCAGGCGCGGCGCCGCACGACGTACGCGGCGCCGCGCTCGGCCGCCCGCTCGCCCGCGTACTCCTGGTCGCGCATGGCGCACCAGGCGGGGATGTCCTGCCGGGCGGCCTCGTCGTCGGAGAGCACCGTCACCGTCCCGCCGACCGGCACCTCGCCGATCGCCTTCGCCAGCTCGATGACCGGGATCGGGCAGCGCTTGCCCAGGGAGTCGACGACCAGACCGGGTGCCTCGGCGGTCTCGGAGGCTTCGGCGGACCCGGCGGCGGGTGCCGCGGCCTCCGGGCGCGCCGCCGCCCGGGTGTCCTGCGGCGCCGCGTCCGCCACGGCGCCCCCGGCCCCCGACGCCGGCACGCCCAGCCGCTCCCGCACCGAGTGCACCACCCGCGGCAGCACCTCCAAGAAGCGGTCCACCTCCGCCTCCGCCGTGCCGTACGGCAGCGAGACCCGCACGTTCCCCTCGGACAGCACGCCCATCGCGCGCAGCACATGGCTCGGCGTCAGGGTGCCGGACGTGCACGACGATCCGGACGACACCGAGAAGCCCGCCCGGTCGAGCTCGTGCAGCAGCGCCTCCCCGTCGACATAGAGACAGGAGAAGGTGACGAGATGGGGGAGGCGGCGCACCGGATCGCCGACCACCTCGACGTCCGGGACCAGCTCCGGCACCCGCGCCCGGATCCGGTCGACCAGCCGCCGCAGCCGCTCCGCCTCCGCCCCGGTCCCCGGGTCCGCCCGCAGCGCGCGCAGCGCCGCCGCGGCGGCCACGACGGCGGGGATGTTCTCGAAGCCCGCGCTGCGGCCCGACTCCCGCTCGTCCCGCGGCCCCTGGGGCGCGAACCGGGTGCCCTTGCGGACGGCGAGCAGCCCCACGCCGGGCGGGCCGCCCCACTTGTGGGCGCTCGCGGTCAGCAGCGACCAGGCGCCGGGCACCGGGCCCCACGGCACCGACTGCGCGGCGTCCACCAGGAGGGGGACCGCCGCCTCCCGGCAGAGCGCGGCCACCTCCTCGACCGGTTGTTCGGTTCCCACCTCGTGGTTGGCGGACTGGAGGCAGACCAGCGCGGTGTCCGGGGCGAGCGCCGCGGCGACGTCGTCGGCCGCCACCCGGCCCGAACGGTCCACGGCCAGCTCCACGCGGCTGCCGCCGGCCGCCTCGTGGGCCTCGGCGGCATGCAGGACGGAGGAGTGCTCCACGGCGGAGTGCAGCAGCCGCCGGCCGGCCCGCCGGCGGCCCGCCAGCGCCCCGGAGACTCCCGCGTGCACCGCCTGCGTCCCCGAAGGGGTGAAAACCACTTCGTCCGGGCGGCAGCCCACGGCCTCGGCCGCGGTCTCCCGCGCGGCGTCCAGCAGCATCCGGGCGCGCCGCCCCTCCCGGTAGAGGCGGGCCGGGTCGGCCCACCCCTCGTCGAGGGCGGCGAGCAGGGCCTCGCGGGCGACGGGATGCAGGGGGGCGGCGGACGCCGTGTCGAAATAGGCCACGTACGAGACGGTAGTACCCCGGCCCGCGCCGCGGGCGTCCCCAGGCCCCGCCCCGCGCGGGGCACGGGTCTCCCGGCCCCGGGCCGGGCGGCGGCCGCGCGTCCGGGGGTGGTGCGGGCGCGGTCCCGGGCACGGCGTCAGATGCCTGGTGGAAGCGGGTATTCGGGGGGTATCCGGGGGTTCCGCGGGGGTCTGCCGGGGGCCGTGGCCACCCCTTAGGGGTGCGCCGCGGCGCGTTGGGCACCCTCCCCGCGCGACCCCAAATAGCGTCCAGTAGGGTTTGGTCCGCATAAACATCCAAACCCCTGCCCGACGCAGGGCGGCGACCGACCAGCGAGTAAGGCCGCAGCCGACCGCGCGGGCGAGACTCTCGGGAAGGCGCTACGTGAGTCCCAACGGCTCCGACCGCTCGTCGCGGCGCCCGATGCGGCGGAAGCTGCCGCAGGTGCTTGCTGCGGGCCTGGTCCTGGCGACCGCTACTGGTTGCACATATAAGGACTTCCCCCGCCTCGGCATGCCGACGCCCGTCACCGACGAGGCGCCGCGGATCCTCTCTCTTTGGCAGGGCTCCTGGGCCGCCGCCCTCGCAACGGGCGTGCTGGTCTGGGGCCTGATCATCTGGAGCGTGATCTTCCACCGCCGCACCAGGACCAAGGTGGAGGTCCCCGCACAGACGCGGTACAACATGCCGATCGAGGCGTTGTACACGATCGTCCCCTTCATCATCATCGCGGTGCTGTTCTACTTCACCGCGCGCGATGAGAGCGCACTCCTCAAGACCTCCAAGAAGCCGGACCACGTCGTGAACGTGGTCGGCTTCCAGTGGAGCTGGGCGTTCAACTACCTGGAGAACGTGGACGGCGACAAGTCGACGTCGGCCATCGACTCCAAGGCGCTCAAAGCGATCCCGGACAAGTGGAAGAAGACCGCGCCGGCCGGTGCCGACGGTGTCTACGACACGGGCACTCCGGGCGAGCGCAACCCGCAGACCGGCAACCCCGGTCCGACCCTGTGGCTGCCGAAGGGCGAGACGGTTCAGTTCGTGCTGACCTCTCGTGACGTCATCCACTCCTTCTGGGTGGTGCCGTTCCTGATGAAGCAGGACGTCATCCCGGGCCACACCAATGTCTTCGAGGTGACTCCCAACAAGGAGGGCACCTTCATGGGCAAGTGCGCCGAGCTCTGCGGTGTCGACCACTCCCGGATGCTCTTCAACGTCAAGGTCGTCTCCCCCGAGCGGTACCGGGAGCACCTGAAGGACCTGGCGAAGAAGGGCCAGACCGGATACCTGCCGTCGGGCATCGAGCAGACGGATCACGCCAGGAATGCGGAGACCAAGAACCAGTGAGCATCCTCAACGAACCTCAGGGTGCCGCCGCCGAATCGGCTCCGGCAGCACCGCCTGTACGCAAGAAGCAACCCGGCATCGCCGCCGTGAAGTGGCTCACGACCACTGACCACAAGACCATCGGCACGATGTACCTGGTCACGTCGTTCGCGTTCTTCTGCGTCGGCGGACTGATGGCGCTGCTGATGCGCGCCGAGCTCGCCCGTCCCGGCACGCAGATCATGTCGAACGAGCAGTTCAACCAGGCGTTCACGATGCACGGCACGATCATGCTGCTGATGTTCGCGACGCCGCTGTTCGCCGGTTTCGCGAACTGGATCATGCCGCTGCAGATCGGCGCGCCCGACGTGGCGTTCCCGCGGCTGAACATGTTCGCGTACTGGCTGTACCTCTTCGGCTCGCTGATCGCGGTGGCCGGCTTCCTCACCCCGCAGGGTGCGGCGGACTTCGGCTGGTTCGCGTACTCGCCGCTCTCGGACGCGGTGCGTTCGCCGGGCGTCGGCGCGGACATGTGGATCATGGGTCTGGCCTTCTCCGGCTTCGGCACGATCCTGGGTTCGGTCAACTTCATCACGACGATCATCTGCATGCGGGCGCCCGGCATGACGATGTTCCGGATGCCGATCTTCACCTGGAACGTGCTGCTGACCGGTGTGCTGGTGCTGCTGGCCTTCCCGGTGCTGGCGGCGGCGCTGTTCGCGCTGGAGGCGGACCGCAAGTTCGGGGCGCATGTCTTCGATGCGGCCAATGGCGGGGCGTTGCTGTGGCAGCACCTGTTCTGGTTCTTCGGGCATCCCGAGGTGTACATCATCGCGTTGCCGTTCTTCGGCATCATTTCCGAGGTCATTCCGGTGTTCTCCCGGAAGCCGATGTTCGGTTACATCGGTCTGATCGCGGCGACGATTTCGATCGCGGGTCTGTCGGTCACG
>NZ_JBFBHQ010000024.1:0-107791 GCF_040701845.1 Streptomyces angustmyceticus | reverse complement strand
TGGTACTGCAGGGGGGACCCTGTGGGAGAGTAGGACGCCGCCGAACAATCTTTGTGGGAAGCCCCGCACCGTATGGTGCGGGGCTTTTCCGCGTTTACGGACCGGAAAGCGGCAGAGGGCCGCTCGGTACGCTCGTGAGCATGCGCTATGACTTGGTCATCTTTGATAACGATGGCGTACTGGTGGACAGCGAGCCGATCTCCAATCGGATCCTTGCCGCCTACCTCACCGAGCTGGGCCATCCGACCACGTATGAAGAGTCGTTGCGCGACTACATGGGCGGTGCGATGCACCGTATTCACGAGGCGGTGCTGGAGCGGTCCGGCGAGCGGCTGCCGGCCGGGTTCGACGAGGCCTTTCACGGGCGGGTCTTCGAGGAGTTCCGCCGGCGGCTGGAACCCGTGACGGGTGTGGTCGAGGTACTGGAGAAGCTGGCCGCCGACGGGGTGCCGTATTGCGTCGGGTCGTCGGGGAGCCATGAGCGGATCCGGGTGGCGCTGACGACGACGGGGCTGATCGAGCGGTTCGCCGAGGAGCGGAACGGGGGCGGTACGCGCCTCTTCTCCTCGCAGGATGTGGGGCGCGGGAAGCCGGCGCCGGACCTGTTTCTGCATGCGGCACGGGAGATGGGCGTGGCGCCGGAGCGGTGTGCGGTGGTCGAGGACAGCCCGCTGGGGGTGCGGGCCGCGGTCGCCGCGGGGATGGACGTCTACGGCTTCACGGCGATGACGCCGGCGGCGAAGCTGACGGAGGCCGGGGCCACCGCGCTGTTCGGCCGGATGGCGGAGCTGTTGGGGCTGCTGCAGTAGCGGCGTCGCCGGCGAGCACGCCCTGCGCCGGAATTGGCGGCGAGATCCATCTACCCAGCGGTAGTGGGGAGTTCTAGGCTCAGCGGCCATGACGGCCCCTCGGGTACCAGGAGCGCAGCTGCGGCACGGCCGGGTCTCGCTCGCCCTCAGCTTCTTCGTCCAGGGGGCGGTCTTCGCGCTCCTCGTGACCCGGATACCCGCGATCCAGCAGCGGTACGGGATCTCCGACGGGCTGCTGCCGGTCTTCCTGGCGGCGGTGCCCGTCCTGGCGGGGGCCGGCAGTGTCGGGACCGAGCAGCTGGTGAAGCGGGTGCGGGCCGGTCTGGTGCTGCGGTGTGCGCAGCCCGTGGTGTGCCTGGCGCTGCTGGCGGTGGGCTCCGTCGGATCGATGGCGCAGGTCGCCGTGGCGCTGGGGGTCTTCGGGCTGTCGGTGGGGGCCCTGGACGCCTCGATGAACATGCTCGGGGTGAGTCTCCAGCGGGCGTACGGGCGGAGCATCATGCTCGGGTTCCACGCGGCGTACAGCCTGGGCGGCATCGTGGGCGCCTCGCTGGCCTGGGCGGGTGCGCACTGGAAGCTGTCGCTCGCGCTGCTGTACGGGCCGGTGGTGGCCGTCCTGGTGCCGTTGGCGCTGGTCGTGGGCCGCTGGTTCGTGGACCGGGACCGAGGGGCGCCGGGGGAGGGCGCGGCGGGGCCGGAGGCGGCCGCCGCGCCCCTCGCGATGCGGCTGCTGCTGCCGCTGTGCCTGGTGATGGCCTGTGCGTACATCGGGGACTCGACGGTCTCCAACTGGAGCGCCAAGTATCTGCAGGACGTCCTGGGGAGCTCGGAGCAGCTCGCCACCGTCCCGTACAACGTCTACATGGTCACCACGCTGCTCGGGCGGGCGGTCGGCGACCTGGGCGTGCGGCGGTTCGGGGCGGTCGCGGTGGTGCGGACCGGGACGGTGGTCGCGGCGGGCGGATTCGCGGTGGTGGCGGCGGCTCCCGGGGCCTGGGCCGGGATGGCGGGGTTCACGCTGCTGGGGCTCGGGCTGTGTGTGATCGTGCCGCAGACGTTCGCGGCGGCGGGGCGGTTCGCCTACGAGCAGCACGGCCCCGGGGCCTCGGACGTGGCCGTCGCCCGGCTGAACATTTTCAACTATGTGGGCTTCCTGATCGGCTCTCCGCTGGTCGGTGCGCTCGGTGATGCCTGGAGTTATCGGGGGGCGATGCTCGTACCGATGGGCCTGGTGCTGGTGACGTTGGTGTATGCCCGATCGTTCGGGGCGCCGAAGGCCCGATACGGTGACGGACATGAGCGGCCGCGCACAGCTGATGTGGGATGAGGCAGTAACGGGCTACGACTTCGGGTCCGGGCATCCGATGGACCCGGTCCGGCTCGCGCTGACCATGCGTTTGGTGGAGGCGTACGAGCTGGACCGCGGGCCGCTGGAGGTGGTCGCGGCCAAGCCTGCCGGGGACTCCACCCTGCGGCTGGTGCATCGCGAGGACTACATCGGCGCGGTCCGCAGGGCCTCGGCGGACCCCGCCGCCGCGGATCTCTCGTACGGGCTGGGGACGGCGGACGACCCGGCGTTCGCGGGGATGCACGAGGCGTCCGCGCTGATCGCCGGGCAGTCGGTGGGCGCGGCGGAGGCCGTCTGGCGCGGCGACGCGGCGCACGCGGTGAACTTCGCCGGCGGGCTGCACCACGCGATGCCGGGCGGGGCGGCCGGGTTCTGCATCTACAACGACGCGGCGCTGGCCGTCGCCCGCCTGCTGGAGCTGGGGGCCGAGCGAGTCGCGTACGTCGATGTGGATGTGCACCACGGGGACGGGGTGCAGGCGTCGTTCTGGGAGGACCCGCGGGTACTGACGATCTCGCTGCACGAGCATCCCCGGACGCTCTTTCCGCAGACCGGCTGGCCGGAGGAGACCGGCGGCGAGGGCGCGGAGGGCAGCGCGGTGAACGTGGCGCTGCCGGCCGGGACCGGCGACGAGGGGTGGCTGCGGGCCTTCCACGCGGTGGTGCCGGAGCTGCTGGGCGCCTTCCGGCCGCAGGTGATCGTGACGCAGCACGGCGCGGACACCCACTTCGAGGACCCGCTGGCGCACCTCGCGGTGAGCCTGGACGCGCAGCGCGCGGTGGCGGAGGCCTGCCACGACCTGGCACACCGGCACGCGGACGGGCGCTGGGTCGCGCTCGGCGGGGGCGGCTATGCGGTGGTGGACGTGGTTCCGCGCAGCTGGACGCATCTGGCCGCGATCGCGGCGGGCCGGCCCATCGAGCCGGCCTCCATGGTGCCGGAGTCGTGGCGGCACGAAGTGTTCCGCAGGACGCGGCAGTTGGCGCCGCAGCGGATGACGGACGGCCGTACGCCGCAGTGGCGGGACTTCGTCGAGGACGGCTACGACCCGGCCGACCGGCTGGACCAGGCGGTGCTGGCCACCCGCCGGGCGGTGTTCCCGGCGCACGGGCTGCTGCCGTAGTCCGGGTGGGGCGGGGGCCGCAGCGGGGCGTGTGAGGCCCCGTACGGCCCCGTGCGGCCCGGCTCCGTACGGCCGTCTCCGGCGCCGTGCCCCGAAGGTGTGACTACTCGTCGGTCAGGGCACCCGTAGGCCGACCAACCGGACAGTATGGGACGCGTGTTGGGCACCGGGGCGCTGCGGGCGCACCTGATCGAGGCGCGGCTCGCGGGGACGATCGCGACGACGCGGGAGAAGAGCCTGGCGCGCTACCGGCTCTTCGCGGCCCGCGATCCCCGGGCGCTGCTGGGGCTGGAGCCCGACGGGGACTGGCAGATCGGTGAAGTACTGCGACTGATGGGGCAGGAGTGCGGCGTTTCGGCCGATCCCGCACATGTTTCCGGCCTGGATGAGATTGACCCCGACCGCACCGTCGCGGCGCTGGACCGGTTCGCCGAACGGGTCGGAGAGGCGGCGGGACGCCGGGCGCCGGTGCTGATCGGCACCGGCCACCCGCACCGGCTGACGGCGTTCTACGCCGCTCTGGCAGACGCTCTCTCGTCGGCGGGTTGCCTCGTCCTCACCCCGGCGTATGGCGCCCGTGTCGACATAGCGACCCGGTTCGGAGTACGTACCTGCACTCTCGCCTACGTACGGGGAGTCGCGCTGATGCGAGAAACGGGCGTGCGGGGCGCGCCGGGGACGGGGGGCGTGCACACCCATTCGCCGCTCCCGGTACGCACCGCTCTGGCCGTCGCGGGGGACGGTGCGGGGCCGCTGCCGGAGTTGGTGATCGGGGACCACGGATGGGTCTGCGGGGCAGGTCAGCTGGGCATCGAGGCGATCGGGCTGGCGGATACGGACGACCCGGCGCTGTTCGTCGGGCAGGCCGAGGGACGGGTGTCGGTGGCGGTGCCGCTCGACGACGGCGCGCCGAGCGCGTCCTACCAGCCGCTGGCCCGCTATGTGCTTAAACGGGCATGTCTGTCCCGATAGGAGGCTGTTCGCTGCTCCTCTTCCCCACTCGCATCACCCGCCCCTAATCTGGGGAGTGAGCGCATAGCGACGAAGAGTCACCGGAGGGGAAGCCGGTGACCGTCTTATGCGGAAGGTGCAGGTGTGGCATGGCTGCAGACCAGAGGCCTCTGAACGAGGTCGTGTTCCTGACAGTGGCGGAGGTCGCCACGGTGATGCGAGTGTCGAAGATGACCGTGTACCGCCTGGTGCACAGTGGTCATCTGCCCGCGATCCGCGTGGGGAGGTCCTTCCGGGTCCCGGAGCAAGCGGTTCACGACTATCTCCGGGAGTCCTTTGTGGGGGTGGAATCAGCCTGACGGAGATTCGCCGACCCTCGGATTACGCCGTTCGCCCGTCGCCGGGTAGGCTGGCCCGATGTAGGTAGTGTGGGCTCGGACGCCCCGCACCGAGTGATTCGAAGTGAGCGAGGGTAGTCGTGGGCTCTGTTATCAAGAAGCGGCGCAAGCGGATGGCGAAGAAGAAGCACCGCAAGCTGCTCAAGCGCACCCGTGTTCAGCGTCGTAACAAGAAGTAAGCGACGCTGATCGCGAATTCGCAGCCCCCCATCGCCCTGTGCGATCGGGGGCTGCGGTGCGTTGTGGGCCGTATGGACGGTGGTCGGACGGAAATGCGTCCTTGGGCATCCTGCGGTCATCACAGCGCAACACCTACCCGATAGCGTGGTCGGGACAGCTCGGCCACGGCGGTCGCGGCGGGAAGGAAGGGCTGATCTTGGGCAAGGTCGTGCTCGTCACGGGAGTCGCACGGCAGCTGGGCGGCCGGTTCGTCCGCCGTATCCAGCGCGATCCCGACGTCGACCGGGTGATCGGGGTCGATGCGGTGGCGCCGGACCACCACCTGGGCGGCGCCGAATTCCTCAAGGCCGATATCCGGCATCCGGCGATCGCCAGGGTCCTGGCCGAGACGGGCGTCGACACCGTCGTCCATATGGACATCAACGGCACGCCGTTGGGCAAGCGGGGCGGCCGCGCCGGGGTGAAGGAAACCAACGTCATCGGGACGATGCAACTGCTCGGCGCCTGCCAGAAGGCCCCGAACGTGCAGCGCCTGGTCATCAAGTCCAGCACCAGCGTCTACGGCTCCGCGCCCCGGGACCCCGCCGTCTTCACCGAGACCACCACCCCGAAGTCCCTGCCCAGCGGCGGCTTCGCCAAGGACGTCGTGGAGGTCGAGGGGTACGTACGGGGCTTCGCCCGGCGCCGGCCCGACGTGGCGGTGTGCGTGCTGCGCTTCGCCAACATCCTCGGGCCGTGTGCGGACTCCCCGCTCGCCGAGTACTTCTCGCTGCCGGTGTGGCCCACCGTCCTCGGTTACGACCCGCGGCTGCAGTTCGTCCACGAGGGCGACGCCATCGAGGTGCTGCGGATGGCCGCCGCCGCGCCGCGCCGCGGCACGCTCAACAGCGGCACCTTCAACATCGCCGGGGACGGCGTCCTGCTGCTGTCGCAGACCTCCCGGCGGCTGGGGCGGCCCACCGTGCCGCTCCTGCTGCCGACCGTGACCTGGGCAGGTACGGCGCTGCGGTCCATCGGCATCACGGACTTCTCGCCGGAACAGATCCGGCTGCTCACGCACGGCAGGGTCGTGGAAACGACCCAGATGCGCGAGACACTGGGGTTCCACCCGAAGTACACGACGGCGGAGACCTTCGAGGAATTCGCCCGCAGCCGCGGACCCGGGCTGCTGCCGCCCGAGTCCCTCGCCCGCACCGTCGACCGGCTCGCCGGCGTGCTGCCCGCACGCGGCGGCCCGACCCAGTGAGGAGTTCACCCACGATGGCGGACGCCAAGGTCATCCCCTTCGGCGAGGAGCCCAGGGCGCGCAGGAAGGCCAGGAGGGCCGGGCGCGCGGGGCGCGGTACGCCGCTGGTGCCCGTGCCCGAGGCCCGGGCCGAGCACCCGCCGGCGGTGCCCCCGCGGGAGGGCACCGGGCGGACCCTGGACGAGCGGATCGCGGGCGGGCTGGCGTTCCTGCGCCGGCGGATCACCGGCGACTACGAGGTCGACGACTTCGGGTACGACGAGGAGCTCACCGACCAGGTCCTGATGTCGCTGCTGCGGCCCTTCTACGAGAAGTACTTCCGGGTGGAGGTGAAGGGCGTCGAGAACATCCCCTCCGACGGCGGGGCGTTGATCGTCGCCAACCACTCCGGGACGCTGCCGCTGGACGGCCTGATGCTGCAGGTCGGGGTGCACGACAACCACCCGGCGCAGCGTCATCTTCGGCTGCTGGCGGCCGATTTGGTGTTCGTCCTGCCGGTGATAAACGAGCTGGCGCGCAAGGCCGGGCACACCCTCGCCTGCGCGGAGGACGCCCAGCGGCTGCTGGAGCGTGGTGAGATCGTCGGGGTGATGCCGGAGGGCTTCAAGGGCATCGGCAAGCCCTTCGCGGACCGCTACAAGCTCCAGCGCTTCGGGCGCGGCGGCTTCGTCTCGACGGCGCTGAAGGCCGGGGTGCCGATCGTGCCGTGCTCGATCGTGGGCGCGGAGGAGATCTACCCGATGATCGGGAACGCCAAGACGCTGGCGCGGGTGCTGGGGCTGCCGTACTTCCCCCTCACGCCGACCTTCCCGTGGCTGGGGCCGCTGGGGGCGCTGCCGCTGCCGACGAAGTGGACGATTCAGTTCGGCGAGCCGATCCCGACGGCCGGCTATCCGCCGGAGGCGGCGGACGATCCGATGCTGATGTTCAACCTGACCGACCAGGTGCGGGAAACGATTCAGCACACCCTCTACAAGCTGCTGGTACAGCGACGCTCGGTGTTCTTCTGAGGGAAGGACCAGAAGAACACCGAGCGCCGGAGGACCGCTTCGCTACTTCGGGAGATCCTCGCCGTCGATGCCCAGGCCGGGAAGCAGCCCCGGGATCAGCGGCGGGAGGGTGACGTCGGGCTGGCCGCCGGTGTCCCGGCCGCTGTGGTGGCGGCCGCGGTCGTGCGGCGACGGGCTGCCGCCCTTGGACGGCGGGTCGAGCAGGCCGCCCGTGTTGCCGCCGAGCAGGCCGTCCTCCTGGGAGGGCGAAGCCGACGGGCGCGGGGCGTGCGAGCCCGGGGCGTGCTTGCCGGGGCCGGACTTGCTGCCGGACGGCGCGGGGTGCCCGGCGGACCCGGAGCCGGTGCCCGCGGAGGCGGGCGTGTGCCGGTGGTGGCTGCGGCCTTCCGGCGGGCGCGGCAGCAGCGGGCGGAGCGGACCGACCTCTTTGTCTATGGCGTCGAAGACCGAACTGACCTGGTCGCGGACGTCCATGAGCTGTACCGGCAGCTTGTCGCGCAACTGCGACCAGGTACGGCGGTGGGACCTGGTGAAGGAGTTCAGCGCCTGGATGGGGTCGAGCGAGCCGTCGCGCTCGTACGCCTGGTGCAGGAGGCGGTGGCCCTCGCCCGCGTCGTGGGTGACGCCGGCGAGCGCCTTGCGGACCTCGCCGAGCGCTTCGTGGTCGAGGTCGGCGACCCGGGCGCGCTCCATCAGGCGGCGCGCCTCCATCATGCGGATGGCGGCCTGGTCGAGATAGAGCCGGCCGCGGTCGGAGTCGTCGTCGGCCATGCCGAGCCGCAGGTCCTCCATGCCGCGCTTGAGACCGTAGAGGGAGTCGCCGGGCAGGGCGTCGGAGCTGGCCGCGGCGACGCCGGTGAACGCGCCGGCGGCGACGCCCACCGTCAGCCCGCCCGCGGCCAGTCCCTTGGTGAGGCGGGAGCGCGGGCGCAGCCTGCCGATCGATTTCGTGGCGCGGTGCGCGCCCTTGTGTTCGCGCTGCTCGGGCACCCTGGCACCGTCCGACGGGGCGCCTTCGGCGAAGGCGGCCTCCATCGCGGCGATGAGCTGGGCACGCTGGACAGTCTTGACCTCGGCTGCCATCTCCGGCCTCGGGAGTTTCCCGAGGCCGTCGGCGACCGCCAACAGCCGTGCTTCGCCCGGCTCTTGCGCCGGATCGACCTGTTCCTCGGCCGCCGTGCCCTCGAGGACCTGCTCCTCAAGGGCCTGGGCGAAGGCGTTGGCCCGCCGGTGCACCGAGACATTCGCGATCACGGGCGGCACCTCCTCTCGTCATCCGCTCGACTCCCCGGGCTGGCTTTGACTGTCCAGACGGACCGGACGGTTGCACGCCGTCGTCCGCGACCACTCGATCGAGTGAGAGGTGGCGGGCAAGGCATGACCGTATGGAGCCTGCATCCCGCACAACGAGCGGCGCGGCACTCGGGTTACGCACTCACGATGATCTGACCGACCGGGTAGGGAAGGTCACCGGGAGTGAGCGCATGCGGCATGGGGGCGGCATCGGAATCCGTGGACAGGGGGGCGGTCGGGTCAGCGGGCGTCTTCGGGCAGCAGCCGCGCCAGGGTGCGTACGGCGCGGTACTGGAGGGTCTTGATCGCGCCCTCGTTCTTGCCCATGACGCGGGCGGTCTCGGCGACCGAGAGGCCCTGCAGGAAGCGCAGTGTGACGCACTCCTGCTGCTGGGGGTTGAGCTTGCGCACCGCCTCCAGCAGGGCGGCGTTGGAGAGGGATTCGAGGACCGAGTCCTCGGGGCTGCGCTCGACCTCGTTGGCGTCGAGCATCTCTCCGGTGGTGACTTCCAGGCGGAAGCGCGAGGACTTGAAGTGGTCGGCGACGAGGTTGCGGGCGATGGTCACGAGCCAGGCGCCGAAGTCGCGGCCCTGCCAGGTGAAGGTGCCGATGCGGCGCAGGGCGCGCAGAAAGGTCTCGCTGGTGAGGTCCTCGGCCGTGGCGCGGCCGCCCACGCGGTAGTAGATGTACCGGTAGACGGTGTCGGCGTACTGGTCGTAGAGGCGGCCGAAGGCGTCGGCCTCGCCCGCCTGGGCTCGTTCGACGAGGTCCATCATGCGACGGCTGTCGCTGTCGGCGGGGCGACGGGCGGTGGTCGTGCCGGTGCCGGAGCGGCGGGTTCTGCCGGCGGCCTTGCCGACCGCAGCACTCCCGTCGGCCAGGGCGTAGCAGGGTCCGGCGGCGGGGACGGCTGAGGCGAATGCGGGGACGGCGTACGCGGTGGGGACAAAACTGCGCAGGTGGTCGACGAGTGTCGTACGCAGCGTAGCCAGGCCCGAGGCGTCAACCCCGACGTGTGGGTACACGGGACTCCCAGAGGCAGAGCTTCCATCACGTGCAGTGCGGGACCGTTCACTCGTCGTAGGGACGTGTGGGTTCCGGATTGCGTCTGAGGAGAATAACGCTTCGTAAAGGCAGCGCTACACCCAGTTGCTCAAATCATCGATTAGTTACGTTCCGTGCCGGGTTCGTGGCAGATTCAGTATCGATTACTGAGCAACTTTTGATCGGAAGGAAACGCAATCTGCCTGGTTGGAGGGCGTGTTGTGGCTGACCGGAAGCAGCACGACTGAGGGGACGGCGGAGGGGGTAGGGAGTGAGGATGGCCCGCCGTCCCGTACGGCTATCAGGCCTGGTCAGCGGCGTCGGCGCTGCAGCGCGACCGCGGCCGCCGCGCCGCCCGCGAGGGCGCCCACGCCGGCCGCCGCGGGGATGCCGATCTTGGCGGCCTTGCGGCCGGTCCGGTAGTCGCGCAGCCGCCACCCCTGCTCCCGGGCGTGCTTGCGCAGCCGGCTGTCAGGATTGATCGCATAGGGGTGCCCGACGAGCGAGAGCATCGGGATGTCGTTGGCGGAGTCGCTGTAGGCGGCGCAGTGCGAGAGGTCCAGGCCCTCCGCGGAGGCCAGGGCGCGGACCGCCTCGGCCTTGGCCGGGCCGTGCAGCGGCTCGCCGACCAGTTTGCCCGTGTAGACCCCGCCGACGGACTCGGCGACGGTGCCCAGCGCGCCGGTCAGGCCGAGCCGGCGGGCGATGATCGTCGCCGTCTCGACCGGGGCCGCGGTCACCAGCCACACCTTCTGGCCTGCGTCGAGGTGCGCCTGGGCGAGGGCCCGGGTGCCGGGCCAGACCCGCTCGGCCATGTACTCGTCGTAGATCTCCTCGCCGATGGACATCAGCTCGGCGACGCGGTGGCCCTGGACGATGGACAGCGCGCTGTTGCGGACGTCCGCCATGTGCTCGGGGTTCTCCGAGCCGGCCAGCCGGAAGTAGATCTGCTGCCAGGCGAAGCGGGCCAGGTCGCGCTTGTGGAAGAAGTGCCGCTTGTACAGGCCGCGGCCGAAGTGGAACAGCGCGGCGCCCTGCATGACGGTGTTGTCCAGGTCGAAGAAGGCGGCGGCCGCCGTGTCCCCGACGACCGGGAAGTCCGGCTCCGCCGGGGTCTCGGTCTCCTCGGGGGGCGGTGCTTCCTGGGAGGACTTCCGGGCGGCCTCGGCCGCGGCCTCGCCGGCCAGCACGCTGCGGGCCGTGGCGGGGCGTCTGCGGCGGGGGAACCAACCCAGGGACAGCAGTGCCCCGGTGGGACTGCGGCGGGGGCGGTGAGCGGGCGACGGGCGGGCCATGGCGCTAGCGTAGCCAGTTTGTTCGGTGCAGCCGGTTACGGGCGCGTGTCCGGACGGCCCGCGGCGGTGGACGGTTGCGTTACGGCCATCCGCGGCGGCGTGCGCGAGGGTGCCTCGCGCGGCCCGGCGGAGCGGGAACGGATCATGCGCCCAGTGCCGTGCGCAGGCGTTTCGGGTCGACGCGCCAGAAATCGTGCTGGGCGCCGTCGACGAGGATGACCGGAATCTGCTCCCAGTACTTGCGGTGCAGCTCCGCGTCCTCGGTGATGTCCTTCTTCTCCCAGGACGCGCCGGTCTCCGCGCACACCTTCTCGATCACGGCCTGGGCGTCGTCGCAGAGGTGGCAGCCGGGCTTGCCGACGAGGGTGACCACCCGGTCGGCGGGGTTCTTGCGGGGGCTGCGGCTGAACAAGGGGGCCATGGGGCCATTGTGCCGGGTCGCCGCGGCGGGCGGGCGCGGCGTACGGGCCGGATCCGGGGCGCCGGCGGGACGGCGGGGCGCGCCCGCGGTCGTCCGGTTCGATTACCATCGGTGGGCGATTTGTAGGTTTCCGGGGGTATAGCGGTGAGGAGTGAGGGCCCGTGCTCCCGTGGGTGCTGCCGCGTTTCGCGGGCGGCGCGAGCGAACGGTGTGCCGTGGGAGTTGGTTCCGCGGAGGCCTGTAATAGGCGCGTGACCCCGGTCACTTTGGGCGGACAAACCGGACACCATCTTTGTGCACGCGTTCACAAAGACATAGCCTGCAGAAGACAGGGCGGTCGGGTTCCATGCGGTCGCCCGCAGCCCCGCTCTACCCGCAGGAGCACCGTGGCAACTGGCCGAACTCACCGACCGGCGACCCGCAGCCGAGGCATTCCCGAGGCCACCGTCGCCCGGCTTCCGCTGTATCTGCGTGCACTGACCGCGCTGTCCGAGCGCTCGGTCCCCACGGTCTCCTCCGAGGAACTCGCGGCCGCGGCCGGGGTCAACTCCGCCAAGCTGCGCAAGGACTTTTCCTACCTCGGCTCCTACGGGACCCGCGGTGTCGGCTACGACGTGGAGTATCTCGTCTACCAGATCTCGCGCGAGCTGGGGCTGACGCAGGATTGGCCGGTTGTGATCGTCGGTATCGGTAACCTCGGCGCCGCGCTCGCCAACTACGGCGGCTTCGCCTCCCGCGGCTTCCGGGTCGCCGCGCTGATCGACGCCGACCCGGCCATGGCCGGCAAGCCCGTCGCGGGCATCGGGGTCCAGCACACGGACGAGCTGGAGCACATCATCGAGAGCAACGGCGTCTCGATCGGCGTCATCGCGACGCCGGCCGGGGCCGCCCAGCAGGTCTGCGACCGGCTGGTCGCCGCCGGTGTCACCTCGATCCTCAACTTCGCGCCGACCGTGCTGACCGTCCCCGACGGGGTGGACGTGCGCAAGGTCGACCTGTCGATAGAGCTGCAGATTCTCGCCTTCCACGAGCAGCGCAAGGCGGGCGAGGAGGCCGGGCCCGACGGCGGCGCCCCGGCCGCCGCCGCCCGTGCCGCTGCCGCCGTGGCCGGCGACCGCAAGGGACCTGACGGGGACATGCCCGCCGTGATGCCGGCATGACCCTCCTGGTCGTCGGACTGAGCCATCGCAGCGCGCCGGTGAGCGTGCTGGAGCGGGCCGCGCTCGCCCCCGAGGCGCGCGGCAAGCTGCTGCAGGACGCGGTGTCGGCCGAGCCGGTCACCGAGTCCGCGGTGCTCTCCACCTGCAACCGCATCGAGCTCTACGCCGACGTGGACAAGTTCCACGCCGGTGTCGCCGAGCTCTCCACCCTCCTGGCCCGCCACAGCGGCGCCGGCCTGGAGGAGCTGACCCCTTATCTCTACGTCCACTACGAGGACCGCGCGGTCCACCACCTCTTCTCGGTGGCCTGCGGCCTGGACTCGATGGTCGTCGGCGAGGGCCAGATCCTCGGGCAGATCAAGGACGCGCTGGCCGTCGCCCAGGAGCTGCACACCGCCGGACGGCTGCTGAACGACCTGTTCCAGCAGGCGCTGCGGGTCGGCAAGCGCGCCCACAGCGAGACCGGTATCGACAAGGCCGGGCAGTCGCTGGTCACCTTCGGGCTGGAGCAGCTCGCGGGCGGCCGGGACGTCGAGACCTGGGCGCGCGGCAAGCGGGCGCTGGTCATCGGCGCCGGTTCGATGTCGTCGCTGGCCGCCACCACCCTCGTCCGGGCCGGTGTCGGCGAGCTGGCCGTCGCCAACCGCACCGTCGAGCGCGCCGAGCGGCTCGTGCGGATCCTCAGCGAGCCGGGCGGCCCCGGCGCCGCGAACGGGCTCGCCGCCCGCGCGGCCGCCATGACCTCCGTCCCGGCCGAGCTGGGGCTCGCCGACATCGTCGTCTCCTGTACCGGCGCGACCGGCCTGGTCCTGGCCGGCGAGATGGTCGCGGCCGCACGCGAGGGGAACACGGCGCCGCTGGCGCTGCTGGACCTCGCGATGCCGCGGGACATAGACGCCGCGGTCCACCGGATCGAGGGCGCGCACCTCGTCGACATCGAGTCGCTGGCCGACGCGTCCGCGGACGCGCCGATGGCGGCCGACGTGGACAAGGTGCGCGGCATCGTCTCCGACGAGGTGGCCGCGTTCGGCGCCGCCCAGCGGGCCGCGCACATCACCCCCACCGTGGTGGCCCTGCGCACCATGGCCGCCGATGTCGTCGCCGGTGAGATCGCCCGGCTCGACGGCCGGCTCCCCGACCTGGACGACAAGCAGCGCGCCGAGATCACCCAGACCGTGCGCCGCGTCGTCGACAAACTCCTGCACGCGCCCACTGTCCGGGTCAAGCAGCTCGCCAGCGAGCCCGGCGGCGCCGGGTACGCGGACGCCCTGCGGGAACTCTTCGACCTCGACCCCCAGACGGTCGCCGCCGTCAGCCGGGCCGACACGCGCGCCGACAGGCACGATGCACGGGAGCGGGCATGACCGACAGCACGACGAGAGCACTGCGGCTGGGCACGCGGCGCAGCAAGCTCGCCATGGCCCAGTCCGGGCAGATCGCCGAGGCGGTGCGCGCGCTGACGGGCCGCCCCGTCGAACTGGTGGAGATCACCACCTACGGCGACACCTCCCGTGAGCACCTCGCACAGATCGGCGGCACCGGCGTCTTCGTCTCCGCGCTGCGCGACGCGCTGCTCGCAGGGGAGATCGACTTCGCCGTCCACTCCCTCAAGGACCTGCCCACCACGCAGCCCGACGACCTGACGCTGGCCGCGATACCCGTACGGGAAGACCCCCGGGACGCGCTGATCGCCAGGGACGGGCTCACCTTCGAGCAGCTGACCGCCGACGAGGACCGGGTGGCCCGTATCGGCACCGGCTCGCCCCGGCGGATGGCGCAGCTCAACGCCTGGGCCAGGTCGCTGGGCCGGCGTGTGGAGACCGTGCCGATACGCGGGAACATCGACACCCGCATCGGCTTCGTCGAGAAGGGGGAACTGGACGCGGTCGTACTGGCCGCCGCCGGACTCACCCGGATCGGCCGGATCGACGAGGCGACGCAGCTGCTGTCGCCCGACGTGGTTTTGCCCGCCCCCGGCCAGGGGGCACTGGCGATCGAGTGCGCCGCGGTCAACGTGGACCTCATCGCCCGGCTCGCCGAGCTCGACGACCCGGACACCCGGGCCGCCGTGACCGCCGAGCGTTCCCTGCTCGCCGCCCTGGAGGCCGGCTGTTCCGCACCCGTCGGAGCACTGGCCGACCTTTCCCCAAGCTCTCGACATCGCTCGAGCAGGGGAGGCCCCAAGGCCGACGAGCAGGTTGTCACCGAATTGCATCTGCGCGGTGTCGTCGGCACGACCGACGGCAGCACGCTGGTGCAACTGTCCACCACCGGGCACGTACCCGCCTCTCCCGACGACGCGTCGACCCCGCTGCACATGGGTCGTGAGCTCGCCGCCGAGATGCTCGCAAAGGGTGCGGCCGGTCTTATGGGGGAGCGAGCACTTTGAACCCCACCGCCCCAAACCACTCCGCCTCCGGTCAGGTCACCTTCCTGGGTGCCGGGCCGGGAGACCCGGGTCTGCTGACGCTGCGTGCCGTGGAGGCGCTGGCCTCCGCGGACGTACTGATCGCCGACCCGCAGGTGCTGGACGTCGTGCGCGTGCATGCCCGCGCACAGGTGGACACACCACTGCAGGCATCAGCTGACGAGGCGTCAATCCCCGCCGACGTGCCAGCCCTTCGGGACACCGCCAATCTTGTCATGGCGGCCGCCCGTGCGGGCAAGCGGGTCGTGCGTGCCGTCACCGGGGATCCCGGTCTCGACGGCTACGTCGCCGAGGAGATGCTGGCCTGCGCCGCCGAAGGCATCGTCTTCGAGGTGGTGCCCGGCATCGCCGCGGCCGTCGGCGTGCCCGCGTACGCCGGTGTCCCGCTGCGCGACGCCGAGGGCACCGACGTCCGCTTCATCGATGCCCGCACCGCCGACGCGCGCTGCTGGTCCGAGGTGGGTGCCAGCGACGCCACCGCCGTCGTCTCCACCTCCCTCGACTCGGTGGCCGCGGCCGCCGGGGAGCTGGTGTCGGCCGGCCGCAAGCCGGACACCCCGCTGACCGTCACCGTCGCCGGCACCACCACCCGCCAGCGCACCTGGACCGCCACCCTCGGGTCGGTCGCCCAGGTGCTCAAGGCCGCCAAGGTGCTGCCCTCGCCGGACGGCGGCCAGCCGGTCATAGCCGTGGTCGGTGAGCGCAGTGCCGCGGCCCAGCGCGACCGTCTGTCGTGGTTCGAGTCCAAGCCGCTGTTCGGCTGGCGGGTGCTCGTGCCGCGGACGAAGGAGCAGGCCGCGTCGCTCTCCGACCAGCTCGTGTCGTACGGCGCGGTGCCGCACGAGGTCCCGACCATCGCCGTCGAACCGCCGCGTACCCCGCAGCAGATGGAGCGCGCGGTCAAGGGCCTGGTCACCGGCCGCTACGAGTGGATCGCCTTCACCTCGGTCAACGCCGTCAAGGCCGTCCGGGAGAAGTTCGAGGAGTACGGCCTGGACGCCCGCGCCTTCGCGGGAATCAAGGTCGCCGCGGTCGGCGAGCAGACCGCCAAGGCGCTGGTCGCCTTCGGTGTGAAGCCCGACCTGGTGCCGAGCGGTGAGCAGTCGGCCGCCGGCCTGCTGGAGGACTGGCCGCCCTACGACCCGGTCTTCGACCCGATCGACCGCGTCTTCCTGCCGCGCGCCGACATCGCCACCGAGACCCTGGTCGCCGGGCTGATCGAGCTGGGCTGGGAGGTCGACGACGTCACGGCCTACCGGACCGTGCGCGCCTCGCCGCCGCCGGCCGAGACCCGTGAGGCGATCAAGGGCGGCGGGTTCGACGCCGTGCTGTTCACGTCGTCGAGCACCGTGCGGAACCTGGTCGGTATCGCCGGCAAGCCGCACAACGTGACCGTGATCGCCTGCATCGGCCCGGCCACCGCCAAGACCGCCGAGGAGCACGGGCTGCGGGTGGACGTCATGTCGCCCGAGCCGTCGGTGCACAAGCTGGCCGAGGCCCTCGCGGACTTCGGCGCGGCGCGACGCGACGCCGCGATCGAGTCCGGCGACCCGGTCACCCGCCCCAGCGAGCGGCGACCCGGTGCGCGGAGACGGGCTCGTAGCTGAGCGGATCCGCACCTCGCACGGAACGTAGGAAGGGCGCCTTTCGGGGCGCCCTTCTGCGTTCCGGGCAGTCGGACGGCTGGCTAGTGTGGAGTCACCGAGTGGCAGTTGGGGGAGGGGCGGGCTCGTGAAACCGCAGACGGTCGCGCCGGCGGGCGCGGCAGGAGCGCACTCGGGGACCTTATGGGTGCCCGCGGCGCCGCAGCGCATCGTGGCCGGTCGTGACCGGTACCGGGGGGAAGCATGAGCGGCAGCTACGACGCCCGGGCCGAGGGGGAGGGCCGCATCTACCAAGCCTCCGGCGACCAGCACATCACCGAGCACCACCATCACGGCCCCGACTGGACGGGCCCCGACTCCGTACGCCGTCCCGCGGTCGGCCGGGCTCCGGTTGTCCTGCGCGACCGTGCCGGAGAGATGGACCGCCTGCGTGCCGCCGTCGAACCCGGCGCCGGCAACCGCGTCTACGTCCTCCACGGCATGGGCGGCTGCGGCAAGACCGCCGTCGCCTACACCCTCTTCCATCACGCCACCGGTCGGGCCGGTCGCGTCGGCCTGTGGGTGAACGCCTCCGACCCCGCCTCCTTACGCGCCGGCATGCTTGCCGTCGCAGCCGACCGAGGGGCTTCGGACGGCGAGCTGATGGGAGCGCGCAGCGGGCTGCGCCCCGCCGCCGATCTCGTGTGGCACTACCTCGACCGCTCCGACCGGCCCTGGCTCCTGGTCCTCGACAACGCCGACGCCCCCGCCATCCTCCGCGACGGCGGCTGGCTCCGCACCAGCCCCACCGGCACCGTCGTCGTCACCACCCGGCAGGCGGCGGCTCACTGGTGGCCCGGCGCCGAACTCCTCCAATTCGGCGTGCTCCCACGAGAAGACGCCGCCCTCGTCCTCCGCGACCTGGCACCGCACGCGGGGTCGGTGGAGGACGCAGGGGAGGTCGCCGACCGCCTTGGACGTCTTCCCCTGGCCCTCACCCTCGCCGGCGGATTCCTCGCCCACCAGGTCATCGACCCATGGACCCTCGCCGACTACGGCCGCCGGCTCGACAGCGGCACCGGCCCCGACCCCATCGAACTCCTCGACCAAGGGGCCACGGCCGTCGGCAACGACTCCCGCCACCTGCTCAGCCGCACCTGGCAGCTCTCCCTCGACACCCTCACCGGCCAAGGGCTCCCCGAAGCAGGTCACGTCCTGCGCCTCCTTGCCTGCTGGGCCAACGACCCGCTGCCCCTCGCGATCCTCTCCGGCGCCGAACTCGGGCCCGAACTCCCCGCTTCCCGCGTGGAAACAGCTCTCCGCGGGCTCCTCGACCACTCCCTCACCGAGCTGGTATCCCGCGAGCTCCGCTGCCTGCGCACGCACGGCGTCCTCCTCGACAGCGTCGCCCGCACCACCCCCGCCGGCCAACGGGAGCGGCTCGCCGCCACCGCTTCCCGCCTGCTCCTTGCCGCGCTGCCGGAGGTCCCCGACCGCGGGGCGCAAGAACCCCATGTGACCCTGCTCGCGCCCCATGTGATCGCCCTCCTGCGGAGAGCGGTTGTCTGGGAGACCGGTCGGGCGACAGTGGAAGCCGCGGCGGAATGCGCCCGTCGGCTCGTCGCCGCCGTCCATCTGTCCGGCGACTACTCCGCGGCACACACCCTCGGCAGCGAGGCCGTGGAGCTCGTGTCTCCCCGGCTCGGCAACGACAATGTCCTGGTCATCGGGCTGCGCCAGCGCGTGGGGCACGCTCTTTACCGGCTCGGACGGTTCCAGGAATCCGAAGCGCTCCACCGGCAGGTGCTGGAGGACTGCGAACGGACGCTGGGCCCCGGGGCACCGGAGACCCTGGAAGTCTGCATCAAACTGGCCAGTCCACTCTTCAACCTCGGCCACGACGGAGATGCCGTCTCACTTCTCCGCCGAGCAGCGGAAGGGCGCCACCGGCTGTTCGGGCCCGATCATCCTCTGACGCTTCTCGCGCGGTCGGCTCTCCTGGAACTGACCACGACGCCGGACGAGATTGCCGCGGGGGAAAGTCTGGTCGGTGACTGCCATCGCGTGCTCGGGGAGCATCACTCCATCACGCTCGGGGCGGAACTCGCGTATGCGCGCGCCCTCCGTGTCGCGGGGAGGGCAAAGGATGCCCTCCCCCACGCCCGTGCGGCCTTCGCCGGCTATGTACGACGTTTCGGCCATGAGTACCCCATCGCGTTGAGCGCGCGACTCAACTTGAGTCGCGCGCTGGCTGCACTCGGTCAGTACGGGGAGGCGGTCGAGCATGCGGAGGCCCTTGTCGAGGGCCGGACCAGAACGCTGGGGCCGAAGCATCCCTGGACGATCCAGGCCCGGGAAGAACGGGATCAGTATCGACGTACGCACGGCGGGACCTGAGGCTTTCGCCGGCTCCCTCGCTCCCCTGGTGACGGCGTGCGGGCGCAGGACGGCGCCGACGTGCCGGACGGGCCATGGCCGACTGAGCGTCGGCAAAGGCACGGGCAAAGCGGGCGTAGCGTGGGCGGTATGACGACGTACGGAAGCTTTCCCGGTGCGCGGCCGCGGCGGCTGCGTACCACGCCCGCGATGCGGCGGATGGTGGCCGAGCACCGGCTGCACCCCGCCGACCTGATCCTTCCCGCGTTCGTGCGGGAGGGCATCGGCGAGCCGGTGCCGATCTCCGCGATGCCGGGCGTCGTCCAGCACACCCGCGACACGCTCCGTAAGGCCGCCGCGGAGGCGGTCGACGCCGGGGTCGCCGGGATCATGCTGTTCGGGGTGCCGGAGGACGCCAAGAAGGACGCTGCCGGTACGGCGGGCACCGACCCGGACGGGATCTTGCAGGTCGCCATCCGTGACGTGCGGGACGAGGTCGGCGACGACCTCGTCATCATGTCGGACCTGTGCCTGGACGAGTACACCGATCACGGCCACTGCGGGGTCCTGGACGCCGAGGGGCGGGTCGACAACGACGCGACGCTGGAGCGCTACGCCGAGATGGCGCAGGTCCAGGCCGACGCGGGCGTCCATGTCGTGGCCCCCAGCGGCATGATGGACGGGCAGGTCGGCGTCGCCCGTGACGCGCTCGACCAGACCGGCCACGAGGACGTCTCGATCCTCGCCTACACGGCGAAGTACTCCTCGGCCTTCTACGGGCCCTTCCGGGAGGCCGTCGGCTCGTCGCTCAAGGGCGACCGCAAGACCTACCAGCAGGACCCGGCCAACCTCCGCGAGTCGCTGCGCGAGCTGGCGCTCGACCTGGAGGAGGGCGCCGACATGGTCATGGTCAAGCCGGCGCTGCCGTACCTCGACGTGCTGGCGAAGGTCGCGGAGACGGTGGACGTGCCCGTCGCCGCGTACCAGATCTCGGGTGAGTACGCGATGATCGAGGCGGCCGCCGAGAAGGGCTGGATCGACCGGGACAAGGCGATCCTGGAGGCGCTGACCGGCATCAAGCGGGCCGGTGCCGACATGATCCTCACGTACTGGGCGACGGAGGTCGCGCGGGGGCTGTGAGCCGCCCCGGCCGCCCGCGCCGTTGCCGAAGCTCCCGTCCCGGGCCCCGGGGCGGGAGCTTCGTCGCACGTACCGGGTTTTGTCCGCCGCACGCCGGGCACGGACCGGTTGTCAAGGAAGACCCCGACCGGCAGAGGAGCGGGTAACCATGACTGCCAAGCGCAAGATGCAGGCCAAGGGCGCGCAGGTCATCGGCGCCATGAAGGAAGTCGTCGGCCGGGCCACGCACAACCGCAAGCTGGAGGCGGAGGGCAAGGCCGAGAAGACCGCCGGGCACGGGCTGGACGCGAGCGAGAAGGTCAAGGACGCGGTGCGCAGGCCCTGGCAGCACTGACGCGCCGGCCGATCCGGCCCCGCGGCCCGCTCAGCCGGTGACGGCCTGCGCGAGCACCCGTGTCACGCTCGCGATCAGCGGATCGTCGGCGTCCGCGGCCTGCTCCGTCTTGCCCGTGAGCACGGCCAGCACGATCGGGGTGCCGTCCGGTGTCCAGGCCACCCCCACGTCGTTGCCGGTGCCGTAGGAGCCGGTGCCCGTCTTGTCGGCGACGGTCCAGTCCTCGTCCAGGGCGGCGCGGAAGCGGTTCGTGCTGGTCTCGTTGGCCGTCATCCAGGCCGTCAGCCGGCCCCGGTCCGACGGCGGGAGCGCGTCGCCGACCAGCAGCCGGGCGTAGGCGGTGCCGATGGCGGCGGGGCTGGTGGTGTCCGTCGTCCGCCACGGCTCGGCCGAGTTCAGGTCCGGCTCCCAGCGGTCGAGGCGGGTGGTGCGGTCGCCGAGGGAGCGGGCGAAGGCGGTGACGGCGGCCGGACCGCCGAGTTCGCGCAGCAGGAGGTTGGCGGCCGTGTTGTCGCTGCGCTGGAGGGCGGCGGCGCACAGGCCGGCGACCGTCATGCCGGTGGTGACGTGCTGCTCGGTGACGGGCGAATTGTCGACGAGATCGGCGCCGGTGTAGCGGATGAGGCGGGCCGGCGTCTCCCCGTGGCGGGCGAGGTCGCGCAGCACCGCGGCGACGGCGAGGGTCTTGAAGACCGAGCAGAGGGGGACGCGGGCGTGGGCGCGGTAGGCGACCGTCGCGCCGGTGACGGTGTTGTGGGCGAAGGCGCCGACCCGTGCCCGGTGCGCGTGCTCCAGCCGGCGCAGCGCCGCGTACGGCGTGCGGGCGGTGCGGGACCGCGCGGCCGCGGGCGGGGTGGCGGACGCCAGGAGGCCCGCCGCCAGCAGTCCGGCTCCGGTGCCCAGCGCGGCGCGCCGGGGCGGGCCGCCGGCGGGCGTGGCCGGCCGGCCGCTCTGGTGTGCTGCTCGCTGCATCGCTGCCCCTCCCGTGAGACCTGAACGGCCCCGTACAACACCTGTGGAGTACGGGGCCGTTGTGGCAGGAGCGTAGGCGACGGCGGGACGCGGCGGCGGCCGGACGACGCGCGCGGGTCAGAGCCGCTCGGGCGTCCGGATGCCGAGCAGCGCCATGCCCTGGTGGAGGGTGCGGGCGGTCAGCTCGCACAGGAACAGCCGGTTCGCGATCTGGTCCGGGCCGCCCTCGGCCTTCAGGACCGGGCACTGGTCGTAGAAGGTCGTGAACAGCGAGGCCAGGCCGTAGAGGTACGCGGCGAGCTTGTGCGGCTCGTACGACGCGGCGGCCTCGGCGACGGTCTCGCCGAACTGGTCGAGGTGCAGGCCCAGGGCCCGCTCGGCCGGGGCCAGCGGCAGCTCCGGGTGCGCCGCGGGGGCCGTGTCACCGGCCTTGCGGAAGATCGACCGGATCCGGGCGTAGGCGTACTGGAGGTACACCGACGTGTCGCCGTTCAGCGACACCATCTGGTCCAGGTCGAACTTGTAGTCCCGGCTGGCCGACGTCGACAGGTCCGCGTACTTCACGGCGCCGATGCCGACCTGCGCGCCGTTGCCGGTGATCTCCTCCTCGGTCAGGCCGATCGGCTCGCCCTTCTCCCGGACCACCGCGGTCGCCCGGTCGATGGCCTCGTCGAGCAGGTCCACCAGCCGCACCGTCTCGCCCTCACGGGTCTTGAACGGCTTGCCGTCCTTGCCGAGGACCGTGCCGAAGGCCAGCTGGACGGCATGCGTCTTGTCGTTCAGCCAGCCGGCCCGGCGGGCGGTCTCGAAGACCATCTTGAAGTGCAGCGACTGCCGGGCGTCGACGACGTACAGCAGGGTGTCGGCGGAGAGGTTCTGCACCCGGTCGCGGATCGCGGAGAGGTCGGTGGCGGCGTAGCCGTAGCCGCCGTTGGACTTCTTGACGATCAGCGGGACGGGGTTGCCGTCCGGGCCCTTGACGTCGTCGAAGAACACGCAGAGGGCGCCCTCGGAGCGCACCGCGACGCCGGACTCCTCCAGCAGCCGGCAGGTCTCCTCCAGCATGTCGTTGTAGCCGGACTCGCCGACGACGTCGGGGTCCTGGATGTCCATGTCCAGCTTGTTGAAGACGGAGTAGAAGTAGATCTTCGACTCGTCGACGAACCGCTGCCACAGGGCCCGCGTCTCCGCGTCGCCGGCCTGGAGGTCGACGACCCGCTGCCGGGCCCGCTCCTTGAACTCCTCGTCGGAGTCGAAGAGCGCGCGCGACGCCTTGTAGAGCCGGTTGAGGTTCGACATGGCCTCCTCGCCGGAGACCTCGCCGCCCTTGTGGTCCAGCTCGTGCGGGTGCTCGATGAGGAACTGGATGAGCATGCCGAACTGGGTGCCCCAGTCGCCGATGTGGTGCCTGCGGATCACCTTCTCGCCGGTGAACTCCAGGATCTCGACCATCGCCGCGCCGATCACCGCGGACCGCAGGTGGCCGACGTGCATCTCCTTCGCCACGTTCGGCTGGGCGTAGTCGATGACGGTCGTCCCGGCGCCGGCGGCGTACGGCACGCCCAGCCGGTCGTCGGCGGCGCGCTCGGCGAGGGTCTTGATGATCGCCTCGTCGGCGATGGTGATGTTGAGGAAGCCGGGGCCGGAGACCTCGATCTCCTTGATCACCGCGCCGCTGTCGCCCGTCGGGATGCCGGCGACCACCTGGGCGGCCAGCTCCCGCGGGTTGCCCTTGAGCTTCTTGGCGAGCGCCAGCATGCCGTTGGCCTGGAAATCCGCCCGGTCGCTTCGGCGCAGCAGCGGGTCGGCGGTGCCGGCCTCCGGCAGGGCTGCCGAGAGGGCGTCCGCGACGCGCTGGTGGACCGAAGCTGCGAGAGAAGTGACCGAGGCCATGGAAAGAGCTCTCTTCCAGAGGGAGGTGTCGTCGGAGGGGAAAGGGTTTGCCAATGAGTATCCCACGGCACTACCACTGATTTTTCGTCTGGGAGAATGGGCACCGTCAGGCTTTTGGGCGTCGAACGCGCAAGACGGCGCAATAAGGATCATCAGGAAGAGGAAGGCCGATCGTGGCTCAGCAGAGCACCGAGACCGACTGGGTCTCCAGGTTCGCGGACGAGGTCATTGCCGAGGCGGAGCGCCGCGCCCCGGGCAAACCGGTCGTCTGCGCCTCGGGCCTGAGCCCGTCCGGCCCGATCCACCTCGGCAACCTCCGCGAGGTCATGACCCCGCACCTCGTCGCCGATGAGATCCGCCGCCGCGGCTACGAGGTCCGTCACCTCATCTCGTGGGACGACTACGACCGCTACCGCAAGGTTCCGGACGGCGTCGCGGGCGTCGACAAGGAGGCCTGGGCCGAGCACATCGGCAAGCCGCTGACCGCGGTGCCGGCCCCGGCCGGTTCGGCGTACCCGAACTGGGCGGAGCACTTCAAGGCCGCCATGGCCGAGGCGCTCGCCGAGCTGGGGGTCGAGTACGACGGCATCAGCCAGACCGCGCAGTACACCTCCGGCGTCTACCGCGAGCAGATCCTGCACGCGATGAAGCACCGCGCGGACATCGACGCGATCCTCGGCCAGTACCGCACGAAGAAGGCCCCGGCCAAGAAGTCGCAGAAGCCCGTCGACGAGGCCGAGCTGGAGGCCGCCGAGGGCTCGGGCGCGGCCGCCGAGGACGACGGCAGCGGCGGCTCGGCCGGCTACTTCCCGTACAAGCCCTACTGCGGGCAGTGCGAGAAGGACCTGACCACGGTCACCTCCTACGACGACGAGACCACCGAGCTCGCCTACACCTGCACCGCGTGCGGCTTCGGCGAAACGGTCCGGCTGAGCGAGTTCAACCGCGGCAAGCTGGTCTGGAAGGTCGACTGGCCGATGCGGTGGGCCTACGAGGGCGTGATCTTCGAGCCGTCCGGTGTCGACCACTCCTCGCCGGGCTCGTCCTTCGTCGTCGGCGGCCAGATCGTCCGGCAGATCTTCGACGGCGCGCAGCCCATCGGGCCCATGTACGCCTTCGTCGGCATCAGCGGCATGGCCAAGATGTCGTCGTCGCGCGGCGGGGTGCCGACCCCCGGCGACGCGCTGAAGATCATGGAGGCGCCGCTGCTGCGCTGGCTGTACGCCCGCCGCAAGCCCAACCAGTCCTTCAAGATCGCCTTCGACCAGGAGATCCAGCGGCTCTACGACGAGTGGGACAAGCTGGAGGCCAAGGTCGCGGACGACACGGCGCTGCCGGCCGACGCCGCGGCGTACTCCCGCGCGGCCCGCACCGCCGCCGGCGAGCTGCCCCGCACCCCGCGCCCGCTGCCGTACCGCACGCTCGCCTCGGTCGCGGACATCACCGCGGGCCACGACGAGCAGACGCTGCGCATCCTGAGCGAGCTGGACCCGGACAACCCCGTCACCTCGCTGGAGGAGACCCGGCCGCGGCTGGCCAAGGCCGAGTACTGGATCAACACCCAGGTCCCGGCCGAGCAGCGCACCATCGTCCGCGGCGAGCCCGACGAGGAGCTGCTCGGCACCCTCGACGAGCAGGCCCGCGGTTCGCTGCGGCTGCTGCTCGACGGCCTCGACGAGCACTGGTCGCTGGACGGCCTGACCACCCTGGTCTACGGCGTCCCGAAGGTCCAGGCGGGCCTGGAGCCGGACGCCAAGCCGACCCCGGAGCTGAAGGTCGCGCAGCGGGCCTTCTTCGCCCTGCTCTACAACCTGCTGGTGGGCCGGGACACCGGTCCGCGGCTGCCCACCCTGCTGCTGGCCGTCGGCGCCGACCGGGTGCGCAAGCTGCTCGGCGGATGACGGGCCGTCGGAGCGCCGTTGCCGTGGAGTCGTAGACACCCCGGTGTGGTCTCCGACCGAGGGATGAGAAGGGTTCGGCCCCGGGAACGAGGACTCCCGGGGCCGGACCCTTCACGCTGGAGCCATGAGGGGAATCTTAGGTTTCGTCATCATGATCCAGGGCGTCATGGGATTCATCGGTCAGGTCTTCTTCGACCACGCCTGGGGACTTCTGCCGCACTGGTTCGATCTGCCGTCGGTCGCCTATGCCGGCCTCTTCGCGGCCGGTGCGGCGCTGGCCGTATGGGGGGACGTGGACACCAAGCGCAAGGCGAAGCAGGGGAAGCAGACGGGGGCCGGGGCGGTCTAGGGGGCGTTCGGCGGGGAGGGGCCAAGCGGCCGACGCCGACGCCGCGCAGGCACAGCGGTTCGGGCACCTGCCTCGACGGCCGGTCCTCCCGGCGGGTGGTCTTCCCGACGGGCGGCCGGCCGTTCCGCGTTCGCGGTCACGTCAGTGCTGTCACTTCTCCTCGATGCCCAGGAGCCGGTTGCCCGCCACCGCCTCCTCGCCCACTGCCTCCGGAACCCGCCGACGAACGCCGCTCATGAACGAAGCCACGGGTATGCGGTACAGCCCGGATTTTCCGGTCCCCGCCCGCTCGGGTCATTCGGGGGGCACGTGCCCGTGCCGGGGGAAGTGCAGTCGCGGCCGGAGGCATCGGGGCAGGGTGCGCCGGGCAGTTGCGATGCCGAGGCCGCTGCGCTGCCGGGCGCGCTCGCTGACGCTGCTGGTGCCACACCTAGCGCGATCGACGTGGAAACGGCTGCGGCCAGAAGTAGTTGCGTGATGATTCGGAACATACTGTCACCTCAAAACTCGCTGCTTCCGCTCGGCTTCGACCAGCGGCTGCTGGGCCACGGGAGCGAGGCGTCGTCTTGAGGAGAGAGAGTGCTGCTTTGCCTAAGACGAAGCGTCACTCCTCGCGCGGGGGCAAGTGATCGCTCGTCGGCAACCCCCTTCCATTCTGGTTTCCGGTCGAGGACTTCGCCACCGGGCGGGATACGGCAAGGGCACTGACACGCTGCCGTGCACCGGACACCCGGTCTGCGAGGTGCCCGGCGGGTGCGTCACGCGATGTGCTCGTCCATCAGCTCCGCGTTGAGGCGGTCGCTGAACTGGTCCATGCGGCGGTTCAGGTCCCGCGACCGCAGCCGGATCCCGTACTGGGCCTCCAGGTTCGCCGCGAACGCGCCCGGGGTCGGCATGCCTTCGCCCTCTATCGAGTGGCGGAACACCTGGTAGAGGTCCTCGTCGGTCGGGGCCGCGGCCGGTGCCGGAGCGGGCTGCGGCCCCGCCTGCGGGGTGCCCTTGCCGAGCGGGCGCGTCCCACCTGCACCGTTCGGCACCGGGACCTGTGGCTCGGGCTCCGGCGGGCGCGGCGCGGGTACCGGGGCCTGCTCGTGCGCCGGCACCTGCTGGTGCTCGTCGGACGAGGCTCGATGCTCCTGTTCGGGGAGGTACGCCGGGTCGTAGTCGCCCCGGTACGTCACCTGCTGCGGGGCCGCGAACCACTGGCTCGGCAACTCCTCGGCCCCGGCCGGTTCCTGGGCCCTCGGCTCCGGCTCCTGCTCCGGCCCCTGGGCCTTCGGCTCCACGGCGGGTGTCATCAACTGCCGTGGCGCCGGCAGCAGCTGTGGTTCGATGCCCGCGGCGGCAAGCCCCGCCGGAGCGGTCTCCGCCAGCGGCACCCCGTAGCGCGCGAGCCGCAGCGGCATCAGGGACTCCACGGGAGCCTTGCGGCGCCAGCTCCGCCCGAACCGCGAACGCAGGCGTGCCTGGTACACGAGCCGTTCCTGCTCCAGCTTGATCACCGCGTCGTAGGACCGCAGCTCCCACAGCTTCATCCGCCGCCACAACAGGAACGTCGGGACGGGCGCCAGCAGCCAGCGCGTGAGGCGCACGCCCTCCATGTGCTTGTCCGCCGTGATGTCGGCGATCCGCCCGACGGCGTGCCGGGCGGCCTCGACGGTGACGACGAACAGCACCGGAATGACGGCATGCATGCCCATGCCCAGCGGATCGGACGCCGCCGCGGCGTTGAACGCCACCGTCGCGACCGTCAGCAGCCACGCCGTCTGCCGCAGCAGCGGGAAGGGCATGCGGATCCAGGTCAGCAGCAGATCCAGGGCCAGCAGCACGCAGATGCCCGCGTCGATGCCGAGCGGGAAGAAGTAGGCGAAGGTGCCGAAGCCCTTCTTCAGGGCGAGTTCGCGCACGGCCGCGTAGGAGCCGGCGAAGCCGATGGCGGCGATGGCCACCGCGCCGGTGATGACCACGCCGATGAGTATCCGGTGTGTGCGTGTCAGCTTCAGTGGCGCGGCCACCCGAGGACCCCTCCCAGTCGGTCTGTTGCGAGCGACAGCCTGGCACATGCCGGCGGGCGGACGTGTGCCGGTACGGGCGGAGCCCGGTGAAGGCCCCTGGGCGGCGGCCCGGAGCCCGGGCCGAGACGGGCCCGGGCGCTGGGGGTTCGGTCAGCTGTTGGCCTTGGCGGCGGCGGTGACCGCTTCCTTGGCGGCGGCCTGGGTCTGCTTGAGCAGGTCGGCGCTCTTGGGGGCGTCCGCGCCGGCCAGGCCCGCGCCGTTGTAGTTGATCGTCACGACGATGTTGGCGGTCCGGGCGACGACGGTGGTGTTCTTGAAGTTGGTGCCGTCGCGCTTCACGTCATAGGTGATCGCGGTCGCCTCGTCGCCGGTGCCGGAGGTCCGGACGGTCGAGAGCTTCTTGGCGCCCTTGGTGGCCTTCGCCTCGGCTATCTGCTTGGTGGCGAAGTCCGTGGCGCGCTTGTCGCCGCTGCCGACGCCCGGGTCGGAGTCGTAGCGCTGGTAGCCGATGTCCAGCCAGCGCCACTGGGTGCCGTCGACGCCCTTCTCGTCCGAGCTGGTCCACGAGCAGGTGCCGTGGGAGGCGTTGTCCGTGGACTTGCCGCGGTCCCCGGAGGCGTCCTTCGCCTTGGGCAGCATCTTCTTGATGGTGTCCTTGGAGAACGCCTCGCACGGGTTCGGCAGCGTCTTGAACTTCGCGGGTGCGACGGTCGGCGACGGCTTGGCGCTGCTGGAGGCGGCGGAGGAGGCGTCACCGGAGCTGTCGCTGTCCGAGCCGGAGCAGCCGGCGACGAGCAGCACCGGTACTGCTGCGCAGGTGAGAAGGCTGGCGAGTCGCTTGGCTGAACGGTGCATGGTTCCTTCGCTGTTCGTCGTCGTCTTGTCGGCGGGCACGGCCGGGGGTGGTGGCCGTGGGACCCGCCCCGCCTCGCGTACGGGGCAGGGCTAGACGGCACGGTACGCGGCGTGGCGAGGTGGGTGACCGATTCATGTCGATGAGCGCACCGGGTGAATCGGCCGTTTCCCGCCCGGGACCGGCAAAGCGGTCAATAGGCCCGAACCGGACTATTCGCTGAGGCTGTCGGTCAGCTCGGTGGCCAGCGAACGGGCCTTGTCCTGCAGTTCCTGGCTGTCCGGCAACATCGACTTGTCCGTGGACCACTGGTCGTAGGTGAGCTGCACGATGACGTTCGACGTGCGAAAGACCACAGTGACGTCACGGTGCACTCCGGAGTCCGCTGTGACCAATTTGTCATTGAGGAAGGCCGCGTCACCGAGGTCGTCCAGGACGCGCGGGGCGGTGGAGCCGTCGGGGTCCGTGCTCGGGCCGGACGCCTGCGAGGGGCTCCCGGAGGGGGCCTTGCCCACACTGTCCGAGGAGCTCTTGCCCTTCGCGTCCTTGTCCTTCGAGCCGTTCGCGACGGCTCCTTCGCCCTTGTCCTTGCCCTTGGAGGCGGACGGGGACGGGGCGGCGGGCGAGGGGGAGCCGGCGCCGCCGGACGGTATCTGCGCGGCCAGCTCCTTCTTGTCGTAGATCCCCTGCGCCTTGTCGTCGTCGCTGACGGCGGAGTCGTAGGAGACCACGCGCTGGATGTCCAGGCTCAGGTGGCGGGTGCCCGCGGTCGTCTCGCGGGTCCAGTGGCAGCCGACGCGGCGGTCGGTGTCATAGGTGATGTCGGCCTGGCCGCCGTAGATCTTCTTGGCGTCGGCGCTCGACAGGGGCTGGCCGTCGCCGGGCAGCATGCCGCGGATGGCGCGGCGCGAGGGCAGTCCGCAGGCCTCCGGCAGGGTCTGGTAGCGGCCCGGCTCGGCCGCCTGGCTCGACGAGGCGGCGGTGCCGCCCTTGGCGTCGGCGGCGCTGCCGTCGGGGCCGGAGTCGTCGCTGCAGCCGGCGAGACCGGCGGCCAGCGCCACGGCCACGACCAGTGCGGCACCGGGTGTGAACGGCTTCCGTGGCATCGTTCGCGGCTCCTTCCCCTGTGAAATGCGGTTGCCGCCGGTCGGCGGCCGATGGACACAATGTCTATCGCACGTCTTGCCGCAAACGCCGGTTCGCCGTCCAAGATCGGATAAATTGTCCGGCTTTTGCGTTTTTCATAAATTCGGGGGAATGGGGAAGTCATGTCGTACGTCGAGGTGCCCGGCGCGCAGGTGCCGATCCGGATGTGGACGGATCCGGCCACGGTCGAGGGCGTCGCGATGCAGCAGCTGCGCAATGTCGCCACCCTGCCGTGGATCAAGGGCCTCGCCGTGATGCCGGACGTCCACTACGGCAAGGGCGCCACGGTCGGTTCGGTGATCGCCATGCACGGCGCGGTCTGCCCGGCGGCGGTCGGTGTGGACATCGGCTGCGGGATGAGCGCGGTCAAGACCTCGCTCACCGCGAACGACCTGCCCGGCGACCTCTCCCGGCTCCGCTCGAAGATCGAGCAGGCGATTCCGGTGGGGCGCGGGATGCACGACGATCCGGTCGACCCGGGACGGCTGCACGGCTACCCGACGGCGGGATGGGGAGACTTCTGGTCGCGGTTCGACGGGGTGGCCGACGCGGTCAAGTTCCGTCAGGAGCGCGCCACGAAGCAGATGGGTTCGCTGGGCAGCGGCAACCACTTCATCGAGTTCTGCCTCGACGACACCGGCGCGGTCTGGCTGATGCTGCACTCCGGCTCCCGGAACATCGGCAAGGAGCTCGCCGAGTTCCACATGGGGCAGGCGCAGAAGCTGCCGCACAACCAGGGCCTGGTCGACCGCGACCTCGCCGTCTTCATCGCGGACACCCCGCCGATGGCGGCGTACCGCAACGACCTGTTCTGGGCGCAGGAGTACGCCAAGCACAACCGGGCCGTGATGATGGCGCTCTTCCAGGACGTCGTCCGCAAGGAGTTCAGCAAGGCCAGGCCGACGTTCGAGCCGGTGATCTCCTGCCACCACAACTATGTGGCGGAGGAGCGGTACGACGGCATGGACCTGCTGGTGACCCGTAAGGGCGCGATCCGGGCGGGCAGCGGCGAGTACGGCATCATCCCGGGCTCCATGGGCACCGGCTCGTACATCGTCAGGGGACTGGGCAACGCCGCGTCCTTCAACTCCGCCTCCCACGGCGCCGGCCGCAAGATGAGCCGGAACGCCGCGAAGAAGCGGTTCTCCACCCGGGACCTGGAGGACCAGACGCGGGGTGTGGAGTGCCGTAAGGACTCCGGTGTGGTGGACGAGATCCCCGGCGCCTACAAGCCGATCGAGAAGGTCATCGACCAGCAGCGGGACCTGGTCGAGGTCGTGGCCAAGCTCAAGCAGGTGGTGTGTGTGAAGGGCTGAGCGGGAGTTCGGCGGGCTGATACCCGGGGCGGTCCGGCGCGGTGTGCGCCGGGCCGCCCTTGGTGCGTGGCGGGCCGCTCCTTGTGCGTGGGCGGGGGCGGGACTCCGGGCGGGCCCCGGAGTCCCGCGCGCCGGGTCGCGCGTCCGGGGGCTCAGGTGGTGCGGTGCACCTTGGAGTTGGAGGCCTGGGCGCGGGGGCGGACCACCAGCAGGTCGACGTTGACGTGGGAGGGGCGGGTGATCGCCCAGGTGATGGTGTCGGCGACGTCCTCCGCGCTCAGCGGCCGGTCGACGCCCTCGTAGACCTTGGCGGCCTTGGTGGTGTCGCCGCGGAAGCGGGTGGTGGCGAACTCGTCGGTCTTGACCATGCCCGGGGCGACCTCGATGACGCGCACCGGCTCGCCGCACAGCTCCAGACGGAGCGTCTCGGCGATGACATGGGCACCGTGCTTGGCGGCGACATAACCGCCGCCGCCCTCGTACGTGCCGTGGCCGGCGGTGGAGGAGAGCACGACGACCGTGCCGTCGCCGGAGGCGGTGAGGGCGGGCAGCAGCGCCTGGGTCATGTGGAGCACGCCCAGCACGTTGACCTCGTACATGGCGCGCCAGTCGGCGGGGTCGCCGGTGGCCACCGGCTCCGCGCCGTAGGCCCCGCCGGCGTTGTTGACCAGGACGTCGATCGAGGGGTAGCGGTCGAGCGCGGCCGCGAAGGCGTCGACGGCGGCGCGGTCGGTGACGTCGAGCGCGTGGGCCTCGGCGTTCGGCAGCTCGGCGGCGAGCGCCTCGATCCGGTCCTTGCGGCGGGCGGTGAGCACCACGCGGTAGCCGGCGGCGGCCAGTGCGCGCGCGGTGGCGGCTCCGATGCCGCTGCTCGCTCCGGTGACGACGGCGGTACGGGCCTCGGCGGTCATGACACTCCTCAGGGCGGTGGGGCCCCCTGCGCCGCGAGGGCCGGGGGAGGGTGGTCCGCGGCCAGGATATGCAGGCGTGGTCAGCGGCCCCTGGGGGCGTACATGATCACGGCCATTCCGGCCAGGCAGATCAGGGCCCCGGTCACGTCCCAGCGGTCGGGGCGGTAGCCGTCCGCGACCGCGCCCCACGCCAGCGAGCCGGCGACGAAGACGCCGCCGTACGCGGCGAGGATCCGGCCGAAGGCGGCGTCCGGCTGGAGGGTGGCGACCCAGCCGTACACCCCGAGCGCGATCACTCCGGCACCGATCCACACCCAGCCCTTGTGCTCGCGGACGCCCTGCCAGACCAGCCAGGCGCCGCCGATCTCGAAGAGGCCGGCGAGGACGAAGAGGGCGGCGGACCGGGCGAACAGCATGGGGGAAGCCTACGGAACCGGGGCCCGGAGCCGGCTGGGGCGGCCGGCGGCGCGCGTGGGGGTGGCTGTCAGTGGGGTGTGAGAGCTTCGGGGCATGCTGATCGAACGGGCTTACGTGGACGTTCCGCAGGGGGAGGGGACGGCCGGGAGCGGCTGGCCCTGGACGGTGCCGTGTGTGCGCCAGCTCGCCGAGGAGGGGCTGACCTTCCCCGCCCCGGTGACCTTTCTGGTGGGGGAGAACGGTTCGGGCAAATCGACGCTGGCCGAGGCGCTGGCGGAAGGCTTCGGGCTGGATTCGTACGGCGGCTCGGCGGGATACAAGTACGCGAGTTCGCGGGAGGCCTCGCTGCTCGGCGGTCTGATGCGGTTCGATCCGACGCGGGAGGGGCGGCAGATGGTGCGCGGGCCGAGGGTCCGCCGGCGGGGGTTCTTCCTGCGGGCCGAGACGGCGCTGGAGGCGTTGAACGGGGAGCGGAGGTCGAATCGGCTGTCCCGGTCCCCGGACGAGCTCAGTCACGGGGAGGGCTTTCTGCTGGCCTTCCGGGAGCGGTTCCTGCAGCGGGGCCTGTATGTGCTGGACGAGCCGGAGGCGGCACTGTCCTTCTCCTCCTGCCTGGAACTGGTCGGGCTGATGGACGAGTTGGGGCGCAGCGGGGCACAGATCGTCTGCGCCACCCACTCGCCGCTGCTGACGGCGCTGCCCGGTGCGGCGATCGTGGAGGTCGGCGAGCACGGGATGCGGCGCGTGGAGTGGGCGGAGCTGGGGCTCGTCGACCACTGGCGGCGCTATCTCAACGACCCCCGGGCGTATCTGCGGCATGTGCTGGCGCGGTGAGGGCGGCGGTCCGGGTGGTGCCTATGGAGCCGCCGTCCTCGGGCGCGGCGCCGGTCCACTGCAGGAGGGCGGAGCGTAGGGCCGTGGCGCGCTCGGCCGGGGCCGTGGCATCGGTGGCCCAGGCGATATAGCCGTCGGGGCGGACGAGGAGCGCCGTACGGCGGTCGCTTCGCCAGGAGGCGGTCACCACACGGTCGGCGGCGGGCCGCAGGCCGCCGGCCTCGTCGGCGGGGGTGATCAGGACGAACTTGCCCTGGCGGAGGAGTGCGTAGAGGCGGCTGCCGTCGGCCAGGTGGAGGTCGGGGGCGCGCCGGCCGGCGAGGGGGTGGGCGCCGGGCCCGGCCGCGTAGGCGATGCCGATGCCGGAGACGGTGCGCATCGCGCGGCGGGCCAGCGGCCCCAGGTGGTTGAAGAGCCGGGCGCCGAGCGTGCGGACGACGCGCCAGGGGGCGGTGTGCAGCAGGGCGACCCGGATGAGCGCGCCGCTGCTGCGCAGGACCTGCTTGCCCACCGGGTGGCGCTCGGCCTGATAGCTGTCCAGCAGGCTTTCGGGGGAGTGGCCCCGGAGCACCGCGGCGAGTTTCCAGCTGAGGTTGGCGGCGTCCTGGAGGCCGGTGTTCATGCCCTGGCCGCCGGCGGGGGAGTGCACATGCGCGGCGTCGCCGGCGAGGAAGACGCGGCCCACGCGGTACTCGGGGGCCTGGCGCTCGTCGCTGTGGAAGCGGGAGACCCAGCGGGCGTCGTACATGCCGTAGTCCCTGCCGAGGGCGAGCCGGGCGCACTCGCGGACCTCGGCGAGGTCGGCGGGCGCGTCGTCGTCGGCCTGGCGGTGGCGGTTCCAGCCGATGGCGCGGTACCAGCCGTCGCCGAACGAGCCGATCAGGGCGAAGGCGTCGTCGTTGGCGTCGACGGTGAAGGGGGACTCGGGCTCCTGGGCCAGCCGGACATCGGCGAGGACCAGGGAGCGGATCACGGACTTGCCGGGGAACGGCAGGCCGATGGCCTCACGGATGGTGCTGTGTACGCCGTCGGTGCCGACGGCGTACACGGCACGGAGGCTGCCCAGGCCCTCGGCGGTGCGGAAGCGCACCGTCACGCCGTCGGCGTCCTGGTCCAGGCCGAGCACCTCGGAGTCGTAGCGGAAGGCGACCCCGGCCCGGCGGGCCCGCCGCTCCAGCAGCCGCTCGACCTCGAACTGCGGAGTGATCAGCACGAACGGGAAGCGGGAGCGGAGCCGGGTCGCGTCGAAGGCGGCGTCCCCGAAGAGGCGGAGGGCGGAGAGCCGGTGGCCGCCGGCGACCAGCTCGTCGGCGAGGCCGCGGGCGTCCAGCTGCTCCAGGGTGCGGGCGTGGACGGCCAGGGCGCGGGTGAGGTTGCTGATCGTGGCGGGGCGGCGCTCCAGGAGCGTGACGCCGAGCCCGGCCTCGGCGAGGTCCCCGGCGAGCAGCAGGCCGGTGGGGCCGGCGCCGACGACGATGACGTCCGTTTCGCGGGCCGCGGGCGCCTCGCCCTCCTCGGGGCCGCCGTGGCCGGTCCGGTGCTTCGTGGCATCCATGCTGTCCGCCTCCTGCGCCTAGTCGTGCCGTGTGTTGCCTGTTCCGTGCGGGGCCTGGGCCGGGCTCTGTCTGGGTCTGCAGCAGTGCCCTTGCTCGTGCCTGTGCTTGTTCCTGCGCCTGCGCCTGGGCCGGTGTCGGTGCTCGTGTCAACGCATGTGGGTCAACGCTTGTTGGCAAGCGTAAGGCGCGCGGCTCTGGTGTGTCAACGATTGTTGGCCTACAGTTGTTGACATGGCCGAACATGCTCCCTCCGCCGCCGATGCCGCGCCTGCCGTGACCGCCGTTCCCGCCGCGTCCGACGCGTCCGACGTGCCGTCCGGGAGCGCCACCGACGCCGCGCCCCGCGGCCCCGCGGATCCCGCGCGCCCCCGCCGCTCCGCCGCGACCCGCGCCGCGATCCTGGCCGCGGCCCGGGACCGCTTCGCCGCGGACGGCTACGAGCGCGCCACCATCCGCGCCATCGCCAGGGACGCGGACATCGATCCGTCGATGGTGATGCGCTACTACGGCAACAAGGCCGGCCTCTTCGCGGCCGCCTCCGAGATCGAGGTGCACGCCCCGGACCTCAGCCACGTACCGCGCGAGGAGGCCGGTGCCCGGCTCGTACGCCACTTCCTGGAGCGCTGGGAGTGCGACGAGACGCTGACCGGCATGATGCGCGTCGGCGTCACCAACGAGGCGGGCGCGCAGCGGATGCGCGGTGTGTTCGCTGAGCAGATCAAGCCGGTCCTGGCGGCGGTCTGTCCGGTGCCCGAGGAGGCGCCGACGCGGGCCGCGCTGATCGCCTCCCAGATACTCGGCATGGCGCTGTGCCGCTATGTGCTGCACATTCCGCCGGCCGTGGACCTCGGCCACGACGAACTCGTCGCCTGGCTGGCCCCCACCGTCCAGCGCTATCTGACGGCGGAACAGCCCTGACGGCGGGACTGCTCGGAGGGGGCGGCCCTCAGGGCTGCCGGCGCCGGCGTGGGCGCCGGCTCGGCCGCGGTCAGCGTGCGTAGGCGGTCGGCGGGACCCCGACCGTGGCGGTGACCTCGCGGATCAGATGCGCCTGATCGCTGTAGCCCAGCTCGGCGGCGAGCGCGGCCCAGTCGACCTCCGCGTCGGACGCGGCGCGCTCCAGGGCCTCGTGCACCCGGTAGCGCAGCAGCACCCACTTGGGGCTGACCCCGACGTACCCGGCGAACAGCCGCTGCAGGGCCCGTACGGTCAGGCCCTCGGACGCCGCGAAGTCCGCGACCCGGCGGATCGTGCGGTCCGTGCGGATCCGGTCGGCCAGCGCCATGGCGAGGCCGGCCTGGGCCAGGGTGTGGGGCTCGGCCCGCAGGCGAGGGATCAGGAAGGCGTCGAGCGCGGCCACCCGGGCGTCCTCGTCCTCGGGCTCCAGTACGGCGGCCGCGGCGTCCGGGGGCTCCGCTACGGCACCCGCTGCCTCGCCGGCCCCGAACACCGCCGCCAGCGGCAGCCGGCGGTCCGTCCAGTCCGTGGCGGGCCGCTCCGGGGTGAACGGCCGGAACCCGCCCGGCCGGAACTGCACCCCGCACACCCGCCCGCGCCCCGTCAGCTTCTGGGCGAACAGCTCCCGCCCGGCGCCCGTGACCTCGCCGAAGCCGGGGCGGTCGGCGTACCGCTGGAAGACGAGGTTCACGCACGGGTGGGGAACGACATGCGTGGCGTACGGCTCGGAGAGGTCCCAGTCGATCAGCCAGTAGTGCTCGACGTAGGGGCGCAGCGGTACGGCGGGGGTACGGCGTCGGAACTGCACCCGCGTGAAGAGTCCGGGGGCATCGACGATGCCCCGGGTGTCGCGCCGTGGAGCGGCCATGCCGGAATTTTAGGGGCGCAGGGCGTGCCGGGCCTGTCGCGTTTTTTCAAGCCACCCCCGGCACCGGTCCGTAGCGTCGTCGCCATGACCGACAGACGAGACAATACGGATGAAAACCTCCCAGGTGCGCCGGCCCGCGCGGGCGGGCCGGACGCTGCCGCCGCAGCCCCGGATCCCGCCGGTCCGGCCCCCGCGCCACCGATCAGCGCGTTGCTCGACGCCGCGGCCGCCGCGGCGCTCCCCGTACTGCGCGGGGTGCGCGACGACCAGCTGGGGCTGCCGACGCCGTGCGCGGAGTACGACGTACGGGCGCTGCTCAACCACCTCTTCCATGTGGTCGTCGCCTTCCAGGAGCTGGCCGCCAAGAAGGACGTCGACTTCAGCACCACCCCCGACCGGCTCGGGGCGTACGGGGCGCGGTGGCCGGACCGGTTCGCGGAGGAGACCACGCGGCTGGTCGAGGCGTGGGCGGCGCCGGGCGCGGAGGAGGGCCTGACCGGCGGGATGAACCTGCCGGCCCGGACCGTCGGCGCGATGGTGCTGCTGGATCTGACGGTGCACGCCTGGGACGTGGCGCGGGCGACCGGCCTGCCGTACGCGCCGGCTGCCGGCTGTGTGGCCGAGCTGCGGGCGCTGGTCGCCCAGATGGCCCCGACCGCCCGGAAGATGAACGTCTTCGCCGACCCGTTCCCCCTCCCGCCCGGCGCCTGCGCCCTCGACGCGCTGCTGGCGGAGACCGGCCGCGACCCGCACTGGACGGGCTCCTGACGGGCCGTCGGCCGCCCGCTCCGACAGATGGCCTGATGCCGCCCGCGCCGCGCCGCCATCGCCCCTAGGCTCGGTCACGGTCACGGTCTCGATCGCCACGGGCACACGGCGCACGAGACCGGCCTACGGCACACGAGACCGGCCTACAGCGCACGAGACCGGTGCAGGAGACCGGCCCCGGCCCCCAGGACCGGCGCACGGCACACGACGGGAAGGCGGCCCGCGGATGGACGAGCGTCGGATGCCCCGCGACCGTCGGACGCCCCGCGACCGGCTCCCGGAAGCACTGATCGATTTCTACGGGCTGGCGCCACTGCCCCGTGAGGGCGGGCGGTTCCGGCGTACCTGGGCGGGCCCGATGCGCCCCGACGGACGGCCCGAGGGCTCGGCGATCGTGATGCTGCTGACCGCCGAGCCGGGCGACTTCTCCGCCCTGCACCGGCTGCCCACCGACGAGATCTGGCACTACTACCGCGGCGATCCGCTCACCCTGCTCCTCCTCTCGGAAGAGGCCGGCTCCCCGGACGCCGACTCCCCGGACGCCGGCTCCCCGGACGCCGACACCCCGGGCGCCCACGCCTCAGCCGCCGGCACCCCCGCGACCACCCCTGCCCCTGCCGACACCCCCACCCCCGCCCGTACCGTCCTCCTCGGCCCCGACATCCTCGCCGGCCAGCACGTCCAGTTCACGGTGCCGGCCGGTACGTGGATGGCCGCGGAGGTCGCCGAGGGCGGCTCCTGGACGCTGTTCGGCTGCACGATGGCGCCCGGTTTCACCTTCGCGGACTACGAGCACGGGGACGCCGCCGAACTGGCCGCGCGCTTTCCCCAGGAGGCAGCGCGGATCGCCGCGCTGAGCCGCCCATGACCGAGAACGGGCCCGGCCCCACCCGCCGCTCCGCGCTCCCCGACCTCAGCGGACAGGTCGCCCTCGTCACCGGCGCCGCCGGCGGCCTCGGCCGGGGCATCGCCCTGCGGTTCGCCGCCGCGGGAGCCGCGGTCGTGGCGCACTACCGCACGGGCGCGGGGGCGGCGCGGGACCTGGTCGAGCGGATCGAGGCGGACGGCGGGAGCGCGCTGGCGCTGGCCGCCGATCTGGCCGTCGAGGAGGAGTGCCACCGGCTGGTGGCCGAGGCGGCCGGCTGGCGCGGGCGGCTGACCGCGCTGGTGAACAACGCGGGGGTGCAGCCGACGCAGGAGCTGGCGGGGATGTCGCTCGCCGACTGGCGGGCGGTGGCGGACGTGAACGTGCACAGCGTCTTCGCCTGCACCCAGGCCGCGGCGGCCGTGATGCGGGCGGGCTCGGGAGGGTCGGTGACGCATATCGCCTCGATCGAGGCGGACCGGCCCGCGCCGCAGCACGCCCACTACTGCGCGTCGAAGGCGGCGGTGGTGATGCATGCGCGCGCGGCGGCGCTGGAGTACGGGGCGGACGGCATCCGCGTCAACAGCGTCTCGCCGGGCCTGATCGACCGTCCCGGCCTGGCCGGGGACTGGCCGGAGGGGGTGCGCCGCTGGCAAGCGGCGGCGCCCGCGGGGCGGTTGGGCAGGCCCGAGGACGTGGGCGATGCCTGTGTCTTCCTCGCCTCGCCGATGGCGTCCTGGATCACCGGGCACGAGCTGGTGGTGGACGGCGGTGTCTCGGCCCGGCCCACGTGGTGACCCGGGGAGTCCGTGCCGCCGGGGCGCGGCCGTACACCGCGCCCCGGGGCCCCGCTGAACCGTTACGGCCAGACCAGGCAGTACGCCTGGTGCCCTGCCTCGTGCAGCCGGTGGCTGAAGTCCTGCCACTCGTGCAGCAGCTGGTAGACGGTGAAGGCGTCGCGCGGACCGCCGCGGTCGGGGACGGTGGACCAGATGAAGGCGGCCGCGCCGACCGACTCCTCACCGACGCCGCGCAGCGGGTCGACCACGGTCATCGGGAGCTTGACGACGGCGTAGTCGGGGTGGAGGACGACAAGTTCGAGCGGCGGAACCTTATGGAGCGGTATGCCCTCTATACCGGTGAGGACCATGGCGGCCATCGTCTCCGGCTTGATCTTGCTGAACATGCCGCCCATGCCGAGCTCGTCACCGCCGAGCTCCTCGGGACGCATGGAGACCGGGACCCGGGCCGCGGTCGCGCCGTTCGGCGCGCCGAAGTACCTGTACGTCACCCCCATGCGGCCGCCTCTGATTTCCCCGCCCGTGCTCTCGTGGCCCGTGGTTTCCTCGCGCGTGGTCCGGTCACCCGTGGATTCCTCGCGCCGGTGACGGCCGCGCTGGGCGCGCTCGGGACCCCGGTCATTGGTTCCCTCGCCCAGTTCGCCACCGCGATGCATATCTCCACCCGACCACTCGCAGCCCCAGCCGCGCAACCCGATCATCGTCTCAGAGACCTCCCCCGTCACCGGCGCGTGAAACGCCCGGCCGCACGCCCCCGTGCGCCTCTGAGACCATTGCTTGCGTGACTTACTCGTACGTCGGCCCAGTTTCGCAGACGAGTGGGGGCTGACGCCCGGTCGAAAGCGAGAGGAATCAAAAAAGGAGCGAGAGTGAACCGTGCGGCGCCCGCAGGCGTATCGCGCGGGAGATTCCCGCACCCGTCGTCAGCCGGGCCGTGTCCGTACGCCGCCCGCCCGCCGTTTATGCAGGTCAGGATCCCAGTGTCTTTTCCCTATGAAGCCCCTGTTTCGCAGTCGCTGTTCGACCGTGCGTCCGCCGTGACGCCGGGCGGCGTCAATTCTCCGGTGCGGGCCTTCCGGGCCGTGGGCGGTACGCCCCGGTTCATGGTGTCCGGCACCGGTCCGTACCTCACCGACGCCGACGGCCGCGAGTACGTCGACCTCGTGTGCTCCTGGGGGCCGATGATCCTCGGGCACTCGCACCCCGAGGTGATCGCCGCCGTCCAGGAGGCGGTCGCCCACGGCACGTCCTTCGGCACGCCCGGCGCGGGCGAGGTCGAGCTGGCCGAGGAGATCGTGGCCCGGATCGAGCCGGTCGAGCAGGTGCGGCTGGTCTCCAGCGGCACCGAGGCGACGATGTCGGCGATCCGGCTGGCGCGCGGGTTCACCGGCCGGCCGAAGGTGATCAAGTTCGCGGGCTGCTACCACGGCCACGTGGACGCGCTGCTGGCCGCGGCCGGTTCGGGCGTGGCGACCCTCGGGCTGCCCGACACGCCGGGCGTGACGGGCGCGCAGGCCGGCGACACGATCGTGCTGCCGTACAACGACATCGAGGCGGTGCGGGCCGCGTTCGCCGCGCACCCGGGCGAGATCGCCTGTGTGATCACGGAGGCGGCGCCGGGCAACATGGGCGTGGTGCCGCCGCTGCCGGGCTTCAACCAGGGCCTGAAGGACCTGTGCGCCGGCAACGGGGCGCTCTACATCTCCGACGAGGTGATGACCGGCTTCCGCGTCAGCAAGGCCGGTTGGTACGGCATTGATGGGGTACGTCCGGATCTGATGACGTTCGGCAAGGTCATGGGCGGCGGCTTCCCGGCCGCGGCCTTCGGCGGCCGCGCGGACGTCATGGCGCATCTGGCCCCGGCCGGCCCGGTCTACCAGGCGGGCACCCTGTCCGGGAACCCGATCGCCACCGCCGCGGGCGTCGCGCAGCTGCGGCTGCTGGACGACGCCGCGTACGAGAAGGTCGACGCGGTCTCGGCGGAGGTGCGGGGCCTGGTCGCCGCCGCGCTGGAGAAGGAGGGCGTGGCGCACCGGGTCCAGGCCGCCGGGAACATGTTCACGGTCTTCTTCACGGACGCCGAGGTGACCGACTACGACGGCGCCAAGGCGCAGGAGTCCTTCCGCTTCACCGCCTTCTTCCACTCGATGCTGTCGCAGGGCGTCTACCTCCCGCCGTCCGCCTTCGAGTCGTGGTTCCTGTCGACCGCGCACGACGCCGCGGCCGTCGAGCGCATCGCCGCCGCCCTGCCGGCCGCCGCACGCGCCGCCGCCGCGGCGACGGCCTGAGCACCGGCGCACGGACCGGCGACCGCCTGCCGACGACTGAATGAATGGGTGACATGAGCAGCGAAGACATCACCGTGGTGCATCTGATGCGGCACGGCGAGGTGCACAACCCCGACGGCGTGCTCTACGGCCGCCGGCCCGGCTACCACCTCTCCGACCTGGGGCGGAAGATGGCCGACCAGGTGGCGGAGCACCTCGCGGGGCGGGACATCACGCATGTCGTCGCCTCGCCGCTGGAGCGTGCGCAGGAGACCGCGACGCCGATCGCCGGTGCGCACGGCCTGGAGCTGGCCACCGACGAGCGGCTGATCGAGGCGGGCAACGTCTTCGAGGGGAAGACCTTCGGGGTCGGTGACGGCGCGCTGAAGAAGCCGGGGAACTGGAAGTACCTGACGAATCCGTTCCGGCCCTCCTGGGGCGAGCCGTACCTCGAACAGGTCGTACGGATGATGGCGGCGCTCGGCGCGGCGCGGGACGCGGCGCGCGGGCACGAGGCCGTGGCGGTCAGCCATCAGCTGCCGATCTGGATCGTGCGCAGCTTCGCGGAGCGCCGCCGGCTGTGGCACGACCCGCGGAAGCGGCAGTGCACGCTGGCCTCGCTGACGTCCTTCACCTTCCACGGCGACAAGATCGTTTCGGTGGGGTACAGCGAGCCCGCCCGCGACCTGGTTCCCTCCCATCTCCTGGCGGGCGCCAAACCCGTCAAGGGAAAGGCCAAGGCTTTCGGGGCCTGACGGCGTGTCACGTGGCGGAACGTCAATTCCGCCCGAGATGACACCGTCAGGCGAACCGCCCGGTGCCCCCACGTTCGACATGCCCTCCTCTCCAATGTCCGTTTATATGGATATTGAGTTCGGCGAGCACGGATGGGGTCGAGGGTATGCGCGCGATCAGTCGGCGAGACCTGCTGGGCATGGGAGTCGGTGCCGCCGCGGCACTGGGCGTCGCCGGCTGCTCGTCGTCGGACCCGCGCGCCGCGGTGGACGAACAGCGCGTCCGGAGTTCGGTACAGGCCCGCCCCAAGCTCATCGGTGACGGTTCGACAGCGAATTACGGCGCGCAGCCCGAACAGCCGAAAGAACCCGAACGGCTGGAGCCCGGACAGACCCCTCCGCAGTTCGTGGTCTTCTCCTGGGACGGGGCCGGAGAGGTCGGAAACGGCCTCTTCCCCCGTTTCCTGAAGCTCGCCAAGGACCACGGCGCCGCGATGACCTTCTTCCTGTCCGGGCTCTATCTCCTGCCCGAAGCCCGAAAGCACCTCTACGAACCGCCGAACAACCCCGCCGGCGCCTCCGCCATCGGCTACCTCAGTGACGAGCACATCAAGGAGACGCTGGCGAACGTCCGCGCGGCCTGGCTCGACGGCCACGAGATCGGCACCCACTTCAACGGGCACTTCTGCACCGGCCCGGGCACCGTCAAGCGCTGGACCCCCCGCCAGTGGCAGTCCGAGATCGACCAGGCCATGGACTTCGTCACCCAATGGCGCACGAACACCGGCTTCACGGACCTGGACCCGCTGCCCTTCGACTACCGACAGGAACTGGTCGGTGGCCGTACGCCATGCCTCCTCGGCCAGCGGAACCTGCTGCCCACCGCCAGGGAACTCGGCTGGCGCTACGACGCCAGCTCGCCCGGCGGCCTGCAGCGGTGGCCGAGGAAGAAGCTGGGCCTCTGGGACTACCCGCTCCAGCAGATTCCGTTCCCGGGCCACTCTTTCGAGGTGCTCTCGATGGACTACAACATCCTCGCCAACCAGTCCAAGCATTCGACGCACGCCCCGCCGGTGAACTATCCCGGGTGGCGGCAGCAGGCCGCCGACGCCTATATCTCCGGCTTCCGCCGCGCCTACGAGACCAACCGGGCGCCCTTCTTCATCGGCAACCACTTCGAGGAGTGGAACGGCGGCATCTATATGGATGCCGTGGAGGACGCGCTGAAACACATCGCCAACGAGCAGAACCGGGACGTCCACCTGGTGTCGTTCCGGCAGCTCACCGACTGGCTGGACGCACAGGACCCGGAGATGGTGCGCAGGCTCCAGGAGCTCCCCGTCGGCCGGCAGCCCGCAGCGGGCTGGAAGGCCTTTCTGTCGGTGGCCTGACACGCCGCGCCGCACGGGCCCCAGGGGGGCGCGGAAGATCCGGAAATGGCCCATGCGAAACTTTTCACATGAGTGCCTGCCGCGCCCCACGCCGCCTCACGAGCCGCCGTCGCCTCACCCTGCTCGCCGCAGGGGCGGCGGCCGCGTCGCTGACGCTCAGTGCCTGCGGCGACGGCGCCTCCGGCGGCTCGTCCCAGACCCGGTTCGTCCAGGGCAAGAACGGCGTCGCCACCGTCAAGAAGGACGAGCGGCAGCCGGTGCCCGAGCTCTCCGGCGAGACCATCAACGGCAAGAAGCTGGACATCGCCGACTACAAGGGCAAGGTCGTCGTCCTCAACGTCTGGGGATCATGGTGCGGCCCCTGCATCGCCGAGGCGCCGAACTTCGCCAAGGTCGCGAACGAGACCAAGGCCAAGGGCGTCCAGTTCGTCGGGATCAACACCCGCGACTCCGAGAAGTCGCAGGCCGCGGCCTTCGAGGAAGAGCACAAGGTGCCCTACCCGAGCCTCTTCGACCCGACCGGCCGGCTGATGCTGCGCTTCCCCAAGGGCAGCCTCAACCCGCAGTCCATCCCCTCCACCCTCGCCATCGACCGGCACGGCAGGATCGCCGCCCGCTCGATCGGCCCGCTCGCCGAGGACGAGCTGCGCAAGATGATCACCCCGCTGATCGCCGAGAAGTGATCACGTGATCGCGCTCGCCGCCGCCACCGAGAACCAGACCGTCCTCAACGGCACCCTCTTCGCCGCCGTTCCCCTCGCGCTCCTCGCCGGCCTCGTCTCCTTCTTCTCGCCCTGCGTCCTGCCCCTGGTGCCGGGCTACATGTCGTACGTCACCGGCGTCACCGGCACCGACCTCGGCGAGGCCCGGCGCGGCCGGATGCTGGCCGGCGCCTCCCTCTTCGTCCTCGGCTTCACCGCCGTCTTCGTCTCCGGCGGGGCGCTCTTCGGGTTCTTCGGCAGGGACCTGCAGGAGTACAAGGACGTCATCTCCCGGGTCCTCGGTGTGCTGATGATCCTGCTCGGGCTGGCGTTCGCCGGGGTCCTGAAGCGCTTCGGGCAGCGCGAACTGCGCTTCCACATGAAGCCCGCCATGGGACTGGCCGGCGCGCCGGTGCTCGGGGTGCTCTTCGGCGTCGGCTGGACGCCGTGCCTGGGCCCCACCTTCGCCGCCGTCAACGCCCTCGCCTACTACGACGCCAGCGCCGGCCGCGGCGCCCTGCTCACCGTGGCGTACTGCCTGGGCCTGGGCGTCCCGTTCATCGCCGTCGCCCTGGCCTTCCGCCGGGCGCTCGGCGCGTTCGGCTGGGTCAAGCGGCACTATCTGTGGGTGATGCGGATCGGCGGCGGGATGATGGTCGCCCTCGGCCTCCTCCTCGTCACCGGCATCTGGGACAGCCTGATGTCCGAGCTCCAGAGCTGGACGCAAAGCTCCACCGTTGGGATCTGATTGATGTCCACCAAGACCGACACCCCCCGCGACCCGGGCTCCGCCGACGCGGGCAGCGATCTCGGCGCGGCCGGATCCCAGCTCTCCACCGCGCCCACGGAAGACATCACCTTCCCCTCGCTCGGCCCCCTCGGCTGGGTGCGCTGGTTCTGGCGGCAGCTGACCTCGATGCGGGTGGCGCTGCTGCTGCTCTTCCTGCTGTCCATCGGCGCGATCCCCGGCTCGCTGATCCCGCAGACCAGCGTCGACCCCGTCAAGGTCGACCAGTTCAAGGCCGACCACTCCACCCTCGCGGGCATCTACGACAAGCTCGGGATGTTCCACGTCTACAGCTCGGTGTGGTTCTCCGCGATCTACCTGCTGCTGTTCATCTCCCTGATCGGCTGCATCGTGCCGCGCAGCTGGCAGTTCGTCGGACAGCTCCGCGGCCGCCCGCCGGCCGCCCCGCGCCGCCTGACCCGGCTGCCCGCGTACACCACCTGGCGCACCGCCGCGGCGCCCGAGGACGTCCTCGGCGCCGCCGGGCGGCTGCTGAAGAAGCGGCACTTCCGCGCCCACCGGGACGCCACCGCGGTCGCCGCCGAGAAGGGCTACCTCCGCGAGGTCGGCAACCTCGTCTTCCACGTCGCGCTGATCGTGATGCTGGTGGCGTTCGCCGTCGGCGGCCTGTGGAAGGCCGAGGGCAACAAGCTCGTCACCGAGGGCGACGGCTTCGCCAACAGCCTCACGCAGTACGACGAGTTCAAGTCGGGACCGTTCTACGACACCGACGACATGGAGCCCTTCGGCTTCAAGCTCGACCGCTTCGACGCGACCTACGAGCGCACCGGACCCCAGCGCGGCACCCCGCGCACCTACCGCGCGCAGATCTCCTACTTCCTGGGCGCGGACGGCAAGCAGCACCGCACCGCCATCGAGGTCAACAAGCCCCTCGACATCGCGGGCAACAAGGTCTACCTGCTCTCGCACGGCTACTCGCCCGTCGTCACCGTCAAGGACGGCCGCGGCAAGACCGTCTACCACGGCGCGACGGCCTTCCTGCCGGCCGACCCCAAGAACCTCACCTCGACCGGCGTGGTGAAGGTGCCCGGCGCGCAGACCGAGGACGGCAAGCGCAACCAGCTCGGCTTCCAGGCCATGTTCGTGCCGACCTTCGGCGGCCGCGGCACCGGCTCGATGTTCTCGCAGTTCCCGGCGCTGGACTTCCCCGTGCTGTCGGTGAACGCGTACCACGGCGATCTCGGCCTCGACTCCGGCCTGCCGCAGAGCGTCTACAAGCTCGACACCAAGCGCCTGAAGAAGTACCAGGACGACAAGGGCGACATCCTGAAGAAGATGCTGCTGCCCAAGGACCGCGTGGACCGGCACGCGGGCGCCAAGAACAAGGCCGCCGTCCGCGCCGCCGAAGCACAGACCACGATGAAGCTGCCGAACGGCGAGGGCTCCATCACCTTCGAGGGCGTCAAGAGCTGGGCCAGCTTCAAGGTCTCCCACCAGCCCGGCAACGGCCTGGCGCTGACCGGCGCCGTCGGCGCCCTGCTGGGCCTGGCCGCGTCGCTGTTCATCCAGCGCCGCCGGGTGTGGGTCCGTGCCGAGACGGGCGCCGACGGCGTCACCGTCGTCGAGATGGCCGCCCTCGGCCGCAGCGAGTCCGCCCGGCTGCCGGAGGAACTCGCCCAGCTCGCCGGGGAGCTGTGGCCCGACGCCCCGCCCGCCCCGGACCCCGCCCCCGACACCGAAGACCCCGCGGAGCCCACTGACTCTGACGGACCTGCTGACCCCTCCGAAGGAGCGCGCGCGTGAACATCGCTGCCGCAGCCAACGAGACACTGGCGCACAACAGCAACCTGCTGGTCTATTCCGCGATGGCGGTCTATACGCTCGCCTTCCTCGCGCACATGGCCGAGTGGGTGTTCGGCAGCCGCAGCAAGGTCGGCCGTACCGCCGCCGCCCTGACCGCACGGTCCACGGCGCCCGCGACGGTCCCCGTGCAGACCTCCTCCGCCGCCGGCGGCACGGCCGTCCTAGAGCGGCCCGCGGTCGTCACCAAGTCCGTCCCCGGCAGCCGCGACGTCCCCGACGGCCCCGGCGCCGCCGGCGACACCGAGAAGGGCGACCTCTACGGGCGGATCGCCATCTCGCTGACCGTCCTGGCCTGGGCGCTGCACGTCGGCGGCGTCCTCACCCGCGCCCTGTCCGTACAGCGTGCCCCCTGGGGCAACATGTACGAGTTCTCCACGACCTTCGCCGCCGTCGCCGTGGGCCTCTACCTGCTGCTGCTCGCGCTCAAGAAGAAGGTCCGCTGGATCGGGCTGCCCCTGGTCACCACCGTCCTGCTCGACCTCGGGCTGGCCGTCTCGGTGCTCTACACCGCCAGCGACCAGCTGGTGCCCGCACTGCACTCGTACTGGCTGTGGATCCACGTCAGCTGCGCGATCATCTCCGGCGCGGCGCTCTACCTCGGCGCCGTCTCCACCCTGCTCTTCCTCTTCCGCGACTCCTACGAGAGCAAGCTCGCCGACCCCGCGGGCAAGCAGCCCGGCGCCTTCGCCTCGTCCGTACTGGAGCGGCTGCCCTCCGCCGCCTCGCTCGACAAGTTCGCCTACCGCGTCAACGCCACCGTCTTCCCGCTGTGGACGTTCACCATCATCGCGGGCGCCATCTGGGCCGAGGCCGCATGGGGCCGCTACTGGGGCTGGGACCCCAAGGAGGTCTGGGCCTTCATCACCTGGGTCGCCTACGCCTGCTACCTGCACGCCCGCGCCACCGCCGGCTGGAAGGGCCGCAAGGCCGCCTACCTGGGCCTGATCGGCTTCGCCTGCTACCTCTTCAACTACTACGGCGTGAACATCTTCGTGACGGGCCTGCACTCCTACGCGGGAGTCTGATCCGCACACCCCCGGTGCCGTACGGGACGCCTCCACACGAGGCCGGCCCGTACGGCACCGTCGTTTCCCGGGGAGAGAAGGACATCCGGCCGGCTACCGCCGCCGGCGCCGGCCGTGCTCCTGCCGCGGCGGCCGCTGCCCGCCACCCGGCAGCGTCGGCTTCGGCAGATGGGCCACCTCCCACTGCGCCTCCACCAGCCGCTCGGCGGTGTCGTGCGGCAGCCGCGGCGGCCGGTGCGCCCGGTGCCGGAAGCCGAACGCCGACGTCAGGTCGCCGAACGCCGACCGCCGCCAGTCGCTGATGTTGGGCTCCGCCACGCCCGTCCAGCGCTCCAGGAACTGCAGCACCGAGGTGTGGTCGAACGGGTCGCCCGCCGCCCAGCCGCCCACCGTCCACGGCGAGATGATCAGGCACGGCACCCGGAAACCGCCGCCGATCGGCAGGCCCCGCACGAACTCGTCCTTCGTCCCCGCGGGCGGCACCGGCGGCGGCACATGATCGAAGAGCCCGTCGTTCTCGTCGTAGTTCAGGATGAAGACGGTCTTGGCCCACACCTTCGGGTTGGACGCGATCGCCTCGATCTTCTGCGCGACATAGTCGGCGCCGGCGGCCGGCAGGTAGTCCGGGTGCTCGGACTGGTGACTGGTGGGGATCAGCCACGACACCGCCGGCAGCCGGTCGGCCCGGGCATCGTCCTCGAACGTCCCGGCCGGCTGCGCCCGCATCCCGCGCTCGTACAGCGGCTCCCCGGGCTTGGCGTCCCGGAACGTCTGGAACTGCTCCAGGAGGTTGCAGCCGTAGTCGTCCTCCTCCTGGTAGACCTTCCAGCTGATGCCCGCCGCCTCCAGCCGCTCGGCATACGTCGTCCAGCGGTACGGCTTGGGCGCGGTGTTGTTCAGCACCGGACCGCCCCGGGTGCCGCCCGGGTCGAGGGTCCCGGTCATCCAGTACAGCCGGTTGGGCCAGGTCGGCCCGAACACCGAACAGAAGTAGTTGTCGCACAGCGTGAACGCCTCGGCGAGAGCGAACTGGAAGGGGATGTCCGCCCGCGTGTGATAGCCCATGACGTACGGCCCGTTGACCCCGTCGGCCTTGCGGTGCGCGGGCAGCCAGCGGTCCATCTTGCCGCCGTTCCACGCCTCGTGCTGCACCGACCAGGCATGGCTGGTGGAGGGGATGGCCTGGGCGCTGGTGGTGTGCGTGTTGAGGCGGAACGGCAGCAGATAGCCGTCCGGGTTCTCCGCGTCCGGCTGATGGAAGACCGACCGGCCGTCCGGCAGCGTCAGCGCGTCCGGGTCGGCGAAGCCGCGGACCCCGCGCAGGGTGCCGAAGTAGTGGTCGAACGACCGGTTCTCCTGCATCAGCATCACGACGTGCTCGACGTCGTGCAGCGAGCCGTGACGTGCCGGTCCGGCGGCGACGGCCTTCTGCACGCTGGGCGGCAGCAGCGACAGCGCGGCGGCGCCGCCGACCGCGCCGGCCGCCGAGCCGAGGAGTCTGCGTCGGGTCATGTCGGGCATATGTGCCACTCTCCCTGAGTCGCGTGAGCCCTCAGTGGGCCGACATGACTGTGGCGGCGGCCGAGTTTCCCGGGCAGGGGGAGGTTGCTGAACGATGCATCAATTGGCTGTGAACGGACGTCAGTTGGCCGATCACCCCTACGTCCCGTACGTCACACGAAGCAGTGCCCGGCGGACCGCGCGGGGCCGGGATTTACGCGTTTGAGCAGGTCCGTCAGGACACGCGGCCGAGCCCCGGAGTTCCCCCGGGTGCCGGGTAGGGGCGCTCCCGCGGCAGCAGCTCGGCGGCCGCCGCGAGGTCCCCGGCACCCACCCGCGCACGGACCTCGTGGGCCAGCGGCGTGACATCCGTGATCGACACCGTCCACTCGTCCGCGTACCGCCGCGACGCCTCCCCCGCCAGCCCCAGCTGCAACGACCGGTACGGCAGCGCCCGCAACATCAGATCCCGCTCCGGATCCCACTGCACCCGCGCCGGCGCCCCCTTCAACTCCCGCCGCCAGACACCACGGTCGGCATGCTCGTCCGGGTCATGGTGCGACAGACAGGCCTGCCCCAACGCCCAGTCGAACCCGTCCCGCCCGATCTCGATCGCCAGCACGGTCTCCTGATCCGTCTTCTGCCCCCACCCGCAGCGATACATCATCCACAGGAACGACGGCTTGACCCAGGTCATCCGCTCCCGCTTCCAGGCAGCCGGAAACCGCCCGTCCCGCGCGGCCGGCAGCCCCAGCGCGGGGGAGTAGGCCTGATAGACGGTCACGGTCGTATCGGTGTACCGGGCGCGAATACGGCGGAGGGGTTCGGCGGGGTGGACGGGAGTGGCTTCGGGGGCTTCGGGGGCGGTGCTCATGGGCGATCATCCTGGCGGAGGGCCAGGGCGCGGGCCACCGAATTGCGGGCCGGCGGACCGCGCTGAGCGCCCGTGCCGCCGGCAGCCGCTCACTCGCCCCCGATGTCCTCGTGCCACAGCTCAGGGCGGGCCCCGATGAAGTCCCGCATCAGCGCCGCGCACTCGGGGTCGTCCAGGAGGACGATGCGGACGCCGTTCTGGGCCAGCCAGTCGTGGCCGCCGTGGAAGGTGCGGGCCTCGCCGATGACGACGCGGGAGATGCCGAACTGGCGGACCAGGCCGCTGCAGTACCAGCAGGGGGAGAGGGTCGTGACCATCGTCGTGCCGTGGTAGCCGGGGCGGCGGCCGGCCGCGCGGAAGGCCGCGGTTTCGGCGTGCAGGGTCGGGTCGTCGTCCTGGACGCGGCGGTTGTGGCCGCGGCCGAGCAGGGAGCCGTCCGGGCCGTAGAGCGCCGCGCCGACGGGGATGCCGCCCTCGGCGAGACCGGTGCGGGCCTCGGCGAGCGCCGTGGCCAGCATGGCGCGGGCCTGCTCCTGGACATGGGCGGGGTGGCCGCTCGGGCCCCCGGCGCCGTCGGCGTGACCGTGCAGCCGGAACGCGTCGCGGCCCTGGTCCCAGTCCTGCGTACGGTCCATGCGCTCACCGTACGCCGGGCGGACGGGCCGGGGCCTGCCCGGCGCGGACGGGCGGGTGACGGGCCGGCGGCAGGCGGGTGGCGGGGCCGAGGCCGAGGCCGAGGCACGCGAGCTTGCCGCGATCCGGGCGGCGCGCCCTCACCCCGGGCGGCGCGCCCTAACCCCGGGCGGGCGGCGGGGTGTCCTCCGGGCCGCCGTCCTCGCCCCCGTGGCTCTTGCGCCGCAGCTCCTCCTCGCGCCGGCGCAGGTCGGCCTCCCAGTCCTTGAGCAGCGCCTCGTCCTTGGTGTTCTCGTTCTTGAGGGACGCGAGGAACTCGGGGTTGTCGTCCGGCGCGACGAACGTGGCGCGGTGGTTGCGGTGCCAGGCGGAGGGAGTGGAGCCGCCGCCTGCCGCCGGCTGCCGCTGCTTGCCGGCCACCAGCCAGGCGACCGGCCCGACCAGCACCTCGCCGAAGAGCAGGATGATGATCACCCAGATCACCTTGGGCAGCCCGCGCACCTGCGATTCGGGGGTGTTGAGGCAGTCGATGAACGCGTAGATCCACAGCGCCAGCACCAGGAGGAACGGCAGATACCTGAGCATTGCGGAACGAGCCCCCAGCACACGACGGCGGGCCCTCGCCGGGGCCCGGTGACCCGTCCAGGGTAGTGCGTACCCGATACTGGAAGGCATGGCTTACGACGATCTTCGCTCGTTCCTGCGTGCACTGGAGCGGGAAGGCGACCTCAAGCGCATCAAGGCCGAGGTCGACCCGTATCTGGAAGTCGGCGAGATCGTGGACCGGGTGCAGAAGTCCGGTGGCCCGGCGCTGCTCTTCGAGAACGTCAAGGGCTCGGCGATGCCGCTCGCCATGAACGTCTACGGCACCGACCGCCGCCTGCTGAAGGCGCTGGGCCTGAAGGCGTACGAGGACATCAGCGGCAAGATCGGCGGGCTGCTCAAGCCGGAACTGCCGCAGGGCTTCGTCGGCGTGCGCGAGGCGTTCGGGAAGCTCGCGGGGATGACGCACGTACCGCCCAAGAAGATCAAGGACGCGCCCGTCCAGGAGGTCGTGCTCCGGGGCGACGACGTCGATCTCGACCTGCTCCCGGCGCTGTTCACCTGGCCCGAGGACGGCGGCTCCTTCTTCAACCTGGGCCTCACGCACACCAAGCACCCCGAGACCGGCGTGCGCAACCTGGGCCTCTACCGCCTGCAGCGCCACGACAAGCGCACCATCGGCATGCACTGGCAGATCCACAAGGACAGCCGCAACCACTACCAGGTCGCCGCCAAGCGCGGGGAGAAGCTGCCGGTCGCCATCGCCTTCGGCTGCCCGCCGGCCGTCACCTACGCCTCCACCGCACCGCTGCCCGGGGACATCGACGAGTACCTCTTCGCGGGCTTCCTCCAGGGCAAGCGGATCGAGATGGTCGACTGCAAGACCGTGCCGCTGCAGGTGCCGGCGCACGCCGAGGTCGTCATCGAGGGCTGGCTGGAGCCGGGCGAGATGCTGCCCGAGGGGCCGTTCGGCGACCACACCGGCTTCTACACGCCGCAGGAGCCGTTCCCGGCGCTGACCATCGACTGTGTGACGATGCGCAAGCGGCCGCTGCTCCAGTCGATCGTCGTGGGCCGCCCGCCGACGGAGGACGGGCCGCTGGGCCGCGCGACGGAGCGGTTCTTCCTGCCGCTCCTCAAGATCATCGTCCCGGACATCGTCGACTACCACCTGCCGGAGTCCGGCGGCTTCCACAACTGCGCGATCGTCTCGATCGACAAGAAGTACCCCAAGCACGCGCAGAAGGTCATGCACGCCATCTGGGGCGCGCACATGATGTCGCTGACCAAACTGATCGTGGTCGTGGACGCGGACTGCGATGTGCACAACCTCCACGAGGTCTCCTGGCGGGCCCTCGGCAACACCGACTACGCCCGCGACCTCACCGTCGTCGAAGGCCCCGTCGACCACCTCGACCACGCCTCCTACCAGCAGTTCTGGGGCGGCAAGGCCGGCATCGACGCGACGGAGAAGTGGCCCGAGGAGGGCTACACCCGCGACGGCGGCTGGCCCCACATGGTCGAGTCCGACCCGCGGACGGCGGCGATGGTCGACCGTCGCTGGAAGGAGTACGGCCTCTCATGAGCAGCGCATCCGCGGCGGTCCCGCAGCCGGGCCGCACCAAGGCCTTCCTGCGCCTGGTGATGATCGAGCACTCGGTCTTCGCGCTGCCCTTCGCCTACATCGCCTCCCTGACCGCGATGTACGAGTGGGACCGGCACGTCCACTGGGCCCGGCTCCTCCTCGTCACCATCGCCATGGTCGGCCTGCGCACGTTCGCCATGGCCGCGAACCGGATCATCGACCGCGAGATCGACGCCCGTAACCCGCGCACCGCGCACCGGGAACTGGTCACCGGCGCGGTGTCGGTGAAGTCGGCCTGGACGGGCGCGGTGATCGCGCTCGTCGTCTTCCTGGGCGCGGCGGCGCTGCTGAACTCCCTGTGCCTGGCGCTGGCACCGCTCGCGGTGGTCCCGATGGTGGTCTATCCGTACGGCAAGCGGTTCACCAACTTCCCGCAGGCGATCCTCGGCCTCGCCCAGGCGATGGGCCCGATCGGCGCCTGGCTCGCGATCACCGGGTCCTGGTCGTGGGCGGCGGTGATCCTCGGCCTCGCGGTGGGGATCTGGATCGGCGGCTTCGACCTGATCTACGCCTGCCAGGACGTGGAGACGGACCGGGAGATCGGCGTGCTGTCGGTCCCGGCCCGCTTCGGCATCCCGGCCGCGATCTGGGGCGCGCGCGGCTGCCACCTCGTGACCACGGCGCTCTTCGCCTGGTACGCGCTGGCGACCGGCGCGGGCGTGTTCTTCTGGCTGGGACTGGTGATAGTCGCGGCGGCCTTCCTCTACGAGCACACGATCGTGAAGCCGCACGACCTGACCCGGCTGAACCGGGCCTTCTTCCAGGTCAACGGCTTCATCGGCATTGCGCTCTTCGTCTGCGCGCTGCTGGATCTGCTGGTGCGGGGGCTGACGGTCTGAGGGCCTGAGGGCCTGAGGGCTCTGGGCGGGATCAGGCGACAGGACCGACCCCGGCCCCGGACAGCTGGTTGCGGCGCGGGCGCTCCCGGAAGACGAAGGCCGCCACGACCCCGCCTATCAGGCCGAAGAGGTGGCCCTGCCAGCTGATGCCGTTGTCGGAGGGCAGGGCGCCCCAGAGGATGGAGCCGTAGAGGGCGCCGATGACCAGGCCGATGCCGATGTCGAGGGGGCTGCGTTCGGTGAAGCCGCGCACCAGGAGGTAGCCGAAGAGGCCGAAGACGACGCCGGAGGCGCCCGCGGTGTTGCTGTCGGGCGCGGCGGTGAACCACACGCCCAGCCCGCTGGCGAGGGTGATCAGCAGGGCGACCGCGAGCAGGCGGCCGATCCCGCTGCGCAGGGCGGCGACGAAGCCGAGCACCAGCAGCGGGAGGGTGTTCGCGGCGAGGTGGGCGAAGCCGAAGTGCAGGAAGGCGGCGGGCACCACGTCGAGCAGTTCGGCGGGTTCGCGCGGCTGGATGCCGAAGGTGTCCAGGGCGCCGCCGGTGGCGGTGTCCACGCCCTCCAGCAGCCAGAGCAGTGCGACCCAGCCCAGCATCAGGCAGAGCGCGGGCTTCGCGCGTGATCTCATCTCCGGCCGTCCCTTCTCGTCCCCCGGTGGGGCGGCCCTCGGCGGGGTCGCGCGAGGGGCGCACAGGTAAGAACGGCCGTGGTGGGGTCCGTGGTTCCGCCGGATAGGCTCGATGCGTGGAGCCGCCGCACAACGACACCAGCAAGCAGGGCCCCGGCCGACGCCGTCCGTGGGTCGTGGGGATCTCCGGCGCGTCCGGGACGCCGTATGCCGCGTCCGTGGTGCGCGGGCTGCTCGCCGCCGGGGAGGCGGTGGACCTGATCGTCAGCCGGGCGTCGCGGCTGACCCTGCTGGACGAGACCGGCATTGCGTTCCGGGACGCTCATTGGCGCGCCGACCTGCGGGAATGGCTGGCGCGCGGGGCCGATGGCAAGCCGTCGACGTTCCCGGTGACCGAGGCGGACCTGGCGGATGTGCGGTACTGGCCGGCCGGGGATCTGGCGGCCGGGCCCTCGTCGGGTTCGTATCCGGTGAAGGGGATGCTGATCGTGCCGGCGAGCACGGCGTGTGTGGCCGGGGTGGCGCTCGGGCTGTCGAAGGATCTGCTGCAGCGGGTGGCGAGCGTGACGCTCAAGGAGCGGCGGCCGCTGGTGGTCACGGTGCGCGAGACCCCGTTGAACGGTCCGACGCTGCAGCATCTGGTGACGCTGGACGGGGCGGGCGCCGTGGTGCTGCCCGCCTCGCCGGCGTTCTATGCGGGGGCGACGCACATCCAGGATCTGGTGGACTTCGTCGCCGGCCGGGTGCTCGATGCGGCGCAGGTGCCGCACGGGCTGTACCGGCGTTGGGAAGGGGAGTTGCGGGGCGGCTCCAAGGAAGCGGAGGAGGCCCCGGACGCTCGCTAGCGCTTCTTGGCCGCGGCGGCGCGGCCGAAGAGGCGGCGGGTCCGCGGTGCGGCGGCCCGGTGGGCACGTGAACGATTGGCCTGGTCCTGCAGCTCGCGCATGCGGGCGTAGGCCATCTCGATCGAGTACACGGTGACAGCTCCTGTGAGATCGTCTGTGATCGTCTGAAAGATTCACAGGGTCAAGGCCCTGTATGCCTTAGATTCTACATCCAGAACTCGGAAATGCGTAAAGATTGGAAGGCTTGAGGGCATGGACGCGGTGGATAGGCAGCTCATCCAGGCACTTCGCGAGAACGGGCGCGCCTCGTACGCGGAGCTCGGCCGGCTCGTCGGCCTCTCCGGGCCCAGCGTCACGGACCGGATCAACCGCCTCGAAGCGGCCGGCGTGATCACCGGCTACCGCGCGACGGTCGACGCCGCCTCGCTCGGCCTCGGCGTCACGGCGCTGGTGGGCATCTCGCTGTCGGACGCCACCGACCACGAGGACGTCGCGCAGCGGCTGCGCGACCTCGAGGAGATCGAGGACTGCTGGTTCATCGCCGGCGACGACTCGTACATGCTCAAGGTGCGGGTGGGTGACGTCGACGGGCTGGAGCGCACCATCCGGCGGCTGTCCGGCACCAAGGGCGTCTCCCGTACGCGCACCACGATCGTGCTCTCCACCAAGTGGGAGAACCGCGTCGGCGAACTGCCCGAAGAGGCCGAATAGGCCACCGGGCGCCGGCGGGACACACCGGGGCGGACGGGCGCGCCAGGGGGCTCCGTCCGCCTCTGATACGGGGGAGTACGCTCGGTGAAGCCCGTTTCCGGCTCCGAAGGAACGGCACCGAGTAGGCAGAGACTGGGAGGCGACCGGATGGCTGCGTCGATGGATGTGGGCCTCAAGCGTGAGCTGGAGGCGAAGGTCCACGCCGGGGAGCGGCTGACCCGCGAGGACGGTATCGCCCTCTACGAGTCCGACGACCTGGCCTGGCTGGGCGGGCTCGCCCACGAGGTGCGCACCCGCAAGAACGGCGACGTCGTCCACTTCAACGTCAACCGCCACCTCAACATGACGAACGTGTGCACCGCGTCGTGCGCCTACTGCTCCTTCCAGCGCAAGCCGGGCGAGAAGGACGCGTACACGATGCGCATCGAGGAGGCCGTCCGCCTCGCCAAGGCGATGGAGAACGACAACCTCACCGAGCTGCACATCGTCAACGGCCTGCACCCCAACCTGCCGTGGCGCTACTACCCGCGCTCGCTCAGCGAGCTGAAGAAGGCCCTGCCGAACGTCTCCCTCAAGGCCTTCACCGCCACCGAGATCCACCACTTCGAGACCATCTCGGGCCTGTCCGCCTCGGAGATCCTCGACGAGCTGATCGACGCCGGCCTGGAGTCGCTGACCGGCGGCGGCGCGGAGATCTTCGACTGGGAGGTCCGGCAGCACATCGTCGACCACCGCACCCACTGGGAGGACTGGTCGCGCATCCACCGCCTCGCGCACGAGAAGGGTCTCAAGACCCCCTCGACGATGCTCTACGGGCACATCGAGGAGCCCCGTCACCGCGTCGACCACGTGCTGCGGCTGCGTGAGCTCCAGGACGAGACCGGCGGCTTCCAGGTCTTCATCCCGCTGCGCTACCAGCACGACTTCGTCGACATGCAGGACGGCAAGGTCCGCAACAAGCTCCAGGCGCGGACGACGATGGCGACCGGCGCGGAGGCCCTGAAGACCTTCGCGGTCTCCCGCCTCCTCTTCGACAACGTCCCGCACGTCAAGTGCTTCTGGGTGATGCACGGCCTGCAGACCACCCAGCTCGCCCTGCAGCACGGTGCGGACGACATGGACGGCTCGGTCGTCGAGTACAAGATCACGCACGACGCGGACAACTACGGCACGCCGAACAAGCTGACCCGTGAGGACCTGCTCGACCTGATCCGCGACGCCGGCTTCCGCCCCGTCGAGCGCAACACCCGCTACGAGGCCATCCGCGAGTACCCGGGCCCCGACCCGGACCGCCGCGAGTCCCCGCAGCCGATGCGGGTCTGACCTGCGCGGAAGCGCTGCCGGCGGCGGGAGTTAGGGTCCGGGTCATGGACGTGCGTTTCGACCTGGACCCTTCCGTCACCCCCGGACTCCGTGACGGGATATGCGCGTTGTGGGCCGATGTCTCCAATGCCGGGGGCGCGGTCGGCTTCCTCCCGCCGGTGTCTCCCGCGCAGGTCCGTCCGGATCTGCTGACGCATCTGACGGCGATGGCCGAGGGCCGTACGCGCCTGGTGGTCGGCCGGGACGCGGACGGCCGGGTGCTGGCCACCGCGTTCCTCACCTTCAACGGCCACCGGCTGATGACGCACTGGGTGTGGGTCTACACGGTCATGGTCCACCCCTCCCTCCAGGGCCGGGGCACGGGTCGCCGGCTGATGGCCGCGGTCGCCGAGGCCGCCCGCACCTTCGAGGGCGTCTCCGCGCTCCGTCTCACCTGCCGCGGCGGCACGGGCGTCCACCGCTTCTACGAGTCCTGCGGCTACCAGGAGGTCGGCCGCGTCCCCGGCGCGATCAAGCTGGCCGACGACGACTTCCGCGACGACATCACCATGTGGCTGGAGCTGGGCTGACCGGAGGCGGAGGGCCGGCGGCCGCTCTCCCTCCCGCGTGCCGCTCCGCGGCAGGGGCCACGAAGATCGCCCGAAGCGCTGTGCTTGACTGGATGCAGACCCTTTAGGTTGCCGTTGAGGAGAAGGTCCCATCCGTGAGTAGCCACAACTTCGCCACGCTCCGCTACACCGCCCTTCGCATCGGCCTCTTCGTCGCCTCGTTCGCCGTGGTGTGGGCGCTGTCGTATGTGCACGTCATCCCGCTCGCCATCGGCGCCTCCAACACCGTGTGGATGCTGCTGCTCGCCATCGTGATCTCCGCGCCGCTCAGCTTCGTGCTGCTGCGCAAGCAGCGGGACGCGATGTCCGAGCAGATCGTCGCCAAGGTCGACCGGCAGCGCGAGCGTCTCGCGGCCAGCGCCGGCCAGGAGGACGGGGTCCAGTAAAGGCCTGGACCTTTATGTAAGACGCCTCACAGCAGCTTCGTCACGACGGGCGCCCGGCGCCATGGATTCCCCTCCATGGCCGGGCGCCCGTCGTGTTTCTGACGGACGGTCCGGTGTGCCGGACTCCGAGGAACCCAAAGATTTTCTTTGGGTTCCTCAAAGTTCAAGTGTTAATGTTCGTGTCATGAAGACAGCAGCCGCGCCCTCGTCCCCCATGAGCACTTCGCTCGTGGCGCGCCTGCACGTCGATCTCTGCCGCTGTATGTCCGCGGCCTGTTGCCGCCGCTGACCTCAGCTCCTCTGCGGCCGGAGATCGTCTCCCCGACCCCTCCGGGCGGGAGAGGCCCCCTTCGCGTCTGCTTCGCAGCCGCTCATCTTCCCGGCGCTTCTTTTCGCCGTCCCCGACGTCTCACCTGTCCCCGGAGTGTGTCCGTTGTCCACGTCTGCCGAGTCCGCCGAGTCCTCACCGGCTCCCCGGGCCCCCAAGTCCTCCCGCATACCCAAGGTCCCGTTCTGGGCGCAGATCCTGGCCGGCCTCGCCCTGGGCGTGCTGCTCGGCTGGCTCGCCAAGAGCGGTGACCTCGGCTGGCTCACCACCACGCTCCAGCACGTCGGCGACCTCTTCGTCCAGCTGCTGAAGCTCGCCGTGGCCCCGCTGGTCTTCTTCGCGATCCTGGTGTCGATCACCAACCTGCGGCAGGTCAACAACGCCGCCCGGCTCGCCAGCCGCACCCTGCTGTGGTTCATGGCCACCTCGCTGATCGCCGTCGCGATCGGCCTGGCGATCGGCCTGCTCACCAACCCGGGCGCGGGCACCGGCCTCACCCCCAAGGACGGCAAGCTCCCCGACCACGCGGGCTCCTGGATCGACTTCCTGACCGGCATCGTCCCCACCGACATCATCACGCCGTTCACCGAGCTCAACGTCCTGCAGATCGTCTTCATGGCGGCCGTGGCCGGTATCGCCGCCCTCCAGCTCGGCGAGAAGGCCGAGCCGGTCCTCGCGATCAGCCGCTCGGTCCTCGAACTGCTCCAGAAGGCGCTGTGGTGGGTCATCCGCCTCGCCCCGATCGGCACCGTCGGCCTCATCGGCAACGCCATCGCGACGTACGGCTGGAACCTGATCGGCAAGTACGCCACCTTCACCGTCGACATCTACGTCGGCTGCGCGCTGGTCCTCTTCGGCGTCTACCCGCTGCTGCTGTCGACCGTCGCCAAGGTCAACCCGCTGCAGTTCTTCCGCGGGGCCTGGCCCGCCATCCAGCTGGCCTTCGTCTCCCGCTCGTCGGTCGGCACCATGCCGGTCACCCAGCAGGTCACCGAGCGCCTCGGCGTGCCGCGCGAGTACGCCTCCTTCGCGGTGCCGTTCGGCTCGACGACCAAGATGGACGGCTGCGCCTCGATCTACCCGGCGATCGCCGCGATCTTCATCGCCCAGATCTTCGACGTCCCGCTCGGCATCGGCGACTACGTCCTGATCGCCTTCGTCTCCGTCATCGGCTCCGCCGCCACCGCGGGCCTGACCGGCGCGACCGTGATGCTGACGCTGACCCTGTCCACGCTGGGCCTGCCCCTGGAGGGCGTCGGCCTGCTGATGGCCATCGACCCGATCCTGGACATGATGCGCACGGCCACCAACGTGGCCGGCCAGGCCGTCATCCCGATCCTGGTGTCCGCCAGGGAGAAGATCCTGGACCGCGACGCGTACGACGCCGCCACCAGCATCACGCTCGACGGGGCCGCCCCCGAGGGCGCGGGCGGGCAGGGCGCGGCCGTGCCGGCGCCGGTCGCCGCCTGAGAGACCCGCGCGCGGCGCACCCGCGCCGCCTGGAGAGGTGCCCCGTCCTTGTGCGCAAGGGCGGGGCACCTCCGCGTCCGCGCTCTTCTTGCCGGCTCTTCCAGCCCGCCGTCCCCAAGTCCACTCAGTCCTTCACGGTTCCCGTGTGGCGCAGGATCGCCGTGGCGAGCGGCTCCAGTACGGCGGGCGGCAGTGCATGCGCCATCCCCGGGATCTCGACGACACGGGCACCGCGGACGCACTGCGCGAGGTGCTGGGGGTGCGGCGGCGGGAAGACCGGCTCGGCGGGTGCGCAGATCACGAGGGTCGGCACCTCGTTCTCGGCGAGCCGGTCCGTGCGGAGCATTCCGTCGTGCTCCGCACGGCCGTGCGCGGTGCTCGTCCGGTCGTGCCCGGTGTGCTCGATGACGCGCCGCTCAAGAGCACGGAAAGAGTCGATGTCGAAAGGAAGTTGGTCACCGGCGAGTACCCGCCAGTGTTCGATCCGGCGCTGCATGTCGGCCGTCGGACCGTGATCCTCGACCGGGCGGGCCCACAGCTCCAGGACCTCGGGCGAGATGCCCGGCAGCTCCTCGACGGGGACCGTAGTGCCGTCGGGGCGGGTGTACGGGGTGCTGCTGAGGGCGCTGGTGCCGATGAGAGTGGCGCTGAGCAGTCGGTCGGGGTGGTCGGCGAGCACCAACTGGGCAAGCATGCCGCCCAATGACATGCCGACGATATGAGCCCGGTCGATGCCCAGCCCGTCGAGGACCGCGATCACGTCATCGGCGAGATCGGGGATCCGGTACGGCCGCTCCTCGAAGGGCCAGCTCGAACGGCCGGTGTCGCGGTGGTCGTAGCGGATGACCCGGTGGTGCGCGGCGAGCGCGTCGACCAGCGGCTCCGGCCAGGCGACGCCGCTCGCCCGGGCGCCCATGACCAGCAACAGGGGGGCCGCATCGGCGGCGCCGCGCTGCTCGGTCCACAGGCGGATTCCGGGAGCGGCATCGATGAACTGCTGCATGGGGCTGACCTCCAGGGGAGTGGGCGCAGGGGCCCTGCGTCATGACGTAACGAGACGTATCGTCTCGTGATGGCGGGAACGCCGTCAAGGGAGGCGGGCGGGGAAGCGAAGATCGTAAACTTACTTTGCAGTAAAGGGGCGGGACGGAGGGACATTCAGGGTGGGAGCTGTGAAGAGCAAGCGGGTGCCGCGCGCTGTCCGGGAGCAGCAGATGCTGGACGCCGCGGTGCTGACGTTCGCACGGCGTGGTTATGCGGCGGCGTCGATGGACGAGATCGCCGAGGCGGCCGGAGTCTCCAAACCGCTGGTCTATCTCTACCTGAATTCGAAGGAAGACCTGTTCAGTGCGGTGATCCGGCGGGAGTCGGAGGCGCTGGTGGCGGCCGTGACCGCGGCCGTCGAGCCGGGGGCGACGGCCGACCGGCAGCTGTGGAGCGGCCTGAAGGGCTTCTTCGCGCACACCGCCGCGCACCCGTACGGCTGGGCCGTGCTCCATCAGCAGGCCCGGACGCATGGAGAGCCGTTCGCGCGCGAAGTGGCCGTGATGCGGGCCGGGATCGTCGCCTTCGTGACGGAGCTGATCGGTGCGGCCGCAAAGGAGGCCGGCTGCGTCGGCGAACTCGCCGAACGGGAGGTCGCCGGGCTCGCCCACGCCCTGGTCGGCGCGGCGGAGTCGCTGGCCGAGTGGGTCAACGTCCGTGCGGACGACGGAACTTCGGGCGCGCGCGAGCATCCGTCGGCGAAGGACACCGCGGCCACGATGATGAACTTCGTCTGGGCGGGCCTCGGCCGGCTGACGGAGGGCGGACGGTGGGCGCCGGGCGGGCTCGTCGGGCAGGAGAGCGCGTCGGGCGTCAGGCGCTGACGCGGGCGCCGGGGTGACGCGGCGACAAGACCCCGCCTCTCAGAGCTGACGGGCGCGGCCGGGCGATGGCGCCCAAGTGGTGGACGCCCGGCAGTGGCGGGCGATCCGCAGGAGCGGGCGCCCGGCAGTAGTGGGCGCTCGGCCTGCTGCTCCTGGCCGTGGCGCGCGGAGGCCGGGCGGCCGGAACGGGACGGTGGGGGAGGAGCCGGACGAAGGGGCGGGCGGCGGGGCGGCCGGGCACGGAATCGCCACAAGGAAGGGCGTGAACGGGCATTGGCCAACTCCCGCTCCTCGCGTAGCTTTACCTCGAAGTAAGGTTACTGTTCGGTCAGGAGCTGGGTCGAGGATGTGTTCCACGGATTCCCCCGCCGGGGGCGAGCCTTCCGCCAGCGGTCGCCCTCGCCGCCCCCGCCCTGCCGCAACTCGCCCTGCTCCGGCGGGCATCCGGCCCCGCCGACGCCGACGCCGCGATGACGGCCGGTAGTTCGGCGCCACGGATCGGCCGCGCACGGGCATCGCCCGCCGCCGCCCGGCGGAGACCGGCGCTTTTACGGTCCCCGCGTACCGCCGTGCTCCGCCCGGGGCTCTGAGGCCCGCGAGCACGTGGTCGCCGCGGTCCCACGGTGCGGCCACATCCCGGCGCCTTCCCCTCGCCGCTCACTCCCCGCCGCCTGCTCCTTCCCTCCCCACAGCGCGGATACGGCCCGGGAGACGGAGCGCCACACCCTCGTGCCCCCGCAGCCCCGTCCCCACCCCGGATCCCGTCCCCTTCCTCCCCCCCACCTCACTCCCGCACTCCCGCACTCCCGCGCTCCACAGGAGAAACGAGGCCCCGCTCGTGTCCCACCAGGAAAGTGCCGCCACCGCCCCACCCGCCGACCCGGCCGATGCCCCCGCCGCCGCGCACCCCGCGCCCGTCCTCGTGGAGCCGCAGAAGACCCTGATCGACGGCACGGTCCGCGAGGTCTACGTCCCGCCGCTGGCCCCGCCCGTGCTCCGCGGTTCGCTCGGCGACCTCCCCTTCCACAACGCCGCCGAGGCCCCCGCCGACATCGTCCTGGCGCGCAAACAGCCCAGTGGTACCTGGCGCGAGATCACCGCGGCGGAATTCGCCGTCGAGGTGCGCGCGGTCGCCAAGGGTCTGATCGCGGCCGGCCTCCGCCCCGGCGACCGGCTCGCGATCATGGCCCGGACGACCTACGAGTGGACCCTCGTCGACTTCGCCGCCTGGGCGGCGGGACTGGTCACCGTCCCGATCTACCCCACGTCCTCCGCCCGCCAGGCGCAGTGGATCCTGCACGACTCCGGCGCCCGCGCCTGCGTCGTGGAGAACGTCGAGGAGACCCGTCTGATCAGCGGCGTGCGCGCCGAGCTTCCGGGCCTCGACCACCTCTGGCAGTTCAACACCGGTGCCGTCGCCCAACTCGTCGCCGAGGGCCGTGTCCTGCCGGACGCGGCGGTGGACGAGCGCCGTGCCGCCACCGGCCCCTACGACCTCGCCACCCTCATCTACACCTCCGGCACCACGGGCCGCCCCAAGGGCTGCGCCCTCACCCACGCCAACTTCTTCGCCGAGGTCGACAACGCCGTCGAGCTCCTCCACCCCGTCTTCAAGTCGGTCAGCGAGGAGCCCGCCGCCACCCTTCTCTTCCTGCCGCTCTCGCACGTCTTCGGCCGGATGGTCGCCGTCGGCTGCCTGCGCGCCCGGGTCCGCCTCGGCCACGCCCCCAGCATCCAGACCGACGACCTGCTCGCCGACCTGGCGGGCTTCCGGCCGACGTTCCTCCTCGGCATCCCCTACGTCCTGGAGAAGGTCTACAACACCGGCCGCGCCACGGCGGAGAAGATGGGCCGCGCCGCCTCCTTCGACCGCGCGGCCCGCATCGCCCGCTCCTACGGCGAGGCGGTGGAAGCCAGGGAGCACGGGAAGGGCCCCGGCCCCGGCGTCGCCCTCAAGGCCGCCCGCAAGCTTTACGACCCGCTGGTCTACCGCCGTATCCGCGCCGCCCTCGGCGGCAGGGTCCGCTACATCCTCAGCGGCGGCTCGCCCCTCGGCCACCGCCTCGCCGCGTTCTACACCGGCGCCGGCATCGAGATCTACGAGGGCTACGGCCTGACGGAGACGACGGCCGCGACGACCGTCACCCCGCCCCTGCGCCCCCGCATCGGCACGGTCGGCTGGCCGCTGCCCGGCACCGCCGTCCACATCGCCGACGACGGCGAAATCCTGGTCCACGGCGGCCATGTCTTCTCCGGCTACTGGGACGCCGCCCTCGGCGCGGCCCGCCCCGTCACCGACCAGGGCTGGCTGGCCACCGGCGACCTCGGTGCGCTCGACGCCGACGGCTACCTCACCATCACCGGCCGCAAGAAGGAGATCATCGTGACCACGGGCGGCAAGAACGTCGCCCCCGCTCCCCTGGAGGACCGCCTCCGCTCGCACCCCCTCGTCGGCCAGTGCCTGGTCGTCGGCGACAACCGCCCCTATGTCACCGCCTTGATCACTCTGGAGCCGGACGGCCTGGCCCACTGGTGCCAGATGAACAAGAAGCAGAATCTGCCGCTGGAGCGACTGGTCCACGACGAGCGCCTGCTCGCCGACCTCCAGCGGGCCGTCGACGACGCCAACGAACTGGTCTCCCGCGCCGAATCCATCCGCCGGTTCGCGGTCCTCCCGGTGGACTTCACCGCGGAAACGGGGCATCTCACCCCGTCCCTGAAGCTCCGCCGCGCCGCGGTCGCCCGTGACTTCGCCAAAGAGATAGCGGGCCTTTACGAAAGCAGGTGACCCCCGCTCTGGAGCCGGAGCCCCCGGCGCGTCAAACTGGAACCCCGTGTCACCTCTGTGGGGGAGGTGGCACGGGGTCCGACGTGTGCGCCCGCGGCGATCCCGCCGGGCTATGCCTCGCCGAGATCGCACCACACGGTCTTGTGGCCCTCTCCCCGCCGCACGCCCCACCGCAGCGAGACGGCATCCAGCAGCGCCAGGCCCCGCCCGTATTCGTCGTCGCCGCCCGCCCGCAGCAGTACGGGCAGCGCCCGCGCGTCGGAATCGGTGACCTCCACCCGGACGCGGCCGCCGGCCCCGCCGCAGACCCGGACGACGACCGGGGTGCCCTCCCCGACATGCCGGATCACATTGCCGAGCATTTCGCTGACACAGAGCTGGACCTCCGCGCACGGCCCGCCCAGATGCTCGCGCACGCGCTGCCGGAGCACCGGAACCTCTTTGGGCACCGCGAGCAGCCGTAACGTCAGCGCCTCGCAGGACGCCCTCACCGCGTGGCGGCTTTGCGGAGCGCCTCGGCCAGCTTGCGGGCGGTCGCCGTATTGCAGTTACCGAGCGCGACGAGCGGCGCCGCATACGTGCCGGCGAAGCCCGGCAGATCCACCCCGAGTGACGGCAGCGTGATCCCGTTGTCCCTGAGCGCGCCGCGCAGCAGCTCGGTGCAGTCCTGCACCTCGTCGTGGAGATGGCTGTGCATGGTCGTACGCCTTCCTGTGCGCATGGTGACGAAGTGCTCACAGCGTGCCGTCACGCGGCGTAGCGTGGAAGGGAATCGGGTTGCGCAGCGCAACTTGCGGATACTGGCGGTGAGTTATGCCCCCTCGTAAAGACCCCGATGCCTCGGCGAGCGTTCCGGCCTTCTACGGAGCCGAGTTGCGCTACCAGAGAGAAGCGGCGGGCCTGACCCTCGAACAGTTGGCAGAGGGGAGCTATCGCGGCATCTCGTTCCTCAGCCAGATCGAGCGCGGCGAGCGGCGGATGCCGGAGGACCTGGCCCGGCACGTCGACGAGAAGCTCGGCACGGACGGCTTTTTCACACGCCGCTGTGAAGATGCGCGCAAGGCACGCAGCGCCGGGCATCCGCAGTACTTCGCCGACATCCCCGACATGGAGAAGGCTGCGATCTCGATCGAGGACTGGGCGCCTGCCGTCATCCCCGGCCTGCTGCAGACCGAGGCGTACGTCCGCGAGCTCAGCCGGACCGCGAAGCCATGGGAGGAGCCCGAGGAAATCGAGGTGAAGGTCCGCGCGCGCATCAAGCGCGCGGACATCTGGGTCCGGGAGGGGCGCCCCTCGTACTGGGCGATCCTGCGGGAGGAGTTGGTCCGCAGGCCACTGCTCCCGGCCGGGCACATGGCCGAGCAGTTGGAGCACATCCTTGAAGTGGTCCGGTCCACCCGGAGCGTTCTGCAGATTCTTCCGGAAACGACCGTCGCCCATCCGCTGATGATGGGCATGGCCAAGGTCATGGCCTTCCCGGACGCGCCGCCCCTGGTCTGGACGGAAGGGGAGTTCAGCGGTCAGGCCATCGACTATCCGCCGCTCGTGACGTCCTATCGGAAGTCGTACGATCTGCTCAGGGCCGCCGCACTGCCGCCCGAGGCGTCCCTGGCCATCGTCGAGGAAGCGGCAAGGGGTTACAGAGATGAAGCGCAGCAGCAGGCTTGACCTGAACTCTGCCCAATGGCGCAAGAGCAGCTACAGCAATGGCGACGGGGCCGACTGCGTCGAGATCGCCGACGGCGTCCCCGGCGTCGTCCCGGTGCGGGACTCCAAAGCCCCCCAGGGCCCTGCGCTCTTGATCCCCGCCGACGCCTGGTGCGGATTCGTCACGGCCCTGAAGACCGGCTCGCTCGTCAACTGACGCCCGGCGCAATGACATCACCGGCCCTGCCTGTCGTGCGCGGGCTCTACCGCGGGGGCAGGGCCACCGCCGTCTGCATCTCGCACGAGTTGCACCAGAACGCCCACCCGTTGGCGTCGACGGACCGCGACCCGCACGCGAGGCAGGGGTCGCCCACGAAACTGGCCGCCACCCACGCGCCGGCCGTCGCCGCCCGGCGGCCCGTGGTGGTGCACTCGTCCGCGTAGCAGGGGATGCACAACCCGCCCTGCTGGCCGGGGAGTTTCATCGACCGTATGCCGCAGGTGGAACACGGCAGCCGGCCGACGTACTGCGCGTCCAGGCCGACCGGCCTGCCGTTCCTGTTGAAGGCCGCCATGCCTGTCTCCGCCTCCTCTACGCCAGGACGGTTCCGGTGCCGCCGCACCCGGAACACTGCGTGGTGACCGCATCGCCCGTCGGCGTCTCCCACTCCACGGTGCCCCTGCCGCCACAGTCGGGGCAGGGCTTCTGCGGGGGCATGTCCTCGCTCATCTTGCCCAAGATAGGCCGCTCCATGTTGTCATGTGAGCACTTTCCGTGATCGCTTCGCCGGGGGGCGGCCGCCCGCCGGCGCGGCCCGAGCCCGGCCCCGCGGTGGTGGCCGGCACGGCCTGCGCCGGCATTCCTCGCAGCCGCCGCGGCGGGAAAAGTTCCCGGGCGTGGACACGCCGAACCGTGCGCCGAATGCCGCAGGAATTCCGTATTGCGCCCGCCATTCGGGTGCGCCGGGGCGGGCGACGGCAAAAATTCATGTAGTCGTCATTTGAATCGCCGGAATCAAAAGGCAGGAGCCCCGCTCGCCACCGAAGTGGCGGAGCGGGGCTCCTTGGGTACTGCTTAGGGGCGACCTGGAAGAAATTCCGGGCCGGGCAACTTAGACCGGCGTAACGTTCTCCGCCTGCGGACCCTTCGGGCCCTGCGTGACGTCGAAGTTCACCTGCTGGTTCTCCTCCAGGGAGCGGAAGCCAGAGGCGTTGATCGCCGAGTAGTGGACGAAGACATCCGGGCCGCCGCCGTCCTGGGCGATGAAGCCGAAGCCCTTTTCAGCGTTGAACCACTTGACGGTTCCGGTAGCCATAAGCCCTCCTTGGGCCAAAGGGTTGCCCTGCTCCAGAACCTGCAAAGAAGTCTGAAACTACAAGAGCCTGCGGGGTCACATGCTCCGCAGGCTCTGTACTGCAAGGGAAACCAAACTGCAACTTGCGCTGAGCGTAGCATGTGCTGCTCCTGAGGCGGAAGAGCCAAAGATCACGTTTAACCGACCGCACTAACGTCCGGACCCCGCCCCGCCGCGCTGCGCCAAGGGAGACAGGTCTAGCCTCCGCATGTGGACAATTCAACCTTCGGAGACGCACCCGCGGGAGCCGGCGCCGAGCGCCGTCGCAGCCGGCCGCGAGTGGGCCACATCCAGTTCCTGAACTGCATGCCCCTGTACTGGGGCCTCGCCCGTACGGGCACCCTGCTCGATCTGGATCTCACCAAGGACACGCCGGAGAAGCTCAGCGAGCAGCTGGTCCGCGGGGAGCTCGACATCGCGCCGATCACCCTCGTCGAATTCCTGCGCGCCGCCGACGACCTCGTCGCCTTCCCCGACCTCGCCGTCGGCTGCGACGGCCCGGTGATGTCGTGCGTGATCGTCTCGCAGAAGCCGCTGGACCAGCTCGACGGTGCCCGGGTCGCCCTCGGCTCGACCTCGCGCACGTCCGTACGGCTGGCCCAGCTGCTGCTGGCGGAGAAGGTCGGCGTGCGGCCGGACTACTACACGTGCCCCCCGGACCTCGGCGTGATGATGCAGGAGGCCGACGCGGCGGTGCTGATCGGCGACGCCGCGCTGCGCGCCAATCTGCACGACGGGCCGCGGCTGGGCCTGGAGGTGCACGACCTCGGCCAGATGTGGAAGGACTGGACGGGTCTGCCGTTCGTCTTCGCCGTCTGGGCGACCCGGCGCGAGTACCTGGAGCGCGAGCCGGAGGTGGTGCAGAAGGTGCACGAGGCGTTCCTCGCCTCGCGCGACCTGTCGCTGGAGGAGGTCACCAAGGTCGCCGAACAGGCGGCCCGCTGGGAGACCTTCGACGAGCCGGTCCTGGAGCGGTACTTCACCACGCTCGACTTCCGCTTCGGTCCGCAGCAGCTGGGCGGGGTCGCGGAGTTCGCCCGGCGGGTCGGGCCGACGACCGGGTTCCCGGCCGATGTGCGGGTGTCGCTGCTGGAGCGGCCGGCCGGTTAGCCGGCGGCGGGCAGGGGTGCCGGCTGTCCTGGCTGCCCCGCCCCGGGCCGAGGACCTGGCCGGCGGTGGCCGCGGGGCAACCGGTGTCCCCGTGCCGCCCTGGCGCCGACCGGCCGGGCGCGAGGGCGGCACCGCAGGTCAGACGGTTGCCAGGAGGAAGTCTTCCCCGCTGGACGGGCGGAGTCCGTCGGTGCGGTCGGCGAAATAGCGCGCGGCGAGCACGCCTCCCGCAACGTGCCGGGCGTCCTGGAGGCCGGCTTCGCGGGCCAGCGCCAGCATGTCCTGCGGGGCGTAGAAGCTGACGAACGGTGTTCCGGAGGCTTGCGCTCCGTCCGTGCTCGCCCGGAGGCCGGGCCGGTCGGAGGCGTCGACGAGGTCCGCCGGCAGCAGGAAGGTCATGGCGAGTGTCGAGCCCGGCGCGAGGGCGGCGACCCGGCGCAGGGTGGCCGCGGTCGCTTCCTCGGAGAGGTACATGCTCACGCCCGTGGAGACGATCACTGCCGGACGGTGCGGATCGAATCCCGCGGCGGTGAGGTGCTCCCACCACGACTCGCCCGCCTCGAAGTCGACCGGAACCAGGTGGAGCCACTCGGGGATGCCGTAGCCGAGCTCCACCAGGCGCCGGCGCTTGAAGGCCTGCGTCCGCGGCTGGTCGATCTCGAAGAGCCGCAGACGGGCGGCGATCTCCGGCCTGCGCTGGGCGAAGGTGTCCAGACCGGCCCCCAGGACGACGTACTGGGCGACGCCGCGTCCGGCCTGCTGGACGACCAGGTCCTCGACGAAGCGGGCGCGGGCCACCATGGCCGCCCGGAAGGCGCTGGTGGCCTCGGGATCCATGTCCGGGCGGCGCGGCCAGTCGGCATCGGGGGCCACCAACCGCAGGCCGACCTCGTCCTCCAGCACGTGGGGCGCCGCATCGACCCGGACGTGCATCGCCCGCCAGAGCGCGCAGCGTACGGCGGTGTTGTCCGGTGCCCCGGTGGTCTCGTCCGTCACGGTGCCGCCCTTCCTCCCGGTCAGTTCCCGGCGGGAGCCTGGAGGCTCCACAGGCGCCCGTCGGGGTCACGGACGGTCGCCTGCCTGGTCCCGAAGTGGGTGTCCTCGAACGGCGTGACCACCTCGACGTGCGGACCGGGGCGGAACGCCTCCGCGTCCGGCACCTTCAGAACGGCCTGCATCTGGGGCTTGCGGTCCTCGGGTACCTCGGCGATGAAGACGTACGCGCCTTCGCCGTTGCGGAGCAGGCCGGAGTTGTGGTCGGTCGCGAAGTCCAGCTCGAAGCCCAGGGCCTGGAAGAACCTCGCCGACGCGCCCCAGTTGTGAGTCTCCAAGAAGACGGCCTCGATGCCCTCAGTCGCCATCTCCGCTCCCCTTTCCGGTCGTCGGAACGTGCTCGCCGGGATCGTCGAGGTAGGCGCGCAGCGCGTCGGCGACCAACGCCGACAAAGACCTGCCCGAGTCGACGGCGTGGTACTTGACCTGCTTGATCAGTGCGACCGGCAGATAGACGTTGAACTGCTTGACTTCCTCATCACCCACGCTAGAAAGCTAGCATGCTAGCAATTGACTGTCGAGGGAGGCGCCGGGGATCCGTCGGCGGCTGTTGATCGGCTGTTGATCCCCGGACCTCGGGCGGGCCCCGGGCGGGCGGTGGTGCGGCTGCCGGGTTCCCGGTGCGGGGTGCCCGCTGACCGGCGGCGTGGCCGTCGGACCCCTGACGTACGCTGGTTCAGTTCGTGATGCCCGCCTGCGAAAGGGACGCCCCGGTGACCGAGAACGCCGACCTCCAGTCCGTACTCGACCGCGCCGCGCAGGGCGGCCGCATCACGCCGGAGGAAGCGCTCGACCTGTACCGCTCCGCTCCGCTGCACGCGCTGGGACAGGCCGCCGACGCCGTGCGCCGCCGCCGCTACGCCGGCACCGAGCACATCGCGACGTACATCATCGAGCGCAACATCAACTACACCAACGTCTGCGTGACGGCCTGCCGGTTCTGCGCCTTCTACGCCGCGCCCAAGGACACCGCCAAGGGCTGGACCCGCGACCTCGACGACATCCTGCGCCGCTGCGCGGAGACCGTCGAACTCGGCGGCACCCAGATCATGTTCCAGGGCGGCCACCACCCCGACTACGGCGTCGAGTACTACGAAGAGCACTTCTCCGCCATCAAGAAGGCGTTCCCGCAGCTGGTCATCCACTCCCTCGGTGCCTCCGAGGTCGAGCACATGGCGCGGATCTCCAAGGTGTCGGTGGAGGAGGCGATCCAGCGCATCCACGCCGCCGGTCTGGACTCCTTCGCCGGCGCCGGCGCCGAGCTGCTGCCGGCCCGCCCCCGGAAGGCCATCGCGCCGCTGAAGGAGTCCGGCGAGCGCTGGCTGGAGATCATGGAGGCGGCCCACGAGCTGGGTGTCGAGTCCACCTCCACCATGCTCATGGGCACCGGCGAGACCAACGCCGAACGGATCGAGCACCTGCGGATGATCCGCGACGTCCAGGATCGTACGGGCGGCTTCCGCGCCTTCATCCCGTACACCTACCAGCCGGAGAACAACCACCTGAAGGGCCAGACGCAGGCCACCCTCTTCGAGTACCTGCGCATGATCGCCATCGGCCGGATCTTCCTCGACAACGTCGCGCACATCCAGGGCTCGTGGCTGACCACCGGCAAGGAGATCGGCCAGCTGTCGCTGCACTACGGCGCGGACGACCTGGGCTCGATCATGCTGGAGGAGAACGTCGTCTCCTCCGCGGGCGCCAAGCACCGCTCCAACCGCACGGAGATCATCGACCTGATCCGCAAGGCGGGCCGGGTCCCGGCGCAGCGCGCCACCACCTACGAGCACCTGCTCGTGCACGACGACCCGGCCAACGACCCGGTCGACGACAAGGTCGTCTCGCACCTGTCGTCCACGGCGATCGAGGGCGGCACGGCGCATCCGGAGCTGAAGCTCGTCGAGGCCAACTGAGTCTGCCGTGCTGACGATCCACCGGGTGCGGGCGGTCCGCCTGGTCGTCGACGATCCGGAGCACGGCGGTCCGGACGAAGCCGGGTACGCGGTCGTCGTCGACGGCGGCCGCATCGCCGCCGTCGGACCCTACGACGCGCTGTTCGCGGAGTACGGCGCGCGGGCCCGGGTCCGGGAGTGGGACGGCGTGCTGACGCCCGGCCGCTACGAACCCGACGGCGCCGCCCTGCTGGAGGCCGCCTACCACCCCGACCCGCGCGAGGCGGACGCCCTCGGCAGCGAGCCGCTCACCGGCGAGGCGCTCGCCGCCCTCGACATGACCGAGACCCGCTGGGGCGGCAGCGCCCGGCGCGGCCTGCAACGGCTGATGGCCACCGGGACCACGGCGCTGACCGGGCCCTTCCACCGCCCCGCGGTCCGTACGGCCGTGGAACGCTCCGGCCTGCCGGAGCCGGCAGGGCGTGTCCCCCGCGCCCTGGCGGTCGGCGGCCCCGCCCACTTCGCGGTCTTCGCCGAGGACGGCAGCTGCCTGGCCACCGCCCTGCACGGCCGGCTCGTCTTCCGCCGCCGCTGACGCCGCCCGCGCCCGGGCCGTGCCCGGTGCGGGTGCCGGCCCCGGCACGGTGGACAATGGCCGGGTGACCCGAGCATCCCTGGACAAGCAGCCGCACGAAGTCGCCGCGATGTTCGACGACGTGGCGGCGCGGTACGACCTCACCAACGACGTGCTCTCCCTGGGGCAGGCGCGGCTGTGGCGCAAGGAGGTGGACCGCGCGGTGGCCGCCCGGCCCGCCGAGCGGGTGCTCGACCTCGCGGCCGGTACGGGCACCTCCTCGCTGCCGTTCGCGCGCACCGGTGCGTACGTCGTGCCGTGCGACTTCTCCGTCGGCATGCTGCGGGAGGGCAAGAAGCGGCACCCGTGGCTGCCGTTCACCGCCGGCGACGGCACCCGGCTGCCGTTCGCCGACGGGGTGTTCGACGCCGTCACCATCTCGTTCGGGCTGCGCAACATCCAGGACACCGATGCCGCGCTGGCCGAGCTGTACCGGGTCACCAAGCCCGGCGGCCGGGTGGTGATCTGCGAGTTCAGCGAGCCGACCTGGGCGCCGTTCCGGACCGTCTACACCGAGTACCTGATGCGCGCGCTGCCGCCGGTCGCCCGTGCGGTCAGCAGCAACCCGGACGCCTACGTCTATCTCGCCGAGTCCATCCGCACCTGGCCGAACCAGCCCGAACTCGCCGCCCGGCTGCAGGGCGTGGGCTGGACCGAGGTGGCCTGGCGCAATCTGACCGGCGGCATCGTCGCCCTGCACCGCGGGCGCAAGCCGGCCGGGGGCTGACGGGCGGCCGGGGCCCGACGGCCCTCCCGGGCCGGGCGGTCGTCCGGCCGCGGTGACCGGACGGCAGGAGCGGCCGGTGCGCGACGTTCCGCGCCCCGGCCCCTTCGTGCGGCGGGACGCTCACACATCCAGCCGGTGGCAGTACGCCGTCCGCTTCCCCTTCGGCGTGATCAGTGTCTCCGCCCGCCGCATGCCCAGCCGCCGGGTCACCGCGATCGACCGCTCGTTGCGCGCGTCCACCATGGCCACCACATGGCGCACGCCCGCCGCGCGGACGGACTCCAGCGCCGCCTGTGCCGCTGCCGTGGCGTAGCCCTTGCCCCAGGAGGCGCGGCCGAGCCGCCAGCCGATCTCGATCTCGCCCGCCGGGCCCCAGTCCCACGGCCACGGCTGGGCGCCGGTGAAGCCGAGGACCGAGCCGTCCGCCGGATCCACCAGCGTGTACAGGCAAAAGCCCCGCTCCGCGTGGTGCCTGCGCTGGCGCGCGGTGAGTTCCTCGTAGACGGAGAGCTCGGCCGGTGCGCCGCCGTGGAACTCCATGACGTCCGGGTCGTCGAAGACCCGGTGCCAGTTCAGCGCGTCCTCCTCGGTGGGGACCCGGAGTTCGACGGCGGGGAGCGGTCGGTGTGCGGGCGGGGTGTTCACAGACTTCACGGCACAACCCTTCAGGTTCTGATCACCACAGCCCCCATAGACTGCACGTGCCCGGTGCCGGTCGGCACCCAGAATTCCCTTTATCGACTTCCGGGAGACAGCACCGTGACCGAGTCCGCGTCCGTGACCGATTCCGTGACCAGCGCCCGCTCGGAGCACAGCGCGGATGTGATCGTCGTCGGGGCCGGGCCCGCCGGCTCGGCGACCGCCTACCACCTCGCCAAGTCCGGTCTGGACGTGCTCCTTCTGGAGAAGACCGCGTTCCCGCGCGAGAAGGTCTGCGGCGACGGGCTGACCCCGCGCGCCACCAAGCAGCTGGTCGCGATGGGGATCGACATCTCCGAGGAAGCGGGCTGGCTGCGCAACAAGGGCCTGCGGATCATCGGCGGCGGCTCCCGCCTCCAGCTCGACTGGCCGGAACTGGCCTCCTACCCCGACTACGGGCTGGTCCGTAAGCGCGACGACTTCGACGAGCAGCTGGCCCGGCAGGCGCAGAAGGCGGGCGCGCGGCTGTACGAGCGCTGCAACGTGGGGGCGCCGATCGTCCACGAGCTGACCGGCCACATCACCGGTGTGCACGCCAAGCTCGGCGAGGAGAAGACCCCGGTCACCTTCCACGCCCCGCTGGTCGTCGCCGCCGACGGCAACTCCACCCGGCTCTCGCTGGCCATGGGCCTGCACCGGCGCGAGGACCGCCCCATGGGCGTGGCCGTGCGCACGTACTTCACCTCGCCCCGGCACGACGACGACTACCTGGAGTCCTGGCTGGAGCTGTGGGACCGCCGCGGCGCCCAGGACCGGCTGCTGCCCGGCTACGGCTGGATCTTCGGCATGGGCGACGGGACCAGCAACGTCGGCCTGGGCATCCTCAACTCCAGCTCCGCCTTCAAGGAGCTGGACTGGCGGGAGATCCTCAAGGCGTGGTGCGCCTCGATGCCCGCCGACTGGGGCTACACCCCGGAGAACATGACCGGCCCGATCCGCGGCGCCGCGCTCCCCATGGCCTTCAACCGCCAGCCGCACTACACCAAGGGCCTGCTGCTGGTCGGCGACGCGGGCGGCCTGGTCAACCCGTTCAACGGCGAGGGCATCGCCTACGCCATGGAGTCCGGCGCGATCGCCGCCGAGGTCATCGTGCAGGCGCACGCCCGCGCCACGTACGCGCAGCGCGAACTGGCCCTGCAGCGCTACCCGAAGATCCTCAAGGACACCTACGGCGGCTACTACTCCCTGGGCCGCGCCTTCGTGAAGCTCATCGGCAACCCCAAGGTCATGAAGATCGCCACCCAGCGCGGTCTGACCCACCCGCTGCTGATGCGCTTCACCCTCAAGATGCTCGCCAACCTCACCGACCCCACGGGCGGCGACGCGATGGACCGCATCATCAACGGCCTGAGCAAGGTCGCGCCGAAGGCCTGACGCGCGCGGCCGGCCCGGTCCGGGGCCTGGTGCCGGCCGCCGACGAGTGCCGTGCGGGGCGGCCCGGGAAAATCCCGGGCCGCCCCGTCACATTCTCCGGCCGGGATCCGTCAGTGCGGTGACGACGAGATTCCCGAGGAGACAGTGATGGACGCACGAATGAAGAACCCCGCGGTGGTCCTCCCCGAGGCCATGCAGCCTCTCCTGGACGTGGTCGGGGCGACCCGTCGGGGCGGCGTGCCCGAGGAGACGCTGGAGCTGGTGCATCTGCGCGCGAGCCAGATCAACGGCTGCAGCTTCTGTGTCGACGGGGGAGTGAAGAGCGCCAGGAAGTCGGGCGTGAGCGACGAGAAGCTGTTCGCCGTCGCGGCCTGGCGGGAGGCGCCGTACTTCTCGGACGCCGAGCGCGCCGCGCTGGCCCTCACCGAGGCCGTCACCCGGCTCGCCGACAGCTCCGACCCGGTGCCGGACCCCGTCTGGGACGACGCCGCCGACCACTTCGACGAGCGGCAGTTGTCGGCGCTCGTCCTGGCGATCGGGATCACCAACCTCTTCAACCGGCTCAACGCGACCACCAGGCAGCCGGCGGGGGCGGGCTGGTAACCGGCGCCCCGTTGCGGCCCGTTGCGGCCCCGTGCGGCCCGTTGGGGCGGGTTGCGGCTTATGGGCAGCGATGGGGGCGTGAGGGGCCGCGAGGAGGCCCGGGAGGGGCCTGTGCGGGCCCGGGGAGTCCTCGGCGGCCCAGGGGCCTGTCCGGCGGCCCGTCGGCCTTCCGGAGGGCCGCCGTCGCCGCCGCCCTCCCGTGGGGCCTGCCCCGCACCGGGTGCGCCGTGGGCGGGCGACGGGACCGCCCGCCCACGGGGCACCTGCCCGTCAGCCTGCCGGGTGCGGGGCCGGGACGGGGAGGCGGCGCGCCGGGTCGGGGGACGGCAGCCGGCGGGCCGGGGCGGTCAGCCGCTCGGCGCCCGGCGGCACCGGCACCGCCGCGAAGATCGCGTTCTGCTGGTCCTGGAGCTCCCGCACCCGCTGCGGCGGGGTGCCGGGCAGCCGCTGCTCCTCGTAGAGCTTGTGCGTCTCCAGCTGGGCCGCCTTGCTCTCGGGGGTGTGGAACTGGACCTCGAAGAGCTGGTGGGAGCGGGGTGCGCGCCAGGCGGAGTTGACGGCCTTGTAACCGGCCGTCCGGTGCCAGGTGTTGGCCCACCGGGTGGAGTCGTTGCCCCAGGCGGACAGCAGCCCGGCCGCGGTGCGCACGCCCTGGCTGTAGGTGCCGGCGGGCCACTGGAGGGTGAAGCGGACCGCGTCGTTGATCATGCCGAGCGAGGTCTCCACCGACTGGCCCGGGGTCTCCCGCATCCAGGTGGCGACCTTGCGCTTGAGCGAGTCCGGGGACTTCAGCCGCTGGTCGAACCCGATCAGCTCGGCATGGCTGATCCGGGCGACCGCGCGCACCTCGGGGCTGATGGCGCGCTCGGCCTTGTGGGCGCGGCGGACGTAGGCGTCCACCTTCTTGTTGTCCGCGGCCTTCAGCCGCAGGCCGTGCTGGTGCCAGCCGCCGTCGCGGTCGGTGCCGGCGGTGCGGACGGAGACCGGCGCGGCGGACGGGGCCGCGGCGGTCGCGGCGGGGAGGGCGCCCATGCCGAGCGCGGTGGCGAGTGCGGCGGCCGTCGCGGCCCGGGTGACGAGGCGTGCGGCACGAGGGGTGTTCATCGGAGCGCGGGTCCCTCTCTCTGCGGAAGCCGCACGGCGCCACGTGGCACATGTGCGGCATTGGGCGAGAGGTGCAACGGCGCGCGCCGTTCATCGGTAGCTCTCCGGACGGCCTTCGGCCCCGTACGTGGCTTGATCATGGCGCTGTACGGCGCGAATCAGCCGCCTCCGGGCGCGGCGGCCGGGTCCGCACGCCGAAGGACCGCCTCTCCCGAGCGGCAGGAGAGACGGTCCTCGTGGGGCACGGAGGGTGCGGCGGTCCTAGAGGACGCGCACCGCGCCGGTCGGCATGTCGTAGTCGAGCGGGCGCTCGACGATGCCGGTGCTGGAGTTCTGGGCGCCGATGAACTTGCCGCCGCCGACGTAGACGCCGACGTGGTAGGCGCTGCCCGCGCTGCCCCAGTACAGGATGTCGCCGACCTGGAGGTTGTCCAGGCCGACCTGGGTGCCGGCGGTGGACTGGTCCTGCGAGACCCGCGGCAGGTCGATGCCGATCTGGTTGAACGCGGCCTGGGTCAGGCCGGAGCAGTCGTAGGACGAGGGGCCGCTGGAGCCCAGCACGTAGGCCTTGCCCAGCTGCGCCTTCAGGAAGGAGACGAGGGTGGCCGTGCTGCCGGTGGCGCTGGACGACGACGGGGCGGACAGGGTCGAACGCTCGGAGGAGCGCGAGGCACGGGCCTGCGCGGCCTCCTTGGCCTTGCGGGCTTCCTCGGCCTTCTTCTTCGCCTCGGCCTTGGCCTTCTTCACGGCCTCGGCCTTGTGCTTCTCGGCGGCCTTGGCGGCCTTGGAGAAGGCACTGTCCTGGAGTGCCTGGCGCTCGTAGTTGAACGCGACCTGCTCGGCGCTGTCGGCGCTCTTCGCGGCGCTGGTGGCCAGCGCCGTCGTGATGGTCGGCATCTCCTGGGTTTCGGAGACGGGCTTCTGCGCGGCGTTGGCCGGCACGGTGGCGCCGGTCACCGCGAGGGTGAGGAAGCCACCGGTCACGCCCGCACGCAGGGCCCGCGAGGACGCGGAACGGCGGGGCTTCCGGTGGCTGGGTATGAGTGCGTTCGGGGACATGGCAATAACGGCTATCAGGAGCCACAGGTTGCTGCCAAGAAAGGTGCAGTGCGCCACACTTGACGTGTACGCGGCGAATAAATCGGACTTTTGGGTCGCCCAGCGAGTCGGCGACGGGATGTCCGAATTTCGCGATCATGTTCCTACGCATGGCATTTGCTGCTCGATGCGGGGGCGGTGGGGGCCTATCACTTCCGCATCCGCCACGCCAAGGCTTCCCGGACGTCAAGCACTTAGTGCTGGAAATAGCGTGGGATAGGTCACTCTTGAGTGTCCGTTATGTTCCTGTGACCTGACGCCGGTCGCGCGCTCGTGAACCGATGCACGTACCGATGATCACGGTCAGGTCACGAGCGGGTCACGCCGACGGGCCGACGCCGTATAGCAGTTGGCGCCGTCCAGCGCCAATTTGCCCGCCGCGGCACTCACTTGATAGTGACTACCCTGCCCTGACCAGCGGTAACCCGCGTGAATGTCACCTCTCGTGATCACTCGCGCGCTTCACGTATGAAGATCACCGCTCATCCGACTTCATGATCCTTCGCCGGGTGGTGGAGATCACAAAGACGTTGTTCACTCCCGTGTCGCAGATCACAGACCAGCGGGCATAAGATGCTGGCGGTTCGGGCTTGTGAACTGCCTCACATGTGCACGATCTCCATGAGGCGGCCGGAGGGCCCGAGCGGACCGCCATCCAGTCATCGTCGACTGAAGGGAGCGAGGACGGTGAACGCTTACGCGCCCATCCTCGTACTGGGAGCCCTCGGGGCAGGCTTTGCGATCTTCTCCGTCGTGATGGCCACCCTCGTCGGGCCCAGGCGCTACAACCGGGCCAAGCTCGAGGCGTACGAGTGCGGAATCGAGCCGACGCCACATCCGTCCGGTGGCGGTCGCTTCCCGATCAAGTACTACCTGACGGCGATGCTCTTCATCGTCTTCGACATCGAGATCGTCTTCCTCTACCCCTGGGCCGTCACCTTCGACGCCCTGGGGCTGTTCGGGCTCGTCGAGATGCTCCTCTTCGCGCTCACCGTCTTCGTCGCCTACGCCTATGTCTGGCGTCGTGGCGGCCTGGAATGGGACTAGGGGTCACACATGGGACTTGAGGAGAAGCTGCCGAGCGGCTTTTTGCTGACCACTGTCGAGCAGGCCGCGGGATGGGTGCGCAAATCATCGGTCTTCCCCGCGACCTTCGGGCTGGCCTGCTGCGCCATCGAGATGATGACGACCGGCGCCGGGCGCTACGACCTGGCCCGCTTCGGCATGGAGGTCTTCCGCGGCTCACCGCGGCAGGCCGACCTGATGATCGTGGCCGGCCGGGTGAGCCAGAAGATGGCGCCCGTGCTGCGGCAGGTCTACGACCAGATGCCGGACCCGAAGTGGGTGATCTCCATGGGGGTTTGCGCCTCGTCGGGCGGCATGTTCAACAACTACGCGATCGTGCAGGGCGTCGACCACATCGTGCCCGTCGACATCTATCTGCCGGGCTGCCCGCCGCGTCCCGAGATGCTCATGGACGCCATTCTCAAGCTGCACCAGAAGATCCAGAACACCAAGCTCGGAGTCAATCAGCAGCAGGCCGCCCGCGAGGCGGAGGAAGCGGCGCTCAAGGCACTCCCGCTGATCGAGATGAAGGGGCTGCTGCGGTGAGCGAGCAGAAGAAGCCCGGCGAGCCGGACGACCGCAACGGCACGGACGAGGCCGTCCCCGCGCAGCGCGACGACGCCGGCGAGGCGATCGCCACCCGCCGCGGCATGTTCGGCGCCGACAACGGCGGCGACACCAGCGGCTACGGCGGCCTCGTACGGACCGTCCGGCTGCCCGGCGCGACCCAGCGGCCGTACGGCGGACCGCGTGGTGAAGACGGCTACGGGCAGTTCGACGAGATCGCCGACGAGCTGGAGGGCGCCCTCGACGAACAGGGCCTGGTCCCCGAGAACGTCATCGAGAAGACCGTCGTCGACCGCGCGGAGCTGACCTTCCACATCGAGCGCGGCGCCCTGCCGGCCGTCGCCCGCATCCTGCGCGACGACCCGGCGCTGCGCTTCGAGCTGTGCACGGGCGTGAGCGGAGTGCACTTCCCCGGCGACAAGGGCCGCGAGCTGCACGCCGTCTACCACCTGCGCTCGATCACCCACAACCGGCTGATCCGGCTGGAGGTCTCCGTCCCGGACGCCGACCCGCACGTGCCCTCGCTGGTGGCGGTCTACCCGACCAACGACTGGCACGAGCGCGAGACCTACGACTTCTTCGGAATCGTTTTCGACGGCCATCCGGCGCTGACGCGGATCATGATGCCCGACGACTGGCAGGGCTTCCCGCAGCGTAAGGACTACCCGCTCGGCGGCATTCCCGTCGAGTACAAGGGCGCCCAGATTCCGGCTCCCGACCAGCGGAGGTCGTACAGCTGATGACTACTGCACCGCACTCCCACTCCTCGAACGGCCACCGCACCTCCAGCGACTTCGACACCGCGGAGTCCCTGGCCCGGGAGACCACCGAGGGCACGGTCTACAACGTCTCCGGCGGCGACTGGGACGAGATCGCGGCCGCCGCCGTGAAGTCCGACGACGAGCGGATCATCGTCAACATGGGGCCGCAGCACCCCTCCACCCACGGCGTGCTCCGGCTGATCCTGGAGATCGACGGCGAGACCGTCACCGAGGCCCGCTGCGGCATCGGCTACCTGCACACCGGCATCGAGAAGAACCTCGAATTCCGGACCTGGACGCAGGGCACCACCTTCGTCACGCGCATGGACTACCTGACGCCCTTCTTCAACGAGACGGCCTACTGCCTGGCCGTGGAGAAGCTCCTCGGGATCACCGACCAGGTCCCCGACCGGGCCTCCGTCATCCGCGTGCTGCTGATGGAGCTCAACCGGATGAGCTCGCACCTCGTGGCGATCGCCACCGGCGGTATGGAGCTGGGCGCCACCACGATCATGATCTACGGCTTCCGCGACCGCGAGCTCATCCTCGACCTCTACGAGCTGATCACCGGCCTGCGGATGAACCACGCCTACATCCGGCCCGGCGGCCTCGCCCAGGACCTTCCCCCGGGGGCGGTCGACCAGGTGCGCGAGTTCGTGAAGAAGATGCGCAAGAACATCGGCGAGTACGACAAGCTCGCCACCGGCAACCCGGTCTTCAAGGGCCGCATGGAAGGCATCGGCTACCTCGACCTGGCCGGCTGCATGGCCACCGGCGCCACGGGGCCCATCGTGCGCTCCGCCGGACTGCCGCACGACCTGCGCAAGACGCAGCCGTACTGCGGTTACGAGACCTACGACTTCGAGGTGCCGACCGCCGACACCTGCGACTCCTACGGCCGGTTCCTCATCCGGCTGGAGGAGATGCGCCAGTCGCTGCGGATCGTCGAGCAGTGCCTGGACCGGCTGGAGCCCGGCCCGGTGATGGTCGCGGACAAGAAGATCGCCTGGCCCGCCCAGCTGGCCCTCGGGCCGGACGGCCTGGGCAACTCCCTCGACCACATCAAGAAGATCATGGGCACCTCGATGGAGGCCCTGATCCACCACTTCAAGCTGGTGACCGAGGGCTTCCGGGTCCCGCCCGGACAGACGTACGCGGCCGTCGAGTCGCCCAAGGGCGAGCTGGGCGTGCATGCGGTCAGCGACGGCGGCACCCGTCCCTACCGGGTGCACTTCCGCGACCCGTCCTTCACCAACCTCCAGGCCATGGCGGCGATGTGCGAGGGCGGCCAGGTCGCCGACGTCATCGTCGCCGTCGCGTCCATCGACCCCGTGATGGGAGGCGTCGACCGGTGAACGCCACTCCGGCAAACCATGACGTGCAGCTGGGGATGCCCGCGCTCCCCGCCCCCGACTACCCGGTGGACGTACGGGCCCGGCTGGAGGCGGACGCCAAGGAGGTGATCGCCCGCTACCCCGGCGCGCGCTCGGCGCTGCTGCCGCTGCTGCACCTCGTCCAGGCCGAGGAAGGGCACGTCACCCGCACCGGCATCCGCTTCTGCGCCGAGATGCTCGACCTCACCACCGCCGAGGTCACCGCGGTCTCGACCTTCTACTCCATGTACCGCCGCAAGGCGAGCGGGGACTACCAGGTCGGGGTCTGCACCAACACGCTGTGCGCGGTGATGGGCGGCGACGCCATCTTCGAGGACCTCAAGGAGCACCTCGGCGTCGGCAACGGCGAGACCACCGAGGACGGCGCCGTCACCCTCGAGCACATCGAGTGCAACGCGGCCTGCGACTTCGCCCCGGTGGTGATGGTCAACTGGGAGTTCTTCGACAACCAGACGCCGCAGTCCGCCCGGCAGCTCGTCGACGACCTGCGGGCCGGCCGGAGCGTGCGGCCCACCCGGGGCGCGCCGCTGTGCACCTTCAAGGAGACGGCCCGGATGCTCGCCGGCTTCCCGGACGAGCGGCCGGGCGCCGTCGAGGCCACCGGCGGAGCGGGCCCCGCCTCGCTGATCGGCCTGCGGCTCGCCAAGGGCGAAGCCGCCCCCGGCCGCGGCGCCGACCACGTCATCGCGCCGCGCGCCACCACCGACGGCGGCGCCGACCGCGCCGGCGGCGAACCCCCGTCCGGCCACCCCGCCGAGGAGCCGCCCGCCGGGCACCCCAGCTCCCACGACGCACCGCAGCAGACCTCGGCCTCCGACGACCAGCACCCTGCCGGACCCGCAGCAGAGGAGGGGGAGTGATGACAGTGGCAGCCGAACACGGGGGCGCCTCCCGGCCGGAGGCCGGCGGGGAGACCAACCCCGAGAAGCTCCTGACGCCCGTCCTGTCCGCCTTCTGGGACCAGCCCGAACCCTGGACGCTGGAGACCTACCGCCGGCACGAGGGCTACGAGGGCCTGCGCAAGGCGCTCGCCATGCCCCCGGACGACGTCATCGCGTACATCAAGGACTCCGGGCTGCGCGGCCGCGGCGGCGCGGGCTTCCCGACCGGGATGAAGTGGCAGTTCATCCCGCAGGGCGACGGCAAACCGCACTACCTCGTCGTCAACGCCGACGAGTCGGAGCCCGGTACCTGCAAGGACATCCCGCTCCTCTTCGCGAACCCGCACTCCCTCATCGAGGGGATCGTGATCGCCTGCCATGCGATCCGCTCGCACCACGCCTTCATCTATCTGCGCGGCGAGGTCGTGCCGGTCCTGCGCCGGCTGCACGAAGCCGTGCGCGAGGCCTACGCGGCGGGCTTCCTCGGGAGGAACATCCTCGGCTCGGGTCTCGACCTGGACGTGATCGTGCACGCGGGCGCCGGCGCGTACATCTGCGGTGAGGAGACCGCTCTGCTGGACTCGCTGGAAGGGCGTCGCGGACAGCCCCGGCTGCGTCCCCCCTTCCCCGCGGTGGCGGGCCTGTACGCCTGCCCCACCGTGGTGAACAACGTCGAGTCCATCGCCTCGGTTCCCGCCATCATGAACCGGGGCAAGGACTGGTTCCGGTCCATGGGCAGCGAGAAGTCCCCGGGCTTCACGCTCTACTCGCTCAGCGGCCACGTCGCCGGCCCCGGCCAGTACGAGGCCCCGTTGGGCGTCACCCTGCGCCAGCTGCTGGACATGAGCGGCGGCATGCGCCGCGGCCACCGGCTGAAGTTCTGGACGCCGGGCGGCTCCTCGACACCGATGTTCACCGACGAGCACCTCGACGTCCCCCTCGACTACGAGGGCGTCGGCGCGGCCGGATCGATGCTCGGCACCAAGGCGCTGCAGTGCTTCGACGAGACCACCTGCGTGGTGCGGGCGGTCACCCGCTGGACCGAGTTCTACGCGCACGAGTCCTGCGGCAAGTGCACGCCCTGCCGCGAAGGGACCTACTGGCTGGTGCAGTTGCTGCGCGACATCGAGGCCGGCAAGGGCCGCCCGGACGACCTCGACAAGCTGAACGACATCGCCGACAACATCAACGGCAAGTCCTTCTGCGCCCTCGGCGACGGCGCCGCCTCGCCGATCTTCTCCTCGCTGAAGTACTTCCGCGAGGAGTACGAGCAGCACATCACCGGCAAGGGCTGCCCCTTCGACCCGGCCAAGTCGACCCTCTGGGCCGACAACGACGCTCACCTGGGGGTGAACGCATGACCGTCACCACAAGTGCTCCCTCGGGGGGCGGCGAGGCGGCGATCCCGCCGGAGGACCTCGTCACCCTGACGATCGACGGCATCGAGATCTCCGTCCCCAAGGGGACGCTGGTCATCCGTGCCGCCGAGCTCCTCGGAATCGAGATCCCGCGCTTTTGCGACCACCCGCTGCTGGACCCGGCGGGCGCCTGCCGGCAGTGCATCGTCGAGGTCGAGGGCCAGCGCAAGCCGATGGCCTCCTGCACCATCACCTGCACCGACGGCATGGTCGTCAAGTCGCAGCTCACCTCGCCGGTGGCCGAGAAGGCCCAGCGCGGGGTGATGGAGCTGCTGCTGATCAACCACCCGCTGGACTGCCCGGTCTGCGACAAGGGCGGCGAGTGCCCGCTGCAGAACCAGGCGATGCAGGTCGGCGACCCGGAGTCGCGCTTCGAGGGCAAGAAGCGCACGTTCGCCAAGCCGGTGCCGATCTCCACCCAGGTGCTGCTGGACCGCGAGCGGTGCGTGCTGTGCGCGCGCTGCACCCGCTTCAGCAACCAGATCGCCGGCGACCCGATGATCGAGCTGGTCGAGCGCGGCGCCCTCCAGCAGGTCGGCACCGGAGAGGGCGACCCCTTCCAGTCGTACTTCTCCGGCAACACCATCCAGATCTGCCCCGTCGGCGCGCTCACCTCCGCCGCGTACCGCTTCCGCTCCCGCCCCTTCGACCTGGTCTCCTCGCCGTCGGTGTGCGAGCACTGCGCGGGCGGCTGCGCGACGCGCACCGACCACCGGCGCGGCAAGGTCATGCGGCGGCTGGCGGCGAACGACCCCGAGGTCAACGAGGAGTGGATCTGCGACAAGGGACGGTTCGCCTTCCGCTACGCGCAGCAGCGCGACCGGCTGGAGCAGCCCCTCGTGCGCAACGCGGAGTCCGGCGAGCTGGAGCCGGCGAGCTGGCCCGAGGCCCTGGCGGCCGCGGCCCGCGGGCTGTCCGCCGCCAGGGGACGCACCGGTGTCCTCACCGGCGGCCGGCTGACCGTCGAGGACGCCTACGCCTACGCCAAGTTCGCCCGGATCGCGCTGGACACCAACGACATCGACTTCCGGGCGCGGGTGCACAGCGCCGAGGAGGCCGACTTCCTGGCGTCCCGGGTCGCCGGGCGCGGCAGGGATCTGGACGGCAGCGGGGTCACGTACACCGCGCTGGAGCAGGCACCGGCCGTCCTGCTGGCCGGGATCGAGGCCGAGGAGGAGGCGCCCGGCGTCTTCCTGCGGCTGCGCAAGGCGCACCGCAGGAGCGGCCAGCGCACCTTCGGGCTGGCCGGACACGCCTCCCGCGGGCTGATCAAGGCCGGCGGCACGCTGCTGCCGGCCGCGCCCGGCACCGAGACCGAATGGCTGGACGCGCTTGCGGGCGGCGTCGGCCTGGACGGTGAGGGGCAGGCCGCGGCCGAGGCGCTCCGGGCCGACGGCGCGGTGATCGTCGTCGGCGAGCGGCTGGCGGCCGTGCCCGGCGCCCTGACCTCCGCCGTCCGCGCCGCCCGTGCCACCGGCGCCCGGCTGGTGTGGATCCCGCGCCGGGCGGGCGAACGCGGCGCCCTCGAAGCGGGCGCCCTGCCCGGCCTGCTGCCCGGCGGCCGGCCGGCCACCGACCCGCGCGCCCGCGACGAGGTCGCGGCCGCCTGGGGCGTGGCCGCGCTGCCGCAGCGGCACGGCCGGGACACCGGCCAGATCATCGAGGCCGCGGCGACCGGCGAGATCGGCGCCCTGCTGGTGGCGGGCGTCGAGGTGGCCGACCTGCCGGACCCGGCCCGCGCGCTGGCCGCCCTGGACGAGGTCGGCTTCCTGGTCAGCCTGGAGCTGCGGCCCTCGCAGGTCACCGAGCGGGCGGACGTGGTCCTGCCGGTGGCGGCCGTGGTGGAGAAGGCCGGCACCTTCCTCAACTGGGAGGGCCGGGCGCGGCTGTTCGAGGCCGCGCTCAAACCGGACCAGATGACCCGCCGGCACCTGCTGCCGGACTCCCGGGTGCTGCACATGCTCGCCGACGCCCTCGACGTCCATCTGGCGCTGCCGGACATCCGCTCCGTACGCCGCGAACTGGACCGGCTCGGCGGCTGGGACGGCCCCCGTGCGGGCGAGCCCCTGGAGACGGGGCGCCCGCTGCCCCGCCCCGAGCCCGGCGAGGCCGTCCTCGCCGGACACCGGCTCCTGCTGGACCAGGGTCTGCTCCAGGAAGGCGACGAGGCGCTGGCCGGCACCCGGCACGCCGCCCTCGCCCGGCTGTCGCAGACCACCGCGCAGGAGACCGGGGTCAAGGACGGCGACCTGCTGGCGGTCACCGGACCGGCCGGCGCGGTCCGCCTGCCGCTGCGGGTCACGCCGATGCCCGACCGGGTGGTGTGGCTGCCGCTCAACTCGACGGGCGGTGGAGTCGCCGCCGACACCGGGGCGCAACCCGGTGACCTGGTGAAGATCTCCGCCGTCCCGGGCACGCCGGAGCCGGCCGAGGAGGTGGACGCATGATGCAGCTCGGTCAATTCGCTGCGGCCGGCGGTGCGCTGGCGCAGGAGGACCTGTCGATGTTCGGCCGCGACCCGTGGTGGCTGGTCGTCGTCAAGGCGGTCTTCTGCTTCGCGTTCCTGATGCTGACGGTGTTGTTCTCCATCGTCTGGGAGCGCAAGGTCGTCGCCTGGATGCAGTTGCGCATCGGCCCCAACCGGCACGGCCCCTGGGGGATGCTGCAGTCCCTCGCCGACGGCGTCAAGCTGATGCTGAAGGAGGACCTGGTCGTCAAGCGGGCCGACAAGGTGGTCTACATCCTCGCGCCGGTCGTGGCGGCCATCCCGGCCTTCATGGCGATCGCGGTGATCCCCTTCGGCCCGGCCGGCAACGAGATCTCGATCTTCGGGGTCCGCACCCCGATGCAGCTCACCGACCTGCCGATCGGCATCCTCTACATCCTGGCCACGGCCTCCGTCGGCATCTACGGGATCGTGCTGGCGGGCTGGTCGTCCGGCTCCACCTATCCGCTGCTCGGCGGGCTGCGCTCGTGCGCGCAGATGATCTCGTACGAGATCGCGATGGGCATGTCGTTCGCGGCGGTGTTCCTCTACTCCGGGTCGATGTCGACGTCGACCATCGTGGAGTCGCAGCAGAACAGGTGGTACGTCCTGCTGCTGCCGGTGTCCTTCATCATCTACATCGTCGCGATGGTGGGCGAGACCAACCGGGCGCCGTTCGACATGCCGGAGTCCGAGGGCGACCTCGTCGGCGGCTTCAACACCGAGTACTCCTCCATCAAGTTCGCGATGTTCATGCTCGCCGAGTACATCAACATGGTCACCGTCTCGGCGGTCGCGATCACGCTCTTCCTGGGCGGGTGGAAGGCGCCCTGGCCGATCTCCACCTTCTGGGAGGGCGCGAACCACGGCTGGTGGCCGCTGCTCTGGTTCACGGTCAAGGTGCAGCTGCTGCTGTTCTTCTTCATCTGGCTGCGCGGCACCCTGCCCCGGGTGCGCTACGACCAGTTCATGAAGCTGGGCTGGAAGGTCCTCATCCCGGTCTCGCTGGTCTGGCTGATGCTGGTCGCCACCGTCCGGGCGCTGAAGAACGAGGGCTACGACTTCTCCCAGATCGTGCTCTACGTCGCCGGCGGCGCCGTCGCGCTGCTGCTGGTCTCCCTCCTCGTGGACTTCTTCCGGCGCGGCGAGCGGGAGGAGGAGACGGACGGCGACGGGGCCTTCGACCCGATGGCCGGCGGCTTCCCCGTGCCGCCGCTGCCCGGACAGAGCCTGCCGCCGGCGCCGCGGCGCCGGCCGCGCCGCGAGCGCGAGCTGATTGTCAGTGGTGGGTCGGACACTGTCGGTGACGGAATCGGAAACGACGGAAAGGGGGGCGACGGTGCCTGAGTTCCAAAACCCCGTGGCCGGCTTCGGCGTGACCTTCAAGGCCATGTTCAAGAAGCGGCTGACCGAGCAGTACCCGGAGGAGAAGAAGCCGACGGCGCCGCGTTTCCACGGCCGGCACCAGCTCAACCGCCATCCGGACGGGCTGGAGAAGTGCATCGGCTGCGAGCTGTGCGCCTGGGCCTGCCCGGCGGACGCGATCTACGTCGAGGGCGCGGACAACACCGAGGAGGAGCGCTACTCCCCGGGTGAGCGCTACGGCCGCGTCTACCAGATCAACTACCTGCGCTGCATCCTGTGCGGCCTGTGCGTGGAGGCCTGCCCCACCCGCGCGCTGACGATGACCAACGAGTACGAACTCGCCGACCGGTCCCGCGAATCGCTCATCTACACCAAGGAGGAGCTGCTCGCGGGCCTGACGGACACCATGGTCGACTCGCCGCACGCGATCCACCCGGGCATGACGGAGAAGGACTACTACCAGGGCCTGGTGACCGAGGCCGCCCCGGGGACCGTCCGTCAGGTCGCGGTCTCCAAGGGCGAGAAGGCCGGCGGGACCGCCCAGGAGAAGGAGGCGGACGCATGACCGGCCTCGCCGCCGCGGCCTCCACGACCTCCACCGGAGAGGCCGTGCAGTTCTGGATCCTGGGCATCGTCGCCGTGAGCGGCGCGCTGTGCACGATCCTGATGAAGCGGGCCGTGCACAGCGCCCTTTCGCTCGCCGGGACCATGATCGTCCTGGCGGTCTTCTACCTGGCCAACGGCGCGTACTTCCTCGGCGTCGTCCAGATCGTCGTCTATACCGGCGCGATCATGATGCTGTTCCTGTTCGTGGTGATGCTGGTGGGCGTCACCGCGGCGGACTCCCTCAAGGAGACGCTCAAGGGCCAGCGCTGGCTCGCCGCCGGACTGGGCCTCGGCTTCGGCATCCTGCTGATCGCCGGCATCGCCAACGCCTCGCTCAAGGAGTTCAACGGCCTGGGCGAGGCCAACGCCGGCGGCAATGTGCAGGGCCTGGCCGCGCTCATCTTCACCAAGTACGTCTTCGCCTTCGAGATCACCGGCGCCCTGCTGATCACGGCGGCCGTCGGCGCGATGGTGCTCACCCACCGGGAGCGCACCGAGCGCGCCAAGTCCCAGCGCGAGCAGTCCGAGGCGCGGGTCCGCGAGGGCAAGCAGGTGCCGCCGCTGCCCGCCCCGGGCGTCTACGCCCGGCACAACGCCGTCGACATCCCGGGCCTGCTGCCCGACGGCACCACGTCCGACCTCAGCGTCAGCCCGACGCTGAGGGAGCGCGGCCAGGTCCGCGACGTCTCCGGCGAGTCGCTCGCCGAGCTGAAGGCGCTGGAGGAGCGCTCCGAGGACTGGCTGGGCCGGGGTTCCGATGAGCCCCGGTCCTCGTCGTCCGGTGGCGTGGCGCCGAAGGAGCACAAGGAGGGGGCCAAGAAATGAACCCGGTCTACTACCTCTATCTCGCCGCCCTGCTGTTCACCATCGGCGCGGCCGGGGTGCTGATCAGGCGGAACGCCATCGTGGTGTTCATGTGCATCGAGCTGATGCTCAACGCCTGCAATCTCGCCTTCGTCACCTTCTCGCGGATGCACGGCAATCTCGACGGCCAGATCATCGCCTTCTTCACGATGGTCGTCGCCGCGGCCGAGGTCGTGGTGGGCCTGGCGATCATCGTGTCGATCTTCCGCACCCGTCATACGGCCTCGGTCGACGACGCCAGCCTGATGAAGCTGTAAGGGGTCGCACAAAGTGGAGAACTTGATCGCGCTGCTCGTCGCGGCACCGCTGGTCGGTGCGGCCCTGCTGTTGTGCGGCGGCAAACGACTCGACCGCACCGGCCACCTGATCGGCACGCTGTTCTCGGTGGCGTCGTTCGCCGTCGGGGTGGCGCTCTTCGCCGACATGCTCGGCCGGGGCGCCGAGGACCGTGCCCTGCACCAGCACCTGTTCACCTGGATTCCGGTCGGCGGCTTCCGGGCCGACATCGCCTTCCAGCTCGACCAGTTGTCGATGACCTTCGTCCTGCTGATCACCGGTGTCGGATCGCTGATCCACATCTACTCGATCGGCTATATGGAGCACGACGAGCGGCGCCGCCGCTTCTTCGGCTACCTCAACCTCTTCCTCGCGGCGATGCTGCTGCTCGTCCTCGCCGACAACTACCTCCTGCTGTACGTCGGCTGGGAGGGCGTCGGCCTCGCCTCGTACCTCCTGATCGGCTTCTGGCAGCACAAGCCGAGCGCGGCCACCGCCGCCAAGAAGGCGTTCCTGGTCAACCGCGTCGGCGACATGGGCCTGTCCATCGCGATCATGCTGATGTTCACGACGTTCGGGACCTTCGCCTTCGGCCCGGTGCTCGCCGCCGCCGGCGACACATCCGAGGGCAAGCTGACCGCCATCGGGCTGATGCTGCTGCTGGCCGCCTGCGGCAAGTCGGCGCAGGTGCCGCTGCAGTCCTGGCTCGGCGACGCGATGGAGGGCCCGACCCCGGTCTCGGCCCTGATCCACGCCGCCACGATGGTCACCGCCGGGGTGTATCTGATCACCCGCTCCGGGGCGGTCTTCAACGCCGCGCCGACCGCCCAGCTGGCGGTCGTCGTGGTCGGTGCGGTCACCCTCCTCTTCGGTGCGATCGTCGGTTGCGCCAAGGACGACATCAAGAAGGCGCTGGCCGGCTCGACGATGTCGCAGATCGGCTACATGATCCTCGCGGCCGGCCTCGGCCCGATCGGCTACGCCTTCGCGATCATGCACCTGGTCACCCACGGCTTCTTCAAGGCGGGCCTCTTCCTCGGCGCCGGTTCCGTGATGCACGGCATGAACGACGAGGTGGACATGCGCCGTTACGGCGGTCTGCGGACGTACATGCCGGTCACCTTCCTCACCTTCGGCCTCGGCTATCTGGCGATCATCGGCTTCCCGGGACTGTCCGGCTTCTTCTCCAAGGACAAGATCATCGAGGCGGCGTTCGCCAAGGGCGGCACCGAGGGCTGGATCCTCGGCGGCGCGGCCCTGCTGGGCGCGGCGATCACCGCGTTCTACATGACGCGGGTGATGCTGATGACGTTCTTCGGCGAGAAGCGCTGGAACCCCGACGAGGTGCATCCGCACGAGTCGCCGAAGGTCATGACGCTCCCGATGGTCGTGCTGGCCGTCGGATCGGTCTTCGCGGGCGGGCTGTTCAGCGTCAACGAGGCCTTTGTGAAGTGGCTGGAGCCGGTCACCTCGTTCGCGCACGGCCACTCCCCGGTCAGCGCCACCACGGTCACCGCCTCGACGATCGTGGTGCTGCTCCTCGGCGTCGGGGTCGCCTGGCTGATGTACGGCCGCAAGCCCGTTCCGGCGCTGGCCCCGCGGGGCTCGCTGCTGACCCGGGCCGCCCGCCGCGACCTGCTCCAGGACGACTTCAACCACGTCGTCTTCGTGCGCGGCGGTGAACACCTCACCGACACGCTCGTCCAGGTCGACCGGTCACTCGTGGACGGCGCGGTCAACGGCACGGCGGCCTCCATGGGCGGACTCTCCGGCCTGCTGCGCCGGTTGCAGACCGGGTTCGTCCGTTCGTACGCGGTCCAGATGCTGGGCGGGGCCGCCGTCCTCGTCGCCGCGACCCTGCTGATGAGGGGTGTCTGAGCCATGTCGTTTCCCCTGCTGACGGCGGTGGCCGTGGTACCGGCGGTCGGTGCGATCGCCACCGCCGCGCTGCCCGCCGCCAAGCGCACCGCGGCCAAGTGGCTCGCGCTGCTGTTCTCGCTGGCCACCTTCGCGCTGGCGCTGCTGGTCGCGTTCCGCTTCGACCCGGGCGCCAAGGGCCCCTTCCAGCTCACCGAGTCGCACGCCTGGATCAGCGACTTCGGCGTCCGCTACGAACTCGGGGTGGACGGCATCGCGGTCGCCCTGATCGCGCTGACCACCCTGCTGATCCCCTTCGTCATCCTGGCCGGCTGGCACGACGCCGACCCCCTGGAGGAGGCCACGCCCAACCGGCGCTGGCGGCCCACCCAGGGCTTCTTCGCGCTGATCCTGGCCGTCGAGGCGATGGTGGTCCTCTCGTTCGAGGCCACCGACGTCTTCCTCTTCTACCTCTTCTTCGAAGCCATGCTGATCCCGATGTACTTCCTCATCGGCGGCTTCGGGGACCGGGCGGGCGGGGACGGCGAGGAGCAGGCCGCGAGCCGGCGGTCGTACGCCGCGGTGAAGTTCCTGCTCTACAACCTCGTCGGCGGGCTGATCATGCTGGCCGCGGTGATCGGGCTGTACGCCGTCACCGCCGACCAGCTCGGCACCGGCACCTTCTCGCTGCAGCAGATCGTCGAGGCGCGGGCGGCCGGCAAGCTGGACATCGGCACCGGCACCGAACGACTGCTCTTCCTCGGCTTCTTCTTCGCCTTCGCGGTGAAGGCGCCGCTGTGGCCGCTGCACACCTGGCTGCCGGGCGCCATGGGCGAGTCGACGTCGCCGGTCGCGGTGCTGATCACCGCGGTGGTCGACAAGGTCGGCACGTTCGCGATGCTCCGCTTCTGCCTCCAGCTCTTCCCCGAGGCCAGCAGCTGGGCCACCCCGGTCATCCTCGTCCTCGCGCTGATCAGCGTGCTGTACGGCGCGCTGCTGGCGGTCGCCCAGCGGGACATCAAGCGTCTGATCGCCTACGCCTCGATCTCCCACTTCGGCTTCATCATCATGGGCATCTTCGCGATGACCTCCCAGGGCCAGGGCGGCGCGACGCTCTACATGGTCAACCACGGCATCTCGACCGCCGCGCTGATGCTGGTGGCCGGCTTCCTGATCAGCCGCCGCGGCTCGCGCCTGATCGGGGACTTCGGCGGCGTCCAGAAGGTCGCCCCGGTCCTCGCCGGCACGTTCCTCATCGGCGGCCTCGCCACCCTCTCGCTGCCCGGCCTTGCGCCGTTCGTCAGTGAATTCCTGGTCCTGGTCGGCACGTTCAGCCGCTATCCGGTGATCGGCATCGTCGCCACCCTCGGCATCGTCCTCGCCGCGCTGTACGTCCTCGTCCTCTACCAGCGGACGATGACCGGGCCGGTGAAGGCCGAGGTGAGGAGCATGCCGGACCTCCGGGCGCGGGAGCTGGTGGTGGTCGCCCCGCTGATCGTGCTCCTGCTCTTCCTCGGGGTGTACCCGAAGCCGCTCACCGACCTCGTCAACCCGGCGGTCGACCACACCCTGTCCGTCGTGGACAAGAAGGACCCCAAGCCCCCTGTGCAGGTGGACGCCGTGCCCGGTGGAGGCCGGGGCGGCCATGCCGTGCATGATCAAGACGTGGAGGCCGCGAAGTGAGTTCCGTGGCAAGTGTCCACAGCCTGTGGACGGTGGCGGACGGCGCACCGGGCAAGATCCCGGCGCCGCACATCGAGTACACCCAGCTGTCGCCGACGCTGATCGTCCTCGGCGCGGCGGTGCTCGGCATCCTCATCGAGGGGTTCGTGCCGCGCCGCAGCCGCTACGTCTCCCAACTGCTGCTGACGGTGGTGGCGCTGGCCGCCGCGTTCGCCGCGGTGGTCGGCCTGGCGGCCGGCGGCTTCGGCTCGTCCAAGGCGCACATCGCCGCCATGGGCGCCCTCGCCGTCGACGGCCCGGCCCTGTTCCTGCAGGGCACGATCCTGCTGGTGTCCCTGGTCGCCGTGTTCACCTTCGCCGAGCGCCGGCTCGACCCGGCGGCGCACGGCAACCGGGTGGACTCCTTCGCCGCCCAGGCCGCCGCCGTCCCCGGCGGCGCCGCCGAACAGGCCGCGGTCAAGGCCGGGTTCACCACCACCGAGGTCTTCCCGATCCTGCTCTTCGCGGTCGGCGGGATGCTGGTCTTCCCGGCGGCCAACGACCTGCTGACACTCTTCATCGCGCTGGAGGTCTTCTCCCTCCCGCTGTACATCCTGTGTGCGCTGGCCCGCCGCCAGCGGCTGCTGTCGCAGGAGGCCGCGGTGAAGTACTTCCTCCTCGGCGCCTTCTCGTCGGCGTTCCTGCTGTTCGGCGTGGCCCTGCTGTACGGCTACGCGGGCACGGTCGGCTATGCCGGGATCGCCGAGGTGGTCTCCGACGGCGCCAAGCAGATCGATCCGGCGCTGGCGGGCACGATGGGCAACGACGCGCTGCTGCTGATCGGCGCGGCGCTGGTGCTGATGGGGCTGCTGTTCAAGGTCGGCGCGGTGCCGTTCCACATGTGGACCCCGGACGTCTACCAAGGCGCCCCGACCCCGGTCACCGGCTTCATGGCGGCCGCCACCAAGGTCGCGGCCTTCGGTGCGCTGCTGCGGCTGCTGTACGTCGTCCTGCCGGGCCTGCGCTGGGACTGGCAGCCGGTGATGTGGGGCGTCGCGATCATCACGATGCTGGGCGGCGCGATCGTCGCCATCACCCAGACCGACATCAAGCGGCTGCTGGCCTACTCCTCCATCGCCCATGCCGGCTTCATCCTCGCCGGTGTCATCGCCACCAGCAAGGAGGGCATCTCCTCGGTGCTCTTCTACCTCGGCGCCTACTCCTTCGTGACGCTCGGCGCCTTCGCCGTGGTCACCCTGGTGCGGGACGCGGGCGGCGAGGCCACCGCGCTGTCCAAGTGGGCCGGGCTGGGACGGCGTTCGCCGCTGGTGGCCGCGGTCTTCGCGGTCTTCCTGCTGGCCTTCGCCGGCATCCCGCTGACCTCCGGGTTCGCCGGAAAGTTCGCGGTGTTCAAGGCGGCGGCGCAGAGCGGCGCGGGCTGGCTGGTGGTCATCGGTGTGCTCTCGTCGGCCATCGCCGCGTTCTTCTACATCCGCGTCATCGTGCTGATGTTCTTCAACGAGCCCAAGGCGGACGGCCCGACCGTCGCGGTGCCCAGCCCGCTGACGACCACGGCCATCGCCATCGGCGTCACGGCCACGCTGGTGCTCGGCCTGGCGCCGCAGTACTTCCTCGACCTGGCCGGCCAGGCCGGGGTCTTCGTGCGCTGAGAACCCGCGGCGCGCCATGACAACGGCCGCCGTCCGGAGCCCTCGGGGGGTTCCGGGCGGCGGCCGTTCGCCGTGCGGCCGGCGGTCAGTTCGTGGGCACGCCGCTGGGCAGCTGCGGCATGTCGGGGATCTTCACGCTGCCGTCGCTGGACTTGGTGTACTTCTCGGTGGGGCCGTTCTTCCAGTCGACGGTGAGGGTCTTGCCGTCCGCGCCGGCCTTCAGGGTGCCCATGGTGCGGGTGGTGTCCCCGTCGGTGCACTTGAGTGCGGCCATGGTCATCCCGGCCATCTCCTGGACCTTGCCCAGACAGGCGGCCTTGTGCCCGTTGCTGAAGGCGACGGTGCCCTTGCTGATCACGAGGACCTGGGGGCTGCCGGCCGAACCGGCCTTCCAGGCGCCCTCGACCGCTCCGGCGCCCGCGGGCTTGTCGGGAGTCGACGGCGCGTCCGGCGACTTGCTCGGCTTGCTGTCGTTGCCGGTGCCGGTGTCGCCGCTGCTTCCGCAACCGCTGAGCAGCATCGCGGCGATGGCGGCCGCCCCGGCGATCTGCGCTGCCTTGCGCACGTACGTCTCCTCCGTTGTGGGACAGGGACCCGTGAGGCTAGCAGCGGCCCCGGGCGGCCGTCCGGACCGTCGTCCGGATTGCGGCGGCCCCGGTACGGACTTGGTGTGGGGCTGTGACGTAGGAGAGGACAAGAGGGGGCGAACGGGGCGAGGTGGGGCATGCCGGCCCGGCGCGGCCCGAGGCGGCAGGCGATCCCGGTCCCGGCCCTCCGGGGCGATCCGCCCGGCCTCCTCCCGATCGGCCGGCGCCGCGCCGGCCGGCCCGTACCGCAGGTGCGCGGTGCGGTGCACCGGCCGGCCGCGGGCCGGGCCGAGGGCGAGCTGCCGCAGCTCCTCCGTTAGGGGGAGCGGCGGCTCGGTCACACCGCGGGCAGGACGCGGCCGGTGACCTCGCCCAGGCCGATCCGGGCGCCGTCGGGGCCGGGCGCCCAGGCGGTGAGGGTGACCTCGTCGCCGTCCTGGAGGTAGGGGCCCTTGCCCTGGGTGAGCTCCAGCAGGCAGCCGAGCTGGTCGGGGTCGGGCCCGGAGACGGTGCCGGAGGCGAACAGGTCGCCGGTGCGCAGCGAGGCGCCGTTGACGGTCATATGGGCGAGCTGCTGGGCGGCCGTCCAGTACATGGCGGAGAACGGCGGCCGGGAGACGGTCTCGCCGTTGATGCGCACCTCGATGCGGAGGTCGATGCCGCCCGGCTCGGCGTCCGCGTCGTCGAGGTAGGGCAGCAGCGGGACGTCCCGGGCGGGCGGCGCGGTCCGGGCCTCGTCGAGGGCGTCGAGCGGGGTGATCCAGGCGGAGACGGAGGTGGCGAAGGACTTGCCCAGGAAGGGGCCGAGCGGCACGTACTCCCAGGCCTGGATGTCGCGCGCGGACCAGTCGTTGAGGAGGCAGACGCCGAAGACGTGGTCGCGGAAGGCCTCCTGCGGGACGGGCTCGTGCAGCGTGGAGGGCGTGCCGACGACGAAGCCGACCTCCGCCTCGATGTCGAGGCGGAGGGAGGGGCCGAAGGTCGGCGCCTCGTCCGCGGGGGCCTTGCGCTGGCCCCGCGGACGGACGACCGGGGTGCCGCTGGCGACGACGGTGCCCGCCCGGCCGTGGTACCCGATCGGCAGGTGCTTCCAGTTGGGGGTCAGCGCCGCGGCGTCCGGGCGGAAGATCCGGCCGACGTTGGTGGCGTGGTGCTCGCTGGCGTAGAAGTCGACGTAGTCGGCGACCTCGAAGGGGAGGTGCAGCGTGACCTCGGCGAGCGGATGGAACAGCGGTGCCACCTCGTCGCGGTGCGCCGGGTCGGTGACGGCCGTGCGGACGGCCGCCCGGATCTGCTGCCAGACGGGCCGGCCGGCGGCCATCAGCGGGTTGAGGGTCGGGGCCGCGAGCAGTTCGGCGTGCGGGTGGATGGCGGCGGGCAGTGCGCTCGGCAGTGCGCTCAGATCGAGGACCCGGTCGCCGTAGCGGACACCGAGGCGGCGCCGGTCGGGCGCGTCGGCGGTGCTGAAGACGCCGTAGGGCAGGTTGTGCGGGCCGAAGGGGTCGCCTTCTGCCAGGTCGAACGGGCTCTGCTCGGGCATGGACAGCTCCTCGCGTTCGTCGTCGCCGGTGGGCGGCCGGGCCGGCCGGGCCTGGTGGCCCGCGGGCCAGCGGTGCCGTTGATCAGCGTACGGCCGGGCGGTGACCGGCGGGACGGTCCTGGGGGCGCGAGGGCGCGGGAGCGTACGGATTTGGACGGCGGGCGCGCCGCGCGATGCGCCCCCAAGCATCGGCAATGTCCTGAAAAGCCTTGCTGCACTGCGCAATTCGGGCCTAGCTTCCTTTCCTGGCACGGGCCCGGGGGTGGGACTGTTCCGTTGGGGGGACACGTGGCTCGCAGTGGCACACGGCTCGCGGTCGACCGGAGCGTTCCGGCGTTGATCGTGAAGATCGGGGCGTACCCCCTGCACCATGGCGGTGTGGGGGCGATCCGCAGTCTGGGCCGGCTCGGGGTGCCCATGTACGCCGTGACGGAGGACCGCTTCACACCGGCGGCCCTCTCGCGCTACCTCCGCGGCCGCTTCGTCTGGCCGACCACCGGGCGGGAGGAGCCGGACCGGCTGGTGACGGGGCTGTTGCGGATCGGCCGGCGGATCGGGCGCCCGACGCTGCTGCTCCCCACCGACGAAGAGGCCGCCGTGCTGATAGCCGAGCACGCCGAGGCGCTCGCCGGGGCGTTCCTCTTTCCCCGGGCCGCCCCCGGCCTGCCGCGGCGGCTGGCCAGCAAACAGGGGCTGCACGAACTGTGCGCGGCCCACGGGGTGCCCTCGCCGGCCGCCGTCTTCCCCGGCTCGTACGCGGACATCGAGGCGTACGCCGGGCGGGCCCGCTTCCCGGTGGTGGCCAAGAACCGCGAGGCGTTCGTCCGGCGCGAGCGGCCCGCCGTCACGGGCACGACCCGTATAGGAGGGCCGGCGCAGCTGCTGGACCTGGCCCGGGACTGGGGCCCGCGGCCCGGCGTGATCCTGCAGGAGTACCTGCCGCGGGAGCAGGCCGAGGACTGGATCGTGCACGCCTGCTTCGGCGCGGACCGTGCGCCGCTGGCGCTGTTCACCGGCGTCAAGGTGCGCTCCTGGCCGCCGCACGCCGGCATGACGGCCTGCGCGTATGTGGTCGACAATCCGGAACTCGCCAAAATGTCGGCGGAGTTCGTCCACCGCATCGGCTTCACCGGCATCGCCGATCTGGACTGGCGGTTCGACCGCCGCGACGGCCGGTACAAGCTGCTGGATTTCAATCCCCGTATGGGGGCTCAGTTTCGGCTCTTCGAGAACGCGGCCGGCGTGGACGTCGTCCGCGCCCAGCATCTGGCACTCACCGGGCGCACCGTCCCGGAGGGGCCGCAGCGGGCCGGGCGCCGCTTCGTCGTCGAGAACGTCGATCTGCCCGCCGTGCTCGCCTACCGGCGCGGCGGCACCCGACCCCCGCACGCGCCGGAGCGGGCCTCCGGCACCGAGCTGGCGTGGTTCGCGGGCGACGACCCGCTGCCGTTCTTCACGATGCTGGCGCGGTCCGTCGGGCCGGGCGCCAGACATCTGCTGCAGCTGCGGCGGGCGGGCCGCCGGGCGGGTACCGAGGCATCACCCAGGCAAGGGGAGGGACCGAAGTGAGCACTCCGGTAGCGGTCATCGGGGCCGGGCCGTACGGCGTGTCGACGGCCGCGCACCTACGGGCGCGCGGCCTGCCGGTGCGGGTCTTCGGGGCGCCGATGGCGAGCTGGCGCACGCAGATGCCCGCGGGCATGCTGCTCAAGTCGACGCCCGCGGCCTCCCACATCGACGTCCCGCAGCCCGGCCACACCCTCGGCGACTTCTGCGCGGAGACGGGGGAGGGGCCCTACGCCTCGGACTGGGACATCGTCCCCGTCGAGGTGTTCATCCGGTACGGGCAGTGGGTGCAGCAGCGGACGGTCCCCGATCTGGAGCAGGTCAGGGTGGTCTCGGTCGACCGGCGGAACGGCGGCTTCGAGCTGAAGCTGGACAGCGGGGAGCAGGTCGGCGCGCGGGCCGTGGTCGTGGCCACCGGCCTGAGCGGGCTGGCGCAGCTGCCGCCGGAGCTGGCCGCGGCGATCCCGGACGGGCCGTCCGCCACGGGGCCGGTCTCGCACAGTTCGCAGCACCACGACCTGTCCGCGCTGGCCGGCCGCGCGGTGGTCGTGATCGGCGCCGGGCAGTCGGCGCTGGAGAGCGCGGTGCTGCTCGCCGAGGCGGGCGCGGCGTCGGTCCGGGTCGTGGCGCGCCGTCAGGGCGCCGTGGGCTTCGGCGCGCCGCCGGACCGCCAGCCCCGCCTGCGGCCGCCGTCGCCGTTCGGCAACGCCTGGTCGCTGCATGCGCTGACGTACTACGCCGGCGCCTTCCGGCGGCTGCCGGTGCCCGCCCGGCGCTACCTGGTGCGCCGGGTGCTCGGCCCGCTGGGGGCGTGGTGGCTGCGGGAGCGTTTCCACGGCCGGGTCCAGGTCACCCAGGGGCGGCGGATCGTACGGGCCACGGTCCGTGACGGCCGTCCCGTGCTGGCGCTGCGCGGGGCGGACGGGCAGGGCGGGGAACTCGCCGCCGACCATGTGCTGGCCGCGACGGGCTACCGGATGGACCTGGCGGCACTGGACTTCCTGGGCCAGGGGCTGCGCACCGAGATCGTGACGCGGGCCGGCGGGCCGCTGCTGGGCGCCGGCTTCGGCTCCTCCGTACCGGGGCTGTACTTCACGGGGTTGCCGGCGGCCGCCTCGTTCGGGCCGGTGATGCGCTTCGTGTGCGGCACGGAGTTCGCCTCGCCGCGGCTGGCACGGGCGGTGGCCCGGTCGTACGGGTGAGGCGGGCGCGGCGGGGGCGGCGGGGGCGGCGGTGAGGGGCGCCGGCCCGGTCCCTGTCTCATGGGGAAGTCGGCTCGGCCCGGGGTGAATTCGGCGGGGCGGTGCGGGGGCCGGGGGCGCCGGTTCATGACATGGGCGGGGGAGCCGGGCGGCCGGTGGCCCGGGCCGGGGGCGCTCGGCGCTCTGGTCGGTGGTCGCACGGGTCGGTGGATGCCCGGGACGGCGAATTGCGGCGTGCCGTTTCGTGCCCTGAGCTGCGCGGGCCTGCGCTGGACCGCACTGTCCTCCTTACCGGGCGCCGTACTGCGCCGTTCTCCCTGCCCCGCGCTGGACCGCACGGCCCGCCCTGCGCTGCCCGCCCTGCCCAGCAGCCCGGGCAGCGCGGCCCTTGCCGGACCGGAACGCGGCCAGAAATACTCTTGTCGTTGCCGGGTCCCACGCCCCCGCGCCACACTCGCGTCAACAGGCGGTCCGGGACCTGCCGGCCGGGGTCGCTGTGCTTCCGGGTGGGTCGGGGGGCGGGCGCTCACGGTGATCGAACTGCGACCGGATACGCTGGCCAATGGTGGAGACAGCGACAGATCGACATTCAGTTTGATCGTCAGCAGACAGGAGTACCCCTCGTGACCGTCGTCGGGCCCTTCGGGCTGAGCGTGCGGGACCAGGCTCTTGAGGCCGATGTCCAGGCCGGGTTGGCGGCTGTCGAGGAGGGCCTGCTGGAGGCCACGAAGAGCGACGTGCCGTTCATCACCGAAGCCGCGCAGCACCTCGTGCGCGCGGGTGGCAAGCGGTTCCGGCCGCTGCTGGTGACGCTGGCCGCCCAGTTCGGCGACCCCTACAGCCCGGGCGTGGTGCCCTCCGCGGTCGTCGTGGAGCTGACGCACCTGGCGACGCTGTACCACGACGACGTGATGGACGAGGCCGATGTGCGCCGCGGTGTGGCCAGCGCCAACGCCCGCTGGGGCAACTCCGTCGCGGTGCTGACCGGCGACTTCCTGTTCGCCCGCGCCTCGCACATCCTCGCCGACCTCGGGCCGGAGGCGGTCCGGATCCAGGCCGAGGCGTTCGAACGCCTGGTGACCGGCCAGATCCTGGAGACCGCGGGCCCGCGCGACGGCCGCGACCCCATCGACCACTACCTGGACGTCCTCGCCGGCAAGACCGGTTCGCTGGTCGCCGTCGCCTGCCGGTTCGGCGCGATGATGTCGGGCGCCGAGGAGTCGACGGTCAACATCCTCACCCAGTACGGCGAGCGGCTGGGCACGGCCTTCCAGCTGGCCGACGACGTGCTGGACATCGCCAGCGATTCGCACGAATCGGGCAAGACGCCCGGCACCGACCTGCGGGAGGGCATTCCGACCCTGCCCGTGCTGCATCTGCGGGCCCGCGCCGAGAGCAGCGCCGGTACGCCCGAGGACCGCGCCCTGGTCGAGCTGCTGGCCGGCGACCTCACGGACGACGCCCGGCACGCCGAGGCACTGGCCGGCCTGCGCGCCCACCCGGCGCTCGAAGAGGCCCGCCGCGACACCGTGCGCTATGCGCAGGAGGCCCGCGCGATGCTGGCCCCGCTGCCGTCCTGCACGGCCAAGTCGGCCCTGGAGGGGCTCTGCGACGCGGTGGTGCACCGGGCGGGCTGAGGCCCCTGTGGCGGGCCGAGGCCGCGCCGGGCGGGCTGTGCCCCCGCGCGGTGCCGTGCCCCGCGTTCCCGGGAGCTTCCTTCCCGGCCCGCATCGCCCGGAGTTCTGCCCCGCGTCCCCGAGAGCCCTGCCCCCGAGCGTCCTGTCCCCGAGGGCCTTTTCCCCGTGTCGACGGGCTGCCCGGCTCCGCAACCCCCAGAGCGTTCGCCGCATCCCCTAGGGAACTGTCCGACTCCGGGGGTACGGACTCCGACCTGAGGTGACCGTGTGTCATACCTCAGCAGTAGGACGAGTTGCTCCCGCTGGTTGACGTTATCCGCCCGGCGATTTGGTGAGATGGAGAACACCAGAGCGCGGCGGCGGGTCACAATGAGCCCAGGGGTGGACGAGTGGACAGCGCAGCAACCGCCGCATACGACGGAGGTAGGGCAGATGCCACGGAACGAACCGACACAGGTCACCGACGGTTGGGACGGGGGGCGCTCCCCGCGGCGCCGTAAGGCGGTGCGCTACGCCGTGCCGGTCGCGGTGGCGGGAGTGGCGGCGGCCACGATCGGGCTGGTCCCGGCGTTCGCCGGTTCCGGTTCTCCGGACCTGCCGAAGATCTCGGCGCAGGACCTCATAGCCAAGGTCGCCAAGTCGGATGTCCAGCAGCTTTCCGGCACGGTCCGGGTCACCACCGACCTCGGTCTGCCGTCCCTGCCGGGCGGCGCGGCGGGCGGCTTCGGCGGCGGTCAGGCCGGTGCCGGCGGGGAGGGCGGCGACGGTGCCTCCGCGGCGCCCCAGAGCAAGCTGATGGAGCTGGCGTCCGGTGCGCACACGCTGCGCGTCGCGGCCGACGGCCCCGAGAAGCAGCGGGTGTCGATCGTCGACAAGGCCGCCGAGTACAGCCTGGTCCACAACGGCAACGAGCTCTGGGCCTACGACAGCGGCAGCAACACCGCGCTGCACAGCACCGGCCTCGACGCCGGGAAGCACGGCACGCGGCACCGCTCGGCCGAGGGCCTCCCCGAGGACCTGAAGAACGCCACCCCGCAGGACCTCGCACAGCAGGCCCTGAAGGCGGCCGGCGACACCACCTCGGTGACCGTCGACGGCACCGCCAAGGTCGCCGGGCGGGACGCCTACCAGCTGCTGATCAAGCCCAAGCAGGCCGCCTCGACGGTCGGCTCGATCCGGGTCGCGGTGGACGCCGAGAACGGCGTGCCGCTGAAGTTCACCCTGACCCCCAAGAGCGGTGGCGCGGCCGCCATCGACGTCGGCTACACGAACGTCGACTTCGCCAAGCCCGCCGCGAGCACGTTCTCCTTCACCCCGCCCAAGGGCGCCAAGGTCGTCGACGCCGACAAGGCGGAGGCGCAGCGCCGGCACGGCAAGAGCCTCCCGTCCCACAAGGACGCGCAGGACGTCACCAAGGACATGGGCGGACTGAACGTCCTCGGCAAGGGCTGGACGTCCATCGCCACGATCAAGGGCGACGGCTCCGGCCTGCCCTCCGGCAAGGAGCAGGGCGCCGGCGGCGACGCGGCCAAGTTCCTGGACAGCATCGGCGAGAAGGCGCACGGCTCCTTCGGCTCCGGCCGGATCTTCAGCACCCGCCTGGTCAATGCCCTGGTCACGGACAAGGGCACGGTCTATGTCGGCGCCGTCGACAAGCAGGCCCTGATCGACGCGGCCAACGCCGCCAAGTAACGGGCCCTCGCACGAAGCGGGACCGCCGTGCCACCCCTCAGCGGGTGGCACGGCGCGGCCCGTGGGCCATCCGTACGACGTCGGGGGAGCCGATGCCACAGCCGCCCGCCCCGGGTCCCGAAGGCACCCGGTCGCCCGACGAGGTGCCGGGCCCCGGGGCGCCCGACGACGGGCCGGGGCCCCAGCCGGCCGATGACGGACCGGGCCCGGGGCCGGCCGGGGACCTGGCGATCGAGACGCGAGGGCTGACCAAGGCCTACCGCGGCGGTCAGCTCGCCGTCGACGACCTCGATCTGGCCGTCCCGCGCGGCAGCATCTTCGGCTTCCTCGGCCCCAACGGCTCCGGCAAGACCACCACCATCCGCATGCTGATGGGCCTGATCGAAGCGAGCGCCGGCAGCGCCCGGGTGCTCGGGCAGCCGATGCCCGCCGCGGGCCGCCGGGTGCTCCCCAAGGTCGGGGCCCTCATCGAGGGGCCGGCCCTCTACGGCTTCCTCAGCGGGCGGGACAACCTCCGGCGGTTCGACGCCGCCGACCCGTACGCCGACCCCCGTACCCGCACCGCACGGGTCGGGCGTGCGCTGGAGCGGGTGGGCCTGGCGGCCGCGGCCGGCAAGAAGGCCCGCGCCTACTCCCTCGGTATGAAGCAGCGCCTCGGTCTGGCCGCGGCCCTGCTCCAGCCCCGTGAGCTGCTGGTCCTCGACGAGCCGACCAACGGCCTGGACCCCCAGGGCATGCGGGAGATCCGTGCGCTGATCCGCGCACTCGCGGCGGACGGCACCACCGTCTTCCTCTCCTCCCATCTCCTCGACGAGATCGAGCAGGTCTGCACCCACGCCGCGGTGATGGCCCGCGGCCGGCTGATCACCCAGGGGACGGTCGCCGCCCTCTCCGCCACGGTCCTCGACTCGCGCGGCCACGGCCGGCTGACGGTGACCACCCCCGACACCGCCGAAACGGTCCGGGTCCTGAAGGAGCACGGCCTGATCGGCCTCCAGGCCGCCGACGACCGGGTGACGGGCGAACTCCCGTCCGCGGACGCGGCGATGGGCACATCCGGCGGCGGGGCGCCGCCCGATCTCGCGGATCTCAACGCCGCGCTGGTGCACGCCGGTGTGCGGGTGCGCGGTTTCGGCACCGAGCGGGCGTCCCTGGAGGACATCTTTGTGCAGCTGACCGGGGAGGGCTTCGATGTCGCAGGCTGAGGCGCTGCCGCGCACGCCCCGACCGCTGTGGTCGCTGGGCCTGCTGCGCAGCGAGATCACGATGACGTTCCGGCGCTGGCGCACCCTCGCGCTGCTGGCGGTGCTCGCGGGCGTACCCGTCCTGGTCGGCATCGCCGTCAAGATCGAGACGGGCGACGGCGGCGGGCCGGACGGCGGCGGTGGCCAGGGAGGACCGGCGTTCCTCTCCCAGATCACCCACAACGGGCTCTTCCTGGTCTTCACCTCGCTCGCGGTGACGCTGCCGTTCTTTCTCCCGATGTCCGTCGGCGTGATCGCCGGCGACTCCCTCGCCGGTGAGGCGCACGGCGGGACGCTGCGCTATCTCCTGGTGGCCCCGGCGGGCCGCACCCGCCTCCTGCTGGTCAAATACGCCGCGACACTGACGTTCTGCCTGGTGGGCACCCTGGTCGTGGCGCTCTCCGCCTTGCTGACCGGCGCCCTGCTCTTCCCGGTGGGCGAGGTCACCCTGCTCTCGGGCACCTCCGTCACCTTCGCCGAGGGACTGCTGCGGGCGCTGGCCATCGCGGTCGCGGTGGCGCTGTCCCTCGTCGGGGTGGCCGCCGTCGGCCTGTTCGTCTCCGCGCTCACCACCAGCGGAATCGCGGCCATGGCGACCACGGTCGGCCTGCTGATCACCGTGCAGATCCTGGACAACCTCCCGCAGTTGCACGCCCTCCAGCCCTACCTCTTCTCGCACTACTGGCTGTCGTTCGCGGACCTGCTCCGCGACCCCGTCTACTGGGACCAGTTGCAGAAGAACGTCGGCCTGCAGGCGCTGTACGCCCTGGTCTTCGGCTCGGCGGCCTGGGCGCGCTTCACGACCAGGGACGTCACCGCGTGAGACCGGGGCCGCGGTGCCGGCGGGGGAGACCCGGGGGCCTCGGCGTCACGGGGTGGAGCGAGGAGGCTGCGAGGTCTCGGCCGGTGCGTCGGTGAGCTGCGCCGCCGCCGGCGCCGTTGCCGCTGAGGTCGCCCGGTCCGCCGCGGCCGCCTGCACCGCTCCCGCCGCGGCCGCCTCGCCCGCCTGGGCCGCGGCGGCGGCCAGTGCCACCCGCCCCCGCCGGGCGTTCCGCAGCGCGTCCCAGGTCAGTACCGACAGGGCCGCCCACACCAGCGCGAACCCGGCCCAGCGCTCCGCCGGCATCTGCTCGTGGAAGACGGTGAGCCCCAGCACGAACTGGAAGCTCGGCGCCAGATACTGCAGCATCCCGATCATCGTCAGCGGCAGTCGCATGGCCGAGGCGCCGAAACAGATCAGCGGCACCGCCGTCGCGACACCGCAGCCCGACAGCAGCAGCGCCTGGCCCACCCCGTCGGTGGTGAAGCTGCACTCGCCGCGCAGCGCGAGGAACACCAGGAACCCCACAGCGGGCAGCACCTGCATGGCCGTCTCGGCGCTGAAGCCCTCGATCCCGTCGAGCTTGACGCTCTTCTTGACCAGCCCGTACGTCGCGAACGAGAAGGCCAGCACGAGCGCGATCCAGGGCACCTTGCCGTAGGCGGCGGTCATCACGACCACGGCCAGGACGCCGATCCCCACCGCGACCCACTGCAGCGGCCGCAGCCGCTCGCGCAGGAACAGCACGCCGAAGGCGATGCTGACCAGCGGGTTGATGAAGTAGCCGAGCGAGGCCTCCAGGACGTGTCCGGCGTTGACCGCCCAGATGTACAGAAACCAGTTCGTCGAGATGACCACGGCGCAGATCAGGATCAGCCCGAGCCTCTTGGGCTGCCGCAGCAACGGGCCGATCCACGACCAGCGGCGCAGCGCGGCCAGGATGATGACGGCGACGGGCAGCGACCACGCCATGCGATGGGCCAGGATCTCGGACGCGGAGGCGGCGCCCAGCAGATGCCAATAGAGCGGCAGCAGGCCCCACATGGTGTAGGCGGCAACGCCGTAGGCGAGACCGACACGCTGATCGCTTCGAGGCTGCAAGGGGGACCTCCTGAGGATGCTTCGCCGCCACTGCGAAAGTAACGGCGCCGAGCCCTTCTGTCATGCCTGTATCGGAATACGGTCATGACATGCCGGTGAAATGCTGCACCGGCGGACCCGGGCCGGCCCGGGGCGGGAGCGGTGGAGGGGCGGGGCTGCCAGGTCCCGGCGGCCCCGTCAGACCGGCAGCTCCTTCAGCGCCTCCGTGATGGCCTCGGCGATCGGCGTGGTCGGGCGGCCGATCAGCCGGGACAGCTCGCCGGGCGTCGCGGCGAGCTCGCCCCGGGCGATCCCGGCGTCCGCCTCGGCGACCATCCGCGCGCCCAGCGCCGGCACCCCCGCCTCGGTCATCAGCGCCACGTACTGCTCCTGCGGCAGGTCGCGGTACGGGATCTCCCGGCCGGTCTGCCGGGACACCTCGGCCGCGTACTCGGCCATCGTCCAGGCGGTGTCGCCGCTCAGCTCGTACACCGTGTTCTCCTGGCCGCCGGTGGTGAGGACGACGGCGGCGGCCTCCGCGTAGTCCCGGCGCGCGGCGGTGGCCACCCGGCCCCCGCCGGCGCTGCCGACGACGGCACCGGTCCGCAGGGCGCCGGCGAGCGCCCCTGTGTAGTTCTCGTGGTACCAGCCGTTGCGCAGCAGGCAGTACGGCACTCCGGAGGCGAGCAGTGCCTGCTCGGTGGCGAGGTGCTCCTCGGCGAGGGAGAACGTGGCGGACGGCCCGCCCAGCACGCTCGTGTACGCCAGCAGCGCGACGCCCGCCTCCCGTGCGGCGTCGATGACGGCGCGGTGCTGGTCGAGGCGCTGTCCGGCCTCGTTCCCGGAGATGAGCAGCGCCCGGTCACCGGCCCGGAACACGCCCTGGAGCGACTCCGGCCTGCTGTAGTCCGCGATCTTGATCTCGACGCCGCGGGCCGCGAGGCCGGCGGCCTTGGCCCGGTCCCGGGCGACCGCGACGATCTCGCCGGGTGCGGTGCGCTTCAGCAGTTCCTCGACGACGAGCCGGCCGAGTGCCCCGGTGGCGCCGGTGACGACGATGCTCATGAGTGACCCCCTGTGAACGTCCGCTGGCTGACGGGACCCGACTGTACGCCTGTATTAAACGGTCGTCTATGACATTCGTATGGAACATCGTGACGCGCTCGTGGCCCACGCGAACGGGTGCCCCCGCGAGCGCCGTAAGACGCTCCCAGGGGCACCCGCGGGGCCGGACCGGACCGGTCAGCCGACGACGGTCCAGGTGTCGTTGCCGGTCAGGAGGGAGGCGAGGTCGCCCTTGCCCTTCTGCTGGATGGCGTCGTCGAGTTGGTCGGACATGAGGGTGTCGTAGACGGGCCGGTCGACGTTGCGCAGGACGCCGATGGGGGTGTGGTGCAGGGTGTCGGCGTCGGCGAGCCGGGAGAGGGCGAAGGCCGTGGTGGGCGAGGGATTGTGCGCGTCGTGCACCAGCACACCGCCCGTGCCCTCCTCCCGTACGTCGATGACCTTGAGGTCGCCGGTGGCCGGGTCGCGGACGACGCCCTTGGAGCCGAAGCCGTCGGGGGCCAGGGCGCCGAAGCGGATCGGCTGTCCGTGTTCCAGGCGGATGACGGCTTCCTCGGCCTGGTCCTTGTCCTTGAGGACTTCGAAGGCGCCGTCGTTGAAGATGTTGCAGTTCTGGTAGATCTCGACCAGGGCGGTGCCGGGGTGGGCGGCGGCCTCGCGCAGGACCGAGGTGAGGTGTTTGCGGTCGGAGTCGACGGTGCGGGCGACGAAGGACGCCTCGGCGCCCAGCGCGAGGGAGACGGGGTTGAAGGGGGCGTCCAGTGAGCCCATGGGGGTGGACTTGGTGATCTTGCCGACCTCGGAGGTGGGGCTGTACTGGCCCTTGGTCAGGCCGTAGATCCGGTTGTTGAACAGCAGGATCTTGAGGTTGACGTTGCGTCGCAGGGCGTGGATGAGGTGGTTGCCGCCGAT
>NZ_JBFBHQ010000023.1:0-109371 GCF_040701845.1 Streptomyces angustmyceticus | reverse complement strand
GCATCGACAATTCAGAATGCGGCATCTCCATCGGGCAGATGCCGCATTCTGCTGCCGTGCAGCTAACTCCCATACTAGAGTTCTGACATGGTAAAGACGCCGCGCATGACACTCCAGACGCAACTGGTGCTGCGGACCCTGCTGGAGAGCCCTGCCCAGGCCCGTTACGGTCTGGAGCTCTCCCAAGCAGCTGGCCTTCCCACCGGCACCATCCACCCGATCCTTGCCCGCCTCGAGAACACAGGCTGGCTTGAGTCCTTCTGGGAAGACCAGAGCAAAATCGAGAAGACCGATCCGCCCCGGCCCCGCCGCCGCTACTACCGCTTCGCCCCAAACGGTGCCGAGTCCGCCCGACTCGCTCTCGCCAGCTCCTACCAAGGGGGCGCCACCTCCGCACGTCTCCGCCCTGCCGATGGTCTGGGGAGTTGAGCTGAGGTGCCCAGCGCCGGCAACGAGACCAGCGGAACCGTCCTCCCCTGGCTAGTGATCCGCGAGGACGACAATGGCAACCGGTATCGAGTCGGCAGGTACGCCACTCGTGAAGAAGCTCAAAGAATGAGCGACAGGCTCAGTTCCCGCGGCCATAAGCAGCTCTACTGGGCGGAGGGACTGTCAGGGCAAGGACGTCCCGACCCCAACTTGTTCCGCGACTTCACGCAAGGCATCAGAAGGGCCCAGCTGAAACCTACACCGGAGGAAGCACCACCTCCGTCCGAGGCTTCTGCTGGCCTGCAGAACGTCGCTGACCGGTGCCTACGGCGGGGGCGGCCTCTGTTCGAAGCGCTCGCCCACATCTTGCCTGCGGACGACCGCGAGCGCTGGGCAGAAGAGTGGACGGCAGAGTGGGTCGACCTCGGCGAGCGGCCCCTGCGTACGCGTATGGCCTTTCTGATGCGGGTCACGCTGCGCAGCCTCCCGTCCATCGCCTGGACCCTCTGGCTCGCAGCCCGACGACAGAGTGCCCGATGAGAGCGGTGGGAGCCACCACAGACACTCCGCCGCTTCCCTGCCAGGGGGAAGCGGCCGACCACGAGCAGTTGGCGCACCGCACATGCCCGCGCTCAGAAGGGCGGTTCGTCGGAGTAGCCCGTGCCCGGGATGCTCGGGGCCGGAGTGGGCGTGGTGGCCCACGGATCATCCTGTACGGGTTGGGTACGGGTGCCACCGCCCCACCCGGAGTTGGGCCGTGCCGACGAGACGGCGGCTGGAGCGTTCTCCAGTTCGACGCCGTCGATGTCGTCGTTCAACAACTGGCGCAGGCGCTCCCCTGCAGGTGGTCGGATCCCCGTCGTCGTTCCAGTCGGACGACTCCGGCCAGCGCCTGCGGTCAGGGTCCCGGCCACCGATCTCTGATGTGCCGTCACAGCCATACAGGGGCAACGTCCAAGCCCATTGCCGCTAGCGTGGTAGCGCCACCCCGGCACGGGCCTACAGGCCCGAACGAGGGACGTGCTCCGGCCGAAGGCCGAGCCGACAGCCGACCGCGCGGCGACCACCCGCGGACGACAGCCACCGAGCTGTCCGATCCCGCCATACCTCACTCCGCGCCGAAGGACACCCTCATGTCCCACAGCACCGATCCCACTCCCCCGCCCGCGCAGCCCCCCAGCCGCCAGCACCGGCTGATACAACGCCTCCGCGTGTTCAAGGCCCGGATCCGGGCCAGCACATGGCGCACCATGTGCCGACTCGGGATCCACTTCAGCAACGGCGCCGCGTACACTGCCGGCGTGTTCCTCGTCGTCGGCCTTGTCGCATGCTGTGCCGGGCTCCCCCTCCGGGAAGTTCTCGACGTCCTCAAGCCGTGAGCAGTGGCGGCACCCGCAGCCGGATTCCGAAGGTGGCCAGGACCGGGCAGAACAGGCCCGGGCGAGGCCGGCGTTGCCACCCGCGTGAGCAGGCATCAGCCAGCTCACGGCGGGCTCAACAGCTACTGCCGAGTTCCGGCACCCTTCCGCCAGCCGACCAGCGTCACCAATGCGGCGGCTGCGCCGGCAACGGTGGAGACGTAGCTGGCCACTTGCCACACCCGCACCAGCGACGGGTAGTCCACCGCCAGCACTCCGCAGCCCACCGCCGTCACAGCCAGGGCCGCCACCACTAGGGCCGCCGTACGCCAGGAGCGCCGCGGGGCCGCCTGCAGGGTCACCGGCTCGACCGCGGGCAGCGAAGCGACCGCGTACGCCGTTGCAGAGCCTCCGTAGGCAACTGCGTAGGCAGTCACCCGGTCCGCGGGCGGCGGCCCACCTACGGGCGGCTGAAGGGAAGGCGGCGCGAACGGCGCCGGTACCGGTGCGAGTGTCGGCGGGCAGACCAGGGTGGTCGGTGCGGGCGCCTGATGGCCTGTCGGGATCATCGTCATCGTTGTGTCTCTCTCGGTCGGGGTGCGCTGTGCACCGGGGCCGCGCCGCTTTGGCGCGATCGGGTGCCACCATCCGGCGCTGGCTCCCCCGGATCCAGTTTCCGCGAATCCGCCAAACCCCCACGTCAGAGCGCGGGTTAAGCAGAATTCGCGAGCAGTGGACCGCAGGGCCCAGCGGCGCTACGTGCAGTGGCGAGCAGCACCATGCAGGGGCCGCGGGTTAGCGGCGCAAATGCGGTGGGTGCCGGTGAAGGTGACGCGCGTCCTGCGGGATTTCGGATGCCGGAGCGCGAATTCCCCCGCTGGCCGAGCGGGGGAATTTCCGGCTGCGGAACGCCAGACACGACAAAGCCCCCGGCCGAAGCCGGGGGCGCAGGGGTGGTGCGGGCTCAGAAGTCGACGCCGGAGCCTTCCTCCTCGGGGGAGCTGGCCCCAGTTTGGGCAGCCGACGGGGCGCCATCGGAGGCCGCGGGCGGGCCGGAGCGCTGAAGTGAGGCCAGCCGCGGGCTGTCGTCGACTATGTGGCAGCGGAGCAGGCCGGCCTTCACACGCATGACCAAGCATCCGGCAACAGAATGCGGCTGACGTGGCGGCCGATGCCACCTGAGTGCCCGCTCACAGGTGAGGCTGTGGTTCAGGTGGGCTGCTGGACCGGCGCCGTCGGGTCGGGCTCTGTCGCAGTCGGTGCGGGAACCAGTTGGCGCAGTCGTGCCTGGGTTTCGGGGTCGGTGGAGTAGAGGAGGGTTCCGGACATGCCACGGGTGAGGAGGACTTTGTAGGTGTTGCGGACCAGGCGGAGGAAGGTGGCGGGGTCGGTGCCGCTGAGCGCGGGGTCCCTGCTGGCTTGAGGGTTGGGGAGCCAGCGGTCCTGCCGCCAGACGAGGTCGTCTCCGAGGATGACGCCGTTCCAGTCGTACTCGAAGCCCTGGGCGGTATAAATGCAGCCGACCTGACCGAAACCGTCGGGGTCGGTGGCCCACAGCCAGGACGGGGGGACGCCGTCGAGGCGGGACTCACCGCGCAGGTTCCACGGCTTGCGCCAGGAGCCGATCACGATGTCGTCGACCAGACGGCCGCGGCGCGGGTCGCTCCATCGCCAGCAGAAGCCGGCCGTGATGCGGGCGGTGAGGTGCTGCGCCTCCTTGGCCTGCAGGAGATCTTCCATCTGCTGGGGAGAGTCGACCACTCGGACGTGGAAGGTCGGCTCGTCGGCCCACTCGGTGGCGGGCTCGTCGGTGAGCTGCAACAGGCGCAGAACCCACTGTTCGTAGGCCCGGCTGCCGCCGTTGCGGAACTGGCCGTTGAGGTCGATGTGGCGTGGGCGCAGGCCTCGGGCGGCGGCGGCCTGGTCGATCGCATTGCGGCTGCCCATCTCGCCGGGGCGTACGACTTGGTGGTCGTCCAGCAGGAAGACAGGGACGCGGGCGGCATTGAGGAGTTCGTCGATCTGGCGTACCCCGCGGTGGCGGACGGAGTGGGCGCGGATGCGGTGGGCCTCGTCGCAGATCAGCGCGTCCAGTCCGTTCTTGGGGGCGTCGGCGAAGTTCATGAAGTAGCTGAAGATCTTGCGGACGCGGGGGTTGTAGGTACCGACGGCGTGGTGGAGGGTGCGGGTGAAGGACTTGGATCCGGTGGCGTGGACCACGGTGTGGCGGTCGTGGGCGAGGTGGCGCATAAGGTGCAGGGCGATGACGCTTTTACCGGAGCCGGGGCCGCCGGTGACGATGAGGACTTCCTTGCTGTCCGCTTCGCGGGCCTTCTTCACCGCGCGACGGACCAGGGAGACAGCGACCTGCTGTTGGTCGAGCAGGACGAACCGGTCAGCATGCAGGATCTCTTCCGCGGTCGCGCGCAGCAGGGGACGGCTGGGTGCCAGGGGGCTGTCGAGGAGTTCGTCGGCGGCTACGGTGCCGTGAGCGGGTGAGAGGCGCGACTGCAGATAGGTGATCAGCTGAGCGCGGGTGCTGCGCGTGAACAGGCGCCCGTGGTGGTCGGGTTCAAGGGCGAGCAGGTCGGCCACGCCGGTGCTGTCGGCGTTGTGGAGGTAGGCCACGCCGGCCACCGCGTCGGGTTCCGCGTCCAGCACGGTGGTGAAGTCCTGCAGGTACTGGCAGTAGCGCCGTACCTGGGCGACCGGATGCAAGAAGGCCCGGTTGTTGTTGCCGATCCCTGGCAGGCAGAGGTCCTCGGTGTCGGGCAGGGCCCGGGCGTGGGTCCACTGCTTGAGCTCAACGATGACGTAGGACGGCTGGGACGTGTGGGGGTGCCAGCCGGCCAGCACCACGTCGGCCCGCAGGCTGGACAGGGCCAGCTGGTACTCGATCAATACCTCAACATGCTGCAGTCCGGCTTCGTCCAGCACGCGGGCCAGGGCGGGCAGGCTGTTGCGCCAGGACCGTATCTCCCCGTCCTCCAGCCGGCCCAGTCGCGCCTGCCGGTGACACTCGGCCAGTTCATCGGCCACCGTGTCTTGTTGACAGCGGTCGATGAACTCGTGCACGGGCATGCGCAGTAACGGCATCGTCGTCTCCTCGGTCGGATGCGTGTCATGAAGCAGCGCGGGTGGCCCCGCGCGGGGTGAGTGCGGCCCGGTGGTGGTCGGGCGGCGTTGCTGGGCACGCGGACCGGCCCGTAGGGGGTTGTCCTCCGCCTGGCTCCGGAGGGGCCCGTCCGCACCCGTGTATGCCGCCGCGTGGATGTCGTACAGGCGCGCCCCTGGGTGCAGGGGCCAGATCGGGCGAGCCGGGCCCGGGGTTATGGCTGGGGGGCGGCGGGGGGTTGGGGGACGAGATACTGGTAGCGGGTGGGGCGCAGGTCTTCCTCGGCCGGCTGCCAGTCCTCCAGCAGCAGGACGTCGCCGCCGCTGCAGTGGTACGCGCCGTCCGTCTTGGTGACCTTTATGTCGCTGACGATGAACAGGTCGACGGTGTGGCGGGTATCGCGGGCGTGGAAGACCTCGTTCACGGTCAGCTCCACGCTGGTGGGGGCGCCGGTGGTGCCCTTGACCTCCACCCGCCGCTCCAGCCCTTCCCGCTCCAGGCGCAGGTCGTAGGGCTTGCCGACCTTGTGCGCCGTCCAGCCCCGCTCCGGATCCTGGTAGTGGGTGACGGCCTTCTCCTCTGCGTACAGCTCGACCGCCTTGCGCTTTTCCGGGTCCATCTGCCGCCCCGCGCCCCGCCGCCCGCGCCGGGGGCTGTTGGGGCCCTCCAACTGCTCCAGCGTGACCCCCGGCGTCGCGGCGAGCGCGACGTCATGGTCCGCGGACCAGTCGGCCTCGATGCCGGCCGCGTCGAACAACGGCTGCGGGTCCATTGCCACCAGGTACCCCACCCCCTGCTGGGTCCCCGACCGGCGCGCCGCCTGCGACGCCTCCGCGCTAAGCGGACCGTCCGGCCCCAGCGGCACATCGTCGAGCACGGCCAGCGGCTCCAAGCCCAGCCGGTAGGGGTAGATGACCCGCTCCTCGGCGACCTCGTCCGGCCAGTGCGGCGCGGTGCCCTCGTACACACCGACCTGCACCTTGCACAGCACCATCCGCACAAACTTCGCTTCCCACTCCCCCGGCTGCACCCGCGGCGCCGCCCCGGTCACCAGCACCGCGAAGTCCGGCTCCCGCCGTCCGTACCAGTCCGGCTTCCTCGGAAAACCCCAGGAACGCGTCACCATCCCGTGCTCCAGGTTCCGCTGGTGCCCGACCTTCTGCCCCACATGAATCATCACGAACAACGCCTCAGAAGCCATCAGGGCATCCTAAGGCCATCACTAACGACAGGTCAACAAGGTTTTCACTACTGCTCCCTGGCAGCTAGCGAAGACCGTGCACACCTCGCCAGCCTTCTCGACGAGCCGACGCCCGCGGGCACAGCCCGTTCAGCGGATTTTCCCCAGGGGCTGCTTGGAGCCAGAGCCGCACAGCACCCCGAGGACGCCCCGGAAAGACTGCTCACCGACACGTTCCTGCACGGGCTCAAGGCCCGGCTGTGCGACGACGTCGACTCCCTGGACAGCTACCTGTCGCCGCAGATGGCGACCATGGCGCGGAAGGTCGCCGGCGCTCTGGAAGTGCCGCAGCCGCCGCCCGCGTGACGTCGGGTGCGCTGCGTTGAGTCGGGAAGCCTCCGGGGCCGGCCGACCTCGGAGGCTTCGTCGTTCCCGCTCTCATCCTTGTCCGTGCGGTACGAGGCTCTGCAAGGCGTACACCTGGTACGGCACAGCGGGTCCGTCCTCGACGCACCTGTCGGATGTACCGGTACGGGTGAAGCCGGCTTTGGTCAGGACGCGGCCGGAGGCCGGGTTGGCGGGGTGGTGCATGGCCTCTAGGCGCTCCAGGCCGGCGGTGGTGAAGGCGAACTGGACGACGTGCCTGGCGGCTTCGGTGGCGTAGCCGTTACCCCAGGTGTCCTCACGGAGGATGTAGCTGAGGCTGCCCATGGACGGGGTTCGTCGCCGCAGGGAGATCAGGCCGATCATCTCGTCGGTAGTGACGATGCCCCAGCTCCACTGTGCGCGCGGGGTCTCGGTGGCTCTGGCGAGGGCGGTGCGGATCTTCTCGTGGGCCTGGTCGAGGGTGAGGGGCTTGCCGGTGGTGTGCTGGATGGAGGCGCCGCTGTAGATGCGGGCGAGGGCTGGTGCGTCCTCGAGGGCCAGGGTGCGCAGGGTCACCATGCGGCGGTCAGCTCCTTCGCGGTGGGCCGGTCAGCGGGATCGGGAGCCAAGCACCCGGTGATGGCGTCCTCGAACTCAGGGCACGGCCACGGCCGGACGTCGCGCAGCGCGGTGGTGGTGCCCTTGGCGATGACGGCCAGCTTCTCCAGCCGGTCGAGGCCGTCGTCGTAGGCGACGGGGCGGTGGCCGGTCCAGCACCAGAACAGGGAGGCGCCCAGGCTCCAGATGTCCGCGGCCGGCTGCGCCTGGATGTGGGTGCCGACGGGGGTGGAGAGGACTGCGGTGGCGACCTCGGGGGCGGTGGTGTGGGTGAGCGCTCCCCGGTACGGCAGGCGCGGCGGGCCGTCGGGGCCGCAGGCGAGGGCGTAGTCGATGACCGCGGCGCAGCCGTCTTCGGTGATGGGGGTGTTGGTGGGCTGGACGTCGGCGTGGGCCCAGCCGGCGGCGTGCATGCGGGCGAGGTGTTCGGTCCACGTGCGGGCGATGCCCGCGAGCCAGGGGCGGACCGCGGCGCGGTCTCCTTCGGGGCCGCGGGCGAGGGCGAGGGCCCGCCACAGGGGAACACCGTCGATCCAGCGCACGGCCAGCCACCAGCCACCCTCCCATGTCCCCGCGCTCACCCGGTAGTCAGGGCTGATCGCGCCGGCGGCGGTGAGGCGAAGGAGGTGGTCGTCCTCCTGGGCCATCTCGGCGGTCTTGTCACGGGCGTCGTCACCGTCGGGGTTGTTCGCCTTCAACGCGACGGCTCCCCTGGGGCCTTGGACCTTCCAGGCCCGGGAGCCGCGCCGGTCGCTCAGGAGCTGCGTGTGGGTGGGCTCGCCGATCTGTCCGGTGAGCAGGTCGACGGCTTCGCTGGGGGGAGCAGGTGCCTGGCCCATGTGCGGATCTCCTTCCACTCGGTGGGGATGTGCTCGAACACGTCGCGACCGTCGTCGTCGGCCGCGGCGAGCGCGGCCGCCAGGTCCGGGGACGCGCGCAGGAACTGCGGGTCGCGGAGTCGGACGGCGGCCCTCACGGGGAGGAACGAGGCGGGAGCGGCAGGGATCCGGCGTCCGGCCGCAGTGGTCTCCTCTGCTCCCGCGTAGAACTTGCCGAACATCACCCCGACCGGTCCGTAGAGGTTCTTCAGCACCCAGTGCGGCCAGGCCAGAAGGTCACGGTGCCGGGCGCCGGGCACCTCGCCCAGCAGGACGATGTTCTCGCACCGCAGGATGCCGTGCGGCCGGTTCAGCAAAGGCCGCAGCCACTCCGCGGCCTGGACGCCCGCATGGAAGAGCTCCGCCTGAACGGCTTCGGCACCGCCGGCGGCGCGGTAAACCGTCCAGGTCGTCAGGCCCCGCTGAAGGGAGGGGGCGAGGTAGGGACAGTGGGCGGTCATCTGCCGCGCGTAGTCGCTGAGGTCCACGGATCTGGGCTAGGGGGTGCTGGCCTCGACGAGGCGCAGCGCCCCGGCGGTGAGCCGGGGCGCTGGCGTGGTGCGGCCGGTGGTCACCGGCGGGCGGTCTCCGGCCGGTCGGGCGCGACGTCATCGCCGCCGATCGGGGCGCAGTCCCACGCGGCGACCACGATGCCAGCCGACCCGCACCGGCTCGCCGTCGTCACCAGCGGTTGAGGGGGTATGCCTTCGGCTTCCAGCAGCGTGCTCACCGTGCGCAGCAACCCGCGTCGCTCCCACTCGGCGGGGCGCCCACCCTAGTCGTATCCGAGGTTGGTGAAGCGGCGGATGTTGCGGATGCCGTCGAGGGCGGCCCGCAGCTCAGCTGACCGTGCGGTGGTCTCCGGGGGGGGCAGCGCCAGCGTGTACCGGCAGGCGGCCCGTCTGGCTGTCCTGTTCCTTCATCCCCATCTCGCCCGACCTGGTCGGTTCGACTCTGGAGTCCCTAAATGGGATCGGCCAAAGATGCAGGTCAGCATGCCGATCTTGATGCTTCAGGGGCTGAAGGGACTCAGCTTCGGTATTACGTTGACGGTTGCAGGACTCTGTCAGGTTTTCAGTTTTTGGGCAGCGTTATGCCCATCTCGCGCATGGCATCGGATGCGGGGCCGCCCTCGGAGCGTTCAGTCTTGTAGCCCTTGGCACAGGGGGCGAGGGTGCGGGGGTCGACAGCTTCGGAGGGGGCGCCGGTGGCATAGAGGCCGTCGGGTTGCTGGTCGCGGTCGTGGGGGGCGAGCCAGAAGACGCGGCGCAGGAAGGTTCCGGAGGCGCGGGAGGCTTTGGCGGTGGGGCCGAGGATGGCGTAGCCGATGAGGCGGCCGTCGCGGTGGTAGGGGGGTTGGCGTTTGCGGCTGGAGACGCGGTCGAGGGACTGGCGGACGTAGTCGAGGTCGGTGGTGTCCTCGAGCCACACGAGGTCGGTTTCGTGCGTGAGGTCCTCGGGGTCGATCAGGGCGCTCACGCGTTCTCCTCGGTGATGTCGGCGATGAGGCCGATGCCTGGGTAGTACTTCTTGGAGTTGGAGGTGGCCATCTCCTTGGGCGAGCGCAGGCCGAGGGTTTCGCGGACGCGGCCGGCGAAGGCGCGTGAGGAGACGGGGGTGGCGCCTTCGCTTTCACACCAGCGGGTGTAGGCGAGGTAGAGGTGCTTTTGCTCGGCGCGCAGTCCGGCGTCGGTCTTGCAGCATTCGGTGAGGAATCTGCCCATATGGTCTTCGGTCTCGGCGTAGGCGGTGGTGGCCAGGCGGACGCGTTCGGGGCCGGTGAGGTCTTTTTCGCCGGTGAGGTAGCGGCGTGCGCCGTCGACGAGCCAGGTAAGGATGCCGGGGCCTTCTTCGCGGACGAGGATGTCGGCGAGGTTGTCAACCTTGCGGGCGTCGGGGACGACGCGTTCGAAGGGGACCAGGCGCATGCGGCGCCAGAAGGCGAAGCCGCCGGTGCCTACCTCGGGCCGGTGGTTGCCCAGCAGGAACAGCTTGTGCGTGGGGACGAAGGAGAAGAAGTCCTGGCGCATGCGGCGGGCTTTGATGATGTCGCCGCCGGTCAGGAGTTTGACCCGGGATTCATCGAAGCGGTCGCCGGCCTTGAGTTCGGAGCAGACGATGACGCGGCGGCCGTGGAGTTCGGCCAGGTCGGTGGGGTGGCCTTCGAACTGCTTGGCCATGAGGAAGCCTGGCGGGGCGGCGTCGGCGTAGTCGCCGAGCAACTTGACGATCACATCGAGCAGGACGCTCTTGCCGTTCTTGCCCAGGCCGTAGAGGAAGGCCAGGATCTGCGCGCCGACGTCGCCGGTGATGGAGTAGCCCAGCAGGAGGTGCAGGAAGCGGATCATCTCCCGGCCTTCGGCATCGTCGCCGAAGGTGTCGGACAGGAACCGGTCCCAGCGCGGGGTGGGCATCGTCTGGGGAGCGGTGGAGGTGGAGCGGGAGTGGAAGTCGGTGTGCGGGTCGGGAGTATGGATGAGACCGGTGCGCAGGTCGACGACGCCGCCGGGTGTGCACAGCACGTAGGGGTCGGCATCGAGGCGGGAGGCGTCCAGGAGCATGCCATGAGCCGAGCGGGCCTGCTGCAGCATGGATTTGATGCCGGAGGTGGACATCGCGCGGCGGCGTTCGCGCCGCAGTTCGGCGTCGGTGTGCAGGCCGGTTGGGTCGGTGTGGGCGAGCGACTCGGCCATGTCTCCGGCCGCCCAGACGACGGTTTCGTGCTCGTCGGGCTCCCAGCGGTAGTCGGCCCACTTGTACCAACCGAGGCCGTTGACGTGCCGGTAGTCCGCCGCGTAGAGGTGGGCGAACGACTTGGCCATGCCGCGGTCGGTCAGGGAGTCCGGAAGGATCCCGGTATCCGTGGTGCGAAACGGCACGCGGTCGGCTCGGACCGCGGCGGTGGTTTGGGCCGGCACGGGGGTGGGGGGTTGGGCGAGGATTTGTCGCGCGACCTCGGCCGGGTCGAAGGCTGCGGGGTTCACGGGCGGCCTCCCGGGAAGAGGGGGCGTCGGGCACCGGCGTTCAGGCCGCTGCGGATGATGGGAAGTGCCCGCCCGTGCTGGCCGGGCCTGGCGTGTTCGGCTACTGCCAGGAGTGCTTCTTCCGCGCTGGTGTGGGTGAGGTGGCCAGCGGCGACCAGGCCGCCGGCGGTGTAGGCAGCGCGATTGAGCTTGTCGGAGAATCCGGTCCCTTCAGTCGCTGTCGCGCAGGCGGCAACTTCAGCCAACACGGTCTCCAAAGCGCGGGTTGCGGCATCGCGGCCGCCCCCGGCCGCCGCGACGGCCTGGCGTGCGCGGGACGGTGTTCTACGCACGGGGACGGCCCGGGTGGCGGGGGTCTCCTCGTTGAGGTGACCGGTGCGGGTGAGTTCTTGAGCCAACCAGTCAGGCAGGGGCGCTGGTGTGCGGCAGGAACCGACGGGGGTATAGGTGCCATCGGTGATGGTGCCGGGCGCGACGATGTATCCGCCAGTACTGCGGATATCAACTTGCCACGCCAGGGCTCTGCTCGGGCTGCTTCCGCTGCTGCACAGCCATGTGCGGCCGACTCCGGCCAGGTACCACACGTGCAGGCCTCCCGACGGGGTACGGACACGCAGGGTCTGCTCATCCTCGGCCGGGTCCGGGGCGCCGCGCAGAGCGGCGAGAACCGCCAGGGTGTGGAAGCCGCTTCGAAGCCCCGCCAGATCGACATGGTCGTGGATGGGGATGCCCGGAAGAATCCGGTCCCTGCTGGGACGTGGATGAGCATGAGCGTCGATGTCGAGGACGATCAACCCTGCGGCGCCGCAGGCAACACCGACACCGGGAGCAGGGCGGCCCGACCACCGCTTCCGGATCCGGTCCGGGTCAGTCGTTGCCGCATGGAAACCGTGACACCAGCGTCCGGCACCGATGCAGGGACAGTTGAGGTGACTATGCCCTTTCTCTGTACACGCCCGGCAGTTGCCGACCGGGGTCTTACGCCCGGGGGTGAGGGGATGCACAGGCCAACCTGCCGTCGCACACCACTGGGCGACGGCAAGCATGTCCGGATTGGGCGTGGGAGTGATGATCGGCCTTCTGTGCTCTGGCTGCTCTGGTGGTCTGGTTTTTCGGTCGCTGGCACAAAGTCGCAGGTCAGATGCTATCTGCGATAGGGCCAGCGACTGAAGCGACTGAAGTCTTGAATTAGGTCGACCACAGAGTAGCGAATAGATCTACCTATCAACTCCAAGGAAGCGGCGTGGCGCGCTCATCCTCCCGAAGCCGCTCGTCGAGTTGCTCTTGACGAGGGGAGCGACTGAAGCGACTGAGCAGCAGGAGTCGTTGGTTCTTCGTGGCCTACGCTGCCACAGGCCACTTCGGGACCTCAGTCGCTTCAGTCGCTGTTACACACTCATTGCACTCCTTCGGACATGGCGGCGGAGCCACTTGGTCCACCGTTGCCACGCGAGCGGAGCTTCAGTCGCTGCGAGTGGAGAAGATGCCGGTCAGTACTGGTGGGCAGCGACCCTGAATCCTTCGGTCGCTGCCCACCAGTACTGACAAAAGTCCAGGTCATCGCGGGGGTGCTCCCCAGTCAGCGACTGAAGCGACTCAAGTTTTGAACTATGAAGACATTCCCGGGCGCGCGTGCGCGTCATAGATACCAACCTTCAGTCGCTTCAGTCGCTGATTGCGAGACAGAGCTCTGTTGAGCTGCGATTTTTCCGAGCGACTGAAGAAGCGACGGAGCCAGCGTCGGTCGCTGACTTCTGGTTCGGTCGCTGTGGCCCAGATGCATCCTGCCCCGGCGGATTCACCGCTAGGGGCACGAGCTCGCGGAGAAGGCTGCGAACTGCTTCCCAGGGGCGAGCAGGCTGGTGACCTCGGCGATGGCCTCTGTCGAGGGCTTGAAGTACCGGCGGACGTTCTCCGCTTTCTTGTGTCGGGACTTAGCCAGCAGCATCAATCCGGAGGCGCCCTGCTCGCCGAGGTGGGTCAACCCGGAGTGCCGGTACTCATGCAGGTCCCAGCCGGTGCCCGGCCCGGCGTGTGCGGTGTGCTGGTCGAGCAGCGCTCGGGCCGGGCCGTAGGAGAGCCGGGCTAGGCCGGTGTCCGGGCAGACGTCGCGCGGCCTGACGACCTTGCCGGGTCCGGGGCGGCGATGGGTGACGAACACCGGCCCGCGGGTGCGGCCTTTGAGCAGGCGCGGCAGCAGCCGGGCAGTGTCCGCGTCCAGAACACCTTCTCCAGCACGTAGTCGGAGCGGGCAGCGCCGCGGCGGCGGACCTGGGGCTGGGCGCCCTTGGACTTCACCGGGCAGCGGCGTTCGGCCAGGTCCAGGTCTTGGTCCCCCTCACCGCCGCCGTACTCAGCAGCGACGCCGAGCAGTAGGCCACGTTGCTCGGGACTGTGCTGCACGGCCTGGCGCAGCTGCGCGCCGGCGACGCGTCCGCGGACGACCTCTCCACAACCCTGAGTGGCACCTCCGTGCTGCTGGAGCGGCTGGAGGGAGTTCGGGACGCCGCACGCGTGAGCACGCCGCACAGAGTGGGTCATACGGCGCCCTGACGAAGGCAACGAGCGTCAGCCGGGCACCGCTCAGTCCCGCCGGCGCCCGCTACCCGAGCAGCACTTGTGTGATGCCTGGGGCCGGCCTTCGCGTGTCATCGCTCTCCAGCATCCCAACAACCCGCACTCAGCCGCCGAACAGCACCACCCACCAACCCTTCCCCCCCTCGCTGCACCTGCAGCAGACACAGCAGTGCCCCGGACCCACACAGATCCGGGGCACTGCTCTTCTCAGGCTTCGACGTACGCCACGATCGTGATCGTGCGCAGGGCGGTCACGTAGTAGATCACCCGCACCCCGTCAATCTCGTCCGCGTAGTCGCGCAGCAGGGTGCCGGGCACCTCGGTGCCCAACTCCGGGTTGACGCTGATCGCGACGATGGCGCGGTCCAGGCGGTGCGTCTCGCTCGCGGTGAGCTTCGCCAGCTGGATGAGCCCGGGCTCCACCATGACGACGCGCGAGCGGCGCGCGCCGTGGTCAGGCGACACGCGGCTGCTCGTCCGCAAGGCGGGCGAGGTGGGCGTCCCTGGCGGTTTCCCACGGCACGCCGGACTCGGGCGAGGGGTAGCCGTTGGCGGCGATGTCCTCCAGCACCGAGGCGAGGACATCGACCCGCGCGCGCTGGTCCGCCGCGTACGCGCGGACGGACTCGGCGGCGTGCTCGTCGAGGGGCTGACGGTCGGGCACGGGCGCGGTGGCCGGCTGCTGGCTCATCCGGGGCTCCTGGGCTGTCATGTGGCGTGTGCCACCACGGTATCGCCGCGGCGGGGCCCAGGAGCCGGGTGCGGACAAACCGAGGGGGCTGGACCCAGGACCCAGCTGGGTCCTGGAGTGCTCTGCCAGGGAAAATGGGCGACCCAGGACCCAGCTGGCTGGGTCCTGGGTCGCCGGTGACGGTGTCGCCCAGCCCGGGGACCGGGGAGCAGGAGGGGTGTCACGCTGGCGCGCCTGTCACGCGCAAACGGCCCTGGAGGGGGTTCCTGACCTTTCGCAGCGAAGGTTGAGCGGTGTCAGCGAAGATTGGCGGCCGCTGGGTTTCCTCAGCGAAGGTTGAGTGGCTGTCCGGGGAGGCCGTGGGGGATCCTGCTCTCGGCGACTGCGATCCGGACCACTTCGACGAGAGCGAGAGCCGCTCCGCCTGCCCCGGTACTGTGGCTTCGCATGACCGACTCCGAGATCGAGATCACTGCGGACCTGGTCCACGACCTGCTGCAGGAGCAGCATCCAGACCTTGCGGAGCTGCCAATCCGCGAAGTCGCGGGAGGATGGGACAACCAGCAGTGGCGCCTCGGGGACGAGCTGGCTGTGCGGATGCCGCGTACAGAACGTGCCCCGGATCTCCAGCGCAAGGAGTGGCGATGGCTGCCCGTCCTGGCCCCGCGCCTGCCGCTCCCGGTCCCGAACCCTGTGCGGATCGGTGAACCGTCCGCGCGCTTCCCGAAGCCCTGGACCATCATGACGTGGGTTTCCGGCGAGCCGCTGGACTGCACCTCGATCAGCCGCGGCGACCACGCGGCCGAAACGCTGGCGGGCTTCCTCAGGGCGCTCCATGTGGAGGCGCCCGCCGAGGCGCCGACCGGTTCGGACCGCGGTGCTCACCCCAAGAAGTGCACGGACGGCTTCGACCACTTCTTTCAAGCCGTTGTCCCTGGCAGCATTGCCGACGAGGTCCGGGCCGTCTGGGATGACGCCGTTGCGGCCCCCGAGTGGGAGGGCCCGCCGGTGTGGGTGCACGGTGACCTTCATCCCGCAAATGTCGTCGTCTCGGACGGGACGCTCTCCGGTGTGATCGACTTCGGTGACATGTTCGCCGGCGATCCGGCATGGGACCTCGCGGCCGCATGGATAGTCCTTCCCGCGGGCGCCGCCTCACGGTTCTTCGACGTCTACGCGCATGCGGACGAGGCGACGATCCAGCGCGCCCGCGGACTGGCTGCTCTGAAAAGCCTGTTCCTCATGCTGATGGGCCGGAACGGAGACCGGGGCCTTCCCGGTGGCAAGCCGACGTGGGGACCCGCAGGCCGGGCAGCGCTCGATCGTGTCCTGAGCGGCGATCTGAAGTAGACACGGAGCATCGCTCACCCTGTTCTCCGGCATACCCGCAGCCTCCCGCGGCTCGCGAGGCCCTAACTCGGCCCCCGACCGGGCGCGCTCCAGCCAGGAGGCGAGCGCGGCGGTGGCGTCCGGGTCGGCCTGGGCAAGATGGCCGGCGAACTCCAGCTCGCTGTCGGCGGCCGAGGCGCCGGTGCCGGTGCGGGCGAGTGAGGCGAGCAGCGCGGCGTGGGCCCGCACCGCCGCGGGCAGCGAGTCGACGGCGGCCGTGCGCGTGGTCGGGTCGGCGTAGTGGCCGGAGCGGTTGGCGAGGGCCTGCGCCAGCCAGCCGTCGACCACCGGGTGGTAGTCGCCTCGGTGGACCAGGGCGTCGCGGGTGCCCTCGTCTCACGGTCGGCTGGCCACGGTCCGGTCGAGTCGGCCGGCTCGGGCGAGCGCGGCGAGTTCGTCGGCGCGGGCGGCGAACTGCTGCTTCTGGAGGCGCTGCTGCTTGGCTTCCTCGGCCCGACGGTCGGCGTCCAGCTCGTCCTGGACGAGGGCGTCGGCCCCGGGGTCGTAGACGCCGCCGGTGGTGGCAAGCAGCTGCGCGATGCGCTCCCACTCGCCGACTTCGGCCGGGCCGCGTTCGTCATCGCCCAGGTCCTCGCGGTCGCGGTCCAGGTGTTGCTGCAGCAGGGCGTCCTCGAGCGCGGCTTCGGCCTCGGCATGTGTCATGCCGGTGGTGCGGCGGCGTACCGAGCTCCGGCCGATCTGAGCTCGGTCGACTGGCAGCCGGCCGGCTGCCGGTGGGGATGGGGCGAACCGGGAGCGCCGACGGGGCGGGATGGTGGTCATCGGGCCTCGCGTTTCGTTTTCGGGATTGGGGCGGGCCGCGCGCTGGAATACCAGCGCGCGGCCCGCCGCTTTTTACACCTGGGGGCGGGTCAGGAGGTGTTGAACCCGAAATCTATGTAGTCGACATCCTCGAATTTGACGCTGGCTCCGCCCCGGAAATAGGACTCTGCGAGGGCCTGTGCCATCAGGGGATGCAGCTCTTCATCCGTCGCTCCGTCGGCCTGGGCGGCCAGGATGCGAGAGGTCGCCGTGGCCGAGGCGCGGGCGGTGATCTGGCGTGTGCGGCCGCTATCGCAGCTGCCGTACGGCCCGCTGAATCCGAACACGGCGCGGGTCTCGATCAGCAGGCCGCCCATTGTGGCCGCATGCGCTCTGGCCTGCGCACGAACCTGCGGTTGCCACTCCTGGACGGTCTCGGTCTCCAGGGTGGCCTGGAGGCGCTTGTGGGGCGTGGAGGAGGCGCCCTGGCGGGGTAGTGCTGGACGGTGCGCTGCGGACGCCCAGGAGCTCCGCCACGGCCTTCGTTGAGCTCTTGGCGCGCGTGTAGAGGAATTTCCGTGCCTGCACGGATTTCGGCGCAGAGCGGGTGAACACGGAGTGCTCGGCGCGCTGGAGCGCCTCACGGAACCGTGGCCGATCGCCGCCGACGGGCTGCTGCGGGGGCGGCTCGCTGAAAGGGGGGCGGCCTGTCCGTGCGCTAATGCTCGGCTTCTGGCGGGCAGGGTGCCGAGCGGCGTCTTGGAGATCACGAGCCACGTTCCGCGCGCCCCGTGTGAACCTCACGCCCTACGATCACCCGGTAGGCGGCCCACCCGGTCAGATCCTGGTGGCGTATATCAGTTCCGGACGGTCTTCGGGACTGCACGGCAGGCGCCGCGTGGGCAACTGCCAGCCGCTTCCAGTGTCCGCGGCAATGAGGTTCCGGCACCGGAAGACGAGCGATCCGGTCCCCGGAGGGCGCACCAGGATGTGCCGTCCTCGTTCCACATCAGCAGGTGCCAGCGGTGCGCCAGCAACTCTGGAAGGCCCGCAAATGATCTTTCCGAGACCGTGAAGCCGACGTATCTGAGGGCGAGTTGGCTCAAGCCATGTGAACCATATGTATGATTATGCGTCAGATGTAGTTCGGGGGGCATCGTTCACGTCGGATCGAGCGCCCGTAGCGCTCCCGCGCCCTTAGGTCGCCTTCCTTCAGGCTGCCGCTTGCGCCATCCATCGCTGCTCCCCGACCTGCTCCACCACCTTATGTCTACGCCGGTTAAGGGACCATGCAATTTAATTGGAAAATGCGATTCGCGGCATTCATGGTGACGCTGTCCGTATTCCTCGCCGGAGGAATGGGGGCGGCTGCCGCCGCCGAACCGCAGCAAGCCGACTTGGCGATAAAGAAATGTCTTTCGTTACCGCTGAAGGAGAGACTTTCATGCCTCGCGGATTCCATTCGCGATAATAAGGCCGTTGCGGGGCTCAGCCTCATCGTTCTCTTCATTGCTGAACATGAGTGGCATACGGAGACCAGGAATCAGCTCCCCGACCTGTACAAGAAATCGCAAGAGCTTAAGCAGCTCGCGCAACAGGCTAGCCTATACAAAATCAAAGCAGAAGACTTTAAAGATCCGAAGACCGGGGCCGAGGCTGTCGCATCACAAAAGAAGCTGATCAAGAGCCTCGAAACAGAATTCAATCTCTTCTATAAACCCACAGTGCTATCGGTGCAGCTCGTAAAAGCCATGGCTGAGCTCGCAGTACTGCTGACCCCAGTACTGGGAATGGCTTCCGAGGTGCTCGACGATAAGGAACTGTGGGGAGCTGTCGATCAAATAAATTCCGGCTTCAGCGAGATGGATAAAGCCCTCACTGGCCTGAATGCCGATGTAGCACAAATGAACCGGGGCCTGGAGGAGATGAACCAGGGCCTGAATCAAATGGACCAGGGCCTGGATCAGATGAACCACGCCCTTGATGGCATGAACAAGGCGCTCGATGAGGCCAATCGGGCCATGGACCGAACCAATCGCGCCGTTTCTGGGATGGACAAGGCTTTCGATGACTTGAACAAGCGGCTCAAGAGCGGCCCGTTCTCGAAGGACGGCAGCCCGTTCAAAGATATGGACCTCACCGGCATCGGTGACTGGATCTTTGGCGGCTCCCAGGCAGAGGACGACAAAGCCAAGCAAGTCATCATCTCTGCGATCATGAACCTCCTTCCCGGTGTGGGAGACGCGAAGGGGATCGCTGAGCTCCTCACAGGGACGGACTCAGTAACTGGAGAAGAGCTCTCCCCTGTCGATCGCGCCCTTGGCGCAGTCATCTTCCTGCGTTGGGTCAAGGCGGGAAGGTCGGCCATCAAGGCCGAAGAACTTTCCAGGGCTGTTAAGAGCGAAAAATCCTTCAACAGGATCGGGAATATCCGGTGGGGAGAGGGTGGCGGCGGAAAGACCGTACTCGGAGATTCATACAAGACACCGGTGACTGACGATCTGCGCAGAATTGTCAACCCCGGCAACGGCAACACCAACTGTCGCGCATGCGTCCTGGGCGTTGAGAAGACACTGGATGGTACGCCGGCTTCGGCTCTCCCCAACCTGAGCCGTGGCACTCTCCAATCGCTAGAAGCATACTTTCCAGGTAAGCGCTTCAGAGATAGGTCGTTCTCCAACATTGTCAAGGACGTCAAGGCGGCAGGCGACGGTTCACGGGGCATTGTGTACGGAGCAGATCCACGCGGCGGCCACGTTTTCAATGTGATTAACCGCGATGGAGATGTAGTATTCTTGGATGGGCAGAGTGGCCATGCAGCCCCTGCGGTATACAAAGGCTACAAGTTCATGAGGACAAAATGACACTCAGCCGATCCGAAGCCTTGAAGAAGGCAGAGGAGCTGCTTGTAAGCGAAACGGGGCCCTACGACCCCGCTCTCAAAATCGATCACGAACTCGTGATGGAAAGAGACGGGCTTCTCATCGTCCCGTACAACTCCGAAGAATACCTGCAAACCCGAGATCAGCATGTCATGCTTCTGGACTGCTGGCCCATCCTCGTGGACCTCGCCACAGGAAAGGCCCGCCTGGGCAAACTTGAGGAAATGGAGCTGTGGCGCGAATGAGTCACTACGCTCCACATAACGGAAAATCAGCCAGGCACCTGACTGGCCGCCAACGCCACATCACGTAGCAATAGCCCCGTTGTGCATCACGCAACGGGGCTATTACTTTCTGTTGGATTTCAGCGATATTGGGTACGTCGAACTCAAATCCTGACCTCAGCGGCATGTGGGCACCGCGCTCAGTCACACGTCTTATGACTGAGCGCCATAGCTGGCCAGTTGAGCGGGAGGGCAGACGCGCCCGGGTGGCGGCGTCAGGAACGATCACCTGACAAGGTGCCGGACTGACCTGAACCCAGGCTTCACGCCCGACCGGACGCCGGACCTGCGGCGGCAATGCCGGCCCGTGTAGGGCGGTGGCCGGCCGGCGACACGGCTCCGGTGCCGGGCGGGTCATCCGCCAAGCGCAATCGGGCCAAGGCCGGACGGCAGTTGACGCGCGGCCAGTGCCACGGCCTCGTGCGCTGTGGCGAACCGGCCGAGGTCCTCGATGATGAAACCCTTGCCCACCCCGTACATGCCGTCGCTGTTCGCGGTCAGGCACGGTCCGACGACGGTCAGGCGCGGGCGGGTGGTGGTCGAGAAGCGCAGCGCCCAGTGGCTTGTGAACGGGTAGAGGGCGCGCAGCGTCGGCTCAGAGTGCGCCGCTTCGATCAGGGCTTGGTACGTCTCCTGCCAGGCGGACTCCAGTTCGCCCGCCTCCAGCCGCATGCTCTGCCACTCGGATTCCGTCAGACGCGCCGGGTCGTGGTCGGGCACCTCGAACCGGCCGGTCAGGTGCACGAAGGGTGCCGCCCGGCGGATGTCGTCCAGGGCCGCCCCGTCATGCCACGCTCGGGCGGCCCTGGCGACCTCCGCCAGGTCGTCCGTCTTGCCGTCGATGAGGGGCATGCTCTGCAACGCCTCCGTGCCGCGGATCGACCACCGCCGTTCGTGCGACCATGCACTGATCTGCAGCGGCTCGCGGTGCGGCAGGGTGCTTGCAACGATCGCGCGGAGCAGAGGATCAGGGTCCGGGGACGTGACAGGGACGGCGTCGAGGCAGCCCTCCGACTCGGCCCGGAGCGCTGTGCCGAGGCGGCCACAGGCCGCGATGTCGGGGTACAGGGCAGCGGGATCTGTAGGGGAGGGCACGGCTCCCAATTGTGCCCGAGCCCCCGATTCCCGAGCGGGCGGCCCCGATGGATTCGCGGAAGAGCCGGCGATCGGTCTTCCACACTGCGACCGATCGACTCGATGCGCTCAACTGGTCAAGTACACCGCTCAGTGGCCAACTAGAACGCTCAGTCACACGTCTGGTACCAGGCCCTCACGCATCTCGCCGTCTAGAAGTCGATCTCCACATAGTCGATGTCGGTGAACTCCACCAGCAGGCCGTCGACACGGCGGCTGCGGCCCTTGGGCTGTTCTCCTGCAGGCCTTGAGCGACGCAGCCCTCGGAGGGGTCCGGCAGTGCACGGCGACGGCCGGGCGCCGAGAAGGCGGTCCCTGGCGAGGGTTTTGATGGTGCATTAGGAGACGCTTGACACTGACGTCACGCACTACTGACTGGTTTCTCCTTCAATTTCTTCGTGAAGTGCGGCCAAGCGGGCCTTATATTCGGCCGGCGGGATTTGCCCGAGAGCGGCGAGGCGTTCCAGTTCAGCGGCCTCGGAAGCGTGGGATATTTTGCGGCTCTGCTCTACTTGCTCTCGACTGTACTTGACGGCTTGGGCGCGCTTCCTGGCGCGACTTCTTTGTAACTGTTCATCGATTGCCCGGCCCGTTGCCTCGAAGTAACTGTCGTGTCTCCCTGACCACATGTTTTCCCTCGATTCGCCTTGGAATACCGGAAGCCGGATCCAGGATATCCTGGATCCGGCTACTTAGTTGATCATTCGTCAGATCTTGAAGTTCTCATAGTCGATGGTGCACTTGATCGCCGTCGTGCCAGCGCCGCCGCAGCCCTTCGGGTGCGATTGCCATACCCAGCCGGGCGTGAGGAAGTTCGCCCACATGTCGTGCTGCACGTGCAGGGTCGCGGGGCGCTTCACCTTCGCCGTCACCTCCGAGATGGTGGGCGTCGGGTCGAGTGGCTGGATGACGGTGCGCTCACCGTTGGCGATCGCCTTGCCGTGGTCATCCATGAGCCGTGCGCGGGATTCCCCGGTGAACTGCGGACCGTCGGGGCCTACCGCTGCGCAGTAGAATCTGGTGCTGCCGGTGACTTGGGAGACGGTGCCGGCTCCCCACTTCCAGTCGGCGTTCCACTCGCACAGGACAGTCTTGGCCTGGAGCGTCGCGCCGGTCTTCGGGTCGACCTTGGCGACCTTGGCAGTGAAGCTTCCACTGCCGCCCTGAAGACTGTTGTGTTCGACTGCTGCGGCGGGGCTGCTGGCGCCACCGATGCTGGTGGTCGTACCGCTCTGGGCGCTTGCGGGACTGGCTACCGAGATCGTCAGTGCCGACGTGGCGATGGCAGCGGTGATGGCCATCTTGGCGGTACGAGATGCATTGAGGCGCGAGAGGCTCCTGTTGGCTAACTTGCTTTTCACTTTTCCCCGTTTCTCCTGTGGATTTGCGTGATCATTTATAGCAGCGCGGTGGGTGCTCGTCGAGTGACTTTCAGGAGTTGGCTCGAACTGAAGATCTTGGCCAACACGCCGGAATTAACGCTTTCTTAGCGGGAGGGAGCGAGGTGTGGATTAGATACCGGAATTACTGATACCGAATAGGCTCCGACGTACAGGGCTCCGCCCTCACTGGAACAGAGCCCTCCGCTATGCGATGGATTCACGGTGACGGCTGGGCCCTTGTGACTGAGCGCTTCAGTTGGCCAGTTGAGCGGGATGGCTATCCACCCTGGCCAAGCCCTCCGGCCCAAGAAACCCGCTGGCTGGCTCCCCAAAGCGATCTATAGGCTGATCAGGTGGCCAATGGGAAAACCTCGTACGTCTGCCTCTCCTGCCGGGTCTCGTACAAGCAGCCTCACGACAGAGCGAGACAGCGGATCTGCCCGCGCTGCGCGGAGCCGATGATCCATGCAGGTTCGGCGTTCGCGGCGCCCCGGCGGCGAGACGTCGCAGCATGGCGGACACTCACCCTGTTGCTGAACGCAGGTGTGGGTTTCCACAAGAGCTGCTGCGGCGGACCCGGATACCGACCCCGAACGCTGCGTGACGTGCGCGAACGAATGACGTACGCGCGGCGCAGCGGTACGCCGGTCACCGAGGCACTCGTACGGCGAGACATCCCATGACGACCTCGGAACGCTCAACCGGCCAACTCAACCGCTCACTGGCCAACTGAAGCGCTCAGTCACACGTCTGGTTCCAGGCCCTCACGTGCCGCCGTCTAGAAGTCCAGCTCCACGTAGTCGATGTCGGTGAACTCGACCAGGAGGCCGCTGGCGCGGCGGCCGCGGTCCTTGAAGTAGATCTCCTGCAAGCCCTCGGCGGCGATCTCCTGCAACCGCTGCTCGGTGGCGCCCGACGCCTGGGCCTCGAAGAGCCGGGCCGCGTAGGCCGGGGGCAGGTGCTGGGTGATCAGCCGGATCCGGCCGTCATCGGTCGTGCCGGGAGCGGCGGTGAAACCGAACCGCGCCCGCGTCTCGATGACGATCCCGCCGGTGGAGGCGGCGCGCTGCTGGGCCTTTTGACGCACCTTCGGCTGCCACCGCTTGCGGACCTCACGCTCTATGCGGGCGGCCAGGTCGCGGCGAGGACGGCGGATCTGGGCTTTGACGTACCGCTCGACCGTGCGCTGGGAGACGCCCAGGAGCTGCGCGACGGCCTTGGTGGAGCCCTTCTCCTGCTTGACCAGGTACCGCATCTGCGCGCCGGCGCTCTTGGGGATCGGGCGGGTGGCGGTGTTCGCGGCGGCCTTGTCGAGGCTGTCTCCGAAGATGCCCATCAGTGCCTACTCCCCCTCGTTGAGGATGCCGGGGCCCTTGATCTCGCGGGCGGGGTTGGCGTTCTGGTTTTCGATCATGTCGGCCAGCCACAGGAAGCTCTGGGTGCCTTGGTGCTTGACCATCCCGGGGCTGACGCCGAGCCGGAACCCGCCGGGCAGCGGCTTGCCCTCGTCGGTGTGCGGCAGGAAGTCCAGCGGGCTGGGCCCGTGGGAGAGGTAGACGACGCAGTCGTGGTTGATCGCCACGGGGTAGAGGCCGACGGCGGCCAGGCGGCTCATCTTGCGGTGCATGTTGGTGCGGGTCTTGGCGATGACCTCGGCCCGAATGTGCGGGCTCCAGGCCACGCGCTTGAGGGCCGGCCACGGCTCGCCGCGCTTGTGGCGGATGCTGCGCGGCCGCTCCTGGAGCTTGCCGATGCCGCCCTTCGCGGTGGCCTTGATCGCCGCCAGCACCGCGACGGCCTGCGGATCGACGGACTTGTAGCCGGCCATCGCGGCGAGGAACTCGGCCTCGGACATTCCGGTGGTGACGCCGAGATCAGCCATGGTGGCCACGTAGGCGTCGCGCAGACGCTGGTACCAAGGATCCAGGTAGTAGCCCGACTCCTCGCGCACGAACGCCTCGATCGGCTCCACGCGGGCGCCGAGCTCGGTGGCGTAGGCGACGGTGGTCGTCGAGTACCAGCCCGGCCCGTCCGGGCGTTCGCCGTCCGGAGTGAACGGGCTGGGCAGGCGCGGGTCGGTCTCGATGCCGGAGAGGTCCACCAGCCAGGAGCCGGGCAGCTTCGGATCGAATTGGGGCGCGGTGACCTCCCGCGCGGGGCCCAGGCCGACGTTGAGGCGGTTGGCGGCCGCGGCGAAGGCCATGTTCACGTCGATGCCCACCGCGTGGGTGTAGCCCTCGGCCACCTCCCGGTCGGTCAGCGGCCGGAACCAGGTCAAGGACTCCTCATTGATCGTCTCGGACGGGGTCCGGACGTGGTGCTCGGGGAACCGCCCGACCAGATCAGGGTGTTCGTCGGGGGCCTCCGGCCACGCCGGGGCGATGGGCCGGTTCAGCGAGCCGGGCAGCGGCCACGGCACGAACGCCCCGGTGGTCTCGTCCTTGACGGCGCGGGTCGGCGGGCGCAGCGCGGTCATCAGCTCCAGGCCGCAGACCGCGGTGGTGCCGCGCGGGGTCAGGACGCGGGTGGCGTAGGTGCCGAGCACCGCCGCGACGTCCGGCGCCGGCAGCTGGCCGGTTTCACCCCAGGAGCGGACGTCGAGTGCGTCCCAGGGCAGGACGGCCAGCTGCACGCAGCGCCGCTTGCCCTGCTGCATGGGCCGGTAAATCCTGGTCCAGGGGCCAAAGCCGCCGCCGCTGAGCTGCCACTCGGCCTTCGTGAGCTGCTTGATGACCTTGTGGTCGTCGGGCAGGCGCAGCCCGCGCCGGTCCTCCAACGTCGCTGGCAGTCCGAGGCGTTCGGCGGCCGCGTCGGTCAGCACGATCAGCGGATCGCCGTCGTTGCCGTGGCGGTGCAGCCGCGGCGAGCCCAGGCGGGCCTCGGCGAGGGTCCACTCGACCAGTGCCGGGACGGTCTTGGCAGGGCAGTCCAGCACCAGGCCGCCGACGCAGTACAGCGAGCCGTTGCCGTCCAGTACGCCGAGCGGGCCGTTGGCGAACCGCTCATCGGTCCCGGCCGCGGCGGCCGGAGAGGTCGCTGGCTTCTTCGGCGCGGCCTTGCGCGCAGCGGGCCGCCTCGAGGTGGACACCGCCTTCTTCGCCGCCGGTTCTTCCGGCGCGGCAGCGGGGGCTGGTGGGGCTGGCGGCGGCTCGGTGGGTGTGCCGGAGAACGCGGCCGGCGCCGCCGGGGCGGTGGAGGGGAAGCGGGTGGCCAGCCCCTCCAGGAGCCGGGCGTAGGCGGCGCGCTTCGGCGGTCGCGGCTCGGTCCGGCCGGCCTCCCAGTTCCCCACTGCTTCTCGCCGCGCACCCAGTGCGGTGGCGATCTGGGCCTGGCTCAGGCCGGCAGCTTCGCGCAGCCGCTTGCGTTCGGCGGGGGGTGGCAGGTCGTCCTGAGCGACCTGTTCGAGCAGCGCGTCAACTGCGCTGAACAGTGCTTCTTCCTCTGTGGGCACAGGCTCACCTCCACCCTCACCCTATCGGATCGCGCGTCATATCGCCTTGATTTCGCTCATTGAATCGCGCATGGATCGCGCATTGCTGTTACGATCTCCACGAAGATCGAAAGCGGATTCGGGTGAGCGCTGTCCCGTCGGAGGAGATGCAGTGAGCGAGGACGTCGTACCGGTGGCTCTGCTCGACGAGGAGAGCCGCGACGTTCTGACTCGGGTGATCCTTCCTGCGTGCACCCGCGGTGCTGTTCGGCAGGATCAGCCGGTCGTGGTGATCGTCGGTGGTCAGCCGGGGGCCGGGAAGACTGAGATCGCAGATCTCGTGCAGGCGGCTCTGGACCGTCGTGGCGGCGCGGTGCGGATCTGCCGGGACCTCTACAAGGCAGCGCACCGGCGCTACGGCGAACTGCTGGCCGCCGATGTCCGCACGGCGGGAGTCAAGGTCCGGCCTGATACGCGCCGCTGGCAGGCCGCCGTCGAGGACCATGTGCGCGCCAGCGGGTTCGATGCGGTGGTCGAGTCCGCGCTCGCCGATGCCGACGAGCTCCGTGCGTCGGCGGCCGCGTACCGCAGGGCGGGCTGTCGGGTTGAGGTGGTGGCGGTGGCGGCCGCGGAGGCGTGGAGCCAGCTCGGGATCTCGGATCGCTTCCTGACGGAGGAGCGCTATGTGTCGTGGGAGAACCACGACACCTGCGCGGCGCAGATGCTGTGGACGCTGGCGGTCATCGAGGCCGAAGGGCTGGCTGACCGGATCAGCGTCGTGCGGCGGGACTTCACGGTGCTCTACGACAACGAGCTCGTCGACGGCGTCTGGCGGCAGCGGCCGGCTGCCGAGGGGGCAGCGGTGCGTGAGAGGGGGCGGCCGTGGAGCGCCCGGGAGACGGCCGTATTCCGCCGGGGCTTGGCCCGCACCGGCCGGCGTGTGCACCGCGAACTCGTAGATGAGGACCGGCGCCTCGCTGTTCAGCGGGATGCCGAGCGCGCCGCGGCCCTGGCCGAGCCGGTCCGCCGGATCGCGCAGCCCCGGCTCCAGCCGCCCGGCGTCGACTACCACCGGTTGTCGGCCGCCGAGCATCAGTGGATTTTCGACGAGCTGATCGCGCCGTCCTATCTGGGCGGCATCGTGCCCCGGCCCGATCCGCGAGCGGTGTACGTGATCGGGCAGCCCGGCGCGAGCAAGACCTCCGCCGCCACCCTGGTGCAGCGGGCGATGCGACCGGGAACGACGCGGCTGGTGGGCGACGACTTCAAAGCCGCCCACCCCGACTACCGGCAACTCCTCCAGGACGATCCGCGGGGTGCGGGCGCCGCGATCCGAGCCGACTACCGCTCCTGGTTCACCCGGGCCGAGGCGATGGTGCGCTCCCAGCGCGGCGACGTGCTCATCGAGGCCGCCCCCGGCAGCGCGCAGGAGTGGATGGCCAGCGCGCTGCCGTTCGCGAACGACGGCTACCCCGTCGAGCTGGTGGTGCTGGCCGTCCGGGAGGCCGACAGCCGCCTGGCGACCGCGCTGCGCTACGCACGCGCCCAGCAGCTCGGCCTCCCGGCCCGGTTCACCACCAAGGCCGGCCACAGTCGTTGCTTCCGTGCAGTCCCCGACGTCGTCGAGCTCGCCGCCTCCCACTCGGCGGTCACGGCCGTGACGGTGATCCGCCGGGACGGCCAGGCCCTGCTGCGCCAAGAGCAGGGACGCGGCCGGCGAGCGGCGTGGGCGCTGGCAGCAGAGCGGCACCGGCCGTACACCGAGCAGGAGGCCACCCAGTTCCTCGCGCTGTACCGGGCGCTGCGCAAGGCACTGCCACGGCACCGCCGTGAGCTGGACGACATCGCCGCGCTCGCCCACCCTCTGATGCCCGCTCGGGTGCAGCCAGCCCGGATCGACCCGCCGCACCCGCCCACCTGGCCTCTACCGCTCCCCCGCCGGAGCTACGACTCCGTGAGCTCCTTCAGCCGGGCCGCGTAGACGGCCGCGACGCGGGACGCCTCCTCCGGGTCCGCGGTCGCAAGCTGCGCCTGGTCGTCGAGAGCGGCCTGCCGGGCCGCCTTCAGCTCTCCCATCCGCGTCTCATCGGACACCGGCTTCCGGTGTTCGGCGACAAGCTGGGCGGTGTACCAGTTCACCACCGCACGGACGGCATCGAACGCCTGCTGCTCTTCGCCTCCCTCCAGCGCGGAGAAGTCGGGGGCGTTGGGGTCGGACACGGCGACCACCTCCTGATCTTGAAAGGGAACTCGCCATTGTCCTACCGGCCCGGCCGCACGGCAGCCATGCGACCGGCCGCGGGGCGAAGGGCGGGAAGGCGCGCTGTGGCCGCCTTGCCCATCGGGGATGCTGGTCCCAAGGCCCCGGGGGCGGGGCGTAGGTTGGGGCCGGTTGATCATCGAGTGGGGGTTGGCGTGGCGGGGGATCTGCGGGCGCTATTCAGTACAAACGACCGACAGGTAGGCACGGACGAGGCGTTCACCAACCGTCAGACGCAGTGGGAGGCGGTCGCGACCGTGCTCGCCGAGCACGTGCAGCGCACCGGCGAGTCGGCCTTCGACGTCGAAGACCTCGAGGCCCCCCGGCGCAACGTGCTGGTCTTCCACGGTGTCGGCGGCATCGGGAAGACGACGCTCTCCCGCAAGCTCGAAGCCTCCCTCGCCAGCAGCGCGGACCGGCCTGCTCAGTGGCCGCCCCACACCTGGCCCACCGGACGGATCCTGCCGGTACGCATCGACCTCGCCCGCTCCGCCAACACCGACTTCGAGCGCGTCGTCCTCACCATCCGGCTCGCGCTCGCCCAGCTCGGCCGGCCACTGCCCGCCTTCGACCTGGCGCTGCGCCGGTACTGGGAACACCACCACCCCGGCGAGCCCCTGGAGGAGTACCTGCGCCGCGGCGGATTGGCGAGCCGGTTCGGCAAGGCGCTGCCGCAGCAGATGCAGTCCGCGCTCGGCGACGTCGCCCAGGCGCTGCTGCTGCCGGGCACCGTCGGCACCGCGGTCGGCCAGGTGACCGGCACTTTGGTGCGGGCCCTGCGCGAGCGCCGGCAGACGGTCCGGGCGCTGGCCGGCTGCGCCCGGCTCGCCGACCTCCTGGAGGCCGAGCCTGACCTGGACGCGCTGTCCTTCTATCCGCATCTGCTGGCCTGGGAGCTTGCCCAGCTGCCCGTGGGCAAGGCCGTGACTCCGGTGATCTTGCTGGACGCCTTCGAGGAGACCGGCGACCGCACCCACCGGGACCTGGAGCGGCTCCTGCAGCGCGTCGTGTGGCTGATGCCGAACGCCTTCTTCGTCGTCACCGGCCGCAGCCGGCTGCAATGGGCCGACCAGGCACTGCAAGGCCAGCTCGACTGGACCGGCCCCTCGGCCTGGCCCGGCCTGGCCGACCACGGCCTCCCCCACCCCGGCACCGCCACGGCGGGCGGCCGCGGGCGTCAGATCCTGATCGGCGACTTTTCCCCCGAGGACTGCGACGACTACCTCGCCCGCCGCCTCAGCAGCGCCGGGCAGCCCCTCATCGGCGAGGAACTGAGGGAGGTCATCACCGCCCGCTCGCACGGACTGCCGCTCTACCTCGACCTGTCCGTGATGCGGTTCCTGGAGATCCGGCGCACCGGCCGCACCCCTCAGCCGGCGGACTTTGACCACGACTTCCCGGCCCTGATCGCCCGCACCCTGTCCGACCTCACCCCCGACGAACGCCATGTCCTGCGCTCGGTCAGCCTCCTCGACGCCTTCGACCTCGCCCTGGCCACCCAGGCCGCCGGCACGACCCACGACGCACCGGCCCTCCGCCTGCTGGAGCGGCCCTTCGTCCGTGAGAACCCGTTCGGACTGTGGCCCTTCCACCTCCACGCACTGATCCGCTCCACCCTGCGCACCGCCGACGACGCCTCGGACGACCGCTGGTCACCGCGCGACTGGCAGCAGGCCGCCGAACGCGCCTTCGCCGCCCTCGGAGAGCAGTGGACCACCAGCACGGCACCCGGGCGGATGGTGCTGATCGGCTGCCTGCGCCAGGGCCTGACCCTCGCCCGCGACTTCCGCCTCGATCTCGGCTGGCTGACCCAAGCGGCCTGGACCTACGTCAGCGACTCCGTCTGGGAACCGCTCACCGCCGCAGCCCAGCACGACCGCCCCGAGAACCACCTGGAGACGGCGGCCGACGCCCTGGTGGAGACGCTCAGCGCCCTCGCCCGGCGCCAGCACGAGCACCGCGAGCGCACCGCCGACCGGCTCACCACGGTGGTCGACACCGGCCAGCTGCCGGACGAACTGCACGAGATGGCCGTCTACTACCTGGCCAAGGCCCAGCGCGACCTCGGCCGCTCCGCCGACTCCCGCCGCGGGATGCAACGCGTCGCCGACGGCGGCGGCCGCCTCGCCCCTGCCGCCCGGCGCGGCCTGGCCCACCTCGCCCGGTCCGCCGGCGACTTCCCCACCGCCCTGGCCACCGCCCGCACCCTCGGCTGGGCCGGCCGCCACCACCGCATCGAAGGCGACGTGCAGTGGCCCCACGGCGACATGAACCGCGCGGCGGCCGCCTACGAAGCGGCCCGGACCGAGGCCGAAGAACACGGCATCGCGGGCGAACGGGCCACCTCCCAGGCACAGCGGGCCTTCGTCCTCGCCTTCACCGACACCGCCCGCGCCGACGACGAACTCGACCTCGCCGAGCAGCTGCTGTCCGGACTCGACCTGCGCGCCACCACGCTCACCACCCAGATCGCCGCCCTCGCCCGCGACGCCGGAACCGCGGAGGTGGAGGACCGCGCGCACGCCCTGCGCACCGAGATCAGCGTCGCCGGCCTGGCCTCCGTGGAAGCGACGCTGGAGCTCGCCCTGTGCTTTCACCACGCCGTCCGCGGCGACCACGAAGGCATCGCCGCCGGCATCGGCCGGCTGCGCGAGCTGACCAGCAGCGGCGACTACGCCTACTACACCGACATTGCCCACTTCATGGCCGGTCTCCCCCTCCCCGACGGGACCGGCTCAGGGGCGCAGTGGCTCGGCGGGGAAGGACCTTCCCGCGTCCGCTGGCGCGGCTTGGTGATGTCCCGGCGCCGCTACCTGTCCTCGGCTCGTTGACCGAGGTACCTCGCGCGACGTCCCTTCTTTGGGGAGGGCCCCGATACCTTGGGGAAGGGCTGGAGCTGCCCTTGGTGGCGTTATCAAGGAGTAGTGGCTCTGGTTTAGCTTCTGTAGTGGTGCGGTTGCCTGTGCACGGGATCCCAGGAGGCAAGATTGTGTGCGGAGTGCCGGCGGGATTCGAACCCGGGGCATGGGGAGGGGCAGGCTCGCCCGGCTCCCGCCAGTCGGCGTGAGCGGAGCCTCGCTCACGCCGATCGCAATGGGCCGCTCTGCCACTGCTCCGTTACCCACGGGAACTGCGCAGCCCCGCTCCGGGTAGAGAAAGCAGCATGCGCCGAGTGATCCCTTTATCGATCTGAAGAGTTTCCTCTGGCCTCGCGGGATTCTCATCCCAATAAGGCAGGAAGGAAGGCCCAAGCGAGAGAGTCGGTTTCGCTTCACGGATGCCGCGAAGCCTCCGACATTTTTATCCCCTCATGTGCACTGAGGCGTAGTACTCAACCAGCCTTCCCGCTCCTGCGCATACGGCGGTCGACACGTTCCCGTAGCCCTTGCCGGCGTCGGGCATGTCGCGTATAGGACCCTCCGCCGTCCAGCGATGTGCGCCGTACTTGCATACCGCTGTGACGTAGTAGTTGGTCTCCTTCCAATCCGTCCGCTTGCATCGCACGTTGGCGTCCTTTCCTGGGTTCAATGTCCACTTTTTACAGCTGCTCATCAGACTGTTGTCGCGGACGTCGACCTGCGTGGGGGAATCTGAAAGCGCCGGGCTGGACATTCCGAGCGTTGCAATCGCGGTGACGCATATGGAAATAGTAACTTTTGCGGCTTTCCTCATTGTTCCTCCTTGGGTGGGCTATCGAAGTCGGCGGTTCCTGCGGTGTTGGCAGCGAGGTATATATGCAGAGAAAAATGCACGGATGTATACAAGCGGTGCACTCTAGGGATTTATCGATAGCTTTTAGAGTTTGTTTGCGGCTAGCTTTTCTCCATCTGCGCCACGAACAACTACATTCCAGGCGGTGCCGTCGCCATCGTCACCGTCCCACCACTTCACAAAGGACTGCGCCAGGTCGGTGGCTGCCGAATGGTCGTCCCCGGTAGACGGATAATCGGTGGTCAGCTCGATGTCGTAGTCACTGCGATGCAGTTCTACGAGGGTCAGCCTGTTGACATGCGCGGGCATCGGCCGCTTGTCGGTATCACTCAGCCAGGCCTTGAAACGCTCAAGGAGATCCTGGTCGTTGGTGCGCTTGGTGACTTGGCTGCTCGGCAGGTGCTTAGCGTTTTCACTCACGCCGTCCAGGCACCCGGATACCCAGGCTCCACGGTCGGCTTCAGCCTCCTGACCGGCGCTGAGAGCGCGTCGCGTGCAGCCCCCCCAGACGACTTCACGGACTGACGAGCCTTTGCCACCTGCGTCACGGACTGCCCGACCCCGGTTGTAGCCGGCGGTGTAGGCGTCCTGCGCGGCCTTCTTCTTGTCTTTCGCAGGTGCATGGGTTGGCCGCTGCGATGAATTGCCCGGTTGCGGGCTGCCCGACTCGCTGCCACATGCCGGTATGGCTAAGACGGCAAGCATGGTCGCAGCGAGCGCGAGGCGCGGGCGATGGCGGGGTAGGTGCATGGTGTCTCCTGCCGTGTGCGCACGTTGAGTGAGGATCAGGTGCCTGCCAAGTGTTTCCTGCGGATTGCCGACTCAGGGCCACTTCGAGCAGAACGTCCGGAACGGGCCAGTGGCCTGGGCCGGCAGCTCACCGGAATGAGCCCCCGAGCCTGGCAGGCGCTCAGAGTGCGCTTCCTGGTCTCTGGCGGTGGCTTCCACGACTGATGCCGTGGAAGCCACCGCCAGCCAGCACCCTGAGCGGCTAGGGCGAGACGAGCTGGTTCTCTCGCCCGATCGATTGCGCGTTTCCGTCGGTGTAGAGGGTGAGTTCGCCATCGGACCAACGGACGATTGTGTCGTCCGCGTGGGGGTTGTCGGAGTAGTCGCCACCGGAGACGATCAGGGCGTGTGTCCAGGTGGAGTCCGGTCCGTGGAGCTTGTTCTCGCCCCATGGGGCGCCGCCGGTGAAGTCCTGGTAGTTGGTCAGCTCACCGTCAGACCAGCGCACGATGAGATCCCAGTTGTCGTTTCCGGTGTAGTCGCCGGAGCCGATCTCGGTAGCGTGTGTCCAGAGCTTGTTCGGGGCCACCACCTTCGTCTCCTTGCCTAAGCCCTTGTCGGAGACATCGGTGTAAAGGGAGAGCTCGCCGTCGGACCAGCGCACGACGAGGTCGTCCTGCCACTTGTTGGCGGAGAAGCGGCCGGCAGTGATCGCCTCTGCGTGCTTCCAGGTGGCGTTTGGCGGCTGGAGCTGCTTTTCGCCGTGGAAGCCTTTCTCATCCACCGAGGGGTAGAGCGTGAGTTCGCCGTCGGACCAGCGCACGATGAGGTCGGAGCCGTTGTCGCCGGTGAAGTCGCCTGCCGTGACTTCGACAGCGTGATCACCCCATTGTGCGTTGGGGCTCTTGATCTTGTACTCCTTGTCGAAGTGGCCACGGTCAGCGCTCGCACCGCGATAGACCGTGAGCTCTCCGTCCGACCACATGACGAGCATGTCCATCCGGTCGTTGGGGACATCCTCTCCATCGAGGGCGAAGTAGCCAGAGGCGATCTCCTCTGCGTGCTTCCAGGTCTCCGCCCCGGGGAGAACTGAGCGGGTAGGCGGCTGCTTGCCCGCCACTGCGGCGTCGAAGACCCGTTTGACGTCGTTGTCGAAGTAGGAGCTGTAGGAAGTGTCGGGGCTGTGCCCGCCGGTCTTCCACCCTCCGGTCACCCCGGCCAGCGCCAGTCCGCCGTCCTTTTTGATCAGGAAGGGCCCGCCTGAAGTGCCGGAGACGTATCCGTCACAGTTGACCTCGGCGAAGGTACCGCCCTTCCATCCGTCAGCGCTGGCGGTGGTGAACTTCTTCAAGGGCGTGGTGCAGGTGAGCGGATTCTGCTTGGGCTTGTAGCCGTCCATACCTGGCAGGTACGGGTAGCCGATGACCTGGGTGTCCGGGTGATCGAAGCCAGCATTAAGCGCGAGAGGTATTGCGCCTACCACTTCTTCGACCTTCTTTCCGTCAGACCTCGGGGAGGTCTGCAGGAACGCAAAGTCGAGATCGGTGTTGGCTTTGTCTCCGCCCGGCGTTATATAGGCGGGGTCCATGTAGATTTTCCCGACAGAAATCGGGAAGACGCCGTGCGGCCGTGGTTCCGCTTCATGGTGTTGCGGAACGAAAACCAGCTTGGTGACACGGTCACTGCTGTCGAAGCAGTGGGCCGCTGTGGCCACGATGTTCTTTCCCGGAGACGGCACGACAGTGCCGGCACAGAAACGGTACTGGTCATCCTCCTGGTAAAAGAAGGTCCCGACCTGCTTGATCCCCTTGAAGGGGTGCGAGGGAGACATCGACTGACGGCGCGGCTCGCGCGCTTCTGGCGGCAGCTTCGCCTCGCGCTCAGCTTGTTCGGCCACCGGCTTGGCCTGGTCCATACGGTCCGGCGTCCAGAAGTCTTCTAACCTTTTTGCTTCCGCCTGCGTGACCTGCGGCTGCCGGGTGTTCTCGGACGGTCTGGATTGAGGAACTGTGGGTCTGGCGCTCGGGCTCCGCTTGTCAGAAGCGCTGGGTTCCGGCGCGACCGTGGCTGAATTCCGGTCTTGCACAGTGGAACTCGACGGCGCCGGGTGCGGCACATCTGGAGACGGTGCCGCATAGGCTGCGGCAGGAACGGCAAGTGCCGCGACCGCTAATGCTGCGGGTAACAGATGTTTTATGGCCATGATCTCCCCCCCATTGTGGCGAGCCTTCAGTTAATGGGCTCAGCCGGGAGATGGACGCTACACCCTCACCCCTACCTTCAAGCGGAATTATGGTCTACCAAATGACTTGGTAAAGCAGAGATTGATATTTCAATCGCTGGACCTTGACGCGATCGCCATTCCATCGGAATTCCTACCTCCGGGTCGAAAATGTCCACGGAACTGGCAACATCACGAGAACCCCGGTCGCACTCGCAGCCCCACCGCAAGCGCAACAGCGCAGAGCTCTTCGGCGCTGCCCTGACTGCTCACCCTCATTAGATGTGAGTGAGGTCACACTGGATGTTTGGTGGCCAACGAGCGAACTCAGCTCCAACCGGGGGTACATCAGAGCGAAGAGACCAATGGCTTCGCCGTGAAAACGACAAACCAGACATAACGCTGACGGACGCGGGCCTCGGTACGGCGACGGCGCTGGCCGCTGAGCGAGTCGTACGCCGCCTGCTGGGGCGTAGAGACCGAAGCGCAAAACTGACACACCAGCCCGCGGCCGGACCGAGCTGGGTCAGGGGGCAGCGTGGGGATCGATGGCCTGCGCTGCATCCGGGGCCACCTCGACGCCGCACGGGAATACCTGACGGGTCTGCCGGACGTCGATCTCTCAGCAGTGCTGGAGTTCCTACAGCACAACGAGCTTGGACTCGCTTTCGACTGCCTGGTCGATCGCGACGGCGACCTCGCTCTGCCCTCTCCCTCTGGCAGCACCTGGACCGGGCGGCTCGTGAGATGCGCCTCTACAGCGATGCACTCAAAGAGCCCCCCTCACGGCCGCCGACCTCTGCCGCCATCATCTCGCCGCCGCGTCCGAGCAGAACCGACCCCGCCAACCCGACGAACCTTCCCAATAGAGCGCCAGACGGGGAGCCTGTTACTCGCATCCGCTGGCAACGCCAGGCGCGAACCGTCTGCGTGATCGCACAGCGGCTCCGCCGGAGTCGGCGGAGCCACAAGTCCGGTGTGCTCATGCCGACGACGCTATCCACCCGGACGGGGCAACGGGGCCAAGCTCAGGGGCGATGAGCGATGGTGTGCCCTGGTCACCGCCCGCCAAGACCACCTGTTCGGCACCCGTAGACGGCAGGGTCAACGACTCGAACTCGGGCGCTGCCTGGAAAGCGCGCGGCCGGCTGGGCGATACTGGCGGCATGTCCGTGCAGTCTCCTTCGTTTCCGGTGCAGAACGCGTTCGCGCTGCTGTGTGCCCAGTACGCACAGCGGCTGCCCGCGCTGCTGGAGGACCTGACCGGTCCCGCCCGCGGCACGGTCGACCTGCCGCTGCACGTGGTCTGGTCGGGCCGCCGCTCCTACGGCCTGGAACAGCCGCGCTCCCGGATGAGCCTGTACCGCACTGTCCTGGCCGAAGGACAGCGCCAGGACCTGATCGACTTCCTGAACCGGGATCTGCTCATCGCGCAGTGGCCCGTGCTGCGGACGCTGATCAGCCGCCCGATCAGGGACGTGTGGGAGTCGGCTTTCCCCGAGCTCGCCGCCGCGACTGCCGCGACGGCCGCGTGAACCTGACAGCTCTGCACCGCCGGCTCCTGGCCGACGTCCTCACGATCGGCACCCCCTACCCGCTGGTGATCACCGGCGGGTACGCCGTGCAGGCCCACGGCCTGGTCGACCGGCTCTCCCAGGACCTGGACGTGGCCACCGAGAACCCGGCCCCCATCGACGAGATCATCCGCACGGTCGGCGACGGCCTGGCCGAGCGCGGCTGGGGCATCCGGCACATCGAGTCCAGCCCGCTGTCGGGCCGGCTCATCGCCACCGACGCTGCCACAGGCGAGGAGTGCGAGGTCGATGTCCTCAAGGAGGCGTTCTGGGCACCGCCCACGATCACCGAGTACGGTCCAGTTCTCTCGCTGGATGATGTGATCGGCACCAAGGTCCGTGCGCTCGCCGACCGCGGCGCGGTCCGCGACCTTATCGACGTCCACGCCGCCACCCGGCATCGCTCCACCGCCGACCTCGAAAACCTCGGCCGTCGCCACGCCCGCTTCGAGTTCAGCCTTCACGACCTGCGCGACCGCCTCGCTGGCGCCGAGTGGTGGGATGACCAGGACTTCGCCGACTATGGTCTGAACCCTGAAGAGGTAGAAGACCTGCGCGCTTGGGCCCTAGCCTGGGCCGGCGACCTCGCGACCCGGCTCTACGCCGGGGAAGAGCCGGACGACAACTGAGCTGCGCAGCAGCGAAGAGATCAGCCTCAGAGGGGTGCTCGACTCGTCAAGGGCATTCCGGTAGCCACGCTTGCCCTATTTTCAATCGATGCGATCCCATGTGCCTGGTCAAGTCAGGTCATTGAGGTGAACATGCTGTTTCAAGCCACGTTTCAGCATCACTGGCTTGACGGGCATGCTCGATGTCGCCTGACTCCGATCGACCTCTCCAGGAGGGAGACATCACGAGGGCGGCGCGCTGCGCAGACCTGGGGCGGACGCGAAGCACTGCATCATCTCCAAGGGAGAATCTGGAAGTACAACCAGCATGGGTCGAAAGATGCGCCTGCTCACGACCGGGGCCGCCTTGGCGCTGGCGGTACAGATGGCGCCTGCGGCAGTTGCCGCGGAAGCCAGGGAAGCCGCCTGTGGCGTTAGCGGAGCCAACCTAGACCAGCGCCCAAACGGGCAGTACTTCCAGCAGCCTGTCAGCATCCGCACCGGTCCGGCATGGGAATGCCGTGTCTTCGACACCGCCACGACCCGCAACGCCGTCGACTACTACTGCACGACCGATGGTTTTACGTACCTGCGTACGAAGGCGAGGGTGCGCGGCTGGGTCTGGAACGGCTACCTGGTCGACGGCGGTACGAACGTTCAGTGCCAGGGGTGAACTGGTCCTGGGGTGGCAGGGCAGCCGGTTGGCGGTGAGTACGGGCACCGAGCCACTGCCCGGTGCCCGTACAGGGCAGGAGCCTGCAGCCGTTCCTGGCAGACGACCGTGACAAGCCGCAGGCCCTGTGCCCGCCCCGTTCCCGGGGGCGGTCGGCGAGCATGGGGCCGACACCGCATGGGCCCGACACCGCACCTGAGCTCCAGCACTTCGACCCCCAGCGCACGTGTGTGACCGTCGTAGCCGGTTGTTCGTTGGGCTGGTGCGTCCATCGCATCCGTCCCCGCGGATGGGGTTGAAGGGCATGAGCCGACCGGCTCATGCCCTTCACTTCTTTCCGCGCCGCTCCCCTGCTGCCGTGACCGCACCCAGCACGCAAGTTGTGCCGAGCATGAATGACATCGATGACAGGCTCCTGGCCCTGGTCGACAGCGTCGTCTCCAGCGAGGAGAAACGGCTGCCGCTGCTGGATCGATCTCGCTGACACCGTGACAGCCCACGTGGAAAGGTCAGCAGTGATCGCTGGTGACACGCGGAGGGCATTCTGTTGAGCCGTGAATCCGAGGATGACGCCCCTCGCCGCCGAGCCGTGGCGGATGAGGCGCTGAGCGCTGCTGAGCGTCAGCTGCAGAAGAACGAGCAACTCGAGGTCCACCGGCTGCGCGCCCTGGTGCGGACGTGGGAGCACGACCTGGCCGACCGCAATGCGCTCGTCCGCAGGCACCGGATAGCCGTGGCCCTCGCGGTCACCACGGTGCTCGTCTCGACCTACTGGATCACGACGCACTGGGGGCTGCCGGCCGAGGCACTGAAGGTCGGCATCCCCTGCGCCGTGGTCCTCTTCGCTTCTTTGAGCGTCGCCGTTTTCACTACGCTCCGCCTTCGCCGGATGCACAGGAGGGAAGCGATCGAGGACGGCCTGGCGACGAACCGGGACGCCCTGCGCTTCCTGACTGCACTGGCCCACCCCTCGCTCAACGAGCGCCGCAGCCTCTACCGCGCGGATGTCGCCAGCCTCATCGAGCAATACCAGAACGACAGCCGCAAGTACCGCCGCGTCCACAACTCGTTGCAGTCCCTCGTCATGGTGGGGTCAGCCCTCAGCACCTTGGTCGCCGGCCTCGAAACCGGCAAAGAGCTGACTTGGCAGAGCGTCACGCTGGTGGCGATCAGTGTCTCCATCACCCTCGCTTCCACCTTCACTGGCTACTACAAGTACCGGGAGCGCAGCTACTTCTTGCAGCAGACGGCCGACTCCGTCGAGGAGGAGGCAAACGGATACGCACTCGGCGTCGGCCCCTACGGCAACTTCGAGACTGGGCAGGAGGACCAGGCGCTGGCGCTGTTCACCAAGCGGGTCGAGGATCTGCGCAACGAGCAGCGACGACGCCAGCAGCAGCTGGACCAGCCAGCCGAGCAGGCCGTGCCGAACGGCCAGGTCCAGGGCTGATCCAGCTGTCGGCCGACATCTACGCCTCCTGGCCCGGTCGGCGCTCGTAGCGGATGCGCGGGGCGGCGGAGCCGGCGTCGCGGTAGAGCTGACGGATATCTCGGACGATGTCGTCGTGGTCGCTCAGGTTGATGCAGCTGGGGTCGACGGCGTGACCGATGAGCCCGAAGAGCATGTGCGTACGTTTCTGTTCGCCGTGTGTCACCGAGGGGGCGGCGGTGCTGGATTCCAGGAGCTCAACGAGCAGGCCGGGCCAGGGCACGGATGCCGGCTCCGGGGCGGGCTTGCCGTCCTTCGCTGCGATTTCGGTGGCCCTGGCATTGGCGGTCGCTGCCGCGGAGGACTGGTCAGCGCGTTGTTGCAGGTCGGGTACAGCCGCGAGCCGGCGGGCCAGCGCGACGATCTCGTTCTGGTGCTTGTCAGCCCACAGGAGTTCGGCGTACCGATCGCGCAGAGCACGGCAGTAGTCCACGCGTTCGCTTTGGCTCAGGGGCGCGCCGTACGCGTCGTCGAAGTCGGTGCGCAGCTGCAGATAGCGGCGTTCGGCGGACTGGCGGGTGCGCATCTCCAGCGCGGTGGCAAGCCGCGCCCAGGTCACGCCCTTCGTGCGCGCCGCGCCGATGATGCGGCCTTCATCGAGCTTGAGTTTGTCGCGCAGTGTGCGGAGCACCAGGAGCGCGGCGAGCAGGTCCGTCTCGGTGGCCTCGTCCGCCGCCTGGCGCTCGATGAGCTGGGTCACCAAGTCGTACTTGTCCGCGACTTCGCTCAGAAGTCCGCTGGTTCGCAGGGTGGTGACGGGTCTGGCCAGCTCGCCGGCCCACTCGTCTTCCTGCAAAGGCTGCGGGGTCCGCAGGTGCTGCCACGCGTAATGGCGATTGGATTCTGCTTCGGGGTGTTCGGGTGATGTCGTCTGACGGACGACGCTATTTGTCGTCTGACGGACGACTTTCTCTGTAGGCATCGAAGTTGCTACTCCAGAAATTAGAAAACTAAAGCAAAAAAGAGCTACTCGTTGGCCCCATCAGGGGAGGGCACCTGCGGCAGCTCGGCCGGGGGCCGCCGACGACGTCGGCGGCGCAGCGCCTTGAGGGCCTGGGCGCCGGCCCAGCCGGTCACCAGTACGGCAACGCCCGCGACGTACTCGGGCCACGCCTGTGTCAGAACATCGGTCATTGCAGGTCAACGCACATTCGCGGTCGCCCGGTGTGCGCCGTACTCCTTTGCGTTCGGCGTCGGACATGACGAGGTCTGCCCAGCCAAGGGGCGGTCGGACGAGGCGTTACGCCGGAATCGTCCGACGAACATTCTTATGGCATGCGCCCAGGCCGAACGGTCTTTTTCTCGGCGTTACGGAATTCGCCAGGGTTCGCCAGGGTTCACCGTGTGCGAGATGCGTCAATTACGCGCATTGACTCAATTCGAACAAAAGCGGAATAGACGCATCGCAGAAAATTCTGCTAAGCGTGGCCCCCATTGCGCGCCCGCCGGGCGTCGCGCACGGACTGCTCCAGTGCTGCCATCAGGTCCACCGGTGGCTGCGGCTCCAGCGGCGGCGTGGCCGTGCGGCCGGCGGCGAGGGTGTCCACGAGGAGGTTCAGCGCCTGGACGTAGTCGTCGTGCAGGTCGGTGATGTCCACGCCCGCCATCTCGGTCATCAGCAGCTCGGCGATCTCCAGCTCCCGGTCGGTGGTCGGCGCCGGGCTGGACAGGTCGCCGGGGTCACGGATCTCCTCGGGCCAGTGCAGGGTGTGCAGCACCAGGATTCCGTTCCTCGGCCGCAGGACGGACAGTCGCTCCCGCGACCGGAGGGCCACCTTGCACACCGCCAGGCGACCGGACCGGGCCAGGGCCTCGACCAGCAGGGCGTACGGTTTTTGGGCCCCGGGGCCGTGGGCGCCCACCCAGTACGGGCGGGCATACAGCAGCGGGTCGACGTTGGCCTCGTCGATGAACCTGACGACCTCGATCACACGCTTCGTGGGCAGCGGCAGCGCCTCGAGATCGGCGTCATGAATGACCACCGTGCGGCCGTCGGGTGCCTCCCAGCCGCGGGCGGTCTCCTCCGGCCCGACCTCCCGGCCGTCCAGCTCGCACACCCGCCGGTGGCGGACGCGGCCCCCGTCGGCGGCATGCACGAGATGGAGGCCGGGCCCGTGGTCTTCAGTGGCTGCGTAGATGTCCACGGGCAGTGCGACCAGGCCGAAGGAGACCGTTCCCTGCCAGAGCGATCGCATGGCTTCGACGGTACGCACAGCCGGGTGCGGCCGCCGCCCTTCCGCATCCGTCCGGGCGGAGGCGCGGTGCGAAATGTCCAGCAGCCGCCGCCGGCGTGATCCGACTCAGCTCCGCGGCAATCGGCCTCCCTCACGGCCCGGCCGGACGGACGGTGCTGAGGTCGGTTCACCGCTCTTGATGATCATTGCGGCAGGCCAGCTGCAGCGGCCTGGCGGAAGGCGTCGCCGCATGTGTGGCAGGGCACGGGCGTGTGTTCGGCGAGGACGATCAGTGCATGGCGCACTTCCCTGCTCAGCTGGAAGAGCCGGCGACTGGCCTGTCCGCCCTCGTAGGCGGACAGGCGGAAGAGGCTGACGGCCTGTTGGTCGCGGTCGTCGGTGAAGGTGTGCGGGAGCCCGGCGAGCAGTTCGAAGTCCCGCTTGCCGGTGGCCGCGTTGGCTACGGTCCGCAGAGGCAGGGCGTCGAGGTCTGCAGCCGGCACGGAGGCGTCGGTCGCAACGGCATGGGCGGCAAGGGCCGCGAAGACCTGGATCAGCCGTTCGCCCACCACCGTGGTGATGCCCCAGGTCCGCAGGTTCTCGTGGCGATCAGCCTGCCGCCCCGGCTCCTGGTCCACCAGCGGCAGCAGAACACGGCCCAGGTGAGCGCAACGACGCCACAGCGAGTCGTAATCGGAATCCGAGGTCACGGTTGTTCCTCTCCGGAGAATGGAGGGCCTGCGGCTGAGAGGCAACCCGGCTGCCGCAGGCCCTCCAATGTGCCACTACGTGCAGGGCACGTACAGGACGGGACCGTTCGCTGTGCCCGAGCCATGGGTCCCGCGCGAGCTCACGAGGGTGCCGACCGTGGAGGTGCGCCAGGCCACCTTCGGGTCATCGGGGTGGTTCACGTAGGTCGCTGCTGCTGTTGGCTCTGTCCACGAGAACGGAGCATCTCTTGACCAATTCGGGTTCTGGATCAGGTTCTGTGGTCGGTGACGGTGAGTTACTCGGCTTGGTCCACCTGTCCGATCACACCATCCTTGCCGCGGACGGATAGCGTGTCCGGATGCCGCCCGTGAACCTGCGTCACTCAGTCCGCGCGATCATCCTCGACGAGAACGACGGCATCCTTCTCTGCCGGTTCGCGATTCCAGATCCGGCGGGAACAGTGGTGTGGGCAGCTCCCGGCGGAGGGATCGAGCCGGGGGAGACGCCACTTGCCGCGCTGCGCCGTGAACTGCGGGAAGAGGTGGGCCTCGCCATCAGGACCGACCCGCCGCACGTGTGGCACCAGGAAGTTGTGGCCCATGGACATGCCGCGGGCTACGACGGCGTCATCAACGACTACTTCCTCGTACGTGCCACCAGGTTCAATCCGCGCGGGACTCTGTCCGACGACGAGCTCGCCGCGGAGAACATTAGCGGTCTGAAGTGGTGGAAACTGCGTGAAGTCGCCTGTTATGACGGTTCCGACATCTTCTCGCCCCGCGATCTTGCGACTTTTTTGGCGGAGTTGATCACCTCCGGCACTCCAGCCGGGCCGGTACGGCTCGGCCTCTGAGCGGACAGCCGGTGTCATGGCGCGAGCAGGACACGCTTCCGTAGAAGTACGAACCCAAGTGGCGCTAGCGCAAGCACGGATGCGGGGAGCAGCGTGACCTGCGCCTGGGTGCGTCCCGCTCACCGTCTTGCTCCCCGCACCCGCTGGGGAGCCAGGCGGCAACGCTCGGCTGCCTGTTACCGACCTTGCGGTAGCCCCAGGCTCCGTAGAGCATCTGCACCTTCGGATGATCGGGGTCGACCAGGAGAACAGCCAGGGCGTCCGCGTCTCGAAGATCAGCCCGCGCAAGGTGAAGGTGCCGTTCGGCTCCCGCCCCTCCACCTGCCCCGTCCGCGCCTGAACGCGCCTGGACCGAGTCCGCCGGCCTGAGCGACCCGGACGGCTTCGCCTTCCGCGCCCTGCACCCACGCTGGCACACCGTCACCGACGCCGGACTGTCCCCGGAGGCCATCGGCGACGTCACCACCCGGCTCACCGCCCGCGCCGACCTGCCCGTCCGCCACACCGGCCACTCCCCCCGCCGCGGCGCCGCCGAAGAATCCCGGCGCGCCGGCAACGACCGCAAGGTCATCGCCAAGCAGGGCGGGTGGGTGCCGAACTCCGGGGTCATGGAGGGCTACTTCGAGGACGCCGAGGGCTGGGAGGAGAACGCCATGATCGGGGTGCTGTAGGGCCCCGGCACGGACGGCCGGGTGGCGTGTACCACGGTCCCGCGGACCGCCCCGACAAACGACATGGCTAACTTTACTTGTGCCATCGTCGCAGGTCAGAGGGCCACGAGGTCAAATGCGGTCAAGTTTTACGCGTATAAGTGGGGTACCGTGCATCACGGATGACTCTTAAGACTTGCACGCCCCGATCGGGGTCCACGAAGGCTTAAGAGCGGTGCATGCAGGCCGCTCAGAGTCACCGCGGGCCGACCTCCCAGGTCGAAGCACGCAAAGCCAGGCCGGAGCCACGGTCTGGAGCAGGGGTCGGACCCTGACCTCCCTTGGCAGAGCAGCCAGGGTCCGACGGGAAATCGCCTGCGCCCCCGAGTGTTCCCGCACTCGGGGCGCGGTGCGTCCAGGGCCCTACTTCAGGCCCAACGCCCGCAACAGTGCCTCTCCAGCGACCGTAGCGATCACTCCGGAAACCGTGCCCGCAACAGCGTTCACCGCTGCGGTCACGACGGCGTCGCGCACTCTGCGATCTCCCCGGCGAGGTGGTGCATCACCGCCGGCCTCCTCGTCGCCATGTGGCTCCGAGTCGTCCTGCGGATCTAATCCATTGCTCACCGGGTCGCTCCTCCTGATCCTGCGATGCCGCTCATGTACCACGCGGGGCGTACGCGCGGCATCGCTAACGGCCGTACGCCCCGTCAGGCACACGAACCGGACGGAGAAGCGAAAGACAGCCTACGCGGACCCGGTAGACACCCGGCTCTGTCCACCTCCCTCAAACCATGCTGCGCAAGGCGCCTGACCGCCCGTCGCCAGCGAAACCGCAGCTCAACGGCTGGGAGTCCGGGAGTAGGGAGCCCTCCAAGCCCCGCAGCTTGAAGGAGAGTCAGAAGCTTGTGACCAGGTCTTTCACAGCCCATCTCGGCGAAAAAGTCGTCGTCGTCGTCGCAGTTGTCGACGAACTCCGTCACTTCGTTGTCCAGCGGCCAAGAGTCCGGCCACCAAGCAGCGTGAACACCCTTCTTGAACACGTGCTGCCGGGTCCGAAGGGGGATTCGCCCAGCGGCACCGTGCTGACCGGGAACCGATCGGTTCTTAGACGGACCCTCGCGTCGGATAAAAGGGGTTATCCAACGCGATATCGCCAACGGCCTGGGTCCTCAGAACATTTGATGATCTTTCCGGACGGATACGGAGAAAACCCTGAACCGCCCCGCATCGGCCCCTGACGGGGCAGACTCCTGCCCGGAGAGTTCTATCTCTGGGGTAGAAGGTAGAACTGGTCCGGCCACTCCACGCGGTGACGCGCGTGGAGCTTTAAGCACCCGCGGGCCCCGGGTGCACCGCATGCCATCAGCCGAACCCGTAAACCGAGGAGCACGGCGCGCAGCGGGCCCCTTCAGCGCGTCGGCCTACCTGTGTACAACCGCACCCGCGCTCTGCCCATGCTCGGGGCCGGAGCAGCCACTTCCGCGCCGCCCGCAGCCCTCGCCTTCGCCGGGGCCCCCTGGTGGGCCCTCGTGATCACCTCCCTGCCCGGCGCCGCCGCCCTCCTCCTGCAGGCGGCCCTCCCGCAGAACTCCAAGGACCGGCTGGAGTGGTGGCGCGACCGCCGCCGCCACCGCGAACAGCTCGCCCGCACCCGCCAGCCGCTCCCTGTGGTGCCAGAGGGACGACCCGACTAGTGGCGTACGTCGCTGGCCCACGTCAGCGCGGCCCTGATCAGACGTTCGTGGAGCCCGCGGTCGAGGACGCAAGCGCTCTTCTCGCACCCCCTACCGGATTCGGGAGCAAGTCGCGCGACTCTGCGACGACCGGCATGTTCGGCTCCTCCCCCGTACACAGCGAAGGGGCCGGACGGCCCGTCCGGCCCCTTCGGGCGCGCCTGCTGTGTGGTGGGTGGTGCTACAGCTCCCCGACCCGCACCAGGCCAGGGGCCATCTGCGCCGGTCTCACCGGGTCAGCCAGTCCCCGCGCGCTTCTTGGGGACGCGCACGACGCGACGCTTCGGGGTGAAGGCGGCGGTCTCATCCAGCCTGCCGAGCTTGAGGTAGTGGACGTTGCGCATGTGGACGACCTCGAAATCGGTGGGGTTGATGGCACGGCGCTTGGTCGTCACCAGCCCGGCCTTTGCGAGCTCTCGCAGGCCCTTGCCGCGTGTGTCCTCGCTCAGGTCGTACCTGTTCTGTGCGTCCTTGGGACTGAACCACAAGGCGGTGCCGTCGTCTGCCGGGCCGCGCTGGCACAGGAGCACGAGGAACATCGCGAGACCGGCCCCAGACAACAGGGTGAGGTGTCCGTTGAGCCAGAACGTCTTCGGGATCTGCACGTATCGGTGGACGACCGCGCCCAACAGGTTGGTGGCGGCTTCCTTCTTGGCCGCGGCACCGGGGGCGATATAGGGCTCGCCGTTGCCGGTCTCGTTGAGCACGACCACCTGGTTGGGGCGTCCCGGCTGGGATTCGACCGTGATGAAGCGGTGTTCGGTCAGCCAGCTCTGGGCGTCGCTGATCCGCCGTGCGCCGGCCTTGGGCGGGTCCGGGAGGTCGAGCAAGGTGGCCCAGGCACGTGCGGTGAACGTGAGGCCCTGGGCGACGTCGTCGCGCTGCATCCAGAGGTAGCTGAGGTAGAGCTTCAGCCGTACGTGGCCGCCGCGTCCCCCACGCAGCATCTGCGCCAGGGGCGGCGGCGGATCGTCGGGGGTGGCCCGCTCGACGAAGCTGTAGCGCAGCTGGGCCTTCTTGCGTCCGTACCGCCCGGCGCCCTCCGCGGCCTTCAAGGCGTTGTTCGACGGCGCCGTCGGCCGGGGGGCCGTCAGAGACCTTTCCGCTTGCACCGGGTCACCTGCCGTATCTCTGCAGTAGAGAATAGTAATTTTTAAAGTTACTTAGTGCCGGGTACAGAGGACCCCCGCATCCGGCACAAGGGTACCCCTCACACCAGGCGGGAACGCCCTCTAGAGGGTGCAAAGGTAGGGGGTTCAACGGCCGCAAGCAAAGAGGGTTGGCGCGGAACGGTCCGCACCCGCTACAGTCAAGAGCAGACGGATCGGAAACGGCGTCAGAAACGGGTTGTGTCCCCTGAGTTCAGCGCATGTATCGCATCTGTCGAAGAACCACTGCAGTCCACGTAATCCGCATCAACTCGTCGTCCGCTGAGAATCGGCTTCGGGTACCGGATGGAGGAGGGACCCGCCGAGGTTGTGCCCCTCGGTCCCCTCCCCTGCAGAGGTTCGCCCTGAAGGCCCGGGAGTTTCCCGGGCCTTCAGGATTTGCACCAGCCCCGGGCAGCGGCGAGCGCTCCAGGAGGGATGGCGAAGGCCCTCGCCGACGCCGCGCTGTCGATGTCCTCGCTGGAGTGGCAGAAGAACTTCGTGCCCTGACCCACCGGAACGTGCAGTGTCCCCGGTGACGCTTGCCGGGGAACACTACGTTGCTGCTTACCCCTCATTGCCCCCATTTAACCTAACAGGTCTACGACGGCCCGGTATCAGCTGCGGAGTGCCGATACCTTGGTCCCCCGTCAGCGTTTGCGGCCTCGGCTGTGCTGTTCGTGCTGGACGTCGGCGGCCTGGTGCTGGACTTGCCGGCGGTTCTGCCGGGCGGCCTCGCTGGCGCGGTAGCCCGCTTCCTGCTCGTGCCGGTCGGTGCTCAGCTACTGATCTTCTGCCGGTCCGTCTGTTCCTTGCGGACCTCGTCGATGTAGCTGCGGAACTGGTCGGCCTCCCGCGTCGAGGACTGGACTCGGCCGTGGGCGTCGTTGCGGCGGCGCAGGTCGCCGGTGTCGATCGCCTGCGCCCTGTCCGGCAGGGCGGTGCGCAGTTCCCGGAGCCTGGTGGCCAGGTCCTCGACGGTGGCCGGGCGGTTGCCGGTGGCACCGGGGGCCCGGACGTCGGCGTGCCCGGTCAGCGTCTCCCAGGCACCGGCCTGGGCGTCCTCGACGGCACGCCGGGCGCGCCTTTGCTGGTCCTCGGCCTCGATGCGCTGCTCCAGCAGGTGGCCGGTCGTCTTCTTCAGCCCTTCTTGGTGGAGAAGGCGAGCGCGAGCTTGACGTGGCCGGCCTTGCGGGCGGCCGCGGTCTGGTCGTACTGGCTGCGCATCTCCTTGGCCTTCTGCTCGGCGGCCAGAGCGGCGTCCGTCTCCTCACGGGCGCGGGTCAGCAGGGCCTCGGCGGCGGTGAGGGCGACGTTGGCCCGAGCGGCGAACTCGCGGCCGTGGGTGGTGCCGGCCGCCGCGTCGCGCTCCAGGTCCTCGGACCGCTGCCAGTACTCCTCGCGGGCCTCGGCGGCTTCCAGGAACCAGGCCAGCCGGGTCCGCAGATCCTCGTCGGGCAGGTCGCCGTACGCCCGCACGTCGGCTGGCGGATGGTGCGCAGCTCCTGCTGGCGGCGGAGGGCGTCGAGCCGGTCCTGCTGCTCCTCGGACATCTGCGGGCCGCCCGCGCCGGTCTCTTCGGTGTCGTACGCGGGCAGCTCGACGTCGTCGCGGCGCAGGTCCTGCTCGACGGCGGCGCGTTCGGCGCGGCGGGCGGCGTCCTCCCACATCTGACGCTTGGTGAAGGTGGACTTCGGCCTGGCCGCGCGCACGGTGCGCTCCCGGGCGGCGCTGGCGTTGCGCAATCAGTTCCCGTCCTTGAGGCTGTCGAGCATCTTGTTCTTGTCGAACTTGCCGTCTTCGTCGGTCCAGCCCAGGTCGTCGATGGCGACGCTCGTCACCAGGGCTGTGTAGTCCTTGCGCTTGACGCCCTCGCACTCGGCTGGCTTGCTCTTGTCGCCGTCGGCGCGTGCCTTTAGCGCCGTCAAGCAGCCCTCCGTCAGCTCCTTGTAGCTCTGGCCGCAGCCGGTGAAGCCGGCGAGCCCGACCAGCACAGCGGCAGCGGTGACAGCGGTGCGGATGCGCATGAATCCCCCAAGGTCGCGTGCGGGCATCATCCCGGGCCGGGCAGGGGTGTGAGGGAGGTGTGACGGAACAGTGACCTCCATGGGCGCGCACCGGGCCTCGACCAGGGGATGGTCGCAGTGATACGCCCACCCCATAACCACTAGAGAACGCACGCACCACCACAGCCCCCAGCCGACGGCCGGGGGCCTTTTCGTGCCGCCAACGGTCGCCCGCCCTCCACACCCATCGACCGTTCAGGCAACCGACTCCCTAGAGATTCACCACCGGCCTCACCACCGGCATTCACGACCTCGACGCCCACCACACCGCCTACCGCCTCTACCCGCGGCAAGGCCATGCCGCCATGCCCCGAACTGTTAGGAGACCCCATGCCCGCTCACCACGACACCCAGCACACGCCCGTCCTCACCGGCTACTACGACCACGACCGCAACGCCCTCTGGACCCGATGCCGGCACTGCCGCACCTGGGCCTGCCACACCATTCCGGGCATCCCCGCGGGCCGACGCCTCGAGGTCTGCGGGCGCCCCGCATGCCGGCCCGGGTGCCCGCTGAGCGTCGGCTGGTACAGGATTCGCGTCAGCCCGCATAGCTACGCCGCGGCCGTCAGCAAGTGGCGGTAGCCCCTGAGGCCGTCGCTCGGCGAGTTCGCGCTCTTGCCGGGCCCCCGGCCCTCCGTTCACCGTGAAAGGTTCACCGCCGAACGAGCCTTGGGGGACCCGTTGGCCGGCAACACCACACCCGCATCCCGCCCACGTGCACTCGCCGAGACCGTCCGCCGCTGGCAGGGCCGGGCGCTCCTCGCCTGGGCGCGGATTCTGCAACGCACCGTGGCCGGGGACCGGCTGCGGCGGCAGCACGTCGCCCGCCGCAACCGCGCCATCCGCGCCGCGGCCGCCCGCGGCGTCACCAAGGCCGCCCTCGCCCGTGCCACCGGCCTGAGCGAGGCGACCATCGGGCAGGCCCTGAAGGGTGAGGCGACCACCGACTGACCGTGTGTCGCTGCACACCGGCCCCGCCCCGGTCGTAAGGTCAGATCGCCCCGCACGTCCGGGGATGAACACCAACGCCCCCGCACCGGATCCCGGTCGGGGGTGTTCGCATGTTCGGTCCGTCCCGCTCTACCGGGCCCGCCCCGCGGCCGAGACGATGACGCCATGCCCGACGCCCACTGCTCGAAGTGCTGCCCCACCAAGCCACCCAAGCCCGAGGTGCCCGCCCCGTGGCCGTGGAGCGCCCTGGTGTGGCTGGCGATCATCTGCACCGGAGGGACGAGCCTGTACGCGCTCGTCATGTGGGCGGCGTCGAGCCTGTTCTGAGCGGCCGCCGCCGGAGGGTATTCCCTGGCGGACGACCGGCTAGCGCATCGAGCCGCGCGTTTGCTGCTCCTCGCGGGGCGTAGCGTCCCGGATCCTGCATGCTGCTGACCGATGTGCCCCGACGCAGGCCGGCTGCTTCATCTTCCTCGTCGACGAGTTCCTCCGCACCGACGTGGGTTCTGCGTTCACCTGTCTGGTGCTGTACACCGTTGTGCCACAGACCAAAGGTGTGTCCCATCCCACATGCGCAGGTAAAAGGGCTGGTCGGCGCCCCTTCTGCACACGGTCTGACCACGCTCTGACCCCTCTTCAGGAACGCATCTCAACAGAAGGGAACAGAAAGGCACTTGCGACTTGCGGTGACCCATCAAGCGGCTCACCCGACGCTCGGTACCATCAACACAACGCGAAAGAGAGCCCGTTCCCGACCCCGGTTCCTAGGCCACTGGTCGAGAGGGCTCTCCACGCGATGCACCACCCAGCAGGTCCGCGAAGACCCCAACATTTCTTGGAGGAACACCTTGAAAAACGACGGTACCACCCCGTCTGGCGACGGCAACGGCAGCCGCCGCGCCCGCTCCCACCAGCGCCTGCGCGGCGCCCTGGGCCGCACCCTGCAGTGGCGCCGGCGCCGGCGCCCGACGTGGCAGAACCTCTCGACGTGGAAGCAGCGCCCCCTGTGGCAGGAGCCCGTGCGCGGCGCCCTGTATGCGGCCGGGAGTGGCATCATCGGCTTGACGTTCGCGTGGTTCCAGCACTGGCTGTGACGCCCCACTGAACTGCGCCCCGCCCGGACCTCCCTGCGGCGGGGCGCAGGCGCGTCACCGGTGAACCCGGCACCGGCAAGACCACCCTCGCCCGCACCATCACCGCGGCCGTGGGCGCCCACCCAGTACGGGCGGGCATACAGCAGCGGGTCAACGTCGGTCTCGCCGATGAACCTGACGACCTCGATCACACGCTTCGTGGGCAGCGGCAGGGCTTCGAGGTCGGCGTCCTGGATGACCACCGTGCGGCCGTCGGGTGCCTCCCAGCCGCGGGCGGTCTCCTCCGGCCTGACCTCCCGTCCGTCCAGCTCGCACACCCGCCGGTGGCGGACGCGGCCGCCGTCGACGGAATGCACGAGATGGAGACCGGGCCCGTGGTCGTCAGTGGCTGCGTAGATGTCCACGGGCAGTGTTATCTAGATCTGGATTGCGGGCGTGAGGTACGTGAGGTCAGGGCTCATTCGTCTGTGTGGCTGATGGGTATCTGAGAGGTCGCTGGGGTGTTTGGCCCGTTAGTCCATACGTGATCTATCGAGCTGAGAAGGCTGAAGTACCGGAGTCCTCAAGAGTCGCCTGGGTGGTCGTCGACGGGGTCTTCCGGCTGCATCGTGAGGCGACCGCGTTTTTGGACCAGGTTCGTGGTCTGGGCCGGTCGGTGAACACTGAGCGGAATTGCGCGAGCCGGGTGGCTCTGTACCTGACCTGGTGTGACGAGCGTGGGCTGCGGTGGTCGGAGCCGGGTTTCGAGAACCTGCTGTGCTTCCGGGAGTGGCTGGTGAGCGTCCCTCTCCCGCCGCGGGGCTGCAAGAACCAGTCGGTGATCCGCTTCCGGCAGGACGGCAGTGCCAATGCGGTTCTGGGAACGATGACGCAGTTCCTGCTGTTCGGTGTCGGGCCTGGCTGGGTCTCCGAGCAGGTCGCATCTCCGCGACACCCTGCCTGACGCCCCGAGCGTCAGCGAGCCCTACCTGTTCCCGGCGATCACCTCCGCCGGAGGATCAGACCACCTCATGAGCAACAACTTCGGTGCCGGCATGCGGACCTGGGTGAACAACCTCGACACCCTGGGCAGTGACGCCATGGACTCTGAAGGCAACGTGATCCCCTTCAACCGGTCCCTGATCTATCCCTACGCCTTCCGGCACTCCTTCGCCCAACGGCATGCCGACGCGGGCACCCCACTTGACGTGCTCCGAGACCTCATGGACCACGATGATCCAAAAACGACCATGGGATACTACCGGGTCTCTCTGGAACGCAAGCGCAAGGCCGTCAAGACCCTGAGCCTGATGGTTGCCGACCGACACGGGACCGCGACACCCTGCTCGCCGACTGCCTACGAACAGCGCTCAGTGGGCGTTCCGTTCGGCGGTTGCACCGAACCCACCAACGTCAAGGCCGGCGGACACGCATGCCCGATCCGCTTCCAATGCTCAGGCTGCGGCTTCTACCGTCCCGATCCGTCCTACCTGCCCGCGATCGAGGACCACGCCAACAGCCTGCGAGCTGACCGCGAGAAGGCTCGGGCGATGGACGCAGCCGGCTTCGTCATCGACAACCTCACCGCTCAGATCAACTCCTACGAAGAAGTCGCGGCGACGATGCGCGAACGGATGGCAGCCCTGCTCAAGGACGATAGAGCCGAGTTGGAGGAGGCCGCCGCTGTCCTTCGCCGGGTCCGAGCCGGCGGCGACCACAAGCTCCTCCCCCTGACCGTCGCCGCCAAGAATGGAGCGTGAGATGGCTACCCGAACCCCCGCTGACGTCCTCGCCGAATCCCGGCGACAGACCAGCCTCCTCAAACGCCAACGCGTGCTCGACACCATTCGGCGCATGCTGGACGACGGCGAGCCGATCTCCTTCGCCGCCGTCGCCCGCACTGCGAAAGTGTCAACCTGGCTCGTCTACGCCGAAGGCATCCGCGAACACGTCCAAGCAGCCATCCAGCGGCAGGAACAGGCTCCCGTCACCGAAGCGGCCCAAGGCCGCCGGGCAAGCCCCGCCAGCCTCCACACCGACCTGGCCATGGCCCGCGAGGAGATCAAAGAACTCCGCACGGAACGTAATCAGCTCCGAGCCGCTATGCGGCAGCACCTCGGACATCAGCTCGATCAGATCAGCAATCGGAAGCTGACTGAGCGGATCACCGAACTTACGGAAGCCAACAGGAAGCTCGAACACGAGCTGGCCCAGCTCCGGCCACTCGCCGATCACGTGCATGAGCTTCAGCAGGACCTTGCCGCGGCCCGCACGAGCCTCCGACAGATGATCCGGGACGGCAATCAGCACGAGCCAACCTGAGTGGGTGCTTTCGACCGCGGGGTGAATGGGCAATCCCGAAGGACCTGCTTGATCATTTGAGCGTCACCCCACGCGGCAAATGAATTCGGTTGCGGCGGGGCGTCGCGAAATGTCGGTGAGAAGTGACACCACCGGAGCCGCACTCGCGGGCGGGGTTGTGGCCTTCCAAGGGGCGGTCAGGGATGCACTCGCCCTTCCACACCGGGCTGGCCACCAGCACGGTGAACACGGTGCCCGAGCGCCGCGCGAGCCCTGCCCTTCCTGTAAAGCAAGCTTGACAACCACTGAGGGGTGACAAGTAAGCTTTACACATGCGAAACAGCGTCAGGGAGCTGCGGTCGTCACGAGGACTCTCCCAGGGCCAGCTAGGCACAGCCCTCGGGGTCTCACGGCAAACGATCAACGCAATCGAGACCGAGCGGTACACACCTTCCCTGCCGCTCGCCTTGTCCATGGCCAGGTTCTTCGAGGTCAGCGTTGAGGAGATGTTCCATGTCGAAGAGAGCCCAGCAGATGACCAGTAACAGAGCCAGGCGGTCCGTCCCCGGCTTCTTCCTCGCCATCGGAGTCGCCTGCCTCGTGGCCGCGACTTTCGGCGGCCGCCTCGCTCTCGGCCTGGTGACGTTCGGGATCCTGGCGGCCTGCAGTCTTGCCTTAGTGCTGCTGGGACGCCGGAGCGAGACCTATCAGGGCCTCACCGAGAAGGCTCCCGACGAGCGCTTCGCCCGGATCGGAGGGCGAGCCTGGGCTGGCACGGGCGTGGTGCTTACCGTGGCGAATCTCTACGCCTTCATCGGTGAACTGGCATCCGGAAGAAGCGGCGATCCGTACTTCTGGTTCGTGGCAACCGCCGCCATCGCCTACATCGCGTTCGTCGCCTTCTGGTCTCGGCATACCTGAGAAGCCATCGCCTCGAACGGCTCGCCACCGTAGGTCCGACCAGGCAACGCGATCAACCTGGTCACCTCGACCGCACCGCACTTGGCCACCAGCCGGTCGAAGATCCGCTTGATGCCGCTGCTTGCACGGCGCTTCCAGGTCCGAACTGGTCCTGCCGCTCGCCGACGTGCAGGGCACCTTCCTCGTCGGCGGGCTGCTGACCGTCGGGCCTGCGCGGCCCTGCTCGGCGGGCGGCTACCGCCTGGGGCCCCTTCACGCTCCTGCGGCCAGCTCTCGGTTGACCGCCTGCGTTGACGAGACTGACCGTACGTCCCTCAGCCATTCACACTCATCTGACCTGGGCAGATAGGCACACGATCTAGATAAGCAAGACGACCAGGCCGAAGGAGACCGTTCCCTGCCAGAGCGATCGCATGGCTTCGACGGTACGCACAGGCCGGCCGGGCCGCCGCCCTTCAGCATCTGTCCGAGCGGATGCGTGGTACGAAATGTCCAGCAGTCGGCCGCGGGGGCTACCGCCAGCCTCCCTCACGTCCCGGCCGGACGGGCTGATCTGCGGTCTGGCTTCGGGGCCCCCGCGCCCTCAGGGAAGGAACCGGCTCACGCCTCCGACTTCGGGTGTGCGATGCCGTCCAGCCCGGCGACCAGTAACGCGATGTCGTCATCGCGGTCGCCGGGCCCCAGCATGTCCAGTACCTCGTCGCACAACGGCTCCAGCGGCGGCGGATTGGGGCCCGTCAGCCGGGCCGTCTCGGTCAGCCGCTCCCGCAGCTGCTCGATCCCGGTCCACACGTCACGGATCCGCGACTCGACCAGCCCGTCTGTGTAGAGCACGAGGGTGGCGCCCGCCGGGGCGTCCAGCTCCACCGCCTCGAAATCCACCCCGCCCACTCCGATCGGCGCGCCGGACGGGACCCGCAACACCTCCGCGCGGCCACCGCGGTGCAGCATCACGGGAGGCGGATGCCCCGCGTTCGCGATGACTACCCGGTGCGCGACCGGGTCATAGACCGCGAACAGGCACGTCGCCAGCACCTCGAAACCCAGCTCCCGCGCCAAACGATCGAGTCTGCGCAGTACCTCCTGCGGCGCCCGGTCCTCGCCCGCCAACGCTTGCGTCATGACACGAAATTGCCCCATGACCGCGGCCGATGCCATCGAGTGCCCCATGACATCGCCGACGACCAGCGCCATCCGGCCGCCGGGCAGTGTGAACGCGTCGTACCAGTCACCGCCCACCCGCGCCGTCTCGGCAGCCGGCAGATACCGGCTCGCCAGCCGCACACCGGCCAGCTGCGGCAGCGAGAACGGCAGCATCCTGCGCTGCAACGCGTCCGCCATCCGCGCCTCGCGACCGTAGAGCCCCGCCTTGTCCACGCCCAGCGCGGTGTGCGACGCCAACTGCGCCGCCACCAGCAGATCGTCCCGCTCGAACGCCGGCCGGCCCGGCCGCCGCAGGAACACCGCCGCGCCGATCACCCGCCGCCGCCCGCGCAGCGGGGCCAGGACCACTCGATGCCCGCCCGACAGCCGGGTAATCGGGCCCAGCAGCTCCGCCAGTGCCGTACCCGCCGCCTGCGGCTCCCCGAACACAGGGCGTACCCCCCGCAGCACATCTGCCAGCGCTCCACCGGGCTGCACCTCGACGAGCTCGGGCGCGCTGTCATCCATTGACCAGTCCAGGCCCGGCTGCGCGGGCAGCACCGGCAGCCGGGCACCATTGGAGCCCGGTTCCTCTAGGGTCCGGTCCGTACGGCGCAGCCGCAGCACCACCGGGCCGGTCGGGCGCTCGTCGCCCACCGGCAGCGGGTCACGCAGATACACCAGGATCGCGTCGGCGAACGTGGGGACCGTCGCCCGGCACAGGCCGAGCACGATCTCGTCGAGATCTATGCCCCGATTGATCCGCCGCGTCGCCGCCCCGACGTACCGGACCCGGTCTGTGCCTGCCCGCCGGGAGCGCTCAACCGCTGCTGTCATCTCGCCTGCAGAGTTGTCCGCAGTAGTTCGGGACAACCCCTCCCCCGCTTCGAGAACCTCCCCCGCCACCACTGCGCCGCGATCCGCCATGGGGTGCCAGCCCACCTCGTCGGCGGCTTCCTGCACCGCCTCGTGCTCGCGATCGAGCACGGAACGAACCTTGCCCAGCGCCTCCTCGATCTGTTCGAACGTTGTGCTGGCTGCCGGCCCGTCCGCCTCCCGCACAACCGGGAGCGCATCGAGAACAACGGGTGTGTCCGGTGGCTGACCCTCTTCGGTCCTGAGCTGCGCGAGCTCACACTCCAGCTGTTGGATGCGCCGCGCGGCATGATCCGCGACCCGCTGGGCGGTGTCACGCTCGCGCTCGGCCCTGCTCAGTGCACCGCGCAGATCGTGCTCCTGAACCACCGCCCGCTCCAGATGCTGCTCCACGAGAGCAAGCTGCGCGGGGGCCGGGGGCACAGCGATCTGCAAGCCATCGACCTGCCGTTTCAGATCCGAGATCGTGGCCTGCGCCTGGCCGAGCAGGACAAACACCATGGTGGCCATCTGCAGAGCTTGAAGGCGACCACGCTCGCTCGCCTGGAACGCCTGCCGGGCCCGATCGATCTCCTGGTAGGCGGCAATCGTCCGGTCCTTGGCCTCCAGCAGCTCGCGGGCCACCGACGGCAACGCGTCACCGCTCACCGCCGTGGGCGCGGTCTGGGCGGCGTCCCATAGCTCCCGCAGCGGAGCGAGCCGGTCTTGCGTCTGTGTTGCAGGTTCGCCGGGGAAACACACATCGGCTGCCGCTTCGACGAGCTCCCACGGCAATTCCTCGCCGGAGAGCAGGTCGCGCAGCTTCCGAAGGGGCGGCACATGCTGGTCATGAAAGTGGTCAGGGGTCAGTCGGCGGTGAAAGCCCGTCACGGTCACAGATGCCTCATCCAACCAGCACCGGACCGTCTCCACGAGGCGGTTCATCTCCGCGCAGTTGCCGCGTGCCGGAGCCCACGGCCGGCCCGCCCTCTTCACACCCATCACTCACCACAGTTGTCCCGGGACAACCCCACGTTGTCGCCTGCACAACATCCAACCGCTTCGAAGACCTCCTCCGCAGGTGCATCGTCAGACATACAAGCCAGCAACGACGCACCTCACAAGGAGAATCAGATGTCCGCCGCCTCCACCGACGGCCCCCCGAACCCCACCCGCTTCACCACCAGCAGCATCCGCTGGCTGCTGGCCATGGCAGCACTGCTCACCGCACTCGCTGTCGTGCTGCTGATCCTGACCGGGCACATCGAACTCGTCGGGCCCGTGGCCGGACTCGGCGCGGCGATCGTCGGCGGAACGGCCATCAAGGTCACCATCCAGATCCGCCGCTGAACCATTCGGCGCTGCCGGCGCGCTCCACCAGTCGTCGGCTACGTATTCCAGGTCGAGTGTCTGCCAAGGTTCAGAAGGTGATCTTCGACTGGTCGTTCACGACCACGCTCACTGGGGCCTTCGGGCAAGCCTGTTGCCTCTTAGCATCGGTCCAGTAGACCTTGAAATCGGATGTGCCGTAGCAAGGGTCGAGTGCTGTGTCGCAGTACTGGCAGAGCTGCTGCGACGTCGCGGATGCCTCGGCGCAGTCGCAGGGGAGCCCCTTGTGCTTGCGGGTATCCGGGCCGTCGCAGCGGCCGCACCATTTAGGGCGCCGAGGAGCGTGTCGCCCGGGTACGACGGAAGGCGACGACGTTGTGTGCTCCGCCTTGGCTTGCTCGGTGGTGCCGGGGTGGTACAGCCGGTATTCACCGACGCCCTTGGTAGCGTCGCCCGTAACGCCGTCCGCGTCCGTGGTGAGGGGTACGGCGGTGCCGTCCGCGTGCACAGTCCACGCCAGGATTCGGTCGGTCCAGGTGTTGCCTTCGGCGTCCTTGCAGTCGACCAACCAGCCGTCGCCGGGAACAGCGGCCACGATGGGGGCTTCGTATTCGTCCACGCGGACGAAGTTTCCGCATTCCTCGGCGCGGACCAGTCCGAGGCTGCCGACGACCATGGGGTGGCCGTCGTCGTCCCACGCGATGACCGGGCGGGTGGCGGTCGGCCGCCCCTCCGCGGTCTCGTACTTGGCGTAGTGAGATCGGGTGGAGGGGATCACGCTGTCTCCGTTCGGGAATCTGGCAAGCAGTAGGCGGGGCACAGGGAGTGTGTCAGGTGTTGCTGGCGTCCAACGGCTCCCACAGCAAGGTCGAGAGGGTGCCGGTCCGGTACTCGTGTGGATCGACTTCCAGGCGCGCCTCGACCGACTCCGGACTGGTGCGTGCGACCACGAGGGTTGGCTTGCAGACGTCCGTCATCACCATCGCTGGGTGATCGACGTGAAGCCATTTGAACAAGGGGCGGGACAGGTCAGGCACGGGGTCGACGACTGTTGTGAAGAGGGTGGGAATCTCGACCCGGACGTCGCGGACAGTCCACATCAACCGGTCTCCCCACGATTCGTTGGTGGGGTCGTCGATGGGGTCGTACGGAGCGTCGTCCCACTGGGGCTCAGGATCTTCCTGCCGTAGCCGCTCGAAGCGCTCTATGACGATGAGGCGCGGCTGCTGGCCCGCGATGAGCTTCTTGGCGCTGGCGTTGAGCTGTGTTGCGGTCGGCGCAGGAGTCTCATCGATGAGGAGCTTGGTCGGGGGTGTGGCCGGCGGATACCCGGTGAAGAGGACGACGGGGATGCCGGCTCGCGCGGCGTGGACGGCGATATCCCGGCCGACCTTTGCTTCGCGGCTCCCGCGCTGGGCGATGATGCCGACCTTGTGGCGGAAGTTGAGTTCGGCGAGTTGAGTCAGGTCGGGCCACGGCGTGGGCATCATTTCCGCCGGGTCCTGTACGTCGCCGATGATTTCTGTCATCCCATCTCCGCTTCTTGAGATTCGGTTCGGGCCAGGTGTTCAGCGGTGGGTGCGATGGCTACCGCGCGGCTGTGAGCTGCCGGCATGTCGTGTGAGGGCGTCGTGTGGAGATTTGCCGCGTTGGCTTGTCAGCGTTTGCTCGTTTCAGGTCTGTGCCATGTCGACGAAGCGTGAGTAGTGCCCCTGGTAGGCAACGGTGATCGTGGCTGTGGGGCCGTGGCGGTGCTTGGCCACGATGAGATCCGCTTCTCCGGCGCGAGGCGAGTCCTCCTCGTAGGCATCTTCGCGGTGGATGAGGATGATCAAGTCGGCGTTGTCTTCCAAAGCACCGGAGTCTCGTAGGTCGTTGACCTGCGGTTTCCTGTCTGGACGCTGTTCGGGGCTCCGGTTGAGCTGTGAGATGGCGACGATGGGAATCTCCAGCTCCTTGGCCAGGAGCTTGAGGCACCGTGAGATTTCGGAGATCTCCTCGTACCGGGAGGCGAAGGGCCGGGTGCCGTAGCTGATCAGGTTCAGGGCGTCCACGACGATGAGGCGGATGTCGCGCTGGCTGCGCAGGCGTCGGCAGTGTGCGCGCAGGTCGGTGAGCGTGGCGTATGCGCCGTCCTGGATGTAGAGGGGGGCGGCGGAGACGTCGGGCATGCGCTTGGCCAACCGTGTCCAGTCGTCGTCCGTCATCGTGCCGGAGCGCATTCTGTGCAGGGCTACGCGTGCTTCGGCTGCGAGCAGCCGCATGGAGACTTCGTGTCTGCCGGCCTCGAGTGTGAACAGAGCTGAGGGGAGGCCGGATTTGAGGGAGGCGGCGCGCAGGAAGTCCATGGCAAGGGTCGATTTGCCCATGGCGGGGCGCCCGGCGACGACAATCAGCTGTCCTGGCTGGAGCCCTCCGGTGAGTGTGTCGAGATCGGTGAAGCCGGTGGGGACTCCCGCGATCTGGCCGGTGCTGCCGACGGCTTCGATCTCGTCGAGGGTGCCTTCCAGCACCTCGGCAAGCGAGTAGGCGGGCGGCAGCCCGTGGCGGCCGCGGGCGGTGGCGGCGAAGATCTCGGTCTGCACGGCGTCAGCGATACGGTCTGCGTTGTCCGCGGTGCCTTCGGCGACAAGGTTCTCGATGTGAACGGCGGCCACTTTGGTGCGGCGCAGCACGGCGGTGGCCTGGACCCGCTCGGCGTCCTTGAGCCAGGCCTTTCCGCGTCCGGACCTGCTTGCCAACGTGTGCAGGTATTCCGTGCCGCCTGCCTTCGCCAGCTGCTTGCGTGCCCTGAGTTCTGCTCCCACCGATATGGGGTCGGGGGCTTGGCCCTGGGCGTAGAGATCCAGAATGGTGGTGTAGATCAGCTCGTGAGCGGGCCGGTAGAAGTCGTGACCGTGCAGAACTTCGACGATGTCGGCGATTGCATCGGAGGACAACAGCATCGCGCGCAGGACATTCTTTTCCGCGTTCAGGTCGCTGGGAGGCTGTGGCGGTTCGGTCTCGTCCTCAGCCACGTTCTCCCCCTTTGCTGACCAGACAACTGCCCCGTTATCTGGGCAAGCCTAGTGAGCGCGAGCGATCGTCTTGGACGGTTTCACGCCGCCTCGCGACGCCGGGCCAGGGCGCGGGCTCGGGCCAAGGCGCGGGTGTGAACGGTCCTCGGGGCGCGTGATTCGGCGTGGTGGTAGGCGAAGAGGTCTTCAGCCTCGCGTGGTGTCTGCCGGGCCTGGCGCTCGAGCGCCGCCTGCAGATCTGGGTCGGCCAGGAGGCCGGCTCTCGTCGAGTTTGGATAGTTGGCTTGTTTCTGCTGTTCCAGGGCAGCCGTCGTACTGCGATTGCCCTTTGTCGTCCCCTCAGTTCCGGGCGGGAGGAGACGGATGGTCTGTACCGTCTCGCGCTCCAGGTGCTTGTTGACCTGCCGGATGATCTGCGGCACGAGCAGACGGGCTTGTGTCGCCCAGGCCGTTGAGGCGGGGCGCAGTGCGAGGGCGCCGGTGGCGGGGTCGAAGGCGATGGCGGTCAGGCCTTTGGCGAGATCACCGATCATGGAAGGCCATTGGCTGACCAGGTTGTCGTCAACGGAGGCGAGCCAGTTGTTTTTGGCGAGGAGTTCGCTGATAGCGGCGCCCAGGGACACGGCCTCGGAACGGCCCGCCCGTCGAGAGCGGGGCATGCGGCCGGGGGGCTGGTTGCGATTGCGTCGGGCATCGGCCCGTGCAATGCGAAGGGCTGTGAGCGCCATATCCGCGCCGGAGCCGAATAGCTGCGCTTCCGTAGCGGGGCGGTGGGGCGGGTAGTCCATCTGACCTCCTGCGCGCGGTGGGGAGCTCATGGCCGGGAAGAGGTCGAGCAGGTATTCGCCTGGGCAGGGTTGTGGCGGCGACGGCAGGAGGTGCACCACGGCCAGTCGAGGCATGCGGGGCATTGCGTGTGAGGTGGCAGGACAGGCAGGCCGCACGACCCGCTCCTGCCGGTGCACTCGCCCATGGGCGGCCGGTAGGCAACGGCCTCGGTGACCGTACGGTCCGCAGCTGGGCCGGCTTCGCCGTCCTCTGGGTGCTCTTGTGCAGCCGGCGTGGTCAGGACGCGTCCGCTGTTGCATACGGCACAGGGCGTGTCGTCGCGGTCGGGGCGGTCGGGCGGCGCCGGGTGCCATCCGTCCTCGCATCGGCCGGCACAGTCGGCGGGGGCCAGAAGCCACACCGCGACATCGTCGGGCCGGTAGCCGTCCTGCTGCCCGTCTGCGCTGCGGGTCAGAGGGCGGCCGGCCCAGCTCCTCCACCAGCGGCGCTCGATCCGGGCGGAGAGTTGTACAGCCGAGCGCCACCGCAGCTCTTCGTAGATGGTCTCCACGACGGCGGGCGGGACGGCGCCGCCGCAGGCCCTGACGAGCTTGTCGGGCAGCGCGGCCAGCACGGCACGAAGGGGGTCGGCCGCGGTCGCCGCTTCCTGACAGGCGTCGCACTGGTCCCACCCCCAGGACCGGGGAAAGTAGGTGAGGTTCCATTTGCGGCGGCGGTCCTTGCGGCGCTCCGGTTCGACGTGCGTGATGCCGGAAGCGAAGTCCGGCCGGTTCGGAAGTGGGTTGGAGCAGGTGCGGCAGCGGCCCTGGCAGGCGCGGCACCGGTCGCCATTCGACGTCAGGGCCTGGCAGGTGGGGCACTCCCGACGGCACACCTGGCACAGGTGATCGTCCGGGTGCGGCTGGGGCAACCAGCGGTGCTCTCCCTGGCAGCGCACGCAACGCCGGGGGTCGGTCTCCTCCCGGTGGGTGGGCAGAATCGGCTGTCCGGGGCACTGGTCGCAACGGACGATGGTCCGGTCGGCGGTGTAACGCAGACTCATGCGGCGCTCCCGGCGTGGTCCTTGGCTACATGGGCGGCAAGCTGGTCAGCGTAGCGGCTGAGGACGGCGCACCAAGTGGCCGTCGCTGCCGATACCCGGCGTGCGTGCTGGGCGTCAGTCTCCGCTTCGGTCGCCGGAGTGTAGGCGGCGCAGGCAGCCTTCTCCGCGACACGGACGGCCTCCGGAGCGACAACCGCCAGCACACCAAGCTGTTCACGAACCGAAGCCGGCAACTGCAGTGCAGTCTTGGCAGATTGCCGCGCCGACCGGACCGCCGACGCCTGCGGACAAAGTGGCGGCTTCGGCGTTGGGGCATCCGCAGCCAACGGGGCATGCTCTGCCTCTACCTGCGGGGGCCGTGCAGCTAGGGCAGCTTCCAAAGCGCGCCGGGCCTGAACTGCCTCCTGCCATTGCAGCACCGCCAGCTCGCACGCATCGCAGCGCACCCTGTCGGTGGCCTTGGCACGCACCAGGCCCCGGCAGCCGCGGCGCGCACACGGGAGCGACGTCATCCCGCCCGGCGTATAGGGCAGGCCGATGCGCAGCACCCACGACAGGCCATCCCGGCGGAACGCATAGGGCCGCTCGGGGTCACCGGTTGCCAGGGGCTTGAGACGTTCCCGCAGCCGTGCCGCGATCATCGCGTCGTCCTCACCGTCGACCAGCAGCCCGCCCACCAGCCGCTCCAGACGATCACGCTGGTAGCCGCTGGCCGACGGGACGATGCGAGCAAGGATGTCTGCGACCTGCGGGACCTGGTAGCCCAGAGCCCATCCCAGGGGAGAAGTGTCAGGTTGAGGAGATGGGTGCCGCCGCCCTTCCGCGCGCAGCGCGAAACCACCCGAAGTCGTCATCCGCACCACTGCGTCGGCTGACGACTTCCGAGGCCCGGCGCCCTCTACTACCGGTAGGTCGCCTACGGCGGAGGAGCAAAACGCGCGCTCGTCATCAGGTGAGTCAGTCCTAGGTGATTCCCTATTCGCGAGGGATCCCTCACCAACCAGCGAACCCGATCCCTCACCAACCAGGGGACTGCTCGAGCCCTGCGTGGGGTTGTCCACAGGCTCCTGCCGGCACTCTTTGGAGGCCTGCGACGCGTCCGCGAGCGGCTGCTCGGCGACCTCCTCAGCGGCCGTTGGGGCGATGTCATGGGCGACGAACCGGTGACGTCCCTGCGTGCCCGCGCGCCGCTGCACCGTCACCCACCGCGCGGCCTCCAGGCCGTCGACAACCTCACCTGCCGCCGTCGTGGTGATGGGCTGGCCGGCCCGCTTGCCCGAGTGGTGCAGCAGGTGCCCGGCCAGCTCGGCCTCGGTCAGCGCCATGCGCATCTGTTCCGCGTACGCGATGACCGCGTACGCCCTCAGCTGCCGGGGGGTGAGGTCCTCCGCGGCCGCCACCGGCAGCCACACGAATGCCTCCGCTCGTTTCATCGGCCGGACCGTGCGCATCGCCGACGTACCCCGCCCGCCCCGCATCGTCCGCCGCTGTGAGCGCAGCTCGATCACACCGTCCGACGCCGGACGCGACAACGCCTTCAGGCCCCGCTCCACCGACGGCTTCGACAGCCCCAGGTACGACGCGATCGTCTCCGCCCGCGCCTGGCACCCCTCGGGCCGCGCCCCGAGGGCTTTGACCTTCACGTAGACGGACAGCGCGACGTCGGGTGCCGCCGACGACACCAGCCGCATCGGCACCCGAACCCGTTGCCGGCGAACCGGCCCCTCCGTGACCGTCATCGGCCCACCCCCACAGAGGTGGGTGCGGCCAGGGCGCCGAGCTGGAGGACAGCAGACGAGATGTACGAAGGGGGCAGACGCTGAGAGGGGGCTCGAGACGGGCTTGCGCAGGCCGTCGCTCCCGCCTCGCGGAATACAGCAGTAGAGAGCCGGCGTGCGGATTTGGCCACGCGTGGCGCAAAAACATACCCGTCGGGAGTGTTTTCGATCGAACGAAACGGGCTAATACCGGCCAAGCGGACACACTCGGGCTGACAATCCAGCCCTGCATCGTGCACTATGACGAGACCTACCAATCAAAAAATGGACCATGCCGCTCCCGCCCCGCGGGAACGAACCGGGGCTCACGTCTCGGGCTGGGGATCACCTCCTTGGGCGTGTGGTCTTGCTGAGAGCCCCTTGGCGGGGGCCCGCAGCCGGTTGGTGGGCCTTGGCTAGAGGCCCGCGTGTTGGCCCTGGCTAGGGGCCGCTGCAACTCCCCACTTGGCGGTGGGGAACGGTGGTGGAACTGAGAGAGAACAAACGGCTCGATGAGCCGGAGCTCAGGACCCGGGTGCAACCGGACTGAGCGAGACGGGCCGACGGCGCCGCAGAGGGTGGCTAGTCCACTCCAGGCGCCCGGCCGATGACCTAGGTCATCCCAACCCCCCAACTACGGAGGCTGGCGTCAGCATGCGCAGATAGCGCCAGAACGAATCGATCATGATGTGCAAACGGCGTAGCGCGCGGTGGAGTTCCAGAAATCCGGGTACTCTGCATACCGCGATCACCTCCTAACCAGGTGCGTCGCCGGGACGGGTTACCCGTCCGAGAGCCCCCGTGGACCCTGCCAGGTCCTTGGGGGCTTCTACTTTTAAGGATCAAGCCAGGGGTCACCCTACTCGTTTCCGCCCCACCCAAGTGCACGAGCGCACGAAGTGTCGGAAGCGGATCTGTCGGCTGCCACCGGCCCGTCAGGCCCTCCCGCACGCAGGCCGCTTGCAGGCCCGGGCGCGCACTCCAACTGCACTCCGACCTGACGAGGCATGGGGCCGTTCCGTCTCTGCGCACGGGCTCCGGGTAGGGTCCCAGACCGTGGCTAGGCTCGTGCTTTTCGATCTCGACGGCACTCTCGTCGACCGCAACGCGGCTTTCAGTGACGCCGTCGCCAGCTTGTGCCGTAGGCACGAATTCCGGCCCGAGATTGAGAAGTGGCTTCTCGTCGAGCTGGCCGATCGCGCGAACCCAGTCGACTTCACTCGCCTCCGTCGGACGTTCGGATTGACCGAGCCCGCCGCACAGCTCTGGCAGGAATACATCGACCTCATGGCTGGCTCCGTCACCTGCCGACAACCCGTCCTCGAGGGACTGGTCCGCCTCCGTGACGCTGCATGGACGATCGGCATCGCTACCAACGGCGGGGCCGACATCCAGCGCGCCAAGCTTGCCGCAACCGGCATCGCCGACCTGGTAGATGGTGTCGCGGTCTCCGGCGACCTGGAGGTGCGCAAGCCGGACATGCGCCTCTTCGAACTCGCAGCGTCCCGCTGCGGCGCCAGCCTCGCGGACGGCGGCTGGGTGGTCGGCGACAACCCGGCTGGGGACATCGGCGGCGGCCACCAGGCCGGCCTGCGCACCATCTGGCTGCGCGGCCGCCCATGGCCGGACGACCTTCGCGCCGCGCACCACGTCGTCGACGACGTCACCGACGCCATCGCCATCCTGCTCAACGAGACCTCGGAGTAGCACCGTGGCCCAACCGACCGTCGGCATCCTCCACCCCGGCAGCATGGGCGCTGCCGTCGCCGCCTGCGCCGTGGCGAACGCGGCCGAGGTCCTGTGGTGCGCGGCCGGGCGCAGCACCGCCTCTGCGGCCCGCGCCGAGCAGTTCGGCCTAACGCCGGTGCCCACGTTGCGCGAGCTGCTGGACCGCAGCGACATCGTCATCAGCCTCTGCCCGCCGGCCGCCGCCGAGGACCTGGCCCGCGACGTCGCCCAGCACCGCTTCACCGGGGTGTACGTGGAGGCGAACGCCATCAACCCCGAGCGGGCGCAGCGGATCGCTGCGCTGCTCGGGCCGGACGCGACCGTCGTGGACGGCGGCCTCGTCGGCTCCCCGCCGGTCGGCGGCAAAACACCGACCTTGTACCTGTCCGGCCCGGACGACGCGACCGAGCGGATCGAGGCGCTGTTCGCGGGCACCGATGTCCGGACGGCGGTGCTGGGCACGGAGGTCGGAAAGGCATCCGCGCTGAAGCTGGCGTACGCGTCCTTCCAGAAGACGTCGCGGGTGCTGGTGGCGCTCGCGGTCGGCATGGCCCGTGAGCACGGTGTCGACCAGGCGCTCCTCGAGGTCGCCGCTCGGCGGACCGACTCGTATCTCTCCGAGCCGGGGTACATCGCCAAGACGGCGTCGCGCGCCTGGCGCTGGGGCCCGGAACTGGACGAAGCCGCCGACGCGCTCGCGGCCGCCGGCCTCCCCGCGGAGATGCTGCGCGCAGCCGCGTCCACGCTGGCACGGTGGAACGACGCGAAGGACGCCCAGGAGCTCACGCTCACCGACGCCCTCGACCGACTCGCCCAGCCGTAGCCCACGCTCATACCGACGCCGCTCCCGCCCGCCGCATCAGCAGCTGGTCAATGAGCCGCGCCGCCTCCTGCGGTGACACCGCGGTGGTGTCCACGGTCAGATCCCAGGCCAGGTCCGGGTGCGCGTCCAGGTCCTCGTGGGTCGCGTCCCACGCCGCCAGGCGCGCCGTGGTGTCGCTGTCCCCGCGGCCGGCAGACCGCTGCGCGGTCACCGTGCGCGGGCACCACAGCAGCACCACCGACCAGTCGGCCGTGTAGCCGTCGACCAGCGCTCGGATGCCGTCGACCTGCCCGAGATGCACCACCGGCACCCCGGCCGCGAACGAGTCGTCCAGGCCGGGCCGGTCGATCACGTACGTGTTGCCGTACCTGGAGTTCGCGTAGACGACATCGCCCGCGGCCTCCAGCTCGCGCAGCCGCTCCGCGGCGCCCATCCGGTAGCCGGAGGACTTGCCCGTCCCGACCTTGAGTCGCGCGAACTGCGCGTACCGCGGGCTCTGCTTGGTGAGCGCGGTGGTGACGGTGTCCTTGCCCGCCGCCGGTGGGCCGTAGAGGATCACGCCCTGCCGACTCATGCGTACACCGCCCCCATCGCCTGCCGAGCCTGGTCCGCGAGCGACACAGCGGCCCCCAGCCGGTTGTCGACGACCAGGTGCGGCACCGCCGGGCGCAGCTCCAGATCGATCGTGGACATGTAGTCCTCCCACCGCGACAGCTTCCACGCATCCCGCGCCGCGGAGCGGAAGCCGATGTACTCGCGCATCGACTCCTCATCGCAGCGCACCCACACCGGGAAGACGTCGACGCCCAGCGAGCCTGCGCGGTTGGTCAGGCGCTGCATCCAAGCCGCGTCCGTCATCTCCGCGATGAACGGTGCGCTGAGCACCGTGCTGATCCCGCATCGGATGTTGGCCATGGCCGACTGCATCAAGCAGTCGTACTCCACCGGCCGAACGTTCTCCCGGTAGAGATCGGTATGCCGGTCGTTGGCATCACCACCCAGCGCGACCAGCAACTTCTCCACAAGCGGCCGCGTCAGCGGGTCCTTATCGAGCAGCGGCCAGCCGGTGAGCTGGACCAAGAACCGAGCCAGCTCGGTCTTCCCGCTGCCGGCGAACCCACCGACCAGAATCAGGACAGGGCGGTGCGGGTCCCCACCGGTGTGCCGGCGCTTCCAGGCATCGATGATGCGCTGCTGCAGAGCGAGGTGGTCGGCGTCCCCGCTGCCGGGTGCGATGCGGTGAATGGCTCGTTCGACGGCCAAGACATGCGACCCGTTGAGGCGGTCGTCCATCGGCGTGAGCTTGAAGGACGTCTCCTCGCCCGGCAGCGCGGCGCGGAACCCGAGGTCGGGCTCGGTTGCCCGGTAAAGGAGGCAGTAGGCGCGACGGTAATGCGGGCCCGGGTAGACCTCGCCCTGCTCGTGCTGCCACAGAGTCTGCGGATTCGCGGCGGGGATGCCCTTCAGTTTGGCCTGCTCGGCGACCTGCCGAAGCTGCTCACCCGCCCTCTCCAGAGTCAAGCCGTGGGCCTCCCGCTGCTCACGCAGCTGGTCCGGCCTCCAGCCTGCTCGGTTGAGCTTCCCCACCCTGTTCCCCTCCGTCATCGTCATGGCCGCGAGCCTAGGTCGCGACCCCCAAATTCCATGTGTACGCGGATGTTGAAAACCCGTGAACGAGAGTGCGCACGAGCTTGCACAAGCCTCTGTGATGTTCCGTTTCCGTCACCGCCGGTGTGATTGCCCCACACACCGACGAGGTCGAAGGGGGCGCAGAACCAGTGGTTACTCATCATCAGGGCGACTGCCGGGACGGATCCGAACTAGTCCAGGGCATCAGCTCTCTCGGCGAGTTTGAGCAGTTCGCGCGATGCGTTTGGCCCTGCGACCAGGACAAGCTCCCGAATGGCTGCGCGAGCGGACCGATGGGTCTGGATGATCTCGGGTGCGATGGCCTCAGCCCGCAACAGGCAGTCGAGAGCCTCGCCGCCCTGGCGCCTCTGTGCATGTGCACGCCCGAGGTCCATCAGGAGCCGGCCTTGCCGCTCGGGCGAGAGTTCGGCGGCGTTAATGGTGAGTCCGATATCCAGCGCCTCGCCCGCGTCTCCCAGATCAACGGCGGTGCTGACCGCCTGGATCTCGACGTTGACTGGGCCGAACTCCAAGTTGAAGTCGTTGCGGTTCTCGCCGAGCTGTGCGGCGATGGCACGGGCCTTGGCGATCTCTTCCTTTGCTTCTGCCCGCGCGCTGGCGCGGGCTCGAACGAGCGCAAGGGCCAGATGGAGGGAGCCAAGTACGGACAACGACTCCGCCGACTGGTTGCTCTGCTCCCCCAGCGCGCTGATCGCGGTCTGAGCAGCGTGTTCGGCCTGGCCGAGAACGCGGAGACGCACGAACGCCTGCACCATACGGAACACGCTGGCGCAGACGTGAAGAGGATTGCCGGATCGCTCGGCTGCCAAGACCGCACGATCGGCGGCCACCCACGCTGCGTCTGCCTCGTCCTGCCGAACGAACGCCGCGGACAGAGCTTGGTAGGCACGGGACAGCAGCAGGTAAAGCTCTGCCTGATGCTCGTCGGGAGCTGTCCGGACCGTTCGCTCCAGCTCGGGAAGCAGCTGCACTGCAAGGGCGCTGACCTGTGCCAACTGCCCGGCGTGTGTCAGGTCCCAGAGATCGGCAATGTCGCTGCGGAGCGACTCCAGGCCCCTGGCCGGGGCGGAGCCAATCTTGCCGGAGAGCAGGGTCCGCAGCGCGGGGTGTCCGGACAGCAAGCGGCGGGTCTCGTCCAAATCGTTGGACAGCGACTGAGCGGCGGGTGCTTGTGATGGCCCGTCTGCCGGAGTGCTGGGAAGCAGGTGCTGGACGGACACGCCCAGCTCGTCAGCGATCTGCTGGAGCAGATCCATCCGTTGGACGGGCTGTACGCCGCGCTCGACCTGAGAAAGCCAGCTGCTGGTCTTCCCCAGAGCGGCCGCGAGCTCTGCCTGCGTGCGCTTCCTTTCCTTCCGGAACTTCTGGACGCGCTGGCCGAAAGCCCGGTCCTGCGGATCGACGTCCTTGCCGGTTGGCTTCACGACTGCTCCGTCCCGGGACTCTTACTCAGGGCCTTCAGCTCATCAAGGAACGTCACTTCGACATTGCTCAGGAGCGGCTCACGGGCCGCGAGGAAGTGCCGAGTGTGGGCGTGTCCCTCGTGTGCCTGGAACGCGGCTCGGTCGGCATACAGCTCGTAGAACACCCGCACCAGGGGCTCTTCCACCGGGGTGTGCACCGCGTAGACGAGCGTGCCGGCCTCGGTGCGAACACCGTCGATGGTCTGCGCGACCAGGTCGTCGAACTGCAGAGCAGCCGAGGTGTCTCGCAGGGTGAATCGCACCAACAGTGCGTATCCGCTGGCCACGAAGTCTTCCTCTCCACATCGCGAATGCATGCACACATTCTCACACCTAAAGCGCTAGTGCTAGTTAGTAGCGCAAGTGTTGACTAGCACTTTCAGTGCTACTACTGTCCTGGGTGTTCCGCCCCGCAAGGGACGGGCCGCCAGAAGGCGCTTGTTCGGCCTGCCCGGATGCACCTGACCCGCCGCTGCCGCGGTGCCTATCGAAGGGAGCACCACCCATGAACGTCACCCGCCGCCTCGCCACCGAGCACTTCGACACCGAGACGCTCGCGCTCCTGGAGGCGATCGAGGTACCGCTCCCCGACTTCGCCGGCCTGGACCTGGACATCGCGTTCGGCACACCGCTGGAGATGTACGAGCTGGTGACCACGGACGAGCTGGCCAAGTGGGACGCCGCAGCCGCGATGCCGAAGGGCAAGACCAAGGCGCGCAACGAGGTCATCGCGGAGTCCGGGGCGCGCCGGGACGCGGCGCGGGACATCGTCGCGGCGGACCCGTCGATCACCGCCCGGGTGCGCGAGCGCCTGGTCGACGTACTCCTCCCCTATGCCGCGCAGCTGCGCATCGCGCCGCGGGCCACCGAGCCTCTGCCGCTCACGGCCTGACGCCGCCGGGTCCTCACGGACCCGGCTCCCCCACCCGGAACCGCCCGCGGGCGGCGCCGGATGAGGGAGCCGGACCACGGCCCCAGAACAACTTCAGAGCCCGTAGAGCTTTTCCGAGGTGACGAACCACGAGATCCCTCGCCGGCTACGGGAGCACCACCTCACCGTGAGCGGTGTCCACGCCCCAGGACTGCGTCATCGGCCTGGCACGCGGAGACCGCCCTCGTCCCCCCTTCCGCGACCTCATTTGGGAGCTCTCATGAAGCCCAATCTGACCCGCGAGCCTTTGAAGATCAGCACCCTTCCCTTCCACCACCTCCAGCTGCGCGACGGTGAGCGTCGCGCGATCGTCTGCCCCGATTGCCAGGAGTGGCATCCGCTGCGGCGCGGCGTTGTCTGGCCCCACCGCCTGGAGCGCACCGAGCGCGCCAAGAACGCTGCTAAGTGCCCGGGTTCGGCGCGCCGGGTCGTCATGAACATCGACGTCGAGAGTTGGGGCCAGGCCATGGCCGAGGCGTCGGCTTCTGTGGTGGGGCGGCGCAGCACGAAGGTGGTCCGTAAGCCGAAAGCTCCGGTTGCAGCCCCCGTCGGTCGGCTGGCTGCTGTCATCGCGTCTCAGGGCCCGACGGCCGTGTCGCGGCTCGCTGTTGTGCTGGAGCGGTCCCGCGGCGCCGTTGCGGCGCACCGGGTCGCCTGCACGACGTGCTGCAGCGGCGCACGATGTGCGGCGGGTGGTGAGCTGGAGCGGCGGCGCGCTGAGACCGAGGCCACGTGGACCCTCGCTCGTGAGCATCAGGCGCGTGCCGAGGCCGCCGAGGACAAGCGCCAGCGACGCCACCGCGAGCAGCAGGGCCGCACCCGGCGTGCGCAGTGGCAGAACCAGAAGCCGCCCGTCAAGTGGGAGGCGCCCGCGGGGACCGTCGCGCCGATTGGCGGCGTCGATGTGCCGCTGGAGCCGCAGGACCTGGAGGCGCACGACCGGCGCCAGGCCGACCTGGGCAAGCAGTACGGCCGGAAGGCCCCGTCGGCTGCCTGACCCGCACACCGCGACGAACGACCACGGTCGCCACCACCCCTCGGGTGGCGGCGGCCGTGGCTGCTCGACGCAGTCACGGCGACAGCCCCCGGGTGCGACCGGGGGCTGTCAGTACAGGACCTAATTGGGAGGCCCTGATGCGGATCAGCATCACACACGCCCTCACCGCCGTAACCGGCGGCGTCCTCGACGACACCATCGACGACATCGAGTCGCAGGAGGCGGGCCACGACTACGAGGCCGAGGACACCGTCCGGCACCTCGAGGACTGGAAGGCCCGGCGCGCCCGGGTCACCACCACGCAGGCAGTCCATGCCGCGGCCGGGATGCGAGGTGCGGCATGAGCGGGATGACGGACGCCGAGCGCGAAGCGATGCGGCAGAAGGTCGCGGAAGACAACCGCCGCTCCTCCGGCTCCAACAGCGGAAAGAACGGCTGATTGAAGAACACCCCGATAGGCCGAGCCCGCGCCGCGTACCTCCTCGCGGCGCGGGTCCTCGACCGCCACGGTGTGGGGCACCCGCTGGCCCGCGCGCTGCTCGATCGCGCCGACCGGGCAGCGCAGGCGGCGTTCAAGGCCGGCCACCACGTCCACGACATCCACGCCTCCTCGCCTCAAAGGACCTCATGAGGAAGCCGTTCTTCGCCCACGTCGCCGTCTTCATCTACGGCGTCACCCACTGACCGATCTGCCAGCTGCCTGATCCGCCCGTCCCGGCCTCCGGGACGGGCGGAGTCGCAAGGGAGCCGGACAGCGCGGGCTCTCCCGCAGCACTCCACCAGGCCGCCCGCCTTCGCGGACCGCCGGCCTTTCACACGGCTCCCCCGGGCCCAGCCCGGATTTCCGACCACGCAGGAGGACCGCAGGTGCACACCATCCCGCTCCGCACACCGCTGGACGACACCGGCCTGGCTCACCACCACGACCAAGCCGAACAGCCCCCGGAGCCCCGGCTCGACACCTCCCGCTTCAACCACCCCAACTTCCTCGGGACGTCGCGGGGCGAGCGTGAGGGCTGGATCGTCTACTCCTTCACACCCTTCACCGGCGCGGAGGACATGCCGCGGCTGCCGTCGGTCGCGTATCGCGACCTTCCACTGGGTTGGCAGGACTGGGAACCCCTGTCCCGCCAGTACGAAGCAGCGCGGATCCTCTGGTCCCACGCCCGTCTCCGCCGCCAGGCCACACCGCTCCTCCACAAGGCCGCCTCGCGCTGGACGGACTGGACGAAGGCGCAGGCTCAGCTGATCGCGGCCTTCGACCAGTTCTGGAGCACCGGCGACGGCCAGTGGCGCGCCCAGCTGCTCCGCCTCATTGACGCCGAACGCGCCGCCATCACGGCGGCCGACCGTTGGGACACGGTCGCCGGGCTGCTTGCCCAGGCCGCCGCCGACCAGATCGACGTCGCGGGTCGGGAAGAGGAGCTGCCGCTGACCACCGTGGCCAAGGAGATCGGATACGACGCCTCGGACTGGATGGTCCGCCCCGTCGACGACTACTGCCACCCGCTCCCCCAGTACCGCATCGTCCGGGACGGCGTCGACCTCTGGGACCGCGCCACCCCGCTCGCCGCTTTAGCGGCGAAGTTGATCGAGGCACAGCGAGAGCGACTCCGCGAGGTCGCCAGCCTCACCGGTGACACAACCACCCACCCGCTCGCCTGACTTTGTCCCACCCGGCGGGAGCGGCAAGCAGTTTCGAGCCCGCCCGCAGCACTTCCCGGACCGGTTGCCCGCTTCACGGGCGGCCGGCCTATCCATTCGCCCAGCCGTTGACAGGAGACCAGAGATGATCAAGAAGTTGCGTGCCAGGAAGACCGAGCGCCTCGCGAGGCAGCGGCACGCCCGCCTGATGAGTGCGGCGGAAAATCTGATCCGGGAAGCGGTGCTGAAGCCGACGACCTCGCCGGAGCAGGTCACCGCGACGCAGGTCGCCTGCCTGGCGTTCGCCCGGCACGAGATGCGCATCGACGAGGCCGAGGCAGCCGATTACCTGGCTGCCGCCCTGGTCGAACGCGGATACAACACCGACCACATGCCCGCCGTCCCCGCCTGACGTTTCGCTCCCGCCCGGCGGGAGCCGCAGGCAGTTTCGAGCCCACCCGGCAGCACACCCCAGACCGGCCGCCCACCCCCCTGGGCCGCCGGTCTTCTGCACGCCCGGAGCGGGGCGAGGCGGTGTCCGCTTCGCAAGCAACCATCCGCACCGACCGCCGTTTCGGGAACGCACCGACGCGTTTCGCGAGCACCGGCCGCCGTTTCGACCCCACCCTGAGCAACCCTTCCGGAGGCCCCCATGACGATCACCGACTGGCCGCGAGCCACGGCCGAACCCGACCCCGACTCGGCTTCACCGGCCGCCGTTTCGGGAACGCTCACGCCGGTTTCGCAGACCCCCGACGCCGTTTCGCAGGCACCGGATTTCACTTCGGAGACGGAAAGCGGAACCGGAACGACGCCCTCTCCGGGGAAGCTGACCGGCACCCAGAAGTGGACGGCCGCAGCGATCGTGGTCGCCGCGCTCGCCCTCGCGGGCATCGGCCTGTACCTGTCCTTCGAGCACGTCGCGGACTTCGCCTTCACCGAGCTGCGCTTCGGCTCGCTGGGCAAGGGCCAGCTGTTCGCGGTCGGCGTCGACGTCGGCATCATGGTGATGATCGCGGTCGACCTCCTGATGGCCTGGCTCAAGCGCCCCATCAGCTGGATTCGCTACCCGGTGTGGCTGCTGACGGCCGCAACGGTCGTCCTCAACGCCGCGTCCGGCGCCCCCAAGGGCCGGGCGTGGGAGCTGCTGGACTACGTCGCCGCCGGCGCCCACGGCGTCGTGCCGGTCCTCTTCATCACGGTCGTCGAACTTGGCCGCGACGCCATCGACCGCGTTGTCCGGCCTGAGCAGGCCGAACGGGACTCGATTCCGTGGCTGCGGTGGGTGCTCGCCCCGGTGGCAACGTCCCGGATCTTCCGCCGGATGCGGCTGTGGGGCGTCACCTCCTACCCGGAGATGATCCGCCGCGACCAGGACCTCATCGCCTACGAGCAGTGGCTCAAGCGCAAGCACGACGGCGACATCTCCAAGGCCAGCGAGGACGAACTGCTGCCGATGAAGATGGCGCCGTACGGCTACACCGTCGCCCAGGCCCTGGCCATGCCCGACGAGCAGGAACAGGCAGCTCAGGAGCGTGAGGAAGAGGCTGAGCGCCGCCGCCTGGACGCGGAGACCCGCGGCGAGGTCGCCAAGGCGGAGTCCGAAGCCGAGCGGCTGCGGGCCAAGGGCAAGGTGGAGCTGGTCCAGGCGGAGGTCGACGGTCAGACCGGCCAGGCCCGAGCCCACGCCCGAGCCCAGGTCAGCGCCGCAGAGCGGGCCGCTGAGCTGGAGCAGCAGGCCCTCGACAACGCCGTGGTCGCCGAAGCCCGCGCCCGCGAGGCGGAGGCGGAGCGCAAGGAAGCCCAGGAGCGCAAGGCGAGGGCCGCCGCCGACCTGGAGAAGGCCGAACTCGAACGGAAGGCCGCTGAGCAGCGCAGGGCGGCGGCCGAGGCGGACAAGGTCGCCGCCGCAGAGGCCGACGCGATCGAGACCGAGCGCATCGCGCAGGCGCGTCGGACGACGGCCGCCGCCGTCCTCGAGGCGGCCGAGCTGGAACGCCAGGCAGCCGAGAAGCGGAAGGAAGCTGCGGAGGCCGACCGGGGCGCCGCGGCGGAGGCACAGGCCATCGAGACTCAGGCCATCGCCGAAGCCCGCAAGGCCGCTGCCGAAACGGAGCGGGCCGCTGCCGAAACGGAGCGGGCTGCCGCCGAAACGCGGCGCGCTGCTGCCGAAGCCGACCGCAAGAAGGCGGAGGAGGAGCGCCGCCAGGCGTCCGCCCTCGCCGACATCGCGCGCTCCCAGAAGGAGGCCGCCGAAGCCGAGCGGGCTGCCGCCGAAACGCGGCGGGGCGCTGCCGAAATCGAGCGGGCCGCGGTCGAAGCCGAGGACACCGCGAAGCTCAAGCCGCGCGAGCGCGCGGTCCGCAAGGTCGCCCGGATGATCCTCACCGTCGGCGGCGACGCCGACCGGCTGCCGCTCGCCGAAATCCAGCACGAGCTGGCGGTCACCTCACCCGGCACCGCCTCCGAGTACCGCCAGGAGGCAGCCGAGCTGCTCGCCGGCGGCTACCGCCCGGAGCAGTGACCTGCACGAACCGCAGTTTCGACGGTTCCACCGGCCCCCGAGACGAAGTCAGCGCCTCGGGAGCGCGGTGAAGGCGCCGAAACGCCACGACAAAGCCTCCCAGATCGCCCCCGCCCCGAGAAGGAGAACCCCACCTCATGGATATCAACGCACTGTTCACGGATGAGGGCCTGCGGGCCTTCACCGCCACCGTCCGCGACCAGCACGTTCGCGACGCCCAGCAGTACGGGCAGATCGCCGACATCGTGCGCCGGCGCCTGGAGCAGACGCCCATCGAGGGCGACCGCTGGATGGCCAAGAAGCTCCGCGCCTGGAAGGTGTCGCGGCAGCTCAAGGCCATGCAGAAGGCGTCCGGCGAGGCCGCGAGCAAGGCCGAGGCCCTGTACGCGACCTACGTCAACGAGGTCCTGGAGCTCCCGCAGCGCAGGGCGGTCGCGGAGGCCAAGAAGCTCGAGCGCAAGAACGGCCGCCAGGCCGCCGTCGGCGCGGCCGTCGCCAAGTCCCTGGACAAGACGGTGACCGCGCTCAACACCCCCCAGGAGCAGGCCCCGGGCGCGGTCCCGCAGGCGAGGCCGGCGGAGTTCGTGACCCCGGACAACCCCTGGAACCAGTGGCCGGTGGCGGCCGGTGGTGAGCAGGCTCCGACCCGCTCGATCAACGACTACTTCGCGAAGGGAGAGCAGGGGTGACTACCCCTCGGCAGGTGCAAAACCGCTCGAAGTTCTGGAACGGACGGGTCGCGGAGGCCCAGAGCGACCAGGAGCGGGCCGGGGTCTGGTACGACGCGTGCCGGACCCTGGCCCGCCAGGCCGAACGGGACGGCAAGCCGAACCTGTGGCCCGCGCTCACCAAGGCGCTGCACGACTTCTACAAGAACAACGGAGGGTGACGAAGTTCTTCTTCATCACCGCCTCCTCCTCGCCGCCCGGAGCACTCCAAGGCGCGCGCGTGTCGTGCGCGCGCGAGGGTGCCCCAGGCGGTGACCGTCTGTCAACTCCGAGAGGGAGACGTCATGGCCGACGACGACGGCCCCAACAACTTGATCCACTTCCCCCGCGTGGGCTACACCGCCCCCACCGAACCCCCCGCGGAGACCACCGCTCCGGCGCCCGCCGACGTGCCGTTCGCCGCCCCCGCAGACGCCTCCCCGGCCACCCCCGAAGCGTTTGCACCCGCGACGCGAACCGACCCGATGGGCGTCATCGCGGCCATTCCCGAGCCCGGTCACGGTGCCCCGTTCTCCGCCGACTCGGGGGCCGCCACGGCCCCCGCTTCGACGGGCGCGATGGTCCCGGCGACCTTCCGTTCGGAGGGCGCGCAGCCCGGCGCGCCGCGCCTGGGATCGCTGTCCCTGGCGGCGATCCTCGCGGTGTCCCTGGCCGCCATGCGCGGTATTCACTCCGCCGTCGCGGCGGGCCGGGCCAACCGGGAGCAGCGCGAGGCGGTCGCGAAGACCGCGAGCACCGCCAAGGACGGCTCCTCCGGAGGCGGTTCGAAGAAGCAGGTGCAGCCCAGTCACGAGTACGGCCGCAAGACTCTCCAGAGCGGCCCTGGCGGCTCGGGAGGCCGCTCGGGAGGCTCCGGTCTGGGCAGGTCCGGACGTGGTGGCAGCGGGTCGCCCAGCGGTTCGGGAGGCCGGGGGCGCGGCGGGTCGACGACCAGGTCGCCCAGCGGCTCCGGCGGCGGCGGTGGCGGGCGCGGGCACGGTCCGGGCTCCGGCTCGGGCGGCGGCGGAGGCCGCACTACCTCGCCCAAGAACGGCTCCGGGATCACCCCGCTCAAGCGAAACTCGCAGGGCGGCGGCCACAGCCTCAAGAAGAACCGCGGCCCCGGATCGTCCGGCGGATCGAGCGGCTCAGGAGGCTCCGGAGGCAGCAAGGGCCCGAGCAACAGCGGCGGCGGAGGCGGCAGGAAGAACCGCGGCCCCAGCAACGGCGGCGGGTCCGGCTCCTCCGGCGGCGGCTCCGCCACGAACCGCAAGCGCGGACCCGGCAGCACCGGGACCGGGGCCGGCGGTTCGTCCGGTAGTCCGGGCAAGAAGCGTGGACCGGGCGCTGGAACGGGGACCGGCAAGACGACGGGCCCCGGCACCAAGAGCCCCGGCAAGGGCACAGGTTCGGGCGGGAAGACCACGACCGGCGCGACCAGCTCGAAGGGGACCGGCACCGGCAAGGGAACGGCGACCGGCCCCAAGAGCGGCACGAAGAAGTCGCCGCGTGGCACGACCGGCCCGTCCGGGATCCTGCGCAAGAAGCCTGGCACCACCACCTCCGGCACCGGCCCCAAGACCAAGCCGAAGGGCAAGGGCAGCAGCGGCGCGGGCACCACGGCGCCCGGCAGCAAGCGCGGCGGCGGGAAGAAGGGCAAGACCCGCTCCGGCAAGGGCGGGACGATCCCGTCCCCGGGGCCCACGGCGCCGGGCGGGAAGTCCCGCAAGGGCAAGAAGGTGAAGCTCACGCCGGGGATCGCACACGGCACCATGGCGGCGTCCGACACGTACGGCTGCCGTTGCCGCAAGTGCCGCCGCTTCGACCGCGAGTACGGCAAGAAGATGGAGGCGGCGAGGAAGTCCGCCGCGCGCGGCCGGACCACGTTCGGCGAGGCCGTGCACGAGACCGCGAGCAAGCGGCTCAAGCGCCGCCGCAAGAAGATGGGCCCGCCGGTCATCACGAAGGTCAAGGTCAAGAAGCCGAAGAAGAAGACCGGCCCGAAGACCAAGACCACCAAGCCCGCCAGCACCACGCCCGCCGGTCCGGCCGCGAAGGCGCCGACCCGCCGTACGCCCTGGTCCACGGCCAAGGCGCGGGCTCGCAAGCGCGCCCGGATGCGTACCACCACGGTCCCCGGGCCCCGCCCGGCACCGACGGCCGGCACGACCACACCGCCCCCACCGCCAGGCCCGCCCGGTCCTCCGGCAGCTGCACCGGCCCCGGCCGCCGCGGTCGCCGGGGCCGTTGCCGCCCCGGCCTCGCCGGGCGGCGGCACGGTGCCCGGCACCGGCACTCCGCGCCTGTCGCCGTTCGAGGCGATGGGCATGGCGACGGCGGTGTCCGCTCCGGCTGATCCGATCACGGTCGAACGGGCCGACTCCCCCAAGACCGGCCCGGCGACGCCCGGCGCGGGTCTTCCCGCCGGCACCTCGAGCACGAGCACGAAGGAGAACAGCGTGAGTGACGCCTGGCTGACGAAGTGGGGCAGCGGCAGCGTCGCGGACATGGACGCGCAGCACGAGACCGAGGTCACCCTCGACGACAGCCTTGACCTCCTGGAGGAGCTCACCGAGCAGTCGTTCAAGGCGCACGAGACCTGCCGCAAGCTCTCCACGAAGGCGCGGGAGATCCGCCACGAGCTGGACGAACTCGCCGCCGACCTGCGCTCCACGCACAACGTCATCGGCCGCCTGACCGGCGCCGCGATGGCGAAGCTGGCGGAGTCCATGGAGCTGCTGGCCCGCAAGGCTGACGAGATGGCCACGAAGTCGCTGACGGCCGCGGAGCTCTCCGAGACGGCGGAGAACGAGATGTTCGACGCCTACCGGCCCCTCCAGCAGGCCACCGAGGACGCCGGCCTGCTCGTGCCCGCCGCCCGCGTCCACAACGAGAACTGAGAGGAGATCAGCACGTGAGCGACAACCTCCCCGCCATCCCGGGCATGAACAACGGCGTGGCCAGCAGCGCCGGCAGCGCCAGCACCGGCAACGGTTTCCTCGCCCTCGCGGGCCGGACCGCCAAGCTCGCCGCTTCCGCCCTCTTCCTCAAGGAGGGCATGCACCTGCTCCGCTCCCATATGCAGGCCAACGCCAACGCGGCCATGCGCCTGTCGGAGATGTGCGGCCAGGCCGAAGTCGAGCCCCAGTTCACCTCGATGATCGAGGACGTCTCCACCTCTCTCACCGGGGTCGCGGAGGCGTCCGGCGAGATGGTCAACGCCGCCGACTCCGTTGGCACCGACGCCCGCGGCTTCAACGGCGCGCACGACCGGGAGTACCGCCCCGGCTACGAAGCCTCCAACGGCTCCGGCGTCAAGCAGGCCAAGCCCGGCTTCTACCGGCGCACCGGCCGCCGCCGCTGACCCACCCCGCGCAGCAGGGGCCGCGCCCACAACGGGCGCGGCCCCTGCTGCCCTGCCCTCGAACGGAGGTTGTGTTGAGCACCATCGACCAGGCGGCGCCGACCGCCGACACCACCAAGAGCGTCCCCGGCCACGTCATCTACCGGCGCGTCCTGGCCGAACGCACCTCCTACGCCCTCGCCGCGGCCGGGATGGCCGTCGGCCCGCAGCTGGACGACAGCGCCTGGTCCTACCTCGCCTCCGGTGGAATTGGACTGGGCACCCTGGCCTGGCTGTACGTGAAGACGAAGGACCCGGACCAGGGCCTGGGCATGCTGACCCGGGCGCAGCGGGCGATCCCGTTCCTGACGGCCGCCGGCACCTACGTGGCGAACCTGATCACCCCCGGCTTCAACTGGTGGGAGGTCGTCGCCCCCGCCGCGTGGGCGTCTCTGATGGGCTGGATGGCGCCGCTCACCCGCAGCGCCGGCCTGGTCCTGGAGCTTAGCGAGCAGCAGGCGCTGGCCGACCCCGCCCGGGAGCTGACGTACACCGAGTTCCTCGCCGCGAAGTGGCAGCAGGCCACTGGGGATGGCACCCGCCTGGTGTCCATCACCCCGTATCGCGCCGACCGGCCCGACTTCGAGGCCGTCGTCGTCGCCCAGGCCGGGAAGGCGGTGCCCACCTTCACCGAGGTGCAGCTGGCCGCCGCGTTCGACTTCCCGGTCGGCACGGTGAAGATGCGCCCGATCCAGGGCTCCGGGCCCGGCCGGATGCGGCTGGTCGCCCGCCCCACCTCCGAGGACGTGGAGGCTGTCGCCGAAGGCATCCGGGGCCTGTGGGAGACCGCGGTCGCCGCCCCGGGCAAGGCCGCCCCCGGTGTCGAGCTGCTCGACTACCGGGCGGAGCCGCACCGCATCGTGCTGCTGGTCGCCTCTCCTCCGGGCAAGGAGATCCACCTGCCGCACACGGCGATCTGCTCCGCCTTCGGCATCGACGACCCCTCCCGGCTCGTCATCGAGACGGACGGCATCCGCCAGGGCGTCGTCTCCATCTACAAGACGAACCCGCTGATGAAGGTCCGCAAGGCCACCGTCGAAGACCTGACGATGGACGCCAAGGGCCGCGTCACCATCGGCGTCTGCCACGACGGCAAGCCTGCCCGGATGCGGCTGTGGGACCCGAGCCAGGGCGCCCTGCGCGGCATCACCGCTGGCGTCACCGGCGCGGGCAAGTCGGTCCTGCAGAACCTGATCCTCGCGGCGGAGAAGCGCTCCGGCGTCGTCTCCTGGGTCGGCGACGTCCAGGGCGGCATGTCGCTGCCCGAGGCGGAAGGCCGGGTCGACTGGTTCGCCAAGGGCCCGGTGGAGACGCTCCTGATGCTCACGGCCGCGCACGCGGTCATGAAGTACCGCGAGCGGATCTCCAACGAGATGGGACGCGGCGACTTCGCCCTGAACCGGCCGTGGCCGCTCATCAACATCACGCTGGACGAGATCAACCGGCTGCTGTCCCACCCGGACGAAGCGATGCGCAAGGCCACCGCCTACCTCATCGCCGACATCCAGAAGACCGGCCGCAAGGTCGGCATCGGCATCCGGCTCGCCGTGCAGTCCCTGCACCTCAAGGACCTCGGTGACGACGACGCGATCCGCCAGCAGGGCAAGGTCGGCGCGCTGTTCCTCATGCGCACCGCCTCCTCCTCCACCAAGGAGATGGGCCTGGACGGCATCGCCCCGGCCGGTTTCCAGATGGAGAACATCCCCGCCCGGATCTACGAGAACGGGCAGATCGAGGCGCTGTTCTCCGGCAAGGACGACGAGGACGGCGAGTCCACCGCGGGCATGGCGTACATGTTCCTCGACGGGCGCGCCAAGTTCATGCGCACGTTCTTCGCGGAGAAGGTCGACGGCGTCTACCCCGACCTGATCGCCCTGTACGGCGACGAACCCGCCAACGGGCTCACCGAGGGCGAGGCCAAGGCCGCGCAGGCCGGGGCCGCGATCTACGGCGTGCGGCACACCAACCCGTACGCCGACTGCGACACGCTCGCCCAGGCGTTCTCCGACGCTCCCGGCAGCACCCCGGCGGCGGCCCCGGATGCCGACGGTGGAGACGGCGATGAGGCGCCCGCCCCGTTCGAGGCGCCGTTCGGCATCCCGTTCGGCGACGGCGGCCCCGACATCGGGGAGGAGCCCGGCCTCCAGGACCAGATCCTCGACCTGCTCGCCGACGGGCCCAAGAGCCTCAAGCAGCTGCGCGAGGCCCTGCCCAGCTTCCAGCCCTCCAGCGTCAGCAACGCCTGCACCCAGCTCAAGTCGAAGGGCCTGGCCAAGTCGCTCAAGCGCGGCCACTGGCAGCTCACCGACAGCTGACCCGCACCCACCACCCACTCACCGAAGGAACCGATACCCATGGCCCTGTCGATCTCCCTGGTCGTCCTGCTCGGCATCATCGTCTTCGTCCTCGTGCGCACCGGCTACCAGCGGATCATGCCGGGCATCGCCGTCTGCCTCTTCGGCTTCTTCCTCGCCAGCACCGGCATCGCCCCCACGATCACCAGCGCCGTGTCCTCCCTCACCGAATGGATCAGCAGCTTCTGACCCGCCCCAATTCGTCCCGCCCGAACGTGAAGGAGAACACGACGATGAACCGCCCCCTGGTCCTGGTGGTCGACGACGCCGCCGACGTCCTCGCGGCCAGCCCCGAGGCCCGCGAGCTCGTCACCGAGCTCCTGCGCACCGGCCGCCGCAACGGCCTGGTGGTCCGCTTCGAGGACCGCCGACCGCTGTGGCAGTACCCGACGCTCGGCGCGCTCGAGGCCGCCGCCCAGCAGTAGCGCCGCCCGCTCCCCGCCCCTGCGCCCTTCCCGCCACCCCGGCGGGGAGGGCGCCCCGCGTCTGCCCCGAAACGGAGATCACCGTGGACTTCGACCACATCACCCGCCCGCTCACCGACGCCGAAGCCAAGGCCGAAGCCGAGCGGATCATCGCTCGGACCTTCCAGCCCGAGGCGCCCGTACGGCACATGCCGACGTCGTTCCGCGACAACACCCCGCTGCCCGCGTACGGGGACACCCCGCCCGTCCATCAGGACCACAAGCGGGTCGTCCCCGCGTGGGCGGCCGGAACCGCGGTCGCCTCCATCGGCGTCGGCGCCGGCATCACCGGCATCGGCTGCGGGGCCTGGCTGGTCCTCCAGGGCCTGGCCTCCGTCACGCTCTACGGGGTGCTGATGGTGACCTTGCCGTTCGCGGGCGTCGCGATGGTCGCCACCGCGATCGGCGGCGCTTTCAGCAAGGTCAGCAGGTCGGTGTCCAAGACGGTCTACGAGGGCCCGGTCACCCAGAACACGCAGATCAACAACACCAACAACCAGCGCGGGATGTTCTCCCGCACCCGCAACGACGTCCGCTGAACTCCGGGCGCCCTGCCTCGTATCCGACACCCCGCCCGCGGGCCGGGCTTCGGCTGCGGGACAGGCCGCCCGGCCTCGCGGTCAGTCGTAGTCGATCCAGATCCGACCGTGGTCGTCGACCTCGGCACCCCGGATCTGCCCGCCGACGATCGCCCCGTTGACCGTCACCTCGACGTCGTAGTCCACGTCGATCCACAGCACACCGTCGTCGTCGGTGAACGCGGGCCAGATCGTCCCGTCCGTGTCCACCACCTCTTCGAAGACGACTTCCTCCGGCTCATCACGGGTGAACCACCCCATCGCAGCCGCCTCCCCTCTCGCCAGGCCCGTCGCACACAGCTTGGCCCACTCGCACGCTCCGTGAACACCACATCGACACCTTGGAGTTGCCCCGTGCCGACCAACGACAACACCCCCGGCCACAACCGCCAGGAGCTCGCCTACCTCCCTGTCCACGTCCCGTTCCCGAAGACGCCGCCCAAGCCGCCGCGCCTCGCCGCGCTGCGCGAGGCCGTGCGCGACGGGTGGAACCGGGCCTGGGACATCGACGGCGTCCTCTACGAGATGTGGCAGGACGTCCTCCGCGTTCCCGAGGACGGTCCGCGGTATATGGCCCCCTGGATCCGCGCCGTGCTGATGGTCGCCGGAGTGTCTCTCGTCGTGCTGATGGCCAAGGCCGCCAGCGAAGTCGTCCTGGACGCGCTGCACCAACTGCTCACCGCCATGCCCAAGATGCAGGTCGGCGTCGACACCTCCAGCGGCGTCGCCGCCGTCGTCGACCAGCCAGTGCGCACGTACATCGCCCAGCACTCCTCCGGCCTCCCGGTCGCGGCCTCCACCGTCTACACGCTGTGGCTGCTCACCGGCATCGCCGGCCTGGTCCTCGGCTACCTCTCCCGGAACAACGGCGTGCGCGCGATGTGGTCGGGGTGGGGCGCGGCCACCGTGTTCATGGTCTGGGCGGCCACCCCGCAGGCCGGCCGTCCCGTCGCGGCCGGGCTCGCCGTCCTCGCCTGGACGTTCCTGTCCGCGTTCGCGATGCGCGGCCTGACCCTGCGCCGCCGCGTCGTCGGCCGCCCCGCGAAGGTCACGGTCAAGCCCGAGATCCACGTGCCCGTCCAGCCGCCGGCACCGGCCGCCGAACAGCACCCGCACAGCGACTGCCCGTTCCGGGACTGAGTCTCCGGTCGCTCCGCCTGGTCCTCGCCCACTCCGCTCGCGGGTGGGCGAGGGCTGGACAGGCCGACCGGCCACCTCGCACCGCGCCCCGCCGACACCAGCACGACGTCGGCGGGGCGCGGCGCTTGCTGTCCACCGACATCAGGATTAACCGCTCGTGCTCATCCCCCGCCCGCGCCGCCGGATCGGCCGGCCCCGCCCGCAGCTTCCCGGCCCCCGCTACCCGCTGCCTCAGCGCCGGTTGCCCGGTACCTGGAGCAGGTGATGGCCGAACAGGACCAGGACCTGGTCGACGTCGACCCGTACGACCCCGGCGACGGCTCCTTACCGGTCTTCCGGTGGAAGCAGGCCGGGCGCGACAACCTTGCCACCCGCCGCCAGCTGCGCCAGATGGGACTGCGCCCCGGCGGCCAGGAGCCCGTCGCCCGGATCGAATGCCGAGGCGGCAAGCGCTTCGCATGGCTGTACCGGATTGACCTGGCGAAGCCGAAGCGCCCGATGACCCTCGCCAAGGAAGCCACGCTCGACAAGGCCATGGCCGCACGCCAGACATGCCCCGGCCCATGTGGCCGGCGCTACTTCCACTGCCTCCCGCTGAAGACCTTGGGGTCCTGCCTGGAGTGCTTCGACGGCGCGCCCGCCGACCCCGCCTCCTACATCGCTCCCCCGGCCAAGCACCTGCTTGCCGCCTGATCCGAGAGGACCACCACCCATGAGCACCGCCCCGCTCGCCGCCAATTGCCGCGCCATCCCGCTGCGGTGACCGCCTGCCGTCTGCGCGTCGCCCTGCTGCTCGCCGCCGCCGTCCCGCTCGCCGCAGCGACGGCCGCCGCTGCGCTCCAGACCGGCCACTGGCAGCTGTATGCCGACCGGCACCGCATCGAGCTGACGCCCCTGCCCCGCCGCTCCTGCCCCGGCTGCCGGGGCGAGGGCGGCTGGTGGGTCGGCGGCGCGAACCCGGAGATGGAGGCGTGCGGCTGCTGGTCGGACCGGCGCGAACTGCGCGTCCGGCTCCTGCCCGTCCCGGCCTGGCCGGACGAACCCCCGTTCTGAACGACCCTCCCCCGGCCACACCGGCCGGGGGCGGACCGCTGGGTGGCCGCGCATCGGCAAAGGGCCGGCCACCCCGCTCCCTCACCCGAATTCCAGATCAGGAGAACTCCAGCATGCATCGTCCCGCCGTCTTCGCCGCCCTGCTCGGACTGACCCGCGCCGCCAGCGCGGTCGGCGACTTTTGGGTTAACGCGGCGTAGGCCGTGTCCACCCTCCCTCGTGTCTCGGCCAGGGGCTGGTGCGTGGTGCTCGCGTTCGGTCATTGGTGTCTCGGTAGTCCAGCGTCAACGCTTCGCTCCGGATTGCATCTCTCGGGGTGATCGTTGCATGACGTCCGGCGCCCGGTCGGTCAGTCCCAATCGGACGGCGGCTGGTCGACTCGGCCCCCCTTGTGGGGCATGTGGATGTAGTCATGCGCACCGCTGGGCAGTGCGGCGACGCAAGCCGATGAGCAGGCGTTCACCAGCATGGGCAATACGTCAGTGGCCACGCGCAGTGAAATCCACATCTGCCGGAGCCCAGCCTGTTCGATCGGACGGTCGCAAACGCTGCATCTGTGGACGGCTGTGGTGCCCCAGCGTCTGGGATCGAGGTCTTCCAGGGCAAGCTCCGTGACGGAGTCCAGGTCAGGCTGCAGGCGGGGAAAAGGCGGTCGCAACTTGTAGTTGCCAAACAGTGCGCGTGTACTCACCGTGCTGCGGGACAGCTTCTGGCACCGGGTGAGTTCGTAAGGAAACCAGTGCAACCGGTAAGAGGTGTAGGGCGTCAACTCCTCAAGGCTCGTCATGGCCCCGATCTCGGGCGGTATCCGGACCAGGTTGCTGCCGTAGAGCACAAGGTGCTTGACCATGGTCAGCCGCGCGATGCTCGGAGGCAGGGTGACGATCTGCCGCCGTTCCTCGGGGCTGAGTTCCACGAGAGGGCGGAATTCCTCGCGCCCGTCGGCCGCGGCTTCGTCAATCAGCTCCAGCAGACGCAGCCAGCCCGGGGCGGACGTGTCCTGGCGCTCGGTGTGAAATCCGACCCGGGCTCGGGGATGCGGCCTGGACTGGTCGAAACACGCGCAAGCATCCTGGCGAATTCCGCGTCGCTCCGGGACCGGATCCGACGTGTCACCCCAGCGGTTCACATAGAGCTGTGGCTCTCTCTCGCTCGTCATGGCGCAAAGATACGAGGGCGCCGCAGACCCCATGAGGCCATCACGTCGTCTGTAGGGCTCGACCTTGCCGGTCACCGTGGTGTGACATCAGCGGCGCGGCAGGGTGACGACACCAGCAGCGTCGTCACCCTGGTCCACTTCCGAGACTGACACCAGAGTGTTGTCGAACGTGCTCAGCTCGCGACGGAGCCGCTGGAGCTCATCGTCCTTGGCAGCCAGGACCCGAGCGCGGCCACCAGCTCCTGTCGCGTACCGAACACCGCGACACGATGCCGCCGCAGATGCATCAGCCAGTCCCGGGCCGCCAACGCGTACGCCCGCCACGAGTTCGGCGACGGCGCCCCGCTCGACGGCAGCGTACGAAGCCAGGCGTTCACCGCCCGAGTCGCCCGCGGACCGCCCGCGTCCTCGAACAGGAAGTTGTCGTCGAACAGCACCGGCATCCGCTCAGGGATCAACGGCTCGCCATCGAGCCCCCAGGACTGCCAGCCCTCGGCAGAGAAGAAGTGCACCAACACGCAGCGGGACGGTACGTCCGCGACACGACCCTCATCAACTGCTAACCCCACGTCCGATCAACGGGAGTTGAGGAATGTGAGACACGCCAAGAAAGCAGCGACAATCTGGGTCCGGAACGACTTTTGCGCCCGCGTGAAGGGCGCCTCCGACGACGCCCTGGTGATCTACGAGGACCCGGCCACCAAGGAGAAGACCACCCACGGCACCGCCGATGGCCGCAAGGCTTGCCTGCACCACTGCCTTTCTGTTGGGCTGGTGACCTAGGAGCCCTCCCCTCGGTAGGCATCTGTGCTGGTCAAAGTCTCAAGGACCGGTACAACGGTGGTCGACAGATGTCGTGCACGGCATACGAGATCATGGGCGCGGACCGATCGGGGATGACACAGGGGGTAGAGGAATCATGGTGGCGTTCCACGCATCCGCGCTGGACGGAGTGGCCCGAAATCCGGCGCTGCCGAAGCCGCTGCTGCTGCGCCTGCTCGCCTTCGGGGCAGACGGTGACCGTCCGCCCCGTGACGTTCTTCACCGGGCCGGACTTCCCGAGTCGGCCGTCGCGCTGATCCTGGCCCACCCGAACCTGGGGGCCCGGATCGATTTCGCCATGAGTGCCAGGGCGGAACCTGCACAGCGGGCTCGGCTCGCGGACGATCCTTCTCCCAAGGTGCGGGCAGCTCTCGCATATGGACCCGAGGTGTACGATCCGCGCGCAAAGGTCGCGCCGCTCCCGGATGCCGTGTGCGCCCGCCTGCTCGACGACCCCGATCATTCCGTACGCGCGGCCCTGGAGTCGCCCCATCTGGCGCCATCGTTCGTGGCATCGATGGCCACTCATCCCCGTGCGGCAGCGCGCCGGGAGGCGGTGCGTGCATGGGAGGCCCTGTCGGCGGGCGAGCGGTCGGCACTGCTGGCCGACCCCGACCCCGAGGTGCGGCGGGCGGCCGAGCTGCAGGAGTGCCGGCGGGACGCCCGCGTGACCGCCGAACTCCTCCGCGACCCGAAGTCCGCCGCCGAGGCGCTGCGCCGCGGGCTCCTTGACCGTGCCGACGCCGAGCGGTGCGTCGCCGAGCGGACGCACCTGACCTCCCTCGCCGAGAACCCGTCGCTGCCCGCCGACCTCGTAGAGCGGCTCGCCGTGGACTCCGACGAGGCCGTACGGCTCGCCGTCTCCCTTCGGCCCGAGCTGGACGAGACGCGGCGCATGGCCATCGATTTCACGGCCGGGGACCTCGACAGGGGCGACGGCGTGTGGTGGGTACGAGACGGGCTCGCCGACCCCGAGGTAATGCGCCGCGCCGCGACCTCCGCTCACCCGCTGCTCCAGCGCGCCGCCGCCCGAAGCCCCCATCTGCCGCCTGACCTGCTGCGCCTGCTTGCGCGCGTCGAGGACCCGGTGGTGGAGAACCTCCTGGGCATTCACCACCCCGACACTCCGGAGGAGGTCCTGATGCGGGTGTTTGCGCGGCTGGGTGGGACGTTCTCCGCCTGGATGGCGGAGACGCATCCTCGGTTCCCCCGCGAGGGCCTAGCCACCCGCTACGCGAACCACCCCGACGGGAACTACCGCCGGCTGGCCGTACGGGATCCGGCCGCCACGCCGGAGCTGATCGAACGGCTCAGCCACGACCCCGTCGTCTGGACGCGTCAGGCGGCGACCCGCGACCCGCGCCTCCCGTTCCACCGGCTCCGCGAGGCCCTCTTCGTCCCCGAACTGGCATCCAGCGCGGGTGCCAACCCGGCGCTCCCCGAGGACGAGATGGCCGCCGTCCTGGACCGGGCTGGCGTTCCCGCCTGACCGCCGGGCGGAACCGACTTGCTCGCACCCCAAAGTGAAGGCTGCGATCCACCGACCAGCGGTTGGTATCTGGGTTCGCAGGTCAGCGGGGGCGGTGAGGGGTGCTGTTGAGCTGGGTCATCAACTCGCGGTTCGTGGCTCGGGATGCCTGGAGGTCTTCTTCGCGTTCGGAGAGCTGGTCGCGGAGCTCGGCGACTTGTTGTTCAAGGTGGTCGATCTTCCGCTGGAGGGTGTCGGTGTCGGTGGGAGCACCGAGGCCAGTGGTGCGCCAGGCGTCTTGGCCCAAGAGCTTCGGACAGGCGTTGTTCGAGGCGGGCCACATGGCCCGCAAGGCGGGTGTTGCGTTCGGTGAGGTTGGCCAGATCGCTCAGCAGGGAGTTCCGGCTGACCTGCGGTCCGTTGGTGTTGTTGGGTGGCTGGGCGGCCTTGGCTGCCACGGCTGCGTGGAGGTCGCCGTGGCGGTAGATCAGGCTGCGGTGGACGCCGGCCAGGCGGGCGACGGCGGAGACGCTGATCGGCTGGCCGGCGCGGGTCAGGTCGTCGAGCGCGGCTAGCACGCGCCTGCGGCGGCGGGTGGAGTCATCGGTTCGGGCCTGAGCGAGCCGGTCGGCCGGAGAGGTTGGCTTCATGCTTCCCGTTCGAGTGGAAGGCCACCGGCGGCTGGCCGGAGGGTGGGCATGCCGAGCTGTACGGCGCGGGACCGGCGCAGGGCCGAGGTGGCCTGACGGATCTCCTCCCGTTCTTCGTCGGTGAGGGCGTCGAGGTTGCTCTCCACCCTGCGGATCAGACGCCGCAGGCGACTGATCTCCTCCTCGGACGGTGTTGCTTCCGCCCGAGCCCAAGCGTCGAGCTCGGTGGCCGCGGCCAGCCGTTCCCGGTCTCGAAGCAGGGTGTCCAGGTAGGTCCGCAGGCCCGGAAGGTAGGAGGAGTCGGTGCGGAAGTGATCACAGCCCAGGCATCGGAACCGGAACGGGCAGGCGTGTCCGCCGGCTTTGACGTTGCTGGGCTCGGCGCAGATCCCGAACGGTACGGCGACCTGCCCGATTCGCATCCGGGTGTGCTCGTGGTCCAGGAGGGTTTTGGCCTCGTCCCACAGCCGGCCGCCGTGTCGGTCGAACTGGAGGGTGACCAGCCGGTCGACGGCCTGACGCGTGCGCTTCTCGGAGACCCGTAATGGTGGGCTCGGGTATTGGAACCTCCCGAATGCCTGCCTGAGGGCAGCCGCCCTTTGCACCGTTTAGTTTGATCTGCCCTGTCCTTCGTAGGACAGCCTCAGCAGGTCTTGCCGCCGCTGGCTGAGGTACCAATTGCCGGACTGGTCGAGATCGATGGTGGTTCTGATGACGGCGGTGTCGCCGGAGGTCACCTCGGCCAGGACCTCTCCTCGCGGCGAGATGATCATGCTGGGGCAGTGCTGATGAGGGTCCGCGACATTCGCCGCAAGGACGAACCGCTGGTTCTCCGCTGCGCGGCTGATGAGGTGGCTTCTCCAAACCCCAGCTGGCTCGGCTGTATTTGCGGCGTGCGTGAGATAGATGAACGCCTGTGCTCCGCTGCTGGCAAGGTGCTGCCATTGCTCGGGGAAGCGGATCTCCCGGCAGATCTGGACGCCGAGGCTGAGCGGCCCGTCGGCCATCGGGATGGAAAGCGTGGAGAGGTCGGTCCCGGCTTCCAGTCGGCCGCGTTCGTTCATCGCCAGGTTGATCTTCCGGTAGATCCACCTCGTGCCGTTGGGGGAAAAGTAGACGGCGGCATTGCTCCAGACCCCCTGGTCAAAGTGCAACGTGCCGCAGAACAGATGGACGGCTTTCTGCTGTGCCAGGTCGGCAACACGGTCTGTGGCGTGTGCCAGGACCAGAGTGTCTAGGTTGCCCAGGGCGGAGAGGTCAGGCCCGTAGCCGGACAGTGCGCCCTCGGGCAGGACGACGATGTCGTCGGGCCGGGCTTCGGCCAGGACCTCGGAGATCAACTCCAGATTCCGCTTGATGTCCCAGGTGATAGGGAACTGTGCGACCGTAAGCGATACCTTCATGAATCCTTCTTCCGGCGGCTGATCTCGGCTGCGTATGCGGCCCAGTCTCCGGCGGCGGCTCGCTGCCATTTGACGGCGACGGTGATGTCGATGCCGAGGGTGCGGGCGAGGACCGCAGCGGGCAGCTCGGTGGCGAGCTGGAACAGGGCAGTTGATCGGGCTTCCGCGAGGCGGATGCCGAGTTTGCGGAGGCGTTCGCCCATGGCCCAGGCACTGATCGGGCGGCCAGGCTGGCCTCCGGGGAAGAGCCAGGGGGAATCTGTCCGGGCGAGAGCAGCATGGCTGCGGCGGACCGCGACTTGGTGGAGGGCGAGTTCAGCGACGGGTATCGGGAGTTCGACCGGGACGGTGCCGAGGTGGATACGGACGGCTGTGTCCGTCTCCTCGACGTGGTTGACAGTGAGCCGGGAGATCGTGGCGGGCCATTGGGCATAGAGGAGCAACAGCAGGCCGGCGAGGTGGTCTTCGGGCTTGAGGGTGTCGTCGTGCAGCAGGCGTCTCGCGGTGTCCCAGCGGGCCTCGTCGTCCATCGGCTGGGTGGGCCGTTCCATCTGACGGCCGGAAAGCTGAGGTCGCGGGTGATCTTCTGGGCCAGGGTCCAGCGAACGAAGTGGCCTGCCTCTGTGCGAAGGAGGACGTCGTCGCTGGTCATCCAGGGATCAAGATCGGCCTGTCGGCAGGTGGTCAGGGTCAGATTCTGTTCCTCGAGCCAGTCCAGGAGATAGACGGCCGCCCGCAGGTGCTGCCGCGCGGTCGCGAGCTGGTAGTGCGTGATCTCCTTGCCGCGGCTGCGTCGGCGAAGCCGACGTAGAAGGTGCCAGGTTGCGTACCGACGCAGGATTTTCCGTCCCTCGACCGTCGTATGGGAGGTGACGAGGTCCTTCACGTGCCGTTCGAGACGGATCATCTGCTCGTCCCGTTTGGGCAGGACTCCGGCGGCGACGAGAACGCTGCGGATGTGCTCCACGACCTTGCCTTCCGCGAGCTCATCCAGGGCCTGGTGGGTGAGAGGGCGGCGGCCGGAGCCAAGATCGGACAGGACGGTGGACACGATGCCTTTGGAGAGCCAGCTCATCGCGGTGCGGGCCCGTTCGGTGCTGGCCAGGGCGTCGTAGAGGGGCTGCAGCTTCGAGGGTATGGAGCCGGTGTCGTCAGCGAGGAGATCGTGGAGCCGCTGCTTGAGAGTGCAGCGAGGACACGGACCCGGCGCGTGAAGCCGCTCGGCTTGTCCGCAAGTGGGACATGGGCGCCAGAGCTCGGCGTCCGGTGTCGTGCACGGACCGCAGATGGGCGCGTCGGCGGTGCCGGAGTGGATGCCGCGGAGTCCTCCGTAGATGGTGCAGTGAGCTTGCCGTTGGAAACAGCCGCGGCAGCGAGGGGACCGTCGGCGGTGCGGTTTTGTACTCGGCGTCGTTCGCCGCAGCTGATGCAGACCTCGGTATTCGCGGGGTCGGTGTCTGTGACGGCGCGGTCGAGCTGGTCAGCCGTGGTCATGACCGGTCAACACCCCTGATCCGAGCCCGCTTTGGCCGCAGCCCGCCAAGGCCCTCCCCAACGCACCTCGCCATAGCCGCTACGTCGACGCCATCCCGGCCCTCGGCACAGGATGGGGAACCACCTGCTTCGACCTGCCCCACTCCCCCGCCGGCGTCGGACACCGTCGCGCCGGACAAGTCCTCAGCTGTATTCATCCGCGCCCAGATCCGCCCACATCGCCGCGTGCACGCGGGCCATGGCATCGAGGTACGGCTGCATACGCCCGCCACCCTGAGGGTGGTTTTGGTTGGGGGTGGTCGTGCCCTCGATGACGAGGTCTCGCAGATCCCGAGCGTGCCTGTCGAATTCCTTGGCGGGTGTCAGCACCGGCTTAGGGGCCAGCACCGCAAGCTCGTATCGCGCGGCCTAGCAAGCGGCGTAGGCGGTGAATGCACGGCGACCACGTTCCTCATCGGACAGGTCGGAGTCCAGGGAGAGGATCCGCAGCTGAGTGCGGCATTCGGCATGGGCTGAGAGGTAGCGCGCGTACACATCTTGCTTCGCCTTGCGATGGTCGATGACGTCTTGTCTCCGTTCTCGGCGTCGCTCGACGAGTAGTGCTGAGCCGAGTGCGATCACCGCACCCAGGAGAGTTCCGAGGAGAGGTAACCAGGTCATCTGATGACAATAGAAGGCGTCAGACCTTCGAGGTCAGCGACGCCGCTACGCTCCTGGCAGTCGCCGTTCCCCGGGGAGCAGCTGCCCCCCCGAGCGCGTCGCGCACATCGACCCGCCGGACGAGACGATGTGGTCCCTCGCCTCCTTCAAACAACCTCCGGAAGCCGGCAGCGAGTGACGGCCGTGCCCCATCCAAGTCCACACGACGCGGCCCCCGCCGCTTGGCCTTGAGCCGGGCGGCGGGGGCCGCCTTTTTGTGTTCAGAGCCAGTTCTGGCTTCAGACTGGCTGATCCTGCTCGGTCAGCTCCTGTAGCAACGCCTGGTACGCCTCGGGGTGTTGCTCGCGGAGAACTGCCATCCACACACGCCCGCCCTGTACGAAGTTGTCGCTGGTCATCTTCGCGTGCAGGTGCTTAACGACGAAGAAGGGTTCGTCATAGGGCAGCCGCTTTGGCTGGCTCGACGTGGCCGTCGCCAGTCCGTCTGCTTCAGCGGCAACCACTGGTTCCGGACCATCCGCGGCGTCATTAACGCCGTTAACGGTTGCCGGCGCCTCCGGATCGGGCTGGGCTGAGCCTCCGGAGGTATTAACGCCGTTAACGGTCGAAGCGGTGCCAGCTTCGTCCGTCGGCTTACGCCGGCGCTGACGCGGGGTCTTAACGGCGTTAATAGCCTTCTCGGCCTCGGCCTTCTGCTTCTCCTTGGGGAGCCGACCGATCCGGCGGGCAGGTTCCACCTTCAACTTGCCCGACTCGACTTTCTCCTGAAGGTCGGGAGTGAGCTCGAGGAGCGCCAACCGCTGCGACACCCATGCCGGAGTCTTCCCGAGCCTCCTGGCAACCTCCCCCTGCGACCCGTGGACCTCCACGAGTTCCTGGAGTGCTTTCGCCTGGTCCATGGGAGCAACGTCGACGCGGTGGATGTTGGCGATCAGGGCGGACTCCAGAATGTCCGCAGCCGTCCCAGCGAGATCGTCGTTGACGTCGATCCGTAGCTCGGGGAGACCAGCCAGTCCCGCAGCCTCCAGGCGCCGGTTGCCGTCGATGACGACGTACTCGGCTTCCTCTCCGAGCTCCCCGTCCTGTCCCGGATAGGCACCCAGGAAGGCCGCGCGGCGCACCACGGTCACCGGTTGGATTTGTCCCCTGGCGCGCAGCGACTCCGCCGTCTCTTCGATGTCGGTGAGTTCGTCGCGGGGGTTGAACGGGTTGCTGGCGAGCAGCTTGAGTTCGACCTTGGCCGGAGGACGCTTGCCCTCACCGCTCATGATTTGCTGACGCGTCCGGACCCGCCGAGGCTCTGGGGCAGTGCTGTCCTGGCCCCCCTCGTCCATCGTGAAGCCGCGAGTTACGCGCTGCTGCTGCTTCGGCTTGGCCTGCCTCATACCGCGAGCTCCTTCGCCAAGTCGCGCATCGCCTGCGCATGTTCACTGTCGGGTGCGTATTCCAGCAGCGGGATCTCACCGTCCGCGGCCTCTCGGCCCTCCTTGAGGTCCCCGATGACGGCGAGAACGGTGGGGGAGGTGCTGCGCTCCCACTGATCGCGGTTCTCCTTGACCAGCTTGCCGCGCCGACTGTCGTAGGCGTTGATGACCAGACCCAGGTAGTCGACGGTGATGCGTCCCTTGCGGCACAGGTCTTCCATCTGCGAGCGCAGAAGGCGGAATGCCCGGTGGGAGGCCTTGTTGGCCCACACAGGGGTGATGACACCGGAGCGATCCGAGAGTTCGCCGTCACGGCGCCGCACGTAATACAGCGCGGTGTCCATGTTCAGACCGAGGCTGGGCGGCCCGTCGATGATGATCACGTCGTAGTCGCTCTCCAGCGGCTCCAAGGCCCTCTCAAGAGCGGCCTCGCTGAAGGAGACCTTGGACAGGGCGACGTCGCGCAGGAAGGCGTCGTCGGAGGCGGGCAGCAGATGGAGTCGCTCCCCGAAGCGTTCCTGGTCGAGTGCGACCAGGAGGTCGTGGATGTCGCCCTTGGCGGTGCCGTCCATGTGCATCAGCAGCGTCTCGACGTCGTCCTCGTACATGAGGTCCTCGAAGCCCAGCTCAGCAGTGAGATGGCCCTGCGGGTCGTAGTCGACGATGAGGACGCGGTGGCCGGCCTCGGCGAGAGCCTGGGCCATGCCGCTGGAGATGAAGGTCTTGCCGACGCCACCCTTCTGGTTGGCCACTATGACGCGGACGACCGGCTGGGCGGTGAGGGGAGCCGTGGGGGAGGGGTGCGCCTCGAGCCACATCGTCAGCGCCTGGGCCAGGCCCTGGACGTAGGTGACCTCCCGCTCGTTGCAGGCGGCCTTGAACGCGTCCGGCTCACCTACGGGCAGGAACGTGCCCCATGTCCGGGCACCGTCTGTCTTCACCTCCGGCACGTTCGTGGCGCTGTACCAGGCCTTGATGGCCACTTCGGCCGCGTCCTGGATGTCCATACCGTGCTCAAAAGCACGGATCTTCAGGTGCCTGCGCAACTGGGGAGTGAGAGCAGTAATTAGCTTCTCTCGCTCCCCTCGTGGGCTTGGGATGCTCATGGGGCCAAACATACTAGGTATCCCGAGCAGAGCCAGCAGCACACACCAGCGCGGCAGATCCCACCGGACCAACTATCGCCATTCCTCCAGAAAATATGAACAACCCGGAAAACCCAGGAGCAGGTTGTCTAGGCTGCCGACACCACGGAGCTGACACCTGCAGCCCCGCTCCCACGGCACAGACAGGCGGCGCACCGGCATGGGCGGTAACGGCTACACATCCATTGAGCTGACGCAGCTCTCCCGAAAGCCCACCGGCACTGCCATCACCCCCGCGTGGAACTTTCTGACAGCAGCCCACCAGTCCGTCCAAGGGGTATTCGACGGGCTCGCTCTTGTCCGCCTCGCCAAGCAGCAAGAGTCCGGAAAAGACGCCCGCGGCCGCCTAGGACGAGATGAGACAGACCTGCTCAGGGCCGCAATCGTCTTCACGTCCAGTGGACTCGATGCCTGCTGCAAGCGCCTACTGCGCGACACCGTGCCCCTGCTCGTAGACGGCAACGCCAACGCCACACGGAAGTTCAACGACTACGTGAAGCTTGAGCTGGCCGAAGGCCCCTCCGCCGCAATGTCGGACGCCATCTTGAGCCCGACGCCGCGTGAGGAGATGATCCGCCTCTACATCGCGGCGCGCACCAAGGCCAGCTTCCAAGGGAGCAAAGACCTGAAAACGAGGCTCCGCGACACCCTCGGCATCACCAACGCCCAGATAAACGAAGGCAGGCTCAAGCAACTGGATGACTTCTTCATAGCCCGCAATGCCATCGTCCATGACCTCGACTACGAAAACCCAAGCGCACTCCGGGGCGTCGCCCGAAACAACAGGGACCTCACGGGAGTTCGACAACAATGCGACGACGCACTCACGCTGGTCGCCGAGGTCATCCGCCAGACGGCAGCCAACGTCCGGGCCCTACCCTGACGCAGGTCATGCTCTGAGGCTGGCTCTCGGGGTGCCTGCCGCCCGCAGCCCGACCGGGGTCGTCGCAGCGTCAGCCGAACATCATGTTGCCGGCGGCGAAGCTGGCGTATGGACTGCCACCAGGCCGGCCTCGGCTAGGTCTGCTACCAGGATGCGAGCCACGCCCACGGGAATCGACAGAACACTGGAAATCCTCTTGATCGACGTGGGTTGCTTGCACAAACGGCAGATGCGTTGATGCTCGGGGAGGAGGCCCAAGGACTGTGCCTGCGACTCATCCGTCAGAGCGGTGATCAGTGCGTCCTTCTGAAGCTGCCAACGGACATGCGTCCTACCCCCACTCATGCTGTAGGGCCTTACCAGAGGCTTACTGACCTCGCTGGGTTCGAGGGAGGGAATGAGAGGCAGCTCAGCGGGCGGAAGGTTGGACGACACCTCGTACGGATACGGCGTTGCGTCCTCTTGCTGTCCCGCAGGAACGTCCGTGGGCGGGGTGCGGATGCGGGCCCGGGCTCGCTCGAGGCTGTCGGCTTCAGGCCGGCCGGCGTCGCGCAACACACTGGCGAGAGCATCGCAAGCCGCTGGGGAACGGTCTTTAGCAGCGGCTTCAAGGACCCATTCGCTGTCCCGGAGGCTACCGAGGCCGTCCAGCAGGGGCAGGAGCGTATGGATGGGGCGATGCCGCCCGGCTGCAGTCAGCACCTGGTACGCCTGGGACCCCAGGCTCGCCTCCCGCAACCCGTGCACTAGGTCGACCAGTTCGCCGCTCGGGCGCTCCTTACCCGCAGCATTGATGACCCGGTACGCATCAGGGTCATGCCCGCTGTCCCGCAGCGCGGGTAGACAAGTAATGATCGCCTTGGAAGGACCTTGTCGTCCTGCAAAGTCCAGGACCTCGTCCGCGTCGTCGTCGAAGTTCCGCTCACGCAACAGGGCGACCAGGCCAGGGATGAGCTTCGCCTCGTCACAAACGAAGTCGAGAAAATCGGGGTGCCCACGCTTTTCCATGTACACGCGGAGCACTTCCTCCTGCTCCTGCAGAGCTTGCGTGTCTGAGGCGCTCCCACCACCCACGCCTGGCTGGGTCGGACCCCCCGGTTCGGGGACGAACTTGAGGTTGTCCACCGCGTCGTTGCTGCTGAGCAAGTTGTCCGTAGAGATATCCGACGAGTCCGAGGCGCTCCGATGGAGCTCGTCGGCCAGCCGCACCAGGCGGTCGGCTCCATCGTCCAGATGCCGGCGGGCCTTTGCGAGGGCTTGGTCGATGTCGTCAGCATCAGCGTCGATCGCCTCTTGCATCGCCAAGCTGGCTGCGCCCGCCAACTGCTCCTCGTGGGAACGCTGCTGGGCACCCGCGCCACCCCGACGCAGACTTTCCAGCTCCTCCTTGAGGGCCTGGAGCTGTTCCGCGGCTTCTTCAGCAAGCCGGTCGGCTTTGCTCCGCTCCGCTCTCGCCCGCTCAAGCTCGGCTTCAGCTGTTCTGCGCTGATCCTCGCTGCGAGCCAGCCGTTCGTGGATTGCCTCCATCGGGGTATGCCGGGCACTAGCCGGGCGCTGTCCGTCGCGCTCTGCGGACAGTGTCTCGATGGTGCGCTGCAACCGGTCCACCATGGCCAACAGCACGAGCACCATCTGGTTGGCGCTATTGCGCTCTCGCTCCAACTCGACGGCACGCTCCATTGCAAGCAGGAGCTTGTCGGACAGGACCAAGGACTGCCGCTGCACAGCAACAAGTTCTGCCGCCTGGGCAGCCACTTCCGCCGATGGCTCCGCGAGTTCTCTCGAACCAGCACCCGACCTGCCGGCCTTCTGAATCGTCCGGGCCTGTTCCAGCAGGCGCTGATGCTGGGCTGCGCTGTCGGGAGAGCAGGCATCCGCCACGGCCTCGACGAAGTCCCACTCCAATCGCACACCTGCCAACCGCTCCGACACGGTTGTACGGCCAGGTACCCGGCGGCTCAGGAAATGCTCCGGCTTTAACTCCGACATCAGGCGGTCCAACGACATGTCCGCCTCGTCCAGCCAACCTCGCAAAAGCAGCGCCAGGTCGTTGGCCTCATCCGAGGCACCCTTCAACGCACTCCACGGACGTGTCCGCCTTCTTCCCTGCGCCAACTCTCCCCCTACGCGTACGCACAACTCGGTCATTGTTCGATCTTGTCCGCAGGACACGTGAACAAGTGGACCCGCCCATCTCACCAGACGCAGCGTGTACTTCGCCGCCCAACGCCCATCGGCACCTGCGGCTCCCTCCTACGATCCACATCGACGCATCCGCGCTGCCTGTCTGGAGACTTGATGCACCACATCGCCGACCTGATGATCCAACAGCTGATCACACAGCTGCCGACCGAAATCCTGGGCGCAGCGATTGTCACAGCCGCTGCTGCTGCGTGGCGCTCCTGGCGGCGCAATCGCGGATCGCGAAAGTCGCGCCAGAAGCAGTGGACGAATGACGCGACACAGCACAGCCTCAGGACCCCCGATTGCCGCTGGATCGCTGCGTCGCGCCCAGAGTGTCGATGCAAGGATCGGAACGACTGCCTGGAGACAGAAGATCAAATCAGAGGACGAAGCTGAGCCGAAAGCCGCCCGCAGACGCGCCCGGCCACGCAGCAGGAGCGATCGCTCATTTAACTGCGAGCGTGATGGAGGAAGGGCATCATTCACGCCCTTCGGGTCCGAAGCGATCGACTCCCCCTCGCGCGCCACCCCATGATGCGGGGGCTTCCAGCAGGCCCGCCCCCGTCTGGCGCCAGCTGTGCACCGGCGGTAACCCCTTGGGGCGTCTGGATTGGTGTAAGGGGTGTTGCGTTTGTCCTGGTGGATGCGGGGGAGTGCGCGCCTGGCGCAGCACGGTTGCGCACATATCTGTGTCTTGTAACACCAAATTGGATTTCTTCCGGCAATGCGTGACGGGGCGTCACTGTGTGGGGGTCCGGTCAAACCGGCCGGACTTCCAGATTCCGCACCCCTTAGCGGGGTGCCTCAAGGGGGTTCTCTGTGTCCCGTCACATCTCACGTATCGCCGTTGCCGTCGCCGGTGCTGCGGCTCTCGCCGCCACCGTCGCGCTGCCCGCCGTTGCGGCCGGCCACGGCCACCACGCGCCGGCTCCGCACCACAGTCGCTCGGCTGTGGTTCTGGGCGCGATCCAGTACGACAGTCCCGGGCGGGATGACCGTTCCAACCGGAGCTTGAACGCGGAGTGGGTCACGGTGAAGAACACCGGCCGCCTCCCGGTGAACATCAAGGGCTGGACCCTGTCCGACAAGTCCGGCCACAGCTACCGCTTCGGCAACCTCCGCCTCCACGGCCACAGCCAGATCCGTGTCCACACCGGCATCGGCCACGACAACCGCCGCGACGTCTACCAGGACCGCCGCGCCTACGTCTGGGACAACACCGGCGACACCGCCACCCTGCGAAACGACCACCACCGGGTCGTCGACGCCGAAAGCTGGGGACGCCACGGTCACTGACCGTCCCTGAACCGGCCGGTGAGCTGTGCCGCTCACCGGCCGGCACGGTGCGCTGCAGGCCCGCGCCTGCAGCGCACCGCTGCGTTCAGGTACCTGGACGAGCCTGATGAGAGCGAGGTTGTGTCACTGGCAGCCTCTTGCGTGAGCTGCTTGGGCAAGCAGGGAGCTCATGAGCTTCGCCAGCTCAGGGCGGACCGTTTTCGCGTTGGTGTAGTGGTTGACGGAGATTTCCAGGGAATAGCTACGGGCCGGTTGACCATCGCTGTCGGACGGCTTTCCGGAGCAGGGGGCGGTGCCGTAGACGGTGCCGGCATAGCCCGCTATGCGTCCGCCGGACTGTGCCCAGGACTTGAGGTGGGCGGGGTCGGCGTAGCGTTTTGCGAGCTGTGTTGCAGTCTCGTCCTGCGCGCTGCGTCTACCGTCCACGGTCAGAGCGGTGTTCCCGTCCACGTAGTACTGGCAGAAGGACTTGGCTTTCTGGCCGTCGAAGGCGTCACCGTCGAACTCGACCCGGTCTCCCGGCGGAAAGAAGGGCTGCACCAGGTCGCGGTCCACGGATAGGCCACAAATGTTAGTTGGCAGGGCGTAGTTGACCTGCGGGCCACCGCAACCGGACGCGGCCAGGGCGAGTGAGAGTGCGGACGCAGCTGACACCGCTGCTCTGCGCCATGCCGGCGCGTGCGACCTCTGATTTCGGATGGCGTCGGAGCGGTCAGCCATGACGTGAGTCCTCCCATTGGGCGCCCGCGGTGTGCCCGTCCGTGGCGGCGTCCGCCGCGGCGTTCTTGAGGTCCCGCAGGGTCGAGCTGCTGAAGTGACCGCGGCGGGCAGCTTGGTCGACGGCCGCCTGCGCCGAGTCCTGAGCCGCTTCCATTCCTCCGCTGTATTTCTGGCCGGCGTCGTGCTGCGCGTCCGTGGTGGTGTCGTGCTTGATGCTGTCCACGACCTGCTCCTGGATTTCGCCGACGCCCCAGCCCACGACACTGCCGCCGACGTTGCCCGGGATCGAGCCGGTGCCGATCAGGATGCCCTTGCTGACGGCCCTGTTCACTGCGTCCACGTGGTCGTTGAAGTCCTTGTCGTCGGCGGTATGGGTGTCGTGGACGGCTTCGGCGCGTGCCTGGCTCATGATGCCTGCGATGGTCGCGCCGGGGTGGACGGCATTGGCCACCCGGCCGTCCGTGCTCACGGTGGAGTCGGTGGGCGCATTCATCGCCTGATCAACCTGGACGGCTGTGTAGGCGCGCTGAGACGCGCTGATGGAGGCGTAGGCCTCCGGGTCCTGTCCCACTTGTCCCAGGAACGTGCGTGCGGAGTCGGCGTCGAGGTTGGCGCGTGCTCCGTAGGAGGGCAGGTCGCCGTGCGCGGACAGGGTCCGCTGGAAGTCGCCCATGTACTCCGAGGTGATGTGGCCGAGGCTGTCCCGCATCGTCTTGTACGGCGCGCTGTCGTGGCCGTTCAGTAGCCCGGGGCCATCCTTCTCGGCGAACCTGTCGACAACCTGCTCCACGAGTTTGGCCTGCTCGGGGGAGTGCTTGAGGGGCGGGGCGTCGGCGTCGTCGTAGGGGTGGCCGGTGGTGGCGGCTTCCAGGGCGTGGCCCAAGGAGTCGGCGAAGCCGTCGGGGGAGCTGCCGCGGTTGGTGTTCATGCCCGGGAGTTCATCGGGGTCCTTGTGGCTGAGGAAGTCGAAGTACCCGCTCTTGTCACCGATCTTGTCCATTGACCCCTTAAGCGTGCCGTCTTCGCTGTACTCGTGCATGGGGCCGGTGAAGTAGTCCTTGGCGGCTTCAGGGCTGTGGCCCAGGGCTTCCATGACTCCGGTCAGCGGGTCGTTGTCGCCGCTCTTGTCACTGGACGGGTTGAAGTCCGGCCGGTCGATCGCTATCGACCGCAACTCGAACATGTCCGGGTGCTTCTGATTGAGCTGTGTCACGTGCTCGGCGACCGGCGTCAGGAAGTGTGAATCGTAGTCGCCGTATCGCAGGAGACCGCCCAGGAGCTGGTAGCCGTAGACCCCGTCTTTGCCCGGCTGGAACATGTCGAGGTTGACGCTGTGGTCGAGCTGGATCCGCTCGGTGCCGACCTTCCGCAGTTGCGCCGACCAGCTGTCCGACAGGTGTGGTTTGTTGTCCGGGTCGGTTGCCGTGGCCAGGTTCGCGCCCATGTTCCGTTGCAGATCCTCGATGAGGGTCTTCCGCCCGTCGCCGGCGTCGCTGTCCATACTCACGTCACCGTAGAGCTTCAGCGCCTGCTTGGGGCCGAGCTCGTTGTAGAAGGCTGTGGAGAAAGCAGGATCGTCCCGATGGTGGGCGAGGATCCTGTCGAGCTCTCTCAGGTCTGCGTCCGACATCTTCGAGCCCTTCTTCAAGAGCCCAGCGGCGTAGTCGGCATCGGCTGATTCCAAGGACTTGGCGACCTTGGAATTGAAATCGCTCTTGTCGCTGCCCAGATCACGACGGAGCGCACGCGTGGCACTGGCGTCGACCTCGTCGGCCTCGTCGAGGACGGAGGCAATCAGGCCCGCGAACATCTGCACCTTCAGCGTACGGTCATCGAAGATCCCGTGGGCGCTGTCGTCGATGTCCGTGACCTCGCCGGTGTCACTGACATGCAGTTTCTCTTTCTTCGCGTCCTCATTGGCCAGCTTATGAAGTTTGTCCTGGCACTTCTTCAGCCCGGCCTGCGCTTCGGCGAGCGCTGTCCGTATCGCTCCGGCCTCCGCACTCGCGTCGGATATCTCCTGGCCCGTCGCCTTGAGCAGATTCCCGGCGGATGCTGAGGCACCGTCGGAGCTTTCCCAGCCGGCTGCCCGGAAGGGCCGCTCGACGCTCTCGGACATCTCATGGGTTAACGAGGTGAACCGCCGGGCCATCTGCCCCCACGCCTCGGCCGCCTCGCCCAGTTTGGCGTGATCCAGGTTGTAGAGCTGCTCGTAAGTGGGCACTGCTGGAACTCCTGCGTCGGTTACCCGAAAGGGCTGGGTTCGGCATTGCGGAGCGACGCCATCGCCTGCGCATTGGCGGTCTCGCTCTGGGCGTAGTTGTCCGCTGTGGCGTCGCACCTGTCGTGCAGCGAACGGCACTTGTTGACGAGGGCAGACGTCTGGCTCTGCCAGGACTCGAGCACCTGGTCCAACGCGGACCCCAGTGAACCATTCCAGGAGCCGCCCTTCAGGGAGCTGGCGGCCGTTCGCGTGGAGTCTTCCGCCAGCGCCCCGGTTGTCCTGACATCACCAGCCAGTTCATTGGCACCGCGTGCTGCTTTCTTCAGCGATGCCGGCTCTTCGACGCGCGTCGTTCCCGGGCTGCTCCCAGGCGGTGGCCCAGCCCCGGGCTGCCCTGGCAACGGCGGTCCTGGAACAGGAAACATGGCTGAGCATTCCCCCCATACAGCGGCAGGGTGGCATGGCCATGCCACCCTGATTTCTCTCATCAGCGTAGATCGCCGAAAGCCCCTGACGGGCAATGATCACTTAGATCCAGCCACCCCCGGTCGAAGTGCGGGGCACGCAGATGGAGGGGGACTGCATAGACTCGCGCCCGCCATGGAGCCGGGTGCCGGTCGGGCCCACACTCAGAAGATGCGCCCTGCAAGCACAAGGTGCGTCACGTCCTCGGCGGAGGGCGAAGGCTGCGGAGCACGCAAAAACTGGTGCCCCGTCGCCTGAGGCGATGCGCTCTGCAATGCCTTGTGGAAGTTGAGGGGTGGGAATGGAAGAGCCGGTCTTCGAATCCGTCAGGTACAGCGCTCCGTGCGTGGACTGCGGGGCGCAGCTGGAGTGCTGGGGCGTGCACGGTCTGATCGGTGGATCACTGCGGTGGGACGTGGAGTCCGTGTGCTCGGCCTGCGGGCAGATAACGGCCGACTGCGGCCAGGACCTCCCCGCACGGCTGCGGGACCGGCTACTCGCCGACCACGGGCCGGCCACGTTGCACCTGCCGCATCCGTCTGGGGAGCGCGTCACCGTCATGCGGGTGCTGCGCGCTGAACTCGGCCTTGGCCTGACCGAGGCCAAAGCTGTTGCAGGCCAGGTGCTGGCAGGGGCCTACTCAGGAACGCTGCTCGAAATGGAAGCCCTTGCCCGCAAACTGCGGGGAGCAGGAGTCAAAGTGGTAGCTGCCCGCCCCTGACGAGCCGTCGGCGGCGAGGCGTTCAGCAGGTGCCGGTACCAAAGCTGCCGCCGGGCAGGGGCGTGCGGCGCAGGTCGGCGTAGGCGCGGACGGTGACGCCGGCTTGGCCGGGGGTGTGCCAGGGGGCGGAGGGCCCGCTGGAGAGCCACAGCCCGCCGAGCGCCGTCGCGGCCTGGGTGGCGGTCGCTTCGTCGGCCGCGGTGATGTCAATGACGACCAGGCCCGACTCGCGCAGATGCTCTTCAGAGATCTTCATGGCCAGACAGACGCCCCCGACCGCACGAGGGTTCGTCGTGACGACGGAAGTCACCCGGACGTGGACAGACGCTCCTAGACGGCCGCGCTGCGCGGTGCGAAAACGTCGGTTCTCCGGTTGACGCGGCCTGCCCCTATGGGTAGACCCATGGAGCTGTCTCCACCTCACCTGTCCTGGGAGCTCCATGTTCTCCGCGCGCCGCCTGACCGCATTGGCCTGCCCGCTGCTGATCCTGTCTGCAGCAGCGTGCACTCCCAGCCCCTCGCACCAGGGCGCGAAGCCACCGTCGGCGAAACCGAGCGCATCGTCTCCCGACAGCAAGAACGGCACGCTGCGCCTGACGGACGCGATAGGCCGGTTGAAGGTGGCCAACGAGGCCCGGGCCGGATACGAGCGCGACAAGTTCCACCTGTGGACCGACGCGGACCACGACGGCTGCGACACCCGCAAGGAAGTCCTCATGGCCGAAGCCGTGAAGAAGCCGCGCCAGGGCAAGAGCTGCAAGCTGACCGGCGGCAGCTGGCGCTCGTACTACGACGACAAGACTGTCACCGACGCCCGCAAACTCGACATCGACCACGTCGTCCCCCTCGCCGAAGCCTGGGACTCCGGCGCATCGAAGTGGACTGCGCAGCGCCGCGAGCAGTACGCCAACGACCTGGGAGCAGAGCGGAGTCTCGTCGCGGTCAGCCTGGGGCCCAACCGGACCAAGGGCGACAAAGATCCGGCCGAGTGGATGCCGCCGGCCAAGGACGCCACCTGCACCTACGCCACCGACTGGATCGCCGCGAAGCTCCGCTGGAAACTGACCGCCGACAGCACCGAGGTCAAAGCTCTGGGGACGGTCGCAGCCGAATGCCCGGATGCCACCGTGAAGTTCGTGCCGGCACCCTAGACCCGCACGTATGCGCAGAGCACCGCCAAACAGCGCGTTTTGGTCGTGATGCGCGGGGCACACGACTTGCAGTCCCCGGCTGGCCACCCCCGTCCAGCCGGGGACTTGCGATGTCAGCCCCGCGGCGCGTCCCTTGCCGCTGTGGGCAGGCACCGCCGACCTCGGCGGCACCGCGCGTGGGCACAAGCGTCGGCCGGGTACCCCAGAGATGCGGTACGGCCCGGACCGCCCCCTCAGCGCACTCACACCCACCGGACTCGCACCGTACGACATTGCCGCGCACCAACAGGCCGCGATGGCCGAGCAACTGCTCGCGCACCAGGACGCCGACCCCGGTGCCCGGGCCCGCGACCGGGCCCTGGCCAGCGATCGATCTGACGGCGCTGCGCGCCCTGAAGGAATCGCGTACGGACGTGGAAGCCCTCGATCTCACCAACGAGCGGTTGCGCCACCTCACGGACGCCTTCACCAGGGCGGCCGACCGGGCCCAGGCGACCATGCTGGCGCACCGCACCCGTTGCGAGGATGACCCGCGGGCGTACCGCCCCGAGCAGCCCGGCCCGCGCCACGGTCGGGAAGCCGACCGCTGAATGCACCCGGTGTGGTGGTGCGCACCACCACACCGGACGCGGCGCGGTGGTGGGCAGCCTGCGTCACCGCTTGAGTATCGCGATGAGGATGCCGACGAGGGGGGTGAGGATCACGCCGATGACGGTGCCGGCTGTGGCTATCGGCGTGGCCAAGGAAGGGTGTCGCCAGAGCAGGTAGATCAGAAAGCCGCCTATGGGGAGCAGCACCACGACCGACAGAAGCATCATGATGACGAGTTGCAGGGTCCTGTTGGGATCCTGCGAGGGTTGTTGGGGCGGCGGAGGTTCGGCCGACGCAGGGTTGGACACGTCTTCTCCTGAAGAGGGTGTGCGAGGTAATGGCGAAACTGAGCGAGGCAGGGCGACGCTCAATGAAGGGGGCAGAGCCGGCGGTGTTATCCGAACGCGGCGGCGGGGATGGTCGGCGTCACAGGGTGTGGTGCTGTTGACCGCAGCGGTCGCCACAGATTGCGCATGCGCTCGCGATCCCCGCGCAGCGCCTTGGTGAGGGCGGCGACGGTCGGCCAGCTGAGCTGCTCAGCTCCCTTCGCGGTGGTGGGGCCCAACAGCGATTCGATGAGGCGCAGCTCCATACGGGAAGCCGTTTCAAGGGCATTGCTGAACGTCTCCAGGGGAGAGCGAGCCGTCGCGAGGTGCAGGCCGCGGAAGGCACCCTGGAAACGTGCGAGCGCCTGGGCGTACGTGGGCTGCGTCCCACTGTCATCGTCCGTGAAGCCCTGCGCGGCGTTCCACAGGTCCAGCAGGTCTCCGGGATCGCAGTCGCAGGCGCGTGCGAAGCCCTGGACCGTCTCCCACGCCGGATTCCGCTCGCCGGCCATGACGCGGTACACATAGGAAGCCGAGACACCCGATCTGAATCCGAGCGTGCGAACGGGCAGTCCCGAGCTCCGGTGCAGATAGGACAGCGCCCGGGCAAGGGCATCGCGGGCCCACTGCCAGGACGGCAGCTCGACGTAAACCGGTGCTTCTCCCGCATGCCAGCTCGCGGAGGCCGCCGCCGACGGCCGGGGCCGCGTCGGCCTGCGCTTCCTGCGCTTGCTGCGCACCTTGGAGACCTGCGGCTGGGAGAAGCGGCTCTTGAGCAGACTGGTGCTGGTGGCCGTCAAGGCCGAGATCTCGTCCCACTCGGCACCGCGGGCGAGAGCCTGGCGAACTGCGATGGCGATGTAGTCCTCGAGGTCGCGCTGGAGCGCGACGTAAAGCCGGATCGACTCAAGCGGCAGCGTCGGCACAGGCAAGGCCGATGCATGTGCGAGCATGCGGGCTCGGCTGGCCACGGACTGGCCGATGACCTCGACCTCCTGGTCGTAGTTCTCCGCAGGCGCGGCGGTAGGTGAGATGTGCCGAGCACGATGGGCAGCCGAGCGGCACTTTGACGAGCAGTACTGCGGGGCCCGCCCAGCCCCGTGGGGCCGGAAGAAGAGCCCGTCACAGTGCTTGCACCGGATCTTGCGAGGAGGTGTGTCGATGTCAGACATGTCAATTCGTCAGAATTCGGTCGTAGTCGTGCGAGAGTGAATACACGCATGGGTGTTGACGTGTTCAGGGTGATTCGTCATTGCACGGGTTCGGCTGTTGCCGCGGCAGTGCAACGAAATGCCGCAGAATGCTCGTCGGAACCGCCGTCAGAGCCGACGGGCCTCAAGCGCGCCCGTGGACCTCAGCCCCGAAAAACGCGCTGCGCACCGGTAAGCAGGGGCGGGTGAACGCAGAGCCCCGGCAACGGAACACCTTGGAGCGGCGTGCCGAGCGATGAACGAGCTTTGTTGACAGGCGTGTCGACATGAATCGACCTCGGCTACTCGCAGAGCCATCGTGCTACGGTCGAATCCACTGGTCAGAGCCATCGCGCCAGGGCCAGGTGAAAGCGAATCAGAGGACACAGCAGTCTCCTTTCGTTTCGCAACTGCAGGGATACGGAAGGGCCTTGAGCAACTGGCCTGCGAACCGAGCCTTGAGACCCTTCCGTAGCCGCACCCTAACCCAGCACGTCACCCACAGCGCACGTATCGTCACTAAAGCTGTGGAACGTGCTATCGAATGCGATCCGCGCGATTCCCGCCCTCTGCCGGCGCATCCCGGAGCCGCCCTCCGAGCCCCTACGCCCTCGCGCAAGCTCCTATGCCGCCCTACAAAGCCCGGCTTCCGTTCCCTTGCGTCGACGACGAACCGTGCCCCGCCGCATTGGAGTACGCAGGGGCGCGCGCCCTGTTCCATGAGCCGCATCGGCAGATGCGAGAACCTCAAGGGTCGAGCCTGTCGCTGGCCGGAGCGGGGCCCGAGCTGGAGACGTGCTCGCGATACTCAAGGAAGCCGTCCGCGCGGCGCGCACCGAGGGCGGGGGCGCGGACATCCGGGTGGCCGCCGCCACGGTCACCTTCACCCTGCTGGGCATCCCTGTCCTGATGCCCAGCGAAAGCACCGGCACCCCCGACGCCGCCGGCCACCTCGGCGCCCGCGCCGTAACGACCGCGGTCAACAACGTCGTAACAACGGCCCGCACCTCCTCGCCGAACCGGCCGACGACACCCACAACGCCCGAGCCGCACCACATCAGCCAAGCCACCCGACCCGCTGGGTGCCGCCGGGAGCCCTGATTCACCCGTGCGCGTGCTGCGCCGCAATTCGAACATGTGATGCAATCCAGGGGTGATGTCCTCGTACGACTTCCCCGACGACCTTCTCCACACTCAGCGCGCCTGGTACACCGCCTACCGCCAGCTCGCCCAGGAAGAGAACCCCTCTCAGACCACTGTCCTGCGCCGTACCCTGCAGCGGCTGTCGGTGCGGATCGCCACGCATCCGTACTGGGCGACGATCCCTGGCCGGGCCCCAGCGGCCAGGATGGCGCTGAGGCAGCAGACGTGGGCACCGGTTGCTGAAGAGGCCCGGCGGTGACCGCCTACCTCACCGACAGCGAGCGGCGGATAACTCGGGCGCTGCGGGAGCTGACTGATGAGGCCGGCTACCCGCCGTCGATACGGGAGCTCGCCGAGACGGTAGCGCTGTCCGCCTCGACGGTTGCCTACCACCTGCAGGCCTTGGAGCGCCGAGGGCTCGTCACCCACGCCCCGCACCGCAGCCGCTCGTACCAAGTGCGATGAGAGGTCAGGTGCCGCAGCCGAGCGCGCAGGGCCGACGCGGCCGCGGGGCGCCCAGCGCCTTGGCCCTGGCGGGCTTTGGTCTTCGCCCGGCATGTGGTGCACGGCAGGTCGTGCCCGTAACGGAGACAGGGCTGCCTGACAAGCCGCACAAAGCCCTACCTCCAGCCGGTGTCAGTGGCCGGGGGCTGTGTGCGCGAGATCGAGGTGTAGCCAACCGGCACGACGAAGGGGCGAACCGTCATCAGGTGGCCCGCCCCTTCGTCGCGCTGGGCCGACGCTTGGGAGGCGCGACCCGTAGGTGCTCAGTACCGGTCAGTGCAGAGCAGCTGCTGAGCGCCAATGACGACCGTGGGGCCGCCCAGCAGGACGCCCAAGAGGTCGATCAAGTTGGCAATATATGTGTCACGGTGCGTAACTACGCAAATCAAGATCACGATTATCAAGATCAAAAAAGGTCGGGGACGGTATTGCTGTCCGATGTCTGCCGGAGGCCAGCGCAGGGGTCGAGCGCGAAAAGTGGACCGGCCGGAGCCTCTAGCGGCTCCAGGAACGGTCCAGGTCGATGGCGGAATGAGGCAGGCGGTAGTAAGTGCCCCCAAGATCAAGCTGAGCAGGATCAACATCATGTCTCCAATGGTTGAGAGTGGACAGACAGGGCAATCCCTACCGTTCTACTGCAGAACGCCGCGAGCTGGCATGTTCCGTTCGGGAGAAGTACGCGTGTTGCGTTGTCCGTGCCGGACATAGAACAAGGCGCACAGGCTCACCGAGCCGCTCTAGCGCTCGGCGAGCGAGATTCTTGAAGCCCGAAAGATCCTGCCCGGGCGAAGCCGAGGGCCTGGCCACGAGGAGGACCTACCGCGTGCCGCCGAAGCGGTTCCAGGAGCCGCACGGAGGCTGCACGGCAGGCCGGTGAGGCGCATCCATCCCCGATTGCTCCATCATGAACAAATAGCTCAGACGCGTTCATCCTCATCGGAAGAGTGCACCGACCACCGCCCGTACGTGCCGCTACCGCATCGCGGAATGCCGCCGACTGTGTCGGTGGCCGGGCGGCCTGAGCGTGCTCCTCTCGCTCGAACCTG
>NZ_JBFBHQ010000022.1:0-112631 GCF_040701845.1 Streptomyces angustmyceticus | reverse complement strand
GGGTGGTGGACGTAAAGCGAAGCAGTCCACCACCCAGGCCCCGGAGGCCCGCCACCGGCACCCACCACGAACAGCAAGCGGCCCCCGCCCAAACAACCCCCCGCCGGAGGCGACACCGAGCCGCGGACGGCAACGCGCGGCTACAAACGATGGGCGGCCCCCGTAGGAGTGGCCCCCCTGGTGTCCAGCAACAGCTGCGCCTTCACGGCCAGCCCCTGGAGGTCATACGTGCGGTGGGCCTGGAGAAGGACCGTCAGGTCGGCCGCGGCGGCGGCTTCGTAGAGGGAGTCGGCGCGGGGGACCGGGCGGTCCAGGACGTTCCACTGGGGGACGTACGGGTCGTGGTAGGTGAGGTGCGCGCCGAGTTCCATCAGGCGGGAGGCGATCTCGCGGGACGGGGAGCCCGCCTGGTCGGCGATGTCCGGCTTGTAGGTGACGCCGAGGAGCAGTACCCGGGCGCCGCGGGCGGACTTGCCGTGTTCGTTGAGGAGGGTGGCGCAGCGCTGGATGACGTAGCGCGGCATCCGGTCGTTCACCTCCTGGGCGAGTTCGACCATGCGCAGCGGGTGGCCGAGGGAACGGCCGGTGCCGGCGAGGTGGTTGGGGTCGACGGGGGCGGCGTGGCCGCCCACGCCGGGGCCGGGGCGGAAGGACTGGAAGCCGAACGGCTTGGTCTCCGCGCAGCGGATCACGTCCCACAGGTCGACGCCGATGTCGTGGCAGAAGACCGCCATCTCGTTCATCAGGGCGATGTTGATGTGGCGGTAGTTGGTCTCCAGGAGCTTGGCGGTCTCCGCCTCGCGGGGGCCGCGGGCGCGGACGACCTTGTCGGTGAGGCGGCTGTAGAAGGCGGCGGCGGCCTCGGTGCAGGCGGGGGTGAGGCCGCCGATGACCTTGGGGGTGTTGGCGTAGCGGTGGGTGCGGTTGCCGGGGTCGTGGCGGCCCGGGGAGCAGGCGAGGTGGAAGTCGCGGCCGGCGGTGAGGCCGGAGCCCTCCTCCAGGAGGGGGCGCAGGAATTCCTCGGTGGTGCCCGGGTAGGCGGTGGATTCGAGGATCACCGTGGTGTGCGGGCGCAGCTGCGCGGCCAGGGTGCGGGCGGCGTCGGCGAGGGCGGTGAGGTCCAGCGCGCGGTCCTCGCCGAGCGGGGTGGGCGCGCAGAGGACCGCGGTGCGGACCCGGCCGAGGGCGGTGGGGTCGGTGGTGGTGCGGAAGCCCGCCGAGAGCAGGCGGCGGAGTTCGGTGGCGGTCAGCGGCCCGTCGGCGCCGGAGAGGGCGGCGGTGTGCGGGTCGGGGTCGTAGCCGATGGTGCCGATGCCGGCGGTGGTGGCGGCCTGGGCGAGAGGGAGGCCGAGGTGACCGAGTCCGATGACGGCGAGGTCTGCGGGCATGCTGCGGCCGTCCTTCCCGAGCGACTGCGAATGACGTGTGCGCATGACGTGAGCGGCTGGCGATCGTGCATAAGTAGACTAAGCGGATATTTGACCCAGAATAGGGATTGATGGATCAAGGCGGCGGGGTGTTGTCGCCATGAGCGGAGGGTGGATACCGGAACGCGGCGCGGACAGAATCGACGGACGGGGGGTGTGGCCCCGATCACAGCGGGAGGCAGCGGTGAAGACAGCGATACTGGGACCGGCGCAGCGGGCAGAGGCGCTCGCCCGAATGGCGGAGCGGGAGCTGGACATTCTCGTGGTCGGCGCCGGAGTCGTCGGCGCGGGGACGGCGCTGGACGCCGCGACCCGTGGTCTGTCCACCGGACTCGTCGAGGCGCGGGACTGGGCGTCGGGCACGTCCAGCCGGTCGAGCAAGCTCATCCACGGCGGTCTGCGGTATCTGGAAATGCTGGACTTCGCGCTGGTGCGCGAGGCGCTGAAGGAGCGGGGGCTGCTGCTGGAGCGGCTGGCGCCGCATCTGGTCAAGCCGGTGCCGTTCCTGTATCCGCTGCAGCACAAGGGCTGGGAGCGGTGGTACGCGGGCACCGGTGTGGCGCTGTACGACACGATGTCCATCTCGTCGGGGCACGGCCGCGGCCTGCCCCACCACCGGCACCTCTCGCACCGCCGGGCCCTGCAGGTCGCGCCCTGCCTGAAGAAGGACGCGCTGGTCGGCGCGCTGCAGTACTACGACGCGCAGATGGACGACGCGCGCTATGTGGCGACGATGGTGCGGACCGCGGCCGCCTACGACGCGCAGGTCGCCAACCGGGCGCGGGTGGTGGGTTTTCTGCGCGAGGGCGAGCGGGTCGTCGGCGCGCGGGTGCAGGACGTCGAGGGCGGCGGTGAGTACGAGGTCCGGGCGCGGCAGGTCGTCAACGCCACCGGGGTGTGGACGGACGACACCCAGCGGCTGATCGGCGAGCGTGGCCAGTTCCACGTCCGTGCGTCGAAGGGCATCCACCTGGTCGTCCCCAAGGACCGGATCCATTCGACGACCGGGCTGATCCTGCGGACCGAGAAGAGCGTGCTGTTCGTCATCCCGTGGGGGCGGCACTGGATCGTGGGGACGACGGACACGGACTGGGATCTGGACAAGGCGCACCCGGCGGCCTCCAGCGCGGATATCGACTATCTGCTGGAGCATGTGAATGCGGTGCTGGCGACCCCGCTGACCAGGGACGACGTGGAAGGGGTGTACGCGGGGCTGCGTCCGCTGCTGGCCGGGGAGTCGGACGCCACCAGCAAGCTGTCGCGGGAGCACACCGTCGCGCACCCGGTGCCGGGGCTGGTCGTGGTCGCGGGCGGCAAGTACACGACGTACCGGGTGATGGCGAAGGACGCGGTGGACGAGGCGGTGCACGGCCTCGACCAGAGGGTCGCGGAGAGCGTCACCGAGGACATTCCGCTGGTCGGGGCCGAGGGCTACCGGGCACTGTGGAACGCGCGGGCCCGGATCGCGGCACGTACCGGGCTCCATGTGGCGCGCATCGAGCATCTGTTGAACCGGTACGGCTCGCTCGCCGAGGAGCTGCTGGAGCTGGTGGTGGCCGATCCCTCCCTGGGCGAACCGCTGTCGGCCGCGGACGACTACCTGCGGGCCGAGGCGGTCTACGCCTGCACGCACGAGGGCGCCCGGCACCTCGACGACGTCCTGACCCGGCGCACCCGCATCTCCATCGAGACCTTCGACCGGGGCACCCGCAGCGCCCGCGAGGTCGCCGAGCTGATCGCGCCCGCGCTGGGCTGGGAGCGCGACCAGATCGAGAAGGAGATCACGCACTACCAGAAGCGGGTCGAGGCGGAACGCGAATCCCAGCGGCAGCCGGACGATCTGACGGCGGATGCGGCGCGGCTGGGGGCTCCGGACATCGTGCCGCTGTAGGCCCGGGGGGTCTCGGCCCCGGGGTCTCAGTGGTGCCGGGGCCCGCAGAACTCCGCGGTCAGCACCGCCGTGCCGTGTGCCGGGTCGGGCAGGGTGTCGGTGTTGACGCGGTAGCTGACGATGCGGCGGCCGTCGGCGGTGCCCGCGGTGCGGACGTAGGAGCCGTTGATGTCGCCGTTGTGGCCCCAGACGGTGACGCCGCAGGGCAGCGTGGTCGCGTACAGGCCGAGGCCGTAGGTGCCGCCGGTGCCCTTCTCGTTGCGTATCTGGGCCATCTGGCGCGGCGCCAGGAACCGGCCGCGGAGCAGCGCGGAGAAGAAGCGGTTGAGGTCGCCGAGGGTGGTGACCATCTCGCCGGCCGCGCCCGCCCGGCTGGGGTCCAGGGACGTGGCGTCCACCCGCCGGTCGCCGGCCCGGGAGTACGCGCGGCCGTGCGGCCGGGGCAGCACCGGGTCGGTGCCGGGGAAGGAGGTGTGGTCGAGCCGGGCGGGGACGAGGATGCGGCGGCGGATCTCGGTGGCGTACGGGTGGCCGGTGACCGCCCGGATGACCAGGCCGAGCACCAGGTAGTTGGTGTTGGAGTAGGAGTAGCGGGTGCCCGGGGCGGCCACCGGCGGGTGGCCGAGGGCGATCCGCAGCAGTTCGGCCGGGGTGTGGCTGTCGTAGCGGTGGGCGCCGAAGCCCGTGCCGGAGAGCTGTTTCGACAGCCGGGGGTCCTGGGTGTAGTTGAACAGGCCGCTGGTGTGGGCCAGCAGCTGGCGGATCGTCACGGCGCGCAGGGTGCCGCGGTCGCCGTCGCCCGCGGCCGGGACGCCGGGCGGGAGGTGGGCGGCGGCCCTGTCGTGCAGGGACAGCCTGCCCTCGGCGACGAGCTGCAGGACGACCGTGGCGACCAGGGTCTTGGTGAGGCTGCCGGCCCGGAAGTGGTCCCGCGGGCCGATCGCGCGGCCGCTGCGCAGATCGGCCACGCCGGCCGTGGAGTAGCGCGCGGCGGGGTATCCGGCGCGGGTGGTGAGGGAGGCCGCGCCGGGCACCCCGTCGTCGACCAGGCGCTGCAGTGCGGGCCGGGTCGCCGCGGGCGGCCGGTCGGGTGTCCCGTGGGCGACGGGAGCCGGGCCGGGCCGGCCGGCGCAGCCCGTCAGGGCGAGTGCGGCCAGCGCGGCCAGGGCACCCGAACGGACCAGGGCGCGGGGCCGGCCGGTGACCGGGGGCGCGGGCAGGGGCGCGGGGGTCGCGGCCGGGCGTGGCGAGCGCTTCGGCATCGTGACTCCCGTTCGTCGGGGCCATCATGACGGGTGTGCGGTGGCGTCCGGCACAGACCCGGGCCTTCCGCATGGCCGCGGATGAGGGAGAATGAAGGCTCTGCCAGGGTGGGTTGTCCGAGTTGGGCCAGTTTGGTGATCGATGGGACGTCGAAGCTGCCAACTCGGCTGGATTGCAGAGGGGATTCAGTGGGCGACGAGGTCGAGATGGACGGCAAAGGGGGCAGGCTGCTCGCCGGGCGGTACCGGCTCGCCGATGTTCTCGGCCGGGGCGGCATGGGCACCGTGTGGCGGGCACGCGACGAGGTCCTGGGCCGCACGGTCGCGGTCAAGGAGCTGCGCTTCCCGGGCGGGGTCGAGGAGGACGAGAAGCGCCGCCTGATCACCCGCACACTGCGCGAGGCCAAGGCGATCGCCCGGATCCGCAACAACGGTGCGGTGACGGTCTACGACGTGGTCGACGAGGACGACCGCCCGTGGATCGTGATGGAGCTGGTCGAGGGCCGCTCGCTGGCCGAGGTCGTCCGTGACGACGGCCCGCTCACCCCGCGCCGCGCCGCCGAGGTCGGCCTGGTGGTGCTCGATGTGCTGCGCGCCGCGCACGCCGAGGGCATCCTGCACCGCGATGTGAAGCCGTCCAACGTCCTGATCTCCGACGACGGCCGGGTCGTGCTGACCGACTTCGGCATCGCCCAGGTCGAGGGCGACCCCTCCGTGACCTCGACCGGCATGCTCGTCGGCGCCCCCTCCTACATCTCCCCGGAGCGCGCCCGCGGCCACAAGCCGGGCCCGCCCGCCGACATGTGGTCGCTGGGCGGTCTGCTGTACGCCTGTGTCGAGGGCGTCCCGCCGTACGACAAGGGATCCGCGATCGCCACGCTGACCGCGGTGATGACCGAGCCCGTCGAGCCGCCGAAGAGCGCCGGCGAGCTGGAAGAGGTCATCTACGGCCTGCTGGTCAAGGACCCGGCGGCCCGGCTCGACGACGCCGGTGCGCGGGCGCTGCTGGAGGACGTGCTCCAGGCCCCCGAGGCGAAGACGCCGGAGCCCCCGATGGACGCGACCCGGGCGATGGCGCTGCCGACGGTGCCCCGGGAGCGGGCGGAACCGAAGCCCAAGCCCAAGCCGAAGCAGAAGCCCGCCGCGAAGGCGCGGCCCTCGAAGGCCGCCGCCGCGCCGGTGGCGAAGCCGGCGGCCGGGAAGACGGGCACGCCCGGGGCCGGCACGGCGGGCGCCGGCGCGTCCGCGGAGGCCCGTAAGGGCAAGGCGGGTGCCGCGCCCGCCGCGGCGGCGAAGGCGCCGGTGCGGACCGAGCGCCCGCAGCAGAAGGCGGCCGCCGCCACGGCCGAGGCGGCGACCGGCCCCGACCGTGCGGACGCGGACCGTACGGACACGGCCGGTGCGGACCGCCCCGCGGGCGCCCGCCCCGGGTTCGACGCCGAGGCCGCCAAGGAACGGCTGCGCGGCGCCCTGCGGTCCGTCCGCGGCGCCGCCGCCGCGATGGCGGCCCGCGCGGACTCCGGGTCCGGTGACGGGAGCCGCCCGGCGACGCGTGCGTCGGTGACCGATGTCGTCCCGCGCCGGACGCTGATCGTGGTGGCCGTGGTCGTCGTCCTGGCGGTGCTGGGCACGATCCTGGCCGTCTCCCTGAGCGGTGACGACGCGACGGGCAAGAGCGGCAAGTCGTCGGGCAAGCAGGACAAGGCGGCGTCCGCGAGCCGGGCGAAGCCCTCGACGGACGCGGCGGACGCGAGCGGGGACGGGGCGAAGGGCCAGGACGCGTCGACCCCGCAGCCGCCGCCGAACCTCACCCCCGCCGAGGACACGGGCGGCAAGGCCGACGACGGCGGCGGCAAGGGCGGCAAGGACGTGCCGGGCGGCTTCTCCGAGGTCACCAACGGCAAGTTCCACTTCCGTATGGCGATGCCCAAGGGCTTCCACCAGACGGGCACGGCGGGGGAGGGCTCCGGCGCCATATACAGCGCTTCGGGCGGCTTCCCGCGCATCCAGATCGACTACAACGCCGAGCCCGGCGACGACGCGGCGGCCTCCTGGCGCAGCCTGGAGCCGGCCGTGCGCTCCTCCAGCGAGGACTACCACCTCATCGGCATCAAGTCGGTGAAGTGGCGGGACTACCCGACCGTCGCCGACTGGTCGTTCACCCGCCGGCAGAGCGGCGAGAAGGTACGGGTCCTCGACCGCGGCTTCCGGGCCGACGACGACCACGGCTACGCCATCATGATCACCTGCAAGGCGGACGCCTGGTCGGACAAGGCCTGCCAGCAGATGATCACGACCGCGTTCAAGACCTTCGCGCTGAAGGACTGAGCGGGGGAGCGGGTGCGGGGCCCGGGCGCGGGCCGTGCGGAGGGCTCCGGTCGCGCGTCGTTGCGCCGAGCGGGCCGCAAGCCGCGATGCGGGCACGTATCGTGAGACCGCGAAGACCGTACGCATCCGCATTCGGCGGAAAGACGACCGGAAGTGACCGTTGGCGCCGGCGCCGACGGGCGGCTCCGGCGCGACGGTAGACACAGCGCGCGCTGCGGGGAGGCGTCGTGGACGAGTACGCGGGAAGGGTGCTCGCCGAGCGATACCGCCTGCCGTTGCGGCCCCTCGGCGACGACGACTTCACCGAGACCCGGGCGTTCGACACCTTCAGCGGCCAGGAGGTGCTGGTCCGTCAGGTGCCGCTGCCGGAGGTCGTCGAAGCGGAGGTCGTGGGCGCACCGGCGGCGGGCCCCGGCGAACGGGGCCCGGGCGGCGGCCGCGCCGGCGCCGCGCGGGCGACGGCCGGGCCGCCGGCGGGGAAGGCCGACCGCAGCCCCGCCGACCCCACCGTGCGCCGCGCGCTGGACGCCGCGACGACGGCCGCGCAGCTGGCCGACCACCCGCGGCTGGAGCAGGTCTTCGACGCCTTCGCCCAGGACGGCAGCCTCTGGATCGTCGCGGAGCTGCTCACCGCCCGCCCGCTGTCCGCGCTGCTGGCCGAGCGGCCGCTGTCCCCGCACCGGGCCGCGGAGATCGCCGCGGATCTGCTGACCGCGCTGCGGGTGCTGCACGCCAACGGCTGGCTGCACCGCAACATCACCGCCCGTACCGTCCTGGTCTGCGACGACGGCCGGGCCATCCTGACCGGCCTGGCGGCGGGCGCGGCCCAGGAGGCGCTGTGCGGCTACGACTCGCCCGCCGCGGCCGGGACGCCGCAGGACCGGGGCGCCGCGGACAGCCCGGCAGGGGACGGACCGGCGGCCGACGGACCGGAAGCCGACGGGCCCGCCGCCCGGACCTCGCTGACCAAGCCCGCGCCCGACGACGGCGCCGGCACCCCCTACGGCCGGCCCTCCGCCGGGCTCGCCGCCGAGCGGGCGCGGCAGGCGCGGCTGACCGTCATCGGACCGGTCACCGAGCGCTGGGCGCCCGAGCAGGCCGGACCGGTGCACGAGAACTGGCAGTTGGCGCCGCCGGTCGGCCCGGCCACCGACCTGTGGGCGGTCGGCGCGCTGCTCTACCGCAGCGTGCAGGGGCAGCCGCCGTTCCCGGAGGACAGCGTCGTCGAACTGGCGCAGCTGGTCTGCTCCCAGCCGCCGGCGGTCGCCGAGGAGTGCGGGGCGCTGCGTCCGGTCGTCGAGTCCCTGCTGCGCCAGGACCCCGCCGACCGGCCGGATTTCGAGGAGCTGAGCGGCTGGCTGCGCTCGCTGATCCGTACGGCGCCGGAGCCGGAGGCCGGCAGCCGGCTGGTGACGATGCCGGCGTCGCAGGGCGCCGATCCGCGGCGGCTGCCGATCGTGCGGCGCCGCGGCGAACTCGTCCGCAAGGGGCGCCACAAGAAGACCCGGGCCTCGCGGCGCGCACGGCCGCAGCCGGCACCGGCCGTCGTCGGGGCGGACCGGGCGCCGGCCGCCGCGGCCGCACCACCCGCCCCCGAGGCGCCGGAGCGGTCCGCGCCGCACGCCCCGGCGCCCCGTCCGCCGCGCCCCCCGAAGCAGCCGGGGCCGCTGGGGCAGCCCACGCCGGTCCGGGCGGAGCGGCCCGCCGAGCCGTTCGCGGGGGCCGGCGGGGACGTGGACCGGGACCCGTACGAGCAGCAGACGCTGGGCCAGGTCGGGCTGGCCGCCGCGCCGCGCCCGGGGCACCCCGCGCGCGCCCCGCGCCGTCTCGGCCGGCTGCTGCTCACCGTGATCCTGCTCCTCCTCGTCGGCGCGGTCGTCTATGCGCTGGCGTTCCTGCCCGGGGCCGGGCGGGACGCCGGGGCCGGCGGGCGCGGAGCGGAGCGGGCGAGCACCTCGGGCGCGGCTCCCGGCACCGGCCCCACGCCGTCCGCCGGCCGGGAGAAGGGCGACGGCGGGGCCCCCGGCGCGCCGGGGACGGCCCGGCCGACCGGGGCCGCCGAGGGCTACGAGGTCCGCCGCGACCCCGCGGGCTTCCAGGTCGCGGTCCGCAAGGACTGGCAGCGGCGCGGGGCGAACGACCGGCACCAGGTGCGGTACGTCGGCGGGGACTTCGAGCTGGTGGTGGTGCCCGGCCGCGACACCACGGCGCACTCCGGCACCGACCCCATGGCGTACATGCAGAACAAGGAACCCGAGCTGGCCCCGTACCGCTCCTCCGGGTGGGCGTCGGCCTCCGGTCTGCAGCGGATCGACGTCGGGAAGACGGCGATGGCCGAGGGCACCTTCTCCTGGCGCGACGGCAGCGGCCGCGAGGTGTACGTGCGCAACCTCGCGATGATCCACAACGGCCGCTACCACCTCGTCCTCGTCATCGGCCCGGACAGCGGCCGGCACGAGGTGGACAAGCTGTACGAGCAGGCGACGAGCAGCTACCGGCCGCGCTGAGGGGGCTGGCAGGCAAGGCCCGTCACCGGCTCAACTCCCGCTCCAGCGGGGTCCGGAAGCGCGGGGTGACACGGACGTCCCCGATCCAGTCCGCCAGCCGGGCCGCCTCGGCCGCCACCGCGGCGGCGGCCTCGCCGCCGCTGTCCTGAAGCCGCCAGACGATCTCGCCGTCCGCGCGCTGGGCCCAGCCGCCGATGATCCGGCCGCACCACCACACCGTCGGCCCGATGTTGCCGCTGCGGTCGAAGAGCCGCGGCACGAGGGCCGGGTCGAGGTACCAGTCGCGGGCCTTCCAGCCCATCGCGGTGGGGTCGAGGCCGGGCAGCAGGGCGGCCCAGGGGGCGGGGGCGGCGACCGGTTCGAGATCGTCGGGCAGCGCGACGCCGGGGGTTCCGTCGTCCAGATCCACCTCGACGGCCTCGACCGCGGCCAGGGCCTGCCGGGTCGCGGTGAGCGTCCACCCCGTCCACCACTTGAGGTCCTCGACGGTCGCCGGGCCGTACGCGGCGAGCCAGCGGCGGGCGAGGACGGCGCGTGCCTCGGGGGCCGGTGGCGCGGGCAGGTCGGCGAACGCGGTGCCCGGCCGCCAGCGGAAGGAGCTGCTGGTCCAGCCGCCGCGCGGCCGTCCGCGCCGGATGCGGCCCTCGGCGGCCAGGGTCCGCAGGATGCGGCTGGAGACGGCGACCGTGGCCTGGTACGGCTTGCCGGGGGAGTTCACGACGGTCTCGCGCAGGTCGGGCACCTCGGCGGCGAGTTCGGCGGCGGTGGCCTCGCCGTGTGCGTGCAGCGCGGCCAGCGTCCTCGCCTCGACCTCGGCCAGCCGCCGCTCGTCCCAGCCCGGGGCGCCCTCGGTGATCCACTTGAGTGTCCCCGCCCGTTCCTTGGCGGCGATCGCCCGCGCGGTGGACGAGGCGACGACCGGGGTCAGCGCGGCGCCGACCGCGAAGAGGGTGCGGCGCATGCACAGCAGCCGGACCAGCGATCCGTCGTCGTACAGCGCGCGTTCCACCGCGGCCGGGTCCGGGGCGGCCAGCCGGGCGCAGGCCGCCAGATGGACGGTCGCCGGATCGCTGGCGTGCAGCGCCACGACCGCGTCGGCGACCTCCTCGCTGCGGGCGGCGCGGTGCGCGGGCGCGAGCAACTGCCGCCGCCCGAGGCGGGCACGGCGTCCGGCGGTGTCGATACGGGGGCGTGAGCGGGTCATGCGGTGACCGTACGGGGCGGGTAGGACAGACGGTGTCCTATCCGGGCGGGGCCCCGCCGGCGCCCCGCCCGTCGCCGTACCGCTCCCGCAGTTCCCGTTTGAGCACCTTGCCCAGGGTCGCGCCGCGCGGCAGGGCGGCCGGCAGTTCCAGGCGTTCGGGGAGCTTGTGCGGGGCGAGGCCCTGGGCGAGGAGGTGCGAGCGAACCTCGTCGAGGGTCAACGCGGCGGCTCCCGGCGGCTGTTCGACGACGGCGCAGACCCGTTCCCCGCGCTCGACGTCCGGCAGCCCGATGACCGCGGCGTCGGCCACGCCGGGGTGCCGGTGGAGGAGCTCTTCGATCTCCTGTGCGGAGATGTTCTCGCCCTTGCGGATGATGATGTCTTTGAGGCGGCCGGTGATGACGAGGTGGCCGGTGGGAGTGAGGCGGCCGAGGTCGCCGGTGGGCAGAAAGCCGTCGGGACCGAAGGGGGACGGCTCGTCGAGGTAGCCGCGGCAGACGGCCGGGCCGCGCAGGGATATCTCGCCGGTGCCGGGGGCGATCCGGATCTCCATGCCGGCGGGGGGCCGCCCGTCGGTGGTGGCGAGGTGCTCGGGGCTGTCGTACGGATCGCCCATGGTGACCATCGGGGCCTCGGTCAGGGCGTAGCCGTGGGCCAGCCGGCAGCCGAGCGCGGCGACGACCTCGTGGTGGAGCGCGGGCGGTCTGGGCGCCCCACCACCGGCCAGCAGCCGCAGCGACGGCAGCAGCCGGCGGCCCGGCGGCAGTGTGCGCTGTTCGCCGAGGAAGAGGGAGTAGAAGGCGGTGGAGCCGCCGGCGATCGTGACGCGGTGGCGGCGGTAGGCGGGCAGCGAGCCGGGCAGCGCGAAGTGTTCCAGCAGGACGGCCGGGATGCCGTGCAGCAGGAGCAGGACGGTGTAGTCGGGGCCCGCGACATGGGCGTAGGGGAAGGCCATCGAGCCGACGTCGGACGGGCGCAGGCGCAGCGCCTCGCCCAGGGTGCGGCCGGCGGTGCGCAGGCTGTGGTCGGTGTGCAGCACCCCCTTGGGGCCCGCCGTGGTGCCGGAGGTCCAGTAGATCCACCGGACCTCGCCGGCGTCGGCGGGCGGCGGGGGCAGCACGGCCGGGTCGGCGTCGGGGAGGGTGTCGTACGCGTCGAGGACGGTGAGCGGGCCGGGCAGGCGGGCGGCCAGCCGGCGGGCCATCGCGCCGTGGTCGAAGCCGCGCCAGATGCCGGGGACGGCGAAGAAGGCGGCACGGGTGCGGCGCAGCACCTGGCCCACCTCGTGGTCGCGGTAGAGCGGGACGACCGGGCTCTGGACGGCGCCGATGCGGGCCAGGGCGAGGCTGAGCAGCACGGTCTCGATCCGGGTCGGCAGCTGCCAGACGACCCGGCTGCCGGGCCGTACGCCGCGTTCGTACAGGCCGGCCGCGACCCGTTCCGCGCGCCGGTGCAGGGCGCCGAAGGTGATCCGCCGCTCGTGCCGGGCGGATGCGGCGCCCTGGACGAGGGCGGTGGCGCCGGGGGTGCGGGCGGCCCGCCAGGCGACCAGGTCCCAGAGCGTGCTGCCGGTCATCCGCCCCTCCACCCCGAGCTGACGAAGCGTCAGATTTGGTCCCGAGATTAGCGGCCGGCGCCTTGTCGGTCCAGGGGGCCGGGGCTAGCCTGAAGCCTGACGGCCCATCAGAAACGGGCGAGGGGGCGGCGATGGACCTCACGTACTCACCGGAAGAGGAAGACTTCCGGGCCCGGCTGCGCACCTGGCTCGGCACGGTGCTGCCGGGGCTCCCCCCGAAACCCGCCGCGCGCGACTGGCCCGGCCGGCGGGCGTACGACACGGCCTGGCAGCGGATGCTGTACGACGCCGGATACGCGGGCCTGCACTGGCCGCGGGACGCCGGCGGGCAGGGCGCCACCCCCACCCAGCACCTGATCTTCCTGGAGGAGACCGAGCGGGCGGGCGCGCCCTACGTCGGCGCGAACTTCGTCGGGCTGCTGCACGCCGGGCCGACCCTCGCCGCCGAGGGCAGCGCCGGGCAGCGCGCCCGCTGGCTGCCGCCGATCCTGCGCGGCGACGAGGTCTGGTGCCAGGGCTTCAGCGAACCGGACGCCGGCTCCGACCTCGCCGCGCTGCGGACCAGGGCCGTGCGCGACGGGGACAGCTATGTCGTCAGCGGCGCCAAGATCTGGACCTCGCACGCCGAGGTCGCCGACTGGTGCGAACTCCTCGTGCGCACCGATCCGGACGCGCCCCGGCATCGCGGCATCAGCTGGCTGGCGATGCCGATGGACGCCCCGGGGGTGACCGTCCGGCCACTGCGCACCCTGGCCGGATCGACGGAGTTCGCCGAGGTGTTCCTCGACGAGGTGCGGATACCGGTCGGCAACCGTGTCGGCGCGGAGAACGACGGCTGGCGGGTGACGATGGTGACGCTGTCCTTCGAGCGCGGCACCGCCTTCGTCGGCGAGGTGGTGGCCTGCCGCCGGGTGCTCGGCGCGTTGGCCCGGGCGGCACGCGCCAACGGCCGCTGGGACGATGACGTGCTGCGCCGCAGGCTGGGCCGGCTGAACGCGGAGTTCGCGGCGCTGTGGCGGCTGACCCAGTGGAACGTGAGCGAGGCGCAGCACGGCGGCGGCGTGCCGGGGGCCGGCGGCTCGGTCTTCAAGCTGCGCTACTCCCACGCCCGCCAGGAGCTCTACGACGCGGCGGCCGAGGTCCTCGGGGCCGGTGCGCTGGACGCGGACCACGAGTGGGTCGCGGACCGCCTGTCGTCCCTCTCGTACACCATCGCGGCCGGTACCTCGCAGATCCAGCGGAACATCGTCGCCGAGCGCGTTCTCGGCCTGCCGAAGGGGCGGTGACGTGGACTTCCGACTCACCGAGGAGCAGCGGGCGTTGCGCGACGGCACCCGCGAGCTGCTGGCCAAACGGTTCGGCCGGGAGCGGCTGCGGGCCGCGGTCGACGCCCCGGCGCTGGACCGTGCGCTGTGGCGGGAGCTGGGCGCGGCCGGGTTCTTCGCGCTGCGGCTGCCGGAGCGGGCCGGCGGGGTGGGGCTCGGCCTGCCGGAGGCGGCGCTCGTCTTCGAGGAGGCCGGGCGGGCGCTGCTGCCGGGGCCGCTCGTGGCGTGCCAACTGCTGGCCGGGGCGGTGGACGGGGTCGCGGCCGGGGAGCGGATCGTCGCGCTGTGCGAGGCGGAGCGGGACCCGGTGCTGTGGGAACACCCCGCGGACTGCGATGAGTTGATCTTGGTGGAGGGCGGAGCGGGCCGCTGCGGCGACGGATCCGGTGACGGCCCCGGCGACGACTCCGGGGGCGCGGTCAGGGGCGCACAGGGGCGCACGGGCGGGGCCTACCGGAGCGCGCCGGGCCGGATTTCCCGCGCCCCGTTCACCTCCCTCGACCCCCTCACCCCCCTCGCCCGGGTCACGGACCTGCCGCGCGCCGCGCCCCTCGCCCTGGACGTGCCCCGGCTCCGCCGTGAGGCCGCCCTGCTCACCGCTGCCCAGCAACTGGGCAGCGCGGTCCGCACGGTCGAGATGGCGGTGGGCCACGCCCGCGAGCGCGAGCAGTTCGGGGTGCCCATCGGTGCGTTCCAGGCGATCAAGCATCTGTGCGCGCAGATGCTCGTTCGGGCGGAAATCGCCCGAACTGCGGTGTATGCGGCGGCGGTCACGGAGCGTGCCGACGATGTCACGGTCGCGAAGCTGCTCGCCGACGAGGCCGCGGTGCGCAATGCGCGGGACTGCCTGCAGGTCCACGGCGGGATGGGCTTCACCTGGGACGTCGATGTCCATCTGCACCTCAAGCGGGCCTGGTTGCGGGCCGAGTGCTGGGAAGCGGCCCGCGAGGCGGAAGAACTGCTGGCGGACGGTCTGCCGGCCTGACGAGGGCCGGGTGAGGGCCGCTGCGGTGGCGTGCGGTGCCCGGCGATGCCAGACTCGGGCAACTCGTATGCGAAATGTCGGACTCGCCACACGGAAATGGTCACGCAGTGTCGATATCGGGTTGTGTCCTAGGTGTGACTCGTCACAGGGGGGAGTCGGCGTGCCGCTCGGGTACCCTCCGTGGGGTGCGAGTGGTTCTGTGGCGCAACGGACCCGGTGTCGTCGGCGAGACGGCTCCGGGGTACGGACTGCGCGCCGCTCGCCCTTGGGCGGGGCCCGGTCGCCCCCCTTGTTCGACTCCCCGCAAAGTGCGTCGCACAGTATGCAGGACGCATACTCCCTTGCGCTGGAATATGCCCGAAGCGCTTGTTGGGGTGACTCAACGTCAACCATGCTGTGCTTCACCGGGGTCACGCACCGTGACTCCGTGGAGGCGCGAGGCGATGTTTCCGCCGGTTCGGATGGTGTGAGCGGTGCAGGTGCTTCAGGTTCAGTTGGACGTACGGCCCGACCCGGCCGAAGTGGGGCGGGCCCGGCGGTGGGCCCGGTCGCGGCTCGTGGGTTCCGGTATAGGGGTCGACGAACCACTCGCGGAGACACTGATCCTCTTGATCTCCGAGCTCGTCACCAACGCCGTGGTGCACACCGGCGCGGCGGCCGAGCTGCGGATGTGCTTCTCCGGCTCGGGCGCCGTGGTCGGCACGGTCCGGGTCGAGGTGGTGGACGCCAGCGCCCGCCCGCCGCGTCAGCGGCACGCCGACGGGGACGACACCAACGGCCGCGGCCTGGAGCTGGTGGACGGTCTGGCCGACCGCTGGGGATGGCAGCAGGAGGGCGGCGGCAAGCGGATCTGGTGCGAGGTGGACCGCGGCCAGCCGCTGCTGATGGCGTCCGGATCCGACCTGGGGGCCTACGAGCCGCAGCACGCCGCGCCGCACGCCGTGGGGACGCGCCAGGCGTGATCCGCCCGGCCCGCTGCGCACGGTGACAGGTCCGGCGCATCCGGCGTATGTGACGATGCGGGGCTGACGAATGCAGTCCGGGCGCATGCGGTCCGGACCAGGTGTTGACGTGGTGTGCCCGGTTGATCACGCTTGGGTGGAGCGATGCGCCGTGAGGGGACGTCGAGGTCATGGGGGCCGGGATGCCGGCCGCGGCCTTGGCGAGTGCGGATCGCGGCCTGGTGGGTTCCCCGCGACAGCGGGGGTGGTGGCGGTCCGCGGTGCCGTGCTCGGGGCGTCGACGCGCGCATCGCCGCACCGGCCGGCCGGGCGTTGCCGGGCCGCCGGCCTCGGGGCCGGCGGCCCGTCGCGGCCCGCTCAGAGGATCGCCACGGGCGCGACCGGCGCCCCGGAGCCCCCGACGAACGGCTCGGCCATCGCGGACAGCAGGAACGTGTGCCGCCCCGCCTCGGCGCAGGCCGCCGACAGCTCCTCCAGATTCCAGTTCTGGCCCTGCAGCATGCCCATCTCGACGAGGTGGAGCGCATGCACCGGCAGCCAGAGGTTCTCGATCTCCGGCGGGAAGATCTCGAAGGTCAGGGTGTCGTTGGCGACCGCCGCGACATCGCGCGCGTGGAACCACTCCGGGGTGCGCACCGACAGGCCCGGTGACGGGAACGCGTAGGCCTGCCGGTCGCCGTCGAGGTAGTGCCGCAGCTGCCCGGTCCGCACGAGCACGATGTCGCCGGCCCGCACCGTCGTCCCGGCCAGTTCCTCGGCGGCGTCCAGGTCCTCCGGTGTGACGGCGTGCCCGCCGGGCAGCCGGTCGGTGCCGTGGACGCGGGCCACGTCCAGGAGGACCCCGCGCGAGACGAGCGGGGCGGCCTTCTCGATGCCGAGGCGGGTGGCGCCGTGGTGCGCGGTGACCGAGTCGGCGGGGCGGTTGTTGTAGAGCCGCCCGGAGTGGGAGACATGGGCGAGGCCGTCCCAGTGGGTGGCGGCCTGGAGGCCCATCGTGACCGCGTCGTCCGTCGTCGCGACCGTACCGGGGCCGAAGATCTCCTGGTTGATGGCGGTCATGGTGTGCAGGGGGTTGACCCGGCCGGGGATCACGCCGGTCTGTACGCCGTCCTGTTGGAGCGGGAGGGCGAGCGGGACGCGGCGGCCGCTGCGGATGCCGGCGGCGGCCTCCCGTACGACCCGGTCGGTGATCAGGTTGAGGGTGCCGATCTCGTCGTCCGCTCCCCAACGCCCCCAGTTGTTCACGCGTTTGGCGATGTCGTGGAACTCCTGCGGCAGGGGCATGGGCCCTCCTCGGGATGGCCGGGTTCGATGCGCCCCGGGGTCTTGTGTTCGTACCGTGTCTGCTCAAAAATCTAACGGTCCGTCAGAAACTGCGGGAAGGGTCACGGCATGGGGAACTTCTTGGCCGGCAAAGTGATCGCCGTCACGGGGGCGGGCCGCGGCATCGGCCGGGCGGTGGCCCTCGCCTGCGCGGAACAGGGCGCCCAGGTGATCGTCAACGACTACGGGGTCGCCATCGACGGCGGCGGGCCCAGCAGCGAGGTCGCCGAGTCCGTGGCGAAGGAGATCGAGGCGGCCGGCGGAACGGCCTCCGCGGTCGCCGACGACGTGTCCACCATGGCCGGCGGGCAGCGGATCGTGGACACCGCGCTGGCGCAGTACGGACGGATCGACGGCGTGGTCTGCGTCGCCGGGATCCTGCGGGAGCGGATGCTCTTCAACATGTCCGAGGAGGAGTGGGACCCGGTGATCGCCACCCACCTGAAGGGGACGTTCACCGTCTTCCGCGCGGCCTCGGCCGTCATGCGCCGCCAGGGCTCCGGGACCCTGCTGGGGTTCACCAGCGGCAACCACCAGGGATCGGTGTCCCAGGCCAACTACGCGTCCGCGAAGGGCGGGATCATCTCGCTGGTGCGGAGCGCCGCACTGGGCCTGCACAAATACGGGGTGACGGCCAACGCGGTGGCCCCGGTGGCGCGGACGCGGATGTCGGCGAACGTGCCGATGGAACTGACGGAGATCGGCGAGCCGGAGGACGTGGCGGCGCTGGTCGTCTACCTGCTGAGCGACCGGGCCCGGGAGATCACCGGGCAGGTGTACACGGTCGCCGGGCCGAAGATCGCCGTGTGGGCCCAGCCGAGGGAGCTTCGCTCCGTGCACGCCGACGGGGGCGGGTGGACGCCCGAGCGGGTGGCGGAGGTGCTGCCGGGGGCGGTGGGGGCCGACCCCATGCCGATGCTGGCGCAGCTCTCGGCGATGGCCGGTGCCGCGGAGGCGGGGGCGCGGCCCAACGCGTAGGTCGCCCCCGCCTTTTTGTCTGCGGCGCTGTGGGGGTTCTCGCCGTTGCGCCTGCGGCGGGCCGGGGCGCTGGGCTTTGCCTCGGCATGCGTTTTCGGCTGCCCCGCCGTTGTGCCTGCGGCGGGCCGGGTCCGCTGCGCGGGGCTGTGGGTGCGGTGACGGGCCTGCGGGGCCTGGTGTGGGGACTGCTTCGCTTTACGCTCCGCCGTTGCTCTTTTTCGGAGCCCTCGGAAGCAGAGCCCCACACACCAGGCCCCTCCGGCCCGTCACCTCCCGTGGGCGGGTGGGAGAGAGGTTCGTGGGGGCGGTGGGGAGGTTGTCGTGGACTTTGGGTTCGGGAGTGGGGACGAGTCGTTCCGGGCGGAGGCGCGGGAGTGGCTTGACGGGCATCTCGTGGGGGCCTTTGCCGAGTTGGTGGGGTGCGGGGGGCCGGGGAGCGAGCACGTAGGGGGTGCGGGGCGGCGGGCCTGGGAGCGGGAGCTGGGGAGCGGGGGGTGGATCGGGCTCGGGTGGGAGTGTGCGGAGGGGGCCTACGGGAACCGGGTGGGGAGCCTGACGCAGCAGGTCGTGTGGGCCGAGGAGTATGTCCGTGCGGGGGCGCCGGGGCGGGTGGGGCACATCGGGGAGAACCTGTTGGCGCCGACGCTGCTCGCGTACGGGGACGAGGCGCAGCGGCGGAGGTTCCTGCCGGCCGTCGCCCGGGGCGAGGAGCTGTGGTGCCAGGGGTACAGCGAGCCGGAGGCCGGGTCGGACCTGGCGGGGCTGCGGACGGTCGCGGTCCGGGACGGGGCCGGGTATCGCGTCAGCGGGCAGAAGGTCTGGACGTCGCTGGCCCGGGAGGCCGACTGGTGCTTCGTGCTGGCGCGGACGGATCCGGACGAGCGGCGGCACCGGGGGCTCTCGTTCCTGCTGGTGCCGATGGACCAGCCGGGGCGGATCGAGGTGCGACCGATCCGGCAGATGTCGGGGACGGCGGAGTTCAACGAGGTGTTCTTCGACGGGGCGAAGGCCCCGTATGTGGTGGGCGGCCAGGGCGCGGGCTGGCGGGTGGCCATGGGGCTGCTGGCGCGGGAGCGGGGGGTGTCCACGCTCGTGCAGCAGATCGGGTTCGCGGCGGAGCTGGCCGAGGTCGTGGGGGCCGCGGTGCGCTGCGGCGCGCTGCGGGACCCGGTGCTGCGTGACCAACTCGTCGCGCAGTGGGCCGAGTTGAAGGTCATGCGGTGGAACGCGCTGCGGACCCTGGGCGCGGCCGGGGACGCCGGTGCGCCGAGTGTGGCCAAGCTGCTGTGGGGCGGCTGGCATCAGCGGCTCGGCGAGCTGGCGATGCGGGTGCGCGGGGCCGCCGCGGCGCTGGGCCCCGCCGACTGGACCGCGCGGGCGCCGTACGAACTCGACGCGCTGCAGCGGCTGTTCCTGTTCACCCGGGCCGACACCCTCTACGGCGGCTCGGACGAGATTCAGCGGAACATCATCGCCGAGCGGGTGCTCGGCCTGCCCAGAGTGGAGCGGATGTGAGAGGCGTCATATTCGACGGCGAGCAGCCCCGGGTCGTGGACGACCTGGAGGTGCGGGAGCCGGGACCGGGCGAGGTGCTGGTCGGCATCCGGGCCGCGGGGCTGTGCCACAGCGATCTGTCGGTGGTCGACGGGACCATTCCGTTTCCGGTGCCGGTGGTGCTGGGGCACGAGGGGGCGGGGGTGGTCGAGGCCGTGGGCGCGGGTGTCGGCCATGTGGAGCCCGGTGATCATGTCGCGCTGTCGACGCTGGCCAACTGCGGGGCGTGCGCGGAGTGCGACCGGGGGCGGCCGACGATGTGCCGGAAGGCGATCGGGATGCCCCAGAAGCCGTTTCGGCGGGGCGAATCCGAGCTGTTCAGCTTCGCGTCGAACTCGGCGTTCGCGGAGCGTACGGTCGTCAAGGCGGTGCAGGCGGTGAAGATCGCCGAGGACATTCCGCTGACGTCGGCCGCGCTGATCGGCTGCGGGGTGCTGACCGGGGTCGGAGCGGTGCTCAACCGGGCGAAGGTGGACCGCGGGGACTCCGTCGTGGTGATCGGGGCGGGCGGCATCGGCCTCAATGTGCTCCAGGGGGCACGGATCGCCGGGGCGTCGGTGATCGTGGCGGTGGACGCCAACCCCGCCAAGGAGACGGTGGCGCGGCAGTTCGGGGCCACCCACTTCATCGACGCCTCGGCGGCGCTGGACGGCGTCAAGGCGGTGAAGGAGATCCTGCCGACGGGCGCCGACCATGCCTTCGAGTGCGTGGGCAGCACCCGGCTGATCCGGCAGGCCGTCGACCTGCTGGACCGGCACGGCCAGGCGGTGCTGCTCGGCGTGCCGCCGGCCACCGCGGAGGCGTCGTTCCGGGTGTCGTCGATGTACCTGGACAAGTCGATCCTGGGCTGCCGCTACGGCTCGGCCCGCCCGCAGCGGGACATCGCGCTCTACGCCCGGCTGTACCGCGAAGGGCGGCTGCTGCTCGACGAGTTGGTGACGAAGACGTATCCGGTGGCGGACTTCGCGAAGGCGGCGGACGATGCGCACCACGGACGGGTGGCGCGGGCGGTGCTGACCTTCGGGTGAGGGGCGCTGAGCGGCGAGGGTGGTGAGGCGGCCGCGGTGACCGTCGCGCTCGCCGCGCCCGCGGCCGTCCCGCTGGTGCGGCTGCTGCGGCGCGACCAACCCGCGGATGTGGGGCTCGCGCCGTACGGGGCGGCGGAGTTCGTCGCCGAGCCGCCGCCGCAGCGGGGCGTGGCCCGGCGTGCGGTGCGGGCGCTCGTCCGGGCGGCCTGCCCCCTGCCTTCGGTCGGGCGGGTCCGGCCGTCGCTGCGGCGGCCTGGCCCGCGACGGCTTCGGCACCTGCAACCCGGTCCGGTACGCCTCCGGTGCGCAGTGCGCCGTCGCGGCGTGATGGCCCTGGTCATCCGGCCGCGGCGCGCGGGCACGGGGGAGGGGCGGCCGGTTCCCGCCCAGGGGCGCGCTCCCCGGGGGCTGTGACGACATGCGCGGGAGGGCCCGGGGCGGCTCCGCTGCTGCGCGGCGTGAGCGCGCCGGGCGCGTTTACGGGCGGAAGTGCCCGAAGGAGCCCCGGTGGAAGAGGAGCGGGCCGTGCGCGGCGGCGGCCGGGTCGGTGCCGAGGGCTTCGACCCGGCCGACCACGATCAGATGGTCGCCGCCGGTGTGCACGGCCTGGACCGTGCAGTCGATCCAGGCGGGGACTCCCGCCAGCCGTGGCGAACCGGTCGCCGGCGCGGCCGTGTGGCGCACGCCGGCGAACTTGTCACCGCCGCTGACCGCGAACCCCCGGCACAGCTCGCCCTGCCCGGCGCCGAGGACGTTGACGCAGAACACCCCGGCGCGGGCGATCCGCGGCCAGGTCGTCGACGTACGCGCCACCATGAACGCCACCAGCGGCGGGTCGAGGGAGAGCGAGGCGAAGGACTGGCAGGCGAAACCGGCCGGTCCCGGCTCGCCGGGGGACGTGATGACCGTGACGCCGCTGGCGAAGTGCCCCAGCACCGAGCGGAACGCGGCCGGGTCCAAGGGCGCGCGCTCGTCGTCGCGTACGGCCCGCAGCGCCGGCCGCGGGTGGGGATCGGCGGGGGCGGCGGCCGTGGTGGGCGCGCCGACGGAGCGCAGGTACCGCACGGCCGTGGCCGCCATTGCAGCGTGTCCCATCATGGCTTCATTGAATCTGATGAGCCGTCAGATGTGAAGGAGCGGGACGCCGCGGCCACCCGCACGTGTGGTTTGCCGGGTGATCCGGGGCGATCTTGGCTGATTCGGGGGAGATTGGGAAGCGGATTCCTGATTGCGTGTCGATCGCACGGGTAGCGTCCACTTCGGCCGCGTCCGTAGCCGAACACGGGGGAGAGTTCCGGTACATGGCCGATGCCACAGCGTCATCAGCTTCGTCCGCCGCGTCACCCACCTTCGACGAGGTCTTCTGCGGGCTGTTGCCCCGGCTCTACCGGAGGGCGGTGATGCTGGCCGGATCGCGACAGTCCGCGGAGGACGTGGTGCATGAGGCCTACCTCAAACTCGCGGCACGTCCGCAGCGCTTCCTCGCCCATCCGGAGCCGTACGCCTACGCCTTCACCGCCGTGCTCAACGTCGCCCGGGACGCCTACCGCAAGGACCGGCGGCAGGTCCTGGTCGACGGGATGGACGGCGTGGAGGAGGACGGGGCGGGCGGCGGTGGTGCCGGTGCGCCCGCCGGCGGCTGGGACGGCGGGGTGGAGCGGCGGCAGGCCGAGATCGAAGCGGTGCGGCTGCTGGGGAAGTTGTCGCACCGGCAGGCCGGCATCGTCATCCTGGTCGACCTCGACGGCTACACCCTCGACCAGGCCGCGAAGATCATGAAAGTGCACCGTGGTACCGCCGCCCGCCATCGCGCCCGTGCGTTGGACAGGCTCCGCGCCTACCTCGTTGAATCGGAGCACGGGCAGGCCGGGAGGTGAGCGGCGCGGTGGGTGTGGGGCCACGGTACGACGGCGGTGCGGGCAGTGCGGGCGGCGGCCGGGACTTCGGCGGGGGCGGCCGGGGCGGCGGGGGCGACGCGGAGGCGCTGCTGCGGGCGCGGCTGCGGCGCGCGGACGAACAGATCGAGACACCGCCCGGCCTGTGGGACCGCATCAGGGACTCCGGTCCCGCGCCGGCCCCCGCCGTGGTCGCACTGCCCCGGAGGAGGCCGTACGCGGTCGCGCTCGTGGTGGCGGCGGCGGTGGCCGCGGTGGTGCTGGGCGTGTGGTGGCTGGTGCGCCCCGGGCCCGTCACGCTGCGGCCGGCGGGCCCGCCCCCGACGGTGAGGGTCACCGTCTACAACAGTGAACAGGCCTGCCGTACGGGCCGGTCCCTGGAGTGCGCCCTGCGGCTGGCCAGGGACCCGCGGGCCGAGTACGCCGCGCGCGGCAACTTTGCCGGCCGGGTCTGGCACGGCGACGGCCTGGCGGCGCACTGCGTGGTGACCGACGGCCGGATGGTCCGCGACGAAGCGGGCGTCACCTCCACCCGCTGGTATCTGGTCACCACCGGGCAGGGGGTGCGCGGGTGGCTGCCGGGGGTGCGGACCCGGAACACCCGCGAGGTGCGGGAGTGCCCGGAGGGGGAGAAGTAGGGGCGGGCGGCTGTCGGGCCGGCGGGGCGGGGCCGAGGCCGCGCTCCGGGTGGGGTGGTTGCCCCCGCGCGTCCGGTTCGGATCACCGGCCCCGGTAGGCAGGGGTGCGGCGCGCCACGAAGGCGGCGACGCCCTCCTGGGCATCCGTCGTCGTCATATTGATCTCCTGGGCGGTGGCCTCGGCGGCGAAGGCCGTCGCCCGGTCGGTGTCGAGCGAGGCGTTGACCAGCTGCTTGGTCAGGGCCAGTGCCCGGGTCGGGCCCGTCGCCAGCCGCTCCGCCCACTCCCGGGCCGTCTTGGCCAGCTCGCCGTCGGGGACGACACGGTTGACCAGTCCCAGCCGGGCCGCTTCGGCGGCCGGTACGGCGTCGCCGAAGAACATCAGCTCCTTGGCGCGCTGCGGGCCGATCAGCCGCGGCAGGAGGTAGGCGCCGCCGCCGTCCGGGACCAGGCCGCGGCGTACGAACACCTCCAGGAAACGGGCCGATTCGGCGGCCAGCACCAGGTCGCAGGCGAGCGCGAGGTGGGCGCCGAGTCCGGCCGCGGTGCCGTTGACGGCGGCGATGACCGGCTTCTCGCAGTCCAGCACCGCCGTGATGAGGCGCTGGGCGCCGTCGCGGATCAGCCGGGCGACATCGCCGGCGACCCGTTCCTGCGACGACGGTGACCCGCGGAGGTCCGCGCCCGCGCAGAAGCCGCGGCCGGTCGCGGTGAGGACCACGGCCCGTACGCCGGGGTCGGACGAGGCGTCGGCGAGCCGGCGGATGAGGCGTTCGCGCTGTTCCGGGGTGAGGGCGTTCATCGCCTCGGGCCGGTTGAGGGTGAGCCACGAGACGCCGTTGTCAGTGGTGTGCAGTATCAAGGAATCGACGGGGTCCGCGTGGTCGGGGGGACCGACACGGGCGGCGCCGTCGACGGGCCGGCGGGGCCCGGCGGGGTCGACGGGCCCTTCGGGACCGGCGGTGGGGGGAACGGCATCGGGGGACGGTGAAGGCGTCATGGGGGAGTGGCTCCCAAGGGTGCGGTCATGGTGGGGACGGGCACGGAGACGGGTGCGGGTGCGCACGGGGGTGCGCGGGTGGTCAGGGGCAGATGGCCAGCGCGTCGAGGGCCACGGCGCCCTCCCCGCGGGGCAGGACCACCAGCGGATTGATGTCCAACTCGGCGAGCTCGCCGTCGAGTTCGAGCGCCATGCGCTGCACCCTGAGCACGACCTCGACCAGCGCGTCGACATCCGCGGGCGGTGCGCCGCGCACCCCGTCCAGGAGGGCGCGGCCGCGGAGTTCGCCGAGCATCGCGCGCGCCCGGTCCTCGCCGAAGGGCGGAATGCCCACCGCGACGTCCTGCAGGACGTCCACGAGCACCCCGCCGAGCCCGACGGTCACGGTCGGTCCGAAGAGGCTGTCGTGGGTGATGCCGACGACCATCTCGACGCCCCGCTCGATCATCTGGCAGACCAGCACACCGTCCAGCGGGATGTCCTCGTAACGGGCGATGTCGGTGAGCTCGCGATAGGCGTCCCTGACCTGGCTGGCCGAGGTCAGCTGGACCTTGACCAGGCCGAGTTCGGTCTTGTGCGCCAGCTGCGGCCCGGAGGCCTTCATGACCACGGGGTAGCCGACCAGGCTCGCCGCCCGTACGGCCGCCGCGGCGCTGGTCACCAGCTGTTCGCGCGGGACCCGGATGCCGTAGGCGCGCAGCAGCTGCTTGGCCGCGTGTTCGCTGAGCGGCTGGCCCGGACGCATCAGGGCCTGCGCCTTGCGGGCGGAGGGGGACGGTGTGCGCGGGGCGTCGTCGAAGGGGGAGCGGTAGCCGGCGACGAAGCGGTGGTGGTCGAGATAGGCGCGTACGGCGGTGATGCAGTTGGCGAAGGTGCGGAAGGTCGCCACCCGCGAGGAGCCGAGGAGGGTGCCGCGGTAGGCGTCCTCGGTGCCGACCGGCGAGCCCCACACCACACACACCAGCTTGTCCGTCTGCTCCGCCGCGTCCACCAGGTCCTGCGCGAGCCTGTCGCTCATGGGCGGGAAGGGGCCGGTGATCGGGCAGATCAGGACGCCGACGGACGGGTCGGCCAGGATGGCGTCGATGATCTTGCGGCCGCGCCAGTCGCCGACCGGGTGCCCGCCGTTGTCGACGGGGTTCGCGACGCTGAGGTAGTCCGGTATCCACTGGTGCAGCTCGGCCTGCTTGGCGTCGCCGAGAGCCGGCAGCCGCAGTCCCGCCGCGGTCGCCAGGTCGGAGAAGTGGGCGCCCGTGCCACCGGAGATCGAATAGACGACCACGCCCTCCGCGGTGGGCTTCTTGGCGCGGGCCAGGAGGGCCGCGGTGTCCTGCAGCTCGTCCAGCCCGTCCACCCGGATCACGCCGAACTGCCGCATCGCCGCGTCCACGACCCCGTCGGCGCCGGTGAGCTTCCCGGTGTGCGAGAGGGCCATCCGGGCCCCGGTCTCGGTGCGTCCGACCTTGACGGCGACGACGGGCACCTTGTTGCGGGCGGCGCGGTCGGCGGCCAGCAGGAAGCTGCGGCCGTCCTTGAGGCCCTCCACATAGGCGGCGATGGCGCCGACCTCGGGACGGGTGGCGAAGTAGGAGAGGAAGTCGGCGGTCTCCAGATCGGCCTCGTTGCCGGTGGGTGCCCAGTGCGAGAGACGGATGCCCAGTTCCTGAAGGCTGAAGACGGGGCGGCCCTGGTGGCCTGACTGTGTGATCAGGGCGATGGCCGGACCGTCCAGGTCCTCGCGGAACTTCTCGAAGGCGTTGAGGTTGGTGTTCGGGCCGAGCAGCCGCAGACCGGAACGTTCGACGACCTCGGCCAGCCGGGCCTGGGCGGCCGCGCCGCGCTCGCCGGTCTCGGCGAAGCCGGAGGCGAACGCCACGGCGAACTTCACCTTGGCCTCGCCGAGTTGCTCGATGACCGGCAGCGGATCGCCGACGAGGAGCACGGCGAGATCGACGGTCTCCGGCAGATCGGCGACGGTGGCGTGACAAGGCCGCCCGAAGACCTCGGTGCGTCCCGGGTTGACGGGGTGGAGCCGGGCGCCGACACGCTCGGCCCAGGCGATCAGCTGCCGGGTGATGCCCGTATTGGGACGGCCCTCGCTGTCCGAGGCGCCGATCACGGCGACGGAATCGGGCCGGAAGAACCGCTCCAGGTCGGGCACCGGAGCCTGCAGCGGACGCCCGCTGACATCGCGCTCGACCGCCCCCGCGCCCTGTCCGCCGTCGCCGGGATGCGGTTCACTGATGCCGTGGACGGTGTGCCGTGGTTGCTCCCCACAGGCCAAGACGCGGGCCGGCCGGGAGTGAGTGGTGAGGGTGCCGTGAGTCGATCCAAGCATCGCAGACGCCCGCTCCTGTGTGAGGCCTCTCGTTCCATCAACTGACGCATAGTCAGATTACTGAACTGACGGCATGTCAGGAATGGGCGTGCACGGGAAAGCTTGTGCGGTCCGGGTCGTGTCAGGGGGATGGCTCGAAAGCGGCGGTCGGCGCGGACCGGCAGTCGGCGCCCTGCCCGACTGCCGTATCCGACTGCCGTATCCGACTGCCGTATCCGCCTGTCGTGTCCGTCTGCCGTGTCCGTCTGCCGTATCCGCCTGTCGTGTCCGCCTGTCGCGCACGCCTTTTGTGCGCGGCGTGGCAGTGCGGCCGCCGTGGGGTGCGCTCCGTGCTGCGATGCTCGCGCCATGTCGTCGACCCCCGTCGTGAATCCCCGGCCCGCCGGCATCGGCACGCCCGGGCTCCTGCTGCGCCCGCCGGAACCCGCTGACGTGACGCCGTCCACGCGGCTCTGGACGGATCCCGAGGTCCGGCGCTTCCTCGGCGGGCCCTTGGGCGGACGGGAGCTCGATGCCCGCCGGCGGCATTTCGTCCATCGCCCCCATCTGTTCACGGTGGCCACGCGGGAGGACACAAGGGTCGTCGGCTCCGTGGTGATCGACCCGGCACCCAGGTTCGGGAATCGTCGGGAGGCGCCCTACGGCTTCCTGTCCGAGCACTGGGGGCGGGGGTACGCCCGTGAAGCCGTGGCCGCCGTCGTCGACTGGGCCCCGGTGAACGTCCCCTCGGACGATCCGACGGTCATCGCGGTCACGCAAGAGGCCGACATCCGCTCGCGCCGCCTCCTTGAGGCCATCGGCATGTGTCACGTCGACAGCTTTGTGGAGTGCGAGGCATCCCGGGTGAGGTGTTCCGTCGGTCGCCAGGGGCTCCGCGTCGGTCGGTGAGGGGCTTGCCGGCGTGGGCGAGGGTGTTGGCGTGGAGGTGGACCGGGGTGTGGGCGTTGGCGTGGCCGTGAACGCGGGTCTGGGGGTGGGGTGCTCGGGGGCGGCCTTCTTGCCGGCCAGGTTTCGCGGGAGCGGGAACTGACGTACCGTCAGAACGGAACGATGGAAGGCGGAGCGGGGGGCGGCGGAACGGCGGGCTGCGCTGATGTCCCGGCCGGTCCGGTTGTGATGAGGCGGCCGGTGTCGTTGGGCGATGACGTGGTGGGGGTGGTTTCGTGAGGGCCGGGGCTGTGGGGGCGGAAGGGACGCAGGGGGCCGGGGCGCGGGCGGCGCGGGGCGCGGTGCGCGGTGATCTGCCGGAGGTCGATGCGTTCACCAGGCCGTACTGGGACGCGGCGGCCGAGGGGCGCCTGCTGATACGTCGCTGCCGTGCGGAGGGGTGCGGCGCGGCCCATCACTACCCGCGTGAGTTCTGCCCGCGCTGCTGGAGCGAGGACACGGACTGGGAGCAGGCCGGCGGCCGGGCCACCCTCTACACCTGGTCCGTCGTGCACCGCAACGACCTCCCGCCGTTCGGCGACCGGGTCCCGTACATCGCGGCCGTGGTCGATCTTGCCGAAGGCCCCCGGATGATGACCGAGATCACCGACTGCCCGGAGTCGGAACTCCGGATCGGGATGCCGCTCGCGGTGCACTTCCGCCACGGCGGCGACGGCAACGGCGACGGCGGCGGCACGGGCGGGAGTGAGAGCAGGGGCGAGGGCGGCGGGTTTGCCCTCCCCGTCTTTCGGCCTGTGTGACGCCGTCCGGTGCCTCGGCCCCCGCGGCTCTGGCGCGCTGAGCGGGCGGGTGCATTGCGGTCGCGGGGGCGGCGGGGCCGCGGGATGCTGTGGCCGTGTTGATTCGTGAGGCGACCGCGGGCGACTGGCCCGCCATCTGGCCCTTCCTCCACGCCATCGTGGCGGCGGGGGAGACCTACACCTATCCGCGGGACCTCGATGAGGCGACGGCCCGCGAGATGTGGATGCTGACGCCGCCGGGCCGCACGGTCGTCGCCGTCGACGAGTCCGGCACGGTGCTCGGCACGGCCAAGATGAACCCCAACCACATGGGCGGCGCCGCGCATATCGCCGGCGCGAGCTTCCTGGTCGATCCGCGGTGCGGCGGACGCGGCGTCGGCCGGGCCCTGGGCGAACACGTACTGGACTGGGCCCGCGCCGAGGGCTATCGCGCGATGCAGTTCAACGCCGTGGTGGAGACCAACACCGGCGCCGTCGCCCTCTGGGAGTCCCTGGGCTTCCGGATCATGACGACGCTCCCCGAGGGGTTCCGGCACCCCACCAAGGGCTATGTGGGGCTGCACATCATGTACCGGCAGTTGTGAGGGCGGCGGGTGAGCCGGCTTCCGGCGGCGTCGGGCGCACCGGCGCCGGTGCGCCGGCCGGTCTCGGAGAGCGCACCCGCCTCGGAGGCCGGGCAGGCCCCCTGGCTCACGGCCAGAGCAGCTCCTTCACCCACCCCTCGTCCTCGTAGCGGTAGCTGAGGCGTACGTGGCGCCGCCGCGCATCGCCCTGGAAGAACTCGACCTCCTCGGCGCGCAGCACATACAGCGTCCAGCTCGGCACCGGCGCCTCCGGCTCGCGCCGGGCGCGCTCCCACGCGGCGTCGGAGGCGCGGGCCAGCTCCGCCGTCGAGCCGAGCACCTCGCTCTGCCGCCCGACCAGCGCCGCGGCCAGCGCGCCCGTGGAGCGGCGGTGCAGATCGGCCGCGCTCTCCCCGGGGCCCGCCGCGGTCACCGACCCCCGGACCCGCACCTGGCGGCCGACCGCCGCCCAGTAGAAGCCGAGCGCGGCGCGCGGCCGCACGGCCAGTTCGCGGCCCTTACGGCTGCCGCGGTGCGAGGCGAAGTGCCAGCCGCGCTCATCGGCGTCGTGCAGCATCAGGGTCCGCAGCGAGGGGTCGCCGGACGCGTCCGCCGTGGCCAGCGTCATGGTGTGCGGCTCGGGGACACCGGCCTCGGCGGCCGCCCGCAGCCACTCCCGGAACAGCGGCAGCGGGTCGTCCGGCGCCGTCGCCGGGTCGAACGACGGCAGTTCCACGTCCCAGACCCGCAGCCCCCGCAGCAGCTCGCGGAACGCGCGGGTTTCCGCGGCGTCGGAGGGGTGCGGGTGTGCGGTGGCGCCGGCGGGCGCGGCATCCGGCGTGTCCTGGTGCCCGGGGTGATCAGCCATGTCAGGCAGCGTACGTGGGAGCCGCGGCGGAGGGTGCGGGGCCGGCTGCCCCGTCCGGCGCCGGTGACGACGGTGTTTCCGGTGACGACGGTGTTGCCAGTGAGGTCGGTGTTGCCGGTGAGGTCGGCGAGACCGCCGGCACCGGATAGTCCTTGAGCGTGATCGCGTTCGCGCCGCGCTGCACCCCCTCGGCGATCTTCTTCGCGACCAGGTTCTTCCACGGCATGTAGGGCAGGACCCGCATCATCAGGTGCCGGAACCGGATCTGCCGACGGGTGTCCGCCGTCATGTCCCGGACGAACTTCCGCGCCATCGCATGGTTGACCGCGACATAGCCGCGCATCTGCGCTTCGTAGCGCCGGAAGGCCTCCTCCGGCCCGCGGCCGTCCGCCGCCAGCTCCCCGGCCAGGACGTACGCCCCGACCAGTGCCATGCCCGTGCCCTGCCCGGACGCGGGCGAGGCGCAGTGCGCGGCGTCGCCGAGCAGCACCACCCGGCCGCGCGACCAGCGGTCCATCTCGATCAGATGCATCCCGTCGAAGTAGAAGTCGTCCGCCTCGCGGGCCGCGGCGAGCAGCCGTGGGACCTCCCGCCAGCCGCCGGCCCCGTCGACGCCCATCCCCGCGAACGCGGCCGCCAGCAAGGCCCGTTGCTGTTCCGGGTCGCGGTGGTCATAGCTCAGCCGCGGCGAGCGGAAGGAGAGCAAGCCCTTGGCCGCCGGATCCCCGGCGGAGCTGTAGGCGCAGATCAGCCTGCCGGGCTGGGCGTGGTACAGCTCCTCGCGGTCCAGGCCCAGTTCATTCGGCAGGGAGAAGGCGGCGAGGTAGGCCCCGAGGTACCGCAGGAACTGCTCCTCGGGGCCGAAGGCCAGCCGCCGGACGGTGGAGTGCAGACCGTCCGCGCCGACGACGAGGTCGAAGCGGCGGGGAGCGGCATGCTCGAACGTGACCTCCACGCCGGCGGCCTCGTCCCCGGCGCGTCGACCGTCCGGCGTGACCGGCGCGTCGGGCCCGGCGGAGGCGCTCGGGGCGACGGGCGTGAGGGAGGTGATCGAGTCGCCGAAGAGGTACTCGACGTCCGCCCGGGTGCGCTCGTGGAGGATGCGCGCCAGATCGCCGCGCATGATCTCGTCGTCGCGGCCGACCCGGGCGCCGAAGATGTCGGCGGGGAGGGTGGCGATCCGCTTGCCGTCGTCGTTCACATACGCGCCGCTCCGCATGTCCGTACTGGCGCGCCGGATGTCCTCCAGGATCCCCATCCGGTCGGCGACCTCGATCGCCGCGCCCCGGATGTCGACCTTGTAGCCGCCGGCCCGCAGTGCGGGGGCGCGCTCGACGACGGTCACCGCGAAGCCGTAGCGGTGCAGCCAGTGGGCGAGCGCCGGGCCGGCGATGCTCGCGCCGGAGATCAGAACGGTCCGGGGGGTGGTGGTGCGGGGTGACGAGCCGGTGCCGGACATGGCGGGATTCCCTTCGGGTGCGTGGTGCTCCTGAGTCGGTCGACTGCACTGCGCCGGGGCGGTCGCGGCGCTCGGTCGTGGTGCATTCGCTGACCGGTGACGCGACTATACGAGCGTCTTAAACGTTTGTCTATGACGTTTGTTCAGGAGGTGCGCTCTCGCCCGTCCGCCCGCCCGTCCGCCCGTCCGCCCGTCCGCCCGCCCGTCCGCCCGTCCGCGAGGAGCCCGTCCCTGACTTTCGACCGTCCCTGACCGCTGACCGGGCCTGACCGCTGTCCGTCCCTGACCTGACCTGGCCGTGGTCCGGGCCCGCCGTGCCGCCCGGCCGGCGACCTGGCCGGCCGCCGCCGCGAACACCTACCGGGACCGGTGGGAACTAGGACACCTCCCGACCTCGATGCTCACTAGCGTCGCCCTTGGCAGCGTCACCGCGAAGGAGCAGAAGTTGAGCAAGATCAGCACCAACCAGCCGCTCGGAACGCCGGCCTGGATCGATCTCGGGGTCCCCGACCTCGATCGCGCGAAGGCCTTCTACGGCGCACTGTTCGGCTGGGAGTACGAGGAACGGTCGGTGGAGACCGGCCCCTTCACCCTGTGTCTGCTGCGCGGCCGGCGGGTGGCGGCGCTCCGGCCCGTCTCGGCCGCCGACGTCGAGGGCGAGTCCTGGTGGCACGTCTACGTCGCCACGGACGACTGCGACGGTACGGCCAAGGAGATCGTGGTCAACGGCGGAAGCGTGCTCGCCGCGCCCGGGGACGTGGCGGACCTGGGCCGTACGGCCGTCGTGGCGGACCCCACCGGTGCCCGCTTCAGCCTCTGGCAGGGGCGCACGCTGCCGGGCTGCGAGCTGGTCAACGAGCCCTGCACGCTGGTCCGCAACGACCTCGCGTGCCCGGACCCCGGCCCCGCCCGCCGCTTCTACGCCGCCGTCTTCGCCTTCACCCTCGACGGCAACGCCGACCTCCCCGACTTCGACTTCACCTTCCTGCGCCGCCCCGACGGCCATGAGATCGGTGGCGTCTTCGGCGATCCGGCGGCCACCGCGTCCCGTTGGCAGACGGTGTTCGAGGTCGCGGACACCGACGAGCTGGTGGCCCGCGCCCTCGCCGCGGGAGGTACCGCGGGCACCCCGGAGGACGCCCCCTACGGACGCATGGCCCCGATCACCGACCCCTTCGGAACGTCCTTCAGCGTCATCACCCGCCCACCGGCGGCCGGTTAGCCACCGACAGCCGACAGCCGACAGCCGACCAGCCGACAGCCGACAGCCGACCAGCCAAAACAGCCCTGCCGGCCACCCGCTGTCCGCCGTCCGTCCCGGGCTGCCGGCCCGGGACGGACGGCTCTGCCGCCGTCCCGCCACCGCCGCGCGGAAAACCCTTCGCCTTCCCCCAAGCGACCGCCTAGGCTCGCCGCATGCACTTCCACCAGATCTACGGCTGACACGACCGAGGGCGTTCCACCGCCCCGCCCGCACCCGGGTGTGCCCGCAGCGCGGCCGGCTTCCCTGCCGGTGTCGCGCGTTGCCGCCCGGGCCGTCGGGCTTCCGTGTCCCGTTCCGTAGCTCTGTCCGAAGGAAGTCCAGCCCTATGCGTTCCTCTGTCCCGGCTGTCTCGGCTGTCTCGTCCGCCCCGGCGGCCTCCGCGCCCGCTCATATCGCCATGATCGGCGCGCCCATGGTCAGCCATGTGCTGCCCGGCCTGGAGATCATCCGTGAGCTGGTGGCCCGCGGCCATCGTGTGACGTACGCGAACACCGACCACGTGGCCGACCTCATCGCCCCCACCGGCGCCGAGTTCGTCCGCTGCACCTCCACCCTGCCGGTCGCCGACAACGACTGGCCGCAGGATCCGATCGCCGCGTCCTCGCTCTTCCTCGACGACGCGATCGCGGTGCTGCCGCAGTTGCACGCCGCGTACGACGACGACCCCGCCGACCTCTACCTCTACGACATCGCCGCCTACGCCGCCCGTGCGCTGGCCGAGGCGCAGGGCCGCGACCTCGTCCAGCTGTCACCGACCTATGTGGGCTGGGAGGGGGCGCAGGAGGAGATCGGCGCGCAGTTCGCCGCCCTGCCGGGGGCGGACGCCTACCGGGCGCGGTTCGCCGGCTGGCTGGCCGGGTGCGGCGCCGTCACCACGGACGTGGACGAGTTCTCCGGCCGGCCGCGGCGGGCGCTGGCGATGATCCCGCGCGCCATGCAGCCGTGTGCGGACCGGGTCGATGCCACCAAGGTGACCTTCGTCGGCCCGTGCCTCGGCAGCCGTGCCGAGCAGGGCGGCTGGACGCGGCCGGCCGGTGCCGACAAGGTGCTGCTGGTGTCGCTGGGCTCGGCGTTCACCAAGCAGCCGGAGTTCTACCGGCAGTGCGTGGCGGCGTTCGGTGAGCTGCCGGGGTGGCACGTGGTGCTGCAGATCGGCAAGTACACCGACCCGGCGGAGCTGGGGGACCGTATCCCCGCGAACATCGAAGTGCGTTCGTGGGTGCCGCAGTTGGCGGTGCTGGAGCAGGCCGACGCGTTTGTGACGCATGCGGGGATGGGCGGCAGCAGCGAGGGGCTCTACACCGGCGTGCCGATGATCGCCGTTCCCCAGGGCGCCGAGCAGTTCGCCAACGCCGACCGGCTGGTGGAGCTGGGCGTCGCCCGGCGCCTCGACACCGCGGATGCCACGGCCCAGGCCCTGCGCCACGCCCTGACGGAACTCACCACCGATCCGCGGGTCGCCGCGCGCTCGGCCGAGCTACGGGCGCAGGCCCGCGCGGAAGGGGGCGCCCGCCGGGCCGCCGACCTGATCGAGGAGCGGCTGGGCTGACGCCCCGGGGCGGGGCCGAGGGGGAGCGAAGGGGCGCGACGGGGGAGTGCCGGGGAGAGGCGCGGAGGGGCGGGGCGCGGCGCAGCCCCGGCACGCCCCTCACTCCTCCCCCCGTCGTTCCCCCCCGCGGCCCTTAGGGGCCCTCTCTTCATCGCCACTCCCTTCACCCCCGCCCCAAGACCACCGTCCCCGACGAGCAGAACCAGCCGCCGGTGCCCGAGGCGACCGCGAGCTGGGGCAGCGCGCCGCCGGCTCTGCGCACCTGGCGGTCCGGGCCGGCCTCGCCACGGAGCTGGCGTACCGCTTCGACCAGCAGGAACAGGCCGCGCATACCGGGATGGCAGGCGGCCAGCCCGCCCCCGTCGGTATTGACCGGCAACTCCCCGTCCCGCAGCAGCCGCCCCTTCTCGACGAACGCGCCGCCCTCCCCCTTGGCGCAGAAGCCGAGGTCCTCCAGCGTCACCAGGGTCATATAGGTGAAGGCGTCATAGAGCTCGGCGAGGTCGATCTCGGAGGGGCGGACGCCGGCGCGTTCGAAGGCTAGGCGGCCGGAGACCGCCGCGGGCGAGACGGTGAAGTCGTCCCACTCCGACATGGTGGTGTGCGAGACGGCGGTGCCGGAGCCGAGCACCCATACCGGGGGCTTGGCGAGGTCTCGTACGTAGTCCTCGGCGACGAGCAGGACCGCGCAGCCGCCGTCGGAGCGGATGCAGCAGTGCAGTTTGGTGAACGGGTCGGCGATCACCGGGCCGGACAGGACGTCGTCGACGGTGATCGGGTCGCGGTACATGGCATCCGGGTTGGCCGCCGCATTGGCCCGCGCCTGGACGGCTATCTGGGCCAACTGCTCCAGTGTGGTGCCGTATTGGTGCATATGGCGGCGGGCGGACATGGCGTATTTGGCGATCAGGGTGTGCCCGTAGGGGACCTCGAACTGCAGCGGGCCGCGCGCCCCGAAGGAGAGGTTCGCGGTGCGGCGCCCGGCCTTGATGTCGGCGCGGGCGGTGGAGCCGTAGACGAGAAGTACGGCGTTGGCGTGACCGGCGGTGATCGCGTCGGCGGCGTGCGCGGCCAGGACCTCCCAGGTGGAGCCGCCGACCGAGGTCGAATCGACCCAGGTGGGGCGCAGCCCCAGATACTCGGCGACTTCTGCGGGCGCGAGGGTGCCCAGGCCGGCCGACGCGAAGCCGTCGATCACCGAACGGTCCAGCCCGCTGTCCGCGAGTGCCCGGCGCGCGGCCTGGGCGTGCAGGGCGTACGGGGTGGCGTCGTCCACGCGCCCGCAATCGGACAGGGCCACTCCGGCGACGGCGACCTTGCGATTCCCGTAACGGGTGCCTGGAGTCATGAATCTGACGGTACATCAGATATCGGAGGGCGGGCAGTGGGCGGACCCGCCCCGGGCCGCGCCGGGCCGCGCCCGCCGTGCGCCCGCCCGGCAGGTCCGCGGGGTCCGGCGGCGAGAAGCCCCGGGAGCGCGGTCCCCGGGAGCCGCCTCCCCGGGAGCCCGGCCCCGGGGAGGCCGTCCCGGGAAGGCCGTTCGGCAAAGGCTCCGCGGGGTGATTATCGGAGAATCGGAGATAACGGCACGGTCTTTCCATGCTTTCTCGGGCCGGGTATTCTCCATTCGCTGTGTGTATTTCACCGGTCTCCATTCGACCGGTTGACTGCTCGCTGTTGCCCATGCGGTGGAGCAGGCATTTCCGTGTGCGGGGACGAGAGGTTCCCGCCTGTCCCAGGGAGTGTCATGTTCGCTTTCGCATCGCGATTTCCGGCGCCTGTCCGGGCGTACGGTTCCGGAAAGGCCTGCGGGTTCCTTGCGTCCGGTGTCTTTTCCGCCGTCGCCGTCTTTGTCTCCCCGGTGGCGTACCCGCTCACATGACCGGCCGGAATGCGTGAACGGCACGGGTGAAGGAATGGCGGCCCGAGCGGCGGCATCGTAATAGCGCCGCCGTCATGAGTCTGAGGGTCCACCCTGGCATCCGTGCGATAGCGAACCGGAATCCATTTCTTATCGCCAAGTCCCTCGCCTGGCACATAGTCAGTGAATTTCTCTTCCAGTCCCACAGGAGGAAATCGTGCGCGTCTTCAAGCATGTCGCCCTGGGTGCGGTCACCGGATTGGCCGCCCTGCTTTTCTGTGCGCCCTCGGCATCGGCCGTCGCCGGTTCCGGAGGCGGTCCGAACCCGCCGAGAGAGGAGGTCTTCCAGCTGGTCGCCAAGCAGACGCAGGGCGGTTTCGTCGATGTGGACGGGTCGGGCGGGCCGAGCCTGGGCGACGAATACGTCCTCAGCGGGAATCTCTTCCGCGGCAGCACCGCGGTCGGCACGTACAGCGAGATCTGCACGCTGACCCGCTTCGTCCCGACCGATCAGTTCGACCTGCAGTGCGCGGCCGATCTGGCCCTCTCCCAAGGGCAGATCACCGTGCAGGGCCGGTTCACCGTCACCACGGCCGGCCCCGGCACCATCGACCTGGCGATCACCGGAGGCACCGGCCGCTACCGCACGGCCCACGGCTACCTGCACGCCGTCAACGTGACCGAGACGGAAACATCCCTCACGGTCCATCTCATCCTCTGACGGGGCGGAAGACCCCCCCTGGGCGGCGGATCCGGGCCTTCCCGGGTCCGCCGCCCGCTGTGGTTCCGCGCGGGTCCGGCCGCGTCGAAACGGGCCGGCGATCGGCCTAGGAAAGTGCCTCCCCCGTCCCTACTATGACGGCCCGTCAGATCGGAAGCGGGGGCCCGTCGGACCGGACGGGCGTCGTCGCACGGCCGGGAGGAGCCCGCCGATGGATGCCGCGTTCACCGAGGAGCAGCAGGAAATCCGCCGTACGCTGCGCGAACTGCTGCTCAAGCGCTGTGGTCCGGACGAGGTCAAGGCGGCGGTACGCACCCCACCCGGCTACGACGAGTGCCTGTGGCGGCAGCTCGCCACCCGGCTCGGCCTGCCCGGTCTGGCGCTGCCCGCCGCCTACGGAGGCGTGGACTGCGGGCCCACCGAACTCGCCCTGGCCTGCGAGGAGACCGGCCGCGCCGTCCTTCCCTCGCCGCTGATCGCCACCGCCGTGCTGTCCGCACCGCTGATCCTCGCGCTGGGCAGTGAACGCCAGCGCGGCGAGCTGCTGCCGGCCCTCGCCACCGGGCGGCTCACCGCAACGCTCGCCGTGCCGGGCGGGCACCTGTCCACCGCGCTGGCGCTGACCGGGCCGAACGACGGCGACTGGGCGGGCGGTGGCCGGGCCGGCGGGATCCAGGCGCGGCGGCAGGACGGAACCTGGCGGCTGTACGGGGAGGCCGGGCAGGTGCTGAACGGGCACACCGCGGACGTGCTCGTGGTGGCCGCACACACCGGAGGGTTCGCGCGCGGCCGCACCCGGCTCTTTCTCGTACGGGCGGCGGCACCCGGCCCCGCGGTCCGGTCGGACACCCGGCGCACCGAGGGGACCGAGGGGCCCCATGGGGCCGGTGCGTCCGGCGGTGCCGGCGTGCCCGGTCTGCTGCGCATCCGGCAGACGGCGCTGGACGAGACCCGTCCGCAGGCCCGCCTCGAACTGCGCGACGTCCCGGCAGAGTTGCTGGGGGACGAAGACGGCGGCAGGGGCGGGGACGAGGCGGCGGTGGCCGCCGCGCTCGCCGCGACCGGGGTGACGGCGGCCTCGGCGCTGGCCGCCGAGGCGGTGGGCGCGGCCGACGCCGCGCTGGCCCGTACCGTCGCCTACGTCCAGCAGCGTGAGCAGTTCGGCCGGCCCATCGGCTCGTTCCAGGCCGTGCAGCACCGGCTCGCCCATCTGTATGTGCTGCTCCAGGCGGCGCGCTCGGCGGCGTACTACGCGGCCTGGTCGGCGGGCAGCGGACGGGCCGGGGGCGGGGGCGCCACGGGCGCGTACGGTGCGGCCGAGCCCGGCGTGGGGGCCCTGGCGCTGGCCCAGGCGCTGGAGACGCTGCGCGCGGTGGCGGCCGAGGCGGTGCAACTGCACGGCGGCATCGGCTTCACCTGGGAACACGAGGCACACCTGTACTTCAAGCGGGCGGCCTGCGACGAACTGTTGCTGGGCCCCGCCCACCGCCTCCGGGCACGGGCTGCCGAGGAGGCGGGCCTGTTCACGTGCGGGGCGGCCGAGACCGGTGGCGGCGGAGCGCCCGGCGGAAGCGGAGGGCCTGGCGACCGCCGTGGTGCGGGCGGTGGCACGGCGATAACCGCGGTCCGTGGTGCGGACGGTAGCGGAGCGGCATCCGCGAGCCGAGGCGCGGGCAGTAGTGGAGCGACCTCCGCGCCCCGGGATGCGGGCGAAAGCAGAGCGGCACAAGCGGGCAGAGGTGCGGACGGTCCCGAAGCGACACCCGTAACCCCAGGCGCAGGCGATGCGCCCGAAAGAGGCCGGGCCTCAGCGGCGGTCGAGGCCTGATGCCGTCGGGGGAGCGCTTGGTGCAGAAGGTCTCCGCGACCCGTGCGTTCGTCCGGATCGCGCCGCACGTCGTTCCCGCGCTGGACCGTGCGGTGCACCGGCTGACCCGGGGGAAGGTGCTGCTCAGCGCGCGGATGCTGCCGGGTGTGGTGCTGACCGCCACCGGTGCCCGGAGCGGGCTGCCGCGGCGTACTCCGCTGGCGTGCCTGCCGGAGCGGGACGGCTGGCTGCTGGTCGGCAGCAACTTCGGGCGGCCGGGGCATCCGGCGTGGACCGGCAACCTGCTGAAGAACCCGGAGGCCGAGGTGAGTTGGCGCGGCCGGGACATCCCGGTGCGGGCCCGGCTGCTCACCGGCGAGGAACGGGCGCGGGCCTGGCGGACGGCGCTGGAGTTCTGGCCGCCGTACGCCGCGTACCAGGCGCGGGTGACGCGGGAGATCCGGCTTTTCCGGCTGGAGCGGCGGTGAGCCGACGGGCCGGGCGCGGGGCTGCGGTGCGGCCCGTGCGGTCCGCCATGCACACAGCGGGCGCCGCGGCGAACCCCTGAGGGGCCGCGCGGCGCCCGCTGCGTGTGCGGTACAGCTATGGCAGGACGGATACAGGACCGATGACGAACCGCCCGGGGAAATCCGGGACTTCGAGGTGCGGCAGCCTCTCGGGCCGCTTCCTCGGAGGCTTTCTCGGCTGCTTCGTTATTTGGTCGGCTTCTTGCCGGTGATGCCGAGGTGCACCAGCAGCGCCAGATTCGGCTTGAGCTCGGCCTGCTTGACGCCCCAGCTCTGGAAGCCCTTCTGGTGCCCGGCGACCGCCGCCAGCATCGCGACGAGTGAACCTGCCATCGCGGGCGCACTCACGTCCTTGTCGACCTTGCCCTTGCTCTGCAGTTCCTTGATCGAATCGGTAAGGGAGTTGGTGACGGCATTAAGGATCTTCATGCGGATCTTGTAGAACCGCTTGTCGCCCTCGGCGGCACCCAGGTCGATCACGCGCAGAATCGCGTCGTGCTTCCGCCAGAAGGAGAGGAAGCCCTCGACCAGATCCTCCGCGGCCTGCCAGGCGGACTTGCCCACCCAGGAGCGTCCGGCGACAAGATCGGTCAGAGTGGCGCCTTCTTTGGCCATCTCCTCGGCGATTTCGAGGACGGCGCCCTCGACGTCCGGGAAGTACTGATAGAACGTTGCGGGTGAAGTCCCCGCTTTTCGGGCTACATCGATGACTTTGACGTCCCGGTAGGGGGACGAACTGAGCATTTCGCTGAGGCAGTCGAGAAGCTTTTGCCGCGTCGCCTGTCCGCGGCGGCCGGCAACTCTGCCGTCGACGGTTCGAACTTGTCCTGTCATGCCGTCAGCTTACCGAGGGGTGATCGGAGCGCGATTTGGCTGCCTGCAAATGGGGATGGGGGAGTTCGGGGTGCGAGACCCCCGTGAGCGTGCTGGTGACGGACCCGCCCGAGGGGCACGGCCGCGGGCGGCTGGTTGGTCCGATCCGGTGAAGAGTGTTATCAACAGGCTGTGGACAACTTTGGTGGATAAGTGGTCGCCCCTCGTGTGGCAAGTGCCCCGCGATGGCCGTCAGTTGAACGTCGTCCCCGACGCCGCCGCGTCCCCCCTACCTCGCGGTAATCGTCCGTACGTACGAATGTCCGCCGGGCAATTCGCACGAACCGGCGCTAGCTTGGACATCTGGCCGTCGTTGCGGTCGGCGCTCCGGCCTGCCCGGATATCCGGAAGGGCGCCACGCCAGGTGTCCTGGCGCCGAAATGACCTTCGAACGCGCAGAATTGAGCCGTGGGGCCACGAGCGACGACGGGGACGGCATGACCGGTGGGGGATGGGTGCGCACAGCCAGAAGAACCGCCTGGTTTCGGCCACCGCGGCCACCGGATGCCCGGGAGTGTGAACCGCTCCCTCCGTGACCCCGTCAAGCAGAGTGGTGAGCGTCCGTATTTCGGGCGGTGTCGTGTCCGACGGGTGGGCAACCCGCCGGTAACCCGCTCGGCAATCGCCCGTCAAGGGACGTATCGCAGCACGTCAGGCGGGGTTGGGTTACGTCGGGTAACGGTCCCGGTGCGGGTCACGGCGGGCATGCCGTGACACGGCGGACAGGCCCCGGGTTCGCAACCGTCGGCCCGGCCAGGAACAATCAGCACGCGTACGGCCGTTTCGACACTCCTCGCCGCAGGCGGGGAGACGCTGCACGGGGCAGTGGCTCTCGGCGGCTCGTGGCTATGGAGAGTCTCTTTTACGCCCCACGGGGAGGTGGCAGGCAAGTGGTGGAGCAGCTGACGCAGCTGACGCAGCACGATCCCCGGCGGATCGGCCCGTTCGAGGTGCTCGGCCGTCTCGGGGCCGGCGGCATGGGACTGGTCTATCTGGCGCGTTCCGCGTCCGGCCGGCGCGTGGCGATCAAGACGGTGCGCACCGAGCTCGCCGAGGACCAGCTGTTCCGGGTCCGCTTCACACGCGAGGTCGAGGCGGCCCGCGCGGTCAGCGGCTTCTACACGGCCGCGGTGGTGGACGCCGATCCGCGCGCGGCGGTCCCCTGGCTCGCGACGGCCTATGTCCCCGCGCCCTCCCTCGAGGAAATAGTCAATGAGTGCGGGCCGCTCCCGGCCCAGGCGGTGCGGTGGCTGGCGGCCGGGATCGCCGAGGCGCTGCAGTCCATCCACGGCGCGGGCCTGGTGCACCGCGACCTGAAGCCGTCGAACGTGCTGGTCGTCGAGGACGGCCCCCGGGTGATCGACTTCGGTATCGCCTCCGGGGTGTCCAACACCCGGCTGACGATGACCAACGTCGCCGTGGGCACGCCCGCCTACATGTCGCCCGAGCAGGCCCGTGACTCGCGCAGCGTGACGGGCGCGAGCGATGTCTTCTCCCTCGGCTCGACGCTGGTCTTCGCCGCCACCGGGCATGCGCCGTTCCATGGCGCCAACCCCGTCGAGACCGTCTTCATGCTGCTGCGCGAGGGCCCCGACCTGACCGGGCTGCCGGACGAACTGCGTCCGCTCCTGGAGTCCTGTATGCAGATGGAGGCCGGCCAGCGGCCGTCCCCCGCCGATCTGCAGTCCCAGCTCGCGCCGCACCTCTTCGGCTCCGGCAGCGACGACAGCGGCACCGCCTCGGCGTGGCTGCCGCCCGGCGCGGTCGCCCTCATCGAAGGCCGCCGCGGCGGCCGCTCCACCGTGGCGAACGGCGGCCAGCGGGCCGGCTCCGGGCGCGCCGCCGCCCGTCCGTCGCCCGCCGCGCCGCCGGTCCCGCCCGCGGCGCCCCCGAGGCCCGCACCGCAGCCCGTCCAGGCGCCGCCGCGACCGGAGAGCGCACCGGCGGCCGCGGAGACCGGCTGGCCCGGCCATGTCGGCGCGGGCCCCGGCGCGCACCGCGGCAACGATCCGCGCGGGGGCAACCCCGGCCCGATGCCGCAGCCCGCGGCGCTCGGTCCGGACGCCTCGACGGCCCGGGCGACCCCGGTCTCCGCGGCGCCGCCCACCGCCTCGCCGTCCCCCGCCGCCGCACTCTCCTCCGCCCCGTCGGCCGTCTCGGGCGACGGCGCCGCCGGCCCCGTGCGCCTCGGTGGCTCGCCCGCCCCGATAGGGCCGGGACCGCGCGCCGACGCCCCGGGGCCGCAGCCGCGCGGGCAGGCCGGTGCCGCGACGAACTGGGTACGGCCGCCCGGTGCCGGACCCGCGACCGGTGTACCGCCGCAGGGCCCGACCGGCGGTGCCGCCGCCGGGGAGGTCCCGGCCCGCGGCGAGGCCGCTCCGCCCCCGCCGCCCGAGGCCCCGCCCGCCGAGCCGGGCCGCTGGCGCCCCTGGCGGTTCCGGATGTCGAACGATGTGTGGGGCACCCCCGCCGTCGCCGACGACCTGCTGTACGTCACCTCCTTCGAGGTGCATGCGCTCGATGTGGCCAGCGGGCGCCGCAAGTTCAAGACCCGTGACGTCGCCTGGGCGATGGCGGTCGCGGACGGCCGGATCCATGCCTCGGACGGCCCGAGCCTGTACGCGCTGGACGCCGGCGACGGCACCGAGCGCTGGCGGCTGCACACCGAGGGCTGGGTCTACGCCCTCCAGGTGGACCGCGGGACCGTCGTCACCAGTACCCGGGGCGGCGGCGTCCAGGCGTGGGAGGCCGCCACCGGCGAACTGCTGTGGGAGATCGGCGGTGCCCAGACCGACTTCGAGACGGCCGAGGCCGCACCCGTGGTGCACGACGGCACGGTCTTCGTCTGGGCCGACGCGCGACTGAAGGCGCTGGAGGCACGGACCGGCGCCGAGCGCTGGTCGTACCCGGTCGGGGACGCCGCGTCCTGCGGCGGGGTGCCGGTGCGACTGGTGCCCGCTTCGGACGGTGCGGTCTACGTCGTGGCCGGCACCCGGGTGCTGGCGATCGACATCGCCCGCGGCGATGTGCGCTGGCACTTCGAGGCGCCCGCGGTGTTCCTTAGCCCGCCCGCCTTCGCCCCCGGCCCGGCCGTCACCGGCGGCGGGGTCTACCTGGCGGACTACCTCGGCACGGTCTACGCCCTGGACGCGGCGGACGGCCGCGACCGCTGGCGGATCGCCACCGAGGCACGGCAGTCCACCGAACCGGTGCTGGTCGCGCACGGCGCGGTCCACCTGGGCAGCGGCAAGGCGCTCTACACCCTGGACGCGGTGACCGGCACCCCGCGCTGGCGGTTCCAGGCCGGCGCCGAAGTCGTCGGCGCACCGGTCGTCGCGGAGGGCCGGGTGCACTTCGGCTCGGCCGACCACTGCCTCTACACGCTCGACGCGATGGGCGGCCAGCTGCGCTGGAAGCTGGCGACCGGCGGCGAGATCACCGGTTCACCGGTGGCGGTCGGCGGAGTGGTGTACGCCTGCAGCAAGGACCGCTGTGTGTACGCGCTGGACGCGGCCAAGGGGACGGGGCTGGCGCGGCGGACGTGATACGGGCCGCGGCGCGGGGGGCGTAGCCGTGGTGCTCCGGGGCCGGTCGTAGGGGGCGTGGAGGCGTGCGCCGCAAGACGTGCGCCGCGAGACGTGCGCCGCAAGATGTGCGCCGCGAGACGTGCGCGGCAAGGCGTGTGCCGTGTCCGCGCGGCCGTCTACTGCCGGTCTTCGGGGGGCGGTTCGGTGCCTTCGGGCCGGCCGGGCTGTCCGGGCTGGTCGGGGCGGCCGGGCTCGCCGGGCTGTCCGGTCCGGCCGGGTTGGCCGGGCTCTCCGGGCTGCGAAGGCGGCGGTTGCCGGTGTTCCCTGGCCCACTCCACGGGAGGGGTGGGGGGCTGTTGATGAGCCGGCTTCGACTGTGACGGTGGCGGCGGTGGCGGTGACTGCTGCGGTTGCTGCGGCTGTTGGGGCCGCTGAGGCTGTTGGGCCGGCTGTGCCTGCTGTTGCTGTTGCTGTTGCTGTTGTTGGGCGGGCGGTGGCGGCGGGGTGACCGGCAGGGGAGCGGTGGGGGTGTCCTCCCGCGGGCCGTGGGCGCCGTGGCCATGTCCGCCGGGCGCCGCCGGGCCACCCGGACCGGGGCCGGTCGGGTACGGCTCGGGGTTCCACTCCTCGGCCCCCGGGCGGCCCGCGTCCCAGGGCTCGGGCGTCCCCGGCGGGTAGGGCGCGTACGGGTCGTGCGGCGCGCGCCTGTCGTAGCGGTCGTCGTGCGCGGTGGGTCCGTAGCGGCCGTCGTCGTACTGCCGGTCGTCCCGGCCGCGGTCGTAGACCCGGCGACCGCGGCCCCGCATGATCAGGGCGCCGAGCAGCAGCAGCGCGCCGCCGCCCAGGGCGCTGGCCACGCCGATCCCGAGACCGCGGGCGCCGGCGGTCAGTTCGCTGGTGGCCTGGCCCTGGCGGACCATCCACAGGATCGTGAAGCCGAGCACCACCAGGCCGGCGACGGTGATCAGCGCCCGGGAGCGCAGGGCCACACCGATCAGGGTCAGCAGGGCGGCGAAGGCCATGGGAAGGAGAACGGAGCCGAAGAGCGCGGCGCTGGTGCGGGTGATGCCGTTGAAGAGGTCCTCGATCCGGATGTCACGGCCGTGACGGCCGTCGTACCAGGGACGGAAGGGGCTCCATACGGCGGCCGCCGCGCCGGCGAGGGCGACCAACGACCCGAGAACGTTGCGCACCACGGGCGTCGCCTCGCTTCGAGTTGTCCGGTCGTCCTCCGTGACCGACGCTACGCCGGACCTCCGTTGCTCGCGAGAGAAGTACGCCCGCCCGCGTTGCCGGGGCCCGTACGGGGTGTCACCGGGCCTTGCTAGGGTGCCGTGCACGCGTCAAGCCAGGGGCTGGCGGGGTTCAGGTGTTTTCACGGGGGACGGACAGCAGAATGATGCAGCGCGCATGCCAGGGCGGCCGCGGGGGCGCCCGTAGGGGTATCAGGGCAGTGGTGGCGACCGGACTGGCGCTGGCCACGGTCGCCACGGTCGGTGGCTGTGCCTTCGGCCGGCCACGCGTCAAGGTGCCGCTGAACCTTCCGAGTCCCTCGTCCAGCAGCAGCTACGACAGCGGCTACGGCGCGTCGAGCGACCCGTCCTCGGCGTACGAGCCCACCTACTCGCCCTCGCCGACCCAGGAGACCTACGACCCGGACGGGCGCTCGGACGTCAGCGGCAGCAACTGCGACTTCTCCAATTCGCTGCGCCAGTTCACCTACACGGTCTCGATCACCAATCCGTCGACGACCGACTCGTTCTCCTACGACATGGCCGTCAACTGGATGAAGGCCAAGCCGGCCGACGGCAAGGCGTACGGGCTGCACGAGCGCTCGATCATCGTCGGCCCCGGGGACACCGAGACGTACACCGCCAAGTACACCGTCAACCAGTCCTCCATCGGGCGGTTCTGGTACACCTGCCAGATCACCCGGGCGCACAAGACACGGATGTAAGGCGCACGAGACGCGGACGTGCGGGTGGGGCGGCTGCGAACGGCGGCTCCGCCGGGTGCGGTGGCTGCGACGCATGTAGGGGTCATCTGACCGGTGGCCGGCCTTCCCGGCCTTCCCGGCCTTCCCGGCCCTCCCGGTCTCCCTTCCGCCCGCTGTCCCGCTCGCCTTCCCGGGCGCCGTTCGTCCCGTCCTCTCGTCCGTCGTTCCGGTCGCCGTGGCGCGGGCGGGCGGCGAACAGCCGGGCCTGGTGGTCCGGGGGCAGGTTGCCCAGTGCGATCAGGTGGGGGGCGTGGGCCAGGGCCGGGGCCCGGGCCGCCTCCTTGGCCGCCCACAGGGCGCGTACGGTGCCCTGGACCGGTCCGGTCGGCTGGGCGGCGAGCACGGCGGCGCGGCGCAGCGCCACCTCGGCCGCGGCGCCGGGTGCGGTCAGCTCGGAGACCAGCCCGATCTCGTACGCGCGGGCCGCGCCCAGCCGCTCCGCGGTCCCCATCAGGGTCATCCGGGCGATCTCCCCCAGGGGCATCCGCTGCGCCATGAGGATGGACTCGTACGCGCTGACCATCCCGTAGGTGGTGTGCGGGTCGAAGAAGGTGGCGCTCTCGGAGGCGATGAGGAACTCGGCCTCGCCCAGGAGATAGAAGGCGCCGCCGCAGGCCATGCCGTCGACGGCGGCGATGACCGGCTTCCACAGGTCGTTGGTCTTCGGGCCGATACGGAGCAGCGGGTCGTCGAGGGAGTAGGGCGAGGGCGGCTGGGGGACCTCGGCGTCGCGGTCGATGCCGGTGCAGAAGGCCCGGCCGCCGGCGCCGGTGAGCACCACCGCCCGTACGGCGTCGTCGAAGCGGAACGCCCGCCAGGTGGCGGCGAGTTGGGCGGCGGTGTCCAGGTCGAGGGCGTTGTGGCGCTCGGGCCGGTCGAGGGTGACCAGGGCGACCCCGTCCTGGATCTCCGTGCGGAGCGTCATGGGCGCTCCAGGAGCCAGCGGGGTACGGTCACGCCTCCCGGCATGGTGTGGAAGGCCGCCTTGACCGGGGCGCCGATGCGCAGCCGCGCCGGATCGACGGAGTTGAGGGGGGCGTCGGCGGCGGTGACGAGGTTGCCGACGAGGCGGATGTGCGGGGCGTCGGCCAGCTCCACGACGATCGCGTTGTAGCCCGGCAGGGCGGCGTACGCGGGCAGCAGCGGCGGGTGCGGGACGACGTAGGACCAGATGCGGCCGCGGCCGCTCATCCGCTGCCAGTGCACGGCGAACGACTGGCAGTGCGGACAGCAGGGCCGGGGCGGGAAGCGCAGTTCGTCGCAGCCGGAGCAGGCCTGGATGCGCAGTTCGCCCCGGGCGGTGTACTCCCAGAAGGGCGCGCCGTCGTCGTCGGCGACGGGAAGCAGCAGGTCGGCACCGCTGCCGGGCCGGTTGTCAGTGGCGGGTGTCACGATCGGGGGCATGGCATCGCGCACGGGCTCGGCGGACGTGGCCGAGGGGACCGACGCGGCGGACGCAGCCGGTTGATCCGGCTCGGCGGAGGGGGCGGACACGGTGGACTCGACGGCTTCACGGGCGCTCATGGCGTATCAACTCCTCAGCAGCAGGGCCGAGGTGGGGACGCCCTCGCCCGCGGTGACCAGGCAGGTGGCGGCGTCGGGGACCTGCGCGGTGCTGGTGCCGCGCAGCTGTTTGACGCCTTCGGTGATGAGGTTGAATCCGTGGACGTACGCCTCGGAGAGACCGCCGCCGCCGGTGTTGAGGGGGAGGCGGCCGCCGATCTCCAGCGCGCCGCCCTCGGTGAAGGCCGCGCCCTCGCCGCGCCCGCAGAAGCCGTAGCCCTCCAGCGAGAGGGGGATCAGGGGGGTGAACGCGTCATAGATCTGCGCCACGTCGACGTCCTGCGGTCCGAGGTCGGCGCCCTTCCACAGCCGGCGGGCGGCGGTCCAGGCGGGCCCGGTGAGCGGGTCGTCGTTCCAGTAGTTGACCATGCCGTGGTGCTGGGCGGGCAGGCCCTGGGCGGCGGAGTGGACGTAGACGGGCCGCTGCCGGCAGTCGCGGGCCCGCTCGGCACGGACCACGACACAGGCCAGCGCGCCGTCGGTCTCCAGGCAGTTGTCGAAGAGGCAGAGCGGCTCGCTGATCCAGCGGGCGGTCATGTACATCTCGCGGGTCAGCGGGCGCTCGTACATCATCGCGGCCGGGTTCTGGTTGGCGCGGTTGCGGCAGGCGAGCGCGACGTTGAAGAAGTGGTCGCGGGTGGCGCCGTATTCGTGCATATAACGGCGGGCCAGCATGCCGATCTCGTCGGCGGGGCGCAGCAGCCCGAAGGGCCGGGTCCACTGTCCCGGGGTCGGCAGCTGGACCTGGATGTTCTTCCAGGGGCGCGGTCCCGAACCGCGCTTGCGGGACCGCCAGGCGACGCCGACGCTCGCCTGGCCGGTGGCGATGGCGGCCGCCAGGTGGGCCACCGTCGCACAGGAACCGCCGCCGCCGTAGCCGACCTTGGAGAAGTGGGTGACGTCCCCGGCGCCGATGGCCTTGGCTATCTCGACCTCGTCGGTCTCCTCCATGGTGTAGGAGGCGAAGGCGTCCACCTCCGAGGCGGCGATCCCGGCGTCGTCCAGCGCCGCGACGATCGCCCGGCAGGCCAACGCCTTCTCGGAGGCGGGGAGGTGTTTGGCGAACGGGGTCTGTCCGATGCCGGCTATCGCCGTAGCGTCCTTGAGGGTCGCCCCCATCGCCACCTCCGCGGTCGGTCGTCAGTGCTGACAGCGGAGGAGGCTACCGCTAATCTGACGGGCAGTCAGCTAGTGGCGCAGGGGCTCTTCGGCGGGAGGCGACGCGATGCGCGACGACCTGGAGGCGCGGGTGGATCCGGCGGCGGGGGGTCCGGCGGCGGCGGAGGACCCGGAGACGCGGGCGGATCTGGAGTACGGCGCCATCCCCCGGCTGGTGCGCACGGCCGCCCGGCGGTACGCCTCCCGGGAGGCCGTGGTCGAGGGCCGCACCCGGGTGTCGTACGCCGAGCTCGGCGAGCGGGTGGCCCGGGCGGCGGCCGCCTGCATCGCCGCCGGGGTCGAGCCCGGTGACCGCGTCGCCGTATGGGCGCCCAACACCCTCGACTGGATCGTCTCCGCCCTGGGGTCCGTCACCGCCGGAGCCGTCCTCGTCCCCGTCAACACCCGTTTCAAGGGCACCGAGGCCGCCTACGTCCTGCGCCGCACCCGCGCCAAGCTGCTCTTCGTCACCGGTACCTTCCTCGGCACGTCCTACGTCGCCTCGCTCCGCCGCGCCGCCCAGGAGGGCACCGGCCGCGGCCCGCTGCCCGGACTGCCACAGCTGGAGAAGGTCGTGGTGCTCGCCGAGGACGCCCCCGCCGACTTCGCCACCTGGCAGGAGTTCCTCGCCGGCGGCGCCGCGGTCTCGCCCGAAACGGTCCGGGAGCGGGCCGACGCCCTGCACCCCGACGCCCCCTCCGACATCATCTTCACCTCCGGCACCACCGGCCGCCCCAAGGGCGCGGTGATCACCCATGCCCAGACCCTGCGCGCCTACGACGTGTGGAGCGAACTGGCCGGCCTCCGGGAGGGCGACCGCTATCTGATCGTCAACCCGTTCTTCCACACCTTCGGCTACAAGGCCGGGATCATCGCCTGTCTGCTGCGCGGCGCGACGATGATCCCGCAGCCGGTCTTCGGCGTGGAGACCGCGCTCGCCAACATCGCCGCCGAACGGATCTCCGTGCTCCCCGGCCCGCCCACCCTCCACCAGCAGCTCCTCGACCACCCCGCCCGCGCCCAGCACGACCTCTCCGCGCTGCGCGTGGTGGTCACCGGCGCCGCCGTGGTCCCCCTGGAGCTGGTCGAGCGGCTGCGCAGCGAGCTGAGGATCTCCACCGTGCTGACGGCGTACGGCCTTTCGGAGAGCTCGGGCGTGGTCACGATGTGCCGCCGCGGCGATCCGCCCGAGGTCATCGCCACGACCTCGGGCCGCGCCATCCCGGGGACCGAGGTCCGGGTCGTCGACGCCGCGGGCCGCCCGGCGCCGCCCGGCGACCCCGGCGAGGTGCACGTCCGCGGCTACCACGTGATGTCGGGCTACTTCGAGGACCCGGCCGGCACCGCCCGGGCGATCACCCCCGACGGCTGGCTGCGCACCGGCGACGTGGGCGTCCTCGACGCGGCGGGAAACCTCCGGATCACCGACCGCATCAAGGACATGTTCATCGTCGGCGGCTTCAACGCCTATCCCGCAGAAATAGAGCAACTCCTCGGCCGCCACCCGGACATAGCCGACGTCGCCGTCGTCGGCATACCCGACCCCCGCCTCGGCGAGGTCGGCAAGGCCTACGCGGTCCGCCGCGCCGGCTCCCTGCTCACCGCCGAGGACCTGATCGCCTGGTCCCGCCGGGAGATGGCCAACTACAAGGTCCCGCGCGAGGTCGCCTTCGTCACCGAACTCCCGCGCAACGCCGGCGGAAAGGTCCTCAAGACCCTGCTGCGGAACGGGACCCCGGGGCCGGCGCCGGCGTGATCGGGGCCGGCCCCGATGAGGCCGGTTGGCCTGTGCCGAGGTGAGGGGGACGCGCGCCGACGCGGCCGGGCCGTGGGGGCGCGGGGGCGTGCCATGCGGGCGAGGCCCCTGCCCCCGCGGCCCCCTGCGCTCCCTACGCCCCCGGCGGTGCCCAGTCCGGCCGGCGGCCGCTGAGGGCCACCACCTGGTCGAGGAGCGGGGCGTCGGCGGCCACCGCCACGGGCGGGCCGAAGACCGGCACGCGGTCCGAGCTCTCGGCCAGCGGCGCGAGCAGGGCGTACGAGACCCCGAGGCTGGTCGCGTCCGGGGCGTACTCCTGGCCGGTGGCGCGCGCCAGGTCCCAGCCGTGCAGCACCAGCTCGTTCAGCGCGAACCGGCCCGCGATGGCGGCGGGCAGGGTCACCCCGCCCGCCTGGGTCTCGCCCTCCCAGGCCGCCGGATCGTGCCAGGCCCCGGCCATCGAGTCGAGGTTCCGGTCCAGCTCGTCCCGCCACCCGGGCTCGACGTCCGGCACCGAAGCATTCGGCGGGACGCTCGTCATCGGCCCCAGGTCCTTCCGCGCCGTGTGCTGGAACGCCGCGGACAGCCCGACGAGGTGGCCCAGCAGGTGGCGCACCGCGTAGGACGCGCAGGGGGTGGGGGCGTCGAGCTGCTCGTCGGCGGTCCGCGCCGCCAGCCGCGACACCAGCCGGGCCTGCGCCGTGAAGTCGATCGTGTCGGTCATCGTCCGGGTCCTTCCGTCCTGCCGGCGCATGCGGCCGGGGCGTCTGCCGGGTCTCCGACCGGAGGGGGCCGCCCTCCGGTGACGCTCCCAGTGAAGACTCCGCCGGACCCCGGAACTCATCGCCACACCGCCGCGGCGCCCCCGGCTACTCCGTATACCGCTCCCGCAGCACCGTCTTGAGCACCTTGTTCAGCGGCCCGCCGCGCGGCAGCTCGCCGACGGTCTCCAGCTGCTCAGGAAGCTTCTGCGTCATCAGCCCGGCCGACCGCAGATGCGCGGTCAGCCCGTCCAGGGTCAGCGGTGGCGCGGCCGGATCGGCGGGCGTGACCACCACGCACACCCGCTCGCCGCGCTCCCGGTCCGGCAGCCCGATCACCGCGGCCTGTGCCACCGCCGGATGGGTGTGCACCAGGTCCTCGATCTCCTGCGCGGAGATGTTCTCGCCCTTGCGGATGATGATGTCCTTGAGCCGCCCGGTCAGCACCAGGTGCCCGTCGGGGCGCAGATACCCCAGGTCACCGGTGCGGAAGTAGCCGTCGGGCGTGAATGCCTCCCGGGTCAGCGCCGGGTCCGTGTACCGCCGGAAGAGCATCGGGCCCTGGAGCGTCACCTCACCGGACTCCCCGGTTCCGGCCTCGCTCCCGTCCGGGCGGGCGATCCGGATCTCCGCCCCCACCACCGGCCTGCCGACCGTCCGCGACAGCTGCTCGTCGCTGTCGTACGGCGTGCCCATCGTGATCATCGGGCACTCGGTCATGCCGTACCCGTGCACGATCGCGCACTCCAGCTCCCGCCCCGCGGCCGTGTACAGCTCCGGAGGCATCGGCGCCCCGCCGCCGGACAGCAGACGCAGCGAGGGAATCAGCCGCCCGGCCTGCGGACTGCGTTCCCGCCGGCGTCGCGACTCATCGAGAAACGCCTGGTAGAAGGCGGTGCTGCCGCCGGCCATGGTCACGCCGTGCCGCCGGTAGACCTCGGCCGCGCGGCCCGGCTCGAAGGCGTCCAGGACGACCGCGGGAAACCCGCCGGCCAGCATGGCGATGACGTAGTCGGGGCCGGCGATATGCGCGTACGGGAAGGCCATCGAGCCGATGTCGTCCGCGGACATGCCGAGCGCGGTGGCCAGCCCGATGCCACCGGCGAGGAGGGTGGCGTCGGTGTGCTCGACGCCCTTGGGCGAGGCGGTGGTGCCCGAGGTGTAGTAGATCCAGGTGGTGCGCCCGGCGTCCCCGCCGCGCTCGCCCGCTCCAGCCGACGCGGCCGGCAGCGCTCCCGGATCCCCCTCCGGCAGCCCGTCCCCGACCGGGACCACCCGCACCCCGTCCCCGGCGAGCCGGTGCACCATCGCGGTGTGGTCGAACCCCCGCCACTCGCCCGGTACGAGCACGAACTCGGCCGCCGACTCCGCCAGGATGAAGCCGACCTCGCGCTCCCGGTGGAGCGGGATGACCGGCGTCTGTACGGCCCCGAGCCGGGCCAGCGCCAGGGAGGCCACCACGGTCTCGATCCGCGTCGGCAACTGCCAGGCAACCCGGGTCCCCGCCGCGACCCCCAGCTCCCGGAACCCGGCCGCCACCCGCAGCGCCTGGTCGCGCACCCCGTCGAAGGTGATGCTCCGTCCGTCCCCGTCGTAGAACATCGGCGCCCCGCGCGAGGCCCGCGCGCGGTACTCGACCAGTTCCCAGAGCGTGCGTACACGGGCGAGTTCGAACACAGCGCCTCCTCGCGGGTCGCGGGTGGCGTGACTGTAGCACCAGCTACTGACGGTTCGTCAGACAGCTGTCACAGTCGATGACTTGGGCCCGGGGCGTCAGGGGGTGTGGCTGTCCAGCGGTATCAGCGGCGTGTGACTGTCCGGCGGCGACACCGGCAGGTGGTTGTCCAGCACGAAGGCGGTGTGGGGCGGCGTGGGTGTATGGCTGTCGGCAAGGGCCGGTGCGGCGGCGGCGCCGAAGGCGACGAGCGTGAGTGCGCCGACGGCAAAAGCCTTCTTCATATTGGTCATGTCAACTCCTCGATCACAAAAGGGATGTGTCCCCGTGTCATAAAAATAGTGGCTCATGGGGGCAGATGTTCGACTTCTTGCCCCGGAGGTGAATCTGCCGGTCTGTCCTGCCGCAAAAATGCCGCAGGGACCGGTGTCGGTGGCTTCCCCTCCCCGCCATCGACACCGGTCCCTGCGATCCCCCGAGTACCCCCGTTGGTTCAGTGGGTCTTACTGGGGCTTGCCGACGGGCTGGTGGTTGTCCCCCGCGATCCGCTCGCCGGGCGTCGGCTGGTGGTTGTCGTCCGCAGTGGCGTTGACGCCGCTGCCCGCAATGGGCTGGTGGTTGTCGAGGGGCTTGATGACATCGCGGTCCCCCTGGGGCGGCGCCTGAGGCGCGACGCCGGCCCCCGCGATGGGCTGGTGGTTGTCCAGCGGCTTGACGATGTCGCGGTCCCTCAGATGCTGTACCTGCTTCTCGGTGCTCATTGCGATCAACTCCTGTGTGGGCGCTTACTGCCGCGCCCGCCCGGAGACTCCCCCGAGGACCGCCGGACGGGCGCGGCACGGCCGCTCACCTTAACGGGGCGACCTGGTCACCGAGCCGCTTGCCCCCCGAGGCGGCGGATCGGTAAGAAAGAGATTGGCCCTCGGCGATGAACGATCGATAAACGCCCACGATGAGCGCCCGCACCTGCGGTTATGCGACCACCGCGGGAGCCAGCAGCGCCTGGACCGCCGTGCTTTCCGGCGACCCGACGCGCTCGAAGATGGCCAGCGCCTCCTGCCAGCACACCCGGGCCCGGTCGGTGTGCCCTATGTCGTTGAGCGCCCGGCCGAGCGTGGTGAGGACGCCGGCCCGCCGGGCCTCGCCTCCGATGCCGCGCAGGGCGGCCAACGCCTGCTCGGCGTGGTTGGCGGCCGCGGCCGGCCGGCGTGCCGCGAGATCGACCTCGGCGAGCCGGAAATTGGTCATGCCTTCCCAGAACCGCTGACGGCTGTCCTGGAAGATGGTCAGGGCGGCGCGAAGCTGCTCGGTCGCCTCCGTCAGCCGGTTGGCCTGGGTGTATGCCAGCGCGAGGGCGTACATGCCGTTGGCGAGGCGTCGCTTGGCGCCCACCCGCCGGTAGATGGCGATGCCCTCCTCCGCGAGCTGTATGGCGCTGTCGACCCGCCCGGTGTCCAGGTGGACACGGGAGAGGTTGCACAGGGCGCTGGCCTCGGACTGCCAGTTGCGGTCCTCGCGGAAGGCGATCAGGGCCTGCCGCAGATAGGCCTCCGCGTCGGCGTGCCGGTGCTGGGAGTTGGCGATGATGGCCCGGTCGTTGGGCGCGTACGAGGAGGAGAACGGGTCCTCGGCCGCGACGCCGAGCAGCATGGCGGCCTTGGCGTTCTCGTCGGCCTCGTTCAGCCGCCCCGCGAGTGTGCGGGAATAGGTGAGCGAGGTGTGGATCCTCGCCTGCGCATGCTGGTCGCCGATCTCCTGGGCGGCGGCCAGCAAGGAGACGTTGGTCTGCTCGTACTGGAGGGCGTCGGCGCCGGATTCGGCCAGGTCCTTGGTGAGCAGCAGGAGGTCGACGGCACGCCGCAGGGTCTCCGCTCCGCTGCACTGGCGGGCGCAGGCCAGCAGGCAGCCGGCCTCGCTGAACAGCCATTCCAGGGCGGTGGTGCGGTCGGCGAACTCCAGGCCGGGGTAGGCGGTGGCCGCCCGGTGGTCGACGAGCCGGTCGCCGGGGCGTTCGAGGACGTACATGTTGGCGGCCGTGGCGGAGTAGAAGTCCAGCAGCCGCGACAGCGCGGCGGCCCGCTCGGAGGGCGGCTGCTCGTCGCGTTCGGCGCAGGAGCGCGCGTAGAGCCGCACCAGGTCGTGGTAGCGGTAGCGTCCCGGCGCCGCGGACTCCAGCAGGGAGGTGTCCACGAGGGACTCCAGCAGCTCCTCGGCGTCGTCGGCGTCCAGATCGAGCATGGCGGCGGCCGCCGCCAGGGAGATGTCCGGCCCGTCGGCCAGGCCCAGCAGGCGGAAGGCACGGGCCTGCTGGGGCTCCAGCTGGCCGTAGCCCAGTTCGAAGGTGGCCTTGACGGCGAGGTCGCCGGCGCGGAGTTCGTCCAGCCGGCGGCGCTCGTCGGCGAGCTTGCGGGCCAGGGTCGAGACCGTCCACGTACGGCGGGCGGCCAGCCGGGAGGCGGCGATGCGGATGGCCAGGGGGAGGAAGCCGCAGGCCCCGACGACCGCCATGACGGCCTTGCGTTCGGAGGCGACGCGCTCCTCGCCGACGATCCGGGTGAAGAGGCTCATGGCCTCCTCGGGACTCATGACGTCGAGGTCGATGAGGTGCGCGCCGGCCAGGTCGATCATGCGTGCGCGGCTGGTGATCAGGGCGGCGCTGCCCTCCGTGCCGGGGAGCAGCGGCCGGATCTGTGCGGCGTCGCGCGCGTTGTCCAGCAGTGCCAGGACGCGGCGGCCGGCGAGGGTGGAGCGGTAGAGGGCGGCACGCTCCTCCAGCCCGTCGGGGATGGAGGAGTCCGGGGTGCCCAGGGAACGCAGGAAGGCGCCGAGCACGGCCTCGGGTTCGCAGGGGGTGTGGCCCGCGCCCTGGAGATCGACGTACAGCTGCCCGTCGGGGAAGTGCTCGCGGGCGGTGTGCGCGACATGGACGGCGAGGGTCGTCTTGCCGACGCCGCCGATGCCGGTGAGCGCGGAGACGGCCATCACGCTGCCCTCGGCGGTGGCGAGTTGCGCACCGAGTTCGGCGACGAAGGCGGTGCGGCCGGTGAAGTCCGCCACGGTGGCGGGCAGCTGCTGGGGGCGCACCACGACCTGGTCGGCGGAGCCCGGGTCGTCGCTGGTGGCGGGCGGTGCGTCCAGATCGGTGTCGGCGCGGAGAATCCGCTGGTGAAGATCGGAGAGCGAGGCGCAGGGGTCGACGCCCAGCTCATCGGCGAGCAGCCGGCGCGTGTCGGCGTACACCGCGAGCGCCTCGGCCTGCCGTCCGCTGCGGTACAGCGCCAGCATCAGCAGTTCCCGCAGCCGCTCGCGCAGCGGGTGGGCGGCGGTGAGGACGGTCAGTTCGGACACCGCGTCGGCATGGCACCCGGCTTCCAGGATGAGTTCGAGCCGGGTTTCGGTGAGGGAGAGCCGCCACTCGTCGAGGCGGATGCGCTGGGTCTCGGCGTACGGACCGGCGAGTCCGGCCAGCGGCTCGCCGTCCCACAGTGCCAGGGCGCTTTCGAGGAGTTCGCGGGCGCGGCGGCGGTCGCCGGAGGCCTTGGCCTTCTCCGCCTCGGCCGCGTACTGCTCGGCGAGGTCGTGATCGAGGTCCAGGGCGCGGCCGTTGACCGGCCGGATCGCATAGCCGCCGGACTCGCTGACCAGGGCGTCGGCGTCCGCGCCCAGTGCCTTGCGGAGCCGGGAGGCATAGGTGCGCAGCGCGGCGAGCGCGGCATGCGGAGGTTCGTCGCCCCAGAGCGCGTCGACGAGTTCGGGCGCGGTGGCGGTATGTCCACCGCGCAGGAGTAGTGCGGCGAGCAGCGCGCGCTGCTGCGGGGAGCCCGCTGCCAGCGGCGTTGCGCCACGCCAGGCCCGTACGGGACCGAGCACGGTGAAGCGGAGCCGCTCCCGCCCCGGACCGTCGTCCATGGTGTCTCCCTGCTCTCAGTCATGTTGTTCGCACTGTGCGCACCACCTCGCTGTGCGCAACGGTCAGTCTGCCTTGTCGCGCCCTTTTCCGTCAGTAGGGGTCCGGGCCGTCCACAAAGCCTCCTCGGCCGATCGGGGCGGCGGGCGGAGCGATGCACGGCGAGGGGCGCGGAGCCCGTGTTCCTGCGCGCCTCCGCGTCCGTCCGGCCCTTCCGCCATTGCTGACGGATCGTCAGATCGGCGCTACCGTATCCGGCATGGAGACCTTCCCGAAGATCATCTCGGTGGACGACCACACGGTGGAGCCCCCGCACGTCTGGCAGGACCGGCTCCCTTCGAAGTACCGCGACATCGGCCCGCGCATCGTCCGGGCGCCCGTCCGGGAGATGACCTTCGTGGGTGGAAAGTTCGCTCCGAAGATGGGTGCCGCAGGAGAGGACGGGCCGATAGCCGACTGGTGGGTCTATGAAGATCTGCAACGGCCGCTGACCCGCCTCGACACCGCCGTCGGTTGCTCCCGCGACGACATCAAGCTCGAAGGCATCACCTACGAGCAGATGCGCCCCGGCTCCTTCAGCGTGCCCGAACGGCTGGCCGACATGGACGTCAACCACGTCCAGTCCGCCCTGTGCTTCCCCACCTTCCCCCGCTTCTGCGGCCAGACCTTCACCGAAGCGAAGGACCGCGAACTGGGGCTGCTGGGGGTGCGGGCGTACAACGACTGGATGGTGGAGGAGTGGTGCGGCCCGCACGCGCAGGGCCGGCTGATCCCGCTGACCCTCGTCCCCCTGTGGGACGCGGAGCTGGCGGCCGCGGAGGTGCGGCGCAACGCGGCCCGCGGCGTCCGGGCCGTCTGCTTCAGCGAGATCCCGCCCCATCTGGGGCTGCCCAGCATCCACACCGACTACTGGGACCCCTTCCTGCGGGCCTGCGACGAGACCGGCACGGTCGTCGCCATGCACATCGGCTCCTCATCGAAGATGCCCTCGACCTCCGCCGACGCCCCGGCCGCCGTCGGCTCCACGATCACCTTCGCCAACTGCTGCTTCTCGATGGTCGACTGGCTGATGAGCGGCAAGTTCGACCGCTTTCCCGGCCTGAAGATCATGTACGCCGAGGGCCAGATCGGCTGGATCCCGTACATCCTCGAACGCGCGGACGTGGTCTGGGAGGAGAACCGCGGCTGGGGCGGCGTCGCCGACAAGGTCCTCCGCCCGCCGTCCGAACTCTTCGCCGACCACGTCTACGGCTGCTTCTTCGACGACGCCTTCGGGTTGCGCAACCTCGAAGCGATCGGCGTCGGGAACGTCCTGTACGAGACGGACTACCCGCACTCGGACTCGACCTGGCCCACGTCGCGGGAGGTCGGCGAGTCCCAGATGGGGCACCTCGCGCCGGACGTGGTGGAACAGATCGTTCGGGGGAACGCGATTGCGCTGCTGGGGTTGACGGGGGAGGGGCTGTGGGGGCCGTCGGCGGGGTAGCGGGGGCCTGAAGACGGTGCCGGGGCGGAAAGTCGCGCCGGGCCCCCGCGTGCAACGGCCCCGTCGCCGGCCGCCTCCGTGACTCTTGTCCGATGGTGACCCGGGCGCCACGATGTTCCGCGCACGTTATATGACGGTCCGTCAGATCCAGTTTCCTGCCGGGAGGGTGTATGGACAGCGCGTGCGAGGCGGTATGGCGGCCCGAAGCGGGGCGGCTGGCCTATGGGATGCAGCTTCCGGTGCAGGCGCAGAGCCCCCTGTTCGCGGAGAGCTGGGAGCCGGGGGCCGGGCCCGGCGACCTGCTGGCCGTGGCGCGGGCAGCCGACCGGTACGGGTTCGCGTACATCGCCTGCTGTGAGCACATCGCGATTCCGCGGCGGCTGGCCGAGGCGATGAGCACCGTCTGGTACGACCCGGTGGCCACCCTGGCGCATCTGGCCGCCGTCACCGAGCGGGTGCGGTTGTTGAGCCATGTGGCGGTGGTGGGGCTCAAGCACCCGCTGGTCACGGCCAAGCAGTACGCGACGCTGGACCGGCTCTCCGGGGGGCGGCTGATCCTCGGGGTCGGGGCCGGGCATGTGCGGGAGGAGTTCGACGCGCTCGGGGTGGACTTCGCGCGCCGCGGCGCGGTGGTGGACGAGGTGGTCGACGCGCTGAAGGCGGCGCTGGGGCCGGAGGAGTTCCCCGCGTTCGCGGGGGAGCGCTTCGGGTTCGAGGGGCTGGGGCAGGCGCCGCGGCCCGTGCAGGCGCCGCGGCCGCCGATCTGGGTGGGCGGTTCCTCGCCCGCCGCCGTCCGCCGGGCCGCGGTGCGCGGCGACGGCTGGCTGCCGCAGGGGGACCGGCGGGCCGAGCTGCCGGCGCAGATCGGGAAGCTGCACGCGCTGCGGGAGGCGGCCGGCGTCGCGGAGCCCGTCGTGGTCGGTGCCATCGCCGAGCCGCTGTACGTCGGCGAGCCGGGGTGGGAGGTCGGCCGGCGGACCCTGTCCGGGGCGCCGGAGCGGATCGCGGAGTCGCTGCGGGAGTACGGGGCGATGGGGGTGCACCAGATCCAGGTGCGGTTCCGCAGCCGTAGTGGCGACGAACTGACGGATCAGATGGCGGCGTTCGGGACGGCTGTCGCGCCGCTGCTCAACGGCTGACGGCTGACGGCTGACGGCGGAGGGCGGCCCGGCCGCGGACGGCGTACCACCAGCGGCCCACCGACGCCGGAGTGCCGCTGACGGCATACCGCCGACCACCACCGACGGGCCGGCACCATCGCCGGCGCACCACGCCGGCCGCCGGCCCCGAACAGGCGACCACGTACTCACCAGCAGAGGAGTGCAGGCATGGGCAAGCTCGACGGGCGGGTCGTCATCGTGACGGGTGCGGCGCGTGGGCAGGGTGAACAGGAGGCGCGGCTGTTCGTGGCGGAGGGCGCGAAGGTCGTGCTCGGGGATGTGCTGGACGGGCAGGGCGAGGCGCTCGCCGAGGAGCTGGGGGAGGAGCGGGCCCGGTTCGTCCATCTGGACGTGACGCGGGAGGCGGACTGGGAGGCGGCGGCCGTCGTGGCCAAGGACGCCTTCGGGAAGATCGACGGGCTGGTCAACAACGCCGGGATCCTGCGCTTCAACGAGCTGGTGTCGACGCCGTTGGAGGAGTTCCAGCAGGTGGTGCAGGTCAATCAGGTCGGCTGCTTCCTCGGGATCCGTACGGTGGCGCCGGAGATCGAGGCGGCCGGCGGCGGCACGATCGTCAACACCGCCTCGTACACGGCCCTGACGGGCATGGCCTTCGTCGGTGCCTATGCCGCGACCAAGCACGCGGTCCTCGGGCTCACCCGGGTCGCCGCGGTGGAGCTGGCCGCCAGGAAGATCCGGGTCAACGCGGTGTGCCCGGGCGCGGTGGACACCCCGATGACCAACCCCGCCGCGCTGGATCCGGGTGTCGACCCGGCCGAGTCGAAACGGGCCGTGGACGAGCTCTACCGGAAGCTGGTGCCGCTGGGCCGGATCGGCCGGCCGGAGGAGGTCGCCAAGCTGGCGCTCTTCCTGTCGTGCGAGGACTCGTCGTACATCACCGGGCAGCCGTTCGTCGTCGACGGCGGCTGGCTGGCGGGGGTCAGCATCATCTGACGGTTCATCAGGCAGCCGGGCGGCGGCTATTGACGCTCCCCGTGCGCGGTGGAACAGTCGGCACAGCAAATCTGACGGTACGTCAGAAATGGCGAACGGCTCTCAGGGGACGGTGAACCTCCTTGGAATTCGGGCTCTTTGTACAGGGATACGTGGGCAAGCGGGCCGAGACCGATCCGCTCGCGGAGCACAAGGCGCTGATGGAGGAGACCGAGTACGTCATCCAGGCGGACAAGTCCGGCTTCAAGTACGCCTGGGCGTCCGAGCACCACTTCCTGGAGGAGTACTCGCACCTCTCCGCCAACGACGTCTTCCTCGGCTACCTGGCCCATGCGACCGAGCGGATCCACCTGGGCTCCGGGATCTTCAACCCCCTCGCCCAGGTCAACCACCCGGTGAAGGTCGCCGAGAAGGTCGCCATGCTCGACCATCTCAGCGAGGGCCGCTTCGAGTTCGGCAGCGGACGGGGCGCCGGCAGTCACGAGATCCTGGGGTTCCTCCCGGGCATCACCGACATGAACCACACCAAGGAGATCTGGGAAGAGACCATCGCCGAGTTCCCGAAGATGTGGCTCCAGGAGGAGTACGTCGGGTTCCAGGGCAAGCACTGGCAGCTGCCGCCGCGCAAGATCTTCCCCAAGCCGTACGGGGCCGCGCACCCGGCGATGTGGTACGCGGCGGGCTCGCCGTCCTCGTACGCCATGGCGGCGAAGAAGGGCCTGGGCGTGCTGGGCTTCAGCGTGCAGAAGGTCTCCGACATGGAGTGGGTGCTGGAGCAGTACAAGACGGCGATCCGGGACGCCGAGCCGGTCGGCGGCTTCGTCAACGACAACGTGATGGTCACCTCCACCGCGATCTGCGCCGAGACGCACGACAAGGCCGTCGAGATCGCCGTGGGCGGCGGGCTGAACTACCTGCAGTCGCTGGTCTTCCGCTACCACGACACCTTCCCGCGGCCCGACGGCATCCCCGAGTGGCCCGAGCTGCTGCCCGACTACACCGCCGAGGTCATCGAGCTGCTCATCGCCGAGGAACTGATGATCTGCGGCGACCCGGACGAGGTGCTCGGGCAGTGCAGGCGCTGGGAGCGGGCCGGCGCCGACCAGCTGAGCTTCGGCCTGCCGATCGGGATCTCGTACGAGGACACGATGAACACGGTCAAGCTCATCGGCGAGCACGTGATCCCGAAGATCGACACCGATCCGGTCCACCGGACGACCCGGTTCCGTCAGGCCGCGGGCAGCTGAGTCCGCCGAGGGGAAGGGGCGCTCCGCCCATGCTCGACCACCTGATCAAGGGCGCGACCGTAGTGGACGGTACGGGCACGCCCTCGTACACCGCCGATGTCGGCATCCGCGACGGCCGGATCGCCGTCGTCGCCCCGGCCGGCACCGTCACCGAGGAGGCGAGGACGAGCGAGGACGCCACCGGGCTGGTCCTCGCCCCCGGCTTCGTCGATCCGCACACCCACTACGACGCGCAGCTGTTCTGGGACCCCTACGCCACCCCCTCGCTCAACCACGGCGTGACGACCGTGGCGGGCGGCAACTGCGGCTTCACCCTGGCACCGCTGCACCCCGACCGGCCCGCCGACGCCGACTACACCCGGCGGATGATGTCCAAGGTCGAGGGCATGTCCCTGGTGGCGCTCGAAGAGGGCGCCCCGTGGACGTGGCACTCCTTCGGCGACTACCTGGACGCGCTGGAGGGGCGGATCGCCGTCAACGCGGGTTTCATGGTGGGACATTGCGCGCTGCGGCGGTACGTCATGGGCGCGGACGCCGTCGGCGGGCAGCCCACCCCCCGGCAGATGGACGAGATGCTGGCGCTGTTCCACGAGGCGATGGACGCCGGGGCCTGGGGCTTCTCCACCACGCAGTCCACCACCCACTCCGACGGGGACGGGCAGCCGGTCGCCTCCCGGCACGCCGGACGGGACGAGCTGCTCGCCCTCTCGCGTGCCGTCGCCGTACACGAGGGCACCCAGATCGAGGCGATCGTGGCGGGCTGCCTCGACCAGTTCGACGACGACGAGATCGAGCTGTTCGCGGCGATGAGCGCGGCGGCCGGCCGGCCCCTGAACTGGAACGTCCTGACGATCGACGCGGCCGTGCCCGAGCGGGTGCCGCGCCAACTGGCCGCCGCCGAGCGGGCCCGGGAGGCCGGCGGCCGGGTCGTGGCCCTGACGATGCCGATCCTCACTCCCATGAACATGTCCCTCGGCACCTTCTGCGCGCTGAACCTCATCCCCGGCTGGGGCGAGATCCTGGGCCTGCCGGTGCCCGAGCGCCTCGAAAAGCTCCGCGACCCCGACGTCCGGGCCGAGCTGCTGCGGCGCGCCGGCAGCAAGGAAGCCGGCGTCTTCCGGCGGCTCACCGACTTCGGCCGGTACGTCATCGGGGACACCTACTCCCCGGAGAACGAGGGCCTGACCGGACGTGTCGTCCGGGACATCGCGGCCGAGCGCGGCCTGGAGCCCTTCGCCTGCATGGTCGAGATCTGCGCCAACGACCGGCTGCGGACGGTGCTGTGGCCGATGCCGACCGACAACGACCCGGCCTCCTGGGCCCTGCGCGCCGAGACCTGGCAGCACGAGGACGTGCTGCTCGGCGGGTCCGACGCGGGCGCCCACCTGGACCGGATGTGCGGTGCGCCGTACACGACGCGCTTCCTCGGCGACTGCCTGCGCGGCCGGAAGCTGGTGGGCCTGGAGCAGGCGGTGAAGATGCTCACCGACGACCCCGCCCAGCTCTTCGGTCTGCGGGAGCGCGGCCGCATCGAGGACGGCTGGCACGCGGACCTGGTCCTCTTCGACCCCGAGCGGATCGACGCGGGCAAGGCCACGCTCGTCCACGACCTGCCCGGCAACAGCCCGCGGCTGGATTCCCGGCCCATCGGCATCACCGCGGTCTGGGTCAACGGCGTCGAGACGATCCGCGAGGACGTGGTGACCGGCGCGGTGCCGGGGACGGTCCTGCGGTCGGGGCGGGACACGCGGACGGTGAGTACGAAGTGAGGGCGTGGGGTGGAGCGGGGAACGCGGCGGGGCGTCACGTGGCGGCGCCGGGAGGGGCCTGGCCGCAGGGGGCGTCGAGTTCTGCCAGTGGGACGGGAGATGGCAGCGGCGGGTCTCACGTGACGCCGGCGGAAGCTGACATGGGAGCGGTGAGTGCCCGATGACGTCGGCGGGGCGGCTGTTCATCGACGGCGAGTGGGTGGAGCCCGACGAGGGGCACTACGAGGTCATCGATCCGGCGACGGAGGCGGTCGTCGGGCTCGCGCCCGAGGCGAGCCGGGCCCAGGTGCACCAGGCGGCGGCCGCGGCGCGGGAGGCCTTCGCGACCTGGTCCCGTACCCCGCCGCAGGAGCGGGCGGCGGTCCTCGACCGGGCCGCCGAGGTGATGCAGCGCGACTTCGCGGCGCACGCCGAGCTGGCGCAGGCGGAGAGCGGCGCCACGACCGCGACGGCGCGCGGGATGCAGGTCGCGGTGGGGGTGGCGCGCTTCCGGCGGTATGCGAAGGGGGCGCTGGAGCCGGTCGAGGAGGGGCTGCCGCCGCAGATCAACGAGGCCGGAGCGATGGGGAGGGCGGCCGTGCTGGGCGCCCTCGCCGGGCGCCGGCCCGTCGGCGTCGTCACCTGCATCACCTCGTACAACAACCCGTGGGCGAACCCGGCGGGCAAGATCGCCCCGGCGCTGGCGATGGGCAACACCGTCGTCGTGAAGCCCGCTCCGCAGGACCCGCTGTCGGTGTACCGGATGGTGGCGGCGCTGGCGGAGGCGGGGGCGCCGCCGGGGGTGGTGAACGTGGTGAGCGGCGCATCCGCGGAGGTGGGCGAGGCGGCCGTGGACGCGCCGGACGTGGACATGGTGAGCTTCACGGGCTCGACGGCCGTCGGGCAGCGCATCGCCGAGGTGTGCGGACGCGGGATGAAACGCCAGCTCATGGAGCTGGGCGGCAAGGGCGCCGCGGTGGTCTTCGACGACGCGGACCTCGACTCGGCGGTGGCCGGCATCGGCACGACGTACTCCTTCTACAGCGGGCAGATCTGTACGGCGCCCACGCGGGTGATCGTGCAGCGAGGCGTGTACGAGGCCCTGGTGGCGCGGCTGACGCAGTACATCGGGCACCTCACGATCGGCGATCCGCGCGCGCGGGGGACGGTGGTCGGACCGGTGATCTCGGCCGCGCACCGCGACCGGGTCGAGTCGTATGTGGAACTGGGCAGGAAGGAAGGCGCACGGGTCGTGGCGGGCGGCGTACGGCCGTCCGCCCCGGAGCGCGGCTTCTATGTCGCGCCGACGCTGCTGGCCGACTGCACCCCCGAGATGCGGGTCGTGCGGGAGGAGATCTTCGGTCCGGTCGTCGTGGTGCTGCCCTTCGACGAGGAGGACGAGGGGGTGGCCCTCGCCAACGACAGCGACTACGGGCTCATCGACTACGTGTGGTCCGGCGACATCGCCCGCGCCTTCCGGGTGGCCCGGCAGCTACGGGCCGGCGGGGTCGGTGTGAACACCGTCGGCCGGAACATGGAAGCGCCCTTCGGCGGCTTCAAGAAGAGCGGGGTCGGGCGGGACGTGGGTTCCTACGCGCTCCATGCGTACAGCGAGCTGCAGGCGATCGTGTGGGCGGGGTGAAGCGAGGCGGCGGGCCGGGTGAGGGGTGACGGCGGGGCGAGCGGTGTCGTGCGACCTCGCCCCCGTCGCCGGGTGAGGCTTCGTGAGGTCGCTCCGCGTGGCGCCCGCTCGCCCGGCGTCCGGAAATCGGACGGGAAAATTTAGAACCGGGGCAAAAGGGACAGGGCTGCGGTTCTCGCAATGCGAAAGATGTATGTCGAAACCTTTGCATCAAAGGCTGTAGAGGGAGCTCTCTTTGCTATGGCAGCACTAGATCCCTGAAATCCCTTGGTAAAGAAGGGGTGGCTCGCGGAAGTTGATCTTCCGGATGCGGATACAGCAGCCCTTAACGTCCTGTTCATGGTTCAGGTTGACCCCCGCCCCCAGACCGGAGACACGGTAACGAGCGTCGGCGCTGCCGGCGGCGACACCAGCAGTGACACCCGCAGCAAGGGCCTCAGCGGAAACTCCGTCGGCCTGCTCGGCAGCGCGGTCATCGGCATCTCGACCGTCGCGCCCGTCTACTGCCTCACCTCGACGCTCGGTCCCACGGTCGGCGAGGTCGGGGTGCAGATGCCCGCGGTGTTCCTCGCCGGGTTCCTGCCGATGCTGCTGGTCGCCTTCGCCTACCGCGAGCTCAACAACGCGGTCCCGGACTGCGGCACCTCCTTCACCTGGACGGTCAAGGCCTTCGGCCCACGCGTCGGCTGGATGTGCGGCTGGGGGCTGGTGATCGCGACGATCATCGTGCTCTCCAACCTGGCCGGCGTCGCCACCTCGTTCTTCTATCTGCTGCTCGGCGAACTCACCGGCAGTCCGGCCGTCGCCGCCCTGGACGACAACAAGGCCGCCCACGTCCTGACCTGCCTGGTCTTCATCGCCGCCGCCACGGCCGTCAGCTATCGCGGGATGACCGCCACCAAGGGCGTCCAGTACACCCTGGTCGGCCTGCAGCTCGCGGTGCTCGCCGTGTTCGTCGCGCTGGCCGTGATCAAGGCGCGGTCCGGCGACTTCGCCGGCTCCCTCGACTTCTCCTGGACCTGGCTCGACCCGTTCGCCGTCCAGTCGTTCTCCGCCTTCACGGCCGGTCTGTCGCTGTCGATCTTCATGTTCTGGGGCTGGGACACCTGCCTCACGGTCAATGAGGAGACCGCCGGCAGCGCGAAGACGCCCGGCCGCGCCGCCCTGCTGGCCATGGTCGTGCTGATCGGCTCCTACCTGCTCACCGCCGTCGCCTCGCAGATGTTCTCCGGCGTCGGGCACGGGGGCCTGGGACTGGGCAACCCGGACACCGCCGACAACGTCTTCGCCGCGCTCGCCAACCCCGTCATGGGCACCGTGCTCGGCGTGCTGCTCTTCGTCGCGGTCCTCGCCTCGGCCGCGGCCAGCCTGCAGACCACCTTCATCCCGGTGGCCCGGACGGTGCTGGCGATGAGCACCTACGAGGCGCTGCCGGCGTCCTTCGCCAGGATCCACCCGCGCTTCCGCTCCCCGGGCCGGGCGACCGTCGCGGCCGGCGTCGCCACCGGCGTCTTCTACTCCGTGATGAGCTTCCTCAGCGAGAACGTGCTCATCGACACGATCTATGCGCTCGGCCTCATGATCTGCTTCTACTACGCGATCACGGCCTTCTCCTGCGCCTGGTTCTTCCGCCGCGAGCTGCGGCACTCGGCCCGTGACCTGCTGTTCAAGGGCGTCTTCCCGGTCCTGGGCGGCATCCTGCTCGCGGCGGTCTTCTGCAAGACCCTGGTCGACATGTGGAACCCCGCCTACGGCTCGGGCAGTTCGGTCTTCGGCGTCGGCTCGGTCTTCGTCATCGGCGTCGGCCTGCTGGTCCTGGGCCTCGTGATCATGCTCGTGATGCAGCGGCGCAGCCCGGCCTTCTTCCGCGGCACCGTCCTGACCCGGGCGACGCCGGCGCTGGTGGTGGAGGACTGACGGCTGTGGGCTGGGGACCACGGCGGGCCGAGGGCCAGGGGGCGGTCCGGGCAGGGGCGGATTCGGCGTCGGGGGAGGGGCGTTCGGCCCTTTCATGGGCGATCGTCCGGCTTTCGTGAGGGGGCCTGGATTTCGTGAGGGGCGCTTGGCTCCGGGGGACGGTGGTGCGGATTCAGGGACGGTGGTCCGGGTTCCTGGGCGGGCATGCGGCCTTCATGGGCGGAGGACCAGCTTCCCCTTCGTGCGGCGGGCGAGGAGGTCCTCATGGGCGTCGCGGGCCCGTGCGAGGTCGTACTCCGCGCCGACCAGAGGCCGCAGTCGCCGCCGCGCCGTGAGGTCGAGCAGCTCCTCCAGGACCGGCCCACCGGCCCCGTTCCGGGCGAGGAGCGGGACCAGCCAGAACCCGGCCACGCCGATGTTCTCCACCGCGAGGCGGCTCGGGTCGAGGGCCGAGGCGGACTGCCGCGACGAGGCGCCGTACGTGACCAGCCGGCCGAGGTATCCGAGGGTGTCCAGGGCGGCGTCGAGGACGGGGCCGCCGATGGCGTCCAGGACGATGTCCACCGGGCGCCCCTGATTGGCGTCGAGGACCCGCTCCCGGTAGCCCTCCGCGTCGCCGTCGACGGCCGCGTCCGCCCCGAGTTCGAGGGCGAAGGCGCGCTTGTCCTCGGAGGAGGCCGTGGCGATGACCCGTCCCGCACCGAACTCCCTGGCCAACTGGACGGCGAGGCTGCCCGTTCCGCCCGCGGCGGCGTGCACCACGACGCTCTCGCCGGGCCGCACCCGCGCGACCGACCGCAGCAGATGCCACGCCGTCAGCCCCTGTATGAGCAGAGCCAGTGCCTCGCCCGCGCTCACCTCTTCCGGTAAGGCGACCAGGTCACGGTCGGGGACGACGGTCCTCGCCGCGTAGCCGCCCTGGAGGACATAGCCGAGGACCCGCCGCCCGTCCGCGGTCCGGCCGACGACCTCCATGCCGGGGATGCGCGGCAGCGGCCCCTTCGGCGCGTGAGGGCCGTCGGGTTGCTCGCCCGCCATCTGCTTGATGTCACCGAAGTTGACACCCGCGGCCGCCACCTCGACCAGCGTCTCGCCCGGCCCCGCCACCGGGTCCGGCACCTCGGCCTCCCTCAGGACCTCCGGCTCACCGAACCGCTCGAACTGCATGGCACGCATGACGCTCCTCCCGGACGGGTCCAGCTCCTCATTGCCCGGCCGTTTCGGGAGGGCCGGGCCCTGGTTCGCCGCGACTGATCACGTTCCCTCTCCGCCAAGTTACGTGGCCCGCAGTGATCGTGGCGGGCACTCATGGCGTTGCCCGTGCGCGCACGGCCCGCGGCCCTCGCCGCTCGGGTCCGGCCGGCCCGGCCGTGCGCGCTGCGGGTGCCGCTCGCCCGCCCGGCGGGCTGCCGTCAGCCCCAGTGCCCCACGAAGACCGGGTTGGTCATGGCCGCCATCGGGCCCGGCAGGCCCGCGGTCGTCGAGGGGTGGCGGACTTCCGCGCGTATGTAGGCGGCGTGGTCCGCGGTGGTCTGCCAGCTGACGGTGCCGTTGCCGGAGGCGGGCAGCGGGGTGGAGTACAGCTGCCCCTGGTCGGTGACGAAGGAGACCGTGCAACCGGGGGCGCCGGAGACCTTGAGGCGGGCCGTGACCTTCGCCGTACGGGGGACCTCCAGGCGTTCGGCGATCCCGGCGTGTTCACCCCGTTCACCGGTGACGGCGAAGGCGAGATCGACCTTCGACGACTCGGCGATCCACACCCGGCCCGCCCGGATGCCGTCCAGCAGGGCACGGCGCGAGAGATCGTCGGCGAGGACCACGGTCTGCGGCAGGCCCACCACATCGGGGTCGCGGTGGGCGTCGCTGTGGCCGACGGCCGGCAGCCAGTCCGCGCGGCCACGGGTGTGTGCGACCAGGGCGTTGTCCCATTCGGCGAGGGTGATCTCGTCATCGGGGGTGTACGGGCCGTTCCAGACCTCCACCGCATCCGCTTCGTTCAGCCCGAACTTCCAGTTGCAGCCGATGCAGGTGGCGTGCGGATGCGCCGGGATGACCAGGCCGCCGGCCCGCCGGATGGCGCGCGCGTACTTCCCGAAGGCGTTGTCGCGGGCCCGGTAGCGCCAGTCGATGAAGACCTCGGGGTCGGTGCCCATCGCGACCACGTGCCCATTACGGGTGGTGACCTCCTCGCCGGTCAGGATCAGCAGGTCATCGCCCCACAGGCCGTCCCAGGCACGGTGCGCGGAGGTGGTGTTGTGCTCGGAGGTGTTGAGGAAGTCCAGCCCGGCGGCGCGGGCCAGCGCGGCGATCTCGGCGGGGGTGCGTCCGCCGTCGGAGTGGACGGAGTGCAGATGGCCGTCGCCGCGGTACCAGGCGCGGCCCCGGCCCCGGGCGCGCTCGGGCGGATGGACGGGCGCCGGGGTGCGCCCCTGGGGCCCGTACCGCAGGGTGACCGTGACGTCGTAGGAGAGACCCTGCGGCGCGACCGTGTACGGCCCGAGGGCGATGTGCCAGGTGCCGGCGTTGACGGGGCCCGGCAGATATCCGGGGGTGGCGTCGTCGGCGCGCAGGAAGAACTCCGTACGCGCGCCGCCCGACCAGCCACGGAAGCCGGCGCCGCCGAGGTCCGTGCCCCGTTCGTCGAAGATGCCGATGTCGCAGGCGTTGCCGGCCGTGCCCGCGGGGACAGCGGGTCTGTCGTAGCTGTACGCCACGGCGATCTCGCGGACGCCCGGCGGCACCTCGACCGGCAGATGGACGAAGTCCGGCGCACCCGTGGGCAGATGGCCCCGCACCCGCCGGGTCTGCTCGCCGGGACGGCCCCCGGGCTGCCCGGCGGCGGGTGTGGCGTCGGCGAAGCTCACACGTCCGAGCGTAAGCGCGCCCGTCGCGCCCGCAACCGCCGAAAGTCTCAGCACGTCACGTCGATCCATCCCCGCCCCCTGCCGTCGTGTGCCGTCTCGTGTGCTCTCCTGCCCGCGCCGGGCCCGTGCCGCGTCAGCCCGGTTCCTGCGCCGTGCAGCCCGCTCCGGGCCCGGCGCGCCCGTCTGTTTCCGTCGCGCGGCCGGCTCGTTGCGCCGCGTGAAAACTGTTGTACGCGCGTGCGGCGGGGAGGGAAAGGGCTGTGGATAACCGTCGGGCGGTGCGGCAACATTCGGTCTCTCACACGCCTGACGCGGAGGTGTCCCGTATGCGGATCGCGACCACGATCTTCCTGACCGACGAGACGATCCGGCCGGACCGGCTGGGCCACGAGCTGGAGCAGCGCGGATTCGACGGCCTGTATCTCCCCGAGCACACCCACATCCCCGCCAGCCGGGACACCCCCGCCCCCATGGGCGAGCCGCTGCCCCGCGAATACGGCCGCACCCTCGACCCGTTCATCGCGCTCGGCCAGGCCGCCGCGGTCACCGAGCGGCTCGCGCTCGGCACCGGCATCACCCTCGTCGCCCAGCACGACCCGGTCGACCTCGCCAAGCAGGTCGCCACCCTCGACTTCCTCTCCGGAGGCCGCTTCACCCTCGGCGTCGGCTACGGCTGGAACGTCGAGGAGGCCGCCGACCACGGGGTCGCATGGTCGACCCGGCGCGCGCTGACCCGTGACCGGGTGGCGCTGATGCGCGCCCTGTGGGCCGAGGAACCGACCGCGTACCAGGGAGAATTCGGGTCGGTCAGGGCCTCGCTCGCCCACCCCAAGCCGGTACACGGCGCACCGCGCATCCTCCTCGGCGGCGCGGCCGGACCCAAGCTCTTCGGGCAGATCGCCGAGTACGCCGACGGATGGCTGCCGATCGGCGGCGGCGGGCTGGCGGAGACCGTTCCGGTGCTGCGCCGGGCCTGGGCGGACGCCGGGCGCACCGGCGAGCCGGTGGTGGTGCCCTATGCGGTCCGGCCCTCGGCCGGGAAGCTGGCCCACTACCGCGAGCTGGGCGTCCGGGAGGTGGTCCTGCAACTGCCGCCGGCCGGGGAGGGCGAGGTGCTGCGGACCCTGGACGACTTCGCGCAGTACCTGTGAGGTGTGACGCAGGGGAGCGCGGCGTGCGGGAAGGGTGACGGACGGCGGAGCGGAGCGCGCACGGGCCCCGGGGGAGGCGCCCTTATTGCCGGCCCGCTGCCGGGCGCCCCGGACCGGCCTAGGACCAGCGGTGTAGCGCCTTCCGACCGGGCCGGTACCGGAGAACGATCCGCCGTGGCCCGTGCGGTCGTAGCGTCGAAGGTGAAGGGCCGCGGATCCCCCGTGGAGCGGCGGCCCGACGAGAACGGTCACGGGCCGGAAGATCAGGGCTCCACAAGCCCGGAAGGTCAACGGTCCACGACGGGCAACGGTCCGCGCCGATGCGGCAGATCAGGGGACGCGTTGCCCACGCGACCCGAGAGATCAGGGAGATCCCATGCCTCGCCTCGACCACACGATCGTGCACAGCACCGACCGTTTCGCCTCCGCCCGGTTCCTGGCCGACCTGCTCGGCGCGCCCGAACCCAAGGCGTTCGGCCCCTTCGCCGCCCTCAAGCTCGACAACGGAGTGGCCCTCGACTACGCCGAGCATGTCGCCAAGGGAGAGTTCGTCCCCACGCACTACGCGTTCCTGGTGACCGAGGACGAGTTCGACGGGATCTTCGCCCGCATACAGGAGCGCGGGCTGCCCTACTGGGCCGACCCCATGCACACCAGGCCCCAGGAGATCAACACCCTGGACGGCGGCCGTGGTCTCTACCTCGACGACCCCGACGGCCACAACATGGAGTTCCTGACCAGGACGTACTCCGACGAGTTGCTGGCCGGTATGTAAGCGTGCCGGGAGCCGCCGCCGGGAAGTGCCCGTTCCGGGCCCGGACGGAACCACCGTCCCAAGTGATCAGTGGCACACAGGCCGCCCGTTCTCCGGCGGCGGCGCTGTCGGCGGGCGCTCGTATCCTCGGAGGATGACTTCCAGCGCGCAGGGACCTGACCAGGCATCCGACCGAGGTACCGACCGCGAAACGGCTTCCGGGACGGCCCCGCGGAGCCGCCCGGCGGCCAACGCCATGCGCCGGGCCCTCAAGCGCGCCCGCGACGGTGTGGCGCTGGACGCCGGTGAGGCCGCGGTGCTGCTGCAGGCCCGCGGCGCCGACCTCACGGACCTGTGCGCCTCCGCGGCCCGGGTGCGGGACGCCGGCCTGGAGGCCGCCGGACGCCCCGGAGTCATCACGTACTCGCGCGGTGTCTTCATCCCCCTGACACGCCTGTGCCGGGACACGTGCCACTACTGCACCTTCGTCACCGTCCCCGGCAAGCTGCGCCGCGACGGCCACGGGATGTTCCTGTCCCCCGACGAAGTGCTGGACATCGCCCGCCGCGGCGCCGAACTGGGCTGCAAGGAAGCCCTCTTCACCCTGGGCGACAAGCCGGAGGACCGCTGGCCCGAGGCCCGTGAGTGGCTGGAGGCGCACGGCTACGACGACACGCTCTCCTACGTCCGCGCCATGGCCATCCGCGTCCTGGAGGAGACCGGGCTGCTGCCGCACCTCAACCCCGGGGTGCTGTCCTGGACGGACTTCCAGCGGCTCAAGCCCGTCGCCCCGTCCCTGGGGATGATGCTGGAGACGACCGCCGAGCGGCTGTGGAGCGAGCCCGGCGGCCCCCACTACGGATCGCCCGACAAGGACCCCGCCGTCCGCTTGCGCGTCCTGGAGGACGCCGGCCGCTCCAACGTCCCCTTCACCACGGGACTGCTCATCGGCATCGGCGAGACCTACGAGGAACGCGCCGAGTCCCTCTTCGCGCTGCGCCGCGTCCAGCGCGCCTACCACGGCATCCAGGAACTGATCATGCAGAACTTCCGCGCCAAGCCGGACACGGCGATGCGCGGAATGCCGGACGCCGAACTGGAGGAGCTGGCCGCGACCATCGCCGTGGCCCGGCACATCATGGGTCCCTCGACCCGCATCCAGGCGCCGCCCAACCTCGTGGACGGCGAGTATGCGCTGCTCATCGACGCCGGGATCGACGACTGGGGCGGCGTCTCCCCGCTGACCCTGGACCATGTGAACCCCGAGCGCCCCTGGCCGCAGATCGACGAGCTGACCGAGCGCTGCGCCGCCTCCGGGTTCGAGCTGAGGGAACGGCTCCCCATCTACCCGGAGTTCCTCCAGCGCGGCGAGCCGTGGCTCGACCCCCGCCTGCTGCCCCATGTACGTGCGCTCGCCGACCCGGAGACGGGCCTGGCCGTGGAGGACGCCCCCGTGGTGGGGCGCCCCTGGCAGGAGCCCGACGAGGGCTTCACGACGAGTTCCTCGGGCCGTACGGACCTGCACCGCACCATCGACACCGACGGCCGCACCGCCGACCGCCGCGACGACTTCGACGACGTCTACGGCGACTGGGAGGCGCTGCGGGAGGCCGCCGCCCCCGGGATGGCGCCGGAGCGCATCGAAGCCGACGTACGACAGGCCCTGGCGCAGGCCGCCGACGACCCCACCAAGCTCACCGACGCGCAGGCCCTGGCGCTGCTGCACGCCGACGGGCCCGCCCTGGACGCCCTCTGCGGCATCGCCGACGCGCTGCGCCGCGACACCGTGGGCGACGACGTCACCTACATCGTCACCAGGAACATCAACTTCACCAACGTCTGTTACACGGGCTGCCGCTTCTGCGCGTTCGCCCAGCGCCGCACCGACGCCGACGCCTACACCCTCTCCCTCTCCCAGGTCGCCGACCGTGCCCAACAGGCGTGGGAGGTCGGTGCGGTGGAGGTGTGCATGCAGGGCGGCATCCACCCCGACCTGCCCGGTACGGCGTACTTCGACATCGCGCGCGCCGTGAAGGAACGCGTCCCCGGCATGCATGTGCACGCCTTCTCGCCCATGGAGGTCGTCAACGGCGCGACACGCACCGGGCTGTCCCTCCGGGACTGGCTCAGCGAGGCCAAGGCCGCCGGACTGGACACCATCCCCGGCACCGCCGCCGAGATCCTCGACGACGAGGTCCGCTGGGTCCTCACCAAGGGCAAGCTGCCCGCCGCGACCTGGGTCGAGGTCATCAAGACCGCCCATGAGCTGGGCATCCGTTCGTCCTCGACGATGATGTACGGCCATGTCGACCAGCCGCGCCACTGGCTCGGGCATCTGCGGCTGCTGGCACAGATCCAGCAGGAGACCGGCGGCTTCACGGAGTTCGTCACCCTCCCCTTCATCCACACCAACGCCCCCGTCTACCTCGCCGGTATCGCCCGCCCCGGCCCCACCGTGCGCGACAACCGTGCGGTGACGGCGATGGCCCGGGTGCTGCTCCACCCGCACATCACCAACATCCAGACCAGCTGGGTCAAGCTCGGCACGGAAGGCGCCGCCGAGATGCTCCGCTCCGGCGCCAACGACCTGGGCGGCACCCTGATGGAGGAGACCATCTCGCGGATGGCGGGATCGAGTTACGGCTCCTACCGCTCCATCCAGGACCTCATCGCCATCGCCGACCGGGCCGGCCGCCCGGCCCGCCCCCGCACCACGACCTACGGCCCGGTCACCGAGGAGCGCCGCACCGCCGCCCTGGCTTCGGACGGCCACCTTCCGGAACTGCTGCCCCTGGTCGACTAGGCCGGACGGGCCGAGCGGGCTCGCTCGGCGCCGGTGGACCGGTCGGCTGCCCGGCCGGCCGGTTGCTCGCCGGTCGGCTGTCCGGTGGGTCGTCCGGTTGCTCCGCCGCCCGCTCGGCCCGGGTTCCCTACTCGCCCTCGTACTCGGCCTCGTGCTGCAGGATGCACTGCTGCCACTGCGACAGCGCCTCTTCGCGGTCGCCTCCGCTGTCCTGGGCGGCGACGATCAACGCATCGGCAGCCATGGCGGCAAGGCGCACCGCGATATGGCAGACGTCGCTCTGGGGGAGCGGACGGAGGAGTTCCACCGCGCCGTCGCTGTCCCCGGAAAGCGCGGAGGCGACGACGGCCATGGTGGTGCGATCCCACTCGTACTCGGACATGGGGAGAGCATGCCCAGCGCGCGCCGCCGCCATCATCGAACGAATGCGCCACGGGTGCGGCGCGATAGGCCGGCCGGGAGCGGCGGAATCCGGTGGCCGGCCGGCCCTTGGGACTCAGCCCAGTTGGCGGATCGGGCTGCCCGCCAGGAAGGCGGTGATGTCCTCGACGGCCTCTTGGAAGTAGCCCTCGTAGTTGCGGCGGGTGACATAGCCGAGGTGGGGGAGGGCGAGCACGTTCGGGAGGGTGCGCAGGGGGTCGTCGGCGGGCAGCGGCTCGTGGTCGAAGACGTCCAGGCCGGCGCCGGCGATCCAGTTCTCCCGCAGCGCCCGGAGCAGCGCGGACCGGTCGACGATGGCGGCGCGGGAGGTGTTGACGAGGTAGCCGGTGGGCCGCATCCGGCGGAGCTCCTCGGCGCCGAGCAGGCCGCGGGTGCGGTCGCCCAGGACGAGGTGCACGGAGACGAAGTCGCCGGCCTCCAGGAGCTCTTCCTTGGCGGCGGCGTGCACGCCCGCCGCCGCGGCGCGCTCGGCGGTGAGGTGGGGGCTCCACGCCGTCACGTTCATGCCGAAGGCCTGGCCGATCCGGGCGACGCGGGTGCCGATCTTGCCCAGGCCGAGCAGCCCGAGCGTACGGCCGTGCAGGTCGGTGCCGAGGGTGCTCTGCCAGGGGCCACCGTTGCGCAGCGCGGTGTTCTCGGTGACGACATGGCGGGCGAGGCCCAGGATCAGCGCCCAGGTCAGCTCGACGGGCGGCTCCGTGTGGCCGGCCGTACCGCAGACGGTGACGCCGTGCCGGGCGGCGGCCGCCAGATCGATGGACGCATTGCGCATGCCGGTGGTGACCAGGAGCCGGAGGCGCGGCAGCCGGGCGAGGAGCGAGGCGGGGAACGGGGTGCGTTCCCGCATCGCGACGACGATCTCGCAGTCGCCGATCGCCTCGACCACCTCGTCCTCGGAGCGGAAGGGCTCCCGCAGCGTACGCACATCGACGGCATCCGCCAGGACGGACCAGTCGGCCAGGGAGAGGGCGACGTCCTGGTAGTCGTCGAGGACGGCACAGCGCGGAGTCATACGGATCCTCCCGAGGGGCGGCGGATGGCCGGGCGGCTCTGGGGCAAGATCGATCCAACCCCGCGGGCCCGTACGGCGCACCCCCTTCGCCGGCCGCAAGCAGACATCCGCCCGCCGGCGCCCCGAGCCGGCGACCCGCCCGCCGGCGCCCTCACGAGCCGAGGAACCCCCAGAGCGACGAACCCGCACCGATCGGTGCTGATGGAGTCGTTTCGGCCACGGCCGTATCGGCCGAGCACCGGCCCATCGGGGCGGTACCCGGTCAAAAGCCGCCTTGCGAGTGACTAGCCGCAATACTCGCCTGGCCAAAAATTGATCAATCCTGGTCGATTACAGTGCTGCGCCAGGGGCCCCGCCAGGCCCCGGGACGTTGTCAGTTTCTGGAGGGCGCAGTGAGCGCAGCGGGAGGCGGCGCCGCCATCTGGGGCCGCACGGAACAGCAGGACTTCCGTAGCCGGGTGCGCGGCTGTCTGCTCGGCGGCGCCATCGGCGATGCCCTCGGCGCCGGTATCGAATTCGACTCGCTCGACGCGATCCGTACGGCACACGGCCAAGAGGGCGTGTCCGATTTCGTACCCGCTTACGGGCGGCGCGGCGCGGTCACCGACGACACCCAGATGACCCTGTTCACCGTGGACGGCCTGATCCGGGCCCAGGTGCGCCGCGACACCGGCGCCTGGCATCCGCCCACCGACGTCCACCGCGCCTACCTGCGCTGGGCCGCCACCCAGCGCGACTGGGGCCCGGACGAGCGCAGGAAGGACGACGGCTGGCTCGCCCGCGAGGAGTGGCTGTACTCCCGCCGGGCCCCGGGCCGGGCCTGCCTGAGCGGTCTCGGCGACGAGGTCATGGGCACGCTGGAGACGCCCAAGAACCCGGACTCGAAGGGCTGCGGCGCGGTGATGCGCTCCGCACCGTTCGGACTGCTGGTCGGCTGGGAGCCGCAACTGGTCTTCCAGCTCGCCGCCGAGTGCGCGGCGCAGACACACGGCCACCCCACCGGCTATCTGGCGGCCGGCGCCTTCGCGGTCATCAGCCACTCGCTGGCCCGCGGCGAGGACCTCGACGGCGCCGTGCAGAAGGCGCTGGCGCACCTGGCCACCCGCCCCGGCCACGAGGAGACCACCGACGCCCTCAAGCGCGCGCTCGGAGCCGTGCGGCAGGGCATGCCGACGCCCGCCCGGGTGGAGTCGCTCGGCGAGGGCTGGACGGCCGAGGAGGCGCTGGCGATCGGCGTGTACTGCGCCCTGGTCGCCGAGGACATCCGCCATGGCCTGCTGCTCGCCGTCAACCACGGCGGTGACAGCGACTCCACCGGCGCCATCTGCGGCAACCTGCTGGGCACCCTGCACGGCGAGACGGCACTGCCGCCGGTGTGGCTGGTCGAGCTGGAGGGCCGGGAGACGATCCTCCAGCTGGCCGACGACTTCTCGATGGAGATGACGCAGGGCCCCGCCCTGCACGGCCCGGCCGGCTCGTCACCGGGCTGGCTCGCCCGGTACCCGCGGGCCTGAGGGGGCTGCCCGACCGGGCCAGCCCCTCGTCCCGCCCCACCCCGCCTCTCGTCCCGCTGCCGCCCTACGCCCAACCCCGTCGCTCCGTCGCCCAACCCCGTCGTCCTACGCACCGCCCCTCGCCCCGTCGCCCCGGACCGCGTCGTCCCCCACCGCTCTGTCCCCCACCGCGCCGTCCCAGCCCCCGGCGCCCGTCCGCTCGCCCTGCCCGGGAATCACCCCCGCTGCCGTCCCTGCTGCCGCCTCCGCCGCCGCGCCGTCCCGGCCCCCGTCGTCCGCGTTGATCCGCGCCAGCACCGCATCCCGCTCCGGCGTGTCCTCCGGCCGTACGAAACCGAGGAGGGCGAAGAGGACGAGCGAGGTGGCGACCGGCGACACGATCTGGATCTGCAACTGCACGCCGTTCAGCCCGTAGTTGGTCAGCCAGAAAGCGAGCAGACCGGCCGCCCAGGAGCCCAGCGCGGCCGTGGGGCCGGACCTGCGGAAGGGCCGCAGCATCCCGAGCAGGAACGGGATGGAGATCGGCCCGACCAGCCCGGCCACCCACTTGATGACGACGGTGATGATGTCCTGGAACGTGGGGGAGTTGACCTGTGTGGCGATCGCCATCGACAGCCCCAGGAAGGCGACCGTCGACAGCCGGGCGGCCAGCAGCCCGGCGCGGTGCGACCAGTCGCGCGCCCTCGCCGAGACGGCAGGCGCGATGTCCCGGGTGAACACCGCGGAGATGGCGTTGGCGTCGGAGGAGCACATGGCCATGGTGTGGGAGAAGAAACCGACGACGATCAGCCCCAACAGCCCGTGCGGGAGCAGTCGTTCGGTGAGCAGCGCATAGGAGTCGGAGGCGTCCGGCTGCTGCGCCTCGACCAGCAGCGGCGCCACCCACATCGGGAAGAAGAGCACGGCGGGCCAGAGGAACCACAGCGCCGCCGACAGCCGCGCCGACCGCCTGGCCTCCCGGGCGCTGCGGGTGGCCATGAAGCGCTGGGCCTGGTTCCACATGCCGCCGCTGTACTCGAAGGTCTTGATGAAGAGGTAGGCGAGCAGGAAGGTCAGGGTGTACGGGCCGACGGTCGGCTCGGTGTGGCCGTCCGGCAGCTCGTCCCATACGGTCCACAGCGCGCTGACGCCGCCCAGCTCGCCCAGGACGGTGACCAGCATCGCGACGCCGGCCAGCAGCTGGATGACGAACTGCCCCAGCTCGGTGAGCGCGTCCGCCCACAGCCCGCCGACCGTGCAGTAGATGCCGGTGATCACGCCCGTGATCAGGATGCCCTGGTGGAGCGAGGCGCCGGTGAAGACGGAGAGCAGGGTGGCGATCGCCGCCCATTTGGCACCCACGTCCACGATCTTCAGCAGCACACCGGACCAGGCCAGCGCCTGCTGCGTCGGCAGGTTGTAGCGGCTCTTGAGGTACTCCAGCGGCGAGGCGACGCCCAGCCGCGACCGCAGCCGGTTGAGCCGCCCCGCGAACAACTGGGCGCCGATGGCGATACCGATCGCGATGGGGAAGGACCAGGTGACATATGAGGTGACGCCGTATTGGTAGGCGATGCCGGCGTACCCGGTGAACATCACCGCGCTGTAGCCGGACATGTGGTGCGAGATGCCGGACAGCCACCACGGCATCTTGCCGCCCGCGGTGAAGAAGTCACCGACGTCGTCCACCCGTTTGTGCGACCACACACCGATCGCGATCATCACGCCGAAGTAGCCGATGAGCACGGCCCAGTCGAGACTGTTCATGCCCCCTCCAGGGGTCCGCCTTGTGAACGTGCATCACTTCGCCGTGACGTCCTGTGGGGCGGTGTCCCCTACGGGAGCGGGGACTTCGGGGATTGAACCGTCCTGCGGGCAGGCCGGTCAAGAGCGTCGAGAGGTCATGGATATGAACACAGATCAGCAAAGCGAACGATTTTGCATTCCCTTGACCTTCGGGGATGTTGTCCCGGGCGCGGCGCCGCACCCACGATGAGCGCACACTTCGCCGGGCGCGCCGCTCGCCCGAACCACGCACTGCTCCAACGCCAACAGCCTTACGGAGAACGGGATCCCGCACGGCTGCCCGGCCCGAACCGGCCGGCCCGAAGCCGGCCCGCGTCGAACCGGTCCGAACCGGAGCGAGGCAGCCCGAAGGGGTCGGCGCGGCCGAACGGCTCCAAGAGGACCGAGCGAGCCGGAGCAAGCCGGGACGAGCCGGAGCGAGCCGGAGCGATAACCGCCGGGCAGAAAGCCGGCAGAAAGGGGGAGCCGAAGAGGGACCGGGCCCCTACCGCATCAACTCTCCCGCATTGACCAGCAGCGACTGGCCGGTGATGGCGCGCGCCCGGTCGGAGGCCAGGAACACCGCGCTCTCGGCCACATCCGCGTCCGTCGCCAGCTCGGGCAGCGCCATCCGCTCCGTCAGCCGGCCCAGCACCTCGGATTCCGGTACCCCTTCGGTCTGCGCCTGGAACTGCACGTACGCCTCCACCGGCGGGCCCCACATCCACCCGGGCTGCACGGTGTTGACCCGTATCCGGTCCGGCCCCAGCTCGCGCGCCAGCGAGTACATCGCCGACACCAGCCCGCCCTTGGACGCCGCGTACGCCGCCTGCTGCACCTGCGAGGGGGCGGCCACCGACGACTGGGTGCCGATGATCACCACCGACCCGCCGCCGCGCGCCGCCAAAGACGGCAGGCAGGCCCGGGTCATCCGCAGCGTGCCGAAGAGATTGACGTCCACGACGTCGCGCCAGGAAGCGAAGTCGGCGTCGCGCAGGCCCCCGAAGAGCGAGTCCAGCGCCGCGACATGGATCACCGCGTCGATGCCGCCGAACCGCTCCACGGCCAGCGCGGCCAGCGCTTCGCACTGAGTCTCGTCACCGATATCGGTCACCCGCCACGCCGTCCGTCCGCCCGACGGGTCGATCAGTGCCGCCGACTTGGCGAGATTCGCCTCCGTACGGGCTCCCAGCACCACCGAGGCGCCGTCCCGTACACAGGCCGCGGCCACCTGGTGGCCGAGCCCGGCACCCACACCCGAGACGATGACGGTCTTGTTCCGCAACAGCATGTGCGCCTCCCGGCCGGGCCCTTGGCTCACTCCTGACGAGGCGTCAGGCTAGAGCCGCCGACCGACGAAGACCAGAGCCGGCCCTCGGACGGATTCCCGGACAGGGCCCCGCGCCCGTTCCCGGGCGGACCTCCGGACGAGGGCGTCGGACGAGGGCGTCGGGCGAGGACATCGGAGCCGGACATCCGAGCAGGGCATCAGAGCCGGACATCAGAGCTGGACATCAGAGCCGGACATCAGGCGAGGGCCTCACCGGCCCAGGCACCGCACCCCCGCCGAGGCACCGCCCCCCCCGGCTCACCCGCCCCGACCCACGCCCTCCAACGCCTTCCTCAGCCGCCCCAGCCCCTCCCCGATCTCCTCCGGCGAGTGCGTCACGAACGACAGACGGACGGCGGTCGCGTCCGGCGGCCCCGCGAAGAACGGCGCCCCGGGGACGTAGGCGACGTCGTGCCGCACCACCTCGGGCAGCAGCGCCGTCGCGTCGTACCCCTCGGGCAGCGTCGCCCACACGAACATGCCGCCCGCCGGACGGTTCCACCGCGAGCCCTCGGGCAGTGCCGCGGGCAGCCCGTCGACCAGGGCGTCCCGCCGCGCACGGTAGGCGTCGCGCACCCGCCGCAGATGCGCGTCCAGGTCGGCGGCCGCCAAGTACCGTGCCGCGGCGGCCTGGTCGACGGTCGAGGTGTGCAGGTCGGCGGCCTGCTTGGCGATCACACAGGCGCGGCGCAGCGCGGCCGGCGCCCGCAGCGAACCCAGCCGCAGGCCGGGCGCCATCACCTTGGAGAACGAGCCGAGCAGCGCCGTACGGTCCTCGGCCCCGGGGAAGGAGGCGACCCACGGCACCGGCTCGCCCTCGAACCGCAGCTCGCCGTACGGGTCGTCCTCGGCGATCCACAGCCCGCGCCGGGCGGCGACCTCGGCGACCGCTGCCCGGCGCTCGGCGGACAGGGTGCGGCCGGTCGGGTTCTGGAACGTCGGCACGAGGTAGAGCAGCTTGGGCCGCTCGCGCGCGGTGATCTCGTCGAGCGCGGCCGGGTCCAGGCCCTCGTCGTCGGTCGGCACGGGCACCACCCGGGCGCCGGTGAAGGAGAAGATCTGCAGCGCCGCGAGGTAGCAGGGGTCCTCGACCAGCACCACGTCGCCGGGCTCCAGCAGAGCCGTGGCCAGCAGCGTCAAGCCCTGCTGCGAACCGGTGGTGACCAGCAGGTCATCGGCCTCGGTGGGCAGCCCGCGCGCGGTGGCCCGCGCCGCGACGGCCGCACGCAGCGCCGGATCGCCCTCCGTGGTGGAGTACTGCAGCGCGCGCATCGGCTCCTCGGCCAGCACATGCTGGAACGCGGCCGCGATCCCCGCCGCGTCGAACAGCTCGGGCGCGGGCAGCCCGCCGGCGAACGAGATGACCTCGGGCCGCGCGGTGAGCGCCAGAATGTCGCGCACGGGCGAACTCCCGGTCCGCGCCACCCGCGCGGCCAGCCCCGGGACGGCACTGCCCACAGAGCCAACTATCCCGTCCGACATGACAGCTCCCCTCGCTCACCACTGCGACAGACCGACATCAGCCACAGCCAACCGGCAGCTTAAGCGGGCCCCGCGACGGTGTGCAGGGGGACCGCATGGCGGACTGCCACATCGGGGAAGCCTCGGAACGATGTCGTGCGGTCCGGCTACGGTGACGTCCGGACAGGGACTCTTCGAAATGGGGGACGGAATGGATCCGTTGGTACTTGCGGCGGGCACTGCCGTGGTGAGCAGCATGGCCACCGATGCCTGGCGGCAGGCCCGCGACGCGACGGTGTCGCTGTGGCGCCGGGTGCATCCGGAACGAGTGCCTGCCATCGAGGCCGAACTCGCCGACGTCCGGGCGGAGGTGATCGCGGCCCGCGAGGAGGGCGATCCGCAGGCGGAGGAGGACCTCGCCGCCGACTGGCAGCGCCGACTCCGCCGACTGCTCCGGGACGATCCCTTGCTCGCGGATGAACTGCGCCGCGTACTGGACGAAGAGCTGAACCCCCTGCTGGCCCCGGCCGAGCAGACCCGTATCGGGATCCAGATGACCGCGACGGCCTCAGGGCACGCTCGCATCTATCAAGCGGGTCGTCACCAGACCATCCGGGAAGCCTGAGCCAGGCCCGCCCACGGTGGTTCTTACGCCCTGAACCGCACGCTCATGGAGCGTGGCAGCCAACCGGCGGGGCCGGCGGAGGAGTGCAAGAGAATGTCGGAGCAGCAGCCTCGGGGGTATTCCGGGGGTCCCGGAGCCGTGGCCGAAGGTCACGGGAGGGTCTTTCAAGCAGACGGAGACCAGCACATCACCGAGCATCACCACCACTACAGCGGTGATGCGACGGGGCCGAATTCCCCTCGGCAGCCCCCCGAAGGCATGGGGCCGGACTCGATCCGGGTCCCCTTGGCGGCGCCGAAGCCGGTCGTCGTCCGCGACCGGGACGAGGCAAAGGCGAAGCTCCTCCCCGCCGTGACGGCTCTGAGCGGCGCGCGCATCCATGTACTCCATGGAATGGGGGGATGCGGCAAAACCACCCTGGCCCGGTTCGTCTTCGACGAGACGGTCAACAGCCGTGCGGTCGAGGGCTTCTGGGTGAATGCGGCCAGCCGTTCCGCGCTGCGTGCGGGCATGCTGTCGGTTGCCGCCGAGCGAGGTGCCACCGCCGCGGAACTCGAAGCGGTCCATCGAGGGCACCGGCCGGCCGCGGACCTGGTCTGGGGCTATCTGGACCAGCCGGGCACACCGTGGGTCCTCGTGATGGACAACGCGGACGACCCCGCCTTCCTGGACGGCGGGTGGATCAGGCCCAGCCGGTACGGCACCGTCCTGGTGACGACGCGGCAGGGCCAGTCGCCAGTGTGGGCGGACGCCGAACTCCACCACATCGGTCTTCTGCCGCCGCAGGATGCGGCCCTGGTGCTGAGCGATCTTGCGCCCTCCACCGGCAGTGACGAGGACGCACTGCAGCTGGCGCAGGCAGTGGGCCGGCTGCCGCTGGCCCTCATGCTCATCGGCTCGCAGCTCTCCGACCAGCTGCTGGAGGCGGTGACGATGGCCGACTTCCGGCGTCGGCTGGCCCATGAACCGAGCCTGCAGATCGACAACGGGAGTGTCCCCTGGGATTCCGATCTGCGGCGGACCCTCGGCAGCACCTGGCAGCTCTCCCTGGACGCGCTGGCCGAGCGAGGGCTGCCCGATGCCGGCACGCTGATGCGACTGTTCAGCTGCTTCGCCCCCGAACCACTGCCCATCAGCCTCATCCGGCCCGGAGGCCTGGAAGCGGCCGGACTGGGAATGCTCGAACCGCCGCTTTCCAGCAGCCGGGTCGAGGCCTGTCTGCGCGGGCTCGTCGGCCAGGCATTGGTCCTGGTCGAGGATGTCCTCGGCCGGCGCGATGAACGGCCCACTCGTATCGTGCAGCTTCACGCGCTGGTGCTCGACACGGTCTTCGGGGGCATCCCGGCGCGCATGCGGGGCCCCCTGCTGGCGGCGGCTTCCTCTCTCTTCCTCCGGGCCCTTCCGGAGGAAGTCCCCACACCTGCTGGAGATCGCATGCGAAACATGATGGTCCCGCACGCCGTCCAACTCCTCCGGAACGCGGAAGCGGAGGGTGGCGAAGATGCGGTTGCCGCCGCCTTGACGTCGGGCCGTCGGCTCCGCGACGACCTGATGGAGCGAGGGGAGGGGAGCACCGCGCACCCTCTGGCGCAATTGGTGGTCGACGTGGCCCGGCGGAATGTTCCGGGGGACGACCCCGTGTTCCTCGAGGATCAGCATCAGCTCGCCAGAACTCTGTTCTGGGCCGACGACCACAGCGCTGCGATCTCCTTGCACCGTGAAGTGCTGACCCGACGCGAGCGCACTTTGGGTGCCGATTCCCCGGACACACTGCGCAGCGCCCATGAGCTGTTCTTCGGCCACTACTTGCTGGGGGACTGGTCGGCCGCCGAGCAGACGATCCGCCGGGCCGCGGAAGGGCGCGGGCGGGTCCTGGGCGAGGAGCACCCTGACACGCTGCACAGCCGAGGCCTTCTGGCGGAGGTGCTGTGCCGCATGGGGGACAAGGAGGAGAACGTCCGGATCTCCGAAGAGATCTGTGAGATCAGCGAAAGGGTGCTGGGCGCGGAGCACCCCATCACCATCAGCAGCACACTCACCAGGGCATTTGTGCTCGACGAAGTGGGCAGGCCGGCGGATGCGGAGGCTCCGGCCCGCCGCGCGCTCGAGGGCTACAGGAGGGTTCACGGCGAGCAGCACTGGCTCGCGATGGCCAGCGCGAACCGGCTCGCCATGGTCCTGCGGGGCCTTGGCCAGTGGGAGGAAGCCCAGCAGCTCGCGGAGGAGGTCCTCGGCGTTCGGCAGTCGGTGCTCGGGGACGAGCACCGGCTCACACTGCTCATCCGCATCGAGCTCGTTCGTATCGCGCATGTTGCCGGGCGCACGGAAGAGGCGGTCCAGAAGGGGAGGGAGACGCTCGAAGCCTGCCGACGTGTGTACGGAGAAGACCACCAGGAGACGATCGACTGCCGCGCCGCGCTGCGGGCGGCGGAGGCCGCCGCGCGGTAGTCGCACCCCCTAGTCACGAATCTGACAGAGCATCAGAATGATGCTCTGTCAGAGCTGACTGTCGTGGGAGTGCCGCAATGAGCGATGTGACGCAGGTGGAGACGTATGCCCGGCTGGCTGGTGTGGGTCCGTACGGCGTCAGTCCGGGCCATGCACTGATCACCATGGTGGAGCCGCATCCCGGCCATGAGCGCGCCTACAACAGGTGGTACGAGGACGACCACTTCATCGCGGGAGCCATGGCCATGCCGTGGATGTATGCGGGCCGGCGATGGGTGGCGACGCGTGACCTCCAGCTCCTCAGGTACCCGAAGGAATCCGCGGTCGCACAGCCAGTGACCAGCGGGTGCTACCTCTCGACGTACTGGGTGACGCAGGGGCGCTATCCCGAGCACATCAAGTGGAGTGTGGGGATCAACCAACGGCTCAACGGGGACGACCGTGTCTATCGCGACCGCACCCACGTCTTCACGGCATTTCATGAACATGTGGCGACGGTGTACCGGGATGGCGACGAGGGTCCCCGTGATTTCCATGCGCTGGATTACCCCTACGACGGTTTGGTCGTGGAGGTGATCGATACCGCCGATGCCGGTCAGCGTGCCGAACTGCTCGATTGGCTGTGCGCGGAGCACCTCAAGGAAAAGCTGCCGGGTTCCGCGGCGGCCATGGTGATGGCCTTCTGTCCCCAACCGCTGCCGGAAGACCGGATGTCGTACGTCAAGCAGGTGGAGGGTGTGGAGAATCGCTTGACGCTCCTCTGGTTCCTGGAGCAGGACCCACGAGCGTGCTGGCGTGAGCAATTCGCCGGAGTCGATTCTCCCGTAGCGGAGCGCGGTCTCGGTTCTGTCGAATTGGTTGCGCCGTTCATTCCCACCTTGCCGGGAACCGACCGCTATGTCGACGAACTCCGCTGAGTGACGCTCCTTGCGGGGAGGCAGGTGAAGGGGCGTCGACGGTCAGGGGCGGCCGCAGCGGGCGAGGCAGAGCCCCCTCGGCCAGGACGGCGGACCAGTCGAGAGGGCTCGTGTCGTAGAGCAGGGTGGTGGTGGCGTCAGGCGCTGCCCAGGCGGCCGCGATCGATATCCGAAAGCAAAGCCGTCCAGGCCTGCTCCGAAAAGGCGAGAACCGGTCCACGGGGCGCCTTGCTGTCGCGGACGGCTACCGCCGAATCCTCCAGTCGGGCCACCTCGACGCAGTTTCCGTCCTTGCCCGAGTAAGTCGACTTCCGCCACATCAGAGCCGTGTTGAGATTCCTCGTCATGTGCACTCCCGTGCGTTCGGGTGGGCGAGAAGTGGTGACTTCTCGGAGTGCTGACGACGCTACGCTCCAACATCGCTAACAGGGGGAGCCGATCACTCGACCGGATGACATATGCCCGAGAGCTCTTCCGTCGAGGTGCGGTGTTGGTGTACTTTCCGCGACCGCGGGATCAGGTGGCGTACTCCTTGGCCACATCCGAGATGAATTTTCGCGTCTCGTCCGCATTCAGCGCCTGGGCTCGCAGGTGCTCGTACATGATCCCGTACTTGTGGACGTCCCCGTGCTTCTCCAGGTAGAGGTCACTGGTGACGCCTTCCAAATAGACCGTGGTCGAGTCCGAGGGATCGTCGAACTCCAGGATGGAGAAAGTCCCGGTCATTCCGGGGTGCGAGCCCACTGCGTACGGCACCACCTGGAGGGTGACGTGGGGGAGCTGGCTCAAGTCGACGAGGTGCTCGAGCTGTTCGCGCATCGTCTGGCGGTTCCCGACGATCCGGCGGGTGGCCGACTCGTCGATCACGGCCCAGAAGCGGAGCGGTGACTCGGAGGCGCGGAGTCGCTGCTGCCGCTTGAGGCGCACGCCGACCCGGCTCTCGACGTCCTCCGGAGTGGCCTCGGGCCACATCCCCCGGATCACGGCTTCCGCATACTCGGGCGTCTGCAGCAGGCCTGGAACCAGGAGTGATTCGTAATTCCGCACGGAGAGCGCGTCGGCTTCCAGGCCGATGTAGACGCTGTAGCTCGGCGAGAGGCTCCCGAATGCGTGCCACCAGCCCTGCTGGCGGGACTCCTTGGCCATTTGCATGAGGGATTCGACCATGTGCTGATCGGCAACCTCGTAGACCCCGCACAGATCGCGGACGTCGCGCTGGCTGATGCTGCGGCGGCCGTTCTCGAGTCTGCTGATCTTCGACTGCGAGACGAGCAGCCGGTCCGCCACCTCTTCTGCCGTCATGCCTTTGGCCTCTCGAAGCCTGCGCAGCTCCTGGCCCAATCGGCGTCGCCTGACGGTGGGGTTGACGTTGGACGCCACGCTAAGTGCACCTCCGGCTCCGTACTGCTGTTTTCTGGTCAGCAGACTGCCACCAACGGTCCGCGCCGCGCTGGCAAATGGCTGGACAAGGTGGTCACGGTGGAATTTTGGGACCGGAATCGCGAAAATGCGCCCGCGCATGCGCGCGGGGTGGCGGGGCCGGCCGTCGTCCAGAACGGCCGGCCCCGCCACCCCGCGCTTCTTGCTGCGGCTCCCGAACGGGATCGTGGGGACGGTGGTCGGTGGTGCGGCGGTGGCGCGGCAGGGCCCCGCCCGGTGCCCTACGGCGTCAGCGGGCGCCTACCCGGGCCATCCGGCCGTGGCCGTGCCGCGACTGGCCCGGCGCACCGGCCGGCTCCGCCGTGGCCCGGGCCGCCGGTTGCCGTACGGCTCCCGCGCCGGCTGCCTGCGGACGCCGTGGCTGCGCCGCGGCGCCGTTCTGCACATCCATGACGGCGTGTGCGACCAGCCCGCCCATCGGGTCGTGGCGGATCAGATCCCGGAGACGGGAGCGCGATGAACGCCCTTCGTTCCCTGGATACAGGTGCTTGCCGAGGCCGACCGCATGGGCCAGCGCGGCGAGCGCCGCGGTCCGCGGGTCCGGGGGTACGCCGGTGCGGATCGCGTTGTCCAGCCGGGCCCTGATTTCCCGGCTGATGGCCGTCTCCGTCGCCTGGTAGCGCGTCGTCGGCAGCACCCCGCACATCTGGCCCGCCACGGCATGCACCATGCCGCACCGTTCCAGGTGCGTGAGGTAGGTCTGGCGCAGCCCCAGCCGGGGCCCGCCGATCCAGTGGACCGCGCGTACCGGACTGCCGCGTCGGCGCAGCAGTTCCAGCGCGGAGTCCAGAGTTGGATCTCCTGTCGGCCGTGCCATCACCACGGCGATACGATCCCCGTCTGGGGCTATCCGTCCTGCCAGAGCCAGCTCTACTAGCTGGGCCCCGGCCAGGCCGAGGTCGAGCGACTGCGGCTGCGCTGTGGTACCCGTCGTCGGGTCCAGAGCGAGCAGCAGAAGCTCCTCCGGAATTGTTCTGCGGCTCCTGCCCATCCATGCCTCCCCGCGTGGATGAATGACAGGGTGACCCCTCTCACATTCATCTGTCGAGGGTGCGTGGGGGGTTCGGTAGGGAACCGGTAGGTATGTCGTTCTCGTCTTGCACGTCGGCGACATCTTTCTGTGGGGTGCGACGCCTACCGGTACGCGTGGCGGCGAGATGGTGCTACGCGGACACAGGACACTTGGAATCACAGGGCCAGGCAGCGGGCGACGTATGAAGGAGACATCGGTGGCGGGCGAGTCCCCCGACAAGTCGGACAAGAAGCAGTCGTCGGGGGAGACGGCGCGGAGCAAACGTGATCCGCGCCTGTCCGCCTTCCGCGGGGAGCCGGCCGGGCCGGCGAAGGAATCGGGGGCCGGGACGGACTCGAAGCCTGAGAAGAAGCCGGAGGCTGCGGCGGCGCCGAAGTCTGCGGCGAAGTCGGGATCCACGGCGAAGCCGGGGGCCGGGACGAAGTCGAGGTCGGGAGTGAAGTCGGGATCTGCCGCCGAGTCGAAGTCCTCGGCCGAGCCGGAATCTGCCGCCGAACCGGAGTCTGCGGACTCCTCCGAGGCGTCCGCGGTGTCCGAGGGGGCAGTCGATGCTCCTGAGGCGCCGGAAGCGCCCCAGGAGGCCGCTGAGGGCGCCGACGGCGGCAAGGGCGGCAAGGAGGGCGGCGACGACCGCCTGCGGGCCGCTGTGGCCGCTTGGGTCGCGGGGGAGGGCGACGGGGACGGCGAGGCCGGTGAGGGCGACGAGGCTGGTGAGGCTTCCGCGGGATCCGGCGATCTTGATGAAGGTGCGGACGGGGACGCGGACGGTGCCGTCGCAAAGCCGGCCGTAGCGCCGGAAGCGGCGGTGGAGCCGGCGGCCGAGCGGCCGGCGCGGTCCGGCGTGAAGGCCTCGGGCGGCGGCTCGGGTGACTCGGGTGACGAGGGCTTGGGCGGCAAGGCCGTCGGGAAGGCTGCGGCGAAGGGGGAGGGCGCGGCCGAGTCCGCGCCCAAGGCCGGGGCCGAGTCCGAGGCCGAGCCCAAGGCTGAGGCCGAGTCCAAGACTGCGACCAAGGTCGTCGATCAGCCGACCGCCGTTTTCAAGACCGTGGGGCCGCAGAAGGGCAAGCCCGACGAGAAGGGCGGCGCTGCGGCTGCCGGCAAGACCGAGGCCAAGGGCACGGGCGCGGGCACGGGCACGGGCAAGAGTGGCGGCAACGGTGACGGCGGCGATGAGAGTGACGCCGGCGTCGATGAGTCGGCGGTGGATGAGGCGACCCGTGTCTTTGCTGTCGCGAAGCTGAAGGGGAAGGGTGCGGCGGCCGGTGCCGTCGACCAGGCGACCACCGCGTTCAAGATCAACGCGCCCGCCAAGAGCAAGGACGCGGCCCAGGGCAAGGGCGCGGCCGAGAGCAAGGGCGCGGCCGAGAGCAAGGGCGCGGCCAAGGACAAGGCTGAGAGCGGGAGCGGGAGCAAGGCGGAGGCCAAGCCCGGAAGCGAGGCCGCGGGCAAGGGCAAGCCCGGCGCCAAGGGCGGCGCCGACGGCAAGACCGACGCCAAGGCGGATGCCAAGGCCGACTCCAAGGCGGATGCCAAGGGCGGCGACAAGGCCGGCTCCAAGACCGACCCCAGGGCCCCCGGCACCTCCGAGCGGGATTCCGAGCGGACCAGTCAGTTCGTGGCGCTGAAGTCGGCGGACGACGGTACGGCGGGCAAGTCGCTGGGCAAGACGGCGCCCCGGACGCCCGCCCGTACGTCCGACAAGGCCGCCGAGAAGCCCACGGAGAAGCCCGCCGAGAAGCCCGCGGAGAAGTCCGGGAGCCAGGCGGCGGGCAAGACGGCCGACAAGGCCGCGGACAAGCCGGAGGGGAAGCCGGAAGGGAAGCCGGAGGGCAAGGCCTCCGGCGCGCTCCCCGCGGCGAAGCCCGCCAAGGCTGCCGAAACGACCGCGCCGTCCAAGCCCGCCGACCGGCCGGGCGCCATGCCGTCCGCCGCGACGGGGGCCACGGCCGCCGCTTCTCAGGCTCCCGGCGCGCTGCCCGAATCCGAGCGGACCAAGCAGGAGCCGCTGCCGCCGCTCGACCTCCTGGCGCAGCTCACCAACACCCCGCCGCCGCCCGAGACCCCGCTGCGCACGGTCGTCCGCCGCTTCAAGATCTGGACCCCGCTGGCGGTTCTGCTGGTGATCATCTTCGTGGTCGCCCAGGCGGTGCGCCCGCTGCCGGCGCCCAAGCTCGCGGTCGGCGGGTCGGCCGCGTTCACCTTCAAGGGCGGCAAGCTCGCGATGCCGTGGCCCGACCAGGGGCAGGCCGCCGCCATGGTCGTCGGAGTCGGCACCATGGGTACGTCCGGCCCGCAGAAGCCCGTACCGACCGCGAGCGTCGCCAAGGTGATGACGGCGTACGTGCTGCTGCGCGACCACCCGCTCAAGAAGGGCCAGAAGGGCGTGACGATCACGGTCGACGCCCAGGGCGAGGCGGACTCCAACAAGGGTGACGAGTCGCGCGTTCCGCTCAAGAAGGGTCAGCAGTTCACGCAGTACCAGATGATGCAGATGCTGATGATCCCGTCGGGCAACAACGTCGCGCGGCAGCTGGCCCGTTGGGACGCCGGTTCCGAGGCGGCGTTCGTGAAGAAGATGAACGCGGCCGCCAAGAAGCTGGGGATGACGCACACGACGTACACGGACCCCAGCGGCCTGGAGAAGTCGACCGTCAGCACCGCCGTCGACCAGCTGAAGCTCGCCCAACAGGTCGTCAAGAACGATGTGTTCCGTGAGGTCGTGCGCACCGAGAACGCCCAGATCGACGGTCTGCCGGAGAAGATCTACAACAACAACTCCCTGCTCACGACGATGGCGGGCAAGGTCAGCGGCATCAAGACGGGTTCGAGCACGCCGGCCGGCGGCACGTTCATGTGGTCCGGCTACCGCACCGTCGGCGGCAAGGACCAGCTGCTGCTCGGTGTGACCATGGACCAGCACACCAACAGCCCGGACCCCAACGCCCAGCTCGCGCTGGTCCTGCAGAACACCGAGAAGGTGATCACGGCGGCTCGTGACGCGCTGGTCTCCGACACCGTGGTGAAGAAGGGCCAGGTCGTCGGCTATGTGGACGACGGGCTCGGCGGCGAGACGCCGGTCGTGGCGACCAAGGACCTGTCGGCGGTCGGCTGGCCCGGGATGAAGGCGACCTTCTCCATGAGCGACGCGGGCAAGACCGTCCCGCACACCGCCAAGGCCGGCACCAAGGTGGGTGTGCTGACCGTCGGCAACGGCGAGAGCACGCAGAAGGTGCCGGTCGCCCTGCAGAAGGACCTCGTCGAGCCGACCTTCGGCGCGAAGCTGATCCGGATCACCTGAGCCGAGCGGAGCGGGGCGGAAGGGAACGGACCGAGGGGCTCCGGGCGGCCGGCCCGGGGCCCCTCGGCCTCCCGGGGCCGGCCCTCGGCCCCGGGCCTCCGCACTCCGTGGGGGCTTCGCCGTCCTGAGCCCCCGAAGCCTCCGCAGCTCCGGTCCGTCCAGAAGTCTCCGGGCCCCTGGAAGCCGCCGTGCCCGAAGCCCCCAGTCCCCGGGGGCGTTTCGCCGACCACGCCGTACCTCCGTCCCCGTAGGTCGGCCCCCTGTAAATTCCCCCGTAAAGCCGTCCCCCGCGTGTCCGTCCCCGTGTATCCGTCCCGCCCGTGTGTGATCGTTCGTCCGCTCGTTCGTCCGTTCGTTCATCCGTCCGTCTCGTGCGTGACCGGAGCCCGTCATCGACGTAGCACAAGCGCAGAAGACGTATGTGTCCGCCGCAGCCGCCCGCGGTGCCCGGGTGGCGCAGGGCGTGGTGGTGCTGATGCCCTCCGGGCTGATGCTGTTCCTGGGGGCATGGGGGATCCGCCGGCAGGACGCCATCTGGCGGGACGAGGCGGTCACCTACGACATGGCGCACCGCAGCCTGGCCGACCTGTGGCCCACGCTGCTGCACGTCGATGTCGTCCACGGCCTCTACTACGCGCTGATGCACCTCTGGTTCCGCGTCTACGACGGCACCCTCGGCGGCGCCTTCGGTGAGGTGGTCGGCCTGCGGCTGCCGTCCGTGGCCGCGATGGCCGTCGCCGCCGCGGGCGTCGCCCTGCTCGGGGAGCGCCTGGTCGGCCGGCGGGCGGGGCTGTTCGCGGGCTGCACCTTCGCGCTGATCCCGGTCGTGCAGCAGTACGCGCAGGAGGGACGCTCGTACGCGACGGTCTGTGCGCTGGTCGTCTGGGCTTCGTATCTGCTGGTGCTGGCCGCCGCCCGCCCGCGCAGGGAGCTGTGGCTCGGCTATACGGCGCTGATGCTGTTCGCGTGCCTGCTGCACGAGTTCGCGTCGCTGGCGCTGCCCGCGCACGGCGCCGCGGTGATCCTCGCCCGCCTGCCCCGCCGGGTACTGCGCGCCTGGCTGCTCTCCGCGGTCACCACGCTCGCCGGGCTGGCCCCGCTCGCGGTGTTCAGCACCCGGCAGTCCGCGCAGATCAGCTGGCTCATGTGGCCGGACCCCCTGCAACTGCTGACCTTCGCCGTGCTCGCGGTCCTCGGCGTCGCCTGCGCCCGCGTCCGGGTGCGCTCCCGCGGTCCGATCGGGCTGCGCGCGCTCGGCATCCCCCTGCTGCTCCTGCCCACCCTCCTCCTGCTCCTCCTCTCCCACGTCGAACCGGCCTATGTGGACCGCTACGTCCTCTACTACGTCGTCGGGTTCGCGCTGCTCGCGGGCGCCGCACTGGCGCGGCTGCTGCGGCCGGTCGGCGCGTCGGGCCAGACCCGTGGCAGGCGGCTGCGGTGGGCGGTGACGGTCGGGCTGGTGCCGGTGGTGCTGCTGCCCGTCAACGTCCATCTGCGCAGCCCGGACAGCCGCGTCGACGATGTCACCGCGATCGCCCACGCCATACGGGAGGTGGCCGAGCCCGGCGACGGGCTGTTGTTCATGCCGTCCCGGAGGCGGATCTGGCGGGCGACCCTGCCGCACGAGTTCCGCGGGCTGCGCGACCTCGCCCTGGCCAAGAGTCCGTTGGCCTCGCACACCCTCTACGGCACCGAGCGGTCCGGCGATGCGATCCGCGACCGGATGCTGGCCGCCCGCCGGATCCTCGTCGCCGGCGACCCCGACGGCGAGCCGGTGGACGACAACGACCAGGAGATCGCCAAGCGGTCCACGCTGCACGCCGCGTTCACGGTCTGCCGCACGGTGCGGGTCCGCGGCGCCCGGATCACGGTGTACGGGCGGCCGGGGGCGTGCGGAGGGGGTGGGTAGGGGCCGGCCGCCGCGTATCAGGCCCCGCCGCCCGCAGCACCACGCCCAATACGTCCTTCGGGCCCGCTGCGTGACACTTCGCGAAGTGCCGCGGGTTGGGTTCGGCCTCCATCACGGCCCCACCGCACCCGTCCTCCCCCTCACATCAGATCCGCCGCCGCCCCGTCGATCCCCAACAGGTCGTGCAGCGCCGTTGCTCCCTGTGGGGTGAGGCGGACGGCTCTGCTGCTGCCGATGCGGCGGATCCAGTGCTGTTCCAGGAGCCGGTCGCAGAGGCGGGCGCCGGCCGTGCCCGCGAGGTGGGTTCGGCGCTCGGTCCAGTCCAGGCAGGCGCGGGCCTGTGGGCGCCGCCCCGGGGAGAGCGTGGCCGGTTCGACTCCCAGACGGTCGGTGAGCCAGGCCCGTCCGGCGTCGGTGAGGGCGAACCCGCCGTCCTGGTCGAGCAGTCCCCGCCCGGTCATGGCGTCGGTGATCGTGACGCCGAGCCGGCCGGCCAGGTGGTCGTAACAGGTGCGGCCCCGGGCGAGCGCGGCGGACGCGCTCACGGCGCGCAGCCCGCGGGGGCGCTCGGCCGGCGGGTCGAGATGCGCGGTCAGGGATTCCAGCAACTCGGCGACCCGCGGCCCGGCGAGCTGGACGTAACGGTGGCGGCCCTGGTGGCGCTCCACCAGCAGCCCGCCGTCGGTGAGCCGGGTCAGATGCTCGCTCGCCGTCGACGGCGCGACCTGGGCGTATGCGGCCAGCTCGCCCGCCGTCCAGGCCCGGCCGTCGAGCAGGGCCAGGCAGAACGCGGCCCGGGTGCGGTCCGCCAGCAGTGCGGCCAGCCGTGCGAGCTCGGAGCTGTACGCCGGAGTGGTCATGACTCCATTGTCCGCCGCGAGTCTTCGGCGCCCACCGAAGGGACCGCGGCCTACGGTGCCCGTATGAGCACCTCCCCGGAGTACGCCACCTTCCACTTCCATGCGCTGCACCACGCCGACCAGCCGCTGCTGCTGCCCAATGCCTGGGACGTCATCTCGGCCGTCGCGCTCGCCGGGGCCGGATACGCGGCGGTCGGCACCACGAGCCTGGGCGTCGCCGCGGCCCATGGCTACCCGGACGGGCGCGGGCTCGCCGAGGTCCGGGATGCGACGGTGGCGCTGGCGCTGCGGCTCAACGGCCGGCTGGCCTGCCCGTACACGATCGACGTGGAGGGCGGGTTCGGCGGCGACGCCGGGCAAGTGGGGGACCTGGCGGCCGAGTTGGCGGCGGCGGGGGCCGCCGGGCTGAACCTGGAGGACGGGCTGCCCGGCGGCGAGGGGCTGCAGGATCCGGTGCGCCAGGCCGCAGCGATCACCGCGGTGAAGGAGCGGGCGCCGGGTCTGTTCCTCAATGCCCGGATCGACACCCACTGGCTGGCGGACGGTCCGCCGCCGCTGTCGGTGGTCCTCGAACGCGCCGAGACCTACCTGACCGCGGGCGCGGACGGCATCTTCGTACCGGGGGTCACCGCCGACGAGGACGTGTCGGTGCTGGTCGCCGAGATCCCCGCACCGGTGAACATCCTCTTCGCCGCCGGGCGGCACACCGTCGGCCGCCTGGCGGACCTCGGCGTACGCCGCATCAGCACCGGCTCGCTGCTCTTCCGCACGGCGCTGCAGGCCACTCTCACGGCGGCGGATGCCATCCGTACGGGCGAGCGGCCCGCCGGCACGACAGGGGCGGGCGGCGAGGTGCTGGGTTACGAGGAGGTGCAGCGGTTGGTGGGGGAGCAGTAGCGGCTGCGCAGGCCGGGTGGGGGTGCGCAGCCCGGGGTGGGGCGTGTGGAGGGGCTGGGCTGGATCGCGCGGGCCGGGCTGCGGTGGCCGGTTGTGGCGGCCGGGCCGGGCTGTGGTGGCCGGTCGGGCTGCGCGGGGTGCGGTTTCTGGGGGGCGCGGGGGCCGGGCTCAGGCCTGGCGTCCCCGGCTGCTGTGGCGCCGACGGTGCACGGCGATCACCGCACCTGCCACACCCAGTGCACCCGCACCGCCTATCACCCCGGCCTTGGGCAGGTGACCGGCCCTCTCGGCCAGGCCGGCCAGGCCGTTGTCGGGCAGCATGATCGACGTCCGGCTCTCCGTGGGCGCGGTGGAATCGGCGGCGAAGGCGGCGCCCGCGGGAAGCAGCAGGACGGCCAGCGCACCGGTCGCGACGGTGGCGGTACGGATCACGGAGCGGTGCTGGGCCCGCATGGGGTACTCCTCGTCGTGGGCGGCTCGGGCCGCCGTAGGGGTGCGGTTACTAAGGAGCACGCTACGGAGCGTCCTTAACGGTAATCCGTACGTTGTGTAACAGTCGCTGTGATCTCTGGGAGCGGTCATGTGAAGGAACGCCCGCCCCACCGGGCCGAAGGCCGCAAACGCCGCCAGAATGGCCGACTTAAAGATTCCGTTCGCTATCGACTTGGATAGCTTTGGTTCGGATTACGTCCGCATATGAGGCGCTATCTATGCAGAGTGGTCACGAGGAGTGATCGGCTTGAGGGGGTGACCGGACTGGCGGAACCAAGGCGCGAGAGCGCGACGGTGAGAAGGCGCGAGGGCGCAGAGGCGCGAAGGCGCGAAGGCGGTGGCGACGAGATGCGACGGCTGCGACCCCGCACGACGCTGCCCCTCCCCCGGGGCGCCTCCACACGCTCCGCCTGCCCCACACGCTCCGCCTGCTCCACGAACTCCGCCCGCTCCACCCACTCCCTGCTCCCCTCCCTCTCCCTCCTCCCCTTCCTCGCCAGCCTCGCTTGCCTCGCGCTCCTCACCACCGGTTGCGCCGACGTGGAGGGGCTGCAGAGCGAGGGGCGCGCCCGGGACGTGGATGCGCCGCTGGTGCTGTGGCCGGATTACTCGCCCGCGCCGCCCCGGCGGGACGAGAATCCTGCGGCCCTCGTCCCCGTGCCGCATGTCCCGCGCGTCCCCAGCGGCAGCATGGCCGACGCAAATCCCCTCGCCGTCCTCGACGCGGACATCGCCGCGCAGGGCCGGACACCGCCCGCGGCGAAGTCGGTGCGCCGCCCCGAGCTGCACGACGTCACGGGCGACGGCAAACCGGACCTGCTGATGGCCGTCAACCTCGACCCCCGCAACAGCGAGCTGCGGGTGTACAGCGTCCGGGACTCGGTGGTGACCCGGGTGCTCGTCCTGCGCGGCGTGCTGGCCGGTGTCGAGCTGGCGGCCGGGCATCTCGCCATCCGCGAGCCCACCAAGGACCCGCGCTACGTCAGCGTCATCGACTATCTCTGGGACGGCGACTCGATGAGCCTGTGGAACCTCACGCTCGACGACGCCCGCACGGCCCAGACCCCGCAGGCCGGCGGCGGCAGCCCGTGAAACGCCCCGCGGTCTCCCTCCGCTGGAAGATCGCGCTGACCGTGATGGCGGTGAGCTGCGCGGTCGCCGCCGTCCTCGGCGCCCTCGTCCACGACGCGGTGGCCCGCCAGACCGTCGGCCAGGTCCGCAAGGAGACCCGCGCGAACCTCGACACCGCCCTGGACCTCTTCGAGTACGGCACCTCGCGCGAAGGCCTCAACTCCCTCCTCGACCCGCGTGAACTGCCCGCCGATCTGCGCCGGTCGGCGCGCTCCGGCCAACGCGGCACCATGGTGGGGACGTACCGGGGCCGCCCCGTCATGTGGGCGGCGGCGCCGGCCGACGGTCACGTCATGGCCGTCTGGTCGCCCTTCGGCAACACCCGCCGCTCCCTGGACAACCTCGACACCGCCATCCTCGGCTCGGCCGTGCTCGCCGCCGCGGTCGTCGCCCTCGCCGGCCTGTTCCTGGCACATCGCATCAGCCGTCGGCTGGCCACCACGGCGGCGGTCGCACGCCGGATCACCGCCGGCGATCTGGACGCCCGGGTCGGCAACGGCGCAGATCAGGGCCCGGGCAGCGGCTCGACGGGGCAGGACGAGGTGGCGGCGGTGGCGGCGGCGCTGGACTCGGTGGCGGGCTCCCTGCAGAGCCGCCTGGAGGCAGAACAGCGCTTCACCGCCGATGTGGCGCACGAGCTCCGTACGCCGCTCACCGGCATCCTCGCCTCGGCCGAGCTGCTCCCGGAGGGCCGGCCCAAGGAGATGATCAACGACCGCCTGCGGGCGCTGCGCCGCCTCATCGAGGACCTGCTGGAGATCTCCCGGCTGGACTCCGGCACCGAGCGCGCCGACCTCGCCGCCTATGACCTCGGGACGCTGGTCGAAGGCTCCGTACGCGCCACCGGCTTCGACACCGTGGTGCGGATCGCCGCCGACGCGGTGGTCGAGACCGACCGCCGCCGCCTCGACCGCATCGTCGCCAACCTCGTCATCAACGCCCACCGGCACGGCCGGCCCCCCGTCCTCGTCACCGTGGACGCTCCGCCCGACGGCCCGCCGGCCATCGAGGTACGCGACCACGGTCCCGGTTACCCCGCCGACCTGCTGCATCACGGCCCGCAGCGCTTCCGTACCGACGCCCCGGGCCGGGGCAAGGGCCATGGCCTGGGCCTGACCATCGCCGTCGGCCAGTCCGCCGTCCTGGGCATCGACCTCCGCTTCACCAACGCCCCCGACGGCGGTGCCCGCGCGGTCCTCCGGCTTCCCCCCGACGCCTCCCGTACGGCTTCCTGACCACGTCCATCCGGCCCCCGGACCCGCCCTGCCTACCGGCCCCTCACGCCTTCACCAGTCGATGTCGTCCGGCGGCTCCGGAAACGCCTCCTCGTCCAGGGGCTCCGGCGGCACCGGACCACCCCCTGCCGCACCGTTCGGCCCGGCCGTCCCCGCGGCCCCGGCCGGGTCGGCCGCCCCCACGGCCGCCGCCGGCGCGCCCCCGCTCGGCCCCTCTGCCTCGGACCCCTCGGACGTCTCCCGCCCCGCCAGCACGTCCAGGATCTGCGAGCCGTACTTCGCGAGCTTGTTCTCACCGACCCCGCTGATCGTGCCGAGCTCGGCCGTCGACGCCGGACGGAGGGTGGCGATCTCCCGCAGCGTGGCGTCATGGAAGATCACATACGCGGGTACGCCCTGCTCCTTGGCCGTGCGCCCCCGCCAGCCGCGCAGTGCCTCGAAGAGCGGCAGCGCCTCTTCCGGCAGGTCCGCCGGCGCCGCACGCTTGCCCTTCGTCTTCGCCTTGGCCGCCCGCGCCGCCTTCTCCGGCTCCCGCCGCATCGGCACCTCGCGCCGGCCGCCCAGCACCTCGCCGCTCTCGTCCGTCAGCACCAGCGTGCCGTAATCACCCTCGACGGCGAGCAGTCCCTGGGCCAGCAACTGCCGTACGACACCGCGCCATTCGGCCTCCCGGAGGTCGCTCCCCACCCCGAAGACGCTCAGCCCGTCATGATCGAACTGGATGACCTTGGCGGTCTTCTTGCCCGTCAGGATGTCGATGATCTGGCCCGCGCCGAACTTCTGCCCGCGCTCCCGCTTCAGCCGTACGACCGTGGACAACAGCTTCTGGGCGGCCACCGTGCCGTCCCAGGTCTCCGGCGGGGCCAGGCAGGTGTCGCAGTTGCCGCACGCGCTGCTCTCCTGGCCGAAGTAGGCCAGCAGCCGGACCCGCCGGCACTGCACCGTCTCGCACAGCGCCAGCATCGCGTCGAGGTGGGCCGACAGCCGCCGCCGGTGCGCCTCGTCGCCCTCCGACCCGTCGATCATCTTCCGCTGCTGCACCACGTCCTGCAGCCCGTACGCCAGCCAGGCCGTCGACGGCTGCCCGTCGCGCCCCGCACGCCCGGTCTCCTGGTAGTAGCCCTCCACGGACTTCGGCAGGTCCAGATGCGCCACGAACCGCACGTCCGGCTTGTCGATGCCCATCCCGAAAGCGATCGTGGCGACCACGACCAGCCCGTCCTCGCGCAGGAAGCGGGCCTGGTGCTCGGCGCGCATCCGTGCGTCGAGTCCCGCGTGGTACGGCACCGCCGGGATGCCGTTCTCCACCAAGAACTGCGCGGTCTTCTCGACCGAGGCCCGGGACAGGCAGTAGACGATCCCCGCGTCCCCCGCATGTTCGTTGCGCAGCAGCTCCAGCAGCTGCTTCTTCGGCTCGCTCTTCGCCGCGATCCGGTACTGGATGTTCGGCCGGTCGAAGCTCGCCACGAAATGCCGGGCGTCCGCCATCCGCAGCCGAGAGGTGATCTCCTGGTGGGTGGCCTCGGTCGCGGTGGCGGTCAGCGCGATCCGCGGCACCTCGGGCCAGCGCTCGTGCAGCATCGACAGCGCCAGATAGTCCGGCCGGAAGTCATGGCCCCACTGCGCGACACAGTGCGCCTCGTCGATCGCGAAGAGCGAGATCTTCCCGCGGTCCAGCAGGCTCAGCGTCTGCTCGACCCGCAGCCGCTCGGGCGCCAGATACAGCAGATCCAGCTCCCCGGACAGGAACTCGGCCTCGACGAGCCGCCGCTCCTCCAGATCCTGCGTCGAATTGAGGAACCCGGCCCGCACCCCGAGCGCCCGCAGGGCATCGACCTGGTCCTGCATCAAGGCGATCAGCGGCGAGACGACCACCCCCACACCGCCTCTGACCAGCGAGGGAATCTGGTAGCACAGGGACTTTCCGCCACCGGTCGGCATCAGGACGACGGCGTCGCCGCCCCCTACGACGTGCTCGATGATCTCCTGCTGGCTGCCGCGGAACGACTCGTACCCGAACACCCGGCGCAGCACCTGCACCGCCTCGCTTGCGTCCGAAGCGCCTTCCACATCCATGTCCACGACCACTTCCACGTCCGCCAGAGCCATTCCAGAAGCCTACGAGTTCGCAGGGGGTCCTCGTCGACCCTGTGGATAACTCTGATCAGCCCCCCGGATCACCGTACGACTGTTCCGCGAGCTGTCCCCGCCGGTGTCCTCGCGCCCTCACCCGGCCCCACCTCTCGGCCTCGGATCCCTCCCGCCCCGCACAATCGCCGGCGGACGGGCCGAGGCCCCGACGCCGCTCCGCCCCACCGCTGCCGGCGGCAGGAACCGGTGTGCGCGTCGCATCGTTGTGCCGAACGCGCCGAGACGGGCGCAGGTATCCATCAGGTATCGCAGAGGATTCCGTCCGGAAGCCGGTGCGGCCAAGATCGACCTGTCCACAAGGGCACGCCCGGAATAGCAACGAAAACAGGGGGAGAAGACGATGCGGAAGATGCTGGCAAGACTTGGCGGCGTTCTCGCACTGGTGCTGGCCGTGGGAACGGGGATGGCCGCGGTACAGGGAGAGGTGCAGCACGAGGGCCGGCGTGTGGTGGCCAACAATGGCGGCCCGGCCGCGCCCGGCGCCCTGCTTCCCTGATCCGGGCCGTGCGGCGCTCCCCCTCGGCCGGAGGGGGAGCGCCGTGGTGTGTCAGGCGCGCCGTCGGCGGCCTGCCGGGACATTCATGGCGTCGAAGTGCTCGTCCGCGCGCCCGCGGTACTCCGAGGCGGCGGGGTGGTCACCCAACTCGTCCAGACTCTGTGCCATACCGGCCAAGGCCCAGGCCATCTCGATGCGGTACTCGATCGCGGAGGCGTTGCGGAAGGCCTCCTCGTGCAGTGCGTGTGCCTCGGGGTACTCGCCGCGCCGCTGGTGTACGAGTCCGGCGAGGTTTTCGATCTGACTCTGCCACCCCTTCACGCTCAAGGGCCTGACGAGGGTGAGCGCCTGCTCCAAGTACCCCAATGCCTGATCGCCGCGACCGTTGAGCTGGCAGGCATTGGCCATGAGCGCCATCGTGAGGGCCAGGTTCCTGGGCATCGCGTGCGCTTCACCCAGGCTGAGCGCCTGGTCGAGGACGGTGAGTCCCGCCTCGTGGTCGCCCCCGTCCAGGTAGGCGATGGCCAGGTCGTTCAGAGCGGCGGCCTGGTGTTGGCGCGCACCCATCCGCCGGCACAGCAGGACGGCCCTCTGGGCCGCTGCCACGGCTTCTTCCGGACGGCCCAGATGGGTGTGGATGGAGCTGAGGTTGCACAGGGCGAAGGACTCCTGCATCGCATTGCCGGTCTCCCGGTGCACCTCGACCGCCCGCTGCAGGTACGTCTGCCCCTGGGCCAGATTCCCCAGGCTGCCGTGGACCCAGCCGAGTTGGTCCAGGTACGCCCCCTCGCCGAAGCGGTCCCCCTGCGAGGTGACGATGCGGAGCCCCTCCTCGGCGGCGGCTGCCGCCTGCCGGAAGTTTCCGAGCATCGACTGGGCCGTGGCCAGGTTCATCAGGTTCAGGCGCAGCGTCCACGGATCCTCGGACTGCCGAGCCGCCGCCACCCCGATCTCGCTGACCTCCTGGAATCCTCGGATGTCGCCGCGGTGATGCAGGTGGAACACCATATTGCGGGCAAGGTAGGCGGCAAGCTCGTACCACCCGTGCTCGTGGCCGAGGGCGACGGCGGCCTGGAGGGCTCGCTGCTCCCGTTCGAACCAGCTCAGGGCCTCCGGCTCGGTGCCCAGGGGAGGCAGCTCGGCAGGGGGCCCGTGGGACGCGACGTCGTAGCGGCGCCACCCGGGAAAGAGGACGCGGCAGGCTTCCTCCGTCGCGGCGACGTAGAACGCGAGGAGCCGGCCGAGTGCGCCGGTCGACTGCGTCTGCGGGCCGGGCTCCCACAGGCTGCGGGCGAAACTGCGGACGAGGTCGTGAAAGGAGTAGAGGCCGATCGCCGGCTGGTGCAGCAGATGCACATCGAGCAGGTCCTCCAGGATCTCCTCGGCCTCCGCCGGAGTGGTGGCGGTGAGCGCCGCAGCGGCGTACTTGTCGATGCCCGCGCCCGGGTGCAGGCCCAGAAGGAGGAACGCCGCCTGGGCGTCGGGTCTCAGTGCCTGGTAGGAGAGCTGGACGGTGGTGGCGACACTCCGCTCGCCGGAGCTCAGCTCCTTGAGCCGTCGGGACTCGTCGCGCAGGCGTCCCGCGAGATACTGCAGCGTCCACAGCGGGCGGTTGCGGAGCCGGGCCGTGGCGATGCGCAGTGCGAGCGGCAGGTGTCCGCACAGCTCGGCGAGGGCCGCGGCCGCTTTGGGCTCGGTGGCCACGCGCTCCTCGCCCAGGGTCCGGGTCAGGAGGGTCACGCTCTCCGTGGGCTCCATGCTGCTGAGCGAGATCCACTGGGCGCCGTCGAGGTCGACCAGGCGGGCACGACTGGTCACCAGGACGAAGCCGTACGGCATCGCCGCGACCAGGGGCCGGATCTGGGCGGTGTCGGCAGCGTTGTCGAGGATGAGGAGCAGTCGCCGGTTCGCGGCCCATGATTGCCAGAGCGGGAGGCAGCTCTCCACGTCGTCGGGTATCTGTGCGTCCGGGCTGCCCAGCGCCTTGAGGAGCAGAGCGGCCACGGCGTCCGGGCGCAAGGGCCGTTCCCCCGGGGTGGAGCCCCGAAGGTCGACATGGAGCTGACCGTCCGGGTATGCGCCGGCAAGGGCGTGGGCGGCGTGCACGGCCAGGGTGGACTTCCCGCACCCGCCCATGCCGTCAATGCCCACGAGGCCGGCGCCCCGGCCGTCGGCGGCCAGGTCGAGGAGCCAGTTCATCTCCCGCTCGCGACCGGTGAAGTCCACCAGGTCGTACGGGAGGGTGCACGGGGTGCGGAGGGCCGGAACGGGCAGGGCCGCTTCCACGGCGCGCTGTTCGGGTTCCGACGGAGCTGCCGGGCCGCCGGCCGCCGGGCTTTCCGGCACGGCGAGTTCCGGGTCGGCCCGCAGTATCTTCTCGTACAGGCGGCTCAGTTCCGGGCTGGGGTCGATACCGAGTTCATCCACCAGCAGCGTTCTGACCTTGGCGTACTCGGCCAGCGCCTCGGCCTGCCGCCCCGTGCGGTAGAGCGCGAGCATCAGTTGGCCGCGCAGCCGTTCCCGCAGCGGGTGGGCGCCGACGGTCTCCCGTATGGCGCCTACGAGTCCGCTGTCCTGCCCCAGGGCGAGGCGGAGTTCGAAGAGCTGCTCCGTCGCGGCGAGGCGGTGTTCCTCCAGGGTGGCGGAGAGCGAGTCGATGACCGTTCCCCCTGTTCCGCACAGGACGTGGCCGCGCCACAGCGCCATGGCCTCGGTCAGCTGTTCCGCCGCCTGGGACAGCCGCCCGTTGGCCGCCTCGGCCGTGGCCTGTGCCGTCTTCCGTTGGAATAAGCGCATATCGAGCTGTCCGGGCTCCAGCACCGTCCGGTAGCCGGAGCCTTCGGTGGCGATGACTTCCAGCCCCTGGGGAATGCGCCGGCGGAGTTCGGCGACGGCTTTGCGGATCTGCTGCAGGGCAGTTGCCGGTGGTTCTTCCCCCCACACGGCTTCGATCAGCCGTGAGACCGGCACCACGCGATTGGTCTCCAGGAGCAGCACGGTGAGGACCCGCTCCTGGATGGGGCCGCCGAACTTCAGACGGTGTTCGTTCGCCCAACCCTCCAACGGACCGAGGATGTTGAACCGAATCGACCGACTCTCGGGTTCTGTCGTCACCACTGCGCCCCCCAGAAACCTGTAAAACCCCAGGCATAGACCGTAATTCCGGCAAGATACTAGCCAGCTCCCGCACGTGGCGGTACCGATGCGGTACGTGATCAGAAGCACCGTGCCGAAGACTCGGTGAGCAAGCAGAACGTTTCGAAGGCCGCGCGCCGTGGCCCCGTGCTCACCTGTCTCATGCCCGACCAAGGGGACAGGTCCGGCAGAAAGAGCAAGCCTGACATGAGCGTCTATTTACGGCGAAATTTCCTTCTCAGTTTCCTGTCCTCGTTCATCTCGCTCTTCGGCTCGAAGCTGCTGATGATCTCGTACGCCGCATATGTCTTCAAGGAGAGTGGTAGTGCGACCCTGTCCGCGGTTGTTTTCGGGGCGGATTGGATTGCCAACCTCTTTGTCGGCCTCTTCGCCGCGCAGTACATCGACCGGCAGAACGCCAAGAGACTCCTTGTCCGGCTGAATGTCGCCGCAGCTGTGGTGACGCTGCTCTTCCTGGCATTGATGGGCCCCGGAATGTTCGCCGGCGCGGTGGTCATCATCTTTGTCAGATCGCTGCTGAAGAGCGCCGTGAGCAATGCCCGGGTGAAGGCCCTGGTGCAGTTCTTCGATGAGCGCGAGACCGAGATGTACTCACCGGTCTTCAACTCCAGTCTGCCGCTCGCCATGGCGCTTGCGGGCGCGGTGGGCGTGTTCATCCTGAAGTTCGTCGGCTTCACGGCCGTGGTGTGGATCGATGCGACGGCGTTCGTGGTGGCGGCCGTGCTGATGCTGTTCGTACGGCCGAACCGGGAACGGCTCGCGGAGTCCCTGAGGGACGCCCGTGCCACCGGGAAGCGCAGCAGTCTGTCCGGGGCGCGGGGAGCCCTTGCCCTGATGGGGCGCGACGAGACCGTCGCCACGGCGGTGTTCTACATCGTCCTGTCGGTCACGGCGTTCCAGGCGACGTACGAATCACTGATCACCGTGATCCCCGAGGTCTGGTTCCGCTACGGCGAGTCGGGGACGGCACTGTTCTTCACCTTCGAGTCCGTCGCGATCATGGCCGGGATCTTCGTCTACCAGTTCTTCAACCGCCGTGGCCTGATTACTCGGGAGCGCGAGAAGAAGGTGAACATGGCGGCGGTGCTCGCCAGCACCGTCTGCTATCTGGCCATGCCGATGGCGCAGGGAAACATCTCTCTCTGCGTGGTCCTGTTCTCGCTGATGGTGCTCTGCGGAGAAGTCATCTGGGTGCACCAGTTCAAGCTCATGATCGCGCGTACTCCGGATTCCCAGGTGTCCTCGGTCGTCGGGGTCCAGACGGCGATCGGCTACAGCCTGATGGCGGTATTCGCCTTCGTCTTCGCACGTGGCATGGACAGCATCGGAGTCGACCGGGCCGTCTATGCCGACATCGCCCTCATCGCCGTGCTCGTCATCGGCTGGGAGATCTTCCGGAAGCGCATCGGTGATCGTGCGCCCGCGCCCGTCGCCGCACCTTCGGTCGTCCTGCCCGAAGAGTCCCGGACCCACTGAGAGGAACGCCGAAGTGACACACGAAGAAGTTCCGGAAAAGGAGCAGGCATTCGTTCTGCTCGAGTTGCTCAACCACATGGTCCTGGTGGCGAAGGAAGCCAAACGGCGCGGCTTTCGCGTGATCGCCCTGAACCAGGGGCCCTTGCAGAGCGACGGTCCGTTCGCCGTGCCGGACGATCTGGTGGACGAGGTGCTTCCGGTGTCCTCCTGGACCGAGGAGGACACGGTCCGCGCCGTCCTGGACTCCGTACTCGCGCGCTACACCGTGGCCGGCACCTACGCGGCGTTCGAAGGAGCACTGCGGCACGAGGCCGCGCTCCGGGAGCAGGCCGGCCTTCCGACCAGCGGCGCCGCGGCGGTGGAGCGGGCACTCGACAAGTACTGGGTGCGGCGCACGCTGTACGCCGAGGGGCTCTCCGCCCTCCGCTCGGAGACTCTCGACGAGGCACTGCGGTGGGACAGCTGGCGCTTTCGCGGGCCCGCCGTGCTCAAGCCGGCGAACGGCACCGGCAGCGCGCTGTGCTTCACCGTCTCCTCGCTCGACGAACTGCGGGCGGCCGCCGACCGGATCTCCGCGGCGCCTGTCGTGAACTCCCTGATGAAGGGGTACATCCTGGCGCACGGCGGTTTCGTCCTGGAGGAGCGTGCCGAGGGCGAGCTGCTCTCGGTGGAGTCGCTCGTCGAGCACGGTGCGGCCCAGGTGATCGGCCTCACCGGCCGCTACCTCTTGAGCCGCGATCCCGTCGTGGAGCAGGGCGTCGTCTTCCCGTACGACCATCCACGGCGCGACGAGATCGTGGCGCACGCCGCGGAGTTGCACCGCGCCCTCGGCATCACCCATGGGCCGACTCACCTGGAGCTGATGGTTCCGGACGAAGGCCCCATCGAGCTGATCGACTTCAATCTCCGTACCGCGGGCGTGGGGATGGCCGTCTGCATCGGCAACGCCTTCGGCATCGAGTATGCGGCGCCCCTCGTCGACATCGCCTGCGGGCTGGCCACGGACCTGTCCTTCCTGGACCGGACCCCGCGCCACAGCGCCGACATGCTGCTGCTCCCGCCGCCCGGTGCCACCGAGATGGGGGAACTGACCTTCCCCGAGGGCACCGAGTACGGACGCCGCACCAAGCCCGTCGGGGAGCCGCTGTCGGGCCGCGCGGACCAGCTCGACGTGGTCGGGATGGTCGTCGTCACCGCGGACTCCGCGCAGGAGCTGCACGCCAAGGCGATGGCGGCCCGCCGGAACACGCTCTTCAACGGCCGGCCCCTCGGCGACAACCCCAACAACCACCTCATCTCGCCCCACTACCACCAGTCGGGCCACGTCCTAGCGGCCCCGGCGTAGTTCACACCACTTCACGAAGGAGAGAACCCGCATGACCGTCACCACTCAGGAACACCCTCTCGCCCAGGCGCCCGAGCGCCTCTTCGAGCAGCACTTCGCCTCCCAGTTCACCGCAGAGAAGCTCACCGGCCTGCAGACGGCGTTCCAGTCGGAGCACATCGTGCCGCTGCGCAACTTCTGTCCCCCCGAGCTGCTCCGGCCGCTCCAGGAGGAGGCCTTCGGGATCATGGACGGGCACGGGGTGGACCGCAAGTTCGCCTTCGACATCACCGACGGAACCCCCCGCCAGATGACCACGGTCGGCCAGCCCGTCATCAAGGAGCACGGGCCGCTGGTGCACGCCACCTACTTCTCACCCGCCGTCAAGACCCTGCTGTCCCAGGTGGTCGGCGAGGAGGTCTTCACCTGCCCGTACGCCGGCGAGCACTACGTGATCAGCCGCCTCGGCAAGAGCGGCGACACACACGGCTGGCACTGGGACGACTACACCTACGGCTTCATCCTCGTCCTGCAGGCCCCCGACTACCGCGACGGCGGTTTCGTCCAAGCCGTGCCGCACACCTCCTGGGACAAGGAGAACCCGGACGTCCACGGGGCTCTGCTGAAGAGCCAGGTCAGGTCGTACGCCTTCGAGGCCGGTGACGCGTACGTGGTGAAGACCGACACCACGATGCACCGGGTCTACCCGATCCGCGGCGAGACCAGCCGCACGATCGTGAACATGACGTGGGCGAGCGGCGACGACCTCCGTCGCGAAATCACTCACGAGACCAATGACGCCCTGTTCGGAGGCGTCGGTGCCTGAGCCGCAGACCGTGGAAACCGCAGGAGTCGCGCCCGTTGAGGAGCGGGTCAAGCCGCAAGGGTCCGACCAGTTCACCGCGGCCGAGCCCCGCGAGACCATGCGCCGGCTCCCCGCCCTGGTGCAGCCCTATCTCACCTGGATCACCGGTGTCCCCCTCAAGGGAGGCAAGCAGCTCATCCCGTGGAGCCCCGCCAAGGCCGGACTGCTCGGGACCGCACAGATCGCGCTCGGCATCACCCTCGGGGCCTGTGCACTGCACCCGCTCGCCGCATGGTCGGCGCCCCTGATGCTCCTGGGCTGGCTGCTCACCGCCGGAGGCATGCGCCGGCTGGACGTCGTGGTGGTCCACCAGACGCTGCACCGCATGTTCAGCAAGAAGGCCTGGAGCAACCGCATGGTCGGCGAGCTCATCACGACGGTGTTCTGGCGCACCCCCTACGACGAGAACCGCAAGGAACACCTGCTCCACCACGCGTACCCCTGCTCGATGAAGGACGGCGACACCCGCTATCTCCTGTCGACCGGCATGCGTCCGGGGATGAGCAGGAGCCAGTTCCGCCGCTACCTGTGGGCGGCGCTGTTCTCGCCGCGCCACCACGCGCGGTTCCTCACCAACCGCATCGTGTCGAACTTCGTGGGCGTCGCCCCGCGGTACCGCTTGTTCATGTCGCTTGCCTATCTCGCCGCCACCGTGGCCTTTGTCGGGCTCACCGGCTGGTGGGTGGAGTGGCTGGTGCTCTGGCTGGTGCCCGCGTCCGTCTTCTTCCAGGCGTGCACCTTCCTCTACACGATGACCGAGCACCGCTGGTGGCTGTTCGGCAACCAGGAGCGGCTGCCCCGCGACCAGCGCGACCTGCTGACCTTCGGCCGATTCTGCGGCGAGCCCGCCCCCGCGCCGGAGCTCACGGGCCTGCGCAAGGCGGCGGCCTGGAGCCGCTGGACGTTCCGGATGCTGATCGTGCACTCCTCGTACCGGATGTTCGTGCTCGTCGGCGACACCGTCCAGCACGACCTGCATCACGTCATGCCCGCCTGTGACTGGGCCAACTCGCCCTGGATCAGGGCCGACGACCAGGACAACCGGCCCGAGCGCTACACCGAGGTCTGGGGCTCACTGGCCGACCACCTGCAGGCCGCCGGCCAGGTGGGGGGCAACCGGGTGGGCCTGCCCGAGGACGTGGCCCCGACGCCCTGGAACGAATCCATACCCGTGGCCACGGGAGTCGTCTCCCTCGATGGCCGTCTCTCGAAGGAGCAGCTGTGACACACATCCTGGTGGTCGACGGTACGGGGCGCGGACACGCGATCTGCGACCTGTTCATCCGGACGAACCCCGCGGTGACCGTGTACTACGGGCCCGGTACCGACGCTCTGGAGCACGACCGCATCGTGCCCGCCCCGCAGATCCGCTTCGACGACCCGGCGACCGCCCTGGACTTCCTGGCCGCACACCCGGTGGAGTTCGTCTTCGTCTCCAACATCGACGCGCTGTCCCTCGGGTACGCCGACATCCTCGCCGAGCACGGGCACAAGGTGATCGGCCCGTCCAGGGCGGCGGCACAGCTCGAGGCGAGCAAGGAGCGCGGCAAGGGCTTCTGCCGGGACCACGGCCTGCCCACCGCGCAGTACGCGGCATTCACCGACCCGGCCGCCGCCAAGGCGTACATCCGGGACCTGCCGTACGCCTGCGTGGTCAAGACCGACGGGCTGACCCCGGACGGCGACGGCTCCGTCGTGTGCGACACGGCGGCCGAGGCCACGGCGGCGGTGGAGGCCTTCGCGGCGACGCAGGGCGAGAGCTTCCAGATCGTCATCGAGGAGCGTCTGTACGGCCGGGAGATCTCCGTCTTCGCCCTGCTGGACGGCGCGGACTACCTGCTCTTCCCGACCGCGCTCGACTTCAAGCGGACCCTGGAGGGCGACACGGGCAAGAACTGCGACGGCATGGGCTCCCTCGCCCCCCACCCGCAGGCATCGCCCGCCCTCCTGGAGCAGATACGCCGAGACCTGGTCGAGCCCCTCGTGGCGGGCCTGAAGGCCGAGAGCCTCGCCTACACCGGCTTCGTCTACATCGGCGCGATGCTCACCGCGGACGGGCTGCGCGTCATCGAGATCAACACCCGGTTCGGCGACTCCGAGGCGGAGGCGGTCCTGCCCGGCGTCCACAGCGACTTCACCGAGCTGTGCCGCGCGGTGCTGCGCCAGGACCTCGGCAACAGCCTGCTCATCACCGACGAACTGGTGCGGTGCAGTGTGGCATTGACCCAGGGCTGCATCGATCCCACGGACCCGCAGGCCGCGCCGGGCTGGCCGTTCGGCGCCTTCACGCCGGGCCAGCCGGTCCTCGGCCTCGCTCAGCTCCCGCTGGAGCAGACCCGGCTGTTCTACGCCAACCTGCGTGCCGACGCCGACGGGCACCCGGTGACCTGCGGCGGCCGGGTCCTGCACGTGGTCGGCTCCGGCAGCACGCTCGCCGAGGCGCGGGCACGGGCCTACCGGCGCATCGACGCCATCTCGTTCCCCGGCATGCGCTACCGCACCGACATCGCAGCCGCCCCGCAGCAGCTCGACCTCGCGCACGCCTGGACCGGCCGACTGCAGCCGGCCGACGTTGCCGCACCCCTTGGGAGCTAACCCTCATGACCACACTGACCGTTGACACACCGACCGTCTTCGAGACCACCGAATCGGCCGTCCGCTCCTACTCGCGGGCATTCCCCGCCGTTTTCGCCACCGCCAAGGGCGACCTGCTCACCACCCAGGACGGCGCCCGCTACATCGACTTCCTGTCCGGGGCCGGAACCCTCAACTACGGCCACAACCCCGACCCGATCAAGGACGAACTGGTCGCCTATCTGCAGAACGACGGCCTGGTCCACGGTCTCGACCTCTCCACCTCCGCCAAGGCCGCGTTCCTGCAGGCACTGCGGACGCACATCCTCGAACCCCGCGACCTCGACTACAAGGTGCAGTTCACCAGCCCGTCCGGCACCAACGCGGTGGAGGCCGCCCTGAAGGTCGCCCGGCTCTCCACGGGCCGCACCAATGTGATCGCCTTCGGCGGGGGATTCCACGGCGTCAGCACGGCATCGCTCGCGGCCACCGGTTCCGGCTACTACCGCCAGGGCCTCGAGGCGACTCTGCCGCAGGTGACGCACATCCCCTACCCGCACTCCCCACTGGGCGAGTTCGACAGCATCGGTCTGCTGCGTCACTACCTGGAGGACCCGAGCTCGGGCGTGGACAAGCCGGCCGCGGTGCTCCTGGAGACCGTGCAGGGCGAGGGCGGGGTGTGGGTGGCACCGGTGCCGTTCCTGCGGGAGCTGCGCACCCTGTGCGACCAGTACGACATCCGGCTCATCGTCGACGACATCCAGGCGGGCTGCGGGCGCACCGGTGACTTCTTCTCCTTCGAGCGGGCCGGCATCGTCCCCGACCTGGTCACCCTGTCCAAGTCGATCGGCGGATACGGCCTGCCCATGGCCGTCGTACTGATCAAACCCGAGTACGACATCTGGCGGCCCGGCCAGCACAACGGCACCTTCCGCGGGAACCAGCTCGCCTTCGTCGCGGCCGCGGCGGCCATCCGGCACTACTGGTCCGACAGTTCCTTCCAGAAGCAGATCCGCACCAAGGCAGAGCTCGTCACGGACCTCCTGGACCGTCGGGTCGGCCGGATCCACGGCGCCGAGATCCGCGGGCTCGGCCTGATGCAGGCGGTGGACCTCAGCACGGTCCCGGGTGTCGAGGCGAGCGACGTCTCCCGGCTCTGCTTCGAGCAGGGCCTGATCATCGAGACCTGCGGCCGCCAGGACGAAGTACTCAAAATCCTGCCGCCGCTCACCATCAGCCAGGTCCACCTCTCGGCGGGCCTGAACACACTCATCGAGGCCCTGGACGTCCTGTCCCCCGCCCCCCTCATCGGCGACACGCGGGGCGACCTGCCGAGGAACGAGGTCCATGCAGCATGAAGACCGCAGTCATCATCTCCACCCGTGGATTCGGGGTGTTCCGGTACGACCTGCTGGTGTCCCCGGAGTCCGTCCGCCTGATCGGCATCTTCGCCGAGCGTGACGCGCAGACCCTCACGGACGAACAGCGCGGCTGGTTCGAGGAGATCCACATCGTCCCGTGCGGGGTCGACGACCCCACCCCCATGCTGTACTCGCTCGTCGACCTGGACGCCGCACAGGCCGTGGTCGAAAAGCTCCTCTCCTCCGGCTCGGCGAGCCTGCAGGACCTGACCGTGCACTGCTATGACGAGCAGGACATGATGGTCGCGGCCGAGATCCGCACCCGGCTCGGCGTCACCGGTCCCAAGGTCGCCGACATCCTGCCGTTCCGCGACAAGTGCCTGATGAAGCAGCGGCTGATGGAGGCGGGCGTCCGCGTCCCCCGCTTCGGCCACTTCGAGCCCGACCGCTTCGCGGCGTCCGCCGCGCAGTACTTCGACCGGATCGCCGCCGAGGTCGGACTCCCCTTCATCCTCAAGCCGACCGACGCCGCCGCGTCCGAGGGCGTCCACAAGATCACGAACGCCGGCGACTTCGGTGCGCTCCCGGGGGACCTCGGGCGTGCATACGAATACGAGGAGTTCATCGAAGGGACGATGTACAGCGTCAACATCGTCAGCGAAGCCGGCCGGTCCGTCTTCGGCGGGGTGACCGAGTACCTCGTCAACTCCCTCGACGTCCCCGGCGGCAAGGTCAACGCGGACATCAACCTTGCGGACTCCGACCCGCGAGTCGCCCGCATGGTCGGCTTCGCCGAGCGGGCCCTGGACGCCCTCGGCCGCCCCGACGGGGGGTCGCACCTGGAGCTCTTCCACACCACTGCCGACGAGCTCGTCTTCCTCGAGGTCGGGGCCCGCTTCAAGGGCATGGCGGGACTCGCCGCCATGCAGCGGAACTACGGAGTCGCCTTCATCAACCTCGCTTTCGAGATCGAGTCCGGTGTCGAGAGCCGCCCCTACGACGGCGAGCAGATCTACTGCTTCGACGGAGTCGTCCCCAAGGCGCAGGGCACCGTGCGGGCGCTGGTCGAGCCGGACCTGGAGAGCGACGTCGAGATGACCTGGAAGGTCGCGGTCGGCGAGCGCATCGTGAGCAGCAACTCCCTGCTCGCCAACGGCGGTACGTTCCTGGTCTCCAACGCGGACTACGAGGCCGCCTACCGCGACTTCCGCCGGCTCGCCGACTACCGGCCGATCCGCTACGAGGCTGCGAGCCGCGTCCTGGAGGCTCCGCCGGCCGCACCCGAACAGGCCCAGGAGTACTTCCAGCACACCAGGCTCGCCTGCGAGACCGACCCCTTCGACGTCCACCACGACCTGAAGGAGGGCGTGCAGGACATCGTCGTCCTCGACGTCCGGCGCAGCACCGCGTACGCCGCCGAGCACGTCCGCGGCTCCAGGAACCTGCCGCACCAGGACATCGACTCCGGCACGGTCCGTTCCCTCGACCCGGGGGCCGTTTATGTCACCTACGGGTGGGGCCCCGCCTGCAACGGTGGAACGCGGGCCGCCGCCAAGCTGGCGGCGCTCGGCTTCCGCGTCAAGGAAATGATCGGCGGCTTCGAGTACTGGCAGAAGGCCGGGTACCCGACGGAGCAGGGTGAGCCGGCATGACCGTGCTGACTGCAGGCACCGTGCCGACCGCACGGGACAAGGAAGTCCGCCGTCTGGATCGGGTGATCATTCGGTTTGCCGGTGACTCCGGTGACGGTATGCAGCTCACCGGTGACCGGTTCACTTCCGAGACCGCGTCGTTCGGGAACGATCTGTCGACGCTGCCGAACTTCCCTGCCGAGATCCGTGCGCCCGCGGGCACTCTGCCGGGTGTCTCCAGCTTCCAGCTGCACTTCGCCGACCATGACATTCTCACGCCGGGTGACGCGCCGAACGTGCTGGTGGCGATGAATCCGGCG
>NZ_JBFBHQ010000021.1:0-116789 GCF_040701845.1 Streptomyces angustmyceticus | reverse complement strand
CCCACCACCCCCGCCCGGTAGGGCGACCCCCGCCTTTTTGGGGTGTGGTTTCACAAAAGCCAGTAGCCGGGCCCGCACCATGGTGCGGGCCCGGCTACTGCTTTTTTGTTTTCTCCTGCTCCCCTCCGGCCCCGAACCCGCCACCCCCACCGAGCAGGGCCCCACCCCACACAACCCACCCCGCTCCCGCCGAAGGCGGGCACCCACCCCGCCAAACGCGGGCACCCCTCCCGCCGGCAGCAGGACCACTTCCCGCCGGTGGGGCAAACCCTCAACCGATGACCGGCCTTGCGGCCGGGAGCACCGCGGAGACCCGGAACCCCCCCGCCTCCGTCGGCCCCGAGACGAAGACGCCGCCGAGCGCCGTCACCCGCTCCCGCATCCCCACCAGGCCATTGCCACCGCTCGGCAGCCCCGCGTCGGCCGCGCCACCCTCGGAGGGCCCGTTCTCGACCTGGACGGCCAGCTCACCGTCCCGGTGCGCCAGCCGCACCCGCGCCCGCGCACCCGGCGCATGCTTGTGCACATTCGTGAGCGCTTCCTGCACCACGCGGTACACGGTCCGCTCCACCCGCGCCGCGTACCGGCGCCCGGAAGCCGACTCCTCCCCGGCGGCCCCGTCCACCATCAGCTCGACCACCATCCCGGCCGCCCGGGACTGGCCCACCAGATCCGCCAGCTCCGTCAGAGACGGCCCCTCGGCGTCCGCTTCTCCCGCCCCGGGCACCGACGACGCCCCGGAACCGAAATCGGAACTGGAAGCGGAACTGGAGACGACCCCGGAGCCACCGGCCGACGCCGCCACCCCGCTCGCGGACGGCTCCGACGCCCGCGCCTGCACCGTCGCCTTCGCCCCCGCCTGCGACGCCACCGCCGCCAGCCGCTCCGGCGCACCGGACGCCGAGGCGCCGCGCCCCGCCGCCCCCTCGGCCGTGCGCAGCACGCCCAGCATCTCCCGCAGCTCCGTCAGCGCCTGGCGCCCCATGTCGCCGACCAGACCCGCGTTCTTCGACGCCTTCTCCGGGTCCTTCAACGCCACCGCCTGGAGCGCGGCCGCATGCACCACCATCAGACTCACCCGGTGCGCGACCACATCGTGCATCTCCCGCGCGATCCGGGTCCGCTCCTCGTTGCGCGCCCACTCGGCCCGCTCCTCGGCCCGGTCCGCGAGCAGCGACAGCTCACGCTCCAGACCGTCCGCCCGCTCCCGCAAGCTCTCCACGAGCCGCCGCCGGGCCGCGATGTACAGCCCCCACAACACCGGGGGCGCCGTCAGCACCAGCCCCACGGCCAGCGCCATCAGCGGCACGAACCACATCGGCGGATGGAAGTCCTGCTGCGACGCCACGTCCTCGCGCAGGCTGAGGAAGGTCGTCACCAGCGTCCCCGTGACGGTCATGCCCGCCAGCAGGGCCGTGATCCGGCGCGGCACATCCGACGCGGCCAGCGTGTACAGACCCACCACGCTCAGCAGCCCGCCCATCTCCGCGGGCATCACCGCGATCGAGACCAGCACCACCACCACGGGCCAGCGCCGGCGCACCAGCAGCACCGGCCCCGCCAGCAGGCCGAGCAGCATCCCCAGCAGCTCGGGCACCTGTGCCTCGTGCGCGAAACTCACGCCCTCCACGACACATTCCACTGCGGAAGCGGCCGCCAGAAACACATCCAGCACGGCGCTCCGCCGCCGGGCCCACCACCACGGCCCGTCACTCACCGGCGCACCCCGCGCGCCCACACCTTCACTTGCCCCCGTCGCGGTCATACCGCCCAGCCTACGGGCGCCCGCCCCCGATTCCCCGCCCCCTATCGCGTCATAGACCAGGCCCATTACCAGCACTTACCTGGGGTTATCCCTCGAACTGTTGAATCGCCCACATTTTCGACACTTCCCCGCGCCTTCACCAGGCAACCTGTCCCCATGCCGCACACCCGTCGGGACCACCCCGACTACGAGGCGTTACGCCCCCAGGCCGTCGCCCTGCGCCGCGCCGGCCTCAGCCGCCGCCAGATCCGCGACCGCCTCCACGTCCACAACAACGACATCCTCAACCGCCTCCTCGACGGCGTCCCCTCCCCCGACTGGACCCGCCGCCCGAACGCCAAGGACGACCTGCGCGACCGCGCCCGCGAACTACGGAAGCAGGGCCGGACCTACGACGAGATCCAGGTCGAACTGGGCTGCTCGAAGAGCTCGGTCTCCCTGTGGGTCCGGGACCTGCCGAAGCCGCCGCCGCGCACCCCGGAAGAGGCCTCGGCCATCGCCCGCCGCGGCTGGGCGGCGACACTCGAGCGGCGCGAGGAGGAACGGCAGCGGACCAAGGCAGACGCCAAGCGGGAAATCGGCGCACTCTCGGACCGCGAACTCTTCATCGCCGGCGTAGCCCTCTACTGGGCGGAAGGCACGAAGGACAAGCCGTACACCAGACGGGAGAGCGTCACCTTCGTCAACAGCGACCCGAGCGTGATCCGTCTGTATCTGGCCTGGCTGAACCTGCTCGGCGTGGAACCGGAGCGAGTCGGCTACCGCGTGATGATCCACGGCACAGCCGACGTGGCAGGCGCCGAGCGCTACTGGGCCGATCTCGTCGGAGTCGACGTGACCGCGCTGCAGAAGACCACCCTCAAAAGGCACAACCCCAAGACCGTCCGCAAGAACGTCGGGGACGCCTATCACGGCTGCCTGGTGATCCGCGTCCTGCAAAGCGCCGACCTATACCGTCGCATTGAAGGCTGGTGGTACGGCATAGTGTGGGGTGCCGAGCGGTCGACGTAGCAAAATGCCGACCGCTTGACAATACCCTCCCCCATGGTGTAAGGGCAGCACAACGTCTTTTGGTGTCGTCGGTCGAGGTTCGAATCCTCGTGGGGGAGCAACGGCTACGAGCAAGCAAATTTCGGGTCCTGACCACCAAGTCGGGACCCGCCCGCGTTTCGGCTGCTATACGCACCGGTATCCTTCGGATGACCACCACCCGAAGTAGCCAAGAAGCCGAAGGGCATCCCCGTGAGCGCCAACCGCCCGGCAGCCGTCGTCGTTCTCGCAGCGGGTGAGGGCACCCGCATGAAGTCGGCGACCCCAAAGGTCCTGCACGCCCTCTGCGGCCGCTCTCTCGTCGGCCATGTCGTCGCCGCGTCCCGAGAGCTGGATCCCGAGCATCTCGTCGTGGTCGTCGGCCATGCCCGCGAGCAGGTGCAGGCGCACCTCTCCGAGGTCGATCCCGCCGCGCGCACCGCGGTGCAGCACGAGCAGAAGGGCACCGGCCACGCGGTCCGTACCGCGCTGGAGGAGCTGAGCAACAGCGGTGTCGCCCTCGACGGCACCGTCATCGTCGTCTGCGGGGACACCCCGCTGCTGACCGGCGAGACGCTGGGGCTGCTCAGCCAGACGCATGCGTCCGACGGCAACGCCGTGACCGTGCTGTCCGCCGAGGTCCCGGACTCCACCGGCTACGGGCGCATCGTGCGCGAGGCGGGCACCGGCGCGGTGACCGCGATCGTGGAGCACAAGGACGCCACGGCGGGGCAGCGGGCGATCCGGGAGATCAACTCGGGGGTCTTCGCCTTCGACGCGCAGCTCCTGGTGGATGCTCTCGGCAAGGTGCGGACGGACAACAGCCAGGGTGAGGAGTACCTCACCGATGTGCTGGGGATCGTGCGGGAGGCCGGGCACCGGGTCGGTGCGGCGGTGGCCGCGGATCACCGGGAGATCCTGGGGATCAACAACCGGGTGCAGCTGGCGCAGGCGCGCCGGCTGCTGAACGACCGGCTGCTGGAGCAGGCGATGCTGGCCGGTGTGACGGTGGTGGATCCTGCGTCGACGTGGGTGGATGTGTCGGTGACGTTCGAGCCGGATGCGACGGTGCACCCGGGTACGCAGCTGCTGGGTGCCACGCATCTCGCCACCGGTGCCGAGGTCGGCCCGCATTCGCGGCTGACGGATACGTCGGTGGGCGCGGGCGCGGTGGCGTCGTTCACGGTCGCGGAGGGTGCGCGTATCGGTGCGGGCGCGAGCGTCGGCCCCTATGCGTATCTGCGGCCGGGTACGGATCTTGGCCCGAAGTCGAAGGTCGGCACGTATGTGGAGATGAAGAACGCCTCGATCGGCGAGGGCACGAAGGTGCCGCATCTTTCGTATGTGGGGGATGCCACGATCGGTGAGTTCACCAATATCGGTGCGGCGAGTGTTTTTGTGAACTACGACGGTGAGGCGAAGCACCACACGACCGTCGGGTCGCATTGCAAGACGGGGGCGGACAACATGCTTGTGGCTCCGGTCACGGTCGGGGACGGCGCTTATACGGCGGCGGGCTCGGTCATCACCAAGGATGTGCCCCCGGGTTCGCTGGCGGTCGCGCGTGGCCAGCAGCGGAATATCGAGGGTTGGGTCGCGCGCAAGCGGCCCGGAAGCGCCGCCGCGCAGGCGGCTTCGGCTGCTCGCCAGGATTCCGAGGGCGAGCGGTGACCGTGCAAGGGGTGCGCCGTGCGGGGCGTACCGTGATGAGCGCACGCAAACTGTGATTCGAGGAGATTTGCTGTGACCGGGATCAAGACGACCGGCGAGAAGAAGCTGATGCTCTTCTCCGGCCGCGCCCACCCCGAACTGGCCGAGGAGGTCGCGCATCAGCTGGGTGTGGGCCTGGTCCCGACGAAGGCTTTCGACTTCGCCAACGGTGAGATCTATGTCCGCTATCAGGAGTCGGCGCGTGGCGCGGATTGCTTTTTGATTCAGAGCCACACGGCTCCGATCAATAAGTGGATCATGGAACAGCTGATCATGATCGATGCGCTGAAGCGGGCTTCGGCGCGGAGCATCACGGTCGTCGTGCCGTTCTACGGTTATGCGCGGCAGGACAAGAAGCACCGTGGCCGTGAGCCGATTTCGGCGCGGCTGATCGCGGATTTGATGAAGACCGCGGGTGCGGACCGTGTGGTGACCGTGGATCTGCACACGGATCAGATCATGGGCTTCTTCGACGGCCCGGTGGATCATCTTTTCGCGCTGCCGGTCCTTGCGGACTACGTGGGTGCGAAGGTGGACCGCGACAAGCTGACGGTGGTGTCTCCGGACGCCGGCCGGGTGCGGGTCGCGGACCGTTGGTGCGACCGTCTGGGTGCGCCGCTGGCGATCGTCCACAAGCGGCGTGACAAGGACGTGGCGAACCAGGTCACGGTGCACGAGGTCGTCGGTGACGTGAAGGACCGGGTGTGTGTCCTGGTCGACGACATGATCGACACCGGTGGCACGATCTGTGCGGCGGCGGACGCGCTGTTCGCGAACGGTGCCTCGGATGTGATCGTGACGGCGACGCACGGTGTGCTGTCGGGTCCGGCGGCGGACCGGCTGAAGAATTCGAAGGTGAGCGAGTTCGTGTTCACGAATACGCTGCCGACGCCTTCGGAGCTGGAACTGGACAAGATCACGGTGCTGTCGATGGCGCCGACGATCGCCCGCGCGATCCGCGAGGTGTTCGAGGACGGCTCGGTGACGAGCCTCTTCGAGGAGCAGTGAGCGCAGGCTCCGGGCCGCCTTGCGGGGCGGCCCGGGGCTGATCGACTTTGGGGCGGCCTGCCGGCCGGGTAGACTCATGGGGTTGCTCGGCGAGGGAGGCCGCCCTTTTGTGGTGGCTGTCCGTTATCGACGCGCTCTTCGTAGCAGGTCTGTCGTGGGCCGGGTGACGCCCACCGGATGTTTTCTGAGTTACGAGGAGTGCAGTTATGGCTGAGGTCAAGCTCACCGCCCAGGTCCGTACCGACTTCGGTAAGGGTGCCGCCCGTCGTGCGCGCCGCGCCGACCTGGTTCCGGCTGTCATCTACGGTCACGGCGCGGAGCCGCAGCACGTGGCGATCCACAACCACGCGCTGATGATGGCGCTGAAGACGCCGAACGCCCTGATCCGTCTGGACTTCGACGGCAAGAGCGAGCTGGTCATCCCCAAGGCCGTGCAGCGTGAGGCGATCCGCCAGTTCCTGGTGCACGTGGACTTCCTGGCCGTGAAGAAGGGCGAGAAGGTCTCCGTCGAGGTTCCGATCCACGTCGAGGGCGACCTGGCGCCGGGCCAGCACGTCCTGGAGCACGTGCTGAACGCGCTGCCGATCGAGGCCGAGGCCACCCACATTCCGGAGTCCGTCACGGTGTCCGTCGAGGGCCTGGAGGCGGGCGCTTCGGTGCTGGCCAAGGACATTGCCCTGCCGTCGGGTTCGGCGCTGTCCGTCGAGGACGACGCGGTCGTGCTGCAGGTCGTCGCGGCGCAGGCCGAGGCTCCGGCCGAGGAGGCCGCCGAGGGTGAGGGCGAAGGCGCCGAGGCCTGAGTCGTTTTTCGCTGAGGGTCTTTCTCGGCGAGTGGTCCAGCCGCTGCCGCGCGCCTTGGGGCGCGGGGTGGCGGTTGGCCTGTTTCATGGGCAGTTGAGGTCGGGGCCGGTGCGGGGTTGCCGGCGGATGTGGGAGTGGCTGAGATGGCGGACGCTGATCCGTGGCTGGTGGTGGGGCTGGGTAATCCGGGCCCGGAGTACGCGCGTAATCGCCACAATGTGGGATTCATGGTGGCGGATTTGCTGGCGGAGCGGATGGGGGGCCGTTTCAAGGCGCACAAGGCGCGGGCGCAGGTGGTGGAGGGGCGTTGTGGCGCGCCGGGTCCGTCGAGTCGTCGTGTCGTGGTGGCGAAGCCGTTGTCCTTCATGAATCTGTCGGGCGGGCCGACGACGGCGTTGCGGGATTTCTACAAGGTGCCGGTCGGCAACATCATTGCGATTCATGATGAGTTGGATATCGATTACGGTGCGTTGCGGCTGAAGCTGGGGGGCGGCGACAACGGCCACAACGGTCTGAAGTCGATCACGAAGTCGCTGGGTGCGGAGTATCACCGGGTGCGGTTCGGGATCGGGCGTCCGCCGGGTCGTATGCAGGTGGCGGATTTCGTGCTGAAGGATTTCTCGTCGGCGGAGCGGCGCGAGCTGGATTATTTCGTGGACCGTGCGGCGGATGCGGTGGAGACGCTCATCGTGGACGGTTTGGAACGGGCGCAGAGCACGTACAACACCTGAATGGGACAGCGGGGGTCAGGCTCTGACGAACCGTGGTCCGAGGTTGACCGGGTGCGGGTTATGGCCAAGGATCGCCGCCATGCCCAGAAGCAGTACGCGCACCAGTCCGGTCAGACGCAGCCGTACCCGGCGGGTCGGTGAGAGTGCCTATGGGGCGCTTTTGCTCGCCCGGACCGGGGTGATGGGTCTGCTGGCGTTGCTGCTGCTGGTGGCGGGGGTGTGGACGTCGTGGCACACGGCGCAGTACGCGATGCTCGTCAAGGCGCGGGAGCGCGGGACGATGACGGTGTCGGCGTGTGAGGACGAGCGGTGCACCGGTGCGTACGTGCCGACGGGGGGCGACGGCCGGCCGCGGTCGAAGGTGACGATCGCGCAGGCGGCGGCGCCGGACGAGGGCGAGCGGGTCGAGGTGACGGTCGAGCCGGGGACGGCGCATGCGGTGCGGACCGGGCCGGCGGGGATCCTGCATGCGTGGGTGCCGTTCGCGGGGTCGTTGCTGCTGGCGGCGCTGGTGGTGGCCGGGGGGATGCGGCTGCGGCGTACGGCGTGGGTGATGGGGTTGTTGGGGGCGGTGTTGCTGGGCGCGGCGTTCGCCGCGCTGTAGGCGGTACGACGGCGGCCCGCCCTCCCGGTGGAGAGGGCGGGCCGCCGTCGTCTGTCCGGCCGGCTTGCGTCAGCCGGTGTTGCGCAGGCCGGCGGCGACACCGTTGACGGTGAGCAGCAGGGCCCGGGCGAGGACCGGGTCCGCCTCCTCGCCGCGCTCGGCGGCGCCGCGCTGGCGGTCCAGCAGCGAGACCTGGAGGTAGGAGATCGGGTCGAGGTAGGCGTCGCGGATGTGGAAGGTCTGCCGCAGGACGGGGTTGGAGTCGAGGAGTTCCTTCTCCCCGGTGACGCGGAGGACCTCGGCGACGGTGAGTTCGTGCTCGGCCCTGATGACGTCGAAGACGTGCTTGAGCTCGTCGGGCACGAGGGTGTCGACGTAGTGCTGGGCGATCCGCAGGTCGGTCTTGGCCAGCGTCATGGTGACGTTGGACAGGAAGTTGCGGAAGAAGTGCCAGTGCTCGTGCATCTCGTCGAGGACGCTGTCGAGTCCGGCCTCGCGGGCGGCCTTGAGGCCGGTGCCGACGCCGAACCAGCCGGGGACGATCTGGCGGGACTGGGTCCAGCCGAACACCCACGGGATGGCGCGCAGTCCGTCGAGGCCGGCGCCGGAGTCGGGGCGGCGCGAGGGGCGCGAGCCGAGGTGGAGCTCGGCGAGCTGGTCGACGGGCGTGGAGGCGAAGAAGTACGCGGGCAGGTCGGGGTCCTCGACCAGACGCCGGTAGGAGCCGTGGGCCGCCTCGGAGACGGTTTCCATGGCGGCGTCCCAGCGGGCGAGGGCCTCGTCGGACTGCCGGGGCTCGGTGTGCAGGGCGGAGGCCTGGAGGGTGGCGGCGACCGTCAGTTCCAGGTTCTCCCGCGCCAGCGAGGGCACCAGGTACTTGTCGGAGATGACCTCGCCCTGTTCGGTGACCTTGATCTCGCCTTCGAGGGTGCCGTAGGGCTGGGCGAGGATCGCGTCGTGGGAGGGGCCGCCGCCGCGGCCGACGGTGCCGCCGCGGCCGTGGAAGAGGCGCAGGCGGACGCCGTGCCGGTGGGCGACGTCGCGCAGCAGGCGCTGGGCGCGGTGGATCTCCCACTGGGAGGTGGTGATGCCGCCGAACTTGGAGGAGTCGGAGTAGCCGAGCATGACCTCCTGGACGTCGCCGCGCAGGGCGACCAGGCGCCGGTAGGAGGGGTCGGCGAGCATCTCGTCGAGCAGCTGGTCGGCGATCTTGAGCTCGTCGGTGGTCTCCAGCAGCGGCACGATGCCGATCTTGGCCCAGCCGGCGTGCAGGTCGATCAGGCCGGCCTCGCGGGCGAGGACGGCGGCCGCGAAGACGTCGTCGGAGCCGGCGCACATGGAGATGATGTAGGACTCGACGACCTCGGGGCCGAAGGTCTTCTTGGCCTTGCCGATGGTGCGGAAGACGCCGAGGGTCTTGGCGCCGGCCTCGTCGAGCGGGGCCGGGGTGGGGGCCAGCGGGCGGCGGGAGCGCAGTTCCTTGGCGAGGAGCTTGCGGCGGTAGTCGCGCGGCATGTCCACGTAGCGCCAAGATTCCTCGCCGAGGCGGTCGAAGAGCTGGCCGAGGGCGTGGTGGTGGGCGTCGGCGTGCTCGCGGACGTCCATGGTGGCGAGCTGCAGGCCGAAGGCGGCGATGGTGCGCAGGGTGCGCTCCAGGCGGCCGTCGGCGACGAGGCCGCCGCGGTGTGCGCGCAGCGAGGTCTGGATGAGGGCCAGGTCGTCGAGGAGCTCGGTGGTGCCGAGGTAGTCGCGGCCGGGGACGTGGGGGGTGTCGCCGGCGAGGCGTTCGCGGGTGTTGACGAGCTTCTGGCGGATGCAGGTCGCCTTGAGGCGGTAGGGCTCCTCGCTGTTCAGCCGCTTGTAGCGGGGGCTGATCTCGGGGAGGAGGTCGAGGTCGTGCTGGAGGGAGGCCAGCAGTTCGTCGGTGGCGCCGCAGTTGCGGATGGAGTTGGACAGCGCGCCGCGCAGCTCGTCGACGTGCTCCAGGGCGTCGGTGATGCCGTGCTCGTGCTGGAGGAGCAGGACGTCCCAGGTGACCTGGGGGGTGACGTTGGGATTGCCGTCGCGGTCGCCGCCGATCCAGGTGCCGAAGGTGAGCGGGCGGGTGCCGGCGGGCAGCTCGGTGCCGGCCCGCTCCAGCTCGGCGGCGAGGTCCTCCAGGACGTCGCCGACGGCGCCGCGGCCCAGCTCGTCGAGGTAGTAGATGGCGTTGCGGGCCTCGTCGGTGGGCTCCGGGCGGGCGACGCGCAGCTCGTCGGTCTGCCAGATGAGGTCGATGTTCTCGGCCAGGCGGAGGTCGGCGCGGCGGCGCTCGGCATCCGGGCTGTCCAGCAGCTCGGCGACCTTGCGGAGCTTGGTGAGGACGGAGCGGCGGGCGGCCTCGGTGGGGTGCGCGGTGAAGACGGGGCGCACGCCGAGGTTGCGGGCGGTCTCCCGCAGGTGCTCGGGGTCGGCGTCCTTGAGCATGTCGGCGGTGCGGGCGAGGATGCCGCCCTCGGCGGCGCGCTTGGCGCCCAGCTCGCGGCCGCGGTGGACCTGCTCGGTGACGTTGGCGAGGTGGAAGTACGTGGAGAAGGCGCGCACCAGCTTGGCGGCGGTGGCCAGGTCGGTGTCGCCCAGGAGCCGGGCCGCGGCCTCGCCGTCGGAGCGCGTCAGGGCGCGGACGCGCTCTACGAGGTCGAGGAGCTCGGGGCCTTCCTGGCGGACGAGGGTCTCGCCGAGGAGGTCGCCGAGGCGGCGGATGTCGGCGCGCAGGGCGATGTTGTCGCTCGGGCCGGGATCGAGGCTCTCGATGGACGCGGTCTCGGCCGGAGTGTGGTCGGCACTGCTCACAGGTGCGGCTCCTTGCAGCAATCAGGGGCGTCGTACCGCGGCTCGTGGGAGGGGGGCCGGCGGCGACGGGTTGGGCAGGTCTGATGCGGGCGGGTTGCGGACCGCGCTGTCCGACGTCCCCAGGATAGGTCTGCCCAGCGTCAGCAGATCACACCGTCCGCTGGGTGGGCATCTGCGTCGCAGGGGGTGGTTGTGGCGCCTGTCACGGCCTTGCCCGTGGCGGCGGCACTGCCATACTTACGAGACCGTAGGTTACGGTTCCGTAGCCGTAGCCGTGCCCCCGAGCCCCCCGACGAGGGACACCATGACCGCTGGTCCTGAAGCCGTAGAAGATCCCCCGATTCCTGCCGATTCATCCGTCGGTCCGGCCGCCTCGGCGTCGTCCGCGACGCTGGGCGGCGAGCAGCGCAGGTCGCTGGAGCAGATCACGCTGCTGCTGTTCATCACCGTCCCGTTCGTGGCGCTGGTCGCCGCGGTCCCGCTGGCCTGGGGCTGGGGGGTGAGCTGGCTGGACCTGGGGCTGATGGCGGCGATGTACTACATCGGCTGCCACGGCATCACGATCGGCTTCCACCGCTACTTCACGCACGGTTCGTTCAAGGCGAAACGGCCGCTGCGGATCGCGCTCGCGATCATGGGGTCGCTGGCCGTCGAGGGTCCGCTGGTGCGCTGGGTCGCTGATCACCGCAAGCACCACAAGTTCTCCGACGCCGAGGGCGACCCGCATTCGCCGTGGCGCTTCGGCGAGACGGTGCCGGCCCTGATGAAGGGCCTGTGGTGGGCGCACATCGGCTGGATGTTCGACGAGGAGCAGACGCCGCAGCAGAAGTACGCACCGGACCTGGTCAGGGACGGGGCGATCCGTGCGATCTCCCGCCAGTTCGTCCTGTGGACGGCGGTGTCGCTGCTGATCCCGCCGCTGGTCGGCGGCCTGGTGACCTGGTCCTGGCAGGGCGCGCTGACCGCCTTCTTCTGGGGTTCCCTGGTCCGCGTCGCGCTGCTGCACCACGTCACGTGGTCGATCAACTCGATCTGCCACGCGGTCGGCAAGCGCCCCTTCAAGTCCCGCGACCGCTCCGGCAACGTGTGGTGGCTGGCCGTCCTGTCCTGCGGCGAGTCCTGGCACAACCTGCACCATGCGGACCCCACCTGTGCCCGGCACGGCGTGCTGAAGGGGCAGCTGGACTCCAGCGCCCGGTTGATCCGCTGGTTCGAGAAGGCGGGCTGGGCGTACGACGTCCGGTGGCCGGACGCGTCCCGTATCGAGGCCCGACGCGCGGAGCCGGCCGCCGGGGGTACCTCCCGGCGGTAGGCGGGGAAGGCATCATTGACGGGTGGCGATCGACAGCAGCAGCGCGAGCAACAGCAAGGGCAAGCCCTCCCCGGCCGCGGGCACCCGGCGGGCCCGCCGGGTCCGGATGACCGGCGCGGAGCGACGGGAGCAGCTGCTGGACATCGGTCGCACGCTCTTCGCCGAGCGGGGTTACGAGGGCACCTCGGTGGAGGAGATCGCGGCGAAGGCCGGGGTGTCCAAGCCGGTGGTCTACGAGCACTTCGGCGGCAAGGAAGGCCTGTACGCGGTCGTCGTGGACCGCGAGATGCGGCAGTTGCTGGACATGGTGACCGGCGCACTGACCGCCGGCCACCCCCGGGAACTCCTCGAACAGGCCGCCTTCGCGCTCCTCGACTACATCGAGACCTTCACGGACGGCTTCCGCATCCTGGTCCGTGACTCCCCCGTGGCCCAGTCCACGGGCTCCTTCGCCTCCCTCATCAGCGATATCGCCACCCAGGTCGAGGACATCCTCGGCCTGGAGTTCAAGGCCCGCGGCTTCGACCCGAAACTGGCCCCGCTCTACGCCCAGGCCCTGGTCGGCATGGTCGCCCTGACCGGCCAGTGGTGGGTGGACACCCGCAAGCCGAAGAAGGCCGAGGTCGCGGCCCACCTGGTCAACCTCGCCTGGCACGGCCTGGGCAACCTGGAGGCGAAGCCGCGGCTGATAGGGCACCGGAAGAACTGAGGGGCGGGCGGCCCCGCCCGCGGGTGACGGCGGCAGCGCCCGGCGCGCTTCCCCGGCAGCGCGTCCCCGGCCGCACCTATGTCCCGGCCTGCCCCGCCTGCTCTCCCGCCGCCTCCACCGCCTCCACGAATTCCAGCCGGTTGCCCACCGGGTCGGTGGAGTAGAAGCGCCGGTGGCCCGGTAGGCGGTGGTCCCAGGTGACGGGGGCGTGGGCGGTGGTCAGGCGGGTGGCGAAGGTGTCGAGGTCGTGGACGCGGAGGCCGGGGTGGGCCTTGCGGGCGGGGTGGAAGCCGGGGTCGATGCCCAGGTGGAGCCGGGCCGTGCCGGCCTCGAACCAGCATCCGCCGCGGGCCGCGAGCGCCGGGGGCTTCGGGATTTCCGTCATGCCGAGGACGTCCGCGTAGTAGGCGCGCAGGGCGTCCTCGGTACCGGGGGGTGCGGCGAGCTGGATGTGGTCGAGGCCGGTGATCACGGCGTTGTCACCTCGGAGGAGTCGGGCCGGGAAGCGGTGGCGGAGCGGCGGGCAGGGGCGTCAGCCGGCTGCCGGCTTGCGGGCGACGGCGAAGATGCGGCGGAACGGGAAGACCGTGCCGTGCGGGCCGGTGGGGTAGGCCTTGCGCAGCGCGTCGCGGTATTCGGCGAGGAAGGCCTCGCGGGCGGCCGGGTCGTCCTCCAGCGCGGTCAGGACCGGGCGCAGGGCGGTGCCCTTGACCCAGTCGAGGACCGGGTCGTCGCCCTGCAGGAGCTGGACGTAGGTGGTTTCCCACACGTCGGTGACGCAGCCGAGGTCGGCGAGGCGTTCCAGGTATGCGGCAGGTTCGAGGATGTGGACGTAGCGGCGGCCGTGATCGGGGAGCCGTTCGCGCCACTGGGGGGCGTCGCAGAGCTCGCCGAGGAGGGCGTGACTGGGGGAGGTGAAGTTGCCGGGGACCTGGAAGGCGAACGTGCCGCCGGGGGCGAGGGCGTCGATCCAACGGGCGAAGGATTCCGGGTGGTTGGGGACCCATTGCAGCGCGGCGTTGGAGACGATCAGGTCGTAGGTCTCCTCGGGCGCCCAGTCGGCGGCGTCGGCGAGGGCGAAGTCGAGGTGGCCGCCGCCCGGGGTGGGCCCGGCGTGGGCCTCGGCCTCCTTGAGCATCTCGTGGGAGTTGTCGTATCCGGTGATGTGCGCGTCCGGCCAGCGGGCGGCGAGCTCGGCGGTGACGTTTCCGGGACCGCAGCCGAGGTCGCCGATGCGGGCGGAGCGGCCGTGCCGGGGCAGGTCCGGTATCCGGGCGAGGAGGTCGTGGAAGGGGCGGGTACGGTGCCCGGAGTGGCGGAGGTATTGCTGCGGATCCCAGGTTGGTGCGTCATGCATGATCGAAACCCCTTTGCCGATGCAGGGCTGATACAAAGCTGGCACGGTCGGATTCGGGCCGTCTCGGCTGGAAACCGAGCCCCCGCCGACGATGCCCCATAGTCCAGCGAAATATATCTCGACGTCAAGAGACTTCATGTCGACAGACCCTCTACACTGATCGTCATGGAGGACGAGGTCGATCGACTGGTCGCAGCTTGGCGTCGCGAGCGCCCGGACCTCGACGTGGAGCCACTTGAGGTCCTCAGCCGTGTCTCCAGGCTGGCCAGACACCTGGACCGGGCCCGCCGCATCGCCTTTTCCGAGGTGGGCCTGGAGCCCTGGGAATTCGATGTGCTCACCGCGCTGCGGCGTGCCGGGGCGCCGTACCAGCTCTCCCCCGGGGCGCTGCTGACCCAGACACTGGTCACCTCCGGGACGATGACCAACCGCATCGACCGGCTCGCCAAGAAGAACCTGGTGGAGCGCCTGCCCGACCCCAGCGACCGGCGCGGCGTGCTGGTCAGGCTGACGGCCGAGGGCCGCGACAAGGCCGACCGGTCGCTGGCCGGACTGCTGATCCAGGAGCGCGCCATCCTCGCCGAGCTCTCCCGCCAGCAGCGCGGGGAACTGGCCGGGCTGCTGCGGCGGTTGACCGGGCCGTTCGACAACATCCCCGGCTAGGGCCCGCCGCCGGCCCCGTCCGCCCCGGTCGCCGGCCGTCTCCCGCCCGCGGCCGGAAACCGCGGGCCGGGACGCCGCGCACGCCACATCTGACGACGCGTGAGCGGCTCGCGCGCCCCCTGGGACCGCACGCGCCCCTCTCCTCCCCCGCCCCCTTGCCCGCCGCTCGCCCCGTGGGCTTGGATCGCGCCATGAGCCAGCAGCGCGCACCGCACCGGGCGAACGGGCCGTACGGCAAACGGTTCGAGGGCCGTACGGTCCTGGTGACCGGGGCCGCCGGGGGCATCGGGGCGGCCACCGCCGACCGGCTGGCGGCCGAGGGCGCCGGCGTCCTGCTGCTGGACATCGACGACGCGCGCGGCGAACACACCGCGCGGCGGATCCGGGCGGGCGGCGGTCACGCCTCGTACGAGCACTGCGATGTGGCCGTCGAGGACGACTGGCAGCGCGCGGTCGAGGCGGCGCGGCAGCGCTACGGTCCGGTGGACGGGCTGGTCAGCAACGCCTTTCTGCCGTTCGTGGCATCCGCGGGGCACACCCCGCTCGCGGACTGGGAGCGGCAGCTCGCGGTCAACCTCACCGGCTCGTTCCTCGGTGTGCGCGCCGCCCTGGACGATCTGCGGGCGCGCCACGGCACGGTGGTGCTGACCTCGTCGGTGCATGCGCTGATCGGGCTGCCGGGGCGCCCCGCGTACGCCGCCGCCAAGGCCGGGCTGACCGGGCTGGGGCGCCAACTGGCGGTCGAGTACGGGCCGCAGGTGCGGGTCAACAGCGTGCTGCCGGGGCCCGTGCTGACGGCGGCCTGGGACGGCATCGGCGAGGAGGAACGGCGGGCCAGCGCCGCAGAGACAGCGGCGCGGCGGCTGGGGCGGCCGGAGGAGGTCGCCGCCGCCATCGCCTTCCTGCTCTCCCCCGAGGCGTCCTTCGTCACGGGCGCGAGCCTCGTCGTCGACGGGGGCTGGAGCGTGTACAAGAACTCCTCGTGAGCCGGTCCTGCTGACGGCGGGGCGAGGCGCCCCGCCCGGGCTTCGATCCTTGGGGGATCCATGGGCATCCATTTCGGCGGCGACTACAACCCCGAGCAGTGGCCCGAGGAGGTGTGGGCCGAGGACCTGGAGCTGATGAAGGCGGCCCGCGTCACCATGGTCACCGCCGGGATCTTCTCCTGGGCCCGGGTCGAACCCCGGCCCGGGGCCTGGGACTTCGGCTGGTTCGACCGCGTCATGGACGGGCTGGCGGGCGCCGGGATCGCCGTCTGCCTGGCCACCATGACCGCCTCGCCGCCGCCGTGGCTCTCCCGCGCGCACCCCGGGATCCTGCCCGAGGACGCCGACGGCCGGCGCCGCTGGCCCGGTGGCCGGCAGCACTACTGCCCCTCCAGCCCCGTCTACCGCGCACACGCCGTACGCCTGGTGGAACAGCTCGCCGCCCGCTACGCCGGCCATCCGGCGCTGGCCCTGTGGCACGTCGGCAACGAATACGGGTGCCACACCCGCCAGTGCTACTGCGAGGTGTCGGCCGACGACTTCCGGCGTTGGCTGCGCGCACGCTACGGCGGCATCGACGCGCTCAACGCCGCCTGGTCGACGGCCTTCTGGTCACAGACCTACGGCGACTTCGACGAAGTGCTGCCGCCCCGCACCGCGCCCACCTTCCCCAACCCCGCCCAGCAGCTGGACTACCTGCGCTTCGGCGACGAGGCCCTGCGCGCCTGCTATCTGGCCGAAAAGGAGGTGCTGGAGCGCCTTGCCCCCGGAATTCCGGTCACCACCAATCTGATGCCGCAGCACAAGCCCGTCGACGCGTTCGCCTGGTCCCCGCACCTGGACGCGATGGCGCTGGACTTCTACCAGGACCCGTACGCCGGCGACGACCACATCCGGGCCGGCTACGTCTTCGACCTGATGCGCTCGGCGCGCTCCGGACAGCCCTGGATGCTGCTGGAGCAGGCGCCCGGCGCGGTCAACTGGCGGCCCCGCAACGGCCCCAAGCCGCCCGGCACGATGCGGCTGTGGAGCTGGCAGGCCGTCGCCCAGGGCGCGGACGCGGTGCTGTACTTCCAGTGGCGGCAGTCGCTGGGCGGCGCGGAGAAATTCCATTCGGCGATGCTGCCGCACGGCGGGACGGGCACCCGCATCTTCCGCGAAGTGTCCGAGCTGGGGCGGGAGTTGGCGGCGGTACCGGGCATCGAGGGGACCCGGTCGCGGGCGGCGGTGGCGCTGCTGGCGGACTGGCACAGCTGGTGGGCGCTGGAGCTGGACTCCAAGCCGTCGACCGCGCTGGACCACTCCCGGATCGCGTTGGACCACTACCGGCCGCTGTTCGAGGCGGGCGTGGCCTGCGACGTGGTGCCGCCACAGCGCGAACTGTCCGGCTACCGGCTGGTCGTGGCGCCCAACCTGTACCTGCTCACCGTCGCCGACGCCGAACGGCTGGCCGCCTATGTGCGAAACGGCGGGCAGCTGCTGGTGTCGTTCTTCTCCGGGATCGTCGACGCGCACGACCGGGTGCACCCCGGCGGGTATCCGGGGGCGCTGCGGGAGCTGCTGGGACTGCGGGTGGAGGAGTTCTGGCCGCTGGACGAGGGCCGGTCGGTGGGCGTCGGCGACGGGGCCTACACGGGGCGGGCGGACCTGTGGTCGGAGGCCGTCGACCTCGAAGGGGCCGAAGCGCTCGCCCGCTTCACGGACGGGGAGCTCGCCGGCCGCCCCGCGGTGACCCGGCACTCCTACGGGCGGGGCACGGTCTGGTACGCGGGCACCCGGCTCGAACCGGCGCTGATGCGGGCCCTGCTGGACGACGTACGGGCGGCGGCCGGGGTCGGGCCCGTACTGCCGGGGCTGCCGGCGGGCGTCCAGGCCACGGTCCGCGAGGGCGCCGGCGGACGGTACGTCTTCCTGCTCAACCACGGGACGGAGACCGTGGAGGTCGGGCTGCCGGCGCCGATGCGGGACGCGCTGGCCGCGGTGGACGGGGCGGGCGGGGCCGTCGGCCGGGTCACGTTGGGAGCTCGGGGCGTGGCGGTCCTGACGGATCCCGGCACGTAGGAGCCCGGGCCCCGACGCCCAGCACGTCCGGCCCGAGCGCCCCGGGCACTCCCGCGCCCGTGGCGGCCTCACGGCGTGCGGCGCCTCTCGGAGCCCCGCGCGTCACCAGGCCCCCGGCCACCCCCGGGGAGCCTCGCCCCGCAGCCCCGCAGCCGCTCAGGGCACCGGCACCGACGCCGCCGCGGCCGCCGCCTCCAGCTCGACCGGGCCGACCCCGGCCCGGCGGGCCAGCGCGACCGCGGCGAGGGTGGAGTGCACCCCGAGTTTGCCGAGCACGTTCTGCATGTGGGTGCGGACCGTGTGCGGGGAGAGGAACAGCCGCTCGGCGACCGCTTTGCGGCCCAGGCCCGCCACCATGCAGCGCAGCACCTCGCGCTCGCGCGGGGTCAGCGACTCCACCAGCCGCTCGCTCTCCGAACGGTGCTTGCGGGCGGCCGTCAACTCCCGCAGGACGCCGGTCAGCAGCGCGGGCGGCAGATGCGTCTCGTCACGGAGCACGCCGCGGATGACCGCGAGCAGCCGGGAGAGCGAGCAGTCCTTGGCGACCCAGCCGGAGGCGCCGGCCTGCAGCGCGGCGGCCGCGCGGCGCGGGTCGTCGCGGTCGGCGAGGACGACGGTGCGCAGATACGGATGGCTGGTGCGCAGGCCGGAGACCAGCGCGATGCCGTCCCGCGGCACGGCCCGCGGTACCGCCTCGCGGACCGCTCCCTGCGCGGGCACCGCGAGCAGCGGCGCGGCGAGGTCGGCGTCGGCGAGCAGCACGTCGAACCGGCGGCCGTCGGTGACCGCCCGGTCCAGATTGCGCAGTGCCACGGGGGCGCTGCCCGCGGCCGCGACGTCCACGTCCTGTTCCGCGGCGAGCGCGGCCGCCAGGGATTCGGCGAAGATGCGGTGGTCGTCGACCACCAGAACCCGGATGCGTTGCACAGAGACCCCCTGTCTCGGTGAACGGACCATAGCGGGCACGACGCCCGGATTGAAGATCGCCTCAGCCGCACGGCCGCCGCCGTGCCGACATGACTACCCCACCCCGGGCGCCGTACCCGAACGGTCTCGCCCCCTGATCGGCACCGGCCCCCACCGGTGCAGGATCCCAGCGTACGGACGGGTTGCGGCAAGGGAAGGTGATTGACGAAACTGCCCCTCCACCCGGGCCGTTCGGTGCCCGCCCGGTGGCCGCGCGCCGCCCGGCACGCCCTACTCGACGCGGTGCGCTCCCGGGCCGGGGACGGCCTCGAAGATCCGCGGGGCGGCATGGCCGGCCGCCGCGAAGGCCTCGGTGACCGCGGCGCCGACGGCGGGTGCGGCGGCCTCCTCGACGAGCACGATCGCCGAGCCGCCGAAGCCTCCGCCGGTCATCCGGGCCCCGAGGGCGCCCGCCGCGTTGGCGGTGTCGACCGCGAGGTCGAGCTCACGGCAGGAGATCTTGAAGTCGTCGCGGAGCGAGGCGTGACCGGCCGTCAGGAGCGGGCCGATGGCGCGGGTGCGGCCCGCGTCGAGGCAGGCGACGACCTCTTCGACGCGGTGGTTCTCGGTGACGATGTGCCGGACGAGGGCCTGGACGGCGGGCTCGTCGGCCAGCCGGGCGAGGGCCTCGGGCAGTTGCGCGTACGGCACGTCGCGCAGGGCCCGCACCCCGAGCGCCCGCGCGCCGCGCTCACACCCGGCGCGCCGCTCCGCGTACGCGCCGTCCCCCAGCTCGTGCTTCACCCGGGTGTCCACGACGAGGAGCCGCAGCCCCTCCCCCGCCAGGTCGAACGGGATCTGGCGCCGGCCGAGGTCGCGGGTGTCGAGGAAGAGGGCGTGGCCCTCGGTGCAGCAGGCCGCGGCGGTCTGGTCCATGATCCCGCAGGGCACGCCGACGAAGGCGTTCTCGGCCCGCTGGGCGAGCCGGGCCAACTGCTGCGGCTCCTGCCCGAGCGCGTACAGGTCGTTGAGGGCGAGCGCGGTGACGATCTCCAGGGCGGCGGACGAGGAGAGTCCGGCGCCGGTCGGCACCGTGCTGTCGTAGTGCAGGTCCGCGCCGCCGACGGGCAGCCCGGCCTCCCGCATCGCCCAGACGACACCGGCCGGGTACGCGGCCCAGCCCGCCTGGGGCGCCGGCCGCAGCGCGTCGAGGCGCAGTTCGACGATGCCGCCGTCGGCGCCGCCGGAGTGCAGCCGCAGCACCCCGTCGGTGCGGGCCGAGGCGGCGGCCAGGGTGGTGTGCGGAAGGGCGAGCGGCATCACGAAACCGTCGTTGTAATCGGTGTGTTCACCGATCAGGTTGACCCGGCCGGGCGCCGCCCAGGTGCCCGTGGGGGCGGCGCCGTACACCGCGGCGAAGGCCTGGGCGGTGTACTGGGCGCCGTGCGGGCGCCCGGTGGTCGGGGCGGCGGTTCCGTGTGCGGTCATCAGGACTCCTTCGTCCGGTCGAGGTGCTGCGCGAACTGCCAGGCGTCGGTGACGATGTCGGCGAGGTCGGCGCGGCTGGGGCGCCAGCCGAGGCGGTCGATCGCGGCCTGGGCGGAGGCCACCAGTACGGCCGGGTCGCCGCCGCGGCGCGGGGCGGTGATCTCGGGGATGGGGTGTCCGGTGACCTTGCGGACGGTCTCGATGACCTCGCGGACGGAGAAGCCGTTGCCGTTGCCGAGGTTGCAGATCAGGTGCTCGCCGGCGGTGGCCGCGTCGAGGGCGAGGAGGTGGGCCTCGGCGAGGTCGGCGACGTGGATGTAGTCGCGGACGCAGGTGCCGTCGGGGGTGGGGTAGTCGTCGCCGAAGACGGAGATCGCCTCGCGCTTGCCCCGGGCGACCTGGAGGACGAGCGGGATGAGGTGCGATTCGGGGTCGTGGCGCTCACCGCAGGTGCCGTAGGCGCCGGCGACGTTGAAGTAGCGCAGCGAGACGGCGGCCAGGCCGTGGGCGGCGGCCTCCCCGCTGATCATGTGGTCGACGGCGAGCTTGCTGGCGCCGTACGGGCTGGTGGGCGCGGTCTCGGCGGACTCGGTGATCGGGGTGGTCCGCGGCTCGCCGTAGGTGGCGGCGGTGGAGGAGAAGACGAGGGTGCGGACACCGGCGTCGCGCATCGCGGCGAGCAGGTCCATGGTGCCGCCGACGTTGTTGCGCCAGTACTTCTCGGGGTCCACGACGGACTCGCCGACCTGGGAGAAGGCGGCGAAGTGCAGCACCGCGTCGTAGGAGGGGTCGAGCCACGTCGCGGCGTCCTGGATGCGGCCCTCGACGAAGCGGACTCCGGCAGGGACGCCCTCGCGGTGGCCGGTGGACAGGTCGTCCAGCACGGTCACCTCGTGACCGGCCTGCAGCAGATGCGCCGCGACGACGCTTCCGACGTATCCCGCACCACCTGTGACCAGGTACTTCTTGCTCACTCGCTCGCTACCTCTCGCAGTCGCTGGGCCGCGGCCTCCGGCGGCACATCATTGATGAACACGTTCATGCCGGATTCGGAACCCGCGAGGAACTTCAGCTTGCCGGAAGTGCGTCGGATGGTGAAAAGCTCGAGGTGGAGTGCGAATTCCTCCCGGTGCTCGACACGCAGCGGCGCCTGGTGCCAGGCGGCGATGTACGGCGTACGGGCGGCGCCGGCCGCCCCCCGGGACCCCGGGCCCGCCCCGCTTCCTTCCTTCCCGCCGCCCCTCCCGTCGAAGATCCGGTCGAAGCGCCGCAAGACTTCCAGGTAGACCTGTGGGAACTCTGTGCGCGCGGCGTCGTCGAGGGCGAGCAGGTCGGGGACCCGGCGCTTGGGGTAGAGGTGCACCTCGTAGGGCCAGTGGGCCGCGTGGGGGACGAAGGCCACCCAGTGCTCGCCGTCGAGGACGACCCGGCGGCCGTCGGCCAGCTCGTCCGCGACCACCTCGTCGAAGAGGTTGCCGCCGCCGGTGGCGGCACGGTGGGCGGCGAGCGCGGTGAGCATGCGCGCGGTGCGCGGGGTCACGAAGGGGTACGCATAGATCTGGCCGTGCGGGTGGCCGAGGGTCACGCCGATCTCGGCGCCGCGGTTCTCGAAGCAGAAGACCTGCTCCACGCCGGGGAGCTGGGACAGTTCCGCGGTGCGGTCGGTCCACGCCTCCAGGACCAGGGCGGCCTGCTCGTCGGTGAGGTCGGCGAAGGAGGCGTCGTGGTCGGAGGTGAAGCAGACGACCTCGCAGCGGCCGCTGTCGCCGGCCAGGGACGGGAAGCGGTTCTCGAAGACGGCGACGTCGTAGTCCGCGGCGGGGATCTCGGAGCGGCGGCCCCCGCGGGAGGGGCACAGCGGGCACTCGTCGGCCGGCGGGTGGTAGGTGCGGGCCTGCCGGTGCGAGGCGATGGCGACATCGTCGCCGAGCAGCCGGTCGTGGCGGATCTCGGAGGCGGTGGCCACGGGGTCGAGGGGGCGGCGGTCGACGGCATCGCGTACGACGTCGTCACGCGAGTCGTAGTAGATGAGCTCCCGGCCGTCCGCGAGCCGGGTCGACGTCTTCTTCACGGGCGCTCCTCACCCTGCGACCAAACACAAACAAACACAATGAAGCACAACTAAACAGCTGCGTCAACGCCGGGCCATGGGGCGAGTTCCGGGCGGAGCGCTGCGGGACATTTCCGGCATACCGGATACCTCGATCACGAAAGCGCAACTGAACCAAACAAAAGTATTCAGTTTCCCGAAGTCCGCGCGTAGCTTTTTGTGCGTTCCGATCGCACAAAGATGTGTCCTCCGGGGGCCGAGCTCCCGACCCGCGAAATGAGTCGCCCATGATCACCCTGGCCGAGGGGCTACGGCTCCCCACCAACGGGCTCGATTACACGATCCTGGCCATCTACTTCGTCGTCGTCCTCGGCATCGGATTCGCGGCCAAACGCAGCGTGAAGACGAGCCTGGACTTCTTCCTCTCCGGACGGTCGCTGCCCGCCTGGGTCACCGGCCTCGCCTTCGTCGCCGCCAACCTCGGCGCCACCGAGATCCTCGGCATGGCCGCCAACGGGGCGCAGTACGGCGCCTACACCGTGCACTGGTACTGGATCGGCGCCATCCCGGCCATGGTCTTCCTGGGCCTGGTGATGATGCCGTTCTACTACGGCTCCAAGGTCCGCTCGGTGCCCGAGTTCCTGCTGCACCGCTTCGGCCCCTCCTCGCACCTGCTGTCGTCGGTCATCTTCGCCGTGTCGTCGGTGCTGATCGCGGGCGTGAACCTGTACGCCATGGCGATCGTGCTGCAGGCGCTGCTCGGCTGGCCGCAGTGGGTCGCGATCGTCGTCGCCGGCGTCTTCGTCCTCGCGTACATCACCATCGGCGGCCTGTCCTCGGCGATCTACAACGAGGTGCTGCAGTTCTTCGTCATCCTGGCCGCCCTGATCCCGCTGACCATCGTCGGCCTCAAGCGCGTCGGCGGCTGGGACGGCCTGACCAGCTCGCTCGACTCCTCCCACGGCGACGCGTTCCTGACCGCCTGGAAGGGCACCGGCATAGGCGAGGCCAACCCGCTCGGCGCGAACTGGCTCACCATCGTCCTCGGCCTCGGCTTCGTGATGAGCTTCGGCTACTGGACCACCAACTTCGCCGAGGTGCAGCGCGCGCTGTCCGCGAAGAACCTCTCCGCCGCCAAGCGCACCCCGCTGATCGCCGCCTTCCCCAAGATCTTCATCCCGCTCGTCGTGGTCGTCCCGGGCCTGATCGCGCTGGTCATGGAGCCGACGCTGGGCAAGTCCAAGGACGGGCTGCAGTACAACGACGCGATCCCGGTGCTGATGCGGGACCTGCTGCCCAACGGCGTGCTGGGCATCGCGGTGACCGGTCTGCTGGCGGCGTTCATGGCGGGCATGGCCGCCAACGTCTCGTCCTTCAACACCGTCTTCACCAACGACATCTGGGCGGCGTACCTCAAGAAGGGCCGCGAGGACCGCTACTACCTCAAGACCGGACGCGTGGTCACCGCGGTCGGCGTGCTGATCGGCATGGGCACGGCCTTCATCGCCTCGTCCTTCAGCAACATCATGAACTACCTCCAGACGCTGTTCTCCTTCTTCAACGTGCCCCTGTTCGTCGTCTTCATCATCGGCATGTTCTGGAAGCGGACCAGCGCGGCGGCCGGCTTCTGGGGCCTGCTCAGCGGCACGCTCGCCGCGATGGTCAACTACTTCGGGCTCTACAAGCAGGGCATCATCGCGATCCCCTCCGAGCAGGGCGCCAACTTCGTCTCCTCGATCGTGGCGTTCGTCGTCGGCGCGCTGGTGATGGTGCTCGTCACCCTGGTCACCAAGCCCAAGCCGGCCGCATCGCTGGCGGGCCTGGTCTACGGGTCCCGGTCCCCCGGCATGGAGGAACTGCCGGCCGAGGGCGACGACGCGTGGTACCGCAAGCCGGCCCTGCTGGGCTGGGGGGCACTGATCCTCGCCGCCGTCTGCTACATCCCCTTCTCCTTCTGAGCCTGCCGAGGAACGCACCATGAGCGACTACCAGCACGAAGTCGAGCAACTGGAACGCGAGTCGGCGACCGCCGCGCGACTCTTCGACGTACGGCGCATCATCGGCGGCCTGTTCGTCGTCTACGGCGTGATCGTCACCATCGCCGGCCTGACGGCCTCGGACGCCGACCTCAAGAAGGCCCAGGACATCAACATCAACCTCTGGACGGGCGTGGGCATGCTCGCCCTCGGCCTCTTCTTCCTCGTCTGGCTGAAGCTGCGACCGGCGGTCCCGCCGACGGCCGAGGAGCTGCGGGCCGGGGTGGCGGAGGAGTCCGGGGAGGGCTGAGCGGGAGGGCGAGCGGGGGCTGTTACTGCGGGGACGGGGACGGGGACGGACCGTCCTGATCCGCCCCCGCCGTAGCCTCCTCCGCCTGCCCCGCCGCAGCGCGCGCCGCGCGGCCGCCCGCCGCGCGGTCCAGCAGCCCGGTGCGGGCCGCCAGCGCGGCGGCCTCCAGCCGGGACCCCACCTCCAGCTTCATCAACACCCGCTGCACATGCGTCCGCGCGGTGCTCGGCGCGATGTCCATCCCCGCCGCGATCAGCCGGGTGTCCTCGCCGTCCGCGACCCGCATCAGCACCTCGACCTCGCGCGGGGTGAGCAGCTCCAGCAGCCGCGCCCCCTCGTCGTCCGGCTGCGCCGCGGGGTGCAGCAACTCCTCGAAGGCCTGCTGCAACAACAGCGGGGCGACCGCCGACTCCCCCGCCCGCGCCTTCATCATGGCGCGCTCCACACCTTCGATCCGCTCGTCGTTGCGGACGTACCCGGAGGCCCCGGCCGCGAACGCGGCGGCGATCCCGCGCGGACTGGGCACCGGCCCCAGCACCACCACCGCGACCTGCGGCCGCTCCCTCTTGATCCGTACGACCGGGTCGAAGGCACCCGGCCTGGCCGGTGCGGCGGTGCCCAGCAGGCACACCTCGGGCGCCCGGCTCACCACCAGCTCCGCGGCCCCGGCGCTCGGCGCGGCCGCCGCCAGGACGCGGTGCCCACGCAGCTTCAGCGCCGAAGCGAGCGCCTCCGCGAGCAGACGATGATCGTCCACCACCATGAGCCGCACGCCCATCGAGCAACCCCCTCCACCCCGGCGGGCCCCGGCGCGGCCCCCGACCGGGCCGCTCGTCCCCGGGAAGCTACACGCTCGGCTGCGATAGCGCGCCCCCTACCGGGAAGAAGCCCCCCGGAATGCTGGAATCCCGGCCATTCGGGGCCGATTGGCGTCCTGTCGGGGCTGTGCCGGGGGGCGGGGGCGCAGCGCGCGGGACGTCGCCATATCCAGGGGTTGCGGGCATCCGGGGAATGGCGCGGGGCGCGGTCCGGAGCGGCACAGGAGCCCGTCGCGAACAGCGGCCGGTCGCGGCTACGGCGCAAACGGGCCGCTCGGTAGGCAAGTTGCCCGGATAAACGCATTCCAGGCGATCCAGCAGGTATACCGAGGCACCCGCATACTGGACGCACCCTCCACCGGGCCGGTCCGAACGTCGCACTCCACCAACGTCGTTGAATTCAAAAGAACCCTGCGTCCGAGTTTCGCCGCGGGTGTCGTCGACGGCGTTGTCAGTGCCGTATGCGAAAGTGGGTTCGGCAGTTGAGCAGAACATTGGGGGAGGGGTCCGGCCCGATATGTCATTGGCCGACGAAGTGGCAGCAGTGCACGCGGGGCGACCGGATCCAGCCGCCTTGGTGGGGGAATTCCGCCGCACGCATGTCTTGATACCGACGGTCAACGACTCGCTCATGTCCACCGAGTTGGACGGTATCCGCTGGCTGTACGCATTCACCGACGAGGAGGCGCTGTCGCGCTTCGCCCTTACCCGCGGCGGCGAGCCCGGAGCGGAGTGGCGGTATGTGACCACCTCCGGCGCCCGCGTCCTTGACGTGCTGATTCCCGCATGCGAGGGCCCTACGGGGGTGGCGCTGGACGCCGGCAGCGAACAGGGGGCCCTCTTCCCGCCGGTGGCCGGAATCGTTCCGGACAGCGCCGCGGTGGACATCCCGCCGAGCGGCATATCGGACGCACCGCACAGGGGGGAAGGCTAAATGGGGCTGATCAACGGAAACGGGTATGCGCTCGAGCCCGAGGCATTTGAGCAGCTCACCAAGGGCATCAGGGCGGCAACGGCCGAACTCAAAGAACTCGGCTTTGACGTGGAGGCCCAACTGGGGCGCGGTTTTGACCGTTTGTCCCTGGACAGCATGGAATGCGGCGACGACGGCCTGGCAGCCGTGCTCGATTCCTTCTGCGACCGCTGGGGCTGGGGCGTGCGCACCTTGATGCAGGACGCCAACACATTCACCAAAAAGCTGCATCTCACCGCCGGCATGTACTACGAGCAGGAGCAGTACACCTCGGACGCGCTGAAACAGACGGTGAACGCGGCGATGGGCGATCCGAACCTGACGGCTGAGCAGCTGCACAAGCGGTCCTGGAGTCAGATCGGCGCGGACAACCCCTTCACCCAGGTCGAGAACGCCGACTTCGACCCGATGTCGGAGGAGTCGATGAAGTCGCACCGGCAGGTCGCGGATGCGGCCGGTCAGCTCGGCGACGACTTCACCTCGATCCCCGACCGCCTCACCCACGGTGGCGACGACCCCGCTGACGTCACCACGGAGTTCCACGATCCGAAGTCGACGAGCCACGGGGGCAACAGCAAGTGAACTGGCTGGGCAACACCTTCAACGCGGTCGGCGAAGGCGCGAGCAAGTTCACGGGTGCGGTCGAGCGCGGCGCGGGCGAACTGGTCGAGCACGGCTCCGACCTGGCCGGTGATGCGCTGGAGACGGTCGGCCTCGACGACGCCGGGCACGCCGTACGCTCCGCCGGCGCCGAAGCGGCCGGCGCCCTGGGCGCCCACGTCGACGAACGCCAACTCGGCGAGACCGAGGACCCCAAGGAGCTCGTCCACGGCGACGTGGAGAAGATCCACGAGACGGCGTCCCACCTCAAGGACTTCTCCGCGGCCTTCGACCGGGTCGCCGGCGGTATGCGCAAGCTCGGCTCGGGCCGGCACTGGAGCGGCAAGGCGGCGGACGCCTTCCGTGAGAAGTTCGATATGCACCCCAAGCAGTGGATGCACGCCGCCGACGCCTGCGACGACGCCTCGAAGGCGCTGAAGTCCTACGCGGAGACGGTGTCCTGGGCGCAGGGCAAGGCCTCCGACGCGATCGACAAGTACCGCAAGGCCCAGCAGGCGGCCGAGCGCGCCCGGAGCGAGTACGAGTCCGCGTACGACGGGTACCGGGAGCGCTACTCCGCCTACGCGTACCTCGCCTCGCGGGGCACCGACGCGGGCCCCGAGCCGCAGGCTCCGGCCGAGCCCGGCGACGTGGGCAAGGAGGGCCGCGAAGCCGCCGAGGACATGCTCAAAAGCGCCCGCAGCCAGCGCAACGAGGCGGCCGAGCGGGCACGGAACAGCATCAAGGCGGCCCTTGCCCACGCCCCGCAGAAGCCCGCCATGACCGAGCTGGCGGGGGCGGCGCTCAAGGACGGCGGACAGGCGCTCCTCCTGCAGGACGCGCACATGGTCGGCGGCGCCCTCAAGGCGGCCGCCGAAACCGTCAAACTGGGCCGCAAGCTCAACCCGCTCGACACGTACAACATCACCCACCCCTGGCAGTACGCCGACAACGCCTCCATGACCCTCATGGGACTGGCCCAGGCCCCGCTCCACCCCATCGAGACCGCCAAGGGCGCACTCGGCTCCGGCTGGGGCAGCGACCCGGGCGACGCGGCCGGCGCCTTCCTCCTCAACCTCGTCGGCGGCAAGGGTGCGGGCGGGCTGGCGAAGGGCGCGGCGCGGGCGGGAGCGAAGGACGCCGCCAAGGGCGCGGCGCGGGTGGCGGCCAAGGAGGGCGGCAAGCGCACCGTCCGGGACCGGCTGCGCACCGCCTGGTGCAAGACCTTCGGCAGCGACCCGATCGACATGGCCACCGGCCGCATGATCCTGCCGCAGACCGACATCGCCCTCCCCGGCAGCCTCCCCCTCACCTTCACCCGCACCTTCGAGTCGTCCTACCGCCAGGGCCGCTGGTTCGGCCCGAGCTGGATGTCCACCGTCGACCAGCGCCTGGAGATCGACGCGGAAGGCGTCATCCTCATCGGCGAGGAGGGAAACTTCCTCCTCTACCCCCACCCGGCCGTCGGCGTCCCCACCCTGCCCGCCGAGGGTGACGGCGCCCCGCTCGAACTCACCCCCGACGGCGACTACCTCCTCACCGACCCGGTCACCGGCCTCCGCCGCTACTTCACCACCTACACCGAGAACCTCGCCGTCCTCGACGAGATATCCGACCGCCGCGGCAACCACCACACCTTCGACTACACCGAAGACGGCACGCCGACCGCCATCACCCACAGTGCCGGCCACCGCCTTCTGCTCACCACGGACGAAGGCCGCATCACGGCTCTGCACCTGGCGGGCGCGGCCCCCGACGGCGGCGACCAACTCCTGGTCACCTACGGCTACGACGAGCTGGGCAACCTCACCAGCACCACCAACTCCTCCGGCCTGCCGCTGCGCTTCAGCTACGACGACCACGGCCGCATCACGTCCTGGACGGACACCAACAACAGCAGCTACACCTACGTCTACGACGACGATGACCGCTGCATCTCACAGGGCGGCATCGAAGGCCACCTGCGAGGCAACTTCTCCTGGGGCGCCCCCGACCCCGTCACCGGCCTGCGCACCAACCTCCACCACAACTCCCTCGGCCAGGTCACGACCTACCAGGTCAACGACCACCACCAGATCGTCGCGACCACCGACCCCACCGGCGCCACCACCCGCACGGTCCGGGACACCAAGCACCGCGTCCTGTCCACCACGGACCCGCTGGGCCACACCACCCACATCGACTACGACGACGAGGGCCGCCCGGTGAGCGTCGTCCTCCCGGACGGCTCCACCGCCACCACCAGCTACAACGACCTCGGCCTGCCCCTGAGCACCACCGGTCCGGACGGCACCACCTGGACCCACACCTACGACGCCCACGGCAACCGGACCTCCACCACGGACCCCGCGGGCGCCACCACCACCTACGCCCACGACGAGCGCGGCCATATCGCCACCGTCACCGACGCCTTGGGCAACACCACCCGCCTCTACTGCGACAAGGCGGGCCTGCCGATCTCGGTCACCGACCCCCTCGGCGCGGTGACCCACTACCGCCGCGACGCCTTCGGCCGCACCACCTCCGTCACCGACCCGCTGGGCGAGACGACCCACATGGTGTGGACGGTGGAGGGGAAACTCGCCGCGCGCATCGATGCCTCCGGCGCCACAGAACAGTGGACGTATGACGGCGAGGGCAACCGCCTCACCCACACCGACGCCGTCGGCCAGACCACCCGCTTCGAGTACAGCCACTTCGACCTGCTCACGGCCCGCACCGATCCCGACGGCGTCCGCCACGAGTTCACGCACGACACCGAACTCCGCCTCACCCAGGTCACCAACCCCCAGGGCTTGACCTGGAACTACGCCTACGACGGCGCCGGCCGCCTCATCTCCGAGACCGACTTCGACGACCGCGTCCTCACGTACGTCCACGATGCCGCGGGCCAACTCACCACCCGCACCAACATCCTGGGCGAGGTCACGGCCTACACCCGCGACACCCTCGGCCGCATCACCGAGAAGAACGCCGCGGGCCTGGTCACCACTTACACCCACGACGCCGGCGGCAACCTCCACCAAGCGGCCAACCCGGACGCCACCGTCACCTACACCCGCGACACCCTCGGCCGCGTCACCGCCGAATCGGTCAACGGCCGCACCATGACGTTCACCTACGACGCCCTGGGCCGCCGCACCTCCCGCACCACCCCCACCGGCCACACCACCACCTACACCTACGACGCCGCCGGCAACCGCACGGCCCTCAACACGGGCGGCCACACCCTCACCTTCGACCACGACGCCGCCGGCCAGGAACTCACCCGCACCATCGGCGACCACCTCGCCCTCACCCACACCTGGGACCCCACCGGCCGCCTCACCACCCAGTCCCTCACCACTGCAGCCACGGGCGCGCTCCAGTCCCCCACCGGGGCGACCGGGCCGGAGAACCCTGCGGCCGCCGAAGCCCAACGGGTCCTCCACCGCGGCTACACCTACCGCCCCGACGGCCACCTCACCGCGATCGACGACTCCCACACCGGCCGCCGCACCTTCGACCTCGACCGCGCAGGCCGCGTCACCGCCGTCCACGCCACCGACTGGACCGAGACCTACGCCTACGACGAAGCCGGCAACCAAACCCACGCCACCTGGCCCGACCGCCACCCCAACCCCTCGGCCCGGGGCGAACGCACCTACACCGGCACCCGCATCACCGGCGCCGGCCGCATCCGCTACGAACACGATCCCCTCGGACGCATAACCCTCCGCCAGAAAACCCGGGTCTCCCGCAAACCGGACACCTGGCGCTACAGCTGGAACACCGAAGACCATCTCACGTCCGTCGTCACCCCTGACGGCACCACCTGGCGATATCTGTACGACCCATTTGGGCGCCGCATAGCCAAACAACGCCTTGCCTCAGACGCCGCAACGGTCGTGGAGCAGACAGTTTTCGCGTGGGAGGGACCTCACCTCGCCGAACAATCCACCCATACCTCGGGCGCCCCGCAAGGCGTCATCCTCAGCTGGGAGAATGACGGCCTCACGCCGCTCACGCAAACCGAACGCAAAACCTCGTCTACGCAGCTTTCCCACGCCCCACAACAGGTCATAGACGAACGTTTTTTTGCGATGGCTACCGACCTCGCCGGAGTACCCACCGAACTTTTTGATGAATCAGGGAACGTTGCATGGCGCGCCAAATCTTCCCTTTGGGGCACCCTCACTTGGGACGCAACTTCCAGTGCTTACACACCCCTTCGATTCTCTGGACAATACTTCGACCCCGAGTCATATCTGCACTACAATTTCCATCGTCAATACGACCCAACGGTGGCTCGATATCTATCGAATGACCCATTGGGCCTCTACCCCGCACCCAACCCTGTAGCATATGTAACAAATCCTCACGCATGGGCCGACCCACTAGGCCTCTTTTCCTGCAAGACGGCAGACCCTCACGCACTCAAACCGACACACGAAATCAGCGGCGACAGCTCGACTAAACGCGTACGCAAGTACCGAGATGCGATGCGCGCCGGCTCATTCGACTGGGATCAAAGCCCACTCTCCGTCGTGAAGGGAGACGACGGTATTACATATGTCGTCGACGGGCACCACCGCCTTGCGGCAGCCAGGTATGCAAACGTAGAAGAAGTAACTGTACAGGACGTAACCAAACAGCTAAAGGAGGAAGGGTTTCTCGGCTATAAGGATATGGATGATGTCATGAATTCAGCAGCAGAATATCGCGGGAACCGACTCAACCGGCACAAGCTAAGGTAGGAGAATCAGGGCGTGAGCACCGGCGACCAGCTAACGGAAGCACTGAATGATTTCAGGAAGGCCAAGAGGGCGATCGAAGAAACCTTCGAGGCTTCAAGTGCCCCAGAAATTGTTTCAGCGGTGCTGAGCCACAGCCTCCCGCGTAGTGGAACGTGTTCGAATGGATTCGATTACTCCGTTCACGGAATCGGCTACACCGTTACACTCCCCGACGGAGGGGAAGTCCACCTGGATGGCAGCCGTCAAGGTGACTGTTTCACCCTTTACGACTTGGAGCTTTACTTCGAAACCTCATCGAGGTTCGAGGAGATGGACGTAGAGGACATCGAGCGCGAATGCTCGCTGATGACAGAGCAGGGTGTCCTACAAAAAATCCGCACCGGAGTGTACCTCCTGCTCTAGTCGTTCATTCACTTGTCGCTTCACCTATTGGACCGAGTGGCGCAGGCAGCAAGGGTCCAAAGTGGCGCAGCTGGAGGGAACATCGAGCCAAGGGCAGCCCTTCCCTGCCTATGGGGAGAAGTGGAGTGCATATCGCCATTGCCGGCGTACTGGTGATCGCGGCCCCGGCGCCGCCAATCGCCCTCCGCGGCGGAGGGCCCTCAATGGTGGCCACCGGCACACCGAGCCCGATCTCGATGCTGCAGAAATTGCTATGCCGGGGCTAAAGAGGCGTACCAGCCACCTAATTTCGGTGGCGTCCTGATCATTTGGGCCCGGGGCAGAGAGGTTCCATGTCCTTCTCCCGGCAGAGGATCAGGTTGATCTCCAATCGCTGGACGTCATAAATGTGCTACTGAAGTATCGGGATGAAATCAGCGTGATCGAACTTTCGGTCGCGCCTCGGAGAAGAAAGATGTCGATGACTGCTCCACAACAGCCACCAAGTGGTTTCGGGCAGGTGCCGCATTATGGTGCGCCGCAGATGCCGCAGTCCGGTTCGCCGACCGGGTATCCACCGGCTGCCGCTCCCGGTGGGCCGGCGCCGTACGGGCAGCAGCCCCACCCCGCGGGGCCGGCCTACGGACAACCGGCGCCTTACGGGCAGCAGCCGGGCCCCTACGGAATGCCCCAGCAGGCCCCCCAGTTCGGGTACGTCGGCGGGCCCGGCATGCCTCCGCCCATACCGCCGAAGAGCAATGCCGGGAAGGTGTGGGGCATCCTCGGCGCCGTAGCCGGTGTGCTGGTGATCGGGACGTTGGTGTCGACCCTGGCGTCCAGTGGCGGAGCAAGTTCGTCGGGCGCGTCCGGCGGGCCGAAGTACCGGATCACGGTGCCGCATACGTTGGCGGGCGGGGAGTACAAGCTCGCCAAGGACATATCCCAGCAGGCCGGCAGTGCGGTGCCGCATGACGGGGCCAATGAGCACGGCATCGAGGCGGCGGGCGGGCAGTACTCGTCCGGGACCAAGTCGCTGGTGATGCTGGGGCTCTACGGCGTCATTGATGATCCCGAGACGACCGTCGACCACACCATCCGCGGCATGACGCGCGACGGTAAGACGGAAGTCGCCGTGGCGGACAAGGAGTTCACGCCCAGTGGGGGCGGGGGTTCGCTGACCTGTGGTGTGGATGTGCGGACGGAGATGGGGCAGAAGGTCACCCTTCCGTTCTGCGTCTGGGCCGATTCGAGTACGAGCGGGAGCGTCGCCGAAACCGATGCCTCGGAGCTGTCGAAGGATCCGCACTCCATCGACCTTCAGGAATTCGCCGACAAGGCGGCCAAGATTCGCAGTGAGGTCAGGAAACCGCGCGGCTAGCTCTTCGTCGCCGCGTGCAGAGCGCCTCCTGAAGGGCCGCCGATGATCGTGTGGTCACCGCAGGGCATCGACGCGGTGACCACACGATGATCGGCTTCGCCCAGGAAGCGCCCCGTCCGCCTCCCTACGCCTCCTCCGCCAGCTCCAGCCACCGCATCTCCAGTTCGTCCTTCTCCGCGCTCAGTTCGCGGAGTTGGGCGTCCAGGCCGGCGACCTTCTCGAAGTCCGTCGCGTTCTCGGCGATCTGGGTGTGGAGGGTGGCCTCCTTCGCGCCGATTTTGTCCAACTGGCGCTCGATCTTCTGGAGTTCCTTCTGGGCGGCGCGGTTGACCGCGGCCGCCTTCTTGGGGGCCGCCGCGGTCTGCTGGGTGGGTGCCGGTGTCGCGGCCTCGATGACCTGGCGGCGGCGGTCGAGGTACTCGTCCAGGCCGCGCGGCAGCATCCGGAGGGTGGCGTCGCCGAGCAGGGCGTGGACCCGGTCGGTGGTGCGCTCGATGAAGTAGCGGTCGTGGCTGATGACGATGAGGGAGCCGGGCCAGCCGTCGAGGAGGTCCTCGAGCTGGGTCAGGGTCTCGATGTCGAGGTCGTTGGTGGGCTCGTCGAGGAAGAGGACGTTGGGCTCGTCCATCAGGAGGCGCAGGATCTGCAGGCGGCGGCGCTCACCGCCGGAGAGGTCGCCGACCGGCGTCCACTGCTTCTCCTTGGTGAAGCCGAACTTCTCGCAGAGCTGGCCGGCGGTCATCTCCCGGCCCTTGCCCAGGTCGACGCGCTCGCGCACCTGCTGGACGGCCTCCAGCACCCGCAGCGTCGGGGGGAGTTCGCCGACCTCCTGGGAGAGGTAGGCCAGCTTGACGGTCTTGCCGACGACGACGCGGCCGGCGGCCGGCTGCGCCTCGCCCTGGGTGCGGGCCGCCTGCTCCAGCGCCCGCAGCAGCGAGGTCTTGCCGGCGCCGTTGACGCCCACCAGGCCGATCCGGTCGCCGGGGCCCAGCTGCCAGGTCAGGTGCTTGAGGAGGATCTTCGGCCCGGCCTGGATGCTGACGTCCTCCAGCTCGAAGACGGTCTTGCCGAGGCGGGAGCTGGCGAACTTCATCAGCTCGGCGTTGTCGCGCGGCGGCGGGACGTCCGCGATCAGCTCGTTGGCGGCCTCGATGCGGAAGCGGGGCTTGCTCGTGCGGGCCGGGGCGCCGCGCCGCAGCCACGCCAGCTCCTTGCGCATCAGGTTCTGCCGCTTGGCCTCTTCGGTCGCGGCGATCCGCTCCCGTTCGGCCCGGGCGAAGACGTAGTCGCTGTAGCCGCCCTCGTACTCGTGGACGTCGCCGCGCTGGACGTCCCACATCCGGGTACAGACCTGGTCGAGGAACCACCGGTCGTGGGTGACGACCACGAGGGCGGAGCGGCGGGCGCGCAGGTGCCCGGCCAGCCAGGAGATGCCCTCGACGTCGAGGTGGTTGGTGGGCTCGTCGAGGACGATCAGGTCCTGCTCGGCGATCAGCAGCTTGGCGAGCGCGATCCGGCGGCGCTCACCACCGGAGAGCGGGCCGATGACCGTGTCCAGGCCCTGGGTGAAGCCCGGCAGGTGCAGATCGCCGAAAAGGCCGGTCAGCACGTCACGGATCTTGGCGTTGCCGGCCCACTCGTGGTCGGCGAGATCGCCGATGACCTCGTGCCGGATGGTGGCGGCCGGGTCGAGGGAGTCGTGCTGGGTGAGGACACCGAGGCGCAGCCCGCCGTTGTGGGTGACCCGCCCGTCGTCGGCGCTCTCCAGCTTGGCGAGGATCCGGATCAGGGTGGTCTTGCCATCGCCGTTGCGTCCGACGACGCCGATCCGGTCCCCCTCGTTGACGCCGAGCGAGACACCGTCGAGCAGGGCACGGGTTCCGTAGACCTTGCCGACGGCTTCCAGATTGACGAGGTTGACGGCCATCTCACTCCTGCACTCAGACCTGCGCTTCCGACCTGCACGTCAGATCGATCGACCTACCCAGCCTAGTCGGCGTGGGGAGGAGGGCCGCCGGGAGATGAAGAACGGTGGATAAGTGCGGGGAGATGAGTAACGGAAGACCAGTAGCCGTACCGATAGCAGGGGCGGCGGCCGGGCCCGGCGTGAGCCGTATGTCCGCCGACCAGGCACCGGGCGTCCTCGCCGTAGGCGGTCGGACACCGTGGGCGATGGACCCAGCAGGTCTTCGGGCGTCGTGCCCGCCGTACCGGCGGTCGGCGCCGTACCGGTCGGCGCCCCTGCGTGGCCGCTGTCGTGACGGTGGTGATCGGCAGGGGCAGCAGGAGCGCGGTGGGCCGGCGATCTCCTGGGTTGCGCGGCCCTGGGCATCACGGGCGCCCGAGGCAACCGGCCCTCGTTGTAACGTGCCGTCATGGCACCGGACATGGGCATGGCGGACACCGCGGGCACGGCAGTGGAGACGGTACGCGGGCTGGTCTACGGCCCGGGCGGGAAGCGGCTGGATGTGCACCGGCCGGCGGGTTCCCGCGGGCCGGTGCCTGTCGTGCTGCTGTGGCACGGCATCGGCCCCGACGAGCGGGACGTGCTCGAACCGCTGGCGCGCACCGCGGCGGCGCACGGGCTGCTGGTCCTCGTCCCGGACTGGCGCTCGGACGCCGCCGACGGGGGCCGGGCGCACCTGCTGGAGTCGCTTGCCTTCGCCCGCGAGGAAGCGGGCGGGCTGGGCGGCGACGGGGAGTCGTTGGTGCTGGCCGGGTGGTCGGCGGGGGCCGGAGCCGCGCTGGGGGTCGCGCTGTGGCCCGAGAGCGTGGGCGGGTGGCAGCCGACCGCGGTGGTGGGGGTGGCGGGACGCTACGACCTGACAGCGCGGACCACCGGGACCGCACCGCTCGACGATCTCGCCGCGGGGCGGGAGCCGGGCGTGCCGGTCCACCTGCTGCACGGGGTCCGCGACACCATCCTGGACGCCCGGTACTCCCGCGACCTCGCCGAGACGCTGCGGTCGGCGGGCCGGGCCGTGACGCTCCAGGAGCTGGACAGCGACCACGCAGGCGTGATCATGACCGCGTACGACCCGGCGGCGGACCGTTGCGTCCCGTCGACCGCGGAGCACGCGGTACGGGCCGGGCAGGCGGTGGCCCGGGTACTGGCCGACGCCGCGAGGAGCGGGGACAGAGCCGGGGCAGAGGGTTCGGCGTAGCGCTCTTTATTCGTGATTCGTGGTCCGGCGGTGGTCACCCCGCCGGATCACCAGGTGCTGAGCCTGCAGCCAACCGCCCCCTGGGACCGCTGCTGTGCGGTCAGCTCATCGACTTCTCGATGGTCTCGAAGATGTCGGCGTCGGTCTCCTGCTGCCAGGCCGGAAGACCGGACCAGTCCGCGACATATCCCGGCTTGGGGTCGTCGAAGTGCTTGAACATCTGGGCCGTCCAGCAGATCGCGACGAAACGGCCCTTCTGCTCCCGGGACAGCCTGGACGTGCGCCCGTCGCTGGCCTCGACGAACTGGCGCACCTGCTCGTAGACCGACCCGGCGGCCTCGCGCTCCCACTGCGGGGTGTCCGCCCAGGGGGTCACGTAGCCGGCCTTCGGTTCGCCGGGGAAGTGCTGGTGCACTCCCGCGATCCAGGCTTCCCGGAACAGTCGTGCGCCTTCGGTCTGCGACATGCCAACCCCTCTCGTCACGGCGTGCTCAGCGTGGCGATCTCCGCCCCCAGCTCGGCCACACGGTGGTCTCGGCTCAGGGGGCCGAACTCGTCGCACAGGTCTCGGAGTCTACGGGCGATGTACCCGGAGGATGAGGCGCGAGCCAGTTCGACCGCTTCTCTTCCATAGGAGGCCGCCTGCTCAGGATCGCGCCGCTTCACGCCGATGGCCGCCAGGTCCGTCAGCACCGCGCCCCTTCGCCGCAACGACTGTCCGGACGCCAAGGCCGTGTGTTGCAAGGCCTCCCGTAGCGTTGCCTCCGCCAGGTCCAGACGCCCGAGTCGGGCATACCGTGCACCACGCTCCTCTGCGAGCCGGGACCCGTCGAACCTGAGCCATCCGCCATTGGCGCTGTCCGGCGTAAGTTCCCGGACTTCCTCGGCGCGCCCCAACGCGCGCTCACATGCTTCCAGGTCGCCCAGGCCGGCGTGCGCCTCCGCTTGGACCGAGGCGACCCAATGACGGGTCGAGAGCGTCTTGTCCCCACGCCCGGCGAGCCTCTCGGCCACGCCGAGCATCTGCGCCGCCTGACGGTATCGGTGCTCCGACATGTCGACGTAGGCGTGCCGTACCAGGGCGCAGGCCCACAGGTCGTACGCTCCGGCGTCCTTGCTGATCGATGCCGCGAGCGCATATGAGGCAGCTGCTTCGGCGTACCGGTTCGCGTCGAATGCCACCTCGCCGACCAGCTGAAAGAGATCTGCGGCCGCATTCAGGAGCGGACGGGCGTTGCCGCGCTTCCCCGCCAGAGCTTCGTTGAGCGTCGTCAACTGCTCGCGGACGACGGGGTAGACGGATCCCTTGGAGCGCGCCAGTTGATAGACCTGCCAGAGGTGGCTGTTCATACGGGCGAAATCGGCGGGAGTTCCCCGGCAAACTCCTGCGGTGAGGGCTTCCGCCTCCTCTGCCGGGAGAGCGGCCAGAGCTCCGCTGACGGTGAGTATGCGCAGGAATTCGCGGCGGATCATGTCGTCAGGCTCTCCCGCGTTCGGGGGGTCACTGGGCTGCTGCCCCGGCTTCTCCTTGCTTGTTGCTCCTGGCGGCATCAGGAGGGCATCCAGCTCGTGAAGGCTGAGGTCGAGGGCGGTAGCCAAGGCTCGTCGCTGGGGCGGTTGAGGGGCGATTCTGCCGCTCTCCCAGCGTCCGACCGTTGTGCGGTCCACGCCGAGTAACTGGGCCAATTTCTCCTGACTGTAGCCCAGGGTCCTGCGCCTTCTCGCCAGTCCCATGATCGACCCTTCCCGCAGTCCGACCTGTTCGAAGTCCGTGCACGGATCTGCGTCAAGACTGCCGCATCGATGCCGTGGAGAACTCCAACTCATAGGGCTTTTCTGGATGTTGCCCCGAACGAGCACAGACCCACAGAGGAGTTCGGTCATGACCACGAGCGGCGAGATTCTGACGCGCGAGCCGGACGACGATGCGCGGATTCCGGCCCTGGGTACCGAACAGCGCGTCCTCATGACACTCAGGGTCTCCCATGACTCCGGCCGGACGTGGGGCCCGGTGAAGGAGGTACGGGAGGATGAACATCCGGTGACATTCGACAACCCTGGCCGGTTCCCACCGTGTACGTGCCGGCGCTGTACCGGTCACAAGCCACGCGTCGGAGCCTCCCCTCGGGTGGTCTCGTGATGAGGTGCGCGCACCGGCGCCGACTGCCGCTGGGCTTGGCGCGAGAAGCGCGGAGGAGGTCGGCCACGGGATGCGTCGACAGTGCTGTTCAGTGCCAGTTGTGCGCACACGAGGACAGCGAGCACTACGGCCTACTCGACGACCTGGAGTACGGCACCGCGCTGTGGTTCCGATGGGGCGGTACCCACGCGGATCTGGTCGTGCTGCCGGACTGTCCGGTGACCGGACCCGGCCCTGACCGGGAGGGATGCTGTCTGTTCGCCGACCACACCGAACAGCACACCTGGGAAGACACCGTGGAGGAGGCCTCGTGCACCGGTTGATCGCGAGTCCGCACAACGGCACGTTCCTCGTCGCCCGGCCCGGCGCCCGGGCCGGCATGCAGATCCCCCGGGCGATGTACGGGCAGCTCGCCTCGATCGCCGAGAGCAGCAGCTCCCTGCCCGACTGGCTCCTCGACGGCGCCCGAACTGCCTGGGGTCTGGACCTGGCGGGCGTGCCCATGCGGGAGGCAGTCCTGGTGCGCCCGGAGACCCGACTCGGTTACGGCCGTGCGACATACGAGATCAACAAGGGCTGCAACTTCAACTGCGAGCACTGCTACCTCGCGGAGCGGAAGTTTGAGGGCCTGCCGTGGGAGGGCAAGGCCCGGCTCCTGCGCCTGCTGAGGGATACCGGGGTGCTGTGGCTGCAGTTCACCGGTGGCGAGCCGTTGATCGACCGCGACTTCATGAACGCGTATGTGCTCGCTCACCGGTCCGGGATGCTGATCGAGATCCTCACCAATGGCTCCCGGCTTCACCGGCCCGAGGTCATCAAGACTCTGAGGGAGCTTCCACCGCACAAGGTGACAGTCTCCCTCTACGGCGCGACGCCGGACAGCTTCGACTCCCTCACCCGGAAGAAGGGGGCGTTCAAGCTGGTCGAGAAGGGACTCATCGCCGCGAGCGAGGCAGGGATCGCCCTCGAACTGGCGCTGATCATCACCAAGCACAACGCGCACGAGCTGGACGCCATGCGAGCCCTCGCCGACCGCTACGGGGCCGGCCGCACCGAGTACGGGACGATCTCCCCGACGTACTCGGGAACTCCCGAACCCCTGGCCGCGCAGGCTCCCGGCTTCCTGGACAAGAGCAGTGTCTTCAAAAACTGTCCCGCCGGCCACACCTTCTTCCACGTCGACCCGCACGGCCTGGCGACCATGTGCAAGGTCGGCCGCGAGAACCCCATCGACCTCATGGCCGAGGGCCTGGACGGACTCCTCCGCCTGCCCGGCATCGCCGATGCCCAGATGCTTCGCACCGGTGGCTGCGGCGGCTGTCGGCTTTCCGGCACCTGCCGGGTCTGCCGACCGCTCGCCAAGGCGTACCAGGAGGCGAAGGCACCACTGAACACCTACTGCCAGCATGGAAGAGAGGAAGCGCAATGACCACTGTCATGGTGGAGATCACGCCCCGGCCTCAGGTCCGGGAAGAGCCCGAGGGAGTCGTCCTCCTGAAGGACCTGGAAACCCTGACCGAGGGTGCCGTCCCGGGCTGCAACGAGGACAACCCGTACCGGTAGGCGTCCAGCCGTACAGAACCGCGGGGGCTTCAGGGCGTTCTCCGTCCGAGGCCCCCGCGCCACTGCATTCGTTGCGCCGCTCCACCGTGGAAGAGTGAGGCCATGGCGACCACCCGCATCGGCCTCGACCGGCTGCCCCCTGCCGCCCGCGCCGCCGTCGAGCACCACACCGGCCCTGTGTTCACGGTCGTGGAGGCCACCGAGGGCTTCAACAGCGAGATCGCCGCGCGTGTCACCTCCGCCGCCGGGGCGTGGCACATCAAGGGCCTGCGCACCGACCATCCCCGCGCCTGGACCCAGCGCCGCGAGGCAGCCACCGCCCCCTTTCTCACCGGGGTCGCTCCCGCGCTCCGCTGGCGCGTCGAGGCCGCCGGATGGGATCTTCTCGGGTTCGAGGCCCTGGACGGCCACCACGCCGACTACGCGCCCGGCTCCCCCGACCTCCCCGAAGTCGCCGCCCTCCTGCGCCGCCTCGCCGAGACCCCTTGCCCTGACGTTGAGCTGCGGCACGCCGAGCAACGCCTGGAGCACTACGCCGCCCGCCCCGACGACCTCCGCTTCTTCGCCGGAGGCCACCTCCTGCACACCGACCTGAACCACGCCAACGTGCTCGTCGACGAGCATGCCCGGCACGGTGATCGGGCGCGGCTCGTCGACTGGGCCTGGGCCACGCGAGGCGCCGCCTGGCTCGACGCCGGCTACTGGGTCATCTGGCTCATCGCCGCCGGGCACACCCCCGCCTCGGCGGAACACCAGGCCGCGGAGATGCCGGCTTGGCACACCGCACCGGCGGAGGGCATCACCGCCTTCGCCGCCGCCAACCGCAACCTCTGGGACGAGATCGCCACCGCCGACCCCGACCCGTGGACCCTCCGCCTGGCAGCTGCCGCAGCCGGCTGGCACCACCACCGCAGGGCCGCCTGACGCAGGCTCCCGGCGCTACAGAACCCGCGCCCCCACCGCCGGCGAATCCGCCACCCGTACCTGGCGGCAGGTGCCCGACGCCATCAGGGCCGACGCCACCTCGCCCGCCGCCTCCGCGTCCTTGACCAGGAAGGCCGTGGTCGGGCCGGAGCCGGAGACCAGGGCGGCCAGGGCGCCGGCGGCGGTGCCCGCTTCCAGGGTCGCGGTGAGCGACGGGCGCAGGGACAGCGCGGCCGGCTGGAGGTCGTTGGCCAGGGTCGCGGCGAGCGCGGTGGCGTCCCCTGACTCCAGGGCGGCCAGCAGTTCGGGGGCCGCCGCCGGCTCCGGCACGTCCGTCCCCGCCGTCAGCCGGTCGAACTCGCCGTAGACGGCCGGGGTGGACAGGCCGCCGTCGGCGACGGCGAAGACCCAGTGGAAGGTGCCGCCGACGGGGAGCGGGGTCAGCAGTTCGCCGCGGCCGCGGCCCAGGGCCGCGCCGCCGACCAGACTGAACGGGACGTCGCTGCCCAACTCGGCGCAGATGTCCAGCAGTTCCTCGCGCGAGGCACCCGTCGACCAGAGGGCGTCGCAGGCCAGGAGGGCACCGGCCGCGTCGGCGCTGCCGCCGGCCATGCCGCCCGCTACGGGGATGTCCTTGGTGATGTGGAGGTGGACGTGCGGCTCGATGCCGTGCCGGGCGGCGAGGAGTTCGGCGGCGCGGGCCGCCAGGTTCGTCCGGTCCAGCGGGATCTGGTCGACGTCGTGGCCCTCGGCGGTGATCCGCAGGGTGTCGGCGGGGGTGGCGGTGACCTCGTCGTGGAGGCCGACGGCGAGGAAGACGTTCGCCAGGTCGTGGAAGCCGTCCGCGCGGGCGGCGCCGACGGCCAGCTGGACGTTGACCTTGGCCGGTACCCGGACGGTGACCGAGGCGGCGGTCGTGCCGGTCGTGTGAGTCGTGTCGGTCATGCGGCTGCTCCCCCGGTCTGCGCGGTCATGCGGTGGCTCCCCCTGCCTGGCGGATGCCGGGTGTCCCGCCCGGCTGCTTGTGCTCGGCGATCCGCGCGAACTCCTCGACGGTCAGCGCCTCGCCGCGGGCCTGCGGCGAGACGCCCGCGGCGACCAGCGCGGTCTCCGCGGCGGCCGCCGATCCGGCCCAGCCGGACAGCGCGGCCCGCAGCGTCTTGCGGCGCTGGGCGAAGGCCGCGTCGACGACGGCGAAGACCTCGTCACGGCTCGCCGAGGTCTCGATCGACTTGTCGCGGCGGACGAGGGAGACCAGGCCGGAGTCGACGTTGGGGGCGGGCCAGAAGACGTTGCGGCCGATGGCGCCGGCCCGCTTGACCTCGGCGTACCAGTTGGCCTTCACCGACGGCACGCCGTAGACCTTGTTGCCGGGGCGGGCGGCCAGCCGGTCGGCGACCTCGGACTGCACCATCACCAGGGTGCGGTCGATGGTGGGGAAGGTCGCGAGCATGTGGAGCAGCACCGGCACGGCGACGTTGTAGGGCAGGTTGGCGACGAGTGCGGTCGGCGCGGGGCCGGGCAGCTCGGCGACGTGCATGGCGTCGCTGTGCACCAGCGCGAAGCGGTCGGCGCGCTCGGGCATCCGGGCCGCGACCGTGGAGGGCAGCGCGGCCGCCAGCACCTCGTCGATCTCGACGGCGGTGACCCGGTCGGCGGCCTCCAGCAGCCCCAGGGTCAGCGAGCCGAGGCCCGGGCCGACCTCGACGACGACATCGCCGGGCCCGACCTCGGCGGTCCGCACGATCCGGCGGACGGTGTTGGCGTCGATCACGAAGTTCTGGCCGCGCTGCTTGGTGGGACGGACGCCCAGCGCGGCGGCCAGCTCGCGGATGTCGGCGGCGCCCAGGAGGGGGCCGGAATCGTCGGTGGTGCTCTTGGTCATGCCAAAGCCTCGCTGCGCTCGTTCACCCGTGAAGCTTACGGCCGCAGACCGGCCACGGGCTCGCCCCCCTTCGGATGTAGAGCTTCTTGGCCCGGTAGGTCTGTTCCCGGGGGGAGGCGTCCTGCGGCCGGCCGTGGCCGCCGAGGGCCCGCCAGGTGCCGGCGTCGAACTGGTAGAGCCCGCCGTAGGTGCCCGACGCGTCGACGGCGTGCGGCCGCCCGCCCGTCTCGCACTGCGCCAGCGCATGCCAGGCGAGGTGGTCGGCGCCGCGCACGGACGTCGGCAGCACCATGGTGCCGAGGTGCACGATCTGCGGACGGGGCGCGTGCACGACCTTGCTGCGCAGCCGCTTCGGCTTCTGCCGGACGCCGTTGACGGTGCGCACCCGGTAGGTGACCCGGCGCACCCCGGGCCGTCCCTGCTGGACGACCGACTGGACGCCGCGGGCCAGATGCGGGTCGGCGCGCAGGATCGTACGGAAGGGCAGGGGCTCCTCGCGGACCTCCTTGGAGCCGGTGATCCTCATCACGGAGATCGTCTGGCCCTCGCGCGGGAAGCTGTCCGGCGGCACCGAGGTGGTGTCCTGGTCGCGCAGCGCGAGTCCGGCCTCGGCCAGCGCCTCGCGGACGGTGGATGCGTTGGTGCGCACCCGGTGTTCCCGGCCGTCGGCGACGATGACCACCGAGCGTTCGGTGCGTACCGCCAGCTCCATGCCGTGCTGCTCGATGCGCCGGGAGCGGGAGGCCGACAGGACGGCGCCCTCGGCCCGGACGCCGAGCTGGTGGAGGGCGCCGTCGACGGTGTCCGCGGTGGTCCACACCCGGCGGCGCTGTCCGTCGATGGTCAGGACGACCGGGCGGCCGTGCCGGACGACGACCTCGTCGCCGCTGCTGAGGCCGGTGCCGGGGGCGGGCGCGACGAGGTCGTGGGCGCCGACGGCGAGGTGCTCGTCGGCCAGCAGTTCACCGACGTCCCCGGCGAAGGTGTGCAGGGTGCGCGGGGTGCCGTCGACGGTGAGCCGGACCGCCTTGTCGTGCGCGACGAAGGCGGTGGTGCCGCCGGCGAGGAAGACGACGACCAGGGCCCGGGGCAGCAGCCGGCGCAGCGCGTCGGGGCGTTCGGCGCGGCGTCTGCGACGGCCGCGCGCGGCGCGGTGGCTGCTCTGCGATGGACTCACGGCGCGCTCCACGGGCCACGGGGTGCGGTTGACGGCCGGAATGTAGCGGAGCGGCGGTGACTCTCCCAACTCGGTCCGATACGGAAAGTGGTCAGATCGGGGGACGGCGCGGGCCCCCGGCGGCGCCGGAGGGCGGCCGGGGGCCGGGCGGAGCGCGGTGCGGGGCGGGCGGAGAGCGGTGGTGTTCCGTTCAGTACCCGAAGGCACGCGCCGTGTTGGCGGCGACGGCGGTGGCCAGGTCGTCCTCGGTCATCTTCATGACTTCGGCCATCGCCCGGAGCGTGACCGGAACGAGGTACGGGGCGTTGGCCCGTCCGCGGTACGGGGCGGGGGTGAGGAACGGGGCGTCGGTCTCGACGAGGACCAGCTCGGGCGGGGCGACGGCGAGGGCGTCGCGCAGCGGCTGGGCGTTCTTGAAGGTGACGTTGCCGGCGAAGGACAGGAAGTAGCCGGCCGCGGCGCAGACCTCGGCCATCGCGGCGTCACCGGAGAAGCAGTGGAAGACGACCCGTTCGGGGGCGCCCTCCTCGCGCAGGATCCGCAGCACGTCGTCGTGCGCCTCGCGGTCGTGGATGACCAGGGCCTTGCCGTGCCGCTTGGCGATCTCGATGTGGGCGCGGAAGGAGCGCTCCTGGGCGGCCATGCCCTCGGGGCCGGTGCGGAAGTAGTCGAGGCCGGTCTCGCCGACGCCGCGGACCTGCGGCAGGCCGGCGAGCCGGTCGATCTCGGCGAGGGCGGCGTCCAGCGCGGCGTCGCCGCCGGGCTCCCTGGCCCCCTGCCGCGACCAGCCGTCGGGGTCGCCCAGCACGATGCGCGGCGCCTCGTTGGGGTGCAGGGCGACCGTGGCGTGCACGGCGTCGTGCGCGGCCGCGGTCTCGGCGGCCCAGCGGGAGCCGGCCAGGTCGCAGCCCACCTGCACCACGGTGGTCACCCCGACGGAGGCGGCCTTGGCGAGCGCCTCCTCGACGGTGCCCTCCTGCATGTCGAGATGGGTGTGGGAATCCGCGACCGCCACCCGAAGCGGTTCGGGCAGCGGCGGCGGGGTGTTCTTGTCCTGCGGTGCCATGGCCGCGATCCTACGAGGGCCGTGGCGCGGACCTCACCTGCGGTGGTGCTGGAAGGGGTGCAGCAGGTCGGAGAGGTGCCAGTGGTGGCGTCCGGAGTCCCCGGCGCCGTCGCCCGTGCGATCCGGGCCGGCCCCGGTGGCCGGTTCCTTCTTCCGCTCGCTGCCGTGCTGGCGCTGGTGCATGCTCGCGATCGCGTCGGAGACCATCGAGACCTGGCCGGAGCGCATGATGCGTACGACGTTGCTGCCGCAGTTCAGGCAGGTGGGGCAGGTCAACGGGGACGGGACCCGCTCGCCGTCCGCGTAGTAGACGACATGGGTCCCGCCCTTGCCGTCGACCTGGTGGACTATCTCGTACGCCTGCTCCCAGCCGTGCCCGCACCGCATGCAGGCGAAGGCGTAGGCCTCGTGCGCGGCGGCGTCGGGACGGGCGATGGGGTGGTCCTCGCTGGTGGTCGAACCGCCGGTGGTCTTCGCGATCTCGCTCATGTGCGCGCTCCTCTTGTCCGCTGGACAAGGTCTTCGGGAACCGTTCGTCCCTCGTCCAGTGGACGCCTCCGGCGCGCAGAATGCAGCCCATCGCCGACGCTATTGGCCCAGATTTGGCCGACGGTAGGAAAATCACCTCAACGCGCCGACCTGCGCTTTACCTTTCCGGTCAGCCATTTACCTTCTGAAGGGTCGCTTTTCGCCCGGCGTCGCGCATCAATTCCCGGCGGGGCCCTTCGCGGCCTTCTTCGCCGGGTCCTTCTCGGCGTTCTTCGCGGCGACCACCGCGTCGAAGACCTCCCGCTTGGGCAGCCCGGCGTCCGCGGCGACCGCGGCGATGGCCTCCTTGCGGCGCTCCCCGGCCTCCTCGCGGACCCGCACCCGGCGCACCAGCTCGTCGGCGTCCAGGTCCTGCGGCCCGCTCTGCGGGGCGCCCTCGACGACGACGGTGATCTCGCCGCGCACCCCTTCGGCGGCCCAGGGCACCAGCTCGCCCAGCGGCCCCCGCTTGACCTCCTCGTACGTCTTGGTCAGCTCGCGGCACACCGCGGCGCGCCGGTCGGCGCCGAAGACCTCGGCCATCGCGGCGAGGGTGTCGTCCAGGCGGTGCGGCGCCTCGAAGTAGACGAGGGTGCGCCGCTCGTCGGCGACCTCGCGCAGCCGGGAGAGCCGCTCGCCGGCCTTGCGCGGCGGGAAGCCCTCGAAGCAGAAGCGGTCCACCGGCAGGCCGGAGAGGGCCAGCGCGGTGAGCACCGCGCTGGGGCCCGGCACGGCGGTGACCTTGATGTCCCGCTCGACCGCCGCGGCGACCAGCCGGTAGCCGGGGTCGGAGACGGAGGGCATCCCCGCGTCGGTGACCAGCAGCACCCGGGCCCCGCCGGCCAGCGCGTCGGCCAGCTCGGGCGTCCTGGCCGCCTCGTTGCCCTCGAAGTACGACACGACCCGCCCGGTGGGCTGGACCTGGAGCGCCTGGGTCAGCCGGCGCAGCCGCCGGGTGTCCTCGGCGGCGATCACATCGGCCGCGGCCAGCTCGGCGGCGAGCCGCGGCGGCGCGTCCGCGATGTCCCCGATGGGCGTCCCTGCAAGTACCAGCGTTCCAGTCACCGTCCCATCCTCCCAGCCCGCCGCCGCGCCCCGATCCGCCGGTATCGCACGGTGGCGCTCCCCGCCGGTCCACAGCGTGCTTCCCTACGATGGGCCGGTGACGAGTGACACCACCGCGACCGACGCCGCCGCGCAGCACGCCCCGGAGCTGTCCGAGCGGCCCCCCGTGTGGCAGCGGCGGCTGCGCCGCTTCGGGTACCCCGTCCGGCCGCAGGGCGATGTCCGCGCGCGGCTGGTGCCCGCGTTCCCCGAGCCGGGCGGCCGCCTGTGGGCGGTGTTCGGCGCGGGCCCGGACGCGGCGGCCCGGCTGGCGCGCTGGTCGGGCTGGACCGGTCCGCTGCTGGTGGCGCTGTTCGCGGGGGTGCTGCGGTTCTGGAACCTGGGCAGTCCGCGGAAGGTGATATTCGACGAGACGTACTACCCCAAGGACGCCTGGTCGCTGCTGAAGTACGGCTACGAGGGCACCTGGGCCAAGAACGCCAATGACGCGCTGGTCGGGCATCCGCCGCAGCTGCTGCTCTCGCCGGAGCACTCGTACGTCGTCCATCCGCCGATGGGCAAGTGGCTGATCGCGCTCGGCGAGTGGGCGTTCGGGATGGACCCCTTCGGCTGGCGGTTCACGGTGGCGCTGCTCGGCACCCTGTCGGTGCTGCTGGTGTGCCGTATCGGCCGCCGGCTGCTGCGGTCGACGGCGCTGGGCTGTCTGGCGGGCACCCTGCTGGCGGTGGACGGTCTGCACTTCGTGATGAGCCGGACCGCGCTGCTGGATCTGCTGGTGATGTTCTGGGTGGTGGCGGCGTTCGGCTGCCTGCTGGTGGACCGGGACCGCACCCGGGCCCGGCTGGCGGCGGCGCTGCCGCTCGACTCCGCCGGTGTGGCGCACCCGGACGGGGAGGTCGGCGACCGGCTGCGGCTGGGCCCGCGCCCCTGGCGGATCGCGGCCGGGCTGTGCCTGGGCCTGTCCGCGGCGACGAAGTGGAACGGCCTCTACTACCTCGCGGCCTTCGCGCTGATGGCGGTGCTGTGGGATGTCGGGGCGCGCCGTACGGCGGGCGCCCGGCGCCCGTTCCGCTCGGCGCTGCGCCGCGACGTCCTGCCCGCCTTCGGGTCCACCGTCGTCGTCGCGCTCGCCGCCTACCTCGCGTCGTGGTCGGGCTGGATCGCCACCAAGGGCGGCTACTACCGCGACTGGGCGACCACGCCGGACGGCCGGACGGGCCACTGGACCTGGCTGCCGGACTGGCTGCGCAGCCTGTGGCACTACCAGACCGAGGTCTACTCCTTCCACACCGGACTGACCACCCCGCACACCTATCAGTCCAACCCGTGGAGCTGGCTGGTCCTGGGCCGCCCGGTCTCGTACTTCTACGAGGACCCCAAGGCCGGCCAGGACGGCTGCACGGCGGCCGAGGGCTGCGCCCGCGAGGTGCTGGCGCTGGGCACCCCGCTGCTGTGGTGGGCGGCCTGCTTCGCGCTGCTCTACGTCCTCTACCGCTGGCTGTTCCAGCGGGACTGGCGGGCCGGGGCGATCGCCTGCGGGGTCGCGGCCGGCTATCTGCCGTGGTTCCTCTACCAGGAGCGGACCATCTTCCTCTTCTACGCGGTGGTGTTCGTCCCGTTCCTGTGCCTGGCGCTGGCGATGCTGATCGGCGCGATCATCGGCCCGCCGGGCTCGACGGAGCGCCGCCGCACGATCGGCGCGGTCGGCGCCGGTGTCCTGGTGCTCCTGATCGTGTGGAATTTCATCTACTTCTACCCGCTCTACACGGGTATGCCGATCCCCAAGTCGGCCTGGCACCACCGGATGTGGTTCGACACCTGGGTGTAGCGGACCGGCGTCCGGCCGCCGGTCCCGGGGCGGCCGGACGGAGTTCGACAACTCTGTAACAGCTCTACAACAGCGCGTCACCGTACCGTGCCCTGATCGAGACTCGCGGCCTCCCCGTGTCCCTTAGAGTGCGAGGCACGTTCTTGTGTGCGTATTCAAGAACGAGACTCTGGGAGGGAATCGGTGGCATGCGCCGTGAGGTGAAGTACGGGCTGATCGGCGGATCGGTGGCCCTGGTGGCGGGAGTCGTGGGCGGCTTCACGCTGTTCGGGGGCTCGGACGAGTCTCCGCAGGAGGTCAGGTCGGCGGACGCCAAGGACGGCGGCAACAAGCCCGAGGTGAAGACCGGCCCCCTGTCGGCCAAGGAAGTCCGCACGACGACACAGGACTTCCTGACCGCCTGGCAGTCCGGCGACGCGGCCAAGGCGGCCGGGCTGACGGACGACCCGGCGAAGTGCAAGGCCGCCCTGGAATCCCTCGCCAAGCAGGCACGCTTCTCGAAGGTGGCGCTCACGCCGGGCACGCCGTCGGGCGACAAGGTGCCCTACGGCGTCGCCGCGCAGATCGACTACAAGGGCACCAAGGCGGCCTACTCGTACCGCACCGCCACGACCGTGGAGCGCGACAAGAGCACCGGCAAGCCGCGGATCGCCTGGCAGCCCGCGATGCTGCACCCGGGGCTCGCCAAGGGCGACCAGCTGCAGACGGGCGAGGCCGAGGCACCGCCGATCAAGGCCGTGGACCGCAACGGCGCCGCGCTGACGCCCGAGGCGCATCCGGCGCTGGCCGGGGTGCTGGACAGCCTGCGCGACAAGTACGGCGCCAAGACCGACGGCAAGCCGGGCGTGGAGCTGTTCATCCACCGCGCCAAGAGCGCCAAGCCCGCCGACCAGCTGCCCGACAAGACGCTGAAGGTGCTGTCCAAGGGCACCCCGGGCACGCTCAGGACCACGCTGGACGCCAAGCTGCAGGCGGCGGCCGAACGGGCGGTCAAGGGCAAGAAGTCCGCTTCGGCGGCCGCGGTCAAGCCCAGCACCGGCGAGATCCTGGCGCTCGCCAACTCCCCGGAAAAGGGCTTCAACATGGCCACCCAGGGGTCGCTCGCCCCCGGCTCGACCATGAAGATCGTGACCTCGGCGCTGCTGATGGACAAGGGCCTGACCTCGCCCGGCAAGAAGAACCCCTGCCCCAAGTACGTGACCGTGGGCGGCTGGAAGTTCCAGAACCTCAACAAGTCCGAGATCAAGGACGGCACGTTCGCCCAGAGCTTCGCCGCGTCCTGCAACAACGCCTTCATCTCGCACGCCAAGGACCTCCGCGACGACGACCTGACCAACGAGGCCCGGGACGTCTTCGGCATCGGCCTGAACTGGCAGACCGGCATCCCCACCTTCGACGGCGCGGTGCCCGTGCAGCACGACGCGCAGATGGCGGCCTCGCTGATCGGCCAGGGCGGGGTGCGGATGAACCCGCTCAACGTCGCCTCGCTCTCCGCGACGGTCCGGGCCGGCTCCTTCCACCAGCCGTACATCGTCTCGCCGCAGCTGGACCACCGCACGCTCGCCAAGGCCGCCCGCACGATGAAGCCGTCCACCCTCAGCGGCCTGAAGTCGCTGATGAAGCTGACGGCGACCTCCGGCACGGCCGCCGAGGCGATGGCCGGGGTCAGCGGTGACATCGGCGCCAAGACCGGCTCCGCCGAGGTCGACAACCAGAAGAAGCCCAACGCCTGGTTCTCCGCCTACCGCGACGACCTCGCCGCGGCGGCCGTCGTCCCGGCGAGCGGCCACGGCGGCTCCAACGCGGGCCCGGTGGTCCGCGCCATCCTCACCGCCGGCTGACGCGGCGGGGCGCCCGCCGGGGTGCCTCTCGTCTCACCGAGCGGATTTCGTTCGCATGGCCCGTACAGCTTTCGCTAGCGTGCGGGCCATGAGCGATTCCCGGTCCGGCACCACCCCGGAAACCCCCCACGCAACGGCTCACCCCCGCTTCGCCGAAGCGCTCACCGCACTGGGACTGGCCGTCGAGGTCCGCGGCTTCCCCGAGGCCACCCGCACCGCCGCCGAGGCGGCCGCGGCCGTCGGCTGCGACCTCGGCCAGATCGTCAAGTCGCTGATCTTCACCGCGGACCGCGAGCCGGTCCTGGTCTTGGTGGACGGCGCCGCCCGCGTGGACGTGGAGCGGGTGCGGGCCGAGCTCGGCGCCACCGCCGTCGGCCGCGCCGACGCCGCCCTCGTCCGCGAGACCACCGGCTACGCCATCGGCGGCGTACCGCCCTTCGGGCACCGCACCCGCACCCGCGTCCTGGCCGACCGCGGACTGCTCGCGCACGACACCGTCTGGGCCGCCGCCGGCACCCCGCACACCGTCTTCCCGCTCGCCCCCGCGGCCCTGATCGAGTACGCCGGGGCCCGGGTCGCCGACGTGCGCGAGCGCACCGCGTGACCCCGCTCGTCGTCGCGGCGGTCCTGCTGGCCGCCGTCACCCACGCCAGCTGGAACGCCATCGCCCACGGCATCCGCGACCAGCTCCTGGCCTTCACCCTGGTCGGCGGCGGCGGTGCGCTCTGCGGCCTGGCCATGGCCACCGTCACCCCGCTGCCCGCCGCCGGCGCCTGGCCCTTCCTGCTGGCCTCCGCGGTGCTGCACATCGTCTACCAGGTCCTGCTCATGCAGTCGTTCCGGCTGGGCGAGTTCGGCCAGATGTACCCCATCGCCCGCGGCACCGCGCCCCTGGTCGTCACGGTCCTGGCCGCCGTCTTCGTCCATGAGGTCCCCGACGGCTGGGCCCTGGCCGGCGTGGCACTGGCCTCGGCGGGCCTGGTCGGCGTCGCCCTGTGGGGCATCCGCGGCTCGGGAAAGCGCCCCCACTGGCCGGCCATCATCGCCGCGCTCGCCACCGGCCTGGCCATCGCCTCGTACACCACCGTCGACGGCCTGGGCGTCCGCGCCTCCGGCACCCCCCTCGGCTACATCGCCTGGCTGATGGTCTTCGAAGGCGTCGTCATCCCCGGCTACGCGCTGGCCACCCGCCGCCGCCGGCTCCTCACCGAGCTGCGCCCCTTCGCCCTGCGCGGCCTGGCCGGCGGCGTGCTCTCCGTCTTCGCCTACGGCCTGGTCCTGTGGGCGCAGACCCGCGCGCCCCTCGCCCCCATCGCCGCCCTGCGCGAGTCGTCCATCATCGTCGGCGCCGCCATCGGTGCCGTCTTCTTCAAGGAACGCTTCGGCGCCCCCCGGATCGCCGCGGCCGGCCTGATGGTCATCGGCATCGGCCTGATGCTCCACACCGGCTGAGCGGGCGGCACGGGCCGGCTCAGGTGCCGGCCCGTGCCGCGCGCACCCGCCGCACCAGGTCGTCCGCGGCCCCCCGCCACTCGCCGTGATCGAAGGCGAAACCCGCGTCGAGCAGGCGGCCGGGCACCACGCGGCGGCTCTTGAGCAGGAGTTCGGTGTCGGAGCGCAGCGCGAACGCGCCCAGCTCGGCCATCCACTTCGTAGCCGGCAGGCCCACCGGGACACCCCAGGCGGCCCGCAGCGCCCGCATGAACGCGCGCTGCGGCAGCGGGCCGGGCGCGGCGAGATTCACCGGCCCGCGGAGATCGCTCCCGACCAGGAACTCGACCGCGCGGACGAAGTCACGGTCATGGATCCAGGACACGTACTGCGCCCCGCCCGCGACCGGACCGCCGAGCCCGAGCCGCGCCAGCCACAGCAGCACGTCGAACACGCCGCCGCGATCGGGGCTCATCACCATGGCGGAACGCAGCGCGACCTTACGGGTGCCCGGGGTCTCGGCCTCCTCCTGCGCCCGCTCCCAGGCCTTGGCGATCTCGACGCTGTACGCCCAGTAGCCCGGAACACCGGGCTCCGTTCCCCCGACCACACCGGTCGCCTCGTCGTGCGGGGCGTCGAAGCGGTGGGCGTAGACGGTGGCGGTGCTCATCTGCAGCCATACCTTCGGAGGCCGGTCGGCGGCCGCGATCGCCTCCCCCACGACGCGGGCGGAGTCCACCCGCGAGGCCATCATCTCCCGGAGGTTGTCCGGGGTGTAGCGGCAACTGACGCTCCGCCCGGCCAGGTTGATCACGACGTCACTGCCGTCGACCGCCGCCGCCCAGGGTCCCCGCGTCGCACCGTCCCACCGCACCTCCCCGTCCCGCACCGGATGCCGGGTCAGGACGACGACCTCATGCCCCGCCGCGGTCAGCGCACGGTGCAGGATCCTGCCCACCTGACCGGTCCCGCCGGGTATCACGATCTTCATCGGACTCCCTCTTCGTGCTCCTCGTGCGCCGTGTGCACTTCGTGCACCGGACCGACCGTTCCCTTGCGGCCGGGTGCCGGGACGCCGTACCCGGCAACGGGCGGACGCCGCCGGGCCGCCCGCCCCGGCGGCGGGCCGCCCTCACTCACCCCGCAGCGCCCGGACCAACTCCCCGTTGGCGACCAGCACCCCGCCGTCCACCGGCAGCGTGACCCCCGTCACCCACGCGGCATCCGACGAGGCCAGATAGGCCACCGCCGCCGCGATGTCCTCCGGCCGCCCGACCCGCCCCAGCGGGTACGCCGCGGCCGCCCGCCGCAGCCCCTCCTCGTGCCCCGCCCAGTTGGGGGTGTCGACGGTCCCCGGGGCGACCAGGTTGACCCGTACGCCGCGCGGGGCGGCCCGGCCGGAGAGCGTACGGGTCAGGCTCGCCAGGCCCGCCTTGGCCGCGCTGTAGGCGTGATTGCCGAAATCCTGGATGCCGTTGACCGACCCGATGTTGACGATCGCGCCGCGCCCGCCGGCCGCCGCCAGATGCGGCAGCGCGGCCCGCGCGCACCGGAAGGCGCCGCCGAGCGTGATGTCGAGGTCCGCCGCCCACTCCTCGTCCGGCTCGTCCTCGAACAACGGGGTGTCCGGATGGCACCGGCAGGCGTTGTTGACCAGCACGTCCAGTCCCCCGAACCGCTCCACCGCACGGGCCACGGCCGCGTCCACGGCCGCGCGGTCCCCCACGTCGCACGCCATCGCCTCGGCCGTTCCGCCGGCCTCGACGATGCCGGCCGCCACTCGCTCTGCGCGGGCCCCGTCGAGGTCCGTGACCAGCACCCGGGCCCCTTCCGCGGCCAGCCGCCGCGCGGTCGCCGCACCGATTCCCCGGCCCGCGCCGGTGATCAGGGCGCTGTACCCCTCGAAGCGTTGCATCTGTTCGCCCCCGGTGTCGGGTGATCCGCCGCCGTGCGTCTGTTGCAGTGTGCCGTGTCGCCTCCGGCGGGGGGGTGTTTGGGCGGGGGCCGCTTGCTGTTCGTGGTGGGTGCCGGTGGCGGGCCTCCGGGGCCTGGGTGGTGGACTGCTTCGCTTTACGTCCACCACCCAGGCCCCTCCGGCCCACCACCTCCCGCCCGGACGGCGACCCCCGCCCGGTAGGGGTGAAGGTCTTCAAAGACCAGTAGCTCGGCCCCCATCGTGGCGCGGGCCGAGCTACTGGTCTTTGGTCTTCTCCTGCACCCCCACCGGGGTGGAGCCCACAACCGACGGGAGGGGGCGGGGCCGGAGGGGTGGGTGTTCGGACGTAAAGCGAAGCAGTCCGAACACCCACCCCGCAGGCCCCGAACCCGCCACCCCCACCGAGCAGGGCCCCACCCCACACAACCCACCCCGCTCCCGCCGAAGGCGGGAAAGAACAACAGAAAGAAAAACGGCGGCTCACCCGGCAACGTGGGAAACCGCACGCAGAAGCGCCTGCGCACGAGGATCCGCCGTCACATTCCGCTGCATCCCATTCGTGACGTAGCCGAACGCGAGCCCCGTCTCCGGGGCGGCGCAGGCGAGGGCGCCGCCGCGGCCGGGGTGGCCGAAGGAGCCGGGGGCCAGCAGCGGTGAGGCGGGGCCGTGGAGCATGAAGCCCAGGCCGAAGCGGGTGTGGACGAGGAGGGTGCGGTCGAGGCCGGCGGACTCCTCGGTGCGGGCGAGGGTGAGCGTGGCGGGCGCGAAGAGCCGGGGGCGGTCGTCGACGGGGCCGATGAGCGCGGCGTAGCAGCGGGCCAGCGAGCGGGCGGTGGCGATGCCGGCGGAGGCGGGCAGTTCGGCGGCCCGGTAGGCGGGGTCGTTCTCGTCGGGCGCCGGGGTGATCGCGGCGAAGGCGCGGCTGGTGAGCGAGTCCGGGTCGGCGTACGCGTCGGCGACGGACGGCTTGGGGCGTACCCGCAGGCCCGACGCGGCGGGCACAGCGGGCGGCTCGACGGGGGCCAGCCGGCCGACGCGGGACTGCTCGGCCTCGGGCAGGCCGATCCACAGGTCGAGGCCGAGCGGCCCGGCTATCTCCTCGGCGATCCAGCTGCCGAGGGTGCGGCCGGTGACCCGCAGCACCAGCTCGCCGATGAGCCAGCTGTAGGTCTGTGCGTGGTAGCCGTGGTCGGTGCCGGGTTCCCAGAAGGGTGCCTGGGCGGCGAGTGCGGCGGGGCCGCTGACGCCGTCGATGGCCTGGCCGGGGGTGAGCGGGGTGTCCAGGGCGGGGAGGCCGGCGCGGTGCGAGAGCAGGTGGCGGACGAGGACGCGTTCCTTGCCGGCGGCCTTGAACTCCGGCCAGTAGGTGCCGACGGGCGCGTCGAGGTCGAGCTGTCCGCGCTGGTGCAGGAGCAGCGGGACGAGGGCGGCGATGCCCTTGGTCGCGGAGCGGATCACCTGGGCGGTGCCGGCCTCCCAGGGGGCCGCGCCCGCCGCGTGCTTGCCGGCGTCGCCGTCCCTGGTGCCGCCCCACAGGTCGACGACCTTGTGCCCGTGCCGGTAGACGGCGACGGCCGCCCCCCGCTCGCCGCGCCGGGCGAAGTTGGCCATGAAGGCGTCCCGGACCGGCTCGAAGCCGTCCTCGACCGTGCCCTGGACGTCCACCACTGATTCCTGCTTCCCGCTCATCCGCCGCTTTCGTGACCCATCCATGGTGCAACGCGCGGATCAGTGCTGATGACCAGGACAGCGGCCCGTGGTGTTCGTCACACGGGCCGGTCGCGGCGACGGCGGGGGCGGCTCAGCGGCGGGTCACAGCGGGACGTCGACCGAGCGCGGGTCGAAGCCGAAGGGGAGTTCCAGCCGGTGGGTGCGCATCAGTTCCTCGTCGCACAGCAGCTGCTGGGTGGTGCCGTCGGCGACGATCACGCCTCCGGAGAGCACGACGGACCGCGGGCACAGCTCCAGTGCGTAGGGCAGGTCGTGGGTGACCATCAGGACGGTGACGTCCAACGAGCGCAGGATGTCGGCGAGTTCGCGGCGGGAGGCCGGGTCGAGGTTGGAGGACGGCTCGTCGAGGACGAGGATCTCCGGCCGCATCGCCAGCACCGTCGCGACGGCGACCCGGCGGCGCTGCCCGAAGGAGAGGTGGTGCGGCGGCCGGTCGGCGAAGTCCGCCATGCCGACCCGGGTGAGCGCTTCGGTGACCCGCTCGTCCAGTGCGTCGCCGCGCAGCCCCGCGGAGGCGGGCCCGAAGGCGACGTCCTCGCGGACGGTGGGCATGAACAGCTGGTCGTCGGGGTCCTGGAAGACGATGCCGACCCGGCGGCGGATCTCCGCGAGGTGCTCCTTGCCGACCGGGAGGCCGGCGATCTCGACGGTGCCGGCGCCCGCTTCGAGGATGCCGTTGAGGTGCAGGACGAGCGTGGTCTTGCCGGCGCCGTTGGGCCCGAGCAGCGCGACCCGCTCGCCGCGGCCGACGGTCAGGTCGACGCCGAAGAGCGCCTGGTGGCCGTCGGGGTAGGCGTAGGCGAGCCGGGAGACGGCGAGGGAGGGGGCGGGTGCGGTGGTGCTCAAAGGGTCCATCCCAGGAGGCAGACGGCGAGCGCGGCGAGCGGGAGGGCGGCCGCGCGGGTCCATTGTGTGCGGGTGGCGGTGGTCTCGGCGAGCCGGGGCATGGTGCCGGTGTAGCCGCGGCTGACCATGGCGAGGTGGACCCGCTCGCCGCGCTCGTAGGAGCGGATGAACAGCGCGCCGGCCGACTTGGCGAGCACGCCCCAGTGGCGGATGCCGCGCGCCTCGAAGCCGCGGGAGAGCCGGGCGATCCGCATCCGCCGCATCTCGTCGGTGATCACATCGCCGTAGCGGATCATGAAGGAGGCGATCTGGACGAGGAGCGGCGGCATCCGGAGCCGCTGCAGGCCCAGCAGGAGTTCGCGCAGTTCGGTGGTGGCGGCGAGCAGCACGGACGCGGCGACGCCCAGCGTGCCCTTGGCGAGGATGTTCCAGGCGCCCCACAGCCCGGACGCGCTCAGGCTCATCCCGAGGACCTCGGTGCGCGGGCCCTCGGCGACGAACGGCATCAGCAGGGCGAAGGCGACGAACGGCACCTCGATCAGCAGCCGCTTGAGCAGGAAGCCGGCCGGGATCCGCGCGGCCGCCGCGGCGGCCGCGATCAGCAGTGCGTAGAGCCCGAAGGCCCAGACGGCCTCGCGCGGGGTGGAGACGACGACGAGGACGAAGCAGAAGACCGCGGCGATCTTGCAGTGCGCGGGCAGGGCGTGGACCGGTGAGTGCCCGTGCCGGTAGAGCTTGTGCGCATGGCCGGCGCCCATCTCAGACGCTCTCGGACGGGCGCCGGTCGCCGGCGTCCGGCTGCCCGCCGCCGTCGTTCCGGCGGCGCCGCAGGACGACGAACACGCCCGTTCCCACGGCGAGCGTCGCGCCGACGCCGATGATCCCGGCGAGGCCGCCGGCCAGGCGCGCGTTGGTGATGTCCTTGACGCTGTAGTCGGCGAGCGGGGAGTCCTTGGCGGCGTGGTCCCGGGTCTTGGCGTCGATGCCCTGGTCGTGGGCGACCTTCTCCAGGCCGTCGGGGCTGGCGGAGGCGTAGTAGCTGATGCCGCCCGCGCACACCAGGGCGGCGGCGAGTCCGGCGAGCCAGACACGGCGGGTGGAGCGCCGGGGCGCGGCAGGGGCCGGGGCGGCAGCGGGGGCGGCGGCCGGTGCGGGCTCGCCGGCGGGGGCGGCCAGCGGTGAGGTGCGCAGCTCCAGGGGCTTGGCCAGGCCGCGTGCGCCGTGGACCAGGTCGGGGCGCACGGCGATCACGGCGCCGACGGTCAGGGCGGTGATCGCGGCCTCGCCGATGCCGATGAGGACGTGGACGCCCACCATGGCGGTGAAGACCTTGCCGATCGGCACGTCCGCGGTGCCGCCGAGCGCGTACATGGCGGTGAAGGCCACCGCGGCCGCCGGGACCGAGATCAGCGCGGCGGTGAAGGAGGCCACGGTGATCGAGCGGCGCCGCCGGGGCAGCACCTTCACCAGCCCGCGGAACAGACCGTAGGCGACCACGGTCGTGACGATCGCCATGTCGGTGATGTTCACGCCCAGCGCGGTCAGCCCGCCGTCGGCGAAGAGCACGCCCTGCATGAGCAGCACGACGGAGACGCACAGCACACCGGTGTACGGGCCGACGAGTATCGCCGCCAGCGCGCCGCCCAGCAGGTGCCCGCTGGTGCCCGCGGCGACCGGGAAGTTCAGCATCTGCACGGCGAAGATGAACGCGGCGACCAGTCCGGCCAGCGGTGCCGTCCGCTCCGCGCCCGCGGCGCCGCCCGCGCCCGCACCCGCCAGCTCGCGCCGGGCTCCGCGCAGGCTGACCGCGACCGCGGCGGCGGCGACCGCACCGGCCGCCGCCGACACCGGCGCATTGATGAATCCATCGGGTACGTGCATCTCAGGTTTCTCCGCTTCAGGCTCCGCAGCCCACCAATGGTGGTGTCTCCTGCAAATAACTTGCAAGAGCGCCCATCATGCGGAACGGCCGCGGCGACCGTAAAGGCGGGTCCCCTGCGTACCTCCGGCGCCGGGGGGCGCATGGGGGCGAATGGGCGGAGCGCGCCGCATCCGGCCGCGCGGTGCGCCCCGGGATCCGCCGCTCTCCCCCGGGCCCGGCCGCCCCGTGCCGCCGGGCCCGGGCGGGCGCGCGGCCCGGCGACGGTCCCCGTCCCCACGGGAAGCCGTCGCCGGGCCCTTGGTGCGCCGCTCCCCGTCCCCACGGGCCGGCGCCGGCTCCGGGAGCCGCTCCGCTCACAGCGGCTCCCGGAGGTCTGGGTGCACCGGCCGGGCGGCCGGTGCGGTGGCGGTCGGTCAGACGCGCTCCGGTTCACGGGCGGTGCGCCCGTCCGGTCCGCCGGCGTCGGCGCCGAGCCGCTCGCGCAGGCCCTCGCCCTCGACGTCGACGTTCGGCAGGATCTTCTGGAGCCCGCCGGGGAGCCACCAGGCGGACCGGCCCAGCAGCGCCAGGACCGCGGGGACGACGGCCATCCGGACCAGGAAGGCGTCGAAGAAGACGGCGACGGCGAGGCCGAAGCCGATCATCTTGATCATCGCGTCGGTGGAGCCGATGAAGCCGGCGAAGACGCTGATCATGATGACCGCGGCGGCGGTGACCACGCGCGCTCCGTGCCGGAAGCCGGTGACCACGGCCTCCCCCGGCCGCTCGCCGTGGACGAAGGCCTCGCGCATCCGCGTGACGAGGAAGACCTCGTAGTCCATCGCCAGGCCGAAGACCACGCCCACCATGAAGATCGGCATCATGCTCATGATCGGTCCGGTCTGCTCGACGCCGAACACGTCGCCCAGCCAGCCCCACTGGAAGACCGCGACGACCGCACCGAGCGCCGCCACCACCGACAGCAGGAAGCCGAGGGCCGCCTTGAGCGGGACGAGCACCGAGCGGAAGACCACCATCAGGAGCAGGAAGGCCAGTCCGACGACCAGCGCCAGGTAGGGCATCAGCGCGTCGTTGAGCTTCTGCGAGACATCGACGTTCATCGCGGTGGTGCCGGTGACCAGGGTCTTCGCTCCGGTGTCCCGGGCGATGCCGGTCGCCTTCGACCGGATGTCGTGCACCAGGTCCTCGGTGGCGCCGCTGCTGGGCTTGGACTTCGGGACGACGTTCAGCATCGCGGTGTCGCCGGCCTTGTTGAAGGTGGGCGGGGTGAGGACGGCGACGTCGTCCAGCGCGCCGACCTCCTTCGCCACCCGCGCGGCGGCGGACTTGGTGCTCTGCCCGGCGTGGGCGTCGCGGCCGTCGACGACCAGCATCAGCGGGCCGTTGAAGCCGGCGCCGAAGCCGTCCGTCAGCAGGTCGTACGCCTTGCGCTGGGTGGTGTCGGTGGGCTGCGAGCCGTCGTCCGGCAGGCCCAGCTCCAGCGAGGACGCGGGGACGGCGACGGCGCCCAGGGCGACCACGGCCGCGAGGAGCACGGTGACCGGGCGGCGCAGCACGAACCGCGCCCAGCGGGTGCCCATGTTGGGCCGCTCGGCGGTGGTGGCGTGCCGGCCGTGCGGCTCGCCGGCCGCGGCGCTCTCCCGGTCCTTGCGGGCCTTGCGGGGCAGCACCCGCTTCCCCGCGAAGCCCAGCAGCGCCGGGATGAGGGTGAGCGCGATCAGGACGGCGACGACGACGGTGCCGGCCGCGGCCAGGCCCATCTTCGTCAGCATCGGGATGTTGACGACGGCGAGGCCGACCAGCGCGATCACCACGGTCAGCCCGGCGAAGACGACCGCGGAGCCCGCGGTGCCCACCGCGCGTCCGGCGGCCTCCTCGCGCTCGCTGCCCTCGGTGACCTCGGCGCGGTAGCGGGAGACGATGAACAGGGCGTAGTCGATGCCGACGGCGAGGCCGATCATGGTGGCCAGCGTCGAGGTGGTGCTGGAGAGGTCGAGCGTGCTGCTCAGCGCGGTGATGGTGGAGACGCCGATGCCGACGCCGATCAGCGCGGTCACCAGCGGCAGTCCGGCCGCGATCAGCGCGCCGAAGGTGATGACGAGGACCACCGCGGAGATCGCGATGCCGATGACCTCGGTGGCGCCGGTCTCGGGGATGGCCTGCAGGGCGTTGCCGCCGGTCTCGACGGTCAGCCCGGCGTCCCGGCCCTCCTTCGCCGCGTCCTCCAGGGCGTCCTTGGAGGCATCGGTCAGCTCGAAGCCGGTGACCTTGTAGGAGACCTGGGCGTAGGCGGTGCGCCCGTCCTTGCTCAGGGCCCTGGCGGTGTACGGGTCGGCGACCCGGTCGACCTGCGAGGAGCCCGATTGCAGGGCGTGGACGGTGCGTTCGACGGCCGCCTTGTTCGCCGGGTCCTTCATGGTCTCGCCGGCCGGGGCCCGGAAGACCACCCGGGCCGTGGCGCCGTCGGCGTTCGTGCCGGGGAAGCGCTGGTCGAGGAGGTCGAAGGCGCGCTGGGCCTCGGTGCCGGGGATGGCGAGGGAGTCCGCGGCGGGCGCGGAGGCGGTGGCCGCCCCGACGCCGGCGACGGCCAGCAGGGCGATCCATATCAGGGCGACGAAGCGACGTCGCCGGAAGGCGAAGCGTCCGAGTTTGTAGAGGAAAGTGGCCACGAGACCGGGTGCTCCCGTCGGATGAGGGGTGTGTGAAGGCGTGCGTCATCGCCCCGGCGACGAGAGCGGCGTGCCGGGTACGAGGACTCGGATGGAGGGAAGTCGGGCGGGTGGGGTCAGACGCCGAGGGCGGGGAGGACCACGGCGTCGAGGTAGGAGGCGAGGAACGCGGCGTCGGCGCTGCGGTCCTCGATGAGCTGCCGGGCGATGAGCGCGCCGACGAGCATGTGCGGGGCGAAGGCGAGAGCGGGGCAGTCGGCCGCGATCTCGCCGCGGTCGATGGCCCGCGCCAGCATCGCGTTCAGCCCGGTCACCTCGGGGTCGAGGAGGACTTCACGCAGGGCCTGGTGCAGATCGGGGTTGCCGTGGATGGCCATCCCCAGGCCCCGCATCAGGGCCGCGTCCTTCTCCACCTGCCCCTCGTCGTCGGCCCGGCGCACCAGTTCGGCGAAGTCGCCGCGCAGGCTGCCGGTGTCGACGTCCGCGGTGCTGACCGGCTTGCAGTGCCGCAGCGCCCGGGCGACCAGCTCCGGCTTGCCCTGCCACTGGCGGTAGAGGGTGGCCTTGCTGGAGCGGGTACGGGCGGCGACGGCGTCCATGGTCAGCGCGTCGTAGCCGACTTCGCGCAGCAGATCGAGCACGGCGTTGAAGAGCTCGGTCTCCCGCTCGGGAGTCAGCCGGCTGCGTCCCATGACAGATACCTCTCGGTCGGGCCGTTCGAACGCGGCCACCCTACCGGCGGAAGCGAACGAAACGGTTTCGTACACCTCGAAGATAGGGCCGTCCCGAGCGAAACGGAAGCGTTTCGCTAGTGGTCTGCGTCACCGTGGCCGCGGTCCGGTCCCGGCGGCCTGCGGGCCTTTTCCGGCTGCCGGCGGGCGCGAAGGACGGCCGACGGGGCCGCCGCGGCCCGGCCGGGCGGCTACCGTCCAGCGAGAACGCCGGCCCGGCATCCGCACCGCGGTGCGACGGCCGACGGACGCGGTGGCCGGTATCTGCCCGCGGATTTTCGCCGGCACCGCGATGTCCGACTCGGGAGCCCGTGCACCTCCTCGAGGACCCGCGCACACCTCGCACAGGCCGACTTGCCACCCGTACCCCTGCCCGGAACGATGGTTGGGTGAGCGATGCACCCGAGGACGTCGGGCCGCGCCCGGAGTCGGACCCCGCCAAGGCCCGCGGGCGGCTGCGCCGGGAGCCGCCCACCACGGACCCGCCGGGGGCGTCCGGCGCCGCCTACCTGCGCTATCCGCATCTCCACGGCGACCTGCTCTGTTTCGCCGCCGAGGACGACCTCTGGATCGCCCCGCTCGCCCCCGAGGACCAGGAGCCCGGCCGCGCCTGGCGGCTGACCGTCGACCGCACCCGCGTCGGCCACCCCCGCTTCTCCCCCGACGGCACCCACATCGCCTTCACCACCTGGCGCAGCCTCGACCCGGAGGTCCACCTCGCGCCGGTCGGCGGCGGCCCGGCCCGCCGGCTGACGTACTGGGGCAGCACCGACGCCCGGGTCTGCGGCTGGACGCCGCCCGACCACGAGGGCCAGGCGCACGTCCTCGCGGTCTCCTCGCACGGCCAGCCGTTCTCGTACTACTCGTGGGCCTACAGCGTGCCCACCGACGGCAGCCCCGGCGGCCAACTGCCCTGGGGCCCGGTCTCCGACATCGCGGTCGCCGACGTCGAAGGGGAGCGCCGCACCCTGCTGCTCAGCGGGAAGCCGCCGCACGAGCCCGCCTCCTGGAAGCGCTACCGGGGCGGCGCGATGGGCCGGATGTGGCTGCACGGCACCCGGCTGATGCCGGACCTGTACGGGCACCTCGACTCGGTGATGTTCGTCGGCGGCCGGATCGCCTTCCTCTCCGACCACGAGGGCATCGGCAACGTCTACTCCTGCCTGCCCGACAGCACCGATCTGCGCCGGCACACCGACCACACCGACTTCTACGCCCGGCACGCCGCAAGCGACGGCTCGCGCATCGTCTACCAGTGCGCCGGCGACCTCTGGCTGATCGACGACCTGGGCCCGGACGCCGTGCCGCGCAAGCTGACCGTGCGGCTGGGCGGTCCCCGGGCCGGCCGGCGGACCTACCAGGTCCCGGCCGCCTCGCACGTCACCGCGCTCGCGGTGGACACCACCGGGCGGGCCAGCGCGGTCGGCGTCCGCGGCAGCCTGTACTGGCTCACCCACCGCGACGGCCCGGCCCGCACCATCCACGACACCCCGGGCATACGCGTCCGGCTCCCCGTCATGCTGGGCTCCACCGGCCGGGTCGCCTACCTCACCGACGCCGAGGGCGAGGACGCCATAGAGATCACCAACCTGCCGCGGGCCGGCGCGCCGGGCGCACCGCGCCGGCTGGCCGCCGGTGAGCTGGGCCGGGTCCACGAGATGACCTCCGCACCGGACGGGGAACGGGTGGCGGTGGCCTCCCACGACGGCCGGCTGCTGCTGGTGGACACCGCCCGGCCGGAGGAGGGGGCGGACGAGGAGGAGCGCGCCGCCGGCGTCACCGAGCTGATCCACTCCGCCAACGGACCCGTCCGCGACCTGGCGTTCTCCCCCGACTCGCGCTGGCTGACCTGGTCGCACCCCGGCATCGGCCGCACCCTGCGGCAGATCAAGATGGCCCGGCTCGCCGACCGGCACATCGTGGACGTCACCAACGGCCGGTTCGAGGACGAGCAGCCGGTGTTCACCCGCGACGGCCGCTACCTGGCGTTCCTGTCCTGGCGCGGGTTCGACCCGGTCTACGACGTGCACACCGGCGATCTGTCGTTCCCGCTGGGCTGCCGCCCCTATCTCGTACCGCTGTCGTCGGCGACCCCCTCCCCCTTCGCGCTGTCCCCCGAGGGGCGGCCCGCGGCGGGCGGGCTGGACCCGGACGAGATCCCGCCGCCGTCGGACGAGGGGCCGGTGCTGGTCGAGGTCGAGGGGCTGGAGAACCGCGTCACCCCGTTCCCGGTGGCGGCGTCCAAGTACTCCTCCCTGGAGCCGGTCAGCGGCGGCGGGCTGGTCTGGCTGCGCTGGCCGATCTCCGGCGCGCTGGGCGAGACCTTCGCCAACCCGGCCGACACCTCGGGCCGGCCCACCCTGGAGCACTTCGATCTGACCAAGGCACGGCGCACCGAACTCACCAGCTCGCTGGACGGGTTCGCGCTCAGCGGCGACGGCACGCGGCTGGTCGTCAACGACGAGGGCGAGCTGCGCGCGGTGCCCGCGACCGAGACGCCGGACAGCGACTCGACGGTCTTCCTGGACCTGCGGCGCATCCTGCACGACGTCGATCCGGTGGCCGAGTGGCGCCAGGCGTTCGACGAGGCGGGCCGGATCGCCCGGACCTACTTCTGGGACCCGCGGATGTGCGGCATCGACTGGGACGGGGTGCTGGCGCAGTACCGGCCGCTGCTCGAACGGGTCGCCTCCCCCGACGAGTTCGCCGATCTGCTGCGCGAGGTGATGGGCGAACTGGGCACCTCGCACGCCTACGTCACGGGCGCCCGGCGCAACGAGGGCCCGCCGCACTACCAGCGCGCCATGGGCCTGCTCGGCGCCAACCTGGTGTGGCGCGACGGCCGTTGGGTGGTCACCCGGATCCTGCCCGGCGAGTCCTCGGACTCCCGGGCCCGCTCCCCGCTGGCCGGCACGGGCATCCGCGAGGGGGCGGCGCTCACCCATGTCGACGGCCGCCCGGTGGACCCTGTGGCCGGGCCGTACCCGCTGCTGGCCGCGGCCGGCGGCACCACCGTGGAGCTGACCTTCGCCCCGCCGGAGGGCGAGGGCCCGCCGCGCCGGGTCGCGGTGGTCCCGCTGGTCGACGAACGGCCGCTGCGCTACCAGGACTGGGTGGCCAAACGCCGCGCCGTGGTGCGGGAGTTGAGCGGCGGCCGGTGCGGCTATCTGCACATCCCCGACATGGGCGGCTCCGGCTGGGCGCAGTTCAACCGCGATCTGCGGATGGAGGTCTCCCGGCCCGCGCTGATCGTGGACGTCCGGGGCAACGCCGGTGGCAACATCTCCGAGCTGGTGATCGAGAAGCTGACCCGCACGATCATGGGCTGGGACCTGACCCGCGACGCCGAGCCCGTCTCGTACACCAGCAACGCCCCGCGCGGCCCGGTCGTGGCCGTCGCCGACGAGATGACCTCGTCCGACGGCGACATGATCACCGCGGCCTTCAAACTGCTGGGCATCGGGCCGGTGGTCGGCATGCGCACCTGGGGCGGGGTGGTCGGGATGACCGGCCGGCACCGGCTCGCCGACGGCACCGCGATCACCGTGCCGATGAACGCCGCGTGGTTCCGGCTCTACGGCTGGGGCGTGGAGAACCACGGCGTCGAGGTCGACATCGAGGCGCTGCGCTCCCCGCTGCACTGGGCCGAGGGCCGGCATCCCCAACTGGGCGTCGCGGTGCGCACGGTGCTGGAGCTGCTGGAGCGGCATCCGGCGGCGAAACCCCCGGACCTGTCGGACGTGCCGGACCGGCGGCGGCCCCCGCTGCCGCCGCGCGACGAGGGCACCTCGGAGGCGGCCGGCGCCTGAACCGTCCACCGGCGCGGCCGCGGCCTCTCCGGACGGCGTCCGCCCCTCCTTCGCGCACCACCCCTACCCCCTGTGACCTGCCCGGACGTCGGATGCCTGTGCGGGGCGGCCGAGCGCCGCGCTGTCACGAGCCCCTCACATGAGGGACGTACTCTTCCCGGCCGGGGCCTGTGCACGGGCCCCGCCAACGCCCCCCACCTGCACGGAGATACACCGATGGGAATCCGTCGACGGTTCGTTCCGCTGACCGCCGCACTGGCTCTGACCGGCGGCCTGTCCGCCTCCCAGGCCGCCCCCGCGCTGGCCGCCCAGCCGGCGTCCGGCCGGACCGCCGGGGCCGCCGCGGCCGACGGCACCTACCTCTCCTTCAACAAGAACCAGAGCGACCCGGGCAAGTCGGCGCTCTACCTGATGGCGAGCGTCCCCGACGCCCGCGACACGGTGCTCGCCAAGTACCGCGCGGGCTCCGGCGACGCCGGCCCCAACGGCACGGACGAGTGCGCCGGTTCGCAGGGCTGGCTGCCGAACGGCACCTACCAGGTGCTGGCCCACGACGCGCACTACAACGGCGGGGACCACGGGGTCAACGGGAAGGTGATCCACGTCCAGGACAAGGTGTGCCAGGACGGCCGGACCACGCGCGCCGAGCTGTTCGTGCACAGCGAGATGTGGCCCGAGGGCAGCCAGGCGGCCGCCCGGCCCGGCCAGGACAACCCGTATCGCTGGGACGGCCCCGACGACTACCGCTCACTGGGCTGCATCAAGCTGAGCCCGGCCCACATCGACGACCTCTTCGGCGAGGCCGGCCGGTACGGCTGGCCGACGAAGCTCAAGGTCGTGAGCTGACACGGCGGTGGGGCGCACCCTGTCGACCGGGTGCGCCCCTTCACGCAAGACGCGTACGCCGCCGCACGTGAGGTTCAGGACGAGCCTGTTCAGCTCTGGAAGCGGCCCTCGGCGGCGTCCATCGCGTCCTGAGCGGGCTGACGGCCCTGCTGGCCGCGCTCGCGCGGCTGGGCGCCACGCTCCTGGCCGCCCTGACGGCGGTCCTGGTCCTGGCGCTGGCCGCCGCGCTCGTGGTCGCGCTGGCCGCGGTCCTGGCCCTGCTCGCGAGCGTCGCTCCGGGCGTTCTGCGCCTGGTTCTTGAGCTCGTTGGCCTTGTCCTGGAACTGGTCCTTGATGCCCATGCTGTTCACTCCTAGTGGGGTGTAGGGGGGTTGGGCCCCGTTCAGCGTGACACGCCCGGACATTGCTCGCATTTCGATCACGGTTGACTACGCTCCGTAAGGCCCGAAGATCGCTCCCCGCCTGCTCGGGAGCGGCTCTCCGGGCCTCGCGGGACGGCGCGCGGGGCAGTTGGCGGGACGGCTCCCGCCCGGGTCACCGGTCCGCCCGCGCCTTCTCGTCCGCCTCCCCGCCGGCCCCCACCAGGCCGACCCGCATGCCGTCCAGCCGGTCCCCGAAGCGCCGCATCTCCCGCTGGCCCACCGTCCCGACGAGCGAGGGCAGATACCCGCGCAGCGACTGCATCCCGCGCAGCCACCACTGTCCGTAGACGTGCGCGGAGCGGCGCTCGACGCCCGCCACGATCCGGTCGACGGCCGGGCCCAGCGGATAGGTCCGGTTCGAGGGCCACGGCAGCCGGGAGCGCAGCTCGCGCATGACGGCGTCCTGGTCGGCGCCGCGCACCATGTCGGTGTCGGTCCAGCTGAGGTAGCCGACCCCGACCCGTACGCCCTTGTGGCCGACCTCGGCGCGCAGGCTGTGCGCGAACGCCTCGACGCCCGACTTGGAGGCGCAGTAGGCGGTCATCATCGGCGCCGGTGTGATCGCGGCCAGCGAGGCGATCTGCAGGAAGTAGCCGCGGGAGGCCGCGAGGGCGGGGAGGAAGGCGCGGCCGGTGACCGCGCCGCCGATGAGGTTGACCTCGATGACCCGCCGCCAGGCCACCGGGTCGGAGTCGGCGAACGGGCCGCCGGTCGCCACCCCGGCGTTGGCGACGACCACATCGACCTTCCCGAAGCGGTCCTTGACCTCGCCCGCGACCCGGGCCATCGCCTCGTGGTCGGTGACATCGGCGTGCCAGTGGTGTGCCGGGCCGTGCAGCGAGGCGGCGACGCCCCGCAGCTCGTCCGGCTCCAGGCCGACCAGCGCCAGCGTCGCCCCGCGCGCCGACAGCTTCCTGGCCAGCAGCGCGCCCACGCCGCGGGCCGCGCCGGTGACGACGACGACCTGTCCCGTCAGGTTCCTGCTCGTCCTCATGCCGTCTTCTCCTTCTTCTGCCGTGCGGAGCGGGGGACTTGGGCCGCCGCGTCCTCCCCGGCGCCGCTTCCGGCTCCGGCGCCGGCCGCCCGCAGGTGGTCCTCGACGAGGGCGCGCAGCCGGCCGGCGACCGCCGCGGGGTCCTCGATCGGCGTCATGTGGCCCAGGCCCGGCAGCTCGGTCAGGCCGCGGCAGTCGGGCAGGACGGAGGCCAGCCGGCGGGCGTGCACGAGCGGGGTGAGCCGGTCGGCGGTGCCCGCGATCACCGCGGTCGGCAGCGCCAACCCGGCGGCCCCGCCGGTCAGTTCGAGCCCGGACAGCACCCTGCCCCAGCGGGCCCGCACCCCGGGCGGGCAGGCGTGCACGATGCGCGCACAGGCCTCGATCTGCTCGGCGGTGGCGCCGGGGCCCATGGTGGCGTACCGCAGGGCGCTCCTGGCGAGCGGCGACACGGGGCCGAGCGGCGCCCGCGCGTGCAGCAGCAGCCGGTGCGCCCGGCGCCGGCCCTGCGGGCTGCGCAGCGGGAACACCCGTGATTCGGCGGCCAGATCGGCGCTTCCGGTGCTGCACAGCAGCGCGGCGGCGGCCCGCTCGCGCAGCTGCGGCCGCTCGGCGGCGGCCATGATCGTCATGCCGCCCATGGAGTGGCCGCCCACCACGGCGCGTTCGCCCGGCCGCAGGGTCGCGTCCAGTACGGCGACGAAGTCGTCGGCGAGGGCGGAGGTGCTGTGGCCGGCCGGGCCGGCGGCGGGGCTGCGGCCGTGGCCGCGCTGGTCGTAGAGCACCACCCGGTGGTCGGCGGCCAGCTCGCGGACGACCGGTGCCCAGAAGGCGGTCGAGCAGGTCCAGCCGTGCGCCAGGACGACGGCCGGCGCGTCCTTCGGTCCGTGCACCTCGGCGTGGAGCCGGGCGCCGTCGGCCGAGGTGACGGGGAGCGTGGTGTGCGGCACCGGCGGGGCGTAGGGACCGGTGGTGACGTGTCCGGGGCGGCGGCTCATGCGGCCGCCTCCGCGCGCGGTGGGGCGGTCCGGTCCGCGGGCGGGCCGGCCGGTGGCCGCAGCACCTCGTACTCCGCGAGGTCGACCTGCCGGGTGGCCTTCTTGAACTCCGACGTCGTGCCCGGCCAGACGGTGGTGTTGCGGCCGTTGGCGTCCAGGTACCAGCTGTCGCAGCCACCGCGGCTCCACACCGTGCGCGTCATCCGCTGCTGGATGGCGCGGTTCCACTCCTGGACGGCGGAGGGCCGGGCGTCGAGTGCGATCTTCCCGCCGAGGACGTCCAGCTGGCGCAGGTAGTCGGCCAGGTAGTTGAGCTGCGCCTCGATCATCAGGATCATCGAGCTGTTCCCGAGGCCGGTGTTGGGCCCGATGATGGTGAGGAAGTTGGGGAAGCCGGCCGCGCTGGCCCCGCGCAGCGCGGCCATGCCGTCCTTCCACTCCTCGGCGAGCGTCGTCCCGTTGGCGCCGGTCACCCGCTGCGCGATCGGCATGTCCGTCACATGGAAGCCGGTGCCGAAGACGATCGCGTCGGCCTCCGCCTCGCTCCCGTCGGCCGCCACCAGGGTGCTCCCGCGCACCTCCTTCAGGCCCGAGGTGACCACGTCCACATTGGGCTGCGCGAGCGCCGGGTAGTAGGTGTTGGAGAGCAGGATCCGCTTGCAGCCGATGCGGTAGTCGGGGGTCAGCGCGGCCCGCAGCCCCGGGTCCTTGATGGCCTTCTTCAGATGGTTCCTGGCCAGGAACTCGATCAGACCCAGCTGGTCGGGGCGCTTGGTGAAGGCGCTGACCTGCATCTCCCTGATGCCCCAGAGCAGCCCGCGGCGCGCGGCACGGGTCGCGGGGAACGTGCCGTGCAGCCACTTCTCGGCCGCGGTGATCCTGCGGTCGGCGCGCGGCAGCACCCAGGGCGGGGTGCGCTGGAAGAGGGTGAGGCGCGCCACGTCCGGCTGGACGGCCGGCACGATCTGGATCGCCGAGGCGCCGGTTCCGATCATGGCGACGCGCTTGCCGCGCAGGTCGGTGTCGTGGTCCCAGCGGGCGGAGTGCGCGACCGTGCCGGGGAAGGTGTCCAGCCCCGGGATCGCCGGGATCTTGGGGTCCGACAGCGGCCCGGTCGCGGACACCACGACGTCGGCGCTCAGCGGCCCGTCGGCGGTCTCCACCTCCCAGTGCAGCGCCTGTGCGTCCCAGCGCATGCTGAGCACTTCGGCATGGAAGCGAAGGTGCTCGCGCAGCCCGAAGGTGTCGGCGACCCGCTCCAGGTAGGCGCGGATGTGCGGCTGCCCGGAGAAGTTGCGCGGCCACTGCGGGTTGGGCGCGAAGGAGAAGGAGTACAGGTGCGAGGGCACATCGCACGCGCATCCCGGATAGGTGTTGTCCCGCCAGGTGCCGCCCACCGCACCGGCCCGTTCCAGGATCACGAAGTCGGTGATCCCCTGGCGTCGCAGCCGGACGGCCGCGCCCAGACCACCGAAGCCCGATCCGATCACCGCAACCCGCACATGCCTGCGCTCGCGCTCGGCCATCCCGCCGCCTCCCGAGTCCGACGTCGTTCCCTGCCATCTTCGATGCCGTGACATCCGGCGCCACGGCCGCCCTCCGTCAATCACGCCAGTAATCACTGGCGCAATGGGAGCGTAAGGGCAGCGGCGTACCGAGCGGTAGGGGTCGGGCGGCAGGAAGTTACCGCCAGTTGCCCACCGGCCCGGCGCCGTACCCCCGGCATAGGCTGAACCCGTGGCAGCGAACGAGAACCCCCAGGACGCGCGCACGGCACCCGACGCACCCTCCCCCGCCCGCGAATTCCGCATGCCCGAGCTGGCCCGGGAAGCCGGTATCACCGTCCGTACGCTGCGCTTCTACCGCGAGCGCAAGCTCATCCCGCCGCCGCGCCGCGAGGGCCGGATCGCCTGGTACAACGAGCACCACCTGGCCCGCCTGCGCACCATCGGCGCCCTCCTGGAACGCGGCCACACCCTCGGCGGCATCGCGGAACTCCTCTCGGCCTTCGACACCGGTCGCGACGTGGGCGAACTCCTCGGCCTGGAGCACCCCCTCGTCCCGCCCTGGTCCGAGGAGACCCCGGTCCGCCTCACCCCCGAGGAGCTCGCCGACCACTTCAGCAAGGACATCACCGCCGAGAACCTCACCGCGTCCCTGGACATCGGCTACCTCGCCGTCGACGGCGACGAGTTCGTCCACATCAGCCGCCGCCTGCTGGACGCCTCCACCGAACTCGTCGACCGGGGCGTCCCGCTGGCCGCCGTCCTCGAAGCCGGCCGTCAGGTGCGCGCCCACGCCGACGCCCTCGCCGACCTCTTCGCCACCCTCATCCGCGCCCACATCCTGCCCGACGTCCTCGGCCGCGCCCCGGCGGGCGAGACCCCCGGCCCCCACGAGGTCGACCGCATCGCCGAGACCATCGAGAAGCTCCGCCCGCTGACCAAGGGCGTGGTCGAGGCCGAACTCTCCATGGCCATGGACCGCCGCGTCCGGGCGGAGCTGGCACGCTGGCTGCCCGGGCAGGACCGCGAAGGCGAGTGACGCCGGCCGGGCGGGCGGGCCTCGGCCGCACGGACCACGGGCCGCCCCGGCTCAGTCCCCGTAGACCACCGTCACCGGCGCATGATCGCTCCAGCGCCGGTCGTAGGCGGCCGCGCGTTCCACCCAGGCCTTCACCGCGCGCCGGGCGAGGCCGGGGGTGGCCATCTGGTAGTCGATGCGCCAGCCCGCGTCGTTGTCGAAGGCGCGGCCCCGGTAGGACCACCACGAGTACGGGCCCTCGGTGTCCGGGTGCAGGCTGCGGACGACGTCCACGTAGCCGCCGCGCTGTTCGTCGAGGACGTCGGTCAGCCAGGCCCGCTCCTCCGGGAGGAAGCCGGACTTCTTCCGGTTGGCCTTCCAGTTCTTCAGGTCGGCCTCCTGGTGGGCGATGTTCCAGTCACCGCACACCACCACCTCGCGGCCGTCCGCCGCGGCCCGCTCGCGCAGGCCGGTGAGGTAGGGCAGGAACTCCGCCAGGAAGCGTTCCTTCTCGTCCTGCCGCTCGGTGCCGACCTCACCGGAGGGCAGGTAGAGGCTGGCGACGGTCACGCCGGGCAGGTCCGCCTCGACGTAGCGCCCGCTGTCGTCGAACTCCGCCGACCCGAAGCCCACCCGGACCCGCTCCGGCTCCCGCCGGGTGCAGAGCGAGACCCCGGCCCGGCCCTTGGCCGCCGCCGGGGCGTGCACGGTGTGCCACCCCGCGGGCTCACGCACCTCGTCGGGGAGCTGGGCGGTCTCCGCCCGCACCTCCTGCAGGCACAGCACATCGGCCTCGGTCTCCGCCAGCCACGGCACGAAGCCCTTCTTGGCGGCGGCCCGCAGGCCGTTCACATTCACGGTGGTCACGGTGAGCATCCCGGCACGATACCCATCCCCGGACCTCGTGGCGCCGGGCGCCCGCTCACCCGTACGATTTCCGGAATGGAGATACGTACCGTCCGCTACGACCACCCCGACGCGGTGGCGCTGGACGCACTGGTGCAGCAGGAGTACGTCCGCCGCTACGGCGAGGGCGACATCACCCCGCTGGACCCGGCGATGTTCACCCCTCCGCACGGTACGTACCTGATCGCCTACGACGGCGCCCGCCCGCTGGCCACCGGCGGATGGCGGCGCCAGGAGGAGTCCGCGGAGGGCTACGCGGCCGGCGACGCCGAGATCAAGCGGATGTTCGTGGTCGCCGAGGCGCGCGGGCGGGGCCTGGCCCGGCGGATCCTGGCCGCCCTGGAAGCGGACGCACGGGCCGCGGGACGCTCCCGCATGGTCCTGGAGACCGGCACCGAGCAGCCCGAGGCACTGTCGCTGTACGCCTCCAGCGGCTACGTCCTCGTCGAGAAGTTCGGACTGTACCGGACCTACGACGACAGCCGGTGCATGGCGAAGTCGCTGGTCGCGGCCGGCTGAGGGGGCTGTCGGCGCCCCGCGGCCCCGCCGGTGCCACCGCCCCTCCCCACCGCCCCCGCGACCCATTGTTGACACGCCTCCCGGCCGCTCTCCATACTCATTCCACTAATCAACTAGCTAAAGGGGGGATCCGGGTGAGCGACCCGAGCCCGTGGGCCATCGAGGCCGAAGGACTGGGGAAGCAGTACCGCCGCGGCTGGGCGCTGCGAGACTGCTCCTTCCGGCTCCCCGCCGGCCACATCTGCGCCCTCGTCGGCCCCAACGGCGCGGGCAAGAGCACCTTCCTGGGCACCGCGACCCGGCTGGTGCAGCCGACCACCGGCACGCTGAAGCTGTTCGGCGTCCCGGTCTCCGACCCGGCCGTCCTCCAGCGGGTCGCCTTCCTCGCGCAGGACAAGCCCCTCTACCCGCGCTTCACCGTCGCCGAGACCCTGCGCCTGGGCCGCGAGCTCAACCCGCGCTGGGACCAGGCGCTGGCCGAGCGGATCGTCCGGTCGGGGAACGTGCCGCTCGACGCGCGGATCGGCACCCTCTCGGGCGGCCAGCGCACCCGCGTCGCCTTCGCCCTCGCCTTCGGCAAGCGGCCCGAGCTGCTGCTGCTCGACGAGCCGATGTCCGACCTCGACCCGCTCGCCCGGCACGAGCTGTCCGGGCTGCTGATGGCCGAGGCCGCCGAGCACGGCACGACGGTCCTGATGTCGTCCCACATGCTCGCCGAGATGGAGGTCATGTGCGACTACCTCCTCGTCCTCACCGAGGGCCGGCTGCGGATGGCCGGCCAGACCGAGGAGCTGGTGCCCGCGCACCTGCTGGTGACGGGCGTGGCCGACGGCGACGGCGGAGTACCGGCGGAGCTGCTCCAGCGGCACACCGTGGTCGAATCCCGGGTCAGCGGGCGGCAGTTCAGCGCCCTGGTCCGGCCGCACGGCCCCCTCGGCGACACCTGGGAAACGCTCTCCCCGAGCCTGGAGGAGGTCCTGCTGGCCTACCTGCGCTCGCCCGGGGCCCCCACCCTGATCGCGGACGAGGCCCGGATCGACGGCCCGCGGGAGGCCGCCGCGTGACCCGGACCCGCGCCGCCGGCGCACCGGCCGGGACGGCGGACGCCGCCGCCCCGGCGCCCCCCGCCCGCCGCGGCCTGCTGCACGGCCTGCCCTGGCTGGTCTGGCACCGGCACCGCGCCCTGCTGCGCGCCGCACTGCTGATCACCGTCGCGGGCTGTGCCACCTTCGCCTACCAGCGCCTCGGCCTGATGGACTTCCTGCACGCCCACGGCGCCTCGGCGCCGGCCGGAGGGCGGGTGGCCACGGACTTCCAGAACAGCTTCGGCGCGATGTTCGACAACGACATCCAGGTCCTGGAGCTGCTGCCGGTACTCGCCGGGATCTTCCTCGGCGCGCCGCTGATCGCGAGCGAGCAGGAGCACGGCACCGTCAAGCTGGTCACCACCCAGTCGGTGAGCCGCGGCCGCTGGATCGCCGCCACGCTCGGCCTGCCGCTGGCCCTCGTCGTGGTGTGCTCCGCCCTGCTGTCGGCCGCCTTCACCTGGCTGTGGTCACCGGCCCACGCCCTGGTCGGCGACGGCGACTGGATGCAGAGCGGCGCCTTCGACACCACCGGACCGGTCCCGGTCGCCAAGACCCTGTTCCTGGCCGCCTGCGGCATCGCCCTCGGCACGCTGATCAGGCGGGTGACGGCGGCGATGGCGGCCACCGCCGTGCTCGCCGCCGTCACCGCCCTGGTCTGGGGCGAAAAGGTGCGCCCGGCGCTGGGCCCGCTGCGCAGCGTCAGCTACCCGTACCACGGCGACGGCCCCCGGCTGCCGGCCGGTTCCGTACGGATCGACGACTGGGTGTCCACCGCGGACGGCAGGCTCTACGGCTACGGCACCTGCACCACCGGCGACACCGGGGCGTGCCGGGCCAGGCTGGACATCGTCAACCGGGTGACCCAGTACTTCGACTACGGGCAGATGGCGGGGATGCAGTGGCTGGGCGCGGGCATCCTGCTGGCACTGGCGGCCGTGGTCCTCGGCTGCGTCGTGTGGCGGGCACAGCGGCGGCCGCTCTGAACGGGACGGCGCGCGGCGGGCGGCGCGGGCGCCTGCCCGCGGGCACCTCCCGTACGGGGAACGCCCCGGGCGGCGCTTTGACACCCGGCACGACCAGCCCGATCATCAAGCGGTCGGGCAGCACGGTGCCGGCGGCACACCGGCCGGCACCGACGGAAGAAGCAGAGAGGTGGTGAGCGCCGTCGAGTTCCGCATCGACCGTCGCAGCGGTGTCGCCACCTACCTCCAGATCGTCCAACAGGTCCAGCAGGCACTGCGGTTGGGCATCCTGGTGGAGGGCGACCGGCTGCCGACCGCCGCGCAGGTCGCCGCGGCGACCAAGGTCAACCCCAATACGACCCTCAAGGCGTACCGCGAACTGGAGCGCGAGGGCCTGGTCGAACCGCGCCCCGGCCTCGGCACCTTCGTCAGCCGCACCCTCGCCCGCCCCGAGTCCGCGGCGGACGCCCTGCTGCGCGAGGAACTGCGCTCCTGGATGGACCGGGCCCGCACGGAGGGCCTGGACCGCGAGGACGTCCAGGCACTGGTGAACTCGGTGCTGCAGGACCGGTATCCGGACAGGTGAGCCGGGCGGGGCGGGCCCCCGCCCCGTCGGCCCGCCGCGGCCCCCGCCCGTACCGCACCGCGCTTGACCCTCACGCCACGTCAGGCCCCAGCCTGGGGAACGGCCGCCCCGCCACCGGTGACACCATCGGGAAGGGACGGGCCGGCCGGACATGACGGGACGAAGGGCACTGCGATGAGCTACTCGGTCGGGCAGGTCTCCCGCTTCGCGGGGATCACGGTGCGGACCCTGCACCACTACGACGAGGCCGGGCTGCTCTCCCCCGGCGACCGCAGCCCCGCCGGCTACCGCCTCTACAGCGACGCCGACCTCGCCCGGCTGCAGCAGATCCTCTTCTACCGGGAACTCGGCTTCCCCCTCGACGAGATCGCCACCATCCTGGCGGACCCGCAGGCCAACGCCCTCGACCACCTCCGCGCCCGGCACCGCCTCCTCACCGACCAGATCGCCGCCCTGCAACGGCTGGTCGAGGTCGCCGAACACGCCATGGAGGTCCAGCAGACCGGCGTGGAGCTGACCCCCGAGGAGCGGTTCGAGGTCTTCGGCGAGGTGACCTTCGACCTCACCTACGCCACCCAGGCCCATCTGAAGTGGCAGCACCGCGAGAGCTACCAGCACTCGATGGCACGGGCCGCCGCGCACTCCAAGGAGGACTGGGCCGCGATCATGGCCGAGGCCGCCGCGTGGCGCCGGCGGCTCACCGCCGCCTTCGACGCCGGGGAGCCCGCGGACGGCGCACGCGCCATGGACCTCGCCGAGGAGCACCGCCGGCACGTCGCCCGCTGGTTCACCCCCTGCCCCACCGACGTGCACGGCCGGATCGCCGACGGCTTCGTCACCGACCCCCGCGCCTTCGCCCTGGTCGTCCCGGCCACCGAACAACGCCCCGGCCTCGCCGCGTACCTGCACACGGCCGTCCACGCCAACGCCGTACGCCACTCCTCCGCGCCCCACGAGGCCTGACCCGGACTCAACCCGCGGCCGTCCGGGGCCCGCAGGTGCCGTACGAGGTCCGTCCGGCGCCGCCCCGAGAGGCCCGTGCGGCGCCGCCCCGGGCTCGCACGACGCGGCCATCGGCCCCCACGACGCCGCCCGAGGCGCGCACGGCGCACCCCTGACCACCCTGAAGCCGGCGGCCCGTCCACCCCCACCCGCCCCTGCATCCCCCTGCCCGAAAGGCGGACCGACCCATGCACCAGAAGATCCTCATCACCGCCGCCGGATCGTACGGCGACGTCGCCCCGTACACCGGCGTGGGCGCCCGGCTCCGCGCGGCCGGCCACGAGGTCGTCCTCGCCACCCACGACACCTACGCCGGCCTGGTCCGCGCCGCCGGCCTGGAGTTCCGCCCCCTGCCGGCCGACCCCCGCGCACACCGCCCCGACCCCGCCGGACCGGCGCAGCCCGCGGGCCCCGGCGGCGGACGCGCCCTCATGCGCCGGGCCGCCGCCTTCATCGACGAACTCGGCAGCGGAATGGCCGACGCCGCCCACGACGACACCGGCCTCCTCCTGCTCTCCGCCACCACCGCGCCGCTCGGCCACCACCTCGCCGAGGCGCTGGACATCCCCTTCCTGGACCTGCCGCTGGTGCCCGGCGCCCCCACCGGCGACTTCGCCCCGGTCGTCAGCGGCGGCCGCTCGCTGGGCCGCTGGGGCAACCGTGCCGCCGGCCGCCTCTCGCTCCGCATCATCGACCGCCTCTACGCCGACGCGACGGCCGCCCTCCGGGCCCGCCTCGGCCTGCCGCCCGCCACCCCCCGCACCCTCCGGCGCCGCGCCGAAGCCGCCGGCCGGCCGGTCCTGCACGGCTTCAGCGAGGTCCTGGTGCCCCGCCCCGCGGACTGGCGTCCCGGCCTGGACGTGGTCGGCAACTGGTGGCCCTGGCATGCGCCGGACGCCCAACTCCCGCCCGCCGTCGAGGACTTCCTCGCCGCCGGCCCGCCCCCGGTCTTCATCGGGTTCGGCAGCATGGCGGCCGGCGACGGCGAGCGCCTCGGCGACCTCGCGGTACGCGCCCTGCGCCGGGCCGGGCTCCGCGGCATCCTCCAGTCCGGCTGGGCCGGGCTGACCGCCCGCCACGCAACGGACCACCCCGACGTCCTCACCCTCGGCGACGTCCCGCACGCCCTGCTCTTCCCCCGGACGGCCGCCGTGGTGCACCACTGCGGCGCCGGCACCGCCGCCGCGGGCCTGCGCGCGGGCGTCCCCACCGTCCCGGTCCCGGTCACCGCCGACCAGCCCTTCTGGGCCCACCGCCTGGCCGCCCTGGGCGCGGCCACCGCCCCGATCCCCTTCCCCGAGCTGTCCGCCGGCAACGCCGCCGACCGCCTGGCCCACGCCCTCACCCAGGCCACCGCCGGCCCCGAACGCCGCCGCCGCGCCACCGTGGCCGCCCACCGTCTCGCCGCCGAGGACGGCACCGGCGAGGTCCTCAAGGCCGTCGAACGCCTACGAGGCTGAGCCGCCCGGCCCTCCCTCGCGCCCCTGACCCGACCGACGCCCCGGACCACCCCCGTCCCCTCCGACACCCACCCCGACGAGACTCACCCGCCGGGCCGAACCTCCACCCGTTCGGCCGCCCGGTGGCCCGCCCCGGGATGCGACCACCCGTCACAAGGCGTGGCCTTCAACTATGACCACCTTCCGCCAACGCCCCCCGCTCCGCAGAATGCTGCTCCACGCCATAGCCACGGCGGCCATGGGCTCCGCCCTCCCCCTGACGGCGTCCCAGGAGGCCCACGCCACCCCCGTCGGCACCTGGGCCCACCCCACGCCCTCCCACTACCGCATCAGCTCCCCCTACGGCGCCCGCGGCGCCTGGCGCGCCGGCCACCACACCGGCATCGACCTCGCCGTCCGCACCGGCACCCGGGTCCGCTCCGTGGGCTCCGGCACCGTCGTCCTCGCCCGCAGGTCGGGCGCCTACGGCAAGGCCGTGACGATCCGGATGAAGGACGGCCGCTACGTCCTCTTCGGCCACCTCTCGCGCATCACCGTCCGCCCCGGCCAGAAGGTCCGCGCCCGCACCCGCCTCGGCTACAGCGGTGCCACCGGCCGCGTCACCGGCCCCCACCTCCATTTCGAGGTGCGCAAGAACCGCCGCTACGGCTCGGACATCAATCCCCTCACCTACCTCGCCAAACACGGCATCCGCCTCACCTCCCGCACCTTCACCCGCTGACCCCGCACCCCAGCCTTCCGCACCCTTCCCCAACATTCCTCAAACTTCCCTATGGAGATACCCATACGGGAAGATAGAGTAAATTCCATGGAAGACAGCCTCTACTCCGTGGAACAGGTCGCCGAACGGCTCGGTCTGCACGTCCGCACCATCCGCAACTACGTACGGGACGGCCGGCTCCCCGCGGTCCGCATCGGCAAGCAGTACCGGATCGCGCACGAGGACCTCGAAGCCTTCACCGGCCGTCCGGTGAACGCCCCCGGCGACCCGGCCGGCCGGCGGCGGCACACCGAGGTGTCGAGCATCGTGGAGATCGACGCGATCAGCGCCGCGACGGCCCACCGCGTGACCAGCCTCCTGATGGGCTCGGCCGCCCACCGCTGCCCGGGGGACGAGCCCCTGCGGATCGAGACGGCCTACGACACGGAACGGTCCCGGATGAAGGTCATCGTCCTGGGCGGGCTGGCCGACACGGCCCGGCTGTTCGACTACATGGAGGGGGTGCTCGCCTCATGAGCGCGCTCTACAAGTCCGAGGCCGGCGCGAACGAGCTGCGGCGCCGCTACCAGGAGCAGCTGCGCGGCTGGCCGGTCCCCGCCGAGCAGGTGCGGGTGCCGACCCGCGAGGGCGAGACCTTCGTCGTCGTCTCCGGCCCCCCGGACGCCCCGCCCGTCCTGCTGCTGCACGGCTCCGGAGCCAACGCGACGAACTGGCGGGACGACATCGCCACCTGGTCGCGGCACTTCCGCACCTACGCCCTCGACCTCATCGGCGAACCGGGCCTGAGCGCACCGTCCCGCCCGCCGCTGTCCTCCGACGCCCATGCCCGGTGGCTGGACGACGTCCTGGAGGGCCTCGGCATCGCCCGCACCTCGATCGTCGGGATGTCGCTCGGCGGCTGGCTGGCGCTGGACTACGCCACCCGCCACCCGGAGCGGGTGACCCGCCTGGCCCTGCTGTGCCCGGGCGGAGTCGGGAAGCAGAAGACGGGCTGGCTGTTCAAGGCCCTGCTGCTGCGCCCCTTCGGCCGCTGGGGCGCCCGCCGGACGGTCCGCGCCGTCACGGGCCTGCAGGCACCGGAGGCCCGGCCGGTCCTCGACCAGGTGGTGCTGACCTTCTCCCACTTCAACCCGCGCACCGAGCGGCTGCCCGTCTTCCCCGACAGCGCACTGCGCCGCCTGACCATGCCCGTCCTGGTGACGGCCGGCAGCCGCGACGTCATGTTCGACTCCGCCGAAACCGCCCGCCGCATACGCCACTGCCTCCCCCACGCCACCGTGCGCCTCCTCCCCGACGCCGGCCACGCCCTCCTCGACCAGACCGACTCCGTCCTGGCCTTCCTCCGCCCCTGACCCACCACCACCCCGGCCACGGCGAACCGGCTCCCTCACCAACAAACCGAACCAGCCGCCCCGACCCCCGAGTTCCCCCACCGGGCTGAAGGCGCCGACGTGAAGCCCGACCACTCCCCGTCGCCATGCCGCCCCGCCCGCCGCGGTCCGCCGGGCCGCGCCGCGCCCCGGGCGGGCGGCGGCCCCGGCCGGACGCAGCCCGCAGCCTGTTTCCTGCTCCCACACCCGGCGCCTCATCCGCCGCCGCCTCCACGCCTGTTGGGACCTCGACGAGCTCCACCCCGACCGGCGGCTCCGGCAGTGGGCGCACATGCTCGGCTTCCGCGCCACTTCTCCACCAAATCCCGCCGCCACTCCACCACCCTCGGCGCCCTGCGCCAGGTCCGCGCCGACTACCGCGCCGCCCCACAACGCACCGCCCTCTGCCTCCCCGGCCCCGACGACAACCCGGAGGCCACCACCCTCGTAGTCGCCCACTGGACCTACACCCGCCACGGCCGGCTTCGACCGCGACGCTCCCTCTGCCGGACATCAGCGTGACGGCTCTTCAGCTCCGCCAACAGGCCCGGGAAGCGGCCGAGCAGGCGACCGGCGACCTGTGGCCGGACTCCGGCTTCGTGTTCCGCACCTGCGGATCACTCCTCGCCGCGCTCGACGGGCATCCCCGGATCGCGATGCAGATCCTGCGGCACAGCAAGATCGCCGTGACCATGGAGATCTGCACGCACGTGCCCTCGGAGTCGACGCGCAAGGCTCTGCGGAAACTCGGCAAGCATCTCGGCAACCAGGCCGAACCCACATAGTTGCTGTACTTCGCTGCTGTACGGCGCGAAAAAGCCCCCACCGGATATCCCCGGCGGGGGCTTTGACGTGCTGTGGACCTGAGGGGATTCGAACCCCTGACCCCCTCGTTGCGAACGAGGTGCGCTACCAGCTGCGCCACAGGCCCTTGCGACGAGTGAAACTCTAGCATCTCGGTCGCGGTGCTCGGAAATCGCTTCCGGTGCTGGTCAGCGGAGGGCCGTCACTCGTTCGCCGCGCGCGGGCGGTCCTCGTCCTCGTACTGGTCGAAGAGGGGGGTGCGGCCGCGGGTGCGGCGGCCGGGGTGGGTGGGGCGGTCCTGGGCCGAGGTGTCGGGCTGGGGGCGGTCCGCGGCGGCGCTGGAGCGGGCGGAGCTCCAGGCGTCCTCGGCGTCCAGGTCGACGTGGCTGGTGGCGCGGGGGGCGACCGGCGCGGTGACGTAGGTCGGGAGGGGCACGGGGACCGGGTCCCAGCTGCCGGCGGCGGGGCGCGGGCGTTCGCGTTCGCGCTGCTGGTCCACCCACTCGGCGTGGTCGGTCTCCTCGACCAGGGCGCGGCGGCCCGCGGTGTGGGCGGGGGACGCGGGGCGGGGCGGTTCCGGGGCGGGGTCGGCCGGGGTGTCGGCGCGGACGTCGGCCGGGTGGTCGTCGGCGGGCGGCTGGTCGGCCGCCTGCTGGGGGCGGGGCCGCCTGCCTTCGCGCAGCCGCTGGGCCGCCGCCTCCGCCTTGCGCCGGTCCATGGTGAACGTGAAGCGCCGCCGCTCCTGGGCGCGCAGATAGATGATGTACGCGGTCAGCAGGAGGGCGGGCAGGGCCGGGGCCCAGAGGAAGGGGAGGCCGCCGACCGCGGCGACGATGGCGCCGGCGGTGAAGGCGAGGAAGAGGATGGTGGTGGTGCGCCGGCGGCGGGCGAGGACCTTGGCGCGCTTGGTCCGCTCGGCGGCGGAGGGGCGCGGCGGGGCGGCCTGCACCCGGGTGTGCACAGCATCGGCCGGGTCCGCCGGTGCGGGGTCGCCGAAGGCCCGGGCCGCGGCCTCGCCGGCCGGGGCGCCCGGGTCCACGTCGTCGCCCGCATCGTCGGCGGGGTGTCCCCCGTTCGCCTTGTCGTAACGGCGCTGCATCGCCGCCCGTCCGGACAGCAGCCGGATGGCGGTGCTGAAGCGCTCGGTCGGACGGGCCTCGTTGAGCTCGTCCTGCCTACGGAGCCACATCGGCACCAAGTAGGCGGCCCAGGCCCCGACGATGACTGCGTAGATGAGGCCGCTGCTTCTCACAACTCACACGGTAGAGGGGTTTGCAGGGGGCCATCCGCCAATTGGGCCGGTGTGTCGCACGATCTGGCTGATATCTCGAACTTTTTTGTGATGGTAGAGATCAGCACCTCCACCGATCCGGTCAATCAGGGAATGCATTCGAACATTTATTTTATTTGTGGGGTGTGCCGGGAGTACTGGGCTTCTCCCGGCGCCAGCGGTTGAGCAGGCCCTCGGGCACTTCCTCCGCGGTGAGGGCGAAAACCAGGTGGTCGCGCCAGGCGCCGTCGATGTGGAGGTAGCGCGGGCGGATGCCCTCTTCGCGAAAGCCGAGCTTTTCGACCACCCGGCGGCTGGGGACGTTCTCCGGGCGAATGCAGATCTCGATGCGATGCAGTCCCACGGACCGGAAACAGTGGTCGACGGCGAGCGCCACCGCGGTCGGGATGACGCCGCGGCCGGCGACGTCCCGGTCGACCCAGTAGCCGATATGGCCCGAGCACATCGAGCCCCAGGTGATGCCCGCGACCGTCAGCTGGCCGACGAGCTGCCCGCGGTATTCGACGACGAACGGCAGCATCCGGCCGGCGTGCGCCTCCGCGCGGAGGTGGCGGACCATCTGACGGTACGTGGGACGGTGCGGCGGGACGAGGCCGGGCGGGGGCGGCGGGACGGTCGCCTCCCAGGGGCGCAACCAGTCGCGGTTGCGGCGGTTGACCTCGCGCCAGGCCCGTTGGTCGCGCAGCTTTATCGGGCGGAGGGTCACCACTCCGTCCGTGAGGACCACCGGCCAGGGCGCGTTCAGCTCGGGCTCCCGGCACGTCTGGGGTGGTCGCCGCCGCGGATCTGGTCGACGGCGTGCGGGAGGAGTTCCGCGAGGACGGCGAGGCCGTCGCGGACGCCGCCGGTCGAACCGGGGAGGTTGACGATCAGGGTCCGGCCGGCGACGCCCGCCAGGCCCCGGGAGAGCGCGGCGGTGGGGACCTGCGGGCGGCCGGCGGCGCGGATCGCCTCGGGGATGCCGGGGACCTCGTAGTCCAGGACCCGGCGGGTGGCCTCGGGGGTGCGGTCGGTGGGCGAGAGGCCCGTGCCGCCGGTGGTGAGGACGACGGCGTAGCGGGCGGAGGCGACGGCGCCGCGCAGGGCGGCCTCCACCGGGTCGCCGTCGGGCACCACCTGCGGGCCGTCGACCTCGAAGCCCATGGCGGCCAGGCCCTCGGCGAGCAGCGGGCCGCCCTTGTCGGGGTAGACGCCGGCCGCGGCGCGGTTGGAGGCGGTGACGACCAGGGCGCGGGCGGCCGTCACGACCGGCTCCAGTCGCCGGACTTGCCGCCGGTCTTCTCCTCCACGCGGATGTCGGAGATCACCGCGGCCTTGTCGACGGCCTTGACCATGTCGACCACGGTGAGCGCGGCGACGGAGACGGCGGTCAGGGCCTCCATCTCGACGCCGGTGCGGTCGGTGGTCTTGACGGTGGCCGTGATCTCGACGGCGTCGTCGGTGACGGAGAGGTCGACGGTGACGCCGGAGACGGCCAGCGGATGGCAGAGCGGGATCAGCTCGGGGGTGCGCTTGGCGCCCATGATGCCGGCGATCCGGGCGGTGGCCAGGGCGTCGCCCTTGGGCATGCCCTCGCCCCGCAGCAGCTCGATGACCTGCGAGGAGACCAGGACGCGGCCGCGGGCGGCGGCGGTGCGGGCGGTGACGTCCTTCGCGGAGACGTCGACCATCCGCGCCGCGCCCGACGCGTCGAGATGGGTGAGGTGTTGCTGGCCGCTGCTCATCGTTCTCCCGGTACCAAACTGCCGCCTGTGGGACGACACCGTACCCCCGGCGGCAGCGGGCTACCCGAGCAGGACGAGGTCCACTTCCGCGCCCGCGGCGACCTCGGTGGTCTCCTCGGGGACGACGATCAGCGCGTTGGCGTGCGCCATGGCCTTGATCAGGTGGGAGCCGGCGCCGCCGACGGGGGTGACCGTGCCGGCGTCGGCGTCGTAGGAGCCGCGCAGGAACTGGCGCTTGCCCTGCGGCGAGGAGGCGATGGCCTCGGTGCACCGGGCGGGGGTGGTGGGGCGGTGGATGTCGGGCAGCCCCATCAGGGCCCGGATGGCCGGGCGGACGAAGAGTTCGAAGGACACGTACGAGCTGACGGGGTTGCCGGGCAGCGCGAGGAGCGGGGTGCGGTCGGGGCCGATGAGGCCGAAGCCCTGGGGCTTGCCGGGCTGCATGGCCAGCGTGCGGAACTCGACGGCGCCCTCGTCGGCCGACAGGGCGGTCAGGGTCTCCTTGACCACGTCGTACGCGCCGACGCTGACGCCGCCGCTGGTGACGAGGATGTCGGCCCGGATGAGCTGGTCCTCCAGGGTGGAGCGGAGGGTCTCGGCGTCGTCGGCGACGGCGCCGACGCGGTAGGGGATGGCGCCGGCGGCGCGGGCGGCCGCGGTGAGCTGGAAGCTGTTGGAGTCGTGGATCTGTCCGGGGCCCAACGCCTCGCCGGGCTGGACGAGTTCGCTGCCGGTGGACATCACCACGACGCGGGGGCGGGGGCGGACCGTGACCGTGCCGCGGCCGATCGCGGCGAGCAGGCCGACCTGGGAGGGGCCGAGGACCGTGCCCGCGCGCAGGGCCGGCTCGCCTTCGGTGACGTCGCTGCCGCGGGCGCGGATGTGGGCGCCGGCGGCGGCCGGGCGGTGGACGCGGACCTCGCCCGCGGCGTCCTGGGGGGCGGCGCTGTGGGCGCGCATCGTCGCGGCCGGTCCCCCGCCCGAGCCGCCGTCGGTCCACTCGACGGGGACGACGGCCTCGGCGCCGGGCGGCAGCGGGGCGCCGGTCATGATGCGGGCGGCCTGGCCGGGGCCGATCTCCGGCAGCTCGCCGCTGCCGGCCGCGACGTCGCCGATGACGGTGAGGACGGCCGGGGCGCTCTCCGTGGCGTCCGCGACATCGGCGGCGCGGACCGCGTAGCCGTCCATGGAGCTGTTGTCGAAGGGCGGCAGGGAGACGGGGACCGTGATGTCCTCGACCAGGACGCAGCCCTGCGCTTCGAGGATCTGCAGCTCGATCGGGTCCAGCGGGGCGATCTTCGCCAGGATGTCGTCGAGATGCTCGGCCACCGACCAGACGCGGTCCTGGTGGCGGGTCCGGCCGGTGGCGTGGTTCAACGTCCTACATCTCCTCGGTGACGTAACTGCGCAGCCAGGTCCGGAAGTCCGGGCCCAGATCCTCACGTTCGCATGCCAGTCTGACAATGGCACGCAGATAGTCGCCGCGGTCGCCGGTGTCGTAGCGGCGGCCCTTGAAGACCACGCCGTGGACGGGACCGCCGAGGGCGGGGTCGGCGGCCAGCGCCTGGAGGGCGTCGGTCAGCTGGATCTCGCCGCCGCGCCCCGGGGCGGTCTTGCGCAGCACCTCGAAGACGGCCGGGTCGAGGACGTAGCGGCCGATGATGGCGAGGTTGCTGGGGGCCTCGGCCGGGTCGGGCTTCTCGACCAGGTCGGAGACGACCACGACGTCGTCGTCCCCGGTGGGGGCGGCGGCCGCGCAGCCGTAGAGGTGGATCTGCGCGGGGTCGACCTCCATGAGGGCGATGACGGAGCCGCCGTGCTGCTCCTGTATCTCGACCATGCGCGCCAGCAGCGGGTCGCGGGGGTCGATCAGGTCGTCGCCGAGGAGGACCGCGAAGGGCTGGTCGCCCACGTGCGGTGCGGCGCACAGCACCGCGTGGCCCAGGCCCCTGGGGTCGCCCTGGCGTACGTAGTGCATGGTCGCCAGGTCGCTGGACTCCTGCACCTTGGCGAGCCGGGACTCGTCGCCCTTGCGGTGCAGGGCCTCTTCGAGCTCGTAGTTGCGGTCGAAGTGGTCCTCCAGCGGGCGCTTGTTGCGTCCGGTCACCATCAGCACGTCGGAGAGTCCGGCGGCGGCCGCCTCCTCCACCACGTACTGGATGGCGGGCTTGTCGACGACCGGGAGCATCTCCTTGGGAGTGGCCTTGGTGGCGGGGAGGAACCTGGTGCCGAGGCCGGCCGCGGGGATGACAGCCTTGCTGATCCGTGTGTGCGATGGGGTCATGCGCGACACCATAACCGGCCCTATCGGAACCATGATGAGAGTCCGGTGAATACGGCATGAGAGCGGGAGCAAGGGCACACAGTGAGCACCGATGACGGTAGAAAACGCAGGTTGCGGCGGGATCTCCTGGAGGTGAGGAGAGCGTTGCCGCCGGATGTCGTCGCCGCGACGGGCGAGGCGCTGGCCCGACGGACGCTGGAGCTGGACGAGTTGGCCGGGCCCGTCCCGCCCCGCGCCGGCGGCCCGCCGACCGTCGCCGCTTATGTGTCGATAGGCGGCGAACCGTCCACCCGTGCCCTGCTGGACCGGCTGCGGGCCGCCGGGGTGCGGGTGCTGCTGCCCGTCCTGCTGGCGGACAACGATCTGGACTGGGCGCCCTACGAGGGCGCCGAGCGGCTCGTACGGGCCGGCCGGGGGCTGCTGGAGCCGGACGGGCCGCGGCTGGGCCCCGGGGCCGTCACGGAGGCGGACGTGGTGCTGCTGCCGGGGCTCGCGGTGGACCGCGGCGGGCTGCGGCTGGGGCGCGGCGGCGGCTCCTACGACCGGGTGCTGGCCCGGCTGGAGCGGGCCGGGGCGCGGGCGTCGCTGGTGGTGCTGCTCTACGACGCGGAGGTGCTGGCCGAGGTGCCGGCCGAGCCGCACGACCGGCGGGTGCATGCCGCGGTGACCCCGTCGGCGGTGCACCGGTTCACGGCGCCCGGGGGGCGGTCGGAGGGCTGAGGCCGGGCGGGCCGGGGCGGAGCACGGGACACGAACGCCGTCGGGCGGGCCGGAAAGCATCCGGCCCGCCCGACGGCGTCAGCGGTCACCCGGGGCGGCGGGAGCGCCGCCCGCCCCTACGGCGACAGGGTCAGCGTGTCCTTGCCCGCCTTCTTGACGGCGTCCTCGCTGTACGCCCAGGGGAGCAGGTCGCCCTTGGCCCACTTGTCGGTCTGGTCGTAGTAGTGGGCGTCGTAGGCGTGCCCGGAGGCGCCGGTGAGGTTGATCCAGCGGGACTTGTCGAGGTCGGCGAGGTTGACCACCATCCGCATCGACGGGACCCAGGTGACCTTGTAGCCGCCGGCGGCGTTCCAGCCGGTGGCGTCGACCGCGGCCTCGCCGCCGCCGACGTTCCAGGGGCCGCGGTTGAACAGGCCCTGCAGGAAGCCCGGGCCGTCCGTGCCCAGCGTCTGGTTCTTCAGGAACATCTGGTGCAGGCGGCCCCAGCTCCAGTTGTCGATGTTCTTGCCCAGCTTGGAGGTGAGCTCGTAGCGCGCGTCCTTCATGGCGTGCGCGAGGAGCTGGTCGCGGTTCTTGTCACCGGGGCGGCCGGGCCGGTCCTCGGTCTTCCACCAGGCGTTGTTCGGGTCGTCGAGGATGCCCCGGACGACCTCGTACCAGCGGTCGCCGCCGTCGGGCTGGGCGGTGTCGCCGTCCCGCTCGCCGCATTCGCGGATGTACTTGTCGTTCTCGTCGGCGGGGCCGGTCTCGTCCGCGGGGCGGACGGTCAGGCACTGGCCGTCGGGGCGCAGCTCCTTGGGCATCTTGTTGCCGAAGGCGAGCTTGAGGGTGTTGCGCCAGACGGCGTTGAAGTAGGCGGCCGCGGCGGAGTCGGGTTCCTGGGTGAAGTCCCAGCCGTCCAGCAGCTGCTGGGCGTCGCGGACGTACTTGTCCTTGATGTCGAGCTTCGTGAGGTACGGCGTCAGCAGCCGGGCGATCTCGCTGCTGTTGTCCTTCTGGAAGGCCTGCATGTCGTCGGTGGAGACCTTGCCGCCGTCCTTGATCTTCGACTCGATCAGGTCGTTGATCCGCTGACTGCGGGAGCCGTAGCCCCAGTCCTTGGTGAGGAGGTAGGGGTACTTCTCGTCGGTGACCGCCTGGTTGGCGGTGACGATGTAGCCGCGCTGCGGGTTGTACTCGTACGGCAGGGCCTTCTGCGGGATGTAGCCGGTCCACCGGTACCTCGGGTCCCAGCCGGGCGCCGGGAAGGTGCCGTCGAAGTGGCCGTCGCCCTTGCCGCGGACCGGGATCCGGCCCGGGGCCTGGTAGCCGATGTTGCCCTTGGTGTCGGCGTAGATCAGGTTCTGGGACGGGACCTCGAAGTGCTCGGCGGCCTTGCGGAAGCCGTTCCAGTCCTTGGCGCGGTTCATCTCGAAGACGGCGTCCATGGACTTGCCGGGGTTCAGCGCGGTCCAGCGCAGCGAGACGGCGTAGCCGTCGCCGCGGTCGGGTGCGGCGTTGCCGACGGGGGCGTCCTTGCCGACGTCGGCCAGCTCGCCGTCGCGGTCGGAGACGATCGGCCCGTTGTTGGTGGAGCGGACGGTGATCTGGCGGCTCTCGCCGTCGGCGACCTTGATGGTCTCCTTGCGGGTTATGAAGGGCTGCTGCTTGTTGTCGTAGAGGTAGCCCTCGGCGTTGACCTTCTCCAGGTAGAGGTCGGTGACGTCGGCGCCCAGGTTGGTCATGCCCCAGGAGACGTCCTGGTTGTGGCCGATGACGACGCCGGGCATACCGGAGAAGGTGAAGCCGGAGACGTCGTAGTTGCACTTGGGGCCGGTGGTACGGCAGTGCAGGCCCATCTGATACCAGAGCGAGGGCATCTGCGGGGCCAGGTGCGGGTCGTTGGCGAGCAGCGGCTTGCCCGTGGTGGTGTGGGCACCGGAGACGACCCAGGAGTTGGAGCCGATGCCGTTGCCGTTGGGCCCGAGCAGCGCCGGGACCTTGTCGAGGGTCTCCGACAGCGCGGACAGGCCCGACTGCAGGCCCGCGGTGGCACCGGCGGGGGTGGAGTTCGCCGAGCCCTTGGGCGAGAACTTCTTGGTGGCGGGGTCGACCGCGCCGTCCTGGACGATCGGCTTGTTCCGCTTGTACGGGTACGCCGGGTAGAGCTGGGCGATCTGCTCCGGGGTGAAGCGGCTGGTCATCAGGGAGCGGTCGATCTCCTCCTGCATGTTGCCGCGGAGGTCCCAGGCCATCGCCTTGAGCCAGGCCACCGAGTCGACCGGCGTCCACTTCTCGGGCTTGTAGTCGTTCTGGAAGTCCAGCGCCGCGTACTCCAGGGAGACCGCGGAGCCCTCGTGGTCCTTGAGGTAGGCGTTGACGCCCGCGGAGTAGGACTGGAGGTACTTCTTGGTGCTGGGCGACAGCTTGGTGTCGTACTCCTTCTGCGCCACCTCGTGCCAGCCGAGGGTGCGCAGGAACGAGTCGGTCTTGACCTGGCTCTTGCCGAACATCTCGGAGAGCCGGCCGGCGGTCATGTGACGCCGGACGTCCATCTCCCAGAAGCGGTCCTGGGCCTGGACGTAGCCCTGGGCGCGGAAGAGGTCTTCGTCGGTGTCGGCGTAGATCTGCGGAATGCCGTTGCCGTCGCGCACGACGTCCACCGGGTTGGTCAGGCCCGGGAGTTTGAGCGAGCCGGTGGTCTGCGGCAGCGAGGCACGGACGGTACTGACACCCCAGAACGCGCCGAAGCCGATGCCCGCCACGAGCAGCAGCACGACCGTGATCGCGACGAGGCGGCCGCGCCGCCCCTTCTTCTTCCTGGGGACTGGGCCGGACTTGTTGGCGGGCATCTCGGTCCTTCGAGGGGCAGGGTGGGAGTGCTGGAGCAACCATAGGCGCACGGGTTCGGCTACCCCTACGCGGAGTCACCGCCAGCACCTCCAACCTTCAAGCAATGGTAAATTGTTAGTCTCAGTAACTAGATACGGTAAGGAAAGACCCCTCCGGAACCCGTGCGAGGAAGGACCAGCTCCTGAACGTCGACCACCTCAACGAACTCCTGCTGATCTGCTCGCTCGTACTGCTCATCGCCGTCGCCGCAGTACGGCTGTCCTCGCGCAGCGGGCTCCCCAGCCTGCTCATCTACCTGGGGATAGGCGTCGCCATAGGCCAGGACGGCCTGGGCGGCGTCGTCTTCGACAACGCCGAGCTGACCCAACTCCTCGGCTACACCGCACTGGTCGTGATCCTCGCCGAGGGCGGACTGGGCACCAAGTGGAAAGAGATCAAGCCGGCACTGCCCCGGGCGGTGTCGCTCTCGACGGTCGGCGTCGCGGTGAGCGTGGGGGTCACCGCGGCCGGAGCGCACTATCTCGGCGGGCTCGACTGGCGCCAGGCGCTGCTGATCGGTGCCGTGGTCTCCTCCACGGACGCCGCGGCCGTCTTCTCCGTGCTGCGCAGCGTGCCGCTGCCGGCCCGCCTGACCGGTGTGCTCGAAGCCGAATCCGGCTTCAACGACGCCCCCGTGGTCATCCTCGTCGTCGCCTTCTCCACCGCGGGGCCGGTCGAACACTGGTACGTCCTGCTCGGTGAGATCGCCCTGGAGCTGGCGATCGGCGCCGCCGTCGGGCTGGCCTTCGGCTGGCTCGGCGCCTACGGCCTGCGGCATGTGGCGCTGCCCGCGTCCGGCCTGTACCCGATCGCCGTCATGGCCATCGCGGTCTCCGCCTACGCGGCCGGCGCGCTGGCGCACGGCTCCGGCTTCCTCGCCGTCTACCTGGCCGCGATGATCCTCGGCAACGCCAAGCTGCCGCACTCGCCGGCCACCCGCGGCTTCGCCGAAGGCCTCGGCTGGATCGGCCAGATCGGCATGTTCGTGCTGCTCGGCCTGCTGGTCACCCCGCACAACCTGCTGGACGACTTCGTGCCCGCGCTGCTGATCGGCATGATCCTCACGCTGGTGGCCCGGCCGGTGTCCGTCTTCGCGGCGCTGCTGCCGTTCCGGGTGCCCTGGCGGGAGAAGACCCTGCTGTCGTGGGCCGGACTGCGCGGCGCGGTGCCGATCGTGCTGGCCACCATCCCGATGGTGGGCGACGTCCCCGGCAGCGAGCGGGTCTTCAACATCGTCTTCGTCCTGGTCGTGGTCTACACCCTCCTCCAGGGGCCGACCCTGCCCTGGCTCGCCAGGCGGCTGCGGCTGGGCGACGGCGAGGAGGCCGCGGACCTGGGCATCGAGTCGGCGCCGCTGGAGCGGCTGCGCGGCCATCTGCTGTCCACGTCCATCGGCCCGGCGTCCCGTATGCACGGCGTCGAGGTCGGCGAGCTGCGGATGCCCGCCGGCGCCGCGGTCACCCTCATCGTCCGGGACGGCTCCAGCTTCGTGCCGTCGCCGGCGACGGTGCTGCGGCGCGGCGACGAGCTGCTGGTGGTCGCCACCGACCCGGTACGCGACGCGGCCGAGCGGCGGCTGCAGGCGGTCTCGCAGGGCGGCAAGCTGGCCGGCTGGCTGGGGACCGGCGGGCCCGCGGGGCGGGGCGGACACCGGCACCGCTGAGGCCCCCACGGCCCCCGGCGAGGGCGCCACGGTGCGCCCCGCCCTCCGAAGAGCGGGAAATGTGGTGCACATCTCCACGGATCCCAAGGAAATTCACGTGAAGCCCTGGCCAATCCCAGGGCTTCACGCGCTGCGGCCTGTAGGATGAAAAGGCACATCGACGAACCAACTCTGCCTGATGCAGAGCTGGCGCGACCGCTCGGCGGCCGCGGTCCCCCTGCCCCACGCAGCCACCCTTCCGGTGCGGACCACGCGGTATCACTCGGTCCTGCGCGAGAGGACAGCTCTCGGCGCGCACCTGTGACGACCTCGCGGGCGGCGCGCTACCAGGCGGCAGAAAGGCCCGGCCGTGGCATCCGCGGTCAAGGACTCCCGTTCCGGATACGGACCACTGCTCCGCACCCCTGGTGCATGGACATTCCTGCTGCCCGGCTTCCTGGCCCGGCAGCCCTTCGCCATGCTGACGATCGGCATCGTGCTGCTCGTCGAATCCACCACCGGCTCGTACGGCACCGCGGGCGCGGTATCCGCCACGACCGGTGTCGCGATGGCCCTGTTCGCCCCGCAGAGCGGCAAGCTCGCCGACCGCTTCGGGCAGCGCGCGGTACTGGTCCCCGGCGTCCTGGTGCACGTCGCCGGCGTCGCCGCACTGATCACCCTCGCCCTCGTCCACGCCCCCCTGTGGGCGCTGTTCGCGGTGGCCGTCCCCACGGGCGCCTCGACACCGCAGGTCGGCCCGATGGTGCGGGCCCGCTGGGCCGCCCGGCTCGGCGGCAGCCCGCTGATGCCGACGGCCGCCGCCTTCGAGTCGGTGACCGACGAGTTCACCTTCGTCGTCGGCCCCGTGCTGGCGACCGCGCTGTGCACCGGCATCCACCCGGCGGCCGGCCTGGTCGCCGAGGCCGCGCTGACCCTGGCCGGCGGGCTGCTGTTCGCCTCCCAGCGGCGCAGCCAGCCGGCGGTGCACCGGGCGCGGGCCGGCGAGCGGGCGCGCGTCTCGGCGCTGTCCGTCCCGGGTGTGCGCGTGCTGATCGTGGCCTTCCTGGGCATCGGCTCGGTCTTCGGCGGGATGCAGGTCTCGCTGACCGCGTTCACCCAGCACATCGGGCAGCCCGGCATCAACGGCGTGCTCTACGGGATCTTCGCGGGCGGCAACATGCTCGCCGGCATCGCCTGCGGCGTCGTCTCCTGGAAGGTCGGCCCGCGGCGCCGGCTACTGGTCGCCTACGGGCTGCTGGCGCTGGCCACCACCCCGTTGTGGGCGGTGACCGCGGTACCGCTGCTCGGCGCGGTCGGCCTGGTCGTCGGCCTGTGCATCGCCCCGGCCCTGATCACCGGCTACACGCTGGTCGAGTCGCTGGTGCCGGCCGCCGCCCGCACCGAGGCGTTCACCTGGCTGACCGGCGCGGTCGCGCTGGGCCAGGCGGCCGCGGCCACCTCGGCCGGTCAGCTCGCGGACGGCTTCGGGCCGAGCACCGGCTTCCTGGTGCCGCTGGCCGGTACGGCGCTGGCCCTGACGGTGCTGCTGGCGCTCCGTGCCCACCTGCTGCCGCGCGCGTCGACCGGGTTCGCCGACGGACCCGTCTACGGCGCGGACGACCGGGTCCCGGCGGCCCGCGAGGACCGGGAACGGGAGCTGGCACGCGCCTGAACGGACGTGGAGTCGGTCACCGTAGGGCGATCACGGTGGACTGGCGGGCGGGAATACTGCAATATGGAGCGTCGTTAGCACTCATCGAGTGAGAGTGCCAGGAGGAAGACAAGTGCCGACCTACCAGTACCAGTGCACCGAGTGCGGCGAGGGCCTCGAGGCGGTGCAGAAGTTCACCGACGACGCTCTCACGGAGTGCCCCGCCTGCAACGGACGCCTCAAGAAGGTCTTCTCCGCGGTCGGCATCGTCTTCAAGGGCTCCGGCTTCTACCGCAACGACAGCCGCGGCTCGTCGTCCAGCAGCAGCCCCGCGAAGAACTCCTCCGCGTCGAGCACGTCCTCGTCGGACTCCTCGGGCTCCTCCGGCTCGTCGAGCTCCTCGTCCGGCAGCTCGGACAGCAAGTCCTCCGCGCCGGCCACCGCCTCGTCGTCCGGCAGCGGCTCGGGCACCAGCTCCGCCGCCTGACCCACAGCTCTCCGGGCCCCGCCGTCACCGACGGCGGGGCCCGCTGTCTTACGGGTTCCTTTCGCCTCCGCCACCCGCCCCCGCCGGGCCCACGTCCCCCGATAGTGTGACCGGCATGGCTGACGCGGAGATTGGTGTAATCGGCGGCTCGGGGTTCTACTCCTTCCTCGACGACGTGACCGAGATCACGGTGGATACCCCCTACGGGCGCCCCAGCGACTCGGTGTTCCTGGGAGAGATCGCCGGCCGCCGGGTCGCGTTCCTGCCCCGGCACGGCCGCGGCCACCACCTCCCGCCGCACCGCATCAACTACCGCGCCAACCTCTGGGCACTGCGCTCGCTCGGCGTGCGCCAGGTCCTCGCCCCGTGCGCGGTCGGCGGCCTGCGCCCCGAGTACGGCCCCGGCACCCTGCTGGTCCCCGACCAGCTCGTCGACCGCACCAAGGCCCGCCCCCAGACCTACTTCGACGGCGAACCGCTCCCCGACGGCACGACCCCCAACGTCGTCCACCTGACCTTCGCCGACCCGTACTGCCCCACCGGCCGGCAGACCGCCCTCAAGGCCGCCCGCGGCCGGGACTGGGAGCCGGTCGACGGCGGCACCCTGGTCGTGATCGAGGGCCCCCGCTTCTCGACCCGCGCCGAATCGCGCTGGCACGCCGCGCAGGGCTGGTCGGTGGTCGGCATGACCGGCCACCCCGAAGCCGTCCTGGCCCGCGAACTGAGCCTGTGCTACACGTCATTGGCGCTGGTCACCGACCTGGACGCGGGCACCGATACCGGCGACGGCGTCTCCCACGAGGAAGTCTTCCGGGTGTTCGCCGAGAACGTGGGCCGGCTGCGCGCGGTCCTCTTCGACGCGGTCGCCGCCCTCCCCGACACCACCGGACGCGCCTGCCTGTGCACCGACGTCCACACCGGCTGGGACCTGGGCATCGACCTGCCGTAACGCCCCGGCGGACCCTCCCGGCCTCCCCCTTGCGGGTGGCCGGGTTGTCCACAACCGCCCGGCCGTCCACAGGCCGCGGCGGGCGGGGGCGGATTCGGGGACGGTGGTGAGGCCGGTTCTTCCGATCCCTCGCCTCAGGTGGTGTGTGGCATGACCCGTGGTTGTCCGGGTGCCTGTTCGTCTCCGTCTCTCGCGTCGCCGTCTCTCGCGTCGGCGTCTCTCGCGTCGCCGTCTCTCGCGTCGGCGTCTCTCGCGTCGGCGGCTTCCGTCTCGCCCTCTTCGCCGTCCGTCTCCTCTCCGTCCGCCTGCTCTCGGTCCGCCTGCTCTCCGTCCGCCTGCTCTCCATCCGCCTGCCCTGCTGCTGCGGCTTCCTCTCCCGCCCCCTTCTCTCCCGCCCCCTCCTCTCTGTCTCGTCCGTCTCGCGCTCTCGATCCCCGTCTGCTGCCCGATCCCGGCTTCCTCTCGCCGCCGCTTCCCGCGCCGCCGCCGTGTGAGGTGCCGCACTTCGCTCCCGTGCGGGCGGGCGGCGGGCGGCGCGGACGGGGGCGGGTCGCCCGGCAGCGGATGCTGGTCGCCGGTCTGGCGATGACCGCCGCAGCACTGGCCGGCGGAGCCTCGTACGGTGCCGTACGAGCCGTTCCCGCTCCCGGATGCCCGTCGTCGGCGGCCGCGGGAGGGCGGTGAACCATGCTCCAAGATCAAGTGGCCACCGCATGCACCTCACGCCACACTGCTGCGAGTGGCGGGGCATCCGCCGCGCGCCGATGGGGGCGCGCTCACCGCACCACCACCGCGGTATCCGTGGTATCCGTCCACGGCGTTCGCAGGGTCGAACCCCTCCGCCGGACGCGCACCGCGGCCTCGGCCGATCGCCGGTTCGTGGTGGACGACTGGACACCTCCGCCCTGCCCTGCCGTAAGTTGCGGTGCTGAACATTGGTGCACCATCCCCCGTGAGCGTGGAAAGAGGCTGTCAGGTGAGCGAGAGCAAGGGCGTCCTTCAGGGGTTCAAGGAATTCCTGATGCGCGGCAACGTCATCGAACTCGCGGTCGCGGTGGTCGTCGGTGCTGCCTTCACGAACATCGTGAACGCCGTGGTCAAGGGCGTGATCAACCCGATCATCGGCGCCCTGGGCTCGCAGAACCTCGACAATTACAAGGCCTGCCTCACCACGTGCGAGGTGAACAAGAAGACGGGCGAATTCACCAGCGGGATCTACCTGCTCTGGGGCTCGGTGCTCAGTGCCGCCCTGACCTTCCTGATCACCGCCGCGGTCGTCTACTTCCTCATGATCCTTCCGCTCAACAAGTGGAAGGACCGCCTGGCGGCCAGGAAGCCGGTCGAGGACGCTCCGGTGGATCCGACCGAGGTCGAGCTGCTCATCGAGATCCGCGATGCGCTGCTCGCGCAGCGCACCGGATCGCCGTCCGTGCCCTCCTCCAGTGCGGGGATCATCGGCACGCAGAAGTCTCAGCAGTAGCGGGCGCACACAGCGGCCGGCACACGCCGCCCCTTCGCCTCGCTCAGAGGTGGTGGGGCGGCTTTTCGTCGAGGAAGCGGGCGAGATCGGCGGCGCTGTCCCTGCCGTCCGCGCGCTCGCCCCAGCCCCGGTCGGTGTCGTCCGAGGACTGCTGGTTCAGCGGGTCGTCGAAGATCAGCTTCGCGGCGGGCTTGCGGGCCGGGCGCGCCGAGGACGAAGGGGCGGACGCGGACTCCTGCGCGGCCGCGCCGTCGGCTGCGTCCTGGGAGGCGGGGGCCGACTCGGGTTCGGGAGCCGGCTGGGGCTCGGGGGCGGTGCTCACCCCTCCAGGGTACGGGCGGGGCGGGGGCGGTCGGTGGTCGGCGTGGGCCGGAGATCGGGCCACGGCGCGGGATCCGCAGGAAGCCGCCCGGCCGGCACCGGCGTGCGGTCGCGCGGCGCCCGCGGACGGAGTCCGTCGCTCAGGGACGGTAGAGGGCCTGGGCGCGGGCCGTGTCGAGGGGAGCATCCTCGGGGATCGGCAGGAAGTACTTCACCTGCCACGCCTGGGTGCTGCGGGCCTGGCGGTTGGTGGTCTCCACCCACGGCGGGTAGACGCGGAACGCCCGCTTTCCGCCGGAACCGTTCCTGGAAACGATGTCCCGTTGGCAAAGCACGTCCCGCGGAAAGACGAAGTGCCCGGCATTGCGCTCGTCACGGGAGCTGATGACGAAGAGGTCGACCGGATCCTCGGAGTCGAACGGAGCAATCGGCCCGCCGGGGCTCCGCTTCCACACCGTGACGAACTGACCGACCTTCGTCGGGGTCGTCTTGGCCACCCGGAACCTCACCGAGCTGCCCTCGAGCGTGAATTCATGCGCCGCATACTCGGCGCTCTCGGCCTCGGGCACCGGCTGGGAGCAGACAAATCCGCAAGGGTCGTACACCCTCGCCTTCGCCACGAGGAGGTCCTCATGCAGTGAATCCTGACCCGACCAAGGCTGGAAACCTGCAGAACGGTGCTCCGAAGAGGCCGAGGAATTTGTCGCCATTGCGCCATCCTGTCATTGCCGGGTGAAGCGCCGGCCGGTGGGTTGACGGTTCGGATTCCCGCATGGGCCGGACGCTGCCCCCCGCCTTGCGGGAGGGGGGTGGGGCGGGCGCGGGCAGTGGGGATACAGCTACGGCTGTGGGTGCGAGCGCGGGTAGTGGGACCACAACTACGGCTGCGGGTGCGGGCGCGGGTGTGACTACGACTGCGGGCGCGGTGCGGGTGCGAGCACGGGTGTTGCTGCAGGTGCGGGTGTTGCTGCGGGTGAAAGCGGTACGGCTGCGGCTGTGGGCGCGGGGGCGAGTGCGGGTGGGCTGCTGTGGGTGCGACTTCCCACACGGTCCGGAGTGGTCTTTTGGGGTGGCACCGAAGACGTCACGCCGGCAAGACGCGCTCGCCTACGGCGAGATCGGCTGCGTGGGCGCTGACTGGTGGCAACGGGGGGCCGGGCTGCTCTGCACGGGCAGTTCGGTTGCCGCCTACGAGCGCTCCAGATGCTGCGCACCCGCGGTCCGACTGCCGCCTACGGGCGACCCAGCCGCTGCGTACGGGCAGTCCGGAAGCTGCGCAGAGGCGCTCCGGCCGCTGTGTACAGGCAGCACGGACGCTGCGCACAGGCGCTCCGGCCGCTTGTACAGGCAGTCCGGAAGCTGCGCAGAGGCGCTCCAGCCGCTGCATACGGGCAGTCCAGGTACCGGCCACGGGCGGGTCCAACTGCCGCTTGCGGGCGGCCCGGATGCTGCGCGAGGGCGGTCCAGCTAACGCCCTCGAACGGTGCGGATGCTGCGCAACGGCCATCGAGGTCACACCCGTGGGCGATCCGGATGCCACGCTCGGGCGGGCCGGCTGCCGCCCACGAGCGGTCCGGCCGTTGTGCACGGACGGTGGGGTGGGGTGGGTGGGAGAGGGCGGGAGGGAGGGAGGGGCGGGGGTGGGGGGGAGGGCCCCCAGGAGAGGGAGCAAAACGAAGAGCACAGGCCGGGCTGGTGCCTGCCGTGCTAGTGGCCCTTGTCGTGGGTGGGTATGGGGCGGGGGCGGTGCCAGTCCAGGGGGCGGGCCGGTGGGCCCTGTGAACCGTGGCCGCGCTTCAGGGGGCGGTTCCGGGTGGTGCCGGGCAGGGGGTGGCGGGGGTGCGCGTACTCATGGCGGGCCATGGGGCGGCGGCCTTTCCGGTCGGGGGGAGGGGGCGACGGCTCGGTCGGGAGAGACGACGGGCGGCCGGTTCGTTGACCCGGGCGGTAGGCGATCGGTAGGCGATACCGAGGGCGAGGAGGCTGCTGATCGCGGCGTCGGAGAGCGGTGCGGGGTCGAGGCTCCGCAGTGTGCGGCTGTCCAGAAAGGTGGCAGCCATCAGGAGAAGCGCGATGGCCGCTCTCATCGGCATCGCGCGGACCGTGGAGGTCGGATGGATCGCCGGGGACGCAAGGAACCTATGGAACGTGCGGGGTGTGTGGGCCGCAGGGATCGCCGGGGCCGTCTGGGGCCTCGGCCTAGGGGGCGCCACTGATGCCTCGGGATTTATGGCCGGGGCAGGTGGGGCGTCTGGTGGCTGTGGCACGGACCCCACGCTAGGCACGTATACGGCAAATGGCTTGTTTTGCGGTCTTAGTGGGTGAATCTGCGCCACAGTGCTGGACCAGAGCCGCGTCTTCCGCTGGCGGGCGGAGGCCATCGCTCGCCTTCGTGCGCTCCGCTTCGTGCCGGGCGTGGGCTCTTTCGTACCGCGTGGGCTCGTTCGTGCCGGGCGTGGGCTCGTTCGTGCCGGGCGTGGGCTCGTTCGTGCCGGGCGTGGGCTCGTTCGTGCCGGGCGTGGGCTCGACCCACCGTGTGACCGTCCGCGCCGCCCGCACATTCCCAGTGGGCCGCAGGTCCGCACTTCTTCTGGCTGGGCTGGGCTGGGCTGGCAATTCTTCTCGCCGGGCGCGGGGCCTATCTCTTCGCGCTCGGCGTCACCGCTCCTCCCCCGACGGGCGCGGGTTCCGCTCTCCCCCCAGTGACACGGGCTTGCCCGTCACCAATGCACACGGCTCCCCGACTCCCGTAGGGACATGGCGCTCCCGCCTCCGATAGGGGGCGCGGTGCTCCGTCTCCGGTAGGGGGCGCGGCGCTCCGTCTCCGTCTCCGGTCTCCCGTCTCCCGTCTCCCGTCTCCCGTCTCCCGTCTCCCGTCTCCCGTCTCCCGTCTCCCGTCTCCCGCGGGGAGGCTCCCCTCCCCCGTGACGCAACCTTCCCCGTACCAACAGGCACGGGGGCTCCCCCGCAGACGCAGGCGCTCCCCTCCCCCCATGGGCAGGCTCCCCGTCCTCCATGAGCAGGCGTCCCGGTGGGCGCACAGGCTCCCCGGATGCGCGCTCGGGTCTTGCTCCTCGGGCGGCTGAGCCCTCAGCGGGTGGCTGCCGGGACGCCCAGGGCTTCGTGCCACCACAGGTCGCGGCCCGGCTTCCAGGAGATCGGCCGGGAGCACCGGTTCACCACCAGCACGGTGCGGTCCGGCGCGCTCCCCGAGGCCGCGCCCCGTGCCAGCGCATGGTCCAGCAGCGGCTTCACCGGGCGTACGGCACCGTCCCAGAACGCGGCATCGGCCGTGATCAGCACCCGGGCCGAGGACTCACCGGTCCGCGCGACGAGTTCGGGCACCGTCAAGGAGACGGGCAGCGTGGTGCGTATCGCGTCCAGTCGGCCGCAGGCGAGCGTGGCGATCACCGATTCGGGGACCAGCGGCAGGTGCACCGCGACCCGGTCACCGGCGCGCACGCCGAGCCGGGTGAGCGCGGCCGCGGCGCGCTCGGCCCGGTCCAGGAGCATGCCGTGCGTCAACTCCTCCTGGCGCCCGGGCTCCCCGCTCCAGGTGAGGGCGATCCGCGACGCCTCGGGCTCCTGCATTTCCCGGGTGTCATCTGCATGCTCTGAGATCAGACGGCGCAACATGCGGATCAGGATGTAGATCACCGATCAACGTTCGCTGAACGTCCGCTTTATGAGGCGCTCGCTCGCCGCTCGGTCGCAGCCTCGCGGCAGCACTCGCGCCGGAGTTCACCGTCCGCCCAGCCGGGCGCGGTTCGTCGTCCCGGGCTTCCTGCCCTGTTCCTTCCTGCCCCATTCCCCTGTGTTCCATCCCCCTTTTCCACTCTCCGTGCGTCCTTGCTCTCGCTCAGAGGGCCGTCACTCCCGTGCCCCCACTGCTTCCGCAGCCCTTCCCCGGTCGCCGCCGTACCCCCGCACGCTCACCCGGACGCGTGGATGCGCGGTGGGCCCGTCGACGCGGTCGACGCGGCCGAGGCGGTCAAGGCGGTCAAGGCGGCCGACGCAGCCGAGGCGGCGGTAGCGCCGGGCAGGCTCACCCGGCGCCTGCGGCCGCCGCCTCGTAGCCCCCCACCACATCGCAGACGTCGCCGAAGCCGCGGGCCTCCAGCAGCGCCGCCGCGATCACCGAGCGATTGCCGCTGCGGCAGTACAGGACCACCGGGCGGGCCGGGTCCAGTTCGTCGATGCGGTGAGGGAGTCCGGCGAGCGGGATGTTGCGGGCGCCGGGGAGGGCGCCTGCCTCGTACTCGGCCGGATTGCGGACGTCGATCAGTTGGATGGCCGAGCGGTGCACGGAATCGGACGGCCCTACTCCGGTTGTGTCGACGGCAGTCGTGTCCGCTCCGGCCGTATCGGCTCCGACCGTTTCGGCGCCGGCCGTATCGACGCCGGCCAGACCGGCTCCGGCTGTGCCGGCCCCGGCCCTGTCGGTCCCTGCCGCGTCCACTTCGGCCAGACCGGCTCCCGTCAGGGCGGCTCCGGCCGGGACGGCCCCCGTCGAGCGAGTGCCGAGTTCGTCATGGCGGATGCGCCGGCTGCTGCGGGCGAGGGCGGGAGTGCGGTCCAGTACGGCGGCCGGGTCGGGGAGATGGCCGAGGACGTGGTCGTAGCCGATGCGGGCGAGGCGGAGGCGGGCCTCCTGTTCGGTGCCGGGGTCGGCGAGCAGCACGATGGGGGTGCCCGGGGCGACCACGCTGCCGGCGTACTCCGCGAACCGGGTGTCCAGGCTCGTATGGAGCGAACCGGCCAGGTGCGCACGGGTGTAGGCGGCCAGTGGGCGGCAGTCCAGGAGGGCGGCGCCCTGCCGGTCGCGGGCCGCGAGTGCCTCGTCCAGGGTGAGGGCGGCCGGCGGGCCGGGCTCCAGGAGGGGGTGGCCGTCGCGGTTGAGGGCCGCGTCATGCGCGAAGTAACCGGGGGCGGCGGGCTGTCCGGCGGTGACCAGCCGGACGAAGTCGGCCTCCGGCATGGGCTGCAGGGCGTAGTTGAAGCGGCGTTGGTCGCCGATGGTGGAGCTGGTCTCGCTGGAGAGGCTGCGGCCGCAGGCGGAGCCGGCGCCGTGTGCGGGGAAGACCCGGGTCGCGTCCGGGAGGGTCAGGAGTTTGGTGTGCAGGGAGCGGTGCAGCCGGGCGGCCATGTCGTGCGCGGAGTGGCCGGCGGCGGAGAGCAGGTCGGGGCGGCCGACGTCGCCGACGAAGAGGGTGTCGCCGGTGAGGACCCCGAACGGCACCTCGTCGTCGGGGTGTTCGTGGATGACCAGGCAGATGGATTCGAGGGTGTGACCGGGGGTGGCCAGGACGGTGAGGGTGACGCCTTCGCCGTCGTCCGGGCCGAGCGGGATCCGCTCGCCGTCCCGTAACCGCCGTATGGGGAAGCCGGTTTCGGCGGCCTCGCCGAAGGCGATGGCGGCGTCGGTGGCCCGGGCGAGTTCGAGGTGGCCGGAGAGGAAGTCGGCGTGAATGTGCGTCTCGATGACGAGTTCGATGCGCAGGCCGGCGGCTTCCGCGTCGTGGAGGTAGTCGTCGATGTCGCGGCGCGGGTCGACGAGGACGGCGCGGCCGGTGGTCTTGTCGCCGATCAGATACGACGCCTGGGAGAGGCAGTCGAGGTAGTACTGCGCGAAGTGCACGGTCGGCCTCCAGGGGTGCGCGGGGCCCGTGCGCGGTGGCTGGGCCCCCTCAGGCAGGGTGCGTTGTGCGGATGCACGGATGTACGTACATTAGGGAGCCGGGTGGCGGGCGACAAGCCGTGACCGCCGCCCCGACGCACCATGTGACGCCGCACCAGGCCCCCTACGTGCCGACGTGGCAGGCATCACGCGCCATGTCGCCTCGCGGGGACGTGCGGGACGGCGTGCGGAACGGCGTCGCGCACGGACGGGACCGGTGATGCCGCCTCACACGAGAGGCGCGTGACGCCGCCTCAGCTCCACGCACGGCTTGGCGCACCGCCTTTGCGCATCGCTTCCTGCACGGCCTACGCACCACACCCGCCGCACCACCCGCCCCATCCACCGCACACCCACGCCGGCCGCCTCGTACCGACCGGCCCGGCATCGCCCACCGCACCCCACCACCACCCCGTAAGCCCGCGGAGGAACCCACCATGACGACCGAGCCGCCGGACGGCGCGCACGGCCCGCGTCCCCTGGACCGGCGCTCGCCGCTGCCCCTGTGGGCGCAGCTCTTCGACGATCTGCGCCGCCGGATGGAAGCCGGCGCGTTCAGCGCGGAGTTCCCGGCCGAGCACCGGCTCACGGGCGAGTACGAGGTCAGCCGGCACACCGTCCGCGAGGCGCTGCGCAAACTGCGCGCCGACGGGCTGGTGATCGCCGAGCGCGGCCGTACCAGCCGGCTCGACACCCGTCGCATACAGCAGCCGCTCGGCTCGCTCTACAGCCTCTTCCGCGAGCTGGAGGGCCAGGGCGTGGAGCAGCGCAGCGAGGTGCTGCGGCTGGAGCGGACGGCGGACGGGACGGTCGCCGGGCATCTGGGGCTGATTCCGGACGCGCCGCTGGTCGTACTGGAGCGGCTGCGGCTGGCGGACGGCGAACCGCTCGCGCACGACACCGCGTACCTGCCCGCCGAGGTCGCCGAGCCGCTGCTGGACGCCGACTTCGGGCACACCTCGCTCTACGGCGAGCTGACACGCCGCTGCGGGGTGAAGGTCACCGGCGGCCGGGAGCGGATCCAGCCGTTCCTGCCGGACATCCGGCAGGCGTGGCTGCTGGGGCTGGCCGACCGGGAGCCCGCGTTCACCATCGAGCGGCTGGGGCGGGCCGCGGAGCGTCCGGTGGAGTGGCGCGAGACGGTGGTCCGCGGCGACCGGTTCGCCTTCGTCGCGGAGTGGTCCGGCGAGAGCCGGGCCGTCGCCCTGGCGCCGCGGGCCTCGTGTCCGTCCTCATAGCCGCCGCGGCGCTGCCGTGCGGGCTGCTGATCGGGCTGCTGCTGGGTGCGCTCGGCGGCGGCGGATCGGTGCTGGCGGTGCCCGCGCTGGTCTATCTGCTGGGGCAGTCGCCGCACGAGGCGACCGCGGGCGCGCTGATCGTGGTCACGGTCGGCGCGGTGACCGGGCTGGTCTGCCATGCCCGTGCCGGGCGGGTCCGGTGGGCGGCCGGTGCGGTCTTCGGGGCGCTGGGCACGGCCGGCAGCTACTTCGGCTCCCGGTGGAGCGCGGCACTGGACCCGACGGTGCTGATGGCGGCATTCGCGGGGCTGCTGCTCGTGGTGGCGGCGATGCTGGTGTCACGGGGGCTGCGCGAACGACGGGGGGCGGACGGCGTGCGCCCCTTACGGGTGGCCACGGAGACGGAGACGGTGGGCTCGGAAGAGGGGAGGGAGCCGGTGCCTTTACGTGACGGACCGGAGCACCCGCGCTCCCCCGAGGCCCCGGAAGCCGTGCCCTTACGTGACGACCCGGAGCGCGTGCCCTCCTGCGGGGACCCTGGGCGCACGCCGTCGCACGGCGCCCCCGCCGGCTCCCGCCGCGCCCGCCCCGTACGGTTCGCCGTGACCGCCTCCGCCGTCGGCCTCCTCACCGGGTTCTTCGGGGTCGGTGGCGGCTTCGTCGTCGTACCGGCCCTCACCCTGGTCCTGGGCCTGGAGATGCCGGTCGCGATAGGGACCTCGCTCCTGGTCATCCTCCTCAACTCCCTTACGGCGTTGGGCACCAGAGCGGGCACCGGGGCCCTGGACTGGCCGCTGCTGGCGGGCTTCGCGGCCTGTGCGGCCCTGGGCAGCCACCTCGGCAACCGCCTCACCACCCGCCTGCGCCCCCAGACCCTGACCACGGCCTTCGCCGTCCTCGTCACCGTCCTCGCCGTCACCATGGCGGCCACCGCCCTCCCCCGTCTCTGGAGCCCCTGACCGCATGGGCCCCCTACGGGACCGCCCGCACACACCAACGTCCCTCCCTCCAAGGCCCCTTCACCACCACCCGTTCCGCTCACCCACCAGGAGGTAGTCCATGGCCCCCGCACCCGCCGCCCCGTCCCACCACCAGGTCCTCATCGTCGGCGGCGGCACCGCAGGCATCACCGTCGCCGCCCGGTTACGCCGTGCCGGAGTCCGCGGCATCGCGCTGCTGGAGCCGTCCGAAACGCACTGGTACCAGCCGCTGTGGACGCTGGTCGGCGGCGGCCAGGCCCCGTTGCGCGCCGCGCTGCGCACCGAGGCGGACGTCGTACCGCCCGGCGTGCGCTGGCTGCGGGAGCGTGCGACCGCCGTCGACCCGGCCGCCCGGACGGTCACCACGGCCTCCGGCCGGGTCCTCTCCTACGGGCGGCTGGTGCTCGCCCCCGGGCTGCAGCTCGACTGGGACGGCGTGCCCGGCCTTGCCGAGGCCCTCGGGCACGGCGGGGTGAGCAGCAACTACCGGCCCGATCTCGCGCCGCTCACCTGGGATCTGATCCGCCGGATGCGGAGCGGTACGGCCGTGTTCACCATGCCGTCCGGGCCGGTGAAGTGCGGGGGCGCCCCGCAGAAGATCGCGTATCTGGCGGCCGACCACTGGCGCAAGCGCGGCGTACTGGGCGCGATCCGCACCATCCTGGTGCTCCCGGAGCCCGCGATGTTCAAGGTGCCGGTCTTCTCGCGCGCGCTGACGGAGACGGCCCGGCGGTACGGCATCGAGGTGCGGCTGAGCTCGGAGATGACCCGGCTCGACGGTGCGGCCCGCGAGGCGGAGATCACGGATCACACCACCGGCAAGACCGAGACCGTGCACTACGACCTGCTGCACGCCGTGCCGCCGCAGCGCGCCCCCGAGTGGCTGGCCGCCGGCCCGCTGGCCGACCCCGCTTCCCCGTACGGGTACGTCAAGGCCGACCGGGAGACGCTCCAACACCCCGATTTCCCGAATGTGTTCGTGCTCGGCGATGTCGCCAACCTGCCGACGTCCAAGACGGGTGCCGCGATCCGCAAGCAGGCCCCGGTCGTCGTCGCCAACCTCCTCGCCGGTCTGCGCGGGCGTCCCGCCACCGCCCGCTACGACGGCTACACGTCCTGCCCCCTGGTCACCGCCCGGCACAAGATGCTGCTCGCCGAGTTCGACTACGACCTGCAGCCCACCCCGTCGATCCCCTTCATCGACACCACCCGGGAACGCACCGACATGTGGTTCCTCAAGCGCTACGGCCTGCCGCAGCTCTACTTCAAGGGGATGCTCAAGGGCCTGGCCTGACCCGCCGACGGCCCGGTGCGGCGGCGGGGCCCCTGCCCCGCCGCCGCACCGCCCTCAGGGCCGCCCGTAGGGGCCGTAGGGGCCGTAAGGGTGTCCCCTACGCAGCCGCCGCCGTCACCTCCCCCACCACACACGCCACGTTGTCCGGTGCTCCCGCCTCGCGGGCCAGGCGGATCAGTTCCCGTACGGCCCGGTCGGGGCCGTCGGCCGCGGTCAGCACGTCCTGGATCGTCTCGGGCGGCACGACCGAGGTCAGGCCGTCGGTGCACAGCAGATAGCGCTCCCCGGGCCGGGCCTCCAGCAGTTGCAGGTCGGGGGCGAAGTCGGTGGCCCCGTCGAGCGCGCGGAGCAGCAGGGTGCGCTGGGGGTGCGACGAGGCCTCCTCGGGGGTGAGCCGGCCCTCGTCGATCAGCGACTGGACCAGGCTGTGGTCGTGGGTGATGCGGAAGAGGCCGGAGTCGCGCAGAACGTAGGCGCGCGAGTCCCCGAGGTGCAGCAGCGCCAACTGGGTGCCGGAGCGCAGCAGTGCGGTCAGGGTGCTGCCGGTGGCCTCGTCGGCCGACGGGGCGGTGCGGTGCGCGCGCCGGGCCGCCTCTTCCAGGACGGCCGGCAGGTCCGCCGAGGTCAGGTCCTGGTCCTCCAGGTCCTTGAGCGCCTCGATCGCGGCCGTCGCGGCGGGGCCGCCGCTGGGGCCGTAGCCGTCGGCCACGGCCAGCAGCCGCGGCCCCGCGTAGGCGGCGTCCTGGTGGGCCGGGCGCACCAGGCCCTGGTCGGTCAGGGCGGCGCAGCGCATCGTCACGGGAGTGCTCGGTCCGGTCATGCCGGTGTCCTTTCTGGACAGCTGGTCGACGAGGAAGGCGGCCAGGTCCCGGCGGGCGGCGGTGTCGGCCTCGACCTGCGCCCAGTACGCGGCGACCGCGGCGGCAGCCGCGTCCGGTGCCCGTTCGCACACCTCGCGGATGCGGGCCAGCGGCATCCCGAGCCGGCGCAGCCAGGCCACCAGCCGGGCCCGCTCCAGCTGGGCCGGGGCGTAGTGCCGGTAGCCGCTCCGCGGGTCGACGCGCTCCGGGATGAGCAGGCCGAGCTCGTCGTAGAGCCGCAGGGCCTTCGGCGAGAGCCGGCAGGCCCGTGCGAACGCCCCGATGGTCAGCAGCTCACCGTCCCCGGTCGGCGTCGCGCCCTCTCCTGCGGCCACCCGTCGGTCCACCCGTCCGCCCTCCTCGTACCGGGCGCCTCGCCCGGTACGCCCGATGCTGGGGCTTCCCCCAAGGACAAGGTCAACCAGCGGCCGCCGCCCCGTCCCGGCCGGCGCGCCCCGCCGTCTGCGCCGGGGTGCTCTCCGCGGGTGCCAGTTGGTCGAGCGCGGCGGCGGTCAGCGCCTGGACGCCCATGGTGAGGGTCGGCCGGACCACGGGTACGAAGCGCGGCGAATGGTTGGACGGTATGTCCTGGGCGAGCCGCCCTGCCGCGAGCGCCGTCCGGAACTCCTCGGGGTCCCAGCCGCCCAGCCACCAGTAGTAGAGCGGCGCCCCGGCGGCGGTCGCCAGCAGTCCGGCGTCCTCGCTGCCGGTCGCCGGCCCGTAGGCGAACAGCCGCTGCTCGCCGAAGACTTTGGTGAACTGCTCGTTGACCTGCCGCAGGACCGCGGGGTCGTTGACGGTGACGGGGAAGGAGTCCAGGACCTCCGTCTCGGGCGCGCGGTCCGCGCCGGAGGCGGCGGCCTCGGCACGCGCCATGCGGTCGATGGCGGCCAGCACGGCCGTGCGCACCGTCTCGTCGAAGGTGCGCACGCTGAGCCGTACGACGGCGCGGTCGGGGATGACGTTGGCGCCGTCCCCCGCGTGGAAGGAGCCGACACTGACCACCGCCCGGTCCTGCGGCGCGACCTCGCGGGCCACCACCGACTGCACCCGCTGCACGAAGGCGGCCGCCATCAGGATTGGGTCGACGGTGGTCTCGGGGCGCGAGCCGTGGCCGCCGGTGCCGTGGAAGGTGATCTCCAGGCTGTCGGCGGCGGCCATGCAGGGGCCGGGGCAGTACGCGAGGAGCCCGGCGCCGAAGGGGGCGACATGCTGGGCCAGCACCACATCGGGCGTGGGGACCAGGCCCTGGCTGTAGAGGCCGGCGTCGAGCATGGCGCGGGCGCCGCTGCCGACCTCCTCGGCGGGCTGGAAGAGCACGATCAGGGTGCCGGACCAGCGGTCGCGGCCCGCCGCGAGCAGGTCGGCGGCGCCCAGCAGACAGGTCACATGGACGTCGTGGCCGCAGGCGTGCATCCGGCCGGGGACGGTGGAGGCGTAGTCCAGGCCGGAGTTCTCGGTGACGGGCAGGGCGTCCATGTCGGCGCGCAGCAGGACCACGGGTCCCGGGCCGTTGCGCAGCACGCCGACGACGCCGGTTTCGGCGATGCCGGTGGTGACGTCGTAGCCGCAGCCGGTCAGCCGGCGGGCGGCCTCGGCGGCGGTACGGGTCTCCTGGAAGCCGAGTTCGGGATGGCGGTGGAGGTCTTCGTAGAGGGCCACGAGGTCCGCGAGGCGGTCGTCGAGCGGGGCCAGGACGGCGGCGGAGTCGTCGCTGTGCTCGGCGTCATCGGTCGGGCGGGTCCTGCCGGTCGTGTCGCTGTCGCTGTCGCTCATACACGCATTCGACCATGCGCCGCCGCTCCGCACCGAGCGGCGTTCCCCCACCCGTCCCGGAGCCTCCCCCTAAGGGCACTCCGCCCCGCACCGCGCCCGGCCCGCCGCCCGCACGCCGCCCTGCCCTGGCCGGACTTCGCGGGTGCCGCCGCGGCCGCTCGTGACACCGGAGCCCGTGGCTGCAACCGTGAATCACCCTGCCCGTGGCCGGGACCGGCAAGCCCAAGCCGACGACTGGAGGCCGACGTTGGCCACTTCCCCCACCCCTTCGACCGGCGAGCCCCGCGACCTCATGACGCATCTGGTGGAGCAGGCCATGGGCCACCTCTTCTCCGCCGCCCTGCGCACCGCGGCCGAGCACCGCATCGCCGACCATCTCGCCGCGGGCCCGCGCACCGCCGGGCAGCTGGCGGCCGCCACCGGCACCCACGCCCCGCACCTGCGCCGCGTCCTGCGCTACCTCGCCACCCGCGGCTTCTTCCGGGAGGACGCCGCGGGCGCCTACCACCTGACGCCGGCCGCCGCCCCCCTGCGCACCGACGTCCCCGACTCGATGCACCCGGCCGTCATGATGCTGACCGACGCGCTGTTCCGGCAGACCTCGGAGACCGTCCCGGAGGCCGTACGGCACAGCGGCGCGTCCTTCGAGCGGATCGTCGGGGCGCCCCTCTTCGAGCACCTGAGGAGGGACCCGGCCACCCGGCGGCTCTTCGACGAGGGGATGTCCTCGCTGTCCGCCCCGGTCGACGCGGCGGTGGCGGAGGTGTACCCGTTCCCCGAGACCGGCACGGTCGTGGACGTCGGCGGCGGCCGCGGCGGGCTGCTGCGCGCCGCGCTGCGCCGCCACCCGCGGCTGACCGGGGTGCTCTTCGACCAGGCGCCGCCGCTGGCCCACCACCTCCTGGACGGCGAGGAGTTGAAGGGCCGCTGGCGCACACAGGAGGGCGACTTCTTCGCGTCCGTACCGGAGGGCGGCGACGTCTACGTCCTCAAGCACGTCCTGCACGACTGGCCGGACGAGGCCTGCCTGCGCATCCTGCGCAGCTGCCACCGGGCCATGGCGGCGGGCCGCCGGCTGCTGGTCATCGATGCCGTCCTGCCGCCGGGCAACGCCCCGCACTTCGGCAAGACCCTGGACGTCGCCATGATGGCGGTGGTCGACGGGCAGGAGCGGACCGCGGAGGAGTTCGCCGCCCTGCTGTCGGCCGGCGGCTTCCGGCTCACGCGGGTGCTGCCCACCGCGGCCTTCCCCTCGATCGTGGAGGCGGTCGCCGAGTAGCCGCCGCGCGGCACGACACGCCGCGCCCCGCTCCCCTCATGGGCGGCACCGCCGGCCCGCGCTGTACTGGGGCCGGCCGCTCCGGCCGACGAGAGGAGCTGACGTGCCGGTCCTCATGCGTGCGCGCCGTCGCGACGAGGAGCACCGCACCGCCACCCCTCTGGAGCTCTTCTTCGACCTGTGTTTCGTGGTGGCGGTCGCCGAGGCCGGACGCCAGCTGGCGCATGCGCTGGCCGAGGGGCATCCGGGGCACGGCGTCCTCGGCTACCTGATGCTGTTCTTCGCCGTCTGGTGGGCGTGGATGAACTTCAGCTGGTTCGCCTCGGCGTACGACACCGACGACCCGCTCTATCGCGTGGTGACCCTGGTCCAGATGGCGGGCGTGCTGGTGCTGGCCGCCGGCGTGCCGCGGGCCTTCGCCGACAGCGACTTCACGGTGATCTGGTTCGGGTATCTGGTGATGCGGCTGGCCATGGTCGCCCAGTGGCTGCGGGCCGCGCTCGCCGGCCGGGGCGCCGAGCGGCGCACCGCGCTGCGCTACGCCCTGGGGGTGACGGTGTGCCAGATCGGCTGGCTCGGCCTGCTCGCGGCGCCCAGGGGGGACGTGCCCTGGGTGTTCGTGGTCGTGGGGCCGCTGGAGCTGGCCGTCCCCGCGCTGGCCGAACGGAAGCGGCAGACGAGCTGGCATCCCCATCACATCGCCGAGCGCTACGGCCTGTTCACCATCATCGTGCTGGGCGAGACGATCGCGGCGGCCACCATGGCCGTGCAGTCGGCGCTGGACGAGCACGCCGGCCTGGGCATGCTGCTGCCGATCGCGGGCGGCGGGCTGCTGCTGGTCTTCGCGGCGTACTGGATCTACTTCGCGGTCCCCATCCACCAGCACCTGCGCTCGAACCGCCAGGCGTTCCTGTGGGGCTACGGCCACTACCTGGTGTTCGGCTCGGCGGCCGCGGTCGGGGCGGGCATCGAGGTCGCGGTGGAGGAGACGTCCGGCGCGGCGCACCTGTCGGCGTTCGCGGCGGCCGCCTGTGTCACGGTGCCGGCCGCCCTGTTCATGGCGACGGTGTGGCTGATCCACTCCCGGCACCAGAAGCGCGGTCCGGCCCAGCAACTGGTGCTGCCGGTGTCCTCGCTGCTGGTCCTGGGGTGCACCTTCGCCGGGCACTGGGCGGTCCCGGCGGCCGGCCTGGTGGCGTGCCTCACGGTCGCGGTCGGCGTGTCCCTCACATCCCGTCAGGAAACCGCCCTGGTGGAGTAGGAGCGGCCGCCGCGTCACCCGTCTCGGCGAGCGTCGGGGCACCGATCCGGGGAATCGGGCCCGCAGGGGCCGCCCGGCGCGCCCACGGGGCCACCGCCGCTTCCCCCATAAGTGTGCCGAACGGCCGTACAAACCTCCGCAACCGCCCTGATCCCGCATCAGATTCGGCCATCTTCCCCCCTCCATCGGAGGAGGGGCCCTCACCAGCGGAGCCCCTCGGCGCAGCGACACCCCATACCCCGTCAATTACCCACCAATGGACCCCACTTCCCGCCACTTGGTGCCCTTGTTCCCCTCTGTTCACCGGGGCCAGCGGAGGCGCGCCGACTCTGAAGCGGTAGGGTGCAGATTGCCCTTTTTATGACAGGGCGCCCCGGGAAAAGAGCCGCAGGAACCCCGGGGACCGACCGCCGTCCGTACCTGAGGAGACGCCAGCCATGGCCCGCCACGCTCAGTCCCGCGCGCGGACGAGACTGTCCCGGCGCAGCAAGGCCGTGGGCGGTCTCGCCCTCTCCACGCTGGTCGGCACCGCCCTGTGGGCGTGGCCGGCGTCGGGCGACGACCACAACAGCGCGACCGACGCCAAGAGCACCACGTCCACGACGGCTTCCGGCCCGGACACGCCACGCGTCCCCGTGTCCGCCGCGAAATCGGCCCCGAACGCCGCACCGAACGCGCCCGCCGGCCGGCCCATCCCGGGCCTCAGCGACGCCGCCAGGAAGCGCATACCGGCCGACGCCCGCCAGGCCCTGGTCGTCACGGGCAAGGGCATGGACTCGTTCGATTCCCGTGTCGTCCTCTACACCCGCGAGGAGGGCTCCGACGACTGGGAGCCGGGCCCGACCTGGTCCGCGCACAACGCCGCCCACGGCTGGACGGACGACCACCACTACGGCGACCTGCGCTCCCCCATCGGGGTCTTCCCCCTCACCGACGCGGGCGGCCTGCTGTCCGCGCCCGAGGGCACCAAGCTCCCCTACGACCACAACACCAGCTTCGTCGCCGACGGCACCGGCGTGGAGGGCGAGCCGCTGGCCGGCGCCTTCGACTACGTCATCGCCATCAACTACAACCGGAAGGCCGGCACCTCCCCCCTGGACCAGCAGCGTCCCTGGGGCGACGCCAAGGGCGGCGGCGTCTGGCTGCATGTCGACCACGACGGCCCCACCCAGGGCTGTGTGAGCCTCAAGCCCAAGGTGATGCGGGAACTGCTGCGCACCCTCGACCCCGACCTGCACCCGGTCGTCGTGATGGGACCGGCCGATTACTGAGCACCGGCCGCACCCCGCGGGGCCACGGGACGCGCTGACCGACGTCCCCGGCCTCCGGGTCGGCCACGCCCGGCGGACCGGCGACGGGTACCTGACCGGGACCACCGTCGTCCTCGCCCCCGAGGGCGGCGCGGTCGCGGCCGTCGACGTCCGCGGCGGCGGGCCCGGCACCCGCGAGACCGACGCGCTCGACCCGCGCAACCTCGTCCAGCGCGTCGAGGCGGTCGTGCTGACCGGCGGCAGCGCCTTCGGTCTTGACGCCGCGTCCGGTGTCGCCGCCTGGCTGGAGGACCACGGCCGCGGGTTCCGCGTCGGCCCCGACCCCGCCCAGGTCGTGCCCGTCGTACCGGCCGCCGCCCTCTTCGACCTGGGGCGCGGCGGCGACTGGCGGGCCCGCCCGGACGCCGCGCTGGGCCGGGCGGCGGCCGCGGCCGCGGCGGACACCGGGCCCGGCGCCCCGGTCGCCCAGGGCAACACGGGCGCCGGCACGGGCGCGGTGATCGGCGGCCTCAAGGGCGGCATCGGCACCGCGAGCGCGGTGCTCCCCTCGGGTGCCACCGTCGCCGCGCTGGCCGCCGTCAACGCCGCGGGCTCCGTCACGGACCCGCGCACCGGCGCCCTCTACGGCCGTCTGTACGAGAGCCCGGCGGCCCTGCCCGCCCCCGAGGTGCACGCCGCCGCCGTGCGCCGGCTGGCCGAGGCCCGGGAGATGTCCCGGGCCCGCTCGGCCGCGTCCGTCCGCCCGCCGCTGAACACCACCCTCGCCGTGGTCGCCACGGACACCGCCCTCACCCGCGCCCAGGCCCACAAGCTGGCCGGCACCGCCCACGACGGGCTGGCCCGCGCCGTGCGCCCGGTGCATCTGCTGTCCGACGGCGACACGGTCTTCGCGCTGTCCACCGCGGCGCGCCCGCTCGTCCCCGAAGCGGCCGGCACCGAGGCGGCCTTCGGCGTCCACGCCGAGGCCGGGGCCCTCAACGAGATCCTCGCCGCCGGCGCGGACGTCCTGACCCGCGCCGTGGTGCGGGCCGCCCTCGCGGCGGAGACGGTGGACGGCCCCGGCGGGGTCTTCCCGTCGTACCGGGACCTCTACGGGACGGACTGACCGCGGCCGCCCGCGGCGGTCACACCCCCACCGCCCCCAGCACCGACCCCGCGGCGTACGTCACGCCCATCGCCACGGCGCCGCCGCCGACGTTGCGCAGCACCGCCCGGCCCACCGGCGCGGCGCCCAGCCGGGCGCTGCTCCAGCCGCACAGCGCCAGCGCCGCCAGCACCGCGACGACCGTGATCCACAAGCGGTGCGCGGTCGGCGGCAGCACGATCGCCAGCAGCGGCAGCAACGCCCCCGCCGTGAACGCGAGGAAGCTCGCGCCCGCCGCATGCCAGGGGTTGGTGAGCTGGTCGGGGTCGATGCCCAGCTCCACCTCCGCATGGGCGCGCAGCGCATCGTGCTCGGTGAGCTGCTCGGCGACCTCCCTGGCCAGCTGCTGGTCCAGCCCCTTGCCCGCCAACATCTCGGTCAGCTCGACGAGTTCGGCCTGCGGCTCGCGCGCCAGCTCCCGCTTCTCCTGGGCGAGCGCGGCCTTCTCCGAGTCCCGCTGGGTGGAGACCGAGACGTATTCGCCGGCCGCCATCGACAAGGATCCGGCCAGCAGTCCGGCCAGCCCCGCCGTCAGCAGGGCGCCGCGGGAATCGGTGGCTCCGGCCACCCCGACGACGAGTCCGGCGGTGGAGACGATGCCGTCGTTGGCGCCGAGGACCGCGGCCCGCAGCCAGTTGAGCCGGCTGCCGAGCCCGCCGCCGTGTGCCTCGTCGTGCTCCGGTGTCTGCTCAGTCACCGCCAGAGCGTCTCATCCGCCCGGAGCGTGCCCCGCCCGACGCCCCCGCCCCGCCCCGAATTGGCCGGTGGTAGAAACGGCTTATGTCCGCACCGCCCCCCTCCCCGCCTCCCCAGCCGCCACCGCCCACGCTCGTCCAGCCGGCGCCCCGGGGGCCGGCACCACGCCGCCGCCTGTGGTGGCACCAGCTGATATTCGGGCTCTGGTACCGCCCGGTGGAGGTGCTGGACGAGGCGCGGGACCGCAGCGCCTGGAGCGCGGCAGTACTGCTGTCACTGATCAGCGGCGGCATCGGGGTGCTGTCGGTGGACGCGTTCCACACCCAGTGGGCCGTCGACCACGCCGCGGCCCTGAAGCTCCTCGGGCTGGGCGAGGCGGGCGTACTGGCCGCCAGCCTCGCGCTGGGCTCGGTCGCGCATGCGATCGCCCGGACGCTCGGCGGCATAGGCCGGTTCGCGCCCACGGCGAGCCTGTTCATCGTCCTCTTCTGGGTGACGGATCTGCCGCGGATGGCGATCGCGGCCTGGCTGCCGACCGATGCCACGTTCGTGCAGGCCGCGACCTGGACGACCTGGGGGTTCGGTTACGTCCTCGCCGTACTGCTCATACGGGGCCAGCACCACCTGTCGACGGGGAAGTCGGCGGCGGCGGTGTCGGTGCAGATGCTGGCCGCACTCGCCCTGCTGAGGCTGGGCCCGGTGCGCTGAGGCCCGCGGCCGCCGTCCGGTCAGCTCCGGCCGGACAGCTGCCGTACGAGGCCCTCGAAGGCCGCACGCTCGGCGGCGCTCAGCTCCACGCACTCCGACGGCGGACCGGCCGGCCCGGTCTGCCGCGGCACGGAGCCGAGCAGGCCCGGCTGCACGGGCAGCCCCGCCGGGCCGGGCGGGGCGAGCCGCCCGCGCGGCGCGTACCGTGCCCGCATCTCCCGCTGGTCGCGCCACATGGCCGTCTCGTACCGCCCCCGCCGCAGGAGTCTGGCCAGCCCGACGACCCAGACGATGGCCACAGCGAGCAGCACGCCGAGGCCGATCTGCTGCAGAATCGAAGCGGAGGGAAGCATGAGGTCCTCCCGGACGGGTAAGGCGCTGGGGCAGAGCCAGTAGACACCACATCTCGGGCCTTCCGACAGGGGATCTTGGGACTTAAGTCCCGAAGTGACGCATCTCCTATGACATTTCGCTACATTCCCCTCACGGTGCGGCACAACGGCCGCCCAAGAGGCCACCACGGCAGAGTGGCCGCCGCCCCGTTGGACGCCCCGGAGGCTTCCCCCGGCGAAGATCGCCGCGGACGATGACGGCACTTCGTCCGCGACGTGAGGAGCACGCACGTGCCGCAGCCGCACCGGCCGCAGCCCCGGCCGTCCACCGACGCCGACCCGGAGGCCGCCACCACGGACGCCACCGCCGCGGAGCCCGCCGGCCCCGCCCCGCCCGGCGCGGCGTCCGCCCGCGCCCTGGACGGCATCCTCGTCGCGGACTTCAGCCGGGTGCTGGCCGGCCCGCTGGCGGCCGCGACCCTCGCCGACCTCGGCGCCGACGTGATCAAGGTGGAGCGGCCCGGCACCGGCGACGACACCCGCGCCTGGGGCCCGCCGTTCGCGGATGACGGGACGGCCGCGTACTTCGACGCCGCGAACCGCTCCAAGCGCGGCCTGGGCCTCGACCTCGGCGATCCGGACGACGCCGCCGCGGCCCGCGAGCTGGCGCGCCGGGCCGACGTACTGATCGAGAACTTCCGCCCCGGCTCGCTCGCCCGCTACGGCCTGGACCACACCGCCACCCGCGCCGCCAACCCGGGCCTGGTGCACTGCACCATCACCGGATTCGGGTCCGGCGCGGGCGCGGAACTGCCCGGCTACGACTTCGTGGTGCAGGCCGTCGGCGGGCTGATGAGCATCACCGGCGAGCCCGGCGGGCCGCCCCTGAAGGCGGGGGTCGCCCTGGTGGACGTGCTGACCGCGAAGGACGCCGCCACCGGCATCCTCGCCGCCCTGCACCACCGCGCCCGCACCGGTCAGGGGCAGCTGGTGGAAGTGAATCTGCTCTCTTCTCTACTGGGCTCGTTGGTGAACCAGGCCTCCGGCCACCTGGCCACCGGCCGCGACCCGGGACCGATGGGCAACCGCCATCCGAGCATCGCCCCGTACGAGACGCTGGCCTGCCGGGACGGGGCGCCGCTCGCGGTGGCGGTGGGGAACGACCGTCAGTTCCGGGCGCTGGCGCAGGCGCTGGGCGCACCGGAGCTCGCCGACGACGCCCGGTTCGCCCGCAATCAGGACCGGGTGCAAAACCGTACAGACCTCATCAAAGCACTAGAAAACCGACTGGCCGCCGACACCCCTCAGGCCTGGACCGGGCGACTGGCCGCGGCCTCGGTGCCCTGCGGCCCCGTCAACAACCTCTCGCAGGCCCTGGAGTTGGCGGGGCGCCTCGGACTCGACCCGGTGACCCCCGTCGGTGCGGGCCGCATCCCCCAAGTCGCCAGCCCGCTCCGCCTTTCGGCCACCCCGGTGACCCAACCTTCGGCTCCACCCCGCCTGGACGAACACGGCACGCCACTGCGAACCTGGCTGTCGGGACCGGCCGACCAACCCCTCCCCACGCGAGTGTGACCTTCGTCACAACCGGGCCCCGCCCGCAACCGAATCCGCCCGTAGGTGCTGTTTATCAGCACGGAATCACAACACCCTTGTATGGAGCAGCTCGTGACATCGCCGGACAACCCCGCGCCCGCTCGGTCCCGCACCCCGCACCAGCTGCTCCCGTCAGCCGAGCAGCAGGTGTCCGGTGCACCGCGCCCGCGCCGCCGGATGCGCCGCACCCTGGCCGTGACCGCCCTGTTCGCGGCGGGTGCGCTGGCCCTGTCCGCCTGTGGCGGGGACGCCTCGGCCGGCGGCAATGACGACGGCAAGAACGGGCAGGCCGGTGCGGACGCCGCGGCCAAGAAGGACGCCTCGGACGCGAAGATCACGGTGTCCTCGAAGGACGGCGCCACCAACGCCAGCATCAACGACACCGGTGTGAAGGTCACCGGTGGCAAGTTGACCGATGTGAAGCTCACCGAGGCCGACTCCGGCAAGGACGTCGCCGGTGCCATATCGCCCGACGGCGCGTCCTGGAAGCCCGGCGCCCAGCTGGAGCGGGGCACCAAGTACAAGATCGTGGCGAACGCCAAGGACTCCAAGGGCCGCTCGGCGACCGAGAACACCACCTTCACCACGGTCTCCTCGGCCAACAGCTTCATCGGCTCCTACACCCCCGACGACGGCAAGACCGTCGGCGTCGGCAT
>NZ_JBFBHQ010000020.1:0-117781 GCF_040701845.1 Streptomyces angustmyceticus | reverse complement strand
CCGGCACCCGAACGCCCCGCGCAGCGGCACCGCCCGCCGCAGGCGAAACGGCGAGACAGCCAAAAACGTGGGCGGCAAGCAAAGCGCAGCGGACCCGCCCGCCGCCAGGCGAAACGGCGGGACAGCCAAAAACGTGGGCGGCAAGCAAAGCGCAGCGGACCCCGCCGCAGGCGCACGGCGGGACAGCCGAAATCGGCCCGAGGCAAGGCGCAGCCGAACACGTGGGAAACTCACGCGGTGACCACGTTCATCTGGATCGCCGTCGCGATCGTCCTCATCGGTGTCTATCTGAGCTGGACGGCCGGCCGCCTCGACCGCCTGCACGCCCGGATCGACGCGGCCAGGGCGGCCCTCGACGCCCAGCTGCTCCGGCGGGCGTCCGTCGCGCAGGAGGTGGGTACCTCGGGGGTTCTCGATCCCGCCGCCTCGATCGTGCTGTACCAGGCCGCGCACGAGGCGCGGCAGGCGGCGGAGGATCACCGTGAGGTGGCGGAGAGCGAGCTGAGCCAGGCGCTGCGGGCCATTTTTGCGGAGGAGGACCAGTTGGAGGCCGTACGGGAGGCGCCGGGCGGGGAGCGGACGGTCACCGAGCTCACCGCGGCGGTGCGGCGGGTCCCGATGGCGCGGCGGTTCCACAACGATGCCGTACGGGCGGCCCGTGCCGTGCGCCGCCACCGGGTGGTGCGCTATCTGCGGCTGGCCGGCCATGCGCCCTTCCCGCTGGCCTTCGAGATGGACGACGAGCCGCCGGCCGTGCTGGACGACCGGTCGGCCGGGAACTGACGGCGGGGGCCCGCGGGGGTGTGCCGGGCGCGGTGACTCCCCGTGGTGACGAGCCACTGCCTTGCAATTGGCCCTTTTCCCGGGCCGCTCGCTGAGGGTTGTGTGGGCGCAGCAGTACAGCCACCCGCATTGAGTGAGGTCACACGTGTCCAGCACGCCCACCACGCCCCAGACCCCCGAGACCGGAACCGCGCGCGTCAAGCGCGGTATGGCCGAGCAGCTCAAGGGCGGCGTGATCATGGACGTCGTCACGCCGGAAGAGGCGAAGATCGCCGAGGACGCGGGCGCCGTCGCCGTCATGGCCCTGGAGCGGGTCCCCGCCGACATCCGCAAGGACGGCGGCGTGGCCCGGATGTCGGACCCCGACATGATCGACGGCATCATCGACGCCGTCTCCATCCCGGTCATGGCCAAGTCCCGCATCGGCCACTTCGTCGAGGCCCAGGTCCTGCAGTCGCTCGGTGTCGACTACATCGACGAGTCCGAGGTCCTCACCCCGGCCGACGAGGTCAACCACTCCGACAAGTGGGCGTTCACCACCCCCTTCGTGTGCGGTGCCACCAACCTGGGCGAGGCGCTGCGCCGGATCGCCGAGGGTGCCGCGATGATCCGCTCCAAGGGCGAGGCCGGCACCGGCAACGTCGTCGAGGCGGTCCGCCACCTGCGCCAGATCAAGGGCGAGATCGCCAAGCTGCGCGGCTGTGACAACAACGAGCTGTTCGCCGCCGCCAAGGAGCTGCGCGCCCCGTACGAGCTGGTCAAGGAGGTCGCCGAGCTCGGCAAGCTGCCGGTCGTGCTGTTCTCCGCCGGTGGCGTCGCCACTCCGGCCGACGCCGCGCTGATGCGCCAGCTCGGTGCCGAGGGCGTGTTCGTCGGCTCCGGCATCTTCAAGTCCGGCGACCCCGCCAAGCGCGCCGCCGCGATCGTGAAGGCCACCACCTTCTACGACGACCCGAAGGTCATCGCGGATGTCTCCCGCAACCTGGGCGAGGCCATGGTCGGCATCAACTGCGACACCCTCCCCGAGGCCGAGCGCTACGCCAACCGCGGCTGGTAGGACGGCAGATGAGCACCCCCACCATCGGTGTGCTGGCCCTCCAGGGCGACGTCCGCGAGCACCTCACCGCGCTCGCCGAGGCGGACGCCCTGGCCCGGCCGGTACGCCGTCCCGAGGAACTGGACGAGATCGACGGCCTGGTCATCCCGGGCGGCGAGTCCACCACCATGTCCAAGCTGGCCGTCGTCTTCGGCATGCTGGAGCCGCTGCGCGCCTTCGTCCGCGCGGGCAAGCCGGTCTACGGCACCTGCGCCGGCATGATCATGGTCGCGGACAAGCTGCTGGACGCCCGTGAGGACCAGGAGACGCTCGGCGGCATCGACATGATCGTGCGCCGTAATGCCTTCGGGCGGCAGAACGAGTCGTTCGAGGCGGCCGTCGACGTCGCCGGGATCGCCGGCGGACCGGTCGAGGGCGTCTTCATCCGGGCGCCCTGGGTCGAGTCGGTCGGCGGCGCGGTCGAGGTCCTGGCCACGTACGACGGGCACACCGTGGCCGTGCGGCAGGGTAACGTCCTCGCCACGTCCTTCCACCCGGAGCTCACCGGTGACCACCGGGTCCATGCCCTGTTCGTGGACATGGTGCGGCGCGCCTGAGGGGCACTTCGGGGACGGTGGCCGGGTGACGGGCGGGAGTAACACCGTGTGATCCGGCCCCGGTAGGATCTGAGGTGTTCGTTTCAGATGTTGGTGACGCGAAGGAGACAGGCGGATGTCCGGCCACTCTAAATGGGCTACGACGAAGCACAAGAAGGCCGTGATCGATGCCAAGCGCGGCAAGCTCTTCGCGAAGCTGATCAAGAACATCGAGGTCGCGGCCCGTACCGGCGGCGCCGACCCGGACGGCAATCCGACGCTCTTCGACGCCATTCAGAAGGCCAAGAAGAGCTCGGTGCCCAACAAGAACATCGACTCCGCGGTCAAGCGCGGCGCGGGTCTCGAGGCCGGCGGCGCCGACTACGAGACCATCATGTACGAGGGCTACGGCCCCAACGGTGTCGCGGTGCTCATCGAGTGCCTCACCGACAACCGCAACCGTGCCGCCTCGGACGTCCGCGTCGCCATGACCCGCAACGGCGGTTCGATGGCCGACCCGGGTTCGGTGTCGTACCTGTTCAACCGCAAGGGCGTGGTGATCGTCCCCAAGGGTGAGCTGACCGAGGACGACGTCCTGGGTGCGGTCCTGGACGCCGGCGCCGAGGAGGTCAACGACCTCGGCGAGTCCTTCGAGGTGCTCAGCGAGGCCACCGACCTGGTCGCGGTCCGCAGTGCCCTCCAGGAGTCGGGCATCGACTACGACTCGGCCGACGCCAACTTCGTCCCGACCATGCAGGTCGAGCTGGAGGAAGAGGGCGCGCGCAAGATCTTCAAGCTGATCGACGCGCTGGAGGACAGCGACGACGTGCAGAACGTCTTCGCCAACTTCGACGTCTCGGACGATGTGATGGCCAAGGTCGACGCCTGACAGGCGTGGCACGCTCGGTCGACTGACGGGCCGACGGGGACACACCCCGTCGGCCCGTCGGTTTGTCAGTGGCAGCCGTTACTGTGCTGATCAGGGGGCATCCGCCCCCACGAGCAGGAACAGCCGGGCGACAGTGCGAGGGGCGGGGACCGATGAAGGTGCTGGGGGTGGACCCGGGGCTGACGCGCTGCGGGGTCGGCGTGGTCGACGGGGTCGCGGGGCGCCCGCTGACGATGGTCGGTGTCGGCGTCGTCCGCACGCCCGCCGACGCCGACATCGCGCACCGCCTCGTCGAGATCGAGCGCGGAATAGACGCCTGGCTCGACGAGTACCGCCCGGAGTACGTCGCTGTGGAGCGGGTCTTCAGCCAGCACAACGTCCGTACGGTCATGGGCACCGCCCAGGCCAGCGCGGTCGCCATGCTGTGCGCGGCGCGGCGCGGACTGCCGGTCGCGCTGCACACCCCCAGTGAGGTCAAGGCGGCCGTCACCGGATCGGGCCGGGCCGACAAGGCCCAGGTGGGCGCGATGGTCACGCGTCTGCTGCGGCTCGACGCCCCGCCGAAGCCGGCCGACGCCGCCGACGCCCTGGCCCTCGCCATCTGCCACATCTGGCGCGCTCCCGCGGTCAACCGCCTCCAGCAGGCGCATGCCGCGGCCCGCCGCGCCGCTCCCGCCACCGTCCCGTCCGCCGCCCCGCGCCGGGCGGCTCCCCAGAAGGGCACCCGATGATCGCCTTCGTCTCCGGTCCGGTCGCGGCCCTCGCCCCGGACACCGCCGTCGTCGAGGTCGGCGGTGTCGGCATGGCCGTCCAGTGCACGCCGAACACCCTGTCGGCCCTGCGCATCGGACAGCAGGCCAAGCTCGCCACCTCCCTCGTCGTCCGCGAGGACTCGCTCACGCTCTACGGCTTCGCCGACGACGACGAGCGCCAGACCTTCGAGCTGCTGCAGACCGCCAGCGGCGTCGGCCCCCGCCTCGCCCAGGCGATGCTGGCCGTGCACTCCCCGGACACCCTGCGCCTGGCCGTCTCCCATGGCGACGAGAAGACCCTCACCGCCGTCCCCGGCATCGGCAAGAAGGGCGCGCAGAAACTGCTCCTGGAGCTCAAGGACCGGCTCGGGGAGCCGGTCGGCGGCGGCCGCGCGGGTGTCGGCAGCGCCGTCACGGCCGGCTGGCGCGACCAGCTGCACGCCGCCCTGATCGGCCTCGGTTACGCCACCCGCGAGGCGGACGAGGCGGTCGCCGCGGTGGCCCCGCAGGCCGAGGCGGCCGTCGCCGAGGGCGGCACGCCCCAGGTGCCGCAGCTGCTCAAGGCGGCCCTGCAGACCCTGAACCGGACGCGATGACCGTCGCCGGACGGGCCGCGCGCCCCCGACCGTACGACCACGCAGGCGGCCCGGCCGCCCCGACCCCGCGAGGCAATCCGCAGTGAACTGGGACGACACCGCACCGCACACCGCCGAGGACGCCCCGGGCGCGCCCGACCGGCTGGTCGGCGCCGACGCGGACGGCGAGGACACCGCCGTCGAGGCCGCGCTGCGGCCCAAGGACCTCGAGGAATTCGTCGGCCAGGAGCGGGTGCGCGAACAGCTCGACCTGGTGCTGCGCGCCGCCCGCGCCCGCGGCGCCACCGCCGATCACGTCCTGCTGTCCGGGGCGCCGGGCCTCGGCAAGACGACCCTCTCGATGATCATCGCCGCCGAGATGGGCGCCCCGATCCGGATCACCTCGGGCCCCGCCATCCAGCACGCCGGCGACCTCGCGGCGATCCTCTCCTCCCTCCAGGAGGGCGAGGTCCTCTTCCTCGACGAGATCCACCGGATGTCCCGGCCCGCCGAGGAGATGCTCTACATGGCGATGGAGGACTTCCGCGTCGACGTGATCGTCGGCAAGGGTCCGGGAGCCACCGCCATCCCGCTCGAACTCCCCCCGTTCACCCTGGTCGGGGCCACGACCAGGGCCGGTCTGCTGCCGCCCCCGCTGCGCGACCGCTTCGGCTTCACCGCCCATATGGAGTTCTACGCCCCCGCGGAGCTGGAGCGGGTCATCCACCGCTCGGCCGGGCTGCTGGACGTCGAGATAGAACCCGAGGGCGCCGCGGAGATCGCCGGCCGCTCCCGCGGCACGCCCCGTATCGCCAACCGCCTGCTGCGCCGCGTCCGCGACTACGCCCAGGTCAAGGCCGACGGCCTGATCACCCGCGAGATCGCCTCCCAGGCCCTCGGGGTCTACGAGGTCGACGCCCGCGGCCTGGACCGCCTCGACCGCGCCGTGCTCACGGCCCTGCTCAAGCTGTTCGGCGGCGGCCCGGTGGGCCTGTCCACCCTCGCGGTCGCGGTGGGGGAGGAGCGGGAGACCGTCGAGGAGGTCGCCGAGCCGTTCCTCGTACGGGAAGGACTGCTGGCCAGGACGCCCCGTGGCCGGATCGCGACGCCGGCGGCGTGGACGCATCTGGGGCTGGTGCCGCCGCAGCAGCAACCGGGCGCAAGCGGACAGCAGGGCTTGTTCGGGGCGTGACGGCGCGGGGACTCGCCCGGTCAGGAACTGCGGTGGGATGCTGTGCGTTGTTCCACTGGTGGGGACTCGCCTAGACTCCGCCGATGCCGTTCGTATGGGCGGCATACCCACCCCCGTATATGAGATCGCGCATCCGCGGTCGTGCGAAGGATTTCCGTCCCGTGAATATCGTGACTCTCCTCCCGTTCATCGTCCTCATCGGGGCCATGTTCCTGATGACGCGGTCCGCCAAGAAGAAGCAGCAGGCGGCCGCGCAGATGCGCAACGAAATGCAGGCCGGCACCGGCGTCCGGACGATCGGCGGCATGTACGCCACCGTCAAGGAAGTCCACGACGAGACCGTCCTTCTCGAGGTGGCCCCCGGCGTGCACGCCATCTACGCGAAGAACGCCATCGGCGCGGTGATCGCGGACGAGGAGTACAACCGCATCCTGGACGGTGCCGACCCGCTGCACGCCGACGAGCCGGTCGTCCCGGACGACGCCTCCTCGCTGACCGCCGGTGCGGCCACCGGAAAGGGTGACAAGATCGACCTGGGCAAGGCCGAGACCCCGGCCGCCGAGCCCGCCGGGGACAAGCCCGCCGCCGAGGCCGAGGACACCAAGGCCGCCGGCGATGCCAAGGACAGCGTCAAGGCCGACGCGGACACCGCCAAGGACGACAAGAAGTCCGGCGACGACGAAGCGAAGTAGTCCGCCCCACGGAACCGCGGAGCACGCGTGGTGAGTCGTGCGCCGCGGTTCCGGGACGGTCTAGGCTCCGGCGGGGGCACGTCCCCACAAGACTTCGTGGCCCCTCGGCCGGCATCCCTGGCCGAGGGGTTGGACAGGGAGATACGAGAAGGTGGCAGCACCGAAGAAGGGCCGCAGGGCGCCCGCGAGCCAGGGACATCCGGGCCGCACCCTGATCCTGGTCCTGATCGCCATGGCGGGGCTGATCGGAGGGATGTTCTACTCCGGCACGCTGACGCCGCGACTGGGCATCGACCTGGCCGGCGGCACCAGCTTCACGCTGGCGGCCCAGAACCAGCCGGGCAAGCCCAACGCGATCAACGAGACCAACATGAACACCGCCGCCGGCATCATGGAGCGACGGGTCAACGGTCTCGGTGTGACCGAGTCCGAGGTCCAGACGCAGGGCAGCAACCACATCATCGTGAACATCCCCAAGGGGACGGACGCGAAGCAGGCCCGCCAGCAGGTCGGCACCACCGCCCAGCTCGGGTTCCGGCCGGTGCTGACCACCACCGCGGGCACCAAGACCCCCGAGCCCAAGCCGAGCCCCTCCTCCAAGGGCGGCGCGAACGGCAAGGGCGACAAGGCCGCCGGTGACCAGGCGAAGAACACGCCGGGCACCCAGCAGAACGCCTCGTCCTCCCCGACGCCGGGCTCGAAGCCGACGACGCAGGGCCGCGCGGTGACGGACTCGCTGAAGAAGGCGCCGTCCGCCAAGCCCACTCCCTCCGGCCCGGCCAAGCCCTCCACGCCCCCGGCACCGACGCCCCCGGGCGGCGCGGACATCCCGCCGGCCCTCCAAAAGCAGCTCAACGCGCTGGACTGCTCCACCAAGAAGAGCCGCGCCGCCGCCGGTGAGAAGGCCGCCAACACCAAGCCGTCCGACCCGGTCGTGGCCTGCAAGGACGACGGCAGCCAGAAGTACGTGCTCGGCCCGGTCGGCGTCGAGGGCACGGACGTCAGCAGCGCCAAGGCCGTGTTCGACAGCCAGCAGGGCCAGGGCTGGATCGTCCAGATGGACTTCACCTCCGAGGGCGGCAAGAAGTTCGCGGACGTCACCGGCAAGCTCGCCAGCAAGGCGCCGCCGCAGAACCAGTTCGCGATCGTCCTGGACGGCGCGGTGGTCTCCGACCCGCGCGTCAACGAGCGGCTCAACGGCGGCAACGCCACCATCTCCGGCGGCTTCACCCAGCAGTCCGCCGAGGACCTGGGCAACATGCTGTCCTACGGTGCCCTGCCGCTCTCCTTCAAGATCGACGACGAGACCACGGTCACCGCGGCGCTCGGCGGCGAGCAGCTGCACGCCGGCCTGATCGCCGGTGCCATCGGCCTCGCGCTGGTCGTCATCTACCTCGTCGCCTACTACCGCGGGCTGGCGCTGGTCGCGCTGGCGAGCCTCGGCGTCTCGGCGGTCCTGACGTACACGATCATGACGTTGCTGGGCCCGGCCATCGGGTTCGCGCTGAACCTCCCGGCGGTCTGCGGCGCCATCGTGGCCATCGGCATCACCGCCGACTCGTTCATCGTCTACTTCGAACGCATCCGGGACGAGATCCGCGAGGGACGCACCCTGCGCCCGGCCGTCGAGCGCGGCTGGCCCCGGGCCCGCCGCACGATCCTGGTCTCCGACTTCGTGTCGTTCCTGGCCGCCGCGGTGCTCTTCATCGTCACCGTCGGCAAGGTGCAGGGCTTCGCCTTCACGCTCGGCCTGACCACCGTCCTCGACGTCGTCGTGGTCTTCCTCTTCACCAAGCCCCTGATGACGCTGCTGGCCCGCCGGAAGTTCTTCTCCGAAGGACATTCCTGGTCCGGCCTCGACCCCAAGCGCCTGGGCGCCAAGCCGCCGCTGCGCCGTCGTCGCGGCGCCGCCCCCACCACGAAGGAGGCGTGAGATGTCCAAGCTCGGCACCATCGGCGCCCGGCTCTACCGCGGCGAGGTCGGCTACGACTTCATCGGCAAGCGGAAGATCTGGTACGGCCTCTCGATCCTCATCACCATCGTGGCCATCGTCGGCCTCGGGGTGCGCGGCCTGAACATGGGCATCGAGTTCTCCGGCGGCGCGGTCTTCACCACCCCGAACACCTCCGTCTCCGCCTCGGAGGCGCAGCACAAGGCCGAGTCGGCGGCCGGCGGCCACCAGGCCGTGGTGCAAAAGCTCGGCGGCGGCGCGCTGCGCATCCAGATCAGCGGTCTGGACACCAAGCAGTCGGTGCCCGTCCAGGAAGAGCTCGCCAAGGACCTGAACGTCCCGGTCAAGGACGTCAATACCCAGCTGGTCGGCCCGAGCTGGGGCGAGCAGATCGCCAACAAGGCGTGGCTGGGCCTGGGCATCTTCATGGTCCTGGTGGTGCTCTACCTCGCCGTCGCCTTCGAGTGGCGGATGGCGGTCGCCGCCCTGATCGCGCTGATCCACGACCTGACGATCACGGTCGGCATCTACGCCCTGGTCGGCTTCGAGGTCACGCCCGGCACGGTCATCGGTCTGCTGACGATCCTCGGTTACTCCCTCTACGACACGGTCGTCGTCTTCGACAGCCTCAAGGAAGCCTCCAAGGACATCACCAAGCAGACCCGCTTCACCTACGGCGAGATCGCCAACCGCAGCATCAACGGCACCCTGGTGCGCTCCATCAACACCACCGTCGTGGCGCTGCTCCCGGTCGCCGGTCTGCTGTTCGTCGGCGGCGGTGTCCTGGGCGCGGGCATGCTCAACGACATCTCGCTGGCCCTGTTCGTCGGTCTCGCCGCCGGTGCGTACTCCTCGATTTTCATCGCGACCCCGCTGGTCGCCGATCTCAAGGAGCGCGAGCCGCAGATGAAGGCCCTGGCCAAGCGGGTCAAGGCGAAGCGTGCCGCGGCCGCCGCCAAGGGCGAGGGCCAGGAGGACGCGCAGGACGGGGCGGCGGACGCCGAGGACGACGACGGCACCGCGGTCGTCGGCCCGCGCCGGCAGCCCGCCTCCCGCAACCGCGGACGCGGCCGCCCGTCGGGCAAGCGCCGATGATCGCCGCGGCCGACCTGCGCGCGCTGCTGCTCAGCCGGATCGCGGACGTACCGGACCACCCGCAGCCGGGGGTGGTGTTCAAGGACATCACCCCGCTGCTGGACGACCCGGCCGCCTTCGGTGCGCTGACCGAGGCGTTCACCGACCTGTGCGGGCGCTACCGGGTCGACAAGGTCGTCGGCCTGGAGGCCCGTGGCTTCATCCTCGCCGCCCCGGTGGCGCTGCGGGCCGGCGTCGGCTTCGTCCCCGTGCGCAAGGCGGGCAAGCTGCCCCGCGAGACGCTGCGTCAGGCGTACGAGCTGGAGTACGGCACCGCCGAGATCGAGATCCACGCCGATGCGCTGGCCCCGGGCGAGCGGGTGCTGGTGATCGACGACGTCCTCGCCACCGGCGGCACCGCCGACGCCGCGCTGCAGCTGATCCGCCGCGCGGGCGCGGAGGTCGCGGGCGTGGCGGTCCTGCTGGAGCTGGGCTTCCTGGCCGGGCGGGAGCGGCTGGAGCCGGGTCTGAAGGGCGCTCCGCTGGAGGCCCTGATCACGGTCTGAGCCGCAGGCGCACCGCACCATCGAGCAAACAGGGGCATCCGGAAGAATTCGGGTGCCCCTGCTGCTGTGTCATGTACGGAACGGCGGCCGCGGGGGAGCGGCGGCCCCGAGGTCGATACCATGGCACCCCGGCCCGTTCGAGGTGCTGGGGTCCGGAACCGCCTGAGGAGTGCTCTTGCCAGACGAGGCCCAGCCGCTCTCCCCCGGACTGCGTCCGGCGGGATCCGACGCCGCGCGCCCGGACGAGCCGAAGCCGGCGAACGCGGCGTCCTCCGACGCGCCCCAGCCGGAGCGGCAGAGCGCGTCCGGCGGCACCGCCACGCCCCCGCCGCCGGCCGGCGGGTCCGCCGCGTCCCAGGCCCCCGCCGAACGGCGTACCGCGCCCAAGCCGGGGCCCGCCGCCTCGTCGCCCCAGCCGGCACAGCCGTCCCGCGCGCCCAAGCCGCCGGCCAAGGCCGACCAGCCCGCCCCGCCCAAGCCGCCGGCGCCCGCCCCCGTGGGCCGCTCCGGCTCACCCAACCGGGTCCGGGCCCGCCTCGCCCGGCTGGGCGTCCAGCGTTCCAGCCCGTACAACCCGGTCCTGGAGCCGCTGCTGCGGGCCGTCCGCGGCAACGACCCCAAGATCGAGACGGGCACGCTGCGCCAGATCGAGCGCGCCTATCAGGTCGCCGAGCGCTGGCACCGCGGCCAGAAGCGCAAGAGCGGCGACCCGTACATCACCCACCCCCTCGCGGTGACCACGATCCTCGCCGAGCTGGGCATGGACCCGGCGACCCTGATGGCCGGCCTGCTGCACGACACCGTCGAGGACACCGAGTACGGCCTGGACACCCTGCGGGGCGACTTCGGCGACCAGGTCGCGCTGCTGGTCGACGGCGTCACCAAGCTCGACCGGGTCAAGTTCGGCGAGGCCGCGCAGGCCGAGACGGTGCGCAAGATGGTCGTCGCGATGGCCAAGGACCCCCGCGTCCTGGTCATCAAGCTCGCCGACCGGCTGCACAACATGCGCACCATGCGCTACCTCAAGCGGGAGAAGCAGGAGAAGAAGGCCCGCGAGACGCTGGAGATCTACGCTCCGCTCGCCCACCGCCTGGGCATGAACACCATCAAGTGGGAGCTGGAGGACCTCGCGTTCGCGATCCTCTACCCCAAGATGTACGACGAGATCGTCCGGCTGGTCGCCGAGCGGGCGCCCAAGCGCGACGAGTACCTGGCCATAGTGACCGACGAGGTCCAGGCCGACCTGCGGTCCGCCCGCATCAAGGCCACCGTCACCGGCCGACCGAAGCACTACTACAGCGTCTACCAGAAGATGATCGTGCGCGGCCGCGACTTCGCCGAGATCTACGACCTGGTGGGCATCCGCGTCCTCGTCGACACCGTCCGCGACTGCTATGCCGCCCTCGGCACCATCCACGCGCGGTGGAACCCGGTCCCCGGCCGGTTCAAGGACTACATCGCGATGCCCAAGTTCAACATGTACCAGTCGCTGCACACGACGGTGATCGGCCCCAGCGGCAAGCCCGTCGAGCTCCAGATCCGCACCTTCGACATGCATCGCCGCGCCGAGTACGGCATCGCCGCGCACTGGAAGTACAAGCAGGAGGCGGTCGCCGGCGCGTCCAAGGTCCGCACGGACGTGCCGAAGAACGCCGGCAAGGGCCAGGACACGGTCAACGACATGGCCTGGCTGCGGCAGTTGCTCGACTGGCAGAAGGAGACCGAGGACCCGGGCGAGTTCCTGGAGTCGCTGCGCTTCGACCTGTCGCGCAACGAAGTCTTCGTCTTCACGCCCAAGGGCGACGTGATAGCGCTCCCGGCCGGCGCCACCCCGGTCGACTTCGCGTACGCGGTGCACACCGAGGTCGGTCACCGCACGATAGGGGCACGGGTCAACGGGCGCCTCGTCCCGCTCGAATCGACCCTGGACAACGGCGACTTGGTGGAGGTCTTCACCTCCAAGGCGACGGGCGCCGGGCCCTCCCGCGACTGGCTCGGCTTCGTCAAGTCCCCCCGCGCCCGCAACAAGATCCGCGGCTGGTTCTCCAAGGAGCGCCGCGACGAGGCCATCGAGCAGGGCAAGGACGCCATCGCGCGGGCCATGCGCAAGCAGAACCTGCCGATCCAGCGGATCCTGACCGGCGACTCGCTGGTGACCCTGGCGCACGAGATGCGCTACCCGGACATCTCCTCGCTCTACGCCGCCATCGGCGAGGGCCATGTCGCCGCCCAGGGCGTCGTCCAGAAGCTGGTGCAGGCGCTCGGCGGCCAGGACGAGGCCACCGAGGACATCGCCGAGTCCACGCCGATCCGGCCGCGCTCCAAGCGGCGTTCCAGCGCCGACCCCGGTGTGGTCGTCAAGGGCGTCGACGATGTGTGGGTCAAGCTCGCCCGCTGCTGTACGCCGGTGCCGGGCGATCCCATCATCGGCTTCGTCACCCGCGGCAACGGCGTCTCGGTGCACCGCGCCGACTGCGTCAACGTCGACTCGCTGTCCCGGCAGCCGGAACGGATCCTGGACGTCGAGTGGGCGCCCACCCAGTCCTCGGTCTTCCTGGTCGCCATCCAGGTCGAGGCGCTGGACCGCTCCCGCCTGCTGTCGGACGTCACCCGCATCCTGTCCGACCAGCACGTCAACATCCTGTCGGCCGCCGTCCAGACCTCCCGCGACCGCGTGGCCACCTCCCGCTTCACCTTCGAGATGGGCGACCCCAAGCACCTGGGGCATGTCCTGAAGGCCGTGCGGAGCGTGGAGGGCGTCTACGACGTGTACCGGGTGACGTCGGCCCGGCGGCCGTAGCGCCGCACACACGAAGGGCCCCGGTACGGAAATCCGTACCGGGGCCCTTCGCACCGGGTGCCTCAGCCATCAAGTGAGGAACCGCGACGGTGAGTACCACCTCCGCGAGAGCGGCGGTGGCTCAGCCGCAACGAGGGCATCAACCGCCGAACTCCTCCAGGCCCTTGACCGCCTGGTCCAGCAGCGCCTTGCGGCCCTCCAGCTCCCGGCCGAGCTTGTCGGCCTTGGCGTTGTTGCCCGCCGCCCGGGCCGTGTCGATCTGCTTCTCCAGCTTGTCGACCGCGTCCTGGAGCTGGCCGGTCAGCCCCGCGGCGCGGGCCCGCGCCTCGGGGTTGGTACGCCGCCACTCGTTCTCCTCGGCCTCCTGGATGGCGCGCTCGACGGCGTGCATCCGGCCCTCGATCTTGGGGCGGGCGTCCCGCGGGACGTGGCCGATGGCCTCCCACCGCTCGTTGATCGAGCGGAAGGCCGACCGCGCGGCCTTCAGGTCCGAGACGGGGAGCAGCTTCTCGGCCTCGACGGCCAGCTCCTCCTTGCGGGTCAGGTTCTCCCGCTGCTCGGCGTCCCGCTCCGCGAAGACCTCGCCGCGCGCCTGGAAGAAGATGTCCTGGGCGCCGCGGAAGCGGTTCCACAGGTCGTCCTCGTGCTCGCGCTGGGCGCGGCCCGCGGCCTTCCAGTCGGCCATCAGCTCGCGGTAGCGGGCCGAGGTGGCCCCCCAGTCCGTCGACTGCGACAGCGACTCGGCCTCGGCGACCAGCTTCTCCTTCGCCTTGCGGGACTCCTCGCGCTGGGCGTCCAGCGACGCGAAGTGCGCCTTGCGGCGCTTGGAGAACGCCGAGCGGGCATGCGAGAAGCGGTGCCACAGCTCGTCGTCCGCCTTGCGGTCGAGCCGCGGCAGGCCCTTCCAGGTGTCGACCAGCGCGCGCAGCCGCTCGCCGGCCACCCGCCACTGCTCGCTGGCCGCCAGCTCCTCCGCCTCGGCGACCAGCTTCTCCTTGGCGTGCCGGGCCTCGTCGTGCTGCCTGGCCTTCTGCGCCTTGCGCTCCTCGCGGCGCGACTCGACGGCCTCGACGAGCTTGTCCAGCCGCTTGCGCAGCGCGTCCAGGTCGCCCACCGCATGGTGTTCGTCGACCTGGGTGCGCAGATGATCGATCGCGGTCGTCGCGTCCTTCGCCGACAGGTCGGTGGTCTTGACCCGGCGCTCGAGGAGGCCGATCTCGACGACCAGGCCCTCATACTTGCGCTCGAAGTAGGCGAGGGCCTCCTCGGGAGTTCCCGCCTGCCACGATCCGACGACCTGCTCGCCGTCGGCGGTACGCACGTACACGGTCCCCGTCTCGTCGACGCGGCCCCATGGGTCGCTGCTCACAGCGCCTCCTCCACATGATGCCGACGGGGGCGTGCGGCCCCCCGGCATCGTCCACAGTTTCTGTCCGGCAGGGCCGCGCCCTGGCCGGTCCGACGGGCTGAATCGCGGGTGAGGGTGGCAGCCGTCGGAGCAGGCACCCTACCCAACGCCAATCTAGGCGACCGGCCGTCCGCTGTCCGCATCCAGCACGACGAATTTCCACGGTTCGCACGGGGCGGCGCCACCGCGCCGCCCCAGGTCGCCCGGCCGGTCAGGACTTCTGCACGGACGCCTTGTCGATCACGACGGTGGCGTTGGGCGCGCTGTTGCCGGTCTGCGGGTCGGTCGTCGCACCGGCCTTGGCGATCTTTTGCAGCACGTCCATACCGCCCGTGATCGTGCCGAACGGTGTGTAGTTCGGCGGCAGCTTGCTGTCCCGGTAGACGAGGAAGAACTGACTGCCGCCGGAGTTGCGGGTCTTCTCGCTGGTCCCGTCATAGCGGTTCGCCATCGCGACGGTGCCCGCCGGATAGACGCCGCCCTTGAGCCGCGGGTCCTTGAGGTTCTCGTCCGGGATCGTGTAGCCGGGGGTGCCGCGGCCGGTGCCCTTCGGGTCGCCGCACTGCAGGACGTAGAGGCCCCGGTCGACGAGGCGGTGGCACCTGCTGTGGTCGAAGTAGCCCTGGCCGGCCAGGAAGGCGAAGGAGTTGACCGTATGCGGCGCCTTGCCGGCGTCCAGTGTGATGCCGATGGTGCCGCAGGTGGTCGTCAGCTTCGCGGCGTAGGAGGCGGAGGTGTCGATCGACATCGCCGGCTCCTTCGGCCAGGTCTTCTTCGACGGGCTGCCCTTCGCGGGCCGGTCGCAGGGGTCCGGCGCCCTGGACGGCTTCGGGGCCGCGGCCCGGTCCTCCTGGTCGCTGCCGCCCGCGAGGCCCGCGGAGACGTAGACGACGGCGCCGGCGGCCAGGGCGACGGCCGCGACGGAGGCGATGATCACGTTGCGGCGTTTGGCCTTCACCTGGGCCGCGGACCGCCGTTGCTGCTGACGCTCGTACTTCTCGCGGGCGAGCTGCCGCCGCCGCTGATCTTTGCTGACCACCGGTCGTCTCCTTGTCCGATCATCGATCGCGCTCGTGCGCCGTGGCCGTACGGTATACGGGTTCGCCCTGCCGGGAGTCCCGCCGGTAGGCTCTGGAGCTGCCGAGATGTCCGGGAGGAGCGGCCTTGCCGGCCGACCTCCACACCGACCTTTAAGGACGAACGTGCTGATTGCCGGGTTCCCCGCCGGGGCCTGGGGCACCAACTGCTACTTGGTCGCCCCCGCCGCAGGCGAGGAGTGCGTCATCATCGACCCGGGCCACCAGGCGGCCCAAGGTGTCGAGGACGCGGTGAAGAAGCATCGGCTCAAGCCCGTCGCGGTCGTTCTCACGCATGGTCACATCGATCACGTCGCCTCGGTCGTGCCGGTGTGCGGCGCGCACGACGTCCCGGCCTGGATCCACCCCGAGGACCGCTACATGATGAGCGACCCGGAGAAGGCCCTCGGCCGCTCCATCGGTCAGCAGCTCATGGGCGAGCTCACGGTGGGCGAGCCGGACGACGTCAAGGAGCTGAGCGACGGTGCCGCCCTGGAACTCGCCGGGATGGAGTTCTCCGTCGCGCACGCGCCGGGCCATACCAAGGGGTCGGTGACCTTCCGGATGCCCGAGCGGGCCGACGTTCCGCCGGTCTTCTTCTCGGGCGACCTGCTGTTCGCCGGCTCCATCGGACGCACCGACCTGCCGGGCGGCGACCACGCCGAGATCCTGCAGTCGCTGGCGCGTGTGTGCCTGCCGCTGGAGGACTCCACCGTCGTCCTGTCCGGCCACGGCCCCCAGACCACCATCGGCCGCGAGCGCGCCACCAACCCCTTCCTGCGGGAAGTGGCCGCCGGCCTCGGAGACGGCTTCAGCGCCGCTCCACGACGAGGAATGTGACGAGAGCTTCCGTGAGCACCTTCAAGGCCCCCAAGGGCACGTACGACCTGATTCCGCCGCAGTCCGCCACCTATCTCGCGGTGCGCGAGGCGATCGCCGCGCCGCTGAAGAACTCCGGGTACGGCTACATCGAGACGCCCGGCTTCGAGAACGTGGAGCTGTTCGCGCGCGGTGTCGGGGAGTCCACCGACATCGTGACCAAGGAGATGTACGCCTTCGAGACCAAGGGCGGCGACCAGCTGGCGCTGCGCCCCGAGGGCACCGCGTCCGTGCTGCGCGCCGCGCTGGAGGCCAACCTCCACAAGGCGGGCAACCTCCCCGTCAAGCTCTGGTACTCCGGCTCGTACTACCGCTACGAGCGTCCGCAGAAGGGCCGTTACCGCCACTTCTCCCAGGTCGGTGCCGAGGCCATCGGTGCCGAGGACCCGGCGCTGGACGCCGAGTTGATCATCCTGGCCGACCAGGCCTACCGCGCGCTGGGGCTGCGGAACTTCCGCATCCTGCTCAACTCCCTGGGCGACAAGGAGTGCCGTCCCGTCTACCGTGCCGTGCTGCAGGACTTCCTGCGCGGGCTCGACCTGGACGAGGACACCCGGCGCCGGGTCGACATCAACCCGCTGCGCGTCCTGGACGACAAGCGCGAGGCGGTGCAGAAGCAGCTCGACGGGGCGCCCAAACTCCGCGACTACCTCTGCGAGGCCTGCAAGGCGTACCACGAGCAGGTGCGCGAGCTGCTGACCGCGGCGGGCGTGGCCTTCGAGGACGACGAGAAGCTGGTCCGCGGCCTGGACTACTACACCCGCACCACGTTCGAGTTCGTCCACGACGGCCTCGGCTCGCAGTCCGCGGTGGGCGGCGGCGGCCGCTACGACGGCCTCTCCGAGATGATCGGCGGCCCCGCGCTGCCGTCCGTCGGCTGGGCGCTGGGCGTCGACCGCACGGTGCTGGCCCTGGAGGCGGAGGGCGTCGCGCTCGACATCCCCGCCGCCACCGCCGTGTACGCCGTCCCGCTCGGCGAGGAGGCCCGCCGGGTGCTGTTCGGCGTGGTCACCGAGCTGCGCCGGGCCGGGGTCGCCACCGACTTCGCGTTCGGCGGCAAGGGCCTGAAGAACGCCATGAAGTCCGCCAACCGCTCGGGCGCGCGGCTGGCGCTCGTCGCGGGGGAGCGGGACCTGGCCGAGGGCCTGGTCCAGCTCAAGGACCTGGAGAGCGGCGAGCAGACCGCCGTGGCGCTCGACGGCGTGGCCGGGGAGGTCCGGCGCAGGCTGGGCTGAGCCCGCGCGCGGCACGACAGCGAGGGGCCCGGCGGCGATCTGCCGTCCGGGCCCCTCGTGCTGCCCGGCCCCCGGTGTCAACGCCGGCGGCGCCGTCATCCCGGCGGAGGGATTTGGGCGCGCCGCGCCACCGGCGGCGGCCGGCCCGCACCGGGCCGCGGGGCGGGCCGGAGGGCCGCGAACCTGAGAGAACCCTGTGTACGGAGGGTTCGGCTTTATGTTCATCGCACGGCAGGTCATGGTGGAGTTGGGGCAGAATGAACGGCGGTGCCGCGCTTGCGGACCCGCTTGCTCAGCCTCATCTCCCAAGGGATCGACGGAACGGCGATATGACGACGACAGCGCTTGACGACGTGTCCACCGACGACGACCACGCGAGCGGCGCGGGCACCATCGGTTCCGGCCGCGGCCTTGCGCTCCTCCTGGTGATCACCGGCGCGCTGGGCATCCTCGCGGCCTGGATCATCACCCTGGACAAGTTCGAGCTGCTGAAGGACCCGAGCTTCAAGCCGGCCTGCAGTCTCAACCCGATCATCTCCTGCACCAACGTCATGCAGAGCAAGCAGGCGGAGGTCTTCGGCTTCCCGAACCCGATGGCCGGGCTGGTCGGCTTCGGCGTCATCGTCGCGATCGGCATGGCCCTGCTGGCCGGCGCCCGCTTCCGCCGCTGGTACTGGATCGGCCTGAACATCGGCACCGGGCTCGCCTCGGTCTTCTGCATGTGGCTGATGTCCCAGTCGCTGTACAGCATCAACTCGCTGTGCCTGTGGTGCACGCTGACCTGGTGCGTCACCATCCTGATGTTCTGGTACACCACCGCGCACAACCTCAAGCACGGCATCATCCCGGCGCCCGAGGGGCTGCGCGCCGCGGTGGTCGAGTTCCACTGGGTCGTGCCCGTGCTCTGGTACGGCGTGATCGCGGTGCTGATCCTCACCAAGTGGTGGTCGTTCTGGAGCACGCTGCTCTAGTCGTCCGCGCGCATCCGCCGCACGCCCCGGCCGCCGTCAACGGCGCCCGGGGCGTTGTCAGTGGGGTGGCATAGGCTCGTGGACGTGGAGCCCGACCTGTTCACCGCCGCTGCCGAAGACCGTCAGGAGAAGGACCCCGCGGGGTCCCCGCTCGCCGTGCGGATGCGTCCGCGCACCCTCGACGAAGTCGTGGGCCAGCAGCATCTCCTCAAGCCGGGCTCGCCGCTGCGCCGGCTGGTCGGCGAGGGCAACGGCGGACCTGCCGGGCCGTCGTCGGTGTTCTTGTGGGGGCCGCCGGGGATCGGCAAGACGACCCTCGCGTACGTCGTCAGCCAGGCCACCAACAAGCGCTTCGTGGAGCTCTCGGCGATCACCGCGGGCGTCAAGGAGGTCCGCGCCGTGATCGACGGCGCCCGGCGCGCCTCGGGCGGTTTCGGCAAGGAGACCGTGCTCTTCCTGGACGAGATCCACCGCTTCAGCAAGGCCCAGCAGGACTCCCTGCTGCCCGCCGTGGAGAACCGCTGGGTCACCCTGATCGCCGCGACGACCGAGAACCCGTACTTCTCGGTGATCTCCCCGCTGCTGTCCCGCTCCCTGCTGCTGACCCTCGAACCCCTCACGGACGACGATCTGCGCGGACTGCTGCGCCGCGCGCTGACCGATGCGCGCGGGCTGGCGGGCGCGGTCACCCTCCCCGAGGACACCGAGGGGCATCTGCTGCGGATCGCCGGCGGCGATGCCCGGCGGGCGCTGACGGCCCTGGAGGCCGGGGCGGGATCCGCGCTGGCCAAGGGGGAGAAGGAGATCACCCTCCAGACGCTGGAGGAGTCCGTCGACCGGGCGGCGGTGAAGTACGACCGGGACGGCGACCAGCACTACGACGTCGCCAGCGCGCTGATCAAGTCCATCCGGGGCTCGGACGTCGATGCCGCGCTGCATTACCTGGCGCGCATGATCGAGGCGGGGGAGGACCCGCGCTTCATCGCCCGCCGGCTGATGATCTCGGCGAGCGAGGACATCGGCCTGGCCGATCCGACGGCCCTGCAGACCGCGGTGGCCGCGGCCCAGGCCGTGGCGATGATGGGCTTCCCGGAGGCCCGGATCACGCTGAGCCAGGCCACCATCGCGCTCGCCCTGGCCCCGAAGTCGAACGCCGCGTACACCGCGATCGACGCCGCCCTTGCGGACGTCCGGGCGGGCCAGGCGGGTGCGGTGCCGCCGCATCTGCGCGACAGCCACTACAAGGGCGCCCAGAAGCTCGGCCACGGCCAGGGCTATCAGTACCCGCACGACCTGCCGGGCGGTATCGCGGCCCAGCAGTACGCGCCGGACGAGGTGCACGGCAAGCGCTACTACGAGCCCACCCGCCACGGCGCCGAGGCCCGCTACGCCGATGTCGTGGAGCGGGTCCGCGTCCGCCTGCGCTCGGCCTCCGGCGAGGGCACCGCCGACTAGTCTCCGCACGGGCCGGGCGGGCGCGTGCGGGCCGGGACGGGGGAGCGCCGACCGGCCGCGGGCGACTCCCCGGACGGCCGTCCGCCCCGCCCCTACTCCGCCGATGCCTCGAAGAGCAGATGCATCGCCCGCCGCAGCTCCCTCACGTCCCGCACCGGCTCGGGGAAGTCGAACCGCGCGTCGAAGGACCGCTGCTCGGCGTCCGTGAAGCGGACCCGCAGCCCGAAGCGGTCCAGGCCCACCGGCACGGCCCGGTCGCGCAGCCCGCAGGCCTGCCCGCGGTCGCCCAGCAGCGCGCACAGCCCGCCCACCTGCTCGCTGTGCGCCGTGTGCAGATGCTGCAGCAGCTCCGCCTCGTGGGCGGCCAGCGGGTCGGGGGCCGCGTCGGCGAAGTCGTCGGGCTCGACGGACTCGGCGCCCCACAGGTCGTCCACCGCGCCCTCGCCGACCTCCAGGCGCAGCATCATCCAGGCGGTCCGCCCGTACAGGCCCGGACCGGGCTCCGGCTGCAGCGCCTCGCCGATGCCCAGCAGCTCGCCGACCGGGTGCCGCTCGGCGAGCAGCATCGCGGCCTCGGCGCGCTGGTCATTGCGTACGGGGGTCAGCCAGCCGGCCACCCAGGCCCGTCCGCGGATGCGATGAGGCACCGAAACGGGTGCGACGTCCGTGATCTCCATCACGGCTGTGAGGTCGTCGTCCTGTGCGTGTGCGGCCGCCCGAGCCGCCGCGGAGTCCCCAGGAACCAGCAACAGCACGTCTCCACCGGGTGTTACTGTCCGGCAGACGGGAGCCGAGAGGCCAGCTTCGTCGGGGTCCTCGACACCGGGGATGCTCAAGGACGCCATACCATGGGACTCGACGAGGGTTCGTATGCGCTCGGCGGCCGACGGCTGCTGGGCGTCTTCCACGGGACGCGGCTGACCCGCCTCGGTGCGGTGTGCACTGGGCAGGGGGATCCCAGGTCGAAACATGCGTCCTCCTCGCGCTAAGGTAAGCCTCACCTAACTTACATGGAGGAACGTTCCACGTGAACCAGTCGCGTCCCAAGGTCAAGAAGTCCCGCGCGCTCGGCATCGCGCTGACGCCGAAGGCCGTCAAGTACTTCGAGGCCCGTCCCTACCCGCCCGGCGAGCACGGCCGTGGCCGCAAGCAGAGCAGTGACTACAAGGTCCGTCTGCTCGAGAAGCAGCGCCTGCGTGCGCAGTACGACATCAGCGAGCGCCAGATGGCGCGTGCCTACGACCGCGCTCGGAAGGTCGAAGGCAAGACCGGCGAAGCGCTGATCATCGAGCTTGAGCGCCGTCTGGACGCGCTCGTCCTGCGGTCGGGCATCGCCCGCACCATTTACCAGGCCCGTCAGATGGTCGTCCACGGCCACATCTCGGTGAACGACCGCAAGGTCGACAAGCCGTCCTTCCGCGTCCGCCCCGGCGACGTCGTGATGGTCCGCGAGCGCAGCCGCGAGAAGCACCCCTTCCAGGTCGCGCGTGAGGGTGGCTACGCCCCCGACGGCGAGACCCCGCGCTACCTGGAGGTCAACCTGCAGGCTCTGGCGTTCCGCCTCGACCGGGACCCGAACCGCAAGGAGATCCCGGTGATCTGCGACGAGCAGCTCGTCGTCGAGTACTACGCCCGCTAAGCACCACCGCAGGCGCAGCACCACGCTCAGCCCGCCGTCTCCCCGCCGCTCGCGGAGGGGGAGGCGGCGGGCTCGTTCGTGCCCGGCGCGGGCCGCTGGGCGGGCAGCAGGCCGGCGGGCCGGAGGATCCGGGCCACCGCCGCGTCCAGGTCGAGCCGTTCGCCCGCGCGCCGGCAGTGCTCGTAGCGCTCGGCGCCCAGCAGCTCGCGCGCCTGCTCCTCGCACCGTGCGTGCGGCTGGTTGAAGTGGCGCGAGCCGAACAGCGGCAGCCCCACCGACGGCCAGATCCGCCCGGCGGCGCCCTGCAGCACCGCCGCCTCCTCCGCGTCGCCCTCGCCCAGCGTCACCATCGCCAGCAGCTCGATCGCCAGCACCGCCCCGAGCAGGTCGTGGAAGGTGTGGTCGATGGCCAGGCACTCCTCCAGCAGCCCGCGGGCCCGCTCGCCGTCGCCGCGGGTCCAGGCCGCGAAGGCCAGGACGTACTGGGCGTACGCCAGCGTCCAGCGCTCGCCGTGCTCCTCGCAGACCTCCAGGACGTCCTGGCACAGCCGCACCGCGTCCGCCAGCCCGCCCTGGAAGGCCAGCGCCATCGCCAGCTCGACCTGCCCCATCAGCACATTGCTGTTGAGTTCCCCGATCTCCTGGTAGCGCAGCAGGGCCGCGCGCAGCAGCCGCTCGGCGCGCGGCAGGTCGTCGCTGACCAGCGCCAGACAGCCGGTGCGGTGCAGGGCGTAGGCGGCCGCGGTGGCGTTGCCGGTCCGCTCGGCTCCGTCCCGGCACTCCTGCAGGGCCGCCAGCGCGCCGACGGTGTCCCCCTGGATCACCGCGACGTAGCCGGCCACCCACAGCGCCTTCAGCCGGGCCTCGTCGTGGTTGCTCTCCAGCTCCAGGGCCCGGTCCAGCCAGTGCCGGCCCTCCGAGAGCCGGCCGCAGCCCACCCAGTAGAACCACAGGGTGCCCGCCAGGTACTGGCCCAGGTGGGTCTCGGCGGGGCTCTCCAGGCTCTGCTCCAGGGCCACCCGCACATTGGGCAGCTCGGCCTCGATCCGGGCCGCGATCTCCGCCTGCCGGGAGCTGAACCAGTCCAGTTCGCACCAGGTCGCCAGCCCCAGGTACCAGTCGCGGTGCCGGCGCCGCAGCCGGTCGCCGTCGGGGGTCGCCGCCAGCCAGCCCGCGCCGTAGGCCCGTACGGTCTCCAGCATCCGGTAGCGCACCCCGGTCGGGGTCTCCTCGCGCACCAGGACCGACTGGGCGACCAACTCCGTGAGGACGTCGAGGAGTTCACCGGCAGGCAGCTCCGGGCCCGCGCAGACGTATTCGACGGCGTCCAGATCGAACTGCCCGGCGAAGACCGACAGCCGGGCCCACAGCAGCCGTTCCTCGGGCGTGCACAGCTCATGGCTCCAGCCGATCGCGCAGCGCAGCGTCTGGTGGCGGGGCGGGCGTCCGCCCTGCTCGGGCAGGTCCCCGTGCGCGGGCGGCGCAGGGGGCGGGTCCCGGCGCTCGGGTGCGCGCCGCGGGCGGGTGCCGGTCAGCAGCCGGAAGCGGTCGTCGAGCCGGTGCAGCACCTGGGCAGCGGACAGGGCGCGCAGCCGCCCGGCGGCCAGCTCCAGCGCGAGCGGGATGCCCTCCAGACGCTCGCAGAGCTCGGTGACCACGGCCTCGTCGGAGGGCCCGACGGTGAATCCGGCGACGACGGCGGCGGCGCGGTCGGCGAACAGGGCGGTGGCATCGGCGGTGTTCATCGGCGGCAGCGGCAGGTTCCGCTCGCCGTCCAGCCCGAGCGGCCGCCGGCCCGCCGCCAGCACCCGCAGCCCCGGGGCGCGGCGCAGCAGTTGTCCGGTCAGCTCGGCGCAGGCGTCGACCAGGTGCTCGTAGCCGTCCAGGACGAGCAGCAGGTCACGGTCGGCGAGGTGGTCGCCCAGGGAGGAGCGGGCCGGGCGGCCGCTGTGGTCGGCCACCCCCAGCGCCTCGGCGACCGCGTGGTCCAGGAGGTGCGGCTCGCGCAGGTCGGCCAGCTCGACCAGCCACGCCCCATCGCAGAAGCGATCCTGCAAGATCGCAGCAGCATGGCGGGCGAGCCGCGATTTCCCGATGCCGCCGAGACCGGTGAGCGTCACCAGGCGCGCGGATTCCAGCTGTCGCGCCAGTGTGGCCAGTTCGTCGTGGCGGCCGAAGAAGCCGTTGAGCTCCGCGGGAAGGTTCCCGGGCGGCTCCGGCGTCCGTAGCTGCGCCGGGGAGGGGCGGAAGACAGGGCCGGGGCGCGTGAGGCGTCGCATGGCACACGGAGCGTACTCGGCAGGATGCGGACCGTACAATCACGCCTCCGGATTCCTCCGGCGTCCGCTCCGCCGCACGGGGAACGGGGTACGGACGGACAGTCACGGCGCGATAAGGTCAAGGTTGCCGTTCGAGCAGGACGAAACCAGACCGAACCAGTCGGAGAGTGGTGCCAACGTGTCCGGTGGAGAGGTGGCCGGGATCCTCGTGGCCGTCTTCTGGGCCATCCTTGTGTCGTTCCTCGCCCTCGTGCTGGTGAGGCTCGCACAGACCCTCAAGGCGACCACCAAGATGGTGGCCGAGGTGTCCGAGCAGGCCGTGCCGCTCCTGGCCGACGCCTCCGCGACCGTCCGCTCCGCGCACACCCAGCTGGCCCGCGTCGACGCCATCGCCGCCGACGTCCAGGAGGTCACCGCCAACGCCTCCGCGCTCTCCTCGACCGTGTCCTCCGCCTTCGGGGGCCCGCTGGTCAAGGTGGCGGCGTTCGGCTACGGCGTGCGCCGCGCGATCGGCAAGAAGGGCGAGGCAGCCCCCGCCGCTGCGCGCGCACAGCGCACCGTCGTCCCCGGCCGTATCCTGCCCGGCGCCCGCCGCGGCGGGCGCCGCAACCGTCGCTCCAAGGACTGATCACAGCGATGTTCCGCCGCGCATTCTGGTTCACCACCGGCGCCGCCGCCGGCGTGTGGGCCACCAACAAGGTCCACCACAAGCTGCGCAAGCTGCAGCCCGACAGCCTCGCCGCGCAGGCCGCGGACAAGGCCGTCGAGACCGGACACCGGCTGCGCCAATTTGCATTGGACGTACGGACCGGAATGGCGGACCGTGAAGAGCAGTTGCACGAAGCCCTGGGCCTCGGCAGCACGGACGAGGCGCGCGAGCTGCCCGCGCCGCGCCGCGCGGTGCTCGAACCGCAGTACCGCACCACGAGAACAACCGGACACACCGGTCTGACCGGACCGACTGGAAAAGAGGACCACTGATGGAGTCGGCTGAAATCCGCCGCCGCTGGCTGCGCTTCTTCGAGGAGCGCGGGCACACCGTCGTGCCGTCGGCGTCGCTCATCGCGGACGACCCGACGCTGCTGCTCGTCAACGCGGGCATGGTCCCCTTCAAGCCGTACTTCCTCGGCGAGGTCAAGCCGCCCGCCGCGCGTGCCACCAGCGTCCAGAAGTGCGTCCGCACGCCGGACATCGAAGAGGTCGGCAAGACCACCCGGCACGGCACGTTCTTCCAGATGTGCGGCAACTTCTCCTTCGGCGACTACTTCAAGGAAGGCGCCATCAAGTACGCCTGGGAGCTGCTGACCGGCTCCCAGGCCGACGGTGGCTACGCCCTCGATCCGGAGCGCCTCTGGATCACCGTCTACCTGGAGGACGACGAGGCCGAGCGCATCTGGCACGAGGTCATCGGCGTGCCCAAGGAGCGCATCCAGCGCCTGGGCAAGAAGGAGAACTACTGGTCCATGGGCGTCCCGGGCCCCTGCGGCCCGTGCTCCGAGATCAACTACGACCGCGGCCCGGAGTTCGGCGTCGAGGGCGGCCCGGCCGTCAACGACGAGCGGTACGTGGAGATCTGGAACCTCGTCTTCATGCAGTACGAGCGGGGTGCGGGCACCGGCAAGGAGGACTTCGAGATCCTCGGCGAGCTGCCCAGCAAGAACATCGACACCGGCCTCGGCCTCGAGCGCCTGGCGATGATCCTGCAGGACGTCCCGAACATGTACGAGACGGACACCCTCCGTGTCGTCATCGACAAGGCCACCGAGCTCTCCGGCGTCCACTACGGCGACTCGCACGACTCCGACGTCTCGCTGCGCGTAGTCGCCGACCACATCCGTACGTCCACGATGCTCATCGGCGACGGCGTCACCCCCGGCAACGAGGGCCGCGGCTACGTCCTGCGCCGCATCATGCGCCGCGCCATCCGCAACATGCGCCTGCTCGGCGCCAGTGGCCTGGTCATCGGCGAGCTGCTGGACGTGGTCATCAAGACCATGGGCCAGCAGTACCCGGAGCTGCTGGAGGACCGCCGCCGCATCGAGACGGTCGCCCTCGCCGAGGAGGCCGCCTTCGTCAAGACGCTGAAGGCCGGCACCAACATCCTCGACAGCGCCGTCACCGACACCAAGACCGCCGGCGGCACGGTCCTGCCCGGCGAGAAGGCCTTCCTGCTCCACGACACCTGGGGCTTCCCGATCGACCTCACCCTCGAAATGGCCGCCGAACAGGGCCTTTCGGTGGACGAGGACGGCTTCCGCCGCCTGATGAAGGAGCAGCGCGACCGCGCCAAGGCCGACGCCCAGGCCAAGAAGAGCGGCCACGCCGACCTGTCCGCCTACCGCGAGGTCGCCGACAAGTCCGGCGCCACGGAGTTCACCGGCTACGGCGCCACCGAGGGCGAGTCCAGCATCGTGGGCCTGCTGGTCAACGGTGCTCCGGCGCCCGCCGCCCACGAGGGCGACGAGGTCGAGGTCGTCCTGGACCGCACCCCCTTCTACGCCGAGGGCGGCGGCCAGCTCGCCGACACCGGCCGGATCAAGCTGGACTCCGGCGCCGTCGTCGAGGTCCGCGACGTCCAGCAGCCGGTGCCCGGCGTCACGGTCCACAAGGGCGTCGTCCAGGTCGGCGAGGTGGTGCTCGGCTCCGCCGCGTACGCCACCATCGACGTCACCCGCCGGCGTGCCATCGCCCGCGCCCACAGCGCCACCCACCTCACCCACCAGGCGCTGCGCGACGCCCTGGGCCCGACGGCCGCGCAGGCCGGTTCGGAGAACTCCCCGGGCCGCTTCCGCTTCGACTTCGGCTCGCCGACGGCCGTGCCCGGCACGGTGCTGACCGACGTCGAGCAGAAGATCAACGATGTGCTCGCCCGTGAGCTCGACGTCCACGCCGAGGTCATGAGCATGGAGGACGCCAAGAAGCAGGGCGCCATCGCCGAGTTCGGCGAGAAGTACGGCGACCGGGTCCGCGTGGTCACCATCGGCGACTTCTCCAAGGAGCTGTGCGGCGGCACCCACGTCCACAACACCGCCCAGCTGGGCCTGGTGAAGCTGCTCGGCGAGTCCTCCATCGGTTCCGGCGTGCGCCGGGTCGAGGCGCTGGTCGGTGTGGACGCCTACAAGTTCCTGGCCCGTGAGCACACCGTCGTCTCGCAGCTCACCGAGCTGGTCAAGGGGCGCCCGGAAGAGCTGCCCGAGAAGATCTCCGGCGTCCTGGCCAAGCTGAAGGACGCCGAGAAGGAGATCGAGAAGTTCCGCGCGGAGAAGGTGCTGCAGGCCGCCGCCGGGCTGGCCGAGGGCGCCAAGGACGTCCGCGGTGTGGCGCTGGCCGCCGGCCAGGTCCCGGACGGCACCTCCGCCGACGACCTGCGCAAGCTGGTGCTCGACGTGCGCAGCCGGATCCAGGGCGGCCGCGCCGCGGTCGTGGCCCTGTTCACCGTCGCCAATGGCCGCCCGGTCACCGTCATCGCCACCAACGAGGCCGCCCGTGAGCGCGGCATCAAGGCCGGTGACCTGGTCCGCACCGCCGCCAAGACGCTCGGTGGCGGTGGCGGCGGCAAGCCGGACGTCGCCCAGGGCGGCGGCCAGAACGCCGCCGCGGTGCCCGAGGCCATCGAGGCCGTCGAGCGCCTCGTCGCCGAGGCGGCCTGACGGCGTGAGTGAGATGCGACGCGGACGGCGCATCGCGGTGGATGTCGGGGACGCCCGTATCGGGGTCGCCTCGTGCGACCCCGACGGGGTCCTCGCCACCCCCGTCGAGACCGTGCCGGGGCGTGACGTCCCGGCGGCGCACCGCCGGCTCCGGGCGATCGTCGAGGAGTACGAGCCGCTCGAAGTCGTGGTCGGCCTGCCCCGCTCCCTCAACGGGGGAGAGGGGCCGGCCGCGGCCAAGGTCCGGGCCTTCGCCCAGGAGCTGGCCCGGAACATCGCCCCCGTGGGGGTCCGGCTGGTCGACGAGCGGATGTCGACGGTCACCGCGACCCACGGCCTGCGGGCCTCGGGCGTGCGCAGCAAGAAGGGCCGCTCGGTGGTCGACCAGGCGGCCGCGGTGGTGATCCTGCAGAGCGCACTGGAGACCGAACGGGCCTCGGGGGCGCCTCCGGGCGAGAGCGTCGAAGTGGTCATCTGATCGCGGTACGGTAACGTTCCGCGCGATGTGCGGCGTTCGAACAGCCGCGCGTGCAAGTAGAGGCGGGTCGGATACAGCAAGCGCGCTGCCGGTCCGGAGCGCACCGCCTCTCGGCTCTAGGGGATCGATGACCGAGTATGGCCGGGGCTACGGCTCCGAACCGTGGCATCCCGAGGACCCGCTCTACGGTGAGCAGGGCTCCTCCAGAGGCCAGGCGCAGCAGCCCCCGTGGGACGGGCAGCAGGCCGCCGGGTACCCCCAGCAGCAGGCCGACCCGTATGCCCAGCACCAGTACAACAACGGGGGCTGGGACGGTACGCAGGGCGGGCAGCTGCCGTACGACCCGTACGACCCCTACGGGCAGCAGCCGCCGGTCGACCCGTACAGCGGGGCGAGCCCCGACTACTACGCCACACCCGACGCCTATCCGCCGCCCCAGCCCCAGCATCTGCAGCAGCAGGCGCAACAGCAGCAGGCGCAACAGCAGCAGATGCAGCAGCAACAGCACTACCAGCAGCCGCAGCAGCAGGACCCGTATCCGCCGCAGGCGGAGCCGCCCTACGGCGAGCACGACGGCTCCGGCGACGACTGGCGTGCCGACCCCGGGCCCCGCGAGCCGGAGCCGGAGCACGCCTTCTTCGCGGGCGACGGCGGGGACGACGACCACGACGACAACGACCCGCGCGAGGCGCGCCGGGCCGGCCGCGAGCGCCGCAACAAGAAGAACAAGCGGCGCAGCGGTACCGCCTGCCTGGTCGTCACGCTGGTCTTCGCCGGCGCCGTGGGCGTGGTCGGCTACTTCGGCTACGACTTCTTCATGGCGCACTTCGGCTCGGCCCCCGACTACGAGGGGGAAGGGTCCGGCGAGATCCAGGTCGACATCCCGGACGGTTCGCCGCTCTCGGAGATGGGCCAGATCCTCCAGCGCGAGGGCGTCCTCAAGAGCGCCGGCGCCTTCACCGAGGCGGCCGGCGAGAACCAGAAGGCGAAGAGCCTGCAGGCGGGGACGTACACCCTGCGCAAGCACATGTCGGGTGCCGCGGCCATCGAGCTGATGCTGGACCCCAAGAGCCGCAACGGCCTCACGATCCGCGAGGGGCTGCGGTCCGGCGACGTCTACAAGCTCATCGACACGAAGCTGCACCTCAAGGCGGGGACGACCAAGGCCGTCGCCAAGAGCGACGCCAAGAAGCTCGGGCTGCCGTCCTGGGCCGACGACTCGCCGAAGATAAAGGACCCGCTGGAGGGCTTCCTCTACCCGTCGACCTACAGCGTCGGCGGCAAGGCGAAACCGGCCGAGGTCCTGAAGCAGATGGTGGCGCGGGCGAACCAGGTCTATACGAAGTACGACCTGGAGGGCAACGCCCGCAAGCTCAAGCTCGACTCGCCGATGCAGCTGCTCACCGTCGCCAGCCTCACGCAGGCCGAGGGCAAGTACAAGCATGACTTCGTCAAGGTCGCGCGGGTCGTCTACAACCGCCTCAAGCCGGACAACACCGAGACGTACGGCCTGCTGGACTTCGACTCGACGGTGAACTACGCGAAGTCCCAGAGCACGCTGGACACCGGGTCCGTCGACAACCTGCGGAACTTCAACGACCCCTACAACACCTACAAGTTCAAGGGGCTGCCGCCGGGTCCGATCGGCAACCCGGGCGAGGTGGCGCTCAAGTCGGCCATCGACCCGGCCAAGGGCAACTGGTACTACTTCGTCTCGATCAACCCGGAAAAGACGCTGTTCGCCGAGACGAACGAACAGCACGAGCGCAACCGGCGCATCTACGAAAAGGAACAAGAGAAGAACAAGCAATGAGCGCCACCCGTCGAGCCGCGGTGCTCGGCTCCCCGATCGCCCACTCCCTCTCGCCGGTGCTGCACCGCGCCGCCTACCGGGAACTCGGGCTGAACGACTGGACGTACGACCGGCACGAGGTCGACGAGGCGGCGCTGCCCGCCTTCATGGAGCGCCTGGACGCCACCTGGGCGGGCCTGTCGCTGACCATGCCGCTCAAGCGGGCGGTGATCCCGTTGCTCGACGAGATCAGCCCCACGGCGGCCTCGGTCGAGGCGGTGAACACCGTCGTCCTCACCGGCGACGGGCGCCGCCTCGGCGACAACACCGACATCCCCGGCATGCTCGCCGCACTGCGCGAGCGCGGGGTGCGGCAGGTCGAGCGGGCGTCGGTGCTGGGCGCCGGCGCCACCGCCTCCTCGGCGCTCGCCGCGCTCGCCCGCATCTGCACCGGCGAGGTCACCGCGTACGTCCGCAGCCGGACGCGCGCCGACGAGATGCGCGGCTGGGGCGAGCGGCTGGGCATCCCGGTCCGCACCGCCGCCTGGGAGGACGCCGGCGCGGCCTTCGAGGCGCCGCTGACCGTCGCCACCACCCCGGCGGGCACGACCGACGCGCTCGCCGCCGCCGTTCCCGAGCGGCCCGGCACGCTCTTCGACGTCCTCTACGAGCCCTGGCCGACGACGCTCGCCACCGCCTGGGCCGCCCGCGGGGGCGCCGTGGTGGGCGGCCTGGACCTGCTGGTCCACCAGGCCGTGCTGCAGGTGGAGCAGATGACCGGGCGGTCCCCGGCGCCTCTCGACGCGATGCGCACGGCCGGGGAGGCGGCGCTCGCCGCCCGCTGACCCGTCCGGTGTGCCCCTTTCGCCCCCGCTGTCCGCGCACGCCCGGTCCGCCCCCTGGACTGGGCGCCGCCCGCCGTGCGCGACGTGGGAGGATCGGGGGGAGACACCGTACGCGGATGAGCAGTACATGAGGAGCACCGTTGAGCAGGTTGCGCTGGCTGACGGCGGGGGAGTCGCACGGCCCCGCACTCGTGGCGACGCTGGAGGGCCTTCCGGCCGGAGTCCCGATCACCACGGAGCTGGTGGCGGACGCCCTGGCCCGGCGCCGGCTCGGCTACGGCCGCGGTGCCCGGATGAAGTTCGAGCAGGACGAGGTCACGTTCCTGGGCGGGGTGCGGCACGGCCTGTCGCTGGGCTCGCCGGTGGCCGTGATGGTCGGCAACACCGAGTGGCCCAAGTGGGAGCAGGTGATGGCGGCCGACCCGGTGGACCCGGAGGAGCTGGCCGCGCTGGCCCGTAACGCGCCGCTGACCCGTCCCCGCCCCGGCCACGCCGACCTCGCCGGCATGCAGAAGTACGGCTTCGACGAGGCCCGCCCGATCCTGGAACGCGCCTCGGCCCGCGAGACCGCCGCCCGGGTCGCCCTCGGCGCGGTCGCCCGCTCCTTCCTCAAGGAGACGGCCGGTATCGAGATCGTCTCGCACGTCGTCGAGCTGGCCGCGGCCAAGGCCCCGTACGGGGTCTACCCGCAGCCCTCCGACGTGGCGAAGCTGGACGCCGACCCGGTGCGCTGCCTGGACGCGGACGCGAGCAAGGCGATGGTCGCCGAGATCGACCAGGCCCACAAGGACGGCGACACCCTCGGCGGTGTGGTCGAGGTGCTGGCGTACGGCGTGCCGGTGGGCCTCGGCTCGCACGTCCACTGGGACCGGCGCCTGGACGCCCGGCTGGCCGCCGCCCTCATGGGCATCCAGGCGATCAAGGGCGTCGAGGTCGGTGACGGCTTCGACCTGGCGCGGGTGCCGGGCTCGAAGGCCCACGACGAGATCGTCTCCACCGACGACGGCATCAAGCGCAGCTCGGGCCGCTCCGGCGGCACCGAGGGCGGGCTGACGACCGGCGAGCTGCTGCGGGTGCGCGCCGCGATGAAGCCGATCGCGACGGTGCCGAAGGCGCTGGCGACCATCGACGTGAGCACCGGCGAGGCGGCCAAGGCGCACCACCAGCGCTCGGACGTCTGCGCCGTGCCGGCCGCGGGCATCGTCGCCGAGGCGATGGTGGCCCTGGTCCTGGCCGACGCGGTGGTGGAGAAGTTCGGCGGCGACAGCGTGCCCGAGACCCGCCGCAACGTGCGGACCTACCTCGACCACCTGGCGATCCGATGACCTCGCCGGTCGTCGTGCTGATCGGCCCGCCCGGGGCCGGCAAGTCGACGGTGGGCGCGCTGCTGGCCGAGCGGCTGGGCGTCGGCTACCGGGACACCGACGCCGACATCGTCGCCACGGCCGGCCGGCCGATCGCCGAGATCTTCATCGACGAGGGCGAGCCGTACTTCCGCGAGCTGGAGCGGACGGCGGTGCGCGAGGCGCTGGAGAGCCACCCCGGTGTGCTCTCGCTCGGCGGCGGCGCGATCCTGGACGGCGGCACCCGCACGCTGCTGACCGGGCTGCCGGTGGTCTTCCTGGACGTGCAACTCGCCGACGCCGTCAAGCGGGTGGGCCTCGACGCGCCCCGCCCGCTGCTGGCCGTCAACCCCCGCAAGCAGTGGCGCGAACTGATGGAACACCGCCGCCCGCTGTACACCGGGGTCGCGCGCGCCGTGATCGGAACGGGGGAGCGCACCCCCGAGCAGGTCGCCGAGGCGATCCTGGACGCTTTGGAGCTAGGGCAGGCCGCGGGAAGCCCGCAGGCCGCCCACAGGGAGGAACAGGCATGACGGAGCAGGCCACCCGTATCCAGGTCGGCGGCACGGCGGGCACCGACCCGTACGAGGTGCTCGTCGGGCGGCAGCTGCTCGGCGAGCTTCCGGGCCTGATCGGCGAGAGTGCGAAGCGGGTCGCGGTGCTGCACCCGGAGGCGCTGGCCGCCACCGGCGAGGCGCTGCGCGAGGACCTGGCCGGCCAGGGCTACGAGGCGATCGCCATCCAGCTCCCGAACGCCGAGGAGTCCAAGACCGCCGAGGTCGCGGCCTACTGCTGGAAGGCGCTGGGCCAGTCCGGCTTCACCCGCAGCGACGTGATCGTCGGGGTCGGCGGCGGCGCCACCACCGACCTCGCCGGTTTCGTCGCCGCGACCTGGCTGCGCGGGGTGCGCTGGATCGCGGTGCCGACCACCGTGCTCGGCATGGTGGACGCCGCGGTCGGCGGCAAGACCGGCATCAACACCGCCGAGGGCAAGAACCTCGTCGGCGCCTTCCACCCGCCGGCCGGGGTGCTCTGCGACCTGGCCGCGCTGGACTCGCTGCCGGTGCACGACTACGTCTCCGGCCTGGCCGAGGTCATCAAGGCCGGTTTCATCGCCGACCCGGCGATCCTCGAACTGATCGAGTCCGACCCCGAGGCCGCCAAGCGCCCGGACGGCGCCCACACCGCCGAGTTGATCGAGCGGGCGATCCGGGTCAAGGCCGAGGTCGTCTCCGCCGACCTCAAGGAGTCCGGTCTGCGCGAGATCCTCAACTACGGCCACACCCTGGCGCACGCCATCGAGAAGAACGAGCGCTACAACTGGCGGCACGGCGCCGCCGTCTCCGTCGGCATGGTCTTCGCCGCCGAACTCGGCCGGATCGCCGGCCGCCTGGACGACGCCACCGCCGACCGCCACCGCTCCGTCCTGGAGTCCGTCGGACTGCCGCTGACCTACCGCGGCGACCAGTGGCCCAAGCTGCTGGAGACCATGAAGGTCGACAAGAAGTCCCGCGGCGACCGGCTGCGCTTCATCGTCCTGGACGGCCTCGCCAAGCCGACCGTCCTGGAGGGCCCGGACCCGGCGATGCTGCTCGCCGCCCACGCGGAGATCGCCGCATGACCCGGCGGGTGCTGGTCCTCAACGGGCCCAACCTCGGCCGGCTGGGCTCCCGCGAGCCCGACGTCTACGGCGCCACTTCCTACGCCGGACTGGTCCAGGAGTGCGCCCGGCTCGGCAAGGAGCTGGGGTTCGAGGCCGAGGTCCGGGAGACCAACGACGAGGGGGAGATGATCCGCTGGCTGCACGAGGCCGCCGACGGATCGGTCCCGGTCGTCATCAACCCCGGTGCCTTCACGCACTATTCGTACGGCATGCGGGACGCGGCCGCCCAGCGCACCGCCCCGCTGATCGAGGTGCACATCTCGAACCCGTACGCGCGCGAGGAGTTCCGCCACAACTCGGTCCTCGCGGCCGTCGCCAGCGGTACGGTCGCCGGCTTCGGCATCGGCTCGTACCGCCTCGCGCTCCGTGCGCTGGCCGAGGAGCTCGACGCCTGACGCCCCTCGGGCACGTTGTCCCGCCCCCGGCCGTTCACCCAGCGGGCGCCGGGGGCACCGGGCGCTTGTGCCGCGTCCGGGAGGGTACCGTTCGCAGCAGTACCCCCCCCACGGCGGCGGCCGTGGGGCCCAACGGCCCTCCGGGGCCGGTGGGTTACCGCCCCGCGCACCGGGCCGCCGGTCCCGGCGCCCGGGCACCCCCGCCCGGGAGGGACCGGGGGGAGCACCGCACCACACCGACCGCACGAGACGGAGAGCCACCGGATGCAGTACGCAGTGGGGGCTCCGCTGCCACCGCCCCGCGGGCAGGCATCACCGGGGGCCGCCATGAACTGGACGCCCCAGCAGGGACCGCACACCCCGCCCCTCTCGCCGCAGGCCCCCGCCGTCCCGCCCCCGCCCGCGCAACAGCCCGCCCCCGGTCAGGGCTGGCACGGGCCCGCGCCCCAGCAGGCCCCGCCCCCGCAGCACAGCGCGGAGGTCACCGGCCAGGTGCAGCTGCCCCCGGGCGCCCCGGTGCCGCTGCCCAGCCCGCCCACCGACACCGCGGCGCCGGACGCCTCGCACGCCGCCGTCGCGGTGCTGCTCATCGGCCCGGCCGGCGCGGGCAAGACCAGCGTGGCGCGCCACTGGGCCGACACCCGGCGGGTCCCGACCGCGCACATCAGCCTCGACGACGTCCGCGAATGGGTCCGGTCCGGCTTCGCCGACCCGCAGGCCGGCTGGAACGACCACTCCGAGGCGCAGTACCGTCTCGCCCGTCGGACCTGCGGCTTCGCGGCCCGCAACTTCCTCGCCAACGGCATCTCCTGCATCCTCGACGACGCCGTCTTCCCCGACCGGCCGGTCGTCGGCCTCGGCGGCTGGAAGCGCCACGTGGGACCCGGCCTGCTGCCGATCGTGCTGCTGCCCGGTCTGGAGATCGTCCTGGAGCGCAATGCCCGGCGCAGCGGCAACCGCAGGCTGTCCGACGAAGAGGTGGCCAGGATCCACGGCCGGATGGCCGGCTGGTACGGCTCCGGCCTGCCGATCATCGACAACTCCCAGCACGACGTCGCCACGACGGTGCGGGTGCTGGACGACGTCGTCGCCCGCAGCATCGCCAGCCCGCCGAGCTGGTAGCGGCCGCAAGCGGCCCTCCCCCGGGCGGCCCCGCTCGACCGGCCGCCTCGGGGGAGCCGCCGTACGCTCGTGATATGTCCGAGTTGTACGCGGTCCGACGCACGCGGCTGCGCGACCGCTGTGCCGCAACCGGAAGCGCCGCCGCCCTGATCTCGCGCCCCGCGAACGTCCGCTACCTGACCGGTTGCGCACCGCCCGGTGCCGCGCTGCTGCTCGGCCCGGCCGACGATGTGCTGCTGTGCGGCAGACCGTTGAGCGGCGATCCCGCCGAGGGGCGGCCGGCCGACGACGTACGGGTCTCGGTGCTGCCGACCCGTGGCGGCGACCCGGTGGTGGCCGGCGCCGACCTGGCCGCGACGGCCGGCGCGGACACCCTGGCCGTCGAGGAGCACCACCTCACCGTCACCCGGCACCGTGCGCTCTCCCAGGTCGCGCCCCGGCTGCGGCTGACCGACCTGGCCTGCGCGGTCGAGGGGCAGCGGCTGGTGAAGGACGACGACGAGATCGCCTGTCTGCGGATCGCCGCCGAGATCGCCGACCAGGCCCTGGGCGAGCTCCTGGAATCGATCCTGGTCGGCCGCACCGAGCGGCACCTCGCCCTGGAACTGGAGCGCCGTCTGGTGGACCACGGGGCGGACGGGCCGGCCTTCCCCACATCCGTCGCGACCGGCCCGAACGCCGGCCGCCCCGGACATCTGCCCACCGACCGGCGGGTCGAGGAGGGCGACTTCCTCAGCGTCTGCCTGGGGGCCAATTACCGCGGCTACCGCTGCGAGATCGGCCGGACCTTCGTCATCGGCACCACCCCCTCGGACTGGCAGATCGAGTTGTACGATCTCGTTTTCGCAGCCCAGCGGGCCGGGCGCGAGGCGCTCGCGCCGGGTGTGGAGTGCCGCGAGGTGGACCGGGTGACCCGCCACGTACTGGACGCCGCGGGCTACGGGGAGCGGCTCGGACCGTGGACCGGGCACGGTGTGGGGCTCGAAATCGACGAGGACCCTCAATTGTCGCCTGCCGCCATGGGTAAACTGGACGCTTGCGTGCCGGTCACCGTCGAGCCGGGGGTTCACATCCCGGGCCGTGGGGGTGTCCGGATCGACGACACACTCGTCGTCCGCCCCGAGGCGGACGGCGGGCCCGAGCTACTCACGATCACGACCAAGGAGCTGCTCGCACTCTGAGCCGTAGGGGTTCGGCGTGTGCGTGCTCCGGGGTCCCACCACCTGCAGTCCAGGAGATTCCGCAACCGTGGCATCCACGAACGACCTCAAGAACGGCATGGTGCTCAAGCTCGACGGCGGCCAGCTCTGGTCCGTCGTCGAGTTCCAGCACGTCAAGCCCGGCAAGGGCCCGGCCTTTGTCCGCACCAAGCTCAAGAACGTGCTGTCCGGCAAGGTGGTGGACAAGACCTTCAATGCCGGCGTGAAGGTCGAGACGGCCACCGTCGACAAGCGCGGGATGCAGTTCTCGTACATGGACGGCGACTACTTCGTCTTCATGGACATGGACACCTACGACCAGCTGCACGTCGACCGCAAGGCCGTCGGCGACGCCGCGAACTACCTCATCGAGGGCTTCGAGGCGGTCGTGGCGCAGCACGAGGGCGAGGTGCTCTACGTCGAGCTGCCCGCCGCGGTCGAGCTGACCATCAAGCACACCGAGCCCGGTGTCCAGGGCGACCGCTCCACCGGCGGTTCCAAGCCCGCCGAGCTGGAGACCGGCTACTCCATCCAGGTGCCGCTCTTCATCACGACCGGCGAGAAGATCAAGGTCGACACCCGCACGGGCGACTACCTCGGCCGGGTGAACAGCTAACCGTGGCTGCCCGCACCAAGGCCCGTAAGCGCGCCTTCCAGATACTCTTCGAGGCCGACCAGCGCGGTGCCGATGTGCAGTCCGTGCTCGCGGACTGGATGCGGCACGCCCGGACCGACTCCCGACAGCCGCCGGTGAACGAATACACCCTGCAGTTGGTCGAGGGGTACGCGGACCATGTCGCCCGGATCGACGAACTGATCTCCACCTACGCGGTCGACTGGGACCTGGACCGGATGCCCGCGGCCGACCGCAGCATCCTGCGGCTCGGCGCCTATGAGCTGCTCTGGGTGGACGAGACGCCGGACGCGGTGGCGATCGACGAAGCCGTGCAGCTCGCCAGGGAGTTCTCCACGGACGACTCCCCGGCCTTCGTCAACGGCCTGCTCGGCCGGTTCAAGGAGCTGAAGCCGGGCCTGCGGCGCGAGGCGCAGTAGGCGGTCGGCAGAGCGTGTGAACGGGCCCGGAGCGATGGGTGATGCTCCGGGCCCTTCGCATGCCCGCAGAACGGCGTACGGGGGCTCTCCTGGCGCCCTGTGCGCCCCCGGCGTGCGCCGCCAGTGCGCCGGTACACGAAAACCGCCGCCCCGGAAGCCCGGAGCGGCGGTACGTTTCTGCAGGTGGTGCAGGGGTTCAGAGCTCGTCGTGCTGCACGGCGCGGCGCGCCTCGGCGTCGAGCACGCCCCAGCTGATCAGCTGCTCGGTCAGCACCGAGGGCGACTGGTCGTAGATCACCGCGAGGGTGCGCAGGTCGTCCTGGCGGATCGAGAGGACCTTGCCGTTGTAGTCACCGCGCTGGCTCTGGATGGTGGCGGCGTAGCGCTGCAGCGGGCCGGCCTTCTCCTGCGGGACATGGGCGAGGCGCTCCAGGTCGAGCACCAGCTTCGGCGGCGGCTCGGCCGCTCCGCCCGGTGTCGTGCCCGGCAGCAGCTCCTGCACCGGGACGCCGTAGAAGTCCGCCAGCTCGGCAAGGCGCTGCACGGTCACGGCGCGGTCACCGCGCTCGTACGAACCGACCACCACGGCCTTCCAGCGGCCCTGGGACTTCTCCTCGACGCCGTGGAGAGAAAGGCCCTGCTGGGTGCGGATGGCGCGGAGCTTGGCCCCGAGCTGTTTGGCGTATTCGCTGGACATAAAACTCCCCAGACGGCTGTATCGACATGCGGCTCCGCCGCGGGCTGGTAACTCACTGTGAGGTTACGCAGCGTAATCTGACTTCGTCAAGCGGAACGGGGCAGACCCTCACCCGTCAGGGGTGCGGACGGGCCCCGGGAGGGCCCCTGGTAACCTGACCGCGTAATTCCGACGTCCTTTAAGGTCCGTCCCGTGAGGCGGAGAAGGAGGTCCGTTTCATATGGACGCAAGCAGTTCCGACACGAGGGCTCAGCTCCCCGCCCGGCCGGTGCTCGAAGGCCCGGACATCGCGCGGATGCTCACCCGTATCGCCCACGAGATCGTCGAGCGCGCCAAGGGCGCGGACGATGTGGTGCTCCTGGGGATCCCCACCCGCGGCGTGTTCCTCGCCCGACGGCTCGCCGCCAAGCTCGAAGAGATCACCGGCCGCACGGTCCCGGTCGGCTCGCTCGACATCACGATGTACCGCGACGACCTGCGCCTGGGCCCGGCCCGCACGCTCGCCCGCACGGACATCCCCGCCGACGGCATCGAGGGCCGCGTCGTCCTCCTCGTCGACGACGTCCTCTTCTCCGGCCGCACCATCCGCGCCGCGCTGGACGCCCTGGGCGACATCGGCCGGCCGCGCGCCGTACAGCTCGCGGTCCTCGTCGACCGCGGCCACCGCGAACTGCCGATCCGCGCCGACTACGTGGGCAAGAACCTCCCCACGTCGCTGCGGGAGACGGTCAAGGTCCAGCTCACCGAGGAGGACGGCCGGGACGCCGTGCTGCTCGGCGTGAAGCACACCGCCCCGGCCGGCGAGCGCTGACGCATCGCGCGCGGACCCGGTGATCCCGGGCCCGCAGGCATGCCCGCTCGACGGACATTCCCGTACACCTCCATCACTCACGGAGAAAACCGGATGAAGCGTCACCTCATCTCGGCCGCCGACCTCACGCGCGACGACGCCGTCCTGATCCTCGACACCGCCGAGGAGATGGCCCGGGTCGCCGACCGGCCGATCAAGAAGCTCCCCACCCTGCGCGGACGCACCGTCTGCAACCTCTTCTTCGAGGACTCGACCCGGACCCGGATCTCCTTCGAGGCCGCCGAGAAGCGGCTCTCCGCGGACGTGATCAACTTCGCGGCGAAGGGATCCAGCGTCTCCAAGGGCGAGTCCCTCAAGGACACCGCCCAGACCCTGGAGGCGATGGGCGTGGACGCCGTCGTCATCCGGCACAGCGCCTCCGGCGCCCCCTACCGGCTCGCCACCTCCGGCTGGATCGACGCCCCGGTCATCAACGCCGGTGACGGCACCCACCAGCACCCCACCCAGGCCCTGCTCGACGCCTTCACCATGCGCCGCCGGCTGATCGGGCCGGACGCCGGGCTCGGCCAGGACCTCGCCGGCCGGCAGATCACCCTGGTCGGCGACGTCCTGCACAGCCGGGTCGCGCGCTCCAACGTCGACCTGCTGCACACCCTGGGCGCCGAGGTCACCCTCGTCGCGCCGCCCACCCTGGTGCCGGTCGGGGTGGAGAACTGGCCGTGCGAGGTCTCCTACGACCTCGACGCGGTGCTGCCCAAGTCCGACGCCGTGATGATGCTGCGGGTGCAGCGCGAGCGGATGAACGCCGCCTTCTTCCCGACCGAGCGGGAGTACTCGCGCCGCTACGGCCTGGACGGCGAGCGGATGGCGCGGATGCCCGGGCACGCGCTGGTGATGCACCCCGGCCCGATGGTCCGCGGCATGGAGATCACCGCCGAGGTCGCCGACTCCGACCGCTGCACGGTCATCGAGCAGGTGACCAACGGCGTCTCCATCCGGATGGCCGTCCTGTACCTGCTCCTGGGCGGCAACGAGCCCGCCCTCACCCACCCCCGTACCGAGGAGAAGTAAGAACCATGAGCAAGATCCTGATCCGCGGTGCCAGGGTGCTGGGCGGGGAGCCGCAGGACGTCCTGATCGACGGGGAGTTCATCGAGGCCGTCGGTACCGGGCTGAGCGCCGAGGGCGCCGAGGTCGTCGAGGCCGACGGCAAGATCCTGCTGCCCGGGCTCGTCGACCTGCACACCCACCTGCGCGAGCCCGGCCGCGAGGACTCCGAGACGGTGCTCACCGGCACCCGGGCCGCCGCCTCCGGCGGCTACACCGCCGTGTTCGCCATGGCCAACACCTTCCCGGTCGCCGACACCGCCGGCGTCGTCGAGCAGGTCTACCGGCTCGGCAAGGAGCACGGCTACTGCGACGTGCAGCCCATCGGCGCGGTGACCGTCGGCCTGGAGGGCAGGAAGCTCGCCGAGCTGGGCGCCATGCACGAGTCCGCGGCCGGCGTCACGGTCTTCTCCGACGACGGCAAGTGCGTCGACGACGCCGTGATCATGCGCCGGGCGCTGGAGTACGTGAAGGCCTTCGGCGGCGTCGTCGCCCAGCACGCCCAGGAGCCGCGGCTGACCGAGGGTGCCCAGATGAACGAGGGCGTGGTCTCCGCCGAGCTGGGGCTGGGCGGCTGGCCGGCCGTCGCCGAGGAGTCGATCATCGCCCGCGACGTGCTGCTCGCCGAGCACGTCGGCTCGCGGGTGCACATCTGCCACCTGTCGACCGCCGGGTCCGTGGAGATCGTGCGCTGGGCCAAGTCCCGCGGCATCGACGTGACCGCCGAGGTCACCCCGCACCACCTGCTGCTGACCGACGAGATGGTGCGCAGCTACAACCCCGTCTACAAGGTCAACCCGCCGCTGCGCACCGAGCGCGACGTGCTGGCCCTGCGCGAGGCGCTGGCCGACGGCACGATCGACATCGTCGCCACCGACCACGCCCCGCACCCGCACGAGGACAAGGACTGCGAGTGGGCCGCCGCCGCCATGGGCATGGTGGGCCTGGAGACCGCGCTCTCCGTCGTCCAGCGGACGATGGTCGACACCGGCCTGCTGACGTGGGCGGACGTCGCGGACCGGATGTCCTTCGCGCCGGCCCGGATCGGCAGCGCGGCCGGCCACGGCCGTCCCGTCTCGGCCGGTGAGCCCGCCAACCTCACGCTGGTCGATTCCGCTTACCGTGGAGAGGTGGACCCCGCGGGCTTCGCCTCCCGCAGCCGCAACACCCCCTACGAGGGCCGTGAGCTGCCGGGACGCGTCACCCACACCTTCCTGCGGGGCCGGGCAACGCTCGTCGACGGGAAGCTGGCGTGACACCTGCACTGAGCATTCTGGCCGCGGCGCCGCACTCGGCGCCGGTCACCGACTGGGCCGGGCGGATCGCCTGGGTCGCCGGCCTCCTGGTCTTCGTCGTCTTCGTCTACTGGCTGATGCGCCAGGGCTGGAAGTGGCGCGGCACGCTCCAGGGCGACCTGCCCGAGCTGCCCACCGCTCCCGCCGACGCGGGCGAGCCGCAGCTGACCCTGTCCGGCCGCTACCACGGTTCCACCACCGCAGGGCAGTGGCTCGACCGGATCGTGGCGCGCGGCCTGGGGACCCGCAGCCGCGCCGAGCTGACCCTGACGGAGCAGGGCCTGGACGTCGTACGGCCGGGCGCGACGGACTTCTTCGTGCCGGCCGCCGCACTCCGCGGCGCCCGCCTCGACAAGGGCATCGCCGGCAAGGTCCTGACCGAGGGCGGCCTGCTGATCGTCACCTGGGAGCACGGCGGCCGGCAGATCGACTCCGGCTTCCGCTCCGACCGGGCGGAGACACACCCGGCCTGGGTCGGGGCCGTCAACCGGCTGAGCACCACCGAGCACACCACCAGCACCACCGAGCACACCGAAACGGAAGGCGCACGATGACGACCTCCACCAGGGGCACCGCCCACGGCACAAGGGGGCTGCCCGCCGTACTCGTCCTGGAGGACGGCCGCTCCTTCCGCGGCCGCGCCTACGGCGCCGTGGGGGAGACCTTCGGCGAGGCGGTGTTCTCCACCGGCATGACCGGCTACCAGGAGACGCTGACCGACCCCTCGTACCACCGCCAGGTGGTCGTCATGACCGCCCCGCACATCGGCAACACCGGTGTGAACGACGAGGACCCCGAGTCGCAGCGGATCTGGGTCTCCGGCTACGTCGTCCGCGACCCCGCCCGCATCCCGTCCAACTGGCGCTCGGTGCGCTCGCTCGACGACGAACTGGTCGCCCAGGGCGTCGTCGGCATCAGCGGCGTCGACACCCGCGCCCTGACCCGCCATCTGCGCGAGCGCGGTGCCATGCGGGTCGGCATCTTCTCCGGCGACGCGCTGCCCGACGAGGGCACGATGCTGGCCAAGGTCCGCCAGGCCCCCGAGATGCAGGGCGCCGACCTGTCCACGCAGGTCGCCACCAAGGAGTCCTACGTCGTCCCGGCGATCGGCACCAAGAAGTTCACCGTCGCCGCGATCGACCTGGGCATCAAGGGCATGACCCCGCACCGGATGGCCGAGCGCGGCATCGAGGTGCACGTCCTGCCGGCCACCGCCACCGTCGAGGACGTCTACGCGGTGAACCCCGACGGCGTGTTCTTCTCCAACGGTCCCGGCGACCCGGCCACCGCCGACCACCCGGTCTCCGTGATGCAGGGCGTCCTGGAGCGGAAGACGCCGCTGTTCGGCATCTGCTTCGGCAACCAGATCCTGGGCCGCGCGCTGGGCTTCGGCACGTACAAGCTCAAGTACGGGCACCGCGGCATCAACCAGCCGGTGCAGGACCGCACGACCGGCAAGGTCGAGGTCACCGCGCACAACCACGGGTTCGCCGTCGACGCCCCGCTCGACAAGGTCTCCGACACCCCCTTCGGCCGCGCCGAGGTCTCCCACGTCTGCCTCAACGACAACGTGGTGGAGGGCCTGCACCTCCTCGACCAGCCGGCCTTCAGCGTCCAGTACCACCCCGAAGCCGCCGCGGGTCCGCACGACGCCGCGTACCTCTTCGACCGCTTCGTTTCCCTGATGGAGGGCCAGCGTGCCTAAGCGCACCGATATCCAGTCCGTCCTGGTCATCGGCTCCGGCCCGATCGTCATCGGCCAGGCCGCCGAGTTCGACTACTCCGGCACCCAGGCCTGCCGGGTCCTCAAGTCCGAGGGCCTGCGCGTCGTCCTGGTGAACTCCAACCCGGCGACGATCATGACCGACCCGGAGATCGCCGACGCCACCTACGTCGAGCCGATCACCCCGGACTTCGTCGAGAAGATCATCGCCAAGGAGCGCCCCGACGCGCTGCTGCCGACCCTGGGCGGCCAGACCGCGCTCAACACCGCGATCTCGCTGCACCAGTCCGGCACCCTCGACAAGTACGGCGTCGAGCTGATCGGCGCGAACGTCGAGGCGATCAACAAGGGCGAGGACCGCGACCTGTTCAAGGAGGTCGTCGCGGCGGTCAACGCCAAGATCGGCCACGGCGAGTCCGCCCGCTCGGTGATCTGCCACTCCATGGACGACGTCCTGGCGGGCGTCGACGAGCTCGGCGGCTACCCCGTCGTCGTCCGCCCCTCCTTCACCATGGGCGGCGCCGGCTCCGGCTTCGCGCACGACGAGGAGGAGCTGCGCCGGATCGCCGGCCAGGGCCTGACGCTCTCGCCGACCACCGAGGTGCTCCTGGAGGAGTCCATCCTCGGCTGGAAGGAGTACGAGCTGGAGCTGATGCGCGACAAGAACGACAACGTCGTGGTCGTCTGCTCCATCGAGAACTTCGACCCGATGGGTGTGCACACCGGCGACTCGATCACCGTCGCGCCGGCGATGACGCTCACCGACCGTGAGTACCAGACCCTGCGGGACGTCGGCATCGCCGTGATCCGCGAGGTCGGTGTCGACACCGGCGGCTGCAACATCCAGTTCGCGGTGAACCCCGAGGACGGCCGGGTCATCGTCATCGAGATGAACCCCCGCGTCTCGCGCTCCTCGGCGCTGGCGTCCAAGGCCACCGGCTTCCCGATCGCGAAGATCGCCGCCCGGCTCGCCGTCGGCTACACCCTCGACGAGATCCCCAACGACATCACCGAGAAGACGCCGGCGTCCTTCGAGCCGACCCTCGACTACGTCGTCGTCAAGGTGCCCCGCTTCGCCTTCGAGAAGTTCCCGGCCGCCGACGCCACCCTCACCACGACCATGAAGTCGGTCGGCGAGGCGATGGCCATCGGCCGCAACTTCCCCGAGGCGCTCAACAAGGCCCTGCGCTCCCTGGAGAAGAAGGGCAGCCAGTTCGACTTCGTCGGCGAGCCGGGCGACAAGGCCGCGCTGCTGGAGAAGGCCCGGATCCCCACCGACGGCCGGATCAACACCGTCATGGCGGCGATCCGCGCCGGTGCCACGCCCCAGGAGGTCTTCGACGCCACGAAGATCGACCCCTGGTTCGTCGACCAGCTCTTCCTCGTCAAGGAGATCGCCGACGAGATCGCCGCCGCCGAGAAGCTCCACCCGGAGATCCTTGCGGACGCAAAGCGCTACGGCTTCTCCGACGCCCAGATCGCCGCGATCCGCGGACTGCGCGAGGACGTCGTCCGCGAGGTCCGGCACGCCCTCGGTGTCCGCCCGGTCTACAAGACGGTCGACACCTGCGCCGCCGAGTTCGCCGCGAAGACCCCGTACTTCTACTCGTCCTACGACGAGGAGACCGAGGTCGCCCCGCGCGAGAAGCCGGCCGTGATCATCCTCGGCTCCGGCCCCAACCGCATCGGCCAGGGCATCGAGTTCGACTACTCCTGCGTCCACGCCTCGTTCGCGCTCAGCGACGCCGGCTACGAGACCGTGATGGTCAACTGCAACCCGGAGACCGTCTCGACGGACTACGACACCTCCGACCGCCTGTACTTCGAGCCGCTGACGCTGGAGGACGTGCTGGAGATCGTGCACGCCGAGACCCAGGCGGGCCCGGTCGCCGGCGTCGTCGTCCAGCTCGGCGGGCAGACCCCGCTGGGCCTGGCGCAGGCGCTCAAGGACAACGGCGTGCCGATCGTCGGCACCTCGCCCGAGGCGATCGACCTCGCCGAGGAGCGCGGCGCCTTCGGCCGGGTGCTCACCGAGGCCGGACTGCCCGCCCCCAAGTACGGCACCGCCTTCTCCTTCGACGAGGCCAAGCGGATCGCCGCCGAGATCGGCTACCCGGTCATGGTCCGCCCGTCCTACGTGCTCGGCGGCCGCGGCATGGAGATCGTCTACGACGAGCCGTCGCTGGGCGAGTACCTCACCCGCCACGCCGGCCTCATCGACCGGCACCCGGTCCTGATCGACCGGTTCCTCGACGACGCCATCGAGATCGACGTCGACGCGCTCTACGACGGCCACGAGCTCTACCTCGGCGGCGTCATGGAGCACATCGAGGAGGCCGGCATCCACTCCGGCGACTCCGCCTGCGCGCTGCCCCCCATCACGCTGGGCGGCTACGACATCAAGCGGCTGCGCGCCTCGACGGAGGCCATCGCCAAGGGCGTCGGCGTCCGCGGACTGATCAACATCCAGTTCGCCATGGCCGGCGACATCCTCTACGTGCTGGAAGCCAACCCCCGCGCGTCCCGTACGGTGCCCTTCACCTCGAAGGCCACCGCGGTACCGCTGGCCAAGGCCGCCGCCCGGATCTCGCTGGGCGCGACCGTCGCCGAGCTGCGCGCCGAGGGCATGCTGCCCAAGTCGGGCGACGGCGGCACGCTGCCGCTGGACGCGCCGATCTCCGTCAAGGAAGCCGTGATGCCCTGGTCGCGCTTCCGCGACATCCACGGCCGCGGCGTGGACACCGTCCTCGGCCCGGAGATGCGCTCCACCGGCGAGGTCATGGGCATCGACTCGGTCTTCGGCACCGCCTACGCCAAGTCGCAGACCGGCGCCTACGGGGCGCTGCCCACCAAGGGCCGCGCCTTCGTCTCCGTCGCCAACCGCGACAAGCGCTCGATGATCTTCCCGGCCCGTGAGCTGGTCGCGCACGGCTTCGAGCTGCTCGCCACCTCCGGCACCGCCGAGGTGCTGCGCCGCAACGGCATCAACGCCACCGTGGTGCGCAAGCAGTCCGAGGGCGAGGGGCCGGACGGCGAGAAGACCATCGTCCAGCTCATCCACGACGGCCAGGTCGACCTGATCGTCAACACCCCCTACGGCACCGGCGGCCGGCTGGACGGCTACGACATCCGCACCGCGGCCGTGGCCCGCGCCGTGCCCTGCCTGACCACCGTCCAGGCGCTGGCCGCCGCGGTCCAGGGCATCGAGGCCATGTCCCGCGGGGACGTCGGCGTGCGGTCCCTCCAGGAACACGCCGAACATCTCACCGCGGCCCGCGAGGAGTAGCGGCCAGGAGGGGGACACCGACGCGGTGTCCCCCTCTTCGTGCCCCCTCGCTCCTCACCCCGGAAGGCCCACCCGACGATGTACCGCCTCTTCTTCCACCTGATCTTCAAGCGCATGGACCCCGAGCAGGCCCACCACCTGGCCTTCCGCTGGATCCAGCTGGCCGTGCGCATCCCCGTGCTGCGCACCTTCCTCGCGGCCGCCCTCGCGCCCCGCTACAAGGAACTGCGCACCGAGGCCCTGGGCCGCCGGATGCACGGCCCCTTCGGCCTGGCCGCCGGCTTCGACAAGAACGCCGTCGCCATCGACGGGATGACCATGCTCGGCTTCGACCACGTCGAGATCGGCACGGTCACCGCCCAGCCGCAGCCCGGCAACCCCAAGAAGCGCCTGTTCCGGCTCGTGGCGGACCGCGCGCTGATCAACCGCATGGGCTTCAACAACGACGGCTCCGCGTCCGTGGCAGCCCGCCTCGCGGCCCGCCGCCCGGTCTTCCCGGCCACCGTCGGCGTCAACATCGGCAAGACCAAGGTCGTCCCGGAGGCCGAGGCCACCGCCGACTACGTCACCTCCACCGAGCGGCTCGCCCGGCACGCCGACTACCTGGTGGTCAATGTCTCCTCCCCGAACACCCCGGGGCTGCGCAACCTCCAGGCCGTCGACCACCTGCGCCCGCTGCTGACGGCCGTGCGCGAGGCCGCCGACCGCACGGTCACCGACCGCCGGGTCCCGCTGCTGGTCAAGATCGCGCCCGACCTCGCCGACGCGGACGTCGACGCGGTCGCCGACCTGGCCGTCGAGCTGGGCCTGGACGGGATCATCGCCACCAACACCACCATCGCCCGCGAGGGCCTCGGCCTGGTCTCCGACCCGACGCTGACCGCCGAGACCGGCGGACTGTCCGGCGCGCCCGTCAAGGAGCGCTCCCTGGAGGTGCTGCGCCGCCTCTACGCCCGCGTCGGCGACCGGATCACCCTCATCGGGGTGGGCGGCATCGAGAACGCCGAGGACGCCTGGCAGCGCATCCTCGCCGGCGCCACCCTCGTCCAGGGCTACAGCGCCTTCATCTACCAGGGCCCGTTCTGGTGCCGCGCGATCCACAAGGGCCTCGCCGCCCGCCTGCGCAACAGCCCGTACGCCACCCTCGCCGACGCCGTCGGCGCCGAGCACAAGAAGGTGACCGCATGACCCAGGAAGCGTTCGGTGCCCGTCTGCGCCGCGCCATGGACGAGCGCGGCCCGCTCTGCGTCGGCATCGACCCGCACGCCTCGCTGCTGGCCGACTGGGGCCTGAACGACGACGTCGCGGGCCTGGCGCGGTTCACCCGGACCGTGGTGGAGGCCCTCGGCGAGTCGGTCGCGGTCTTCAAGCCGCAGTCGGCCTTCTTCGAGCGCTTCGGCTCGCGCGGCCTGGCCGTGCTGGAGACCGCCGTCGAGGAGGCGCGCGAGCGCGGCGCGCTGGTCCTGATGGACGCCAAGCGCGGCGACATCGGCTCGACCATGGCCGCCTACGCCGAGACCTACCTGCGTCCGGACTCGCCGCTGTTCTCCGACGCGCTGACCGTCTCCCCGTACCTCGGCTACGGCTCGCTGCGCCCGGCCGTCGACCTGGCCCGCGAGAGCGGCTGCGGGCTCTTCGTCCTCGCCCTCACCTCCAACCCGGAGGGCGCCGAGGTCCAGCGCGCGGTGCGCGAGGACGGCCGCACGCTCGGTGCGACCATGCTCGGCCACCTCGCCGCCGAGAACGCCGGTGCCGGGCCGCTGGGCTCCTTCGGCGCGGTCGTCGGCGCCACGCTCGGCGATCTCTCCTCGTTCGACCTGGCGATCAACGGCCCGCTGCTCGCCCCCGGCATCGGCGCCCAGGGCGCCACCCCCGCCGACCTCCCGAAGGTCTTCGGCGACGCCGTGCGCAACGTCGTGCCGAGCGTCAGCCGGGGGGTGCTCCGGCACGGCCCGGACACCTCCGCACTGCGCGCCGCGGCCGACCGATTCACCGGCGAAGTGCGCACCGCGCTCGATTGAGACCCTTCCGACGGGGACTTTGGTCCCGAATTGTCCTGGTCAGCAGAGTCTGACCAGGACTTTTCGCTTGTTCTCGCTGACTCCGGCGCCCTCTGGCGCTAGTCTCCGACGAGAGCACTGCACGTAAGCGCGTTGCTCGTTGCTCCGCAGGTGCGGGGCGACTAGGTTCCACACCGGTCCGTATCCGACAGTTCGACATCCGAGGTGACGTAGGCGTGGCTCTTCCGCCCCTTACCCCTGAACAGCGCGCAGCCGCGCTCGAGAAGGCCGCCGCGGCTCGCCGGGAGCGCGCCGAGGTCAAGAATCGGCTCAAGCACTCCGGTGCTTCCCTCCATGAGGTCATCAAGCAGGGCCAGGAGAACGACGTCATCGGCAAGATGAAGGTCTCCGCCCTTCTCGAGTCCCTGCCGGGCGTCGGCAAGGTCCGCGCCAAGCAGATCATGGAGCGTCTCGGGATCTCCGAGAGCCGCCGTGTCCGGGGTCTTGGCTCCAACCAGATCGCGTCACTGGAGCGCGAGTTCGGCAGCACTGCTTCCTGAATTTTCCGGCATCACCGGGAAGCTGGAATAATCGCTGCATGAGTTCTGCAGTCCCCGGGGGGACGACCCCCGCGCCCCCGGCCAGACAACCGCGACTGACCGTGCTCTCCGGCCCCTCCGGGGTCGGCAAGAGCACGGTCGTCGCGCATCTGCGCAAGGTCCACCCCGAGGTCTGGCTCTCGGTTTCGGCCACCACCCGCAAGCCGCGCCCCGGGGAGCGGCACGGCGTCCAGTACTTCTTCGTCGACGACGGAGAGTTCGACAAGCTCATCGCCAACGGTGAGCTGCTCGAATGGGCCGAGTTCGCAGGCAACCGGTACGGCACCCCCCGCAAGGCGGTGCTGGACCGCCTGGAGTCCGGGGAGCCCGTCCTGCTGGAGATCGACCTGCAGGGCGCCCGCCAGGTCCGCGAGTCCATGGCGGAGGCGAACCTGGTCTTCCTGGCCCCGCCGAGCTGGGACGAGCTGGTCCGCCGGCTCACCGGCCGGGGCACGGAGGCGCCGGAGGTCATCGAGCGCCGGCTGGCCGCCGCCCGGATCGAACTGGCGGCGGAGAAGGAGTTCGATGTGACGCTTGTCAACACCTCCGTCGAGGACGTCAGCCGTGAGCTGCTAGCCTTGATGCTGAATCGATCCGGAGACGAGAACGCCAGCGGCTGACCGCGCAGCTCCCCGGACCGTCGAAGACTTTTGCGTCACACCCCCGCTTCATCCCCCTTCGGAAGGTAGAGAGTGTCCTCTTCCATCACCGCACCCGAGGGCATCATCAACCCGCCCATTGATGAGCTCCTCGAGGCCACTGACTCGAAGTACAGCCTGGTGATCTACGCCGCCAAGCGTGCGCGCCAGATCAACGCCTACTACTCGCAGCTCGGCGAGGGCCTGCTCGAGTACGTCGGCCCGCTCGTGGACACCCACGTCCACGAGAAGCCCCTGTCGATCGCGCTGCGCGAGATCAACGCGGGCCTGCTGACCTCCGAGGCCATCGAGGGCCCGGCGCAGTAAGCAGCGGCACCTTCACCAAGGGCCCGGCGGAGCTCCCCCGGCTAACGCTGGGAGGGGCCTCCAGCCGGGCCCTTGGTGTGTCATAGGGGCATACGTAGGGACCTAGGCCCGGGGAGCGGCGAAGCGATGGACAGGCGTGAGCGGGAGCGGCCCAGGGTCGTCCTGGGGGTGAGCGGCGGGATCGCCGCCTACAAGGCGTGTGAACTGCTGCGACGGCTGACCGAGTCCGGTCACGACGTACGGGTCGTGCCGACCGCCTCGGCGCTGCACTTCGTCGGCGAGGCCACCTGGTCGGCGCTGTCCGGCAACCCGGCCGGCACCGAGGTCTGGGAGTCCGTCCACGAGGTCCCGCACGTCCGGATCGGCCAGGGCGCCGACCTCGTCGTGGTCGCCCCCGCCACCGCCGACCTGCTGGCCAAGGCCGCCCACGGCCTCGCCGACGACCTGCTGACCAACACCCTGCTCACCGCGCGCTGCCCGGTGGTCTTCGCTCCGGCGATGCACACCGAGATGTGGGAGCACCCCGCCACGCAGGAGAACGTCGCCACGCTGCGCCGCCGCGGCGCGCTCGTCATCGATCCGGCGGTCGGCCGGCTGACCGGTGTCGACACCGGCAAGGGCCGCTTCCCCGACCCGGCCGAGATCTTCGCGTTCTGCCGCCGGGTGCTGGCCCGTGGCGCCCGGGCGGCGGAGCAGGACCTCGCCGGCCGCCATGTCGTGGTCAGCGCGGGCGGCACCCGCGAGCCGCTGGACCCCGTCCGCTACCTGGGCAACCGGTCCTCCGGCAAGCAGGGCTACGCGCTCGCCCGTACGGCCGCGGCCCGCGGCGCCCGGGTCACGCTGGTCGCCGGCAACACCGAGCTGCCGGATCCGGCCGGGGTGGACGTGCTGCACATCGGCACCGCCCGGCAGCTCCACGAGGCGGTCCTGAAGGCCGCCGCTGACGCCGACGCGGTGGTCATGGCCGCCGCCGTCGCCGATTTCCGGCCCGCCGTCTACACCACCGGCAAGATCAAGAAGGTCGAGGGCCAGGAGCCGGAACCGGTCACTCTGGTGAGGAATCCGGACATTCTTGCCGAGCTCTCCGCCGAGCGGGCCCGCCCCGGACAGCTCGTGGTCGGCTTCGCCGCGGAGACCGACGACGTGCTCGCCAACGGACGCGCCAAGCTCGCCCGCAAGGGGTGTGACCTGCTGGTCGTCAACGAGGTGGGGGAGCACAAGGCCTTCGGTTCGGCGGAGAACGAGGCGGTGATCCTGGCGGCCGACGGAACCGAGACCCCGGTCCCGTACGGACCCAAGGAAGACCTGGCCGACACCCTCTGGGACCTGGTTGCCCCGCGTCTGGCCGAGACTCGCCCCTGACGTGTCCGCAAGGGGCCCGTGCTCACTCCAGCGGCCCCCTAAAATCCGCCATGTCCCCTTGACCCGGCCCATGCTCAATGGTGATCGTCCTACCGCGAGCCGTGGTGTCCCAGGTCACGGGGGGTCCATAAATCGAGACCGCGTGCCCGAACACCGCACACGACCGATAAACTGGCGAGCGGATCGGGCCGAGCGCAGCTCTCGGCCCCTCCGCCAATGATCAGCCAGCAGCCGCTGCAACCCCAGGGAGCGATGTGTCCCGCCGCCTCTTCACCTCGGAGTCCGTCACCGAGGGCCACCCCGACAAGATCGCTGACCAGATCAGCGACACCATTCTCGACGCGCTCCTCAAGGAGGACCCGACCTCCCGGGTCGCCGTGGAGACGTTGATCACCACCGGCCTGGTGCACGTGGCCGGCGAGGTGACGACGAAGGCGTACGCCGACATCCCCAACCTCGTCCGCAACAAGATCCTGGACATCGGCTACGACTCGTCCAAGAAGGGCTTCGACGGCGCCTCCTGCGGCGTCTCGGTGTCCATCGGCGCGCAGTCCCCGGACATCGCCCAGGGTGTCGACACCGCGTACGAGAACCGTGTCGAGGGCGACGACGACGAGCTGGACCGACAGGGCGCGGGCGACCAGGGCCTGATGTTCGGCTACGCCTGCGACGAGACGCCGGAGCTGATGCCGCTCCCGATCAACCTCGCGCACCGCCTGTCCAAGCGCCTGTCCGAGGTCCGCAAGAACGGCACCATCCCCTACCTCCGTCCCGACGGGAAGACCCAGGTCACCATCGAGTACGACGGCCACAAGGCCGTCCGCCTCGACACCGTCGTGGTCTCCTCGCAGCACGCCAGCGACATCGACCTCGACTCGCTGCTCGCACCCGACATCCGCGAGTTCGTCGTCGAGCACGTCCTGAACCAGCTCGTCGAGGACGGCATCAAGCTGGACACCGACGGCTACCGGCTGCTGGTCAACCCGACCGGCCGCTTCGAGATCGGCGGCCCGATGGGCGACGCCGGCCTCACCGGCCGCAAGATCATCATCGACACCTACGGCGGCATGGCCCGCCACGGTGGCGGCGCCTTCTCCGGCAAGGACCCCTCCAAGGTCGACCGCTCGGCCGCCTACGCGATGCGCTGGGTCGCCAAGAACGTCGTCGCCGCCGGCCTCGCGGCCCGCTGCGAGGTCCAGGTCGCCTACGCCATCGGCAAGGCCGAGCCGGTCGGTCTCTTCGTCGAGACCTTCGGCACCGCGACCGTCGACACCGACAAGATCGAGCAGGCCATCGGCGAGGTCTTCGACCTCCGCCCGGCCGCCATCATCCGCGACCTCGATCTGCTCCGCCCGATCTACTCCCAGACCGCCGCCTACGGCCACTTCGGCCGTGAGCTGGAGGACTTCACCTGGGAGCGCACGGACCGCGTGGAGGCGCTGAAGAAGGCCGCGGGGCTCTGAGTCCCACCGGACGCCCGTGACCTGACCACGGCCCCGGACCGCTCGGCGGTCCGGGGCCGTGGGCTGTCCACAGGCGCCCCGCGCTGTCCGAGCCATCTGCTAAGACTGATGCTGTGAGCAGGGAGAACGGGCGACCGGAGGCGGGGGCGTCGGGTGCGGGCGAGCAGTTGGCCCTCATCCGGGAGGCCGTGCGGGAGACCAAGACGGAGCGGGCGAAGCCGCGGACGTGGCGGGGCGCCGAGCCGGCCGCCGAGCTGCCGGTGGCCCGGGTACTGGTCGACAAGGGGCTGGTGCACCTCGACCGGTATTTCGACTACGCGGTGCCCGCGGCCATGGACGCCGAGGCGCAGCCCGGCGTGCGGGTGCGGGTGCGGTTCGGGGCGGGGGAGAAGGGCGGCCGCCGCGAGGGCGGCAAGCTGGTCAGCGGGTTCATCGTGGAGCGGGTCGCGGAGAGCGACTACCGCGGGGTGCTCGCCCCGATCGCGCAGGTGCTCTCGTCCGAGCGGGTGCTGACGCCCGAGCTGCTGGCCCTGTGCCGGGCGGTGGCGGACCGCTATGCCGGGACGCTCGCCGATGTGGTGCAGCTGGCCGTGCCGCCGCGCCGGGCGCGGGCGGAGGCCAAGCCGTCTCCGGCGCCGCTGCCGCCCAACGCGCCTCCGGATCCCGGCAGTTGGGAGCGCTACGGGGCCGGCCCCGGGTTCCTGGCGGCGCTGACCCGCGGGGATGCGCCGCGGGCGGTGTGGACGGCGCTGCCCGGGCCGACCTGGCCGCAGGAGCTGGCGCGGGCGGCGGCCGCGACGCTGGCGGGCGGGCGCGGTGCGCTGGTGGTGGTGCCGGACGGGCGGGCCGCGGCGCGGGTGGACGCGGCGCTCGGCGAGCTGATCGGGGAGGGCCGGCATGTGCTGCTGACCGCCGACGCCGGGCCCGAGGAGCGCTACCGCCGCTGGCTGGCGGTCAGCCGGGGCGCGGTGCGCGCCGTGGTCGGGACGCGCGCCGCGATGTTCGCGCCGGTAGCCGATTTGGGCCTGGTCGCCCTGTGGGACGACGGCGACGCCAGCCACAGCGACCCGCACGCACCCCAGCCGCACGCCCGTGAGGTCCTCGTCCAGCGGTCGGTCAATGAGCGAGCCGGCTGTCTGCTGGGCGGGCTGAGCTGCACGGTCGAGGCGGCGCAGCTGGTCGAGACGGGCTGGGCGCGCCCGCTGACCGCCGAGCGCGCTGCGGTGCGGGCCGCGGCGCCCCTGGTGCGTACGGTCGGCGACGGCGACGAGGCGCGGGACGCCGCCGCGCGTGCCGCCCGGCTGCCGACGATGGCCTGGCAGGTGGTGCGCGAGGGGCTCCGGAGCGGGCCGGTGCTCGTCCAGGTCCCGCGGCGCGGATATGCGCCCCGGCTGGCCTGCGAACGCTGCCGTACCCCCGCGCGCTGCCGGGCCTGCGCGGGCCCGCTGGAGTCGCAGGACAGGGGTGAGCTGGCCTGCGGGTGGTGCGGGCGGCCCGAGGGGGACTGGCACTGTGCCGAGTGCGGCGGTGCGCGGCTGCGGGCCCAGGTCGTGGGGGCGCGGCGGACGGCCGAGGAGCTGGGCCGGGTGTTCCCGTCGGTCCCGGTGCGCACCTCGGGGCGTGATCACGTGCTGGCCTCGGTTCCGGGCGCTCCCGCGCTCGTGGTGAGCACGCCCGGAGCGGAGCCGGTGGCCGAGGACGGCGGATATGCGGCGGCGCTGCTGCTGGACGGCTGGGCGCTGCTGGGGCGGCCGGACCTGCGGGCGGGGGAGGAGGCGCTGCGCCGCTGGCTGGGCGCCGCCGCGCTGGTCCGCGGCCAGGCGGAGGGCGGCACCGTCGCGGTGATCGCGGAGCCGACGCTGCGGCCGGTGCAGGCGCTGGTGCGCTGGGATCCGACCGGCCATGCGGTCCGTGAGCTGGCCGAGCGGGCCGAGCTGGGGTTCCCCCCGGTATCGCGGATGGCCTCCGTCGCCGGCCGTGCGGAGGATGTCGCCGAGCTGCTGCGGGACGCCGAACTCCCGGCGGAGGCCGAGGTGTTGGGACCCGTCCCGCTGCCGGTGGCGGACCCCTCGCGTCCGCGCCGGCCGGGCGATCCCCCACCGGGCGAGCAGTGGGAACGCGCACTGGTCCGGGTCCGCCCCGGCCAGGGCGCCGCCCTCGCCGCGGCGCTCAAGGCCGCCCGCGCGGCCCGGCTGGTCAAACGGGAGGGGGAGGCGGTCCGGGTCCGGATCGACCCGCCCGACCTGGGGTGAGGGGCCGGCGGATGGGCGGGGCGCGGCGCCTGCGGGGGCGTCCCGACGGGGAGTTCGCCGGATCGCGGCTCAGGAGGCACCGGCGCCCGCCCGGGTACGGCGCCGTTCCGGATGTGGGGGTCCGCTCGCCGCGTGGTGGCGGCGCGACGTATGCGGCGCTTTCCGTACGTGGCGCCGCCTCGTGTGTGGCGCTGCCCGCGCGTGGCGTCACTCCTGCCCAGGCGTCACTCCGGCCAGGACGCCGCCCGGGACACCGCGTCACTCCGGCCAGGACGCCGGCCGGATAGCGCGCCATTCCGGGGATGGCGCCGCCCGTAAGCGACTCCGCCTCGCACGTGCTCCCTGCCCCGTCCCTGGCGCCGCTCCGTCCACGGCACCGCCCCGCCCACGGTGCCGCCCCGGGCATGGCGCCGCCCCGGGACCGAGGTCGGCGGGTGGTCCCGGGGCGTTGGCGCGTGGCGGTGCGGGGGAGCGGAGGGCGTTCGGTTCCGGGCGGCTCAGCCGTTGCGGGGGCCGGGGAAGGCGCCGGGGCGGGCGGCCGGCTCGTCGCGGGAGACCGCGGAGGGCTGGGCGGGCATGGCACGGGCGGCCGGGACGGAAGCGGAGCCGGGCAGGCCCGCGGCCACGGTCACCGCGCGGGTCGCCGGCGCATCGGCCGGACGCACCGCCGGCTCACCGCCGTTGGTCTCCGCGGAGTTCTGGGCGGCGGCCCTGCGGGCACCGTAACGGCGGTGCACCGCCTGTTTGGTGACGCCGAGCGCCGAGCCCACCGCGTCCCAGGAGAACCCCAGCGACCGGTCGAAGTCGACGGCGGCCGTGACGAGCGTTTCGACGCTGTCCCGCAGTTCCTGGGCGAGGCGCACCGTCGGGGCGGGGGCACGTCCGTAGACGACGAAGCCCGCGGAGGGGCCGGTGCGCCGCGGCCGGTAGACGTTGCCGAGCTGAGCGGTCAGCGTGCGCAATGCGTCCACCTGCCGGCGCACCCGTTCGATGTCCCGCACCAGGAGATGCAGGCTGGCGCGCGCCTGGGCGTCGTGGGTTGCGTGGTCGGCCATGAGCAAGCCTCTCGAACCGGCGTGGAAAAGGAAGAGTGAAAGCGGGCGGGCCGTCAGAGCGGCCCGGTCCGGGTCAATGCTGTTTGACCAACGCGACAGCAGCGGCTCTGGTCACGGTATGGGGGCGTGCGGGCTTCCGTACGAGGCGCGGGAAATCTTGTACGCCCCCTCGATCCACGGCCCATGGCCTGCGGCGGGACCCATAGACTGGTGTGTCGTTCCGCTGCGTGTGAGAGGTAGTTCGCCACCCATGAGGCTTGTCTTCGCCGGCACCCCCGAGGTCGCCGTACCCGCCCTCGATGCCCTGATCGCCTCGGACCGGCACGAGGTCGTGGCCGTCGTCACCCGGCCCGACGCGCCCGCGGGGCGCGGCCGCAAGCTGGTCGCCAGCCCCGTCGCGGAGCGCGCGGAGGAGGCGGGCATCGAGGTGCTCAAGCCCGTCAAGCCGCGCGACGAGGACTTCCTGGCCCGGCTGCGGGAGATCGCGCCGGACTGCTGCCCGGTGGTCGCCTACGGTGCGCTGCTGCCGAAGGCCGCGCTCGACATTCCCGCCATGGGGTGGGTCAACCTGCACTTCTCGCTGCTGCCCGCGTGGCGGGGCGCGGCGCCCGTGCAGCACGCGGTGCTGGCGGGCGACGAGGTGACCGGTGCCTCGACGTTCCAGATCGAGACCGGACTGGACTCGGGCCCGGTCTTCGGGGTGCTGACCGAGCAGGTCCGGCCGACGGACACCAGTGGCGATCTGCTCACCCGGCTGGCGTTCGCCGGCTCCGGGCTGCTCGTGGCGACGATGGACGGCATCGAGGACGGCACGCTGCAGGCGGTGCCGCAGCCGGCCGAGGGCATCACGCTCGCGCCGAAGATCGAGGTCGAGGACGCCAAGGTGGACTGGACGGCGCCCGCGCTGCGGGTCGACCGGGTGATCCGCGGCTGCGCGCCGGCACCCGGGGCCTGGACGGTCTTCCGCGGGGAGCGCCTGAAGCTGATGTCGGCCGTGCTCGCCGCCGGGCACACCGAGCCCGCCCTCGGGCCCGGCGAACTCGCCGTCACGAAGAAGTCGGTGTGCGTCGGCACCGGCAGCCACCCCGTCGAGCTCGTCTGGGTCCAGCCGCAGGGCAAGAAGCCGATGAAGGCGGCGGATTGGGCGCGCGGGGTGCGCATCGAGGGCGGGGAGCGGCTGGGGGACTGACCCGGCGTCCGCCGGCGGGACGCGGCAGCCGCCGTCCTCGGCGGTCCCGGTCCCGGCCCGGCCTCCCGCGCGTTCCGGTCGGGGGTCCGCGTAGGCTGGGACGGACCCCTCATCTCGTATCCGGAGCACCTTTTCTGTGAGCCAGCAGCCGCGTCGCCGTCCCAGCAAGCCCTACCGCCGCCCGCAGAAGGACCCGGTCCGGATCCTGGCGTTCGAGGCGTTGCGGGCGGTCGACGAGCGGGACGCCTATGCGAACCTCGTGCTGCCGCCGTTGCTGCGCAAGGCGCGCGAGGGCGGCGACTTCGACGCCCGCGACGCGGCGCTGGCGACCGAGCTGGTCTACGGCTCGCTGCGGTGGCAGGGCACCTACGACGCGATCATCGCGCGGTGCGTGGACCGGCCGCTGCGGGAGGTGGACCCGCCGGTCCTGGACGTGCTGACGCTCGGGGCGCACCAGTTGCTCGGCACCCGCATCCCCCCGCACGCGGCGGTGAGCGCCAGCGTCGAGCTGGCGCGGGTGGTGCTGGGCGACGGGCGGGCGAAGTTCGTCAACGCGGTGCTGCGCAAGGTCACCGCCCATGACCTGGACGGCTGGTTGGAGCGGGTCGCCCCCGAGTACGACGAGGACCCCGAGGAACACCTCGGCATCGTGCACGCCCACCCCCGCTGGATCGTCTCGGCGCTGTGGGACGCGCTCGGCGGGGGCCGGGCCGGTATCGAGGACCTGCTGGAGGCGGACAACGAACGCCCCGAGGTGACCTTGGTGGCCCGGCCCGGCCGGAGCACCGCCGACGAACTGGTGGCGGCGGCCGGCGGCGAGGAGAGCACGCTCCCCGGGCGCTGGTCCCCGTACGCGGTGCGGCTCGTGGAGGGCGGGGAGCCGGGCGCCCTGGACCCGGTCCGCGAAGGGCGCGCGGGGGTGCAGGACGAGGGCAGTCAGCTCGTCGCCCTCGCGCTGGCGAACGCGCCCGTCGAGGGCACCGACCGCGCCTGGCTCGACGGCTGCGCGGGCCCCGGCGGCAAGGCGGCGCTGCTGGCGGCGCTCGCGGCCGAGCGCGGTGCCGCCCTGCTGGCGTCGGAGAAGCAGCCGCACCGCGCACGCCTGGTGGCGCGGGCGCTCGACGGCAACCCGGGCCCGTACGCGGTCATCGCCGCCGACGGCACCCGACCGGCCTGGCGGCCCGGCTCCTTCGACCGGGTACTGGTGGACGTGCCCTGCACCGGCCTCGGCGCGCTGCGGCGCCGCCCGGAGGCACGCTGGCGCCGCCGCCCCGAGGACCTGGACGGCTTCGCCCCGCTCCAGCGCGAACTCCTGCACCAGGCCCTCGCGGCCGTACGCGTCGGTGGCGTCGTCGGCTACGCGACCTGCTCCCCGCACCCGGCCGAGACCCGGGCCGTGGTGGACGACGTCCTCAAGGCCCGCGGCGGCGAGCCGGTCCGGGCGGAGTGGGTGGACGCCCGCCCCCTGATGCCCGGCGTCCCCGCCCTCGGCGACGGCCCGGACGTCCAACTCTGGCCCCACCTGCACGGCACGGACGCGATGTACCTGGCCCTGCTGCGCCGGACGCGCTGAGGGAGAGCCGCCCGACAGCCGCGAGCCCCGGGGCCGGCCGCGCGATCGGCCCGCCGCGTCCCCTGAACACGACCCGGCGGGCCGGGATGTGGCGGTCGGTCCGGGTCCGGGGGTTCGGCCGGCCGTGCGCGGGGTGCCGAACGGGGCGCCGGTCACCGGGCCGGCCGCCGGGCCGACCAGCCGGTGTCCGCCCCGGCCCGGGGCTCGCCCACCCCTCCCTCGGCCCCGCCTCCACGCGCTCCCGTTCCGTTCCCCTCCCGTCCCCCCTCCGCCCGTCCCGGGTCCTCGCGCCATACTGGGGGCATGGCCTTGATCAACCCCAGCATCCTGTCCGCAGACTTCGCCCGCCTCGCCGAGGAGGCACGTGCCGTCGAGGGCGCCGACTGGCTGCACGTCGACGTCATGGACAACCACTTCGTCCCGAACCTCACCCTCGGTGTGCCGGTGGTCGAGTCGCTGAGCAAGGCGACGGACACCCCCCTCGACCTGCATCTGATGATCGAGGACCCGGACCGCTGGGCGCCGCAGTACATCGAGGCCGGGGCCGGGTCGGTGACCTTCCACGTGGAGGCGGCGGCCGCGCCGGTGCGGCTGGCGCGGGAGATCCGGGCCAAGGGCGCCCGGGCGTCCATGGCGCTGAAGCCGGCCACGCCGATCGAGCCGTACGAGGATCTGCTCCCCGAGCTCGACATGCTGCTGATCATGACCGTGGAGCCCGGCTTCGGCGGCCAGGCGTTCCTGGACATCATGCTGCCGAAGATCCGTCGCACCCGTGAACTGATCTCCCGGCACGGCTTGCAGCTGGCGCTGCAGGTGGACGGCGGGGTCTCGGCGGACACCATCGAGCGGTGCGCGGAGGCGGGCGCCGACGTGTTCGTGGCGGGCTCCGCGGTGTACGGCGCGGACGACCCGGCCAAGGCGGTCCGTGACCTGCGGGAGAAGGCCGAGGCGGCGACCGCGGCGGCGGGCTGGGGCTGCGCGCACTGACGGCGGCCGGCGGGAACCGGCGGCCCGATGGATTCACGCCAGGGAAATCCGGGCGGGACGGGGGCCGCGCCGCTCGTTGTGCGGGGCGCTACCCAGCGTTCACGAGGGTCGGGGCGGTCGTGGTCCCCGTTGCCGCCGGGTTTCTGAAAGGATGAGCAAAGACTCGATCACATGCGCAAAAGGGGAGAATTTCGTGGTAGCCAGCCGCCCACAGTCCGGAATGGGCCCTGCCGAGCTGGTGCAGGCCGCGGCCATGGCCCGCCGTTTCTATCTTGAGGGCAAGTCGAAGATCCAGATCGCGGAGGAATTCGGCGTCAGCCGGTTCAAGGTCGCGCGCGTGCTGGAGACCGCCCTGGAACGTGATCTTGTGCGGATCGAGATCCGGGTGCCCTCCGAACTGGACGCCGAACGCTCCGACGCCCTGCGGGCCCGCTACGGCCTGCGCCACGCGGTGGTCGTCGAGTCGCCCGCGGACGCTCCCCCCGCCTTCGGCGGCCAGACCCCGCCCGAGGACGCCGCCGACCCCGAGAACCTCGGCGAGGTCGCGGCCGATCTGCTCGGCGAGCTGGTCACCGAGGGAGACGTGCTCGGACTGGCCTGGGGCCGGTCGACCATTCACATGGCGGCCGCGCTGCACCGCCTTCCGCCGTGCACCGTCGTGCAGTTGACCGGTGTGTACGACGCGGGCACCGCCGACCGCGGCTCGGTCGAGGCGGTGCGCCGGGCGGCCGATGTCTCCGGCGGCGAGGCGCACCCGATCTATGCGCCGATGCTGCTGCCGGACTCGGCGACCGCCGAGGCGCTGCGCCGCCAGACCGGCATCGCCCGTGCGTTCGACTACTTCGACAAGGTCACCGTCGCCTGCGTCTCCATCGGCTCCTGGGAGCCCGGCGTCTCGACGGTCTACGACATGCTGTCGGAGCAGGAGCGGGAGCACTACGCCTCGCTGGGCGCGGCCGCCGAGATGTCGGCGCACCTCTTCGATGCCCAGGGCCGCCGGATCGGCCGGGACCTCGGCGAGCGCTGCATCACCGTCGAGGCGGACCGGCTCCGCCGGATCCCCGAGGTCGTCGCCATCGCCGGCGGCCGGCGCAAGGCCGACGCGATCGGCGCGGTGCTGCGCTCCGGGCTGGTGACGAGCCTGGTCACGGACACCGCCGCAGCCGACCACCTGCTGCTGGAGACCGGCCCCGGCCCGCGCCCCGCACTGGACCGGGCGGACCCTGACGGGGCGTGACCTCCGGCGGCCGGGCCCCCGCGCGGCCGCCGTGCGCACCTGCCCCGCGCCCCGTCCCGGCCACCCCTGGCGCGGTACCGACGAGCAGGCTGCGCGGCCCTGTGACAGCATCGGCGCATGGTGATCCGCTCCGCCCCGCGCCGTGCTGCCGCCGTCCTCGGCGCGCTGCTCGCCGGGCTGCTCCTGGTGCTGGCCGGGTGTGCCACGGGCGGTGGCGCGGGCGGGAGTTCGTCCGCCGCGCCGCGGTCCGGTGCCACGTCGGCCGCCGGTGCCCCGAGCCGCTCCGGCGTGCCGGACTGGGCGCGGGGCATGCCGGCCGTCCCGGCCGGTGCGCTGCCCCCGCAGGCACGGCACACCCTCCGGCTGATCGACGCCGGCGGACCCTTCCCGTACCCGCAGGACGGGACCGTCTTCGGCAACCGAGAGCGGCTGCTGCCCCGTCAGCCGCGCGGTCACTACCACGAGTACACGGTGCCCACGCCCGGTTCGCCGGACCGCGGGGCCCGCCGGCTCGTCACCGGCCGGAGCCACGAGACGTACTACACCGACGACCACTACCGGACCTTCAAGGCGGTGCTCCGATGACGGGTTCAGTGCCCAGGCCGCTCGCGGCGGTGCTCGACGGCAGTACGCCCGCGGGGGTGCTGCCCTGGCCCGCGGAGCGTTCGGTGGCCCAGGCGCTGGCCGCCGCGCGGGACGCCGGCTGGACCGGTGCGTCCCTGGACCTGGAGGGGGTCGCGGACAAGGCCGCCTTCATGGACCGGTGCGCCCGCGCCCTGCGGCTGCCGGACTGGTTCGGCAGCAACTGGGACGCGCTCGCCGACTGCCTGACCGATCTGTCCTGGTGCCCCGCCGGCCGCGGCCGGCTGCTCGTGGTGACGGGCTGGCAGGGCTATGCGGCCGCGGCGCCGGACGAGTGGAGCGTCGTCGAGGGTGTACTGGCCGATGCGGTGGGCTACTGGCGGGACACGGACACCGGCCTGGCCGTGATCATGGCCAGGGGGCGGGACCGGCAGGGCGTCTAGGGCACGTCCCGGCGGCGGTGCACCGGGCCTGACCGGCGGCGATGCGGCGCGGCCCGTCCGGGCGCCCGCGGACCCCCGTTCCGGGGCGGCCCCCTCCGCCGTCACGGCGCGTTTGGCGGATCGCACACACGGCCGGGGGATGGCTCGGATTATCGCATGAGCCCTGGTCAGGGCCCGTATCCTGGCCGTATGCGATTCCTCAATCCGAAGAACGGCGCGCTCGAAGAGAGTTCTTCGGTGCCCTACGACCTGACCTACGACGATGTGTTCATGGTGCCCGGCCGCTCCGCCGTGGGCTCCCGCCAGGGAGTGGATCTCTCCTCCCACGACGGGACCGGTACCACCATCCCTCTCGTGGTCGCCAACATGACGGCGATCGCCGGCCGCCGGATGGCCGAGACCGTCGCCCGTCGTGGTGGCCTGGTCGTCATTCCGCAGGACATCCCGCTCGACGTCGTCACCGACGTCGTCACCTGGATCAAGCGCCGCCACCTGGTCCTGGACACCCCGATCGTGCTGTCCCCGGTCGCGACCGTCGCCGACGCCCTGGCGCTGCTGCCCAAGCGGGCGCACGGCGCGGGCATCGTCGTCGAGGGGGGCCGCCCGGTCGGCGTCGTCACCGAGCACGACCTGGCCGGGGTGGACCGCTTCACCCAGGTGGCCGAGGTCATGTCCAGGGACCTGCTGGTCCTGGACGCGGACATCGACCCGCGGGAGGCCTTCAACCGCCTCGACGCCGCCAACCGCAAGCTCGCGCCCGCGGTCGACGCGGACGGCATGCTGGTCGGCATCCTCACCCGCAAGGGCGCGCTCCGCGCCACCCTGTACACCCCCGCCACGGACGCCAACGGCAAGCTGCGGATCGCGGCCGCCGTCGGCATCAACGGCGACGTGGCCGGGCGGGCCAAGGCGCTGCTGGAAGCCGGTGTGGACACGCTCGTCGTGGACACCGCGCACGGCCACCAGGAGTCGATGATCAACGCGGTCAGGGCGGTCCGCGGGCTGGACCCGCAGGTCCCGATCGTGGCGGGCAACATCGTCGCCGCCGAGGGCGTCCGGGACCTGATCGAGGCCGGCGCGGACATCATCAAGGTCGGCGTCGGACCGGGCGCGATGTGCACCACCCGGATGATGACCGGCGTGGGCCGGCCGCAGTTCTCCGCGGTCCTGGAGTGCGCCGCCGAGGCGAAGAAGTTCGGCAAGCACGTCTGGGCCGACGGCGGGGTGCGCCACCCCCGCGACGTCGCGATGGCGCTGGCCGCGGGCGCCTCCAACGTGATGATCGGCTCCTGGTTCGCCGGCACCCTGGAGTCGCCCGGTGACCTCCAGCACACCGCCGACGGCCGGCCGTACAAGGAGAGCTTCGGCATGGCCTCCGCGCGTGCGGTGCGCAACCGTACGAGCGACGAGTCGGCCTACGACCGGGCCCGCAAGGCCCTCTTCGAGGAGGGCATCTCCACCTCGCGGATGTTCGTCGACCAGGCGCGGCCCGGCGTCGAGGATCTGATCGACTCGATCATCGCGGGTGTCCGCAGCTCCTGCACCTACGCGGGCGCCGGCTCCCTGGCGGAGTTCGCCGACAAGGCCGTGGTCGGGGTGCAGAGCGCCGCCGGGTACGCCGAGGGCAAGCCGCTGCACGACAGCTGGAACTGACCCGCCACGGGGTGTGACGCCCCTCCGGCGCCGCCGCTGACCGGCCCCGCACCCCCTCGGGTGCGGGGCCGGCCGCGTTTCCGGAACCCGGGCCCCCGGTCCGTCCCGCACCGCGGAACACGTACGATCGGACCCTGGCGCGCAACGAACGGCCGCCCCCTGCACCGGTGCGCAATGATCCTTCGCTGTTGCGCAAGGAAGCTGCATTACGGCAGGTCAGCGGCGGCCCGTAAGGTCAAGCGCTGTACGTGGAGTGACGGAGTCCGTCTGCTCGGCGGTCTCCTGCTGCGGGGTGCTCCGGCATGCCCGTCTTCCGACCGCTGCCGGTCGCCGCGCTCCGTACGAAATCCGATCGGCAGCGATAAAGGAGCCACCTCAGTGTTGGAGCACGGCGCATCCCCACCCGCAGGGGACAGCGACCCCCGACCGCCCTCCCCCGGAGGACTCGGCACCCGGTTGATGCGGCGCAAGCCCGTCGAGCGGCTGGTCGCCGAGGGCGGCAAGGGCGAGGGGGGCACGCTCCGCCGCTCGATGGGCCTGTGGCAGCTGACCATGATCAGCATCGGTGCCACGCTCGGCACCGGCATCTTCGTGGTCCTCGGTGAAGCCGTCCCGGACGCCGGGCCCGCGGTCATCATCTCCTTCGTCATCGCCGGCATCACCGCCCTGTTCTCCGCGCTGTCCTACGCGGAGCTGGCCGGCACCATCCCGGTCTCCGGATCGTCGTACTCCTACGCGTACGCCACCCTCGGCGAGCTGGTCGCCTGGGTCTGCGGCTGGTGCCTGATCCTGGAGTACGGCGTCTCGGTCGCCGCCGTCGCCGTCGGCTGGGGCCAGTACCTCAACGAACTGCTCGACGGCACGATCGGCATCACCATCCCGGACGCGCTGTCCCAGCCGCCCGGTGACGGCGGCGTCTTCAACCTGCCGGCGCTGCTGGTCGTGCTGCTGGCGATGGTGTTCCTGCTCGGCGGGGCCAAGGAGAGCGCCCGCGCCAACACCATCATGGTCCTCGTCAAGATCGTCGCCCTGCTGCTGTTCTGCGGCGTGGCCGTGCAGGGCGTGCGCTCCGGCAACTACGCGAACTTCATGCCGATGGGCATGGCGGGCGTCAGCGCCGCCGGCGCCACCCTGTTCTTCTCGTACATCGGCTTCGACGCCGCCTCCACCGCGGGCGAGGAGGCCAAGAACCCGCAGCGCGACATGCCGCGCGCGATCATGCTCTCGCTGGTGATCGTCACCGCGCTGTACTGCCTGGTCGCGGCCATCGCCGTGGGCGCGATGCCCTGGCAGAAGTTCGAGGGCTCGGAGGCCGCGCTCGCCGGGATCATGAAGAGCGTCAGCGGCCAGAGCTTCTGGGCCGTGCTGCTCGCCTTCGGCGCGGTCATCGCCATCGCCAGCGTCGTGCTGACCGTGCTCTACGGCCAGACCCGCATCCTCTTCGCGATGTCCCGGGACGGGCTGGTGCCGAAGGTGTTCGCCAAGGTGCACCCGAAGAGCGGTGCGCCCCGCGCCAACACCGTGATCGTCTCGCTGTTCTGCGGGATCCTCGCCGCCGCGGTGCCGCTGGGCCAGCTGGCCGACGCCACCAGCATCGGCACGCTGTTCGCCTTCGGACTGGTCAACATCGCCGTCATCGTGCTGCGCCGCACCCGGCCCGATATGCCGCGCAGCTTCCGCACCCCGCTCTCGCCGCTCTTCCCGGCGATCGGCTTCCTGCTGTGCCTCTACATGATGAGCAGCCTCGGCACCGTGACCTGGGTGGTCTTCGGTGTCTGGATGGTCGTGGGCCTTGTGGTCTACTTCGGTTACGGCTTGCGCCGCTCCCGATTGGCCACCGCAGAGAAGTGATCCACCCGCAGTGCGACTGAACGATCTCGACGAACGCATCGTCCACGCCCTCGCCGAGGACGCCCGCCGCAGCTATGCCGACATCGGCCAGGAGGTCGGGCTCTCCGCGCCGGCCGTCAAGCGCCGGGTGGACCGGCTGCGGGCCGACGGCGCGATCACCGGCTTCACGGTCCGCGTCGACCCGGCCGCGCTCGGCTGGGAAACCGAGGGGTTCATCGAGATCTACTGCCGCCGCAACACCTCGCCCGAGGCGATCCACCGCGGCCTGTCGCGCTACCCGGAAGTGGCGTCCGCCTCCACCGTCACCGGTGAGGCGGACGCCGTCGTCCAGGTCTTCGCCTCCGACATGCGGCACTTCGAGCGGGTCCTGGAGCGGATCGCGGGCGAACCGTTCGTGGAGCGGACCAAGTCCGTCCTGGTGCTCTCGCCGCTGCTGCGGCGGTTCAGCTCGGGGGCGCCGGGCTAGGGGCGCCGTGGCCCCGGTGAACGCCATGGCGACGGCCGCGCCGACCGCCCCGCGAAGCGCCCCGCGGGCCGGGATCCGCACCGATCAGCAGGTTGCGGCGAGCCGGGCGCAACGAATCACCGCACAGTCACTTGAACGCGCAATGAATCGTCCCTCGGCGCGCAATGGTGGCGCCTTGTCCGGGATCGTCGGCGGACCGTACCGTCAATGCGTCCACCCGCACCGTCCTCGCCGAGGGGTCCCATGACGTCGCTGCACACCGCCCTGCTCCAGAGTTCGGGCCGGCCCGGCGATGTCGCGCGCAACCTGCGGGTCCTCGACGACGCGGCCCGTGCGGCCGCGGCCACCGGCGCCGGGCTGCTGGCCTGCCCCGAGCTCTTCCTCACCGGCTACGCCATCGGCGCCGACGTGCACCGCCTCGCCGAGACCGCCGACGGTGACAGCGCCCGGGCCATCGGGAAGATCGCCGCCGAGCACGGCCTCGCGGTGCTCTACGGCTACCCCGAGCGCGCCGCGCAGGACGAGCCCGACAGCGCCGCCGTCTACAACTCGGCGCAGCTCATCGGCCCGGACGGCGAGCGCCTCGCGAACTACCGCAAGACCCACCTCTTCGGCTGCTTCGAGCACGAGTGGTTCACCCCGGGGGAGCGGGCCGTGGTCCAGGCCGAGCTGGCCGGGCTCCGGATCGGCCTGCTGATCTGCTACGACGTGGAGTTCCCGGAGAACGTCCGGGCCCATGCGCTGGCCGGCACCGATCTGCTGCTGGTGCCCACCGCGCAGATGCACCCCTTCCAGTTCGTCGCCGAATCCGTCGTCCCGGTCCGCGCCTTCGAGAACCAGATGTACGTCGCGTACATCAACCGGGTCGGCGCGGAGGGCGAGTTCGAGTTCGTCGGCCTCAGCTGCCTGGCCGGTCCGGACGGTGTCGTGCGCACCCGCGCCGGCCGCACCGAACAGCTGGTGCGCGCCGAGGTCGACCCCGCCTTCCTGAAGGAGTCCCGGGGGGACAACCCGTATCTGCACGACCGCCGGCCGGAGCTGTACGGCCCGCTGACCTGACCCCGCCCCGCCCCCCTCGATCCGCCGCAGGCCGGCCCGCCGGCCCGCGCCGCCCTGCCTGCTGTGCCCTGTCTGCAAGGAGTCCGCCCCCCATGACGTCCACGGTGCCCACCGCCGCCCACCACGCGGATGCCCAGCCGCCCATCACCATGTTCGGCCCGGACTTCCCGTACGCCTACGACGACTTCCTCGCCCACCCGGCGGGCCTCGGCCAGGTCCCCGCGACCGAGCACGGCAAGGAGGTCGCGGTCATCGGCGGCGGCCTCTCCGGCATCGTCACCGCCTACGAACTGATGAAGATGGGCCTCAAGCCCGTCGTCTACGAGGCGGACCAGATAGGCGGCCGGCTGCGGACCGTCGGCTTCGACGGCACCCCGGCCGACGCCGCGGGCCTGACCGCCGAGATGGGCGCGATGCGCTTCCCGCCGTCCTCGACGGCGCTCCAGCACTACATCGACCTGGTGGGCCTCGCGACCACGCCGTTCCCCAACCCGCTGGCGGCGGACACCCCGTCGACCGTGGTCGACCTCAAGGGCGAATCGCACTACGCCCGCACGGTCGACGACCTCCCCGAGGTCTACCACCAGGTCATGGACGCCTGGAACGCCTGCCTGGAGGAGGGCGCGGACTTCTCCGACATGAACACCGCGATCCGCGAGCGGGACGTCCCGCGCATCCGCGAGATCTGGTCCCGGCTCGTCGAGAAGTTCGACAACCAGACCTTCTACGGCTACCTCTGCGACTCGACGGCCTTCAAGTCCTTCCGCCACCGCGAGATCTTCGGCCAGGTCGGCTTCGGCACCGGCGGCTGGGACACCGACTTCCCCAACTCCATCCTGGAGATCCTGCGGGTCGTCTACACCGAGGCCGACGACCACCACCGCGGCATCGTCGGCGGCAGCCAGCAGCTGCCGCTGCGCCTGTGGGAGCGCGAGCCCGCCAAGATCGTGCACTGGGCGCCGGGCACCTCGCTGTCGTCGCTGCACGACGGGACGCCGCGGCCCGCGGTGACCCGCCTGCACCGCACCGCGGGCAACCACGTCACGGTGACCGACGCCGACGGCGACATCCGCACCTACGAGGCCGCCGTCTTCACCGCGCAGTCCTGGATGCTGCTGAGCAAGATCGACTGTGATGACGCGCTGTTCCCCATCGACCACTGGACGGCGATGGAGCGCACTCACTACATGGAGTCCAGCAAGCTCTTCGTCCCCGTCGACCGGCCGTTCTGGCTCGACAAGGACGAGGACACCGGCCGCGACGTCATGTCGATGACGCTGACGGACCGGATGACCCGCGGCACCTACCTGCTCGACAACGGCCCCGACGAGCCCGCCGTCATCTGCCTCTCCTACACCTGGTGCGACGACAGCCTCAAGTGGCTGCCGCTGGACGCCAACGAGCGGATGGAGGTCATGCTGAAGTCGCTGTCGGAGATCTATCCGAAGGTCGACATCCGCAAGCACATCATCGGCAACCCGGTCACCGTCTCCTGGGAGAACGAGCCCTACTTCATGGGCGCCTTCAAGGCGAACCTGCCCGGCCACTACCGCTACCAGCGGCGCCTGTTCACCCACTTCATGCAGGACCGCCTCCCCGAGGACAAGCGGGGCCTCTTCCTCGCGGGCGACGACATCTCCTGGACCGCGGGCTGGGCCGAGGGTGCCGTACAGACCGCGCTGAACGCGGTGTGGGGCGTGATGCACCACTTCGGCGGCGCGACGGACGCCTCGAACCCGGGCCCGGGCGACGTCTACGACGAGATCGCACCGGTCGAACTGCCCGAGGACTGAACGGCGTTCACCACCGGCCCCGCCCCGCCGCGAAGGCGGAACCCGCGCGAAGGGCGGGGCAGCCGGCCGCGCCGCGGGTAACATCGACGGCTCCGGTTCGGCTGCGTGGGGGATGGCGCGAATGGTCGCGAAGTACGTCGTCTCACCGCAGGGCGGGCGTCGCACCCACCCCGACATCACGTCCGCCCTCGCCGCCGCGGCCGGCCGGGGCCGGGCGGCCCTGATCGAGATCGCGCCCGGCCGCTACGAGGAAGCCCTCACCGTCCGGGGCGAGGTCCGCCTCGTCGCGGCCGGCGGTCCGGGCTCGGTGGTGGTGAGCCGGCCGCGCGGTGCCGTCCTCGACACCTTCGGGGCGGTCCGGGTCCACGGACTCGTGCTGACCGGCCGCGACGCCGACGTGGTCGGCTGCCATACGGGAACGCTCACGCTGGAGCACACCGAGATCCGGGCGCACCACGGCGTCGGGGTGCACGCGCGGCCGCACACGTCCGTGACGCTCCGGGACAGCACGGTCCTCTACGGCCGGACCCTCTTCGCGGGGGCCCAGGGGCACATCGAACGGTGCCGGTTCACCGACGCGGCCGACAACGCGGTGGCGGTGATCGAGGGCGCCGACGTCTCGGTCCACGACAGCCGGATCGCGGGCAGCCGGATCCACGGCGTGCGGGTCAGCGAGGCACGTGCGCGGGTCACCGGGTGCGAGCTGACCGGCACCGGCAAGGCGGCCCTCATGGCCGACACCCGGGCCGAGCTCACCGTGACCGGCTGCGCGATCAACGCCGTGCACGCCGAGGCCCTGATGTTCATCGAGCAGTCCAGGGGTGCGGTGGACGGCACGCGCGTCACCGATGCGCACCACGGGATCGGGGTGGCGAGCGGCGCCGACCCGGTGGTCCGCGGCTGTGTGTTCACCGACTGCCGCGACACCGGCATCAACGTCCAGACCTCGGGCCGCGGCAGGTTCGAGGACTGCGAGGTCGTCGGCGCGGGCAACGTCGCGGTGTTCTCGACCCAGGGCGGCGCCCCGCAGGTCCACGGCTGCCGCATCGCGCACGGCAATGTCGGCATCGCCGTCACCGACGCCGCCCGCGGCAGCTTCACCCGGATCGGGATCGAGGATCTGACGGGCACCGCGCTGCGGGTATACGACGCGTCCCGGGCCGAGTTCACGCAGGTCAGGGTGGAGCGCTGCCCGACGGCACTGGACACCCGGGGCAACGCGGGCACCACGGCCGTCGTCACCGGTGCGGTGTTCCGCGACTTCGACATGGCGGCCGCGGCCGTCCTCGGCCAGTCCCGGGTCACGCTCACGAACGTCTCGGCGGAGCGCGGGCTGCTGGGCTTCGGCGCGGGCGAGGAAGCCCAGCTGATCCTGCACGACTGCGATGTCGCGGCGGTGAGCGCCGGTGGTGCCATCGGCTTCGGCAAGGCGAAGCTCGTCGCGCGCCACCTCACCGTGACCGGCTCGGAGGCGTTCGGCCTCTGCGGCAAGGACTCCGCCTACCTGGACGTCGCGGACAGCGAGTTCGCCGACTGCGCGGCCGCCGGGGCGAGCTTCGACGACACCTGCGGCGGCCGGCTGGTGGACTGTTCCGTACGCGGCACCCGCGGCGTGGCCGTACAGGACAACGGCCGCGTCGACCTGGTCGCGCTCCGCACCTCGCTGCCGGTCGTCCGGCGGACCACCGAGCCGCCCGCGCCCCCGCCGACGATCATCAACAACTACCACGGCCCGGTCTTCCACGCCGCGGTCCACGGTGCGCAGTTCGCCTGGAACAACAACCACGCCGACCAGCAGCAGACCAACGAGGACGGTTCCCGCACATGAGCGAGCCACAGCACGTCCACCACCACGACGGGCCGGTGTTCCACGGCACCGTCTCGGGCGCCCAGTTCGCCTGGAACAACGACACCGCCACCCAGAACCAGCAGAACAACAGCACCGTCGCCCCGGGCTTCGAGGCACTCGCCGAGCGGATCACCGCCCTCCTCGGGGACCTGCCGCAGGCCGGCCTCCCCGACCAGGACCGCGAGGACGCCGAGTCCGCGGCCGCGGAGGTCCTCGCGGAGATCACCGGTCCGCAACCCCCCGAGGAAACCAGGCTCCGCCGCGCACTCGCCCTCCTCAAGGGAGCCCTGGCCCCGGTCGCGACCGGCCTGGCGACGGGCACGGCGGTGGGCGCACAGGAGTGGGCCCGTACGGCGATCCAGGGGTTGACGGGGCTCGGCTGACCGGCGGCTGCGCCATCACCCGTTCCGGGCGCCCGGACGCCGGGCCGGGCAGCGCGCCGCCCGGGTGGGGGCCGACCGGGTACGAGCGCGAACGCCGAGAAGGCGACCAGGAAAGGCGTCCGAAGGGACGGAGCGCGGAGGGACCGGCAGCGGCTCCCCGGAACGCATCGGATGTGACACGACGCCGCGGCGGCGCCGCACCACAGGGGGGCGACGGCAAGAGCCGGCGACGGGCCCTAGACACCACCCGCCCGCGCCGCCGCATACACCTCCGTGGCCACCGCCGTCAGTTCCTCGGCGTTGCGGGCGCCGTCCTGCAGATCGATCAGGATCTCCTCGATGCCCACCGCGGCGTGGGCGGCCAGGTCCGTCACGATCTGTTCGACGTTGCCCTGGAAGGGGCGGCGCTCCCGGCCCTCGTGCGGTTTGGCCGTGTGCCGCGCGTTCACGCGCAGCACCGTGTGCACCGGCGCTGTGCGTCCCCGCTCGGCGGCCAGTTCCCGTAGCTTGTGCCACTGGGGGGCGAGGGCCTCGGCGCCCGCGCCGACCGGCATCCAGCCGTCCGCCCGGTCGACCAGGCGGCGCAGCGCACGCGGGCTGTTGGCGGGCAGCAGGATGGGGATCGGCCGCCGCGGCTTGGGGCCGACGACGGAGGGGGCGATGGTCGTCAGCTCCCCTTCGTACGCCACCGGGTCAGGGCCCCACACCGCGTGGCAGACGTCGATCAGCTCGTCGAGGACCGCGCCGCGCCGCTCGAACGGGGCGACGGCGGCGGCCGCGTACTCGTCCAGCGACCAGCCCGTGCCGAAGCCCGCGACCACCCGGCCGCCGCTCGCGGCGTCCAGCGAGGCGAGAGCGCGGGCCAGCTGGAAGGGGACGTGCAGCGGGGCGATGAGCACGCTGGTGCCGAGCCGCGCCCGGTCCGTGGCGGCCGCGGCCAGGGCCAGCGTCACCAGCGGGTCGGCCACCGAGCGGTACGCGTCGGGCCAGGGGAGGCCCGGGACGCCGAACAGCCCTTGGGAGGCGGGCTCGGGGAACAGGATCCGCTCGAAGACCCAGAGGCTTTCGTAGCCGGCCTCCTCCGCGGCCCGCGCGACGGCGGGAACGTCGCGTCCGATGTCGTACTGCCGCATCTGCGGAAGGCCCAGACCGAGCCGGACGGCCATAGCTGCACTCCTTCGTATCGGCCCCCTCGGTCAACGTACCGCCGCCGTACGGGAGTTCCGGGGATGCGTCGTGGCACGGCGGCCGGGGCGTCCGGCGGGTTCAGCCGGGCAGCGGAGTCAGCAGCATCCGCCCGACCAGTCCCACCCCGGCGTCCAGCCGCTCGGTGAGCTCCTCGGCCACCTCCGGCAGCCGGCGCACGCTCCACAGCGCCCTGGCCGCCGCCCAGGCGCCGTCCCTGGCCTTGTCCAGGCTCCACGATCCGATCAGATGCGTCAGCGGATCGGCGACGTCCAGCACGTCGGGACCGGGCATCAGCCGTTCGCGGATCCGCTCCTCCAGGCTCGTCAGCAGCTCGCCGACCCGGTCGAAGTCGGCCTCCAGCGCGGCCGGTTCGCACTCCAGCGCCCGGCAGGTGTCCAGCACCGCCAGCGCCAGATCGTGGCCGATGTGGGCGTTGATCCCGGCCAGGGCGAACTGCAACGGACGCACCCCCGGGTGACGGCGGAGCTGGAAGAGCGGCCGCCAGCAGGCCGGCGGCCGCAGCCCGGCGGCGGTGGCGTCCACCGCGTCGAAGTACCGCCGCGCGAAGCGGAGGTCCAGCTCGCCCGCGGCCGCCGGGTCCTGGAACCCGCCGCCCCCGAGGCGATGCGCCACGGCCTCGGTGACGGCCAGATAGACCCCGTTGAAGACGGCCACCCCGTCCTCGGCGGGCAGCGCGGCGGCCAGCGCCCGCATCCGGGTCAGTACCTCCGCGACACTCGTGGTGGTCGCGGTATGAGGGCTGGCGGGGGGCCGGGCGGCGGGGCCCGCGGCCGGGTCGGGCCGGCCGCGGAGGGGGGAGCGCCGAGTGGTGGTCATCCACTCAGCGTGACAGTCCGGTTACGCATGGAGAGGTGTGCGCGCGGCGGTTGACCGGAACGGGGTAACGGGCGGCGCGCCTCGTTGTGCCGCGCGCCGCCGACTCCGCTTCCGGGGCTCGGCCGGCTGCCGTCCTCGCCCGCCGCCGGTCCCGGCCGGCTGCCGCCGGGTCAGTCCTTGTCGTACGACGAGGTGCCCTCGTCCAGCAGCGGCGCCTGCGGCTTGAGGTGCGCGGGGGCGCAGGCGCGCAGCGCGTGGTAGCCGGTGAGCACCACGATCGTGCCCAGGGCGATGCCGCTCAGTTCGAAGTTGGTGCTGATCCGCAGGCTCACCCCGCCGACACCGATGATGACGCCCGCGGCGACCGGCACGAGATGGAGCGGATTGCGCAGATCCACCTTGTTGTGCACCCAGATCTGGGCGCCGAGCAGGCCGATCATGCCGTACAGGATGACCGTGATGCCGCCCAGTACCCCGCCGGGGATCGCCGCGACGATGGCGCCGAACTTCGGGCACAGGCCGAAGAGGAGCGCGAAGCCGGCGGCCGCCCAGTAGGCGGCGGTCGAGTAGACGCGGGTCGCCGCCATCACGCCGATGTTCTCGGAGTACGTGGTGTTGGGCGGGCCGCCGAGCGCGGTGGAGAGCACCGATGCCGCGCCGTCGGCGGAGATCGCGGTGCCCAGCTTGTCGTCCAGCGGGTCGCCGGTCATCTCGCCGACGGCCTTGACGTGTCCGGCGTTCTCCGCGACCAGCGCGATCACGACGGGCAGCGCGACCAGGATCGCCGACCACTGGAAGCTGGGCCCGTGGAAGTGCGGCAGCCCGATCCAGTCGGCCTTGCCGACGGCGGAGAAGTCCAGCCGCCAGTGGTCGGTGACCTTCCCCGAGCCGTCCACCGAGTGGATCATCCCGAAGGCCCGGTCGAAGACCCAGGAGACGGCGTAGCCGAAGACCAGCCCGAGGAAGATCGCGACACGTGACCAGAAGCCGCGCAGGCAGACCACGGCGAACCCGGTGAACAGCATGGTCAGCAGCGCCACCCACTGGTCCTGCGGCCAGTACGTGCGCGCCGTCACCGGCGCCAGGTTGAAGCCGATCAGCATCACCACCGCGCCGGTGACCACCGGCGGCATCGCGGCATGGATGATCCGCGCGCCGAACCGCTGGACGGCCACGCCGACGAGGAACAGGGCGACCGCGACGACCAGGACCGCGCCGGTGACGGTGGCGCTGGTGCCGCCCTGCGCCCGGATCACGGCGGCGACCCCGACGAACGAGAGCGAACAGCCCAGGTACGAGGGGATCCGGCCGCGGGTGGCCAGCAGGAAGATGACCGTCGCCACACCGGACATCATGATCGCGAGGTTGGGGTCCAGCCCCATCAGTACGGGGGCGACGAAACTCGCGCCGAACATCGCGACGACATGCTGCGCGCCCAGGCCCACGGTGCGCGGCCACGACAGCCGCTCATCCGGCCTGACCACTGCTCCAGGGGCCGGGTTGCGCCCGTCGCCATGCACGGTCCAGCGCACGCCGAGGCCCATGACTGCTCCACTTCTTCACACGGTGATGACCGGGCAATGTTAGTGCGGGGTAAATCCGGTTCATCCCGCTACCTCACGATGTATCCCGGTTGGCCGCCGCTATGGCCTCCGTCACGGCGGCCCTCGCCACCGCGGCCCGCTCCGGCCCTGGTCACGGTGCCCCGCATCCCGCCGGACCGAGCATGCTAAGCAGCCGCTTACGATGGTTCCGGCTCGTCACAGGAGCCCCACCCGTATCACCAGCACCATCCATCTCTACAGCGCCCGCCGGCGCACCCCGACCCCAGGAGCACCACCCGTGAGCGTCGAAGCCCTGCAGACCACCACCGTCCCGTACGGCGAACTGGTCCCCGTCACCGTCCACTTCGACGACCTCGACGCGCTCGGCATGCTCCACAACTCCCGCTACCCGCTGCTGGCCGAGCGCGCCTGGGCGGAGTACTGGCACGGTCACGGGTTCGGCTTCGACGGCGACTGGGCCGCGGCGGGCGACATGTGCAACGTCATCAAGGAGATGCGCGTCTCCTACGAGCGTCCGGTCACCCGGCCGGGTCGCTACGCGGCGCACCTGTGGGTCTCCCGCCTCGGGCGCACCGGCCTCACCTACGGCTTCCGGCTCTGCTCGGCCGACGGGACCGAGACCTACGCCCAGGGGCACCGGGTGCTGGTCCGCATCGATGCGCAGACGCTGCGCCCCACCCCCTGGTCCGACCGCGCCCGGACCCTCGCGGCCCGGCTCCTCCGGCCGGAGGAGCCGGACGCGGGCACCGAGGCGGACGCGGCCTGAGCCCTCGTCGGGCCGTCGTCGAACCGCCGCCGTCGAGCCGCCGGGCTCATGACCGTTCCAGATCGCCGGTCAGTGCGGCGGCGGTGCCGGACGCCGTACGGCTCGGCACCGCCAGTACCCGCGCGCCCACCACCAGCCCGCACGCCAGCGCCGTGACCAGCGCGAACGACACCGTCAGCGACGTCGCTTGGGCGATACCGCCGATCGCGGACGGGGCGATCAGCCCGGAGGTGTAGGTGATCGTGGCGACGCCCGCGATCGCCTGGCTGGGTGCCGGGCCGCTGCGTCCGGCGGCCGCGAAGGCCAGCGGCACCACGACCGCGATCCCGAGGCCCATCAGGCCGAACCCGCCCATCGCCATGGCCGGATGCCGCGCCGCGATGATCAACAGGCCGCCGGTCGCCGCCAGCACCCCGCCGGCCCGCACCGTGCGCACCGCGCCGAACCGCGCCACCACCCTGTCCCCGGCCAGCCGCGCGGCGGCCATGGTGCAGGCGAAGGCGGTGGTCGACGCGGCCGCCAGGCCCGCGTCGGTGCCCAGTGCGTCGCGGAGGTAGACCGCCGACCAGTCCAGGCCGGCGCCCTCGGCGAAGACCGCGCAGAACCCTATGGCCCCGATGAGCAGCGCCGACCGCGGCGGCAGCGCGAAGCGCGGCGGCGGATGCTCCTCGGGGGCGCTGCGCAGATCCAGGACGCCCCGGCAGGCGAGCGCGCCGAGCAGGGTCAATACGAGTGCCGCACCGGCCAGATGGAGCCGGGCGTCCCACCCGGCGTGCGCGGCGACGGTACCGGCCGCCGAGCCGAGCAGGGCGCCCGCGCTCCACATGCCGTGCAGCCCCGACATGATCGGCTTGCCGAGCCGGTCCTCGGTCTCCACGCCCAGCGCGTTCATCGCGACGTCCGACATCCCGGAGGCCGCGCCGTACAGCAGCAACGCCGGGCACAGTGCGTACACGTCGGGGGAGAGGGCGGGCAGGACGAGCGACAGGGTCCACAGGGCGAGCAGGCCGCGCAGCGCGGTGCGCGCGCCGAAGCGGTGGCTGATCCGGCCGGCCAGCGGCATCGCCAGGGACGCGCCGATCGCGGGGAACGCGAGGGCCAGGCCGAGCTGGCCCGGTGAGATCCCGGTGTGGTCCTGGATCCAGGGGATGCGGGTGGCGAAGTTGCCGGTGACCGCGCCGTGGGCGAGGAACACCAGGGCCACGGACCGCCGCGCGCGGCGCAGTTCGGCGTGGGGGAGCGGGGTGACGTCCTGGGAGGCACCGTTGCCAGTCATGGGGCGTAAACTATCAGGAACCCTGCCTGATAATAAGGGTGTTCGTCCGCCGGGATGAAAGACTCACGTCATGCATGCACCGCGCACGGCAGCGGCCGGCCGCACCGCCTCTCCGGCCACCGCACGGCTCATCAACGACCGACTGGCACTGCAACTCCTGCAGTCCGAGGGACCCTTGACGGCAGGTCAGCTCAAGTCGCTGACCGGCCTGTCCCGGCCGACCGTGGCGGACCTCGTCGAACGTCTCCAGGAGGCCGGGCTGATCGCCGTGGTCGGCGAGAGCGGTGCGCAGCGGCGCGGCCCCAACGCCCGGCTCTACGGGATCGTCGCCGACCGGGCCCATCTCGTCGGCCTGGACCTGCGGACCCACAGCGTCACCGTCGCGGTCGCCGACCTCCTGGGCGAGGTGCGCGACGAACGCACCGTCCCCATCGGCCCCGACGACACGCCCGGCGCGGCCGTCGCCACCGCCCTCGCCGTCATGGACAAGTCCCTGGCCGCCGCGGGCGCCCACCAGCCGCACACCATCGCCGTCGGCGCCCCCGGTCTGGTCGACCCGGCCACCGGGCGGCTCGGCGGCACCGACTGGATCCCGAACTGGCATGCCGCGCTGGTCGGCGAGCTGCGCGCCCGGCGTGCCGTCCCCGTCCTGCTGGAGAACGAGGTCAACCTCGCCGCCATCGCCGAGCAGCGCGACGGCGCGGCCCGCGACCGCGACACCTTCGTCCTGCTCTGGCTGGGCCACGGCACCGGTGCCGCCGTGGTCCTGGACGGCACGCTGCGGCGCGGCGCCTCGGGCGGCACCGGCGAGATCGGCTTCCTGCCGGTCCCCGGCACCGCCGCCCTGCCCACGGCGAGCGGCTGCGACGGCGGCTTCCACTCCCTGGCCGGCTCCGCCGCGATCTGCGCCCTCGCGGCGGAACACGGCCTGTCCGCCGCACCCGGCACCGGGCCGGGGCCCGCGACCGCACCCTCGTCCGACGCCGTCGCCCCACCCGCCGAGGCCGAAGCCGATGCCGACGCCCCGCCCGCCGAAGCCGTCGTGCGGGCCGCCCTGTCCGCCGGCGACGCGGGCGCGGCCTTCCTGGACGCGCTGGCCGCGCGGATCGCCCTCGGCGTGGCGGCGGTGTGTGCCGTGCTCGACCCCGGGTGTGTCGTCCTCGGCGGCGAGATCGGCTGCCGAGGCGGCGAGGAGCTCGCCGGACGGGTCGCCGGACAGCTGGCCCGGCTCTCCCCGCTGCGCACCGATGTGCGCGCGGGGACGGTCGGCGGGCGGGCGGTGCTGCGCGGCGCCGTCCTCGCCGCCCGCGACGCCGCTCAGGACGAACTCTTCACGCCCGCCGGCTGACCCGGGGGAGGGGGCCGGGAGCGCGCCGACCGCGGCAACTCCGGCCCCCGCCCTGCCGTGTGGCACGTACGGCACGCGGCGGCCGGTCAGCGCCGCGCCGCCTCCCCCCTGCGCGCCGCGAGGAACTCGGCGTAGGTCCGGCGCCCGTCGGCGTGTTCCGGGGCGAGGTTGCCGCCGCGGCGCAGTGCCGCGGCGCAGGCGCCCGGCAACCACAGCGGCATCAGCAGCCGGCGCCGCCCGCCCGCCTCCAGCGTGGCCCGTACGAGATCCCGGGCGTCCAGCACCTCGGGGCCGCCCATGTCGGCGACCCGCCCGGCCGGCCCGCCGGTCGCCAACTCCGCCAGCCGGTCCGCGACTTCCCCCACCTCGACCGGCTGCACCCGCACGCCCGTCGGCACCGGGAGCACCGGCGACCGGGCGCCCGCCTTGATCACGTCGAGCACCAGGTCGTGGAACTGCGTCGTCCGCAGCACCGTCCAGCCGAGGCCGGAGCCCTCGATCAGCCGCTCCACGGCGAGCTTGGTGCGGTAGTAGCGGATCGGGACCCGGTCCACGCCGACGATCGAGATGTAGACCAGGTGCGCCACGCCCGCCGCCCTGGCCGCCTCGATCAGCCGTCCCGCGGCCTCGGTGTCCCCGCCGGACGGCGTCGAGGCGCAGTGCACGACCGTCTCCACGCCCGCCAGCGCCTCGGGCAGTCCCGTCCCGTCGCGCAGGTCGACCGCGTACGACCGCGGCCGCGGCCGCGCCGTGCCGGTGTGCGGCCGCCGGCTCAGCGACCGGACGTCATGGCCGTCGCCGAGCAGCCGGTCGACCAGGGCCCGCCCGAGGGTGCCGGTGCCGCCGGTCACCAGAATTGTCGCCATCGCGGATCAGTCCTTGAGGGGAGAAGGGATGCGTACGTCTCCGTTATGACGAAGCACGCGGGCCGCTCTGTGACACGCGGCGCGCCGGAGGGCTGTGAGGCAGCCCACAGCGCTTCGCCCGCATGGGCGACTACCGGCCGTGGCAGACTGAAGCTGTACTGACATAAGAGCAGCAGCGCACTCCGGGGTCGGTGTAATTCCGAACCGGCGGTAACAGTCCGCGACCCGTCCGCAGCCAGCGGCCGGTTGAGCAGGTGAAATTCCTGCACCGACGGTGAAAGTCCGGATGGGAGGCAGTGCGCGGCGGGCCAGCTTCGGTACACCGCCGTCGGCGGCGCGTCCGGTTTTTCCGGACGGGTTCTCCTTTCCGGCGCGGTGTTCCCGTGGTGTTGTTCCGCTTTCTGTCGTCCAGACACCCCCGGAGTCCGTGCCCTGAGAGGCAGGAGGACCCGGTGGCCACCGCAGCCCCCGTCGAGACCGCGGCGATGCGCCGAGCCATCGAGCTCGCCGCGCGCGGCCTCGGGCACACCAGCCCGAACCCGGTCGTCGGCTGCGTCGTCCTGGACTCCGCCGGCCGCACCGCCGGTGAGGGCTGGCACCAGCGGGCCGGCGGCCCGCACGCCGAGGTCCACGCCCTGCGCGCCGCCGGCGAGCGCGCCCGCGGCGGCACCGCACTGGTCACCCTCGAACCCTGCAACCACACCGGTCGCACCGGCCCCTGCGCCCAGGCGCTGATCGACGCCGGGATCACCCGCGTCGTCTACGCCGTCTCCGACCCCAACCCGACGGCCACCGGCGGCGCCGTCACCCTGGCCGACGCCGGCATCGACGTCGAGGGCGGGCTGCTCGCCGACGAGGCCGCCGCCGGCAACGAGGCCTGGCTGACCTCGGTCCTGCGCCGCCGCCCGTTCGTCCTGTGGAAGTACGCCGCCACCCTCGACGGCCGGATCGCCGCCGCCGACGGCACCAGCCGCTGGATCTCCTCGCCCCAGTCGCGCGCCGATGTGCACCGGCTGCGGGCCGCCGCGGACGCCGTCATCGTCGGCTCCGGCACCGCCCGTGCCGACGACCCGCAGCTCGGCGCCCGGATCAGCGGACTCGCCGACGACGAGATCAGCCAGCCGCTGCGGGTCGTCGTCGACTCCGGCGCCACCGCCGTCAAGGCCGGCGCCCGTGTCCTGGACGGCACCGCGCCCACCCTGATCGCGGTCGCCGAGGACGCCGACGCCGGCCACCTCGAAGGGCTCGCCCCGATCGTCCGACTGCCGCGCGCCGCCGACGGGCGCGGCCTGCACCTCCCCGCACTGCTCCAGGCCCTCCACGAGCGCGATGTGCGCTCCGTCCTGCTCGAAGGCGGGCCCACGCTCGCCGGGGCCTTCCTCGCCGCCGGCGCCGTCGACAAGGTCGTCGGCTACCTCGCCCCGGTGCTGCTCGGCGCCGGACCGGCCGCCGTGGGCGACGCCGGAATCACCACCATCGCCCAGGCGTTGCGGCTCGACGTGACCGGCACCGAACGGCTCGGACCCGACCTGCGCATCACCGCCACTCCCATCCGCCACGCCCTGAACGAGGAGAACTGACGTGTTCACCGGAATCGTCGAAGAACTGGGCGAGGTCGTCGCCGTCGAGGACCTCGGCGACAGCTCCCGCTTCCGACTGCGCGGCCCCGTCGTCACCGACGATGCCAAGCACGGCGACTCGATCGCCGTCAACGGTGTCTGTCTGACCGTCGTGGACACCGCCGACGGTGAATTCACCGCCGATGTGATGGCCGAGACCCTCAACCGCTCCAGCCTCGGTGCGCTGGCCGCCGGCTCGCGGGTCAACCTGGAGCGCCCGATGGCGCTCGGCGGGCGGCTGGGCGGGCACCTCGTCCAGGGCCATGTCGACGGCACCGGCACCATCGTCGACCGCACCCCCGCGGAGCACTGGGAGATCGTCAAGGTCGCGCTGCCGGCCGCGCTGTCCCGCTATGTCGTCGAGAAGGGCTCCATCACCGTCGACGGTGTCAGCCTCACCGTCGTCGAGGCCGCCGACGACTACTTCACCATCAGCCTCATCCCCACCACCCTCGCCCTGACCACCCTGGGCATCAAGAAGGCCGGCGACCCCGTCAACCTCGAGGTCGACGTCCTCGCCAAGTACGTCGAGCGGCTGCTCGGCCGGGGTTCCGCCGACCGCGGAGACCTGGACGAAATCAAGGAGATGGACCGGTGAGCGTCCTCGACACGCTGAACGGCCAGGCCTTCACGGCCTTCGGGCAACACGTCATCTGGTCGGACATGATCGGCAACACCATCGGTCTGGCCGCCCTGGCACTCGGCTGGCGGCGCTCGATCTGGACCTGGCCCGCCCAGTTCCTCTCCGGCCTGATCCTCGTCGCCGCCTATGCCTCCGCCCACCTCAGCGGCGGCGTCGGCAAGCAACTCCTCGTCATCGGCGTGGCGTTGTGGGGCTGGCGGCAGTGGCAGCGCGGCCGCAAACAGGCGCAGGACGGCTCCATCGCCGTCCGCTTCGCCGGCTGGCGCGAGCGCGGCCTGCTGCTGGGCGGCACCGCCGTGGGCACCGCGGCCGTCGGCACCCTGTTCACCCTGCTCCCGCAGCTGTCCTGGAACCCCTGGCCGGACGCCTACATCTTCGTCGGCACGCTCGCCGCGATGGTCGCCCAGGCCCGCGGACTGGTCGAGTTCTGGTGCGCCTGGCTGCTGGTCGACCTGGTCGGCGTCCCGCTCGCCTTCAGCAGCGGCCTCGCCTTCTCCGGTCTCGTCTACGTCGTCTATCTCGCCCTCGTCGTGTGGGGCATGCGCGACTGGTGGCTGCGCTCGCGCGCCGCCGATCGCACCGTCCTGGAAGGAGCAGCGGCATGACCGCAGTGCAGAGCTGGTACGACGCCGAGGCCGAGGCCCTGGCGCTGGACCCCGTCGAGCAGGCCATCGCCGACATCGCCGCGGGCCGCCCCGTCGTGGTCGTGGACGACGAGGACCGCGAGAACGAGGGCGACCTGGTGGTCGCCGCGGAGAAGGCCACCCCCGAGATCGTCGCCTTCATGATGAGCGAGTGCCGCGGACTGATCTGCGCCCCCATGGAGGGCACGGAGCTGGACCGGCTGGAGCTCCCGCAGATGGTCGAGCACAACACCGAGTCGATGGGGACCGCCTTCACCGTCTCCGTCGACGCCACCGCGGCGCACGGCGTGACCACCGGCATCTCCGCCGCCGACCGCGCCACCACCCTGCGGCTGCTCGCCTCCGGGGAATCGGCCGCCGACGACTTCGTCCGGCCCGGCCACATCTTCCCGCTGCGCGCCCGGCCCGGCGGCGTGCTGGTCCGCAACGGCCACACCGAGGCCGGCGTCGACCTCGCCCGGCTGGCCGGACTGCGCCCGGCCGCCGCCATCGTGGAGATCGCGGGCGAGGACGGCACGATGCTGCGGCTGCCGGAGCTGGTGCCGTTCGCCCGCAAGCACGGACTGTCGATCATCTCCATCGAGGACCTGATCGCCTACCGGCAGTCCTCCGAGCCCACCGTCCGCCGCGAGGCCGAGACCCGGCTGCCCACCGCCCACGGCGAGTTCACCGCCTACGGCTACCGCTCCACCGCCGACGGCGTCGAGCACATCGCGCTGGTCGCCGGCGACCTCGGCGACGGCGAGGACGTCCTGGTCAGGGTCCACTCCGAATGCCTGACCGGGGACATCTTCCACTCCCTGCGCTGCGACTGCGGCCCCCAACTGGAGGCCTCCCTGCAGCGGATCGCCGAGGCCGGCCGGGGCGTGGTGATCTACCTCCGCGGCCACGAGGGGCGCGGCATCGGGCTGTTGTCCAAGCTGCGCGCCTACGAACTCCAGGAACGCGGCCGCGACACCCTCGACGCCAACCTCGAACTGGGCCTGCCGGCCGACTCCCGCGACTACGCCGCGGGCGCGCAGATGCTCCAGGACCTCGGGGTGCGCTCGCTGCGCCTGATGACCAACAACCCCGAGAAGACCTCCGCCCTGGTGCGGTACGGCCTGCACGTCACCGGCCGCGAGCCGATGCCCGTCAAGGCCGGTGAGCACAACCTGCGGTATCTGCGGACCAAGCGGGACCGGATGGGGCACGACCTGCCCTGGCTGGACCCCGCGGCCACCGTCCCCCCGCCCTTCGAAGGCGCCAGGACGGGGGAGACCCCGCGCACCAAAGCGGGCGGCGCCACGCCTCCCGCCGCCACCACCTGCGACAACCAGTAGCCACCCACCCGGCACCACGCCACCACCCGGCACCATCACCGTCGGACCAGCATCAACACCCGTAAGAGGAGAACCGTGAGCGGCAAGGGCGCACCCGAACTGACCGTGAAGAACTGTGGCGACCTGCGGGTGGCCGTCATCGCGGCGCAATGGCACGAGCAGGTCATGAACGGCCTGGTGGACGGCGCACTGCGCGCCCTGACCGAGCTCGGCATCGACGAGCCCACCCTGCTGCGGGTCCCCGGCGCCTTCGAGCTGCCGGTCGTCGCCAAGGTGCTGGCCGGCCGCGGCTATGACGCGGTGGTCGCCCTCGGCGTGGTCATCAAGGGCGGCACCCCGCACTTCGACTACGTCTGCCAGGGCGTCACCCAGGGCCTGACCCAGGTGTCGGTGGACACCGGCGTCCCGGTCGGCTTCGGCGTGCTGACCTGCGACACCGAGCAGCAGGCGCTCGACCGCGCCGGCCTCGAAGGCTCCACCGAGGACAAGGGCCACGAGGCCGTCACCGCCGCCGTCGCCACCGCCGCGACGCTGCGGACCGTGTCCGAGCCCTGGCGCTGATCGCCCGCCCGTCGCCCGCCTCCCCTGTCGGCCGAGGCGCTGCACGCCGGAGCGGCATCACCGCGTAGGGTGGTCACCATCATGTCCAAGAAGACGTTCGAGGAGCTCTTCTCCGAGCTCCAGCAGAAGGCCGCCACGGGCGACCCCGCCACCTCCCGGACCGCCGAGCTGGTGCAGGCCGGCGTCCATACGATCGGCAAGAAGGTCGTCGAGGAGGCCGCCGAGGTCTGGATGGCCGCCGAGTACGAATCCGACGAGGCCGCCGCCGAGGAGATCTCCCAGCTCCTCTACCACCTCCAGGTCATGATGGTCGCCAAGGGCATCTCCCTCGACGACGTCTACGCCCACCTCTGATCCCTCACCCGCACCCTCCGCAACACCCCTCAGTGCAAAGGAACTCGCTCTCATGCTGCGCATCGCTGTCCCCAACAAGGGTTCACTGTCCGAGCCTGCGTCGGCGATGCTCCATGAGGCCGGCTACCGCCAGCGCAAGGACCGCAGGGAACTGGTCCTCGTCGACGCCGAGAACGAGGTCGAGTTCTTCTTCCTGCGCCCGCGCGACATCGCGGTCTACGTCGGATCCGGCAAGCTCGACATCGGCATCACCGGCCGTGACCTGCTGCTGGACTCCGGCTCGCCGGCCGAGGAGATCCTCCAGCTCGGCTTCGCCGGCTCGACCTTCCGCTACGCCACCCGCCCGGGTACCGCCAAGGACGTCAGCGAGTTCGGCGGCATGACGATCGCCACTTCGTTCTCCGGCCTGGTCCGGCAGCACCTCCTCGACAACGGCGTGGACGCCTCCGTCGTCCACCTCGACGGCGCCGTGGAGACCGCCATCCAGCTCGGCGTCGCCGAGATCATCGCGGACGTCGTGGAGACCGGCACCACCCTGCGCAACGCCGGGCTGGAGATCATCGGCGAGCCGATCCTCAAGTCCGAGGCCGTGGTCATCCGCGGCACCGGCGCGCCGGACGACGACCCCAAGGTGCGCCAGTTCCTGCGCCGGATGCAGGGCGTCCTGGTGGCCCGCCGCTACGTGATGATGGACTACGACATCCGGGTCGAGCACGTGGAGAAGGCCGTCGGCCTCACCCCGGGCCTGGAGTCGCCGACCGTCTCCCCGCTGCACCACGAGGGCTGGGTCGCGGTCCGCTCGATGGTCCCGTCCAAGGACGCCCAGCGCATCATGGACGAGCTCTACGACCTCGGCGCCCGCGCGATCCTGACCACCGGCATCCACGCCTGCCGACTGTGACCCGGTTCCGGCCCCGGCAGCCCCTGACCCCCGTACGCACCGCTGCACCCACGACGGAAGACCCGACGACGTGTCCGCGCCCCTGCCCAGCCTCCCGGTGACGTTCCGGCCGACCCGCACCCGGGTCGTCCTCTACGCCGTCGGCGCCGCCCAGCTCGCCGCCCTCACCGTGATCGCGCTGCTGCTGCCGAAGCTGACCGGCGGCGAGCGGCTCAGCTTCGTGGTCACCGGACTGCTGGTGCTCGCCGTCCTCCTGCTGCTCAGCCGCCCCAAGGTGGTGGCGCGGCAGGAGGGCGTCACGGTGGTCAACCTCACCACCCGTCGTGAACTGGCCTGGGCCCAGGTCCTGCGCGTCAACCTCCGCGAAGGCGACCCCTGGGTCCACCTCGACCTCGCCGACGGCACCAGCCTGCCCGCCATGGGCATCCAGCCCGGAATCGCCAGGGACCAGGCCATCCGGGACGCCCGTGCGCTGCGCGACCTCACCGAGAAGCACGGTGCTGTCGACCACACGGCCGGTTGAGCCTGCCCTAATCAGGGCCGCGCTGTTTACTCTGTTCTCCGGGGCGCACCCTGCGCCCCGCCCCTCAGTGGGCCCACACCGACCCGAGGAGTGACTCCCTCCGGCAATGGACGGATCGTCCTGTAGTACCTGCGCCGCCCCTCCCCAACCCCCGCATACCACGGAGGCGGCGGCATGACCGGCCCCCTGCTGCTGCTCGCCGCGGCTCTCGTCCTGATCCTGGCCAACGGTTTCTTCGTCGCTGCCGAGTTCGGACTCGTCACCGTCGAGAAGGCGGACGCCGAACGGGCCGCGACCGACGGCGACCGCCGCGCCCTCACCGTCGTCTCCGCCCTGCGGGAACTCTCCTTCCAGCTCTCCGGCACCCAACTGGGCATCACGATCACCTCCTTGGTGGTCGGCATGCTCGCCGAACCCGCGCTGGCCGAGCTGCTGTCCGGCCCGCTGGCCGCCACCGGCCTGCCCCGGGGCGCGGTCCCCGGCACCGCCGTCGTCATCGGCATGCTGCTGGCCTCCGCGGTCCAGATGGTCGTCGGCGAACTCGTGCCGAAGAACTGGGCGGTCTCCAAGCCGCTGCCCGTCGCCCGCGTGGTCGCCGGCCCCCAGCGGGCCTTCTCCCGCTTCTTCCGCCCGGTGATCACCCTGCTGAACACCGTCGCCAACCGACTGGTGCGCGCCCTGGGCGTGGAGCCGACCGACGAGCTGGCCTCCGCCCGCACCCCCGGCGAACTGGTCTCGCTCGCCCGGCACTCCGCCCGCGCGGGCGCCCTGGAGCAGGACACCGCCGACCTGTTCGTCCGCACCCTCTCGCTGGGCGACCTGACCGCGGAGAACGTCATGACGCCGCGCGTTCGGGTGAGTGCCCTGCAGGCGTCCGCGACCGCCGAGGACGTGGTGAACCTGACCCGCGCCACCGGCCTCTCCCGCTTCCCCGTCTACCACACCCGTATCGACGAGGTCGTCGGCATGGTGCACCTCAAGGACGCGCTGGCCGTTCCGGCGCACGACCGGCTGCGCATCCCCGCGGGCCGGATCGCGGTACCGCCGCTGCTGGTGCCCGAGACCCTGCCGGTGCAGACCCTGCTGGAGCGGCTGCGCAGCGAACAGCCGATAGCGGTGGTCGTCGACGAGTACGGCGGCACGGCCGGGGTGGTCACCCTGGAGGACATCATCGAGGAGCTCGTCGGCGAGGTCCGCGACGAGCACGACGGGGTGGACCTGCCCGAACTGGGTCAGGCCCCACCCGAGGAGGGCCGCCCCACCTGGGACGCCGACGGCGGCTGCCGGGTCGACACCCTGCGCAAGATCGGCCTGGAGGCCCCGGAAGGGCCGTACGAGACGGTGGCAGGACTGGTGGCACACATACTCGGCCGGATCCCAGCCCCCGGCGACATCGCGGAACTCGACGGCTGGCGGCTGCGGGTGCGCCTGGTGTCGCACCACCGCGCCGAGCGGATAAGGATCGTCCGGACCGCCACCGTCACGGTGCCGCCCGCGCCCGAGGCACCCCGTGAGGCCCTCGCGGCGGTCGCGGAGGTGGCCCGATGACTCTGGTCCAGCTGCTCTTCGCGGTCCTGCTCGTCCTCGCCAACGGCTTCTTCGTCGGCGCCGAGTTCGCCCTGGTCTCGGTGCGCCGCAGCCAGATCGAACCGCTGGCGACCGAAGGCTCCACCCGTGCCCGGCAGGTGCTGCACGGCCTGGAGAACCTCCCGCAGATGATGGCCGCCGCCCAGTTCGGCATCACCGTCTGCTCCCTGACGCTCGGTGCGGTCGCCGAGCCCACCGTCGCCCACCTCCTGGAACCGGTCTTCGAGGCGGTCCACCTGCCCGCCGCCCTGGTCCACCCGCTCGGCTACGTCATCGCCCTGGCGGTGGTGGTCTTCCTCCACCTCGTCATCGGCGAGATGGTCCCCAAGAACCTGGCGATGGCGGCCCCCGAGAAGACCGCCCTGTGGTTCAGCCCGGGGCTCGTCGCCTTCGCCCGGCTGTGCCGCCCGGTCACCGCGCTGCTCGGCGCCTGCGCCCGCGGGGTGCTGCGGCTCTTCCGCGTGGAGCCGAAGGACGAGGTCGAGGCGGTCTTCACCAGTGAGCAGCTGAACCATCTCGTCGAGGACTCGGTCCAGGCCGGCCTGCTCGACCCGGCCGAGCAGGAACAGCTCTCCGACGTGCTGGAACTGGGCAGCCGGCCCGTCACCGAGGTCCTCCTCGACCGGGCGGCCCTGGTCACCGTCGAACCGACCGTGACGCCCCGCCAGGTGGAGGAACTGACCGTACGGACCGGCTACTCCCGCTTCCCGGTGTGTGCGCCCGGCGGCGCGTACATGGGCTATCTGCACGTCAAGGACGTCCTCGACCTGGAGGAACGCGACCGCGCGGTGCCCCAGCGCATCTGGCATGCGATGACGACGCTGCGCGCCGAGCTGCCCCTGGACGACGCCCTCACGGCCATGCGCCGCGCCGCCTCCCATCTGGCGGCGGTCGCCGACGCGACCGGCCGGGTGCTCGGCCTGGTCGCCCTGGAGGACGTCCTGGAGATGCTCGTCGGCGAGGTCCGCGATCCGGCCCACCACCGCGCCCCCGCCACCCGGGGCCGCAGGGCCACCGCCCGCAACCGGGTCAGCGAGCCCCGCGAGGAGGCCGCCCTCCCGTCCGAGGACCGGGCGATGGCGCGCTGAGCGGGGTGCTCGTGCCGGGTCCGGCGCCGCCGGGCCAGGGGGCCCGGGACCCAGGGGTTCCTGGGGCCCGGTGCCCCTGGGCATCCCGCTCCCGCCTGCCCGCGAAATTCCGTGGCGCGGGCAGGTCGGGAGCGCGCAGGATGCGGACATGCTGACCCTCCGCGCCGCCTCGACGGACGACCTCGCGGTACTGGCGACGCTCCACGCGGTCGTCCACGACGCGCATGCCCGCCACCGGCCCGACCTCTTCGTCGGCGAGCCGTCGCCCGGCGCCCTCGAAGCGCTCCTGACCACGTGGCTGTCGGAACCGGACGTGACCTTCCTCATCGCCGAGACGCCCGACGGCGAAGCCCTGGGATACGCCATGGCCCGAGTCGTCAGACGGGAGGGCGGCACGCTCGTCCTGCCGGAGACGTTCCTCTCGCTTCAGCAGATCGCCGTGGCCCCGGGCGCCTCGCGCCGCGGCGTCGGCTCGGCGCTGCTGGACGGAGTGCGGGCCCTCGGGCGCGCCGCCGGCTGCCGGCGACTGGTCACCGACGTCTGGGACTTCAACGACGGTGCCCGTTCCTTCTACCGGGCCCGTGGCTTCAGGCCCCTGAACAGCAAGCTCGAACAGGAGCTCTGACCAGCCGCTCCGACCAGCGGCTCCGACCAGCGGCTCCGACCAGCCGCGGAGGTCCGGGCCGGAGCGCCGCACGGCGGGGCGCTCACCGGATCACCCGGCGGGTCCCGCGGATCCGGCCCCCGCGGGTCCAGTCCCTAGAGATCCAGCCCCTAGAGATCCAGCCCCTTCGGCGGCGGCCCCTGGATGTCCGGGCCGCGGCCGGAGAGGACCTCGCCGTAGGCCTGCATCAGGTCGGGCAGGCGGAGGGTGGCGAGGTCGTCGCGGGTGGGGGTGCCGCGCCAGGTGGAGAGCCGCAGATCGCGGTAGGCGCAGCTCTTCTCGTAGAGGGTGCGCAGGAAACGGCCGTTGCCGAGTTCGTCGATCCAGCCCTGGTCGACGACGTGGCCGCTGATGCTGCACAGCTCGTCGCGGGACTCCTCGTCCCAGCGGTCGCCGTTCTCGGCGGCCAGCACCTCGCCGATCGCGGTCAGTTCCAGCGGCCGGTAGCTGGGGAAGTCGACGCGGCTGGTGAAGCGGGAGGACAGGCCGGGGTTGGCGGCCAGCAGCCGGTCCATGCCCTCCGGATAGCCGGCCAGGATGACCACGAGCCGGTCGCGGTTGTCCTCGGCGCGCTTGAGCAGCACCTGCAGCGCCTCGTCGCCGTAGGCGTCGCCCTTGCTGTAGCCGGAGTTGGACAGGCTGTACGCCTCGTCGACGAACAGCACTCCGCCCAGCGCCGAGTCGATCAGTTCGTTGGCCTTGACGGCGGTCTGGCCGAGGAACTCGCCGACGAGATCGGAGCGTTGGGCCTCCACGAGATGGTCGCCGCCCAGCAGCCCCAGGGCGTAGAAGACCCGCCCGAGTATCCGTGCCACGGTCGTCTTGCCGGTGCCGGACGGGCCGGAGAAGACGAAGTGTCGTTTCGGCGGCTGCACCGGCAGCCCCTGGCTCGCCCGCAGCCGGGCCATGCGCAGCTGGGCCGACAGCGCCCGCACCTGCCGTTTGACCGGCTCCATGCCGACCATCCGCTCCAGTTCCGCCAGCGCCTTCTCCAGCAGCACCGGATCGGCGGGCCCGGCGGGCAGCCGCTCGGCGCCGCGCGGCACCGGTGCGGTCGCCTTGACCCGGGCCGGGGCGCCGCTCCCCGCCGGAATGCCGCCGACTTCCCCGTCCGGTCCCTCCGGATCGCCGGTCACCAGCAGATCCCGGCCGTCGACCGGGTCGAGCGGGGCCAGATCGGCGGCGGCCTCCTGGCCGAGGCCGGAGGCGGAGACCGTCGCGAGGTCGGCGTCCTCGTCCAGGCCGTCTCCCTCCGCGATGGCGGCGAGGCGGGCCGCGGTGTCCATGAACGCCGGGTCGACGCGGTGCACCGCGCGGTAGAGGGGCAGGGCCGCGGCGCTGCGGCCGGTGCCCTCGTGGGCGCGGGCGAGCCAGTAGCGCAGCTCCTTGCGCTGCGGCTGCTCGCTGCGGCAGCGCATCAACGCGGCCGACAGCAGCGGCTCGGCCTGTCCGTACATCTCCAGCCGCACCCGCGCCATCCCGCCGAACAGCCCCGCCTCGATGCCCAGCACCGGATCGCCGAGCAGCGGCTCGGTGTGCCGGACGAGCTGGTCCCAGTCCTTGACGAGGTAGGCGCGGCAGGCGTGCAGGAAGCGCACCTGGGGGTCGGTGTCGACCGGCGGGCAGCCGGCCAGCGCCTGGTCCAGCTCGGCGACATGGCGGCCGTCGAGCCAGTGGGAGGCGTGGGCCAGCAGCAGGTCGCGGCCGGTCTCCAGCACCGGCTGCACCCACCAGCCCAGCCAGTACCAGGAGTTGAGGGTGCGTCGGTGGCGGGCGCGCATCTCGCCGAAGCGGTCGCGGTGCCGGTGCATCCTCAGCAGCGCGATGGAGGTGTCGGCGCGCAGTGCGTGCAGGCCGAGCCAGGCGTCGGCCATCGACGGATCGAGTCGTACCGCGGCCCGGAACTCCTCCTCCGCCTGCGGATAGGCGCCCACGGTGTAGGCGTCGACCGCGCGCAGCCAGGCGAGTTCGGCCGGGGCGGGCGAACCCTGAGTGCCGACATCCATCCCGTCCCCCCACACAAAACGTCCCCCGAGTACCGCCGGGCGCGTGCCCGGCCGCGGCCCGGCGAACCGGCGTACGACGGGCGGGAGTTGACCTTCGCCGCGCGCACCTCGGTGCCGGCCTGCGGTGGCACAGACTCGCATGGTACCTGCGGGATCGGTGCAGGTCGTAGAGGGCGGTGCGGGGCAAGAGCGACCGGCGGTGCGCGGCGCGGCGGCGCGAAGAATGCGGTGACCCAGGGTAAGGGAGGGACGGCGCCGCGCGGCGATAAGAGATGGTTTTGCACAGAACGAAGCCCCCGATCACGGGGGAACAACCGGGGGCTTCGCATCTGCGGGCGGTCCCGTAGAACCGCACATTGAGAACGTAAGTCCTGTACGCCCCCCAGGTCAAGCCGAGTTGGGGCACTCGGCGGGACCCTGTCGGCGCCGTTCGACCCGTCGGCCGCCGTCCGCTACGGAGCGTGAGATATCGGGCCGGTCAGGGCGCCCCGGACGGTCCCATGAGCACCTCGTACCCCACCTGCGTCTGGTGCACCAGGAAGTCGGCATACGGACGCGAAGGATCCGCTGCGAAGTGCGCGCGCTCCGCCGGAATCCAGCCACTCCAGAACGTGGCGAGCCCCGGCCCGTCCCGGAGGCGTCCCCTGCCCCAGGAGTGCTCGCTCGCCAGTTCCATCCACAACAGGGCCGCCAGATACGGGCGCAGCGCCCGCCGGCCCGCGCCCACGCCCTCGACCAGCACCAGCGGCGCGGGTGCCAGCTCGCGCTCCTCGGTGAACTCCCCGCGCACCCAGTCGTAGACGCCGTAGCGTGCCGTCCCGCCCCGGGACAGCGGCCGGAGGATCTGGTCGGCGAACCGCCCGCTCCAGGCGAACAGCTCTTCGTGGGTGGCGAGATCGTCGGTGTGCACCACCGGCGCACCGCCCAGCTCCCCGGCCAGCCGCCCGGCGAACGTGCTCTTGCCCGACCCCGCGTGCCCGTCCACCGCGATCAGCCGCACCGGCCCGCACGACGGGGGCAGGGCGTGCAGCCGGGTGGCGAGCGAAGCCAGATCATGATCCATCGCGCCAGCGTACGTGCGGGGACCCGGCGCCTTGGCCGCGCCAGTGGTCCACACCAATATTCGTCGGGCGACGCGCCTCGCAGCGCCTTCCGAAGCGGGCCGGGAACGGGAATAGTTGAGCCACTGCTGACCCGCCCGTGCCCGCCCGCGGCCCCGGCCCGACCTTCCGCACCCACTCGTACGCATCCGACTGGGGGACCACCACCATGACCAGCTCCGCGCCCCGGCGCACCGTCCTGGCCGCCGCGCTCGCCGCCGCGGCGGGTGCCGCCACCCCCTCGGCGCAGGCCGCCGACGCCTCCCGCAGATCCGCCGCGGCCACCACCGCCCCGGCCGTCGCCCGCACCCCCGACGCCCCCGTGCGCCGATCGAAGAGCCTCGTGGACTATCACGCCTGGACCACCGCCGCCGACTGGACCACGGGCCACGCCCGGGGTACCGCCCTCGCGCACGGCCCCCGGCCCGGCATCCGCCTCGCCCGCCCGGCCGGCACCTTCGCGTACAAGGATCCGCACACCGGCAGGACCGCCCCCTGGGAGTACGCCACCTGGACCTCCCCGGTCCACCGCCTCCGGGTCCCGGCCACCGAGGTCATCGCCTCCTGGAACGCGCACACCCCGCCCGGCACATGGATCGCCGTCGAACTGCGCGGCACCTACACCGACGGCAGCCGCACCCCCTGGTACGTCATGGGCCGCTGGACCTCCGGCGACAGCGACGCCGACATCCGGCGCACCTCTGTCGACGACCAGAAGGACGGCAAGAGCAGCATCTCGACCGACACCTTCGCCATCGACACCCCGGCGACCGGCCTCCGCCTGACCTCCTACGAGCTCCGTGTCACGCTCTACCGCAAGCCCGGCGGCACCCTCACCCCCACCGTCTGGCGGCTGGGCGCCATGGGCTCGGACATCCCCGACCGCTTCGAGGTACCGGCGTCCGCGCCCGGCCTCGTCGGCCGCGAGCTGACCGTCCCGCGCTACTCGCAGGAGATCCACAAGGGCCAGTACCCGGAGTACGACAACGGCGGCGAGGCCTGGTGCAGCCCCACCTCCTCCCAGATGATCGTCGAATACTGGGGCCGCAAGCCCACCCAGCAGCAGCTGTCCTGGGTCAACCCCGCCTACGCCGACCCCCAGGTCTGCCACGCCGCCCGCTACACCTTCGACTACCAGTACGACGGCTGCGGCAACTGGCCCTTCAACGCCGCCTACGCCGCCACCTACCGGGACCTGCAGGGCATCGTCACCCGCCTGTCCTCCCTCACGGACGCCGAACGCCTCGTCCACGCGGGCATCCCCGTCATCACGTCCCAGTCCTTCCTGAAGACCGAACTCGACGGCGCGGGCTACGGCACCGCCGGCCACCTGATGACCGTCGTCGGCTTCACCAAGAACGGCGACATCATCGCCAACGACCCGGCCTCCCCGGACAACGCCGCGGTCCGGCGCATCTACAAGCGCCGGCAATTCGAGAACATCTGGCTGCGCACGAAGAGGAAGAACGCCGACGGCAAGGTCGTGGGCGGTTCGGGAGGCGTCTGCTACCTCTACTTCCCGTCGAGCCCGGCACCCACGCAGCGACGGCTACTGGCCGAGCTGGGCATCCGCTGAGCAGGCGCACCCCGACGGTGGCCCCGAGGACCTGACGGACCTGACGGCAGCGCTCACTGCCGCCGAGGGCGAGGCAGCCGTACCGGTCCACCGTGATCTTGATGGAGCTGTGGCCCATCCACCGCGAAACCTCGTGGATGGGGACACCGTTACTCGCGAGAGGCGTGTCGAACGGTTGCGCATGCCCGAGTGGATCGACGTAGCGGCAAAGGAGGCCCTGCTACTGCAGCCGACATAGCGGCGGACGCGGGCTCCGTTCCCAGAAGTGGCCCTGGAAGATCTGAAGCAGGCCGCCAAAGAGATGGTTCGCGTACTGGAGGACGACCCGCGCTACTGCCGTGAGAACTTCCCCGGCCGTCTGGAGGACATGGTCTTCGCGAGCGACGTTGCCGAGGCTGGCAAACTCTGAGACAGGAGGCACACCGAGCATGTCCGCTACGTCAATTATGTTTTCGGCGCCCCTCCTCAATCCATCCTTGGAGATTCGGTTCGCTTTCCTCTGTCACGTCTTGCGCCTTCCACTGGGTTCAGCTACTTGGAGGCTGGCAATATTCGATGAATATGGGAGAGTCGATTCCAGCCCCGGCGCCGTCACCTCCTCGAGCTCCCAGAACCAGCCGCATTGCTTAGATATACGGCGAGGCAACCGTCTTGGAAGCGTCGCTCTGCCGGAGAGCCTCGCTGGCCGCTTACCCGGCGGCTCAGTGCCGGCCGGAGTACTCCTGCAGCATGTCGAGCGAGTCGATGTCGTGCTGCTCGGACACCCCGGGGGACCCAGCCACTTCCCGGAGCGCGGCCAGAGGTGGCACCCCGGCCTGACGCGCCTTCGCGAAGCGCAGCAGCCATGGGACGCCCTCCTCGAAGGCGGCCTCGCCCGCCGCGGTCCGCGGCTCATAGCCCGCCGCATCTTCGGCCGTGCCGGCCCAGAGGTAGCCCATCACCCGGTCTCGGCTCAGCACCTTCACGTACCGGACGGGGCCGTCGGTCCAGCTCTCGTAGCCTTGCTCCGCATATCCATCCGGCAGTAGCCTCATCAGCTTCTGCCAGCGCGCCGGGACTTCGAACGTCCCCCACGAGTCGTCATAGTCGGCGCCCTCTTCGGACAGGTCCTCAAAACCCGTGGCCGTGGGGCGGGCATGCCGGGTGGGATCACCGGGATCGGGCGCGCTTCCGAGAACCTCGGACATCCCCCGTAGGACCGCTGCAAGACGTGGCGCATTCTCCGCGTGCACTGCGGGCTGCGCGCGCTCGCGTAGGTCGAGTGTCAGCCATGCGTCTGAGAACGTCGACAAGGTGACCATGCCGCCGCCCTCACCCCACGCATCCAAGCCCAACGAAAACAGCTTCTCAGCCCGATGGCCAGCGCCGGACTCGAACCAAACTCCGGGAACATTGCTCTGCACAGACAGCAGGCGCCCTGCGACCAGCCCGACGTGGTCCACCGCAGCCGCCTGGCCGACTAGGGAGGAGCCCTGCCAGGTGAGCAGCGGCTGCGCGACGGCATCGCGAGGAGCAAGGGAAAGCGTCGTCTGCCCCCATCCTGCGGCGATCTCATGGTGGACCATCTGCGCATGAACGGCGGTGAAGAGTTCCAGGGCGTTCGCGGCACCACGCCGGTCGGAGACGTCCACCGTGACATCCCAGAACCATTCGCCCACCGGCTCAGTAGTAATCACAGTATGTCCTTAGGGTCTGTCTTTGCTCCGGGAGGTATCACAAGTGAGCCGTCGTCGAGCCTGATGACGAACGTCGTCCCGGCACCGAGGCCGTTGCCGTTGCGGCCGACTCGGTGAACGTCCATGAGCGCCTGGAAGGAGCCGTTCTCCATCCACTGGGCGACGCTACCTTGGCCGTCCACAAACATGATGCGGTGGTCGACGTCGGACTTGGCCAGCTGGCCGAGGTACTTCCCACGCATGATCTCACCCACCGGGTCGAGAGGTTCGTTCAGGCGCTTCATCTGGTACCCGTACACCTCGCCGTTCTCGGCACGCACATGCACGTCGATATCTCCGCCAGCCGCGTTCTTCACCTCGAAGTTGATCGACTCGGCAGGTACCCCGCTCTTGCACAGGTCGTCGGCGAAGATGATCTGGTCGACGCCGGGCTCGACCATTCCGATCTTTTTCGCCCCGAGACTCGACACCACCTGGGAGAAATTCTCACTGCGGTTGAACCGCCCGGAAGCAATGACGTCGGCCACCGCGTGGCCGCGCGGATTCTCGGCCAGGCGGGTGAGCGCCAGTTCGAGAACATTCGGCTTGGGGCGCGTGGCGCCTGGGAGCCCCTTGATCGCTTCGCGCAAACGCTGCTCCAGCTCACCGCCGCGCTGCATGGGCATCATCGACTCGGAAGCCTCGCCGGGGACGTGCTCAGCAGGTACTTGCAAGCCTTCGTCGCGCAGGCCGATCTGACCGGCGCCGCCGCTGTCCGAGCCGCCGCCGTTACCGAATGAGGCGTCAGACGAGCTCGGCCGATCATGGCCGCCAGACTGTCCGTCGTGATCACTCTGGTGTGGGACCCCCTGCCTGTCGCCGGAGCTGTGTTCGGGCCCGGTTGGCGTAGTGTCCGAGGCGTGCGCCCCACCCGAGGGGGATGGTTCGGTGTGACTGTTGGTGGGCGTGTGATTGCCCGCGTTGCCGCCCAGGGCACTGTGGTCGCCGACGCGGCCGTTGTCGTCTGGCTTGGCGCTGCCGTGGCCCGCGTTGTCGCCGGCGCGGGCCGGGTCGGAGACTTCCGAGCCGGCGCGGGTGAAGTCGTCGCCCCGTCCGCCGACGCCGGCCGGGACCCGCTGTTCCTGGTGGGCCGGGGTCTCGATCCGTGGGTTGTCCGCGCCTGCGGTGGGTGTGGCGGGCTTCTCCTGGTGGGCGTCCTCGGCGCGTTGGAAGAGGCTGCCGTCCTCGTTGTAGAGGTCGGTTTTGGGGTCCATGTACTTGCCGGTGAATGGGTCCTTTACCGTCCCTGGCGGGAAGGTGACCGTGCCCTTCGGCAGCTCGATTCTGCCGTCCGGGAGCTTGGTTGCTCCTTCTGGGATGGCGGCGTCCTTGGGCAGTTGGATCGTGCCGTCCGGCATCTCGACGGCGCCTTCGGGCAGGCTGTAGGCGCCCTCGGAGATCTTCGGGGTCTCGACGTGGCCGAGGCCCTTGAGGTGGGCCACCATGTCGCCGACCTTGGACAGGCCCGCGCCTGCGCCCTTGATGACGTAGGTCATCGGGTCGACGGCGCTGCCCACCTTGCTGACGACGGACAGACCCTTGGCGAGGGCGCCCGCCTTGCCCGCGCCCTGCACGGCGGCACCGCCACCGCGGGTGAAGATGGCGGTCACGATGTTGAAGGTGACCGCGCCGGCGGCCCGGGAGCCGTTCGATTCCCACTGGTCCCAGGCCACGAGAGCCTTGCCGGTGTCCAGCACCGCGGTACGGGAGTCCCGCAGCCAGGAGGGGAGCATCTTCCCCGGCGTCATCCAGTAGGCGACGTTCAGACCGGGCGTGGTGGTGATCGCCACTGCGGTGGAGAGTTTGGCCAGACCGGCCCACGCCTCTCCGGCGGCCTCCCCGCCGTGCCCGCCGAAGAGGGTGTAGATGCCGTCGATGGTGCCCCCCACGCCGTCGACGATGAAGCCCTTGCCGAAGTCGTAGGCGTGCTCCCACACCTGCCACCAGGGAACGGACTCCTCGACCGCGTCGCCCCAGGGCAGGCTCTTGGACGCCTTGAGGGCTTCGGCGTCGTAGCCGTATCCCTTCTTGTGGGAGGCGTCGATCGTGTGGAGTGCCTTGCCGCCCACCAGCGCGACGATCTTGGCGTGGCAGTCGCGTTCGGCTTCCTGGAACGCGGCCCAGACCTCGGCGATCTTGTTGCGGCGGTTGAGGTTCTCGTCGGTCAGGTCGCCGTCCTCGCTCCAGTCGTCTTCGGCGGCCTCGTTGTCGCGGAAATCGGCGGCTTCCCGCTTGAGCTGCTCCAGCCGGTGGATCAGCGGCCTGATCTCGCGGGCGTAGGTGCCCAGAGCCCCGGCGATGACATGCATGTCGTCACTCAGGTCGTGTGCCGTGCGCTCCACCGGCTTGGTGACGCCGAACAGCTGCTCCGCCTCGGGCGCCTTGTAGAAGGCGGCCAGTCCGCCGAAGGACTTGTGGACATCCGAGCCGGCGGTTCGGACCTTGGAGCCGCCATGCGACAGCGCCTTCGTCTTGGCTTCCAGGACGTCCAGATCACCGGTGAAGACCGGTACATCGGCCGGGTCGACCGGTCCGCCGCTCACTTCTTCTTCCCCCCGAAGTCCTTGAGAGCGTCCAGACGCACCCCATGGGCTGCGCTCTGTGCGTTCTTGGCCGCCTCCAGATCGCCCTGGACGTACTCATTGGTGGCTTTGGCAGCGCCCAGAACGGCCGCTTGGCAGCGATCGGCCATGCCCTTCATGTGCGGCTTGCGCTTCGTCACGTACTCGACCAGAGCCGCGGCGACCGGCCCCGTCGCCGTCTGCGTGAACAGGGGGGTGGCCGCCGGTCCCAACGGCTTGTTCGCCGGCGCCCACGGCCCGGGCGACAGCGGCGTTCGGGCCTGCGTGCCCGGCACGGCCGTACCCGCCGCCTGAGCCGCTTCCTGGATGTCCGAGAGCAGTGTGTTGAGGACTTTCCCCAGGTCTTCGGCATGCGTGCCGACGACCTTCAACTGGCCCTGCACTCCCTGTGGCTGGATGTCCCATGACGCCATGAACGCCCCCCTGCGTACATACTTCTTGCCCCGTCGCCGCGACTCGCGCGGCGACGCCCCCGTGGTCGGCGATCCGTCGGTGCGCTCCGACGGATCGCCTTGTCTGTCGATGCGCTGAGGCCGGCTCAGCCGATGTTGTCGACCGCGGCCTTCGCGCGTGCGAGCGTCTGGTGCGCGGTGCCGTCGTTCTTCTCCAGCGTCGTCTTCAGCAGCTGGATGATGCTCCTGACCTCCTGCGAGGCGCGGTTCCAGCGCAGTTCCTTGCCGTGGTACTCCTCCGCGACACCGTCCGCGGCGAAATCCGACATCGCCGCCTTGACCTGCGCATCACGCGCCACGATCACCTGCTCCAGGCGCGCGATCACCGCCTGGATGTTGCCCTGCGCCTCCGCGGACGCACCCGAGTCGTACGAACGACGGTCCATGCCGGCAGCCATCACAATCACTCCCCCTGAGATCTGAGTACTTGAGCCGCGATCGGGTTGTCAGCGGCCCGAGAATCGGGCCGCGTCGAAGTTCGCCGCCGACATCTGCGACCGGGCGTTGTCGGCCTGCTCCTGGTCACCGGAGCCGAAGGCCGTCTCCATGCCCGACTGACCGCCCACGATCGCGGCCAGCGCACTGTTCAACGACGCCGTGATCTCGTCTGCGCGCGACTTGAACGAGTCGAAGGCCGCCTTGCCCGATCCGTTGAACTTGCCCTCCAACGGCTGTGCTGCTTGCACGAGTTGGTGGATCAACGTTCCCAGTTCCGTGCTCGACCCCTGCGACTTCGACCTCAGGGTCGAGAGCGTCTGCGCCCCCATGTCGAACTTCATCAGGCCCCCCGCCAGATTTGACGATCGTATGTGCGGTCATGCCTATCAATTGCGAAGTCATTGGTGCAATCCGCAATCCCGATGCTATGGCCAAGGTCTGACAACGGCTCAAAACAGCTGGGGGCGCACCCGCCTACCCATGCCTGCAACGTGTTCGGCCGGGAGGAGGTCCACGCGCCGGCCAGGTGCTCTCACTCGCCTTTCAGATGCCGCATCAGACGCTCGAAGTCCTGCCAGCCCGACAGGTCCAACGGGTCTCCGGGCAGCGGGTAGTACATCGCGGGGCGGGTCTTCGGGCCGAGGGGGACAGGCGGCTGGGCCAAAGGGGTGTGCCGGGCGCGGTCGCCGGGCATCTGGCGGACCTCGTCCGCGCCGAGCACGAAGGCCACTGGGACGCCGGGTCCCTCGAAGCGGGGCGGCACCGCCAAGTCCCGTCGGGCTTTGCGGATCTGGACGAGCATCGACAGGAGGCGGTGGCGGGTGGCGAGCACCTCCGCGGCCCTGGGCAGGGAGGCCACCGGCGGCTCCTCGTCGGGACCGTAGCCGAACATCAGCGTGACGTACTCCTCCACGCCCGCCTTCGTCCGGCTGATGCGCACCGTGGCCAGGCCCGGCCGGTCCGGGCTGCCGACCACCACGAACCAGGTCGGCTCGGGCGCCCGCTCGTAGGCGAGGTCGGTCATCTGGCGCGGGGACCATGGGAGGTTGGCGGGCTCCGCGGTTCCCCACCCCGCCGGGGACTCGCCGGTGAGTTCGCGCCATATCGACTCCAGCGCACCGCCGAGGACCAGACGTTCGTCCGCGGGGTGGACCGTGCGGAAGGTGATGGCCAACTGCTGCTCGCCGGTGTCGGTGACCTCCTGGTAGGAGGCGGCTACCGGGGTGCGTGGGTCGTCGGCGGTCGCGTCCGCTGCCGCTACCGGTTGGAACATGTCGTCCTGCCAGCGCAGGACGGCTCCGGACTGTCCGTCGTAGTAGCCGTCCCGCTCGTCGCGCACGACCCAGCGGGAGGGCCAGTTGCTCAGGCCGGCGCGAACGGCGGGGGAAAGCGTGGTTCCCGGCGGGGTGACGACCTGGAGGCCCAGCTCCGCGTCGGCGGCTGTCTGGAACGCGTCCTGGAGCCAGGCCGTCATGGCGACCACCGGGCGGTCCTGGATGACGACGGCGACCTTGTCGGTCAGGACGTCGACCGCGGGCCGGCCGGCGGCGGGCGTGGGCGCAACGCTCACGCCTTCGGTCTTCACCACGGCCAGGGACCGCGCGGCTTCAGGGGGCCAGGCGGATCCGTCGGCCAAAGCGGCCAGCCGGGCCGCGAAGGTGCCCGCGAGCCGCTCGGCTTCTTCCACACCGGTGGTGGCGCGGGCCTCTGTCCACCAGTACGGAAGTGGTGGCGGGCTGGCTCCGAGCAGCCGCTCGGCCTCACCCGCGACCTGTATGAGCAGCGGTGCTTCGACGGAGACGAGAGGGCGTCCCTGCTCGTCGCACAGTCGCACGACGGCGCCCTCGCCCGCCGTGTCCACCAGCTTGTCGGGGCCTCCGGAGAGCAGGCCCGCGAGCATGGCCCACGGGTCGGGCATGCGTGGGGTGAGGGCGATGACGTCCTTGGTCATGTGGTCGTCCGGTCCTTCGGCGTTCGGGGCATGGCTGCCGTACGGCTCGTGGTCCGCGTATGCGGAAGAGCCCTCCGGCAGGTCACGCGGGGGAGTAGACGGTCTGGATCAGGCGGTTGCTCCGGCCCCTGCGGATGAGGACACCGCGGCCCGGCGGCTGCCAGGAGGCGTGGACGCCGGGGAACAGCTGGCCTTCGCCGCGGTCACCTGCCATGAGGAGCGCGGAGGCTCCCGACTCGCGCAGGCCCTGCACCAGGGGCTCGTAGATGCCGCGTGAGGCGCCTGCGACGCGGCGGGTGAGGACGAAGTGGAGGCCGATGTCCACCGCGGAGGGGATGTACGGCAGGAAGGGGGCCAGTGGCTCCTGGCCGGCGGTGGTCAGGATGTCGTAGTCGTCGATGAGGACCACGATCCGTGGGCCGCCGCCCCAGCTGCCCGGCTCCAGGTCTTCGAGGCGCGCGCCGTCTTCGGGCAGCCGCTTGTCCAACACGGTGGCGATGCCGGTGGCGAGGCCCGCGCACAGTTTGGCGTTGTACGCGTAGCCGCCGTTGAACTCCTCGGGGATCGCGCCGCGCAGGCCGCGCCTGGGGTCCATGACGGCGAAGACCAGCTCGTCCTCGCCGTGACGCTCGATGAGGCCGTTGGCGAGGGTCCTCAGGAGATTCGTCTTGCCGCACTCGCTGTCGCCCATGATCAGCAGGTGTTGGTCGTGCTGGAACAGGTCGAGCAGTACGGGCTCGAGGGCCGTCTGGTCCAGGCCGATGGGTACCCGCCGGGGTTCGGCGACCGGTCCGGGCAGGAGGTGGGGCTCCAGAAGGTGCGGCAGCACCCGTACCGGCTGGGCGACCTCGCCGCTCCAGGTGGCGCGGATCGACCGGGCCGCACGCTCCAGCACCGCGCCCAGGTCCGCGGTGTCGGCGAGCGAGTCCGTACGGGGGAGCGCGACTTGCGCGAAGAGCTTGCCGGCGGTCAGGGCGCGGCCGGGCTCATCGGGCGAAAGGGTCACTGCCAGCTTGCTGTCGATGCTGGACTCGCTGGGGTCGTTCAGCCGCAGCTCGACGCGGGTGCCGAAGTTCGACTGGACGGCGATGCGCACGTCGTTCCAGCGGAGCATGCCCGCCACGACGTGGATGCCGTAACCGCCACCGCGTTGCAGGATGTCGGCGACGGCGTCCTCCATCTCTTCGAAGTCGTCGCGCAGCGCGCCGAAGCCGTCGATGACGAGCACGATCTCGGCGGATGCCAGCTGGGGCAGCCGGCCCGCCGCGTGCAGGTCGCGCAGCTGCTCGACGGAGTCGATGCCGTGCTCGCGGAAGAGCTCCTCCCTGGCCGCGAGCATCGTTCGCACCTCGTCGACGGTGCGGGCCACCCGCTCACGGTCGACGCGACCCGCGACACCACCGACATGAGGAAGGCCCGACAGGGCCGCCAGGCCGCCGCCCACCAGGTCGAGGCAGTAGACCCCGACTTCCTGGGGGGTGTGGGTCAGCGCGAGGGACAGGACGAGGGTGCGCAGGAGGGTGGTCTTGCCGGATTGGGGGCCGCCGATGACGGCGGCGTGGCCGCCTGCCACCGTCAGGTCCAGGTACCACTGGCCCTGCCACTGCCTGGCCGGATCGTCGAGCAGGCCGAGTGGTACCTCCAGCGGGGCGCGGCGCCCCGCGAGCTGCGTACCGCGGGTGCCGACATCCAGCGGTCCGGCAACCCTGTCCAGGGCGATCGCATCAGGCAGGGGCGGCAGCCAGATGCGGCGCACCGTACCGCCGGCGCTGGCCAGCTGCTCGACCATGACGCCCAGCTCGGTCGGCCCCATCTCGCGGCGCCGCACCGTCTGCTCCGGTGAGCCCGCGTCCTCCGCTCCGGCCGTGGCGTTGAAGGTCTCATAGGGCAGGGCGAGGGGCCCGGTGTCCTCTTCCTCCCCGCGCTGCACGGGGCCGCGGTAGGCCCCCGAGACATAGCTCGCCTTGAAGCGGTCGTAGTGGCTGGTGTCGACCTTGAGGTAGCCGAATCCGGGCAGCGGCGGGAGGTGGAAGGCGTCCGTGGTGTCCAGGACCGTACGGGATTCGTCGGCGGAGAAGGTACGCAGGCCGAGCCGGTAGGAGAGGTAGGTGTCCAGGCCCTTGAGGTGGCCGCTCTCGATGCGCTGGCTGGACAGCAGCAGGTGCACGCCGATGGAGCGGCCGATGCGGCCGATGGACAGGAACAGGTCGATGAAGTCCGGTTTGGCGGTGAGCAGTTCGCCGAACTCGTCGATGACGACGAACAGGTGCGGCAGCGGGTCCAGGTCGGGCCGGCGACTGGCGCGCAGCGCGGTGTAGTCACCGATGTCGGCGAGGTTGCCCGCGTCCTTGAGGACCTGCTGGCGGCGTTTGACTTCGCCGGCGAGCGAGGCGTGGACGCGTTCGACGAGGCCGGCCTGGTTCTCCAGGTTGGTGATGACACCGGCGACGTGCGGCAGGTCCGCGAACGGCGCGAAGGTCGCACCACCCTTGTAGTCGACAAGGACGAGCGCGAGGTCCTCGGGCGGGTGTGTGGCCGCCAGGGCGAGGACAATGGTGCGCAGGAGCTCCGACTTCCCGGAGCCGGTGGCGCCGACGCACAGACCGTGCGGGCCCATGCCGAGCTCGGAGGACTCCTTCAGGTCCAAGAGCACCGGCTCGCGGGAGTCGTTGATGCCGATGGGGACGCGCAGGAAGGAACGTTCGCCGCGCGGCGCCCACAGGTGCGAGAGGTCGAGTTGCGCCACGTCGTCGAGGCCGAGCAGATCGGCGAAGTCGACGGGTCCGGTCAGGGGGGCGTCGGTGAGCGATTCGGCGGACAGGCGCAGTGGCGCCAGCATCCGGGCCAGGCCTTCGACGAACGGGATACTGATCTCGTCCACGGTGCCGTGGGCGCCGACCGGCTCCTGCGCGCGAAGGTCCTCGATGATGACCTGATCGCCGTCGACGGTGAGCCGGACGCCGACGTGTCCGGGCTCCTGGACCCGCTGCTCCAGCAGGTGCAGGACGGTGACGCCCATCTCGCGCAGGCCGACCGCCTCGTCGGGGAGCGGCAGATCGACGGCGTCCGCACCGTGCCCGTCGGCGACGACCAGGAGCCGGGACGTCATGGCCAGGGCGTCCTTGTCGGACAGGCCGCGGCGCACCTCGGCTGCGTAGGAGGCGCGGCGGCGCAGTTCGGGGCCGAGCAGCCGGGTGAGTCGGGGCGCTGAGGGGGCGATGCGGCGAGCGGCGACGGGCCCGTCGAACTGCTCGGTGTCGAGCAGATGCGGCATCCACTTGGCCCACGCCCAATCGTCGATCCGGTCCCCGGGCACGGCGAGCGCCATCGCCACGTCGTCGGGGGCGTGCAGGGCGGCGGTCTGGACGAGCAGGGCGCGCGCGACGCGCAGGCAGTCCTCCCGGGGGCCGATGACGCTGACGTTGCCGACGCGGTCGAGCGGGACGGTGAGGGGGAGTTCGGTGCCGGTGCGGAAGCGGGCCATCAGCGCCGACGCCTCGTTGAGCATGAAACGGTCGGGCGGGGTGAGGACCGACGAGCCCTGCTGGGCGAGCTGCAAGTCGCGTACGGGCATCTCGCCGGTGCCGACCCGCACGTGCAGGAAGTCGCCGTCGACGCGGCGGCGCTCCCACAGGCGAGCCGGGTCGCGCACGATGTCGTAGAGGGCGGTCGGCGGCGGGTTGAGGACGCCGGCGCGCTCGCGCCTCTGGCGCTCTTCGGCAGAGAGCTCCTCGCGCTGGTCCTCCAGATAGGCCAGATACGCCTCGCGTTGGGTGCGGCGGGTGCGCTGGGCCTTGCCGCGCTGCGAGAAGACCAGCGCGACGGAGCCGATGACGGTGACGACGAGGATGATCGCGCCGAGCCCCGCGAACTGGCTGTTGCGCACCACCGTCATCATCACCACGGACGACATGACACCGGCGACGGGCAGCAGCGACATCGCGATGTTGCCCGCCTTCCCCTCCGGGAGGTTGGGCGGGGCCTCGATGACGCGTGCCTCGGAGGCGGCCGGAGGCCTGGTGGCCCTGGCGGGGCGGTGTATCAGTCGGGTACTCATCGTCGTCCGTCATTCACGATCGGGCTCGGCATGTGGTCAGTGACGCTTTTGGGCGAGAGAAAGCTGGAAGACGTCCGCGGCGAGGCGGGCAGCGGCTTCCCTGGTCGGGTGAGCCAGCAACTCGGTCCGGACTCGCCCACCGGCTGCCAAATGCCGGTCATAGGGCAGAACCTGAACGCTTGCCCCGGTGGACCTGAGCCTCTGGGCGGCCTCGTCGAGGTCGACTCCCGAATGTGCTACCAGTTCGGTGAGTACGACGACCGTGCCGGCGATCACCTGGCGAGGCAGCCCCTGCATCCACTGGAGCACCGCGAACGTACTGGTGACGCCTTCCGGCGTGGCGGGCGCGGTCAGCACCCGGCCATGGGCGGCGGCCAGCGCGACCCGGGCAACCTCCGTGGGCAATGTCTCGCAATCGATGACCATCACACCGAAGTAGCGGCGCAACGCCACTACGGCCCGCTCGTACGACCGGCTGTCCAGCATGACGCCGATCTGTCCCTGGCTTGCGGGCAGCAGCCAGGCGTTGTTGGGGAGTTGGACGAGATAGCCGGTGACATCGAGCAGCGACATGTCCGGCTTGACGATGTCCGCGATATCGCTGGTCGTCCAGCGCAGCGACTCGGCGCCGAGACGCAGCGGCAGCGAGCCGAGCGCCGGATCGGCCTCCAGGAAGAGGACCGGGTCCTGCCGGTAGTGCGCGTAGGTGGTGCCGAGCAACGCGGCGACGGTCGACTTGCCCGACCCGCCCCGGATGGAGGTGACGGCGATCTGCCGACCGGTCGTCACGGGCTGCTGCAGTGCCGCAGCGGTGCGGGTGATCTCGGCGACCTCGCTCGCGGCCGACGAGGAAAGCGTACGGCGCAGGGCACGTGCGGCACGCGCGGCGAAGGACTCGCCGTGCCGCGGCTTGCTGCGCAGCGCGTCGGCCGGCCCCCCTTTCAGCACGGGCCGCGAGCCGGGACCGCTCTGGGGCTGGGGGCCCGGGGCGTACGCGGCCGGGGCCTGCTGCTCCTGCCGCTGTTCCTGGTACCCCGCCTGCCGCGGCCAGTCGCCGGGACGACCTGCGTGCTGCTGCCCTTCGTAGGGGTAGGCGGCCTGCCGCGGCGCGCCACCGTCAGGGGCGGCGTCCGGCGCCTGAGTGCCCTGCGCAGGCAGTGCACGGCCCGGCGCGGAAGCGCGGTACGCCTGTCCGCCGGGGCCTGGTGCACCTTGCGCGCCGCCGCCCCTCAGGTCGCGCAGCACATCACCCTGCCAGCCGTCTCCGCTCGGCATACCTGTTCCCCCTCCGCTGTCCCGCCCGCAGCCGCCGGCACATCGACTCAGAACTGTCAGAACTGGTTGAGCAGTTGCCCGTACACACCGAACACCCCAAAGGCGAGCGGGAAGAGCCCCACCATGCCGATGGACTCGACCAGATCGCCCATGCGCCGCAGCCGCACCTGCACGTGCTCGGGCACCTGCACCGCCAACACGACCAACGGCAGCACCGCAGCCGCACACAGCACAGCCAGCGGCCCGACGCCCCCCGCATGCTCCATCCACCACGTCACCAGGCGTACCACCAGGCACGCCGCGGCAGCGAAGAGCGCAACGACCTCAACGACCAGCGGGAACGCTCGCGCCCTCGACACCAGCACCACGACAACGAGCGTTGCCAGCACCACGGTCCATACGGTCGGCTTCTCGGCCAGCGTGAGCAGCCATCCGGCGGAGGCTGCCGACATCGCCGTGACGACCGTCGAGAGGGCCAGGCCGCGGTGCGTCGCCGCAAGGGCGGTACCTACCTGGTGACGGCTGACGGAGACACCGCCCGAGCGGCGGTCGTCGAGTGCGGTGAGCCCAGATGCCATCAGCGCCAGCCGCGGCAGCACACCGAGCACCACCAAAGAGAAGACAGCCATCACGGCACCGAGCCGGGCCGGATCACCCTGAACCGCGGCCACCGCCTCCCACGCAACGGCGATCGTGGCAGTGGTCACCGCACCGACGAGCCCACCCTTGCCCAGCGGAGAGAAGTAACCAAGGAACACAAGCGTCACGACCAGCGCACCCGCCACGGCAGCGAGCCGCGCGGTGCCCGGCCAGCCGAACGCATCGGCAGCCGTCCATCCCGTGAGAACACCGAGCCCGCCGGCGGCGAGCAGGAGCGCGGTCGCCAGTCCCCGGTTCCCCCGTCCGACCTTGGCGACGAGCGCACCGGCCGCCAGGAGCACAGGTGCTACAACGGACAGAGCACCGACCAGGGCGCCAAGCGGGAACTCACGGCGGGCGAGCAGCGCGGCGATCACGGCGAAGACGACCGTTGCCACACCCGCACTGGCCCGGCGCGCAGCAGGACGCCAGCGCCAAGACCGCAGATCGAGGTCGTCGGCCACCTGATCGCTGACGTCGTGCACCACGGGAGCCGGCGGCGCGGAATGCGTCGTCACCAGTCGGAGCACGGCGCCGTCGGCCACCCCGGCCGATGCCAACGTGCTGTCGTACGGCAGGACAGAGCCGTCGGAGGTAATCAACTGCCGGGCCACGGGACGCGATGCGGGCCGATCGCCCAGCAACGGCAGGACATCCGGGATCAGTTGCCCTATCGGCGTATCGGAGAGCAGGACGACATCGGCCCGGCGTCGCTCACCGACCAACGTCACTCGGCTCAGTTGCGTCCGGGAACTCGCTGCTCTGCTCACCACTTACCGGAACCTATCATCGCGCGGTTGACGAACTCTTCGGCCAAACGGGACGTGCTTCCCCTCTGGCCCTGCGTCAGAAAGTCCCTCTCCCGCCACGGGAGCTCTTCGCGCATTCGCTGGGAATGCCGCAAATTCTGTCCGAATCCGATCCGTTGGCTTCTAGGGTTTCGCCGGCCTTGTCGGCTGCCCGTACTGCTGCACCTGACGCTGCTGCTTGTCCTGCTCGGCCTTCTGCGTGGCCAGCGTGTGCTGAAGGAACGACCACCCCACGCACCCCGCGCACAGGACAGCCGTGATCGCGATCCCCGCGAAGACCTTCCCCAGCCGCTCGTCCGCCGTGCGACGTCCCCGCTGCGCACCGAACAACAGGGCATCCCGCATCCTGCGCCGACGTACTGCCACCGACTCCAGCAGCTGACTGTCGTAATCCCGCGCCATTTCCTCGTCCGTCGCTTCACGTCGCCTGCCGTATTCGCCATGGTCGATGAGCCCTCGGCCAATGGCGGCCATACGCCGGCCGTTGTTCCGAGAGCCTCATGCATGATGGCGCACTTCTGTGCCCGCCGCGGGCCGGCCGGCTCGTCGAGCACCGTCATGCGCCCGGTCGAAGCGGTGCACGGCGCGCCGACTCCAGGCCGGATCGCGGGCCGCTTTTCCCGGGTCGAACCCCGGCTGTGGGCCGGTCGGTTGGCCCTGGGGCCGCTGTCGGACCGGCCGCGCAAGAACTGCTGAACGATCGCGGAGCCGCCGCCGGCGCCCTGCGCCTGGCCGAGGAGGAGTCGGCCCTCCTCGGCAAGCCGGGCGGAGGCGGTGTCCGATCAAGGAGTGGCAGCTGCGGCGACGTGTTGTGCTTCCTCGGTCACCAGGGAGGTCAGCTTGCCGGGCGTCAGTTGGGTGGTGGGGCCGGGCAGGGGGCGGCCGTTGATCTGGACGACCGGGGCCTCGCCCAGGCCGGCGGAGGCGAAATCGGACTGCGACTTCGCCACCCAGCCCTTGCGCTGACCGCGGTCGACGCACAGTCGGAACGCGTCCTGATTGATCTTCCCCGCCTTCTTCGCGAGGTCCGACAGCAGGTTCCGGTCCTTGAGCGCATCGTCGGTGGGAGCGGGCTGGTGCTGCCACACCTGGTCCATGAAGGGGGTGAAGCGCCCCTGGTCCTGAGCGCAGGCGGCCGCGGCGGCCGCTTCCTGCGCGCCGCTTCCGCCGTACTGCTTGTCGCTCTGAGTGACAAGGCGGTAGTTGATCTGGAGCCGGCCGGACGCGAGGAGGTGGGAGAACGTGGTCGCGTATCGCTGGGCGAAGGCCCGGGACTGCGGGCTGCGCGGGTCTTCGTACACGGTGAGCGTCACCGGCACGGTCGGTCGGACCGGCAGATCGAGCTTCGTTTCGCCGGCCGGCCCCACCGCGTGCTCCGGCGCCTCCACCGCGGTCGCCTCGTGAGCGCGCGCAAGCCGGCCGACGGCTGCGGCCGCACCGCAGACCACGGCGAGGCCCACGGCTACCGCCCCGTAGAGGCGCCAGTTCCTCCGCGGCGCACCGGCACCCGTCCGAGTCGCCTTGCCGTTGTGTTCATCTATCCCCGCAGAGGACAAAGTGCGTGCCCTTCATTACGTCAATCGACGGGCTCGGCCGTCCTGCCGTTCGCGCCGTCGCATTTCGAGCAGCAGCAACCGCATCACACGATCGCTGTTTCGGTCATTCGTTTGAGTGTGCCAAAGGGGGAGTTCGCAGCCGTCCGATGTGTCGTGTGCGGCTCCATCCGCTCCGACCGTCCTGGCCGCCGCCACAGAAGCCGGTACCCGGGTGCGCCCCTTGCTGTGAGACCGAGGGGTCCCGTTCCACGGCGAGGGGCGCATCCATGGCGGCGTGCCGGGCGGCGACGGTGCCAGTGGGTCGGGTGCGGTGGGAGGTCAGGCCGCCTGGCACTGGGCGTCGTTCGCCGGGAGGTGTTCCTCGGCCCAGACGATCTTGCCGTCGGTCGTGTACCGGGTGCCCCAGCGGCGGGCCAGCTGCGCGACGAGGAAGAGGCCGCGGCCGCCCTCGTCGGTGGTCCGCGCGTGGCGCATGCGGGGGGAGCTGCTGCTGACGTCGGAGACTTCGCAGATGAGCGCATCCTGCCGGATCAGGCGGAGCCGGATGTGTCCGTTGCCGTAGCGGACGGCGTTGGTGACGAGTTCGCTGACGATCAGCTCGAAGGGGAAGATCAGACTGTCCAGTCCCCAGGCGGTGAGGCGGTCCGCGGTCAGCGTGCGGGCGTCCGCGACGACTGTCGGGTCGGAGGTCAGTTCCCAGGTGGCCACTTGGTCCTCGCTGAGGGCGTGGGTACGGGCGAGGAGCAGCGCGACGTCATCGTCGGGGCCGCCGGTGAGCACGTCGTTCAGGACGGTTCCGCAGAGTTCGTCGAGCCTCGCCCGGCGGGCGGACAGCGCGGTGCGCAGCCGGGCGAGGCCCCGGTCCATGTCCTGGTCGCGGGTCTCTATCAGGCCGTCGGTGTACAGGGCGAGAACGCTGCGGTCGGCGATGTCGAATTCCGCGGACTCGAAGGGCAGGGCGCCCAGGCCGAGCGGAGGCCCGGCGGGCAGGTCGGGGACGGTCACCGAGCCGTCCGGGGCGATGACCGCGGCAGGAGGGTGGCCGGCCCGGCACATGGTGCACTTGCGCGTGGCCGGGTCGTAGACGGCGTACAGGCAGGTGGCGCCGAGTGCGGCGGGGGCCAGTGACGGGTCGGCGGTCTGTTCCTCGTCGATCAGGCGCAGTACCAGGTCGTCCAGGTGGGCCAGCAACTCGTCCGGGGGGAGGTCCATGTCCGCCAGGGTGCGGACGGTGGTGCGAAGCCGGCCCATGGTGGCCGCGGCGTCGATCCCGTGGCCCACGACGTCTCCGACGACCATGGCCACCCGGGCCCCGGACAGGGGTATCACGTCGCACCAGTCGCCGCCCGCGCCATCGGAGGCATGGGCGGGCAGGTAGCGCCAGGCGACATCGAGCGTGCTGCCGCCGGTGAGACTGCGCGGGAGCAGGCTGCGCTGCAGGGCCAGCGCGGTGCTGTGCTGCCGGGTGTAGCGGCGGGCGTTGTCGATGCTCACCGCCGCGCGGGCCACTACCTCTTCCGCGAGGAGCAGGTCGTCCTGCTCGAAGGGGTCGCGCAGCTGCCAGCGGATGAATCTGACGACGCCCAGAACATCGCCGAGGGCGAGGACCGGGGCGAGTATCAGGGAGCAGAGACCGAATTCCCGGATTTTCGCGGCGCGGGCCGGGTCTGTGGCGAACCAGCTGCTGGTCGAGGCGCCCGGCATGGCTTCCAGGCGGGAGCGCCCGTCCAGCATGCACTGCATTTCGGGTGAGTGAGGGTGGAATTCGACGGCCTGCCCGGTCGCCGCGACCGACTCGGGAACACCTTCGTGGATCGACTGCTGGCCCGCACGGCGCATCTGTGGCGGATGGAGGTGAGCGCCGGGGCGCGGTGTGTCGCCGCGTATCACCGACTCCAGGAGGTCGACGGCGACGAAGTCGGCCAGCCGCGGCACGCTGATGTCGGCCAGGGTCTGCGCGGTGTCCATGACGTCCAAGGTGCTGCCGGTCTGCGCTCCGACCTCGTTCAGCAGGGCCAGCCGCTCCCGCGCCCGCCAACGGTCGGTGACGTCGAGGACGATGAAGGAGACGCCCAGCACCCGGTTCGTGGCGCTGTGCAGCCGGAAGACGGACAGCGAGTAGGCGTGCGGCCGATGGGGGTGCTCCTGCGTGCCGCCGCGCAGCAGGTGATCGACCAGGGGCCGGCCGGTGTCGAGCACCTCCTGCGCGAGCGACTCGATCCCCTCGACATCCAGCCTGAAGTCCAGGTGGGGCAGCACGTCCCGCAGGCGCTTGCCCAACCGCTGGTCGCGGGGGAGACCCCCGAGGCGCTCCAGAGCCTCGTTGACCCAGACGAAGCGCAGGTCCCGGTCCAGCACGGCCATACCTGCCGGCGACAGGGCGAGGATCCGCTCCAGCATCGGCGGGTTCGCATGCCACCACTCGTCGGAGGGCCCCGGGCCACGGCCGACTGCACCTGCGCTGTCAGAGGTATCCATGTGCCTGCACCGTCGTCTAGGAGAGGCACCACCTGACGGGTCCGGCGCGCTGGGCCTCCAGATGCGTCAGAGGTTCCTGATTCAAGGGTCTCACCAGCCTCCACAGCCGTCGCACCGTGCTCGGTCGCTCACCTCTTCACATGACGCGGTACTGCGAGCCGGAGAGCACCCGGCCACGACCATGCGAGCGAAAACACCGGCACCCCGCGCCGCGCCGCCTCGCTCCCCGGTGTCCTCGGCCGAAGCTACGTACGGATGAGGTCATCTGCCTGCCAGATCGGCGCTGACGCATTCGGGGTCAGGCCGGAGGAGAGAGTCCATGTGCGACGACGCGAGCGAGCCGCCCACGCCGCCCCAACCGGGGCTCTGCGATCTGTGCGGCCTTCCCCTTCCCACCACGCAGGTCTCCGCCCTGGTCCGCGACTCCTCCGCCGTCCATCCCTACAACCCGGACCATGACGGCATGCGACGCCTGACAGCCTGCGGCCCCGGCCACCTCGACGAACTCCGGCAGCGCTACCAGGAACGCCGCTACACCAAGGAAGAGCTCTGGGCCGGGAAGATCGCGCGTGCCCTGCGCCTGCAGCCGGACCTGGACGAGGAAGAGCTGGCCGAGGTGACCGGCCTGAACTTCCTCCAGATCGAGCGCACCCTCACCTGGGAGAGCGAACGATTTCTCAGGCAGCAGGCACCGGAGGACCGAGAGGGCCCGGAATCCGGCCCCCACGACGACGAAGCACGCTGACCCAGGCGCCGCCGACGGTGGCCGACGGGGACCGGACAGCGCGCGGCCCGGGCAGCGGCTGCGGATACGGGTTCGCCCCTCGGCTCTCCTCCCGTCGCACCGGCAGCGCGGACTGCGCCGTCTGCCCTCTGCAGCGAGCAGAGCCCCGGAACCCATGAGGTCATGGGGATACCGCTCCGCCCGGAGGAGCCTGACCACGCACGCCCACGAGGAGGGCACATGGCAGCCTGCGATGTCTGCGGCAACGACTACGCGATGGCCTTTGAGGTCCACGTGGCCGGCGGCGCCGCCTACACCTTCGACAGCCTCGAATGCGCGGCGCACAAGCTCGCTCCCCTCTGCGACCACTGCGGCTGCCGCATCCTGGGCCACGGCCACCAGACCGACGGAAAGTTCTACTGCTGCGCCCACTGCGCCCGCGCCAAGGGCCACACCGCGCTCACCGACCACGCATGAACGGCCACGGCCTCGTCCCCGCGGTCGACGTCCGCGCGGCGCGCCGCCCATGGGCAGTAAGGCTCAGCCCCGCGGACACACCGCAAGCCCGGGGCGGTACCGCTCTGAGGAGGCAGCCATGAAGCAACGACGCACAGGCACGGAGCCGGTGACCGCGCAGAGTCCGCTGCGATTGCGGCGGACGCTGGCCGCCGGCGCGCTGGTGCTCCTGGTCGCGGCCACGGTGCGACTGGCGCTCGCCGCGCACGCTGCCGGGCCGCACAGTTCCCCCGGCCCCACCGTGCTGCTGGTGCTGGCGGTGGTGTGCGGCGTTCTCGCCCTCTCCGCCCTGGTGGATCTCGTGGTGCTCACGCGCCGCCTTCGGCGGGCGGGCACGGAGGACAAGAGCGCCCCGTAGGCACGCCGAGCAGGGCGAGGGCGGCAGCAGGACCCGGCCCTGCCCGACGACCCGACCAGGCCCCTACCTCTGCACCGCCGGAACCAACAGCTCGTCCGCACATGCGCTGCGCCTGCTGGGCGGCTGGTCGGCGCCGGATGCCGCGGCCCGGGACGGCCACCGCGAGAACATGTGACGAGGACCCCGCCCTCGCCCGGTCCGCCCTGCGGCTGCGTGCGCTGGGCGGTCCTGGCCGGCGCGGCACCGCTCGCGACGGCGAGCCCGGCCGGCCCGTGCGTCCGTCGTGCTCGGGCGGCCCTTCCCAGGTCACGGCGGTGGAGGGCCGCCCCGCCTGAGGTGTCTAGTCCGTGGTGCCGGAGGCGGTGCGCAGATCGCGGTTCCAGTCCAGTTGGACGGCCAGTGTGTCGTCGCCGGGGCGCTGTGGGGACGGTGCCCCGGCGGTGCGCGGCGGGGTGCGGGTGCCGCGGGAGATCTCTCCGCTGGCGGTGATGTTGTGCTCGACGCGGGGGCGGCGGCACGCCTCGTAGAGGGAGAGCGCGCTGTCCGGATCCGGTGTGTCCCGCAAGGACTTGGCGAGGACGACGGCGTCCTCCAGCGCCATCGAGGCCCCTTGGCCCGTCGCCGGTGAGGCCGCATGCGCCGCATCGCCGATGAGCAGCGTCCGCCCGGAGCGCCAGGGGGTGCCGGTCGGGATCTCGGTGGCGTTGGTGGCCATGATGTCGTCGCTGGAGGCCGCGACGATGCCCGCGGCGGGGGTGGCGTCCTTGCGCAGCATCGCGACGAGCTGTTCGCGCCAGCGGGACGGTGCGGGGTGCGCGAGGTCGTGGGCGGGGACGGCGTCGCCGCCGACGCGGGCGAACCAGTACGTCTCCCCGTCCGGCGAGACCGCGTAGCCGAAGGCGGCGGTGCTGCCCCGCACCATGGTGATGTGCCCCGTGTCCTCCGCCTCCGGGACACTCTCCGGGGCGTTGCGCGTGTAGCCGTAGAAGACGCTCTGCCCGGCATAGACGGGCTCCGTCCCCGGCGCGACCGACTGCCGGACGGTCGAGCTGAGGCCGTCCGCGCCGATGAGCAGGTCGCCGGTCGCGACGCTGCCGTCGGCGAAACGCGCGGTCACCTCGTCCGGCCCGTTCTCGACGGACACCAGCCGCGCCCCGTGGGACAGCCGGATTCCCCGGCGGACGGCCTCGGCCTGCAGAGCGGCGTTCAACTCGCCCCGGCGCAGGCACCGGTAGCGAAGCAGCGCGTCGTCGGCCACGCCCAGGGGCACATGGGCCGGCCGGCCGCCCTGGGCGTCGAGAACCCGCATCGACCGCAGCGGCCAGCCGAGCGCGGTGACCACGTCCGAGGCGTCGAGTTGCGCCAGTGCGCGCATGCCGTTGCTCGCCAGGGTCAGGAACGCCCCGATGTCCGCGGCCGTGTCGGGATGCGCTTCGTGCACGGTGACGTCGAGCCCCGCTTTGTGCAGGGCCAGCGCGGTCGCCGTACCGGCGATGCCACCACCGATGACCAGAATGCGTGTCACGTACCAGTCCGCTCTGCTGCGTAGGTCCCCTCGGGCGTCCCTGTCCATGATGCACCCGGTCGTGTGAAGTCGCCGTGTTCCGGGCGCCTTTGGGGACGACGGCGCCGCTGACGGATCCCGGTCCGGTCGAGCCTGTCAGTCGGCTGGGCGCATTACGGACCGTCAGCCCCGCGTCCCGTTCACGGGCCGGCGGTGGGCGGTCCGGGGGGCGTGCGCGGCGAGGGTGTCCGTCCGACGGCGGCCTTTCCAGGATCCTGGCGCGCCCGGAGCGGCGCCGAGGCGAGGGTCAGGCGTGCTGCGCCCCGCGTGCCAGCAACAGCAGGGCGTCGACGAGTTCCTCGGCGGGCGCACCGGTGGCCAGGCTGCGCAGCTGCAGTCCGAAGACCAGCGCGACGGTGGTGCTCGCCAGCCGCTCGGCTTCGGGTACGCCGAGGCCGGTGAGGATCCGGGCGGCCAGCTGGTCGTATGCGGCGAAGCACTGCGCGGCCGCGATGCGCAACCGCTCATCACGGCCGGCCTGGACATAGAGCTCGAAGGGGGCGATGTGCCTGCTGTCGGTCCGGGTGCACCCGGCGACCTGGCCGACCGTGGCGGAGGCCCGGTCGATGTCCATCCCGTCGGTCCGGCACTGGTCGGCGAGCTCGGTGAAGCGCCGGGTCTCCTCCGCGACGAAGTGCAGCAGGCTCTCCCGCAGCATCTCGTGCCGGGTCGCGAAGTGGTAGGTGACCGAGCCGAGGGAGACCTTGGCCTCCTTGGCGATCCGCCGGTTGGTGACCCCGGCGACGCCGTCCTCGGCGATGGTGCGCAGGACGGCGTCGATGATGCTCTGCCGGGTTCCGGGGGGCTTGGACATGGCGGTCATTGTGCCACCGGTGGGGCGGCGGGGAGGGGCGGTGCGGCGGTCTCCGGGAGCGGCGGGGAGGGGGCGGTGCGGCGGTCGTCGGGGCCGGTGCGGCGGCCGTGCGCGTCGTGGACGCCGCTGGTCATGCGGTGGCGGCGGGTGCGTGGGACCTGCGGTTGACGTGGTCGTCCCGCCTTCCTGTCGTTCGTTCGGACGAACGGGTTGCGGGAGGGCCGGGTCGTCCCATGCGCACCGCAGGGGCGACCGTTCTCCTGGCCGGGGCTGCCGGGGCCTCGGTCGGGCCATCGCTCGTGACCCGGCCGCCAAGGGGGCAAGCTGCCCCTTTCCGGGCGCCGGGCCGATGCCCGGAAAGCTCGCCGACGAGCTCGGCGCCCGAGCGGGTCGGCGAAGCCTCAGCTCCCTGACCGGCGAAGCCCCTACCCGCCGGGCGGCGAAGTCCGGGCCGGGGCTCGCCCGCCCGGGATCCGGCGGTCGCGGACGCCGACTGCCTCGGGCTCGCCCCCTTCAGCGAGCCGCCAGAGCGCTATGTCCCCTTTGCGTAGATATTCTGTGAAGTGTGATCGAGCCTGGACGGCCGCGGCCCCGTCGTCGCCACGGCCGGGGGAGCCTTGTGCGGCTGTCGCCGGTCATCCTGACCGTCGTCATCGCCAGCCTGGCATATGCCACTCCGCCGGAGATGGCCTTCAGTCGCCTGCTGCCCGCGGCGCCGGCCCTCGCCGCCGCCATGTGGCCGGTGCTCCCCACTGTCCTCCTGGGGACGGTCTGCCTCTTTCTGATGATCGGCCTCAGCATCGTGTTCCCCGGCCTGGGGACGTGGTGGACGGCTGCGGGGATCATCGCGGTCACCGTGGCGGCCGCCTACGGAAGCCATGTCCGGCTCCAGCGGGAGCGGACCCTTTTTCAGGTGCGGCTCGTCGCCGACGCCGCGCAGCAGGTGGTGCTGAGCCCGATGCCGCGCCGCTACGGCAGCGTCGAGATCGAGTCGCTGTACCTCGCGGCCGCGGCGGAAGCCCGTATCGGCGGGGACTTCTACGAGGTGGTCGACACGCGATACGGGGTCAGGCTGCTCATCGGTGATGTGCGGGGCAAGGGCCTGCCGGCAGTGGGCGCGGCGGCGGCGATCGTCAACTCCTTCCGGGAGGCGGCCTACGGCGAGGCCGACATGGTCAGCGTCGCGCGCCGGCTGGATGCCAGCAGCACCCGCTACAACGCCGCCTTTCCTCCCGAGGGGCCGATGGAGCGCTTCGCCACCGCGCTTCTTGTCGAGATCCCGCACGAGGGCGGGCGTATCGAGATCCTCAACTGCGGACACCCCCCGCCGCTGCTCCTGAACCACGGGCGACTCCGTGCCCTGGAGTCCACCTCCCCCTCGCCGTTGCTCAACCTCGCGGAACTGATCGGCGATCACTACACCATCGACACCTTCGACTTCACCCCAGGCGACCTGCTGCTTCTCTATACCGACGGGGTGGCCGAGGCCCGTGCCCGCGACGGCGAGTTCTTCCCGCTGGCGGCCTGGATGCGCCAACAGCCCCCGACACCGCCCCACGAGCTGCTCGCGGCTCTCCACCGCGACCTCCTCCACTACAGCAGAGGACGCCTGGACGACGACATCGCCGCCCTCGCCGTGAGCCTGCGTGCACCCTCGGAGTAGGCCCGGCCCGGATCGCGGCCGTGCGGTGCCGTCATGCGCGGGCGCGACCCGCGGTCCGGCGCGCGGCCCGGGGGCGTGGGGTCGGTGTGTGCCCCGTGGCGGTCAGGTCGCGCTGCCCGCCTTCCAGTCGGACCAGGACAGGTTCCAGCCGTTGAGGCCGTTGTCCGGTTTGATGGTCCGTTCATCGGAGTTCTTGACCACGACGACGTCGCCGACCAGCGACTCGTTGAAGAACCACTTGCCCGGGGTGTCACCGCCGCCGCCCTTGCTGTCGCGCAGGCCGACGCAGCCGTGGCTGGTGCCGGAGTTGCCGAAGATCGACGGGCTGCCCCAGTAGTTGCCGTGGAGGAAGGTGCCCGACGACGACAGGCGCATGGCGTGCGGGACGTCCTTGATGTCGTACGAGTTCCGCTTGTCGAAGCCGACCGTGGAGCCGTCCATGCGGGTCTTTTCGAGCTTCTCCGAGATGACCATCTGGCCGTTGTAGGTCGGGTGCTCGGAGCTGCCGCCGGAGATCGGGATGGACTTGTAGGTCTTGCCGTCCCGCTTGACCGTCATGGTCTGGGTGTTCATGTCGACGGTGGAGACCTGCGAGCGGCCGATGGTGAAGGAGACCGTCTTGGACTGGACGCCGGTGATGCCCTGGCCGCCCTTCACGCCGTCCAGGTCGATCTTCATGGTGATCTT
>NZ_JBFBHQ010000019.1:105669-120082 GCF_040701845.1 Streptomyces angustmyceticus | reverse complement strand
ACCCCCCCTTTGCCCCCCCCCGGACTCACACCCCGTCCGCCCCCTCCTCCCGGGGGGGGGGGGGGCGCGCGGCCCGCCCCCCCCCCACCGCGGACCTCGTGGCGCCGCTACTTCGGGGTCACGCCGACCTGCGTCCAGGCCTTGACCATCGCCTCGTGCTCGTCGCCGGTGCCGAAGCGGGCCTGGGCGGCCTTGACGGTGAGGGCGGCGAAGTCGGCGAACTGGGCGTCCTTGGAGAGCTTGCCGCCGGTCAGGACGTCGTACCAGACCTGGCCCGCCCGCTCCCAGGCCTTGCCGCCGAGGGCGGTGGCGGCGAGGTAGAAGGCGTGGTTGGGGATGCCGGAGTTGATGTGGACGCCGCCGTTGTCGTCGGTGGTGCGGACGTAGCCCTTCATCGTGGCGGGCTGCGGGTCCTTGCCCAGGACGTCGTCGTCGTACGCGGTGCCCGGGGCCTTCATCGAGCGCAGCGCCGTGCCGGTGACGTTCGGGCCGAGGAGGTCGGCGCCGATCAGCCAGTCGGCCTGGTCGGCGGTCTGGCCGAGGGCGTACTGCTTGATCAGCACGCCGAAGACGTCGGAGACGGACTCGTTGAGGGCGCCGGGCTGGCCCTCGTAGGTGAGGTTGGCGGTGTACTGGGTGACGCCGTGGGTGAGCTCGTGGCCGATGACGTCGACGGGGATGGTGAAGTCCTTGAACAGGTCGTTGTCGCCGTCGCCGAAGACCATCCGCTCGCCGTCCCAGAAGGCGTTGTCGTACTTCCGGCCATAGTGGACGGTCGCGTTGAGCGGCAGGCCGGCGCCGTCGATGGACTTGCGGCCGTAGACCTTGAGGTAGAGCTCGAAGGTGGCGCCGAGGCCGGCGTGGGCGCGGTTGACCGAGGCGTCCTTGGAGGGGCCGTCCTTTTCCCCGTGCACCTTGTGACCGGGCAGGTCCTCGTGGTGGCGGGCGTCGTAGACGGTGCGTCGCGGCTTGTCGGCGGCGGCGTCCGGCTCTCCCGGGGTCAGCCCGCCGCGGGCGGCGAGCTCGCGGCGCTCGGTGCGCCGCACATGGTCGTGCTCCAGGGTGCGGCGGGCGGGTTCGTGCCGCTCCGGGTCGTCCGACTGCGCCAGGTTGTCGAGGATGTGCGGCGGGATGATCGTGCAGAAGACCGGGGTGTGGCCGGTGGCGGGATCTGACTGCGCATCGTTGAGGTCCATGAACAAACGGTGGCACTGTGTGATGCGGCTGTCACTCCCCGCGTCCAAGATTCCCGAAAAAGTGTGGTTGGTCGCATTTGGGGAACTCTGCGCGTCCGGTCCCGCATACTGATACACGACCGCCGGACAGGGCGGACCTCGGCTAGGGTGCTGTGCATCATGCGTTTCGGGCTGCTTCTCCTTAGCTGCCGCGGCGAGGGCCTGTAGTCGTAGGCCGACCCCCTCCCCGCGGAGTTCCGGTGTTGCGATTTTCGCCCCGTCGGCCTCTCCCTGGCTCCCGAGGAGCAGGGGGACCCCAGCGGACATACGAGGAGCCCCACGCACCATGACGAATCCGTCGAGCCCCGCAGACCACGCCGTCGGCCGGCCGACCCCGGTCACCAACGCGACGCAGCTGCAGCGGCCCTCCGGTATGCCGGTCCACAAGTACCGCCCCTACGAGGCCGTCGACATCCCCGACCGCACCTGGCCGGACAACCGCATCACCGTCGCGCCCCGCTGGCTGTCGACCGACCTGCGGGACGGCAACCAGGCGCTGATCGACCCGATGTCGCCGGCCCGCAAGCGCGAGATGTTCGATCTGCTGGTGCGCATGGGCTACAAGGAGATCGAGGTCGGCTTCCCGTCCTCCGGCGAGACGGACTTCGCGTTCGTCCGCTCGATCATCGAAGAGGGTGCGATCCCCGAGGACGTGACGATCTCCGTCCTGACGCAGGCCCGCGAGGAGCTGATCGAGCGCACCGTCGAGTCGCTGCGCGGCGCCCGTCGCGCCACGGTGCACCTGTACAACGCCACCGCGCCCACCTTCCGCCGGGTCGTCTTCCGCGGCTCGAAGGAGCAGGTCAAGCAGATCGCCGTGGACGGCACCCGGCTGGTCATGGAGTACGCCGACAAGATCCTCGGCGACGAGACGATCTTCGGCTACCAGTACAGCCCGGAGATCTTCACCGACACCGAGCTGGACTTCGCGCTGGAGGTCTGCGAGGCGGTCTGTGACGTCTGGCAGCCCGAAGAGGGCCGCGAGATCATCCTGAACCTGCCGGCCACCGTCGAGCGCTCCACGCCCTCCACCCACGCCGACCGCTTCGAGTGGATGGCGCGCAACCTGTCCCGGCGCGAGCACGTATGCCTGTCCGTGCACCCGCACAACGACCGCGGCACCGCCGTCGCCGCCGCCGAGCTGGCGATCATGGCGGGCGCCGACCGCATCGAGGGCTGCCTGTTCGGCCAGGGCGAGCGCACCGGCAACGTCGACCTGGTGACGCTGGGCATGAACCTGTTCTCCCAGGGCGTCGACCCGCAGATCGACTTCTCGCAGATTGACGAGATCCGTCGCACCAGCGAGTACTGCAACCAGATGGAGATCCACCCGCGCCACCCCTACGCGGGCGATCTGGTCTACACCGCCTTCTCCGGCTCCCACCAGGACGCCATCAAGAAGGGCTTCGACGCCATGGAGGCCGAGGCCACCGCCGCCGGCCAGACCGTGGACGACATCGAGTGGGCCGTCCCGTACCTGCCCATCGACCCCAAGGACGTCGGCCGCTCCTACGAGGCCGTCATCCGCGTCAACTCGCAGTCCGGCAAGGGCGGTATCGCCTACGTCCTGAAGAACGACCACAAGCTGGAACTGCCGCGCCGGATGCAGATCGAGTTCTCCCGGATCATCCAGGAGAAGACCGACGCCGAGGGCGGCGAGGTCACGCCGACCGCCATCTGGTCCGCCTTCCAGGACGAGTACCTGCCCAACCCCGACAACCCGTGGGGCCGCATCCAGGTCAGGAACGGCCAGACCACGACCGACAAGGACGGCGTCGACACCCTCACCGTCGAGGCCGAGGTGGACGGTGCGGAGACCGTGCTGGTCGGCACCGGCAACGGCCCGATCTCCGCGTTCTTCCACGCGCTGCAGGGCATCGACGTCGACGCGCGGCTGCTGGACTACCAGGAGCACACCATGAGCGAGGGCGCCTCCGCGCTGGCCGCCTCGTACATCGAGTGCGCCATCGGCGACAAGGTCCTGTGGGGCATCGGCATCGACGCGAACACCACGCGCGCCTCGCTGAAGGCCGTGGTCTCCGCCGTCAACCGCGCGGGCCGCTGAGGCACCTCCGCCCCCTCCGGCGCCCCCGTCGCTCCCACCGGGCGGCGGGGGCGCCGTTGTGCGACCCCGCCACCTGAAGGTGGGGTTTGGGAGCCGCGCGCATCACGCTGAGTGAGTGACTCGGTACGTTTGGTGACCGGCGCCGGTCGGACAGGCCACGGCGCGGATCCCAAGGACGTGCAGATGACCAGATTTCGCATGCCCGCACTCTCCCGGCTCGCCGTCGCGGCGGTCGCCTCGCTCGCCGTGGCGGCCTCCGCGTTCGCCCCGGCGGCGTCCGGGGCCCCGGCCCGGTCGGCGGACCGGCCGGAGTACGTGGCGCTCGGCGACTCCTACAGCGCCGGGGTGTTCGTCCGCCCCTGGGACGACAGCGACGGCTGCGGACGCTCCTACCGCAACTACCCCCACCAGCTGGCGGAGCGGTTCCACTATCAGCTGCGGGACGTGACCTGCGGAGCGGCCGAGGTCGTCGACGGGATCCTGGAGCCCCAGCCGTCCGACAAGATCCTCGGGCCGCCCACGATCCCGCCCGAGGGGGGCTGGCCGGAGCTGCCGGCGCAGCTGGAGGCCCTGTCCGCGGACACCGACGTCGTCACCGTCGGCATCGGCGGCAACTCCCTCGGCTTCGGGACCATCCTGGCCAAGTGCCTCGAACTCGGCCTCACCCAGCCCCTGAAGAGCAAGCCGTGCACCGACCACTACACCGGCAGCGGCGCCGGGGCGCCCTGGCTGGCCGACCGCTTCGCCCAGCTCGACGCCGACTTCGGCCGCATGATGCGGGCGATCCACGCGGCCGCGCCGCACGCCAGGGTCGCCGTCGTCGGCTACCCGGCCATCGTCCCGGACAACTCCGGCTGCACCTTCCTGCACTGGAACCAGCTCGGCAGCGTCAAGAAGGGCGACATGCCGTGGCTGGACGGGCTCGAACAGCGCCTCAACGACCTGCTGCGCCGGCACTCCGGCCACCAGAACGCGGCCTACGTCGACACCTACGGGCCCAGTGTCGGCCACGGGGTGTGCCGGAGCGGGGACACCAAGTGGATGTACGGCATCCGGGACAACCTCACCGGTGACGGCGACCAGACCGACCCGCCGACCGAGCTGTGCAACGACATCCCCGGCTCCGGCGAGGCCTGCACCCTGGTCCACCCCAACGCCCGCGGTCTGGACAACCAGGCTCGGGAAGTGGCCAAGGTCCTCCAGCACGGCGGGGGTACGCCCCCGGGACTGTTGACGCCCCCGCAGGGCTGATGCCGCCGGACCGCCGCTGACCCCGCACCGCCGGCGACCTCGGCCAACGGGCGGCGGTCCGGCCCCGGCAGGGCCCCGAAGGGCCCCGCCCCGCCCCTGGGGAGCGGTGCGGGGCCCTTCGGCATCCGGCCAGTTGTCCGGTACGAGGTGCTGACGTCACATCACGTATGTGGCTAACATCACGTCCCATACGGCGAGGGGGCCACGGGTACCTCCTGTGCCTCGACGGCTACGGGGTAGTTACGGAGGGCTGACGTGATGCACAAGATGTGTGTGGCGGGCGTGCGCACGTCCTGGCGCACCGTCGCCGACGGCGAGTTCTTCTGCCCGGACTGCGGCGGGGACCGCAACTACCTCCGCCGCACCGGCCGCCGCCGCCTCACCGTCCTCGGCGTCCCGCTGCTGCCCCGCGGCGCCGCCGGCCCGGTCCTGGAGTGCTCGGCCTGCCACGGCCGCTTCGGCCCGGACGCCCTCGACCACCCCACCACCGTCCGCTTCTCCGCGATGCTCAGGGACGCCGTCCACACCGTCACCCTCGCGCTGCTGGCCGCCGGCGGGACGTCCTCGCGCGCCGTGCGCGACACCGCCGTCGACACGGTCCGCGCAGCCGGTTTCCCGGACTGCTCCGAGGACGAACTGCTGACCCTGCTCGCCGCCCTCGCCGCCGACACCGGCCGGCTGACCGGCACCTACGACGCGGTCACCGGCGGCCACTGCGGCCACCAGGGCCTGGACCCGTGCGGCACCGCGCTGGCCATAGAGCTCCACGAGGCGCTGGAGCCACTCGCCCCGCACCTCGCCCCCGCGGGCCGGGAAGCGGTCCTCCTCCAGGGCGCCCGTATCGCCCTCGCCGACGGTTCCTACACCCCCGCCGAGCGCGAGGTGCTGAGCACGGTCGGCGGCGCCCTGATGCTCCGCCCCGCCGAGACGAACCGGCTGCTGGCAGCGGCCCGCACCCCCTCCTGAGGCGGCGCGGCAACCGGAACGGCCCCGCCACCACAGCAGGGTGACGGGGCCGGTCGCCGGGAGCGGCCGGGCGGATCAGGCCGGCGTCAGCCGCACCGGCAGGCTGCGCAGGCCGCCCGAGATGAAGCCGCTCGTGGGCTCCAACTCCTCGCTCGGTGACGCCAGTTGGAGGCCGGGGAAGCGGGCGAAGAGGGCCGGGAGCGCGATCCGGGCCTCCATGCGGGCCAGCGGGGCGCCCAGGCAGTGGTGGACGCCGTGCCCGAAGGCCAGGTGCTCCGGGCGGGGCCGCCGGATGTCGAAGGCGTCCGCCGTCTCGCCGTGGAAGGCGGCGTCCCGGCCGGCCGCCGCGTACGCCGGGAGGATCGCCTCGCCCTTGCGGATGGTGGGGCCGTCCGGGATCTCGATGTCCGCCACGGCGAAGCGGAGCGGGAGCGCGGCGATGCTGGGGGCCCAGCGCAGCGTCTCCTCGATCACGTCGTTCCAGGCGACCTCCCCGGAGAGCACCAGCTTGAGCTGCTCGGGGTGGGTGAGCAGGGCGTGCACGGCGTTGCCGAGGAGGTCGACGGTGGTCTCGTGGCCGGCGCCGATGACGAGGAGGAGGGTGTCGAGCAGCTCCTGCTCGGTCATCCGCCGGCCCTCGTCGTCCCGTGCGGAGACCAGGAGGCTCGTCAGGTCGTCGGCCGGGTTCGCCCGCTTGTCGGCGACCAGCCCGGACAGCAGCCCGTGGACGGCCGCGCCGGTGGCGCCGGCCTGCTCCGGGGTGGCCGTGGTGTCCATGATGGCCTCGACGAGGCGGGCGAGTTCGGCGCGCTGCTCGCCCTCGGGGAAGCCGAACAGCTCGCAGATCACCTGCAGGGGCAGCGGGTGGTTGAAGCGGGCGCGCAGGTCCACGGGCTCGCCCGCGGGGTGCGCGGCCAGACCGTCCAGGAGAGCCGTGGTGATGGCCTCCACGCGCGGCAGCATGGCCTCGGTGCGGCGGGCGGTGAACGCCGGGGCGATCAGCTTGCGCAGCCGGCGGTGGTCGGGGCCGTACGCGGTGAACATGTTGGTGACGCCGATCCACGACTGCAGCCAGCTGCCGCGGATGTCGTCGCGCTGCCACAGCGGCCAGTGCTCCCGGGGGTTCTTGGAGACCCGGTCGTCGGTCAGCAGCTGCTTGAGGAGCGTGTGGCTGGTGACCGACCAGGCCTCGATGCCGCCGGGGAGCTCGGTGCGCGCGAGCGGGCCTAGCGCGCGGAGGCGTGCTGCCTCTCCGTGGATGTCGCTTCCGACCGGGTCGATGACGTAGGGCTGCTGTCCCTGTTGTGCCACGGAGTTGCTCCTGCCTGGTCGGGGGTGATGGGGGTGAACCGGGCCGGGAGCGCGGCGAGGGCCCGGTGGAACGCGCCGTTGCGCCACTGCAGCTCGCTTGCGTCCACGGCGAGTTCGATGTCGGAGAGCCAGGCGGTGAGCCGCTCGATCGCGGTGGTGGCGATCAGCAGCGCGTGCCGCTTCACGGGGCAGGCGTGCGGTCCTGCCGCCCAGGACAGGTGCGAGCCGCCGCCGGAGCCGGGACCCGCCTGCCCGGTGGTGTCGAACTGGCTGTTGGCGGCCGCGTACGACACCATCACCAGCTGCCCCCTGCGCACCCAGGTGCCGTGGAAGAAGACGTCCCGGACCGGGAAGTGGGCGGAGTAGTTCGTCAGCGGCGGGTCGTTCCACAGCACCTCGTTGATGGCGTCGTGCGCGGTCAGCGCCCCGCCGGAGAGGGTGTTGTAGTAGCGGTCGTCGGAGAGCATCCGCGACAGCGCGTTGCCGATGAGGTTGGCGAGCGGCTCGTTGCCCGCGCCCATCGTGAGGATGATGTTGTGGATCAGTTCCTCGTCGTTGAGCGCGTTCGGGTGGTCCATGAACCAGGAGGTCAGGTCCGGCCCGCGCGCGGCCTTCTTCGCACCGACCAGCTCCATGATGTAGCTGGTGTACGCCTCGTTGGCGGCGGCGGCCTCCTCGGGGGAGTTGCCGTCCAGCATGCCGCCGATGGCCGCGATCAGCCGGTCGCTGTACGAATCCGGCAGCCCGAAGAGGTTGTTGAACATCAGCAGCGGGATCAGCCGCGCGTAGTCGGCGATCAGGTCGACCTCGCCGTGCGCGCCGAAGCGCTGGATCAGGGAGTCCGCGGCGTGGTGGACGCGGGCGCGCAGCTCGTGCGGCTCGACGAGCTTGAAGCTGTCGACGACGACGTCCCGGTAGCGGACGTGCGCGGGCCCGTCGGCGTAGAAGATGTTGGGGCGCCACATCAGCATCGGCATGACGGGGGAGTCCGGCGGGACCGTGGTCATCCACTCCCGCGAGTCCTTCGACCAGGTGGCGTCGTCGTGCAGCAGGTCGAGGGCGGCCCGGTAGTCGGTGACCAGCATCGCGGTCACGTCCGGGGCGATCTCGACCGGGGCCAGCGCGCCGAACTGCCGCAACTGGGCGTAGAAGCGGTGCGGGTCGGCGGCGAAGTCCGGTCCGTAGAGCTTCACCGGCGTCTGGGTGTCGGGCTGCGCCGGCGGGTACTGCTGCGCGGGGGCGGCGTGTGCCGGGCAGCCCGGTGGCGGTGCGGCTCCCGGCTGGTGCGGGGAAGTCACGGGTTCGGGTTCTCCTCGGGGGTGTGGGCCAGGACGTGCCCGACGAGCGCGATCAGCGCGTCGACGGACTGCTCCCGGTCGCGGGCGTCGCACATCACCAACGGCGTCTCGGGGTGCAGATCGAGCGCCTCGCGGAGCTTTTCGACGTCGTACTGGGGCGCGTCGGGGAAGGTGTTGACGGCCACCGCGTAGCGCAGCCCGGCCTCCTCGACGATGTCCATGACCTCGAAGGAGTCCGCCAGCCGGCGGGTGTCGGCGAGGACCAGGGCACCCAGTGCGCCGCGGGCGATGTCCTGCCACAGGGGGCGGAACCGTTTCTGCCCGGGTGTGCCGAACAGGTACAGCACCATGTCCCCCGGCAGCGTCAGCCGCCCGAAGTCGATGGCGACGGTGGTGGTGGTCTTCTCCCGGACGCCGGCGAGATCGTCGACGATCGCGCCGGTCTGGGTCATGACCTCTTCGGTGTGCAGCGGCGGGGTTTCGGACAGCGCGCGGATGAGCGTGGTCTTGCCGACGCCGAACGGCCCCGCTACCAGGAGCTTGACCAGTGTCTGGTTCTCGCCGGAGAGGTACATGCTGCCGGTGCTCGCGCCGGTGTGGGCGCTAGGACTTGAGAGAGCGGAGTCCATCGAGAACCCTCTCCAGGATCTGTCGGTCGAATTGCTCGGCTTCGGGAATGGGGGCCCGGGCGTGCAGCCGCCCGGCGTCGACAAGGTCGGCCACCAGCACCTTCACCACGCTCACCGGCAGGTGAAGGTGGGCGGCGACCTCGGCCAGAGACAGCGCCCCGGGCTGCAGCAGCTCCAGGATGCGGTGCTCCTCCGGGCGTACCTCGCTGGTGATCGGCATGCCCACGCTGTGCAGCAGGGTGAGCCGGTCCAGGGTGTTGCGGCTGGGCTGGGCGCGTCCGCCGGTGGCCAGGTAGGCCGGGACGAGGCGCCTGCCGCTGCTCTGGCGCGGGGTCATACGGGGTTGCCCAGGTCCCGGGCCGGGCTGTTCATGGCCTTGTTGCCCAGGGTCGTGACCTGGATCTGCATGTGGTGCGCGACGACTCCCATGTTCACCTCCGGACCGGCGAACACCGCCAGGCAGGTGTTCTCGCCGGCGGGTATCGCGAAGACGAAGCCCTCGTCGGACTCGATGACGGTCTGCCGCAGCCTGGTGTCGTCCTTCTCGGCGAACGCCGCGGTCACGGCACGCCCCGCACCCTGGAGCGCGGACATCATCGCGGCGACGCCTTCGGCGGAGTCGCGCTTCAGGCCCGGTGAGGCGCCCTCGATGAAGCCGTCTCCGGAGATGACGGCTGCGTGAATAACATGCGGCAACTCCAGGAGGGGCGCCAGCACCCAGGACTTGTCCTCGGCGACACGGCGGCGGGTGGGGCTGTTCATGACTGTGCGTTCCCTTCGGGACTGCGAGGGGGTTCTGACTGGGCGGCTGCCCGGCCGGATTCGGTACCGCGCTGGAGTGCGGCCCAACGGGATCCGGTCTCCTCCGGGGAGCGCGGGGGAAGCGATGCGGTGCGCTCGGCACTCTCATCGAGTTCGGAGACGGGCTTGCGGCGGCGCCGGCGCGGCAGCTCGCCCTCGGCCTGCTGGGCGGGCGCCTCGTAGGAGGGCGCGGGCTGCGCGGCGGGTGCGGGCGGTGCGGCGGCCGGGGGCTGCGTCGCGGAACCGGTGGGCAGTACGGAGGAGGAACGATCCGGCACTGCGGAACGGTGCGGCAGGGGGGCCATCACGGACATCGGCTGGGCGCTCTCGTCGAGGACGGTGAGGAGGGGGTCACCCGGGATGTACACGACCGCACGCACACCGCCGTACGGCGACGGCTCGACATGCACCCCGAAGCCGTACTGGCGCACCAGCTGGCCGGCCGCCGCGAACCCGGACCGCGGCGGGTCGCCGAGCTGGGTGAGCAGCAGGTCGTCGTCGCCCGACAGCAGCTCCATCGCGGCCTTGATCTCGTCGTCGTGCATGCCGACGCCGTAGTCGTCGACGATGACCGAGGCGCCGCGGTTGCCCTGCTGGAGGGTGATGGTGACGGGCAGTTCACGGTGCGAGTGGTGCAGCGCGTTGGCCAGCAGCTCGGTCACCACGATCGCGATCGGCTCCACGGCCCGCGCCACCACGGCGATCGGGTCGCGCAGCTGGTTGCTGACCTGCACCCGCTCGTAGCCGCGCAGCCGGGAGGTGGCGCCGACGACCAGCTCGGCGAGGTAGGAGTCCTCGCGGGTCAGCCCCGGCCAGGCGCCGCAGACGACACCGGTGGCCTGGATGCGCCGCAGCGCCTGCTCGTTGAGGAAGTCCGCGTTCAGCAGGTCCTGGGCGACGTTGGGGTCGTCGTAGCGGTGCTGCATGTCCTGCAGCGCCGTCTGGAGCCGGTAGAGCAGCGCCTGGATGGTGGTGGTCGCGCCGCGGAGGGTGGACTGGGCGGCGGCGTCGACCCGCGCCCGCTCCTTGGTGATCGCGTCGCTGACCTGCTCCAGTACGGCGCTCAGGGCCTGGTCGGTCTCCGTCCCGGCGAACCGCGCGTCCATCAGCCCCGGTACGGGCACGTGCGGGTGGGCCAGCGCCAGCGTCAGGTCGGGGAGCCGGGTACCGGCCAGGTGCCGGATCTCGGCCTCGGTGGCGCGCAGCCGGGCCGACAGCTCCGTATTGCTGTGGAGCGTGGCGCTGTTCTGTTCCTCAGCGGCGGTAAGGCGTGATCTCAGGTCCGCGCGCTGTCCGCGCGCCCGGATCGAGAGCGCCGCCAGGACCACGGCGGCGGCCGTACCTGCGCTGAGGCACCACAACAGCGCCTCCGGTATGGATGTCATCGAGATCCTCAATTGGGGTACTGACTGGGTCGGCCGGCCATCACGGCGTCGTGCTGCCGATCATCACGGGATGCTACCGGGCAGTTGACGTGCCGTGAGGGCCACTTCCCACGGGGGACTGAGAAGTACGGAAGGTCGTCTTCCGCCCGCGATGACCCGGACCATAACGTGATGTGGCCCCGTCATCCAGTGGGACGGCGGGGCCTTTGTGTGCCTGGTGTGAACGCTCGGTGAAAGGCGGTCAGGAGGCGTCGAGATGCCCGTCTTTGACGGCGTCGAGGAAGGAGGCCCAGTCGGTGGCCGGGAAGGTGAGCACCGGGCCGTGGGGGGTCTTGCTGTCGCGGACGGGGACGAGGGCGGGGTGACCGTCGGAGACCTCCAAGCAGTTGTCCGGCTGGCCGCTGCTGTAGCTGCTCTTGCGCCACTGGGCAGTGCTCAGGTCGTATCCGCTCATGTCGTCCTGTAGCTCTCCGCCGCCGAGTCGATCAGAGACAGGGACGCCTCCGGCGACAGTGCGGCGGCCCTGAGGAGATCGTAAGTCGCCGTTGCCCGCTTCACCATCGACAGATCGTCCAGCAGTTGGCCCCAAAACAAACCCTCTGTATAGACGGTGGGCGGCGCGTCCTCGAACTCCATGAGCCTCATGGACTTGGACATTCCTGCATGCGCGCCTTGCGCGTAGGGGATCACTTGGATCACCACTCGACGGCTGCGCGCCAGGGACACGAGGTGGTCCAGTTGCTCGGTCATGCAGGCCGCTCCGCCGACCGGGGTGCGCAGCGCGCACTCGTGGACGATCGCCCAATACATGGGCCTCGCGGGGCTGCTGAGGTGCTTCGCCCGCTCCAGTCGGGCCGCGACCCATCCTTCCACCTCGTCGTCGGAGACGAACGGGTTGTCCGCAAGCATCACTGCCCGGGTGTACGGCGCGACTTGAAGGAGTCCGGGCACCAGCACGGGCTCGAAGTCGCAGATCTTGGTGGCGAGGGGCTCCAGGTCCGCCACGGCCGCAAAGTAATCGGTGAATCCTGATTCGTTGATCAGCTTCCGGCACATCCGCTCGAAAAAGCCGTCGGTTTGCAGGGCCCCGTCGATCCGCACCGCCACATCCAACTGCGGCTTCCGGCACGCCTGCTCGAACTGGCTGATGTAGCCGCCGGATACGAAGACCTGCCGCCCCAGTTCCTCCTGGGTTAAGCGAGCCTCTTCCCGGCGGCGCTTGAGTTCGGTACCCCAGAATTCCCATGCCGCCTGTCGTGAAGCTCGGGCCATCGCTGACTCCCCTTCTCATCCCGGCAGTTGTATTGCCGACCTCCTTGCCCAGCCTAGTTCCGCACCGTCACGCTCTGAATGCGAACAGTGAAACCCCTCACGGAAAGCGGACGCTCATGAGTCAGCCCAAGGAAGTGGAAACCGTGACGACGGATCTGCGGGAAGCCCTCGCCCGCGTAGGCGTCGTGCTGCCGTCGCTGCACCCCGACCCCGTCTCGTACGCGCATCGGTATCTGCCGCCGCTCGTGGAGCTGGGGTGCTGCACGATGGATGTCGCCCGGCGGCTGACCGCGGCGCTCGCCGAGTCCTCACCGGCCTCCGGCGAGCCCGCGCCGCCCCGGCAGGACACCGTCGCCGAGCGGCTGAGCGTCGCGACCGCCCATGCCCACGCACGCAGCCGGGGCGGGCGGGCCTGAGGGGCACCTGGCCCGGCCCGCTTCGCCGATGCGCGAGAATGGCGCCATGAGTCTGTTCCGCGACGACGGCATCGTGCTGCGCACCCAGAAGCTGGGGGAGGCGGACCGGATCATCACGCTGCTGACCCGGGGGCACGGCCGGGTCCGTGCGGTGGCCCGGGGGGTGCGGCGGACGAAGTCGAAGTTCGGGGCGCGGCTGGAGCCGTTCTCGCACGTCGACGTGCAGTTCTATGCGCGCGGCAGCGAGCTGATCGGGCGCGGGCTGCCGCTGTGCACGCAGAGCGAGACGATCGCGGCGTACGGCGGCGGGATCGTCACGGACTACGCCCGCTACACGGCCGGGACGGCCATGCTGGAGACCGCCGAGCGGTTCACCGACCACGAGGGCGAGCCGGCCGTGCAGCAGTACCTGCTGCTGGTCGGCGGGCTGCGGACGCTGGCCCGCGGCGAGCACGAGCCGCATCTGGTGCTGGACGCCTTCCTGCTGCGCTCGCTCGCCGTCAACGGCTACGCGCCGAGTTTCGAGAGCTGTGCACGGTGCGGGATGCCCGGTCCGAACCGGTTCTTCTCGGTCGCGTCGGGCGGGGTGACCTGCGGTGACTGCCGGGTGCCGGGGAGCGTCGTACCCTCCTCTGAGGCCATCGGGCTCCTCAGCGCGCTGCTGACCGGCGACTGGGAGACCGCGGACGCCTGCGAGGCCCGTCATGCCCGGGAGGGCAGCGGGCTCGTCACGGCGTATCTGCACTGGCATCTGGAGCGGGGCCTGCGTTCCCTCCGGTACGTAGAGAAATAGCGAAGACCACCTCAAGACACATACGCCCCTCAAGGCAAAAACGCCCTCAAGACACATAGGAGACGTGGGCCGCATGGCACGACGCGGGATTCTGGGCCGTAATCGACGTGAGTACGTGACGCCCGAGCCGCACCCTTCCGGTGCGCGGCCGCCGAAGATCCCCGGTGAGCTCGTTCCCAACCATGTGGCGGTCGTCATGGACGGCAACGGCCGGTGGGCCAAGGAGCGCGGGCTGCCGCGCACCGAGGGCCACAAGGTCGGCGAGGGCGTCGTCCTGGACGTCCTCAAGGGCTGCATCGAAATGGGCGTGAAGAACCTTTCGCTGTACGCCTTCTCGACGGAGAACTGGAAGCGGTCGCCCGACGAGGTGAAGTTCCTGATGAACTTCAACCGCGATGTGATCCGGCGGCGCCGTGACGAAATGGACGCGTTGGGTATCCGTATCCGGTGGGTCGGGCGGATGCCGAAGCTGTGGAAGTCGGTCGTGCAAGAGCTCCAGATCGCCCAGGAGCAGACCAAGAACAATGACGCCATGACGCTGTATTTCTGCGTGAATTACGGCGGGCGGGCCGAGATCGCCGATGCGGCGGCGGCCATCGCGGCGGATGTGCGGGCCGGAAAGCTGGACCCGTCGAAGGTCAACGAGAAGACCGTCGCGAAGTACATGTACTACCCGGACATGCCGGATGTGGATCTCTTCGTGCGGCCGTCCGGTGAGCAGCGGACCTCGAATTACCTGATCTGGCAGAGCGCGTACGCCGAGATGGTTTTCCAGGACATTCTGTGGCCGGACTTCGACCGGCGGAACCTGTGGCAGGCGTGCCTGGAGTACGCGAAGCGGGACCGCAGGTTCGGGGCGGCCCCGGAGGCGGAGGACCGGCCGGCGACGTAAGCGTCGGGCGGCACGGAAAAGGGGCCGGCGGCCCCGGCGCTCAAAGAGCTGCTGGACTCCCCCCGCGGTGCGCTGCTGCGCGACCGGCTGGACTACAAG
>NZ_JBFBHQ010000019.1:0-105659 GCF_040701845.1 Streptomyces angustmyceticus | reverse complement strand
GCCGGGTGGCGCTCGCCGGGCGGCCCACTTAGGCGTGGGCCGGCACGGAAAAGGGGCCGGCGGCGTTCGGACGAACGCCGCCGGCCCCTTTTCCGTGCCGCGGGACCCGTCAGGAGTGCCAGATCTCGCGCAGGTGCGTCACGGCGCCGGAGCCGTTCAGGGTGAGCTCGTAGATGTCTCCCGAGCAGGCGAGGGGCGGCTCGACCTGGTCGTGCCGCAGGCAGGCGGTGAGGTGCCCGGTGAGGGTGGCGAGGGGGACCGTGCGGTGGCCGGTGGCGCTGGTGGTCAGTTCGGCCGTGGCGCCCGCGGCCAGCCGGTACGCGGCGGCCTTGCCCGTACCCGCGTATCCGCCGCCGTTGGGGTCGCAGGCGAACCGCGCCTCCTTGACGGACAGCCGGCCCCCGGCCGGCGCCCCGGTGACCTGCACCATCCGGTGCCCCTTGGCGAGCCGCGCCGGAGTGCAGTCGGACGACGGCTCCGGGTCGATCGGCAGGTCCTTCTGCCCGGAGGCGGACGCCGCGGGGGACGGGCCGTCGGTCGGCGCTGCGGTCGGGGGAGCGGTCTGTCCGCCGGTCGGCGTGGACTGCGGTGACGCGGCGGCGGACGTGTGTGTCTCCGGGGCGGCGGCCGGGTCCTCGCCCTTGCAGGAGGTGAGCGTGGCCAGCGCCGCAGCGGCGGCGGCTGCGGCGAGCAGGCGGCGGGTGAACATGCAGGCGTTCTCTCTCGTGTGCGGGCCGGGGCGCGCCGGGACCGGCCCGGGGCGGGCCGCGGTGCGGGGCGCCGCGGCCCCGGGGCCGGTGGGGCGGACGCGTCCTAGAGGCCGTTGCGGCGGTAGGGCACGTACGGCTTGCCGATCGACCTTTCGTGCGCGGCGTCGCCGGAGTAGTACGGGTACGGGATGACGTGCGAGACGGTGCCCTGGGAGCCGTTGTCCTCCAGGGCGATGTACTTGGTGTGCTCCTTGTCGGCCCAGCCGCCGAAGAGGACGGTGTGGTCCCCGGCGATCAGCGCGTCGCCCGGCTGCAGATCGTCCTTGGTGATCACATGGGCGGTGTTGTTGCCCATCAGGCCGTAGGTGTTCAGACCCGGCGGCTCCAGACCCCAGGCGGCGGAGACGAAGCCCGAGCAGTCGTCGCGGTAGCCGTTGGTGGTGGCGGACTGGCTGTAGCCGATGCGGTGGTTCACCCGCTCCAGGGCGCGGTCGATGATGTCCTTGCGCTCGCCGGGAAGACCGGAGGTGTCGGGCGCGGTCTCGACGCCCGCACCGGTGGTCGTGTGGTGCTTGCCCGGCGACCAGGCGTCCCAGTCGCCCTTCGTCTCCCACTTGCCGTCGCCGTGCCCCTGCTCGGGGGCCGGGCCGCCCCCGCCACCGGAGGCGCCACCGCCCCCGCCGCCAGTGGCACCGCCGCCACCGCCGCCACCGGAGGAGCCGCCGTTGCCGCCGCCCGTGCTGCCGCCGCCGGTGTGCCCGGGGGAGCGGGGGGCGTCGTGGTCCTTCTTCCGGTCCTTGATCTTCTGGAGCTCGTCCTCGATCTTCTTCTCGTTGGCCTCGTACTCGGCCTTGACCTTCTTGATCTTCTCGGCGTCGCCCGCCAGCTCGTCGAGGAGCTTCTTCTTGCTCTCCTCCAGGCGCCCGCTCACCTCGGCGATGTCCTTGACGTCCGCGAGCACCTGGTAGGCGATGCCGAAGCCGGGGAGCGAGGCGAGCGGCGCGGCCGCGAGGTCGATGCCCGCCGCGGTGATCAGCGTCTCCTTGATCTCGCCGAGCCGCTGGTTCAGCTCCGCCATCCGCCGGCTGACCGAGAGCCAGTCCTTCTCGATCTTGGCGAGTTCCGCCGTCTCCACGCCGAACGTGTCGCCTGCCATCCGTACAACCCCCGTGATGTGGTGGTGAACCGCGAAAAGCACCCGGCGTACCGGGTGGCGCGATTCGAAGGCCTCGGGCTCCGAGCAGCGGGAGCCGGGTGAACGTGGAGTCCGGCGGACGCGGACTCCGTGGGCGCAGCGCCCCGAAAGAAGCTGCGAAGCTGAGGTGCCGTCAGCAGGCCGTCGTCAGTAGACCTGGGACAGGCGGGTGACGGACGTGCTCAGCGTGGAGAGGTCGTCGGAGATCTGGTTCATCTCCTTGACGCGGCCGTGCGCGACCCGGACGAAGGCGTCGGAGGCCGGGCCGTGCCAAGTGAGGTGGCCGAGGGCGGAGTTGATCTCCTTGGTCAGGCCGTCCAGCTCGGTGCTCAGCGTCTTCAGCTCGGTCGCGATCTTCTGCAGGTCGGCCTCGCCGCCGCCGAACATCTGGGTCAGCACCCAATGGGCGATCTCGGCCGGCGCCATCATGACGTCCTTGCCGATCTCGACCACGTCGCCGACCAGCTTCGTGCCGTCGTCCCAGAGTTCCCCGAGAACGCCCATGTTCTACCCCCGTGTATGCGTGTCCTCCACGCTGTTGCCGCGGCAAGGCTAGCACCAGCGTGTACCTGACAGTCATCCCCTGGCGCGGTCCGCGGAGGCCCCACGTCGTCCGCCGGCGCGGCCCGGGACGGGACGGGGATCCGGGGCACGGACGGACGGGCCGGACGCACGAAAGAGCCGCCTCCGTGGGGAGGCGGCCCGTTTCGCGCGGCGTTGCTGCTGCTTCTCGGCTACTTCTTCTCCGCGGCCGGCGCTGCCGCGCACTCCCCGCAGGTCCCGAAGATCTCGATGGTGTGCGCGACGTCCTGGAAGCCGTGCTCGGCGGCGATCTGGTCGGCCCACTTCTCCACCGCGGGGCCCTCGACCTCCACGGCCTTGCCGCAGGCCCGGCACACCAGATGGTGGTGGTGATCGTCGGTGCTGCACCGGCGGTAGACCGCCTCGCCCTCACTGGTGCGCAGTACATCGACCTCGCCGGCGTCGGCGAGGGACTGCAGCGTCCGGTAGACGGTGGTCAGCCCGACGGAGTCGCCCTTGTGCTTGAGCATGTCGTGCAGCTCCTGCGCACTGCGGAACTCGTCGACCTCGTCGAGTGCGGCCGACACCGCGGTCCGCTGCCGCGTCGACCGGCCGCGTACCGGAGATCCCGCGCTCGTCGCCACCGTTGCCTCCCTAGGACGTCAGGACTTCCCCCTGTACGTGCGTCCCGCCATTGTGCCAGGTGATGACCGGACCACCGGGGGAACGCTTACGCGCATCGCTCCGTATCGCACAGTGCCTTCCAGGACATCTCTACCCGTCTTCACCCGGCCACCCTCACCTCGTCCGCGGCGGTGCGGCTGCCGGGTACCTCCAGAGTGCACCCCTCGCTGCCCTCCGCGGCAGCCCTGGCGCGCTTTTTCGCGAGGGGCGCGGCGAGCGCCGTGAAGACCACGAACAGTCCGATGGCGAACAGCACGATGGTGGCGCCGGACGGCACGTCCACGTAGTACGAGGTGGCGGTGCCCGTAAGAGTGACGGCGACACCGATGGCGACGGCCACCACGAAGGTGACCGCGAAGCTGCGGCTGATCTGCTGGGCGGCCGCGACCGGGATCACCATCAGGGCGCTGACCAGCAGCAGCCCCACGACGCGCATGGCGACGGTGACGGTGACCGCGGCGGTGACCGCGACCAGCAGGTTGAGCAGCCGCACCGGCAGGCCCGTCACCCGGGCGAACTCCTCGTCCTGGCAGACGGCGAACAGCTGGCGGCGCAGCCCGATCGTGATCGCCAGCACCAGGGCGGCCAGCACGTAGATCGTCGTCATGTCCTGCGGCGAGACCGTGGTGATCGAGCCGAAGAGGTAGGTGCCGAGGTTGGCGTTGGAGCCGGCGTCGGAGAGGTTCATCAGCATCACGCCGCCCGCCATGCCGCCGTAGAACAGCATGGCCAGCGCCAGGTCCCCGCGCGTGCGGCCGTACCAGCGGATCAGCTCCATGACGACGGAGCCGGCGATGGCCACGGCGGTGGCGACCCACACCGGGCTGGTGTTGAGCAGGAAGCCGAGGCCGACGCCGGTCAGCGCGACATGGCCGATGCCGTCGCCCATCAGGGCCTGGCGGCGCTGGACGAGGTAGATGCCGATGGCGGGGGCGGTGACACCGACGATCAGCGCGGCGATCAGGGCCCGCTGCATAAAGGCGTAGTCGAGGATCTCCATCAGCTCAGCAGCCCCGTCCGGATCGGTTCCGCCGCCACATCGGCGTGCGGGTGGACATGGTCATGGCCGGGCAGCGCATGCTGGCCCACGGCCTCGGGCGGCGCGCCGTCGTGGACGACACAGCCGTCCCGCAGCACCACCGCGCGGTCGATCAGCGGCTCAAGCGGCCCCAGCTCGTGCAGCACGAGCAGGACGGTGGTGCCGCGGCCGACCTGCTCGCGCAGTGCGGAGGCGAGCACCTCCTGGCTGGCCAGGTCGACGCCGGCCATCGGCTCGTCCATGATCAGCAGTTCCGGCTCACCGGCCAGCGCACGGGCGATCAGCACCCGCTGGTGCTGCCCGCCGGACAGGGCGTTGACGGAGTCCTTGGCGCGGTCCGCCATGCCGACCAGCTCCAGGGCGCGGTGCACCGCGGCCCGGTCGGCCTTGCGCAGGATGCCCAGCTTCGTACGGGCGAGCCGGCCGGCCGTGACGACCTCGCGGACGGTGGCGGGGACGCCGCCGGCGGCGGTGGTGCGCTGGGGTACGTACCCGATCCGGGCCCAGTCGCGGAACCGGCGGAAGGGCGTGCCGAAGAGGGACAGCTCGCCGCCGGTGAGCGGGACCTGGCCGATCACGGAGCGGACGGCGGTGGACTTGCCGGAGCCGTTGGCGCCGAGCAGGGCCACGACCTCGCCGGAGCGCACGGTCAGGTCGACGCCGCGCAGCACGGGGCGGGCCCCGAGGGAGGCGGTGGCCCCGTGCAGGTCGATGACCGGCTGGGCGGGCGACTGGTTCATGGTGACCTCCGTCACGTGCTGTGCGGTGTCCGTCACTTGCTGCCGAGCGCCTTCTGGAGCGCGGCGAGGTTGGCGCGCTGCACCCCGAAGTAGTCCGTGCCGCGGGACTTGCCGTTGATTCCTTCGAGCGGGTCGAGGACATCGGTCTTCAGGTGCAGGTCGCCGGCGAGGGTCTTCGCGGTGACCGGGTTGGCGATCGTCTCGAAGAAGACGGTCGAGACGTGGTGCCGGTCGGCGAGGGTGTGCAGGTCCCTGATGCGGTGGGCGCTGGGCTCGGACTCGGGGTCGAGGCCGCTGATGGCCTCCTCGGTCAGGCCGTAGCGCTCGGCGAGGTAGCCGAAGGCCGCGTGGGTGGTGAGGAAGGTGTCCGAGGACCGCTTCTTCAGCCCGTCCCGGAACTCCTTGTCCAGCCCGTCCAGCTTCTTCACCAGCGCGTCGGTGTTCTTCTGGAAGTCGGCCCGGTGGTGCGGGTCGGCCTTGGCGAGGGTCGTGTTGACGCCCCGGGCGACCTCGGCGTACTTCACGGGGTCCAGCCAGAGGTGCGGGTCGTCGCCGCCCTCGGCCTCGGAGTGCGAGTGGTTGTCGCCGGTGGTGTGGTGGTGGCCGTCGACCTCGGTGCCGTGCTTTTCGAGGGAGGTGAGCGCGGCGGCGTCGGCGACGTGCTTGTTGCCGGACTGCGCCACGGCGTCGTCCACGGCGGGCTGCAGGCCTTTGAGGTAGACGATCGCGCCGGACTCGCCGAGCTGGCCGGTCTGCTTCGGGGTGAGCTCCAGGTCGTGCGGCTCGACGCCCGGCTTGGTGAGGTCGGTCACCTCGACGTGCTTCCCGCCGATCTGCCGGGCGAGGAACTCCATGGGGTAGAAGGACGCCGTCACGCGCAGCCTGCCGTCCTCGGTGCGGGCCCCGCCGGCGGGGGAGCAGGCGGAGAGGGCCAGCAGGCCGAGTGCCGAGACCCCGGCGAGGGCCGCGGTGGATATGCGACGGCGTATGTTCATGACACTCATTTTCAACAATGTTGGAAACGATTGTCAACAACAGGTGGGGCGGTGTGAGCGGGACGACAATGGGGCCGGAACCGATTTGATCCAGAGGGTACGGCCGCCGGTACCCTGAACTATTCGCCCACCCGTCTCCCGACCACCACCCCCCAGCGAGGCGCTAGGGCGCTGCCCATCCATCGTTCGTCGTCGTAATGAAGAGAGCACCGTGGCCGCCGACAAGATCGATACCATCGTCAGCCTGAGCAAGCGCCGTGGCTTCGTCTATCCCTGCAGTGAGATCTACGGCGGCTCCCGCGCTGCCTGGGACTACGGTCCGCTGGGCGTCGAGCTCAAGGAGAACATCAAGCGCCAGTGGTGGCGCGCCATGGTCACCTCGCGCGAAGACGTGGTCGGTATCGACTCGTCGGTGATCCTGGCCCCCGAGGTGTGGCAGGCGTCCGGCCACGTCGCCACCTTCACCGACCCGCTCACCGAGTGCACCTCCTGCCACAAGCGCTTCCGCGCCGACCACCTGGAAGAGGCGTACGAGGCCAAGCACGGCCGGCTGCCGGCGAACGGCCTCGCGGACGTGAACTGCCCGCACTGCGGCAACAAGGGCGGCTTCACCGAGCCGAAGCAGTTCTCCGGCCTGCTCTCCACCCACCTCGGCCCGTCCCAGGACACCGCCTCGGTCGCCTACCTGCGCCCCGAGACCGCCCAGGGCATCTTCACCAACTTCGCCCAGGTGCAGCAGACTTCCCGCAAGAAGCCGCCGTTCGGCATCGCGCAGATGGGCAAGTCCTTCCGCAACGAGATCACCCCCGGCAACTTCATCTTCCGGACCCGTGAGTTCGAGCAGATGGAGATGGAGTTCTTCGTCAAGCCGGGCGAGGACGAGAAGTGGCAGGAGTACTGGATGGCCGAGCGGTGGAACTGGTACCGCGACCTCGGCATCCGCGAGGAGAACATCCGCTGGTACGAGCACCCGGCCGAGAAGCTCTCGCACTACTCCAAGCGCACCGCCGACATCGAGTACCGCTTCAACTTCGGCGGCACCGAGTTCTCCGAGCTGGAGGGCGTGGCCAACCGCACCGACTACGACCTGTCCGCGCACGCCAAGGCGTCCGGCCAGGACCTCTCCTACTTCGACCAGGAGGCCGGCGAGCGCTGGACTCCGTACGTCATCGAGCCGGCGGCCGGCGTGAACCGCGCGATGCTCGCCTTCATGCTCGACGCGTACATCGAGGACGAGGCGCCCAACGCCAAGGGCAAGATGGAGAAGCGCACCGTCATGCAGCTCGACCCGCGCCTGGCGCCGGTCAAGGTCGCGGTGCTGCCGCTCTCCCGTAACCCGCAGCTGTCGCCGAAGGCGAAGGGCCTGGCCACCGACCTGCGCAAGAACTGGAACATCGAGTTCGACGACGCGGGCGCCATCGGCCGCCGCTACCGCCGCCAGGACGAGATCGGCACGCCGTTCTGCGTCACCGTCGACTTCGACACCCTCGACGACAACGCGGTGACCGTCCGCGAGCGCGACACCATGAAGCAGGAGCGGGTCAGCCTGGACCAGATCCAGGCGTACCTGGGTGCGCGACTGCTGGGCTGCTAGTCCTCCGGGGGCGGGGGCAGTCCCAGGTGGGGCGGCGCTCGTTCCCCGGCGGACGGCGCCGGCCCCTTGAGGGGCGGTGCCCCCCGTATGGCCTTGAGCGCCGGCCGGGTTCGGATTCTTCCGGGCCTGGCCGGCGCTTTTTGGTGCTGGTGCTGGTGCTGGTGCTGGTGCTGGTGGTGCTGGTGGTGCCTTGGTGTGGGGCGGTGGGGGTGGGGAGGGGACTCTCCGGGCCCCGGGCTGCGGGAGTGCACCCTCGCGCCGCCCGGGCTGCGCGAATGCTCCCCAGCGCCCCCCAGGCTGCGGGAATGCCTCTCCGCGCCTGCGCGTCGTGGCCCCGACGCCGATCACCGTCGGGTGCTGGCGGTGCCGCACTTCCTCGGGGTGGGCTGTTGACCATGTTCGCGCTCGGTAGGGCCGGCGGGCAGGGTGACGGCTCTACGAGCGCCGGCCGGGAAAAGGCGTTGCCCCGCCCCGTGCTGATCCTTAAAGTCCGTCGGGTGACTGCCGGGTCGGCCTTGGGCCATGCACGAGTGGGGTTCCCGGCCTCGGCGTGAGCGCGAGGCGGGCCAGAGCCCCGCCCTTCTTCCGAGTCTTCTGCGCAGCGCCCGTATGCGGCGCCCCTCCCAGCGGATACCGAGACCCGGAGACACCCACCACACATGCCGCACGAACAGCAGCACCCTGAGGCAGCCGGGCTGCCGACCACCTCCGTCCAGTTGAACCACACCGCCGTCTACGCCAAGGACCGGCAGCTGTCGGCCGAATTCCTGGCCGCGATACTGGGGTTGGCGCTCGGCGCGCCCTTCGGGCCGTTCCTCCCCGTCGACCTCGGCAACGGCGTGACGCTCGACTACTACGAGCAGCGCGACGAGCCCGTCCAGCCGCAGCACTATGCGTTCCTCGTGCCCGACGAGCAGTTCGACGGCATGATCGCCCGGCTGGAGGCGGTCGGGGTCACCTACTACGCCGACCCCCACCACACCGAACCCGGCCGGATCAACCGCCTGTTCGGCGGCCGCGGTGCGTACTTCGACGACCCGGACGGCCACAACATGGAGATCATGACCCGGCCCTACGTCCGGCCCTAGCCGGGGCGTCCGCGCGGTCGTCTCCCGGGAAAATGCGTTGCCCGGGAGACGGCGGCGCGGGAGGCTGCCGGGATGTCTGACGATGAGTCGAGCGGTTCACAGGGGGTGGCCGCCCTCTTCTCCCGGGGCCGGCTGACGGCGATCCCGCGGAAGGCGGCCCGCCGCGAGCAGTTGCTCGTCCATCTCGCGGAGACGCTGTTCGAGCGGGACCGGGAGTACAGCGAACGCGAGGTCAACGAGGCGCTGTTGGCGGTGCACGAGGACTGCTCGGCGCTGCGCCGCTACCTCGTCGTGGCGGGCCTGCTGACCCGGCCCAAGGACGGCAGCAGCTACCGGAGGGCCGGCTAGCCATGAGGGCCCTGCAGACCGCCACGCTCCTCGTCGCGACCCTCGGCGCGGGCCTGATGGCCGGCCTGTTCACCGCCTTCGCCTACGCGGTGATGCCCGGCCTGGGCCGATGCGACGACCGCACGTTCGTGCAGGCCATGCGGAACATCAACCGGGCCATCGTCAACGGTTGGTTCCTGCTCGCCTTCCTGCTGCCGATGCCTCTGCTCGTCCTCGCCACGGTCCTGGCCCGGAACGGGCCCGGCCGGGTCGCCCTGCCCTGGATCCTCGCCGCCCTGGTGCTGTACCTGGCGGGTTTCCTCGTCACCGGCGGCGTCAACGTCCCGCTCAACAACGCGCTCGACAAGGCTCCGGCGGGCGAGGGCCCGGCTGCCCCTGCTGCCCCGGGCGATCCGGGCGGCCGGTCCGGCGGGAGCAGAGCAGCGCGCGAGGGTTTCGAGGGCCGGTGGGTCACCTGGAACCTGGTGCGCGCGCTCGCGCACACCGCCGCCTTCGGCGCGCTCGGCTGGGCGCTCTTCCTGCACGGAACGGCGGGGGCGGCGGGGGCGGCAGGTACTTAAGGCGTGCTCGGCCCTGCCGGCTCGGTGCGAGCTGCCGTGCCGGGTGCTGCGGCGCCCGGCCGTGATCCATCGGGCCGTGGCACTGCCGTCAGGACATATCCGGACGCTCCCATGTCGCCGCGTGATGACTTCGTACCGACGCCGGATCGGTCGGTGCGGAGTCATCGGGGCGACCACGCGGGCTGCGGGTTCAGGCCGTCACAGCCGGCTTGAGGACCTCCTCGCACCACTGCCGGAACGTCGTCGGCGTCGTCGACTCCGGGGTGCGCGGCTCGGCGTTGTCGAGGCCCTGGTTCTTGGCCTCGAACATGTCGACCATGCCCTGTGCCATCGCGTCGCTCATCCCGGCACCGGTGAGGCGCTGCTTGAGGTCCGCGCCCGGGACCTGGCGGTAGCCGACCGCGGTGCCGAGGACCTCGGACATGATCCGCGCCATCTCGTTGGGCGACAGGTCTTCGGGCCCGAGGCAGGCGACCTCCCCGGACCCCTCCCAGGCGTCGTCGAGCAGCAGCCGCGCGGCGGTGGCGGCGATGTCACGGGCGGCCACCATGGGGTTCTTCCGGTCCGGGTCGGCCATCAGGAAGAACATGCCCTGCTCCTTCAGCACGCCGGCCTGGTGGAGCAGGTTGTGCATGAACGACGGGCAGCTCACGGCCCGGTAGGCGACGCCCGAGGCGGCGATCAGGTCGTTCATCGCCCGAGAGGCGGTCACCAGGCCGGCCCGGCCGGCCATCGGCGCCCCGCGGCCCAGGGCGGAGATGCCCACGACGCGCGTGACGCCATGGCGGGCGAACGCCTCGCACGCGGGGCGGGTGAAGTCGGTGTAGACGGTTGCGGCATTCGGTGCGGCCGGCTCGTCCGGTGCGAGCCAGAAGACCGCCTCGGCGCCGTCACAGGCCCGGTCGATGACGGCGGCGTCGCCGTGCGAGCCCTCGACGACCTCGGTCCGCTCGCGTACCTCGGGGGCGAGCCGCGAGGGGTCGCGGGCGATGAGGCGCAGCGGTGTCCCGCGATCGAGCAGGTCGGCGACGAGCAGGCGGCCGATGGTGCTGGTGGGTGCGGTGAGGACGATCATATGGAGGTTTCCCTTCGTGGGGGTGTGGCGGGCGAAGCCTCGAAGTGCGGGGAGAGCTTCGAGGGGCCTGCGGCTGCCGGCGCGGCGCGCGGCGCGCAGGGGGTCAGGCGGGGCGGGGGACGTAGGCGAGGCCGTGAGCGCCCGGCTCGCCGAGCTTGGCGATGTCCAGCCGGGCCAGCGTCTGCAGCGCCTCCAGGTCGACGATGTCGACGGTGGACGAGGCGACACAGGACACATAGGCGATCCGGCCGTCGGGCGACGAGGCGAGGGTCAGCGGGAAGTGGCCCACCTCGACCGTGCCCAGGTGCTTGCGGGTGTCGGCGGAGAACACCGTGAGGCGGCCCGGCTCCTGGCGACCGAGCCGGGACGCCGGGTCGGGTGCCGTGCGCACTTCGCCCGCGAGCAGCTTCCCCGTCGATGTCAGGTGCACCGGCAGGACGATGTGGTCCGTGGGCAGGGTGTCGACGACGGATGCCGTCCGGGCGTCGATGACCCGGATCCCGGGGGCGGGCCGCTGCCCGGTGGCGGTGGGGCGTTCCTCGGCGGCGGCCAGGAAGGAACCGAGGTAGGGCGAGGCGACGAAGGCGTGCGTGCCGTCGGCGGAGACGGCGAGCCCCTCACTGCCCGGCACTTCGGCCTTCGCGGTGAGGACTCCCCGTTCGAGGTCGACGACCGACACGAACGGGGCCTCCTTGTTGGTGGCGTAACCCGTCCTTCCCGCCGGGTCGATGGCGAACCAGTGGGGGCCGGGCGCGTCGGTGTCGATCCTGCCCAGGGGGCGACGGGTCGCCGTGTCGATCACCACGACGCCGCCGGGCCGGTCAGCGGAGCCCTCCACGCTGACGTAGAGGCGGCCACGCGTGGCGTCCAACGCCAGCCCGTGCGGCCCGTGTTCCGGTGCGAGGTCGACGACCTCGACGACGCGGCGGGTGTCGGGATCGATGGCGGTCAGCTCGGTACGCCGGCCGCTGTTCGCGTGGTAGTAGCCCGAGTGGTAGCTCGTGGTGCACCACAGCAGTCGCTGCGTCGGGTCGAAGCACAACTCGTGCGGCTCGGCGGGGACTTCCACCGTGCCGAGGTGCCGGTCGGTGGCGGCGTCGAAGAACGAGACGGTCGGGCCGCTCTGACTGACCACGGCCAGCACATCGCCTTCTCGGCCGTTGCGGGGGGACTGCTGCACAGCGGGCTCCTTCAGCGGGGTGAACGGATGTCGCACGGGTCTCCGCGGACATCTCCACTCTCGGCAGGAGCGGGTTGCGGAGCAATGCAAAGATGAGCACTCAATAGTTGACTCAGGCGTAAAAGTGCAGATCAGGAGCGCTGATCGATGATGGATCTCAACCTGTTGCGTGCCCTGGACGCCCTGCTGCAGGAGAACAGCGTGACCCGCGCCGCGGAGCGACTCGGCACGTCACCCGCGGCAGTCAGCCGCACCCTGGCCCGGCTCCGCCGTGCCGTCGGCGACCCTCTGCTGGTCCGCGCGGGCCAGGGCATGGTCCCGACCCCGCGCGCCCTGGAACTCCGGGACGAGGTGGGCGCGTTGCTGCGCGGTTGCGACAACGTCCTGCGGCCCGGAGCGGGTTTCGATGCCGTGCATCTGCAGCGCACGTTCACCGTGCAGGCCGCCGACCTGCTCCTGGTGGAGCTGGCCGGGACCTTGACCGAGCGGATCCACAGGGAGGCTCCGCAGGTGGATGTGGTCTTCCTGCCGGAGGCGCTGGAGGGCGGCCCGGCGCTGCGGCAGGGCTGGGTGGACATCGAACTGGGCGTCCTGGGGCACCTGGACCCGGAGATCCGGACCCGCCCGCTCACCCGGATGACGATGGTCGGAGTCGCCCGCAGCGATCACCCCCTCTTCGACGGGCGGATCGATGCCCGCCGTTTCGCCGCGGCCGATCACATCGGCGTCTCCCGCCTCGGCAAACGCCTCGGGCCCATCGACAGCGCACTCGCGGAACGCGGGCTGCGGCGCCGCGTCGCGGTCGTCGTCCCCAGCCATACGAGTGCGATGCTGCTCGCCCGGAACACCGACCTCGTGGCGCTCACCCTGGCCGACTGGCTCCCCGACACCCTCTCCGCACTCGGCCTGCGGACCTTCCCCGTCCCCCTCGACCTGGCCCCCCTCGACCTCGGGATGGCCTGGCACCCCCGCAACTCGGCCGACCCGGGGCACCGTTGGTTCCGTGACCGCCTGGCGGCCGCGGTCCTGGACCCGTCGGGGACGGGTAGGACGACGGACGGCGGCTCCCCGGAGAACGGCGGTTCTTGGGAGGGTGACGGTTCCCTGGAAGACATCGGCTCCCCGGAGGTCGACGGCTCTCAGGAGGTCGACGGCTCTCGGGGAGGCGACAGCTCTCGGGGAGGCGACAGCTCTCAAGAGGGCGCATCGTCGTAGGGGCGAGGGGCGAGGGGCGAGGGGCGAGGGGCGAGGGGCGAGGGGCGAGGGGCGAGGGGCGAGGGGCGTGCACGGGAGTGCGCACGGGAGCGCGCACCGCCGGGGTGCTTCAGCCGCGCAGGCCCCGTAGCACCAGGTCGCGGACGGCCTCGAAGTCGGCGGTGATCTCGGGGCGGGACCACTCGGGGGCGTAGCACGGGTCGTGGAAGCGGCCGGTGGCGTCGAAGACGGCGCGGGCGGTGGTGGCGGGGGAGGGGGTGTGGAACGCGCCCTGGCCGACGCCGGCTTCGATGATGGTGGTGAGCTGGGCTTCGAGATCGCTGACGTGCCGGTCGACCACGCCGCCGCTCTCCCCGATCAACGTCATATAGGTGGCGAAGAGTTCGGGGTCGTCGCCGGCCTTGTGCCGCTTGGCCTCGAAGAGCGCGGTCAGCCAGCGGTCCAGACGCTCCGGAGCGGGTCCTTCCGCCGAGACGATGACCGAGAGCTCCTTGCTCGTACGGTTCAGCCAGCGTTCCGTGACCGCCTCCCGCAGGGCCGCCTTCGTACGGAAGTGGCGGTAGACGCTGCCATGGCTGACGCCCAGGGCGCGCGCCACATCCACGACCGTGGCCTTGGCCGGGCCGTAGCGGCGCAGCACCTCCTCGGTGGCCTCGAGGATGCGCTCTGGGGTCAACGTCTCGGGCGGCATGGGGCGGGTCGGCCTTTCGGGAGAGCGGGGCGGGCGGGGCCGCGAGCGGCTCCGGGTGGCACCCGGGCGGTGCCGGTTCCCCGGGCGTACGGGCCCCCGTACACCGGAACCGTGCGCCGGCTGCGTACGGATCCGTGCACCGGGTACGTACGGACGGTACCTGGCCGTGCCCCGTACCCGCTCCGGTGGTCACGCGGCCCTCACGGTCAGCGTTCGCTGTCCAGGTGGGCCATCTGGTCGGAGGGGTAACGGTCGCCGGCGGCGGCATCGGCCGGGACGGCGCGTTCGACGGCGGCCAGATCGTCGGCGTCGAGGACGACGTCCAGGGCGCCGAGGGCCTCGGTCAGCCGATCGCGGCGGCGGGCACCGACGAGCGGGACGATGTCCTCGCCGCGGGAGAGCACCCAGGCGATGGCGGTCTGCGCGACCGAGACGCCCTTCTGCTCGGCGATCTTGCGCAGCGCGTCCACCAGGTCGAGATTGCGGTCGAGGTTCTCGCCCTGGAAGCGCGGGCTCCTGCCGCGGAAGTCGTTGGCGGCGAGCTTGCGGTCGCGGCTGAAGTGGCCGCTGATCAGGCCGCGGGACAGGACGCCGTAGGCGGTGACGCCGATGCCCAGCTCGCGGGCGGTCGGCAGGATCGCTTCCTCGATGCCGCGGGAGATGAGGGAGTACTCGATCTGGAGGTCGGAGATCGGGGCGACGGCGGCGGCCCGGCGCAGGGTCTCCGCGCCGACCTCGGAGAGGCCGATGTGCCGGACGTGCCCGGCCTCGACGAGTTCGGCGAGGGCGCCGACGGTTTCCTCGATCGGGACGTCGGGATCGACCCGGGCGATCCGGTAGATGTCGATGTGGTCGGCGCCGAGGCGCTGGAGGGAGTAGGCGGCGAAGTTCTTCACCGCATTCGGCCGGCCGTCATAGCCGGTGAAGCCTCCTTCGACGGTGCGCAGGGCGCCGAACTTGACGCTGAGCTGCGCCTTTTCGCGGGCCGCCGCGGGGGCGGTGCGCAGGGCCTCGTTGATCAGCAGTTCGTTGTGGCCCATGCCGTAGAAGTCGCCGGTGTCGAGCAGGGTGATGCCCGCTTCGAGGGCGGCGTGGACGGTGGCGATGGATTCGCCGCGGTCGGTGTCGCCGTAGAGGGCGGACATGCCCATGCAGCCGAGGCCGAGGGCGGAGGTCTGCGGGCCGCTGGTGCCCAGGGTGCGGGTCTGCACTGCGTGCTCCTCAAGAACGGGAGAGGGGGAAGGTACGGCTGCCGTGGCTTCACTATGGCATGACGGCTGACAGATTTCAATATCTGTCAGCCGTCATGCCGTGTGCGCCCCGGCGCCTGTCCTCTCGCCCCGCCTGCCCCCTCGCAGGTCAGCCCAGGTCAGCCCAGGTCGGTCCAGCCGGGAAGGCCCGGCGAAGGCCGTCGAAGGCCGCCGAAAGCAGGGGCGGGTCAGCGCACGCGCCGTGGCAGCCGCAGTGCCAGCATCGTGGTGCCCGCGACGATCGCCAGTTGCGTCAGCAGGGCGGCGAGCATCGCGTCGCGGATGCCGAGGGACGGCAGCAGCCCGAGGAAGAGGGTGCCGAGGGTGGCCACGCCCAGGGCTAGGCCGGACTGCTGGGTGGTGACCATGACGCCGCCGCCCACGCCCGCCTGCGCGACCGGCAGTTCGCTCAGCACGATGCGCATCAGCACCGGCAGCACCATGCCCTGCCCGAGGCCCAGGATCGCCATGCTCGACGCGAGCCCGGCCACCGATATCCCGGGCCAGCCCGTGTGCACGGTCAACGCCAGGGTGATCAGGCCGACGCCCTGGATCAGCGAACCGGCGACCACCACCCGCCGCCCGAACCGCAGCACCAGCCGCGGACCCGCGAGCGAGGCGAAGAAGAAGGTGACGCACAGCGGCGCCAGGGACAGCCCGGCGGCGAACGGGCCGTAGTGCAGGCCGTTCTGGAGCGCGACGGCGACCACGAACATGAAGCCGCCGAAGCCCAGCGTGAACGGGATGATCATGGTGAGTCCGCTGTTCACGGAGGGGATGCGCAGCAGCGAGGGCGGGACGAGCGGGGTGCGGCCCGCGCGTTCGGCCCGGTGCTCGACGAGGAAGAACGCGGCGGCGGCGAACGGGAAGACGGCCAGCAGGACCCACGACCACACCGGCCAGCCGGCCGCCCGGCCCTCGGTCAGCGGCAGCAGCAGGGTGATCAGCGTGGCGGCGAGCAGCACGGTCCCGGTGCCGTCGACCCGGCTCGGGTGCGGGGAGCGGGTCTCGGGGACCGTACGGGCGGCCAGCAGCCAGGCCGCGGCGGAGATCGGGACGTTCACCAGGAAGACCGCGCGCCAGCCGGTGCCCGCCAGGTCGACGGAGACCAGCAGACCGCCGAGAACCTGCCCGACGGCGCTGGCGACCCCGGCGGTGCCGCCGTACAGGCTGACCGCCTTGGCGCGCCGCTTGCCGGTGGTCGTGGCCTGGATGGTGGCCAGCACCTGCGGCAGCAGCAGCGCGGCCGCGGCGCCCTGGGCGACCCGGGCGGCCACCAGCGTCCCGGCGTCCGGCGCAAGACCGCAGGCCAGCGAGGTGACGCCGAAGGCGGCCAGACCCCACAGGAACAGCCGGCGGCGGCCGATCATGTCGCCGAGCCGGCCGCCGAGCACCAGCAGCATGGCGTAGGCGACCCCGTAACCGGCCACCACCATCTCCAGCATCGCGGGCCCCGCGTGCAGGTCGTGGTCGATGGTCGGCAGTGCGACGTTGACGATAAAGAAGTCGATCATCGGGAGGGCCGCGCCCAGCAGCACGGTCAGCAGGCCGAGCGGGGTCAGCACGGTCGTGGCCGGGTCCCGTTGCGGGGCGGCGGGGCCGGTTGCCGCCGGTGCCTTCGACGTGGCGGCCCCCGGGAGGGGCGCCTGGGTTTCAAGGGGCGCGGCCGTGGCTTCCGCGGTGGTCGTCTGTGCTCGGGTATCGCTCACGGACTCGACGATCGTCGACCGCCCAAGCTGGTACCAGAGTGTTTTTATCCTGGTACTGGCGCTACCTGGCAACCGGGTCCGACCTGCGGCACGCTGGAGGCATGACCGTGGACACGCCTCCGACGCAGACTGCCACAGGCCCCGGTGGCGCCGCCGCCCCGCGACGCGGCACCGCCCCGGGCGACGACGCCGTGCGCCGGGCCGAACTCGCCGCCTTCCTGCGCAGCCGGCGGGAACGGATCACCCCGGAGCAGGTCGGGCTGCCGCGGGGCACCCGCCGTCGCACCCCCGGTCTGCGCCGGGAGGAGGTCGCGCACCTGGGAGCGGTCGGGGTCACCTGGTACACCTGGCTCGAACAGGCCCGGGACATCCACGTATCGCCGCAGGTCCTGGACGCGGTCGCGCGTGCGCTGCTGCTCGACCGCGCCGAGCGCAGCCATCTGTTCGCGCTGGCCGGGGCGATCGACCCGGCGCCGGGCAAAGAGTGCGGGGGCGTCACGCGCGAACTGCGGCAGATGATGTGCCAGTTGGAGCCGTTCCCCGCCGTCCTCCAGAACAGCCGCTTCGACATCCTCGCCTACAACGCCACCTACGGCCGCCTGATGTGCGACCTCGATGCGCTGCCCGAAGAGGACCGCAACTGCATGTGGCTGGCGTTCACCCACCCCGAGTGGCGGGCGAGCGTCGTCGACCTGGACGCCACGATGCGGGTGATGGCCGCCAAGTTCCGGGCGTCGATGGCCGAGCATGTCGCGGAGCCTGCCTGGAAGGCGCTGGTCGCGCGGCTGACGGAGGCGTCGCCGGAGTTCCGGGAGATCTGGGCGCAGCATGAGGTGATCCGCCCGATGAGCGCCGTCAAACTCTTCCGGCACCCCCGGGTGGGTGTGCTGCAACTGTCCTCCACGAGCCTGTGGACGGGGCCCAACCCCGGCCCCAAGCTGATCTCCTACACGCCCGTGGACGAGCAGACCCGCGAGCGGCTGGATCGCCTGGCGGCGGAGACGGCGGGGCTCGTCACGGTGTGAGGGCGGAGCCCGGTCCCGGCGGCCGTGCTCCGGCCGGCGCCCGCCTCACCAGGGTTCGCAGAACGTGAGGCCGAGGTGCCGGTGGAGCCCCTCGCGCTGCTCGGCCGTGGCCAGGACCATGATGTCGTCGTTGCCGCCGAAGGGGTTCTCGCGGCTGCTGTCGACGCAGCGGAAGGACCGGGGATCGTCGTCGGGGCCGAGTGCTTCGATGGCGGCCCGCGCCGCGCCCATGTCGAGGTAGTCGTTCGACTCCTGCTCGATGAGGAACGAGAGTTGCTTGCCGTTGCGGTCGAAGTACAGCGTTCCGCGGCCGGCCTCCGCGTCGTCCTCGTCCTCCTTGTCGAAGCGGAAGTTGCCGACGGTGACCTTCCCTCCGGTGAGGGCCGCGGCTTCTTCCAGGAGCCAGGCGTAGTGCGAATCGGCGAAGTCGACGTCATCGGCGTGGATGCTGACGGCCACGCCGAAGGCCTCGAGGGCGCTCGCGACGTGGTGCCGCAGTGTCAGTGCGCCGTGTGCGAGGTCGCCGAAGCGGTCCACGACGCTGTGCGCGGTCTCCCGGGTGATCATGCCGAGGCCGGTGAGGACTTCGGCCACCCGTATGCAGGTGACGGTGGGAGATGTCGCCATGGTGTGATCCTGCCAGCCGGAGCTCGCTCCGGGGCGGTCTTCGATCAAGCTGCCGCAAGACGGGCGTGCCGGGGACCGGGCGGGCCGTGCACGCTCGTAGGAGGCGCAACCGCCCGCCCCCTACGACCGCGCGTCCGCCGCCCGCCGCCCCTGGGGCTCGTCGTCGAACAGCGCCGCCGTACGGGCGGCCGTCGCCTTCGCCCACGGGCCGGTCGTCAGGGCGCCGAGCAGCAGAACGGCCGCGCCGCAGCCGGCGATGATCCACCACGCCGGGCGGGCGGCCGCGACGAAGGCGCTCGCGCCGGCGGCGGCGTGTGCCCCGCCCGCCAATACGGCGCCGATCACCGCGACGCCCAGCGACTGCCCGACCTGCCGGCTGGTGGAGGCCACCGCGGCGGCCACCCCGGCCTGGGTGCGGGGCATCCCGGACACCGCGGTGTTGGTGATCGGCGCATTGACCAGGCCGAACCCGATGCCGAACAGGACATAGCCGGTGAACAGCAACGGGTTCGTCGCCTGGGCGTCGAACGCCGCGAAGAGCAGCCCGCTCGCCCCCATTGCCGTCCCGGCGAGGAGCAGTGGCAGCCGGGGTCCCCGGTTGCCGACCAGCCGCCCGGAGACCGGTGCGAAGACCAGCGTCATCCCGGCCATGGGGAGCATGTAGAGACCGGCGGCCAAAGCGGACAGGCCACGGATGTTCTGCAGATACAGCGTGTTGATGAAGAGGAAGCCGGCGAGCGCGGCAAAGGCGCACACCGCCACGATGGTGGCCCCGCTGAACGGCGCGCTGTGGAAGAACCGCAGGTCGATGAGGGGTTCCGGGCGGCGCCGCTCGTAGACGACCAGCGTGGCCAAGGACGCCAGCGCGACCAGCACGAACGTCAGGATTTCGGGGGACGTCCAGCCGGCGTCCGGGGCCTCGATGATCGCGTACGTCAGCGAGCCGAGCAGCGCGATCACCAGCAGCTGGCCGACCGGGTCGACGCGGCGCGGCCGGGGGGCGCGGGACTCCGGGACGTAGCGCAGGGTCAGGAAGAACGCGAGCGCGCCGATCGGCACGTTGATCCAGAAGATCGAGCGCCAGCCGACGCTCTGCACCAGCAGCCCGCCGATCACCGGCCCGGCCGCCATGCTGATGCCGACGACGCCGCCCCACACCCCGATCGCCCGGGCCCGCTCGCGCGGTTCGGTGAAGGTGTTGGTGATGATCGACATGGCGACGGGGTTGAGCATCGAGCCGCCGACCGCCTGCACCATCCGGAAGACCACCAGCCACTCCAGGCCGGGAGCCAGGCTGCACAGCAGCGAGCCGACGGCGAAGACCACCAGGCCGACCAGGAAGATCCGTCGCCGGCCGAGCCGGTCGGCGGTGGAGCCGGCCAGCATCAGCAGCGACGCCAAGACCAGGGTGTAGGCGTCGATCGTCCACTGCATGCCGGAGACCGAGGCGTGCAGCTCGTGCTGGATGGACGGCAGGGCGACGTTGAGGATGGTGTTGTCGAGGCTGACGATCAGCAGGCTCATGCAGCAGATCGCCAGCACCAGGAGACGCCGTCGACGGCTGAGCTCAGGCATGGTTGAACGCTACAACGATCCCGTGCCTCCGGCCCTGGCGGGGCCACTCGCGCGGTGCGGGACAATGGGAGACCGCAGCGGCCGGCCGCCCGTGAGCGCCGCGCCCGCCCGGTCGAAGGACGCCGAAGAAAGCCGAAGGTATTGCCGTCATGACTCTGCTGCAGATCGGTCCGCACGCGGTGCAGCCGCCCGTGGTCCTCGCGCCCATGGCCGGGATCACCAATGCCCCGTTCCGGACGCTGTGCCGGGAGTTCAGCGGCGGCAAGGGCCTGTTCGTCAGCGAGATGATCACGACACGGGCGCTGGTCGAGCGCAATGAGAAGACCATGCAGCTGATCCACTTCGACGAGACCGAGAAGCCGCGCTCGATCCAGCTCTACGGCGTCGACCCGGACACCGTCGGCAAGGCCGCCCGCATGATCGCGGAAGAGGACCTCGCCGACCACATCGACCTGAACTTCGGCTGCCCGGTCCCGAAGGTGACCCGCAAGGGCGGCGGCTCGGCGCTGCCGTACAAGCGGAACCTGCTGCGCTCGATCCTGCGCGAGGCGGTGGCGAACGCCGGGTCGCTGCCGGTGACCATGAAGATGCGCAAGGGCATCGACGACGACCACATCACCTTCCTGGACGCCGGACGGATCGCCGCGGAGGAGGGCATCACGGCGATCGCCCTGCACGGCCGGACCGCGGCCCAGCACTACGGCGGCACCGCCGACTGGGACGCCATCGCCCGCCTCAAGGAGCACGTCCCGGAGATCCCGGTGCTCGGCAACGGCGACATCTGGTCGGCCGACGACGCGAAGCGGATGATGCGCGAGACCGGCTGTGACGGGGTGGTCGTGGGGCGCGGCTGCCTGGGGCGGCCGTGGCTGTTCGGCGACCTGGTCGCCGCCTTCGAGGGCACGGGTACCGGCGGCGACCCCTCCGAGGGGTACGCCCGGCCCACGCTCAAGGAGGTCGCCGCGGTGATGCTGCGGCACGCCACGCTGCTCGGCGAGTGGATCGGCGACGAGGCCCGCGGCGTGATCGACTTCCGTAAGCACGTCGCCTGGTACACCAAGGGCTTCTCCATCGGCTCCGAGATGCGCCGCAGTCTCGCGGTGACCTCGTCCCTCGACGAGCTGGACGCGCTGCTGTCGGAGCTGGATCTCGACCAGCCGTGGCCGACGGGCGCGGACGGCCCCCGCGGCCGCACCTCCGGCCGCAACCGCGTCGTCCTGCCGGACGGCTGGCTCGACGACCCCTACGACTGCGCGGGCGTGGACGCGGACGCGGAGCTGGACACGTCGGGCGGCTGAGGCGGCGGACGGGAGACCGAGCGCGAGCCCGGCTCCCGTGGGCGCAGCGGGCGGTCTGTCGGCGTGTCGGTGCGACGAGCGGGGGCGGACCGGCCGGCGCTCGATACCGTTTGAGTCCTTACGGGGCTGCGCGCGTACCGGAACGTCTCCCGGATACGGGACGCGGGAGCGGGGCCGCGGCAGCCCGCCGACAGCCCGCACGGCCCTGACCGTGCTCCGGCGCGCGTCGGGCGGGATCGCGGACGACGCTGAGGGAGACGCCGTGGTGAGCGGGCACCGTTCCACCGACGACACCGAGAAGGCCGTCCGGGCCAAGCTCGGCGACACCCCGGTCCGCCACGAGCAGATGGCCGCGGTCGCGAACATCTACCGCGCCGCGGCCGCCGTACGGCAGCACTTCGAGAACTCCGTGCTGCGCGGTGCCGAGCTGACCTGGACCTCCTTCGTGGTGCTCTGGGTGGTGTGGATCGGGGGCGAGATGGAGACCCGCCGGGTCGCCGAGGAGGCCGGCATCTCCAAGGGCACGCTCACCGGCGTCGCCCGCACCCTCCAGGCCCGCGGCCTCGTGGAGCGCAAGGTCCCCCCGAACGACGGGCGGCTCGCCCTGCTCGCGCTCACCCCCGAGGGCGAGCGGCTGATGGACCGGGTCTTCCCGGAGTTCAACGCCGAAGAGGTCTTCGTCACCCAGGGATTGAGCGACGACGAGGCACTGGACCTCGCGGACCTGCTGCGCCGGATCGTGGTGCAGGTCGAGACCCGCGGCGAGGACCGCCGCCTGGAACTGCTGGACGGCCAGGACCCCCGCCCACGCCGCAGCGGCCGACGCGCCAAGACCCCGGAGTCGACGGGGCGCGAGGGACAGGAAGTGAGGGGGGCGCAAGGGGCAGACGGGGTGTAGGGGGAGGGGAGGACGGCAAGCGGAGGGGAGAGTGGCCGGGAGAGGGGGCCGGGCACCTGCCCTCGCGCCCCGCTGCGGGCGTCACCACCTGTGCCGTCACCCATGTCCCCGCCCGAGCCGCCACCGGTCTCAAGCCCCGGGTTGGCTGATTCGTTTCTTGATCAATTTCCCGGCGCCGTGGATACCATCGTTGCGTCTCGGGGGAGCCGTCGGCGCAGCGTGTGCGTCCGCACGGCGACCGCTTCCGGCGCCCCCGGCACGACCGTTCCTCGAGGCCGACCAGCTCGGGGGACCGACGAACCACGTGATTCAGGGGGACATATGAAGCGCAGGGCCAGCCTGCTGATCGCCGGTGTCGCGGCGGTCGGGATGACGGCTGTCACCGCGACCTCGGCCACCGCCGCGCCGGTGCCGGGGTTCAACATCAAGAACGTGGCGACGAAGAAGTGCCTCAAGTTCAACGGCTTCGACACGCGCGTCACGGCAGTGAAGTGCCGCACCAGCGACCCGAAGCAGAACTGGGCGCCCAACCCCGGCGAGCAGATCATCTCGACGGCCTCCAGTTCCACCTGGGGCCCGTGCCTGACGACCCGGAAGCCGACCGGCGGCTACGTCTACACGAAGGCGTGCAACGCCGACGGGCGGAAGTGGTCGCTGTCGTGGAGCGTCGGCTCGATGCATGACGGGGACAAGACTCCCTACGGGAACCCCGTGGCCCGCTGCTTCCTGAAGGTGACGGCGAAGGGCAACGTGGTCTGCACCCCGGGCCATCGCACCAGCCGCAAGTGGTGGACGGCCGACTACAACTAGGCGCTCCGCTCCCCAGGAAGAAGGCGCCCGGCCGGGACACCCCCGGCCGGGCGCCTTTCCGTGTCCGCGGCGGGCTCTTGCGGCGTGGCGGGTGTGCCGGGCTTCCGGCACCCGGGAACTATGGCCTGATCCCGACACGGAGGTGCGGTTCCACCGGGAGCCGCGGGTGGCCGGATTGCGGGTGGATCTGCCGGCCGTGCGGGAAAGGGTGCGCGTTCCGGTCGACGCGTTCCTTGATCAGGGGGTGGAGCGAGCTGGCGACGAGGGTCCAAATGATGGGACCTGGTCACACATGAGCGCGTGATTCTCGCCACCCCTGATAGGGGGTGCGCTCAGATGAGCGGTGAGTGCGGGGTTCCATGTCTCCAATGGTGGCACCGGGTGCCACCGCTAGTGCGTTTGACTCATGATGCATTTCGTTGCGCTGAGTAGCATACGAGCCATCCTCGGATGCGCAGCGCAATGATGCATTCAGGTAATGAAGTGACCGCCAAATGCATGATCACTTTCGATCTGGTGGCGGACGACTGGTTACACGGGTATGTCGACCAAGTGGACGTACCCATACGCCTTCGATCTGGGTATGTTCCTCGCCGTCAGGGCAGCCCGTCGGCGAGGAGTCAGTGCCGTGCCGGAAACGCAAGATCCCCACGTAACCCAGCCTTCGTCCGTGAAGTTCGTCTACGACTTCACCGAGGGCAACAAGGAGCTCAAGGACCTCCTCGGCGGCAAGGGTGCGAACCTCGCCGAGATGACCAACCTGGGACTTCCCGTCCCTCCCGGCTTCACGATCACCACCGAAGCCTGCAAGGTCTACCTCGACAGCGGCACCGAGCCCGCGGCACTGCGTGCCGAGGTCTCCGAGCACCTGGACGCCCTTGAGCAGCAGATGGGCAAGAAGCTCGGCCAGGCCGACGATCCGCTGCTCGTATCGGTCCGTTCCGGGGCGAAGTTCTCCATGCCCGGCATGATGGACACGGTCCTCAACATCGGCCTCTCCGATGCGTCGGTTTCCGGCCTCGCCGCGCAGGCCGGCGACGAGCGCTTCGCGTGGGACTCCTACCGCCGCCTCATCCAGATGTTCGGCAAGACCGTGCTGGGCGTCGACGGCGAGCTCTTCGAGGAGGCACTGGAGGAGGCCAAGCAGGCCAAGGGCGTCCGCGTCGACATCGACCTCGACGCCGCCGACCTCAAGAGCCTGGTCGCGCACTTCAAGGACATCGTGTCCAAGGAGACCGGCCGCGACTTCCCGCAGGAGCCGCGCGAGCAGATGGACCTCGCCGTGCGCGCGGTCTTCGACTCGTGGAACACCGACCGCGCCAAGCTCTACCGCCGTCAGGAGCGCATCCCCGGCGACCTCGGCACCGCGGTCAACGTCTGCTCCATGGTCTTCGGCAACCTCGGCCCGGACTCCGGCACCGGCGTCGCCTTCACCCGCGACCCCGCCAGCGGCCACCAGGGCGTCTACGGCGACTACCTGCAGAACGCGCAGGGCGAGGACGTCGTCGCCGGTATCCGCAACACCGTGCCGCTCGCCGACCTCGAGAACATCGACAAGGCGTCGTACGACGAGCTGATGCAGATCATGGAGACGCTCGAAACGCACTACAAGGACCTGTGCGACATCGAGTTCACCATCGAGCGCGGCAAGCTGTGGATGCTGCAGACCCGGGTCGGCAAGCGCACCGCCGGTGCCGCCTTCCGGATCGCCACCCAGCTCGTCGACCAGGGCCTGATCGACGAGGCCGAGGCCCTCCAGCGGGTCAACGGCGCGCAGCTGGCGCAGCTGATGTTCCCCCGCTTCGACCTCGGTGCGAAGTCCGAGACGATCGGCCGCGGCATCGCCGCCTCCCCGGGCGCGGCGGTCGGCAAGGCCGTCTTCGACTCCTACACCGCGGTCAAGTGGTCGCGTTCCGGCGAGAAGGTCATCCTGATCCGCCGCGAGACCAACCCCGACGACCTCAACGGCATGATCGCCGCCGAGGGCATCCTCACCTCCCGCGGCGGCAAGACCTCGCACGCCGCCGTCGTCGCCCGGGGCATGGGCAAGACCTGTGTCTGCGGCGCCGAGGAGCTGGAGGTCGACACCAAGTCCCGCCGGCTGACGACCAGCGACGGCACCGTCATCGAAGAGGGCGACGTCGTCTCCATCGACGGCTCCACCGGCAAGGTCTACGCCGGTGAGGTGCCGGTCGTGCCGTCCCCGGTCGTGGAGTACTTCGAGGGCCGGATGCACGCCGGCGCCGAGGACGCCGACGAGCTGGTCAAGGCCGTCCACCGGATCATGGCGTACGCGGACCGGGTGCGCCGGCTGCGCGTGCGGGCCAACGCCGACAACGCCGAGGACGCCGCCCGCGCCCGCCGGTTCGGCGCCCAGGGCATCGGTCTGTGCCGCACCGAGCACATGTTCCTCGGTGAGCGCCGCGAGATGGTCGAGCGCCTCATCCTGGCCGACACCGAGAGCGACCGGGACGCCGCGCTCAGCCAGCTGCTGCCGCTCCAGAAGGCCGACTTCATCGAGCTGTTCGAGTCGATGGACGGACTGCCGGTGACGGTGCGGCTGCTGGACCCGCCGCTGCACGAGTTCCTGCCCGACATCACCGAGCTGTCGGTCCGGGTCGCGCTCGCCGAGGCCCGCAAGGACGCCAACGAGAACGACCTGCGCCTGCTCCAGGCCGTGCACAAGCTGCACGAGCAGAACCCGATGCTGGGTCTGCGCGGCGTGCGCCTGGGCCTGGTCATCCCCGGTCTGTTCGCCATGCAGGTACGGGCGATCGCCGAGGCCGCGGCCGAGCGCAAGAACGCCAAGGGCGACCCGCGCGCGGAGATCATGATTCCGCTGGTGGGCACCGTCCAGGAGCTGGAGATCGTCCGCGAGGAGGCCGAGCAGGTCATCGCCGAGGTCGAGAAGGCCCACGGCGTCAGCCTCAAGCTCACCCTCGGCACGATGATCGAGCTGCCCCGCGCCGCCCTCACGGCCGGTCAGATCGCGGAGTCCGCCGACTTCTTCTCCTTCGGTACGAACGACCTCACGCAGACGGTCTGGGGCTTCAGCCGCGACGACGTCGAGGCCAGCTTCTTCACCGCGTACCTGGAGAAGGGCATCTTCGGCGTCAGCCCGTTCGAGACCATCGACAAGGACGGCGTGGGCTCGCTGGTCCGCAACGCCGCAGCGGCCGGCCGGGCCACCCGCCCGGACCTCAAGCTCGGTGTCTGCGGCGAGCACGGCGGTGACCCGGAGTCCGTCCACTTCTTCCACGAGGCGGGCCTGGACTACGTCTCCTGCTCCCCGTTCCGCATTCCGGTCGCACGGCTGGAGGCGGGCCGCGCGGCGGCGGAGTCCAAGGGCAGCGACAGCCGCTGACCGCACCGGGGTCGGTACTCACCGCCGACCCCACCGGTCGCCGCGGGCGCCGAGCGCGCCTGCGGTGGCCTGACACCACCACCGGAGCCGGCGGTACGGGTCCAACCCTCAGCCTCCCGGCTGTCGGCTCCGGAACCCCGACGAGGGCGGCACCTGTGCGGAGGTGCCGCCCTCGGTCTTTGGCCGGCCGGCGTGCTCCGGCCGGTTCGGGGTGACGCAACGCCTCAGCGGTGCCACGCAGTCGAAGGGCGGACGGGGCCAGGCGAAGGCCGGTCGGCAGGACCCGTTGGCTAGATCACAGAAATGTCTGCGGCAAAGAGGGCAACTGCTCGGTATTGCCCCGATTTACCCCGCGGAGGCGCGGTACGGGAGCGCATGTGCCACGTAATTTCCTGGCCGTCAGGCCTTATGCCGGTCATAAGATCCCAGGCATCCCGCACGCCTGAGCGCCACGCCCACGCGGCGGGTTCCCTCCTCTTTGACCAGGAAAAGGTCTCCAGTGAACCTTCGCCGTACCCTCGCGACCGCCGCCGTCGCCGCCGTGACCGCGCCCGCGGTCCTGCTCTCCGCGAGCGCTGCCTCCGCCGCCCCGAAGGCTCCGGCGCAGACGCAGCAGAAGCCGACCTACGCGGAACTGAAGAAGGCCGCCGACGACGCGAAGAAGGCGTACGAGGACGCGGTTGCCGCCGAGAAGGCCGGCCGCGAGAAGATCGACGCCACCATGACGGCCCTGGACAAGGACTCCCACCCGCTCAAGGCGGCCTTCCTCACCGCGGACAGGGCGGCCACGGCCGCCGCCGCCGACAAGACCGCCGCCGACAAGGCCGTCACGGACGCCAGGGCCGCCCTGGACGGGGCCGAGGACGAGGCCGGGAAGGCCAAGGCCCAGGAGGCGCTCGGCGTCGCTGAGGCCCGCGCCAAGACCGCCACCGAGGCCAAGGCGAACGCGGACGCCAAACGCAAGACGGCCCAGGACGCGTGGGACGACGCCCGGGTTGCGGCGTTGCGGGAGTGGAACAAGGTCCTGAACGCCTCGGCCGAGGCCCGCAAGGCCAAGGACGCGGCCGACCGCGCGCTCGCCGCTGCCGCCGACTGTGTACGCGTGCCGGGCCTGACCGTCCTCGCGAACCGTCTGCCCTCGAAGGCGGTCGCCGGGACCACGGTCGACTTCTCGTTCACGGTGGCCAACGCCACCGACCGCACGCTGGACGTGGACCCGCTGGTGTTCTTCCGCTTGAACTCCACGGACCAGGAGCAGCACTTCATGAAGGTGCGGTGGGCCGACGGCTCCGGCTGGCACGACCTGGACCCCAACAGCCCCTCCCACCTCGCCGGCCTCAAGGACATGAAGCCCGGCGCCCGCACCGAAGTGAAGATGCGGATGACGCTCGAAGCGGCGGCCCCGGCCATCGACGGCTTCGCCCTCTTCGCCGGAGACGCCTCCGACGCGTACAACCCGTGCGTGCACGGACCCATGAAGCGCTACGACTTCACGGTGCTGCCGGCCGGCAGCAAGCCCGGCACGGTCGACGCGGCGAAGCCGGGCAAGATCGAGGACAAGGACCGCCCGAAGCCGAAGCCGGCCGCGCAGGCCGATTCCTCCACCTCCGCCGGCTCCACCTCCGCCGCCCAGCCGGCGTCGGCCGTCACCGGCGGAAGCCTGGCCACCACCGGTGCGTCGCCCGCCGTGCCGCAGTTCGCCCTCGCCGGCGGCGGCGCCGTGCTGCTGGGCACCGGGGCGGTCTTCGCCGTGCGCCGTCAGCGTGGGGTCCGGGGCACCAACTGACCCCAGGCGCCGAAGCGGGCCCGCATCCGAGCGATGGATGCGGGCCCTTCCGTACGCGGTCCGAGTGGTGTGCCGCCGAAGCGCCCATGGGCTGCGCAGCACCCACAGGCTCCGCAGTTCGGTATTTTTCGCAGGTCAGATGGACGAGGGCGGCACCTGTGCGGAGGTGCCGCCCTCGCTTTCTCCGGACTCCCCCCTCGGGAGCTGCCGCCACCCCGGTCGGCGCGGGAAGGCGGCCTTCAGCGGGGCTGGCGAGCGACCGGGTGGTTGCCCATCACCCCCCACGGGATCGAGCAACCCGGTCCGTTCGCGCCGCCGCCGAATTGAGTACAAGCTTTCCTCTGACCTGCCCGGACGCGCGAGCACTTTCAAGTCTGGCCAAAAGGGCATGGTGACCGCACGTGTTGGCGTGCATACTCAGGCGTGCCGGGGGCCGACGGAGCAAACCAGGGGTGGGGTTCGGTGTTACGCGTCCATTTCAGTGGACTCGATCTGGCCCGCGTGCGCATTGCGGCACGCCCGGACGCACTGTGGGAGACCGTCTTAAGCTTTCACCGCCTGCGCGACCGCCGGGACGATTCGGCGTTCGGCAAATGGCGATCGGAAACGCGCGGAAGGTTGAATGGCGAAGCGCGTCTGCTGGCGCCGCTCGTGCCCACCCGCGGGTATTTTCCCGATTTCCTGACGCCCGCCGAAGGGCTCCTCGGCATGACCGACGCGCTCGCCGCGCTGCGCGAGACGCCCGCCGCCCGGCTGCACGAGGAACTCGCCCGGCTCTCCACGGCCACCCGCCCGTTCCCGTCGTGGATACGGGAGATGGCCGAGGGCGACACCCGTGCCCTCGGCCGGCTGGCCGGCATCCTCCAGCGCTACTACGAGGCGGCCGTCGCCCCGTACTGGCCGCGCGTCCAGAGCCGTATCGAGGCCGACCGGGCCGCCCGCGGCAGGGCGCTGCTCGACGGCGGCGCGGACCGGCTGCTGGCCTCGCTCCCGCCGATGATGCGCTGGCGCCCGCCCGTCCTGGAGGCCGACTATCCGGTGGACCGCGACCTCCACCTCGGCGGCCGGGGGCTGTTGCTGCTGCCGTCGTACTTCTGCCGCCGCACCCCGGTCACCTTCCACAACACGGATCTGACGCCGGTGCTGGTCTACCCCGTGGAACACCACACGCCGCGGCTGACCCCGCAGGTCCCGCCGGAACGTTCCCTCGGCCGGCTCGTCGGCCAGACCCGTTCCGCGATACTCCAGGGCGTCGGCGTCGGCTGCACCACCAGCGAACTCGCCCGCCGGGCCGATGTGTCGCTGGCCTCCGCCAGCCAGCACGCGACGGTGCTCCGCGACGCCGGCCTGCTGGTCACCCTGCGGCAGGGCAACGCGGTGCTGCACACCCTCACCCCGCTGGGTGCGGCCCTGCTGCGCGGCGCGCGCCCGGCGGAGGCGGCGGCGTACGAACGCCTGGGGTGAGCGGCGCCAAGGACGCCACCGGGCGCGCGGGACGCTTCGGGCCGCGCGCCGGGGGCGGCCTGGGCGCGGGGTTCGTCCTGCCCAGGGCGTACCGGGGCGTCCTGCCGTCCTGCGGGGGCGTCCTGCTGTGTTCCGGGGACGTCCCGCCGTCCTGCGGGGGCGTCCGGACGCCCTCCTGGGACGTCCCCGCGCCCGTCCGATACGTCCCGACGGGTGCCGGCCGCACGAGGTGGCCATCCGTCAGCAGGGCCGGTCGCCCGCGATGGCGACGCGTTCGGCGACCCGGCGGTGCGGCCCGTAGTCGTTCACCGCGTAGTGCTGGGTGGCGCGGTTGTCCCAGAACGCGAGGTCCCCCGCCCGCCAGCGCCACCGCACCTGAAACTCCGGCACCTGCGCCTGCTGGAACAACAGCCGCAGCAGCCGGTCGCTCTCCGCCTCCGCCAGGCCCACGATCCGCGTGGTGAAGGAGGCGTTGACGAACAGCATCCGCCGCCCGGTCTCCGGGTGCCGGCGCACCACCGGGTGCTCAACCGGAGGGAACTCCTCCTGAAATGGCGCCAGTTGAGCCGCGGAGTAGAAGCGCCCGAAACCCGGGAGATAGTCGTGCACCGCCCGCGCGTCATTGATCCGTGCCCGGATTTCCGGAGGCAAATTGTCGTATGCCGCCGCCATATCGGCCCACATCGTGTCCCCGCCCGCGGGCGGCACCTCCCGCAGTTGCAACACCGCGCCCAGCGCCGGCCGTTCCCGGAACGTGACATCCGTGTGCCATACGTTCTCGAACGTCGCGACCCCGCCGGCCGCCTTGTCGAACCGCACCACATCCTTCGAATCACCGCGCGCCAGCAACGGGTTGCTCTCCAGCTCACCCCAATTACGGGCGAATTCGCGCTGTGCCGCGGAGCTCAGATGCTGCGCACGGAAGAACAGCACCTTCCACTCCAGGAGCGCCCGGTTCAGCTCCGCGCGCAGCCCGTCGGACAGCGGGCGGGACAGGTCCAGGCCCCGGATCTCGGCCCCGATGGTGGCGGCCTGTGGCACGACCTCGAAGCGCTCGTACGGCCGGTCCTCCCAGTCCTCGGGAGTCCGGCGCAGGATGCGGTGACCTTCGTACAGGCCGTCGGCGGGGATGCGGTGGGGGCGCAGGGCGGGGGCCGGGGGAGCCGCGGAATGGGCGAGCGTCGTCAACTGGTCCTCCTGAACGGGAGAAGGGGCGGCGGGAGGGGGAGCGCGCGCCGGCGGCCGTGCTCCTGACGAGCGGGAGCGGAGCGGGAGGTGGCGCGCGGGGAGGGCGGGAGCGTCGTGCGGCCGCGGTGGCCCCGGCGTAGGCGGCTGGGGCCGTGGAACCAGCGGCCGCCGGACGTCGGCGCGGGAAGCCGTCAGGCCGTACAGAGACAGCGGGCCGGGGGAGACCCCACCCGGCCGCGGCGGCGCAGGAAGCTCAGGCCGCGGGGCGCGCACTCGCCGCGGGGGCCGCGCTCGCGCGGTGCCACCTCACGGACGGTCGGGTGCGTGCTCATGCCACGCACCGTACCTCCTCGGGCGGGTGTGCTCAATCCGTCGGTGCCCCTCCGTCAGTCGTCGATCCCACTGCGCTCCACCCCCGCGACGATGTACCGCTGGAGCAGCAGGAAGACCACCACCAGCGGGACGATCGAGACCCCCGCGGCCACGAACAGCTCGTGCAGATTGAGGTTCTGCGCGGTGGTGAACGTCGACAGCGCCACCTGTACCGTCCAGGCCTCCTGGTCCTGCCCGATCACCAGCGGCCACAGGAACGCGTTCCAGGCGCCGATGAAGACGATGGTGCCGACGGCCGCGAAGACCGGCCGGGCGTTGGGCACCACGATGCGCCAGTACGTCCGCCAGTAGCCGAGCCCGTCCACCCGCGCCGCGTCCTCCAGTTCCTTCGGGAAGCCCAGGAAGTACTGCCGGAAGACGAAGCAGGCGAACGCGCTGAACAGCGTCGGGATGACCAGTCCGCGCAGCGTGGAGATCCAGCCGAGCGACGACACCAGGACGAAGCTCGGCACGAACGTCACGGCCGCCGGGACCATCAGCGTCCCCAGGATCGCGTAGAAGACCACATTGGCCCGCCGGAAGGGGATGCGGGCCAGGCCGTACCCCGCCAGCGACGCCGGCAGGACCGTACCGAGGGTCGTCGAGACCGCGATCAGCGTGGAGTTGAGCAGCGCCCGCCCCAGGGGGAGGTTCGGGTCCCGGAAGACCTCGGTCAGGTTCGACCACTGCAGGGTGTGCGGGAAGAGCGTCCAGCCGGGGGCCGTGATGTCCCGCTCGGTCGCCAGCCCGTTCCGCACCAGGAGGTAGAACGGGATGAGGAACAGCAGCGCGAGGACGATCAGCGAGGCGAGCCGCAGTGCGCGTCCGGCCCTGGTCAGCGCGTCGTGCATCGGTGCTCACTCCTCCTTGCGGCCGAGGCCGAACCAGCGGGCCTGCACCACCGTCGCCACCGCGATGATCAGTGCCAGGATCACCGCACCCGCGCTGCCCAGCCCGAGGTTCTGGTCCCGTCCGAGTGCCGTGTAGTACAGGTAGACCAACGGGGGCCGGGCGTAGGGCGGGTAGCCGCGCGCATCGCTCAGCAGGTTGTAGAACTCGTCGAACGCCTGGAACGCGTTGATCACCAACAGCAGCACCACCGCGACGGACGTGGCACGCAGCTGCGGCAGGGTGATGTGCCGGAGGACCTGCCAGCCCGGCCGTGCCCCGTCCACCGCCGCCGCCTCGTACAACTGCGGCGAGATCCGCTGCAGCCCGGCCAGGAAAAGGATCATGTAGAACCCGGCCTGCAGCCACAGCCGTACGGTCACGATGACCAGCCAGTACCAGGGCGGATCGGTCGTCGACAGCCAGGCGGTCTGGTCCGTGCCGAACCACCCCAGCACGGTGTTGGCCAGCCCGAACCGCACCCCGTTGAAGATCGACAGCTTCCAGATCACCGCCGCGACCACATACGAGCAGGCCGTCGGCAGGAAGAACACCGACCGGAAGAACGCCCGGGCGAACCGCAGCCGGTTCACCATCAGCGCCAGCGCGAGCGACAGCACATAGGTGGCCGGCACGATGAACGCCGTGAACAGCACAAAGGTGCCCAGGCTGCCGAGGAAGGCCGCATCGCCCAGCATCGCGCCGTAGTTGCCGAGCCCGACGAAGTCCGAGCCGGCCGGGCTCACGGTGTTGTGCGCGTCGAAGAAGCTCAGGTAGACGCTCCACGCCAGCGGCACGTACGTGAACAGACCCAGCCCGATCGCGAACGGCCCGACGAAGAGCCAGAACCAGAGGTTCCGCCGCTGCGGGCCGAGCAGCCGGGCGCCGAACGACCGGGGCTCGGCACCCGGCGCCGCCGCGGCACGCGGGGCCGGTACGTCTGTGACCGCCTCTTCGGTCCCGCCCGCCGTCACTGCTTCTTGACCCGCTGGAGCTCGGCGCCGACCTTGCGCACCACGGCCTTGAGCTCGCTCTCCGGGTTGGCGCCGCCCTTGATGATCCGGCTCAGCGCGTCCTGATAGGCGGTACGGCTCCCGGTCGTCCACAACAGCGGCTCGGCATAGCCGTGCTCGTTCGAGAACCGGACCGCATCCGCCGCCGGCCCGCTCCGCAGCTGCCGTGCCTTCTTCGCCAGGGAGATCCGGGCCGGGATGTGGAACCCGTACGACAGCGCAAAGTCCTGCTGGAAGTCGCCGCGGTCCACCCACAGCCACTTGGCGAACGCCTTGGCCTCCTGCTTGCGCCGGCTCCGCGCGCTGACCGCGGCGGCATAGGCCCCCACCGGAACGGAAGGCTTCCCTCCGCTCCCGTCCCCCGGGAACGGCAGCACCCCGAAATCGTCCCCCAGCGCCTTCTTGATCTGCGGCAGCGCCCACAGCCCCGACCACTGCATCGCGGTCAGGCCCTGGATGAAGGCGGCCGGATCCGACCAGTCCGTGGGCGCACCGAGCAGCAGCGACTTGTCCGCGTACAGCTGTCGGATCTTGCCGAGCGCCCGGGCCGCCGCCGGATCGTCGAACCCGACCGTGCCCTCCGGAGTGATCAGGCTCAGCCCGGCGGCGAACAAGGGCGTCCCGCCGAGCACTCCGGCCCCGCCGTCATTGCCCAGGAACAGCCCCTTGGCCTGCTTGTCGCTGAGCTTCTTCGCCCCGTCCACCAACTCGTCGAGCGTCCGCGGCGGCCGCACCCCGGCCTTCTTCAGCAGACTCTTGCGGTAATACAGCACCTGCATGTCGACGACCTGCGGAATGCCCCAGATCTTGTCCTGCCAGATCTTCGGCGCCAGCACCGCCTGGTGGAAGTCGTCCTTGACCGGCTCGACCTCGGCGGTCAGATCGACGACCTGCCCGCCCCGGATCTGTTCCAGCAGCGGCCCGTTGACCTCGAAGACATCCGGCCCCGAGTCGGTGAGCAGGGCGGCCGCCGTCTGCCGGTCGTAGTCGCCCGGCCGCCACTGCACCGCGACGTCCGCCTTCCGGTACGCGGCGGCGTACCGCTTCACGGCCCGCTCGACCCCCGGCTCCCCGTACTGGTGGTACCACTGACTGATCCCCGGCCCCGAACCACCGCCGCCCCGCCCGGTGTTGGACCCACACGCCGTCGCCAGCCCCGCGGCCAGGACCGCTCCACCACCGGCCGCCAACAGCCGCCGCCTGCCGATCTCCGCCATGGCACGTCGCCCCCTGCGCTCGTAACCTCCCGGTGACCGTCGATCACCGACGGTGCGACCGTCCACTCTGCCGCACGACTGTGCAGCGCGCATGGCATCTGGACGAAAGGGCGCGCGGGGGAGGCGGGCCGTCGGCGGGTGCTCACAGGCACACGGGGCAGGGGGCGGCAGCCGTCCGTCCCGCCGTGAAGCGGCAGTCGTCGCCGTGGATCGGCAGCCGTCGCCGCGCTTCAGCGGTGGCTCGTCCTCGTCCCCGCCGGGTCGGCCGGCAGGACAATGCGAGCATGAACCGCGTACATCGCACGGATCGGATGGATCGTAGGGACCGCACGGACCGGACGGATGGCACGGACCGGATGGATCGTAGGGACCAAATGGACGGCACGGACCGAGTGGAACCGGACCGCATGGAACCGCTTCGCGGAGCCTCGGTCGTCCTCCGGCCGACAGCGGACGCCGATGTCGAGAGACTCGACCGCATCGTCCGGGAGCCGGAGGTCGCGGCCTGGTGGTCGGTGCCGGACGACTACGGGGACATGCTCGCCGTCGTCGTTGACGGCGAGGTCATCGGGGCGATCCAGTTCGACGAGGAGACCGACCCGGAATTCCGTCACGCAAGCATCGACATCTTCCTGACGGCACACCGGCACGGCCAGGGCCTCGGCACCGACGCCGTACGCACCCTGGCCCGCTGGCTGATCCGCGAGCGTGGCCACCACCGCCTGACCATCGACCCGGCCGCCACCAACACCGCCGCCATCCGCAGCTACCGCAAGGTCGGCTTCAAGCCCGTGGGCATCATGCGCGCGTACGGCCGCGACTACCGGACGGGCGGCTGGGCGGACGGGCTGCTGATGGATCTGCTGGCGGATGAGGTGACGTGAGGGGGCGGCGGGGTGCCCTATCCCTTGGGCCAAGGGAAACGGGGGTGCGCCGGTCGGTGAGCCGGGCAGCATGGCGGGGTGCGACTTGATGTGTTCTGCGGCCTTCTTCAGGAGATCGGGCGTCGGCTGGGCAAGCCGGTGCTGATGGACCCGGAAGGCGACTGCGGCCATCCGGTGCTCGGCTTCGATGTCGAGGCCGATCGAGTCGTGCTCCTCACCGAGCCGCTGGTCAGGTGACTGAGGCCGGGCGGCTGGGGTTCGTGGAGGGTACCGTCGCGAGGCATCGCGAACAGAACGCCGGCCCTGCGTCTGGCGAGGCGGAGCAGGGCTTCGCGGCCGTGGGGTCATCGGCGCAGCGCACGTTGAGCATCTGGACCGCAGCGGCCAGTGCGCTGGTGAGCCATGCCGGATCTCCTGAAGCTCCCTCAATCTTCCGCTGGAGCTTCGGGCTCAGCATCTCGACGAGGATGCTGATGTTCCGCGTGGGGAAGTCATGCCGGGAGATCTTGGTCATGTGCGGCCTCGCGAGTGCGGAGAGCGATCAGGAGGCGAATGATCTGTCCTCCGTGAGGTTGCCGTCCTTGTCCCACCGCCGGCGCCGCTCACGCCTGCCCTGGAGACTGAAAACGGAATGCTCGGCCAACTGGCCGTTCGGGTGCCATCTGCGCCAATCACCGACGGCGATACCCCACCTGGCCCGGCCTTCCTTCTGCTTCGACCCATCGGGGTACCACTTGATCTGCGGCCCGGACGGCACTCCCGCTACGTAGGAGACAAGGGCACTCATCCGGCCCTCGGCATCCCGGTGGACGACTTCGCCGGTGAAGGGCTCTTCTTCGTAGTGGACGCGCATGTCGTCGTCGCGGTAGGAGTCTTCGTAGTCGATGCGCATGGCCATTCCGTCAAGCAGAATCTGTGTGTGGGGGCGCCGCTTCCACTACGCAGTTACACGCCGACCCAGCCGAGTTCGAGCGGGCCGGCCCTCGGCTGAGAGCAAACCTACCGGTGAAATCGTTCCCTTTGCTTCGTCGTGAGCCGGGTATGACTCGTCCACCCTGGTGATAGAGGCGCAGGTCGTCGCCGGTGTCGGTGTCGTCTTTCTTCGATGCGCCATGCCGCTCCAGCGAGGGAGCCAGCCTGGGCACGGGTCCCGCTAGGTGTTGGCCTGACGCTGCTTGCGGTACAGCTCGATGGCCGCTTCGGTGGGGAAGTTGGGCACGGTGACGGTCTCGCCGGTGTCCTTGGCCACGATGATCTTCGACCCGCCGGGCTGGGCCGGCTGAGGTCGGCCGGATGCGTCCGGGACGCGGGGGAAGGTGGCGTAGACGAGGTAGCCGATGTCGAATTCGTGCACGTGCATCGGGGCGGGCGAACCGTCGGGCAGCTTGGGCTCGGCATAGCGGCTGCGGACGATGGCAAGCGCCTCCTCGGGAGTGGAAGGCGGTGCGGGGGTATTTTGAGTCACAGAATTGTCGCTCTCATTGTCTGGCAACAGGGGAATCGGGGTCCGGGGGCTTTGTGGCTGCCCTGCGGACTGAAGGGGCTCACGCCTTGGATTCCCTGTGGTGTTGGAACGGCCCGGATGGCTCACTCTCGGCCGGGGTATCCGGAGTGATTCACTCCATTTCCCAGCCGTTCCCCAAAAGGAATTCCACTCCCTTCTCTACTGCGGGCCTACCCGGGCCGCCGGGTGCCCAGATGGACCAGTAGGTGGAGAAGTCGAATACGATTTCGCCTGGATTTCTGTGGAGTCGATACTCGAACGGTGCATGGACGACAGATGCCCCTATCGGCCCGGAAACCCAGTTCGCGTCGCCGTGGCGTTCCACGGGATACACGACAATCCCTTTTGCGACCTCAAGCTGGATCGCTTGCGGGTCCTTCGTGGGGTAATCGTCGGGCAGGCGCGCCATGGTTGCGTTGAATTGCAGCTCTTGCCAGCCGATGGAACGCCCGCTGGTGTCGCTTGGGGAGGGGGTGAGGTAGTCGTCGAGGAAGTCGACCGCAGCGTTCATGCTGACCTCGTCGGTAGTGACCACCTGTTCGTTCTGCAGACGTGGTTCCGCGGATACCCGATCAGGGAGGGGGAACCGGCGCAGCATCCCGAACTCGCGCGAGGGTACCGGGGAATCGACCGGCAGGTCGAATTCATCCTCCCAGTAGGCCGTCGAAATCTCCATGGAGAGCGGAATGCATAGCTCGTTCGACATGTCAAAGGCCGCGGCAAGTGCCTCCCTGGCCAGACGAGGGTGCTCCAGGGGCAAGTCCTCCACGTCTTTCACCAGGCGGATCGATGACCCTGGGAAATCAAGCAATCTGGCGTCTGTCATCGAATTCGCTCCCACGAAGTGCCGTTGTGAATGTATTCCGCGAGTACGCCTATATCCGGGTCCGAGCAAATGATGCGGTCCAGCTTACTGGCATCAGGTGTCTTGTTCAAATTTTCGATGATGTCATCGAACAGGTTCCTTTCGTTGATCAGTGTCCCATCCGGCCTGCTGAGTCTGACGCTCCCGTCGGCGCTCCTCTGGGTGGTCAGGCCCTTCTTGGACTTTTCCTCGGCCTTCACCTTGAGGTAAATGCTGACATCGCGCGGACGGGGAAGCGGGAAGCCGTGCGCTTCTCGCTTGTTGATCTTATCGAATCCGTGAGCGACGGCGTTTCTGATGTCGCTCGGCTTCTCGATTTCCCTTTCCACGGTAGTCACCTCTACGCGGCGAATTATCGGGCCGTTGGGTTCGGAAAGGCCGAGGTCGAATTCGGCAAGTGCCTCGTTGGAAGGTGATACGGGCGCGTTCAGCTCCAAAGCCGTGTGCAGGACGTGTTCTGGGTTCTCCTCGAGGAGTCTCCTTGCTTCGCGCATTTCGTTGAGTGTTTGATCGAACTCGGTGTTTGCCTTTTTCTGGTGGAACTCCAGCCAGGCGTCCAGGTCGAGGATTCTCGAAGCTGTAGGACCGAGTATGTCCTCGGCCTGACTGCGGCGCTCGGCAATGCTCGATCGTTCTTCGGAGGATTCTTCCGGGGCGCCACCTGGTTCCTCGGGTGCCTTGTGTTCATCCCCGTCGGGGTGCGGCGGGTGCGAGGCATGCTGTTCGGCGGAGCGATCTGCTGCGGAGGTGACGGAATCGGCCTCGGGGGTCCGGGGCGAGTGGCCGGCGTGCGGTCCTGTGGCTCCGTGCTGCTGATGCGGCCCTGAAGCGGTGGACTGGTCGTTGGACGGGGCCGGGGCCGGGGCGGTCTTGCCGTAGAGCAGCGGGTTGTGATCGTTGCGGAGCGTCTCGGCAAGGTGCTGCGAGATCTTCGCGCTGCCGTTCTTGGGGGCGTTGTCGGGGTTGCTCGGGGAGGAGAGGGGCTCTTGCTGACCAGTGGGTGAGGGCTCGGGCTTTGGTACGGCCTGGTGGGGGTGGAGGGGCTGGCGGTTGGCGTCGAGGGGGATGTGCCAGACGTGCTCTGCGTTGGCGATGTGGATGGGGTCGTGGCTGACCTGTCCGGTCTGGGTGTCGATCCAGATGATTTTGCCGTGGTGGTTGACGGCGTTGAAGGCATGGCCGCCGCCGTCGTCGGGCCAGTCGACCTGGACGATCGCCGCCGCTCCGTGGCCGGCCTGCTGGAGGTCGTGGGCGATACGGGCAGGGGTGTTGGGGTCGTTGCCCGGGCCGGCGTAGGTGTGCCTGGCGCCGCTCCAGCGGATCTGGTTCTCGTTCGCGTCGTTCTCGGGAGACCAGGTGTCCGGGTTTCCGTTTGCGTCGGTGTCGGGCGTGCGGGGAGCCGAGACCTGCGGGTTGCCGTACCAGGTCTCCAGGAAGGAGCGGGAACAGTCGGCGCAGTTGTTGCTGCGTCCGGGGACGGTGTTGCCGCCGTCGTTCTGGAGCTGGCCCCAGGGGTCGAAGGGGTTGGCGAAACGCTGTGGTGTGCCGTCGGGGTTGCGCGGGTGCGCGTTCTCCAGCAGTTGTTGGTCGTGCGGGTGGGGCGGGAGAAGACCGCCGGTGTCCTGATGGAGGTCGTTGCGGATCGCGCCCAGGCTGTGGGGGTTCTCCGCATCGTTCTGCGGAGTTGCCGTGCCTTCCTCGCCGGCGGACGGCTTGTCCTGGGCGGGCGGTTCCTGGGACGGCTGCTGGTGGTGGGGCTGCTGCTGGTGCGGTTGAGCGTTGGGGCTCTGCTGCTGCTGCTGCTGTTGTTGTTGCTGTAGGTGGTGGGGTTGTTGCTGGTGTGGTGCTTGTTGGTTTTGGGGCGCCTGCTGCTGTGGCGACTGTTGCTGCGTCTTGGGGGCCTGCTGCTGCGAGTGAGGCTGCGGCTGCGCGTAGGGCGACTGCTGCTGGGGGCTCGGCTGCTGCGGGCTGGGTTGCTGGGTGTGCGGAGCCTGCTGTGGGTGCGGCTGAGGGGCGTACGGGCTCTGCTGCTGGTACGGCTGGGCGTACGGGCTGGGCTGTTGCTGTTGTGGCGTCTGTTGCTGCGGCAGCTGGGAGTGGGGGGCCTGCTGCTGGTGCTGGGCGTACGGGTTCGGCTGGGAGTGCTGCTGGGTGTAGGGCTGCTGCTGCGGGGGCGCGTAGGGGCTCGGCTGCTGCGGATACGGCCCGGGCTGCGACTGGTGCGGAGCAGGCTGCGGCGACTGCGCGTACGGCTGTTGCTGTTGCTGTTGCGGTGGTTGCTGAGCGTAGGGGTTCTGCTGCGGGTGGGGCGACTGCTGCTGCGGACCCGGCTGCTGGGAGTACGGAGCCTGCTGCTGGTGGGGCTGCTGGGCGTACGGGTGCTGCTGTTGGTGCGGGCTGGGCTGCTGCTGCGCGTGGGGAGCCTGCTGCTGGTGCGGCTGTTGCGCGTAGGGGTTGGGCTGCTGGACGTGCGGTGCCGGCTGCTGTTGGTACGGGTTGTGCTGCTGCTGTTGGTGTTGCTGCGGGCCCGGCTGCTGGGGGTGCGGAGCCTGCTGCTGGTGGGGTTGCTGATACGGCCCCGGCTGCTGCTGTGCGTACGGAGCCTGCTGGTGCGGTTGGGCGTACGGGCTGGGCTGGTGAGGCTGCGGCTGCTGAGTGTGGGGGCTCGGTTGCGGCTGCTGGGCGTATGGGTGCGGCTGCTGTGGAGCCTGCGACTGCTGCTGTGCGTAGGCCTGGTGCTGGTTCTGCTGGTTCTGCTGGTGCTGTTGTGCTTGCTGGTTGGCGTGAGCTTGGGCTTGGGCTTGGGCCTGCTGGGTCTGAGCCTGCTGTGCCTGGGCCTGCTGTGCCTGTGCCTGTTGCTGAGCCTGAGCCTGGGCCTGCTGGGCCTGGGCCTGCTGAGCCTGTGCCTGATGCTGCTGGTTCTGGGGGTGGTTTTGCGTGGTGTGTTGCTGCGGGGTCTGGTTCTGGGCCGTGGCGGGGTCGAAGGGCTTGCGGTTGGCGTCCAGGACCAGGTGCCAGACGTTCTTGGCCTGGGTGTTGATGGGCTGTTCGCTGACCTTGCCGGACTGGCTGTCGACCCAGACGACGCGGCCGTTGTGGTTGACGGCGTTGAAGACGTGTGCGCCGCCGGGGTCGCCGTTGGGCTTGTCGGGCCAGGTGACCAGGACCGCTGCCGCGGCACCGGGGCCGGCCTTGCGGAGCTCGTCGGCTATTCGGGCGTAGCCGTCCTGGGAGTTCGGGCCGGAGTTGCGGAACGTGGTGCCCGCGTAGTCCTGGATGTTGGCGGTGCCGTTCCGTTCGCCGGACTGGCGGTCGATGCCGCCCTTGCCGTCCGGGTCGTAGGTGCGGGGCGAGGACACCTGCGGGTTGCCGTACCAGGACTCCATGAAGGAGCGGGTGCAGTCGGCGCAGTTGTTGGAACGGCCGAGGACGCCGATGCCGCCGTCGTTCTGGAGCTGCGCCCAGGGCTGGAACGGGTCGTTGAACGGACGCGGCGTGCCGTCGGGGTTCCGGGGGAAGCTCGCTTCCAGCGCCTGTTGGTCGTGCGGGAACGGTGAATAGAGGCCGCTCGGCTGGATGTTGAGCCCGATCCGTACGTCGGTGTGACTCCGGAGGTTCGGGGGCTGCGGGACCGGCGCCTCGTGCTGAGGCTGGTGGTCCGGCATGGGCTGGGTGTGGTCGGGGTGCTGGCCCTGTTGGTGCGGTGCGGGCTGCTGGTGGGGAGCCGGGTGCTGCTGCTGGACATGCTGCGGCTGCGGCTGTAGTTGGTGTTGCGGCTGGTGGTGCTGGGGCGTCTGCTGCTGGGGGTGCTGCTGTGGGGGTGTGTGGCTCTGCAGCGTGGGCTGGTGCGGGTTCTGCTGGTGGTGCTGTGGGTTTTGCTGATGTTGCGGCTGCGGCTGCGGCTGCGACTGGTGTTGGGGCTGTTGCTGCGGCTGCGGCTGCGGCTGGTGCTGCTGCGGGTGCGGTTGTGGTTGCGGGAAGTTGGGGGTCGGAGCGCCGGGGGTTGCCGCATCCGGGTGTGGCGGGGCCTGGTGGGGGGTGCTCGCCTGAGGTTGGTCCGCGCGGGTGGGGTCCGTTTGGTGCGCGGTGTCCGGGTGTGTGGTGGTGGCGCCGCTCGGGTTGGCGGGGGCCGGCGGGCGGGTGTCGTCCTGGTGGGGGGAGTCCGGCCGGTCGCTGTCGGAGCCGTCGGGCCGGGAATTGTCGCGGGGAGCCGGCCCGTCGAGGCGGGGGTTGTGCGGAGGGCGCTCGGGGGTGGGCTGCTGCGTGTGGTCCTGGACGACCTGTGAGCCGTCGGGGCGGCGGTTGTCGCCGGGAGGTGTGGCCGGGGCGTCGCGGCGGGGGCCGTCCAGGCGGGGGTTGTAGGGCCGGGAGGTCTCTTCCCGGCGGGGGCCGTCGAGCCGGGGGTTGTAGGCGGGGCGGTCCGGGGCGGGCTGCTGGGTGACGTCGCGGATTGCCTGGGAACCGTCGGGTCGGCGGTTGGTCGGGCGGGTGGACGTGGCGCCGTTGCCGGTGGGCGGGGTGCCGCCGCGGGGTGTGGTGGTGCCGGGGCCGCCCTGGGGCGGCACGGCGCCCATCATCATCGGGCCGTTGGCCTGGGGGCTGTTGGGCTGGGACTGTTGGGGGCCGGGCGTGGGGGACGGGCCGGCGTCCGGGGCGTGCTGGGTGGGGGGAGGGAGGGTTGCGGTGTCCGCGGACTGGGTGGTGACGGTGGTGTCGTCGGGGTCGTCCACGGTCGGCATGGGGTCGCCCGGCGCCGGGTCGCGCTGCTGGACGGGCTGGCCGGTCGACGGGGTGTGCTGTACGGGGGCGCCCTGGGGCGGGGCGCCGACGTGCGGCATCGAGGGACGGCCGCCACCGGTGCCGGAGTTGTCACCGGAGTGGGCGCCGTTCCCGTTGGCGTTGCCGGTTCCGTCCGGGGCGTTGTGGGGGCTGTCGCCGTAGGAGGGCGGGTTGCCGGCTACGGGGTCCGGGGCCTGTGAGGGGGCCGGGGACGGCTGGGTGGCGTCGGGGTGTGCGGGGCCGCCCGACGGGGGTGCGTCCGGGTGCGATGGCGCGGCGTGCTGGGGGGACTGGTCGGGTGCGGGGGCGGGGCGGGCACCGTCCGGGGTGTTGTCGTGGGCCGGTTGGGTGCTGATCGCGTCCGCGTCGGGGCGTGCTGCCTCGGGGGTGTGGTCGGGCGTCGGGTGGGTGCTGACGCCGTCCGCGTCCGGGCGCGCGAAGTCGGGGGTGTTGTCCCGGGCGGGCTGGGTGCTGACGGGGTCCCCGTCCGGGCGGGCCGCGTCGGGGGTGTGGTCGGGCGCTGGTGGGGTGCTGACCGCGTCGGGGTCGGGGCGGGCCGCGTCCGGGGTGGTGTCGGGGGTGGGGTGGGTGCTCGGGGCGTCCGCGTCGGGGCGGGACGTGTCCGCGGTGGAACCCGACTCCGGGGTGTGCCCGCCGTCGGGGGTGTGTCCGGCGTCCGGGGTGTGGGAGCCGTCGTACGGGCTGTCGTTGCCGTTACCGCCCTGGAAGCCCTCGTCGAAGGGGGAGCGCTGCTCCGGGGGCGGCAGGGGCTGCGCGTCGGGGACGTGGTGGGCGGGGTCGGAGCCGTGGGAGGGGTTGTCGGAGGAGGACGGGTTGGTGCCGGCGCCACCGTTGTCCGGTCCGCTCCCCGTGCCCGTGCCCGCGTTGTCCGAGGCGCGGGGGCTGTGGGTGGTGGAGCCGCCGCCGTCCGAGCCGCCGCGGTTGCCGGTGCCACTGCCGGTGCCGCTGGAGTCGTTGGAGGTGGTGGAGGCACCGCCGCTGTCGGAGCCGCCGTCCGACGTGCTTCCGGAGCCGCTGTCGGAGCCCGATCCGCTGGACGTGTTGCTTCCGGAATCCCCGGAGGACCCGGACCCGGATCCGGAACTGTCGCCGGAGCCCGACCCGCCGCTGTCCCCGCTGCCGCTGCGCGAGCCACTGCCGGAGCCGCTGTCCGAGCTGCTGGAGCCGCTGCTGTCGTCTCCGCCGCCGTCGCCGTGTTCGCCGCCGCGCCCCGCCGCGTGGTCCAGCCCGCCGCGGGCGCGGTGGCCCGCGCGGTGGCCGGCGCCGTCGCGGAGGCTCTCGCCGAGGGATTCTCCGGTGTTCTTGATCGCGTCGGTGGCGGCGCTCTGGCCCTCCTTGAGGGTCCGGCCGACGTTGTAGCCGTTCTGGGCGCCGAAGTTCTGGTTGACGGTCTGGGCGATCAGGTCGGAGGCCATGGCCTCCAGCGCGGAGATCACCGGTTCCTTGGCGGCCTCCAGGATGGCGTCCAGAACCTGTTTGGCGACTTCCTTGAGGATCTTGCGGACCATTTCACGGGTCGCCAGGGTCGCGGCCGCGCCGCCGATTTCGGACAACCCGAGGGTGAAGGGGGCCGCGGCCTGCGCCGCGATGATTTCGGCGGCGAGGATCGCCAATTGGACGATGACGGCGACCTTCATGCCGATGACCAGCGCGGCGGCGGCCTCGAAGGTGAAGGCGAGGACCTCGGCCGCCTCCGCGGCATCGTTCAGATAGCCCGACCCGTCGGCGAACTTGTCCCAGGCCTTGCTGAAGCCCTCGATGGCGTCGCCGGAGTTCTCCCCGAGCACATTGCCCGCATAGGTGTTGCCGCGGGACTGGTGTCCCTGGACCTCTGCCGCGAAGGTCCGCCAGACCTGGGCGCATTCGATGAGTTTGTCTTCATCTGCGGTCGGCCAGTTGAAGCCGAGCATCTCCAGGACCCACTCAAGTGGATCCGGCAGCATGACGGACACGATGGAGCTCCCCCGTGAAAAACGTGCATTCAGGCGTGTGACGGATGCGGGGCCCGTCGGAAGGCCACCGCGTCAGAGTGTTCGCAGCCAGTAGGTGGAATCAGTGCTGTGCAGGTCTCCACGCCGTGCGGACGACGGCATTGTCCTGGGCCGTCGGGTCCTGCCACGCCTGCTCGTTCTTGACGTGCTGCTTCATCAGCGAGTCGTTGAAGTCCTCGTTCTCCGCATGGTTCCTGGACATCGACGTCAGCGCCTTGCCGATCTCCTGGAGTTTCGAGGAGAGGTGGCCCATCGACTCGTACATGCCGTCCCGCACGCCCTCGTAGACGACGCCGAACTTCTCGCCCAGGTCGTCGTCCCCCCACGGCGGGGCGCCGTCCTTGCTGTCGAACGTCGTCAGGCCGCTCATGAACTGCTGGCCGAACGACTTCTCCGGCGGCGCCTGCTCGTTACCGTTGCTGGGCGGGCCGGCCCCCAGCGCGTGCAGGCCGTCCATCAGCCGCGCCACCGAGGAGTAGAAGTCCTCGCCGAGCTTGACGAAGTTCGTTCCCTCGGCCTTGAGGCTCTCCACATCGGTCTGGAATCCGCCAGCTCCGGCCACGATGTCCCCCGTGTTGGTAGTGGCTGTCGAATGATATTTCAGGCCAAAGTTTAGCTTCCCGTGTTGACGGCCCACCAGGTGCAGGAGGGGGGTCCGTCCCTCTCCGCAGGCCCAGGCGCTTCGACCGGGAAGGTCTCAGGAGGCCCTCCGGTTGCGTATCTGGTGGTAGAGCTCCACCGCGCTCTCCGGGGGGAAGTTGGGGACGGACGTCACCTCGCCGTCGATCTTGGAGATGACGACGTTGCTGCCCCCGGGCTCCGCGGGCGGGGCGGTGGGGTCCTCGGGGCGCGGCCAGCTCGCGTGGACCAGGTAGCCGATGTCGAATTCATGGACGAAAAGGGCGGACGGGCCGCTGGGCGAGCCGACCTCGGGGAAGTGCTGCCGGCCGATCGCCAGCGCCTCGGCCTCGTTCGTCGGCAGGGGCTCCGGGCCGAGTCGCGGGCGGAACGGAGGTGGCGTGGGAGGCAGGCCGGGAGTGCCGGCCGGCCGCTCGGATTCGGTCATGGTGCTGTCTCCTCGGCGCTGGTTCTTGTGGGCGGGGGTCAACCTAACTCACGCTGCGGTGGCTCGATCGGTTCGCGTCCGGGCTTGCCGGCCGGCGGGCGGCGGCCGCATCGAGGGCCGAGCGGGGCCGTTGCCGCGGGCGCAGGCCGTCCAGCCTTGTGCCGTCGGCCGCGGTGCCCGTATGCGCTGCCTGCCCTCCCGTACGCCGGTCCTCCCCTGCACCGGCCCTGCCCTCCCGTACGCCGGTCCTCCCCTGCACCGGCCCTGCCCTCCCGCACGCCCGCCCTCATCCGAACAGCACCCGCGCCAGCCAGAATTCCAGCAGCTCCGCGTCGCCGGTGATCTCGAAGGTGGTGTGGTCGGCGGGGGTGCGGCCGTAGATGAGGAGCAGGAGGTCGGTCAGGGGGGCGCGGACGGACACGGCGGCCGGTTCCTGGGCGCGGCGCCAGGCGAGGGCGTCACCGGTGAGGTCGACGAGCCAGTCGGCGCCGGCTTCCGGTGGGGTGTCCGTGGCGTGGAAGTGGAGGGTGCGGCCGGGGCCGAGGAGCTCGCGCCGGTCCGGGTGGAAGTCGAACATCTCGGGCAGGGAGCCGAGTTCCATCCACTCGTCGAGGGTGTCCAGGGCGAGGGACTGGTCGACGGTGAAGTCGCTGCCGAGGGCGAGTGTCACGTCGGCCCGGTGCATGACCGTCTCGTGGGCCATGCGGCGGGCGAAGAAGCGCGGGGAGCCGGAGGGGAGCGGGGTCCAGATCCGGGCGTCGGGGCCCGCGGTGCGGAGCGTGTCCGCGAGGCGTCGGGCGCCTTCGGTGAGCCAGGCGGCGACCTCGGCGGGGGACTGGTGGGTGTCACGGGGGAGGACGCGGAGGGCATTGTCGGGCGGGGGTTCGGTCGCCCGGGTCCGGACGAGGTCCTCGACCCAGCGATGGGCCTCGCCCAGATGCCGGAGCAGCTGGGCGAGGTTCCAGTCGGGGCAGGAGGGGACGGTGGTCGTCAGGTCGGCGTCCCGTTCCGTGAGGCAGGACGCCAGCAGGACGGCCTGGTCGACGAGGGCGGCGCAGTGGCCGTCGTAATCCATGGCGGGCTTTGCGGAGTTCATGTCCTCACGGTAGGACGCACCACTGACAACGGAGCGTCACCACGAGCGGTTCCGTGTCACGGGCGGTGAGCAGTTCCGCCGCACGGACCGTTCCGCGTCACGGACCGTTCCGCGTCGCGAGCCACTCCTCTCACGCCCCGGCGCGGCCGCATGCCCGGCTCCGCCTCACGAGCGGTCGCTCCGTTCCAGGCGGAACCGCAGCCGGCAGATGACGGCGTCCGTGTCCCGGCGTACCGCGCGGGCGACGACCGCGCCGCGCCGGTTCTGCAGCAGGCGCTGCCAGCGGTGGGCGGGTTCGGCCTCCGGGATCAGGACGGTGATGCGGGTGGTGGGGCGGCGCGTCGTCAGGTCGCTGACGCAGGCGGCGATGGGGCGGCCGAGGGAGCGGGTGGCGGAGGGCAGTTCGAGGAGTGCCACGCCGGGGTTCCACAGTTCCCAGTCGCGGCGCAGCGCCTCGGCCGCCGGGCGGTCCTCGGGGGCGTCGTGGGTGACGGTCACGGCCACCACCTCGTCGCCCAGCGACACCGCCGCGTTCAGGGCCTCGCAGGTCAGCCGGGACAAATGCGAGACGGGCACGACGACGAGGGAGGGAGCGCGGTGCGGGGTTTCGGGGATGCGGCCCAGGCCGAGGCGCTCGCCGATGCGGGCGTAGGCGCGGTGCACGGCTTCGAAGGCGAGGACCAGCAGCGGCAGGGTGATGACGAGGAGCCAGGCGCCCTCGGTGAATTTGGTGGCGGTGACGACGAGCGCCGAGACGCCCGTGAGCAGCGCGCCGAAACCGTTCAGCAGGGCCTTGCCGCGCCACCGCGGGGACCGGTCGAGGCGCCAGTGCCGGACCATGCCGATCTGGCAGAGCGTGAAGCCGACGAACACTCCGATGGCGAACAGCGGGACGAGGGTGTTGACGTCGCCGCCGGAGACGACCAGCAGGGCCGCGGCGACGGCGGCGAGGGCCAGCACGCCGTGGCGGTGGACCTCGCGGTCCGCCTTGAGGCCGAAGACGTGCGGCAGGTAGTGGTCCCGGGCGAGCAGGCCCATCAGGACGGGCAGCCCGCCGAAGGAGGTGTTCGCCGCCAGCGCCAGGAGGACCATGGTGGCGAACTGGACCACGTAGAAGGCCGCGTTGTGGCCGAGGGAGGCGTCCGCGAGCTGGGCGAGGACGGTGACGCCCTCGACCGGCTGGAGGTGGAAGCGGCCGATCAGTACGGACAGCCCGATCAGCATCACGCCGAGCAGGGCGCCGAGCGCGACCTCGGTGCGCTGGGCGCGCCTGGCCGCCGGAGCCCGGAAGGACGGCACCGCGTTGGCCACCGCCTCGACTCCCGTCAGCGCCGAGCAGCCGGACGCGAACGCCTTGAGCAGGAGCAGGGCGCCGACGGCGGTGGCGTTCTGGGCGAGGGCGGAGGGGTGCCCGTCGGCGGTGACGGTGGAGGCGGGGGCGTCGCGGAAGAGACCGGCGACGATCATCGTCCCAACGGCCGCGACGAAGACGGCGGTGGGGAGGAGGAAGGCCTTCGCCGAGTCGACGATGCCGCGCAGGTTGATGCCGGTGATCAGCAGCAGCACCGCCAGGCAGATCGCCGTCCGGTCGTCGTAGAGCGCGGGGAACGCCGAGGTCAGGGCCGCGACCCCGGCCGTCACGGAGACCGCGACATTGAGGACGTAGTCCAGGAGGAGGGAGGCGGCGGCCACCAGGGCGGGCCGGCGGCCGAGGTGCGTCTTGGCCACCGCGTACGAGCCGCCGCCGTGGGGATAGGCGGCGATCACCTGGCGGTACGAGGCGACCAGGACGGCCAGCAGCGCGGCGATGGCGAGCGTGACGGGGAGGGTGAAGCCGAGGCCGTAGGCGCCCGCCGCGGCCAGGACCAGCACGATCGACTCGGGGCCGTAGGCGACGGACGCCATGGCGTCGAGCGAGAGGGCGGCCAGGCCCTGGAGGGCGGTGAGGCGATGTCGGTCGCCGGCGGCGGGGGCGGATGCCGGGGCGGGCGGCACGGCGGATACGGGGGCGGTTGCGGAGTCGGGGGCGTGCGCAGGGGCATGGGCGGTGGCCTCCCCCGGGGCGTGGGCCGGCCGCCGGCCTGAGCCGTTGCCGGCGCCGTACGGCGGGGTGGCGTCGGCGCCGTACCGCCGGGTGGTGACGCCGCCGCTGGTGCCGTCCGGCGGTTCCTCGGGCCGGCCATCGGGCTGGGAAACCATCGACATCTGTCGTCGTACCTCCGTGCAACACCGTGCGGGACCAGCTCAGCGTGCGGGGCGCGACCGGCCGCGTCGCCGGGCCTTGGCGGCCCTTTGGCGGGGGGCGGGGTGTTCTTCACGGGTTCTTGACGCGGGGACAGGGCGAAGGAGACGCGAGGGGAGTGGAGGGCGGGAGGCCGAAGGAGCTGGCCTCCCGCCGGTCGCCGTCAGAGCACGGTCGGCGGCGGCGAGAAGTCGTAGTGGACGCCGGTGAGCTCCTCCGAGGCGGCCCACAGGCGTTCGCTGTTCGCGGCCTTCCTGGTCCAGGGGCCGCGGAAGGACTGGAGGGGCGCGCCGCGCAGTCCGCTGCGCGGGCCGAGGAAGGAGTCCGGCCGCATGTGCGGGGCGGTGGCCGCGCAGAGGGTGCCCAGGGCGCCGCCCTCCGGGGACTGGGCGAGCGCGCGGTTGGCCAGGTCGACCATGCGCTCGGCGGAGGTGCGGCCCTCCATCCGGACGCCCGCCGTCGCCAGGTTGGTGGCGGCGTATCCGGGGTGCGCGGCGGCCGCGACGACCTGGGAGCCGGCCGCGGCCAGCCGCCGGGTCAGCTCGTGGGTGAAGAGGAGGTTGGCGCTCTTGGAGCGGCCGTAGGCGATCCAGCGGCGGTAGGAGCGCTCGCTGTTGAGGTCGTCGTAGTCGAGGTCGGCGAGGACGTGCAGCATGCTGGAGACGGTGACCACCCGGGCGCCGGGGGTGGCCAGGAGCTTGGGCAGCAGCAGCCCGGTCAGGGCGAAGTGGCCGAGGTGGTTGGTGCCGAACTGCATCTCGAAGCCGTCGGCGGTGGTCCGGTACGGCAGGGCCATCACGCCCGCGTTGTTGATGAGCAGGTCGAGGCGGTCGCCGTCGAAGTCGTCGAGGGCGGCGGCGAAGTCGCGTACGGAGGACAGGTCGGCCAGGTCGAGGGGCCGGAACTCGGCCTCGGCGGTGGGGACTTCGGACCGCAGCCGGTCCAGGGCCGCCATGCCGCGCGCCTGGTTGCGGCAGGCCAGCAGTACGCGGGCGCCGTGGCGGGCCAGTTCACGTGCCGTGGCGTAGCCGATTCCGCTGTTGGCGCCCGTGACGACCACCGAGCGGCCGGTCTGGTCGGGGATGTGGCTGGTGTTCCACCGGGTCACGCCTGTGCTCCTCCGTACGGGGGCGACCAGGGTACGTGGACGGGGCGGCCGGGACCGGAGGGCCCCCGTAAGGCCTCCGCCTCGCCCCCGGCTTCTCTCGCCGCCCGGCCGCCCCGTGCCCCGGCCGCCGTCGCCCGTGGTCCTCGCCCTGGTCACTGCCTTGATCGCCGGCCGGCCTCGTCACTCTCCCTCGGCGAGGCGTTTGATCGCCGAGAGGCGGGTGTCCCAGGCGGCGGCCACCCGGTCCATCCAGCGGGCGGTGACCCCCAGCCGCTCCGGTATGACCCGGTAGCGCGCTTCTCTGCCCTCCCGGTGGCCGGCGACCAGGCCGGCCCGGTCCAGGACCCCCAGGTGCTTGACGATGGCCTGGCGGCTGACCGGCAGTTCGGCGGCCAGGACCGTGGCGGTCGCCTCGCCGTGTGCGGCGAGGGCGTCGAGTATCCGGCGGCGGGTCGGGTCGGCCAGCGCGGAGAGGACCTCCGCCACGGCGTCCGGGCCGGAACCTTCGCCGGCGCCCGACGCCGCCCCCGGGCCCCGACCGGCATCCGACGCCGAGCCCGAGCCCGGGCCCCGGCCCCCGGCCGCGTCTCCCTTCCTCATGCCGCGAGCTGCTCCGCGTACCGCCGGATGTTCTCCACCTGGCCGGACCAGCCTGCGGAGTGGCTCTCGTAACCGGCGGTCTTCGTGCGGTCCTCGGGGATGCGGAGGCCGGTGAATCCGCTCTCCACCACGCGCAGGCGGGTGCCGTCGCCCTCCTCGGTGAGGGTGAATTCGACGAGGGTGGAGTTGCCCTCGACCGCCACCTCGCCGGGGTGTGCGCCGGCCCAGCGGTACGAGAAGTGGTGCGGCGGGTCCACCTTCACGATCTTGGTCAGGAACTGGCCGTACTCGCCGTGGTCGAGCTCCATGATTCCGCCCGGCCGCAGGTCGACCGGGGTCGGTTCGCCCTGGCCGAACCACGAGCCGACGTGCTCGGGCTCGGTGAGCACGGCCCAGACGCGCTCGACGGGCGCGGCGATGCTGATCTCCCGCTCGATCCGGTCGTGGGCGTCGCCCGCGCCGGCGCCGCCGTCCTCGTGCCGGTTGCTGTCGGTGCTCATGGGGTGCTCCTCCTGCCGTGCCCTTCTGATACCTGACGTGCTACTTGATGGTTGCACGTAGCGGCAGGAGGTGCAACCGGTGGGTTGCTCGTGCGGCGGGGCCGGCCCTCAGTCGCCGCCCGCCCCGCCCCGCGTCCGTACGGGATAGGCCGTCACCGAGACCGACGGGTCGTCCAGGCAGTCCCCCGACGCCAGGTCGAAACGCTGCTTGAGCAGCGGTGACGCCACGAACGCCCGGCCGTCGGACGAGCCGGTCAGGCCGCGGGAGAGGACCTGGGCGCCGGTGAACGGATCCCGGTTGGCGATCGCGTACGCCTGGCCGGCGCGGTCGACGAACAGCGCGGCCTGGGTGCCGTCCGGGAGGAGGGCGGCGACGCCGCGGCCCGGGGTGAGGTCGTCCAGCGTGCACACCGGGACCCAGCCCTGGGGGCAGCGGATCTCGACCGTGACGGCTGTGCCGGCCGGGGCGGTGGTGGCGGGGCGGGCGAGGGGAGTGAGTGCGGTGGTCATCGGACGGAGGTCCCTTCGAGAGTGCGAACGGGCAGGGTCGGCCCGGCCAGCAGCGTCAGATCCGGTTTGACCTGGTCGCGCTCCGGTACGAAGCGGACCGACGGGTCCGGCGCGTCGGGCGCATTGACGAACGAGACGAAGCGGGCCAGCCGTTCGGGGTCGGCGAGGGTCTCGGCCCACTCGTCGCGGTAGTGGGTGACATGGGCGGCCATCAGGGCCTCCAGCTCGTCGCACAGCCCCAGGGAGTCGTGCACGACGACGTCCCGTACGTGGTCGAGGCCGCCCTCGATCCGCTCCAGCCAGGCGGAGGTGCGCTCCAGGCGGTCGGCGGTGCGGATGTAGAACATCAGGAAGCGGTCGATCAGGCGGATCAGCTCGGTGTCGTCGAGGTCCTGGGCGAGCAGGTCGGCGTGGCGCGGGTCCGCGCCGCCGTTTCCGCCCACGTACAGGTTCCAGCCCTGGGAGGTGGCGATGACGCCGAAGTCCTTGCCCCGGGCCTCCGCGCACTCCCGCGCACAGCCGGAGACCGCGGACTTCAGCTTGTGCGGGGAGCGCAGGCCCCGGTAGCGCAGCTCCAGTTCGATGGCCATACGGACCGAGTCCTGCACGCCGTAGCGGCACCAGGTCCGGCCCACGCACGACTTCACGGTGCGCAGCGCCTTGCCGTACGCGTGCCCCGACTCGAAGCCGGCCGCCACCAGCCGGGACCACACCTGCGGGAGCTGGTCGACCCGGGCGCCGAACAGGTCGATCCGCTGACCACCGGTGATCTTGGTGTAGAGGCCGAAGTCGCGGGCCACCTCCCCGATCACGATCAGCTTCTCCGGCGTGATCTCCCCGCCGGGGACGCGCGGCACGATCGAGTACGAGCCGTTGCGCTGGAGGTTGGCGAGGAAGTGGTCGTTGGTGTCCTGGAGGGCGGCCTGCTCCCCGTCGAGGACATAGCCGTCGGCGCCCACGCTGGGCGCCAGGGAGGCGATGATCGAACCGACGGTGGGCTTGCAGATCTCGCAGCCCTCGCCGTTCCTGGCCTCCGGGCGGCCGTGCGAGTCCAGCAGCGCGGCGAAGGACGTCAGCCGCAGGGTCCGCACGATCTCGTAGAGCTCGGCGCGGGTGTGCGGGAAGCAGCCGCACAGGCCGGTGTCGACGGCGACGCCGGACGCGGCCAGCTCGTCGTTCATCACGGCGGTCAGCGACTTCACGCAACTGCCGCAGCCGGTACCGGCCTTGGTGCACTTCTTGATCTCGGGGAGGGTGCCGCAGGAGTGCTCGGTGACCGCGGCCCGCACCGTTCCCTTGGTCACGTTGTGGCAGTTGCACAGCACCGCGTCGTCCGGCAGCGCGGACGGGCCGAGCGCGCCGCCGCCGTCGGCCGCGAGCCCGGCGGGCAGCACCAACTGCTCGGGCGCCAGCGGGGGAACGGTGCCGGTCAGCGGCCGCAGCATCCCGTACGCCTCGGCGTCGCCGACCAGCACCCCGCCCAGCAGCTCGCCGGCGGCGCCGATCACCAGCTTCTTGTAGACGCCGCTGCGGGAGTCGGCGTAGACCACGTCGAGGCAGCCCTCGGTGGTGCCGTGCGCATCGCCGAAGGACGCGACGTCCACGCCGAGCAGCTTCAGCTTGGTGGACAGGTCCGCGCCGGTGAAGACGGCGGCCGCCCCGGTGCCGGCGCCGAACTGCCCGGCGAGGGACTCGGCCGCGACGCGGGCCATGTCGTACCCCGGGGCGACCAGACCGTAGACCCGGCCGTCCGGGGCCAGCGCGCACTCGCCGATCGCGTAGACGCCCGGGTCGCCGGTGCGGCAGTGCTCGTCGACGACGATGCCGCCCCGCTCGCCGACCGGCAGCCCGCAGTCCCGGGCGAGCTGGTCGCGGGGGCGGACACCGGCCGAGAAGACGACGAGGTCGGTGTCGATACGGGAGTCGTCGGACAGGCCCATGGCCGTGACCGCGCCCGCCCCGTCCGCGACGATCTCCTTGCCGCCGACGCCGGTGTGCACCTCCAGCCCCATCCCCTCGACGGTGCGGCGCAGCGCCCGGCCGCCGCCCTCGTCGACCTGGAGGGCCATCAGCCGCGGGCTGAACTCCACGATGTGGGTGCGCAGCCCGAGCCCGTCGAGCGCGCCGGCCGCCTCCAGGCCGAGCAGCCCGCCGCCGACCACGACACCGGTGCGGGCGTTCTTCGCGTACTCCTCGATCGCGAGGAGGTCCTCGATGGTGCGGTAGACGAAACAGCCCGCGCTGTCCTTTCCCGGCACCGGCGGCACGAAGGGGTACGAGCCGGTGGCCAGCACCAGGGCGTCGTAGCGGACGGTCAGGCCACTGCGGGCGGTGACCGTGCGGGCCGTGCGGTCGACGGCCGTGGCCGGGTCGCCGAGGTGCAGTTCGATGCCGTGCCGGGCCAGGAAGTCCGGATCGGTCAGGCTCAGGTCGTCCGGGGTGCGGCCGGCGAAGTACGACGTGAGCTGGACGCGGTCGTACGCCGGGCGGGGCTCCTCGCACAGCACGACCACCCGCGCCCGCTCGGTGACACCGCGGTCGGCCAGCTCCTCCAGGAAGCGCTGGCCGACCATGCCGTGGCCGATGAGGACGAGGGTGGGGGTGCCGGGGGCGGCGTCCGGCGTGGCGTCGGGGTGCGGCGGCATCGAGGTCATGCCCGTCAGCCTGCGGCGCGGCTGTTACCCGCCCGCATCTGCACTGTTTCCCGGGCGGAACGCTGCCCTCAGTGGCGGGGCCGCCGCCGTGTGAGGGCAGCGGCCCCGCGGGCGGGCCGGCGGTTCCACCCTTCAGCCGGTCGATCCTTCACCGGTCGACCCTTCAGCCGTTCAACCGCGCCGGGCACAGTCGTCGCGACTGCTGGTCACCGGCGAGCTGCGCGTCCACACAGCCGCCCGGCAGCCCGCCCACGGTCTTCGTGCCGAAATTGGCGGTCATGGTCAGCTTGCCGTCGCCGAAGACCGTGCGCTGGACCGTACGGTCGCCGGTCAGCCACCGGAAGGAGGTCAGCTGCTCGGTGCCCGCCGCGCGGTGCAGCGGCGAGAAGTACTTCTGCAGCGCGGCCAGCTCCGGTCCGTTCTTGTCGAGCGTCGGGCCGTCGAGGACGTAGTTGAGCGGGGTGTTGTAGAGCATCGCCAGCAGCGCCCTGGTGGTCTTCTGGGCCGGCAGCTTCTCGTACGACAGCTCCCAGCGCTCCACATTGACCAGCGAGCCGTGCAGGGCGGTCTCGTAGAGCGGCGCGCGGTACTTGGGGTCGTACATGGCGGTGGCCATCCGGCTCGGCAGCTCGACCGGCTTGAAGAAGGCGGTGGGGGCCTTCTCCGGGTAGTAGCCGCCCCACGTCTTCCGGTCCTTCTCCAGCTTCCACAGGCCGTCGTCGACCGGGGTGAGCGCGCCGTGGTTGTAGGCCACCACCTCGTTGGCCCATGCCTGGGCGCTCTCCGAGCCGAGGACGAGGTTCTTCGACAGCCGCTCCATCCGGGCCAGGCGGTTCGCGCGGTCGCCGGCCTTGGTCATCTCATGGCCCTTGCCGTGGTCGCGGAACACCTCTCCGGTCGCGTCCACATCGAGGAAGTAGCTGTCCGCGCCGTTGGCGACCATCGTGCGTGTGCGGTCGGCGAGGTAGCGCTTGGCCGGCTCGGCCTTCTCGAAGGCGCGCGAGCTGAGGTAGCAGCCGCGGTTGCCGAAGCCCGACTCCGGGGTGCCGTCGGCCTTGCGGATGCAGAAGTCGGGGTAGACCCGGTCCGGCCAGGCGGAGGTGGGGCTGTCGGCGCTCTTGGGGTTCTGGCCGTTGGCGAAGGTGTCGTACGGGCCGACGAGGTAGCCCGCCTTCTCGGCGGCCCGCACCGCCTGCGCGTTCATCGGGTCGGGGCCGGCGTCGTAGCCGAGCCACATCCGGTCCACGCCCAGCTTCCTCAGCCTGCGCACCCCGGCGGCGGTCCGCGCGTCGCCCCACACATAGGCGTGAAAGGCGCCGAGCAGCTTGCCGTTGGCCGGGTTCTGCGCGATCTTCTTGCGCAGACTGCCGAGTCGGCCGTGCTGCGAGAGGTAGGAGCGGTAGTCGGCGGCGGAGGCGACCGGGTTGCCGTCGGTGAGGGCGAAGGAGACCTCGTAGTCGCGGGTGCCCTCACCGGCGTCGAAGGCATGCTCGGCGGTGGTGCGCAGCCGGCCGCCGGTGGAGGCGAACGTCAGCGAGGTGCCGAGGTCGGTGGGGGTGAGGTAGCTGACGCCGCGCCCGCCCCCGCCGCCGGCCTTGCCCAGGGAGTAGCCCCACAGGGGCATCGAGAGGCCCTCGCCCATGTCGACGGTGCTGCCGGCCAGCCCGCCCTTCTCGGGGCCGGCGTTCCAGAAGGCGTCCTTCACCGGGATGTCCAGCCCCTCGCCGCGCGGAACCTGCACGGCGGAGGCGGCCCGGTCGGTACCGGTCACCGGCCAGCTCACCGACCCGTCGCGGTCCGCCCGCAGCCTGATCCGCAGCCGCCCGCGCTCCGAACTCGCCGTCACCTTCAGCCCCTTGTCGGGGTAGCTCCAGTGCGCCCCGTCGGCCGTACGGGTCACCGGCCCCGGCTTCCCGAGCCCGCCGGCGGCCGCGGCGGACAGCACCAGCGACCGCCCGTCGGCGGTCCGTGCGTGCACGGCCAGCGAGGCGGTGTCGACGAGGGCCGTGCCGCCCGCGACGGGAAGCGAGAGGCGGCTGCCCTCCAGGGTGCCGGCCGCGGCACTGTCACATCCGGCGAGCCCGGCGGTGGTTGCGGTGAGCGCGAGGGAGGCGGCGAGGACCCGGGTGCCGCGGCGGCGTCGCCCCGTGGTCTTGGGGAGGTGGGGTGTCATACGTCAGTGAATAGTCAGGGGGATTAAGAGAGTTCTAAGAGGGCGCCCCGCACGGCCGGTTGGCCGCTGTGCCGGCATGGGGCGTCCGCAAGGGCGTCGACTCCGGCGAACGACTCGGCCTTGCGCCCCTCATCGGAGACCAACACGTACGGCGCGCCCTCCCGGCACCTCCCGCTCGGCGGGGGTGGGCGTGCCGGTCGGCCGAACGGGCGGAAGATGCCGCCGTGACAGGGGCCTGACCGCCGTCGCGGGAAGAGCGAGGGCATGAGGGCTTTCGTTCTCCGGAGGGTCGGCGAGGTCGCCGTCATCGACAAGCCGGTCCCTGAACCCGGCCCCACCGATGTGGTGGTGCGTACGACCGCGGCCATGGTGTGCACCACCGATGTGCACACCATGCGGGGCGCGATCCCGGTCGCGCCGGATGTGACGTTGGGGCACGAGGCGGTCGGTGTGGTCCATGCGCTCGGCTCGGCCGTCGAAGGGCCGGCGGAGGGCGAGCGCGTCGCGGTGGGCGGGATCACGCCCTGCTTCCAGTGCGATTCCTGCCAGCGCGGGTTCTCCTCGCAGTGCCAGGGGCGGATGCTGGGCGGCGCCAGGTTCACCACCCGGCGGGACGGGAACCTCGCCGAGTACTTCCTGGTCAACAACGCCGAGGCCAACCTGGCCCCGATCCCCGCGTCGCTCTCCGACCACCAGGCGCTGTACGCCACCGACATGCTCTCCACCGGCTTCGTCGCCGCCGAACACGCGGAGCTCGCCCTCGGCGAGACCGTCGCGATCTTCGCCCAGGGCGCGGTGGGGCTCTCGGCGACGATCGGCTGCCGGCTGCGCGGCGCGGGTCTGATCATCGCCGTCGAGTCCGTGCCCGCCCGTCAGGACCTCGCCCGCCGCTTCGGCGCCGATCTGATCGTCGACTACACGCAGTGCGATCCGGTCGAGCGGATCATGGAGCTGACGGACGGCCAGGGCGTCGACGCCGCCATCGAGGCGCTCGGCACGCCGCAGACCTGGGAGGCGGCCTTCCGGGTCACCAAACCGGGAGGCCGCATCTCCAATGTCGGATACCACGGCGAGGTGCACGAGCCGCTGCGGATCCCCCTGGAGCCGTTCGGCTACGGCATGTCCGACAAGCAGGTCTACGCCGGCTTCAACCGCGGCGGCCGGGGGTGGCTCCGGCGGATCTTCCGGTTGCTGGAGACCGGGAAAGTCGACCCCACACCGATGACCACGCACGAATTCGGCTTCGGCGAGATCGAGCGGGCCTTCGCCCTGATGGCCTCGAAAGAGGACGGAATCATCAAGCCGCTGATCCACTTCGGTGCGGAGGGCGCGTAGGCGTGAGGGACAGGGGCGGGCGCTCCCGTCCCGCTCCGTGCCCGGCTCAATCGAGCCACCGGGAAGCCAGCCCGGTGAGGTAGGAGAGGGACAACGCCGTCGCGGCGATCCGGAAGCCGGCCGTTCCTCCGGTCCAGTGGGCGAGCGGGGCCATGACGGCCGCCACCCAGATGCTCGAACACCAGCTGCAGCCGACCAGGTAGGCGGGTTTGGAATCGTCGCCGAAGCGGCCGGCCACCCAGGAGCGGAATCCCGCCGCGAGGGTGTCCTTCGTCAGGAATCTGGTGATGCGGCATGTCGCGCCGAGGGAAAGGAGAAACACCGCAAGGCTCATGAGATCCACCCCGTCACCGTGCAGGGACCCGGCCGGTCGTCACTGATTGAGGACGAGGATGGTGCCGATGCCGCCCGCGCGTTGGTTGGCCGCGTCGGCCTCCTGCCAGGTGTAGTACTGGCGCACGGTGCCGTCGGGCAGGTTCAGCTGGTAGATGATGACGGTCGGGCGGGCACCGCCGCCGCAATTGCAGCCCATGTTCCGCTCCTTCTGTGACGTCTTGCGATGCGGGTCGACACCCCGTCGGCCGGCCGGCGTACCGCCGTGCCCCGGGGCCTACCCTTGGGGGCCAGCGGCCGTCCCCCGTACTTGCACTACGGGGGACGGCCGTTTTACCGGGTCGTTCATCAACTCCCCTGCCGGTCACGCCGGTTCGGTGAGCCGCGTACGGGTCCGGCCGCGGTGCGCGAGCCGGGACCGGGTGTCAGGTGAGGCAGGCGGACAGGGTGCTGGACGAGGAGGCGCCTCCGCTGGTCGCGGTGTAGCTGGAGAACAGCACCTGCCCGACGTTGAGGGTGGCCGTGCAGCTGGCGTTCCCGCTCGCGTTGGCGACGGCGGTGCACACCACGGGGCCGGCGGGGCCGTCCAGGTGGAAGGTGACCGTCGCGCCGGGGGTCGCGCCACTCGCGGTGAACGTGGCGGTGGCGAAGGCCCAGGGCACCGGGGGGAAGCTGAACCGGTAGCAGGCCGGGTGCGCCGTGAGCCCCGTCGCCGCACCCACGGTCACGGTCCCGGTCCCGGAGGCCCCGACGCAGGTGCAGGTGGTGCCGGTGGCGGTGAGCACGGTCGCGGTGACGACGGTGCTGCCGACGGGCAGCGTGCTGGTGGTGACGCTGGCCTGGCCGGACGCGTTGGTCAGGCCGATGCCGAGCGGGCCGCCGGTGGTGCTGAACAGCACGGTCGCGCCGACGACGGGTGCGCCGCCGCAGGTGACGGTGGCGGTGACGGTCACCGGCTGGCCGGGGCTCGGGCTGGCCGGCGTGGAGGTCACGGTGACGGCGCAGTTCGGAGCCGCTCCGACCGTCACGGTCGTCGTCGCGGCGACGCCGACGCAGGTGCAGGTGGTGCCGGTGGCGGTGAGCACGGTCGCGGTGACGGTGGTGCTGCCGGCGGGCAGCAGGCTGGTGGTGACGACGGCCTGGCCGGACGCGTTGGTGACCCCGATGCCGAGCGGGCCGCCGGTGGTGCTGAACAGCACGGTCGCGCCGACGACGGGTGCGCCGCCGCAGGTGACGTTGGCCGTGAGGGTGACCGGCTGGCCCACGGTCGGGCCGGCCGGGCTGGACGTCAGGGTGATGGCGCAGCTCTGCGCGGCGGTGACGTTCACGGTCGCCGTCGCGGCCACACCGATGCAGGTGCAGGTGCTGGTGCCCGCGATCACGGTGGCCGTGACGACGTTGGCCCCGGCGGGCAGCAGGCTGGTGGTGAGGGTGGCTTGGCCCGTGGCCGTGGTGATGCCGACCCCCAGGGGTCCGCTGGTGGTCGCGAAGAGCACGGTCGCGCCGGTGACGGGTGCGCCGCCGCAGGTGACGGTGGCGGTGAGGGTCACCGGCTGGCCCGCGGTCGGGTTGGCGGGGGTGGAGGTCAGCGTGACGACGCAGTTCTGCGGCGCGGTGACGTTCACGGTCGCCGTGGCGGCGATGCCGATGCAGGTGCAGGTGGTGGTGGCGGCGATCACGGTGGCCGTGACGACGTTGGCCCCGACCGGCAGCAGGCTGGTGGTGAGGGTGGCCTGCCCCAGGGCGGTCGTGACGCCGACGCCCAGGGATCCGCTGGTGGTGGCGAAAAGTACGGTCGCGCCGGTGACGGGCGCTCCGTTACAGGTGACGGTGGCGGTGAGGGTCACCGGCTGGCCGGCGGCCGGGTTGGCCGGCGTGGAGGTCAGGGTCACGACGCAGTTCGACGCCGCGGTGACGGTGATGTTGGCCGATGCGCTGATGCCGATGCAGGTGCAGGTGGTGGTGGCGGCGATCACGGTGGCCGTGACGACGTTGACCCCGAGCGGCAGCAGGCTGGTGGTGAGGGTGGCCTGCCCCAGGGCGGTCGTGACGCCGACGCCCAGGGAACCGCTGGTCGTGGCGAAGACCACGGTCGCGCCCTCGACGGGGGTGCCGTCGCAGGTGACCGTGGCGGTGAGGGTCACCGGCTGACCCGCGGTCGGGTTGGCGGGAGTGGACGTCAGGGTGACCACACAGTCCGCCGCAGCCGTGACGGTCAGGGACGCCGTGGCGGCGCCACTGGTGGCACCGGCAGCAACTACCGTGCCCGACGTGGTCGCGGTGAAGGTGACGCTCGCATTGCCGAGGGCGTCGGCGGTCGCCGACTGCGGGGCCACGGCATCGTAGGTGAAGGTGATCACTTCTGCCGGTGCGGCACCGGTGACGGCAGCTGTGAAGGTCTGGCCCACCGCGACGGTTGCCGGGGTGAGAGTGAGAGCGAGTGCCATGTTGGACAGCCCCTTTCGAAGGCTCCATGAAGGAGGTGGGGAGCTGCTGCACGCCGGAGGGCAGGGAACCCCCGTCCGAGCGTGCACACCTGTCGGGGGTGCCCTGAAGAACACGACGAAGCCGCCTCACGCCGGCAGTCGTCCACGGTCCCCCGACAGGGGATGGGCACCCCACCGTCGGTAGCACCGATTGAAGCGACCGGGCCGATGCCACACCACAGTCAGGGATCGTGTTAGCCCGATTGGCGCAGCGCGCATCGGCGCGCGCGGTACCGACCTCCCGGCCGTATGCCGGCATGACGACGGCCCCCGCAGGCCACGGGGGCCGAGGCGGCGCAACCCGGCCTGGCCGTCGAGCGGATCGAGGCGGCGCGGCGGGCGCTGGAAGGACGGCGGTGGACCTCCGGGGAACCGCACCTGCTGGCCGTCGAGTTGACCGAGACGCTCGTGGAGGTGCACAGGGGCACGGAGAGCCGCGGCGCCGGCCCGGCCGCGCGGGGCGGCGGGGACTGAGCGGACCCGCAGCGTGTGCCGGGTGTTCGGATGGGGTCCGCGCCCACCATGGAACGGGCTCCGGACGCCGCGGTTCTTAACCCTCGGTCAGCCGATCCTCAAGGCCGCCTTAAGGATCCGCGGAGAGGGCTTGACCTGCTCTTTCCGGTGTCCGGGCAGCCGTATTTTCGACGCCGTGACGATCCAGGCCGACCTCAGCGACGGGTACGCACCGGGCGGCGCGCCCGGTCCTGGTGCCCCGACTCCGGGCCCCGCCGACCCACCGCCCACCCATCCGCTGTACTCGCGACTCGACCCCCGGCACCTGCCGCCCCGGCCCGTCCGCGCGCCGCGCAGGCCGCCGGTGCCCGCGCCGCCGCTGCGCCTGACACCTACGGCGCTGCGGCGGGTGCTGGCCGGCGGTGCGGTGCTGGTCGTCGGCCTGTGGCTGGTGCAGGCCGAGCCCTCGATGCGGCTCGACGCGCTGTTCGCCACCCTGGCCCACCTCAGCGGACTGCTCGCGGGCTACGGAATCCTGGTGATGCTGCTGCTGATGGCCCGGGTCCCGGCCGTCGAGCACGGCGTCGGCGCCGACCGGCTGGCCCGCCGGCACGCGCTCGGCGGCCGCCATGTCCTGACCCTGTGCCTCGCCCACACCGTCTTCGCGCTGTGCGGCTACGCCGCCCACACCGGCACCGATGTCCTCCGCGCCGCCGTCGGCCTGATGGGCTATCCGGGCCTGGCCGCGGCCGCCGTCGGCACCGTCTTGCTGGCCGCCGTCGGCGTCACCTCGGCCCGTACGGCCCGCAGGCGGCTGCGCCATGAAACGTGGCGCGCCGTACATCTGCTGACCTACGTGAGCGCCGCTCTCGTCTTCGCCCACCAGCTGTCCGGCCCGGATCTGGCCGGCGGCCCGGTCGCCGTCTGGCTGTGGACCCTGCTGCACACCACGGTCGGCACCCTGCTGGTCTGGTACCGCCTGGTCGTACCGGTGCGCCAGGCGCTGCGGCACAGTCTGCGGGTCACCGAGGTGCGCACCGAGGGGCCGGAGGTGGTCTCGGTCGTCATGCGGGGCGTGGGTCTGGACGCGCTGCGGGCCGAGCCGGGGCAGTTCTTCCGCTGGCGGTTCCTGCACCGGCGGCTGTGGCGGACGGCCCTGCCCTTCTCGCTCTCCGCGCCGGTGCGTGACGACACGCTCCGGATCACCGTGAAGGCGTGCGGCGACCACACCCGCCGGATTCGCCGGCTGCGGCCGGGCGTACGGGTGCTGGCCACCGGTCCGTTCGGCGCGCTGACCGCGCACCGGCGGACCCGGCGCAAGGTGCTGCTGCTCGCCGGCGGCGTCGGGATCACCCCGCTGCGCGCGCTCTTCGAGACCCTGCCGGGCGGTCCGGGTGACCTCACGCTCCTCTACCGGGCGGGCAACGCCGACCAGTTGGTGCTGCGCGAGGAGCTGGAGAGGATCGCCGCGGCGAGGGGCGCGGCGCTGCACTACCTCCTCGGCCCGTCCGACGGGCCCTTCGACCCGCTGGCGCCCCGGGCGCTGCGCGGCCTCGTCCCGGACCTGGTGGAACACGATGTCTATCTGTGCGGCCCGCCCGGCATGTCCAGGGCCGCGGCCGCCGCCCTGGAACGGGCCGGGGTGCCGGCCGGGCGCATCCACTCCGAGCAGTTCATGTTCTGAGGGCGGTGGGGCAGCCCGCCTTCCGGGAGCCGTCGGGCACCTCGCCGTCCTGCCCCGGACCGCCGCCGGCCCGGCCTTGCACCACCCGGCCCTGGTGCCACGCCGACCGGCCCGTCACCCGGCCCACTCCGCCCGCTCCGTCACCCGGCCCGCTCCGCGACCCCGCCCGTTGCGCCACACCGCGCTCGCCCCGCAGTCCCCGCCCGCCCCGCTCATGCGGTCCCCGATCGCCCCACCCGTGAGGAAGACGCCCCCATGGCACGACACCGCAAACCGCACACCGTCCCGGCCGTCACCCTCCGGGCCCGCCGTCGGCTCGCCGCCTGCTTGCTGGGGGCGAGCGCGCTCACCGCCACCCTGGTGTCCCGGACGGTCACCCCGGCCGCTCCGCCCGCCCCCGACCGGGCACCGGCCGGGTACAGCCTCCCGGACCGCAGCGGCGCCGTGGAGCTGGTCCGGGCGGAGCGGTGAGGACCCTCGGTGCCCGCCTCCTGCCCCCGCGTCCTCGCCGCGTGGCTAGCCCAGGGCGTCCAGCTGGGCCATGTCCCCCTCCGTGAGGGCGATGCCGGCCGCCGCCAGGTTCTCGTCGAGGTGGGCCGGTGAGCTCGTACCGGGGGTGGGGAGCAGGACGGGGGAGCGGTGCAGCAGCCAGGCCAGTGCGATCTGGCCGGGGGTCGCGCCGTGCCGGGCGGCGACCGCGGCGAGTGCCGTGCCCGCGGCCTCGGCGAGCGCGCCGTTGCCCAGCGGGAACCACGGCAGGAACGCCGTGCCCCGCTTCTCGCACAGCTCCAGGACGTCCTCCGCGGCGCGGTCCAGCAGGTTGTAGCGGTTCTGCACCGAGGCGATCGGGGCGATGTCCTGGGCGCGGGCCAGTTCGTCCGCGGTGACGGAGTCCAGGCCGATGTGCCGGATCTTTCCGGCCTCCTGGAGTTCCCGCAGCGCGCCCAGCTGGTCGGCCATCGGCACCTGCGGGTCGAGCCGGTGCAGCTGGTAGAGGTCGAGGGTGTCGGTGCGCAGCCGCCGCAGGCTCGCCTCGCACATGGCGCGCAGGTCTTCGGGGCGTCCGGCGATGTGCCACAGGTCCGGGCCGGTGCGGACCACCCCGCCCTTGGTCGCGATCACCAACCCCGCCGGATACGGGTGCAGGGCGCGCGCCACCAGCTCCTCGGCCACGTCCGGGCCGTAGTTGTCGGCGGTGTCGATCAGCGTGACCCCGCGGTCGACGGCCCGGCGCAGCAGGGCGACGGAGCGTGCGGGATCGTCGTGCCGCGGTCCCCAGTAGCCGGGGCCGACGAGCCCGCCGGTCCCGAACCCCAGCCGTCCAGCGGCCGGTTCCCCACCGATCGGAACGACGGTTCCCACGGCCTTCGCCCCCTCGGTTGCGGCATCCATCAATGCCGAGCGTAGAGCGGGGCGCGGTTCATAGGATCACCCGGTGCCTCCTGACATATCGCTGTTCACCGTGACCCTGCTGTGCCTGGCCGCCCTCGCGGCGGGCTGGATCGACGCCGTCGTGGGCGGCGGCGGGCTGCTGCTGCTCCCCGCCCTGCTCGTCGGCCTGCCGCACACCCCGGTCGCGTACGTCCTGGGAACCAACAAGTCCACCGCCATCGTGGGCACCACCGCGGCCGCGGTCACGTACGTCCGCAAGGCCCCGATCGACGTGCGCAACGCGCTGCGGATCGGGCTCGCCGCGATGGGCGGCTCGCTGGCCGGGGCGTTCTTCGCGGCCGGGATCAACAGCGAGGTGCTCCGCCCGCTGATCATGGGCGTCCTGCTGGGGGTGCTCGCCTTCCTGCTGTTCCGCCCGGCCTTCGGGACCGCGCCCGCGCCGTCGGGGCCGGTCTCCCGCCGGCGGGTGGTGACGGCCGTCCTCGTCGCGGGGCTGGGCATCGGCTTCTACGACGGTCTGATCGGGCCCGGGACCGGGGCGTTCCTCGTCGTCGCGCTCACCGCGATCCTGCACATGGACCTGGTCTCCTCGTCGGCCACCGCCAAGGTCGTCAACGTCTGCACCAATGTCGGCGCGCTCACGATGTTCGCGCTCCAGGGCACCGTGCTGTGGCAACTCGGCGCCCTGCTGGCGCTGTTCAACCTGGTCGGCGGCCTGGTGGGCGCCAGGATGGCCCTCAAGCGCGGCGCCGGCTTCGTCCGGGGCGTGCTCGTGGTCGTGGTCGTGGCCCTGCTGTGCAAGCTGGCCTACGACCAGTGGCCGGCGGCCTGAAGCCGGGGTGCGGGCGCGGCCCCTTCGCCGGCCGCCGGGCTCAGAACCGGCAGTGGTACATCCGCGCCATGTCCCGCACCGCGGGCACCTTCAGCGACGCCCGGGCCGCCAGCCGGTAGGCCGCCGGCAGCTCCTCGATCCCGGGGACCGCCAGGGCGCTGAGGTTCTCGACGATCTCCAGCTTCGGGCTCAGCCGCGCGATGCCCGCGGCGTCCGTGCCCCAGTGCAGCCGCGCGCCGGCCTTCACGACGACGCGGTTGAGCCGCTGGGCGCGGATCGCGAACCGGCTGAAGGCGTCGAAGGCCAGCTCACCGCCCGGTACGTGGGCGATCAGCCGCCGCAGCAGGGCCGTGCCGTCCTGCTCGGTGAGGTACATCAGCAGACCCTCGGCCACGATCATCGCCGGCCGGTCGGAGGGGATCCGCGCGGTCCACGCCGGGTCGGTCACGGAGGACGGGACGGTGGTGCACCCGGCGCGCTCCGGGCAGAGCTCCCGCCGCAGCGCGATGACCTCGGGGTAGTCGACGTCGTACCACCGCACCCCGGGGCCGGGGTCGAGGCGGTGGACGCGGCTGTCGAGGCCGCAGCCCAGGTGCACCACCGTCGCCTCCTCGTGCCGGGCGAGGAAGCGTGCCGTCCAGAGGTCCAACTGCCGGGCGCGCAGGGCGACTGCGGCCGCGTTGCCGGGGCTCAGCCGCATCTTCCGGAAGTCGTAGTCGAGCCGCCGCACGGTGTCGGCGGCCAGGGTGTCGCCGAGGATCGGACGCTTCGCGCGGCTGTCGAGCGCGCGGCCGTAGAGCGTGGCGAGAAGGGTCTCCTTCTCCTCGGTCAGCCGCACCCGTGGCGAGGGCGGGGTGGCACTCGGGCTCGTCATGCCATGACGATACATAACTTTCAGAAAAATGTGAAGACTCGGAAATCCCCGGCCGCGGTCTACCCCGGCGTCGCCGCCGCGGCCGCCGTGCGGCGCTCGCTCAGCGGGACTCCCGTGACGGCCGTCAGCACCACCGCCGCGTTCTCCAGGGCCAGCAGCCCGTGCCGCTCGCGCGGGAGCATGGCGACCTGACCGGCCTTCAGCTCCGGGCCGCCGCCCTGCCCGGTCAGCCGGACCCGGCCGTGCAGGACGTGCAGGCTCGCGGCCGGGGGAGTGTTGTGCTCGTCCAGCTCGGTGCCCGCGGTCAGGGCGATCACGGCCTGCCGCAGCGGGCCGTCGTGCAGGAAGAGGTGGGCGCTGCGTCCGTGCGCGGAGGTCCTGGCTTCGTCGAGCAGGTGACGGGCGAGTGCATCGAGATCGTCCATGAGGCCGGCCTTTCGCGTGCGGACGCGGCGGAGCTTCCTTTCCATCGTTGCCGGTGCGCCCGGGGACGCAACCGGGGAGCGCGCCGGCGGGCCGGGAGCCGGCCCGCGAAGGGGGCGGCGTCCGGGTGCATACCGGTGCCGGGGCGGGCCGGTCCCTTACGGGATGATCATCTCGGTCCGTACGATGCGGAGCGGTTCCGCCGCCGCGAGCGTGCCTGCTCGTCCGGCGCGGACCCCTGTCCCGTCTGTCCCGATCCCTCCCGACCCCCACCGCGAAGGATGCACCTGTGACCGACCCGACCCCACCGCCCGGCTCCACCGGGCACCCGGACGCCCGGTTCCTGACCGTCATGACGACCGTCGACAGCGAGGCCAAGGCCGCCGACCTGGCGCGTGGCGCGATCGAGCGGAGACTCGCCGCCTGCGCACAGATCAGCGCCCCGGTGACCTCGGTCTACCGCTGGGACGACGCGATAGAGACCGGCCAGGAGTGGCAGGTGCTCTTCAAGACGGCCCGGGCGCGCTACGAGGCACTGGAGGCCTACCTCCTGGAGGCGCACGACTACGACACCCCCGAGATCATCGCCACGCCGGTCACCCACGGGGGCGCCGGCTACCTGTCCTGGGTCGCGAAGGAGACGAGCTGACGTGGAACGCAACACCACCGGGCGCGGCAGGACGACGCGGCACGCGCAGAAGCGGCCGGGCCGGCGGCGCTGGGTCGCGGCCGGGTCCGCGGTGGCCGGTGCGGCGGTGTGCCTGAGCCTGGCCTCCGTGGGCCACGCCGCCCCGGACGCCCCGCGCGCGGCGGCGCACCGCGACCGGCCGAGCCCCGGCCCCCACCCCGACACCACCTGGACCAGCCGGGAAGCCGCCGCCTACTGGACGCCCGACCGGATGGCGGCCGCCGCACCGGCCGACCCCGAACGCGGCTCCTCGGACCGGGCCGCCGCCGCGCCCCGGGCCAAGGCCGCCCCCGCCGCCACCGCACGGCACTTCGACGGCATCCCGTCCGTGGGCGTGCTGTTCTCCGTCGACGGGGACGCCCGTGCGCACCACTGCACCGCCAGCGTGGTGCACAGCCCGCACGGCAACCTGATCCTGACCGCCGGGCACTGCAATCCCGGAACCCGGGCCGCGTTCGTCCCGCAGTATCGTTCCGGCGCCGACAAGCAGCCGTACGGGGTGTGGGCGATCGAGGACAGCTTCGCCTACCCCGGCCGCGGCACCACCGGTGCCGGGGCGGACCTCGACTTCGCCTTCGCCACCGTCGCCCCCGGCGAGGACGGCCGGCCCGTCGAGGAGGTCACCGGCGGCAACTCCCTCTCCCCGACGCCCGGTTACGCCAATGACGTCACCGTCGTCGGCTACCCGAACGTCCGTCACGACCCGCAGGACCGGGCCGTACGCTGCGCCACCCGCACCAGCCGGCTGTCCGGCACCCGTGAACTGCGCATGGAGTGCGGCGGGTTCTACGGCGGCACCTCCGGCAGCCCCTGGCTGAGCGACTTCGACGAGGAGAGCGGGACCGGCCGCGTCATCGGCGTGATCGGCGGCCTCAACGGCGGCGGCCCCAAGGGCCCGGACAGCGACCGCATCTCCTACAGCCCGTACTTCGGGGAGAAGGTCCTCGACCTCTACGCCCGGGCGTCCCAGGAGTAGCGCGTGCGGTGAGGGGTGGCGGGGCCGCTAGCGGAGGGCCTCCGCCACCCCCTTCTCGTGCGGCCCGAGGAAGTGCGGATCGGGCCGCAGCAGCGCGTCCGCCGCCGCCTTCGAGGCCGCGAAGATCTCCCGGACACCGCCGTAGGCCCAGGTCACATCGTGCTTCGCGGCCACCCCGACGCCGTAGGAGTCGACCCCGGCCGCCGTGCACAGCGCCAGCGCGCGCCGGATGTGGAAGCCCTGGCTGACCAGCACCGCCCGGTCCACGCCGAAGACCCGGTGCGCACGGCTGCAGGAATCCCAGGTGTCGAAGCCCGCATAGTCGCTGACGATCCTGCGGCCCGGGACGCCGTGGCGCAGCAGATAGGCGCGCATCGCGTCCGGCTCGTCGTAGTCGTGGCGGCTGTTGTCGCCGGTGACCAGGACCGCGCGGACCGTGCCCCGCGCGTACAGCGCGGCGGCCGCGTCCAGCCGGTGGGCGAGGTACGGCGAGGGCGCGCCGTTCCACAGGCCCGCGCCGAACACGATGGCGACCGGCGCGGCCGGGGCGCCCGCGACGTCGCGCACCCGGGGGCCCGCGGTCGCGTTCATCCAGGTCGCGGGCGCCAGCGCGAGCACCGTCAGGGCCACGACGGTCTGAAAGGCGCGGCGCCTGCCGCGCCGGGTCCGCGGCAGCCGTATGCGCCGCACCCCGCTCCACACGCGCCGCACCGTCCCCGTTCCCGGTCCCCGCCCTCGCATCCGTGCCCCCGTTCCCGGCCCCGTCCGTCGTGACCGCTCTGCAGGCTGCGACGCCCACCGCGCCGTGATGGTTGCGGCGGCGGCCTGGCATCGTGGCAGAGGGAGCACCCGCCCGGAGAGGACGCACGCCATGACCACCGAGCCCGAGCGGCTGCCGTTCTTCGTCTACGGCACGCTGCGCCCCGGCGAGGCCAACCACGCCTGGGCCCTGCGCGGCCGCACCGCGGCCGAGGAACCGGCGCACATCGGCGGCGCGTTGCTCTACGACGGGCCCGGATACCCGTACGCGACCGCGGGCCCCGCCGGGGCGGTGGTCCACGGCGCCCTCGTCCTGCCCCGCGACAGCGACTACGACGAGGTCCGCGCGACCCTGGACCGGCTGGAGGACTACGCCCCCGGCGACCCGCACAACGTCTACGAGCGGGTGTGCACCGAGGCCGTGTGCGCGGACGGCAGGACCGTACGGGCCTGGGTCTACCTGGCCGCCGACCGCCTCGCCGCCCGGCTGCGCGCCACCGGCACCCCCATCGAGGGCGGCGACTGGCCGGCGTCGCGGGCCGCGGCCGGCTGACGGGCGCCCGCCGCCGGGACGACCCGGCGCGCGGCCGCCCAGGGCGCCGCCGCGGGACCGGCCACCGGTCCCGATAGCCTGGCGGCTCCTCGCCGGACGGGCCCCTTCCGGTTCACCGGCGAGGTCCCGTGACCCCCGTCCGCAACCCCTTCCCGTACCGCAGAACTTCCCGTACCGCAGAACAGGTGTGACCCGCGTGGCTTCCTCCCCGTCCTCCCCTTCCGCCGCAACCGCCCCCGCGCCGCTGCCCAAGGCGGAGCTGCATCTGCACATCGAGGGCACCCTGGAGCCCGAGCTGGCCTTCGCGCTCGCCGCACGCAACGGCGTCGCGCTGCCGTACTCCACCGAGGACGAGCTGCGCCGCGCCTACTCCTTCACCGACCTGCAGTCCTTCCTGAACCTCTACTACGCGCTGATGGCCGTGCTGCGCACCGAGGACGACTTCGCCGAGCTGGCACACGCCTACCTCGCCCGCGCCCGGGAACAGGGCGTACGGCATGCCGAGATCTTCTTCGACCCGCAGGCGCACACCGCGCGCGGCGTCCCGATCGGCACCGTCATCGACGGCCTGGCCCGCGCCCTCGACAGCGCCCAGGAGACCTACGGCATCAGCACCCGGCTGATCATGTGCTTCCTGCGCGACGAGAGCGCCGAATCCGCCCTGGCGACGTTCGAGGCGGCCCGCCCGCACCTCGGCAAGATCACCGCCGTCGGCCTGGACTCCGCCGAGGTGGGCCACCCGCCGTCGAAGTTCGCCCAGGTCTTCGCGCTGGCCCGGGAGGCCGGGCTCAAGTGCGTCGCGCACGCGGGCGAGGAGGGCCCGCCGGCCTATGTGTGGGAGGCCCTGGACGTCCTCGGCGTGGACCGGATCGACCACGGGGTGCGCTCCCTGGAGGACGAGCGGCTGGTGGCCCGCCTGGTGGCCGACCAGGTGCCGCTCACCGTCTGCCCGCTGTCCAACGTCCGGCTGCGGGTCATCGACGACCTCGCCGACCACCCGCTGCCCGCCATGCTGGACGCCGGGCTGCTGGTGACCGTCAACTCCGACGACCCGGCCTACTTCGGCGGCTACGCGGACGACAACTTCACCGCCGTCCGCGACGCCCTCGGCCTCGACCCCGAGACGCTGCGCACCCTCGCCCGCAACTCCTTCCGCGCCTCCTTCCTCGACGAGGCGGACCGCGCCGCGTACCTGCGGGAGGTCGACGCGCACGGGGCATAGGGCGCAGCGCGGGCCGGACGGCAGGGCGGGCCGGAAGCGGCTGGCAGGGGCCGTGGCGGGCCCTGCCGCTCGCCCCGTCCGCCCGTCCCGTCGTCCCGTCCTGTCCGCGCCGCCGGCCCCGGTGGCAGCCGGAGGGAACACGGAGTTCGCCGCGGGGAAACGGCACCGCAACGAGCCCCTGCCAGGCTCACGGCATGACGGCGCCGATACCGCACCCGCCCTCCGCGTCCCCCGGCCCCCTCGGCGCGGGAGACCTCGCCGCCGAGATCAGCGCACAGCTCGGCACCCGGCTCGGCCGGGTCCGGCTGCACGGCTTCCGCCGCCCGGCGCCGCCGCCCCCCACCCTCGTCGCCGTGGCCCACGGCAGCCGCGACCCCCGCGCCCTGCCCACCGTCCGGGCCCTGCTCGACCGGGTCCGTGCGCTCCGCCCCGGCCTGCCCGTACGGCTCGGGCACATCGAGCTGAACCGCCCGCTGCTCGACGACACCCTCGCCGAGCTGGACGGTGCGGCCGTCCTCGTCCCGCTGCTCTTCGGCCGCGGCCATCACGTCACCCACGACCTGCCCGCCGCGCTGACCGGCGCACCCCACCTGACCGGCCGGGTCGCCGAACCCCTGGGACCGCACCCCCTCCTCGCCGAGGCGCTGCACGACCGCCTCCTGGAGGCCGGAGTCCCCGCCGGCCGCTCCCCGCGCACCGCCGTGGTCCTGGCCGCCGCCGGCTCCCGTGCCCCGCGGTCCGCCCAGGACACCGAGCGCACCGCCCAACTGCTCTCGGCCCGGCTCGACGGCACCCCCGTCCTGCCCGCCTACGCCTCTGCCGCCACCCCCACCGTCCCCGACGCGATCCGCGAGCTGACCGCCCGCGGCCACGACCGGATCGCCGTCGCCTCCTGCTTCACCGCCCCCGGACGCTTCGCCACCCGGTGCGCGGCCGCCGCCCCCGGGCCCGCCGCCGCACCCCTGGGCGACCACCCCGCACTGGCCCGTCTCGTACTGCACCGCTACGACCAGGCGCTCCTCGCGCGTACCGGATCCGACCCCGAGAGCGCCAAGGCGGCTACCGTCGCGGTATGACGGGCACACCACCGACCATCCCCGGCTACACCACGGCCGACACCGAGCGCTGGGTCCCCGAGCCCGACAAACGGCCCGGACGCACCGCCTTCCAGCGCGACCGCGCCCGGGTGCTGCACTCCGCCGCCCTGCGCCGGCTGGCCGGCAAGACCCAGGTCGTCACCCCGGGAGCCCTCACCCCCGCCTGGGACGCCAGCCCGCGCACCCGCCTGACCCACTCCCTGGAGTGCGCCCAGGTCGGCCGGGAGCTCGGCGCCGCCCTCGGCTGCGACCCGGACCTGGTCGAGACCGCCTGCCTGGCGCACGATCTCGGCCACCCGCCCTTCGGGCACAACGGCGAGCAGACGCTCAACGACGTCGCCGCGCCCTGCGGCGGCTTCGAGGGCAACGCCCAGTCCCTGCGGCTGCTGGCCCGTCTGGAGCCCAAGCGGTTCGTGCCCGCCCCGGACGGCTCGGCGGTCAGCGTCGGCCTGAACCTCAGTCGCGCCGCCCTCGACGCGGCCACCAAGTACCCCTGGACGCGCGGCGCGCACCCCACCGACCCCGGGTCGCCGAAGTTCGGCGTCTACGAGGACGACCTGCCGGTCTTCGACTGGTTCCGGCAGGGCGCGCCCGCCGGGGCGCGGAGCTTCGAGGCGCAGGTCATGGACTGGTCCGACGACGTGGCGTACTCGGTGCACGACGTCGAGGACGGGCTGCACGCCGGACACCTCGACCCCAACCTGCTGCTCGCCGACGCGGAACGCGCCGAGATCTTCGCGGTCGCCGGTGAGCGCTACGCGCCCGGCGCCGGCGCCGAGGAGCTGGCCGCGGCGCTGGACCGCCTGCTGGATCAGGAGTGGTGGCCGCACGGCTACGACGGCTCCGCGCTCGCCCAGGCCCGGTTGAAGGACGCCACCAGCCAGCTGATCGGCCGCTTCTGCCTCGCGGCGGAGAGCGCGACCCGGGCCCGCTGGGGGACCGGGCGGCTGACCCGCTACGCGGCGGAGCTGGTGGTTCCGGACGAAACCCGGCTGGAATGCGCCGTATTGAAAGCCGTCGCCGACCGGTACGTCATGCAGCGCCCCGACCAGGAGGCGCTCCGTGCCGACCAGCGCGTCGTCATCGCCGAACTGGCCGACGCGTTGCTCGCCCGCGCCCCCGACGGCCTTGACCCGCAGTTCCGTTCACTGTTCGACGCGGCCCCCGACGACACCGCACGCATGCGCGCCGTCATCGACCAGATCGCCGCGCTGACCGACACCTCGGCCCGTTCTCTGCACGCCCGTCTCACCCGACACCCTGGTCACAGCACGGACCACCGCGGGTGACCCTGGGGGGAAGCCCCTCTTCCCCCCTCACGCTCCGTGCGGGACGCTCGAACCCGACCGTTTCGAACGGAGCACCCTGACAACAGTGAACACAGCACCCTGACCACACAGCGCACGGGACACCCGTTCACCGGCGAACGGAACCCCGACGGCACCGAGCACATCCATCGGGGGAGACGACGGGGGGACACCGGGGGGCGTTTACGGACGCGGACGCGGACGTACGGCACCGCAACGAGGAGGAAGCAAGTGGTCGACGCACACCAGACGTTCGTCATCGTCGGGGGTGGCCTGGCCGGCGCAAAGGCCGCGGAGACTCTCCGCGCGGAGGGCTTCACCGGCCGGGTGATCCTCATCTGTGACGAGCGCGACCACCCGTACGAGCGCCCCCCGCTCTCCAAGGGGTTCCTGCTCGGCAAGGAAGAGCGCGACAGCGTGTTCGTCCACGAGCCCGCCTGGTACGCCCAGGCCCACATCGAGCTGCACCTCGGCCAGCCCGCCGTCCGCCTCGACCCCGAGGGCAGAACCGTCCGCCTCGGCGACGGCACCCTGATCGCCTACGACAAGCTGCTGCTGGCCACCGGCGCCGAGCCGCGGCGCCTGGACATCCCCGGCACCGGCCTGGCCGGCGTGCACCACCTGCGCCGCCTCGCCCACGCCGAACGGCTGCGCGGCGTCCTGGCCTCCCTCGGCCGCGACAACGGCCACCTCGTGATCGCCGGCGCCGGCTGGATCGGCCTGGAGGTCGCCGCGGCGGCCCGCTCCTACGGCGCGGAGGTGACCGTCGTCGAGCCCGCCCCGACCCCGCTGCACGGCATCCTGGGACCCGAACTCGGCGGCCTGTTCACCGACCTGCACCGCGAGCACGGCGTGCGCTTCCACTTCGGCGCCCGCTTCACCGAGATCGTCGGACAGGACGGCATGGTGCTCGCCGTGCGCACCGACGACGGCGAGGAACACCCCGCCCACGACGTGCTCGCCGCGATCGGCGCCGCCCCGCGCACCGCGCTCGCCGAACAGGCCGGGCTGGACCTCGCCGACCCGGAGACCGGCGGCGGGGTGGCCGTCGACGCGGCGCTGCGCACCTCCGACCCCTACATCTACGCCGCCGGTGACGTCGCCGCCGCCGACCACCCGCTGCTGGACACCCGGCTGCGGGTCGAACACTGGGCCAACGCCCTCAACGGCGGCCCGGCCGCCGCCCGCGCCATGCTCGGCCAGGACATCAGCTACGACCGCATCCCGTACTTCTTCTCCGACCAGTACGACGTCGGCATGGAGTACTCCGGCTACGCCCCGCCCGGCTCGTACGCCCAGGTCGTCTGCCGCGGCGACGTCGCCAAGCGGGAGTTCATCGCCTTCTGGCTGGCGGCGGACGGCCGGCTGCTCGCCGGCATGAACGTCAACGTCTGGGACGTCGCCGAATCCATCCAGCAACTGATCCGCTCCGGCGCCCCGTTGGAGCCCGGCGCGCTGGCCGATCCGGAGGTTCCGCTGCCGGCGCTGCTCCCGTAGCGTGCGCCTATGACGCCAAGCCCCACCGGCCCCACCGGCTCCGGCAGCACCGACGTCCCTGCCGTCACCCTCGACGACGTCCGGGACGCCGCCCGGCGGCTGGCGGGCGTGGCCCACCGCACCCCGGTCCTGCGCTCCCGCACGCTCGACGCGCTGGTCGGCGCCGAGGTCCACCTCAAGTGCGAGAACTTCCAGCGGATCGGCGCCTTCAAGTTCCGCGGCGCCTACAACGCCCTCTCCCGGCTCTCCCCGCAGCAGCTGGCCCGCGGGGTCGCCGCCTACTCCTCCGGCAACCACGCCCAGGCCGTCGCGCTGGCCGCCCGGGAGCTGGGCAGCCGTGCCGTCATCGTGATGCCCGAGGACACCCCGCGGTCCAAGATGGACGCCACCGCCGGCTACGGCGCCGAGATCGTCACCTACGACCGCTACACCGGCGACCGGGTCGCGATCGGCCGGCGGCTCGCCGAGGAACGCGGCCTCGTCCTGGTCCCCCCGTACGAGCATCCGCACATCATCGCCGGCCAGGGCACCACCGCCCTGGAGCTGATCGAGGAGACCGGCCCGCTCGACGCCCTGCTGGCCCCGGTCGGCGGGGGCGGGCTGATGGCCGGCGCCGCCACCGCCGCCACCGCCCTGGTCCCCGGCATCCGGATGATCGGCGTCGAGCCGGCGGCCGGCGACGACACCCTGCGCTCACTCGCCGCCGGCCACCGCGTCACCGTTCCCGTGCCCCGGACCATCGCCGACGGCCAGGCCGCCGAGATCCCCGGCGAGCTGACCTTCTCCATCAACCGGCGGCTGCTCGACTCGGTCGTCCTGGTGAGCGACGACGAGATCCGCGCGGCCATGAAGCTGGCCTTCGAACGCCTCAAGATCGTCACCGAACCCAGCGGCGCCAGCGCCCTCGCCGCCCTCCTCGCCGGACGCCTCACCCCCCTGCCGCCCCGCATCGGTGTGATCATCTCGGGCGGCAACGTGGGAGTGGAACGGTTCGTGGAGCTGATGGGGTAGGCGGGGCGGCGGTGGCCGGGGGAGGCCGTCGGCGCTCGCGGGCGGCTCGCGGCCGGATGTGTCCGACCCCGGCCGTAGAATTCACGCGTGGCAGGCAGGATCAACGATGACGATGTGAAGGCGGTGCGGGACGCGGTCCCGATCGACGCCGTCGTGTCCGAGTATCTCCAGCTCCGCAACGCCGGCGGCGGCAACCTCAAGGGCCTGTGCCCCTTCCACGACGAGAAGTCCCCGTCCTTCCACGTCAGCCCGGCCAAGGGGCTCTACCACTGCTTCGGCTGCCAGGAGGGCGGCGACACCGTCGACTTCATCATGAAGCTCGACCACCTCTCCTTCGCCGAGACCATCGAGCGGCTCGCCTCCCAGGCCGGCATCACCCTGCGCTACGAGGAGGGCGGCTACACCCCCGGCCGCCAGCAGGGCGAGCGCACCCGCCTGGTGGAGGCCCACAAGGCCGCCGCCCAGTTCTACGTCGAGCAGCTCGACGGCCCCGAGGCCGAGATCGCCCGCAAGTTCCTCGCCGAGCGCGGCTTCGACCAGGCCGCCGCCCAGCACTTCGGCGTCGGCTACAGCCCGGCCGGCTGGGACCACCTCACCCGCTTCCTGCGCGGCCGCCGCTTCAGCGACCAGGAGCTGGTCCTCTCCGGCCTCGCCCAGGAGGGCCGCCGCGGACCCATCGACCGCTTCCGCGGCCGCCTGATGTGGCCGATCCGCGACATCGCGGGCGAGGTCGTCGGCTTCGGCGCCCGCAAGCTCCGCGACGACGACAACGGCCCCAAGTACCTCAACACCCCCGAGACCCCCATCTACCGCAAGTCCCAGGTCCTCTACGGCATCGACCTCGCCAAGAAGGAGATCGCCAAGACCAACCGCGCGGTCGTCGTCGAGGGCTACACCGACGTCATGGCCTGCCACCTGGCCGGAGTCACCACCGCCATCGCCACCTGCGGCACGTCCTTCGGCGAGGGCCACATCAAGATCCTCCGCCGGCTGCTGATGGACAACGCCGGCTCCGAGGTGGTCTTCACCTTCGACGGCGACGCCGCGGGCCAGAAGGCCGCCCTGCGCGCCTTCGAGGACGACCAGAAGTTCGCCGCCGAGACCTCCATCGCCATCACCCCCGGCGGGATGGACCCCTGCGACCTGCGGCTCGCCAAGGGCGATGCGGCCGTCGCCGACCTCGTCGAGGCCCGCACCCCGCTCTTCGAGTTCGCGCTGCGCCATGTCGTCTCCCGGCACAACCTCGACACCACCGTCGGCCGCGCCGCCGCCCTCGACGAGGCCGCCCCCATCGTCGCGAACATCAAGAACAGCTCCATCCAGCACGAGTCCGCCGTCCAGCTCGCCGGCATGCTCGGCATCCTGGACACCCAGTTCGTGGTCAAGCGCGTCAGCCAGCTCGCCCGCTGGGCCCGTGAGCGCGGCCGTGACGGCGGCCCCGACCAGGGCCGTCAGCAGCGCCGCGGCCAGCCCCCCGCTGCCGAGCAGGCCCGCCCCGCGCCCGGCCCGCGCGGCCCGGCGCTCAACCTCCGCAGCCCTGCCCACCGCGTCGAGCGCGAGCTCCTCAAGCTCGCGCTGCAGCGCCCCGACCTGGTCTCCCCGGCCTTCGACGCGTACGGCGCCGACGAGTTCACCGCCCCGCCCTACGCGGTGGTCCGCCAGTGCATCGAGGACGCCGGCGGAACCACGGCCGGCGCCAACGACAGTGCGTACGTCCCCCGGGTGCGGGAGGCCGCCCCCGACGACACCGTCCGCGCCATGGTCACCGAACTCGCCGTCGAACCGCTGCACACCCGCCGCGACCCCGACGAGGCCTACGCCGGCGTCCAGTTGGTCGCCGTCCGCCTCGCCGCCGTCAACCAGCGCGTCACGGAGATCCGCGGGACCCTCCAGCGCCTCGGCCCCCGCGCCGACCCCGCGCACCTCGCCGCCGTACAGAACGAACTCTGGGTCCTCCAGCAGTACGGCCAGTCGCTCCGCGAACGCGGCTACGCCGCCCTGTAGGGGATCTGCGGGGGCTCCCAGGGCCTCTTAGCGCCTGCGGACACTCCCCGCGGTAGCCGTCCGGTCACGGACCGGACTCAAAAAGTGGTCGCACGCCCCTCGTGGCGGGACTGTGTCGTACTCCACACTGAGGAGCGGTGCCTGAGTCCTCGGAGCGCGGCGGGCCCGGTCGCACCGCGCCGGAATCCCCCGCGGAACCGCTCTTGACGTACGGGACGGACGGCGGCTCGGCCGCAACCGTGCCCGACCTTTCTGCCGCCTCAGCAGCGATCACCCTGGAGGTCGCCCCCGTGCAGACCCGGACCCTCGCCGACGCGCCGCCCGCAGCAGAGCCGGTCACCGAGCCGGATGCGGAACCGGATGTGGAACCGGCCCCCGATCCGCTCACCGTGCCGCAGCAGGCCGAACCGCCCGCCGCCGAAATGATCGTCGAGGAGATCATTCCGGAGCCGGCACCACGCCCCGAGGCGGGCAGCCCCTCCTCCGATCTCTTCCGCCAGTACCTCCGTGAGATCGGCCGGATCCCGCTGCTCACCGCCGCCGAGGAGGTCGAGCTCGCCCGCCGCGTCGAGGCCGGCCTCTTCGCCGAGGAGAAGCTCGTCAACACCCCCGACCTCTCCTCCCAACTCGCCTTCGACCTGGACCAGTTGGTGGTGCTGGGCCGGATGGCGAAACGACGCCTGATCGAAGCCAATCTGCGCCTGGTGGTCTCGGTCGCCAAGCGTTACGTCGGCCGCGGGCTGACCATGCTCGACCTCGTCCAGGAGGGAAACCTCGGACTGATCCGCGCGGTGGAGAAGTTCGACTACGCCCGCGGCTACAAGTTCTCCACCTACGCCACCTGGTGGATCCGCCAGGCCATGTCCCGCGCCCTCGCCGACCAGGCCCGCACCATCCGCGTCCCGGTCCATGTCGTCGAGCTGATCAACCGCGTGGTGCGGGTCCAGCGCCGGATGCTCCAGGAACGCGGCTACGAGCCGACGCCCGAGGAGGTCGCCGCCCACCTCGACCTGACCGGGGAGCGCGTCAGCGAGGTGCTGCGGCTGGCCCAGGAGCCGGTCTCGCTGCACGCCCCCGTCGGCGAGGAGGAGGACGTCGCCCTCGGCGACCTCATCGAGGACGGCGACGCCGCCTCACCCGTCGAGTCCGCCGCTTTCCTGCTGCTCCGCGAGCACCTCGACGCGGTCCTCTCCACCCTCGGCGAACGCGAACGCAAGGTCGTCCAGCTCCGCTACGGCCTCGCCGACGGCCGCCCCCGCACCCTGGAGGAGATCGGCCGGATCTTCGGCGTCACCCGCGAACGCATACGGCAGATCGAGTCCAAGACCCTCAACAAGCTCCGCGACCACGCCTTCGCCGACCAGCTCCGCGGCTATCTCGACTGAGCCCGCGGGGCGGTCGGGGCGCCGGGAGGGGCGGGGTGTCGGCATGCCGGGCCGCCGGGCCGAGGCAACGAGCTGCCGGGCCAACGAGCCACCGGGCGGTCGGTCCGCCGCGCCGATGAGCCGCCGGGGCGGTGAGCCACCGGGGCGGTGAGCCACCGTGCTGGTGGGGCGTCGGGCCCACGAGCCGCCGGGGCGACGAACTCCCGAGCCGGCGGGTCGCCGGGCGTGCCGGGCCACTGGTCCGCCGCGTCGCCGGGCTGCTACGCCTCCGGGCCGTCAGACCACTCGGCCACCCGGCCACCCGGCCACCCGGCCACCCGGCTCTGCGGCCCTCGCCCCGCGAGCCTCGGCACCGCACCCCGAGCACCCCGATCGCCCCGATTCCCCGGATCACCCCGATCGCTGGAACGCCCCGGGATGGATCTCGTCGCGCACCGTCGTGTACTGCTGCCGCACGGCCTGGCCGACCGGCAGTTCCTCGCCCGGCTCGAAGACCTGGCTCGCGGCGGCCGGCCACTGCGGCGGATCGACCCATGCGGCCCCGCCGCCCGCGCCGGACTCCGCGCCCGGGGCCGGGGTGAGCGTGCCGTGCGCCACGCCCCACGCCCAGGCCGCCTGCCGGGCCGCGCCCAGCGCGGCGTAGTCGGCCGGCTGCGGCACCACGACCGGCACCCCGAACAGCCCCGGCGCCACCGCCTGCACGGCGCCCAGCTCGGCGGCCGCGCCCAGCAGGAACACCCGGCGCACCGCCACGCCCCGCCCGCGCAGCACGTCCAGCGCGTCCGCCAGCCCGCAGAGCATGCCCTCCACGGCGGCCCGCGCCATGTGCTCCGGCTTCATGCTCTCCCGCCGCATCCCGTGCAACGACCCGGCGGTGTGCGGCAGATACGGCGTCCGCTCGCCCTCCAGATACGGCAGCAGCACCATGCCGTACGCGCCGGGCGAGGACTTCAGCGCCAGCTCGGACAGGCCCTCCAGGTCCGTCCCCAGCATCTCCGCCGCCCCGCGCAGCACCCGCACGGCATTGCTGGTGTGCACCACCGGCAGATGCCGGCCGGTCGCGTCGGCGAACGAGGTGATCGTGCCGGTCGGGTCCGCCAGCGCCTCGTGGTGGATGCTGAACACCGACCCCGAGGCGCCCAGCGACACCACGGCGTCGCCCACCCCGACGCCGAGCCCGAAGGCGGCGGCCATCGTCTCGCCCGTCCCGGCGGAGATCAGCAGCCCCTCAGGGGTGAACCCGGCCGTCCCCGACGGGCTCAGGACCTCCGGCAGCCGCACCTGATGGCCCAGCGCCAGCTCCACCAGATCCGGCCGGTACGTCTCGGTCGCCGCCGACCAGAAGCCGGTCGCCGAAGCCCCGCCGCGGTCGGTCGTACGCCGCGCGGGACGCCCCAGCAGCTGCCACGCCAGCCAGTCGTGCGGCTGCATGATCTCCGCGATCCGGGCCGCATGCGCCGGCTCCGTACGCGCCAGCCAGCGCATCTTCGTCACGGCGTGGGTCGCCTGGGGCACCGCGCCGACGGCCTGCGCCCACGCGCTGCGCCCGCCCAGCGAGTCGATCAGGTCCGCGGCGGCGCCCTGCGCCCGCTTGTCGTTGCCCACCAGCGCCGGACGGACGAGGTTGCCCTCGACGTCCAGCGGGATCAGACCGTGCGGCTGCGCGGAGACGCCGATCGCCTGCACCCCTTCGAGCAGCCCGCGGCCCGCCGCCTCGCCGAGTGACATCAGCCACGCCTGCGGATCGACCTCGGGCCCCTTCTCGACCGGGTGCGGTGCGTATCCCTGCCTGATGACGGCACCCGTGTCGGCATCGCAGACGACGATCCGTGTGCTCTCGGACGAACTGTCCAATCCGGCGACTATCCCCATGGACCCAGATGATGCCCCATACGACGCATAGGAGCAGCCTCAGGGTTTCCCCCGGGGACGGCCGGCTCAGGTGTTGCTCGTGCCCCAGTCGTCCTCGCCGGGGGAGCGCTGCTCGCGCAGAGAGCGGACCCGGTCGCCGACCGAGCTGGGCAGCCGGTCGCCGACCTTGGCCGACACCGTCCCGAACGCCTTCGACGCCGCCTCGCGCCCGGTCAGCGCGGCGGACTCCGCGGTGTTCCGGACCGCGGGGTTCTGCGTGATCCGTTGGGCGGTCTTGCGGAGCTGCTCGTACCGTTCCCGACCTGCTCGTGCGCCGAGCACATACCCCGTGGCCAGTCCCGCGATGAACGTGAGCCGGTAGCGCATTGCTCCACCCTTCCTGTCGTCGGACCCCTCCGGTGCCGGTACGCACCCGAGTGCCTGGCTGTCTCGCGCGCCTACCCTCCGGGGCCGGAGATCACCCGAGGTGACCTGAGGCGATACCGATTGGCGGAGCACCCCCCTGCTTGCGCTAATGTATGTGTCGCAGCGAACGCGCGCCGTCCGGAACCCCGGACAGCAGTGCATTCGAGGCACACAGAGCAATCCCCTGTAGCTCAATTGGCAGAGCAGCCGGCTGTTAACCGGCAGGTTACTGGTTCGAGTCCAGTCGGGGGAGCTCGGTCCCCTGTAGCTCAATTGGCAGAGCATTCGGCTGTTAACCGGAGGGTTACTGGTTCGAGTCCAGTCGGGGGAGCAGAGAGAAGAGGACCCCGGAAGGGGTCCTTTTTCTTGTGCCGCGGAACCGAACGACCCGTGATCGAAGTCCTCTTGGGCGTGCGTGGTCGCGCGACGGCAGCCCTCACGGGCAACAGATCGTATGAGCGGCTATGCTGCGGCAGACGGCGCGCACAAATGTGCGCGACGCGCCGTGGGGGGCGGTAGCTCAGCCGGTTAGAGCAGCGGACTCATAATCCGTCGGCCGTGGGTTCGAGTCCCACCCGCCCCACCGCACGGCATCTAGGTGACCTGCGGGAACCTCCCTCCGGGGAGGTCCCGCAGGGCCAGAACGCCCCACAGGTGCCGCACGGGCCCCTGGTGCGAGGGCTTTCGCGAGGTCGGTCAGGACCACCCCGCGCATGCCCCAAGACCCCTCCCGTGCCGTGTGCGCCCGGCCGGGCGGCGCTCGAACGGGCAGCCGGCAGCGCGAGGCCTCCGCCGGCGACGGCGCGGCGAGACGCTCCCTCGATCCGGCCAACGGCCAGGGTCGGCAAGGGCGGTCGGGTCGGGCCGAGAGGGAAGGCTCGTTGAGCCGGACGAGCAGCCGCCCCCGTGCCGGTCTCGGAGAGGTTCCGGATCTACGCTCATGCCTGCGCGGGATCACTGGCGGACATGTCCGACCGCACTCGAACGAACTACACGAAGTTCGTTGATGACCAGATGGTGCCGTGGTCGGAGAGCTGTCGGTGTCCGGCAGCGGGGACAGGCTCACCCGCGACCACGTCGGTCAGTGGATCCGCGATTCCGCCACGGCAGGCCCGGCCCGCTTCCTCCCCAGCGGCGGTGTGCAGGCGAAGGTGCGCGCCGAAGACCTTCGCGACCCCTCCATGGCCTGCTGTACCGCCCTCGCCGCGTTGCAGCGAGCCGGGAAGCGGCGAGGCGGGCGCGGAACGTTCCGCGGCGTCCCGAAGGCGAAGAAGTCGTGCCGGGCGCTCGTGCTCACGCCTGATCAGGTTCAGCCGATTGCCTCGGTCGCGCGCTCCGGTCCGTCGACGACGAGGCCGTGCCCGCGACCGGCGACAGCGCCGTGCCAGGTCTCCAGCACGACGGCCGCCACCGGAGCGCGGTCGTTCCGCTCCGGCGGCCCCGTCCGGGCTCATCGGCTTCATGAGGGTGCGTCATGCCGGCTTCCGCCCCTGCGAGGACTTGCGGGCCCGGTTCCGCTGGCCCGTACGGCGCGGGCCCGGCTCCCCTGGCCCGTACGGAGCGGGCCCCGGCGCGGTGCGGCGGGCCCGGTCGCCACGGGCAGGCATGGGGCGCCCCTCGCGCTGCGCTGCGCGAGGGCCTGGACGTGACTGCGCACCAGGCCCTCACCGCACGCGCACCGTTGCCCTCGGCGGGGCCGGCGGGCTTGTGCTCAGTCGCGGCAAGGAGCCCACCGCACCGGGCCGCCACCCCACTCTTGCGGACTACGGCAGGGGGCTCTTCTCCTTCACCTCCACCGCGCCGGAGTGGGCGTTGACATGAGCAATCATGGAGGAGTCTTTACAGGTCACCAAGATGCGCCATACCGCATTCCAATTCGCCTTCTCCGGTACCGCGAGCAACTCCCCCACTTCGGCCTTTCGGCATCCCGGAGCGGAGTGCTTGGCGCGCTGTATAGCGTTGTCCTTGCTGACCCGGATGGCAGGGACGTCGACATCAGGAGATTTCCGAGTCGATAGCTGGGAAACGTGTCCTGCGCGATCGATCTGGACGTCCAGGCGCATCGGCATGAGTACGCCATGGAGACGTTTGCGCCAACTGACCATCCATCCCAGAGCGGCATCGTCTCCCACCGGGGAGACTTCTGCCGTGCTCCCCGCGAGGGCCCACGGGAAGTGCTTCTCGGCGTAGGTGGTCGCTACCTTTTTCGCCTCAGTGGATTTCTTGATGTGGGCCGGGGACCCCGGCACTGGAAAACCGGACGATTTTCCGCTGTCCGACATGTCGAGGCTGGCTGTTATCTCATTGCCCTTCGGCCAGTTCACCTGGACGAAGCCGACGGGCAGGCTCGCCATGATCGTGCCGCTGCCGGAATCCGGCGAGGAGGAGAATTGCACATTGCCGACCGTGTAGTGGTTGCCGAATGCTTCGCGCACGGCGGCGATCGCCGCCGTGCGTTGATCGCTGCCCGCAGACCCTACTGCTTCGGTGGCCTTTACGGCGTGCGACTGGATGGAGGTTGACCAGACGACGCCAATGATCACGGCGAAGGCCACCCACGTGACAATTGCCCGAGGGGCGTTCAACCGCCAGGCAGTCAATTCGCCTGGGCGAGCGCGCGTGATGAGGAATGCGATGAGTGCACCCAGGAGGCCGCCGACGGAATTGGCGAGCAGATCGCTGGTGTCGCACGCTCGCCCGATGGCCGGAAGGGCGCCTTGGGCGGTCTCAATTGCCACGGAGAGCCCCATGCTGATCGCGAAGGCGGGGAAGAGCCTGCGCGTCACCAGCACCCCGAGGAAGCCCACTGGCGCGAACATGAGGCAGTTCAGCAGGCCCTGTTCGGTGCCGAAGGGCTCCAGGAACTTCAGGTTGACCACGCATCTGCCAGATCCCTGACTTCCCCCGGTGGTCCACAGCGTCAAGAAGGAGACGCTCAGCATGGAGGTGCACCACAAGGCGAGGTGGAACGGGCGATCCGTTCTCTTCTTCGCAGCGAAAAAGACAGCTCCGAAGAAGGCCAGGGAAAGGACGATCGCGGACATGATGAATGCTGTGTGGCCTTTGAATACGGCTTCCAGCATGGGCAGCTCCCCTGAAGTGTTTCTGTGCATGTGCAAGCGCCCCCTTGCGGCACACCGCAAGGGGGCAAAAACGGACTCACGTGCAGCTCTGTGAAGTCCACGACGAGCATGCCTATGAAGAGGTCATGCGGGAGGAGGGGGTGCTAGCACTTCCTGGTGGGCGGAGTCTGGTACGTGTTTCCACCCGAGTAGAGAAGGCCGACGTCCGCGCTGCACGAGGCGGAGGGCGACCACTGCTGTGAAGCTATCAGCGAAGTGCTGCACTTCTTGGTGGAACTCCAGTGGTTCGTGCCGCTCCGGAGGTAGCCGACCTTGCAGGAAACCGAGCCCCCCGACTGCTTGTCGTACGAGACATCGATGTACGTGCCCTTGCTCGTCGAGTTCATGAGCAGAACACCATTGCTGATATCGGTGCACACGTCCCAGTTGGTGATGTACCCGTCGTGCGGGCAGCTGTAATCGGCGGCGGCTGCCGTTACAGCCTCGTTCTTGGTCTGTGCGGCACTTGCGCTGGCTGCGGTCACGAAAGGCATCAGGACAGCGACTGACGCGATAGCAGTTGCTGCACGAAAACGCGAGTTCATGCAATCCCCCCTTGATTGTTCACATGGCCTTTACGGCGAGAAGAAATCTAACACAAGTTCGATCTTGGTGCGGGGGGTTTCCGGGTGCCGCGTTCCTGCGCATCCAAGGGCGGGCGAAGCCGCCGCTGGTACGTCACCGCGTAGGCCATTCCCGGCTTCATGCCCAGGAGCAGGGCGACGCGGGGCGCCGGGCCCGCTCCCCACGCACCTCGGCGGTTCGGGGGTGGGCGCCGGCTCGGGGGAGTCGCCGTGGCCCGAGAGTTCACGCCGGCATGCCGAACCGTGAAGGAGAAAGTCCGCTGCCCCGGTGCGGCGCACCGGGGCAGCGGACTTTTTGGCGTGGTGTCGGCGGGGTGAGTCCTCGCCGGGTGGAGAGTGGTCAGCGGCTGTAGATGGGCATGATGGTCTCGCTGTCGTCGCACCACACCTCGTGGTACCCGTTCGCCTGGGCCTGGGGGAGTTCGGCCGCTTCGCACGCCGCCTTCGAGGGGTACTTCAGGGCGCCGACGGGCACCCAGCCGTCGCCGGGCGGAGGGGCGGCGGAGGCGGTGGTGGCGGTCAGGGGAATGGCGAGCGCTGCGGCGCCGACTGCGAGACCGACACCGATACGGGTACGCCACGACTTCATGGTCTTCTCCTTGCTTGGCCTTGCTTCTCCGAGCTGGTCCGGCTCAGAGGTGTTCTTGGCCCCTGTCCAGGGCCGGTACCGAGTGGTCGGCCGATGGGGCCGACGAGGGCTGCCGGGTGCGTGCGGCCGGGCGGGCGTTTACGCGTGGGCGCTGATCACGCCGCCGGCGCTGAGCACGATGTAGATGCCGTTGGCGTCGACGCCGGTGTCCTGCTGGTTCGCCTCCAGCGTGGCGGCCACGCCGTCGTGGCCGATGATCTGAGCGCGGTACCGGGCGTCGCCGGTCTTCGTGACCTTGGCCGTCCAGCCGCCCGCGAGCTTGAAGGTGCCCGGTCCCTGGTGTCCGCCGCCCATCCAGGAGTGGACCTGGCCGTCCAGCGTGAGCGTGACGAACATGTCGTTGGCGTCGAGCCCGGCGTCGCCGTCCTTCGTCTCCAGCGTGGCCAGGACCGAACCGCGGGCGACGATCCTGGCGCGGTAGTGCTGGTCGCCGAGCTTGGAGATCTCGGCCTTGCTGATGCCGTCCGCCAGGCGCTGGATGCGGACCGGGGACGCCGCCTTGGCACTGTTGGCGGCGGGCGCGCTGCCCGCCTGCCGGCCCGCGACGCCCGGCTTGGCGTCGGAGCTCTGCAGTCCGGACCAGCCGGCGGCGCTGGACTCGGCGGCGGCCGCGTTCTTGTCCGTGTGGGCCGCGGGCTTCGCGCCGGCGGCGTCCGCGCCGGAGCAGGCGGTCAGGGTGAGGCCGGCGGCCGCGACCAGGGCAGCGGCGGCAACCCGCAGGGTGCGGCGACGAGCGGTGCGGACGGTGCTGCTGGAGCTCATTTCGGTCCCCCAGGACTTCGGTTCGTTGTCTCCTCGGTACGTCACCCACTCTGCTCGGGGTCACTATCGGGAAGCTGCTGCTCCGCTAACGTCCGGCTAACCCGGTGTGAGCAGGGGAAAGAAGACCAAGGAGCCCCCGAAGAGCCGGGCCGCGCCGCCTGGGTGGGAACACCTCGCAGTCTGCGGGGACCGGGGCATCTGGCAGGCCGAGGCCACGGTCATGGCGGTGGCCGGTGACCGGCCCGGGCGCCGGGTGGGGGTGGTTGGGCCTCTTGGGTCCGAGGATGTGCCGTCTGTTTGCGGGCGTGGTCATCTGGTCGTCCAGGCCCCGTCCGGCCGTCAGGAGTGCCGGGCGGGAAGGGCAGGTGATGACGATGGAGCTGTTTCCGACGATCCCGTTCGCCGAATGGCGGGACACCAAAGAGACGCTCCATCGCTTCGCGCAGGTCGTCGGGAAGGTCCGGCTCGCGGCCAGCGCCCGGCGGAACCACTGGTGGAACGTGCCGTTCCATCTGACCGGACGTGGCATCACCACCCGCCCCATGGGGCAGCTCGACGGGAACCCGATCTTCACGATCGACTTCGACTTCGTCGGGCACCAGCTGGTCGTCGCGACGCTGGACGGTCGGGCGGTGTCCTTCCCGCTCGCCGGCCGGTCGGTGGCGTCCTTCTACACCGCGGTCATGGAGGCGCTGGACGCGCTGGGCGTACGGGTGGCGCTTGCGGTGCCGCGGCCGTTCGACCTGCCCGATGCCGGGCGGCCGTTTGCCGAGGACACCGAGCATGCGACCTACGACGCCGGGCACGCCCACCGCTACTGGCAGGTGCTGAGCCAGGTGGCGTCGGTGCTGGAGGAGTTCGCCGCGGACTACTCGGGGAAGGTCAGCCCCGTGCACCACTTCTGGCACACCTTCGACATCGCGCACACCCGGTTCTCCGGGCGGCACGTCGACCAGCCCGGGCAGGTCGACCCGGTGACCCGGGAGGCGTACTCCCGGGAGGTCATCAGCTTCGGCTTCTGGTTCGGTGACGACTCCTTCGGCGCGCCCGCGTTCTACTCCTACACCGCTCCGGAGCCCGCGGGGCTGGCCGACGAACCGCTTCGGCCCGCGGCGGCGCAGTGGTCCGCCCGGGGCGGCAGCCACTTGGCGGTGCTGCCCTACGACGAGGCCCGCACCGCGGCTGATCCCCGCGCGGCCGTGCTCGGCTTCTACGAGAGCGCGTATCAGGCCGGCGCCCGCCGTGCGGGGTGGGACAGTGAACGGCTCGCCTGCCCGGGCGGGGTGACGGACCCGTACCTGCTGGCGAGGGCGGCGCGGGACCGTTAGGCGACGGGCGGGGGCCCGGTCCGTCCGACGACCGGTGGGCGGGTCCGGTCCGTCAGACGAACGGTCGGCGGGCCGAGTCCGTTGGATGATCGGCAGGCGGGGGCATCCGGGGGGCGACCGGCGGGCAGGCCGAGCCCGTTGGGCCACCCGTGAGCAGGCCGTCCCCGACGGACAACCGGCCGCAGCCCGCCTCCTCAGATGACCGGCGGGCGGCCCAGCCGCGTCATGCGCCATACCGTGCGCCAGCGGATCGGCCGGCGCCGTCCGCACGGGGTGCGTACCCCTTCGGCGAAGCCCGCGGCCCAGGCCCGCATGCCCGCGGTCGAGCGGCTGCGGGCGGCCGTCAGCAGTGCCCAGACGCCGAGGTAGAGCGGTACCAGGAGGGCGGGGAGGTGCCGCTTGGCCAGCCAGACGCGGTTCCTGGCGACCATGCGGTGGTAGACGGCGTGCCGGGTGGGGGAGGTGTACGGGTGCTGGAGCACCAGCTCCGGGGCGTAGCGGATGCGCCAGCCGCAGTCCAGGGCCCGCCAGGCGAGGTCGGTCTCCTCGTGCGCGTAGAAGAACTCGTCGGGCCAGCCGCCGATTTCGTCCAGCATCGGGACGGACAGCGAGTGGCCGCCGCCGAGGAAGGTGGTGACGAGGCCGCCGCGTGCCGGGTCGCCGACGCGCAGGCGGGGGACGTGCCGGCGCTGGGTGCGGCCCAGCTCGTCGGCGACGCGGAAGCTCACGACCCCCAACTTCGGGTCCCGGGTGTGCAGTTCCGCCAGCCGGCTGAACACGTCGGGGCTGATCAGCAGGCCGTCGTCGTCCAGGTCGACCACCACATCGAGGTCCCCGAGCTTGCGCAGCTCGTCCAGGGCGACGTTCCGGCCGCCGGAGATGCCCAGGTTGTCGCTCAGCTCGACGCCCACGGCGCCGTGCGGCAGCGGGGGGAGCGGCGAGCCGTTTCCGATGACCACGATGTGGGCCGGCGGGAGGTCCTGCTTGGCGACCGAGTCCAGCAGCGCCTGCAGTTCGGCGGGACGGTTTCCCATGGTCAAGATGGCGACGCCTACGCGCAGATGACGCACAGAAGAAGCTCCGTTCTTGGCGGTCCTTTCGCGATGCTAGCCGCCGGGGGAGGCCGTTGCGCGCCACGGCACCTCCCCGGCGACATCCCGGCCGGCGCCCGTGGGGGAGCCGGTTTGTCCGGTGCCCCGAGTCGGCCGGGGGCGGTCGCGGGCCGGTGGTCGCCCGCCCGCCGGGACGCGGTGGCCGCGCGCTCCGGCGCGGCGCACCATGGAAGGACCAGGGGGGACGCACGGATGGCCAGGGGGGTGGATGGAGGAACCCCTGATGATGGAAGTCAAGACGGTCGACAAGCCGGATGAACGGCGCGACTTTCCCCGAGGCCACCTCGAAGCCCTGCATCTGACCGGACTGGACTTCGCCGTGGCCACCTTCGAGCCCGGCTGGCACTGGACGGAGTCGGTGGGGCCGATTGTCGGCACCGAGAGCTGCGAGGTCCACCACAACTGCTACATGGTCCAGGGCCGGATGCGGATCAAAATGAACGACGGAGCGGAGTCCGAGGTGGGGCCCGGCGACGTGTTCGTCATCCCGCCCGGTCACGACGCCTGGGTCGTGGGGGACGAGCAGGTCGTCCTGTACGACTTCGCGGGCGGCATGGCGACCGACTACGCCAAGGCCAAGGGCTGAGTGCGGCGCATGGTGCGCTTCGGGGAGGCCGCGGGGGCGAGGTCCCCGGGGCGCGCCGGAAGGGCGAGAGCGGAGGGGCGGAAGGGGGAGCAGAAGGGGCGGAAGGGGGAGAGCAGGGGGGTGCGGGGTGCCCTGGGCGCCGTGGTGGAGCCCGGTGGGCGGCGTGGGGTTCGCCACGTAGATCGCGATGTCTAGGAACGCGATCGGTGGGCAGGGGTGCGGCACGGTCCGGCGTGCGGAATACGTCACGGGTTGTGCCCGTTACCGCAGCCGGAGACCGACTGGCAATCGTCGACAGACCGGAAGCAGGGAAACACGCATGAGCACCATCGAGCTCACCAAGGACAACTTCGACGAGATCGTCTCCGGCAACGATTTCGTCCTCATCGACTTCTGGGCCGAGTGGTGCGGTCCGTGCAAGCAGTTCGGCCCCGTCTTCGAGAAGTCCTCCGAGACGCACGACGACCTGGTCTTCGCCAAGGTCGACACGGAGGCGCAGCCCGAGCTGGCCCAGGCGCTCCAGATCCAGTCCATCCCGACCGTGATGATCGTCCGCGAGAACATCGCGGTCTTCGCCCAGCCGGGCGCGCTGCCCGAGGAGGCCCTGGAGGACGTCATCGGCCAGGCCCGCGCGCTGGACATGGACGAGGTCCGGGCGTCGGTCACCGAGGCCCAGCAGAGCGAGCAGGCCCAGGCCGCCGAGCAGGGACAGCAGGCGCAGGGCTCGTGAGCGACCTCCTTCTGGTCCGGCACGGCGAGACCGAGTGGAGCCGGGACGGCAGGCACACCAGCTGGACCGACCTGCCGCTGACCGCCCACGGTGAGGAGCAGGCCCGCGCACTGCGGCCGCTGCTGTCGGACCGGAAGATCGGGCAGGTGTACGCCAGCCCGATGCGGCGGGCGCTGCGCACCGCCGAGCTGGCGGGCCTCGCCCGCCCGGAGATCGACGCCGACCTGCGGGAATGGGACTACGGCGGCTACGAGGGCATCGCCACCGCCGAGATCCACCGCGGCCGGCCCGGCTGGTACCTGTTCTCCGACGGCGTCGCCGAGGGGCCCGACGGGCATCCCGGGGAGTCGCCGGAGCAGGTCGGGGCGCGTGCCGACCGGGTGCTGGCGCGGCTCGCACCCCGGCTCGCGGCCGACGAGGGGGATGTGGCGCTGGTGGGGCACGCCCATTTCCTGCGGGTGCTGGCCGCCCGCAGGCTCGGGCTGCCGCCCGGTGCCGGGGGGTTGTTCACGTTCGAGACCGGCGCGGTCGGCGTCCTGGGGACCGAGCACGACCGCCCCGCCGTGGTCGCCTGGAACGCCCGGAGTCTGTAGCGGCGGGTGGCCGTAGGCCCGGTGGCTGTGGTGCCCCCGGGGCCTGTGGCGCCCGGAGACCCAGGGGCCCCGAGCCCCTGAGGTGACAAGTCGACAAGGGTCCGCGCGGATCCCGCCCGGTGGCGCGCCTACGGATCCATCGGATCGAGGTGCAGGGGCTGTACCTTGCCCTCGATCATGGCGCCGAGCCCCATGACGGCACAGGTGTCGGGACGGTCGGCGGTGTGCACCGGCATGGCCGTGGCCTGGTGGATCATCGGCTCCAGCCCGGGGATCAGCGCACTGCCGCCCGCCAGCACGATGCCGCGCTCCCCGAGGTCCGCCACCAGGTCCGGCGGGCAGCGCCGCAGCACGGACCCGATGCCGTCGAGGATCGCGGTCAGCGGCGTGGTGATGGCGTCCCTGACCCGTTCGGTGTCGACGTGGACGGAACGCGCCATCCCGCTGACCACGTCCCGGCCGTGCACCTCGGTGGAGCCGGGGGTCAGGCCGTCGCCGCCGGAGAGGATCATCTGCAGCGGCCGCACCGCCTGGCCCGCCAGCATCAGCTCGTGGTGCAGCCGCAGATGCTGGATCACCGCGTGGTCGATGGCGTTGCCGCCCACCGGCACGGTCTCCGCGGCCACGATCGAACCGAGCGAGAGCACCGCGACCTGCGTGGTGCCCGCGCCGCACACCACGATCATGGTGGCCTCGGGCTGCTCCACCGGCAGCCCGGAGCCCACCGCCGCGGCGACCAGGGTGTCGACCAGCTCCACCCGCCGCGCCCCCAGCCCCGTGAGCGTCTCCACGGCCGCCCGCTGGGCCAGTGGCTCGCTGCCGTAGGGGAGGCAGACCGCGGCCCGTGTCGTGGGGCGGCGCCGCCAGGTCTTGCGCAGTCGTTCGCCGACCAGGGTGCGCAGCAGCCGCTGGGCCATGTCGATGTCGACGATGGTGCCGTTGGAGACCGGACGCACCACCCGGATGTAGTCGGGGGTGCGCCCGTCCATCACCTCGGCCTGGGCGCCCACGGCCAGCAGTGCGCCGGTACGGGTGTTGATGGCGGCGACGGTCGGCTCATCGACCACCAGCCCCTGGTTCTTCACATACACCCTGGTCCGGGCCGCTCCGAGGTCGACGGCGGCCGAGCACCGCCGCAATTGGGCGAGGCTGATGGTCATGGATGATTCCTCCCCGACGGGCCGGTATGGACGAAAGCGCTCGTGCGGCCTGTTCGCAGGGACCGCTCGTGCGCCATCCTCCGGTCGGGCCCGGACGTCCGCCTGCTGGAAAGGTCCGCTCGGGGGACGGGGAAGGGGCGGTTAGGGCGAAGGGGTGATGCCGGGGTGATCGGCGGGTGCGGCGGGGGTCCGTCCGGTCAGCCGCTGGTACAGCCCCCAGGTGAACTCCGCGACGAGGTCCTCCGGCGTGCCGTCGGGGCCGGGCGCGGTGCAGGCCAGCTGCCAGCGGGTGGGGGCGCTGCCCTCCCTCGGGCGGGCCGGGGCGAAGGCGCGGGCGACCTCGTCGACCGTGCACGACCAGGGCCGCAGATCCTCGGTCGTCCGCAGGTCAGGGGCCCTGGCGCCGGGTGCCCGGACGAGCCAGGCGTTCCAGACGGCGCCCCGGGTGCCGGTGAGGACCTCGAACCGCAGATCGGGCCAGAGCGGCACCGGCCAGGTCAGGGCCTCGCAGGTCAGGTCGCCGAGGCGGCGGGCGGCGACGGTTTCGGGGGTGCCGAGCAGCGCACGATACGGCTGGACGCCGCCGCGCGCCCGCGGGGCGTGCATCCGTGCCTGCCAGCGGCGGTTGGCCTCGCGCAGGTCGGCGCGGGAGACCCGCAGGGTGCGCAGCGCGTCCTCGACCAGGCCGGGGTGGTGGTCGGCCATCCGGCGCAGCAGGACGAGCTGGAAGGCGACCGGTCCCGGCAGCCCGGACGCGGTGCCGGGGCCGGCGGGCGGATCGGTGTCAGAGGTGCCGTTCATGAGGGACATGGTCGTGGACGGCGCGGCCTTCCGCGGCGGCGGGGCGCCGGCCGTCGACGAGCGTGGCCATCCCGTCCAGCAGGCGGGCCAGCCCGAACTCGAAGAGCGAGTCCGGGGTCACCACGTCCGCGTCGGTCCCCGAGACGCCCGCGTACATGGGGTAGCTGCCGGAGGCGAGGATGCCCTCGAACACCGGCTCCATCGTGGCCATCCACTGGCCCTGGTCCATCCCGGTCTCCTGCTCGGCCTCCAGATCGTCCTCGAACCCGGCGGCGGTGGCCCGTACGAAACCCAGCAGCGTCAGCGCCATGTGAATCAGCGTCACCGGGTCCATGCCCTCGACCCGCGCCATGGTCCATTCGATCAGTGCCATCGCCCGCGGCATCGGCTGCGGCCGGGTGAGCGACAGGTACTGCGCCAGCCAGGGGTGCCGCCGGTAGAGCTCCCATTGCAGCCGCGCGCCCGCCGCCATCCGCGCGCGCCAGTCGTCCGGTGCCGGTTCGGGCAGCTCGATGTCGTGGAACGCGGCGTCCGCCATCAGCAGTACCAGCTCGTCCTTGCCGGCCACATGACGGTAGAGCGCCATCGAGGACACCCCGAACTCGGCGGCCACCCGGCGCATCGACAGTGCCCGCAGCCCCTCGGCGTCGGCGACCTTGATCCCGGCCCGTACGACGCGGTCGCGGCTGAGCCCGCTGTCCGTCTCCCGGGGGCGCCGCTCGCGCGCGGGGGTGCCGCGACCGGTCCGCCGCGGCTCGGCCACGACCGTGCCCACCCCCGGCACGGCCCGTACGTGGCCCTCCTGACGCAGCGTCGTCAGCACCTTGGTGGCGGTCGCCATCGCCACCCCCCACTCCTGGGTGATCCGCCGGGTCGAGGGCACCCGGTCGCCCGGCGCCAGCTCGCCGGTGTCGATGCGGTGCCGGATCGCGTCGACGATCCGGCGGTAGGGCGGCGGGGACGAGCGCTCCACGGGATGACCTCCGTACTAGTGCACCAGGGCGATGATGCCGAGCTGGGAGCGTAACAGTGCGCCCCTCACCAGGGGATCGCATCGAGCAGGTGCACTAGTGTGATGCACCTCTAACTCCCTTGTCTGTGCTGTTGTTTGCGCCGTAAGCGTGCACTGCTTACCGTGTCACCCATGTCGTTTACTCCGTACACCTCCGCACCGATGGCCGGCCGCCGGGAGTGGACCGCCCTGGGCGTCCTCCTGCTGCCCTGCCTGCTCGTCTCGATGGACGTCTCGGTCCTCTACTTCGCGGTGCCGTTCCTCACCGCGGAGCTGGAGCCCAGCAGCGTCCAGCAGTTGTGGATCCTCGACGTCTACGGCTTCGTCCTGGCCGGCCTGCTGATCACCATGGGCGCGCTGGGCGACCGCATCGGCCGCCGCCGACTGCTGCTGGCCGGTGCCCTCCTCTTCGGGCTGGCCTCCGGTGCCGCCGCGTACGCGCAGAGCGCCGAAATGCTCATCGCCGCAAGGGCGTTGCTCGGCATCGGCGGGGCGACCCTGATGCCGTCCACCCTCGCCCTGATCCGCAACCTCTTCCACGAGGCCAAGCAGCGCGGCAGGGCGGTCGCGATCTGGTCGGCGGCGGTGACCGGCGGTATCGCGATCGGCCCGGTGCTCAGCGGGGTGCTGCTGGAGCACTTCTGGTGGGGCTCGGTGTTCCTGCTCAACGCTCCGGCGATGGTGCTGCTGCTGGTCTGCGGGCCGCTGCTGCTCCCGGAGTTCAAGAACCCGGCGGCCGGGCGCTTCGACCTGCCCGGCTCGCTGCTGTCGCTGCTCGCCGTGCTGCCGGTGGTCTACGGGGTCAAGGAGATCGCCCGGGATGGACTGGCGGCCGTGCCGGTCCTCGCGCTGGTGGCCGGCCTGGCGGCCGCCGCGGCGTTCGTGCACCGGCAGCGCACCGCCCGCCATCCGATGCTCGACCTGGAGCTGTTCCGGCACCGCGGGTTCAGCGTCTCGGTGCTGATGAACCTGCTGGCGATGTTCGCGATCGTCGGCTGCGCGGTGTTCTTCACCCAGTACCTGCAGACCGTACGGGGCATGAGCCCCATGGAGGCGGCGCTGTGGAACCTGCTGCCGACCCTCGCGGTGGGCGGGATGGCACCGGCGGCGGCCGCCCTGGCCCAGCGGACGGACCGGGCGCATGTCATCGCCCTGGGGTGCCTCCTCGCGGCCGGCGGCTTCGTCTGGCTGTCGTGGCTGGAGCCGGGCTCGGCCCTGTGGTTCGTCCTGACCGCCTCGGCGGTCTACGCCTCGGGCCTGGTGGTGGTGATGTCGCTCGGCAATGAACTCGCCATCGGGCTCGCGCCGCCCGAGCGGGCGGGCTCCGCCTCGGCCGTGCTGGAGTCCGGCACCGAACTGGGCGGCGCGCTGGGCATGGCGGTCCTGGGGAGCATCGGCGGCGCGGTCTACCGGGGCGACATCGACGGTGCACTGCCCGCCGGTCTGCCGGCGGCCGCGGCCGACGCGGCACGGGAGACGTTGGCGGGCGCCGCCGCGGTCGCCGGTGCACTACCCGGCCGGGCGGGGGAGGCGCTGCTGACCGCGGCCCGCGCCGCGTTCACCCACGGCCTGCAGACGGCGGTACTGGTCGCCGCGGGCGTCATGGTCTGCGCCGCGGTACTGGCCCTGACGCTGCTGCGGGGCCTGCGGAGCACGGGAGTTGAGGGGGATGCGGACGGGGGAGCGGCGGACGGTGTGCCGCAGGCGGGAGCGGTGGCGTCGCCGGCTGGTGCGGCGGGCGGCGGGGTGCCTGCGGACGGTTCGCCTGTGCTCTAGAGGGGGCGCCGTGCGGTGCACGGTCACAGGGCGGCGCCACGTAGGGGCCGCCCGGCCATCCCGTCCGTCCATGCCGGGCGCTCCTCGCCCGAGGCGGCTCCCCCGTCACGGACACCGCGGAGCGCCTACGCGGACGCCTACACTGAGAAATGCCTGCACATCGGGTGAATTCGCCCTATGCGAGGGGCCTTTCCGTTGGCGGCCGGCCGCCTCGCGGGTACCCGCGCGCCCCCTCTCGGCGGGCGCGGTGAGCGGCGGCTTCGACCTGCCCCTCGGTACGTGCCGCGACAGGCTGGAGGATTCGAGATGAGCGCCTATGTGATCAACCATCTGCGCCTACCGGGCGGCGTTCCGAACGAGGAGGGCCTGGCGTACCTGGAGCAGGTGGAGGAGACCGTCAGGGCGTACGGCGGCAGGTGGCTGGCGCAGGGTGAGCCGCAGGTCGTCGAGGGGGCCTGGCCGGGGCTGGCGGTCCTGCTGGAGTTTCCGGGCATGGCCGAGGCGCGGAGCTGGTACGACTCGCCCGCCTACCGGAAGATCCTTCCGCTGCGCGTCAACAACGCCGTCAGCGACCTGATCTTCGTCGACGGTGTCGGCCCCGGCTTCACGGTGGCCGGGTTCGCACAGCAGATCCGGGCCTCGATCGCGGCCGACGCCGCCGAGGGCTGACCTCCATGACCACACCGCGGGATCCGCTGACCGTCGCCATGGACACGGCGCCCGCACGGGCCGTGGAACGGGGCGAGCTGTCCGGCGGGCCGCCTCGGCCGGTTCACTCGGGCGCGACGCCCAGCATCCGCTGCAGCAGCTCCTTCAGCAGCGTCCGCTCGGCGACCGTCAGACGGCCGAGAGGCTCGCGGGCGAAGTCGAGCGAGGTGCGCAGTGCCTCGGCCGTGCGCGCGCCGTCGTCCGTCGGGGCGGCGAGCTTGACCCGGCGGTCGGCCGGATCGGGGCGGCGCTCGACCAGGCCGCGGGACTCCAGGCGGTCCACGATGCCGGTGACGTTCGACGGCTCGCACTTCAGGCACTGGGCGATCTTGCGCATCGGCAGCGGTTCGAGGGAGAGCAGCCTGAGCACCCGGGCCTGCGCGCCGGTGAGGGAGTGCTCGGCCGCGGCGTGCTCGTACTCCTCGTAGTAGCGGGCGACGACGGTGCCGATGAGATCGACGACCTCGACGGTCAAGGAGTCTGCGCGGGGGGTCATGCAGACGAGGATACCCAATTACTTGACAACATGAAATATCGAGGAGCATGGTTGTTTCAGTACATGAAGTTTTAGGAGGATCGCGCTTATGTCCGCACTGCCCACGACCGGCCGCGAATGGCACCTCGTCACCCGCCCCCACGGCTGGCCCACCCCGGAGGACTTCGCCCTGCGCGAGGCCGCTGTGCCCGAGGTGGGCGAGGGCCAGATCCTCGTCCGCAACTCCCACTTCTCCGTCGACCCGTACATGCGCGGCCGGATGAACGACGTGAAGTCCTACGTCCCGCCCTTCCAGCTCGACCAGCCGATGGACGGCGGCGCGGTCGGTGAGGTCATCGCCTCGCGCGACGATTCGCTCGCCGTCGGCGACCACGTCCTGCACGGCCTCGGCTGGCGCGAGTACGCGGTGCTCGACGCCAAGCGCGCCGCCAAGGTGGACCCGTCGCTGGCTCCGCTCACGGCCTACCTCGGCGTGCTGGGCATGCCGGGCCTGACCGCCTACGCGGGCCTGCTGGAGGTCGCGTCCTTCAAGGAGGGCGACGCCGTCTTCGTGTCCGGCGCGGCCGGCGCGGTGGGCAGCGAGGTCGGCCAGATCGCCAAGCTGAAGGGCGCCTCCCGCGTCATCGGCTCGGCCGGCTCCGACGAGAAGGTCAAGCTCCTGGTCGAGGAGTACGGCTTCGACGCCGCCTTCAACTACAAGAACGGCGATGTCGCCAAGCAGCTCAAGGAGGCCGCGCCGGAGGGCATCGACGTCTACTTCGACAACGTCGGCGGCGACCACCTCGAAGCGGCCATCAGCTCCCTCAACGTCCATGGCCGTGCCGCCATCTGCGGCATGATCTCGATGTACAACGCCACCGAGCCGAGCCCCGCCCCGCGCAACCTCGCGATGGTGATCGGCAAGCGGCTGCGCCTGCAGGGCCTGCTGGTCAGCGACCACGCCGCGCTGCAGTCGCAGTTCGTCGAGGAGGTCTCCGCCTGGATACGCTCCGGCGAACTCAAGTACAGCGAGACCAAGGTGGCCGGCATCGAGAACGGTGTCGAGGCCTTCCTGGGCCTGCTGCGCGGCGAGAACACCGGCAAGATGATCGTGAGCCTCGCGGGCTGACGGGGGCTCGGCGGGCCGGCGACTGCGCCGGAGCCGGCGGCTGCCCGGCCGGTCGTCCCGCGTACCGGCGACGGCCGGGCCGGCCGACGGTGGGTCCCGCCGGGGCGGTGCCCGGCTCCTGAGGGAGGCGGTGCTCCTCGTGGGCCGGTGTCCCTCATGGGTCGCCTCCTGGCGGGCCGGTGCTCCTGGCGGGGTCGGTGCTCCTGGCGGGTCGGCGCGGTGCTCCTGTCCGCGGGGGCGCCCCGGGGGAGCACCCTCCGCGGGTCGGGGAAGGGTGTGCCGCCCTCGGGGGCTTGCGTGCGCGGGGAAGCGTGTGCCGCCCTCGCGGGCTTGCGTGCGACCGTTAGGCTCGGCGGCAAGCCGTCGCGATCCGTGGGCGCGAGTCGCGGCGAACCACAGGAGGATTTGGTATGTCCATCCAGTCCGTCGACGTCGTCTACACCGCCGTCGCCACCGCTGAGAACGGCCGTGACGGCCGCGTCGCCAGCGATGACGGCAAGCTCGACGTGATCGTCAACCCGCCCAAGGAGCAGGGCGGAAGCGGCGCCGGCACCAACCCCGAGCAGCTCTTCGCGGCCGGCTACAGCGCCTGCTTCCAGGGCGCGCTCGGCGTCGTCGCCCGCCGGGAGAACGCCGATGTCTCGGGCTCCCGGGTGACCGCCAAGGTCGGCATCGGCAAGGCCGCGGACGGCGGCTTCGGCCTCACGGTCGAGATCTCCGCCGCGATCCCCAACGTCGACGCGGCCACCGCCCAGGACCTCGTGGAGAAGGCACACCAGGTGTGCCCCTACTCCCGCGCGACCCGCGGCAACATCGAGGTCACGCTGACCGTCGCCTGACCCTCCGCGCCACCGGCGCTTCTCCACAGGGGCCGCATCCCATGACGGGGTGCGGCCCTTTGGTGTCCGCGGCGGGTGCGCGCCTTGGCGTCCGGGGCGGGCGGCCCCGGTCCTCGGCTCGCCCCTCCGGGGTTCCCCCTCCGGGCTTCCGGCCTCCGGGCCTCCGGGCTTCCGGGTCCCCGGGTCCCGGCCTCCGGGGTTCCGGGCCCCGGCCCCCGGCCTCCGGGCCCCGGCCCCCGGCCTCCGGGCCCCGGCTCCCGACGTCCGCGGCGAAGCGCTGGGGCAACGCTCCGGGTGCCGGGTGCCGGGTGCCGGGTGCCGGGTGCCGGGTGCCGGGTGCCGGGGTCCTGGCGCCCAGGTCTGGGCCGTGTTGCCGGGACCGCGCTCCGGCCCCGGGCTTCGCGTCCGGGTGGCGTCAACTCGCGCTATTCTTACGGGGCTTCACCGCGTTCCTCCCCACAGCTCCGCCGGCGACCGGTCGGCGGGGGCCCTGGTCTCCGGGGCCTGTCCGGAGGAGCGAGGAGGAGCGATGGACGATCAGGACACGGAGCAGGAGAGCACCCGGTGGGCGCCGTCTGACAGATGGCAGGTCGTCATCGGGGTGCTGGGTCTGCTGGTGGCGATCGTCGCGTGTGTGGGGCAGTTCGCCCGGTAAGTGCAGGGTCGGGCCCCGCTGGGTCCGGACACGGCCGGAGCCCGCCGACGAGCGGGACGGTCAACGGGGGAGTGCCCGGGCTCGGATGGTCCCCGGCTCGGAGTGTCCCGCACAGCGACGGCCCCAAGTAGCGAACACTCCGTCCTGCGGCGGCGCGCGCAGGCCCCGCGCCTGAACACCCCGAGCCCCGGCCGGCCCGTGCCTCTGCGCCCTTCGGCCCCGCGACCCTCGGCACCCGCGCCCCCGCAACCCTCGGCGCACCCGCGTCCCTCCCGCCTCCGCGACCCTCGGCGCACCCGCGTCCCTCCCGCCTCCGCGACCCTCGGCGCGCCCGCGTCCCTCCCGCCCCTCGGCCCCCGCGCACCCGCGTCTCCGCATCCCTCGGCACACCCGCGCCCCTCCCGCCTTGGTTGCCTGCACCATGGATGTGACGCAGGCAACATTCACCTCGTCTTGACGTGCCACCCGTGTAATCGATTTCGTAGCCCCCACGCATTGCTCAGGAAATCGATTACATGTCGATCATGCGCACCCTCTCCCCGAACCGGGAGCGGGTGCCCGGACAGGATGGCAACGGCGCCATGGCGAACATCAAAGATGTGGCAGAACGGGCAGGGGTCTCCGTCGCCACGGTCTCCCGGGTTCTCAACGGGCACAGCCCCGTCGCGGAGACCCGTGAGCGGGTGCTCGCCGCCGTGCAGGAGCTGGGCTACCGCCCCAACAACGTCGCCCGCGCGCTGCGCACCGCACGGACCGGCGCGCTCGGCCTGATCATCAGCGACCTCACCAACCCCTTCTTCACCGAGCTGGCCGACGCCGTCGAGGACGAGGCCCGCAGCCTCGGCTACAGCCTGGTCATCGGCAACGCCGGCGAGCGCCCCGCCCAGCAGGACGACTACATCCGCACCCTGCTCGACCGCCGGATCGACGGCCTGCTGGTCAGCTCGGCCGGCACCGGTTCGGCGATGCTCCGCGAGGTCGTCGCCTCGGGCACCCCGCTGGTCCTGCTGGACCGCTCCGTGCCCGGCATCGACGCCCCCTGCGTACGTGCCGACGGCCGTGCCGCGCTCACCGAACTCGCCGCCCACCTCGCCGCCCTCGGCCGCCGCCGCCCGGCGATCATCGTCGCCCCGGCCGGCACCCCCACCGGCGACGAGCGCCTCGCCCTGTTCCGTGCGGCGCTGGCCGACCACGGCATCGCGCTGCCCGACGAGCGGGTCGGCGCCACCCCCGACCTCCAGCACACCGGCGGCCGGCAGGTGATGAGTGCCTTCCTCGACCTCGCCGAGCCGCCGGACGCGGTGCTGGCCACCGACAACCTGATGGCGCTGGGCGCGATGGACGAACTCCGCGCCCGCGGGCTGCGGGTCCCCGACGACGTGGCGCTGGTGGTCTACGACGACGTGCCGTGGTTCACCCACACCGATCCGCCGCTGACCGCCATCGCCCAGCCCACCCGCGAACTGGGCCGGGCCGCCGTCCACGCCCTGCTGGCGCGGATCGAGCGGCGGCCCGTCGAGTCGGTGCTGCTGCCGGCCCGGCTGGTCGCCCGCCGCTCCTGCGGCGAGCCGCCCACCCCCTGAGCAGGCCCGCCCGGCGCCCGGGACCGGCACGACGGTCCCGGCTCCCCCGGCCGGGCGGGCCACCCGAGCAGGCCTTCACGGGCCACCCGAGCAGGCCTTCACGGGCCACCCGGGCAAGTCACCGCACAAGCCATCCGAGGAAGAGAGGGGCAGCGCATGACCGGCGTCAACGACGACGAACCGGGCGGCCGCGAACTGCTGCGCGTGGAGGGGGTGACGAAGTCGTTCCCGGGCGTCCGCGCGCTGGACGGCGTGGACCTGACCCTGCGCACCGGTGAGGTGCACGTCCTGCTCGGCGAGAACGGTGCGGGCAAGAGCACCCTCATCAAGATGCTCTCCGGCGCCCACCGCCCCGACGAGGGCCGCATCCTCGTGGACGGCGACGAGGTCACCATCCGCTCGGCGCAGGACGCCGAGCGGCACGGCATCGCCACCATCTACCAGGAGTTCAACCTCGTCCCCGGGCTGACCGTCGCCGAGAACATCTTCCTGGGCCGCCAGCCGCGCACCGCGCTCGGCCTGGTCGACCGCAAGGCGATGCGGGCCCGGGCCGCCGAGCTGCTCCGGCGGGTTCGGCTCGACGTCTCCCCGAACACCCCGGTCGCCGAACTGGGCATCGCCCGCCTCCAGATGGTCGAGATCGCCAAGGCGCTGAGCCTGGAGGCGCGCGTTCTGATCATGGACGAGCCGACCGCGGTCCTCACCTCGGAGGAGGTCGAGACCCTCTTCGGGATCGTCCGCGAGCTGCGCGGGACCGGCGTCGGCGTCATCTTCATCACCCACCACCTGGAGGAGATCGGCGCACTCGGCGACCGGGTCACCGTCCTGCGCGACGGCCGCTCCGTCGCCCAGGTGCCGGCCTCGACGGACGAGGACGAGCTGATCCGTCTCATGGTGGGCCGGGACATCGCCGAGCAGTACCCGCGCCGGCGTCCCGGGACGCCGGGCGAGCCCCTGCTGCGCGTCCGCGGCCTGACCCGCAACGGCTCGGTGGCCGGGCCGGTCTTCGAGGGCATCGACTTCGAGGTGCGGGCCGGCGAGGTCGTGGGTCTCGCGGGGCTGGTCGGCGCGGGCCGCACCGAGGTGGTCCGGGCGGTCTTCGGCGTGGACCGCTACGACGCCGGCACGGTCGAGGTCGACGGCAAGGAGCTGGCCCGCGGCGATGTCCGCGCCGCCATGCGCGCCGGGCTTGGCCTCGTACCGGAGGACCGCAAGGGCCAGGGCCTGGTCATGGACGCCTCCCTCCAGGACAACCTGACCCTCGCCCGCCTCGACCGCGACACCCGCGGCGGGCTGGTGGACCGGGGCGCGCAGCGGCGCGAAGCGGCCGCCGTCGCCGGGCAGTTGAAGGTCCGGATGAGCGGGCTGGGGCAGAGCGCCCGCACCCTCTCCGGCGGCAACCAGCAGAAGATCGTCATCGGCAAATGGCTGCTGGCGGACACCAGGCTGCTGATCCTCGACGAGCCGACGCGCGGGATCGACGTCGGGGCCAAGGTCGAGATCTACCAGCTCATCAACGAACTGACCGCGTCCGGCCGCGCGGTGCTGATGATCTCCAGCGATCTGCCCGAGGTGCTCGGCATGAGCGACCGGGTGCTGGTGATGTCGCAGGGCCGGCTGGCCGGAGAGCTGTCGGCCGACGAGGCCACCCAGGACGCCGTGATGGAGCTGGCGCTCCAGTCCCCGAAGCACAACGACGAGAGCGCGATGGAGGGCTCCGATGTCCACTGAGGTGAAGACGGGAGCCGCCGCCGAGGCGGTGGGGCGGGCACCGGACCGCGACGGCGCGGGAGCCTGGCTGTCCCGGGCGGTGCTCAGGAACGGCCCGCTCGGCGGACTGATCGCCCTGGTCGTGGTGATGGCGGTGCTGTCCAGGGACTTCCTCAACGGCCAGAACCTCCTCAACGTCGGCGTCCAGGCGTCGGTCACCGCGATCCTCGCCTTCGGCGTCACCTTCGTGATCGTCTCGGCCGGGATCGACCTGTCCGTCGGCTCGGTCGCCGGTCTCGCCGCCACCGTCGTCGCCTGGGCGGCGACCAACGAGGGCCTGCCCGTCTGGATGGCGGTACTGCTCGGCCTGGCGGTCGGCGCGGGGGCCGGTCTGGTCTCCGGCGCCCTGGTCGCCTACGGCAAACTGCCCGCCTTCATCGCCACGCTGGCGATGCTCTCGGTCGGCCGCGGTCTGGCCCTGGTCATCTCCGGCGGCTCGCCGATCGCCTTCCCCTCTTCGGTCGGCGCGCTCGGTGACACCCTCGGCGGCTGGCTGCCGGTGCCCGTCCTCGTCATGATCGCCATGGGGCTGATCGCCGCGCTCGTCCTGGCCCGCACCTACTCCGGCCGGGCGATGTTCGCGATCGGCGGCAACGAGGAGGCGGCCCGGCTCTCCGGCATCCACGTCAAGCGCCGCAAGCTCGTCATCTACGCGCTGTCCGGGCTGTTCGCCGCGGTCGCCGGCATCGTGCTCGCCGCCCGGCTCACCTCCGCCCAGCCGCAGGCCGCCACCGGCTACGAGCTGGACGCGATCGCTGCCGTCGTCATCGGCGGGGCCAGCCTCTCCGGCGGCTCCGGCAAGGCCTCCGGCACCCTCATCGGCGCGCTGATCCTCGCCGTCCTGCGCAACGGCCTCAACCTGCTGAGCGTGTCGGCGTTCTGGCAGCAGGTGGCCACCGGACTGGTCATCGCGCTCGCCGTGCTGCTGGACACGCTGCGCCGCCGGAGCGCGCGATGAACGCCCGGCGGACCGAGGCGAGGAGCGCCCGGACGACCGCGCGCAGGGCAGCGCGGCTGCGGATGCCGCTGGCGGCCGGGCTGGCCGCGACCGCCGCCCTGGGGCTGGCCGGCTGCGACCGCGGGGGCAACACCGACCTGGGGCTGGCGCTGTCGACGATGAACAACCCGTTCTTCGTCGGCATCAAGAAGGGCGCCCAGGCCGAGGCGGACGCCCGCCATCTGCACCTCAACATCACCGACGCCCAGAACGACCCGACCCAGCAGATCAACCAGATGGAGACGTTCACCAGCCAGAACGTCAAGGCGGCCATCATCAACCCGGTCGACTCCGACGCCGCCGTCCCGGCCGTCGGCGTCGCCAACCGGGCGAAGGTGCCGGTGATCTCCATCGACCGCGGGGTCAACGGCGGCAAGGTCGGCTCGACCATCGCCTCCGACAACGTCGCGGGCGGCCGGCTCGCCGCGAAGACGCTGGCCGCATCGCTCGGCGGCAAGGGCAAGGTGGCCTTCCTGGAGGGCCAGGCCGGCACCTCCGCGGCCCGCGAGCGCGGCAAGGGCTTCGAGGAGGGCATCAAGAAGTACCCCGGCATCCAGGTCGTCGCCCGGCAGCCCGCGGACTTCGACCGCACCAAGGGCATGGACGTGATGTCCAACATGCTGCAGGCGCACCGCGACATCGGCGGGGTGTTCGCCGCCAACGACGAGATGGCGCTGGGCGCGTCCAAGGCGCTGGGCGGCCGCTCCGGCAAGGACGTGAAGGTGGTGGCGTTCGACGGCACCCCGGACGGCGTCACGGCGGTCCGCAACGGCACACTGACCGCCACCGTCGCCCAGCAGCCGGAACTCCTCGGCAAGCAGGCCGTGGAGTGGGCGCTGAAGGCCTCCCGCGGTGAGAAGCTGCCGCAGTCGGTCAGGGTGCCGGTGGTGCTGGTGACGGCGAAGAACGCCGCGAAGTTCGACGGCTGAGAGTGCGGCCCGGCGGTCCGCCGGGCCACGACAGAGGAGAGAAGTGGAAGAGCGGCGGATGTACGACGTCCTGGTGGTCGGGTCGGCCAACGCGGATCTGACGGTGCGGGTCGCCCGGCGGCCCGGCGCGGGCGAGACCGTGACCGGCACCGACCTGGTCGAGTCGGCCGGCGGCAAGGGCGCGAACCAGGCGGCCGCGGCGGCCCGGATCGGCGGGCGCACCGCGCTGCTGGCGCGGGTCGGCGGCGACGCATACGGCGAACTGCTGCTCGGCGCCCAGCGCGACGCGGGCACCGACGTCACCCCGGTGATCGTGGACGACACGGCCCGCACCGGCACCGCGATGATCATCGTCGACCCGGACGGCGACAACAGCATCGTGGTCTCGCCCGGCGCCAACGCCGCCCTCACCCCGCAGGACGTCGCGGCGGCCGAGGACACCATCGCCGCCGCCTCGGTGGTCTCCCTCCAGCTGGAGATCCCCATGGAGTCCGTACGGGCCGCCGCCACGGCCGCCGAGCAGGCCGGCACCCGCGTCGTCCTCAACCCCTCCCCGGCCCCCGAGGCGGCCGCGCTGGCGCCCGGACTCCTCGCGGCGGCCGACCCGTTGGTGGTCAACGAGCACGAGGCGCGGCAGCTCTCCGGGCTCACCGACGGCACGCCCGCCGCCTGGGCGCAGGCGCTGCGCGACCGGGGCGCCCGCTCCGTCGTGGTCACCCTCGGCGGCGACGGCGCGCTGGTCCTGGACGACGGCGGTGCCGCCGAGGTCCCGGGCGTACGCGTCAAGGCCGTGGACACCACCGGCGCCGGCGACGCCTTCACGGGCGCCCTCGCCACCCGCCTGGCCCGCGGCGACTCGCTGCCCGAGGCGGCACGCTTCGCCGTACGGGTGGGCGCCGCGGCCGTCACCAAGCCGGGGGCCCAGCCGTCCTACCCGACCCGGGCCGAGCTGGAGGTCCTGGCGCCCGAGCTGCCGCGGGACTGAGGCCCGGCCGGTGACGGCCCGCAGGTCCCGGCGCGGCGGCGGGCCGGGACCTGGGGGACGATCCGTGCTTACTGCCGGTTTATGGGTCCTTTGGGCAGGATGGGTGCTGTGGGGCAACTGTCGTGTGCCTTACGGGATCTGAGGAAGGACCAGCAGTGCACCCACCCGCCGTCCCGGTATCCGTCGCCGTGCCCGCGTCACCGGGCCCGCGGGGCTGACCGCCGTGGCCCCCTCGTTGCCGCCCGCCGCGCCGGCCGCACCGCCGCAGCCCGCCGGGAGCCTTCCGCCGCACCCCCGCCCGGCACCGTGGCTGCGTCCGACCATCCGGATACGGCTCGCGCTGCTGTACGGCGGCATGTTCCTGATGGCCGGGATCGTGCTGCTGACGCTCATCTACCTGCTGGCGGCCAGGACCCTCAAGGAGGGCACCCCGGAGTTCCGGGTGTTCGGCAGCAACGTCCGGCTGAGCAACCTCAGTTGTCCCGGCCTGCCCTCCGCGGGCACCGCCGACGAGATCAACGCCGCGATCGGCCACTGCATCCGCAACCAGCGTGCGCTGGCCCTGCACACCTTCCTCGACCGTTCGTTGCTGGCGTTGCTGGGTTTGACGGTGGTGGCGTTCGCGTTCGGTTATGCGATGGCGGGGCGGGTGTTGTCGCCGTTGGGTCGTATT
>NZ_JBFBHQ010000018.1:47634-131289 GCF_040701845.1 Streptomyces angustmyceticus | reverse complement strand
AGGGTGATCTCCTTGCGGCCGAAAGCGGCGAGGGACAGGTCGGCGACCTTGAAGTCCTGGCCGGTGGCTGCTGTCGTCATGCGGGCTGCTCCTCGAGTGTCGAGGTGGATGGGCTGGCAGTCTGCGGCGCGGGCCGGGGCCCCAGGGGTGACGGGGGCGAATACGAGCGTACGCGGAAGCGGACGCACTCCTCCCCCTGGCCGCAGCGCAGTCCGTCGGAGGCCCTCTCTCCCTCGGCCGGTCCGCGGTGCGGGCCGCCCGACCGCCATCAGCAGCGACGTCTGGCACTGGTCACGAATCTACACCGATGGGCCCGGCGAACCCCAGCCCGGAGGGGCCGGTCCGGTGCGGTACCGGCCAGGAAGGGGTGGCGGAACGGGCCGTGATTCCCGGGATCCGGGGCGCCGGAGAACCGCGTTCCGGCTGCTGGGGCCATGGCTCCGGAGGGCTTGGCGCGCGCTGTGGCGTCATGCAGGATGCCTGGCAGCGCGGGAACAGTTGCACGCCCGCGCGCACGTTCGTAAGGAGAGCCACGTGACCACCACTCCAGCCGATCCCCCCGCGGACGCGGGGAGGAGCGGGCAGGGGCTGAAACTGCTCGCAGTGACCGCCTGCCCGACCGGGATCGCCCACACCTACATGGCCGCGGAGAAGCTGACCCAGACCGCCCGGTCCCTCGGGCACCAGATCAAGGTGGAGACGCAGGGATCCATCGGGGCCGAGAACGTACTGTCTGACAACGATGTCAGGGAGGCGGACGGCATCATCATCGCCGCGGACAAGGAGGTGGACCGCAGCCGGTTCGCCGGCAAGCGGGTCCTGGCCGTCGGGGTGGCCGAGGGGATCCGGCATCCCGAGCGGCTGATCGAGCGGGTGCGGAGCGCGCCGGTGTACGGGGGCGCGGACGCCGACGGGGCCGGTGCGGGCGGCGGCACGGCGCCTTCCGGGGACAGCGGTGACAGCGGCGGCGGTCGCGAGCGCAGCGTCGCGTACAAGGCGCTGATGAACGGCGTCAGTTACATGATCCCGTTCGTGGTGGTCGGCGGTCTGCTGATCGCGATCTCGCTGGCGGTGGGCGGCCACCCGACGCCCGAGGGGCTGAAGATCGCCCCGGGCTCGTTCTGGGAGGACGTCAACAACATCGGCACCATCGGCTTCCAGCTGATGGTGCCGATCCTCTCCGGCTATATCGCCTATGCGATCGGCGACCGGCCGGCGCTGGTACCGGGCATGATCGGCGGCTGGATCGCCACCCACGGCGAGCTGTACGGGATGAAGGACGCGAGCGCGGGCTTCATCGGCGGCATCGTGACGGGCTTTCTGGCCGGATATCTGGTCGTGTGGATCAAGAAGGTCGAGGTCCCCAAGTTCGCCCGGCCGATCATGCCGATCATCGTGATCCCGATCGTGGCCACGACGGCACTCGGGCTGTTCTTCATCTACGTGCTCGGCAAGCCGATCTCCTGGGTGTTCACCCATCTCACGGGCTGGCTCAGCGGGATGACGGGCACCAGCGCGATCGTGCTGGGGGCGGTCCTCGGCCTGATGATCGCGTTCGACATGGGCGGGCCGGTCAACAAGACGGCGTTCCTGTTCGGTTCGGGCCTGATCGCCTCCGGGAACCAGACGGTGATGGGCATGTGCGCCGCCGCGATCCCGGTGATGCCGCTCGGCCAGGGGCTGGCCACGCTGATCCGCCGGCGCCTGTACTCCGAGCAGGAGCGGGAGACCGGGATGGCGGCGCTGTTCATGGGGCTGTTCGGGATCTCGGAAGGTGCGATCCCGTTCGCCGCGGCGCGGCCCGCGCAGGTCATTCCGGCGAACATGCTCGGCGGCGCGGTGGCCGGTGCGGTCGCGGGGATGGCCGGGGTCGCGGACGCGGTGCCGCACGGCGGGCCGATCGTGGCGGTGCTGGGTGCGGTCGACGGGGTTCCGCTGTTCTTCGTCGCCGTGGTGGTCGGGGCGGTGGTCACGGCGCTGACGACGGTGACGCTGGTGGATGTTGCGGAGCGGCGGAAGAGCGGGGCCGGGCGGGAGCGGGGGGCGGCTGGGATGGTCGCTGACGCCGGTGGCGCGAGCGGTGGCCTGGTCGGCGGCGGCGACGGCGGTGTGGTGGCTGCCGGGGTGGTGCCGGCGACCGGCGAGCCTGTGGTGGCGGAGCCTGTGGCCGCAGTTGTCGGTGGGGGTGCCGGGGCTGATGCCGGGGCGGGCGGTGGGTCCCGTACGGATGCGGCGGTTGCCGGTTTCCCTGGGCCGGCGGCCGCTCCCGAGCGGGGTGTGGGTCAAAGTGCCGGGGACGGCGATGGCGGGGACGGCGTTGTCGTGGGCGGCGACACCTCCGAGGCCGGTGGTAGCGATGTCGGCGGGGAGAGCGCAGAAGGCGGCGCCGACGGCGACGGCGACGGCGACGGCGACGGCGACGGCGACGGCGACGGCGACAGTGTCCTCGCCGGGACCGAGGTGCTGTCCGGCTACCTCACCGGGCAGACCGTCAAGACGCAGCTCGACGCCGGTGAGAAGGAGGCGGCGATCCGGGAGATGGCCAAGCTGGCGGCCGGCACCGGCAGGGTGGCGGATGTCGACGAACTGGTCCGGGTGGCGCTGGCGCGGGAGGCGCAGGGGACCACCGGGCTCGGCGAGGAGATCGCCATTCCGCACGCCAAGACGGACGCGGTGACCGCTCCGGTGGTCGGCTTCGCGCGGTCGGCGGACGGTATCGACTGGGGCTCGCCGGACGGCACGCCCGCCAGGCTGGTCTTCATGATCGCGGTGCCGGAGGCGGCGGCCGGGGACGAGCATCTGCGCATCCTGGCGCTGCTGTCGCGGAAGCTGATGGACGCGGACTTCCGTGCCCGGCTGCAGGGGGCGGAGGACACGACGGCGATTTTGCGCGTCCTCGGCGAGATCCACTAGGGCGCCCGTCGGGGGCGGGGTCACCACTAAGGCATGGGCGAACAGATCACTTAGGGGTTGCGCGCGCCCCCTCGGGGCCAAGAACGCGGTGGTCCGGGGCGGTATTCCCGGTTGTTGTGGCTCGCCTCACGGTCGAGGGACGGTGAGGCGAGCCACGGCGGTGACCAGCGGGCGGTAATCAGCGGGCGTGGCGCGCAGGCGGTGATCCGCGGGCGATGAGCCACGGGTTGTGGTCGGCGGGTTGTGGTCGGGCGGTTTTGGTCGGCGGGTTGTGATCCACGGTCGTCTTTTGCTCGGCGAGGGATTCACGGGTGAGCGACGGGGATCCACGGGCAGCGACCGGCAGGGGTCCATGGGCAGTGATCGATAGGCCGGGCGCTGTACGGCACTTGGGAGTCGCAGGACGGCCGGGCGCCATACCGGCCATTGGGAGCTACAGGACAGCCAGGGCCGTACGGCGACCCGGCCCGGAGCCATGTGGCAGCCGGGCTCAGGTGGCAGCCGGGTCTCGTAGAGCAACGGCCCCCGCACTCCTGTCAGGGGTGCGGGGGCCGTTCGATCACGGGTGGATTCCACGAGCGGCTTCCACGGGTGGGATACACCGGCGGATTTCCGGGCGGATTTCCGGGCGGAAATCACGGGCGGATTTCATGGGCGGCTCCATGGCCATCGCCGGTATCTACGCCGGGGCCCGTACGCCGGCGGCAGCCACCGCCGACGCAAGTCCGCCGAAGCAGGACCAGTCGGCGGCGCCCGCAGTCCGGGGATGGACCGGCCCGCCGGCGGCACCCGCCGGCCGGGGGTGGACCGGCCCCGCCCTCGGCACACCTGCCGGCGGGGGCGGCGGGCCCCCGTCGGAACCCACCGCCAGAGCTAGCCGCCTCGTCGGCACCCACAGCCGGAACAAGCCACCGTCGGCACCCAGGGCCCCCGAACAAGCCACCGTCGGCACTCGTGGCCGGAGCAAGCCGGCCGTCGGCACCCGCGGCCGGAGCAAGCCGGCCGTGGGCACCCGCGGCCGGAGCCGTCGGCACTCGTGGCCGGAACCAGTCGCCCCAGCTCCCGGCGCCTACCGCAGAGCCAGTCCCGCCCGCTGCCGGCGCCCGCGCTGGGATCAGGCTCCGCCGGGCGTCTTTGCGGGGTCGGTGCCTGCGGCGGCGGTGGCCTCGTCGTAGATGTCGGGCTCCAGGTAGATCACGCGGGCGATCGGGACGGCCTCGCGGATGCGGGCCTCGGCGGCGTTGATGGCGTGGGCGACCTGGGTCGCGGTGCCGTCGTGCCGGACCGCGATCTTGGCGGCGACCAGGAGCTCCTCGGGGCCGAGATGGAGCGTGCGCATGTGGATGAGGCGGGTGACGACGTCGCCGTCGACGACGGCCTCGCGGATCTTGGCGACCTGCTCGGGGCCGGCCGCCTCGCCCAGCAGCAGCGACTTGGTCTCGGCGGCCAGGACCAGGGCGATCACCACCAGCAGCGCGCCGATGCACATGGTGCCGATGCCGTCCCAGATGCCGTCGCCGGTGGCGAGGGTGAGGCCGACGCCGCCCAGCGCGAGGATCAGACCGATCAGCGCGCCGAAGTCCTCCAGCAGCACGACCGGCAGCTCGGGTGCCTTGGCGCGGCGGACGAACTGCGCCCAGGTCTGCTTGCCGCGCAGCTCGTTGGACTCCTTGATCGCGGTGCGGAAGGAGAAGCCCTCGGCGATGACCGCGAAGACCAGGACGCCGACCGGCCAGTACCAGTTGTCCAGCGCGTGCGGCTCGTGGATCTTCTCGTAGCCCTCGTAGAGCGCGAAGACACCACCGATGGTGAACAGGACGATGGAGACGAGGAAGCCGTAGATGTAGCGCTCGCGGCCGTAGCCGAAGGGGTGCTCGGCGGTGGCCGCGCGCTTGGCCTTCTTGCCGCCGAGCAGCAGCAGGCCCTGGTTGCCGGAGTCCGCGATGGAGTGGACGCCTTCGGCCAGCATCGAGGACGAGCCGCTGAAGGCGAAGGCCACGAACTTCGCTGCGGCGATCGCCAGGTTGGCGCCCAGCGCCGCAACGATCGCCTTTGTCCCGCCTGATGCGCTCATAAGTGCCGCATGTCCCTTCCGTCGTCCGGCCTTTACCGCCGCTTTAATGCTGCGGCGGTCATTGTTGCAGCCCCGCGGCGGGCATCCGCCAGGAGGCCACCTGCCGGACGGTTTCCGACGGCTCCGGCAGCTCGACGGCCCGGCACCCCGGCACCCCGGCACCCCGGCACCCCGGCACCCCGGCACCCCGGCACCCCGGCACCCCGGTGGCAACGGCCGTGGTGCGGAAGCCGTTCCTCGGCGCCGCCCTAGGCCACGACCGTGGCGCGGAAGAGCGTGCCCTCCCCCGCGATCGTGAGGCGCTCACCGGGCCGCACGAATACGGACTCACCGGGCGCCAAGGTCAATTCGCCCCCGGCTTCGGTTCCGGCCTCGGCCCCGACCCCGGTCCCAGCCTCGCCCCCGACCCCGGCGCCCGCTTCCTCCCCCCGCACCCGCACCGTCCCTCCCGTGCACAGCAGGATCTGCGGCGTGGCGGAGACGAGGGGGCGGGGGGCGGCGCCGGGGGCCAGGGCGAAGCGGGAGAGGCGGAACTCGTCGATGGGGGTTTCGTAGATCTCCTCGCCGTCCACCGCCTCGGGGCGGAGCACTCCCGCGTCGCCGGGCTCGAAGCGGACCACCCGCAGCAGCTCCGGCACGTCGACGTGCTTGGGGGTCAGGCCGCAGCGCAGCACGTTGTCGGAGTTGGCCATCAGCTCGACGCCGAGGCCGCTCAGGTAGGCGTGCGGGATGCCGGCGCCGAGGAACAGGGCCTCGCCGGGCTGGAGTCGGACGTGGTTGAGCAGCATGGCGGCGAGCACGCCGGGGTCGCCGGGGTAGTGGTGGGCGATGCCGGCGTAGGCGGCGTAGTCGTCGGCGTACGGGCCGCCCTCGGCCGCCCGTTGGCCGGCCGCCACGGCCGCCCGCTCCACGGTGTCGGCGATCGCGTGGTGCTCGGCGCTCAGCACGGCGGTGAGCACCTCGCGCAGCGCGTCCTCCTCCGGGCCGGCGCGCAGGAGGTCGACGTACGGCTTGAGGTCGTCGACGCCCAGGCCCGCCCAGAGGTCGGCGGACTGCGCGGGGTGCCGGAAGCCGCACAGCCCCTCGAAGGGGGTGAGGGCCACGATCAGCTCGGGCTTGTGCTGGGCGTCCTTGTAGTTGCGGTGGCCGGCGCCTATCGGGACGCCGCGCCGTTCCTCGTCGGCGAAGCCCTCGCGCGCCTGGGCGAGGTCGGGGTGGACCTGGAGGGAGAGCGGCGAGCCGGCCGCGAGCAGCTTGAGCAGGAAGGGCAGTCGGGGGCCGAAGGCGCGGACGGTGCCGGCGCCCAGTTCGGTCTCGGGGGCGGCGTCGATCACATCGGCCAGGGAGACGGGGCCCGCGCCGCGGTCGATGCGGGAGGGGGCGCCGGGGTGGGCGCCCATCCACATCTCGGCCTGCGGTTCGCCGGTGGGTGCGGTGCCGAGGAGTTCCGGGAGGGCGGTGGTGGAACCCCAGGCGTAGGGGCGCACGGTGTTGGCGAGGCGGTCCATGGGGCTGCTGCTTCCTGAGGGTCGTACGTGGCTGCGTGATCGGGCGGCCGGTCCGCGGGTGCGGGCCGGCCGCCAATGATCACTCGGTGCCGGCAAGCGCCAGGTAAACGGCGCCGAAATCCACGATGGCGAGTAGTTCAGCGGCCCGTTCCAGATCGCTGCCGGCGTCCGGCTGCAGCTCGCTGACGGCGGTGTCCCGCTCCTCGGCGAGCGCTTGGGCGGCGCGGGTGGCGGACAGCGGGCCGGGTTCCTGCTCGCGCAGCAGCACGACTCTGGCGTGCATCGCGGCGGGCTGCTCGACCCGGTCGCGGAAGAAGTCGTCGGGGTCGGCGCCGGCAGCCAGCGCGCCGGCCAGCAGGGTGCGGTGGGTGGCGAGCGCCTCGGGCAGTTCGGCGGCGAGCGCGGGGCGGCCGGCGAGGCCGGCGAGCTCGGTAGCGAAGTGCCGGCCGACGGCACCGGCGAGGGTGCCCTCCGTCCAGATCAGCGGGAAGGAGTCGGCGAGGTCGGCGGCGAGGGTCTTGCCGGGATTGGTGTACGTCGGGATGGCCGGGCCGCAGCGTTCGGCGAGCTGGTCGAGGCGGTCGGCGAGCTTGCCGAGGTCCTCGGGCGGGGCGCTGAGCAGGCCGATCCGGTCGGCGAGCGCGAGCAGCGGGATGAGCACCGACCAGAGGGTGCCGGGGGCGGCCGGCGGGGCGCCCTCGACGTCGAATTCGGCGTCGTAGGGGGTGGTCGCCAGCGGGACGGCGAGGCCCCGGGCCTGGACGACGGCGTCGGCGAGCGGGCCGCAGGCGGGGGTGACGGCGACGACGGCGCAGCCGCGGCGGTAGGCCTGCTCGACCAGCTCGGCGAGGCCGGGGTCGGCGGCGTCCGGGCCGGGGAGCAGCAGCAGGTCGAGGGGTCCGGCCCAGCCGGGCAGGGTCCAGCGCAGGGCGCCGGGCAGCGGGGCGACTCCCGTGGGCGGGATGAGGGTGACCGGGCAGCTGCCGCCGCCGAGCGCCCGCAGGAGGTCGGCGACGCCGGCGGCGGCGGGCCCCGGCCCGGCGACGAGCACGGCGCGCGGCCGCCCGTCGGGGGTGAGTTCGGGGATGCCGGATTCGGCGGCGCTGCGGGCGGCGGTGCGGACCCGGGCGCCGGATTCGGCGACGCCGCGCAGCAGACCGAAGCGGTCGGCGCCCGCCAGTGCGTCAGGGGTGTCGAGGAGTGACTCGTCGAGCATGGTGGGCGCGGCCTCCGATCGCCGGTGCGGGCGGGGTACGCCGGGCGGTGCCGGGGCGGGCCCGGCGGCGCCCGGTCAGGCGGTGCTGGGGGTGCCGCCCGTGCCGTCCAGGGCCTCGTCGACGAGGAGTACGGGGATGCCGTCCCGGACGGGGTAGGCGAGGCCGCAGTCGCCGGAGGTGCAGCGCAGCGCGGCGGGGTCGTCGGCCGTCCGGTCGTCGAGCGGGGCGTGGCACGCCGGGCAGGCGAGGATCTGGATCAGGCTGGCGTCGACCGGCATGGAGGGTGCTCCTTCGGGGCGGTTGCGGCGTGGCCAGCCTACCGCCGGGCGGGGGGCCGGGGCGTGCCCGGAGGGGTTTTGGGGTGGCGGGCGGCGCGGATGCCGCGGTCGCCCGCCACCACGGAAGGTGACTCCGGTTGTACGGGCCGTCCGGTGTCGCGGGGGCCGGGGCTCAGGCGCGGATGATCGCCAGGGCCTCGTCGCGGACCCGGTCGGCGGTCGCGGTGTCGCGGGCCTCGACGTTCAGCCGCAGCAGCGGCTCGGTGTTGGAGGCGCGCACGTTGAACCACCAGTCGTCGGCGGTGACGGTCAGCCCGTCGAGTTCGTCGAGGGCGATGCCCGCCCGGCCCTCGTAGGCCGCCTTGATCGCGGCGAGCCGGCCGGTCTGGTCGTCGACGGTGCTGTTGATCTCGCCGGAGGCCGCGTACCGGTCGTACTGGGCGACCAGCTGCGACAGCGGGCCCTGCTGGCCGCCGAGGGCCGCCAGGACGTGCATCGCGGCGAGCATGCCGGTGTCGGCGTTCCAGAAGTCGCGGAAGTAGTAGTGCGCGGAGTGCTCACCGCCGAAGATCGCGCCGGTTTTGGCCATCTCCTCCTTGATGAAGGAGTGCCCGACGCGGGTGCGGACCGGCTCGCCGCCGTTCTCCTTGACGACCTCCGGCACCGACCAGGAGGTGATCAGGTTGTGGATGACCGTGCCGCCGGGGTGCTTGGCCAGCTCGCGGGCGGCGACCAGGGCGGTGATCGCGGACGGGGAGACGGGATCGCCGTTCTCGTCGACGACGAAGCAGCGGTCGGCGTCGCCGTCGAAGGCGAGGCCGAGGTCGGCGCCGGTCTCGCGCACCCGCGCCTGGAGGTCGACGATGTTCTTCGGATCCAGCGGGTTGGCCTCGTGGTTGGGGAACGAGCCGTCCAACTCGAAGTAGAGGGCGTCGAGTTCGAGCGGCAGGCCCTCGAAGACGGTCGGGACGGTGTGCCCGCCCATGCCGTTGCCCGCGTCGACGACGACCTTCAGCGGGCGGATGCCGCTCAGGTCCACCAGGCCGCGCAGGTGGGCGGCGTAGTCGCGGAGGACGTCGCGTCGGGTGACGGTGCCCGGCGCGGCAACCGGTTCCGGGGCGCCCTCGTCCGACCAGCGCTCGACCAGCGCGCGGATCTCGGCGAGACCGGTGTCCTGGCCGACCGGCGCCGCGCCCGCCCGGCACATCTTGATGCCGTTGTACTGGGCGGGGTTGTGCGAGGCGGTGAACATGGCGCCGGGCAGGCCGAGGGCGCCGCTGGCGAAGTACAGCTCGTCGGTCGAGCAGAGGCAGATCTCCGTGACGTCCGCGCCGCGGGCCGCGGCGCCGCGGGCGAAGGCGCGGGAGAGGCCGGGCGAGGAGGGCCGCATGTCGTGCCCGGTCACGATCGCGTCCGCGCCGGTGATCTCGGCGAAGGCCGCTCCGAACAGTTCGGCCAGCGTCTCGTCCCACTGGGTGGGGACGACGCCGCGTACGTCATACGCCTTCACGATCTGCGACAGATCAGTCACAGCCAGCCCTCCTGGAGAGTCTCTACGGACTCCCAACCTACCGGGCCGCGTCGCGGTGTGCGGGCTGCGGATCAAGCCGTTACAGGTGCGGCACCCCGGTGGCGGCGGCCCTCGCGCGCGGGCGGGCGGCGGCCCCTCGCGGACTCACGCAGAGGCGTGCGGGACCGGCCGGTTCAGGAGTCCGGCGAGCGCAGCACCCGGAGGTGGCCCCGGCGGGCGACCTCCATGGGGTGGGTGTCGCGGCTGCCCTGGCTGGGGGCGCCGCCGGCACCGGCGGCGCGCTCCTGGGGGCGGGCCGCCTCGCGCACGGCGTTCGCCAGTGCTTCGAGGTCGTCGCCGCTGGGGCGGGCCGGGCCCGCGTCGAGGGCGAGGCGGACAACTTCCCAGCCGCGCGGCGCGGTCAGCCGCTCGGAGTGCTCGGCGCACAGGTCGTAGCAGTGCGGTTCGGCGTAGGTGGCGAGCGGTCCGAGCACGGCGGTCGAATCCGCATAGACGTACGTCAGCGTTGCGACGGCGGGGCGGCCGCACGCAGTGCGCGAACAGCGACGTACAGGGCTCACGACGTTGGACGGTACCGCACTCTTGAGCGGGCCGCGACGACTCTCCCCCGGCTCACCCAACCGTGTCGTCCCGCTTCGTCCGATGCGTCTGACCTGCACCCGCTCGGCCCGACCTGGGCCGGGCACGCCGGGGCGGACGGCATTCGGCGCCGAAACCCGTCACGACTCGGTGCAATTCCTGCCATTACGGGGGCGATCCGCGATCTCGTGCGGGGAGGCAAACGAACGCGCCCCGGACAGGTCCGGTCAGCCGACGACATGCCACGTCTTGCCGCGCTCCCCGGTGCCGGGCGGGGGTCGGCGGCTACGCTCGATCCTGATGGACAGTCCCGTACCTCCCCGACCGGCACAGCCGCGGATCCGCCGCCGCGACCGCCACGGCCGCGGCATGCGCGGCCCCATCGCGCCGCCGCAGGTGCCGCTGTCGGTGACCCGCGCCGACGCGTTCGTGGATCTTGTCTATGACTCCCGGGACCGGCTGGAGCGGCGCTGGCCGCAGCTCTCCCAGGTCGACTTCCTGGTCCTGGAGGTGCCCGGCACCGGACCGGACGAGGGGCCGGACGCGGCCGGCGACGAGGAGGCCGTGCCGCTGGGACGGGTGGTGCCGGCCGCGGGCGGATATCGCGACCGGATCGTGATCTACCGCAGGCCGGTGGAGATCCGCACCAAGGGCCGTGACGAGCGGGCGCTGCTGGTCCATGACGTGGTGGTCGAGCAGGTCGCCGAACTGCTGGGGCTGGCCCCGGAGTCGGTGGACCCGCGCTACGGCCAGGAGTGAGGCCGCCGCGCGGGTCCGCGGGGACGCTCGCGGTCAGTCGGTGAGGACCGACAGGTCCTGGCCCGCGGTCGGGACGAGCACCGAGCCGCGGTCGTCGGGCAGCGGCTGGACGGTGAAGGCGGGCACCCCGCCCTGCGGCCGGGTGAGCATGCGGGCGGCGTAGACGGGGCCGCTGCCGGACTGCGGCTCCACCGTCAGGGCGTAGCTCCCCTTCAGGCCGCTCGGACGCGGCGGCGCGAGGTCGACGCTGGTGCCGCCCTTGATCGTGTACGTCTTGGTGACCGGGGTGCCGCCGCCGCTGCCGGCCGACGCGGTGACCTTCACCTTGGCGTCCTTGCCCTTCTCGGGTGCGACCAGCGAGAGGGTGCTGTCCTTGCCGCGGTTGTCGACGGCGGTGGCGCGCTTGACGACCGGGCGGGTCGCGGGGATGAACGCCATGTCCTGCTTGGCGCCCTTGCCGCGGGTGACCCGCAGCGCGGCCGCGACCGGGACCTTGGAGCCGCTGTCGGACGGGGTGAGCACCAGCGAGCCGGCCTCGCCCTTGGTCAGGTCCTTGAGGTCCACCGCCGTGGTCATCCCGCTCTTGAGGTGCAGGTTCTCCAGACCGGCCGGGGTGATCATCCCGGTCGGGGTGGCCAGTTGCACCTTCAGGTCGGCGTCGGCCTCACCGGGGGCGAGGGCGACCAGCCGGACGGAGGTGGCGTCCTTGGGGACACCGGGCAGCACCACGCGCGGCGACGGGTCGGCGGCGGGCGGCAGCCAGTCGCTGCCGAGCTTGCCGTCGCTCGCCTGGACGGCGGCGCCGACCCGGCCCTCGCGGGCGACCACGTGCAGCGCCGCGTTGGTGGTCGGGGCGCCCGTGAGGGTGGAGAGCAGGACGGGGACCGTGGTGTGCGGCGGGACGGAGAGGTCCTCGCCGGCCGAGCCGCCCAACGCCCCGTCCTTCCCGCGCAGTTCGAGGTCGACGACGGCCGGGGTGTCGTCGGGGTTGGTGAGGTGGACGTAGTCCTGGCGGTCCGTCGCGGTGCTGACGCCGGGGAACCAGAACGTGGTGTCGGGGGCGGTGCAGCCCAGGCCGAGCAGGCCGCGCCCGGAGCCGGCGGCGACCTCGGTGGTCTGCTGGACGGTCCAGCCGGGGGCGAGGGAGCCGTCCGCCGTGCCCACGAGGGCGGGGGCGTCGGGGCGGTCGGTGGTCGCGGTGACCGGCCGTCCTGCCTGCTGCAGGGGCACCACGGGCTTGGTGTCGCGCGGGGGGACGGTCCGCCCGGCGGCGGCGCCGGCGCCGCTGTCCTTGCCGCCCTTGGGCTTCTTCTTGCCCTTGCCCTTGCCGTCGTCCGCGCCGCTGTCGTCCCGGACGGTTCCGGCGGGCAGCAGCCGGGCGGTGCCCTTGCCGGTGCCGGCACCGGCGGCGGCGCCCTTGGGGGCGAAGGCGGTGTAGGTGGTGTCGCCGACCTCGGAGGAGGTCGGGGCCGGGCACAGCAGCGCGGAGCGCTGGACGGGCAGCCGGGTGCCGCCGCGGGGCGCCTCGGGGGTGCCGCCGGCCGGGCCGGTCACGGCGGCGACGCCGGAAACGGCGGCCAGCGCCGCGGTCACGCCGATCAGGGACATCATGGTGCGCTTCACTGCTGGTCGCTCCCGTCACGGCGCTGCTCGGGGTAGGAGCCGGGGTACCCGGGATACGGGTCGCCGTCGTCGTAGGGCTGCTGGTGCTGCGGCCCGCCGTCGCCGTACTGCTGCTGCCCGTACCCGTACGGGTCGAAGGCGCCCGCCTGGTAGGGGTCGGCGTACGGGCCGGGGGCCTGGTAGGGGTCGGCCGGCGGGTAGGGCTGCCCGTCGTACTGCGCGGCCTGGTAGGGGTCGGCGGGTGCGTAGGGCTGCTGCTCGCCGGGCCGGCCCGGATGGCCGGGCCCGCCCTGCGCTCCGGCCTGCCAGGCGTCGTAGGGCTGCTGCTGGGGCACCGCCCCGTAGGGGTCGGCGTCGCCCATGGGGGCGGCGGGCTGGGGCACGCCCTCCGCGTCCTGGGCGGGGATCCCCGCGGCCTCCGGGTCGAGCGGCTGCTCGCCGGACCGGGCCCCGGGGACGCCGGCCGCGTCGGGGGCGCCGGCGGCCTCGGCCTGGGCCCGCAGGCGGCGGGCCCGGCGGCCGTCGCCGGTCGCCGCGGCGGCCTGGGCGGCGGCCGTGTCCTCGGGCAGGTCGTCGTCGATCTCCCGGCGGCGGCCCGGCAGCGCCAGGACCACCAGGACGACGGCGAGCAGGCCCTGCGCCCACAGCCAGAGGGTGTGGCCGATCGGGTTCTCGTGGGTGAGGTCGAGGGTGCCGCCGCCGGCGGGGAGCGCGAAGCCCTGGGCCCAGCCGTCGACCGTCACCGGCTTGAGCGGGGTGCCGTCGAGCGTGGCCTGCCAGCCCTCGTCGGCGGCGTCCGCGAGCCGCAGCACCCGGCCGCCGGCGCCGCCGGGGATCTTGGTGTGCGCCTCGACGGGGCCGGCCGCCACGGCGACGGGCGCGGTCTCGTCGGTGCCGGTGCCGTCCTTGGATCCGCCCGCGACGATCGAGACCCGCGAGACCCGCCGGTCGACGCGCCACAGGGAGCTGCCGTCGTCCTGGCTGAGCCGGGTCAGGCCCGGGGTCGAGTCCAGGACGCGGCCCATCTCGCGCGGCGCCCCGTCCCTGACCAGGACGTAGCGGACCGCGTAGCCGCCGAGCTGGTGGGTCTGGTCGGCACCGGAGCCGGCCACGAGGTGGGCGACGATGCCGCCGAGCCGCTTGTCCTCGCCCGCCTGGGCGGCCAGGTCGGCGTCGCCGAGCGCGGCGCCGGAGCCGCGGACGAGGGAGTAGTCGACATGGCCGGGCGTGCCGTCGAGGACCAGGGTGCGGGCCCGGTCGGCGGTGCCGGACTCCTCTGCGACGAAGGCCGGGACCTGCTCCGGGTTGCGCCGCTCCAGCGGACCGGCGGCACCGGTGATCATCCAGCTGACCGCGGCGTAGAGCGGGGCGAGCACCGACGCCAGCGCGATCAGCACGGCGACCGGCTGCTTCCAGCCGAAGCCGAGGCTGGCCATCCGGGTGCGGATGCCCTCGGCGCCGATCGCGGCGGCGCACAGCAGGGCCAGTCCGTAGACGAGCATCGCGGGCCCGGTCCAGCCGGAGCCGTTGCCCAGCGCCGCCAGCAGCAGGCCGGTCAGGGCCACCGCCCAGGCGGTACGGATCGCGCGCTGCCGTTCGTCGCGCAGCGTCGCGGCGAGCGCGGCCGCCACGATGCCGAAGAGCAGCACCCCGCCGACGGCCTTGGGGCCGCCGGGGCTGAGCCCGATGAGGTCGAGCACGGAGGCGGAGCCGGCGCCGTAGCCGAGTCCGGCTTCCTGGAAGAACCGCGACGGCCGGGTCAGCAGCGACAGCGACCACGGGGCGAGCACGACGAGCGGCGCGAGGACCACGACCAGGAACCGCAGCCCGTAGGCCGCCGGCTGGTCGCGGCTGCCACTCCGCTTCGCTCCGTCTCCGCTCGCTTTCGAGCCTCCGGATGCGGAGCCGAGGAAGCGCAGCACCAGCAGGCCGATGCCGAGCAGCACCGCGATCGGCCAGACGACCGGGGTGAAGGCCATGGTGAAGGTGATCAGCAGCGCATACGCCCAGGTGGCGCGCCAGCTGGGCCGGACGCCGGCCGGCAGCCGCAGTCCGCTCGCCGCGACGGCGGCGCGCGCCATCAGCGGCAGCAGCACGGCGAGGACCGCGGTGCCCAGCCGGCCGCCGGCCAGCGCCCCGGCGGCCGCGGGCAGGAAGGCGTACGCGATGCTCGCCCAGGCCCGCAGCAGCCGGGAGGCGACCAGCGGGCGGGAGGCGAAGTAGGCGGTGAGGCCGGCCAGCGGGACGGAGCAGACCAGCAGCAGGGTGAGGGCGAAGCCGGTGCTGCCGAAGAAGATGCTCGACACCAGGGCGACGACGGCGAGGTAGGGCGGGGCGGAGGCGCTGTCGCCGACCCCGACCGCATGCCAGCTGTCGGCGTACGCCGACCACAGGTCGGACACGCTGCCGGGCGCGGGCAGCATGGCGCCGCCGGCCAGCGCGCCGGAGCCGAGCAGCCCGCGGCAGGCGATCAGCGAGACCAGCAGCAGGACGAGGAAGAGCACCGGTGCGGGCTTGCGGGCGATCCGCTTGAGCCGGGCGAACTGCTCGATCTCCAGGAAGTCGGCGTCGTCGCCGCCGGGCCCGGACTCGACCGCGCCGTGCCGGCCGGCCGACGCCACATCGGGCGCGGCCCGCCCGGCGAGGTTGCCGGCGACCTGCTCGAAGGTGGCCCGCACGGTCGCGCCCGGTGGCGGGAAGAGCGGCCGCAGTTCGCTCGCCTCGACCGCGGAGCGCCCTCTCCGCTTCCGTGCGGCGAGGATCTTGCCGGGCCGCAGCAGGGTGCCGAAGAGCCCGGCGAGTTCGTCCAGCGCCTGGCCGGGGACCTTGCCGACGAGGTAGGCGACGACCCGCAGGAAGGTGCCGATCAGCAGCCGCAGCAGGACGTACGGGAGGACCGCGCCGCGGGCGTTGGTGAGCAGGGTGTAGACGGCGCCGGCCTTGTCGACCCGGTGCGGGTTGGCGACCGAGCGGCCGACGCAGTCGATGGGGCGGCGCTCGCGGGCCGCGGCCTCGGCGTGCCGCAGGATCGCGTCCGGCGCGACCAGGACCTGGTGGCCGGCGGCCTGGGCGCGCCAGCACAGGTCGACGTCGTCGCGCATCAGGGGCAGCCGGCGGTCGAAGCCGCCCAACTCCTCGTAGACGTCACGGCGGATGAGCATGCCGGCGGTGGAGACGGACAGCACGGGGCGCACCTGGTCGTGCTGGCCCTGGTCCTGTTCGCGGCGGTCCAGGCCGGTCCAACGGCGGCCGGAGCGGGCGATGCTGACCCCGGCTTCGAGCAGCTGCCGGCGGTCGTACCAGCTGCGCAGCTTGGGGCCGACGATGACCGTCGAGGGGCTGGCGTCGGCGACCCGCAGCAGCTCGGCGAGCGCGTCCGGCTCGGGCGCGCAGTCGTCGTGCAGCAGCCACAGCCACTGGACCGGTTCGCCGTGCGGCAACTCCGGCATGTCGTACGCCTCGTCGCGCCAGGTGCGGCTGACCGGGTCCCAGCCGCTGGGGCGGCGCAGGTACGGCAGGTCGTCGGGGGTGAGTTCGGGGGCCGTGCGGACGGCTTCGTCGACGGCGGTGCCGAATCCGGAGCGGCGGGCGAGGTGCAGCACCCGCTGGTCCCCGATGGCCTCGGCGAGCAGCTGGGCGGAGTGGTCCGCGCTGCCGGTGTCGGCGCCGATGACGTTCTGCACCGGGCGCTCCTGGCCGAGCAGGCCGGTGAGCGCGTCGGGCAGCCAGCGGGCACCGTCATGGGAGACGATCACGGCGGTGACGACGTGCCGCGGGAACTCTGGGGTGGCGGCTGCATATGAGGCGGCCTGAGCGGCCGGCTGGCTGTGCACGGACATCGAGGTACGGGCCCTCCGGACCCGGGAGTTCGAAGGCCCGCGGCGAAGTCTGGGCCCCCGCCCCCGGAAGACACTGCGACGGACTACGAGGCGACGCGCGCGCCCGGCAGGGCGGCGGCGCATCTCGGACGGGGCCCCACACTAATGGTTCGCGCCGGTGCCCCGACCGGGTCCGTGCACAGCAGTCCGCCTCCGGCGCGCGAGTCGCAGGAGGCGGAGTGTTCGCTATAGGGGGATATGGGGAGTTGAGGTGGTACGGCGGCGTGGTCCGTGAGGCCGCGCCCGGTGGGTCCGGCCGGCTGCGCTGTCATCGTCAGACGGCGGCCTTCTTCAGCCGGCGCCGCTCGCGCTCGGACAGGCCGCCCCAAATGCCGAAGCGCTCGTCGTTGGCGAGCGCGTACTCCAGGCATTCGGACCGGACTTCACAGGCGAGACAGACCTTCTTGGCCTCGCGGGTGGAGCCACCCTTCTCCGGGAAGAAGGACTCGGGGTCGGTCTGGGCGCACAGTGCGCGCTCCTGCCAGCCGAGCTCCTCATCCGCCTCCTCGACCAGCAATTCCTGGAACAGCTCGGTCATGTGCGCCCCTCGTCTGTCTTTACGTCCCCGTGATCAAGCCGTGATCGATTTCGGCTGAACGACACGAGTGAAATTACAAGTGTGGTGATCCGGGCCAGTCAAGCCGAGATCTGCTATTGGGCCTCTTATTCACTCGGCGGAACCAAGCGTATGCGGAAAGTGTTCAAATCAGTAAAAACCAGGACACTTCATCGGGCTCAGCGCCCGGCGCATCCCCAGTTGCTCATCAAGACGCGATCAGGCGGCATTCACGTTGCACCCCGCGCGCCGGAGCGGGGAAGATCACAGACGGATCACAGGGCCGCAAAGGCGTTTGGAGGTGCGGTTGCCGGTCGATGTCTCCGCGCCGCTCACTGCACAAACCTTTCTCCGGGCGGAGTAACCGGATGAGGTGAAAGATTTACGGCAAACCAGTCATCCAGTTGACATCGCGGCGTGAACCCGGTCTCCTTGACCGCATGCCAGCGACCCATGCGCCCCGACTGACCCGTGCCTACGGGTCGCTCTGCGCTGCGCAGGCCCGCTGTCGCTGTTCCAGCTGTCGTAGCCACTGAGCTCCAGCTTTTCCGCTCGCACCACCCCGCAGCGCCCCTGCTCCGCGTCGCCGCGCCACGCCCCCCACAGGGAGAGCCCGCGCCGTGCCGCAGCCCCGCAGCGTCACCCGCACTTCCGCCGAGGAACCCGAAACGCCATGAACAGCGACGTCCAGATCGCCGGCGACCCGCTCGCCCTCCCCCACCTGCTGCCGCCCGTCCCCGCCCACCCCGCCACCGTCGCCGGATTCGCCGGGCTGGCCCGCTCGATCGCCGCCGACCGCGCCGCCTGGGCGCCGCACGTCCGCTACGACACCACCACCCGCTGGTACCAGCGGCTGCGCGCCGTCCCCCAGGCCCCGGTCGGCTACGAGGTGTGGCTGCTGAGCTGGGTGCCGGGCCAGGGCAGCGGGCGGCACGACCACGGGGCGTCCTCCGGCGTGCTGACCGTCCTGGAGGGCGAGTTGACCGAGCACACCGCGACCGGGCCCCGCACGCTCGCGGCCGGCGCCCAGCGGGTGTTCGCCCCCGGCTACGTCCACGAGGTCGTCAACGACGCGCTGGCCCCCGCGGTCAGCCTGCACATCTACTTCCCGGGCCTGACCGACATGCCGATGCACCCCAGCCAGGCCGCTTCCTTCGGGGGTGCGGCCGCCCCGACCGAGGTACTGGCCCCCTGACGCGGTGCCGCGGGCCCCTGCCATGCTGGGGCCATGCGAATCGTGGTTCTGGCCGGCGGTATCGGCGGCGCCCGCTTTCTGCGGGGACTGAAGGCAGCGGCTCCGGACGCGGACCTCACCGTCATCGGCAACACCGGCGACGACATCCATCTGTTCGGGCTGAAGGTGTGCCCCGACCTCGACACCGTGATGTACACCCTCGGCGGCGGCATCAACGAGGAGCAGGGCTGGGGCCGCACCGACGAAACCTTCCGGGTGAAGGAGGAGTTGGCCGCCTACGGCGTCGGCCCCGAGTGGTTCGGGCTCGGCGACCGGGACTTCGCCACCCATGTCGTGCGGACCCAGATGCTCGGCGCCGGATATCCGCTCAGCGCCGTCACCGAGGCGCTCTGCGCGCGCTGGAAGCCCGGCGTGCGGCTGCTGCCGATGTCCGACGACCGGGTCGAGACCCATGTCGCGATCGACGAGGACGGCGAGCGCAAGGCGGTCCACTTCCAGGAGTACTGGGTGCGGCTGCGCGCCTCGGTACCGGCGCACGCCGTGGTGCCGGTCGGCGCGGACCAGGCCAAGCCCGCACCGGGCGTGCTGGAGGCCATCGCCGCGGCGGACGTGGTGCTGTTCCCGCCGTCGAACCCGGTCGTCAGCATCGGGACGATCCTGGCGGTCCCGGGCATCCGTGAGGCCATCGCGGACGCCGGGGTGCCGGTGGTCGGGCTCTCGCCGATCGTCGGCGACGCCCCCGTGCGCGGGATGGCCGACAAGGTGCTGGCGGCGGTGGGCGTGGAGGCGACCGCGGCGGCCGTCGCCCGCCACTACGGCTCCGGGCTGCTGGACGGCTGGCTGGTCGACACCGTGGACGCGGGCGCCGTGGCCGAGGTCGAGGCGGCCGGGATCCGGTGCCGGGCCGTGCCCCTCATGATGACCGACCTGGACGCCACGGCCGCGATGGTGCGCGAGGCGCTGGCCATGGCCGAGGAGGTCCGGGCGTGAACGACGCCGCCGGGGTGCCCGGGTACCGGGTGTGGGCACTGCCGGGAGTGCCGGAGGTGCGGCCCGGCGACGACCTCGTCAAGCTGGTCGCCGCGGCGGCCACGGCCGAGGGCATGCCCCAACTCGCCGACGGCGACGTGCTGTTGGTGACCTCGAAGATCGTGAGCAAGGCCGAGGGGCGGGTGGTCGAGGCCGCCGACCGCGAGGCGGCGATCGACGCGGAGACGGTGCGGGTGGTGGCCCGGCGCGGCACCCTGCGGATCGTGCAGAACCGGCAGGGCCTGGTGATGGCCGCGGCCGGGGTGGACGCCTCCAACACCCCGTCGGGGACGGTGCTGTTGCTGCCGGAGGACCCGGACGCCTCGGCCCGCGCCCTGAGGGCGGGCCTGCGCACGGAACTCGGCGTCGACGTCGGCGTCGTCATCAGCGACACCTCCGGGCGGCCGTGGCGCAACGGCCTCACCGACGTCGCCATCGGGGCCGCCGGGGTGCGGGTGCTGGACGACCTGCGCGGCGGCACCGACGCGTACGGCAATCCGCTCAGCGCGACGGTGGTGGCCACCGCCGACGAACTGGCCGCGGCGGGCGACCTGGTGAAGGGCAAGGCCGCCGGGCTGCCGGTCGCGGTGGTGCGCGGGCTCCCCCACGTCGTCGAGGAGACCGGCGACGGCACCGGGGCGCGCGCCATGGTGCGCGGCGCCGAGGACGACATGTTCCGGCTGGGCACCTCGGAGGCGGTGCGCGAGGCGGTGACGGGGCGGCGCACGGTCCGCGCCTTCGGCGACGCGCCGGTCGATCCGGGCGCGGTCCGGCGGGCGGTGGCGGCGGCGCTCACCGCCCCGGCGCCGCACCACACCACGCCCTGGCGGTTCGTCCTCCTGGAGTCGGCGCCGGCACGCAAGCGACTGCTGGACGCGATGCGGGACGCCTGGATCGCGGATCTGCGGGCGGACGGCAAGACGGAGGAGTCCATCGCCAAGCGGGTGCGGCGGGGCGAGGTGCTGCGCGGCGCCCCGTATCTGGCGGTGCCCTGCATGGTGACGGACGGCGCGCACGACTACCCCGACGCGCGGCGCAGCGCGGCGGAGCGGGAGATGTTCGTCGTGGCCCATGGCGCGGGCATCCAGAACTTCCTGGTCGCGCTGGCGGGCGAGCGCCTGGGCTCCGCCTGGATCTCGTCGACGATGTTCTGCCGGGACGTGGTCCGGGAGGTGCTCGGGCTCCCGGAGAACTGGGAGCCGATGGGGGCGGTGGCCGTCGGGCATCCGGCGGCGGCGCCGGCACCCCGCCCCCAGCGGCCCGCCGACGACTTCGTCGTCGTGCGCTGACCTGCGGCTCCGCCCCGGAGTCAGAGGCGGGCGATGTCCCCCACGGGGAACCGTGGGGCGCGGCGCGGCGGGACGCGGCCGGACAGCAGGATCAGCCGGGCCGCGCGGTGCCGCTGGCCCTCGTAGGGGGCGAGGAGTTCGAGCATCTCCTCGTCGGTGGTGCCGCGGCGGCCGGTGAGGGCATAGCCGATGATCTTCGGCAGGTGGAGATCGCCGACCGTGATCGCGTCCGGTGCGCCCAGGGTGCGCTGGAGGGTCTCGGCGGCCGTCCACGGACCGATGCCGGGGAGGGCCGTCAGCCGCCGGGTGGCGTCCGCGAGATCCATCCGCGCGGCCTCCTCCATCCGGCGGGCGGCCCGCACCGCGCGCAGGATGGTGGCCGAGCGCTTGGCGTCGACGCCCGCGCGGTGCCACTCCCAGGAGGGGATCAGGGCCCAGCCGCGCGGGTCGGGCATCACCCGCAGCCGCTCCCCGGGGCCGGGGGCGGCTTCGCCGTGCCGCCACAGCAGGAGGCGCCAGGCGCGGTAGGCCTCGTCGCTGGTGACCTTCTGTTCCAGGACCGAGGGGATCAGCGACTCCAGCACCAGGCCGGTGCGCGCGAGCCGGACGCCGGGGTGGCGGCGGCGGGCCTCGTGGACGATGCGGTGCCGGGCGGTGAACTCCGCGGGCTCGTCGAACTCCCCCAGCAGGCCCGGCAGGTGCTCCAGCAGCCAGTCGGCGCCCGGCCCCCAGGCCTCGGCCTCCACGTCCCCGGCGGACGGGCGGGCGGCGAGGCGCAGCGTGCCGGGGCCCTGGGGCGTACGGCAGGCGCGCCACAGCTCGCCGCCGCGCACCGCGAACGCGGGGTCGCCGGGCCCGCGCTGCAGCACGCCCAGGGTGCGGTGCAGGTCGAACGGGCCGGGCGGACGCCAGGTGCGGGCGGGCATGCGGCCAGGTTAGGCGATGCGGCCGGGGCGGTGCGGGGCCTGTGGACAACGGCGGCCCGGGCCCGGTGACCGGCCTACTGGTCGGAGGAGAAGCGCACCGATCCGGCCGGGATGTCGGCGTCGCACCAGATGCGGATGCCGCCGCGCAGCTCGTTGCCGGCGCCGATCAGCGCGCCGTCGCCGATGACCGCGCCGTCCAGGACCGTCCGGGCGCCGATGCGCGCACCGGCGCCGATCAGCGAATCGCGGATCTCGGCGCCCTCCTCGACGACCGCGCCGTCGAGGACCGCGCTGCCGTCGATCCGGGCGCCGGCGCCGATGACGGCACGCGGCCCGACGACGGTGCCGCCGCTGAGCTTGGCGTCGTCGGCGACCTCGGCGGTCTCCAGGACCAGGCGCTCCCCGCGCCGGCCGGGCACCGCCGGGGACGGGGCGCGGCCCAGGACCAGGTCGGCGGAGCCGCGGACGAAGGCCTGCGGGGTGCCGAGGTCCAGCCAGTACGTGGAGTCGACCATGCCCTGGAGGTGGGCGCCCTCGGCGAGCAGGCCGGGGAAGGTCTCGCGTTCGACGGAGACCGGGCGGCCGGCCGGGATGGTGTCGATGACCGAGCGGTTGAAGACGTAGGCGCCCGCGTTGATCTGGTCGGTGACGATCTCCTCGGGGGTCTGCGGCTTCTCCAGGAAGGCGGTGACCCGGCCGGTGTCGTCGGTGGGCACCAGGCCGAAGGCACGCGGGTCCTCGACGCGGGTGAGGTGCAGGGAGACGTCGGCGCCGGCGGTGCGGTGGGTGTCGACCAGGGCCGGGATGTCCAGGCCGGTGAGGATGTCGCCGTTGAAGATCAGAACCGGGTCGTCGGGGCCGGAGTGCAGCCGCTCGGCGACATTGCGGATGGCGCCGCCGGTGCCCAGCGGCTCGTGCTCGGTGACGTACTCCAGGTGCAGGCCCAGCGCCGACCCGTCGCCGAAGTACGGCTCGAAGACCTCGGCGAGGTAGGAGGTGGCGAGGACGATGTGCTCGACACCGGCGGCCCGGGCGCGGGCCAGCTGATGGGTGAGGAACGGCACGCCGGCCGCGGGGACCATGGGCTTGGGCGTGCGCACCGTCAACGGGCGCAGCCGGGTGCCCTTGCCGCCGACCAGGAGGATCGCTTCAGTCACTGTGCCCTCTGTTCGCTTCTCCGCCCGCGCAGCGCAGCGGTGCGGCTCTCGTCGTCGACCACAGCCCGGCGGCTGCACGTGCGACTCACGGTGTCTTCTCTGCTTCCTGCTGGGTCGGCCGATCGGCGGACCAGTGTAGGCAGACAGGGCATCCGGACGCCCCCGGCGGTGGAACCGGCCCCGTGCTGTTCAGGCCACGGGGCGGCACCGGGCCGGGGCGCGGGCGTCGTGGTCGTGAGGACGCGTCAACGGCAGGAAAGGTTCAGTGGGTCCGGCACCCCGCACCGTGCCGAACGCCCGCAAAACCGTGCATGACCACCCGATTCACCGCGACGGGTCAGCGGCCCTGGAGCCCGGCCGCGGCGACCCGGGCGGCGCCGAGCTTGTTGTAGAGGTACAGGCCGGGGCAGTCGGTGGTGAAGCCGTCGCGGTGGCCGGAAATGACGTGCAGCGGGACCTTGGCCCCCTTGGGGAAACGGTTGCCGCCGGCGGACAGCAGCTTCGTCATCTTGCGCGGATCGACCCCGTAGAGGCCGAGCTTCCAGGCCGCCAGACGGGCGATGGCGTCGAGGGCGCGCCGCGGCGGCTCGGTGTCGGTGAACGTGCCGAGGACGGCGATGCCGGTGCTGTCGGCGTTGAAGCCGAGGGTGTGGGCGCCCATGACGGGCTTGGCGACGCCGCCCGCCCGGCCCTCGTAGACCGTGCCGCACTTGTCGATGAGGAAGTTGTAGCCGATGTCCCGCCAGTGGTTGCTCTCGACGTGGAAGCGGTACATGGCGCGGATCAGCGCGGGGGCCTCGTCGCAGCTGTAGTCGTTGCCGGAGCCGCTGTGGTGGACGAAGGCGGCGCGGACGGTGTGGGTGTAGGTGAAGTCCTTCTCCCGCAGTTCCTCGTCGGCGCCCCAGCCTGCCCGGGTGACGATCCGGGGGCGGGCTCCGACGTAGGCGCGGGCCGGGGACAGCAGGCCTGCCGCGGCGATGTCGGCCAGGGAGGCGACCTGGTCGAGGGCCGGGATCTCGGTGGCGCCGAGCGGGGCGAGCAGCGTGTTGGCGGCGGACGCCGCGGCCGCCCCGGGGCCGACCGGGGCCGGCGGGTCGGCGTGCGCCCCGCGCAGGGCGCGCGGGGTCCGGCCGGGGTCGACGAGTTCGAGGCGCAGCCCGGCCGGGACGGTGGCCGGTGCGCGGTCGCTGCTCTCGGGGGTGATCCGCAGTTGGACGGCGTCAGAGTCGCCGACCCACAACGGAGCGGTGCTGCCCCTGACGGCGCTGCCGTGCCGTTCGGCGGAGCCGAGGTCGGGGGCGTCGTCGTTGTGGACCTGGACGTCCTGCCAGTCGGACCAGCGGGTGGTGCCGGTGGCGCGGGTGCGGACCTGGACCCGGCCGTGCAGTGCGGCGGCGGCGTCGTCCCAGACCACCCCGAGGAGGGAGAACGGGTGCACGGTGCGGGCCGGCAGGCCGAGCGTCCTGGGCGCGGGCACCGTTGCGGAGTCGCGGTCGGTGGCGTCCGGGGCGGCTGCGCCGGGCGTCGGCACCGGCAGGGACTGGGTGCTGCCGGGCAGATCGGGGGTGCTCGTGGCGCGCGGCGCTGCGGCCGGGGCGGGGACGGCATGCGCACCGGCCGCCGGCGCGAGGGACAGGGCGAGGGCGGCGGTGCACACGGCGCCGAGACAGGTCACGAGAAAAGGGCGCATGAATAAAATCCTGGACATGTCCGGACCGAACGCGCCAATGGTGACCTGACGGGGCATCGGCCGATCCGGTGGCCGGTACTGCTGCGCCCGACCGGCCGCCGGCCGCCGCCGCGCGTACCCTGGCCGCGATGAACGCCACCGATCGCACCCCCGCCGACCTGCTGAGTTCCGCGCTCGCCGCGGATCCGGCCCGCCCGCTGGTGACCTTCTACGACGACGCCACCGGCGAGCGCGTGGAACTGTCCGTCGCGACCTTCGCCAATTGGGTGGCCAAGACCGCCAACTACCTCCAGGGCGATCTGGCCGCCGGGCCCGGCGACCGGCTCGCGCTGCTGCTGCCCGCCCACTGGCAGACCGCGGTCTGGCTGCTGGCCTGCTCGTCGGTGGGCGTGGTCGCGGAGGTGGACGGCGATCCGGCCGCCGCCGACGTCGTCGTCGCCGGGCCCGACCGGCTCGACGCGGCGCGGGCCTGCTCCGGGGAGCGGGTGGCGCTGGCGCTGCGCCCGCTGGGCGGCCGCTTCCCGCAGCCGCCGGCGGGCTTCGCGGACTTCGCCGTCGAGGCGCCGGGCCAGGGCGACCGGTTCGCGCCGTTCGTGCCGGTGGACCCGGCGGCCGCGGCCCTGGTGGTGGGCGGCGAGGAACTGACCGGCGCCGGCATCGGGGCGCGCGCGCTGGCCGATGCGGCGGCGGCCGGGATGCCCGAGGCGCCGCGGGTGCTGTCGGGGCTGGCGTACGACACCTGGCAGGGCTTGTCGTACGGGCTCTACGCCCCGCTGGCGGCCGGCGGCTCCGTGGTGCTGTGCCGCCACCCGGACCGGCTGGACGCGGATGCCGCGGCCGCCCGGGAGAGCAGCGAGAAGATCACCTACCGGGCGCCGGCGCCGCACTGAGCGGCGCTCCCCCGTCCGGCGGACCGGTGGCGCCCGTGGCGGGCCGGTTCGCCCGTTTCGGTCCAGGATCTTGAGTACGTACAACCATGCGCGGGGTTCGTCCGTCTCTTGTTCCGTCCGGGCCCTCGTGCGGGCGCGACGCCGACTCCATGAGGGATGGACGCACAGGTGACCGATACCCCCGAGCCTCCCCGGTTCGCCGGCTGGGACGAGCGCCCGGCCACGGGGCCGGGACCGGACCGGCCGGGGCCGCCGCGCGGGCCGTCGCACCGCAGGCGGTGGCGGCACTGGGCCGCGCTCGGGGTGGTCGGCGTCATGCTGGCCGGGGCCGGGGCGGGCTGGGCGGTGTACGCCAAGCTCGACAGCAACATCCGCACCGACAGCGCCACCGAGAAGGAGCTGCGGAAGTGGGAGTCCGAACGGCCCCCGGCGGGCCCGCCGAACGCCGCGAACGTCCTGCTGATCGGCTCCGACAGCCGCCACGGCGACAACCGCCGCTACGGCCGCGACGACGGCCAGCGCTCGGACACCACGATGCTGCTGCACCTGGCGGCGGACCGGAAGAGCGCCACCGCGGTGAGCATTCCACGCGACCTGATGGTGGACGTGCCGCACTGCAAGCACCCGGACGGCACGGAGACCCCGCCGCGGACGACCCAGTTCAACGGGGCGTTCGCGGTCGGCGGCGTGGCCTGCATGATCCGCACGGTCGAGAAGCTGACCGGCATCCGCATCGACCACTACCTGATCATCGACTTCGTCGGCTTCACGAAGATGGTGGACGCGGTCGACGGCGTCGAGGTCTGCCTCCCCCGGCCGATCCACGACCCCGCGGCGCAGCTCACCCTGCCCGCGGGCCGGCAGACCCTGCACGGCGAGGCCGCGCTCGGCTACGTACGGGCCCGCAAGAGTCTGGGCAACGGAAGTGACACCCAGCGTATGCAGAGGCAACAAGAGTTTCTTGGGGCTCTCGTGAAGAAAGTGCAGAGCAATGGTGTCCTGCTCAATCCGGCCCGGCTGTATCCGGTGTTGGATGCCGCGACGAGTTCACTGATCACGGACACCGCGCTGGCATCCCTGAAGGGGCTGTACGAATTGGTCCGCAGCACCCGCAGCATTCCCACCGGCCGGGTCCAGTTCATGACCGTGCCGCGCCGGGAGTACCGCTACGATCCCAATCGCGACGAGCTGGTCCAGCCGGATGCCGGACGGCTCTTCGCGCAGCTGCACAACGATCTTCCGGTGACCGTGAAACCCCCTCCCGACACCGGGGAGAAGCCGGTCCGGGCGGGAGGCGCGACCGCGGCCGGACGGGCCCGCGGAGCACCCTCGCCGTCGCCGAGTCCGACCCCGTCCTTTCCCCGGGCGACGGCGGAACACGGGCTCTGCGAATAAAGATGCCGCAAAGTGCAGCTGCGACTCGAATGGATTGGGCGGATTGCCCAGTTGTAGGCAAGTGGAATTTGTCACGAGCGTCGCGGGGCGCTGAACTGGGCGGATAGTGTGAGCGATCCGGTCGCCGCACCAGCTGACCGATGACCATGCAATGCACGATCGACCGACCCGAGCGCCTTGAGGGGATGGCGCCGCGTGGCACCGACGGAGGACTCAAGGCACCGTGGACGCGCAAGGCCGTGGGCGGGCGGGCGACAACAACGTCGATCCCGCCGATCAGTGGGTGTTCGACCCGAACACCGGCAACTACGAGCTGCGGATTGACCCTGCCGGTCAAGACGCCGCTCGGCCCGCCGACCGCAGGACGGCCGGCTCCAGACGTGCCAGGTCGGGCGGCGACACCGACACCCGGCCGCTGCCGACCCAGCGCGGCCGCCGGGGCGAGGACGCCGATGCCGACGAGCGCGCCGGTGGCGGGCGGGCGGCCCGGCGGTCGGCCGGCAGCCGCACGGCGTCCGCGGCGGCCGCGGGCCCGGCGAGCCGCCGCAAGCGCAAGCCGAAGGCGTCCGGGAAGAAGAAGGCGCTCTACTGGACGGCCGGTGTGGTGGGCTTCGTGCTCGTCGCGGGCTGCGGTGGCGCGTTCTACCTCTACCAGCAGCTGAACGGCAACATCTCCAAGGTCGATGTCGGCGTGGAGAACGACGCGGTCTCCAGCGGCCCGGTCAATGTCCTCATCATCGGGACGGACGCCCGCTCCGGGAAGGGCAACGCCGGTTACGGCGACGCCGGCAGCGTGGGCCACGCGGACACCACGATCCTGATGCACATCTCCAAGGACCGGACGAACGCCACCGCGCTGAGCATCCCGCGCGACATGATCACCGACATCCCGACCTGCCCCACGAAGCAGAAGGACGGCTCGACGAAGAGGATCCCCGGCGAGCACGGGGTGCGCTTCAACACCAGCCTGGGCCAGGAGGGCCGCGACCCGGGCTGCACCTGGCGCACCGTCGAGAAGCTGACCGGGCTGAAGATAAATCACTTCATGATGGCCGACTTCAACGCGGTCAAGGAGCTGTCCACCGCGGTCGACGGCGTCGAGGTGTGCGCGGGCAAGGACCTCAACGACCCCAAGTCGCACCTGAAGTTGAAGGCCGGCCGGCACGTCGTCAAGGGCGAGCAGGCGCTGGCCTTCGTCCGCACCCGGCACGCCATCGGGTTCGGCAGCGACCTCGACCGGATCAAGATGCAGCAGCAGTTCCTCAGTTCGCTGATCCGCAAGCTGAAGTCCAGCGCCTTCAGCAGCCCCGGCAAGCTCTACGACGTCAGCCAGGCGGCGACCAGGGCGCTCACCGTCGACACCGGTATCGGCACCGCGAACAAGCTGCTGGACTTTGGCACCGACCTCAAGAAGGTCGACATCGACAAGGTCACCTTCGCCACGGTGCCGGTGCTGGACAACCCCGACGACCCGGCCACCGTCATCCTCAACAAGACCGCCGCGGACCCGCTGTTCGCGATGGTCCGGGCCGACCACACCCTGGCCAAGGGCAAGAAGGGCAAGGGCAAGAAGTCCGCGCCGGTGAAGAAGGCCCCGCCCGAGCAGGTGCGGGTCGACGTCACCAACGGCGGCGGGCCGATCGGTTCGGCGCAGGAGACCGTGGACTGGCTGCAGAACAGCAAGGCCGCCAAGCTCTCCACCAACGCCGGCAACGCCCCGGCGAAGCTGGCCACCACCCGCCTCGAGTACGCGCCCAACCAGGCCGACCAGGCCGCCACCCTGGCCGACTGGATGGGGCTGCCCAAGAGCGCGCTGAAGCAGTCGTCGCACAACGCCGGTGACCGGGTCCCGATGAAGCTCACGCTCGGCAAGGACTTCAAGGCACCGGGCACGCCGATCGACGCGCCGACCGAAACCCCGGACGGGGTGCAGAACGTCAATGCAGATGACAAGAACGTCTGCGCGAAGTGACCTGAGCGGGATCCGGCCGCCCCGCCGAGGCGCCGAGCGCACCATCGGACAGACAACGGGGAGAGGGCCCAATGCGGCAGAGCAGTGTGCGCGGTGACCGATCGCGCCGACGGCGCCAGCCGGACGCGGAAGAGCTGGGCTGGGACGACGGGCTCTACGAGAACAAGGGACTGCCGCCGGACGCACCCGGCTGGACGCCGCCCCCCTCGGGGGGCGGCGTCGCCTCCGGTGACGGGGACGGCCCCGCCGAGGGCGCGGGCCGCCGCTCGGCGGGCGAACCGCGCCGCGGCAAGGGGCGCAAGGTGCTGCGCTGGACCGCCCTCACCCTCACCGTCCTGATAGTGGGCGGCGCGGGCGCCGGGTACTGGTACTACGAGCACCTCAACGCGAACCTCCGCAAGGCACCGCGCTCCCTGGCCGGGGACGGCCTGAAGAAGCCGGACCCCAACGCCTTCGGGCAGAGCCCGCTGAACATCCTGCTGCTCGGCTCGGACGGCCGGAACAGCAAGGAGAACATCGAGCTCGGCGGCGCCCGGCAGGACGCGGACCGCAAGCCGCTCGCCGATGTGCAGATGCTGCTGCACGTCTCCGCGGACCGCAGCAACATGTCGGTGATCTCCATCCCGCGGGACACCCGGGTGACGATCCCGCAGTGCACCGACCCGAAGACGCACCAGGTCTACCGGCAGACCTCCGCGGCCATCAACCAGTCGCTCCAGCACGGCGGTCCGGGCTGCACCCTCGCCACCTGGCAGGAGCTGACCGGCATCTACATCGACCACTTCATGATGGTCGACTTCTCCGGCGTGGTGGACATGGCCGACGCCATCGGCGGCGTCCCGGTCTGCGTCGGCAGCAACGTCTACTCGCACGACAGCAAGGGCCACGGCAGCGGGCTGAAGCTCACCAAGGGCACCCACTCCGTCAAGGGCGTCCAGGCCCTGCAGTGGCTGCGCACCCGCTACGGCTTCGAGGACAACACCGACATCGGCCGGGCCAAGGCCCAGCACATGTACATGAACTCGATGGTCCGGCAGCTGAAGAAGGGCACCAAGCTCACCGACCCGGGCCAGCTGCGCGACCTGGCCGAGGCCGCGACCAAGGCGCTGACCGTCGACGACGGCCTCGACACCGTCAAGAAGCTCTACGACCTCGGCGGCGACCTCAACCGGGTGCCGACCAAGCGCATCACGATGGTCACCATGCCCTGGCAGTACAGCCCCGACGAGTCGTACGTCATGCCCAAGCCGGGCGACGCGGAGGCGACCTTCGGGATGCTGCGCAACGACACCGCGCTGGACGGCAAGGACAAGAAGAAGAAAGCCGCGCCGGACCCGAAGCCGTCGACGCCCAAGGGCGCGCTGAAGGTGGTGGTGCAGAACGGCACCAACAGCACCGTCAACGGCCCGGTCTCCGGCCGCGCCGCGGTCGTCCAGCAGCGGCTGTCCGGCCTCGGCTACGCCGCGGCGGCCACCGACTCCGCGCTCACCACCCAGGCCGACACCACGCTCACCTACCGGGACAAGGGGCAGCGGGGCGACGCCCTGGCGCTGGCGAAGGCCCTCGGGTTGCCCAAGAGCGCGGTCCGGGAGTCCAGTTCGGCCACCGGAATGCGGCTGGTGATCGGCAACGACTGGCGCAACGGCACCGCGTACCCGGAGAAGGCCGGCGCCGACAAGGGCGCCGACAAGGCCCCGGACAGCGCGGACGCCCTCAACGGCGAGGACTCCAAGGCCTGCATGAAGGTGAACCCGCAGTACACCTTCTAGGCTCCGGGCGGCCTCTGGGGCGGCGGGCGCGCCAGGGGCAGCGGCCTGGAGTGGCGGGCGCGCCAGGGGGTCGGGCGCTCCAGGGACGGCGTCGTCTCCTAGGGCGGCCGACGGTCCCTGGGGCAGCGGGCGGCTTGAGCCGCTTTGCCCGCCCCTGTTGGTTTTTCCCCGCCGCCCACCCCCCTTCGGGGGGTGGGCGGGTGAGGAGGGGAGGTTCCGGCAGAAGGCAGGGTCCCGGCAGGAGACGGGGTGAGGCTGCTCGGCACCCCGGCCCGGGAGGCCCGGACTACTCGTCCCGGCCCGGCGCCCCGGCAAGGGGGGCGGCCGGCTCACCCCCGGCGCAGGAGACCCGGCCTGTTCGCCCCCGGCCTGCTCGCCCCCGAGCTACTCGCCCCCGACCGCCGGGGCCAGGACCGCCGGGCGGCGGCTGGCGATGACCCGCTTGGCGAGGGAGCGGGGGCTGGTCAGGAAGCCGACGCCCCAGGCCATGTGCATGGTGGCCAGGGCGAGGGGGATCTGGGCGCGCGCCTTGAGCGACAGGCCCTTGCCGGCCGGCACCGACCCCGCGGCGATGGCCGCGAGGTAGCCGGCCGGGACCACCAGGCCCCAGGGGGTGACGGCGGCGCCGACCACCAGGCCCGCCGCGATGGCGCACACCGCGGTCGGCGGCGCGAGGTAGCGCAGGTTGATCGAACCGGCGTGGTAACGGGCCACGACGTGGCGCCACTTGCCGTAGTCCTTGTACTGCTTGGCCAGCGCCTTGACGCTCGGCCGCGGGCGGTACTGCACCCGCAGCTCGGGCGAGAACCAGATCGCGCCGCCGGCCTCACGGATGCGGAAGTTCAGCTCCCAGTCCTGGGCGCGGATGAACTCCTCGTTGTAGCCGCCCTGCTGCTCCAGCGCCTCACGGCGGAAGACGCCGAGGTAGACGGTCTCGGCGGGACCGGCCTGCCCGCCCGTGTGGAAGGCGGCGTTGCCCACACCGATCTTGGAGGTCATCGCGGCGGCGACCGCGTCCTCCCAGGCGTTCTCGCCCTCGGCGTGCATGATGCCGCCGACGTTCGCGGCACCGGTCTCCTCCAGGAGGCGCACGGCGGTGGCGATGTAGTTCGGCGAGAGCATGCCGTGGCCGTCGACGCGGACCACGATCGGGTGCCGGGACGCCTTGATCGCGGCGTTCAGCGCGGCGGGGGTGCGGCCGGTGGGGTTCGGCACGGTGTGCACCCGGGCGTCCTCGGCGACGAGCTCGGCGGCGATCTCGTCCGTACGGTCCGCGGACGGGCCGAGGGCGATCACCACCTCCATCTCACCGGCGTACTCCTGCTCCAGGATGTGCCGGACCGCATTGCGCAGGTGACGTTCTTCATTGAGCACCGGCATGATCACGGAGACGGCCGGGGGCTGCTGCTGGGGCATGGTTCCTCGGGGGGACGGCCCGCGGCGGAGCCGCCAGCGACGGCAGCGCCAGCCGGGAGACTGCAGTATCGCGCCTCACGTTACCGCGAATGGCGGACGGCGTCGGACGCAGCCGGGTGGCCGGGCGGCGGGCGCCCGGCGTGTGGCGCTTTGCATCCGATCATATGGACCTACGGTGTCGTCGCCGGATATGCCCTGACTTTCCCCCTGTCCCGTCCTGCCCCGCTCCCTCGCCGGGCACCGATCACGCCCGTCCAGCCGCGGAGGTGTCCCCCGTGACCGCGCCGTTCCGCTCCCCCCGTCCGGCCAGGCGCCGGGCCGCCCGGCCGAGCCCGCGCCGGCGCCCGCCGGGCACGCGCTGGGGGCTGCGGATCGGCGCCGTCACATCCGTGCTGCTGCTGGCCGCGAGCGGCGTCGGGCACGCCGTGGTCACCGGCGTGGAGAACGGGATCGGCCGGGTGGACGCCTTCGGGGGCATGAGCAACCGGCCCGGTGGCGGCGACGGGCTGAACTTCCTGGTCGTCGGCACGGACGGGCGCGACAGGCTCAGCCCCGCCGAGAAGCGGAAGTACCACCTGGGCGGCGCGCCCTGCCACTGCACCGACACCCTGATGCTGGTGCACCTCTCCGCCGACCGGGACCGCGCGAGCGTGATCAGCCTCCCCCGCGACTCCTACGCCGAGGTCCCCGCGCACACCGACGCGGCCACCGGCCGGCCGCGCGCCCAGCACGCCATCAAGCTGAACGCGGCCTACGCCGAGGGCGGCCCCAGCCTCACCGTGCGGACCGTCGAGCACATGACGGGGGTGCACATCGACCACTACCTGGAGGTCGACTTCACCAGCTTCATGCGCAGCGTGGACGCGGTCGGCGGGGTGGAGATCTGCTCCGTGCGGCCGTTGCGCGACAGCTACACGGGCCTGGATCTGCCGGTCGGCAAGTCGCGGCTGGACGGCGGCCAGGCGCTGCAGTACGTGCGCTCGCGGCATGTCGACGGCTCCGCCGACCTGGGCCGGATGCAGCGCCAGCAGCGCTTCCTGGCCGCCCTCATCCACAAGATCACCTCCTCCGGAGTGCTGATGAACCCGATCCGTTTCCGGGACGTCGCCGACACGGTGCTGGGGTCCGTCCGGGCCGACTCGGGCTTCGGGGCCAACGACCTGGTCGATCTCGGGCAGGCGATGCGCGGCTTCACCCCCTCGTCCTCGGAGTTCACCTCGGTGCCGCTGGCCAATGTGGCCCAGCCGGTGCCGGGCGTCGGCTCGACCGTGCGGTGGGATCCGGTGCAGGCGCCACGGCTCTTCCAGGCGATCCGCGAGGACAAGCCGCTCGCGGCCCACCGGGATCGCACCGGGCCGCGGGCCAGGGTCGTGGACGTACCGCCCGGGCAGGTCCAGGTGCAGGTCGACGACGGCGACGCGCCGGCCGGCCAGGACGCCGCGGTGGCCAGGAACCTGCGGGCCACCGGCTTCGCCACCACCGGCGCCCCCGGCGCCTCCCCCCTCGGCAGGGCGCCCCGTACGGTCATCGCCTTCGACCCGCGCTGGGACCGCTCGGCCCGCTCGCTGTCCGCCGCGCTGCCGGGCGCCGAGCTGCGCCCGGCGGCCGGACGGGGGCCGGTGATGCGGGTGACGGTCGGCCGGGACCCGCAGGCGGTGCGGCGGGTACGGGCCGAGGAGCCGTCGCCGAAGCCGGGCGGGATCGCGGCGATCACCGGCGACGAGGCAGTGTGCCCATGAGCGGGCGCGGCGGGCTCACGGGCAGCGGGGGCGCGCCTCGCACGGGCGGCGCCGGGCGGAGCGGGGCCGCGGCATGAGTGTGCCCGCGCCGCGCCGGACCGCGCCCAGGCCGCCCGTACGGCGCCCCCAGGCCCGCCGTGACGCCCACCGGATCGCGGGGGCCGTCGCGGCGCTGTGCCTGGTGGCGGCCCTCGCCGCCGCACCGCCCGCGCCCGCCGCGCCGACCGGCTGCGGGGAGCTGGTGCGTGGCCGGCTGTGCCTGCGCGGCCCGGTGGGGGCCGACGGCATGTACACGGTGAGCTACCGGCGGCTCGGGGCCGCGTCCGGGCCGGACGAGATCCTCGTGCGGCTCGGCTACCAGCGCAAGAACGACCGGATCACCGCCTTCCCCGGATGGTTCGGCACCCGGCGGACGCAGGGCGGCGCGGTGGTGCTGGGCGGCCGGGTGGAGATGCTCGCGGACGAGTGCATCCGGGGCGTCATGGAGCGGGGCGGGGCGGTCTACGTCACGAAGTGGAGCTGCGGTTGACGTCCCGGATGTTCCGGATGTCCTGAAAGGAGCGCATCGTGTGGCAGATCGTACTGGGCGTCACCCCCACGACGGTGACGCTCTTCCTGGCCCTGGCGCTGGCACTGGCCATGGCGCTCGCCCTGTGGACGGCGCACGCCCCTGGCAGCGCCGCGCCGCGCACCACGGCCCGGGTGCTGCTGTCGTGCTGGCTGTTGCTGCTGCTGATGGCGTCGCTCGCGCCGAGCCAGCCGATCGGCTCCGGAGACGCGACGGTGTGGTGGCGCCCCGGTGAGGGGCTGTTCGATCTGGGCGCCCAGCTGGAGCCCGGGGAGCTGTCGATGCTGGTGCGGCGGCAGATCGCCCAGGCCGCGCTGTTCGTGCCCGGCGCGCTGCTGCTGCGGTTCGCGGCGCCGCGCACCTCGGCCGCCGCGGCGTTCCTGCTGGGCGTGGGGCTGTGCCTGGCCGTCGAGACGGCACAGCTGCTGATGCGGGCCGGGCGGATCGCCGATGTCGACGATGTGATCTGCGCGGCGGCCGGCAGCGCCCTCGGCGCGGGGCTGGCGCTGCTCGGCGGGCTGGCGGCCGCCGTTATGCGTCGTCGAGGCCTTCCGCGGCGCGCCGTTCGCGCAGCTCCATGATCGCGCGGCGCCGGGCGAGGCGGTGCGTCCGGCGGATCTGCGCCTCCTGGTAGCGGCGCTTGTCGCGCTCGGTCTCCGGGATCACCTGCGGCACCCGCCGCGGCTTGCCCTGCTCGTCGACCGCGGCGAAGACCAGGTAGGCGGAGCCGACCTGCTGGGCCGGGCTGGACTCGTTCCAGCGCTCGGCCAGGACCCGGACGCCGACCTCCATCGAGGAGCGGCCGGTCCAGTTGACCTGGGCGCGCACATGGACGAGGTCGCCGATCCTGACGGGTTCGAGGAAGGCCATCTCGTCCATCGAGGCGGTCACGGCGGGCCCGCCGGAATGGCGCCCCGCCACGGCGCCCGCCGCGTCGTCGACGAGTTTCATGATCACGCCGCCGTGCACCGTTCCCAGGAGGTTGGTGTCGCCCGCCGTCATGATGTGGCTGAGCGTGATGCGGGACACGGACGTGGGCTTGCCCACAACCTCGTCCTCGGGGCTGTCGGTGACGAGTTCGGTCATGCAGCCAGCCTAAGCGGCGGCCGCGGGGCCCCGTCCCGCCCCGGTCGTGAGACTGGTCTCGCCGTTTGTGCAGGTCCGTGACACAGGTCTCAGCGGCCTCGCCGGGAACCATCCGGAATGGTTGCTTCCATTCGTGCAGGTCGGAATGGTCACGGCCCCTTGCGGTATGCGGCGGACTGCCTCCGTGGCTTTGCATCAGCTCTGCAACAGCCCTGGCCCGATCCGGTACCCGCTCTATGGGGGACCCCGGTACGGCATGCACACTTCCCGTATGAATGAGTGGCCCAATGGGTGGTCCGGCGACCAGAGCGGCAACCGGTACGGACACGGCAGCGGCAGCACCGAGCCGGAGGGTGCGCGCGCGATGCCCCATGTGCGTCGTGACGCGGGCCCCGGCTACCAGCGGCAGGAGCCCCCGCTGCCGCCGTCGATGTCCCCGCGCCGGGGTGCGGCGGTGCCGCCGCAGCAGTCCCAGGGCTACGACGACGCGTACGACGGCTACAACACCGGCCAGGTCTACGGCGGCGGCCGCGGCGGCGGTGGCGGCTACGACGACGGCCCCGGCCGCGCCGGCCGGCCGCGCCCCCGCTGGGGCAAGCGCATCAAGTGGACGGTCATCACCCTGGTCGCGGTGCTGGCGGTCACCTCCGTCGCCACCTACTTCTGGGCCGACGGCAAGCTCCGCCGCAAGGTCGACCTGAGCAAGGTCATCGACCGCCCGGAGGCCGGCGACGGCACGAACTACCTGATCGTCGGCTCGGACAGCCGCGAGGGCATGACCGCCGAGCAGAAGCGCAAGCTGCACACCGGCTCCGCCGAGGGCAAGCGCACCGACTCGATGATGATCCTGCACGACGGCAGCAACGGCCCGACGCTGATATCCCTGCCGCGCGACTCGGACGTGGAGATACCCACCTACGTCGGCTCGGACTCCGGCAAGAAGTACCCGGGCACCGGCCGGCACACCAAGCTCAACGCGGCCTACGCCGAGGACGGCCCCGAGCTGCTGGTGCGCACCGTCGAGTACAACACCAAGCTGCACATCGACCACTACGTCGAGATCGGCTTCGCCGGCTTCGCCAACATCGTGGACGCCATCGGCGGCGTCGAGATGGACATCCCCAAGGCGTTCAAGGACAAGAACTCCGGCGCCGACTTCCCGGCCGGCAAGCAGACGCTCAACGGCCAGCAGGCGCTCGCCTTCGTCCGCACCCGGCACGCCTTCGCCGGCCAGGACCTGGACCGTACGAAGAACCAGCAGAAGTTCCTGGCGACCCTGGCCAGCCAGGCCGCCACCCCCGCCACGGTCCTCAACCCCTTCAAGCTCTACCCGACGATGGGCGCCGGCCTGGACACGCTGATCGTCGACAAGGACATGGGCCTGTGGTCGCTGGGCAACATGTTCTTCGCGATGAAGGGCGTGACCGGCGGCGAGGGCAAGTCGATGAACATGCCGATCTCCGGCAGCACCGGCGGCAACCTGGTCTGGGACAAGGCCAAGCTCCACCAGCTCGTCCAGCAGCTCAACAACGACGAGAAGGTCACGGTCTCCGGCAACTGACCGGCAGCCCGGCCCGAGGAGAGGGGCCCCGGACCGCACACGGCGGTCCGGGGCCCCTCTTCGGTGTCCGTGCCCTGCTTACTGCGGCAGGTTGCGCGCCATCACGATGCGCTGGACCTGGTTGGTGCCCTCGTAGATCTGCGTGATCTTGGCGTCCCGCATCATCCGCTCGACCGGGTAGTCACGGGTGTAGCCGTAGCCGCCGAGCAGCTGGACGGCGTCCGTGGTGATCTCCATGGCCGCGTCGGAGGCGTAGCACTTGGCCGCGGCACCGAAGAACGTCAGGTCCTCGCCCTTGCCGCCGGCCGAGATCCGCTCGGAGCGGGCCGCGGCGGCGTAGGTCAGCTGACGGGCCGCCTCCACCTTCATCGCCATGTCGGCGAGCATGAACTGGACGCCCTGGAAGTCGCCGATCGGCTTGCCGAACTGCTTGCGCTCCTGGACGTAGCCCTTGGCGTAGTCCAGGGCGCCCTGGGCGATGCCGAGCGCCTGGGCCGCGATGGTGATGCGGGTGTGGTCCAGGGTCTTCATGGCGGTGGCGAAGCCGGTGCCCTCGGCGCCGATCATGCGGTCCGCGGGGATCCGGACGTTGTCGAGGTAGACCTCGCGGGTCGGGGAGCCCTTGATGCCGAGCTTCTTCTCCGGGGCGCCGAAGGAGACGCCCTCGTCGCCCTTCTCGACGACGAAGGCCGAGATGCCCCGGGAGCGCTTCTCCGGGTCGGTGACGGCCATCACCGTGTAGTACTCGCTGACGCCGGCGTTGGTGATCCAGCGCTTGACGCCGTTGAGGACGTAGTGGTCACCGTCGCGGACGGCCTTGGTCTTCATCCCGGCCGCGTCGGAGCCGGCGTCCGGCTCGCTCAGGCAGTACGAGAACATCGCGTCGCCCTTGGCCAGCGGGCCCAGGTACTTCGCCTTCAGCTCCTCGGAACCGGACAGGATCACCGGGAGCGAGCCGAGCTTGTTGACCGCCGGTATGAGGGAGGACGACGCGCAGACGCGGGCCACCTCCTCGATGACGATGACGGTCGCCAGCGCGTCGGCACCGGCGCCGCCGTAGGCCTCCGGTACGTGCACGGCGTGCAGGTCGTTGGCGACCAGTGCGTCGAGCGCCTCCTGCGGGAAGCGGGCCTCCTCGTCCACCGCGGCGGCGAACGGCGCGATTTTCGCCTCGGCGAGCGAGCGCACCGACTCGCGGAGCATGTCGTGCTCCTCGGACGGCCGGTACAGATCGAAATCAGCGGTTCCCGCCACGCTTTCTCACTCCCCTGTGAGCTGACGGCAGTGCTAACTACCGTTAAGTAACCCTTTACCTCTCCGGATTCTAGGCGCCCACCCGGCCTGCGGATACGTGAGGTTGCCGACAGTTACAGAGCAGCCCCGCGACGGCTGGAGGAGCCCCTCCCTGCCCCGACTATGCTCGGTCAGCGCCGTTTTCCCCAGTCCCCGTCTCCGACCCCGCCCCTCGACGCCGGCGCCCCGCGCCGCATCCCCTTTTTTGGAGCATCCATGGCCCTCAAGATCACTGTGATCGGCACCGGCTACCTCGGTGCGACCCACGCCGCGGCCATGGCCGAGCTGGGCTTCGAGGTGCTGGGGCTCGACGTGGTGCCGGAGAAGGTCGAAATGCTGCAGCGGGGCGAGGTCCCGATGTACGAGCCCGGCCTGGAGGAGCTGCTGCGCCGCCACGCCGACGGGATCGAGGGCTCGACCGGCCGGCTGCGCTTCACCACCTCCTACGAGGAGGCCGGCGCCTTCGGCGACGTCCACTTCGTCTGCGTGAACACCCCGCAGAAGCACGGTGAGTACGCCTGTGACATGTCATACGTGGAGAGCGCCTTCGACGCGCTGGCCCCGCACCTGACCCGCCCCACCCTGGTGGTCGGCAAGTCGACGGTGCCGGTGGGCAGCGCCGCCCGGCTCGCCGAGCGGCTGGCCGCGGCCGCCCCCGCCGGCGCCGCCGCCGAGCTGGCCTGGAACCCGGAGTTCCTCCGCGAGGGCTTCGCCGTCAAGGACACCCTGCACCCCGACCGGATCGTCGTGGGCGTCTCCGACGGGCGGGCCGAGGAGCTGCTGCGCGAGGTGTACGCCACCCCGATCGCCGAGGGCTCGCCGTTCATCGTCATGGACTACCCGACGTCCGAGCTGGTCAAGACCTCCGCCAACTCCTTCCTGGCGACCAAGATCTCCTTCATCAACGCCATGGCCGAGGTCTGCGAGGCGGCCGACGGCGACGTGGTGAAGCTCGCCGAGGCCATCGGGCACGACGACCGGATCGGCAAGAAGTTCCTCCGGGCCGGCATCGGCTTCGGCGGCGGCTGCCTGCCCAAGGACCTGCGGGCCTTCATGGCGCGCGCCGGCGAACTGGGCGCCGACCAGGCCCTGACCTTCCTCCGCGAGATCGACTCGATCAACATGCGGCGCCGCGGTCACATGGTCGAGCTCACCCGGGACGCGGTCGGCGGCGGCTTCCTCGGCAAGCGGGTCGCCGTCCTGGGCGCGACCTTCAAGCCGGACTCGGACGACGTCCGCGACTCCCCCGCACTCAACGTCGCCGGCCAGATCCACCTCCAGGGCGGCCAGGTCACGGTCTACGACCCCAAGGGCATGGAGAACGCCCGGCGGCTCTTCCCGACGCTGGCGTACGCGGACAGCGCCCTGGAGGCGGTGCGCGGCGCGGACGCGGTGCTGCACCTGACGGAGTGGCGGGAGTTCCGCGAGCTGGACCCCGCCGCGTTGGCCGACGTCGTCGCCGAACGCCGCATCCTGGACGGCCGCAACGCCCTCGACCCGGAACTGTGGCGCAAGGCCGGCTGGACGTACCGGGCGCTGGGCAGGCCGAAGGCCTGACATCCCACGCTCCCGGCTCTCCCACCTCCTAAAGGGCGTGGGGGAGCAACGGCGACAAGCCAGTGCGGCGGGAAAGCCGAGTACGTGGGAGGCGCCGCAGAACCACAACGGCGAACGCCCCCACGGCGGGACGGCCGACGACGTGGGAAGCCGGCCCCGCGCAGCTATCGTGGCGGCCATGAGCCTCATCACGTTCGGCGTTGTCGCACTGGACTGTCCCGACCCCCGGGCCCTCGCGGATTTCTACGCGGACATGCTCGGCTGGCGGGTCACCGGAGAAGACGAGGAGTGGGTCGAGGTCTCCGGGCCGGACGGCCGGGTTCTCGCCTTTCAGCGGGTGGCGGGCTACCGGCCGCCGCAGTGGCCGGGGCAGGAAGTGCCGCAGCAGTCGCACCTCGACTTCGACGTACCGCGCGCGAAGATCGACGAGGCCGAGCGGGCGATCGTCGCGCTGGGCGCCGAGCTCGTCCAGCACGACGACGGGAAGCGCGACTGGCGGGTCTATCTCGACCCGGCCGGGCACCCGTTCTGCCTCTGTCTGAGGTGAGGGGGCCCGGCCCGGTGCGTCAGCCGTCCAGTTGCTCGAGGGTCGCGTGCGACGGGCCGCGCCGCTGCTGCTCATCGCGCGCCACGTCCTCCGCGGCGCGCAGGGTGCGGACGGCGTTGTGCCAGGTGAGCTTGGCCAGGTCGGCCTCGGACCACTTGCGGTCCAGCAGCTCGGCGATCAGGTTCGGGTAGCCGGCGACGTCGGCCAGGTCGGCCGGGGTGAAGGCGGTGCCGTCGAAGTCGCCGCCGATCCCGATGTGGTCGACGCCGGCGACCTCGCGCATGTGGTCGAGGTGGTCGGCGACGGTGGCCGCGGTGGCCATCGGGCGGGGGTGGGCGGCCTCGAAGGCCCGCTGGACCGTCATGCCCGCCTCGGTGGTGTCGAGGTGGTGCAGGCCGTGGGCGCGCATGTTCTCGTCGGCGCGCTGGGTCCAGGCGACCGCTTCGGGCAGCACGAACTTCGGGACGAACGTGGCCATCGCGACACCGCCGTTGGCGGGCAGTTGCGCCAGCACGTCGTCGGGGATGTTGCGCGGATGGTCGCAGACGGCGCGTGCGGAGGAGTGCGAGAAGATCACCGGCGCGGTGCTGACGCGCAGCGCGTCGCGCATGGTGTCGGCCGAGACGTGCGAGAGGTCGACCAGCATCCCGCAGCGGTTCATCTCCCGGACGACCTCCTCGCCGAAGGCCGACAGGCCGTGGTGGCGCGGCTCGTCGGTGGCGGAGTCGGCCCAGGCGATGGTGTCGTTGTGGGTGAGCGTCATGTAGCGCACGCCCAGGTGGTGCAGCGCGCGCAGGGTGGCCAGCGAGTTGTGGATGGAGTGGCCGCCCTCGGCGCCCATGAGGGACGCGATCCGGCCCTCGGTGCGGGCCGCCTCCATGTCGTCGGCGGTGTGCGCGAGGCGCAGCGCGTCGGGGTGGCGGGCGACCAGTTCCCGCACCACGTCGATCTGTTCGAGGGTGGCGCTGACGGCCGTGTCGCCCGCGTAGTCGGCGCGTACGTACACCGACCAGAACTGGGCGCCGACGCCGCCGGCCCGCAGCCGCGGCAGGTCGGTGTGGAGGTGCGCGGACTGGTCGGCGGCGATGTCGCGCCGGTCGAGGTCGTAGCTGACCTGCTCGCGCAGCGCCCAGGGCAGGTCGTTGTGGCCGTCGACGACGGGCCAGCGGGCGAGCAGATCCCGGGCGGTGTCCAGGGAGGAGCTCACTTACCGCCCCCGAAGCCGAAGCCGGCCGGGGAGGCGACCTTGTTGCGCAGCCGCTTGCCCTTCTCGGTGGCCTGGTCGTTCAGCTCCTGCTGGAACTCCCGCATCCGGGCGAGGAGTTCGGGGTCCTGGGTGGCGAGGATGCGGGCGGCCAGCAGCCCGGCGTTGCGGGCGCCGCCGACGGAGACGGTGGCGACCGGCACCCCGGCGGGCATCTGCACGATGGACAGCAGCGAGTCCATCCCGTCGAGGTACTTCAGCGGGACCGGGACGCCGATGACCGGCAGCGGGGTGACGGAGGCGAGCATCCCGGGGAGGTGGGCCGCGCCGCCGGCGCCCGCGATGATCGCCTTCAGGCCGCGCCCGTCCGCCCCCTCGCCGTAGGCGATCATCTCGCGCGGCATGCGGTGCGCCGAGACGACGTCGACCTCGTAGGGGATCTCGAACTCGTCGAGGGCCTGCGCGGCGGCCTCCATGACGGGCCAGTCGGAGTCGGAGCCCATGACGATGCCGACCACGGGGGACGGAGCGGAAGGGGCGTCGGCGTTCGGTTCGAGGCGGTGGTCGGGCGACGGGCTGGGCGTCATTCGGTGATCGTTCCTCGCAGGTAGCCGGCGGCGTGCGCGGCGCGCTCGCGCACATCCGCCAGGTCGTCGCCGTAGGTGTTGACGTGGCCGACCTTACGGCCGGGCTTCACGTCCTTCCCGTACATATGGATCTTCAGCTGCGGGTCCCGCGCCATGCAATGGAGGTACGCGTAGTACATGTCGGGGTAGTCGCCGCCGAGGACGTTGGCCATGACCGTCCAGCGGGCGCGCGGGCGCGGATCGCCGAGCGGGAGGTCGAGCACGGCGCGGACGTGGTTGGCGAACTGCGAGGTGATCGCGCCGTCCTGGGTCCAGTGGCCGGAGTTGTGCGGGCGCATGGCGAGCTCGTTGACCAGGATGCGGCCGTCGGCGGTCTCGAAGAGCTCGACGGCAAGGTGGCCGACGACGTCCAGTTCCTGGGCGATGCGCAGCGCCAGCTCCTGGGCCTGGCCCGCGAGCTCCTCGTCGAGGCCGGGCGCCGGCGCGATCACGGTGTCGCAGACGCCGTTGACCTGGATGGACTCCACGACCGGGTAGGCGACGGCCTGGCCGTGCGGGGAGCGGACGATGTTGGCGGCCAGTTCGCGGGTGAAGTCGACCTTTTCCTCCGCGAGGACGGGCACGCCGGCACGGAACGGTTCGGCGGCCTCCTTGGAGGATCGCACGACCCAGACGCCCTTGCCGTCGTAGCCGCCGCGGACGGTCTTGAGGATCACCGGGAAGCCCTCGCCCTCCGCCGCGAACCGCTCGACGTCGGCGGGGTCGGAGACGATGCGGTGCCGCGGGCAGGGCGCGCCGATCGCGTCCAGCTTCGCCCGCATCACCCCCTTGTCCTGGGCGTGCACCAGCGCCGCGGGCCCCGGCCGTACGGGGATGCCGTCGGCCTCCAGTGCCCGCAAGTGCTCGGTGGGAACGTGCTCGTGATCGAAGGTGATCACATCGCAGCCACGAGCGAAGGCACGCAGGGTGTCCAGATCGCGGTAGTCGCCGATGACGACGTCACCGACGACCTGGGCCGCGGAATCCTGCGGAGTGTCGCTGAGGAGCTTGAACTTGATGCCGAGGGGGATACCCGCCTCGTGGGTCATACGGGCGAGCTGACCGCCGCCGACCATGCCGACTACCGGGAACGTCACGCCCCCAGGGTATCCGTTCGACGGCACCGGCCCGACTCGGGGCTTGGATGATCCTCTGAGTTCGCACGTTCGAAGATCGCCGGAGAAAGACCGGCACGGACGGATGGCCTCGGGCCGCGGTGCGGGGCCGGCGCCCGTGCCGGGCCCGGCACAAGGGGAGGCCGGATGGAGAACAGTGGCATACCAGGGGGCTCCAGGAGGCTGGTGATCGCCGTCGCGGTCGCCGCCCTGCTGATCGCCCTGCACTCCGTCGTCAGCCAGTTGTCCGCCCCCGAGGTCTTCGACGCGGGCGACACCGAGATCAGCGTCTCCCCCGGTGACAGCTTCAGCGTGCAGGTCTCCGACGACCCCGCCGACGGCTACCGCTGGATCATCGCCGAGCCCCGCCCCGACCCGGCCGTCCTCCGGGCCGCCGGCGGGCGCGTGCGCACCGGCGGCCCGCCTCCGGCCGGCACCGGCCGCTACCTCGCCTTCGAGGCCGTCCGCGCGGGCCGTACGGACTTACGGTTGCTGCGCTGCCGGCGCTGCGGCCCCGGCGCGGCCGACGAGAGGGGCGCCCGCAGCCTCAACTTCCGGGTGACCGTCGGCTGACCCGTCCGGACCGCCGGGTGTTGCGCACGGACCCGGCAGATGGCAGGCAGCGCCGTCGGGCCCTGGTTAGCATGAGGAAGCGGCCGGCCGACGGCCGCGACACCGACCAGGCGGGAGCTGAACGATCACCATGAGTGGACGGAGCGCGCTGCGGTCGAGACTGGAGGCGCTCTTCCGGGAACTGGTGAAGTTCGGCGCGGTCGGCGGCGCGGGCGTGGTGGTCAACTTCGCGGTGTTCAACCTCGTGCGGCACCTGACCGAGGTGCCCGTGGTCCGGGCCAGCATCATCGCGACGGTCGTGGCGACCGGCACCAACTACCTCGGCTACCGCTACTTCACCTACCGTGACCGCGACAAGCAGGGCCGGACGAAGGAGCTGACGCTCTTCCTGCTGTTCAGCGCGGTCGGCCTGGTGATCGAGAACGGTCTGCTCTACGTCGCGACATACGGGTTCCACTGGGACAGCCCGCTGCAGAGCAACGTCTTCAAGTTCGTCGGCATCGGCATGGCCACGCTCTTCCGCTTCTGGTCCTACCGCACCTGGGTCTTCCGGACCCTGCCCGCGCGCGAGGCCGTGGAGACCGCCGAGTCCTTCCTCGCCGACGGCCCGCAGCGCCCGCGCAGCGCCTCCCGCAAGTAGCCCCGGCCCGCCGGCCCCGCAGGGCGCCCGCGACCTCACTCCTCGACGGACTCCGCCTCCCGCGCCAGGAACAGCGCGAAGACCGGCGGATGCGGCTGGAGCAGCTCCAGCCGCCCGCCGTCCGCCTCCGCGAGGTCCCGGGCGACGGCCAGTCCGAGCCCGGTGGAGTTCCGGCCGGAGACCGTGCGCTCGAAGACCCGCGAGCCGAGGTCCGGCGGGACGCCGGGGCCGGCGTCGATGACCTCGACGACCGCCTGGTTGCCGGTGACGCGGGTACGCAGCGCGACCGTCCCGTCGCCGTGCATCAGCGAGTTCTCGATCAGGGTGGCCAGCACCTGGGCCACCGCGCCCGGGGTGCCGACGGCCCGCAGCCCCTTCTTGCCGGAGCGCACGATGGCCCGCCCGGCGCTGCGGTAGGCCGGGCGCCACTCCTCGATCTGCTGCTTGACGACCTCGTCGAGGTCGAAGGCGACCGCGGAGCCGCTGCGCGGGTCGCGCGAGTTGGTCAGCAGCCGCTGGACGACGTCCGTCAGCCGCTCCACCTGCGCCAGCGCGATGGTGGCCTCTTCCTTCACGGTGTCCGGATCATCGGTGACGGTGATCTCCTCCAGCCGCATGGACAGCGCGGTCAGCGGTGTCCGCAGCTGGTGCGAGGCGTCCGCGGCCAGCCGCCGTTCGGCGGTCAGCATCCGCGCGATCCGCTCGGCGCTGGCGTCCAGCACGTCGGCGACCCGGTCCAGCTCCTGGACGCCGTAGCGGCGGTGGCGCGGGCGGGGGTCGCCGGAGCCGAGCCGCTCGGCGGTCTCGGCGAGGTCGGTGAGCGGCGCGGTCAGCCGGCGGCCCTGGCGGACGGCCAGGATGACGGCGGCGATGATCGCCAGCAGCGCCACGGCCAGGATGACCAGCAGCGTCCGGCCGATCTCCGCGCTGACCATGGAGCGGGAGGCCTGGACCGTGACGGACTCCCCGCGGTCGCCGCGCACCTCCGACTGGATGACGTCGCCCGAGGGCCGCTTCCCGATCTCGATCGGGTCCTTGCCGGGCACCTTGATCTTCGCGTACCGCTTGGCGGTGATCTGCTCCGAGAGGATGTCCGGAGTGATCTTCTCGCCGCTGCCCAGCCGGCTCTCCACTATCCCCACCAGCCGGACCGCCTCGGACGCCACGCTCTCCTGGGCACCGGCCTGGATGGTGCGGGTCTCGACGATGACGAGCGAGACACCGAAGACGGCGATCACGACGAGCACCACGGCGAGCGTGGAGTTGATCAGGCGGCGGCGCACGGGCCCCTAGCTCTTCTCGAAGCGGAAGCCGACTCCGCGGACGGTGGCGATGTAACGGGGGTTGGCGGCGTCGTCCCCGAGCTTCTTGCGCAGCCACGAGATGTGCATGTCGAGCGTCTTGGTGGAGGACCACCAGGTGGTGTCCCAGACCTCGCGCATCAGCTGGTCGCGGGTGACGACCCGGCCGGCGTCCCGCACCAGGACCCGCAGCAGGTCGAACTCCTTCGCCGTGAGCTGGAGTTCCTCGTCCCCCATCCACGCGCGGTGCGACTCGACGTCGATGCGTACGCCGTGGGTGGCGGGCGGCTGCTGGGGCTCGGCGGTGGAGCCGCGGCGCAGCAGGGCCCGTACGCGGGCGAGGAGTTCGGCGAGCCGGAAGGGCTTGGTGACGTAGTCGTCGGCGCCGGCGTCCAGGCCGACGACGGTGTCGACCTCGTCGGCGCGGGCGGTCAGCACCAGGATGGGGAAGGAATGGCCTTCGTTGCGCAGCCGGCGGGCGACCTCCAGGCCGTCCATGCCGGGCAGCCCCAGGTCCAGGACGACGAGGTCGATATTGCCCTGGAGACCGGCGTCGAGCGCCGTCGGGCCGTCCTCGCGCACCTCGACTTCGTAACCCTCGCGGCGCAGTGCGCGGGCGAGCGGCTCCGAGATGGACGCGTCATCCTCGGCGAGCAGTACACGGGTCATGGCCCGATGGTAGTCCGATGTATCCGGACCCAGGGGCGGACCAGCGCGGATGGCGGACGGCGGACCGTTCCTGCACGTGAGAGCGCGCGCCCCGGGCGCGCGCGAGGGCGCGTGGTCACCCGCAGGGGCGCTCATGGTTCCCCGCGGCAGTGTGAGCGTTGTCTCACGCCGCCCACCGGCGGTGCCCGCGGACGTATGGTGGCGGGACGTCCACTGCTCAACCATCGGGACCCTTGGCGCTCAACTGACGTCAGCGGTCCCTCGTTGTGCTCAGGAACCGGCACCACCGGTCTCCGGACACAGATCGACCTGTCGACCGGGTCCGCCGCGCCAGACGCACGGGGGGGCGTGGATTCCCGGTGTACGACCGTCCTGCCGGCACCTCCTTCGTGCGGTGCCGAACCTCCTGGACGTGGGGGGCGGGCAGGTCTGCACCGGTGCCGGTCACCCCCACCCGGGCGCGTATCGGCCTGCGAACGCGTCCCGAGCAGCAAGGAAGCACCATGGCGTCCAGCCTGACGAAGGACGCGGCCCAGCAGGGGAACCCTGCAGACGGCGGCAAGACCTTCTTCGGCCACCCCCGTGGCCTGGCCACTCTGTTCATGACCGAGATGTGGGAGCGCTTCAGCTTCTACGGCATGAAGGCCCTACTCCCGCTGTACCTGATCGCGCCCGGCGGCATGCACATGCAGGCCACCACGGCCACCGCGATCTACTCGGTGTACATGGCGATGGTCTACCTGCTCGCCATGCCGGGCGGCTGGATGGCCGACCGCTTCTGGGGCCCGCGCAAGACCGTCGCCGTCGGCGCCTGTGTCGTCATCGCCGGCCACATCACGCTCGCCCTGCCCACCGCGGCGACCTTCTTCGCCGGCCTGGTGCTGGTGGCGCTCGGCTCCGGCCTGCTGAAGGCGAACATCTCCACGATGGTCGGCCACCTCTACAACGGCCCCCAGGACCCGCGCCGTGACGGTGGCTTCACGCTCTTCTACATCGGCATCAACCTCGGCGCCTTCCTCGCCCCGCTGACCATCGGCACCGTCGGCGAGGGCGTCAACTGGCACCTCGGATTCACCCTCGCCGCCGTCGGCATGGCGCTCGGCCTCGCCCAGTTCCTGCTCGGCACGCGCCACCTGAGCCCGGAGAGCAGCGTCGTCGCCCAGCCCGCGACGCCGCAGGAGAAGACGTCCGTGCTCCGCAAGGGCCTGGTCTGGCTGATCGTGGCGGCCGTCTTCTACACCCTGCTGGGCGTGACGGGGAACTTCGCCGACTGGGCGCTGCTGCCCATCACGATCGCCGGTCTGGTCATCCCGATCGCGGTCCTGGTCCGCATGAAGCGCGACAAGGAGCTCACGGAGCTGGAGCAGTCCAAGCTCTCGGGCTACATGTGGTTCTTCGCGGTCGCCGCCGTCTTCTGGATGATCTACGACCAGAACGGCTCGACCCTCTCGATCTTCGGCGAACACTCCACGACGAACGACCTGCTGGGCTTCCACTTCCCGACGTCCTGGTACCAGTCGCTGAACCCGATCTTCATCATGGCGCTCGCCCCGCTGGTCGCCTCGGCGTGGCTGTGGCTCAACAAGCGCGAGAAGGAGCCCAGCACCGCGGTCAAGTTCGCGTCCAGCCTCGCGCTGATCGGCATCTCGTTCGCGGTCTTCCTCATCCCGCTGTTCGACACCGCCGCGGGCGGCGGCCGGGTCAGCCCGATGTGGCTGGTGGCGATCTACTTCATCCAGACCGTCAGTGAACTGTGCCTCTCCCCGGTCGGCCTGTCGGTCACCACGAAGATGGCCCCGGCCAAGTACAGCTCGCAGATGATGGGCGTGTGGTTCCTCGCGGTCACCGCGGGCGACTCCGTGGCGGGCCTGCTGACGTCGCCGCAGCTGAACGTCGATCTGAACACCTCGGCCGCGGTCGCCGTGGAGGCCGCCTTCGCGGTCGTCGCCGGACTCGGCATCTGGATGTCCCGCAAGCGGATCAAGGAGCTGATGGGCGGCGTCAACTGACGCCTGCCGGCCCCGGAACACGGAAGGGGGCGTCGCACCGCCGGTGCGACGCCCCCTTCGTGCATCCCGTGGCCGCGCCGCGTCAGCGCACCCGCGCCCGGCGCCGCGGCAGGAACGTGAAGACCGCCCCGCCCAGCAGGACGATGGTGCCGGCGACGAGGCCGAGCGCGGTCAGCGCGCCGCGGTCGCTCGCACCGGTCTCGGCGAGGCCGCCACTGCCGCCCGAGGCACTGGCCCCTCCGGCCGCGCTGCCGCCGGAGGCCGCCGCGCCGGCGGAACCGCCCGCCGTACCGCCGGAGGTGCCGCCCTGCTGCGCCGAGGTGTCCAGGGCGAGCGAGACCCCGGGGTCCTTCTCCGGGGTGCAGGTGGTGGTCGTCCCCAGGGCGTTGACGGTGAGCACGCCCGGGGTGAGCGTGGCCTTGCCGGTGGCGCCCGGCTTGTAGGTGCCCTTCAGGTCGGGGATCGTGATCGGCTGTCCCGACTTGATCGGCTCGGCGTTGGTCGGCCCCTCGGTCTTCACCGATCCCTTGTCCGCGCCACCGACCTTGACGTCCATCGACGGCTTGACCGAGTTCTTGGGGATGTCCGCCGGGCTGTCCATGACGGACTTGCCGAACTTCACCGTCAGGTCGTAACTGCCGCCCTTCTTCACGGCGTTGATCTGGACCGGCGAGGTCGCCTTCTTGTCCCCGATGGGCGTCTTGCAGGCGTACGGGACGTCGATCTGCTTGCCCTGGTACGCGGTGCCGTCGGGGTCGCCGCCGGAGCCCCCGGTGGTGGTCCCGCCGGACGTACCGGCGTTGGCGCCGCCGTCGGTGCTGCCGCCGGTGGTCCCGCTGGTGGTGCCCGACGTGGTGCCGGAGGTCCCGGCGGTGGTCCCGCCGGTCGAGCCCGACGTGGTCCCGCTGGTCGTACCCGAGGTCGTCCCGCTCGTGGTGCCGCTGGTCGTGCCCGAAGTGGTCCCGCCGGAACTGCTCCCGCCGTCGGTCACCTTGATGGTAACCGCGGGCTGCACGGTCTCCTTGGGCGAGCACTTGGTGTCCGTCGAGATCGGCTTGTTGACGTTGATGTTGTAGAAGCCGGGCGTCAGCGTGACCTCACCCGGCTTCTGCAGCTTCAGCTTGCCCTTCATGTCGGACAGCTTCATCGGGCTGCCCTTGGGGATCGGCGGGTTCTCCCGCGGCCCCTGCACGGCCAGGTCACCGGTCTGCGCCCCGGCCACCTTGATCGTGCCCGTCGGCTGGACGGTGTTCTCCCCCAGATCGAGGATGTCGGGGTTCTTGGAGGCCCCCTCGACGGTCTTCCAGACCACCTCGATCTCGTCGCCCACCTTCGCGGTCGCGGGCGCGGTGACGGCCACCTTCGTGGTGCCCTCGACCGGCGGCAGCCCCGATATCGGCGGCGGCAGACACTCCGTCTTGTACGACACCTCGGCCGCCCGGGCGGGCCCGGCCGCTGCCATGATGCCCGCACCCGCGAGCACCAGCGCGGCCACCGGGGCCACCGCGGCTCTCCTCCGTTGCCTCATCACGCTGAACCTTTCGACGTCGGTCGTTCGGTTGATGTGGTGGTGGACGGTGCGGTGTCCGGGGTGAACCACGGCAGCGCGGCACCGTCGCCCGGCGTACCGGGGCCGGCGGTGGAGCCCTTGCGCGCGGTTCGGTTCCTGATGCGTGGTCGGGTGCCGGCCGCGCGGGCGCGTCCGGTGGCGGGCGTCTGCCGTGCGGGGTGCCCGCGCCCGCCCGTACGGCGCGGGCGGACCCGGTCCACGAGCGCCATGCCGATGCGGAACACCGCCGTCGGGACCACCACGCAGAGCAGCACCCAAAAGAGCGTCACGCCCCAGGGCCTGCCGACTCCCCAGGGCTGCTCGGCCAGCACCTTGCCGCCGTATCCGAGCGAGACCAGGTAGTCCCCGTGGGCGCCCGCCGGCAGCTCGACCGGCAGCGTGACCTCGGCCTTCTTCCCGGCGGGGATGATCCCCCGCCACTGCTGCTCCTCCCACTGGGGCGCGAAGACCCCGTGCGAGGTGCCGACCCGGAAGACCGGATCCCTGGCCGGTGCCGAGCCGAGATTGCCGACCGTGAGGGTCAGCCGGCGCTGTGCGGGGGCGCCGAACCAGGTCAGCAGGCCGCTGCTGCCCGCCAGCCGGGGCTGGGCGAGCACCGTCAGCCGGCCGCCGGCGGCCTGGGCGGGCAGCGGCGCCACCGGGTGGCCCGCCACCGTGAACGCGGCGTCCGCCTCGGACGCCGCACCGGTCACCGTCGCCACATGCACCACGCAGGGACAGGGCTTGGGCGGCTCGGCGACCGGCAGGCGCTTGCGGAACGCGCCGTGGGTGTCGGTGGTGACCGCCCGCCCGTCGCCGTTGGCGCAGGAGTTGGTGCCGCCGATCATGTTCTGCCCGCAGATCACCAGCGTGAGCAGCGCCTTGGGCCGCCAGCCGCGGCCGGTCACGGTGAGGGTGCCGCCCTTGCCGGCCTCCTTCCGGGAGAGGTGGACCGCGGGAGCGCCGTCGGCGGCGGAGTACCGGGCCGCGGGCGCGGCGGCGGCCGGGAGCGGAGCCGCCGCGAGCGCCAGGCAGAGGAGGAGCAGGGCCACCGCCCGCTGCCGGTCGGGGAGTCGTACGGGGCGGGCGGTGACCGCGGCGCGCACGGCGCGGAGGGCCGGGCCGGTGCGGGACCGCCCGGTGCCGCCGGTCACGACCGCGCTCCCGGTCCGGTACCCGCCAACTGCCCCGCCGCGTCCGCCCGGTCGCCGCCGGGCGGCGGCCCGTCACCGGCCGCCCCCGCCGCGGTCCCGGCGCCTTCCGCCCCGGCCGCGCCCGGCACTCCGCTTGCGCCCGGCACCTCGCTCGCGCCCCGTGCCCGGCGGCGCCGGCGTACGACGACGACCGGGCCGGCCACCCCCGCCGCCAGGAGGAGCCCCCCGCCGGCCACCGCACCCCAGGGAGCCGTGGTGTACGTGGCGGTGGCGGACCCGTGGGCGCCGCCGCCCGCCGTCACCGTGAGCCGGAGGTCCACCGCGTCCAGGCGGGGCGGATCGGGCCACTTCTCCGTCAGATCGACGCCCTGGCCGGGCCGCAGCGTGGTCGGCAGGGCGCGGGCGGCCCGCCGCAGCACGGGGCCGAAGAGCCCGTCGGCGCGGACCGCGAGGCGCGGCGCGAGCACCGTGTTGCCGCGGTTGACCAGCGTGTACCGGATGAGCGCCGCAGCGCCCCGGCCGCGCACCGCCACCTTCTCGACGGTCAGCGCGGACAACGGCCGCCCGGTCACCCGCAGATGGACCGGTACGGCGTCCCGCCCCTCCGCGCCGCTCCCCCGGCCGCCGGTGGCGATCAGCGAGCCGGAGCTCTCACCGGGGGCGGCGTCGCGCGGCACGGTCACCGTGAACGGCACGCTCGCCCGGGTGTGCGGCGGGACCGTCACCCGTGCCGAGGCGAGGCTGAGCCACCCTCCGGGGGCGGCGCCGCGCAGCCGTACGGTGATGGTGTGGCCGGTGGGGTTGCTGAGGGACAGCCGATCGCTCAGGACGGTGCCCGGCGCGCCCTCCAGATAGAAGTACGGGCGGTCCTGCGGGCCCGGCTCGGCGCCGGCACCGGGCGCGGGCGCGGCGGACCAGCCGGGCGGTGCCGGGGCGGCGGCCGGCCGGGCCCAGGACGCGGCGGAACACAGCAGCACAGCGGCGGTCGTGAGGACCGCACCACGGACCGCGGTGCGGGTACGGAACGGCATCGGCGGCTCCTGGTACAAGGAGGAGAGCTCCCCGTGCCGGCCGGACACGGGGACGTGCGGGCAGCGGGGAGAGGCCTGCGGGACCCGGCGCCCCGCACGGCGCGTCACCCCCGCTGGTGGCGGCGGGTCAGCCAGAGCGCACCGGCCGCCCCGGCCAGCAGCACGGTGCCGCCGAGGGTGCCCAGCGCGACGGCGGAGTCCGCGGGGCCGGTCTGCGGCAGCTGCCCGCCGGAGGAGCCGCCGCCCGCCGCGGACGAGCCGCCTCCGCCAGAGGCACTGCCGGAGCCGCCGGCCCCCTTCACATCGAGGGACAGCGACGGCTTGGGGTGGTTACTGGGCGTGCACGTGGTGGTGGTGCCCAGCGCCTTGATGGTGAGCGTGGAGGCCGTGAGGGTGACCTTGCCGCTGCCCTTGGGGGTGTACGTACCGCTCAAGTCGCTGATCTTGATGGGGGTGTTGGCCGGTATGGCCTGGTCGTTGGGCGGCCCGGCGACCGGCACCGTACCGCTCTCCGCGCCGCCCAGCTGGATCAGCGCGCTCGGCTTCATGGCGCCCTTGCCCAGTTCGACGGGGCTGGAGGAGACGCCCTTCTGGAAGGACATGACGAGCTTGTACGCACCGCCGCTGGCGGTGCCCTTGATGTCGATGGGCGAGACCGCGCCCTTGTTGCCGATCGGCGTTTTGCACTGGTAGTTGACGTCGACGACGTCGGCATGGGCAGCCGGTGCGGTGAGCATCACCGCGGACCCCGCCGCCATCGCCACGGCCGCGGCGAGGCCGGCCGCCCGGCCCGGGCGCCTGCCGTGCTGTTCGTAGAAGCGGGCCACCTCGGATTCCCCTCTCCCGGTGAGCGCACCGCCGTACGTTCTGACGGCACATCAGATTGGCCGCTCAAGGTACGCCGGGGACCGTGCCGAGGGAAGGCACAGCACAGCCCCGATCGGCCCGGGTGCGCGCCGTGGGGGAATTCCGGCCGCGCCGCGCGGGGCCGGGGCGCCGCGGGGACGGGGCGCCGCGGGGACGGCTGCCCGGACACGACGAAGCGCGGGCCCGCAGGCCCGCGCTCAACTCTCTCCCGGTGTCCGCACCCGCCCCTCAGGACGGCGCGGCGAGCTCCGCCCAGACGGTCTTGCCCGCGCCGTCGGCGTGGCGCACCACGCCCCAGTCCAGGCACAGGCGCTGCACGATGAACATGCCGTGGCCGCCGGGGCGCCCGGGGCGGTGCGGGCTGCGCGGCGCCGGCGAGCCCGTGCCGAGGTCGCTGACCTCCAGGCGCAGCACTTTGCCGGCCCAGCGCAACCGCAGCTCCTCGGGCCCCTCGGCATGCAGGCAGGCGTTGGTGACCAGTTCCGAGACGACGAGCAGCACATCCTCGGCCGCGGCACGCCGGTCGGCGCTCCCGGCCGGCAGCCAGCCCCAGTCGTGCAGGGCCTCCCGGGCGAAGTCGCGGCCGCGCGCCACGGCCCCACGGGTGCCCGCCAGGCGCAGCCGGCGGATCTGACCCGCCGGGGCGGCGGCAGCCGGGGCGGCGGAAGCGCCCGCGCCGCCCGACTCCGGGCCGAGATCGCCCGGCGGGTACGGCCGGGTGGTGCTCATCAGCGCTTCACCTCACCGATTCGCCTGTTCACGGAAAACAGATACTGACTGATTCAACGGATTCAGATGTCTCCTGCCCGACCGGACGGTGAGAACACCCACTTCTTGGGTACGGAAGTTGTGACACGTACTACGTGCCCGGAATGCAACGTTCCGGACACCGCCGCCATGTCAGTCGGCCAGCGCCGCGTCGACGGTGTCGTGCACCGTGAAGACCGCTTCCGCGCCGGTGATCTCGAAGACCCGCGCCACGACCGGCTGCATCCCCGCCAAATGAACCCCGCCCCCCGCGGCCTCCGCCTTCAGGCGGGCGCCGAGCAGCACATTGAGCCCGGTGGAGTCCATGAACTCAAGGGGTGAGCAGTCCACCACCAGGCGTGCGTATCCGTCGTCCACACAGCCTTCGAGTGACTCACGCAACAGATCCGCGGTGTGGTGATCGAGCTCACCCGAAACCGTCACGACCGCGCTGGCGCCGTGATGGCGGATCTCGACGTGAAGCCGGCCCCGGCTTGCACTGCCGACCGTCCCGCGGTCCATGCGCGCGCACCCCTCTTGCTGTCTAGACGACTGTTTGCTTACCGACTGCGCTCGTCGAACCCTACGCCTTCCCGGCGCCTCTCGGTAGCTGAACAATCCGCGTATTGCCCAATATATGGACAACACGCACTTGCCATCTTCATGCAAAGCCAGGTAGGCGTAGAGGCACACATTCGAAACGGCCGGCTTGGAGGCGCCGCACACCGCAGCTTCGCGTAGAGGCATCGGCAGCCATATGCCGAGAACGATGGAGGAGACCATGTCACCCCGGCTCGACGAATTGCGCACCGACGACACCCGGCAGCCCGCATCGTCGACACCCCCGTCCGACCCGACCGGACAGATCCCTTCCCAGTTGCTCGCCGCCGAATCGGATCTGGCGGGACTGACTGAGGTCGAGGGGCTGCCCGAGATCCCGCCGTTCGACGAGGTGGGCCCGGTGGACGCGAGGGCTCTGTCCAAGACCCTCTTCGAGCGTCTCGAAACGCTCGAGGAAGGCACCCACGAATTCGCGTACGTCCGCAACACCCTGGTCGAGCTCAACCTCGCGCTGGTGAAGTTCGCGGCCTCCCGGTTCCGCTCCCGCAGCGAGCCCATGGAGGACATCGTCCAGGTCGGCACGATCGGCCTGATCAAGGCGATCGACCGCTTCGAGATCAGCCGTGGCGTCGAGTTCCCGACGTTCGCGATGCCGACCATCATCGGCGAGATCAAGCGCTTCTTCCGTGACACCAGCTGGTCGGTGCGGGTGCCCAGGCGGCTGCAGGAGCTGCGCCTGGACCTCGCCAAGGCGGGCGACGAACTGGCGCAGAAGCTGGACCGCGCCCCCACCGTGCACGAGCTCGCCGCGCGCCTCGACATCAGCCGTGACGAGGTCGTCGAGGGCATGGCCGCGAGCAACGCCTACACCGCGAGCTCCCTGGACGCCCAGCCCGAGGAGGACGACAGCGAAGGAGCGCTGGCGGACCGCATCGGCTACGAGGACCACGGACTCGAGGGCATCGAGTACGTCGAGTCCCTCAAGCCGCTGATCGCCGAACTCCCGCCGCGCGACCGGAAGATCCTCTCGCTGCGCTTCGTCGCCAACATGACGCAGTCCGAGATCGGCGAGGAGCTGGGCATCTCCCAGATGCACGTCTCCCGTCTGCTCTCCCGCACCCTCGTGCGGCTCCGCAAGGGGCTCATGATCGAGGAGTGAGGGACCGCGGTCCCTGCCGGCCCGTGCGGCCGGCAGTCGCCCGTGCCAAGGAGGGCCTGCCCCGGGGTTGCTCGGGACGGGCCCTCCTTTGCTGGTGTCACGGACCGTCCGGTGTCACGGACGGTGAGGTCCGGGCCGGCTTCGGAAGCCGGCCCGGACCTCAGGTGCGCCGTGCGGCCGTCAGACGCGTACGCCCTTGTGCCACACGGCCGAGACGAGCGGGACGCCCGGCCGGTAGGCGAGGTGGACGTGCGAGGGCGCGTCCAGGAGGGCGAGGTCGGCGCGGGCGCCGGGAGCGATCCGGCCGACGTCCGTGCGGCGCAGGGCACGGGCCCCGCCCGCGGTCGCCGACCACACGGCCTCGTCGGGGGTCATCCCCATGTCGCGGACCGCCAGCGCGATGCAGAACGGCATGGAACTGGTGAAGGACGAGCCGGGGTTGCAGTCGGTGGACAGGGCGACGGTGGCACCGGCGTCGAGCAGCGGGCGGGCGTCGGGCCACTGGGCGCGGGTGGAGAACTCGGCGCCCGGCAGGAGCGTGGCGACGGTGTCGGACTGCGCGAGGGCGTCGATGTCGGCCGCGCTCAGGTGGGTGCAGTGGTCGGCGGAGGCGGCGCCGAGTTCGACGGCCAGCTGGACGCCGGGGCCGTGGCCGAGCTGATTGGCGTGCACCCGCGGCACCAGGCCCCTGGCCTTGCCCGCGGTGAGGACGGCACGGGCCTGGTCGCCGTCGAAGGCACCCGTCTCGCAGAAGACGTCCACCCAACGGGCGTGCGGGGCGCAGGCGTCCAGCATCGGGCCGGTGACCAGGCCGACATAGCCGGCCGGGTCGTCGGCGTAGTCGGGCGGGACGATGTGCGCCCCGAGGAAGGTGACCTCGTCGGTGTGCTCGGCGGCGATGCGCAGCGCGCGGGCCTCGTCCTCGACGGTCAGGCCGTAGCCGGACTTGGTCTCCTGGGTGGTGGTGCCCTGGCGCAGAGCCTCGGCGAGGTAGCGGGCGACGGTGGCGTGCAGCGCCTCGTCGGTGGCGGCGCGGGTGGCGGCGACGGTGGTGCGGATGCCGCCGGCGGAGTACGGGCGGCCGGACATCCGGGCGTTGAACTCCGCGGTGCGGTCACCGGCGAAGAGCAGGTGGGAGTGGGAGTCGACGAAGCCGGGGAGGGCGGCCCGGCCGCCCGCGTCGACGGCGTTGTCGGTGGCGGGTGCTTTGCTGGAGGCACCGACCCAGGCGATGCGGTCGCCGTCGATGACGACCGCGGCGTCCTGGATCAGGCCGAGGGGGCCTTCACCGAGGGAGGGGTCGTTGGTGACGAGCTGGGAGATGTGGGTGATGGCGGTGGTGGTCGGCGTGGAAGTCGTCGTCATCGCGGGGGTGTTCTCCTTCAGCCGCGTACCGCGGCGATGGACTCTGCGAGGGCGGTGGGTACGTCGGGGACAAGGGTGTGCGCACCGTCGCGGACGATCTGCCGACCGGCGACGACGGTGTGCCGAACGTCCGCCGCGGAGGCGGCGAATACCGCCGTTTCGGCGGCCAGCCGGGGCAGTGGTCCGGCGGTGCGTACGGAGTCCAGTGCGATCGTGGTGAGGTCGGCGAGCGCACCGGCCTCCAGGGTGCCGGCGTCGTCCCAGCCCAGGGCGGCATGGCCGTCGGCGGTCGCGGCGCGCAGCAGGGCGGCGGCCGTCCAGTGCCCGCGGGTGCGGGTGCGCAGCCGTTCGTCGAGCTCCATGGCGCGGGCCTCTTCGAGCAGGTCGATGACGGCGTGGCTGTCGCTGCCGAGAGAGAGCGGGCTGCCGCGGTCCTGGACGCGGGCGGCCGGGCCGATGCCGTCGGCGAGGTCGCGTTCGGTGGTGGGACACATGCACACGCCCGTGTTCGAGTCGCCGAGCAGCTCGATGTCCTCGGTGGTGAGGTGGGTGGCATGCACGGCCGTGGTGCGCCGGCCCAGCGCGCCGTGGTCGGCAAGCAGCCGGGTGGGGGTGCAGCCGTGGGCGTCGCGGCAGGCGTCGTTCTCGGCGGTCTGCTCCGAGAGGTGGACGTGCAACGGGGCCTGCCGTTCGCGGGCCCAGTCCGCGACGGTGCCGAGCTGGCCGGCGGGGACGGCGCGTACGGAGTGGATGGCGGCGCCGATGCGGGCGTGCGCGCGCTCCTTGAGTGCGTCGGCGCGCTCGGCCCAGCGCTCGGCGGTGCCGTCGGAGAAGCGCAGTTGGTGGGCGTCGGGCGGGGCGCCGAAGCCGGCCGAGAGGTAGGCGGTGTCCAGCAGGGTGATGCGGATCCCGGCGTCCTCGGCGGCGCTGACCAGTGCCTCGCCCATGGCGTTGGGGTCGTCGTAGCGGGTGCCGCCGGGCGCGTGGTGGAGGTAGTGGAACTCGCCGACGCAGGTGATGCCGGCCAGCGCCATCTCGGCGTAGACCGCGCGGGCAAGGGCGTAATAGGTGTCGGGGGTGAGCCGGTCGGCGACGCTGTACATGACCTCGCGCCAGGTCCAGAAGGTGCCCGAGCCGACCTGGACGGTGCCGCGCAGGGCGCGGTGGAAGGCGTGCGAGTGGGCGTTGGCGAGGCCGGGGAGGGTCAGGCCGCGCAGCGCGGTGGCGCCGGGCGGCGGGGTGTCCGCCCCGGTCCGGACGGCCGTGATCCGCCCGTCCGCGGTGTCCACGGCCACGCCCGGCTCGACATGCGTGCCGAGCCAGGCGTGTTCGAGCCAGTACGTCGTCGGTGTGGCCTGTGTCGTCAGTGGCACGCCAGCCCTTCCAGTACGTCGGCGAGTGCGGTGACCCCCGCGACGCAGTCGTCCTCCGCCGCCGCCTCGGCGGGTGAGTGCGAGACACCGGTGGGGTTGCGGACGAACAGCATCGCGGTGGGGACGGTTCCGGACAAAATACCGGCGTCGTGCCCGGCACCGGTGCCCAGGACGGGCACGGGCCGCTCCGCCGTCTTGCCGAGGATCGCGCTCAGCTCGTCCCGCAGGGCGTGCTGGAACTCCACGACGGGGGTGAAGGATTCGCGGACGACGCTCAGGTCCACCCCGTCGCGGGCGGCTCGTTCGGCGGCGGCCTGCTCGATCCCGGTGATCACGGTGTCCAGGGTGTCCTGGTCGGGGGCGCGGGAGTCCAGCCAGCCGCGGACCAGCGAGGGAATGGCGTTGACGCCGTTCGGCTCCACGCTGATCTTCCCGAAGGTGGCCAGGGCGCCGGCCAGCCGGGCCTGCTCGCGGGCGGCGAGCACGGTCGCGGCGTAGCTGAGCATCGGGTCGCGGCGGTCCTCCAGGCGGGTGGTGCCGGCGTGGTTGGCCTCGCCGTGGAAGTCGAACCGCCAGCGCCCGTGCGGCCAGATGGCGGAGGCGATGCCGACCGGGTCGCCGGACAGGTCCAGGGCCCGGCCCTGCTCGACGTGGAGTTCGACGAACGCGCCGATCCGGGCGAGCCGTTCGGGGTCCGGACCGATGCCTTCCGGGTCGTATCCGGCGCGCTCCATGGCCTGCGGGAGGGTGATGCCGTCACCGTCGCGCAGCCGGTGTGCGGCCTCGGTGGTCAGCGCGCCGGCGGCGAGCCGGGAGCCGACGCAGGCCAGGCCGAAGCGGGCGCCCTCCTCGTCGCCGAAGTTGACGATCGCCAGCGGCTTGGCCGGCTCCGCTCCCCTCCGGCGGAGTTCGTCCAGCGCGGCGAAGGAGGAGACGACACCCAGCGGCCCGTCGAAGGCGCCGCCGTCCGGCACGGAGTCCAGGTGCGAGCCGGTGACGACGGCCTCGCCCGGGGCCACGTCCTGGTGGCCGGTGGCGCCGAGCCAGGCCCACTGGTTGCCGTTGCGGTCCAGTTCGTAGGCGAGCCCACGGGCCTCTGCCTGCGCCCGGAACCACGCGCGGCAGTCGGCGTCGGCGCCGGTCCAGGCGTAGCGGCGGTAGCCCCCGGAGGAGGAGTCGCGGCCCAGCGGCCGCAACTCCTCCCACATCTCGTGGAACGAGGCGGTCACGCGTCCCCGCCCTCGCGCATCGGGATACGGACACCGCGCTCGGCGGCCACCTCGTCGGCGCGCTCGTAGCCCGCGTCGACGTGCCGGATGACGCCCATGCCGGGGTCGTTGGTGAGCACCCGGCGGATCTTCTCGCCGGCCAGCGGGGTGCCGTCGGCGACGGTGACCTGGCCGGCGTGGATCGAGCGGCCCATGCCGACGCCGCCGCCGTGGTGCAGCGAGACCCAGGAGGCGCCGGAGGCGACGTTGACCATGGCGTTGAGCAGCGGCCAGTCGGCGATCGCGTCCGAGCCGTCCTTCATGGCCTCGGTCTCGCGGTAGGGCGAGGCGACGGAGCCGCAGTCGAGGTGGTCGCGGCCGATGGCCAGCGGGGCCCGGAGCGTCCCGTCGGCGACCATCTCGTTGAACCGCTCGCCTGCCTTGTCGCGCTCGCCGTAGCCGAGCCAGCAGATCCGGGCGGGCAGGCCCTGGAAGTGGACCCGCTCGCCGGCCAGCTTGATCCAGCGGGCCAGCGACTCGTTCTCGGGGAAGAGGTCCAGGATCGCCTTGTCGGTCGCCGCGATGTCCCGGGCGTCGCCGGACAGCGCGGCCCAGCGGAACGGCCCCTTGCCCTCGGCGAACAGTGGCCGGATATAGGCGGGGACGAAGCCGGGGAAGGCGAAGGCGCGCTCGTACCCGGCGAGTTGGGCCTCGCCGCGGATCGAGTTGCCGTAGTCGAAGACCTCGGCGCCGGCGTCCATGAAGCCGACCATGGCCTCGACGTGCCGGGCCATCGACTCGCGGGCCCGCTGGGTGAAGTCGGCGGGCTTCTCGGCGGCGTAGGCGGCCATGTCGTCGAAGTCGATGCCGACCGGCAGGTAGGCCAGCGGGTCGTGGGCGCTGGTCTGGTCGGTGACGATGTCGATCGGCGCGCCCTCGGCGAGCATCTGCGGCAGCAGCTCGGCGGCGTTGCCGAGCAGGCCGATGGAGAGCGGCTTGCGCCGGTCGCGGGCCTCGACGGCGAGTTCGAGGGCGTGCTTGAGGCTGTCCGCCTTCACGTCCAGGTAGCGGTGCTCGATGCGGCGCTCGATGGCGCGCGGGTCGACGTCGATGCAGATCGCGACGCCGTCGTTCATGGTGACGGCGAGCGGCTGGGCGCCGCCCATGCCGCCGAGGCCGGCGGTGAGGGTGATCGTCCCGGCGAGCGTGCCGCCGAACTTCTTCGCGGCGACGGCGGCGAAGGTCTCGTAGGTGCCCTGGAGGATGCCCTGGGTGCCGATGTAGATCCACGAACCGGCGGTCATCTGCCCGTACATGGTCAGGCCGAGGGCCTCCAGGCGGCGGAACTCCTCCCAGTTGGCCCAGTCGCCGACGAGGTTGGAGTTGGCGATGAGCACCCGCGGGGCCCATTCGTGCGTCTGCATCACGCCGACCGGCCGGCCGGACTGGACGAGCATCGTCTCGTCCTGCTTGAGCGTGGTGAGCGTGCGCACCATCGCGTCGAAGGAGCGCCAGTCACGCGCGGCCTTGCCCGTGCCGCCGTAGACGACGAGCTGGTCCGGGTGTTCGGCCACCTCCGGATCGAGGTTGTTCTGCAGCATGCGCAGCGCGGCTTCCTGCTGCCATCCCCGAGCACTCAGCTCCGTTCCGCGCGGTGCCCGCACGGGTCGCGGTCCCGACATGGGCCGTGCCTCCCTGACGTCGAATGGATTGAGCTATTCACATCTTGGGGTTACTGAATAGCGCTAGTCAACAGGACGCGGGGGACCATGCGCCGCGACCCGCACGATCCGGCCGACGCATGAAGGAGCCGACCCGCTCCGGATTTCTGCCCCGCCCGCATTTTTCGACTTGCCCACCGGGAAAGTCTGCGCTAACTTTCCCAGTGGGCAAGTCAACGGGGAATCGTCCGGACCCGCCCCGTCCGGACCGCCTTGGGGAGGCGAGGAACATGAGCACACCGGTGAATGCCGAACAGGCCTGGCAGGACCTGCAGCGCATCCGGGTACCGCAGGAGCGGGTGTACGACGAGATCGAGCGCTGCGCCGAGAGCGATGCGGGGGCGACGTACACCACGGCCGGAATCATGTGGGTGTTCCTCGCCGTCTCGGGCCTCGATCTGCCCGGCTGGGCGTTCGGACTGGTACTCGCCGCCTACGTCGCCGTGCTCGGCTCGCTGGCCGTGATCTACAACCGCAGGACCCGGATGCGGCTGCACCGCTCGCGCCACAGCTGGCGGTCCGTCGCGGCCTTCTTCGCGGGCATGGCGGTGACCGCCGTGACCATCCTGGCCTCCGGCCTGCTGGTCGACCGGCTGGCACTCCCGTACGGCAGCCTGATCCGGGCCACCGTCTCCGCGGGCGCCTTCGTCCTCTTCATCGGGCCGGCGAACCGCTGGGCGGTCGGCTCACTGCGCGACCGCGGTACGTCAGACCTCCGGAAGGGAGCGGGCCGATGAGCACGCCGAGCGGCTTCGACGAACTGATCCACCCCGCCACCCGGCTGTCCGTGGTGGCGCTGCTCGCCGCCACGGAATGGGCCGACTTCCCCTTCCTCCGCGACAGCCTCTCGCTCAGCGACTCCGCGCTCTCCAAGCAGCTGCACACGCTGGAAGAGGCGGAGTACCTGGAGATCCGCAAGGAGGGCGGCGGCCGCAAACGCCGCACCAAGGTACGGCTGACGAGCCGCGGCCGGTCCGCCTTCGAGGGCCATGTGGCGGCGCTCCGGGCCATCGTCGAAGGGGCGGGGCCCGCGGCGGCGCCCGCACACCGGACAGAGTCCCGGGCGTGGCCGGAGCCCGCCGCGGCAACAGGGGCCGGGCAACAGCAGCACGCGGAGGCGGGCCGATGACGACCACCGAGCTGACCGGCCCCGCGCCCACGACCGCGGCGGCAGCAGCCGGGGCGGCCACGGTTGCGGCCGGATCCGTCCCGCCCGTCATCCGGGTGCGCGACCTGCGGATGTCGTACGGCGGCACCGACGTCCTGCACGGCATCGACCTGGACATCCGGCGCGGGGAGGTCTTCGCGCTGCTCGGCCCCAACGGCGCGGGGAAGACCACCACCGTCGAGATCCTGGAGGGCTTCCGGCAGCGTTCCGCCGGCGAGGTCACCGTCCTGGGGGCGGACCCGGCGCGCGGCGACGACGCCTGGCGCGCGCGGATCGGCCTGGTCCTCCAGTCCTGGCGCGACCACCGCCGCTGGCAGGTGGCCGAGCTGCTGCGGCACTTCGCCCTGTACTACCCGGCTCCCCGCGATCCCGCCGAGCTGCTGGCCCTGGTCGGCCTCACCGCGCAGGCCGGAACGCAGGTCGACCGGCTCTCCGGCGGGCAGCGCCGCCGCCTCGACGTGGCACTGGCGATCGTCGGCCGCCCCGAACTCCTCTTCCTGGACGAGCCCACCACCGGCTTCGACCCCGAGGCCCGGCGCGACTTCCACGACCTGGTCGAACGGCTCGCCCGCGACGAGGGCGTCACCATCCTGCTCACCACCCACGACCTGGCGGAGGCCGAGCGGCTGGCCGACCGGATAGCCGTGCTGGTCAACGGCCGGATCCGGGCCGGCGGCACCCCGGCGGAACTGGCCCGCCGGGCCGCCGCACAGGCCGAGGTCCGTTGGACGGCAGCCGACGGCACGGCTCGCCGGGAACGGACCGCCGAACCCTCCCAGCTGGTCTGGGAGCTCCACCGCGACACCGGTGGCCCGGTGGCCGACCTGGAGGTCCGCCGCCCGACGCTGGAGGACACCTATCTGCACATGGTGCACCGGGGCGGTGGGGACGGGCCGCGGGTGGAGAGTGCGAGTGAGGACGACGGGGACGGCCCCGTTGCAAGGGCTATGAGCGGGGGCGGGACCTCGGGCGGGGCCGGGACCGCGCGCAGGGCCCGGGCCGCGGACGGGGCAGGGAGCACGAGCAAGGGCCGGGCCACGCTCAGGGGCGAGGCGGCGGCTTCGGGCGGGGAGGAGCAGGTATCAGGGGGAGCGGAGTGGCAGCGGTGACGGAACCGACGGCGGGGGCGACGGAACCGGTCCAGGGGGCCGAGACGATGCAGCCGGCAGGGACGGCTCAAGGGGCAGAGATGGCTCACGGGACCGGCACGCCCCGGGGGAGCGACGCGACGGCGCGCGGGGCAGCGGGCGCCGTGGCCCCGGGGAAGGCCGGAGCGCGCCCGCGCGCCCGGCTCCGGTACTGGCGCGCCGGTGTTCTTCGCGGCGGGATCGAGCTCCGCCACCTGGTCCGCAACCCCAAGGAGATGAGCGGCCATCTGATCAATGTCGTCGTCGCGCTGCTGCTCGCCGGATACATCAGCGACAAGGTGCCCGGCACCCATGTCCCGATGGCGCATCTGACGCTCGCGGGCTTCGCCGCCTATCTGCTGTTCCAGATCGGGCTGGTCAATCTCCCGCAGATCCTGGTGACCGAGCGCGAGGAGGGCGCACTGCTGCGACTGCGCGCGACGCCCGGCGGCATACCGGCCTACCTGGTCGCCAAGTCGTTGCTGGTGGTCGTCATGGCGTTCGGGACCCTGGCCCTCCTGCTGGGGGCCGCCGCCCTGCTGGTGGACGGGCCGCTGCCGCACGGGCCCGGCGGGTGGCTGACGCTGCTGTGGGTCAGCGCGCTGGGGCTGCTCGCCGTCGTACCGCTGGGAGCGGCCATCGGTGCGGTGCTGCCGAACCCCCGGGAGGCGCTCGCGTTGATCATGCTGCCGACGATGGCGCTGCTGGTCACCTCCGGAGCGATGTTCCCGCTCGGCTCGCTGCCCGTGCTGGTGCAGAAGATCGCCTCCGTCTTCCCGCTGAAGTGGATGGCCCAGGGGCTGCGCTCGGCCCTTCTGCCGGACGCCGCGCGCGCCGCGGAACCGGCCGGCTCCTGGGAGCTGCCGACCGTGGCGCTGATACTCGCCGCCTGGGCCGTCCTGGGCTTCCTGCTCGCCGTCCCGCTGCTGCGCCGCGCGGCCCGCCGCGAGTCCGGTTCCCGCCTCTCCGAACGCCATCGCAAGGCGGGGTGGGGCGCAGGCCGGACGGCCTGAGCGACAGCCAGGCGGGCTGAGGCAGGGAGCGGACGGCCTGAGCGACCGCCAGGCGGGCTGAGGCAGGGAGCGGACCGCCTGAGCGACAGCCGGGCGGGCTGGGGCAGGGAGCGGACCGCCTGAGCGACAGCCGGGCACGAAAGCGGCGGATGGCCCGAGCCGTCCGGCCATCGGGATCGCCCAGACCGCCCGAACCGGCCGGGCCCCCGGGCCACCCGGGCCACCCGGGCCACCCGGGCCCCCGGCCTCCCCGGCCTCCCCGGCCTCCCGGGCAGGGGCCGACAGGCCGGACAGGGATGGACCTACTGTGCGAAACCACGCGACCACACGAGCGGCCCGGACCGTCCGGACAGGGGGCGGACAGTCCGGGCAGGCGTGGACGGCCTGGCGGGCGCAAGGGCCCGTCCGGGCAGACCCGGGCCCGTCCGGGCAGGCTCCCGGTTGGCGTGACACCCCCACCCAATGATGGAGTTGACCCATGAACTTCACGGAGCGAGACCGTGCCGTAGAGGCAGCCGTCGCGCGCGGGCTGGTAGGCCCGGGGGAGCCCGTTGCCGGGCTGCTCGACATCGCCGGGATCCGAAGGTCGGCGGCCGAACTCCGCGCCGCCTTCGCGGAGTTCACCGCGCCGGGCACCCCGGTGCTGCACGCCTTCGCGGTGAAGGCCGCCTCGCTCGTCCCCGTGCTGCGGGTGCTCGCGCAGGAGGGACTCGGCTGCGAGGTGGCGAGCCCCGGCGAGCTGGCACTGGCCCGGGCCGCCGGCGTGCCGGTCGGGCGGACCGTCCTGGACTCGCCGGCGAAGACCCTCGCCGAACTGCGTGAGGCGCTGGCCCTCGGGATCGCCGTCAACGCCGACAACGCCGAGGAACTCGCACGTATCGACGCGCTGATGGCCTCCGCACCGAGCCGTGCGCCCATCGGTCTGCGGGTCAATCCCCAGATCGGCGGCGGCAGCATCGGGGCGATGAGCACCGCCACGGACACCTCGAAGTTCGGCGTCGGGCTGCGTGACGAGGGTGCCCGCGACTGGGTCGTGCAGGCCTTCCTGGCCCGCCCGTGGCTGAGCCGGCTGCATGCCCACGTCGGCTCCCAGGGCATGCCCCTGGAGCTGATGGCGGCGGGCGTACGGGAGCTGTTCGACCTCGCCGAGGAGATCAACGAGCAGGCCGGCCGCCAGCAGATCGACACCCTCGACATCGGCGGCGGCCTGCCGGTCAACTTCTCCTCGGACGCCACCACCCCGACCTACCGCGAGTACGCCGCACTGCTGCACAAGACCGTCCCCGGCCTGCTGTCCGGGCGCTACGGGATCGTCACCGAGTTCGGGCGCTCGCTGCTGGCCAAGCACGGCACGGTCCTCGCCCGGGTCGAGTACGCCAAGTCGGCCGGCGGCCGGCCCATCGCCGTCACCCACGCCGGCGCCCAGATCGCGACCCGTACGGTCTTCGTCCCCGACGCCTGGCCGATCCGGGTCGCGGCCTACGACGCCCAGGGCCGCCCCAAGACGGGCACGCCGGTCGCCCAGGACGTCGCGGGGCCGTGCTGCTTCGCAGGCGACCTGGTCGCGGAGAACCGTCCGCTTCCACTCCTGGAGGCCGACGACCATGCCGCGCTGCTGGACACCGGCGCCTACTACTTCTCCACCCACTTCGCCTACAACTCCCTTCCGCGTCCCGGGATCTACGGCTACGCGGCGGACCCGGACGGCACCGTCCGCTTCGCGACCGTCCGCACCCCGCAGACCTTGGAGGAGCTCACCGCGGAGAGCGGCGGCGCGCACACACAGTCGCTGGACGAGCTCGGGCGGCAGTAACCGAGGAGCGGTAGCGGAGGGGCGGAAGCCGAGGGGCAGTAACCGAGGAGCGGTGGCCAAGAGGCGGAAGCCGAAGTCCGAAGCCGAGGGGCGCCGGACGTCCCGTCCGCCGGGCGCCCGGCTCAGGCGCCGCGCGGCGGCCGCCCTCAGGCACGGGGCGGCGGTCGCCCTCAGGTACGGCGGGGCGGTCGCCCTCAGGCGCCGCTCACCGCCCGGCCCGTACTACCCGAGGGCCGGCCCGCGCTTCTCAGCGCCCGGCCCGTGCTCCTCAACGGCCTACGGGCCCGCGCTCCCGCGTCACCTCACTCCACGAACAACCCCCGGGCCGCCGCCCCCGCGTCGAATTCCTCCAGGCGGGCCTGGGCGTCCGGGAGTGCGTCGCACATCGCCTCCAGCAGGACGCGGCCCAGGAGCATGGGGGCGCAGGCCGTGTCGAAGGCCAGGCCGGTGCCGACGGGGGCCGGGAGGAGCAGGTCGGTGTGGTGGGCGACGGGAGCGAAGGCGCTGTCGGCGACGGTGACGACGGTCAGGCCGGCCGTACGGGCGTAGTCCAGGGCGTCGACCACCTCGCGGGGGTGGCGGGGCAGGGCGAAGCAGAGCAGCGCGTCCGCGCCGGCCCGGACGGCGGCGTCGATGCGGTCGGTGAGCATCGTGCCGCCCTCGTCCAGGAGACGGACGTCGGGGTGGACCTTGCGGGCGAAGTAACTGAAGCCGGCGGCCTGAGCGGTGGCGGCGCGCAGCCCGAGGACGGGGAGCGGACGGGAGGCGGCGAGGAGGCGGCCGGCCTCGATGACCGGCGAGGGGTCGGCGAAGGCGGCGGCGAGCTGGCGGAGGTTGTCGATCTCCGCCTGGACGGCCTGCTGGTACTCGTTCGCGGAGCCGGTGTCGCCGGACTTGTCCGTGGGGGCGACCTCGCGCAGGTGCCGGCGCAGCGCCGGGTACCCGTCGAAGCCCAGGGCGACGGCGAAGCGGGTGACGGACGGCTGGCTGACACCGGCCAGTTCGGCCAGTTCGACGCTGGAGAGGAACGGCGCGTCGGCGGCCCGGCGCACCATGCAGTGGGCGATCCGGCGCTGGGTCGGGGTCAGCCGGTGGCCCTCGAAGAGCTTCTGGAGGCGGGCGGCGGTACCGGTGTCCGCGCCGCCGGCGGCGTCACCCGTCGCCACCTCGCCGCTCGCCCCGCCGCCCTGCGCACCATCACCCTGCGCGTCATCACCCTGCGCGCCGTCGTCCTGCGCGCCCTTGCCCCGCGCACCGTTCCCGGGCGCGCCTTCGGCGGTCGTGCCCGCGCCGGTCGCGCCGCCGATGCCCCTCGGCTCGTCGCCGGTGCCGCTGCCGTTGTCCCCGTCCCCGCTCATTGCCTCTTCTTCCCGGCCCGGTCGGGGGCCTTGTCCTGTGTCGACCGACTGTACGGAATTCCTGGCCCGGTCCGGCCCGCGCTACGCGACGCGATCCGGCCGTCCCCCCTCACCCGCCCCGGGCCTCCCCGGCACACCCGCGCCGCGGCCCCACCCGAAGCGCCCCGCCTCACCAAGCCCCCGGAACACCCGGAGCGCCCACCCGGCCCGCCCCCACCACGTTCCCGGGCCTCCCCTCACCACCCCGCCAACCCGTCGAGCAGCCCCGCCGCCACCGCCACGTCGTCGGTCAGCGGGCGGTCCTCCATCCGCGGGTCGAGTGCGTCGGCGGCGACGGCGTAGACGGCGGCGAGCGGAATGTCCGGGTCGGGCTCCAGGGAGCGCATCCGCAGCGCCCGTACGGCGGCGACCAGTTCGCAGGCGAGGACCTGGCGGTAGTGGGTGCAGGCGCGCAGCGTCTGGCGGGCGCCGAGGGAGGCGAAGCTGGCCTGTTCCTCGACGCCGCGGGAGAGCACGGTGTGGCCGAGCGAGGCCGGCTGGGAGACCGCCCGCATCTCGCCGAGGGCCGCGCCGGCCGCGTATTCGAGGATCATCACGCCCGAGCTGGCGGGCGCCGGGTCGCCCAGGAACGGCCGCAGCCGGGTGAAGTCGGGCTCGGAGAGCGCGGCGAGCCGGGCGGTGGACAGCTGGGCGGTCTGCAGCACGGCGAGCCGGAAGGCGTCCAGGGCGAGCGCGGCGTGGGCGGCGTAGAAGTTGCCGTGGTGGTAGGCGGCCTGGTCCTCGATGCTGATCAGCGGGTTCTCGGCGGCCGCGTTCACCTCGACCGTCAGCACCCCGTCCAGGGTGTCGGCGGCGTCCAGCGCCGGGCCGTGTATCTGCGGGATGCAGCGGAAGCCGTACGGGTCCTGGATACGGCCGAGGGGCGGGGCCGGGCGGGGCGGCACGCCGCAGAGGGCGCGCAGCCGGGTGGCGGCGGCCGCGGAGCCGGGGTGCGGGCGGGCGAGCATGACCGGCTCGGCGAAGGGCTCGTACGAGCCGCCGACCGCGAGCAGGGAGAGGGCGGCGACGGGGAGGGCGGCGGCCAGCAGGCGGCGGAGTTCGTCGAGGGCGAGCGCGGACTGCCCGAGGGTGAGGGCGTTGCTGCTGATCAGGGCGAGGGCGTCGTTGTTGTCGAGGGCGATGGGGGCGGGGGCCCGGCCGCCGGAGGCACAGTGCCAGGGGTGTTCGCCGGCCAGCGCGAGTCCGGTCTGGGCGAGCGCGGCCAGGTCGCCGGTGCCGACGGCGCCGTGTTCGTTGACGACGGGGTGCGCGCCGGAGTCCAGGGCGGCGAGCAGGGAGGTGATGACGGCGGGGTTCAGGCCGGCGCCGCCCGCCAGCAGCTGGTTGGCGCGCACCGCGAGCATGGCGCGGACCTCGCGGGCGGGCAGCGGGTCGCCGATCGCGCCGGCGTGGCTGCGCAGCAGTCGCAGCCCGTGGTCGGCGTCCGCGTCCCCGACGTCCTCGGTGCGGTTGGCGCCGACGCCGGTGCTGCGTCCGTAGACCCGGCCGGTGGCGGCCAGGCGGCGCGCGGTCTCCCAGGACTCCTCGGCGCGGGCGAAGGCCTTGGGGTCGGGCGCCGTGGGGTGCGCGGTGCGCTGTGCGAGGGCGGCGACGTCGGCGCTGTGCAGGCCGGTGCCGTCGAGCGTGATGGGCCGGCCCGTGCGGGGGCCGCTGTCCAGCATGTGGGAAACCAAGGGGCTCAACTCCCTCTTATAACGCGCTTTGTCAACGGAAGTCCGACACCTCGTTCCGTACGGTGAGCCGAACCAGCAGGCGAGGTAACAGGCGATTCACTTCCGCCTATTGACTTCTATTCACGCGCCTAAGACTCTGCATGACACTATGCAGGCCGGGCAAGGGGCAGCGGATGATCAAGTTCGACGCAGTCAGCAAGCGATACCCGAATGGCACCACCGCCGTGGACGAGCTGTCCCTGGACCTCCCCGAGGGCGGTGTCACCGTCCTCGTCGGCTCGTCGGGCTGCGGCAAGACCACCACCCTGCGGATGGTCAACCGCATGGTCGAGCCGACCTCCGGCAGGATCAGCGTCGGCGGCCGCGACATCCTGGAGGCGGACGCCGCCGAGCTGCGTCGCGGCATCGGTTACGTCATCCAGCAGTCCGGTCTCTTCCCTCACCGTACGATCCTGGACAACATCGCGACGGTCCCCCTGCTGCTGGGCTGGGGCAAGCGCAAGGCCCGCGCCCGCGCCGCCGAACTGCTGGAGCTGGTCGGCCTGCCCGCCGACGCCGGCAAGCGCTATCCGCACCAGCTCTCCGGCGGCCAGCAGCAGCGCGTCGGCGTCGCCCGGGCGCTCGCCGCCGACCCGCCCGTGCTGCTGATGGACGAGCCGTTCGGCGCCGTCGACCCGGTCGTCCGCGCCCAGCTGCAGAACGAGCTGCTGCGGCTCCAGGAGGAGCTGCGCAAGACCGTCGTCTTCGTGACCCACGACATCGACGAGGCCGTCCGGCTGGGCGACCGGATCGCGGTCTTCCGCACCGGCGGCCGGCTTGTCCAGTGCGCCGAGCCCGCCGAGCTGCTGGCCCGCCCCGCCGACGATTTCGTCGCCGGCTTCCTGGGCGCCGAACGCGGCCTGAAGCTGCTCTCGCTCACCACCCTCGCGGACGTCCCGTACGCCCCCGGCCGGGCGATACGCGCGGATGAGCCGGTCGGCCGGATATCCCGCGACGGCGGTCGCTGGCGGGTGGTGACCTCGCCGCGCGGGGAACCGCTGGGGTGGCTGGACACCGACGCGCTGCCCGCCGGCGGGACGGCGGGCGAGGCCCCGCTGGAGGCCGTACGGCCGCTGCGCGACACCGATTCGCTGCTCTCCGCGCTCAACGAGGCGGTCTCCTCCCCCGCCGCCGCGGTCGCCCGGGTCACCGAGGACGGCGTCCTGACCGGCCTCACCTCCCGCGACGCCATCCACGACCGGGCGGGCCGCAGCCACGCGGAGGCGGGCCGGACGGAGGCGAACCGGGCGGCGGCCGCCCGGACCACCGCCCCCGCGGCGCCCGTCGCGAAAGCCGCGCCCGAGGGCGCCGCCGAGAACACCCCCGAGGACACCGAACCCCGCACGACCTCCGCCTCCGCCGCCACGGAGCGCCCCGCATGACCCTCGAATGGGGCTGGTTCCCCGACCACGCCGACGAGATGGCCCGCCTGACCGCCGACCACCTCGCCACCGCCGTCCCCGCCGTCGTCCTCGGCCTGCTGATCGCCCTGCCGCTGGCCGTCCTCGCGCACCGGGTACGGCCGCTGCGCGGCGTCATCCTCGGCGCGTCCAACATCCTCTACACCATCCCCTCCCTCGCCTTCTTCGTCCTCCTCCTGCCGGTCACCGGCCTCACCCGCACCACCGCGATCGTCGGTCTGACCGCGTACACCCTGGTGGTGCTGGTACGGAACACCGTCGAGGGCCTGGACGCGGTCCCCGCCAAGGTCCGTGAGGCCTCCCGGGCCATGGGGACCCGGCCGCTGCGCACCCTGCTCACCGTCGAGCTGCCGCTCGCCCTCCCGGTGATCATGGCGGGCGTACGGGTCGCCACCGTCATGTCCATCTCCCTGGTCAGCGTGGCGAGTTACATCGGCTACGGCGGCCTCGGCCAGCTCTTCACCGACGGCTTCCAGCGCAACTTCCCCACCCCGGTCGTCGCCGGGGTGGCCCTGACCCTGCTGCTCGCCCTGGTCGCCGACGCGCTGCTGGTGACCGTCCAGTGGCTGTGCACGCCCTGGCGGCGCGGCACCTCCCGGCAGCGCACCTTCATGCGGCGGAAGGCAGCGTGACGCACCGATGCTCGAACTGCTGAAGAACCTCCTCTCCTGGCTGACCAGTCCGGCCCAGTGGTCGGGCCCCGAGGGCATCGCCGCCCGCATCCTGGAGCACCTGGAGTACTCGCTGCTGGCCACGCTCGCCGCGGCCGTGATCGCGCTGCCCGTCGGCCTGCTCATCGGGCACACCGGCCGCGGCGCCTTCCTCGCCGTCAACCTCTCCTCCTTCGGCCGGGCGCTGCCCACCGTCGGCCTGGTCACCCTGGTGTTCCTCGCGGGCGGGCTGAGCGTGTGGCCGGTGTACGTCTCGCTGGTCGCGCTCGCCGTGCCGGTGATCATCACCAATACGTACGCGGGGATGGCCGCCGTCGACCCCGAGGTCAAGGACGCCGCCAAGGGCGTGGGGCTGCGCGGCCGCCAGGTCCTGTGGCAGGTGGAACTCCCGCTCGCCCTCCCGCTGATCATGACCGGCGTGCGGCTGGCGACCGTGCAGGTCGTCGCCACCGCCACCATCGCCGCCTACGTCAGCTTCGGCGGGCTGGGCCGCTATGTCTTCGACGGGCTGGCGCAGCGCGACCTGGTGCAGGTCCTCGGCGGTGCGGCCCTGGTCGCCGTGCTCGCCGTCGTCGCCGACCTGGCCCTGGGCGGCCTGACGCGGCTGCTGTTCCGCGGCCGCCCGGCCACCGCCCGCTGAGCACCCGCCGCCCCGCCCCCACGTACGCACCGAGGAGTCCGCCCATGAACCGTCGTACCGTCCTGACCACCCTCCTCGCCGGCGCCTCGGCCCCGCTGCTGGCCGCCTGTTCCTCCGGCATCACCTCCCTCAAGGGGGACGGCGCGGGCGGCGACAGCGGCAGCAGCAGCGGCGGGCTGGTCATCGGCACCGCCAACTTCACCGAGAACCAGATCCTCGGCTACCTCTACGCGGGCGTGCTGAACGCCGCCGGGGTCAAGGCCACCGTCAAGCCCAACCTCGGCTCCCGCGAGATCGTGGTCCCCGCGCTGCGCTCCGGCGACATCGACCTGCTCCCCGAGTACCAGGGCAGCCTGCTGCTCTACCTCGACAAGAAGGCCACCGAGACCGAGGCGGGCGCGATGCAGAACGCGCTGGCCACCGTGCTCCCCGACGGCCTCGAAGTCCTGCCCTACGCGGCCGCCGAGGACCGCGACAGCTTCGCCGTGACCCGCGCGACCGCCGACCGCTACGGCCTCAAGACGCTGGCCGACCTGCGCAAGGTCAACGGCAAGCTGGTGTTCGGCGCGGCCGCCGAGATGAAGAAGCGGGTCGTCGGGCTCGTCGGCCTCAAGGACGCCTACGGCGTGGAATTCAAGGAGTTCAAGGCGCTGGACTCCTCCGGGCCGCTGGTCAAGGGCGCGCTGAAGAAGGGCGACATCGACGTCGGCAACGTCTTCACCACCGACGTGGACACCGCCGAGAACGGCTGGGTCCTGCTGGCGGACCCCGAGCACCTGATCCCGGCGCAGCACATCGTCCCGCTGATCGCCGCCCGCAAGGCCGACTCCAAGGTCCGCAAGGCGCTGGCCCGGCTGGGCAACACCCTCACCACCGCCCACCTCACCGAGCTCAACCGCCTCGTCGACAAGGAGAAGCAGGACCCGGACCGGGTGGCCGACGCCTGGCTGAAGAAGCACCCGGCCCGGTGAGGCCCGGCGCCGCCGCACGCCTCACGCGGGCGGCGGGCCGCCGTACCGCGACGGCAGCCCGAACAGCGGGAACAGCCGCTCGGTGTCCAGGAAGCACTGCAGCGCACCGATCCGGCCGTCCGCCGTCTCGATGACCTGGATCGCCCAGGGCGTACCGTCCGCGCGGTACTGCCCGAACGCCGCCCGGCCGTTCGCCGCGACCGGCACCAGGTGCGACCCCTCGCAGCCGTTGCCCGGCCCCAGCAGCCACTTCACAAGGTCCTCGCGGCCGCGCAGCCACAGCTCGTACGGCGGCATGGACAGCGTGCAGTCCTCGTGCAGCAGGGCCGTGAGGGCGTCCATGTCGAACCGTTCGAAGGCGTCGACATAGCGCCGGAGCAGCGCCTGCTGGGTGTCGTCCAGCGGCTGCCGCACGGCGTCGGGGACGGTGTCACCGGACGCGGCGAGGGTGGCGCGGGCCCGCTGCAGCGCGCTGTTGACCGAGGCCACCGAGCTGTCCAGCAGCTCCGCGACCTCCCGCGCCGACCAGCTGAGCACCTCCCGCAGGATCAGTACCGCCCGCTGCCGGGGCGCCAGCCGCTGCAGCGCGGCGACGAACGCCAGCCGCACCGACTCCCGGGCGACGGCCCGCTCCGCCGGGTCCCCCGCCGACGCCAGCACCCGCTGGTCCGGTACGGGCCCGATCCAGGTCTCCTCGGGCAGCCCCGCCCCGATCGGGGTGTCCACGCCCGACGGGGAGGCGAGGTCCATCGGCCGGGCCCGGCGCTGACTGCCCTTGAGCAGGTCCAGGCACACATGGGTGGCGATCCGGTACAGCCAGGACCGCAGGGAGGACCGCCCCTCGAACCGGTCGTAGCTCCGCCACGCCCGGACCATCGTCTCCTGGACGGCGTCCTCGGCCTCGAACGCGGAGCCCAGCATCCGGTAGCAGTAGCCGGTCAGTTCGGTGCGGTACGCCTCCAGCCGGTCCACCGGCTCCTTCCGCGGCGCGCCCTCCGCGCCGCCGTCGGCAGGCACCGCTCCGCCGGCCGCCGTGGTTCCGCTCGTCGAGGACCGTTTCATCGTGGACCCACCCATCCGCCCGTCGGCCGATCACCGGCACACGCGCCCGACGTTACCGGAGCATCCGGCACCAGTCTGCTCCCCGGCGCGGGGCCCCGCAGCCGGAGCCGGGACGGGGGAGAACGGCGCGGGGACGCCCCGGGCCACCACGGGCCGGCCCGCCCCGCGCCTCAGCTCATCCGCGCGCCCGCACGGCGCGCAGCCCCCCTCCGACGACCGCTCCGGCCACGGCGCTCCACACGAGCGGGGCGGGTTCCGTCAGACCGGAGAACACGGTGTGCGTGAGCGCGAAGACGACCACGACCGCGAGAACTTTGGCGATCAGCGACTTTCTCCTTCCCTGCCTCTCATCAGCCATCGGAGAGCGAGAGCACCGCACCGGGGACCAGGCACCCGAAAGCCCTCGCTGCGGCACCCGCGGCACATCCAAGGCGAGCCGACGGCACGTCACCCGCGCGCCGCGGGGCGGCCCTTCGGGCGTCGCGCTAGCTCCGTGGCGGTGCGGCCGAGCCGCGCTCCGAGAGGCGCGGGGCGCACAGGATGCGCTTGCGGCGGACGCGGCGGCCCTCGATGGCGGCGACCGCGAGGCGGGCGGCCTCCTTGGCGATGTCGGTCAGACCCCAGTCGACGGTGGTGAGCGGCGGGGTGAGGACCCGGGAGACGGGGTGGTCGTCGAAGCCGACGACGGAGAGGTCGCGGCCGACGGCGAGGGAGGCCTCGGCGGCGGCCGCGTAGACGCCGTAGGCGATGGAGTCGGAGAAGCAGAAGACGGCGGTGGCCGGGGCGGGACCGGCGGGCCGGCGGCCGTCCGGGCTGTTGGTCAGGACCCGGCGGGCCATCGCCGTCGCCTCGCCCAGCTCCTGCGGGCAGGGCAGGACCACGGCCTCGATGCCGAGCCGGTCGGCGGCCTCGCGCACATAGACGTCGGCGGGGCGGTCGGGGGTGGAGGGGCCGGTGGGGGTCAGCACGGTGACCCGGCGGTGACCCAGGCCGCGGAGGTAGTCCAGGACGGCGTCGATGCCGGCCCGGTTGTCGAAGAGCACCTCGCCCGCCGTACGCGCCCGGCTCAGGGCGTCGCCGATGGACACCACCGGCACGGCGTCGGCGATCTTCGACCAGCCCTCGGCGGACGGGTCGACGGGCGACACCAGCAGGCCGTCCACCCGCTGGTCGCGCAGCTGCTTGGCGAGGGCCAGCTCCCGTTCGGGGTCGCCGCCCGCGTCGAGGATCAGCGCATAGCGGTCGCCGGCCAGCAGCTCCCGCCCTATCGCCGCCATCAGCTGCTGCTGCCACAGGTCCTGCAGATCACCGGCGAGCACACCGACCGTGCTCGTACGGCCGCTGGCGAGGGCGCGGGCGATGGGGTCGGCCTCGTAGCCGAGCTCGGCGGCGGCCTTGCGCACCCGCTCCTCGGTTTCCTTCGAGACGTGCTTGCCGCGCAACGCGTAGGAGACGGCCGCGGTGGAGAGGCCGGTGGCCTCGGCCACCTCGCGGAGGGTGGTGCGCTTATTGGGCCTGGCCATGTCCGGAAGCCTACCCAAGGAGGCCGCGGCACCCGGGCACGATCCGGCCTCCCCCGTGTACCGGCCGCGGCAGCCCCGCCGGAGGGCATGCCGGGGTCTTGACAGCACCCTTGGTTAACCGTTTCACTTAAACGTATCAGTTAAGCGGTTAAGTGAAACGGTTCAAGGCGCAGGCCGCCACACCCGCACCACCCCGTACGACCGCCCCGCACCCCGAGGGAGGCCCGTGCCCACCGACGTCCACCAGCACATCTGGCCGCCCGAGTTCCTCGCGCTGCTGCGGGACCGCGGTGCGCCGCCGCGGCTGGACGGCTGGACGCTGCACCTGCCGGGCGAGCCCCCGTACGCCGTCGACCCCGCCGACCACGACATCGCGGCCCGCGCCCGGCTCGCCCGCGCCGACGGCCTCGACCTGGCCCTGGTGTCGCTCTCCAGCCCGCTCGGCATCGAATACCTGCCGCCCGCCGAGGCCGCGCCGCTGCTCGCCGCGTTCCACGACGGCGCGCTGGACCTGCCGGCCCCCTTCGGCACCTGGGCCGCCGCCTGCCTGTCCGCGCCGGAACCGGACGCCGACGCGCTGCGGCGCGAGCTGGCCCGCGGCTGCGTGGGCCTGCAACTGCCCGCCACCGCCCTGCTCGACGCCGCCGGGTGGGCCCGCTGCGCGCCGCTGCTGGACGCCGCCGCCGAACAGGACGCGCCGCTCTTCATCCACCCCGGCCCGGCCCCGCCCGCCGAGGGGGACGCGCCCGCCTGGTGGCCGGCCCTGGTCCCGTACGTCCAGCAGCTGCACGCCTCCTGGTTCGCCTTCCGCGCCTTCGGCCGGCCGCGCCACCCGGAGCTGCGGGTCTGCTTCGCGGCCCTGGCGGGCCTGGCGCCGCTGCACGGCGAGCGGCTGGTCGCCCGCGGCGGCGGCCGGGACCGCGGCCGGGTGGACTGCCGGGCGTTCTACGAGACGTCCTCGTACGGCACCCGTGCGGTCGACGCGCTCGTCCGGGCCGCCGGCATCGACGTCGTCGTCAGCGGCAGCGACCGCCCCTACGCCGAACCCGTCCTCCCCGACCTCGGAGCGGACGCCGCCGTCCACGCCCTGCGCACCGCCAACCCGGCCCGCCTGCTGGGCCCGACGAAAGGAGCCCGCCCATGACGTACCGCACCTCCCTGGCCGCCACCGCCCGCGAGGTCCCCGACGGCGAGGAGCCGTTCTCCGCACTGCCCGAACGCAACCTCGACAAGCGCGAGCTGCAGGCCCTGGTGGAGGAGCTCGCCACCCGCCCGGACCTGTGGCGCGCACAGGTCGCCTTCTCGGACACCGAGCGGCACTACGCCTCCCTGCACCGCGACGAGTTCGTGGACATCTGGCTGCTGTGCTGGACCCGGCAGAACGACACCGGCTGGCACGACCACGACCTCTCCTCCGGGGCGGTCCAGGTGGTCCAGGGCGCACTGACCGAGTCCAACCCCCGGATCGGCGGCGCGCACCTGGCCACCACGGTCGGCGCGGGCGCCTCCTTCTGCTTCGGCCCGGACCACATCCACCGGCTGACCGGCGCGAGCGACGACGCGGTGTCGGTGCACGCCTACTCGCCGCCGTTGTGGCGGCTGGGCCAGTACGACATCACCGAGGACGGGCTGATGCGACGGGTCTCGGTCTCGTACGCGGACGAGCTCCGCCCGACCGACGGGCCGACCGCGGCCTGACCGGCCCCGGCACCGCGAATCGCCCCCTGCCTATTGACCTTCCATTCATCGCCATCGATCCTGCATGAATCCATACAGCGGCGACGCGAGGCGGACTCATGGCAGGTGTGGTCGAACGGCGTTCCATCGACGTCGTCCCCGACGACGAACGGCACGGCAGCGCGGTCAGCCAGTTCACGCTCTGGCTGAGCGCCAACCTCCAGGTCACCGCCGTCATCACCGGCGCGCTGGCCGTCGTCTTCGGGGCGAACGCCTTCTGGTCGCTGATCGGGCTGCTGCTCGGCAACCTCCTGGGCGGCGTGGTGATGGCGCTGCACTCCGCCCAGGGGCCGCGGCTGGGCCTGCCGCAGATGATCACCTCGCGGGCCCAGTTCGGGGTGCGCGGCGCGGTGGTCCCGCTGGCCCTGGTCATCGTGATGTACATCGGGTTCTTCGCCAGCGGCAGCGTGCTGGCCGGGCAGGCGGTCGGCGAGCTGACGCATCTCGGCGAGACACCGGGCATCGTCCTGTTCGCCGCGGTCACCGCCGTCGCCGCGGCGGTCGGCTACCGCCTGATCCACACCCTCGGCAGGATCGCCGGCCTGGTCTGCGCGCTGGCGTTCGTCTACCTCGGCATCCGGCTGCTGCAGCGCACCGACCTCGGCACGCTCCTCGCCGACCACCGCTTCGGGCTGCCGGTCTTCCTGCTGGCCGTCTCGCTGTCGGCCTCCTGGCAGCTGGCGTTCGGCCCGTACGTCGCCGACTACTCGCGCTACCTGCCGCGGCACACCTCGGCGCGCGCCACGTTCTGGTGGACGCTGTCCGGCTCGGTGCTCGGCTCGCAGTGGTCGATGACGTTCGGCGCGCTGGCCGCCGCCGCGGCGCCCGGGGCGTTCGTGGGGCACGAGGTCGGCTACCTCGTCGGCCTGGGCGGCACGGGCCTGATCGCCTCGTGCCTCTACTTCGTGATCGCCCTCGGCAAACTCACCATCAACATCCTCAACACCTATGGCGGGTTCATGTCGCTGGTCACCAGCGTCAGCGGCTTCCGCGGGCAGCGCACCCTCTCCCCGCGCGGCCGCTCCGCGTACATCGCCGGGATCATGGTGGCCGGCACGGCGGTCGCCCTCCTGGGCAAGGACTCGTTCCTGACGTCCTTCAAGGACTTCCTGCTCTTCCTGCTGACCTTCTTCACCCCCTGGTCGGCCATCAACCTCGTCGACTACTACCTGATCTCCAAGGAGCGCTACGACATCCCGGCGCTCAGCGACCCCACGGGACGCTACGGCGCCTGGAACGTCCCGGCACTGGCGGTCTACGCCCTCGGGGTCCTCGCCCAGCTCCCGTTCCTGGCCACGCACTTCTACACCGGCCCCTTGGTGGCACCGCTCGGCGGCGCCGACGTCTCCTGGCTGGTGGGGCTCGCCGTGCCGGCCGTCCTGTACTGGCTCGTCGCCCGCCGCGACACCGGGCGCACGGCACGGCCGGCAGCGCTCCGGGAGGACCCGCGCACCGTCGGATCCGGGGGTTAGCCCTACCGCGCCGGGCGCCCGGCGTCCGTAGTCTCGGCGGCATGGCGACACACGACCCCGAGCTGCGCAAGGAACTCGACGCGACCCTCCAGACACGCAAGGAGCTGGGGGCGGAGTACGAGGCGGAGCTCCTGGAGTCCTTCCTGGAGAAGCTGGACCGGAGCGTCGAACAGCGGGTGCGGCGGCAACTCGCCGAGCACCAGGTGCAGGTGGCCCGCGGCGCCCGGCCGCAGCGCCCCGCAGGCGACGCCCGGGGCGTGTGGGAACGCTTCGGGTTCGCCGCGTTCTCGCTGGTGCTGGCGGTGCCGCTGTCCGCGATCGCCGCGGCCCATGCCGGGGAGGTGGGGCTGCTGATGTGCTGGGCCGGGATCGTCGGCGTCAACGCCGTGCAGAGCGGCGCGCACCGGCTCCTGCGCCCGGGCACGAGCCACGACGCGGCGCACCGGCCGCGCGACACGGCGGGGTGAAGTCTCCGGCGGGAGCCGGATGTTGCGGGGACCGCCGCACCCCGGCGCTGCCGGGGGCGGGACGACGGCGGTCCCCGCAAGGGACGCGTACCGGGGTGAAGCCGGTCGTCGCATCCGGTGGCGACCGGAGGTCCGGGAGCCGCTCCGGAGGTCCTTGTCGCCGTGTCATCAATGTGCCCGACGCGTGTTAAGCCCGTGCTGCGAGCACATGACGCCTCCGTACACCTTGCGCCGACGGACCGTTTCCCGGCGGCCACTTGACGCCGTGCCGGGCGCGGAAACGGCCGGCGGCCGGGGCGCGGGGCAGTCGCCGCCCCACGCCCCGGCCGCCGGATCCGCCGCTACTTCCCGGCCTCGCGCGCCAGGTAGGCCAGCAGGTCCTGCCGGCTGACCACGCCCTTCGGCTTGCCCTCGACGAGGACGATCGCCGCGTCCGCGTTCTCCAGGACCGCCATCAGATCGGCGACCGGCTCGCCGGAGCCGACCTGCGGCAGCGGCGGGCACATGTGCTTCTCCAGCGGGTCGGTCAGCGAGGCGCGCTGGGTGAACAGCGCGTCGAGCAGCTCGCGCTCGACGACCGAGCCGACGACCTCCGCGGCCATCACGTCCGGGTGCCCGGCGCCCGGCTTGACGATGGGCATCTGCGAGACGCCGTACTCGCGCAGCACCTCGATCGCCTCGCCGACGGTCTCCTCCGGGTGCATGTGGACCAGCGAGGGCAGCGCGCCCTCCTTGTGCTCCAGCACCTCGCCGACCCGGGCGGCGGCGCCGCCCTCCTCCAGGAAGCCGTAGTCGGCCATCCACTCGTCGTTGAAGATCTTGGAGAGGTAGCCGCGGCCGCTGTCCGGCAGCAGCACGACCACCACGTCGTCCGGTCCGAGCTTCGCCGCCACCTCCAGCGCACCCACCACGGCCATCCCGCAGGAGCCGCCGACCAGCAGGCCCTCCTCCTTGGCGAGCCGCCGGGTCATCTGGAAGGCGTCCTTGTCCGAGACCGCCACGATCTCGTCCGCGACGGTGCGGTCGTAGGCCGTCGGCCAGAAGTCCTCGCCGACGCCCTCGATCAGATACGGGCGCCCGGAGCCGCCGCTGTAGACGGAGCCCTCCGGGTCGGCGCCGATCACCTTGACCTTGCCGTCACTGGCGTCCTTCAGGTAGCGGCCGGTGCCGCTGATCGTGCCGCCGGTGCCGACACCCGCCACGAAGTGCGTGATCCGCCCCCCGGTCTGCTCCCACAGCTCGGGACCGGTGCTCTCGTAGTGGGAGCGCGGGTTGTTCGGGTTGCTGTACTGGTCCGGCTTCCAGGCACCGGGCGTCTCGCGCACCAGGCGGTCCGAGACGTTGTAGTACGAGTCCGGGTGCTCGGGGTCGACGGCGGTCGGGCAGACCACCACCTCCGCCCCGTAGGCACGCAGCACGTTGATCTTGTCCGTGGACACCTTGTCCGGGCAGACGAAGATGCACTTGTAACCCTTTTGCTGGGCGACGATCGCCAGGCCCACACCGGTGTTGCCGGATGTCGGCTCGACGATGGTCCCGCCCGGCTGCAACTCACCCGACTGCTCGGCGGCCTCGATCATCCGCACGGCGATCCGGTCCTTGACCGACCCGCCGGGGTTGAAGTACTCGACCTTCGCCAGGACGGTGGCCTGGATCCCTCGAGTGACGTTGTTGAGCCGCACGAGCGGGGTGTTGCCGACTAGCTCAATCATCGAATCGTAAAACTGCACGGTGGTCTCCGCGGTCGGGGGCACGCTCTCCTGCGCCCGTGCGGCCAGCCTATTGCCCGGGTCCGTTAGAGGAAGGATGCGTTGCGTTCCGTGCAGGAACGGGCAACACCCTGTTGTAGGAGTTCGTGCCGATCGATGAGCGCGTCCGGCCCGCGGGGCCAGGGCGCGCCCGCACTGCGCGGGGAGGTGCCCGGCCCATGCCGATGACGATGTCCAGGGCCAGAGTGGCCCGGCGGATCGCGACCGCCGCCGCTGTCGGCGGCGGCGGGATCGGGCTGCTCGGGGTGGCCGCGGTCGGTGTGCTGCTGACCGAGGTCCGGCTGGCGCGCCGCACGGTCGGCGGCTGCAGCGACATTCCGCCGTGCGCGGACGGCCGCTACGGCGCCGCCTTCGACCACCGCACCGACCGCCGGCCCCTGCGGCTCGGCTTCCTCGGCGACTCCACCGCCGCGGGCCAGGGCGTCCACCGCGCCCGCCAGACCCCCGGCGCGCTGCTCGCCTCCGGCCTGGCCGCGCTCTCCGAGCTGCCCGTCGACTTCCGCAACGTGGCGCTGCCCGGCGCGCAGTCGGACGACCTGGCGCGCCAGGTGGAGCTGATGCTCGCGGACGGCACGGAGGTCCCGGACGTCTGCGTCATCATGATCGGCGCCAACGACGTCACCCACCGGATGCCGCTCGCGCAGTCCGTGCGCCACCTCTCCGAGGCGGTGCGCACCCTGCGCGCCGCGGGCTGCGAGGTGGTCGTCGGCACCTGCCCCGACCTGGGCACCATCGAGCCGGTCTACCAGCCGCTGCGCTGGGTGGCCCGGCGGCTCTCCCGGCAGCTCGCCGCCGCCCAGACGATCGGGGTGGTGGAGAGCGGCGGCCGTACGGTCTCGCTCGGCGATCTGCTCGGCCCCGAGTTCGAGGCGCGTCCGCGGGAGCTGTTCGGGCCGGACAACTACCACCCGTCGGCCGAGGGCTATGCCACCGCGGCGATGGCCGTCCTGCCGACGCTGTGCGCCTCGCTCGGCCTGTGGCCGGAGAAGGAGCAGCCGGAGCCCGCGCGCGGCGAGGGGCTGCTGCCGGTCGAGCAGGCGGCTGCCGAGGCGGCCTCCGAGGGCGGCACGGAGGTCACCGCCTCCCGTGCGCCCTGGGCCCTGCTCAAGCACCGCAGGCGCCGCCAGCTCCCGGTGGCGGACCCGGCGGACCCCTCGTCGGTCACCGGCTGACGGGAGCCGCCCCGGGGCGGCTCGCGGTCGCTGCGGAGGGGCCGTGGGACGGCTCCCGACCGCTGCGGGGAGGCCGTGGGGAATACCCCGCGGCCCCTCCTCGTTGCCATAAGCGGGCGCTTAGAAAAGAGGCCCGCATCACAGCGCGGACCCCGTGACCTCAGCACTACGTGCAGGTAACTTCCCTCACAGTCCGCCGTTTTCCCGCGCACCCTGGAGCCGTGTGATGCCCGAAGCCGTGATCGTCTCAGCCGCCCGCTCCCCGATCGGCCGGGCCTTCAAGGGCTCGCTCAAGGACCTGCGTCCGGACGACCTGACCGCGAAGATCATCGAGGCCGCCCTCGCCAAGGTCCCCGAGCTGGACCCCGAGGACATCGACGACCTGATGCTCGGCTGCGGTCTCCCCGGCGGCGAGCAGGGCCACAACCTCGGCCGCATCGTGGCCGTCCAGATGGGGATGGACCACCTCCCGGGCTGCACCATCACCCGTTACTGTTCCTCCTCGCTCCAGACGACCCGCATGGCGCTGCACGCCATCAAGGCCGGCGAGGGCGACGTCTTCATCTCGGCCGGTGTCGAGACCGTCTCGCGCAGCGTCAAGGGCAGCTCCGACGGCCTGCCGGACACCCACAACCCGCTCTTCGCCGACGCCGAGGCCCGCACCGCGGCCCGCGCCGAGCAGGCGGGCTCCGACTGGCACGACCCGCGCGAGGACGGCCTGATCCCGGACGCGTACATCGCGATGGGCCAGACCGCGGAGAACCTCGCCCGCCTCAAGGGCGTCACCCGCCAGGACATGGACGAGTTCGGCGTCCGGTCCCAGAACCTCGCCGAGAAGGCGATCAACGACGGGTTCTGGGAGCGGGAGATCACCCCGGTCACGCTGCCCGACGGCACGGTCGTCGCCAAGGACGACGGCCCGCGCGCCGGCGTCACCGTCGAGGGCGTCTCCGGCCTCAAGCCGGTCTTCCGCCCCGACGGCCTGGTGACCGCCGGCAACTGCTGCCCGCTGAACGACGGTGCCGCCGCGCTGGTCGTCATGTCCGACACCAAGGCGCGCGAGCTGGGCCTGACCCCGCTGGCCCGGGTCGTCTCCACCGGCGTCTCCGGCCTCTCCCCGGAGATCATGGGCTACGGCCCGGTCGAGGCCAGCAAGCAGGCGCTGCGGCGGGCCGGCCTCTCGGTCTCCGACATCGACCTGGTCGAGATCAACGAGGCGTTCGCCGCCCAGGTCATCCCGTCCTACCGCGACTTGGGCATCGACCTGGACCGCCTGAACGTCAACGGCGGCGCGATCGCCGTCGGCCACCCCTTCGGCATGACCGGCGCCCGCATCACCGGCACCCTCATCAACTCCCTCCAGTGGCACGACAAGCAGTTCGGCCTGGAGACGATGTGCGTGGGCGGCGGCCAGGGCATGGCAATGGTCATCGAGCGGCTGAGCTGAGCTGCAGCGGAGGGTAGGGGTCGGGCGCGAGGAACGAGTGCCCGGCACCTGCCCGCAGCGGAAGCGAAGCCCAGCGCGACCATCAGCACGAGCGGCTGAGCTGAGCTGCAGCGGAGGGTAGGGGTCGGGCGCGAGGAACGAGTGCCCGGCACCTGCCCGCAGCGGAAGCGAAGCCCAGCGCGACC
>NZ_JBFBHQ010000018.1:0-47538 GCF_040701845.1 Streptomyces angustmyceticus | reverse complement strand
GACCATCAGCGCGACCTGCGAACACGCGCGGCCGAGCCGAGCCGAGGGAGGCCGGTGCGCGGCGCAAACGCCCCGGGCCCTCACCCGCAGTAGGGGCGTGACGCTCCCCCGGCGCGGACGCCCGCGTCCCGCGCCGCTCGCGAGGGAGCGCGACAAAAAGGACCAACTCCCGCCCGGCGCACACCCTTCGCTGTCGTCCGGATACGGGCGGCGACACGGCGTGACCCGCGCCACTCGTTAACGAGATCGCGACCCAATCCCCCCCAGGATTGTGACCAACGCCCTGAGGGAGAGGCGTTCTTGCAGGTCAGCAGGGGGGCGCTCGGGTGCAGGTGCCCCCACCTCCCCGCCTTTTCGGGACATAGCGCACCCGGAGCGGTCGCCGACCACCGGCAGCCTGATGTAGGAAGTCGGAGAACATTCTGCTAACGGGAGTACGCCGGTCAGCGAGGCGCTACCAGGAGTGATCCCGTGAGCGAGCGCATCAAGGGGGTCGTTCCGGCCGCAGGCCGGGGCCAGTCCGCGAACCGATGCGCGGCCCGCGCGAAGAGGGCCGCCGAGCGAAGTGGGGAGGACGCATGAGCGAGCGCCACCAGCGAGGCATCGAACGGTGCGCGTCTCGCGCATGCGGGACCGAACGGAGAGAGGTTTCGGCATGAGCGTCACCACCCTCGTCCTGCTAGTGGCCGCGGCCGTCGCCGTGGCGCTGGGCGCCGCCGCCCTGCACACCGCCCGCGCCCTGCGCCGCCAGATCGCCGAGCTGCACGCCGAGCTCGGCGCGGCCCGGCAGGACGCCGCCGCGGGGGCCGGTGCGTACCCGGCCGCGGCGGCCATCCCGGCCGCCCGCACCAGCCCGGCCGCCGAGACCCCGCTGGCCGACATACGTGCCGCCGTCGCCGATGCCCTGGCCGAGGAGCGGGAGCGCGAACTCGCCGAGGCCCGCGCCTTCTGGGCCGCGCAGGAGGCGCGGGACGCCGCCGACGCCCCGTCGCTGCTGGGCGGCCTCGTCGGCCTCGGCGACGAGGGGCTGCTCGACGCCCGCGCCGACCAGCGCGAGCTGCCCGACCGCGACTCCGACCGGCTCGACATCCAGCCGTTCCTGCCCCGCCAGGCGGACCTGGCCGGGCTCGAACCGCTGCTGGGCCCGGACGCCATGGAGGCGATGGACGCGCTGGAGTCCATGGACGCCCTGGACGCGCCGGAGTTGGAGCCGGTCGAGGAGACCGAGTCCGCCGAGCTGGCCGCCGCGCGCCGGCGCCACCCCTCGCACCCCGATTTCTCCCCGTCCCCGGCGATCAGCGATCACGAGCGCACCGTCGCCCGCCTGGAGGAGCTGGCGCAGCAGGCGACCCCGCTCGCGGACGTGCGCCCCGGCCCGCTGGGCACCTTGGACGTCTATGTCTTCACCGACGGCACCACGCTCTGCCTGACCCCCGGGCAGCGCGAGACCGCGGAGCGCGTGGCCGGCGCCCTGCACGCGGGGCACGCCCCCGTCCTGCTGGGCGGCTCCGGCATCTCCGGTGCGTACGCGCTGACCTTCTCCTGGGGCGAGAGCCGCGAGCAGAGCGTCTACGTCCTCGCGGACCGCGTCATCGCCTCGCTCTGACCCGGCGCGGCGGCGCGCGTCAGCAGCGCTCCGCCGCCGCCCGGACCCATCGCACGGCCTCCGCCAGTTCCTCGGCGGGGGCCGCTTTTGCGTCAGGATCCCCCGTTCCGTCGGCCATCCGCAGCGCGGCGGACCGCAGCGCCTCGACGAGGTCGTGGCCGGCCACCGCCAGCTGGTCGCCGACCGCGAACACGCCGGCGTCCGGCAGTTCGTGCGGGGTCTCCCCCGGCCGCTCGATCAGCTGCGCCCGGGTCGTCAACTGCCGCGCCAGCGACAGTCCTTCGGCCGCTGCGCCGTGGTGGAGCCTGCTCTGCGGCAGCGACCTGAGGCGGTCGGCGAGAGCGTCGACGGCGGTCTGCAAGGGGGTCACGTCAAGCACGCCGTGAGCCTATGCGCCACCCCGGGGTGGTTGCCAACGCCCGAACCCTCAGGCACGGTGGGCTGAAGAACCAGCATCGACCGCGTCCGGAGGCGCCGATGTCTCAGCTCTTCTCCGAAGAGACCCACCGGAACATGCTCTCTCGTATCCCGCACTGCACCGGCCGGGAAATCTCCGACTGGCTCCGCACCGTTGAGGAGGGTCCCGCTCTCTTCCGCTTCGACGAAAAGGTCAGCTGGCTCCGCGGCGAGCACAACCTCGCCTACGGGCACGCCAAGGCAATCGTCCATGAACACGATCTCAGGCGCGCAGCGCGCAAGTTCTGAGCCCCGGTGACGGGGCCCGGCCCCGGTCCGGCTCAGGACACTCCTCTTTCACCACGCCGAAGGGCCCGCGGGCACAATGCCCGCGGGCCCTTCGTACGGCGGTGATGGCGCACGGTGCGCCCGGCGCCGCTCCGGGTCAGTCGCCCCGGAGGATCGAGATCAGCCGCAGCATCTCCATGTAGATCCACACCAGCGTCAGCGTCAGACCGAACGCCGCGAGCCAGGACTCCTCGCGCGGAGCGCCGTAGGCGATGCCGTCCTCGACCTGCTTGAAGTCCAGGGCCAGGAACAGCGCGCCGAGGACCACGCCGACGATGCCGAAGACGATGCCCAGGCCGCCGCTGCGGAAGCCGAGGCCCTCACCGCCGCCGAACGCCATGAACAGGACGTTGACCAGCGACAGCAGGACGAAGCCCAGGGCCGCGATCATCACGAAGCGGGTGAAGCGGGCGGTGACCCGCACGATCCGCGTCTTGTAGGCGACCAGCATGGCCACGAACACCGCCATCGTGCCCAGCACCGCCTGCATGGGGGCGCCGTTCATGTTCGGCAGCATGTTGATGTAGCCGCTGAGCGCGCCGAGGAAGATTCCCTCCAGGGCCGCGTACGCCAGGATCAGCGCGGGCGACGGCTTGCGCTTGAAGGACTGGACGAAGCCCAGCACCATCGCGACCAGACCGGCGCCGACGGCGAAGCCGAGGTTCTCGGTCAGGAAGAGCCAGCCGACGGTGGCGCCCGCGATGACCGTGCCGAGCGTCATGCCCGTGCGCGCGACGACGTCGTCCATCGTCATGGGGCGGGTTTGCGGCGCGTACTGCGGCGGCGCCTGGGTGGCCTGCTGCGGGTCCTGGGCGTAGGGGTTGCCGCCCTGCGCGTAGGGGTTCGTTCCGGCGTACGGGTTCGTGGCGCCCCCGGCCTGCGGCGGCGCGTTGAAGCCCGCGTAGCCGGTGTCGCGGCTGAACCCCCGACGCGAGAAGACCGGGTTGCTGCTCCTCATCTCACTCCTCCATGGCCGCCGTGCGCGGCCTTGACGGCAAGCGTAATGGCTTGGCAAAGGGGCGTCGCTAGTTCTTGAGCAGGATCTTTCCCCGAACTCGCGCCGGCACCTCCTCCATGAGGAGGACGTACGGGAGCGCGGAGAGGTGCCCGGACCGGGGGCCGGGCGCACGGCGCGCGGCCGGCCGGCACTCCTGCCGCTACACCGTCGCGCCGCCTCGTCACCACCATTCCGGGAATTCGATCCCCTGCTGTGCTCTTCCCGTTGCCGCGTCGCGCTCTCACCGCGTTCTTGCCGCCCTCTTGCCGCCTGCTTGTCACTGTCGTGTCGCCGCCTTGCCCCCGTCCGTTCTCTTCCGTTGTCGTGGCGCGATCTCCCCGTGCTCGAACTGTCATTTCCTTCCGCTTCTCCGGCGGCGCCTTCCCGCTCCGCTCGGTACGGAATCCGATAAATGTCTGATCGCAACGGGCGCCGCCCGAACCCGACAGGCAACCGATTCGCGGGGGCACCCGTCTTCCCTGCTGGCCGGAACCTGCCCCGGCAGGTGGATCGCAAGGCTGACGTGTGGTCACGATCCGAACGCCGAAGCGCCCTTCCCGATACCTCCGTGACTCACGGTCCGTAGCATCATGGATGCGATCGGTTGCAATCCTGGGGGACAGACAGGGCTATTCTGGCGGGAAACAGTAGCGAAAGAGGGTTGAGGTGCCTGTGCCTGACGTCTCAGTAGTCGTCATCGTCTACAACGACGCCGACCGGTTGCCGACCGCGGTCCAGTCCGTGCTGGACCAGACGCTCCGGGACGTCGAGGTGGTGATCGTCGACGACTGCAGCACCGACCGTTCTTTCGAAGTGGCGCAGCAACTCGCGGCCGGTCATCCCGGGCGGATCAGAGCCTTCCAGCTGCCGGAGAACAGCGGTGCGGGAGGCGAGCCGCGGAATGCCGGCATCCAGCACACCGAGGGCCGGTACGTCATGTTCCTGGACAGTGATGACGTCCTGGAACACAATGCGTGCAGAAATATGCTGGAGGCGGCCGAGGAAACCGGGTCGGACATTGTTTCCGGCCTGTGCGTCCGGCTGCACATGGACACCCGCAACCAGAAGCGGGACGAGTGGTACGCCTGGCTGTATTCCACGACCCGTACGCTGGAATCCGTCACGGAATTGCCGGACCTGTTCGTGTGGGACACCCTTTCCACCAACAAGTGCTACCGCCGTGATTTCCTCATCGAGAACAATCTCCGATTCCCCAAGGGGATGTTCTACGAGGACCTGATGTTTATCGCCGACGCGTATCTGGCGGCCCGGCGCATCACCCTGATCCCCAATCAGGTCTATTTCTGGCACGTCCATGAGCGGGCCGCCGTGAAGTCGGTGACGAACCGTCGCCACGAAATGAGCAACTACGCCCACCGGCTGGAAATCCACCGGCGTATCGATGCGCTGCTGGCGGCGCGCGGGCTGAGCGAAATGAAGCTCGCCAAGGACGTCAAATTCCTCAAGCACGACCTGGTGCTGCATCTGCGGGACCTGCCGTTCCGCGACGATTCCTACCGCCGGGAGTTCGCCGAACTCTCCCGGGAATACCTCGCGAGCATCGCCCCCGAGGCGTACGAGCGTGTGCAGCCGATACAGGCCATCTGTGCGTACCTGCTCCAGCAGGGTGACTGGGACCACCTGATCCCGGCCGTCGACACGCTCATCAACCGCGACAAGCTCTCCTCGCCGCTCGCCGAGCACGACGGGCGGATCTACTGGTGCGACGGCTACACCGACGATCCGTTCGGGCGCGGCGTGCTGGACGTGACCGACATCGGCTACCACGAGAAGTCGGTCAACCAGCTCTTCCTGCGCAACCAGCTCACGCACTTCGGCGCATCCGGCAGGTCCGTGTCGCTGACCGGCCGGATCACCAACCCGCTCGGCATCATCCCGCCCGGAGCGCAGCTCAAGGGCGAGCTGGAGTTCAGCGCCCGGCGGCGCAGCCTGCAGTCCTTCCACTTCCCGGTGCGGGTGCTGCGCCACGAGGGCGACACCGTCCACTGGGAGACCACCGCCGACCTCACCGCGAAGCTGCGCCCGCTGGGCATCGTGGACACCATCTGGGACGTCCGGCTGCGCCTGGATGTCGGCGGGGTGCGCACCACGAGCCGCCTCACCGTCGCCGACACCGAGCTGTCCGGCGGGCTGCCGGTGCGGCCGCGGCTGTCGCGGATGGTCGCCGACCACCTCGAACCGCATGTCTCGGCGAAGGGCCACCTGGCGTTCCGCCTGGTCAGCGAGAACCGCAACGCCGAGCGCGTCCAGGAGCTGATCACCCGCGGGGTGCACGGCAGGCCGGGGACGCTGGCCAAGACCGGCTACCGCAAGGCGAAGGAGCTGCGCAAGAAGGTCACCTCCGGCGACAACAAACTCCGCGCCTACCACGAGGTCTTCAGCCGCCTGCCGATCAAGAAGCGCACGGTGGTCTTCGAGAGCCACCTGGGCAAGCAGTACAGCGACAGCCCGCGCGCGATCTACGAGGAAATGCGCCGGCAGGGCCTGGAGTTCGAGGCGATCTGGTCGTACGCCGGGTCCCCGAAGAACTTCCCGAAGGGCGTCACGCTCGTACGGCGCTGGTCGCTGCCCTACCTCAAGGCGCTGGCGCAGGCGGAGTTCTGGGTGGACAACCAGAGCTACCCGCTCAAGCTCACCAAGCGCCCGGAGACCACCTACATCCAGACCTGGCACGGCTCGGCGCTGAAGAACATGGGCTTCGACCAGCCGGCGCTGAAGGCGCAGACCCGCCGGCAGCAGGAGGAGCAGCAGCGCTCGCTGGACCGCTTCGACCGGTTCCTGATCCGTTCCGAGCACGATGTGCACACCCTCGCCAAGGCCTTCCGGCTCAAGGAGAAGACCCTGCTGCGGGTCGGCTACCCCCGCAATGACGCGCTGGTCCGCGCCCGGCAGCGGGAATCGGCCCTCGGAAAGCGCGAACGCGGAGCACTGGCGGCCGAGTTGGGTATTCCCGCCGACAAGACCGTGCTGCTTTACGCACCGACGTTCCGCAAGGCCGGCGGTCGGCACGGGCGCTTCGCCCTGCCCTTCGACGTGGAGCGGTTCGCCGACCGGTTCGGCGACCGCTATGTCCTCCTGGTGCGCTCGCACTACCTCAATCACGTGGTGCTGCCGCCGACCGTGGAGGGCCGGGTCATCGACGTATCGGCGCACCACGATGTGACGCCGCTGCTGGAGCTGGCCGACGGACTGATCACCGACTATTCCTCGGTGATGTTCGACTATGCGCTGCTCGACCGGCCGCTGGTGTTCTTCACCTACGACTACGACGAGTATGTGCACGAGGGCCGGGGCACCTACTTCGATCTGCTGGAGCACGCTCCGGGCCCGGTGGTCCGCACCGAGGAAGATTTCTACCAGGCGATCAAGTCGTTCGAGTCGCAGTCCGCGGAATACGCCGAGAGCCGCAAGGAATTCGTCGCCAAGTTCGGCGAATTCGACCAGGGCACCGCCGCCCAGAGCATCGTCGATCAGTTTTTCGCGCAGTGGAGCCGTTGATGACCGAGTCGTACGCAGCCGAGCCGCGGGACATCTTCTTCGTCTCCAACAGCGTCAACGAGATGGGCGGCATCACCAGTTGGTCGCACCAGATGGCGCGCCTGTTCAGCGAGCGGGGCCACCGAGTGCACATCGTCGGCGTGGTGCCGCCTCCCGAGGGGCGGGTCCACGAGCTGGCGGACGGCCTGCCGTTCGAGACGACCACGCTCTACGCCGAGCATCCGCCGACCGTCCGCCCCGCCCGGGGCCTCAAGGGCCGGCTCAACCTCGTCGAGCAGCGCCGCCGCGCCGCCCGCGAGGCCGGCATGCAGGAGCAGGCGGCCAAGATGAGCGCACTGTTCCGGGCGGCGAAGCCGGGCGGCGTGGTGATCGTCACGCAGGTGTGGGCGATGGAGTGGGTCGCGCTGGCCGACACCGCCGGACTGACGGTGATCGGAATGAGCCATGAGTCGTTCGACACCTGCCGCAAGTCGTCCCGCTTCGGCCGGGTCAAGCGGTTTTACGCGGATGTCGACCGGATGCTGACGCTCACCCGGGAGGACGCCGACCGCTGGATCCGGCAGCGGATGGACAACGTCGGCTTCATGCCGAACCCGCTGCCGTTCTTCCCCGATGTCCCCTCGGACCGCTCCCACAAGTGCGTGGTCAGCATCGGCAGGCTCCACGAGGAGAAGGGCGTGGACCTGCTGCTGGAGGCCTGGGCGAGGGTCGCGCCGCGGCACCCCGACTGGACGCTGCGGATCTACGGCTCCGGCGAGGAGGAAGAGGCGCTGCGCAAGCAGGCCGCCGAGCTGGGGATCGCCGACACGGTCGCCTGGATGGGCCGCACGGCCGATGTGCCCGGCGCCCTGCGGGAGAGCGCGGTCTTCGCGCTCAGCTCCCGCGGCGAGGGCTTCCCGCTGGCCCCCATGGAGGCCATGGCGACGGCCGTGCCGTGTGTGGCGTTCGATGTGGCGCCCGGGGTCCACGAGATCGTCTCGGACGGCGTGGACGGCCTCCTCGCTCCCCCGGGCAACATCACCGAGTTCGCCCGCCACCTCGACACCCTGATGTCCGACAAGGACCTCAGGGACACCATGGGCGACACCGCCCGCGAGAACATCCAGCGGTTCTCCACGGACGAGATCGTCGCCCGCTGGGAGAGCCTCTTCAGCCTCGTGGAGCGCTGAGCGCCGGGGCGCCCGCGTACGAACGGGAAGGGCCGCCGGGGCTTTCCCCGGCGGCCCTTCCCGCGCGGCCGGCTCCCTCGTGGTCACGGCCGCTCGGTCACGTGGTGAAGACCAGGCTCACGTTGTGGCCGCCGAAGCCGAAGGAGTTGGCCAGTGCGGCGTTCCATTGACCGGTCCGGGGCCCGCCCCGCACCACGTCCAGCTCGATCCTCGGGTCGAGGGTGTCGAGGTTGCGGACGGCGGGCGCCACGCCGTCCTTGAGCGCCAGCAGCGCCGCCAGCGCGCCCACCGCGCCGGAGGCGCCCAGCATGTGCCCGGTCATCGACTTGGTGGCGGTGACCGCGGCATGGGTGCCCACGGCCCGGCCGATCGCCTCGGCCTCGGCCAGGTCGCCGGACTCGGTGGAGGTGGCGTGGGCGTGCACATGGCCGATGTCCCGCGGGGTCAGCTCCGCGTCCCGCAGGGCCGTCTCGATCGCGTGGACCTGGCCCGCCGCGTCGGAGGCCGTGATGTGGTTCGCGCTGGAGCTCACGGCGGCGCCGGCCAGCGTGCCGTACGTCCTGGCGCCGCGGGCCCGGGCGAACCCGGCGCGCTCCAGCACCATGATCCCCGCGCCCTCGCCCATCACGAAGCCGCTGCGGGCCACATCGAACGGGCGGGACACCGACTCCGGGTCCTCGTACTGCGTGGAGAGCGCCTTCATCTGGGCGAAGGCGGCGAGGGTGAACGGGTGCAGACAGGCCTCGACGCCGCCCGCGACCACCACGTCCACCCGCCCGGCGCGGAGCAGGTCGAGGCCCATCGCCAGCGCCTCGGCACCGGACGCACAGGCGCTGACGGGCGTCCTGGCCCCGCCCTTGGCGCCCAGGTCCATGCTCACCCAGGCGGCCGGCCCGTTGGGCATGAGCATCGGGACGGCGAACGGCGAGAGCCGGCGCGCCCCGGACTTCTCGAAGAGGTCGTCCTGGCCGAGGGTGGTGAGCACACCGCCGGTGCCGGTACCGATGACCACGGCCAGCCGCTCGGGCTCGACCTCGGGTGCGCCGGCGTCCTGCCAGGCCTCGCGGGAGGTGAGTATCGCGAGCTGCTCGCTGCGGTCCAGCTTCCGGGCCTCGGTACGCGGCAGCGCGGCGGCCGGGTCCTCGGTGAGTCCGGCCGCGACGCTCACCGGGAGGTCCGCGGCCCACTCCTCCTCCAGGGCGCGCACGCCGGACTTCCCCGCCAGCAGCGCCGACCAGGACGATGACGCATCGGCGCCGACGGGGGTCCTCGCTCCGACACCCGTCACCAGCACCTGACCGTTCTCGGTCATCTCCGCCTCCTCTGATCTCATGGAAACTGCACAAAAATCCTTGACGATCCCGCAGAGATCATCTCAGCTATCAGCTCGGCAAACAGGCGAGAGGCAGACCGATTTCGGCGTCGGAGAGTTGTACGCATTCCACAATCGCGCGCGGTTCCGGGCGCCCGGCGGAAGTGTGCCCGGGCCGCCCGATCCGGCGGCCCGGCCCCGTATCCCGGTATCCGTGCGCGCACTCGCGCCGCCGCGCACCGCCTTCACCGCGCGCCCTCTCCGTCGCGCACCGCCGCCGCGCCGCCGCCCTCTCACGGCGATTCCGCACTTTCCTTTCGCGCCGCGGAACTCACGAAAGCGCGACGCCCGGCACGCGGCGCCCGACGCACGGCTCTCGGCGCGTTCACGAGGATTCCGCCCCGCGACGGGGCCGGCTTACGGCGAAAGAATGGGGAGCCGCCGGGCGGGCAGGCGGAGCACGCCGGAGAGGAAGTGCGCCGTGCCGGGTTTCCGCACGCATCGACGGCAGAAAAATCCAAAATTAAAGTTACCTCGGGTATGCATCCGGGGTAGGCGCCTCGGTGTCCGCGCGAGGCGCACACCGCATCGCGAAGGCAGGAACCCGCCGCGCGGCCGACCGCCGCCCCGGCGGCACTCCCCCGCTTCCCCCGCACCGCCGGGATGCCTCCCGAAGAACGGTGCAATGCTGCCGAGTTGACGGCATTTCAGCAGGTCCGGGCGGCTTCGTCCGGACGGGCCCGCAGACTTCCGGAGCATTTTCCGGGTACCGGCATCGCCGTACTTCACTCGGTAACCCATGATATTTCCGGCACGGCATTCCACCGCGGACTCGCACGCGCACACCGTCAAAGGCACATGCGTTCTCCGCGTGTTCGGGCGAGCAGCCAGAGCCCCGGATCTATATGGTTGTTTGTTCAAGGTCTCAAAGCTGCGGCTGCGCAGTGCCCGGAGCCGGACTTGAACCGGCACGGCCCGTAGGCCAGCGAGGTTTAAGCTCGCCGTGTCTGCATTCCACCATCCGGGCCTGGGATCCCCCATGCCACCTCAAAGAGGCAGCACGAGCGTAGCCCGCAGCGCACCACAGAGTTCGGCCGCTCTTCCCGAGGTTGTCTTATTTTATTGGCAACTGAGGGAGCATCAGCGCCGGGTACAGGCCTTGGGCACATGCCTGAAGCCCACCTTCGCCAGGACGCGCCGCAACGCAATTCCGTGCCCGAATTGACGGAAACTCGACGCCCCCTCAGGACCCCCCTCGCCGCCGCGGCGCCGAGCGTCCGACCGCTCCGTACGCAGTAGTGCCCGTCGGGGTTCGGCTCCTCCCCAGGGATGACCCGCGCTCCCCGGCTACCTCCCAGGTGTGGCACAGGACGGACACAGGGGTTGACGTCCGCGCCCCCTGGGCTGTCCCACGATGGGAAGGTCCGCTTCCGCCTGCGGCAGACGCCCTCGTGGCCGCCGCGGGCCGATGGTCCTTCGTCCGACAGGAGCCCCTTCCCGTGACCACCACCCACTCCGGCGTCGCCACCGCTCCCCGCACCACCGCGGCGGCCGCCCGCGCCACGGACCTCACCAAGGTCTACGGACAGGGCGAGACCCAGGTGGTCGCCCTGGACGCGGTCTCCGTCGAGTTCCGTCAGGCCGAGTTCACCGCGATCATGGGCCCGTCCGGGTCCGGCAAGTCGACGCTGATGCACTGCATGGCGGGGCTGGACTCGATCTCCGGCGGCTCCGCCCTGATCGGCGAGACCGAACTGAACGGGCTCAAGGACAAGAACCTCACCCGGCTCCGGCGCGACAAGATCGGCTTCGTCTTCCAGGCGTTCAACCTGCTGCCGACCCTGAGCGCCCTGGAGAACATCACCCTGCCCATGGACATAGCGGGCCGCAAGCCCGACCGCGCCTGGCTGGACCGCGTCGTGGAGACCGTGGGACTGGCCGGCCGGCTCAAGCACCGGCCCGGCCAGCTCTCCGGCGGCCAGCAGCAACGCGTCGCGGTCGCCCGCGCGCTGGCCTCCCGGCCCGAGATCATCTTCGCCGACGAACCCACCGGGAACCTCGACTCGCGCTCCGGTGCCGAGATCCTCGGCTTCCTGCGCAACTCCGTGCGCGAACTGGGCCAGACCGTGGTGATGGTGACCCACGACCCGGTCGCCGCCTCCTACGCGGACCGGGTGGTCTTCCTCGCCGACGGCCGGATCGTCGACGACATGGCCGGCCCGACCTCCGACCTGGTGCTGGAGCGCATGAAGGGCTTCGACTCCAAGGGCCGTACCAACTGACCAGCAGCCGCCCGCACTTCGGACCTCTCCTCCAGGACTGACCCACCATGTTCCGTACCGCCTTGCGCAATGTGCTCGCGCACAAGGCCCGGCTGCTGATGACCGTCCTCGCCGTGATGCTCGGCGTGGCCTTCGTCTCCGGCACCCTGGTCTTCACCTCGACCATCTCCGACGCGTTCCGCACCAGCTCCCACAAGAGCTTCGACAAGGTCGACGTCGCCGTACGGCCGGCGTCGCCCGGCGGGCCCGGTGCCGCCCGGGCCGGCGAACCCCGGCTCGACGGCAGGGCGCTCGACACCCTGGCCCGTCTCCCCGGCGCCGCCTCCGTCACGGGCACCGTCGACGGCTTCACCGGGATCGGCGACAAGGACGGCAACCTGATCGCCCAGGGCCAAAGCAGCCGCGGCAGCAACTACGTCCCCGGCAAGGACGGCAAGGACGCCCGCTATCCGATGCGGCAGGGCACGGCCCCCACCGGCGCCGACCAGTTCGCGCTGGACGCGGGCACCGCCGCGAAGGGCGGCTACCACGTCGGCGACACCGTCCGGATCTCCGCCGACGGGCCGGTCCGGAAGCAGAAGCTGACCGGCATCTTCACCACCGACGACGGCCGGGTCGCCGCCGGCGGCTCGCTGGCCCTGTTCGACACCAGGACCGCGCAGAAGCTGTTCAAGACGTCCGGCGGATACCACGAGATCGACGTCGAGGCCGCGGCCGGCACGTCCCAGGCCGCCCTGCGCCACGCGGTCGACACGGCGCTCCCCCACGGCAGCGCCACCACCGCCACCGGCAAGGAACTCGCCGACCGCGAGGCCGAGGAGATCGACGCGAACATGCAGGGCATGAAGACCGCGCTGCTGGCGTTCGCCGCCGTCGCGCTCTTCGTCGGCATCTTCCTCATCACCAACACCTTCACCATGCTGGTCGCCCAGCGCACCAAGGAGCTGGCGCTGCTGCGGGCGGTCGGCGCGAGCCGGCGCCAGGTCACCCGGTCGGTGCTGGCCGAGGCGTTCGTCGTCGGTGCGATCGCCGGGGTCTCGGGCCTGGCCGCCGGCATCGGCATCGCCGCCCTGCTGCGCACGGTGCTGAACGGCTTCGTCGCGAAGTTCCCCGAGGGGCCGCTGGTGGTCTCGCCCGCCACGGTCGGCACCGCTCTCGGCATCGGCACCGTCATCACGGTGCTGGCCGCCTGGCTGCCCGCCCGGCGCGGCGCGAAGGTCCCGCCGGTCGCGGCGATGAACAGCGTGCACGCCGCCGCCACCACCAAGTCGCTGGTGGTCCGCAACACCCTCGGCGCGCTCGTCGCGGGCGCCGGCACGGCCGCGGTGCTCGTCGCCGCCTCCGGGTACGACGGCGACGACACCAGCCGGTTCCTGCTGGGCGGCGGCGGGATGCTGCTGCTGATCGGGGTGTTCATCCTGGCGCCGCTGCTGTCCCGGCCGCTGATCGCGCTGGCCGCGCCCGTCCTGCGGGCCTTCGGCATCGCCGGCCTCCTCGCCCGGCAGAACGCGCTGCGCAACCCGCGCCGCACGGCCACCACCGCCTCGGCGCTGATGATCGGGCTGACCCTGATCACCGGCATGACGGTGATCGCGAACGGCACCCAGAAGGGCATCGACAAGCTGGCCGTCGACTCGCTGAAGGCCGACTACACCATCTCGATGCAGGGCGGCACCCAACTGCCCACCAGCACGGAGCAGAAGGTCCGCGAGGTCCCCGGTGTCACCGCCGTCACCCCGCTGCGCGAGAGCATGGCGACGATCGGCAAGGGCTCCGCGGCCCGGCAGCCGACCCCGCTGACCGGTGTGGACGGCGACCGGTTCGGCACGCTCGTACGGCCCGACATCAGCGAGGGGTCGCTCGGCACCCTGCGCGGCGGCCGGATCCTGGTGGACGAGGACACCGCCAACGGCAACGGCTGGCGGGCCGGCTCGCGGCTCCCGGTGACGTTCGAGGACGGCAGGACCGCCACCCTGACGGTCTCGGGCGTCTACCGGGGCAACCAGATGCTGGGCGGCGTCTTCCTGGACAACCGCACCCTGGCGCCGCACCAGAAGAACCCCAGCGACAAGCAGCTGCTGGTCAAGATGGCCGGCGGCGCCACCGACGCGCACAAGCACGATTTGGTCGAGGCGCTCGGCAAGAACCCGGCGGTCACCGTCGCGGACAAGAAGGACGTCTCGAACGCCATCGCCTCGATGTTCACCCTGCTGCTGAACATGCTCTACGGCCTGCTGGCCATGGCCGTGATCGTGGCGGTGCTCGGGGTCGTCAACACCCTGGCGATGTCGGTCTTCGAGCGCTCGCAGGAGATCGGCATGCTGCGGGCGATCGGCCTGGACCGGCGCGGCATCAAGCGGATGGTGCGGCTGGAGTCGCTGGTCATCTCGCTGTTCGGCGGGGTGCTCGGCATCGGGCTCGGCGTGTTCATGGGCTGGGCGGTCGGTGAGCTGATCGGCGCCCACCTGCCCACCTACGAACTGGTGCTGCCGTGGGCCCGGATGGGCGTCTTCCTCGGCCTGGCCGCGCTCGTCGGCGTCCTGGCCGCCCTGTGGCCGGCGCTCCGGGCGGCGCGGCTGAACATGCTGGCCGCCATCAAGGCCGAATAACGCCCCCGGCCCCGGCCCCGGCCCCGCCCGCCCGCTCCGTCACGGCAGCGGGCGGGCGGGCGGCGGTCAGCCGCGGCCGGCGGCGCGCCAGTCGCGCGCCCGCAGCGGCACGCCCGACTCCCCGGGCTCCGGGGTACGGACGGCCAGCACCTGGTTGACTCCTATGCGGTTGCGCTCGAAGGACAGCGCGGATGCGGCCATGTACAGCCGCCACACCCGGGCCCGGCCCACGGAGGTGTACCGCGCCGCCTCGTCCCAGTGCTCCTCCAGGTTGGTGACCCACTGCCGGAGCGTGCGCGCGTAGTGCTCCCGGATCGCCTCCACGTCCCGCACCTCGAACCCGGCCTCCTCCAGCTGGCCGACGGTCCGGCCGAGCGGTGCCAGCTCGCCGTCCGGGAACACATAGCGGTCGATGAACTCGTCGACGCGGTACGCCTCCTCGTCGGACACCGGCCGCCGGGCGATCTGGTGGTTGAGCAGCCGCCCGCCGGGCTTGAGCAGGGAGTACAGCGCGCCGGCGTACTCCGCGTACTGGGTCCGGCCGACATGCTCGGCCATCCCGACCGAGGAGATGGCGTCGAACGGCTCGTCGCGGATCTCGCGGTAGTCCTGCACCCGGATCTCGATCCGGTCGGCCAGCCCGGCCTCGGCGATGCGCTTGCGGGCGAAGGTGGCCTGCTCCTCGGAGAGGGTGATGCCGACCGCGCGCACGCCGTACTCCCGGGCCGCGTGCAGCACCATCGAGCCCCAGCCGCAGCCGACGTCGAGCAGCCGCTGCCCTTCCTGGAGGCCGAGCTTGCGGCAGATCAGATCGAGCTTGTCGCGCTGGGCGTCCTCCAGGGTGCCGACGCCGTCCTCGGCGGTGCCCCAGTAGGCGCAGGAGTAGACCATGGACGGGCCGAGCACCAGCGCATAGAAGTCGTTGCCGACGTCGTAGTGGTGGCTGATGGCCTCCTTGTCGCGCCGCAGGGTGTGCAGCGGGCCGCGGCGGCGTCTGACCTCTTCCGCGGGCGGGGTGGGCGGCACCGGCGCGCCGGCCAGGGCCAGCAGCTCCCGGGCCGCGGCGCGGATCTCCGGGCGGGCCAGCGCGCGCAGCACGGCGGCGCGGTGCGGCTTGGCGGTGTCGTCGCGCTCCCAGATCAGTCCGGCGAGCCGGTCGAGCGCTTCGTAGAGATCGCCTTCGATGTCGAGGTCGCCGGCCACCCAGGCGCGGGCCAGGCCCAGCTCGCCCGGCTTGAACAGCAGCCGGCGCAGCGCCCGGCGGTGGCGGATGACGAGCGTGGGTGCCCCCGGCGGGCCCGACTCGCTGCGGTCCCAGGCGCGGATGCGCAGCGGGAGCGGGGCTCCCAGCACCTCCTCGGCGAGCTTGGTGAGCCGTCCAGCGGCGTCGGCCATGTCGCACACCTCCGTGTTGACGAGTCGGGCAAAGAAGTTTCACCCACCACGTAAACGCCAATGGGGCGCCCAGTTAGTCCCGTTCACACGCAAGAGAACCGCACACCGCACGGTTTTCGCCAGAGCGGACACGCCTGCGGACACGCCAAAGGGCGCCCGCCCCACGGATGGCGGACGCCCTTCGGGCTGGTCGGAGTAGCCGACCGGGGATTCAGGAAGCCTTGGCCTTGGTCTTGTCCCCGGCCTCGGCGGCGGTCGGCGGGGCCGGCGCCGGCTTGGCGGCCTCGTAGAACTCCTCGCGGGGGTTCTCCATGGCGCCGAGCGAGACGACCTCGCGCTTGAGGAACATCGCCAGCGTCCAGTCGGCGAAGACCCGGATCTTGCGGTTGAACGTCGGCATCGCCATGCCGTGGTACGCGCGGTGCATGTACCAGGCGAGACGGCCCTTGAGCTTGATCTTCACCTTGCCCATGACGATCATCGCGACGCCCTTGTGCAGGCCCAGACCGGCGACCGCACCCTTGTTGGCGTGGCTGTACTCCTTCTGCGGGAAGCCCCGCATGCCGGAGAGCACGTTGTCGCCGAGGACCCTGGCCTGCCGCAGCGCGTGCTGCGCGTTCGGCGGGCACCAGGCGTTCTCGTTGCCGTTCTTGCGGCCGACCATGTCCGGAACCTGGGCGTTGTCGCCGGCGGCCCAGATGTAGTCGGTGCCCTGCACCTGGAGGGTGGTGCCGGTGTCGACGTGGCCGCGCGGGCCGAGCGGGAGGCCGAAGCGGGCCAGCGCCGGGTTCGGCTTGACGCCCGCGGTCCACACGATGGTGTTGGAGTCGACCTCGAGGCCGTTGTTGAGCTTCACGTGGCCGTCGACGCAGGAGTCCATGCCGGTCTTGAGGTAGACCTCGACACCGCGGCCCTCGAGGTGCTCCTTGCCGTAGGCACCGAGCTTCGGGCCGACCTCGGGGAGGATCTTGTCGGCGACGTCGACCAGCAGGAAGCGCATGTCCTCGCGCTTCACGTTGTTGTAGTACTTCGCGGCGTCGCGGGCCATGTCCTCGACCTCGCCGATGGTCTCCGCGCCCGCGAAGCCGCCGCCGATGAAGACGAAGGTGAGCGCCTTGCGGCGGACGTCCTCGTCGGTCGTGGAGTCGGCCTTGTCCAGCTGCTCCAGCACGTGGTTGCGCAGGCCGATGGCCTCTTCCACGCCCTTCATACCGATGCCGCTCTCGGCCAGGCCCGGGATCGGGAAGGTACGGGAGACCGCGCCCATCGCGATGACCAGGTAGTCGAAGGGCAGCTCGTACGCCTCGCCCACCAGCGGGGCGATCGTGGCGACCTTGCGGTCCTGGTCGATGGTGGTGACCCGGCCGGTGAGGACCTCCGCCTTGGGCAGCACGCGTCGTAGCGGCACCACGACGTGGCGGGGGGAGATGCTGCCGGCTGCAGCTTCGGGGAGGAAGGGCTGGTACGTCATGTACGAGCGCGGGTCGACGACCGTGACGGTCGCCTCGCCGTACCGCATCTTCTTGAGGATGCGGCGTGCCGCGTACAGGCCTACGTACCCACCGCCTACAACGAGGATCCTGGGACGCTCCGTGGTGCTCATGCAATCGAGTATCCACCCCCACATGGGGGGTCGCTCGTGAGCCCCTTCACAAGCAAGCAAGGGGCATCTGCTACACTCCGCCGCCTTCGTGACCGACGCCATAGCGTGAAGCGGAACCACCGTAGGCCACGAGGCGTTGGAGACCCCTGTTGATCAGGGATTGTCGGCCGCCGGACGGCCGGAGCACCGCCTCGGCGAGCGCGCGGCCCCCGCGACGACGGCCGGGCATTTTCCGGGTCGAGGGGCCCGTGAGCCTTCGAATGAGGGTCGGACGATCAGATTGTTCGCCCAACGGGAGGCTTTTTCATGTGAAGGATTTCACGAACTTTCTTCGCCGACCCCTCCGCGGAGCCTCCCGAAGCCCCCTGAAGGGCGCTCGGACGGGCACACCACCCGCTCAAAAAGCCACTCGGCAGAGGCCGTTGCCGACCTCCGCCGAGTGGCACGTGCCGTCAGCCGGCCAGGCTCCAGGCGATGCCGTCGAGGATGTCGTGCTCGCTGACGACGACCTCCTCGGCACCCGTCCGCTCCATGATCGACAGCAGCACGAGCGCGCCCGCGCCGATCACGTCGACCCGGCCCGGGTGCATGACCGGGACGGCCGCGCGCTCGGCATGGGTGGAGGCCAGCAGCCGGTCGGTGATCTCACGGACCTTCGCCAGCGGGATGCGGGAGTGGTGGAGGGCCTCGGACTCGTACCGGTCGAGGCCCAGCGCGATCGCGGCGACCGTGGTCACCGAGCCGGCCAGGCCCACGAGGGTGGCGGCCTCGCCCAGCGGGACGGTCTCCTCGGCCCGGTCCAGCGCCGTGGCGATGTCGGCCCGGATGGCGCTGATCTGCCCCGGGGTCGGCGGGTCGCTGATCTCGCCTTCGTGCACCAGATGCCGCTCGGTCATCCGCACGCACCCGACGTCGACCGAGCGCGCGGCGCGCACCGACCCGTCGCCGAGGACGAACTCGGTCGAGCCGCCGCCGATGTCGACGACCAGGAAGGGCCGGGCCAGATCCGCGCGGGCGAGGAGCTCCTTGGTGGCGCCGTTGAAGGAGAACTCGGCCTCCTGGTCGCCGGTGATCACCTCGGGCTCCACGCCCAGGATGTCCACCACGCCGCGGACGAAGTCCTCGCGGTTCTCCGCGTCCCGGGAGGCGGAGGTCGCCACGAAGCGGACCTGCTCGGCGCCCAGGCCCTTGATCACCGCGGCGTACTCCCGGCAGACCGCGAAGGTGCGCTCCAGCGCCTCGGGCGCCAGCCGCCCGGTGCGGTCCACGCCCTGGCCCAGCCGGACGATCTGCATCCGGCGGTCGAGGTCCTTCAGCTCACCCGTGGCCGGGTCGGCGTCCGCGACCAGCAGCCGGATGGAGTTCGTACCGCAGTCGATGGCGGCGACCCGCTTCACGTGGCGTCTCCTTCGGGGGCGTCCTGGGCTTCCGAGGTGTCCTGGCAGGGGGTCACGCACGGCCCCTTCTTCCACCACTCCGGCAGCATCGCCAGCGCCTCGTCGCCGAGCGGGTTGACGCCCGGTCCGGCCGCCAGCGAGTGGCCGACCAGCACGTGCAGGCACTTGACCCGGTCCGGCATGCCGCCGGCGCTGGGGAAGCCCTGCAGCACCTCGATGGCGTCCCGCCGCCGGATGTAGTCCTCGTGGGCGGCGCGGTAGGCGGCGGCGAGCTCCGGGTCGGCCGCCAGCCGCTCGGTCATCTCCTTCATCACGCCGTTGGCCTCCAGCGTGCCGATCGCGGAGGCCGCGCGGGGGCAGGTGAGGTAGTAGAGCGTGGGGAAGGGCGTGCCGTCCTCCAGGCGCGGCGCCGTCTCGACGACGTCCGGCTGCCCGCAGGGGCAGCGGTGCGCGATGGCGCGCAGGCCGCGCGGCGGGCGGCCGAGCTGCTGCTTGAAGGCGGCGATGTCCGCGTCGGTCGGCTCGGTGGGCTCGGTCTGGGGCGGGGGGGTGTCCATGTGCGCTTTCGGTGAGGTGAGTGGTGAGGTGGCGGCGGGGCGGGCCGCCGTGTCCCGACACTACGGGCCGGCGTCCTGCGACGGTACGGGCAGCCGGGGCTACCGCTTGTCGGCCGCGTCGACGGTGTCCCACAGATTGTCGTACCAGGGGCGCTGCGCCGCCTGCGGCCCCTTCGGCGCGGAGCCCGCGCGGGAGCCGTCCTGGACGATGTAGCCGGTTTCGCCCGGCATGACGTAGTGCAGATGCCGGCGGGCCTGCTGGCGCACGTAGTCCGGGTCCTGCCAGCGGGCCTTCTGCTCGCGCAGCCGGTCGAGGGCGGCGCCCGCGTCCTGGGCCCTGCGGCGCTGGTCGGCGATGTCGGAGCGCTGGGAGACGTACTGCCTTATCGGGTACGCGAGGGCAACGACCAGGGAGCACATCACCAGCGCCAGCAGGGCGGCACGGCCGGTGAGGCGGTTGCGGCGGGGCGGGCGGGCTCGGTAGACGCGGGCGGCGGCCTGCTCGCCGAGCGCCTTGAGTCGGGTCGCGGTCGAGAACCGGTCCGCGGGCACGTCGTCTCCCCTTCACTGACAGACGCCTGACTGCTGAAGCAGACGCGTCCCCGGCAACGGTACGGGACCGTTGCCGGGGACGTACGGGGTGCTGGGCGGTTGTCTCGCCCGATCAGCCCTTGCCGCCCCGGTCCGCCGGGACGGCGGGCCGGCGCCGGTCAGCTCCCGTGGCGGAACCGCGGGAAGGCGGAGCGGCCGGCGTAGACCGCGGCGTCGTCGAGGATCTCCTCGATGCGCAGCAGCTGGTTGTACTTGGCGACGCGCTCGGAGCGGGCCGGGGCGCCGGTCTTGATCTGGCCGCAGTTGGTGGCGACGGCGAGGTCGGCGATGGTGACGTCCTCGGTCTCACCGGAGCGGTGCGACATCATGCACTTGAAGCCGTTGCGCTGGGCCAGCTCGACGGCGTCCAGGGTCTCGGTCAGCGAGCCGATCTGGTTGACCTTCACCAGCAGCGCGTTGGCGGAGCCCTCCTCGATGCCGCGGGCGAGGCGCTCGGGGTTGGTGACGAACAGGTCGTCGCCGACGAGCTGGACCTTGGCGCCGAGCTTGTCGGTGATGACCTTCCAGCCGGCCCAGTCGTCCTCGAACAGCGGGTCCTCGATGGAGACCAGCGGGTAGGCCGCCACGAGCTCCTCGTAGTACTCGGTCATCTCGGCGGCCGAGCGGTCCTTGCCCTCGAACTGGTACGTGCCGTCCTTGTAGAACTCGGAGGCGGCGACGTCCAGGGCGAGCGCGATGTCCTGGCCGGGGGCGTAACCGGCCTGCTTGATGGCCTCCAGGATGAGGTCCAGGGCCTCGCGGTTGGAGCCCAGGTTCGGGGCGAAGCCGCCCTCGTCGCCGAGGCCGGTGGACAGCCCGCGCTCCTTCAGGACCTTCTTGAGGGTGTGGTAGACCTCGGCGCCCCAGCGCAGCGCCTCGGAGAAGGACTCCGCGCCGATCGGGGCGATCATGAACTCCTGGATGTCCACGTTGGAGTCGGCGTGCGAGCCGCCGTTCAGGATGTTCATCATCGGGACGGGCAGGACGTGCGCGTTCGGACCGCCGAGGTAGCGGAACAGCGGCAGGTCGCTGGCCTCGGAGGCGGCGTGCGCGACGGCGAGGGAGACGCCGAGGATGGCGTTGGCGCCGAGGGAGCCCTTGTTGTCGGTGGCGTCCAGGTCGAACATGGCCTGGTCGATCAGCCGCTGCTCGGTCGCGTCGTAGCCGACGAGCTCCGGGCCGATCTGCTCGATGACGGCCAGGACGGCCTTCTCCACGCCCTTGCCCAGGTAACGGTTGGGGTCGCCGTCGCGGAGCTCGATGGCCTCGAAGGCGCCGGTGGAGGCGCCGGACGGCACGGCGGCACGGCCGGTGCTGCCGTCGTCGAGGCCGACCTCGACCTCGACCGTGGGATTACCTCGCGAGTCGAGAATTTCGCGGGCTACGACGACGTCGATGGACGGCACGTTGTCTCCTTCGTGGATGTCTGGCGTTCTGCGCATGAGCCTAACGGCCCCGGGGTCCTCCGCCTGCGCTTGGCCCGCTCCGTGGGACGGAATGAGGGAATGAAGAGCCCAAAGGACCAGCTCGCTGGACCTTTGGGGCATTGTTCGCCGAACGGGTAAAAGCACGGAACGGCGCAGGTCACGGGCCCGTACGCGAGAACCCCGCCGCGGCGCGCTCGGGGGAAGGGCGCGCCGGGCGGGGCGGTCTCACGGAGCAAGGGGGCCCGCCGCTCGGGCCCGCCGGAGTCCCGGTGAGGGGTGGACTCAGACGTTGAGCTTCTGACCCGGGAAGATCAGGTTCGGGTTGCCGCCGATGACCGACTTGTTGGCCTTGTAGACGGACTTCCAGTCGGCGCCGTGCGCCTTGGCGATCTTGGCGAGGGTGTCGCCCGCCTTGACCGTGTAGTTGCCGTGACCCATGGACTTGCGCTCGGTGGAGCGCGAGGCGTGCTCGGGGGCGGCCGGGGCCTTCTTCGCCTCGGTCTTGCCCTGGTCCTGCTGGGGCGCGGACTTGGTCTGCGCGGAGGAGCCGGAGGTGTCGACGTCCGCGGCCGGGCCGCCGGCGGTCAGGTTGCCGGCGCCGGCGCAGGACCAGGCGCCCGGGCCCTGGATGGCGAGGAGCTTCTCGGCGGCGGCGATCTGCTGGGACTTGGTGGCCAGGTCGGCACGCGCGGCGTACTTGGTGCCACCGGCGGCGGCCCAGCTGGAGTTGGAGAACTGCAGGCCACCGTAGTAGCCGTTACCGGTGTTGATCGACCAGTTGCCGCCGGACTCGCACTGGGCGACCTTGTCCCAGGTGGCGACCGAGGCGGCGGAGGCGGAGGTGGCGCCCATCAGCGGGACGGCCACGGCAGCACCGGCGATGCCGGCGAGGGTGGCGACGCGGACGGCCTTGGACGGACGACGGTGCTTGCCCTTGATGATCAGCATGGTTCGTTCGTTTCCTCACCGACGCCTACGAGGTGAGCTGTCGGGTTCGGGCTGTGAGAAATCGCCCGGCCGCGTGCGCGTGCGCACGTGGCTTCACCCCAAGCCGGTTGACCCGCTTTCACGGGCGGGGCCGGCACTTACCTTGGGTCCCCCGCTCCTGCCTTCGGCGCTTGCGCGTCAGTTGCCTCCGACCACCGGCAGGATTCGGCGTGTGATCGAAGGGCCCGCTTTGGCGAGCGGTCCTGACGTTAAGCAGTAATGCCCTTGGGGTTCAAACCCCACCATCTGAACCAAGTTGACCGTTTTTGATCACGGATGGGACACATACCCGCAGGTGAACCCCGGTTTGCCGAGGGCGGACGCACCGGGGTTCAGCGGGGTCAACGAGAGCCTTGTCTCACTTTCCCAAAAGCGGGCGAAGGGCGGCGAATTACCCTTCGGCGTGCCCGAGATCGAGCAGTTGGCCCGGCTTGATCAGGTCCGCGTCGGTGCCGACGACGCCCTCGTTGCGGTCGTAGAGGGCGGGCCAGCCGCCGGGCAGCCGGTGCGCCGAGGCGATGGCTGACAGCGTGTCACCCGGGCGCACGGTGTACGCGCCGTCCGCCGCCGGGTCCGTCCGCGCGTCGTCGCCGCGGGAGGCGTGCCGGCCACCGGCGGACCTGCCGCCGTCGTCGGCGCCCTGGTCGCCCGCGTCGCCTCGGTGCTTGCCCTTGGTGGGCGTCTCGTGCGGGGTGCCGGTGGTGTCCGGGCGGCTGCCGCCGTCGGACGGGTCGGCGGACGGCGACGGGTCCTCGTCCCGGTCGCCCGGGGTCGCGGAGCCCGACGGCTCCGGGCTGCCGGCGCCGTCGTCGGAGCCGGCGGAGCCCGAAGGATCGGGCGAGGGCGCCGGATCGGCCGGGGTGTCGCCGGACTCGTCGTGCGCCCCGGAGGAGTCCGGGCCGGCGGAGTCCGCGCCGTCGGGCGTGCCGGAGGAGTCCCAGGGGTCGGCGGAGTCGTCCGACGGGGCGGGGGAGGGAGTGGCGGTACTGCCCGGGTCGACCTCGGGCGCGCGGCCGTCCCTGACCAGGCCGGCGCCGGCCGCACAGCCGGACCAGACCTCCGGGCCGCGGTGGTCGAGGATCGACTCGGCGACCGCTATCTGCTGGGAGCGGCTGGCGAGGTCGGGGCGCGAGGCGTAGGCCGCGCCGCCGTAGTTGTCCCACAACTCCTGGGTGAGCTGCAGCCCGCCGTAGTAGCCGTTGCCCGGAGCCGCGCTCCAGACGCCGGCGCTCTCGCACTGGGCGACCTTGTCCCAGGTCGTGGTGTCGGCGGCGTGCGCACCGCTCGCGGCGAGCAGTGGCAGGGCGAAACCCGCGCCGGTCACTCCCGCCGTGACAAAGATGGCCGGTGCCTGACGGGGGCGACGGTGTCGGCCGTTCCCGGAACGCATGCGGATGCCTTTCGCGCGGCGGTTGAGTTGTACGACGAGCTCGTCGAGCTGTTCGACGGGCTGCCCGCCCGGCCGACGCGCACGAGGCGCACCGTTACACCGGTCCCCCACATCACCGCTTCGGCCGATCGGGTGAAGCCCGTCGATCGTCGGTGGAAAGGTAGCCGGGGTCACGGGTAGTCACAAGTCGGTGTAGCGCGGATCACGTAATGGTCACGCGGCTGACTTTGCGTCACTTCTGACCTTGTTGCTGGTCAGGGCGCTCGGGCGGGAACTCCACCGGCAGCGACCGCAGTCCGCGCATGATGAGCCCGCCGCGCCACCGCAGCGCGTCGGGTTCCGCGGCGAGCCGGAGGTCCGGGAGGCGGGTCAGCAGTGTCGCCAGAGCGGTCTGTCCTTCGAGCCGGGCGAGGGGTGCGCCCAGGCAGTAGTGGATGCCGTGCCCGTAGCCCAGATGCTGGTTGTCACGGCGGGTCAGGTCGAGCACATCCGGCTCGTCGAAGCGCGCCGGGTCGCGGTCGGCGGCGGCCAGCACCACCAGGACCGGGTCGCCCTGCGCGATCCGCTGCCCGCCCAGGGTCAGCTCCTGGGTCGCGAACCGCCAGGTCGCCAGCTCCACGGGACCGTCGTAACGGAGCAGTTCCTCGATGCCGGTGGTCAGCAGGTCGGTGTCACCCGCAGTGATCGACTTCTGCAGCAGCTCGCGCTGGGCGGGGTGGCGCAGCAGCGCGTAGATGCCGTTGCCGATGAGGTTGACGGTGGTCTCGAAACCGGCGAAGAGCAGGATGAAGGCCATCGCGGCGGCCTCGTTCTCGGTGAGGTGCTCGCCGTGGTCCGAGGCCCGGATCAGGCCGGAGATCAGGTCCTCGTCCGCCTCCGCGGTGTCCCCCAGGGACTCGCGCTTGCGGTGGATCAGCTCGGCGAGATAGCCGCGCATCTTCTTCACGGACCGGGCGACCCCGCCGCGCGGCCCCCCGCCGTGCCGGATCATCATGCCCGCCCAGTCGCGGAAGTCGTCCTGGTCCTCGCGCGGCACGCCCAGCAGGTCGCAGATCGCGTAGATCGGGAGCGGGAAGGCGAACTCGTGGATGAGGTCGGCCTCGCCCTTCGCCGCGAACTGGTCGATGAGGTGGTCGGTCAGCTCCTGGACCCGCGGGGCGAAGGCGGCGACCCGGCGCGGGGTGAAGGCCTTCGAGACCAGCCGGCGCAGCCGGGTGTGGTCCGGGGGGTCGATGTTGAGCAGGTGCGTCATCAGGTTCGCGCTGCGCTCGCCGGGGATGCCGACCTTGCCCTTGCCGTGCGCGGACTCGCTGTGGTGCACCGGGTTCTTGGACAGCCGGCCGTCGGCGAGCGCCTGCCGCGCCTCGGTGTAGCGGGTCACCAGCCAGGCCTCGACGCCGCTGGGCAGCTCGGTCCGGTGGACCGGCGCATGCTCCCGCAGCCAGGCGTACGCCGGGTAGGGGTCGGCGGCGAACTCCCAGGTGAACAGGGCGGGGGCGGGCGCGGCTGCGGGGCAGCCCGCGGGGGCGTCGGCGGCGGGGGTGTGGGGCTTGTCGTGCACCTTCCGACCGTAACCGGTGGGCGCGTCCGGACGCGCCCGCGCACCGGCCGGGCCCCGGCGGGTGCGCGGGCTAGGGGGTGCCGTTCGGATCCACCCCGAGGCCGGTCAGGAACGCCACGGCCGCCGGCGACGGGCCCAGGCCGCTCCACACCACCCGCTCGGTGCGCTGGGGCGCGGGCCGCAGCCGCACGGTGTGCAGCCCGGCCAGTTCGGCGGCGATCGCCGCCGGCACCGTGCCGACGCCCAGGCCCGCCCGCACCAGCTTCGCCAGGAACTCCACCGTGGTCACCTCGAACGCCACCTGCGCGGTCAGCCCCGCCGCACGGAACGCGTCATCGCGCTGCCGGCGGGCCGCGGACCCCGCGGTGAAGTCCACGAACGTCTCCCGCGCCAGCCGCGGCAGCGTGGTCCACTCCTGCCCCGCCAGCGGATGCCCCGGCGGCACCACGGCGACCAGCTCACCGTGCGCCAGCACCTTCTCCCGTACGCCGACGGGGCGGGCCCCCGGCACCAGCCCCACGAAGGCGACGTCCAGGACGCCCTGCCGCACCCGCTCGATGAGCGCCTCGCTCATCTCCATCTGCAGGCCGATCCGCACCTGGGGGCAGCGCGTCCGGAAGGCGCCCAGTTCCTGGGCGAGATCCACGGCCGCGACGGTGGAGATCGCGCCGACCGCGAGCCGGCCGCGCACCTCGCCGGTGGCCGCCGCCACCTCGGCGCGGGCCCGCTCGGCCGCCTCCAGCGCCTGCCGGGCCACCGGAACGAAGGCCGCGCCGGCGGCGGTCAGCCGCACCCTGCGGCTGGTCCGGTCGAAGAGCCGGGCGCCGAGCTCCTTCTCCAGCCGGGCGATCTGGTGGCTGAGCGCGGACTGCACCACATGGCAGCGCTCCGCGGCCCGGGTGAACCCACCGGTCTCGGCCACCGCGACCACATAGCGCATCTGCTGGAGCTCCATACCGCCGATCCTAGGAGCATGCATCTGTCTTCACGATGGATGCGATGACAACTATGTGTTGGACTCATCGACGGGCACGGGCCCAGGCTGGGAGACGCCCGCCGCCACGGTGGCCGCGGGCGGTACAGGGGAGGCGCGTCATGGAGACCGAACGCATACCGGAGGCGGCCGGGCCCGGCGAGCCACGGCCGGGCCCGGGGCGCGGCATGCTGCTGCTGATGTCGGTGGCGGCCGGACTGTCCGTCGCCGGCAACTACTTCGCCCAGCCCCTGCTCGACGTCATCGGCCGCGACCTGCACCTCTCCGCGTCCACCGCCGCCCTGGTCGTCACCGTCGCCCAGGTCGGCTACGGCCTCGGCCTGCTGCTGCTCGTCCCGCTCGGAGATCTGCTGGAGCGGCGCCGGCTGGCCGTCACCCTGACCGCGGCGACCGCGGTCTTCCTCACCGTCACCGCGAGTGCGCCGAACGCCGCCCTGCTGCTGACCGGCACCGCGCTGACCGGCCTGACCTCGGTCGCCGCCCAGGTCGTGGTCCCGTACGCGGCGACCCTCGCGGCGCCCGCCGCACGCGGCCGGACCGTCGGCACCGTCATGACCGGGCTGCTGCTGGGCATCCTGCTGGCCCGTACGGCCGCCGGGCTCCTGGCCGAGCTGGGCGGCTGGCGCACCGTGTACTGGGTGAACGCCGCACTGATGCTGCTGATGGCGGTGCTGCTGCGGCTCAAGCTGCCCGCGCTGCGGACCACCGCGGGGCTGCGCTACCCGGCGCTGCTGCGCTCCACGCTGGCGCTGTTCGCCCGGGAGCCGGTGCTGCGGTGGCGGGGCGCGCTGGGCGCGCTGACCTTCGCGGGCTTCAGCGTGCTGTGGACGGCGCTGGCGTTCTTGATGTCCGGCCCGGCCTACGGCTGGCAGGAGTCGGCCATCGGTCTGCTGGGGCTGGTGGGCGCGGCCGGTTCGCTGTCCGCCTCCCTGGCCGGGCGGCTGGCGGACCGGGGCCTGACGCACGCCGTCACCGGCGCCGCGGCGTTCGCGCTGCTCGGCTCCTGGGGCCTGCTCGCGCTCGGCGGAGCGGGCGGCGGCCGGGCGCTGGCGGCCCTGCTGGCCGGGGTGATCGTGCTGGACCTGTCCGCGCAGGCCGTCCACATCAGCAACCAGCACCTGGTCTACGCGGTCCGTCCCGAGGCCCGCAACCGCCTCAACTCGGCCTATATGACCAGCTACTTCGCCGGCGGCGCCGCCGGTTCCGCGCTGACCTCGCTGGTGTGGGGCGCGGCGGGCTGGAACGGCGTGTGCGTGCTGGGCGCCGCACTGGCGGTGGCGGTCGTGGGGCTCTGGCTCACCGACCGGCTGCGCCGCCGCCCCGCGGCGCACGCCACGGGGCAGGGGGAGCCGGTGACCGCCGCACAGGCGGCGGGCTCGCCGGCTCGCTGAGGGCCCGGAACCCGGCGGCCGCCCCTCGGACGAGCCGGGCGCCGCCGCGGCGGGGCCGGCCCGGCCCCGCGGCGGGGAACGCGCCCCCGCCGCGCCGGAGGGTCACGGACCGGCGCCGCGCTCGGCGGCGACCACCGCGTCCCGGTAGGCCCGCGCCGCCGCCCGCAGTGCGGCTTCCGGGTCCACGCCCTCCGTCTCGGCCCGTATCGCCAGGGCCAGGAGTTCGTAGCCGATGCCCTCCCCCGCCGGGGGCGCGACGTCGAGCCCGGCCGTGCGGGCGCGGGAGGAGAGCTTCGCCGCCAGCGCCAGACCGGGCTGGGCCAGCGGAATGCCCTCGGTCACCGAGTCGCGCCGCTTCTCCTCCGCCTTCGTCCGCAACCAGTGCGCCCGGACGTCCTCCGGGGTCGCCGCGTCGGCCTCGCCGAAGACATGGGGATGGCGGTGGATCAGCTTGTCGACGATGCCGCCCGCGACATCGTCGAGGGAGAAGGGCTCGTCGGGATCGTCCTGGGCGATCCGGGCGTGGAAGACGACCTGGAGGAGGACATCGCCCAGCTCCTCGCGCAGCGCCTCGCGGTCCCCCTCCTCGATGGCCTCGACCAGTTCGTACGCCTCCTCGATGCCGTACTTGGCGAGGTCGCGGTGCGTACGGATGCCGCTCCAGGGGCAGGCGGCGCGGATCTGGTCCATGACCTGGACGAGGTCGAGCAGCCGGGCGCCGGGCAGGTCGTAGGAGCCGGGCAGCAGTTCGAGGTCCGGCATGGTCTCGCGGCCGGAGCCGGCCAGCCTGGCCAGGCCGTCGGTCAGCGTGCTCTCGCCGTCCGCGGAGGTCAGGACGACGGCCGTACGGCCCCCGGGCACGCAGTAGTCGACCAGGTCGCGGGCGGTGGGGGCGGCCGTCTCGACCGCGATGCCGGCCTCCCGCAGATAGGGCAGCTGCGGGTGGTCGGGGTCGGCGCACAGCACGCGGTCCGCCCCGCGCAGGATCTGCCAGGCGGGCCAGGACAGGAGCCCGGGGGCGACCCGGTGGCTGGTGGTGAGCAGGACCAGGCGTCCGGTGCCGGTGCCCTCGGGGCGGGCTGCGGCGCCGGTGTCGGCGGCAGAGGCGTCAGCGTTCACGTCTCGAACGTAACGCACCCCGCCGACGGGCCCGGCGCCGGTGGGCGACGGCCCGGGCACACCCGGTTCCCCGCGCCGCGCGCCCCGTACGGGCCGCCCCGGACCGGTCCGGGCCCCGGCCTCTCAGGCCTGCTGCTTCGCGGGCTCCCGGGTGATCCACGGCTCCTTGGTCTCGCCGAGGATGACCTGCTGGTCGTCCCACTTGCCGAACCGCGGATTGACGTCGATCCCCATGGACCGGGAGGTCTTGGCCAGCGCCCGGGCGAGCTTCTGCTGGCCCTGCGGCTTGCCGCGGTCCGCGCCGAGGTGCCGGGCGACGCCGTCGAGCAGCAGCTGGTTGCGGACCATGGCGTCGATCTCGTCGGGGGCGACGCCCTGCTGGAGCCACATCGCCTTCAGGCGCGCGGCGCCGCCGGCCTGCTGCTCCGCCTGGGCCCGCCAGCGCTGGACGTCGCGGCGGGTGACCGTCACCTTGGCGTCCCGCGCGCCGCGGGCCAGTACCTCGTCGAAGATCATGCCGTTGAGGGTGGCCAGGCTGAGCCGGCCGGTGTTCATGATGAGCTGGCCGCCCTGCGGGGACTTGGCCTGCGCGGCACGCACGTCCTTCACCTTCGCCTGCAACTGCGAGACGGTGATCCGCTTCCCGTCCACGAGGGCCGCGGCCCCGGGGCGGGCGTCGCTGCCGCAGGCCGCGAGCAACGGGGCCGCGGCCAGCAGGGCGGCGGTGGCGGATACGGAGAGCGCTGTCCTACGGCGGAACACATGGCCTCCCGGCAGATCGTGCGACGGAGTCTCGACCTTGGTGGATCGATGCTATGGAGTCGGCGTGGCCCAGGCCACTGCTTCGGCCAACGATCTGGGGCGGGCTCGGTTTCTGGTGCGCGGAGGCGGCAATTCCGGTCCGCCGGCCCGCTCCGGGTGACCGCCGCACCGCGCCGGACCCCGCCGTTCCCGTACCACCGACCGCCCGCCCCTCCCGGGAACGGACCGGCCCGCACCGGCGTCTGACCCACTGCCACCCCGCCGTCGCAGCACCTCGTCCGCCGGGCGGTCCGGGGCTCCGCTTCGAGTATCTTTTCGACAGTTGAGAGTGAGGATCCGCATGGACACGGCCGCAGTAACGGCCGGGGGTGCCCCCGGACGGATTCTTGGGGAGGACACCGGCGCCGTACCGCCGCCCCGGACCGCCCCCTCGGCCGGGACCGTACCGGCACCGCGGTCCGCCGGGCCGGACGGCACCGGGACGGCCGGCACCGGCACGCCTCCGCCCGACCTGCCCGGGCGGCTGCGGCACGCCGCGCACCGCCTGCGCACCCGGACCGCCCCGTTGCGCGCCCCTCGCCTCGACCCCTACTGGACGGCCGGGCTCTTCTTCGCCGCCTACGCGCTGCTGGCCGTCTGCCGCTTCCGCACGCTGTCCACGTCCTCCTGGGACCTGGGGATATTCGAGCAGGCGATACGCGGCTACGCCCACTTCCGGGCCCCGATCGTGGACCTCAAGGGCCCCGGCACCAACATCCTCGGCGACCACTTCAGCCCCGTGCTGATCGTGCTCGCCCCCCTCTACCGGCTGTTCCCCTCGTCCCTGACCCTGCTGATCGCGCAGGCCGCGCTGTTCGCGGTGTCCGCGATACCGGTCACCCGCGCCGCCGCCCGCACGCTGGGCCGCGTCCCGGGCCTGGCGCTCGGCCTCGCCTACGGCACGTCCTGGGGCGTGCAGAAGGCCGTCGACTTCGACTTCCACGAGATCGCCTTCGCGCTGCCGCTGATCGCCTTCGCCCTCGAAGCGGTGCTGCGCGGACGGTGGACGGCGGTGGTGTGCTGGGCCGCGCCCCTGGTGCTGGTCAAGGAGGACCTCGGGGTGACCGCGGCCGTCATCGGGGCGCTCGCCCTGATACGCACCCGGCGGGCCAGCCCGCTGGCCATCGCCCTGGTGGCCTTCGGCATCACCGCCACCGCCGTCACCCTCGGCGTGCTCATACCGGCGTTCAACGGCTCCGGCTCGTACGACTACTGGAGCAAGTTCGGCTCCGACGGCGGCGGGCTGACCATTCCGCTCGACACGGCCGTGCGCACCACCTTGTGGGTCCTGCTGCCCACCACCGGCCTGCTCGCGCTGCGCTCCCCGCTTCTGCTGGTCGCGCTGCCCACCCTGGGCTGGCGTTTCCTGTCCCACGAACCCCACTACTGGGGCATCGACTGGCACTACAACGCCGTGCTGATGCCGGTGGTCTTCCTCGCCCTGATCGACGCCCTGCCCCGGGCCCGGGTCTCCACCCGCCCCTGGCTGCGCTCCTACGCCCACCACCTGCCGGCCGCCGTGGTGTCCGTGGCCCTCGCGCTGACGACCACGCTGCCGCTGGCCCGCCTCACCGAGGCCGCCACCTACCGCACTCCGCCGGACGCCGTCGCCGCCGGGAAGCTGCTGGACCGGATACCGGACGGGGCGAGCGTGGAGTCCGACATCCGGCCGCTGAGCCGTCTCACCGGCCGTACCCGGGTCTTCTGGACCGGCGACACCGGGGGGCTGGCGCCCGACTACGTCGCCGTGCAGCTGCGCGACGGCCGCACCCCGCGCCAGGCGCTGGCGGACGCCGCCGCCCGCCATCCCAGGTCCACCTACGTCATCCTCGGCGGCGCCTCCGACCTCCTCGTCCTGCACCGGACCTCCGCCCGCTGACCCCTGGCTCCCGAGGCGACGCCCGCGCGGACGCGGGCCGGACGGCGGGCACCCCCGCCACCCGGCCCGCCGGCACACCGCCGAGGCCCCGTCAGCTGACTCTGTCGTAGTACGCCTTGGCGGTCTTCAGGCACTTCCGGCGCTGCTCGGCGGTCTTGCCTGACTGGGTGCGGCACTGGCGGTTCATGTCGAACAGGAACGCCTTGTCGACGCGCTTCTCGTGGGCCGAGCCCTTGAACGCCTCCTTGCCCAGGAGCGCCTTGTAGTTGCGGTAGCCGAAGTCGTGGCGGGCGCAGGAGAGCCGGAAGTCGAAGCCGCCCGGCTTGTCCGCGAGGCGGGTGCAGTAGTCGGTGGACCAGATGAACCGGTAGGGGTTGGTGCCGGACTGCGCCTGGGCGCGCAGCAGGCGCCACTCGCCGGCGCTCTGGGTGGTGCCGCGGGTCAGCTGGTACAGGCGCTTGAGCCTGGTGTTCTTGCTGGGACCCGCCTGGGCCGCCCGGTCGTGCCCGGCCGCCGGGGCGGTGGTCGCGCGGGCCGGCGCCGCCGCCCGGCCGGCGGACGCGTCCGTGGCCAGGGCGGGAGCCGCCGTCGCAAGGCTGATCAGGCTCGCTCCGGCCAGGGAGGCGAGGGTGAGGCGTGAGACATGCATGGTGCGTGCCCTTCTCGATCCGGCGATGGGAGCAAGAGCCTAAGAACGGCACGTAGTTGGCGATATTGGCCATTGGGGCGATGCCCTTTGGTGCACCTCCCTGCGGGACCACGTGCGGGCGGGACGCGGGAGCTGCGGTGGGGCCGGTTCCTGGGCGCCCGGGGCCGGATCCGGGGCCGCCGCCCGGGTTCCGGAGCCGGGCCCGGGGCCCACGGCGGGCGGCCGGACCGGACGCCCCCTCGGGTGCGGGGGCCGCCCGCGTCCGGCCGGGAACCCCTCAGGCGGCGGACACCTCGTCGGCCCCCGGGTCATGGGGCGGCGAGCCGGCCGCGAGGCTCCAGCGGCAGTTCGGCGACGGGCACAGCTGATCGTGATGGAGTGCGGAGACCATGGCGGCCTGGAGCCGGGTGCTCTGGCCGGTCTTGATCAGGATGCGCGAGATATGCGCCTTGACCGTGCGTTCGGAGATCCTCAGCCGCCGGGACAGTTCGCCGTTGGACGGCCCGCCGCCGAGGAGCAGGAGCACCTGCCGCTCCCGCTCGGTCAACCGGCTGAGATCCACCGGGCCTTCGAGCGGGCCGTCGCCCGACCCCTGGTACGGGCACGGCATGCCGTTCCTTGCACGCAAGGACGTCTTCATTTTTTCCCCCTGGTCCGGGCCCGGCACGACGGAACACCGCGCGTCCGGTCCCTGATGGCGCGTCAGTGGTCCGGCACCGTCCCCCGGTCCGGGGCGCCGCCCCGTCCCACTGCCGCTGTCGCGCGCCCGGGTGCCGTCACACCCGGGCCTCCTTCGCTGGGAGCACCTCCTGTCTCCCCGTGTGCTGCCGAGGGCGCGGTCCCGTACGGCACCTCGGCTCGCCGGCGTCTCCGCGCCGGCCGGTCCGGGTCGTCCCGCGCCGTGCCCGCTCCCCCACCGACACCACCGTCACATCCCTGCGAGCGGCCCCGCATGAGTAGCCGTACCTAGTTCGCGGGACTCTTCCCGACCTCAGCAGACGCCAGTTGACCTGCGATGACGAAGGGTTCGGCGGGGCGTCATCCGCCGATGGCGCAGGAGAGTGCCGGATACTCAGACACTGTCGGACATCGGCGGAAGAATCGACGGAAAACCGAAGGCCGCCGCCCCCGCGTGCGCGCGGGAGGCGGCGTCCGGCTGCCGTCCGAACCGTCCAGGTCATACGGATCATTCTCGCCGGGACCACTGACAATCGACGCCCGCCCGGGAACGCGGAACGGCCGGCCGGCGGCCCGTCGATGCGGATCGACGGACCACCGCCCGGCCGCTGCCGTTTCTCCCGTACGTCCCGCGCTCCACGCCCTGCGCGGCACGGGCCGTGGCCTACGAACCGAGGATCGTGGCCAGGAACTCCCCCACCCACGACAGCAGTTCGCGGCCGACCAGCGGCTTGCCGCCGATCTTTCCGGTGGCCGGGCGCGGCACCAGGATCTGGCGGGTGGCCGGCTTGAGGACCGTACGGGGGTGGAGCCGCTTGAGCCGCAGCTCCTGCGATTCGCGCAACTCCACCGGCCCGAAGCGGATGTTGGAGCCCTGCAGGGTGATGTCCGTGACGCCGCAGGAGCGGGCGAGCATCCGCAGTCCGGCGACCAGCAGCAGGTTCTCGACGGGTTCGGGCAGCTTGCCGTAGCGGTCGAGAAGCTCCTCGCGGACGGCCGCGATGTCCTCCTCCGAGGAGGCGGAGGCGATGGCCCGGTAGGCCTGCAGGCGCAGCCGCTCGCCGGGGGCGTAGTCGTGCGGGACGTGCGCGTCGACGGGCAGCTCGATCTTGACTTCGAGCGGCGGCTCCTCCTCCACGCCGCCTTCCAGGGAGGCGCGGTAGTCGGCGACCGCCTCGCCCACCATCCGTACGTAGAGGTCGAAGCCGACGCCCGCGATATGGCCGGACTGCTCGCCGCCGAGGAGGTTGCCCGCGCCGCGGATCTCCAGGTCCTTCATGGCGACGTACATGCCCGCACCCATCTCGGTGTGCTGGGCGATGGTCGCCAACCGCTCGTGGGCGGTCTCGGTCAGCGGCTTCTCCGGCGGGTAGAGGAAGTAGGCGTAGCCGCGCTCGCGGCCGCGGCCCACCCGGCCGCGCAGCTGGTGGAGCTGGGAGAGGCCGAAGTTGTCGCCGCGCTCGACGATCAGGGTGTTGGCGTTGGAGATGTCGATGCCGGACTCGACGATGGTGGTGGAGACCAGCACGTCGAACTTCTTCTCCCAGAAGTCCACGACGACCTGCTCCAGCTGGGACTCGCCCATCTGGCCGTGCGCGGTCTGGATCCGGGCCTCGGGGACGATCTCGCGGAGCCGGGCGGCGGCCCGGTCGATCGACTCGACCCGGTTGTGGATGTAGAAGACCTGGCCCTCGCGCAGGAGTTCACGGCGGATGGCGGCGCCGATCTGCTTCTGCTCGTAGGGGCCGACGAAGGTCAGGACGGGGTGGCGCTCCTCGGGCGGGGTGGTGATCGTCGACATCTCGCGGATGCCCGTCACCGCCATCTCCAGGGTGCGCGGGATGGGGGTGGCCGACATCGTCAGGACGTCGACGTTGGCCCGCAGCTTCTTCAGCTGCTCCTTGTGCTCGACGCCGAACCGCTGCTCCTCGTCGACGATGACCAGCCCGAGGTCCTTGAACTTGGTCTCGGAGGAGAACAGCCGGTGGGTGCCGATGACGAGGTCGACGGAGCCGTCGCGCAGTCCTTCGAGGACGGCCTTGGCCTCGGTGTCGGTCTGGAAGCGGGACAGCGCCCGGACGTTGACCGGGAACTGGCCGTAGCGCTCGGTGAAGGTGCCGAGGTGCTGCTGCACGAGGAGGGTGGTCGGGACCAGGACCGCCACCTGCTTGCCGTCCTGGACGGCCTTGAAGGCGGCGCGGACCGCGATCTCGGTCTTGCCGTAGCCGACGTCGCCGCAGATCAGCCGGTCCATGGGGACCGACTTCTCCATGTCCTCCTTGACCTCGGCGATGGTGGAGAGCTGGTCGGGCGTCTCCGCGTACGGGAAGGCGTCCTCCAGCTCGCGCTGCCAGGGGGTGTCCGGGGCGAAGGTGTGGCCGGGCGCCGCCATCCGGGCCGAGTAGAGCTTGATCAGGTCGGCGGCGATCTCCTTGACGGCCTTCTTGGCGCGCGCCTTGGTCTTGGTCCAGTCGGCGCCGCCGAGCCGGTGCAGGGTGGGGGCCTCGCCGCCCACGTACTTGGTGACCTGTTCGAGCTGGTCGGTGGGGATGTAGAGGCGGTCGCCGGGCTGGCCGCGCTTGGCGGGCGCGTACTCGACGAGGAGGTATTCGCGGGTGGCGCCCTGGACCGTGCGCTGCACCATCTCGATGTAGCGGCCGACACCGTGCTGCTCGTGGACGATGAAGTCGCCGGCTTCCAGGGTCAGCGGGTCGATGGTCTTGCGGCGGCGGGCCGGCATCCGGGCGCCGTCCTTGCCGGCCGCCTTCTGGCCGGAGAGGTCGGTCTCGGTGAGGACGGCGAGCCGGAGCTCCGGGTCGATGAAGCCGTTGTCGAGGGAGCTGCAGGAGACGTGGACGACGGACGGGGAGAGCTCGGGGAGGTCGGCGTCCAGGCGGGCGGGGATGCCCTCGCCGCCGAGGACCTCGACGGTGCGGGCCGCCGGGCCGTGCCCCTCGGTGAGGAACACCGTGCGCCAGCCGTCCGCCAGCCACTGCTTGGTGTCGGACAGCGCCCGCTGGGTGTCGCCGCGGTAGGTGTCGGGGGCGTGCATGCCCAGCTTGAGGGTGTCGCCGTCGCCCTCCAGCGCCTCACCGGCCGCGAAGGGGCTCACCGACCACCACATCATGCCCAGCTCGCGCGCCCGGTCCCGGACGTCCGCGAGGCCCCACAGCGAGGCCGCGCCCACGTCGATCGGCGCCTGCCCCCCGCCGGCGCTGGCCGCCCAGGACGCCTGCAGGAACTCCTGGCTGGTCGCCACCAGGTCGGCGGCCCGGGTACGCACCCGCTCCGGGTCGCACACCACCGTCATGCTCCCGGCCGGCAGCACGTCCAGCAGCAGCTCCATGTCGTCCACCAGGACCGGAGCCAGCGACTCCATGCCGTCGACCGCGATCCCCTCGGCGATCTTGCCGAGCAGCTCGCCCAGCTCGGGGTGCTGCTCGGCGAGCGCCGCTGCCCGCTCCCGGACGTCGTCGGTCAGCAGCAGCTCACGGCACGGCGGCGCCCACAGGCCGTGTTCGGCGACCTCCAGGGACCGCTGGTCGGCGACCTTGAAGTAGCGGATCTCCTCGACGTCGTCGCCCCAGAACTCCACCCGCAGCGGGTGCTCCTCGGTCGGCGGGAAGACGTCCAGGATCCCGCCGCGGACCGCGAACTCACCGCGCTTCTCGACCAGCTCGACGCGGGCGTAGGCGGCCGCCGCCAGACCGTCGACGATCTCTTCGAGGTCGGCGGTCTGCCCCGTGCGCAGGCTGACCGGCTCCAGGTCGCCCAGCCCCTTGACCTGCGGCTGGAGCACCGAACGGATGGGGGCGACGACGACGGAGACGGGGCCGGCCGTCGGGTCGTCGGTGCGCGGGTGGGCGAGCCGGCGCAGCACCGCGAGGCGCCGGCCGACGGTGTCCGAGCGGGGCGAGAGCCGCTCGTGCGGCAGCGTCTCCCAGGACGGGAACTCCACGACGGCGTTGTCCTCGCCGGCCGGCATCAGGCTGCGCAGGACGGCGGCGAGGTCCTCCGCCTCCCGGCCGGTGGCGGTCACCGCGAGGACCGGCCGGTCGGCCCGGCGGGCCAGCGCGGCGAGCGCGAGCGGGCGGGCGGCGGGCGGGCCCACCAGGTCCACGTGCGGCCGGTTGCCGTCGGCCGCGGCCTGCAGCGCTTCGGCGAGCGCCGGGTCCCGTACGACGGCGTCGAGCAGGCCAGTCAGGCTCATCAGAAGGTTTCCGTCCCAGCGAGGCGAACAACACAGCAGCCCGACACGTCGCACGGGCCGGGGTTGCCAAGCGTACGCCCGCCCGTCACCCGGGCGGGCCGCATGCCCGCAGCGGCCCCGGCGTGCGCCGGCAGGACACGCGCCGGGGCCGTGCTCGCGGCCCGCGGCGCGCGCCGCGGGCCGCGAGCGGCGGGGGCAGCCGGCGACCCGGACCGCGGGTGTAGTACTTGTTCGCGGTCTTGAGGCAGGCAGCCTTCAATTTCTTCCGCATCGCCGGGGTGAACGGGTCGGCCCACGGCTTGTACTGGCAGGCCCCGCGCATGTCCTGCAGGAATACGTCGTCGATACGCTTCTTGTGGTCCCGACGCCAGGCGGGCTTGCCCACAATTGTTTTGTAGTTGCGGTAACCGAAGTCGTGGCGGTAGCAGGAGAGGTAGAAGTTGTAGCCGCCCGGCAGCTTCTCCGGCGAGCTGTTGCAGCCGTTGGTGCTCCAGTTGAACCGGAAGTAGTTCGAGCCCGTGCGGTACAGCCCGAGGTACTTGTACCACTCGTCCTGGGACGTCTTCCCCTTGCTGGTCAGCGCCTTGAGCTTCCTCAGCCGGTACGCCCCGCCGACCGCGGGACCGGCCACGTCCGCCGCGAAGGCCCGCTGCGTCACGGAGGACGGCCCGGTCGTGGCCGCCCCTTCCGCCGGCGCCTCGGCGAGCGCGGGTGCCGCCGTCCCCAGAGCGAGGACACCGGCCAGTACGACACCTCCGAAGGAGGTCCGTATCGTGTTCACTTGTTTCCCTTCCCCGATTTCATGCTGCATGGGAAGCCGTATACGAAATCGGCTTCGGGGAGGAAAATAGCGCGCCGGCGCGGCACCGCAGAGGGAATTACAGGAAATGCCCCGGCACCCCCTCGAAGGAATCCCATGTTCCGCAGCAGCGGACAAGGCGAATTAAGGATGAAGTCGATCACTATGTCCGGATACGCCCGACAGGCGAAGCGGGACCAATACCCCCAAATTCCAGCCGCCCGGTCCCGGCTGTGACGTGGCCCACTCCCCGCCCCGCGGACGCCGGACCGCAGCTGCCGCACCGCCCGTTGCGCCACCCCGCGACCGGCGGCGCGGTTCCGCAGTCCGCCGCCGCATGGAAGGGTGCAGCGTACAAGGACCTGCGGAGGGGGAACGGTGAGCCACAGCGCGCGACCTGCCGGCCACAGCGAACGCGACGGCGTACGGACGACGGGCCCGGCGCCCGCGGACCCGCGGCGGCGCCCCGTCGTCGCCGCCCTGATGCTCGGCATGGCGCTGGCCGCCCTCGACTCGACGATCATCGCCACCGCCATCCCGCAGATCGTCGGCGACCTCGGCGGCTTCGCCGTCTTCTCCTGGCTCTTCTCCGGCTACCTGCTCGCCGTCACCGTCACCCTGCCCGTCTACGGCAAGCTCTCCGACACCTTCGGCCGCAAGCCCGTCCTGCTCACCGGCATCGCGCTCTTCCTCGCCGGCTCACTGGCCTGCGCGGGCGCCTGGAACATGGCCTCGCTGATCGCCTTCCGCGTCGTCCAGGGCCTGGGCGGCGGCGCCCTCCAGGGGACCATCCAGACCATCGCCGCCGACCTCTACCCGATGAAGGAACGCCCCAAGATCCAGGCCAGGATCTCCAGCGTCTGGGCCGCCTCGGCGGTCGCCGGCCCCGCGCTGGGCGGACTGCTCGCCGCCTACGCCGGCTGGCGGTGGATCTTCCTGGTCAACCTGCCGGTGGGCGCGGTGGCCCTCTGGCTGATCGTGCGGCACTTCTCCGAGCCGGCACGGGAAACGACGGGCACACCGGCCCGCCGCGCCCGGGTCGACTGGCCCGGCGCACTGGCGATCTTCGCCTGCGGCGGGCTGCTGCTGACCGCCCTCGTCCAGGGCGGCGTGGCCTGGTCCTGGCACTCCGCGCCGTCCCTGCTGCTGTTCGCCGGCAGCGCGCTGTGCGCCGCGCTCACCGTCCTCATCGAGCGCCGCGCCGCGGAACCGATCATCCCCGGCTGGGTCTGGCGCCGCCGCACCATCTCCGCCGTCAACGTCGCGCTCGGCGCCCTCGGCCTGCTGATGGTCGCGCCCACCGTGTTCCTGCCCACCTACGCCCAGGCGGTACTGGGCCTCGGCCCGACGGCGGCCGGCTTCGTGCTCTCCGTCATGACCCTGAGCTGGCCGGTCTCGGCCGCCCTCAGCAGCCACGTCTACAACCGCCTCGGCATCCGCACCTGCGCGGCGCTCGGCATCGGCGCGGCCGGACTGGTCCTGCTCGCCTTCCCCCTGCTGCCCCACCCCGGCGCCGCCTGGCAACCCGCCCTGATCATGCTGGCGCTGGGGGCGTCCCTCGGCCTCTTCCAGCTCCCGCTGATCATCGGCGTCCAGTCCTCGGTCGGCTACGCCGAGCGCGGCACCGCCACCGCCTCCATACTCTTCTGCCGCCAGGTCGGCCAGTCCCTGGGCGCCGCGCTCTTCGGCGCCCTCGCCAACGCCACCCTCAACGACCGCCTCGCCCACGCCCCTTCGGACATCCGCCCCGGCCTGCCCGGCGACCTCGACGCGGTCTCGCACACCCTCCAGCACCCCGGCGCCCTCACCGCCCACGCCACCGACTACCTCCGCCGCGCCGTCGCCACCACGGTCGACCACGTCTACCTCGGCGCCGCGGCGGCCGCCGCACTCGCCCTGGCCGCGCTGCTGCTGCTCGCGCCGCGGCACTTCCCGGTGCACACCGATGCCCGCGGTACGGACGACGGCGAGCCCGCCGGGAAGCAGGCGCCGCGCGGCGGCCGGTGAGGTCAGGCGTCCGGGCCGCCGCCCCGGCGGGGCAGTTGCGTCTCCAGGGTGTCCGCCTCGTCCGAGCCGCCGCCCTGCGGCCCCCCGGCGCCCTCGTCGTCCTCCTCCGCCACCGGCGCCTTCCCGGTCAGCACCGCCAGGCTGTTGCGGACATGCGTCATGTGGACGCGCGCCTCCTCGCGCTCCGCCTCGTGCGCACGCAGGATCCGCTCCGTGCCCCGCTCCAGGCGCTCCACCTCCGCACGGGCCTGCGCCAGCAGCCCGGCAGCACGGTCCTCACCGTCCTCCTGGCGGTGCCGGGCGGTCTCCTCCGCCTCCGCGTACTGCCGCCGGGCGTCGGCACGGACCGCCTTCCCGCGGGCGTCCAGCTCCGCGACGCGCCGGTCCGTCTCCTCCTCCAGCGCCGCGAGTTCCTGCCCGGCCGCTTCCCACTCCTCCGTCTGCCGCTTCTCCTGGTCGCTCAGCAGCTGCGCGGTGCGCCGGCGCACCTCCGCCAGCCCGTCGGCCGCCTCGCTCCGCAGCCGTTCGGCCTCCTCGGCCGCCACGGCCGCCAGCTCCGCGGCCTCGCCGCGCGCCGCCCGGTCCGTCCGCCGGGCCCGGGTGTCCGCCTCGGCCCGCACCTGCGAGCCCGCCCGCTCGGCCGCGTCCCGCACCTCGTCCGCGTACTCGGCCGCCGCGTCCCGCACCTGCCCGGCCGCCTGCTCCGCCTCGGTCCGCAGCCGCGCCGCCTCGGACTCCGCGGTCGTCAGGATCAGCCGCGCCTCGCGGCCGAGCGACTCGTACGTCTGCGGCGGCTGCTGTGCCAGATAGGCGCGCAGCTCCGCGAGTTCGGCCTCCATCTCGTTGGACAGGACGGTGAGCCGTGCGGCCCGCTCCCAGCAGGAGTCGCGGTCGATCGAGAGCCCCGTGACCCGGCGGTCCACGTCCTCCGGCCGGTAGCCACGCCCTCGTACGGTCTCGAACCCGTGAGGCGAAACCGATGCACTCATCCCTCAAGCCCCTCTCCGCCGCGCACAGCACGCGCGCGACCCGCAGCGTTCCGCTTCCATCCGTATGTTTCCGTGCAGCACCGTGCAGTGACGCGCACTTGCCGGGGACCGGGCCGAAGCCGCACGCTCACGACACTCCACCCCATCCACCCCACCAGGATGCGTTATTTGGTGTCAGAAGTCGGAATCCGATCATCTGCGCGCAGCGCCTGGAACAGCCGCCTCGCCCCGGTTTCGTCCCACCGCAGCACCGACCCGACCCCGTTCACCATCACCCCGGGCCGCATCACCGGAACCGTCGTCGCGTGCCCTTCGCCCCCGGCGATCTGCTTCATCGACCAGCCCATATCCAGCACCCGCGCCATATCCGTGCCGTCGTCCACCCGCAGCGCCGCCAGCGAGGTGTCCAGCACCCGCTGCAGCCGGGTCGGGTCCAGGAGGATGTCCGGGGAGGCCATCTCGTCGGCAACCGCACCGAGCAATTGCCGCTGGCGCTTCACCCGTCCGAGGTCACCCTCGGGGTCCGCGTACCGGGCCCGTACATACGCCAGCGCCTGCGTGCCGTTCATCCGCCGGCAGCCCGCCGGGAAGTCGGCCCCCGACCGCTCGTCCCGCAGCGGCTTGTCCAGGCACAGCCGCACCCCGTCCAGCGCGTCCACGACCCGCACGAAGCCGAGGAAGTTCACCTCGGCGTAGTGGTCGATCCGCAGACCGGTCGCCTGCTCCACCGTTCGGGTGAGCAGCTGGGGCCCGCCGTCCGCGAAGGCCTCGTTGATCTTCCGGTTGCCGTGGCCCGGTATCGGGACGTAGCTGTCGCGCGGCAGGCTGACCAGCGTCGGCCCGTGATCGCCGTAGTGCAGCACCATGATGGTGTCGGTGTTGCGCACGTCGTTGTTGCCGACGTGCAGGTCCCTGCGCTGCTGCGGGGTCAGCGCGGTACGGCTGTCCGAGCCGATCAGCAGCCAGTTCGTGCCCTTGCCCGCGGACGGCCGCCCCGGGTAGTCGCCCAGGGCGTCCATGTGCCGCAACTGCCGCCCCGCCGAGACGTACAGCCAGGCGCCGACCGCCACCACCGCGACGACCAGCACCAGCAGCGCCACCAGGAGCCACACCAGCCACGCCCAGCGCCGCCGGGGCGGGCCCGGGCCGCGCAGCGACCTGGCCGTCCGCCGCCGGTGCCACCAGCGCGGACGCCCCGAACGGTACGCGGCCGTCGACGGCGACGACTGCGACAGCGGGGGTATCGGGCGGCCCATATAGGCATGGTCGGGGCACCCGGCCCGTCCCGCAGGTCGAGCGCGCCGGCGCCGGGCCCGCGGGCGGGCCGGCCGCACCCCGGCACCGCTCCTACAGCAGCCCGTCCCACATCTGCTCCAGCAGCACCGACCACCAGGTCTCCGGCGAACCCAGCGCCGGCGGATCCAGCGCGACCAGCTGCGCCTGGAAGTCGACCGTCCAGCGGCCCGCCTGCTCCGGCGTCAGCCCGTAGCGCAGCCGCCACATCCGCCCCAGCATCGCCAGACAGCGCGCGAACTCCGGCAGACCGGAGTTCACGAACTGCGGCGTCGCGGGCGCACCGCCCGGCCCGGCCTCCATCGGCACCGCCACGATGTGCGCGGTCCCGTACTGCACACACAGCTGACGGCCGAAGTCATTGCCCATCACCAGGTACGACCCGGCATCCGAGGCGGGCTGCACCATCCGCTCCGCCGCGAGCTCCGCCAGCGTCGGCACCGGACGGCCCGGCTGCGCCTGCGCCCAGAAGAACGGCCCGAAGTCGACCGGCAGCCCGGACCACACCAGGGTCTGCGCCACCACATCGGGCACCCCGTGCCGGGAGACCGCCCGCTGGTCGAAACGGAAGATCCCCTGCGGCCCGAACGCCTGCTCCAGCTCCTGCCCGATCAGCTGCGGCGGCACCGGGGGCACCGGCTGCACCTGCGACGGATGCGGCAACGGCGCCCGCACCGGCGCCGGCCGCGCCGGACCGTCCGCGACCTGGTGCAACTCGCCCTGGTGCTCGACGAGGTGCCGTACGCCCTGCTGGCGCGAGGCGTGGTCCCTGCCGTACGCGGCGGTGTGGCTGATCCGCACCTGCGGCCAGTTGTCCCGGATCATCCGCGCGCAGTAGCCACCCGGCAGATCACAGCACTCCAGCTCGGTGTGCAGCTCCAGCACCTGCTGCGGCGGCACGTTCATCCCCCGCAGCTCGTGCAGCAGCTGCCACTCCGGGTGCGGCGTACCCGGCGCCGAACGCCGCACGATCTTCTGCTCGGAGCCGTCCGGCGCGCGGTAGCTGAGCACGGCCATATAGCCCGGGCCGACGGTCGGCTGACCACCGGGCGCCTGCGGATAGCCGTAGCCACCGGGGCCCTGCGCGGCGGGCGGGCCGGGCGGCGGCCCGGGCGGGGTGGGCTGACCGGGCGGGGCCTGGGGCGGAGCGGCAGGACCGGCCGACGGCGGCACAGCGGGGCCGCCCGGGCCGTCGCCGGGCAGCGCCGCGCCACTGGCGAGCATCGTCGCCGCGGCGTGCACCCCGCCACCACCGCCGCCGGCGGCGGGCGGTGCGGAGGGCGGAGGCGGCGGACCGTCCTGGCCGCCGGAGCCCCGGCCGCCCGCGGACGCGGTGGGCCTGCCGGGCGGGCCGGGCGGCTTGGGAGCACCGGGCGGGCCGGGAGGACCGGGCGGACCGGGAGGCCTGGGCGCACCAGGGGGGCCGGGAGGACCGGGCGGTGCCACGCCGGGGCCGCCGGCAGCGCCGTCCGGCCCGCCCGCGCCCGCGAGCCCGGCCTGCAGGGACGCGCCGTCGGCGAGCATCGTCGCGGCGGCGTGCACCCCACCGGAGCCGGGGCCGCCGGAGACGGGACCGGGGGCATCCGTGCCGCCGGGACCCGTACCGCCGGAACCCGTACCGCCGGATCCGGAACCCGAGGCACCGGCCTCGTCGGAACCACCGGCCGCACCCGTCCCGCCCGGCCCGTCCACCGCGCTGAGATCCAGATCCGCCGCGTCCAGCTGCGAGACCATCTGCGTCGGTACATAGCCACCGGCCGGGGCACCGGACGCACCCGGACCGGACGCCGCGGGACCACCCGCATCGGCCCGGACGGCCTGCGGCGGGTCCTGCGGCGCACCGTCACGGCCCGCGCCGGGCGGACCGGGCACACCCGGAGGCGGCGGCGGTCCCGCGGCGGCGTTCCCGGGCAGCGACGAACCGTCGGCCAGCATCGTGGCCGCGGCATGCACCCCACCGGCCGCGGGCGGCGGGGGCGGCGTCCCGGGGCCGGGAGCGGCCGGCCCGGCCGCGGCGGGCGTACCGGCACCGGGCACGGCGACACCCGGGGGCGGCGGTACGTCGACGGCCGGCGGCCCCGACGGCGGCGGCAGATCCGGCAGCCCCGCACCCGCGGGCGGCGCGGGCGGCATCGGCGGCGGCAGCGGAACCGCGCCCGGCCCGCCGGCCGGCCGCGGCCGACCGGCGTCCGGCATCTCCAGCGCGGGCGCCACCTGCGTACGCGGCAACTGGCTGCCGCCCTGCAGCAGTTCGGTCTTGGCCTCCGGCCGGACACGCGGCGTCCGGGCGGCGGCGTCCTCCTCGTCGGAACCGGCCAGCGGCGGCGCGAAGACCGTCTCGGGCAGCCCCACCGACCGGTCCTCCCCCGCACCATCGGTCGTGTCCGCCCCGGCCCACGGCTCCGGCGCACCGGCATCCGCCTGCGCACCGGCGACGGCCCCGCCCTCGGTGCCGTTCACACTCACCTCGGCCCAGGCGTCCGAGGCCGACGCCGCGGCAGCGGGCGCCGACGAAACACCGGAGGTCTCACCCGCAGATCCCGCCGGGCGCGAAGACCCCGCAGGGCCCGAGGACCCCACAGAACCCCCGGCCCCCGTGCCCCCGGCCCCCCGCCGGACCGACCCGCCGATCGTGTCGGCCGCCTCCTGCAGCCACTCCGGCGGCGTCAGCAGAAACGACGTGGCCTCCAGGTCGATCCGCTGCGGCGGCACCTCGGGCGCGTACCCGCCGTCCGCGGGGGCGCCGTACTCCTCCTCGTAACGCCGGATCACCTCGCCCACCGGCAGCCCCGGCCATAGCGTGGTCTCCCCGCTGTCCCGCGCGATCACCAGCCGGGACCGGCCGCCTTCCGTCGAGGGGCCTTCCTCCCGGTCCTCGGCCCAGGCCACGAAGCCCAGATCGAACTCCCGCACCCGTACCTCACGGTGCAGCGGCGCCGGGACGTCACCGTTCACCCACCGCTCCGCGCGCTCCTGCGCCTGCGCGAACGTCACCACCGTGCTCAGCCCCCCACCGCAACCGCGTACGCAAAACCGCCGTCGACCATCAGGTTCGCCACGGTGTCCAGCTCCGGCGGATTGCCCGCCAGCCGCTGCAGAAAGTCATCGAAGTCCGTGCCGCACGGCAACAACAGCCGCTCCACCCGCTCCTGCACCGTCCACCCGTCCCGGTCCCGCGCATCGTCGTACGGGCAGAACCACACCGAACCGAGCGCCTCGCCGCGCACCTTCACCGCGACCACACCGCCCTGGACGAACGCCACGCCCAGGTAGTCCTTGGTGAAGTGGTCCCGCAGACACTTGTTCACATAGATCAGATCGTTGACCGCCGCGTCGTCGCGCACCGTGAAGAACGGCTGGTCGACCAGCAGCCCCAACTCCGCGTCCAGCGCCGCGCCCACCGGGGCACAGCCGCCCGCGGCCTTCAGGAACGACCGGTAGGCACCCGGCAGCCGATAGCCCAACGCCTCCTCGGCCTGCGCCACCTGCTCCTCACCCACCGACAGATCACGGTGCGGCAGCCCGAAATGCACCGGCCGGGTCTCCTGCAACGGCCGGGTACCGCGCCTGTCGTGCGCCGCCGCGGCCGTCGCCAGCCCGGCGTGATGGCGCAGCAGCGCCTTCACCTCGACCGGGATCAGCTCCATCCGCCGGGTGCCGGCCACGTGATGCCAGGTCCAGCCGTGCGGCGTCGCCACGGCCGGCACATCTATCCACAGCTCGTGCCCCTGCGCGTGCAGCGCCGCGTTCGCCGACACATAGTCCGTCAGCCGCAGCTCGTCGACGCCGAAGCCCTCCGGCGGCTCGGCGATCTCCGCCGCGGCACGCGCATACGGCGAGAACTCCGGGAAGCCGCGCGCGTCCATCCGCACGCCGGCGGGGTACCGCGTCGCTCGGACCGGGTCCGGAAAATGCACGACCTGTCCGGCATAGGCCGCATTCGGTGGGGCGGTGTCCCCCGCCACCTGGGGGCCGGGGTGTGCCCCCAGCCCTTGCCGACCTGTCGTCATCGCGGTTGCCCCCTGGCTGAAGCTGGCTTTGGGGCACAGCCTATGCCGTACCGCAACACCCGCCCCCGCCCGCCCGCCCCCACACGTCAGCCCCGCGACACACCGGCGTCACCCACCGGCACACCACCCCCGAGCCCCCCGCGCACCACCCCGCCGACCAGCCCCGTTCCACCCCGGCCGACGCCCCGTCAGCTCACCGTGACATCGCCGACAGGCCGCCCGACTACCGCAACACCCAGCACATTTGGCAGGCTGACCCTCCCCCGCCTTCGGCGGGGAGACCCCCAGCACAACGGGGATCCGGGGAGGGAAAGCACCACCATGAGCACCACCGCACACCACCACAACTCAGCCGCAGGCGATCCCCGCACCGCCGCCGGCGACCCCCGCATCGGCTGGAGCGGCACCGCCGACGCCGATCGCGCGCCCGCCCTCCACCACCGCCGCGACGGCATCCTCCCCACCATCGGCGCCGCCCTCTCCGTACGCGGACAGACCCTCACCTGCACCGCGAGCAAGGCGGAACAGCCCCCCGTCCTCCACCCGCTCGTCCAGGACTTCCTCGACACCCTCGCCACCGCACAGCGCGAACGTTTCACCGGACGCTGCCCCGAAGCCGTCCTGCTCTCCCGCCACCTCACCGCCGTCGAGGGCAACCGCGGCAAACGCGCCTCCCGCAAACCCCTCACCAATGGCGAAGCCCGCCGCTCCCTGAAACACTCCAAGATCACCGCACGCCACATCCGCGAGGACGGCGACCCCCAGCACGGCAGCTACGCCCCGCCCTGCCGCTCCTGCGACGCCCTCCTCGCCCACTTCGGCGTCATGCCCATCAGCGGCACCACGCCCACAGGAAGCTGACCGTCACCATGCCGCCCACCACCCCCGGCCCCCGCACCCCGGCCCACGACCGCGCCGACTCGACCCGCTTCCCCGCCGCCGTCGACGTCGCCCTCCAGGAAGCCGGCTGGCAGCCCGGCCGCTGGGACATAAAGCAGGCGGAACACTGGGCCGACACCCTCCGCGCCCACGCCTCCCCCGCCGGACACCGCCACACCGTCTTCCCCGCCGCCGTCGAGGCCTGGGCCGAATTCGGCGACCTGCACCTCACCGGCCCCGGACCCGGCCGCCACATCGCCCCCACCCCCTTCGCCATCAACCCCCTGCACGGCCTCCACCTCGCCCGCACCCTCGGCGACCTCGGCCGCGCCCTGGAGACCGACGTCGCCCCCCTCGGCCGCGAAGAGCTCACCGCCGACGGCACCACCTACACGCAGGCGGCCCTCGCCATCGATGCCGAGGGCCGCGTCTACAGCCTCGATCACACCGGCGACTGGTACCTCGGGCCCGACCTCGACGCGGCCTTGGGGACGTTGGTGCTGGGGACACGGCCCCTGCGGCTCGGGGTCGCGGGGCCGCCTTCGGCGGCGGGGTGACGTTCGGGGGCCCTCGGGTCGCCTCCGGCGGAGGGTGTTGTCTGGGCGGGGGCCGCTTGCTGTTCGTGGTGGGTGCCGGTGGCGGGCCTCCGGGGCCTGGGTGGTGGACTGCTTCGCTTTACGTCCACCACCCAGGC
>NZ_JBFBHQ010000017.1:0-136921 GCF_040701845.1 Streptomyces angustmyceticus | reverse complement strand
CGGTTACATTCCGAACCCGGAAGCTAAGCCTTTCAGCGCCGATGGTACTGCAGGGGGGACCCTGTGGGAGAGTAGGACGCCGCCGAACAATCTTTCAGGACCCTTGGTCCCAGCGTTCACGCTGGGACCAAGGGTCCTTTTTGTTTTATGCCGAAGCGCGCCGAACACGTCGGTGCGTGAGAATGAATGCAGTACCGAAGACAGGAGTCACGTCGATGTCCACCAACTCTTCCGACGATCGTTCGGAGCGCCGGCCGCAGCGGCGTGACGACGGCGACCGCGGTGGTTTCCGGCGTGACGACCGGGGGCCGCGTCGGGACAACGACCGCGGCGGTCGCCCGGCTGGCGGTGGCGGCTACGCGGGACGTGACAACCGGGGCGGGGACCGCGGTGGTTTCCGTCGCGATGACCGTCCCTCGGGCGGCGACCGCGGTGGCTTCCGTGGCGGTGAGCGGCGTGACGATCGCGGTGGTGACCGTGGTGGGTTCCGTCGTGACGACCGCCCGTCCGGCGGCGAGCGCGGTGGTTTCCGTGGTGGCGACCGTCCGTCGGGTGGTGACCGTGGTGGGTTCCGTCGTGATGACCGTCCGTCCGGTGGTGACCGTGGTGGATTCCGCCGTGACGACCGTCCCTCGGGCGGCGACCGCGGCGGATTCCGGCGTGACGACCGGCGGGATGACCGTGGCGGCGAGCGCGGTGGGTTCCGCAGGGACGATCGCGGTGGTGACCGTGGTGGGTTCCGTCGTGACGACCGTCCGTCCGGTGGTGACCGTGGTGGGTTCCGGCGTGACGACCGCCCGTCCGGTGGTGACCGTGGTGGATTCCGCCGTGACGACCGCCCGTCCGGTGGTGACCGTGGTGGATTCCGCCGTGACGACCGTCCGTCGGGTGGCGACCGCGGTGGCTTCCGTGGCGGTGAGCGGCGTGACGATCGCGGTGGTGACCGTGGTGGATTCCGCCGTGACGACCGCCCGTCCGGCGGTGACCGCGGTGGATTCCGCCGTGACGACCGCCCGTCTGGCGGTGACCGGGGCGGCTTCCGCCGTGACGACCGACCCTCGGGCGGCGACCGCGGCGGATTCCGGCGTGACGACCGTCGTGACGACCGGCGGGATGACCGTGGCGGCGAGCGCGGTGGGTTCCGTCGTGACGACCGACGCGACGACCGTGGCGGGGACCGTGGTGGGTTCCGGCGTGACGACCGTCCTTCCGGCGGTGACCGGGGCGGGTTCCGGCGTGACGACCGTCCGTCCGGTGGCGACCGCGGTGGCTTCCGTGGGGGCGACCGGCGGGATGACCGGGGTGGCGAGCGCGGTGGGTTCCGTAGGGATGACCGGGGGCCGCGGCGGGATGACCGTGGTGGGTTCCGTCGGGACGATGAGCGCGGGCGCCGGCCGTATGGCGCGGGGCGCGGGCGGGACGACCGTCGGGACGACCGGCGCGATGACCGGCGGGGGGACCGGGAGCCGATCAAGCGGCTGCCGATTCCGGAGGACGTCACCGGTGAGGAGATCGACAAGGACGTGCGGCAGGAGCTGCTGAGCCTGCCGAAGACGCTCGCCGACGACGTCGCCAAGAACCTGGTGATGGTCGCGAAGCTGCTGGACGAGGACCCGGAGAAGGCGTACGGGTACTCGCGGGTGGCGCTGCGGCTGGCGTCCAGGGTGGCGGCGGTGCGCGAGGCCGCGGGCTTCGCGGCGTACGCGGTCGGCAAGTACAGCGAGGCGCTGGCGGAGTTCCGGGCGGCGCGGCGGATGACCGGCAGTGTGGAGCTGTGGCCCGTCATGGCGGACTGCGAGCGCGGTCTCGGGCGGCCGGAGAAGGCGCTGGCCATGGCCGGCGAGCCCGAGGTGCACAAGCTCGACAAGGCCGGGCAGGTCGAGATGCGGCTGGTCGCGGCCGGCGCCCGGCGGGACATGGGGCAGGCGGACGCCGCGGTGGTGACGCTGCAGAGCCCGGAGCTCGCGTCGAGCGCGGTGCACCCGTGGACGGCGCGGCTGCGGTACGCGTACGCGGATGCGCTGCTGGAGGTCGGTCGCGAGGACGACGCGCGCGACTGGTTCGCCAGGGCGCTGGAGGCCGACCAGGGCGGCACGACGGATGCCTCGGACCGGCTCGCGGCGCTGGACGGGGTGGAGTTCACCGACGCGCTGGAGGACTCCGACGAGAGCGAGGACGCGGCCGGGGACGAGGGCGCGCGGGACGACGAGGGGCCGGCGCAGGACTGAGCCGGCCGGCCGTCGTGAGCTGAGGCGGCAGTTGCGCTGAGGCGGAAGAGCACGAAGAAGGGCGGGACCCAGCGAGGGTCCCGCCCTTCTTGCGTTGGCGGGGCGGATCAGGTGGCCGGTGCGTACGGGGCGAGGGGGTTGCGGAGGGTGCCGATGAGCTGGAGGGCACCCGCGGGGTCCTGGAGGTCGACCATCTGCTGGTTGTTGCGCAGCTGGAGGCGGTTGAGGCAGGAGAGGGCGAACTCGTCGGTGAACAGGTCGTACTGGCGGAACTTGTCGGCGAGGTGGGGAGCGGACGCCTGGTAGTCCAGGACACAGGCGGCGACCGTGCGCCAGAAGGCGTCCTCGTCGAGGATGCCGAGGTCGGCGAGGGTGCCGCTGAGGAAGCGGAAGAAGCAGTCGAAGACGTCGGTGAAGACGGAGAGCAGCTTCTTGTCCTCGGGGACGTCGGCGCGGATGCGCTCGACGGCGGGGGGCAGGACCGCGTCCGGGTCCATGACGGCGATCTCTTCGGCGATGTCCTTGAAGATGACCCGGGCCACGGCGCCGTCCTCGACGACCAGGATGGCGTTCTCGCCGTGCGGCATGAAGACCAGGTCGTAGGCGTAGAAGGCGTGCAGGACGGGGGTGAGGTACGCGTCCAGGTAGCGGCGGAGCCAGACGGCGGGCTCCAGGCCGGACTCCTCGATCAGCGCCGCGGCGAATGAACCGCCGTCCCGGTCGACATGGAGGAGGGAGGCCATGGTGGCCAGGCGCTGGCCCGGTTCGAGGGTGGGGACGGGGCTCTCGCGCCACAGGGCGGCGAGCATTTTGCGGTACGGGGAGTCCTTGGTGGTGGCGGACTCGTACTGGCGGTGGTGGTAGCCGAGGGCGGCGCGCTCACGGATGATCGAGAAGCGGGCGGCCCGGAAGGTGTCGTCCGCGGAGATCAGGCGGGCCAGCCAGTCGTTGATGGCCGGGGTGGCCTTCATGTACGACGCGGAGAGGCCGCGCATGAAGCCCATGTTGAGGACGGAGAGGGCCGTCTTCACATAGTGCTTGGCGGGGTCGGTGGTGTTGAAGAAGGTGCGGATGGACTGCTGGGCGAGGTGGTCGTCGTCGCCGGGGCCCAGGCAGACCAGCCGCTGTTCGGCTATCTCGGCGGCGAAGGTGACGGAGAGCTTGTTCCACCACTGCCAGGGGTGGGTGGGGAAGAAGAAGTAGTCGTCGGGGTCGAGGCCGAGGCCGGTGAGGGTGGCGGCGAAGCGGGTGCGGGTGGCGTCGTCGAGTTCGTCGCGGACGAGGGTGTCGTAGTCGAGGCCGGCGCCGGCGGTGAAGGTGGTGTGGTCGCGGTGGGCGGCGAGCCAGAGGAGCCGCAGGGGGCTCGCGGTCTCCGGGGCGTAGGCGTGGTACTCGTGGACCCCGAAGCCCAGGCGGCCGTTGTTGGCGACGAAGCAGGGGTGGCCCTCGGTCATGCCGGTCTCGATGGCCTGGAAGCCGGACTTGGCGAGTTCGGCGGCGGTGGGCTGTTCGGCGGCGAGTTTGTAGGCGGTGCCGGAGAGGGTGGAGCTGATCTCCTCCAGGTAGACCGGCAGGATCTCGTCGCCGAGGCCCAGGGCGCCGCGCAGTTCGATGAAGAAGTCCAGGGCGTCCAGGGGGAGTTCGTGCTCGTCGCGGTGGCGGGTGATGCTGTCGGCGTCGACCTGCCAGTGGTCCAGTGCCTGTCTGCGGGCGGCGAAGCGGTAGGCGGTGGCGCCGTCGTCGCTGTGGACGACGTAGTGGCCGTCCTGCGGGAGGCGCTGGGGGGCGAGCAGCCGCTCATGGGAGAACTCGGCCAGGCCCTTGCGGATCAGCAGGCGGTTGGCGCGGGCCCAGTGGCCGGGGGTGAGGTGGGCGACGGCGTCGCGGGCGGGGAGGTGCGGGGTGCCGTCGGAGGGGGCGGTCATCGGTGGTCTCCTCGGGTGGCCAGGAACTGGTCGCGGGTGCAGGTGCTGAGGCAGGCGTCTTTGGAGGGGAGGGAGACGGTCCGCAGGATCTCGAAGCCGACGGCTTTGTTGAGGGCGTGGACGGCGGTGTTGCGGGCGTCGGGCTCGGCCACGACCCGGCGGGTGTCCGGGTCGGCGAAGAGCATCTCCATGACGGTGGTGAGCACGGCGAGGGTGAAGCCGCGGACGGGGGTGTCGGTGGGGGCCGCCAGGAAGTGCATGCCGACGTCGCCGGGCTCGGCGGCGTGGACGCCGACCAGTTCGCGGTGGGCGGGGTCGTAGCGCTCCATGAGGAAGGCCGGGGTGCCGTTGTGGAGGCCGAGGAAGGCGTCGTGGAAGGGGTCGGCGGCTATGCGCGCGAACTCCTTCTCGACGGCGGGGAGGTCGCAGTCCTGCATCAGCCAGAAGACGGCTTTGGGGTCGGTGACCCAGCGGTGCAGCAGCGCGGCATCGGCGGACGGGTCCACCGGGCGCAGGGCGAACTCCCCGAGCGCGGGGTCGGTACGGGTGAACAGCGGGGGCCTCATGCGGGGATCTCCATGGGGTGGTGCGGGCCGGCCGGGGCGGCGAACTCCTGGAAGGCGATGGCCTTTTCGACCGGGTAGTACTCGCGGCCGAGCAGCTCGCGGATGATGCAGGCGTTGCGGTACGCGGCCATGCCGAGGTCGGGGGTCACAAAACCGTGGGTGTGCAGCTCGGCGTTCTGCACGTAGATGCCCTGGCCCGTGGTGTCGATGCTGTAGTTGCGTGCGACGTCGTAGCGGCCGGCGTCGTCCCAGGCGATGCGGTCGTGGACGGGGGCGAGGAAGTCCGGTACGCGGTAGCGGTAGCCGGTGGCGAGGATCAGGCCCTGGGTGTCGAGGGTGAAGTCGGTGCCCTGCTCCTCCTGGCGCAGGCCGAGGGTGTAGGTGCCGCTGGCCTCGTCGTAACCGGCGTGGTTCAGGGCGGTGTTGGTGAGCAGGCGGGTGGGGACCGGGCCTGCCAGGTTCTTCTGGTAGAGCAGATCGAAGATGTCGTTGATCAGCTCGGAGTCGATGCCCTTGTAGAGGTTCTTGTGCGAGGCGTTGAGCCGGTCGCGGGTGGCCTGGGGGAGGGCGTGGAAGTAGTCCACGTACTCCGGTGAGGTCATCTCCAGCGTGAGCTTGGTGTATTCGAGGGGGAAGAAGCGCGGGGAGCGGGTGGCCCAGGTCAGGTGGTAGCCGTGGCTGTCGATGTCCTGGAGGAGGTCGAAGTAGATCTCGGCGGCGCTCTGGCCGCTGCCGATGAGGGTGATGCTCTCCTTGGCCTGGAGGGCGGGCTTGGCCGCCAGGTAGTCGGCGTTGTGCAGCAGGTCGCCGCCCAGGCCCTGGCAGGCGTCGGGGACGTAGGGCGGGGTGCCGGTGCCCAGGACGAGCTTGCGGGCGCGGTGGGTGGTGCGCTCGCCGGTGGGGAGGTGCTCGGCGTGGACGACGTAGAGCTGTGCGGCGCTGTCGTACTCGACGAGGGCGACGCGGTGGGCGAAGCGGATGCTGTCGAGCTTGCCGGCGGCCCAGCGGCAGTAGTCGTTGAACTCGGCGCGCAGCGGATAGAAGTTCTCGCGGATGTAGAACGGGTACAGCCGCCCCGATTCCTTGAGGTAGTTCAGGAACGAGAAGGGCGAGGTGGGGTCCGCGAGGGTGACCAGGTCGGCCAGGAACGGCACCTGGAGGTGGCTGCTGTCCAGCATCATGCCGGGGTGCCAGTCGAAGGACGGCTTGTCGTCCAGGAACAGGCCGTCGAGTCCGTCGATCGGTTCGGTCAGACAGGCCAGGCCCAGGTTGAACGGGCCGAGGCCGATGGCGATGAAGTCATAAGGGGCGGACACGAGGACTCCGATGGGGGAGGTCTGCGAGGGAGAGGCGGGGGAGGGGTCAGCGCGCGCTGAGCGCCGGGCGGGGCTGCTCGGCGAGGTAGGCGCCGGCGTGCTCGGCGATCAGATCGAGGACGGCGGCGATGTCATCGAGCGTGGTCTCCGGGTTGAGCAGGGTGAACTTGAGGTGGTGGCGGCCGTCGACGACGGTGCCGGCGACGATCGCGTCACCGGAGGCGAACAGGGCGTCCCGGGCGTGCAGATTGACCCGGTCGCAGAGCTCGGGGTCCTGGTCGGTGGTGGGGACGTAGCGGAAGACCAGGGTGCTCAGCTGCGGTGCGACGACGACGGAGAACCGGGGGTCGTCGTGGAGCAGTTTCCAGGCCTCGGCGGCGCGGTCGATGACGTCGTCGAAGAGCTCTCCGACGGCGCCGGCGCCCATGATGCGCAGGGTGAGCCAGAGCTTGAGGGCGTCGAAGCGGCGGGTGGTCTGGATCGACTTGTCGACCTGGTTGGGGATGCGGCGCTCGGCCATGCGGCGCGGGTTGAGGTAGTCCGCGTGGTAGGTGACGTGCCGCAGGGTGGCGCGGTCGCGGACCAGCACGGCGCTGGAACTGACCGGCTGGAAGAAGGACTTGTGGTAGTCGACGGTCACCGAGTCGGCGCGTTCGATGCCGGTCAGCAGGGCACGGCGGCGCGAGACCAGCAGGCCGCAGCCGTAGGCGGCGTCGACATGCATCCAGGCGCCGTACCGGTCGCACAGCTCGGCGATCTCGGGGAGCGGGTCGATGGAGCCGAAGTCGGTGGTGCCGGCGGTGGCGACGACCGCCATGGGTATCAGCCCGTCGCGGTGGCAGCGCGCCAGTTCGTCGGCCAGGTCGGCGGTGCGCATCCGCTTGTTCTCGTCGCTGGGGACGGAGATGACGGCCTCCGCGCCCATGCCGAGCAGGGTGGCGGACTTGCGGATGCTGAAGTGGCTGCACTCGGAGGTGAGGATCCGCAGCCGGGGCAGGACGTCCGTGAGGCGGCTCGGCGGAGGGGTGTCGAGCTCGGGGGAGGCGACGCCCGCACCGGTCAGGGCGCGGCGGCAGGCCTCGTCGCGGGCGAGCATCAGGGCCTGGAGGTTGGACTGGCTGCCGCCGCTGGTGAAGATCCCGTCGGCCGCTTCTCCCAGGCCGATGCGCTCGGCCGTCCAGTCGATGAGCCGGCGCTCGATGAGGGTGCCGCCGGCGCTCTGGTCCCAGGTGTCCAGGGAGGAGTTGACGGCGGAGAGCACGGCCTCGCCGACGAGGGCGGGGATCACCACGGGGCAGTTGAGGTGTGCGAGGTAGCGCGGGTGGTGGAAGTAGACGGCGTCGCGGAGGTAGACCTCTTCGAGTTCGTCGAGCGCGGCGGCCGCGTCGTGCAGCGGTACGTCGAGGTCGATGCCGGAGACGGCGGGGGCGAGGCCGTCGACGGTGATGCCGGTGAAGGGGCGGTCGGTGCCGGCGATTTTGGCGCCGATCCGGGCGACGCTCTCGGAGACCGCGGTGCGGTAGTCCTGGGCGGTCTTCTCGTTGAGCAGGTACGTCCGGCTGTCGGCCGGGTCCTCGGCGGGGCGCGCGAGGAGATCCATGAAGGTGTCCTCCCTGGTGCGGACTTGACCACGTCCAGCGCATGCTGAGATGCGCGCAGGGGCAGGGAGACCCACCCGTGCGGCGTGGTTAGGTAAGGCTAACCTAATTACGCCTCGGGTGGGGTGCGGGGTGCCGCGGAGCGGCCGCCCGGGGGTTCAGTTGTGGTGGTCGTCCAGGGTCCGCAGGACCAGACCGGTGGCGGGCTTGGGCCCGAAGGACGTGGACTTCCGCGGCATCGTCACGCCGTGCTCCGCGAGTTGACGGACCGTCTCCTCCGAGGTGGCGCGCATCAGGACCGCGGTGCCGCCGTGCCGGGCGGCCTGTTCGACGGCGGCACCGGTGTGATGCAGATATCCGATGTCCGACGGGTGGTCGGGGATGTGCCAGACCTCGTCCAGCAGGACGGAGTGCAGCACCGTGGCGTCCAGCCGCCGCCAGGCCTCGGGCCGGTCGCGGCGGATCGTACGGTCCAGCAGCGCGGGGTCGGGGCGGTCCAGGAGGTGGAAGGAGTCCGGTCCGCCGGCGAGCACGAAGGCGGTACCGGGCGTCTCCTCCAGGGTCTCCAGGGCGGCGGACAGCTCGCCCGGCAGGGTGCGGGCCCGGAACGCGCCGGCGAGATCCGCGAGCGCCTTGGCGGGCGGCAGATGCGGCAGCACCCGGTGGATCGCGCGGACCTGCAGCGGATAGCGGGCGGTGTCCACCAGCAGCACCAGGCCGAAGGCCCAGGGCGAGGCGGCGGTGGCGCCGGGCTGCTGCTCGTACAGCCGCTGGTAGGTCGCCCAGCGGTGGTGGCCGTCGGCGATCAGTGCCTGCCGGCCGGCGAGGTCCTCGTCGACGGCGGCGAGATCGGCCGGGTCGGTGACCGCCCACAGGCGGTGTGCGAAGCCGTCCTCGGTGGTGGTGGCCAGCAGCGGCTCGCCCTCCACCGTGCGCTCGATGACGGCGGCGGCGCCGGTCGCGGTGCCCTGGCTGCGGTAGGAGAGCAACAGCGGCTCGAAGTTGGCGGCCGCCGCGCGCATCAGGGCCGCCCGGTCCTCGACCACCTCGGGGATGACGCCCTCGTGCGGCAGCACCGGCCCGTCCAGTCCCAGCGCCCCGATCAGCCCGCGCTGCAACACGGTGCCGGAGCGCTGCTCGTAGACGTACAGCGCGGGCTCGGCGTCCTGCCGCAGCACGCCCTCGGACCGCCAGCGGCGCAGGGTGTCGGCGGCCTGGCGGTGGCGGGTGGTGGGGTCCGCGGCGTGCGGCAGGATCAGCCGGACGATGTTGTACGGGTCGGCGGTCTCCAGATGGCGTACGCCGTCCGGCCGCACCACCACGTCGTACGGCGGGGACGTCACAGCGGTCAGGCTGCTGACCCGCTCGCGGTCGTAACGCAGCCCGCGGAACGGGAGGAGGCGGAGGCCGTCGGTACTGGTCATTGAAGAATGCTATGCCGCCGGACCGATGAGGGAAGATCGGGGGACGGCCCGTGGGTGGCTGGAAATATCGGGATGCACGAGGCGGAGAAGCGGTGTACCGGTCGGCGCGGCGAGCGCGCGCCCGGCGCGCGGCGGACCCCTTCGTGCGAGGTGTGGGAGCGAGGAGCGAGACGGCATGAACGAGCAGGTTCGCAGGCGGCCCGACGGGTGCCCGCGCCCGCTGAACGAGGCGTACGACACGGCGCTGCTGGATCTGGACGGGGTCGTCTACGCCGGCGGGCAGGCCCTCGCCCATGCCGTGGAGTCGCTCACCCGTGCGCGGGACGGCGGGATGCACCTCGCCTATGTGACCAACAACGCCGCCCGCACCCCGCAGGCCGTTGCCGACCAGTTGTCCGGTTTCGGGCTGCCGACCGGTCCGGACGATGTGATCACCTCGGCGCAGGCGGTGGCCCGGCTGATCTCCGAGCAGGTGCCGGCGGGCGCGCGGGTGCTGGCCGTCGGGGGCGAGGGGCTGTGGGTGGCGCTGCGTGAGCGCGGGCTCGAACCCGTCGGCTCCGCGGACGACGACCCGGCCGCCGTGGTGCAGGGCTTCGATCCCGCGCTCGACTGGGAGCGGCTGGCCGAGGCCGCGTACGCGGTGCAGCGCGGGGTGCCGTGGTTCGCGTCCAACACCGATCTGACGATCCCCAAGGAGCGGGGGATCGCCCCCGGCAACGGGGCGTTGGTGGAGGTGGTCCGCCTCGCCGCGGGCGGATCGCCGCAGGTGGCGGGCAAGCCGCAGCCGCCGATGCACCGGGAGACGGTGCTGCGCACCGGTGCCCGGCGGCCGCTGGTGATCGGCGACCGGCTCGACACCGACATCGAGGGTGCCTACAACGGCGAGGTCGACTCGCTGCTGGTGCTCACCGGCGTCACCACCCCGGCGGAGCTGCTGGCCGCCCCGCCGCGGCACCGTCCCGCGTACGTGGCCGCGGACCTGCGCGGACTGCTGGCACCGCAGCCGGAGGTGACCGGGGACGACGGCGGCTTCCGGTGCGGCGGCTGGCGGGCCGAGGCGGCCGGCGACGCGCTGGCCGTGACCGGCGAGGGGACGCCGCTGGACGGGCTGCGGGCGCTGTGCGCGGCCGCCTGGACCGCTGCCGGGGACGGCAGTTGCGGGGCGGACGCGGGGAAGGCGCTGGAGCGGATCGGGGTCTGAGAGGCGGACGGGGGCCGGGGCCGCGGCCTGCGGGGTGAGGCGGCGCAGGGGCACGGCCGCGGGGCGGCCCGGTGCGGGGGGTGCCGGGCCGCCGGTGCGGGGTGCCTGAGGCCGGGCCATGATGCCGGGCCGGGCCGCCGGTGCCCGGCTCAGCCCGCGTCGGCGGCCGTCGCGGCGGCGGTCAGCTCCGCGAGCAGGTCCTCCTCGCTGGCGCCCCGGCGCCAGTAGCCGGTGAACTTCACGGCCCTGCGGTCGATGCCGCGCTCGCGGACCAGGTGCCTGCGCACCGCCTTGACGGTCCCCGCCTCGCCCGCGACCCAGGCGTACGGCGTGCCCTCGGGCAGTTCGGCGGCGCGCAGCGCGTCGAGCACCGGCTCGCCGGCCGCGGCGGTGGCCTCGTCCCGGACGAGCCAGCGGATGCCGGCGTCGGCGAAGGTCGGCAGGGGCTGCCGGTCGTCCTCGTGCGCGATCTCGATCCAGACCTCGGCCCGGGTGCCGGGGGAGAGCCACGACAGGATGCCGGCGATCGCGGGCAGCGCCGTCTCGTCGCCGGTGAGCAGGATCCAGTCGGTGCCGGCCGGCGGGCGGAAGTCGACGCCGCCGTTGTCCTCGACGGCCGGGGCGAGGACGGTCAGCCGGTCGCCGGGCCGGGCGAAGGCGGCCCAGCGGGAGGCGGGGCCGCCCGCCGTGGCGGCGGCGTCGGGACCGGCGCCGTGCAGCGCGAAGTCGACGTCGAACTCGGCGGGTTCGTGGCGCTGTTCGCGGATCGTGTACGAGCGCATCACCGCCCGCTCGGCCGGGTCCTGCGCCCGCCAGGCGGTGTACCAGCCGTCGCCGGTGTCGTGGAAGACCGGCCGGTCCTGGTGGGGTTGCGGGAGGAAGAGCTTGAAGCGCTGGTCACGACCGCCGGAGGTCAGGTCGGCGAGCCGCTCGCCGCCGAAGGTGATCCGCACGACGGACGGGCTCATCCGTTGGGACCGGACGACGTGCACATCGAAGAAGCGGAACGGTGCGGTGGCGGGGGCGGCGGTCGTGGTCATGCGGGGGAACCTCCCGGGAGGATGCTGGGGGCGTGCGGCGGTGGGGTGCGGTGGCTTCCGCGGGGCGGGGCGGCCGGTGGCCGCGCGGGCGTCCGTGGCGGGGCGCGGCGGCAGGGGGCGCTGCCGCCGGCCGGGGCGGGCCGGACCGGTCGTGTCACGACCGGTCGGTGCCCGCCGCCGAAGCCGCCACGGACGGGCGTCACTTGACCTTCTTCGCGCCCTCGATCGCCTTGGCGAGCGACTCGATCAGCGGTGCGGCGCCCGCGTAGGAGAAGCGCGGCTCGCTCGACCAGGGGGTGATCTGGCCGGCCTTGACGGCGGGCAGCTTGGCCCAGGAGGGCTTGGCGGCCAGCTCCTTGGGCTGGAGGGTGGCGGTCCGGTTGTCCAGCAGGAGGACATCGGCCCGGTACTTGTCGGCGTTCTCCCAGCTCAGGCTCTCGAAGTAGCCGCCCTTGTCCAGGTGGTCGGGAACGATCAGGTCGACGCCGAGGGACTTGTAGTACATGAGGTCGGCGTTGATGCCGGGGTTGGAGGCGTAGAAGAGGTCGGGGCTGCCGGAGCAGGCGAGCACCTTGACCGGGTGGGCCTTGGCGGCCTCGCGCAGCGCCGCGGAGGCCTTCTCGAAGCGGGCCTTGGCGTCGGTGACCTTCTTGGCCTTCAGGTCGGCGCCGAGCGACTCGGCCAGCTCGGCGTAGCGCTCGATGATCTTGATGAGCGGGGTGCGGGAGGAGGTGAGGGCGACGGACTCGGCCAGCTTGGCGATCTTGTCCTTGCTGTCGTCCGGCACGAACCACAGCGCGCCCGGCTCGTACATGTTGGTGACCAGCAGGTCGGGCCGCAGCGCCGCGTACTTCTCGACGTTGAACTGGTTGTAGGCGTTGCCGATGATGGTGACCTTGTCGACGTCCAGGTCGCCGGCCTGCGGGTCGGGCTTGCCGTTCTTGAGCTTGGTGGGGCCGAAGACGCCGACGATCCGGTCGTCGATCCCGAAGTCGTGCAGTGCCGCGGCGGTGCCGGTGAAGGCGACGATGCGCTGCGGGGTGTTCTTGAGGGCGACCTTGTGCTTTCGGTCGTCGGTGAACGACCACGGGCCCGTCTTGGCATCGCTGTTGGCGCCTCCCGGGTCCTTCTCCCCGCCGCACGCGGCGAGCAGGGCGCCGATGCCGAGGGCACCACCCGCGGCCAGGATGCCGCGGCGGGACGGGGTGAGGCTACGGGAGGTGCTCATGATGGCGGTGCTTCTCTCTGGGAGGGGCCGAGGAAGAAAGTGTGAGGGTAGGCTAACCTAACCTTCGTGTTGGTTGACAGTCCCCCCGAAGCAACAACGGCCCCGGCCCCCGTGCACCCGCGGCGGCGCCATCTCCTGCGCTCCGTGGGGCTGGTGGCCGCCGTTGCCGTCCTCGCGGTCATCGCCGTCCTGGGCATCGCCGTCGGCGCGAAACAGATCCCCCTCGACCAGGTGTGGCACGGGGTGTTCCACTACTCCGGATCCGACACCGACGTGGTCATCCGCGACGTCCGCTTCCCGCGCACCCTGCTGGGCCTGATCGTCGGTGCCGCGCTCGGCCTGGCCGGCACCGTCATGCAGGCGCTCACCCGGAACCCCCTGGCGGACCCGGGAGTTCTCGGCATCAACGCCGGTGCCTCGGCCGCGGTCGTCTCCGCCATCAGCTTCCTCGGCGTCACCTCGCTGACCGGCTATGTGTGGTTCGCGTTCGCCGGCGCCGCGGTGGTCTCCGTGGCGGTGTACGTCCTCGGCGGCACGCGCGGCGCCACGCCCGTACGGCTCGCCCTCGCCGGCACCGCGCTGACCGCCGTCCTGGTCGGCTACATCAACGCCGTGAACCTGCTGGACACCGCCACCCTCGACAAGATGCGCTTTTGGACCGTGGGTTCGCTGGCCACGGCCACCCTGCCGACGGTCACCGGGATCGCGCCGTTCCTGGCGGTGGGTGGCGTCCTCGCGCTGCTGATCGCCCGGCCGCTGAACGCCCTCGCGCTCGGCGACGACCAGGCGCGGGCGCTGGGTGCCCGGCTGACCCGCACCCGGGTGCTGGCGATGGTCGCGGTCACCCTGCTGTGCGGCGGGGCGACCGCCGCCTGCGGCCCGATCGTGTACGTGGGCCTGATGGTTCCGCATGCCGTACGGGCCATCACCGGGCCCGACATGCGCTGGATCCTGCCGTACTCCGCGGTGCTCTCGCCGGTCCTGCTGCTCGGCGCCGACATCCTGGGCAGGGTGGTCGCCCGGCCCGGTGAGCTGCAGGTCGGCATCGTCACGGCCGTCGTCGGCGGCCCGGTCTTCATCTATCTCGTACGGCGTCGGAGGATGGCCCAGCTGTGAGCGCGACCGTGAAGCCCGGCAAGGGCAAGGGCATCGAGGAAAAGGCGGGGGCGGCCGGGGCCGGGCGCGGCCCGCGGACCGGGGCGGGCCGGCGGGTCACCGTGGTGCGGGCCCCGGGCGGGCGCTCGGTACGGCTCGACGTGCCCGCCGTGGTGGCCGGGTTGGTGCTGCTGGCCGTCGCGCTGGCCGCCGGTGTCGCACTGATCGGCTCCGGCGACTACCCCATGACCCCGTCCGAAGTGATCGCCACCCTGGCCGGCGGCGGGGACCCTGGCCAGGAGTTCATCGTGCAGGACCTGCGGCTGCCGCGGGTGCTGGTGGGGCTGCTGGTCGGCGCGGCGTTCGGGATCTCCGGGGCGGTCTTCCAGACCGTCTCGCGCAATCCGCTGGGCAGTCCCGACGTCCTCGGGTTCGCGCAGGGCTCGTCCGTCGGCGCACTGGTCGCCATCGTCTACTTCCAGGCCGGGACCCTCGCGGTCGCCGCCGGAGCCGTCGCCGGCGGCGTGCTCACCGGCGCCGCGATCTTCCTCCTCGCCTGGAAGCGCGGCATCCACGGCTACCGCTTCGTGCTCGTCGGCATCGGCGCCGGCGCCATGCTGTACGCGATGGTGCTCTACCTCCTGACGAAGGCGAACATCGTCGAGGCGACCCGCGCCACCACGTGGATGACCGGATCCCTCAACGGCCGTGACTGGGACCAGTTCGGGCCGCTGGCCGCGGTCTGCGCCGTCCTCGTCCCGCTGCTGCTGTTCTACGGGCGCCCGCTGCGCATGCTGGAGATGGGGGACGACGCGGCGAGCGCGCTGGGCGTACGCGTCGAGCGGGTCCGCATCGTCGTCCTGCTGGTGGCGGTCGTGCTCGTCGCCGCGGCCACGGCGGCCGCCGGGCCGATCTCCTTCGTGGCGCTCACCGCGCCCCAGTTGGCCCGCCGGATGTCCCTGCCGCGCTTCCTCAAGGGCGCGGGGCGGGGCGCCCCCCTGCCAGGCCCCAACCTGCTGCTGTCCGCCCTCATGGGCGCGGCACTGCTGGTCACCGCGGACTGGGCCGCCCAGCGGCTCTTCGGCGCCGACCAGCTGCCGGTCGGCGTGCTCACCGGCGTGCTCGGCGGCGGCTACCTGCTGTGGCTGCTGGCCACGGAGCGGAAGGCGGGACGGGTATGAGCGGGCGGGGGCGACGGCGGAGAGCCGGGCGGCCGCGGCGAGCCGGGTACGGGCAGCGCCGAAGAGCCGGGCGGCCGCGACAGGCCGGGCCAACAGCACAGAACACGACAACCCCAGGAGTTCCGAAGTGAGCCGTCTCACGGCTGAGAACGTCACCCTCGCCTACGACCAGCGGGTCATCGCCGAGAACCTCTCGGTGGCCATCCCCGACCGCTCCTTCACGGTCATCGTCGGCCCCAACGCCTGCGGTAAGTCCACGCTGCTGCGCGCACTCTCGCGGATGCTCAAGCCGGCCACCGGTTCGGTGCTGCTGGACGGCTCCGCGATCTCCTCCCTGCCGGCCAAGAAGGTCGCCAGGACGCTCGGGCTGCTGCCGCAGTCCTCGATCGCCCCGGACGGGATCACCGTCGCGGACCTGGTGGCGCGCGGCCGCTATCCGCACCAGGGGCTGCTGCGGCAGTGGTCGGCCGACGACGAGCGGATCGTCCAGGAGTCGATGGCGGCCACCGGCGTCGGCGAGCTCGCCGAACGCCATGTCGACGAGCTGTCCGGCGGGCAGCGCCAGCGGGTGTGGATCGCGATGGCGCTCGCCCAGCAGACGCCGCTGTTCCTGCTCGACGAGCCGACCACCTATCTGGACATCCAGCACCAGATCGAGGTGCTGGACCTCTGCGCCGAACTGCACGAGGAGCAGGGGCGGACGCTGGTCGCCGTGCTGCACGACCTCAACCACGCGGCCCGTTACGCGACCCATCTGATCGCCATGAAGGACGGTGCGGTCCTCGCCGAGGGCGCGCCGGCCGACATCGTCACCGCGGAGCTGGTGGAACGGGTCTTCGGGCTCAGCTGCCAGATCATCGAGGACCCGGAGACCGGCACCCCGCTGGTCATCCCGGCCGCACGCAAGCGCCGTCACGCCGGCTCGGAAGCGGGGCGGGCCGACGGCGAAGCGGCGGAGGGGAAGCAGACCGGCGACGGGAACGCGAGCGAGGGGATCGAGCCCGACGACGACGCGGCCGCGCAGGAGAAGAAGGGCGAGACGGTGCCTACAGCAGCGTCCTGAGGCGCAGCAGGTCGCGCAGGCCGGCCTCCAGCTTGACGCGACCGCTGCCCCAGGCCTTGGCGAAATTCAGCGTGCCGTCCACCAGCGCGACGAGATCGTCGCCCGCCATGGACAGGCGGATCTCGGCCTTGTGCGGAGGCGGGCCGGGGACGCTGGTCACCTCCTGGATGGAGCCGTCGGACAGCCGCCCGAGGAAGGTCACATCGAGGTCCGTGATGCGGCAGCTGAGCGAGCGGTCGAGCGCCGCCGCGCTGCGGACGCTGCCGTCCGCCGAGGACAGGTTCTGGGCCAGCCGGTCGAGCGCGGCGCGGCACTGGTCGAGGGTTGCCATCGTGATCGACGATACGCCAGGTCGGGGACGCCTCGTTCCTCCTTGTCAGCCTTCGCCAAGGTAGCGTCGGGGGCATGGAAGAGCCGACGTCCGGCCCGGAGCCGGAGGCACCCGCGGGAACCGCACCAGGGGACCCCGCGCGGCCCGGGCACCCGGTGCCGGCGGAGCCCGTGAGGCCGGGGGAGCCCGTGGCAGTGGAGCCCGTGCGGACGGACGAGTCCGCGGGGGACACCGTGCGGCCGGGCGAGCCCGCGCCGGAGGAACCCCCGCCCGGGGAGCCCGAGCCGTCCGGGCAACGTACCGAACCGGCGGGACCGGCCGGGCCGCAGCCGATCGGGGTGGGGACGACACCGACCGGAGAGGCCGCGGTCGACTCCGCGCTGCGCCGTCTCGCCGATGCCGACCACCTCCCGGCGAGCGGACACCTGCAGGTGTACGAGGATGTGCACCGTGGGCTGCGCGATGTGCTGGCCGGTCTCGACCAGCACCCCGGGCCGCCCGCACCTTCCTCGACTTTCCCGACGCCGCACGACAACAGGAGCTGAACCACAGGTGGCAGGAGTGGCACGACGCCGACTCGACGCGGAGCTGGTGCGCCGCAAGCTGGCCCGTTCCCGCGAGCACGCGAGCCAGCTGATCGCCGCGGGCCGGGTGACGGTCGGCGGTGCGACCGCGACCAAGCCCGCCACCCAGGTGGAGACCAGCGCGGCCGTGGTCGTCCGCGAGGACGAGAGCGACCCCGACTACGTCTCGCGCGGCGGGCACAAGCTCGCCGGCGCCCTCGCCGCCTTCGTGCCGCTCGGCCTGAAGATCGAAGGGCGGCGGGCGCTGGACGCGGGCGCCTCGACCGGTGGCTTCACCGATGTCCTGCTGCGGGCCGGCGCCGGTCATGTCGTCGCCGTCGACGTCGGATACGGACAGCTCGCCTGGTCGCTGCAGAGCGATGAGCGGGTCACGGTGAAGGACCGCACCAACGTGCGCGAGCTGACCCTCGAACAGATCGACTCGCAGCCCGTCGACCTCGTCGTCGGCGACCTCTCGTTCATTCCGCTGGGCCTCGTCCTGCCCGCGCTGGCGCGGTGCGCGGCGCCCGACGCGGACCTGGTGCTGATGGTCAAGCCGCAGTTCGAGGTCGGCAAGGAGCGGCTGGGCAGCGGCGGCGTGGTGCGCAGCGCGGAGCTGCGGGCCGAGGCGGTGCGCGCCGTCGCGAGCCGGGCGGCCGAGCTGGAATTTGGCGTACTTGGCGTAACTGCGAGCCCGCTGCCGGGGCCCTCGGGAAATGTCGAGTACTTTCTGTGGCTCCGCGCCGGGGCGCCTGCACTCGACCCGGCGGACGTCGACCGTGCAGTGGCGGAGGGGCCTCGTTGACCACTACCCAGGCAGTTGAAGGCAGCGCAGCACACGGGAACACCGGAGCCGCGCGGACGGTTTTCCTGCTCGCCCACACCGGCCGCCCCGCGGCCATCCGCAGTGCCGAACTCGTCGTCCAGGGGCTGCTGCGCTGCGGCATCGGCGTACGGGTGCTGGCGGAGGAGGCCGCGGATCTGCCGCTGCCGCCGTCCGTCGAGCGCGTCAAGACGGAGCCGTGCGCGGCCGAGGGCTGCGAACTGCTGGTGGTCCTGGGCGGGGACGGCACGCTGCTGCGCGGCGCGGACTTCGCCAGGACGTCCGGCGTCCCGATGCTCGGCGTCAACCTCGGCCGGGTCGGCTTCCTCGCGGAGGCCGAACGCGACGACCTCGACAAGGTCGTCGACCGGGTCGTCACCCGCGCCTACGAGGTCGAGGAGCGGATGACGCTCGATGTCCTCGTCCGCAACAACGGCAGTGTCGTCTACACCGATTGGGCGCTGAACGAGGCGTCGGTGGAGAAGGCCGCCCGGGAACGGATGCTGGAGGTCGTCACCGAGGTCGACGGCCGGCCCGTCTCGCGCTTCGGCGGCGACGGGGTGGTCTGTGCGACGCCGACCGGCTCCACCGCGTACGCCTTCTCGGCCGGCGGCCCGGTGGTCTGGCCCGAGGTCGAGGCCCTGCTGATGGTCCCGATCAGTGCGCACGCCCTGTTCGCCAAGCCGCTGGTCACCTCGCCGCGCTCCGTCCTGGCGGTGGAGGTGCAGCCCAAGACCCCGCACGGCGTGCTGTGGTGCGACGGCCGCCGCAGCATCGAACTCCCGGCCGGCGCCCGCGTCGAGGTCCGCCGCGGCGCCGTGCCCGTGCGCCTGGCCCGTCTGCATCATGCCTCCTTCACGGATCGTCTGGTCGCCAAGTTCGCCCTGCCGGTGGCGGGGTGGCGAGGGGCCCCGCAGTAGGCACCGCCCGGCGGACGAAGAGCCGGACAGCCCCTGGCCGAGCCCCGGACGGGGCTTCTCGGAGCTGTCCGGCACAACACGCTGGAAAACCTGGCCCGGCGCGGCGGAAATCGCCCCCGTGCGGCCCCTCGCCGGGGGCACGGGCGGCGCCCCGCCCCGGCCGTGAGCGGGGCGCCCCGCCCGTCCCCGCCCGAGCCGCTCACCCGGTCCGTCACCGCATCCGGCCCTCTCTCCCCGTCCGGGCTCCGGTGTCCGCCCGGCCTACGATCACCGGAAGGGGACGGCGGAGCGGACAGGGGGCGGGGGATGGAACGGAACATCCGCGGCGTGGAGGACGTACTCCGGCTCCTGGACGGTCTGTTCGCGCCGGAGGCCGACCGCTGGACGGCCGGGGGAGCCCCGTGGTGGGACGACTTCTACGCGGACCGCACCCGGCCGGTGCCGTTCTTCGCCGCGAAGCCCGACGAGAACCTGGTCTCGTACCTCGAACGCGGCCTGGTCACCCCCGAACGCGCCCTCGACCTCGGATGCGGCCCGGGCCGCAACGCACTCCACCTCGCCGCCGCGGGCTGCACGGTGGATGCGGTGGACCTCTCCCCGGCCGCTCTCGCCTGGGCGGAGGACCGTGCCCGCGAGGCGGGCGCCGACGTCCGATTCCTCCGCGGCGACGCGTTCGCCCTCGCGGACACCGCACTCCACGGCCCCTACGACCTGATCTACGACTCCGGCTGCTTCCACCATCTGCCGCCCCACCGCCGCATCAGCTACCTCGCCCTCCTCGACCGGGCCCTGGCACCCGGCGGTCATTTCGCCCTCACCTGTTTCGCGGCGGGCGCGATGGGCTCCGAACTCGGCGACAGCGACTTCTACCGCCAGTCCGGCCTGCACGGCGGTCTCGCCTACACCTCGGACTCCCTGCGCTGGATCTTCTCCGACCTGTCGGAGGTGGAGCTGCGCCGCATGCGCGACGAGGAGCCGGCGTCCCCGCGCTTCGGCGAACCCTTCCTGTGGACGGGCCTGTGGCGCCGCGAGGCCCAGCCGTAGCCGGCGCCCGACGGCCACGGGCCCGCCGGCGGGCAGCCGCAGGAGCCGGACTCCGCCGCCCCTGAGGGGGCCGGTCACCCCACCATCCGACCCGCGGTCCTCCCGCGCGTATCTCGATTGCGTTGCGGTGCGATACCGGACCGGAGCGAAGACGGCGGACCGGTCCCTGCCGCCTCCGCGATGCGGCCGCGACGCGGGTGGTGCCTTCTGCGGGGGAGCAGCCGTTCCCCCGTCGAGGCGAATCTGTATATCGGCATACGGGCCGAGTCGCGGAGCCGGACCGGGCCGACGAGGAGGCGAGCGGCAGCCGTTCGCCCGGTACCGCGGCCCGCCCGCGCCCGCCGCCGGGCGGACGGGGCGCCGTCCGTACCGGGCCCACGACGCCGCGTCCTCCCCGCCCCGGTCATCGTCGCGGCAAGCGGCGTCGCCGCCCCTGCCTCGGCGGATGCGGGTACCGCCCCGTTCGTGCGCGGCGCCGGCCACCCCACACCGTCCGCATCGCGCCACCCGGCATGCGCACACCTCTCGTTGCCGACGGTGACCAGCGTGACGGCGGAGTGTGATCACGCACCGTGAGGAATTCCTCCGTTTTCCGGTGGGGTTTTCCGCAGGGGCGGCGGCAGGAGTGAGGGGAGGCCGTCGCGGGGGGCCCTGGGACCTCGTAAGGTCGTATCCGTGTTGGAGGAGATGCGGATCCGGTCCTTGGGTGTCATTGATGATGCCGTTGTCGAGCTGTCCCCTGGCTTCACGGCGGTGACCGGCGAGACGGGCGCCGGCAAGACCATGGTCGTCACCAGCCTCGGCCTGCTGCTCGGCGGGCGCGCCGACCCCGCCCTGGTGCGGATCGGCGCCAAATCGGCGGTCGTTGAGGGCAGGATCGGCGTCGGGCCCCAGGCGCCCGCCGCCGTACGGGCCGAGGAGGCCGGCGCCGAGCTGGACGACGGCGCGCTGCTGATCAGCCGCACGCTCTCCGCCGAGGGCCGTTCGCGCGCCCATGTCGGCGGGCGTTCCGTACCGGTCGGCCTGCTGGCGGAACTGGCCGACGACCTGGTCGCCGTGCACGGCCAGACCGACCAGCAGGGCCTGCTGCGGCCGGCCCGCCAACGGCAGGCGCTGGACCGCTACGCCGGGGACACGGTGGCCGTTCCGCTCGCCAAGTACACCGCCGCCCACCACAGGCTGCGCGCCGTCGCCACCGAGCTGGACGAGCTGACGACGCGGGCCCGCGAACGTTCGCAGGAGGCCGACCTGCTGCGGTTCGGCCTCGACGAGATCGCCGAGGCCGAGCCGCAGCCCGGCGAGGACACCGATCTCGCCGCCGAGGCCGAGCGGCTCGGCCACGCCGAGGCCCTGGCCTCCGCGGCGAGTGCCGCGCACGCCGCGCTGGCCGGCAACCCCGAGGACCCCGAGGGCGTCGACGCCACGACCCTGGTCGCCGGCGCGCACCGCGCGCTGGAGGCCGTACGCAGTCACGACCAGGAGCTGTCCGCGCTCGCCGAGCGGCTCGGCGAGATCGGCATCCTGATGGCCGACGTGGCGGGCGAGTTGGCCAGTTACGCGGACGGCCTGGACGCCGACCCGTTGCGGCTCGCCGCGGTCGAGGAGCGCCGCGCCGCCCTCAACCACCTGACCCGCAAGTACGGCCAGGACATCGCGGCGGTGCTGGCCTGGTCCGAGGAGAGCGCCGCCCGGCTCGCCGAACTGGACGGCGACGACGACCGGATCGGCGAACTGGCCGCCGAGCGGGACGCGCTCCGCGCCGAACTGGGCGAACTGGCGCAGACGCTGACCGATGCCCGCACGGCGTCGGCGAAGCGTTTCGCCGACGCGGTCACCGCCGAACTCGCCGAACTCGCCATGCCGCACGCCCGTGTCACGGTCGAGATCCGCCAGACCGAGGTCGCCGAGGACGCCGACGGGATCGAGGTCGGCGGCCGCACCGTGGCCTACGGGCCGGCCGGCGCCGACGAGGTCGAACTCCTGCTGGCCCCGCACCCGGGCGCGCCGCCCCGGCCGATCGCCAAGGGGGCGTCCGGTGGCGAGCTCTCCCGGGTGATGCTCGCCGTCGAGGTGGTCTTCGCCGGCTCCGACCCCGTACCGACCTACCTCTTCGACGAGGTCGACGCGGGAGTCGGCGGAAAGGCGGCCGTCGAGGTCGGCAGGCGCCTGGCCAGGCTCGCGAAGTCCGCGCAGGTCGTGGTCGTCACACATCTTCCGCAGGTCGCGGCCTTCGCGGACCGCCAGCTGCTCGTGGCGAAGACCAACGACGGGTCGGTCACCAGGAGCGGCGTCACGGTCCTGGAGGGGGAGGAGCGGGTCCGTGAGCTCTCCCGGATGCTGGCCGGCCAGGAGGACTCCGAAACGGCCCGCGCGCACGCCGAGGAACTGCTGGAGGCGGCACGCGCGGGGAGCTAGGCGCGGTGCCCGGCATCGGGCCGGCGTCCGGTATCCGGTGCCGGACGCCCGGTATCCGGCGTCGGCCCTGAGGCGTCGCTCCTGGAGCGGCCGCCGTTGCCGGCGCCCACGGGAAACGGACCGCACCCTGCGCCCCCTCGCCCCCTGGGGTGAGCAGCGTCACCTCCCCCGCTGCGTCGTCGGCCGGCGGACCCGTCCGCGCAGTGGCATCCCTCACGGCGGGGCCGCCGCGACGCTGCTCGCCCGCACCCTCGCCGCCACCGTTTGCGCTGGTGGGACGGCCTGCGCAGGGGACGGGGCAGTCATGATCTTCGCGGCGGCCCCCGGGCCGGTCATGAGTACACTCGCCGACCATGTGCGAGCCCAGACGGTATGCAAAACAGCACAAAACATGCAGTGACCGTCCGTGCGCCGAGGCTTCCGTCAGGTGCACGGGGGCTTCGGTGAACCCGCTCGCCATCGCCGCACCCGCCCCGCACCCGCCCCGCCCGGTCCGCGGATGCCCCGCACCGGCGCCGGTCTCCGGCACCCCGGGGGCCGTGTGAGACGCCGCGCGAACCGGGCCCGGCACCGGCGCTCCCGCGACCCGCGCGGTCACTGGCTGCTGCTGATCATGGTCCTCCCGGTCATGTTCGGTGCCCTGCTCTTCGAGGGCTGGACCACCCATGAGGTCGACGCCGCGAAGACCCGCAAGGACTGCGCCAGCCCCGTGCCCGGGTCCGTCGACAAGGGCGGCCCGGTGCTCCGGTTCCACGACGGCAAGGCGGTTTCGTCCTCGGTGCCGGCCCGTACGGTGGCGCTCACCTACGACGGCGGACCCGACCCCGTGTGGACGCCGCGGCTGCTCGACCTGCTGCGCAAGCATCACGCCCACGCCACGTTCTTCCTCCGCGGCGCCCAGGCGGCCCAGCACCCGGACCTGGTGCGGCGGATCAAGGCCGAGGGCCATGAGATCGGCTCGAACACCTACACCGGCGCCGCCATGGGCGCGTCCTCGCCGCTGCGCGCCTCGCTGGAGCTGTCGCTCACGCAGAAGGCGCTGGCGGGCAGCGCGGGCCTGCACACCAAGCTGCTGCGGATGCCGCAGACCACCGCGGTGGACACGCTGTGCGGCCCGGAGTGGAAGGCCGCCGAGAAGGCCGGCGCGGAGGGTTACACCCTGGTCGCCGCCGACCGGTGGTACCGCAATCCCTCGCAGGGCGTGATCCGGCAGTTCGGTCAGAACGATCTCGCCTACCTGGGCTCCAAGGAGCTGCTCGACAACCCGAAGGTCGACAGGTTCACCACCGTGACGGCGGGAGTCCGGCAGCCCCCGCCCGACGTACCGGCCGCCGCCGTCGAGCGCTGGTCGGGTACGGCCCTGATCTGGGCCAAGGCTCTGGGGCACGCCTTCATCAGCGGGATGGCCTGGGTGCTCGCCATAGCGGGCGGACTGGGGCTGCTGAGACTGGCGATGCTGGTGTTCTTCGCCCGCACCCACGTCCGGCGGCTGACCCGTATCCGCCCCGGATCGACCTGGCTGCGGGAGGTCACCGATCCGGTGACGGTGCTCGTCCCCGCCTACAACGAAGAGGCGGGCATCGAGTCCACCGTCCGCTCGCTGCTCGCCTCGACCCACCGGCAACTACAGGTCATCGTGATCGACGACGGGTCGACGGACCGGACCGCGGACATCGCTGCCCGGATCGACGATCCGCGGGTGACGGTGATCCGGCAGACCAATGCGGGCAAGGCGGCCGCGCTCAACACCGGCCTGGCCCATGCCCGCTACGGCATCATCGTCATGGTCGACGCCGACACCGTCTTCGAACCGGACGCCGTCCACCACCTCATCCAGCCGCTCGCCCACCCGGCGGTGGGTGCGGTCAGCGGCAACACCAAGGTCGGCAACCGCCGGCGGCTGCTGGGCCGGTGGCAGCACCTGGAGTACGTCTTCGGGTTCAACCTCGACCGGCGGATGTTCGAGGTGCTGGAGTGCATGCCGACGGTCCCCGGCGCCATCGGGGCCTTCCGCCGGGACGCGCTGATGGGCGTCGGCGGGGTGAGCGGGGACACCCTCGCCGAGGACACCGACCTGACCATGGCCCTGTGGCAGGCGGGCTGGCGGGTGGTCTACGAGGAGTCCGCCGTCGCCTGGACCGAGGTGCCCACCTCGCTGCGGCAGTTGTGGCGGCAGCGCTACCGCTGGTGCTACGGGACGATCCAGGCGATGTGGAAGCACCGCCGGGCCGTCATCGAAGTGGGGCCGGCCGGCCGCTCCGGCCGCCGCGGGCTGAGCTACCTCGTCCTCTTCCAGGTCGCCCTGCCGCTGTTCGCGCCGGTCGTCGACATCTTCGCGCTGTACGGGCTGCTCTTCCTCGGGCCCTGGCAGTCGGCCGGCGTCTGGTGCGGCTTCCTGCTCGTGCAACTGCTCTGCGCCGGATATGCGCTGCGGCTCGATGGCGAGAAACTGCGGTCGCTGTGGGCGATGCCGTTCCAGCTCCTCGTCTACCGGCAGCTGATGTATCTCGTGGTCATCCAGTCCGTGGTGGCCTTCCTGCTCGGCACCCGCCTGAAGTGGCACCGGATGCATCGCTCGGGGACCGCAGGGCAGCAGATCGGGCAGCCGGTGGCGTCTCGGAGCCTGTCGTCGAGGTGAGTGAGCCGGCCGGGGGCGGGCCTGTCACAAGGCGGCCCGCTCCCGGATCCCGCACGGAGACCCCACTCGACCAAAAGCCCCATCACGCACAAATGCCCTTTCTCTTCGCCTAAGTACCGTTCCTGTCAAGCAGAATTCCGGACTATTTGGTGAAAGGCTCGTGAGCATGCAGACTGTCCGCCCATGAGTGACTGGCTGGACGGTGCCCCCGGCGCCCACCGTGACGGTGGCGCGGGGAAGCCGGTGCATGCCGTCACGGGGCAGGTGCGGCGGCAGGCCCCCCGTCCGCCGCAGCCGGTCACCGGCCGGCCGATGCCCGGCCCCTACGGCGGTCCCGGCGGGCCCGTGCGCAGAAGCACCCGGCCCGCGGCCACCCGCCCCACCTGGCGCCGCCGGATCCTGCGGCTCGCCGGCCTCGTGGGCGTCGTGACCCTGCTCACCTCCCTAGGCAGCTACACATGGGCCGACACCAAGCTGGAGCGCGACGTCGACCTCGGCCGGCTCGCCGGCCGGCCGGCACCGGGCAAGGGCGCCAACTATCTGATCGTGGGTTCCGACAGCCGCCAGGGCCTTTCCGGGAAGCAGCTGAAGGACCTGCACACCGGCGGCTCGGCGGACGCGGGGCGCCGTACCGATTCGATGATCCTGCTGCACACCGGCGCCCACGGCACCACGATGATGAGCCTGCCGCGCGACTCCTGGGTGACCATCCCGCCCTACGTCCGCCCCGAAACCGGCAAGCGCTACGGCGCGTCGAAGAACAAGCTCAACGCGGCGTTCTCGCGAGGTGGTCCCGAGCTGCTCGTGCGGACCGTCGAGCACAACACGGGCCTGCGCATCGGGCACTACACGGAGATCGGCTTCGCGGGCTTCGTCGGCATCGTGGACGCGGTCGGCGGAGTGCCGATGTGCCTGGACAAGGCCGTCAAGGACGAGAAGTCCGGCGAAAACCTGGCGAAGGGCTGCCATACGCTCGACGGCCGGGAGGCGCTCGCCTTCGTCCGCCAGCGCCACCAGGAGGCCCAGGGCGACCTCGGCCGCAGCCGGAACCAGCAGAAGTTCCTGGCCGCCCTCTCCCACAAGGCCGCACAACCCGACACCCTGCTCAACCCGGCCAAGGTCTACCCCACGGTGAACGCGGGCCTCGACACGCTCATCGTCGACAAGAACATGAGCCTGTGGAACCTCACCTCGCTCTTCGAAGCGATGAAGGGCGTCTCGGCCGGCCAGGGCACCCGCCTCCACGTCCCCGTCTCCGGGCTCGGCTTCCGGACCCCCAAGGGCAGCGCCGTGCAATGGGACCTGCCGCGGGCGAAGAAGCTCTTCGCGGAACTGCGCGACGACCAGCCCGTGACGACCGGGACGAAGGGCTGATCCGGCCCTCCCGGCAGAGGGTGAGCGGGGCCGTGCCTAGGGTGACCGGAGTGGAGCGCGGCAGGGTGCCGGGCGAGGGGAGCGGCATGGCGGCGGCAGGCAACAGTGTGCGCGGGCGGATCTCGGCGCTCATGGGGGCGGCAGGGGTGACCAGGGCCGCCTGTACGGCGCTGCGGAAGCGGCCGCCGGGCGGTGCCGTCCTGTGGCAGCGGAAGAACTACGCCGGCCGGACCGTCGACCTGCACGCGGGGCTGGCCACGGCGACGGGTACCGCGCTCGCCGTCGCCACCGCACCGGGGCTGCCCGCCCGGACCAGGGCCGCCACGACGCTGGCCGTGCTGGCCGCCGGGGGCTGCGGGGCGTACGACGACGTGTTCGGCGCCGATGACCCCCGCCGCGGCTTCCGGGCGCACCTCTCGGCCCTCCGGGACAAGGAGGTCACCAGCGGCGCCGTGAAGCTGTTCGGGATCGGCGCCGCGGGGCTCGCGGCGGGGGCCCTCCTCAAGGAGCGCCCGGCCGACAGGCTCCTGGCGGGTGTGGTGATCGCGGGCTCGGCCCATCTGGTGAATCTCCTGGACGTCCGGCCGGGCCGGGCGGCCGGCGCCGTACTGGCCGTCGGCGCTCCCGGTCTGCTGCGCCGCGGTCCGGCGGGTCCGCTGTCCGCGGCACCCATGGGGGCCGCGGCAGCCGTCATCGGCGACGACCTGGGGGAGCGCACGATGCTCGGGGACGCCGGGGCGCACGCCCTCGGCGCGGCACTCGGCGTCGCCATCGTCACGGGCAACGGCCGCCGCGGACTGCTCGCGCACGCCGCGGGGCTGGTCGCCGCCGCGGCCGCGGGGGACCGCGTCAGCCGGGCGGCCGCGGCGATCTGAGGCTGCCGGGACGGGGAAAGGAAACCAACAGGGCGAGGGCGGGGACAGGGAGAGGCCGAGGGCAGGGACGGGGCCGAGGGCAGGGACACGACCGCGAGGCCGGCTGCGCGGCCGTCCGAGATTCCCTCCCCGACCCGAACTCCGCCCCTCCCTCCCGTAGATTCGGACAAACCTCACGCGCTCCCGATGGCGGCGCACACGCCCCTTGCCCCGGCGCAGGCGCACTCCGGGAAGTGGACTCACTCGAACGAGCCCTCAACCCGCGCGGGCGGTTTGTCGCCCATGTGGGTGATCTGGCGGGCGCGGGGGTGAGACTTCCCACCGGAACGGCGGGCCGACGGTGCCGAATTGACGTCGCCGGACTGGCATCCTGGGCGCGGTGCGCAGTCCCGGGCACGCTCGCCCCGCCCGGACCGTCCGCCGGACAGGCGGGCGAACGCCTGCACGCGACGCGCCACCCCGCAGCAAACGGACCGACTCGCCGGTACGGACCGTCCCGCCCCGACCCAGGAGCCCCGACCACGTGATCAGCACCCCGACCTCGGCGCACGGGCTGTCGCCGCTGCGCACGGTCCAGGTGCTGGGGCACGGCAGCGCCGGCAGCGCCGCGCACGTCCGCTCGCTGGCCGAAGGGCTCGTGGCCCGTGGCGTGCGAGTGACCGTCTGTGCCACGCAGGAGACCGAGGAGGCCTACGACTTCACCGGCTCGGGCGCGCGGTTCGTGTACGTCCCGCCCCGGACGGATCCGGCGAGCGTGGCCGCGCTGCGCAGCGCCTGCTGGGACGCCGACCTCGTCCATGCGCACGGGCTGCGGGCCGGGCTGCGCGCTTCGATGGCGCTCCGCGGACTGCGCGGCCCCCGGGGCGGACGGCGGGTTCCGCTGGTCATCACCTGGCACACCAAGGCGCACCTGGAGGGCGCGCGGGCCGGCCTGGTGCATCTGATGGAGCGGCGGGTGGCGCGTGCGGCCGCCGTCGTCCTGGGGGCCTGCTCCGACCTCGTGGACCGGGCGCGCGAGCGGGGAGCGCGCGACGCCCGGCTCGCGCCCGTCGCGATCCCACGTCCCCGGCCGGGCGGCGCGGCGGCCGAGCCCGAGAGCCACGACCGGATGCGTCGCAAGGAACGCGCCGAACTGGGCGCGGTGGACCGCCCGTTGCTGCTCGCGGTCGGCCGGCTCGACCCGAGCCAGGGGCACGACCTGCTGCTGGACGCGGCACACGCCTGGTGCGCGCTCGACCCGCAGCCGCTGGTGGCCATCGCGGGGGAGGGCGAGCAGCGGGCCGCGCTGCAGCGGCGGATCGACGCCGAGCAGCTGCCCGTCCAGCTGCTCGGCCGCCGCGACGACGTACCCGAACTCCTCTCCGCCGCCGACCTGGTGGTGCTGCCCAGCAGGTGGGAGGCCCGCTCGCTGATCGCCCAGGAGGCACTGCGCGCGGGGGTGCCGCTGGTCGCCACCGACACCGGAGGCACCCGCGAACTGGTCGGCCGGGCCGCGGAACTGGTGCGGTACGGCGACGCCGCCGCCCTGGCCCGTGCGGTTCTCGCGCTGCTCGCCGACCCCGTGCGGCGGGATGCCCTCGCCGCGGCGGGCCGCGCCCAGGCGGCCGGCTGGCCCAGCGAGAACGACACCGTCACCCAGGTCCTCAGCGTCTACGACGAACTGACCCAGCCGGTGCAGCCGGTCTAGCGGGCGGGGCCGGGCCGGCCGTCAGGGATGGTCCGTATGGCGCCTGGCGCGCAGGGCCAGCCGCAGGCCCAGGACCGTCTGCGGATCGTCCAGGTCCGTGCCCAGCAGCTGGGCGATGCGGGCCAGCCGGTCGTACAGCGTCTGCCGGTTCACATTCAGGTCGCGGGCGGTCTCCGCCTTGCGGCCGGCGCTGGCCAGATAGGCCTCCAGCGTCGGCAGCAGCGGCTGCCGGGCAGCGCGGTCATGGGCGAGCAGCGGCCCGATGGCGCGCTCCACGAAGTCGGTGAGCACCCCCTGCTCGCCGTGTTCGCGCATCCGCCACAACAACAGCTCGATGTCCAGGCGGCGCGCGTCGTACCAGGGCGCTTCCGGCAGCCCCTGGGCCGCGGCCGCCGCCTCCGCCGCATGCCGCAGGCCGGGGCCCGCCGCCGCCCAGTCGCCCGGGGTGCCGACCACGACCACCGGGCGGGGGGCGGCCGGCCGGTCCAGGCCGGCGCGGACGACCCCGGCCCGCAGTGCCGCGGCGACCCGGTCGGCGAGCGCCTCGCGGTCCTGGCCGGCGCGCAGGGCGACGAGCATCGGGACCCGGCCCTCCACGGGGCGTACGCCGAGGAGTACCGGCACTCCCGGGGCGGCGAGTTCCTCGCGCAGGGCCTGGGCGAGCAGCGCCCAGCTGCCGGGGGAAGGAAGGCCGGCGGGCAGTCGCATCACCACCGGGAGCACCGGTTCCGTGCCGGGGCGGAAGCCCAGCAGGCGGGCCTGACCGGGCGCCTCCGACGCGGAGATCCGGCCCTCCGCCAGGTCCGCGAGGAAGTCGCCGCGGCCCCGGGCGGCGAGCACCTCCTCCTGGCGGGACTGGAGCATGACGACGGCGAGGAGGTCGGCCGCCCGCTCGGCGGCGATCCGGTGCACCGGCGCCAGCGGGGCGTTGACGGGCAGCAGGACGAGGCGGGCGCGGACCGCGTCGGGGCCGGGGCCGCCGCCGGGGACGTCGATGCGGACGCCGGTGTCGCGCAGGCCCTCCCAGGCCAGCAGCGGGTCGGCCTCCGCCGGGCCGCCGTCGCCGGCGTCCGGGCCCGCGGCGTAGAGGGGGCTGCCGTCGGGGGTCTCCAGGCAGAGCGGGTTGCCGGTGAAGTCGGCGAGCAGCCGGAGCACCTCGGGGGCGCCGCCGCCGCGCAGCAGCACGTCCGTACAGCGCCGCAGGATCTCGTCGGCGCGCCGCAGGAGGGCGTAGTGGGTGTTGATGATCTCGGTGTGGATCGCCTCGGTGACCGTGACGTACGGGACCTCGCGGTGCAGCTGGATCAGCGGCAGGCCGCAGTCCCGCGCGGCGTCGACGAGCGCGGCCGGCAGGGATTCGAAACGGGAGCCCAGCTCCACGACGAGCGCGGCGATCTCGCGGTCCGCGAGCTTGCGGATGAAGGCGCGCTGTTCGGAGGGCCGGGCGCCCAGCCCGAGCCCGGTGGTCAGCAGCAGCTCGCCGCCCTTGAGCAGCGAGGCGATGTGCGGGACCTCGCCCGCGTGCACCCAGCGCACCGGGCGGTCCAGCCGGTCGGCGCCGGCCAGCACCTCCGGCAGGCCGCGTCGCAGCGCCGGCAGCTCCAGCGCCCTGCGTACCGTGATCTCGGCTTCGATCTTCGCTTCCGGCCCCATGGCGTGGAACGGTACCCGTAGTCCGCTATCCGGAGCTGCGTGGTCCGGTTCCGGCTGCCGCGTCGGTCCCGCCCCCACCGCCGCCCTGCCACCGCACCCGGCGGAGCCAGGGGCCCGGCGGCAGCCCGGCCCGCCCCCACCGCCACCCTCACGCCGATTCCCGCACCACCAGCCGCGCCCCCGTGATCACCGGAGCGAGTCCGGCCGGACCGTCCCCCGGCACCTGCTCCACCCCGGCAACCCCGTCCGCCGCCTCGGCCTTCCGCGGGTCCAGGAGCCGCAGCAGCAACCGGGCCATCAGCCGCCCCATCTCCTCCACGTCCTGGCGCACCGTGGTCAGCGGCGGATCCGCCCAGGCGGCCGGCTCCAGATCGTCGTAGCCCACCACCGCCACGTCGTCCGGCACCCGACGCCCACGGGCCCGGAGCGTGCGCAGCGCGCCGTTCGCCATCAGGTCGGAGCAGGCGAAGACGGCGTCCAGGTCCGGCGCGGCATCGAGGAGCTCGGCCATGGCCCGCTCGCCGCCCTGCGCGGTGAAGCCGCCGTCCGCGATCAGCCGCGGGTCCGGCTCCGGTGTGCCGAGCGCCTCGCGGTAGCCGTCGAGGCGGTCCAGCGCGGAGGTCTGGTCGAGCGGCCCGGTGATCACGGCGATCCGGCGCCGGCCGCGGCCGAGGAGATGGCGTACGGCCTGGCGGGCGCCGTCGCGGTTGTCGGTGTCGACGTACAGCGGCCGCGGCGCGCGGCCGGCGCCCGCCCAGTCGGGCCGGCCGCCGAAGACGGTGGGCAGGCCGGCCCGTTCGGCCATGGCGGGCAGCGGGTCGTCGCGGTGCAGCGAGAACATCAGCGCGCCGTCGACATGCCCGGCCGACAGGTAGCGGCCGATGCGGTCGTAGTCGTCGCGGTGCTCGACGAACATCAGCAGGAGCTGGGTGTCGGCGGCGGCCAGTTCGCGGCTGATGCCCCGCAGTTGGCGCCCGAAGAACGGGTCGCTGAAGACCCGGGTCTCGGGCTCCGCGATGACCACGGCGACCGCTCCCGTGCGGCGGGTGACCAGGGAGCGGGCCGCGCTGTTGGGAACGTAGCCCAGCTCGGCCACCGCCTCGCGGACGCGTTCGCGGACCTCGGCCCGTACGCCCGCACCGCCGTTGACCACGCGGGAGACCGTGGCGCGGGAGACCCCGGCGAGCGCGGCGACCGCCTCCAGCGTCGGGCGCGGACCGTTCGGCTCAGACACCATTCAACTCCTTTTTCCACACGGTGACTTGACGGTGTTCGGTCGAGTGGGCAGGGTTCACAGCGCACGACATGAGAGCGCTCTCACGCTGACTGGCTCCACGGAACTCCCCACCCCCCACTGCCAGGAAAGAATGTCATGAGCATGAGATATCGGCCCGGAAGCCGGGTGCACAAGCGGCGGCAGGAGCGGGCGGGCGCCCTGCTCCTCGCCGCGAGCACCGCACTCGTCGCCACCTGTGCCCTCGCCCTCCCGACGGCATCCGCCGAGGAGACCGCCCCCGCCCCGGACGCCGCCCCCACGGCCCTCCGGGAAGTCTGGCGCACGGACTTCGACGGCAGCGCCGGATCACGCCCCTCCGCCGACGACTGGATCACCGACACCGGCACCGGCTACCCCGGCGGCCCCGCCCAGTGGGGCACCGGCGAGCGCCAGACCTACACCGACCGCCCCGAGAACCTCCGGCTCGACGGCGCGGGCCACCTGAGGATCACGGCCCTGAAGGACGGCGGCACCTGGACCTCGGGCCGCATCGAATCGCGGCGGACCGACTTCGCCGCCCCGGCCGGCGGCAAGCTCCGCATCGAGGCGGACATCCGGCTGCCCGAGGTGTCCGGTGACGGGGCGCTCGGCTACTGGCCGGCGTTCTGGACGCTGGGCGCCGACTACCGCGGCAACTACCAGAACTGGCCGGGGATCGGCGAGTTCGACGTCATGGAGAACGCCAACGGCCTCGACAAGGTCTGGGGCACGCTGCACTGCGGCGTCAACCCCGGCGGGCCGTGCCACGAGACCCAGGGCAGGAGTGCTTCGCGTGCCTGCCCCGACAGCGCCTGCCAGGCCGGCTTCCACACCTACGCGCTGGAGCTGGACCGCACCGACGGCGCCGCGGAGGCGCTGAACTGGTACGTCGACGGCCAGAAGTTCCACACCGTCACCGCCTCCGAGACGGACGCCGACACCTGGGCCAGGGCCACCCACCACGGCCACTTCCTGCTGCTCGACCTCGCCATGGGCGGCGCGTTCCCGGACGGTGTCGCGGGCCGGGCCACTCCCACCGACGCCACCCGGCCCGGCGGGTCCCTCCTCGTCGACCATGTCGCGGTCCTCGTCCAGCAGCCCGCACCGTCCCGTACCGCCCGGCCGTCCCGGCGCCCCGCCCCGCAAGGAGCCACCTCGTGATCACTCGCCGCAGCCTGCTCGGCGGACTCGCCGCCGGCGCCGCCGCCTCCGGGGCCGCCCTGGCCGGCCGTGCCCTCGGCGCTCCCGCACCCGCCGCCCGGTCCGGCCGGGCCGCCGACGGGATGCCCCTGCACCTCGTCAACCACTCCGGCGCCTACGCCAACTCCTCGGTCTGGATCTACATCGTCGGCAACGACGGCACCCAGCAGGTCCGCGTCACCCCGGACGGCGCACTCAGGCCCGTCGCGCTCGCCGACAACGGCCCGGACGGCTACACCGACTACGCGATCCCGCTCGCCGCGAGCGGCACCACCACCCTCCACCTGCCGCGGATGTCCGGCCGGATCTACACCGCGCTGGGCGGCAAGCTCAAGTTCAAGGCGGTCGAGGACGGCAACGGGAAGGCCGCGCTCGCCTACCCGGCGGGCTGGGTCCCGTCCGACCCCAACTACGACGTCCTCCACGACTGCGCGGAGTTCACCTACAACTCCGGCGGGATGTACTGCAACACCACGATGGTCGACATGTTCAGCGTCCCGCTCGCGATCAAGCTCACCGGCGCCGCGGAACAGACCACCGGCACGCTCAAGGACGGCGCCCGCGCCAGGATCTTCTCCGACGTCGAGGCCGCCGAGGGCTTCGACCGCCTGGTCATCGGCGACCAGCGCGTGATCGCCCCCGGCCACGGCCTCGACACCGGGCTCTTCGACAAGGACTACTTCGCCCCGGCCATCGACGAGGCCTGGTCCGCCTACGCGGGCAAGGACCTGACCGTCACCACCGACGCGGGCACCTTCACCGGCCGGGCGAGCGGCGGCACGCTCTCCTTCACCGGGCCCCGCGGCACCGCGGGCCGGGGATCCGCACCCGCCGGCACGGTCTCCTTCGACAAGCCGTCCACCCGCGACGTCCTCTTCTGCGACGGCACCCTCGCGGCCCCCAACGACGGGACCCGCGGCCCGCTCGCGGCCGTCCTGGGCGCCGCCCTCAACCGCTCCACCCTCGCCTCGCAGGCGCGGCAGCCCGCCACCGACCCGGCCGCCTTCTACCGGCAGCGGCTGACCAACCACTACGCCGAGGCCATGCACAGCGCGACGCGGGACGGCAGGGCCTACGGCTTCGCCTTCGACGACGTGGCCGGCTTCGCCTCGTACATCGAGGACGGCGCACCGACGGAGATCACTCTCACCCTGACCCCGTTCTGACAACGAAAAGGTGCCGTCCGGAAGCCGGACGGCACCACGGAACGCCGGGGAGGCCGGCGCCCGGAAGGGGGCGCTAACCCCCGTAGGCCCCGCTGGCCGTCAGCCGCAGCGCCGTGTCGATCAGCGGAACGTGGCTGAACGCCTGCGGGAAGTTGCCGACCTGCCGCCGGGCCTTGGGGTCCCACTCCTCGGCGAGCAGTCCCAGGTCGTTGCGGAGCGAGAGCAGCTTCTCGAAGAGCTTGCGGGCCTCGTCGACCCGGCCGATCATCGCGAGGTCGTCCGCGAGCCAGAACGAACACGCCAGGAAGGCACCCTCCTCGCCCTCCAGACCGTCCACGCCGAGATCGTCCGCACCGGACGTCGGGTAGCGCAGCACGAAACCGTCCTCGGTGGACAGCTCCCGCTGGATCGCCTCGATCGTGCCGATGACGCGCTTGTCGTCCGGCGGCAGGAAGCCCATCTGCGGGATCAGCAGCAGCGAGGCGTCCAGCTCCTGCGAGCCGTAGGACTGGGTGAAGGTGTTGCGTTCCTTGTCGTAGCCGTTCTCGCAGACGTCCCGGTGGATCGTCTCGCGCAGGTCCTTCCAACGCTCCAGCGGTCCGTCGACGTCCCCGGACTCGATCAGCTTGACCGTGCGGTCGACCGCGACCCAGGTCATGACCTTGGAGTGCACGAAGTGCCGGCGCGGGCCGCGGACCTCCCAGATGCCCTCGTCCGGTTCGTCCCAGTGCTTCTCCACCCATTGGATCAACTTGAGCTGGAGCAGCGAGGCGTAGTCGTTGCGGGCCAGGCCCGTCATGTGCGCCAGGTGCAGCGCCTCGGTGACCTCGCCGTAGACATCGAGCTGGAGCTGTCCGGCGGCGCCGTTGCCGACCCGTACCGGACGGGAATTCTCGTATCCGGGAAGCCAGTTGAGCTCGTTCTCGCCCAGTTCGCGCTCACCGGCGATGCCGTACATGATCTGCAGGTTCTCCGGGTCGCCCGCCACCGCCCGCAGCAGCCACTCGCGCCAGGCCCGCGCCTCCTCGCGGTAGCCGGTGCGCAGCAGGGAGGACAGGGTGATCGCGGCGTCCCGGAGCCAGGTGAAGCGGTAGTCCCAATTGCGCACGCCGCCCAGGCACTCCGGCAGCGAGGTCGTCGGCGCCGCCACGATCCCGCCGGTCGGCGCGTACGTCAGCGCCTTCAGCGTGATCAGCGAGCGCACCACCGCATCGCGGTAGGGGCCGTGGTACGTGCAGTGCTCGACCCACTCGCGCCAGAACTCCTCGGTCGCCTCCAGCGACGCCTCGGGCTCCGCCACGGCCGGCGGCGGCTTGTGGGAGGGCTCCCAGCTGATCGTGAACGCGATCCGCTCACCCGGCGAGACCGTGAAGTCGGAGAACGTCGTCAGGTCCTTGCCGTAGGTCTCCGCCTCGGTGTCCAGCCACACCGAATCGGGGCCCGCCACCGCGACCGTACGGTCGTCCACCTTGTGCACCCAGGGCACGACCCAGCCGTAGGAGAACCGCATCCGCAGCTCCGAGCGCATCGGGACGCGGCCGCTGACGCCTTCCACGATGCGGATCAGCTGCGGTGCGCCGTCGCGCGGCGGCATGAAGTCGATCACCCTGACGGTGCCGCGCGGGGTGTCCCACTCCGATTCCAGGACGAGCGAATCGCCCCGGTAGCGCCGGCGGTCGGCCGGTGCGGGCCGGCCCCCGGGGCCGTTGACCGGCCCCATCCGCCAGTATCCGTGCTCCTCCGTGCCCAGCAGCCCTGCGAAGACCGCCGGGGAGTCGAAGCGGGGCAGGCACAGCCAGTCGACCGTGCCGTCCCTGCACACTAGAGCGGCGGTCTGCATATCGCCGATAAGTGCGTAGTCCTCGATGCGCCCGGCCACGTGCATCTCCCGTCGAACTGGAGTCACGCCCCCCATGGGACGTTGTGATCTGTCCGTCCTGCCCATGAAACGTCGCCGAGCAGCGGGACCGGAAATCGGGCTGGCGCACCGCCCAGCGGTAGCTGGGGGAGGGTGGTGCCTTCCCGGGCGGCTCGTAGCGAGTGTCCGAGCAGGATACGACGCACGTGGGTGATCCGCGCGACCCTCGCGACGAGTGAAGCGGTCCAAATGGGTGGCCTCCGTCACGTGACAGCGTCATCCGGAACCATCACCTCCAGGTTCCGCCGTGCGGCCGGACACGACCATGCCCGGTCGCTGATAGCCTGGTACCCCGTGGACCGGTGGGACCCAGCAGACGTCACGGCACCCCCGAACCGCAGCGACGGCACCCCTGAATTCCAGGGCCCATGCCGCCTCGCACCTCTCCACCTCGCGACCACGGGAGCTCCCTCTTGGCCATGCCGCCCAAATCCACGACGACCAAGCACCTCTTCGTCACCGGGGGCGTCGCCTCCTCGCTGGGCAAGGGGCTCACCGCCTCCAGCCTGGGTGCTCTCCTCAAGGCGCGCGGTCTGCGGGTCACGATGCAGAAGCTCGACCCGTACCTGAACGTCGACCCGGGAACGATGAACCCGTTCCAGCACGGTGAGGTCTTCGTCACCAACGACGGCGCCGAGACCGACCTGGACATCGGCCACTACGAGCGGTTCCTGGACGTCGACCTCGACGGCTCCGCGAACGTGACCACCGGCCAGGTCTACAACACCGTGATCGCCAAGGAGCGGCGCGGCGAGTACCTCGGCGACACCGTGCAGGTCATCCCGCACATCACCAACGAGATCAAGCACCGCATCCGGCGGATGGCGACCGAGGACGTCGACGTCGTCATCACCGAGGTCGGCGGCACCGTCGGCGACATCGAGTCGCTGCCGTTCCTGGAGACCGTCCGTCAGGTCCGCCACGAGGTCGGCCGGGACAACGTCTTCGTCGTGCACATCTCGCTGCTCCCCTACATCGGCCCCTCCGGTGAGCTGAAGACCAAGCCGACCCAGCACTCGGTCGCGGCGCTGCGCAACATCGGCATCCAGCCCGACGCCATCGTGCTGCGCGCCGACCGCGAGGTGCCCACCGCCATCAAGCGCAAGATCTCGCTGATGTGCGACGTCGACGAGGCCGCGGTCGTCGCCGCGATCGACGCCCCGTCGATCTACGACATCCCCAAGGTCCTGCACACCGAGGGCCTGGACGCCTATGTCGTACGGAAGCTGGACCTCCCGTTCCGCGATGTGAACTGGACCCAGTGGGAGGACCTGCTCGACCGCGTCCACAACCCCGACCACGAGGTCAAGGTCGCGCTGGTCGGCAAGTACATCGACCTGCCGGACGCCTACCTCTCGGTCACCGAGGCGCTGCGGGCCGGCGGCTTCGCGAACCGCACCCGCGTGAAGCTCAAGTGGGTCACCTCCGACGACTGCAAGACCCCGGCCGGTGCCGCCGAGCAGCTCGCCGACTGCGACGCGGTCTGCATCCCCGGCGGCTTCGGCGACCGCGGTGTGGACGGCAAGGTCGGCGCGATCACCTACGCCAGGGAGAACAAGCTCCCGCTGCTCGGCCTGTGCCTGGGCCTGCAGTGCGTGGTCATCGAGGCGGCCCGCAACCTGGCCGGCATCGAGGGCGCGAACTCCACCGAGTTCGACCCGGCCGCCGCCGACCCGGTGATCTCCACGATGGCCGAGCAGATGGACATCGTCGCAGGTGAGGGCGATATGGGCGGCACGATGCGGCTGGGGATGTACCCGGCCAAGCTCGCCGAGGGCTCCATCGTCCGCGAGGTCTACGACGACCAGCCGTACGTCGAGGAGCGCCACCGCCACCGCTACGAGGTCAACAACGCCTACCGCGGCGAGCTGGAGAAGAAGGCCGGGCTGCAGTTCTCCGGCACCTCCCCGGACAACAAGCTCGTCGAGTACGTCGAGTACCCGCGCGAGGTGCACCCCTACCTCGTCGCCACCCAGGCGCACCCCGAGCTGCGCTCCCGCCCGACCCGCCCGCACCCGCTCTTCGCCGGGCTGGTGAAGGCCGCGGTCGCGCGCAAGACGGGCACCGCGAAGTAAGGGACACCGCGGCGGATACGGTTGCCGGGGTACGGCCTCTTCGGAGGCTGTGCCCCGGTTTCTGCGTTGGTTCAGGCAACACACAGGAGGACGCGCCATGACGATCAAGGACACCCCCGAGGAGTGGACGGTCATCGCGTCCAGGACGCCGTTCACCGGGAACAAGACCAGCGTGCGCACCGACGAGGTCGTCATGCCGGACGGCAGCACCGTCACGCGCGACTACCAGGTCCACCCCGGTTCCGTGGCCGTCCTCGCCCTCGACGACCAGGACCGGGTGCTGGTGCTGCGCCAGTACCGCCACCCCGTGCGGCAGAAGCTGTGGGAGATCCCCGCCGGGCTCCTCGACGTCCCCGGGGAGAACCCGCTGCACGGGGCGCAGCGCGAGCTGTACGAGGAGGCACACGTCAAGGCCGCGGACTGGCGGGTGCTGACCGACGTCTACACCACGCCCGGCGGCTGCGACGAGGCCGTACGGATCTTCCTCGCCCGGGGTCTCGCCGAGGCCGAGGGGGAGCGGTTCGAGGTCTCCGAGGAGGAGGCCGACATGGAGCTGGCCCGGGTGCCGCACGACGAGCTGGTCCGCCTCGTCCTCGCCGGTGAGCTGCACAACAACTGCCTGGTCGTGGGGGTGCTGGCGCTGAGCGCCGCCCGCAGCGGCGAGGGCCTGGACGCGCTGCGGCCGGCCGAGGCCCCGTGGCCGGCCCGCCCCTTCGAGGCCTGAGCCGCCGGGCCCACCGCCCCCACCCGGAGCCGGTCGGATGATCGACCGATCCGATCGGGTGACGCAACCGCCCTGCTCTGCAGGGGAGGTGACGGCCCGTGAACTACGCTCGGCAGCGTTCCGTCCCAGCGGCGGACGCATATGCGCAGGTGGACGGGAGCGTGACCGGTGACGGACCAGGCGGTGGGCGGGGGGCACCTCGCGCCCGGGATGGCGGAGGGGCCGGTCACGGCGGCACCCGGACAGCGGGCGCCGGGGTCCCGCGAGGACGGTGCCGCCCGCCCCTCCACCACCGGGTTCACCGGCCGCCGCCGCGAGCTCAAGGCGCTGCACGCCGACATCGCCCGGGCCGGCCTGGACACCCTCTCCGGCCGCAAAGGCGCCCGCAGCCGGGTGCTGCTGATCGCCGGCCGCCCCGGCTCCGGCCGTACGGCCCTCGCCGAGGAGCTGCTGAGGGAACTGGCGGACGGCCACCCCGACGGCGTGCTGCGGGCCACGCTGACCGGGCCGGGCGGCGAACCGGCCGACACCGCCCGCACCGCGCGCGAGCTGCTGGCCGCGCTCGGCGCCGACGCCCCGCCCGGTGCCGCCGAGGACGAGCTGACCGAGCAGCTGCGCGAAGCCCTCGCCGGGCGCCGCGCGCTGCTCTTCCTGGACGACGCACCCGGCGCCGAACAGGTCGAACCGCTGCTCCCCGACGCCCCCGACTGCCTGGTCGTGGTGGTCTCGCAGGGGCCGCTGACCGGCATCCCCGACGTCCGGCCGTGCGCCCTGGGCGGCCTGGACAGCGCGGCCGGGGTCGAGCTGCTCAGCCGGTACGCCGGGCCGACCCGGATCACCGTCGACCCGCGCACCGCCGACAGCGTCGCCGAGGAGTGCGGCGGCCAGCCCGCCGCGCTGGTGCTGGCCGGGGCCTGGCTCGCCGCCCGCCCCAAGTCCTCGGTCGCCGACCTGTACCAGGCGCTGCACGCCGTCGGGCTGCCCCCGGACCTGCCCACCGGCGCCCGCCCGCTGTTCCGCGCGTTCCGCCTCGCCCATGACGCGCTGCCGGCGCCCGCCGCCCGCATACTGCGGCTGATCACCCTGGCACCGGGCGGTCTCGTGGACGCGCACATCGCCTCCGCCCTGGCCGGCTGCTCGGTGGCGGCGGCCGCCACGACACTCGCCGACTTCACGGCGCTCGGCCTGCTGCGGTCGGTCGCCCCCGAGGACGACGAGGCCCCCGCGGCCGGCATCGGCACGCCCGATCCGGCCCTGCGCCCGCAGTACCGGCTGCCCGGCTGCCTCGACCCGCTGGCGCGCGAACTGCTCCGGGAGCACGAGCGCCCCGCCGACATCCAGCTGGCCCGCGCCCGGATGCTGGAGCGGACCGTACGGCTGCTCCAGTCCTGCCGGGCGATGGGCGAGCCGGCCGATTCGCCCGCCCGGGAGAAGGTCGACGGGCTGCCGCGCTCGCTGCGCTTCTGCTCCCGGGGCGCCGCCGCGCACTGGCTGCGCAGCCGCCGCGGCGCGCTGCTCGACGCCGCCAGGATCGCCGTCGCGGACGGTGAACTCGACACCCTGGACCGGCGGTTGATGGCCGCGCTGACCCGGACGCTGCTCGTGCACCAGGGCCCCGAGGCCGCCGCGCCGGACCTCTATGCGCTGCACGGACTCGTCCTCCAGGTCGCCGAGCGGCGCGAGCTGCCGCGGGAGAAGGCGGCCGCCCTGCTGAACCTCGCGGACCTGGACGGGCAGGCGGGCCGCACCGCCCAGGCGCTCACCCGCTACCGGGGGGCGCTGGAGGCGGCCCGCTCGGTGCAGGACCCGGTCGCGACCGGGCGGGCGCTGGAGTCGCTGGGCGGTACGTACACCGCGCTGGGCGACTGGCAGCGGGCCGCCGACTGGTACGGCCGGGCGCTGGAGCTGCGGCTGGCCCGCGGCGAGAGCGGGGACGCGGCGCGGCTGCAGGGCCGGATCGGCGGGGCGCACACCTACGCGGGCCGGTGGGGCGAGGCGCTCAAGGCATGGCGGGCGGCGGTCGGCACGTACCGCAGGACCGGCGATGTGGCCGGCCAGGCGCGGGCGACCGGTGAGGTGGCCCGGGTACAGGAGTACGCGGGACGGCCCGAGGAGGCGCTGCGGACCTGCCTGGAGGCCCTCGGCATCGCCCGGAAAGCGGGCGACGGACGACTGGAGGCGGCGCTGCAACTACGGATTGCGGACACCCTCGACCGGCTCGGAGATCCGGCAGCGGCACGGCTCCATCGGGCCGTGGGGGAGCGACTCCTCGAAGATCACTCCGAGTGACCTGCGAAATCGGTAGTGCTTCTCGCGAGATTTAATGCTTTGCAAGGCTAGACAACGAGAGCTCCTTCAATAGACTGGCCGGGCCGCGTTCGGCGCGGTCAGTTCCGTCATGCATCGCATGAGGGGATAATTCCTCCTGCACCCTCTCTTTCAAGGACCGTGATCGACGTGAAGGTCGGCATCCCCCGCGAGGTCAAGAACAACGAGTTCCGCGTGGCCATCACGCCCGCCGGAGTCAACGAACTCGTCCGCCACGGCCACCAGGTCTTCATCGAGAAGGACGCCGGCGTCGGCTCGTCCATCCCGAACGAGGAGTACGTCTCCGCCGGTGCCACCATCCTGGACACCGCCGATGAGGTCTGGGGCACCGCTGACCTGCTGCTGAAGGTCAAGGAGCCGATCGCGGAGGAGTACCACCGCCTCCGCAAGGACCAGACGCTCTTCACCTACCTGCACCTGGCCGCCTCCCGGGAGTGCACCGACGCGCTGCTGGAGTCCGGCACCACCGCGATCGCCTACGAGACCGTCGAGACGGCCGGCCGCCAGCTGCCGCTGCTCGCCCCGATGTCCGAGGTCGCGGGCCGTATCGCCCCGCAGGTCGGCGCCTACCACCTGATGCGCCAGGCCGGCGGCCGCGGTGTGCTGCCCGGTGGCGTCCCCGGTGTCCACGCGGGCAAGGCCGTCATCATCGGCGGTGGCGTCTCCGGCTGGAACGCCCTGCAGATCGCCGTGGGCCTCGGCTTCCACGTCACCCTGCTCGACAAGGACATCAACAAGCTCCGCGAGGCCGACAAGATCTTCGGCACCAAGGTGCAGACGATCGTCTCCAACGCCTACGAGCTGGAGAAGGCCGTCGTCGAGGCCGACCTCGTCGTCGGTGCGGTCCTGATCCCCGGCGCCAAGGCCCCCAAGCTGGTCACCAACGAGCTCGTCGCCAAGATGAAGCCCGGAAGTGTTCTTGTCGACATCGCGATCGACCAGGGCGGCTGCTTCGAGGACTCGCGTCCCACCACGCACGCCGAGCCGACCTTCGCGGTCCACAACTCGGTCTTCTACTGCGTCGCCAACATGCCCGGCGCGGTGCCGAACACCTCCACCCACGCGCTCACCAACGCCACGCTGCCCTACATCGTGGAGCTGGCGAACCGCGGCTGGGTCGAGGCGCTGCGCCGTGACCCGGCGCTGGCCAAGGGTCTGAACACGCACGACGGCAAGGTCGTCTACGGCCCCGTCGCCGAGGCGCACGACCTGGAGCACGTCGAACTGCGCACCCTCCTCGGCTGAGACGTCAACGAAGCGCGTCAACGCTGCATATCCGGCCGGGCCTTGGCAACAAGGCCCGGCCGGTCGCATAGGGGGCGCACGGAACCCCGCGTTCCGGAACGCCGGCCCCCAACTCGCCGCGATCGTGACCCTTTAGCCGTTTCGCGCACCCCGGAAACTTCGGTCCGATGCGACGTGCGCCCTTGACATCGGGAGTCCGGTTACCGACACATCGTGCCAGGTCCGGTGGATTGTGTTGCTGCGGACGCCCGACACGCCATAGAGTCGCCAACCGTCGGCATGGTGCCACGCTGACCTATCGATAAAGTTTCCTGGTCACATCCAAGGAGGTAAGACGACTTGTGAATGAGTCGACATTTTCTCCCGGAGGTGGTCGACCAGGAGCGGTTGCAGGGGGCCAGGACCCCTCGGGGCGCGAGGCTGTCGGCTCCGTCGCGGTCCACACCTTCGCAGCCCACCAGAGCATTTCCACGACAGCCCACCAGAGCATGGACGGCCATCACGTGAACGCCATGGCCGGCGACCGGGGCAGTGGAGAACCCGCCCGTCTCGCCGACTACGACGACCTGCCCCAGGGGCACTTCTACGACCCGGACGCGGAGTACGAGCCGGACCCCGAATACGCCGCGACGCTCGCGCCGGACGCCGCGCGCCAGCGCCGAGAGCGCGTCGGGCCGACCGGACGCCCGCTCCCCTACTTCCCCATCCCGGGACCGCTGTCCGACCACGGCCCCGCCAAGATCATCGCGATGTGCAACCAGAAGGGCGGGGTCGGCAAGACCACCTCGACCATCAACCTCGGTGCCGCGCTCGCCGAATACGGCCGACGGGTGCTGCTCGTCGACTTCGACCCGCAGGGCGCCCTGTCGGTCGGACTCGGCGTCAACCCGATGGAGCTCGACCTGACGGTCTACAACCTGCTCATGGAGCGGGGCATGGCGGCCGACGAGGTGCTCCTGAAGACCGCGGTCCCCAACATGGACCTGCTGCCCAGCAATATCGATTTGTCAGCGGCAGAGGTGCAGTTGGTCAGCGAGGTCGCGCGCGAGTCGACCCTGCAGCGCGCCCTGAAGCCGCTGCTGGCCGACTACGACTACATCGTCATCGACTGCCAGCCCTCCCTCGGCCTGCTCACCGTCAACGCCCTGACGGCGGCTCACAAGGTCATCGTGCCGCTGGAGTGCGAGTTCTTCGCCCTGCGCGGTGTCGCGCTGCTCACCGAGACCATCGAGAAGGTCCAGGAGCGGCTCAACCCCGAGCTGGAGCTCGACGGCATCCTGGCGACGATGTACGACTCCCGCACGGTGCACAGCCGCGAGGTCCTGGCGCGTGTCGTCGAGGCCTTCGACGACCACGTCTACCACACCGTCATCGGCCGTACGGTCCGCTTCCCCGAGACCACCGTCGCGGGCGAGCCGATCACCACGTACGCCTCCAACTCCGTCGGCGCCGCCGCCTATCGTCAGCTCGCCAGGGAGGTGCTCGCCCGGTGTCACGCCGAGTGAGTCTGCCGGGAGCCGACGAACTGTTCCGTACCACCGGGGGAGTGGGGCTGCAGCCCTCCAGCCCCCGTCGCGCGGCGAACGGCTCCGCGGCAGGCGGCGAGGCGCCCCGGGTGCCCGCACCGGCCGGCGAGCCCGACACCGCGGAGGAGGCGCCGGAGGCGGCCGCCGCCGTACGGCAGCGCCGGTCCGGGACCGCCGGCAACTGGGACACCCCGGCAGCGACGGCCGGTGACGGCGGACCGGCCACGCCGCCGCGGGTACCCGCCGTCGGGCCCCCCGCCGAGCACAGCGGCCGGGAGGGCGACGGCGACACCGCCAAGGGCCACCGGGCCGCGGCGGGCCAGGGCGGCCAGGCAGGTTCCGACGCGGCCGCGGCGGCCGCGCAGGCCGGTGGCCAGGGCCGCCGGCGCGGCGGCTCCCGCGGCGCCAACCGCCGCCCCAGCGGCCGGGAACGGCACGACGAGAAGATCACCGTCTATGTCTCCGCCGAGGAGCTCATGGACCTCGAACATGCGCGGCTGGTGCTGCGCGGCGAACACGGCCTCGCCGTGGACCGCGGCCGGATCGTCCGCGAGGCGGTCGCGGTCGTCCTCGCCGACCTGGAGTCGCGCGGCGACGCCAGCATTCTGGTGCGGCGGCTGCGGGGGCGCTGACGCCCGGCGCCTGCGCGGGCGCGGCCGGTCCGGTGCCCGTGGAACGCCTGTGGGGTGGCCGCCCGTCGTGGTGGCGGAGATGCCGTGTGACGGTGGCCGCGGTGCTGAAACGTCACGCCGCGCGGGCCCGGCCGCGTCGGGTCGGCCATGGCACGGGCGCAGCGAGATAGCCTGCCTCCTCGGCGGGGTCTCCCGCCCCTGACCAGCCCGCCGCCCCCGGCGCGGGACCGCAGCACCATGGACCGCGATGCCGACGACCAACGACGACGCCCCCGCGCCCCGCGCCCGCAGACCTCTCGGGCGGGGTGCCGCCGCGGGGCCGGTGGCGCCGGACGGTCCCGGGGTGCCGGATGGAGCCGGGGTGCCGGATGGGCCCGAGGTGCCGGATGAGCCCGCGGCATCGGTTCCGCCCGAGGCGTCGGACGATCCCGAGGCGACCGGGGCGGCAGGTGCGGCCGAGACGCCGGAGGCCGGCGACGCGCCGCCGGCAGCCGCCTTGGCCCCCGAGCCCGCTTCGAGCCCTGATCCCGCCTCCGACCCCGGCCTTCCTCCCGGGGAAGGCTCCGGTGGCCTTCCGGGCTCCGAGCCCCCCTCGGCCCGGGAGCCCGGTGACGGGAGGTTCACCCTCCGCCTGGACAACTTCGAGGGGCCCTTCGACCTCCTGCTGCAGTTGATCTCCAAGCACAAGCTGGACGTCACCGAGGTCGCGCTGTCGAAGGTCACCGACGAGTTCATGGCACACATCCGGGCCATGGGGCCGGACTGGGACCTGGACCAGACCACCGAGTTCCTGGTCGTCGCGGCGACGCTGCTGGACCTGAAGGCGGCCCGGCTGCTGCCCGCGGCCGAAGTGGAGGACGAGGCGGACCTCGCGCTCCTGGAGGCCCGCGATCTGCTCTTCGCCCGGCTGCTGCAGTACCGCGCCTACAAGCGGATCGCGGACATCTTCAGCGACCGGCTGGCGGACGAGGCCCGGCGCCACCCCCGTACGGTCGGGCTGGAGCCGTACCTCGCCGAGCTGCTGCCCGAGGTGGTCATCAGCACCGGAGCGGACGGGTTCGCCCGGCTCGCGGTGAAGGCGATGCAGCCCAAGGCCAGGCCGCAGGTCTATGTCGACCACATCCACGCGCCGCTGGTGAGCGTGCGGGAGCAGGCCGAGGTCATGATGGCGCGGCTGCGGGAGGCGGGCGAGACCAGCTTCCGGGAACTGTGCGCGGACGCACCGGACACCCTGACCGTCGTGGCGCGTTTCCTGGCCCTGCTGGAGCTCTACCGGGAGCGGGTGGTGGTCCTGGAGCAGGAGGAGGCCCTGGGGGCGCTGCAGGTCCGCTGGACGGGCACGGAGGGGGCCGAGCCGGTGGTCACGGACGAGTTCGACCGGGAACCGGGGCCGCGCGACGACGCGGCGGAGCAGGGAGCACACACAGCGGAGGAGCGGGCATGAGCGGCGAGGCCGACAGCGGGGCGTACGACATCACGGAGGCGCAGGCCGGCGCGGGCGGGACCCCCGGCGAGCGGTCCGGCGCACCGGCCGGGGCGCTGGGCGTCGCCGAGCTCGCGCTGAAGCCCGCGCTGGAGGCCGTCTTGATGGTCGTCGACGAGCCCGCGACCGAGGAACACCTGGCCAGGGTGTTGCAGCGGCCCCGCCGCGCGGTCGCGCTGGCGCTGCGCGAGCTGTCCGACGACTACGCCCGCCAGGGGCGGGGCTTCGATCTGCGGCTGGTGGCCGGGGGCTGGCGGTTCTACTCCCGCGCCGCGTACGCGGACGCGGTGGAGAGCTTCGTCCTGGACGGGCAGCAGGCCCGGCTCACCCAGGCGGCTTTGGAGACTCTGGCCGTGGTCGCGTACCGTCAGCCGGTCAGCCGTTCCCGTGTCTCGGCCGTACGCGGCGTGAACTGTGACGGTGTGATGCGCACGCTCCTCCAGCGCGGCCTGGTGGAGGAGGCGGGGACGGAACCTGAAACAGGTGCGATCCTGTACAGGACGACGAACTACTTTCTGGAGCGGATGGGCCTGCGCGGCCTGGACGAGCTCCCTGAGCTCGCACCGTTCCTCCCGGAGGCGGACGCGGTCGAGGGCGATTCCCCGGAAGGTATCCCGTCGTTCGACGTAGACGACAGCGGCGACTCTCAGACGGATCATTGATGCGAAGCAGCGGCAGGAACAACGACAGCGGGCGGGGCAACTACCGCGGCGCGGGCAATAAGCGGGACGAGAAGCAGCAGCGCGCCGGCCGTCCCCGTCCGGAGGAGCGCCGCTACGACGTGGGCGGCCCCGGCGACCAGGGCGGCAAGGACGGGCGCGGCGGCGCCAAGAGCGGTGGTCCCAAGAGCGGCAGCCCCAAGAGCGGCGGCAGCCGGGGCGCGGCGGCCCGCGGCGGAGCCAAGGGCGGTCCGCGTACCGGCGCGGCCTCCAAGGGGTCCCGCCCGGGTGCCAAGGGCGGTCCGCAGCGCGGCCGCGGCCAGGCGCCCGCGCGGCCCCGCGAGTACGACGCCCAGGTGGAGGAGCGCAACCGCGCCCGCCACGACAAGCCGCAGGTCAAGACCCCCAAGACGTTCGGCGACCAGGAGGGCGAGCGCCTGCAGAAGGTGCTGGCCAGGGCCGGCATGGGCTCGCGGCGGGCCTGCGAGGAGCTGATCGACCAGGCGCGGGTCGAGGTCAACGGCCAGATCGTCATGGAGCAGGGCGTCCGGGTCGACCCCGAGAAGGACGAGATCAAGGTCGACGGCCTGACGGTCGCCACCCAGTCGTACCTCTTCTTCGCGCTGAACAAGCCGGCCGGTGTGGTGTCCACCATGGAGGACCCCGACGGCCGGCAGTGCCTGGGCGACTACGTCACCAACCGGGAGACGCGGCTGTTCCACGTCGGCCGGCTGGACACCGAGACCGAGGGCATCATCCTGCTCACCAACCACGGCGAGCTGGCCCACCGTCTGACGCACCCGCGCTACGGCGTCAAGAAGACCTACCTGGCCGCGATCCAGGGCCCCCTCCCGCGCGACCTGGGCAAGCAGCTCAAGGACGGCATCCAGCTGGAGGACGGCTACGCCCGCGCCGACCACTTCCGGGTCGTGGAGAACACCGGCAAGAACTACCTCGTCGAGGTCACGCTCCACGAGGGCCGCAAGCACATCGTCCGCCGGATGCTGGCGGAGGCCGGCTTCCCCGTCGACAAGCTCGTCCGTACGAGCTTCGGCCCGATCGCCCTGGGCGACCAGAAGTCGGGCTGGCTGCGCCGGATGACCAACACCGAGGTCGGCATGCTGATGCGCGAGGTCGAGCTCTAGAGCCGCCGCCGTCTCCGGCGGGTCCGCAGGGCGGCAAACGCCTTGCGGACCCGCCCGGCCACCCCTTAATGTCACTGCGACATTAAGGGGTGGTTTTTCATGGTGTCCACGGGGGTCACGGGGACCGTCGCCACCGGCTCGCTGATCGGGCTGGCCCTGGGTGACGCGCTCGGCTTTCCCACCGAGTTCAACGAGGTGCCGGCGATCCTGGCGAAGTGCGGCCCGTGGCGGCGGATGGCGCTGCCCGACCCCGCCTTCGTCACCGACGACACCCAGATGACGCTGGCGCTGGGCCGCGGGCTGCGCACGGCCATGGGGCGCGGTGCGCTCACCCCGTCCGGCCTCCTGGCGCCCGTACGCGAGGAGTACGTCGCCTGGTGGCGCTCGCCCGACAACAACCGGGCGCCCGGCGCCACCTGCCTGGGCGCCTGCCAGCTGCTCAGCGACCGGGAGCGGCCGTGGGCCGAGGCCGCCCGGATGGGGTCGAAGGGCTGCGGCGCCAATATGCGGGTCGCGCCCATCGGGCTCGCGCCGGGGCTGAGCCCCGAGCAGCGCTCCGGCGCCGCGCAGCTGCAGTCCGCGCTGACCCACGGGCACCCCACCGCGCTGGCCGCCTCCGACCTGACCGCCCGTGCCGTACGCGCCCTCGCCGATGGCACCCCGCCCGCCCAACTGCCCGGCCTGCTGCGGGCGTACGCCGAGGACCAGCGCACCGTCTACCGGGAGGACTGGCTCGGCGACCTGTGGCGGCGCAGCCAGGACCCGTCCGAGGCGGCCTTCGCCGCACGCGGCTGGGACGACTGCCTCGGCGTCCTGGACCGGCTGGACGCGGCGCTCGGTGCCCCGGACCCGGAGGCCGACCCCTGCCTGGCCACCGGCGCCGGCTGGATCGCCGAGGAGGCGCTGGCCACCGGGCTGCTGTGCTTCCTGCTCTTCCCCGACGAGCCGCTCACCGCGCTGCGCCGGGCCGCCTGCACCTCCGGCGACTCCGACTCGATCGCCTGCCTCACCGGCGCCTTCGCGGGCGCCCACCTCGGGGCCGGCGCCTGGCCCGAGGAGTGGGCCGCCCGCATCGAGTACCGCGACGAACTGCTGGCACTGGGGGAGGCCTGGGATGTGTGAGAGCCCGGCGGCCACCGAAGCGGACACCGCACGCGAGGCCGTCCTGCGTGCGGCCGGGCTGCCCGACGTCGACCTGGGTGCCGTGGTCGCCGGACAGGACGATCCGCTGGTCTTCGCGACGGTCTCCGGCGCCCACCTGTACGGCTTCCCGTCCCGGGACTCCGACGTCGACCTGCGCGGCGCCCACCTCCTGCCGGCCGCCGCCCTCCTCGGGCTGCACGAGCCGGAGGAGACCCGGACCCGGATGTGGGAGCAGGGGCGCACCGAGCTGGACCTGGTCTCGCACGACCTGCGCAAGTTCGCCCGGATGCTGCTCCGGCGCAACGGCTACGTCCTGGAGCAACTGGTCTCGCCCCTGGTCGTGCACACCACCGCCGTGCACGGCGAACTGCTCGCGCTGGTGCCGGACCTGCTCACCGCCCACCACGCCCACCACTACCGGGGCTTCGCCGGGACCCAGTGGCGGCTGTTCGAGAAGACCGGCGAGCTGAAGCCGCTGTTGTACACGCTGCGAGTGCTGCTCACCGGCATCCACCTCATGGACAGTGGCCGGGTCCAGCCCCATCTGCCCACACTGGCGGACGAGTTGGCCGCGCCCTCCTACATACCGGAGCTGATCGCGGCCAAGGAGGAGGCCGAACACGGCACGGCAGGCGAGGTGGTCGGCCCGGAGCGGCTGCGCAGGGACGTCGAGGCGCTGCACGGCCGGCTGGACGCCGCGCAGGACGCGACCGCCCTGCCGGACGCTCCCGGCGCCCACGAGGCGCTGCACGACCTCCTCGTCCGGGCCAGGACGGCGGGCGCCTCAGCCCAGCGCTGAGGCCCGCCGGGCCCGGAACAGGAAGTCGGCCACCCGGCCCCGGTCCGGCTCGGCCGGCAACGGCGAGCCGGACACCGCGGCCTCGGCCTCCTCCGCCAGCCGCGCCATCCGGCGCTCCACCGTCTCCCAGGCCACCTCACCGCGCCGGACCGCCAGCAGCTCCTCCCGGTCCCGGCCGACGTCCAGGGTGAGCCGGCCGGTGCGCAGCAGATCGCGGGAGGAGGCCAGCAGCCGCAGCAGGTGCATGGCGTGCTTCCAGCGGGGCGCGCCGTGCTGGCGCACGTCGGCCCGCAACTGCTTGAGCTGGCCGCCTGCGTAGCCCGCGAAGGTGCGGTGGGCCTGCCGGGACAGGAAGGCGTCGCGCAGTGCGAGCAGTTCCCGGCCGGTGGCGTCGACCCGCTCCACCAGCGGGGAGTGCAGGCACTCCAGGATGGTGGGGTTGGCGCGCAGCGCCAGGTGGCAGAACCGCTCCAGCTCCCAGGAGAACTCCTCCTCGCGCGGGCCCTCCACATGGGTCGGCGGCTTCTCGAAGCCCCAGAAGAGCGGGGTGGGGGCGAGATACACCCCGCGCCGGTCGGTGTCACTGGTCTCCGTGGCCAGACCGAAGGCGCGCGAGCCCATCACGCAGGCGTAGACGGTGTGCTCGGCGACCAGGGTGTGACCTGCGGCGGCTTCGGACATGGCGGCGATTGTCGCTGGTGGGATGGTGAATGTCACCAGGTTTCCGAGGCGGAATGCCGCACTCCGGCAGCTTTGTCACTGTCGGTGGGCGGCCGGTCGCGGCGGGCAGAGGGCCGCCGTCGCCCCTCGGGGCCGTCCCGCCGTACGGCCTGCGCGTACGGATTGTCGGTGCGGCTGGTTACGCTGATCAGTGCGCGCACAGGTGCGTGACGTGACGCGGCACAGGACGCAGGGGAGCAGTGACGTGGCGGTACGAGCGGTCCGCGGGGCCGTCCAGCTGGAGCGGGACGACGCGGAGCACATGCAGGAGCAGGTCGGCGAGCTGCTCACCGCCCTCCTCGAACGCAACGGCCTCCGTGCGGACGACCTGATCAGCGTGTGGTTCACCGCCACCCCCGATCTCCACAGCGACTTCCCGGCCGCCGCCGCGCGCGCCCTGGGCATCACCGACGTCCCGCTGATCTGCGCCCAGGAGCTGGAGATCACCGGCGCCATGGAGCGCGTGGTGCGGGTGCTCGCCCATGTCGAGACCGATCTGTCCAAGGCCGGGATCGCCCACGTCTACCTCGGCGCGGCCGGGGCGCTGCGAAAGGACATCGCGCAGTGAGGACCGCACTCGTCATCGGAACGGGCCTGATCGGCACCTCCGCCGCGCTCGCGCTGCAGGGGCGGGGCGTCCAGGTCTACCTGGAGGACCACGACCAGGCCCAGGCCCGGACGGCCGCCGCGCTGGGCGCCGGCACCGCCGAGCCGCCCCCGGAGAAGGTCGACCTGGCCATCGTGGCCGTGCCGCCGGCCCATGTCGCGGCGGCGCTGGCCGGTGCCATCCGGCGCGGGACGGCCCGCGCCTACATCGACGTCGCCAGCGTCAAGGGCGGCCCGCGCCGCGAGCTGGAGGCCATGGGCTGCACGCTGACCGGCTACCTCGGCACCCACCCGATGGCCGGCAAGGAGCGCTCCGGCCCGCTGGCCGCCACCGCCGACCTCTTCGAGGGCCGGCCCTGGGTGCTCACCCCGACCCGCGACGGCGACACCGAGGTGCTCAACCTCGCCCTGGAGCTGGTCGCCCTGTGCCGGGCCGTCCCGGTGGTGATGGACGCGGACGCGCACGACCGCGCCGTCGCCCTGGTCTCGCACACCCCGCAGCTGGTCTCCAGCCTCGTGGCGGCCCGGCTCAAGGGCGCCGACGAGACCGCCGTGCGCCTTTGCGGCCAGGGCATCCGGGATGTGACCCGGATCGCGGCCTCCGACCCGGCGATGTGGATCGACATCCTCGCCGCCAATCCGGGTCCGGTCGCCGATGTGCTGGGCGAGATCGCCGCCGACCTGGACGAGACCGTCCGCTCGCTGCGCGCCCTGGAGTCCGCCGACGACGCGAAGCGCGGCAGCGGTGCCGGCGGCATCGAGGACGTGCTCCGCCGCGGCAACGCCGGGCGCGAGCGGGTGCCCGGCAAGCACGGCGCCGCCCCGGCCGTCTACGAGATCGTCGCCGTCCACATCGGCGACCAGCCCGGCGAGCTGGCCCGGATCTTCGCCGACGCCGGCCGGGCCGGGGTCAATATCGAGGACGTCCGCATCGAGCACGCCACCGGCCAGCAGGCGGGCTTCATCCAGCTCATGGTGGAGCCGCAGGCCGTGCCGGGGCTGATCGCCGAGCTGCGGGAGCGGGGCTGGTCCATCCGGCAGTGACACCGTGGACGGCGCCGTGCGGGTGAGCCAGTAACCTTGTCCGAGGCCCTTATGGCCCTTGGACCCCCGCCCCGTGTAACAAGAAAGGTGTTCGTCACCGTGGAAACCGCCGCCCGGACCGCCCCGGCAGCAGTGATTGTCGCCATCGACGGCCCCGCAGGCACGGGCAAGTCCAGCACGTCCAAGGCCGTGGCCGCCAAGCTGGGCCTCGGCTACCTCGACACCGGCGCCCAGTACCGCGCGATCACGTGGTGGATGCTGTCGAACGGCATCGACGTCAACGACGCGACCGCGGTGGCCGACGCCTCCGCCAAGCCCGTGATCGTCTCCGGCACCGACCCGGCCGCCCCGACCATCACGGTCGACGGCCTGGACGCCGCGGGCCCGATCCGCACCCAGGAGGTCACCTCCGCGGTCAGCGCGGTCAGCGCCGTTCCCGAGGTCCGGACCCTGATCACCGATCTGCAGCGCAGCATCGCCGCCGAAGCGCCCAACGGCATCGTCGTCGAGGGCCGGGACATCGGCATCACCGTCCTGCCCGACGCCGACCTCAAGGTCTTCCTGACCGCCTCCCCTGAGGCGCGGGCGGCCCGCCGCAGCGGCGAGCTCAAGGGCAAGGAGGCCAGTGACCTGGCCGCCACCCGCGAGGCGCTGATCAAGCGGGACGCCGCCGACTCCGGCCGCAAGACCTCCCCGCTGGCCAAGGCGGACGACGCCGTCGAGGTCGACACCACCGAGCTCACGCTGGAGCAGGTCATCGAGTGCGTGGTCACCCTCATCGAGGGCGCCGGCGCCGAGAAGGCAGGGCGGGTCGCCCGGTGACCGACAGCGGCGGGGCCCCGAGCGAGGCGGGCGCCGCGGTCGGCCGGCGGATCGGCATCGGCCTGATGTACGGGCTGTGGCGCCCGCGGGTGCTGGGCGCCTGGCGGGTGCCGTCGGCCGGGCCGGTGATCCTCGCCGTCAACCACTCGCACGGCATCGACGGCCCGATGCTGATGGGCACCGCGCCGCGGCCGGTGCACTTCCTGATCAAGAAGGAAGCCTTCGTCGGCCCGCTGGACCCGTTCCTGCGGGGCATCGGGCAGCTGAAGGTGGACCGCGACACCACCGACCGCAAGGCGATCACCGACGCCCTCGGGGTGCTGGCCCGGGGCGGCGTGCTGGGGATCTTCCCGGAAGGCACCCGCGGCGAGGGCGACTTCGCCTCCCTGCGGGCGGGTCTGGCGTACTTCGCGGTGCGCTCCGGCGCCCCGGTGGTGCCGGTGGCGGTGCTCGGCGGCAAGGACCGGCAAAGCCGGCTGTCGTCGGCCGTGCCGCCGCTGCGGTCCCGCGTCGACGTCGTCTTCGGCGACGCCTTCGAGGCCCAGGAAGGGGCGCGAAGCTCGGCCGAGGGCGGTGGTGGGCGACGGGCGGGCGGAAGCGGACGGCGCACCCGTAAGGCGCTCGACGAGGCGACCGTACGGATCCAGGAGCGGCTGACCGCCCACCTGGCAGAGGCCAGGCGCCTGACCGGGCGCTGAACCACACTTGAGTAGTGGGCCGCGGACGAGCGGCCCACCGATCACGATGATGAACGAGGAACGGACTTCATGAACGACCAGATCCCTACCGGCGACGAGCACGGTGCGCTTGGCGACGCCGAGTACGCGGAGTTCATGGAGCTCGCCGCCGAGGAGGGCTTCGATCTCGAGGAGGTCGGGGGCGACATCGCCGCGGCCGGCCACGGCCCGCTGCCCGTCCTCGCCGTCATCGGCCGCCCCAATGTCGGCAAGTCGACCCTGGTGAACCGCATCATCGGCCGCCGGGAAGCGGTCGTCGAGGACCGGCCGGGCGTCACCCGCGACCGCGTCACCTACGAGGCCGACTGGAACGGCCGCCGCTTCAAGGTCGTCGACACCGGCGGCTGGGAGCAGGACGTCCTCGGCATCGACGCATCCGTGGCGATGCAGGCCGAGTTCGCCATCGAGGCCGCCGACGCGGTGGTCTTCGTCGTCGACGCCAAGGTCGGCGCCACCGACACCGACGAGGCCGTCGTCAAGCTGCTGCGCCGGGCCGGCAAGCCCGTCGTCCTGGTCGCCAACAAGGTCGACGGCCCGTCGGGCGAGGCCGACGCCGCCATGCTGTGGTCCCTGGGCCTGGGCGAGCCCTACCCGGTCTCCGCGCTGCACGGCCGGGGCACCGGCGACATGCTCGACGCCGCGCTGGAGGCGCTGCCCGAGGCCCCCGCGCAGACCTTCGGCACCGCCCTCGGCGGCCCCCGCCGCATCGCGCTGATCGGCCGCCCGAACGTCGGCAAGTCGTCGCTGCTGAACAAGGTCGCCGGCGAGGAGCGGGTGGTCGTCAACGAGATCGCCGGCACCACCCGCGACCCGGTCGACGAGATGATCGAACTGGGCGGCAAGACCTGGAAGTTCGTGGACACCGCCGGCATCCGCCGCCGGGTGCACCTCCAGGAGGGCGCCGACTACTACGCCTCGCTGCGCACCGCTGCGGCCGTCGAGAAGGCCGAGGTCGCGGTCGTCCTGATCGACGCGTCCGAGTCCATCAGCGTCCAGGACCAGCGCATCGTGACGATGGCCGTGGAGGCCGGCCGCGCCCTGGTCATCGCCTACAACAAGTGGGACACCCTCGACGAGGAGCGTCGCTTCTACCTGGAGCGGGAGATCGAGCGGGACCTCGTGCAGATCCCCTGGGCGATGCGGGTGAACGTCTCCGCGCGCACCGGCCGCCACATGGAGAAGCTGGTCCCGGCGATCGAGACCGCCCTGGCCGGCTGGGAGACCCGGGTCCCCACCGGGCGGCTGAACGCCTTCCTCGGTGAGATCGTCGCCTCCCACCCGCACCCGATCCGCGGCGGCAAGCAGCCCCGCATCCTCTTCGGCACCCAGGCGGGCACCAAGCCGCCGCGCTTCGTCCTGTTCGCCTCCGGCTTCCTGGAGGCCGGCTACCGCCGCTTCGTCGAGCGTCGGCTGCGCGAGGAGTTCGGCTTCGACGGGACGCCGATCCACATCTCGGTGCGGGTGCGCGAGAAGCGCAGCAGGAAGAAGTAGCGGCGGCCCCGGGCCGCGCGGGCGGATCAGCGTCCGTGCGGCCGGGCGTCCCGCTGCCCCGGCGGCAGCGCCGCCGGGGCATGGCCCCGCGGGTGGTACGACGGGCGGCTCACGACCTCCCAGTGGCCCGCCGGCCCCGCCGTACGGCTCCAACTCCCGTTGCCCCGCAGCGACTCCGGGAGCTCCGGCTCGTCCGTACGGTCCCCGGGCAGGGCCCGGAAGGCGCGGCGGTACTCGGCGTACAGCGCGTCATAGATCGGCGTGGCCGCACCATGGTCCGTGGGGTGCGCCGTCCGGTGTTCGTAGGACGGGCGCATGCCGGGGATCGGGGGGCTGTACGGGGCGCGGGCGGAGGGGTCGTATGCGTGCACGTATGTGCCAACGACCCCGATGGCCGCGGGATGCGGCTTTCGTGCGGAAATGGCTGATCGCGAGGGCATGACCGTCCGGATCGGCGGTCCTGCCCCCGCGATCGGGTGCCGGGGGCCGTCAGGTGCCGGCCAGCGGCATCTCCGCGGCGACCAGGGTGCCCTTGGCCGCGGCGTTCTCCAGCGCCTCCCGCATCAGGTCCTCGCGGGGCTGGTGGCCGATGGAGCCCGCGGGCGCCGCGTACATCAGCACCGACTGCGCCTTGTTGGCGGCGGCGCGCCAGCCGTCGGAGACGGCCAGCGGCTGGTGGGCCTGCCACCAGGCGGCCTGCTGGCCGGCGTTGCCCGGCTGCAGGACGGCGTGCAGCTTGCCCATGGCCAGCAGCGCGGACCAGCCCGGGTTCGGGGCCGGGAGCTGGTTCACGTCCGTCACCGGCTGGAAGCCCTGCTCCAGGAGCAGCGGGAGGAAGTCGTCGTCCGGCCCGACCGAGCCGGGGCGGGCGATCGGGCCGTCCGGCTCGACCACCAGGGCCGGGCGCAGGTCGTTCTCGACCAGCACCAGGCCGCAGGTGATCCCGAGGGTCGCCTGGCGCGGGGCGGTGGGGAGCGGGACGGCCGGGGCGGGGTTCTGGGGGGCGGCGGCGTCCTCTCCGGTGATGGAGCGCACGGCTCCCTGGAGCTGCTCCTCCGACACCGGGACGACCTGCGAGGGGATGCAGGTGGCATGGGCGAACGCGAGCACCGCGGTCTCCTCGCCCACGAACAGGACGGTGCTGGTGCGCTCCTGCTCGCTGTCTCCGGGGGTCCGGCAGGAGGTGCAGTCGTAGCTGCCGGGGGCGTCGCCACCGGCCAGCAGGCGGTCGGCTTCTTCGTCGCCGATCTCGGCGCGAACGTCGTCGCTGACGTCGAGCATGCGCGGCACGGGTGGCTCCTAGATCTCTGTGCGTCTGCCGGGTGGTCTCCCGGCTCGTACAAGGACAACGGGTGACCTGCGGCAGGAGTCACGCGAGGGCGGGAACGGAATCGAACCAATCCCCGCACAGCGGAAATCCATGGAAAGCCGCCCCGGAAGCGGTCACATAACGCCAACTCTTGCGCAGAACCTGCTGCAGTCGGCGGTGTTCCGTACACCGGACCGGGTGGGTGCGGGGGCCCGAGGGCGTGGCGCGCTGGTCAGCGCCCGGCGGCTGCTTACCGTCACCGGCTATGTCGGACAACTCTTCGGCGCCTCGGCGCTTCGTGGGATCCGTCGGGCTGCTCACCGCGGCCGCCGCTGCCCTGGTGCTGTGCCTGCCCGGCGACGCCGTCGCCGACGGGGCGGGTGGCGACGGCTCCGGCGGCAAGAGCACGCACGCCTGTGCCGCGGACCAGTGGCCCTGGGGCTGCCTCGCCGAGTGCGAGAGCAGCGGGGACTGGCACGTCAACACCGGCAACACCTTCTACGGCGGGCTGCAGTTCTGGCAGCCCACCTGGGAGGCCTTCGGCGGCCTGGACTTCGCCGAGCGGGCCGACCTCGCCAGCCGCGGCGAGCAGATCAAGATCGCAAAGAGGGTGCAGGCCGCCCAGGGGTGGGGCGCCTGGCCCGAGTGCGCCCAGCGCTACGGGCTGATCCCGCCCGCCCGGACCCATGTCGTACGGCGCGGGGAGACGCTCGGCGAGATCGCCGAGAAGTACCACGTGAAGGGCGGCTGGCGGGCGCTGTACAGCGCCAACCGCTCGACCATCGGGCCGGACCCCCGCAAGCTGCCGGTCGGCATCAAGCTGCGGCTCCCGCAGAAGCCGAAGGCGCACTCCCGGCCGGAGCGCGACGACTGAGGGGCGGACGGCGGGAGTCCGGCCGGGCCGGGACGGCCGGACTCCCGTGCCCCGGCCCGGCCCGGCCCGGCGCAAGGCCTGGTCACGGGGTGCAGGCGGAGGGGATTCGGGCCCCGCGGGTTCCGCGGCCCGGCTACCGATGACCTAACTTTTGCGGAACAACTTGGCGAAAGGCCCAACCAGGAACCCTGATTCGCGGTCCTACCGGTCGGCAAGGGGCCGCGTCGCGCCAACGGGAGGGGGGTGCGACGCGGCCCACGGGAGACCACGACCGGAAGACCAGGGGACACGGGGACGGATGCACATCTCATTCCTGATACACAATGCCTACGGCATCGGGGGGACGATCAGGACGACGTTCAACCTCGCGCGAACGCTCGCCGAGCAGCACGACGTCGAGATCGTGTCGGTACTGCGCCACCGCGACGACCCGGTCTTCGACCTCGGTCCGCGGGTCGCACTGCGGCATCTCGTGGACCTCAGGGAGAACAGCCCCGGCTACGAGGGCGCGGACCCCGCGCACGCCCGCCCCGCCAGGATATTTCCCGCCGCCGAGAACCGGTTCGGCCAGTACAGCGAGCTCACCGACCGCCGGATAGCCCAGCACCTGCGCCGGCTGGAGACGGACGTGGTGGTCGGCACCCGGCCCGGACTCAATGTGCACATCGCCAAGCAGGCGCGGCGCGGCCCGGTCCGGATAGGCCAGGAGCACCTCACCCTCGACACCCACAGCCGGGCGCTCAAACTGGCGCTGCGCAGCGCCTATCCGCGCCTCGACGCGGTCACCACCGTCACCGAGGCCGATGCCCGCACCTACCGCAGGACGCTGCGGCTGCCCGGAGTGCGCGTCGAGGCGGTGCCCAACAGCGTGCCGGCACCCGCCCTCGCGCCCGCCGACGGCAGTGGCAAGTGGGTCGTCGCGGCCGGCCGGCTCGCCCGCGTCAAGCGCTATGACGTCCTCATCCGTGCCTTCGCCCACGTCGCCGCCGAACGGCCCGACTGGCGGCTGCGGATCTACGGCGGCGGCGCGGAGAAGGCCGCGCTGCGCGCCCTGATCGACGAACTCGGCCTGTACAACCACGTCTTCCTGATGGGCCCGGCCAACCCCCTGGAGCCCGAGTGGGCCAAGGGCTCGATCGCGGCGGTCTCCTCCAGCCTGGAGTCCTTCGGGATGACGATCGTCGAGGCCATGCGCTGCGGGCTGCCGGTGGTCGCCACCAACTGCCCGCACGGCCCCGGCGAGATCATCGACGACGGGGTGGACGGCCGGCTGGTGCCGGTCGGCAACCCGGAGGCACTGGCCGGCTCGCTGCTCGAACTGATCAACGACGACGCCGCCCGCAAGCGGATGGGCGCGGCCGCGCTGGCCTCGTCGGCCCGCTTCGACCCGGCCGCGGTCGCCGGGCGCTATGAGGAGCTCTTCGGCGAACTGCTCGCCCGCGGGCGGGGCAACCGGCTGCGCGGCAACCTGCATCGCGCCCGGGGGGCCCTGCTCAGCGGCGCGTACGCCACCAAGGACGCGGCCCGCGCCGCACTGAGAGGGGTGCGGACGGTATGACCGCGCCGAGCCAACTGACGGTCACCGGAGACGAGATGAAGGAGTCCTCTGCCATCGATCAGGAACCCAGGGTTCCGGCGAGCGCGGGAACCAACCGCCCCGAGCGGCCGGCGGAACCGGCCGAGGGGGCGCCGGTGGAGCTGAGGGCCGACTGCATCGCGGACTCCGCGGGCGGCCTCACCTTCGACCTGAACGCCCCTCAGGAGACCCCGGCCGCCTGGAGCGCGGCGCTGGTGCTGCGGCTGCGCGGCGGCGACGGCGCGGACGACGAGGTACGGCTGCCGCTCGGGCCGAACGGCGCCGGGTGCCTGCGCGCCGTGCTGCCCAGCACCGTCCCCCTCGCCGAGGGCCGCTGGAACGCCTACGCCGACCTCGGCGACGGCCAGGACCCGCGGCGCCTGCTGCCGGGCCTCAACGACCTGCGGTCGCTGGTGGACCGCCGGCCGCTGGCGGGCATCGGCCGGCTCGGCGTGCGCATCCCGTACGCGACCAAGTTCGGCAACCTCGCGCTGCGCAGCTGGCGGCGCGGTCCGCACGCCGAGGCCGGCGACATCCTCGTCGCGCCCGACGGCATGACGGTCTCCGGCCGGCTCTACGGCGCCGCGCCGGGCGCCGGTGCCCGCGCCGAGGCCCGTGTGCGCCGCGACCCGGCCTCCTGCGGCGCCGCGCCGGCCACCGTCACCGTCCCGCTGACCGTCGAGGGCACGGAGTTCACCTTCACGCTGCCCTACGAGGAGCTGGCCGCCCGCTGGGAGCACGGCAGCGAGCCCTGGGACCTGTGGCTGCGCCCCGCCGAGGGCGCCCGGCCGGTGCGCCTCGCCCGCCTCCTGGACGATGTCGCCGACAAGAAGCAGGTCTTCAGCTACCCGGCGCTGCCGGTGCGGGCCGGCGCGGAGGAGCTCCGGGTCGGTCCGTACTACACGCTCGACAACGACCTGGCCGTACGGGTCGCGGGGCCTGCCGAGAGCTGACGGGACCCCGCCTGCGGTCCTCGTGACGCATCGAGGACCGCAGCTGTCCGCAAGGGCTGCGAGACTCGGGCCATGTTGGAGACCTCGGCACGTCTGCTGCGTCTGCTCTCGCTGCTGCAGGCCCACCGCGAGTGGTCCGGCGCGGAGCTCGCCGGCCGGCTCGACGTCACCCCGCGCACGGTGCGCCGGGACATCGACCGGCTGCGCGAGCTGGGCTATCCGGTCCACTCCGCGCCGGGCACGGCCGGCGGCTACCGGCTCGGCGCCGGCGCCGAACTCCCGCCGCTGCTGCTGGACGACGAGGAGGCGGTGGCGGTCGCGGTCGGGCTGCGCACCGCGGCGGCGGGCGGGGTCGAGGGCATCGAGGAGTCCTCGGTGCGCGCGCTGGCGAAGCTGGAACAGGTGCTGCCGCACCGGCTGCGGCGCCAGGTCGGTGCGCTGAACGCCTTCACCGTCCCGCTGCTCGGCAGCGGCGGCCCCCGGGTGGACCCGAACGTCCTCACCGAGCTCGCGCACGCCTGCCGGGACTGCCACCGGCTCCGCTTCGACTACACCGCCCACGACGGCACGGTCTCCCGCCGCATCGTGGAACCGCACCGCCTGGTCTGCGCCCGGCGCCACTGGTACCTCGTCGCCTGGGACACCGACCGCGCGGACTGGCGCACCTACCGGGCCGACCGCCTCACCCCCACCCCGCCGCACGGGCCGCGCTTCACGCCCCGCCCGCCCCCGGCCCCGGACCTCGCCGAGTACGTCGCCCGGGGCATCTCCACCCGGGTCTACGCCCGGCAGGCCACCGTGCTGCTGCACGCCCCGCTGGAGCGCGCCGCGGAGCGCATCGGCCCGGCCGCCGGGACCCTCGAAGCCGTCGACGAGCGGACCTGCCTGCTGCGGACGGGGGCGCACAGCCTGGAGGTGATGGTGCTCCACATCGTGCTGACGGGCTTCGACTTCGAGGTCCGCGAACCGCCGGAGCTGCTCGGCCGCATCCGGGAGATCAGGGACCGGCTGTCCCGGGCACTGGCGGCGCCACCACCGGCTGCTTCCCCACCTCCGGATGGTGCAGATCGAACGCGGGGGACTCGGAACGGATCCTCGGAAGGGTGGTGAAGTTGTGCCGGGGCGGCGGTGAGGAGGTCGCCCACTCCAGGGAGCGGCCGAAACCCCAGGGGTCGTCGCCGGTGATTCTGACGCCGTGCCGGGTGGTCTTCCAGACGTTGTAGAGGAACGGCAGCGTGGACAGGCCGAGCAGGAAGGAGCCGACGGTGGAGAGGGTGTTCAGGGCCGTGAAGCCGTCGGCGGCCAGATAGTCGGCGTAGCGCCGCGGCATGCCTTCCACGCCCAGCCAGTGCTGTACGAGGAAGGTGGTGTGGAAGCCGACGAACAGTGTCCAGAAGTGGATCTTTCCCAGCCGCTCGTCGAGCATCTTGCCGGTGAATTTCGGCCACCAGAAGTAGAAGCCCGCGTACGTGGCGAAGACGACCGTCCCGAAGACGACGTAGTGGAAGTGCCCGACGACGAAGTAGGAGTCGGTGACATGGAAGTCCAGCGGCGGTGAGGCGAGGATGACGCCGGTCAGCCCGCCGAACAGAAAGCTCACCAGGAACCCGATCGACCACAGCATCGGCGTCTCGAAGGACACCGAGCCGTGCCACATGGTGCCGATCCAGTTGAAGAACTTCACCCCGGTCGGCGCCGCGATCAGGAACGACATGATGGAGAAGAACGGCAGCAGCACCGCCCCCGTCACGAACATGTGGTGCGCCCAGACCATCACCGACAGGGCCGTGATGGCCATCGTCGCGCCGATCAGCATCACATAGCCGAAGATCGGCTTGCGGGAGAAGACCGGGATGATCTCCGTGATGATGCCGAAGAACGGCAGCGCGATGATGTAGACCTCGGGATGGCCGAAGAACCAGAACATGTGCTGCCACAGCAGCGCACCGCCCCACTGCGCCTCGAACACCACCGACCCGAACTGCCGGTCCGCCTCCAGCACCAGCAGCGCCGCCGCCAGGACGGGGAACGCCATCAGGACCAGGATCGAGGTGAAGAGGATGTTCCAGGTGAACACCGGCATCCGGAACATCGTCATCCCGGGCGCCCGGAGCACGAGGATCGTGGTGATGAAGTTGACGGCACCGAGGATGGTGCCGAAGCCGGCCAGCGCCAGCCCCATGATCCACATGTCGGCGCCGACGCCGGGGGAGCGGACCATCGAGTTCAGCGGGGCGTAGGCCGTCCACCCGAAGGCCGGGCCGCCGAAGGGGGTGAGGAAGCTGCCCAGCACGATCAGCCCGCCGAAGAGGAACAGCCAGTACGAGAACATGTTCAGCCGCGGGAAGGCCACATCCGGCGAGCCGATCTGCAACGGCATGATCTCGTTCGCGAAACCGGCGAAGGCGGGGGTGGCGAACAGCAGCAGCATGATCGTGCCGTGCATCGTCACCGCCTGGTTGAACTGCTCCGCGTCGATGATCTGCAGCCCGGGCCGGGCCAGTTCGGCGCGCATCACCAGCGCCAGCAGCCCGCCCACCAGGAAGAATCCGAACGCGGTGATCAGGTAGAGGTGCCCGATCTTCTTGTGGTCGGTGGTCGTCAGCCAGTCGACCAGCACCGCCCCGCGGCGCCGGGCCCCCGGAGGCCGGAGGGTGGCCCGGTCGGTGTCCGTAACCATCCGCTGCACCTCGTTCGTCGAAGGTGTACTGGGGCCCGGCACATGATGCTCGCGCGGGCGGCGCAGCGCGAGGTGGCGCTCCGGTCCGTTCCGGTGGGATCGGGCGGGCCCGGGGGAGGGGCGATGGGCGGGCCGACGGGCGGGCGGGAGCGGTCGCGGGACCGGCAAGCCGGGCGATGTGCGGAAAATGTGTGCGGAGTGTGGCGCGTTGGACAAATTCCCGGCGGCCGATAAAGAGCGTCGGGTAAAGGGAATCCGGCGTTTACGGGGGATTGTTTTCGGACGGCCCGTCGCGATGTGCCGGGCGGCCGCTCCCGTTTCGCATTCGATCAAGGTGGAATTCCGGCTGTGCAAAATTCCACCCGGATGCGCGATCGCCCGGCGCGTAAGGGTGACGAAAGTTCCGGCAAACGCCCCGGTGTCGGCTGTGACACAAGTGTGACCAATGGGGGACCGGGCGGTCACCGGGGTGTGCGAGGGCCGGCCTTCCGCGGGCCGCCGCGGACGCCTACGGTGGCTGTCATGGACGTACCGAACCTTCCCGACAACCCCCAGGACGACATCGACGCGTATGTCGGCCTCGCCCAGCAGGACGCCGAGGAGCAGGCCAGGGGGCGTGGCTGGACGACCGTCCGCGCACTGCCCCCGGGCGCGATCATCACCATGGAGTACCTGGCCGGCCGGCTCAATTTCGAAGTCGAGGACGGCACGGTGCACCGCACCTGGCAGGGCTGAGCGCCGCACCGACGACGAAGGCCCCGTCCGCTCCCCAGGGAGCGGACGGGGCCTTCGCTGCGGGGTGGGGTGTGCGTACCGGCCCCGCTGCCCGCGGTGGGCTCAGCCGCTCGCGTTGCGGCCGCGCCCGGACGTCGGACTCAGCGGAGTGGTGCGCGGCATCCGGTCCGCGTGCGGCGGACGCCGGCTGCCGGCCGGAGCGGCCGGGGCGCGCTCCGAGCGGATGGTGTACGGGCGCGCCGGGTGGTGCGGCCAGCCGTCCGGGGTGTGGGCGGCGGACCGGCCGCCGGTGCCCGCGGAGATCGGCTCGCGGACGAGCACCTCGCCGTCGGGGGCGATGCGCTGCCGGGAGACGCCGGGGGCCAGCGAGCCGACCGGCAGCGGGCCGCGCAGCGAGTCGGGGCGCAGCCGCAGCCAGAGGCGCAGCAGGATGCCCATGAGGCGGTCCTCGAACCAGGTGATCCCGGGCTCCAGCCACGGCATCGCCAGCAGCACCAGCAGCCCTGCCGCCCAGCCGAGCAGCACGTCGCTGACCCAGTGGGTGCCGAGGTAGACGGTGGTCATGCCGACGCCGAGCGCGCCCAGCGCGGCGATCACCGACAGCGTCCGGCGGCGCAGCGAGGTGGTCGCCAGGTAGGCCAGCACACCCCAGGTCACCACGGCGTTCGCGGTGTGGCCCGAGGGGAATATGTCGCCGCCGAGGCCCATCTCGTTGGCGCCGACCACGGTCGCGTAGTGCGGGCCGAGCCGGCCCATGCCGAGCTTGGCGGCGCCCACGGTGATGTTCAGCAGCAGCAGCGAGGCGCCGAGCACCAGCAGCGGGTGGAGGTTGCGCTGGCGCCAGCAGCGCCAGCCCAGCCAGGCCGCCACCGCCACCGCGGTCGGTCCGCGCTGCCCCAGTACAACGAAGTAGTCGAGGAAGGCATGGATCTCGGGCCATTGCTTGTACGGCCTGAAGAACATGACTTGCCAGTCGAACGTGACCAGCCATGAAGTGACGAGCACCCCGGCCACGATCGCGAGATACACCGCCAGCGTGCCCCAGAACAGCCACAGGCGGGTCCGGGTCATGCGCGGCGGTCGGGCGCGATCGGTCGGGCGCTCCTCCATCTGGTCGAGCTTGTCATCGGTACGCACTCAATCGACGTTACCGCGTGTGATGTAGGTGCTTGGTCAAACTGTGCGCTTTGTAATGACGATGTGATGTGGAATGTGTCTCAATCGGGGCTTCGTCACAAGGATTTGGAAGGGAATTCCCGGCGATTCTCAAACGCCTCCCCGGATCCGCGTGTCGTCACCCTGAGCGCCTTATCTGCTTTTCTCCGGCAGAGTTTATCCGGCCGTCGCCCGGGGGTCGCGCGACGTTTCCCGGGGTGGATCACGGAGAGGGGTTGATCCGTCACGGTGGGTGTCCGGATGTCACGGCGGGCCCGACCCGTTCAGCCAGAACGCCCCGTACGCCGCCGAGCCCGCCGCCACCAGGCCGACGACCAGCCAGGACCGCACCGGGCGCCACCGCGCGAGCGCCGCGGCCAGCGGCAGCAGCAGCGGATACGCCGGCAGCATCAGCCGCGGCTTGGACCCGAAGTAGCCCTTGGCGGTCAGCGCGAGCAGCAGCACGGCCCCGCAGTAGACCGCCAGCGGCAGCGGCTGGCCCTGCCGCAGGCCGCGCAGGTACAGCCAGACCACCAGCCCGACGCCGAGGAGCAGCCCGAGCCCGGCCGCGAACACGGGCCCCGACAACTGCCGCCAGACGAAGGCGCCGAAGGCGAGCCCCCCGTCGAAGCCGTTGCCCCAGCCGCCCTGGACGTCCAGGTAGCCGGTGAACGACCCCTCCCGCGCGCCCACCCACAGGAAGAAGCCGCACCAGCCGAGCGGGGCGAGCAGCACACCGGGCAGCAGGCCCGGCCGGGCGCGCAGCGCCGCGCGCACCCGTACGCCGCCGGCCCGCTGCCGCCACAGCGTCACCGCCGCGGTGATCCACACGGCCGCGACCACCGCCGCCCCCACCGGCCGGGTCAGCCCGGCCAGCGAGGCCAGGACCCCCGCCCACATCCAGCGCCCGGTCAGCACGGCGTACAGGCTCCAGGCGGCGAGCGCGGTGAACAGCGACTCCGAGTACGCCATCGACTGCACGATCCCGACCGGCACCGCGGCCCACAGTGCCGCAAGGGCGACCCCGGCCCGGTGTCCGTGCAGCCGCCCGCCGGTCGCGTACAGCGCCCAGGCCGCGGCCAGTGAGGCCAGCCATGACACCACCATCCCGGCGTCGGCGGCCGACAGCGGCGAGAGGGCGGACAGGCCGCGCTCCAGCCAGGGCAGCAGCGGGAAGAAGGCCAGGTTGGAGTGCACCTCGCCGGTGGGCAGCTGCACGGTGTAGCCGTAGCCCTGCTCGGCGACCCGGGTGTACCAGAGCGCGTCCCAGCGGGCGGTCAGCAGCCTGTGCCAGTCCTTGCCGTCGGCCGTGGACCAGACCGCGAGGACGACGAGCCCCAGCAGCCGGACCGCCGCAAAGGCCGCGAGTGCGGGCGCGGCCCGGCGCAGCGCGGCGCGTACGGCGGGGACGTCGCACGGCGGGCGGCCGGGAACGGCGGCGGAGGCAAGATCGTTCATCCCGAGGATTATCCAGGGTGGCCGAGGAGCGATTGCCGACCGCGGGAGGGCAACGCAATGTGCTGCGATGCGCGTCTCATCGTGAGGTGAGCCACGCGGCACCCACCGGGACTCGCGTAGTCTGACGTCCCTACTCGCTTGTGCCGCCGGTTCCCCCGGGGCGTTGTCGCGCCCTGATCCGTGGCCGCGAGAGCATGACTGGAGGTGCTGCATGTCCGGGACGACCGCGTCCGGCAGTGGACGGACGGCTGGTGTTCCCCGGCTCACCGGCGGCGGCGCGAACCGCTGGACCGTGCTGATCGTGCTGTGCGTCAGCCTGCTCTTCGTCGCGCTGGACACCACGATCCTGTACGTCGCCGTGCCCTCCGTCACCGAGGACCTGCGGCCGGGGCCGGTGGAACTCCTCTGGATCGTCGACGTCTACCCGCTGATCGCGGCCTCGTTGCTGATCCTCTTCGGCACCCTCGGCGACCGCGTCGGCCGCCGCCGCATCCTCCTTCTCGGCTACGGCCTCTTCGGTCTCGCCTCGGCCGCCGCCGCGCTCGCGCCCAACCCGCAGATCCTGATGGTGGCCCGCGCCCTGCTCGGCGTCGGCGGCGCCATGATCATGCCTGCCACCCTGTCGATCCTGCGTCAGGTCTTCCCCGACCGGCGCGAGCGCGCGGTCGCCATCGGCGTGTGGAGCGCGGTGGCCGCGGTCGGCGCCGCGGTCGGCCCGGTCCTCGGCGGGTTCCTCGTCGAGAACTTCTGGTGGGGCTCGGTCTTCCTCATCAACATCCCGATGATGGCCGCGATGCTGCTGATAGGGCGGTGGCTGCTGCCGGAGTCGCGCGGTGAGCGCAACGGCCCCTGGGACGTGATCGGCGCGATCGTCGCGGCGCTCGGTGTGCTGGGCATCGTCCTGGGCGTCAAGCGGATCGGCAGCGGCACGGCCGTGCTGGGCACGACCACGCTCCTGCCCATCGTCCTCGGGGTGCTGCTGCTGGTCGTGTTCGTCCGCCGCCAGCGCCGGCGCAAGCACCCGCTGATCGATGTGCGGCTGTTCGCCAGGCCGGCGTTCGGGACCTCCGTCGGCTGCATCGTGCTGGCCATGCTCGCCCTGGTGGGCCTGCAGCTGATCGCCGTCCAGTACCTCCAACTCGTCCTCGGACTGAGCCCGCTGGAGACCGGCCTGCGGATGCTGCCGCTGGTCTTCGCCGCGATGGCCGCGGGGCTGACCGGCTCGAAGATGCTGCAGGCCCTCGGCCCGCGCGTCATGGTCTCCCTCGGCTTCGTGCTGACCGCGACCGCAGTGCTCTGCCTGACCGCGATGAGCAGCCAGGACCGTCCGTGGCTGCTGTCCCTCGGCTTCGTCCTGCTCGGGTTCGGCTTCCAGTCCACGCTGTTCGGGGCGTACGAGTCGATGCTCAGCGAGGCGCCCGCCGAGCAGTCGGGCGGCGCCGCCGCGATCGGGGAGACCTCCTACCAGCTCGGCGCGGGGATCGGTGTCGCCCTGCTCGGCAGCGTCATGAACGCCGCCTACGCCCCGGGCCTGTCCCATGTCGACGGTGTCCCCGGGCGCGCCTCGGCCTCGGCCGCGCACTCCCTGGGCGAGGCCTACAAGGTGGCCGCGGGGCTGAGCGAGGGTGCCAGGGCCGCGCTGCGCGAGGCCGCCCGCGAGTCCTTCGTCCGCGGGCTGCACGTCACCCTCGTCGCCAGCGCCGTGCTGCTGCTGATCGGTGCGGGCATCGCGCTGCGGCTGCCGCGCCGGGCGGCGGACTCCACGGAGCGGGCCGAGGCCGACGGGGAGCCTGCTCCGGGCGAGGGCCCGGCCGGCGCCGGCCGCGGTGGCGAGCCCGCCCCGGCAAGTTCCGGCCGCTGACCGGCGCGGGCGTCCCGCGCGGCCGCCCCGCCGTGCGGCGGTGACCCTTGCCGCGCGGCACGGCGGGCCGTACCGTCGGAAGCGAGATAACTACCGCTGCTAGTTTTTCGCGCGAGCGCCGAACCCGCCGGAGGCCCCGTCATGTCCGCACAGCCGTCCCGAGCTTCCTCCGCGGTCCCGCCGTTCGACCCCGGTGACCCCCTGGGCCTGGACGACCTGCTGACCGACGAGGACCGCGCCGTCCGCGACACCGTCCGCGGCTGGGCCGCCGACCGGGTGCTGCCACAGATCGCCGACTGGTACGAGCGCGGCGAACTGCCCGGCATCCGTGAACTCGCCCGCGAACTGGGCTCCCTCGGGGCCCTCGGGATGTCCCTGACCGGCTACGGCTGCGCGGGCGCCTCCGCCGTCCAGTACGGCCTGGCCTGTCTGGAGCTGGAGGCCGCCGACTCCGGCATCCGCTCGCTGGTCTCCGTCCAGGGCTCGCTCGCCATGTACGCGATCTGGCGCTTCGGTTCCGAGGAGCAGAAGCAACAGTGGCTGCCCCGGATGGCGGCCGGCGAGGTCATCGGCTGCTTCGGGCTGACCGAGCCCGACATCGGCTCCGACCCCGCGGCGATGCGCACCCACGCCAAGCGCGACGGCGGGGACTGGGTGCTCAACGGCCGCAAGATGTGGATCACCAATGGCTCGGTGGCCGGTGTCGCGGTGGTCTGGGCCCGGACCGACGACGGCATCCGCGGCTTCGTGGTCCCCACGGACACCCCGGGGTTCTCGGCCCCCGAGATCAAGCACAAGTGGTCCCTGCGGGCCTCGGTGACCAGCGAACTCGTCATGGACGACGTACGGCTGCCGGCCGACGCGGTGCTCCCGGAGGTCACCGGGCTGCGCGGCCCGCTCGGCTGCCTCAGCCACGCCCGCTACGGCATCGTCTGGGGCTCCATGGGGGCCGCCCGCGCCAGCTTCGAGGCGGCGCTGGACTACGCGAAGTCGCGGGAGCAGTTCGGCAAGCCCATCGGGGGCTTCCAGCTCACCCAGGCCAAGCTCGCCGACATGGCCGTCGAGCTGCACAAGGGGATCCTGCTGGCCCATCACCTGGGGCAGCGGATGGACGCGGGGCGGCTGCGCCCCGAGCAGATCAGCTTCGGCAAGCTGAACAACGTCCGGGAGGCGATCGAGATCTGCCGCACGGCCCGGACGATCCTCGGCGCCAACGGGATCTCGCTGGAGTACCCCGTCATGCGGCATGCGACCAACCTGGAATCGGTGCTGACCTACGAGGGCACCGTCGAGATGCACCAGCTGGTGCTCGGCAAGGCGCTCACCGGTCTCGACGCCTTCCGCTGAGCGGACCCGCCCGCTGACGCCGGCCGCTGTGCGGTCCGGGGGCCCGCCCCTTCGCGACTGCTGCCGCGGGCCCCCGGACCCCCGGCCGGACACACGCGGGTCGCGCTCAACTCTGGTTGAAGAAGCCGCCGTTGCGGTGGGCACGGGCCTCGCCGCTGACGACCTGGTAATCGGCGGGGGTCAGCAGGAAGACCCGGGTGGCGACCCGCTCGATCGAACCGCGCAGGCCGAAGGTCAGGCCGGCCGCGAAGTCCACCACGCGCTTGGCGTCGGAGGGCTCCATGGCCGTCAGGTTGACGATCACCGGGACGCCGTCCCGGAAGAGCTCGCCGATGCCGCGGGCGTCCCGGAAGCTCTCCGGGGTGACCGTGGCGATGCGGGTGCCCTGGTCCTGGGCGGCCTCGTCGGCCACCCGGACCCGGGGGTCGGTGACCCAGGGGCTCTCGCCCGAGTCGCCGGCATCGGGTCCCTCGGCGTAGTCGTCGTCGTAGTAGCGCTCGTCATCACTGTCGTCGACGAGGCCAAGCCAGGCGCTCGCCTTGCGCACCGATCCCATTGACGCCTCCTCTCACCCGCGGTGTCTGTGTGTGTACCCCTATCGTCGTCCATCAGGCCGACAGTGTGCCAAGTGGATAGCCGCCGCACGGGGGGTTCGTGACACATCTGGTGCAAAGAGGGTGGCGCGGCATCAGCTCATGCGCCCCGTAAGGAAACTGACAGTATGAAGAACGTGACGGTCGGTACCTGACCCTGTGCCGGTGGCAAAGCGGTCAGCGGCGGGCGGACCGGACCCGCGGGTCGGTTCAGGTGCGGGACCAGTGCGGATGCCCCGCGGGCCCCGGGAGCGGGCTCAGCGGATCTCCGGCGGGCTGATCCGGGACGTCTTCAGGGCCGAGGGCCCGGTGCCCCACTTCTTCAGGATCCGGTCGTAGGCGCCGTCCTCCTTCAGCCGGTTGACCGCGGCCCGTACGGCGGGCGCCAGCGGGGTGCCCTTCTTGAAGGCGAAGCCCACGTCCAGCCGCCGGAACTCGTTGAGGAACCGCAGGTCCGGCTGCTGCCGCACGGCGTAGCGCAGCCCGTTGACGGTGCTCATCACGACATCGGTGCGGCCCTGCTGGAGCGAGATCCACAAGGCGCCCTGCTCGGCATAGGTCCGCACGTCGTAGGGCTTCTTGCCCGCCGCCGTGCAGCGGTGCCGGTTCTCCTCCAGCGTCGCCTCGAAGGTGGTGCCGGCGCCGGTGGCGACCGTCAGCCCGCACAACTGCCGCAGCGAGCCGACCTTCTTCAGCGGGCTGTCCTTGCGGACCGCGAAGCCCTGGCCGTCGTTGATGTACGTCACGAAGTCGAGGGTCCTGCGGCGCTCGTCGGTGACGCCGAAGTTGCCGGTGCCCAGGTCGTATGTGCCGCTGCCGAGGGCCGGCAGGATCGCCTCGAAGCTCGCCACCTCGCGGTGGATCCGCAGGCCGAGGACCTTGCCGACCGCGTCCGCGATGTCGATGTCCTGGCCGGCGAGGGTCTTGCCGTCGGCCCGGTAGGCCGCGCCGGGCGGCGTGCCGACGGCGGTGGCCAGCGAGAGGCTGCCCCGGGCCCGGACATCCGCGGGCAGCAGTGCCGCCGCGGCCGGGTCCTTCCTGATGCCGGAGACCACGTCCGTGGTGGGGAGGCGGTCGCCGGCGGCGGCCGGGCCCGCGGCCCCGGCGGTGCCCGGCGGGGTGCCGGAGCCGCAGGCGGTGAGCGCCAGGACCGCGGCGGCCAGGAGCGCCGCGGTGCGCAGCGCGGTGGTGCGGGGCGTGGTGGGGGTCATGGGCGCGGGATCTCCAGATGCTTCTCGAACGGCAGCGGGCCGATCGACTCCGGGGCGGCGGACAGGTCGAACAGGGGCCGGTACCCCGCCGCGAGATAGAGGCCCCTGGCCTCCGGCTGGCGGGGGCCGGTGGTCAGGAAGACACGGGTGTAGCCGCGGCCGGCGGCGTCCCGCTCCAGGGCGTCGAGGACCTGCCGGGCCAGTCCGCGCCTGCGGTGCGCGGAGTGCGTCCAGATCCTCTTGAACTCCGCGGTGCGGGCGTCGTAGCGGCGGTACGCGCCCCCGGCCACCGGGCCGCCGTCCGCCAGCAGGAGCAGGAACGTGCCCCGGGGCGGGGCGAATTCGCCTGCCGGGTACTCCAGGCTCAGATCGACGGGCTTCTCGTAGCGGGTGCGGTATTCGTGGGTGAGTTCCGCCAGCAGGGGGCGGGCGAGCGGGTCGTCGACGGTGGTGTGCCGGATCGTCGCACGGGCCGCGGGCAGCGGTCCGGGCGCGGCGGTCACCGGGCCGCTCCGGCGGCGGGCCGCGGCACCGGGGCCGCGGCGGCGCACGGCCGGGGGCGGAAGTGCGGGGCGAGGAGGGGCCCGGGCGGCGGGGCCGGGGCCAGGTCGGTCGACGTCAGGACACCGAAGCGCATACTGAGCCCTTCTTCGAGCGTGCCGAAGGAACGACAGGACAGGTGGGGCGGACGGGAACTGCGGGTGGAGCGAGGGGAGGGGCGCGCCGGACGGCGGCGCGGGGTGTGAAGGCGCGCGGTTGACGGGAGAGAGGGAACCGCGAAACGGCCCGGCCTGACCGGCGACGGGCTTCGGGGCAGGGGGTCAGCTCAACAGGACGACGACCACACTCGACCGAAGTCGATGTGGTCGCGGGTGACCAGCCGCTGCCGGAGATGCATGCGACCAAGTGGAACAGGCATCCGTTTCCGCGTCAACCATGCAGTGATCAACGGCTCGCCGTCCGGACGCCCTTGACAGCGGGGCGTGTTCACCCCATAGCCTCAAGGCCGGTCGTGCTGAGGGGCACGGCCCGTTCTGCCTGTGTGAAGGCGCTCCACTTCCGAGTTCGCTCTCGGCATCCACGGAGCCTTCGCATGCCTTCCGACACCCTCGCCGCCCTTCCCGGGGCCGCCGCGGCCGCGCCCGGCGGCACACCTCCCGGGGTCCCCCGGATCGTGCCGCGCCGCCGCACCGGCCAGTGGGCCGCGGCCGCCGCCGTCCTCGCCCTGCTGGCGCCGGCCCTCGTCTCCGTCGTGCGCAACGACGCCTTCCAGTGGGACGTGGTCGCCGACTACTTCCTGACCACCGCCGTGCTGCGCGGCCTGGGGCTCACCCTCTGGCTGACCGTCGCCGTCCTGGTGCTGGGCTTCGCGCTGGGCACCCTGCTCGCGACGATGCGGCTGTCCGGCAACCCCGTGCTGCGCGGCGTCAGCTGGGGCTACGTCTGGCTCTTCAGGTCGATGCCGGTGCTGGTGCAGCTGCTGTTCTGGTTCAACATCGGGGCGCTGTACCCGACGGTCCTCGGCGTGCGGACCGTGAACCTGCTCGGCCCGGTCGCCATCGCCCTGATCGGCCTCACCCTGCACGAGGCCGCCCACGCCGCCGAGGTGGTCCGCGGCGGCATCCTCTCCGTCGACAAGGGGCAGCTGGAGGCCGCCCAGTCGCTGGGGCTCGGCGCCTGGCGGCGGCTGCGTCGGATCGTGCTGCCGCAGGCGATGCGCGCCATCGTGCCGCCGGCCGGGAACATGCTGATCGGCACCCTCAAGGGCACCTCCATCGTCAGCGTCATCGCCGTCCAGGACCTGCTCTACTCCGTGCAGTTGGTCTATCACCGCACCTACCAGGTCGTCCCGCTGCTGCTGGTCGCGACCCTCTGGTACATCGTCGTCACCTCGGTGCTCGGCGTGGGCCAGTACTACCTGGAGCGGCACTACGCCCGCGGTGCGGCGGGTGCCCGGTGAGGCCGGACGTGCGGGCGCCGGCGCGGCCGTCCGTCGTGATCGTGGGGGCCGGGCCGCGCGGCACCGGTCTGGTCGAGCGGATCGCCGCCAATGTCCCCGAACTCCTCGGTGACCGGCCCCTCGACCTGCATCTCGTCGATCCCCATCCGCCCGGCGGCGGCCGCATCTGGCGCGCCGGGCAGTCCTCCCTGCTGTGGATGAACTCCATGGCCGAGGACGTCACCATGTTCACCGACGAGAGCGTCGAACTCGACGGACCGGTGCGGCCCGGCCCCTCGCTCGCCGAGTGGGCCCGCGCGGTGCGCGACGGCGAGATCCCCGTCGCGCCCGGCCGGGCCGACGAGGTCGCGGCGCTCGGGCCCCGCGACTTCGCCGGCCGGCGGCTGCAGAGCGCCTACCTCGGCTGGGTCCACGAGCGGTCGGTGGCCGCGCTGCCGCCGACCGTCGCCGTCCATGAGCACCGGCACCGGGCGGTACGGGTCTCGGGCGCGCGCGACGGCCGGCAGCAGGTGCATCTGGCGGGCCGCCCCGCGCCCCTCACCGCCGACCTCGTGGTCCTCGCCCTGGGCCATCTGGAAGCCGAACTCGCCCCGGAGCACCAGCAGTTGCGCGACTTCGCGGACCGGCACCACCTGACGTACCTGCCGCCGGCGTTCACCGCCGACAGCGACCTGAGCGCGCTGCGGCCCGGGGAGGCGGTGCTCGTCCGCGGCCTCGGGCTGGCCTTCGTCGACCTGATGGTGCTGCTGACCGAGGGCCGCGGCGGCACCTACACCACCGGCGCCGACGGCCAGTTGGCCTACCGGCCCTCCGGGCGCGAGCCCGTCCTGCACGTCGGGTCACGGCGCGGAGTGCCCTACCACTCCAAGATCGGCTATCCGCCGGACGGCGAACGGCCGCCCCTGCCCCGCTTCTTCGGGCCCGAGCAGGTCGACGCGCTGCTCGCCAGGGCCGACGGGGTCGACTTCCGGCGCGACATCCGGCCCCTGATCGACAAGGAACTGGGGTTCGCCCACTACCACCGGCTGTTCACCGCCCACCCCGGGCGCACGCGGATGGACTGGCCGGACTTCGAGGAGAAGTACGCCGCCGCCGTACCCGGCGGTGCCGCACTGGAGGCGCTGGTCTCCACCGCGGTCCCGGACCCCGCCGACCGCCTCGACCTGGACGCCCTGGACCGCCCGCTGGACGGCCTGCGCTACCCCGACGCCGAGGCGCTGCAGGAGGGGCTGCGCGGCTACCTCGAAGCCGACCTGGCCCGCCGTCACGACCCCGCGCACAGCCCCGACCTGGCGGTCTTCCTGGCGCTGCTGTCGGTCTACGGCCAGCTGGTGCGCATCGGCGACCACGGCCCCTGGTGGCACGGCTTCTTCAGCCATCTCGCCTCCGGCCCGCCGGGCCCGCGGCTGCGGCAGCTGCTCGCGCTCTCCCGGGCCGGGGTGGTCCGTTTCCTCGGCGCCGGCACCACCGTCACCGCCGACGCCGGGCGCGGGGTGTTCCGTGCGCGGAGCGCCAGTGTGCCGGGGGAGCGGGTCGAGGCCCGGGCGCTGGTGGAGGCGCGATTGCCGGAGGCGACCGTCGAGCACTCACGGGACGCCCTGCTGCGCACCCTGTTCGCCGACGGCGCGGCGGCCACCCCCACCGGGCTGCTGGCGGTGGCCGCCGCCGACGGCCGGATCCTCGACCGGGCCGGCCTCCCGCACCCGCGCCGCTTCGCCCTCGGCCCGCACACCGACGCCCGCTCCGGCGGCGCGTTCGCCCGGCCCCGTACCAACGCCCCCGCCTTCCGGCAGAACGACGCCACCGCACGGGCACTGCTCACCTTCCTGCGGGAGCGGGGCGCCCCGCCCGTGCCCGTCCCCGCTTCCCGTACCGCACCCACCCCCGAGGACTCCCATGCCGCTGACCACTGACCCGCCCGCCGCCCGCACCGCACCCGAGCGGGCCGGGCCCCCGGCCGACGACGACCCGGCGGCCCTGGTGGTCGTGCCCGTACGCCGCCCCTGGCGCTGGGCCGCGATCGCGGTGACGGCGGTGCTGATCGCCCAGTTCGGGCACGGCCTGCTCACCAACCCGGCCTGGGAATGGGGGGTGTTCGCCCGGTTCTTCACCGCGGGCACGGTGCTCACGGCGGTCGGGACGACCCTGCAGCTCACCGTCTACGGCACCGCCCTCGGCTTCGCGCTCGGCATCGTGCTGGCCTTCATGCGGCTGTCCGCGAGCCCCTTCCTGCGCGCGGTCGCCTTCGGCTACATCTGGGCCTTCCGCTCCATCCCGCTCATCGTCCAACTGCTGTTCTGGTTCAACCTCGCCTACCTCTACAAGCGCCTGGACTTCGGCATCCCCTTCGGCCCCGGCTTCTTCCACGTCGACACCATGGGCCTGGTCGGTGCGATGGGCGCGGCGGTGCTCGGGCTGGCGCTGCACCAGGCCGCGTACGCCGCCGAGATCGTCCGCGGCGGGGTGCTGGCCGTGGACGGCGGGCAGCTGGAGGCGGCCGCCGCGCTCGGCATCCCCCGGCTGCGGCAGCTGCGCCGCATCGTGCTGCCGCAGGCCGCGCGCTCGATCCTGCCGAACGCCGCCAACGAGGTCATCTCCCTCTTCAAGGGCACCTCGATCGTCTCCGTGATGGCGATCGGCGAGCTCTTCTACCAGGTCCAGGTCGTCTACGGACGCAACGGCGCCGTCGTGCCCCTGCTGATGGTCGCCACCGTCTGGTACATCCTGCTGACCACCGTGCTCTCCGTCCTCCAGCACTACGTCGAACGCCACTTCTCCAAGGGAGCCACCCGATGAGCACGCACGGCGCGATGGTCGACATCCGCTCGGTCCGCAAGAGCTTCGGCCCGCTGGAGGTCCTGCGCGGGGTGGACCTCCAGGTCCGCACCGGCGAGGTCACCGTCGTCCTGGGCCCGTCCGGCTCCGGGAAGTCCACCCTGCTGCGCACCATCAACCACCTGGAGAAGGTCGACAGCGGCTCGGTGAGCGTGAACGGCGCGCTGGTGGGCTACCGGCGCGAGGACCCGGCCGCGGCCCGGAGGTCCTTCCGCAGGGGCGAGCGGCCGGCCAGGCTCTACGAGCTGCGCGAACGCGAGATCCTCAAGCAGCGCACGGAGATCGGCTTCGTCTTCCAGAACTTCCACCTCTTCCCGCACCTGACCGTGCTGGAGAACATCACCGAGGCACCCGTCGCCGCGCTCCGCCGCCCGAAGAAGGAGGCCGCCGAGACCGCGCGGGCACTGCTCGCCCGGGTCGGGCTCGCCGACAAGGCGGACGCCTACCCCAGGACGCTCTCCGGCGGCCAGCAGCAGCGCGTCGCCATCGCCCGGGCGCTCGCCCTGGAGCCCAAGCTGCTGCTCTTCGACGAGCCGACCTCCGCGCTCGACCCGGAGCTGGTCGGCGAAGTCCTGGAGGTCATCAAGGACTTGGCGCACCAGGGGACCACGATGATCGTCGTCACCCATGAGATCGGCTTCGCCCGGGAGGTGGCCGACACCGTCGTCTTCATGGACGGCGGACGGATCGTCGAGCAGGGCCCGCCCGGCGAGGTCCTCGACCGTCCGCGCCATGAGCGCACCCGTTCCTTCCTCTCCAAGGTCCTGTGAACATGAGGAGCCGTCCGTTGCACCGCCGCCGCACCCTGACCACCGTCCTGCTGCTCGCCGCCGGATCCGTGGCGCTCACCGCCTGCGGTGGCGCCGCGGCGTCGGGCGGGAACCGCGTGGGCGCCGCCGCCCCGGGGCGGAAACCGACGATCAACATCGGTCCCGACCAGCACCGCATCCATGGCGTCAAGGACCCGAAGAGCGCCGCGCTGGTGCCCGCCAGGGTCCGCAGGGCCGGATTCCTGCGGATCGGGGTGGGCGCCGAGTCCAGCCCGCCGCTGAGCTTCTACGCCACCGACGACAAGACCCTCATCGGCGTCGAGGAGGACCTCGCCACCCTCGTCGCCGACACCCTCGGGCTCGAACCCCGCTTCGACCCGCTGTCCTGGGAGAACCTCTTCGTGGGCCTGGACAGCGGCAAGCTCGACGCGGTCTTCGCCAATGTCACGGTCACCGAGGAGCGCAAGGAGAAGTACGACTTCGCCACCTACCGGCGCGACCAGCTGGCCATGGAGGCGAAGGAGGGCAGCGGCTGGAAGGTGCGGGGCGCCGCGGACGTCGCGGGGAAGACCATCGCGGTGGGCACCGGCACCAACCAGGAGAAGATCCTGGTCGACTGGAGCAGGGAGAACGAGAAGGCCGGCCGCGAACCGGTCGACATCAAGTACTTCCAGAAGCCCTCCGACACCTATCTCGCGCTCCAGTCGGGCCGTATCGACGGTTTCTTCGGACCGAACCCGACCGCCGCCTACCACGTGCACACCGCCGGGCAGACCGAGATCACCGGCACCTTCTCCGGGGGCGGCGACCGCGTCCAGGGCAAGATCGCCGCCACCACCAGGAAGGACAGCGGCCTGGTCAAGGCCTATGCGGCCGCCCTGCAGAAGGTCATCGACGACGGCCGCTACGGCAAGGTGCTGGCGCGCTGGGGGCTGACCGGCGAGCGTCTGCGGACCTCGCGGATCAACCCGCCCGGCCTGCCCGGGACCGGCGGCTGAGCGGCGTAGGGAACGCGCCCGGACGCCGTCGCGCTCGGCATCCCGGGCCGGCCCGGCCGGCCCGGCCGCGGAACCGCTTCGTCCGCCGATCCGTCCCAGGTCCGACCGAGGGGGTCGGCGCCGCCCCGGCAGCCGTCAACGCGGCTGCCGGGGCGGCGTGTTGCGGGTCGTGCGGCCATGAAGCGCGTGTATCCGGCACAAGACATTCGTGTGACCCTCTTGCGCTGCGGGGGCGGTGCGCCCGAAACTCCGCTCAGCGCTTGTCAGGGGCACGCTGAAAATGAACGTGCGGATTCCCGCGTGCCCTTCGGCTGCGCCTCACGGGCTGCCCACCGGCGGCCCCCCGATCCCCCTCGGAGGAATCAGTGAGGAACGAGCGCACCACCCCCCGCAGCGGCGTAGCGAGACGCACCCGGCTGATCGCCGTGGCGTCCGGACTGGTGGCCGTCGGTGCCATCGCCATCCCCACCGCCAATGCCCAAATACCCGCCCCCACACGGACGTTCAGCGCCACCCAGCTCTCCGCCGCCGGCCAGGCGGTGCGCACCGCGGATGTCGCCGGCACCGCCTGGCGGGTCGACAGCAGGACCCACACCCTGGTCGTCACCGCCGACCGCACGGTCTCCCAGGCCGAGATCGCCAGGATCGAGCGGGCCGCCGGCACCAACGCCGACGCGGTCCGCATCGACCGGATCGCGGGCACCTTCCGCAAGTTCATCTCCGGCGGCGACGCCATCTACGCCCCCAGCTGGCGCTGCTCGCTGGGCTTCAACGTCCGCAGCGGCAGCACCTACTACGCCCTGACCGCCGGTCACTGCACCGACGGCAACCCGCCGTGGACCACCGGCTCCGGGGCGAGCATCGGCCCGACCGCGGGCAGCAGCTTCCCCGGCAACGACTACGGCATCATCAAGTACACCGGCTCGGTGTCGCACGAGGGCACCGTCGGCAGCCAGGACATCACCAGCGCCGGCACCCCGACCGTCGGCCAGACGGTCACCCGCCGGGGCTCCACCACCGGCATCCACAGCGGCAAGGTCACCGCGCTGAACGCCACCGTCAACTACGGCGGCGGCGACATCGTCTCCGGTCTCATCCAGACCACCGTCTGCGCCGAGCCCGGCGACAGCGGCGGCCCCCTCTACTCCGGGACCAAGGCGCTCGGCCTCACCTCCGGCGGCAGCGGCGACTGCACCTCCGGCGGTACCACGTTCTTCCAGCCCGTCACCGAGGCGCTGAGCGCCTACGGGGTGAGCGTCTACTGACGCCGCCCGGCTGACTCCGTACGGACCGGCCCGGTGCGCACCGGGCCGGTCCGCACGGAGCGTCCTTCGCCCGAGCGCCGGATCCGGATCCGGCGGCACAAGGGCCCCCGTCCGCCGGCGGACGGGGGCCCGGCCGCGCCTCGACCGCCTTCCCGAGCCGGGCATACCATGGTAAACAACGCGATTCGGACGGTGTGCGGCAGGTTTCAGGGAGCCGTGATGGTCGAAGAACTGGTGACGGCCGGGGTGGCGCTGGCCTCCGTGGGTGCCGTGTACTTCGTGGCAGCGGCGCGGGTGATCAAGCAGTACGAGCGCGGCGTGGTGCTCCGGCTGGGGCGGCTGGCCTCCGAGGTGCGCGGGCCGGGATTCACCATGATCGTTCCGGGCGTCGACCGGTTGCGCAAGGTCAATATGCAGATCGTCACGATGCCGGTGCCCGCCCAGGAGGGCATCACCCGGGACAATGTGACCGTCCGGGTCGACGCGGTCGTCTATTTCAAGGTCGTGGACGCCGCCGACGCGGTCGTCCGGGTCGAGGACTACCGCTTCGCGGTCTCTCAGATGGCGCAGACCTCGCTGCGGTCGATCATCGGCAAGAGCGAACTGGACGATCTGCTGTCGAACCGGGAGAAGCTCAACCAGGGCCTGGAGCTGATGATGGACAGCCCGGCCATCGGCTGGGGCGTCACCGTCGACCGGGTGGAGATCAAGGACGTCTCGCTGCCGGAGACGATGAAGCGGTCGATGGCCCGCCAGGCTGAGGCCACCCGCGACCGGCGCGCCCGGGTGATCAACGCCGATGCCGAGCTGCAGGCGTCGAAGAAGCTGGCCGAGGCGGCCGAGGCGATGTCCGACCAGCCCGCCGCGCTGCAACTGCGGCTGCTGCAGACCGTGGTGGCGGTCGCCGCCGAGAAGAACTCCACCCTCGTCCTGCCCTTCCCGGTGGAGCTGCTGCGCTTCCTGGAGCGCTCCGGGCTGCAGGCGCAGGCCCAGACCGCCGCGGCCGAGGCGGAGCGGGGTGCCGGCGAGCGGCCGGCCGGCCCGGCGGCGCCCGGGACCCCGCGGAAGGCCGCCGGGACCGGTACGGACGGAACGCCGCCTCCTGAGCTGGAGGACCTCCCGGAGGCCGAGGAGCTGCCGTAGGCCGCGGGCCGGGGGGGCGCCGTAACGGCCGAGCGCCGATACGTCCCTGATGTCCGCCTGATCGCCGTACGTGCCTGTCGAGGTGGGTACTTACGGCGATCTTCCCTGTCCGGGGGGCGGTTCCCGGCGGCTGATTTCCGGCCAGCTATAGTCCTCACGCGTTGCCGTCCGCCGAGCGCCCCGAATGTCGCTCATGTCCGCACTCGGGATCGCGGGGTGCCGGCACCGGTGTGACCGCCGTGTGGCGAAACCGTGAACTCCCGCACGGGAGACCGGAACCCGGTCTTGTGCGCGAGTGAGGCGGATGGGAATACTCGGCTCCGCACGTTGGCATGGACGCGCCTCCCTGGGACCCGTTCCTCGGCGGATCCGTTCCTGCTCCGAATCCTCACTCTCCGGGCCCGGGCAACTCCCCACAGTTTCCGGGCTCTTCCCCCCCACGGAGGCTCTGACTTGAAGCACCGTCGCATACCCAACCGGCGCGTCATCGTCGCGGGTGCGGGAGCCCTCGCGCTCGCCGCCACCGCCACCGTCACCCTCGCCAACGCCAACGCGTCCACGGCCCCCGCCCGCACCCCCGCGCTCGCCAAGCTGACCTCCGCCGCGGCGGCCGGCCTCGCCTCGCACCTCAAGACGGACACCGCCGGTTCCTTCTACGACGCCAAGGCCAAGAAGCTGGTCGTGAACGTCGTGAACCAGGCGCAGGCCCGCGCCGTGCGGGCGAAGGGTGCGGAAGCCAGACTCGTCAAGCACACCTTCGCCCAGCTCGACTCGGCCCGGCGGACGCTGAAGTCGAAGGCGACCATCCCCGGCACGTCCTGGGGCATCGACCCGCAGAGCAACAAGGTCGTGGTGACCGCGGACCGCACGGTCAAGGGCACCAAGCTGGACCGGCTCACCAAGGTCGCCGAGGCGCTCGGCGACAAGGTCGAGGTGCGCCACAGCAAGGGCGAGTTCAAACCCTTCATCGGCGGCGGCGACGCGATCTGGGGGAGCGGTGCCCGCTGCTCGCTCGGCTTCAACGTCGTCAAGGACGGCCAGCCGTACTTCCTGACCGCCGGCCACTGCGGCAACGACATCAAGAGCTGGTCCGACAAGCAGGGCGGCTCGGCGATCGCGACCACCGAGGACTCCTCGTTCCCGGGCGACGACTTCTCGATCGCCAAGTACACGGGCGACACCCCGCACCCGAGCGAGGTCGACCTCTACAACGGCAGCACGCAGAAGATCACCAAGGCCGCGGAGGCCACCGTCGGCGAGAAGGTGCAGCGCAGCGGCAGCACCACCCAGGTGCACGACGGCACCGTCAAGGCCCTGAACGCCAGCGTCAACTACCAGGAGGGCACGGTCGAGGGTCTGATCCAGACCGATGTCTGCGCCGAGCCCGGTGACAGCGGCGGCGCGCTCTTCGACGGCGACGCCGCGATCGGCCTCACCTCCGGCGGCAGCGGCGACTGCTCCCAGGGCGGCGAGACCTTCTTCCAGCCCGTCACCGAGGCCCTGAAGGCCTACGGCGCGACGATCGGCTGACCGGGCGGCACCGGCTCCGCCCGGTGTCCGCCGCACAGGACGATCCCCGGGCACCACCCTCCGGTGCCCGGGGATCTGTGGCCTGACCGGTCAGAAGTTGAAGACCGTGTCGTTGTCCCTGTTCAGCGCGCAGGGGTTGGCGAAGGTGTAGCTGTACGAGACTCGCTTGCCCTGCCACACGCCGTCGGCGGTGACCACGAGGGGGTTCCACTCCTTGGTGCACAGCCGGTCCGAGGTGGCGCCGGTTATCGCGTTGAAGTCGCCCGCCGCCGCACGCAGTTGGGTGCAGGCGGCCAGCGGGTTCGGGTGGCTGCCCCTGGCCCCCGGCATACAGCTGAGCGTCACCGCACGCTGCACCGTGGCGGTCGCGCGGCTTTCGCCCTGGCCGACTGTCAGCACCAGTTCCGTCGGGGCGTAGAGGCCGCCGCTCCGCGACGGCTGCGCCGGTGCGGCGGCCTGTGCGGTGGTGGCCAGGGTGCCCAGGACCAGCGCAGCGCCGAGCGCGACCGCCCCAGTGATGTACCGCATGACGAACACTCCCTTGCTCGAAGGTGCAGATACCGGACGGGAGTCTGGCCCAACCGCACCTCGAAAGCATCTTGAGTGAGCACAAGGCGATCGCTTTGAGTCATTAGCCGAAAGCTCAGAGTAATGGCGCGAACGGGCCGCAGGCGGCCCGGGGTGTCCGGGGGAAAGTGGGGTGCGGCCAGCGAGGATGCGGTGCCGGTCTTGCCCCTGGCAAAGGTCGCCGGAACCCGGAAGGTATGAATCCGGCCGCCGACCGGTCGTTCGGGCGGGTTTCGATCTCCGCCGATTGGCCGAAGAGGGCGGGCGGAGGGCGCCTCCGTGCTGCCCGGAGGGCTCGGCACGGTAAGAACCGGCCACCTGCTGCTCGCCTTACCGTCGCCTGTTCCTTGCTTTGCCATCGCGAAGTCGGGTGCCCTGCGGGCCCGTTGTGCGCACCGTCCGGGGCCGGCCGTTGAGTGGGTGCCGGGGCGGGGCGTCGCGTGGGTCCGGAGTCGGTCGTCGTGCGGGGGCGGTGCGCGTTCGGCCCGCGGGGCCTGGGCCGGCCGTGTGCGGGGCCGTCATGCCTGCGGCCCGCGGGGCTCGGAGCCGGCCGGCACCTGAGCCCCGGAGGCGGCCGCCCCTCACGCCGGCCCGGCCTCCGCCTCCCGCTCCAGCTGCGGCAGCCCGGCCGTCAGCGCCCGCATGCACCGGGCCACCAGCGCGGCGGGCCCCTCCGGTCCGTCGTCCGGGGCCTCGTCGCCCGCCGCCCACTCCTCCACCGCGATCCGCATCGCGGTGTTCGCGGCGGCCGCGGCCAGCCGTACCTCCAGCGGCGGTGCGCCGGTCAGCCGCGCCAGGACCGGCACCAGCGCCTCCTCGGCGTCGTGGTGCACCCGGTGCCAGACCGCCCGCAGCGCGGGATCGCCCGGCATCGCCCGCAGCAGTCCACGGGTCCAGTGCAGCGCCTCGGCGGCAGGCTCGTCGGCGGGCGTCAGCGACCGGCGGGCCGTCCGCTCCAGCGCCTCGCGCACGGAGGGCGCGTCCGCGTCCGGGGCGGGCGCGGCCAGGTCGTCGATCCACTGCCGCACCCCGGCGGCGAGCAGCGGTACCACCGCGTCCTCCTTGGTGCGGAAGTAGCGGTAGAAGGTGCGCAGCGCGACCCCGGCGGCGCGGGCGATCTCGTCGGCGGTGACGGCGGCGCCGCGCTCCGTGAACAGGGCCGCCGCGGTGCGGGCGATCTCCAGTTGGGTCTCGGCTCTGCGCCGCTCGGTGAGCGAGGGGCGGGGGAGTGCGGCGGGGCGGGGGGCGGTGGGCATGGCGCCAGCTTACGGAGGGTCCTGCCCATTTCGGCACGGCATGCGATATTGGCAGACTGTGCCAGGTCGGCATACCGTGCGCGAGTACCTCGAGAACGGAGCCGGACCATGAACCGCTTTGACGGCCGACGCACCCTGATCACCGGAGCCGGCTCGGGCATCGGCCGGGCCACCACCCACCGGATCCTCGCCGAGGGCGGCCGGGTGGTGGCGGCGGACATCGACGAGGCGGGTCTGCGGGGCACCGCCGAGCGCGCGGCCGCGGACGGCGGTGCCGGGCGGCTGGAGACCACGGTGCTGGACGTGGCCGACGAGGCGTCGGTCCGCGCGGCCGTCGCCGCCGCGGTCTCCGGGCTCGGCGGCCTGGACGTCCTGATCAACGCGGCCGGCATCCTGCGCTCCTCGCACACCCACCTGACCAGCCTGGAGGAATTCCAGCGGATCATCTCGGTCAACCTGACCGGCACGTTCCTGATGATCCGTGAGGCGCTGCCCGCGCTCCTGGCGGGCCAGGACCCCGTGGTGGTCAACTTCAGCTCCACCTCCGCCTCGTTCGCGCACCCGTACATGGCGGCGTACGCGGCCAGCAAGGGCGGCATCCAGTCCATGACGCACGCCATCGCCGGCGAGTACGCCAAGCAGGGGCTGCGCGCGGTGTGCGTGGCCCCGGGATCCATCGCCAGCGGCATGACCAGCGGCCCCGTCCCCGGCCTGCCCGAGGACGCCGACACGGGCCTGTTCGACAAGCTCTTCCCGGCCCTCGGCGAGGGCTTCGCGAGCCCGGACACGGTCGCGGGCGTCATCGCGACGCTCGCCTCGCACGACGGCGCGTTCATCACCGGCACCGAGATCCGGATCGACGGCGGCACGCATATGTGAGCCACGGGGGCGGGGCGGACGGGTTCCGGGCCCCTTCGGTGCTCAAGGCCGCCTGGATCCAGCGTCGTTGATGTCACCTGGCGATATCAGGTCGGATGGCGTGAGGGAGCGTGCCGAAGCAGAGCTGTTCGGTGAGGGTGGCAACGAGGCTGTCGCCCGACGTGCCACTACGGTAGGGAGCTTCGCCGGGCACCCGTGACGGGCCGAGCCGCATTGCCGACGGCGCTCTTCGGCCTTCGAGTCGATGGCCCTGCCGGCAGACCCTTCCGCCTTTGCGGCGGCACACCAAGTGAACCGCGTGCCGTGGCAGTGGCTTCGGGCTGCGCGTGATCCGGATGCTGTGACGGCGCCCCGGGTACAGCGCTGACAGCGGCCCTGAACGCGTTGCACGAACGGGCGCGTCGAGATCTCGGCGTCACAGGTGCCCACGCGGGCGGTGTGGAGAGGGTTTTGAGGTCCGGCCCTCGGGGCGGCAGCGAGGGGGCCCCTGACCGGGAAGATCCGTCAGGGGCCTGTGCCGTGCCCGCGCACGCGACCCCTGCGGTGCGTTCGTCGCTCGACGCCACCTGCCGCCCGGGCTAGCCGGCCCGCTTGGCCTGGACGTCCTCGGCGGTCAGGGCCTTGCCGCCGATGGCCCATGCGCCGCTGGGTGTCTCGGTGATCACGACGTGGGTCACCGGTCGCAGCGCCTCGCCTTCGATGGCGATCAACGCCTCGGAGACGTCTTCGACCATCTTCTGCTTTTCTTCGGGGGTGAATACCCCTGCGATCACCTTGATGTCGATGAAGGGCATCGGATGCCTCCCACGTGATGGTGAGATCCGGCCGTCATGCCGCTCTTGGTGCCAGGGCCGAATGCGGTGGCGCGGGCCCGGTGTTCATGTGGGGGAGAAGAGGGGCCGGCGATTCGCGGCCTCTCGCGGCCTGTCCGACAACCCTCGCCACCGGCTCCCGGCCATCATCGGGCCGACCCGTTTCACCGTCGAGCCGTGACATTGATGTCAACCGCTGCTCGCGCCGGCATGTTTCTCCCAGTGTCGCAGATCGACTCCGGTGACGTGCGGGAGCGCGGATCGGCCGCAAGGCGCCGCGCCCCTCCCGCACCGGGGGCCTACGGCCCTACCGTCCTGCCGGATGCCGGGGTTGTGGGCCCTGCGGGGCGTCAGGCCGCTCCACCCCGCCGGGCATCACGCCTGCCCGGTTTCGAAGCGGCTCACCTTTCCGTTCTCCACCGTGAAGCGCCAGCGGGTGCGCATCTCGCCCCAGGTGTCGTTGCGGTAGTCCGCCACCAGGGACAGGCCCTGATGCGACTCGGACTGGACGTCCATGTGGCCCCGTGTCGCGAAGATCTCCCGGTCGCACCATTCGCGCAGGTCCCGGTCGGAGCCGTCGTCGGACATGGTGGCGTCGGGGGTGAGCGCGTCGAAGAACGCCTGCTCGTCGTTGTTGTTGAGGGCCGTGACCAGGGCCCGTACCGCGGGGTCGGACAGCCGGTTGGCGGAGAGGGTCATGAGGGGTTCCCGTCCTTCGTGCGGAGGATCGAACGTGCCAGGGTGACGACGGTGCCGCCCGCCGCCCAGGCGGACAGCACCAGGAGCGGGCCGGTGACCGCGTTGCCGCGGAAGTAGGCGAGGGAGCGCGCGGCCCAGGTGCCCGCGCCCGGGGGGAGGGCGGGGCCGAGGGCGCGCCAGAACGGGGGCAGCATCGGATAGGGGTAGGCGCCGCCCGCGCTCGGGTTGCCGAGGATGACGATCAGCAGGATCGCCAGGCCGATGCCGATGATGCCCAGCAGGGCCTGGCAGGCCAGGGTGGTGGCGCCGACCGCGAAGACGACCAGCGCGCCCAGGCCCCACAGGCCGAAGAAGGTGCCGGGCAGCGCGCCCAGGACGGGCCCGACGATGAGCGTGCCGGCCAGTCCGGCGGCGATCGCGTACACGGCGAGCGCGGCCAGCCGGATGACCGCCCGGTGCCCGTTGGAGGGGCGCGCCCCGGCGCTGATCGCGAGGATCGCGGCGCACAGATAGCCGCCGACGCACCAGCCGACGACGAGGTAGAAGGACGACAGGCTGCGGCTGTCGCCCGGGTCGGCGGGGATCACGTCCACGGTGCGCACGGTCCGGCGCTCGGCCTGCTCCGCCGAGCGGACGACCAGTTCGACCGCCTGGGCGAGGGAGGCCCCGCCGCCACTGGCCACCAGGAGCCGGTCGGTGCGGCCGCGCGGGTCGACGATCAGCACGCCGTCGAGGGTCCGGTCGGCGAGCCGGGCCCGCGCGGCCCGTTCGGAGGGCACCGCGCGCGGGTCCAGGGGGGAGCCGGGCAGCCGGCTCAGCTTGCCCACCAGCTGCCCGCGGGCCTGCGCGGGGGCGACCACGCCGAAGGGCACGTCGGCGGGTCCGGGGTGGTGGAAGGCGCCGGTGTACGAGGTGATGAACGCGATCATCAGGCCCAGCACGCCGAGCACCAGCAGCGAGGCGTGGGGCGTCACCGCGCTCCGCACCTCCCGGAGGAAGGTGGTGCGGGTCCCGTCGTCCGTCGTGGCCATGCGGTCGCTCCTCGTCACGCTCCGGGCTGCCGGCCCGGCGCGTTGGGTGCTTTTGCTCCGCTATCTTCCGTTTGGCGGTGGGGGTGTGCAGAGCGGACGGGGCTGATCGGTGGATGACGGCCGGGTGTCCCCCCGGCGGGTCTTCGTACGAATGTTCGATGAGCGGGTTATGGTGGAGGGGAGGAACGAGGGACACAGGGTCAGCCGGGGGGCGGATGAGGCGCAGGAGGTGCGGATGCCCGGGTTCACGCATCTGCACACCGCTTCGGGGTTCTCCCTGCGCTACGGCGCCTCCCATCCGGAGCGGCTCGCCGAGCGCGCCGCCGAACGCGGGATGGACGCCCTCGCGCTGACCGACCGGGACGGTCTCTCCGGGGCCGTACGGTTCGCCAAGGCCGCCGCCGAGGCCGGGATCCGCCCGCTGTTCGGCGCCGAACTCGCCGTGGCGGAGCACGCGTCGGTCCCCGCGCCCGGCGCCGCCGCCACGCGCCGCCGCACTCCGGTGCGCGGCGGCGCCTTCCGTGACGAGTCCGCCGCCCGCGCCGTCTTCCTGGCCCGCGACGGCGCGGCCGGCTGGGCCGCCCTGTGCCGGCTGGTCTCCGCCGCCCACGCCGGGCAGGGGGAGCAGCCCGTCCTCCCGTGGAGCGCCCTGGAATCCGCCGCGGACGGGCTGACCGTGCTGCTCGGGCCGGACTCCGAGGTCGGCCGGGCGCTGGCCGCCGGGCGCCCGGACCGCGCCGCCCGGCTGATCGCCCCCTGGCGCGAGCGGTACGGTCGGGCGCTGCGCCTGGAGGTCGTCGACCACGGGCGGCCCGGCAGCGGCCCCGGCTCCCCGCGGCTGGCCGCCCGCACCCTCGGCTTCGCCGTCGACCAGGGCGTCCGCGCCGTGCTGACCAACGCGGTCCGCTACGCCGACCCCGGCCAGGGGCCGGTCGCCGACATCCTGGACTCCGCCCGCCGCCTGGTGCCGCTGGACCGGCACCGGCCCGAGGCCCGGGACGGCGGCGAGCGCTGGCTCAAGGACGCCGCCGCCATGCGCCACACCGCCGAGCGGGTCGCCGAGGCGGCCGGATTCCGGCGCGACCTGGCCCACCGGCTGCTCACCATGACCGAGGAGACCGCCGGCGCGTGCCTGGTCGACCCGCAGGACGACATCGGGCTCGGCCGGGTCCACTTCCCCGAGCCGCGGCTGGTCGGTGCGGGCCGGCGCACCGCCGCCCGGGTGCTGCGCTCGCGCTGCGCCGCCGCGATGGTGCTGCGCGGCTACGACCGCGACCGTGCGCGCTGGGCGCGGCTGCACGACGAGCTGCGCACGATCGAACGGCTCGGCTACCCCTCGTACTTCCTGACGGTCGCTCAGGTCGTGGACGACATCAAGGCGATGGGCATCCGGGTCGCGGCCCGCGGGTCCGGCGCCGGGTCCCTGGTCAACCACCTCCTCGGCATCGCCCACGCCGACCCGGTCGAGCACGGGCTGCTGATGGAGCGCTTCTTGTCCGAGCGCCGGGCGGCGCTGCCGGACATCGACATCGACGTCGAGTCCGCCCGCCGGCTGGAGGTCTACCGCGCGATCTTCGACCGCTTCGGCGCCGAACGGGTCGCCACCGTCTCGATGCCCGAGACCTACCGCGTCCGGCACGCCGTACGGGACGTGGGCGCCGCCCTGGGCATGGACCCGGCGCGGGTGGACCGCCTCGCCAAGGCCTTCCCGCACATCCGCGCCGGCGACGCCCGGGCGGCGCTGGCCGAGCTGCCGGAGCTGCGCGGGATCCGGGAGGCCGGCGGGGAGCAGCTGTGGCCGCTGGTCGAGGCGCTGGACGCGCTGCCGCGCGGGATCGCCATGCACCCGTGCGGGGTGCTGCTCTCCGACTCCACCCTGCTGGACCGCACGCCGGTCGTGCCCACCGGCGGCGACGTCCCCCACGGCCTTGAGGGCGCGGGAGGTGCCCCCCTCGCCATGTCGCAGTTCGACAAGGAGGACGTGGAGGACCTGGGGCTGCTCAAGCTCGATGTGCTGGGCGTACGGATGCAGTCCGCGATGGCGCACGCGGTCGCCGAGATCGGCCGGGCCACCGGGCGCCGGATCGACCTCGACGACCCCGCGCAGGTGCCGCCCGGCGACGAGGCGACCTACGGCCTGATCCGTTCGACCGAGACCCTCGGCTGCTTCCAGATCGAGTCGCCGGGCCAGCGCGACCTGGTCGGCAGGCTGCAGCCCGCCACCTTCCACGACCTGGTCGTCGACATCTCCCTCTTCCGGCCGGGCCCGGTCGCCGCCGATATGGTGCGGCCCTTCATCGAGGCCCGGCACGGCCGCAGGCCGGTCCGCTACCCGCACCCGGACCTGGCGGAACCGCTGCGCGAGACCTACGGGGTGGTGGTGTTCCACGAGCAGGTCATCGAGCTGCTGCGGATCATGACGGGCTGCGCACGGGACGAGGCGGACGAGAAGCGCCGGGCCCTGTCGCACCCCGAACTGCAGGGCGGGATCCGCGCCTGGTTCGCCCGGCGCGCCGAGCGGCGCGGCTATGCGCCCGACGTCATCGCACGCACCTGGGAGATCGTCGAGGCCTTCGGCTCGTACGGCTTCTGCAAGGCGCATGCGGTGGCCTTCGCGGTGCCCACCTACCAGTCCGCCTGGCTCAAGGCGCACCACCCCGCGGCCTTCTACGCCGGGCTGCTCACCCACGACCCCGGGATGTACCCGAAGCGGCTGCTGCTCGCGGACGCGCGGCGGCGCGGGGTGCCGGTGCTGCCGTTGGACGTGAACCGGTCGGCGGTCGCCCATCGGATCGAACTGGTGTCCGGTTCCGGTGGCGGCGGGCCCCGCTCGGGCGCGCTCTGGGGGCTGCGGCTCGCGCTCGGCGATGTGCACGGCATGAGCGAGGCCGAGGCGCGGCGGATCGAGGCCGGGCAGCCCTACCGCTCGCTCCGGGACCTGTGGCAGCGGGCCAGGCCGAGCCGCCCGGTGGCCGAACGCCTCGCCCGGGTCGGCGCGTTGGACGCCTTCGGCGCGAACCGGCGGGATCTGCTGCTGTACGTCGCCGAGCTGCACCGTCACGGACGGCAGGCGTCCGGCGGCCAGTTGACGCTGCCGTCCGGGGCCCTCGACGGCGCGGGCGCGGAGCGGGCGGAGCCGGTCGACCCGGTCGAGCCGGCGGGGCTGCCCGACCTCAGCGACGTCGAACGGCTCAGCGCCGAGCTGGGCGTCCTCGGCATGGACACCTCCCGCCATCTGATGGCCGACCACCAAGAGTTCCTCGCCGAGCTGGGCGCCCTGCCGGCCCGGCTGCTGCGCGGCGCCCGGCACGGCGAGACGGTGCTGGTCGCCGGGGCCAAGGCGGCCACGCAGACACCGCCGATCCGCTCCGGCCGCCGGGTCATCTTCACCACGCTCGACGACAGCACGGGCCTGGTCGACTGCGCCTTCTTCGACGCTCCCCCGGGTTCCGGCGATCCGGGAGGTGCCCCCGGCCCCGTCGCGGCGTGCGCGCACACGATCTTCCACTCCTGGCTGCTGCTGGTGCGCGGTACGGTCCAGCGGCGCGGCCCGCGCAGCCTCAGCGTGGTCGGCGCCGCCGCCTGGAACCTCGCCGAGCTGGCCGAACTCCGCCGCGAGGGCGGGCTGGAGGCGGTTGCCGCCCGGCTCGCGGCGGCACCGGAGCGGACCGGCGAGGAAGCGGCCGGGGCGGACGGCGGGCCGGCCGGGCCGGGCGGGGAGCCGGGGGAGGGGCCCGGGGCGGACCGGGGATCCGAGCCGGCCGCCGCCCCCGGCCGCACCCTCCGGCTGGAGACCGGCTACGAGCTGCACCCGTGGGCCGACCTCCGGCCCGCGGGCGAACAGGCCGCCACCGGGCGCAAGTTGTGGCACGCCAGCCCGGGGAGCGCGGGATGACCCCCGCGCCGGGGCCGTCCGCCACACCGCCGGATCCCTCCGCCGCGCGGCAGCCGGGCCTGCTCCACGTCCGGTTCGAGGCCGTCGACGGGGCCCCCGTGAGCGCCGGGGGATTCGAGCAACTGCTGCGGCTCCTGGCCCGGTTCACCCCGGTGGTCGAGGCGCTGCCGCCGGACGCCGCGCTGGCCGATGTGCGCGGGGCGCTGCGCTACTTCGACCGGGACGCGGCGGGCATCGCCGAACTGGTGCGGCTGCGCGCCCTGGCCTGGTGCGGCGTACGGTGCACGATCGGGATCGGCGCCAACCCGCTGCTCGCCCGGATGGCGGCCGGGGAAGCCGCGCCCGGGGAGATCCGGTCCGCCCCCGGCGGCGCCGGAGCGGTCGCCGCGTTCCTCGACCGCCGCCCGGCCTCGGCACTGCACGGCGTCGGCCCGGCCACCGCCCGCGCCCTGTGCGCGTACGGCCTCGACAGCGTCGGCCGGATCGCCGCCGCACCGCCCGCGACCCTGCAGCGGATCCTCGGCGCGAAGACCGGCCGGATCGTGTACGAGCGGGCCCGCGGCATCGACCCGACGCCGGTGACGCCCAACGCCGCGGCCCGTTCGATGGGCGCGGAACACCGCTTCGCCCACGACGAGCTGGACCCGGCCAGGCGCCGCAGGGCGCTGCTCTCGCTCGCCGACGACCTCGGCGCCCGGATGCGCGCGAGCGGGCAGGTGGCCCGTGCGCTCACCCTCACCGTCCGCTACGCCGACCGCTCCACCACGACCCGCACCCGCCGGCTCGACGGGCCGACCGCGCACGGGCCCGCCCTGACCGGGGCGGCCTATGCGCTGCACGCCGCGCTCGGGCTGCAGCGGGCGCGGGTGCGGTCCGTGGCGCTGCGCGCGGAGGACCTGTGCCGGGCCGAACTCGCCGCGCGGCAGCTGACCTTCGACCCGTCCGACGACAAGGCGCACCGCATCGAGGCGGCCGTCGACCGGGCCAGAGCACGCTTCGGCACCGGGAGCGTACGCCCCGCGGCGACCCTCGGCCCGCCCGGCCGTACGCCCCCGCCACCGGGCACCAGGCCGCCCCCCGGGCCCGGGCCCGGGCCCGGGCCCGGGGCCGTCCGGCCGTAGGCGGCGTCTCCCCGAGGGCGTGCCCCTGGGGCCTCAGCCGTAGAGCTTCTTTGCGTACTCCGGGCCGTAGTGCCGCTCCAGCTCCTCCAGCGGCATGTCCTTGAGCTCGACGCCCTTGACGATCCGGGCCCGCGAGGGCAGGGCGTCGGGCTGCCAGGTCTCCGGGTTCCACAGCTCCGAGCGCAGGAACGCCTTGGAGCAGTGGTAGAAGACCTCCTCGACCTCCACCAGCAGCGCCAGTCGCGGGCGGTTGCCCTTCACGGTCAGCTCGTCGAAGAACGGGGCGTCGCGCAGCAGCCGGGCGCGGCCGTTGATCCGCAGGGTGTCACCGCGTCCCGGGACGAAGTAGTCCAGCCCGACATGCGGATTGCCGAGGATGTTCCTCATGCCGTCCAGGCGCTTGTTGCCGGGGCGGTCCGGGATCACCAGGGTGGTGTCGTCCAGGACGACGGTGAAGCCCGCCGGGTCGCCCTTGGGCGAGACGTCGCACCGGCCCTGCGCGTCCGCGGTGGCGATCACACAGAACGGCGAGCGGGCCAGCCACTTGCGGTCCAGGTCGTGCAGCCGGTGGCGGGTCTTGTGCGCCGCATGGGAGCTGGGCTCGCCGATCAGCTCGCGCAGCTCCCCCTCCGACGAAACCTCCACAAGGCCCGTCGGATCCGCTGTCCCCGCCGTCTCCCTCGGTGTCATCGGTGTCCCCCTCCTGTCCTTCGTGCCGCGGCCACTGGTCAAGACGCCGTCGGCGGTGATGTCACTGGTCAAGGCGTTGCCGACTGTACGGGACGGCTCCGGTCCCCGGCGGCCGTGACGTACGGAACCGGGCACAGGCACACGCCCGGCGCTTTTCCCCCGGACGTCCGGTGAGGGTCGTGTGCGGCTTCCTTCACCGTCACGCTGCTGGCACTCTCTGCTTACCCAGCCGTAACTTACTTTCCAGTCAACTGCGTTGGCCCTTGCGATCCGGATCGCGTGAACGGCTCACCGAGCACTTCGGAGTCCCCTCACCCCGCAAGGAGCATCGTATGAAGCTGCGCTGGTCCAGAACGCTCACCCTGCTTCCCGCCCTCGCCCTGGCCCTCGGTCTCACCGCCGCCACGCCCGCCGCTGCCGACTCCCCCACCGTCCGCAGCGGCTGGAACAACTACTCCTGCAAGCCGTCCGCCGACCACCCGCGCCCGGTGGTCCTGGTGCACGGCACCCTGGGCAACGCCGTCGACAACTGGCTCGGCCTCGCCCCCTATTTGGTGGCCCGCGGCTACTGCGTCTTCTCCCTGGACTACGGGCAGCTGCCCGGGGTCCCGTTCTTCCACGGGCTGGGGCCGATAGACGCCTCCGCCCAGCAGCTCGCCGACTACGTCGACCGGGTGCTGGCCGCCACCGGCACCTCGAAGGTCGACATCGTCGGCCACTCGCAGGGCGGGATGATGCCGCGGGTGTACATGAAGTTCCACGGCGGCGCGGGCAAGGTGAACGCGCTGGTCGGGCTGGCTCCCGACAACCACGGCACCGACCTGGACGGGCTGACCCGCCTGCTGCCCTACTTCCCCGGTGCCAAGCAGTACCTCGACAGGGCGACCCCGGGGCTGTCCGACCAGATCGTCGGCTCGGAGCTCCTCAACCGCCTCAACGAGGGCGGGGACACCGTTCCAGGGGTGCACTACACCGTGCTCGCGACCAAGTACGACGAGGTCGTCACCCCCTACCGGACGCAGTTCCTCAACGGCCCCGACGTGCACAACGTCGTGCTCCAGGACCTGTGCGCCCTCGACCTCTCCGAGCATGTGGCCATCGGCCTCGCCGACCGCGTCGCCTTCCACGAGACGGCCAACGCCCTCGACCCGGCGCACGCCACCCCGACCACCTGCGTGTCGGGCTGACCGGGAGCGGTCCGGCCCCGCCCGTGCGGGGGCCGGACCGTGCCGCGTACGGGCCGGGCCGCTGCCGTCAGCCGCCGGCCAGCAGGGCGTCGGTGCACTCCTCGGCCATGTCCTCGGCGTACTCGGGCAGGGGGGTGCCGCCGCGCAGATGGCGGCGCACCACGGACAGCGGGAGATCGATGACGGCGAGCGTCACCCGGTCCAGGCCCGGCCTGCCGTGCACCCCCAGGGCCCCCGCGAGCGCCGCCACCGCCGCGCGCACCCGGATGTTCCCCTCCTCCGCGCGGAGCAGATGCTCGTCGGACCAGTCCTCCCGCCCGAACTCCCCGGCCCCGTACAGCAGCAGCGCCGCCTCCGCCGGGTGTGCGCGGCTCCACGCCACGATGTGGCGGGCGGCCGCCCGGCCCCCGGTGCGCGGGTCGTCCGACGATTCCAGGGCCTCGAAGTAGCCCTCCTGGAAGCCCTCGACGGTACGCAGCCACACCTCGGCGAGCAGCGCCGTGCGGCCGGTGAAGCGGTGGTAGAGCGAGCCGCTGGGCGCGCCGACGGCCGCCGCGACCGCGGACATGGTGACGCCCGACGGGCCGGACTCGGCCGCCAGCCGTACGGCGGCGTCGAGGAGCTTCGAGGTGTCGAAGCGGGGTGGCCTGGCCATGTTCTAGAGGGTACTCTCCACTATATTGGAGATGTGCCTCTAGAACGAGGTGCCGGCCGGGTGCGGGAGGGGCGCGAGGAGGCACCCCGGCGTGCCGCGCCCTCGCCCCGCACGCCCGGCCCCGCCGTGGCCCGGGCGGGCGGCACCACCGTCCGCGGAAGGCCGGCCGGGTGCCTGTGCGCCCGCCGCACCACAGGGGAGTGCGGCGGGTGCGCGGCAGCACCGGCGCGGCGGCCGGAGGCAGGGCGGCGCCGCCCCCGGCCGACGGACGGGGACGGCGCCGCTTCCCGGGCGGTCCGGGCGCGGGGCTCAGCCGCGGTGCCGGGCCGCCCGGCGGCGGCCGGTGGTGAACAGCACCCCGGCGCCCAGGGCCAGGACGGCTGCGCCGCCGATGGCCAGCGGGGCGGTGGAGCCGTCACCACCGGTCTCCGCCAGCTGCTGCCCGTCGACCGGCTTGCCGCCGCCCTGCTGCCGCGGGGCGTTGCCGTCGGTCTTCGCGCTCCCGCCCGGCGCGGGGGCGTCGGCGTCCGCCGCCGTGACGGAACCGGTGTGCCCCGGCGCGACGGCGTCGGTGCGGGCGCCCGTCCCGCTGCCCCCGTGGTGGTGTTGGCTCATGTCCATCGACGACTTGCCGGCGGCCGCCGCGAGCTGACGGTCGGTCGGCGCCGAGGCGGTGGGCGCGGACTTCGCGGCGGAGTTCCCCCCGCCCTTGCCGAAGACCACGTCCGAGCAGGTGTAGAACGCCTCCGGGCTGTCCGACCGCTGCCAGATGCTGTAGATCAGGTGGCGCCCGGACCGCGCCGGCACCTTCCCGTCGAAGACGTACTCCCCGTTGACGAGCTTCGGGTCGGTGACCTTCGCGAACGGCTTCGACTCCAGGTCGGACCACTTCAACGGCTTGGCCGGGTCATAGCTGCTCTTGGTGAGGTACAGCTCGAAGTACCCCTTGTGGGGCGCGGTGGCCTTGTAGTGGAAGGTGTGCTTCCCCGCCCGCATCGTGGACGAGGGCCAGTCGGCGCGGGGCAGGTCGAGGCCCTTGTACTCGGGGTTGTTGGCGCTGCACAGCTTGCCGTTGGGGATCCGCGTCTTGGACCGGCCGCCGGCGTCGCCGTCCCGTACGCCGTTCCAGTCGTAGAACGCCTGGGTGCCGCCGGCCCGCACGGCCGCCTTGCACGCCGCGGACTTCGGGCTCTCCGGCCCCTCGGCGAAACAGGCCGACACCCGGCTGACCGGGTCCGTCATCGAACCGTGCGCGGCGGCCGGGCTCGCGGTGAGCACGGTCAGCGCGAGCGGGCCGATGCCGGCCAGTGCGATCCCGGTGGCCTTGCGACGAGCGGTCATCGTGGGGGTCTCCTTCAGTCGTTGCGTCGAGCGGGTCGGGCGGCGGCACAGCGGTGGGGGGTCGGAACACGGACCACGACGCCGTCCCCCGGTGGCGGCGCCGACGGCCCCCGGTGCCGCCTCACGAGAAGCACGCTAGCCCCGCTGAACAGCGCATTTGCCGCCGAACGGCGGTTGCCGAGGATCTTTATGGCGGGCTTAAGGAGCGGCTAAGCGGGGGCACAGGAAGAGGGGGGCGAAAGGGGCGCCACGACCAGGAGTTGAGTCGCCGGCCGTCCGTGACGGTCCGCGTCGGTTCACAGGGATTCGCCTGCTTTGGCTCCCGGTTTGGCTCCCCGGGGGCGCCCTGTCTGGCTCCCCGCGCGTCTCGCCGACGCCGGCTCCTGGCAACCGAAAGCGAGATCCCCGGACACTCCCGCCCAGACTCTTCGCTCTGTCGGCTCGATCTCGACGTCTGCTGGCCTGCGCCCCACCCTCCGCGGGTGGGGTGCGCTAGGCGAGCTTGCCGTCATCGTGCGGGTATCCCCGCCCCCACTCATATTTCGACGGCTGACGCAGTCCAGGGCGCTGAATTGTCCGCAGGAGACTCGGGACGGTGGGCCACAGGTGGTCGCCGAGCCTGAACTCAACTATCGACCTCAGCCCCTTCTAGATCAACATGGGTGGCACCTTCGAATGATGTGGATGAGATGTGCGCTCGCGTGAATTTGGCGCCCGACAGGAACGCATTGTGGAATGAAGAGCCGATAATGTCGGCACCCTCAAGGATTGCGCCTTCGAGCTGTGCTTCCCTGAGGTCTGTCTTCCTCAAGATCGCGCCACTCATGTCGGTTCGTACCATGTTGGCTTTCGCGAGACTCAAGCCTGAAAGTCGAGCGCCTTTTAGGTTGGCGCCGCCTAGCTTTGCCCCTTCCAAGTTCGCACCATTAAGACGGACATTCGGCAATCGTGCATTCGATAGAGTGGCGCCTTGAAGGTTGGATTCGGAAAGGTCTATGTGGAACTCTTCCTGTCGTTCGGGGCGCCTGCCCAGTACCGACATTGCTGCCTGCACATCATCCGGGACGCGCCGGATCGGGCGCCCGAGAACCTCTTCGACACTCTTCTCGAAATCTTCATCCCGGTCGAATTTTTCACCCCGATGATTTTCTGGGCGTGCGCGTTCTCGCACGAAAGCTGCGAGCACTTCGACCACGGTAGAATGATCTTTCTCGCTATCTCTCATGATGCGCTCTAGTGAGTAGATGCCTCCGAGGCGTTCGGTCAGGCTTCCAGAGCCGAGCAATTTGATTCCTTCAACAAAGCGCTCGGTGACTTGCCCCTCGCGTGTCAGTTCGGCCTGCTCTCGGTCTTTATCTCGCGTGTGCTCGAAAAGGCGCTCCGTCTGGCGGTGGCTTTTGTGCGTATACCAGAGCCCGAGTGCCGCAACGGTGCCGGCCCCAAGGGCGACGAGAGTGGTGCGGAATCCGGTGATCACGACACCGTCGGCGGGCTGAAGGTCGTGTTCGCGCAGGTGGCTGCCGTCGATCCACCAGGGGCCGCGCCAGAGTAGGAGGGCGTAGGCGATGAGCAGGATGGCCACGGCAGCGGTAACCACGAGGCGTTTGGTGCGTGCACTCATGAGTTCAGCTTGTCAGTCGCAGGCGCGGCGGACTGCGAATGGCGGGTCTAGGAGGTGGACTTGAGGTTGGAGCCCTGGCTCCCCCGGGCGCCCTGCGCGATGCTCGGTGAGACCTGAAGTGGGACCCGGACACTTCGTCCGGGGACCCTCATTCTTGGAGCTTCATGCTTCGTTCAGCAGCACGCCAGCGATGACTACGGCTGGCCGCATTAGCCGCTTTGTACCGTGAAGCAAGCCCCCAATCCGCAGGAGGCAGCACCCATGCGTGGTCTTGGAGATCACCTCAGCATCGGCGAACGGATCGCGTTCTACCGGAAGCGTCGTGGCTACACGCAACCAGTGCTGGCCGGACTGGTCGGCCGTAGCACTGACTGGCTCGCGAAGATTGAGACGGGCCGTCGGAACCCACCGCGCATCGACATGCTCGCGGAACTCGCGCGCATCTTGCGAGTGCCGCTCGGAGACCTGCTCGGTCAAACCGTGCTCGTGGAGGGTGAACGCCAGCAGGACGATGTTCCGGCCGTCCGTGATGCGCTCATGAGTCCACGCCGACTCTCGCGTCTTCTCTTCGGCCCGGAGGTCGAAGTGCAGCTCCCGACGCCTGCCCCCGTGGCGGTGCAGGTGGAACACGCGTGGAACGACTACCAGGGCGGCCGGCTCGGTAGCGTCATCGCGGTGCTTCCCGGGCTACTCCAGACAGCACACGAGCTGGAAGACCGCGCGACGCGACGAGGGGACGACCGCCGAGACTGCTGGGCGGTCTCGGCCCGCGCGCACCACCTCGCTGCTACGACGCTTGCGAAGATCGGCGAATCGGATATCTCGTGGCTGGCGGCTGAGCGTGCCATGCGTGCTGCGGACGAGTCCGATGACCCGCTCGTACTCACCTCGGCTGCGCGATCTGGAACACATGCCTTGCTCGCGAACGGTCGCTATGACGACGCACTGGAACTGGGCAACACGGCAGCCGCTTGGCTGTCATCGCGGGTATCAGACAACGACCCTGCCGCGCTCAGCTTGCTCGGGATGATCCACCTACGCGCCGCTGTCGCGGCAGCGCGGCATCAGGATCGCCCGACCGCCACGGCTCTACTCAGTCGTGCCGAGACTCTCGCGTGCGACCTCGGATCGGACGAGAACTACTGGCAGACAGGCTTTGGTCCCACGAACGTGTTGCTGCATCGTCTGTCCGTGGAGCTGGACCTCGACAACATCTCGTACGTGGTTGAGCACGGTCGTATCGACGTGGACCACATGCCGCAGGAACGCAGCGTTTCGCACCGGATCGACTACGCCCGTGCCCTTTCGTTGGCGGGGCTGGGAGATGAGGCGTTCGAGTCGTTGCGTACGGCCGAACGAACATCCCCACAGCTTGTACGCAACAATCCCAGGGTGCGCGAGACACTGCGGGACCTGATCAAACAGTCTCCCGTCACCGGTGGCTCCCGCTCGTCCGAAGTGTTCGTGATGGCTCAACGGTGCAGGGCGGTGCAGTGAAACCAGGTAGTCGGGGTGTACTCGGAGTTGTGGGGTCGGCGGCTGGCGGGGTCGAGGCGCTGCGTACCGGCCTTGTCGAACCTGCGATGCAACGCGGGTGGCAAGTGGCGGTGACGCTGACGCCGACCGCCGGGCGCTGGCTACGGATGAATGGCGAACTAGCGCGGCTGGAAGAGGTGACTGGCCTGCCTGTACGGGATGAGCCGCGGTTCCCCGGTGAAGCGCGACCGCATCCGCCGGTCGCCTGCTACGTAGTCGCCCCGGCGTCGGCCAATACGGTCGCAAAGCTGGCTACTGGCCTCATGGACAACCAGGCGCTCACCCAGGTTGGTGAGGCAATCGGCACCATCGGTTTGCCCGTCGTTGTCTTCCCTCGCGTGAACGCTGCGCACGCGCGCCACCCGGCGTGGAAGCGCCATATCGGCGACCTGCGCGAGGGGGGTGTTTACTTCGTCCAGGGGCCGGAGGTCTGGCCCTTGTGCGAGCCGCGGGAGGCGCCATCAGGGCGAGAGCTTCCGTGGTCGGCCGTACTGAACGCAGTGGACCTTGCAGTGAAGTGAAGAAGCATCAACTTCCATGCCTGCCAAGACTAGGGACCCGGACACTTTGTCCGGGTCCTCTGGCGTCTGGGGCCACATGCTCGTTGTCATGACGCGGATCCATGAGCGAAGCGGCCAATTGGGCGACCTTTCCCCCTCGGAACTCGCCCTGGTCAGGGCGAGTTTGAGAGAAGCGCACACCAAGGCCGAGCAGCTCCTGGGGCGCACAGACGCACTCATTGAGCGGGCGGAGTCTCGTCTCCCACGACTCGTTCGAGACGATCCAGGCGCTCACCAAGCAGGCGGAGTGCGTCATGGATCGAGTTGAGCTCCTCCGCGAGAGCTGTGTAGGCCGGGCTGCTGCCCGGCTCAGTTCCGAGCGGGACTGATGGGTCACGAACGAACGTGCCACGGCCCTGCTGGCTGAGTACCAAGCCTTCATCGCGCAGTTGGTTGTAGGCGCTCTGCACTGTCACGAGCTGAACACCGAGCTCCTTGGCGAGCTGTCGTGCGGCCGGCAGGCGAGAGCCCGCCTCGCGCTCGCCGTTCGCGATCTCTTTTCGGTACCTCGCGGCAATGTCCTTGGCTGTCGGCTTGTGCGCATGCGAGCTGGGATCCATGGCCCCGAGCGTAACTGGACCTAGGTCAATCTCGGAGATTCTGCGGGAGCCGCTTGACAGCCAGATTGACTTAGGTCAATCTGAAGTCACGCCCGGAGGCCCCGGTGAAGGGGGTCGAAGGAAGCGGTCGTTGCTTGAGAACTGAACAGCGTGATCCACCACCGCAACACCGTCCGTGATGACACCGGCCGGAGGTGAGTGGAGACCCGTCGGCCAGGGCGCTGCACTTCGCGGTGTCTTGGGCGAGCCCCGTGATCCACCAGCGGCACATTCCTGCGTGGGGAGGGCGAGCTGCAGAACTCGCCGACGCAAAAGAACGACGCGGCATCACCTTTCGTCGCCACGACGTCCAGGAGGGGACTCCCCGGATCGAGCACCGCCCGCGTCCATGCGAGACCCGCGGTCCCTGGCAGGGGCCACCACGTTCCGCCAACTCCGCAGCGCGTTCGCGCTGCGGCCGGTTGCCTCCTCCGCCCGTCCGGCGCCCTGTGCGCTGTACGGGCGGGGCTGAGGGGAGCCGGATCGTCCGGCCCCGAGAGGGGGAGTTCGATGGAGATCGCTGCCGCCGTTGTCGCGGTCATCGGCACCGTGCTGGGTGCCGGTGTCGTCGGTGTCCAGCAGTATTCCGCGGCCAGGTCGCAACGCCGTGAGGCGCTGCGGGATCAGGCCCTGAAGGCCCTGACCGAGCTGAGCGCCGCGTTGGCCGACCACCGCCGCGCGATGTGGGTGCGCGAGGACCTGCGGCTGTCCGGCGCGGCGCCGGCTGAGGTTGCTGCCGCCCGCGAGGCCAGCCACGTCACCCGGTCCGCCGTCACCGCCCCGCAGATCGCTCTGACGACGCTGCTGCCGCAAGTTCGCGGCGAGGTGGACGCCGCTGTGCGCGCCACGTACGACATGCGCGGCGCCTCGAACGCTGCAGCCCTGGCGTCCTTGCGGGAGTCGGCTGTGGATGCGGCCGATGCCCTGGCCGGTACGGCGGCACGCGTCCTGCCCCGTCCCTGACTGATCAACCACCCATAACGGCCCGCACCCCCCGGAGTAGCCGCTCCAGGGGGTGCCTTCGGGCCGCCCACCGTCGAAGGAGAACACGACCCGATGAAGAACATCGTTGCACTTCAGACGCTCGTTACCAGCACCCCGCCCGTCGGCGGACCGACGGGCGCGGAGCTGGACGCGATCGAGGCGGAGATGCCGCTCATCTCGGCGGAGGTCGAGCTGCTGGACGTACAGATCAGCGTGCTGGACCGACCGGTCACCGAGCTGGACGCGCGGCGGCTGCGCCGGGCCCGCCGAAAGGTCCTGGCCGCCCGCCGAGACCTGCTCAACCGCAACGCCGCGCAGAACGGGGGCGCGGCATGATCCGCATCATCACCCGCACCCGCCTTACCGCCCTCCAGCAGGAGACCGACCAGGCCCGGGAGCGCACACGGGAGGTGCAGGCGGCTGCGGATGCCGCCTACGCCCGCCACGTACGTACCGCCGACGGCCTGAGTGCCGAGGCGGTCGCCGCCCACCTCGACGCCGTCACGGCTCGCGCCCACGCCGAGGATCTGGCCAAGGTGCTGGAACGGACCCAGGCGGAGTTGGTGCAGACCCAGGGCACGGTGGCTGAGCAGGCCGCGCGGATCGAGGAGCTGGGCGCTCCGGCTCCAGCGGATGCGTCCATGGTGCTGCTGCTCCACTACGGCGAGCCCCACAGCATCCACCCCGACAAGCCGGCCGCCTACGCCTACGCGGCCACCCTGGGAGTGCCGCTGAACGGCTGGGTCTCGGTGGGTGAACGCCCCGTGGCGGAGCTGCGGTGGGTGTGCACGCCGTTCATCTACGACGCCGGCCGCGACCACTTCCGCAGCGTCGCCGCCCCCGCGGTCGAGCCGTTGGGGGGTGCGGCGTGAACGGTGTTCAAGTGCGTTCAGCCGAGAAGGCGTTGTCCGCCGGTACGTGGCTGATCGTGGGTGGCGCGATGCTCTTCTCGGTCCTGACCGTCACCCCGCTCATGGCCTCACATACCCCGGGCGGGTGGGTGTGGACGGCGCCGATCCTGCCCCTGGTGGTGGACGCCGCGGTCGTCATCGTGGTGCGCCTGGACTCGGTGCTGGCCCGCCTGGGCGGGCACGGTGGCCGGTGGCCCATCGCCCTGCGGTGGATGACCGGCGCCATGACCCTGGCCCTGAACATCGCCGACTCCGCCCTCAACAAAGACCTGGTCGGAGTGGCCGTCCACGCGGTCGCGCCGCTGCTGCTGATCGTCACGGCAGAGACCGGACTGGCCTACCGCCGCGCCATCACCCGCGCCGTGACCGCCCTGGAGGACAAGCAGCAGGCCGAGCGCGAGCGCCGGGAGAAGGCCGTGCGCGAGCGTGAGAACGCTGCCCGCCGGGAGCGGGCCGAGGAGCGGGAGCACGCTGCCGCTCTGGCGCGTGAACAGCGCGACCATGAGGCCCAGCTCCTCCGTGAACAGGCCGAGCGTGAAGAGCGTCTCCGGCGTGAGGAGCGTGAGCAGGCGGCCGCCCGGGAGCGGGCGGAGCGGGAGGCTCGTGAACGCCGTGAACGCGAGCGTGAACAGGCGCAGCGCGAGCGTGAACAGCGTGAACGCCAGGCCGCTGAACGCTCCGAGCGTGAGCGCCGTGAGCGGGCCACGGCCCGGGAGCGTGAACAGCGCGAGCGCGAGGAGCGGGCCGAGCGTGAACGCTCGGCGCTCCTGTCCCGCGGCCCGGCCGAGGAGAAGCTGCCCGAGGACGAAGCCCGCACACTGATCGCCGCGGCGTTCGCCGCCGGGCTGCCGGTGCGGGCCGCATCCGAGCTGTGCGGCTGGTCGGTCGGCTGGGTCTCCACCCGCTACGCCGAGCAGCGCCAGCCCGGCGACGCCGGGCGCGCTGACCTCGCCCTCACCGCCCCGTGACCGGCCCGGCCGGCCGCGAACCCTGCGGCATTCCCACCTATCCCTGGCGCCTGGCCCCGGACGGGCTGGCCACCCGCCGCCAACTGCGCGCCCTCGGGCTGCGGCCGGGTGGTCAGCCGGTGGTCGCACAGCTTGAGCGGCGCCGACGCCGTCGCGGGCCGCTGGTGGCCTACCTCTACCTGATCGACGCCGCCCGCCCGGTCCGGCCCATGACGCCGGGCCGGTGGGCGGCACTGGAGCGGGCGAACCTCGCCCGCCGCACCTGCCCCAACTGCCGCCGCGACGCCGGGTACTGCATCCCGCGCTCCCTCGGCATGTGCACCCCCTGCGCCTACCCCGACGACGGACAGCGCGCTGCCTGACCTGCCTCTTCCTGTTGAAAGGACCCTCCGAGATGGGCCTGTACGACCGGATCATGAGCGCCACCAACGACCCGTCGAACGCGCTGAAGGTGAACGCCGCGGCGCAGAGTGCGGCCCGGCTCGCCACCGACGCCGGGCACCCCGGCCTTGCCGTGGCTGCCGCTGCGGGCGCCGCGCTGTTCGCCGCGGCCGACAGCGTGATGCACGCCCCCAAGGCCACCGACGGCCCCTACGCCACGTTCGACACCGACGACTGACCAGCAGCGATTGAAGGAGGTCAGCGTGTCCACTCCGCGCCGCTACCAGTTCGACAACTCCCCCGTCCCGCGCAACCCGCAACAGCTGCCCGTCTACCGGCCCGAGCCGATCGGCACGCCAGCCGACTACGAGCAGCCGCAGGTGATCGTCCAGCACATCCACCAGGCCCCGCCGGACCGCACCGTTCAGCGCATCGCCCTCGGTGCCGGTGCCGGGGGCGGTGCCGTCGCCGCGGGCGTGTACTTCGGCCCGCTGCTGGTCGGCTCCCTGACCGCCATCGCCGCCAACCTCGCCCTCCTCGCCTTCATCGCCGCCGTCGGCGCGTGGGGCGTGGTGACTGTCGTGCGGTCGGTCGGCGGGCCGGACGGCAAGGCCGCCGCTCAGAACCTGCGCAAGGCACGGCGCAAGCGCGGCTGACGGCTGCCCAGACGCGCCCGGCCGCCGGCCGGGCGCGGTGGGGAGCTGGACAGTCCGGCTCCGGAATGGAGCGTCATGGCCGCCGAACCGCCGCTGACCGCCGCCGAGAAAGCCAAGGTCGCACTGCTGACCGCCCGCATGTGCAAGCGCTCCCTCGCGGGTGAGCACGTCCACCTCGGCGATCTTCAGCGCAAGGTCGACCGAGTCCTGGACGACGCCCGCAAGCGCCAGGCCAAGACCACGAAGTAGCTGCACCCCGGGGCGGCCGATGGCTGCCAGGCGAACCGACCGCCCCGGGCCTGCCCATCCCCGCACGATGCGAAGACAGGACGTACAGCATGACCGACACCACCGCACCCCCGACGCACCTGCGCGCCGTACCGGACACCCCCGACCCCGACGAGACCCCGGCCGCACCCGCGGCGGTCGACAACCCCAAGCTGCCCGCACCGGGCGTGGTCAGCGAGAAGCGCAAGCCGGTGCTCGCCGGGTGGCTGACCAACCGCCGCGACTTCCTGGCCACCGCCCGCCACGCCGGCGCCAACCTCGGCTACGCCTCCCTCTTCCACGGCGTCCGCCTGCCCGTCTACGCCGCGCGCCTGACCGGCATGGCCCCGCGCGGGACCTGCCGGTTCATCGCCACCACCAACCGGTGGATCTGGGACCGTGAAGCGGCCCCGCTGCGGGCTTTCGCGGTGCAGACAGAGGACGTCGAGGAGTACATGCGCCTGGCCCGCCTGCGGGCCGGACGCGTCCGCCTGCGCGGCCTGGTCACCCTCGTCGCCCTGGTCTTCGGTCTCGGGTTCGCCCTGTGGCTCTACGTCATGGCCCCCGCCCTGCTGTACGCGTTCGGGGCGGGCGGGGTGCTGCTGCTGGGCATGGCCGGCCAGCAGCCCGACGCCCCCGTCGTCGGCCCCGCCGTGCTGAAGACCGAGGTGCAGAAGCTCACCGGGTCGATCGTGCTGCGGGGGCTGGACTCGATCGGCAACGCGAAGATCTCCGCCGCCATCAAGAAGGGCGGCGACATGAACGGCATGCGCTTCACCAGCGAAATCGTGCGCGACGGCCCCGGCTACCGCGCCGATCTCGACCTGCCCTACGGCGTCACGCCCGAGGACATCATGGAGGCCCGCAAGCCCCTCGCCTCCGGCCTGCGCCGCAAGGTCGGCTGCGTCTGGCCCGCCCCCGACCCCACCGAGCACGAAGGACGCCTGGTCCTTTGGGTCGGCGACAAGCCGATGAACGAGACCACCAAACCGGCCTGGCCGCTGCTCAAAGCCGGTCAGGTGGACCTGTTCAAGCCGGTGGTGTTCGGCAACGACCAGCGCATGCGCGACGTCGCCGTAACGCTCATGTTCGCGGCCGTCGTGGTCGGCTCCATCCCCCGCATGGGCAAGACGTTCCTGATGCGACTGTTCCTGCTCATCGCCGCCCTCGACCCGCGGGCCGAGCTGCACGCGTTCGACTTCAAGGGCACCGGCGACTTCGGTGCGCTGGAGCCCGTCTGCCATCGCTACCGGGCCGGGGAAGAGGACGACGACATTGAGTACGTCCTCGACTCGCTGCGGGAGCTGAAGGAGGAGCTGCGGCGCCGGGCGAAGGTCATCAAGAACCTGCCCACCTCCCGCTGCCCGGAGTCGAAGGTGACCCCCGAACTGGCCAACGACCGCTCGTTGGGGCTGCATCCGATCGTGGCCGGCTTCGACGAGTGCCAGGTGCCGTTCGAGCACGACGAGCACGGCAAGGAGATCGAGGCGATCTGCACCGACCTGGTCAAGCGCGGCCCCGCGCTGGGCATCGTGACGCTGTTCGGAACGCAGCGCCCGGACGCGAAGTCGCTGCCCACCGGCATCAGTGCGAACGCGGTGCTGCGGTTCTGCCTGAAGGTGATGGGCCAGCCCGCCAACGACATGGTCCTGGGCACGTCGATGTACAAGGCCGGGTACCGGGCCACCATGTTCTCCCGCTCCGACCGCGGCATCTGCTGGATGGCCGGCGAGGGCGATGACCCCCGCATCGTCGCCAGCGCGTTCGTCGACGCCGTCGCGGCCGGGACGGTGGTGGCGCGGGCGCGCAAGCTGCGCGAGGAGTACGGCAACGTCACCGGCCACTCCATCGGCCAGGCCCCCGAGCAGACCACCGGCGCGGACATCCTCACCGACGTGCTCGCCGTCGTCCCCGCCGACGAGAAGGCCGTGTGGTGCGAGCGCATCGCCACCCGCCTCGCCGCCCTGCGGCCGGAGACGTACGAGGGGTGGAAGGGCGAGAACGTCACCGCGGCGCTGAAGCCCTGGGGCATCAAGCCGGGCCAGGTCTGGGGCCAGACCGACGGCGGCGAAGGCAAGAACCGCCGCGGCATCGAGCGGGCCGACATCACCGCCGCGATTACCCGCCGTGATGCCGATCGGGCTGCGGCCTGACCCCAGCAGCACTGCTAGACCTAGCAGCCCGCGCTGCTAGGTCTAGCACCCTCGCTAGCACCCCATAGGGCCTGTGAGCAGGCACCTAGCGTCTAGCGCCCCACCTGGCACAACCCCCGAAAACCACCCTGGAACGGGAGTTGACCCCGCATGCTCCTCGCTAGCTCCGCACTGCTGCTCCTCGCCATCGGCGGCTACGCAGCGTTGTGCGCCCTCCAGCCGTTCGGCACCTGCCGCACGTGCCGCGGCCTCGGCTACCGCCTCCGCCGCAGCCGCACCGGCGACTTCAAGCGCGGCAAGCCGTGCCGCCGTTGCCGCACCCACGGCAAGCGCCTGCGCCTCGGCCGCCGCCTGCACCGCCAAGCCTGCCGCCTGCACCACGACGGCACCCGCACCCGCTCCACCGACCGCAAGGAGTCCCTGCCGTGGCAATAACGCTCTCCCTCGTCGTCATCCTCGGCGTCCTGCTCGCCCTGCTGATCCGCTACAAGTCCCTCGGCCTCGGCGCCGCGCTGGTGGCCGTCCTCTTCGGCTTCTACCTCGCCGACACCGGCGCCCGCCACACCATCAACGACCTCACCACCGCCATCGCACACGCCATCACCGGCCACTGAGGAGAACCGCCATGACCCTCAACCCCGACGAGATCGTGACCGTGGAACTGGACTGCCCCGGCTGGACCACCCCGTACGCCCGCGACATCACCCGCCGCCAGCTCGGCGAACTGCTCCTACAGCTCGACGACATGGCCGACGCGGAACCCGCCCTCCCGCAGTGGCCGACCCCGGAGCAGGCCTACCTCAACGCCCCCAGCCTCACCAGCGAAAGCGAGTGGGCCCAGCGCACCGCCAACGAGTCTCCGGAAGAACTCGACCGGGACTGGTACCTGCGGCACGCCGCGTTGCTGGACCGCATCGCCCTGCGCGAGGAGACCGACGGACCGGCCGGCGCCGCCACGGAAGAAGCCGAAGCCACCGGCATCGTCCTTCAGGATCTCGACGACTCCTGGGCCGTCTGCGCCCCGCGCCACTACGTCCGCCAGCAGTACGCCCTGTGGGCCGCTGACCAGCCCTAGGCCCCGCAGGCAACAGCAAGCAAAGCCCAGGGCGGCCGCACGTCTCGGCAAAGATCCGCGGCCGCCCTGGTCTCCGGTCCTCAACAGACCTATGGAGGTCTCCAGCATGACGCATGAACCCCGCCCGGCGCTGCTGCGCGCAGCGCTGGACGCCGCCGAGCACGGCTGGGCGGTCATCCCGCTTCGCCCCGGCGACAAGCGGCCGGCGCTGCACGGCAAGAGTTCCTGCCCCGGCATCGGGGACTGCGCAGGAGGTCATCACAAGTGGGAGCAGCGTGCCACCACCGACCCCGACCGCATCCGCACCGCGTGGTCCACCCTCCCGTTCAACGTCGGCATCGCCACCGGCCCCTCCGGGCTAGTCGTCGTGGACCTCGACATGCCCAAGGGCCAGGGCAACAGCAATGCGGACACGCCTTGCGGCGTGACGACCTTCCAGGCGCTCTGCGAGCGCACCGGCCACCCCGTCCCCACCACCCGCACAGTGCGGACTGCGAGCGGCGGGCAGCACCTGTACTTCACCACCCCTGTTGCCGTGCGGCTGAGCAACACCGCGGGCGCCCTGGGGCAGCTCATCGACACCCGCGCCCACGGCGGCTATGTCGTAGGCGCCGGCAGTGTCACCCCGGCAGGGCGGTATCAGGTCACCGATCCTGCTCCGGTCGCTGTGCTGCCCGAATGGCTGCTGGGGCTGCTCAAGCCGGAAACGCCACGCAGGGCGGGGCCTCTCAGGTTTCCGGCCGTCAGCGGCACCCGCGCGGCACAGGCTGCGCTGGAGCGAGAATGCGCTGTAGTCGACCGGGCGCCGGACAAGCAGCGCAACAACACTCTGAACCGATGCGCCTTCAAGGTGGGGCGCTTCGTCGCATGGGGCGACATCCCCCGTCACGAAGTAGAGGCGGCCTTCCAAGCGGCGGGGGAGGCCCGGGGGCTCACCGTTGCCGAGTGCCGCGCCACGATCCGCAGTGCTCTGGACTGCTCCATCCGCAAAGCCCGGCCCCGGGATGCGGCATGAGCACCCAACCCCCTCCCCCCTTGGAAGGCCAACCCGCACGCTCCACGGGCCCCAGCTCCGCCAAACCGCCCCGTACCTCGGCCGGCAGTGGGGCGCCGAAGGTCGCCGCCGTAGGCGTCCTCTCAGCTCTTCGCTCTGACCCGCACAGGACCACGGTGCCCGGCATCCAGTTGGCGTTCGCCATCCGTAAGCCGGGGAACAGGAGGAAGGCCGCATGACCAGCCCCCAGCAGCAGACCGCCGCGACCGGGGACGGCGCGGCGCTGCTCGACGAGGTGGAAGCCTTCCACCGCCGCTTCAACGTCTTCCCCCTCGATGCCGCCTACGTCGCCGTCGTCCTGTGGGACGGACACGCGCACCTGCTGGACTGCTTCGACTCCACCCCGCGCCTGGCGTTCCTGTCCCCCGAGCCGGGGTCGGGGAAGTCCCGGGCGCTGGAGATCGTGGAGACGCTGGTGCCGCAACCCATGGCGGCCGTCAACGCCTCCCCCGCAGCCCTCTTCCGCGCCGTGTCCGGGGCGGAGGGGCGGCCGACGATCCTGTTCGACGAAATCGACACCGTCTTCGGCCCCAAGGCAGGCGACAACGAGGAGCTGCGCGGCTTCCTCAACGCCGGCCACCGTCGCGGACAGCTCACCTACCGGTGCGTCGGCGACGGCGGCAACCAGAGCGTCCAGGGCTTCCCCTCGTACTGCGGGGTGGCCGTGGCGGGGCTCGGCTCGCTGCCGGACACGATCCTGACGCGGTCGGTCATCATCCGCATGCGCCGCCGCGCCCGCAACGAACGTGTAGAACCCTTCCGGCACCGGCTGCACGCCGCCGAGGGACACGTCCTGCGGGACCGACTGGCGAAGTGGGCGGAGAGCGTGCGCCCCATGGTCGAGGGCGTCTTCCCCCTCATGCCGGAAGAGGTCACCGACCGGCCCGCCGACGTGTGGGAACCACTGATCGCCGTCGCGGATGCGGCCGGCGGGCAGTGGCCGGAGCGAGCCCGCGCCGCCTGCGTGGAACTGGTCAATGCTGCCAAGGTCGACGACAAGGGCAGCATCGGCATCCGGTTGCTGACCGATCTGCGCGACCACGTCCTGAGCGGCATCGACCGCCTGCCCACCGTCGCCGTGCTGGAGCGGCTTCACAGCCTCGACGAGGCGCCATGGGCCGACATGGGCGGCCGGCCGCTCGACGCCCGGGGGCTGGCGAAGATGCTGCGCGAGTACATGACTGGCGACAACCGGCCCATCTCGGCCCGCAACATCAAGGCCTCCGGAAGCGTCATGAAGGGCTACTACACCGCCGATCTGGCCGATGCGTGGCAGCGGTACTGCCCCCCACCCCCTGAAAGTCCGCTACTTCCGCTACCTCCGCTACCCAGCAGGTCAGAGACCTGAAGTCGGTAGCGGATGAGCCGTAATCGTCCGCTACCGCGCACCACGTTGCCGCTACCCGCCCACAGCCGCACCGCGGGCGGGTAGCGGTATTTATCCGCTACCGCTCCCCCTATCCGCTACCTCGATCATGCCCCTGACCTGGGAGGTAGCGGAGGTAGCGGAAGTAGCGGACCTCAGAGAAGGGGGCGGCTAGCCCCTACGGCCTTACAGAGGAGATAGGCCATGGCCCTGATCGCTGCGGCGGGCGCGATGCAGCCGCGTCTCTACAAGATCGAGGACGCCGCCAAGCTTTGCGGAGTCGGGCGTTCAACGGCGTACGAGGAGATTCGCCTAGGTCGGCTCCGCACCGTCCGGGTCGGTCGGCGTCGCCTGGTTCCCCTCAGGTACATCGACGAGTACGTAGAACTGCTGATGCGCGAGTCTGAGGCAGTTCGCTGAATCCAGCATGATGCTGAGCAAGGCCACACCTTTCGCAGGTGTGGCCTTGCTCTTTCAGTAAGGAGTAAATCTCATGGCCGAGTCGTCCATGTCGCCGCGCAAAGCAGGGAACGGCGAAGATTCCATCTACTGGGACAAGGCTAAGAACAGGTACATCGGAGCTGTATCACTCGGTTACACGCCCGCTGGAAAACGTCGCCGCGTGAAGGTGTCGGGGAAGACGAAGACGGAGGTGCGTAGCAAGCTGCGGCGTAGGAAGCGGGAACTGGAGGCGGGGGTTGTGGCTCCTGCCGCGTACACCGTTGAAAGCGCAGTGAGGGACTGGCTCGCGCAAGGGCTTAAAGGTAGGGACCGGGCGAGCATCGACACTTATGCGAGCCTCGCCAAGAATCATGTCATTGCCGACCTGGGCAAGGCGCGACTGCGAGAGCTAAAGGCGGAATCCTTGGACTGCTGGCTAGATGAAAAGGCCGCGGTTCTGGCGACGAGTTCGCTACAGATGGTCCTGTCGATTCTTCGGCGTGCAATCACCCATGCGCAGCGTCGCGACCTGGTTTTGCGGAATGTGGCTGAACTTGTGGAAGCCCCGGAGGGGCAAGGTGGTCGGCCGAGTAAATCCCTCACGCTCGAACAGGCCAAGGCTGTGCTCACTGCTCGGCCAGGTACGTGGATTCATGCCTACGTCGCGCTGTCAATGCTGGTAGGAATCCGAACTGAAGAGGTGCGACCTCTTACGTGGAATCACGTGCATCTCCTTCCGTCCAGTGACAAGGTTCCGCACGTTGAGGTATGGCGGTCTGTGCGCCGGCGGGGCGAAACCAAAACGGTGACCAGCCGCCGGACGTTGGCGCTGCCCCGCCAACTGGTCACGGTTCTGGCGGACCATCAGGCACGGCAACGGCGGCGGCGGGAGGCACTGGGCATCGCCGAGGAGACGGATGGATTCGTCTTCGGTACGGACAGTGGTGAACAGCGCACCGCGGACCACGTCCGCCGGAACTTCCGGGCGCTGTTGAGGACTTCAGGGTTCACCGACCCTGAGCAGTGGACGCCGCGGGAGCTACGGCACAGCTTCGTCTCCCTTCTCTCCGACCACGGGATCCCGCTGGAGGTGATCGCGCGAGTTGTCGGGCACAGGCGGGGGTCTCAGACGACAGAGGTCGTCTATCGTAAGCAGATTCGCCCCGTGATCACAGAGGGTGCCGAAGCCATGGACGAGATCTTTGCGTGCGATGGGGAAGCCGACGAGTGAAGCTGCGTTCGCTGTGTTAAGGGCCCTCGTGGCTCCCTGTTTGGCTCCCTGCTGCGCGATTCATTGCGACGTTGGGAGGGCTTACCTGCTGTGACCTGGGAGGCAGTCACCCCCAGGTGGCTGCCTCATTTAGGGAGCGGCTAAGCGGGGGCACAGGCAGGCGGGGAGGAAACGGGCGCCGGGTGGGCCGGGGGCGTTCTGCCGGACGTGTTCCACCGGCCGGCTCGCTCGTGGTGGACCGCCGGCGGCGAGGCCGGCGGGCTCAAGTCCGCTGGCCGGGCGCGGACATGGCGCGGGAGCGGAGTGCCGGCGGCGGCACTCTGGCGTCATGAGCCGTTGGAAGCGGTACGAGAACTGGTACGCCGATCTCCGCGGCCTCAGTGTCGGGCAGTTGCGGGAGCGCCGGGGCCTTGCCGCCGAGCGTGCTCGGGACGCCGGGACGCCGGGACGCCGGGGCAAGGGGCGCAGTGCCAAGGCCGCCCGCGACTGGCGCGAGCGGCTGCGTGCCGTCGAGGACGAACTCCTCGCGCGGGACGTCGGGGAACCGTGGCCGCGAGCGCCCGGCGGGTGCCGCGCGGTGGCGCGAAGCCGGTGCGGGAGAACTCAGTTGTCCTCGGCGCCGGTGAAGTCGGCCGGGTCGCCGCCGAGGTCTTCGAGGAGGGCGTCCAGGTCGTTCGGCGGTTCGGCTCCGGGGGCGGCGGAGAGGGGGAGTTCGGCCCAGATGATCTTTCCTTGCGCGGTGTAGCGGGTGCCCCAGCGCTGGGCGTACCGGGCGATGAGGAACAGGCCCCGGCCGCCCTCGTCGGTGGTCCGGGCATGGCGCAGGTGCGGTGTGGTGCTGCTGGCGTCCGAGACCTCGCAGATCAGGTCCCGCGCCCGGATCATCCGCAGGACGATGGGCCCCGCGGCGTGCCGGATGGCGTTGGTGACCAGTTCGCTGACGATCAGTTCGGTGGAGAAGCCGAGGTCCTCCAGACCCCACTCCCGCAGCCGGCCGGCCGCGGTCCGGCGGGCCCCGCCGACCGCGGACGGATCGGCGGGGATCTCCCAGGTGGCCAGCTGCGACCGGGGCAGGGCCCGGGTGCGGGCCAGCAGCAGTGCCACGTCGTCGACCGGCCGCCCGCCCGGCAGGCCGCCGATCACCGTGTCGCAGATGTCCTCCAGCGGAGCCCCGGGATCGGACAGCGCACGGCGGAGCCGGGTGATGCCCCCGTCGAGGTCGAGGGTCTTCCCCAGCAGCAGCCCGTTGGTGTAGAGCGCCAGCAGACTGCCTTCGGGCAGCGGCAGTTCGACGGATTCGAAGGGCATGCCGCCCAGCCCCAGCGGCGGGCCGGTCGGCAGGTCCAGCAGCTTGCCCGCACCGTCGGGGCCGACGAGCAGCGGTGCGGGGTGGCCGGCGCGGGCCAGGGTGCAGCGGCAGCTGACGGGGTCGTAGACGGCGTACAGGCAGGTGGCCCCGATGACCCCGTCGTCGGCGTTCGCGTCGTGGCCGACCCGGTTGAGCATGTCGTCCAGATGCGCCAGCACCTCTTCCGGGGACAGGTCCAGGTCCGCGAGCGCCTGCACCGCCGCGCGCAGCCGCCCCATCGTGGCCGCGGCGTGCATCCCGTGCCCGACCACGTCACCGACCACCAGCGCGACCCGGGCCCCGGACAGCGGGATCACATCGAACCAGTCGCCGCCCACCCCGCGCAGCGAATCGGCCGGCAGATAGCGGCAGGCGGCCTCCACCGCGCACTGCTCGGGCAGGTCCCGCGGCAGCAGGCTGTGCTGGAGGGTGAGGGCCGCGTTGTGCTCGCGGGTGTAGCGGCGGGCGTTGTCGATGGAGATCGCCGCGCGGGCGACGAATTCCTCGGCGAGCACCAGGTCGTCGGGCTGGAACGGCCCGGTGGCCTGCCAGCGGGAGAACGCGGCCGCCCCCAGGAAGACGCCCCGCGCCCGCAGCGGCACCATCATCAGCGAGTGGAAGCCCAGGGACCGCAGGTGCGCCGCCCGGACCGGGTCCTCGGCAGCCCAGTCGCCGTCGGCGAGGTCCAGCGTCCGGAGCAGCGTGGAGTTGCCCTCGGTGAGGCTGCCCACGACGGGCGCCGACGGGGGATAGGCGGCCGGTTCCCCGACCGCGATCACCGCTTCGGGACAGCCCTCGCGGACGGACTGCTGCCCCGCACGGCGCATGGCGAGCAGATCCGCCGCGTCGAGTTCCCCGGGCGCGGCCTCCTCCCCGGAGAGCAGCACATCGAGCAGGTCGACGGTGACGAAGTCGGCGAGATCCGGGACCGCGGCGTCGGCGAGTTCCTGCGCGGTCCGCCAGACGTCCAGCGAGCTGCCGATGCGTTCACCGGCCTTGTTCAGCAGCGTCATCCGCTGCCGGGCCCGGTAACTTTCCGTGACGTCGAGGACCATGTAGCAGATGCCGAGCACCTGGCCCGCCTCGTCCTCCAGGCGGAAGAACGACGTGGAGTAGGCGTGCTCGCGCTGCGGATCGGACTGCGGGTGCCCCAGGTACTCGTAGCCGACCGAGGGGGTGCCGGTGTGCAGCACCCGGCGCATCTCCTCCTCGATGGCCTTCACGGCCAGGCCCGGCTGCACCTCGCCCAGGCGTTTGCCGAGGCGCTGCTCGCGGCTGGTGCCGCCCATCTGCTCCAGGGCGTCGTTCAGCCAGACGAACTGCAGATCGGCGTTCACCATGGCCACGCCGATCGGCGACATGCCGAGAATGCCCTCCAGAAACGACCTGCTCGCCCCTGACCAGGGCGTCTGTGTCATCTCCGCGGCAAGGACGAGTCGCGAGAAGCCCTTTCGGTCGTCCAGCACCGGCAGCACCCGGAACTCCAGGTCGAGCCGGTGGCCGTCCTTGTGGCGCACGGCCTCCAGCCCGCTCCAGCCGTTCGCCGACGCCAGCCGGTCCGTCCACCTGCTGTCCCGCCCGGGGCCGGCGCCCACCACGGCGAAGAGGTCCGCCAGCGGCCTGCCGACGGCTTCGGAGACCCCGTAGCCGAGAAGCCGCTCGGCGCCCGCGGTCCAGCCCCGCGCCACCCCTGCGCGATCGGCCATCACCACGGCCGTCCGTGTGAGGTCGAAGACCCCGTCTCCGGAGAGACGGCTGCTCTGGGAAGCGCTCATCTGACCGGTCCAATGCCGGTCCCACCATGCGGCAGACGCTCTGTCCAGGGCGGCGCCGCCGCATCCGACCGGCCCTTACCACGGTACTCCCTCCCCCTGTCCCGGGCTCCTCCCGGCGCCGCCCACGGGCCGCCCGGCCCCCGGCGCCCAGGCGTCCCCACGGCCGTTGTCAGTGGTCGCTGCCACCATCGGCACATGAGCACCGACGCGCCCGCCGACCCGGCCCCCCAGCCCGCCGACCGATGCGCCAACCCCCGTGCCGGCCAGGGGGAATCGGCCCTGCCGACCGCCGACGCCGCCTACTGGGAAGCGGCCGCCGCCTCCTTCGACGACGAGCCGGACCACGGCCTGCGCGACCCCGTGGTCCGCTCCGCCTGGGCCGCCCGGCTGCGCTCCTGGCTCCCCTCGGCCCCCGCCGCCGTCCTCGACCTGGGATGCGGCACGGGAAGCCTGGCGCTGCTCGCCGCCGAGCAGGGCCACCGGGTCACGGGCGTCGACCGCTCACCGGGCATGATCGAGCGGGCGCGCGACAAGCTCGCGGGCCGGGACGCGGCGTTCCTGGTCGGGGATGCCGCCGAACCACCCGTGGGGGAGCGGCGGTTCGACGTCGTCCTGGTGCGCCATGTCCTGTGGGCGCTGCCCGATCCCGCGGCCGCGCTGCGCCGTTGGGCCGGGCTGCTCACTCCCGGCGGCCGGCTGGTGCTGGTCGAGGGCCGCTGGGGCGAGGCCGATCCGATCGGCATCCCGGCCGGTGAACTCACCGCCCTGATCCGGCCGTTGGCCGCGCGGACGTACGTCGAGCACCTCGCGCACGACTCCGCGCTGTGGGGCGGTGAGGTGGCCGACGAGCGGTATGTGCTGATCGCCGAACTCCCGCGCCGGCACACCGAAGTGGTCGATGTCCACCTCGTCCTGCGCCGCGGCGAGGAGGTGCTGCTCGCCCGCCGGTCGGGCACCGGCTACGCGGACGGCCTGCTGCACGCCCCCTCGGGCCATGCCGAGGACGGCGAGGACGTCAGGGAGGCCATGATCCGGGAGGCGGCCGAAGAGATCGGGCTGCGGCTCTCGCCCGACGACCTGCGGGTCGCGCTCGTCATGCAGCACTGCGCCCCGCCGCCCGCGCGGCCCCGGATCGGCTGGTTCTTCGAGGCGGCGTACGGCGCGGGCGGCGAGCCGTGGAACCGCGAGCCCGACAAGTGCGCGGAGTTGGTGTGGCACCGGCTGGACGCGCTGCCGGACGACATGGTCGCGTACTGCCGCGCCGGCCTGGACGGACTGCGCGCCGGGCACCGCTTCCTGCTCCACTGGCACCGGCCCGGCGACCCCGTCGCCCACGACCCGTCCGCCCCCTCCCGGGCGGTCGCCCTCGACGGGGCGGGGCCCGGCGGATGAGGGGCGCGCTGCTCCACCGCCGGGCGCCGCTTTACCGCGCCTTTTCCTCCGCGAGGGGTGCCCTGTGCCGCCGCTTTCCCGCGCCGTGGGCCGGCACTGGCGCGTTCCGGACGCTCGCCGACGGTTTAAGTGGCACATGCAATTACTTCGGCTTACGGTGACCGCGCGGACCGTCGCCGGGATGCGGCGGCGCTGCCGTCCCTGAGGGAGGAGCCGCGAGGATGTGCGGAATCACCGGATGGATCTCCTACGACCACGACCTCACCACCCGCCGCGCCACGCTGGAGGCGATGACGGGGACCATGGCCTGCCGCGGCCCGGACGCGGCGGGCCTCTGGCTCGACACCCATGCCGCGCTCGGCCACCGCAGACTCGCGGTCATCGACCTCGACGGCGGCCGGCAGCCCATGGCCGTCGAGGAGGACGGCCGTACCCTGCTCGTGACCACCTACAGCGGTGAGGTCTACAACTACCTGGAGCTGCGCGCCGAGCTGGAAGCGCTGGGCCGCACCTTCCGTACGCGCAGCGACACCGAAGTGGTGCTGCACGCCTACCTCCAGTGGGGCGAGGCCTTCACCGAGCGCCTCAACGGCATGTACGCCTTCGCGCTCTGGGACCCGCGGACGCAGGAACTCCTGCTGGTCCGCGACCGGATGGGCATCAAGCCGCTCTACTACCACCCCACGCCCGACGGGGTGCTGTTCGGCTCCGAGCCCAAGGCGGTCCTCGCCCACCCCTCGGTGCGCCCCGTCGTCGACGCCGAGGGCCTGGCCGAACTCCTCACCTTCACCAAGACCCCGGGCCACGCCGTCTACCGGGGCCTGCACGAGGTGCGCCCCGGCCATGTCGTCCGGGTCTCCCGCGGCGGGGTGAGCGTCCGGCGCTACTGGGCCCTCACCGCCCGCGCGCACACCGACGACCTCGCCACCACCATCGCGCACATCCGTGCCCTCCTCGACGACATCGTCGCCCGCCAACTGATCGCCGACGTGCCGCTGTGCACCCTGCTCTCCGGCGGCCTGGACTCGTCCGCCCTCACCGCGCTCGCCGCCCGCGCGCTGGCCGCCCAGGGCCGCGGCCCGGTCCGCTCCTTCGCCGTCGACTTCACCGGCCACACCGAGAACTTCACCCCCGACGACCTGCGCGGCACCCCCGACGGCCCGTACGCCCACGCCCTGGCCGAACACGTCCGCTCCGACCACCACGACATCGTCCTGGACACCACCGCCCTGATGGACCCCGGCCACCGCGCCGCCGTGCTCGCCGCCCGGGACCTGCCGAACGGCTTCGGCGACGGCGACACCTCCCTCTACCTGCTGTTCCGGGCCGTCCGCGCCCAGTCCACGGTCGCGCTGTCCGGCGAATCGGCGGACGAGGTCTTCGGCGGCTACCGCTGGTTCCACGACCCCGGGCCCGTCCACGCCGGCACCTTCCCCTGGATCGCGGCCGGGCTCTCCGGACGGTTCGCCGGCGGCAACGCCACCCGTGAGGCGCTGCTGGACAAGGGCCTGCTCGCCAAGCTCGACCTGCCCGGATACGAGGCGGCCCGCTACCACGAGGCGCTCGCCGAAGTGCCCTACGCCGACGGCGACACGGGCCACCAGCGCCGGATGCGCGAGATCAGCTACCTCCACCTGACCCGCTTCGTACAGATCCTGCTCGACCGCAAGGACCGGGCCAGCATGGCCGTCGGCCTGGAGGTCCGCGTCCCGTTCTGCGACCACCGCCTCGTCGACTACGTCTTCAACACCCCCTGGGCGATGAAGACGTTCGACGGCCGGGAGAAGTCGCTGCTGCGCGCCGCCACCCGCGACGTCCTGCCCGACCTGGTCGCCGACCGGGTCAAGTCCCCCTACCCCAGCACCCAGGACCCCGGCTACAACGAGGCGCTGCGCGCCGGGCTCACGGCCCTCGCCGCCGACCGCGACGCCCCCGTGCGGCCGCTGCTGGACCGGGCCGCCGTGGCCGCGGCCACCGCCGACGGCGCGAGCCGCGACATCCGCCCGGCCGCCGAACTCGTCCTCGGGATGGACGCCTGGCTGCGCACCACGGGCACCACCCTCGACCTGTGACACCGCCCGAGGGGTGACACCTCCCCGCACGGACGGCGCTCCTGACGCACAATGGATGCGACAAAACCGCGCACCGACGGGTACGCGCACGTCACGCAACCCGGGGACGGACCCGGGGGACGGCCGCCGCGCATCCGCCCGCCCCACCACCAGCACCAGGAGCGCCACCGTGTCCCCGCAGACCTTGACCATCACCATCGATCCGGCGGCGGCCGCCGCGCCGTTCGAGCAGGTACGCACCCAGATCGCGGACCAGGCCAGGGACGGCGGCCTCCCGGTCGGCTACAAGCTCCCCACCGTCCGCGGCCTGGCCGAGGACCTCGGGCTGGCCGCCAACACCGTCGCCAAGGCCTACCGCGCCCTGGAGACCGACGGCGTGATCGAGACCCGGGGCCGCAACGGCAGCTTCATCGCGGCGGCCGGCGAGGCCGCCGACAAGGAGGCCGCCGCGGCCGCCGAGAGCTACGCCCGCCGTGCCCGGCGCCTGGGCCTGGACCACGGCGCCGCCCTCGCCGCCGTCGAGGACGCCCTGCGCGCCACCTACCGCGCCGACGCCTGACCGCCACACCCCGCCCGATAGGAGCCGCATGCCCAGCAAGCAGGCACTCGTCCGCCGCCCCGGCCCCCGCCTCGCCGAGGGCCTGGTCACGCACATAGAACGGCGCCCGGTCGACACCGCGCTCGCCCTGCGCCAGTGGGAGGCCTACGTCCAGGCGCTGCGCGACCACGGCTGGCACACCACCGAGGTCGGCCCCGCAGACGCGTGCCCCGACGCGGTCTTCGTCGAGGACTCCATGGTGGTGTTCCGCAACGTCGCGCTGCTCGCCCGCCCCGGCGCCGACGCCCGCCGGGCCGAGGTGCCCGCCGCCCGCGCCGCCGTGGAGGCGCTCGGCTGCCCCGTGGGCGAGATCCGGGCGCCCGGCACCCTCGACGGCGGCGACGTCCTGAAGGTCGGCGACACCGTCTACGTCGGCCGCGGCGGGCGCACCAACGCCGAGGGAGTGCGCCAACTGCGCGCCGCCTTCGAGCCGTTGGGCGCCCGCGTGGTCGCCGTCCCGGTGAGCCGGGTGCTGCATCTCAAATCCGCGGTCACCGCACTCCCGGACGGCACCGTGGTCGGCCACCCGCCCCTGGTCGACGACCCGGCCGCCTTCCCCCGCTTCCTGCCCGTCCCCGAGGAGGCCGGCGCCCATGTCGTGCTGCTCGGTGGGGGAAAGCTGCTGATGTCCGCCGGTGCGCCCAAGAGCGCGGAGCTCTTCGCCGACCTGGGATATCAGCCGGTCGTCGTGGACATCAGCGAGTTCGAGAAGCTGGAGGGCTGTGTGACCTGCCTGTCCGTACGGCTGCGCGAGCTGTATGCGTGAGGGGGCATCATCCCCGGGGACTCGTGCGCCTGCCCGGACCGTCCGCCCGGCCCCGCCTATCGTGACGCCATGAGCAACCTCGACCTCAGACCCGCGCCCCATCCGTGCGGCGGCAACGGCCGTACGGGCCCGGTCCGCGACGTGCAGCCCGGCAAACAGGTGCCGCTCGGCGAGAGCACCGTCGTCCGCAGACTGCTGCCGAACCTCGGCCGGCGGATGGTCGGCGCCTGGTGCTTCGTCGACCACTACGGCCCCGACGACATCGCCGGGGAGCCCGGGATGCAGGTGCCGCCGCACCCGCACACGGGCCTGCAGACCGTCAGCTGGCTGCGCGAGGGCGAGGTGCTGCACCGCGACAGCCTCGGCAGCCTGCAGACCGTACGCCCGCGGGAGCTGGGCCTGATGACCTCGGGCCGGGCCATCGCGCACTCCGAGGAGTCACCGGCCGGCCACGGCCGCCTCCTGCACGGCGCGCAGCTGTGGGTGGCCCTCCCCGCCGAACGCCGCGACACCGCCCCCGCCTTCGAGCACCACGCCGACCTGCCGGTGGTCGACGGCGGCGGCGGGCTGTCCGCCACCGTCGTCCTCGGCGAACTGGCCGGCGCCGTCTCGCCCGGCACCACCTACTCCCCGCTGGTGGGCGCCGACCTCACCCTCGCCGCCGGCACGGACGCCCGCCTGCCGGTCGAGGCGGACTTCGAGTACGCGGCCCTGGCCATCTCCGGCGAGAGCGAGGTCGACGGCGTCCGCCTCGCGCCCGGCGCCCTCCTCTACCTCGGCTGCGGGCGCACCGAGTTGCCCCTGCGCGCCGACTCCGACAGCAGCCTGATGCTGCTCGGCGGCGAGCCGTTCGAGGAGAAGATCCTCATGTGGTGGAACTTCGTGGGCCGGTCGCAGGAGGACATCGAAAAGGCCCGCGAGGACTGGATGACCGGCACCCGCTTCGGTGAGGTGCACGGCTACGACGGGGAACGCCTGCGGGCACCCGCCCTCCCGGCGGTGCCCATGAAACCGCGCGGACGGGTGCACTGACGGGGCCCGCGAGCGGCCCGTACGGCAGGCGGCCGCGGCGCCGGTTCAGAGGTAGAGCCCCGCATCGGCACCCGAGTCCTGCGGCGGGACGGACGCGGGCCGGGTGCCGCGCCGCAGCGCGAAGAGTTCGGCGAGGGTGGCGCCCTCGCGCCCGATGCCCCCTTCCGTGCCGAGCCAGCGCACGGCCTCCGGGCGGGTCAGCGGCCCGACCTCGATCCGGGCCAGGCAGCGGCCGGGGCGGACCACCGCCGGATGCATCCGCTCCAGGTCCTCGTTGGTGGTCACCCCGACCAGGACGTTGCGGCCCTGGCCCAGCAGCCCGTCCGTCAGGTTGAGCAGCCGCGAGAGCGCCTGGCCCGCGGCGTGCCGGGCCTCGCCGCGGATCAGTTCGTCGCAGTCCTCCAGGAGCAGCAGCCGCCAGCGGCCCTTGCCGGTGCTGTCGTCCTCGCCGATCGCGATGTCCATCAGATAGCCGACGTCGTGGAACAGCCGCTCCGGGTCCAGGACGCAGTCCACCTGGCACCAGTCGCGCCAGGAACGCGCGAGCGTGCGCAGCGCGGAGGTCTTGCCGGTGCCGGGCGGGCCGTGCAGCAACAGCAGCCGGCCGGCGATCTCCCCCGGCGCCACCTTCATCAGCCGGTCCATGGCCCCGGCCACCGGCGCGGTGTAGTTGGGGCGGATCTCCTCCCAGGTGCCGGCCGAGATCGGCCGGGACGTACGGTGCGGCCCGCGGCGCGGGGAGAAGTACCAAAAGCCCATCGGGACGTTCTCCGGCTGCGGCTCCGGATCGTCCTGCGCACCGTCGGCGGCCTGCCCCAGCACCTTCTCGGCCAGTTCGTCGGTGACGGCGGTGACCGTCACGTCGGCGCCGCGGTTCCAGCGGGAGACCAGCACGGTGAAGCCGTCGCCCTCCGCGAGGGTGGCGCTGCGGTCCTCGTCCTTCGCCTGGCGCAGCACCCGCGCGCCCGGCGGCAGCAGCGTCAGGCCCGACTTCACCCGGTCCACGGACCGGCTGCGGGCGTACGGCTGCTCTCCATTGGCGAACCGCCCCAGGAAGAGCGCGTCGACGACATCGGCGGGCGCATCGCTGTCGTCCATGGTCAGCCGGAGCGGAAGGGACTCCTCGGCGGCGGTCGGCCGTACGTGATCGGCACACATCCCGCCATGATCGGTCACGGCGACCCATGACGTACACGGATTATCCCGGCGTTTTCCCCCTACCAGAACAGAACTGTTACCCAGAAACCTGGGCGTAGCGGGGGATCACTGGCTAACCTGCCCATTGTGCGACGTCATGGTGGGGAACGTCAGGGTCCGGGCCTCGCGATCGCGGCCGGAGTGGCGGTGCTGGCCGTCCTGCTGGTCATCTGCTCCCTTCCCGGCGACGAGGGCGGGGACGCGAAACGGCCCGCGCGCCCGCGCGCCGCGGGCCCCGCCGTGGGCTGGGGGTTCACCCACACCCAGTACAGCGCGGACGACGGCACCGACGCGGCCACCGCACGCGCCGCCCGGCTGCTCGCCGCCCACCCGATGCCGCAGAACCAGCACCTGATGGGCTGGGGCGCGGACAACCCCGAACCGCGTCCCGGCCAGTACGACTTCGCCGACCTGGACCGCCGGCTCGCCCTGATCCGGCGGACCGGCGGCACCCCCGTGCTGACCCTGTGCTGCGCGCCGGACTGGATGAAGGGCGGCACGGCCGGGCACACCGACTGGAGCACCCTGGAAAAGGCGCCGACGCCCGCGCACTACGCGGACTTCGCGGCCCTCGCCGGAAAGGTCGCCCAGCGCTATCCGGACGTCCGGCACTTCGTCGTCTGGAACGAGTTCAAGGGATTCTTCGACGACGCCAAGGGCCGCTGGAACTACGAGGGGTACACCCGCCTCTACAACCTGGTCCACCGCGCGGTGAAGAAGGTGAACAGCGCCAATCAGGTCGGCGGCCCGTACCTGGTGATGGACAGTTACGTCCCGGGCGACGACACCTACGCCTCCGCCCTCAAGGGCCCCTGGGGCAGCGTCGACCGGCGCACCCTCGACGCCTTCGCGTACTGGAACCGGCACAAGGACGGCGCGGACTTCCTGGTCGTCGACGGCTCCAGCTACAGCAAGGACGACCGCTACGCCCCCGACGCGTTCGCCGCCACCCGGAAGTTCGCCGACGTGGGACGGTGGCTGCGCAAGGAGAGCGGGCTGCCGCTGTGGTGGGCGGAGTGGTACGTCGAGGTCCCGGACGGGAGCGACGACCGGGCCGGCTGGAGCGAGCGCCGCCGCACCGCCACCCAGGCCACCGCCCTGATCGAGATGGCGTCCGGCGGCGCCGGCAGCGGGTTCTACTGGAACCCGGAGACCCAGGGGGCGCACTGCCCCGGCTGCCTGTGGACCAGCACCGCACGGGACGACGGGGGAGCGGCGCTGCCCATGATGGACCTGCTGTCCCGCTTCTCCCGCGCCTTCCCGCCGGGGGAGAAGCCGCAGGACCTCGACACCGGCGGGACGACGGTGCGGGGGCTGGCCGACGCCCGGACGGCGCTGCTGGTCAACACCGCCGACCGCCGCGCCGTGGCGACGGTGGACGGCAAGCGCGTCACGCTCGACGGTTACCAGGTGCGGTGGATCGACCGTTCTTGACGGGAAGTGACCGACGGCGGCCCCGGCCCGGGTGCGCCGTACCGCCGCCCGGCCGGCTCCGCCCGCCCGGCGGCCGTGCCCCTCCCCGCCCCTCATGACATCGTCGCGAACCGCTGCACCAACGACGCCAGGAACACCACCAGCAGCGGCAGCGAGAACCAGAACAGGCCCTGGATCCAATGCAGTTGCCGCACGCCGGGAGCCACCCCGACCCGGAGCACCTCGCGGGCCGTCAGCACCACGATCAGCGCGAGCGCCGCCAGCGCGCCGAGCACCGACCACGGCGTCCAGGTCACCTGCGGGCCGGCCGGGCCGGGGCGGGGCGGCGGGACCTCGCCCGCCGGGCGCCGCGTCAGCTCGTACACCGCCGCATGCCGGTCGGCCTGCACCCGCCGCAGCTCGGGACGCCGGTCCAGGGCGGCGCGCAGCCGGGCCTCCCAGTCCGTGCGGTAGCCGGAGTCCAGCCGCAGGGACTCCGCCTGGGCGTGGTTGACGACGAGGTACGACTGCGGCCCCGCCTCCCGCAGCGCGGTCACGACCGGGCCCACCCGGTCCGGGTCGCGGGGCGCCAGGGCCGGTTCGTACTGCACCCGCTCCATGTCCTTCGCGCCCCAGGGCATCGCCGGGGTGACGCTGTTGACGGGGTCGCTGCTCAGCCACACCAGCCGTGCGGTCGGCCGGTCGTGCGCATAGACGTAGTCCATCGCCGCGACCTCGCCCGGCCGGACCCGCTCGAACGGCTCGTTGCCCCAGCGGGCGACGAGGAAGCCGGCAGCCAGCAGCAGGCCCGTCAGCAGCGCGGCGAGCGGCCCCAGGCCGCGCCTGCTGCCGCCCTCGCGCGGGAACAGGGCCAGCGCCGCCAGCACCGCGGCGCCGGGCAGCGCGAACAGGAACACCCGCAGCGCCATTTCGCCGCCGTAGGACTGCATCCCGAACGCCAGGAAGGGCACGAAGGCCAGCACCGGCAGCGCGCGTTCGGTGCAGCCCGCCGCCCGCCGGCGCAGCACTCCCCAGCAGGCCAGCGCCAGGACGCCACCCGCCAGCCCCACCCGGGTGTAGAGCACCAGCTTGTGCGTGGGGTCGCCGCCGCCGATCCGGTCGGTGACGGACGAGGCGACATTGCCCCCGACGCCGCCGAGCCCGCCGAACAGCTCGTCGAAGTGGCCCGACCAGTAGGGCTCGGCGAGGAACCCCACCCACGCCACGACCAGAACGCCCAGCAGCAGCGGCAGGCCCCGCAGGGCGGAGCGCCGGACCAGCACCAGGACCGTCACCACGCCGAGCATCACGAACGGGGTGAGCTGATGGCCCGCCACCGAGGCCGCGAACAGCGCGATCAGCACCCCGAGCAGCGTCACCAGCTGCCCGCGGCCGGCCGGCCGCACCTCCGCCTCGCCCGGCCGGCGCACGCTCCATATCGGCCGGGGGTCGCGGAACCACACCAGCAGGATCGCCACGAACGCGAGATACAGGAGGTAGGTGAAGCCCTGCGGGGAGAAGTAGTCCTGGCCGACCCAGCCGCACAGCGCGAACAGCCACAGGGCGCACCACTTCGCCCGCCAGCTCGCCCGTACCGCCCGGAGGAGGAGGAACAGCGGTGCCAGATAGAGGAGTTGTACGGTCAGCGGCCACCAGCGCAGCACTTCGGTGAAGTCGGTGACCCCGCAGGCGCCGGCGACGAACTGCACCGCGGCGAAGAAGCCGGGCCAGCTCCAGCGGGCGTCCAGGTCCGGGACCGCGGTGCCGGTCCTGCCGAGGTAGTCCAGGAAACCCAGATGCTGCCAGGCCGTCGGGAAGCGCGGCTCGGTCTCCAGGACGGCCGGCAGCGCATGCAGCGCCACCACCGTCAGCAGCAGCACCGCGGCGAGCAGCGCCCGCCGGGGACGGGGGAGCCACAGCGCCGCGCCGAAGGCCGCCACCAGCAGGGCGGCCCCGGCGAGCGTCGCCACCGGCAGCACCGAGATCAGCCCGAGCCCGTTCATCCGGTCCAGGGCGGCATCGCCCATCCCGCGCAGCGGCAGCCAGAACAGGGCGAGCGCGGTGGCCAGCAGCGCCCAGACGGCGAGGTCGGGGCGGCTGCGGACGCGGACGAGGAGGGCGCGGCGGCGCGGCGGTCCGCCCCGGAGCGGGGAGCCCGGCACGGCGCCGGCGGCCGCCTCGCGCGGTGCCCCGTGCACCCGCACCGCCTCCCCCGGATCGCCGTGGCCCGCCGCTTCCGCCGGATCGCCGTCGGGGGCGGGGCCGCCCGCCGGTGCCCGGGCGGGCGGCACGGACTCCGTCCCGCGCAGCACCCGGCCCAGCCGGACGCTCGCGATCGCGACGATCACCGCCAGGCTGGAGATCTCGGCGACACCGGCGCCGGTCAGTCCCATCCGCGGCAGCAGCACCAGTGTCAGCCCGAGCACCAGCGCGCACAACAGGCCCTGCAGCGCGGCCAGTCCGGCCGTACGGCTCTGGGCGCGCAGCACCGCGAAGTGGACCTCCATCACCACCCGCAGCGCCGCCCCCACCGCGAACCAGCGCAGCAGCGGCGTCGCCGCCTCCGCGTACCCCGGGCCGAAGATCCCCAGCAGATGCGGCGCGGCGACGAACAGGACGGCACAGACCGGCAGCATGATGCGGGCCATCCGCCGCAGCGCGGCCCGGGTGTGCTGGGCCAGCTGCGCCGGGTCGTGCGCCCCCTCGACGGTCAGCGAGGCGCCCATGTTGAGGGCGAGCAGGTTGACCGTGCCGCCGATGGTGGTGGTGATGTAGAAGTACGCGTTGTCCGCCGCGTCGACCTGTGAGGCCACCAGGACCGGCACGAGGTAGACCACCGCGAGCGAGAACAGCGAGCCGGTGGAGTCGCCGGCCAGGAAGCGGCCCATCTCCCGCAGCGACGGCGGCCGGGCGGTGCGGGGCGCGGCCCGCGCGTGCCGGGGCACCAGCCGCCGGAACACCAGCCAGCCCAGCGGCAGCACCGAGACCGCGATCGCCGCGGCCCAGGAGACGAAGACCCCGGCGGTGGGGACCGCCGCGGCGAAGACCACCAGCAGCCCGAGTTTGACGGTGGAGAAGGCGAGGTTGCCCACCGGCACCCACAGGGCGCTGCGCAGCCCGGTCAGCACCCCGTCCTGCAGGGTGAGCAACGCCCAGGCGACCACGGTCAGCAGGAAGCCCAGGCCGTTCAGCGGGCCGTGCAGAAAGCGGTACGAGGGCCCCCAGAGGTCGAGGGTGAGCAGGAAGACGGCCGCGGCGACGGCCACCACGACCGAACTGCCCGCGTAGGTCCGCAGCACCAGCCGGCCGGTGCTCCGCCCGGCCACCGGGATGAAGCGGGCCAGCGCCCCGGTCAGCGTCACCGCCGTCAGCCCGGCCAGCAGCTTCATCGCGGCGATGGCCGCCGAGCCCTGGCCGACCGCCGCCTCGGTGTAGTACCGGGCGGCGACCAGCCAGAACCCCAGGCCGAGCAGCCCGGAGACGCCGGTGTTGAGCATCAGCGCATAGGCGTTGCGGAACAGCGGGCTCGGGCCGCCCCGCCCCGGGAGGTGCAGCCCGCGGCTGCCCCGCGGCTCCGGTTCCGTGCGCTCCCCGGTCCTGGTGGTGGTGTCCGACACCGGCTCCGTCGCTCCTTCTTCCGCTTCTCCCGCCGCGGCGCGCCGCGGCGTGCTCAACCGCCCTGCGTACACAGCCGGACCGCCTGCCGCGCCCTGCGGACCACCGCGTACCCCTTGGTGAGCGCCCGGTCCCGGGCGAAGGAGCGGAGCAGGCCGCGGCCCTCCACGATCCGGGCGAACTCCTCGGTGTCCGTACGGCGCCGCACCGTCAGCCGCTCCAGGGCGTACGGCCCTTGGCGGCGGTCCGCGAGCGCATTGCCCACCGCGAGCGCCTGCGCGAACCCCAGGGCGCGCACCGTCTGCCGCACCCGCCGGCCGGAGTGGCCGTAGGGGTAGGCGAAGGACTCCGGCGGCGTGCCGACCTGCTCGGCGATGATCTCCTTGCAGCGCCGCACCTCGTGCCGCAGCCGGGCGTCGCCGAGGCCGTCCAGCGGGGGATGGCTGTGGCTGTGCCCGCCGATCTCCACGCCGGCGGCGGCCAGTTCCCGCACCTGGTCCCAGTCGAGCATGGCGTCCGGGCCGCCCCCGGTGTCGTACGGGCCGCGCAGCCAGCCGGTCGACACGAAGAGGGTGGCCGGGAAGCCGTGCCGGGCGAGCGCGGGCAGCGCATGCCGGTGCACGCCCTCGTACCCGTCGTCGAAGGTGATCAGCACCGGCTTGGCCGGCAGCGGGCCGCCACCGCGCCAGGCCGCCGCCAGCGCGGCGGTGGTCAGCGGGGTGAAGCCGCCGTCGGCCAGCACCGCGAGCTGCGCGGCGAAGGCCTCCGGCGGCACGGACAGCTCCCGTACGGCGGGCGCCGGGTCCGCGGTCACCGCGTGGTACATCACGATCGGCACCGCAGGCCGCCGGGTGCTCATGCCGCGGTCCCCTCGCGCGCCGGGACCGCGCCCGGCGCCGCGCCGTCCGTGTGCTCCTCGACTCCCTCACCCGTGACGGGTCTTCGGCGTACCCGCAGGGTGCCCCACGCATAGCCGGCCGCCGCGGCGGCCACCCCCGCCACGATCGCGCCCGCCCGCCCGGCGCCGCCCGGCCGGCGCAGCGCCGCGTCGCGCACCCCGCGCAGCACCCCCGCGGGCAGCACCCGGGTGGTGTAGCGCCGCTCGGTCGCCAGCCCGTCCCGCGCGCCGACGCTGCGGGACACCAGCGCCTTGGACAGTCCCTCGGCATACGCCCGGCTGCGGAAGTAGCCGAACCGCTCGCGCACGGCCGGGACCTTGTGATGGATGACCGACCGGTCGTCGATCAGCAGCACCGCGTCCGGCAGGGCGTGGCTGATGCGGATGCACAGCTCGGTCTCCTCGCCGCCCAGCGGCCGCCGTCCGGCGTCCCGGCCGATGCCGACGGCGAACCCGCCGACGCGCTCGAACGCCGCCTTGCGGAAGGAGGCGTTGCCGCCCAGGACGTTGCGCACCCGCGCCGTGCCCGGCGGCAGGCCGCGGTACGAGCAGCCCACCACCCAGTCGAACTCCTCGGGGAACCACGCCGGCCGGCGGCCGGACGCCCAGACCGGCTCGGTGCGCCCGCCCACCGCCATCACCGCCGGGTCCGCATAGGCCGCGGCGAAGTGGCGCAGCCAGTCCCGCTCGGCCACCGCGTCGTCGTCCAGGAAGGCGACGACCTCGCCGCGTGCCGCGGCGATACCGGTGTTCCGCCCCGCGGACAGACCGCGGGGACCCGAATTGGCCATGATCCGCAGGGGAGTTGCGGGAGCGCGGGTGGCGGATGCGCCCGCGCGGGCGCCCCCGAAGTGCTCCCTGAGCCGGGCCAGCAGCGCCGGGTGGTGGTCCACCACCAGGAGCAGCTCATGGGCGGGGCGGGACTGGGTCCCCACCGACGCCACCGCGGCGAGGATGTCGCCCCACCGGTCCTGGGTGTGGACGCAGACGACGACGGAGATCCGCGGCGCCGGGCAGGCTGCTTCTCCGGCCGCGCTCACCGGGCGTTCCCGGTGATCAGCGCGGGCCGGGCCGGCCGGTTCCGCCGGGAGCCCCGCTCGCGCAGGATCACCCGGAGCACCCGCAGCCCGTCCCGCACCGCCCGCAGATTGCTGACGCCGTGGATGCGGTTGTACTCGTGGCTGGGGATCTCCTGCACCCGCAGCCCGGCCTTGACCACCCGGATGTTCATCAGCGTCTCGACCTCGAACCCGGCGCAGTCCAGGGCGATCTTGTCCAGGCAGTGCCGCCAGAAGGCGTTGTATCCGTAGCAGAGGTCGGTGTAACGGGCGCCGAACTTGGTGTTGACGACGGCGGTCAGAATGCGGTTGCCGAGCTTGCGGACGGGCGTCATGTCGTCCGTGCCGCCGCCGTTGGCGAACCGCGAGCCCTTGGCGAAGTCGGCCCCGGACACCAGTGCCGAGACATAGCTGACGATCTCGCCGCCGTCGGCCGACCCGTCCGCGTCGATCATCACGATGATCTCGCCGGTGCAGGCCGCGAAACCGCTGATCAGCGCGTCGCCCTTGCCCTTGCCGCGCTGCGGCACCACCGTCACGTCCGGCCACAGGTCACGGGCGACCCGGACGGTGTCGTCGGTGGAGTTCCCGTCGACCAGGATCACTTCATGGATCCAGTCCGGCAGGGTCTTGAAGACATACGGAAGGTTCTCCGCCTCGTTCATCGCCGGGATGACGACACTGACCGGTGGAGCGATGGCCAGATGCGAGGAGACGGGACGGTAGACGGCCTGGTCCGGCAGCAGCGTCAGCGATGGTTCTTCCGCGTCGGCCGGGCGAAGGAACGAGCTCATCGGGATTCTTGCCCTCTCGTCCGGTGGACCTCCCACCCCCGGGTGGTCCATGTGGTTATCCGGGTCGAAAGGGGGGTTCACACCTGGGTCGCACGGCAGGGTTCACCGTCCGAGCAAGGCGAGCAGGCACGCGTGATTCCGGCTGCGCGGCTCGTGCTCCGGCCCTCGGCAAGCTGTGATCGGCAAGCGAAGACCGCGCACGGGACCCCCCCACCGCGCACCGCACCGGCCGCTTCACCGTGTCGCTCGGGCTCTCCCCAAGAGCCTTCTTGCGATGATCGTCCGGTGCGGGTGGATGTGCGTCGGTATTGATGACTGGGACTGTAGGGCACCGCCTTCCGGGTCAAATACCCTTTGCGGCAACTGGCCGGTGCACTCGGGGGCACGCCCGTATGAATGCACCGGCGCACGCCCCGTTGCGCCGTCCGGAACCGCGCAAAACCCCGGACACCGGCCACCGGTGCCGCTAATGCGTCAGCCCCCCGACCGGATCCGGCCCACCCGCTTGAGCAGACGGTCGGCCGGCGCGAACAGCTCCGGCCTGGCCAGCACCGCGTTGCGCAGCGCGCGCACCGGTGCGCGCCGCGCCCGGTGGCCCAGCGCCACCGGATGCGGCCGCATCACCCACCCCTCGGACACCGTGAGTTCACGGGTCTTGAGCGAGTCCTTGTAGTCCTTCGCCCCGCGCCCCAGGTCGAGGTGGCCCAAGGACTCCTCGGCCGCCGCCCGCGCCATCCGCAGATGCAGCACCAGCCCGGGGGAGAACTTCGCGAACTGCGGGTCGTAGGCGGGGAACCAGCAGGCCAGCACGGACGGCGACCGCAGCCCGAAGTGCGCCGCGACGGGCCGCCCGCCCGCGTACAGCACGGACAGCAGACCCGCGAAGGACGCGGTACGGGTGTGGAACAACTGCTCCACGAGCCGGGCGATCCAGGGCTGGGCGAAGCGGTCGCTGCGCCCCGTCCTGCGGTACTGCGCCGACTTCCACCGCATCAGCGTCCGCAGCGCCGCCGGGTCGCGCTCGTCGTGGACGTAGCGCAGCGGCCCGATGTCCCGGCCGAGCTTGCGCTCCTTGGCGAGGGTGGTCCGGGCGAACTTCGGCGACCGGGCCCGCAGTTCCGCCAGATAGGTCTCGAAGCCCTGGTCCACATCGATGACGGGCGAGGCGTGATCGCGGAACGAAGCCGCCGCGAACGGGCCCTGGCCCGCCACCAGGTGATCGAACTCCAGCACCGACAGCCCGCAGGCCCGCAGCAGCTCCCGGGCGTCCCAGCGGAACCCGGGCCGGTGCACCAGCCCCTGGGCGTCGGAGACGCCCAGGCCGACCGCCCGCCCGATGCCCAGCGCCGAGCGCTGGAAGGGCAGGAACGCGGCGGGCCCGCCGTCCTCGTGGAGCACCGCGACGCGCACCCCGCCGCGGCAGTGGCCGACGGCCAGCGCGAACTCGGGGGAGAGGAAGGGGTTCGCCAGCTGTGGTGACCCCAGAAGCGGCGCCCGGGACTGCAGGGCGGCCCAGGCACTCCGGTCGGTCCCGGACAGCTCGCCGGGGCGGTAGACGGCGACGTCCATCTCAGCCCGCCCGGCTTCCGGGGGCCCGGCCGGGGCGCCGGCGCACCGCGACGGCCAGCAGCAGGACGCCGCTGAACGCCGCCACCGCGACGACGCCGCCGCGCGTCGACCACAGATGCAGCGCGAGCATGGCCTGCGCCACCAGCAGGTCGACGGCCAGTGCCCCGGCGCCGGCCGCGACCGCGCGGGCCGGCGGATCCATCCGGCCGAGCGCCGTGGCGAGCGCGGCGGCGGGCGCCATCAGCAGGAAGAAGAGGGTGAACGGGGCGCGCAGCGGCGAGGCGATGTCGGCGAGCGCGAGGACGGCTCCCATGACGCCGATGCCGGTTCCCGCCCCCGCGAGCAGTGCCGCGGTGGCGCCCGCAGGCCGTTCCCCGGGCGGTGGTGCGTCGTGCGAGCCGTGCCGGGTGATGGTCTTGGTGTGCATTGGCAGCTTTGCCCCCCATAAGCGCCGGATGCCGGGCCTCAATGTCGCGCAACGCTCGGAGCACCGTCAAGACACGAAGACGACCGGAAACCTGCGCAACCGTACGAGGAGACGGATGTGGCGGGCCGCCCTCGGACGGCGCAATGGCGGTGGTGCGGGCCGGCCGTCCGGACACTGGGGGGACGTGCCGCGAGGTGAGGCGACCGCCGGAAGGAGCCGCGTTGGTGGAGCCGCCGGGCGGAACCGCCCTGACGGTGATCATGGTGTGCCTGACCGTGGCCACCGGGATGCTCGACGCCGTCAGCTTCCTGGCGCTCGGTCAGGTCTTCACCGCCACCCAGACCGGCAATCTGCTCTTCCTCGGCTTCGGCATCGCCGGGCAGGGCGGGCTGCCGGTCCTGGCGACGGTGGTGTCGCTCGGGGCCTTCGCCCTGGGGGCGGCGTTCGGGGCCCGGATGGAGTCGACGCTGGCCGCGCGGCGGCGCCGCTGGTTCCCGGTCGCACTGGCCGTGGAGGCGGCACTGCTGGTGGCCGCCGCCGCGGCCGCCTGGGACGCGGGCCCGGTCCGGGGGCTGCCGCCGGGCCGGCGCTTCCTGGTCATCGGGCTGATGGCGGTGGCGATGGGCATGCGCAATGTCACCGCCATGCGCGCCGCCGTCCCCGACTTCACCACGACCGTCGAGACCCGGGCGATGACGGCCCTGGTCAGCGGGTCACCGCTGGGGCGCGACAAGCGGCTGGGGTACGGCAGTCACGCCGCCGGCCGCCGGCTGTTCTCGGTCTCCGCGATGTTCGCCGGGGGCCTCCTCGGTGCCGGCCTGCTCGGCCTGGGCACCCGGCCGATGCTGGTGATCCTGCTGGTGGCCGTCTTCATCGCGGCCACCGCCTTCCTCGTTCCCGGCCTCACCCGCGACGCCGCCCAAGGGCGGTGAACATCCCCCCGGATCGGCATATTTGCCGCGAACTGCCGATGAGTTTTGGCATGGACACTTCCGGCTACCCGCGAGTTTTGCTACGACGAATGTGGCAGAGATCCTGCTAAGGGAGGTTCCATGAGACTGTCCCGATTCGCGGCCTTGACATCCGCCTTCTTCGTCACCACGGCGCTCGCGCTCACCGGCGCGAGCGCCGCCGTGTCCGCTCAACTCCCCACCGCCACGGGCTATGTGGCCCTCGGCGACTCCTACTCCTCCGGTGTCGGAGCCGGCAGCTACGACAGTGCCAGCGGCTCCTGCAAGCGCAGCACCAAGGCCTACCCGGCCCTGTGGGCCGCCGCGCACTCCCCCTCCTCCTTCCAGTTCACCGCCTGTTCCGGCGCCCGAACGGGTGACGTTCTCGGCAGTCAGCTCGGCCCCCTCAACGGCTCCACCGGCCTGGTCAGCATCACCATCGGCGGCAACGACGCCGGTTTCGCCGACACCATGACGACCTGTGCGCTCCAGGGCGAGAGCGCCTGCCTGTCCCGGGTGGCCCAGGCCAGGGCCTACATCGACACCACCCTGCCCGGTCAGCTCGACGGGGTGTACGACGCCATCTCCCGGAAGGCCCCGGCCGCCCATGTGGTGGTCGTGGGCTACCCCCGCTTCTACAAGCTCCGCGGCACCTGTATCGCCGGCCTCTCCGAGAAGTCCCGGGCCGCGATCAACGCGGCCGCCGACGCCATCAACGGCGTCACCGCCAAGCGGGCCGCCGACCACGGCTTCACCTTCGCCGACGTCAACACCACCTTTTCCGGACATGAGCTGTGCTCCGGCAGCGCCTGGCTGCACAGCGTGACCTATCCGGTCCTGGAGTCCTACCACCCCACCGCCACCGGGCAGTCCGGCGGCTATCTGCCGGTCTTCGCCTCCGCTGCGTAATCATCCGCCCGCCGGGCGCCCGGGGGAGCCGGTGAGATTCCGCTCTCTTCCCCGGGCGTCCTGGCGGCCCGTCAGACCTCCACCGGGCCCCCGCGGCAGCCCGATGACGCTCAACTCGCCCTGGCCCATGCGGTGTACGTGACATTCCGTATGGTGTTCGTCAACGTCAAGGCGGGGCAGGTGAATCCGTTGACCGGTCTGCACGCGTGTCCTCCGAGAGAGATAGGGTTACCCTGCCCGGGCCGGGTGCCCTCGTAGGGTGGGGAGAGTCATGGAACAGATAACAGTGCGTAGCAGGGCGCGAGTCCCTGCCATCAGCTGCGGGAGCAGTGCGTCCAGTGCGCGTCTCGACCGCCATCTCGCGGTGCTGGGTGGTCCGGCCATCCCGCAGCGCGAGGCGGAAGGGGCGACGTCCCTGATGCAGGAGCTCACCGCACGTGATCATTTCCGTTCGAGGCACGGCCGCGGCGCCAGGGTGTCGCTGTTCGCGCCGCTGCGCAGGCTGCGGCGCTCGCTGTTCGGCGGTCACGGCTGATCCGCTTCTGAAGCGGCATCTCGGGCGATCACACCGTCCCGGCGCGGCACTGCGGTCCGATCGCTCGTCAGGCCCCAGGGCACCGGCAGCGTGCCGGTGTGCTCGCCGGGGCGGAATCCCTGCCCCGGGGATGCCGCACGGCATCCGCTTCACACCCGGCCCCGTCCCCACCCACCCGGCCGGCGACCCGCTCCCCACCACCCGTTGCCCGGCAACGGGTGGTTTTGTGCATGTGCGACGCTCGGTCCCCACGGTGTGCGCCCGCCGGGCCGGCAGGGCCGGAACCCCCGACGGGCCGCGGCGACCGGCGTCCCCCGGCGCTCACAACAGCGCGAACTGCCCCTCCGGGCCCTCCTCGTGATGGTCGAGCACGGACGCCGGACGATGGGCGGAGACCGGCGCCGGCAGGAGGCCGGCGGCCCGCAGTTCACCGGCCGTCACCTGCGGACCCTCGGCCGTCTCCCGTCGCAACTGCGTGCACTGCGGCCGGAGTTCGGCCAGCAGCGCCAGGACGGTGATCAGCTCCAGCAGCTCCGAGGTCCACTCCTGCGGCCAGTTCGCGGGGCGCAGCGCCGCCAGCGAACCGGCCTCGGGCGTCTCCGTGCCCGCCGCGGCCGGGCCGGTGCGCTCGGCCAGCCACGCCTCCAGGACGCGGACGCCGCCCGCGTGGAAGTCCCAGGCGCCCGCGGGCACCGGCGAGATCCGGCCGCCGCCGAGCAGCAGCGCCTCCTCGTCCGGGTCGTAGGCGACGTCCTGCGGCAGCCCGCCGGCGGGGAGCGCGGAGCGCACGTACGGGCGCCGCCCGCCCGGCATCCGGGGCCGCTCGCCGCCGCTCCCGCCGGCCGCCCCGGGGACGTGGGCGCCGCGGGTGGTGAGCCAGAGCAGCCGCTCGCCGAGCGCGACGCCGCGGTCCCAGAGGGCGGGGTCGGTGGTGAGCGGCACGGTGCAGCCGTCGGGGGAGTGCCGGGCGCTCGCGACGAGCCAGGCGAGCAGGTCCGGCGGCGTCGCCGGGCGGTCCAGGCGCCGGCCGAGCAGGGCGAGCAGTCCCGGGGCGAGATTGGGCTCGTGCCCGCCGGGCCGCCGGTAGAACGGGCGGATCCGCCCGGGGCGACCGGCCGGTGAGCGCCCGTCGGGCAGCAGCGTGGAGCACACCACGGCCGGGCCGGGGACCTGCGGCACCTGCCCCCACTCGACCACGAACACCTGCCGGTCGTCCGCCACCCGCCACAGCTCCGGCCGCGCGCCGTCGATCAGCCGGTGATCGGGCAGCAGCCACTGCTGGTCGAACGGGCCGTGCGCCACCCGCACCGGCTCGGGGCACGGGCCGGCCGCCCGGTACAGCCGCTCGGTCGCCGTGGCCTGGCCCGGCAACTGGCCGACCGCGGAGTGCAGGGTCCGGGCCCGGGACGGGCGGAACAGCCGCTCGCGGGCCGCCGCGTCGTCCGCCGCGGCCAGGGCCGCCCAGCGGGCGCGCAGCGTGGCCGGGTCCGGCGCCAGCACCCAGGAGCGGCCGAGCCGCAGCGGCGCCACGGACCACGGCATGAGATCGGACAGCCGTGGCGCGTCCTGCTTCGCCGTCACGCGGAGCCCCTCCCGGACCGTTCGGTTGACCCCGGCATGGTATCCACCGGCCCGGCGGCGGGGCCGAATCCGCCTGCCACGTCCACCGCACGGGGTGGCGGCACAGGCGGTCTTCCGCCAACTGATCTTGGCGGAGTACGGTCCTCGCCGTACGCCCGACCGCGCGGTACGGACCTGGCTCCGCCCCGTGCGCCGGGACCTGCTCAGGGGAGGACCGCCATGACGGACACCACCTCTCCCACGCCCGAACGGCGCGGGGGGACCCCCCACGGCAGCCGGGTCGCCGCGCGGCTCGACCGGCTGCCGCCGTCCCGGTGGCACCGCCGGATCACCCTCGTCGTCGGCATCGGCGCCTTCTTCGACCTCTACGAGATCTTCCTCGGCGGGGTGCTGGCCGCCGCCCTCGCCGAGCAGTGGCACCTCGGGCACACCGCGAAGTCCTGGGTGATCGCCGCGGGGTTCCTCGGGATGTTCGTCGGCGCGAATGTGCTCTCCGTGCTCGCCGACCGCTTCGGACGGCGCCGGATGTTCCTGGTCAACCTGGCGGCGTACTCGCTCTTCTCGCTGCTGTGCGCCTTCTCGCCGAACCTGCACTGGTTCCTCGCGCTGCGCTTCCTGTCCGGCCTGGGGCTGGGCGCCGAACTCGTACTGGTGGACACCTACCTCGCGGAGTTCCTGCCCCGGGCGGTACGCGGCCGCTACCTCGCCCACGCGTACACCGTCGGGTTCCTCGGCGTCCCGGTCGCCGCGCTGCTCGGCGCCCGGCTGGTGGCCGCACACCAGCCGCTGGGCGTCGAGGGCTGGCGCTGGCTGCTGGTCGCCGGTGCGCTGGGCGCCGGGTTCATCCAGCTGATGCGCCGCCGACTCCCGGAATCACCACGGTGGTTGACGGTGCAGGGCCGCGGCGAGGAGGCCGAACGGATCGTGTCCGGCCTGGAGGAGCGGGTGGCCCGGGAGAGCGGCGGCAGCCTGCCGTCGGTACCGGAGGCGGAGACCGTCTGGGAGCGGAAGGTGCCGCTGGGCGAGATGTTCCGGGGCGACCAGCGGCGGCGCACCGTCATGTGGTGGATCTTCCAGGTGCTGCAGACCGTCGGCTACTACGGCTTCGGGTCGCTGGCCCCGGTGGTGCTCACCGCGAAGGGCCACACCGTCACCGAGTCGCTGCTCTACGCGGCGCTGAGCTTCTGCGGCTATCCGGTCGGCTCCGCGCTGTCCGTCCCGCTCATCGACCGGATCGAACGCCGCACGCTGATCATCGCCTCGGCGCTCGGCATCGCCGGCTGCGGACTGGCCTTCGGCTTCGCCACCGCCTCCTGGGCGATCGTCGCCTTCGGCTTCCTGCTGACGGTGTGCAGCAACGTCTTCTCCAACGCCTTCCACGTCTACCAGACCGAACTCTTCCCGACCGGCCTGCGCAGCAGCGCGATCGGCATCGCCTACTCGCTCTCCCGCCTCACCTCGGTCGTACTGCCGTTCGTCGCCCTGAACGTCCTGGACACCCTGGGCCCCGCCGCGGTCTTCGCCGGCTCGGCCGGCCTGATGCTCCTCCTGTGCCTGGACGTGGCACTACTGGGGCCGCGGAGCACTGGCCGGAGCCTTGAGCGGATTTGAGGCCCGCGTTTTTGGCTTTTCCGCCGTTTCGCTGCGCATGGCTTTCGGCCCACGTTTTTGTCTTTTCCGCCGTGGGGGTTGCTCACCGTTTGCCGCCCGCTGCCGCGGTGCGCCCGCCGTTGCGCCGGTTCGCTGCGCTTTGCTCGTGGCCCATGTTTTTGACTTCCCTGCCGTTGCGCCTGCGGCGGGCCGGTCCGCTGCGCGGGGCTGTCGGGTGCCGGTGACGGGCCTGCGCGGGTGGGTGTCCGGACTGCTTCGCTTTACGTCCGGACACCCACCCGCTCCG
>NZ_JBFBHQ010000016.1:0-140322 GCF_040701845.1 Streptomyces angustmyceticus | reverse complement strand
GTAAAGCGAAGCAGTCCCACACACCGGCCCCGCAGGCCCGTCACCGCACCCACAGCCCCGCGCAGCGGACCTGGCCCGCCGCAGGCGCAACGGCGGGCGCACCAGCCCCGCGCAGCGGCACCGCAGCGGGCGAAAACCGGCGAGCAACCCCCACGGCGGGAAAGGCAAAAACGTGGGAGAACAGCCCGCCGCAGCGGATTGTCAGTGGCGCCCGCTACGGTTTTCGCTGTGTCAGCCCGCCTCACCGACCCCGAGCAGCTCAAGGAGCTCCTCGGCATCCCGTTCACGCCGGAGCAGACGGAGTGCATCACCGCTCCGCCCGCCCCGCAGGTCATCGTGGCCGGAGCCGGATCGGGCAAGACCACGGTCATGGCCGCGCGCGTGGTGTGGCTGGTGGGCACCGGCCAGGTCGCCCCCGAACAGGTCCTCGGGCTGACGTTCACGAACAAGGCGGCCGGCGAACTCGCCGAACGCGTCCGGGCCGCGCTCCTCGCCGCCGGGGTCACCGACCCCGACCCGCTCCCGTCCGACACCGGAGGCACCACCGACCAGCCCCCCGGAGAGCCGCGGATCTCCACCTACCACGCCTTCGCCGGCCAGCTCCTCAAGGACCACGGCCTGCGCATCGGCCTGGAGCCCAGCGCCCGGCTCCTCGCCGACGCCACCCGCTTCCAGCTCGCCGCCCGCACCCTCCGCGCCGCCCCCGGTCCCTACCCCGCGCTCACCACCTCCCTGCCCTCCCTCGTGGAGGACGTCCTCGCCCTCGACGCCGAACTCGCCGAGCACCTCGTGGACCCCGCCGCGCTCCGCACCCACGACACCGAGCTTCTCGCCGCCCTCGACGGCGTGAAGCTCACCAACGCCGACCTGCGCAAGGTCCCCGAAACCGCCCGCGGCCGCCTGGAACTGCTCGACCTCGTCACCGCCTACCGGGCCGAGAAGCGCCGCCGCGACCTCCTCGACTTCGGCGACCAGATCGCCCACTGCGCGACCCTCGCCACCACCCGCCCCGAAGTCGGCCGGATCCTGCGCGACGAATTCCGCGTCGTCCTGCTCGACGAGTACCAGGACACCTCCGTCGCCCAACGACTGCTGCTGTCCGGCCTCTTCGGCGCCGGCAGCGACACCGTCACCGGGCACGCCGTCACCGCCGTCGGCGACCCCTGCCAGGCCATCTACGGCTGGCGCGGCGCCTCCGTGGCCAACCTCGACGACTTCCCCGCCCACTTCCCCTTCCCGGACGGCACCCCCGCCCGCCGCCAGGCCCTCAGCGAGAACCGCCGCAGCGGCGGCCGCCTCCTCGACCTCGCCAACGGCCTCGCCGCACCACTGCGCCGGATGCACCAAGGCGTCGAAGCGCTGCGCCCCGCCCCCGGTGCCGAGCGCGACGGCATCGTCCGCTGCGCCCTGCTGCCCACCCACGCCGAAGAGCTCACCTGGCTCGCCGACTCCCTCGCCCACCTCGTCCGCACCGGCACCCCGCCCGGCGAGATCGCCGTCCTGTGCCGCACCGCCGGCGACTTCGCCCGCATCCAGGGGGAGCTGGTCGCGCGGGACGTCCCCGTGGAGGTCGTCGGCCTCTCCGGGCTGCTGCACCTGCCCGAGATCGCCGACCTCGTCGCCGTCTGCGAGGTGCTCCAGGACCCGACGGCCAACGCCGCCCTGGTCCGCCTGCTGATCGGCCCGCGCTGGCGGATCGGCCCCCGCGACCTCGCACTCCTCGGCCGCCGCGCCCGCACCCTCGTCCACCACGGCGGCCCCTCCGACGACCCCGCACAGCGCCTCGCCGAGGCCGTCGAAGGCGTGGACCCCGCCGAGACCATCTCGCTCGCCGACGCCCTCGACACCTTCCTGGAGGCCGAAGGCCCCGACGACGGGCTCCCGTTCTCCCCCGAGGCACGGGTGCGCTTCGCCTACCTCGCCGCCGAACTGCGCGACCTGCGCCGCTCCCTCGGCGACCCCCTCATGGACGTGCTCCACCGGGTGCTGGCCGCCACCGGCCTGGAAGTCGAGCTGTCCGCGTCACCGCACGCCCTCGCCGCCCGCCGCCGCGAAACCCTCGGCACCTTCCTCGACATCGCGGCCGGATTCGCCGCCAAACAGGGCGGCGAATCCCTCGACGGCGACGCCACCCTCCTCGCCTTCCTCGGCTTCCTGCGCACCGCCGTCCAGCACGAAAAGGGCCTCGACAGCTCCCTTCCCGGCGGCGACAACACCGTCAAGGTCCTCACCGCCCACAAGTCCAAGGGCCTGGAATGGGACGTGGTCGCCGTACCCGGTCTGGTCGCCAAGCAGTTCCCCAGCGAACAGGCCCGCGAGTCCTGGACCAGCCGTGCCAAGGTCCTCCCGCACGCCCTGCGCGGCGACGCCGCCACCCTCCCCGACGTCGGCGAATGGGCCGCCCGCGGCCTGAAGTCCTTCAAGGAGGCGATGAAGCAGCACCAGGAGACCGAGGAACTCCGCCTCGGCTACGTCACCTTCACCCGCCCCCGCTCCCTGCTGCTCGGCTCCGGCCACTGGTGGGGCCCCCAGCAGAAGCGGCCCCGCGGCCCGTCCGCGTTCCTGGAGGCGCTGCGCACACACTGCGAGGCAGGACACGGCGAGATCGAGCACTGGGCCCCGGCCCCCGAGGACGGCGAGGAGAACCCCGCCCTCGCCGAGGCCGCCACGGAACAGGCCTGGCCACTGCCCCTCGACCCCACCGCCACGGCCCGCCGCCGCGCCGCCGCCGCCACGGTCCGCGCCCACCTGGAGCGCCGGACGGGCACGACCCCCGTCACCGCCACCGCCGCCCCGTCCTTGTCCGCCCACGACCCCGACTGGCCACCGCCACCGGCGGACGACCCCTGGGACACCGACCCCTACGACCACGCCCTCCCCGAACCCGACCCGTTCGACGACGCCCCGCCGTTCGACGACGCCCCGCCGTACGAGCAGGGCGCCCCGTACGACGAGGCCGTTCCCTACGACGAGGCCGTTCCGTACGGCGTACCCGGACCCGGCCCGTACGACGAAGCTGCTCCCCACGACGAGGCGCCCCAGTCCGCCGCGGCCGCCTCGCCCGCTGACACGTCCGACCCCGGGTCGTACGACGAGGACCACGCCCCACCGTACGACACCCCCGAGGCCCACCCGTCGCCGCGCCCCGCCGCCCGCATCGTCGCCCAGCGCGCCGCCGAGCCCGACCTCACGACACCCACCGGCCCCGGCCTCGCCCACCCCGACGACACCGCGCCGCACGCCCTCCACCCCGAGGAGCGGCGCACCGTCGGCTCCTGGGACCGCGACCTGGACGCGCTCGCCGCCGAGCTGCGCCGCTCCCGCGCCACCGTCCGCGACGTCCCGCTGCCCTCCGCCCTCAGCGCCACCCAACTGCTCCGCCTCGCCGCCGACCCCGACGGCTTCGCCCGCGAACTCGCCCGCCCCATGCCGCGCCCGCCCCAGCCCGGCGCCCGCCGCGGCACCCGCTTCCACGCCTGGGTCGAGTCCCGCTTCGAAGAGCTCACGCTGCCGCTGCTCGGACCCGACGACCTCCCGGGCGCCGAACCCGGCGAGGAAACCGAGATCGTCGACGAACACGACCTCGAAACCCTCAAGGAAGCCTTCGCCCGCACCCCCTACGCCCACCGCACCCCCTTCCGCGTCGAAGCCCCCTTCCAGCTGACCCTCGCCGGACGGGTCATCCGCGGCCGCATCGACGCCGTCTACAAGGAGCCCGGCCCCGACGGCGACCGCTTCGAGATCGTCGACTGGAAGACCGGCCGCGCCCACAGCGCCGACCCCCTCCAGCTGGCCGTCTACCGCCTCGCCTGGGCCGAGCGGTACGGCCTGGAGCCGTCCGCCGTCGACGCCGCCTTCCTCTACGTCCGCAGCGGCGAGGTGGTCAGACCCGCCCGGCTGCCCGGCCGGGCCGGACTCGAACGCATCCTGCTCGGCGAGACCGCCGACCGGCCGCCCCCACAAGGCCGATAGGCTCGGTCGTATGAGCACCACCCCGGACAGCGCCGTCCGCGCGTACATCGCCCGCCACCGCGAGGCCTTCCTCCAGGACCTCGCCGACTGGCTGCGCATCCCCTCCGTGTCCGCCGACCCGGAGCGCGCCGGCGACGTCCGCCGCAGCGCCGAATGGCTCGCCGCGAAGCTCTCCGACACCGGCTTCCCCGCCACCGAGATCTGGGAGACCGACGGCCTGCCCGCGGTCTTCGCCGAGTGGCCCTCCGGGGACCCGGCCGCGCCGACCGTGCTCGTCTACGGCCACCACGACGTCCAGCCCGCCGCCCGCGAGGACGGCTGGCACACCGACCCCTTCGTCCCGCACACCGCCGACGGCAAGCTCTACGCCCGCGGCGCCGCCGACGACAAGGGTCAGGTGTTCTTCCACACCCTGGGCGTGCGCGCGCACCTCGCCGCGACCGGCCGCACCGCCCCCGCCGTCAACCTCAAGCTGCTCATCGAGGGCGAGGAGGAGTCCGGCTCCCCGAACTTCCCGGCCCTGATCGAGAAGCACGCCGACCGCCTCGCCTGCGACGCGGTGATCGTCTCCGACACCGGCATGTGGTCCCGGGACACCCCCACGGTGTGCACCGGCATGCGCGGCCTCACCGACTGCCAGATCGACCTCCACGGCCCCGACCAGGACATCCACTCCGGCTCGTTCGGCGGCGCGGTCCCCAACCCCGCCACCGAGGCCGCCCGGCTGGCCGCCGCGCTCCACGACACCGACCGCCGCGTCGCCGTCCCCGGCTTCTACGACGGCGTGATCGAGCTCACCGAGCGCGAGCGGGAACTCTTCGCCGAGCTGCCCTTCGACGAGGAGGAGTGGCTGCGCACCGCGCACTCCCACGCCCCCCTCGGCGAGGCGGGCAGCACCACCCTGGAGCGCATCTGGGCCCGCCCCACCGCCGAGGTCAACGGCATCGGCGGCGGCTACCAGGGCCCCGGCGGCAAGACCATCGTGCCGTCCACCGCACAGCTCAAGCTGTCCTTCCGGCTGGTCGCAGGACAGAACGCGGCCGCCGTGCAGCAGTCCGTACGCGACTGGGTCGCCGCACAGCTCCCGCCCGGCATCCGGCACGAGATCACCTTCTGGGGCGCCACCCGCCCCTGCCTCACCCCGCTCGACCACCCCGCGCTCCAGTCCCTCGTCCGCGCCATGGGCCTGGCCTTCGAACAGAAGATCCGCTTCACCCGCGAGGGCGGCTCCGGACCGGCGGCCGACCTGCAGGACGTCCTCGGCGTCCCGGTGCTCTTCCTCGGGATCTCCGTACCGTCCGACGGCTGGCACGCACCGAACGAAAAGGTCGAACTCGACCTGCTGATGAAGGGCGTCGAGACCGCCGCCCACCTGTGGGGCGACCTGGCGGAGACCTGGCGCCCGGCTTGACCGTGTGCTCCCGCCGTACCGCTCCGCACCCGTATGCAGCAATCACCCACGCCACAGGGGGAGTTGGAAACAGCAGTGACCACCTGGACCGACCACACCGCCGGCCGGCCGCTCACCTTCAGCGCGCCGAGCGGAATTGACCGCTCCGCTCATCACCGACTCGACGAGGCCTGGCTGGCGGCGGCCTGGAGCCACCCGACGACGCGCGTCTTCGTGGTGTCCGGCGGACAGGCGCTGATCGACGACACCCCCGACGGCCGCACCGAGCTGATCACGACGCCGTCCTTCGAGGCGCCGCTGACCGAGGCCCACCGCTACTACCTCGGCACCGACGACGACGGCGTCAGCTACTTCGCCCTCCAGAAGGACACGCTCCCCGGCCGCATGGACCAGTCCGCGCGCCCGGCGGGCCTGCGCGAGGCCGGCCTGCTGCTGTCCCCGCGCGACGCCGGACTGCTCGTCCACGCCGTCGCCCTGGAGAACTGGCAGCGGCTGCACCGCTTCTGCTCGCGCTGCGGCGAGCGCACCGTCATCGCCGCGGCGGGCCACATCCGCCGCTGCCCGGCGTGCGGCGCCGAGCACTACCCGCGCACCGACCCGGCAGTGATCATGCTCGTCACCGACGAGGACGACCGCGCGCTCCTCGGCCGCCAGGTCCACTGGCCCGAGGGCCGCTTCTCCACCCTCGCCGGCTTCGTCGAGCCGGGCGAGTCCATCGAGCAGTCGGTGGCCCGCGAGGTCTTCGAGGAGGCCGGCGTCGTGGTCGGCGACGTCGAGTACATCGCCAGCCAGCCCTGGCCCTTCCCCTCCAGCCTGATGCTGGGCTTCATGGCGCGCGCCACCTCCTCCGAGATCCAGGTCGACGGCGAGGAGATCGAAGAGGCCCGCTGGTTCTCCCGGGAGGACCTGCGCGCCGCCTTCGAATCCGGCGAGGTCCTCCCGCCGTACGGCATCTCCATCGCCGCCCGCCTCATCGAGCTCTGGTACGGCAAGCCGCTGCCCAAGCCGTAGGGGCGCGGGGCGGGGCGGGACGCACGGGTGTGCCGTACGCACCCAAGCCGGCCGGCCGGCCGCCCTGCGAGGCACGCAAAAGGGCCGCCGGCCGGCTCGTGGAAACGAAACCGGCCGGCGGCCCATGAAACGGCTCACACCGACGCTCAGGCGCCGACCTTCTGCTTGACCTGCGCCAGAGACGGGTTGGTCAGCGTCGAACCGTCCGGGAAGAGCACGGTCGGCACCGTCTGGTTGCCGCCGTTGGCCTTCTCCACGAACGCCGCGGACTCCGGGTCGTGCTCGATGTTGATCTCGGTGTACTGGATGCCCTCGCGGTCCATCTGACCCTTCAGCCGCCGGCAGTAGCCGCACCAGGTCGTGCTGTACATCGTCACAGTGCCCGCCATGCGCCCCGCGCTCCTTCGATAAGTCGTATCCGATACCGCCCGACGCGTCATCGATGCGGCCGAGGGGCACAACGTACGACGTGCCCGAGGCATTCCCGGGGGCCCCACCCCCCACCCCCGCCCCTCCCCACCACCGCCGCCGAATCCGGCCCCCCACCCACGGGCCCGCCCGCCCCGCGCCGTGCCCCCTAGGGCACCCACCCGGGCTGCGCGGCCCTGGCCCGCACGTTCCGGCCCCCGCCTAGCCCCGGCTTCCCCGGCCCCTCCGAGCCACCGCCCGGCCTCCGGCCCCCGCGACCCTCCGGATTCCACCCGTCCGCACCACCTGCGTCCCCGTCCGCCACCGTCACCGTCACCGCCGGCCCGCTCGCCGCCGCCTTCTCCCTGTCCCTGCCGGCCGTTCCCGGCCGCTGCTCGCTGCCTCTCGCGCTGAGAAAAGCAAAGCATCGGCCGCTCCCGCGTGCGTCGGGTTGTCCCCAGCGGACGTGATGCGTACGACCGGTGCGCGGTGGCTGTGGACGGGCTGCCCGGGCGCCTTCGCGGACCTGGCAGCATGGCGGGGTGACAGCAGCAACGGACTCCTCTCTTTTCCCGCAGGTGCCTGACTCGGCCGACGGGGTGCTCGACGGGCTCGACCCCGAGCAGCGCGAGGTCGCCACGGCGCTGCACGGTCCCGTCTGCGTGCTGGCCGGCGCCGGCACGGGCAAGACCCGCGCGATCACCCACCGGATCGCCTACGGGGTGCGGGCCGGGATCCTGCAGCCGGCGAGTGTGCTCGCGGTCACGTTCACGGCTCGCGCGGCGGGCGAGATGCGCGGCCGGCTGCGTCAGCTCGGCGCGGGCGGGGTCCAGGCCAGGACGTTCCACTCCGCGGCGCTGCGGCAGCTGCAGTTCTTCTGGCCGAAGGCCGTGGGCGGGGAGGTCCCGCGGCTGCTGGAGCGCAAGATCCAGCTGGTTGCCGAGTCCGCCACCCGCTGCGGCCTGCGGTTCGACCGCAACGAGCTGCGCGATGTCACCGCCGAAATCGAATGGTCCAAGGTCACCCAGACCGTGCCGGCCGACTATCCGGCCGCGGTCGTCAAGGCCGGCCGTGAGGCCCCTCGCGACCCGGCGGAGATCGCGCAGGTCTACCGCACGTACGAACAGCTCAAGCGGGAGCGGGGCAGCATCGACTTCGAGGACGTGCTGCTCCTCACGGTCGGCGTGCTGCAGGACCGGCACGACATCGCCGAGCAGGTCCGTGCCCAGTACCAGCACTTCGTCGTCGACGAGTACCAGGACGTCAGCCCGCTCCAGCAGCGGCTGCTGGAGCTGTGGCTGGGGGACCGCGACACCCTCTGCGTGGTCGGCGACGCCAGCCAGACGATCTACAGCTTCACCGGCGCGACCCCGGACCACCTCCTCAACTTCCGCACCCGCCATCCGAACGCCACGGTCGTCAAGCTCGTCCGCGACTACCGCTCCAGCCCCCAGGTCGTGCACCTCGCCAACGGTCTGCTGACGCAGGCCAAGGGGCGCGCCGCCGAGCACCGCCTGGAACTGGTCTCGCAGCGCGAGGCCGGACCGGAGCCCGGGTACACGGAGTACGCCGACGAGCCCGCCGAGGCCGAGGGCACCGCCCGCCGGATCCGCGACCTGATCGCTTCCGGTGTGCCCGCCAGCGAGATCGCCGTGCTCTTCCGTATCAATGCCCAGTCCGAGGTCTACGAGCAGGCGCTGGCCGACGCCGGGGTGCCGTATCAGCTGCGGGGCGCGGAGCGGTTCTTCGAGCGGCCGGAGGTGCGCGAGGCCGGCGTCAAGCTGCGCGGCGCCGCCCGTTTCGGTGCCAACGACGCACTGCTCGACGATGCCCTGGACCTGCCGTCGGAGGTGCGGGCGGTGCTCAGCGACATGGGCTGGACGAGCCGCCCGCCGGCCGGCTCGGGGGCGGTGCGCGACCGCTGGGAGTCCCTGGCGGCCCTCGTGCGGCTCGCCGAGGACTTCGCCAAGGCCCGGCCGACGGCCACCCTCGCGGATCTGGTCGCCGAGCTGGACGAGCGGGCCAACGCCCAGCACGCCCCCACCGTCGAAGGGGTCACCCTCGCGTCCCTGCACGCCGCCAAGGGCCTGGAGTGGGACGCCGTCTTCCTGGTCGGCCTCACCGAGGGCATGATGCCGATCACCTACGCCAAGAGCGAGGAGCAGATCGAGGAGGAGCGCCGGCTGCTCTATGTGGGCGTCACCCGCGCCCGGTTGCATCTGGGCCTGTCCTGGTCGCTGGCGCGCTCGCCCGGCGGGCGGGCCTCCCGCCGCGCCAGCCGCTTCCTCAGCGGCCTGCGGCCCGGGTCCGGGGCGGTGGCCGGCCGCCGTACGCCGGGCGCGCTCTCCGGGGGCGTCGAGCGCGGCGAGGGGACGGCGGCGGTGGCACGGCGTCCCCGGCACCGCAGCCCGGCCCGCTGCCGGGTCTGCAACAAGACCCTCACCGACGCGGGCGAGATGAAGCTGATGCGGTGCGAGGACTGCCCCTCCGAGCTCGACGAGGGGCTCTACGAGCGGCTGTGCGAGTGGCGGGCCGAGCAGGCGGCGCGGTCCCGGCAGCCCGCCTACTGCGTCTTCACCGACAAGACCCTGATGGCGATCGCGGAGGCCGTTCCGGGAACCGAAGCGGAGCTCGCGGTCATCTCAGGAGTGGGGCGGCGGAAGTTCGACCGCTACGGCAGTGACGTGCTGGCAATCTGTGCCGGCGAGGAGCTCGTGGGAGCCCCGGGAGAGGTGTCCGGGGACGCCGCGGAAAACTCGTCGGAAAAATAGTTTGCGCGCGCGGAGCGCATCCCCATAGCCTTCGGAAGCAACGGAGACAACGGTTTCTTTCCGAGATCCGATGGATCCGTGCTGTACTTGAACACCCTGGACCGGGATTCCCGGTCCACCGAGACGCCGAGAGGAGGCGAGCCCAGTGATCAGCTTCATCGAGACGAACAAAATGACCGATCGCTCGGTCGTCGCCACCTGCCCGCTCGGCTCCTCGCTCCCGGGTACCGGTCTGTCCGGCTTCGGCCGTCTGTCCGGTATCGAGGTCGCGCGCCCCGAGTCCCTCGCTGTGCTGACGCGCAGTGAGCGCACCGCGCGACCGACCGAGGCACCTGTAGCAGCAACGGCGGCACCGGCACTTGCCGGCGTCTTCGCGGCGGCCAAGGGTGCCGAATCCCGGAATCAGTACCAGACGCAGCATGACATGTGGGCCTACCGCGGCCTCGAACCCTGGAGAGATCCAGCCTGATCGGCACGATCAGGTCGGCACCTTCCAGGGCCGCGGAACCCACACCGGGATCCGCGGCCCTTTTGTTTGCCCAACGCGCCCGCCACCAGCGGGCCGAACAGACGAGGAACACACCACCGTGCAACTGCAGACGCACACCCCGTCCGTAGCAACCGACCTGATCCCTCCGCCTGACCCTCAGGAGAACTCCTTGCTTCCCCTCACCGAGCTCGACGACGAGATCGACCGCCTCGGCGCTGCTGTTCCGTGCCGGACCTACGACCCCGAGGTCTTCTTCGCCGAGTCCCCGGCCGACGTCGAGTACGCCAAGACCCTGTGCCAGACCTGTCCGGTCCGTGAGGCCTGTCTGGCCGGCGCCAAAGACCGCCGTGAGCCGTGGGGCGTCTGGGGCGGCGAGCTCTTCGTCCAGGGCGTCGTCGTGCCCCGGAAGCGTCCGCGTGGCCGTCCGCGCAAGAACCCGGTCACGGCATGAACACCATCAGCACAGGAACGATCGATCGTCCCCTCACACGGGATCCCCAGAAGCAGGACCTCACGATGAATCCCTCCCTCACCGACACCCCCGTCCCCGTGAACGCCGACGCGATCGAGTCGCGTCAGAACAGGAACCTCGCGATGCAACTCATTCCAGAAGCCCTGGCCCGTGCGCATATGCACGAACGCCTGCAAGAGGCCGAATCGGAACGCAGGGCTCATCGGCTCGCCGCCGCGCGGCGTATGCAGCGGCGTGCCGAGCGCGCGTCGCTCCGCGCCCGCCGTGCGCTGGCGATGGCCGTGATGCAGTAAGGCGGCAGGCCGATGCCGCCGCCCATGGGGTCCGTCCGACAGGGCGGGCCCCGCGGTGCGTGGTGCCCTGTTTCGGGGGGTGGACGGGGATATCGTCGGCGGGTGGACCAGAAGACGCAGGAACAGGCGGAGTTGGCCGAGGGGAACATGGTGTGCGCCGGCTGCGGCGCGGTCGCCGAGGGCTCCCCGCCGACCTGGACCTGCTCCGTCGAGAACGGCGAGCGCCGCTACTTCTGCGACGGCTGCGCACGGCAGAACATCCGGGCCATCGAAGGGCGGCTCGATTCGAGCTGGTGGTGAGGGCGAGGCCGGACACCACCGGAGCCGGAAGCCCCGCGGACCGGCGTCCTGCCCACCCCTGTGGACGGAGCGGACGGGCGGAAAGGACGGGACGGGACGGACGGGACGGTCCGTGCGTCCCACCGGCAGTTACCCAGCGGCAGTGACCCAGCGGCCGTGCGCTCCGGCGGCCGTGACCCAGCGGCCGTGTGCCCCAGCGGTCTGTACGCGTCAGCGAGCCGTGCGCCCCAGCCGGCCGGTGCCGGTCAGGGCGCGTGCCCCGCCGGGACGGCTCAGGCCGTGGTCTCCTCGACGGCCCGCTTGCCGAGGTCCGTACCGATCTCCTCCTCCACGACGGTGTCGATGGCGGTGACGTCCGGGCCGGCCGGCTCCTCCTCGGGGACGAAACCGGGCAGCCATGCCTCCAGTTCGTCGCGCAGCCGTACCGTCGCCCCCAGCTGGCACAGCACCCCGATCGTGCTCAGGGTCACCCGGTGGATCAGAAGGTAGGCGGGCGGCAGGTTGAGCTGCTTGCCCAACTGGTGGGCGGGGGAGCGCGGATCACCGATACGCGCGGCCTGCTGGCGCATCCAGCCCCGGGTGAAGGTGAACTCGTCCACCAGGGCGGGTTCGATGATCGGCAGCAGATATTCGAGCACCGCGTCCGGATCCAGCTCGATGGACTCCTTGACGAAGCCCTCCTCGCACAGCAGCTGGTAGACGGCGTCCGCCTCGCTGTCCAGCGTCATCCGCAGTGAGGTGCCGATCGTCGGGGGCAGTCCCTCGGGCAGCCGGTCGACGGTGCCGAAGTCCAGCACCCCCAGCCGCCACTCCTCGACCGGGCCGTCCGGGAAGTCCCCGGCCAGCAGCCGGAAGTTCCCCGGGTGCGGATCGGCATGCAGCAGGCCCGTACGGGCGGGGCCGGAGAAGAGGAAGCGGGCCAGCAGCTGACCGGCCCGGTCCCGCTGCTCCTCGGTGCCGTCCGCGATCACCTCCGACAGCGGCACCCCGTCCATCCACTCCGTCACCAGCACCTCGTCGCTCTGGTGCACCACCGCCGGCACCACCACATCCGGGTCGTCGGCGAACTCCTCGGCGTGCGCCTGCTGGGCCGCCGCCTCCAGGGAGTAGTCCAGCTCCTCCGACACCCGGTCGCGCAACTCGGTGATCAGCGGCTTGATGTCCATGCCGGGAACCAGCGGGCCCAGCAGCCGGGCGAACCGGCTCAGCTGCGACAGATCCGACAACAGGGCCTGGCCGGCACCCGGATACTGCACCTTCACGGCCACGTCACGGCCGTCGTGCCACACCGCGCGGTGCACCTGCCCGATCGAGGCCGCCGCCGCCGGTTTGTCCCCGAACTCCTCGAACAGCTCCCGCCAGTCCGCGCCGAGCCGCTCCGCCAGCACCGCGTGCACCGTGCTCGTCGGCATCGGCGGCGCCGCCTCCTGCAGCTTCGTCAGGGCAGCGCGGTAGGGGCCGGCGATCTCCTCCGGCAGCGCCGACTCGAAGACGGACAGCGCCTGCCCGAACTTCATCGCCCCGCCCTTCAGCTCACCGAGCACCTTGAAGAGCTGTTCCGCGGTGCGCTGTTGCAGCTCCCGGCCCACGATCTCCGCGGATCTGCCGCCGATCCGCTTGCCGAGGCCCCAGGTGGCACGGCCGGCGAACCCCAGTGGCAGCGCGGCCAGCTTGGCGGTGCGGGTGACCGCCTTGCGGGGAAGATCAGACATGCGCCCCTCCAACTCACACTGTCCCCCAACCGGGGTTACTCCGTCATTGTGGCGTGTCACGGCCGAGGATCCGAGGCGTCTGCCGCACCCCGCACCCCGGCAGCGCCGCAGCCGCACTCCGGATGCGGCTCGATCCGCACCGTCCGCACCGTGGCACACGGCGAGGCGAGTTCCATCCGCGCCCCTGTGCACGGCGGCAGTTCGCCGTCCAGGAACGTCAGCGCCTGCACGGCGGCGATCCCCGCGACCGCCGTTGCCAGCGCGGCATCGCAGGCCGGCACCGCGGGCGCACCCCGTCCCGACCGCCACTGCGCGAGCAGCCGCGGCCAGGCCGGCTCCGCGTCCGTACGGCGCAGTTCATCGCAACGGGCACAGGCCGAACCTCCGGGCAGCACCAACGGACCCACCACACCCGTGCCCTCGATCACCCCCGCGTAAAGATGCGGGATCCCGGCGGAGACCAGCGGCTCGGAGAGCACCGGGTCGGGGGCGTACGCGCCGAGCCCGTCCCGCGGCGCCAGCACCACGAGGGACAGCCCGGGTTCACCGGATTCGCTCAGCGGGACCCTCGGCCGCGGCGTACGGCCCCAGGGGGAGCACCGGCGGACCAGTCCTCGCGCGGCGGCGTCGCGCCGCTCCCCGGTCCGCTCGGCCGGCAGCCCGCCGGGCAGCACGTCCCACGGCCGGACCGTGCCGCCGTCGACCACCTCCACCCGGCCGATCCCGGAGGCCGACAGCAGCCCCGCGATCGCCGCCCCGACCCGCCCCGCACCCTTGACCTTGGCCCGGACCGCCCGGCGTGCCCCCATCCGGGCCAGGGCGCCCGCGGGCTCCGGATGCCGCACCGAGAGGGACGCCAGATCGGGCCGCAGCTGCTCGAAGGCGCCCTGGTCCGCCCGGACGGCCTCGGCCGACGGGCCGCCGGCGGTGGGGGATTCCAGCAGTCCGGCCGCGCCGAGCCGGTCCACCACCCCCCGCACGTGGTCGGCCGGGAGGTCCAGCGACGCGCCCTCGTCGATCAGTTGCCGGAGGGTGCGGGTGCCGTCGAGCAGGGAGAGGAAGCTGCCCGTCGCCGTGTCGACCGGGCCGACCACCAGCGCATGTGCCGGCGCCACCCCGAACCGCACCGTTTCCCTGTCCCGCCAGCCGCGCCGCAGCGCGGGCTTGAGCATCGGATGCCGCATCGTCGCCCCCGTCCTTCGTCGTCCGGACCCCAGCATGCGCCGTGCCGCGGATCCCTGCGGAAGTTATCCACAGGCGGTGGGTACCGGTCGTACAAGCGGTGCACGCCAAGGAGTGGTTCGGTGGCGAACCGTCCGCGGGGCGGGACGTCGCCCACCGCCAGCGGGTAACGTCGGGCGCGTGCCCGCCGATCCCTCCCACGGCCCGGGGGAGACACCCCTGCGCCGCGCCGCCGACCCCCCGCGCAGGGCTGCCCCGAGCCCCGACGCCCGCAGGCCGGGCACCAGCGCCGTCGAGGTGCGCCGCAGCTCACGGCGGCGCAGAACGGTCTCGGCGTACCGCGAGGGCGACCGCACCGTCGTCCTGATCCCGGCCCGGATGTCCGAGGCGGAGGAGCGGCGTTGGGTCACCGTGATGCTGGACAAGCTCGCCGCCCAGGAGAGCAAGCGGATGCTGGGCGACGGCGAACTGGCCGAGCGCGCCGAGCGGCTGTCCGGCCAGTATCTGGACGGCCGGGCCCGCCCCGCGTCGGTGCGCTGGGTGACCAACCAGAACACCCGATGGGGGTCGTGCACCCCGGCGGAGGGCAGCATCCGCCTGTCGCACCGCCTGCAGGGCATGCCGGAGTACGTCATCGACTACGTCCTGCTGCACGAACTCGCCCACCTGCTCGTCCCCGGCCACGGCCCCCGGTTCTGGCGGCTGCTGGAGGCCTACCCCCGTACCGAGCGGGCCCGCGGCTACCTCGAAGGGGTGGTCGCGGCCGACCGGCTGCCCCATCTGCCCGCCGCCCGCGGCGATTGACCGGCAGCCGGACCACATCCGCCGCGCCCCGCCATCGCCCGCTGTCGGCGCCAGCGGTTAGCCTGGCCGCGCAGAAGGAACTCACAGCGGAGCGGGGGACGGGCGTTACGTATGGCCAGGGAATTCCAGCGGGGCCACAAGGCCAAGATCGGTGATCTGACGGCGGGAACGGATCTGTACGTCGGCGTGCAGATCGCCGGACCCGGCCTCACCTTCGACATCAGCTGCTTCGGACTGGACGCCGACGAGCGGCTGTCCGACGACCGGTACTTCGTCTTCTTCAACCAGCCCACATCGCCCGAGGAGTCGATCCAGCTGCTCGGGGCGCAGGCCGGCGACAGCGAGTCGTTCCGGGTCACCCTCGACAAGATCCCCCCGCAGATCCGGAAGCTCTCCTTCACCGCCGCGCTCGACGGCGCCGGCCAGGTCTCGCAGATCGGCCCCGGCTACCTCCGGATCGTGGCCGGCGGCGAAGAGGTCGCCCGCTACTCCTTCAACGGCAGCGAGTTCAGCACCGAACGTGCCGTCATGCTCGGCGACTTCTACCTCAAGGACGTCTGGCGGTTCGCCGCCGTCGGCCAGGGCTTCGACGGCGGGCTGGAGGCGCTGCTGAAGAACTTCGGCGGCGAGGTCGCCGAGGAGGCCGAGGCCCCGGCGCCGCCCGCCACGGCGCAGGGCGCGCCCGGCTTCGCGCCGCCGTCCGGTGCGGCCGCCCCCGCGCCCTCCTTCGCGCCGCCCGCCGCGCCCGCTGCGCCGCCGCAGCCCGCGCCCGACTTCGGCCCGCCCCAGGGGGCGCCGCAAGCACCCCCGGCCGCGCCCCAGCCCACCGCCCCGCAGGTGCACAACGCGCCCACCATCGCCGCCCCGCTCGCCCCGCCCGGCCAGCAGCCGCCGGCCCCGTACGGCCAGCCGGCCCCCGGCCAGGACCCGTACGGCCAGCAGCAGACCGCGCCCGGCGGATTCCCCGGTCAGCAGGCCCCGCAGGCACCGCCCTACGGCCAGCCCGCCCCGCCGCCCGGCGGATACGGACCCCCGCAGGGCCAGCCCGCCCCCTACGGCCAGCCGGGGCAGCAGCCCCCGGGCGCCCCGTACGGCGGTGGCCAGGCCCCGGCGGTGCCCCAGGGCGGCGGCCCGAGCCTCGGCGTCGTCCTGGACAAGTACAAGGAAGCCCCCACCGGCCAGCGCTGGACCCCGCAGAACAGCAAGCTGATCCGGGTCGACCTCGGCGTCGACGGCCAGCCGGTGCTCGCCCGCCAGGGCAGCATGGTGCTCTACCAGGGCAAGGTCGACTTCGGCTACAAGGGCGCCGGCTTCCGCGGCCGGATCGTCGGCAACGCCACCGGCCAGGAGATGCAGCTGATGCGCTGCACCGGCCAGGGCCAGGTCTTCTTCGCCGAGAACAGCGCCCACGTCCACCCCATCGAGCTGCAGGGCGACGCCCTCTGCGTCTCCGCCGAGAGCGTCCTCGCCTTCGACGAGTCGCTGCAGCACGAGGTCCGCCGGATCGAGGGCCACGGCATCCCCGGTGGCGCCCTGTTCACCATGCAGTTCCAGGGAACCGGCACCCTCGTCGTCAAGACCCAGGGCACCCCGGTCGTACTGCCGGTCACCCCGACGACCTTCGCCGACGCCAACGCCATCGTGGCCTGGTCCGCGGGCTCGCAGGTGATCATCTCCAGCCAGGTGAGCCTGCGCCGGCACGCCTTCCCCGGCCACTCGGGCGAGACCGTGAACCTCCAGTTCCGCGGCGCGCCCGGCAATTTCATCGTCGTCCAGCCCTACGAGGTCTGAGGGAGCCCGCACGTCATGAACCAGCAGCAGCTGTCGGGCTACGCCCCGACCCCGCCCGCCGCCCGGATGGAGAACCACGGCAGCGCCATGGTGAAGATCGCCATGCAGAGCGGCCAGGACGTCTTCGCCCGCACCGGCTCGATGGTCGCCTACGAAGGCTTCGTCCAGTACGAGCCGAACCCGCCCGCCGTCCGCCAGATGGCCTCCCAGTGGCTCACCGGCGAGGGCGCGCCCCTGATGAAGTGCTCCGGAGACGGCCTGCTCTACCTCGCCGACTACGGCGCCGACGTGGTCTGCATCAACCTCAACGGCGATTCGCTCTCCGTCAACGGCACCAACCTCCTCGCCTTCGACGCACAGCTCCAGTGGGGCGTGCAGCGGGTCAAGGGCATGGCGAAGTTCGCCGGCCAGGGGCTCTTCAACGTCGGGATCTCCGGCACCGGCTGGGTCGCCCTGACCTCCCGGGGCACGCCCATCGTCGTCGACTGCGGCCGCGGCGAGGACGAGACGTATGTGGACCCGGACGCCCTGGTCGCCTGGTCGACCAACCTGAAGATGAAGGGCAAGCGCAGCTTCAAGGCGTCCTCGATGATCGGACGCGGCAGCGGCGAGGCGTACCAACTGGGCTTCTCCGGCCAGGGGTTCGTCGTCGTCCAGCCCAGCGAGGACAGCACCGACCGGCTCCGGGCCCGGGGCTGAGGGGGAGGACCGAACACGCCATGCAGAGTCCGCTTTTCGCCTTCACCGAGGCACAGACCCAGGACCGCTACGCCCTGCAGAACAGCCAGCTGCTGCGCGTCTCCCTCCAGGGCCACGAGGACCTCCTCGCCCGCAAGGGCGCGATGGTCGCCTACCAGGGACTGCTCGAATTCGACGGCAACTACCAGACGCCCGGCCAGCACCGCACCCGCGCGCACTCCGGCGAGGGCCTCGACCTGATGCGCGTCTCCGGGCAGGGCACGGTCTACCTGGCCAACCTCGCCCAGTACGTCCATGTCGTCGACGTCGACCACGACGGCCTGACCGTCGACAGCAGCTACGTCCTGGCGCTGGACTCCCGTCTCCACTGGGAGGTCGTCTCCGTCGACAGCCAGTACGGCATCTCCGGCACCGGCAAGTACCAGCTCAACATCTCCGGGCAGGGCCAGGTGGTCCTGATGACCTCCGGCGAGCCGCTGATGCTGCAGGTCACCCCCGACAAGTACGTCAACGCCGACGCCGACGCGGTGGTCGCCTGGTCCGCCTCGCTGCGGGTGCAGATGCAGGCGCAGACGCACTCCTCCGGGGTGTGGCGCCGGCGCGGCAACACGGGCGAGGGCTGGGAACTCAGCTTCCTCGGCCAGGGCTACGCGCTGGTCCAGCCCAGCGAGCTGCTGCCGCCGCAGAACGCCGTCATCGGGTCCGGCATGGCCGCCCAGTTCGGCATGGGCCAGCAGGGCGCGCGGGGCATGAACCAGGGCAACATCTTCACCAACTGACCGGCCTGCCGGTGACGTCGCCGGCCAGGCGGCCCTCTACAGGCCGTTGACGCGCTGCGGCGCCCGCCCCGGGAAGGGCAAGACGCCGCAGCGCGTGCGATGCCGGTCCGCGCCCCACGGGCCCCTTCAGAGGGCCCCTAGAGGAGGGCGCGGGTGCGCTCCACCAGCTGCACCACCGACGTATCGGCGACGCCGGGCACCTCGTCGTAGCGGAACCAGCGCAGGTCCAGCGACTCGTCGCTGATCGCCGCCACCGCGTCCGCGGGGGCCAGCGCCGCGTACTGGACGTCCAGATGCATCGCGCAGGGCGTGTGATGACGGTCCAGCCGCACCGGGCCGCCGGGCAGCAGCGTCAGTCCCCGCGCGATCCCCGACTCCTCGCGCGCCTCGCGCAGCGCCGCATCGGCCAGCGAGGCGTCCTCCGGCTCGCAGTGGCCGCCCATCTGCAGCCACATCTCCAGCTTGCGGTGCAGGGTCAGCAGCACCCGGCCGCCGGCCGGATCGATCACCAGGGCGCTGGCCGTGAGGTGCCCGTCCTTGCAGGGCTTCCACATGCCGTCCGGACGGGCGGCGAGATGATCCAGATACGCCAGCCGCAGCTGCTCCTGGGCGGGGGACGGCGCGGGCCACTCCTTGAGCACCCGCGCCGCGTCCTCGTGCAGACTCACTTCTCGCCGTCGCCCTTGCCCTCGCCGGGAGTCTCGTCCGGGCCGTCGCTCTCCGGGGCCGGCTTGCCCAGGTCGGGCTTGCCGCCGCTCGCGGCCTCGCCGAGCATCTTGTCGAGCTCGGAGAAGTCCGGCTGCTCGTGGTGCACAAACCCGTCCGGGTCGTCCAGGTCCGCCGCCGTCGGCAGCATGTCCGGGTGCTCCCACAGGCCGTCGCGGCCCTCCAGGCCCCGCGCGTCCGTCAGCGACGCCCACAGCCGCGAGGCGTCCCGCAGCCGCCGCGGCCGCAGCTGCAGACCGATCAGCGTCGAGAACGTCTGCTCGGCGGGGCCGCCACTGGCCCGGCGCCGCCGCAGCGTCTCACGGAGCTTGTCGGCGGACGGCAGGTGCGGCTTGGCGGCGGCGTGCACCACCGCGTCCACCCAGCCCTCGACGAGGGCCAGCGCGGTCTCCAGCCGGGCCAGCGCCGCCTTCTGCTCCGGGGTGTCCTCGGGCTGGAACATGCCCTGCTGAAGGGCGTTCTGCAGCTCCTCGGGGTGCTGGGGGTCGATCTGGCCGACCACGTCCTCCAGCTTGGTCGTGTCGACCTTGATGCCGCGCGCATAGCCCTCGACGGCACCGAACAGATGCGAGCGCAGCCACGGCACATGCGCGAAGAGCCGCTGGTGGGCGGCCTCGCGCAGGGCCAGATACAGCCGCACCTCCTCCTCGGGAACGCCCAGGCCCTCGCCGAACCTCGCGATGTTCCCCGGCAGCAGCGCGGCCTTGCCGGCCGGCCCCAGCGGAAGCCCGATGTCCGTCGAACCGACGACCTCGCCGGCCAGCACGCCCAGCGCCTGGCCGATCTGGGTGCCGAACATCGCGCCGCCCATGGAGCGCATCATCCCGAGCAGCGGGCCCGCCATGGCCTGCATCTCCCCGGGCAGGACATCGCCCATGGCCGCTCCGACGCGCTCGGCGAGCGGGTTGACCAGGTCCTTCCACACCGGGAGGGTCTCCTCGACCCACTCCGCGCGGCTCCAGGCCACCACCGAGCCGGAGCCCGACGGCAGCGACGTCACACCGTCCAGCCACAGGTCGGCGAGGCGCACGGCCTCCTCGGCCGCACCGCGCTCGCCCGGCGACAGGCTCGCGTCCTTGCTGCCGTCCTCGGCGCCCTGCGCCACCGTCTGCCGCGCGATGTCCTTGGCCATGTCCCAGTTCACCGGGCCGCCCTCGTAGGAGAGCATCTGGCCGAGCTTCTGGAACGCGGCTCCCAGGTCGCCAGGGTTCATCTCGCCGCCCGGGCCGCCCATGCCGCCGAAGAGCGCCGCGAACGGATTGTCCGCGCCGCCGCTCCCGCTGCCGAACCCGAAGGGGTCCGCGGGGCCCTGGCTACCTCCCTGGCCGCCCTTCTTCTTGCCGTTGTCGCCGTCCTCCGGCTCCTCCGGCGGAAGGCCGAATCCAAATGGGGTGTCACTCACGGGTTTCCTCGGCTCGTAGGGCCGCCGACCAGGTGGCCGACGGCGGCTGCCCGACATCACCTCCAGCGTAGACACCCGGACCGCTTCGGGGCTCGGTGCTTCGCTGACCCGGTGGCTGCGGCAGGATGGACGCCACCTGGTGCGTACGCATGACCACACGTTCGCACTGAAGACAACCGCTGGAGACGCCCGGTGAGTTCCCCAGATCCGACCGTTCGCGCAGCGCGAAACGCTGCGGCCCAGACCGAGCAGGCGGGCGACACCGCAGGCGGGGCCACGGACCGGCCGCTGCGCCGGCCCGTGGTCGCCGTCACCGGAGCCGCCTCCGGAGTCGGCGCGCTGCTCACGCGCGCCCTGGTCGCCTCCGACGAGGTCAAGGAGGTGGTGGCCATCGACGAGCGGCGCGGCGACGTCGCCGAGGCACACTGGCACGTCCTGGACGTCCGCGACCCGGCCATCGCCGACAAGCTGCGCGGCGCGGACGTCGTCGTCCACCTGGCGCTCGACCTCGACCTGGAGACCGACGCCGCGGCGCGCACCGCCTACAACGTGCGCGGCACCCAGACCGTGCTCACCGCCGCCGCGGCCGCCGGTGTCCACCGGGTGGTGCTGTGCACCTCCGCCATGGTCTACGGGGCGCTGCCCGACAACGACGTCCCCCTGGCCGAGGACGCCGAGCTGCGGGCCACCGCGGACGCCACCGGCGTCGGCGACCTCCTGGAGATCGAGCACCTGGCCCACCGCGCGCCCCGCGCGCACCCCGGCCTGAACGTCACCGTGCTGCGCCCCACCGTCCTGGTGGGCGGCACGGACACCGCGCTGACCCGCTACTTCGAATCGCCCCGCCTCCTGGTCGTCGCCGGGTCCCGCCCCGCCTGGCAGTTCTGCCACGTCGAGGACCTGGTCAGCGCCCTGGAGTTCGCCGCGCTGGAGAAGGTCGACGGCGAGCTGGCGGTGGGCTGCGACGGCTGGCTGGAGCAGGAGGAGGTCGAGGAGCTCTCCGGCATCCGGCGCATGGAGCTGCCGTCCTCGGTGGCGCTGGGCGCCGCGGCCCGCCTGCACCGCATCGGCCTGACGCCGTCGCCCGCCGGCGACCTCGCGTACACGATGCATCCGTGGGTGGTCAGCGGCAGCCGGCTGCACGATGCGGGCTGGCGCCCCCGGTGGACGAACGAAGAGGTGCTCGCCGAGCTCCTGGAGGAGGTCGCCGGACGGCACACCGTCGCGGGCCGCCGGCTGGGCCGCAAGGACGCCACCGCCGCGGGCGCCGCGGGCGCCACCGTCGCCCTCCTGGGCACCGCCGCACTCGTGCGCCGCGCCCGTAAGGCCCGCCGCCGCATCTGAGGGGGAACCGGGCCCGCCGTCCTGGAGGAGTCTCCATACGGCGGCCCGGACGGCCGGTGGAAACGGCCATTACGCGCCGTGCCCGCGTAGGGCACGATGGGGGTATGCCTGGCATGCCCTCCCCCTCGTCCCCCGGCCGCGACCACCCCGGTGAGCAGGCCGCGCCGGATCCGATCCGGCTCCTGGAGATCCGCGAGCGCGCGCTGTCCGTGGACGAGGTGTTCGCGGCCGTGGGCGACGCGGCGGCCGGCGGCACGGCCCTGTTCGTCGGCACGGTCCGCTCGCACGACAACGGCGCCGACGTCGAGGGCCTGGGCTACTCCGCGCACCCGACGGCCGAGGCGGAGATGCGCCGGATCGCCGAGAAGGTGATCGCCGACTATCCGGTGCGGGCGCTGGCCGCCGTCCACCGCGTGGGGGATCTGCGCATCGGTGACCTGGCCGTGGTGGTCGCGGTGTCCTGCCCGCACCGCGCCGAGGCGTTCGAGGCCTGCCGCAGGATGATCGACGACCTCAAGCACGAGGTACCGATCTGGAAGCACCAGACGTTCTCCGACGGCGCCGAAGAATGGGTGGGTGCGTAGCACCCTCTTCTGGGGGTGGAGGTCGGGTGACGGGAGGGCGGGTGGGTGCGTAGCACCCTCTTCTGGGGGTGGAGGTCGGGTGACGGGCCTACGGCCGCCGTCCTGCGGACCGGAGGTCCGCCCTCCGTGCGTAAGGGCGCGTTCCCGGGGCAGGCGACCTGACAGACGTGCAGGCAGTGGCCCTGTCGCCGCGGGGTGGCGGCCTCCGAAAACGAGGCCGAACCGGTGCCTTGTGTTCCGGTTGCGTAACCCGCCCCCTGGCGTGAGCGTTGAGCCAGCAGATGGTTAATCTGCTTATTCTTCGATCGCGGTCGTCACAAGGGGTTGGGAGGTCGCTGATGGGTGCGCTCCTCTGGTTGCTGATTCCGGTGGGTGCCGGGCTGGTTGCCGCGGTGTGGAGCAGCTGGGCCCTGCGGAACCGCAAGGCCGGCGACGTCGCGGAACTCGCGGGCTACGCCCGGTTCCGTGACGCCATGGAGAAGGAGCATTCCGTTCCCGACCCCGCCTCGGATCCCGTCTGACCTTCCGCCGGTCCGCGAGGGCGGGTGCCGCACCCGGTGACCACGGCGCGTACGGACGGGCGTTCGCCCTCGTACGGACGGCCCCGCGGGCCGGTTGTCATACCCGTCCCGTACTGTCGTTCCATGCCACGCCGCACCGCGACGCTGCTCGCCTCGACCCTGATGCTGATCGCGCTGCTCTGCGCCGGGGTGCTGATCCCCGTGCCGTACTCCGAGATGTCACCGGGGCCGACGGTCAACACCCTCGGCGATCACGACGGCGAGCCGGTGCTGCAGATCTCCGGGCGCAAGACGTACCCGACGACCGGTCACCTCAACATGACCACGGTCCGCGTCACCGGCCCCGACTACCGCATGAACCTCTTCGAGGCGGTGTACGGCTGGCTCGATCATGACAACGCCGTGGTGCCGCACAAGACGCTCTACCCCGAGGGGCAGACGGCCGAGCAGGCCGACCAGGAGAACGCCGAGGAGTTCAGCCAGTCCCAGGAGAGCGCCAAGACGTCCGCCCTCCGCCAGCTGAACATTCCGGTCGCGGCCCAGACGGTCGTCGGTTCCGTCGTCAAGGACAAGCCGGCCGACGGGCGGCTGCACGCGGGCGATGTGATCAAGGCCGTGGACGGCACGGCGGTCAAGCAGGCCGGTGACGTCGCCAAGCTGGTCACCCGGCACAAGCCGGGCGAGAAGGTCGTCTTCACGATCATCCCCGCCAAGGACGCCGCCGCGGCGGAGAAGCGGGGCAAGAAGCCCGAGACCGGCACCCGGCAGATCGCGATCACCACGCAGAAGGCCGAGGACGGCCGCGCCATCGTGGGCATCCAGGCCGGGGTGGACCACCTCTTCCCGTTCCCCATCGACGTCAAGCTGGCCGACGTCGGCGGCCCCAGCGCCGGGCTGATGTTCGCGCTCGGCATCGTCGACAAGCTCACGCCCGGGGACATGACGGGCGGCGCGTTCGTGGCCGGCACGGGCACCATCGACGACAAGGGCAAGGTCGGCCCGATCGGTGGCATCTCGATGAAGACGGTCGGCGCGCGCGACAAGGGCGCCCAGTACTTCCTGACGCCCAAGGAGAACTGCGCCGCCGCGGCCAAGGACACCCCCAAGGGGCTCACCCTGGTCAAGGTCGGCACCATAGGCGACGCCGTCAAGGCGCTGGAGAAGATCCGCAAGGGCGACGCCGCGGGCCTGCCCAGCTGCAGTCCCGCGGCCCACTCCTAGGACGCCCCGGGGCGCCCCCGGGGGCGACACCGGACAGCCGCCCGGGCCACGACGCGCAGGTCCGGCCCGGGCACCGCCCGGCAGGCCGCGCTCAGCCCTCGAACGTCGCCGAGAGCGCTTCCGCGAGACCCGGCACCAGCGCCGCGCCGGTGAGCACCTCGGACGTGGAGTCCTTCTCGCGCAGCCGCAGCGCCGACTCGCGCCGGCCGTCCCGCAGCACGGCCACCGTCATCCGGACCTCCTGGCGGTCCGGGTGCTCGGCGACCCACTTGGCGAGCCGGGCCTCGTCCATGCCCGCGGGCTCGGAGTCCTCGGCGGACGGGGGCAGCATCAGCCGCTCCACGGTCAGGGCGCAGCCGGTGACGGCGTCGGGCCAGGCAATGGTGGCGAGGAACTCGTCCAGCGGGACGCCCGCCGGGATCTCGTCCTGTTCCACGGGGGTCAGGGACGCGGTGGAGGAGTCGTCGATGCCGAGCTGGGCGGCGAGCGAGGGCTCCTGCGCCCGCAGCTTGGCGGTGTCGACGAGGGCGAACAGTCGGGCGGGCTGGTCCCAGCCGAGCCCGGCGCTGTACTCGTCGATCTCGAGCACCGCGCGGGTCAGGGGGTCGGCGGCGAGGGGGGTGCCGTCAACGGGGAGGTTGGTCATGCTCAACATCGTGCCTTGTGTACCCCGGAAAGCGGGAACTGAGTAAAGCCTTCGTAAGTTGCATCGGTGGGTCCTACTATCGCCGGGCCTGCTCCACACGACAGCGAACTTCGAGGTGCGCACCTTGGCTTTCCAGATGCCGGACCGCGGCGGAGGCCCGACAGGGCCACGGATCAGAGTCGGCCGACCATCGCGGCGGATCCGGACCCTGCTCATGACGTTGGGTGTGCTGGCCGTACTGGCCATGCTCTTCGTGATGTTTGCGGGGTTCTGGACCGATTGGCTCTGGTACCGGTCGGTCAAGTACTCCTCGGTCTTCACCACCACCCTGTGGACCAAGATCGGTCTGTTCTTCGCCTTCGGCGTCGTGATGGCGGCGTCCGTCGGCGTCAACGTCTGGCTGGCGCACCGGCTGCGGCCGCCGCTGAGCGCGATGTCCGTGGAGCAGCAGAGCCTGGACCGTTACCGTATGGGCCTCGCGCCCTTCAAGAAGTGGGCGCTGATCGCGGTCACGGCGGTGATCGGCCTGATCGCCGGTGCCTCCGCCTCGGGGGAGTGGCGGACCTGGCTGCAGTGGGTCAACGCCGTGCCCTTCGGCAAGACGGACCCGCAGTTCGGCAAGGACATCGCCTTCTACACCTTCGATCTGCCCTGGTACCGCTTCCTGTTGAGCTTCGGCTTCGCCTGCGCGGTGCTGTGCCTGGTCGCCGCGGCCCTGACGCACTACCTCTACGGCGGGCTGCGGCTGACCAGCCCCGGTTCGCGGGCGACCGCGGCCGCCACCGGCCATCTGTCGGTGCTGCTGGGCATCTTCGTCTCCCTCAAGGCGATCGCGTACTGGCTCGACCGGTACGGCCTGGCGGTCAAGTCCAGCGGCCTGAAGTCGGCCGACAACTGGACGGGCCTGCGGTACGTCGACGCCAACGCCTACCTCCCGGCGAAGACGATCCTGTTCTTCATCGCGGCGATCTGCGCGGTGCTGTTCTTCGCCACCCTCTGGCGGCGGACGTGGCAGCTGCCGGTGATCGGCTTCGGCCTGATGGTGCTCTCGGCGATCCTGATCGGCGGGCTGTACCCGGCGATCGTGCAGAAGTTCCAGGTCCAGCCGAACGAGCAGGCCAAGGAAGCGCCGTACATCAAGCAGAACATCAAGGCGACCCGGGACGCGTACGACATCCAGGACTCCCGCGTCACGCCGTACAAGGGCGACTACAAGCCCGCCGACAAGGCGGACGGCCAGCGGCTGCGCGACGACGCCGACACCACCGCCAGCATGCGCCTGCTCGACCCGAACGTGGTCTCGCCGGCCTTCCAGCAACAGCAGCAGGTGCGCGGGTACTACCAGTTCCCCTCCACCCTCGACGTCGACCGCTACAAGGACAAGGACGGTGCCGAGCAGGACACCGTCATCGGTCTGCGCGAGCTGAACATCGCCGGCATCCCCGAGCGCAACTGGATCAACGACCACTTCAAGTACACCCACGGCTACGGCGCGGTCGCCGCCAAGGGGACCGAGGCCGCCGACGGCGGCGGCCCGAAGTACACCGAGTCGGACCTGCCGGCCAAGGGGCAGCTGCCGCCGTACCAGCAGCGGGTGTACTACGGCGAGAAGACCTCGCAGTACTCCATCGTCGGCGGTCCGCAGAAGGAACTGGACTACTCCGACGACAGCGGCGAGAAGAGCTACAGCTACCGCGGCAACAGCGGCGTCAACCTCGCCAACCCCGTCAACCGGGCCGCCTACGCGGTGGCGTTCGGGGAGCCGCAGATCCTCTACTCCGGAGCGATCGGCAAGGGCTCACGGATCCTGTACAACCGCACGCCCAAGGAGCGCGTCGAGGCCGTCGCCCCCTGGCTGACCATCGACGGCGACGCCTACCCGGCGGTCATCGACGGCCGGATCAAGTGGATAGTGGACGCCTACACCACCAGCAACGGCTACCCGTACGCCTCGCGCACCACACTCGGGGACAGCACGGCCGATTCGCTCACCGACGGCCAGCGGGCGGTGGTGGCCCAGCAGAACCAGGTCAACTACATCCGCAACTCCGTCAAGGCGACGGTCGACGCCTACGACGGTTCGGTGAAGCTCTACCAGTGGGACGAGAAGGACCCGGTCCTCAAGACCTGGATGAAGTCCTTCCCCGGCACGGTCGAGAAGAAGAGCGCCATCAGCCCGGCGCTCCGGGAACACCTGCGCTACCCGCAGGACCTCTTCAAGGTGCAGCGCCAGCTGCTGACCACGTACCACGTCACGGACCCGGGGACCTTCTACACCGGCTCCGAGCGCTGGCAGATCCCGAACGACCCGACGACCAAGTCGGTCAACGCGGTTCCGCCGTACTACCTGAGCATGAAGATGCCGGACCAGAAGAACCGGACGTTCTCGCTGACGACGACCTTCACGCCCAACAAGCGTGACAACCTCGGTGCGTTCATGGCCGTCGACGCCAATGCCACCAGCGGCGACTACGGCAAGATCAGACTGCTGAAACTGCCCTCGCAGACGCCGGTGCCCGGCCCGCAGCTGGTGCAGTCGAAGTTCAACTCCGATCCGAACATCGCCAATGAGCTCAACATCCTCAAGAAGCTCGGTGACTCGGAAATCGAGTACGGCAATCTGCTGACCGTCCCCCTGGACGGCGGGCTGCTCTACGTCGAACCCGTGTACCTGCGCGGAGCCAACACCAACTACCCGCTGCTGAAGAAGGTGTTGGTCAGCTACGGCGACAACAAGCCCGTCCTGGAGGACTCCCTCAAGGACGCGCTGGACGTGGTCTTCGGCAAGAAGGCGCCCAGTACGGGGACGCAGAACCCGCCGGGCGGCGGCGACACCAGTCAGCAGCCCCCGTCCGGGCAGACCGTGCAGCAGGCCCTGGGCGACGCGCAGAAGGCCTATGAAGAGGGCGAGAAGGCGCGCGCCTCGGGCGACTGGGCCGGTTACGGCGAGGCCCAGAAGAAGCTCAAGGCGGCGCTCGACCGGGCGGCGAAGGCCTCCGAGAAGGGCGGCAAGCCGAGCGGCTGAGCCGGCCGGACGTCCCGGCCCGGTGGCCGTCGGTGCGAACCGGCGGCCACCGGTGCCGCGGCGGCGTCGGTGGCCGCCCCGCTGCCGTGATACCTTGAGGACACAACGACGCGGGGTGGAGCAGCTCGGTAGCTCGCTGGGCTCATAACCCAGAGGTCGCAGGTTCAAATCCTGTCCCCGCTACCAGAAGACGAAGGCCCGGATCCTCCAGGATCCGGGCCTTCGTCATGTGTTCCGGCAATTACCGGTCAAAGCCGGGTCGCGCAGCCGATGTGGGGAAGGTGTGTGCTTGAGTTTGCCAAGTCGTCGTGTCGGGAAGTCGACAAACCGCTGAAGTGACCTCACTGGCTGCGGTATACCAGGTGTACGCGGGCTACAGGTGATGCGACGATGGGTCTTATGGGGGACAAGGCAAGGTTGTTGGAGACGGACCGGTTTGTGCATGCGCCCGACGACGGGCGCGAACCCGAGCTGCAGATGGACGCGATGGACGCCGCCGAGGCCGCCGACGCGTCCGATGCCGTGACCGAGTCCGGCCACCGCCGGGCTGCCGAGGCGGGCGACACCGCCGCCATGAGCGCCCTGGGCGCGATGCTGCTGCGCCGCGGTGACCTCGACGGCGCCGAGCCGCATCTGCGTTCCGCGGCCGCCGCCGGTGACCGTGCCGCGGCCAACAACCTCGGCGTGCTGCTGCACCAGCGGGGCTACGGGGACGAGGCGGCCGGCTGGTGGCGCATCGCGGCCGTCGCCGGATCCGCCGCCGCCGCGCACGCCCTCGGGCGCCACTACCGCGAGCGGGGCGACGAGCCGGCCGCCGAGTACTGGCTGCGCCAGTCCGCCGAGTCCGGCCACTGCCTGGGCGCGTACGCACTCGCCGACCTGCTGGAGCACCGCGGCGACATCGGCGCCGAGCGCTGGTTCCGTACGGCCGCCGAGCGCGGCCACCGCGAGGCCGCCTACCGCCTCGCCCGGCTCGTCGAGGACGGCCGCGACGCGGACCGGGGCGCGGTCCCAGCGTACGGCGAGCTGAGCCGGCAGGAGGAGGCCGAGCAGTGGTACCGGCAGGCCGCCGCGCGGGGCCACCGGCGTGCCGCGCTGCAGTTGGGCGCGCTGCTGGAGGAGCGCGGCGACGTCCAGGAGGCGGGGCGCTGGTACCTGTCGGCCGCCAAGGACGGTGAGGCCCGTGCGGCCTGCGCGCTGGGCTTCCTGCTGCGCGACGCGGGGGACGAGGAGAGCGCCGCGGAGTGGTGGCGGCGGGCCGCCCAGGACGGCGATGGCAACGCTGCCAATGCGCTGGGCGCGTTGCACGCCGACCGTGGCGAACTGCAGACCGCCGAGCGCTGGTACCGCGTCGCGCTGGACGCCGGGGACGTGAACGGCGCCTACAACATCGGGCTGCTCTGCGCGGAGCAGGGCCGGGAGGGGCGCGGCGAGCAGTGGTACCGCCGGGCCGCCTACGCCGGACACCGCGAGGCCGCCAACGCGCTCGCCATCCTGCTGCTGCAGCGCGGCGACGCCGCGGGGGCCGAACCATGGTTCTCCAAGGCGGCCGAGGCGGGCAGCGTGGACGCCGCGTTCAACCTCGGCATCCTGCACACCGGCCGCGGCGCGGAGCGTACGGCGCACACCTGGTACGAGCGGGCGGCCGCGGCGGGGCACACCGAGGCGGCGCTCCAGGTCGCCACCGTGCAGTTGCGCGACGGCGACCTGCAGGACGCGGAGCGCAACCTGCGCTGTGCGGCCGGCGGCGGCAGTGCCGAGGCGGCCTTCCGGCTCGCCGACCTCCTCGACCGCAGGGCGGCCGCCGCGGGCGAGGGACGGGCGGACGACGAGCGCACGGCCGACGACGAGAGCGTGCAGTGGTACGAGCGGGCCGCGCGCCAGGGGCATCGGCGCGCCCAGGTCCGGGTTGGCATGTTCGCGGCGGCCCGCGGGGACGCCGTCGAGGCCGCCGAGTGGTACCGCGCGGCGGCCGAGGCGGGCAGCCGCAACGGCGCCTTCAACCTCGGGCTGCTGCTGGCCCGCGAGGGCAGCCTCCCCGAGGCCGCCCTGTGGTGGCAGCGCGCCGCCGAGACCGGCCACGGCCGGGCGGCGCTGCGGCTGGCGCTGCTCGCGGCCCGGCGCGGCGCGCTCGCGGAGGCGCAGAGCTGGTGTGCGCGCGCCGTCGAGCTGGGGCCGCCGGAGGTGGCGGAGCGGGCGGCGCGGCTGCGCACGGCGCTCCAGGAGGAGCTCAGCGCGTAGCGGGTGCCCCAGAGGTGTCCGGGGGCCCGGGGCCGGTCCGCAGGGACGGGCCCCGGGCGGCACCGAAGGGATTTGCGCTGGTCGTCGGCCTGGGGTTAAGGTTGGGACCACAACGACGCGGGGTGGAGCAGCTCGGTAGCTCGCTGGGCTCATAACCCAGAGGTCGCAGGTTCAAATCCTGTCCCCGCTACTGCACGACGAAGGCCCGGATTCCATGGGAGTCCGGGCCTTCGTCATGTCTACCGCCGCGGCCGGTGGCCGACGGCCTCCGCGTACAGGCCGCGGTCGACGAGCCGGCTCTCCGGCAGGGGTGCCCCCTTGGTGACGCCGCTGTCCCGGTAGGCCTTCTGGAGTCGGGCCGCGGTGCCCTTTCTGATCTCCCAGTCCATCCGCAGCGACGGCACCGAGGCGAGGGTCTTCGCATCGGTCTTCAGCAGCCGCGCCAGTTCGGCGACGAACGCGCCGTCGGCCTTGTAGTCGCCGGCGAAGTACGTGTTGACCGTGCGGATGTAGGCCCGCAGGAAGGCGACGCCGGCGTCCGGGTCCCGCTGGAGCAGGTTCGGGCCGTACAGGGCGCCGCCGAGCGGTTCGCCCCGGGGCTGGCCGCCGAGGAAGGCGTACCCCGGGTCGCCGTCGACCCGGCGCCAGACGGGGTCGAGGAGCCAGGCGGAGTCCACCCCGCCGCCGGTCAGGGCGGTCAGGACGTCGGCGGAGCCGAGCTGCTGGAAGGCGACGGAGCGCAGGTCGGCGCCGTGCCCGGCGAAGGCGGCGGCCATCGGGTACATGATCACGGAGCCCTTTCCGATCATGGTGCCCAGCCGTGCTCCCCGCAGGGAGACCGACGAGGCGCTCTCGCCGTTCTTCAGGCGCACCCACAGACCGCTCCTGGAGCCCGGGCCGGGGGAGAAGTTGCCGGCCACCCAGCGGATGTCGAAGCCGCCGTTGACGCCGCCGACGACCGCGGCCTCCGGGGCCGCCCACAGCGCGTCCAGATCGCCCTTGGCCAGCAGCGGCAGCGCCTCCGGGGTGGGCAGCACCTTCAGGCGGACGTCCAGGCCCTCCTTGCGGAACTCGCCCCTGGCCAGGGCCAGCCGCAGCGGGGCCACGTACTCGGCGCCGAGCGTGCCGGTGGCGACGGTGAGCGTGCGGCGCTTCGCGAGGGGGCGCGGGGCCGGGGCGCCCTTGGCACAGCGCGCCGGGGCACGGTCCGGCGCGAGGTCGGCGGGGTCGGTCCAGGAGGCGTTGCCGCAGCCCGCCACGGGGCGGATGGTGCGGGGGCCGGCGGCGGGCGCGCCGTCCTCGGGGGCGGCGGAGCAGCCCGCGCCGAGGGCGAGTGCGGCGAGGAGCGCGGCGACGGTGGTGCGGGGGCGCATGGGACCTCCGTACGGGGCGGCGGCGAGCGGACGGGGGGTGCGGCGGATCAGCTCCCGGACCGGCCGCGGTCGCGGGGTGCCCAGGGGGTGAGGACGCGCCCGGCCAGCCGCACCAGCTCGGAGAAGAGCACGCCGAGGACGGCCACGCAGACGATGCCGACGCACATCACGTCGTTCTGGAACAGGGCGCGGGAGTCGAAGATCAGATGGCCGAGGCCGTCGGTGGCGGCGATCTGTTCCGAGGCGACGATGACCAGCACGGCCACGCCCGCGGCGATCCGGGCGCCCACCAGGACCGCGGGCAGCGAGGCGGGCAGCAGGACGTGCCGGAACATCTGCCAGGGGCTCGCGCCGAAGACCCGGCCGGCGTCGCGGTGCCCGGAGGGGATCGCCAGCACCGCCGCCATAGTGGAGATCCAGACGAAGAAGAAGACGGTGGCGGCGACGAGGGCGACCTGCGGCCCCTCGCCGAGCCCGAACATGTTGAGGAAGACCGGCAGCAGGGCGAGCTTGGGGACGACGTACAGGGCGTCCAGGAGGGGTTCCAGGGCGGCCCGTACGAGGGGCAGCGAGCCCATCAGCAGCCCCAGGAGGTAGCCGGAGACGGTGCCGAGGGCGTAGCCGGCCAGGACGCGCCGGAGGGTGGCCGCCACGTCCGGCCACAGGTCGCCGGCCAGGGCACGGTCCCATCCGTCGGCCAGGATCGTGGACGGTGCGGGGTAGATGCGGGCGTCGATCCAGGCCCGGTCGGCGGCCAGCTGCCACAGCAGGACGAGCAGCAGCGGAACGGCGACGGCGAGGGAGAGCTCCAGGGTGCGCCGGCGGCGGTGGGTGCGCCGGGGCCGCAGTTCCGCGGGGCCGGGGCGGCGGACGAGGAGGCGGTCGGTCGCGGCGTGGCCGTCCTCGGGACCGGGCGGACGGAGGGCGGCGGTCATGCGGAGACCGTCCCCTCCGGGGCGGGGCGCGCGGTGGCGGCGCCGTCGACCTCGCCGCGCAGCAGCTGCCACAGCTCGGCCTTCAGGGCGGTGCATTCGGGGGTGTCCCGGACGGCGCCGGTACGGGGGCGGCCGAACGGCGGGCGGCGTTCGGCGATGATCCGGCCGGGTCGGGCGGACATCACCAGGACCCGGTCGCCGAGCACCAGGGCCTCTTCGAGGCTGTGGGTGATGAAGAGGGTCGTGGTGCGGGCGGTCTGGGTGAGGTCGAGCAGCTCGTCCTGGAGGAGGGTGCGCAGCTGGGCGTCGAGGGCCGCGAAGGGCTCGTCCATCAGCAGCAGCCCGGGCTCCACGGCGAGCGCACGGGCAAGGGCGACGCGCTGGCGCATGCCGCCGGAGAGCGTGGCCGGGTAGGCGCCGGCGAAGTCGGCCAAGCCCATGCGGGCGAGCCAGGAGCGGGCCCGTTCGTCGGCCTCCTTACGGGGCACGCGCTGGATGTCCAGGCCGAAGCGGACGTTGGCCAGCACGGTCTTCCAGTCGTAGATGCCGTAGTCCTGGAAGATCATCGCGGTCGGGCGGCCGGCGTGCGTACGGATCGCCAGCTCGCCCTCGCCGGGCCGCAGCAGGCCCGCGGCGATCCGCAGCAGGGTCGACTTCCCGCAGCCGGAGGGGCCGACGAGGCAGACGAACTCGCCCGGTGCGATGTCGAGGTCCAGGGGGCCGAGGGCGGCCAGTGCCGCGCTGCCGCGGCCGAACGAGCGGGCCAGGTCGCGGGCGCACAGGGCCGGCGGTCGGGCGGTCGGGTCGGTGGGCGGGCGGTGCGCTGCGGGCGGCGGGTGCGGCTCTCCCACGGGGTGCTCCTTGCGGAGTGCGGACAGGGTGCCGCCGTGGTGCCCGGGCCCGGAAAGGGCCGATGGCCGGAAGGCGCGGCGCGCCGACGATATGACGGGTCGTCAGATTCGGGCAAGGGGTGTGCGGGCACGCGTGGGGTGGGGAGGTCCGGCAGTGCGACGAAAGGGGTGGCCCGTGGGCGGGCACGGCACGCGAAGGAGCCCGCGGCCGGACGGGCGCGGGCTCAGGGGGGCGTGCGGTGCGACGCGGTGCGGGGGCGGCCCGGAGGCGGGCCGGTTTCCCCGGGCCTCAGGACGGGGCGCTGCAGGTGGGGCAGATGCCCCGGTAGGTCACGGTGACCTCGGAGACCTGGAAGCCGTAGCGCTCCGGCTCGGGCAGCGCGGAGAGCGGGTCGCCCTGGACGTGGACGTCGCGGATCGTGCCGCACCGGGAGCAGACCAGGTGCTGGTGGTCGTGGTGGGCGTTGGGGTCGTAGCGCTTGGCCCGGCCGTCCGTGCTCACCTCGAGCACCTCGCCGAGCGAGACCAGCTCGCCGAGGGTGTTGTAGACGGTGGCGCGCGAGATCTCCGGGAGCCGCTCGGAGGCCCGCGCGTGCACCTCGTCGGCGGTGTAGTGGACGTGGTCCCCGTCGAGGACCTCGGCGACGACGCGTCGCTGCGCGGTCAGCCGCCAGCCGCGTCCTCGGAGCCGTTCCAGCAGGTCACTCATGCCAATCACCTATCAGTCAGATAGACCCAGGGTAGCAGTGGGCCGTCCATCACCGGATCGAGTACGAAGTTCGTGTTCTTCTTGACTTAGACATTGTCCAATGTAGGATCGGGGTCGGCGCAAGCCCAGGGCAGGTGGAGAAGACTTTTCAGGAGGCGCACGTGTCGGTAGAGAGCACCACCGGACCGCTGACCACGGAGTCCGGCGCTCCGGTCGCGGACAACCAGAACAGCGAGACGGCCGGCATCGGCGGACCCGGCCTCATCCAGGACCAGCTCCTGATCGAGAAGCTCGCGCACTTCAACCGCGAGCGCATCCCGGAGCGGATCGTGCACGCCCGTGGCGCCGGTGCGTACGGCACGTTCACGGTGACCGCGGACGTGAGCCGCTACACCCGCGCCGCGTTCCTCTCCGAGGTCGGCAAGCAGACCGAGACCTTCCTGCGGTTCTCGACCGTCGCGGGCAACCTCGGCTCCGCCGACGCGGTGCGCGACCCGCGCGGCTTCGCGCTGAAGTTCTACACCGAGGAGGGCAATTACGACCTCGTCGGCAACAACACCCCGGTGTTCTTCATCAAGGACGCCCTCAAGTTCCCCGACTTCATCCACACCCAGAAGCGCGACCCGTACACCGGCTCGCAGGAGGCGGACAACGTCTGGGACTTCTGGGGTCTGTCGCCGGAGTCCACCCACCAGGTCACCTGGCTCTTCGGCGACCGCGGCATCCCGGCGTCCTACCGCCACATGAACGGCTACGGCTCGCACACCTTCCAGTGGAACAACGAGGCCGGCGAGGTCTTCTGGGTCAAGTACCACTTCAAGACCGACCAGGGCATCAAGAACCTCACCCAGGCCGAGGCCGACAAGCTCGCCGGTGAGGACGCCGACAGCCACCAGCGCGACCTGCGGGAGTCCATCGAGCGCGGCGAGTTCCCGAGCTGGACCGTGCAGGTGCAGATCATGCCCGCGGCGGAGGCGGCCGCCTACCGCTTCAACCCGTTCGACCTGACCAAGGTCTGGCCGCACGAGGACTACCCGCCGATCGAGATCGGCAAGCTGGAGCTCAACCGCAACCCGCAGAACATCTTCGCCGAGGTCGAGCAGTCGGTGTTCTCCCCGCACCACTTCGTGCCGGGCATCGGGCCGTCCCCCGACAAGATGCTCCAGGGCCGCCTCTTCGCGTACGGCGACGCGCACCGCTACCGCGTCGGCATCAACGCCGACCACCTCCCGGTGAACCGCCCGCACGCCACCGAGGCGCGCACCCACGGCCGGGACGGCGTGATGTACGACGGCCGGCACGCGGGTCAGAAGAACTACGAGCCCAACAGCTTCGGCGGTCCGGGCGAGACCGGCCGCCCGCTGTGGCAGCCCGCCGCCGTGACCGGCGCCACCGGCGAGCAGGCCGCGCCCTCGCACTCCGAGGACGACGACTTCGGCCAGGCCGGCACCCTCTACCGCCTGATGGCGGAGGACGAGAAGGAGCGCCTGATCGGCAACCTGGCGGGCTTCATCGCCCAGGTCTCCCGCGACGACATCGCCCAGCGCGCGATAGAGAACTTCCGCAAGGCGGACGCGGACTACGGCAAGCGGCTGGAGGCCGCGGTCCAGGCCCTGCGCGGCTGAGTGGGCTTCCTGTGCGGCTGAGCCGCCGCCGCTTTCGCGGAGGTGGTTGATCGCCGTGGGGGTTGCTCAAGTGCCGCTTGCCGTATAACCGAAGAGGCCGGATGCCATGGGGCTCCGGCCTCTTCGTGCGGGTGGCGCCGGGGTGTTCGCCGCCGGAGCCGTTCGCGGTTCAGGCCGGCACGGCGTCGGCCCGCTCGGCGTCGGCCCGTTCCGTGGCGGCCGACCAGCAGCGGATGATGTCGCGCACGGACACCACGCCGACCGGCTCATGGTCGTCGAGCACGATCAGATGGCGGAAGCCGCCGCGCACCATGGCGTCCGCGGCGTCGTCGAGGGTCCAGTCCGGAGCGGCGAAGACCACGTCCGAGGTGGTGTGGGTCTGTGCGGTCTCCCGGTCGGGGTTCTCGCCCGCGCCGAGGGAGTTGAGGATGTCGCGCTCGGTGAGGATGCCGATGCCGCTGTTGTCGTTGTCGAGGACCACGGCCGCGCCGATGCGGCGGGCCGCCATCAGCTGCGCCGCCTGACGGAGCGTGTGGGCGGGCCCGATGGTGAGGACCACCGTGCTCATGGCGTCTTTGACGTGCATGGGCATGGAGTGGAGCCACCTCCTTGGTGAATGTGCCTTGCGAAAGGATTCACAAGTTCACAAACTGGGGGATTCTCATGTTCACATGCCTGCGTCGATGCAACAAGGGGCAAGCGCGGGACGGGTGTCCGAATACCCGTCCCGTCGCAGGTCAGCGGGGGGAGTCGCCGAGATATCCGAGCAGATCCTCGTGCAGCAGGCCGTTGGAGGCCGCCGCGTTGCCGCTGTGCGGGCCCGGCTTGCCGTCCAGGCCGGTGAACTGTCCGCCGGCCTCCTTGACGACCACCGCGCACGCCGCCATGTCCCACAGCGAGAGCTCCGGCTCCGCGCAGATGTCCACCGAACCCTCGGCGATCATCATGTACGGCCAGAAGTCCCCGTAGCCGCGGGTGCGCCAGCAGTCCCGGCTCAGGTCGAGGAACCCGGGCAGCTTGTCGCGCTCCTCCCAGCCGGTCAGCGAGGAGTAGGCGAACGAGGCGTCCTGGATGCGGCCGACCTGCGAGACCCGCAGCCGGGTCGCGGAGGTCAGGCTGCGGCCCGTGAAGGCCCCCAGGCCGTCGGCGGCCCACCAGCGGCGGTTGAGCGCCGGCGCGGAGACGATGCCGACGACCGGGCGGTCACCGCCCTCGCCGCGCTCCATCAGCGCGATCAGCGTCGCCCAGACCGGCACTCCGCGGACGTAGTTCTTCGTGCCGTCGATCGGGTCGATGATCCAGCGCCGCGGCCCCGTGCCCTCGCTGCCGAACTCCTCCCCGAGCACCGCGTCCCGGGGCCGGGCCCGCTGGAGCTGGCCGCGGATGAGCTCCTCGGCGGCCTTGTCCGCCTCGCTCACCGGCGTCATGTCCGGTTTGGTCTCGACCTTGAGGTCGAGTGCCTTGAAGCGCTCCATGGTGGCGGCGTCCGCGGCGTCCGCGAGGACATGGCCGAGGCGAAGATCATCGTGATAGTCGGGCATGTGCGAACAGTATCGACTGGTATACGCCGGAGCCACACGGCCATGCGCCGCCGGGCGTGTGACAGCCCGGGACCCGCGGCGGGCGGGGGCCGCGACGACCCTTGACACCATCTGGCGCCGCGTCAATTCTGTGCGCACACCGGCCACCTGGGCCGGCGGCCGGGGAGGCGACGGATGCCCGCAGCGCGTGAATCCCTGCTCGATGCCGCCTATACGGCGCTGACGAAGCGCGCCTGGGCGGCCGTACGGATGGTCGACGTCGCGGCCGCCGCCGGGGTCTCCCGGCAGACGCTCTACAACGAGTTCGGCAGCAAGGAGGGGCTGGCCCGCGCCCTGGTCCGCCGGGAGACCGAGAGCTACCTCGCCGGGGTCGCCCGGGCGCTGTCCCGGGGCGCGGCGGCCGCCGGGACGCGGGGCGACGCGGCGGGCCGGATGGTGGCCGCGGCAGCCTGGACCCTGCGCACCGCCCGCGCCAACCCCCTGGTCAGGGCCGCGCTGACCGGATGCTGGGGCGACCGGCTGCCGGCCCCGACACCGCCGCCCGCCGCCACGGCCGTCACTGCCGCAGCTGCCGTCTCCGCGGCGGCCACCGCCCGTCCCGGCGTCCCCGCGGGGCGACCCGCGGCGCGGGCCGAGGGGCCGCTGCCGGGGCCCGCGGAGCTCGTCGGCCGCTTCTGCGACCAGGCGGTCGCGGCACTGGAGCCCGACTGGCCCGCGGAGGAGCTGCCCGCCCTGGGCGCCGCCTGCGAGACCGCGGCGCGGCTGACCCTGGCCTGTGTCGTCGCCCCGCCGGCTCCCGCCGCGGCGCAGGCCCCCGGACGCATCCCGGCGCAGCGCTCGCGCGGGGAACTGGAGGCGGAGGCGGTGGCCCGGCTCGTACGGGGCGCCTTCGCCCGGGTGCCGGCCGGTGCGCCGCCGGGCGAGCGGAGGTGACGGGGCGTGACGGCGCGCGGTGGACGGGCGTTCCCCGCACACGAGTTGACGGCCGCCCGCCCGCACGCACGGCCGTATGCCGGGCGGCGCGGCGGGGTCAGTGCGCCGAGCCCGACAGCTGCAGCCCGACCACACCGACGATGACCATGGTGATGGAGACGATCTTGAGGGTGGAGACCAGGTCGCCGAGGAAGACCATGCCGTAGATCGCCGTGCCGGCCGCACCGATGCCGGTCCACACCGCGTACGCCGGGCCGACGTCGAGCTTGCGCAGCGCCAGCGTCAGCAGGCCGAAGCTGCCGAGGGCGAAGGCCGCGAAGGCGATGGTGGGGAAGAGGCGGGTGAAGCCGTGCGAGAGCTTGAGGCAGACCGCGAAGCCGGTCTCCAGGATCCCCGCCACCACCACCAGCAGCCACGCCATCCCATTGCCTCCGTCAGCTGGGCCTGTCCTCCGTGGGCCCCGACGGGACATCACCACGACTCGTCCGGGCCCCGTCCGGGCGACCGGTTCCTGGTGGATCACGTCGCCGGGCTCGGTGTGATGATGCATTTACCCCGGACGGCGGCAGCAAACGTCGTCGGTCAGTCGCCCTCGCGCCGTTCGCGGGTGGCCAGCAGGCGGCGCAGGGAGTAGAGACGGGCCGGATCGGCGTGGCCCTCGGCGACCCACGCGTCCAGCGCGCAGTCCGGTTCGTCGTGGCTGCAGGCACGCGGGCAGCCCGCGGTGCCGGGCTCCAGGTCCGGGAAGGCGTGGATGACCCGCGACGGGTCCACGTGGTGCAGCCCGAAGGACCGGACGCCCGGGGTGTCGATGACCCAGCCCGAGTCGTCCGGCAGCGGGAGCGCCAGTGCGGAGGTGGTGGTGTGCCGCCCGCGGCCGGTGACCGCGTTGACATGGCCGATGGCCCGGCGGCGCTCCGGGACCAGGGAGTTGACCAGGGTGGTCTTGCCCACCCCGGAATGCCCGACGAACGCCGTCATACGGCCCGTCAGCGCGGCCCGCACCCGCTCGGCGGCGCTGCCGTCGGCGAGTTCGTCGCGGTTGGTGACGAGGTAGGGGACGCCGAGCGCGCCGTAGGACTCCAACAGGGTGTCCGCGGACGCCAGATCGGACTTGGTCAGCACCAGCAGCGGGTCGAGGCCCGCGTCGTAGGCGGCGACCAGGCAGCGGTCGATGAGCCGGGGGCGGGGCTCGGGGTCGGCGAGCGCGGTGACGATCGCGAGCTGGTCGGCGTTGGCGACGACGACCCGCTCGAACGGGTCGTCGTCGTCGGCCGTACGGCGCAGTGTCGAGGTCCGCGGCTCGACCCGGACGATCCGGGCGAGGGTGTCCTTGGTGCCGGTCAGGTCGCCGACGACGGCGACCCGGTCACCGACCACCGCGCTCTTGCGGCCCAGTTCGCGGGCCTTCATCGCGGTGACCGTACGCCCGTCGATGAGGCAGGTCAGACGTCCGCGGTCGACGGTCAGGACCAGGCCCTCGCCGGCGTCCTCGTGCTTGGGGCGGATGTTGGTGCGGGGACGGTTGCCCTTGGGATTGGGGCGGACGCGGATGTCGTCCTCGTCCGGGTTCTTTCCGTAGCGGCGCATGGCGGAACCCCCCTCAGACTCTCCGGGAGGCGACGGACGCCGGGTCGAGCATGTCCGTCCACATCGCGGGGAAGTCGGGCAGGGTCTTGGCGGTGGTGGCGACGTTCTCCACCTCCACTCCGCCGACCGCCAGGCCGATGACCGCCGCGGCGGTGGCCAGCCGGTGGTCCTCGTAGGTGTGGAAGATCCCGCCGTGCAGGGGGCGCGGGCGGATGTGCAGCCCGTCCGCGGTCTCGGTGACATCGCCGCCGAGTTCGTTGAGCTCCTTGGTGAGCGCGGCCAGCCGGTCGGTCTCGTGCAGCCGCAGGTGCGCCACCCCGCGCAGGGTGGAGGGCGAGTCGGCCAGGGCGGCGACCGCGGCGATGCCCGGGGTCAGCTCGCCGACCTCGCTCAGGTCGACGTCGATGCCGTGGATCCGGCCGCTGCCGGTGAAGGTCAGGCCGCGCTCGGTCAGCTCGCAGGAACCGCCCATGGTGGTGAAGATCTCGCGCAGCGCGTCGCCGGGCTGGGTGGTGTGCTCGGGCCAGTCGGGGATGGTGACCTTGCCGCCGGTGACCAGCGCCGCGGCCAGGAACGGCTGGGCGTTGGACAGATCCGGCTCGACGACCAGATCGCGGCCGAGCAGGGCGCCGGGGGTGACCCGCCAGACGTTCGGCTCGCCGCCCGCCTCGGGGGTGTCCACCTGGGCGCCGACGCTGCGCAGCATGTCGACCGTCATCCGGATGTGCGGCATGGAGGGCAGGGCCGCGCCCACGTGCCGGACCTCGACGCCCTGGTTGAAGCGCGGCGCGGACAGCAGCAGGGCGCTGACGAACTGGGAGGACGAGGAGGCGTCGATCTCGACCGGGCCGCCGTCCAGGGCGCCGCTGCCGAAGACCGTCATCGGCAGCGCGCCGCGGTTGTCGTCGTCGATCCGGGCGCCCAGGGCGCGCAGCGCGTCGATCACGCCGCCGAGCGGGCGCTCGTAGGAGCGGGGGTCGCCGTCGAAGCGGATCGGGCCGTCGGCGAGCGCGGCGACCGGGGGGAGGAAGCGCATGACGGTGCCGGCGTTGCCGACGTCGATGGTGGCCGGGCCGTGCAGGCCCGCCGGGATGATCCGCCAGGCCTCGCCGCCGCCGGGCCCTGCGGCGGAGCCGGCGGAGCTGGAGGACGCGGTCTCCTCGATGCCGACGCCCAGGGTGCGCAGCGCCTCGGCCATCAGGAGCGTGTCCCGGGAGCGCAGCGGGCGGCGCAGCCAGCCGGGTTCGGAGGAGAGGGCGGCCAGGACCAGGCCGCGGTTGGTGACCGATTTGGAGCCGGGCACGGTGACGGTGGCATCGACGGCCCCGGCGGCGAGGGGGGCGGGCCAGAGGGCGGGATGTGCGGGGCTCTCGGTCATGCCCCTTACTTTAATGGCTGGGCAGGGGTGCCGATCTTGATCAAAAGTGGCGCGACTCCGCCGGAACGCGGCGGTGACGGTGCGCCCGGCTGCCGGGAGCGGGCCGGCGGCGCACACCCCGGGCGTGGCGGTGGGCGACCCGGCCGCGGCCCGGTGCGGCGGGTGTCACAGGCCGAGCAGCCAGCGTCCGCCGCCGATCAGCGAGCACAGCGTCACCACATGGAAGAGGCCGAGCCAGACGGCCGCGGGGACATGGGTCAGGCGCGCCAGCTGGTCCGGGTCGGAGTCCACGGCTCCGCCGCGGCGCCGCTTGCCCATCAGCTCGAACGGCGGCCGCACCCCGCCCAGCAGCAGGAACCACACCACGACATAGGCGAACGCCGCCTGCACCTGGGCCGTCGTCAGCCAGGAGACCAGCACGAAGGCGGCGCCGGTCAGCACCACGGTGAGCACGCCGTACGCGTTGCGGATCATGATCAGCATCGCCAGCAGCAGCGCGGTCGCGCCCCACAGCAGCGCCGTGATGTGCCCCGCGGCGAGCAGGGCGGCACCCGCGAGGCCCAGCAGGGACGGGGCGATGTAGCCCGCCGCCGCGGTCAGCACCATGCCCAGGCCGGTCGGCTTGCCACGCGAAACGGTCAGGCCCGAGGTGTCCGAGTGCAGCCGGATGCCGTCCAGGCGGCGGCCGGTGAGCAGGGCGATCAGTCCGTGCCCGCCCTCGTGGGCGATGGTGACGGCGTTCCGCGACAGCCGCCAGGCGGTGTGCGGGACGACGGCGCCCAGCGCGAGCACCGCCGTGATGATCACCAGCCAGAGCGACGGGGCGGGCTGGGTCCCGAAGACGCGGCTCCATATGTCGGTGAGGTGGTCGGTGTCCATGTCTCCCCTTCGTGTGGCATGGCAGTGTGGCATGCATGTGCGGTAGGTATGCAGCGAGTCGTCGGCCCGAGGAACTGGTGGGGACCTTCGGCGTGCAGCAGTGGGAGCCGGCGGAGACCCTGGCGCCCAGCTGGAACGTGGCGCCGACGGACCGGGTGCATGCGGTGCTCGAACGCCCCCTCAAGGGCGCGGCGGCCGACGCCTTCCCCGCCGACGGCCCGGTGCGCCAGCTGCGGCCGCTGAAGTGGGGCCTGGTCCCGTCGTGGTCGAAATCACCCGAGGCCGCCGCAAAGATGATCAATGCGCGGGCCGAGACGGTCCACGAGAAGCCGTCCTACCGGCAGGCCTTCGCCACCCGCCGGTGCCTGCTGCCCGGCGACGGGTATTTCGAGTGGGTCACCGACGCCGCGGAGCGGCAGCTGGAGGAGCAGGGCAGGAAGAAGCGGCCCCGCAAGCAGCCGTACTTCGTGACGCCCGCGGACGGCTCGGTGATGGCGATGGCCGGGCTGTACGAGTTCTGGCGGGACCGGACGCTGCCCGGGGACCATCCCCAGGCCTGGTGGGTGACGTGCACGGTCGTCACGACGGAGGCCGAGACCACCCCGCTGGCCGGGGCCGACGGCGGCGGGGGACCGCAGGCGCTGGCCGACATCCACCCCAGGATGCCGCTGGTGCTGACCCCGGACCGCTGGGACGCCTGGCTCGACCCGTCGCGCACCGACCCCGACGAGGTGCGCGGGCTGCTGATGCCGCCGCCGGCCGGACTGCTGCGCGCCCACCCCGTCCCCACCGGCGTCAGCAACGTCCGCAACAACGGACCCGAGCTGGTCGCCGAGCTCGACGGCCCCGAGCTGGGCACGCTGTTCTGACCCGGTGCGGGTGCCCGGCCACGGGCCGCCGCGCCGCGGTGACCCTCCGGCCGCGGCACGGGGCAGGATGGGCGTATGAGCACTGGGGCGATGGAGACCGAGACGGTCGGGACACCCGCGGGCGACGCCCGGATCACCTGGCACCGGCACGCCACACCGGCGCGGGCCGTGGTGGCCGTGAGCCACGGCGCCGGCGGCGGCATCGAGGCACGCGACCTGAAGGCCCTGGCGGCCGCCCTGCCCGCCCGCGGGTACACCGTGGCGCTGGTCGAGCAGCCGTGGCGGGTGGCGGGCAAGAAGCTGGCGCCCGCGCCGAAGACCCTGGACACGGGCTGGACCGCACTGTGGCCCGCGCTGGAGAAGCCGGGGCTGCCGGTGGTCGCCGGCGGCCGCAGCGCCGGTGCCCGGGTGGCCTGCCGCACGGCGCGTGACCTGGGGGCGCAGGCCGTACTGGCGCTCAGCTTCCCGCTGCATCCGCCGGGCCGGCCGGAGAAGTCCCGGGCGGACGAGCTGACCGGTGCCGGGGTGCCGACGCTGGTCGTCCAGGGCGGCCGGGATCCGTTCGGCCGGCCGGAGGAGTTCCCGCCGGGCACGGAGCTCACCGAGGTGGCGCACGGTGACCACGGCTTCGCGGTGCCGAAGAAGGCGGGTGTCGGCGAGGCGGAGTCGATGGCCGTGCTCACGGACGCGGTGGCGGCCTGGCTGGACGGGATGTTCGGCTGATGTCCGTCAGCATTGGGCAGGGCTTGCCGGAACGGCAAGCGGGTTTGCCGCCCGGTCGCCTGCCCCGCCCGTGTTGCCCTGCCGTACCGGAGGAGCCGTGCGGGACAGCCGTGGAGCAGAGGCGCGCGGCCCGGCGTTCCCCGTAGTTCCCTCTCGGCCGCGGACGCCGGGAATGCCGCGCCGGGTGCGGCTGTTGTGCCAGGCGTAGTACTCGAGTACGCCGCGTGAAGCACGAGGAATGGGAGTCCGCCGCATGGGAATCGCTTGCCCGGCCCGCCCGGCCGCCGACCTGCCGTGGTCGCAGATGCAGGTGACGCAGCCCGCCCTGGCTGGAGCGGCGGCGGCACCGGATCGTCGTCTATTCTCCGAATCGGGTGGGTCCGCATCCGGATCCAGGACGGTGTTGGAGGAGGTGGGTCCGGTCACCGGTACCGACGCAGGGACCGACGGCACGGCTGAGGAGAAGGCCCCGGAGAGCGCTGCCGAGCGCAATGCGCGCTTCGAGCGGGACGCGCTGACCTTCCTGGACCAGATGTACTCCGCCGCGCTGCGCATGACGCGCAACCCGGCCGACGCGGAGGACCTGGTGCAGGAGACGTACGCCAAGGCGTATGCGTCCTTCCACCAGTTCCGGGAGGGCACCAACCTCAAGGCGTGGCTCTACCGCATCCTCACGAACACCTTCATCAACTCCTACCGCAAGAAGCAGCGGGAGCCGCAGCGCAGCGCCGCCGAGGAGATCGAGGACTGGCAGCTGGCGCGCGCCGAGTCGCATATGTCGACCGGTCTGCGCTCCGCCGAGTCGCAGGCGCTCGACCACCTTCCCGACTCCGATGTGAAGGCCGCGCTCCAGGAGATCCCCGAGGAGTTCCGTATCGCGGTCTACCTCGCGGATGTCGAGGGGTTTGCCTACAAGGAGATCGCGGACATCATGGGGACACCCATCGGTACGGTGATGTCCCGTCTGCACCGCGGCCGGCGCCAACTGCGCGGCATGCTGGAGGATTACGCCCGTGAGCGCGGGCTGGTCCCGGCGGGGGCGGCGACGGCGGACCCGCAGTCCGCGCGCACGACGGAGTCGCACGACCGGAAAGGCTCGGGATCATGAGCTGCGGAGACCCGCACGAGAAGGACTGCTCAGAGGTCCTCGACCACCTCTACGAGTATCTCGACCGCGAGATGCCCGAGGGCGAGTGCGCAGACTTCCAGGTGCATCTCGACGAGTGCTCGCCGTGCCTGGAGAAGTACGGCCTGGAGCAGGCGGTCAAGAAGCTCGTCAAGCGCTGCTGCGGCCATGACGACGTCCCCAGCGACCTGCGCTCCAAGGTCCTGGGCCGGATCGACCTCATCCGGGCCGGGGAGACCGTGCCCGAGGTGAGCGTGCTCGAACAGGCCAAGAAGGAACAGGCCCAGCGCGAACAGGCGGCGTCCGAGGAGGGGACCGGTACGCCCGAGGCGACCGGATCCACCGAGGCACGGAACGAGACCGCCCGCGCCGAATAACGCGGCACGTCACCCTAAGGGGTGAGGGGCGGGGCGATTCGTCCCGCCCGATCCGCTGATGCACCTTCCCCGGCGCCCCGACGCCTCTATTCTCACCGGACCCCGGCGCACTGCGCAGGCAGCGCGCGGGCCCTTCCGCTCCGCAAGAGCGGGGGGAGAGCGGTGGGCATGCTGAGGAGGGCGCGATGCGGGAACTTCCGGTGGCCGCGCGGTGGTATGTCGGCGGCGCAGCCCTGGCCGCGGCGCTGTGTGCCGCCCCGGCGCTCCGCCTCGGTGCCGCCGCCCCCTGGAGCAGCACCCTGGCCCTGGCCGCTTTGTACGCACTGTGCGAACACCTGCACCGCTGCCCGCTGGTGGGCGGCCGCATACCGTACGGCGCGGGTGCCCCCGGCACGTCCGGGGGCTCGCTCACCGGCTGGGCCAGTCCCGTCCTGCTCGCCGGGGTCTTCCTGCTGCCGCCGCCCCTGGCCGCGCTGACCGCCGTCCCCGGGGCGCTGACGGGAGCGGCGACGGCGCCCGCGGCCGGCGCCCGCAGGCTCTGGCACGCCGCCGAGCCGGCACTGGCCTGCTGGGCGGCCGCCGAGGTCTTCCGGGCCGTCGGCCACCATCCGCTGTCCGCACCGCAGTTCCCCGTTCTGCTGCTGCCCGCCGCGGCGGCCGCCACCACCTTCTGCGTGGTGCTCGTGGCGCTGGAGGGCGGGGTGCTGGCCGCCGCCGAGCGGCACCCGCTGCGCACCGCCTGGCGCGGCGCGCTGCCCCGTTCGCTGGGGCCGCATCTGGTGCACGGCCTGGCCGGGTTGATGATGGCGGTGCTGTGGCGCAGCGCGTACGGGCCGACGGCCGCCCTGCTGGTGCTGCTGCCGATGTGCCTGTCCTGCTGGGTGTTCGCGCAGTACCACCGCGAACGCACCGCCCATCAGGCCACCATCCGCGCCCTCGTGCAGGCCGTCGACATCAAGGACCGCTACACCCGTGGGCACAGCGAGCGGGTCGGGCGCGCCTCGGTGCTGATCGCCCGGGAGCTGGGCATGGCGGAGGACCGGGTGGAGGTGCTGCGGTTCGCCGGCATCCTGCACGACGTCGGCAAACTCGGCGTCCCCACCCGGCTGTTGCGCAAGGACGGGCCGCTGACGCCGCAGGAGCGCCGGGTCATCGAGCTGCACCCCGAGTACGGCCACGAGATCGTGCGCGGCATCGGCTTCCTGGGGGAGGCGCGGGCGGCGATCCTGCACCACCACGAGCGGCTGGACGGGCGCGGCTACCCCTACGGCCTGAGGGGTCATCACATCCCGGAGTGCGCCCGGTTGGTGGCGGTCGCGGACGCCTTCGACGCGATGACCTCGACCCGCTCCTACCGCCGGGCCCGGCCGGTCCCGGCGGCCCTGGAGGAGCTGCGCCGGTGCGCCGGGGCGCAGTTCGACCCGCGGATGGTCCGGGCGCTGGCGGCGTCGCTCGACCGGTACGGCTGGCAGCCGGACCTGGTGACGGCGGCGGACCCGGAGCCCGGGGCGGCCGGGGAAGGGCCGGGGGACGGCCTCGCGCAGGGCGCGGACGCGACGCAGGGGGCCGGGGAGCCGGCCGGCGGACGGCGGCCGGACCGGCGGCCCGCGCGGCACCGTGAGGCCGCCGCGCGGGACGGCGCGCGATGAGCGGCGCCCCCGCGCGGCCCCGGCCGGGCCCGCGGCCGCGGAGGCGGGCGGCACCCGCCGGCGCCGGGATGCCCGCCGCACGGGGCGGTGCCGTGATCGCCGCGGTCTACGCCCCGGCCGCCGCGCTGGCGTGCTGGTCGCTCGGCCGGACGCTCTGGGAGGGCCTGGCCGAGCCCGGGGTCGCGCTGGCCTTCGGGATCCTGATCGCCGTGGGCGAGCTGGTGGGCCGGGGGCCCGCACCGGCGGCCGGGGGGCGGACGCGGGGGGAGCGGGAGGGCGCCCCGCTCGGCGCGGCGGGCGCCCTCGCGTACGCCCTGCTCGGCGCGGTCGGCGGGCTGCCGACGACCCATGGCGTGCCGCAGACCGTGGCCGTGGTCCTGGCGGCGGGGCTGGTCGGGCTGGTCCCGCAGGTCGCCCGCGGCCGGGGACCGGCCCTGGACCACCTCGCCCGCCGGATGCTGACCACCGGCTTCGCCGCCACCTGCTTCCAGCCCCTCCACCACACCGGGGCCCCGGACGGCTGGGCGGCCCCGGGCCCGGTCCACCCGCTGTTCCTGACCGGCCTGATGGCGCTGACCGCGCTGTGCGACGCGGTGCTGGCGGCCGCGCTCGCCCGCGCCCGCACCGGCTGGCCGTACGGGCCGCTGCTGCGCGACGAGTTGCGGGCGCTGCCCGGCATCGGCTCGGCGATCTGTGCCACCGGAGTGGTGATCTCGCTGGCCACCTCGGTCGCCGGGCTGTGGGCGCTGCCGGTCTTCTGCCTGCCGCTGCTGCTGACCCAGTTCGCCTTCCGCCGGTTCGCCGCCGTGCGCACCACCTACCGCCAGACCATCGCCTCGCTGGCCCGCTCCACCGAGATCGCCGGCTACACCCCGCACGGGCATGCCCGCCGGGTGGCCGCGCTCAGCCGTGCCGTGGGCCGCGAACTCGGGCTGAACGAGCCGGACCTGGACGTGCTCGAATACGCGGCGCTGATGCACGACATCGGCCAGCTCTCGCTGCTGGACCCGGTGCCGGCGGGCGCCACCGCGCCGCTGCCGCCCGCCCAGCAGCGCCGGATCGCGCTGCTGGGCGGCGCCGTGGTGCGGCAGACCGGGGTCCCCGCCGAGGTCGCGGTGATCGTCGAGCGGCAGGCCGATCCGTACCGGGACCAGCCGGTCACGGCGCGCATCGTGCGCACGGTCAACGCCTACGACGATCTGGCGGGGGAGTCGGCGGGGCCCGGCGGTTCGCTGCGGGCCCTGGAGCGGCTGCGGCTGGCCACCGCGCAGGACCACGAGCCCCGGGTCGTCGAGGCGCTGGCCCGGGTCCTGGCGTGCGGGGGCCGGACGGTGTGAGATGAGCGACTGCTCCGGTGACGGGGACCGGGCGCTGCCCGGCCTTCCGGCGTACGCCGCCCCGCACCGGAGGTGGAGGCCCCGGTAGGGCAGGAATCGGTCCGCGGCCGGTCACCGCCCGCCCCGCGGCGTCGTACGCCCCGCTCACGCCCCCGTATCGCGGCCGTTGGGCCTGCGCCGGGCGTCCGATGTCATGGAACCCATGGGTAATGAGCGCCCTTCGAGATGGGCATGGTTGGATGCGAAGGAAGCCCCTTTCAGGGGGTTCAGGGGGTCGGCGAAGGGCAAGGAGCCGCAGGGGGACCGGCAAACCGGGCTGAGCCCGGCGGCAATCTGTGGCAGGTTGTCGAGTGGGCCCCCAAGGCCCCGGACGCCGCTCGGGACCCCACCTCAGCGGCATCAAGAGCAACCAGCAGGCGGGAATCGTGAGGATCTTCGGCAAGGTACGGCATCGGCCCTCCGCCTCGTGGCGGCAGGCGACCGACCGCGCTTTCACGCTGATCGGCGACGGCCGTTACGAGGACGCGGGGGCGCTGCTGACGCGCGCCGCGGACATGGAGCCGTGGCTGTCGGAGTCCTGGTTCAACCTCGCGCTGCTGCACAAGTTCCGGCACGACTGGGAGCAGGCCAGGGCCGCCGGGCTGCGCGCGGTCGCGCTGCTGGACCGCGAGGCCGGGGCGCCCGACTGGTGGAACGTCGGCATCGCCGCCACCGCCCTGCAGGACTGGCCGCTGGCCCGCCGGGCCTGGCAGGCCTACGGCCTCAAGGTCCCCGGCGACGGCTCGCCGTCCGGTGAACCGCTCGGCATGGCCCTGGGCAGCGCCGCCGTCCGCCTCTCCCCGGAGGGCGAGGCCGAGGTGGTCTGGGGCCGCCGGCTGGACCCGGCCCGTATCGAGGTGCTGTCGATCCCGCTGCCGTCCTCCGGGCGGCGCTGGGGCGAGGTGGTGCTGCACGACGGCGTCCCGCACGGCGAGCGGACCACCGCGGCCGGCGCCGACGGCACCACCAGGGCGTATCCGGTCTTCGACGAGATCGAGCTGTGGGCGCCCTCCCCGGTCCCCACCTGGGTGGTGCTGCTGGAGGCCGCCACCGAGGCCGACCGGGACGCCCTGGAGCGGCTGGCGGCCGACGCGGGCTTCGCCGCCGAGGACTGGTCGTCGTCGGTCCGGCTGCTGTGCCGCACCTGCTCGGAGAGCCGGATGCCCAGCGACGAGGGCGACGGCGAGCACCTGGACCCGCACGACCACAGTGAGCCGGGCCACCCCGGGCCGCTGGGCCACCGCACGGCGGGGTCGGGCTCGCTGTGGGTGCCGGAGCGCGAATGCGGCATCGCGGCGCCGTCCGCCCTGGTCCGCGGCCTGCTGGACGGCTGGGTCGCGGACAGCCCGGACACCCGCGAGTGGCGGGATCTCGAAGAGGTCTGCTGAGCCCCGGGGCGCGCCCCCGTAGGCTGTAGGGCGACTACTCAGGGTTTTCAGGAAGGCGTACGGCGGAGATGGCCCAGCAGCCTGTGTTTGATCAAGACGGTGACCAGCGCGTGGACGAAGCATTCATCGACGACGTCACGGACGCGGAGGAGCGGGAGACCGCCCATCGGGAGCGCGGCACCTCGCGGCCGATCACGGTCGTCGGCAACCCCGTGCTCCACAAGGAGTGCAAGGACGTCACGGAGTTCGACGAGAGCCTCGGCCGGCTCATCGACGACATGTTCGCCAGCCAGCGCACCGCCGAGGGCGTGGGCCTGGCCGCGAACCAGATCGGTGTGGACCTGAAGGTCTTCGTCTACGACTGCCCGGACGACCAGGGCGTGCGGCACGTCGGCGCGATCTGCAACCCCGTGCTGGACGAGCTGCCGGCCGAGCGCCGGATCCTGGACGACTCCAACGAGGGCTGCCTGTCCGTGCCCGGCGCCTACGCCTCGCTGGCCCGCCCCGACTACGCCGTGGTCCGCGGCCGGAACGCCCAGGGCGAGCCGATCGCGATCGAGGGCACGGGCTACTTCGCGCGCTGCCTGCAGCACGAGACCGACCACCTGCACGGCTACCTCTACATCGACCGGCTCAGCAAGCGGGACCGCAAGGACGCCCTGAAGCAGATGGCCGAGCTGGAGCCGCGCTACCCCGTCGTCGCCAACGACTGAGACGCGGGCGGGCGCCCGGCCGGAGCCGGGCGCCGCGGCGTCACGATCCCTGCTGGTAGGCCCGCCAGATCTTCGGCGGGATGCTGGTCCCCAGCCCGGTGCCGGAACCGCCGACGCCCTGCATCGGCAGCAGCTCGGGCGCTCCCGGCTTGTTGCGGAACAGGGTCACGGCGGTGGTCGGCTCGCTCCCGTCGGCGGCGCCGGGCACCCGGTCGGGACGCACCGCGCTCCCCGCTCCGGCGCCGGCCGCGGCGCCCAGGTCGGGGCCGGGGGCCGGCGGGCTGCCGATGAACCACGCGGACTTCATCCGGTCGCCCGGCTCCGTGCGGCCGGCCGCGACCGGCCGCTGGAACGGCGTGCCGCCCGGCATCCCCAGGGTGCGCCAGCCGACCACCTCCAGGGAGCTGGACACCTGCTGGGCGACCCCGGCGTCGAGGACCTGTACGGGCTCGGCGCGGTCGAAGCCGGGGACGATGCTGCCGTGGTGGGTCATCCCGGACACCGCGTACGGGTCGCTGTGCAGCCCGCCGTTGGCGAAGGTGGTGTAGGCGCTCGCCATCCGTATCGCGCTGGGGGCCGACGTGCCCAGCGGGAAGGTCTGCTCCAGGGGGGCCATGCTCTCCTTGCGCAGCCCCGCCGACACCGCCAGATCCCGGATGCGCTCCAGCCCGATGCGCTGCCCGGCCCGGACGAACGGCTGGCTCTCGGCCTTCATCAGCGCCCCGCCCAGGTCCTCGGCGCCGCTCTTCGCGTCCGCCGCCTGTTGCGCGGGCTCCGCGGTGGCGCCGTCCGGCCGCTGGAGCGCGGCCGCCAGCACGAACGGCTTGAAGGCCGAGCCGGCCGGGACCGCCGAGGTGTCCGCGTTGTTGCTGAAGTGCCGGGTGGCGTCCGCGCCGCCGTAGAGCGCGACGATCGCCCCGTCCTTGGGGCGGACGGAGGCCGCGCCGACCTCCACGTAGTTGTCGGCCGCGCGCCGCTTCGCATCGATGGTGTCCCGGCGGACGTCCCGCACCGCCTTCTCCAGCCGGCGGGTGCGCTGTTTGTCGAAGGTGGTGTGGATGCGGTATCCGCCGCGTGCCAGGTCCTTGTCGGTCAGACCGGTGCCGGCCTTGATGAACTTGTTGGCGACATCCACGAGATAGCCGGTCTGCCCGGCCTGGCTGGTGGGCTTGGACAGGCCCCGGGGCTCGGGGAAGGTGCGGTACTTCGCCCGCTCCTGCCGGCTCATCTTCCCGGTGTCGACCTGCCGGTCGAGGATCCATTTCCACCGGGCCACGGCCCGCTGGTGATTGGCCTTGCCCAGCCCCGGGTCGTACTGTTCCGAGCCCTTCAGCAGGGCGGCCAGCAGGGCGCCCTGGCTGGGGTCGAGGTCCTTGGCGTCGATGCCGTAGTAGGCGTGGGCGGCGGCCTGGATGCCGTACGAACCACGGCCGAACCAGCTGGTGTTGAGGTAGCCGCGCAGGATGTCCTGCTTGGACTTCTGGTTGCTCACCTTCAGCGAGATGATGAATTCCTTCACCTTGCGGGTGACCGTCTGGTCCTGCGAGAGATAGGTGTTCTTCACATACTGCTGGGTGATGGTGGAGCCGCCCTGGGTCTCCTGGCCGGAGACCATGTTGACCAGCGCGCGGCCGATGCCCTGGAGGGAGACACCGGCGTCGCTGTAGAAGGTGGCGTTCTCCGCCGCGATCACGGAGTTCTCGACCGAGTCGGGCACCTTGTCGAGGGTGACGTTCTGCCGGTTGACGGCGCCCACGCTCACCATCTGGCTGCCGTCCGCCCAGTAGTAGACGGTGGCTTCCTGACCGGCCAGCTCGTTCTCGTCCGGCACATCGATCTTCGCGTAGACCACGGCGAACAGTCCCGCCAGGCCGCCCAGGCAGAGCGCGACGGCGCTCAGCCACTGTCTCCAGGACGGCAGCCAACGGCGCAGGCCGCTGCGTCCTTGACGCGGATAGTCGATGAACCGACGACGACGCCCCTTCGTGCCCTTCATGCCCGGGTAGATGTGGCGGGCCCGGCTCCGGTTGCCGAGGTAACAGAACGCTCACAAAAGGCGGGCGGCGAGGACGAAGGGGCGTCGCGACGCGTCTTCTAGAAGTCGTCGTCGAAGGAGACCGAACCCTCCACGGCGACCTGGTAGGCGGACGCCCGGCGCTCGAAGAAGTTGGTCAGCTCCTGGACGTTCTGCAGCTCCATGAAGGAGAACGGGTTCTCCGAGCCGTAGACCGGCGCGAAGCCGAGCCGCTGCAGCCGCTGGTCGGCGACGCACTGGAGGTACGCGCGCATCGAGTCGGTGTTCATGCCCGGCAGGCCGTCACCGCACAGGTCGCGGCCGAACTGCAGCTCCGCCTCGACGGCCTCCTTGAGCATGTCCGTGACCTGCTGCTCCAGCTTGTCGTCGAAGAGGTCGGGCTCCTCCTCGCGGACGGTGTCCACCACCGAGAAGGCGAACTCCATGTGCATGGACTCGTCGCGGAACACCCAGTTGGTGCCGGTGGCCAGGCCGTGCAGCAGGCCCCGCGAGCGGAACCAGTACACGTACGCGAAGGCGCCGTAGAAGAACAGCCCCTCGATGCAGGCCGCGAAGCAGATCAGGTTCAGCAGGAAGCGGCGCCGGTCGGCCTTGGACTCCAGCCGGTCGATCTTCTCGACCGAGTCCATCCACCTGAAGCAGAACTGGGCCTTCTCCCGGATGGACGGGATGTTCTCCACGGCCGCGAAGGCCGCGGCGCGGTCGTCCGGGTCGGGGAGGTAGGTGTCCAGCAGCGTCAAGTAGAACTGGACGTGCACGGCCTCCTCGAAGAGCTGCCGGCTCAGGTAGAGCCGCGCCTCGGGGGAGTTGATGTGCTTGTAGAGCGTCAGCACGAGGTTGTTGGAGACGATCGAGTCACCGGTCGCGAAGAACGCCACCAGCCGGCCGATCATGTGCTGCTCGCCCGGCGAGAGCTTGGCGAGGTCGGCGACGTCGGAGTGGAGGTCGACCTCCTCCACGGTCCAGGTGTTCTTGATCGCGTCGCGGTAGCGGTCGTAGAACTCCGGGTACCGCATGGGGCGCAGCGTCAGCTCGAAGCCCGGGTCGAGCAGGTTCTTCTCGCCGGTGGTGGCGGTGTGCGTGGCCGCCGCGGTGGTGGTCTGGTCCTTGGGGCTCTCGGCGCGCAGCGCCGTCGTTGAGGGGTGGTGGTCGGGCATTACTGGCAGGCCTCGCAGGACTCGGGGTTTTCCAGGGAGCAGGCGACCGCCTCGGGGTCGGTGGCCTGCTGCGGGACGGGGGCGGGGGCGGCGGCCGCGGTGCCGCGTGCCGACTGCGCGATCCGGGTCGCCGGCCGCGACCGCAGGTAGTACGTCGTCTTGATGCCGCGCTTCCAGGCGTAGGCGTACATCGAGCTGAGCTTGCCGATGGTCGGCGACGCCATGAAGAGGTTCAGCGACTGGCTCTGGTCGAGGTAGGGCGTACGGGCCGCGGCCATGTCGATCAGGGCGCGCTGCGGGATCTCCCAGGCCGTGCGGTACAGCGCCCGGATCTCCTCGGGGATCCATGCGGCGTCCTGCACCGAGCCGTTGGCCTCGCGCAGGGCGTCGCGGGTCCGTGCGTCCCACAGCCCCAGCGCCTTGAGCTCCTCGATCAGATAGGCGTTGACCTGGAGGAACTCACCGGAGAGCGTCTCGCGCTTGAAGAGGTTGGAGACCTGCGGCTCGATGCACTCGTACACGCCCGCGATGGAGGCGATGGTCGCGGTCGGCGCGATCGCCAGCAGCAGGGAGTTGCGCATGCCGGTGGTCGCGATCCGGGTGCGCAGCGCCGCCCAGCGGTCGGCCCAGCGCGGCTCGGCGTTCGGGTAGTGGTCCGGGTGCAGCACTCCGCGGGCGGTGCGGGTCGCCGACCACGCCGGGTGCGGGCCGTGCCGCTCGGCCAGGTCCGCCGACGCCTCGTACGCGGCGAGCATGATCCGCTCGGAGATCCGGGTCGACAGCTCCCGGGCCTCGGGCGAGTCGAAGGGCAGCCGCAGCCGGAAGAAGACGTCCTGCAGGCCCATCAGGCCCAGACCCACCGGGCGCCAGCGGGAGTTGGAGGTCCCGGCCTGCTCGGTCGGGTAGAAGTTGATGTCCACGACGCGGTCGAGGAAGGTGACGGCGGTACGGACGGTGGCGTCCAGCCGCTCCCAGTCCATCTCACCGTTCTCACCGAGGTGCGCCGAGAGGTTGACCGACCCCAGGTTGCAGACCGCGGTCTCCCCGTCGTTGGTGACCTCCAGGATCTCGGTGCACAGGTTGGAGGAGTGCACGACCTGGCCGGGCTCGGCGGTCTGGTTGGCGGTGCGGTTGGCGGCGTCCTTGAACGTCATCCAGCCGTTGCCGGTCTGCGCCAGGGTGCGCATCATCCGGGAGTACAGCACCCGGGCGGGGATCTGCTTGAGCGCCCGGCCCTCGGCCTCCAGCTTGCGGTAGGCGGCGTCGAACTCGTCGCCCCACAGGTCCACCAGTTCCGGGGCGTCCGACGGCGAGAACAGCGACCAGTCGGCGTCGGCCTCCACCCGGCGCATGAACTCGTCCGGGATCCAGTGGGCGATGTTCAGGTTGTGCGTCCGGCGGGCCTCCTCACCGGTGTTGTCGCGCAGCTCCAGGAACTCCTCGATGTCCGCGTGCCAGGTCTCCAGGTAGACACAGGCGGCGCCCTTGCGCCGGCCGCCCTGGTTCACGGCCGCGACCGAGGCGTCCAGGGTGCGCAGGAACGGCACGATGCCGTTGGAGTGCCCGTTGGTGCCGCGGATCAGCGAACCCCGGGCGCGGATACGGGAGTACGACAGCCCGATGCCGCCCGCGTGCTTCGAGAGCCGGGCGACCTGGTGGTACCGGTCGTAGATCGAGTCCAGCTCGTCCAGCGGCGAGTCCAGCAGGTAGCAGGACGACATCTGCGGGTGGCGGGTGCCGGAGTTGAACAGGGTGGGGGAGGAGGGCAGGTACGACAGTGAGCTGGTGAGGCGGTAGAGCTCGGCGACGTCGTCCAGCGCGCGGTCGCTGTGGTCCTCCGCCAGACCGCAGGCCACCCGCAGCAGGAAGTGCTGCGGGGTCTCGACGACCTGACGGGTGGTGGGGTGGCGCAGCAGGTAGCGCGAGTGCAGCGTCCGCAGTCCGAAGTACCCGAAGCGGTCGTCGGCGCCGTCGGCGAGCGCCCGGTCGACCAGCGCGTCCAGCCGGGCCGCGTGGGTCCGTACGAACTCCGCGGTCTCGTCCGCGATCAGGCCCTCACGGTGGCCGACCGCGACGGAGGCGGAGAAGGAGACCGCCCCCTGTCCGGCCGCCTCCTGCGCGATGGCGAGGGTGAGCAGGCGCGCGGCGAGCCGGGAGTACTGCGGCTCGTCACCGATCAGACCGGCCGCGGCATCGATGGCCAGCGACCGCAGTTCGGCCTCGTCCGAGCCTGCGTGCCGGCCGCGCAGCGCGGCGGCGGCCACCTTGCCGGGGTCGGTCGCGGTCAGGTCCTCGGTCAGCTCGGTCAGGGTGCGCAGCAGCGCGACCCCCGGACCGTCCTCGCCCGGTCCGCCGTCGGCAGGACCGGGGGGCGTGGCCACCGCGGGCGGCACGACCTCGGCGTCCGACGCGGGCTCCGTTGGCGCGATGGTCACGTGATGCTCTCCCTCACTCGGCGGGGGCCGGGAGGGAGGGACGCGACGGGCGCACGCGCGCATGCGGCACCCCATGACGCTCAGGGGTGCGCGGCCACACCGCGCGGCGCCCACCGGCCCAACCCTCGGGGCCCGGACGTATCGACACCCGCACCCATGGCGGTGCGGACGTACCATCGGCAGGTCCTCGGACTACACGAGCGCACGCCGAAGCCGGTGTCCGGCCGGTCGAATGCGCTCCCTCACCGTTGCGGGACAGTTCCGGATTCCCACCGGATTCCCCTGCGGCGACAGCGAGGACGAGCATACATGTGGTGGTGGCCCATCGGACGCACCCCCATATCTAGTGTGTCGTGAGTGATCACACAGTGCCTGTCGGTGGCCTCGGCTGTCGTCGGCGGCACGTACTTGTTATCGACGGGAAGGCCAAGAGCAAGCCCACGCCGGACGGATGACGGTCGGATCATCCAGTGGTTGCTTCGCCTCTGCACGCAGCACGGGCCGGAGCTTTTCCCCGATCCGAACCAGGGTCGGAAGGCGGAGACCTGCCGGAAGGGACGCCTTCGTCCGGACGCCTCGCGCGTGCCGTGCGAGGCCTTCGTGGGCCGGGGCGAAGGGGCGGCCCCCGGCCCGGTGCTCATGGTCGTCGAAGTCACCCCAGCCAGGCTTGCCGGACGGTGCTCTCCAGCGAACCCGATGACGGCCGCTACGAGACCGTCCCCACCGCGCCGTTCGGCAAGGCGCTCCACCTGCCGGACCCGGTGGGCCCCACCCTCGAAACCGAGCAGCTGACGGACCGGGTGGGCTGACTCCCGGACCATGACAGGGGCCGCCGCGCCCCCCGAAGGGGACGCGGCGGCCCGTGAAGGTTCAGCAGCCGGCGGCTCAGTGCCCGGCCGGCGCCTTTTCGGTGGCCGGCGGCAGTTCGACGGTGACGCCCTGGTCGCCGGCGTCCGCCGTGTAGTCGGCGGGGCTGGTCTCGTCGATGCCGTCGGGGGCCTTGGCGGCCTTCAGGGCGAAGGTCAGGACGACCGTCACCACGACGTTCAGGACGAAGGCGGTCAGGCCGATGTAGCCGATCTCGCCGATGCCGGGGATCTCCTTGCTGGAGCCGCCGAAGTGCTTCTGGGTCGGGCTGGCGACGCCGTAGGCCGCGAGCGTGCCGTAGAGCATGCCGACCGCCCAGCCGGTCAGCAGCGCCCAGCGGTGGAACCAGCGGGTGAACAACCCGCCGACCAGGGACGGCATGGTCTGCAGGATCCAGATCCCGCCCAGCAGCTGGAAGTTGATCGCCACGGTCTTGTCCATGGTGAGGACGAACACCAGCGCGCCGACCTTCACCAGCAGCGAGACCAGCTTGGCGACCTTGTGCTCCTGCTCGGGCGTGGCGTCCTGCTTGAGGAAGTCCTTGTAGACGTTGCGGGTGAAGAGGTTGGCCGCGGCGATCGACATGATGGCCGCGGGCACCAGCGCGCCGATACCGATCGCGGCGAACGCCACGCCGGAGAACCAGCTCGGGAACATGTCCTCGAAGAGCTGCGGGATGGCCAGCTGCGGGTTGCCCTGGATGTCCGTGCCGGCCTTGACCGCCATGAAGCCGAGCAGCGCCAGCAGGCCCAGCATGAGGGAGTACAGCGGCAGGATGGTGGTGTTGCGGCGGATCACGTTGCGGCTGCGCGAGGACAGCGTCGCGGTGATCGAGTGCGGGTACATGAAGAGCGCCAGCGCCGAGCCGAGCGCCAACGTCGCGTAGGCCCACTGCGCGTTGGGCCCGCTCACCAGCTCACCGCGCGGCTTGCCGGGCACCGGACCGGGCTGGGCGAGCGCCTTGCCGGCCGAGTCGAAGATCTCGCCGAAACCGCCCAGCTTGATGGGGATGTAGATGATCGCCACGGCGATGACGAGGTAGATCAGCCCGTCCTTGACGAACGCGATCAGTGCCGGCGCCCGCAGCCCCGAGGAGTAGGTGTACGCGGCCAGCACGGCGAAGGCGATCAGCAGCGGCAGGTCCTTGACGAACCAGTTGGTGTGCTCGCCGCCGCCGATGCCCATCACGTCCAGGACGGCCTGGATGCCGACCAGCTGGAGCGCGATGTAGGGCATCGTGGCGAGGATGCCGGTGAGCGCCACGGCCAGCGACAGGCCCTTGGAGCCGAAGCGGCCGCGCACGAAGTCGGAGGTGGTGACGTAGCCGTGCTTGTGCGAGACCGACCAGAGGCGGGGGAGGAAGGTGAAGATGAGCGGGTAGACCAGGATCGTGTACGGGACGGCGAAGAAGCCGGACGCCCCCGCCGCGTAGATCGCCGCCGGGACGGCCACGAAGGTGTACGCGGTGTAGAGGTCGCCGCCCAGCAGGAACCAGGTGATCCAGGTGCCGAAGCTGCGCCCGCCCAGGCCCCATTCGTCGAGGTTCTCGGACTGGTCGGCCTTGCGCCAGCGGGCGGCCAGGAACCCCATGACCGTCACGGCCAGGAAGAAGAAGACGAAGACGGCCAGGGCGACGCCGTTGATGCCCTTGGTCGAGGAGGCGGCGAGCACCTCGAAGGCGCCTGTCGTGGTCGGGGTGGCAGTCACTTGGCCGCACCGCCCTTGCGGGCGCGCTGCTCACGCTGTACGAGCTTGTACGCGAGCGTGGTGAGCACCGTCGAGATCACTACCCATGCCATCTGGTACCAGTAGAAGAACGGGATCCCGATGAGCTTCGGCTCGATCCTGGCGTACGAGCTCACCCACAGCATGGCGACGAACGGAGCGATCAGGCAGACGCCGGCCACCACGCGCGTGGGCGTGACCACCTGTCTGCGATCCGGTGATGCGGCTGGCTGCGTCATGGCCGTGGCTCCGTCCCCTGGCGGTCTCCTGTGTGTAATCGGCTGGAATCTATGGCAGGGGCGTGGCGCGCGTCACTAGCTGTCCGCATATCGGTATGGAGAATCCACCTGGAGACACCCCTGCCGGGCGGCCGAGTGCCGCATTCCTCCCGCTTTGGGGCGGTAGGGGTGGGTGAGGGGACGCGCCGTACCCCGGGGCGGCCCCGGGGCGGCGGGTCGGTCCCCGGGTCGGTCCCCGGGAGGGCGGGTCAGTCCGCGGGGCGGCGCAGCCGGGCGACGAACTTGTAGCGGTCGCCCCGGTAGACCGAGCGCACCCACTCCACCGGCTGCCCCTGCGCGTCGAGCGAGTGCCGGGAGAGCATCAGCATCGGCAGGCCGACGTCCGTGCCCAGCAGGCCGGCCTCGCGCGGGGTGGCCAGCGAGGTCTCGATGGTCTCCTCGGCCTCCGCCAGCCGGACGTCGTACACCTCGGCCAGTGCGGTATAGAGGGAGGTGTATTTGACGAGGTTCCGGCGGAGCGCGGGGAAGCGCTTCGCCGACAGGTGGGTGATCTCGATGGCCATCGGCTCGCCGCTGGCCAGCCGCAGCCGCTCGATGCGCAGCACCCGGCCGCCGGTGGCGATGTCCAGCAGGCCGGCGAGCCGGTCGTCGGCGGTGACATAGCCGATGTCCAGCAGCTGGGAGGTCGGCTCCAGGCCCTGGGCTCGCATGTCCTCCGTGTAGGAGGTCAGTTGCAGCGCCTGGGACACCTTCGGCTTGGCGACGAAGGTGCCCTTGCCCTGGATGCGCTCCAGCCGGCCCTCGACGACCAGCTCCTGCAGGGCCTGACGCACCGTCGTGCGCGAGGTGTCGAACTCCGCGGCGAGGGTGCGCTCGGGCGGGACCGGGGTGCCGGGCGGCAGGGTCTCGGTGATCTCCAGCAAGTGCCGCTTGAGGCGGTAGTACTTGGGTACCCGCGCGGTCCGCGTGCCGCCGCCGTGCTCGGCACCGTTGCCCCCGTCCGTCTCCATGACCCGCCTCTCCGACTCCTGTGGTGCTGCCGTCACCGGCTCCTCCGTCCGTAGCGGCTCACATCGTGGCACGGGTGGGTTTCCCGCGCCGCCCCGCCGGTCCCCGCTCGCCGGATGTCGGTCAGGTAACGGACCTGACAGCGACTCTTATACACCCTTGACACCCCTAAAGGTCTAGGCCAAGCTGCGGGCACTGGTCTAAACCATTAAAGACCACACCCGGCCTCTAGGGGGAGAGCGCAATGAAGCGTGGGCTCATGGCGGCGACGGCCGCCGCGGGAATGCTGGTGAGTGTGGCCGCCTGCGGGTCCGGCGACGGCGGCACGGCGGGTGCGGACGGCTTCAAGGGCCAGAAGCTGACCGTTTGGGTGATGAGCGGGTCCAATCCGGCGCAGTGGACCAAACAGGTCTCCGAGCAGTTCGAGAAGAAGACCGGCGCCACCGTCGAGTTCAAGGTCCAGCAGTGGAACGGCATTCAGCAGAAGCTGAGCACCGCACTCTCCGAGGACAGCCCGCCGGACGTCGTCGAGATCGGCAACACCCAGACCGCCGCCTATGCCGAAGCGGGCGCGCTGGCCGATCTCGGCGATCTGAAGAAGGAGATCGGCGCCGACTGGAACGACGCCTTCAACAAGGCCTCGCTCGTGGACGGCAAGCAGTACGCACTGCCGTGGTACGCCGGAAACCGCGTGGTGATGTACAACAAGAAGATCTGGCGGCAGGCCGGCCTCAAGGGCACCCCCACGACCCGCACCGAGCTCTTCAAGGCCTTCGACACCATCAAGAAGAAGACCGACGCCGAGCCGCTCTACCTCCCCGGCCAGAACTGGTACTTCTTCGACGGCCTGACCATCGGCACCGGCGCCGACCTGGTGAAGAAGCAGGGCGGCAAGTGGGTCTCCAACCTCGGCGACCCCAAGGTGGCCAAGGCCATGGACATCTACCGGCAGTACCAGGCCTTCAGCACCGCCCCGAAGAACAAGGACGAGGCCACCCCGCAGCAGGCCGAGGTCTTCGCCAAGGGCCGCACCGGCGCCGTCATCGCCATGGGCTACGAGGCCGCCACCGCCGTCAAGGCCGATCCGGGCATCAAGAAGGACATCGGCTTCTTCACCATCCCCGGCGAGACCGCGGACAAGCCCGAGGGCGTCTTCCTCGGCGGCTCCAACTTCGCCGTCGCCGGGATGGGGAAGAAGCAGGAACTCGCCAAGGAGTTCCTGAAGGTCGCCCTCTCGAAGCAGAACGACGGACAGATGGTCAAGGAGTCCGGCTGGACCCCGAAGTCCGCCGACCTGGCCGGCGCCGCACGGCAGAACCCGGCCGCCGCGGCCGCCGCCCCCGCCGCGGAGAAGTCCGGGGGCACCACCCCGCTGATTCCCCAGTGGGCCGCCGTGGAGAACGTACCGAACCCGATCAAGAGCTATATGACGGCCGTTCTGGGCGGCAAGTCCCCGGCCGATGCCGCCAGGGACATCGCGCCCGAGATCAACGCGCGGCTCGCCAAGCAGTAACCGGCCACGGTCCGCGGGGCCGGCCGTCCCGGCCCCGCGGACGCGGACCGGGCAGCAGACGCACCGAGGCAGCACGGCAGCGAGGGGGAGCAGGGTCATGGCAGCGCAGCTCGACGACGCGGTGGGCAAGGCCGCGCCGCGGACCGGCAAGGGGGGCGGCCCGCCCGGCCGGCGCACCCCGCGTCCCCCGGAGCACGGGGCTGTGCGGCCGCCCGCCGGCCGCACCCCTCGTTCCGCCGCACCCGGCTCGTCCGCCCGCCGCACCCCGTATCTCCTCCTGCTGCCCGCCCTCCTCGCCACCGCGGTCCTCCTGGGCTGGCCCATGGTCCGCAACCTCCTGCTCTCCTTCCAGAACCTCAACATGAAGGAGCTGATCCAGCACCTCACCGACTGGCGCGGGACCGGCAACTACCAAGAGATCCTGGGCAGCGAGCAGTTCTGGCGGGTGACGCTGCGCACCCTCGTCTTCACCGCGGTCAACGTCGTCCTGATCATGGTCCTCGGGGTGCTGATCGGACTGCTGCTGGCCCGGCTCGGCAAGAAGATGCGGCTCACCCTCTCCCTGGCCCTGGTGCTGGCCTGGGCCATGCCGGTGATCGCCGCCACCACCGTCTTCCAGTGGCTCTTCGACTCCCGCTACGGCGTCGTCAACTGGCTGCTGGACCAGGCCGGCTGGCACGCCATGGCCCACTACGACTGGGTCGGCACCCAGCTGTCCACCTTCTCCGTGATCACCGTGCTGATCGTCTGGCAGTCGCTGCCCTTCGTGGCCCTGAACCTCTACGCCGCCACCACGACCATCCCCCGCGAGCTCTACGAAGCGGCCCGGATGGACGGCGCCGGCACCTGGCAGGTCTTCACCTCCGTCACCTTCCCCTTCCTCAAGCCCTTCTTCCTGGCCACGACGTTCCTGGAGATCATCTGGGTCTTCAAGGCGTTCCCGCAGATCTTCGCGATCAACGAGGGCGGACCCGACCGGCTCACCGAGACGCTGCCGATCTACGCCTTCACCGAGGGCGTCGGCAACCTCCACTTCGGCATGGGCGCCGCGATCTCCCTGCTGACGATCGTGGTGCTGCTGGCGATGACCGCCCACTACCTGCGCCTGACGCTCCGGCAGGAACGACACGAGGAGAACGAGCTGTGAAGCGCGCTGTGTCCGCGACGGCCGGCCGCCTGTGGCCCAACGCCACGGCGCTCGTGCTCGCCGCCGGCTTCGTCTTCCCCGTCTACTGGATGTTCAGCACGGCCTTCAAGCCGACCCGGGACATCATCACCGACGAGCCCGTGTGGTTCCCCTTCCACGGCACCGCCGAGCACTTCGCGACGGCGGTGCGCGCCCCCCACTTCTGGACGCTGGCCGGGAACTCGGTCCTGGTGACCGTGCTCGCCGTCGGCCTGTCGCTGGTGATCGCGCTCTGCGCGGCGTTCGCCCTGACCCGTATGCGCTTCCGGGGCCGCCGCGGCATCCTGCTGACCTTCATGATCGCCCAGATGGCCCCCTGGGAGGTCATGGTGATCTCCATCTACATGATCGTCCGGGACGCGGACCTGCTCAACAGCCTGGCACCGCTCACCTGCTTCTACATGCTGATGGTGCTGCCCTTCACCCTGCTGACGCTCCGCGGCTATGTCGCCGCCGTGCCCAGGGAACTGGAGGAGTCCGCGATGGTCGACGGCTGCTCGCGCCGGCAGGCGTTCCTCAAGGTGGTCTTCCCGCTGCTGGCACCCGGCCTGATGGCCACCTCGCTCTTCGGCTTCATCACCGCCTGGAACGAGTTCCCGCTGGTGCTGGTCCTCAACAAGGAACCCGCCATGGGCACCCTTCCCCTGTGGCTCTCCCAGTTCCAGAGCCAGTTCGGGGACGACTGGGGTGCCACCATGGCAGCCGCCTCGATCTTCGCCGTCCCGATCCTGATCCTCTTCCTGTTCCTGCAACGCAAGGCGGTCGGCGGGCTCACCTCCGGCGCAGTGAAGGGATAACGCCGCACATGACCTCTTTCACACGTTCCGCACGCCCCGCCGACACCCTCACCCGCGACGCGCTCGCCGTCCTCCAGCCGGGCTTCACCGGCACCACCGCCCCCGACTGGCTGCTGCGCCGCCTCGGCGAGGGACTGACCTCCGTCGGCCTCTTCGGCCGCAACGTCGCCGACCCCGCACAACTCGCCGCCCTGACTGCGCGGTTGCGCGCCGAACAGGACGACCTCCTCGTCGCCATCGACGAGGAAGGCGGCGACGTCACCCGCCTCGAAGTGCGCGGCGGCTCCTCCTTCCCCGGCAACCATGCGCTCGGCGCCGTCGACGACACCGCCCTGACCCGCGCGGTCGCCCGGGAACTCGGCCGCCGACTCGCCGACTGCGGCATCAACCTCAACTGGGCCCCCTGCGCCGACGTCAACTCCGACCCCGCCAACCCGGTCATCGGCGTCCGCTCCTTCGGCGCCGATCCGCACCTCGTCGCCCGGCACACCACCGCCTACGTCGAGGGCCTGCAGTCCGCCGGCGTCGCCGCCTGCACCAAGCACTTCCCCGGCCACGGCGACACCGCCGTCGACTCCCACCACGACCTGCCGCGCATCACCGTCGATCTGGACACCCTCCACACCCGGGAACTGGTGCCGTTCCGCGCCGCCGTCGCCGCCGGCACCCGCGCCGTGATGAGCGCCCACATCCTGCTGCCCGCACTGGACCCCGACCGGCCCGCCACCCTCAGCCCGGCCGCGCTGCACGGCCTGCTGCGCGCCCCCGTCGCCGAGGGCGGCCTCGGCTTCGACGGGCTGATCGTCACCGACGGCATGGAGATGCAGGCCGTCTCCGCCACCTACGGCCTCGCACGCGGCAGCGTGCTGGCCCTCGCCGCCGGTGCCGACGCCCTCTGCGTGGGCGGCGGACTCGCCGACGAGGACACCGTGCTGCGGCTGCGCGACGCCCTGGTGCGGGCGGTGCACGACGGCGAACTGCCCGAGAGCCGGCTCGCCGACGCCGCGGCACGGGTGCGCGCCCTCGCCCACTGGACCCGGAGCGCGGGGGAGGGAGTCGCACCCGCGCCCGGGATCGGCCTCACCGCCGCCCGGCGCGCCCTGCGCCTGACCGCCGACGGCCCGTACGAGCCGCTGACACAGCCCGCCTACGTCGCCGCCTTCACCCCGCTGGCCAACATCGCCGTGGGGGACGACACCCCCTGGGGCGTCGCCGCCGAACTGGCCCGTCTGCTCCCCGGCACCGGGACCACCACCTGCACCGCCGACTCCGCCGCCGCGGCCGGCCCGGCCGCGCTGATCGACGGCCTGCTCGCGGCCGCCGGCGACCGCCGCGTCGTCGCCGTGGTCCGCGACGTCCACCGCCACCCATGGATGGCCGACGCCCTGCACGCCCTCCTCGCCGCCCGCCCCGGCACCGCAGTCGTGGAAATGGGCGTCCCCCAGTCCCCGCCCCGCGGCACCCCCCACCTCGCCACCCACGGCGCCGCCCGCGTCTGCGCCCGGGCCGCCGCGGAGGCCCTCACGGGGCGCCGGATTCCGACGGCCGAGGGGTGAGCGGCGCAGGGGCCGACGGCTGAGCGGTGAGCAACGGCCCCCGCGCGGGCCTGCCGTGCCCGCGGGGCGCGCGGGTCCTGCCGTGCGCACAGGACCCGCGGGAGCCTGCCGGGCTTGCCGAGCCTTCCGGAGGCCGTCCTCAGATCCCCTGCCAGTCCGGCTTCGCCGCGTACGTGGCGCGGAAGTAGTCGGCGAGCTTCAGCTCGGCGGCCGCGGCCTCGTCCACGACGACCGTGGCATGCGGGTGGAGTTGCAGGGCCGAAGCCGGGACCAGCGCGGCGACCGGGCCCTCCACCGCGTGGGCCACGGCGTCGGCCTTGCCCTCGCCGGTGGCCAGCAGCACCAGATGGCGGGCCTCCAGGATGGTGCCGATGCCCTGGGTGATGACGTGGTGCGGCACCTCGTCGAGGCTGTCGAAGAACCGGGCGTTGTCCTCCCGGGTCTGACGGGTCAGCGTCTTGATCCGGGTACGCGAAGCGAGCGACGAGCAGGGCTCGTTGAAGCCGATGTGCCCGTCCGTGCCGATGCCCAGGAGCTGGAGGTCCACCCCGCCGGCGTCCCGCAGCGCACGGTCGTACGCCTCGCAGGCGCCCTGGACGTCCTCGGCCGCCCCATCGGGCCCCAGGAACGAGTCCTCGCCGAGGCCGAGCGGCTCGACCACCTCGCGCAGGACCACCGAGCGGTAGGACTCGGGGTGCCCGGCCGGCAGGCCGACGTACTCGTCGAGCTGGCAGATACGCGCCCGGGAGGCGTCCACCGCGCCCGCCCCGACCATCGCCGCCAGCGCCTCGTAAATGGGCAGCGGGGTAGAGCCGGTGGCCACACCGAGCAGCGCGTCGGGCTTACGGCGCAGCAGGGCGGCGACGGCCCCCGCGATCAGCTCGCCGCCCGCCCTGGCGTCCGGAACGATGACAACTTCCACGCTTGGCCTGCCGTTCTGGAGAATGGTTCATGTGGTATAGACCAATCTAGCAGAGCGGGGCCCTCCGAACCCGGCGGCGCTTCCGAACACCAGGGCACGATTTCCCGTCGACGCGATGACGAGCCGGCCGCCTCCCCCCTCCCTCCGCCTCCTCGCTCCCGCCGGGCTCGCGCTCGCCGTCCGGCGGCATCGGACGGCGCCGGAACCCTCGGACGGCGGGACCGGAACCCGTCCGGCAGACCGCCCGCGCCAACCGGGCGGACCTCGGCCGGTCACGTCGGCGCCGTCATCCAGGGCATGCGGGGGAGAGCGGAAGTGCGGAAGGGCGCCGGGCGCACCGAGCCGGGAGCGATCACGGAGCCGTCGCGCAGGGGCGGGCCGGGCCCGGCAAGGAGAGCGACCGGCTGGGAGTCCGGCGAGGCGAGGAGGGGGGCGGCGGCCGCGACGGGCCCAGAAGCACCCGCGGGCCGCGGCGCCGGGACAGGACCCTCAACCTGTCCGGCACCGCAGCCCGGAGCTGACATCGGCCGGTCCCGCCTTGCGGGCGGAAGGCGCCCCTGTGTGCGGTAGGGGCACGGTCCCGTCCAGGGACCGGTCGATCGGAGGCCTCGGCGCAGTCAGGGCAGAGAGCGCTTTCGGCCTCGTTCCGCTCTCCTGTGCGGGGAGGGCGGAGGTCTTTGCTGAATTCTGGACTAGACCATTCTCACTTGTCCATGCCCGTGCGGACACAACAGATACACCGTACGCCGGTAGGCTCCAAGACGTGCCCTCCATGAACGATCTCGTACGCCAGCACACCGCTCTGAGCGACACCGACCTCGAGTGGCTCCATCTGCTGGTCTCGGAGTGGCAGCTGCTCTCCGACCTCTCCTTCGCCGATCTCGTCCTGTGGGTTCCCACCCTCGACGGCACCCGCTACGTATCGGTCGCCCAGATGCGGCCCAATACGGGCCCCACCTCCTACCAGGACGACATGGTCGGTCATCTCGTTCCCCGTGGCCGTCGTCCCATGCTCGATTCCGCCCTGGACGAGGGCCGCATCGTGCGGGAGGGCGACCCGGAGTGGCGGGAGGAGGTGCCGGTGCGCGTCGAGTCCATCCCGGTGCGCCGGGAGGGCCGGGTGCTCGGGGTGATCGCCCGCAACACCAACCTGCTGACCGTCCGCACCCCCAGCCGGCTGGAGCTCACCTACCTCCAGAGCGCGTCCGACCTCGCCCAGATGATCGCTGCCGGAACGTTTCCCTTCCCCGGCCAGCAGGTCGACATGGATGCCTCGCCGCGGGCCGGCGACGGACTGATCCGGCTCGACGCGGACGGCATCGTCCAGTACGCCAGCCCCAACGCGCTCTCCGCCTACCACCGGCTCGGCCTCGCCGCCGACCTCGTGGGCCACCATCTCGGCCAGGCCACCGCCGAACTGGCGCCCGCCCGCGGCCCGGTGGACGAGGCACTGGTCAAACTCGCCAGCGGCTGGGCCCCCAGGGAATTCGAGGTCGAAGGGGACGAAGGCGTCATCCAATTGCGCGCCATTCCGCTCAAACCCAAGGGAACGCACAGTGGTTCGCTGGTTTTGCTGCGTGATGTGACCGAACTGAGACGTCGCGAGCGCGAGCTGATCACCAAAGACGCCACCATCCGGGAAATCCACCACAGGGTGAAGAACAATTTGCAGACGGTCGCCGCGCTGCTGCGGCTGCAGTCGCGCCGGATGGATTCCGAGCAGGGCCGCGACGCTCTCAACGAGGCCGTGCGCAGGGTCGGTTCGATTGCGATCGTGCACGAGACGCTGTCCCAGACCCTCGACGAGCGGGTCGAGTTCGACGAGATCGCGGACCGGGTGCTGGCCATGGTCGCCGAGATCTCCCCGGGCAAGGTGACCGCCCGCCGCACCGGGCGCTTCGGCATCCTGGACGCCGAGGTGGCCACCCCGCTGTCGATGGTGCTCACCGAGGTGCTGCAGAACGCCCTGGAGCACGCCTTCGACCAGGCGGAGCACGGCACGGTCGAGGTCGGCGCGGTGCGCGGCGGCAGCCGCAGCGAGCCGCGGCTGCTGGTCACCGTCCAGGACAACGGACGCGGCCTGCCCGAGGGGTTCGATCCGCATCGCGCCGGGAATCTGGGGCTGCAGATCGTACGGACCCTGGTGGAGGGGGAGTTGGGCGGGACGTTCGACATGGTGCCCGCGCCCGAGCGCGGTACGCAGGTCGTCCTCGACGTCCCCGTACGGGCCGAGAAGCAGCACTGAGGCCGGCCGGGCCGCCGGGTGCGCCGGGCCCGGTCCGGCCCGGAACAGCAGGAAGCCCCGGACCCATCCGGTCCGGGGCTCAAAGCTATAGCGATGCGATAACGACCGGGTCTCAGCGACTCCGGGGGTGCATCGGGGGTACTGCGCGCTGCGGCTCGGGGGCCACGGGGCTACTGGCTCAGGCGCTGGCGTTGCGCGCCCGGTTGCGAGCTGCACGGCGCTTCATCGCGCGGCGCTCGTCCTCGCTCAGTCCACCCCAGACGCCGGAGTCCTGGCCGGACTCGAGCGCCCACTGCAGGCACTGCTCCATGACGGGGCAGCGGCGGCAGACGGCCTTGGCTTCCTCGATCTGCAGCAGCGCAGGACCGGTGTTGCCGATGGGGAAGAAGAGCTCGGGGTCTTCCTCGCGGCAAACGGCGCGGTGACGCCAGTCCATGGCTGCTCCATCTCCTCGTGTGACGGGATCGTTGCTTGTGAATGTGAACGCTTTCACGAATCCCTCCACAAGGGAAGGGCCGAACTCCAGTCGTGAACTGGCGCGGTCCTGTGGAATGAGGAGGGGATTCGGGCTCTCAAGGGGGCCGGTAAAGCGGCCGTCCCGATCGCCATGAAGAGACTCGCAAACCTCGGCTGCGGATACAACCCCTTCCGGAAACTTTTTTTTGATTCCTTGGTGTCGCCTAGCTCACAGCCGTCATTCCAGGGGGTGGAAACCAGTCTAAACGTTCGAGTGAAAGGACTTTAGGCTCTGCTGCTCACACAATCACACGCAGTGCACGGCGTACGCCTGTGAACGTCACACTCGTACGCAGCCCCAGGTGGTCACCGTCCATCTGGAACGGCAGGGGAACCTGCGAATGCAAGGTGAAGTTCGTGAGGTCATGAAGTGAGAGCGCGTGCTTGCCCCGGGGGCCGCGCTCGGGTGTTGACGCCAGCAGCTGGGTGGCGTACCGGGTCACCGCGGGTGGCGAGAGCTTGCTCAGTGCGAACAGATCCAGGCCCGTGTCGAACGAGGCGTCCGGGGACGGGTAGATCGGCCGATTGCCCAGGTAGGACCACGGAGCGGTGTTGCAGATTATGGCCAGCGCGAGGTTCTCTACCCGCTCCGCCGGGCCCTGGGACCCGCCAGGGCGTTCGAGGGTGAGGAGGCCCCGCCGGCGGTTCCGCTCGCCCAGGAACTGCCGTACGACCTGTCGCACGTACAGGGCGTGGGTCGAACGCTTGCCGCGTTCGCGCTGCTGCTCGACCCGGCCCACGACGCCGGCGTCGAAACCGAAGCCGGCGCAGAAGGTGAACCAGCGCTCCGGTACGCCCTCGTCCTCGCTGCCCGGGGTGCCGGCCGCCAGCCCCAGGCCGATGGTGCGCTCGCTGCCGTCGCGCAGCGCGTCCAGCAGGGCGCCGGTCGCCTCCACCACGTCGTTGGGGAGGCCGAGCGCGCGGGCGAAGACATTGGTGGAGCCGCCGGGGACGACGGCCAGCCGGGGGTGCGAGTCCGGATCGGGGCCGTTGGCCAGCAGGCCGTTGACGACCTCGTTGACCGTGCCGTCGCCGCCGAGCGCCACCACCAGGTCGGTCTCCCCGCTCTCGGTGGCCTGCCGGGCGAGATCACGGGCATGGCCCCGGTACTGCGTCTGCGCGACCTCCAGTTTGAGGTCGCTGGCGAGCGCGTGGGTGAGTACCTCGCGGGTGCGGGCACTGGTGGTGGTTGCTGCGGGATTGACCACGAGGAGTGCGCGCATATGGAGCAGCGTACCTACCTGCTGGTACCGCTCCGGCGCCCCGTCCGGCTCCGGGGCGGGGCCGGCGGCCGGGGCGCCGGAGCTACCCTGCTGGGGTGAGCAGTCAGCAGAAGCAGTCCGTGTCCCGAGCCGCCGGGGCCCCCGCGGGGCCCGAGCCGACCGGCCCGCGGCCCGCCCGGCTGAGCGCCGCCGCGGCGCTCACCGCGGTCGAGGGGCTCGCGCTGGCCGCCCTCGGCGGGTACATGCTGATCATGGGGCTCGCCGGTGCGCCGGACAGTGCGCGGCAGGCGGAGATGGGCGGGCTGACGGTCCTGGCGCTCGCGGTGCTGCCGCTGGTGGCCGCGCGAGGACTGTGGCTGCGCCGCCGCTGGAGCCGGGGCCCCTCGCTGATCACCCAGATCGTGGCGCTGCCGGTGGCCTGGACGCTCGTCAACGGCGGCGGGGCGCTGATCGCGGCCGGCATCGGGCTGGCCGTGGCCGCGCTGGTGGTGCTGGTGCTGCTGGTCAACCCCACGGCCACCGAGGCGCTGGGCATCGGGCCGCGCGAGACGCCCTGAGGCGCGTGCCCTGAGGGCCGTTCCGCCCGTCCCGTGTGCCGCCGGTCCGGGCGGCGCGCCTGACGGGAGGAAACGGGGGCCCGACGCACGAGGGGCGGAGCCCGTGAGAGCCCCGCCCGCGCCGTTCAGCCGTTCCTCACTCCTCGACGAGCAGCTTGTCGCGCAGCTGGGCGAGGGTGCGGGCCAGCAGGCGGGAGACGTGCATCTGGGAGATGCCGACCTCCTGGGCGATCTGCGACTGGGTCATGTTGCCGAAGAAACGCAGCAGCAGGATCTTCTTCTCGCGCGGCGGGAGGTCCTCCAGCAGCGGCTTGAGGGACTCGCGGTACTCCACGCCCTCCAGCGCCTCGTCCTCGGCGCCGAGGGTGTCGGCGACGGCCGGGGACTCGTCGTCGGTGTCCGGGACGTCCAGGGAGAGGGTGCTGTAGGCGTTGGCCGACTCCAGCCCCTCCAGGACCTCCTCCTCCGAGATCGCCAGATGCTCGGCCAGCTCGTGGACCGTGGGGGCGCGCCCGTGCCGCTGGGACAGCTCGGCGGTCGCGGTGGTCAGCGACAGCCGCAGCTCCTGGAGGCGGCGCGGGACGCGGACCGCCCAGCCCTTGTCGCGGAAGTGCCGCTTGATCTCGCCGACGACGGTGGGGGTGGCGTACGTGGAGAACTCCACGCCGCGCTCCGGGTCGAAGCGGTCCACGGACTTGATCAGACCGATCGTGGCGACCTGGGTCAGATCGTCCAGCGGCTCGCCGCGGTTGCGGAAGCGCCGGGCCAGATGCTCGACGAGGGGGAGGTGCATGCGGACGAGGGTGTTGCGCAGTTCCGCGCGTTCCGGGGAGCCGTCGGGCAGCTTGCGCAGCTCGTAGAACATCGCCCGGGCGCCGCTGCGGTCCTGCGGCTCGTGCGCATGCTGTTGGTCCTGCAGCTGGTGTTCGGGGGCCGGCGCATCGTGCTGATGCGCCTGCTGTCCCGGCTGCTCGCTCTGCTCCATGTGGTCCGCCCGCTCTGCCTGCTCCGCCGCATCCAACCGGCCGCCGTGGTCCTCTACGGCCACCGGATGCGGCCGGGCCTGCTGCTCGGGGATGGTCGCACTGGACGCCATCCGCCCGCCGCGTTCGAGATCTTTCACGGGGCCCCCTGTTCGGTCATGACGGTCCGGGACCGGCGCCGCGCTCCTTGTACAGACTGATGGTGACCGTACGGTCCTCGGCGACCGTGGAATCGACCTTGCCGGCCAGTGCGGAGAGCACCGTCCAGGCGAACGTGTCGCGCTCCGGGGCGCGGCCGTCGGTTGTCGGGGCCGACACGGTCACCTGCAGTGCGTCGTCGATGAGGCGGAAGACGCAGCTCAGCACACTGCCGGGGACGGCCTGTTGCAGCAGGATCGCGCAGGCCTCGTCGACCGCGATGCGCAGATCCTCGATCTCGTCGAGGGTGAAGTCCAAGCGGGCTGCGAGTCCGGCCGTGGCCGTACGCAGCACGGACAGGTAGGCACCCGCAGCGGGCAGACGGACTTCCACGAAGTCCTGAGTCCCGGGCTCGCCTGCGATCTGGGACACCCTCACCTCCAAGGTGGCACAAGCTGGTTGAGCTGGAATACGCGATGTTCGCGTTGTTCGGGATATGCGTGCCGGTTCTTTTCCCTCTCGGACGACAAGAAGAACGATCCGGCGCGACACATGGTTCGGCTGTGACGCTATCGCGATCTGCGGGCCGGTGTCGCCCGGAAGGCGCACGGCTGCCGTCCGGCGACGCTCCGGCCCCGGTTCGCCCGGCGCCCTCACTGTCACTGATTGTAAAGCCACGGGTACGGACAGTGGCTAGAGGTGTGCACTGTCAAATCGATGCCGATTACGCTCCGTTGACACGCGAGGTGCCCGCAAGGTTGTGCAGTGCCTCTCCAGTGAGCCGGAAGACCGTCCATTCGTCCATGGGGCGGGCACCGATGGACCGGTAAAGGCCGATGGACGGTTCGTTCCAATCCAGGACCGACCACTCGAAACGCTCGTATCCACGGGCCACGCAGATCTCCGCGAGGGCCGCGAGCAGCGCCTTGCCGTGGCCGTCGCCGCGCGCCTCGGGGCGGACGTAGAGGTCCTCCAGATAGACACCGTGCGTGCCCGTCCACGTCGAGAAGTTCCGGAACCACAGGGCAAAGCCGACCGGGGTGTCGCCGGCCTCCGCGATCAGCGCGAAGGCGGCCGGCTGCGGTCCGAAGAGGGCCTCCTCGAGCTGCGGCCCGGTGGCCCGCGCGGCCTCGGAGGCACGCTCGTACGCCGCCAGCTCGCCGATCATGGCCAGGATGACGGGGACGTCGTCGGGGGTCGCTTCGCGGATCATGGGTGAAGGCTAAACGGGTCCGCGGAGATGCTTCACACCAGCTTCTGGTCGACGAAGCACCAGCGCCAGGACTCACCCGGTTCGAAGGTCCGCATCACGGGGTGGCCGGTCTCCTCGAAGTGCCGGGTCGCATGCCGGAAGGGCGACGAATCGCAGCAGCCGACGTGGCCGCAGACCCGGCACTTCCGCAGCTGTACGGGGTGGCTGCCGGCGGCCAGGCACTCCAGGCAGGTGGCGCTCAGCGGGGCCGGCTCGGGGCGCGGCAGTTCGGCAACGTGCGTGCACTCGCTCATGATGGCCAGGTTAGATCGCCGGGACGGGCGGCGAAGGGTTCGGGGACGGGACGGGTCGATGGCTGTGATGCCGCTGTTTTTGCTGGTCGCGGGGAGCGCGGCGGTCGCCGGGCTGGCACGCCGTACCCCCGTCCCCGCGCCGCTGCTGCTGGTCGCCGCCGGTCTCGTGGTGTCCTTCGTCCCGGGAATCCCGGACTACACCCTCGATCCGCACATCGTGCTGCCGCTGGTGCTGCCGCCGCTGCTGCACACCGCCGCGCTGGACAGCTCGTACCTGGACCTGCGGGCCAACCTGCGGCCGGTGGCGCTGCTGTCCGTCGGGTACGTGCTGTTCGCGACGCTGGCCGTCGGCGCGCTGGCCTACCTCGTCATCCCGGGCCTGCCGCTGACCGTCGCGCTGGTCCTGGGGGCCGTCGTCGCCCCGCCGGACGCCGTCGCGGCCACCGCCATCGCCCGCCGGCTCGGGCTGCCGCACCGGATCACCACGATCCTGCAGGGCGAATCGCTGTTCAACGACGCCACCGCGATCACCGCGTACAAGGTGCTGCTCGCCGCGGCCCTCGGGGCCGGTGCCACCTGGGGCGACGGGCTCAGGGAGTTCGCCGTCGCCTCGCTGGGCGGCATCGGGATCGGCATCGTCCTGATGGTGCCGCTGCACTGGCTGCGCGTCCGGCTGCGCGAGTCGGCGCTGCTGGAGAACACCCTCTCGCTGCTCATCCCGTTCTTCGCCTACGCGGCGGCCGAGCAGCTGCACGCCTCCGGGGTGCTCGCCGTCGTCGTGGTCGGCCTCTACCTGGGGCACCGCTCCTGGCAGGTCGACTTCGAGACCCGGCTCCAGGAGGAGGCCGTGTGGAAGGTGGTCTCCTTCGTCCTGGAGTCCGCCGTCTTCGCGCTGATCGGGCTGCAGCTGCGGGTCGTGCTGCGCGGGCTGGGGGAGTTCGGCGCGGCGCAGGCCCTCTGGTACGCGGTCGTGATGTTCCTCGCCGTGGTCCTGGCGCGCTTCGTGTGGGTCTTTCCCGGGACCTATCTGCCGCGCGCCCTGTCGGCCCGCATCCGGGCCCGGGAGCCGGACACCAACTGGAAGTCGCCGGTCGTCGTCGGCTGGGCCGGGATGCGCGGCGTGGTGTCGCTGGCCATCGCGTTCTCCCTCCCGTCCACCGTGCCCGGCGGCGGCGCCTTCCCGGCGCGCAACCTCGTGCTCTTCCTGACCTTCACCACGGTCATCGCCACCCTCGTCGTCCAGGGGCTGACGCTGCCGCCGCTGATCCGCGCGCTGAAGCTGCCGGGGCCGGACCCGCAGCGGGAGACGCTCGCCGAGGCGCAGGCGCAGAACGAGGCCTCGCGCACCGCCGAGGAGCGCCTGGAGGAGCTGCTCCGGGACGAGCGCAACACCCTGCCGGGGCCGCTCGCCGACCGGCTGCGCACGATCATGGAGCGGCGCCGCAACGCCGTGTGGGAGCGGCTCGGCGCGGTCAACGAGGTGACCGGGGAGTCGGCCGACCAGACCTACCGGCGGCTGGCCCGCGAGATGATCGACGCCGAGCGGCGGGTGTTCGTCCAGCTGCGGGACTCCGGCCGGATCGACGACGAGATGCTGCGGACGCTGCTGCGCCGGCTGGACCTGGAGGAGGCGGCGGCCTACCGCGAGGAGGCCTCCTAGAGGCGTCGTGCCCGGGGGCGCCGTCGCGGAGGGCCGGCCTCGGGCGGACGGGCAGCGGGCGGTGGCCGCGGGCAGGCCGGGCGAGGCCAATGCGGTGGAGTCCGGTGCGGCGGGGGCCGGTCGGGCGGAGGCCGGTGCGGCGGGCGCGGTCCTGCCGGGAGCGGTCCCGCTCACGGGGTGCCGGTGATCACCGCGGCCACCGTGCTGCCGGGGGCGAAGGCGCCCTCGCCGGCCAGGGCCGTCAGGCCGTACAGCAGCTTGGCGACGTAGATCCGCTCCAGGGGCAGCTGGTGCCGGGCCTCGAAGGCGTCCGCGAACGCGTCGAGTTCCGGGGTGCGGCGGGCGTATCCGCCGCAGTGGAAGCGGCCGTCGAGCCGCCAGTCGCCGCGCGGTCCGCCGAACGCCGCGCGCTGCAGCTCCTCGACCGTCCCCCGGAGGAAGTGCGGGTCGCCGCCCCTGAGCACGGGCACGCCCAGGGCCCGCTGCCCCGGTCCCAGCCCCGCGGCCAGTCCGGCCAGGGTGCCGCCCGTCCCGCAGGCCACCGCGACGGTGTCCGCGACACCGCGCAGCTCCCGGCCCAGCTCGGTACAGCCCTGCGCGGCGAGGGCGTTGCTGCCGCCCTCGGGTATGACGCGGAACGCGCCGAAGAGGTCGTGCAGGGCGGCGAGCACGTCCGGGTCGCCGGTGCGGCGGTAGCGGGCCCGGTCGAGGAAGTGCAGCCGCATGCCGTCGGCGGCGCAGCGGGCCAGGGACGGGTTGAGCGGTGCGCCGGCGAGCTCGTCGCCGCGGACCACCCCGATGGTGGCGAAGCCGAGCAGCCGGCCCGCCGCGGCGGTGGCCCGCAGATGGTTGGAGTAGGCGCCGCCGAAGGTCAGCAGCGCACGGTCGCCCGCCGCGGCGGCGGCGCGCAGGTTCGGCGCCAGCTTGCGCCACTTGTTGCCCGGCAGATCCGGGTGGATCAGATCGTCCCGCTTGAGCACCAGCCGCACGCCGCGGCGCGCGAACGGCTCGTCCTCGATCTCCTGGAGGGGTGAGGGCAGGCGCGGGCGCAGGGTGTGCGGATCCGGCGGCGGGCCGGGGACGGTGCTGGTCACGCCGCCCATTGTCCCGGGCGCGGCGCGGCGGGCGTCTCCCTGCCGGGCCCCGCCCGTGGCCGGGGCGCTACCCGTTCGTGTGCAGGAACCCGTCCCCGTGTGCGTTGACATGCGCCTCCAGGGTGTTGAGCGCGTCCTGGGTGGCCTCCGGCGAACCGCTGCCCCGCCGCTCGGCGAAGTACGCGGCGCCCAGCTTTCTCAGCAGGTCGTTGCCGGCGCGGTTCTGCTGCACCTCGTCGACCTTCTGCTTGCCCTGCGCCAGCCCCTGCCGTGCCTGCTCCTTGGCGCGGTCGAGAAACCCTGACATGTGCCACCTCCGTGAGGTCCGTGTCGTAAGGGATCAACGGCGCGGACGGCCGTGGGGTTCCCGTGCCAGGCTGGGGCACGTGGGCGAAGAGCGCGACACGGATGGGCCGCAAGGCGTACCCGGCGGGTACCGCGAACGGACGTCGCGGCTGGCCGGCGCGGTGCTGTGGACGCGCACCGCCCTGTCCTCGGACCGGCCGGTGCTGCCCGACGGCTGTACGGACCTGATCTGGAGCGAGGGCCGGCTGCTGGTCGCCGGACCGGACACCGGGCCGCACCTCCCGGAGGGCGTCGTGCCCGGCACCCGCTATGTGGGGCTGCGGTTCGCGCCGGGACAGGGCCCGGCCGTCTTCGGCGTACCGGCCCGTGAACTGCGCGACCAGCGGGTGCCCTTGGCGGACCTGTGGCCCGCGGGCCGGGTGCGCGCGCTGGCCGGGCGGCTGGCGGCGGCCGGGGAACGAGGCGGCGGGGGCGGCATCGGCCGGCTCCTGGAGGAGACCGCCGGGGCCCGCCTCCAGGACGCCGCCGCGGCCGGGGACCGGATCGCCGCCGTCGCCGACGCGCTCGCCCGCGGCCGTCCCGTCGCCGAGGTGGCCCGCTCCGTCGCGCTGAGCGAACGCCAGCTGCACCGGCTCAGCCTGGACGCGTTCGGCTACGGCCCCAAGACCCTGACCCGGGTGCTGCGGCTCGTCCGGGCGCTCGACCTGGCGCGCTCCGGGATGCCCGGCGCTCAGGTCGCGGCGCGCGCCGGATACGCGGACCAGGCGCATCTCGCCCGCGAGGTGAAGGCGCTGGCGGGGGCCCCGATGGGGGTGCTGCTCGCCCCGGGTTAGCGTGTCCGTCATGGACTACCAGGCCGTTCTCGAGGAGGTAGCGGCCCACGCCGGGCCGTATGCGCGACAGGGCAGGGTCGCCGACTACATACCGGCCCTCGAACGGGTGCCGGCGGACCGCTTCGGGATCGCGGTGGCCGACATCCACGGCGACGTGTACGGGGTCGGCGACTGGGAGACCCCGTTCTCCGTCCAGTCCATCTCCAAGACCTTCTCCCTCGCGCTGGTGATGGCGCAGAGCCACGACGGCCACGACGACATCTGGCGGCGGGTGGGCCGCGAGCCGTCCGGCACGCCGTTCAACTCGCTGGTCCAGCTGGAGGCGGAGAACGGCATCCCGCGCAACCCGTTCATCAACGCGGGCGCGCTGGTGGTCACCGACCGGCTGCAGACCCTCACCGGCGACGCCAGCACCTCGATGCTGCACTTCCTGCGGGAGGAGAGCGGCAACCCCGACCTCGCCTTCGACCAGGCGGTGGCCGACTCCGAGGCCGACCACGGCGACCGCAACGCCGCGCTGGCGCACTTCATGGCGTCCTTCGGCAACCTGGAGAACCCGGTCCCCAGCGTCATCGAGCACTACTTCTGGCAGTGCTCGATCGAGATGAGCTGCCGGGACCTGGCCGTCGCCGGCGGATTCCTCGCCCGCCACGGGCTGCGCGCCGACGGCAGCCGCCTGCTGGAGGCCCGCGAGGCCAAGCGGATCAACGCGGTGATGCTGACCTGCGGGACGTACGACGCGGCGGGGGAGTTCGCCTACCGCGTCGGACTGCCCGCGAAGAGCGGCGTCGGCGGCGGCATCATCGCCGTGATCCCGGGCCGCTGCACGCTGTGCGTGTGGAGCCCCGGGCTCGACGCCCGCGGCAACTCGGTGGCGGGGGCCGCGGCCCTGGACCACTTCACGACGCTGACGGGCTGGTCGGTGTTCTGACCGGCCCGCGCCGGTCCTCGGGCCGCCGACCGGCGGCCCGTTGCCGTTGTGGCGGCCGGGTGGCTGGCGCATCGTGGGCGTAGGAGGTGCACCGCCATGGAGCACGAGATGCGCGCCGAGTACGAGGAAGGCGTCCTGCCGCACGCGGACACGCCGGTGAAGATCTGGCACATGGTGCGGCTGGAGGGCACCACCGCGATGTGCGGGCGGGAGCTGGCGCCGGCCGCGGCCACCCAGACGGCCGATGTCTGGGGCACGCCCCGGGGGGAGCCGTTCTGCCACACCTGCGGCGCGCTGTACCTGCGCGAGCACCCCGGGGACATCGGCTAGGAGCGCGCACCCCCGCTCCGCCTCCTACGGCAGTGGCGCGAAGAGGTCGACCCCGTGGCCGTCCGGGTCCCGGACGACGGCGTAGCGCTGCCCCCAGAAGGCGTCCCACGGCGGCTTCTCGCCCTGGTAGCCGGCGGCGGTGAGCTCCGCGTAGACCGCGTCGACGCCCGCTGCGTCCGCGCACTCGAAGGCCAGCCCCGTCGGGGTGCCGCCCTGCGGCGGCGTCCAGTCCGGGTCGACGGCACGGGCGGTCGCGTGGCTGTCCCACATCAGGCGCAGACCGCCGGGGAGCCGAGCCTCGGCGTGCGGGGCGCGGTCCGCCTCGGCGGGGATGTCCAGGCCGAGGCGGCGGTAGAAGGCGAGGGAGGCGGCCATGTCCGCCACGACCATGCCGATGGCGGCGAACCGTGGTGCGGACGGTGCGGGGGAGGAAGAAGTGGTGGTCATGCGGCGAGCGTAGGACGCCCGCCGTGCCGTGGTCTTGTACGAATCGGACGCGCTGCGGCCCGTCTCAGGCGCGCTGCCTCACGGGCACTGGATGACCTGGCCCGCGTACGAGAGGTTGCCGCCGAAGGCGAACAGCAGCACCGGGGCGCCGGAGCTGATCTCGCGGCGTTCGACCAGCTTGGACAGGGCGAGCGGCACGGAGGCCGCGGAGGTGTTCCCGGACTCGACGACGTCCTTGGCGACCACCGCGTTGACCGCGCCGAGCCGCTCCGCGACCGGCTCGATGATCCGCAGGTTGGCCTGGTGCAGCACCACACCGGCGAGGTCGGCGGGCGTGATCCCGGAGCGTTCGCACACCGTGCGGGCGATGGCCGGCAGCTGGGTGGTGGCCCAGCGGTAGACGGTCTGGCCCTCCTGGGAGAAGCGGGCCGGCTCGCCCTCGATCCGGACCGCACCGCCCATCTGCGGCACCGAACCCCACAGCACGGGACCGATGCCCGGCTCGGGCGAGGCGCTGACCACCGCGGCGCCGGCCCCGTCGCCGACCAGCACACAGGTCGAGCGGTCGGCCCAGTCCACGACCTCGGTGAACTTCTCCGCCCCGATGACCAGCGCGTGGGTGGCGGAGCCGGCCCGGATGGCGTGGTCGGCGGTGGCCAGCGCGTGGGTGAAGCCGGAGCACACGACGTTCAGGTCCATCGTGGCGGGCGCGTCCAGGCCGAGGCGGGCGGCGACCCGGGCCGCGGTGTTCGGGCTGCGGTCGGTGGCCGTGCAGGTGGCGACCAGCACCAGGTCGATGTCCTGCGGGGCCAGGCCGCCGGCGGCCAGGGCCTTGGCCGCGGCGGCGGCGGCCATGGAGTCCACGGTCTCGTCGGGGGCCGCGACATGGCGGGTGCGGATGCCCACCCGGCTGCGGATCCAGGCGTCGTCGGTGTCGACGATCTTGGCGAGGTCGTCGTTGGTGAGCACGCCGGAGGGCTGGTAATGGCCGAGAGCCAGGACGCGTGACCCGGTCATGAATTCCCCTGTACGTGGGTGGGCGGTATGTCACCAGTCTCACCCCTCGGCGCCGGCCGGCGGCTGCGCGAACTGCCAATGTTCCGTCGCCAGAACTGGAGACAGTCGTCAGAACCGCCGGGATCCCGCCGCCGGGCCCGCGGGGGCGCCCCGTGCGGTGCGGGGCGCCCGGCGGGCGGCGGGGCGGGATCCTCACGGGGCAGCGGCCCGCCTATCCGGCCTGCGCCCGGAAGCGGCGCAGCCGCAGGCTGTTGCCGACGACGAAGACCGAGGAGAAGGCCATCGCGGCCCCGGCGATCATCGGGTTGAGCAGGCCGGCCGCGGCCAGCGGCAGCGCCGCGACGTTGTAGCCGAAGGCCCAGAACAGGTTGGTCCGGATGGTGTTGAGGGTCGCCCGGGCCAGCCGGATGGCGTCCGCGGCGACCCGCAGATCGCCCCGTACGAGGGTGAGGTCGCCGGCCTCGATGGCGGCGTCCGTGCCGGTGCCCATCGCCAGCCCCAGGTCGGCGCGGGCCAGTGCGGCCGCGTCGTTGACGCCGTCGCCGACCATGGCCACCGAGCGGCCCTCGGACCGCAGCCGTTCGACGACCGCCACCTTGTCCTCGGGGAGCACCTCGGCGATCACCTCGTCGATCCCGACCTCGGCCGCCACGGCCGCCGCGACGGCCCGGTTGTCGCCGGTCAGCAGCACCGGCGTCAGCCCCAGGTCCCGCAGCCGGCGCACCGCCTCGGCGCTGGTGGGCTTCACCGCGTCGGACACCACCAGCACCGCGCGCACCGCGCCGTCCCAGCCGACGGTGACCGCGGTACGGCCCTCGGCCTCGGCCGCGGCCTTGGCGTCCGCCAGCCCGGACGGCAGTTGCTGACCCGCCTGGTGCAGCAGCTGGGCGCGGCCCACCAGGACGCCGTGCCCCTCGACGACGCCCCGGACGCCCAGACCCGGGACGTTCACGAAGTCCTCGACGGCGGGCAGGGTGTCCGCCCCCGTGTCTTCGCCCCCGGTGCGCTGCGCGGCGCCGGCGGCGATCGCGCGGGCGACGGGGTGCTCGGAGGCGTGCTCCAGCGCCCCGGCCAGCCGGAGCGCCGTCGACTCCGTGACGCCGTCGGCGAGGTGGACCCCGGTCAGCGTCATCACGCCGGTGGTGACCGTGCCGGTCTTGTCCAGGACGACGGTGTCCACCCGCCGGGTCGACTCCAGCACCTCGGGCCCCTTGAGCAGGATGCCGAGCTGGGCGCCGCGTCCGGTGCCGACCATCAGCGCGGTCGGGGTGGCCAGGCCCAGGGCGCACGGGCAGGCGATGATCAGGACGGCGACGGCGGCCGTGAAGGCGGCGACCGCGCCCGCGCCGGTGGCGAGCCAGTAGCCGAGGGTGCCCAGGGCCAGGACGATCACGAGCGGGACGAAGACCGCGGAGATCCGGTCCGCCAACCGCTGGGCGGCCGCCTTGCCGTTCTGCGCTTCCTCGACCAGGTGCGCCATCCGGGCGAGCTGGGTGTCCGCGCCGACCCGGGTGGCCTCGACGACCAGCCTGCCGCCCGCGTTGACGGTGGCGCCGGTGACGGTGTCGCCGGGGGAGACCTCGACGGGCACCGACTCGCCGGTGAGCATCGAGGCGTCCACGGCCGAGGCGCCCTCCAGTACCTTCCCGTCGGTCGCGATCTTCTCCCCGGGCCGTACGGCGAAGCGGTCGCCGGGCTTCAGCGCGGCGACGGGGACCCGCACCTCCCGGCCGTCGCGCAGCACGGTGACGTCCTTGGCGCCCAGCTCCAGCAGCGCCCGCAGCGCCGCACCGGCCTTCCGCTTCGACCGGGCCTCGAAGTAGCGCCCGGCCAGGATGAAGGTGGTGACCCCGGCGGCGGCCTCCAGGTAGATGCTGCCGCTGCCGTCGGTGCGGGCGATGGTCAGCTCGAAGGGGTGGGTCATCCCGGGCATGCCCGCGGTGCCGAAGAACAGGGCCCACACCGACCAGCCCAGTGCCGCGAGGGTGCCCATCGAGATGAGGGTGTCCATCGTGGCGCTGCCGTGCCGCAGGTTGGTCCAGGCGGCGCGGTGGAACGGCCAGGCGCCGTACGCGACCACGGGGGCGGCCAGAGTCAGCGACAGCCACTGCCAGTTGGGGAACTGCAGCGGCGGGACCATCGCCATCAGCACCACGGGGACGGAGAGGGCGAGGGAGATCAGCAGGCGCTGCCGGAGCGGGGCGAGGGCGTCGCCGTCCGCGGGGCCGCCGCCCTCGGCGCCGGTGTCCGGTGCCGGGGCGGGCGGCCTGGGGAGCGCCGCGGTGTAGCCGGTCCGCTCCACGGTGGCGATCAGGTCGGCGGCCTCGACGCCGCTGCCGTCCGCGACGGTCACCTGGGCCTTCTCGGTGGCGTAGTTGACGGTGGCGGTGACCCCCTCCATGCGGTTGAGCTTCTTCTCGATGCGGGCGGCGCACGAGGCGCAGGTCATCCCGCCGATCTCCAACTCGACGCCGTGCTCTCCGACCGCGGTGGCCATGACTGCTCCTCGGTGTGCTGCGAGTGCGCTTCCCCCTGGACAACGATATACCCCCCTAGGGTATTCCTGGGGTGGCATCACGGTGTGACATTCTCGCCTCCCCCTCTTCTGCCCCCTCCCCGCCGCCGTCCGGCGCCCCCGCCGCGCGGCTCACCCTGCCGCCCATCGCCCGCAGGTAGGCGGCCAGTTCCGGCGGTTCGTGGACCGTGAACTCATGGCCCAGCGCGGCCAGCCGGAGCGCCAGCCACTCCAGCGAATCGGGGGCGCTGTGCCAGCGGCAGGTCGCCTCGTCGACCGCCACGACCTCGCCCGCCGCCGGTCCGCCCAGCCGGGCCGCCACCTCGGCGGCGGGCGCCCGTACGGTCGCCACCGCCCGGTGGGACGCGCTCAGCGACTGCATCCGCTCCCGGACGTAGGCGCCCGCGTCGGCGGCGGGCAGTGCGCGCGGCGCGGTCCGTACGCCGGTGGGGAACGGCTCGCTCAGCCGGTCCACCCGGAAGATCCGCCAGTCCTCGCGGTCGTTGTCGTACGCCACGAGGTACCAGCGGCGCCCCGAGGCGACCAGGCGGTGCGGCTCCACCCGGCGGGTGCCGCGCGGGCCGGCGCCCGCCCGGTAGCGGAAGCGCAGCCGCTCGTGGTTGGCGATGGCCGCGGCGAGCACCGTCAGATGCTCCGGGTCGACGGTCGGACCGTCGGCCGCCGGCAGCGGGACGGTGGCCGTGCCGAGCGTGCCCACCCGCCGCCGCAGCCGGGCCGGCAGCACCTGCTCCAGCTTGGCCAGCGCCCTCACCGACGCCTCCTCGATGCCCTCGACGGTGTGGCCGGCGGCCGAGCGCAGGCCGACCGCGATGGCCACCGCCTCCTCGTCGTCCAGCAGCAGCGGCGGCATCGCGGCGCCCGCGGCCAGCCGGTAGCCGCCCTCCGCGCCCCTCGTGGCGTGCACGGGGTAGCCCAGGCCGCGCAGCCGCTCGATGTCGCGGCGGATCGTCCGCGAGGTGACCGACAGCCGCCGGGCGAGCTCGCTGCCGGGCCATTCGCGCGGGGTCTGCAGCAGGGACAGCAGGTGCAGCAGGCGCGCCGAGGTGTCACTCATGGGACCGATGATGCCGCCGTGCCGTCCCGCCGCCACCGGCGGTGGGCACCGAGCGTGGCCGCTGTGCCCCGCTGGGTGAAAACGGCCGCTCCGTCATACCGTTCACGCGGCCCCGCGGGCCATACTGGCCCGGTGTCGATGATCAGCAACCTCCGCAAGGCCGTCCGGCTGCCGCAGCCGCGCACCCGGGGTGTCGACCTCAGTCACCCGGCGCGCTCGCCGCTCGGCACCGCCGTGGTGAACTGCGCCGTGTACGTGGACGGCGTGCGACAGGACGGCGACCACCCCGCCGACGCGGCGATCCGCCGGGTCCGTGAATCCGGCAGCGGATTCGTGTGGATCGGGCTGCACGAGCCGTCCGAGAAGGAGTTCGCCGGGATCGTCGAGCTGTTCGGGCTGCACCCGCTCGCCGTCGAGGACGCGGTCCACGCCCACCAGCGGCCCAAGCTGGAGCGCTATGACGGCTCGCTGTTCACCGTGTTCAAGACGGTCCGCTATGTCGAGCACGACCGGCTCACCGATACCAGCGAGGTCGTCGAGACCGGCGAGATCATGGTCTTCACCGGCACCGACTTCGTGATCACGGTCCGGCACGGCGGGCACGGCTCGCTGGGTCCGCTCCGCGAGCAACTGGAGTCGGTGCCCGAACAGTTGGCGCTCGGCCCGTCCGCCGTGCTGCACGCCGTCGCCGACCTGGTCGTGGACGACTACCTCGACGTCACCGCCGCCGTCTCCATCGACATCGACGACGTCGAGAGCGAGGTCTTCTCGGTGCGCGGCAGCGGCGGCGCGGGGCGGATCTACCAGCTCAAGCGCGAGCTGCTGGAACTCAAGCGCGCGGTGGCCCCCTTGGACCGGCCGATGCAGGAACTGGCGACCCAGCCGATGGCCCAGGTCGAGCCCCGCATCAAGACGTACTTCCGGGACGTCGCCGACCACCTCGACCGGGTCACCGAGCAGATCACCGCCTTCGACGAACTGCTCAACTCCATACTCCAGGCCCACCTCGCCCAGGTCACCGTCGCCCAGAACGAGGACATGCGCCGGATCAGTGCCTGGGTCGCGATCCTGGCGGTGCCGACCATGATCTGCGGGGTGTACGGCATGAATTTCGACCATATGCCGGAAAAGCACTGGGTGTTCGGCTATCCGCTGGTCATGGCCGTGATAGTGGGCCTCTGCTGGGTGATCCACCGCGGCTTCAAGCGCAACGGCTGGCTCTGACGCCGGTCCGGCGGGGCCGACCGGGGCAGCAGGGCGGACGGGTCCGGGACGCGGACTCCCGGGGCCCCGGGTGCCGGCGCGGGTGACGTAAAGAGAAAGTTGCGGAAGGTCATGGCGTGTTAAAGGCATTGTGCCGACGCGCCGGATAGACATGCCCTGACCAGTTCCCCGGCGGACGGACGGCACGGCGCCGGGCGCTTCCGCGCGCCCCCCGCACCGGCCGCGGTCCCCGCCGGTTCTGTGAGGAGAGCACTTTGCGGTACGGACAAGCACTGCGCGACGAGATCGCCGCCGAGGGGACGACGCCGCTGATCGGCGTGCACGACATGTACTCGGCCTCCCTCGCCGCCCCGCACTACAACGGCTTCTTCGTCTCCGGCTTCGGCTTCGCCGCGTCCCACTACGGGCTACCCGACATCGGGTTCATCGCCTGGCCCGACATGGTCGCCTTCGCGGAGCGGCTGCGCGGCGCGTTCCCGCACCACCATCTGCTGGTGGACATCGACGACGGCTACGGCGACCCCGAGGTCGCCTGCCATGTGGTGCGGCGCCTGGAACGCGCCGGCGCGACCGGGGTGATCCTGGAGGACCAGAAGCGGCCGCGCCGCTGCGGCCACGCGGACGGCAAGCTGCTGCTGCCGCTGGAGGAGTACCTGGAGAAGCTGGAGACGGTGCTGGCCGCCCGCAGCGACCTGCTCGTCGTGGCCCGTACCGACGCCACGGAGGAGGACGACATCCTGCGGCGGGCCACGGCGCTGGCCGCCACCGAAGCGGACGTGGTGCTCGTCGACGGGGTGCGCAGCGTCGAGCGGATCCGCCGGATCCGCACGGTCCTCGGGGACAAGCCGCTGCTGTTCAACCAGATCGCGGGCGGGAAGTCCCCGCGGCTCTCCCTGACCGAACTGACCGCGCTGGGCGTCGACGCGGCCATCTACAGCACCCCCTGCCTGTTCGCCGCGCACCGGGCGATGGAGACCGCGCTGGCCGAGCTGAAGTACGCGGACGGGCGGCTGCCCGCCACCGGGGACGGCGGCGGCGAGATCGGGGTCAAGGAGGCCACCGACCTGCTGGCCAGGAACCTCGGCCGGCACCACCCCGCACGCGAGGCCGTCCCGGTGTGACCCGCGGGGCGGGCACCGGGGTCCGTCCCGGTGCCCGCCGCTCCCCTGCGCGGCGGCGTTCCCCGCGCAGGGTTAGCCTGAGGTCGGCGATGATCTCGGGAGCGTGATGGACGAGCGAGGCCGCGGAGCGGCGCCCTGGCAGGGGCAGGGACCGGTGATCGGCGTGGTGGCCGCGGGCGGCGCGATCGGCGCCACGGCCCGTTACGGCGCCGCGCTCCTGTGGCCCACGGCGAGCGGCGCGTTCCCCTGGACGACCCTCGCCGTCAACGCCGTCGGCTGTGCGCTGATGGGCGTCCTGATGGTGGTGATCACCGAGGTCCGGGCGGCCCACCGGCTGGTGCGCCCCTTCCTCGGCACCGGCGTCCTCGGCGGTTTCACCACCTTCTCCACCTACGCCGTCGACATCCAGCGGCTGGTCGCCGGCGGCCGGGCGGCCGCGGCCCTGGCGTATCTCGCGGGCACTGTGCTCGTCGCGCTCGCGGCCGTATGGGGCGCGGTGACCGGCACCCGAGCACTTCTCGAACTGAGGCGGCGGACGGCATGACGGACGGCACGGCACACCCGGGCGGCTCCCCGGCGCTACGGCTCACGGTCCTCGTCGGCGAAGAGGACGTCTGGCACCACAAACCGCTCTACGCCGAGATCGTGCACCGCGCCTGCCACGCGGGCCTGGCCGGGGCCAGCGTCTTCCGCGGCATCGAGGGCTTCGGCGCCTCGTCCCTCATCCACACCCAGCGCCTGCTGTCGCTGAGCGAGGAGCTGCCGGTGGCGGTCGTCGTCGTCGACACCGAGGAGCGGGTGCGGGCCTTCCTGCCGCGGCTGGCGGAACTCCTCGCGGACGGCGGGCTGGTGACCCTCGACCCGTGCGAGACGGTCTCCTTCCGGCGGACGGACGGGGACGGCCGCGGGGCGGGCGGAGGCGGATGAACTGGCTGCTGGTGGTGGCCGGCGCCATGGTCGGGGCGCCGCTGCGCTTCCTCACCGACCGCTATGTGCAGTCCCGGCACGACACGGTCTTCCCCTGGGGCACCTTCACCGTCAACGTCGCCGGCTCGCTGGTCCTCGGCCTGCTGACCGGCGCCGCCGCTGCCGGGGCCGCCTCCTCGCACCTCCAGTTGCTGATCGGCACGGGGCTGTGCGGCGCCCTGACGACGTATTCGACCTTCTCCTACGAGACGCTGCGGCTGGCCGCCGACCGGGCCCGGGAGGGCGCGGCGGCCAACGTCGTGGTGACCGTGGCGGCCGGACTGGCGGCGGCGTTCGCCGGGGTGGCCGCCGGGCAGGCGCTCTGGGGCTGACCCCGGGCCGGACACACGAAAGCGGTGGGGCTCCGGGAGGAGCCCCACCGCACGGGCGGCGCAGGAGGTGCGAGGGCTGGTGGGGTACGAGTGCCGGCCGCCAGGTCCCGGCTCTCGACAGCCCCGGCCGTCCGGATCCGACCACCGTCAGCACGGTCCGATCCGCCGGCCACCGCCGAACTTCGCTACGTCACGAGGACGCCGGGTCCGTCAGGACGCCTTGCCGAAGTGGACGCCCGCCAGGCCGTTGGCCCAGAGCTGGTCCACCTTGGCGCTCTCGTTCGCGTCCGGCTGGGCGTTCTGGCAGGACGTGCCGGGGCCGCCGCCGGACATCAGCTCGCTGCACGGGCCCTCGTAGTGGTCCGGCAGGCCCAGCACATGGCCGGTCTCGTGCGCGGCCACGCGGGTGGAGTTGTACTCCTGGTTCTGCTGGTAGTCCAGGAAGACGTAGCCCTTCCCGTGACCGTCGGTGCTGGCGTACGAGCCGCGGGCGTCGTTGCCCTCGCGGTACTGGAAGTCGCCGCCGCTGCCCGCCTGCAGCTTCACGTTCGACACGGCGCCGTTCCAGATCGACGCGCTCTGGGCTATCTGGTCCGCGAACGTCGGGGCCGCGCTGGCGTCGTAGGTGATGGTCACCGACGCGGCGTCCGGGTGGGCCTTCATCTTGGCCTTGGCCGACTTCAGCACGGCCTCGAAGAACGCCTTGGTGTCGGCCTTCTCGGCCGCCGAGCCGTTGTAGGCCGCGATGGAGGCGGGGGTGCTGTGGGAGGAGTTGGTGGGGGAGGGGGAAGCTGCCGAAACCGGCGCCGCGGCTGCGAGCGCGGCGACGAGGCCCAGACCGAGCGCCGCCGACAGCGCCGTCTTGGGAGATCTCATGTGGGGGCTCCTTTATGTCCGAGGGCCGTACGGTCGCCGTGTGGGGCGGCGACCGGGGCCCTGCGGATTTCTTGGTGCCGTTGAGTCTGGACGGAGTTCACCCGGAAGACAGAGATGCCAAGTGGCGATAGCACCGGCCAATACCCCGGAAAAAAGAGCCTGTTCCGACGGGTTTGAGAGTCTGGTGTGACGTGTGCCGACGTCGTTATGCTCCGGACGTGGAGCTCGAGGTAAGGCATCTTCGCGCATTGTGCGCCATCGCGGACTCCGGCAGCGTACGCAAGGCGGCCCGGCAGCTCGGCATGACCCAGCCTTCCCTGACGACGCAGCTCCACCGCATCGAGAAAGCCCTGGGCGGCCAGCTCTTCTTCCGCGAACCGACCGGCAGCCGGCCCACGCCCCTGGGGCATACGGTCCTGTGCCGGGCCCGGCCGATAGTGGCCGAAATGCGGGCACTTATTGACGAGGTTGCCGCTGCTCCGCACCGCGACCGGGCCGCGCGGCTGCACATCGGCAGCACCAACAGCCCCGCCGTCGCCGGGTGGCTGCGCCGGCTGCGGGTGCGACTGCCGGACACCGACACCACGATAAGAACCGATGTGTCCGCCAACGCGCTGCTCCACATGGTCGCGACCGGACAGCTCGACGCCGCCTTCGTCCACGAGGTCGAGGGTGCGCCCCTACGGGTCCCCGAGGGCCTCGTCGAGCACGAACTCATCGCCAGGGAGCCGCAGTTCATCGCCGTGGCCGACACCCACCCCGCGGCCGCCCGGACCGTCATCCGGGTGGCCGACCTCGCCGACGACCAGTGGATGGTCGACCCGACCGTGGACGGCGAATGGGCCGGGCTGCGCCGCATCTGGGCCGCCGCCGGCATCAACCCCCGTGTCGTGCACGGCGACTACCTCACCACCGTGGACCTCGTCACGGCCGGCGAGGTGGTCACCCCCTGCCAGCCGACCGCCCGCCCCCGGCACGGCATGGCGATCCGCCCCCTGTACGGCGACCCGCTGGCCGTCCGCCTCCTCATGGCCTGCCGCCAGGAAGGCACCCCCGCGGCCTCCGCCGACGACCTCTTCGCCGACCTGACCGCCTCGTACATGGAGACCGCCTGGGCGAGCGAGGCCTACCGGACCTGGCTCGTCCAGCACAACGGGCCGCTGCCGGTGGGGGGTTGAGTCGAGCGCTCGCTCAGGCGCGCCGAGAGACGGCAGGAGCCGCCGGGAGGCGCCGTCGCCCGGGGCACCCGTTCACCGGCCGGTCCTCTCCACCAACCGTGTGAAAGCCGCCGTCCCGGCTCGTCGGGAGCGGCCGGGCGTGAGGTGATGGCCGAGAGTTGGGGGTGCCCGAGAGCCGGTGCGGCCGAGCCCTGGAGACCCGTGTGGACAGCAGTTACTCCCTGGTCCTGCTTCTGCTGTTCCTGTGGTGCCTGTGCGCGCGGCGGATGGAGCGCTTCGAGCTGACCGCGCCGGCCGCCTTCGTGCTGCTGGGGCTCCTGCTGGGCGAGGGCACCGGTGTGCTCGACCTCGCGCTGCCGCACGAGACGGTCAAGGTGCTCGCGGAGATCACCCTGGTCTGGGTGCTCTTCACCGATGCCGCCCGGCTCTCCTTCCGGGCCCTGCGCCCGGAGCTCGGCCTCTATGTGCGGCTGCTGGGGATCGGGCTGCCGCTGTGCGTGGGCCTGGGGGCGCTGCTGGCGGCCGTCCTGCTCCCCGGTGTCTCGGGGTGGGCCGCGCTCTACGTCGGGGCCGCGCTCGCGCCGACGGACGCCGCGCTCGGCGCCACGATGATGGTCAACCCCGTGGTGCCCGCGAGGATCCGCCGGCTCATCAACGTGGAGAGCGGCCTCAACGACGGCATCGCCACCCCGCTGGTGGTGCTCGCCCTGGCCGGGGTGAGCGCGGCCGAGCACACCGGCCCGCCGGACGCCGCCGGCCACGCCCTGGGACAGCTCGCCCTCGGTGCGGCGTACGGGGCGGTCGTCGGGCTGGCCGCCGGCTGGCTGCTGCGCACCGCGCTCCGCGGCGGCTGGGCGACCGAGGACTTCGCCGGCGCGGGTGTCCTGGCCCTGGCGCTCCTCGGCTACACCTCCGCGCTCGCGCTCGGCGGCAACGGCTTCGTCGCGGCCTTCGTCGCCGGCCTCGCCTTCGGATCGGCGCACGGGGCGCCGCAGCGGGTGCTGCTGTACGTCGAGCAGTCCGCCTCGCTGGTCTCCGTGCTGGTGTGGCTGGTCTTCGGCGCCCTGCTGCTCCCGGAGGCGTTCGACCACCTCACCTGGCAGGCCGGGGTCTACGCGGTGCTGAGCCTCACCGTGATCCGCATGGTGCCGGTGGCGCTGTGCCTGCTCGGGAGCGGTCTGGACGCCAAGACGGTGCTGTTCGTGGGCTGGTTCGGGCCCCGCGGGCTGGCCTCGATCATCTTCGGGCTGCTGGCGGTCGAGGAGCTCACGCCCGCCGACACCCGCCCGCTGGTCCCGGTGGTCGCGCTCACCGTGCTGCTCAGCGTCCTCGCCCACGGCCTGACCTCCCTACCGCTGGCGAACCGCTACGGGAAGGCGGCGGCGGCCCGGGGCATCGGCCCGGCCGGCGCGGCGGCCGGTGAGCTCCCCGTCCGGGGCATGGCCGCCGGCGGCCTGGGCCACGGCCGCCGGCGGGGCGGCCGGACCGCCGCTCCGTGAGGGCCGTCGAGGCGGCGCCGCGGCTCCGGGCCCGATGGTGGCGGGGCGCCCCCACACGGCCAGGGCCGCACCGCGGAGCTGCGCCGTACGACGCCGGGCCGCTTCCGGCCGCACACAGAAGACCGCACCCGCTCCGTCACGGACGCCCTGTGGGGCGGCGTGCGGACCGGGTGCGGACCGTGGGCGAGGCGACCCGTGAAAGTGCGGGTCGGTCCGCCCGGGTAAGGCTCAAGCCTTCTTGGTCTCCCAGAAGATCCGGTCGATCTCGGCGATGAGCTCCAGCGCCTTCTCGCCCGTCTTCGGGTCGTTGGAACCCTTGGCGGCGCTGAGCGCCTTGAGGGTGTCGTTCACCAGCTGGTGGAGCTGGGGGTACTTCTCGAAGTGCGGGGGCTTGAAGTAGTCGCTCCACAGCACCGAGACGTGGTGCTTGGCCAGCTCGGCGCGCTGCTCCTTGATCAGGACGGCGCGAGTGCGGAAGTCCGCGTCCTCGTTGGCCTGGTACTTCTCCTGGACGGCCTTGACCGACTCGGCCTCGATGCGGGCCTGGGCCGGGTCGTACACGCCGCAGGGCAGGTCGCAGTGGGCGCTGACCTTCACCTTGGGGGCGAACAGGCGCGAAAGCATGTTCAGTCCTTCCTCGTGATCGTCTTCTCAGGTGCGAGATTACTCGGTGCGGGAAGGCTTTTCTTGGTCGGCCCGGGGGTCTTAGGGCAAAAGTCCGGTGCCGCGGTGGGGCTGAGGGAGGATGGGCCGGTGAGCGAAGCGAGATGGGGGTGCCCCCGGACGGAGTCTGGGGGAGGGTCGGACCGGGGCTGGGCCGGGAGGTACGGGATGCCGGAGCGGGTGCACGAGCGCGGGCCGGAGCGGGGCGGGGACGCGGAGCCCGGGCCGGGGCGGAGCGGGCTCCTGCGCGCGTTCGGGCTGGCCGAGGTCTACAACCCGTCGATGGTGCCGACGCTGCGGCCCGGCGACCAGCTGGTGGTGCAGTACGGGGCGGCGGTGCGGCCCGGTGACGTCGTCGTGCTGCGGCACCCGTTCCGGCAGGATCTGCTGATCGTCAAGCGGGCCGTGCGGCGGCGCGACGGCGGCTGGTGGGTCCAGGGGGACAATCCGTTCGTCGAGAACGACAGCCGGGAATTCGGGGTGGTTCCCGACGAACTGGTCATCGCCCGCGCCTGGGTGCGGGTGCGGCCGCCGCGGGGGATTCAGCGCTCGGTGGCCGGCGTGCTGTCCTGGGCGGTGTCGGCGGTCCGGCCGGTGCGGGCCGAGCGCTCGCTCTCCAGGCGCTTGCGGGCGCGGTAGGCGGCGACGTTGGCGCGGGTGGCGCAGCGGTCGGAGCAGTAGCGCCGGGAGCGGTTGGTCGAGGTGTCCAGGTAGGCGTTGCGGCAGGGGCGGGCCTCGCAGATGCCCAGCCGGTCCACGCCCAGCTCGGTGAGGTGGAAGGCCAGGCCCATACCGGCGGTCGCGGCGAAGCTCGCGGTGGCGTTGGCGGCGTGGTCGGCGATGTGCATGTGCCAGTCGGGGCGGCCGTCCTCGTCCCGGTACTCGTGGCCGGAGATCTGCGGGCTGACCGGGAACTCCATCATCAGGGCGTTGAGGAGGTCCACGGCCAGCACCTCGTCGCCGCCGTCGGCGGCCTCGAAGACGGCGCGCAGCCGGGTGCGGACCGCGCGCAGCCGGGTGACGTCGCTGTCGGTCGCGCGCCGGGCGACCTGCTGGGCGGGGCCGAAGAGTTCGCGTACCGCCTCGACCGTGGTGAGGCTGTCGCTGCCGCGCTCGGGCTGCTCGGTGTTGACCAGTCGCACGGCATAGTCCGAGTAATAGGCCAGTTCCACTTGTAGTCCTTACGGGCGGGGGCTAAGGTGCGGAGTGCTGAACGAAGTAATGGGTGTTCTTCGTACGAGGGTATTACGTCATGGAGGGGAAGCGATGACCGAGACCGTCGTCGGCGCCGGTTGGCAGGCCTGGCAGGACAGTTGGGACCGCCAGCAGGAGTGGTACCTGCCCGACCGCGAGGAGCGGTTCCGGGTGATGCTGGACATGGTCGAGGCGCTGGTGGGCCCCGCGCCCCGGGTGCTGGACCTCGCCTGCGGCACGGGCAGTATCTCCGACCGGCTGCTCAAGCGGTTCCCCGAGGCCGAGAGTGTGGGCGTCGATCTGGATCCCGCGCTGCTGGCCATCGCGGAAGGGTACTTCGCCGGCGAGCGCCGGGTCCGCTTCGTACGAGCCGATCTCAAGGATCCGCGGTGGACCGACAAGCTGCCGCACGACTCGTACGACGCCGTGCTCACCGCCACCGCGCTCCACTGGCTGCACACCGAGGAGCTCCGCGGGCTGTACGGGCAGCTCGGCACCCTGGTGCGGGACGGCGGGGTCTTCATGAACGCCGACCACATGCCCGAGCCGGCCACCCCGCGGATCAACGCCGCCGAGCGGGCCTTCCGGCACCGGCGGATGGACGAGGCGAAGGCGGCCGGCGCCGTCGACTGGGCCGAGTGGTGGCAGCTGGCGGCCGCCGACCCGCGGCTGGCCGGGCCGACCGCCGAGCGCTTCGAGATCTACGGCGAGCACGCGGACGGCGACACCCCCTCGGCGGCCTGGCACGCGGCGGTCCTGCGCGAATCGGGATTCGGCGAGGCGCGGCCGGTCTGGGCCTCGCCCACGGACGGGCTGGTGCTGGGCCTGAAGTAGTAGGGGCCCGCCGCACCGTCCGGGGACGGCGGAGGACCGCGGCGGGGCCTCCTCCCGGGGGAGCGGGTCCCGCCGCGGTCCACGGATCCGGCCACGGCCACGGCCGCGGGCGCGGCCCGCGGCACCCCGGCAGGCGCCGGGGCCACCGCGTCCGGCGCCCCGGCGCAGCGCCCTACAGCACCTTCGACAGGAACGACTTCGTCCGCTCGTGCTGCGGGTTGCCGAGCACCTCGCGCGGGTGGCCCGATTCGACGACCACGCCGTCGTCCATGAAGACCAGCGAGTCGCCGACCTCACGGGCGAAGCCCATCTCATGGGTCACGACGACCATCGTCATACCGTCCGCCGCCAGGTCCTTCATGACGTCCAGGACGTCACCGACCAGCTCCGGGTCCAGCGCCGAGGTCGGCTCGTCGAAGAGCATCAGCTTGGGCTCCATCGCCAGCGCACGGGCGATGGCGACGCGCTGCTGCTGGCCGCCGGAGAGCTGCGAGGGGTAGTTCCCGGCCTTGTCGGACAGTCCGACGCGGTCCAGGAGCTTGACCGCCCGCGCCCGCGCCGCGGACTTCGACTCGCCCTTGACCTGGATCGGCGCCTCCATGATGTTCTCCACCGCGGTCATGTGCGGGAAGAGGTTGAAGCGCTGGAAGACCATGCCGATGTCGCGGCGGCGGGCGGCGACCTCCCTGTCGCGCAGCTCGTAGAGCTTGCCGTGGTGCTCGCGGTAGCCGACCAGTTCGCCGTCGACGGACAGCCGTCCCGCGTTCACCTTCTCCAGGTGGTTGATGCAGCGCAGGAACGTCGACTTGCCGGAGCCGGACGGGCCGATCAGGCAGAAGACCTCCCGGGGCGCGACCTCCAGGTCGATGCCCTTGAGGATGTGGGCCGCGCCGAAGGACTTGTGGACGCCCTCGGCCAGCACCATCGGGGCGCCGCTGGTGCCCGCGGCCTTGCTCGTCGTCGTCTTGCTGGTCATGCCGCACCTCCGGCGGAGCGGTTGAAGCCGCCGGACAGCCTCGCCTTGGCGCGCTGGAGCGGAGTGAGCGGGAGCTGCCGGCTGGAGCCGCGGGCGTAGTAGCGCTCCAGGTAGTACTGGCCGATGCTCAGCACCGTGGTGGCGATCAGGTACCAGGCGGCGGCGAGGATCAGCATCTCCACGACGACGCCCGAGTCCCGGCCGACGTTCTGGGCGGCCTGGAGGAGGTCGTAGTACTGGACGGCGATGACCAGCGAGGAGGTCTTCAGCATGTTGATGACCTCGTTGCCGGTCGGCGGCACGATCACCCGCATCGCCTGCGGCACGATGATCCGGCGCAGCGTCTTGGCGTGGCTCATGCCCAGCGCGTGCGCCGCCTCGGTCTGGCCCTCGTCGACGGCGTTGAGGCCGGCCCGGCAGATCTCCGCCATGTACGCCGCCTCGTTGAGCCCGAGGCCCAGCAGCGCGCACAGGAACGGGGTCATGAAGTCCGACCACTCGTCCTTGTAGATCGGCATGATGTCGATGTACTGGAAGACCAGGCCCAGGTTGAACCAGAGGAACAGCTGGACGTAGACCGGCGTCCCGCGGAAGAACCAGACGTAGAACCACGCGACCGTCGAGGTGACCGGGTTCTTGGACTGGCGCATCACGGCCAGGATCACGCCGCCCACGATGCCGATGATCATCGAGAGCACGGTGATCAGCAGGGTGTTGCGCAGGCCCTTGAGGATGTCCGCGTTGAACATGTACTGGGGGATGGCGTCCCAGTTGACGTTCCCGGCGGCGAAGGCCCGGCCGAGCAGGGCGATCAGTCCGAGGACGATGATCGCCGCCACCCACCGGCCGTAATGGCGGACCGGGATGGCTTTGATCGGCTCGGGCTGGGGCGGCGGAGCGTCCGCCGGCGGCTGGGCCGACTTGTCGACGTCAACTGACACGGGTGTTGCCTTTCAGCATTCGGCGGGAGGTGCGCGGAGCGGAGGGGCGGGTTCGCGGCGGGTCAGGAGCCGCCGTTGAGCTGCACCTTCTTGACCGCGGCGTCCTTGACGTCCCACTTGTCCAGGACCTTGGCGTACGAGCCGTTCTTGATCGCGAGTTCCACCGCGTCCCGGAGCGCGTCACGCAGCTGCTCCTGGCCCTTGGGGACCGCGATGCCGTACGGGGCCGCCTTGAGCGGCGCGCCGCCGACCATCTGGAAATCCTTGCCGTGACCGGAGACCTTCACCGCGTAGGCCGCGACCGGGTAGTCGCTGGAGACGGCGTCCACGCCGGCGGTGCGCAGCCGGGTCTGGGCCTCGGAGTCGTTGTCGAACGCCTCGATGGAGATCGGCTGCTCGCCGTTCTTCTCACAGGCCTTCGACTTGTCCTTGGCGAGGTCGTGCGAGACCGTGCCGCGCTGCACCGCGAGCTTCTTGCCGCACAGCGTCTCCCAGCCGTCGATGCCCTTGGTCTTGCCCTTCTGGGTGTAGAGCGAGACGCCGACGTTGAGGTAGTCGATGAAGTCGACTCCCTGGCCGATCTTCTTGCCGGTGTTGCTGTCGATGCCCTCCTGGCGCTCCTTGGTGTCCGTCATCGCCGACATCGCGATGTCGTAGCGCTTGGACTTCAGGCCGCCCATGAGGGTGTCGAAGGTGGCGTTGTTGAAGTTGAGCTTGATGCCCAACGCCTTGCTCATCGCCGCCGCGAGATCCGGGTCGATGCCGACGACCGCGCCGTTGGAGCGGAACTCCACCGGCTTGTAGGTGATGTCCGAGCCGACCTGGAGCATGGCCTTCTCCTGGACGTCCTTGGGCAGCTTCTTGAACAGCGGCGCGTTGACGTCGCGGTTCTTCTTCGCCTCGCGCTTGGCGATGGCGGCGTCCGTCTGGTCGCCGCAGGCGCTGAGCAGCAGCAGCGAGGCGGCGACCGCGGCCGCCGCGGCCACGGCTGTGCGAGACCTGCCGACGGCCGTGCGACGGGTGGTGCGTGCGGTCATGCTGATCCTCCTGCGGATGGAGAAGCCGACGTGACGAAGGGCCGGGGGCACACCGCCGAACGTCGCGACCTCGGTTGGTGACGGAATCCTGCCATCCGGGCTCCGGTATTCGGACTGTCGTAATGGTCAAAATCGGATAACGGACGGAGAAGGCGAGGTGGCGCCCTTCTGCGGCAAGGGGAGCCCTCGCTTCCGCCGATCCCGGTGCTTCCCGGCCCGATCCGGGCGTCTCGGAATCCGGACCGTGGGGGGATCGCCCTTCTGAGTCTTTTGTGCATTTCACGGTTATTGTCGGATCTCTGAACTCGAGGGTAAGCAATCTGACTCGTCGGGGCCCGCGCCCGTCGGGTAGAAAGGTGCGTTACACCCCTCATCCGGGGCTCAGGGCGCGTGTGCGGCGCGCCCGGCGTCCGTACCTCCCCGCGCGCGGCGGCCATCCGCCGTGCACGGCGCGGACGCGGTGCCCGCCCACCCCTCAACCAGGGAGTGGCCACCCTCAGCAGATTTACGAATAAAAGGGGTAAGACAAGTGGCAGCGGAGATCGTCAATCCTCGCAGCGACAGCAATACCGGCACGGGCACGGGCAGTGCGCCCGACGATGCCTTCGACCCGGCTTTCGCGCTGCATCGCGGCGGCAAGATGGCCATCGAGGCGACCGTGCCGGTCCGCGACAAGGACGACCTGTCCCTCGCGTACACACCGGGCGTCGCCAAGGTGTGCAGCGCCATCGCCGAGCAGCCCGAGCTCGTTCACGACTACACATGGAAGTCCCAGGTCGTCGCCGTCGTCACGGACGGCACGGCGGTGCTGGGCCTGGGCGACATCGGCCCGGAGGCCTCCCTCCCCGTGATGGAGGGCAAGGCCATTCTCTTCAAGCAGTTCGGCGGCGTCGACGCGGTGCCGATCGCGCTCGCCACCACCGACACCGACGAGATCATCGAGACCGTCGTCCGCCTGGCACCGTCCTTCGGCGGCGTCAATCTGGAGGACATCTCGGCGCCCCGGTGCTTCGAGATCGAGCGCCGGCTCCAGGAGGCCCTGGACATCCCGGTCTTCCACGACGACCAGCACGGCACCGCCGTGGTCACGCTGGCCGCGCTGCGGAACGCCGCCAAGCTCACCGACCGTTCGCTGGGGCAGCTGCGGGCGGTCATCTCGGGCGCCGGTGCGGCCGGTGTCGCGATCGCCAAGATCCTCATCGAGGCGGGCATCGGGGACGTCGCGGTGTGCGACCGCAAGGGCATCGTCTCCACCGACCGCTCCGACCTCACGGACGTCAAGCGCGAGGTGGCCGGCTTCACGAACAAGGGCGGGCTGACCGGTTCGCTTCAGGACGCGCTGGACGGCGCCGATGTCTTCATCGGTGTCTCCGGCGGCACGGTGCCGGAGGAGGCGGTGGCGAAGATGGCGAAGGACTCGCTGATCTTCGCGATGGCCAACCCGACCCCGGAGATCCACCCGGAGATCGCGCACAAGTACGCGGCCGTGGTCGCCACCGGGCGCAGCGACTACCCGAACCAGATCAACAACGTGCTGGCCTTCCCGGGCATCTTCGCCGGTGCCATGCAGGTGCGGGCCAGCCGGATCACGGAGGGCATGAAGCTCGCCGCCGCCGAGGCGCTGGCCGCCGTCGTCGCCGAGGAACTCAGCGCCGACCGGGTCATCCCCTCGCCGTTCGACGAGCGGGTCGCGCCGGCCGTGACCGCCGCCGTCGCGGCCGCCGCCCGCGCCGAGGGCGTGGCGCGCCGCTGACCGCGCCGCCACCGGACACGCACGGGCCGGGCCCGCACCCCACACGGGTGCGGGCCCGGCCCGTTGCGGTGGCGGCGCGGTGCGTGTCACACCCCTGCGCGGTACCGCAGCGCCCGGCCGCGGCCTACGTTTAGATCATGTTTGCTGCCTACGCCGCCCGCATCGACCGTGACCAGCCGCTGAACGGCCTCGAATTGGGGGAGCGCCCGGCCCCCGACGTACGCCCCGGCTGGACGACCGTCCACGTCAAGGCCGCCTCCCTCAACCACCACGACCTGTGGTCGCTGCGCGGGGTGGGCATCACCGACGACAGCCTGCCGATGATCCTCGGCTGCGACGCCGCCGGAGTGGACGCGGACGGCAACGAGGTCGTCCTGCACTCCGTCATCGGGCAGACCGGGCACGGCGTCGGCCCCGGGGAGAAGCCCTCCATCCTCACCGAGCGCTACCAGGGCACCTTCGCCGAGCAGGTCACCGTCCCCGCCTGGAACGTGCTGCCCAAGCCGAAGGAACTGTCCTTCGAGGAGGCGGCCTGCCTGCCGACGGCCTGGCTGACCGCCTACCGGATGCTGTTCACCAACGCGGGCGTACGGCCCGGGGACAGCGTGCTGGTGCAGGGCGCCGGTGGTGGCGTCGCGACCGCCGCCATCGTGCTGGGCGCCGCCGCGGGCCTGCGGGTCTTCGCCACCAGCCGGGACGAGGCCAAGCGCAAGCGTGCGCTGGAGCTGGGCGCCGAGGCGGTGTTCGCGTCCGGCGAGCGGCTGCCGCGGCGGGTGGACGCGGTGATCGAGACGGTCGGCGCCGCCACCTGGTCGCACTCCGTCAAGTCGCTGCGCCCCGGCGGCACTCTGGTCATCTCGGGCGCCACCAGCGGCTACACCCCGAAGAGCGGGGAGCTCAACCGGATCTTCTTCCTGGAGCTGAAGATCGTCGGCTCCACGATGGGCAGCAAGGAGGAGCTGGCGTCGCTGCTCAGCTTCTGCGCGGCCAAGGGCATCCGGCCGGTCATCGATTCGACGCTGCCGCTGGACCGGGCGCGCGAGGGCTTCACGAAGATGGCCGAGGGCGAGCTGTTCGGCAAGATCGTGCTGACGGTGTGACACCTGCCGCGGGGCCGGTGGTGTCCCGTGTGGCGCGGATGAGACGAGGAGGAGCCGGCGCGTGCGGATCCTGCGGGCCCAGGGGCGCCGTGCCGCGCCGTGGAGCAACGGCGGCGGGGTGACCCGGGAGGTCGCCGTCGAGCCGCCGGGCGCCGGCTGGGAGACCTTCGCCTGGCGCGTCAGCCTGGCGGACGTCATCCGGGACGGGCCGTACTCGCCGCTGCCCGGCGTCCGGCGGATCCTCACCGTCGTCGAGGGCGCCGGGCTGGAGCTGACCGTGGACGGCGTCCCGCGGCTCCTCCCGGGGCGCCACCGCCCGTTCGCCTTCCCCGGCGGCGCCGCCACCGGCTCCAGGCTGCTGGACGGCCCCGTCGTCAACCTCAATGTGATGCTCCGGGAGGGGCGGGCGGCGGCGACGGTGGAGGTGGCGCGGGGGAGCCGTGTGGTGTGGCCGGCCGGCGGCGGCGCGGGCGACGGTGGCACCGACGGGCCGGACGAGGTCCTGGTGGTGGCGGTCGAGGGCCCCACCCTGATCACGGCACCCGGCGCGGACGAGGCGCGGTTGGCGCGGTTCGACGCGGCGCTGCTGACGGCGCGGGACGCGGCCGCCGCCGGGCTGCGGACGGACGGCACCGCGGTGGTGATCGCTCTGTTCACGGCCGGTCCCGCGCGTCCTTGACCGGCCCCGCGCGTCCTTGACCGGCCCCGCACGTCCTTGACCGGTCCCGCGCGTCCTTGAGGGCGCCGCCCTGGGGCGGTGCCCGCCTGGCCGGGGAGCCGCGAGTGCTCCACCGCGGGGCGCGAGCCGCATCTCACGAGCCGGAGCACGGGACGGGGCTGCCGGACCTCCATATGTCAATGATGGTTGACGCGCCGTGGGTGTCAACGTAAATTGACACCATGACCGAAGCAACGGACCTCGCCGAGCGGGCCGGTGACCGGGACCCCAGGGTCGGGCTCCGCGCCGTGGCCGCGCTCCGCCGGCTGCTGGAGCAGCTCGAAGCCGTGCAGGTGCGCAGCGCCCGCGCGAAGGGCTGGTCGTGGCAGGAGATCGCGGCGGAGCTGGGTGTCAGCCGGCAGGCGGTGCACAAGAAGCACGGGAGGCGCTGATGTTCGAGAAGTTCACGGCCGGGGCGCGTGCGGTGGTGCGCGGGGCGGTGGAGCAGGCGGAGCGCGCGGGCAGCGGCACGGTCGGCGAACCGGAGCTGCTCCTCGCGCTGTTGGACCGTACGGACACCCCGGCCGCCGCGGTGCTCCGCGCGCTCGGTGTCCACGAGCGGCGGGCGTCGGTGGCGGAAGCCCTCGCGACGGTGCGCCGGCGCGGCGGGGTGTCCACGGCCGACGCGGCGGCGCTGGCCGGGCTCGGGATCGATGTCGACGCGATCGTGGCACGGGTCGAGCGGCAGCACGGGGTGGGTGCGCTGGCCGCCGACGGTCGGGGCGGGCGCCGCAAGCGGCTGCGCCGGCCGTTCTCCGCGGAGGCGAAGTCCGTGCTGGAGCGCGCTCTGCGGATCGCGGTCGGCCGCAAAGAGCGGTACCTCGGCGACGAGCATCTGCTGATGGCGCTGGCCGCCGGGCGCGGACCGGCCTCCGCGGTGCTCGCCGATCACGGGGTGACCCATGGCGCGGTGGTGCGGGTACTGGAGGAGTCCCGGGAGCGGCGCGCCGGTTGAGGCGGCGGGGGCGGTGCGGTGCCGCGGCCGTCGGACGGGTCGGGAGGGCCCGGGGCGGGCCGGTTCGGGAAGGTGCGCCCCCGGGGTCGTCCGGCGGCGCGCGGTCATGGGCGGGACGCGCTACGGGTAGCCGACCTTCACCCTGCCGATGCCCAGGGTGCTGTGCCGGGGCAGGTAGCCGGCCTCGAACACCGCGCCCACGACGGGGTGGAGGAGCTGCGCCAGCCGTTCGGCGCGGGAGTGGCCCAGGGCGCGCCACGGGCCGGCCGCCAGCCGGTCCGTGGTCCGCTCGATCGCCTCGCGTTCCGTGCGGGCGCGTTCGGTCGCGGTGCCGTCCGGGGCGATCCAGCCGCGGGCGGCGAGGCGGTGCCGGGCGTCGCTCCACTCCTGCGGGCTCCAGCCGCGCCCCGCGAAGTCGGCGGCCGGTGCGGCCCCGACCGCGGCGAACGACACCAGGGCCTCGCACGGATCGAGCCCGCAGGTCAGCAGCGCCGCCAGATGGCCGTCGCCGCGGTGTTCGCGGAGCACCGTCGCGGCCTGCCAGAGCACCAGATGCGGGGCGTCCGGCCACGGCAGATCGCGGTTGGCGGCGGCCAGTGGCCGGGCGGCCGGGCCGGCGTTCTCGGCGGCCTGGCGGGCGAGCCGGGCCGCCTCGGCGAGCTGCGCGGCACTCAGCCGGCCGCCGGTCAGGGCGGTCAGCGCACGGTCCATGGCCAGCAGCCGCGCGTCCAGGACCTTGGCCGGGTCCGCGACGGTCCAGATCCGCGGGAGGTGGCGGGCGACCATCCGCGGGCTGAAGCTGTAGTACGTCGCGGCCACCAGCTCAGGGCCCGCGGCACCCAGCGGCGCCGTGCGCCAGGCGAAGTAGCTGGGCCAGCGGGAGGACACGTCATGGCCGAGGTCGGCGGCGACCTGGCGGGCTTCGGGGGCGAAGTACAGCGTGGCGTGCAGCGGCTCCAGCAGGTGCCACATCCGGCGGGCGACCGAAAGGTATTCCGACATCGCTTTACCTCATGGCCTTCACGATGCGTGCGCAGACGAGGAGGGCGGGACCGTGGTCCGGAACACGGCCGTCGGCCCGCGGCGCCGGGCGGCCGGGGCTCCCCGGAGGCCGGTGCCGGGCGAAAAGCCGTGCGAAGTAGTCACTTCCCCGATTACGCCGCGTGAATCCAGGTCGCAGATGGCAACTGTCGGTAACCGTAGGTCGGTGGGGCGGAGGCCGTATCCGGTCGCGGCGGCCGGCACGCACCGGCTCCCCGGTGCACCGGATATTCGATCGAGTCCGGGCGGCCCCCGTGCATAGGGTGACCCGGCCGACGGCCCACGGGGGGTCGATGCGCCTGTGGAGAGGAAGCGCCGCATGTCGTACCACGGATGGGCCGACGAGGGGTTCGGGGCCTTCGCGGACGAGTTCGCCCGCAACTTCGCCGAACGCGGTGAACTCGGCGCCGCGGCCGCCGTGTTCGTGGACGGCCGTCAGGTCGTCGACCTGTGGGGCGGCATCGCGGACGACCGGACCGGGCGGGAGTGGGCGCAGGACACCGTCCTTCCCGTCATGTCCCTCAGCAAGGCCGTCGTCAGCATCCTTGCCCATCTGCTCGCGCAGGAAGGGGAGGTGGACCTCGACGCCCCGGTGGCCGACTGCTGGCCGGAGTTCGGGCGGCACGGCAAGGAGCGGATCACCACCCGGATGGTGCTCGCCCACACCGCCGGAATCCCGCTCGTCGAGCGGCAGTTGGCGTTCGAGGAGCTGACCGCCTGGACACCGGTGATCCGCGCCCTGGAGGAGCAGCGGCCGCTCTGGGAGCCCGGCACCGCGTTCGAGTACCACGCCCATGCCTTCGGCTTCCTCGTCGGCGAGGTGATCCGGCGCCGCACCGGCCGTACGCCCGGCGCCCGCTTCCGTGAGGTCATCGGCGATCCGCTGGGGCTGCGCACCTGGATCGGCGTGCCGCCGCAGGAGGTGCCGGGGATGGCGCGGCTCGTCGAGGCGGCGGACCGGCCGCCGTTGCCGAGCGCCGACCTGCTGCCGATGCGGGCCCTGACGATGAACGGGGTCCTGCCCTTCCCCGGACTGGACGACCCGCACGGCTACCACTCCGCCGCCCTGCTGACCGCCGAATTCCCCGGCGCGGGCGGAGTCTCGTCGGCGCGCGCCCTGGCGGCCCTGTACGCGGCGGTCGCCACCGGTGTGGACGGCCGGCCGCGGCTGCTGTCCCGGGACACCGTCACCGACGCCGTCCGGCAGCTGTCGGGCGGGCCCTCCTGGTCCGGCTTCCCGGACCTCGGCGCGCGCTGGGGCAGCGGCTTCCTCCTCGACTCGGCGTTCCGCCGGCTGCTCGGGCCGCGCTCCTTCGCCCACAGCGGTGCGGGAGGCCAGTTCGCCTTCGGTGACGACGAGTTCGGTGTCGGGTTCGCCTACACCGCCAACCGGATGGGCGGCCGCGGCGACCAGCGGGCCGAGCGGCTCATCGGGGCCCTGCGCACCTGCGTCGGGGCGCCGGAGGTGGCGGGGGCCGGGAGCTGAGCCGGCGGAGGGGCGGGCGCGTCCCCGGGGGCGCGCCCGCCCTGCGCAGCGTGCCGGCGCGGCCGGCGGCCAGGGTGTCGGCACGCCGTGCGCGGCGCCCGCCCGGCCCTTCCGTCCGCCGCGCGCGGCCGCCCCCTCAGCCCTCCCGGCCCCCGTCGGCCCCGTACTGCTCCGGGTGGCGCAGCAGGGCGCCGATGTGGGCGGAGGCCGTGGACAGCCGCCGGCGGGACTCCGCCAGTTGTTCGGCCGTGACGCCGTGATCGCGGGCGGCGTCCCTCAGGTCGTCGCGGAAGCGGTCCAGCAGCCGGTCGAAGTCACGGGCCGGATCGTCGCCCGCCGCATCCCGTGCCCACTCCGGGGCCGGTGGAGCCGCGGCCGCCGGGCCCGCCCCGGGGCTCTCCCCGCCACCCTCCTCGGCCGGGTCGACGCGCTCGACCGTCACCCGGGTCCCGTCGTCTTCCCGGTCCCGCCCGGTACCTTCCGCAGTGCCGCCCCGCCCGGCGGCGGACGGGCCGCCGGTGAAGCGCCCGACCTCGCGGGACACCTCGGACAGCGCCTCGCGCACCGCCCCCGACCAGTCGCCGGCCCGCACCGCCCCCTGGGTCTGCTCCTGTACGCGCCTGATGACCCGCTGGACCTCCTCGCGCGCGAACACCTGGGCGTCCCTGGCCTGCTTACGGGCCCGCTGGGCGTCCTGCCGGGCACGGCGGCTCTCCTCCTTGGCCCGCCGGGCCTGCTCCTTCCACTCCTCCCTGGCGCGGCGGAACTCCTCCTTCGTCTGCCGCCAGGACTCCTTGTCGCCGAACGCGGCGTCGAGGTAGTCGGCGGCCTCCGTGAAGGGCCGCCCGGCCGCGTCCGGTGCCCCGGCGTCCTGCCACCCGGCCTTCCCCGCCCTTCCCGCGTCCTTGCGGGCCTGCTGGGCGGCCTCCCGGATCTCGCGGCGCAGATCGCGCGCCGAACCGCTGACGTCCTCCCGGATGTCGGAGGCCAGCGCGGCGACCGACTCGCGGATCTCCAGTTCCAGGTCGGCCAGCTCGCCGCCGCGGTCGGCGAGTTCGGCGCGTCCGGCGTCGGTGATCGAGTAGACCTTGCGGCCGCCCTCGGTCGCGTGGGTGACCAGGCCCTCGGCCTCCAGCTTGGCCAGCCGGGGGTAGACCGTGCCGGCCGAGGGGGCGTAGAGGCCCTGGAAGCGCTCCTCCAGGAGGCGGATGATCTCGTAGCCGTGCCGCGGCGCCTCGTCCAGCAGCTTGAGGAGGTAGAGGCGCAGGCGGCCGTGGGCGAAGACGGGGGGCATGCTCAGAGCACCTTCTTCCCGGTGGGCGGGCCGGCGGGGGAGTCGTCGTGCGGGCCGGGGGCGGGGCCGTTCCCGGGGGCGCCGGGCCGGCCGCCCTCGTCCTCGGCGGCGGGGCGGCGCAGCAGGGCCAGGCCGCCGGAGACGGTGGTGACCTTGAGGGTGCCGTTGCCCGCGCCCAAGGAACCGGTGATCCGCTTCGCGCCCCACTGCCCGCTGACCCGCAGGTCGTCGAAGGCGTTGGAGACCGTGCCGCTCGCGGTGTTGGCCTCGACGGTGGCGTCGGCGGGGTCGGGCAGCCGGATGGCGACCTCCCCGGAGACCGTCGTCAGCGAGATGTCGGCGTCCTGTCCGGGGTCCAGGTCGAGGACCATGTCGCCGCTGACGGAGTCGGCGTGCACCGCGCCGCCCGCGCCGTCGACGACCGTCAGATCGCCCGAGACGGAGTGGAAGCGCAGGGCGCCCTTGACCGACTGGACCTCGACGTCGCCGGAGACGGTGTCGGCCTGCACCTCGCCGGTCAGCCCGACGAGCGTGCTGTCGCCGGAGACGCCGCGGACGTCCGTGCGCCCCGCGATGCCGGAGACCATCGCGCCGGCGCCGACCACCCCGACCTCGACGCGGGTGGTGGCGGGCACGGTCACCGACACCACCGCGCTGCGGTTCCACCCCTTGCGGTCGAAGAACTTCAAGAAGCCCTTCCACGGGAGGTCGTCATAGGCGACCGACAGGGTGCCGTGCGTGCACGAGACGGTCAGTGGCGGGCCGTGCAGCTCGCTGATCTCGACGCGGGCCGGGCCGTCGTCCGTGGTGCCGACGACATTGACGGTGCCGTTGACCACGCGCACGGTCACGGCGTCGAAGGATTCGGTGATCTCCAGCGTGCGTGGTGAGTTCACCTGTGTCGGTCGGTGCGACCACTCGGTCCCCGTGGACATGCCTGCCTCCCCTGGACGGCTGCAACGCAACATATCGCGTTCACTTCACACACGATATATCGCGGATGGGGGAAGTCAAGCGCCGTGTTCGGGGGAGTGTGTCCGGAGTGCGCCTTTTATCGCGCCCTTTGCCGCACCCCCTTGATCGTTTCGGCTGCGGCCGGTGCAACCGTCCGGTGCGGCGCCGGCGTCCTCGGGGGTGTCCATCGATGTCGTGGCGCATGCCATGAAGGAGTCGAACACGTGCGTAGAACAACGGGGTTGCTCTCGGTTCTGGTGCTCGGTGCCGCGGTGGCCGGGCCGGTCGCGTCGGCACATGCCGCGCCCGCTCCGGTCTCCGCCGCCGCCAGTTGTCACAGCCTGGTCGCCAAGACGAACTCGGCGAACAACAAGGCGCTGTCGGCCGACCGCTCCCGCGGCTACAAGAAGGCCATCGGCCACAACAGGTCGACCCAGAAGTACGCCGTCCAGGCGGAGGCGGCCTGCCGGCACAAGCATCACGCCGACCGGATCCGGCGGGCGCTCGACGGCGCCCGGAACGGGGCGGAAGCCGCCGAACTGCACAACAAGCGGGCCTATGTCGAGCACGACGCGCGGGCCGGGCGGGCGGCGTTCCACGAGGAGGAAGACGTGAAGATGCGGCTGCGCGAGGCGCTCCACTACGCCTGACGGCGCGCCGGGCCGCGACGGATCCCGGCCCGGTGATCCGGGCCGGCGCGCGACCGGTGCCCGGACCGGGCGCACCCGCCGTGCAGGGCCGGTCCCGCCCCGTACACCGGGGCGGGGCCGGCCCGCTACTCGTCCTCGTCCTCGTCCTCGTCGTCCAGCCGGGCCAGCCAGGTGGCCAGCCGCTCCACCGGCACCTCGAAGTCCGGGTTCAGGTCGACGAACGTCCGCAGCTGATCGGCCACCCAGCCAAGGGTGACCTCCTCCTCGCCGCGCCGGTTCTCCAGCTCCTCGATGCCACGGTCAGTGAAATACACGCGCTCTCCACCAGGGGTCATGGGTCATTCCCGGCCAGGATAGGCAGGCTCACGGACCTCTCGCGCCACAGGCGGCCGGGGGCTAGCCTGATCACCTGTCAACGGTCGGGCGGCAAGGGGGGAATTGCGGCCCACGGGGAGCAGGAGGCCGTGATGCACGAGCGCCCGCAGCGGATCGAGCTGCCCGACGGCACGGAGGTCTGGGCCCGGGTCTCCCGGCTCGACGCCCCCGGGCTCGCCGGGCCCGACGACGCGGACGAGGCCGACGGCGAATTCGAGGACGTCGGTGCCTGGGACGCGCTCGGCGCCCGGGTCGAGGGGCTCCGCGAGGTGATCGGCGGGGTCGCCGCCAGCGTCCGCCAGGCCACCGAGCGGGTCGCGCCGCACGAGACCAGCGTGACCTTCGGCGTGGAGCTCTCGGCCAAGCCCGGCAAGGCCGTCGCCCTGCTCGCGGACGGCGAGGCGAAGGCCAACCTCTCGGTCACGCTCACCTGGCGGCGCGAGGACGCGGTGCCGCCGGCGGCACCGCACCGGCGGGCTGCGGCCGGCCGCCGGGAGCCGGACGACGCGAGCCGCTGATGACGACCTCCCAGCCCGCCGGCCGCGCTGACCGCACCCACTACGCACAGCTCCTCGACCACGCCGGACGCACCACCGTCGGACTGCGTGCCCGGCCGGGCACCACCGCGGGCCGCCCGTGGGGCAGCGGCGTTCTGATCGCCCCGGGATGGGTGCTGACCTGCGCACATGTGCTGGCGGCGAGCGACGGGCGACGCCGCGACACCGGGCCGGACGGCGTCTTCGGGGTCGCGTTCGGCGGCCGGGTGGTGCCCGCGCGACTGGCGTACGACCTCAGCCGGCCCGACCCGGACGCCGGCCCCGCCGCCCGCGCCGATCTCGCGCTGGTCCGGCTGCTCGACCCGGAGACCGAGCATCCCTGCGCCTGGCTCAGCGACCAGCCGGCGACGCTCCTGGAGGACGCCTACATCTTCCGCGGGCACGACCAGCCGGGCCCGCCGGCGGACGGGGAGGCCCACGGGCACGGCGGGCCGCGCGGGGGTGCGGCCGCGGGCCGGCCGGGGGGACGCGCCGGGCGCGCGGCACGGGAGACGCCCGCCGCCCCGCGGGCCCCCGTCGACCCCTTCATCGCGGTCCGCTTCGGCGCCCGCGACGCCCGGGGGCTGCAGTTCGGCAGCGATGTGCGGGTCACCCCCGGCGCCTCCGGCGGACCGCTGATCGACTGCGACCGCGGCGAGGTGGTCGGCATCGTCAAGGGCCGCCACCAACAGGACCACGTCGGGCTCGCGGTGCCGGTGACCGCGCTGCGCGGGCTGGGCCCCGAACACCTGGTGCCGGGCGCCGAGGGCCTGGGGCCCGACCCGTACCACGCGCTGATGAGCCTGCACGACCGCTGGCACTGGGCCGGCCAGGAGCTCGGCCGGGCCGCGGGGCCGACCTGGTTCGACGCCCAGCACGCGATCATGTCGGGCCGGGGCCGCCTGTGGGGCGTACAGGAGCGGCTCCAGGCGCTGGACCTGCTCGCCCGCCTGCCCGCACCCCGCGACCCGCTGGTCGTGGAGGCCGCGGTCGGCGAGGTGCTGGAGCGCGGGGACCGGCCCGGGGCCTGGTCGCTGCGTACCTGGCGGGACGGCCACGGCGCGCTCTACCAGGGCAGCGACCCGTACACGGAGCTGCGCGCCTTCGTGCACTACCTGCGGATCGTGGCGCAGCTGACCGCCGACGAGGCGCGCGACGTACCGGGCGAACAGGCCGCCGCGGTCCGCGGACAGGCCGCCCGCCTCGCGGAGTTCGTGCAGGCCAAGGCGGTGGTGCTGCAACCGCAGGACCGCCGCAGGATAGGACCGGTGCGCCGCCGCCCGCGCTCGGTGCTCGTCGAGTTCGAGCCGCTGTTCTACGACGAGGGCGGACCGGAGCTCTTCAACTGGTCGGTCAGCGAGGGCTACGGCCGCGGGCAGTGGCTGCGGGTGGACGTCCAGGAGTCGGCCGGCGGGGTGCCGTTCGAGCAGGCGCGCGAGCAGGTGCTGCGCCGGCTCGGCGGGCGGTTGCTGCGGGCCGACGGCGACGCCGGGCCGGGCGCCCGGGTGCGCCTGGAGGTCGCCGTCCCCGAAGGGCACTGGCACACCGCCGCCGGCCGGTGGGAGGTGGCGGCCTCCACCCGGCGCACCGCCCGGCTGCGGCCGGTGGGCTCCGGGCGCGCGGTGATCCTGCGCGACCAGGGGCGGCGCGAGCAGGTCGACCCGGCCTGGCTGCGCCGCTGGCAGGGCCTGGCCGCCGCCCGGGAACTGCAGGCGCTGCGCATCGCGCCGCAGGCGGGCGACGGCGCCGGGCCCGGCTCGGCGGAGGCGGTCTGGCGGCTGCTGGAGACGGCCGGCGAGGGCGTGCTGCCCGCGCTGTGCCACACCGTCGCCGACGGGTTCGGGCGGGACGCGGTCGGCGCCGTTTTGGACACCGGCTTCCCCGCCGGGCTGTGGCCGGCCGGCGGCCACGGCGAGGAGCGGGACTGCGACGCCCGGTGCGAGGAGTTCCACCGCGGGGTGCGGGAGCTGCTCCAGGGCTCGGGCGGGCTGGTCCGGCTCCCCGAGCTGGTCCGGCAGTTGCGTGCCAAGGCCGCCGAGGCCGCCGGGGAGGGCACGCACTGGGCCCGCGATCTGGTGCTCCTCTACGACGACCCGGAGGACCCGATTCCGCCCCTGTTCACCGACCGTCCCCAGCTGTCCCCGCGCTGAGCGGAGCCCGGAGCCGCCCCTCGGCGATCCGGGCGCCGCGCACGCCCCTCAGCGCCTCGCACGCGCCCGGTGCCCGCTCCGGCCGCCTCCGCCCCTCGTGCCGCAAGTGGCGCCCTGCACATGGCACTTGGCCGCCCGCGATGCCCCTGCGGGAGACCGGAAACCGCCCCGTGCGCTTCCGTCCGGCTGGGTACTGGCATAGCGTCGTGGAAGACGAGCCCGTGATGGCGTACAGCGTGATTACGGGGGGCGGACGCGGGGGAGGCCGGGGTGGACGGTGCCGACGTCTCCGGCGGCCCGCCATGATCATCGCTCCTGACCGAGGCCTGGCCGGCGACGAGGAGTTCCGACGTGAGCGACTGGCTCATCTACCGCGGCGCGGGGGCACCGCACGACGGAATCGAGCACCTTCCGCCGCCTCCCCCGTGGCGTGATTTCGACGGCGGCCCCCTCGTGGCGCCGCCGGCCGCCCTCGACCCCTCCTCCGAGCGCAGGCTCGGCGTGCAGCACCGGGAGGCCAGCCACCACCGCCCCGGCGAGACCGAGCGCGAGCTGGTCAACGCCGCCCTCTACCTGCGCCGCCCGCTGCTGGTCACCGGCGCCCCGGGCAGCGGCAAGAGCACCCTGGCGCACTCCGTCGCCTACGAACTCGGCCTCGGCCGGGTCCTCGGCTGGCCGGTCGTCAGCCGCAGCACGCTCCGCGACGGCCTGTACGACTACGACGCCATCGGCCGCCTCCAGGACCTCCAGATCGCCCGCGCCGCACCGGGCGCCGCGGACAGCGGGGAGGCCGCGGCCGGCGCGGACCCCACCGACGAACCCGGCGGCGGCATCGGCCGCTACATCCGCCTCGGCCCGCTGGGCACGGCCCTGCTGCCCGCCGCCCGGCCCCGCGTCCTGCTCGTCGACGAGCTCGACAAGAGCGACATCGACCTGCCCAACGACCTCCTCAATGTGCTGGAGGAGGGGGAGTTCCGGATTCCGGAGCTGGAGCGGCTGGCCGGATCCGCCCCCGAGGTGGAGGTGCTCAGCGACGACGGCGCCCAGGTGACGGTGCGCGACGGCCGGGTCCGCTGCCATGCCTTCCCCTTCATCGTCCTCACCAGCAACGGCGAACGCGACTTCCCCGCGCCCCTGCTGCGCCGCTGCATCCACCTCCACATCCCGGCGCCCGACAAGGAGCGGCTCGCCGCCATGGTGCGGGCGCACTTCGGCGAGGGCGCGGCCGAGCGCTACGAAGCGGTGATCGACCGCTTCCTGGACCGCGAGCCCGGCGATGTCCGCGCCGTCGACCAGCTCTTCAACGCCATCCACCTGACGCAGAAGGCCGGCTGGACGGACGAGGACGAGGAGGAGACCCGACGGCGTCTGACGGCGGAGCTGATGCGGCCTCTTGATCGGACGAGGTGAGTGCGGTGCCCCTCGGGGAGCCCGGCCCAGGCCCCCTCGACGAACTCGTCGCCCGGCTGACCGCGGCGGGGGTGCCGGCCGACGCCCGCGGGATGGCCGACGCCCTCTGGCTCGCCCAGTGGATCACCCCGGACGCGTCCCGGGCCGGTGAGCCGGCGGACGACGGGTCCGCCCGCGGGCAGGAACCCCACGGTCCAGATCCGGCCACATTCCGGGTGGGACCTGCCGTGTCCGCCCATCCCCCGGGCGCCCGCGGGACCTCACCGGACGACGCCCGCGGCCCCGGCTCCCCGGACACGGACCCCTCCTCGTCCGCGCTCCGCGACGGCGCCCGGCGCCGGGTCGCGGAGCTGCTGCCCACCGGGGACGAGCGGCTCCCCGACCCCGACCGGCAGCGCCTGGGCGAGGTCGCGGTCCCGATCGCCTCCGCGTTCCCCGGGCTGCTGCCCCTGCAGCGCGCGCTGCGGCCCATCCAGCGCTACCGCCCGCCGGTCGCCCCGGCCCGCCGGAAGCTGGACGAGCCCGCCACCGCCGAACTCTCCGCCCACGCCGAAATGATCATCCCGGTGCTGCGCGGGGTGCACCGCAGGGCGGCCGCGCTGCGGCTGCTGATGGACGGCTCGTCGTCGATGGCCGTCTGGGAGCAGATGCTGCACGACCTGCGCCAGGTCTGCGAACGGGTCGGCGCCTTCCGCGATGTGACGGTGCACTACCTCCACCCGCACGGCCCGGACATCGGCGTCGCGGCGGCCCCGGGCCCCGGCCGCCCGCTGCGCCCCGCCGACCAGCTGCACGACCCGACGGGCCACCACCTCACCCTCGTCGTCAGCGACTGCGCGGGCCCGCTGTGGCGCGACGGCCGGATGCAGCGGCTGCTCTACCGCTGGTCGGCCGACGCCCCGCTCGCCGTGGTCCAGCCGCTGCCGCAGCGGATGTGGGCGCGCACCCTCCTGCCCGCCGTCGCCGGCACCCTCGTGCGCCGCCAGGGCCCCTACCAAGCCCTCGGCTTCCGGCCCGCCCGCCGCCGGCGCCGGCCCGCCGGGGCACCGGGCGGCCCGCCCGAAGCGCCCCGCGAACGCGCCGTCCCGGTCCTGTCCGCCACCCCCTCCGCCCTCGGCTCCTGGGCCCGGCTGGCCGCCGCCGACGCCGGTCTCTCGCTGCGCGGCGCGGCCTGCGTGGTCCGGGCCGACCACGGCGCCGGGCCGCCGGCCGGGCCGCCGCCGGTGACCGAGCGCGCCACCCCCGCCCAGATGGTCCGCGGATTCGACCAGCAGGCCTCGCCCGCCGCCCGGCTGCTCGCCGTCCACCTCTCGGCCGTCCCGCTCGCCCTGCCCGTCATCCAGCTGGTCCAGCGCGCGATGCTGCCGCAGACCGGCCCGGCCGAGCTGGCGGAGGTGCTGCTCAGCGGCCTGGTCACCCAGCTTCCCGCGGACGAGCGGCCGCCGGCGGAACAGGCCGGCGGCGGCCCGTGGTACGAGTTCGTGCCGGGCGTGCGCGACGAACTCCTCGGCCGGCTCAGCGCCGGCGAGGCCGCCCTGGTCCTCAAGCACTGCTCGCTCTACATCGAGCGCACCTTCGGCCGCAGCGCCCGCAACTTCCCGGCCGTCGCGGTCGCCATGCTCTCCGGCAGCGGCCGGGAGCCCGAGACCGGCCAGCGCGCCGTCCCCGAACCCTTCGCCCGGGTCTCGGAGCGGGTGCTGCGCCGCTTCGAACCGGCCCTGCGCCCGCCCGACCGGCGGCCGTACGCCTCCGACGGTCCGGCGGCCGAGGGCGCGGCCCTCCTGGAGCGCTACGAACAGGGCCGGGCCGTAAGGGACCTGATCGAGGCCGTCCGGCTGCTGCGCGCCGCCACCGCCCGCCTGCCCGTCGCCGGCACCGACCTCGCGCGCGCCCTGCTGCACGCCTGGGCGACCTGGCGCCAGCCCGACGCCCTGGAGGAGGCGGAGCGCGCCGCCCGCGCCGCGGAACGGGCCACCGCGCAGGGCGCGCCCGACGACCAGGAGGCGGCCGCCGCGGGCCGGGAGGCCGAGCGCACCCGGGCGCTGATCGTGCTCGGCCGGGTCGCCCACGCCCGGGCACAGGAACGGCGGAGCGCCGGGACACCGGCCGAGGAGCGCGCCGCGCTCGCCGACGCCGCCCGACGGCTGCACGCCGCCTGCGGGCTGATGAGCCTGCTCGACCCGCGCGTCCTGGAGAGCATGGTGCTCCGCACCGAGGTCCTGCGCCGCCTCGCCGCCCTGCCCGCCGCCGGCCCGCCCGGCACCGGCGACGGGCAGGAGCGGGACGACACGGCCGCCGACGACCCCCTCGACGAGGCGGAACGCTCCCTGACCACCCTCCTCGACCAGTGGCCCAGCGGCGAGCAGGTGCCCGGCGAGGTCTACGCCGCCCGGGGCGGCGTCCTGCTCGACCGGGCCCGCCGGGCCGCCCGCCACCCCGCGGAAGGCCGCCCCGCCGCGGCGCTCGCGCTGCGCGCCGCCGACGACCTCGACACCGCCGTCGTCCTGCTGCGCCGCCGCGGCAGCGCCGCCGACCGGCTGGTCTGCCGTGCGCTGCTCGACCTGGCGGCCGCCCGCCAGCTCCACGACGACCCCGGGCTGACGTCCGTGCTGCCCACCCTCGAACGCGCCCGGGCGATGGCCCGCGCCCTCGGCGACCCGGCCCTGGAAGTGGCCGGTCTGCGCCGTACGGCCGCCGTGCAGCGGGCCCTGCACACCCGCACCGGCGACCTGGCCGCGCTCGACGCCGCCATCGCCGCGCTGGCCGCCGCGCTCCGCCTGGCCGCCCCCGATTCGCCCGAGCACAGCGCGCTGCTCGCCGAGCGCGGCGCCGCGCTGCTGCTGCGCGCCCGGTTGGAACCGGCCGACGGGCCGGGCAGACGGCTGGCCAACGAGGCGGTGCACGTCCTGCGCGAGGCGCTGGGCCGGGCCGGGCCGCAGGACCCCGACCTCGGCCGGCACCGCCTGCTGTTCGGCCGCGCCCTGCGGCTGCGCTACGAACGCCAGCCCTCCCTCGCCGACCTGCACGAGGCCGACTGGATCCTGGAGCTGGCCGCCCGCGGGGTGGACGTACCGGACGCGGTGGCGGCCGAGGCCTGGCTCGAAGTGGGCGACGTCCAGCTGCTGCTGGACCGCCGCTTCGACTCCCGCGAGCGCCACGACCGGGCCGCCGCCTGCTTCCGCCGCGCCGCCGCGGCGGCCCGGCGGGCCGACAGCCCCGTGCTGGCCGCCCGGGCCCACCACCGCCGCGGCGAGGTCCTGGAGGTCACCGCCGGTCCCCGTTCGGCGCTGCACGCCTACCGCGAGAGCTGGGAACAGTGGCAGCGCGCGGCCGAGGAGACCGGCACCGAGGCCCAGCGCACCCGCGCCCGTATGCGCGCCCTCGACGCCACCGCCTGACCGCCCCGCGCGCCCGGCCGGCTGCCTGGCCGTCCGCCCCGGATCGTGTTTCTGTGGACGGGAGTTCGGGAACACACCCGTCCAGCCGGCCTGAGGAGAGCAGCGTGGCGACTACCCCCCGCACCGAACCGGCGGTGGCCGCCCCGCCGGGACCGTCGGCCGAGCGGCTGCCGGACTTCGCCGGGGTCGACGTGGGCGTTCTCGCGGCGCGGACGGACCATGCGGTGCTGGGAGAGGTGGCGGCGCTGCTGCTGCGCAACTGGCCGTCGGCGGACGACGCCGTGGCGTATTACGAGGACGGCCCGGAAAAAGCCTTGCATTGACAGGCAAGAACGACGGTTTTTGGGCAAACGTGCAAGGGAACCGGCCAGTTGCCGGAGGGATCTGGTTCCTCGATCGAGGGCCGAGCCATGTACCAGTCAGCGGGCGGGAGCTGTCGATCCCGCACCTCGACGCAGGCAGACGAATGCAGGGGGCGACGCCGTGGCGGGGGAGAAGACCGGCCGGACCCCGGTGGTGCCCTTCCGGCAGTTCGTCCTGAAGGTCCACAGCCGCTGCAACCTCGCCTGCACCTACTGCTACATCTACACCGGCCCCGACCGCAGCTGGCGCGCCCGCCCGCCGGCCGTCCCGGCCGCCACCGTCCGGCAGACCGCGCTGCGCATCGCCGAACACGCCCGCACCCACGGGCTGCGCGAGGTCCGGATCGACCTGCACGGCGGCGAGCCGCTGCTCACCGGCCCCGGACCGCTCCTGGAGCAGGCCGCCGCGATCCGCGCCGCGCTGCCCGCCGGCTGCACCGCCGAGTTCGGCGTCCAGACCAACGGGACGCTCCTCACCCGGGAGACGATCGACACCCTCGCCGCCGCGGGGTTCCGGCTCGGCCTCAGCCTGGACGGCGGCACCCCCGGCCTCAACCGCCGCCGCGTCGACCACGCGGGGCGGTCCTCCTGGCCCGCGGTCTCCCGCGCCGTACGCCTGCTCCGCGACCGGCCCGACGTGTTCGCCGGCATCCTGTGCACCGTCGACATCACCGCCGACCCCGCCGAGGTCCACGACTCGCTGCGCGCCCTGGACCCCCCGATGGTCGACTTCCTCCTCCCGCACGCCAACTGGACCAGCCCGCCGCCGGCCACCGCCGCCGGGGGCTCCCGTCCCGCCGCCCTCGGGCAGGCCGGCCGCACCCCGTACGGCGACTGGCTGTGCACCGTCTTCGACCTGTGGTGGGACGGCGGCCCCGGACCCCGGGTGCGGGTGTTCACCGAGATCCTCGGCCTCCTGCTGGGCCGCCCCAGCTCCAGCGAGGCGGTCGGGCTCTCGCCCGTCGTCGCCCTGGTCGTCGACACCGACGGCGCCATCGAACAGGTGGACTCGCTCAAGTCCGCCTACGAGGGCGCCGCCGCCACCGGCCTCGACGTCTTCCGCCACACCTTCGACGAGGCCCTGGCCCACCCCGGCATGGCCGCCCGCCGCAGCGGCCGGGACGGCCTCGCCGCGCAGTGCCGCAGCTGCCCCCTGGTGGAGGTGTGCGGCGGCGGCAACTATGCCCACCGCTACCGCGCGGACGCCGGCGGATTCACCAATCCGTCCGTCTACTGCGCCGACCTGGAGCGCCTGATACGGCACATCGCGGCCCGGCTGGACGCCGCCGTCGCGCTCAACTGAGGTGCCGCCAACATGACCTGACGCACTGTCGTCATATGGAGGGACACTTGGGCTATCGTGCCGAAGAGCCAGGGCGTGCCCGATGAGCCAGCCTCCGCACGCGCGCACCATCGCATCCCAGGGAGACGGTCGCATGGTCGATCAGGCCACCTTTTCCGGTCCCACCGGCTCCAACGAACACATCACCATCAGCTACGCGGGCTTCACCCGGCCCTGGGCGGCGTGGATCTCCCACCAGCTGGAAGCGCAGGGGCACGGCACGACCCTGCTGCGCTGGGACCCCCAGGTGGACACCGCCCTGGTGGAGGAGCTCTCGGGGCTGCTGGAGGCCGAGGGCCGGCTGCTGATCGTGCTGGACGACTGGTACTTCCGGCTGGGCCCCAAGACGCAGGAGGAGTGGACGGCCGCCCTGCGCGAGGTGGTCTCCCCGCACGCCGACCGGTTCGCCGCCGTGAGCGTGGCCACCCAGTCCCTGCCCGCCACGGCCTCCCTGCTGCGGCCCGCCGACCTGCGCGACCTGGACGCCCAGGAGGCCAACCGCCGGGTGCTGCAACGGCTCGGCATCGCGGGGCAGGGCCGGGCCGTCGACGAGGAGGCGCCCGGCGCGCCCCGCTTCCCGAACAACCCGCCCGAGGTGTGGAACATCCCGCGCCGCAACAACCGCTTCACCGGCCGCGACAACGTCCTCGAAGAGCTGCACGGCAAGCTGGCCGGCTCCGGGGCGGGCGCCGGCCCGCCGCTGGAGACCCGTATCGCGCTGTACGGCACCTCCGGCGTCGGCAAGAGCCAGATCGCCGCCGAGTACGCCCACCGCTTCGGCAACGACTACGACGTGGTGTGGTGGATCAGCGCCACCAACCGCGGCGCCGCCCGCGAACAGCTCGCCGAACTCGCCACCCGGCTCGGCCTGCCCGTCGGCCGGGAGCTGGGCGACCGCATCCGCGCCGTCCACGAAGCGCTCCGCGTCGGCCGCCCCTACCGCCGCTGGCTGCTGATCTTCGACAGCGCCGACGACATGGAGCAGATCGAGGACCTGGTGCCGGACGGCCGCGGCCACGTCCTGATCACCACCCTCACCCGCGACTGGTCGGGCTCCGGCAGCGCCCAGGAGATCGAGGTGCTGCCCTTCGACCGCGTCGAGAGCGTCGCCTACGCCCGGCGGCGGGCCCCGCGGCTGACGCCGATGGAGGCCGACCTGCTCTCCGACGCCGTCCAGGACCTGCCGCTGCTGCTCGCCCAGACCGCCGCCTGGCTGGACGCCAACCCGATGTCGCCCAAGGAGTACATCGAGCTGATCCGCCGCGGCGAGCCCAGCCTGGTCGGCATCCGCATCTCCTCCGACTACCCCATGGCCTTCCAGACCAGTTGGGCCATAACCCTCAACACCCTGCGCGAACGCAGCCCCGCCGCGGTCGAACTCCTCAAGCTGTTCGCGTTCTTCGCCCCGGACGCCATCCCCGTCCCGATGCTCGCCCAGGCCCGCCGCGGCGACCTGCCCGAACACCTCGCCGACCTGGCCGCCGAACCGATCAGCTGGAACACCGCACTGCGCCGGCTGACCGAGTCCACCGCCGTACGCCTCGACTACCAGGTCTCCCAGGACGCCGAACCGGCCGTGGAGACCGCGCTGATGCACCGGCTCTACCACCGGTTCCTGCGCAGCGACATGACCGAGGACGAGCGCGACCTGATGGCGGCGACGGCCTGCCGGGTGCTGGTCACCGCCGACCCGCAGAACCCCGCCGACACCCGCTACTGGGAGCGCTACGCCGCGCTGATCCCGCACCTGGAGCCGGCCGGCGTCCTCGACAGCCCCGAGCCCGCGGTCCAGCAGCTGCTGCTCAACTGCGTCGAGTACCTGCGGGTCCGCGGCGAGTACCGCATGGGCCTGCGGCTGTGCGAACAGTTCATGTCGCGCTGGCGCACCCGGCTCGCGGCCACCCAGCGCACCATGCTCGTCCTCACCCACCAGCACGCCAACATGCTGCGCAGGCTCGGCCGCTACCGCGAGGCCGAGGCGGTCGGCAGCGCCGTCGTCGACCAGCTCACCGCCGAGCGGGACGCGGCCGACGCCGACCTGCTGCGGGCCCAGGACGGCCTGGCCGGCACCCTGATCGCCCTGGGCGCGTACGAGCAGGCCTACGACCTCTTCGACGCCGTCTGGCGGGCCTACGCCGACCTGCTCGGCCCGGAGGCGCCCCGCACCCTCTCCTCGCGGCACAACCTCGGCACCGTCCTGGCGCTGCTCGGGCGCTACGAGGAAGCACTGGTCACCCACCGCGAGGTGCTGGCGTTCCGGGAGCGCGAACTGCGCGCCCGCCACCACCTCACCCTCAACGCGGGCACCGCCTACGCCCGTACGCTGCGCCTGCTCGGCCGCTACCGCGACGCCACCTCCGGCCAGGAGCTCAACGCCCGGCTGCATCTGCAGGTGATGGGCGCGCACACCCCGCAGACCCTGCGCGCCGAGCACAACCTCGCGCTGTGCCTGCGCCGCTCCGGCGACACCGCCCGCGCCGCCGTGCTGCTCGCCGACCTCGTCGAGCGCTCCCGCCGGGTGCAGGGGCCCCGCCACCCCGAGACGCTGATGGTGCGCGCCGACCAGGCCACCTTCCTGCGCGAGCACGGCGACCTCGGGCACGCCCGCGACCTCGCCGAGGAGGTCGCCGAGCGCTACCGCGCCCTGGCCGGCGAACATCACCCCTACACCGTCGGCACCCTCGGCAACGTCGGGCTGGTCCGCGCCGAGTTCGGGGACTCCGCCGAGGCGCTGGCCCTCGCGGACCGGGCGCTCGGCGGGATGACCGAGGCCATGGGCCCCGACCACCCCTGGACGCTGGGCTGTGCGCTGAACGCCGGTGCCGCCCGCAACCGGGTGGACGACGAGGAGGGGGCGGTGGAGCTGGGCCGGGCCACACTCGCGCGCGCCAAGACGGCGCTCGGCGACGCCCACCCGCTGACCCTCTCCGCGAAGACGGCGCTCGCCGAGGACCTGCGGGCGCTGCGCCGCGGCCAGGAAGCCGCCAAGCTGGAGCAGGAGGCGATCGGGCAGCTCTCCGAGACGCTGGGCCCCGAGCACCCGCACACCCTCTCCGCCCGGCGCCGCCGCCGCCCGTACTGGGACTTCGAACCGCAGCCCGTCTAGGGCCGGAGCCCGACGACGGCGCGCGGCGGGCGCCGCCACGGCGTCCGGCCCCCGGCATGCGGAAGGGCCCGCCCCCACCGGGGACGGGCCCATCCGCTGTGCTCCACCGGTCACCCCGGCACCTCGGCGCCTCAGGCGTCGAAGGCCTCCGCGACCAGCTGTGCCTGCTCCGCCTGGTGGCGCTTGGCGGAGCCGACGGCCGGCGACGAGGAGTGCGGCCGCGAGATGCGGCGCAGGCGCTCGCCGTGCGGGACATCGGCGCCGACGGCCAGGTCGAGGTGGTCGATCAGGTTGAGGCCGAGGAACGGCCACGCACCCTGGTTCGCCGGCTCCTCCTGCGTCCACAGGTACTTCTCGGCGTTCGGGAACTTGGCGATCTCCGCCTGGAGCTCCTTGCCGGGAAGCGGGTAGAGGCGCTCGATGCGGACGATCGCGGTGTCGTTCGCGCCGCGCTTCTCGCGCTCGGCCTCCAGGTCGTAGTAGACCTTGCCGGAGCAGAAGATGACCTTGCGGACGTCCTCGGCCTTGACCGTGGAGTCGCCGATGACGGGGCGGAAGCCGCCCGTCGTGAACTCTTCCGTGCTCGACGCCGCGGCCTTCAGACGCAGCATCGACTTCGGGGTGAAGACGACCAGCGGCTTGTGGTGCGGGTTGTGGACCTGCCAGCGCAGCAGGTGGAAGTAGTTCGACGGCAGGGTCGGCGCGGCGACCGTCATGTTGTTCTGCGCGCACAGCTGCAGGAAGCGCTCGATCCGGGCCGAGGAGTGGTCCGGGCCCTGGCCCTCGTAGCCGTGCGGCAGCAGCAGGGTGACGCCGGACGTCTGGCCCCACTTCTGCTCCGCCGAGGAGATGAACTCGTCGACGACGGTCTGTGCGCCGTTGACGAAGTCACCGAACTGCGCCTCCCACATGACCAGCGCCTCCGGGCGGGCCAGGGAGTAGCCGTACTCGAAGCCCATCGCCGCGTACTCGCTCAGCAGCGAGTCGTAGACGTTGAAGCGGGCCTGGTCCTCGGAGAGGTAGAGCAGCGGGGTGTAGTCGTCGCCGGTCTCGCGGTCGATCAGCACCGCGTGGCGCTGGCCGAAGGTGCCGCGGCGGGAGTCCTGGCCGGCGAGCCGGACCGGGGTGCCCTCCATCAGCAGCGAGCCGATGGCGAGGGTCTCGCCCATGCCCCAGTCGATGGTGTTGTCCTCGACCTGGGCCGCGCGGCGCTGCAGCTGGGGCAGCAGACGCGGGTGGACGGTGACCCGCTCGGGGATGTTGACCTGCGACTCGGCGATCCGCTTGACGACCTCCTGGGAGATCGCGGTGTCGACGTAGACCGGGAACTCGGCCTTGGGCTGCGGCACCTCGGGGGCGGCCGGCGCCGTCGTGGCGTCGCGGACCTCGGTGAAGACCTTCTCCAGCTGGCCCTGGAAGTCCTGCAGCGCCTGCTCGGCCTCCTCCAGCGTGATGTCGCCGCGACCGATGAGGGACTCGGTGTAGAGCTTGCGCACCGAGCGCTTCTTGTCGATCAGGTCGTACATCAGCGGCTGGGTGAAGGCCGGGTTGTCGGACTCGTTGTGGCCGCGGCGGCGGTAGCAGATCAGGTCGATGACGACGTCCTTGTTGAACGCCTGGCGGAACTCGAAGGCCAGACGGGCAACGCGGACGACGGCCTCGGGGTCGTCGCCGTTCACGTGGAAGATCGGCGCCTCGATCATGCGGGCCACGTCGGTGGCGTACATGGACGAGCGCGACGACTCCGGGGCGGCGGTGAAGCCGACCTGGTTGTTGATGACGACGTGGACCGTGCCGCCGGTGCGGTAGCCGCGCAGCTGCGACATGTTCAGCGTCTCGGCGACCACGCCCTGGCCGGCGAACGCCGCGTCACCGTGCAGCTGGATCGGCAGGACCGTGAAGTCCGTGCCGCCCTTGTTGATGATGTCCTGCTTGGCGCGCGAGACACCCTCGACGACCGGGTCCACGGCCTCCAGGTGGGAGGGGTTGGCGGTGAGCGAGACCTTGATCTGCTCGCCGTCGAGACCGGTGAAGGTGCCCTCGGCGCCCAGGTGGTACTTCACGTCGCCGGAGCCGTGCATCGACTTCGGGTCGAGGTTGCCCTCGAACTCGCGGAAGATCTGCGCGTAGGACTTGCCGACGATGTTGGCGAGGACGTTGAGGCGGCCGCGGTGGGCCATGCCGATGACGACCTCGTCCAGGCGCGACTCGGCCGCGGAGTCGATGACCGCGTCCAGCAGCGGGATGACGGACTCGCCGCCCTCCAGCGAGAAGCGCTTCTGGCCGACGTACTTCGTCTGCAGGAACGTCTCGAACGCCTCGGCGGAGTTCAGCCGGCGCAGGATGCGCAGCTGCTCCTCGCGCTCGGGCGACTTGTGCGAGCGCTCGACCCGGTCCTGGATCCACTTGCGCTGCTGCGGGTCCTGGATGTGCATGAACTCGATGCCGGTGGTGCGGCAGTACGAGTCGCGCAGCACGCCGAGGATGTCGCGCAGCTTCATCATGGACTTGCCGGAGAAGCCGCCGACCGCGAACTCGCGCTCCAGGTCCCACAGGGTGAGGCCGTGCTCGGTGATGTCGAGGTCGGGGTGCTTGCGCTGGTGGTACTCCAGCGGGTCGGTGTCGGCCATGACGTGGCCGCGGACCCGGTAGGAGTGGATCAGCTCGAAGACCCGGGCGGCCTTGGTGACGTCGTCGTCGTGCGACGCGTCGATGTCGCGCATCCAGCGGATCGGCTCGTACGGGATCCGCAGCGACTTGAAGATGTCGTCGAAGAAGTCCTTCTCGCCGAGCAGCAGCTGGCTCATGACCCGCAGGAACTCGCCGGAGGCGGCGCCCTGGATCACCCGGTGGTCATAGGTGCTGGTCAGCGTCATGACCTTGGAGACACCCAGCTTGTTCAGGGCGTCCTGCGAGGTGCCCTGGAACTCCGCGGGGTAGTCCATCGCGCCGACGCCCATGATCATGGACTGGCCCGGCATCAGGCGCGGCACGGAGTGGACGGTGCCGATGCCGCCCGGGTTCGTCAGCGACGCGGTGACTCCGGTGAAGTCGTCCATCGTCAGCTTGTTGTCGCGGGCCCGGCGGACGATGTCCTCGTAGGCCTGCCAGAACTCGAAGAAGGTCAGCGTCTCGGCCTTCTTGATGGCGGCGACGACGAGCTGGCGCTCGCCGTTCGGCTTCACCAGGTCGATGGCCAGACCGAGGTTCACGTGGTCGGGCTTGACCAGGGTCGGCTTGCCGTCCTTCTGGGCGAAGGAGTAGTTCATCGCCGGCATGGCCTTGAGGGCCTGCACCATCGCGTACCCGATGAGGTGGGTGAAGGAGACCTTCCCGCCCCGGGCGCGCTTGAGGTGGTTGTTGATCACGATGCGGTTGTCGAAGAGCAGCTTCACCGGGACCGCGCGGACGGACGTGGCCGTCGGCAGCTCCAGGGAGGCGTTCATGTTCTTCGCAACGGCGGCCGACGGGCCACGCAGGGTGACGAACTCGGGACCGGCAGTGACCTCGCCGTCGGCCTTCTGGGTGGCGGCCTTGGCGGCCGGCTTGGCCGGGGCGGCCTTCGCCGGAGCGGCCTTGGCCGGGGCCGGTGCGCTCGCGGCCGGCTTCGCCGGGGTGGCCGGCGCGGCGGCCGCGGGCTTGGGCTCGGCGGCGGCGGGCGCCGCCGGGGCCGACTGCGCCGGAGCGGCCGGAGCGGGGGCGGAGCCCTCCGCCGGCTGGCCCGGCGCGGTGGCACCGCCCGGCTTGTAGTCGGCGAAGAAGTCCCACCAGGCTCGGTCTACCGAGTTCGGGTCCTGGAGGTACTGCTGGTAGATCTCGTCGACGAGCCACTCATTGGGACCGAACGCGGCAGCAGGGTTCTTCCCCTGCCCCTCTTGGTCGGTCGAGATGCTCGAGCTGTTGGGGGACTGTAGCGACACGGCGGCAACCGCCCTCTTCCGCTTCCTAAGGTGGTGGACAGCGGGAATAAAGGCTACGCCTGTTGTGACCCTCGATGCAGGCTGGGAGGGGTACTCGTCGCGTACGTCACATTCCCGGACGTGTTTCGGGGCACGATCAGACGGGAAACACGCAAGGTTTGCCTGTATCCGGGTAGGCGTGATCGCCGCAGGAGTGCTCCCACCACCGACCCTACGTCAGCGGCCGTCAGCTTCGAGCTGACTCCAGCCCCGGAAGAGTGACCCGGATCCGGCAACCACGTGGGGATTCGGCCACGCCGATGCGTCCGCCGTGCAGGTCCACGGCCCAGCGCGCGATGGCCAGGCCCAGGCCGGTGCCCCCGTCGGAGCCGGGGCCCGAGGGCGCCGGGCCGCCGCGGTTGAACCGCTCGAAGACCCGGTAGCGCTCCGACTCCGGAATGCCGGGCCCCTCGTCCTGTACCTCCACCACCAGGCTCTCGGGGCCCTCGCCGCGCCGCGCGTGCACCGTGACCCGGCCGTGCCGGGGACTGTGCTTGATCGCGTTGTCGATGAGATTGGCCACGACCTGGTGCAGCCGCTCGGCGTCCGCGTGTGCGGTCAGCTCCGGCGGCGAGACGTCGAGGTGGAGGTGGACGTCCGTACGGGTGTGGGTGCCGGAGCCGGCCACCCCGGCGAGGGTGGAGGCGCCCCGGCTCATGTTGGCCTCCTTGAGCACCCCGGACAGGTACGGCCAGACCTCGAAGCGCCGGGCGTGCAGCGGCACCACCCCGTTGTCCAGCCGGGACAGGTCCAGCAGGTGCTCGACGAGGCGGCCCAGCCGCTCGGTCTGCTGCAGCGCCGTCCGCATCGTCTCCGGGTCCGGCTCGCTGACCCCGTCGACCACGTTCTCCAGGACGGCGCGGAGCGCGGCGATCGGGGTGCGCAGCTCGTGCGAGACGTTGGCCACCAGCTCCTTGCGGTGGGTGTCCACCGCCTCCAGGTCGGCCGCCATCCGGTTGAAGGCGTTCGCCAGGTCGCCGAACTCGTCACGGCGCTCCGAGCGGACCCGGCGGCTGTAGTTGCCGTGCGCCATCGAACGGGTGACGTCCGTCATCTCGTCGAGCGGGGCGGTCAGGCTGTTGGCCACGAACTGGGTGATCAGCAGCGAGGCGATGATCGAGAAGATCGTGATCACCCGCAGCTCGGTCGCCGAGTGCATCGCGACGAAGACCAGCAGCGTGGTGATGATCACCGAGACGCTGACCAGCGCGCCGAGCGCGGCCTTGACCGAGCGGTAGGGGTCGAGCGGGCGCAGGCCCTCCCAGACCCGCCGCCCCAGCTCGCTCACGGGCGTGTGCCACCGCCGCCGCGTCATGCGGCGGGGGTCTCCAGGGCGTAGCCGACACCGTGGACCGTACGGATGCGCTCGGCGCCGATCTTGCGGCGCAGGGCCTTGATGTGGCTGTCGACCGTACGGGTCCCGGAGGCGTCCGCCCAGTCCCACACCTCGGCCAGCAGCTGCTCACGGGAGAGCACCGCGCGCGGGGTGTTGGCCAGGCAGACCAGCAGGTCGAACTCGGTGGGCGTCAGATGGACGTCCGAGCCGCGCACCCGCACCCGGCGCTGGGCGTGGTCGATCTCCAGCTCGCCCAGCCGCAGGATGCCGCTGCGCGGGGTGTGCGCGGCCAGCGCGGCGCGCTCGACCCGGCGCAGCAGGACGTGCACCCGGGCGGCCAGTTCCCGCATGGAGAACGGCTTGGTCATGTAGTCGTCGGCGCCGACGCCGAGGCCGACCAGCATGTCGGTCTCGTCGTCCCGTGCGGTGAGCATCATCACCGGCACCGGGCGCTGGGCCTGGACCCGGCGGCACACCTCCAGGCCGTCGAAGCCCGGCAGCATCACGTCGAGCACCAGCAGATCCGGCTGCCAGGCCTCCGCGGTCTCCACCGCGGCCGGCCCGTCGGTCGCCGTCTGCACCTGGAAGCCCTCGGCGCGCAGCCGGGCCGCGATGGCGTCGACGATCGTCGGGTCGTCCTCCACGACCAGCACCCGGCGCTGGGCGCCCGGCGTGGCAGCGGCGCCGCCCTGCGTTGTCTGAGTCTGGTCCATCGCCCGCCCCTGCATGTCCCCTGCGTGGTCGCGTATTGCTGGGCAGCAGCGTACGGGCATGGCGCGAGTGTCGGCTACGCGCCCTTCCGCGCGAGATGGACCACGTCAGGGACGCCTCGGACAACGGGGATCTCTTCCGTATGTACCCCGTGGAAACCGGCATTTCGCAAGGCTTCCTCGAAGGCCGGGGACGGCTGCGCGGACCAGACGGCGAGCACGCCGCCGGGTGTCAGGCGGTCGCGGCAGGCGGCGAGTCCGGCGGGGGAGTAGAGGCTGTCGTTGCCCTCGGTGACGGTCCAGTCGGGGCCGTTGTCGATGTCCAGGCACAGGGCGTCGTAGGTGTCCTGGGCGGTTTCCGACCGCAGGTGGGCGACCAGGTCGGTGTGCAGGATCTCGCTGCGCGGATCGGCCAGCGCGGCCGCCGAGACCGCCGACAGCGGGCCCGTGCGGTGCCAGTCGATGACCGCCTCCTCGCGCTCGACGACGACGATCCGCCCCCAGCGCGGCTGGGCGGCCGCGCGGGCCAGGGAGAACCCGACGCCCAGGCCGCCGATCAGCACGGAGGGCCGGGCCCGGCCGGCCGGCAGTGCGTCCAGCGCGGCGTCGATCAGCAGCCGCTCGGACCGGCCGTCGGAGGTGTCCATCAGGAAGCAGCCGTTGGCGATGATCTCGTAGACGGCGGGGGCGCCGGAGTCGTCAACTCCGGGCTCTGCGGGGGATCCGCCCCGCCGGCGCAGCACCACCTCGCCGTACGGGCCCTCGCGGCGGTCGAGCGTGCGCGGGGCCTCGGGGAGGCCGGTCGTTGCCTGGGTCGGAGTCACGGGAGCCATGGCGCCCATGGTGGCCAATACGGACCGTGCCGGTCCAACGGAATGAGCCGGGGGGCGCCCCCGGCGGCGCGGACGTGAGGCCCCTCACGAGGGTTGCTCCATGTGAGGGATATCACTCACACAGGTTCCTCATGGGTTGAGCGTGCAGGCTGGTCCGGAACGTAGGGCGGGGCAGGGGAATCACGGCCGAGGAACACGGACGTGGCTGACCGGATGCGCCAGGGACGGAAGGGGCCTCGGACAAGTGAGCTGGCTGGGATCCGCCGAGAGGGCACGGGCCGATCGTGCGCCGTCCGCCATACCGGCGCCGGACCACGGTCCCGACGCGTCACCGGCCCTCGCGCCGGGCCTGCTGCCGGGCATCCCCCGCCAGCGTGCGCCCCGGCCGGTCCGCGTGCAGGAGGCGGCGCCCGCCGCGGTGCCGCCGCCTCCGCGGCGGCGGGCCGGGCGGCTGCTGCCCACGCCCCTCGGCACCCCCTTCACCTTCGGCTACGCCCTCCTCCTCGTGGCCACCTCGCTCTTCGCCGAGTACGCCGACCCGGCGCTCGTCTCCGACCTGCTCCAGGGCTCCAGTACGGACGTCGTCCATCTGGCGCAGGCCCCGCTGCTGGTGCTGGTCGCCAGCGCGCTGTGGATAGCGGGCGGGATGACCTCCGCGTACGCCCTCGGCTTCCTCTTCGTCCTGACGGCCCTGGAGCGGCGGATCGGGGGACTGCGCACGGCCGCCGTCTTCTTCGGCGGACATGCGCTGGCCACCCTCGCCACCGAACTGCCCGTCGCCTTCTCCGTCGCCGCCGGCCGGCTGCCGGAGAGCTCGCTGCACCGCCTCGACTACGGCATCAGCTTCGGCGTGATGACCAGCATCGGAGCCCTCGCCGGCCTGCTGCCGGCCTGGCTGCGCTGGCCGCTGCTGGCCGGTGTCGGCTACCTGGCCGTGACCGATCTGCTCGCCTACGCCGACCCGATGACCGAATGGGGCCATCTGCTCTCGCTCGCCCTGGGCGTCGCGAGCTGGCCGCTGCTCCGACGCTGGCGCACCGCCCTCGCCCGGCCCGCGCCGCTCCTGGGCGACCTGGGCCATCCGGCGCTGCGGGGCATGCGGACCTACTGAGCGTCCGGGAGCCGCGGGCCGGAGCGGACCGCCGAGAGGTAGGTGTGCGCGATGGCGTAGGCGCAGCCGCCCAGCAGCACCACACCGGAGAGCACCCCGCTGACGAACGGCACCCACGCCACCGCCGAGGTGCCCGCCATGCCCAGCCCCGTCACGCCCAGTGCGGTCAGCGCGACACCGGGAACGGCGATGCTGCGCCGCTTCCAGACCGCCATCAGCGCGACGAAGTGCAGACCGACGATCAGCGCGATCCAGGCCACGGCGGTCTCCGGGGGAGCACCCGCGGCCCGCAGCGCGAGATTGCCGCCGACCAGCAGCACCGCCTCGGCCCCCACGACGAACGCGAACCGCCCCCGGAACCAGTCGGCGCGGGCGGGCTCGGCGTCCTCCGCCACGGGCCCTTCGAGCCGCCCGGCCCGCAGCGCGAGCGCCACCAGCCCGGCCAAGGTGAGCACCGCGAGCACCCGCAGGGCGAGGCCGATCGCGGGATCCAGCGGGTCGTGTGCGTTCGCGACCACGAAGATCGTCCCGAAGAGTGCGCCGATGAAAATCCCGGACATCCGCTGCAACATGCGGTGAAGGTAGCAGTCCTGACGCGGTGTGAGGTCGTCATCGAAGGGCTTTTCGGCGCGGCCCGCCGGGCCCCGGCCGCGCCGCTATCCGAGCCACATCAGCATGCCGTCCCCCTCGTCCGCCGCCGCGCGGAAGAACGGCCGCAGCAGCTCGTAGTGCTCGCTCACGAAGTCCAGGGGCACGCCCCGCTCCCAGACGATCGCCGGGTACACCTCCGCCTCGGCGAGGTCCTCGGGACCGACCCCGGCCGTCAGGCGCTCGCCCGATATCTCCGCCAGGGCCCCGGCGGCGGTCCGCACCCGCTCGGGGGTGAGGTAGCGGGGCGGGCCGTAGCCCCAGTCGTCGGCGCCGGGGACGGCCTCCTCGCCGTGGACGATGTCCACCGGGAAGGCCGCCCGGCGCAGCAGGAACCCGAGGGCGTCCCAGGCCTTGTCGACATCCAGGCAGCGTGCCAGCGCGGGCCGCGGACACTCCTGCGCCTCCGCCTCCATCCGCCCGCCGACCAGCTCCAGCGCCCACTCGGGATCGTCCAGGGTGCGGTGGAGTTCGGCGGGCGTGACGCGTGCATACGCTCCGATCATGCTCATGGTTCTGAGGCTAGGGGCGACCACTGACAACGCCCGGCGGCGGAGGGGGCGTTGCCGCCCGCGGCGTACGCAGCCGGCCGGGCGCGGCGCCCCGCCCGGCGCCTGGGAGAATGGCGGCCCCTTCCGAGCGCGGGCCCCGCGGGCGCCCGCCGGCCGCAGGAGTGCGCCCACCGTGTCCCCAGACCACCAGCAAGCAGTTCCGGACACCGCCGCTCCCGGTCTGCGGTCCGACTGCGGCAGTTGCTTCGGGCTCTGCTGTGTCGCGCTGCCGTTCGCGGCCTCGGCGGACTTCGCGTTCGACAAGGACGCCGGCCGCCCCTGCCCGAACCTGCGCACGGACTTCCGCTGCGGCATCCACGCCGAGCTCCGTCCGCGCGGCTTCTCCGGCTGCACCGTCTTCGACTGCTTCGGCGCCGGACAGAAGGTCTCCCAGGTCACCTTCGGCGGACAGGACTGGCGGCGGGCCCCGGGGACCGCCCGGCAGATGTTCGAGGTCTTCCCCGTCATGCGGCAGCTGCACGAACTCCTGTGGTACCTGGCCGAGGCGCTGGCCCTGCCCGCCGCCCGCCCGGTGCACGCCGGTCTGCGCGCCGCACTGGAGAGGACCGAGGCCCTCACCCGCGGCAGCGCCGAGGAGCTCACGGCCCTCGACGTGCCGGCCCACCGGGGCGAGGTCAACGCCCTGCTGCTGCGTGCCAGCGAGCTCGTACGGGCCGAGGTCCCGGGCCCCAAGAAGGAGCGGCGCGGCGCCGATCTCCTGGGGGCCCGCCTCAAGGGCGCCCGCCTGCGGGGCGCCAACCTCCGCGGGGCCTGCCTGGTCGCGGCCGACCTCACGGGCGCCGATCTGCGCACGGCGGACCTGATCGGCGCCGACCTGCGGGACGCGGACCTCTCCGGCGCCGACCTCACCGGTGCCCTCTTCCTCACCCAGGCGCAGCTCGACGCGGCCCGGGGCGACGCGGCGACCGGGCTGCCGGAGGCCCTGTCCCGCCCCGCCCACTGGCAGCGCGGGTGATCGCTCACAGCGAACGACTCCGGGGGAACATCTCCCACCCCCGCCGCATTGAGTGAGTACAGCTCAACTTGTTTGCCGAAGGGGAGATCATGGCTTCGACGTCCACATCGCTCACTCTGCCCGTGCTGCCCCTCGATGACGAGGTCGTGCTCCCCGGCATGGTGGTGCCCCTGGACCTGTCCGACCCGGACGTCCGGGCGGCGGTGGAGGCCGCGCAGGCCGCCGCCACCTCGGGCAACAAACCGCGGGTGCTGCTCGTTCCCCGGGTCGACGGGACCTACGCCGGCATCGGCACGCTCGGGCGGATCGAGCAGGTCGGGCGGCTGTCCGACGGCGACCCCGGGGCGCTGATCCGGGGCCTGGGCCGGGTGCGGATCGGCTCCGGCACGACCGGGCCCGGCGCCGCGCTCTGGGTGGAGGGCACGACCGTCGAGGAGACGGTCCCCGCCCCCCTGCCCGGTGCGGTGACCGAACTCGTCACCGAGTACAAGGCGCTGGCCACCAGCTGGCTGCGCAAGCGCGGCGCCTGGCAGGTCGTCGACCGCGTCCAGCAGATCGAGGACGTCCCGACGCTGGCCGACAACTCCGGCTACTCGCCGTTCCTGACCACCGAACAGAAGGTCCGGCTGCTGGAGACCACCGATCCGGTCGCGCGCCTGAAGTACGCCACCGAGACGCTGCGCGAGCACCTCGCCGAGCAGGACGTCGCCGAATCCATCGCCAAGGACGTCCAGGAGGGCGTCGACAAGCAGCAGCGGGAGTTCCTGCTGCGCCGGCAGCTGGAGGCGGTCCGCAAGGAACTCGCCGGGCTCAACGGCGACCCCGAGGACGAGGGGGACGACTACCGTGCCCGGGTCGAGGCCGCCGACCTGCCCGTGGACGTCCGCAAGGCCGCCCTCAAGGAGGTCGACAAGCTGGAGCGGTCCAGCGACCAGAGCCCCGAGGGCTCCTGGATCCGCACCTGGCTGGACACCGTCCTGGAGCTGCCGTGGAACGAACGCACCGAGGACGCCTACGACATCGCCGGCGCCAAGGAGATCCTCGACGCCGACCACGCGGGCCTGGAGGACGTCAAGGAGCGGATCACCGAATACCTGGCCGTCCGCAAGCGCCGGGCCGAGCGCGGTCTCGGCCTGATCGGGGGGCGCCGTGGCGGCGCGGTGCTGGCGCTCGTCGGCCCGCCCGGTGTCGGCAAGACCTCGCTCGGTGAGTCCGTCGCGCGGGCCATGGGCCGCAAGTTCGTCCGGGTCGCGCTCGGCGGCGTCCGGGACGAGGCGGAGATCCGCGGCCACCGGCGCACCTACGTCGGCGCGCTGCCCGGCCGGATCGTCCGTGCGATCAAGGAGGCCGGGTCGATGAACCCGGTGGTGCTGCTCGACGAGATCGACAAGGTGGGCTCCGACTTCCGCGGCGACCCCGCCGCCGCCCTCCTGGAGGTCCTGGACCCGGCGCAGAACCACACCTTCCGCGACCACTACCTAGAGGTCGAACTCGACCTCAGCGACGTGGTCTTCCTGGCCACCGCCAATGTCCTCGAAGCCATCCCCGAGCCGCTGCTCGACCGGATGGAGCTGGTCCGCCTGGACGGCTACACCGAGGACGAGAAGGTCGTCATCGCCCGGGACCACCTGCTGCCGCGCCAGCTGGAGCGGGCCGGTCTGGAGAGCGGTGAGGTGACGCTGGAGGACGCCGCGCTGCGCAAGCTGGCGGGCGAGTACACCCGCGAGGCGGGCGTACGGAATCTGGAGCGCGCGGTCGCCAGGCTGCTGCGCAAGGTCGCCGCCCAGCACGAACTGGGGCAGCAGGAGCTGCCCTTCACGGTCGGCACGGACCAGCTGCGCCCGCTGATCGGGCGGCCGCACCACACCCCCGAGTCGGCGCAGGACCCGGCCGAGCGGCGCACCGCGGTGCCCGGTGTGGTCACCGGCCTCGCGGTCACCGGCGCCGGCGGCGACGTGCTCTATGTGGAGGCCTCGCTCGCCGATCCGGAGACCGGGGCGTCCGGGCTCCAGCTGACCGGCCAGCTCGGCGACGTGATGAAGGAGTCCGCGCACATCGCGCTGTCCTTCCTGCGCTCCCACGGCGCGGAACTGGAGCTCCCGGTCGCCGATCTGAAGGAGCGCGGTGTGCATCTGCACGTACCGGCGGGCGCCGTTCCCAAGGACGGGCCGAGCGCGGGCGTGACGATGACGACGGCGCTGGCCTCGCTGCTGTCGGGCCGGCAGGTGAGGCCGGATGTGGCGATGACCGGTGAGGTCTCGCTGACCGGGCGGGTGCTGCCGATCGGCGGCGTCAAGCAGAAGCTGCTGGCGGCGCACCGTGCCGGGATCACCACCGTGGTGATCCCCAAGCGCAACGAACCCGACCTGGACGAGGTGCCGGCCGAGGTCCTCGACGCCCTGGAGGTGCACGCCGTGGCGGACGTCCGCCAGGTGCTGGAGCTGGCGCTGACCCCGGCCTCGAACGGGGCCGCTCCCAAGGTGCCGGTCGCGGCCTGACAGGCAACGGCGGCCGGTCCGGTTCCCGCAGAGGGGCCGGACCGGCCGCCGCCGTGTGCCCGGGGGCGCGCCTCGCGCGCAGGTGTCCCGGGGGAGTCCCTAGCCGTTGGCGAGGGCCCGGAGGCGGTCCAGCGCGCCGTTGAAGCGGTTGTGGTCCCCGACCGTCGGGCCGGACGAGGTGTACTGCCAGACGGTGTGGAAGCCCCAGCCGGCCGGGAGTTCGCCGACCGAGGAGCCGTAGCGCGGTATCCACAGGGGGTTGACGGCGCCGAAGGTGGTGGAGTTGCCGGTGCACTGCTTCCACCAGCTGGTGGAGGTGTAGATGACGGCGTCCCGGCCGGTCCGCGCCTTGTAGGTGGCGAACCAGTCCTTCATCCAGTTGACCAGGCCGGCCGCGCTCAGCCCGTAACAGGTGGCGCCGTAGGGGTTGTACTCCATGTCGAGCGCGCCGGGCAGCGTCCTGCCGTCCCGGGACCAGCCGCCGCCGTGGTTGAGGAAGTAGGTGGCCTGGGCGGCGCCGCTGGAGGTGTCGGGGGTGGCGAAGTGGTACGCGCCCCGGATCATGCCGGTGTTGTAGGAGCCGTTGTACTGCTGCGCGAAGGAGGGGTTGGTGTAGCTGGTGGACTCGGTCGCCTTCACATAGGCGAAGCGGACACCGCTGTTCCAGAGCGTCGACCAGGCGACGCTGCCGTTGTGGCTGCTGACGTCCACGCCCTCGACGGACGCGGCGAGGGACGGTGCGGCCGGCGCGGGGCCGGCCGCGGTGCCCTCGTGCCGGGCGATCTGGGAACCGGCCCAGTCCTGGCCGGGGTGGCTGGGTTCGGGCGCGTGCCGGGTGGCCGCGGCGCCGGCGGTGCCCGGCAGCCCGAGGAGGAGGGAGAGGACCGCGAGAAGGACCCCGGCCACGGCCGTGAGGGACCGTGCGGGTCGGTGGGGAGAGCCGGATCTGAGCACGGACATACGTGCCTCCGAAGATCTCGGGGGGATGACCTGAGGGGGGGAGGAGCTGACGGCATGGCGCAGGCGTGCGGACGCGGCGGTGCGACGTGCGAGGCGCGCGGCGGGACCGCGGACACCCGGAGGCCATTTGGTATGGCCATGCCAGAAATGACGATACGCGCGTAGAACGAGGGGGCAGAAGAGGGGCCGTGGGCTGCCGTTGGTCTAATCCTGCGAAATACTGGCCGAGCTGCGGCTTCGGCCGCCGAGGGCGGAAACTTTCAGGTGAGGGAAAGCGGGCATGGGCGCTGACGTGCACAACACCGGAGCCGACGGGACGACGGCGGACGGCGAACCGATGGGTGTGGACCACGTATTTCTGGCCCTGGAGCGCGAATTGGCGGTATTCCTCCGCCGGGCCCGTGCCTCGTCGGGCGAATTGGCACGAGAGGTGCATCCCGACCTTGAGCCCTCCGCGTACGGCCTGCTCGTCCGGCTGGCCGACGCCGGTGCCCAGCGGGCCACCGACCTCGCCGGCTTCTTCGGCGTCGGGAAGGCCACGATGAGCCGCCAGTTGCACGCCCTGGAGAAGCTCGGACTCGTCGCCCGCGAGCCGGACCCGGCCGACGGCCGCGCGGTCCTGGTGCGTCTGACCGACGAGGGCAGCGACCGCTTCACCCGCGTCCGCACCGGCCGCCGCGCCCAGTACGCCCGCCGCCTCGCCTCCTGGGACCGCGCCGAGGTCGCCGAACTGGCCCGCCTGCTGCACCGACTGAACGCGGAGCAGGAGAGCGACGAGGTCTAGGGGTGTCCGCACCCTCCCGTCGTCCGACGGGAGGGCAGGACTGCGCGGACACCCCCTGGGGAGCGCTGTGCGTGCCGGGGGCGTCCGGCGCCGCCGCACCCCCGGACCTGCGCCGCCGCCGCGGCGTTCCCCCGCGCCGGCGGAAATTCCGCCGCCCGCCGGTGATTGTCACGGGACCACAAAAATCACGGCGCCACGAAAATCACCGCCGCGTCGTCCCGCGCCTTGCCGCGCGGATACGCCGTGCCCTGCGGGTCCGCCGCCTCCGCCGCCCTGACCCGGTCGATCAGCGACTGCGGGCCGTGCCCGGTCACCTGGGCCACGCAGTCGGCCCAGGAGCCCTCCTGGAAGACCTCCGTCCAGCGGCTCGCGCCGTCGCTGAGCGCGGTCAGCGAGCGCAGGCCGGCGCGCGGCACGCTGCCGGACACCGCACGGGCGGCCACCGCCGGATCGGCGGCCGCGGTGAAGAAGCCGCCCTCCGCGTTGCGCAGCGCCTCGACCGCGCGGACGTACTTCCGGGCCGCCGCGGCCCGTTCCGCCGAACCGCGCGGCAGGGCCCGTACGGCGGCGCGCCGGTCGCGGACCGCGGGCGGCAGTTCGTCCAGCCGCCGGTCGCGCACCGGGTGCACCGAGCCGTCCGCCAGCTCCAGGAGCAGCACCGAGTCGGACAGGACGAGGTACTCGACGGCGGCCCCGGACCACCGTGCGGCGACGACGGTTGCCTGGGGAGTGCGGGCGTGAGAAAGGTCACACGTGTCCCGATGGATATCGGCCGTCCGGGAGATGGCCGTGGAGAGAAGCTCAGGGAGCGTCATATCCCGGTGTGAAACCGACAGTTCGAGCATTGCGCCACCGAGCCGCGCGGTGAACCACGGCACGGTGTGGACGCAGCCGTAGTCCTCCGCGGGTGGCGTCACGCCGTCCAGCAGGACGAAGGCTCCGCCCTCGCCGGAGGCCGGCAGGGCTACCGATGCGTAGTCCTCGTTTGGGTGTTGGGCGTCGCCCGGCTCGGTGGCGAGTTCGATGCGCATGGCGGCAAGTCTGCCGGAGGCCTCGGTTCCGCCCCCGGTCGCAGGGGCGCGCGGCGGTGCCGGAGTGCGGCCGGGGCGGTGGCGTACCGGAGGTAAGGACCGCGGACCCGGCGGCGTGCGGGCGCGCATCCTTCCAGGAGCGGGACACATCTCCAAACCCGTTCCGGGGTGGGGCGGGCCGGCGGCCGAAAACCTTGGCGCACGGAAGTTGATGGTCAAACTCCGATTGATGTTCACTCGTTCAGGTGGCCGGGCATGTGTTGCCGAGCCACTGCGCGGCGCCGGTGGAAGGGTCGTTGCCCGGTCAAGGGGCGGGGCCAGGACGTTCGTCGCGACGCGCAGAGCCGGGCTGTTTCCCCTCGCGGAAGTGTGTGCTGCTGCGTTCTTCGCGCAGGTCCGCCCCCGTGAGCGGAGAGCGAGCCGGGTCCGCGACGCCATATGGCGTGGACAGGCGAGACAGGAATGCGAGCAGCGGTGCGGAAGATGCGGCTTCGAGGCGGCGCAAGGAAGCCGGGTTCACCGGCCGGTTCGGTCTCGGGACCGAGCACGGGCTCGGGTCCTGGTAAGGGTCCGGACGGGACGGAGGGCGGTGCGGGACGGCGTCCCGCGCGCGTGCGCAACCGGCTCGTCGGGGCGGTCGCCGTGGTGGCCGCAGCCGTCCTCGGCGCCGGCGCCCCCGGGCTGTCGGCCACGGCCGACCACGCCACCCACAGCCAGCAACTGGTCGACCTCGCCCAGGTCAACGCGCATGCCGTCGCGCTGGCGCACTCCCTGTCCGACGAACGCGACGGGATGACCGCCTACGCCGCCAAGGGGCGCGGCAGCCGTACGGCCCAGGGGCTGGGCAACACCGCGGCCAACGCCGCCGGCACCGCCGCGACGGACGCCACCGCCTCCCGCGCCCAGCGCGCCCGTGTGGACCGGCAGATCGGCGAGCTGCGCTCCGCGGCCCAGGGCACCGCCGACGACAGCGCCGTGTACAAGACCGCCGCCAAACTCCTGGCCGCCCTGCCGCAAACCCGTCAAAAAGCGCTGTCCGGGGCCGGATCGGCCGAGCAGGTCTACAACGCCTACACCCAGGCGATCCAGGCACTCGGTGCGATCAGTGACGACATCGCCCGCGGCCTGCCCGCCCGGGCGGACTCCGCCGACGCCGACACCCGCGCGCTGCCCGACCTCGGCCGCGCCGCCGAACAGGCCGCCGGCACCCGGGCCCTGCTGCTCGCCGCCCTCGGCGCGGGCGGCAGCCAGCCCCGGCTGACGACCCTCGCCCAGGTCGCGCACCTGCGCGAACAGGGCGCGCTGGGCGACTTCCAGCAGACCGCGAGCCAGAGCGCCCGGGACCGCTACGTCCGCACCGTCAACGGCGCCGACGTCAACACCGCCGAGCGCTACCTGGCCCGGCTGACCGACCAGCCCCGCCTGGACGCCACGGATCTGCGGCTCAACCGCCGGCGCGTCCAGGAGACGCTGACCAGCCGCATCGGCCTGATGCGCGGCGTCGAATCCGCCATGGCCACCGGCGACATCCAGCGCCTGGGCGTCCTGCGCGACGACGACGTCACCGAGCTGGAGATCCGCATCGGCCTGGAAGGGCTGTGCCTGCTGCTGGCCGTCGGCGCCGGCATCTGGGCCGCCCGCTCGATGACCCAGCCGCTCGCCGCGCTGCGGATCGGCGCCACGCGCCTGGCCGCCGACCCGGCGCACGAGGAGCCCATCAGCTACAAGGGCCGCAACGACGAGTTCGCCACCGCCGTCCGCTCCGTCAACGCGCTGCACGCCCAGGTCGGCGAGCTGGCGCGGCGCACCTCCGAACTGGAGGGCGAGCGCAAGCGGCTGGTCGGCGGCCGGCAGCGGCTGGTCGCCGAGCGCGAGGTGCTCCAGGAGCAGGGCGAGTCCCTCAGGGAGGAGATCGCCGAGCTCACCGAGCGGCTGGCGGCCCTGCACTCCGGTGTGCACGGCCGGTTCGTCAACCTCTCGCTGCGCACCCTCGGCCTCGTGGAGCGCCAGCTCGGCGTCATCGAGTCGCTGGAGGAGAGCGAGCAGGACCCGGAGCGGCTGGAGACCCTCTTCAAGCTGGACCACTTCGCCGCGCGGATGCGCCGCAACAGCGAGAACCTCCTCGTCCTGGCGGGCGCGGAGCAGTACAGCAACAACCACCAGGGGCCGGTGCCGCTGCTGGACGTGATGCGCGCCGCGATCAGCGAGATCGAGCGCTACGAGCGGGTGAGCATCCAGTCGCTGCCGCCGCACTCCCAGGTCGCCGGGTTCGCCGCGGACGACGTCAGCCACCTGGTCGCCGAACTCCTGGAGAACGCCACCGCGTTCTCGCCGCCGGACGCCCATGTCGAGCTCTCCGGCTGGCTGCTGGAGAGCGGCGAGGTCATGCTCTCCGTCCAGGACGAGGGCATAGGGATGACCTCGGAGCGGATGGCCGAACTCAACGAGCGGCTGACCGACGTCGAGGCCGCCTCGTCCTCCGAGACCGTCGACGAGGCCCTGGGCCTGGGCCTGTACGTGGTCGTGCGGCTGGCCGCCCGGCACGGTGTCCGGGTCCAGCTGCGGGACGCCAAGCAGGGCGGCGTCACCGCCGTCATCGTGCTGCCCGGCTCGATCCTGCCCACCCGCCCGGCCCCGGCGGCCTCGCCGGCGAGCACGCCCCGGGACGTGGCGCACACCCCGTCCCTGCCCGGCTCGGTCGCCGAGGCGAACTCCAACGCGCTGCCGACCCGGATGGCGCGGCGGGACCCGGCAGCCGTGACCGGACCTGCCGCCGCGGCCGCCCCGTCCCCGGCGCCCGGAGCGGCCCCGTCCCCGGCCGCACCCGCGGCCGCCGGGCAGCCCGACGGCCCGGCGGCGCCGGCGCCCGGCCACGACGGCACCCCGGCAGCGGACCCCGCCGCCGACCCGTTCGTCGCCGCCGCGGAGCGCGCGATCGACGCGGCCGGTCTCGGCGCTCCGGCCGAACCGGCACCCGCCGGGGAGCAGCCGGCCGGCCCCACCACCCACGCGGCGTCCGAACCGAGCCCGTACGGCCCGCAGTCGCCCGGCCCCTACGCCGCCACCACCGGCGGCGCCGGCGAGCACCTGCGGCCCGCGGACGACGGCGCCCCGGGCAACGAGCCCGCCGCGGCGGGCGCGGCCCCGGCCGACCCGTACGCCATCGGCCCGGACCAGCACGCGCGCCCCGCGGCCGGCGCCACCCCCACGGACGCAGCCGGCGGCGCGTCCCCGGCCGAGGCACCGGCCGACCCACAGACCGCCGCCGCCCCGCCCGCGGGGGAGCGGCGGACGACCTCCATGGGGCTGCCCAAGCGCACCCCCAAGGTCGTGGCGCAGAACCAGGCGCCGACCGCCCCGCGCAAGAGCGGTGCGGCCAACGCCGAGGCGCTGCGGCGCCGGCTCGGCGGATTTCAGGCGGGAGCGCGAGACGGCCGGCGTGAGGTCGAAGCCGAGATCGCGGAACGTACAGCGGAGCTGACCATCCCACAGACGGACACCGACGGAGCGGGGGCCCCGGGAGAGAGCCACGTTGTCGAGGAGGCACGCGATTGAAGGCGCAAGCGCCCACTGCTTACGGACAGGGTCTGAGCAGTCAGGCAAGGAATCTGCATTGGCTGCTGACCAATCTGGTCGACGAAGTACCGGGAATCCGCTCGGTCGCGGTGGTCTCCTCCGACGGCCTGCTGCTGCTGTCCTCCGACCCGGACCGGGCGGAGGAGACGGCACGGCCGGGGGGTGACGGTCCGCGGGGATCCAGCGCGGACCTGGCCACCATCGTGTCCGGGCTGGGCAGCCTCACCCAGGGTGCCGCGAAGCTGATGGACGGCGGGGCGGTCAAGCAGACGATGATCACGATGGACGAGGGCAGCCTGTTCGTCATGTCGATCAGCGACGGCTCGCTGCTCGGGGTGCACGCCACCCCGGACTGCGACATGAGCGTCATCGCCTACCACATGGCGCTGTTCGTCGGCCGGGCCGGTCATGTCCTCACCCCCGAACTCCGCACCGAATTGCGCAAGTCGATGGAGAACGCCCAGTGAGCGAACGTAGTGAGCGGACCGTGGAGAGGTGCGCGCCGAGCGAGTGCGAGGGCGGACGAAGCGAGGTTTCGGCATGAGCAGCAGTCGCAAACTCCCCGTGCGCGGCGGGGAGCGCAAACCCTCGCGCGTGCGGCCGTACTCGCTCACCGGAGGCCGGACGCGATTCGGCCACGTCCTGCTCGTCGAGACGTTCGTGGCCGCGCTGGAGGCGCCCGAGGAGCGCCGCGAGCTGACGTCCGGCGGCTGGGGCGACCGGGTGATGCCGGAGATGCGCGCCATCGTCGAGCTGTGCCGCCGGATGCGCTCGGTCGCGGAGATCTCCGCACTCCTCAAGATGCCGCTGGGCGTGGTCCGCGTACTGCTCAGCGACCTCGCCGACCAGGGAAAGATTCGCGTCTACGGCACCGGGCACGGCTCCGGCCGGCCCGACCGCGCGCTGCTCGAAAGGGTGCTGAGTGGACTTCACAGGCTCTGACACGATATCGGCCGGGCCGACGGCGACCCCCGGTTCCGTGAGCCCGTCCGACCCGGCGGCCCAGGCCGCCGACGCGGGGCTGCAGAGCTGGCAGACGGACCGTTCGCGGGCGCCGATCGCCACCAAGATCGTGGTGGCGGGCGGCTTCGGCGTCGGAAAGACCACCTTCGTCGGATCGGTCTCGGAGATCACCCCGCTCCAGACCGAGGCGGTGATGACCCAGGCCAGCGCGGAGACGGACGATCTGACCGCCACCCCGGAGAAGTCCACGACCACGGTCGCGATGGACTTCGGGCGGATCACCCTCGACCAGGAGCTGGTGCTGTACCTGTTCGGCACGCCCGGGCAGCAGCGCTTCTGGTTCATGTGGGACGACCTGGTGCGCGGCGCGATCGGCGCGATCGTGATGGCCGACACCCGGCGTCTGGAGGACTGTTTCCCGGCACTGGACTACTTCGAGAGCTGCGGACTGCCGTACGTCGTCGCGGTCAACCACTTCGAGGGGACCGAGGCCTTCGCCGTCGAGCATGTGCGCGACGCGCTGACCGTGCCGCCGCACGTGCCCGTTGTGATCATGGACGCGCGGAAGCGGGTCACGGTGATCGAGTCGCTGCTCGCGCTGGTCGGCCACGCCTTGGAGACCGCGCCCGAGTAACCGGCCCCCGTACGGGGCCACGGCCCCGTACGGGCCACCGCACCCCCCTTCCCCTCCCCCGAACACCAGCAGTAGCAGAGAAGAGTGCCGCCATGCGGAAGATACTCATCGTCGGAGCCGGCCAGTCCGGGCTCCAGCTCGCCCTCGGTCTCCAGTCCCAGGGCTACGAGGTCACCCTCATGTCCAACCGCACCGCCGACGAGATCCGCGCCGGCCGGGTCATGTCGACGCAGTGCATGTTCGACACCGCGCTGCAGAACGAGCGCGACCTCCAGATCAACTTCTGGGAGAACCAGGCCCCGCGCATCGAGGGTCTCGGCGTCTCCGTCGCCGCCCCCGGCAGCCACGAGTCGCCCGAGGGCTCGCAGCGCGCCATCGACTGGGTCGGCAAGCTGGACGGCTACGCCCAGTCCGTCGACCAGCGGGTGAAGATGGCCGGCTGGATGGAGACCTTCGCGCAGCGCGGCGGCCAGCTCGTCATCCACGGCGCGGCCGTCTCCGACCTGGACTTCTTCGTGAGCCGCTACGACCTGACGCTGGTCTCGGCCGGCAAGGGCGAGCTGGTGTCCATGTTCGGCCGGGACGCCTCCCGCTCCCCGTACGACACCCCGCAGCGCGCGCTCGCCGTCGCCTACGTCCACGGCATGGGCCCGCGCCCCGAACACCCCGAGTTCGACGCGGTGCGCTGCAACCTCGTGCCCGGCGTCGGCGAGCTGTTCGTCATGCCGACGCTCACCACCTCCGGCCGCGCCGACATCCTCTTCTGGGAGGGCATCCCCGGCGGCCCGCTGGACGTCTTCCAGGGCGTCAAGGACCCCAACGAGCACCTCGCCCTGACCCTGGAGCTGATGGAGAAGTTCCTGCCCTGGGAGTACGCCCGCGCCACCAAGGTCGAACTGACCGACGCCAACGGCACGCTGGCCGGCCGCTACGCCCCCACCGTGCGCAACCCCATCGGCCGGCTGCCCTCCGGCGGTCTGGTGCTCGGTGTCGCCGACGTCGTGGTCGCCAACGACCCGATCACCGGCCAGGGCTCGAACTCGGCCTCCAAGTGCGCCGCCTCCTACCTGGCCTCCATCGTCGAGCACGGCGACCGGCCCTTCGACGCGGAGTGGATGCAGACCGCCTTCGACCGCTACTGGAACACCGCCCAGCACGTCACCAAGTGGACGAACGCGATGCTGGCCCCGCCGCCGGAGCACATCCTGAACCTCATCGGCGCGGCCGGCCAGCTGCAGCCCGTCGCCGACCGCTTCGCCAACGGGTTCAACGACCCGTCCGACTTCGAGAACTTCTTCTACGAGCCGGAGAAGACGAATGCGTACCTGGGGTCGTTGACGGGCTGAAAACCGCCTGCGGCGGGGGCCGGCCTCCCACAAACCGCCTGCGGCGGGGGCCGGCCTCCCACAAACCGCATGCGGCGGGGGCCGGCCTCCCACGTGGGCGGGTGGCACCGCCGTGCTTTCCCCTCCCCACCTTCGGTGGGGAGGGGTGTTTTTTTGCGGGCTGCCGCCGCGGCGCGTGGTGTGGTGCGGTGACGGGCCTCCGGGGGTGGGTTGCGGGACTGCTTCGCTTTACGTCCCGCAACCCACCCCCCAAACCCAAAAAAAAAACAAAAAAAACAA
>NZ_JBFBHQ010000015.1:0-144329 GCF_040701845.1 Streptomyces angustmyceticus | reverse complement strand
GCCCGGTTACATTCCGAACCCGGAAGCTAAGCCTTTCAGCGCCGATGGTACTGCAGGGGGGACCCTGTGGGAGAGTAGGACGCCGCCGAACAATCATTCAGCTCCGGTCCCTGAACCCTTGTGGTTCAGGGACCGGAGCTTTTTTGTTCTGATTTTCGGGTGGTGGGCGTAACTCGACGTTCATCTCACCTGACCAGGATCCGTGGCATGCGGACAGTGGGAGCGCTCAAGTCGGCCGGCGTCAGTGCCGGTGATGAGGTCGTCGTGCCGGCGTACGGCAACGCCGAGGTGGCCCGGGCCGTGCTGGAGTTGGGCGCGGTGCCGGTGTTCGCCGATGTGGACATCGACAGTTACTGCCTGGACCCCGCCGCGGTGTCGGACGTGGTGACCAGTCAGACGGCCGCGGTCGTGGCGATCCACCGGTTCGGCCGGCGGGCGGATGCCGGCTGGATCCGTGAAGTGGGCCAGCGGCACGGGCTGTTGGTACTCGTCGAGGACGAGCCCGGGGCGGATCCCGAGGGCGCGGAGCTGCGGCGGGCGCATGCGTCGTACCTGGACGCCAGGCTCAGCGGTGTCCGGACGCCGACGCAGGCCGCTGGGCACACGTACGAGCAGTATGTGGTGCGGGTGCCGGGCAACGGGCGGCCGGACCGGGACGCGTTCGCGCGGGCGCTGCGGGCCAAGGGCGTGGCGTGCAAGGTGCCCGTCCTGGCTCCGGTGTACCGGATGCCGGGGCTGCGGCGGGATGTCTTTCTGCCGCAGACCGAGCGGGCGGTGGACGAGACGCTGGCGCTGCCCGTGCACGCGGGGATGTCGCGGCGGGAGCTCCACAAGATGGTCGGTGCGTGCAATGCGCTCGGGGGATTGCTGCAACCGGCCTTTTGAGCGAGCGGCGGTGGACGGTTCGAAACTGCCGCGGAGTTGGGGTAATATCTATTCCGCTGCCGCGCCCCAATAGCTCAGTCGGCAGAGCGTCTCCATGGTAAGGAGAAGGTCTACGGTTCGATTCCGTATTGGGGCTCCAGAGGAGAAAGGCCCCCGCCATATGGCGGGGGCCTTTGTCGTATGCGCATCCGTGGGTGAAGGCGGGGCGGCGGTGGGAATCGGGAGGGACATCGTCCGTGCCGTGGGCGGCTGTTGGGGACGAAGGCCGGGAGGGGCGTCAGGGGGCCGTGTGGCGCATGCCGGACAGTGAGGGCCGGGGGAGCGGCCGACGGGACCGTGAGGGGTCACGTGGGCCGCCCTGGGGCGTCAGCTCGCGGGGGCTTCGGGGACGCGCATGGCGAGGATGGCCATGTCGTCGGAGGCCGGTTCGGCGGCGAAGCGTTCCACGGCGCGCAGCACGCGGGCGGCGACGGCGCCGGCCGTCAGTCCCGTACAGGTGGTCAGGACGTCGGTGAGACCGTCGTCGCCGAGCATGCGGGTGCCCTCGCGGCGTTCGGTGACGCCGTCGGTGACGCACAGCAGGACATCGCCGGGGTCGAGGGTGACGTTCTGTTCGTAGAGCTCCAGATCGTCCATCACGCCGAGGAGCGGCTGGGGTTCGGCCGCGGGCTCCACGCTGCCGTCCTGGCGGAGCCGGAGCGGCAGGGGGTGACCGGCGCAGACGACCTTGAGGAGGGCGCTGCCGTCCTCCTGCGGCCAGAGTTCGCCGTAAAGGAGCGTCAGGAAGCGGCTGCGGGAGCCCTCGTCGAGGATGGCTGCGTTGAGCCGCTCCAGGACGGCGGGGCCGCCGAAGCCCTCACGGGCCAGCAGGCGCAGCGCGTGCCGGGCCAGGCCCGTGACGGCCGCGGCCTCCGGGCCGGTGCCGCAGACGTCGCCGATGGCGAAGCCGTAGGCGCCGTCGCGGATCGGGAAGAGGTCGTAGAAGTCGCCGCCGACCTCATTGCCCTCGCCGGCCGCGCGGTAGATGACCTCGACCTCGACACCGGGGATGTCGGGCAGCGGCTCCGGGGGGAGCAGGCTGCGCTGGAGCGACTGGCTGATGGCCGTGCGCTCGGAGTAGAGGCGGGCGTTGTCCAGGGCGAGGGCGGCCCGGCGGGAGAGGTCCTCGGCGAGTTCGAGGATCTCCTGGCGGAAGTGCTCCTCGGTGGGCTTGCCGAGGGTGAGCATGCCGATGACGCGGTTGCGGGCGACCAGCGGCAGGACGACGGTCTCGCCGCCGACCGCGGAGGCGGTGGCGAGCGTGGCGCCGGGGCCGGTGGAGGGCCGGGCGGAGTTGCCCAGGCCCAGGCTGCGCATGGAGGTGCGCAGGGCGGCGTCGTGCGCGGCGTCGCTGGGGGCCGTCCAGATGCGGGCACCCGGGGTGGGGACCGGCTCGGGCGGGTCGACCTTCATCAGCAGGGTCTTGAGGCCGTCGATCCGGTCCTCGTCCTCGTGCAGGACGTAGGAGAGCTCGGGCTCGGAGGTCTGGTCGGCGACGGTGTAGACGGCGCACCAGGTGGCGAGGGTGGGGACCGTCATCTGGGCCATCAGGGCCAGCGTCTGGTCGCGGTCGAGGGTGCCGGCCAGCAGGTCGGAGGCCTCGACGAGGAAGGAGAGGGAGCCGCGGCGCAGCTTTTCCAGCTCGGTGAGCCGGGCCCGCTCGACGGCGAGGGCGATGCGGTCGGCGGCGAACTGGAGCCGCAGTGCCTCTTCGTTCGTATAGCGTCCCGCGCCCTCCGCGGCTACGCCGAGCGAGCCGGTCAGCCGGCCCTCGACCTTGAGCGGGACGGTGACGACCGAGCGCATGCCCGTGCCGCTGAGGAGGGGGACGGCGCCGGGGACGGCGGTGAGGTCTTCGTGGACGGCGGGCATCCGGGCGGAGCCGTAGCGTCCGGAGCCGGCCTCGACGGGGACGCGGGCGAACCGCTGGCGGGCGGAGGGCAGGCCCGTGGAGGCCCGGACCTCCAGCTCGGTCTCGTCGTCGGTGGCCAGGAGGAGGTAGGCGGCGTCGCCGTCGAGCATGTCGCGGGCGCGCTCGACGGTGCGCTGGAGCAGGCCGTCGAGGTCGTCGGGGGCCGGGGAGCCGATGAAGACCTCGAACGGGTCGGAGGAGCGGCCCTCCGACTGGGCGGCCTGGGTGGCGGAGTCCGGCGCCGGGGTGCGCTGGGGGCTCTGCAGGATCGCGCGTTCGTGGTCGCGCACCAGCAGGCAGACCGTGGAGGCCTCGCCGTCGGCGTCGCGGACGCGCAGGTGGGAGGCGTAGACGGGGACGACCCGGCCGTCGGAGCCGCGGATGCCGTAGGAGCCCTCCCAGCGGGAGAGCTGGAGCGCCTCGACGATGCCGGTGCCGGTCCCCGGGGTGTGCGGCCAGGCGGCGAAGTCGGTGAGCGGCTTGCCGATGACCTGCTCGGGGTCGTAGGCGAAGAGGTCCTGTGCGTCCTCGTTCCAGAAGCTGATGCAGCCGCCGCGGTCGATCTGGATCACGGCGACCCGGACGCGGGTCTCGGCGACCGGGAGGGCGTCCACCGGGAGGGCGGGGCCCGCGGAGCGGGTGCCGGCCGGGCGCTCGGGCAGGTCGAGCTGGAACCACACGTGCTTTTGTGCGGCGGTGTACTCGACGCCCCAGCGGGTGGCGAGCGCGCCGCACAGCAGCAGGCCGCGGCCGCCCTCACGGTCCGGGTGGACGACGACCTGGCCGGCGTTCTGGAGCGGGATCTCCCGTTCGGGGTAGCGGTCGGCGACGGAGATCCGTACGCCGTCGTCGTTGCGCAGGCACAGCACGTCGGCGGCGGTGCCGGCGTGCACCACGGCGTTGGTGACCAGCTCGCTGGTCAGCACGACGGCGTCGTCGACGATGTCCGCGCAGCCCCAGCCCTGGAGGGTGTCGCGGACGAATGCACGGGCAGTGGCGACCGAGCGCCCGACCGGCTCGAATGTTGCGGCGGCCCGCGCGGTGATCACTGGTCTCCTCATGCGTGTGTCGGTGATCTGCTCCCCCATGGTCGCGGCGCCCCTCCGAATAAACCTGTTGTGCGTGACCCCCGCCCGTGCTCCATGGCCGGGGCGGGTGGACAGCCGTATGCCAGGTTACTTACCTTCGCCGCACCCGAGGATGCCGGTCACGTGTGTTTCCGCCCCAATCGTGCACCGGGACGGTGTGCGATGCTGCCGAACTGTTATGGCCTGGTTGAGCCATGGTGAAACACTGGGCAAGTATCAAGAGAAAGCCCGGGTAGAACGGTCGACCCTGCGGGAGGGACACGGTGGAGTCTGGCGCAGCGGCGCGGGGCGCAAGCACGCGCGCGAAAGGCGGACGATCCCGGAACAACGGGACGACCGAGGTGGATACGGCTGCGCTGAATCGGCTGCTGGTCGCTCTGGTTGCCATGCGGGACGGGAACTTCCGCAAGCGGCTCACGGTTTCCGGCGACGGCGTCATGTCGGAGATCGCGGCGGTCTTCAACGAGGTCGCGGACCGCAATCTGCATCTCACGGGCGAGCTGGCGCGGGTGCGCCGGGTCGTCGGGCGTGAGGGAAAACTCACGGAGCGGCTGGAGGTCGGCGCCGCCGAGGGCTCCTGGGCCGCGGCCATCGACGCGTCGAACGCGCTGGTCGACGACCTCGTACGGCCCGTCTCAGAAGTGGGACGGGTGCTGTCGGCGGTGTCCGAGGGCGACCTCGAGCAGCGGATGGATCTGCGGTCGCGCAGTTCGGACAGCTCTTCGGAGCACCCTCTGCGGGGTGAATTCCTGAAGGTCGGCCGGACGGTCAACGGGCTGGTGGACCAGCTCTCCGCGTTCACCGACGAGGTCACCAGAGTGGCCAGTGAGGTCGGTACGGAGGGCAAGCTCGGCGGGCAGGCCCGGGTGCGCGGAATGTCGGGTTCATGGAAGGACCTGACGGAATCCGTCAACACCATGGCGTCCCGGCTGACGGCGCAGGTCCGTGACATTGCTCTCGTCACCACCGCGGTGGCGAAGGGCGATCTGTCGCGCAAGGTGACCGTCCATGTCGCCGGCGAGATGCTGGAGCTGAAGAACACCGTCAACACGATGGTCGACCAGCTCTCCTCCTTCGCCTCCGAGGTGACGCGGGTCGCCCGCGAGGTCGGCACGGAGGGCGAGCTCGGCGGCCAGGCGCAGGTCCCCGGCGTCGCCGGCGTGTGGAAGGACCTGACGGACTCCGTCAACCTCATGGCCGGCAACCTCACCGCGCAGGTGCGCGGGATCGCGCAGGTCACCACCGCCGTCGCGAACGGCGACCTGTCGCAGAAGGTGACCGTCAGCGCACGCGGCGAGGTCGCGCAGCTGGCCGACACGATCAACACCATGACCGAGACGCTGCGCACCTTCGCGGACGAAGTGACGCGGGTGGCGAACGAGGTCGGCGCCGAGGGCCAGCTCGGCGGGCAGGCGCAGGTGCCGGGCGCGGCCGGCACGTGGAAGGACCTCACCGATTCGGTGAACACCGCCTTCCGCAACCTGACCGCGCAGGTGCGGGACATCGCGCAGGTGACGACGGCGGTCGCCAACGGCGACCTCTCCCAGACGGTCACCGTCGATGTCGCCGGTGAAATGCTGGAGTTGAAGAACACCGTCAACACGATGGTGGGCCAGCTGTCGTCGTTCGGCGCCGAAGTGACGCGCGTCGCGCGGGAGATCGGCGTCGAGGGCGAGCTGGGCGGCCAGGCCGCGGTGCCCGGGGCGGCGGGAACGTGGAAGGACCTCACGGACTCCGTGAACACCGCCTTCCGCAACCTCACCGGGCAGGTGCGCAACATCGCACAGGTGACGACGGCGGTCGCCAACGGCGACCTGTCGCAGAAGGTCACCGTCGATGTCTCCGGCGAGATGCTCCAGCTGAAGAACACCGTGAACACCATGGTGGACCAGCTGTCCTCGTTCGCCGACCAGGTCACCCGGATGGCCAGGGACGTGGGCACCGAGGGCCGGCTGGGCGGCCAGGCCCGGGTGGACGGCGTCAGCGGCACCTGGAAGGAACTGACCGACTCCGTCAACTTCATGGCGGGGAACCTGACTTCCCAGGTGCGGCAGATCGCGCAGGTGACGACGGCGGTCGCCCGGGGTGACCTGTCCCAGAAGATCGACGTGGACGCGCGCGGCGAGATCCTGGAGCTGAAGAACACCATCAACACGATGGTCGACCAGCTCTCCGCCTTTGCCGAGCAGGTCACCCGGGTCGCCCGGGAGGTCGGCACGGACGGCCGGCTGGGCGGCCAGGCGCAGGTGCCGGGCGTCGCGGGCGTCTGGCGCGATCTGACCGACTCCGTGAACGGCATGGCCGGCAACCTCACGGCCCAGGTCCGCAACATCGCACAGGTCGCCACGGCGGTCGCGCGCGGTGACCTGTCGCAGAAGATCGACGTGGATGCCCGGGGCGAGATCCTGGAGCTGAAGAACACCCTGAACACCATGGTCGACCAGCTCTCCTCGTTCGCGGAGCAGGTCACCCGGGTCGCCCGCGAGGTGGGCACCGAGGGCATCCTGGGCGGCCAGGCAGAGGTGCAGGGCGTCAGCGGTACCTGGAAGGACCTCACCCAGTCCGTCAACTTCATGGCGAACAACCTCACCTCGCAGGTGCGCAACATCGCCGAGGTGACGACCGCGGTGGCCCGCGGCGACCTGTCCAAGAAGATCACCGTCGATGCCAAGGGCGAGATCCTCGAACTGGTCACGACCGTCAACACGATGGTCGACCAGCTGTCGTCGTTCGCCGAGCAGGTGACCCGGGTGGCCCGCGAGGTGGGCACCGAGGGCCAGTTGGGCGGCCAGGCGCGGGTGCCGGGCGCCACCGGCATCTGGCTGGACCTCAGCGACAACGTCAACCTGATGGCCAACAACCTGACCATCCAGGTGCGCAACATCTCCCAGGTCTCGGCGGCGGTCGCCAACGGGGACCTGACCAAGAAGGTCACGGTCGAGGCGCGCGGCGAGGTCGCGCAGCTCGCCGACACGGTCAACACGATGGTCACCACGCTGTCGTCGTTCGCCGACGAGGTCACCCGGGTGGCCCGTGAGGTGGGCACCGACGGCATCCTGGGCGGTCAGGCCCGCGTCCCCGGCGTCGCCGGTACGTGGAAGGACCTCACCGAGTCCGTGAACTCGATGGCCAACAACCTGACCGGCCAGGTCCGCAACATCGCGATGGTCACCACCGCCATCGCCAAGGGCGATCTGACCAAGAAGATCGACATCGATGCGCGCGGCGAGATCCTGGCGCTGAAGACCACCATCAACACCATGGTCGACCAGCTGTCGTCCTTCGCGGAGCAGGTCACCAGAGTGGCCCGCGAGGTGGGTACGGAAGGCCAGCTGGGCGGTCAGGCGCAGGTGCGCGGCGTGGCCGGAACCTGGCGGGACCTGACCGAGTCGGTGAACGAGATGGCCGGCAACCTGACCCGTCAGGTGCGTGCCATCGCCGCGGTCGCCGCGGCGGTCACCCTCGGCGACCACAACGTCCGGATCGACGTGGACGCGGCCGGCGAGATCCTGGAGCTCCAGGACAACGTCAACACCATGATCTCCACGCTCCGCGAGACCACCCTCGCCAACGAGGAACAGGACTGGCTCAAGGGCAACCTCGCCCGGATCTCCGGTCTGATGCAGGGCCGCCGCGACCTCAAGGACGTCGCCACGCTCATCATGAGCGAGCTGTCGCCCGCGGTCTCCGCCCAGCACGGCGCCTTCTTCCTCGCGGCGCAGCCCGACAGCCAGGAGATCGGCGCGGACGGCGGCGAGGCCGGGGCGTACGAGCTGCGGCTGATGGGCTCGTACGGCTACGCCATGGGCGGGATGCCGACGACCTTCAAGCCCGGCGAGACGCTGATCGGCACGGCCGCCGAGGAGGGGCGCACCATCCTGGTGGAGAACGTCCCGTCCGGCTATCTCAAGATCGCCTCCGGGCTGGGCGAGGCGCCGCCGGCGAACGTGATCGTGCTGCCGGTGCTGTTCGAGGACAAGGTGCTCGGCGTGATCGAGCTGGCGTCCTTCCAGCCGTTCACCCAGATCCAGAAGGACTTCCTCAGCCAGATCGCCGAGATGATCGCGACCAGCGTCAACACCATCTCGGTGAACACCAAGACCGAGGTGCTGCTCAAGCAGTCGCAGGAGCTGACCGAGCAGCTCAAGGAGCGCTCGGCCGAGCTGGAGAGCCGGCAGAAGGCGCTGGAGCTGTCCAACACGGAGCTGGAGGAGAAGGCCGAGCAGCTGCGGGCGCAGAACCGCGACATCGAGGTGAAGAACACCGAGATCGAGGAGGCGCGGCAGGTCCTGGAGGAGCGCGCCGAGCAGCTCGCGGTCTCCATGCGCTACAAGTCGGAGTTCCTGGCGAACATGTCGCACGAGCTGCGCACACCGCTGAACTCCCTGCTGATTCTGGCCAAGTTGCTGGCCGACAACGCCGAGGGGAACCTCTCCCCGAAGCAGGTCGAATTCGCCGAAACCATCCACGGCGCCGGCAGCGACCTGCTCCAGCTGATCAACGACATCCTGGACCTGTCCAAGGTCGAGGCCGGCAAGATGGACGTCAGCCCGACGCGGATCGCGCTGGTCCAGCTCGTCGACTATGTGGAGGCGACGTTCCGGCCGCTGACCGCGGAGAAGGGACTCGACTTCTCCGTACGGGTCTCCCCGGAGCTGCCGGCCACGCTGCACACCGATGAGCAGCGCCTGCTGCAGGTGCTGCGCAACCTGCTGTCCAACGCGGTGAAGTTCACCGACAGCGGCGCCGTCGAGCTGGTGATCCGGCCGGCCGGCGCGGATGTCCCGGTGGCCATCAGGGAGCAGCTGCTGGAGCACGGTTCGCTGCGCGACCCGGACGCGGACATGATCGCGTTCTCGGTGACCGACACCGGCATCGGCATCGCGTCGAGCAAGATGCGGGTCATCTTCGAGGCGTTCAAGCAGGCGGACGGCACGACCAGCCGCAAATACGGCGGTACGGGCCTGGGCCTGTCCATCAGCCGGGAGATCGCCCGGCTGCTGGGCGGCGAGATCCACGCCGCGAGCGAGCCCAACCGCGGCTCGACGTTCACGCTCTACCTCCCGCACAACCCGGGCGGGCTGCCGCCGCAGGGCTACCCGCAGCTGGTGGCCGGGGGGATCGCGATGGACGCGGAGGCGCGCGAGACGGAGGTCGGGCGCCAGGAGGCCGAGGAGCAGCCGGAGCACGAGCAGGGCTCCAGCCTCAACCGGCGCCGCCGCCGGGCGGTTTCGGGCCCTGGACGCCGCTTCGAGCTGCCGGGGCGCCCGCCGGCCGCGGCGCCGCCCCAGATGCCTCAGGCGCCGGCACAGGCGCCGCAGCCGGCCCCGCAGCAGCCTGCCGAGGAGCCCTGGATCGGCAACGGCCAGGATCTGGTGGATCCCGCTTTCGAGGGCGGTTTCCACGGCGAGAAGGTGCTGATCGTCGACGACGACATCCGCAACGTCTTCGCGCTCACCAGCGTCCTGGAACAGCACGGCCTGTCGGTGCTGTACGCGGAGAACGGGCGCGAGGGCATCGAGGTGCTGGAGCAGCACGACGACATCGTGCTGGTCCTGATGGACATCATGATGCCGGAGATGGACGGCTATGCGACCACGGCGGCGATCCGCCGGATGCCGCAGTTCGCCGGACTGCCCATCATCGCGCTGACCGCGAAGGCGATGAAGGGCGACCGGGAGAAGAGCATCGACTCAGGCGCCTCCGACTACGTGACCAAGCCGGTGGATACCGATCATCTGTTGTCGGTCATGGAGCAATGGATGCGCGCGGAGTGAGGGAGCGTCCAGTATGGAGGCGTAAGAGGATCATCGCGTGCTGACTCAGTGTTGCCGTGGACGTGTGGAAGCGCAGGATTCGGGGAACCTTCTGGTCCCTGTCTGCGTTTCTGCTACGTGCACAGTGACATCGCGGTGACAGGGTGTGGCGACAGGCGGGGTGCAGCTACCATGACCGGCACAAGGACGGGCGGCGTGACGGAGTCGTCCCCTGGGGCGGCGTCCGGTTCCATGCCGGGGCGAGGAGGACGGGCCATGGTGCAGAAGGCCAAGATCCTCCTGGTCGATGACCGGCCGGAGAATCTGCTGGCGCTGGAGGCGATCCTCTCTGCGCTCGATCAGACACTGGTGCGGGCATCGTCCGGGGAGGAAGCGCTCAAAGCACTGCTCACGGACGATTTCGCGGTGATTCTGCTCGATGTGCAGATGCCGGGCATGGACGGTTTCGAGACCGCCGCGCATATCAAGCGGCGGGAGCGCACCCGCGACATCCCGATCATCTTCCTCACGGCCATCAACCACGGCCCGCACCACACCTTCCGCGGGTACGCGGCCGGCGCGGTGGACTACATCTCCAAGCCGTTCGACCCCTGGGTGCTGCGCGCCAAGGTCTCGGTGTTCGTCGAGCTGTACATGAAGAACTGCCAACTGCGGGAGCAGGCCTCCCTGCTGAGGCTGCAGCTGGAGGGCGGGCGGCCGAGCGCCGACGAGGCGCGGGAGTCCGCGGGGCTGCTCGCCGAGCTCTCCGCGCGGCTGGCCGCGGTCGAGGAACAGGCCGAGGCGCTCTCCAAGCAGCTGGACGAGACGGCGGATGCGGCGGCGGTCGCCACGGCGGCCCATCTGGAACGCAAACTGACCGGTCTGCGCCGGGCGCTGGATGCTCTGGAACCGGGGTCGGGCAGCGCCGCGGGGTGACTGACGCCCTTTCATGAGGCCGATGCGCGACACGTTCGGGTGAAGCGCCGTGCGCTCGTGTGATGTCCGCCTTCGCCTGTAATCTCGTCGCCATGGCCTCACGTACGTCCGGCAAGGGAACCCAGAGCACGGCGGGCCCCTCGAAGCAGCGCGCCGGACGGACCGCGGGCGCCGCCAAGAAGACCGCCGCCAAGAAGGCGCCCGCCAAGCCGCCGGTCAAGAAGACCGCGGCCGCGAAGAAGGCACCGGCCAAGAGGGCCCCTGCCAAGAAGGCTCCGGCCAAGAAGGCCGCGCCCCGACCGGCGCCGTCACCCACCGGCGGTCTCTACCGCCTCGTCCGTGCCTGCTGGCTCGGGGTGGCGCACGCCATCGGGGCGGTGTTCCGCGGCATGGGCCGCGGCGCGAAGAACCTCGACCCGGCGCACCGCAAGGACGGGCTGGCGCTGCTGCTGCTCGGCCTGGCGCTGGTCATCGCGGCCGGTACGTGGTCCAACCTCAGCGGCCCGGTCGGCGACCTCGTCGAGCTGCTGGTGACCGGGGCGTTCGGCCGGCTCGACCTGGTCGTGCCGATACTGCTGGGCGGCATCGCGATCCGCCTCATCCGGCACCCCGAGCGGCCGGAGGCCAACGGCCGGATCGTCATCGGGCTGTCCGCACTCGTCGTCGGTGTGCTGGGGCAGGTCGCCATGGCGTGCGGCTCGCCGGGCCGGGACGACGGCCTGGCCGCCATACAGGACGCGGGCGGCTACCTCGGGTGGGTCGCGTCCAAGCCGCTGATCTTCACCGTGGGGCAGACCCTGGCCGTGGCGCTGCTGGCGCTGGTGACCCTCTTCGGGCTGCTGGTGGTCACCGCGACGCCGGTGAACGCCATCCCGCAGCGGCTGCGGGCGCTCGGCATCCGGCTGGGCGTGGTGGCGCCCGCGGAGCCCGAGGAGTTCTTCGACGAGTTCGAGGACGCCGCGGAGGAGTGGCGCGAGCAGCCGGCCCGTGCACCGCGCCGCCGCGCCGCCGCGCCGGCCGCGAGCGACCCCGACGCGATAGAGGAGGCGGCCCTGGCCCAACGGCGCCGCCCGCGCCGGTCCTCCGTACAACCCGACGCCGACCGGCCGATGGACGCGGTGGACGTCGCCGCGGCGGCCGCGGCGGCGCTGGACGGCGCGGTGCTGCACGGCGTGCAGCCCTCCCCGCTCGTCGCCGGGCTCAGCAGCAGCATCTCCGGGGAGCGCCGGGGGAACGACGGCGAGGACACCGCGGGGGAGAGCGGTACGGTGCCGCCGGCCCGCGGGGCGGAGCCCAAGCCGTCCGCGACCGAGGACACCCCGTCCGTACCGGACTTCACCAAGGCGCCGCCGGAGCCGTCCGGCGCGCTGCCGGCCCGCGCCGAGCAGCTCCAGCTGGCCGGCGACATCACCTACTCGCTGCCCTCGCTGGACCTGCTCTCGCGCGGCGGTCCCGGCAAGACCCGCAGCGCCGCCAACGACGCCATAGTGACCGCGCTGACCACGGTCTTCCAGGAGTTCAAGGTCGATGCGGCGGTCACCGGGTTCACCCGCGGCCCGACCGTCACCCGCTACGAGGTCGAGCTCGGCCCGGCGGTCAAGGTCGAGAAGATCACCGCGCTGGCCAAGAACATCGCCTACGCCGTGGCCAGCCCCGACGTCCGGATCATCAGCCCGATCCCCGGCAAGTCCGCGGTCGGCATCGAGATCCCCAACACCGACCGCGAGATGGTCAACCTCGGCGATGTGCTGCGGCTGGCCGACGCCGCGGGCGACGAGCACCCGATGCTGGTGGCGCTCGGCAAGGACGTCGAGGGCGGCTACGTCATGGCCAACATGACGAAGATGCCGCACGTCCTGGTGGCCGGTGCCACCGGATCCGGAAAGTCCTCCTGCATCAACTGCCTGATCACCTCGGTCATGGTGCGGGCCACGCCGGAGGACGTCCGGATGGTGCTGGTCGACCCCAAGCGCGTCGAGCTGACCGCGTATGAGGGCATCCCGCACCTGATCACGCCGATCATCACCAACCCCAAGCGGGCCGCCGAGGCGCTGCAGTGGGTGGTGCGCGAGATGGACCTGCGCTACGACGACCTCGCGGCCTACGGCTTCCGGCACATCGACGACTTCAACGAGGCGGTGCGCAGCGGCAAGGTCAGCTCGCCCGAGGGCAGCGAGCGGGAGCTGGCGCCGTACCCGTATCTGCTGGTGATCGTCGACGAGCTGGCGGACCTGATGATGGTCGCCCCGCGCGACGTGGAGGACTCCATCGTCCGCATCACCCAGCTCGCCCGCGCGGCGGGCATCCATCTGGTGCTCGCCACCCAGCGCCCCTCCGTCGACGTGGTCACCGGCCTGATCAAGGCCAATGTGCCCTCCCGGCTCGCGTTCGCCACCTCCTCGCTCGCCGACAGCCGGGTCATCCTCGACCAGCCGGGTGCCGAGAAGCTGATCGGCAAGGGCGACGGGCTGTTCCTGCCGATGGGGGCCAACAAGCCGGTCCGCATGCAGGGCGCGTTCGTGACCGAGGAAGAGGTCGCGGCGGTCGTCCAGCACTGCAAGGACCAGATGGCGCCGGTCTTCCGCGACGACGTCACGGTCGGCACGGCGAAGAAGAAGGAGATCGACGAGGACATCGGCGATGACCTCGACCTGCTGTGCCAGGCCGCTGAGCTGGTGGTTTCCACCCAGTTCGGGTCGACGTCGATGCTCCAGCGCAAGCTGCGGGTGGGCTTTGCGAAGGCCGGCCGGCTGATGGACCTGATGGAGTCGCGCAACATCGTCGGGCCGAGCGAGGGGTCCAAGGCTCGTGACGTTCTTGTGAAGCCTGATGAGCTGGATGGAGTGCTGGCGGTGATCCGGGGGGAGGCTACGGAGTAGCACAGACATCCGGGTCGCACGGACGAGAGAAGAAGGCAACCGTTTCGCCTGCCGAGACGTCAAGTTGAGGGAGATGAGGGAACGATGCTCCACCATCGAGCCCCAGGGCACCGCCGACGGCGTCTTGACGGCGTTCCGATGGCGTACAAACGCCGCTCTCCCGCTTGCCCGACCCTTTCGCTCCACCCCTAGACTGAACTTCCAGCAGGTGGCTACACGCTCGAAAGGCGCCCCCGTGTCCATCGGCAACTCCCCCGAAGCAGACCGGCCTTCCGTCGGTGCTGCCCTCCAGAAGGCCCGTATCGGAGCGGGACTGACCGTCGAAGAGGTCAGTACGACGACACGGGTGCGCATCCCCATCGTGCACGCGATCGAGCAGGACGACTTCTCCCGCTGCGGCGGCGACGTCTACGCCCGGGGGCACATCCGGGCGCTCGCCCGCGCCGTCTCCCTCGATCCCGGACCGCTGATCGACCAGTTCGACGCCGAGCACGGCGGACGGCCCGCGCCGACCCCCGCCGCACCGCTCTACGAGGCCGAGCGGATCCGCTCCGAGCCGCGCCGCCCCAATTGGACCGCGGCGATGGTCGCGGCGATCGTCGCGGTGGTCGGGTTCGTGGGCTTCACGCTCTTCACGGGCGGCGACAAGAGCGACGACGGCCCGATCGCGGCCCGCGACGCCAACGCGAAGCCGGCGCCGGCGCCCACCCGCCACCCCTCGACCATCAAGCCGCCCGTCAAGCCCGATCCCTCCGACAGCGCCGTCGCCGGACTGCCGAAGGACAAGGTCACGATCAAGGTGACCGCCCGTGACGGCCAGAGCTGGGTCTCCGCCAAGGACGCCAACGGCAAGCTCCTGGAGGACGGGCTGCTCAAGAAGGGCGAGTCCAAGACCATCACCGACAAGGAACGCATCGACCTGGTCCTCGGGAACGCCGGAGCCGTACAGCTGTACGTCAACGGCAAGGAGGTCAAGAAGGTCGGCGACAAGGGCACGGTGGAGCGGCTGAGCTATACGCCGGGTGACCCCCAGGCGGGCTGAGAACCGGTTCGCCGGGGGCGTGTGCCGCTCGGTCCGGGCCCCCGGGGCGGGCTGCGGAGACCTGCGCGCCAAGGGGGTGGCCCGGACAAAGTAGGCTGAGCCCCATGCCCGAACGCCGTACCGTCGCCCTCGTCACTCTTGGCTGCGCCCGTAACGAGGTGGACTCGGAGGAGCTCGCAGGCCGCCTGGCAGCGGACGGCTGGGACCTCGTCGAGGAAGCCGCCGATGCCGATGTCGCCGTCGTCAACACCTGTGGATTCGTCGAGGCCGCGAAGAAGGACTCCGTCGACGCCCTGCTGGAAGCCAACGATCTGAAGGATCACGGCAGAACCCAGGCCGTGGTGGCCGTCGGCTGCATGGCCGAGCGCTACGGCAAGGAGCTCGCCGAGGCGCTGCCCGAGGCCGACGGCGTGCTCGGCTTCGACGACTACAGCAGCATCTCCGACCGCCTGCAGACCATCCTCAACGGCGGCATCCACGCCGCCCACACCCCGCGCGACCGCCGCAAGCTGCTGCCGATCAGCCCGGCCGAGCGCCAGGCCTCCGCCGGTGTCGCGCTGCCCGGCCACGCCCAGACCGGAGCCGACGAGCCGGCTGCGCCGGCGGCCCCGCCCGAGGACCTGCCGGAGGGCGTCGCGCCCGCCTCCGGGCCGCGCGCGCCGCTGCGCCGCCGGCTCGGCAGCAGCCCCGTGGCCTCGGTGAAGCTGGCCTCCGGCTGCGACCGGCGCTGCTCGTTCTGCGCGATCCCGTCCTTCCGCGGCTCCTTCATCTCGCGCCGGCCCTCCGACGTGCTCGGCGAGACCCGCTGGCTGGCCGGGGAGGGCGTCAAGGAGATCATGCTGGTCTCCGAGAACAACACCTCCTACGGCAAGGACCTCGGCGACATCCGGCTGCTGGAGACGCTGCTGCCGGAGCTGGCGGCCGTCGACGGCATCGAGCGGATCCGGGTCAGCTACCTGCAGCCCGCCGAGATGCGCCCCGGCCTGATCGACGTCCTGACCGGCACCGACAAGGTCGCGCCCTACTTCGACCTGTCCTTCCAGCACTCGGCGCCCGGTGTGCTGCGCTCCATGCGGCGCTTCGGCGGCACCGACAGCTTCCTGGGGCTGCTGGAGACGATCCGGACGAAGGCGCCGCAGGCCGGTGCCCGCTCCAACTTCATCGTCGGCTTCCCCGGGGAGAGCGAGAGCGACCTCGCGGAGCTGGAGCGCTTCCTCACCGAGGCGCGGCTGGATGCCATCGGCGTCTTCGGCTACTCCGACGAGGACGGCACCGAGGCCGCGTCGTACGGGGACAAGGTCGATCCGGACGTGGTCGCCGAGCGGCTGGCGCGGGTCTCGCGGCTGGCCGAGGAGCTGACCGCGCAGCGCGCCGAGGAGCGGATCGGCGAGACGCTGCGGGTGCTGGTCGACCGGACCGACGACGAGGACGGCATCGTCGGGCGGGCCGCCCACCAGGCGCCGGAGACCGACGGCGTCACCCTGCTGTCGACCGACCAGGAGCTGGCGCCCGGTCGTATGGTCGAAGCAAAGGTGGTCGCGAGCGAAGGCGTGGATCTCGTCGCGGAGGTGCTGTCGGTGGAGGGCACGGGGTGTACCGAGGAGGCGGCCAGATGAGCGGAGTCCCGGCTTCCGCAACCGGCGGCCCGCGCTCGGCGCCGGCCGTCCGGCAGGCCGGGCTGTGGAACATCGCCAACCTCCTGACGATGTTGCGGCTGGTGCTGGTCCCGGCCTTCGTGCTGCTGCTGATGCACGACAACGGAACGGACCCCGTCTGGCGCGTCTTCGCCTGGGCCGCCTTCGCCGTCGCCATGATCACCGATGTCTTCGACGGGCATCTGGCGCGCACGTACAACCTGGTCACCGACTTCGGCAAGATCGCGGACCCGATCGCGGACAAGGCGATCATGGGCGCGGCGCTGATCTGTCTGTCGGTGCTGGGCGATCTGTCCTGGTGGGTGACCGGCGTGATCCTCTTCCGGGAGCTCGGCATCACGCTGATGCGGTTCTGGGTGATCAAGCACGGGGTCATTCCGGCCAGCCGGGGCGGCAAAATCAAGACATTGGCGCAGGGCACCGCCGTGGGCATGTACGTCCTGGTGCTGACCGGGCCGCTGGCGACCTTCCGCTGGTGGGTGATGGCGGTGGCCGTCGCGCTGACCGTGGTCACCGGTCTCGACTACGTCCGGCAGGCCGTGGTGCTGCGCCGGGCCGGGCTGGCCCGGGAGCGCGCCGAGCGGGACGCGGCCCGGTGAACGGGCTGGGTTCTGCCGCGGCCGGGGCGCTGGAGCTGCTCGCCGGGCGCGGTCAGAGCCTGGCGGTGGCCGAATCGCTGACCGGCGGACTGGTGGCGGGCGCACTGACCGCCGTCCCCGGGGCCTCACGGGTCGTGCGCGGCTCGGTCACGGCGTACGCCACCGACCTCAAGCGGGAGGTGCTGGGCGTGGACGGCGCCCTGCTGGCCGCGCGCGGGGCCGTGGACGGCGAGGTCGCGCGGCAGATGGCGAGCGGTGTGCGGCGGGTGCTGGGTGCCGACTGGGGCATCGCCACCACGGGGGTGGCCGGCCCCGATCCCCAGGACGGATACCCGGTGGGCACGGTTTTCGTGGCGGTTCAGGGGCCGGGCGGTACCGGGCGGGTGCGGCGGCTGGCGCTGGAGGGCGACCGTGACCGGATCCGGCTGGACACCATTGACGCCGTGCTCGCAATGCTGTTGAGCGAACTGACAGAAAATACGCGGGCACAGGATACGGAACAACACGGGGGGAATGGATGTTTGCAGCCCTGAGTGAACACGTACTTGCACCCCGCACGCCCACAGCCCGAGGCGGTACGGTGGGGCGAGAAGGATCCGGATCCGAGGTCCGAGGAGGGAGCCAGCGATGATTCTGCTTCGTCGCCTGCTGGGTGACGTGCTGCGCCGACAGCGTCAGCGCCAGGGCCGAACCCTGCGCGAGGTCTCTTCCTCCGCCCGGGTATCGCTCGGCTATTTGTCCGAGGTGGAGAGGGGGCAGAAGGAGGCGTCCTCCGAACTGCTCTCGTCGATCTGTGACGCGCTGGACGTGCGCATGTCCGAGCTCATGCGGGAGGTCAGCGACGAGCTGGCACTCGCCGAGCTGGCAGCGTCCGCGGCCGCGAGCGACCCGGTGCCCGCACCGGTGCGGCCGAAGCTCAATTCGGTGTCCGTCACGTCCCTGGCCGGAGTGCCGGAGGAGCGCGTGACCATCAAGTCCCCGGCCGACGTCGTGGATGTCGTCGCGGCCTGACACCCCTTTCGTACGCAGCAGAGCCCCGGCGGGCAGCAGCCCGCCGGGGCTCTGTGCTGCCGGGCGCGGGCCGCGCCGCGCGGCGGCCCCGGTGTTCCCGGGGCGGTGCCCGGCCGGACCGTCCGGGCGGCTCGGACAGGCGATTCATTTGTACGATGGCTAAATCGGATATATCGCCTGAATCAGGAGTGTCTGCATGTCTGTCGTCAAGAGCACACTGTCCGACGAAGACCGCGGCGTCGTCGGGGCCGCTCTGCAGGGCGCGCTCGTCGACCTGGTGGACCTCTCCCTCGTCGCGAAGCAGGTGCACTGGAACGTCGTCGGGCCCCGCTTCCGCTCCGTGCACCTCCAGCTCGACGAGGTGGTCGCCACCGCACGGCAGCATGCCGACACGGTGGCCGAGCGGGCGTCGGCGATCGGGGTGTCGCCCGACGGGCGGGCCGTCACCGTCGCCAAGACCAGCGGCATCAGCGAGATCACGGACGGCTGGATCAAGGACGGCGACGTGGTGCGGGCGATGGTGGAGGCGCTGAGCGCGGTCATCGGCCGGATGCGCGAGCGGATCACCGCCACCGCGGATCCGGACCCGGTCAGCCAGGACATCTTCATCGGGCTGACCGCCGACCTGGAGAAGCACCACTGGATGTTCCAGGCCGAGGCCCACTGACCGGCCGCGGCGCCCGCTGAGGCCCGGTACGCGGCGTGCCCGCCCGGTCGGCGGCGGCCGGTGCGGGGGCTCGCGGCGGCGCGGTCCGTTCCGGGGCTTGCGGGGCCGGCCGCACGCCGGAAATGCCCCGGTGCGCCCTCCCGCCGGGCGGCGGGGCCCGTCTAGCGTCGGCCGGAGGAGGCAGCCATGGGGTGGCGTGATGTCGCGGCCGGCGGGGCGAACGGCCGCCGTCCGCGGGCCGTACCGGGCCGCTGGATATCCCGGGCCGTCGTCGGGGTGCTGTGGTGGTGGGCCGCGCTCCGGCTGGTGGTCTGGCCGCAGTCGGCGGGGGTGGTCGAGGGGGTGGTGGCGCTCGGCGGCTGGGGCCTGAGCCTGCTGCCGGTGCACTGTGTTCCGCGGACGGACGGGGACGGCGGCTGGCGCCGGGCCGTGGTCCGGACGGTCCGGGGGGTGCGCGGGGCGCGGGGGGTCTGCGGGGCGGTCCTCACCAGGGCATGGCGACGCCGCCGTTCGGGCGGAGGATCTGGCCGGTCATGAAGGACGAGGCGTCCGACGCGAGGTACAGCACCGTGTGCGCGATGTCCTCCGGCTCGCCGACCCGGCCCAGCGGGGACATCCGGATCATCGGCCCCTCCGCCTGCTGCTGCGCCTGTGCGGTGTGGCGCTCGGTCATCGGCGTACGGACCCAGCCCGGGGCGACGGCGTTGACGCGGATGCCGTGCCGGCCCACTTCCGTGGCCAGGGTCCTGGTCAGCTGGACGACGGCCGCCTTGGCGGCGCCGTAGCAGAGCAGGCCGGGGGCGCCGGTGTCGATCGCGCCGGACGCCATGTTCACCAGGGAGCCCGCGGCGGCGGTGGCGATCATTGCGCGGGCGGCCTCCTGGCAGCCGTACAGCACGCCCTTGAAGTTGGTGGCCCAGACCCGGTCCAGGTCCTCGTCCGCGGTCTCCAGGACGGGGGAGGAGTGCATGATCCCGGCGATGTTCGCCATCACGTCGAGCCGGCCGGTGGCGTCGCGGGCGGCGTCGACGACGGCGGCGATCTCCTCGCGCCGGGTGACGTCGAGGCGGTGGGCGTGCGCCGAGCCCCCGGCGGCGGTGATCGCCGCGGCGGTCGCCTCGACGCCGTGCTCGTCGAGGTCGGCGCAGTGGACGGTGGCCCCGGCCTCGGCGAGAAGGACGGCGGTGGCGCGGCCGATGCCGCCTGCCGCGCCCGTGACGATCGCGGTGCGGCCCGTGAGGTCGTACGCCGTGAAGGGCATGGGGCGAGGGTAGGGAGAGGTCTGACGGTGCGTCAATTAGTGGGACGTGAGGCGCCGCTCGCTCAGTCGGCGGGCCGGGTGTCCGGCGGGCCGGGGGCGGGCTGGCAGGCGGGGCACCAGTAGGTGACGCGGTCCTGGGCGGCGGGATCCTGGTCGGCCGAGCGGATTGCTGTGCCGCAGCGCAGACAGGGGTGGCCGGCCCGGCCGTAGACCCACAGTCTGCGGTCGGGGCGGCCTCTCCCGCCGCCCTCGAAGGGGCCGGGCCGATGCCCCCAGGGGGTGGTGCTGCGGGCGGGGCGGAGCTTGTTGGCTTCGAGGAGCTTCTTGGCGAGTGCGGGCAGGCGCTCGGGCCGGGGCAGCCGGCCCACGGGGAGCCAGGGGGAGGCGCGCAGCAGGAAGCAGAGCTCGGACTTGTAGACGTTGCCGATGCCGGCGAGATTGCGCTGGTCGAGCAGGGCCTCGCCGAGGGCCCGCTCCGGGGCGGAGAGCAGCCGGTCGAGGGCCTGTGCCGGGTCCCAGTCGGGGCCGAGGAGATCGGGGCCCAGGTGGCCGACGACCCGGGACTCGTCGGTGGTGCGCAGCAGGTCGAGAACGGGGAGGCGGTAGCCGACGGCGGTGTGCTCCACGGTGCCGAGGATCGCCCGGATCTGGTGGGCCGGACCGCCGCGCCAGCGCTCGTCCGGGGCGTAGACCTGCCAGGCGCCGTCCATCCGCAGATGGGAGTGGAGGGTGAGGCCGCCCTCGAAGCGGGTGAGGAGGTGCTTGCCGCGGGGGACCACGTCCAGCACCTCGCGGCCGGTCAGGTCCACCGTCGCGAGCCGGGGGACGCGCAGGTCGCAGCGGGTCAGCGGCCGGCCGGCCAGCGCCTCGCCGAGCCGCCGGGCCACGCGCCAGACGGTGTCGCCTTCGGGCATGCCACCATCATGCCCGGCGGGGGTGGGCGGCCGCTGATTCCCCTCACCCGCGCAGTCGCAGCCCCCTCGGGGTCGGATGGAAGCCGGCGGACTCCAGGGTGGTGGCGTAGGGAGAGGTGAGCGCGGAGGTGCCGTTGATGCGTTCGGTGGTGATGGTGCCCAGGGCGCCGGCGCGGGCGGCATCCGTGAGGGCCTCGACGGCGAGGCGGAGGCGGGGGTCCGCGGCGGCCGGGGCCGGGTCGTCGCCGAGCGGCCAGATGAGCAGGGTCTTGCCGCCGCGCTCCATATAGAGCGTCAGCTCGCCGTCGACGAGGACGACCAGGGAGCCCGCCTTGCGGCCAGGCTTGTGGGTCGAGCCCTCGGGCGGTTCGGGCCAGGACAGGGCGGCGCCGTAGGCGTTCGCCGGGTCGGCGGCGGCCAGCACGAGCGCGCGCTGCGGGCCGTCGCGCCGGGACCGCGGCGGGCCGCCGTCGGGCAGGGCGTCCTCGGTGGTGCGCTCGCGCTGGGTGCTGACCGCGCGCAGCCGGTCCACCGCGCCGTCCATCGCGAACTGGGCGGCGCCCAGCCCCTCGACCACATAGCCGCGCCGGGCCTGGCCGGACTCCTCGAAGGCGGCCAGCACGCGGTACGCGGCGGAGAAGCCGCCCTCGACGCCCTCGGCGGCGACCGCGCCGCGGGTGACGATGCCGTGCCGGTCCAGGAGGGTGCGGGCCAGGGCGTGGGCCCGGTGGGTGGGTTCCGGTTCGGCGGCGGGCAGCAGCGACCAGCGGCCGCCCACGGTCGGCGGGCCGGAGCGGGAGGCGGTGGGGCGGCCGGCGCGGCCCGCTGCCGCGGTCAGCGAGCCGTATCGGCCGCGGGGGGCGGCCCGGCGGGCGCGATGCGCGGTCGAGCCGGCCGTGCGGCCCGAGCCCAGGAGGGCGCGCAGCGGGGCCAGGGTGTCGTTGGTGAGCCGGCCCGACCAGGCCAGGTCCCACAGGGCGTCGGCGAGCTGGGAGTCGGTGGCCTCGGGGTGGGTGGTGGCGCGGACCTGGTCGGCGAGCTGGCGGAAGAACAGGCCGTATCCGGGGGCGAGGGCGGTCAGCAACGACTCGTGCAGCGCGGTGAGTTCCAGCGGGAGGGGCTGCGGCAGCAGGAGCGGGGCGGTGTCGGCGAGGTACAGGGAGAGCCAGCCGTCCTTGCCGGGGAGCGCGCCGGCGCCGGCCCACACCACCTCGCCGGTGGCGGTGAGTTCGTCCAGCAGGGCGGGGGTGTAACCGCCGACGCGGGAGGGCAGCACCAGCTTCTCCAGGGCGGAGGCGGGCACGGGGGCGCCCTGGAGCTGCTCGACGGCGCGCACCAGACCGTCGATCCCGCGCAGGCTGTGCGACGAGCCGCCGAGCGGGGCGGGCACTCCGCTCGCCGGAGCCGGCCGGGGAGCGCCGAGGTGCTGCCACTGCGGGAGGAAGGCGGCGAGCGCGGCGGGCGGCACCGGCTCCAGCTCCTCGCGCAGCGCGGCGAGCGAGCGGCGGCGCAGCCTGCGCAGCACCTGGGCGTCGCACCACTCCTGGCCGATGCCCGCGGGGTGGAACTCCCCCTGGACGACCCGGCCGGCCGCGGCGAGCAGATGCAGCGCGCCGTCGGTGACGGCCGTGCCGAGCCCGAAGCGGGCGGCGGCCTGCTCGGAGGTGAACGGGCCGTGGGTGCGGGCGTAGCGGGACAGCAGGTCGCCCAGCGGGTCCTTGACCGGTTCCGTGAACGACTCGGGGACGCCGACCGGCAGGGCCGTGCCCAGGGCGTCGCGGAGCCGGCCGGCGTCCTCGACGGCGGCCCAGTGGTCCTTCCCGGCGATCCGCACCGACAGGGCCCGGCGGGCGGCGGCCAGCTCCCGGGGCCAGGCCGGATCCGCGCCGCGCTCGGCCAGCTCGGCGTCGGTCAGCGGCCCGAGCAGCCGCAGGACGTCGGCGACGCCCTCGACGTCCTTGACCCGCCGGTCGTCCGTGCGCCACTGCAGCTCGCGCTCCAGCTCGGCCAGCACCTCGGCGTCCAGCAGCTCGCGCAGCTCGGCCTGGCCCAGCAGCTCGGCCAGCAGCCGGGAATCCAGGGAGAGGGCGGCGGCGCGGCGCTCGGCGAGCGGGGAGTCGCCCTCGTACAGGAACTGGGCGACATAGCCGAACAGGAGCGAGCGGGCGAACGGGGACGGCTCGGGGGTGGTGACCTCCACGAGCCGGACCCGGCGGGCCTCGATGTCCCCCATCAGCTCCGACAGGCCCGGTACGTCGAAGACGTCCTGGAGGCATTCGCGGACGGCCTCCAGCACGATCGGGAAGGAGCCGAACTCGCTCGCCACCTGGAGCAGCTGGGCGGCGCGCTGCCGCTGCTGCCACAGCGGGGTGCGCTTGCCGGGGCTGCGGCGCGGCAGCAGCAGGGCCCGGGCGGCGCACTCCCGGAACCGGGAGGCGAACAGCGCGGAGCCGCCCACCTGGTCCGTGACGATCTGGTCGACCTCGCCGTGCTCGAAGGCGACATCGGCCGCCCCCACGGGGGACTGCTCGGGGTCGTACTCCGTGCCGCGGGCGGCCGGGCCCGGGCCGGCGGCCGGATCGAAACCGCCGTCGCCGTCCAGGAGGTCGAGGCCCAGCAGATCGGCGTCCGGCAGCCGCAGCACGATGCCGTCGTCGGCGTGCATCACCTGGGCGTCCATGCCGTAGCGCTCGGCGAGGCGGGCGCCGAGGGCCAGCGCCCACGGCGCGTGGACCTGGGCGCCGAAGGGGGAGTGGATGACCACCCGCCAGTCGCCGAGCTCGTCACGGAACCGCTCCACGACGATCGTGCGGTCGTCGGGGACATGGCCGCAGGCCTGCTTCTGCTCGGCGAGGTAGCTCAGCACATTGGCGCACGCCCAGTCGTCCAGCCCGGCGGCGGACAGCCGGGACCGGGCGTCCGCTGGGCCGAGGGCGCCCAGTTCGCGCAGGAACGCGCCGAGCGCACGGCCGAGTTCGAGGGGACGGCCCAGTTGGTCGCCCTTCCAGAAGGGCAGCCGTCCCGGTACGCCGGGGGCGGGGGTGACCAGCACCCGGTCGCGGGTGATGTCCTCGATGCGCCAGGAGGTCGTGCCGAGCGTGAAGACATCGCCGACGCGGGACTCGTAGACCATCTCCTCGTCGAGCTCGCCCACCCGTCGCCCGCCACCCCCCTTGCCGGAGTCGCCGCCCGCCAGGAACACCCCGAACAGGCCGCGGTCGGGGATCGTGCCGCCGGAGGTGACGGCCAGCCGCTGGGCGCCGGGGCGGCCCGTGACGGTCTGCGCGACCCGGTCCCACACCAGGCGCGGCCGCAGCTCGGCGAAGGCGTCGGAGGGATAGCGGCCGGCGAGCATGTCCAGCACGGCCGTGAACGCCGACTCGGGGAGCCCGGCGAACGGGGCCGCCCGCCGGACGACGGCCAGCAGCTCCTCGATGTCCCAGGTGTCCATCGCGGCCATGGCGACGAGCTGCTGGGCGAGGACGTCCAGCGGATTGGCCGGCACCCGCAGCGCCTCGATGGCGCCCGAGCGCATCCGCTCGGTGACCACGGCGGCCTGCACCAGATCGCCGCGGTACTTGGGGAAGACGACGCCCGTCGAGACCGCGCCGACCTGATGGCCGGCCCGGCCCACCCGCTGCAGCCCGGAGGCGACCGACGGGGGCGACTCCACCTGGACGACCAGATCGACCGCGCCCATGTCGATGCCCAGCTCCAGGCTGGAGGTGGCGACCACCGCGGGCAGCCGGCCCGCCTTCAGGTCCTCCTCCACCTGGGCGCGTTGCTCCTTGGACACCGAGCCGTGGTGGGCGCGGGCCAGCACCGGCGGGGCACCCCTGGCGGCCCCGGAGCCGCCCATCAGCTCCGCGGGGGAGTGGTGCTCGGACAGCTCCACGACGGAGTCGCCGCCCTCCGTCCCGGCCGCCGCGGAGCGTTCGCAGGCGATCTCGTTGAGGCGGTTGCACAGCCGCTCGGCCAGCCGGCGGGAGTTGGCGAAGACGATCGTGGAGCGGTGCTCCTGGACCAGGTCGGCGATCTTCTCCTCGACCTGCGGCCAGATGGACGGCTTCTCGCCGGTCCCGCCCTCCTGGACCGGTGAGCCGCCCAGCTCGCCCATGTCCTCCACCGGGACGACCACCGAGAGGTCGAAGCGCTTCCCGGACGGCGGCTGGACGATCTCCACCCGGCGCCGCGGCGACAGATAGCGCGCCACCTCCTCCACCGGGCGGACCGTCGCGGACAGCCCGATCCGGCGGGCCGGGCGGTCCAGGAGCTCGTCCAGCCGCTCCAGGGACAGCGCCAGATGCGCGCCGCGCTTCGTGCCGGCCACGGCGTGGACCTCGTCGACGATCACCGTCTCGACGCCGGCCAGCGCCTCCCTGGCCGAGGACGTCAGCATCAGGAACAGCGACTCGGGGGTCGTGATGAGGATGTCCGGCGGGCGGGTGGCGATCGACCGCCGCTCGGCGGGCGGGGTGTCGCCGGAACGGATGGCGACCTTGATCTCCGGCTCCGGCAGCCCGAGCCGGACCGATTCCTGCCGGATGCCCGTCAGCGGACTGCGCAGATTGCGCTCGACATCGACGGCCAGCGCCTTCATCGGGGAGACGTACAGCACCCGGCAGCGCTTCTTCGGCTCGGCGGGCGGCGGAGTGCTCGCCAGCGCGTCCAGGGACGCGAGGAAGGCGGCGAGGGTCTTGCCGGAGCCCGTCGGCGCCACCACCAGGACGTCGGAGCCCGCGCCGATCGCCCGCCAGGCCCCCTCCTGCGCGGCGGTGGGCGCGCTGAACGCCCCGGTGAACCAACCACGGGTCGCGGGAGAGAACGAGTCGAGCGCTGCCTGGGCCATGTCCTCCATCGTGCACCGGACCACTGACAACGCGGCCGCCGCGCGCCCGGCCGCCCGCCGCCGGCCGCCGCGCGCCCGGCCGCCCGCTGCCCGCCCGGCCGTCCACGCTGCGGACGCGCGGGCCGGCGGCCGCCGGGCGCCCGCAGAATGGGCCCATGGTCACGATCGGGGCACAGCACGAGGGCGGCGGCGCGCCCGGGGCGGACGCCACGCCGCGGGCCCGCGGCGAGTGGGCGCGCCACTGGCGCTGCGCCGGGCTGCCCGGCCTCGACCTGCTGCGCGCCCGGTACGTCCGGCACTCCTTCCCCCGGCACGCCCACGAGGGCTATGTCGTCTGCGCGGTCACCTCCGGAGTGGAGGCGGTGGGACTCGGGAAGGGCACCGTCCGGGCCGGCCGGGGCGGCATCATCATGCTCAACCCCGAGGTGGTGCACACCGCGCGGGCGGGCGTGCCGGAGGGCTGGGCCTACGCCACGCTCTACCCCTCCTCCGAGGTCGTCGCCGAGATAGCCGCGGAGATCACGGGGCTGCGCGGCACCCCGGGATTCGGCGAGCAGGTGGCCGAGGACCCGCACCTCGGCCACCTGATCACCGAGGTCCACCGGGCCGCCGAGGCCGGTGACGCCCTCGCCGCCGACAGCCTGCTGCGGATCGTCGTCGCCCGGCTGCTGCGCCGCTACGGAGGCCCCCTCCCGGCGCGCACGCCCGTGAGCGCGGGGGCCCGGACCGCCGCCCGCGCCCGGGCCGTCCTGGAGGAGCGGATGGCCGACCCGCCGTCCCTGGAGCAACTGGCGCAGGAGCTCGGGACCAGCGCTTTCGCCCTGCTGCGCGCCTTCCGGAGCGCGTACGGCATGCCGCCGCACGCCTGGCTCACCGACGCCCGGGTACGCCGGGCCCGCCGGCTGCTGGAGGGGGGCGGCGCACCCGCCGAGGCGGCCGTCGCCGTCGGCTTCAGCGACCAGCCGCATCTGAACCGGCACTTCACCCGGATCGTGGGGGTGCCGCCCGGCGCGTACCGCAGGGAGCGCTCCGGCCAGGAGCCGGCATAGGCACATCCGGGACGTCCTGCGCGGCACCCGGGGCGGGCGGCGCAAGAACGTACAAGACCACCGGTGCCGCGGGCCCCTACCGTCCGAGGCGTGGCAGAACAGACAGAGATACGCACCGCCCCGCCGGCCGCCGCGCCGCCGACCCGGCCCGCGAAACCCGACTCCGCCGTCATCAGGGACGCGCTCGGCGTCGGCGTCGCCGTCGGCCTCTCCGGATTCGCCTTCGGCGTGACCTCGGCCGGCGCCGGGCTCGGCCTCCTGCAGACCTGCGCGCTGAGCCTGCTGGTGTTCACCGGCGCCTCCCAGTTCGCCCTGGTCGGGGCGCTGGCGGCGGGCGGCAACCCGTTCACCGCCGCGGCCGGTGCCTTCTTCCTGGGCGCCCGCAACGCCTTCTACGGGCTGCGGCTGTCCGCCGTCCTCGGCTACCGGGCACGGATCAGGCCCCTCGCCGCCCACTGGATCATCGACGAGACCTCCGCCGTCGCCCTGGCCCAGCCCGACCGGCGCACCGCCCGGCTGGGCTTCACCGTCACCGGGCTCACCCTCTACACCCTGTGGAACCTCACCACCCTCGTCGGTGCCCTGGGCGCCGGGGCGCTCGGCGACACCGACGCCTGGGGGCTGGACGCGGCCGCTCCCGCGGTCTTCGTGGCGCTGCTCGCGCCGATGCTCAAGGACGGTGTCGAGCGGGCCGCGGCCGGCCTCGCCGTGGTGCTGGTCATGGTCACGCTGCCGCTGCTGCCCACCGGCGTCCCCGTGCTGGTCTCCGCCCTCGCCGCCCCCGCCGTCCTCCTCGTACAGGGGCGGCGGGAGCGGGCGGGAGCGGCACGGCGCGGGGCCGGCCGGGCCGCTGCCGCCGCGCCGTCCGCGCCCCGGGACACGACCGCCGGACCCCGCGACGCCGCCGGGGAGGACCGGGCATGACCGTCTGGATCGCGATCGCCGTCACCGCCGCCGGCTGCTACCTGGTCAAGTACCTCGGCCTGTCGGCGCCCGCCGGCGTCCTGGAGCGCCCCCTCGTCAAGCGGCTGGCCGCGCTGCTGCCGGTCGCCCTGCTGGCCGCGCTCACCGCCCAGCAGACGTTCGGCGACGGCCCGCACCTGGTGCTCGACGCCAAGGCCGCCGGGGTGGCGGCCGCGGCCGTCGCGCTGGCGCTCCGGGCGCCGTTCCTGCTGGTCATCGGCGTCGCCGTGGCCGTCACCGCGGGGGTGCGGGCCCTGGGAGGGTGAGGCTCAGGTAAGGCGGCGCCCGTACGCCCGCAGGGCCAGCAGCGCCTTGAGCGTCACCATCGGGCGGCTCTCCAGCGCCGACCCCGGCGCCCACACCCGCCAGGTGACCGGCCAGCCGCCGTCCTCCTGCTGGAGCGCGGAGAGATGGTCCAGCGCCCGGTCCATCTCCTCGTCGGTGAACCAGTCGCGGGCCAGGGAACCGGGCGCGGGGGCGAAGTCGTACGCGAAGTGGTGCTCCCCGGGGGCGTACCCCTCCGCCACCGGGACGTCCGCGGCCCGCTCGGGGTCCAGCAGCACCAGCTGCTGCTCGCGCACCAGCCGGCCGAGCCGCCGCGCCGCCGCGGCTGCCCGCGGCCGGTCCGGGGCGCCGTCCAGGAAGGCCACCGCCGCCTCGACCTCGTAGGGATGGGTCCCGGTCAGCGACTCCACGGCCGCCCAGCAGTAGTCCGTGGCCCGGAACAGCCAGGCGTGCCAGACCTCGTTGCGGTGCAGCACGCCCACCACGGGCCCGGTGGCCAGCAGCGCGCTCGGCGGGTCGTCGGCCACCGGGATCCAGGGCGCGGCCGGATAGCCGCGCTGCGAGGGGTGCACCGCGGGCAGCGCCCCGTCGAGGGTGGAGATCTTCGTCAGGTAGCGGCAGATCCGCTCCACCTGACGGCCGTCGCAGCGCCCGATCAGGTCGAGGACCCGCAGGGCGTGGGCGGTGTGCAGCGGCTGGCTGACCGGGCCGCGGAGGTCGGGCTCCAGGGCGTGCCCGAAGCCGTCGTCGTCGTTGCGGTACGCGGCGAGCGCGGTCTCGACCGGGTCGGCCCCGCCGCCGAGGAAGTGGTAGGCGAAAAGCCGCTGTTCGAGCACCCGCGCGGTCAGCCAGACGAAGCGCTCGGCACGCGCCAGGGGGGTCGAAGGAAGACTTACGTTGTCGGCCATGGCCCGACCGTAGGGCGGAAATCCCCCCGCGGCACCGGCTCGCGCCCGCTGCCCTCCCAGGGCGGGATACTGAGGGCATGCGGTTGACGGATCTTGCGGCGGGGCACGCCGGCCCCGCGCCGGCGGCGGGCCGGGCGACGCACCGGGTGCCCGGCCGGCCGCGCGCGGGCCGGCGCCCGGTGGCGCGACGGCACGGCAGCGGCGGGGACGGGCCGGTGCTAGGCGCTGTCGGCGACGTCGCCGCCCGGGGAGGCGGCGCCCTCCTCGTCGGCGGCGAGCCGGGCGGATGCCGCGTGGAACGCCTCCAGGCCGGCCGCGAGGCGGGCGACGTCGGCGGGTTCCATGCGGTCGAGGGTGGCCGTGACCTCCCGGCTGCGCGCCGCGCGGTACTGCTCCAGCAGCACCCGGCCGCGCAGGCTCAGCCGGAGTTCGACCTCCCGCCGGCTGGTCGCGCTGGGGCCGCGCTCCGCCAGGCCCATGGCCTCCAGACGGTCGCAGAGCCTGCTGACCGCCGGCGGCCGCGAGCCGAGCGCCTCGGCCAGGGTGCGCAGATTCGTGCCCTCGCGGCGTTCGATCACCAGGAGAGCGCGCAGCTGGGAGAGCGAGACCTCCGCCGAGCGTGCCGCTTCCTGTCCGCGTCCCCACAGCACCTCGAGCAACTCGGAAGTCGCGAGGGCCGCCGCGCTCGCGCGCTCGTGGGAATGGGGCCGACCGGTGAAACGGGACACACGAACACTCTGTCACCCTGTGCGTGCCCTTGTCAGACCGACCCTGCCCTTGAGCCCGGACGAAGGGTGTCCGCCACACCATGAACCAACGCCTCGAAGTGGAGACAGCTCTGCGTGCCGCGGCACCGCACGAGCTGGTCGGCACCCTGCGCGACGCCCTCACCACCGCCTACGGCGCCCGTGCGGTGCGCCTGTTCCTGACGGACTACGGCGGGACGGTGCTCCGATCCTGCGACTCCGAGGAGAGCGGCGCGCAGTCGCTGCCCGTCTCCGGCAGTCCGGAGGGGCGGGCCCTGGGGAGCCAGGAGCCCCGCGAGCAGCAGGTGCCGCGCGGGGACGAGACCGACCACCACCTCCCGGTGACGGTGCGCGGCGACCGGATCGGGATCCTGACGGTCAGGCTCCCGGACGACCGCGGCGCACCGGAGGTCCTCGACGAACTCCGGTACGTGGCGGACCTCCTCGGCCGGGAGATCCTCGTCGCCGAGCGCGACACGGACCTCTACCAGCGGGCGCGCCGGGCCAGCCGCCTCACCCTGGCCGCCGAGATGCAGTGGCAGCTGCTGCCGGCCCGGGCGTACACCGAGGCGAGGTTCGCGCTCGGGGCCCAGCTGGAGCCCGCCTACGCCGTGCACGGCGACAATTTCGACTGGACCTCGGACGCGGACCAGCTGCTGCTCACCGTCACCAACGGCATGGGCGAGGGCATCGAGGCCTCGCTGCTGACCCACCTCGCGGTGAACGCCCTGCGCAACGCCCGCCGGGCGGGGGTGGACCTGGCGGACCAGGCGGCGCTGGCCGACCAGGCCGTCTACGACCACTACCGGGGCGCGTCCCATGTCTCGACGCTGCTGCTGCGCATCGAGCGCGCGACGGGACGGGCGCAGGTCATCGACGCGGGCTCGCCGCAGCTGTGGCGGATGCGCGGGAAGTCGATCGAGCGGGTGGCGCTCGACGCCCAGCTGCCCCTGGGCATGTTCGAGGAGTCGCATTACGTGCCGCAGGAGTTCGCGGTCGCCCCCGGCGACCGGCTGATCTTCGTGAGCGACGGGGTGTACGAGACGCTGTCGCCGCTGGGGGAGCGGTATGCCGAGCGGGCGCTGGCCCGGGCGATCCACGCCACGAGTCTGCTGCCGGCGGCGATGGTGCCGCGTGCCATGCTGCGTGACGTGGCCGAATACCGTGATGCGGAGTCCTTGGATGATGCTTTGGTGCTCTGTCTTGACTGGTTCGGCGACGATCAGTGATGTCCGTGGACCATTGTGGTGCCCTCCGCCCGGCGGGTGCCGACGGTGGCGGACCGGCCCGTCGCCGGTCGTCCCGGGATACTCGGTGGCCGGGGCGGTGAAGGGCGCCGAACGCACGAATCCGGCTGCCGGGCGGTGCTCGGCCGCCGGCGGGTGATGCGCGGGGCCGCGGGTACCGGGCCTTGATCGTGCTCGCTAACATTTGCCGGGCGACAACTGTTAACGGTGTGCGGACCGGCCCGGCCGCAACCGCAGGGCGGACCCGCCCGACGCAGTCATCCGGGCCGGACGAACCGAAAGGACGATGAGTTGGGATCCGCAGAAGTTGCCGCACGCGAGCGCGTCACGAACGTGCTGCGTGAAGAAGCCGACGAGATCTCGGACCGCTGGGTGAAGTTGCAGCTGGCGCAGCCGGGGATGGACGGAGAGGTGACCGAGGCCGAGCTGGGCGAGGAGGCCGACGGGCTGCTCAGCGCCCTGCTCTCCGGCCTGGACCGCGGTCTGCCGGTGGAACACGTGGTCAGCTCCCACGAGGAGATCCACCAGGCGGTCTCCGAGATCTCCCTGCGGCGTGCCCGCCGAGGCGTCTCGCCCACCGCGACCTCGCTCGCCGTGCTGTCGCTGAAGGAGGCCCTGCTCAAGGCCGTCCAGCGGCACACCCGCGACGGCGAGGACCTCTTCCACAGCGCGGTGCTGATCAACCGGCTGCTGGACAGCGCCGGCGCCCTGTCCTTCGAGATCTTCGTGGAGGGCCGGGAGGAGATCATCCGCCGGCAGAGCCAGCAGCTGCTGGAGGTCTCCACCCCGGTCGTCAGGCTGTGGCGCCAGGTCCTGGCCGTCCCGCTGATCGGCACCCTCGACACCGCGCGCACCCAGGTGGTGATGGAGAACGTGCTCCAGGCCATCCAGGAGCACGAGGCGCTGGTCGCCATCATCGACATCACCGGTGTGCCCACCGTCGACACGGCCGTCGCCCAGCACCTGATGCACACCGTCAACGCGGTGCGTCTCATGGGCGCCGACTGCATCATCAGCGGGATCCGGCCGCCGATCGCCCAGACGATCGCCCAGCTCGGCATCGACCTGTCGACCATCATGACCCGGGCCACCCTGGCCGACGCCCTCGGAGAGGCCGTGAAGCTCACCGACGCGGCGCCCTCGCAGGCCGCACCCCTGGCGCAGCGGTGAACGTCCCCGCCTCGGCCGGTGTGCCGATCCTGCGACTGGGCGACGTGCTGGTCACCGGGCTCCTCAACGAGCTCGACGACAAGTCGGCGGTGGCCTTCACCGAGGAACTCACCGCCCGCATCACCAGCGACCGGGCACGCGGTGTCCTCATCGACATCTCCCGGCTGGAAATCGTCGATTCCTTCGTGGCCCGTACTTTGATGGAGCTGACCACCATGGCGCGGCTGCTGGGTGCCCGGGTGATCGTCGCCGGGATGCGGCCGCCGGTCGCCATCACCCTGGTCGAGCTGGGGCTGCAGCTGACCGGGGTGGAGACGGCGCTCAACGCCGAGCAGGGCATGGCCGCGCTGGGCTGGCACCAGAGCCTGCAGCCTTCCGGAGGGGTGCTGCGTGAGTTCCGCACGGAGTAGCGACCACGCGTCGGGCCTCGGCACGGTCGTCCGAGACGTCGCCGAGGCGGAGGGCAGTACATCGGTGCACCAGGTGCGGACCGAGGAAGACCTGCTGACCGTCCGTCACGCCGTGCGGGCGGCCACTGTACGGGCCGGCTTCAGCATCGTCGACCAGACGCGGGTGGTCACCGCGGCCAGTGAACTGGCACGCAACGCCTACATCCACGGCGGAGGGGGCACGGTGACCATCGACCACCTCATGGCACGCGGCACCGCCGGGCTCCGGCTGACGATCACCGACGACGGACCCGGCATCGCGGACATCGGCGCCGCGCTGGCCGACGGCTTCACCACCGGCGCCGGCCTCGGCCACGGCCTGGGCGGCGCCCGGCGGCTGATGAACGACTTCGACGTCCGCTCCGCGCCCGGGCAGGGCACGACGGTGATCGCCACGCGATGGGCGAGTCGTTGACGCTCCCCCGCAACCGGCCGACGGCGCACGTCGCGGTGGACCACTACAGCGCCGTACACCTGGCCGCCGAAACAGCCCGGTCGGTCGCCGGGCAGTGTGGTCTGCCGGGTGCGCTGCCCGACCGGGCCGCGGTCATCGCCTCGGAGCTGGCCAGCAATCTGGCCAATCACGCGACCAACGGCGCGCTGTTCATCCAGGCCCTGCCGCTGGGCGGCGGCATGGAGATCCTCGCCGCCGACCACGGGCCCGGCATCGGCGAGCTGCAGCAGTGCCTCGCGGACGGCTACACCACCAACAACACCCTCGGTGCCGGCCTGGGAGCCGTGAAGCGGATAGCCACCACCCTCACCATCCGCACCCGGCCCGGGGCCGGGACCCTCGTCTGCGCCCGCCTCACCGCGCCCGACGAGAAGGCCGCGGCCGACCAGGAGGTGGGCGCCCTCTGCGTCCCGGCGGACCGCGAACAGGACAGCGGCGACGCCTGCGCCGTCGTCGACCACGGCCCCGTGCGCACCGCACTCGTCGTGGACGGCCTCGGCCACGGCCCGCAGGCCGCCGAGGCCGCCCAGGTGGCCCTGCGGTCCTTCCACCGCGGCCCCGACAGCCCCCTGCCGGAGCTCCTCTCGGGTCTCCACCGGGCGCTGCGGCGCACCCGCGGGGCGGCCGTCGGCCTGCTGCGGCTGCACTCCGGGCAGGCGGAGTACTGCGGGGTCGGCAACGTCCGCGTGGTGACGCTGACGCCGCTCGACCTGGGCCACCGCCTGAGCGGTCAGCCGGGCATCGCCGGGCTGAACATGACGCCGCCGCATGTGCGCACCTTCCCCGTACCGCCCGGCGGCACGGTGCTGCTCCACTCCGACGGCATCGACCACCGCTGGGCCCAGGCGCCCTCGGCCTTCGTGCACCGCCTGCCCCCGCCACTGCTCGTGGCGTCCCTCGTCCACAGTCACCGCCTGCCCCGCGACGATGCGACCGTGCTCGCCGCCCGTCCCCGCCAGAGACTTCCGTGAACCCCCACACCTTCCATGACCTGCCGGCCCTCCGCCGCGCCGTACGGCGGATCTGCGAGGCGCACCGGCTTCCCTCCCGCACCGGGGGGCGCCTGGTGCTCTCCGTGGCCGAGGTGGCCGGCGCAGCCCTGAGCGCCGGCGGCCCGGTCCGCCTGGAGGCCGCCGAGCAGGCCGCTCCGGGCGGCAGCACGCTGCTGGCCGTCACCCTGCACGCCGGACCGACGCCGGCGCCGCCGAGCCCGGCCCACCTCCCGCTGCCGGGCCGGGCCACGTCCGACGGCGTGGTCGCCTGGCACCTGCCGCTCGGCGCGGCGCCGGAGGCCGCGCCGCCCGCTCCCGCCCCGCGCGGCGCGGTGCCCCTCCAGGGACGTGCGCGCGAGACGGAGACCGCGGAGGTGTACGAGGCACAGCTCGCGGCGCTCGAAGGCGACCTCGCCGCCGCGCTCTCCCGGGTGGACACCCTCACCATGGAGCTGCACCGCCTCAAGGACGAACTCGCCGAGACCAACAGCGGGGTGCTCGCCCTCTACGTCCAGCTGGAGGAGCGGGACGAACAGCTGCGACGGGCCCACGGCCAGATCCTGCGCGAGCTGGAGGACGCCCTGCGTCCCTCGCCGATCACCGTCGACGGCCTGGAGTTCGCCGTCCACTACGAGCCCGCCGACACCGACGCCCCCACGGGCGGCGACTTCTACGACTGGCTCTGCCTTCCCGACGGCACCGTGCACATCACCGTCGTCGACGCCCTGGGACATGGTGTGCGCAGCACCCGCAGCGCGCTCAACGTCACCCACGCCGTGCGCACCCTGGCGCTGGAGGGTCACCCGCTCGAATCCATCGTCGCCCACACCCATGACATCCTCGCCCCGTTCGACCCGGAGATCATGGCGACGGTGCTGCTCGCCCGTATCCACCCCGAAACCGGCGCACTGCGCCTGGCCAACGGCAGCCATCCGCCGGCCCTGCTGCTGCGGGCCGACGGAACCTCCGAGTACCTGGAGGTCCGCGGCCGGGGCATCGGGTTCCCGCTGCCGGGCAGCGAGGCCGTGCGGGAGGCCACGCTCCACGAGGGCGACCTGCTGATGCTCTACACCGACGGCCTGACCGAGAGCCGGCGCGACCCCATCGAGGGCGAGGCGCGGCTGGTCAAGAGCGCCCGGGCCCACGCCCGCCGGCCGGTCGGCGAAATCCCCGGTGCCGTCGCGGAGGACATGCACACCGTCATCCTGCACTCGGACGACACCCTGGCCCTCGCCGTCCGCCGGGCCCGGCGGGACGCCCCGGGGGCGGGCACGCATGCCGGGGGATGACCGGCCCGGGGGCCGGACACGCCAACTGTCCCGTTCCGCCGGGGTTCTGTTGGGTACACGCCTCACGAACACCTGATGACGCTTGCCGCACACCAGCCGAACGAGGAGTTCCACTCACCGGGGTGAAAAAGCCTATGCACCACTCGCTTGCGACGGACGACCCCTCATACCAGCCGGCGCAGGGCGCCTGCCAGCCGGGAACGGCGGCGGACGCCCGGGACTTCGCCCGGAGTTTCGCCGACCTGCTCCACCCGGCACCGGCCGCCCGGACCACCCAGAACCTGCTCCTGCTGGTCTCCGAACTCGTCACCAACGCGCTGCGGCACGCCGGTGCCGTCACCGCGCTGCGCCTGACCGCGGACCACGAGAGCATCCAGGTCCAGGTCGAGGACCCCAGTCCCGCCCGGCCGGAGGGGCGCAGCCCCGACCTGACCGGCCGCGGGGGCGGCTTCGGGTGGCCCATGGTGTGCACCCTCGCCCGCGAGGTCACCATCCGGCCCCGCCCCGGCGGCGGCAAGATCGTGCATGCCGCCCTTGCGCGCTGAAGGGCCGCCCGGCACACGGCCGTTGACGTGCGTGTCGCCGTGTGGCCGGGGGAGAAGCGGGCAGGGCACAGGGGAGCGCGCGCATGCGGATGCCGCCCGGCCATGCCCGCAGGGTGCGCCACAGCCGTCGTCGGACCGCGGGAACGGGATGCGTCCATGCAACGCCACAGCGCCGAAGGGCCGGCGGACACACTGCGCGAGGCGGCGGAACAACTGGCCGCCGCCGGCGAGGCGATCGCCGCCCTGATGCGGGACGCGGCCGCACCGGTGGAACCACGGCTCACCCCGCACGGCCTGAAGGTGCTGGCCGTGGTCTCGGCCCGCCCGGGGCGGAACCTCACCAGCGTCGCCGCCGCCGCGGGCCTCGGTCTGCCGCGCGCCAGCCGGGTGTGCGCCGCATTGGAGTCCGCCGGTCTGCTGCTCCGCCGCCCGACGGCCGCCGACCGCCGCGCGATCGGGCTGCAACTGAGCCCGGAGGGCCGCGCGTTCCTGGACCGCTTCCGCCGGACCCGGGTGGACCGGATGGCCGCGGTGCTGCGCCGGATGCCGGCCGACCAGCGGGGCGCGCTGGTGGCGGCGCTGGGCGAACTGGTCCTCGCGGTCGCCGCCATGGGGGCCGAGCGGAGCTGAAGCTCAGGCGTCGAGAGCCGCTTCGACCGCCCGGTACAGCGGCAGCACCGTGTCGAGACCGGTGAGCGCGAAGAGCCGCTCCAGAACGGCGGAGGGTGCCGCGAGACGCAGGGCGGGGCCCAGGGCGTCGTACGCCCGGATCAGGACGTTGATCGTGCTGGAGTCCGCGAAGGTGACGGCCGACAGGTCGACGACGACCTGCTCGGCGCCGTCCTGCGCCACCCGCTGGAGTGCCTCGTCGAGCGGCGCGACGCTGTCCAGGTCGAGCGGTCCCGTCACGGAGAGGATCACCGCCCCGCGGTCCTGTCGTGTGTCGATACGTATGGGCCGGCCGCCATGGGGCTGGGACAGCACGATGAACCTCGCTGTAGGGGTGACGCGTCGTGAGGGGACAGGTCCTCGGGGTACGGCACCACCAAGGATAGAAGCGATAGTTGCCGTTTGACAACATTCACCGTAAGGCAACAATCTGTTCTCGACACCTGGCAAGACGGCCGCGCCCGGCGCGGCCGGGGAACGAGAAGCGGCCTGAGACCCGCTACGCGCTGTCAGACACACGAGCGTGGCCGCCGACGACGAGTGGGCCGTCACCCTCATCAGCAAGAGGGGGAGGACGCCGGCGAGTGGAACGCTTCGCATCCCGCCGCACGGTGTGCGACGGCCGCCGTCTCCCCGCGCGCGACGTCTTCGTGGTGCCCGGTCAGCCCGAGGGCCCGCAGTTGTGACGGCAAGACCTCCGCCCGGCGGGACCTCTTCCGGCCCCGCCCCGCAGCGCCCCGGCGGCCCGGAGCGCGGGCGGCCGCACTCGCGCGCCCGCGGGAAGGCGGCGAGCCAGTGGAAGGGGGCACCCGGCCACTCTGTCATCCGGCGCGGACCCCGTCGGCCCCGCCTTTGCGTCGTCCGTGGACGAAGAATCCTGAGAGACCGTGACTCAACGCTGTGATGTAGAACGAGCGCTGCGGGCGTCGGCCCCGCATGCTCTGGTGGACACGCTCCGTGAGGTGCTCACCGCATCGTACGGAGCGCTCTCCGTGCAACTGCTGCTCGCCGACTACGGGGCGACGGCGCTCACCCCCTTCGACGCGCTGGGCACGCCCGGCGCCGCGGTCCCGGTGGCGAACAGCGCCGAGGGCAGGGCCTTCGGGAGCCAGGAGCCCCGCCGGCAGGTCCGGCAGGGCGACGTGGTCGAACACCACCTGCCGGTGTCGGTCCGCGGCGAGCGCACCGGCATCCTCACCGTGCGGCTGCCCGTCGAACGGTCCGTTCCGCACACGGTCGACGCCCTCGTCCACGCGGCCGATCTGCTCGGCCACGAACTCCTGGTGGCCGAGCGCGACACCGACGTCTACCAGCGGGCACGGCGCATCAGCCGGCTCACCCTCGCCGCCGAGATGCAGTGGCAGCTCCTGCCGGCCCGGGCCTGTACCGCCGCCGAATACGCCATCGGCGCCCAACTGGAGCCGGCCTACGCCATCCACGGCGACAACTACGACTGGGCCTCGGACGCCGACGAGCTGACCCTCGCCGTCACCGACGGCATGGGCACCGGCGTCAACGCCGCCCTGCTCACCCACCTCGCCGTCAACGCCCTGCGCAACGCCCGCCGGGCCGGCATCGGCCTCGAGGACCAGGCGGCCCTGGCCGACCAGGCGCTCTACGCCCAGTACCGCGGCACCGCGCACGTCTCCAGCCTGCTGCTGCGGTTCGATCTCGCGACCGGCCGGGTGCAGGCCGTGGACGCGGGCTCGCCGCAGTTGTGGCGGATGCGGGGCAGGACGGTCGAGCTGATCGACCTCGATCCCCAGATGCCGCTGGGCATGTTCGAGGAGACCCACTACGTGGCGAAGGAGTTCGAGGTGCTGCCCGGGGACCGGCTCCTCATCGTCAGCGACGGGGTGTACGCGGCGGTCTCGCCACAGGGGGAGGGGTACGCACAGCGCGCCCTGGCCCGGGCCCTGCACGCCAGCATGCTCCTGCCGGCCGCCACCGTGCCGCGCGCCGTGCTCCGTGACCTGGCCGAATTCCGTGCCGCGGAACCCCTGGACGACTCCCTGGTGTTGTGCGTCGACTGGTTCGGCAAGCCGTAGGGGACACCTGGCATCAGGTTGCTGCCACCTGGTTCCTGCCACCTGGTTCGGCCGGGTTCGGTCCCCTCGGCCCGGCCGGCCGCCCACCCCGGGGCTCCCTTCCGGCTCCTGGCCGGGCAGCGCCCCGATCCGCCGCAGTGTCTCGGGGGGCGATGTCCCGGATGGGCTCGGCCATCGCCGGACCGATCCCCTCGTGCACGAGCGGGGACCGGTGAGTCGGGTTCGTCGGGCGTCCTGCCGGGGTACGCGGGCCCAAGCGGCACCGCAAAGACGCAGTGGGAGCCCACGACGGCTCGCCGCCTCCTTGCCGTCCCACGTATGGGAAAGGTGCATCATGCTCTTCCTGGTCGTAGCGCTGTTCCTCTTCGGTGTCCTGATGGGAACCGCAGGCCACGTCCCCGTACCCGTCACCGTCGTCGCCGGCCTCGCCATCCTGGCCTGGCTGGCGGTCTTCTTCACCAAGGAACGCCGTAAGGCGGCGAAGGGAGGCGGCCGATGACCTCCACCCGGATACCGCTCAGGACCGGACCGCACCCCCAGGCCGACCGCATGGCCGTCGCCGCATTCGTCTGCGGACTGCTGGGCGTCCTGGTGTTCAACATCCTCCTCGGCCCCTGCGCCCTGCTTCTCGGCGCCGCGGCCCTCTACCGGGGCACCGTCCGCCGCCTGCGCGCGTGTCTGGGCCTGGCGTTCGGCGCCCTCGACATCGCGCTGGTCGTGGTGCTGTCGTCCCAGACCGGGACGCTGAGCTGGCACGTGTAGCGGGCGAACGGGCCCGGGGCGCCCAGGGATCGGGTCCGGTTTCGGGCCCGGGCCCGGGTTGCTCCGGGCCGGTTCGCTCTCCTTCCGCTCCACCACCCGCATTCCGCAAGGGAATTGAGCGTGCGTCGGATACTGCGGGAAAGGGTGGTCCGGGCAGTGCAGAGGGGCACGGTCATGGGTCTTGCCGCGGACGGGCCGGTCCTGATGCCCCGGAAACCGCGTAAGAAACACGTAAATTCAAAAGGTTGACCGGAATTCCGCGGGGCACACGATGCCTCGGAGGTTGATAAATATGGTTCCCCTTCTTCTCGTACTCCTTCTCGCACTGCTTCTCTTCGGCGCCGGGTTCGCCTTGAAGGCCCTGTGGATCGTGGCGGTCATCGTGCTCGCCGTGTGGCTGCTGGGATTCGTGCTGCGCTCGGCGGGCGCCGGCGGCAAGCGGGGCCGGTGGTATCGCTGGTGAATTTACGCACGACACCCTCATCACGCGGGTGGGGACCGGACACCGATGTCCGGTCCCCACCCGCGTGTGAGCGGTCCTTCCACGGGGGCGACGGCCGGGCCGGCACCCGGAAAGGCGGTATCCGGGGCAACGGAAATCTCCGGGAATTGGGGGACCGTTCTTCGGGGCCTCATTCTTCAGGCCCGGAGATCGCCCCGTAGATTTCCGTACTCCGGCCGCTCCGACTGCTCCCCTTTCCCCCTTTTCTGCTTCGTCCCCGGGATGCCCGCCCCGGCATGCCGCCCCGGGCCTTACTCTCCTTACCCTGCGTCCCTCCCCCTGCGTCATGGGCGAGGGGCGCACCGGCTCGCGCCACCAGGGATGCTTGATTCCACAGGGAGGCGCGCTCCTCGGCACCGCCCTTCGGGGCGCACGGGGCGTACGGGCAGGGAACATGCAGGTCAGAGCGGGTACGGAGTGGAACTCATGCGGTTGACGATCTTCTGGCAGCGGATGGCGGACCACTTCGGTGCGGCGTATGCCGACTCCTTCGCGCGCGATCATGTGATGGCGGACCTCGGCGGCCGGACCGTGCACGAGGCGCTGGACGCGGGATGGAGCGCCAAAGAGGTGTGGCGGGTGGTCTGCTCGGTGATGGACGTACCGCAGGAAAAGCGCTGAGCGGGACCGCGACCAAGGCTCTGACCTGGGAGGAAGCGGACGCGACGGCCGGGTGTCGGGGGCTGCGCGCACGGGGCCGGGCCCGGGATGTCGTCGTCGTGCGCGACACTTGGCTCCGTGCCCGAGTCAGATGAGATCACCAGCAACGACGTGCCACGCTCCGAGGACCGGCCCGGCCTGCCCGAGGGGCGGCGCGAGGACCGGTCCGCGTACCGGTCCGACGCGCGGATGCCGCGCTGGCTGCCGCGTGCCATGGTGCTCGCGCTCGCCCTGGTGGCCTGTTTCCAGCTCGCCACCTGGGGATTCCACCAGCTGATCACCCTGCTGCTGAATGTGCTGATCGCCTTCTTCCTCGCCCTGGCCATCGAACCGGCCGTCGACTGGATGGCGGCCCGGGGCATGCGGCGCGGGCTGGCCACGGGCCTGGTCTTCGTGAGCATCCTGGTCGCCGCGGTGGGATTCTTCACCCTCCTGGGCTCCATGCTCGCCGGCCAGATCGCCAACATGGTGGAGGAGTTCCCGCAGTATCTGGACTCCGTCATCAGCTGGATCAACAGCACCCTGCACACCCACCTCTCGCGGGTCGAGGTGCAGAACAACCTTCTGAAGTCCGACTGGCTGCAGAAGTACGTCCAGGACAGCGCCAACAACGTCCTGGCCGTCTCCGCGACGGTGCTGGGCAGCCTGTTCAACCTGCTGACGGTGGCCCTGTTCTCCTTCTACTTCGCCGCCGACGGCCCCCGGCTGCGCCGCGCCCTGTGCTCCGTGCTCCCGCCGCACCGCCAGGCGGAGGTGCTGCGCGCCTGGGAGATCGCCGTCGCCAAGACCGGCGGCTACCTCTACTCCCGCGGCCTGATGGCGCTGATCTCCGGCCTCGCGCACTACGTCCTGCTGCAGATCCTGGAAGTGCCCTACGCCCCGGCACTGGCCATGTGGGTGGGCCTGGTCTCCCAGTTCATCCCGACCATAGGCACCTACCTCGCGGGCGCCCTGCCCATCCTGATCGCGTTCACCGTCGACCCCTGGTACGCCCTGTGGGTCTTCGGTTTCGTCGTGATCTACCAGCAGTTCGAGAACTACCTCCTGCAGCCGCGGATCACCGCCAAGACGGTGGACATCCACCCCGCCGTCGCCTTCGGCTCGGTCGTCGCCGGCACGGCCCTGATGGGCGCGGTGGGCGCACTGATCGCGATCCCGGCCACGGCGACGCTGCAGGCGTTCCTCGGCGCGTACGTCAAGCGGTACGAGGTCACCGACGACCTGCGGGTCCGCGGCAGGCGGCAGCGCGGGGCAAGGGTGCTGGCCCGCGTCCGCCGGACCTTGCACGACGAGCAGCCCTCGGCCCCGTTGGAGGACCGCAAGACGGCCGGCGGCGTCCCGGAGGACGGCGAGAGCGTCCGCTGACCCGGCAGGTGCAGGGCCACGGAGCGCGGTGCACCACTGCTCGTGAGGGGCCCGCCCGACGGCCCGGCGGCGACCCGCCGCCGACGCGCGGTACCGCTTGACACCAAAATCGAACATCCATTCTTATGGGAGATCCGACCTGTGTCCTCGGGCTTTTCGCGAAGTTATCCACAGGTCGGAGCCGGGTCCGGGCGCATTGTCAGTGGCAGGCGTTAGCGTCATGGACGTGAAGCGATCGACTCAAGCAAATCGGGTGGAACCCATGGCAGGCACCGACCGCGAGAAGGCGCTGGACGCCGCGCTCGCACAGATTGAACGGCAATTCGGCAAGGGCGCCGTGATGCGCATGGGGGAGCGGTCGAGGGAGCCCATCGAGGTCATCCCGACCGGCTCCACCGCCCTCGACGTCGCGCTCGGCGTCGGCGGCCTCCCCCGCGGCCGCGTCATCGAGGTCTACGGACCGGAGTCCTCCGGTAAGACGACCCTGACCCTGCACGCCGTCGCGAACGCCCAGAAGGCCGGCGGCTCCGTCGCGTTCATCGACGCCGAGCACGCCCTCGACCCCGAGTACGCCAAGAAGCTCGGTGTGGACACCGACTCCCTGATCCTGTCCCAGCCGGACAACGGCGAGCAGGCCCTGGAGATCACGGACATGCTGGTCCGCTCCGGCGCGCTCGACCTCATCGTGATCGACTCCGTCGCCGCCCTGGTGCCGCGGGCCGAGATCGAGGGCGAGATGGGCGACTCCCACGTCGGCCTCCAGGCCCGGCTGATGAGCCAGGCACTGCGCAAGATCACCAGCGCGCTCAACCAGTCCAAGACCACCGCGATCTTCATCAACCAGCTCCGCGAGAAGATCGGCGTGATGTTCGGCTCGCCGGAGACCACGACCGGTGGCCGTGCGCTGAAGTTCTACGCCTCGGTGCGCCTCGACATCCGCCGCATCGAGACCCTCAAGGACGGCACGGACGCGGTCGGCAACCGCACCCGCGTCAAGGTCGTCAAGAACAAGGTCTCCCCGCCCTTCAAGCAGGCCGAGTTCGACATCCTCTACGGCCAGGGCATCAGCCGTGAGGGCGGCCTGATCGACATGGGCGTCGAGCACGGCTTCATCCGCAAGTCCGGCGCCTGGTACACCTACGAGGGCGACCAGCTCGGCCAGGGCAAGGAGAACGCCCGCAACTTCCTCAAGGACAACCCGGATCTCGCCAACGAGGTCGAGAAGAAGATCAAGGAAAAGCTCGGTATCGGCGTGAAGCCGCAGGACCCGGCGGCGGAGCCCGGCGCGGACGCCGCGGTGGCGGCCGGCGAACCGGCTGTCGCGGCTCCGGCTCCGGCACCGGCAGCCAAGGGCGCCAAGGGCTCCAAGGCCGCCGCGGCCAAGAGCTAGCCCGCCATGACGCGGCGAACGGAATGGCCGGGCAGCGAGGACGACCTCAGCAGCGCTGCCGGCGACGCCGAGCCCCGTCACGGTCGCAGGGGCCGTCATGGCCGGGAGGACAGCGGTGGCCCCGACACGTCGAGGGCCGAGTCGGGACCACCGCGTACGCCCGAGGAGCAGGCACGGGCCATCTGCCTGCGCCTGCTCACCGGGAGCCCGCGTACGCGCAAGCAGCTCGGGGACGCCCTGCACCGGCGGGGCATCCCCGAGGAAGTCGCGGAGGAGGTGCTCTCCCGCTTCGAGGACGTCGGACTGATCGATGACGCGGCCTTCGCCGACGCCTGGGTGGAGTCCCGCCACCACGGGCGCGGCCTGGCCCGCCGCGCGCTGGCCCGTGAACTGCGCACCAAGGGTGTGGACTCTGCCCTCATCGATGTGGCCGTCGGCCGCCTCGACTCCGAACAGGAGGAGTCCACCGCCCGCGAACTGGTCGACCGCAAACTGCGCTCCACCCGAGGCCTGGACCGCGAAAAGCGTCTGCGCCGCCTGGCCGGAATGCTGGCCCGCAAGGGGTACCCGGAGGGCCTGGCCCTCAGGGTCGTCAAACGAGCCCTGGAGGAGGAAGGCGAGGACCCGGAACTCCTGGAGCAGCACTACCTGCCGGACACGTGAGGCGTCCGGCACCACGACACGGCAGCTCACACGGGCACTGCGGCGACGGATGCGGACCCTGCCGCAGCGGATCGTCTTCGCCACGGCGCCGGAGCCGGGCGGGATGGGACGGTGGGGCCTGCGTGCCGGGGGCGGGCCGGTCGTCCGCCGCAGCCACGCGCGGTATGAGGACGGGGCGGGGGAGAGACGGTGGAGTTCTGCCGACCCCCAGCCCCCTGCCGTGTCCCCTCACACCACCGGCAACCCCGCGCTGCGCCACGCCTGGAAGCCGCCCTCCAGGTCGGTTGCGCGGTGCAGGCCCAGTTCGCGTAGGGAGAGCGCCGCGAGGGTCGATGCGTAGCCCTCGTTGCAGACGACGACTACCGGCAGGGCGTGATGGGTCGCTTCCGGGGCGCGGTGCTCGCCGGTCGGGTCGAGCCGCCACTCCAGCTCGTTGCGTTCCACGACCAGCGCGCCGGGGATGAGGCCGTCGCGCTCCCTCAGCTCGGCGTAGCGGATGTCCACCAGCAGCCCGCCGGCCTCCTGGAGGGCGGCGGCCTCCCGGGGGTCCGCCCGGTGCCCCAGCTCGCGCCGGGCCCGGGCCAGCAGTTCGTCGACCGCGCTCATGCCCACTCCTCCGGCTGCTCGACCGCTTCGAGCCGCAGTACCGGACCGTTGCGGCTGTAGCGGCGCATCAACGGCAGCGGCGGGTAGTAGGCGTGCACCGACACCGCATGGGTCTCCGCGGAGAGGTTGAGCACCTGGTGCACATGGTGCGGGCCGAACGCCCGGCCGCGGCCGTCGCTGAGTTTGCGCTGACGGTCCACGTCGTCGGCGAGCTCCAGCGTTTTCCAGCCCTCGGTGGGGAGTTGAGCGGTGAGCGACTGTTCCGTCAGCTCGCCCGAGGCCGTGGCGAAGGCGCCGTGCGAGCCGCCGTGGTCGTGCCAGCCGGTGCCGGTGCCGGGCGGCCAGCCGATGAGCCATGCCTCGCTGCCGCCCGGCCCGTTCAGCCGGATCCAGGTACGGCCTTCGGGGTCGAGCGGGAGCGACGCGATGAGTGCGGGGTCCGCGGCGATGCGGCGGACGAAGTCGAGAAGTGCGGAGGCACTGGGCCCACCGTCCTGGTCGGCGGCAGCAGGGCGCTCAGGGGTACGTACGTCGGGCACGGGAACCGTCCTGGGTGATCGCGAAGAGGCGCGGCTGCCGGAGAAGGGCAGGCCGCGCGGGGAAGGAAATGCGGATCAACAGGACGGACGACACATGCAGCCCGCGTAGCGGAGCAGGTCGAGATGGACCCTCCGCCAGAATCGCGAGCTGTGATCAGTCATCCTCGGAGTGAAACATGGACGTTCGCACAGGGTCAACCGCAAAGGGCCGGTCTTCCTTGATCCCGGCCTCCCCGGATCCGCCCTCCCTGGGTCCGGCTTCTCCGGGCCGCCCTTCCCTGGGTCCCGCTTCCCCGGGCCCGCCTTCCCCGGACCCGACCCCTTCGGACCTGCCGGCCGCCCCGGCTCCGTCCACTCCAGCTCCGCCCGTGCCGGGGCCGCCCGCCCCGGGGCCGCCCGCGCCGGCGCCACCCGCACCGGCCCCCTCGTCCCGGGCCCTCACGGTGCTCCCGGCCTCCACGGTGCTCCCGGCCCCCATGGAACCCCCGACACCCTCGGCCCGCCGGCCCCGCCCCGCCGTCGCCTCCTGCCCGTACTCCTTGCCGTACTCGGCGCCGTGTCCGCTGCCGTACTCGCTCTCGCTGTCGTACTCCTGACCGTGCGCCCTGCCCCGTACCGCGTCCGCGCAGGCGGCCATCTCGGCCGGGCGGACACCGGACAGCGCGGTGACCAGATGGCCGTCCGGCCGTACGAGCAGCACGGAGTGGGCGGCCGCGCCGGGATAGGCCTCGGTGACCAGGATCTCGGCGGCCATCGGCAGCGCCTCGACCGCGTCGGACAGCCGGGGCATCAGACCCGCCGACTGCCAGTGCCGCCGGTCCCAGACGCCGGTGCCGGGTGCCACCAGCACTGCCAGGAGGCCCTTGCCGAGCCGGTCGTGCAGCCGGACGACCGAGCCGTCGGAGGCGGTCACCGGCACATCCGTGACGGCCGCGCCGGGCAGCGTCTCGACGGCGGGACCCCCGGTGACGGGCGGCGCGAGGGGAGTGCGGGCGTACACCGGCGGCGCGCCCAGCGGGCCGCGGCCCAGGTGGCCGTCCGTCAGCAGGGTGCTGCGGCCGCGTACCGCGCCCGGGAGCACGGTCCGCCAGCGGGCCGAACGGCCGTCGCGCAGCAGCGGAAGTGCCTGGTCCGCGGCGCGCAGCCGGGCCGCGACCGCGCCGCGGCGCTCGGCCTGGTAGCTGTCGAGCAGGACCTCGGAGGCGCCGTGGTGCCAGGCCAGCCCCAGTTTCCAGGCGAGGTTCTCGGCGTCCCGCAGCCCCTCGTCCAGGCCCTGGGTGCCGAGTGCGCCCAGCAGGTGGGCGGCGTCCCCGGCGAGGAAGGCGCGGCCCTGCCGCCAGCGCCGGGCCAGCCGGTGGTGGACGGTGTGCACGCCGGTGTCGAGGAGGTCGTACGGCGGGACGAGCCGGGCGTGGCCGCGTCCCCGTGCGGGCGCTCCGCCGCCGTCCGGGCCGCTCTCGCCGGCCGTGTCCGCCGGGGATTCGGTGGTCCAGCCGGCGAGCGAGTCGCGGATCCGGGCGACCAGGGCGTCCGGTGTGACCAGTTCGCGCCCCGGGGGCAGCAGCCAGTCCAGCCGCCAGACGCCGTCGGCCAGCGGACGGGCGGAGACCTCGTTGCCCGGTCCGCCGCCGTGCCGGGGCGGTGAGCGGTGCAGCAGTGCCTCGCCGGGCCAGGGGAGCTCGCAGCGCAGCGCGGCCACCGCGTGCCGTTCGACGGCCGTACGGCCGGGGAAGCGGATGTCCAGCAGCTTGCGGACCGTCGAGCGCGGACCGTCGCAGCCGATGAGGTAACTCCCGCGCCACCACGTCGCGTTGGGCCCGCGGGTCTGGGCGCTGACGCCGTGCTCGTCCTGTTCGAGGGCGGCGAGCCGGCTGCCGGTGACGACCTCGGCGAGTTTCTCGTGGGCGAGTGCGGCGCGCAGGGCGCGGGTGAGCGCGTGCTGCGGGAGATGGACGGGGGACACGGCGGCGGGGGCGGCCGCGCCGTCCGTGGTCTGCGGGGCGAAGGCGACGCGTTCCACCAGGCGCCGGCGGCGCATCGTGCGCCACGCCGTCCAGCGCGTGCCGGCGCTCTCCAGGGTGTCGGCGCAGCCGAGCCGCCCGACGAAGGCGGCGGTGTCCTGGCGGAGCACGGCGGTGCGGGCGGGCCGGGTGTCCTCCTGGCCGGTGCTCTCGTCGAGGACGATGCAGGGCACGCCGAGACGGGTCAGGGCGAGCGAGAGGGAGAGACCGACCGGGCCGGCCCCGACGACGATCACCGGGTCCACGGCGCAGCTCCCCCGGGCCGCTGCGTACGGGACAGGCGGGAACTGGCAGTTGGAGCCCGGTGCGTGATCACACAGCGTATGCAACCCACTGCGACCGCTCGCGTCAAGTGACGGAGGCGGTGGCAACGATGCCACCCCCTCCGGACGGTCTCATCTCGGCCGCGGAACGGCTGCCGGGCCGTCAGGCGTGCGCGGGGGCGCGGGGACAGGCGCTCGTCCCGGGCGCTCGCCGACGGGTCCGGGGCCGCGTCGGCGTCCTCCCCCGCACGGCCGCCGGCCCGGACCGGGAAACTTCGCGCGCCGCGCCGGCCCGCAACGAGGAGCGGCAGAGGCAAGCCCCCGCACACGTCGGACGACAAGCCCGCTGCCGGCCCCGGACGACAAGTCCCCGCACACGCCGGACGGCGACGGCGCCAAAGGCACCGCCGCCGTCCGGGACGAGGGGTTCCACCGCGCCGCCCCGTCAGTTCTCCTTCTGCCCCGGCGCGGTGGGGACGGCGTCGCCGACCTCCAGGGCGTCGGTGGCGGTCACCGGCTCGGCGGCGGCGGAGACGCCGATGCCGGTCTTGGTCCGGCGGCCGCGCCGCTCGATCCAGTTGGCGAGGGCGGACAGGGCCAGGCACATCGCGACGTAGATGGTGCCGGTGACGATCAGCACCGGGACGTAGGTGTCGTCACCGTCGACGATGATGTTGGTGCTGATCGAACGGGCGTTGTAGAGCAGCTCCTCGTACAGGATGATGTAGCCGAGGGACGTGTCCTTCAGGGTCACCACGAGCTGGCTGATGATGGTCGGCAGCATCGCGCGGACGGCCTGCGGGATCAGCACCGTCGACATGACCTGCGTCTTGCTCATGCCCAGTGCGTAGGCGGCCTCGCTCTGGCCCTTGGGCACGGAGTTGACGCCGGCCCGCAGCACCTCGGCCTGCACCGAGCCGTTGTAGACCGTCAGCCCGAGGACCAGTGCCCAGAACTGCGCCTCGTTGCCGGAGAAGCCGAGGTCCTCCCGGTTGCTGAGGATGATCACCCACAGCGCGTAGACGGTGATCAGCAGGGGGACGGCGCGGAAGAACTCGATGAAGCCGGTGGCCACCCAGCGGACCGGCTTGTGGTCCGAGAGCCGGGCCACCGCGAGCACCACGCCCAGCACCAGCGACAGCACCGCGGCGATCGCGAAGACCTGCAGAGTGGCGAGCACGCCGTCGCGGATGCTGGTGCGCACCCCCGCGTAGTTGAAGATGTCCCACTTCGCGGCGTCGAACTGGCCCTTGGCGTCCAGCCGCAGCACGATGAAGGCGAGCAACGCCAGCAGCGCGACGGAACCGAAGACCATGTAGACGCGGTTGCGCACCTTGGCCCTCGGCCCCGGTACGTCGTAGAGAACGCTGGCCCCGCTCATGCCTTTACCTCACTTCGTTCCGCCGCGCCCGTGCGTGGCGCCCTCGTCATGCCGTTCCGCCTGTCGTGCCCGGTCATCGGCCCACTCCCAGCCGGCGCTCCAGCAGCCGGAACAGGCCGCTGATGGAGAAGGTGATGACGAGGTAGGCGAGGGCGACCCAGAGGAAGATCCAGGCGATGGCGTAGCCCTCGTCGCTGAGGAGCTTGGCGACGCCGAACATCTCGCCGACGCTGAAGGCGCCCGCGATCGCGGAGTTCTTCGTCATGGCGATGAAGATGCTGCTCAGCGGCGACAGGACGGTGCGGGTCGCCTGCGGGAGCACGATCAGGCGCAGCGTCTGCGAGAAGGTCATGCCGATCGAGCGGGCGGCCTCGGCCTGCCCCAGCGGCACGGTGTTGATGCCGGAGCGCACCGCCTCGCACACGAACGCCGAGGTGTAGAAGCCGAGTGCCAGCGTGGCCAGCACGAACGGGCTCGCCCCCGGCACCAGGACCTGCGGTACGACGAACACCGCGACGAGGAAGAGCAGGGTCAGCGGCGTGTTGCGCAGCAGCGTCACCCAGGCCGTCCCGAAGGCCCGCAGCGGCGGTATCGGAGAGACCCGGAAGCTGGCTATGAGTACGCCGAGTACCAGAGCCAGCAGCGCACTGGCCCCAGTGATCGCCAGGGTTCCGAGGAACCCGTCACGGAACTCGGGCAGATGATCGAGGAGTACGTTCATGGGGTCTCCGCAGTTGCGGTCAGGTCGACGGCGGGAAGAGGGACGCGGGGCGGGGGAAGACAGCGCGCCCCGCACACCCGGCCACGGCGGGCGTGCGGGGCGGCGCAGTCATGAGGCTGCCGGCGCCTCAGTAGCGCGGCAGCGGCGTCTGCGGGGCGACGAACTTCGAGCCCGACTTGCCGAGCGTGCCTTCGTACGCCTTCTGGTAGTCGCCGTTCTTGATGTGCTTCTCCAGGGCGGTGGTGATCGCGTCACGCAGCGCCTTGTCGTCCTTGTCCATGCCGACGCCGTAGGGCTCCTTGGTGAAGGGCTTGCCGACGACCCGGAGCTTCTCCGGGCGCTGGGCGGCGTAGCCCTTGAGGATCGCGTCGTCGGTGGTGACCGCGTCGACCTGGCCGTCGAGCAGGGACTTCACGCAGTCCGAGTACTTCGACATCTCGTTGGTCTTGGCGCCGTACTTCGGCTTCTTGATCTCCTGCAGGGGAGTCGAGCCGACGATGGAGCAGACCTTCTTGCCCTTGAGCGAGTCCGGGCCGGTGATGCCCTTCTCGTCCTTGCGCACGAGGAGGTCCGCGCCGGCCGTGTAGTACGGGCCCGCGAAGCCGACCTGCTTCTTGCGCTCGTCGTTGATCGTGTACGTACCGACGTAGTAGTCGACCTGGCCGTGCGAGATGGTGGTCTCACGGACGTTGGAGTCGACCGTCTGGAAGCTGATCTGCTTCGTGGAGAAGCCCAGGTCGGCCGCGACCATCTTGGCGATCTCGATGTCGAAGCCGGAGTACTTGCCGGTGGCCGGGTCCTTGAAGCCCAGGAACGGCTGGTCCGCCTTGACGCCGACGACGATCTTCTTGGCCTTCTGCGCCTTCTTCAGCACCGCCGAGTCGATCTTCGGGGTCGAGACCTTGTAGGTGCCGCTGAAGACGTCACCGCCGGCCGGCTTGTCGCCCGCCGTGCCCTTCTCGCCGCCGCACGCCGTCGCCGTGGCCGCGAGCGCGAGCACCACTGCACCGGCCGCAGCCGTCTTACGCATCCTCATGGTGAACATCCTTTGGTTCAACAAGTGTTGGCAATGATGGTGGCCCGACTACGGCCTCAGTGATGGAGGATCTTCGACAGGAAGTCCTTGGCGCGGTCGCTGCGCGGGTTGTTGAAGAACTGGTTCGGCTCGGCCTCTTCGACGATGCGGCCGTCCGCCATGAAGACGACCCGGTTCGCCGCGGAGCGCGCGAAGCCCATCTCATGGGTGACCACGATCATCGTCATGCCGTCCCGGGCGAGCTGCTGCATCACGTCCAGCACCTCGTTGATCATTTCCGGGTCCAGCGCGGACGTCGGCTCGTCGAACAGCATCACCTTCGGGTCCATCGCCAGCGCACGGGCGATCGCCACCCGCTGCTGCTGACCACCGGAGAGCTGTGCGGGGTACTTGTCCGCCTGGGTGCCGACGCCGACCCGGTCGAGCAGCGCACGGGCCTTCTCCGTGGCGGCGGCCTTGTCCGTCTTGCGGACCTTGGTCTGCCCCAGCATCACGTTCTCGAGCACCGTCTTGTGCGCGAACAGGTTGAACGACTGGAAGACCATGCCCACGTCGGCGCGCAGCCGGGCCAGCTCCCGTCCCTCCTGCGGCAACGGCTTCCCGTCGATGGTGATGCTGCCGGTGTCTATGGTCTCCAGGCGGTTGATCGTGCGGCAGAGCGTCGACTTGCCGGAGCCCGAAGGCCCGATCACGACGACGACTTCGCCGCGGTGGATCGTCAGGTCGATGTCCTGGAGCACGTGCAGCGCGCCGAAGTGCTTGTTCACGTTGTCCAGCACGACCAGCTGGTCCCCAGTCGCCGCGGGACCCTCGGCGTTCTTGGTCACCGATACTTCGCTCATCGGCGTGTAGCTCCGTCCTCCTCGGTTGGGAGGACCCTAGTAACGCCCTGAGAGCAGCGTCATCAGTTCTGAGGGGAACTTGAGGATAACGATCCGGCCGCAAACGGACACTCTGCGTCAAGCGGGGTACCCGGAGGGCGACGACGGTCTGCCGCCGCCGGCGTACCGGCTGGGTAACGGATGGCGGCCGGGAGGTGACCTCCTCTTGACGTGCGTGCCTCGCATCACCGTAGATGCCCTGTGGCCTGTAGACACGCACCCGGAGAGGAGGCCCGATGAGGCTGTTGCTCGTCGAGGACGACGATCATGTCGCCGCGGCCCTGTCCGCGGTGCTCGCCAAGCACGGCCTCGCCGTCGTGCACGCGCGCAACGGCGAGGAGGCCCTCAAGGCGCTCCTGCCCGACCATGCGGAGCCGTTCGCCGTGGTGCTGCTCGACCTCGGGCTGCCCGACCAGGACGGCTTCGAGGTGTGCGGCCGGATCCGCAAGATCTGCGCCACCCCCGTCATCATGGTCACCGCGCGCTCCGACGTGCGCTCGCGCATCCACGGCCTCAACCTCGGCGCCGACGACTATGTCGTCAAGCCGTACGACACCGGTGAGCTGCTGGCCCGTATCCATGCGGTGAGCCGCCGCACCGCGCCCGGCGGTGCCGAACAGCCCGTCGAGGAGGGCGCCCCGGACGAGGCGCTGCGGCTGGGCGCGGTCACCGTAGAACTCCCCACCCGCCAGGTGTCCGTGGACGGCTTTGCGGTCCCGCTCACCCGCAAGGAGTTCGACCTGCTGGCACTGCTCGCCCAGCGCCCCGGAGTGGTCTTCCGCCGGGAGCAGATCATCAGCGAGGTGTGGCGCACGAGCTGGGAGGGCACCGGCCGGACCCTGGAGGTCCATGTCGCCTCGCTCCGCGCCAAACTGCGGATGCCCGCCCTGATCGAGACGGTCCGCGGCGTCGGCTACCGCCTGGTCGTCCCGGCCGCCGGCGCGGGGCCGCGGCTGCCCGCCTCCCCGGCTTCCTGAAGGCCGCCGCGACCACGTGCGCACCCGACTCCTGCCGCTGCTCATCGTCCTCATGGCCGGTGTGCTGCTCGCGCTGGGCATCCCGCTGGGCGTCATCACGGCCGGTGTGGAGCAGCAGCGGGTGGTCATCGACCGGATCGACGACGCCGCCCGTTTCGCCTCCCTCGCCCAGTTCGTCACCGCCCGGCCCGTCACGGAGGCCGACAAGACGCCGGAGGAGGACGAGCGGCGCGCCACCCTCCGTACCGAGCTCGCGCGCTACTACGACCTCTACGGCATACGTGCCGGCGTCTTCTACCGCGACCGCACCCCGATGGCCGCAGCCCCGGCCGGTATGCCGGTACCCCAGGACGGTGAGGCCGCCCAGGCCTTCAGCGAGGCGCTGGCCGGCCGGCGCAGCCACGACCCGCACCAGATCTGGCCCTGGGACGACACCGGCCGCATACCGGTCGCCTCCCCGGTGGTCCGCGACGGTGACGTGGTCGCCGTCGTCATGACCGATTCGCCCACCGCGCAGATGCGCTTCCGCGTCCTGCGCAGCTGGCTGCTGATCGCGTCCGGGGAGTGCGCGGCCATGCTCGTCGCCGTCGCCGCGGCCTTCCGCCTCACCGGCTGGGTGCTGCGGCCGGTACGGGTCCTGGACGCGGCCAGCCACGACATCGCCACCGGCCGGATGAACGCCCGCGTGGCGGCCACCGCGGGCCCGCCCGAACTGCGCCGGCTGGCCCGCTCGTTCAACGAGATGGCCGACAACGTCGAGGACGTCCTGGAACAGCAGCGCGCCTTCGTCGCCGACGCCTCCCACCAACTGCGCAACCCGCTGTCCGCGCTGCTGCTGCGCATCGAGCTGCTGGCCCTCGAACTCCCCGACGGCAACGAGGAGATCGCCTCGGTCCGCACCGAGGGCAAGCGGCTGGCCCGGGTCCTGGACGATCTGCTCGACCTCGCGCTCGCCGAGCACTCCGCCGCCGACCTCCAGCTCACCGACGTCGCGGCGCTGGCCGCCGAACGCGTCGACTCCTGGCGCCCGCTGGCCGACGACAAGGGTGTCCTCCTCACCTACGAGGGGCAGCCCGCCGTCACCGGCTGGGCCGACCCGGTCGCGCTGTCCAGCGCGCTGGACGCCGTCGTCGACAATGCCCTGAAGTTCACCCCGGAGGGCCGGCCGGTCACCGTCGGCGTCACGCCGGAGGGCGAGCGCGTCCATGTCACCGTCGCCGACCGCGGGCCCGGCCTCACCGACGACGAGCTCGCGCGGATCGGTGACCGCTTCTGGCGCAGCGGCCGCCACCAGAACGTCTCCGGCTCCGGGCTCGGCCTGTCGATCACCCGCGCCCTGCTCACCGCGGGCGGCGCCACCATCGCCTACGCCCCGCATCCGCCGCACGGGCTGAAGGTCACGGTCACCGTGCCGCGCTCCGAGCCGTGAGGGGCGGCGGGCGCGGCGTGCTGGGCTCTCCCTGGCACCTGTGTTAGCGTGAATGCTGTTGCAGTTGTGGTACCCATGATGAACTTTGTGTGCGCCCGGAGGCTGAAGCCCCGGGCGTTCCCTGTTTTCCGGACCTGTTCCGGTGTGGGGCAATCATCTCGGCGACAAGGAGGCCGCGCAGTGTGGTCTCCGGCTTGCCCCATGAAGGAGAAAAACATGGCTTCCGGCACCGTCAAGTGGTTCAACTCGGAAAAGGGCTTCGGCTTCATCGAGCAGGACGGCGGCGGCCCCGACGTCTTCGCCCACTACTCGAACATCGCCGCGCAGGGCTTCCGTGAGCTCCTCGAGGGCCAGAAGGTCACCTTCGACGTGACCCAGGGCCCGAAGGGCCCGCAGGCGGAGAACATCGTCGCCGCCTGACGCTCTTGCGTCCCGTGACCGGGGCCCGCACCGAATCGACCGGTGCGGGCCCCGGTCCGTTCGCGCACCCGGCCCGGGGCGCCCCGGGGCCTCCGGGGCAGCACCGCCGGCTCAGGACTGCCGGCCCACGGCTTCCAGATCACGGCTTCTGGGACACGTAGTACCGCCGGGCGCCCTCGTGCAGTTGCAGCGGGTCGGTGAACACCGCCGTCCGCAGATCCACCTTCTGTGCGGCGTGCACCTGCCGCCCTATCCAGTCCCGGCTGTCGATGACCGTACGGGTGATGCCCTGGGTCATCGCCGCGTCCTCGCGGTCCGTCGTGACCAGCAGATTCGCCACCGCGATCGTCTTCACCGCCTGGCCGTCCTGGGCCGCCGGGTAGGCGTCGGCGGGCATCACCGCCGCCCGGTAGTAGCGGGTGCGCTCGCCCTGCCGGTGCAGCGCCGGACTCAGGTCCCCGAGCGGGACCAGCCGCACCGGGAAATGCCGCGCCAGGCGCTGCACGGCGGTCGTCGGCAGCCCGCCGGACCAGAAGAAGGCATCCAGCTTGTGCTGCTCCAGCAGCTTCGGCATCCGGTCGATGCCGACCCGCACCGGCTCGATGTCCTTGTTGAAGTCCAGCCCCGCCGCCTCCAGCAGCCGCCGGGTGATCAGCTGGACGCCGGAGTCGTCGGTCCCCACCCCCACCCGCAGCCGCCGCAGGTCCTTCGTCGAGCGCACCGCGGACTTCTTCGGCACCACCAGCTGCACATAGTCGTCGTACAGCCGCGCACAGGCCCGGAGCCGGTCCGCGCCGGCCTCGCCCCTTATCTGGTACGTGGCGACCGCGTCCGCCGTCGCGATGGCGAACTCCGCGCGCCCGGAGACCAGTTGCCGCAGATTGTCGATGGAGCCCTCGCTGCGGGCCAGCCGCAGATCGATGTCCGGCAGGTCGTGGGCCAGATCCTGCTTGAGCAGCTCGCCGTAGCGTGCGTACACGCCGGTCGGCACGCCCGTCGCCAGGGTCAGCCGGCCACGGGGCGCGGGGTCGCCGTTCATCGCCAGCAGCCACCACAGCGCCAGCCCGAGGGCGACCAGAGCCGCGAGCGCCGCCTGGAAGGCCCGGCGGCCGGTGCGGGAGAGTGCTGTGACCATGGGCGGGATCCTGCCAGGACCGCGGCCGGAAAGGGAGGGGCACGGTCTTCCTGTGGAAAGTCCCGGGGCTCGCCTGTGGAAAAGGCGGGGCTCTCGCCGAGGGGTGCGCGGCCCGGGGCGGCCGTCCCGGTGCGGGGCCCGCCCTTTGCAGACGGCGCTCGGCGTAGCACGATCGGGAGTGGAGGGTTCTCCCCTCCGCTCGACGTCGCGGGGACCTGGCACGTCTCCCACAGCGCGCCGTCCGGCGCGCACCACACGCGATCCCCTCCACCATGAGCGCACCGGCGCCGCTGCCCGACACGCGGCCCCTCTGACGCGCCGGTGCGGGAAGCGAGCCCCCATGAAACCGCTGAAACCGCACACCGAGCCGCGGACGGAGGCCCGGGCCCGGCCCGACGCCCTCCGCTCACCCCCGCTCGGCGCCGACCTGGGCCTGCTCCTCCTGCGCCTGACCGTGGGACTGATCCTCGCCGGCCACGGCGCCCAGAAGCTCTTCGGGATCTTCGGCGGCCACGGCCTGGCCGCCACCGGCAAGGGCTTCGCGGCCCTCGGCTACCACCCCGGAGAGTTCTTCGCCTGCCTCGCCGGGGTCTCGGAACTCCTCGGCGGCCTCGGCCTGGCCGTGGGGCTGCTCACGCCGCTCGCCGCCGCCGCCCTCATCGGGGTGATGATCAACGCCATGGCCACCTCGGCGTCCCAGGGACTCTGGGCGATGTCCGGCGGCATCGAATATCCCCTGACCATCGCGGTCGTCGCGCTGGCCGTCGCGGCCACCGGACCCGGCCGCTTCGCTCTCGACCGCCCCTTCCGCTGGGGGCACGGCGGACTCGGCAGCGCGGCCTTCGCGCTGGTGGCGGGGGGTGTGGGCGCCGCCATCGTGCTGGCCCTGTGAGGCCGGCGGCCCGCGTACCGGCCCGCCCGGGGCCGGATCCCGCCCGAGGACTCCGGGGGCGGCGGGAGGTACTTCCGCTACCGCCTACCCTTGTGGCATGACCAGCAGCGACCGGAGCCAGGCAGTGGGCGTGAACAAGAGTTACGAGATCCGCACCTACGGGTGCCAGATGAACGTCCACGACTCCGAGCGGCTGTCGGGCCTGCTGGAAGAGGCCGGATACGTCCCCGAGCCCAAGGACGGCGAGGGCGCCGACGTCATCGTCTTCAACACCTGCGCGGTGCGAGAGAACGCCGACAACCGGCTCTACGGCAACCTCGGCCAGCTCGCCCCGAAGAAGGCCGCGCGGCCCGGCATGCAGATCGCCGTCGGCGGCTGCCTGGCCCAGAAGGACCGCGACACCATCGTCAAGAAGGCCCCCTGGGTCGACGTGGTCTTCGGGACGCACAACATCGGCAAGCTGCCGGTGCTGCTGGAGCGCGCCCGCATCCAGGAAGAGGCGCAGGTCGAGATCGCCGAGTCGCTGGAGGCGTTCCCCTCGACCCTGCCCACCCGGCGCGAGAGCGCGTACGCGGCCTGGGTCTCGATCTCGGTGGGCTGCAACAACACCTGTACGTTCTGCATCGTCCCCGCGCTGCGCGGCAAGGAGAAGGACCGCAGGACCGGCGACATCCTCGCCGAGATCGAGGCGCTGGTCGCCGAGGGCGTCAGCGAGATCACCCTGCTCGGCCAGAACGTCAATGCCTACGGCTCCGACATCGGCGACCGCGAGGCGTTCTCGAAGCTGCTGCGCGCCTGCGGGCGGATCGAGGGCCTGGAGCGGGTCCGCTTCACCTCCCCGCACCCCCGCGACTTCACCGACGACGTCATCGCCGCCATGGCCGAGACGCCCAACGTCATGCCGCAGCTCCACATGCCGCTGCAGTCCGGCTCGGACACCGTGCTCAAGGCGATGCGCCGCTCGTACCGCCAGGAGCGCTTCCTCGGCATCATCGAGAAGGTGCGCGCCGCCATGCCGGACGCCGCCATCTCCACGGACATCATCGTCGGCTTCCCCGGCGAGACCGAGGAGGACTTCGAGCAGACCCTGCACACGGTCCGCGAGTCCCGCTTCGCCCAGGCCTTCACCTTCCAGTACTCCAAGCGCCCCGGTACCCCGGCGGCCGACATGGAGGGGCAGATCCCCAAGGCCGTGGTCCAGGAGCGCTACGAGCGGCTGGTCGCCCTCCAGGAGGAGATCTCCTGGGAGGAGAACAAGAAGCAGGTCGGCCGCACCCTCGAAGTGATGGTCGCCGAGGGCGAGGGCCGCAAGGACGAGGCGACCCACCGCCTGTCCGGGCGGGCCCCCGACAACCGCCTGGTGCACTTCACGCGCCCCGAGGAGCCGGTCCGCCCCGGCGACATGGTGACCGTCGAGGTCACCTACGCCGCTCCGCACCACCTCCTGGCGGAGGGCCCGGCCAAGGCGGTCCGCCGTACCCGTGCCGGCGACGCCTGGGAGAAGCGCAACGCCGCCCCGGCGGAGAAGCCCCAGGGCGTGCTGCTGGGCCTGCCCACCATCGGCGCCCCGGCGCCGAGCCCGGCGCCCGCCGCCGGCTGCGGCTGCGACTGACCGGCCGCGCGCCGGGCGCCCCGCAGGGCGCCACGACCGGCCTCGCACCAGGGGCGTTACGCTGCGTGGCATGCTCGTAGCCGCCGCTGTCTGCCCCTGCCCGCCGCTCCTCGTCCCGGAGGTGGCCGCCGGGGCGGCTCCCGAACTCGACGCGCTGCGCGCCGTCTGCCTGGACGCGATCGGCGTGCTGGCCGCGGCCCGCCCCGACCGGCTGGTCGTCGTCGGCCCGGCCGACGAGGCCGGCCGGGGCGCGCACCCGCAGGGTGCCGCCGGCTCCTTCCGCGGTTTCGGGGTGGACCTGGAGGTGCGGCTGGGCGCGGCGAAGACCGCTCCGGAGCGGGAACTCCCGCCGTCGCTGGCGGTCGGCGCCTGGCTGCTGTCGCGTACCGACTGGGCAGACGCCCCCGTGGAGGCGCTGGGGGTCGCCGAGTCGCTGCCCCCCGACCGCGCGGCGGCGACGGGCCGGGAACTCGCGGCCTCGGCGCCCCGGGTGGCACTGCTGGTGATGGGCGACGGGAGCGCCTGCCGGACGGTGAAGGCGCCCGGCTACTTCGACGAGCGGGCCGAGGCCTTCGACGCCGCCGCGGCCCGTGCCCTGGGCGCCGCCGACACCGCGGCGCTGGCCGCGCTGGACGAGGAGCCGGCCGCGGCCCTCCTGGCGTCCGGACGGGCCTGCTGGCAGGTGCTGGCGGGCGCGGGCGAGGGCGCGGGCCTGAGCGGGCGGCTGCTGCGCGAGGAGGCCCCGTACGGCGTGGGCTACTTCGTGGCCGCCTGGTCGTAGCGCGGCACCGGGGGCCGGTACGCCGACGGCCGCGAGGCGCTCCGCCCCGCGGCCGTCGCACCGTCTCCGGCGGGCACGGCGGGCTACTGCCGTGCGCTCTCGCTGTCCGCGGCGGCCTCCGCCGACTGCTGCCGGGGGATCCCGGCGCTCTCGGGGGCCTTCTCCGCCGGTGCGCCGTCGCCGGCCGCCGTCTCCGCGGACGCCTCCGGCACGGCCGCCTCTGCTGCCGCCTCCACCGGGGGCGCGGCGTCGTCCTCGGCCCCCTCGGTCCCGCCGGAGCCCGTGGCTCCGTCCGGGGCCGTGGCCTCCCCGGCCTCGGCGGCCGTTGCGACGGCCGGCTGCGCCGGCTCCTCCGCCCCGGCCGTCACCGCCGCGGCGGCACCTTCCTCTTCCTCCGCCGACGCCGCCGCCCTGCGGCGGCGAAACCGCGAAAACACGCCCATGACTGCTCCTACGCTCTTCCTGTGGCGAGATCCCCTGCCGCCGGGAGCGGACCTTGGCGCCGCCCGCGGGCGCCGGTGGGACCCACCGGCCTCTCGGGACCTCGCAACAGGCAACGAACCCATCGGTTGCCCGTCACGTCGCTCGTTCGAGATGGGGGCGTGAGGTTTGCGAGACTGACGGGGTGAAAACCGTCGTTCCCGCTCCGCGGGTCATCGCCGTCGTCGGTCCCACCGCGGCCGGAAAGTCCGATCTGGGCGTCGCTCTCGCACAGCATGTGGGGGGCGAGGTCATCAACGCCGACTCCATGCAGCTCTACCGCGGCATGGACATCGGCACCGCCAAGCTCACGCCCGAGGAACGGCACGGTGTCCCGCACCGCCTCCTGGACATCTGGGACGTGACCCGCGCCGCCAACGTCGCCGAGTACCAGCGGCTGGCCCGCGCCGAGATCGACCGGCTGCTCGCCGAGGGCCGCACCCCGGTCCTCGTCGGCGGCTCCGGCCTGTACGTACGCGGCGCGATCGACTCCCTCGACTTCCCCGGCACCGACCCGGAGGTGCGCGCCCGCCTGGAGGCCGAACTCGCCGAACTGGGCAGCGGCCCCCTCCACGCCCGGCTGGCCGCCGCCGACCCCGAGGCCGGCCGCGCGATCCTGGCGAGCAACGGCCGCCGCATCGTGCGCGCCCTGGAGGTCATCGAGATCACCGGCCGCCCCTTCACCGCCAACCTCCCCGGTCACGAAGCGTTCTACGACACCCTGCAGATCGGCGTCGACGTCGCGCGCCCCGAACTCGACGAGCGGATCGCCCTGCGCGTCGACCGCATGTGGGAGACGGGCCTGGTCGACGAGGTGCGCCGGCTGGAGGGCGCGGGGCTGCGCGAGGGCCGTACGGCCTCCCGGGCGCTCGGCTACCAGCAGGTGCTGGCCCAGCTCGCGGGGGAGTGCACCGAGCAGGAAGCGCGCGACGAGACGGTGCGCGCCACCAAGCGCTTCGCACGCCGCCAGGACTCGTGGTTCCGACGGGACCCGCGGGTCCACTGGCTCAGCGGCGCCGCCGAGCACCGGGCCGAACTTCCCGCCCGGGCGCTGGCCCTGCTCGAACGACCGGTCACAGCCTGATCACGTCATGGCATCGGGACGCTCCGGCCGTCATCCGGGCCCCTGAGGGCGTGTCATCATCGACCTTCGATCGAGGCGTGCAGTCTGCAGTGGGGAGGGCGCGTGGCAATGGAGGCCGGCCCTCGCAACCGAGCGCAGCAACCGGACAACGGCGCTGACACGGCACCCCTGACGGACGACGGCCCGGGCCCCGACGACGGCCTGCCCGCCGACGGCCCCGTCCCCCTCACCGACCCGGACGCCCTGGACGACTCCGACGCCCCGGATTCCGGCACCGGCGGGCCCGGCGAGGGCGGCGGCGAGTCCTTCCGGGAACTCCGCCCGCCGCGCCGGCTGCGCCTGTGGCAGCTGGCGCCGATCGTCGCGCTCGCCGCGCTCGGCTCGCTGATGTTCGCCTTCCCCCTCGCCTTCGAGATCGGCGGCGGCGGTGCGGTGATCGCCATGCTCGGCCTGCTGCTGTGCTGCTGCGCCGCGGGCTGGGGCATGATGGCCGCCCGCCGCGTCGGCCACACCTGGCCCGGCCTCCCGGTGCCCGGCTCCGGCCGCCGTGCCGACTGGCGCGTGGTGCTGCTCTACGCAGTGGTGGTGGCGATCCCGGCCTCGCTGGCCATCCTGCGCGTGGCCCGGCTGCGCTGAACCGGACGGCGCCCCGCGCCCGACGGGCCCCGCCCGGCCCCGTGACGCCGAGGGCACCGGCGCCCCCGTACGATGCAGAGGTGACCAGCACGCAGCGCCTCGCCTTCCTCAAGGGCCACGGCACCGAGAACGACTTCGTGATCGTCCCCGACCCGGACGGCCGCCTCGACCTGCCCGCGACCGCCGTCGCCAGGATCTGCGACCGGCGGGCCGGAGTCGGCGGCGACGGCCTGCTGCGCGTCGTACGGTCCGCCGCGCACCCCGAGGCGCGCGCCCAGGCCGACGAGGCCGAGTGGTTCATGGACTACCGCAACGGCGACGGTTCGATCGCCGAGATGTGCGGCAACGGCGTCCGCGTCTTCGCGCGCTACCTGCTGCACGCCGGCCTGGTCGAGGCCGGTGACCTCGCCATCGCCACCCGCGCCGGCGTACGCCGCGTGCACGTCGCCAAGACCGGCGATGTCACGGTCTCGATGGGCAGCGCCGCGCTCTTCGAGGACGGCGTCGTCGTCACGGTCGACGGCCGCAGCTGGCCGGCCCGGAACGTGAACATGGGCAATCCGCACGCCGTCGTCTTCGTCGACGACCTCGCCCACGCCGGCGACCTGCGGGCCGTACCGCCGTTCAGCCCAGCCTCGGTTTATCCCGACGGCGTGAACATCGAGTTCGTCGCCGACCGCGGTCCGCGCCATGTGGCGATGCGGGTCCACGAGCGCGGCTCGGGCGAGACCCGTTCCTGCGGCACCGGCGCCTGCGCGGTCGCCGTCGCCACCGCCCGCAGGGACGGCGCGGCCCCCGCACGGACCGGCGCACCCGTCACCTACCGGGTCGACGTGCTCGGCGGCAGCCTCTCGATCACCGAGCTGCCCGACGGCACCGTCGAGATGACCGGCCCGGCCGAGATCGTCGCCGAGGGAACCTTCGACCCCGCCTGGCTGGCCGCCGTGCTCGCCTGACCCGCTCCCCGGCGCCCGGGGAGCGGGCCGCCCGCCCGCAACGGTCCCGGTCGGCAGATTCGCTCGAACGGGTGATCCGTATCACTGTGCGCGAGAGGTGGACAGCGCTGCGTGATGGGGTCGGTAGCATCAAGCACCGGCCCGGACGCCCGAACTGACGCGTCCCACCGCCGGTCGACGCTGCCGGAGGTGCCCATGAGCGCAGAGGCCACTAACCCTGGTAACCCTGGAGCAGCGGGCCGCAAGCGCGGCCGCCGCCGGCTGGAGCTCAGAGGGCTGCGCCGTATCGGCCGGGCCGCGCTGCTCGGCCCCGCCCCGCGCGACGGCCTCCCGCACGCCCTGGAGCACGTCGCCAAGGTGCACCGCGGCCACCACCCGGACGCCGACCTGAACACCCTCGCCAAGGCCTATCTGCTCGCCGAGTCCTCGCACCGCGGCCAACTCCGCAAGAGCGGCGAGCCGTACATCACCCACCCGCTCGCGGTGACCCTCATCCTCGCCGAACTCGGCGCGGAGACCACGACCTTGACCGCCTCACTGCTCCACGACACCGTCGAGGACACGGAAGTGACGCTGGATCAGGTCCGGGAGCGGTTCGGCGCCGAGGTCTGCTACCTGGTCGACGGCGTCACCAAACTGGAGAAGGTCGACTACGGCGCGGCCGCGGAGCCGGAGACCTTCCGCAAGATGCTGGTGGCGACCGGCAACGACGTCCGGGTGATGTCCATCAAGCTCGCCGACCGGCTGCACAACATGCGCACCCTCGGGGTGATGCGCCCCGAGAAGCAGGCCCGGATCGCCAAGGTGACCCGCGATGTGCTGATCCCGCTCGCCGAACGCCTCGGCGTCCAGGCGCTCAAGGCCGAGCTGGAGGACCTCGTCTTCGCGATCCTGCACCCCGAGGAGTACGCCACCACCCGGGCCCTGGTCATGGAGTACGCCACCCGGCCCGACCCGCTGACCGCGCTCGCGCAGCGGGTGCGCACGGTCCTCGACGAGGCGGGCATCGACGCCGAAGTCCTCGTCCGCCCCCGGCACTTCGTCTCCGTGCACCGGGTACGCCTCGCCCGCCGCGAGCTGACCGGCGCCGACCTCGGGCGGCTGCTGGTGCTGGTGGGGGAGGACGCCGACTGCTACGCCGTCCTCGGCGAGCTCCACACCTGCTTCACCCCGGTCGTCTCCGAGTTCAAGGACTTCATCGCGGCCCCCAAGTTCAACCTCTACCAGTCGCTGCACACCGCGATCACCGGCCCGTCCGGGGAGATCGCCGAGACGCTGATCCGCACCCACCAGATGCACCGGGTCGCCGAGGCCGGGGTGATCGCGCTGGGCAACCCCTACGCCCCCACGGACGGCGCGGACGCCCCCGAGGGCGAGCGGGCCGACCCGACCCGCCCCGGATGGCTCTCCCGGCTGCTGGAGTGGCAGCGCACCACCCCCGACCCCGACACGTTCTGGACCTCGCTGCGCGACGACCTCGCCCAGGACCGGGAGATCACCGTCTTCTGCGCCGACGCCCCGTCGGACGGCTCGTCCCCGGTCGCGGTCGGTGCCATCGGTCTGCCCGCCGGGGCGAGTTGCGTGGACGCCGCCTACGAACGGCACGGCGAGGCCGCGCACTGCTGTATCGGCGCCCGCGTCAACGGGCGGCTCGCCACGCTCGCCACCGTCCTGCACGACGGCGACAGCCTGCAGCTGCTGATGGCCCCCGACTCCGCGGCCGGCCCCTCGCCCGAATGGCTCGACCACGTCCGTACCCCCGCCGCCCGGCTCGCCATCGCCCGCTGGCTGGCCGGGCCCCAGGAGCCCGGCGCCCGCCCGGCGAGCGCCGGTGAGGGGCCCGCCGCGACGCCCCCCGCCGACCGCCCGGCCGCGGACGACGACCGGCCCGGAGCGGACCCGGTCGCGGCGTCGGTGCTCGTGGTGGCGGACCTGCCCGGTGCCGCGGTGCGGCTGGCCGGCTGCTGCACCCCGGTGCCGCCGGACACCGTCACCGGATTCGCCGTACGGGGCGGCACGGTCACGGTCCACCGCGCCCTGTGCCCGGCTGTGGCGCGCATGGCGGCCACCGGCCGGCAGCCGGTCGGAGTGCGCTGGCGGGGCGCGGACCAGGGGGGCCACGGCTGCCGGGTCACCCTCCTGGCAGAGGCCTTCAGCCGGCCGCACCTCCTGGCCGACCTCACCGAGGCCATCGCCTCCCAGGGCGCCGCCGTGGTGTCCGCCGCCGTCGAACCCCCGCACGAACAGCGGGTCCGCCACACCTACACCCTGCACCTGCCGAACGCCGCCGGGCTGCCGTCCCTGATGCGGGCCATGCGTCAAGTGCCCGGTGTCTTCGACGTGTTGCGCGCCGGGCGCACCCGGCAGGCCGCGGCCTTGCGCCCCTAACGGCCGCGGGGGCCCGCCGGGTGACGGTCCGTCGGAGAACGCTCCGCCCGGCGGCGTAAGACGGACGCACGATCCGCCGCCCGTTCGGGTGCCGTTTGCCCGGTCACCCGCGGGGGAGGGGGCCGCGTTGGTAGCGGTAGTGCATGCCCCTTCCCCTGCGCCGCCCGTCCCGCGACCCCGGTCGCCCCGTTCCCGTCCGCGCCCTGCCCCGCGGCCCGAGCGGGCGACTGCGTGGGACCGGCCGGCGGGCCGCCGCCCTCGGGCTGGCCGTGCTCGCCACCCTCGGCATGGCCGAACCGCCCGCCAGGGGGCCGCAAGGCCTCGGCGACCGGCTCTTCCCGATGCTCGGCAACACCGGCTACGACGCCCTGTCCTACGACGTCTCCCTGGACTACTCCGGCCACAACGACCGGCCGATGAACGCCCTCACCGAGATCACCGTCCGCGCCACCACCGAGCTCGACCACGTCAACCTCGACTTCGCCCGCGGGACCGTACGCTCCGTCAAAATCGGCGGCCTGCCCGCCGCTCACGAGCAGCACGGCGAGGATCTCGTGCTCACCCCGGCCTTCCACGTCTCCCGGGGCCAGGAGGTGAAGATCTCCATTGCGCACACCAGCGACCCCCGCGCCAGGGGCGACGGCGGCTGGCTCCGCACCGCCGACGGCCTGGCGATGGCCAACCAGGCCGACGCCGCACACCGCGTCTTCCCCTGCAACGACCACCCCTCCGACAAGGCGCTCTTCACCTTCCGCATCACCGCGCCGCAGGAGCTGACCGCCGTCGCCAACGGGCTGCCGATGAGCCCCGGCGTCCGCGCGGGGCGCCGCACCTGGACCTACCGCACCACCCACCCCATGGCCACCGAGCTGGCGCAGGTCTCCATCGGGAGGTCCAGCGTGGTGCTGCGCCACGGGCCGCACGGCCTGCCGCTGCGCGACGTCGTACCGACCGCGCACCGCGCCGCCCTCGCGCACTGGCTGGCGAAGACCCCGGCCCAGATGTCCTGGATGGAGCGCAAGGTCGGCCCGTTCCCCTTCGAGGCGTACGGCGTGCTGATCGCCAACGCCAGGACCGGCTTCGAGCTGGAGACCCAGACCCTGTCGCTCTTCGAGAAGGCGATGTTCACCACCGAGCAGCTGCCCGCCTGGTACGTGGAGTCGGTGATGGTGCACGAGCTGGCCCACCAGTGGTTCGGCGACAGCGTCAGCCCGCGCCGCTGGTCCGACGTCTGGCTCAACGAGGCCCATGCCACCTGGTACGAGTCCCTCTACGCCGAGGAGCGGGGCGGCCGCCGGGCCTCCATGGAAGCCCGGATGCGGCATGCGTACCAGGAGTCCGACGGCTGGCGGGCCGACGGCGGGCCGCCCGCCGCGCCCAAGGCCCCCCACGCGGGCCAGAAGATCGGGATCTTCCGCCCCGTCGTCTACGACGGCGGCGCGCTGGTCCTGTACGCCCTGCGGCAGAAGATCGGCCCCGCCGCCTTCGACCGCCTGGAACGCGCCTGGGTCGAGCGGCACCGCGACGGCGTGGCGGACACCTCCGACTTCGTCCAGCTGTCCTCCGAGGTCGCCGGGCAGGACCTCACCCGCTTCTTCCAGGACTGGCTCTACGGCGAGCGGACCCCGCCGATGCCGGGCCACCCGGAGTGGCGGCCCAAGGAAGCCGCCGCAAAGCCGGGGCACCCCAAGGGCGCCGGAGTGGTCCACGGGCCGAAGGGGGTGGCCGTGAAGCCCGGACCGCACGGGGTGGTCACGAGCCCCGGCAACCCCGGACCGAAGGGCGCGGCGGTGAAGCCTGCGCCGAAGAGGGTGCACCCCGCGGCGAGGAGGGTGAACCCCGCGCCGAAGAGGGCGCCGGTGCACCCCGTGGCCAAGGGGGCCGTCGGGAAACCCGCTCCCAAGGGAGCACCGGTGAACCCGGCACCCCAGGGAGCGGCTGCGAAACCCGCTCCCAAGCCGGCGGCCGTGCACCCTGCGCCGAAGGGAGCGCCGGTGCACCCCGCGCCCAAGGCGGCAGCCGTGAAACCCGCTCCCCAGCGGGCCGTCGCACCGGCCGGAAAACCCGTGTGACGGCCTTCGCGGGGCGTGGGACCATCTAGGGGACGGCGCCGGCCGTCCCGGGAATCTCCGGGACGGCTCGGACGTTGACACCAGCGACGGCAGCGGCAGCTCCGCGGCGGTCGCCGCACGACCCACGGTCCCGGCGGGAACCCCAGCTCCCGCGAGGCCACCCGACGACGCAAAGGATCAAATGACCTCCTCTTCTTCCCTTCCGCAGGACCGGCAGCGCCTCCCCGAGAGCCTTCGGGCCAACGCCCTGATGGAAGAGGACGTCGCCTGGAGCCACGAGATCGACGGGGAGCGTGACGGCGACCAGTACGACCGTTCGGCCCGTGCCGCGCTGCGCCGTGTGGCGGGCCTGTCCACCGAGCTCGAGGACGTCACGGAGGTCGAGTACCGCCAGCTCCGTCTGGAGCGCGTGGTGCTCGTGGGCGTCTGGACCTCCGGCACGGTCCAGGAGGCCGAGAACTCCCTCGCCGAGCTCGCCGCCCTCGCCGAAACCGCCGGCGCCATGGTGCTCGACGGCGTCATCCAGCGCCGCGACAAACCCGACCCCGCCACGTACATCGGCTCCGGCAAGGCCCTGGAGCTGCGCGACATCGTGCTGGAGTCCGGGGCGGACACCGTGGTGTGCGACGGCGAGCTCTCCCCGGGCCAGCTGATCCACCTCGAGGACGTCGTCAAGGTCAAGGTGGTCGACCGGACCGCCCTGATCCTCGACATCTTCGCCCAGCACGCCAAGTCCCGGGAGGGCAAGGCGCAGGTCTCGCTGGCGCAGATGCAGTACATGCTCCCCAGGCTCCGCGGCTGGGGCCAGTCGCTGTCCCGGCAGATGGGTGGCGGTGGCTCCGGTTCGGCGGGCGGCGGTATGGCCACCCGTGGTCCCGGTGAGACCAAGATCGAGACGGACCGGCGGCGGATCCGCGAGAAGATGGCGAAGATGCGCCGGGAGATCGCGGAGATGAAGACCGGCCGGGACATCAAGCGCCAGGAGCGCCGGCGCCACAAGGTCCCCTCGGTCGCCATCGCCGGTTACACCAACGCCGGCAAGTCCTCCCTGCTCAACCGCCTCACCGGTGCCGGTGTGCTGGTGGAGAACGCGCTGTTCGCCACCCTGGACCCGACCGTCCGGCGGGCCGAGACGCCCAGCGGACGGCTCTACACCCTCGCCGACACCGTCGGCTTCGTCCGCCACCTCCCGCACCACCTCGTCGAGGCGTTCCGCTCCACGATGGAGGAGGTCGGCGAGTCCGATCTCATCCTGCACGTGGTCGACGGCTCGCATCCGGTGCCCGAGGAGCAGCTCGCCGCCGTACGCGAGGTCATCCGCGACGTGGGCGCGACGGACGTGCCCGAGATCGTGGTCGTCAACAAGGCCGACGCGGCCGATCCGCTGGTGCTGCAGCGACTGCTGCGCCAGGAGAAGCACGCCCTCGCGGTGTCGGCCCGGACCGGCCAGGGCATGGACGAACTGCTGGCCCTGCTGGACGAGGAGCTTCCCCGGCCGCGGGTCGAGATCGAGGTGCTGGTGCCGTACACCCACGGCGCCCTGGTCTCGCGGGCGCACGCCGAGGGCGAGGTCATCTCCGAGGAGCACACCGCGGACGGCACCGTCCTCAAGGCGCGGGTCCACGAGGAGCTGGCCGCCGAACTCCAGCGCTTCGTCCCCGCGGCGTAGCGGCCGCGCGGCACCGAACGGCACGAAGGCCCGCCTCCGGTTTCCCGGGGGCGGGCCTTCGTCATGCTCGTGTGCGCGGGGTGGGCGGCACCGTCCCGGCGCCGCCCGCCTCATGCGTCTACTGCTTGTTCGCCCACTTCTTGCTCATGGTGTCGAACATGCTCTTGGCCTCGGGGCCCAGGTGGGGGCCGGCGGACCAGCGGGCCGGACGCGGCCCCATCGACATGTTGGAGATCAGCACCGGCTTGCCGTCGGAGCCCTTCATGAACCAGGGGCCGCCGGAGGAGCCACCGGTCATGGTGCAGCCGATCCGGTACATGGTCGGCTTCTTGGCGTCCATCGACAGACGGGTCGGCTTGTCGGTGCACTGCTGCTGCGCCGCACCGTCGAACGGCGCCTCGGCCGGGTAGCCCTGCGCGGTCAGGCTCGGGATCTTGGCCATCGCGGGGGCGTTGAAGTCGACGTCGTACGCACCGCCGGCGACCTCCTCCAGCGACTTGCCGCCCGTGCTCTCCTCGGGCTTCACATGCATCAGCGCGAAGTCGTACGGCGCCATCGGCACACCGGGAACCGCGCCGCCGGCCTTGATCCACTGCTGGGACGTCGCCATGTCGTCCGCCCACCACTTGCCGGAGGGGACACGCTCCTCGTACGGCTTGCCCTTCAACTGGCCCTCGGTGCCGCCGGTCTTGTTGAAGTTCGGCACGAACATCATGTTGCGGTACCAACCGCCGTTCTTGCCGGCGTGCACACAGTGCGCCGCGGTCCACACGAGGTTGGACTTACCGGGGTGCGCCGGGTCCTTGACGACGGTGGCCGAGCAGCGCGACCCGCCCTCGGGGGTGCTGAACAGCAGCAGACCCACGCCGGGGGCGGTCGAGGTGTACGGGGTCTTGACGGCCTGGGCCGGGACGGCGGCGGGCTCGGGGTCGGTCTTCCCCTGGTCCTCGGAGATGTCCTCGGGCTTGCTGGGGTCCTGGGGCGGCTTGACCTTGTCGATCTTGTCCTTGTCCCAGAAGTCCTTGATGATCGGGTTGATGAACTCACCGGCTTCCCGGAGCCACTTGTCCCGGTTCCAGTTCTTCCACTCGCCGTTCTTCCACTTGTCCAGGTCGAAGCCGTGTTCCTTGAGCTTGTCCTGGATGTCCTGCGGAATCTGGAAGCCGCCCCCGCCCGTGGTGTCCTGGGCCGCGGACTGGCTGGGCTTCGCGTCCGCGTTGTCGCTCTCGGGCCCGCAGCCGGTGGCGGTGAGTGCCACGACGGCGGTGAGGGCGGCGGCGGCCAGGACTGGCCGACGTATGGATCGCATGGGTGAGCTCCCCCTGGTGAATCGACTGAGCCGGTGCGGCTTGTGCGGTGTTGCGCCGGTCTGTTCTTTGTCATGAACCTCAAGATCTCGGCGCAACACCCCACTATGCCGGTGACGATGGGGACGGCGGTACTCGGGTCCCCGGTTCCGGGCCATCAAGGATCTTGCCCACAGCCGTGATCCCGGGTCGCCGCCGTCGTTGGTACGTACGGGGGACGGCCCCGGGCTGCCCCCAGCCCGCGCGGCATTCAGCAGCTCACCAGCAGGAGGGCACAACTCCCGTGGCGTTGACCGAAACCGTGCCGGCGGCCGCGCCGCCGGCCCATGAGGGGATCCTGCGGCGGCAGTCCCTGCGCGAGTCCGCTGCCCGTACCTACGCGCGCTCGCTGCCCATCGTCCCGGTGCGCGCCCGCGGGCTGACGATCGAGGGCGCCGACGGCAGGCGCTACCTCGACTGCCTCTCCGGCGCCGGCACCCTGGCGCTCGGCCACAACCACCCGGTGGTCCTCGAAGCGATCCGGACGGTCCTCGACTCCGGCGCGCCGCTGCACGTCCTCGACCTGGCCACCCCCGTCAAGGACGCCTTCACCACCGAGCTCTTCGCCACCCTGCCGGGGGAGTTGGCCGAAAAGGGGCGCATCCAGTTCTGCGGCCCGGCCGGCACGGACGCCGTCGAGGCCGCCTTCAAACTCGTCCGCACCGCGACCGGCCGGGACGGCCTGATGGCCTTCTCCGGCGCCTACCACGGCATGACCGCGGAAGCGCTCGCCGCCTCCGGGGGAGCGCAGCACACCAGCGTGGTCCGGCTGCCCTACCCCTACGACTACCGCTGCCCCTTCCAGACCGGCGGCGAGCGCGGCGCCGAACTCGCCGCGCGCTGGACCCAGAGCCTCCTCGACGACCACAAGAGCGGGGTGTCCCATCCGGCCGGGATGATCCTGGAGCCGGTCCAGGGCGAGGGCGGCGTGATCCCCGCGCCGGACAGCTGGCTGCGGCGGATGCGGGAGATCACCGCCGCCCGGCAGATCCCGCTGATCGTCGACGAGGTACAGACCGGTGTCGGCCGCACCGGCGCCTTCTGGGCGGTGGACCACAGCGGCATCGTGCCCGATGTGCTCGTGCTGTCGAAGGCGATCGGCGGCAGCCTGCCGCTCGCCGTGATCGTCTACCGCGAGGAGCTCGACGCCTGGCAGCCCGGCGCGCACGCGGGCACCTTCCGCGGCAACCAGCTCGCCATGGCCGCCGGCGCGGCCACCCTCGCCTACGTCCGCGCCAACGGCCTCGACCGCCGTGCCGGAGAGCTCGGCGCCCGGATGCTCGACCGCCTCACCTCCCTCGCCGCCGCCCACGACTGCATCGGCGACGTACGCGGCCGCGGGCTCATGCTCGGCGTCGAACTCGTCGACCGCACCGCCGGCCCCGACGCCACCGGCGCCCGCCGGGCCGACCCCCAGCTCGCCGCCGCCGTCCAGCACGCCTGCCTGGACCGCGGCCTGATCGTCGAACTGGGCGGCAGGCACTCCGCCGTCGTCCGGCTGCTGCCGCCCCTCACCATCACCGACGAACAGGCGGACGCCATCCTCGACCGTCTCGCCGACGCCATCACGGCGGCGGTCCGCACCACCCCCGGGCCGACGGGCTCGTCCCCCACGACACTGCGAGGCACCACCCCATGAACGAACGCCCCGGCCCCGACGGCGGCCAGCCCGCCGAGCGCGTCCCCGCCCACCAGGGCGCGGGCACCATCGAGTCCGTCCCGCGCCAGCAGCGGCGCGCCCCCGGCGACACCTGCCACACCCACGAGACCCCGGACCCGGCCGTCCCCCACGGCGCCCCCGGCCCGTACGACTGCCTCCGGACGGGTGACCGAGACCCCCTCGACCACCCCGACCCCGCGGTCGCCGCCGACGCCGCGGGCATCGAGCATCTGCTGCGCTGCTGGATCCGGGAGAGCGGCACCCTCCGCCCGGCCGAGGGCGGGCTGCACCTCCCCCTGCGCGCCGCCGCGGGCGCCCTGCGCATCCCCGTCCGCTACTGGTCGCCCACGGGCTGGCACCGCCTGGGCGCTCCCACCCTCGACGGCGCCCCGCCCGGCGCCGCCCCGCTGGACGCCGTCACCCTCGCCGCGCTGCTGCGCCGGGAAGCCGCATACGGCGACCGCCGGGCCTCCGACGGTGGCGAACACCGGGTCGCCGACACCGACGAGCGACCGGCCCCGGACGACGCAGGGCAGCAGGCCCCGGACGGCGACGGTGCCGAACTCATCGGCCGGGTGGCCAACTCCGTGCGCAATGTCGCCGTCTTCCTCACCGACCGGCGCGCCCGGCCCGCCGACGACCACGGCGCCCTCTTCCTCGAAGCCGAACAGTCCCTTCTCCTCGGCCACCCGCTGCACCCCACCCCCAAGAGCCGCGAGGGCCTGTCCGACGCCGAGACCCGGGCCTATTCGCCCGAACTCCGCGGCGCCTTCCCGCTGCACTGGACGGCCGTGCACCGCTCCGTCCTGGCCGCCGACTCCGCCTGGACCGAACGCGGCAAGCCCGTACCGGCCGAGCAGCTGGCCAGGGAGCTCGCGGGGGACGGCCTGCGGCTCCCCGCCGGCACCGTGCCGCTGCCGCTGCACCCCTGGCAGGCCAGGGAACTCGCCGACCGCCCCGACGTCGCCGCCCTCCGCGAGGCCGGTCTGCTGCACGACCTCGGGGTCCACGGCCCGCGCTGGCACCCCACCTCCTCGGTCCGCACGGTCTACCGCCCCGACGCGGTCGCCATGCTGAAGCTCTCCCTCGGACTGCGCATCACCAACTCCCGCCGGGAGAACCTCCGCAAGGAACTGGCCCGCGGAGTGGAGGTGCACCGGCTGCTGCGCACCGGCCTCGCCGAGCAGTGGCAGACCGTCCACCCCGGCTTCGACATCGTGCGCGACCCCGCCTACCTCGCCGTCGACGGCCCCGACGGCGCTCCCGTCCAGGGCCTGGACGTCGTCATCCGCCACAACCCCTTCAGCACCACCGACGACGCCGTGTGCATCGCCGGCCTCACCTCCCTGCGGCCCTGGCCCGGCCGTTCGGGCGTGCGCTCCCGGCTCGGGGACCTCGTCGCCACGCTCGCCGCCCGCACCGGCCGCCCCTTGGAGGCGGTGGCCACCGAGTGGTTCCTGCGCTATCTGGAAGCGGTCGTGCGGCCCGTGCTGTGGCTCGACGGCACGGCCGGCGTCGTGCTCGAAGCCCACCAGCAGAACACCGTGGTGCTGCTGGACCCCGACGGCTGGCCGGTCGGCGGCCGCTATCGCGACAACCAGGGCTATTACTTCCGCACCTCCCGCCGCGCCGAACTGGAGCGGCGGCTGCCCGGTATCGGCGCGGACAGCGACAGCTTCGTCGCCGACGACGTCACCGACGAACGCTTCGCCTACTACCTCGGCATCAACAACGTCCTCGGCCTCATCGGCGCCTTCGGCTCCCAGCGCCTGGCCCGGGAGGAGATCCTCCTCGCCGCCTTCCGGCGGTTCCTCGCCGATGCCGCGGCGGCCCCCCGGGCGCACCGCTCGCCGCTCCCCGAGCAGTTGCTCGCCGCCCGCACGCTGCGCTGCAAGGCCAACCTGGCGACCCGGCTGCACGGCCTGGACGAACTCGTCGGCCCGGTCGAGACCCAGTCCGTGTACGTCACCCTCCCCAACCCCCTCGCCCCGTAGCCGCCCACCGCAGCCTCCGACAGCAGCCTTCCGCCCCCCGGCGCCGGCGCCCCGCGACCCACCAGGCCACGCGGCACGCGGCCACGAGAGGAGAGTGTCGCCGTGCCACCCACCGATTCCGGCCTCGGCTCCAGCTCCGAAGACACCCTCGACCTGCAACTCCCGCCCGAATTCAGCGCGCTGTTCGCCGAGGGGCGCGGGCCGGAGTCCCCGGGGGTCCCGGACGCCGGCCCGCTGCTCGACAACCTGGCGGGCTGGGGAGCTGCCGACACCCCCGCCGGGCCGTTCGAGCTCGTCCCCGTCCGGCCCGCCCGCGATCTCGACCGGATCGCCGGCTGGATGAACGATCCGGCCGTGGCGGCCTTCTGGGAGCTGGCGGGCCCGCCGGAGACCACCGCCGCCCACCTGCGCGCCCAGCTCGACGGCGACGGCCGCAGCGTGCCCTGCCTGGGGGTGCTGGCCGGGGTCCCGATGAGCTACTGGGAGATCTACCGCGCCGATCTGGACCCCCTCGCCCGCTACTACCCGGCCCGGCCCCAGGACACCGGTGTCCACCTGCTCATCGGCGGTGCCGGCGACCGGGGACGCGGGCTGGGCGGCATGCTGCTGCGTGCCACCGCGGATCTCGTACTCGACCACCGGCCGCGGTGCGCGCGCGTCCTCGCCGAGCCGGATCTGCGCAACACCGCCTCCGTCGCCGCCTTCCTGAGTGCGGGATTCCGCTACGGCGACGAGATCGAACTGCCCGGCAAACGCGCGGCGTTGATGGTCCGCGACCGCGCCCACCGCCACCTGCTCTGACCCCGGCGCCGTCCGTCGTCGGTCCCGCCCCGGTCCGCCGTCCACCCCCGCTGCCCCGGTTGTCCCCCGTACGTGCCGGGGCGTTCCCGCTTCGAGGAGCCCGCCTTGTCGCCTGAGCCCCAGCCTTCGCACAGCGCCTGGCAGCACGCCGCGCGCCGACTGTTCGCCAAGACCCTGGCGGAGTTCGCGTACGAGGAAGTCCTCACCCCCGAGCCCGACGGCACCGCGCCCGACGGCACCCCGCGATACCGGCTGCCGGTCACCGACGGCCTCGTCTACCGCTTCCGCGCCCGCCGCGGTGCCTACGGCCACTGGCGCGTCGACCCCGATTCGCTGACCCCGGACGCCGACCTCTTCCGCTTCCTGACCCACGCGCACGACACCGTGCTGGGGCTTTCCGGCGACACCACCGGCCACCTCATCCGCGAGCTGACCGCCACCCTCGCCGCCGACACCCGGCTCGACGCCACGGCCCTCAGCGCCGCCGAGCTCGCCGACCTGGACTACGCCACCCTCGAAGGCCACCAGACCGGCCACCCCTGGCTCGTCGCGAACAAGGGCCGGCTCGGGTTCTCCGCCCGCGACGCGGCGACCTGGGCCCCGGAGGCCCGCACCCCCCAGCGCCTGCCCTGGCTCGCCGCCCACCACAGCATCGCCCACTACCGCGGTATCCCCACGCTGGCCACCCCCGACCGTCTCTACGGCGAGGAGCTCGACCCCGCCACCCGGCACACCTTCGCCCGCACCCTCACCGGCGAGGGCCTGGACCCCGCCGACTACCTCTACCTCCCCGTCCATCCCTGGCAGTGGGACGAGACCATCGCTCCGCTCTTCGCCCCGCAGCTCGCCGACAGATCCATCATCGCGCTACCCACTGACAACGACCTCCGCCTGCCGCAGCAGTCGATCCGTACCTTCCTCAACATCAGCCGCCCACGGGCCCGTACGGTCAAACTGCCGCTGTCCATCCTCAACACCCTCGTCTGGCGCGGACTGCCCACCGAGCGCACCCTTGCCGCCCCCGCCGTCACCCGCTGGGTGCACGGCCTGCGCGACGCCGACCCCTACCTGCGCGACGAGACCCGGGTGATCCTCCTCGGCGAGACCGCCTCGGTCACCGTCGAGCACCCCCTCTACGACCGGCTTCCCGGCGTCCCGTACCAGTTCAAGGAGCTGCTCGGCTGCATCTGGCGCGAGCCGCTCAGCGGGCACCTGGACCCCGGTGAACGCGCCCGTACGCTGGCCGCGCTGCTGCAGACCGACCCCCAGGGGCGCGCCTTGACCACGGAGCTGGTGCGCCGCTCGGGGCTGGCCCCCCGCGACTGGCTGGCACGGCTGTTCGCCGCCCTGCTGCCGCCCCTGCTGCACTTCCTCTACCAGTACGGCACGGTCTTCTCCCCGCACGGCGAGAACGCCATCGTGGTCTTCGACGAGCACGACGTCCCCACCCGCCTCGCGGTCAAGGACTTCGTCGACGACGTCAACACCAGCTCCCGGCCGCTCCCCGAACACGACTCCATGCCGGACGACGTACGGGCGGTGCTGCTGACCGAACCGCCCTCCTTCCTCACCCAGTTCATCCACTCGGGGCTGTTCGTCGGCGTCTTCCGCTACCTCGCGCCGCTGTGCGCGGACCAACTGGACGTCCCCGAGACGGCGTTCTGGTCCCTCGTACGGGCCGAGATCCTGCGCCACCACGAGCGCTTCCCCGCCCTCAAGGAGCGGTACGAGACCTTCGACCTGCTCACCCCGCGCATCGAGCGGCTGTGCCTGAACCGCAACCGTCTGCATGTGGACGGTTACCGGGACCGCCGCGACCGCCCGCACGCGGCCGTGCACGGCACGGTCCCCAATCCGCTCCACCACCCGTGACCGGACCCGGCTGTCAGTGGTCCCGCGTAGGCTTGCAGCGCTATGACAAAGCCCTCTCTCCCCGATCTGCTCCATGCCGCCGTCACCGCCGTCGGCGGCACCGAGCGCCCCGGCCAGGTGGCGATGGCCGAGGCCGTCGCCGAGGCCGTGGACGAACAGTCCCATCTGCTGGTGCAGGCCGGCACCGGCACCGGAAAGTCCCTCGGCTACCTGGTGCCGGCGCTCGCGCACGGCGAGAGAGTCGTGGTCGCCACGGCCACCCTGGCGCTGCAGCGCCAGCTCGTCGAGCGCGATCTTCCGCGCACGGTCGAGGCGCTGCATCCGCTGCTGCGCCGCCGCCCCGAGTTCGCCATGCTCAAGGGCCGCTCCAACTACCTGTGCCTGCACCGCCTCCATGAGGGCGTTCCCCAGGAAGAGGAGGACGGGCTCTTCGACGTCTTCGAGCAGGCGACGCCGACCAGCAAGCTCGGCAAGGACCTGCTGCGGCTGCGCGACTGGGCGGACGAGACCGAGACCGGCGACCGCGACGCGCTGACCCCCGGTGTCTCCGACCGTGCCTGGGGCCAGGTCTCGGTCTCCTCCCGGGAGTGCCTGGGCGCCTCGAAGTGCGCCTACGGGGCGGAGTGCTTCGCCGAGGCCGCCCGGGAGCGCGCCAAGCTCGCCGATGTCGTCGTCACCAACCACGCGCTGCTCGCCATCGACGCGATCGAGGGCGCCCCGGTCCTCCCCCAGCACGAGGTCCTGATCATCGACGAGGCCCATGAGCTGGTCTCCCGGGTCACCGGCGTCGCCACCGGCGAGCTCACCCCCGGCCAGGTCAACCGCGCCGTCCGCCGGGCCGCCAAACTCGTCAACGAAAAGGCCGCCGACCAGCTCCAGACCGCGTCGGAGACCTTCGAGCGCCTCATGGAGCTGGCCCTGCCCGGCCGCCTCGAAGAGATCCCCGAGGACCTCGGCTACTGCCTGATGGCGCTGCGGGACGCGGCCCGTACGGTCGTCTCGGCGCTCGGTTCGACCCGCGACAAGTCGGTCCAGGACGAGGACGCCGTCCGCAAGCAGGCCCTCGCCGCGGTGGAGAACGTCCATGCCGTCGCCGAGCGGATCGCCAACGGTTCCGAGTACGACGTGGTCTGGTACGAACGCCACGACCGCTTCGGCGCGTCCCTCCGGGTGGCCCCGCTGTCCGTCTCGGGCCTGCTGCGGGAGAAGCTCTTCGACGACCGTTCGGTGACCCTCACCTCCGCCACCCTCAAGCTGGGCGGCGACTTCAACGGCGTCGCGGCCTCGCTGGGCCTGGCCCCCGAGGGCACCGAGGGCGAGGACGTTCCGCCCTGGAAGGGCCTGGACGTCGGCTCCCCCTTCGACTACTCGAAGCAGGGCATCCTCTACGTCGCCAAGCACCTCGCCCAGCCGGGCCGCGAGGGCAGCCGCACCGACATGCTCGACGAACTCGCCGAGCTGATCGAGGCCGCCGGCGGCCGCACCCTCGGCCTCTTCTCCTCCATGCGCGCCGCCCAGGCCGCGGCCGAGGAGCTGCGCGGCCGGCTGGACGTGCCGATCCTGCTCCAAGGCGAGGAGACCCTCGGCGAACTGATCCGGTCCTTCGCCGCCGACGCCCGTACCTGCCTGTTCGGCACGCTGTCCCTGTGGCAGGGCGTCGATGTCCCGGGGGCGAACTGCCAGCTGGTGGTCATGGACCGGGTGCCGTTCCCGCGCCCGGACGACCCGCTGATGAGCGCCCGGCAGAAGGCCGTGGAGGAGGCCGGCGGCAATGGCTTCATGGCGGTCGCCGCCACCCACGCCGCGCTGCTGATGGCCCAGGGCGCCGGCCGTCTGGTCCGCGCGACCGGCGACCGCGGCGTGGTGGCCGTCCTCGACCCCCGTGTGGAGCGGGCCCGTTACGGCTCGTTCCTCCGCAAGTCGATGCCCGAGTTCTGGTACACCACCGACCGCAACCAGGTCCGCCGCTCCCTTGCCGCCATCGATGCGGCGGCAAAGGCGGCGTCGGCCCCGGAAACCGCGGAGCCGTCGGCGGAGACGCCGTAGCGAGCAGGTCTGCCCCGTGACCACCCGGTGGGCAGACCCGGCGCGGTCCTCGCCGCCACTGCGCGGGGGCGGTCGCGGTGCAGCGGCACAGCGGGCACGGCAAGCCGCCGGGACGGGCAAGACCAAGCCCCGGAACCGGCGCAGTGGTTCCGGGGCTCGGTGGTGAGGGGTGGGTCAGACGCGGCGCAGCACCGCCACCACCTTGCCGAGAATGGTCGCCTCGTCGCCGGGGATCGGCTGGTAAGCGGAGTTGTGCGGCAGCAGCCACACATGGCCGTCCTCGCGCTTGAAGCGCTTGACGGTGGCCTCGCCGTCCAGCATGGCGGCCACGATGTCGCCGTTCTCGGCGACCGGCTGGCGGCGGACCGTGACCCAGTCGCCGTCGCAGATCGCGGCCTCGATCATGGAATCGCCGACGACCTTCAGGACGAACAGTTCGCCGTCGCCGACGAGCTGGCGGGGGAGCGGGAAGACATCCTCGACCGACTCCTCCGCGAGGATCGGGCCACCGGCGGCGATCCGGCCGACCAGGGGGACATAGGAGGCGGCGGGCTTGCCGGCGGTCTCCGTCGCGGCAGCGGTGGTCTGGTCCGAGCCGCGGACCTCGTACGCCCGGGGGCGGTGCGGGTCGCGCCGCAGGAAGCCCTTGCGCTCCAGGGCCATGAGCTGATGGGCCACGGACGAGGTGCTGGACAGTCCGACTGCCTGGCCGATCTCGCGCATGGACGGCGGGTAGCCGCGCCGCTGGACCGAATCCCGGATCACCTCGATGACCCGGCGCTGCCGGTCGGTGAGTCCGGAGCTGTCGGCCCGGATCCCTGGGGGGCGGCCGGGCAGCGAGCGGGCCGGCTTCGGCTCTTCGGAGTCCGACGTGGCGTCGTCCATCGGCGGCCGCTGTGCCTGTTGCGCATCGAACCGGCTCTGGGAGTGGCTCTGTGCGGCGATGGTCGCGCTGTCTGCGGTGGTGGTCACGTCGGCCCCTCTCGAAATGTTCTCCCTAGTTAGCCAACGGTAGTTGCTTTCGAAAGGTTGCGCCAAACACACGTTCGAGTGAAATATTCGGCGAATGGGTGCCCGGATCAAGTGGCTGGGTGTATGGCCGAGCGTTGTTGCCGGTCCTGGCGGGGCGCAGCCGCCCGGATGTCCCGGCCCCGGGTGTGTCGGACGGCCGGCGTGCGGAGGGGTGCGGTGGCCGGCCGCGCGGCCCCGCCGATTCTGTCACCCCGGCCCCGCCGCGCCGCCGGCCGGGTGGCTTCCCGTACTCTCGTGGGCGACCGTCCGGCCCGTCGCCGCCGCGACACGCGGTAGGCGGATGTAAGCGCCCCGACACCACATCTAGTGGTTAGATGCGATCGGTTACCCAGAAGTTGTGGTGCCTGGTCCTTCAGGGGGTCGGGAATCGCCTATGCTGGAGCCTGCTCCGAAGGGCCCGTACGGACCAGCCGGAGGTCTGTCGCCGTACGCCGGGCTCGTTGGCGTACGTACGTCCGTATATCAAGGGTGAGGAGGGTGGAGCCATGCACTGCCCCTTCTGCAGGCACCCGGACAGCCGGGTCGTCGACAGCCGCACCACCGATGACGGGGCGGCGATCCGCCGGCGCCGCCAGTGCCCCGACTGCTCCCGCCGTTTCACGACCATCGAGACGGCGTCGCTGATGGTGATCAAGCGGAGCGGGGTCACCGAGCCCTTCAGCCGCAACAAGGTCATCGCGGGGGTGCGCAAGGCGTGCCAGGGGCGCCCGGTCACCGAGGACGCTCTCGCCAAGCTCGGCCAGCGGGTCGAGGAGGCGGTGCGCGCCACCGGCAGCGCCGAGCTGTCCACCCATGACGTCGGGCTCGCCATACTGGGCCCGCTGCAGGAACTCGACCTCGTCGCGTACCTGCGCTTCGCGTCCGTTTACCGGGCCTTCGATTCACTTGAGGACTTTGAGGCGGCCATCGCCGAGCTGCGCGAGCAGCGCGAGCAGGGACCGCCCGGGCAGGAATGCGGGACCGACGGGGAGGCCGGCGGCCCGGCCGTTCCGGTGCCCGCCACCGCCGCCGACTGAGCTCGGCGCGCATCCAGGACCTGAACCGGGGCGAGAGCAGGGCGCCCCGGTGCAGAAAGACATACACCGTGCCACGGAATGAGTGTGCACATATGGGCGTTTGCCCGTATACAGGGAGGCGGCATGACAGAGACGACGAGCGGCCCGGCACGAGGCTCCCGCGCCAAGGGCAGCAAGGCGAGCAAGGGTCTGCGTATCGAGCGCATCCACACCACACCCGGCGTGCATCCGTACGACGAGGTGGAGTGGGCGTCTCGTGACGTCGTCATGACCAACTGGCGCGACGGCTCGATCAACTTCGAGCAGCGTGGCGTCGAGTTCCCCGAATTCTGGTCGGTGAACGCGGTCAACATCGTCACGAGCAAGTACTTCCGTGGTGCGGTGGGCTCCCCGACCCGCGAGGCGAGCCTCAAGCAGCTCATCGACCGGGTGGTCAAGACCTACCGCAAGAGCGGCGAGGAGAACGGCTACTTCGCCTCCCCGGCGGACGCCGAGATCTTCGAGCACGAGCTGGCCTACGCCCTGCTCCACCAGGTCTTCAGCTTCAACTCGCCGGTGTGGTTCAACGTCGGCACCCAGCAGCCGCAGCAGGTCAGCGCCTGCTTCATCCTCTCCGTCGACGACTCCATGGAGTCGATCCTCGACTGGTACAAGGAAGAGGGGATGATCTTCAAGGGCGGCTCCGGCGCCGGCCTGAACCTCTCCCGCATCCGCTCCTCCAAGGAGCTGCTCTCCTCCGGCGGCAACGCCTCCGGCCCGGTCTCCTTCATGCGCGGCGCCGACGCGTCCGCCGGAACGATCAAGTCGGGCGGCGCCACCCGCCGCGCGGCCAAGATGGTCGTCCTGGACGTGGACCACCCGGACGTCGAGGCCTTCATCGAGACCAAGGTGAAGGAGGAGGAGAAGGTCCGCGCGCTGCGCGACGCGGGCTTCGACATGGACCTGGGCGGCGACGACATCACGTCCGTCCAGTACCAGAACGCCAACAACTCGGTCCGGGTGAACGACGAGTTCATGAAGGCCGTCGAGGCCGGCTCGAAGTTCGGGCTGCGCGGCCGGATGACCGGCGAGGTCATCGAGCAGGTCGACGCCAAGGGTCTCTTCCGCAAGATGGCGGAGGCCGCCTGGGCGTGCGCCGACCCCGGCATCCAGTACGACGACACCATCAACCACTGGCACACCTCGCCGGAGTCGGGCCGGATCACCGCGTCCAACCCCTGCAGCGAGTACATGCACCTGGACAACTCCTCGTGCAACCTCGCCTCGCTCAACCTCCTGAAGTTCCTGCGCGACGACGACCTGGGCAACCAGTCCTTCGACGCCGAGCGCTTCGCCAAGGTCGTCGAGCTGGTCATCACCGCGATGGACATCTCCATCTGCTTCGCCGACTTCCCCACCCAGAAGATCGGCGAGACCACCCGCGCCTACCGCCAGCTGGGCATCGGCTACGCCAACCTCGGCGCCCTGCTGATGGCCACCGGCCACGCCTACGACTCCGACGGCGGCCGCGCGCTGGCCGGTGCCATCACCTCCCTGATGACCGGCACCTCCTACAAGCGCTCCGCCGAGCTGGCCGCGGTCGTCGGCCCGTACGACGGCTACGCCCGTAACGCGGATGCCCACAAGCGCGTCATGAAGCAGCACTCGGACGCCAACGGCACCGCGGTGCGCATGGACGACCTGGACACCCCGGTGTGGGCGGCGGCCACCGAGGCCTGGCAGGACGTGCTGCGCCTCGGCGAGAAGAACGGCTTCCGCAACGCCCAGGCCTCCGTGCTGGCCCCGACCGGCACCATCGGCCTGATGATGGACTGCGACACCACGGGCGTCGAGCCGGACCTGGCGCTGGTCAAGTTCAAGAAGCTGGTCGGCGGCGGCTCCATGCAGATCGTGAACAACACGGTCCCCAAGGCGCTCAAGCGGCTCGGCTACCTGCCCGAGCAGGTCGAGGCGATCGTCGCCCACATCGCCGAGCACGGCAATGTCGTCGACGCCCCGGCCCTGAAGACCGAGCACTACGAGGTCTTCGACTGCGCCATGGGCGTGCGCTCGATCTCCGCCATGGGCCATGTGCGCATGATGGCCGCCGCGCAGCCCTTCCTCTCCGGTGCGATCTCCAAGACGGTCAACGTCCCGGAGACGGCCACTGTCGAGGAGATCGAGGAGGTCTACTTCGAGGGCTGGAAGCTCGGCCTGAAGGCGCTCGCGATCTACCGCGACAACTGCAAGGTCGGCCAGCCGCTCTCCGCCAAGAAGAAGGAGGAGGCCAAGGTCGAGGCCGAGGCCCCGGTGGAGAAGAAGGTCGTCGAGTACCGCCCGGTGCGCAAGCGCCTTCCCAAGGGACGTCCCGGCATCACCACCTCCTTCACGGTCGGCGGCGCCGAGGGTTACATGACCGCCAACTCCTACCCGGACGACGGTCTCGGCGAGGTCTTCCTGAAGATGTCCAAGCAGGGTTCGACCCTCGCGGGCATGATGGACGCCTTCTCCATCGCGGTGTCCGTGGGCCTCCAGTACGGCGTGCCGCTGGAGACCTACGTCTCGAAGTTCACCAACATGCGCTTCGAGCCGGCCGGCATGACGGACGACCCGGACGTGCGGATGGCGCAGTCGATCGTCGACTACATCTTCCGCCGCCTGGCGCTGGACTTCCTGCCGTTCGAGACCCGCTCGGCGCTCGGCATCCACTCCGTCGAGGAGCGCCAGCGTCACCTGGAGACCGGCTCGTACGAGCCGTCCGAGGACGAGGTCGACGTCGAGGGCCTGGCCCAGTCGGCGCCCCGCCAGACGGAGTCCGCCCCCGCGGCGAAGATCGTCGAGGAGGTCGCCGAACCGGCCCCCAAGCAGGCGCACACCAACGCCGAGCTCGTCGAGATGCAGCTGGGCATCAACGCCGACGCGCCGCTGTGCTTCTCCTGCGGGACGAAGATGCAGCGCGCCGGCAGCTGCTACCTGTGCGAGGGCTGCGGGTCGACCAGCGGCTGCAGCTGAGCGTGAGCGGGTCCGCGCGGGAGGCGTCCTCCCGCGCGGACCGCGCCCCGGGCTGATGTGGCTCGCGGCATGAAGGAGGGGACCGGCCGAGTGCCGGTCCCCTCCTCTTTCTGTTCCAGGGGCGTACCGCTCCCCGTCAGCGGCTCGTCATCGGCCCATCAGGGAGGCGAACCCGTCCGGGTCGGTGTCGAACCCCCGGACCGCAGGGTGGATGCGCCACTGCCCCGATTCGTCCCGGAGGAATTCGGCGACGGTCGCCGCGGTGGCGCCCGCGACCTCGGCGAAGTCGTTCTCGGCCAGGTCGGTGTAGCCCTCGCGGATCCGTACGGCGGTGCCCTCGATGTCACCGAAGACCTTGCGGCCCTCGCCCTGCTGGATGGCCACCCCCACGATCACCCGGGTGTAGGTCTCGGACAGCCGGTCCAGCTCCAGGGTCATGATCTCGTCGAAGCCGAACCCCTGGCCGGTCCTGCTGTCCCGGTTGAGGGTGATGGTCCCGTCGGGCGACCGGCTGTCGAAGTGCACCAGGTAGGCGGGGTCGCCGTGGGGCGCGTCGGCCGTATACGTCGCCGCGACGATGTCGAGGTCATTGTCCGGGGTCCCGAGCGGGCTGGGGTCCCACTTGAGCGTTACCTCGACCTTCTCGATCCCTTTGTTGAACGTGCTCACCGGACTTCCCTCCCGTCATCTCCCGGGGACGCGGCGCGGGCGCGCGGCCCCTCCCCGGGACTTCCCGTTGACTGCCCATCGTGCCACGCCCGGTGGCCCCTGGGCGGAGGGAACTGCCCCTGGTCACCCGCGGTTTGGAACGGTTCCGGGTGGCCGGAAAGTGCCCTGTCGGGGGCCTGTCGGGTGTCATGGGCGGCAGGGTCCGCTCAGTGCGCTTGCTCGTTCCAGAGGCGGTTGAGGTGGTCGTCCAGGATGTCCAGGGCCCCGGTGGGGGAGAGGTGGCCGACCAGGACGTGGGTGGTGAGGCCGTCGGCCAGGGCGAGGAGGGCGCGGGCCGCCCGGTCCGGGGCGGGGGTGCCGGAGCTCTCGGCGATCAGCCGGGCGAACAGCGACTGCAGGTGCGCGTAATTGGTGCGCAGAATTCCGGCCAGGGGCGGGCTGACCGCGGCCTGGGCCACGAAGGCCAGCCAGACCCGCGCTTCGGCCCGATGCTCCTCGTGGACCAGCGACACCTCGGTCACTGCGTGTCCCACTGCCGTACGGGCCGACTGGGCGGGCGACGCGGCGAGCCGGGCCGACACCCGTGCGGTGATCCGCTCGCCGATGTGGCCGAGCGCGAAGACCAGCATCTCCTCCTTGGTCCCGAAACAGCGCTGGACGGCCCCCATGGACACCTGCGCACGGGCCGCCACATCGCGGAGCGTGACGCCCTCCAGCCCGCTCTCGTCGGCGAGTTGGCACACGGCCGCGGCGATCTGCCGGCGCCGGCTCTCGTGGTCGACCTGCTTGGGCATGCCCGCACTCCGTCTTACCGATGCGTATGTATCGGTGCTCAGATTACGGCGCCCGGGCGTGTAGGGGTACGGCCCGGTGTACCTCCCGCCTCCGCCCGTGGTGCCGCGGTGCGCATCGGCTGCCTGTAGTGGCCGTGTCCACCGGGGTGGTGGAGCAGCTTCCGTACGGCGTGCAAATCATCGTGCGCTCCTGCCGGGAGGAGCGGTGCCTGGAGGTGGTCGAGGCGGTCGAGGCGGTCGAGGCGGCCGAGGTGGTCGGGTTGCGGCTCGAGGCGTACGTCGATCCGCCCGTGCCCGTAAGGAAATTCGGGCCGGTCGGAAGGTGACGCGCAGTGATCCCGCCCCGCCCTTGGGCCGTACGATGGCGCGGTGCTGGTCAAGTGGATTCGCCTCACCGTCGTGGACCGTCGAGGGTTCGAGCGGGGGCAGCGGAAATGGGCGGGGCTGCTGGGTGAGCCGGGGTTTCGAGGGCAGGGCGGGGGGTGGAGCCGTGGACGGCCGGGCGTCGCGCATCTGGTGGGCTTCTGGGAGAGCCGGGCCTTCTACGACTCGTTCATGGCGCGCTCGCACGACCGGCTGGCGGCCGCCCAGGTCGGCACCTACAAGGACGCCCAAGTGCGGCTCTTCGAGCACGAGTTCGATGTGAAGGTGGGCTTCAGCCCGTCGTTCGGTGACGTGGATGTGCTGCGGCTGGCGCACTGCCAGGTGCACCACGACCGGGTGGAGCACTTCATGCTGATGCAGGAGAAGGTCTGGAACCCCGCGATGGCGGGTTCGCCGGGCATGCTGCGGGGGATGCTGGGGCGGGCGCCGGGGGAGGAGTTCCTGGTGCTGTCGATGTGGCAGTCGGCGGCCGAGCGGGGGAAGTACCGGCCCGAACGGGTGGAGCGGCTGGCGCTGCGGGCCCAGATAGCCGCCGACGTCCGGGCGATCGCGGGCGATGTGGTGCAGCTCGAACCGTCCTGGACGGTGTGAGGGGGAGCGCCGTCAAGAGGTCGTACCGCGAGAGGTGCTGGCCGTACTGCCGGTGGTGAACGCCCCGGCGCGGGCCGCGGTCAGGGCGACCGCCGCCGCCTGGTCGGCGAGCGCGTCGTCCACCGGCTCCCGGGTGATGAACAGGCGGAAGAAGAGCGGCGCGGAGACGGCACGGACAAGGGCGCCGGCGTCGATGATGCTGCCCGGGGCGGTGCCGGAGGCGGCGTGCGGAGGGGTGGCTTCCGGAGTGTCCGGCGCGGCGCCCGGGTGCACCGGCAATTCCCCGCGTGCCACGGCGCGTTCGACGATGACCTCGCAGCGCGCGAAGCGCTCGGCGTAGTAGTGACGCAGCGCTACGGCCGCCCGCTCCGACTGGAAGGCGGCGGCGATCATCGCGGAGCCCGATGCGGCCACTGCCGGGTCGGTGAAGGACGCGACGACCTCGCGGGCCAGGGCGCGCAGATCGCCTTCCAGGGATCCGGTGTCGGGCGGGGTCCAGCTGTCCTCGCCCGCGAGATCGAGGGCGTCCGCCACCAAACCCTCCACGTCCTTCCAGCGGCGATACAGCGTCGTCTTGTGCACGCCGGAGTGCGCCGCGACGTATTCGACCGTCAACCCCGGATAGCCGTGCTCGGTGAGTCCTGCCAGCACGGCGTCGCGGACGGCGTCGCGGGTGCGGGCGGTGCGGCCGCCGGGGCGCCGGGTGCCGGGGGTGGGTGTGGCATCGGCGGCCCCGTGTCCGTTCTCGTGCGCCGTCTCGTCAGGCAATTGCTACTCCTGTTGCGTTAGCTCGGTGCGTGTGCCATTCTCATCGTAATGCGACGAGGGTTGCATTTGCGTGGGGAGGGAGAATGTCCGCTCGAATCTCATTACGCGACGTCGGCCGGTCCTGCGGCCGGCTGCTGGGGCTGCTCGCCGCGCGCCTCCGGGGAGTTGCCGGTGCGGTGGTGAAGCTCGCCGCCCTGCTGTGGTCGTCCGGCCGCGTGCGGCATGGGCAAAGCGGCGGATTTAGGCTGGCGGCATGGCCCGGCCCCGACGCATCGTCCTCATCCGCCATGGAGAGTCGGTGGGCAATGTCGACGACACCGTGTACGAGCGGGAGCCGGATCATGCACTCGCCCTCACCGAGACCGGGCTGCGGCAGGCGAACGAGGCCGGCGGGCCGCTGCGCGAGATGTTCGGCGAGGAGCGGATCTCCGCCTATGTCTCGCCCTACCGCCGCACCCACCAGACCTTCCGCGCGCTCGGCCTCGACCCCGCCAGGGTCCGGGTGCGCGAGGAGCCCCGGCTGCGCGAGCAGGACTGGGGAAACTGGCAGGACCGCGACGACGTGCGACGGCAGAAGGCCTACCGCGACGCCTACGGCCACTTCTTCTACCGCTTCGCCCAGGGCGAGTCCGGGGCAGATGTCTACGACCGGGTCGGGGCGTTCCTGGAAAGCCTGTGGCGCAGCTTCGAGGACCCGGGCCACCCGCCGAACGTCCTCATCGTCACGCACGGTCTCACCATGCGGCTGTTCTGTATGCGGTGGTTCCACTGGACGGTGGCCGACTTCGAGTCGCTGTCCAATCCCGGCAATGCGGAGCGGCGCACCCTCCTGCTCGGCCCGGACGGCCGCTACACCCTCGACCGCCCCTTCGAGCGCTGGTGTGTACCCGAGTCTTATGGCGTCACCGGTTAGAGTGCACAGCGATGACCCCCGACCACCGTGACGCAGCCCGCTGTGCGCGAGCTCTGGCGAGCCTGCGCGGCCTCTCCGTGGGTGATGCGCTCGGATCCCAGTTCTTCGTCCCCGCCCATTACCCCTCCCTCAAGCGCCGGGAGCTGCCGCCCGCCCCCTGGCGGTGGACCGACGACACCGAGATGGCGTGTTCCGTCCTGGCCGTGCTCACCGCCCACGGCCGGATCGACCAGGACGCGCTCGCCCGTTCCTTCGCCGACCGCCATGACGTCGACCGCGGCTACGGCCCGGCCGTCAACCGCATGCTGCGGCTGATCCGCGAGGGCGGAGACTGGCGCGAGCTGGCATCGGGCCTCTTCAACGGTCAGGGCTCCTGGGGCAACGGAGCGGCCATGCGCATCGCTCCGCTCGGCGCCTGGTACGCCGACGACCCCGAGCAGGCCACCCACCAGGCGGAGATCTCCGCCTACACCACCCATCAGCACCGTGAGGCCGTCGTCGGCGCCATGGCCGTCGCCGCTGCGGCCGCCCTGGTGGCCGACCCGTCCCGTGACACCGGCCCCGAACAGCTGCTGGACGGTGTGCTGGAGCTGATCCCGCGCAGCGCCGTGCAAGCCGGGCTGCGCCGCGCACGCGACATGCTCGACTACGCCGACTCCGGCACCGTCGCCGCCGTCCTGGGCTGCGGACGGCGCACCAGCGCCCACGACACGGTGCCGTTCGCCCTCTGGGCCGCGGCCCGGAATCTGGGCAACTACGAGCGGGCGTTTTGGTCCACTGCGCAGGCGGGCGGCGATGTGGACACCACCTGCGCCATCGTCGGCGGCATCGTCGCCGCCGGTCACGCCGGCCACCCTCCTCGGGCATGGCTGGAAGGCGCCGAGCCGCTCCCGTCCTGGACGCCCGCCCTCCCCGACTGACGCGCCTCCTCCGTCGCTCCACCGCCCTCACCCTCGCCCGCTGTGGTGCGCGCACGTCCGTCCACGTGCCGTCTTCCGGACGTTCACCAACCAGCGGCGCCGAACGGCGATTTCGCCTGTGCGACGCCCCTCGGGCCAGGCGACGGCGGCCTCCGTTGCCGGCCGCACCACGCCTGATCCAGCTTCCGTGTACCGATCGGTAGCGGAAGCGGCGGGTCCCGTTCGCACCCTGGTCAGACGGTCGTCCCCACCGTTTGTCATCAGGTGGGGATCCGGTGCGGACGGCTCGGCCGAATAGGCGTAACCTTGCTGGCGCCATGCCGTACGAGCCCCCCACCCATACCGTCGAGCGATCATTGCGCGCCACGACGGGCGCCAAGATCGTTGCAGGTGTCGACGAGGTCGGGCGCGGAGCGTGGGCCGGTCCGGTCAGCGTCTGCGCAGCCATCACCGGTCTGCGCCGGCCACCCGACGGACTCACCGATTCCAAGCTGCTGACCCCCAAGCGCCGCACCGAACTGTGCGATGTGCTCGGCGACTGGGTCACGTCGTACGCCCTGGGGCACTCCTCGCCGGAGGAGATCGACGCACTGGGCATGACCGCGGCCCTGCGGCTCGCGGCCGTCCGCGCCCTGGAGGCGCTGCCGGTCCGGCCGGACGCGGTCATTCTCGACGGCAAGCACAACTACCTGGGCGCGCCCTGGCGGGTCCGCACGGTCATCAAGGGCGACCAGTCCTGCATCGCGGTCGCCGCCGCGTCCGTGATCGCCAAAGTGCGACGCGACGCGATGATGGCCGAACTCGGCCTGGTGTACGCGGACTTCGACTTCGCGGCCAACGCAGGCTACCCCTCGCCGACCCATCGCATTGCCCTGGAGGAGTACGGTCCTACGCCGCACCACCGAGTGTCGTGGTCCTACATGGATGCCCTGCCCCGTTGGCGGCATCTGAAGAAGGTGCGCATCACCCCCGAAGCGTCCGCTCTGGAAGCCGGTGGCCAACTCGGCTTCGATTTCTGAGCGGTACGCACATCAATTCGGTACCCGATGACGTGTTCCGCACTTACGTTTGATAGACATCCCTTTATGCCTCTCATCCCCGAGGAGCCTCAGATTCACGAGAGTGTCCCGGGTCCCCGCGCAACTCCGGCCGCCGGCCGTACCGCGCCGACCCCCCGTCCTGTTCCTGGTCCCGGTCCCCGCCCCGCACCGCCGCGCGGCGCCCCCGCGTCCAGTGTCCGTCCGGGCAAGCCCGGACCTGCTGCCCCGCCGCGTGGTCCTGTCGCCGCTCCCCCGGCGCAGCGCACCAGCTCCCCGCAGCCGCCCGCCGGCAAGACCGGCGATGCCGCGGGAGCGCAGCTCCAGCTGATCCCGGCACCCGCCGCCGGCGCCATCGACGCCGCCGACGAGGCCGTCGACCTGCTGCTGGACTCCGGGCGTGCGCCGGGCGAAATCCTGGTGCTGACCACCGGTGACGCGCACCCGTGGGCCGCGCATGAGCTGTCCTTCGGCGAGGCGTCCTACTGGGCCCAACACGACGCCGCGGACGATGTGTTCTACGCGGACGCCGGAGCCGTGCGCGCCACCGGCCGACCCGTCGTGGTCGTCGCCGTCAACGGCGCTACGGACGAGGTCACCGCGCAGGCGCTGCCCGCGGCGATGGCCCGTGCCGGAACGCTGCTGATCGTCTGCGGGGACCCGCAGCGGATCAACGCCGTTCTCGGCGCACCCGCCTGATCGCTGCCGCTTTGCAACAGCCCGTCGGCCCCGGAGGCCGTCGGGCTCGCTTGCGCTCCCGCCCGGACGAGGTCCGGATGCCGGGAGCATCGGCGGGGAGAGGCGCGGCCGTGCCGGTCGGAGGCGGTCCGCCCTTGGCGGGCCGGGATGCCGAGAGGGTGGGCATCATGGCCCAGGCGCCGGTACGCCTGACAGTGTGCCCGGTTTCTGCCCGGAAGCCGGTGTACGTCCGACCGTGCTCAGCGTGCGGCCGTGTGCCGATGCGCTTCCGGGGCGCCGCCTCCCGTGTGCCGCGCCGTCGACCGATTCGGGGCGGTGGGCAACTGCGCGGCCCTGAGCCGCGCATCCGGATGTGCGGTCGTCGTCCGACGAGCCTCCATGCGCCCCGTCGCCGTGCCCGCTCCCGCCGCCGTACGGCGTGCCGCAGTGACCGGCTCGGCCGTGGTGGACGGCTTGGGGCGGCGCCCGCCGCGGCCCTCTCCCAGCACCTGCCAGCGGTCCGGGGTCAAGGTGATGTACGCCCCGCACCGCAGCCCGTGCAGGGTGCAGGCATCGCGCAGCCCCCACATCCACGCCCCGTCCGTCTCCGTCCAAAGGGGTTCGCCCTCACGGCAGTAGAGCAGCACGGCGGTCCGGACCGGGGCACGCAGCCGCAGGTCGTGCGGGATGACCTGGCGCAGATGCGCCAGGAGCGCGTTGCGGAACTCCCAGCCGTCGGGGGCACCCGTGAACTCGGTGAACGAGGCACTGGCCGCCACGCGCTCCTGCATGTCGAGCACCGCGACGATGGCCGTCGACGGCACCGGCCGGTGACGGTCGTGCAGGCCGGCGACGACCTCACGGGGATTGCGCAGCAACGGGATACCGGCCGAGGCCCATTCGGCGGGCTCCAGCATGCGGCCCAGCCGGGCGGCTGAATCGGCGGACGTGGGCGGGGACACCTGCGGGGGCGGGGCGAAGCCGAAGGTCACGTTCCTCCCATCGTCTACGCGTCCGCACGTCGGGCGGTGGCCAGGCGCGGATGGGCACCACGGCATGGCCCTGCCTGACCACGGAAGGCCGGTACGGGGAAGCAACTCCAATTCTCGCGGTCGTACAGGCATGCGGCAACGAGCAATTCCCGGCCGGGACCGGAATCGCCCAGGGAGTCACAAATGTCCCTGCCCGCAGCCGCGCGCCCTACGGCTCCTAGCCCTGGACGGCGAGGACCAGCGGAAACACCTCCGCTGCCCCCGACCGGCGCAGCAGCCGGGCGGCCACGGCCAGGGTCCAGCCCGTGTCGGCGTAGTCGTCCACCAACAGCACCGGACCGTCTGCCGATGCCAGGGCCTGCGCCAGCTCCGGCGGCACGCCCAGCGAACCGTGCAGTGCCCGCAGCCGCTGGGCACTGTTGCTGCGCGGAATCCTCCCGTCGGCACCGTCGTCCACCGAGGTCACCGTGCCCAGGAACGGCATACGGCCGACGGTGGCGATGCGCTCGGCCAGCGACCGGATCAGCTGCGGACGGCTGCGCGAGGAGAGCGCGACGACGCCCACCGGGCGGGCCGGTGCGTCTGCCGCCCCCGAGGCCCAACCCCCGGAACCCTTGGCCCAGTCGGCGAGCACGGTGACCACCGCTGCCGCCACATCGTCGGGAACCGGGCCGTCCGGCGCCTGCGGTGCGAGCATCGGTCGCAGGCGGTTGCCCCACCCGATGTCGGAGAGCCGGCCCAGAGCCCGGCCGGTCGCGGCCAGCTCAGCTGCCGGGATACGGCCCTTGAGGTCGACGCCGACGGCCGGCAGCCCCGTCGGCCACATCCGCCGCGGCTCCAGCTCCACCCCGGGCCGCCCCAGCTCACCGCGCGCCGCATCCAGCGCCGCGGTGGACACCTCGGTGGTGAACCGGGCCCCGGCGCAGTTGTCGCAGCGCCCGCAGGCCACCGCCGCCTCGTCGTCCAACTGCCGCCGCAGGAACTCCATCCGGCAGCCCGTCGTGGCGGCGTACTCCCGCATCGCCTGTTGCTCGGCCTCGCGCTGGCGTGCCACCCACGCATAGCGCTCGGCGTCGTACGACCACGGCCGGCCTGTGGAGGTCCAGCCGCCCTTGACGCGCTGGACGGCGCCGTCCACATCGAGCACCTTGAGCATGATCTCCAGGCGCGAGCGGCGCAGTTCGACCTGTGGCTCCAGGGCCGGCAGCGACACCGGGCGGTCGGCGGCCGCCAGGACGTCCAAGGTTCGCCGCACCTGCTCCTCGGGCGGGAACGCCAGCGAGGCGAAGTACTTCCAGATCGCCTCGTCCTCCCGCCCGGGCAGCAGCAGCACCTCGGCGTGCTCGACCCCACGGCCCGCCCGGCCCACCTGCTGGTAGTACGCGATGGGGGACGACGGCGAACCCAGGTGCACCACGAAGCCCAGGTCGGGCTTGTCGAAGCCCATGCCCAGCGCCGAGGTCGCCACCAGCGCCTTGACGCGATTGGCGAGCAGATCGTCCTCGGCCTGCTGGCGGTCGGCGTTCTCCGTCTTGCCGGTGTACGAGGAGACCGTGTGCCCCCGATGGCGCAGGAACGCCGTGACCTCCTCGGCGGCGGCGACGGTGAGCGTGTAGATGATCCCCGAGCCCGGCAGTTCGTGCAGATGGTCCGCGAGCCAGGCGAGCCGGTGCGCGGCGTCCGGCAGCGGGAGAACACCCAGGCTCAGGCTCTCCCGGTCCAGCGGCCCCCGCAGAACCAGGGCCTCGGTGGAGCCCTCGCCCGTGCCGAGCTGTTCGGCGACATCGGCGGTCACCCGCGCGTTGGCCGTGGCCGTGGTGGCGAGCACGGGCACACCGGGCGGGAGATCGGCGAGCATGGTGCGCAGCCGCCGGTAGTCCGGCCGGAAATCATGGCCCCAGTCGGAGATGCAGTGCGCTTCGTCGACCACCAGCAGACCGGTCGCCGCCGCGAGCTTGGGCAGCACCTGATCGCGGAAGTCGGGGTTGTTGAGCCGCTCGGGACTGACCAGCAGGACATCCACGTCGCCGGCCGCCACCTCGGCCTGGACGGTGTCCCACTCCTCGGTGTTGGCGGAGTTGATCGTGCGGGCGCGGATCCCGGCCCGCGCGGCTGCCTCGACCTGATTGCGCATCAGCGCGAGCAGCGGGGAGACGATCACGGTCGGTCCGCTGCCGCGCTCCCGCAGCAGCGCCGTCGCGACGAAGTAGACCGCGGACTTGCCCCAGCCCGTGCGCTGGACGACCAGCGCACGGCGATGGTCGGCGACCAGCGCCTCGATCGCCCGCCACTGATCCTCGCGCAGCCTCGCCTCGCCCCCGGGATCCCCGACGAGGCGGGTCAGGACGGCGTCGGCTGCGGCACGCAGATCTTCGTTGCTCATGCCCCCATGCAACCCGATGCCACTGACAACGCGCGAACCCCCGCCCGAAGCTGTGGACAACTGCCTCGCCCGAGAGTTATCCACAGGGGTCGCGGCGCAGCGGCCGGCCGCGGGATCTTCGAGCCATGAATCCGCACAGCGAACCGAGCAAGCGCTCCGGCGACATCCACTCGACCCCCGCCTCCGCGCCCTCCTCCGCCGAAAACTCTCCGCAACCTCCGCACCCTCCCCGCACGCCGAAGCCACCCGCCCCCGCCGACCCGCCCAGCGCCCCCGGGGCGTCCAGCCCCACCGCACCCACCGACCCGACCGACGCCGCCGAAACCTCCAGCCGGCCCGGACCTGCGGAAACCGCCAACACTTCCACCCCTTCCGGCCCCACCGACTCCCTGGACCCGTTCCGCCTCACCGGCTCCACGGCAGCAACCCCGTCCCGCCCCTCCCACTCCGCCGCCCCGTCCGACGCCACCAATGCACCGACCCCCGAGGCGCAGGTCACCCTGCGCGGCCCCGCCGAGCTCGCCGACGCCCTGCCGTACCTCCTGGGCTTCTATCCGGACGACAGCGTTGTGATGATCGCGCTGACCGGCGAGCGCGGACGGTTCGGCGGCCGGGTCAGGCTCGGCATCCCGACCGACACCGCGCAGTGGCCGGATGCCGCCGACCAGCTTGCCGAGTGTCTGATCTCCGCAGGTCAGGAGCGTGACGCCCGTCCCGCGGCGATCATCGTCTACCTCTGCCAGGAGCCTGCGGCGGGGGAGAGCGGCAAGGACGTCAAGGACCGCCTCCGCCCGCTCGCCCAACGGTTGCGCACGGCCTGCGGCGCGCTCGACGTACCGGTCCTGGAAGCCCTGTGCCTCTCCAACGGCCGCTTCTGGTCCTACTGCTGCCCCGACTTCCGGTGCTGCCCCGCCGAGGGCACGCCCATGGTCATGCCCGGCACATCCGTGATGGCCGCGGCCGCCGCCTACGCGGGAATGCAGGTGCGCGGCTCCCTCAAGGAGATGGAGGCCAGGCTCGCGCCCCGCACCGGGCGGCGGGCCGCCGACCAGGAGACAGCGCTGGACGCGGCCGCCGGCGCACTGGTTCCGCGCATGCTCCGGGGGGACGCCGCGGTGGCCGTCCGCCGGGACACCCTCGACCTGGCCGGCGCCATGATCCACCGGTTCCGGCAGGACACCCCCTCCGGCAGCAACCGGGCCAGGGACGCCTGTGACGACGCGCTGATCACCGATGCCGAGGCCGCCGACCTCATCCTCGGCCTGCAGGACCGGGTCACCCGCGACCGGGCAGCCGAGTGGATGGACGGCTCCGCTGCCGCGCCGGCCCTGCGGCTCTGGCGTGCCCTCGCCCGCCGCTGCGCCGGCGGCTATGCCGAACACGCGGTGGCGCCGCTCACCCTCGCCGGCTGGGTCAGCTGGTCCACCGAGGACGGACCGTCGGCACGCGTCGCCCTCAGCCGAGCCCTGGCCCTCGACCCCGACTACACCTTCGCCCAACTGCTCCACCGGGCCATCAACGAAGGACTCGACCCGGAGCCACTGCGCCGCTGCCTGCGCGAACAACACCGGGAGGCAACGGGCGCAGCCGAGCCCGCCTCCCGTGCCGCCAAGAAGACACCGCAGCCCACGAAACGTCCCGGGCCGAGCCGCTCCGGTCCCGCCGGGCGCCCCCGCGGACCGCGCGGCGGCACGGGCCCCGGCACCCGTACGACCGACGGGCGCGGCAGGCACCGGGCCGGCCGGGACGGCGACCGGAGCCGGCGGTGACCGAGCTGTCCCTGCCCGGCCGGCGTGACCTGGGCGCCGGCCGGGCCGTTCACCTGATTGGAGCAGCCCGTACGGAGCCCCGACCTCATCAGGGAGCGCAGAACGTGACAGGCATCGTCCCCACGACCCAGCCGGCCCGCCGGCTGTCCGGAGAGCGCCGCCCGGTGCCGCCCCGGGCACCGCAACCCCAACCCGTCCACTCCTCGCTCGTCTGTGTGGCCCTCCCCGCCCTGGCCGTGTCCCCGGCGTCGGGGCAGCTGACCGGCCGCGGCATGGACGGCTTCTACCGCGACGGCCGACGGGTCCTGTCCCGCTGCGAACTACGGGTGGACGGCGACGAACCACTCGTCGTCCAGGGGCGGTTGACCGGCACGGACCGGGCCCGGTTCCTCGGGACGGTCCGCAGGGCCGGAGAGCGCGGCCCTGACCCGGAGATCCGTGTGGAGCGGCGGCGGTCCGCCGACGGCACCGAGCAGATCACGTTCCGCAGCAGTGCCACGAGGCCCGTGCGCCTGACGGTCGAGATCGGGCTGGGCACGGACCTCGCGGAGCTGGGAGCCATCGCCGTCGGTCTCCCGGGCCCCGAACTACGGGCGGCCGTCCACGGTGCCGGGCTCCGTTGGTCCGGGACCGGTGTGCACGCGACGGTGTCCGCGACGCCCTCGCCCGAGGACGCGCTGGCCTCGGCGGGACTGCTGCGCTGGGACCTCGACCTGCCGGCCGGCGGCCACCGCAGCATCGAACTGCGCACCGGACTGGAATACGAGCCGGGCGGCCCCGCCGGCCACCGCCGACGTCCCTTGGACGCTCGCATCCCCGCACCGCGCACGGGAGCGGTCGCCCCGCGGCCACGCACCGACCGCCCGCCGCGGCCCTGGACGGCGGCCCGGCTGGAGTGCGACGACCGTCGTGCCGACGCCCTCATGGCGACCAGCCTCGACGACCTCCACGGCCTGTTGATGCGGGACCCGGAGGCCGCCACGGACATGTATGTCGCCGGCGGATTCCCCTGGCGGTGCGGCCTCGCACCGGTCGAGGCGCTGTGGACCGCCCGGATGCTGCTGCCCCTGGGCACCAGGCTCGCCGCGGGCACGCTGCGCGCGCTCGCCCGTAGCCAACAAGCCGCACCAGGAGCGGATTTCGGCCGAATTCCCGGCGCTCTGCGGGACTTCGGGCCGCACTCCCCGCCCAGCTGCACCGGCATCGAGGCAACCCTCCTGTTCCCCGCCGTGCTCGCGGAGGCCCGCCGCTGGGGCCTGCCCGAGCGGGAGACGGAGCGGCTGCTGCCCGCCGCGCAGCGCTGCCTGACGTGGCTGAGGAGGATCACCGACGCACCGGCCGGGCGCCGCGGCGGCTACGTTCCCGACCCGGTGCCGGGCGGACCGTACCGCTGCGAGACCCAGGCCCATGCCCATCGCGCCGCCCTCCTGGGCGCCGACCTCCTCGATGCCTCCGGGGCGGCCGGCGCTGCCGCGTTACGGGACTGGGCCGCTGACCTGCGCACCCGGTTCCGCAGGGACTTCTGGCTGGAGGACCCGGTCGGCGGCCGCCCCGCCGCGCAGCTCACCGCGGACGGCAGGCCCGTCCCGTACCTCGGCTCCACCACCGCCCACCTCCTGGACACCGGACTCCTCGGCGGCGGGACACCGGCCCCGGGCCTGCTGGACGCGGCACAGACCGACCAACTGGCCGGGCTGCTGGCCGGCCCGGCCATGGACTCCGGGTGGGGCCTGCGCAGCCTGGGCAGCAAGGAGAGCGGCTACAACCCCTTCGGCCACCGCAGCGGCGCGGTCCGCGTCCATGAGACGGCGATTGCCGCCGCCGGCCTGGCAGCGGCCGGCCATGAGCAGGCAGCCGGCAGCCTCACCAAGGGCGTCCTCGACGCCGCGGACAGCTTCGGACACCGCCTGCCCGAGATGTACGCGGGCGAGCAGCGCACCACAGGCGGCGCCCCCGTACCGCATCCGGCGGCCTGCCGTCCTGCCGCTGTGGCGGCGGGCGGTGCGGTGCACATACTCGTCGCGCTCGCAGGGCTGCGCCCGGACGTCCCCGCCGGGACGGTGTCCGTGCGGCCGCTCGGCACCGCCCCGCTCGGCGCGATGCAGCTGACCGGTCTGTGCGTCGCCGAGCAGCCGTTCGACGTACGGGTCAGCAGGCTCGGCATGGGGATGGTGGAGACGGCTGCGGAAGGCCTGCAACTGGGCTCGTGAGGCGCTCGGGGCCTGTTTATCGTCAAGGGGACGACTATGATCACGCCCATGCCTCCCTACGACCCGTCGGCCTTCCCGCCCTTCGCCGTAACTGTCGACCTGGTCGTGCTCACCGTGCGGCGCCACGCCCTGTGCGCGCTGGCCGTACGCCGCGGTGAGCCGCCGTTCCAGGGGCGCTGGGCCCTGCCCGGCGGATTCGTCCGGGCCGACGAGGACCTCGAAGCCGCGGCCGGCCGGGAGCTGGCCGAGGAGACGGGTCTGCACGCCCAGTCCCCGGCGGGGCCGTCCCCCGTGTACGGCGCGCACCTCGAACAACTCGCCACCTACGGCGACCCCAAGCGGGACCCCCGTATGCGGGTCGTCAGCGTCGCGCATCTGGTGCTCGCCCCCGACCTGCCCGCGCCCGTGCCCGGCGGCGACGCCCACAGCGCGCGCTGGGCACCGGTGGAGACCCTCCTGGAGCAGGACGACACCCTCGCCAGGGAGGGCGAGCTGGCGGCCCCGCTGGCCTTCGATCACGCCCGGATCCTCGCCGACGGCGTGGAGCGCGCCCGCTCGAAGATCGAGTACTCCTCGCTGGCCACGGCTTTCTGCCCGCCGGAGTTCACCGTGGGTGAGCTGCGCCGGGTGTACGAGGCGGTCTGGGGCGTCGCCCTGGACCCCCGGAATTTCCACCGCAAGGTGACCGGCACCCCCGGGTTCCTGGTGCCCACCGGTGGCACGACGACGCGTCAGGGCGGCCGCCCCGCACAGCTGTTCCGGGCCGGCGGCGCGACACTGCTCAACCCGCCGATGCTGCGCCCCGAGGTCTGAGCCCGAGGAGTTCACGGCCGCCGCAGGGCTGAGTTTCACTCGCAGTGACACGATGAACCGTCAAGATTGCACATTGCGAGAAAATAGGACATATCGCGGTACGGTAGCCGGGTGAGCCCCTTCGTAACCCGCGCAGCTCCCGACCGGCCTCACGCCCCGTCAGGGGCGCGAGGCCCCGCGCCACCGCGTCGGAGCCCGCCGTCGTCGTAACCGGCATCCGGCCACGGCCGGTGCCGCCGGCCCCGCAGCCCCGCTCGCCCGCGGCGCCACCCCGCTAGCGCCCATCCCGCCCGGGCGGTAACTGCTCATCGGCCCGCGGCCGACCGTCCCGGGCGAGCTGTCCGGGCTGCCCGGCCCGCAGTCGCCTGCCGAGCCGGCGGTCCGACCTGCCTCCTCCGCCCGACCGGACAGCTCGAACCCCGCTGTGCCCACCCTCCATGCCCAAGGGGATTTTGGGGCGGACCCGCCCTTGTCCCTATCGAGTTCCCTGATCCCGTGGCCAGTTGGACGGGTCCTCGAAAGGCAACCGCGTCCGGGCGGATTTATCGATCGTCAACGCATTCCGTTCCGCCGCAACGGGATTGCCGGCGCTCTCCCTTCCCGTGCCTCGCCGCGGGTGTGATCTGCTGTCCGCAGGCCGCGTCAAGTACCCGTTCGCAATCGACCAGGGCGCACCCGTTCATGATGTGGCCGACGCGCCAACCCGCAGGCGGTGCAGGGAGGTTGTGGCCGACCCGTCTGGTCTGCGGATATGTGCTCGCGATGCCGTGCGGCTTCGTCCGCTGATCGAGTAAGGCATCTATTTTGACGCCCTGTTGTTGCGGCCGCTGTCCACAACTCGCCATGGAGAGCGCATTTCTTTCCGATAAAGCGTCAATTCGGGGATGGGGGGCGATCACCCTTTCGTGTGCTTTTCACCAAAGACCTCAAGGGTGTTCAGGGTGTCGCCGACAAAAGATGCGTGAGTACCCTTGCGCACACCATGATGACCGCGGCTCGCCCCGGCGACACCGGCCTCGCAGGCCCGGGCGAGCTTGACCGCTACCCCTACGCGAACGCCGCCAACGCCGCGAACGCCAGCAACGCAGCAGGCCACGACCGTGCCGAGCGTGTTTCGCAGGTCTGGGAAGGCTCCGAGGCCGACATCGGCCGGGTCGGCCGCCGCGCGGCCGGCAGCCGCGGCCGCGGCCTGCACGGCCAACTCGTCCAGCAGCTCGGCCAGATGATCGTCTCCGGGGATCTCGGTGCCGACCGCCCGCTCGTCCCCGAGGAGATCGGCCAGCGCTTCGAGGTCTCCCGCACCGTCGTCCGCGAGTCGCTGCGAGTCCTCGAGGCCAAGGGCCTCGTCAGCGCCCGCCCGAACGTGGGCACCCGGGTGCGCCCGGTCAGCGACTGGAACCTCCTCGACCCCGACATCATCGAATGGCGGGCATACGGACCACAGCGCGACGACCAGCGCCGCGAGCTCTGCGAGCTGCGCTGGACGATCGAGCCCCTCGCCGCCCGTCTCGCCGCCGGCCACGGCCGTGAGGACATCCAGCAGCGGCTGGCCGACATGGTCGAGATCATGGGGCACTCCGCGGCCCAGGGCGACACCATGACCTTCTGCCGCGCCGACGCCGAGTTCCACTCGCTGCTGCTGCAGCTCGCCGGCAACCGCATGCTCGAGCACCTCTCGGGCATCGTCTCCGCGGCCCTGCACGTCTCCGGCGGCCCCGGCGGCGGCTGCGAGCGCCCGGTCGAGAACTCCGTGGGCCAGCACATGCGGGTCGTCGACGCCATCGGATCCGGTGACGCCACGGCCGCCGAATCCGCCATGCGCCAGCTTCTCGCCGCCCATGGCGAGGTCGGCGGCCAGGGCTCCGGGACGCCGGTGGACCACGTCGTCCCCGCACCCCGCGAGCACTGAAGACCCGCACCCGACCGTGTACGGACCGTAGCCGCCGAGCGGGCCTGTGCCCTGCGCACCCCTCGGGCAAGGCACGCCGTACGCGGCGTGGCGCAGAAAAATCGCCGGATCCGGGACGCCGACCGGATCCGGCGGCAGGTCTTGGGAGGATTGCATGTCATATGACTGGGAATGGGTCGTTATGGGGTGTGACTCGGGCCACGCAGATTGGGCGTAACGCTCTTCCGGGAAGCGCGATGACTTAAGAGGTGATAGCCGAGGAGGGAATACGAGCGGCGTTCGTGACGCTGTTCAACTCCCCGGTTGCCCCTGCGCCGTCGGTCCATCCCCACCGGCGGTCGTCGGCTCCGATCCACACAGGACGGGGTCGGAAGCCGTTTCCATCGTTCCGAGAGGTTGTTCGTGTCGGCCAGCACATCCCGTACGCTCCCGCCGGAGATCGCCGAGTCCGAGTCTGTGATGGCGCTCATCGAGCGGGGAAAGGCAGATGGGCAGATCGCCGGCGATGACGTGCGTCGGGCCTTCGAGGCTGACCAGATTCCGCCAACCCAGTGGAAGAACGTTCTGCGCAGCCTCAACCAGATCCTCGACGAGGAGGGTGTGACGCTGATGGTCAGTGCCGCAGAGGCGCCCAAGCGCACACGCAAGAGCGTCGCAGCGAAGAGTCCGGCGAAGCGCACCGCCACCAAGACCGTCGCGGCGAAGGCCGCCACGGTCAAGAAGACCACCGCCGCCGCCCCCGCCCCCGTGGCGGACCCGTCGGCCGGTGAGTCCGAGTCCGCGCCTGCGAAGAAGGCGGCGGCGAAGAAGGCGACCGCCAAGAAGACGGTCGCGAAGAAGACCACGGCCAAGAAGGCCACCGCGAAGAAGACCGCGGCCAAGAAGGACGTCGACGAGCTGCTCGACGACGAGGTGACCGAGGAGACCCCGGCGCCTGGCAAGGGCGACGCCCCCGAGGCCGCCGAGGGCGCGGAGAACGCCGGCTTCGTCCTGTCCGACGACGACGAGGACGACGCGCCCGCGCAGCAGGTCGCCGCGGCCGGTGCCACCGCCGACCCGGTCAAGGACTACCTCAAGCAGATTGGCAAGGTCCCCCTCCTCAACGCCGAGCAGGAGGTGGAGCTCGCCAAGCGCATCGAGGCGGGTCTGTTCGCCGAGGACAAGCTGGCGAACTCCGACAAACTCGCGCCGAAGCTCAAGCGCGAGCTGGAGATCATCGCCGAGGACGGCCGTCGGGCGAAGAACCACCTCCTGGAGGCCAACCTCCGACTGGTCGTCTCCCTGGCCAAGCGGTACACCGGCCGCGGCATGCTCTTCCTGGACCTGATCCAGGAGGGCAACCTCGGTCTGATCCGTGCGGTCGAGAAGTTCGACTACACCAAGGGCTACAAGTTCTCGACCTACGCGACGTGGTGGATCCGCCAGGCCATCACCCGCGCCATGGCCGACCAGGCCCGTACGATCCGTATCCCCGTCCACATGGTCGAGGTCATCAACAAGCTCGCGCGCGTCCAGCGTCAGATGCTCCAGGACCTGGGCCGCGAGCCCACCCCGGAGGAGCTGGCCAAGGAACTCGACATGACCCCCGAAAAGGTCATCGAGGTCCAGAAGTACGGCCGCGAGCCCATCTCGCTGCACACCCCGCTGGGCGAGGACGGCGACAGCGAGTTCGGTGACCTCATCGAGGACTCCGAGGCGGTCGTCCCGGCCGACGCGGTCAGCTTCACGCTTCTGCAGGAGCAGCTGCACTCGGTGCTGGACACCCTCTCCGAGCGCGAGGCGGGTGTCGTGTCCATGCGCTTCGGCCTCACCGACGGCCAGCCCAAGACGCTGGACGAGATCGGCAAGGTCTACGGCGTCACCCGTGAGCGGATCCGTCAGATCGAGTCGAAGACGATGTCGAAGCTGCGTCACCCGTCGCGCTCCCAGGTGCTGCGCGACTACCTCGACTAGTCCAACCGCCCCGAAGAGCACCACGAGCCCGGTCTCTCCCAGTGGGAGGGGCCGGGCTCCTGTGCGTCCCGGGTGCGCCGGGCCGCCGTTTGGGTAACTCTGGGTGTGCGCGCACTTTCACAGAGTCAGGAGCCCGAATGCGTCCGACCGCACATGCTGCCCTCGGAGCCCTCGCGCTGGTCCTCGCCCTGCCGGCGCCGGCATCTGCGGACGAGTCGGTGATCGGCGGAAATCCCGCGCCACTGTCACACAGCCCCTGGGCGGTGGCGCTGGCCTCCCACGAGCGCTTCGGAGTCCAGCGTTCCGGACAGTTCTGCGGCGGCGTGCTCGTAGGGCACTCGACGGTGGTGACGGCGGCGCACTGCCTGAGCAAGGAGGTGCTGGGCGTCCCCTGGCGGCAGGTGCGGGATCTGCGGATCGTCATAGGGCGCGACAAGCTCAGCGGCGGCGGCGGGCAGGAGCTCAAGCCCGCGAAGGTCTGGGTCAACCCGCGCTACAACAACTACACGAACGACGGTGACATGGCTGTCCTCACACTGGACAAGCCGGTCCCGAACCGGCCCATCCCGATAGCGGGGCGGCAGGACAGCGCCTATCGGGCCGGCAACGCGGCCACGGTCTACGGGTGGGGAGACACCACGGGCGGGGGCAGTTATGCGTCGCGGCTGCGCGCGGCGCGCGTCAATGTGCTGCCCGATGCGGTCTGTGCGCGGGCGTATCCCGGCAGCGCCGACGGTAAGTACAAGCCCCGAACGATGCTGTGTGCGGGGGCGCCGGACGGCGGCCGCGATGCTTGCCAGGGGGACAGCGGCGGGCCCTTGGTCGTACGCGGACGGCTGGTGGGCCTGGTGTCATGGGGGACCGGCTGCGGTCAGGCCGGCAGTCCCGGGGTCTATACACGGGCCTCGGCGCTTCTCCCGGCGGTGTCCGCACACGGGGCGGGCTGAGCGGCGCGGGGGCCGGTGGAGGCGTGTGAGCGTACGAGTGCGGGCGGTGTCCCCGTTGGTGTCGGGGAACCGCCCGCGATACGGCGTTGAGCCGCTGCTCGCTCGTCGTGGATGCGAAGTGTCAGCGTTCCTCATCGGACGCGGACGCCGGAGAAGCGGTCAGCCGCTCCGTCTCGTCCTGTATTTCCGCGGCGATCTTCTTGAGTTCTGGCTCGAACTTGCGACCGTGGTGGGCGCAGAAGAGCAGTTCTCCGCCGGACATCAGGACGACGCGCAGGTATGCCTGGGCGCCGCAGCGGTCGCAGCGGTCAGCGGCCGTCAGCGGGCTCGCGGGTGTCAGAACAGTAGTCACGTCGCCTCTTCTCTAGCTCGACGAGCTGTCGTACCAGGGTCAACATCCAACCAGGCCGAAAACGTTCCCGCTCGTGCCTTTTCCTCGAAAAAATTCTCGGAGGGGGCCGGGTGCTGCCGGGTGGCGGCGAATGAGCCGTATTGCGTGGTGGTCTGATTCACGTTGGTTGTTGGATCTGTCCTCCCGGCTGGCTTGCCGGTTGTTGATGAGGACGTGCCCGGAGCCTAAATGGTTCATGCCTCGAAGGGAACGTGATGTGCACGTCACTAGGACGTCACCCCTTCGAGGGATCGAACGTACGAGCGAAATTCTACTACCATGGGCATGCTTACGGGTGGCGTCACATCGGCTCTACCAGGCCTCGGTACCCTCTGACGGGCGACACCGCCACAACCGAGTCCGCGGAATGCGGGCTGCCAGAAATTCAGCGAGGAGCGAACCGCGTGACCGCCGAGATGTCCGTGCCGTCCACCGCAGTGCTGACCGGGGCAGACCGGGACGGTTCCAACTACACCGCGCGGCATCTGCTCGTCCTCGAGGGGCTCGAGGCCGTCCGGAAGCGCCCCGGCATGTACATCGGCTCGACGGACAGTCGCGGCCTGATGCACTGCCTGTGGGAGATCATCGACAACTCCGTCGACGAGGCGCTGGGCGGCTACTGCGACCACATCGAGGTGATCCTCCACGACGACGGGTCGGTGGAGGTCCGGGACAACGGCCGCGGCATTCCCGTGGACGTCGAGCCCAAGACCGGCCTCAGTGGCGTCGAGGTCGTGATGACCAAGCTGCACGCCGGCGGAAAGTTCGGCGGCGGCTCCTACGCGGCCTCCGGCGGTCTGCACGGCGTCGGCGCGTCGGTCGTCAACGCCCTCTCGGCCCGGCTCGACGTCGAGGTGGACCGCAGCAGCAAGACGCACTCGATCAGCTTCCGCCGCGGCGTTCCCGGCATCTTCACCGAATCGGGCCCCGATGCCCCCTTCGACCCGGGCAACGGCCTGCTCAAGGGCAAGCGGATCGCCAAGACGAAGACCGGCACCCGGGTGCGCTACTGGGCCGACCGGCAGATTTTCCTCAAGGACGCCAAGCTCTCCCTGGAGACGCTGCACGCCCGCGCCCGCCAGACCGCGTTCCTCGTGCCGGGCCTGACCCTGGTCGTCCGCGACGAGCGTGGCATCGACGGCGCCGGCAAGACGGAAGAGACGTTCCGCTACGACGGCGGCATCAGCGAGTTCTGTGAGTACCTCGCGCAGGACAAGGCCGTCTGCGACGTGCTCCGGCTGACCGGCCAGGGCTCCTTCAAGGAGACGGTGCCGGTCCTCGACGACCGCGGCCACATGACACCGACCGAGGTCACCCGGGACCTGGGCGTCGACATCGCGCTGCGCTGGGGCACCGGCTACGACGCGACGGTCAAGTCGTTCGTCAACATCATCGCGACGCCCAAGGGCGGCACCCATGTCTCCGGCTTCGAGCGATCGGTCGCCAAGACGATCAACGAGGTGCTGCGGTCGAGCAAGCTGTTGCGCGTCGCCGAGGACGACGTCGTCAAGGACGACGCCATGGAGGGCCTCACCGCCGTCGTGACCGTACGACTCGCGGAGCCGCAGTTCGAGGGCCAGACCAAGGAGGTGCTCGGCACCTCCGCCGCCTCGCGGATCGTCGCCCAGGTGGTGAGCCGGGAACTCAAGTCGTTCCTGACCTCCACGAAGCGGGACGACAAGCAGCAGGCGCGCGCCGTCATGGAGAAGATCGTCGCCGCGGCCCGTACGCGCATCGCCGCCCGTCAGCACAAGGAGGCCCAGCGGCGGAAGACGGCGCTGGAGTCGTCCTCGCTGCCGGCCAAGCTCGCGGACTGCCGCAGTGACGACGTCGACCGCAGCGAACTCTTCATCGTCGAGGGCGACTCGGCGCTGGGCACCGCGAAACTGGCCCGGAACTCGGAATTCCAGGCGCTGCTGCCCATCCGCGGCAAGATCCTGAATGTCCAGAAGTCATCGGTTTCGGACATGCTCAAGAACGCCGAGTGCGGCGCCATCATCCAGGTCATAGGAGCCGGTTCCGGCCGCACCTTCGACATCGACACCGCCCGCTACGGCAAGGTCATCTTCCTGGCCGACGCGGACGTCGACGGCGCGCACATCCGCTGCCTGCTGCTGACGCTGTTCCAGCGCTACATGCGGCCCATGGTCGAGCAGGGCCGGGTCTTCTCCGCCGTTCCGCCGCTGCACCGTGTGGAACTGATCAACCCCAAGAAGGGCCAGGAGAAGTACATCTACACCTACTCGGACAACGAGCTGCGCCAGACGCTGCTCGAGCTCCAGCGCAAGAAGGTCCGCTACAAGGACAGCATCCAGCGCTACAAGGGCCTGGGTGAGATGGACGCCGATCAGCTCGCCGAGACGACCATGGATCCGCGCCACCGCACTCTGCGCCGGATCAACATCAGCGATCTCGAAGCGGCGGAGAAGGCCTTCGACCTCCTCATGGGCAACGAAGTCGCGCCCCGTAAGGAGTTCATCACCAACTCCGCCTCCACTCTGGACCGTTCGCGCATCGACACCTGACCGGTCAGCAGCTCCCGACGGGCGCCTCTCCACCCCTGGGTGGACGGGCGCCCGTCGGCATTTCCACCCGGCCCCCACCCTGGCTCCGATCCGGCCGCCGGTGCCGCTCCGTAGCGTCGGGCACATCGAATTTCCGTCCCACGGAGGGCCTGCGTCATGAGTGGCTTGCTCAACATCGTTGTGATCACCGCGGCGGTTGCATGGGTGTGCATCCGGCAGTTCACGGCGCGGCGCGTCACATCGGAGGGCAAGAAGACATGGCTGGTTCCGGTCGTTCTGATGGCCCTGGCAGTACGGCAGCCCGGTCTTCTGGATCCCGGGCACCACATGGCGTCCGCCGTCCTGCTCGGCGTGGAGATCCTCATCGGGCTGGCCTGCGGCGTCGGCTGGGCCTGGACGACACGTATCTGGACGGACGCGGACGGTGCGGTGTGGAGCAAAGGAGGCTGGGCGGCCGCCGGCGTGTGGCTTTGCGGCATGGCGCTGCGGCTCGGCCTCATGGGCATCGCGGCGGCCATGGGGATCCACCAGGGCAGCGCGGCCACCATGCTCTCCATTGGTGCGATGCTGCTGACCCGTGCCGGTGCCACCGCCTGGCGCGCCCAGGCCCTGCAGCAGACGTACCGTGTCCCTGTTGTGGGCTGACGCCTCCCCCGCGCCCCGGGAAGGACCGTACGTGCCGATGAACTCCTGGACGAGCTGGCCCCTGCGGGAGTCACTCTCCCGTGAGGGCATCAGCGGCGCCCGGGTATGGGTCGGCCGAGCGGTGCGCGTCGTGGTCGTCGCCTTCCTGGTGTGGATCACCCTGAGGGGGCCGGGCTTCAGCGGCTGGGGCCGGGTGGCGGCGTGTGCCGGCATGGCCGTCAGCCTCCTGGTCTTCCGCGGCTTCTTCCGTATGACGCTGGCACGCCGTCTGTGGCCGTCGATCGGGCTGTTCGCCGTACTGGAGGCGGCTGCCTTCGGCTTCGCGTTCGCCGGGGCGCCGACGCCCGCGATCGTCCTGTGGTGCGCCTGCGCTGTCGTCGCCATGGAGCGGCTGCCGCTGAACGCCGCGGTGCCGTGCTCCGCCGCGGCTCTGGGGGCGTTCGCGGCAATGGACCACGACAATTGGATCGCGACCACCGCGACCACCGTGGGGCTGGCGCTGGCCGGCTATGTCGTACGCCAGGATGCCGAGGCGCGCGGCAACGCCCAGCGGCTCCTGGCTCAGGAACGGGCTGCCCGCAAGGCGGAGGCCGAGTCTGCGGCGCTCACCGAACGCGGACGGATCGCACGGGAGATCCACGACGTCCTCGCCCACAGCCTGAGCGCCCAGCTCGTGCACCTGGAAGCGGCGCGGCTGCTGATCCAGCGCAGCACCGATCTCGAGGCCGACCGTGATCAGCTCCTGGACCGGGTGGTGGCGTGCCGGGGGATGGCCCGTGAAGGGCTGGACGGTACCCGTGAAGCGCTTTCCGCGCTGCGCGGGGAGGTGATCCCGGTCGAGGACTTTCTGCGCCGCCTGACGGCCGCTGAGGGCGTTCGGCTGGAGGTGGAGGGCGAGGGGCGCGCCCTGCCGGTGGAGGCGGGCCTCGCGATCCGCCGGGTCGCCCAGGAGGCACTGACGAACGTGCGCAAGCACGCCCCGGGGGCGCGGGTGAGTGTGCGGCTGGAGTACGCGAGGGACGACGTGGGCCTGGAGGTGCGTGACTTCGGCGGCCGCGGCAAGCCCGGCGAGCTGGCCGGCAGCGGCTCCGGATACGGTCTGCTCGGGATGCGGGAGCGCGCCGAACTCCTCGGTGGAACGCTGGATTCCGGCCCCGATCAGGAGGGTTTCGTGGTGCGGCTGCGGGTGCCCGCATGACGGCACGCACAGTGACACGGGTAGTGGTCGCCGATGACCAGACGGTGGTGCGCGAGGGAATCGTGATGCTGCTAGGGCTGCTGCCGGGCATCGAGGTCGTCGGCTCTGCCGCGGACGGCGCGGATGCGGTCCGCCTCGTCGCCGAACTCGATCCCGACGTCGTGCTGATGGACCTGCGGATGCCGCGCTGTGACGGTGTCGAGGCCACCCGGCGCATCCGAGCCGAGCACCCCGGTACCCAGGTCGTGGTGCTCACCACCTATGCGGACGACGACTCGCTCTTTCCGGCGCTGCAGGCCGGGGCCCGGGGCTATCTGACCAAGGACGCGGACGGCGACGAGATCGTCCGGGCCATTGACGATGTGCTCTCGGGCGAAGCCGGCCTGTCGCCCAAGATCCAACGCAGACTGCTCGAGCGCTTCACCGAGCCTGCGCGGCCCCTGCCGCAGCCTTCGGACGATGCTCCGGACGGCCTGACGGCCCGCGAGCTGGAGGTGCTGCGTCTGGTCGCCGAGGGCCAGTCCAATCCGGAGATCGCGGGCACGCTGCACGTCTCCACGGCCACAGTGAAGACCCACATCAACAACCTTTTCGCCAAAGCCGGGTTGCGGGACCGCGCCCAAGCCATCCACTACGCGTACCGCCACGGCCTGGCACGGCCGCCCAGGTAGCTCATCACCTGATGGGGTGAAGGGTTCGGAATGAAGCGTCCCGGATCTTCCTTTCTGTCCAACCTTGGGTCGCACGGACAACAGACCCGTGCACCAAGGAGAGTTCGGTGGACAAGCAGGACGGCCGCTCGGCCGGTGAGCCAGGGGGCGTACGGCTCGACGACCCCTGGTACGACGCTCTCGCCTCCGGGTGGGGCGAAGCGGACGGCGCAGCGGAGGCAGCGGGCGAGTGGGGCAGCGGGCAGCCACCCGAGTCGGCACCGGTTCCGGTGGCGGAACAACGGCCCGCCGCGCATGACGAGATTTATCTTGCGGTGCAGCGAAGCGCGGCGTTCCAGGAGGTGCGCCGCCGCTACCGGCATTTCGTGCTGCCCGGTACGGCGATCTTCCTGGCCTGGTACCTCGCCTATGTGATTGCGGCGACCGCCGCGCCCGGGCTGATGGCCCACCGCGTCGCCGGCGCCCTGAACGTCGCGATGCTCGCCGGACTCGGTCAGTTCGCCACCACGTTCCTGCTCACCTGGGCCTACGCGCGCCACGCCCGGCTGCGCAGGGACAGCGCGGCGCTCGACATCCGCTGGGAAACCCAGGAACTCACCGGAGGGAACGTCCGGTGACCGACGACCACCAGACCCTCGCATTGGTCCTGTTCAGCGTGTTCATCGCCGTCACTCTGGCGATCACCACCTGGGTGAGCCGTCGCCGGCACGGCTCCGCAGAGGAGTTCTACGCGGGCGGAAGGCTCTTCTCCCCGATGGAGAACGGTTTCGCCATCGCGGGTGACTACATGTCCGCTGCCTCCTTCCTCGGAATCTCCGGACTGATTGCCCTCTTCGGCTACGACGGCCTGTTGTACTCGGTCGGCTTCCTCGTGGCCTGGCTCGTCGTCCTCTTCCTTGTCGCCGAACTCGTCCGCAATTGCGGCAGATTCACCCTTGCCGATGTCGTCGCAGCCCGGATGCGGGAACGGCCCGTCCGTATCGCGGCCGGCGCGGCCTCCGTCACGGTGTCGGTGCTCTATCTGGTGGCGCAGATGGTCGGGGCAGGCAGTCTCGTCGCCCTGCTCCTGGGGGGCGCGGGCCAGCAGGCACGTACCTGGATGGTGATCGGGGTCGGTGCCTTGATGGTGGTCTACGTCGCCTTCGGCGGGATGCGTGCCACGACCTGGATCCAGATCGTCAAGGCCGTGCTTCTCATGGGAGGCGCCATTGCCCTGACCGTCCTGGTACTGATCCGGTTTCACGGTGACTTCAACACACTGCTGAACACCGCCGCCGCACGCAGCGGTCACGGCCGTGACTTCCTCGCGCCGGGCCTCAAATACGGTGGGGGGTGGACCTCCCGGCTGGACTTCATCAGCCTCGGCATCGCGCTCGTCCTCGGCACCGCCGGGCTCCCGCACATCCTTTCCCGCTTCTACACCGTCCCCACGGCCCGCTCAGCCCGTCGATCCGTCGTCTGGTCCATCGGGCTGATCGGCGGCTTCTACCTGATGACCATCGTGCTCGGCTTCGGTGCCGCGGCGGTTCTCGGCAGCGACGCCGTCCGGACGTCCAATACGGCCGGCAACACCGCCGTCCCACTGCTGGCCCTCGATTTGGGCGGCGGTGCCGGTTCGACCGGCGGCACGGTGCTCTTCGCCGTGGTGGCCGCGGTAGCGTTCGCCACCATCCTGGCCGTGGTCGCCGGCATCACGCTCGCCTCGTCGGCGTCCGTCGCGCACGACCTGTATGCCTCGCTACGGCGTCAGCGCGGCACGGTGCAGGACGCCCAGCGCGCCGAGGTGGCCGTGGCCCGTATCGCGGCCGTGGCCGTCGGCGCTGTCGCTATCGGACTCGCCCTGCTCGCCCAGGACCTGAATGTCGCCTTCCTCGTGGGCCTGGCCTTCGCCGTAGCCGCATCGGCCAATCTGCCGGTCCTGCTGTACACGCTCTTCTGGCGCCGCTTCACGACCCGGGGCGCGGTCTGGTCCGTATACGGCGGCCTGATTCCGGCGATCACCCTGGTCACCCTCTCCCCAGTGGTCTCCGGTAGCCAGGAGTCGCTCTTCCCCGGAATGAACTTTGCCTTCTTCCCGCTCGACAACCCCGGTGTCGTATCGATTCCGCTGGGCTTCCTGATGGGCTGGCTGGGAACCGTGCTCTCCCCGGAGGTCGCCGACGAGGCACGGCATGCGGAGACCGAGGTACGGGCGCTGACGGGGGCGGGGGCTGTCTAAGGCCGTTTGACGTGTCAGGGGCGGACGGCCCTGACCATGGAACGGCACAGGCGGGGCGTGGCAACCGTGCAGGGAATGGTTGCCACGCCCCGCCCGCATGTACGGGTTCTCGGCCCCCGGTGCACCTTGCCTCCGCGTGGCGCTGGTCCTCCGGCTAAACCCACTCGTAGCGGTGCTCGGGGCGGCCGGTCTCGCCGTACTTGAGCGTCAGACGTACCCGCCCGGCGCGTTCCAGCAGTTTGAGGTAGCGCTGGGCGGTCTGGCGGCTCAGCCCCGCCTGGAGCGCGACGGCCTGCGCCGACAGCGGGGCGTCCGCGGAGCGCAGCACCGAGCGCACGCGGTCGGCAGTAGCGGTGGAGTGGCCCTTCGGCAACTCTGCCGAGCCCGCGTTGGCGGCCCCCAACGTCCCGAAGATCCGGTCCACTTCCGATTGCTCCGCCTGCCCGCCTCCCGCAAACGTACGGTGCAGTGCCGCGTAGCCCATCAGCTTGGAGCGCAGCCCTGCGAAGGTGAACGGCTTGACCAGGTATTGCAGCGCACCGTGGCGCATCGCGGCCTGCACGGTGGCGATGTCGCGAGCTGCCGTCACCATGATGACGTCGGTGAACAGGCCGCGCCGCCGCAGGTCGCCGACCAGTTGGAGCCCTGTCCCGTCGGGGAGGTAGTGGTCCAGGAGGATCAGATCGACGTGGTGCGTCTCCAGGGCTGTGAGGGCGCCAGCGGCCGTGTGTGCCAGGCAACTGACGCGGAAGCCCTCGACCTTGGAGACATAGGCCGCATTGATCTTCGCGACGTGTACATCGTCGTCCACGACCAGAACGTCGATCATTGGCCGGCCTCCGTGGCGCCTTCAGGGCCCTGGGTGCGTGCTTCGGCCCGTCTGGGGGCGTGGGTTTCCGTGACTGTCTCCTGGGGCGCTGTTCCACACGCTCCGGAAAGCTCCTCGGATAGTGCATCGGGGACTGTCACCGTGAAAACTGCACCGCCACCGGGGCGTTCGCCGACCTGGGCGCTGCCTCCGTAGCGCTCAGCGAGACGCCGTACCAGCGCCAGGCCGATGCCACGCTGCCCGTGGCGCGGCGGTTCCTTGGTCGTCCAGCCTTCGGTGAAGATCTCCGAACGACGCTCCTCGGGCACGCCGGGGCCGTTGTCGCTGACGCGCACGATGGCGGTGCCGCCTTCGGCGCGGACCTCCGCTTCCAGCTGCGCGTCGCGCTCACCCGACGTGGCGTCCAGTGCGTTGTCGACGAGGTTGCCGAGGATGGTGACCAGGCTGTGCGGGTCGACCAGGCGATCAGGCAGGTGTGTACGGGGAGAGATGCTCAGGGAAGCGCCGCGCTCGGTGGCGACGGTGGCCTTCCCCACCAGGAGTGCGGCCAGCAGCGGATCGTGGATGCGCTCGGTGACCTGCTCGGCGGTCGCCCGATGCACGCCCACGGCCTGCGTCACAAACTCCGCCGCCTCCTCGTGCAGCCCGAGCTCGAGCAGGCCGAGGAGGGTGTGCAGCCGGTTGGCGTGCTCGTGGTCCTGAGCGCGGAGGGCATCGATGAGGCCACGGGTGCCGTCCAGCTCGCGCCCCAGCCGCTCCAGCTCGGTACGGTCGCGCAGGGTGACCACGGCACCACCGTCGTCGGTCGGCATCCGGTTCGCCACCAGGACCCGGTGCCCGCTGACAGCCAGCAGGTCCGCCCCCGAAGCGCGGCCGGTCAGGACGTCCGTGGTACGGCCCGGAGGAAGGGCCGCGTCCAGGGGGCGGCCGGTGTCCTCGGCACGGAGATCCAGCAGGCGCTGCGCCTCGTCGTTCATCAGGCGGATGTGGCCGTTTTTGTCGAGCGCGAGGAAGCCTTCCCGGATGCCGTGCAGCATGGCCTCCCGCTCGACTAGCAGCGCGGAGATGTCGGAGAACGCCAGGTCGTGGGTCCGACGCTGGAGCCGGCGGGCGACGAGATAGGCGGCGAGCGCTCCCACAGCGAGCACCCCGCCCGCGTAGGCCAGCAACTGGGGGACGGTGGAGAGCAGACGTTCCTGGACGCTCTCGTATGCGATGCCGACGGAGACGGCGCCGACAACCTTGCCGTCCTCGTCGCGAAGCGGGACCTTGCCGCGTGCCGACCGGCCCAGAGTGCCCTCATCGATCTGCATCACCTCTTGGCCGGAGAGTGCGACGCTGGGGTCGGTCGAGACGTGGTGTCCGATCTCGTCCGGGTCGGTGTGGGACCAGCGCACGCCCCGCTTGTCCATGATCACTACGTATTCGGCGCCGGTGGCGGCACGAATCCGCTCCGCTTCGTTCTGGACGGGGCCGTGGCGCGAGGGACGGGAGGACTCCAGGGCATCGTCGAGGTGGGGCTCAGCCGCGGTGGTTTGTGCGATGGCGAGAGCGCGGCGCATCGCCTGATCATCGAGCTGTGCACTGAGCGGGGCGAGGAACAGACCGGTCGCCAGGGCGATGACACCGGTAGCGATGGCCAGCTGCACCATCAGCACCTGAGAGAAGACCCGTCGCGGCCATCCCAGCCGCGGTCGCGTCCGGCGAGGCGCTGGGCCGGCTGGTCCGGGGGGAGCCGGGGCCGGGGTATCGGCTGCCGGCCGTCCGTGGAGTGTGTGCGCGCCGCTGACCGGTTTGTCGTGGGCGGTGTCGGTGGTCGGCCCAATGGCGAATGGCGCGGAACCCGAGGGCTCTGCGGCGCTCGGGCGCGGAATCGACGCTTCCTTCTCGCCCATACGAACGAACAGTAAGCGTGGGGATGGGCTGGCCGGTAATCCCTGACGGGGAGAATTCGGAGGGTGTCCGGGCGACGACTGGACGGTCGCTTCGATGCAGCGTGATCCCCTGGTTCGCGGCGCGTGCTGCTGGCTGGGCTGAGGCGAGCACGACATGAGAAACGTCTACGCCCTCGTGGCCGCCCACGTTGCTGGACCTGCAAGCACCGCAATGGCGATGTCGGGGATCACGGCTGCTTCGCGGGTGCGGCTCGCTCGGGGCTCGGGCGCGTGGCTCTCGCTTCTTGCGCGAGATACGTGCGATTCCCATTCCCCGCGAGATGCCATCGGCGCATCTGAGTCGCCATCTACCGCTGGCCGTTGACAGACGCACGACTGGCTCCGCCGACGAAAGGGCAGGTCAGATGCGCGTCAATGAGGGGGAGGCGCGGGTCGGGCGAGGTTATCCACAGGCCTTTTGGTCGCGGATTGTGCGCGCGTAACCTCGCGTGGTGAGCAGATGGGGCGGTCTCGGGCCAGCGGCGAGGGGCTGGCCGAGGTCAGCACGAGGCGCGCGATGGTGCGCGGGGAGGGGAGCGGTTATGCGGTCTACGGGGGAGCACCACGGGGTGTGGCGCAGGTCGTGGGAGAGGGCGGGTTGTCTTCGGTTCGGTCGGCGGGCCTCGAGCGGGCGGACCCGGTGCAGCTGGTCGGTGCGTTTGGTCTGCCGTCTCAGCTGGTCGTGGGGCAGCCGCCCGCTGCCGGATGGTGGCCGCGCAGACAGCGGGGCTTCATGTGGGCGCGGTGACCGCCGGCTTCGGAAAGGGCGGCGGCTCGGCACACACGAGAGGCCGCGTCTGTCTCCCGGACCGGGAACGCGGGGTGGGAGGGTGCGGGGCGGTGAGGTCCCCAGTGAGCTAGGGGAGGATTTGGTCAGGTCACCTGCCGACGGTCTGGGCCGTCCTGTGAGAGATGCCGCCGGCCGTGCTGATCGAGAGTTCCGCCGCGCTGATGGAGGCAACCGCCATACGCGCAGGTGGACCGAGCGGTGCACCACAGCTAGCGGGCGCCGGAGCACCATCGGCCCGCTGTTCGACGATGACCCGCCACATGCGGCCGTCGGCGTGCGCAACGGTAACCGCCCAGGCGGCGGAGGCTCCGGTGATGGCCGTATTGTCGGACGACAGCCTGTCGGCCGCCTTCGGTTCGGGCCACACCGCGTCGGTCCGTACGACGTCGAGTGCGTCCGCCAGGTCTTCCCCGATGAGCTCACGGACCGCGAGGTCAGCGGCCTGGCCCGGCCGGTCCCAGGCCGAGCGGCCACGGGCGTGGTCCACCGTGATCCGTCCGTCGCGCGCCGACTCCACGGCCTCCTTGACCAAGGGGGCCGAGGCTCGTCCGTAGGCGTAGCCGTAGGGGAGAACGAAAAGGGTGGGCGAGAAGCGGTGTCCCCCGATGTGGGTGACCTCCCAAGCCTGGGTTCCGCTCGCGGCGAGCTCGGCGGCAAGGGGACGGCCGAGCAGGGCGCAGCAGCGGTCCCGCTTGCCGTTGGTGCACACAAGGACCAGCGGCTCACCGATGTACGGCTCCCAGAGGCCGTGATGCTCTCCCGCGCCCAGGGCCGCGAAGTCCAGCCCGAGAGCCGCGCGGGGGTCGGTGACAGTGGTCGTGCGGATCCAGGAGCGTCCCGGCGCGGTGTGCGCGAGGAACAGCCGCCGCCGGGGAGAGCCGTGGCGGTCGGCAGGACGTCCCGGTCGGCGGATCAGAGCGACGCGTACGCCCGTTCCTTCTGCCGCGGACTCCAGGGCCCGGCCGACGTCAGGGTCGAGGTGACTGTCCGTCAGCGCATGGACGCCCCAGGGCCCCGGCTGCTCGATGAGCAGCCAGGTTCGGGCAAGGGCCGCGGTCCCGGCGAGAGATTCGGCCGATTCACGAGAAGTGGTGGCGCAGGTACTCACATAGGTGAGCCTAACCTCATCTGACGTGCCCTGGATGCCGGGTGGGGGTCCAGTAGGGGGCGATGGTGGACCGAATGCCCTTAGGTCATGGCGAGTGGCCTTTCGCGTGAGGCGTCGATGATGCCGGGCAGGCCGCATCGGGTCGGTGCTGCCGGACTCCTTGCTCTGTCCGGTGGACCGCACCGCAGCGGCCTTCTGTCAGGGCAGCGGTTGAGGTGCGCGGGGGCCGTTGTACTGCCCGCTGGGGCGCATGCGGAGGGGCGGTTCGGCGTATTCTTCCAGGGCGTGCGCGATCCACCCCGCGGTGCGGGCAATGGCGAAGATCGTCTCGCCTGCTTCCGCCGGCATGTCCGTCGAGACGGTCAGTACAGCCAGTGCCAGGTCGACGTTGGCGTGCAGCTCCGTGTGCCGGGCTGTGGTGGTGATCACTTGGCGGGCGGCATGCAAGGCGGGACGGGCCTGCGATACGTCTTCCAGGAGCCGGAACAGGGTGCGGGCCCGGGGATCCTCCCCCGGGTAGAGGAGGTGCCCGAGCCCCGGGACCTGGTGGCCGGTCCGCAGATGGTCCGCGACCACGGCGGCCGCACTGCCGCGGTCCAGTACCTCTGCCAGCATCCGGTGGGCCAGTCCGCTCGCTGCGCCGTGCAGCACACCGTCCAGGGCCCCGAAGCCGGCCGAGACGATCGCGTACGGATGCGCGCGGGCGGAGGCAGCGACCCGTGCGGCGCACGTCGAGGCGGCGAGGTCGTGGTCGATGAGGAGGACCAGTGCGGCGTCCAGGACGCGGAGGGCGGCGGCGTCGGCGGGTTGTGAGGTCAGCCGCGACCAGAGGCGCGTGGCGAGGGAGTCGGCAGCGCGCTGCTTCGGGGCGTGTGACGGCAAGGCGTCGACGAGGGTGGGGATGAGGGTGCGGGCGGTGCCGACGACGGCGTCCTCGGACAGGTCGAAGCGGAGCGGGTCGGCGGCCGCCGCGGCGATCAAGGCGACCCGTAGACGGTCCATCGGGCCGCTGTGGGCCGGCAGTGACGCTACGGCGCGGTGGGCGGCGGACAGTGCTTCCTGCGACGCCGTGAAGCGGATGCCGGGGCGTAGTTCGCCGGTCCATAGCCACTCGGCGACTTCCTCGTAGCTGTAGTGGGTGGCGAGTTCCGAGGTGTCGACGCCGCGGTAGTAGCAATGGCCGCGGTCGATCAGGGTGATGCCGGTTCGGACGGCCAACCCGTTGCCGGAGGCGGATGGTTCTCGGCGGCCTGCGCGGCGGGCGAGCGCGTCGACCTCCGTGGCGTCGAAGGTGCTGCCACGGGTGCCCGGCTCGCGTCGGCTGGTCAGCTGGCCGCGGCTGACATAGGCGTACACCGTCTCCGGTTTCACACCCAGCCGATCGGCTGCCTCTCGAGTGCTCAGTCGCTGTCCGCCCGGGTCCTGCGTCGTGTCTCGATCCGCCATGAGGTCACCGTATCCAGACTCATCCATATTGACTCAATCAATATTGACAATACTTGAGTCAAGCATGGACAGTCGGATCAATATTCGGGTGAGGAAGAACGAGGAGACCAGCCATGGCGAGCGCCGAGGCGACTACACCGATCGACGTGCCCCGCGGGCTTTCGGGCGTCATCGTCACCGAGACCCAAGTGGGCGACGTCCGGGGCGTCGAGGGCTTCTACCACTACCGCCAGTACTCCGCCGTCGAGCTGGCGACGGCCAGGACGTTCGAGGACGTCTGGTACCTGATGTTCCACGGGGAGCTGCCCGATGCCGCGCAGCTCGAGGCTTTCCGCGCCGAGACCGCCGCTCTGCGCACGCTGCCCGTAGCCGTACGCGAGGCGCTGCCCGCCCTCGCCCATGCCGGTGTGCTCTCCGGCCCACTCGCCGGGCTGCGCACCGCGCTGTCCCTGCTCGGCGCGACGGCCGGCCTCCGGCCGCTGTACGACATCGACGCCGACCACCGACGCGCCGACGCGCTCGCCGCGTGTGCCGCCGTACCGACCCTGGTCACTGCGCTGCACCGGCTCGGTAAGGGCCTGCAGCCCGTCGAGCCTCGCGCGGATCTGAGCCACGCCGCCAACTACCTCTACATGCTCACCGGCGCCGAGCCAGAGCCCGAGCGGGTGCGGGCGATCGAGGCCTACCTGATCTCCACCATCGACCACGGCTTCAACGCCTCGACCTTCACCGCACGCGTCATCGCCTCCACCGGTGCCGACCTCACGGCCTGCCTCGTCGGTGCCATCGGTGCGCTCTCCGGGCCGCTGCACGGCGGCGCGCCGAGCCGGGCCCTGGACATGCTCGATGCCATCGGCACACCCGACCGCATCGACTCCTGGATCCGTGGCCGCGTCCTGAGCGGGGAACGGATCATGGGGTTCGGCCACTCCGTCTACCGCACCGAGGACCCCCGCTCCAGGATGCTGCGAGGGATCGCCCAGCAGCTCGGGGGACCCCTGGTGGAATTCGCCGTCCAGGTGGAGGCGAGGGTCGAAGAGCTGCTGGCCGAGCTCAAGCCCGGTCGTGAGCTGCACACCAATGTGGAGCTCTACGCGGGGGTCGTCATGGAGCTGTGCGGGCTGCCGCGCGAGATGTTCACGCCCACCTTCTGCGCGGCCCGTGTGGTGGGCTGGAGCACCAACATCCTGGAACAGGCCGAGGACTCGAAGATCATTCGTCCCGCGGCCCGCTACGTCGGCCCGCCCCCGCCGCAGCCGCTGCCTGTCCTCGCGCCCCGCTAGCCGGTAGGCCCGCCGGCGGTGCGGGGCGGAGCCGGGCTCGTGCCACCGGTGTTCCGTTACGATCGACAGCTCGTCCGCCGCCGGTCCGTGCGGCCCGCCACCCGCACCATGGAGGCGTCCCTTGGCCCCGCAACAGATCCCGGTCGTCGTCCTCGCGGGCTTCCTAGGGTCGGGCAAGACCACGCTGCTCAACCACCTGCTCGGCAACGGCGACGGCACCCGTATCGGCGCGATCGTCAATGACTTCGGCAGCATCGAGATCGACGCCATGACCGTTGCCGGGCAGGTGGACTCGATGGTTTCGCTCGGCAACGGCTGTCTGTGCTGTGCGGTGGACACCAGCGAACTGGACACCTACCTGGAACGCCTGGCCCGCCCCGCCGCCCGGATCGACGTGATCGTCATCGAGGCCAGCGGGCTGGCAGAGCCCCAGGAACTCATCCGGATGATCCTCGCCAGCGACAACGACCGGATCGTCTACGGCGGGCTGATCGAGGTCGTCGACGCCGCGGAGTTCGAGAACACCAGGGCTCGGCATCCCGAACTGGACCGGCATGTGGGCATCGCCGACATAGTGGTGCTCAACAAGGCCGACCGCATCGGCGACGCGGCGCGGAACCACCTCATGGACACCCTCGCGAACCTCGCTCCCGGCCGGCCCGTGATCTGCACGGCGTACGGCCGGATCGACCCCGAGCTGTTCTTCGACCGCGGCCCGGGGGACGACCACGACGCGGCCGTGCGCCAGCTGTCCTTCGAGGATCTGCTGCGCGAGACCGCGGCGAACGCGGCCCCCGCGCATGGCTCGGACGACCAGTGCGACCAGCCGGGACACTGCCACCACGGCGGTCACTTCCATACGGCCTACCAGAGCGTGGAGTTCACCTCCGCCGAGCCGATGCACCCGCGCCGCCTCATGGACTTCCTCGACAGCCGCCCCGCCGGCCTCTACCGCATCAAGGGCTTCGTCCACTTCGACGTACCGGAGAACCGCCAGAAGTTCACGGTTCACGCCGTCGGCGACTTCCTGCGCTTCTACCCCGCACCGTGGCCGAAGGGCGAGGAACGGTGCACCCAGCTCGTCATGATCGGCAGCGGCATCGACGCACCGGCCCTCCACAAGGAGCTGGACAACTGCCGGGAGAGCGCACCGTCGGATGCCGACCCGAACAGCATGTGGGGCGTGCTGCGGTACGTGTCCGCACCCGACGACCCCGAAGACGGCTGACGCCGTCGGGCCGGTCTCCCCGGCCCGACGGCGTCAGCCGTAGTGTCACCCGCCCTGGCTACACCGGCCCCGCCAGCGCCGCCACCCGCTTCATCAGCGGCACACCCGAGCCGTCCCGCCGCGGGTCCACATCCAGCATCTCGACCGGGGCGCCCTTGGCATCCGCGGCCCGCACCGGAGCCGGCCCGACCCAGGCCTGCGTGAGGACGTCCTCGCCCTTCAGGAACCGCTGGCAGCGCACACCGCCGGTCGCCCTTCCCTTGCGCGGATACTGGTCGAACGGGGTGAGCTTGGCCGTCGCCACCGAGTCGTCCAGCGTGCCGTGCGAGCCGGCGACCGTGAACACCATGGCCTCGGCGGCCGGATCGACCGCGGCGAACGCGATCACCTTCGCGCCCTCGCCCAGCTTGACGCCCGCCATGCCGCCCGCGGGCCGGCCCTGCGGCCGCACCTGCGCGGCCGGATAGCGCAGCAACTGCGCCTCGTTGGTGACGAACACCAGGTCCTCCTCACCGGTGCGCAGCTCGGCCGCGCCCACGATGCGGTCGCCGTCCTTGAGGGTGATGACCTCCAACTCCTCCTTGTGGGCGGGGTAGTCGGGCACCACCCGCTTGACGACGCCCTGCTCCGTGCCGAGCGCCAGGCCCGGTGAGGACTCGTCCAGCGTGGTCAGGCAGATCAGCTCCTCGCCGTCCTCCAGCGTCAGGAACTCGGAGAGCTGTGCGCCACCGGAGAGGTTGGGCGCCGCCGCGGTCTCCGGGAGCTGCGGCAGATCGATCACCGAGATCCGCAGCAGCCGGCCCAGGGACGTCACCGCGCCCACCTCGCCGCGGGTCGTCGCCGGCACCGCCGAGACGATCACATCGTGCTTGACGCGCTTGGCGTCGACGTCGAAGGCCACGTCCGCGGTGACCGTACGGGCCAGCAGTCCCGTCGAGGACAGCAGCACCCGGCACGGGTCGTCGGAGACCTCCAGCGGCACCGCGCCGACCGAGGCGCCCGCCGACTCCAGCAGGACCGTGCGCCTGTCCGTGCCGTACTTCTTCGCGACGGCGGCCAGCTCGCCGGACACCAGCTTGCGCAGCTCGGCGTCCGACTCCAGGATCTGCGTCAGCTTCTCGATCTCGTCCTGCAGCCGGTCGCGCTCCGACTCCAGCTCGATCCGGTCGAACTTGGTCAGCCGGCGCAGCGGGGTGTCGAGGATGTACTGCGTCTGGATGTCGCTCAGCGAGAAGCGCTCGATCAGCCGCTCCTTGGCCTGCGCGCTGTTCTCGCTGGAGCGGATGAGCCGGATGACCTCGTCGATGTCCACCAGAGCCGTCAGCAGGCCCTCGACGAGATGGAGTCGGTCGCGCCGCTTGGTGCGCCGGTACTCGCTGCGCCGCCGCACCACGTTGAAGCGGTGGTCGACGTAGACCTCCAGCAGCTCCTTGAGGCCCAGCGTCAGCGGCTGGCCGTCCACCAGCGCGACGTTGTTGATGCCGAAGGACTCCTCCATCGGCGTGAGCTTGTAGAGCTGCTCCAATACGGCCTCGGGGTTGAAGCCGTTCTTGACCTCGATCACCAGCCGCAGGCCGTGCTCGCGGTCGGTGAGGTCCTTGACGTCCGCGATGCCCTGGAGCCTCTTCGAACCGACCAGGTCCTTGATCTTGGAGATGACCTTCTCGGGGCCGACCGTGAAGGGGAGTTCGGTGACGACCAGGCCCTTGCGGCGGGCGGTGACGTTCTCCACCGTGACCGTCGCGCGGATCTTGAACGTGCCGCGGCCCTTCTCGTACGCGTCCCGTACGCCGCCGAGGCCCACGATCCGGCCGCCCGTCGGCAGATCCGGACCCGGCACGAAGCGCATCAGGGTGTCGAGGTCGGCGTTCGGATGCTTGATCAGATGGCGGGCCGCGGCGATGACCTCGCCCAGGTTGTGCGGCGGCATGTTCGTCGCCATACCGACGGCGATGCCGGAAGCGCCGTTGACCAGGAGGTTCGGATACGCGGCAGGGAGGGCGACCGGTTCCTGCTCCTGGCCGTCGTAATTCGGCGCGAAGTCGACGGTGTCCTCGTCGATGGACTCCGTCATCAGGGACGTCGCGGACGCCATTCGGCACTCGGTGTACCGCATCGCGGCGGGCGGGTCGTCATTGCCCAGCGAACCGAAGTTGCCGTGGCCGTCGACGAGCGGCAGCCGCATCGAGAACGGTTGTGCCATGCGCACCAGGGCGTCGTAGATCGACGCGTCGCCGTGCGGATGGAGCTTACCCATCACCTCGCCGACGACGCGGGCGCACTTGACGTATCCGCGATCGGGCCGGAGCCCCATCTCGTTCATCTGGTACAGGATGCGGCGGTGCACGGGCTTGAGACCGTCGCGGGCGTCCGGCAGGGCGCGCGAGTAGATGACCGAATACGCGTACTCGAGGAAGGAACCCTGCATCTCGTCGACGACGTCGATGTCGAGGATCCTCTCCTCGAAGTCGTCCGGCGGCGGGGTCTTCGTGCTGCGGCGGGCCATCGCGGCTGCGGCTCCTTTAGCTGCGTCTACTGCCGATGCCGGGGAGACGGCATCGGAACAACGGTCAACCAGTCGGGTCAACCAGCTGAGGGATCGACCCGCGAGTATGTCTGAGTCTGACGCGGACCATTGTGGACCGCCCCACTGACAACGCCGACCGCGACTCCCCCTTCTGCTCCCGCGGGGGCCCGGCGCGGCGCACGCCCGGCACCGGTCGCACGGGAACTTCGCCAGATGCCGACGCGCTTGCATACAGTGACAGAACTTCCTCACAAGCGGATCGAAGGGACTACATGCCCATGGGTCACACGGCCACAGAACAAGCCGGCTCCGGCGGCCTGACAGCGACCGAGCACCGGCTGGCCAACGGCCTGCGCGTGGTGCTCTCCGAAGACCACCTGACCCCGGTTGCAGCGGTCTGCCTGTGGTACGACGTCGGCTCCCGCCACGAGGTCAAGGGCCGTACGGGCCTGGCTCACCTCTTCGAGCACCTGATGTTCCAGGGTTCCGCGCAGGTGAAGGGCAACGGCCACTTCGAGCTGGTGCAGGGCGCCGGCGGTTCGCTCAACGGCACCACGAGCTTCGAGCGCACCAACTACTTCGAGACCATGCCCGCCCATGAGCTGGAGCTCGCGCTCTGGCTGGAGGCGGACCGGATGGGCTCGCTGCTGACCGCGCTCGACGACGAGTCCATGGAGAACCAGCGCGACGTCGTCAAGAACGAGCGCCGCCAGCGCTACGACAACGTCCCCTACGGCACGGCCTTCGAGAAGCTGACGGCCATGGCGTACCCCGAGGGCCACCCGTACCACCACACGCCCATCGGGTCGATGGCCGACCTGGACGCGGCCTCCCTGGAGGACGCACGGGCGTTCTTCCGGACGTACTACGCGCCCAACAACGCCGTCCTGTCGATCGTCGGCGACATCGACCCCGAGCAGACGCTGGCCTGGGTGGAGAAGTACTTCGGCTCGATCCCCGGGCACGACGGCAAGCAGCCCCCGCGGGACGGCACGCTGCCCGACGTCATCGGCGGCGAGCTGCGGGAGGTCGTCGAGGAGGACGTGCCCGCACGTGCCCTGATGGCGGCCTACCGCCTGCCGCACGACGGCACCCGTGAGGCGGACGCCGCCGACCTCGCGCTGACCGTTCTGGGCGGCGGTGAGTCCTCCCGCCTGTACAACCGGCTGGTGCGCCGCGACCGCAGCGCCGTCGCGGCCGGCTTCGGCCTGCTGCGGCTGGCCGGTGCGCCCTCGCTGGGCTGGCTGGACGTGAAGACGTCCGGCGGGGTGGAGGTCCCCGGCATCGAGCGCGCGGTCGACGAGGAGCTGGCCCGCTTCGCCGCCGAGGGCCCGACCCCGGAGGAGATGGAGCGGGCGCAGGCCCAGCTGGAGCGCGAATGGCTGGACCGGCTGGCCACGGTCAGCGGTCGCGCCGACGAACTGTGCCGCTTCGCCGTCCTGTTCGGCGATCCGCAGCTGGCGCTGTCCGCCGTGCAGCGTGTTCTGGACATCACCCCCGAGGAGGTGCAGGCGGTCGCCAAGGCCCGGCTGCGCCCCGACAACCGCGCGGTGCTGGTCTACGAGCCCACCGAGCCGACCGACGCCGCCGACACCGAGGAAGGGGAGGCGGACCAGTGAGCGACGCCACCACCCACGCCGATTCCCCCGTGAGCAGCATGGACTTTCACCCGCAGCCCCGTGGCGGCGCGCCCAGGCCGTGGGCCTTCCCGGCCCCCGACCGCAGCCACCTGCCCAACGGGCTGACCCTCCTGACCAGCCACCGCCCCGGGCAGCAGGTCGTCGCCGTCGAGATCAACCTCGTCGCGCCGCTGGACGCCGAACCCGAGGGCCTGGACGGCGTCGCGACGATCATGGCGCGGGCCCTGTCCGAGGGCACCGACAAGCACGACGCCGAGGAGTTCGCCGCCGAGCTGGAGCGCTGCGGCGCCACCCTGGACGCGCACGCCGACCACCCCGGCGTACGGGTCTCCCTGGAGGTGCCGGCGTCCCGGCTGCCGCGCGCGCTCGGCCTGCTCGCCGACGCGCTGCGTGCCCCCGCCTTCCCGGAGAGCGAGGTCGAGCGGCTGGTGCGCAACCGCCTCGACGAGATCCCGCACGAGCTCGCCAACCCGGCCCGGCGTGCGGCGATGGCGCTGTCCAAGGAGCTGTTCCCGGCCACGTCCCGCATGTCGCGGCCGCGCCAGGGCACCGAGGAGACCGTCGGACGCGTCGATGCCGCGGCCGTCCGCGCCTTCTACGACGCCCATGTACGGCCCGCGACGGCCACCGCCGTCATCGTCGGTGACTTCACCGGCGTCGACCTGGAGGCCGCCCTCGCCGAGACGCTCGGTGCGTGGAGCGGCTCGACGGCCGAGCCGCTGAAGGCCTCGCCGATCGTCGCCGACGACACCGGCCGCGTGGTGATCGTGGACCGCCCCGGCGCCGTGCAGACGCAGCTGCTCATCGGCCGTATCGGTGCCGACCGGCACGACCGGGTGTGGCCCGCACAGGTCCTCGGCACCTACTGCCTGGGCGGCACCCTCACCTCCCGCCTGGACCGCGTGCTGCGGGAGGAGAAGGGCTACACCTACGGGGTGCGCGCCTTCGGCCAGGTGCTGCGCTCCACCGCCCCCACGTCCCCCGAGGGGGCCACGGGCGCTTCGCTGCTCGCCATCAGCGGCTCGGTGGACACCGCCTCCACCGTCCCGGCGCTCGAGGACCTGTGGAACGTGCTGCGCACCCTTGCGGCAGAGGGGCTGACGGACGAGGAGCGGGATGTCGCCGTGCAGAACCTCGTCGGGGTCGCGCCGCTGAAGTACGAGACCGCGGCGGCCGTCGCGGGCACGCTCGCCGACCAGGTGGAGCAGCACCTGCCGGACGACTTCCAGGCGCAGTTGTACGTGCGGCTCGCGGAGACCGGCACGGTCGAGGCGACCGCGGCGGCGGTCAACGCCTTCCCCGTGGACCGGCTGGTGACGGTCCTGGTGGGCGATGCGGCGCAGATCGCCGAGCCCATCAAGGCACTGGGCATCGGTGAGGTGACGGTCGTCGGCGGCTAGTCCGTCATGTGACGGCAGGTCACATATCGACAAAGCAACTCCCGCGACGGTGGTCCGTCGCGGGAGTTGCCGTATGTCCGGTTTATCGCGGCCGACACCTCGGTTCTTGTGGCATCCCGCACAAAAAAGCGGATCTGTTTGCCGATTGAAAGTTGCCCCGTTTAGCGTCGGTCCGGCTGTTCGTCACAAGTCCGCCACAACCGTGGCACCGGACAGTCATCGCCGAGTCCCCGTACGGTGCGAGCCAGGGGAGCCGGGGACCCAGAGTCCCTTGGGGTGAATCGGACTCCCCTCCGGAGGAGCCCGTAGGAGACCTTCCTGCTCCGAACCCGTCAGCTAACCCGGTAGGCGAGAAGGAGGGAAAGGACAAGCCCGTACATGGCGTTCATCCGTGCCACCGGGAAGCACCGTCGTGCGAGCCGCCCCGCTCGATCGACCCGCAACATCGCCGGCATAGCCACCCTCGCGGCCGGTGGCGTCGTCGCCTCCGTGGCCTCGCCGGCGCTGGCGGCCACGGACGAGGCCCGCACCCACGACACCGGTCTGCAGCAGGCCGTCGTGCTCGGTGACGAGCTCGCCAACCACGTCGCGGCCCAGGCCGACGCGCAGCAGGCCGAGGCGGAGGCCGCGGCGGCGAAGGCGAAGGCCGAGGCCGTCGCCAAGAAGCAGGCCGCGGAGGCCAAGCGGCGTGTCGAGGCCGCCCGCAAGGCCAAGGAACGCGCTGCCCGGGAGGCGGAGCGCAAGCGCCTCAACACCTTCGTCGCCCCCGTGGCCGACTCCTACGTGTCCACCTCGTACAAGGCCTCCAGCGGCCTGTGGTCCTCGGGCAGTCACACCGGCATCGACTTCCACGCCGCCTCCGGCACCTCCGTCCACGCCGTCGGCACGGGCACCGTCGTCGAGGCCGGCTGGGGCGGCTCCTACGGCAACAACATCGTGATCAAGATGAACGACGGTACGTACACCCAGTACGGTCACCTGTCGTCGCTCGGCGTCTCCGTCGGCCAGCACGTGACCCCGGGCCAGCAGATCGGCCTCTCCGGCGCCACGGGCAACGCCACCGGCCCCCACCTGCACTTCGAGGCCCGTACCGGCGCCGACTACGGCTCGGACATCGACCCGGTCGCGTACCTGCGCTCGCACGGCGTCAACGTCTGACCTCCCCGCTCCGTCCGGCCGCGCCCCTCAGGGCCCGAGCCGCACGAGCGTCCGCGCGAAGCCCCGGCTCCCCGGCCGGGGCTTCGGCGCGTCCGGTACGCGGCGGGTGCGATCCCGACAGGCCGCGCGGGCCGCGGCTTCTGGCCAAAAAATATCCATGAATAATCGGAGTCCGTCGGAAAAGCCGTTCCGGTCGAATAGAGTCACGGAAAAGTCGCCGACCGGCGGCGTTTCGAGGGGATTACGGCGGAGGCACGGAAGATGCGAGGCCATATTTCCGCGCATGCGGTGTGCACGGCGATTCGCGACGACATTGTCTCCGGTGCGCTGGCGCCGGGGAGCCGGCTGATCGAAGAGATCCTGGCGGCCCGGTACGGCGTCTCCCGGGTGCCGGTCCGTGAAGCACTGCGGACCCTGCAGTCCGAAGGGTTCGTCACCACCCGCCACCACGCGGGCGCCTGTGTCGCCGAGCCCACCGAGCAGGAGGCCGCCGACCTCCTCGACGTCCGGGCCCTGCTGGAGCCACTGGGTGCGGCGCGCGCGGCCGCCCGCCGCAGCCCCGCCCACCTCAAGGTGCTCCGCGGCCTGGTACGGCTCGGCCGCGAGCGGGCCCGGCACGGCAATCCCGCCGATCTGCGCCAACTGGACGGCTGGTTCCACGAGACGCTGGCCCAGGCGGCCGGCAGCCCCAGTCTGACGGCGTTGCTGACCCAGCTGCGGCGCAAGATCGAGTGGATGTACGCCGTGGAACTGCCCGCCCGTACGGGGGAGTCGTGGGACGAACACGGCGCGGTGCTGGACGCGGTGGCCCGGGGGGATGCGGATCGGGCTCGCGCCCTGATGGCGGCTCACGTCGAGCGCTCGCTCCCGGTGTACCGGCTGCGGCGCCCCGCCAAGACGGAGGCGGGGGAGCCGAAGCCGCCCCGGGTGAGGGATCCGAAACCGCCCGTCAACACGGCGCGCGCCCGCTCTTAACAAGAGTCCCGTATACAAAGAAGTGCAGAATGCCTCAAGGAGAGCGCGATTCGGCGTTCCTATTCCGGCTGTCCGTCTTCAGGTTTTATTTGTGCTGCCCAATTGCGCGGAAGGGGCGAGACGGGGAGCGCGCGAAATGACGCACGCCATTTCCGGTTTCCCGATTGCGGCCCGTCCGGGAAGTGGATTCCGGCACAGCGAAACGGCCCCGCCGTGCAAACCGGTCACCGGTTGGCACGGCGGGGCCGCCGCGCGGAGCAGAAGTCCTGGCGGACTCAGACGGTCTCGGGGAGCTCCTCGAGGCCCTCGGCGACGAGCTTGGCCAGACGGTCGAGCGCCGCCTCGGCGCCCTCGGCGTCGGAGGCCAGCACGATCTCCTCGCCGCCCTGGGCGCCCAGGCCCAGGACCGCGAGCATGGAGGCCGCGTTGACGGGGTTGCCATCAGCCTTGGCGATCGTCATCGGGACGCCGGAGGCGGTGGCCGCACGGACGAAGATCGACGCGGGGCGGGCGTGCAGGCCCTCGGCCCAACCGACATTGACGCGGCGCTCTGCCATGGTGTTGCCCTTCAAAGTCGTGACTGTTGTCTAGACCAGTCTCTCACGCTGCCGGGAGTGCTGGGCAGCCCTTTGTCCTGGCCTTTTGTGGTCGTTGGTCTCCCCAAGGGAGGCTCGGCAGGCCGGCCGGACGGCATGCCCGGCCTGCCCCGCACCCCGAGCGTACGCGCGCCGAGCCGGTTGTCGGTGGCCGGTCGTACGCTGTCCGCATGCAGAAGCCGCCGGACCACGCATACCCGACCCACTGGGAAGCCGACGTGGTGCTGCGCGACGGCGGTACGGCGCGGATCCGCCCCATCACCCCCGACGACGCCGAGCGGCTGGTCTCCTTCTACGAGCAGGTCTCGGACGAGTCGAAGTACTACCGCTTCTTCGCGCCGTATCCGCGGCTGTCCGACCGTGATGTGCACCGTTTCACCCACCACGACTACGTCGACCGGGTCGGGCTCGCGGCCACCGTCGGCGGCGAGTTCATCGCCACCGTCCGCTACGACCGGATCAACGACCAGGGTCTGCCCGCCAAGAGCCCCGAGGACGACCAGGCCGAGGTCGCCTTCCTCGTCCAGGACGCCCACCAGGGCCGCGGTGTGGCCTCCGCCCTCCTGGAGCACATCGCGGCCGTCGCCCGCGAGCGCGGCATCCGCCGGTTCGCCGCCGAGGTGCTGCCCGCGAACTCCAAGATGATCAAGGTCTTCACGGACGCGGGCTACACCCACAAGCGCACCTTCGAAGACGGTGTGGTGCGCCTGGAGTTCGACCTGGAGCCGACCGAGCAGTCCATGGCCGTGATGCGCGGCCGCGAGCAGCGCGCCGAGGCCCGGTCCGTGCAGCGGCTGCTCGCCCCGGGATCGGTCGCCGTCATCGGGGCCGGCCGCACCCCCGGCGGCGTCGGCCGCACCGCGCTGCGCAGCCTCCTGGAATCCGGCTTCACGGGCCGGGTGCACGCCGTCAACCATGCCTTCCCCGAAGACATGCAGCACCTGCAGCCCGAAGACGTACCGGCCGTCCGCTCCTTGCGGGAGATCTCCGACCCGGTCGACCTCGCCGTCATCGCCGTCCCCGCGGACAGCGTCCCCGACGTGGTCCGCGACTGCGGCGAGCACGGCGTCCAGGGCGTGCTGATCCTGTCCTCCGGTTACGCCGAGTCGGGCCCGGACGGCCGGGAGCGGCAGCGCGCCCTGCTCCGCCAGGCCCGCTCCTACGGCATGCGGCTCATCGGACCCAACGCCTTCGGCCTGATCAACACCGCCGCCGACGTCCGGCTGAACGCCTCCCTCGCCCCCCGGATGCCCGGCGCCGGGCGTATCGGCCTGTTCACCCAGTCCGGTGCCATCGGCATCGCCCTGCTCAGCGGACTGCACGCGCGCGGCCCCGGTGACGGCGGGATCGCCGGTATCTCCGCCTTCGTCTCGGCCGGCAACCGCGCCGACGTCTCCGGCAACGACCTGCTCCAGTACTGGTACGACGACCCGGACACCGACGTGGTGATCCTCTATCTGGAGTCCATCGGCAACCCGCGCAAATTCGCCCGGCTCGCCCGTCGCACCGCAGCCGTCAAGCCGGTCGTCGTCGCCAAGGGGGCGCGGCACAACGGCACCGCGCCTCCCGGCCACGCCGTGCCCACGGTCCGTGTCCCCGACAGCACCGTCGCGGCCCTGATGCGCCAGGCCGGCGTGATCCGCGTCGACACGGTCACGGAGCTGATCGACGCCGGTCTGCTGCTGGCCTCCCAGCCGCTCCCGGCCGGCCCGCGCATCGCCATCCTCGGCAACTCCGAGTCGCTGGCGCTGCTCGCCTACGACGCCTGCCTGACCGAACAGCTGCGCCCGCAGAGCCCCCGGGTGCTGCCCTCCGCGGCAACGCCGGACGACTTCGCGGCCGCCCTGGCCGAGGCGCTGTCCGGCGACGGCTGCGATGCCGTGATCGTCACGGCCATCCCCTGGGTGGGGGAGGGGTCCGCCGTCTCCCCGGCCGACAGCGAGGGCGCCGCACTCGCCGCCGCCCTGCGCACCGCGGCCGAGGCACATCCGGAGAAGCCGGTGACGGTCGTCCACCTCGCCATGGACGACCTGGCCGAGACCCTCGCGGCACCGGCACCGGCACCGGCACCGGCACCGGCCCAGTCGTCCGAGTCCGCAGCCGCAGCCGCAGCCCCCGCCCCGGACAAGGCCGCCCCGGACTCTGCGCCCGCCGGCCCGGCCCCCGCGCACGCCCGCCCCGCGAACCGGGCTCCGGCACCCACCCACTCCACACACTCCCCGCCGACACCCTCACCCCCACCTGCCCCGTCGAACCGCGCCCGCCCCCTGCTCCCCCCGGGGCCGCCGCCCACCCTCGCGGCACATCAGCCGGCCCCGTCCCGCGACGCCGACGCCGCGACCGTGCCCCGGCACCGCCCCGACCCCCTCCGCATCCCCGCCTATCCCGCCGCCGAGCGCGCCGTGCGCTCCCTCGCCGAGGCCGTCCGTTATGCCGCATGGCGCCGGGAGGCCGCCGAGCCGGGCCGGGTGCCCGAGTTCGACGACATCCAGGAGGCCGCGGCCGGTGCCGACATCGACCGCCTCCTGGACCGCCTCACCCCCGACGCCCCCACGGGCCGCTCGGTCCCGGTGCCGTCCCAGGACGCCGAGGCCCTGCTCGCCCGTTACGGCATCCACACCCGGCCGGTCCTCCCGGCCCCCGATCCGGACACCGCCGTCCGCGCCGCCGCCCGCCTCGGCTATCCGGTGGCCCTCAAGACCACCGCGCCCCACCTGCGCCACCGCGCCGACCTCGGCGGGGTACGGCTCGATATCGCCGGCGAGGCGGAACTCCGCCGCACCTATACCGAATTGACCGATTTCCTCGGCTCCCCGGAAGTGCTGCGTCCGGTCGTCCAGTCGATGGTGCCGCGCGGCGTCGACACGGTCATCCGTGCCGCCATCGACCCGGCCGCCGGCGCCGTGCTCTCCTTCGGCCTGGCCGGGGCGCCCTCCCAACTGCTCGGCGATGTCGCCCACCGCCTCATCCCCGCCACCGACCGCGACGTCGCCGAGCAGATCCGCTCGATCCGCTCCGCCCCGCTGCTGTTCGGCTGGCGCGGCTCCCAGCCCGTGGACACCGCGGCGCTGGCCGACGTGCTGCTGCGCGTCTCCCGGCTCGTCGACGACCACCCCGAGGTCGTCGGGGTCGACCTCGAACCGGTGGTCGTCGCAGCCCACGGCCTGTCCGTCCTGGGAGCGACCGTGCGCCTGGCCCGTGCCCCCGCCACCACTGACCTCGGCCCCCGCCGGCTGCCCGTCTACTGAGGCTCTCGCGGCCCGGTACGCCCCGTAAGATGGACCCCATGGCTAAGACCGGTACGACGACCCAGGGGCTGCGCGCGGCGATCGAGCGCAGCGGCTATTACCCGACGCTCGTGGCCGAGGCGGTGCAGGCCGCGGTCGGCGGCGAGCCCGTGGTGTCGTACCTCGTCCACCAGGAGACGACCTTCGATGCCAACGAGGTCCGCCGCCATGTCACGGTCCTGGTCCTGACCGGCACCCGCTTCATCGTCAGCCACACCGACGAGCAGGCCGCCGACGCCACCTCCCCGTCGCCGTACGCCACCACCTCCACCGAATCCGTCAAGCTGAGCCGGATCTCCTCCGTGGTCCTCAGCCGGGTGGTCGCCAACCCCGAGTCGTACACCCCGGGCCAGCTGCCCCGCGAGGTCGTGCTCACCATCGGCTGGGGCGCGGTCGCCCGCCTTGACCTGGAGCCCGCCGCCTGCGGCGACCCCAACTGCGAGGCGGACCACGGCTACACCGGCTCCTCCACCGCCGACGACCTCTCGCTGCGGGTCAGCGAGGCCGGCGACGGACCGGACTCGGTGCGCGAGACGCTCACCTTCGCCCAGGCGCTCTCCGAGGCCACCGCGGCCACCCCCACCGCCCGCTGATGGTCCACGCAGCCCCCGCCTGGCCGGAACCCGAACCGCTCGACCCGCTCGGCGCCCCGGTACCGCAGTACGGCACCGGCTCGCTCGCCGATCTGCTGCCCACCATCGCCACCGGGCTCGGCATGACCGGCCTCGCCACCTCCATGGAGCTGGCGCCCGCCGACCGGGCCTGCGTCTTCCTGATCGACGGCCTCGGCTGGGAGCTGCTGCGGGCCCACCCGGAGGAGGCGCCGTTCCTCACCTCCCTCCTGGACACCTCCTTCAACGGCAGCGGCCGCCCGCTCACCGCGGGCTTCCCGTCCACCACCGCCACCTCGCTCGCCTCGGTCGGCACCGGCCTGCCCCCGGGCGCCCACGGTCTGCCCGGCTACACCTGCGAGAACCCGGCCACCGGCGCCCTGATGAACCAGCTGCGCTGGTACCCGTGGACCGAACCGCATGCCTGGCAGCCGTATCCGACGGTCTTCCAGCGCGCGGACGCCGCCGGAATCCACACCTGCCAGGTCTCCGCGCCGGGCTTCCAGCACACCCCGCTCACCCAGGTCGCGCTGAGCGGCGGCACGTTCCACGGCCGCCTCTCCGGCGAGGAGCGGATGGACCTCGCGGCCGAGCAGCTCGCCGCCGGTGACCGTTCGCTCGTCTACACGTACTACTCCGAGGTGGACGGCAAGGGCCACCGCTACGGCGTCGACTCCGACGCCTGGCGCGGCCAGTTGATGTACGTCGACCGGCTCGCCCAGCGGCTGGCCGAACAACTGCCGCCGCGCAGCGCTCTCTACGTCACCGCCGACCACGGCATGATCGACATTCCTTTCGACCCCGAGTCCCGGATCGACTTCGACGAGGACTGGGAACTGCGCGCCGGCGTACGCCTGTTGGGCGGCGAGGGGCGCGCGCGCCATGTGTACGCCCACCCGGGCGCGGCCGCCGATGTCCTCGCCGTGTGGCGCGAGGTGGTCGGTGAGCAGATGTGGGTGGCGAGCCGTGAAGAGGCCATCGCCGCGGGATGGTTCGGGCCGCAGGTCGACGACCGGGTGCGTGCCCGGATCGGTGACGTCGTCGCGGCCGCGCACGCCGACATGGTGATCATCGCGACCGAACGAGAGCCCCGCGAATCGGAGATGGTGGGCATGCACGGCTCGATGACCCCGGTGGAGCAGCTGGTGCCACTCCTGGAAGTCCGCACCTGACCCCCGCGGCCGCGCCCGCCGTCCCCTCCCTCACGAGCCCGAAAGGCCCGCAACTCCCCATGCCCGAGCTGGTGTTCTTCTCCGGAACGATGGACTGCGGAAAGTCGACACTTGCTCTGCAGATCGAGCACAACCGCTCCTCGCGCGGCCTGCAGGGCATGATCTACAGCCGCAACGACCGGGCCGGCCGTGGCAAGCTCTCCTCCCGCCTCGGCCTGGTCACCGAGGCCGTCGAGGCCGCGCACGACATGGACTTCTACACCCATGTCGTCGGCCACCTCTCCTCCGGCGGCCGGGTCGACTACGTCATCGCCGACGAGGCCCAGTTCCTCGCCCCCGAGCAGGTCGACCAGCTCGCCCGCGTCGTCGACGACCTCGAACTGGACGTCTTCGCCTTCGGCATCACCACCGACTTCCGCAGCAAGCTCTTCCCCGGCTCCCAGCGCCTGGTCGAACTGGCCGACCGCATAGAGGTGCTGCAGGTCGAGGCGCTGTGCTGGTGCGGGGCCCGCGCCACGCACAACGCCCGTACGGTCGACGGACGGATGGTCGTCGAGGGCGCCCAGGTGGTGGTCGGCGACGTCGTCGGCGATGTGGACAGCCCGCAGGCCGTGGTCGGCTACGAGGTGCTGTGCCGCCGGCACCACCGCCGCCGCCAGACGTCGGCGACCGCCCGCGCCGCCGCGCTCTCCCCGGACGTGCTGCCGGTCGACAGCGCGAAGTAGGCCGCACGCCTCACTTGGCAGAACCCGCCCACTACGGACGGCGGGCAGCGCCGGAGGAGGCCGGGCGCGGCCGTGTGTGTGACCGTTCCTCAGTCCCGCTGGATGATCGTGAAGACGGCGCCCTCGCTGTCGGAGACCGTCGCCAGCCGGCCGTGCGCCGAGTCCCGGGCGGGCTGCAGTACCTGGCCGCCCAGCTCGGTGACCCGACGGGCCGAGGCGTCCGTGTCGGAGACGGCGAAGTACGTCATCCAATGGGAGCCCCGGTCGCGCGGCAGGGCGTTGCCCACTCCGTGGATACCGGCCACCGGGTGGTCCTTCAGATGCAGCGTCAGGTAGTCGAAGCCGGCCGCGACCACCGGCTCCGCCTCGTAGCCGAAGACATGCTCGTAGAACGTCAGGACGGAGCTGGTGTCCCGGGTGACCAGCTCGTTCCAGGCCGGAGTGCCCCGCTCGCCGGTGATCGCGGTACCGGTCATCGATCTGCCCTGCCAGATGCCGAAGATGGCGCCCTGCGGGTCGGAGACGATCGCCATTCGCCCCGCGTCGTCGTCCGCGTCCAGCGGCCCGACGCCCACCGTGCCGCCGCAGGAACGGATCTGCTCGGCCGTCGCGTCCGCGTCGTCGCACGCCAGATAGGTGGTCCAGGCGACCGGGAGATGACGGTCGGGCGCCAGTTCGCCGACCCCGGCGACTTCCCGGCCGTCGAGGAAGGCCCGGGCGTACGGACCGAAATGCTGCGGTCCCGGGCGGAACTCCCAGCCGAACAGCGCGCCGTAGAACTCCTGCGTCGCGGACAGGCTGTGGGCCAGGAGGCTCACCCAGCAGGGCGCGCCGGGCATCCGCCGGGTCGCTGCCTCGGTCGTCATGGTCACTCTCCTCGGAGGCGTCGGGGGCTGACCCTGTGCGCCACGGGCGCGGGTCCCGTGCAGATGCTCGCACCAGGTGACCTGGTGTGCGCCCCGGCCGCGCCGTCCATGGCAGGTTCGCGGGGGAGAATGCCCTTTTTGACGTTTCCCATCCGCCCCAGAGGCGTTACCGCAGGACGTAACTGCGTCATACGGAGGGTGGGCACCTACCTTCTGTACGTAGCCGTCGCTACGCAAGGATGAGTCCCATGAATGTCATCATCACCGCTACCGAACTCGCGAGCGAGCTGGCGCAGCCCACCGCTCCGGTGGTCCTGGACGTCCGCTACCAGCTCGGCGGTCCGCCCGGCCGTCCCCTGTACGAGGCCGGCCATGTGCCCGGCGCGGTTTACGTCGACCTCGACAGCGAGCTGGCCTCGCCGCCCGGCCCGGGTGGCCGCCACCCACTTCCCGACCTCGATGTCTTCGCCGATGCCATGAGGGCCGCCGGCGTCCGGGCCGACCGCCCCGTGGTCGTCTACGACGGCGGCCAGGGCTGGGCGGCCGCCCGCGCCTGGTGGCTGCTCCGCTGGACCGGCCACCCCGACGTACGTGTCCTGGACGGCGGCCTCGCCGCCTGGGAGGCGGCCGGTGGAACCCTGAGTGTCGATCAATCGACTCCGCAGGAAGGTGACTTCACCCCGGTGCCCGGTGGCCTGGCGCTGCTGCGGGCGGACGACGCGGCCGCAGTGGCCCGCCGCGGAGTCCTGCTGGACGCGCGGGCCGCCGAGCGCTACCGCGGCGAGGTCGAGCCCATCGACAAGGTCGCCGGTCACATCCCGGGCGCCGTGTCCGCCCCCACGACCGAGAACGTCGTCGAGGGCGGCACCGTCTTCCGCGACGCGTCGGAACTGGCCGAGCGCTTCGCGTCGCTGGGCGCCACGGCGAACGCCGAGGTCGGCGTGTACTGCGGCTCCGGGGTCTCCGCCGCCCACCAGGTACTGGCCCTCGCGATCGCGGGCGTCCCCGCCGCCCTGTACGTCGGCTCCTGGAGCGAATGGTCGGCCGACCCGGCCCGCCCCGTCGCCACCGGCCCGCAGCCCGGCTGAGCCCCCGCCCCGGCCTCTGACGGGGCGTCGCACAACGCCGTTCGCCCGCCCCCTTGTCCAGGGGCGGGCGAACAGGGGCTACCGGGCGGGAAGGTCCCTGGGGTGTCCCGCTGCTACTCCGGCTTCTTGCGCCGGGTGCCGAAGACGATCTCGTCCCAGCTGGGCACCGCGGCGCGGCGGCCGGGCCGTACGCCGTCCGCCTCGGCCTGCCGGTCCGTCGTCCCGGTCAGCCGGTCGCGGTGGCCGGCCACCGCACGCGGCATCAGCACATCGGCGTACGCGGAACCCGCGCCCGCACTGGCCGCCGGGGCGGGCGGCTCCTCGACCTCGGCCTCGGACTCCTCGTCGCTCTGCGCCGACTTCACGCTCTCCGGTACGACCATGTCGCCGCGGAAGCTCGGCACCGCCTCCAGCAGGCTGGTCAGCGAATCCCGCTCACCGACGGCCTCCTCCGCGACCTGCGGCTCGCCGTCGTCGTCACCGGACTGCGCCGCGCGCTCGCCGCGCTCGGACGACTGCCGGTCCAGCGCGCGGTCCAGCGGCCGGTCGCGCGGCAGCCGCGCGATCCGCGGCACGAACGGGAAGCTCGGCTCGGGCGTGTCGTCGCTCTCGCCGATCAGCGCCCGGGCCTCGTCGTCCACGGCCTGGACGAGCCGCCGCGGCGGGTCGTACGTCCAGCTCGCCGAGTGCGGTTCGGTCGCGACGCGGTAGACCAGCAGCACTTCCCAGGTGCCGTCGTCGCGGCGCCAGGAGTCCCACTGGACGCTGTCCTTGTCGGCGCCGCGCAGCAGCAGGCGCTCCGCCACCGCTTCGCCGAGCTGCGGACCGGTGTTCTCGCCGGGCCGCCGTACCGGGGTCTTGCGGGCCCGCTCGGCCATGAAGGCGCGCTCGGCGAGCACCGGGCCCTCGAAGCGGCGCACCCGGTCGACGGGGATGCCGGCGAGCTGGGCGACCTCCTCGGCGGAGGCACCGGCTCTTATACGGGCCTGGATGTCCCGCGGGCGCAGGTGGCTCTCGACCTCGATCTCGATCTGGCCGAGGCGTGCACGGTCGTTGCGGACGGCGGCGCGCAGCCGTTCGTCGATCGGAAGCGTGTACTCGGTGCTGTCCGCAGCTTTGAGCACCAGCCGTGTGCCGTCGTTGGAGACGGCCACGACACGCAGTTCGGGCATGGGGACCTCCCGGGTGGTGCCTGCCGACGTCACTCGCGTCGCTGCTTCCGCTAGTCGAGTGTGGCCTGCCCGGGTGCAGCCTGCCACAACATTGCCGAGTTGCCCGGCGTGTCGGGGCTTGGCCCTGAAACGCCGTTATGACACGGTTACCTGTTCGCCACGCTCAGTGACCATGCCTCTTGCCCTGTCGCCGTTCACCCGTACCGAGCGGCGGCGCCCCGGGGTGAGTGCCGCCTTCATGGCCCCCTCCCATGGGTTCCGGGCAGCCGGACGGGAACCGGGGCCAGGGCTCGCCACAGTACTCCATTCGGACCACTGAGGTGGACCGCCGCGCCGCCGAACTTCTGGGCGGGCAACGGAGTTGGGTCGCCTTGTCGATCTCTCTACCTGGCACGCAGGTGGCAAGTTTCACAGATTCCCCAAAATCGGAACTTTTGGCTCCGCCGAATGGTCACTTCTCCATGCAAGATGGATCGAAGGGGCTAGCAAAGGTTGGAGATGGACGAAGAAACCGAAAGCGACACGAAGAAGAAGGAGAAGCGGATTGACCTGAGCCTTGCTCAGGTGGCCGGCAGCGCGCTCGCCGCGGCGGTCGCGGCGTACCTCGCGGGCCGGCTCGGCGTCTACGGAACCATCATCGGCGCAGGCGTGGTCAGTGTCGTGGCCACCACCGGCGGCTCGATATTCCAGCACCTGTTCCGGCGCACCGGCGAACAGCTCAAGGAAGCGTCGGTCACCACCCGGCCGAAGCCGCGCCGCTTTTCCTCCGCCCGCACTCGATCCAGCACACCCGACGCCCGGCAGGCCGGACCCACGATGGTGCTGCCGACCTTCGACAAGGAGGGCGCGGAGGACAAGGTCACCTCCGTCGCCGCCAGAACGAGCGGGCCCGGCGCGGCCCGTACGCAGGTGATCCCGCGGGTCGAGCAGGCCCGGCGGCGCGACCCGGCAGGCGCCCACCCCGCCCCGGCCGATGACCCGACGCGGATGCTGCGCCCCGCCGACCCCGAGGCCACCCGCGCCCTGCGCGCGGTCGACGGGAGCGGCCCGGGGCGGCCCGCCGACCGGACGCAGCAGGTGCCGCGGCTCGACCAGCGGACCATGGCGCTGGGTCAGGCGGGCGGCCGTCCGGCCGGCGTCCCGGCCCCGCGGCATCCGGCCGGCCCGCCCGAGGAGCTCAGCACCGCGACGTACGGCACCCGGCTGCGCGGCTGGAAGCGGCCGGCGCTCGGTGCGCTCGCGGTCTTCGCGCTCGCCATGGGCGTGGTCACCGGCACCGAGCTGATCACCGGGCAGACGCCGAGCGGGGCGCAGGGCACCACGCTGAGCAACCTCACCCACACGGGGGGAGGGGGCCGGCAGCAGCACCGCACCCCGCAGCGGCCCGGCTCCGGCCACTCCCCGGACGCCGGTGACCGGAGCGGCGGCGGCGACCGGAGGAGTCCGGACCCGGGCAACTCGGCGGACACCGGTACCGGCAAGGACGAGCACGGCGGCACCCCGTCGCCGGACCCGGACCCGTCCGACGGGGGCAGGACCTCGCCGGACCCCGGCACGTCCTCCTCGCCGGACCCGTCCCCGAGCGGCTCCGCCGGTGACGGCGGTACCGGCTCCGGTGACAACCCGAGCGGCTCGGAGGAGCAGGGGGGCCACTCCAACGGACAGCAGTCCGCACCGGAGGTCCCCGAGTCCGGCGCCTCCTCCTGACCCGAGGGCCGTCCGGACGAGGCGGACCCGCGACGGCCGCGGCCCGGCGCCCACCCCAGGGCGCCGGGCCGCGGCCGTCGTCGGTCAGTCCCCCAGGACCCGCCGCAGATAGGCGTTGGCGAACCGGCGTTCCGGGTCCAGCCGGTCGCGCACCGCGGTGAACTCCCCGAACCGCGGATAGACGCCGGCTAGGTAGGCGGCGTCGCGGGTGTGCAGCTTGCCCCAGTGCGGGCGCCCGTCGTGGGCCGTCATGATCCGCTCGGCGGCCGCGAAGTACGCCTCGTACGGCGTCCCGCGGTACATGTGGACAGCGAGGTACACGGTGTCCCGCCCCGAAGCGGTGGAGAGCGGGATGTCGTCGGCGGGCGCGGTCCGCACCTCCACCGGGAAGCTGACCTTGAAGTCCGAGCGCTCCACCAGGGACTTGAGCTCACCCAGCGCCGCCACCGCGGCCGCGCGGGGCAGTGCGTACTCCATCTCCACGAACCGCACCCGCCGCGGCGAGGTGAACACCTTGTACGGGATGTCGGTGTACGTACGGGCCGACAGCGCGCGGCTGGAGATCTTGGCGATGCCCGGTATGGCGGCCGGGACGGCCCGCCCGACGGTGCAGGCGAGTTGGAAGACCCCGTTGGACAGCAGCTCGTCCTCGACCCAGCCGCTGATCTTCCCGGGGGGCGCCGCCGGACCCTGGCTGCGGTTGTTGCGCTTGGTGTTGCAGCTGCCGGTGTGCGGGAACCAGTAGAACTCGAAGTGCTCGTTCTCGGCGACCAGCTCGTCGAACCGGTCCGTGACCTCGTCGTAGGACATCGGTTCCTCGCGGGCGGTCAGCAGGAACTCCGGTTCCACGGCGAAGGTCAGCTCGCTGATCACGCCCAGCGCGCCCAGGCCCAGCCGGGCCGCGGCGAAGACCTCCGGGTTCTCCTCGGCGGAGCAGGTCAGGACCGAGCCGTCGGCGGTCACCAGTTCCAGGGCGGTGGTCTGGGCGGCGATCGATGCCGAGTCGCGGCCGGTGCCATGGGTGCCGGTGGACGTCGCCCCGGAGACCGTCTGCTCCATGATGTCGCCCATGTTGGCCAGCGACAGTCCGTGCGCGGCCAGCGTCTCGTTGAGGAGCCTGAGCGGTGTACCGGCCGCCACCGTCACCGTGCCGGCCGCGCGGTCGACCCCGCGGACTCCGGTCAGCCGCTCGGGGCGGATCAGCAGCCCGTCGGTGGCGGCGGCCGGGGTGAACGAGTGGCCGGTGCCGGCGGCCTTGACCGTCAGTCCGTCCGCCGCGGCGGCGCGGACCGCTGCCGCCAGCTCCTCGGTGTTCGCCGGGGCCGCACTCCGGGCGGGGCGGGCGGTGACATTGCCCGCCCAGTTGCGCCACGGCCCGGTTGTCGGGCCGCGCCCTCCCGAGCCGCCGACGGCGTTGCTGACTGCCATGGTGACGTCCCCTCCCTCCGCGCGGGCCGGCCGCGTTCGGCCGCCGTGGTTGAGCGCATGATGTCAGTCGCCGACGCCCCGTCAGGGTGGGGTGACGGGAATCACAGCGGCAGGGAACCGGCCGGAACCGCCCGGCTCCCGGACATGTCGTACCGCGGGTAACTCGCCGACGGGCGGGGTGGGTTCGCGCGGACCGGCGCGGCGGTGGGCGCGATGGGGATGCGTGGGCAGGGAATGGCGGTGCGCGATGCGTGCGGGCGCGGCCGTCGTGCTGCCGATCGACGCCGCGCACGGCGGGAGCCGTTCGGACCCCGCCGGCGCCCTCTAGGCGACGCTCTCCTCGCCCTGCCGTTCCGTGGCCGGACCGGTCGCGCCGGGCAGACCGCCCGCCACGGCCGGGCTCGCCACCGCGGGCGCGGACTGCGGGCGGAGCCTGCGGTAGCCCGCGAAGGCCACCAGGGCGGCGAGCAGGCCCGCCGCCCCCGGGACCAGGTAGCCCCGGGCGGCCCCGGCGGCGTCCACCACCCAGCCGGCGGCCGACGAGCCGAGGGCGACGCCCACCGCCAGGCCGGTGCTGGTCCAGCTCATGCCCTCGGTCAGCTTCGAGCGCGGCACATGCTCCTCGACCAGCGCCATCGTGGTCACCATCGTCGGGGCGACGGACAGCCCGGCGACGAACAGCGCGACGGCCAGCAGCGGCAGCGAGCCCACCAGCTGCAGCGGCACCATGCTCACGGCCATCACGCACACCCCCGCCACCCAGCGGCGGGACGGATGCCCCTTGAGGTGGAGCAGGCCGAAGACCGCGCCGGCCGCACACGACCCGAGCGCGTAGACGGCGAGGACCAGACTGGCCGCCGCCTTGTGCCCGACCTCCTCGGCGAACGCCACGGTCACCACGTCGACCGCCCCGAAGATCGCGCCGGTGGCCACGAACGTCACCACCAGCACCTGCAGCCCCCGTGAGCGCAGCGCGGACCCCTTGGTGTGCTGTTCGCGCGGATGCGGCACCGGCTCCGTCGCCCGCTGCGCCGTCAGCCAGAAGACACCCGCGGCCAGGAAACCGGCGGCCAGCAGCGGCCCGGCCTCCGGGAACCACGCGGTGGACAGGCCGATGGACAGGATCGGCCCGACGATGAAGCACATCTCGTCGACGATCGACTCCCACGAGTACGCGGTGTGCAGATCCCGCGGGGAGCCGCGGTGGATCTCCGCCCAGCGCGCCCGGATCATCGAGCCCACACTCGGCACGCATCCCGCGCAGGCCGCGAAGACGAAGAGCAGCCAGTCCGCCCAGCGTTGCTGCGCGCTCAGCAGCAGCCCGGCGACCGCGGCGATCGACACCAGGGTGGCCGGGCGCAGCACCCGGCGCTGGCCGTGCCGGTCCACCAGCCGGGATATCTGCGGGCCGAGGACCGCGGCGGACAGCGCGAGGGTCGCCGACAGCGCCCCGGCCAGGCCGTAGCGGCCGGTCAGCTGGGAGACCATCGTGACGATCCCGATGCCCAGCATCGACAGGGGCATCCGGCCCAGCAGCCCGGCGGCGGAGAACGACTTGGTGCCGGGGCGGCCGAAGAGGGCGCGGTAGGGACTGGGCAACGGGGGTGCTCCGCCGGTGAGGACCGAAAGATCGGTAAGGAATGACAGGGGCCGATACAGCTTACGGGCGGTGCGCCGCCGAACGCCTCCGGATTTCCGGTACCGGCCGCGGCGCGGGACGGCCCTCCCGGCGCCGGGACCTGGCCGCCGCACCCGTGGGAAGGGTGGCAGGATCGATGGCATGCCCGAACAGTGCGACCCCCGCCCCTATGACGCCCTGCTGCTGTTGTCCTTCGGCGGTCCCGAAGGCCCCGACGACGTCGTCCCGTTCCTGGAGAACGTCACCCGCGGCCGCGGCATCCCCCGTGAGCGCCTCAAGGAGGTGGGGCAGCACTACTTCCTGTTCGGCGGCGTCAGTCCCATCAACGCCCAGAACCGGGAACTGCTGGACGCCCTGCGCAAGGACTTCGCCGAGCACGGCCTGGACCTGCCGGTCCACTGGGGCAACCGCAACTGGGCGCCCTACCTGACCGACACCCTGCGCACCATGGTCCAGGACGGTCACCGCCGTATCGCCGTCCTGGCGACCAGCGCCTACGCCTCGTACTCGGGCTGCCGGCAGTACCGCGAGAACCTCGCCGACGCCCTCACCGCCCTGCGGGCCGAGGGCCTGCCGGTGCCGCAGGTCGACAAGCTGCGGCACTACTTCAACCACCCCGGCTTCGTCCGCCCGATGGTCGACGGCGTCCTGGCGTCCCTCGCCGCGCTGCCCCAGGAGGTGCGGGACGGCGCCCACCTCGCCTTCACCACGCACTCCATCCCCACCGCGGCGGCCGACACCTCCGGCACGCCCGCCGACCACACGCAGGACGGCGCGGGCGGCGCCTATGTCGCCCAGCACCTGGACGTGGCGCGGATGATCGCGGACGCGGTCCGTGCGGAGACCGGTGTGGACCACCCGTGGCGGCTCGTCTACCAGTCCCGCAGCGGCGCCCCGCACATCCCCTGGCTGGAGCCGGACATCTGCGACCACCTGGAGGAGCAGCAGGCCGCGGGCGTTCCGGCCGTCGTGATGGCGCCCATCGGGTTCGTCTCCGACCACATGGAGGTCAAGTACGACCTGGACACCGAAGCCACCGCCAAGGCCGCGGAGCTGGGGCTTCCGGTCGCCAGGTCGGCGACCGTGGGAGCCGATCCCCGGTTCGCGGCGGCCGTCCGCGACCTCCTCCTGGAGCGCGCGGCCGCCGAACGGGGCGCCGCCCCGGAGCGCTGCGCCCTGGGCGCCCTCGGCCCCGGCCACGACCTGTGCCCCGTCGGCTGCTGCCCCGCGCGCGCCCCGCGCCCGGCCGCCGCCGGCGCCGACTGGCGGGGCCCGGCCGAAGCCCCCGCGTAGCCCCACGCTCCCGGGTGACGACTGCCGCATCCGGGGCACAAGCCCGTACGCCCGCCCGACCACCGCTCGTCCGAGCAAGGAGCATCGTGCCCGACCCGCTGCACCCCGACGCCCCGCAGACCGACCCGGCGCGGAGCGACGCGCTGTACGACGAACTTCTCGAGCTGGCCCTGGAGGCCGCCCGCCGCGCGGGGACCCTGCTGCGCGACGGCCGGCCCGCCGATCTCGGTGTGGCCGCCACCAAGTCCAGCCCCATCGATGTCGTCACCGAGATGGATCTCGCCTCCGAGAAGCTGATCACCGGCTTCATCGGGGAGCACCGCCCCGACGACGGCTTCCTGGGGGAGGAGGGCGCCAGCTCGGACGGCACCAGCGGCATCCGCTGGGTCATCGACCCCGTCGACGGCACCGTCAACTACCTCTACGACCTGCCCGCCTGGTCGGTGTCCATCGCCGCGGAGAAGGACGGCGAGGTGGTCGTGGGAGTGGTGGCGGCCCCGATGCGCGGTGAGACCTGCCAGGCCGTCGTGGGCCGTGGCGCGTTCAACAACGGCGAGCGCCTCCGTCACCGGCCCGCGCCGCCGCTGTCCCAGGCGCTGATCGGCACCGGCTTCGGCTACCTCGCCGAGCGCCGGGCCGGCCAGGCGGAGGTGGTGCGCCGGCTGCTGCCGCAGGTCCGCGACATCCGGCGCGGGGGCTCGGCCGCGATCGACCTGTGCGATGTGGCCTGTGGACGGCTCGACGCCTACTACGAGCGCGGCCTGAACCCCTGGGACCTGGCGGCCGGCGACCTGATCGCCCGCGAGGCCGGCGCGCTCACCGGCGGCCGCCCCGGGAAGGCGGTCTCCCAGGAGCTGACCCTCGCCGCCTCCCCGGCCCTGTTCGGGCAGCTCCAGCCGCTCCTGGACGAGCTCGGCGCCTGGCACGACTGACCGGACCGCGTCCGGGCACCACAGCGCCCCGGCACCATCCCCTGGATGCCGGGGCGCTGTCGCTGTGCGCCGGGGAGAGGTCAGGCGTTGCTGACCGCTCCGTACCGGACGCCGTGCTCTGTCGCCAGTCGCTGCAGATCCTCGAGTTCCGCCTGCTCGACCTCGGCGAGGAAGTCATCGCCCGCAGCGCGGGCCCGGTCCCGATCCGCTTCGGTGTTCTGTATGCGCTGCAAAATGCCTGCGGTGAACGCGTCCATGTGCGCCCCCTCGTCGTGGGTCGGTGGGCACGGGGGTGTGCCGACGGGTGGGTCGATCACGGCGTGGTCCCTGCGATGGATCAGTGCATGGCTCGTAGCCGAAGAAACAGGGCGTGATCGCGGGTGTGCAGTCGTCCTCCCCACCCCCCACCTCAGGGAAACCTCAACCCGTCCGGGAATCATGTCCGCCGGTACCGGCGGCCGGGGCCCTCCACCCCTCCGCATCGGGGCCCTCCACCCCTCCGCACCCCTCTTACCGCCGGTTTATGGCTCTTCGGGGCAGGATGGAAGAGCTCTGAAAGACATTGTTGTGCTGCCCGAAAGGGCCCTGAGGAAGGACTAGCGACGTGCGTGTTCTCGTCGTCGAGGACGAGCAGCTGCTCGCCGATGCGGTGGCCACCGGACTACGCCGGGAGGCCATGGCGGTCGACGTGGTCTACGACGGCGCTGCCGCCCTGGAACGGATCGCGGTCAACGACTACGACGTCGTCGTGCTGGACCGTGACCTCCCGGTCGTCCACGGCGACGATGTCTGCCGCAAGATCGTCGAGCTGGGGATGCCCACCCGCGTCCTGATGCTCACCGCCTCCGGCGACGTCAGCGACCGCGTCGAGGGCCTGGAGATCGGCGCGGACGACTACCTTCCGAAGCCCTTCGCCTTCACCGAGCTGACCGCCCGGGTGCGCGCCCTCGGGCGTCGTACCACCGTCGCGCTGCCGCCCGTCCTGGAGCGGGCCGGCATCAAGCTCGACCCCAACCGCCGCGAGGTGTTCCGTGACGGCAAGGAGGTCCAGCTCGCCCCGAAGGAGTTCGCGGTGCTGGAGGTCCTGATGCGCAGCGAGGGCACGGTCGTCTCGGCGGAGCAGCTCCTGGAGAAGGCCTGGGACGAGAACACCGATCCGTTCACCAACGTCGTACGGGTCACGGTCATGACGCTGCGCCGCAAGCTCGGCGAGCCCGCGGTGATCGTCACCGTCCCCGGCTCGGGATACCGGATCTGACGGCGATGCCCTCCCTGCCCTCGTTCTCCAAGGCGGCGACCCCGCCGCCGCCCATTCCGCCCAAGCCGACCTGGGACCCCAGGCCGGTCGATGTGCGTCCCTTCCCATGGCTGCGGCCGACGATCCGGATACGGCTGACGCTGTTGTACGGCGGCATGTTCCTGATGGCCGGGATCGTGCTGCTGACGATCATCTACATGCTGGCCGCGGACGCGCTGCACGACGGCAGCGCCCTGCCGCTGAAGATCCTCGGCGGGAAGTTCCAGTCGACCAGCGACATCTGCGACCTGCCCACCGAGACCTCCGGGCAGCTGCTCCAGCAGGCCGTCGAGCAGTGCCTGCAGCACCAGCGTGCGCTGGCCCTCAACAGCCTCCTCAACCGTTCGTTGCTGGCGTTGCTGGGTTTGACGGTGGTGGCGTTCGCGTTCGGTTATGCGATGGCGGGGCGGGTGTTGTCGCCGTTGGGTCGTATT
>NZ_JBFBHQ010000014.1:0-151927 GCF_040701845.1 Streptomyces angustmyceticus | reverse complement strand
CCTGCACAGCCTCACCGTGCCGGACACCGCCGGAAACCCGGGCCCGGTCGTCCGCTCGCTGCCCGCACTCGACGACTACACCGACAAGAACCCTAGCGAAGCAGTCCGGACACCCACCCGCGCAGGCCCATCACCGGCACCCGACAGCCCCGCGCAGCGGACCCGCCCGCCGCCAGGCGCAACGGCGAGAAAGCCAAAAACGTGGGCGGCAAGCAAAGCGCAGCGGACCGGCCAGGCGAAACGGCGAGCGCACCGCGCAGCGGGCGAAAACCGGCGAGCAACCCCCACGGCGGAAAAGACAAAAACGTGGGAAAACCAATCGCTATGCGCCCGTCGTACCAACCGTGAATCCAAGCGTCGCTCCCCCGCCGGGGCGCCTCGCCGCGAACGCGTGGCCGCCGTGGGCGGTGGCGATTTCGCGGACGATGGCGAGGCCGAGGCCGGAGCCGGGCAGGCCGCGGGCGGCCGCTGCGCGGTAGAAGCGGTCGAAGACGCGGGTGAGGTCGGCGTCGGCGATGCCGGGGCCGCGGTCCAGGACCTCGATGCGGGCCCCGGTGACGACGACCTCGATCGGCTCGGTGCCGCCGGCGTCGAATTTGGCGGCGTTCTCCAGGAGGTTGGTGAGCGCACGGTGCAGGGCGGCGGACCGGCCCTCGACCACCGCCGGGCGGAGGGTCCGTACCGTGATCTCCCGGCCGGTGCGGCGGCGGGCCGAGGCGGCCGCCTTCTCCGCGACCTCGGCGAGGTGCACGTCCGAGAGCGGGTCGTCGTCGCGCTGTCCGGCCGCCAGGTCCACCAGTTCGTTGACCAGGTCGCTGAGTTCCCGGGCCTCGCCCGCCAGGTCGGCCAGCAGTTCCTCGCGGGCGTCCGCCGGCAGCTCGTCGAACCGTTTCAGCAGCGAGATGTTCGTACGGAGCGAGGTCAGCGGGGTGCGCAGCTCATGGCCGGCGTCCTGGACGAGGCGCTGCTGGTCCTGGACGGCGCTGGCGAGCCGGCCGAGCATGTCGTCGAAGGCCCGCCCGAGCCGGGCGACCTCGTCCCGTCCCGCCACCGGGACCGGGACGTCCAGCCGTCCGTGCTCCGCCACGTTCTCGGCGACCGAGGTCAGCCGCACCAGCCGGCCGGTGATCCGGCGCGCCAGCCACCAGCCGCCCGCGCCGGAGAGTGCGATGACCGTGGCGGCCAGCAGGGCGGTGCGCTTCTGCAGTGCGGAGAGGAGGTCCTCGGTCTCGCTGAACTTCTGCGCGACCTGCACGGCGCCCCGGCCGCCGCCGAGCGCCACGGTCGCCACGTGGTACTCCTCGTCGCCGATCTCCGCCTCCCGCTCCGCATAGCGGCCGGCGCGCGCGTCGTCGGCGATCCGGCGTTCCCCGTCACCGGCCGGGAGGGCCGGGCGCCCCGGTTCCACGATCCGGCCGCCGGGGCCCAGGATCTGCACATCGGTACGGGTGGGGCGGGTGAGGTCGTCGCGCGGCCCGTCGTGGTCCGGGTCGACGGTGGTGTAGTCGGTGGGCACGAACGGCTTTTCCTGGACCTGGGTGCGCAGGTCCCTTACGACCTGCGAGAACACCGACTTCTCGTCGACCCGTACCAGCCGGGCCGCCGCGTCGTAGCTGAGGAACCCGACCAGGACGGTCACCGCGGCCGCCCCCGCGGCGAACGCCACCGCGAAGGCGGTGCGCAGGCTGGCGGGCTTGCGCGTGCGCAGCCAGGCGGCCGACCCGCCGCGGCGCCAGGAGCCCGCCCAGGCCCGCAGCCGGGCCCGCAGCCGGCGGCCGGGCCGGGTGCGGGGCCCGGTCCCGGACCGGTCGCGGGGTCCGGGCATCTCAGTCCTCCCGCAGCACGTAACCGACGCCCCGCACCGTGTGGATCAGCGGCCGGCTGCCCGGGACGTCGACCTTGCGCCGCAGATAGCCCACGTACACCGCGAGGTTCTTCGACCCGGGGCCGAAGTCGTAGCCCCAGATCCGGTCGTAGATCGTCGAATGGTCCAGGACGATGCCGGCGTTACGGGCCAGCAGCTCCAGCAGCTCGAACTCGGTCCGGGTCAGCTCCAGCTCCCGCTCGCCGCGCCAGGCGCGCCGCGAGGGCCCGTCGATCCGCAGGTCCGCGGCCTCGACGACGCCGCTGTCGGCCACCCGCGCGTCGTACGCCTCCTCGGTCCCCTCGGTCTCGTCCGTCGCGGCGGGGCCGGCACCCGAGCCGCCCTCGTACGCCGGCGCGCCCGCCGTCGTGCGCCGCAGCAGCGCCCGCAGCCGGGCGAAGACCTCCTCGACCTCGAACGGCTTGACCACGTAGTCGTCCGCGCCGGCGTCCAGACCGGCGATCCGGTCCGCCGTCTCGACCCGTGCGGTGAGCATCAGGATCGGGGTGCGGTCCTGCTCGGCCCGCAGCACCTGGCACACCTGCAGCCCGTCGATCCCGGGCATCATCACGTCCAGCAGGATCACGTCGGGCCGCTCGCGGTGGGCGGCGGCGAGCGCCTGGATGCCGTCGGCGACGGCGGTGACCTCGTACCCCTCCAGGGTCAGGGCACGCTCCAGCGCGGTACGGATGGGACGGTCGTCCTCGGCGAGCAGTACGGAATGGGTCACCCGGCAAGTCTGCCAAGGTCACGGAGGTGCGGTGGCGGGCGGCCGGTCGGGCACCGGCTTTCTTACCCGGATCTCACCCGCGGTTCTTACCGGGCTCTCACCCTCGCCACGCCATCGGCTTACCCCTGACCGCCACGGTGGCCCGGTGCCGGACGGGCCGGTCGCGGAGACCCGGCCGCGAGCGTACCGGCCGGTCGGGACGACTCGGCACATCTCGGGGAAGAGCACGACACCGTATGAAGATCACCCTCCTGCTGCACAACGCCTACGCCATCGGCGGCACCGTCCGCACCACCTTCAACCTCGCGGCCGCGCTCGCCGACCGGCACGACGTCGAGATCGTCTCGATGCAGCGGCACCGCGAGGTCCCGCGCTTCACCCTGGACCCCCGGGTGCGGCTGGTGCCGTTGGTGGACACCCGCGTCGGCAGCGAGGACATGGCCGATCCGCTGTTCGGCGAGCCCGCGCAGGACTTCCCGCTCGCCGAGAAGCGGCACCACCAGTACAGCCGGCTGATCGACGTACGGGCCGCGGAGTTCCTGCGCACCAGCGACGCGGACGTGCTGGTCGGCACCCGGCCCGGCATCAATGTCTACCTGGCGCGCTTCGCCCCGCGCCGGGCCCTGCGGATCGCCCAGGAGCACCTCCGCCACGACGCCCACAGCAAGCGGCTCCGGGCCGAACTCGCCCGCCACTACCGGACGCTGGACGCCCTGGTCACCACCACCGAGGCGGACGCGGCCGTCTACCGCGCTCGGATGCCGCTGCCCGGCGTACGGGTCCTGGCCGTGCCCAACATCGTGCCCGCGCCGGCCGGGCCGCCGTCCGAGGGCACCGCGAAGGTGATCGCGGCGGCCGGGCGGCTGGTCCGCGGCAAGCGCTTCGACCTGCTGATCGAGGCGTTCTCCGCGGTCGCCGCCAAGCACCCCGACTGGCGGCTGCGGATACACGGCGGCGGCGCCGAGCGCGCCCAGCTCCAGGAACTGATCGACGGGCTCGGGCTGGGCGAGCGGGCGGAGCTGACCGGGCCGCGCTCCCCGATCGAGGCGGAGTTCGCCAAGGCGTCGATCGTCGCCTCGGCCTCGGACGCCGAGTCCTTCGGCATGACCCTCGTCGAGGCGATGCGCTGCGGCGTGCCCGTCGTCAGCACCGACTGCCCGCTGGGCCCGGCCGAGATCATCCACGACGGTACGGACGGGCTGCTGGTGCCGCGCGGTGACGGTCAGGCCCTGTCCGGCGCCCTCCTGCGGCTCATCGAGGACCCGCAGTGCCGCCACACGATGGCCCGGGCCGCGCTGGAGAGCTCGCACCGCTACGACCCGGAACCGATCGCCGGGCGCTACGAAGCCCTCTTCGGGGAGCTCCGGTCTACGCGCGGCAGCCGGGCCCTGCGGCGCGCCCTCGGCCGCGCCCGGTCCCGCGCCCGGCGGCTGGCGCGGCGGATCACGCGGCGCTGAAGCCCCCCCGGGACGGCGGGGCCGGTCCATTCGACGAAACCGGCCCCGCCCCAACTTGACCGCGGTGCAAGGAACTTCCCGTCCACGATCTGGCGTCCCCGGTAGCAAACATGCTGAACTGCTGGAACGAGACTGCTTCGCATGCAGGAAAGCCGGTTCACGGAAACCCGATCAACGCACCGCGAACACCCATCCGAGCACCGAATCCCGATCACCGAATCCGATCGCCGAACCCTGATCGCCGAACCCTGATCGCCGAACCCTGATCGCCGAACCCTGATCGCCGAACCCTGATCATCGCGACATGATCCGCGACACGATCCATGGATCCCGATCACCGGAACACAGCAACGCCGTCACCCCCCACCCCGGTAATCCGGTCACACCGGAAACGCCCGGCACCGCTGCAACGCAGTTGATGTTTCGAGCAGTTGACGTTTCGAGCAGTTGACGCTTCGAATCCGCAGGTCCGATCGGCAGGAGGCCGTTCATGCTGCATGGTGTCGATGTCAGCTCCTACAACACCTCGTACTCCGCCGAGGGGCTGGACTTCGTTTTCGTCAAGGCCACCGAAGGCCGCTCCTACCTCAATCCGCACCAGTCCGCGCAGGCGTCAAAGGCCCGTAAAGCGGGCTGCGTGGTCGGTTTCTACCACTTTCTCTGGCCGGGGAATATCGCCGCCCAGGCGAAATACTTCGTCGAGAAATGCGCATCGGTGCAGGGCGATCTCCTCGCCTGCGACTGGGAGCGCACCGGCGAGGGGACCTACGCGAGCAATGCCCAGAAGGACCAGTTCCTGAAGGAGGTGAAGCGGCTGCGTCCCACCCACCGGGTGGTGCTCTACTGCAACCGCGACTTCTGGCTCCACCACGACACCACCTCCTACGCGGCCGACGGCCTGTGGATCGCCGACTACGTCTCCGCCGGGCACCCACGGATCAAGGCGAAGTGGCGCTTCCACCAGTACACCGACCAGCCGCTGGACAAGGACGTCGCGGACTTCTCGACCAAGGCCGCCCTCAAGAAGTGGGCGCACCCGGCATAAGGTTTCCTCTCGGCGCACCTTTGCGCGCCGCCAGAAGCCGCGCCGCCGCGGAGGAGAAGCACCCTGCGCAGGCGGCTCAGGAACAGTGCGTCACCGTCGCCGTGCTGTTGCCGCCACCGTGTGGCGCGGCACGAGAAGCAGCAGCACGAGAACACGAGGAGCAGCCGTGACCGACCCGGCGTCCAAGGCCCTGCAGCAGGAGATCGCCCGGGATCTCCAGGTGACCGCGTCCTTCGACGCCGAGCAGGAGATCGAGCGCCGGGTGGCCTTCCTCACGGAGCGGCTGACCTCCACGGGCCTGCGCTCGCTGGTCCTGGGGATCAGCGGCGGCGTCGACTCCACGACCACGGGCCGGCTCTGCCAGCTCGCCGTGGAGCGGGCCCGCGCCGCCGGGCACGAGGCGACCTTCTACGCGATGCGGCTGCCGTACGGCGTCCAGGCGGACGAGAAGGACGCCCAGCGGGCGCTGGAGTTCATCCGCGCCGACCGCGAGCTGACCGTCGACATCCGCCCGGCCAGCGATGCCGCGCTGCAGGCCGCGGTGGAGGGCGGGCTCGTCTTCCGCGACGCCCACCACCAGGACTTCGTCCAGGGCAACATCAAGGCGCGCCAGCGCATGATCGCCCAGTACGCGGTCGCGGGCGCCCATGACGGCCTGGTCGTGGGCACCGACCACGCGGCCGAGGCGGTCTCCGGCTTCTTCACCAAGTTCGGTGACGGCGCGGCCGACGTGGTGCCGCTCACCGGTCTGACCAAGCGCCGGGTGCGCGCGGTGTCGGCGGCGCTGGGCGCCCCCGCCGAGCTGGTGCGGAAGGTGCCGACGGCCGACCTGGAGACCCTCGACCCGGGCAAGCCGGACGAGGACGCGCTCGGTGTGAGCTACGACCAGATCGACGACTTCCTGGAGGGCAAGCCGGTCGACGCCACGGCCGCCGAGGCCATCGTCCGCCGCTACCGCCTCACCGAGCACAAGCGGGCACTGCCGATCGCCCCCTGAGGCGGCGGGGCGGGCCGCCGGGCTCGGGCCGGGGCTCTCGACCGGCCACCGGCACCTCCCGATGGCTCCGGCTCCGGCTCGGCGGCTCGGGCGCGGCGACTCCTGCTCGGTGGCTCCGGCGCGGCGACTCCTGCTCGGCGCGCTGGCCGGTGCTCCTGCTCGGCCCGCTTGACCTGCTCGGCGCGCTAGGCCGGTGCTCCTGCTCGGCCCGCTTGAGCGGCGCTCCTGCTCGGCGCTCTTGACCTGTTCGACGCGCTAGGCCGGCGCTCTTGACCGGCCGCCTTGACCGGCCGCTCGGCTCTCCCCCGCCCCCTCCCCCCTCTCCCCCTTCGGGGGAGGGGGCGGGGGTGGGTTCGGGGGTGGGGGGGACAGCAACCCCGCCTCGCCCGGCCCCGTCCCCCTGGCCCCGTGCCACCCTGCCGTCCCGCCCGGCCCCGTCCCGCCCGGCCCCGTCTCGTCATGGACCGGCAAGGCGACCGTCATCATCCCGGTGCTAAATCATGGGCGTGAGCGGGCATGCATCCGGCCATGGGAAGCCGCGAAGTGCGATCGGAAGATCAACTGTCAGTGGGGCCGCCTACGCTCCGGGGCATGGGTTACGCAAACCTGCGCGAACTCCAGACCGCGCTGACCACCGCCTCCGACCTTGCCTCGTCCCTGCAGTCCGCGCCGACCCGGCGCGATGCGGACCAGCTCGTCGACGTCCTCCGGCAAGCCCTGACCGCTGCCAGCTCGCTGGGCGCGGACAGCGGCCCGACCGGCTGCGCCCTACATCCCCATGGCGCGGTCGACCCGCTCTACGGCGACCCGGAAGATCCACTTCCGCCGGGGTACGGCAAGTGCCTGCTCTGCAACGACCGCCGCCGCCGGGCCGACGCCCACCCGGCGCACGCCCGCCCGCACGCCCGTCCGCATCCGCGCTGGCGGCGTCGGCTGAGCGCGTAGGGCGCCTCCGCAGGGGTGGCAGGCCACCCGGACCGACCAGCCGCACCGACCAACCGACCCACCGGACCGACCGGCGGCACCGACCGGCGGCACCGACCAGCCGCGCCCACCAACCGACCTGTCGAACCGACCGGCCGTCCCCCGCCATCCGGCGCAGGACTACCATCCGCGCATGCGACCTGCCACATACAGCGATGAGGACCTGGAACAGCACTCCCTCCGGCGGCGGGTGCCCGACGACGGGCAGCGGTCCGGCTTCGAGCACGACGTCGACCGGATCCTGTACTCCACCCAGTGGCGGGCGCTGGCCGGCAAGAGCCAGGTGGTGGCGAGCGCCGAGCTGGGCGCGTACCACACCCGGCTGACCCACTCGATGAAGGTCGCGCAGCTCGGGCGGCGGATGGCGGAGCGGCTGGAGCGCCGGTACGGCGGGCCGAACCCGGCGCTCGTCGAGGCGGCGTGCATGGCCCACGACATCGGCCATCCGCCCTTCGGGCACGCGGGCGAGCTGGCGCTGCGCGCCACGATGGACGAGCTGCACTTCACGGACGGTGTGCTGGACAGCTTCGAGGGCAACGCGCAGACCCTGCGGGTGCTGACCTTCCTCGCCGCCCACAAGTACCCGGGCCACCGCGGGCTGCATCTGACCCGCGCCTGTCTGGACGCCGCCACCAAGTACCCGTGGGAGCGGGCGCCCGTCGACCAGGATCCGGCGCGGCATGTGAAGTGGGGGGTGTACGTCGCCGACCGGGAGGCGTTCTCCTGGGTGCGGGCGGGCCGTACGGACACGGCCGTGCCGGTCGAGGAACAGGTCATGGACTGGGCGGACGATGTCACCTACGCCTGCCATGACGTGGAGGACTTCTACCGTACGGGCCTGATTCCGCTGGCCGCGCTGTTCCCGCCGGACGGTGCCGCGGGCGCCGACACCGAGCGGGAGATCCGCCGCTTCCTGGACTACGTCGAGGCGAAGCGGGCCCGGGAGGGTGCGGCCTTCGACCGTGCGGCGGCGCTGGTGATGATGGGGGACATCGGCAAGCGGCTGGCGGTGCCCGCGCCGTACAGCGGCAGCCATGAGGACGCGGTCGCGGTCAACCGCCGCACCGCCGATCTGATCTCGTACTTCACCCGCGGGATCGAACTGGAGGTGGGCGGCGCCGCGGCGATCCGCTACGGGGCGCACCTGGTGATCCCTCAGGATCGGCGGGACGCCTGCGATCTGCTCAAGGAGCTGGTGTGGTGCTACGTCATCGACCGCCCCGCGCTCGCCACCCAGCAGCACGGCAAGCGGCGGGTGGTGAGCGAGTTGCTGCGCTGGTCCTATGACGCGCCCGAGCTGCTGCCGCCGGACCGCGCCGAGGAGCTGGCGCTGCACGGGGACCGGCTGCGCGCCGCCGCCGACCATGTCGCCTCGCTGACCGAGGACCAGGCGCTGGCCCTGCACCGTCGGCTGTCCGGCACCGGCCTAGGTTCGGTCAACGACAACGTGTGGCTGTGAGCGGGTGAGCCGGTGAGCGGGTGAGCCTGTGAACCGGTGAGTCTGTGAGCCCCGGGGGGGGCGGGATTCCGGTGCCGTTCCACAACGGCCCGGTCCCGCCCCCCGGTCCCGCCCCCCGGTCCCGCCTCTCCCGGGGGCGCGCCCGCGGGGCACGCCTCCCGACGGCGAAGGAGCGGCCCCGCCCTATTCGTCCCCGCCCCGCGACCGCTCGTCCCCGTCCGGCCCAGGACCGGTCCCGCCCCGCGAAGGCTCGGCACCAGCCGTCGAAGGACCGTCCGCTCCTCGCTCGGCCCCGCCCCGCTCGGCCTCTTCCCGCGGCCGCTCTGCCCCCGCCGGCAGCGGATCGCCCCCGTCCCGTGCCGTCTTCTCCGGCCGTAGCGCGATGCGCCCGAGCACCGCGGCGACGAGCAGTGCGGCGACCGCGATCAGCGCATAGTCGGGTACGGCGTTCCCGATGCGCGCCGCCCATTCCTCGGCCCGGAACTCGTCGTCCGCGTCGAGGATTCCGGGCAGCGCGCTGGTCCCGTTGAAGCGCAGGAACAGCACGCCGATGCCGATGAAGAACACCCCGGACAGCACCGAGGTGGTGTGCAGGTGCAGCTTGCCGAGGCTGAACGCACGGCCGCGCAGCCAGCCCCGGCTGCCGAGCTTGCAGCGGTCCCACAGCAGGGCCAGCACGAACAGCGGCAGCGCCATGCCCAGCGCGTAGACGGCGAGCATCGAGGCGCCGTACACCGGTGAGCCGCTGACCGCCGTCACCGTCAGCACCGCGCCGAGGATCGGGCCCGCGCAGAAGCCGGCGAGCCCGTAGACGCAGCCGAGCAGGAAGGTGGAGACGGCCGACCGCGGGGTGATCCGCGCGGCGGCGGCCTGGGCGCGCCGGGAGGCGAAGCCCAGGCCGAGGATCTGGGCGAGGCCCATCGCGATGACGACCCAGCCGCCGACGGCGATCAGCAGGTCGCGGTGGCCGTTGAACAGCCGGCTGGCCGCCGTACTGGCCGCGCCGAGCGGGACCAGGGTGGTGGCGAGCCCCAGATAGAACACTCCGGTGCGGGCCACCAGCCGGCCGGGCGTGGAGAGGGAGTAGGCGAAGAACGCCGGCAGCAGCAGCGCACTGCACGGGCTGAGCAGCGCCAGCGCACCGCCCAGGAACGCCGCGAGATAGCCGATGTCGTTCATTCCCCGGCCCCCTTGGCCGCGGGTGCGTTCTTGGCCGCCCGTGCCGCGGCGTCCTTGATGCCCTGCGCGAAGACCTCGGCGGGCTGGGCGCCGGCGACCGGCCGGCCGTTGATGAGGAAGGACGGCGTGGACTGCACGCCGAGCTGGTACCCCTCGGCCTGGTCCTTCTTCAGGGCCCGCTCGGCGTCCGCGCTCTTCAGGTCCGTACGGAACTTGTCGATGTCGGGCACCCCGCTGGTGCGGGCCAGCTCGACGAGCTTGTCCTCGGCCAGCGCCTTGCCCTTGCGGGTCTTGGCGTACAGCTCGTCGTGGAACTGCCAGAACTTGCCCTGCTGCCCCGCGGCCCAGGAGGCGCGGGCGGCCCGCTCGGAGTCGGCGCCGAAGACGGTGAAGTTGCGGAACTCGATGCGCAGGGTGCCCTCGTCGACGAACTTCTTGATCAGGCCGGGCTGGGTCTCGCGGGTGAAGCGGCCGCAGAACGAGCACTGGTAGTCGGCGTATTCGACCAGGACCACCGGGGCGTCCTTCTTGCCGACGGCCAGCGGGTCGCCGTCCTGGCGGCGGTTGGTCTGCTTGGCGAGGTCGTCGAAGACCTTCTGTTGTGCGGGGTCCTCCTCGGGCCCGGCGGAGGCGGCGGCCTCCGGGGCGCCGGTGCGGCCGGTGCCGCGGTCGCCCTCGACGGACGTGCCGACGGCGACCCCGATGGCGATGACGGCCACGACGAGGGCGATGACCGCGCCGATGGCGGCCAGTTTGCGGGTGGGAGAAGCGGAAACGGGCATGCGGAAGCTCCAGACGTACCAAGGGGGAAGGACAGGCCGTGTGCGTCGGGGCAGCGGCCTATATCCGCAGTACGGGCAGGAGCGGGGTGCGGTCGCGGGCGGGCGCGCTGTCGGTGGGCGGCCGGGCGAGCGCGAACTGCGCGGGGAGGTCTGCGGCGAGCGGCCCCGGGCCGGTGGTGGCGGGGGCGAGGGGCTCGCCGCGGTGCTGCGAGGGCGGCGGAGCGGAGTCGGCGGGCCCGGGGGCGTGCCGGTCCGAGCACCTCTTGGGCGTGTGGGCCACGGCGATCGGGGCGTCGGGGTCGAGCCGCGGGCCGCTGCCGGCGGCCGCCGGGCGCGCCGGTGCGTCCCGGTCCGCGGGGCGCCCGGCTTCCGGGGCGGCCTCGGCCGCGCCGCCGGCCCGCCATGCCGCCGCGGCCGCCGCCGCCCGGCCCTGGGACCAGGCCTGATCGCCGCCGACGCGGCACAGCAGCGGCCCGAAGGCGACGGCGAGGAGGAGCAGCAGCGTCAGCGCGGCCGACCGGCGCACGTGGTGCATGTCCCTCCTCTCCGTACCGGGCGTGAGCATGAACAACCCATCCTACGGATCGTCACGGCTCACGCGGAGCATCCACCGGGCCCTGGGACGTCGGGCGGAGAAGGCCGGGCCGGGGGCGGGGACACCGCCGCCCCGGCGAGGCCGCCGCCCGGCGAAACGGCCTCGGCACCGCCGCCCGAGGGAACGGCCTCCCGGCGCGGCCGTCGCTCAGCGGTCGGCGATCCGCATCTCGAACCAGGTGGTCTTGCCGCGGGGCAGCAGGTCCACGCCCCAGCGGTCGGAGAGCTTGTCGACGAGGAAGAGACCGCGGCCGCTGGTGTCCATCGCCTGGACCGGCATGAGACAGGGCAGGCCGCGGGACGGGTCGCGCACCTCGATGCGGATCCAGCCGCGGCGGCGGAGCATCCGCAGCCCGAAGGTGCGGGCGCCGGTGTGCCGTACGGCGTTGCCGACGAGTTCGGAGAGCAGCAGCACGGCGTGCTCGGCGAGCTGGGGCGTGAGGGACCACTGCTTGAGGAGCACGGCGGCGGTCAGCCGGCGGGCGATGCCGGCGGACTGGGGTCGGGAGGGCAGCCGGACCTCACCGAGGGCCGGGTCGCCGACCAGATCGAGTGCCGCGAAGAGCGGTGCGCCGGGTGCCGGTGCGGGGTCGGCGTCCGGACCGGGGATGCCCCATCGTGCGGCGGCCGGATCGCTCCGCGGCCGCGGCTGCTCCATTCCTTCGAGGCCCGCCATGCCTCCCATCATGGCCGCTGGGTGACGTCCACGGGGGCGGAACCGACGTAATCGATTGTCCGGAATCGTCGGTTCCAGGCCCCCGTCGAGACATATGCCAACGGCAGTTAAGGTTCCGGCGCAACCCGGCTGACCTGCGGTGACGACCGGCCCGCGAGCGAACCGCCGAGCACGTCAACAAGGTTGCCTTAAGGCGCAATTAAGCCGTCCCGCGTTCGCCCACACGAGGCATTGCGCCCGACCCAAACCTCAGGTGTACCGCCAACAACAGCCGTTTCAGCGGAACTTGGCCTTGCCCGGCCCTTCCTCCACGAAGCTGCGCATGCCGGTCTCCCGGTCCTCGGTCGCGAACAGCCCCGCGAACCAGTTGCGTTCGATCGTCAGCCCGGTGTCGATGTCGGTCTCCAAGCCGCCGTCGACGGACTCCTTGGCGGCCCGCAGCGCGAGCGCGGGGCCGGTGGCCAGGCGTGCGGCCCAGGCGTGCGCCTGCTCGTAGACCTCCGCGGCCGGCACCACCCGGTCGACCAGGCCGAGGGCGAGCGCCTCGTCGGCCTTCACATGGCGGCCGGTGAAGATCAGGTCCTTGGCCTTGGAGGGGCCCACCAGCCGCGCCAGCCGCTGGGTACCGCCGGCGCCGGGGATGAGCCCCAGCAGGATCTCCGGCTGGCCGAGCTTGGCGTTGTCGCCGGCGATCCGGAAGTCGGCGCAGAGCGCCAACTCGCAGCCGCCGCCCAGCGCGTAGCCGGTGATCGCGGCGACCACCGGCTTGGGGATCCGGGCCACGGCGGTGAAGGAGTCCTGCAGGGCCTTGGAGCGCACGACCATGGCCGGGTGGTCCATGGCCTGCATCTCCTTGATGTCCGCGCCGGCCGCGAACACCTTCTCGCCGCCCCAGACGACGACGGCACGCACATCGTCGCGGCGGGTGACCTCCTCGGCCAGCTCGCGCAGCCGGTCCTGGGTGGCGATGTCCAGTGCGTTCATCGGCGGACGGTCCAGGCGGATGGTGCCGACGCCGTCGGCGACCTCGAGATTCACAGTCATGCGGGCAGGTTAGTACGCGTTAACGGCATCGGGCCCGGTGCACTCCGTCACAGTGCAGCGGGCCCGGTCGCCTTCCGGCCGTCCTACTGGCCGGCCTTCCACTTCTCCCAGGAGAGGTTCCAGTCGCTGAAGCCGTTGTCCGGCTGGATCGTTTCGTCGTGGGAGTTCTTGACGACGACCACATCGCCGACGACGGAGTTGCGGAAGAACCACGCCGCCGGGGTGGAGCCGTCCCCGCCGCCGCGCTGGTCGAAGAGGCCCACACAGCCGTGGCTGGCGTTGCGGGTGCCGAAGGTCGCGCGGCCCGACCAGTAGTTGCCGTGGATGAACGTGCCGGACGTGCTCAGCCGCATGGCGTGCGGGACGTCCTTGATGTCGTACTCCCCGCCGAAGCCGACGGTGTCGCCGTTCATCCGCGTCACCAGGTGCTTCTCACTGATCACCATCTTGCCGTTGTACGTCTCGGTGCCCGGCGCGCCCGAGGTGATCGGGATGGTCTTGATCTTCTTGCCGTCGCGGACCACGGTCATCTTCTTCGACTCGGCGTCGACCGTGCTGACCTGGCTGCGGCCGACGGTGAAGGAGACCTCCTTGGCCTGGGTGCCGTAGACACCGGGCCGGCCCTCGACGCCGTCGAGGTCGAGCTTGAGGGTGACCTTGGTGCCGGCCGCCCAGTACTTCTCGGGGCGGAAGTCGAGCCGGTCGTTGCCGAACCAGTGGCCCTCGACCGGGACCGACGGCTTCGCGGTGACCTTGATGGCGTCCTCGACGGCCTTGGGGTCGGTGATCCCGCGGGTGAAGCGGATCGAGACCGGCATCCCGACGCCGACCTGCTGGCCGTTCTCCGGGGTGTACTGGCCGATGAAGGTGTTCTTCGGGACGAGGGTGGTGAAGCGGGAGTGCTCGGCGGCCTCCCGGCCCTTGCCGTCCACCGCTATGGCGTCGACGGTGTAGTCCGTCGAGGCGCCGAGGTGGCCGCTCGGCTGCCACAGGGCGCCGCCGCCCGCTATCTTCCCGTCGACCTCGTTGCCCTTGCCGTCCTTGACCTTGACGGACGTGAGCCGGCCCTGGTGGGCGGTCACCTTCAGCGCGCCGCTGGTGGCGACGTCGTGCGCGCCGTCCTTGGGCGCTATCGTCACCGCCGCCTGCGAGGCGTCCTTGTCCCCGCCCGCCTTGCCGGCCGGCTTGTCGTCGTCGCCGTCACCGCCGCACGCGGTCACCAGCAGCAGCATCGCGCCGAGCACCAGGGCCAGCGGCCCCCCGCTCCGGTGCGACCGCCGAGGCCGGCGCAGCGGCACCCCCGAATTCGGCTGGACGTTCACGTCTGGCCCCTTTTCCCCTCGCACGGCCCGCGATCCCCCGCGCACGGACGCGGACAGCCGCGCGCTTGCCGTTAGATAACCACACCACGGTGACAGTGAACTCCCCGTGAACGTCACCGTTTAGTCCCAAGTGCGGGGGTGGTGCGGGGGCAGGGGGCGGACGGCCGCCGGTCAGTGCAGCGCGGACCCGGCCCGCCACGGCCCCCACGGCATGTTCCAGCCGCCGAGGCCGTTGTCCGGCGCGACCGTGCGCTCCGGGGAGCGGGTCACCACGACGGTGTCGCCGACGATCGAGCGGCCGAAGAACCAGCCGGCCGGGGTATGGGGTCCGCCGCCCTTGATGTCCTTCAGCCCGACGCAGCCGTGGCTGGTGTTGAGGCCGCCGAAGACCTCGGGCGGCGCCCAGTAGTTGCCGTGCAGGAAGGTCCCCGACCGGGTCAGGCGCATGGCGTGCGGCACGTCCGGGATGTCGTACTCGGCGCCGAAACCGACGGTGTCGCCGTCCATCCGCGTCATCGAGTGCCGCTCCAGGATCACCATCGTCCCGTTGTAGGTGGGGTTCTCGTCGTCGCCCGCGGTGACCGGCAGCACCGCCACCACCCGGCCGTCCTGGCGCACCGTCATGGTGTGCCGGGCGGCGTCGATGACGCTGACCTGGTCCCGGGCGACCCGGTAGTGGACGGTCCGGCGCTGTGTCCCGTAGGCGCCCGGCGCGGCCTTCACCCCGCGCAGCCGCAGGTCCACGGTGATCCGGGTGCCCGGCCGCCAGCGCTCACGGGGCCGGAAGTCCAGCCGGCGGTGGCCGAACCAGTGGGCGGCGATCTCGACGGGGGGCCGGGCGCCGACCTTGACGGCGCGTTCGACGGCCGCGCGGTCGGCGACCGGCCGGTTGAAGATCATCGAGAAGATCAGGCCGGTGCCGACCGTGGCATCGCCCTGCGGCGAGAAGTGGCCGGTGAAGCGGTGGACGGGCGCGGAGGTGGTGAAGGTGGTGCGGCGGGCCGAACGGTGGCCGGCGCCGTCCAGTGCCACGGCGTCGACGGTGTACCTCGCGCCCAGTTGGAGGCGTCCGCGGGCGGGCCGCCAGACCATGCCGTCCGGGGAGATCCGCCCGGCGACCGCCTGCCGGCCCGCCCCGCCGGTCCGGCTGACCTCGACCCGCTCCAGCCGCCCCTCGGGCACCCGGACCTCCAGCCGCCCGTCGGCCCGTACCCCGTGCGCGCCGTTGTGCGGGACGACCCTGATCGTCTCCTCCGGGGAGCGCGGTTTGCCGCCGACGAAGCCCTCCGCCTCCCCGCAGCCGGCCAGTGCCACCGCCCCGGCGAGCCCGGCCACGGCGGCGAGGACGAGGCGGGTACGGCGGTCTGCCCGCGCGGCCCCGCGGCCCGCCCGGCCCCGCACCCGGCCCCGCGTGCGGACCCCCGCACGGTTCGTCGCTCGGTCCCCTGCTCGGCTCTGCTGATGGGCGGTCATATACCGAATTGTGACGGATGATGCCCGGGTTAGGAGGTATGCCGCGTAACGGGATGTCACGGACAGCACGGGGGGAACAATGAGCCCTCGCGGCGGGAAGCGTGAGGCAACGCCCGGTTGCGGGAAGAACAACGGGGAGGGCGGGGGGACAGCTGTACGGCCGGACTCCCCCGGTGGACGCCGGGAGGTACCCCATGCCGGGTACCCGCCGCCCGACCGAGCCATGAGCCGCAGGAGGCCGGCACGTGTCGAGCGCACCCGAGCAGGAGGCGGTGGCGGATGAGCCAGTCGCCCCACCCGCGGACATCCGCCCCGGCAGCCCCACACCCCTGGGGGCCCGCTACCGCACCGGCCCCGACGGCATCGCCGGCACCAACTTCGCCCTCTGGGCGGGCGGCGCCGAGGCCGTGGAACTCTGTCTCTTCGACGACGCGGAGCGCGAGACGCGCCATGCGCTGACCGAGCTCACCCATGAGATCTGGCACGGTTTCCTTCCCGGTGTCCGCCCCGGCCAGCGCTACGGCTACCGGGTGCACGGCCGCTGGGACCCCTGGACCGGCGCCCGCTGGAACCCGGCGAAACTGCTGCTGGACCCGTACGCCAGGGCCGTGGACGGCGACTTCGGCACCCGTACGGAACCCGCCGGCGCCAGGTTCGCGCTGCCGGCCCAGCTCTACGGCCATGTCCGTGACTGGCCCGAGCAGCAGGCCGCCGACACCGTGCGCGACGACCGGGACTCGGCACCGTACGTCCCCAAGGGCGTCGTGGTCGGGGAGGACACCGGGGACGAGGGCGGCGTCGACGAGTGGCAGGACGACCGCCGGCCCAAGACGCCCTGGCCGGATTCCGTGCTCTACGAACTGCATGTGCGCGGCTTCACGATGCGTCACCCCGGTATCCCGGAGCGGTTGCGCGGCACCTATGCGGGGCTCGCCCACCCCGCGGCGCTGGAGCACCTCGTCCGGCTCGGCGTCACCGCCGTCGAGCTGCTGCCCGTCCACCAGTTCGCGCACGAGGACCACCTGGTGCGCCGGGGGCTGCGCAACTACTGGGGCTACAACTCCATCGGCTACTTCGCGCCCCATGCCGGATATGCCGCCACGGGCACCCGGGGGCAGCAGGTCGGCGAGTTCAAGCGGATGGTGCGGGCGCTGCACGACGCGGGCATCGAGGTGATCCTCGACGTCGTCTACAACCACACCGCGGAGGCCGGCGAGCTGGGCCCGACGCTCTCCCTGCGCGGCATCGACAACCGCGGCTACTACCGGCTGGCGGGCGAGGCCCGCCGCTACACCGACTACACCGGCTGCGGCAACACCCTGCACGTCGTCCAGCCCCATGTCCTGCGCCTGATCACCGATTCGCTGCGCTACTGGGTCACCGAGATGGGCGTGGACGGCTTCCGCTTCGACCTGGCGGCCGCGCTGGCCCGCTCCATGCACGACGTCGACATGCTCTCGCCGTTCCTCGCGGTGATCGCCCAGGACCCGGTGCTGCGCCGGGTCAAGCTGATCGCCGAGCCCTGGGACGTGGGCTCCGGCGGCTACCAGGTCGGCGCCTTCCCGCCGTTGTGGACGGAGTGGAACGACCGCTACCGCGACACCGTCCGCGACTTCTGGCGCGGCGCCCAGCACGACGTGCGCGACCTGGGCTACCGGCTCTCCGGATCGAGCGACCTCTACGCCTGGGGCGGCCGCCGCCCCTACGCCTCGGTCAACTTCATCACCGCACACGACGGCTTCACCCTGCGCGACCTGGTCAGCTACGAGCACAAACGCAACGCGGACAACGGCGAGGGCAACCGCGACGGCACCCACGACAACCGGTCGTGGAACTGCGGCGCCGAGGGCGAGACCGACGACCGGGAGGTCCGCGCCCTGCGCCGCCGCCAGCTGCGCAACCTCCTGACCACCCTGCTGCTGTCGACGGGTGTGCCGATGCTGGTCGCCGGCGACGAGATGGGCCGCACCCAGCACGGCAACAACAACGCCTACTGCCAGGACAACACCACCAGTTGGCTGGACTGGTCGCTGCTGGACGACCCGGAATGGCGCCCGCTGGCCGGCCTCGCCGCCCGCCTCATCGCCCTGCGCCGGGCGCACCCCGTTCTGCGCCGCCGGGCGTTCTTCTCCGGCCGGCCGCACCATCGCGGCGGTCTGCGCGATCTGGCCTGGTTCACCGCGGACGGCACGGAGATGACCGAACAGGACTGGTACACCCCGGGAGCCACGCTGGGCATGTACCTCTCCGGGAACGACATCTCCCAACGCGACGCCCGGGGCATCCGCATCGTCGACGACAGTTTCCTGGCCGTGCTGCACGCCGCCGACCGGCCCCGCCCGTTCACCCTCCCCGGGCCGCCCTGGGCGCGGGCCTACGAACTCCTCGTCGACACGGCGCGGGAGGAGCAGCCGGGGGCGGCCGAGCCGCCGTACGCGGCGGGCGTCGCGCACACCCTCGCCGCGCGGTCGGTGGCGCTGTTCCGGGCGGTGCCGGGCTGAGGCGGGGCGGTACGGAAACGGCGGGGCGGCGGCGGTGGCGGCGGCGCGCGCGAAACGGCGGGCGGTGCCGCCGGGCGGAAAAAGACATGAGCGTTGTCAGTGACGCGCCCTACGCTCGCGAGTGATGTCCGATACCGCGCAGACCTCGCCCCCGACCGACCGGACCGGCTTACCCCGGCCCCCGCGGTCCGCCATGCGCTCGCTGGTGCGCCTGTGGCCGTTCGCCCGGCCCGTGCGGGCCCGCCTGGGCATCGCCGCGTGCGTGGCGGTGCTCGCCTCGTGCATCAGCCTGGTCATTCCCCTGGTGCTCAAGTGGCTGGTGGACGGGCCGGTGGCCGAGCGCGATCCGGGCGGGGTGTGGCTCGGCGGCGGCTACCTCTTGCTGCTCGGCGTCGCGGAGGCGTTGCTGTTCGGGCTGCGGCGCCGGCTGGTGGCCCGTCCGCTGGCCCGGGTGGAGGCGGCGATGCGCGAGGCGCTCTACCGCCATCTGCAGCGGTTGCCGGTCGCCTTCCACGACCGCTGGTCGTCGGGCCAGTTGCTGTCGCGCGGCACGACCGACCTCCAGCTGGTGCGCCTGTTCCTCGCGTTCCCCCTGACCTTCCTGCTGGTCAACGCCACGACCATCCTGGTGGGCGCGGTGCTCCTGCTGGTCCAGCGCTGGTCGCTGGGGCTGGTGCTGCTGGCGCCGGTGCTGCCGCTGATGGTGCTGTGCTCGGTCTTCGAGGCGAAGTACGGGCGCGCCGCGCGCCTGACCCAGGACCAGCTCGGCGATCTGACGACGGTGGTCGAGGAGTCGGTGCTCGGCATCCGCATCATCAAGGGCTTCGGGCGCCACCGCAGCCAGGCCCGCGCCTTCCGGCGGCTGACGCACGCGCTGCGCACGTCCGAACTCCGCAAGGCCCGGCTGCTGGCCTGGATCCTGGGCTTCAACACCACGCTGCCGGAGATCGCGATCGGCGGTGCCCTGGTGCTCGGCACGCTCCAGGTGGCCGACGGCGTGCTGTCCGCCGGCACCCTCGTCGCCTTCCTGTCGACCGCGCTGGCGCTGCGCTGGCCGGTGGAGTCGATCGGCTTCCTGCTGGCCATGGGCAATGAGGCGGCCTCGGCCACCGAGCGGTACTTCGAGGTCCTGGACGAGCCGGCGGCGGGCGGACCGGCGACGACCGGCAGACCGGCGGCGGACGGACCGGCACCGGGCGGACCGGCACCGGACACGCCGCGGGAGAAGCCGTCCGCGGCCTCCGGCGACGGCGGGCTGGTCTTCTCCGGCGTCGTGTTCCGCTACCCCGACGCGCCGCCGGACGACCCGCCCCTCCTCAAGGACGTCACCCTGCACATCCGGCCCGGCGAGACGATGGCGCTGGTCGGGGCGACGGGCAGCGGGAAGACCACGCTCACCTCGCTGGTACCGCGGCTGTACGACCCGACCGCGGGCCGCATCGTCCTCGACGGGCGGGATCTGGCGACGCTCAGCCGGGAGGAGGCCCGGACGCTGGTCGCGGTGGCCTTCGAGGAGCCGACGCTCTTCTCGGCGACCGCGGCGGAGAACGTCCTGATGGGCGCGGAGCGGGCCCACGAGGGCGAGCTGCGGCGGGCGTTGGCGGTGGCGCAGGCCGACGGGTTCGTCGACGCCCTCCCCGAGGGCAGCGCCACCCAGGTCGGCGAGCAGGGACTGAGCCTGTCCGGCGGGCAGCGGCAGCGGCTGGCCCTGGCCCGTGCCGTGGTCGGCCGGCCGCGCTTCCTGATCCTCGACGATCCGCTCTCCGCCCTCGATGTGCACACCGAGGCCCTGGTGGAGGCGGCGCTGCGCCGGGTCCTGGCGACCACCACCGCCCTGGTCGTCGCCCACCGGCCGTCCACGGTCCTGCTCGCCGACCGGGTGGCCCTGTTGTCCGGCGGCCGGATCGCCGCCGTCGGCACGCATCAGCAACTCCTGCGGGACAACCCCGAGTACGCCACCCTGATGTCCGGCGAGGGAGAGGGCCACCGATGACCACCACCGCAACCGGCCTGCCGTCCGACGATCCCGAGGAGCGTCCGGAACCGCAGCAACCGCCCCCTTCCGCCTCCCCTTCCGCGCCGGCCGGGGGCGCCCCCGCCGCGGACGCCTTCACCCGGGACGACCTGCCGACCCCCAAGGGGGCCTCGCGCGCCCTCCTGGGGTCCCTGCTGGCCCCGCACCGGCGCCGGGTCGCGGCGGTGGCCGTCGCGCTGCTGCTCCAGCAGGCCGCCGTGCAGGCCGGTCCGCTGCTGGTCGCCTATGCCCTCGACCGCGCGGTGCCGACCCTGCGGGCGGGCGATCAGGGGCCGCTGGCCGCCGTGGCGGTGGCGGCGGTGCTGTGCGCGGTGGCGTCCGGCGGGCTGCAGTTCGGCTTCATCCAGCTCTCCGCGCGGGTCAGCCAGGACGTGCTGCTCGACCTCCGCGGCCGGATCTTCCGGCACGCGCAGGCCCTGAGCCTGGACTTCCACGAGCGCTACACCTCCGGCCGGCTGATCTCCCGCGCCACCACCGACGTGGAGTCGCTGCGCGAACTCCTGGAGGAGGGGCTGCAGGAGCTGATCACGATCGTGCTCTCGACGGTCTACATCACCGTCACCCTGGTCTGGCTGGACGGGGGGCTCGGCGCGGCCGCCCTCGCCTCCGCCGCGCCGCTCGCCCTCCTCGTCCGCTCCTTCCGGCGCCGTGCGCACCGCGTCTACAGCGCGAAGTCCACGGCGATGGCGGGCGTCATCGTGCAGTTCACCGAGACCCTCAACGGCATCCGCCCGGTACAGGCGTTCCGCCGCGAGCGGCCCAACGACGCCGCCTTCGCCCGGCTGAACCACGACCACGCCCGGATCAACGGCGACACCGCGCTGGAGATGGCGCGCTATGTCGTCTCGTCCCGGCTGGTGGCCAACACGGCGGTCGCCGCGATCGTCCTGTGGGGCGCCTACCGCGTCGCCACGGGAGGCCTGGCGCTCGGCGTACTGGCCGCCGGGGTGCTCTATCTGCGGCGGCTGTACGACCCCATCGACCGCCTCGGGATGTTCCTCAACGCCTATGAGTCCGCGGCCGCTTCGCTCCAGAAGATCGCCGGACTGCTGGCCCGGCGCCCCGGCGTCCCGGAGCCGGAGGTCCCCGCGGCGCTGCCGGCCGTCGCCGCGGCCCGGCCGGGCCGCGAAGTCGCCTTCCACGGCGTCCGCTTCGCCTACCGCACCGGCGGCGAGGTGCTGCCCCGCTTCGACCTGACGCTTGCGGCGGGCACGACCGTCGCCGTGGTGGGGGCCACCGGAGCCGGCAAGTCCACCCTCGCCAAGCTGCTGGCCCGCTTCTACGACCCCACCGAGGGCCGGGTGCTGCTCGACGGCGTCGACCTGCGGGCGCTGTCCACCACCGCCCTGCGCCGCAGTGTCGTCATGGTCACCCAGGAGGCGTTCCTGTTCTCCGGCACGGTCGCCGACAACATCGCCCTCGGCCGCCCGGACGCCACCCGCGAGGAGATCGAAGGCGCCGCGCGGGCCATCGGCGCCCATGACTTCATCGCCGCGCTGCCGGACGGCTACGACACCGACGTCCGCAAGCGCGGCGGGCGCATCTCGGCCGGCCAGCGCCAACTGGTCGGCTTCGCCCGCGCCCTGCTCGCCGACCCCGCCGTCCTCCTCCTCGACGAGGCCACCAGTTCGCTGGACATCCCCGGCGAACGCGCGGTTCAGCGCGCCATGGCCACGGTGCTGCGGGGCCGTACCGCCCTGGTGATCGCCCACCGCCTCTCGACCGTCGAGATCGCCGACCGGGTCCTGGTGATGGCCGACGGCCGGATCGTCGAGGACGGCCCGCCCAAGGACCTCATCGCGGACCGCGGCCGGTTCGCCGGTCTGCATCAGGCGTGGCGGGACAGCGTGGGGTAGGGAGGCTGACCGGAGGGACGGGGACGGGCCGGCCGGGGCGGGGCTTTCCGGAGCGGCCGGGACGGAGAGCGGTGGAGGGGGCGGACGGTATGACGGACACCGAGCGCGGCGGTCCGGGGGTGCCCGGCCCGCGCGGTGCCGGGCGGTATCTGTGGTGGCTGGTGGTCAGCCAGCGGGGGCGGGTGGCGGCGGGCGCCACGTACGGGAGTCTGTGGATGGTGGGGCTGATGCTCCCGCCGTACGTCCTGTCGCGGGCCATCGACGACGGGCTGGCCCCGGGCCGGCTGCCGGTGCTGCTCGGCTGGGCGGCGGTCCTGCTCGGGGTCGGGGTGATGAACGCCTGGCTGGCGGTCATGCGGCATCGCACGATGACCCGTATCCGGATGGACGCCACCTTCCGTACGGTGCGCGCCCTCATGGCGCAGACCGTGCGGCTGGGGGCGGCGCTGCCCCGTAGGACGACGGCCGGGGAGGTCGTCACCATCGGGATCGGCGATGTCGCGGTGCTCAGCCAGACGCTGACGATGACCGGGCCGGGCGTCGGCGGGGTGCTGGCGTACGCGGTCGTGGCCGCCTTGCTGCTGACCGTCTCACCGCTGCTGGCCGCGGTGGTGCTGCTGGGCGTGCCGTTGCTCGCGGTGCTGGTCGGGCCGCTGCTGGGGCGGCTGCAAGGGGCGCAGACGCGCTACCGCGAACGGCAGAGCGGGCTGGCGGCGCGGCTGACCGACCTGGTCGGCGGGCTGCGGGTGCTGGGCGGCCTCGGCGGGAAGGCGGTGTTCGCCGACCGCTACCGGCACGCCTCGCGGGAACTGCGCGACGAGGGGTACCGGGTCGGCGCGGTGACGAGCTGGGTCCAGGCACTGGGGCTCGGTCTGCCGACGCTGTTCCTGGCCGCGGTGACCTGGCCGGCGGCCCGGATGGCGGCCCGGGGCACGCTCACGGCGGGCGAGTTGGTGGCGGTCTACGGCTACGCGGCGGCGCTGGTGGTGCCGGTCTCGTTCTTCATCGAGGGCGGCTACGACCTCACCCGGGGGCTGGTCGCCGCCCGGCGGGTCGTACGGTTCCTGGCCCTGGAGCCGGACGGCACGGGAACGGCCGGCGCCGCACGGGACGCGCCCGCCGTCCCGTCCGTGCTGCACGATCCGGAGTCGGGCGTCGAGGTGGTGGCGGGGCAGTTGACCGCGCTGGTCGCCGCCCGCCCGGCCGAGTCGGCGGCCGTGGTCGACCGCCTCGGCCGGTTCGCGGACTCGGCCGCGACCTGGGGCGCGGTACGTCTCGACACGATCGCGCCGGCCCGGCTCCGCGACCGGCTCCTGGTGGCGGACAACGAAGCGGACCTGTTCGCCGGGACGCTGCGCGAGGTGGTCTGCGGCCGCCGGGACCGGACCGGGGAGGCGATCGACCGCGCCGTCCGCACGGCTTTGGCCGAGGACGTCGTCCGCGGTCTGCCGGGCGGGCTCGACGCCCCCGTCGAGGCGCAGGGCCGCAACCTCTCCGGCGGCCAGCGGCAACGGCTGCGCCTGGTGCGGGCGCTGCTGGCCGACCCCGAGGTGCTGCTCGCCGTCGAACCGACCTCGGCGGTCGACGCCCACACCGAGGCGGCTGTCGCGGCCCGGCTGCACGCCGCCCGTGCGGGCCGTACGACGGTGGTCACCAGCACCTCCCCGCTGCTGCTCGACCGGGCCGACCGGGTGTGCTTCCTCGTCGGCGGCAGGGTCGCGGCCGTCGGCAGCCACCGTGAACTCCTCGACGCCCGGCCCGGATACCGCCACCTGGTCTCCCGCGGCGAGGACGAGGCGGGCGACGGCACCGGCCGTCCCGTGGGCGCGGCCGAGGGACCCGTGACCGGGGAGGGCGGGCGATGACCGCGACGCCCGGAGGGGCCGGCTCCGCACGGCCGGGCGGCTCCGCGCTGCCGGTGGCCGATCCGGCCACGACCCGGCGGGCGGCGCTGCGGCTGGTCCGGCGCGACGGCCGGGCCTTCGCCCTGATGCTGGCGCTCAACGCACTGGCCGCGGTCGCGGGTCTGGCCGGCCCGTGGCTGCTCGGCCGGATCGTGGACACGGTGCGCGACGGCGGCGGGGTGCGCACGGTCGACCGGCTGGCGCCGGCCATCCTGGTGTGCGCGGTGGCGCAGTTGCTGCTGGCGCGGTACGCCCGGTTCGTCGGGTACCGCTTCGGCGAACGGACCCTGGCCCGGGTGCGGGAGCAGTACGTCGACCGGGCGCTGGCACTGCCGGCCGCGACGGTGGAGCGGGCGGGCACCGGCGATCTGACGGCCCGCGGCACCTCGGACGTGACGACGGTCGCCGAGACGCTGCGGGAGGCCGCGCCGGAAGTCCTCGTCGCCGCGGTGCAGGCGCTGTGCCTGCTCGCTGCGGTGGTCGTGCTGGATCCGCTGCTCGGCGCGTGCGGGCTGGGGGTGCTGTGCGGCCTGTTCGCGGTCCGGTGGTATCTGCGCCGGGCACCCGCCGCGTATCTGGCGGAGGGGGCGGCGACCTCGGCGCTCGCCGAGGTGCTGTCGGCCACGGCAGCGGGCGCCCGGACCGTCGAGGCGCTGGGGCTCGGGGAGCGCCGGACGGCGGCGTGCGAGGAGGCCGTCGAGCGCTGCCGGCGCACCCGTACCCGCACGCTGTTCCTGCGCAGCGTGCTGCTGCCCGCCGTGGACGTCTCCCACGTCCTGCCGGTGGTCGGCGTCCTGCTGCTCGGCGGGGCGCTGCAGAGCCACGGCGCCCTCAGCCCGGGCGTGGTCGTCTCCGCCGCGCTGTATCTGCGGCAGCTGTCCGAGCCGCTGGAGACGATCCTGTTCCGGGCCGAGCAACTCCAGGCCGGCACCGCCGCGTTCGCCCGTGTCGAGGGCCTGGGTCAGGCACCGCGGACCACCGCGGCCGCCCCCGCGGCCCGCCTGCCCCGCCCCTCCCCGGAGCCCTCCCCCGCCCCGGCCGCGCCCGCCGGCGACCGCCTCGACGTGACCGCCGTGCGCTACGCCTACCCGGCCGCGGAGGACGGCCCGCACGCCGCGCCCCGCGACGTCCTGCACGGTGTCGACCTGAGCGTCCGCCCCGGCGAACGCCTCGCCGTGGTCGGCCCCTCGGGAGCCGGCAAGTCCACTCTGGGGCGGCTGCTGGCCGGCGTCGACGCGCCGCGCAGCGGGTCGGTGACGGTCGGCGGGGTGCCGGTCGCCGCGCTGGACCCGGAGGTGCTGCGCCGGCAGGTCGTCCTGGTGACCCAGGAGCACCATGTCTTCCTGGGCACCGTCCGGGACAATCTGCGGATCGCCGCGCCCGGTGCCGGGGACGCCGCGCTCCGTGCCGCGCTGGCGGCCGTGGGCGCCGACTGGGCCGAGGAGCTGCCGGCCGGCCTGGACACCGCACTCGGCGCCGGCGGCCACCGCCCGGACGGCGCGCAGGCCCAGCAACTGGCCCTGGCCCGCGTGGTGCTGGCGGACCCGCACACCCTGATCCTGGACGAGGCGACGGCGCTGCTCGACCCCCGTACGGCGCGGCACACCGAACGCGCCCTGGCCGCCGTCCTGAAGGGCCGTACGGTCATCGCCATCGCCCACCGGCTGCACACCGCGCACGACGCGGACCGGGTGGCCGTCATGGAGGCCGGCCGGCTCGCCGAACTCGGTACGCACGACGAGCTGGTGGCGGCGGGGGGCGCCTATGCCGCGCTGTGGTGCTCCTGGCACGGCCGGGAAGCGGACGGCTGACCGCTGCGGCGCGGACGGTCGCCCGGCCACCGCGGACGGTCGCCGGCGGGGGCCCGGCGTCCCGGGGCGGAGCGGGCGCCGGTATGCCCCGGCGCTCGTCGGGACACACCGGGGGCAGATCTTCCTGGGACGCAATCCGGACGGCTATGAGCTGCTGTTCCAGCGGTTTTCGGGGGTTTGAACGGGCGGGAGGGGATCGCGCGGCCGATCACGGGCCGTCCGTCTTCCGAACACCGATTTCGCGCAACGGACGGTTTCCGGCCAATTCGTTGAACGGTGCCTGACAACAAGCCACTTGTGGTGGGACTCTTCCCCGCAACCGCCGCTGGGATCCCCACAGCATCACGTCCCACGGCCGCAGGTTCCACCTGCTCCACCCGTACCACCCGTACACCCAGCACCACCTGTACGCCCAGCACTTCCCGTACGTCTCCCCCCACACGCTCCAAGAGTTCTGCCTCGCTCTGCCCGGACGGCCGTCTCGCCGCCCGGTCCCCCTCGGCCGCCTCGCCACACGGCGGCCACCGCAGAAGGAGTCAGTGTGAGACGCACCCCCCATGGACGCGCCGTTGCGACCGGCGCACTCGTCGCCGTCACGGCGATGCTGGCAGTCGGCGTCCAGGCCGGTACCGGCACGGCGGCCGCCCCGCGGCCGGGCACCACGCACGCCGCTCCCGACCCCGGCGCCCTGCCGGCCAAGCTGTCCCCGTCCCAGCGTGCGGAGCTGATACGGGCAGCCAGTGCCACCACCGCCGAGACCGCGCGGCAGCTCAAGCTCGGGGCCAAGGAGAAGCTCGTCGTCAAGGACGTCTCCAAGGACGTCGACGGCACCGTCCACACCCGCTACGAGCGCACCTACGACGGGCTGCCCGTCCTCGGCGGCGACCTCGTGGTGCACCAGGCCAAGGGCGGCTCCGTCAAGGGCGTCACCAAGGCCGTGCGCTCCCAGCTCAAGGTCGCCGGCACCACCGCGAAGGTGAAGCCCGCCGCGGCCGAGGCGAAGGCCGTGAAGTCGGCGCAGGCGCTCGGGTCGAAGAAGACCGGGGCCGCGAAGGCGCCGCGCAAGGTGATCTGGGTCGCCGACGGCAAGCCGCTGCTCGCGTACGAGACGGTGGTCGGCGGGCTCCAGGACGACGGCACCCCGAACCAGCTGCACGTCATCACGGATGCCACCACCGGCGCCAAGATCTTCGAGTACCAGGGGATCGAGAAGGGCATCGGCAACAGCGAGTACAGCGGCAAGGTCACCATCGGGACCTCCGGCTCGGCGCCGAACTTCTCGATGACCGACGCCACGCGCGGCAACCACAAGACGTACGACCTCAAGCACGGCTCCTCCGGGACCGGCACGCTGTTCACCGACGCCGACGACACCTGGGGCGACGGCACGCCGCAGAACGCGCAGACGGCGGGCGTCGACGCGGCCTACGGCGCGCAGGAGACCTGGGACTACTACAAGAACGTGCACGGCCGCAGCGGCATCAAGGGCGACGGCGTGGGCGCCTACTCCCGGGTCCACTACGGCAACAGCTACGTCAACGCCTTCTGGGACGACGGCTGCTTCTGCATGACGTACGGCGACGGCAGCGGCAACGCCGCCCCGCTGACGGCCATCGACGTGGCCGGCCACGAGATGTCGCACGGTGTCACCGCGGCCACCGCCGACCTCACCTACAGCGGCGAGTCCGGCGGCCTCAACGAGGCGACCTCCGACATCTTCGGCACCGCGGTGGAGTTCTACGCCAACAACTCCTCCGACCCCGGTGACTACCTCATCGGCGAGAAGATCGACATCAACGGCGACGGCACCCCGCTGCGCTACATGGACAAGCCGTCCAAGGACGGGGCGTCGGCCGACTACTGGTCCAGCGGCGTCGGCAACAAGGACGTGCACTACTCCTCCGGTGTCGCCAACCACTTCTTCTACCTGCTGTCCGAGGGCAGCGGCCCGAAGGACATCGGCGGCGTCCACTACGACAGCCCGACCTTCGACAACCTGCCGGTGCCGGGCATCGGCCGGGCCAACGCCGAGAAGGTCTGGTTCAAGGCACTCAGCCAGTACATGAGCGCCAACACCAACTACGCGGGCGCCCGCACCGCCACCCTGCAGGCCGCGGCCGACCTGTTCGGCCAGGGCAGCGCGTCGTACAACACGGTCGCCAACACCTGGGCGGCGGTCAACGTCGGCTCCCGCGTCCCGGACGGCGGCGGCGTCACCGTCACCAACCCGGGCAACCAGACCAGCACCGTGGGCCAGGCGGCGAGCCTGCAGATCAAGGCGACCAGCGGCACCGCGGGCGCACTGTCGTACGCGGCGACCGGCCTGCCCGCCGGGCTGTCGCTCAACGCGACGACCGGCCTGATCTCCGGTACGCCGACCACGGCCGGCACCAGCAACGTGACGGTCACGGTCACCGACGCCGCCAAGAAGACCGGCACCGCCGCCTTCACCTGGACGGTCAACGCGGCCGGTGGCGGCAACGTCTTCGAGAACAGCGACGACGTGGCGATCCCGGACGCGGGCGCGGCGGTCACCTCACCGATCAATGTCGGCCGCACCGGCAATGCGCCGAGCACCCTCAAGGTCGCGGTGGACATCGTGCACACCTACCGCGGTGACCTGGTCGTGGACCTGATCGCCCCGGACGGTACGGCCTACCGGCTGAAGAACTCCAGCGCCTTCGACTCGGCGGCCGACGTGAAGACGACCTACACCGTCAACGCGTCCTCGGAGAAGGCCTCCGGCACCTGGAAGCTGCGGGTTCAGGACGTCTACTCGCAGGACACCGGCTACATCAACAGCTGGAAGCTGACGTTCTGATCACCGGTCGGCACCTGTCCGTCACCTTGGTGTGACATAGGCGGGTCCGCGGATCACCGCACCTCACAACTGGCCTGCCGGACAACGATGTTGGGCGTCACTCCCGGATCTCCGGGGGTGGCGCCCACCTCCGTTTAACGAACAGCGATCACCTCTCGACGGACAATTTTCAGCCAAACCTCGAACACCCTCCTGACATGCACGCGTTCGAATGGCAGTCTCTCCGAACGCACGTCACACCCGCATCGCTTTGCACCCCCACCACTTGGCAAAGTTGAAGGAGCACGCGTGACCCCCCACATGTCCCGTAAGACCCGCATCGCCGGTATCTCTCTCGCGGCGGCGGCCCTCGTGGCCGCCGGTATCACCGCAGGCACCGCCGGTGCCTCCACCGTCCAGGCCCCCACCGCGGACGGTTCGCCCCTCAAGCTGAGCGCCTCGCACCGCGCGGAACTGCTGCGCGACGCGAGCGCCACCAAGGCGCAGACCGCCAAGGAACTCGGCCTGGGCTCGCAGGAGAAGCTGGTCGTCAAGGACGTCATCAAGGACGCCGACGGCACCACGCACACCCGCTACGACCGCACCTACGCCGGACTTCCGGTCCTCGGTGGCGACATGGTCGTGCACACCGCCAAGGGCGGCGCCATCAAGAGCACCACCAAGTCGACCAAGAAGTCGGTCAAGGTGGCCTCCACCACCGCGAAGATAGCCCCGACCGCCGCCGCGCAGTCCGCGCAGGGCACCGCGGCGAAGTCGCTGAGCGCCAAGAAGGCCGACGCGCAGGCGCCCAAGAAGGTCGTCTGGGCCGCCTCCGGCAGCCCCGTCCTCGCCTACGACACCGTCGTCAAGGGCGTCAAGAAGGACGGCACGCCCAGCCGGATGCACGTCATCACCGACGCCAACAGCGGCAAGAAGATCTTCCAGTACGACGACATCCGCACCGGCAAGGGCGAGAGCGAGTTCAGCGGCTCCGTCGACCTGGGCACCTCCAAGGAGGGCAGCGGCTTCACGCTGACCGACGCCGACCGCGGTGGTCACAAGACCCTCAACCTCGGCAACAGCGAGTCCGGCGAGGGCAAGGCCTTCACCGACGAGGACGACAAGTGGGGCACCGGCAAGCCCGACGACCCGCAGACCGCGGCCGTCGACGCCCACTACGGTGCCGCCGAGACCTGGGACTACTACAAGAAGGTCCAGGGCCGCAACGGCATCAAGGGCGACGGCAAGGGTGCCACCTCGCGCGTCCACTACGGCAAGAACTACGTGAACGCCTTCTGGGACGACGACTGCTTCTGCATGTCGTACGGCGACGGCGAGGGCGACAAGGCCCCGCTGACCGCCCTCGACGTCGCGGCGCACGAGATGTCGCACGGTGTCACCGCCGCCACCGCCAACCTCACCTACAGCGGTGAGTCCGGCGGCCTGAACGAGGGCACCTCGGACATCTTCGGCACGTCGGTCGAGTTCTACGCCAAGAACGACAAGGACCCGGGCGACTACCTCATCGGCGAGAAGATCAACATCAACGGTGACGGCAAGCCGCTGCGCTACATGGACAAGCCGTCCAAGGACGGGCAGTCGAAGGACTTCTGGGACTCCAGCACCGGTGGTCTCGACCCGCACTACTCCTCGGGCGTGGCCAACCACTTCTTCTACCTGCTGTCCGAGGGCAGCGGCCCGAAGGAGATCGGTGGCGTCAAGTACGACAGCCCGACGAAGGACGACAAGAAGGTCGAGGGCATCGGCCGGGACAAGGCCGAGAAGATCTGGTTCAAGGCCCTGACCGAGTACATGACCTCGAACACCGACTACAAGGCCGCCCGTGAGGCGACCGTCAAGGCGGCGACCGACCTGTACAAGGCCGGCAGCCCCGAGGTCAAGGGCGTCGAGGCCGCCTGGGACGGTGTCGCCGTCAAGTGACGCGGTGAGCGGGAACGTGCTGATCGTCCCGGGGTGAGATGACCCCGGAAGCGGGCGGTGTCCGGAGAGAACTTCTCCGGACACCGCTTTCGGCATGTCCGGGCGCGCCCCGCTGCGCCGTACGGAGGACGCGGGGGGCCGGCCGGCGGCCCGCCGGAGTGCGCCGCCGGCCCCTCAACACGCCTGCGGCCAGGCCGCTTTGAGCCTCCCCGCCGGCCCCGGCTCCCGGCTACTGCCGGGTCCTTCGATATGGCTGATTCCACCCCCTCATGCGCTCTTGTACGGACTCGCTCCTGGAGAGAGGCTGCGTGTGGCGCCGGGGGGACCCGGCCCGGGAACCGGACTTCCGTACGCCGCAACTCCGCTGTGATCGCACCGAGTTGAGGAGGCGAACGCCGACCGTGTCAGCGCAGTGCCGCAGTCTCCCGCGAGGGGGTGGCGGTGTGTCCGCCGGGTCACGTCGGGTCCGCACCCGCACCCCGGACGGGCGCGTGCGCCGTACGGCCCGGCCGCCGCCCGCGGGGACGGCTCACCGGGGACGCCCGCCCCCACCCGCACCGCACACCTGCACACGATGCATCGGGGGAACCACCGACCGGAGGCCGGGGGAGCGCCGACCCGCCCCGCCGCGCCATCCGCCAGCCGAGTGAAAGCGGACAGGAGCGTCCATGCCCGCACCCGGTCCCCCAGCCGCAGAGCGGATACAAAGGACAAAACCCCGCAAAGCGCCAAAAACTCAGGTGAGCCCATGATCGGTCGCATTCCTGTTCTGGACATCCGCCCGCAGATCGATTGCGGCCGCCGCCCGGCGAAGGCGGTGGTGGGCGAGACCTTCGAAGTCTCGGCCACCGTCTTCCGCGAAGGCCACGACGCCGTCGCGGCGAATGTGGTGCTGCGCAATCCGGCCGGCCGCTGCGGCCCGTGGACCCCGATGCGGGAGCGGGCGCCCGGCACCGACCGGTGGAGCGCCGAGGTCACCCCCGGCATCGAGGGCCGCTGGTCGTTCACCGTCGAGGCCTGGTCCGATCCGGTCACCACCTGGCGGCGGCACGCCGCCGTGAAGATCCCGGCGGGCATCGACACCGAACTGGTGCTCGCCGAGGGCGCCGACCTCCACGAGCGGGCCGCCGCCGAGGTCCCCAAGAGCGACGGGCGGGAGTCGGTGCTCAGCGCCGTGGACACCCTGCGCAACCCCGAGCTGCCCGCCGCCACCCGGCTCGCCGCGGCGCTCTCCCCCCAGGTCGTCGCGGCGCTGGACCGCCATCCGCTGCGCGAGCTGCTCACCGTCTCGCGCCCGATGCCGCTGGTCGTCGAGCGCCGCCGGGCCCTGTACGGCTCGTGGTACGAGCTCTTCCCCCGTTCCGAGGGCGCCACCGTCGGCCCGGACGGCACCCTCGTCAGCGGCACCCTGCGCACCGCCGCCGACCGGCTGCCGGCCGTCGCCGCCATGGGCTTCGACGTGGTCTACCTGCCGCCGGTCCACCCGATCGGCTCCGCGTTCCGCAAGGGCCCCAACAACGCGCTGTCGGCCGGCCCGGACGACGTCGGCTCCCCGTGGGCCATCGGTTCCCCGGCCGGCGGCCATGACGCCCTCCACCCGGACCTGGGCACCTTCGAGGACTTCGACCACTTCGTCCGCACCGCCCGTGACCTGCGGATGGAGGTGGCCCTGGACTTCGCGCTGCAGTGCTCCCCCGACCACCCCTGGGTCACCCTGCACCCGCAGTGGTTCCACCGCCGCGCGGACGGCTCGGTCGCCTACGCCGAGAACCCGCCGAAGAAGTACCAGGACATCTACCCGATCGCCTTCGACGCCGACTTCCGCGGGCTGGTCCGCGAGACCGAGCGCCTGCTGCGCTTCTGGATGGCCAAGGGCGTACGGATCTTCCGGGTGGACAACCCCCACACCAAGCCGGTGGCCTTCTGGGAGAAGGTGATCGGCGAGATCAACCGCACCGACCCGGACGTGCTCTTCCTCGCCGAGGCCTTCACCCGCCCCGCCATGCTGCAGACCCTCGCCCGGATCGGCTTCCACCAGTCGTACACGTACTTCACCTGGCGCAACACCAAGCAGGAGCTGACCGACTACCTGACCGAGCTGTCCGGCGAGAGCGCGGGCTACCTGCGGCCCAACTTCTTCGTGAACACCCCGGACATCCTGCACGCCTACCTCCAGGAGGGCGGCCGCCCCGCCTTCGAGGTGCGTGCCGTCCTGGCCGCCACCCTCTCCCCCACCTGGGGCGTCTACGCCGGCTACGAGCTCTGCGAAGCGACGCCGCTGCGCCGCGGCAGCGAGGAGTACCTCGACTCGGAGAAGTACCAACTCAGGCCGCGCGACTGGGACGCGGCGGCCAGAGCGGGGCGCACCATCGCCCCCCTGATCACCACGCTCAACCGCATCCGCCGCCGGCACCCTGCCCTGCAGCAGCTGCGCAACCTGCGCTTCCACCACGTCGACAACGACGCCGTCCTGGCCTACTCCAAGCACGAGGGGCACGGCGACCGGGCCGACACGGTGCTCACGGTGGTCAACCTCGACCCGCACCACACCCACGAGGCGACGGTGTCGTTGGACATGCCGGAACTCGGCCTCGGCCGGCACGAGTCCATTCCGGTGCGCGACGAGCTCACCGGCGACACCTACCACTGGGGCAGGGACAACTATGTGCGCCTGGAGCCGGGCCGCTCGCTCGCGCCCGCCCATGTGCTGTCGCTGCGACCGTCCTCACCGATCGGAGGGTCACCCAATTGATCGTCAATGAGCCTGTCCCCGACACGTTCGAGGACACCCCGGCGAAGGACCGCGATCCCGACTGGTTCAAACGGGCCGTTTTCTACGAAGTTCTGGTGCGCTCCTTCCAGGACAGCAACGGCGACGGAATCGGCGACCTCAAGGGCATCACGGCCAAACTCGACTATCTGCAATGGCTGGGGGTGGACTGCCTCTGGCTGCCGCCGTTCTTCAAATCCCCGCTCCGGGACGGCGGTTATGATGTCGCCGATTACACCGCGGTGCTTCCCGAATTCGGTGATCTGGCCGACTTCGTGGAATTCGTGGATGCCGCCCATCACCGCGGCATGCGGGTGATCATCGATATGGTGATGAACCACACCAGCGACCAGCACCCGTGGTTCCAGGAGTCGCGCACCGACCCCGACGGCCCGTACGGCGACTATTACATGTGGGCCGACGACGACAAGCAGTACCCGGACGCCCGCATCATCTTCGTCGACACCGAGGCCTCCAACTGGACCTTCGACCCGGTCCGCAAGCAGTACTTCTGGCACCGGTTCTTCTCCCACCAGCCGGACCTCAACTACGAGAACCCGGCGGTCCAGGAGGAGATGATCTCCGCCCTGCGCTTCTGGCTGGACCTGGGCATCGACGGCTTCCGGCTGGACGCGGTGCCCTACCTCTACGCCGAGGAGGGCACCAACTGCGAGAACCTGCCGGCCTCGCACGCCTTCCTCAAGCGGGTCCGCGCGGAGATCGACGCCCATTACCCGGACACCGTACTGCTGGCCGAGGCCAATCAGTGGCCGGAGGACGTCGTCGACTATTTCGGCGATTACGGCGTCGGCGGCGACGAATGCCATATGGCCTTCCACTTCCCGGTCATGCCGCGCATCTTCATGGCGGTGCGGCGCGAATCGCGCTATCCGGTCTCGGAAATCCTCGCGAAGACCCCGGCCATTCCGTCCGGCTGCCAGTGGGGCATTTTCCTGCGCAACCACGACGAGCTCACCCTTGAAATGGTCACGGACGAAGAGCGCGATTACATGTACGCGGAGTACGCCAAGGACCCGCGTATGCGCGCCAATATCGGCATTCGCCGGCGACTGGCCCCGCTGCTCGACAACGACCGCAATCAGATCGAGCTGTTCACCGCACTGCTGCTGTCGCTGCCGGGGTCGCCGATCCTCTATTACGGTGACGAGATCGGCATGGGCGACAACATCTGGCTCGGGGACCGCGACGCGGTGCGCACCCCGATGCAGTGGACGCCGGACCGCAACGCGGGCTTCTCCTCCTGCGACCCGGGCCGGCTCTTCCTGCCGACGATCATGGATCCGGTCTACGGATACCAGGTCACCAATGTCGAGGCCGCGATGAGTTCGCCGTCCTCGCTGCTGCACTGGACCCGCCGGATGATCGAGATCCGGAAGCAGAACCCGGCGTTCGGGCTCGGCAGCTACACCGAGCTGCCCTCCACCAACCCGGCGGTGCTGGCCTTCCTGCGGGAGGCGCCGGGCGCCGGCGGCGCGGACGACGACCTGGTGCTGTGCGTGCACAACTTCTCGCGCTTCGCCCAGCCCACCGAGCTGGACCTGCGGTCGTTCAGCGGCCGCCATCCGGTGGAACTCATCGGCGGCGTCCGCTTCCCCGCCATCGGGGAGCTGCCGTACCTGCTGACCCTCGCGGGCCACGGGTTCTACTGGTTCCGGCTGCGCAGAAACTCCGGCTGACGTCCGGTGCCCTGACCGGGCACGGGTGCCGGAAACACGCCCGTACGCGGCCGCATGGCGCGTACGGGCGTTTTTTGACCTTTCGCTCGGGCAGCCTCCCTACTATCGCCCGGGCCGGGTGAGCCGCCATCGGCCCCCGGCCCGGGAGGGGAACGCCGCGCAGCGGAGCAGGGCACACAGCATTCGCCGCTGCCGTACGGACGGGCTCGCCCGGTGCCGCCCCCGGACTCCGTCCGGGTGTACCACCACCAGCCTCCGTCTGGGGGTACCCCCACCGCGCCACCGCACAGTCCGGGCCGTATTCCGGGACACTTTGCCCTATATGTCGTGTGCCCGGGGAAAGGACGCGACGCCATGTCGGACACCGCCTCGACCCGTGCCACCCGAAACACCCCTGATCACCGCCCGCTCGTCGCCGCACCCGATCTGCTGTCCTCGCTGGCACCCCTGCTCGCCGAATGGGTGCCGCGCCAGCGCTGGTTCGCCGGCAAGGGGAGGCTGCTGACCGGCTTCACGCTGCTCTCGGCGACCGAGCTGCTGCCGTGCACCGACCCCGGCGCCCCCGGCCTGCTGCTGCTGCTCGTCCGCGCCCAGCAGAGCGCACCGCCGAGCCGCACCCCCGTGGGCGGCGACTGCTACCAGCTCCTGCTGGGGGTGCATCCGGCGCTGTCGCCGCAGCTGGCGCCGGCGGTGATCGGCCGCCCCGGCGGCGGCCCGCTGCACGGCCGCACCGTCTACGACGCGCTCCTCGACAACCGGCTGTGCGGACTGCTGCTGGAGCGGCTGCGGGTGCCGGGCCGGCTCGGTGCGCTGCGCTTCTGCCGGGAGCCCGACGCCGACATCCCCTCCGGGCTGCCGGGCCGGCCGATCGCCGTCGAGCAGTCCAACTCCTCGATCGTGTACGGGGATTCCTTCATCCTGAAGGTCTTCCGGCGGATCGAACCGGGCGTCAATCCCGATCTGGAGCTGCCGCGGGCGCTCGCGGACGCCAAGTGCGCGCGGGTGCCCGCGCCCGCCGCCTGGTACGAGGCGGCGGCCGCCGAGGAGGGCGGCGAGGCGACGACGCTGGGCGTGCTGCAGCCGTTCCTGCCGGGCTCGGCGGACGGCTGGCAGCTGGCGCTGAACGCGCTGGCCGTCCGCGCCGACTTCACCGGCTCGGCGCGGGCGCTCGGCCACGCCACCGCCGAGGTGCACACCGCGCTCGCCCAGACGCTGCCCACCACCGAGCTGCGCCGCCCGCAGCTGGAGGTGATCGCCGCCCAGATGCACGAGCGGCTGGACGCCACCGCCCGTGCCGTGCCCGTCCTGCAGCCCTACCGCGCCCGGCTGCGCACCGCCTTCGACGCGCTCGCCGCGACCGGCCACGACGGCCGCAGCTGGGCAGCCCAGCGCATCCACGGCGATCTGCACCTGGGCCAGACGCTGCGCTCCGCCGACGAGGGCCGCTGGTCGCTGATCGACTTCGAGGGCGAACCGGCCCGCCCGCTGGCCGAGCGGCGCCGGCTGCAGCCGGCGGTGCGGGACGTCGCGGCGATGCTGCGGTCCTTCGACTACGCCGCGCGCAGCGGCCCGGCCGGCGGCGACCCCTGGGCGCTGGAGTGGGCCCGGCGCACCCGCGACGCCTTCTGCCGGGGCTACGCGGAGGCCGGCGGGCTCGATCCGCGCTCGGTGCCCGAACTGATGCGCGCCTATGAGACCGACAAGGCCGTCTACGAGGTGCTCTACGAGGCCCGGCACCGGCCCGACTGGTTGTCCGTCCCGATGGCCGCCATCCGGCGGCTGGCGGCCGGCGGCGAGCCGGCCGTGGGGGCCGAGGGGCCCGGCCCGGCCCGGGCCGCCGGGTCCGACGACGGCCGGGGGTGAGGGGCCGCCGACCAACCGCCGAGCCGCCGCCGAACGCCCCTGAGATCCGACCGATGCCCCGCCCCGAGGAGGCCCTCTCGTGACCGCCCGCCCGCCGTCCCGTCCCACCACCCCCGACCCCGCGCCCGCCCCGGGCGCGACCGACGACAGCGCGGCGGGGCGGTCCGGCCGCGCGGCGCCGCCCCGGCCGCCGGCCGGCGACCCCGCGGTGGCCGCGCGCGGCACCTTCGCCGGGTCCGCGGCCGGATCCGCGGCCGGGACCGTCCCCGCCCGCCCGGCCGTGCCCCGGGAGGCGTCGGCGCCCGGCCGGACGGCCGCGCCCGCGGGCCCGCCCCGGGCGGCCGCGCCGGGGACCGGCACCCACGGGGTCCGCTCCGCCGTCCCGCTGTCCGCCGAGGACCGCGGCCGGCTCCTGGGCGGTGCTCATCACGATCCGCACGGGCTGCTCGGCGCCCACCCCGTGCGCGGCGGGCTGCTCATCCGGGTCCTGCGGCCCTGCGCCAGGAGCGTCACCGTGCTGGCGAAGGGGCTGCGCGCCGCCCTGCCCGCCGAGGGCGACGGGCTGTTCGCCGGGGTGCTGCCGCTGCGCACCGTCCCGGACTACGAGCTGCTGGTCGACTACGGCGACGACCCGCTGCGGATGCCGGACCCGTACCGCTTCCTGCCGGCGCTGGGCGAGCTGGACCTGCACCTGCTCGGTGAGGGCCGGCACGAGCAGCTGTGGCAGGCGCTCGGGGCGCGGATCATGGAGCACCAGGGGGTGTGCGGCACCCGCTTCACGGTCTGGGCGCCCAACGCGCAGGGCGTCCGGGTCGTCGGTGACTTCAACTACTGGGACGGCACCGGCCATCCGATGCGCTCGCTGGGGTCCTCGGGCGTCTGGGAGCTGTTCCTCCCGGGGATCGGCGAGGGCGAGCTCTACAAGTTCGAGATCACCCGGCCGGACGGCTCGCGGACCCTCCGCGCCGACCCGATGGCCCGGCGGACCGAGTGCCCGCCCGCCAACGCCTCGGTGGTGGAGGCCTCGCACTACCGCTGGACGGACGACGGCTGGATGGCCCGGCGCGGCGAACGGCCGGTGCACGAGGCGCCGTTCTCCGTCTACGAGGTGCACCTGCCCTCCTGGCGACCCGGCCTCACCTACCGCCAGCTCGCGGCCCAACTCCCCAACTACGTCAAGGACCTGGGGTTCACCCACGTCGAGTTCATGCCGGTCGCCGAGCATCCCTTCGGCGGCTCGTGGGGCTACCAGGTGACCGGGTTCTACGCCCCCACAGCCCGGATGGGCACCCCGGACGACTTCCGGTTCCTGGTCGACGCGCTGCACCGGGCCGGCATCGGCGTGCTGATGGACTGGGTGCCGGCGCACTTCCCGCGCGACGACTGGGCGCTGGCGGAGTTCGACGGCCGCCCGCTCTACGAGCCCCAGGACCCGGCACGGGCCGCGCACCCGGACTGGGGCACCCTGGAGTTCGACTACGGCCGCACCGAGGTCCGCAACTTCCTGGTCGCCAACGCCGTGTACTGGTGCGAGGAGTTCCATATCGACGGCCTGCGGGTGGACGCCGTCGCCTCGATGCTCTACCTGGACTACTCGCGCGAGGACGGCGGCTGGACCCCGAACGTCCACGGCGGCCGGGAGAACCTCGACGCGGTCGCCTTCCTCCAGGAGATGAACGCGACGGTCTACCGCCGCTGCCCCGGCGTCGTCACCATCGCCGAGGAGTCCACGGCCTGGGACGGCGTCACCCGCGCCACGCACCACGTCGGCCCCGGCGGCTTCGGCGGTCTGGGCTTCGGGCTGAAGTGGAACATGGGCTGGATGCACGACTCCCTCGGCTACGCCTCCAAGGAGCCGGTGCACCGCAAGTACCACCACGGCGAGATGACCTTCTCGATGATCTACGCCTACTCCGAGAACTACGTGCTGCCGATCTCCCACGACGAGGTGGTGCACGGCAAGCGCGCCCTGGTGTCGAAGATGCCCGGTGACTGGTGGCAGCAGCGCGCCAACCACCGGGCCTACCTCGGCTTCATGTGGGCCCACCCCGGCAAGCAGCTCCTGTTCATGGGGCAGGAGTTCGCCCAGGGCGCGGAGTGGGCGGAGCGCCACGGACCGGACTGGTGGCTGCTCGACCCGTCGTACGAGGCCGAGGCCGACCACCGGGGCGTGCGCGACCTCGTCCGCGAGCTGAACCGCCGCTACGCCGCCACCCCCGCGCTGTGGGAGCGCGACACCGACCCGGCCGGCTTCTCCTGGATCGACGGCGACGCGAGCGAGGACAACGTCTTCTCCTTCCTGCGCTTCGCCGCCGACGGCTCCCCGCTGATCTCGGTCACCAACTTCTCCCCCGTCGTCCGCCACGGCTACCGGCTCGGCGTCCCCGGCACGGTCCCCGCCTGGCGGGAGGTCCTCAACACCGACGACCCGCGCTACGGCGGCAGCGGCATCGCCAACCCCGGCCCCCTCACGACCGAACCGACCGCCTGGAACGGCCGCGCCGCATCCGTCTCCACCGTCCTCCCCCCGCTCGCCACCCTCTGGCTACGACCGTCCTGACCGCCTCACGGCTGATGGTTGTCGGACCCTTCTCGCGCCACTGCGGCGCCCCCGCCGCACAGATCCGTCCCCCAGGTCGCTATGGCCTGTTCCTCCTTGTTCGCACCCCGGCGCGGCCGGTCCCCGCCGACCGCTTCTTCCCTGTCCTGCATAGGGTGTCAGGGGGCACTGACAATCGACCCTGGCCAGGAAATGCGCAGGTCAGAGGGGTCCGGCGGGGCATGTGGCGCCGGTCGTGCCGGAGTCGGCCGCCCGGCCGGGCGGGAGCGCGGCACCCGGTCGCGCCGCACTCCCGCCCGGTCGCGCCGAAGGGGCGGGTGCCCGCTCCGGCACCCGCCCCTTCGGTCCTCCCGCGCCTGCGGATCAGACCTTCGCGGACGTCTTCTCCGGCTCGCCGTCCCGCGGCCCGGCGACCTCCGCGACGGCCGGCTCCGCGGCGGCGTCGTCGGCCAGCGTCTTCTCGTCGAACGGCGCCCGGCCGGCCAGCACCTCCGTCACCCGGGCCTTGTCGATCTCCTTGGTCCAGGTGCCGACCAGGACGGTGGCCACCGCGTTGCCGGCGAAGTTGGTCAGGGCACGTGCCTCGCTCATGAAGCGGTCGATGCCGACGATCAGGCCCACGCCGTCGACCAGTTCGGGGCGGTGCGACTGCAGCCCGCCGGCCAGGGTGGCCAGGCCCGCGCCGGTGACGCCCGCCGCGCCCTTCGAGGCGATGACCATGAACACCAGCAGCGAGATCTGCTGGCCGAGCGGCAGCGGCTTGCCCATCGCCTCGGCCACGAACAGCGAGGACATCGTCAGGTAGATGGCGGTGCCGTCGAGGTTGAAGCTGTAGCCGGTGGGGACGGTGATGCCGACCACCGGCCGGCTGACGCCCAGGTGCTCCATCTTCGCGATCAGCCGGGGCAGCGCCGACTCCGAGGAGGAGGTGGACAGGATCAGCAGGAATTCCCGGCCGAGGTACTTCAGCAGCTGGAAGATGCTGACCCCGGCGACCAGCCGGAGCAGCGCGCCGAGCACCACGATCACGAACAGCAGGCAGGTGAGGTAGAAGCCGATCATGATGACGGCCAGCGACTTCAGCGCGTCCAGGCCGGTCTCGCCGACCACCGCGGCGATGGCGCCGAAGGCACCCACCGGCGCCGCCCACATGATCATGGACAGCACCCGGAAGACCAGCTTCTGCAGGTGCCCGACCCCGCGCAGCACGGGCTCGCCCGCCGAGCCCAGCGCCTGCAGCGCGAAGCCGACCAGCAACGCCACCAGCAGCGTCTGGAGCACCTCCTGCTGGGTGAAGGCGGAGAGCAGCGTGGTGGGGATCATGCCGAGCAGGAACTCCGGCAGCGACTCCCCGCCGCCCTCGGTCTGGGCCTGCCCGGCGTGCTTGACGGTCTCGGTCAGATGGAGGCCGGACCCCGGGTCCAGCAGGTTGCCGACGACCAGGCCGATGGCGAGCGCCACGGTGGACATCACCATGAAGTAGCCGAGTGCCAGTCCGCCGACCGCGCCGACCTTGGCCGCCTTCCGCACCGAGCCGACGCCCAGCACGATGGTGCAGAAGATGACCGGCGAGATCATCATCTTGATGAGGTTCACGAACCCGGTGCCCAGCGGCTTGAGCTGGACGGCGACACCGGGGGCGGCGAAGCCCACGAGGATGCCGAGCAGCACCGCGCCGATCACGGCGATATAGAGGAAGTGGGTCCGGTCGCGCTTCACCGGCGCGGTCTCCTCCGTGGTACCCCCACGCGGCGGGGTCTGTGCGGACACGGCTGCCTCCTCGGTCTACGGCTGTGCGCTGATCTGCGGCTCTGCCACACAACAAGTCCCGGCGACTATGCACGCCGCTGTGGCGCCCGTCACCCTTGCGTACATTTCGTTCACGTAAAAGTGACCGCGCAGACGGTTCCGGGACGACCGTGCAGACTGTTGCGTATGCGACTCCCCCGACCCCGCCCCTCCCGACGGCTGCGCGGCCCCCGCAGCCTCGCCGGGCAGCTGTTCGCCATGCAGGTCGTGCTGGTGGCGGTGGTCGTCGTGGGCTGCGCGCTCTTCGCGTACGTCAGCGCCGGGCGGCAGGCCGAGGAGACCGCGCGGCGGCAGGCGACCGCGGCGGCCACCGCCGTCGCCGACTCCCCCGCGGTGGTGGCCGCGGCCCGTACCGAGGACCCGACCGCCGCACTGCAGCCGTACGCCGAGCGGCTGCGGCGCGATGCCGGCGTCGACTTCGTGGTGGTGATGGCCCCGGACGGGACCCGCTGGACGCACCCCGAGCCCTCCGCGATCGGCGGGAAGTACCTGGGGCACATCGGCCCGGCGCTGCACGGCAAGGTCTTCCCCGAGACGCACATGGGGGTGCTCGGCCCGTCCGTGCGGGTCGTCGCGCCGGTCCGCGATCCGCGGGACGGCGGCCGGATCACGGCCCTGGTCAGCTCCGGGATCACCATCGAGACGATCAGCGAGCAGCTGCGCAACCAGGTCCTGGCGCTGGTGGGCGTGGCGGCCGGGGCGCTGGCGCTCGGCGGCCTGGGAACGTATGTGATCAACGCCCGGCTGCGGCGGCACACCCACGGGATGAACGCGGCCGAGCTCAGCCGGATGCACGAGTACCACCAGGCCGCGTTGCACGCCGTGCGCGAGGGGCTCTTGATGCTCGACGGGCAGCGCAGGGTCGCCCTGATCAACGACGGCGGGCGGGAGCTGCTGGGGCTGTCACAGGACGCGGTGGGCCGCCTCGTCACCGAGCTGGGGCTGCCGCAGCCGCTGACCGAGGCGCTGCTGGCTCCCGGCCCCCGCGTCGACGAACTGCAGCTGACCCGGGAGCGGGTGCTGGTCGTCAACTCCGCGCCGGTCTCCGGCGGGGAGCGGCGCGGCAGCGTGGTCACCCTGCGCGATCACACCGAACTCCAGGCACTGTCCGGCGAGTTGGACTCGGTGCGCGGGTTCACCGAGGCGCTGCGCTCGCAGGCCCACGAGGCCGCCAACCGGCTGCACACCGTGGTCTCGCTGATCGAGCTGGGGCGGGCCGAGGAGGCCGTGGAGTTCGCGACCGCGGAGCTGGAGCTGGCGCAGGCGCTGACCGACCAGGTCGTGGGCGCGGTCGCCGAGCCGGTGCTCGCCGCGCTGCTGCTCGGCAAGGCCGCGCAGGCCAACGAGCGCGGCGTGGAGCTGACCCTGACCCCCGACAGCCGGATCGACGACGGGCTGTTGCCGCCCGGTCTGCCCGCCCGTGACCTGGTGACGGTGCTGGGCAACCTCCTCGACAACGCCCTGGACGCCGCCGCGCCCACCCCGGAGCACACCGCCACCGAGCCGCCGCGGGTGCGCGTCACCGCGCGGGCGGACGGCGGCGAGCTGCTGCTGCGGGTGGCGGACACCGGCCCCGGGGTGTCCGCGGAGGCCGCCGAGGAGATCTTCCGGCGCGGCTGGAGCACCAAGCACGGCCCCGCCGCGCCCGCCCGGGGCCGCGGTCTGGGCCTGGCCCTGGTCCAGCAGGCGGTACGCCGCAACGGCGGCACCGTCACCCTGGACCGGGCACCCGGGGGCGGCGCGCGGTTCACCGTACGGCTGCCGCTGCGGGCGGGGGCGACGGCATGAGCCGGACGAGCGGCGGGGTCCGCCCGCGGGCGGAAGGATGGACAGGGTGACCCCTTCCGACATCCGGGTCCTGGTCGTCGAGGACGATCCGGTCGCCGCCGACGCGCACGCCCTGTACGTGGGACGGGTGCCCGGCTTCACGGTGTCCGGGACCGTCCACTCCGGCGGCGACGCCCGCCGCCACCTCGAAACGCACGCCGTCGATCTGCTGCTGCTCGACCTCTATCTGCCCGACGGCCACGGCCTGCAGCTGGTGCGCACGCTGCGCGCGGCCGGCCACACCGCCGACATCATCGCGGTCACCTCCGCCCGGGACCTGGCGATGGTGCGCGAGGGCGTCTCGCTGGGCGTGGTGCAGTACGTGCTGAAGCCGTTCACCTTCGCGACCCTGCGCGACCGGCTCACCCGCTATGCCCAGTTCCGCGCCACCACCGGCGAGGCGAGCGGGCAGGACGAGGTGGACCGGGCGATCGCCGCGCTGCGCGCACCGCGTCCGGCCGCGCTGCCCAAGGGGCTGACCGCGGCCACCCTGCAGGCGGTGACCGAGGTGCTGCGGGCCGCCGGGAGCGGGCTGACGGCGACCGAGGCGGCCGCCGACGTGGGCATCTCCCGGATCACCGCCCGCCGTTACCTCGAACACCTCGTGGAGAGCGGCCGGGCGGCCCGTGCGCCCCAGTACGGCCAGGTCGGCCGCCCCGAATTGCGCTACCGGTGGTCGGGCCATTGACCGGCTGTAGTCGGTGACCTACTTTCAGCGGGCAGCCCCTCGTGGCCAGTTGGAGGTCGTGCCGTGCGCCCCACCGCCCCGCTGATGCTTCTCGCCGCCGCCGTCGTGGCCGCCGGCACGCTCACCGCCTGCGGCAGCGGGCCGGGGAGCGACCAGAACACCGTCAAGGTCGCCTTCATCAAGGACACGAACGGCAAGGTCACCGTCCGGGACGACTATGTCCGCCTGGTGGCCCGGCAGTTCGAGCGGAGCCACCCCGGCAAGAAGGTCCGGCTGATCCCGGTCCAGGCGTCGGAGAACGACTACTACACCAAGATCCAGCAGATGATGCGCTCGCCGCGGACCGCACCGGACGTGGTCTACGAGGACACCTTCCTGGTCAACTCCGACATCACGGCGGGACTGCTGCGCCCGCTGGACGACCGCCTGCGCACCTGGGACGACTGGCGGCAGTTCGAGCCGGCCGCGAAGAGCGCGGCCAGGGGGCAGGACGGCCGGACCTACGGCGTCCCGGACGGCACGGACACCCGCGGGCTGTGGTTCAACAAGAAGATCTTCAAGCAGGCCGGGCTGCCGGCCGACTGGCGGCCCAGGGACTGGGCCGCGGTGCTGGACGCGGCCCGTACCGTCAAGCGCACGGTCCCCGGCGTCGTCCCGCTGAACGTCTTCACCGGCAAGGGCGCGGGCGAGGCCGCCGTGATGCAGGGCTTCGAGATGCTGCTGTACGGCACCGGCGCGGACCAGCTCTACGACCCCGCGGACCGCAAATGGGTCACCGGCACCCGGGGCTTCAAGGACAGCCTCGGCTTCCTCGACACGGTCTACAAGGAGAAGCTCGGCCCCGACGTCTCCGACGCGCTCAGCCCGCACATCCAGACCCGGGTGGCCGCCGAGCTGCTGCCCGAGGAGAAGCTCGCCATCGACCTCGACGGCTCGTGGCTGGGCCAGCAGTGGCAGAAGACGGGCGGCGGCAGACCCTGGCCCGCCTGGTCGGCCACGCTCGGCCAGGCGCCCTTCCCCACCCAGCACGGCGCCCCGCCCGGCAAGGTCAGCCTGGCGGGCGGCTGGACCTGGTCGGTGCCGCGGCAGGCCCGGCAGCCCGAGCTGGCCTGGCAGCTGATCAAGACCTTCCAGACGAAGGCGAACGCCCTGGAGTGGTGCGTGCGCGGCGCCCAGATCGCGGTGCGCAAGGACGTCGCGGCCGACCCGCGCTACCGGACCTCCGTGCCCGGCATCGGCTTCTTCACCGGTCTGGTGAAGGTCAGCCGGTACCGGCCCGCGCTGCCCGAATACCCCCGGGTCGCCGCGGCGATCGGCGAGGCGATGGAGGCGGTCACCGCCGGCGACTCGTCGCCGGAGAAGGCGGCCGCGGACTACGACACGACCCTGGCGTCCCTCGTCGGCGGCCGGACCGTCGCCAAGCCGTGACCGGCGCCGTCGCCGGACGTGCGGGCCGCGCCCGGACGCGGGGCGCCGCTCCGGCCGGCCGCGGGCGCACCCGGCTGCTGCGCTGGTCCCCGCTCGCCCCGGCCACCGTCCTGCTGCTGCTCTTCCTCGCCGGCCCCATCTGCTACTGCGTCTGCCTCGCCTTCACCGACACCCAGCTGACCGGCCAGGAGTCCGCGTCCTTCGTCGGCCTGGCCAACTTCCGGCAGGCCTTCGGCGATCCGGCCTTCCGCAACGCCGTGGCGTTGACCCTGGTGTTCACCGTCGTCTCCGCGCTCCTCGGGCAGAACACCCTGGGCCTGGCGCTGGCCGGCCTGATGCGCCGCGCCTCGCGGCCCGTACGGACGCTGACCGGCGCGACGGTGATCTGCGCCTGGGTGCTCCCGGAGATCGTCGCGGGCTTTGTGCTCTACACCTTCTTCGCGCGGCGCGGCACCCTCAACGCACTGCTGGAACAGCTCCATCTGCCGCCCCAGAACTGGCTGTTCACGCTGCCGATCCTGGCCGTGTCGTTCGCCAACGTCTGGCGCGGTACGGCCTTCTCGATGCTGATCTACTCCGCGGCGCTCGCCGAGATCCCCCAGGAGGTCACCGAGTCCGCCGAGGTCGACGGGGCGCACGGGCTGCGGCGGCTGTGGCACATCACGCTGCCGATGATCCGCCGCTCCATCGGCACCAACCTGATGCTCAACACCCTCCAGACGCTCTCCGTCTTCGGGCTCATCTGGGCGATGACGCGGGGCGGGCCGGGGAACCGCAGCGAGACCCTGCCGGTGTTCATGTACGACCAGGCGTTCTTGAAGTCCCTGATCGGCTACGGCACCGCGGTGGCGCTGCTGTTGCTGCTGGTGGGCGCGGTGTTCTCGGCGGTCTGGCTGCGCCTGATGCGCGAGGAGGTCTGAGCCGTGCCGCTCCCCCGCCGTCCCCGTGCCGTTCTCCGGCCTGCCGCGCTCCGACGGGCCCCGCGCAGGAGCACCCGGCACCGGCTGGCCGCCGACGCCGGGCTGCTGGCCGTCGCGGCGGCCTTCGCGCTGCCGCTGGTCTGGCTGGTGCTGTCGTCGCTGGACACGGAGGCGACGCTGCGGGTGCGGCTGCCCGCGGCGCCGTCGCTGCGCAACTTCTCGGCGGTGCTGACCGACGAGATCACCTTCACCCCGATGCTCAACAGCCTGCTGATCTGCGGGGGCGCGACCCTGCTCACGGTGGTCTGCGCGGCGCTCGCCGCCTACCCGCTCTCCCGCCACCGCTCGCGCTTCTCCCGCCCGTACCTGCTGACGATCCTGTTCGCCACCTGCCTGCCGGTCACCGCGGTCATGGTGCCGGTCTACGCGCTGTTCGTGCGGGTCGATCTGGTCGACACCCGGTACGGCACCGCGCTGTTCCTGGCCACGGCCCAACTCCCGTTCGCCATCTGGCTGATGAAGAACTTCATGGACGGGGTCCCGAAGGTGCTGGAGGAGGCGGCCTGGACGGACGGCGCCTCCTGGACGCAGACCCTGCTGCGGGTGATCCTGCCGCTGATGGGCCCCGGGGTCGCCGTCGTCGCCGTCTACACCTTCCTCATGATGTGGGGAAATTTCTTCGTGCCCTTCATGCTGCTGCTCTCCCCGGAGCAACTGCCCGCCTCGGTCAGCATTCTCACGTTCTTCGGCAATTACGGAGCCGTCGCCTTCGGCGAACTGGCGGCATTCTCGATCCTCTACTCGACGCCGGTCCTCGTGATGTACCTCCTTGTGTCCCGGCGGCTCGGCGGCGGGTTTGCGCTCGGTGGCGCGGTGAAAGGCTGAGCGGGGACACCTACCGGGAACCCGGTCGTCCGGACCGGAAACCCGCACGTCCGCAGCGAAAACCGGCCACCTAGTAGCTTCCTACGACTTTCCGGCTTGGGTCTCCGCACGATAGGGGCGGAGCCCGGCCGTCACCTACCGTGTGCCGATGAACACGCCCGCCGGGGAGCCGAGCAGACCCCCTTTCCAGGCCGAGGCCGCCCGCCGGCTGCGCGAGGCCCTCGGAATGACCCCCGCCCATGTCGCCTACGGCATCCGGGCCGCCTTCGGCATACCGGTGGCGCCCGCCACGGTGGCGTCCTGGGAACGGGGCGAGGGCGCCCCCACGGAGGCCGAACTGACCGCGCTGGCCGGGGCCCTGTGGTGCGCGCCGGGCGAGCTGCTCGACGCGCCGGACACCCTGCGCGCCCACCGCCAGACGCGCGGCCTCGCCCCGGGGGACCTCGCGCTGCGCATCGGCATGGACCCGGCCGCGTACGAACGCCTGGAGGCCGGCGGGACGTGGCGCGGCAACGACCGGCAGGCCGCGGCCCTCGCCGAGGTGCTGGAGCTGCCGCTGCCCGCCCTGATCCGCTTCACCGGCCGGGACGAGAAGCTGACCGGCCTGCTGACCAGCGCCGCCACCACCCGCTGGCAGGCCTACGTCCGGCCGGTCGGCAAGGTCGTACCCCTGCCCAGGGCCCGGCTCCAGGCCGTCCTGCAGGAGCTGCACCGCGACTACCAGGCGACCATGACGGCTACGCTCCACTGGGGCGACTCGCAAAGTGCCGAGGAATCCGGCCGGGCCGGACGGGCCTTTCTCGACGGCATCCTCGCGGAATTCTGGGCGCGGGCCGGCGAGCGGCAGCACTGAGAAAAGCCCGTTTCTCCGCCCCGGGGTCCGGGGAAACCCCGAGACGTCCCGTCGGTCCCTGGGCGGAGGGATGTCCGCCTGGAGAATGACGCCGGGCACGGTGATGGCACTTCCGGCCGGTGCGGCTTTCGGTCCTTGCGGGCGAGGACCGCGCCGACCTGGGCATTCAAGAATGGGGACATCGCTTTTTCCGTCCCTTCTCCAGGAGTTCCCCGTGTCCCACGCGGCTGCCCTTCCGGGTTTTCCCGGCTCCCCCGCCCCCACTCGCGCCGGCGCCGCCGTCGCCGCCCGCGCCACGGACCTGAGCAAGGTCTACGGCCAGGGGGAGACCCGCGTGGTCGCGCTGGACTCCGTCTCGGTCGAGTTCCGCAAGGCCCGGTTCACCGCGATCATGGGCCCCTCCGGCTCCGGCAAGTCGACGCTGATGCACTGCATGGCCGGCCTGGACACGATCTCCTCCGGCTCGGCCCGGATCGGCGACGTGGAGCTGGGGTCGCTGAACGACAAGCAGCTCACGCGGCTGCGCCGGGACAAGATCGGCTTCATCTTCCAGGCGTTCAACCTGCTGCCGACGCTGTCCGCGCTGGAGAACATCACGCTGCCGATGGACATCGCCGGCCGTAAGCCCGACCGGGAGTGGCTCAACGCGGTCATCGAGACCGTCGGCCTGTCCGGACGGCTCGCGCACCGGCCGGCGCAGCTCTCCGGCGGCCAGCAGCAGCGGGTCGCGGTCGCCCGCGCGCTGGCCGCCCAGCCGGAGATCATCTTCGCCGACGAGCCGACCGGCAACCTCGACTCCCGCTCCGGCGCCGAAGTGCTGGGCTTCCTGCGGGAGTCGGTGCGGGCGATGGACCAGACGGTCGTGATGGTCACCCACGACCCGGTCGCCGCGGGCTACGCGGACCGGGTGGTCTTCCTCGCGGACGGCCGGATCGTCGAGGAGCTCGACGACCCCACCGCGGACACCGTCCTGGACCGGATGCGGCTGTTCGACTCCAAGGGCCGTACGAGCTGACACCGGCGCACCGCCCCGCCGCGCTCCCCGCGCGCTGCCCCTCATCCCGAGCCACCGGACCAGGACAGACACCACCACCATGCTGCGTACCGCCTTGCGCAACGTCCTTGCGCACAAAGCCCGATTGATGATGACCGCGCTCGCGGTCCTGCTCGGCGTCGCCTTCGTCGCCGGCACCCTCATCTTCAGCGACACCGTCGGCGAGGCCATCAAGAAGGCCGCCGCCAAGAACCTCGACGGGGTGGCCGTCTCCGTCCAGGCCGTCGCCCCCGAGAACGGCCCGGACACCGGCAAGGACGGCAAGCGGACCACCCTCCTCGACGACAAGCTGGCGGACTCCGTCCGCGCACTGCCCGGCGTGCAGTCGGTGCGCCGCGACGTCGTCGGCACCGCGACCCTCGCCGGGCCGGACGGCATACCGATCGGCAAGGGCTGGCAGAACCTCGCCGCCAACTTCCAGCCGGACAAGGACGGCTACGACGCCCGCTACCCGCTGATGCGGGGCCGCGGACCGACCGCCGGCGACGAGATCGCACTGGACGAGGCCACCGCACAGGCGGCCCACTACAAGGTCGGCGACGCCGTGCGGTTCGCCACCGACGGCCCGGTGCTGACCAAGAAGCTGGTCGGCATCGTCACCACCGACGACCCGCAGGTCACCGCGGGCGGCAGCCTCGCGCTCTTCGACACCGCCACCGCGCAGAAGCTGTATCTGCACCCCGGTCAGTACGACGAGCTGGTGGTGGGCGCCACCCCCGGCACCGACCAGCAGGCGCTGACCGCGAAGGTCCGCAAGCTGCTGCCCAAGGACCGCGCCGAGGCGACCAGCGGTACCACGCTCGCCGCCCAGCAGTCCTCGATGATCGCCGAGAACACCAAGTCGCTGACCCAGACGCTGCTGGTCTTCGCCGGGATCGCGCTGTTCGTCGGCATCTTCATCATCGCCAACACCTTCACCATGCTGATCTCCCAGCGCAGCCGGGAGATCGCCCTGCTGCGCGCGGTCGGCGCCTCCCGCCGGCAGGTGGTCCGCTCGGTGCTCGCCGAGGCGGCGCTGCTGGGCCTGGTCTCGTCCGCCGTCGGCTTCGCGCTGGGCGCCGGTCTCGCGGTGGGCCTGCGGGCGGTCCTCGACGCGAACGGCGCGGGCTTCCCGGACGGACCGGTCATCATCGGCCCGGCCGCGGTGCTCTCCTCGCTCGGCGTGGGCGTCGTGGTGACCGTCCTGGCCGCCTGGCTGCCGTCCCGCAAGGCGGCGAAGATCGCCCCGGTGGAGGCGCTCAACACCGTCGAGGCGCCGCCGGCGATGCGCAGCCTGGTGATCCGCAACTCCCTCGGCGCGGTCGTCACCGCCGCCGGTGTCGCGATCATGTTCTACGTCCGCAGCCTGAAGAGCGTCGACGACCTGCCGACCGCGATGGCCGGCTCGATGGTGACGCTGACCGGCGTCATCATCCTCGCGCCGCTGCTCTCGCGGCCCGTGGTCTCGCTGGCGGGCGTCGTCACCACCCGGCTCTTCGGCATCGGCGGCAAGCTGGCCAAGGAGAACGCGCTGCGCAACCCCCGCCGGACCGCGGCGACCGCCTCGGCACTGATGATCGGCCTCACCCTGATCACCGGGATGACGGTCGTCGGGAACTCGACGCAGCAGGCCATGGACGAGATGACGGCCAATGGGCTGAAGGCCGACTTCAAGGTCGGGACCTCGACGTACACCGGTCTGGACCCCGCACTGGCACGGAAGGTGGCGGACGTCCCGGGCGTCGAGGCGACGGCGCCGCTGAGCCAGTCCGGCTTCAACACCGCCGACACCTTTGCCGGCCTGACCGGCACCGACCTCGCCACCATCGGCAAGGTCGCCCGACTGGACTTCACCAGCGGCTCGTTGCCGCACACCGGGGCCAACGGCATCGCCGTCTCCCGGACCGCGGCCAAGGAGCACGGCTGGCACACCGGCGACACGCTGGACGCCACGTTCAACGACGACAAGAAGGCGAAGCTGACGATCGCCGGTGTCTACGAGGACAACGATCTGCTCGGCGACGCGATCGGCGCCGCCTCGCTGGTGGAGCCGCACCTGCTCCGGCCGAAGGTCGACGAGCTGCTGGTCAAGACGGAGGGCGGCCGCACGGACGACGGGCTGGAGAAGCCGATCCGGCAGGCGCTGGGCGACAGCCCGCTGCTGAAGGTCCAGGACCACGCCGACCTGCGCAAGGAGAACGCCGCGAACATCGAGACCGTGCTCTACATCTCCTACGGGCTGCTGGGCATGGCCGTCGTCATCGCGGTGGTGGGCGTCGTCAACACCCTCGCCATGTCGGTCTTCGAGCGGACCCGCGAGATCGGGATGCTGCGGGCGATCGGGCTGGCCCGCAACGGCATCAAGCAGATGGTCCGGCTGGAGTCGGTGGTCATCGCGCTGTTCGGCGCGGGTCTGGGCATGGCCGTGGGCGTCTTCCTCTCCTGGGCCGCCGGCAGCCTGCTCGGCCACGGCCTGCCCACCTACGAGCTGCTGCTGCCCTGGGGCAGCCTCGGGCTGTTCCTGCTGCTCGCGCTGGTCGTCGGGGTGCTGGCCTCGCTCTGGCCGGCCCGCCGCGCGGCCCGGCTGAACATGCTGGAGGCCATCGGCGCCCAGTGACCGCCTGACCGCCCCCCCCACAACGGCGGCGCGCCTGCCCTCGGCCGAGGGCAGGCGCGCCGCCGTTGGTGGTGTGTGCCCGTGGGCTCAGAAGACCGACTCGGCCTCGTCCATCCGCCACCCGGGCACCGTCTTGAGCTCGGTGACCGCCTCGTGCAGCGGCACCATGGTGATGTCGGTGCCGCGCAGCGCGGTCATCCGGCCGAAGTCGCCGCGGTGCGCGGCCTCGACGGCGTGCCAGCCGAAGCGGGTGGCGAGCACCCGGTCGTACGCGGTGGGGGTGCCGCCGCGCTGAACGTGGCCGAGGATGACCGGGCGGGCCTCCTTGCCCAGGCGCTTCTCCAGCTCGACGGCGAGGTGGTTGCCGATGCCGGTGAACCGCTCGTGGCCGAACTGGTCGATCGCGCCCTTCTTGTAGTCCATGGTCTCCTCGGCCGGGTGGGCTCCCTCGGCGACACAGACGACCGCGAACTTCTTGCCCCGGGCGAACCGCTCCTCGACCATCGTGACCAGGTCGTTCACATCGAAGGGGCGCTCGGGCAGGCAGATGCCGTGGGCGCCGCCGGCCATCCCCGACTCCAGCGCGATCCAGCCGGCGTGCCGTCCCATCACCTCGACCACCATGACCCGCTGGTGCGACTCCGCGGTGGTCTTGAGGCGGTCGATCGCCTCCGTCGCGACCCCGACGGCGGTGTCGAAGCCGAAGGTGCGGTCGGTGGAGGAGATGTCGTTGTCGATGGTCTTGGGGACGCCGACGACCGGCATCCCGGCGTCCGCGAGCATCCGGGCGGCGGTGAGGGTGCCCTCGCCGCCGATCGGGATCAGGACGTCGATGCCGTAGTCCTTGGAGAGGTCCTTGGACTTCTCGCAGGCCTCGCGGAGCCGGTTGCGCTCCAGCCGGGACGAGCCGAGGATGGTGCCGCCGCGGGCGAGGATGCCGCTGACCGCGTCGAGGTCGAGCTTGCGGAAACGGCCTTCGAGCAGACCCTTGAAGCCGTCCTCGAAGCCGATGACCTCGTCGTCGTGGCCGGTGAGGGCGCGGTGGACAACAGACCGGATCACAGCGTTCAGGCCAGGGCAGTCGCCGCCCGCGGTGAGGACTCCGATACGCATCGTGCTGTGTCTCCTGTGCTCGCTGTCGGTTCGTGTGAGCCGGTCCGATTGTTTCACGGGCCGGCCGGCCCTCCCCCTCGTCCACAGGCCCCACCCCTACTGTCCTCGCCCCGATCGGGCAAGGGAAACTGGAGGAGCGACTTAGCTACACACGCAGGTATTGTCAAGAGGGGCAAGCCAACAATAACGGCTTAATTTGACCTTGTGGCCATCGAGTGGATCGGAGAGCACGCGTGACGCGCAGCGTGTACGTGACCGGGATCGATCGCGGCGACGGCCGCCAGGTCGTCGAGCTGGGGGTCATGGAGCTGCTGACCCGCCATGTCGACCGGGTGGGGGTCTTCCGGCCGCTGATCCACGACGACGGACCCGACCGGCTCTTCGAGCTGCTGCGGTCCCGCTACCGTCTCACCCAGTCCCCCGAGACCGTGTACGGCCTGCGCTACGAGGAGGCCGCCGCCCTCCAGGCGGAACGCGGCACCGACGAGCTGGTCTCCCGGCTCGTCGACCGCTTTCACGCCGTGGCCAGGGACTACGAGTACGTCCTGGTGCTCGGCTCGGACTACGCGGCCACCAGCCTCCCGGCCGAGCTGAACCTCAACGCCCGGCTCGCCAACGAGTTCGGCGCCGCCGTGCTGGCCGTCGTCGGCGGCCAGGGGCAGGAGGCCGAGTCCGTACGCGCCGAGGCCCGCAACGCCTACACCGCCTACCACTCGCTGGGCTGCGACGTCGTCGCCATGATCGTCAACCGGGTCGCCCCCGAGCACCGCGAGGCGGTCGTCGACCGGCTCTCCGCCCGGCTCCCCGTGCCCTGCTACGCGCTCCCCGAGGACGGCTCGCTCTCCGCGCCGACCGTCGGCCAGATCGTGCACGCCCTCGGCGCCGAGGTGCTGCTCGGCGACGACTCGGGGCTCGCCAGGGACGCCAGGGACTTCGTCTTCGGCGGCGCCATGCTGCCGACCTTCCTCAAGGCGCTGACCCCCGGCGCGCTCGTGGTGACCCCCGGCGACCGGGCGGACCTGGTCATCGGCTCGCTCGCCGCGCACAGCGCCGGCGCCCCGCCGATCGCCGGGGTGCTGCTCACCCTCGACGAGCGGCCCGGCCCCGACATCATGGCGCTGGCCGCCCGGCTCGCCCCCGGCACCCCGGTCGTCTCCGTACCCGGCGGCTCCTTCCCGACCGCGGCCGAGCTGTTCGCGATCGAGGGCAAGCTGAACGCCGCCTCGCCGCGCAAGGCGGAGACCGCGCTCGGCCTCTTCGAGCGGCACGTGGACACCGTGGAGCTGACCAACCGCATCTCCGTCGCCCGCTCCGGCCGGGTCACGCCGATGATGTTCGAGCACGAGCTGATCGAGCGCTCCCGCTCCGGCCGCCGCCGGGTCGTCCTCCCCGAGGGGGACGAGGAGCGGGTGCTGCGGGCCGCCGACGTGCTGCTGCGCCGCGACGTCTGCGATCTGACGCTGCTGGGCGCGGAGGAGCCGATCCGCAAGCGCGCCGCCGACCTGGCCATCGACCTGACCGGCGCCCAGATCATCGACCCGCAGACCTCCGAGCTGCGCGAGCGGTTCGCCGAGCGCTACGCCGCGCTGCGCGCCCACAAGGGCGTCAGCATCGAGCTGGCCTTCGACGTGGTCGCGGACGTCTCCTACTTCGGCACCCTGATGGTCCAGGAGGGCCTGGCCGACGGCATGGTCTCCGGCGCGGTGCACTCCACCGCCGCCACCATCCGGCCCGCCTTCGAGATCATCAAGACCAAGCCGGGCGCCCAGATCGTGTCCTCGGTGTTCTTCATGTGCCTGGCCGACCGCGTCCTGGTCTACGGCGACTGCGCGGTCAACCCGGACCCGGACGCCGAACAGCTGGCGGACATCGCCATCCAGTCGGCCGCCACCGCCGCCCAGTTCGGCGTCGAGCCGCGGATCGCGATGCTGTCGTACTCCACCGGCACCTCCGGGTCCGGCGCGGACGTCGACAAGGTCCGCAAGGCCACCGAGATCGTCCGCGAGCTGCGCCCCGACCTGCTGGTCGAGGGCCCGATCCAGTACGACGCGGCGGTGGACGCGGCGGTCGCGCAGACCAAGCTGCCCGACTCCGACGTGGCCGGCAAGGCCACCGTGCTGATCTTCCCCGACCTCAACACCGGCAACAACACCTACAAGGCCGTGCAGCGCTCGGCCGGTGCGGTCGCCGTCGGCCCGGTCCTGCAGGGGCTGCGCAAGCCGGTCAACGACCTCTCGCGCGGCGCCCTGGTCCAGGACATCGTCAACACCGTGGCCATCACCGCCATCCAGGCGCAGGGCGCCCGCCCCGGCGCCGGCCACACCGCCTGACCCGGCCGCCCTCCCGTCCCCGCACCCACCGGAAAGCCTTCATGACTGCCACTGCCACCCGCGTCCTCGTCCTCAACTCCGGCTCCTCCTCGCTGAAGTACCAGCTGCTCGACATGACCGACGGCGCCCGGCTCGCCGTCGGCCTGGTCGAGCGGATCGGCGAGGAGACCTCGCGCCTGGCCCACACCCCGCTGGCCACCGGGGGCGACAAGCGCGAGACCGAAGGCCCGATAGCCGACCACGAGGCCGCACTGAAGGCCGTCGGCGCCGAGCTGGCCGCCGACGGACTCGGCCTCGACTCCCCCGAGCTGGCCGCGATCGGGCACCGGGTGGTGCACGGCGGCCTGAAGTTCACCGAGCCGACCGTGATCGACGACGCGGTGCTCCAGGAGATCGAGCGGCTGGTGCCGGTCGCCCCGCTGCACAACCCGGCCAACCTCACCGGCATCCGCACCGCGCAGGCGCTGCGCCCCGACCTGCCGCAGGTCGCGGTCTTCGACACCGCCTTCCACACCACGATGCCGGAGCACGCGGCCCGCTACGCCATCGACGTGGCCACCGCCGACGCCCACCGCATCCGCCGCTACGGCTTCCACGGCACCTCGCACGCCTACGTCTCGCGCCGGACCGCCGAGCTGCTCGGCAAGGACCCCTCCGAGGTCAATGTGATCGTGCTCCACCTGGGCAACGGCGCCTCCGCCTCGGCGGTCGCCGGCGGCCGCTGCGTGGACACCTCGATGGGCCTGACGCCGCTGGAGGGCCTGGTCATGGGCACCCGCTCCGGCGACATCGACCCGGCGGTCACCTTCCACCTCAAGCGGGTGGCGGGGATGTCGGAGGACGAGGTCGACGTGCTGCTCAACAAGAAGAGCGGGCTGATCGGGCTGTGCGGCGACAACGACATGCGGGAGATCCGGCGCCGGATCGACGAGGGCGACGAGCGCGCCCGGCTCGCCTTCGACATCTACATCCACCGGCTGAAGAAGTACATCGGCGCCTACAGCGCGGTGCTCGGCCGGGTCGACGCGGTGGCGTTCACCGCGGGCGTCGGGGAGAACGCCGCCCCGGTGCGCGAGGCGGCCGTCGCGGGCCTGGAGGAGATGGGCCTGGCCGTGGACGCCTCGCTCAACGCCGTACGGTCCGACGAACCGCGGCTGATCTCGCCCGAATACGCCCGGGTCGCGGTCGCCGTGGTGCCGACCGACGAGGAACTGGAGATCGCCCAGCAGACATATGCCCTGGTCAGCGCCTAACACTCGGTGTTTCCGCCTACCGAAATATTCCGCAGCTAAACAAACCGATAGGATTCTGCCCATGCGCCGTTCCAAAATCGTCTGCACCCTGGGCCCCGCCGTCGACTCCTACGACCAGCTGAAGACGCTGATCGAGGCCGGCATGAATGTGGCCCGTTTCAACATGAGCCACGGGACCCAGCCGGAGCACGAGGAGCGGTACCACCGCCTCCGCAAGGCCAGCGAGGAGACCGGCCGCGCGGTCGGCGTCCTGGCCGACCTCCAGGGCCCCAAGATCCGTCTGGAGACCTTCGCCGACGGCCCGGTGGAGCTGGTGCGCGGCGACGAGTTCGTCATCACCACCGAGGACGTCGCCGGCGACCGCACCATCTGCGGCACGACGTACAAGGGCCTGCCCGGCGACGTGTCCAAGGGCGACCCGGTCCTGATCAACGACGGCAATGTCGCGCTCCAGGTCGTCGAGATCGACGGCCCGCGGGTGCGCACCATCGTCATCGAGGGCGGGGTCATCTCCGACCACAAGGGCATCAACCTGCCCGGCGCCGCGGTGAACGTGCCCGCGCTGTCCGAGAAGGACATCGAGGACCTCAAGTTCGCCCTGAAGATGGGCTGCGACATGGTCGCGCTGTCCTTCGTGCGGGACGCCAAGGACGTCCAGGACGTGCACCGCGTCATGGACGAGGTGGGCCGCCGGGTCCCGGTCATCGCCAAGGTCGAGAAGCCGCAGGCGGTCGCCAACATGCAGGAGGTCGTGATGGCCTTCGACGCCGTCATGGTCGCCCGCGGCGACCTGGCGGTGGAGTACCCGCTGGAGAAGGTCCCGATGGTGCAGAAGCGCCTGGTGGAGCTGTGCCGCAGGAACGCCAAGCCGGTGATCGTCGCGACCCAGATGATGGAGTCCATGATCACCAACTCCCGGCCGACCCGCGCCGAGGCGTCCGATGTCGCCAACGCCATCCTCGACGGCGCCGACGCGGTCATGCTCTCCGCCGAGTCGTCCGTCGGCGCCTACCCGATCGAGACCGTCAAGACGATGTCGAAGATCGTCGAGGCGGCCGAGGAGGAGCTGCTCTCCAAGGGCCTGCAGCCGCTGGTGCCCGGCAAGAAGCCGCGTACGCAGGGCGGTTCGGTGGCCCGCGCGGCGTGCGAGATGGCGGACTTCCTGGACGGCAAGGCGCTGATCGCCTTCACCAAGTCCGGTGACACCGCCCGCCGGCTCTCCCGCTACCGCGCGGCCCAGCCGATCCTGGCCTTCACCACCGAGGCGTCCACCCGCAACCAGCTCACCCTGAGCTGGGGCGTCGACGCCTTCGTCGTGCCGCACGTCGACAACACCGACGCCATGGTCGACCTGGTCGACGCCGAGCTGCTCAAGCTCAAGCGCTACAGCGAGGGCGACACCATGCTGATCACCGCCGGTTCGCCCCCCGGCGTCCCCGGCACCACCAACATGGTCCGGGTGCACCACCTCGGCGGCGAGCGCTCCTGACGCCTCCGGCACGCGAAACGGCGGTGGGCCGCCCCCGTAAGGGGACGGCCCACCGCCGTTTTCTGCGGCTCCCGGAAGGGTCGGTGATCCCCGGCCCGCGCCGGTGATCTCAGTCCGTGATCGACTGGTGCAGACCCGGGATGTGGAGGTTGCCGCCGAACTGGCCCGCCTGGTCGATCTTCACCTTGGTGAAGTAGGCGAACGGGACGTTGATCGGCGGCGGGTGCTCGGGGTCGAAGACGATCGGGATCAGACCGAAGAGGTTGCCCTGCAGCCGCTCGGTGTACATCGTCACCTTGCCGCCGCGGATCGTGGACGTCGAGCCCCCCGCTCCCTGGACGTGGTACTTCTTCCCGGACGTCGGGTCGTCGACGATCTGGTGCAGATCGCCGATGTCGACGCTGTCGGCGGTGAACTTCAGGGCCTGCTTGGTGTGGCCGTTCTGCGTCCGGACATTGACGACGCCCTCGTAGTTCAGGCCGCGCAGGGTGAGCGCGCTGGACTCCAGGTGCCAGGGGTCGTCCGGCAAGGTGGCGGGGGTCTGCTCGTCCTCGCCCTTCTGCTTGTTCTCCACGACGCAGGGGAAGGACTTCTTGCCGCTGGCGTCCTTGCCGTCCAGGCCGCCGCCGGGCAGGGCGTTGTCCGCCGCGCCCACCGCGCCGTGGACGGTGTCGTTGACCGTCTTCGACCCGTCCTTGACGGCGTCCCCGGCCTTGCCGGCGCCGTCCTTGAGACCGTCGACCGTGTCCTTGACCGGCTTGGTGACCTTGTCGGCGACGGAGCCGGAGTCCTTGGACGCGGACGGCGAGGGGGTCGGCGCGTCCGATGCGGAGGCCGAGGGGCTCGGCGCGTCCGACGGCTCACCGGCATCGTCGGACTTGTCGCCGCCGAGGAGACCGCCGAGCGCGTCACCGATGCCGCCCAGCAGACCGCCGTCGTCCTTCTTCTCCTCGGAGGCCGACGGCGACGGGGTCGCGGAGCCCGAGGGCTCGTCGGTCTTCGCGGAGCCGGACGGCGCGGGCTCGGGCGTCTTGCCGGCGTCCTTGCCCGCCGAGGGCGAGGCGGAGGGCGTGCCGGACGGCTTGGTGTCGTCCTTGCCCTGGGCGCCGTCCTTGCTGTCCGACGCACCGTCCTTGGACTTGGTGTCCTTGTCCACCTTGTCCGGGGCGGTGACGCACGGGCCGTCCTTGAAGGGGCTCTTGGGCGCCGGCTTGGCGATCGCCATCTGGGGCGTGAGCCCCATGCCCATGAGCACGGCGGACGGCATGGCGGCAATGGCTATCGCCTTGCCCGCCGGCACGTGGAGCCGAGTCAGCAGCGGCTTCCTCGGAGCCGCGTGCCTCGGCCCGGTTCTCGCCCCGGCAGCTGCGCTCTCCTCGTGCAGCTCGTCACCCGGCACGGTGCCTCCCGTTCGTTCCGTTGGTCGGGCTCGTTCCTGACAGATCGTCCAGTCCATTGCCCGACCCGGGACCGTCGGCCGGCGCGGGGTGCGTGGCGACCACCGGTCCGGCGACTGTCTTGGGGGCCGGCTGCTCGGCGTCGTCCGCGCTCCGGTCGGCCTTGCCCGGCGCCCAGGAGACTCCCAGCGCACCGCCGATCAGCCCCAGGAGGAAGCCGATCAGGAAGGCGCCGAAGTTCGAGACGACGAGGGAGACCAGGGAGAGCAGAATCGCCGCCACACCCGCGAAGACGCGCGAAGCGGGCTGGAACCACATGGTCAGACCGAGCACGACCAGCAGTACGCCGATGATCAGCGAGCCGGCGCCGGCGGTGGTCGCCATGCGGACGGTCAGGGAACCGATCGTGAGATTCGCGTAAGGGATGTACATGATCGGGATGCCGGCCAGCAGAGTCAGCATGCCGCCCCAGAACGGGCGGTGTCCGCGCCACTCCCGGAACGAAAGCCGCTTGCGGCCGATGGTCTCGATCAGCCGTGGTCGCGTGTCGGCGCTCATGTCGTACAGCTCCTCGGGACTGGCAAATCGGTGGTTCTGTGCTGGGTGTCCTACTGGGCGCTACCCGGCGTACGGGCACGGGGAACGGCTCATGCCGCACAGCTCGCCCCGCGCCCGCACGCTCAGTGCGTCAGTAGCACTCGCTCTTGCCCTTGGCGACGCTCATCTTCAGGCCGCTGAGCTTGAACGTGCCGGCCGTCGTGGCCCATGCCTGCTGCCTGACGTGGGTCAGCGTGGCCGACTCGGCCTGCTGGGCGAACGAGCCCGGGTCGGCCTTGTCGCCCTTGTGCATGCCAGGGCCCTTGGTCGTCGAGCCCGCAGCAACACCGATGTCGATGTTGTTGAAGGTCGCGTCCGCGGACAGCTGGTCCAGGTCGATGTAGAGGTTCTTCGCCTCGACGGGCGTGTCACCGCCACCGGCCGACAGCTTCATCGACACATCGCCGAAGACCGGCACCGGCACGACTACCGACTGGCACAGGTTCTTGATCTTGGCGTTCGAGAACCCCGAGACCGCCACCGGGACCTGCTTGCCGCCCTTCTGGGCGTCAATGGCTCCGTACTGCACAAACCCGGTGCCGTCCAGCCGGTCGGTAGCGACCTTGAACTGCTGGCCGGACACGCTGAACGACGCCGCGAGCGCACCCTGCGAGAGGGCAACGCCGATCGCGGCCGTAGCCGCGACGCTCGGCACCATGACGACGGCGAACCGCTTCCATCTGGTCCCGCCACGAGCCAGGGACTCCATGACTTTCCTCCTTCTCGGACGTACATCTCCGGTACGGGCCGCCTCAGTTGGGACAGCCGTACCTGGGATGGGAGAAGTGCTACGTCCTCGGGAAGGAGAGCGCCTGTCTCGGAGGCACATCGTGTTCCGAACACCGGCGATCACCCCCGAGCGACAACCACTGGCCACGCTCTCGCGCAACCTCACTGGACAGGCCCTGCCGGGTGGGGCAGAGACCCCCCTGTCCACGCCGGCGGCACCTGCCGCCGACCACTCGGTGGGGACCCAAGTACCCCGCGGCACCAACCGGATGCCGGGCTGCGGGAATGGACCGAGCGTGGCCGATCGTGGTCCATTCGGGGCCGCCGCACAAGGGGCTCGTTACTTGCGGGTAACGGCCTGATAAACACGCCACGACCCACCGAAACCAACCGGACACACTCGGTCGCCACTAACGGTGAGGGGACATTGGGCAATTGCGGACACAGCGCCACAAGGGGGCCGCTCAGACTTACTTGAAGTAACAGCGGCCACGTTTACCAAGTTTTGGTAAAACGTGGCCGCTCTGTCGTTTGTTCGGGCAACGCGCGGTGGTCGTACTGGTCAGAAGCGGGCGACTGCGAAGACAGCGGTCAGAACAGCACCCGGGCCAGCGCGGTACGCGCCGCCGTCACCCGCGGATCCTCCGCGCCGATGACCTCGAACAGCTCCAACAGCCGCAGCCGCGCGGCCTCCCGGTCGTCACCCGCCGACCGCTTCACCACGTCGACCAGCCGGCCGAACGCGTCCTCGACGTGCCCGCCGACCAGATCGAGGTCCGCGGCACGGATCTGGACCCGGACGTCGGCCGGGTTGTCCGCGGCCTCCTTGCGCACCGCCTGCGGGTCGAGATCCTGCACCCGGCGCAGGAGTTCGGCCTGCGCCAGACCGAGCTTGGCCTCCGGGTTGGCCGGGTCGTCGTTGAGCACGTTCTTGTACGCCTGGACGGCACCGCCCAGATCGCCGGAGTCCAGCGCCTGGTTCGCGGCCTCCAGCAGCGCGTCGTAGGGACCGGCCGGCGCCGGGGCCTCGGCCTCCTGCTCCGCCTCGCCCGCGTCCTGCGGGTCGAGCGGCGCTCCCACGATGCCGAACTGCTGCTCGGCGGCCTGCACCAGCTGGTCGAGCACCTGACGGATCTGCGACTCCGGGGCCGCGCCCTGGAACAGCGGGATCGGCTGCCCCGCGACGACCGCGAAGACCGCCGGGATGCCCTGCACCCCGAACTGCTGGAACAGCATCTGGTTGGCGTCGACGTCGATCTTGGCCAGCACGAACTTGCCGGCGTACTCCCCCGCGAGGCGCTCCAGCAGCGGACCCAGCTGCTTGCACGGCTCGCACCACTCGGCCCAGAAGTCGATGACGACCGGGACCTCGGTCGAGCGCTGCAGGACGTCCTGCTGGAACCCCGCCTCGTCGACGTCGAACACCAGGCGGGCACCGCTCGCGGGCGCCCGGCCGGTACGGGCGGCTTCGGCACGCGCCTGCTCCGCCTTCTGCTTCGCTTCCCCCGCCGCCTTCACCGCTGCGAGGTCGACGACTCCACTCATGGACATATTGCGTGGCTGCATGGGTCCATCCTCCCCCCTGGGCGGTCCGTTCCGAAAAGCGATCCGGAAAGCGCTTCGGTCGGCGACGTGATCGGTCGTGCGGCGGTGCTGCGGATTGCCGGTCCGGTGCCGGGCGCCGGGCCGTGTACCGGGCATCGCACCCCGTCCGTACGCCCCGCCGGAATGCCGGCGTACGTCCGGGAAGCTGCCCGTGGTGGTCCCGAGGAGGACCGGTGTGCGGTCCGGGAGAGGACCGTCGTGCGCGGCCCCGGGTCCCCACCCGCGGCCTGTGGCTGTCGCTCTTACGCTACGACCCGTAGCGTAACTCGCCGTCGCCCCCGGACCACAACCGGTTCCGGCCCCATGGGGAGTGATCTGCCTCACGGGAGGCACCGCCCGTACTGCCCGGTATGGTCGCCCGCATGCACCACTCCGCCAGCCCCCGGAAAGGCCGCACGGGCCGCCCGCGCAGCGCCGAGACCGATCTCGCGATCCTGCACGCGACCCGTGCCGCACTCGTCGATCTGGGCTGGGGGCGGCTCACCATGAGCGAGGTGGCGGCCCGGGCCGGTGTCGCCAAGACGACGCTCTACCGCCGCTGGGCCAACAAGAACGAGCTCGTCGTGGACGCCGTGGCGGTCCTCTTCGACGAGCTCGAACTCCCCGACCGGGGCTCGTTGCAGTCCGACATCGAGGGCGTGGTGCTGCAGTTCGGAGCGCTGCTGGCCCGGCCGGAGACCAAGACGGCGCTGATGGCCGTGGTCGCCGAGTCCACCACCGACGAGGCGCTGCGCGAACGCATCCGCTCGGCGATCGTCGACCGCCAAAAGCGGCTGGTCCTGCTCGGACGCGCGCGCGCCCAGACCCGCGGCGAGCTGCCGCCGGACTCCCCCGGCGAGGAGGGCGAGCAGGCCGCCACCCGCAACATGGACCTGATCTTCGACGTGATCGCCGGGGCGATCGTGCACCGCACCCTGGTCAGCGGCGAGCCCGTGGACGCCGCGTGGGGCCGCGACTTCACGGCCCTGTTCCTCACCGGGCTCTCCGGCCTGGGCGACGAGGGCTGAGCCCGGGAGACGGGCGCACCGGGCCCGGGTGAGGGGGCCGGCCGCGGCGCGGCACCGAAATGCCCCGCCGCGGCGACGGATCAGACCTGGTAGCGGTCCGCGGCGAACAGGCGGAGGTTCTGCGCCACCCACTGCGAGGTCCGCCGCAGCCCCTGCTCCAGCGAGACCTCCGGCTCCCACGAAGCCCATTCGCGCGCCCGGGAGTTGTCCGACAGCAGCCGCTCGACCTCGCTGCCCGCGGGCCGCAGCCGCGCGGTGTCCACCACCACCTCGGCGTCCCGGCCGGAGGCCGCTATCAGCGCCTCGGCGAGCGCCCCGATGGCGATCTCCCGCCCGCTGCCGAGGTTGACGACCTCGCCCAGTGCCCGGTCGCAGTCGGCCAGCGCCAGGAACCCGGCCGCGGTGTCCGTGACGTAGGTGAAGTCGCGGGTCGGGGTGAGCGAGCCCAGCTTGATCTGCCGGGCGCCGGAGTGGAGTTGGGCCAGGATCGTGGGGATCACGGCGCGCGCGGACTGCCGGGGTCCGTAGGTGTTGAACGGCCGCACCACCGTCACCGGCAGCTCGAAGGCGTGCCGGTGCGACAGCGCCATCATGTCCGCGCCGATCTTCGAGGCGGAGTACGGCGACTGCGGCTGCAGCGGGTGGTCCTCGCCGATCGGCGCGGTCAGCGCGGTCCCGTAGACCTCACTGGTGGACGTGTGCACCAGGCGCCGCACCGCGTGCCGGCGGCAGGCCTCCGCGACGTTCTCCGTGCCCACGACGTTCGTCTGCACATACGCGCCCGGCGCGTCGTAGCTGTACGGAATCCCGATCAGCGCGGCCAGATGGAAGACCGTGTCGCAGCCCGCGACGGCGTCCATCACCCGGCCCGCGTCGCGGACGTCCCCCGCGACCATCTCGACCTCGGCGCCCGGCCCGAGATGGCGCGCCAGATTTCCCTTTTCGGCGTACGGCTTGTAATGGACGAACGCGCGCACCTCGGCGCCGGCCGCCACCAGCATGTCGACCAGGGTCGAGCCGATGAACCCCTCGGCCCCGGTGACCAGGACCCGGCGGCCCGTCCACGCTTGCGTGCTGCTGCTCATGCTGACTCCTTCATCGTGAGGTGGTGGCCGACGGACGGGTGGCCGGCCAGCGCCAGCACCTTGTCGGCCAGCAGGCCGGCGGCCCGCGCATGGGTTCCCGGGTCGGCCGCCGCGGCCATCGCGGCGAGCCGGTCGGGGTCGTCGAGAAGCGGGGTGACCAGGGCGTCCAGCCGCTCGGCCGAGGCCTGCGGATCGGGCAGCAGCAGCGCCGCCCCGGCGTCGGAGAGCACCCGCGCGTTATGGGTCTGGTGATCGCCCGGCGCGTGCGGATACGGCACCAGCACGGCCGGCATCCCGATGGTGGCCAGCTCGGCGACGGTCGCCGAACCGGCCCGGCACACCACCAGATCGGCGGCGGCGTACGCCAGGTCCATCCGGTCCAGGTACGGCACGGCCTCGGCGACCGCGTCCCCGCCGTTCGCCGCCAGCAGGGCCTTCGTCTCCTCCAGGGCCGCGGGCCCGGTCTTGATCAGCAGCCGCAGGTCGGTGCGCGACCGGTGGCGGCCGGCCAGGCCCACGGCCGCCTCGGTCAGCCGGGCCGCCCCCAGGCTCCCGCCGTTGACCAGCAGCAGCCGCGCCCCGTCCGGCACCCCCAGGGCCCGGCGGGCGGCCGGCCGCAGCCCCGCCCGGTCCAGCTCGGCCAGCGGGCCCACCAGCGGCATCCCCACCGTCTCCGCCCGCTCCCCGCCCGCCAGGTGCGCGCGGCTGCGGTCGAAGGCGAGGGCGATGTGCGGGGTGAGCCGGGCCGCGAACTTGTTGGCCCGGCCCGGCACCGCGTTGGACTCATGGACCAGGCTCGGCAGCCCGGCCAGTCGTGCCCCGACGATCACCGGGGCGCTCGGATAGCCGCCCATACCGACCGCGACCTGGGCTTTTTGCTCCTTGAGGATCGTCCGGCACTGGGCACCCGAGCGCAGCAGCGCGGCCGGCAGCAGATAGCGTCGGGCGCCGAGCGAGGGGTCGAAGGGGATCATGTCGACGGTGTGCAGCCGGTACCCGGCCCGGGGGATCAGCCGTGTCTCCAGGCCGCGTTCGGTCCCGACGAAGGAGATCACCGCATCGGGCACCGCCCGGCGGAGCGCGTCGGCGAGAGCGAGGCCGGGATAGATGTGTCCGCCGGTGCCGCCCGCACCGATCACGACAGAGAGTGGTGTGCGCATGGCCGCCACGCTCGCGATACGCCCTAAGAAGCTTCTAAGAGAGGTGTTTGGCAGCCTATGTCCATGCCGCCCACGCCCGGGAACACCCCAGCCCCCAAGATCCTCGTCGTCGACGACGAACCGGAGGTACGCGCCGCCGTGGAGGACGGCCTCGCCGTGGAGGGCTACACGGTACGGGGCGCCGCCGACGGCCTGGCCGCCCTCTCGGAGGTCGCCGGCTGGCAGCCGGACGCCCTCGTCCTGGACGTGATGATGCCCGTCCTGGACGGCCTGGCCGTCTGCCGCCGGCTGCGCGCCCTGGACGACCGCACCCCGATCCTCGTCCTGACCGCACTGGACTCGGTCAGCGAACGGGTGGACGGGCTCGACGCCGGCGCCGACGACTACCTCGTCAAACCGTTCGCCCTGGACGAGTTGGTGGCCCGGGTGCGGGCCCTGCTGCGCCGGGCCTCGACCACGACCGCCGAGGACACCCGGCTCTCCTTCGGCGACCTGGTCGTCGACCCCGTGACCCGCACCGGCCACCGGGCGGGCCGGCCGCTGGAGTTCAGCCGCACCGAGTGGGCGTTGCTGGAACTGCTGCTGCTGCACCCCGGCCAGGTGCTGCCGCGCGAGATGATCCTGGAGCGCGTCTGGGGCCGCGACTTCGGCCCCGACTCCAACTCCCTGGCCGTCTACGTCGGTTACCTGCGCCGCAAACTGGAAGCCGGCGGCGAGCCCCGGCTCGTCCACACCGTGCACGGGGTGGGGTACCGCCTGGACCACGCGGAGGGCGCATGACCGGCACCCGCGGCCTGGGGGCCCGCTGGCGCCGCCGCCGGCCGCTCCGCGCCCGGCTGGCACTGGCGGCCTCCGCCGCGGTGGCACTGGTGGCGATCGGCGTCTGCGCGGCCGCGTTCGTCCTCATCGACTACCAGATGACCCGCCAGCTCGACCGCAACCTGGCCCTGACGTCCACCGAGATCATGCGCGAGCGCCGGGACTGGGGCCCGACGCCGAGCGACACCCTCTGCCAGTACCCGGCCTCGTCCTGCTTCCAGATCGTGCCCGCCGACCCCGCCAAGGATCCGCGCAAGCCCTATGGGCTGCCCGTCTCCGACGCCACCCGGCAGGTCGCGGCCGGCCGGCGCGCGGCGTTCTACACCGAGCTGACCGTCGCCGGGCAGCCGGTGCGGATGTTCACCTCGCGCGTGACCGGCAAGGACGAGGCGGTGCAGGTCGCCCTGCGCTCCGACTCCGTCGACCGGAGCGTGGAGCAGGCCGCCTGGGCGCTGTCCGTGGTCGGCGGCGCCGGCGTCCTGCTGGCCGCCGCGCTCGGCTACTGGGTGTCCCGCACGGGCCTGGCCCCGGTCGCCCGGCTCACCGCCACCGCGGAACGCATCGCCGCCACCCGCGACGCCCGGCACCGCATCGACCTCCCCCCGGGCCCCCTCGCCCGGGAGGACGAGATCACCCGGCTGGCCACCAGCTTCAACACCATGCTCGGCGAGCTCGAACAGTCCGTCACCGCACAGCGCCGCCTGGTCGCCGACGCCTCCCACGAACTGCGCACCCCGCTGACCGCGCTGCGCACCAACGCCGAACTCCTGGCCCGCGCCGACCGCCTGACCGACGCCCAGCGCGACCGCGCCTCGGCCGCGCTGGGCCGCCAGCTGCGCGAGGTCACCACCCTCGTCAACGACCTGATCGAGCTGGCCCGCGACGAGGAGCCGCAGCCCCTGGTGGAGCAGGTGCGCCCGGCCGCCCTCCTGGAGCACGCGGTGGGCGCGGCCCGCGAGCACTGGCCGGAGCTCGCCTTCACCACCGCCGTCGACCCGTCCGCGGCCGACCGCACCCTCCCCGGAGTGCCGGCCCGCCTGTCCCGGCTGCTGTCCAACCTCCTCGACAACGCCGCGAAGTTCTCCCCGCCGGGCGGCCCCGTGGAGACCGAACTGACCCTCGTCGACGGCGTGTTGGACCTGACGGTCCGCGACCACGGCCCCGGCATCGCCGAGGACGACCTCCCCCATGTCTTCGACCGCTTCTACCGCGCCGAGGCGGCCCGCGCCCTGCCCGGCTCCGGCCTGGGCCTGGCCATGGCGCGACAGATCGCCCGCGCCCACGGCGCCGAACTCACCGCCGAGCGGGCCCCGGGCGGCGGCGCACTGTTCCGGCTGCGGCTGCCGGCCGCGGCGGCGTAACGGGGACGCCGTCACACTTCACGAGGCCGGTACGTGGCGCCGACCCCCTCGGCCTCCGCTTCCTCAGCCTTCTCCTCGACCTTCGCGCGGACCGCCTGCCGGTCCTGCGGCGACATCGAACGCCAGCTCTCCCGCATCCCCGAAATGCCGTCGGTGAGGGCCCGGAACCCTGACGGGTCGTCGAGGGCGTCCCTGAGCTCCAGGCGGCCGCCGAGCATCTTGCGGGCCACGTCCTGGAGTTCGGAGGGCGCGTCGGCGTTGTCGCGCACGGCGCGCAGGGCGGAGGTGAGGTGCTCGTTCTGCTCCTCGGAGAGGTCCCTCTCGTCGATGGGGTATTCGCGGTCGCCGGGGTTGGTGAAGGCGTTGTTGCCGGTCATGGGGCAGGGCTCCTGTCGGACGGTACGGGTCTGCGTCAGCCGAAGGCGTTGCGGACGCGTGCGGCCTCGTCCTGGCCGCCGTCGTTGTCGGTGTTGGTGTTGCTCTCGGCGCGGGACCTGGCAGCTGGGCCCCCGGACGCGGCGGACGACGAGTTCGAGCCGTCGGAGCCGCCGCCGGAGGAGGACGAGCCGCCGGAACTGCCTTCGGAGGAGCCGCCGGAGCCGCTGCTGGACGAGCCTTGGGACCCGTCCCCGGACGAGCTGTCGGACCCGCCTTCGGACGAAGACGAGGACGACGAGGAACCGGAACCGCCCTCGGAGCCGTCGCCGCCCTCCGACGACGTGCCGTCACCCGAGGCGGCCGGCTCCGGGTCCTTGTAGGTGGCGCCGTAAACGGTCTTGGCGACCTTGGCGGCCTTCTGCTCCCCCTCGTAGGCCTGCGTGAGGCCCCCGCCGACATCGCCCGTCGCCATCTTGCCGAGCCCCTGGCCGACCTCGCCCACGCCCTTGGCGCCGTCGACGACCTCTACCCCCTTGTCGACAAAGGGCTTGGTCACGGCCTCACCCGCAGCCCCGAAGTCGAACCCCTTCTGCGCCCCGAAGTGGCCCTTGATCCCCTGCGTGGCAAGGTTCCCGGCGAGCTTCTTGCCGGCGTCGATGCCGAGTTCCTTGGCCAGATCGATCGCGATCTCCCTGCCCGACCGCTTCACCTTCTGGGCGACGGCATCCTTGATGGCCTGGATGATCTGGTCCTTCGCCTTGCTGATGATCTGGCGGACCATGACCCTGGTCGTCGCCGTGGCGGCGGCCGCCCCGGCCTCGGAGGCCCCCAGTGTGACCGGCGCGGCAGCCTGGGCCGCCGCGAACTCGAAGGCCAGCGCGATGAGCTGGGCGATCACCGCGAGCTTCATCACCATGATGATCGCGGCCACGATCTGGAGCACGATGGCGAGCGCCTCGGCGGCCTCGGCGGACTCATCGAGAAAACCGCCTCCGGAGAACTTCTTCCATTTATTCTCGAATGCCTCGATCGCCTCACCGGAGTTGGCGCCGCGCACCGCTTGGGTAGCCCCCTCTCCCTGCCGCTGGGCCGCACGCACAGAGACAGCGAAACCGCTCCAGGCCTCGGCCGCGTCGCGCATCTTGTCCTCGTCGATATTGGGCCATTGGAAGCCCAGTAGATCGAGGACCCAGTCGACCTCGACAGGAAGCATGATGGTGGCCACTATGACTCACTCCCCCGGGAAGCGTATTTTCGTTGTTCAATGGGGTGTATGTGGGGGTGTTAACGAGTTGAATCGACGTCAATTCGCAAATTTGGGGCGGCTCGCCGCGTACTTGGCAAGGTGATCGTGCTGATCCCGCTCGGTGGTGGCGTAATGCTCACCCGTCGCCTCCAGCTTTCCCCCGATCGTGGAGAGACCTTCACCGAGGGTGGGCATCGACTCGACGAGACCGGCACTCACCGGCGAGTAGACGTCCATAAAATACTTGATGAGATCGTCGTCGCCCCAGTCCTCGGCCTCTTTGAGCGTGGCCGCCAACTTCTTGGCGGCGGCGCTGAAATCGGAACCAATGTCCTTGAAGGCACCGCCCTGCGCCTTGAGGACGGCTGGATCCACGTCGTACCCGGCGCCTGCCACGGGTCCCCCTTGATCTGCGTTCACGCGAGTTGACAAGAATGCGTACGGATCTCGCAAGGATTGCATAAGTCCGATGGCGTACGGTATCTGATGGCCGCGGCCGCCAAGTGGGAGAGAAGTGAAGATCATCTCCATATTCGGCGCGTCACCCGTTCCGCGACGGAAACCCCAACAGCGGTTTCCCCGACTCCCCGAAGCGAATAGAAAAGGAAATATCCGCCATGTCCCAGTCTGGACGCGTAGCCGAAGTGAAGAGACTGTGGGGCCGGTTCCTCCACTTGCTCTCCATCGTGATGCTGATGGCGGTGAGTTGCCTTTCCCTCTGGTTGGGGCTGACCCAGACGGGCGTTGTGGGCACACATGGAACGTTCACGGTCAGGGAGTGCCATCTCGTCACCCATCACAGCACTTCCGGCAAGAAGGGGCACGTCACCGGTTCAACCTCACACAGCTACACCTGCACCGGGATATTCCGCCCGACCGACAACAAGATCGCGATCGACGACAATTCCGATATGAGTAATCTTGAGAAGGCGTACCCCAAGGGGCATCAATTCTCGACCCAGCGGACCAGCGCTTCCATCTTGCTGAACAACCCCCGCGAGGCCATGACGAAGTTCCTTATCGGCTTCGTGGCGCTTCTCATTGACGCCTTTGTGCTCTTCTGGTTCATCACGCGCTTCGACAAGAACGGCATGACCCTGAAGGAAACCTGGCGTACGACCAAGGGCACGGCGACCCGCCCGGTCGTGATCACCATCGCGGCAGTGGCCCTCGTCGGCATGGCCCTCAGTCCTGTGCTCGCGTCCACCCTGTCCGGCTGAGCCGGCGCCGCTCCTCCCGCCGGCCAGGCCTCCGGTCCGCGGCTACGCCCTCACTTCCGGCAGCTGAGACGCGGGGAGGGCGGGGCCGTCAGCGCGACGGCCCCGCCCGTTTGAGCAGGGTCAGAACCCGGCCGGCTCCGTGTAGACACCCCACTCGTCGCGCAGCGCACCGCAGATCTCGCCGAGGGTGGCCTCGGCGCGTACGGCCTCCAGCATCGGCTCGATCATGTTGCCGCCGTCCCGGGCGGCTTCCAGCATCGCCTTCAGCGAGGCCTGGACCCGGGCGTCGTCACGGGCCTCCTTGCGGGCCGCGAGCACCCGCACCTGCTCGCGCTCGACCTCGTGGCTGACCCGCAGGATCTCCAGGTCGCCGGTGACCGAGCCGTGGTGGCAGTTGACGCCGACGACCTTCTTGTCGCCCTTCTCCAGGGCCTGCTGGTAGCGGAAGGCGGATTCGGCGATCTCGCCGGTGAACCAGCCGTCCTCGATGCCGCGCAGGATGCCGGAGGTGATCGGGCCGATGGGGTGCTCGCCGTTCGGGACCGCCCGCCGGCCGCGCTCCTTGATCTGCTCGAAGATCTTCTCGGCGTCCGCCTCGATCCGGTCGGTCAGCGACTCGATGAACCACGAACCGCCCAGCGGGTCGGCGACGTTGGCGACGCCGGTCTCCTCCATCAGCACCTGCTGGGTGCGCAGCGCGATCTCCGCGGCCTGCTCGCTGGGCAGCGCGAGGGTCTCGTCCAGCGCGTTGGTGTGCAGCGAGTTCGTGCCGCCGAGCACGGCGGCCAGGGCCTCGACCGCGGTCCGTACGACGTTGTTGTACGGCTGCTGGGCGGTCAGCGAGACACCGGCGGTCTGGGTGTGGAAGCGCAGCCACTGCGCCTTCTCGCTCGTCGCGCCGTACTCGTCCCGCATCCAGCGGGCCCAGATCCGGCGCGCGGCACGGAACTTGGCGATCTCCTCGAAGAAGTCCAGGTGCGCGTCGAAGAAGAAGGACAGGCCGGGGGCGAAGGTGTTGACGTCCAGGCCGCGGGAGAGGCCGAGCTCCACATAGCCGAAGCCGTCGGCGAGCGTGTACGCCAGCTCCTGCGCGGCCGTCGCGCCCGCCTCGCGGATGTGGTAGCCGGAGACCGAGAGCGGCTTGTACGCGGGGATGCCGCGCGCGCAGTGCTCCATCAGGTCGCCGATCAGGCGCAGATGCGGCTCGGGCTGGAAGAGCCACTCCTTCTGCGCGATGTACTCCTTGAAGATGTCCGTCTGCAGGGTGCCGTTCAGGACGCCCGGGTCGATCCCCTGCCGTTCGGCGGCCACCAGGTACATGCAGAAGACCGGGACGGCGGGTCCGCTGATCGTCATGGAGGTCGTGACGTCGCCCAGCGGGATGTCCTGGAACAGGACCTCCATGTCGGCCGCCGAGTCGATGGCCACGCCGCAGTGCCCGACCTCGCCCAGCGAGCGCGGGTCGTCGGAGTCCCGGCCCATGAGGGTGGGCATGTCGAAGGCGACCGAGAGGCCGCCGCCACCCGCCTTGAGGATCATCTTGTAGCGCTCGTTGGTCTGCTCGGCGTTGCCGAAGCCGGCGAACTGGCGGATCGTCCACGTCCGCCCGCGGTAGCCGGTCGGGTACAGACCCCGCGTGAAGGGGAACTCGCCCGGCCAGCCGATCCGCTCGAACCCCTCGACCGAGTCCCCGGGCCGGGGCCCGTACGCCGGCTCGACGGGGTCGCCCGAGAGCGTGGTGAAGTCCGCGTCCCGCTTCCGGGCGGAGTCGTACCGAGCCTGCCAGCGGCGGCGGCCCTCATCGATCGCGTCAGCGTCCATACCCCCGAATTTACTTGGACGTCCTAGTACTTGTCGACGGGAGGAGGCCATGCGTCGCCCTGCGCGGCGCCGGTTTCACGCTCCGTGATGGCGCCGGATACGGCAAACGCGCCCGTCCGGCGGAGGGACGGGCGCGTAGGAGCAGGTCAGCGGGTGTGCCGTCGGACCGCGCCGGGGCGGACCGGAGCGGTCAGGCCTTCACCGGCTCCGGAGCGTCATCGGCGATCAGCGGCTCGACCTCCCGCACCACCTGGCGCTCCACGAAGAAGGCGGCGGTGGGGATGGTGCCCGCGACCAGCACCCACAGCAGCTTGCCGAACTTCCACTTGGCCTTGGAGCCCAGGTCGAAGGCGAAGACCAGGTAGATGATGTAGAGCACGCCGTGGATCTGCGAGACGACGAGGGTGAGGTCCTTGCCCATCCCGAAGCCGTACTTGAAAACCATGCACGTGCAGAGGACCAGCAGCATCACGGCGGTGAGGTAGGCCATCGCCCGGTAGCGGGTCAGGACGCTTCGCTTCATGCCCCGAGCGTAACCATCCGTTCCGGGGCGATCTTCGCCGCCCCCTGCGCACGCCGCGGCGCGCCGCTTCGGACGGCACCCCTCAGGGGGTGTCCCGGAAATCCGCCGCCGCCACCCGCAGCGGCCGCAGCAGCGCGAAGATCTCCCCGCACTCCTCGGCGTCGTACGCCCCGAGCCCGAAGTCCATCGCCATCAGGTCGCGGGTCGCCGCGTCGCACACCTCGCGGCCCTTGTCCGTGATGGTGGCGAGGGTGCCCCGGCCGTCGTTCGGATTCGGCCGCTTGGCGACGAGGCCGGACTTCACCAGCCGGTCGACGGTGTTGGTCACCGACGTCGGGTGCACCATCAGCCGCTCGCCGATCTTCGACATCGGCAGCTCACCGGCCTTGGAGAAGGTCAGCAGCACCAGCGCCTCGTAGCGGGCGAAGGTCAGCCCGTACGGCTTGACCACGGCGTCCACCTCGGCCAGCAGGATCTGATGGGCGCGCATGATCGAGGTGATGGCGGCCATCGAGGGCACGGCGCCCCACCGCTGCTGCCACAGTTCGTCGGCGCGCGCGATGGGATCGAAAGCAAGGCTGAGCGGCTTCGGCACGCTTGTGACCCTACCCGGCGCTCATATGCTGGTAAGCGGTGTCTCAGTTTTCGGTATCCACGACGGGTCCGGCCGGCCCGCGCAGCCCGCCGGCGACCGGCCGGGCCACCCCCGCCGGCCGGCCCGGCGCCGTACGCCGCACCTCCCGGATCACCAGCGGCACACAGAGCACCCCCACCACCCCGGCAGCCGGCATCACGACCCGCAGCGGCGCGTACTCCGCGGCGGCACCGGCCAGCCCCATCGCCAGGCCCATCACCGTCATCCGGCCGGCCTGCATCACCGTCATCGCCTGCCCCAGCAGCTTCTCGGGCACCGCGTCGACGAACCAGCGGTCGACACCGAAGTTGTACGAGATCCCGGTGCCGGTCAGCACGAGCAGCACCACCGCCCAGCCGAACGAGGGCTGCGCCGCGAAGCCGAGGGACGGCAGGACGGCGAAGAGGCCCATCGGGAAGGTCAGCCGGGTGCGGGCGCGCGGGCCGAGGAACGAGCCCGCCAGGCTCTCGGCGACCACCGCACCCAGCGGCATGCTGCACAGCAGCAGCCCCATGCCCGCCGGGCCGGCGCCGAGCAGACCGGCATAGGGGACCAACAGCGCCTCGGGCACGACCACGAGCGCCGGCGGCAGCCAGGTCAGCAACAGCAGCGCCCGCACCCCGCGGTCGGCCAGCAGCCGCCGTACCCCGCCGAGCGAGGCCCCCAGCAGCGCCCCGCGCCGGGCATCCGGATCCCCGTCGCGCGCCGGCCGCGCCGCCGTCCCCAGCCGCAGCAGCAGCGCCGAGCCGACGAACGTACCGGCGGTGATCGCGAGCACCGCCCGCGGGGTGGCCGCGGCGAGCAGCAGGCCGCCCGCCCCGAACCCGGCGAGCTGCGCACTCTGGTTCACCAGGCGGATCACCGAGCGCCCCAGCACGAACAGCTCCCCCTCGCCGAGGATCTCCCCCAGCGTCGCGGCCCGGGTCCCGGCGAAGACCGGCGCGACGGCCGCGAGCACACAGCGCAGCACCAGCAGGACCGCGACCGGCGTGCCCGGCGCCACCATCCCCGCCGCCGCCAGCGCACACAGCACATCGCAGCAGACCAGGACCCGCCGGGCCGGATACCGGTCGGCGACCGCGGACAGCAGCGTCCCGCCGACGACGTACGGCAGCAGACCCAGCGCGAAGGTCAGCGCGCTCAGCAGCGGCGACCCGGAGATCCGGAAGACGAGGACGGACAGCGCGATCTCGCAGACGACCACGCCGAGCGCGGACAGCAGATGCGCGGCGAAGACGAACCGGAACTCGGGCACGGCGAAGACGGCGCGATAGCCGACGGCGCCGGCCTCGTCGGCGCGGGGGCCGCGACCGGTACGGGCCTCGTCGGCGCGGGGCCCGCCCTGGGTGAGGGCCCCGTCGGCGAGGGCCCCGTCCACGAAGGCCTCGTCGCCGCGGGCCGCGGCTCCGGTGGCGGCGCCCGCGTCGGGGCAGGCGGGAGGGCGGCCCGGCGGCACGGGCCCGGGAGAAGAGGGCATGGACGCAGCCTGCCGGACGCCCGTTCCGCCCCGTATTGTTTCGGCTCCAGCCGAATCCCGGCCCGGGGGGAGCGTGCACGGCCATGCCGGTGAACCTGCACTTCGGTCCCGACGATCTGCTCCGCATCCGGTTCGCCGTCTCCGCGCTGTGCGAGACCCATGAGGCGGTCCGCACCCTGCACCGCGCCGACCGGCACGGCTACCACACGCCCTGGCTGCGCCGGATGCGCGAGAAGCTGGCCGGCCTGGACCTGACCCCGCTGTGGCTCTTCATGCCGCCGGCGGGCTACACACCGGACTTCCTGGGCCGCCCGCCCGGCACCCCGGTGGCCGGCTTCGACGAGGAGCTGGCGCGGCTGCGCGCCACCGACCCGGACCTGGCCCGCGCCGAGATGGCCAAGTCGCTGGCGGGCAGACCGGGTGCCGCACGGTCGGCGCGCGGCCGGGCGGCGCTGGCGGATCCGGCGGGTGCGGTGCACGAACTGGCCGAGGTCACCGAGCGGGCCTGGCGGACGCTGATCGCCCCGGACTGGCCGCGGCTGCGGGCGCTTTTGGAGGCCGAGATCGCCTACCGGTCACGCCAGTTGGCGGACGGCGGGCTGCAGGGGCTGTTCGCCGATCTGCACCCGCGGCTGTCGTGGTCGGGGGACACCCTGACGGTCCGGACCCGTACCGACTTCGCCCAGATGCAGGATCTGGACGGCCGCGGGGTGCTGCTGCTGCCCAGCGTGTTCGTGTGGCCGGACGTGATCAGCGGTTTCGACCCGCCGTGGCAGCCGACCGTCCTCTATCCGGCGCGCGGCATCGGCGGGCTGTGGACCGAGCCGGAGACCGGCCCGGCGCTGGCGCGGCTGCTGGGCGCGAACCGCGCCGCCGTCCTGGCCGCCCTCGACGCGCCGTCGACCACGACGGCGCTGGCCCACCGGCTCGCCCTGGCGCCGTCCTCCGTCTCGGTGCATCTGTCCGTGCTGCGCGACGCCGGTCTGCTGACCTCGCGCCGGCACGGACATCAGGTGCTCTACGAGCGGACCCCGCTGGGGATCACCCTGGCGGCGGGCGGCTGAGGCCGGGCCGAACGGCCGGCCACAGGGTGCCGCTCAGGCCCGGCGGTCGCCCTCGGCGAGGTAGCGCTCCACGGTCTCCACCTTCGAGGTCAGCCCGTCGGTGACGCCGGGCCGGATGTCGGCCTTGAGCACCAGGGAGACCCGGCCGCAGCGCGCCTCGACCGCCGCGACCGCGCGCTTGACGACGTCCATGACCTCGTCCCACTCCCCTTCGAGGGAGGTGAACATCGCGTCCGTACGGTGCGGCAGCCCCGACTCGCGGACGACCCGGACCGCGTCGGCGACGTACGCGCCGACATCCTCGCCGACGCCCAGCGGGCTCACGGAGAAGGCGACGATCATGCGTTGACGACGCCTTCCTTGCGGGCGCGGGACGCGATCACGCCGGCCTCCTCCTCGCGCTTGAGGATCCGGTCCCCGAAGAGGCCGCCGAACGGCACGATCGCGAGGGCGAAGAAGAAGGCGACGCGCTTGACGGGCCACTTGGTGCGGTTCCACACGTCCAGCAGCAACACCACGTAGGTGATGAAGAGCAGGCCGTGGATCAGGCCGAGCGGCATCACCAGCGAGTCGTAGTCGAAGGCCAGGCGGAAGCCGGTGCCGAAGATCAGCAGCGCCGGGAAGGACAGCGCCTCCGGGATGGAGGCCAGGCGCAGTCGGTGCAGGGCGGCGGCGGTCTTGATGTCCACGGGAACCTCGTTCAGGTGGCAGGCGGGCGGTCGGCGCGCAGCGCCGTCTTCTGGGGGTGGAGGTCGGGTGACGGGCGGGCGGTCGGCGCGCAGCGCCGTCTTCTGGGGGTGGAGGTCGGGTGACGGGCGGGAGCACTGCTTGTGCAAGAGTTCACAAACTTCGCCCCATTGTTACAGCCGCCTCGGCGATCACCTCGCCCGGGGGAGGTGCGGGGCGGCCCCGGCCCTCGCCCGGGAGGACTCGGGGCGATATCAGGGCGATATCAGGGCCAAAGGGCCTGCCCCGCGCGCCCGCGGCCGACTACCGTCTGACCCGTGGCTCAGTTTCGGCTCCAGGGGAGCAAGGTGCTCGCCGTCGACATGACGGGCGACGCCGTCAAGGCGAAAAACGGTGCGATGGTCGCGTACGACGGCCAGATGGCGTTCAAGAAGATGTCCGGTGGCGGCGAGGGCCTGCGCGGCATGGTCACCCGGCGGCTCACGGGCGAGCAGATGGCCGTGATGGAGGTGAAGGGCCACGGCACCTGCTACTTCGCGGACCGCGCCAGCGAGATCAACCTGGTGCGGCTGCAGGGCGAGAAGCTGTACGTCGAGGCCGGCAACCTGCTGTGCACGGACGCCGCGCTGCGGACGGGCACGACCTTCACCGGCCTGCGCGGCGCCTCCCAGGGCAACGGCCTGTTCACCACCACCGTCGAGGGCAGCGGCCAGGCGGCGATCGTCTCCGACGGCCCCGCGGTGGTGCTGCGGGTCACCAAGCAGTACCCCCTCCAGGTGGACCCGGGCGCCTATGTCGCCCACACCGGCGACCTCAAGCAGCACCTCCAGTCCGGGGTGAACTTCCGCACCTTCCTCGGGGAGGGCTCCGGCGAGGCCTTCCAGATCCGCTTCGAGGGCGAGGGCCTGGTCTACGTCCAGCCCAGCGAGCGCAACACCGTGGGAGGTGAGGTCTGATGCCGTTCACGGTGCTCAACTCCCGCATGGTGGAGGCCAGGATCGGGCCGGGCCAGCGGATGTTCAGCCAGCGCGGCGCGATGCTCGCCTACCGCGGCGAGGTCGCCTTCACCCCGAACATCCAGGGTGGCCAGGGCGGCGTCGGCTCCATGATCGGCCGCCGCATCGCCGGCGAGGCCACCCCGCTGATGACCGTCGAGGGCACCGGAACCGTCATGTTCGGCCACGGCGGCCATCACGTCCACGTCGTCGACCTCACCGGCGAGACGCTCTACGTCGAGGCCGACCGGCTGCTGGCCTTCGACGGCTCGCTCCAGCAGGGCACGATGTTCATGGGCTCGCAGGGCGGGGTGATGGGCATGGTGCGCGGCCAGGTCACCGGCCAGGGCCTGTTCACCACCACCCTCAAGGGCGTCGGCTCGGCCGCCGTGATGGCGCACGGCGGCGTCATCGAGCTGCCGATCACGCCCCAGCGCCCGGTCCATGTCGACCCGCAGGCCTACGTCGCCCACCGCGGCGAGGTCCGCAACAAACTGTCCACGGCGCTCGGCTGGCGCGACATGGTCGGCCGCGGCTCGGGCGAGGCCTTCCAGCTGGAGCTGTCGGGCCAGGGCACCGTCTACGTACAGGCGTCGGAGGAAAAGCTGTGACCGGTCCCGTCGTCCACGACGCCTCGTCGCTCCCCGTCGACGACAACGTCAACGCCTACGCCTTCAGCGTCGATCTGAACGGCCAGTGGTTCCTGCAGAAGGGGAAGATGATCGCCTACTACGGGCAGATCGACTTCCACGGCATCGGCCACGGCCGCCTGGACCGCCTGATCGCCGGCAGTTTCCATTCGCCACTGCACGCCGCGGACTGGGTCGTCGCCGAGGGCCGCGGAAAGATGCTGCTCGCGGACCGCGCCTTCGATGTGAACTCCTACGACCTGGAGGACGGCAACCTCACGATTCGCTCGGGCAACCTGCTCGCCTTTCAGCCATCTCTCGCATTGAAGCAGTCGATCGTCCCGGGCTTCCTCACCCTCATCGGGACGGGGAAGTTCGTGGCCGCCTCCAACGGCCCGGTGGTCTTCATGGAGCCGCCGATCCGGGTGGACCCGCAGGCGCTCGTCGGCTGGGCCGACTGCCCCTCCCCGTGCCACCACTACGACCATCAGTACCTGCGGGGATTCCTGGGCGGGCTGCGGGCTCACACCGGTATCGGCGGAGCCTCCGGCGAGGAGCACCAGTTCGAGTTCGTCGGCGCCGGCACCGTCCTGCTGCAGTCCACGGAGGTGCTGATGCCGGAGCTGGAAACCGGGGCGGTACCGACCGAGGCGGGCGTTCCGGGCGGGGGCGGACACGTTCCGCAAAGTGGCTCACAACTGCCCCAGCTCCCCGGCAACCTCGGGAGCCTCCAACGCCGCTTCGGGCTGTGAGCGGTAGTCTGCGGACGGTGACCTCGAACGTCTGACCCACGTCCGGCCCCGGCCGCCGAGGCCGCCACCCCCGCCCAATTAATTCATTATTCAACTTTTACGGGTAGAATCATTCCATGACGACCGACAGTGACACCCCCTGGCTGACCGACCAGGAGCAGTGTGCCTGGCGCACCCACCTGGACGTCAGCAGGCTGCTGATGCACCAACTCGAGCGCGATCTGCAGCCGTTCGGCCTGACGAACAACGACTACGAGATCCTGGTCAACCTCTCCGAGGCCGAGGACCGCCGGCTCCGGATGAGCGACCTGGCAGCCAGCACCCTGCAGTCCAAGAGCCGTCTCTCCCACCAGATCACCCGGATGGAGAACGCCGGGCTGGTGCGCCGCGAGAGCTGCGAGTCGGACCGCCGTGGCCTCTACGCCGTGCTCACCGACGAGGGCTGGGACACCATGCGCCGGGTCGCCCCGCACCATGTCGCCTCGGTCCGCAAGCACTTCATCGACCTGTTCGCCGCCGAGGACCTGCAGGCGCTGCGCACCTCCCTCGCCCCCGTCGCCGCACACCTCCGCAAGGAGCGCGGCGGCCTCTGACCGGCCGGCCTCGGCCCCCCGACCGGGCCGAGGCCGGGCGGCCAGGGCCTCGCCGGATCAGCCGGCCACCGGCAGCCGCAGCTCGAACACCGACCCCGTGCGCACGCCCAGCGTGCCGCCGTGCCGCACCGCCACGTCCCGCGCGATGGCCAGCCCCAGCCCGGCCCCGCCGTCGTCCCGCGCCCGCGCGTCATCGAGCCGGACGAACCGCTCGAAGATCCGCTCCCGCTCGCCCTCCGGCACCCCGGGCCCGTCGTCCTCGACCCGCAGCACGGCCCACTCCCCCTCGCGCACCACAGCCACCCGCACGGACGCGACGGCATGCCGCTGCGCGTTGTCGAGGAGGTTCCCCAGCACCCGCGCCAACTGCGTGCGCGACCCGGCCACTTCCCCGCCCGCCAGCTCCCCGACGTGCACCGGGACCCGGTCCGCGACCCGCTGCGAGGTCTCCTCGCGCACCATCGCCGCCAGCTCGACCCGGGCGTCCGCCGGCTGCTCCCCCGCGTCCAGGCGCGCCAGCAACAGCAGGTCCGCGGCAAGCCGCTGCAGCCGCACGGTGTCCTCCACCGCACCGGGCACATCCAGCAACTCCGGATGCGCCACCCCCACTTCGAGCTGGGTCCGCAGACTCGCGATCGGGCTGCGCAGCTCGTGCGAGGCGTCCGCGACGAACCGCCGCTGCCGCTCCACGGACGACTCCAGCGCCGCCAGCGTCTCGTTGGTCGTCCGCGCCAGCCGGCCGACCTCGTCCTGCGACGACGGCACCGGCACCCGGCGGCTCAGATCCGTGCTCGCCGTGATCGCGGCCATCTCCCCGCGGATGCCCTCCACCGGCCGCAGCGCCCGCCGCGTCACCAGCCAGGTCACCCCCGCCACCACCACACACAGCAGCGGCAGCCCGATCAGCATGGCCGTCCGCACCGACCCCACGGCCTCCTGCTCCAGCGCCAGCGCCGACCCCGCCCGCACCGTCGCCTTCCCGCCGCGGGTGTCCTTGGCCTCGACCACCGCGAACCGGTAGTCGGCCACCTTCCCGTCGACCTCCGCCGTCCCGTCCCGGTGCACGACGTCGTCATCGACCTCGCCGGGCGCGAGCCCGCTCCGGTCGTCGTCATCGTCGTCGTCCTCCGACGACCCCGGCCCGACGCTCCCCGCTCCCGGCTTCTGCTGCGCGCCGCGCACCGGCTTCCCGTCGACGGCCCGCACGTCCTCGCCGACCGCCAGCACCCGCCCGTCGTCACCGGCGACCACCACCGGATGGTCCTCACCGTCCGGCAGATCCAGCTTGTCGTACGCCGTGCCCGTCGCGATCTGCGCGGCCACCTCCCGCGCCGCGACCTCGGCCTGCAGCCCCGCCTGGTCCTGCAGATTGGCGCGCAGCACCAGCAGCACCGCCGTCCCCGCCGCGATCAGCGCCAGCGCCACCACCGCGGTCGCGCCGGCCGCCGCCCTGGCCCGTACGGAACCCAGCACCCTACTCACCCGCCACCAGCCGGTACCCGGCACCGCGCACCGTCACGATGTGCCCGGCACCGAGCTTGCGCCGCAGCGCGCTCACATACACCTCGATGATGTTGACGTCGCCCTCGTAGGCGAAGTCCCAGACGTGCTCCAGGATCTCCGCCTTCGAGACCACCTCGCCCGCCCGCAGCGCCAGCTGCTCCAGCACCGCGAACTCCTTCGCCGTCAGCGCCACTTCCGTGCCGTCCCGCTCCACCCGCTGCGCGCCCTGGTCGATGCTCAGGGCCCCCACCCGCAGCACCGGCAGCGCGCTCCGGCCGTGCCGGCGCAGCAGCGCCTTCACCCGCGCCACCAGGACCACATACGAGAACGGCTTGGTCAGATAGTCGTCGGCCCCGGTGTCCAGCCCCTCGGCCTCGTCGTACTCGCCGTCCTTGGCCGTCAGCATCAGCACCGGCACCTCGTGGCCGGCCGCCCGCAGCGCCCCGCACACGCGGTAGCCGTTCATCCCCGGCAGCATGATGTCGAGCACGATCAGGTCATAGCCGTCCTCCGTGGCCCGGCGCAGCCCCTCCCGCCCGTCGTGCACCACGTCCACCGCGTACCCCTCGGCCATCAGGCCCTTGGCCAGCGACAGGGCCAGCCGCTTCTCGTCCTCGACGATCAGCAGACGAAACGGGCGGCGCGCGCCTCCGGGCGGACTGTGACGGGTGACAGGCGGGTGCATGCGCTCACCATGCCATCCCTTTCCTGAAGCCCCCTTCAGGCACCTTCAGGTCCCCTTCAGCTTCGTTCAGCGAGTGTGTGGACACAGCCGATCGCAAGGGGAGAACACACATGAAGCGCCATCTGATCATCGCCACCGCCGCCGCGGCCGCCCTCGTCGCCGGCGGCACGGTCACCGCCGTCGCGGTCAGCAACGACGCCGGCTCCGCCCCCACCGCCTCGGGCGGGCAGCTCCCGGCGCAGACGACCTCCCACGACGCGGGTGCGCAGGCCACGGGCACCGCCCAGGTGCAGGACGGCCGCTCCAGCATCCGCCTGTCGGACGACGACACCAACAACCAGGAGGACCTCCGCGAGGCCAAGGCCGCCAAGGTGACCGCACCGGACGCCGCGGCCGCCGCCCTCAAGGCCGTCCCCGGCACCGTGACCGGCCTCGACCTGGACACGGACCGCCGCGGCCTGGTCTGGGAAGCGGACGTGCTGGGCAAGGACGGCAAGTGGCACGAGATCACCCTCGACGTCGGCGACGCGCGGGTGCTGAACCAGCACATCGACCAGGACGAGGACGACGACGCCCAGGAGCGCGCCGCCGCCGAGAACGCCGGGACCGACGCCGCGGCCGCCGCCCGCAGTGCCGCCTCGCACGGCACGGTGACCTCCGTCGACCTGGACGACGACCACCGCGGCAAGGCCGTCTGGGAGGTCGAGACGACCACCAAGAACGGCAAGGAGCACAAGCTGCTGGTCGACCCGCAGTCCGGCAACGTGACCGCCGCTCCGGCAGATGACTCGGACGACGACGACAACGACGGCGCGGACGACTGACACGCCCCCGCCTGACCCGGCCCCCGCCCACCCTGTTGTGGGCGGGGGCCTTCGACGTATCGCGGTCGCCCGCAGCTGCGCCGGGCACGGGGTCGCTTCGCTGCGTGGCCTTGGTGCGGGTTGCCGGTGGCTGGGGCCGTTTCGCCCAGGCGCCGTGGGTGGTGGGTCGGAGGGGACGCCCGGTACCCCGTCCTCGGCGCGGGCGCATCTGGTACGTGGGAGAGACCGGCCCGGCGTCCGCTCCGGTCCTGCGGGCGGGGCACCGGACATCCCCTCCGACCGCCGCACGTCGGCGGCCGTCCCGCCGTACCGATCACCCTTACGGCACCGAACGCCCGCCCCTTGGCAAGGCTCTGGCCAGCCGCGCCGGTTCCGGCTGCCGAGGAGTCGTCATCCGGCCGAGCCTGCTCCGGGCGAGGCTTGGCCGGGGCCGACGCGTGGATCGGTGAGGGACGGTGGCACCGGGCCGCGGTCGGCAACGGGCGTAGGTCGGAGGGGATGTACCGGGAGCCGCCCGCAGGACCGGAGCGAACGCCGGGCGATTCTGTGCCACGTACCAGGGCCGCCCGCGCCGTGGGGGCACCTCCCGGCCGAAGGCTGGGGGAGGGTGCCGGTGCGTCCCCTCCGGCCCCCGCGGCCACCACCGGACCCGCAACGCCCCGGCCCCCACCAACCCCATCGGCACCCACAAGAGCCACCCGGCAAAGACCCCACGCGCCAAGCCCTGCTGAGGCCCGGCACAACGGCGCCCCAAAGGGGCGCGGGGAACTGCGCGCCCAGCCACAACGCACCCGCAGACACGCAACGTGCCCTCAGTCCCCGTTCGTCAACCCGTCGACCAACTCATCCGCCGCCCGATACGGATCCGTCTCGCCAGAGACGATCCGCTCCGCCAGCGCGTCCAGGCGCCGGTCCCCCCGCAGGTCACCGATCCGTTCCCGCAGGGCCGTGACCGCGATCGTCTCGACCTCGTGCGCGGCGCGGGAGCGACGCCGCTCGGCCAGGACGCCGCGCTCCTCCATCCAGGCCCGGTGCTTCTCCAGCGCCTCGACGACCTCGTCGACGCCCTCGGCCCGCTGCGCGACCGTCTTGACGATCGGCGGCCGCCAGTCGCCGGGCGTCCGGGATTCGCCCAGCCCCAGCATGTGGTTGAGCTCGCGGGCGGTGGCGTCGGCACCGTCCCGGTCGGCCTTGTTGACGACGTAGACGTCGCCGATCTCCAGGATTCCGGCCTTGGCCGCCTGGATGCCGTCGCCCATGCCGGGCGCGAGCAGCACCACGCTGGTGTCGGCCTGCGAGGCGATCTCGACCTCGGACTGACCGACGCCGACGGTCTCGACGAGGACCACGTCGCAGCCCGCCGCGTCGAGGACCCGGATCGCCTGGGGCGCGGCCCAGGCCAGGCCGCCCAGATGGCCCCGGGTGGCCATCGAGCGGATGTACACGCCGGGATCCGAGGCGTGCTCGCTCATCCGTACGCGGTCGCCGAGGAGCGCGCCGCCGGAGAACGGCGAGGACGGGTCGACGGCGAGCACACCGACCCGTTTGCCCGTCTTGCGGTAGGCCGTCACCAGCGCGGAGGTGGTGGTGGACTTCCCGACACCGGGCGACCCGGTCAGCCCGACCACATAGGCGTTGCCGGTGAGCGGCGCCAGGGCCGCCATCACCTCGCGCAGCTCCGGCGACGCCCCCTCCACGAGGGAGATCAGCCGGGCCACGGCCCTCGGCCGGCCCTGCCGTGCCTGTTCCACCAGCTGTGGGACGTCCACCATCGCCGCTCGGCTCCTTCGGTTCGCTCGTCCGCGAATCGGCCCTGCCCGTACGCGTGCGCGTACGGGTACTCGGTTACTTACCCGGTACCCGGATGATCAGCGCGTCGCCCTGACCACCGCCGCCGCAGAGCGCGGCGGCACCCACGCCACCGCCCCGCCGGCGCAGCTCCAGCGCGAGGTGCAGCACGATGCGGGCTCCGGACATCCCGATCGGGTGACCCAGCGCAATGGCGCCGCCGTTGACATTCACCTTTTCCGGGGACGCCCCGAGGTCCTTCATCGACTGCACGGCGACGGCCGCGAACGCCTCGTTGATCTCGATCAGGTCAAGATCGTCGACGGTCAGCCCGTCCTTGCCCAGCGCGTGGTTGATCGCGTTGGACGGCTGGGACTGGAGCGAGTTGTCGGGGCCGGCGACATTGCCGTGGGCGCCGATCTCCGCGATCCATTCGAGGCCGAGCGCCTCGGCCTTGGCCTTGCTCATGACGACGACGGCGGCGGCGCCGTCGGAGATCTGCGAGGAGGTGCCCGCGGTGATCGTGCCGTCCTTGGCGAAGGCGGGGCGGAGCTTGCCGAGCGACTCCGTCGTGGTTTCGCCCCGGATGCCCTCGTCCTTGCTGAAGACGACCGGCTCGCCCTTGCGCTGCGGGATCTCGACGGGGGTGATCTCGGCCTCGAAGAGCCCGTTCTTCTGGGCGGCGGCGGCCCGCTGGTGGGAGCGCGCCGCGATCTCGTCCTGCTCCGGACGGGCGATGCCCAAACGGGTGTTGTGCTTCTCGGTCGACTCGCCCATCGCGATGCCCTCGTAGGCGTCGGTGAGGCCGTCGTGGGCCATCGCGTCGAGCATCTCGACGGCGCCGTACTTGAAGCCCTCACGGGACTTCGGGAGCAGGTGCGGGGCGTTGGTCATGGACTCCTGGCCGCCGGCGACGATGACGTCGAACTCACCCGCGCGGATGAGCTGGTCGGCGAGCGCGATGGCGTCGAGGCCGGAGAGGCAGACCTTGTTGACGGTCAGTGCGGGGACGTTCATGGGGATGCCGGCCTTGACGGCGGCCTGGCGTGCCGGGATCTGCCCTGCCCCGGCCTGGAGCACCTGGCCCATGATCACGTACTGCACCTGGTCGCCGCCGATGCCCGCCCGGTCCAGTGCCGCCTTGATGGCGACGGCGCCCAGGTCGGCGCCGGAGAAGGTCCGCAGGGATCCCAGGAGCCGCCCCATGGGGGTGCGCGCTCCCGCCACGATCACTGAGGTGCTGCCGTTCGTGCCGTTCGTTGCAGACATGCGGTGCGGCCTTCCTTTGCAGGGAAGTTAACGAGGGTTCCCGTCAATGTACTGAGCGGTACGCGCCGGGTCACCGGCAAGCGGGTGTGATCGCGCGCACGTTGCGTAACCAGCCATGCGAGGGGTGCACTGGAGCCATGCTGACGCGAATCGACCACATCGGGATCGCCTGTTTCGACCTCGACAAGACTGTCGAGTTCTACCGTGCCACGTACGGCTTCGAGGTGTTCCACACCGAGGTCAACGAGGAGCAGGGAGTCCGGGAAGCCATGATCAAAATCAATGGGACGTCGGACGGCGGCGCCTCGTACCTGCAGCTTCTGGAGCCCACCCGCGAGGACTCCGCGGTGGGCAAGTGGCTTGCCAAGAACGGCGAGGGCGTCCATCACATCGCCTTCGGCACCGCGGACGTGGACGGCGACTCCGAGGACATCCGCGGCAAGGGCGTCCGGGTCCTGTACGACGAGCCCAGGACGGGTTCGATGGGGTCCCGGATCACCTTCCTGCACCCCAAGGATTGTCACGGAGTGCTCACCGAACTCGTCACCGCGGCGCCCGCCACCTCCGAAGACCACTGACCTTCACCTTCCCCGGCCGGTAGAGTGCAGCTTCGGCCGGGGTAAGGGAGTGGGGCTCGGTCCATACTCTGCCGATGATCTGACACCATTTCTTCGGAAGGGTCAGCTCCGATGGGCGCGAGTCCGGTACGACGTGACGTGTACGGGACGAGCACCGCAGGACCGGAGACGGCCGCCACCATGACCAGGGGACGGATGGGACCGCGCAGTGCGGGGCAACGACCGCTACGAGGCTGACGACCACCTCTCGCAGTTCGAGGCCGAGATGGAGCGGCTGAAGAGCGAGCGGGACAAGGCCGTCCAGCACGCCGACGACCTCGGCTACCAGGTCGAGGTGCTGCGCGCCAAGCTGCATGAGGCGCGCCGCAACCTCGCGACCCGTCCTGCCTACGACAACGTCAGTCATCAGGCCGAGCAGCTGCTGCGCAATGCGCAGATCCAGGCGGACCAACTGCGTACGGACGCCGAGCGCGAGCTGCGCGAGGCACGGGCGCAGACCCAGCGGCTGCTGCAGGAGCAGGCCGAGCGGCAGTCCCGGCTGGAGGCCGAGCTGCACGCCGAGGCGGTCACCCGGCGCCAGCGGCTCGACGAGGAGCTCAACGAGCGCCGGCAGACCGTCGAGTCGCACGTCAACGAGAACGTCGCCTGGGCCGAACAGCTGCGGGCCCGGACGGAGTCGCAGGCCCGCCGGCTGATGGAGGAGTCCCGCCGGGAGGCCGAGCAGGCGCTGTCGGCCGCGCGGGCCGAGGCCCAGCGGCTGGCCGAACGCGCCCGCGAGCGGCTCGGCACCGAGGCCGAGGAGGCCCGCGCCGAAGCGGAAAGCATCCTGCGCCGCGCCCGCACGGACGCCGAACGGCTGCTGAACGCCGCCTCCAACCAGGCCCAGGAGGCCACCGATCAGGCCGAGCAGCTGCGGACCAGCGTCGGCACCGAGTCGGAGGAGGCCCGCCGCCAGGCCGCGGAGCTGACCCGTACCGCCGAGGCCCGCGTCCAGGAGGCGGACAAGGCGCTGCGCGACGCCCGCGCCGAGGCCGAGAAGCTGGTCGAGGAGGCGCAGCAGAGCGCCACCAAGCGGCTGACGGCGGCCGAGTCGGACAACGAGCAGCGCACCCGTACGGCCAAGGCGGAGATCGCCCGGCTGGTCGGCGAGGCCACCAAGGACGCCGAGGCGCTCAAGGCCGAGGCCGAGCAACTGCGCGAGGACGCCCGCGCGGAGGCCGACCGGCTGATCGCCGAGGCGGAGGAGACCGCCCGCTCCAAGGCGTCGGAGGACGCCGCGGCCCAGCTGGCGAAGGCCGCCCGCACCGCCGAGGAGGTGCTGAACAAGGCCTCGGAGGACGCCAAGGCCACCACCAAGGCGGCCGCGGAGGAGGCCGAACGGCTGCGCAGCGAGGCCGAGTCCGAGGCGGACCGGCTGCGCGAAGAGGCCCATGACACCGCGGCCCAGCTCAAGGGCGCGGCGAAGGACGACACCAAGGAGTACCGCGCCAAGACCGCCGAACTCCAGGAGGAGGCGCGGCGGCTGCGCGGCGAGGCCGAGCAGCTGCGCGCGGACGCGGTCGCCGAGGGCGAGCGGATCCGCAGCGAGGCCCGCCGCGAGGCCGTCCAGCAGATCGAGGAGGCGGCCGGGTCCGCCGAGGAGCTGCTGGGCAAGGCCAAGGCCGATGCCGAGGAGACCCGTTCGGGCGCCGTCGCGGAGAGCGAGCGGGTGCGGACGGAGGCCATCGAGCGGGCCACCGCGCTGCGCCGGCAGGCCGAGGAGGCGCTGGAGCGGGCCCGGTCCGAGGGCGAGGAGCTGCTCACCGAGGGCGCCCAGGCCGCGGAGATGGTGACCACCGAGGCCGAGGAGTCCGCCGCGCGGCTGCGTGCGGAGGCCGAAGCGGCCGCGGAGGAGCTGCGGGCCGGCGCGCAGGCCGAGCTGGACCGGCTGCACGGCGAGGCGGAGGAGAAGGTCACCGCCGCCGAGCGGACGCTGCGCGACGCCCGCGCGGAGGCGGAACGGCTGCGCCGGGAGACCCAGGAGGACGCGGCCCGGCTCAAGGCCGAGTCGGCGGAGCGGCGCCGGACGCTGCAGCAGCAGGCCGAGGAGGAGGCCGAGCGGCTGCGCGACGAGGCCGCGTCCGACGCCTCGTCGGCCCGCGCCGAGGCCGAGTCGGTGGCGACGCGGCTGCGCGGCGAGGCGTCGGCCGAGGCGGAGCGGCTGAAGTCGGAGGCGCAGGAGACCGCGGACCGGGTGCGCGCCGAGGCCGCGACGGCCGCGGAGCGCACCGGCGCGGAAGCGGCGCAGGCACTGGCCGCTGCCCAGGAGGAGGCCGCGCGGCGGCGCCGGGAGGCCGAGCAGCTGCTGGGCGAGGCCCGCGAGGAGGCCCACCAGGAGCGCACCGCGGCGCGCGAGCAGAGCGAGGAGCTGCTGGCGTCGGCCCGTACCCGGGTGGGCGAGGCGCAGGAGGAAGCCGAGCGGCTGGTCGAGGAGGCGGACCGGCGCGCGGGCGAGCTGGTGGCGACGGCGGAGCAGACCGCGCAGCAGGTGCGGGACGCGGTCGCGGGGCTGCACGAGCAGGCCGGCGAGGAGATCGCGGGGCTGCGTTCGGCGGCCGAGCACGCCGCGGAGCGCACCAAGGCCGAGGCGCAGGACGAGGCGGACCGGGTCCGCAAGGACGCCTACGAGGAGCGGGAGCGCGCCTCGCAGGACGCGGCGCGGGCGCGGCAGGAGGCCCAGGAGGCCACGGAGGCCGCGAAGTCCCTGGCGGAGCGGGCGGTTTCCGAGGCCATCGAGGAGGCCGACGCACTCCGCACGGAAGCCGCCGGGGTGCTCGACGAGGCGCGCCGGGACGCCGACTCGGCGCGTACGGAGGCCGCCGAGCAGGCCGACCGGCTGGTGGCGGAGGCGACCGCGCAGGCCGAGAAGCTGGTCGCGGACGCCACGGCGAAGGCGCAGCAGCTGCGCACCGACGCCTCGGACGCGCTGGCCGCGGGCGAGCAGGACGCGGCGCGGGCCCGTGCGGAGGCGCGCAACGACGCGAACCGGATGCGCTCGGACGCCGCCGAGCAGGCCGACCGACTGGTCACCGAGGCGCGCGCGGAGGCCGAACGGATCGTCACCGAGGCGACCGAGCTGACGTCGTCGGCGCAGGACGACGCGGACCGTACGGTCCGGGAGGCCCAGCAGGCCGCCGAGCGGCTGCGGGCCGAGGGCGAGCAGCAGGCACAGGCCCTGGTGGCGGAGGCGACCGAGGCGGCGGACCGGCTGCGGGCCGAGGCGGCCGAGACGCTGGAGAAGGCCCGTCTGGACGCCGAGCGGACCGGCGACCAGGCGCGCGAGGCGGCCAACAAGACGCGTTCGGACGCGGCCGAGCAGGCCGATCAGCTGATGTCGGAGGCCGCGACCGAGGCGGAGCGGCTGCGCACGGAGGCGGCGGAGACGACCGCGGACGCCGAGCGGGACGCGGACCGCACCCGGGCCGATGCCCGGGAGCAGGCGGACCGCATGACCGCGACGGCGACCGCGGAGGCGGACCGGCTGCGGGCGGAGGCGGCCGAGACGGTCACCGCCGCGCAGGAGCACGCCACCCGTACCCGCGCCGAGTCCGCGAAGATCAAGGAGGACGCCGAGGCGGCGGCCGAGCGGACCCGCGCCCAGGCGCAGCAGGAGGCGGACCAGCTCCTCGACGAGGCACGGAAGGACGCCGCCAAGCGCCGCGGGGACGCGGCCGAGCAGGCGGACCAGCTCGTCGCCAAGGCCCAGGAGGAGGCGCTGAAGGCCGCCACCGCCGCCGAGGAGCAGGCCGACACGATGGTCGGCGCGGCCCGCAAGGAGGCCGACCGGCTCCTGGCGGAGGCGACGTCGGACGGCAATGCCCGGGTGGAGAAGGCCCGCGCCGACGCGAACACGCTGCTGGAGGAGGCCCGCCGCGACGCCACCGGCATCCGGGAGCGCGCCGAGGAGCTGCGCCAGCGGATCGAGTCCGAGGTCGAGGAGCTGCACGAGCGGGCCCGCCGGGAGTCCGCGGAGACGATGAAGAACGCCGGCGAGCGGGTCGACAAGCTCATCGCGCAGGCCACGGCCCAGCAGGTGGAGGCCGAGGAGAAGGCCGACCGGATGGTGGCGGACGCCAACAGCGAGGCGAGCAAGGTCCGGATCTCGGCGGTGAAGAAGGCCGAGGGCCTCATCAAGGAGGCGGAGAACAAGAAGGCCGCGGCGGTGCGCGACGCGGAGCGGATGCGCACCGAGGCCGAGGCGGAGGCCGCCCGGATCGTGGACGAGGGCAAGCGGGAGCTGGAGGTCCTGGTGCGCCGGCGGGAGGACATCAACGCCGAAATCTCCCGCGTGCAGGACGTGCTGGAGGCCCTGGAGTCGTTCGAGGGACCCGGTGGAAACGGGGAGGGCAAGGGCGGCGGGGTGAAGGCGGCCGCGGGCGCGGGGGCAACTCGTTCGAGTGGCAAGCAGTCTGAAGGGTAGCCACTCAAATGAGGGGTCATTCTCCAGATCAAACGGGCAATGACTCGATGACACGCCGTTGTGACCCCTAGGATTCTCCTTATCACCTCACCGGTCTCTTCGACAGGAACCCCATGAGCGACACTTCCTCCCCCTTCGGCTTCGAGCTCGTGCGGCGTGGGTACGACCGCGGTCAGGTGGACGACCGCATTACGAAGCTCGTCGCCGACCGCGACAGCGCGCTGGCCCGCATCACGTCGCTGGAAAAGCGGATCGAGGAGCTGCACCTCGAGACGCAGAACGCCCAGGCGCAGGTCAATGACGCCGAACCGTCCTACGCGGGCCTCGGAGCACGCGTGGAGAAGATCCTCCGTCTCGCCGAAGAGGAAGCGAAGGATCTGCGCGAGGAGGCCCGCCGGGCCGCCGAGCAGCACCGCGAGCTGGCCGAGTCGGCCGCCCAGCAGGTCCGTAACGACGCCGAGCAGTTCGCCACCGACCGGAAGGCGAAGGCGGAGGACGAGGGCTCCCGGATCGTCGAGAAGGCCAAGGGCGAGGCGGCCGCGCTGCGTGCCGAGGCGCAGAAGGACGCGCAGTCCAAGCGCGAGGAGGCGGACTCCCTCTTCGAGGAGACCCGGGCCAAGGCGGCGCAGGCCGCGGCCGACTTCGAGACCAACCTCGCCAAGCGCCGTGAGCAGTCCGAGCGCGACCTGGCCTCGCGTCAGGCCAAGGCCGAGAAGCGCCTCGCGGAGATCGAGCACCGCGCCGAGCAGCTCCGCCTGGAGGCCGAGAAGCTGCGCACGGACGCGGAGCGCCGGGCCCGCCAGACGGTGGAGACCGCGCAGCGTCAGGCCGAGGACATCGTGGCGGACGCCAACGCGAAGGCGGATCGTATCCGCAGCGAATCCGAGCGCGAGCTGGCGGCGCTGACCAACCGCCGCGACTCGATCAACGCCCAGCTGACCAACGTCCGCGAGATGCTGGCCACGCTGACCGGCGCGGCGGTGGCCGCGGCCGGCGCCCCGGGCGACGACGAGACCGCTTCCCACGGCGTCCCCGCCCAGCAGACCCGCTGACCTCCCCCGGCTATCGCTGGGAGGTCCCCCCAGGCAGGTTCCGAAACGGTCCCGCGCCCCCGTACCGCCTCTGCGGCGGTGTGGGGGCGCGGTGCGTACGGGGGGTCAGCCGGGCGGCCCCGCCCCGGTGGCAGGGGCCAGGGAGCGCGCCTAGCGTGCTGTACATGATCGAGCTCGAGGGGCTGACCAAGCACTACGGCGACAAGGTCGCCGTGGACCACCTCACCTTCACGGTGCGGCCCGGCATCGTCACCGGTTTTCTCGGGCCCAACGGCGCGGGCAAGTCGACGACCATGCGGATGATGCTCGACCTGGACAACCCCACGTCGGGCACGGTCCGGATCGACGGCAAGCACTACCGGCAGCTGCAGGACCCGCTGACGTACATCGGGGCGCTGCTGGAGGCGAAGGCGGTGCACGGCGGCCGGAGCGCCGCCAACCATCTGCTGTGCCTGGCGCAGAGCAACGGCATTCCCCGCAGGCGGGTCGGCGAGGTGCTGGACACCGTGGGGCTGACCACGGTCACCAAGAAGCGGACGAAGGGTTTCTCGCTCGGGATGAGCCAGCGGCTGGGCATCGCCGCGGCGCTGCTCGGCGATCCGCAGGTGCTGCTCTTCGACGAGCCCGTCAACGGCCTCGACCCCGAAGGCATCCACTGGATCCGCACCCTCATGCAGAATCTCGCGGCCCAGGGCCGGACGGTCTTCGTCTCCTCGCATCTGATGAGCGAGATGGCGGTGACCGCCGAGCACCTGATCGTGATCGGGCAGGGCCGGCTGATGGCGGACACCTCGATGAAGGAGTTCATCCGCCAGAACTCGCGGTCGTACGTGCGGATGCGGTCCCCGGAGCAGGAGAAGCTGCTGGATCTGCTGCACGCCGAGGGCATGCAGGCGGTGGCGGCCGGCAACGGCTCGCTGGAGGTCGACGGGGTGCCGGCGGAGCGGCTGGGCGAACTGGCCGCCCGGCATCAGCTGGTGCTCCATGAGCTGAGCCCCCAGCAGGCGTCCCTGGAGGAGGCGTTCATGCAGCTGACGGCGGAGTCGGTGGAGTACCACGCGCACGACGGCGAACCGGTGCCGGCGCAGGCCGGAGGGCCGCCGGCGATGCAGCACCCGGGACAACCGCAAGCGGCCGGGGCGCGGCCGGGCGAGCCGCAGCCGACCGGCTGGGGTGCGGACTGGCAGAAGAAGAAGAGGAGCTGACGGATGGCGGCGGTCGGGCAGGTCATTCGGTCGGAGTGGACCAAGATCAGGTCGGTGCGGTCCACGGTGTGGACGCTGGGCATCGCCGTGGTGGTCACCATCGGGGTCGGCGTGCTGATCTGCAGCCTGACCAGCAGCGACTTCAACTCGATGCCGGCCAGGGCCCGGTTGGCGTTCGACGCGACCAACATCAGTTTCGCCGGGATGGGGCTGGGCCAGCTGGCGATGATCGTCTTCGGTGTGCTGGTGGTGACGAACGAATACAGCACCGGCATGATCCGCGCCTCGCTGGCGGCCGTACCGCAGCGCGGCACCTTTCTGTTCTGCAAGCTGCTGGTGGCCACCGCGCTGGTCTTCGTCGTCGGCCTGGCGACCAGCTTTGTGACGTTCTTCGCCGGGCAGACGGTGCTGGGCGACCTGCGGGCGTACATCGGCGATCCGGGCGTGCTGCGCGCGGTGATCGGCGGCGGGCTCTATATGACGCTGATCGCGCTGTTCTCGATGGGCGTGGCCACGATGCTGCGCAGTCCGATGCTGTCGCTCGGCATTCTGATGCCGTTCTTCTTCCTCATCTCCAACATCCTGGGCAATGTCCCGGCGACCCAGAAGATCGGACGCTTTCTGCCGGACCAGGCGGGTTCGAAGATCATGCAGGTGGTGACGCCCGCCAACAGCGATGTGCCGTACGGCCCGTGGGGCGGGCTGGCCATCATGATCGCCTGGACCGCCGCGGCGCTCGTCGGCGGCTACGTGGTCCTCAAGCGGCGGGACGCCTGACCGGCCGGGCGCACTCCCGGCCGCGTCCGGGGCAGCCCGCCCGGCGGGACGGCAGAGCCGCGGCCCGGCGGGGCGAGGGGAACTGGGGGAATTGACGGGAACCGTCAACCGCCGGATAGCCTCCTAACCCTCACGGGGGCACGAGGGCGCCTCTGCCCCGACCATCTCGCGAGGGGCGGAGAATGATCGAGGCAGTCGGCCTGACGAAGCGCTACGGCGCCAAGACGGCCGTGCACAACCTGTCGTTCCAGGTACGGCCGGGCACGGTGACCGGCTTCCTGGGGCCCAACGGCTCCGGCAAGTCGACCACGATGCGCATGATCCTGGGCCTGGACGCACCGACCTCGGGACGGGCCACCATCGGCGGCCGCCCCTTCCGCAGCCTCCCCAACGCCTCGCGCCAGGTGGGCGCACTGCTGGACGCCAAGGCCGTGCACGGCGGGCGCAGCGCGCGCCAGCATCTGCTCTCCCTCGCCCAGTTGTCCGGCATCCCGGCCCGCCGGGTCGACGAGGTGCTCGGGGTGGTCGGTCTGCAGGACGTCGCGGGGCGGCGTTCCAAGGGCTTCTCGCTCGGCATGGGCCAGCGGCTGGGCATCGCCGCGGCACTGCTCGGCGATCCGCAGGTGCTGCTCTTCGACGAGCCCGTCAACGGCCTCGACCCCGAAGGCATCCTCTGGGTGCGCAATCTGATGAAGCAGCTGGCGTCCGAGGGCCGGACGGTCTTCGTCTCCTCGCATCTGATGAGCGAAATGGCGCTGACCGCCGAGCACCTGATCGTGATCGGCCGCGGTCAGCTGATGGCGGACATGCCGGTCAAGGACTTCATCTCGGCCAACTCCGCCGATTTCGCCCGGGTGCGCACGCCCGACACCGAGCCGGAGCAGCGCGAGAAGCTGACCGCCGCGCTCGGCGAGGCGGGCGGGCAGGTCGCGCCCGAGCCGGACGGCGCGCTGCGGGTGACCGGCCTGCCGCTCCCCCGGATCAGCGAGCTCGCGTACCGGGCCGAGGTCCGGCTGTGGGAGCTGTCGCCGCACCAGGCGTCGCTGGAGGAGGCGTACATGCGGATGACGCAGGGCGCCGTGGACTACCGCTCGACCAGCGACCCGCGGGGCGGCCTGCCGGGCGCCCCCGCCGGGTACGCCCAGGGGATGGCGGGCGGCCCGGGCCACCCGGCCGGTCAGCCCGGCCAGGTTCCGGCCGGTGTCCCCCAGGGGCAGCCGAACCCGTACGCCCAGCAGGACCCGTACGCCCAGCAGGCGCCCGGGGCCGCTCCCGGGCCGGGCTACCCGCCGCCCGCGCAGGCCCAAGGTCACCCGTACGGGGCACCCGCGTCCTACGGTGCGCCTCACCCGTACGGGCACCAGCCCGCCGCGCCGATGCCGCCCGCGGCGCCCGCCGCCCCCGCCGACCAGCCCATGCCGCACCACGAGGAAGCCCGATGACCAGCCCTCAGCAGCCGCAGCCCCAGCCGCAGCCTGAGCGCGGACCCCACGACACCGGCGCGCAGGAGCAGCCGGTGCCGGCCGCGCCGCCGATGCCGCCCACCGCCCCGCCGGCGCAGCAGGGCACCCCGCCCCAGGCGCCGCCCGCCGCCCCGGAACAGCCGGCGCAGCAGCCGCCGGCGCAGCAGCCCGCGCCCGCCAAGGAGGCGGGCACGATGATGCTCCAGGCCCAGCAGGCACCCCAGCCGCTCGCGGCACACGGACCCGGCAAGGACGCCGGCACGATGATGCTCCAGGCACAGCAGCCCCCGGCCCAGGCCCAGGCCCAGGCCCCGCAGCCGGCCGTCCCCCCGCACCCCCAGCAGGCCTACGCCGGCGGCCCGGGCGGCTATGTCTCGCCCATCCCCGTGCGCCCCACCCACCTCGGCCATGCCCTGGCCTCCGAGTGGACGAAGATCCGCTCGGTGCGCTCGACGATCTGGACGCTGGGCGTGATGCTCCTGCTGATCGTCGGCATCGGGCTGCTGGCCTCCCTCGCGGCGGGGTCCGACCGCGAGATGGACCCGCTGCTCGGCGTGGGCTTCGTCGGCGTCCTGCTCGGCAGCCTGTGCGTGATCACCCTGGGGGTGCTGTCGATCTCGTCCGAATACGGCACCGGCATGATCCGTACGACGCTGACCGCGAGCCCCAGCCGGGTAAGGCTGCTGACCGCGAAGGCGCTCGTCTTCTTCACCCTCGCGCTGGTGCTCACGACGATCGCCACCACCGTGGTCGCCCTGCTCGACAGCGCGATGCTCAACGGTCCCGCGCCGACCACCGACCAGTGGCTGCGCGCCACCCTCGGCGCCGGGCTGTACGTCGCGCTGCTCGGTCTGCTGGCGCTGTCCGTCGGCGCGCTGCTGCGGCACTCGGCGGGCGCCATCAGCACGATGATGGGCGTGGTGCTGCTGCCGATGCTGCTGGCGCTGTTCCTGCAGGGCGAGAGCCTCAAGGACGTCCAGCGGACCCTGATCGAGTACTCGGTCCCCAGCGCCCTCGCGGCGCTGTACGACATCCCGTTCCTCAGCACCGGCCCGTCCGGCTGGACCCCCGTGTGGATCCTCGCCGGCGTGACCGCGGTGGCGCTGGGCGGCGCCTACGCCGCGATGCTGCAGCGCGACGTCTGACGCCGCGCCCACGGCTCCCCCGCAGAGCCCGTCCCGCCGCCCCGTCCGGGGTGCCGGGGCGGGCTCTGTTCAGTACCGGGGCGCGTTCCGGGACCGCTGGAGCCGTGCGCCGCGGCGGTCGCGCGCCTTCCAGCAGGCCTTGTGCCAGTGCCGGCGGTCGTCGACGTCGCCGTGCTGCGGCCAGGCGACGACATGCGGCATCCCGGGCGGGATCTCCTGGTCACAGCCGGGGCAGCGGTAGTGCTTGGCCGCGCCGCCGCCCCCGACGGGCCGCACGACCCAGTCCTCGCCGCGCCACTCCTCGGTGGTCTCCCAGCCGCCGCCGAGGGGAGGCGCCCCCGGCCTGCCGTAGCGGTCACCGCCCGGGCGGTCGATGGGGTTCGCACCGCCGTGCTGGCGGTTTCGGCGCGGGGACACAGAACACCTCGGATAGGTACGGAGTCACGGACTGTCACCAGCGTACGCGGCGCGGTCAGGGGTGGACTCCGCTCGGCAGGATTCTGCGATCATCAGGAAATTTCGCGTCAGGCCGTGCCCTTGGCACGTGTCAGACGTTGTTGCCTGTTGGGGAGTCGCGTCGGCTGCGAGGAGGCAGAGAGCGATGCGCGTTGGGGCTTTCATCCTGGCCGCTCAATTCCCCGGCCAGGGACAGGGGGAAGCACTGCACCGCGCGGTGCGCTCCGCGGAGGTTGCGGAGGAGGCCGGACTCGACGATGTCTGGCTGGCGGAACACCACTTCGTACCCTACGGCGTCTGCCCGAACGCGGCGACGCTGGCCGGGCTGCTGCTGGGGCGGACCCGCAGGATCGGTGTCGGCACGGCGGTCAGCGTGCTGCCCACCCAGCATCCGGTGGCACTCGGTGAGCAGGCGGCACTGCTGCACCTCGCCTCCGAGGGCCGGTTCACGCTCGGCGTCGGCCGGGGCGGCCCCTGGGTCGATCTGGAGGTGTTCGGTTCCGGACTCGACGCGTACGACCACGGCTTCCCGGAATCGCTCGATCTGCTGATGCGCTGGCTGCGGGAGCCCCGCGTCGGCGCGCAGGGCGAGCGCTATACGTTCCGGGAGGTGGCGGTCGTACCGCGTCCGGCGGAGGCGCTCCTCCACCCCGACGATCCGGGGGCCGGTCCTCCGGGACCGCCGGTGGTGGTCGCCTGCACCTCCCCCGCGTCGGTGCGCACGGCCGCCGCGCGCGGGCTGCCGATGCTGCTGGGCATGCACTGCGGCGACGAGGAGAAGGCGGAGATGGTCGCGCTGTGGCGTTCGGCCGCGCGGGAGGCCGGGCTGGACGGCGACGAGGTGGCCGCGGCCGCGCATGTCTCGGCCGGCGTGGTGCAGATCGCGGACGACGGCGAGGCCGCGCGGGAGACCCTGACGAAGGCGATGCCCGGCTGGCTGCGGCAGGGGCTGGGCGCCCATGTGACGGTCGACGGCCGCTATCGCGCGATGCGCGATCCGCTGGCGTACACGGAGTTGCTGTGCGGGCTGCATCCCGTCGGCACGCCGCAACTCTGCGCGGACCGGCTGGCGGCGACCTCGGAGCGTACGGGCATCACGCGCTTCGCGCTGCTCGTCGAGGGCTCCGGCGATCTCGCGGCGACGGAGGAGAACGTCCGCCGGCTGGGCACGGAGGTGCTGGCGCAGGTGGGGTGAACGGGCTGCCCGGTACGGCGGACGGCAGGCGGGAACCGTGGGCGGGTGGCATGGTCCGCGACGCGAACGTGCGGCGCCGTACTGGGGAGGAACCGTCCTCCGGTGAGTGGTGCTGCCGCTGGCGCACCGGCACGGTGCGTGTCACCACCGTGTGCGCAGCGGCAGCAACGTCGTTCAGCAGTCGCGGAGTTCGGGCGACTGGTTCAGCAGCTGGCCCCGGATGGACGTGAAGCGGGCCAGTCGGTCGTCCACCACCGGGTCGAGCGGGAAAACCGCGACACGGTGGCAGTTTTGAAAGGCGAGCCGCACACCGAAGTGGCGCTCCAGCGAACCACGGATGGCGTCACTCGCCAGCGCGCGCAGCAGCTGGCCGCGTGCCTGCTCGTCCGGCGGCGGCGTCTGATTGTCGGCGAACTCTCCGCCGTCCACCTTCAGCTGGGCCACCAGAGAGCTGATCATCCCCCATGCATAGGGCAGGGAGGTCCGGACGCAGTCGACAAATGCGGCTTCGTCGACCTCGCCTCGCTCGGCCTGTTCGAGGAGGGCCGGTGAGACGTCGAGCGACATGAGGTTCTCCTCTCGCGGCCCCGCCGGGACGGACAGGGCCTAGGGACGGGACTAGGGGCTTTGCGACGGAGCGTGTTCGCCTCACAACCCCCCGCTGCAACGGTATGCCGCGCAAGAGGCCCGCACCAGGAGATTGCACATACAACCGGCCATTGGCGAGCGCCGGGGGTGCGGGGATTTCCCCCGTAAAGGTCCGGTGATCCAGGGCGAATCGCGTGGGGGGCCTCCGGTCGAGTAGCGTTTCGCCCCATGCGTCTCGTCATCGCCCGCTGCTCCGTGGACTACGCGGGCCGGCTCACCGCCCATCTCCCCTCGGCCCCTCGCCTCATCCTGGTGAAGGCGGACGGCTCCGTCTCCGTGCACGCGGACGACCGGGCCTACAAACCCCTCAACTGGATGTCGCCGCCCTGCACTCTCAAGGAGGGCGACGGGGATGTGTGGACGGTGGAGAACAAGGGGGGCGAGAAGCTCATCATCACCCTGGAGGAGGTCATGCACGACTCCTCGCACGAGCTCGGCGTCGACCCGGGGCTCATCAAGGACGGGGTGGAGGCGCACCTCCAGGAGCTGCTCGCGGACCGGATCGAAACTTTGGGCGAGGGATACTCGCTGATTCGGCGTGAATACCCCACCGCCATCGGCCCGGTGGATATCTTGTGCCGGGACGCCGACAGCCAGACCGTCGCCGTCGAGATCAAGCGGCGTGGTGAGATCGACGGTGTCGAGCAGCTCACCCGCTATCTCGAACTCCTCAACCGTGACCCGCACTTGGCGCCGGTGAAGGGCATCTTCGCGGCGCAGGAGATCAAGCCGCAGGCGCGCGTCCTGGCCACCGACCGCGGTATCGGCTGCGTCGTCCTGGACTACGACGCCCTGCGCGGCATCGAGGACGACAAGCTCCGGCTGTTCTGACCCGGTGCGGCCCGAGGGGCGGCCGCACACAGCGCGGGGGCCCGGTACACACGTACCGGGCCCCCGCGCTGTGTGCTGCGGACCGTCAGCCGGCCGGGGCGCTCTGCGTGGTGGAGGGCGAGCCGTCCGACGGTGTGCCGCCGCCCGTCGCCGGTGAGCCACCGGACGGGGCCGTGCCGCTGCCGTCGGAGGGCGTGGTGCCGCTGCCGCCGGAGGAGCTGCCGGAGGGGTTGGCGGCCGACTGGGACGGGCTCTGGGTCGTCGGCTTGCCCGTGCCGGGGTCGGCGGTGGGCGTCGGATCCGGCGACGGGTCGGTCGGGTGGTCCGTCGGCGTAGGGTCCGTCGGCTCGTCCGTCGGGGGACGCGTATGGGTCGGCCGGCCGGTGGGCGTGGTGGGCCGCCCGGTCGGCTCGGTCGGGCCGGTCGTCGGGTCCGTGGGCCCGGTGCTGGGGTCGGTGGGCGAGCCGCTGCCGGCGGAACCGCTGGCCGACGGGGACGGGCTCGCGGACCGGACGGGGGTGCCGGGCCGGGTGGTGCCGGGGCCGGCGGGCGGCAGGCTGGAGCCGGTCGCCGGCTCCTCGGCCGGCAGCTCGCCGCTGTCGCCGTCGTCGGTGGTCTGTTCCGTGCTGACCTTGTCGTCGTGGGGGTGTTCGCCGCCCGTCGCCCCGAGGGTGACGACGGTGCCCAGGACGGCCGCCAGCAGCGCACCGGCGCCCGCGGCCACGGCATTGCGGCGCGCCCCGCCGAACACCCGCCGGGCGCCCTTGCCGGCCGTGGTGCCGCCGCCGGCCGCGACCGGGACGGCGGTGGTGGCGGCGGCCGCCGAGGCGCCCCGGGCGACGATCGTGGCCGCCGCCTCCTCGGCGCGCGCCGCCCGCAGCGCGGCGGTCGAGGCGGTGTCGCGCGGCGTGCCGGCCGGCTCCTTCGCCATCTCCGGTTTCCGGGCGCCGGCGCCCGCCGCCTGCGGGAGCACCGTGGTGGCCGCCGCGGCGGCTTCGGCCCGCGAACGGTCGGTGACCAGCGCCAGGGCACGTCGTCCGGCCACCGCGCCGTTGCGGTCGGAGAGCACCCCGCGCAGCCCGATGGACGCCTCCAGTTCGGCGCGCGCCCGGTCGAGACTGCCGGTGCACAGCGCCAGCACGCCCAGCTCGTGGTGGAAGTAGGCCTCTTCGGCGACCTCCCCGGCCAGCCGCGCGGCCTCCTGCCCGTGCCGCAGGCTGCGCTCCCACGCGTTCCAATGCAGGGCGGCGGCGAACGCCGGGGCGGCCGTACGGGCGAGCAGGACGGCCGCGCTGGCGTGCCCGCTCTCCCGGCTGCCGGTCAGGACGCCCATGGCGGCCAGCGCCACATCGGACTCGGCGGCGGCCCGCTCGGGGGTGACCGAGGGGTGGCCGGCCCACCAGGCGTAGTGCTGGGCGGCGGTGTGCGCCCGGGCGGCGGCGCCCTCGGTGTAGCCGGCCGCCTCCAGCTGGTCCTGGACGGTGGCGGCGAGCCGGTAGTGGCTGCCGACCGGGGTGATCAGGCCGCAGTCCAGCAGCTCACCGAGGGCGGCGTCGGCGTGGGTGTCCTGGGCGAGGGCCGGCAGATGCGCCTGGTGGGGCAGCTCGCCGCCGAGCGCGACGGCGAAGCGCAGCGTCTCCTGGGCGGCGTCGCCCAGCCGCGAGGCGAGCAGCGGGGCGGGGGCGGCGGCGTCGCCGAGGGACGGCAACGGCACCTCCGCCCGCTCGCCGGGCTCCTCGGCCTGCTCCGCGGGCTCCCCGGTGCGGCCGGCGGCGGCCGCCCCCTCCTCGGGGAAGAGGCCGTAGCCGTCGTCGAGGGCGCCCGGTCCGGCCTGCAGCCGGTCGCGCTGCCGCAGCAGGGCGGCGGCCTGGACGAACCGCAGCGGCAGCCCCTCCGACTCGAACCAGAGGTCGGCGGCCCAGGCCTCCTCGTCGTCGGTGAGCGGCCGGTCCACGGCGCGCTCCAGCAGCCGGGCGCAGGCCGCGCGGCCGAGGCCGCCGAGGAAGACCTCTTCGAGGTGGGAGCCGGGGCTGGGGGCCGCGACGTCGGGGGTGGCGGCGATCAGGAAGGCGCACTCGGGGGTCGCGTCGAGCAGCTCGTCGAGCGCGGCGCCGCCGAACTCCAGGTCGTCCAGGACGACGATGGCGCCGATCTCGGCGACCATGCGCAGCAGTTCGGGCCGGTCGGGGCGGTGCTGCGGGGCCCGGTACACGGCGGTGAACAGCGCGTGCAGCAGGTCGGTCGTGGTGCGGTGGTACCCGGAGAGCCGGATGACGCCGTCGGGGGCGAGGTCGGCGCAGGCGGTGGCGACGGCGTCCAGGAGCCGGGTGCGGCCCGAGCCGGAGGGACCGGTGACACGGACGGAGCGGCCGCGGGAGAGCAGCCGGACCAGGCGTTCGGTGTCCTCGGTGCGCTCTTCGAGCACGGTCTGCTGTCCGGTGGACCCGGGCGGGCCGGGCGGCACCGGGGGCGCGGCGGCGCGGGCGGCCGCGGCGCGTTCCTGCGGGTCGAGCCTGCCGGGGGCCTCGGGGCGCTCGCCGGGCGGGCAGGGTTCTATTTCGCTGCCGTCGACGGGGTTGACGGTGACGAGGTAGGGGCCCGAGACGAGCCGGACGACGCGGGCGAGGCCGCCGGAGCCGCTGCGCGTGCCGCTCGGGGCGGGGGCCGGCGGCTCGGCAGGACCGCCCTGCTCGCCGTACTCCTCAGGTCCCCGGTGGCTGTTCGGGTCCATGCTGCAAGCTCCCAGATCTGGCGTGCCGACTGCGCTTCCGGCCGTCCGCACTCCCCCGGCTCCGGCAGGTCGTCCTCAGCCGTCGCGTCTGGTCCGGTGCCCGCCGCGGATGACGACATACGGGCGGGAACCGAACCATAGACCTGGAGAGCGGGCCGGTGCACCGCCGGGGGCCGGTCCTGACCGGAACTTCCTTGATTGGTCGGAATCGCGCGGTTTGCGACATTTCTGTCGCCCGGCTCTTCGGTTTTCGTCATGCTCCGGGCGCGATCCTGATCGCCCGGAGGACGCCCCGGCCTGGGCGCGGGACCCGGGTGCGGTCGCCGCGCCCGTCTCACACCCGGGGCAGCGACTCCGCCTCGATGCCGCCCTCGATGGCGAGGATGCGGTGCAGGCGGGTGGCGACCAGCAGGCGCTGCATCTGGGGCGGCACGCCGCGCAGCACCAGCCTGCGGCCCACCCGGCCGGCGCGGCGGTGCGCGCCCATGATCACGCCGAGGCCGGTGGCGTCCCAGGAATCCAGCTCGGTCAGGTCCAGCACGAGATCGCCCCGACCGGAGTCGACGGCGGCATGCAGGGCCGTACGGGCGTCCGCCGCGCTGCGGACGTCGAGGCGGCCCCCGACGACCAGCTCGGCGTGGTCGCCCCTGATGTGCATATGCGCTCCCCGATGTCATGGGTGGTGACGCCTGGACGTCTACAGAACTGACTGCCTCTCATGCGGCGAAGTTGCCGCCTGTAAGCGAACCGATACCGAATTCACCCTTGGGGGTGACCCCAGCGGTCCGATGGGGCTGATGCGGCCTCAGTGCTTGTAGAAGCCCTGCCCACTCTTGCGCCCGATATCGCCCGCATCGACCATTCGCCGCATGATCTCCGGCGGTGCGAACTTCTCGTCCTGGGACTCGGTGTAGATGTTGTCGGTGGCGTGCAGCAGGATGTCGACGCCCGTCAGGTCGGCGGTGGCCAGCGGTCCCATCGCGTGGCCGAAGCCCAACTTGCAGGCGGTGTCGATGTCCTCGGCGCTGGCCACGCCGGACTCGTAGAGCTTGGTGGCCTCGACGACCAGCGCCGAGATCAGGCGGGTGGTGACGAAGCCGGCCACGTCGCGGTTGACGACGACGCAGGTCTTGCCGACCGACTCGGCGAACTCCCGGGCGGTGGCCAGGGTTTCGTCGCTGGTCTTGTAGCCGCGGACCAGTTCGCACAGCTGCATCATCGGCACCGGCGAGAAGAAGTGCGCACCGACGACCCGCTCCGGGCGGGAGGTGGCGGCGGCGATCTTGGTGATCGGGATGGCGGAGGTGTTGGAGGCCAGCACCGCCTCGTCCTTGACGAGCTTGTCCAGCGTCTGGAAGATCTCGCGCTTGACGTCGATCCGCTCGAAGACTGCCTCGACGACGATATCGGCGTCGGCGGCGGCCTCCATGTCGGTCGTGGTGGTGATGCGGGCCAGCGCCTGCTCGGCGTCGGCCGCGGCCAGCTTGCCCTTGGCGACGAACTTCTCGTACGAGGCCTCGATGCCGCCCTTGCCCCGGGCCAGCGCCTCGTCCGTCACATCGCGGAGGACCACGTCCCAGCCCGCCTGCGCGGAGACCTGCGCGATACCGGACCCCATGAGTCCGGCCCCGATGACGGCGAGCTTCTTTGCCACTGCTGTCCCCTCACACCCTGTGCATTTGACGGTCCTGGGTGACGTTAGCGGTCGTGAGCGATCGTTTGGAGGGTAAGAGATGCGCGTCACGTCTCGGATGACGGACATCACACCGCCGGGGTCCGCGGGCGGGGCGCGAACCGGACAGTCCGCCGTCAGTCGGTCGTCCGTACGGCGTAGTTGAGGACCTTTTCACCCAGCAGGTCCGCCATCTCGTCGAGGAGACCGAGGGCCTCCCGGGAGACCTCGGCGGGCTTGCGGCCGTCGAGCATCTGCTGCGAGATCCAGCCCATCAGACTCTGGTGCACCCAGCCGATCTGGCCCGCCATCAGGCCCGGCAGCGGGTCGTCGGCCGCCGCGCCGGTCTCCTTCCGGAGCGTTTCCTCCAGGTTGAGGTGGATCTCCTGCTGCAGGTACCAGAGGCGGGCCTTGAGGGTGGGCGCCCCGTGCACCACGCGCATGAACTGGTCGTACCCCTCCATCAGGCCGACCCGCGGCGAGACCGCCTCCACCTCCTCGCGCAGCTCCCGCAGCACGGCGGCGGCTGCGGACTCCCCGGCCGGGCGGCCGCGGACGAAGCGCGAGAGCCGGTCCAGGATGCCCTCGCTCCGGTCGAAGAAGAGGTCCTCCTTGGCCGGGAAGTAGTTGTAGACGGTGTTCACGGAGACCTCGGCGGCCTCGGCGACCTCCGCGACGGTCACCGCGTCGAAGCCGCGCGCCAGGAACATGCCGGTCGCCACGTCCGAGATGTACTGGCGGGTCTGCCGCTTCTTCCGCTCCCTGAGCCCCTCTGCCATGCCGTCACCCTACCCTTCGCTGGGGCCATTGAATTTTTGGGGGCGTTGCAAGTTTTCAGTGACTCTGTTTTTCTGTGGGCATGCCAGTCATCAACGCGTCCGGGCTCTCCCGGACCTTCACCACCAAACGCGGCACCGTCGAAGCCGTCCGCGGCATCGACCTCGTCGCCGGGCGCGGCGAGATCCTCGGCTTCCTCGGGCCGAACGGCGCGGGGAAGACCACCACCCTGCGGATGCTCACGACCCTGCTGGCGCCCACCGGCGGCACCGCGACCGTGGCCGGCTGCGACCTGGTCCGCGATCCGGCGGGCGTACGCCGCGCCACCGGCTACGTCGCCCAGTCCGGCGGCGTCGACCCCCACGTCACGGTGCGGGAGGAACTGGTCACCCAGGCCCGCCTCTACCGTCTCGGCAAGGCCGAAGCCCTGGCCCGCACCGAGGAGTTGGCCGCCGACCTGGGACTGGCGGAGCTGCTCGACCGCAGGACCGCCGCGCTCTCCGGCGGCCAACGGCGTCGGCTGGACCTCGCGATGGGCCTCACGCACCGCCCCCGGGTGCTGTTCCTCGACGAGCCGACCACCGGGCTCGACCCGGGCAGCCGCGCCGACCTGTGGGACCTGGTCCGCCGGATCCGCGCCGAGCACGGCACCACCGTCTTCCTGACCACCCACTACCTCGACGAGGCCGATGCGCTGGCCGACCGGCTGGTGATCGTCGACAAGGGCGTGGTGGTCGCGGACGACACCCCGCGCGCCCTCAAGCGCCGCCACGCCGGCTCCCCCGACGCGTCCTTGCAGGACGCCTTCCTCGCCCTCACCGGGCGCGGCGCCACGCCGCACGACCCGGCCCCCGTCGCCGTCTAGGAGCCCGACGTGTCCTCGCCCTCGTCCTCCCCGTCCCCCGCGGCCTCGTTCCTCTCCGACACCGCGCTGATCTTCGGGCGGTACGCCCGCCAGACGCTGCGCTCCCGGCTCCAGATGCTCTTCGGCGTCCTGATGCCGCTGCTGTACCTGCTGTTCTTCGGCCCGCTGCTGACCGGCCTGCCGCTGTCCTCGCCCGGCAGCTCCTGGCAGGTGCTGGTCCCCGGGCTGCTGCTCCAACTCGCCCTGTTCGGCGCCTCGTTCTGCGGTTTCGGCATCATCGTCGAGAAGCAGTACGGGGTCGTGGAGCGGATGCGGGTGACGCCCGTGAGCCGGCTGGCGCTGCTGCTGGGGCGGGTGCTGCGGGACGCCGCACTGTTCGTCTTCCAGTCCGCGCTGCTGGTGCTGGCCGCGCTCGCCATGGGGCTGCGGGCCCCGCTGCCCGGCGTCCTCATCGGCTTCGCGTTCGTCGCCGTGCTGACCGCGGCGCTGGCCTCGCTGTCGTACGCGCTGGCGCTGAAAGTCAGCACACCGCAGGAGTTCGGGCCGGTCGTCAACGCCGTCACCATGCCCTCGATGCTGCTGTCCGGGCTGATGCTGCCGATCGCGCTGGGGCCCGAGTGGCTCGATGTGCTCTCGCACGTCATGCCGCTGCGCTACCTCGTGGACGCGGTACGGGCGGCGTTCGTCGGCGCCTACTCCTCCCCGGCGATGCTCCACGGCGTCCTGGTGGCGCTCGCCTCCGCCACGCTGTCCGTGACCTATTGCACCCGGACCTTCCGCAGGTCGGCGGCGTAGGCTCGCTCATATGGTGAATCTGACGCGCATCTACACCCGCACCGGCGACAAGGGCACCACCGCCCTGGGCGACATGAGCCGTACCGCCAAGACCGACGCACGGATCTCGGCGTACGCGGACGCCAACGAGGCCAATGCGGCGATCGGCGTGGCCCTGGCACTCGGCTCGCTCCCCGAGGACGTCGCGGCGGTGCTGCTGCGGGTGCAGAACGACCTGTTCGACGTCGGCGCGGACCTGTCGACGCCGGTGGCGGAGAACCCGGAGTTCCCGCCGCTGCGCGTCGAGCAGAGCTATGTCGACAAGCTGGAGGCGGACTGCGACCGCTTCCTGGCGGAACTGGAGAAGCTCCGCAGCTTCATCCTCCCCGGCGGTACGCCCGGCGCCGCGCTGCTGCACCAGGCCTGCACGGTCGTCCGCCGCGCGGAGCGCTCGACCTGGGCCGCCTTCGAGGAGCACGGCGAGACCATGAACCCGCTGACGGCCACCTACCTCAACCGCCTCTCCGACCTCCTGTTCATCCTGGCCCGTACGGCCAACAAGGAGGTCGGAGACGTGCTGTGGGTGCCCGGCGGGGAGCGCTGAGCCGCCGTCAGCCGGCCCGGCGGGCCCTCTAGCGAAGCGTCTTCTGCTGCGGCCGGGGCGCTTCCTCGGGGACCTCGGTCCGGCCGCGCGGGTCCTTCTTCTGCCAGATGAGGTAGGTCAGCGCGATCACCGCGTGGATGCTGACGATCTTCAGCGCGGTCCCCTGCCACTCGTGCAGCGAGGTCGTGTCACCGCCGTCACCGACGTACGCGATCGCGGCCTGCAGCAGCCCGCACGCGACCACGGCCATCAGCACCGTGCGCAGCCACAGCTTCCCCTCGTGCTTGGCATAGTCGAGTCCGTACCGCTTCACCGGCCGCGGACCGCCGGCGAAGCGGTAGGCGACGTGCCCGTCGACCCACTTGATCGTGTAGTGGCCGTAGGCGACCGTGAAGCCGATGTACACGGCGGCCAGGCCGTGCTTCCAGTCCGCCGGCGCACCGTTCTTCAGGTCGATCGCCGTGACGACCAGCAAGACCAGCTCCAGCAGGGGCTCCATCAGGAGCACCACCGCTCCGGTGCGCGGCATCTTGGCCAGGTAACGCAGCGCCAGACCGAGCGCCAGCAGCACCCAGAAGCCGACCTCGCAGGCGATGATCAGCACGACGATCACGGCTGTCTCCTTTCAGGGCTCTCCACCGAACACCTCAAGCCTTCCAGCGGCCGCCGCCCGTCACGTCGTCGCGCGCGATGATCCGGGACTGCATCTTTCGATGTAGCGCACGACTTACGGCGATGCCCCGGACGTGGACGCACCGGACCCCGCGGCCGTGTTTGATGGAGGGGTGACCGCCCAACCCCACGCCGCCACCGGCCGGCCGCACCGCCTCGATCTGCTCATCGCGGGCGGCGGTCTGCTCGGCGGGCTGCTGCTCTGGGCGATGAATCTGCACGGCGGTCCCTCCCGTCTGGGGCTGCCCCCCTCGCTCACCCTGGTCGCGCTCACCGCGATGGCGGTGGCGGAACTGATGCGCCGCACGGCCCCGATGGCGGCGCTGGCCCTGGCGGTACCCGCGCTGGCGCTGGACATCTGCGCCGGCACCCTGGTCGCCACCGTCCTGATGTTCACGGACGTGGTCTATGCCGCGGTGCTCTACGGCCCGGCGAACGCGGCCCGCCGGATCCCGCTGCACTCCGTCCTGGTCACGGTCCTGGCGGCCATCGCACTGACCGCCCTCTGGCCGGACCCGCAGGTCGTGATGGCCATCATCGGCATCGCGCTGATCGCCATCGCCCCGGCCTGGACCGGCATCATCATCCGCAATCACCGCGACGCCGCGCAGGCCGCACAGCTGCGGGCCGAGCAGATCGCGCTGCTCGCCGAGCGGGACCGGACGCAGGCCGTGATCGGCGAGCGGGCGCGGATGGCCCGCGAGCTGCACGACATGGTCGCCAACCACCTGTCCGCCATCGCGATCCACTCCACCGCCGCCCAGGCCATCGACGACCCGTCGGCGACCCGCGAGGCGCTCGGGGTGATCCGCGAGAACAGCGTGCAAGGTCTGGCCGAAATGCGCCGTCTCATCGGGCTGTTGCGGGACCCCAAGACGGCCGAGGGGGACGAGGAGCCCGCCGCGACCCCCAGCCTGGAGGGGCTGGACGCCCTGATCGACCAGGCCCGTACGAGCGGCGGAAGCAGCGGACTGACCTTCGTCCTGGAGGACACCAGGAGCCCGGACGGTCCCGGGGCCGCGCCCAGGCCGGCGGCACCGGTCGAGCTGGCCGCCTACCGCATCGTCCAGGAGTCGCTGACCAACGCGCTCAAGCACGCCGCGCCCGGCGAGGTGCGGGTACGCCTGGCCCATGACCGCGGCGGGGCGCTCACCGTCGCCGTCCGCAGCCCGTTCGCCGACCGGCCAGGCCCCCGTGCGCCCGGCTCCGGCACCGGCCTGGTCGGGATGCGCGAGCGGACCGCCCTGCTGGGCGGGGCATTCGAGGCCGGCCCGGAGAGCGGGCCGGCCGGCAGAGTCTGGCTGGTGCGGGCAGCGCTGCCCGCCGCCGAGGAGGAAGAGCAACGATGACAGGCGCCGACGCGCAGCCGATCCGGGTTCTCGTCGCCGAGGACCAGTCCGCCGTACGGGCCGGGCTGGTGCTCATCCTGCGCTCCGCCCCCGACATCGAGGTCGTCGGGGAGGCGGAGGACGGCGAGGAGGCGGTGCGGCTCGCCCGCGAGCTGCGCCCCGACCTCGTCCTCATGGACATCCAGATGCCCCGCCTCGACGGGGTCTCCGCCACCCGGCAGGTGGTCTCCGAGAAACTGGCGGACGTCCTGGTGCTGACCACCTTCGACCTGGACGAATACGTCTTCGGGGCGCTGCGGGCGGGCGCCGCGGGCTTTCTCCTCAAGGACAGCGACGCGGCCGCGCTGCTGACCGCGGTGCGCACCGTGGCGTCCGGCGAGGGACTGATCGCTCCCGCGGTGACCCGCCGGCTGATCGCGGAGTTCGCGAGCCCGCGCACCGCGGTCCGGCGGCCCGCCCGGGACGGCGAGGCCCCGGACCCGGCGGTCCTGGACGCGCTGACGCCCCGCGAGCGGGAGGTACTGGGGTGCCTGGGGCGGGGGCTGTCGAACGCCGATATCGCCCTGCGGCTGGCCATGGCCGAGGCCACCGTCAAGACGCATGTGAGCCGGCTGCTGGCCAAACTGGACCTGCGCAGCCGCGTACAGGCGGCTGTCCTGGCCCAGGAGTTGGGGGTGGACGGACCGTAGGGGCGGGACCTGAGGGGAACGGGCGGCCGGGGTGGGAGGGACGGGCCCGGGAGGGTGGCGGACAGGCCAACGGGAGGGGTGGCGCGGCGGTCCCGGGAGGGCTGGCGGACGGGCCGCCGGGGGCGCGCGGCGGTCCCGGGAGGGCTGGCGGACGGGCCGCCGGGGTGGCGCGGCCGCGAGGGGTGGCGCATAGGCCGAGGAGGCGGCACGGCTGGGGGCCGTCGCGCGGCGGCGACGCACGGGGCCGCGGCGGCGGACGCCGTAGGGGCCGGCCGAACACATCCCGTAGGGGACGCACGGCCCCCCTGCGGGGCCACAACCCGGCAGCGGCCGAGGATGTTCCCCGGGCCGTCCGAATCAGGCCACGTTCGCCCTCCCCCAGACTTCGTCCGGGGTGCCCCATCCAGCGAGGCGCCTCTTCCCCTAGGCCACGTTGACCCGCTGGCCGGGCGGTGCCGCCTCCAGCCAGGCGAGGAAGCCGGTGAGCGCGTCCTCGCTCATCGCCAGCTCCAGTCGGGTGCCGCGGTGCCGGCAGGCCAGGACGATGGAGTCGGAGAGCAGCGCCAGCTCCTCCTCGCCCTGCGGGGTGCGGCGCTCCAGGACCTCGATGGCGGAGCGCTCCAGGAGACGGCGCGGCCGGGGCGCGTACGAGAACACCCGGAACCATTCGACCCGGTCGCCGTTGTAGCGCGCCACACCGTAGATCCAGCCCTTGCCGCCGGTCTCGTTCTCCGGCACGTGCCAGCGCAGACTGCAGTCGAAGGTGCCACCGGAACGCTGGATGAGCCGTCGCCGCAGTCCGAAGACGAACAGCCCCAGCAGCACCAGTACTACGACCACGCCGCTCACAAGCAGAGCGAGGACCATCTCGACCGACCTCCTCGCTTCGGTGGGGGTACCCCCGCGCCGGTCAGGCGGCGGGGCGGGAATCGCACCTGCATGGCCTCAGCCGCGGGCCGCTCCGGACAACTCCGGGCAGCCCGCGGCTGAGGATCGATCTCGTCGGCGACGGGGCTCAGTGAACGCCCGTCACCGCACGCAGCCGGACATCGGCGCGACGCTCGGCGGCCGCATCAGCGTCCGACTTCGCTCGCTCCAGGGCCCGCTCCGCGCGCTGGACATCGATCTCGTCCGACAGCTCGGCGATCTCCGCGAGCAGAGACAGCTTGTTGTCGGCGAAAGAGATGAAGCCGCCGTGCACCGCGGCGACGACGGTGCCGTCCCCGCTCTCGCCCGTCGTACGAATCGTCACCGGGCCCGACTGCAGCACGCCCAGCAGCGGCTGGTGTCCGGGCATGACGCCGATGTCGCCCGACGAGGTGCGCGCGACGACCAGGCTGGCCTCGCCGGACCAGACCTGACGGTCCGCGGCGACCAACTCGACGTGCAGCTCAGCCACGATGGCTCCTCGGGTCTCCACCTGCCTGGCTCGGCAGATGTTGGGTCAAATACTAGTGGTCGTACGGGCCGGGGGCGGCCAGGGCCGCCCCCGGGACCGGTGCCGGGGTCAGGAGACGCCCAGCTCCTTGGCATTGGCCTTCAGGTCCTCGATGCCACCGCACATGAAGAACGCCTGCTCGGGGAAGTGGTCGTAGTCACCGTCGGCGATCGCGTTGAACGCCGCGATCGTCTCGTCCAGCGGGACGTCCGAGCCGTCGACACCGGTGAACTGCTTCGCCACGTGGGTGTTCTGCGACAGGAACCGCTCGATGCGACGGGCGCGGTGGACGGTGAGCTTGTCCTCCTCGCCGAGCTCGTCGATACCCAGAATCGCGATGATGTCCTGGAGGTCCTTGTACTTCTGCAGGATCGTCTTGACGCGCGAGGCGCAGTCGTAGTGGTCCTGCGAGATGTAGCGGGGGTCCAGGATCCGGGACGTCGAGTCCAGCGGGTCGACCGCCGGGTAGATGCCCTTCTCCGAGATCGGGCGCGACAGAACGGTGGTCGCGTCCAGGTGGGCGAAGGTGGTGGCCGGCGCCGGGTCGGTCAGGTCGTCCGCGGGGACGTAGATCGCCTGCATCGAGGTGATCGAGTGACCACGGGTCGAGGTGATGCGCTCCTGCAGCAGACCCATCTCGTCCGCCAGGTTCGGCTGGTAACCCACCGCGGACGGCATACGGCCGAGCAGCGTGGAGACCTCGGAACCCGCCTGGGTGTAGCGGAAGATGTTGTCGATGAAGAAGAGCACGTCCTGCTTCTGCACATCGCGGAAGTACTCCGCCATGGTCAGACCGGCCAGGGCGACGCGCAGACGGGTGCCCGGGGGCTCGTCCATCTGGCCGAAGACCAGCGCCGTCTTGTCGATGACGCCGGAGTCCGTCATCTCCTCGATGAGGTCGTTGCCCTCACGGGTGCGCTCGCCGACACCGGCGAACACCGACACACCGTCGTGGTTGTTGGCCACGCGGTAGATCATTTCCTGGATCAGCACGGTCTTGCCGACACCGGCACCACCGAACAGACCGATCTTGCCGCCCTTGACGTACGGGGTCAGCAGGTCGATGACCTTGACGCCGGTCTCGAACATCTCGGTCTTGGACTCGAGCTGGTCGAAGGAGGGGGCCTTGCGGTGGATCGCCCAGCGCTCGGTGACCTCGGACGCGGCCTCCGGCTTGTTCAGGATCTCGCCGAGGGTGTTGAACACCTTGCCCTTGGTGACATCGCCGACGGGGACGGTGATCCCGGTGCCGGTGTTGGTCACCGCGGCCTGGCGGACCAGACCGTCGGTGGGCTGCATGGAGATGGCGCGGACCAGACCCTCGCCCAGGTGCTGGGCGACCTCGAGGGTCAGCTTCTTGAGCTTGCCCTCCTCGGCCGGGTCGGCGACCTCGACGGTCAGCGCGTTGTAGATGTCCGGCATCGCGTCGACGGGGAACTCCACGTCGACGACCGGGCCGATGACCCGGGCGACGCGGCCCGTTGCCGTGGCCGTTTCAACAGTGGTGGTCATAGTGGTCAGTCACTCCCCGCGGTCGCGTCGGCCAGAGCACTGGCGCCACCGACGATCTCGCTGATTTCCTGGGTGATTTCGGCCTGTCGGGCCGCGTTGGCAAGCCGCGAGAGCGACTTGATGAGCTCTTCCGCGTTGTCGGTCGCCGACTTCATCGCACGACGCGTGGCGGCGTGCTTGGAGGCGGCGGCCTGCAGAAGCGCGTTGTAGATCCGCGACTCGACGTACCGCGGCAGCAGTGCGTCGAGGACGTCCTCGGCCGACGGCTCGAAGTCGAACAGCGGAAGGATCTCGCCCGTGGACGACTCCTCCGACTCCGCCGCCTTCTCGAGGCTGAGCGGCAGCAGCCGGTCGTCGAGCGCCGTCTGCGTCATCATCGAGATGAACTCGGTGGTGACGATGTGGAGTTCGTCCACGCCGCCCTCGGCCGTGTCCTGCTGGACAGCGGCGATGAGCGGGGCGGCGACCGCCTTGGCGTCCGCGTACGTCGGGTTGTCGGTGAAGCCGGTCCACGACTCCACGACCTTGCGCTCGCGGAAGCTGTAGTACGACACCCCCTTGCGCCCGACGATGTAGGCGTCGACCTCCTTGCCCTCGGCCTTGAGCCGCTCGGTGAGCTGCTCGGCGGCCTTGATGACGTTGGAGGAGTAGCCGCCGGCCAGACCGCGGTCGCTCGTGATGAGCAGCAGCGCGGCCCGGGTGGGCTGCTCCGCCTCGGTCGTCAGCGGGTGCTGGGTGTTCGAGCCCGTGGCAACCGCCGTCACCGCGCGGGTCAGTTCACTCGCGTACGGCGTCGACGCCGCCACCTGACGCTGCGCCTTGACGACGCGCGAGGCGGCGATCATCTCCATCGCCTTGGTGATCTTCTTGGTCGCGGTGACGGAGCGGATGCGACGCTTGTAGACCCGGAGCTTGGCTCCCATGGATCAGGTCCCTTCCGTCGTCACTTGCTGGTGCCGGCCGGGGCGTCCTCGCCGAGCAGCTTGCCGTCCGAGGTCTCGAACTGCCGCTTGAAGCCGTCGACCGCGTCGGAGATCGCTCCGATGGTGTCGTCGGACATCTTGGCGCCCTCGCGGATGCTGGTCAGCAGGTCCTTCTTCTCCCGGTGGAGGTGGTCCAGGAGCTCCCGCTCGAAGCGGCGGATGTCCTGCACCGGCACGTCGTCCATCTTGCCGTTGGTGCCGGCCCAGATGGAGACGACCTGGTCCTCGGTGGCGTACGGGCTGTACTGCGGCTGCTTGAGCAGCTCGGTCATCCGCTTGCCACGCTCCAGCTGCGCCTTGGAGGCCGCGTCCAGGTCGGAACCGAAGGCGGCGAACGCCTCCAGCTCGCGGTACTGGGCGAGGTCCACGCGCAGTCGGCCGGAGACCTGGCGCATCGCCTTGTGCTGCGCGGAACCACCGACACGGGAGACGGAGATACCGACGTTCAGCGCGGGACGCTGGTTGGCGTTGAAGAGGTCCGACTCCAGGAAGCACTGGCCGTCGGTGATGGAGATGACGTTGGTCGGAATGAACGCCGACACGTCGTTCGCCTTGGTCTCGACGATCGGCAGACCGGTCATCGAGCCGGCGCCCATGTCGTCGGAGAGCTTGGCGCAGCGCTCCAGCAGACGCGAGTGCAGGTAGAAGACGTCGCCCGGGTAGGCCTCACGGCCCGGCGGACGGCGCAGCAGCAGGGACACGGCGCGGTAGGCGTCGGCCTGCTTCGAGAGGTCGTCGAAGATGATCAGGACGTGCTTGCCCTGGTACATCCAGTGCTGGCCGATGGCCGAGCCGGTGTAGGGCGCCAGGTACTTGAAGCCCGCCGGGTCGGACGCCGGGGCGGCGACGATGGTCGTGTACTCCAGGGCGCCGGCCTCCTCCAGCGCGCCGCGCACGGACGCGATGGTGGAGCCCTTCTGGCCCACGGCGACGTAGATGCAGCGGACCTGCTTCTTCGGGTCGCCCGAGCGCCAGTTGTCGCGCTGGTTGATGATCGTGTCGACGGCCAGGGCGGTCTTGCCGGTCTGGCGGTCACCGATGATCAGCTGACGCTGGCCACGGCCGATCGGCACCATCGAGTCGACGGCCTTGTAGCCGGTCTCCATGGGCTCGTGCACCGACTTGCGGACCATGACGCCGGGAGCCTGCAGCTCCAGGGCACGGCGGTCCTCGGACTCGATCTCGCCGAGGCCGTCGATCGGGTTGCCCAGCGGGTCGACGACGCGGCCGAGGTAGCCCTCGCCCACGGCGACCGAGAGCACCTCACCGGTGCGCTGCACCGGCTGGCCCTCCTCGATGCCGCTGAACTCACCGAGGACCACTGCGCCGATCTCGCGCTCTTCCAGGTTCAGCGCAAGACCGAGGGTGCCGTCCTCGAACTTCAGCAGTTCGTTCGCCATCGCCGAGGGAAGGCCCTCGACCTTCGCGATGCCGTCACCGGCCTCGCTGACCGTGCCGACCTCTTCGCGCGAGGCCGCGTCCGGCTTGTACGCCTGGACGAAGTTCTCCAGCGCGTCCCGGATCTCCTCCGGCCGGATCGTGAGCTCCGCCATCTGGGTTCCCTGCTCTCCTTGTTGGGCCCGAAGTTACTTGCGGGTGTCCGGGGGTCTGTCCCCCGGGGGGTTTCCGCTTACGGCCCAACTCGGGCCGCCGTCATGCTTGTGCTGGTCCCCGGGGCTTCTTCCGGACCGCAGCCGGACCTCTCGGTCCGGCCGGCTGGTCCGGTGTCTGGCCGCCGGTTGTGCAGCTCTTGAGTTGGTGGCTGGGTCAGCCGGCCATCCGCCGGTCCGCCTCGTCGAGGCGCTCCGCGATGGTCCCGTTGATGACCTCGTCGCCGATCCGGACCTGGACTCCGCCGAGGACCTCGGGGTCCACGTCGAGGTTCAGGTGGATCTGCCGTCCGTACAGCTGCGCCAGGGCGGCGCCGAGGCGCTGCCGCTGCCCTTCGCTGAGGGGCGCCGCGGAGGTGACCACCGCGACCATCCGGTCCCGGCGGCTCGCCGCCAGCTTGGAGAGGGCATCGAGCCCCGCTTCCAGGCTACGGCCCCGCGGCTGTACGACAAGGCGGATCACGACGCGCTCGGTGACCGGGTTCGCCCGGCCGCCCAGCAGCGTGTGCAGCAGCTCCGTCTTGGCCCCGACCGACGCGTTCCGGTCGGTCAGCGCACGCCGCAGCTCGCCGTTGGAGCTGACGATCCGGCCGAACCGGAACAGCTCGTCCTCGACGTCGTCGAGCTGGCCGGCCCGCTGGGCGGCGACGAGGTCGGCGCTGTAGGCCAGCTCCTCGAGCGCGTGCGTCAGGTCACGCGAGCCCGACCAGCGGGAGCGGACCATGCCGCCCACCAGGTCGACGGCCGGACCGCCGACGCGGCCGCCCAGCAGCCGCCCGGCCAGTTCGGCCCGCGCCTCGCCGGACTGCGCCGGGTCGGTGAGAACCCGACGCAGCGACACCTCGCGGTCGAGCAGAGCGGTGACGGCAGACAGCTCCTCGGCGAGCTTCGCCGCGTCGACGGAGGTGTCGTCCGTCAGCGCGTCGAACCGCTCGCGTGCGGAGGCGAGTGCCTCGCGGCTCGCTCCGTTCATCGGCCGGCCTCAGCCTTCGTCGCGCCCGAAGCCGCCTTGCCCTCGACCTCGTCGAGGAAGCGGTCGACGGTCCGGCTCTGCCGGGCGTGGTCCTCGAGGGACTCGCCGACGAGCTTGCCGGCCAGGTCGACGGCGAGCTTGCCCACGTCCCGGCGCAGCGTCTGCGCGGCCTGCTTCCGGTCCGCCTCGATCTGGGCGTGACCGGCAGCGATGATCTCCTCGCGCTGCCGCTGGCCCTCGGCGCGCATCTCAGCAATGAGAGTCGCGCCCTGCTCCTGCGCCTCCTGGCGCAGTCGCGCGGCCTCGTGGCGGGCGTCGGCCAGCTGTGCCCGGTAGTCCGCGAGCACCTGCTGAGCCTCGGCCTGCGTCGCCTCGGCTTCCTCCATGCGGCCTTCGATCTGCTTCCTGCGCTCTTCCAGAACCTTGTTGATGTTCGGGAGGAGCTTCTTCGCCAGGATGCCGAAGACGATGAAGAAGGCGACCAGGCCGATGACCAGCTCTGGAATCGGCGGGAACAGGGGGTTCTCGGGAACCTCCGCCGCCATGTTGAAGACCAGGGCGTTCACATCAATGCCTTCCGTCTGAATGGACGTCGTCTAACGGGCCGCTTACTTGTACGCGTAGCCCATGACGATGCCGATGAGGGCGAGCGCCTCACAGAAGGCGAAACCCATGATCTGGTTGGTGCGGATCAGGCCGGCCGCCTCGGGCTGGCGGGCGAGGGCCTGGGTGCCGTTACCGAAGATGATGCCGACGCCGACGCCGGGGCCGATGGCCGCGAGGCCGTACCCGACCGAGGCGATGTTGCCGGTGAGGCCGGCGGCGAGGTTCACAGTCTCGAGGGCAGCGGACATGCCGTTACTTCCTTCTCTTTCACGGACCGGTGGGGGTTGGCCACCGGACGATTAACAGATTGCGGAGTCGGGGGTGCTCAGTGGTGCTCGGCGAGCGCGCCCTGGACGTAGTTGCAGGCCAGGAGCACGAAGACGTACGCCTGGATCGCCTGGATGAAGAGCTCGAAGGCCGTCATCGCGATGGTCATCAGGAACGAGGCACCGGCGTAGACGAAGCCGAGGCCGTTCGCCAGGTACCAGGTGGCGATGGTGAACATCACGATCAGCAGGTGGCCGGCGAACATGTTGGCGAAGAGCCGGACGGCGTGGGTGAAGGGCCGCACGAGCAGGTTCGAGAAGAACTCGATCACGACGATCAGCGGCAGGACCCAGCCGAGCGACCGGTCCCAGCCGGTGATGTTCTTCCAGCCGCCGACGAAGCCGTGCTTCTTGAACGTCAGGTACACCCACAGGATGTAGACGATCAGGGCGAGCCCGATGGGGAACGAGATGATCGACGTCACCGGGAACTGGGCGATCGGAATGATCGACCAGATGTTCATGATCCACACGAAGAAGAACAGCGAGACCATGAGGGGGACGTATTTCTCGCCCTCCTTCTTGCCCAGCGCGTCATAGACGAGGCCGCGGCGCACGAAGTCGTAGCCGACCTCGCCGATCATCTGCAGCTTTCCGGGGACCACCTTGGCCTTGCCGAATGCGGCCCAGAAGAACCACACCACGACGACCGTGCTGAGCAGGGCCAGCAGCATCGGCTTGTTGAACTCGTAGCCGCCGACTTTGAAGAGCGGGTCGAATACGAACGAATGAAGACCCGGGGCCTCGAAGCCACACCCCGGAATAAAGAGGTGGCACTCCGTGTCGAAGGCGAGCATCGTTTCAGCACTCACCGCGGGCTCCTTCAGCGTGGCGCATGGGTACGGCAACCTCGTTGTGTCGGCGCGGCGTTGAGCCACGGAGCGGCACTGGACTGGTCTTGCGGATTGGGGGGCGGCGGCCGGCCGGCGCTGGGCCGGGCCGAATCACAGGCATCGGCCGCGAGAACTGCCCGTTCCATCCTGTGGAATCTGGGAGCTCAGCCGCCTGCGCCATCTGTGCCGCAGTTGGCACCGGACGATAGCAGGCTCGCATGAGGGCATTTATCCCGGCCCTACGTCTCACGTCGGCGACCCCGCCGTCTCCGCCTTCTTCGAGTCGGCGGAGTCGGGGTTCACGTACAGAATCTTCTCCTTCATATGACCGCGGGTCTGGGCCGCGATCCATACGAGGGTGGCGCCGAGCAGCGTGAAGGCAAATGCCTTGGTGTCGAAGAGCGTCGTGTCCTTGAAGGTGATCATGAAGACCGCGACGAGCAGGATCTGCACCGTGTACAGCAGCAGGCCCATCATCTGGAACAGCTGCGGAAGCTTCCGCGCGGTCTGCTGCAGGACCACCAGCCCCGCACCCATCACGAGCACCACCAGCACGGTGCCGACGACGGCGCCGATCGCTCCCGTCGCGCCGGCGACCACAGCGCTCACGGCAACGGCGATGACGCCGATGGCGAGCGTGGGCACAAGGGCGTGAAGGAGTAGTCGGGCGTCATTCGACTGCATGGCGGCGCTCCGGCAAGGGGTGGGGTTTGTGTCGTCAGGGACGAGCGTAGACCCGGCCTGAGGCGGAACCTGCGGCAAAAGAAGCGTCGCACTACGCTCCTTCGGCTCTATCGCCGGGTTTCGTGAACGGTATCACAAACTATTTGATGAGGTCTTTACCTGGTTCGTGTGGACCCTGTCACACCTGAGCGTGAACGTGCGCGTTGGTGCACTGACGGCCCGCTTTTTGTCTGGTATGGGGTCAACCGACCCGATTCCTGTCGCACGTTCGGGCGACCGAATCCCTGGATCAGTGGTGACTGTCCGCCCGGCGGTGCTCCACGAACCGTGAGCGGTCGCCGATCGCGGTGGCCCCGTTCACGCCCGCCGGGACCGGCTCGCGCTCCTCCTCGGGCACGACGGCGCTCTCGTCGTCCGGCTCCTCGGCGGACGCCGGCGCGACGGCGACCCGGCGGTAGCGCGGCGGCACCATCCACTCCGCCCAGCGCGGCGTGCGCGGGGTGAAGCGCGGGAGCAGGAGCAGCACCAGCCCGACCGCGCTCAGCAGCACGATGCCCAGCACGATCCACATGCTGGCGTTGTTCGCCGAGTAGGCCACCGCGCCGAACGCGATCAGGGCCGACCAGAAGTACATGATCAGCACGGCCCGGCTGTGCGAGTGCCCGATCTCCAGCAGCCGGTGGTGCAGGTGGCCGCGGTCGGCCGCGAACGGCGACTGGCCCTTCCACGTACGCCGCACGATCGCCAGGATCAGGTCGGCGACCGGCACCGCGATGACCGTCAGCGGCAGCAGCAGCGGGATGTAGACCGGCACCATCGCGTGGGTCGCCTCGCGCAGACCGCCCGCCTTCACATTGAGCAGGTCCGGGTCGACCTGGCCGGTCACCGAGACCGCGCCCGCGGCCATCACCAGGCCGATCAGCATCGAGCCCGAGTCGCCCATGAAGATCCGCGCCGGGTGCATGTTGTGCGGCAGGAAGCCCAGGCACATGCCCATCAGGACGACCGAGAACAGCGTGGCCGGCGCCGCCGCCTCGATGCCGTAGCCGAACCACATCCGGTACGCGTACATGAAGAACGCCGCGGCGGCGATGCACACCATGCCGGAGGCGAGACCGTCCAGGCCGTCGACGAAGTTGACGGCGTTGATGGTGATCACGACGAGGGCGACGGTCAGCAGCGTGCCCTGCATCGGGGTCAGCGAGACCGTGCCGACACCCGGGATCGGGATCCAGAGGATCGTCAGGCCCTGCAGGACCATCACGCCCGCGGCGATCATCTGGCCGCCGAGCTTGACCAGCGCGTCCACGCCCCACTTGTCGTCCAGGACGCCGAGGATCCAGATCAGGGCGGCGCCGGACAGCAGCGCCCGCGGCTCGTTGGAGTTCTCGAAGACGCTCTTGAGGTTCGTCAGGTGCGAGGCGACCAGCAGACCGGCGCACAGCCCGCCGAACATCGCGATTCCGCCGAGCCGCGGTGTCGGCTCGCGGTGCACGTCGCGGGCACGGATCTCCGGCATCGCACCGGCCGCGATCGCGAATTTCCGTACCGGCCCGGTCAGCAGGTAGGTCACCGCGGCCGTGACGCACAGCGTCAGCAGGTATTCACGCACGGGCTGCCCCATTGGTATAGCTGGCCATCACAGCCCCACACCCTATGCGTGTCAGCCCCCTGGCCGTGAATACAGGAAAAGACGCCCGGCACCGGCGGATGGTTCCCGCCGTCATCCGTGATCGGGGTACGGCGGAAAGTCATGGACCAGGGCGACGGTCCGGGAGCGGGCCGTGCCGTCCTCCTCCAGAGCCGCCACGATCAGCTCGGCGACGGTCGTCATCTCACTCTCGCCCATCCCCTGCGTCGTCACCGCGGCGGTGCCCAGCCGCAGGCCGGTCCGGCGGGCCGCGAGGCCGTCGGGGGCTCCGGCGCACGGCAGCGCACAGGTGTCCAGCACGATCCCGGCGGCGGCCAGCCGCCCCCGGGCGGCGCGGGCGTCCAGGCCCAGCGGGGCGGTGTCGGCGGTGATCAGATGGGTGTCGGTGCCGCCGGTGGTGATCGTCAGGCCGTGTCCGGCCAGCGCGTCGGCGAGGGCGCGGGCATTGGCCGTGACCTGGTGGGCGTAGCCGCCGAAGGCGGGCGCCGCGGCCTCGCCGAAGGCGACGGCCTTGGCGGCGACCGCGTTCATCTGCGCACCGCCCTGGGTGAAGGGGAACACCGCGCGGTCGATGCGCTCGGCCAGCTTGGCGCCGCACAGGATCAGCCCGCCGCGCGGCCCGCGCAGCACCTTGTGTGTCGTTCCGCACACCACGTGCGCGTACGGGACGGGGCTGGGCGCCGCTCCCCCGGCGATCAGCCCGAGCGGGTGCGCGACGTCCGCGATCAGGTACGCGCCGGTCTCGTCGGCGATGTCGCGGAAGGCGGCGTAGTCGATGTGCCGCGGGTAGGAGATCGAGCCGCAGACGATGGCCTTGGGCCGGCGGTCGCGGGCCAGCTCGCGGATCGCGTCGTAGTCCAGCAGCCCGGTCTCCTCGTCGACGCCGTAGCCGGCGAAGTCGAACCAGCGGCCGGAGAAGTTCGCGGGCGAGCCGTGGGTGAGGTGCCCGCCGTGCGGGAGGGACATGGCCAGGACGGTGTCGCCGGGGCGCAGCAGGGCGGCGTAGGCGGCCAGGACGGCCGAAGACCCGGAGTGGGCCTGGACGTTGGCGTGTTCGGCGCCGAACAGGGCCTTGGCGCGTTCCACCGCGATCCGCTCGGCGAGGTCGACGATCTCGCAGCCGCCGTGGTGGCGGGCGCCCGGGTACCCCTCGGCGTACTTGTTGCCCAGAGGCGAGCCGAGGGCGGCGAGGACGGCCGGTGAGGTGAAGTTCTCCGCGGCGATCAGCTGCAGTCCGTCGCTCTGGCGGGTGCTCTCGCCGAGCAGCACGCCGGCGATCTCGGGGTCCTGGCGCAGCAGGGCGCCGAAGTCCGGGGCGCCGGCCGGCCGGGCGGCGGCGTCACGGGCGGCGGCCCGTGCGCGGTCCTCGGCGGTCTCGGCCGCCCCGGCGGCCCGGGCAGCGCCGGCCGATGTCTCGTGACGGGGTGACGCGGTGGTGGCAGGCATCGCTTGCTCCCGGCCTCGTACGGGGACGTAGTCCCAATGTAGGCGCGGCCGGGCGTTCGGGCGCGGTGTGCGGGCCGACAGGGTCCACACGCCCGCACAGGGCCCCGGAGGGCCTGTCTCCCCGGTCTGCGGGAGGACAGGCCTCAGGCCCGCGCGGGGACCCCGGTGAGCGCGGTGACGACCGGGTCGAGCGCCTGGTTGATCTCGTCGCCGATGGAGCGGAAGAAGGTGATGGGCGCCCCGTAGGGGTCGTAGACCTCGTCGGACTCCGGGTTGGGCGCCAGCAGCCAGCCGCGCAGCGCAGCGGCGGCGCCGACCAGCGCGCGGGCGCGCTCGACCAGCCCGCCGTCCGGGAGGTCCGGGTCGGGCTCGGGCAGCGTGGCCGGATCTATGGCCCGTACCAGCCGGTTGAACTCCTTGAGCGTGAAGGTGCGCAGCCCCGCGGAGTGGCCCATGGAGATGACCTGGGCGCGGTGGTCACGGGTGGCGGTGAGCACCAGGTCGGCGCGGATGACGTGCTCGTCGAGCAGCTCGCGGCCGAGGAACCCGGCCGGGTCGGCGCCGTAGTCGGTGAGCACCGTCGCGGCGTGGGTCTCCATCGGGGCGCCTTCGTGCCCCCAGGTGCCGGCGCTCTCCACGAGCAGCCCGCCGCTGCGGGCGTCGCCCAGCCGCAGCTCCAGGGCATGGCGGTGCAGCCGCTCGGTGATCGGCGAGCGGCAGACGTTGCCGGTGCTGACGTGGAGGATCCGAAAGGGGGGTGAGGGGGGTACAGGGGGGTGGGTACCGGCGCCTGGTCCCGCTATGCCACGCCCCAGGGGCGCCATCAATTGGCCACCTCGAGCTCGGGTACCACCTTGCGCAGTTCCTCGGCGGTGAGCGCGCCCTCGCGCAGCAGCACCGGGACCCGGCCGGTGACGTCGACGATCGAGGAGGGCACGGCGGCGGGGGTCGGGCCGCCGTCGAGGTAGACGGAGACCGAGTCGCCGAGCATCTCCTGGGCCGCGTCGCAGTCCTGCGGGGACGGGTGGCCGGTGAGGTTGGCGCTGGAGACGGCCATCGGGCCGAACTCGGTGAGCAGCTCGATCGCGACGGGGTGCAGCGGCATCCGTACGGCGACCGTGCCCCGGGTCTCGCCCAGGTCCCAGGTCAGCGACGGCTGGTGCTTGGCGACGAGGGTGAGCGCGCCGGGCCAGAAGGCGTCGACCAGCTCCCAGGCCTGCTCGGAGAAGTCGGTGACCAGGCCGTGCAGGGTGTTGGGGGACCCGACGAGGACCGGGGAGGGCATGCCGCGGCCGCGGCCCTTGGCCTCCAGCAGGTCGCCGACGGCCTCGGCGCTGAAGGCGTCCGCACCGATGCCGTAGACGGTGTCGGTGGGCAGCACGACCAGCTCACCGCGGCGGACGGCCGAGGCGGCCTCGCGCAGACCGGTGGTGCGGTCGGTCGCGTCGCTGCAGTCGTATCGCCGTGCCATTACGGGACCTCCTCGTGCGAAACGAATACTTCGGATGCATCGGCTGCATCAGGCGCCGAAGCGGAACGCGTCATGGCGTCGCCCGGCGCGCGGTGGCGAAACGGGGCCTGTTGTTGAGGTCCGGGTGGTCGGCCGCATCGGCCCAGCCCCGCTCCTCGGTGAAGATCCACGGCACCTGCCCGCCCTGGGTGTCGGCATGCTCGATGACGACCACGCCGCCGGGGCGCAGCAGGCGGTGTGCGGTCCGCTCGATGCCCCGGATGGTGTCCAGGCCGTCCTGGCCCGAGAACAGCGCGAGCTCGGGGTCGTGGTCGCGTGCCTCGGGTGCGACGTACTCCCACTCGGTCAGCGGGATGTACGGCGGGTTGGAGACGACCAGGTCGACCTGCCCGTCCAGTTCGGGAAGCGCGGTCAGCGCGTCGCCCTGATGAAGAACGACGCGGGACCCCTCGACGTTCTTGCGGGCATAGTCAAGGGCTTCTTCGGACAGCTCGACGGCGTGCACCCGCGAGCGGGGCACCTCCTGGGCCAGGGCGAGTGCGATCGCGCCCGAGCCGGTGCACAGGTCGACGATCAGCGGTTCGACGACGTCCATGGCCCGTACCGCGTCTATCGCCCAGCCGACGACGGACTCGGTCTCCGGGCGGGGCACGAACACGCCCGGCCCGACGGCGAGTTCGAGGTAGCGGAAGAACGCGCGTCCGGTGATGTGCTGGAGCGGCTCACGGGCCTCGCGGCGGGCGACGGCCTCCCAGTAGCGGGCGTCGAAGTCCGCGTCCTTGACGTGGTGCAGCTCACCCCGTTTGACGCCGTGCACGAACGCGGCGAGCTCCTCGGCGTCGAAGCGCGGCGAGGGCACACCGGCGTCGGCCAGCCGCTGGGTGGCCTGGGCCACCTCGGCGAGCAGAAGGTTCACGGGGCCTTCCTCCTAGTGCGCTACGTCTTCGTTGTGCGGGTCCGCCGTCGTCCGGCCGGGCTGCCGGGGAACGTCCCCGGGAGGGTGCGTTTCCCGGCCGCTGGGTGCCGGGTCGTGCGGTCCTACTGGGCGGCGGCGAGCTTGGCGGCCGAGTCGGCGTCGACACACGCCTGGATGACCGGGTCGAGTTCGCCGTCGAGCACCTGGTCCAAGTTGTACGCCTTGAAGCCGACCCGGTGGTCCGAGATGCGGTTTTCCGGGAAGTTGTACGTACGGATGCGCTCGGAGCGGTCAACCGTGCGGACCTGGCTGCGCCGGGCGTCCGACGCCTCCCGCTCGGCCTCTTCCTGCGCGGCGGCCAGCAGCCGGGAGCGCAGGATGCGCAGGGCCTGCTCCTTGTTCTGGAGCTGGCTCTTCTCGTTCTGGCAGGAGACGACGATGCCGGTGGGCAGGTGGGTGATGCGCACCGCGGAGTCGGTGGTGTTGACGGACTGGCCGCCGGGGCCGGACGAGCGGTAGACGTCGATCCGCAGGTCGTTGGGCCCGATCTCGACCTCGACCTCCTCGGCCTCGGGCGTGACCAGCACACCGGCCGCGGAGGTGTGGATGCGGCCCTGCGACTCGGTGGCGGGCACGCGCTGGACGCGGTGCACTCCGCCCTCGTACTTCAGCCGCGCCCAGACGCCCTGTCCCGGCTCGGTGGCGCCGCCCCCGCCCTTGGTCTTCACGGCGACCTGGACGTCCTTGTAGCCGCCGAGGTCGGACTCGTTGGCCTCCAGGATCTCGGTCTTCCAGCCGGCCCGCTCGGCGTAGCGCAGGTACATCCGCAGCAGGTCGCCGGCGAACAGCGCGGACTCCTCGCCGCCCTCGCCGGCCTTGACCTCGAGGATGACGTCCTTGTCGTCGCTGGGGTCGCGCGGGACGAGCAGCAGCCGCAGCTTCTCGGTCAGCTCCTCGCGCCGGGCGTCGAGTTCCTTGACCTCGTCGGCGAAGTCCGGGTCGTCCGCGGCGAGTTCGCGCGCGGTCTCGGTGTCCTCACCGGTCTGCTTCCAGTCGCGGTACGTCGCGATGATCGGGGTCAGCTCGGCGTAGCGCTTGTTGAGCCGCATGGCCTCGCGCTGGTCGGCGTGGACCGCGGGGTCGGCCAGCCGCTTCTCGAGATCGGCGTGCTCGCCGATCAGTTCCTCGACCGCCTCGAACATCGTGGGTTCCTCTACTGGGTGCTGTGGTGACCCGGGTACCGGGGCTGGCACGTCTGCGGCTGCGCCGCGGTGCCCCGGCCCCCGTACGGGGGCCGGGGCCAGGACGACAAAACGCCGGTCCGGTCACCCCTGAGCAGGGGCGACCGGAGACCGGCGCCTTGCGGGTCGCTACTTCTTGGCGGCTGCAGCGCCCTTGCCGAAGCGGGCCTCGAAGCGGGCCACGCGGCCGCCCGTGTCCATGATCTTCTGCTTGCCCGTGTAGAACGGGTGGCACTCGGAGCAGACGTCGGCGCGGATGGCGCCGCCGGCGACCGTGCTACGGGTGGTGAAGGACGCGCCACAGGTGCAGCTGACCTGGGTCTCGACGTACTCCGGGTGGATGTCGCGCTTCAAGGGATTCTCCTAGGTTCGGGAGTGCACCGGGTCGTGCTGCGGGTTGCGTCACGTGAACCGGGGCCGACGGTCCAGTCTGCCAGGACTAGCCGTATCTCCCAAAACCGGGGTAGGGCCGCACGTATTCCCCGACCGGTTCCGGGGCCGCCGGACCCCGCAACCGGGTGGCGTCCGGCTACTTCACGTACTTGTCCGTGCCGCCCTGGTCACCGGCCGAGCCCTTGATCGCGGACTTCGGGATCTCCTGGTCCTGCCGCAGCGCGTCCCAGACCTGCCGGCTCTTCTTCGTCAGCGGCACCACGCGGTCCGGGTTGGCGGGGTCGTACGTCACCGGCATGGTCACCATGTCGATGTTGTCCGACCCGATGTTGCCCAGGCTCTTGGCCAGGCCGGTCAGCTCGCTGACCGAGTTGAGGTCGGTGTCGGTGGTGATGGCCTTGGTGGCCGTGTCGGCGATGTCGTAGAGCTTGGTGGGGTTGGTGAGCACCCCGACGTTCTTGACCTGGTTCATCAGGGCCTTGATGAACGTCTGCTGCAGCTGGATGCGGCCCAGGTCGCTGCCGTCGCCGCCGGGCACGCCGTGCCGGGTCCGTACGAGGCCGAGCGACTGCTCGCCGTTGAGGGTGTGCTTGCCGGGCTGCAGGTGCAGATGGCTGTGGTCGTCGTCGATCGCCTTGCGGGTGGTGATGTCCACCCCGCCCAGCGCGTCGATGAGCTTCTTGAAGCCGGTGAAGTCGACCTCGACGAAGTGGTCCATCCGGACCCCGCTGATCGACTCGACGGTCTTGACCGCGCAGGCCGGCCCGCCGACCTCGAACGCCGTGTTGAACATCGCCCGCTGCGCGCCGGGCACGTCCTTGCCGTCCTTGACGCAGTCGGGACGCTTGATCATGGTGTCCCGCGGGACGCTGACCACGCTGGCCTTCTTGCGGCCCTTGTAGACGTGCACGATCATCGCGGTGTCGGAGCGCGCGCCGCCCTCGTCCTTGCCGTACTCCCCGTTCTTGCCGGCGCGGGAGTCGGATCCCATGACGAGGATGTCCATCGAGCCGTCGTCGACGTTCTTCGGCCGGTCGTGCCCGAGGGCGGCGTTGATGTCGACGCCCTTCAGATTGCCGTTGAGCTTGAAGTAGACGTAACCGAGCCCCGCCCCACCCAGCAGTGCGACGCTGGTCAGCGTGCACAGGGTGATGGTCAGCGCTCGGCGGCGTCGGGTCGGGCCCTTGCGCCGGCGGCCCGTGGCACGTATGCCGCGGGCACGGCTTTCGGCCGTCTTCGCGGTCCCGTTGCTGTCCGCCATCTGCTCCTCAGTCCTCATTCGCTCGGCTGCCCCTCGCCGCCGCCGTGCGGTGCCCCCACACGGCCCGTTGCTCCTTGTCAGACGGGAGGTCGACGGGAAGGGTTGCACAGCGGGTCATGAGCGCTTTCTTAGAAACGCGCGGCGGCCCGACCCGGCGGTCCGGGACCTTCGTCCTCCCCACCTGGGCTTTCGACCCTTTTCCCGGCATGGCTGGAACCATGCGGCTTGCACGGATCTGTGCGGAACGTCTCAAGCCGGGCAGGTGTAGGTGCCCACGGAGGCAGTCGGGTCTGCACGGCGGTGTTCCCTCCCCGCCCCATTGCCGGCCGGACAGCGCACAGCCCCCCTCGCCCACAGGGGCGAGGGGGGCTGTGCGGTGCGGCGCCGGACGCGCCCGAGGGGCGTCAGTCGTTGCCGTTGCCCGCGGTCGGCGTCGTCTTCTGGATCTGCAGCAGGAACTCCGCGTTGGACTTCGTCTGCTTCATCTTGTCCAGCAGCAGCTCGATGGCCTGCTGCTGGTCCAGGGCGTGCAGCACCCGGCGCAGCTTCCAGACCACGGCCAGCTCGTCGCTGCCCATGAGGATCTCTTCCTTACGGGTGCTGGACGCGTCCACGTCCACCGCCGGGAAGATCCGCTTGTCCGAGAGCTTGCGGTCGAGCTTGAGCTCCAGGTTGCCGGTGCCCTTGAACTCCTCGAAGATCACCTCGTCCATCCGCGAGCCGGTCTCGACCAGCGCGGTGGCCAGGATGGTCAGCGAGCCGCCGTCCTCGATGTTGCGCGCGGCACCGAAGAACCGCTTCGGCGGGTAGAGCGCGGTCGAGTCGACACCACCGGACAGGATGCGGCCCGAAGCCGGGGCGGCGAGGTTGTACGCACGACCCAGACGGGTGATGGAGTCCAGCAGGACGACCACGTCGTGCCCCAGCTCGACCAGGCGCTTGGCGCGCTCGATGGCCAGCTCGGCGACGGTGGTGTGGTCCTCGGCAGGGCGGTCGAAGGTCGAGGAGATGACCTCGCCCTTCACCGACCGCTGCATGTCGGTGACCTCTTCCGGACGCTCGTCGACGAGGACGACCATCAGGTGGCACTCGGGGTTGTTGCGGGTGATCGAGTTGGCGATCGCCTGCATGATCATGGTCTTGCCGGTCTTCGGCGGGGCCACGATCAGACCGCGCTGGCCCTTGCCGATCGGCGTGACCAGGTCGATGATCCGGGTCGTCAGACCGCCCGACTCACCCTCCAGGCGCAGACGCTCCTGCGGGTAAAGGGGCGTCAGCTTCCCGAACTCCGGCCGCCCGCGGCCCTGTTCGGGCGCCACGCTGTTGACCGTGTCGAGGCGGACCAGCGCGTTGAACTTCTCGCGCCGCTCGCCGTCCTTGGGCTGGCGGACCGCGCCGGTGACGTGGTCGCCCTTGCGCAGGCCGTTCTTGCGGACCTGGGCGAGCGAGACGTACACGTCGTTGGGCCCGGGCAGGTAGCCGGAGGTCCGGATGAACGCGTAGTTGTCGAGGATGTCGAGGATGCCCGCGACGGGGATCAGGACGTCGTCCTCGGACACCTGCGGCTCGTTGCCGAAGTCCTCGCGGCCCCCGCGGCGGCCCCGGCGGTCGCGGTAGCGGCCGCGACGGCCCCGGCGGCCGCCCTCGAAGTCGTCGTCGTCATCGTTGCGGCGGTCGCGCTGGCGCTGGCCGCCCTGACCGCCCTGGCCGCCGCCGTCACCGGCGTCGCCCTTGCGGCGGTCGCCGCGGTCGCGCTGGCGCTGGCCGCGCTCGCCGCGGTCGCCCTTCTGGCCGCGGTCCTGGCGGTCGCCGCGCTCCTGGCGCTCGCCCTTGCCCGGACGGCCCTCGCCGGACTCCTGCGGCGCCACCGCGGTGTCGGTCTTGGCGTCCGTCCGGGTCTCGGTCCTGGCCTCGACCTTGGTGTCGGTCTTGAGGTCGCCCGAGGCGCCCTCGGGGCTGCCCGCGGCGGCGGTGGCGCGGCGCCGGCGGCGCTCGCCGGCCGGCTGCTCGTCGCTGACCGGCTGACCGGGGATGTCGATCTGCTGCTGGGCGCCGGACTTGTCCGCGGCCTTCTCGCCCTTGTCGGACTTGGCGGCCTTGCCGGCGGCCTGCTCCGCGCCGTCCTCGCCGGTACGGGCCTTGGAGGTGGTGCGGCGCTTCGGCTTGGTCTCGGCGTCGGCGGACGCATCGGCCTTGGCCGCCGAGCCCGAGCCGCCGGCCTGCTTCTCCTTGATGACCTCGATCAGCTGGCTCTTGCGCATCCGCGCGGTGCCCTTGATACCGAGGCCGGAGGCGACCTGCTGCAGCTCCGCCAGGACCATGCCGTCAAGGCCGGTGCCGGAACGGCGGCGCCGCGTGGTAGCAGGAGCGGCGGGAGCGTCCGTGGCGGGCGCGGTGGCACTGCCATCGGTGCGCGCGCCCATCAGATCGGTGGTGTCGCTCACGAAGGGTCCTTCCCTGGAGCGGGCGTCGGCCTGTCTGGCTCGGCGACCGGTTGTGCTGTCCGGCTGGGTCCTTGGTCTCGTGGACCGGGCCGGGGCGGTGGTCCCGCCGGAAGTGGCGGAGAGAATCAGTTCATGGCTCCGACGTGAAGAGATGCAGACTGGCCATGCCGTCACGCCGATTCCGGAGCGTGCTCACGTCTGCTCAGGCCATGGCTCCAAGCAGTTTGGGAGGCTCCCGGAAGAAAGTGGTCCCTATGGGGGACACGAAGCACCGCGCCGCTCAGGCGTCGAGTACTGACTTGAGGTTAACACTACCGGGTCCAACAAACATTCCCCCTCTCCAAGACCGGCAATCGTCGATCACCCGCGTGATCACCCGGCGAGCGGCAGGACGCAGGCGCCCGCCGCGTCGAGGGTCAGCCGGTTGGCCGCCCACCCCTCTCCCGCCAGCGCCGCGACCTTCTCGGCCGCCGCGTCCTCGACCAGCGCGAGCACCGTCGGGCCCGCACCGGACACGACTGCGGGGACGCCGTCCGCGCGCAGTCGGTTCACCAGGGCCACGCTCTCCGGCATCGCGGGAGCACGGTATTCCTGGTGGAGTCGGTCCTCGGTCGCGGCGAGCAGCAGCTCGGGGCGCCTGGTCAGGGCCTCGACGAGCAGTGCGGCGCGGCCGGCGTTGGCCGCGGCGTCCACATGGGGGACGGTGCGCGGCAGCAGTCCGCGGGCGGTCTCGGTCAGCACCGGCTTTCCGGGGACGAAGACCACCGGAACGATGGAATCGGCGGGATCCATCCGGATCGCGCGGGCGGTGCCGGTGTCCATCCAGGCGAGCGTGAAGCCCCCCAGCAGACACGCGGCGACGTTGTCGGGGTGGCCCTCGATCTCGGTGGCCAGCTCCAGCAGCGCGGTGTCGTCGAGCTTTTGCTCACCGCCTATCGTCACCGCGCGGGCGGCGACGATGCCCGCGCAGATGGCGGCGGAGGAGGACCCCAGGCCGCGGCCGTGCGGAATGCGGTTGGCGCAGACGATTTCCAGCCCGCGCGGCTGTCCGCCGAGCAGCTCGAAGGCGGTGCGCATCGACCGGACGAGCAGGTGACTCTCGTCGCGCGGCAGGGAGTCGGCGCCCTCACCTGCGATGTCGATGTGCAGGCCGGAGTCGGCGACGCGCACCACGACATCGTCGTACAGGCCCAGGGAAAGACCCAGGGCATCGAAGCCGGGACCGAGATTGGCGCTGGTAGCGGGGGTGCGCACCCGGACGGCGGCGGCGCGGAACGCGGGACCGGCCATCGCTCGATGACTCTCCTTGATTGATGCTGCGGTACTGCCCCACAGAGCGCCGCGGCACCGAGGTGCCCGGCCGGCTCGTGGGGTCTGTTCTGACCTGCCCTGAACGCCACTGCGTTATGCCGTGGGGAGGGGAGTTGCTGCCAGCCTATCGAAGGAAGGTTCTGTCGCGACATAGGGCGCACAGGAGGCGCACGATGCGTGTCGCGCGCCTTCCTGTGCCCCGACGCTGCCTTCCCCGGACTTTGCAGCCTTTGCACACTTTGCTGCACAGGGCAAAGGGACGGCCGCCGCCCCTCGCCGGGTGCCGTACGCGCGGGTCCGCCCGTACGGCTGCGCCCCGCGGGAGGGGGCGCCGGACCGCCTAGACGAGGCCGAGGCGCTCGGCCGCGGCGTCCGCGTCGATCGGGACCGTGATCGGCTGCGGCGCCCCGGCCACCGCCCAGTCCGGGTCCTTGAGGCCGTTCCCGGTCACCGTGCAGACGATGCGCTGGCCGGGGTCGACCGCGCCCTCCTCGGCGGCCTTGAGCAGACCGGCGACGGACGCGGCCGACGCGGGCTCCACGAAGACGCCCTCCTGCGCGGCCAACAGGCGGTAGGCGGAGAGGATTTGACGGTCGGTCACCGAGTCGATGAGGCCGCCGGACTCGTCCCGCGCCTGCTCCGCGTACGACCACGAGGCGGGGTTGCCGATGCGGATGGCGGTGGCGATGGTCTGCGGGTCCTTGACGACCTCACCGCGCACGAGCGGCGCACTGCCGGCGGCCTGGAAACCCCACATGCGCGGGGTGTGCGAGGCGATGCCGTCCGCCGCGTACTCCCGGTAGCCCCTCCAGTACGCCGTGATGTTGCCGGCGTTGCCGACGGGCAGCACATGAATGTCGGGGGCGTCGCCGAGCATGTCGACGATCTCGAAGGCCGCGGTCTTCTGGCCCTCGATGCGCACCGGGTTGACGGAGTTCACAAGTGCGACGGGGTAGTTGTCGGACAGGCGCCGGGCCAGCGTCAGACAGTCGTCGAAATTCCCGTCGACCTGGAGGATCTTCGCGCCGTGGACCAGGGCCTGGCCCATCTTGCCGAGCGCGATCTTGCCCTGCGGGACGAGCACCGCGCAGACCATCCCGGCCCGCACCGCGTAGGCGGCGGCCGAGGCGGAGGTGTTGCCGGTGGAGGCGCAGATGACCGCCTTGGCGCCCTCCTCCTTGGCACGGGTGATGGCCATCGTCATGCCCCGGTCCTTGAAGGACCCGGTGGGGTTGGCGCCCTCGACCTTGAGGTGCACCTCGCAGCCGGTGCGCTCGGAGAGCACCTGGGCCGGTACGAGGGGGGTGCCGCCCTCCCGGAGCGTGACGACCTCGGTCGTGTCACCGACCGGCAGCCGGTCACGGTATTCCTCGATGATTCCGCGCCACTGACGGCTAGCGGTGGAATTGGCAGACATGGGTTCCTTTACTCCCCTTCGACCCGCATGATGCTGGCGACACCGCGCACGGTGTCCAGCTCGCGCAGTGCCCCGACGGTCGACGACAGGGCCGCGTCCGCCGCTCGGTGGGTGACGATGACGAGGGATGCCTCGCCGTCCTTGCCCTGCTGACGGACCGTATCGATCGATACGCCGTGATCGGCGAAGATGTTCGCGACCTGCGCGAGCACGCCGGGCTTGTCGGCCACATCAAGGCTGATGTGGTAGCGCGTGACGACCGCGCCCATGGGGCTGACGGGCAGCCGTGTGTAGGCGGACTCCCCCGGGCCGGTGGCACCGGAGAGCTTGTTGCGGCAGACCGCGACGAGATCGCCGAGGACCGCGGAGGCGGTCGGCGAGCCGCCCGCTCCCGGACCGTAGAACATCAGCTGGCCCGCCGCCTCGGCCTCGACGAAGACCGCGTTGTAGGCCTCGCGGACGGAGGCGAGCGGATGCGTCAGCGGAATCATCGCGGGGTGCACCCGCGCGGTCACCGACGCGCCGTCCGCGGCCCGCTCGCAGATGGCCAGCAGCTTGACCGTGCACCCCATCCGCTTGGCGGAGGCGATGTCGGCCGCGGTGACCTCGGTGAGGCCCTCGCGGTGCACATCGTCGATGGTCACGCGGGTGTGGAAGGCGATACCGGCCAGGATCGCGGCCTTGGCGGCGGCGTCGAAGCCCTCGACGTCGGCGGTCGGGTCGGCCTCGGCGTAGCCGAGCGCGGTCGCCTCGTCCAGCGCCTCGCTGTAGCCGGCCCCCGTGGAGTCCATCTTGTCGAGGATGAAGTTGGTGGTGCCGTTGACGATGCCGAGCACCCGGTTGACCTTGTCGCCGGCCAGGGACTCGCGCAGCGGCCGTACCAGCGGGATCGCGCCCGCGACGGCGGCCTCGTAGTAGAGGTCGGCGCCATTGGTCTCGGCCGCCGCGTGCAGCGCCGCACCGTCCGCGGCGACCAGCGCCTTGTTGGCGGAGACCACGCTCGCGCCGTGCTCGAAAGCGGTGGTGATCAGGGTGCGGGCCGGCTCGATTCCGCCGATGACCTCGATCACGACGTCGATGTCGCCCCGTTTGACGAGCGCGGTCGCATCGGTGGTGACCAGCTCGGCCGGGACGCCCTCGCGCACCTTGTCGGGGCGTCGGACGGCGATCCCGGCGAGCTCCACGGGCGCACCGATGCGGGCGGCGAGGTCGTCGGCGTGCGTCGTCATGATGCGCGTCACCTCTGAGCCGACAACACCACAGCCCAGGAGCGCCACCTTCAGCGGACGCGTACGCATCATTCGACCTCTGCTTCTCATCGCTCAGCGGATTCCAGCTTGCTCATGCACAAGTCTCACGCACCGGACGGCACTTTCCGCGCATCGTCCGGATGCCGAGACATTTATTTCATCCGGGTCCGGGACCCGGCGATCCGGGCCTACCCGACATCCAACCGCAGGAGATCTTCCTCCGTCTCACGCCGGACGATCACCCTGGCCGCACCGTCCTTCACCGCCACGACGGGCGGCCGCAGCGAGTGGTTGTAGTTGCTGGCCATGGAACGGCAGTACGCGCCGGTGGCCGGCACCGCGAGCAGGTCCCCCGGCGCCACATCGGCCGGCAGGAAGGCATCGCGTACGACGATGTCGCCGCTCTCGCAGTGCTTGCCGACCACGCGCGAGAGCATCGGCGCGGCCTCGGAGGTGCGCGACACCAGGGCGACGCTGTACTCCGCGTCGTAGAGCGCCGTGCGGATGTTGTCCGACATCCCGCCGTCCACGGACACGTACGTCCGCAGGCCCTCCAGCTCCTTGACCGTACCGACCTCGTACAGCGTGAAGGCGGTGGGCCCCACGATCGCGCGTCCCGGCTCGACCGACAGCCGCGGCACGCTCAGCCCCGCCGCCGCGCACTCCTTGCGCACGATGTCGCCCAGCGCCCGCGCGATCTCGTGCGGCTCACGGGGGTCGTCGTCGGAGGTGTACGCGATGCCGAGCCCGCCGCCCAGGTCGATCTCGGGCAGCTCGATCCCGTGCTCGTCGCGCACCTCGGTCAGCAGCTGCACCACCCGGCGGGCCGACACCTCGAATCCCGCCATGTCGAAGATCTGCGACCCGATGTGGCTGTGGATCCCGATGAGTTCCAGCCCGTCCAGCTTCAGCGCACGGCGCACCGCCTCAGCGGCCAGCCCGTCCGCCAGCGCGATGCCGAACTTCTGGTCCTCGTGCGCGGTCGCGATGAACTCGTGGGTGTGCGCCTCGACACCGACCGTGACCCGGATCTGCACCCGCTGGCGCTTGCCCAGCCGCTCCGCGACATGCGCGACCCGCACGATCTCCTGGAACGAGTCGAGCACGATCCGGCCGACCCCCGCCTCCACGGCCCGGGTGATCTCCTCGGTGCTCTTGTTGTTGCCGTGCAGCGCGATCCGCTCGGCGGGCATGCCCGCCGCCAGCGCCGTGGCCAGCTCGCCCGCGGAGCAGACGTCGAGATTCAGTCCCTCTTCGTTGAGCCACCGCACGATGGCCCGGGACAGGAACGCCTTCCCGGCGTAGAACACATCGGCCTCCGGGCCGAAGGCGTCCTTCCAGGCCCGGCAGCGGGACCGGAAGTCCTCTTCGTCGAGGAAGTACGCCGGGGTGCCGAACTCCTCGGCGAGCGTGGTGACGTCGAGTCCGCCGACGGTGACCTGGCCGTCGGCGTTGCGGGAGACCGTACGGGACCAGACCTGCGGGTCGAGGCCGTTGAGGTCGGCGGGCGGTCCGGCGTAGTGCCCCTCGGGCAACACGTCGGCGTGCCGGGGCCCTGCGGGGTGCGCGGAGCGACTCATGACTGGGAGATCCCCTCAAAATCGTTCAGAGGTGTTCGGGAGCGGAGATGCCGAGCAGGCGCAGGCCGTTGGCGAGCACCGTCCCGGCGGCCTCGGCGAGGGCCAGCCGGGCACGGTGCACGGCCAAGGGTTTCTGCTCCCCGACGGGCAGCGGCGGGCAGACGTCGTGCCACCGGAAGAACGCCTCCGCCGTCGCTTCCAGATGCCGCACCACACGGTCCGGCGCCCGCAGCCGCGCGGCGACTTCGATGACGGAGGGGTAGGTGGCGAGCAGGGTCCGGAGAGTCTGGAGGCCCTGGAGGGAGGCCGGGTCGGTTGCGTCGCGCCGTGGCGACGGTTCCGGTGCGAGACCCGTGGAAGACGAGGCTCCGGCCCCTGCCGTCGACGACAGCCCCACGTCCCCCGGCTCGCTCACCAGCCCCAGCTCACCCGCGTTCCGCAGCAGTGCCCGCACCCTCGCGTGCGCGTACTGCACCTGGAACCGCGGATTGCTCTCCCGCTGCACGGGCCGCTCGGGCACCCGCACCTGATCATGGGGGGCAGGGCGCAACAGCACCCAGCGCGCTTCGTCGGAGCCCAGGCGTGCGGTGAGGGTGGCGAGATCGTACGGAGCGGGCGCGAGAGCGGGGTGCCCGCCGGCCTCCCGTCCACAGATCCCGGCGACCGCGTCGATCCGCGCCAGCACCTCGGCGACAACGGCGTCCCGGGCGCCCTCCGATACGGAACCGGCCACCGCGCCCGCGGCTCCGGGGCTGCGCCCGGCGTTCGACGCCCCGTACTCCGCGCCCCGCGCCAGCACCTCCCGGACGAGCGCGACCAGCGCCCCGTCCCCGAGGGTGAAGTTCAAAAAACCCGGCCCGGCGATCTCGACCCGGGCGATCCCGGCGCTCCCGGCCAGCCGCTTCCGCAGGATCTCGGCGACCTCCCGGGCGGGCCGCCCCGCCGGCCCCGCGAGCTGCAGCGCGACATTGGAGGCGTAGTCCCCGCACCCGGGCCGCGGCGGCGGCTCGACCACGATCCGCGCCGGCACGGGCACGGAGAGCTCCTGCTCCTCCACCGCGCCACGCACGGAGCGCAGGACGGTACGGGAGAGCTCAGCGGGGGTCACAGGACAAGCGTATGGGAGACCAGGGGTACCCATGCGACCCGGTTTCGCCCTGTGGACACTCCACCCGCCGGCGGACACCCCGCACGAGGAACCAGGCCGGCTACGGCGTCCGCCGGGCACCGGCAGCATCCTGCGCATCACGAGGCGCTCGGCCGGGTCCGTTCCCGCCCTGCCTACTCCCCGCCCGCGTCCACCATGCCGACCCCACCGGACGCCGCGACCCCACCGCCGGACGAGGCGCCGTGCCCCGCCACTCCCCCGTCGCTCTCCCCGTCCTCGTCCTCGGCCCCGGCTCCGGGCCCACGTTCCCGCTGGCGCCTCTCGCGCACCAGCATCCCCACGGTCCGCACCAGCTCCGCCGGCTCGAACGGCTTCGCCAGAAAGGCGTCCACTCCGACGGACTCGCCGTTGTCCACCTCGGCCTGCGTACATGCGCTGACGATGGCGATCGGGATGTCCCACGTCCGCGGATCGGAACGCAACCGCGCCGCGGTGTGCAGACCGTTGAGCCGCGGCATCACGACATCAAGGGTCACGACATCAGGTCTCACGTGGTGCACGACATCCAGACATTCGGCACCATCAGCCGCGGTCACGACCTCGAAGCCCTCCAGCTCGAGGTTGACCCTGATCAACTGCCGGATCACCTTGTTGTCGTCGACAACAAGGATCCGACCGGACAAGCCAGGCACACCATGAGACTAGGACCCCGCCCGAGACTGCGTCCCGGTTTTCCCCACTTCCGCCCCCGTGCGAGGGACCTTTCCCCGACCACCATCGCCACTCCGCGACGATGCGCTAGAAGCTCCCGCTCCCTTTCCCGGCGCCTCCCCCGCCGCCCGCGAAACCTGTTCATGAACACCCCATCAGAGCTGGTAGGGTTCTACCCGTCGCCGCAAGAACACAGGCGGCAACGCCCCCGTAGCTCAGGGGATAGAGCAACGGCCTCCGGAGCCGTGTGCGCAGGTTCGAATCCTGCCGGGGGCACTCGCCGAAGCACTTACCTCATGGGGTGGGTGACCGGAGCGGATGCCTGCAGAAGAGAGCGGGACCCACGTCTTATGGGGTCCCGCTCTTTCTCGTTCTTCTTCTCTTTGTTTCTCTTGGTCCGGCTTGATTCTCTTGGTCCGGCGCCGCCCGCCCGGGCGAGCAGGCGAGTGGGGGGGCGCCGGGCCCCGCAGCGTCAGCCGATGAGGCGGTGTGCGGGCTGCATGCTGACGCCGGCAGCGGTGAGGCCCGCGATCGCCGCCAGGGGCCAGGGTTTGCCCGAGGCCGCCGTCAGCCCGCCGACGGACAGGCCGATGATCACGGCGACGAGGAAGACGACGGCGGCGTGCTGCGTGATCAGAGGTGATCCGGCGTGCTGCGTGATCAGAGGTGATCCGGCGTCCTCCGGCCCGCGCCGGCCGGCCCCTTGGGCCCCGCCCTCGTCGCGAGGCTCAGTCCCCGTGCTCATTTTTCTCTGTTTCCTCGGATTCGTCTACGGTGGAGCGCGTGCGACGCAGCGACTGGAGCCGGGCCCCGGTGGCTTCCACGACCCAGAACGACCAGCCGTTCCGGTGGGGGGCGACCTCCGGGTTGTACGCCTGCAGGACCGCGGTCGCGGCGCCGCTCGGCGACTTGTAGCGGCCCTGGGCGGGGCCCGAGAGGATCACCAGGCTCTGCGACTCGGGGTCGTACTCCCCGGGCACCTTGTGTCCGGAGTAGAGGGCGTGCACCGCCACAAGGCCCGACGTCGGCCCGGCCGGGGCCGGTGCGTCCGCTCCCTCGAAGTGCTCCAGCAGTCGGAGCACGACCCCTTCCGGGTCCACTCCCCATGCGCGCGCCAGGAGCGACACCTTCATGCTCGCTTCCGCACCGAGCCTGACGTCCATTGCCCCACTCCGCCCCTGAGTATCGGGGCGTCACCGTAGCATGGGTGAGCATTTCCGCCAGCAAGGCTGTGGGCATTCCTGTGTTGCGGGTCAGCCCCCGGGGGACGCCCGGTGTTCATCAGGGTGGTGTCCCGGACGGGGCCGAGGCGGACGGGCACGGAGGCGTGCGCGCCCCGCGCAGCGGTCGCCGGGGGCGACGTGCGCGCATTGCCGTACGTCCCCCTCCGGGTGCGCGTGAGCCGGCGGGGCGCGGCAGCAGAAGACCGGGCACCCGGCCCATTGGCCACATGCCCGGTCAGAGGAATCGCGGAGCCGGGGTGGGGGTCAGCCGTTCAGGCGGACCGGCAACGACTCGATTCCGTAGACGATGGAGAGCTTGCGGAATTCGAGGTCCTCCGGATTGGCGGCGAGGCGCATGTTCGGGAAGCGGCGCACCAAGGCGGGGTAGGCGGCGCGGAGTTCCATGCGGGCCAGTTCGGCGCCCACGCAGCGGTGGATTCCGTAGCCGAAGGCCAGGTGGGAGGGGACGTTGCGGGTGGGGTCGAACTGTTCCATTTCCGGGCCCAGTTTGCCGTCCCGGTCCGCACCGCTCAGGGAGCACAGCACCACATCTCCGGAGGCGATCTGGACGCCACCGATTTCCAGGTCCTCGCGGGCGAAGCGCGGGAAAGCGACCTGCACGACGGTCAAATAGCGGAGGAGTTCCTCGACATAGCGGTCCACGACGTCATCGCCGTCATGGAGGGCCGCGAAGTGCTTGGGGTCCTGCAGGAGGACCAGTGCGCCGAGGGCCAGCATGCTGGCGGTGGTTTCGAAGCCGCCGGTGAGGACGCCGTCGGCGAGGCCCGCCAGCTCTTCGTCGCTGACCGAGTCGCCGTGTTCCTTCACAATCATGCCGAGCAGGCCGTCGCCCGGATTTTCACGCTGCTTCTTGACGATGTCCCGGAAGTAGGAAAGGGATTCGGATATGGCGCCGAAGGAGGCATTGGCGCCGCTGAAAAGGTCGAAGCGGGCGGCGCTGAGGCGTTCGAAGTCGGCACGGTCCTCATAGGGGACGCCGAGGAGTTCGCAAATGACGAGGGAGGGGATGGGGAGGGCGAAAGCGTGGACGATGTCGACCGGGTCGCCGTTCTTCCCCGCCTTTTCCATGGCGTCGAGGCGCTCTTCGACGATCTCGTGGATGCGCGGGGTGAGCCGGCCGAGGCGGCGCATGGTGAATTCGGGCGTCAGGAGACGGCGGAGGCGGGTGTGTACCGGCGGGTCGGCGAATCCGAGTCCGCCGGGATTCTGTTCGGCACCGGCGCCGGCCTTGCCGACGAGGTTGGTGAAGTCCGAACTGAAGGAATTCGCCTTTCCCAGTACCGCCTTGACCTCGTCGTAGCCGGTGACGAGCCAGACGTTGGCGGCTATCGGTACGGGAAGCCTGCTGATGGGCTCCCGCTCCCGGACGGCGGCCAGCTCGCCCACAGGGTTGAGCCCCTCGCGCCGCAAGGGCATCAGGACGGACTCGGGCAAGAAAGACATTCGAGACAGGTCGAAGCCCTTCTTCTGTGTTCTCGCCAGATACAAACGGCCGGCCCAGGCGATGATCCGGGAACGGAGAGTCGTCATGACGCTAATACTGCCTTTCGTCGAGGGGGACGGTCACGCGCGCTCCGCGGCCCACGGCGGCCGGGACAGCGCGGCACCTCCACTCGGCGTGCACGGGTGTGACGTACGCCATAGCCCCTCGCATACGGTGGTCATGGCACAGGTCCATGCCATCGACCGATGTCTTCGGTCGTCCGCATCGGCGTGACGAGCTCGGCCTCGGCCCTCTTCTTCTTTTCGGTCTGGACGAGTTTACAAAGTGCCATTGGGCGCGTTCACGGAACAACCCGGAACGCCCCTGAGCGGCCCCTGGGGTGCCCCTGATTCTCCCCTTAGGCACCCCCCATGCCGTACATCGACCATGAAGAGCGAAGTTTCCCCTCGGGCGTTCCCCGTACCTTGCGCCGGACGCGACCGCCGCCGCCCATGACCTCCTCGCATCGCGGAAGTGGCCGATGCGCGCGGCGGCTTGGGCGGTCGGGAGCCAAGAGGGCTTTGCCGGGGGTGCGTTGAGGAGGCGTGGAGGGGGTGGCGGCACGACATCGAGGGCGCGCTGACGGGGCCCGGGGAGGAAGGGAGGGGAGGCAGGCGGCCGGCGTCGAGGCGAGCCACGCCGTCACCCGTTGTGACGAGTTGCGGACTCTCCGGTGTCTCTCTAGCGTGAGAAGGGAGCGAAGCAGGCGGCAGGCCCGGTGCGGTGCGAGAGAGCGGCGCGGCAGAGGGAAGCCGCACAGCGAGCGGTCACACTCGCCGTCGGAAGGGTGCGGCAGACCGCGCCCGTACCGGCGGGGCGCCGACACCGCGCCCGCATCGGCAAGGGCGCAGGCCCGGACCGTCCGTCCGGTGACGCCCGGCGGCTTCGCTCATCTCACCCCGCAGGGAATCCCCTGGGACTCTCCCCTTCGCAGGAGGAAGCGCATGTTTCCGCAGTCGAAGTCCGGCAAGTTCGGCTTGCTCGCTCTGTGTGCTCTTTCCGGTGTGCTGGCCGGGGTCGTCGCGGCCGGCCCCGCCACGGCCTCCGACGGCAGCGAGGGCGACAACCTGGCCGCGTACGAGGGCCGGGTGGTCGCCGAGGACGGGCTGGTGCTGCGCATCGGTCCGAGCACCCACTACCGCGTGGTCGGTTCGAAGGAGTACGGGTCCGTGGTGGGGATCGTCTGCCGGGTCAAGGCCGAGCGCATCGAGGGCAACCCGGTCTGGTACAAGCTCTCCGACGCCTCGTACGTCTGGTCCTCGCGGCGGGACATCGTGCGTGACGGGGAGGAGCCCCGCTGGTGTTGAGGCCGGCGGGGCCCCGTCCGGGGCCCCGCCGTAGGGCGGGCCAGGGCCGGGCCTCCGCGCAGGCGGGGGCCCGGCCCGATTCCGGCGCGGACCCTGGGGCGGCCCTCAGGTCCTTGCGAACGCGGCGACGTACACGTCGAAGGGCTCGATGCCGGCCTCGGCCCGCAGGGCGTCCATGCGCTCGGGGTCCTCGCACGGCCACGGGACGGGCGAGCCCTCCTCGATCCCGGCGATCTGGGTGCCGCAGATCTGCTTGCGGCCCTCGTTCACCAGGGTCCGGTCGCGCAGGAAGGCCAGCTCGCGCGGGCTTGCTGCGCCCGCCGCCACCGCCTGTTCCAGGAGCCCCAGCGCACGCCGCTGCACCTCGAGCTGCCGGTCGGCGTGCTGGGCGATCAGCCAGGCGCCGCGTGCGGCCTCGTCGCCGACCCGTTCCGCCGTGGGCCAGCCGTGTGCGTCCATGATCTGGAGGAGCCGGTCACCGTGGCGGGCGGTGAGGCGGCGCCAGGCCAGTTGTTCCGCGAAGTCCGCGCTGTTCGCGCCGGGTGAGGCCGCGTGGTCCTCCTCGGCCATGCGGATGAGTTCCGCGGCCAATGCCGCGGTGTCGTCGTTCGTCACGCTCGCCCCCTGGGTCGCCGATGGTCTGGCTACGTCGATCTCGGCCCACCACGCTAGGGGCTTGCCGCGCCGTGAAGATCGTTCCGGAGAACGGTGACGAGGAGGGGTGGTTGCGGCGATAATGGATCTACGCCGGGAAGCGTTGCGCATGGTGCCGCCTTGCACGTGCCGTCGGCGCTTCGCATCGCGCCGCCGCTCGACGGCCCGCCGGAACCGCTTCGCGTCCGCACCCGCAATCCGTACGGCCTCCACGCCGGATGACCCGCCGGATGACGCGTTCCCCGCTCTGGGGTCGTATGCGCCGGGCGGACGCCCCGAACGTCGTATCCGACATAACGGAAATAGTGGCCGCCGCTTGCTACGTTGCCAGGCATGACGGCAATGGCAAGGGCGGCGGCCGCCGCGCGCCCGGCGGACTCTCCCCCACCCCCGCCGTCACTGCCCCGGCGACGCGGTGTCGAACTGGCCCTCCTCGTAGGCGCCGTCGTCATCAGCGTCTGCGGCTATGTCGTCGTGGGACTGGCCAGGTGGCATGCGCTGCCGGGCGGGGCGCTCCGCTACGGCGCCGGGCTCGGCGCCCTCGCGCTGCTCGCGCACCTCGCCGTGCGCTTCCGCGCCCCGTACGCCGATCCGCTGCTGCTCCCCACCGCGGTGCTGCTCAACGGGATCGGGCTGGTGCTGATCTTCCGGCTCGACCAGGAGACGCCCGGCGACCACGCCGCGCCCACCCAGTTGCTGTGGTCGACCGTCGGGGTCGCGCTGTTCACCGCGGTGGTGGTGCTGCTGCGCGACCACCGCATGCTGCAGCGGTACGCCTATGTCTGTGCGGCGCTCGCGCTGCTGCTGATGGCGGCGCCGATTCTCTTCCCCGCCGTCAACGGCGCGAAGATCTGGATCCGTTTCGCCGGATTTTCCATCCAGCCGGGCGAGTTCGCCAAGGTGCTGATCACGGTGTTCTTCGCGGGGTACCTCGCGGCCAACCGCGGCGCGCTGGCGCACACCGGGCGCCGGATGTGGCGGCTGCGGCTGCCGACCGGCCGGGTGCTCGGGCCGATCGTCACGATCTGGCTGCTCAGCGTCGCCGTGCTGGTGCTGGAACGCGATCTGGGCACCTCGCTGCTGTTCTTCGGGATCTTCGTCGTCCTGTTGTACGTGGCCACCGGGCGCACCGGCTGGATCGCGATCGGGCTGGTCCTGGCGGGCATCGGGGCGGCCGCCGTCGGCACGCTGGAGCCGCATGTGCACACCCGGGTCGAGGACTGGCAGCATCCGTTCGCCGGTATCGCGGCGGGCAAGGGGCCCGGACAGCTCGCCCAGTCGCTGTTCGCGTTCGCCGCCGGCGGGATGTTCGGCACGGGTCTGGGCCAGGGCCACTCATATCTGATCGGCTTCGCCATGAAGTCCGACTTCATCCTGGCGACGTACGGCGAGGAGCTGGGGCTGGCCGGGCTGACGGCGCTGTTCCTGCTGTACGCCCTGCTGGTGGCGGGCGGTTACCGCGCCGCGGTCGCCGTGCGGGACCCGTTCGGCAGCCTGCTGGCCGTGGGGCTCGCCGCGCTGCCCGCCATCCAGGTCTTCGTGATCGCGGGCGGGGTGATGGGGCTGATTCCGCTGACGGGGATGGCGATGCCGTTCCTGGCGCAGGGCGGGTCGTCCGTCGTCACGAACTGGATCATCATCGCGCTGCTGCTGCGGATCAGTAACCGGGCGCGGATGCCGCGTGCGGAGGGGGCCGGCGAGGCGGGCCGGGACGGGCGGACGGGTACGGCGGGGAGCGCCGGCGGGCACCCCGCACCGGACGGGGCCGGGAGCGGTGCGGCGCGCACGGCGGGAAGCGGGGCCGCGCCCGGCGGCAGGAGCAGTGCGGCGAATCTTCCCGGCCGGGGCGCGGGGCTCGGGGCCGGGAGCTGGGTGACCGGTTTCCTGAAGCCGTCCGCGCCCCGGGCGCCGGAGGCGGAGAGCGGGCCCGGGGAGCAGGGACGGCCCCGGGAGCGGAGCGGGGCCCCTCACCACGGGACCCGTAACGAGCGGGATCGGCCCCAGGGGCGGAGCGGGCCCCGGGAGCAGGGGCGGCTCCAGGGGCGGAGCGCGGCATCCCGGGCCCCTGGCGGGCAGCCGGCCGCGCCGCCGCCGGCTCCCGCCGATGACGCCCCCTCCCCGGAGGCCGGCCGTTGATCCGCTGTATCCGGCTGACCGCCGCCTTCTCCTTCCTCCTGCTCGTGGCGCTGCTGGTCAACGCCGGGCGGGTGCAGGTCTACGAGGCGGGGAACTACGGCGCCAGCCCGGCCAACCGCCGCGGGCAGATCGTCCGTTACGCCCAGCCGCGCGGTGCCGTGCTCGTCGCCGGCCGGCCGGTCACCGGTTCCCGGGACAGCGGGGGACGGCTGCGCTACGAGCGCACCTACACCGAGGGGCCGCTGTATGCGCCGGTCACCGGCTACGCGTCGCAGACCTACGGGACGTCCCTGCTGGAGCGCGCCGAGGACGGCATCCTCTCCGGCGCCGACGACCGGCTCGCCACCTTCCCGTGGTGGGACCGGCTGACCCGCACCCACCGGCGGGGCGGCAGCGTCCACACCACCATCAACCCCCGGATGCAGCGCGCCGCGTTCGAGGGGCTGGGCGGCAAGAAGGGGGCGGTGGCGGCGATCGAGCCGGGTACGGGGCGGGTCCTGGCGCTGGTCAGCACGCCGTCGTACGACCCGGGTGAGCTGTCCGGCAACGACGCCGCGGTCGGCGAGGCCTGGCGCCGGCTGAACGGCGGCGAGCAGCAGCCGATGCTCAACCGGGCGCTGCGCCAGACCTATCCGCCCGGCTCCACGTTCAAGGTCGTCACCGCGGCTGCCGCGCTGGAGAGCGGCAAGGTCACCGATATCGACGCCCCCACCGATTCGCCCGACCCCTACCCCCTGCCCGGCACCGACACCCGGCTCGGCAATGCCGCGGAGGGGTGCGAGGACGCGCCGCTCAAGGACGCCTTCCGGGTCTCGTGCAACACCGTCTTCGCGCGGCTGGGCACGCGGATCGGGCTGTCCGCCATGGCCGACACCGCCCGGAGGTTCGGCTTCAACGACCGCCTTCTGCGCATCCCCTCGCCGGTGGCGCCGAGCAACTTCGATACGCGGATGGACGCCTCGCAGGTCGCGCTCTCCGCCATCGGCCAGTACGACACCGCCGCCACGCCCCTCCAGATGGCGATGGTCGCGGCGGCGGTCGCCAACGGGGGCCAGCTGACGTCGCCGTCGCTGGTCGACGAGGTGACCGATGCCCGCGGTGTCGTGGTCGCGGGCGGTCCGCGCCGCACCACGCGCCAGGTGACCGGTCCGGTCACCGCCCAGCAGCTCCAGGAGATGATGGTCGACGTCGTCGAGCACGGCAGCGGGCGGCCCGCCGCGATCAAGGGCGTCACGGTCGGCGGCAAGACCGGCACCGCACAGCACGGGGTGCGCAACGAGGGCACGCCGTACGCCTGGTTCATCGCCTGGGCGCGGGCGAAGGACAGTTACGAGCCGGCCGTGGCCGTGGCCGTGGTGGTGGAGGACGCGGCCGCCGACCGTGCGGACATCAGCGGCGGCGGGAACGCGGCACCGATCGCCCGGGCGGTGATGGCGGCGGCGCTGGGCTGAGCCCTTCGCGGCGGGCCGGGCACGGGCTGCACAATGGCCGTATGGCTGATGCGATCCCGTCCATGGAACCTGCTCCGCCCCCGCTGCTGTCCCTGGCCGAGGTGGAGGCGCTGGCCCGGCGCGCACACTCCGGGCAGACCGACAAGGCGGGCCGCCCGTACGCCGAGCATCTGGCCGCGGTCGCGGCGGGGGTGCGCGAACGGGGCGGCAGCGACGAGCAGATCGCGGCGGCCTGGCTGCACGACGCCGTCGAGGACGAGGCGCTGACCCGGGAGTGGCTGTCCGGCGCGGCGCTGAGCGAGGCGACCAAGGCGATGATCCTGGCCGTCACCAAGCGGGCGGACGAGCCGGTCGAGGACTACACCGCACGCATTCTGGCCACGCCCGGGGCGCTGCTGGTCAAGGAGTCCGACCTGGCGCACAACGCCGATCCGGCGCGGCTGGCGGTGCTGGACGCGCCGACGCGGGAGCGGCTCACGGCCAAGTACGCGCGGGTGCGGGAGCTGTTGGGGCTGCCGGGGCGGTCAGGGGCGTCCGGGGCCTCAGGGGCGTCCGGGTCCTCACAGGCGTCCGGGCAGTAGCGGCCGCCTGGCCGCGGGCCGTCGGTGGCCGGGCCGGCGGTCCGTCCGGTGGCGGTGACCGCGCCGCCACCGCCGCCGTCGTCCCCGCCTCCGCCCGCCCAGGGGCCCGCCGGGGTCCGCACATCGGACACCTCCGCAGAAAGGTGTCGTACACAGCTACCCTGCGGCGATGATCCCCTCGCCGCCTTCACAGCCGCAGCCGGCCCCCGAAGCAGCCCGTGTGATCGCCGCCCTGGAAGGCGTCGGTGTCCGCCGGTACGCCACCGGCCAGGTCATCCTCGACGCCGTCGACTGGAGCGTACGGTCCGGTGAACACTGGGCGCTGCTCGGCGCGAACGGCGCCGGCAAGACCACCGTCCTGCGTCTCGTCGGGGCGCTGATGTTCCCCACCGTCGGCACCGTCGAGGTGCTCGGGCACCGGCTCGGCTCGGTGGACGTCCGCGAGCTGCGCGCCGTCATCGGGCTGGTCTCCGGCGCGCAGAAGGTGCCGCAGGACGCGACGGGGCACACGGTCGTGCTGACCGGCGCGAGCGGCACCGTGCAGCCGCTGTGGCGCACCTACGACGCGGCGACCCGTGAGCGCGCCCATGAGCTGCTCGCCGAGCTGGACTGCAAGGAACTGGCCCAGCGGCCGTACGGGGTGTGCTCGGGCGGCCAGCGGGCCAGGATCCTGATCGCCCGCGCGCTGATGGCCGACCCCCGGCTGCTGCTGCTCGACGAGCCGTTCAACGCGCTCGACCTGCCCTCCCGGGAGGACCTGATCGATGCCCTGCACCGGCTGGCCCTGGGAAGGCCGGAGTTGGCGACCGTGACGGTCACCCACCACCTGGAGGAGCTGTCCCCGTCCGTCGGCCACGCCCTGCTGCTGCGCGAAGGCCGGGTGCAGGCGCGCGGCCCGGTGGACGAGGTGCTGACCGGTGAGCGGATGACCGCCTGCTTCGGCCGTCCGATCGAGGTGTCCCGGCACGAGGGGCGGTGGCTGGCCCGGTCCGGCAGGCGGTAGGTCCCCGGCCATCTCGCGCCCCTGGGCCCCCGGGCGCGCCGCAGGGGGAGAGACGGGAGGGTGACGACGCCCCCTAGTCCTCCCCCGCCGCGTCCCGCACCCCGCTCAGGAACCGCCGGATCGCCGCCTGTTCCCCGGGCTCGAAGGTGGCGAGGAGGTCGATGGTGCGGTCGATCAGCGGGCCGAAGAACGACCGGCCCAGGGCGACCGCGCGCTCATCGGCCTCCAGCAGGACCCGGCGCCGGTCGCGGGTGTCGCGCACCCGCCGGATCAGGCCGAGCCGCTCCAGGCGGTCGATCAGGGCCGTGGTGCCGGCGGAGTTCAGCCCCAGCCGTTCGCCGAGCCGTCCGGGGGTCGATTCGGTGCCGGCGCGGGCCGCGTCGAGCAGACAGATCAGGGCCCGCAGGTCGGTGGGGTGCAGGCCGTTGCGGCCGGCGAACCGGGCTCCCGCGAGGTCGAGCCGCAAGGTCACCTCGCGCAGCAGATGCACCAGGTCCATCCCCGCCGGCTCCCCCGGACTCCCCGCTTCCCCCGGCGCACCCGCTCCGCCCGGTTCCTGCCGCTTCGCCATACGCCGTCGCCTCTCTGCTCTTGCCCGCGCTCATGCCGCCCGTTCCGGCGCTCGGCGCCCTGCCGGCGCCCCTCGGGGGCGCCCCGGACGCGCGGCGCCCTGCCCGGAATCCTGCCGTCGCTTCCCCGGAGATGTCCCGGAACTTTCCCGGACCCGCCGATTATTACCTCGCTCAGCGAGATACTTGCCCGGCGAGGCGATTGCCGAGCGCCTCGCTCCGCCGCTTCCCCCCGTCCCGGAGGTGCCCATGACCGCAGCCCCCTCCCCGCAGGCTCCCGCGCACGCCCCCTCCCCCGCCTTCCGCGACGCCTACGAGCGGGCCATGGCGCGCTGGCCGGTTCTGGTGGAACGGATCGATCTGGCCTCGGAGTTCGGCACCACCCGGGTCAACGTCTGCGGTCCGGCCGGCGCCCCGCCGCTGGTCCTGCTGCACGGCGGCGGCACGACCTCGGCCATCTGGTACGCCCAGGCCGCCGTGCTCGCCCGGACGCGCCGGGTCTACGCCGTGGACCAGATCGGCGCGCCGGGGCTCAGCGTCCACGCGGGACGTCCGCTGCGGCGGCCGGAGGACCTGTACGCCTGGCTCCACGGTGTGCTCGACGGGCTCGGTCTGGAGTCGGTCGCGCTGCTGGGGCATTCGTACGGCGGCTGGCTCGCGCTGGGTTACGCCGCGCACGCCGCCGTGGCGCCTCCCTCCGGAGCGCCGGGGCCTCGGCGGGGGTCGTCCCCCTGCTCCTGGCGAGCCCGGGGGAGGGTGGCGCGGCTGATGCTGCTCGATCCGACCCAGTGCTTCGCCGGGTACCGGCCGTCGTACCTGCTGCGGGCGCTGCCGCTGTTCGCCCGGCCCGGCGAGCGGAGCACCCGGCGGTTCCTGGCGTGGGAGACGCGGGGTGCGCCGCCCGCGCCGGAACTGGTGCGGCTGATGGGCCTGGGCGCCGCCGAGTTCCGCGGCGCGAAGGTGGTCACGGGGCCGCGCCCGGACCTCGCCCGGCTCGGCGCCTGGGCGCCGCCGACCCTGGTGCTGCTGGCGGAGCACAGCCGGGCGCACGACCTGCGCCGGGTCGCCGCACGGGCCGAACGGACGCCGGGCGTGCGGCCGGCGACCGTGCCGGGCGTCACCCACCACTCCATGCCGTACGACCGGGCCGGCGAACTCGGCCGCCGGGTGCTGGACTTCCTGGACGCGGGGCTTCCGGACGGGCCCTGACGGGTCCGGCCGGGGCGTGACGGGCGCGAGCGGTGCCAGGCGCCACGAGCCGGCCGGTACGGGGCATGGCCGGATCGCCCGGCGTCCCCCACTCCGCAGGACGGCGTCCCTACGGAGCCGTGACCACTGCCCCCGGGCGCCCGGCCGCCCGGCGCCGTGCCCCGGCCCTCAGCCTTCGGCCGCCCCGTCCGCGATGGCCGCCGCGACCTCCGCCGTACGGGCCTCCTCCTCGGCCGCGAAGCGCTCCGCGTCGAGCTTCTCGGCGAGTTCCTCGTCCTCGGCCATGAGGAGGTCGAGGTTGGAGTCGCCCATCTCGAAGACGCCCATGTCCACATAGGCGCGCTGGAGACGTTCGCCCCACAGGCCGATGTCCTTCACGCAGGGCACGATCCGGCTGAAGAGCAGCTTGCGGAAGAGGTGCAGGAACTCGGAGTTCTCGGTGAATTCGGCGGCTTCGTCGTGCGGTATGCCGAAGTTCTCCAGGACTTCCAGGCCGCGCAGCCGGTCGCGCATCAAGTAGCAGCCCTCGATGACGAACTCCTCGCGTTCGCGCAGTTCGGCGTCGGTGAGTTGCTTGTACTAGTCGCGCAGCGCCATCCGCCCGAAGGCGACGTGGCGCGCCTCGTCCTGCATGACGTAGGCGAGGATCTGCTTGGGCAGGGGCTTGGTGGTGGTGTCGCGGATCATGCCGAAGGCGGCCAGCGCCAGGCCCTCGATCAGGACCTGCATGCCGAGGTAGGGCATGTCCCAGCGGGAGTCCTTGAGGGTGTCGGAGAGCAGCGCCTGGAGGTTGTCGTTGATCGGGTAGAGCATCCCGACCTTCTCCCGGAGGAAGCGGCTGTATATCTCGGCGTGCCGTGCCTCGTCCATGGTCTGGGTGGCGGAGTAGAACTTCGCGTCGAGGTCCGGGACGGATTCCACGATCCGCGCCGCGCAGACCATGGCGCCCTGCTCGCCGTGGAGGAACTGGCTGAACTGCCAGGAGGTGTAGTGACGGCGCAGTTCCCCGCGGTCCTTCTCGGTCATTTTGTCCCAGTACTTCGTGCCGTACAGGGACATGGAATCGTCCGGGGTGCCGAGCGGGTCGTAGGGGTCGACCTCCAGGTCCCAGTCGATCCGCAAGGCGGCGTCCCACTGCTTGTCCTTGCCCTTCTGGTAGAGGGCCAGCAGCCGGTCGCGCCCGTCGTCGTAATCCCAGCTGAAGCGTGCCGCACCGGACGCGGGCACCTTCCACACGGAGTCGCCTGGGTCCTGTACGTAGAGATCTCGGGTCGACACGGAGGCCTCCTCGGCTCGCCAAACGCCTTGTCATGGGCGGTCGTTGGCAGGCTCACACGTTTCTTACCGACGGGTCAATAACTCGTGCACGGGGGATTGACGTCCTTGCTGACAAGCAGTCTCATAAGTTCTGACCGCGGGTAACCCACTAGCGAGGTAGCCACAGCCATGACGAGCGCGCCCACCGAGATGACCGTGACGGACACCGACGTCCTGCGGGACGCCCTCGGTCTGCTCAAGGACCGGGAACAGGTCGCCGAGCGGTTGCTCGACTCCTCCGCCAAGCACTCCTTCGACCCCGACACCGAACTCGACTGGGACGCGCCCCTCGAAGAGGGCAAGTGGTTCTGGCCGCCGGAGCTGGTCTCGCTCTACGACACCCCGCTGTGGAAGAAGATGTCACCGGAGCAGCAGCAGGACCTCTCCCGCCACGAGGCCGCCTCGCTCGCCTCGCTCGGCATCTGGTTCGAGATCATCCTGATGCAGCTGCTGGTCCGGCACATCTACGACAAGCCGGTGACCAGCGCGCACGTCCGCTACGCGCTCACCGAGATAGCCGACGAGTGCCGGCACTCCAAGATGTTCGCGCGCATGATCCAGAAGGGCGGCGCGCCGGCGTACCCGGTCTCCCGGCTCAACCACAACCTCGCCCGCGTCCTCAAGACGGTCTCCACCACCCCCGGTTCCTTCGCCTGCACCCTGCTCGGCGAGGAGATCCTGGACTGGATGCAGCGGCTGACGTTCCCGGACGAGCGGGTGCAGACGATCGTGCGCGGGGTGACCCGCATCCATGTCGTCGAGGAGGCCCGGCACGTGCGCTACGCCCGTGAGGAGCTGCGCCGCCAGATGGTCACCGCGCCGCGCTGGGAGCGGGAGTTGACCCGCATCAGCTCCGGCGAGGCGGCCCGGGTCTTCTCCGTCGCCTTCGTCAACCCGGCCGTCTACACCCAGGTGGGCCTGGACCGGCGCGAGGCCGTCGCCCAGGTCAGGGCCAGTGGCCATCGCCGCGAGGTGATGCAGTCCGGCGCCCGGCGGCTGACCGACTTCCTGGACGAGATCGGCGTACTGCGGGGTGTGGGCCGCCGGTTGTGGCGGAGCTCGGGCCTGCTGGCCTGAAGCGGACGGCCATGCGCCCGGCATCCCCCGAGCACCTGTACGAGCCGACATCCGGGCCGGTTACGCTGCTGTTCATGAACGGCAGCGGCACCGCCCCAGCAGTACCCCGACCCGCCTACCGCAGGCTGAGCGTGGAGCAGCGCCGCAGCCAATTGCTCACCGCCGCGCTGGACCTGTTCGCCCAGCGCGCCCCCGAGGACGTCTCCCTGGACGACGTCGCCCTGGCCGCCGGCGTCTCACGGCCGCTGGTCTACCGCTACTTCCCCGGCGGCAAGCAGCAGTTGTACGAGGCCGCGCTGCGCAGCGCGGCCGACATCCTGGAGCGCTGCTTCGCCGAGCCGGAGACCGGGCCGCTCACCCGCCGGCTCGCGCGCGCACTCGACCGCTACCTGGCCTTCGTCGACGAGCACGACGCGGGGTTCAGCGCGCTGCTGCAGGGCGGCAGCGTCGTGGAGACGACCCGTACGACCGCGATCGTGGACGAGGTACGGCGCGCCGCCGCCGACCAGATCCTGCGGCATCTGGGCGAGCCGGAGCCGAGCCTGCGGCTGCGGATGACCGTCCGCATGTGGATCACCGCCGTCGAGGCCGCCTCGCTGATCTGGCTCGACGAGGACAAGCAACCGGCCCTCGACGAGCTGCGGGACTGGCTGGTCGACCACTTCGTGGCGCTGCTGGCCGCCACCGCGGCCACGGACCCGCAGACCGCCCGGGTGACCCGGGCGGCACTGAAGCTGGAGACCGCCGACGGCCCGGCGGGCGACCTGGCCCGCCGCATCCTGCCCGTCGTGGGCGACGCCACCCATCTGCTGTGACCGGCGCCCGCGCGGCGGCGGTGTGACACTGAGGACGTGAGAAGCGAGAACACCCTCTTCGTCGGCGGCCCGCTGGACGGCCGGGTACTGCCCGTCCTGGTCGGCGCGACCGGTCAGCCGCCGAAGACGTACGAGGTCCCCGTGCCGCACGACGACGGCAGCCCCCCGACGGTCCACGTCTACCGCCGCGTCCCCGGCCGGGTGAACCGCCTGGGCCTGCCCAGCGGCTGGAAGTACGAGTACGCCCCGGAGGGCAAGGACCCGAACGAGGGCCCCAAGTGGCCCTGGCGCAAGCCCCGTTAGCCAAAGTCAGCCCCTGGCGCAAACCCACCGAAGGGCCCCGCGCCACGAGCGAAGACCGCACCCCTCCCCCACGGACAGCCGCCGCCCCCCCCACGCGAGGTGACGGGCCGGAGGGGGTGGGTTGCGGGACGTAAAGCGAAGCAAAGCCGCTACACCCCCCCGGTGGGGGCGCGCCCGACCAACCCAACCGGCGGGGGGGGCGGGCCGGAAAAAAAGACCCCCGCCACCGCAGGG
>NZ_JBFBHQ010000013.1:0-154625 GCF_040701845.1 Streptomyces angustmyceticus | reverse complement strand
TGTGGGACGTAAAGCGAAGCAGTCCCACACACCGGCCCCGCAGGCCCGTCACCGCACCCACAGCCCCGCGCAGCGGACCCGCCCGCCGCAGGCGCCACGGCGGGACAGCCAAAAACGGGGCGGAGACAAAACGCAGCGGACCGGCCGCCAGGCGCCACGGCGGGCGCACCGCGCAGCGGGCGAAGAACGGCGAGCAACAACCACGGCGGGAAAGCCAAAAACGGGGCGCTCAATCCTTCGCCAGCCAGCGCCGGGCCCGCAGGCCCATCCTCTCGTCGGTGGCCACGGACGCCGCCCCGGTGGTGACGGTCTCGTAGACGGCGAGAATGTCGGCCCCCACGGTCGACCAGTCGAACCGCCGCACATGACGGGTGCCGCGTTCCCGCAGCTCCGCGAGGCGGTCCGGATCGCCGAGCAGTCGTACCGCCGCAGCGGCGAGCGCCTCGGCGTCCTCGTTGGTGAACAGCTCGCCCGCCTCGCCCTGGTCGAGGACCTGGGCGAAGGCGTCGAGGTCGCTGGCCAGTACGGGCGCCCCGGCCGACATCGCCTCGACGAGGATGATGCCGAAGGATTCGCCGCCCGTGTTGGGGGCGACGTAGACGTCGACGCTGCGCAGCAGCCGTGCCTTGTCCTCGTCGCTGACCATGCCGAGGAACTCGACCCGGGAGCGCAGCTCGGCGGGCAGCGCCGCGACGGCTTCCTCCTCGTCGCCGCGGCCGGCGACGAGGAGCCGGGCGTCGGGGACCGCGGCCAGGATCGTGGGCAGCGCCTTCATCAGGACCGGCAGGCCCTTGCGCGGCTCGTCGATGCGGCCGATGAAGCCGATGGTTTTCCCCTGCCACTCGGCCTTCGGCTCGGCGGAGTCGAAGAAGTCGACGTCGACGCCGTTGGGGATGACCACCGCGTCGCCGCCGAGGTGCTCGACGAGGGTGCGGCGGGCGTATTCGCTGACCGCGATGCGGGCGCTGATCTTCTCCAGCGCGGGCTGCAGGATCGGGTAGGCGGCGATCATCGCCCGCGAGCGCGGGTTGGAGGTGTGAAAGGTCGCCACGATCGGCCCCTGTGCCGCCCAGCAGGCGAGCAGGCCGAGGGAGGGCGAGGCCGGTTCGTGGATGTGGATGACGTCGAAGGCGCCGTGCTGGAGCCAGCGGCGCACCCGGGCCGCGGAGAGGAAGCCGAAGTTGAGCCGGGCGACCGAGCCGTTGTACGGGACGGGGACGGCGCGGCCGGCGGAGACGACGTACGGCGGCAGGGGCGTCTCGTCGTCGGCGGGGGCGAGGACGGAGACGTCGTGGCCGAGGCGGATCAGGTGGTCGGCCAGGTCGCGGATGTGGAACTGCACGCCGCCGGGGACGTCCCAGGCGTACGGGCAGACGATGCCGATCTTCACGCAGTCTCCGTTCCGGGGGCCGCGGTGCCGCCCGGGGCACCGGGCTCCTCGCGCGGCTCCAGGTCGGCGAGCCAGAGCCGCTGCAGCATGTGCCAGTCCTCGGGGTGGTCGGCGATGCCGGAGGCGAAGGCGTCGGCGAGCGCCTGGGTCATCTGGGCGGCCTTCTCGGCGCGGGTGCCGGTCTCGGGGGCCTCGATCTCCGGGTGGACCCGGCCGCGCATGACGGCGGTGTCGTCGTACCAGAGTGTGACGGGCAGCAGCATGGCGCCGGTCTGGAGGGCGAGTACCGCGGGGCCGGCCGGCATCTTCGTCGCCTCCCCGAAGAACTTGACCTCTATCCCGGAGGCGGACAGATCGCGGTCGGCGACCAGGGCGACCAGGCCGCCGGCCCGCAGCCGCCGGGCGAGCGTCCCGAAGGCGGAGCCGCCGGTGTGCGGCAGCACCTCCATGCCCAGGCCTTCACGGTAGGCCACGAAGCGGTCGTAGAGGGACTCCGGCTTGAGGCGCTGGGCGACGGTGGTGAAGGGGACGCCGAGCTTGGTGGTGACCCAGGCGCCGGCGAGGTCGTAGTTGCCCATGTGCGGCAGGGCGAGGATGACGCCGCGGTCGCTGTCGAGCCCGTCCTCCAGGTGGTGCACGTCCTCGGGCGTGAAGCCGTTCCTTATCCGCTCCTTGCTCCAGGCCGGCAGCCGGAAGGACTCCATCCAGTAGCGCATGTAGGAGCGCATCCCGGCCCGGGAGAGCTCGGAGAGCCGCTGCGGGGTGGCGTCCGGGACGACCCGGGTGAGGTTCGCCTCCAGCCGCAGGACGCCCTTGCCACGGCGCTTCCAGACCGTGTCGGCGATCCGGCGGCCGAGTCCGGTGGCCACGCCTTCGGGCAGCTTCTTGACGGTGCTCCAGCCCAGCGCGTAGAGCGCGTCCGCCAGCTTGTCGGTGTCGAACCGCGGCCGGCGGGTCGTGCGTGGACTCATGCGCCTGTTCCCCCTTGTGCCATGGCGTCGGCCTCGGCCGACTCCCGTCGTACCGTCACCACACGTTGGCCGAGGGTGACGGCGCTGCCGATGCCGACGACCCACAGGGCGATCGGCAGCAGGATCTCGACGCCGGGTACCCCGAAGGCGTGCAGCCCCGACAGTCCGCAGGCGACGAGCGTGATGACCAGCCGCTCCGCGCGCTCCACCAGGCCGTTGACGTTCACCGGCAGCCCGATGGCCTCGCCGCGCGCCTTGGTGTACGAGACCACCTGGCCGCTGGCCAGGCAGAAGATCGCCATCGCGCAGAGCAGCAGGCTGTCGCCGCGCCCCGCGTACCAGAGGGCGAGCCCGCCGAAGATCGCCGAGTCGGCGACCCGGTCGAGGGTGGAGTCGAGAAAGGCCCCCCAGCGGCTGGAGCGTCCCAGTTGCCGCGCCATGTTTCCGTCGACCAGGTCGGAGAAGACGAACAGGGTGATGACCACCGTGCCCCAGAAGAACTCGCCCAGCGGGTAGAAGACCAGGGCGCCGGCCACCACGCCTCCGGTCCCGACGAGGGTGACCGCGTCCGGGCTGACGCCGAGACGGATGAGCAGGGCGGCGAACGGCGTGAGAACACGCGTGAAGAACGCACGCGCGTACTTGTTCAGCATGGCCTTCCCGGAGGTCGATACGGGCCGCGAGGTCAAGGGGCCACCGGCTGGCCCATCGTAGCCAGGAGGTCTCGGGCCACCACGAACGCATCGCGGCGCAGGGCGCATCCCACGGCTCCAGGGCTGCGCCGCGCGCCCGTGGACGCCTCCGCGGGCCCCGTACCGGACCCCTTGGGAGGACCGGTCCGATGTGCCACGTATGGACGCATCATGACCTCGGTGGAAAGCTCGAATCACCGCAAAGTGTCGACCTGGAGGCGAGACACATGAGCGAGAAACCGAGTACACACCCGGGAGCCGCCGGCAGGGCATCAACGGCCGGCCAGCCCACGGCCCTGCGGAATGTGGTGCTGGTCGGCCACTCCGGATCGGGGAAGACCACCCTGGTCGAGGCCCTCGCGCTGGCATCCGGCGCGGTCAACCGGGCGGGCCGGGTCGAGGACGGCGGCTGTCTGTCCGACTACGACGAGATCGAGCACCGCCAGCAACGCTCCGTACAGCTCTCCCTGGTCCCGGTTGACTGGGGCGGAGTCAAGATCAACCTCTTGGACACCCCCGGATACGCCGATTTCGTCGGGGAACTCAGGGCCGGTCTGCGCGCCGCGGACGCGGCCCTTTTCGTTGTCTCGGCGGCCGACGGCGTGGCCGGCGCGACCCGCATGGTCTGGGACGAGTGCGCGGCCGTGGGCATGCCGCGCGCGCTGGTCGTCACGCACCTGGAGGCGTCCCGCGCCGACTTCGACGAGATGACCGAGCTGTGCCGGACCTCGTTCGGCGGCGAGGACCCGGACGCCGTCGTGCCCCTCTACCTCCCGCTGCACGGGACACCGGGCGCCGACGGCCACGCCCCCGTGCACGGCCTGATCGGCCTGCTCACCGGGCGGGTCTTCGACTACTCGTCCGGCGAGCGCACCGAGCGCGCGCCGACCGACGACGAGCTGCCGCGGATCGAGGCGGCCCGCGCCCGCCTCATCGAGGCGGTCATCGCCGAGAGCGAGGACGAGTCCTTGATGGACCGCTACCTCGGCGGCGAGGAGATCGACATCAAGACCCTGATCGGGGACCTGGAGACGGCGGTCGCCCGGGGCACCTTCCATCCTGTGCTGGCCGCGTCTCCGGCCGCCGAGGGCTCCAAGCAGGGGCTGGGCACCGTGGAGCTGCTGGAGCTGATCAGCGGCGGCTTCCCGACCCCCGCGGAGCGCGAGGCACCCGAGGTGACCAGCCCGGACGGCGCCCCGCGCCCGGCGCTGAGCTGTGACCCCGACGGCCCCCTGGCGGCCGAGGTGGTCAAGACCTCCTCCGACCCGTACGTCGGCCGGATCTCCCTCGTACGCGTCTTCTCCGGCACCCTGCGCCCGGACGAGACGGTGCACGTCTCCGGCCACGGCCTGGAGGACCGGGGGCACGAGGACCATGACGTCGACGAGCGGGTCGGCGCGCTGTCCACCCCGTTCGGCAAGCAGCAGCGCCCGCTGCCGCAGGCCGTCGCGGGCGATCTGGCCTGTGTGGCGAAGCTGACCCGTGCCGAGACCGGCGACACCCTGTCCGGCAAGGACGACCCGCTGCTGATGGTGCCCTGGACGATGCCCGACCCGCTGCTGCCGGTCGCCATCCGGGCCCACAGCAAGGCCGACGAGGACAAGCTGTCGCAGGGCCTGGCCCGCCTGGTCGCGGAGGATCCGACGATGCGCCTGGAGCACAACCAGGACACCCATCAGGTGGTCCTGTGGTGCCTGGGCGAGGCCCATGTCGATGTCGCGCTGGAGCGGCTGCGGGCCCGCTACGGCGTCCAGGTCGACACGGTCGCGCACAAGGTGCCGCTGCGGGAGACCTTCGGCGCCCCCGCCGCGGGCCGCGGCCGCCATGTGAAGCAGTCCGGCGGCCACGGCCAGTTCGCGATCTGCGAGATCGAGGTCGAACCGCTGCCGGGCGGCTCCGGCATCGAGTTCGTGGACAAGGTCGTGGGCGGCGCGGTACCCCGGCAGTTCATCCCGTCCGTGGAGAAGGGGGTGCGCGCCCAGGCCGAGCGCGGGGTCGCCGCCGGGCATCCGCTCGTCGACATCCGCGTCACGCTGCTCGACGGCAAGGCGCACTCCGTCGACTCCTCCGACGCCGCGTTCCAGACGGCGGGCGCGCTGGCGCTGCGCGAGGCCGCCGGCGGGGTCCGGATCGAGCTCCTCGAACCGGTGTCCGAGGTGAGCGTGATGGTTCCGGACGATTTCGTCGGCCAGGTGATGAGCGACCTGTCGGGGCGCCGCGGCCGGGTCGTGGGCACCGAGCAGTCAGGGGCGGGGCGCACCGTGGTGCGCGCCGAGGTGCCCGAGCTGGAGATCGACCGGTACGCCGTCGACCTGCGCTCCCTCTCGCACGGCACCGGCCGGTTCTCCCGCGTTCACCTGCGACATGAGCCGATGCCGCCCCAACTCGCCGACAAGTGGCGGGAACAGGCCGAGAACGGCGCATAGTCAACGGCCCGTCAGCCCTGCGGGTGGCCGCTGTCCGGCTCAACTCCCCTGAGCCGGACGGCGGCTGTACGCTGAGCACCTGCCGTGGGGCCGGGGAGCCGGCGGCAGGACGAGAGGTCAGGGGCTCGAACACAGGCTCTCAGCAGGTGTGCCGTCGGCGGAAGTCGGGAAGAGCCGCATCATCGGATGCGTACGGTGTGGGGGCGGTAGTGGCAGACGGCTTTGACTTCAGTCCCGGGGCACAGGTCCCGTTGTCGGGGAGTGCCGGGCAGACGGCGGCGACCCAGGCGCTGGCCTCGGCCGCCTACCGGGACAGCCCGCTCGCCGACATCTCCAAGGCCGACTCCGAGTCCGGCAAGTCCGAGATCAAGAAGCCCAAGCTGTCGCTGTTCGCGCCCAATCTCGGCGAGGCGTTCTCGCGCGCCGTACAGGTGCGGATGCTGGGCGGTGGCCGCGCCGCGCTCATCCAGTCCTTCGGGACCGAGCCGCAGACCATCGTCGAGCACTGCCTGTCCGCCACCCGCGTCCGCAAGCAGCGGGACGCCAAGCTGACGGTGCTGATGGTGCTGTTCGGGGTGCTGTTCCTGCCGGGTGTGCTGCTGTGGCTGGGCGTCTTCCAGCTGCGCAAGATGCTCTCCAAGGACGGGGCGGGCAGCGGGCTGTCGATGCTCGGCGGTCTGCTGCTGACGGTGCTGGCCGGCGTGGGCCTGTTCTTCATGATCAAGCTGCCGCTGACCGGCTTCTGGCCGATGTACGCCCGCGCCATGATGGTCGCCCCGGTGATCGGCTGGTGGCTGGCCAAGCAGATCTGCGAGAAGACCGCGGTGGCCATGCGGGAGTCCTGGAAGGGGCTGCTGGAGGGCGGCGGGGTGGCCGCGAAGATCCCCGAAGCGGTGCCGCAGGACCCGAACCAGATCGCCGCCGAGACCCTCCGGCAGAACCTCGCCAAGATCTCCGCCGAGCAGAGCAGCAACGTCGTCTTCTACGCCGGCCCCAAGGGCATACTCGGCATGGGCACGCGCTGGGGCAGCTGGCAGCTCGCCGAGGAGCTCATCCCGGCGCAGGAAGGCAGCGAGATCCACCCGTTCCGCAGCTGGGACGTGATCCGGGCGATCCACGACAAGCTGCGGCTGCTGGAGCGCAGCCCGCTGCACACCGGCGGGTTCCCCACTCCCTCCGTACGCCACTGGATCGTCTCGCCGGTCGGTGAGAAGGCCGCCGCCGTCACCCGCCCCGAGGGCTCCCATGTGGAGGCGTACCAGATCCGCGGGCACGAGATAGAGCGGATCTGCAACGAGCAGCAGTTCGGCAGCGGCAACCGCCACTACCTGGGCGTGCAGTTCGTGCTGTGGGACGGCCAGTTGGTGATCACGTTGATGATCACGGTCACGGTGCTGCACGAGACCCTGCGCATCGAGGTGACCGGTCACGCCCTCGGTCCGGTCAACGGCCTGTTCACGACCAAGCCGGAGCCCAAGACCAAGGACGTCGCCAAGGTCGTCAAGTTCTGGGAGACCAAGACCCAGCACCTCCCGCTCATCGAGCCGCAGGAGGTGGTCCGGCTCGCCGCGCGCGCCCCGCTGACCTGGTTCCCGCCGGTGCTGGACTTCCTCGGCGGCAAGCTGACCCTCCCCGAGCCGTTCGGCCTGCGGCACGTCTGGGCGGACAAGCCCTGGCGCCACCGCTTCATGGCCGATGACGCGCTGCGCGCCGCGACCCCGGTGCTGCGCACCGTCCACGCCGCCGCGATGAGCGTCCTCAAGGAGAACGGCGTGGACACCGAGCGCTTCACCAACCGCTCCCTGGTGCTCAGCGGCATGATCCAGGGCGTGGAGCCGCAGAAGGCGGACGAGTACAACGCCTAGGAACCACCGGCCCTGCGGACCCACGGGGCAAGGGATCTGACGCCCCTCGGGCGCCGGGCCGCCTAGCGGAAGATGCCCGTGTGCCCCAGGGAGTAGCGCCCCGGCTGCGGGTAGACCGCCAGCCCGTGCGGGCCCTGGCCGACGGGGATCTTGGCCAGGGTCCGGCCGGTACGGGTGTCCAGCGCGTACACCTCGGAGTTGTAGCGGCCGGACAGCCACAGCACCTTGCCGTCGGTGGACAGGCCGCCCATGTCGGGGCTGCCGCCGCCGCGGATGCGCCACTTGCCGATCAGGGCGCCGGTCCGGAAGTCGAGGCGGGAGATGGTGCCTTCGCCGCGGTTGGAGACGTACATGTAGCGGGAGTCGCGGCTGACGTAGAGGCCGTGGGCGCCCTTGCCGGTCGGCAGGAGCTTGGGCCGGTCGAAGGTGTCGCCGTTGAGGATCCAGATGCCGTCGGCCATCATGTCGGCGACGTACCAGGTCCTGCCGTCCGGGGAGATCTTCACGTCCTGCGGCATCGCGCCCTCGAACGGGAGCTTCTCCTGGCCGATGACCTTCATCTTCTCGGTGTCGACCTTGAGCAGCTCACCGGAGAACTCGCAGGAGACGATGAAGTACCGCCCGTCCGGCGAGAAGTCGGCGTGGTTGACGCCACCGCAGTTGACCGGCAGCGTCTTGCGGATCTCCATGGTGTGCGGGTCGCGGAAGACCAGCTGCCGGTCCATCGAGGCCATCACCACGGCGTACTTCCCGTTGGGCGTGAAGTAGAGGTTGTACGGGTCGTGGACCTTGACGGGCTTGCCGACCTTGCCGGTGGCGGGGTCGATGGGGGTGAGGTCGTGGCCCCGGTTGTTGTTGACCCAGAGCGTCTTCAGGTCCCACGACGGCACCACGTGCTGCGGCTGTACGCCCACCCGGAGGGTGTCGATGACCTTGTAGGTCTTCGGGTCGATGACGCTGACCGTGTCGGATCCGGTGTTGGGGACGTAGATCCGCGAGGGGAAGTCCTTGACCTGCGGCGCCAGCCTGCCCGGCCGGTCGGCCGCGTAGAGGTCGTGCTCGTCCAGCAGCGGCGGCATCCCCGGCAGGCCCGGCTCGGCGCCCTTGACCGGCGCGCGTTCGACCGGCCGCGGGCTCTGCCCGGCCCGTTCGGTCCCCCCGCTGCCACAGCCCGCCGCCACCAGCGCGCAGGCCACGGTGAGCAGCGCGGCCCGGTGGCGCGCGCGCAGACGGGGACGGTCGGGGGTACGGTTCCGGTCAGCCATCAGGTCACTAGCTCCGTTGTCGTCACCGCGCGCAGACCGCGTCGGCGGAGGCCGTCGAGGATCGGGGGCAGGGCCGCCACCGTGCCGGCGTGCCCGAGGTGGAGGCTCACGACCGAGCCCGGTCGGACCGCGTCCAGGACCGTGCGCCGGACGGCCGGCGCTCCGGGGTCGTTCGCGTCGAGGGAGTCCACGTCGTAGGACAGGACGTGCGGATAGCCGGCCTTGCGGGCCAGCCCGGTCACCAGGTCCGTGGCCTGCCGGGCCTGCGAGGGGCGGAACCAGCTGCCGATGCTTCCGGTGAGCGCCCGCAGCCGGTCGGCGCACCGGCTGATCTCGGCGTAGGCCTCGGCGGCCGGCAACGCGCAGATGTTGCGGTGGTGCATGGTGTGGTTGCCCAGCTCGTGCCCGCCGTCGAGGATCCGGCGGGCCATCGCGGGCTGCTCGTCGAGCCAGTCGCCGACGGCGAGCACGGTGACCCGGGCCCCGGCCCGCTCGGCCTCGCCGAGCAGCGCGGTCGCCATCTTGGGGTCGCCCCTGCCGTGGAAGGTCAGCGCGACCGCGCGGCCGTTCCGCGGCCCGTGCGCGATCTGTACGGGCAGGCCGGGCACCCGGGTCGGCGGCCCGGCGGTGCGGGCCCGGGCGGGTGGGGTGGGGCCGGCACCGGCCGGGGCCGGGGACCGTACGGCGCCGGCGTCCTCGTCCCGGTGCGGGTCGCAGCCCGAGAGCAGCGCACCGGCGGCCGCGGCCGAGACGGCCGCGCGCAGCACGGCACGGCGGTGTGGGGAAGTCACCACCCCATTAGAGAGGCAACCAATCCGATTCAGGGCGATCTATCCGGTTCGCCCGGGTACGTGTCGCTTCAATCGGGGCGGCCTCGTACGAAGCCGGCGGCCCCGCACGAGGCCGGGGAACGTCCTACGCGGGCCAGGCGTCCGCGAGCATCGCCCGGGTGTCGGCAAGGAGTTGGGGCAGCACCTTGGTGTGGCCGACCACCGGCATGAAGTTGGTGTCACCGCCCCAGCGCGGGACCACGTGCTGGTGGAGGTGCGCCGCGATGCCGGCACCGGCGACGGTGCCCTGGTTCATCCCGATGTTGAAGCCGTGCGCCCCGGAGGCGGTGCGCAGCGCGGTCATCGCCCGCTTGGTCAGCTCGGCCAGCTCCGCGGTCTCCGGCCCGTCCAGCTCGGTGTAGTCGGCGACGTGCCGGAACGGGACGACCATGAGGTGACCGCCGTTGTACGGATAGAGGTTCAGCACCGCGTAGACATGCTCGCCGCGCGCGATCACGAGGCCGTCCTCGTCCGACTTGGCGGGGATCGCGCAGAACGGACAGCCGTCGCCGGCCCCCGGGCCGGTCGGCTTGTTCTCACCCTGGATGTAAGCCATCCGGTGAGGCGTCCACAGGCGCTGGAAGGCGTCCTGCGTCCCGACTCCGATCTGCTGCTCCGGCTCGCTTGTCATACGGGCCAGCATATGGCTTCGCCCATTGGAGCCGTGTCGTTGGGGCGCATACCGCGACCTGCTCCGCGATGCTGAGCCGGTGGACAGGGAGCAGCGGCTGAGGAACTGGGAACAATCCGCCCAGCCCTACCTCCTTGCCGCCTCGCTCCTCTTCCTCACCTCCTACGCGGTCCGGGTCCTGGTCCCCGGCCTCTCCCCCGGCTGGCGGGCCTGGTGGGAGCTGGTCACCGTCGTCACCTGGGGCTTCTTCGTCGTCGAATATCTGGCGCGGCTGGCGTTCAGCAACGACCGGCGGCACTTCCTGCGCACCCGCTGGCTGGACCTGATCGTGACCGTGCTGCCCCTGCTGCGGCCGCTGCGGATCGTCGACATGCACGAGCGGATGCAGCGGCGCCGGGACCATCCGCGGCTCGTCCTCGAAGCGCGGGTGATGGCGTACACCGGGCTCACCTCGCTGCTGCTGGGTTTCGCGGCCAGCCTGGCCGTCTACCACGACGAGCGCCTCGCCCCGGGCGCGAACATCCACACCTTCGGTGACGCGGTGTGGTGGGCCTGCTCGACGCTGACGACGACGGGCTACGGCGATGCCACGCCCGTCACCTCGCGCGGCAGGGTGGTCGCGGTGGCGCTGATGTTCGTCGGGGTGGCACTGGTCGGAGCGGTGGTGGGCTCCTTCTCCTCCTGGCTGCTGCGCCGCTTCCGGCAGGACGACGAGCCCGGCTGACGCGGCCCGGCGTGCGGCACGAAGCCCCGGCGAGCGGACCGCTCGCCGGGGCTTCCCGCTGCCGGGCGTCACACCTGGGCGCGACGCTCCACGACATCGAGGATCTCGGCGATCGCCGCGTCGCGCGGGATGCCGTTCTTCTGCGTGCCGTCGCGGTAGCGGAAGGAGACCGCGCCGTTGGCGACGTCCTCGTCACCGGCGATGATCATGAACGGGACCTTGGCCTTCTGCGCGTTCCTGATCTTCTTCTGCATCCGGTCCGACGAGGAGTCCACCTCGATCCGCAGGCCCTTGGCCTTGGCCTGCGCGGCGAAGTCCTGGAGGTAGGGGACGTGGGCGTCGCCGATCGGGATACCGGTCGCCTGGACCGGCGCCAGCCACGCCGGGAACGCGCCCGCGTAGTGCTCCAGCAGCACCGCGAAGAACCGCTCGATGGAGCCGAACAGCGCGCGGTGGATCATCACCGGACGCTGCTTGCTGCCGTCGGCCGCGGTGTATTCCAGGTCGAAGCGCTCCGGCAGGTTGAAGTCCAGCTGCACGGTCGACATCTGCCAGGTCCGGCCGATGGCGTCCTTGGTCTGCACGGAGATCTTGGGCCCGTAGAACGCGGCGCCGCCCGGGTCCGGGACCAGCGGCAGCCCCTGCTTCTCGGCCACCTTCCGCAGGGTCTCGGTGGCCTCCTCCCACGCCTCGTCCGAGCCGACGAACTTCTCCGGGTCCTTGGTGGACAGCTCCAGGTAGAAGTCGGTCAGGCCGTAGTCGCGCAGCAGGTCGAGGACGAAGGTGAGCGTGGCGTCCAGCTCGTCCGCCATCTGCTCCTTGGTGCAGTAGATGTGCGCGTCGTCCTGGGTGAAGCCGCGGGCACGGGTGAGGCCGTGCACGACGCCCGACTTCTCGTAGCGGTACACGGTCCCGAACTCGAAGAGGCGCAGCGGCAGCTCACGGTACGAACGGCCGCGCGCATCGAAGATCAGGTTGTGCATCGGGCAGTTCATGGGCTTGAGGTAGTAGTCCACGCCCTCGTCGAGCTGCATGGGCGGGTACATGCCGTCGGCGTACCAGTCCAGGTGGCCCGACTTCTCGAAGAGCTTGCCCTTGGTGGCGTGCGGCGTGTAGACGAACTCGTAGCCCGACTCCTCGTGGCGCCGGCGGGAGTAGTCCTCCATGACCCGGCGGATGATGCCGCCCTTGGGGTGGAAGACCGCCAGGCCCGAACCGATGTCCTCCGGCACGGAGAACAGGTCCAGCTCGGCACCGAGCTTGCGGTGGTCGCGCTTCTCGGCCTCGGCGAGGAACTCCAGGTGCGCCTTGAGCTCGTCCTTGGTCGGCCAGGCGGTGCCGTAGATCCGCTGCAGCTGCTTGTTCTTCTCGCTGCCGCGCCAGTAGGCGGCGGCCGAGCGCATCAGCTTGAACGCCGGGATGGCACGGGTGCTGGGCAGGTGCGGCCCGCGGCACAGGTCCTTCCAGCACAGCTCGCCGGTCTTGGCGTCGAGGTTGTCGTAGATGGTGAGCTCGCCGGCGCCGACCTCGGCGGAGGCCCCCTCGGCTGCGTCCGCGGCGGAGCCCTTGAGTCCGATCAGCTCCAGCTTGTACGGCTCGTCGGCCAGCTCCTCGCGGGCGGCGTCGTCGCCGACCGCCCGGCGCGCGAACTTCTGCCCGCGCTTCTGGATCTCCTGCATCTTCTTCTCGATGCGCTTGAGATCGTCGGGGTGGAAGGGGGTCTCGACGTCGAAGTCGTAGTAGAAGCCGTCCTTGATCGGCGGGCCGATGCCGAGCTTCGCCTCCGGGAACAGCTCCTGCACGGCCTGCGCCATCACATGCGCGGTGGAGTGCCGCAGGATGTCCAGACCGTCCTGGGAGGTGATGTCGACGGGCTCGACCGCGTCGCCGTCGGCGACCTCGTAGGCCAGATCCTTCAGCTCTCCGGCCACCCGAGCGGCCACGACGCTGCGCTCGCCCTGGAAGAGGTCGGCGGCCGTAGTGCCCGTGGTCACCACGCGTTCTTCCCGCTCGGAATCGCGTTGGACGGTCACACGGACGTCTGACACCGGTCTCTCCTGACTCATGTCTCTTCACGGCAGCGATTGCTGCGCAGCCGAATCGTACCGAGCCACCGGACCGGACGGCGAAACGGTTTCACCACCCCCCGCTCGAAAACCGCTATTCCCCGGCGCCGCACGCCTCCTCGAAAAAGTCCAGGTTCTCCTGCAGCGACTTCAGCAGCCGGTCCCGCTCCGCCTCGTCGACCTGTACGGGCGTGACCTCGCGGCCGCCGGTGATCCGGCGGAACCCGCCGCGGCTCTCCAGCCGCCCGGTCACCCGGACGGGCAGTCCCACCAGGTGCGCATGCCCGGCGATGCGGTAGTCCTCCTCCCCCAGCGCGACCCGCACCTGCAGCACGTCGGCCCCGGTGATCACCCGCAGCCGCACCGTGCCGGGCCCGCCCGGCCGCTCCCGCCGCAGCCGTATCACCGTGCCGGTCACCCGGACCGGCAGCGACGGCTCCTCGCGCACATAGCGCTGGGCCGCCCGCTGCAGCGCGGGCAGATCGCCGGGCGAGAACTCCACCGGTTCGGGGCGGGCCGGGCAGCCGGCCGGAGCGCCCTCCCCCGGCGACCACTCGACCGCGATCCGCACCCCCTCCGCGTCCCGCACCAGCGCGATCAGCGCCTGCACCAGCTCATGGCAGACCCCCAGCTCCACGGCCGCGTCGAAGGCCTCCATCCCGCCGGTGGCCCGCTGGTAGTCGGTGGCGTCGCGGGCCGCGTGCAGCGCCCGCTGCAGCCCGGCGACCGCGCCGCGCCCGCCGCGCACCGGCACGAACGCGGTCAGCCGGCGCCCGGCCGCCGCCGGTCCGACCAGCACCTCGCCCAGGAACCCCTCGGCCCGCCGCTTGTGCCGCGCCCCGTAGTAGCCGGCCCGGCCGTACGTCCCCAGCGCCCCGGCGACCAGCATCGAACGGGCCGCACCGCGCAGCTGCTCCTGTGCGGCCCAGTACCCGCCGCCCGGGCCGCCGTCGGGGATCTCACGCTCCCAGCGCACCTCGTCGCTGGGCACCGCCAGCCCCACCAGCACCTCGCGCGCGGAGGGCGCGGAGCTCCGCGCCAGCGCCGCCAGCGCCTCGGCGAGCAGCTCCCCGCTGTCGGGGAAGCGGCGGTCGTGCGGGACCAGCAGGCTGGTGCCGCCCGCCCCGCCGGGCGGAGTCCACCGGGCGTACCGGCCCGCGGCCCCGCCCCGGCGCCGCCAGCCGTGCCGGGCCAGCAGGGCGCCGAGCACCGCCGGGTCGAGCTGCGCGGGATCCGGGAGCCGCGCGTCCTCCTCGTCGATCGGCCGGTACATCAGGGTCTCCCTCCCGCCCCGACCCGCGTCATGATCTCGCAGAGCGCTCGGTCGTCGAAGATCCGCGCGGTCGGGATCCGCACGGTGGTCCTGCGCCGGCCGGTCACCGGATGGCCGGCCAGGTTGATCCAGTAGCAGCAGTGCCGCAGTGCGAGACGGTCGTGCGAGGCCCGCAGCCAGTCCTCCTGGGACCGCGGGACCAGCATCACGACCAGGATCTTGTGCACGGAAACGGGCGTACGGGCCAGCTTCACCAGATGGTCGTTGTCGAGCGTGAACGCGAACGTCGGCCCCGGCGGGCGGGGGGCGGTCTGGTAGGTGCACTTGAGCTGCACCTTGATGGTGACTTCGTCGTCGACGGTGTGACCGGGCGCGCCATGGCTGACGTGCCAGTCGATTCCGTTGTCCGGGAAGGGCTGCGCCAGCGAACATCCGGAGGCGGCGGCGACCGCGTGCAGATAGCCCACCTGGAGGGTCTCCATACAGGCCGTGGTGGCGAGTGAGCCGCGCTGCGGAATGGTCAGCTGGGGCAGCAGCCCGCCCGGTTCGGGCTGCGCGAGCGTCATCGCGGGGGTGCCTTCCGGGCTGTGCCGATCGTGCGAGTGGATGACGGGGAGAAGGCGGAACGCGTCGGCCCGTCCCTCTGGTTGTCTCCGCGTCAAGTGGTCGGCAAACAAAGACGGTTCGACCACCGCACGGCTCGGGTATCACCAGCTCGGGTGGCGTGCACGTCATCCCCTGTACGAGCGCGAGGAGTTGGGATGATGCCGTGCTGGTATGACGGTCCGCTTGCCGCCTTCGACACCGAGACCACGGGGATCGACGTCGAGCGCGACCGCATCGTCTCCGCCGCCCTGGTGGTCCAGGAGACACCGCATTCCGCGCCCCGGATCACCCGTTGGCTGATCAATCCGGGCGTCGAGATACCCGAGGCCGCCACGGCGGTGCACGGGCTGACGGCCGACCACCTCGCGCTGCACGGCCGCTGGCCGGCTCCCGTGATGGAGGAGGTCGCGCGCGCCCTGGCCGCCCAGGCGGTGGCCGGCCGCCCGCTGGTCGTGATGAACGCCCCCTTCGACCTCACCCTCCTGGAGCGCGAGTTGAAGCGGCACCGCGCCAGCTCGCTCGGCGCGTACCTGGGCGGCCATCCGCTGCGCATCCTCGACCCCCGCGTCCTCGACAAGCACCTCGACCGCTACCGCAAGGGCCGCCGTACGCTCACCGACCTGTGCGCGCATTACGAGGTCGAGCTGACGGACGCCCATGAGGCGGCGGCCGACGCGCTCGCCGCGCTGCACGTCGTGCGGGCCCTGGGCCATCGCTACGCGGAGCGTCTGGAGGGGCTGCACCCGGCGGAGCTGCACACCCGCCAGGCCGTCTGGTACGCCGCCCAGGCGCGCGGGCTCCAGGCGTGGTTCGCCCGCAGCGGCAACCCGGAAACCGTCGATCCGCACTGGCCGCTGCGTCCCGAACTCCCCGCGGCGGCCTGATCCCGCCTCAGCAATTCGCGGCGGCCGGAAAGATGCCGGGCGGAATTCCCGGTACCGGTTCTCCCAACAAAAAGAACCGGACCGCCTTTTGGCGGCCCGGTTCTTGATCCCGGTGGGCGATACTGGGTTCGAACCAGTGACCTCTTCGGTGTGAACGAAGCGCTCTCCCACTGAGCTAATCGCCCGGGTGTCGGCGAGGTTTCCCCCGCGAACGAGCAGAACAATACAGGCCGCGCGGGCCTTCCATCAAATTCCTGTTCCGCCGGGGTCCCGGCCCGTCCCGCCCGGCCGCCCGGGACGCCTCACCCGCGGGCCAGCCAGGCGGCGAGCCCGCGGCGGCCGGCCCGCATCATCAGCGCGTGATTGGCGGCGAACACCGGACGCCCCAGCAGCGCGAACCGCCGCAACAGCGGCTTGCGGACCTCGACGTCCTGCTCGAAGACGGCGCGGGTGCCGCCGGCGCCGGGCACCACCGTCCAGCGCGCCCAGCCGGCCAGGTCCCCGCGCATCCCTATCTCCAGCACCCCCGAGCCGGGGTCCCGCACGCGCTCGCTCACCACCACGGTCAGGTCGTACGGCAGCAGCGACCGGAAGCGGGCGGTGCCGCTGCGGTCGTCGATCGGGTCCACCGCACGGACCTGCGGCCACCACCGGGGGTACGCCTCGGCGCGTTCGAGGACGGCGTAGACGACGGCCGGCGGGGCATCGAGCAGCCAGACGCTGCGGAAGCGGTAGCGGTGCAGTCGGCGGGACCAGGCGGGCATGCCCCCAGTGTGCGCCCCACGGCGGCAGGCGGACCCAACAACAGCGACGGCCCGGAGACTTGGAGTCTCCGGGCCGTCGTCCGGGGTGGGCGATACTGGGTTCGAACCAGTGACCTCTTCGGTGTGAACGAAGCGCTCTCCCACTGAGCTAATCGCCCGGGCGCACCGCCAACATTACCCCACGTCGGCGGGCACTTCTGACCACTGCGGGGTCACTGGGAGACGTTCCACGGCATCGCGAGGCCGAACTTCCAGACGTAGACCGCGAGCGCCGCGGCGATGATCACCACGCCGATGGTGGTCAGGATGATGTTGCGCCGCCGCACCGCGGGGTCGAGAGCCTTCTGGGCGGCCTCGGTGACCTTGCGCTTGGTCCAGCGCAGCACCAACTGGGCCCAGACGAACTCCGTCGCCCAGATCGCCATGCCCGCGAAGATCACCAGCCAGCCGGGCCCCGGCAGCGGCAGCATGATCACGCCGGCCACCACGACCGCGAGGCCGACGACGAAGATCCCGACCTGCCAGCTCAGGTGGAGCGGCCGGGAGCGCTTGATGAAGTGCGGCGCTCGCGAACCGAGCGGTTGCCCGGCCGGAACGGCGTCCCCCTCCAGCGTTTCCGACCCCCCGTTACTCTGCGTATTCATACCCGCAAACTTACCGGACGGGACGGCTCCGGCGGAATTACCACCGAGGACGATCTCGCAATCCGCCGGAAGAGGTACCTGAAGCCACACAAAACCGTCAGAGGGGTTTACAACGGCACCGTAGGTGGCATGTCGATTTCGCCGACGTGCGAATCCCCGAGCGCACACTGAGCGAAAGGCCCTGGCGCTTATGAACACCACGGTCAGCTGCGAGCTGCACCTGCGCCTCGTTGTGTCGAGCGAGTCCTCACTGCCTGTACCCGCGGGCCTGCGGTATGACACGGCCGATCCCTATGCCGTGCATGCCACCTTCCATACCGGAGCCGAGGAGACGGTCGAATGGGTTTTCGCCCGCGACCTCCTCGCCGAGGGCCTGCACCGGCCCACAGGCACCGGAGACGTCCGTGTATGGCCGTCCCGGAGCCACGGACAGGGCGTTGTCTGCATCGCCCTGAGCTCACCGGAGGGCGAGGCCCTGCTCGAGGCGCCCGCGCGGGCTCTCGAGTCGTTCCTCAAAAGGACCGATGCCGCCGTACCACCCGGTACGGAGCACCGCCATTTCGATCTCGACACCGAGCTCTCCCACATCCTCGCGGAGAGCTGAGACGCAGACCGGTTACCGAAAGCACCCACCCGCTCACACTTGCGTCCGTCCGACTCGGGGAGACGGCGCAGGACCGACAAGTTCATACGGCACACTTCGGCGTCGTCGCCGCGGACCCACCGCGGAGTCGGCGCTGAAGCTTGTTCCAGGCGCTAGAGTCGGCGACCATTCGGCAACGACACCGGGGACGGTACCCGTCCGGCCCCACCCTGCCAGGGAGCGGAACCGTGATGATCAGCCATGACACCCGGTGCGCGCTGGACGCGGTGGTCGACCTGCTGAACACCGCTCCGGAGGGCGACGCGCCCGGGGCGCCGGACAGCCTGACCGACCTCGCGGCCCTTGAAGACTTCGTCCGGCTCCATGACGTCAGCGACGTGGGGGCCCTCGGCGCCGGCGACCTGGCGGCCGTACGGTCCGTCCGCGCCCGGTTCGCGCGGATCTTCGCGGCCGAGGACGACCGCGGCGCGGCCGAACAGCTGAACTCGCTGGTCGCCTCGGCGGGCACCACACCGCAGCTGACCGATCACGACGGGTACGACTGGCACGTCCACTACTTCGCGCCGGGCGCGTCGGTCGCCGAGCATCTGGCCGCGGACGGCGGGATGGCGCTGGCCTTCATCCTCGTCGCCGGCGAGCGCGAACGGCTGCGGCGCTGCGAGGCGCCGGACTGCCGGCACGCCTTCGTCGACCTCTCGCGCAACCGCTCCCGGCGCTACTGCGACAGCCGCACCTGCGGAAACCGGCTGCATGTCGCTGCCTACCGGGCCCGGCGGCGGGAGGCGTCGGCGGGCTGAGCCCCCGGCCGGCGCCCCGGCGGGGCGCGCATCGGCGGCAGCGGGCGGCCTCACAGGAGGAAGAGGTCGTTCACCGCCCCGAGGAGGAGCAGGAAGCCGATGACGGCGAGGAAGAGCATCAGCGGCGGCTGGGACAGCGCGAACAGGCAACCGCGGGGTTCGGGGGACGGGGCGTCGTCTTGGGCGAGGGCGCACTCATCGTTCATCTCGCGCGCATCATGACCCAGCCGATCGGCCCCGTGCGTCCGATCAGCGCCTCAGCAGCGGTAGTTCATCAGATCCCGTGCTTTTTCAGGATCGCTTCGATGTCCGAGAAGTCATCCTTGGGTGCACCGCCCTTGCCCTGGGCGGCCTTGCCCTTGGGCGCCTGCTGCGCGGCGCCGAGGGAGGGCGCGGAGGCGGCCGGGGCCACCGCGTCGGACCGGCCGGCCGTCGCGGCCCGGCGCTCCTTGCGGCTGCCGATCCCGCCCCTGCGGCGCTCCACTCCCCTGCTGATCATGAACAGCACGGCGGAGAGCGCGAGCACCCCGAAACCGGCCCAGACCGTGGGCTTGAAGACGATGTTGGTGACCCAGTCGATGACGCCCGTCATCACCAGGCCGATGGGAATCAGGGAAAAGGCGGCGATGCGGGTCGCGGCCAGGAACCGCTTGCGGTACGCCGTCAGCGCGGCGATGCCCAGGCCCGCTGCCGACACCGCGGCGCAGACGGTCGAGGTGAGCATCCGGTCCTCCTGCCGATGGAAGGGCGAGCAGGCGCTCTGCTCCCTTCCATCCTGCCTTGTCCGCCCGGGCCCGGGCCATGTTCCGGTACGGGCTCAGGGACATCTCGGGGTTGCGCTCCTCCGCAGGTCGTGGATCGGACGGCGGGGGTACCTCCGGGCGCGCGCGGGCGGCGGGCTGGAAGACTGGCTCCCATGAACGACGCCACCACCTCCGCCGCCCGTCCCGACCGCCCCGTTCTGGACGTGTGGTGCGAACTGCAGTGCCCGGACTGCCATGCCGCCCTGGAGGACCTCAGGGCGCTGCGGGCACGCTACGGCGACCGGCTGGACATCCGCCTGCGCCACTTCCCGCTCCCCAAACACCGGCACGCCTACGTCGCCGCGCAGGCCGCCGAGGAGGCCACCGAGCAGGGGCAGGGCTGGCCGTACATCGAGGCGGTGCTGGCCCGCAGCGAGGAGCTCGGCGCGCGCGGCGAGAAGCTGCTGCTGGAGGTCGCCGGCGAGCTGGGGCTGGACGCCGAGGAGCTGGACACCGCGCTGATCGACGGGCGGCACCTGCTGATCGTCGACGCGGACCAGGCCGAGGGCAAGGCGATCGGGGTGACCGGGACCCCGACGTATGTGATCGGCGGCGAGCGGCTGGACGGCGGCACGAGCCAGGAGGGGCTGCGGGCCCGTATCGAGGAGATCGCCGACCGGCTGCTCGCCGGGCAGGACTGAGCCGGGCCGCGCGGCCGGGCTACCGGATCGGCTTCCACAGCTGGTAGCCGGTGGGCCGGTAGCCCAGCGAGGTGTAGAGGCCGAGGGCCGGCGCATTGTCCGCGTAGACGTTCAGGCCGAGGGTGGTGTGGCCGGCGGCGAGGCTCTCGCGCTCGGCGACCAGCATCAGGGTGCGGCCGTGGCCCTGCCCGCGGTGGGCGGGCGCGACCCGCACATCGACGACATAGCCGCCCGGCTGCTCCGGCATCCGCAGGGCGACCCAGATGCTGCCGACGTCCGCGCCGCGGTGCGTCAGGACGCGCAGCGCCTGGTCGGGCGTGTCCGGGCCCTCCGGCAGCAGGGCGCGGTGGCCCGCGGCCGAGAGCTCCTCCGCGCGGGCGCGCGGCATGCCCTGGCCCAGCTGCGTCCGGAGGTGCTCGGCGAGCGCGGCGTCCCGCCAGGCGGGGTACTCCGCCTCGCTCAGCGCGCGGTCGCCGCTGCCCTCGGGCAGCCGGGGCGGAGCGACGAGGGTCTTGCTCATCATGCGGCTGCGCTCGGTGTAGCCCAGCGCCGCGGCGAGCCGGGCGGCGGCCTCCGCGTCGGCGGGGACGGTCACCTCGATCTGCCGGCAGCCCCAGCCGCGCAGCACTTCCTCGGCGGCGAGCGCGGCGACCGTGGCGCGGCCGCGGTGCCGGTCCGGCGCCTCGACGGTCAGCTCCGCGATCCGGCCCGCGGCCGGGCCGAACCGGGCGTCCGTCGCCAGCCGGATCCCGCCGACCCGGCGGCTGTTGACGCAGATGTCGTACGGGCGGGCGCGGCGCCCGTCGTCGTGTCGCTCTTCGGGTCCCGCGGGGCGCAGCGTAGTGGTCACGAGGACTTTCTACTCGCCCGTGCGCGGGCCCGTCATCACCGCGGATCGAAGTCGGCTGCGGACTGCTCGTCGAAGATCCGCATGGCTTCCGCGGTCACCGGGCCGGGGCCGTCGGCGAGTTGCCGGTCGTCGATGCGGGTCACGGCCTGGACGTCGCGCAGGGTGGAGGTCAGGAAGATCTCCTCTGCCCGCTCCAGGGCGTCCAGCGGCAGGTCGGTCTCCTTGGCGCCCGCCCAGGCGACGGTCAGGGCGCGGGTGATGCCCGCCAGACAGCCGGAGTGCAGCGGCGGCGTGTGCAGTTCGCCGTCGAGGACGACGAAGACGTTGGAGCCGGTGCCCTCGCAGAGCGCGCCGACCGTGTTGGCGAACAGCGCCTCGGAGGCGTCCCGTTCACGGGCACGCGCCAGTGCGACGACGTTCTCGCCGTACGACGTGGTCTTCAGGCCGGCGAGGGCCCCGCGCTCGTTGCGGGTCCACGGGACGGTGACGGCGGCGGTGGCGTCGGGGCGGCGCTGGGTCTCGGAGAGCGCGATGACCAGCGTGGGGCCGGCGTCGCCGCGGTCCGAGCCGAGCGGTGAGACACCGCCGGTGTAGGTGAGCCGCAGCCGGCCCAGGGCCATCGGGTTGGCGTCGAGGACCGCCGCGCAGCCGCGCCGCACCTCGTCGAGGTCGGGGTCGGGCAGCCCCAGCCCGCGGGCGGAGGTGGTCAGGCGCTCCAGGTGGCGGGTGAGGGCGAAGGCACGGCCGTGCTCGGCCTTGATGGTTTCGAAGACTCCGTCGCCGACCGTCAGGCCGTGGTCGAAGACCGAGACCCGGGCGCCCTCGGCGTCCTGCAGGCCTCCGTTGAGCCAGATCTTCATCGTTTCCCTCCAGTCGCCTCGTGCAGGCCCGACGCTACCGCGAGCAGCCTGCGCGCCTTCAACTCGGTCTCGGCCCACTCCCGCTCCGGATCGGAGTCCCAGATGATCCCGGCGCCGGCGCCGAAGCGGAGCACGGGGCCGGCGGGCGGAGTGCGGTCGATCCAGAACGTACGGATGCCGACCGCGAGCTCGCCGGTGCGGCGGTCCGCGTCGACCCAGCCGATGCCTCCGCAGTACGGGCCGCGGGGCGCGGTCTCCAGCTCGCCGATGATCCGCAGCGCGCTGGACTTGGGGGCACCGGTGACCGACCCGGGCGGGAAGGTGGCGTCCAGCAGATCCGCCCAGGCGGTCTTCTCGTTCGCCCCGTCCAGCTCCCCGCACACGGTGGAGACGAGGTGGACCAGGCCGGGGTGCTCCTCGACGGCGCACAGTGCCGGGACGGTGACCGTGCCGGTGGCACAGACCCGGCCGAGATCGTTGCGGACCAGGTCCACGATCATCACGTTCTCCGCCCGGTCCTTCGCCGAGAGGTCCGCCGCGGTCCGGCCGGTGCCCTTGATCGGGCCGGACGCGACGGTGCGGTCCTCGCGCCGCAGATACAGCTCCGGCGAGGCACTGGCGATCTCCACGCCGTGGCCGGGCAGCCGGATCGTGCCCGCGTGCGGCGCCGGGTTGCCCCGGGCCAGCACCGCGGACAGGGCGTCCACGTCGGTGCGGACGGGGTCGGGCAGCGGCGCGGTCAGCACCCGGCAGAGGTTCACCTGGTAGACGTCGCCGGCCGCGATGTGTTCACGGACGCGCCGTACGCCGCCGGTATAGGCGTCGCGGTCCAGGGAGCTGGTCCAGGCGCCGGGGGCGGGGCCGCGCCAGCCGTCGGGGGCGGGAGCGTCCGCCGCGGTGGCGGGCCGTACGTCGCCGAAGCGGGCGCAGACCACCTTGCCCTCGAAATCGGCGGCCACGGCCCACCAGCCCGTGGAGTCCAGGGCCGCGGGATCGCTGGTCACATCCAGCAGGTCGGTGGCTATCAGGCCGCCGAAGCGTGCCATCGGAGCGAAGTCGTGCACGTCAGCGAGTCTATGGCGGCGGCCCCGACCCTGCCTGTGCCGAGCGAGCAGCGCAGCACGCTGCACAAACGCGTTTTTGTACTGGCCCCGGAATCCGCTAGAGTTCAACACGTCGCCGGGACGCGCAAGCGCCCCGGAGGACACGTAGCTCCCGGACGTAGTCTGGGAGAGACACCTGCGGACGTAGCTCAGTTGGTAGAGCACCACCTTGCCAAGGTGGATGTCGCGAGTTCGAGTCTCGTCGTCCGCTCGATGTGGGGGATCTTCCCGAACCCCCTCACTCCTGGTGGAGTGGCCGAGAGGCGAGGCAACGGCCTGCAAAGCCGTCTACACGGGTTCAAATCCCGTCTCCACCTCCAAGGACGATTAGCTCAGCGGGAGAGCGCTTCCCTGACACGGAAGAGGTCACTGGTTCAATCCCAGTATCGTCCACTGGATCCCCCGGAAACGGGGTGTCCGACCCCGCGCGATTAGCTCAGCGGGAGAGCGCTTCCCTGACACGGAAGAGGTCACTGGTTCAATCCCAGTATCGCGCACGCAGCTGCGGATCTTCATGATCCGCGGTCCCGAGGACGATTAGCTCAGCGGGAGAGCGCTTCCCTGACACGGAAGAGGTCACTGGTTCAATCCCAGTATCGTCCACACCTGGTACCGAGGGCCGGAGCAATCGCTCCGGCCCTCGGTCGTCGTCCGGGACGCGTGCGGTCAGGACGAGAAGAGCATGTGGCCGAAGCCGCGGTGGTGATGGCCGTGGTGTCCATGGTGGCCGTGGTGCCCTGGTGCGGGGCTCCCCAGGCGGGGGCGGCGGGGTAGGCCTGCGGGGCGGGCGGCGGCGCCTGCTGGGACCACTGCGACTCGAGACGGGTCAGCGCCTCCAGCTCCCCGTAGTCCAGGAAGATCCCCCGGCAGCCGGCGCACTGTTCTATCTGGACGCCGTTGCGTTGGTATGTGTGCATCGGCGCATGGCACTTGGGGCACTGCATCGTCGGCTCAGCTCCTGTCGTCCGTCACGGTTCGGCGGGGCGCCGCCGGAACGGCCTCCCGGCGACGAGGTGTTCACCCTACGTCCGGGCGGGCGGGCGCCAACTGGTCCGGCAGGGACGTCATCCGGGCACAGGCGCCGACGACCGCCTCCTCGACCTCGTCCAGCGGCCGGCCGGCGGTGGCGGCCTTGGCGACGGCCAGCGCGGCGGTCTGCACGGTCAGGGCGCGGGCCGGGACCTCCAGCTCGGGCCAGGGATCGCCGGAGGGGCGGACGGCGGGGCCGCCGGCGGCGCGGTAGGCGGTGAGGAAGCGGGTCCACAGGTCCGGGGCGAGCAGGCCGGTGGCGAACCATGCGGCGGGGCGGGCCAGGTCCCAGGCGCCGTCGCCCGTGCCGAGGTCGTCGATGTCGATGAGGAGCCAGGGGCCGCCGGCGGCCGGGTGGCGGACGAGCTGGCCCAGGTGCAGGTCGCCGTGGCAGAGGGTGGCGGTGCCCGGCGGCGGGGCGACGTCCCGGGCCCACGGCGGCAGCAGGGACCAGGCGCGCTCGACGGCGGCGGCCGCCGCGGGCAGCGGTCCGGTGCCGGGCCGGGGTGCGGACGGCGGGCCGCCGGCGGGGGCCAGGGCGGCGCGCAGACGGGCCAGGGCGCGGGCGGCCTTGGCGGGGCCGCGCATCGGCGGTACGGGGCCGGGCAGTTGGCGCGGGTCGACGGTGTGGAGGCGGGCCAGCAGGCGGGCGGCGTCCTCCCAGGGCACGGCGTCGGGATCGTCGGGCGGGACCGGGCCGCCGTAGGGCCAGCGGGTGAGGGCGCGGCCGTCCTCGGTGAGGGTGAGGAGGCCGTCGGGGGCGGTGACCGGGAGCGGGGGCAGCAGGATGCCGTGCAGGAGGGGGTGGGCGGCGATCCGGAGCCGGGCGGCCAGGGCCTCGGGGTCGGCGTCGGGGGCGTGCGCCTTGGCGACCGTGGGGCCGCTGCGGACGACGGTGCCGTCGGGGCGGTCGGCGAGCACCTCGGGGGCGGTGGCCGGTGCGTCCGGCCGGCCCGGCGGCGCGGAGAGGGCGGCCAGGCGGGCGAGGAGTGCGGTGGTCATCGTTCCCCCGAGTCCTGCGCGGGCCGGTCGCGCCGTGGGCGGTGGTGCGGGCCGCGGGCGGCCCGGAGGGGATCGTACGCGCGCCGCGGGCGGGCCGGGAAAGCCCGATGGCCGGGCATCTCCCCAGATGCCCGGCCCTCGTGCCGTCCGCCGCACCCCCGTCCCCACGGGGTATTCCGCCGGAGGTCCCGTCCCGGGCCGCTCTCCCGGGACCGGGGCGCCGCTCAGCGCCCCAGCATTCCGACCACGGACGACGCCTGTGTGATGACGGCCTCCCAGCCGCCGAAGACCACGGCGAGAACGCTCGCCAGCGGCAGCACGATGGCCACCGCGACAAGGGGATGGCGGGTGCCGGAGGGCTGCCGGCCGCCGAGCGCCGCGGCGACTCGCCGCCCCTGCGCCCGAAGGGCCGTCCGCCCTGAGGTCTCCGTCATCGTCCCGCTCCCGTCGTGACTGGGGCGGCGGGCGTCTGACCTCGGGGGACGAGTGCTGCGCCCGCCGCTGGTAACCACAGTAGGCATGCGGTGGGCGGCGGGCGTCATGCCGTCGTACCGATTGGTCGGCCTCCAGGAGGATGAGGGGTCCCGGCCCCGCGTACTCCCCTGGGTGGAGAGAGCCTCCGGCCCATAGGGGGTCTCCCCCAGGGGGGACCGCCGCGCTTCCTCGGCCTGCGCACTCCTGAGGGTGACCTCGCTCACGTCGGGCGCTCCCCCGTGCCCCGCCGTCCCGCCCCCGCGCCCACCCTCGCTTTCCGCCCCTTGGCCGCATCCCCGGCATCCGCCGCCAACCCGCCCGGATCCCCCTTCATCCCGCCAATCCCCCTTCTGCGGCGGATCATTGGGTCCCCTGGGGGACGGCGGGATGCCCGGCGGCCGGTTTTTCCTCCCGCGCTCGGGGAATCGCACCCCGCCACCGGCAATCCGGCCGCCGACGCATGCGCGGCCTCTCAGCACAGCGAGCCGTCAATCCGTAAGCTGTGCCACGTCAGACGGTTGGCAGCGGAGGGGGCTCCCCACCGCAGGTAGGGGACGGACATGGCGATGATGCGGCTCCGACGCGAGGACCCGCGTGTCGTCGGGACGTTCCGGCTGCACCGCCGGCTCGGCGCGGGCGGGATGGGTGTGGTCTACCTCGGCTCGGACAAGCGCGGGCAGCGGGTGGCCCTCAAGGTGATCCGCCCGGACCTGGCGGAGGATCAGGAATTCCGCTCGCGGTTCGCGCGGGAGGTCTCGGCCGCCCGGCGGATCCGCGGCGGCTGTACGGCCCGGCTGGTCGCGGCCGATCTCGACGCGGACCGCCCCTGGTTCGCCACCCAGTACGTCCCGGGGCCGTCGCTGCACGACAAGGTCAACGAGGAGGGCCCGCTGTCGCCCGCGCAGGTCGCCTCGGTCGGCGCCGCGCTCTCCGAGGGCCTGTTGGCCGTCCATGACGCGGGCGTGGTGCACCGCGACCTGAAGCCGTCCAACATCCTGCTGTCGCCCAAGGGCCCGCGGATCATCGACTTCGGTATCGCCTGGGCGACCGGCGCCAGCACCCTGACCCATGTCGGCACGGCGGTCGGCTCACCGGGCTTCCTGGCGCCGGAGCAGGTGCGCGGGGCCGCGGTGACACCGGCCACGGACATCTTCGCGCTGGGCGCCACCCTCGCCTACGCCTGTACCGCGGACTCCCCCTTCGGGCAGGGAAGTTCGGAGGTCATGCTCTACCGCGTGGTCCACGAGGAAGCACAGCTCGCCGGGGTGCCGGACGCCTTGGCGCCGCTGCTCGCCTCGTGCCTGGCCAAGGATCCGGCGGACCGTCCCAGCACGCTGTCGCTGTCACTGCGCCTCAAGGAGATCGCGGCCCGTGAGGCGCACGGCCCGTCGGGCGGGCTGCTGGAGAACGGGGCCGGTGCCGGGGCCGGTTGGGAGCGCGGGGAACGCCGTCCCGCGGACCGGCCGACCGGACAGCGGGCCGAGGAGTACGCGCGCCAGCGCACCGAGCGGGGGACGGCCGGCACCTCCTCGCCGCGTCCGCACCCCTCCCGGCCCCCGGCGCCGCGGGACGCACGGCCGTCCGGCCCGGCCTCGGCGGCGGGGAGGAACCCCCGGCGGCCCGGCGGGCGCACCGCGCGGCGCGTCCCGGGCGCCGGGCCGCCCGGCCGCAGCGGGACGCGCACCCCGGTGCGTACGACGTCGGGCGGGCGCCGGCCAGGACCCGACCGCCGGCTGCTGCGCCAGCGCGTCATCGTGTTCGTGGTGGTGACGCTGCTGGTGGCGCTCGGTATCGCGGCCGCTCAGGGGTGCCAGGGGCCGGCCACCCATGGGCTGGGCGTGCAGCAGTCGGTGCCGGACGCCCCTGCCTCGGCGGTGGGCATGCCCTACGGCGTGGAGGAACGGAACCCCTAGGGGTGCGGAGGGCCCCTGCGAAGCCTCAACTCGGTGGGGCGGGGTGGCATTCCCGCCCGGGGAGGAACCTGCCGGGCGGGAACGGGCCTTCGGTGGAGCGCGGAGGGCGGTCCCGTGCTCCGGCACAGGGCGCGACCTACGCCGGCCGGCCCGCCGCCACCGCGTAGAACGCCACCGCGGCGGCCGCTCCGACGTTGAGCGAGTCCACGCCGTGCGCCATCGGGATGCGGACCCATTCGTCGGCGGCCCGCAGGGCGCCGGTGCTCAGACCACCGCCCTCCGCGCCCAGCATCAGCGCGGCGCGCTCCAGGCGGTGCACCGCGGCCTCGTCGATGCCGGTGGCCTGCTCGGCCGGGGTGAGGGCGAGCAGCTTGAAGCCCGCTTCCCGCACGGCGGCCAGGTCCCGGGGCCAGCTCTCCAGGCGCGCGTACGGCACCGAGAACACCGCGCCCATCGAGACCTTCACCGAGCGGCGGTAGAGCGGATCGGCGCAGTCCGGGGAGAGCAGCACCGCGTCCATGCCGAGGGCCGCCGCGCTGCGGAAGATCGCGCCGATGTTGGTGTGGTCGTTGACCGCTTCCATGACGACGATGCGCCGGGTGCCGGCGAGGAGTTCGGTGGCGTCCGGCAGCGGCTTGCGCTGCATGGACGCCAGTGCGCCGCGGTGCACGTGGTAGCCCGTCACCCGCTCGGCGAGGGCGGGGCTGACGGCGTAGACCGGTGCCGGGACCTCGTCGATCACATCGCGCATGACGTCGACCCACTTGGCCGAGAGCAGCATGGAGCGCATCGCGTAGCCGGCGTGCCGGGCGCGCCGGATGACCTTCTCGCCCTCGGCGATGAAGAGCCCTTCCGCGGGCTCGCGCCGGCGCCGCAGTTCGACGTCGGTCAGGCCGGTGTAGTCGGCCAGCCGCGGGTCGTCCGGGTCGTCGACGGTGATGATTTCTGCCACGGGGAGAGAGTGCCTTGTCGGAGTCGGGGATCACATACCGCGTACGGGATCGGTTACGTGTGGGTGGGCGCGGCCGCCACGGCGACGACGTCGCCGATGACGATGACGGCCGGGGGGCGCACGCCCTCGGCCCGTACGGTCTCGCCGAGGGTCGCGAGGGTGGCGTCGACCCGGCGCTGGGCGGCGGTGGTCCCCTCTTGGATGACGGCGGCCGGAGTTTCGGCGGCGCGGCCGTGCTCGATCAGCTTGGCGGCGATGGCGCCGCTGTTCTCGACGCCCATCAGGACCACGAGGGTGCCGCGCAGCTTGGCGAGCGACGGCCAGTCCACGAGCGAGCGCGCGTCGTCGGGGGCGACATGGCCGCTGACGACGGTGAACTCGTGGGCGACACCGCGGTGGGTGACGGGGATGCCGGCGGCGCCGGGCACCGAGATGGTGCTGGAGATGCCGGGGACGACGGTGCAGGGGATGCCGGCCTCCGCGAGCGCCTGGGCCTCCTCCATGCCGCGGCCGAAGACGAACGGGTCGCCGCCCTTGAGCCGGACCACGGCCTTGCCGGCCTTGGCGTGCTCGATCAGCGCGTTGTTGATGGCCTCCTGGGCCATGAACCGGCCGTAGGGGATCTTCGCGGCGTCGATGACCTCGACATGCGGCGGGAGTTCGGCGAGCAGGTCGCGGGGGCCGAGCCGGTCGGCGATCACGACGTCGGCCTCGGCGAGCAGCCGGCGGCCGCGGACGGTGATCAGGTCGGGGTCGCCGGGGCCGCCGCCGACCAGCGCCACGCCCGGGGTGTGCGGGCGGCGGTGGTGCGGGGCGGCGAGGCTGCCGTCGCGCAGCCCCTCGACGATGGCGTCGCGTACGGCGGCGGAGCGGCGCGGGTCGCGGCCGGTGAGAACGGCGACGGTGACGCCCTCGCTGCGGCCGGTGGCCGGGGTCCAGGCGGTGGCCGCCTCGGCGTCGTCGGAGCGTACGCACCACACCCGGCGGTCCTCGGCCTCCCGGGACGCGGCGGCGTTGGCCTCCGGGTCGTCGGTGGAGATCAGCGCGTACCAGGCGCCGTCGAGGTCGCCGTCCCGGTAGCGGCGGCGCTCCCAGCGGACCTCGCCGGCGTCGGCCATCGCCTCGACGGACGGGGTGGCGGACGGGGAGATCAGCAGGACGTCGGCGCCCGCGGCGACGAGGGACGGGAGCCGGCGCTGGGCGACCTGCCCGGCGCCCAGGACGACCACCCGGCGGCCGGACAGCCGCAGTCCGACGGGGTAGGCGGCGTGTTCGGCGGCGTGCTCAGCCATGGCGGTACGGCTCCTTGTGCGGATGCTGCGGGTTCGGCGGCCGGCGCAGCCGCTGCGGCTCTGGAGCGGCTGGTGCGGGGGACGGCCCGGGGCGGAAGTACGGCCCCGGCCCACAGCCTATGGGGCTGCGGGCCGGGGGTCATGCGGAGGTCGGGCCTGATCAGGTCTTCTCGGTCACTCCGGCCGAGTCGAAGGTGGCGACCTCGTGCATGGCGCGGGCGGCGCTCTGCACCACGGGCAGCGCGAGCAGCGCGCCGGTGCCCTCGCCGAGGCGCAGATCGAGGTCGACCAGCGGGCGCAGGCCCAGCTTGTTGAGGGCCGCGACATGGCCCGGCTCGGCGCTGCGGTGTCCGGCGATGCAGGCGGCCAGCGCCTCGGGGGCGATGGCGCGGGCGACCAGGGCGGCGGCGCCGGCGCTGACCCCGTCGAGGATCACCGGCGTGCGCAGCGAGGCGCCGCCGAGGATCAGGCCGACGAGGGCGGCGTGCTCCAGGCCGCCGACCGCGGCGAGGACGCCGATGGGGTCGGCCGGGTCGGGCTGGTGGAGCTCCAGGGCGCGGCGGACGACATCGACCTTGCGGGCGTGCGTCTCGTCGTTGATGCCGGTGCCGCGGCCGGTGACCTCGACCGGGTCGACGCCGGTGTAGACGGAGATCAGCGCGGCGGAGGTGGTGGTGTTGGCGATGCCCATCTCGCCCGTGAGCAGCGCCTTGTTGCCGGCCGCGACGAGGTCTCGGGCGGTGTCGATGCCGACCTCGATGGCCTTGAGCACCTCCTCCTGGGTCATCGCCGGGCCGGCCGTGAAGTCGGCGGTGCCGGCGCGGACCTTGCGGGGCAGCAGACCCGGGGTGGCGGGCAGGTCGCTCGCGACGCCGACGTCCACGACGCAGACCTCGGCGCCGACCTGGTTGGCGAAGGCGTTGCAGACCGCGCCGCCGCCCAGGAAGTTGGCGACCATCTGGCCGGTGACCTCCTGGGGCCAGGGGGTCACGCCCTGGGCGTGGACGCCGTGGTCGCCTGCGAAGATCGCGACGGCGGCGGGCTCCGGGATGGGCGGCGGGCACTTGCGGGACAGCCCGGACAGCTGCGCGGAGATGATCTCCAGCATGCCGAGTGCCCCGGCGGGCTTGGTCATCCGCTTCTGCCGCTCCCAGGCCTCGCCGAGCGCCTTGGCGTCCAGCGGGCGGATGCCCTGCAGGGTCTCCTGGAGCAGGTCGTGCGGGCTCTCGCCGGGCAGCGCACGCCGGCCGTAGGTCTCCTCGTGGACGACCCAGGACAGCGGGCGGCGCTTGGACCAGCCGGCCTGCAGCAGCTCGGGCTCCTCGGGGAACTCGTCGACGTAGCCGATGCACAGGTACGCGACGACTTCGAGGTGCTCGGGCAGGTCCAGTTCGCGGACCATCTCCCGCTCGTCGAAGAAGCTGACCCAGCCGACGCCCAGGCCCTCGGCGCGGGCGGCGAGCCAGAGGTTCTCGACGGCGAGCGCGGAGGAGTACGGGGCCATCTGCGGCTGGGTGTGGCGGCCGAGGGTGTGCCGGCCGCCACGGGTGGAGTCGGCGGTGACCACGATGTTCACCGGCGTTTCGAGGATCGCCTCGATCTTCAGCTCGCGGAACTGCTTGGCGCGCGCCTTGGGCAGCGACTTGGCGTACGCCTCGCGCTGCCGCATGGCGAGCTGGTGCATCTTCTCGCGGGTCTCGTCCGAGCGGATGACCACGAAGTCCCAGGGCTGCGAGTGGCCGACGCTGGGGGCGGTGTGGGCCGCCTCCAGGACGCGCAGCAGCACCTCGTTGGGGATCGGGTCGCCGCGGAAGCCGTTGCGGATGTCGCGGCGCTCGCGCATCACGCGGTGCACGGCGGCGCGCTCGGAGTCGTCGTACCCGGCGGCCGGGGACGCCGCCTCGGCCGCGTCGGACGCGGTGGGGTCGCCGCCGTCGGGCTGCTCGCCGGCCGGCTGCGGCTGGTCGTCGCCGAGCTGGACGAGTTCGGCGACGTCCTGCTGGTGGGGCGCCTCGTCGGCGGGGGCGTCGGGCGCCGGCCCGGCCGTCGAGGGCTCGGCGGCCGCGGCGCGCGGGGCCGGGCCGTCCACGGGGGACGGCTCGCCGGAGGCCTGGGCCGGGATGTGGACGGCCACGGGCGGGGCGTCGGCGGACGGGCCCTCGGGGGTCTCGGGCTCCGCGGGGGCGGCGGGCTCCGCGGCTTCCGCGGTCGTGGCGGGCTCCGCGGGTTCGTCGGTCGCCGGCTCCGCGGCGGGGACGGTGTCCGCGGTCGCCTCGGCCGTCGGCTCTTCCGGCCGGCCGGGGGCGTCGGGGCCGTCCGCTGCGGGCTGTTCCTCGACGGCGGCGTCCGCGTCCTGTGGCGCGGCCTCCGCTGCGGGCGCCTGTGCGGTCTGCTGCCCGGCGGCGTCCGCGGGGGCATCGGACTGCGGCTGCCCGGCGGCCGGTTCCTGCGCTTCGGGCGGCTCTATGACGGTCTGATCCGTGTCCGCCTGCTCCGTGTCCGTCCGGTCCACGGGCGCGCCGGTCTCGTCGGCGGGCGGCGCGACGGGGCCCGGGGAGACGGCGACGGGCGCCGGGTCGGCGGCGGGCTCGGCCGCGGGGACGTCCGTACCGGCCTCGGCGGGGACGGCCTCGGGCGCGGCGGCCTCAGCAGCGGAGTCGGGCGCGGTGGCCTCAGCGGCGGAGTCAGGTGCTACCGCCTCGGGCGCTGCGGTCTCGGGCGCTGCGGTCTCGGGCTGCGGCTGGGCCTCGTCGGTGGCAGGGGCCGGATCGGCGCCCTGGCCCTGGTCGGCGGGCTGCTCGTCCTGCGCTGCCGGGGCGGGATCGGCGGGGGCGTCGGCCGGCGGGGCGGCGGCGGGCTCCTCGGCCGGGCCGACCGCTTCGGGCGCGACGGGGGCCGGGGTGGCGGCGGGCTGCGCCTGCGCCTCCGGGTCGGCCACAGCTTCGGCTTCAGCTTCGGCTTCGGTGGGCAGGCCCTGCTCCACGGGCTGCTGCGGGCTCTCGGCGGCGACCGCCTCGGGCTGCTGGGCCTCCACGGCGGAGTCGTCCACGGCGGGCGTCTCCGGCGCGGCGGCATCCGCCACCGGGGCCTCCGGCACCACTGCTTCCGCCTCGGCCGCCTCGGCGAGTTCGGCAGCCTCGACAGGCGCGGCGTCCTCAACGGCCCCGGCCGCGCCGTCCTGACCGGCCACGGCCGCATCGGTCAGGGCGTCCGCGGGCATCTCCTGCGGCTGTTCCGCCGCCGCTTCCCCGGCCGGCGCGTCCTGCCCGGCCTCGGGGGTTCCCGTGCCGGCCACGCCGTCGCCGGCCTCCGCCGCGCCCTCGGGCGGCAGCGGCATGGGCTGGGGCTGCTCGACGGGCAGCGCCTCGGCAGGCAGCGCTTCGGCGGGCTGGGCCGTCTCCGGCAGGACGGGCGCCGCCTCGGCGGCAGGGGCGGCCGGCGCCTCGGGGGCGACCGTTTCTGCAAGCGGGGCCGAGGCCGCGGCCTGGGCGGTGGCCTCCTCCCACGACGGCACCTGCGACGGGATCTCGCCGAGCTGCGGGCCGGGCAACGGGCCCTGGCCCGCGGCCCCGTAGGTCTGCTCGGCGGACAACTGCCCGCCGTAGGGCTGCTCGCCGTAGGGCTGCTGACCGTACGACGGCGCCGCGAAGGCCTGCTCGGCCGCGGGCGCCTCGCCGTAGGGCTGCTCGGTGTACGGCAGGGCCGCGCCGGGCGGCTGCTCGCCGGACGTGGCCTCGGGGCCCCCGGCCGGGGCGTCGAAGTACTCGGGTCCGCCGGTGGGCGGTCCGGCGTGCCGCGCGGTGGGCTGGGCGGGCGCGTCGGCCGGTCCGCGGTCGGCGAGCGAACGGACCACTCCGCCGGTCGGGTCGGGGACGGGCGGACCCATGTGCAGCGGACGGCGCTGGGGGGTGGCGGGCGCCGCGGCGCGGCTCTGCTGCTGCGGTGCGGCGGGCTGCGGGATCCGGACGGCGCTGAGGTCGACGGAACCGGAGTCCCGGCCGCCGCTCTCGTGGTCACCGGCCGGGGCGGGCATCGGCTCGAAGCCGGTGGCGCCCTGGGCGGCCGCGTCGAACGGCGCGGCCTGCTGGGGGTACTGGCCCGGGTGGGGCTCCTGCGGCTGCGGGAGCGGCTGGGGGGCCGGCTGCTCGCTCCAGGCACCCTGGGCGCCCGGCATCAGCAGCAGATCGTCGTCCTCGGCGACGCCGTCGGCCTGGTCGACGTAGGGGTATGCGCCGGGAGGGGGCACCAGGCCCGGCAGCTCCGTCGGTCCGGCGTCGGCAGGGGAGGGAGCGGCCGCCGGTTGCGGCTGCCCGGGATGTCCGCCTGCGTTCTCCGGCTGTCCCTCGCCCGGGACCTGGCCGGTGTCGGTCATGCGTACCCCTCGCCCATTGGTAGTGCTCCTTCCAACCGCTCGTGCGACGCGCTCGACCGGGGCGCGCCGACGCCCCGATAGCTAGAACGAGCGAGCACGCCTCGCGGCACGTCCGCTCTCCAGAGCTTCATATTCGGCCAAAACCACGGCATTTTCCGGATATTGGCGTACGAAGCCGAATGCGGAACGGCGGCGCAACGATCCGCCAGCCTACCTCGCGCGGGTTGCCGTGCTGGTCATGGGTGAGGAACGCGATATCCGCTGAGCAAAAACACCACGGACCGTTCGCGTTCGACCCAGACGGAGGTGTCCAGGTCCACGGACTGCAGCAGCGCGCACTCGACGTCGTAGCCGCCGTCGGCCAGTGCCCGGCCCAGCGCCTCGGCCTCGTCGCGGGTGGCGGCGTGGGTGACGATCCGTTCGGGGCGGCGGGCCGCGCAGGCCGTCACCACCTCCGCTCCCCCGGCGCCGACCCGGATCACATCGGGCTCGGGCAGGTCCTCCAGGATCTGCGGCGCCCGGCCGTGGACGGCCTGGAGTTGGACGCCGTGGCGGCGGGCGAGGGCGGCGGCGCGTGCGCAGGCGTCCGGGTCGGCGTCCACCGCGATGACGGCGGCGCCGAAGCGCGCGGCCTCCACGGCGGCGGCTCCGCTGCCCGTGCCGATGTCCCAGACCAGGTCGCCCACCTGCGGCCCGAGCCGGGCGAGTTGTGCGGTGCGCAGCTGGACGGACTCCCCCTCGCCCAGGGCGCCGCCGTAGGCGCCGGCCGGAAGTCCCCAGCCGCGCGGGCCCGTCGGATGACCCACCTCGCGGCCGGCGATCCAGCCGGTCCCCTGGGCCGCGGCGCCGCCGGGCGAACCGCCCACGACAATCACGACATTGGGGTCACGCCAGACATGGTCCGCCACTTTGTCCGATGTGAGGACCGTCACCCGCTCGCGATCGGTGCCCAGATCCTCGCAGATCACGAAGGTGCGGTGGACGCCGCCGAGCAGCAGGGCGAGTTCGGCGGGTCCGGCACCGGGCGCGGTGAGGACCGCGACCTTGGTGTGGGCGCGGCAGACGTTCACCGCGCGGCGCAGGTCGCGGCTGTGGGCGACGACGACCTGGGCGTCGTCCCAGGGCATGCCGGCCCGCGCGAAGGCGGCGGCGACGGAGGAGACCGCGGGCACCACTTCGACTTCCAGGCCGTGCTCGGGTGCCCGCAGGGTGCGTACGACGCCGAAGAACCCGGGGTCGCCGTCGGCGAGCACGACGGCGGTGCCGCGGTGCTGGGCGATGCGGCGGGCGGCCAGGGTCACGCTGCCGAGCCGGATCCGCTCGGCGTTCGGCGGGACTTCGGGCAGGGCGAGGTGGTGGGCGGCGCCGGCCACCAGGGTGGCGGCGCCGAGGGCGGAGCGGGCGGCGGCGGTCAGCGCGGAGCCGTCCCATCCGATCACCGTGACCCGGTCGGCCATGCTCGTCTGTCTCCTGGGGCTGCAGTGGTTACGCGCGCGGCGTCGGCGGGCGGGCCGGCTGCGGGCGGCCGCAGGCCGGTGGGGGTGCCGCTGGGGTGCGCCGGACCGCGCGGGTCGCGCAGGTGCGCGGCAGGGCGAGGGTACCCCGAGAGGGAGGGACCGGAGCGCGGGCCCGGGTCAGTTCCACTCGGGGTAGGAGAATCCGTTGGCGTCCGCCAGCCGGCCGGGGACGCCGTCGAGGTCCTCGGGCAGCAGGCTCCAGACGATGAGATCGGTGCGGATGTCGGCCCAGCCGCCGTCCTCGGTGCGGCTGCGGGCGATGAAGGCGTTGCGCAGCACGCCCTCGCTGATGCAGCCGATCTTCTGGGCGACCTGCTGGGCGGCGGTGTTGTCGGCGGCGGTGCGCAACTCGATGCGTTCGAACTTCTGGTCACGGAAGAGCCAGTGGGCGACGGCCAGCGAGGCCTCGCAGGCGTACCCCTCGCCGCGGGCCCAGGAGGCGACGGCATAGCTCAGCTCGCTGGAGCGGATCCGCCAGTCGGTGTGGCGCAGTTGGACGACGCCGACCAGGCGCTGGGTGAGGAACTCGGTCACCGCGAAGTCGACGCCGCGGCCGGCGGCCCGCTCGGCGGGGGCGCTCTCGTCGGTCCAGGCGCGGGCGGCGTGCTCGGGGTACGGCTGGGGTATCGCGGTCCAGGCGGCGATCAGCTCGTCGTTCATCATCGCGGTGAGGGCCGGTACGTCGGCCTCCTCGAAGGGGCGCAGCACCAACCGGTCCGTGCTGATCGAGATGTCCGGAAAGGTCGATGTCATGCCGCTGCTCCCACGCCGTTGACTGTGGTGTTCCGGACCGTCGCGGGCTGTGAGACCGCGAGGTCACGGGCCGTCTTGACCGTCTTGAGTGCACCAGCATGCAGCATCGGCCCACGGGTGTGCCACGCGCGTGGACCCCGGCCGCGCGCGGCGCGGGTCCGGGGCCCGGGGGCCGCGCGAACGGAGGGCCACCCTCCGGTGACCTGCGCACGGGCGGCCGCACGTCCTCACCCGCCCACCCCCCGAAGGGGACGGGCGGCGGGGAAAGACGTCAGGACGGGAAGCGGCGTCAGCTCTTTGCCGGGCCGAAGGCCGGGATGACCGAGCCGTCCTTGTACTTGTCCTCGATGAACTTCTTGACCTCGGGGGAGTTCAGGAGCTTGGCCAGCTTCTTGACCCGCGGGTCGTTCTCGTTGCCCTTCTTGACGGCGAGGAAGTTGGCGTAGGGGTTGCCCTTCGCCTTCTCCAGGGCCAGCGCGTCGGTGGAGGGCTTGAGGTGGGCGCCGATGGCGAAGTTGCCGTTGATGATCGCGGCGTCGACGTCGTCGATGCGCGGCGCGGTCTGGGCGGCCTCCAGCTCCGTGATCTTGATGCCCTTGTCGTCCTTGACGTCGGTCAGCTTGGCGTCGGAGCCGACACCGGGCTTGAGGGTGATCACACCGTTGTCGGCGAGCAGCTTGAGCGCGCGGCCCTCGTTGGAGGGGTCGTTGGGCACCGAGACGGTGCTGCCGGACTTGAGCTGGGAAAGCTTGTCGATCTTCTTGGAGTAGACGCCGAGCGGCTCGATGAGCACGTTCTGCACGGGCACGATGTGCGTGCCGTTCTCCTTGTTGAAGGTGTCGAGGAACGGCTTGTGCTGGAAGAAGTTGGCGTCGACCTGGCCGTCGTCGGTGACCTTGTTCGGGATCTTGTAGTCGTTGAACGGCTTGACGACGAGCTTGAGGCCCGCCTTGTCCGCCAGCTTGTTCTTGACGAAGTCGAGGATGGTGCCGTGCGGCGTGGGGCTCGCGGCGACCACGAGCGGGGCGTTCTTGTCGCCCTTGTCGCCGGCGGTGGTGTCGGAGGGGGCGCTGCAGGCGCTCGCGCCGAGGGCGACGGCGGAGGCGGCGGCTATGGCGACGGAGATCTTGAGGGTGTTGCGCACGAAGAGTGCCTCTTTCTTGTTCGCACGCGGGGGTTCACGTGCGGTGTCCGCCCGGCAAAGGGTCCGGGCTCGGGGTGGAGCGGTGGCTCCGGGGTGGGTCAGGCCGCCTCGGTGACGGCCGCGGGCTCCTCGGCACGGGCACGGCGCAGACCGACCCGCAGGGAGGAGGAACGGGTCCCGCGCCCGGCGAGCCGGCGGACGACGACGTCGCCGAGCAGCTGGACGAGGGAGACCAGGAGGATCAGCTCCACCACGGTGGCGATCATCAGCGACGTCTCGTACTGCTGATAGCCGTAGGTGTAGGCGAGGTTGCCCAGGCCGCCGCCGCCGACCGCACCGGCGATCGCGGAGTAGCCGATCAGCTGGATGACGAGCGTGGTGACGCCCGCGATCAGCGCGGGCAGCGCCTGCGGGAGGAGGACCTTGAAGACGATGGTCCAGGTGCCGCCGCCCATGGCGTGGGCCGCCTCGACCAGGCCGCCGTCGACCTCGCGCAGTGCGGCCTCCACCAGCCGGGCGAAGAACGGGATGGCGGCGAGGGCCAGCGGGACCACCGCGCCGGTCGGGCCGATCGAGACGCCGACGAGGAGGCGGGTGAAGGGGATCAGCACCACGATCAGGATCAGGAACGGGAAGGACCGCCCGATGTTCGCGATCGCCCCGAGCACCTTGTTGACCACGACGTTCTGCAGGACGGCGCCACGCTGGGTCAGATGCAGCAGCACACCGACCGGGATGCCGAAGAGCACCGCGTAGAACGTCGACCACCACACCATGAACAGGGTGTCGAGCGTGTTGTCGTACAGCAGCGGCTGCATCTCGGTCCAGGTCACTTGGCACCTTCCTTCACCAGCGGGGCGCCGGCCTCGACGGAGCTCAGCGCGTGGTCGACGGCTTGGCCGGCGACATCGGCCACGTCCACCTGCAGTCCCTGCTCGCGCAGGAAGCCGATGGGCACGACGTTCTCCTCGAAGGGGCCGGGCAGCTCGATGCGCATCCGGCCGACCTGCTTGCCGCCGACGGTGTCCATGGCGGCGCCGAGGATGGAGATGTCGACGTTGTAGGTCCGCGACAGCTCGGAGATCACCGGGCGGGTGGCGGCCGATCCGTGGAAGGTGATGTCGACGACGGTGCGGTCGTCGGCCGAGGGCTCGCCGCCGACCGGGAACAGCTCCCGGGCCAGCTCGGAGCCGGGGGTGGCGAGCAGCTCGGCGACGGTGCCCTGCTCGACGACCCGGCCGTTCTTCATCAGCGCGGCCGAGTCGCAGATCGACTTGACCACGTCCATCTCGTGCGTGATGAGCACGATGGTCAGGCCCAGCTTGCGGTTGAGGTCGCGCAGCAGCTGGAGGATGGAGCGGGTGGTCTCCGGGTCCAGGGCGCTGGTGGCCTCGTCGGAGAGCAGCACCTTGGGGTCGCCGGCCAGCGCGCGGGCGATGCCGACGCGCTGCTTCTGCCCGCCGGAGAGCTGGGCGGGGTAGGCCTTGGCCTTGTCGGCGAGGCCGACCAGGTCCAGCAGCTCCAGCGCCTTGCGGGAGCGCTCGCGGCGGTCGACCTTGAGGATCTCCAGCGGCAGTTCCACATTGTCCTGGACGGTGCGCGAGGACAGCAGGTTGAAGTGCTGGAAGACCATGCCGATGTGGCTGCGGGCGGCGCGCAGCGGGGCGCTGGCGCGCTTGCCGCGCCCGGCGAGGGACGTCAGCTCCTGGCCGGCGACGGTGACCGTGCCGGAGGTGGGGCGCTCCAGGAGGTTGAGGCAGCGGATGAGGGTGGATTTGCCGGCACCGCTCTGGCCGATGACGCCGTACACCTCGCCCTCGCGGACGTGCAGATCGACGCCGTCCAGGGCGGTGACTTCGCGGTCTCCTGAACGGTAGACCTTGGTCAGGCCCGTTGTGGTGATCACTAGGGAATTCCGTCACTGTCGAGTGCTCGGCGGCTCGCCCGCCGGGCACGGGGCATTCTTGCGAGTGCGGCAGAGGGGAACGGGGAGCGGCGGCGGGCGCGGGGCCCGGCTCCGGGTTCCGGTGACGCGGGGCGGCCGTGGGCGTCGGGAGATTGACGTACGGCACATGGCAGGGTCTCGCTTCGGGGCGCGAGGCTCAGGCGGGGGCCCTCAGCGGTCACACATTCGACACATGCAACGAGCACCGGGCGTCAGGTACGCCTCGGTCGCAGGGGTGCGGTTGCTCGTCGCGGTCATGGCGGCAAGTAAACCAGACAGCAGTGCGGGCCGATCAAGCCAGTCCGGATGGCGGACAGGCCTGACCGACCCGTGGACAGCACCTCACGGCGCGAGGGTGATCTCCACCGATCCGTCCGTGGCCTGGGCCGACACGTCCGCGAGGGTGGCGACGACGATGTCCGCCGACAGCTCGTCCGCCCGGTGGGTTGTGGTCAACGCCACGGTCACCATCCCGGCCGCGCGGCCCGCCGCCAGTCCGGCCGGCGCGTCCTCGAAGACCACACAGCGGGCCGGGTCCGCCCCGAGCCGCTCGGCGGCGAGCAGGAACGGCTCCGGGTCGGGCTTGCCCCGGCTGATGTCGTCGGCGGCTACCAGGGTCTTGGTGCGGATCCCGGCCTCGTCGAGCCGGGCCTCGGCCAGCCGCCGGGTGGCGGAGGTCACCACGGCCCACCGCTCGGCGGGCAGGCTCTCCAGCAGGGCGAGGGTGCCGGGCAGCGCCGCGACTCCCCCGGCGGTGTCCTCGACCTCCAGCTGCTCGATCCGGGCCACCGCCCCGGGCACCCGGTCGGCGGGCAGCAGATCGGCGACGATCTCCGCCGCCGGACGGCCGTGCAGGGGGATCCGGGCGAATTCCTGCTCGGTGATGCCGTACTCCGTCGCCCACCGGGTCCAGCAGCGCCGGACGGACTCCAGGGAGGAGATCAGGGTGCCGTCGTTGTCGAACAGGAGCGCCTCAGCGGTGATCTTCATACTGCACGAGCGTACGGGTCACGGTGGGGCCGACGGCGGCCGCCCGCCCGGGGCCGATTAGCATCGCCCCATGCCCCACAACCCCCTCGTGCGCAGCCGTGCGGCCCGGAGGTCCCGGTGATCGACGCGCTGACGATCGCGGTCGCGGTGACCGCTCTCGCGCTGGCCGCGTGGTGCGGCTTCGCCGCCTTCCGCGACCAGCCCACCAAGGACTGGCACTTCATCGGCATGGCGCTGGTGTCGGTCCTCGGCCTCGTCCAACTGGTCGTCGCCGTCGTGCAGTTGTCGCGCGGAGAGTCGCCGGACAAGGGCACCGCGCTCTTCGTCGCGTACCTGCTCGGGGCGGCGGCCTGTGTCCCGGCGACCGGGTTCATGTCGCTCTCGGAGCGCACCCGCTGGGGATCGGCCACCGTCGCGGCGGGCGCCGTGGTGCTGGCCGTGCTGGAAGTGCGGCTGTTCGACATCTGGGGAGGCGGCAGTGCCTGAGACCACGGCGACCACGGCGGAGGACGGCGACGCGGCCACCGCACCGGCGAAGCGTTCCCTGGGCACCGGCCCCGGCCGCCTGCTGGTCACGCTCTACGGCATCTTCACCGTCGCGGCCGCGTCCCGCTCCCTCTACCAGCTCCTCGCCCAGTTCGACCGGGCCCCGCTGGCCTACGCCCTCTCGGCCGTCTCCGCGGTCGTCTACGGGTTCATCACCTTCTCGCTGGTGCGCGGCGGCGAGGGCGCCCGCCGGGCCGCGCTCGCCTGCTGCGCGCTGGAGCTGCTCGGGGTGCTCGGCATCGGCACCTGGACGCTGCTCGACCGGTCCGCTTTCCCCGACGCGACGGTCTGGTCCGACTACGGCATGGGCTACCTCTTCATCCCGGTCATCCTGCCCGTCACCGGGCTGATGTGGCTGCGCCGGGCGCGTACGGAGCGGCCCGCCGCCTGAGCGGAAGCGGAAGGGGAGGGCGGACGCACGGCCCGCCCTCCCCTTTTTCACGCCCTGGTGGCCTCACACCCGGGCGGCTCCACGTCCCGACGGCCTCACGCCTGGGCGGCGAACTCCCCCTGGCTCGGCGCCGCCGGTGCCGCCACCGCGCCGGCCTCCACGGGAAGCTCCTTCTCCAGCGTCACCACGCTGAGCCGGGGCGTGCGCTGCTCGGTGCCCACGGGCACATAGCCGCGGCTGCGGTACAGCCGCAGATTGCCCTCGCTGCGGTGGCCGGTGAACAGGCGGAAGCAGGTCGCCGACCGCTCGGCCGCCAGCCGCTCCTCGACCGCGTCGAGCAGCCGTCCGCCCAGGCCGTGCCGCTGCATCCGCGGGTGCACGATGAGCTTGGCTATCCGCGCGGTGCCGTCCTCGTCGACCGTGCCGCGCACGGACCCGACCACCTCCGCACCGAGCCTGGCCACCACGACGCAGCCCTCGCCCAGTTCGGCGCGCAGCGCCTCCAGCGTCTGGGTCAGCGGCTCGATGCCGTAGTCGTCGTACAGCGCGGCTTCCTGCTGGTAGCAGAGGAACTGGAGTTTGAGGATCTGCTCGGCGTCCTGGTCGGTCGCCGCAGAGATGGTCACGCTCGTGCCCATGCGCGTATGCCTCCCCTATTCGGTTCGCTGGTCCGGGCGCCGAGGGTGAGAGGGGTGCGCCCGGAACGATGTGCCCTGACGGACGGCGCCGTGGGGTACCCGTCGCCGTCATGGCGTGGCTGACACTGCTTCTTCCGGGTTCCCCGGTATGTGGCAGCGGCAATCTCCGCCGCGAGCATTCTGCGCGGGCGAACGCGGTGGGCGGAACGGACCGGCGCCGGGCTCTCCTGTGACATTCCCAACTCAGATGAGTATGCGGGGAGCCGGCGCCGGGCCGGACGCGACCGGTCAGTGCTTGCGGAACTCCGCGGCCGCCAGCAGCGCGGTGTCGGGGTTGTCGGAGAACAGGCCGTCGATGCCGGTGCCCAGGAGCGCCTTGAAGAAGCGGAGGGAGTCGCCGTAGGCGTTCGGGTCGCTGCCGCGCCGGAAGTCGGTCGGCAGGAAGGTGTTCTCGTTGCGGACCGTGTAGGGGTGCAGCACCAGTCCGGCGGCGTGGGCGTCCTTGACCACGGCGCTGGGCTCGCCGAGCTTGCCGTCGGCGTCCCGCGGGATGATCACGGTCAGGTCCGGGCCGATGCCCTGGGCGAAGCCGGCGAGCCACTTCAGGCCCTCGGGCTTGACCAGGTCGGCGACGGTGCGCGGGTCGCCGGACGCCGTGAAGTCCCAGGGGCGGTCCTTGAGCGTGCCCAGCAGGACGACCTTGGGGCAGTCGACGAGCTTGTCCAGGCGCTGGATGCTGCTGGGTTCGAAGGACTGCAGGAAGTTCGGGGAGTGCTTCCGGTGCCGGCCGTGCGCCCGCAGGGCCTTCGCCAGCCGCTCCTCCAGGCCGAGGCCGAGCCCCCGGAAGTAGGAGGGGTGCTTGGTCTCGATGTGCAGCCAGACGGGACGGCCCCGCTTGCGGCCCTCGCGCTCGGCCCACTGCAGGACCTCCTCGAACGTCGGCACGTCCCACACCCCGTCGTAGAGGGTGTTGTGCTGACGGGTGCCCGGTATGCGCTCCTTGGCGCGCAGCGTCTTGAGCTCCGCGAGCGTGAAGTCCTCGGTGAACCAGCCGGTCAGCTTGGTCCCGTCGACGGTCTTGGTGGTCTTGCGGTCCGCGAACTCGGGGTGCGCGGAGACATCGGTGGTGGCGGTGATGTCGTTCTCGTGACGGCAGACCAGGTGCCCGTCCTTGGTGGGGACGAGGTCCTGTTCGATGACGTCCGCGCCCATGTCGAGGGCGAGTTGGTAGGAGCCGAAGGTGTGCTCGGGGCGGTAGCCGCTGGCGCCGCGGTGGCCGACGATCAGCGGGACCGGCAGTTCCCGGGGCACGCCGTCCCGCGTGCGGGCGCTCGCCTGGCCCGCTCCGCCGAACACCGCCGCTCCCGCGCCGAGAGCCGCGGCCCCCAGCACCGTCCGTCGTCCCGGCTGCTGCCACTTGTGCATGCCCACGCTCCTTGTCCGAGGTGTTTCGGTGTGTTCCAGGTGCTTCCGGGTGTTTTCCGGCGTGCGGTGAGGCGTGTTGCACACCGGCCCACGGAACCGGGCCGATCGTAAGCACGGACGGGTCATGCCGGGGAGACGCCCGCCAACATAGGGGGGAACATGGTGGTAACACACGTCAACCGTGGGTCAACTGTGCGTATCGACCTCGTGAACCCGACGTGCGAGCGGGAGTGACCCGCGAGTATTGTCCTGGGCTGCAGAGTTCTGCGCCCGCTTGACATTGACCAGTCGCGACCCGGAGGGCCCGTTGTCCCGCATTGTGCTGAAGGCGATTCTCGGATTCGTCATGCGTGTCCTGTACCGCCCGAAGGTCGAGGGCATGGAGCGCATTCCGGCGACCGGACCGGTGATCCTGGCCGGCAATCACGTCACCTTCATCGACTCGCTGTTCCTGAGCCTGGTGGTCAAGCGCCCGGTGTACTTCATCGGCAAGGACGAGTACGTCACCGGCAAGGGCGTCAAGGGCCGGCTGATGGCCTGGTTCTTCACCAGCGCCGGCATGATCCCGGTGGACCGGGACGGCGGGCACGGCGGGGTCGCGGCGCTGATGACCGGCCGCCGGGTGCTGGAGGAGGGCAGCGTCTTCGGCATCTACCCCGAGGGCACCCGCTCCCCCGACGGCCGGCTCTACCGCGGCCGTACGGGCATCGCCCGGCTCACCCTGATGACCGGCGCCCCCGTCGTCCCGTTCGCGATGATCGGCACCGACAAGGTGCAGCCCGGCGGCAAGGGCCGCCCGCACATCGCGCCGGTGACGGTGCGCTTCGGTGAGCCGCTGGACTTCTCCCGTTACGACGGCATGGACCGCGACCGCTATGTGCTGCGCGCCGTCACCGACGAGGTGATGAGCGACGTCATGGAGCTGTCCGGCCAGGAGTACGTCGACATCTACGCCACCAAGGCCAGGGCCGCCTGACCGCACCCCGGCTCCCTGCACCACGGGCCCCGTCCGCTTTCCGGACGGGGCCCGTGCCGTGTGCCGGGCTTCCGCGTCCGGTCAGCAGGGCACCCGGAAGCCGCCGGGCGCGCGCTGGCCCTCGGCGCCGCCGGTCAGCGCCGTACGCAGCGCCACCTCGGGCCGCGGCACCAGGCCGGTCCCGGCCCGCAGGAGTTGCTGGCGCTGGGTGACGGTCCCGGTGCGGGCGCCGGGCACGCCCGTGTTCTTGACCCGCACCCGGTCCAACGGGGCGGGCTTCAGCTGCTTCTTGGTGCGGACGTAGGCGATGAAGCTCTCGAAGTCGCGGGTGTGCCGGACGGGGGCGGTGAAGCCGGTGAAGGCGCTGAAGCCGTCCTGGTTGATGAGGGTGTACGAGGGGGCGGCGAGGCGGTAGCTGCGGGTGAGGCTGAGCGCGCGGCCGTCGATGAAGACCTCGGCCGGGTCGATCCGCCGGCCGACCGGCCCCGCGGCGTCGAAGGTGTAGCGGACGTTGCCGGAGACGGCCAGCGGGGAGAAGCCGAGGCCGCCGCCGGAAATCGGCGCCCACTGTTCCTCCAGGGCGTCATGGATCTGCCGGCCGGTGACGGTGACGGTCAGGATCGGGTCGCCGAAGCCCACGGAGTTCCAGGCCTGCGCGAAGGTGACGGTGCCGTCCGTCTCCTGGTTGCGGATCAGGTCGCCGGCGATCACGGCCTGGCCGACGCGCGGCGCGACCGCGATCACGGCGAGGTCCGCGGGGGTGTTGGGGTGGTCGGCGGGGTCGTCCATCGGACCGTGCGGCTGCCGGCCCGCCCACAGGGCCCAGTCGGCGACGAGGTTGCCCATGGTGCTCTCCCCCAGCGCGTTGCGCCGCCGGGTGAAGGAGGCCGTCTGGGTGCCGATCTTGCTGCGGGCGCGCCGGGAGGCGTAGTCGGCCCAGTAGCCGGCGATCTCGCGCAGCTCCTTGTCCGGCGTCACATCGCGGGTGTTGGGGTGGTTGGTGGAGGTGGTCAGCTCACGGATCACCGCTCCGGTGTCCGGGTCGAGGCGCAGGTTGATCTCGTTGATGAGCTGGCCGTAGCAGCCCGCCTCGACGAAGGGGCGGGGGTCGCCGTTGGGGTCGGGCAGCATCATGGTGAAGGCGCAGTGCCAGTGGCCGGTGACGATGGCGTCGATGTCGGGCGAGGCCCGCAGCGCCAGTTCGTAGGCGGGGCCCGAGGGGTTCTTGCCGCTGTTGAAGTCGCTGCCGGCCACCGCGCCGTCGTGCATGCTGAGCACGATCGCGTGGACGCCGCGCGACTTGAGCTCGGCGGCGCAGCGGTTGGCGGTCTCCAGCTCGTCCAGGGTGCGCAGCCCCGGCTGGTAGGAGCCGGGGAAGGACTCGGTGCCGATCGCGGTCAGGTGGATGAAGCCGATCGCCAGCCGGCGGCCGCGGCCGGCGTCCACGTACTCGATGTTGTACGGCGCCAGTACGGTCTCGCCGGTCGCGTTCCAGACCATGTTGGCGCTGTAGTAGGGGAACTTCGCGCCCTCGAAGCGGCGCCCCGTGGAGTCCTTGAAGTCGTCGTCCCGGCCGACGACCGGGTAGGCGTCGCCGTCGCCCATGTGCGAGGTCAGGAAGGTCGCCGACTTGTCGAACTCGTGGTTGCCGGCCGAGGCGAAGTCCAGCCCCATGGCGTTGAGCGCCTCGACGGTGGGCTCGTCGGCGAAGGAGGAGGCGTCGAACTCCCAGCCGGAGAAGAGGTCGCCGGGGGCGAAGAAGAGCGAGTTGCTGCGGCCGTCTCTCAGCCGCTCCAGGTGGGCGGCCATGTAGGCGACGCCGCCCACGGTGTACTTCTTTCCGCCGGCGCCGGTGATGACGGAGTTGGCGCCCGGGGCACCCTGCAGATAGCCGTGCAGATCGGTGATGTTGAGGAGCTGGACGTCGACGTATTCGTCGGCGGTGGCCGCGTCGCGGGCGTGGCCGGTGGCGTAGGCGTTGCTGCCGATGGCGCTCGCGGTGGCGAGGGCCCCCGCGGCGGTGAAGAAGGAGCGTCGTCCGATGTCGCGCACTGCGTCACTCTCCTGTGGCCGTCCGTAGGGGGACGACGGGAGAGTCAAACGGGCCGCACGGGACGGCCGGTCACCAGCGCACGTACCGGGCGTGAACGGGCGAGGGACAGTCGCCCCCAGGGCGTGTCCCGTGGATCATGGCGGGTACGGGGCGCCGTGATCCACCAGACACGCCCTGGGGCGCGGTGAGTGCCCGCCGTCCGGCGGAGCGGCCGCAGGGCCTACGGCGTCACGGGCGCTGCGCCTTGCCGCCGGACGCGGAGCCGGAGCCGCGGCCCGGCTCCCGGACGGCCGTGGCGAGCGCCGGGGCGGACGGGGCCGGGCTGTTCGCCAGCTCCTGGCCCCGCAGCAGGAACCAGGCGGCCACCGCGGCGGCCAGCAGGACCGCCGCGCCCACCCCGGCCGCGACGTCCACCCCGGCGACGAAGGAGTCCTGCGCGGCCTTCACCAGCGCCGCGGCCTGGTCGGCGGGGAGGTGGCGGGCCGCCTCGAAGGCGCCGCCGAGCGATTCGCGGGCGGCGTCGGCGGCCGGTCCGGGGACGCCGAGCGGGGTGCTGAAGCCCCGGTAGATGCTGGTGACGATGGAGCCCAGCAGGGCGATGCCGAGGGCGGCGCCGAGTTCGTAGGCCGTCTCGGAGACCGCGGAGGCGGCGCCCGCCTCCTCCTTGGGGACGCTGGAGAGGATCACATCGGCGGTGACGGTGAAGGAGAAGCCGGCGCCGACGCCGACCACGAACAGGATGACGCACAGCGCGGCGGTCCCGGTGTCGCCGTGCAGCGTGGTGCAGCCGACGAGGGAGAGCCCGACCACGGCGAGGCCGCCGGCCACCACGATCCGTACGGACAGCCGCCGGGCGACCCAGCCGGCGGCCAGACCGGCGGCCACCGCGCCGATCGCGGCCGGGAGTTCGGTGAGCCCGGCGTTCAGCGGCGAGCGCAGCTGCACCATCTGGAGGAACTGGGAGAGGAAGAAGACCAGGCCGGACAGCCCGAGGATGGTCAGCAGATCGGCGAGCACCGCCCCGGAGAATCCTCGGTGCTGAAAGAGCTTCATGTTCAACAGCGGCGAGGCGAGGGTGAGCTGCCGGCGGACGAACACGAACAGCGCGAGCACCCCGATGACGGCCGCCAGCGCGATGTCCCAGCGGTAGCCCTCCACCGCCGCTTCCTTGATGGCGTAGACGACGGCGACGATGCCCACCAGGGCCAGCAGCACGCTGGGGATGTCCCAGGGGCCGGGATCCGGATTGCGGGACTCCGGGATGACCCGGGCGCCGACGGCCACCAGCAGCGCCATCACCGGCAGGTTGATCAGGAAGACCGAGCCCCACCAGAAGTGCCCGAGCAGGAACCCGCCGAGGACCGGCCCGACGGCCATGCCGGCCGAGGCCATCGCGCCCCAGATGCCGATGGCCAGACTGCGTTCCCTGGGGTCGTGGAAGAGGTTGCGGATCAGCGCCAGGGTGGCCGGCATCAGCGTGGCGCCGGCCACGCCCTGCAGCGCCCGGGCGGCGATCATCATCTCCGGGGTGGTGGCGTACGCGGCGAGCACCGACATCGCGCCGAAGCCGACGGAGCCGATCAGCAGCAGCTTCTTGCGGCCGATGCGGTCGCCGAGGCTGCCCATGGAGACCAGCAGACCGGCGATGACGAAGGAGTAGATGTCACCGATCCACAGCAGCTGCGTGCCGGACGGCCGGAGGTCCTCGCTGAGGAACGGGGTGGCGAGGCCGAGGACCGTGGCGTCGACGCCGACCAGCAGGACGGCGAGGACGAGGACGGCCAGCGCGAGCCAGCGGCCCGGCCGGGGCTGGTCGTCCACATGAGCCGAACCGGCCGGTTCTGACGCTATGGTCTCGGTCATTTCTCCATGCTCCGTCGGATGCCGCCGAGCAGCAGCTCGGCAATCGAGTGGGTGAGGTCGTTGCGGGCGACCCGTCCTTCATGGACGGCGTAGGCGCCCGCGCCGATCAGGCCGTAGAAGGCTTCGGTGAGCCAGGCGGCGCTCAGGTCGATCCGGAAGTCGCCCTCTTCCTGGCCGCGGCGGAACAGGGCGGCGATCCGGGCGTCCAGCTCCGCCCAGCCGGCGTTGATCTCGCCGTCCTCGAAGAGCTGGTTCTCGGTGAAGAGGAAGGCGAGCACGGCAGCGACCGGCTCGGCCTCGGCGACCAGCCGGCGCAGCGCCCCGGCGGCGTCCCCCTCCTCCAGCCGCGCCGCGTCCATCGCCTGGACGAACTGCGCGATGCCGTGCTCCTCCAGCGCCCGGATCAGGGCGTCCCGTCCGGCGAAGTGCCGGTGCAGGGTCGCGCGGCTGATGCCGGCGGCGCGGGCGATCTCGTCCAGCGGCGTCGATGCCCGGCGCGTGAGCAACGCGGCGGCTTCCTTGAGTACCCGTTCACGGTCCACGGCCATGAGACATACAATACCCGAATGAGACATCAATGTCTCACAACTTCGGCCCCCGCCCCCACGACGGTGGCCCGCCCCCGGTCTTTCCCGGGGGCGGGCCACCGTCACGCACACGTGCGACCAGGCCGGTCGGGGCGGCGGGCGGGCTGCTCCGCGAGCAGGGTCACCGCGCGCCGGATGCGGGTGCGGGCCCTGCGCCGGGTGTCCCGGCCCGGTGCCGGACCCCGGCCAGCACGGGATAATCGGTGTACCCGGTCTCTCCGCCGACGTACATCATGTGCGCGTCGCGCACCGGGTTGAGCGGTGCGCCGATGCGCAGCCGTTCGACCAGGTCGGGGTTGGCGAGGAACGCGCGGCCCAGGGCGATCAGGTCGGCTCCCGCGGTCAGCAGCCGCTCGCCCGCCCGCATGCCGCCGTCGGCGGGCAGTGGTGCTCCCCGGCCCAGCGCCGGGTTGGCGATCAGCGTGCCCGGCCAGGACGTGCGGAGGTCGTGGAAGAGGGGCTGGTCCGGGTCGGCGGACACGAGGTGCAGGTAGGCGAGACCGGTGTCCGCCACGGCCTCGACGAGAGCCGGGTAGAGGTCGCCGGTGTCGCCCTCGACGATGCCGTTGACGGTGTTTCCCGGGGAGATGCGCAGGCCCACCCGGTCGGGGCCGATGGCTTCGGCGACGGCCCGGGTCACCTCGACGGCGAACCTGATGCGGCCGGCGACCGAGCCGCCGTAGCCGTCGGTGCGGCGGTTGGTGCCCTGCGACATGAACTGGTGCAGGAGATGGCCGTTCGCGGCATGCACCTCCACTCCGGCGAAGCCGGCCTCGAGGGCGTTGCGGGCGGCGGCGGCAAAGTCGGCGACGGTGGACCGGATGTCGTCGTGGGTCATCTCCCGCGGCACGACGGCATCCTGGCGCCCGTGGGGGGTGTGGATCGTCTCCGGGAGCGGGACCGGCGAGGGCGCGACGGGCATCAGGCCGCTGTTGTCGGGATGTCCGACCCGGCCGCCGTGCTGCAGTTGCAGGAACATCCGGCCGCCCGCGGCCCGCACCGCTTCGGTGACGTGCCGCCAACCGGCGATGTGCCGCTCGTGGTGGATCGCGGGGATGTGGGGGTAGGTCTGCCCCACGGCATTCGGCGTGGCAGCCTCCGCGATGATCAGTCCCGCGGAGGCGCGCTGCGCGTAGTACGTGGCCATGAGGGGCTGCGGGACACCGTCGGCGCCCGCGCGATTGCGGGTCAACGGTGCCATGACCAGCCGGTTGGGCAGGCGCAGCGTGCCGAGGCGGGCGGGTTCGAAGAGGCGGGACATCGCCGGGGTGTGCGTCATGCCGGTACGGTAGAAGTTGACATCAGTGTCAGGTTCAAGTCCGGTGACGGCACACGGGGGCGGGACATGCGGATCGGTGAACTGGCCCGGCGCAGTGGGGTGAGCGAGCGTTCCCTGCGCTATTACGAGGCGCAGGGACTGCTGAGCGCCGAGCGCACCCCGGGTGGTCAACGGCACTACGGCGAGTGGGCGGTCGACCGGGTCGTCCGCATCCAGGCGCTCTACGCCGCAGGACTGAACAGCAAGAAGATCGCACAGCTGCTCCCCTGCATGAGGGATGCCGACGGCGGCCCGTCCGAGTCCGCCACCCCACGGCTGGTCACCGAACTCACCGCGGAACGGGACCGCATCGACCGGATGATCACCAACCTGATCCGCTCCCGCGACGTCCTGGACGAAGCCATCACCACGGCCTCGGCCGGCCCGCCGGCCGCCGCCGTTTCCCGCGCCGGCACCGATTCCCGCGCCGGCACCACCGGACCGCACCACGGATAACGGCCGCGGCCGGCGGCCGGGAGAAGGACTCGGGTCCATCGGCCGGCCCCCTGCCTGCACCGGCCTTCCGGAGCGCGGACGCGCCGAAAGCCCGGCCCGCAGGCAGCAACCGGCCCCCGGCCGACGACCGCATCAGCCGTGCGGATGCGGTCGTCGGCCGGGGGCCGTGTCTTGGCTCAGGTCAGCTCGGTGGTCTTCTTGGCCGTCGCCCACTCCTGCTGCCCGACCAGGTCCGCCCGCACCTCTGCGAGCTGGACGGCCACCGCGGAGGGGGCGGTGCCGCCGCGGCCGCTGCGCGAGGCGAGCGCGCCGGGGACGTTGAGGACGCCGCGGACCTCGGGGGTCAGATGCGGGGAGATCTTGGCGAACTGCTCGTCGGTGAGCTGGTCCAGCTCGATGCCGTGCGCCTCGCACTCCTTGACGCACTCGCCCGCGACCTCGTGCGCCACCCGGAACGGCACGCCCTGCTTGACCAGCCACTCCGCGATGTCGGTGGCCAGCGAGAACCCGGCCGGGGCCAGCTCCTCCATCCGCTCACGGTTGACGGTCAGCGTGGCCATCATGCCGGTGAACGCCGGGAGCAGCACCTCCAGTTGGTCACAGGAGTCGAAGACCGGCTCCTTGTCCTCCTGGAGGTCGCGGTTGTAGGCCAGCGGCAGCGCCTTGAGCGTCGCCAGCAGACCGGTCAGGTTGCCGATGAGGCGGCCCGACTTGCCCCGCGCCAGCTCCGCGATGTCCGGGTTCTTCTTCTGCGGCATGATCGACGAGCCGGTGGAGAAGGCGTCGTGGAGCGTGACGAAGGAGAACTCCTTCGTGTTCCAGAGGATGACCTCCTCGGCGATCCGGGAGAGGTTGACGCCGATCATCGCCGTGATGAAGGCGAACTCCGCGACGAAGTCACGCGAGGCCGTGCCGTCGATGGAGTTGCCGGACGAGCCGTGCTCGAAACCGAGGTCGGCGGCGACCGCCTCCGGGTCGAGGCCGAGCGAGGAGCCGGCGAGCGCGCCCGAGCCGTACGGGGAGACGGCGGTGCGGTCGTCCCACTGCCGCAGCCGCTCCGCGTCCCGGGACAGCGACTGCACATGCGCCAGCACATGGTGGGCGAAGAGCACCGGCTGTGCGTGCTGGAGGTGGGTGCGGCCCGGCATGGCGACGTCCGGGTGGGTCTCGGCGAGCGAGACCAGCGCCTCCTGGAGGTCGGCGATCAGCCCGCCGATGATCCGGGCGTGGTCGCGCAGGTACATCCGGAAGAGCGTGGCGACCTGGTCGTTGCGCGACCGGCCGGCCCGCAGCTTGCCGCCGAGGTCGGGGCCGAGCCGCTCCAGCAGCCCGCGCTCCAGGGCGGTGTGCACGTCCTCGTCGGCGATGGTGCCGGTGAACGAGCCGTCGGCGACGTCCGCGGCGAGCTGGTCGAGCCCGGCGAGCATGCGGGTGAGCTCGTCCTCGGTGAGCAGCCCCGCCGCGTGGAGCACCCGGGCGTGCGCACGGGAGCCGGCGATGTCGTACGGGGCCAGCCGCCAGTCGAAGTGGACGGACGCCGACAGTTGGGCCAGCGCCTCGGCCGGACCATCGGCGAAACGGCCGCCCCAGAGCCGGACGTCACCGCTGTTGCTGCTCACTGCTGCTCCTCAAGGCTGCTGCGACGGGCACCCGGGGACGGCCCCCGGGTCCCTCTGCCGCCTTCCCCGAGGTCGCGAGGACCAGGAGGTGTCCCCACCCCACAGCGGGGGCGGGGAGGCGGCCGTGTACGTGGGTAACGAGTCGGCTCAGGCCAGGTCGCGCTTGGCGGCGATCTTGCTCGACATCCCGAAGAGTTCGATGAAGCCCTTCGAGAGCGACTGGTCGAAGGTGTCGCCGGTGTCGTACGTCGCGAGGTTGAAGTCGTAGAGCGACTGGTCGGACTTCCGGCCGGTGACCACCGCGCGGCCGCCGTGCAAGGTCATCCGGATGTCGCCGCTGACCTGCTGGTTGGCCTCGTTGATGAAGCCTTCCAGGGCGCGCTTGAGCGGCGAGAACCACAGGCCGTCGTAGACCAGCTCGCCCCAGCGCTGCTCGACCTGCCGCTTGTAGCGGGCCAGTTCGCGCTCGACGGTGACGTTCTCCAGCTCCTGGTGCGCGGTGATCAGCGCGATCGCGCCGGGCGCCTCGTAGACCTCACGGGACTTGATGCCGACCAGCCGGTCCTCGACCATGTCGATCCGGCCGATGCCCTGGCCGCCGGCCCGCTCGTTGAGCTGCTGGATGGCCTGCAGGACGGTGACGGGCTTGCCGTCGAGGGCGACCGGGACGCCTTCCTTGAAGGTGATGACGACCTCGTCGGCCTCCCGCGGGACGGCCGGGTTCTCGGTGTACTCGTACACGTCCTCGATCGGCGCGTTCCAGATGTCCTCCAGGAAGCCGGTCTCCACGGCCCGCCCGAAGACGTTCTGGTCGATGGAGTACGGCGACTTCTTGGTGGTCGCGATCGGGAGGTTCTTCTCCTCGCAGAACGCGATCGCCTTGTCCCGGGTCATCGCGTAGTCGCGGACCGGGGCGATGCACTTCAGGTCGGGGGCGAGGGAGGAGATGCCGGCCTCGAAGCGGACCTGGTCGTTGCCCTTGCCGGTGCAGCCGTGGGCGACGGTGGTGGCGCCGTGCTTCTTCGCCGCGGCGACCAGGTGCTTGACGATGGTCGGCCGGGAGAGCGCCGAGACCAGCGGGTAGCGGTCCATGTACAGGGCATTGGCCTTGATCGCCGGGAGGCAGTACTCGTCGGCGAACTCGTCCTTGGCGTCCGCGACCTCGGCCTCGACCGCACCGCAGTCGAGCGCACGCTTGCGGATGACGTCCAGGTCCTCGCCGCCCTGGCCGACGTCCACGGCAACGGCGATGACCTCGGCGCCCGTCTCCTCGGCGATCCAGCCGATACAGACGGAGGTGTCCAGGCCGCCCGAGTAGGCGAGTACGACGCGCTCGGTCACGGGTTTCTCCTTACGGTGCATACGCTGATGGGTATAAGTATGCACTCCACCGTATGTTTCGTCAACGCGTCGACGAATATGCAGGTCAGCGGCGTGTCACCGGCGTGGCGCGGGCCCCGTCACCCCTCCCGGAGCACCTCTGCCAGGACGTTCACATGGCTCACCGACACGTCCTTCGTGGCCGTCAGCAGCGTCAGCGGCCCCTGCGCGGCCCGCTCCCGCAGCCCCTCCAGTGCCGGCCGGACCGCCTCGCGCGCCAGCTCCTCGCGATACCGCTCGGCGAACTCCGTGAACTTCGGCCCCTCGTGGTGGAACCAGCGCCGCAGCTCCGACGACGGCGCCACGTCCTTGCACCACTCGGTGAGCTGCGCGTCCGCCTTGGACAGCCCGCGCGGCCACAGCCGGTCGACCAGGACCCGCGCCCCGTCCGCCGGCTCCGGCGCCTCGTAGACCCGGCGCACCCGGAGCGGGCTCTTGGCGGACATTTCATCCATAACCTCATCGAACCACGACTCCCGGGCCCCCGCCGGGGGCCCGGGACGGCGCCTGCGAGCACCCGCTTTGGATTCATGGCCCCGGACAGGGTATTTTTCTTCTGCACGCCCCGGCCGGGAGTTCTCCGGCCGGCACGAGCACCGGGACGTGGCGCAGCTTGGTAGCGCACTTGACTGGGGGTCAAGGGGTCGCAGGTTCAAATCCTGTCGTCCCGACGGTGCAGAAAAGGGCTGAGAAGCCCAGGTCAGGGCCTTGTCCCCGCTTCGGCGGGGACAAGGCCCTTGATCTTTTTCAGGGCATGGCCGCCCGGGCTCCGCGGGGCCGCGGCTCACTCGGACGGCGTAGGCCCGCGGCCGGCCGGGAGCTCGCGCACCGCCGGCGCAGGGGAACCGCGGCAGGCGGCGACGTCCGCCGCGCGCTCGACACCGTGCCGCCCCGGCGGGAAGGCCCGCGCGGGGCGGACGGGCCCGGCGCGTCGTTACGGCACCGGCGGCACGGGGCCCGACAGGTCGCGTCGGTCCGAGAGATCGCGCCGCTCGGCGGGGTCGCGCTGGTCGGAGAGGTCGCGCTGGTGCGGGATCACGATGTCCTCCGGCCTCTGGAGGGCGACGGTGCGGGCCGGGGAGGGGATGCGGATGCCCTCGTCCCGGTAGCGCTGGTGGAGGCGCTTGATGAACTCGTGCTTGATCCGGTACTGGTCGCTGAACTCTCCGACGCCCAGGATGACCGTGAAGCCGATCCGGGAGTCGCCGAAGGTGTGGAAGCGGACGGCGGCTTCGTGGTCGGGGTCGCCGCCGTTGACGTCCTTCATCACGCTGTCGATGACCTCGGTGGTGACCCGCTCGACATGGTCGAGGTCGCTGTCGTAGGCGACGCCCACCTGCACCAGGATCGTCAACTTCTGTTCCGGGCGGGTGAAGTTGGTCATGTTGGTGCCGGCCAGCTGGGCGTTGGAGATGATCACCAGGTTGTTGGAGAGCTGACGCACCACGGTGTTGCGCCAGTTGACGTCGACGACATAGCCCTCCTCGCCGCTGCTGAGCCGGATGTAGTCACCGGGCTGCACGGTCTTCGAGGCGAGGATGTGCACACCGGCGAAGAGGTTGGCCAGGGTGTCCTGGAGGGCCAGGGCGACGGCGAGGCCGCCCACGCCCAGGGCGGTGAGAAGCGGGGCGATGGAGATGCCCAGGGTCTGAAGGACCACCAGGAAGCCCATGGCCAGCACGATGATGCGGGTGATGTTGGCGAAGATGGTGGCCGATCCGGCCACCCCGGACCGGGACTGCGCGAAGGACCGCACCACTCCGGTGATCACCCGGGCCGCGGTGAGCGTGACGACCAGGATGAGCAGCACCGTCAGCGTCCGGTTGACGGTGCGTTGGACCGCCTCCGTCAGCGGGAGCGCCGCGGCCGCCGCCGCCAGACCGCCGGTGACCGCCGCCCAGGGGACCACCGCACGCAGCGCGTCGACGAGGATGTCGTCCCCGCTCCACCGGGTTTTGAGGGCGTGTCTGCCCAGCCAGCGCAGGGTCACCCGCAGCAGCAGGGCGGTCATGATGCCGGCGGCCAGCGCGGCGCCGGCCACGATCAGGTCGTGCAGTGTCACAGCGCGGTTCACCGGCCGGCTCCTCCCGCGACCGGAAGGAGCGGACGTGCTATGAGCCGGATGTGATGTCTCGTCACCATGCCACCTGCTTGTCTCTAGGGCTGTGAAGGCGCCGGGACATCCGTGGACGTCCCGGCGCGAACTGCCATCCTGCCGTATGCCGTTCGGCGGGGAGAGAGTGGCTCGGGTGGATGCTCCGCACAACCGCCGGCCGAGGGCGGGGCGAGGCGCTCCGGGGGCGGCGAGAGGCCCCCGGGAGCGCGTGCGGAGGGCCTCAGTGCGCCTTTTGCGCCAGGCGCAGCAGATGGTCGGCGAGGGCCTTGCCGCCCGCCGGGTCGCGGCTGATGAGCATCAGGGTGTCGTCGCCGGCGATGGTGCCGAGGATGTCGTGGAGTTCGGCCTGGTCGATGGCGGAGGCCAGGAACTGGGCGGCGCCCGGCGGGGTGCGCAGGACCACGAGGTTGGCGGAGGCCTCGGCGGAGATGAGGAGTTCCCCGGAGAGGCGGCGCATCCGCTCCTCCTTGGCGGACTCCCCCAGCGGGGCGCGCGGCTTGCGGTCGCCGCCCTCGCTGGGCACCGCGTAGATCAGCTCGCCGCCGGTGTTGCGGATCTTCACCGCGCCCAGCTCGTCCAGGTCGCGGGAGAGCGTCGCCTGGGTGACGGACAGGCCGTCGTCGGCGAGCAGCTTGGCGAGCTGGCTCTGGGAGCGGACCGGCAGCCGGTTGAGGATGTCCACGATCCGGCGGTGGCGGGCGGTGCGGGTCTGCGGTACGGCCTGACCGCCGTTGTACGCCTCGTTGTCCTGCGGCTCGGTCATCGTTGTCGTCAGTCTCCGGCTCGTCGTTCCCCGTCGGCCCCTTGGCGGGCCGTGTCCAGGACGGCGGGGAGCTTGTGGAGGAACGCTTCCGCTTCGTCGTCGGAGACGATCAGCGGCGGGGCGAGCCGGACGACGTCCGGCGCGACCGCGTTCACCAGCAGGCCCGCGTCCTGAGCCGCCTGCTGCACCTGCGGCGCGAGCGGCTCCGTCAAGACGATACCCAGGAGAAGGCCCGCACCGCGGACCTGGCCGACCAAGGGGTGGCCCAGGGCCTCGGTTCCGCTGCGCAGCCGCTCGCCGACCCGCTTGACGTTCTCCAGGACGCCGTCCGCCTCGATGGTGTCCAGGACGGCGAGGGCGCCGGCGCAGACGACCGGGTTGCCGCTGAACGTCGAGCCGTGCGAACCGGGCGTGAGCAGGTCGGCGGCCGGGCCGAAGGCCAGCGTGGCGCCGATCGGCAGGCCGCCGCCCAGGCCCTTGGCGAGGGTGATGACGTCGGCCTCGACGCCCTGGGCCCGGGACTCCAGCCAGTGGCCGGTCCGGCCGATGCCGGTCTGGATCTCGTCGAGGACCAGCAGGGTGCCGGTGGCGGCGGTGATCTCGCGGGCGGCCTGGAGGTAGCCGGGCGGCGGGACGACGACGCCGTTCTCGCCCTGGACGGGCTCCAGGATGACGAAGGCGGTGTCGGTGGTGACGGCGGCGCGGAGGGCCTCGACGTCGCCGTACGGGACGTAGTCGACGTCGCCGGGCAGCGGGGCGAAGGGGGCCTGCTTGGCGGGCTGGCCGGTGAGGGCGAGGGCGCCCATGGTGCGGCCGTGGAAGCCGCCGGCCGTGGAGACCATGTGGGTGCGCCCGGTCAGCCGGCCGATCTTGAAGGCGGCCTCGTTGGCCTCGGCGCCGGAGTTGGAGAAGTAGACCCGGCCGGGGCGGCCGGCCAGCGCGAGCAGGCGCTCGGCCAGGGCGACGGTGGGCTCGGCGACGAAGAAGTTCGAGACATGGCCGAGCGTGGCGACCTGGTCGGAGACGGCGCGGACCACCGCGGGGTGGGCATGGCCCAGGGAGTTGACCGCGATACCGCCGAGGAAGTCGAGGTACTCGTTGCCGTCGGCGTCCCACACCTTGGCGCCCTCGCCGCGGACCAGCGGGACACGGGGGATGCCGAAGTTGTCCATCATGGCGCCCCGCCAGCGCCCGGTGAGCCCTGCGTTGGTCACCGGGCCGTGGCTGTGTGCCGCGTCGCTCATGTCGCCCCCTCGATCGTGTTCGCGTCCGGCACGACCATCGTGCCGATTCCTTCGTCGGTGAAGATCTCCAGCAGGATCGAGTGCTGGACCCGCCCGTCGATGACCCGGGCGGTGTGGACGCCGTTGCGGACGGCGTGCAGGCAGCCCCGCATCTTGGGCACCATGCCGCTGGCCAGGTCGGGCAGCAGCTTCTCCAGTTCGCCGGCGGTGAGGCGGGAGATCACCTCGTCGCTCTGCGGCCAGTCCTCGTAGAGCCCCTCGACGTCGGTGAGCACCATCAGCGTCTCGGCGCCCAGGGCGGCGGCCAGCGCGGCCGCCGCGGTGTCGGCGTTGACGTTGAAGACACCGGAGGGGTCGTCCTCGTCGCTGCTGCGGGCGATCGAGGAGATCACCGGGATCCGGCCGTCCTCCAGGAGGGCGTGCACCGCACCGGGGTCGATGCCGGTGATCTCGCCGACCCGGCCGATGTCCACCCGCTCGCCGTCGATGTCGGCGAAGTGCTTGGTCGCGGTCATCAGATGGGCGTCCTCGCCGGTCATGCCGACGGCGAGCGGGCCGTGCTCGTTGAGCAGTCCCACCAGCTCGCGCTGCACCTGGCCGGCCAGCACCATCCGTACGACGTTCATCGCCTCGGGCGTGGTGACCCGCAGGCCGCCCTTGAACTCCGACTCCAGGCCGAGCAGGTCGAGCTGGGCGCTGATCTGCGGGCCGCCGCCGTGCACGACGACGGGGCGCAGTCCGGCGTGCCGCAGGAAGACCACGTCCTGGGCGAAGGCGCGCTTGAGCTCCTCGTCGATCATGGCGTTGCCGCCGAACTTGATGACGACGGTCTTGCCGTGGTGCCGGGTCAGCCAGGGCAGCGCCTCGATGAGGGTGCGGGCCTTGGGCAGTGCGGTGTGTTTGCGGGTGCTCATGCGCGGGCCTCGCTTCGCTCGGCGGGCTGTGAGGACAGCGCGCCCCTTTGATTGACGCGCTCGCTCATGAGGAGTACGCGCTGTTCTCGTGGACGTAGTCGGCGGTCAGGTCGTTGGCCCAGATGACCGCGGACTCGGTACCGGCGGCGAGGTCGGCGGTGATGCGGACCTCCCGGTAGCGCATGTCGACCAGGTCGCGGTCCTCGCCCACCGAGCCGTTCTTGCAGACCCAGACGTCGTTGATGGCGACGTTGAGCTGGTCGGGCTCGAAGACGGCGGAGGTGGTGCCGATGGCGGAGAGCACCCGGCCCCAGTTGGGGTCCTCACCGTGGATGGCGCACTTGAGGAGGTTGTTGCGGGCGATGGAGCGGCCGACCTCGACCGCGTCGTCCTCGCTGGCCGCGCCCACGACCTCGATCCGGATGTCCTTGCTGGCGCCCTCGGCGTCCCCGATCAGCTGCCGCGCCAGGTCGTCGCAGACCGTGCGCACCGCCTCGGCGAACTCCGCGGTGTCCGGGACGACGCCGCTGGCGCCCGAGGCCAGCAGCAGCACCGTGTCGTTGGTCGACATACAGCCGTCGGAGTCGACCCGGTCGAAGGTGGTGCGGGTCGCGGCCCGCAGCGCCGTGTCGAGTTCGGCGGCCGGCAGATCGGCGTCGGTGGTCAGCACGACGAGCATGGTGGCCAGGCCCGGGGCGAGCATCCCGGCGCCCTTGGCCATCCCGCCGACCGTCCAGCCTCCCCCGGTCTCGGGCCGGGTGGTGCTCCCCACCGTGACCTGGGCGGTCTTGTGCACGCTGTCGGTGGTCTTGATGGCGATGGCGGCCTTCTCGCCGCCGTGGCCGGTCAGTTCGGCCGCGGCCCGGTCGATGCCCGGCAGCAGCTTGTCCATCGGGAGGCGCAGGCCGATCAGCCCGGTGGAGGCGACCGCCACCTCGCCGGCGTTGTGCCCGAGCGCCTCGGCGGCCTTCTCCGCGGTGGCGTGGGTGTCCTGGAAGCCGAGCGGGCCCGTACAGGCGTTGGCGCCACCGGAGTTGAGGACGACGGCGGAGACCGTGCCGCCCTTGAGGACCTGCTCGGACCAGACGACCGGGGCGGCCTTGACGCGGTTGGAGGTGAAGACTCCGGCGGCGGCCAGTCGCGGCCCGTTGTTCACCACGAGGGCGAGGTCCGGGTTGCCGTTCTCCTTGATCCCGGCGGCGATGCCCGCCGCCGTGAACCCTTGTGCTGCCGTGACGCTCACTGCTTCTTCTCCTCCGTCGCTTCGCCGGCCCCGCCGGTCATGCTGTGCTGCCCCGGGTCCGTGCGGGTCACGGGGCCACCCCGACCCTGGAGAGCCCCGTCTCCTCGGGGAGGCCCAGGGCGATGTTCATGCTCTGCACCGCGCCGCCCGCGGTCCCCTTGGTGAGGTTGTCGAGGGCGCTGATCGCGATGATCCGGCCGGCCGCGGCATCCAGCGTCACCTGGATCTGGGCGGTGTTGGAGCCGTACACGGCGGCGGTCGACGGCCACTGGCCCTCGGGCAGCAGCCGCAGGAACGGCTCGTCGGCCAGCGCCTTCTCGTACGCGGCGCGCACGGCCGCGGCGTCCACCCCGGGCTTCGCCTTCGCCGAGCAGGTCGCGAGGATGCCGCGCGACATGGGGGCGAGGGTCGGCGTGAAGGAGACGCTGATCCGCTCGCCGGCCACCGCGCTCAGGTTCTGGATCATCTCGGGGGTGTGCCGGTGCCCGCCGCCGACGCCGTACGGGCTCATCGAGCCCATGACCTCGGAGCCCAGCAGATGCGGCTTGAGGGCCTTGCCGGCGCCGGAGGTGCCGGTGGCCGCGACGATCACGGCCTCGGGCTCGGCGAGCCGGTCCGCGTACGCGGGGAACAGCGCGAGCGAGACGGCGGTGGGGTAGCAGCCCGGGACCGCGATGCGCCGGGTCCCCTGGAGCGCCGCACGCCCCCGGGGCAGCTCGGGCAGGCCGTACGGCCAGGTGCCGGCGTGGGGCGAGCCGTAGAACGCCTCCCAGTCGGCGGCGTCGCCGAGCCGGAAGTCGGCGCCGCAGTCCACGACCAGCACATCGGGCCCGAGCTCCTCGGCGACCGCGGCGGACTGGCCGTGCGGCAGCGCGAGAAAGACGACGTCGTGCCCGGCCAGCACCTCGGCGGAGGTCGGCTGGAGCTCCCGGTCGGCCAGCGGGACCAGATGCGGCTGCAGCCCGCCCAGGCGCTGCCCGGCGTTGGAGTGCCCGGTCAGCGCCCCGATCTCGACCTCCGGGTGCCCCAGGAGCAGGCGCAGCACTTCACCACCCGCATACCCGCTCGCACCGGCCACTGCTGCTCGTACCGTCATGGACCTCTCCTCCTTGATGGCATGACTATACGGATAGCGGCAGTTTTATGCAATGAGGGGTGACCGGGCGCGTGCGCCGCGACCGAGGCCTTCAGCCGGCGGGCGAGCACGCCGGGGGCGGGCCCTGACCCCGTGACGCTGCCTTGCGTTCAGCTTCGAGGAGTGGCGAGGCGGTGCGTGCGCAGATCCCGTCGGGCTGGTTGAGCGGTGCACGAGGAGGCCGGTGCCGCGCCCCGGACCGCCTTGCCTCAGCCCAGCGTGTCCATCAGGGCGGTGACGTAGGCGTCCAGCCGCTCCTCCACGGCTCGGGTCGTCAGCTCGGTCCGCCCTGCCTCCCGCCAGGGCTGCGCCACCCACTGCACTTCTTCCGAGAACGCCAGCGCGTCCCGCACCCGCCAGTACAGCCGCTCGCTCGCGGCCGCGGCCGGCACCCCGCCGGCCTCCTCGTACGCCTCGGCGAACCGCAGACCCCACGCCGGGCCGTGCAGCAGCGCGAGATTGGTGGAGCAGTGCGCCACATCGAGATCGGCCGGGCCCCAGGAGGCTGCTGCCCAGTCGACGACGCCGGTGATCCGGGCACCTGTCGCCCTCGGGGACGGCACGTCGAACAGCACGTTGCCGGGGTGGAAGTCCCGGTGCAGGAACCGCCCTTCATAGGGCGGCGCGGGCCCGCGGATCACGTCGATCGCCGCGGCCCATGCCACCGCGTCGGCACCCTTCGGCACCACGACGGTGCCCGCGGTCGTCAACGCTGCATACGCGCGGGGCCGCTCGGCGGGTCGCCGCGCGTGGATCGCCACGAGTTGACGGGCCAGCGCGGGGACGCGCGCCTCCAATCCCTCGTCGTCGAGGACCGTCCGGCCCGTCAGATGGGTCATGAGGAGGGAGGGATACTCGCCGTGCGCGGCGGTCGGATCGACCGCGACCAGTCCGGGAGCCGGCACGCCGGTCCCCGTGAGCAGGGTCAGGGCGACGGCCTCCCTGTGCAGCCGGTCCTCGGCGTGCTCCAGGTCGGTGACGGTCCGCAGCACCAGGTCACGGGTGCCTCCGTCCCGCGTGCCGATGGTCAGCCTCCGCATTTCGGCAGTGCTGCCGCCGTGCAGCGCCGCGGTTGCGACGATCCGTTCGCCGGGCTCCAGGTGCCGGCTCACCCAGGCCAGTGTCAGCGGCCGGACAGCCGCCGCCTCATCGTGATGGGTCACCGTGCTGCCCCCTGCCCTTCCGGCCGCTTCTCCCGCTGCCGGACCGCCTCATCACCACGCTCACGCATGGTGAACGTCCGCACACATGATCCGCCCACGGAAAGCCTCGGTCGCGGGCCGCCCTGTCCACTGTGCCGGAATCCGGGCCGCCGGCGGGCCCGGCCTCACCCGTTCGGCCGTGGTGCGTTAGCGGAACGTGAGTGAGGCGTTCACGGAACGTCAGCGGCTCCGGGAAAAGTGGTGTCCACACCGCGGGAACGACCTCCCGCACGAAACACAGGGGGAACCCGATCATGCGCACTTCCCGGATTCGCACCGCCACCCTGGCCGCCGTCACCGCCGCGCTGGCGCTGGGCCTGACCGCCTGCGGCGGCGCCGACGGCGGTTCGAAGGCGGCGGGCGGCGACAACGCCGGTGCCGCGCAGAGCCGGTCCGCGTCCCACACGGACGGCAAGGACGGTGCGGAGCAGGCCGACGGCGGCGGGAACACCAAGGAGGGTGCGCGCTCGACGACCGCCTCGGGCGGGACGGGCCAGACCGCGAACAAGGGCGCCACGGCCGGCGCCCAGCAGTGCCGCGGCGACGAGATGCTGCTCACCGCGGTGCACCGGTTCGCCGGGCAGCAGGGTGACCACCTGCTGGTCACCGCGTCGAACAAGGGCACCAAGCCCTGCTGGGTCACCTCGTACCCGACCGTGAAGCTCGGCGACAACGGCAGCGCGCTGCCGCACTCGAAGAAGGACAACCCGGGCGGCGGCAAGCAGATCACGCTCCAGCCCGGCGGCACGGCGTACAGCGCGGTGAACCTCTTCGACTACGGCTCCAAGCACCACACGGCGCAGTCGCTCGCCCTCGCGCTGCGCGGCGCGGACGGCCACAACGGCCCCTCCTACTCCGTCTCCCTCAAGGGCGACAAGCCGCAGTTCAGCTGGAACGAGGCCGACGTGCTGAACTGGAGCACCAAGAAGCCGTACGACTTCTGAGACCAGGGGTCCCGGCGGGCCCCGGCGCTCCGGTCGGCGCGCCGGGCACCGCGGCCGGCGGCGAGCCGAGCAGGGCGGCGGGTGAGCGGAGTGGTCTTCGTTCGGCGACGATCCGGCTGCCGTGGTGGGGCGGGCGCCTAAGATCACCGGCATGACGCTGCGACCGGTTCAGGTGAACATCAAGGCTCTCGACGACTCGGCGGTCGGCCGGTTCTGGGCGGAGGCGCTCGGCTGGGGGCTCAGCAGTGAGGCACCCGGCGTGACGAACGTGGAACCCCTCGGCGACTTCGTCTGGCCGGACCCGGCCGCCGTCTGCATCGACGTCGTCGCCGTCCCGGAACCCAGGACGACGGCGAAGAACCGGGTGCACCTCGATCTCGCGACCACCTCCGCGGCCCATCAGGCGGAGGTGGTCGCGCGTCTGAAGGCCCTCGGCGCGACGCCCGCCCACGTGGGCCAGGGCGACGTGCCGTGGACGGTCCTCGCCGACCCGGAGGGCAACGAGTTCTGCGTGCTGGAGCCCCGGGAGATCTACCGGGACACCGGACCGATCGCCGCGGTCGTGGTCGACTGCACGGATCCGCGGGCCATGGCCCGGTTCTGGGGCGAGGCGATCGACTGGACCCTGCACGAGGTGACCGACGATCGCGCGGTGTGGCGCTCCGCCAAGGGCGTCGGTCCGTATCTCGAATTCCTCCGCACGCCCGGCGGGAAGACCGTGCCGGACCGCACCCATCTCGACCTGCTGCCGTACCCCGGTGACGACAAGGCGGCGGAGGTGGCCCGGCTGCGGGCCCTCGGCGCCACCGACCTCGACCTCGGCCAGGGCGACGTGCCGTGGTCGTGCCTGTCCGACCCGGAGGGCCACGAGTTCTGCGTCCTCGGCCCGTCCTGACGCGCAGTCCGCCGGCGGCGCCACGGTCCGGTACCCAGCCCTGCTCGACGGCGCCGAACTCGCCGAAGCCGTCGCCGGCCACCCCACCGTCGACGCGGCCCTCGACGCCTACGAACGCGTCATGCTGCCCCGCGGCGCCGAGAACGCCACGACCGCCGGACAGATGCTCAGCGCCCTCCTGCCCGGCACCGACGCGGACGACGCCCTCTTCCCCGACGCCCCCTCTGGCCGGCCGTCGCCCCGGCCGGTCCGGGCACGGCGCACACCGCCTGAGCGTGCCCCCCGGGGCAGCGGGCCGGCGGGGGTCCGCCCGGCGGGTGCCGACCGCTCTCCATCGAGCCGGTGGCGGCGGTTCCCCCTACTCTCGGCACAGGGGGCGATCGGACACGTAAAGGACCGTGATGGACCTCCAACTCCAGGGCAAGGTCGCCCTCGTCACCGGAGCGAGCAAGGGCATCGGCCTGGCCCTCGCCGAGGCGTTCGCCCGGGAGGGCGCCCATGTCGTGGCCGGCAGCCGGAGCGTCACCCCCGGACTCGAAGAACTCCGGGAGCACCACGGCGTCACCGCCGTCCCGGTCGACCTGTCCACCGCCGACGGCCCGGACACCCTCGTCCGGCAGGCGGTGGACCGGCACGGCAGGGTCGACATCCTCATCAACGCGCTGGGGGCCGCGACGCCCCGTACGAGCTTCCTGGACATCGACGACGCCGGGTGGCAGCGCATCTTCACCATGACCCTGTTCAGTGCGGTCCGGGCCAGCCGCGCCGCGCTCGTGCACCTGCTGGACGCGGGCGGGGGCGCGGTCCTCAACATCAGCTCCATCAACGCGCGTCTGCCGTTCCCCATGGTCGTGGACTACTCCGCGGCCAAGGCGGCGCTGAGCAGCCTGACCAAGTCGCTGTCCGAGGAGTTCGCACCGCGCGGCATCCGGGTCAACGCGATCGCGCCGGGACCGGTCCGCACCCCCTTCTGGACCGCTCCGGGCGGCTTCGCCGACCTCACGGCGGCCCAGGCCGGGACCACCGCGCAAGAGGCCCTCGACGTGGTCGTGCCGCAGCGCATGGGCATCTCCACCGGGCGGGTCACCGAACCGCACGAGGTCGCCGACCTGGCCCTCTTCCTCGCCTCCCCGCTCGCGGGCAACATCACGGGAGCCGAGTTCACGATCGACGGCGGGCAGGTCAAGACCTGGTGATCTCCGGCCCGGTCCGCCGCCCCGGCCGGCCGTCCCTCAGCCGGCGAGCCGACCGGCCGGCCTGCGGGGGATGCAGAAGAGCGCGAGGGCGGCGGCCGTCAGGTACGCGGCCGCGCCGACGGCCATGCTGGTCCGCAGCCCGGTGGCGAAGTCGGCGGTGGCAACCAGTAGCGAGCCGCCCAGCGCGACGCCCGCGGCGCTGCCGATCTGGCGGGTGGTGTTGAACAGCGCGGAGGCGGTGCCGGAGTACGTGTCCGGGGCGGCGGACATCACGGTGGCGGTCGCACCGGTGAGGGCGAAGGACGTGCCGAAGCCCGCCGCCATCATGGGGCCCACGAGCAGCGCATAGGCCGGGTCCCGGCCGGCGGCCGCCCAGCCGGCCAGACCTGCCGCGCCCAGCAGCATGCCCGTGACCACCAGCGGACGGTGTCCGGTGCGGCGGGCCAGCCGCCCGGACAGGACGGAGGCGAACATCGTCATCACCACCGCCGGGAAGAGGGCGATCCCGGTGCGCAGGGCGGTCAGGCCGCGCTGGTGCTGGAAGTCGAGGCTGGCGGTGAAGATCATGCCGTAGAAGGCGAAGTTGAACAGCAGGCCGATGGCCGCGCCGCCGCCCATCGGGCGGGAGCGCAGCAGCCGCAGCGGCAGCACGGGGGTGCGGGCCAGACGCTCGCGCAGGACGAACGCGCCGGCGGCCGGCAGGCACAGCACGGCCCCCGTGACGATCAGCGGGTCCGTCCAGCCCCGTCGTCCCGCCTCGTTGAGGACGGCGACCAGCAGGGCCACCAGCACGATCAGCGCGCACTGGGCCGGCCAGTCCACGGGACGGTCCGCGCGCCGGGCCGAAGCGGCCACCCGGCGCAGCGTCAGCAGCAGGCAGACGCAGCCGACGGGCACATTGATGAAGAACACCCAGCGCCAGCCCACGGTGGTGACCAGGAGGCCGCCCAGGAGGGGTCCCGCGGAGGCGGCGATGCCCGCCATCGAGCCCCACAGGCCGAAGGCCCAGGAGCGCTCGGCGGCTGCGGGGTACGCCTGTTGGAGCAGCGCGAGGGAACCGGGCACGATCAGTGCCGCGCCGAGCCCTTCGCACAGCCGGGCGGCGACCAGGGTCCCGGTGCTCTGGGCCAGTCCGCAACCGACCGAGGCGGCGGTGAACACCACCACCCCCGTGCAGAAGATCCGGCGGTTGCCCAGCCGGTCCCCCAGCGCGCCCCCGGTGAGCAGCAGGCCGGCGAAGACCAGGGTGTAGCCGTCCGTGATCCACAGGATGCCGGTGAGCGAGGCCGACAGCTCCCGCCCCACCACCGGAACGGCGACGTTGATCACGGTCACGTCCAGGATGACCATGAAGTAGCCCGCACAGACCGCGAGCAGCGGGGCCGGGGAACGCCCCGCTGTCGCCGGCCCCTGCGGCCGATCGCCCTGGGCACCGCCGGCGCGCACCATGCGGACACGGTATGCGCGCGACGCGGACCCGCGGTGGCTTGACCGCTCCAGCGGCGTGCCGGGCGCTCCCGCCGCACCGCATGGCCGATGCTGCGGTGCGGGACGCCGACGACGGGCCGGCACGGGCCCGTCGGGACCGGGAGCGGGCCGGCGGCCGTCCCCGCAGGGCGTCGGTGGCCGCAGGGCGGCGAGGCAAGGGTGAGGTGGCGAAGGTGGCGAAAGCACCGTCGGACGCGCGGGCCGTCGAGAGTTCCGTCGAACTCGGCGGCTACCAGCAGGAGCTGAAGCGGACGCTCGGCTCCTTCCAGGTGTTCGCGATCTCGTTCGCGTTCATCTCGGTGGCGGTGGGCGTCTTCGGGACGTACGACGACGTGCTGCAGGACGCGGGGCCGGTCGGTATCTGGCTGTGGCCCGTCGCGGCGGTGGGGCAGACCCTGGTGGCGCTGGTGGTCGCCCAGCTCGCGGCCCGTATCCCGCTGAGCGGCTCGTCCTACCAGTGGGCCTCGCGGCTGGCCAACCTGAAGGTCGGCTGGGGATTCGGGTGGCTGACGTTCTGTTACCTGGCGATCGCGGTCGTGGCGGTCGACAACGCGCTGGCGAGCCAGGCCCTGATGCCGCTCGCCGGCATCCGGCCGGACGAGGGCACGGCGCGCCTGATCACGCTCGCGGTGCTGCTCGTCCAGACCCTGCTGGCCGTGGCCTCGACGCGCCTCGTCAGCATGATCAACGCGAGTGCGGTGGGGCTCGAACTGGCACTGGTCCTGGTGGTGGCGCTGGCGCTCTTCGTCGCCGTGGCGATCACGGGGCGCGGCGAGACCGGCAATCTCACCTCGCGCGGTGTCGCCGCGCACGCCCCCGACTACTTCACCGTCGGCGGCGGGCTGATGCTCGCGATGATCATGGGTCTCGCCACGCTCGTCGGCTTCGACGCCGCGGCGAACCTGGCCGAGGAGGCCAAGGACCCGTATCGCAGCGTGCCGCGGGCGATCGTGGGATCCGTCGTGGCCGCCGGGCTGCTGGGCATGCTGTTCCTGGTCGCGCTCACCGTCGCGATCGACGACCTGCCGCGGATCAGCGCCAGCGGCTCGCCGGTCGCGGCGATCATGCGCGACCAGTTCGGTCCGGCGATGGAGCGGACGCTGCTGGTCGGGATCTCGTTCGCGTTCTTCGGCGCCGGGATGGTGGTGATGACCGCGTGCTCGCGGATCGTCTTCGCGATGTCGCGCGACGCCCGCTTCCCCGCCCACCGGCTGATGCGGCGGGTCAGCCCGCGCACCCGTACCCCGGTCCCGGCGACGGTCCTGATCCTCCTCGTGGGCATCGTGCTGATGGTCGCGCTGCCGGGTGACGCCCTGCTGAAGCTGATCACGGCGTCGACGATCCTCCCGGCGATCATCTACGGCGCGACGGTCACCCTCTACCTGGCGGTGCGCCGGCGACTGGACTGCAAGAAGGGCGCCTTCGACCTCGGGCGCTTCGAACTGCCGGTCGCGGTCTGTGCGCTGATGTGGTCGGTGCTCTCGCTGTTCGTGCTGGTGGCGCCCGCGGAGGCGCTGGTGCCCGCCCTGATCGTGGTCGGTCTGCTGCTCGCGGGCGGGCTGTTCTTCCTCTGCCTGCTGCGCTTCAACCGCGAGGCGTTGGAGACCGAGCCCGGGGACATGGACGTCTTCCAGCACTGAGCCGGCGTCATGCTCCCGCGCCGCACGGGGACGGGCGGTTCCCGCGGGCCGGCGGTGCCCTGGCGGGCGGGTCGGGGCCCGAAAGGCCCGCGGGCCTGACGTGCTACGCGCCGACGGCGCGCCGGCCGCGGGACAGTGCGGTCAGCACCTCGTGGGCGGCCCGCTCGCCGGAGCGCACCGCGCCCTCCATCAGGCCGTGCATCAGCGTCGCCGATTCGGTGCTGGCCCAGTGGATCCGGCCCACCGGCTCGCGCAGCGCCCTGCCGTAGGCGGTCAGGGTGCCGGGCGGGAAGTGGCCCATCATCCCGCCCAGCGACCACTGCTGGGCGGACCAGTCGGTCTCCAGATAGTGCTCGGGGTGGCGTGCCCGGGGGCCGAACCGCTCGGCCAGCGCGTCCAGCCAGACCTCGCGCCGCTCAGCCGGGTCCAGCCGCCCCATGTGCAGGGCCGCGGTGCTGAACGCATAGCTGCTGAGCACGCCCGGCCGCCCGGAGCGCGGCGTCTGGTCGATGGTGAGCGGGACCGGCGAATGGGGCGCGAGCGTCTGTCCCGACAGGTGCCGCTCGCGCCAGAACGGCTCGTCGTGGACCGTGTGCACCCGGATGATCGCGCCCGGTACCACCCGTTGCAGCAGGTGGCTGCACGCGGTGGGGAGCGGGGGGTCGAAGCGGATCCGCCCCGCCAGCACCGGGGGCGCGGCCACGATCACGCGCTGCGCCCGCACGGTGAGCGAGGACGCTTCGATCGTCGCGCCGCTGCCGTCGTGGGCGATCCGCTGAACGGGACTGGACAGGTGCACCCGCCCGCCCAGCTGCTCGGCCATGCGCCGCGCCAGTTCGGGGGCTCCGCCGTCGACGAGGTGGGACTCGGTCCGGCGGGAGTCGGTGTAGTAGCCGAAACCGCCGCCGCCCCTGGCCAGGGTGAGGGCGCCGAGCAGCGACACCTCCGCCGGGTCGGCGCAGAACAGCAGGTGCATGCTCGACCTGAGCAGGGTGCGGGCGGTGGCCGAGGGCACATTGCGCGGGTCGGCCAGCCACTGCCCCAGCGTCCGGGCGTCCCACGAGCGGGCGTTGCGGGCCCGCCACGGGGCATCCGCCGGCAGCCGCCGCGTCATCAGATGCAGCCGTGCGAGCGCCAGGCCGAGGGCGAGGAGCGTCCCCTTGCCCGTGGCGGGGAGGACACCGTGATAGCGGTGGTTGACGCCGTTCAGGCGCAGGAGGTGATCGCCCCGCTCGTACTGGGGGTACACCTCCAGGCCCAGTTCCCGGCAGAGCCGGAACATCCGGTCCTGGCCCTTGCCCAGCCAGGTGCCGCCGGCCGACACCACCGTCCCGTCGGGCAGTTCCCGGTTCCACACCCGGCCGCCGACCCGGTCCCGGGCTTCGAGCACCACCACCTCGTGGCCGGCCTGGACCAGTCGTCGCGCGGCGGCGAGCCCGGCAAAGCCGGCGCCCACCACGCAGACGTCCGCCCGCACCTGTTCCATGACCCACCTCCACCGCTCAGCCTCGCCCACCGGCCCCGGACCCGCCCGGCGGGTGATCCATCGGGACGCGTCCGGCGGCGGCCGGGTCCGGAGGCGCGGGTCGCCGCCGGCGCGCAGTTCCGCGGCCGGGCGCGGAACCTGGAGGCATGACGACCACACTGATCACCGGAGCGAACAAGGGGCTGGGCTTCGAGACCGCCCGGCGGCTCGTCGCGGCGGGCCACACCGTCTACGTGGGCAGCCGGGACGCCGCACGCGGGCGCCGGGCCGCCGAGGAGCTGGGCGCGCGCAGCGTCCGCCTCGATGTCACCGACGACGCCTCCGTCGTCGCGGCGGCGGAGATCCTCGCGGCCGACGGCGGCCTGGACGTGCTGGTCAACAACGCCGGCATCGAACGACGCACGCCGGAGGGCGGGGTGATCGACGCCGCGCAGCTGACCGCCGACGAGACGCGGCTGCTGTTCGAGACCAACGTCTTCGGGGTGGTGCGTGTGCTGCACGCGTTCCTGCCGCTGCTGCAGCGGTCCGCCGCCGCGGTCGTGGTCAACGTCAGCAGCGGGCTGGCCTCGCTGTCCCGGGTCGCCGCGCCGGACACACCGGCCCATGCCTACCCGGGCGTCGCCTATCCGGCGTCCAAGGCGGCGGTCAACATGCTCACCGTGCAGTACGCGAAGGCGTTCCCCGGCATGCGGATCAACGCGGTGGAGCCCGGCTACACCGCGACGGACCTCAACCGGCACACGGGCACGCAGACCGTCGAGGAGGGCGCCGAGATCATCGTCCGCATGGCACAGGTGGGCCCCGACGGCCCGACCGGGGGCTTCTTCGACGCGGCGGGCCCGCTGCCCTGGTGAGGGACGGGGCGGCGGTGCGGCCGTCCCGCGCGGGCCCGGAGCCGGTCTGCCGCTGAAGCCCCGTCATCCCCGGGGCGGCAAGGGCGCCGAGCCCGGCGGACGACCGGGCTGCCGGCCGGCGGTGCGCCCGGCGCGGATCACCTGACCGCTGAACGCATCGGCGTCGGGCGCGGGTTCACCGAGGTACCGGGCGAGCAGTTCCGGGCCCGCGACGTCCTCGATGTCGGTCAACCCCCTCGCGCGCAGCTCACCGGCGAGGCCCTCGGGGGTGAAGTGGCTGAGCCAGGGTTCGCCGAGCTCCGCCACCTGCCGGGTGGCGGCCTCGTACGCGGCGCGGAGCTCCGGCGCCATCGTCGCGGCCGGCTCGCGGTAGTAGTCGAACACCACCTGCACGGGTGCGGTGTGGCCGGCCACGGCACGCAGGGTGGCCAGGACGGCGTCCCGCGTCAGGTAGGGCGTGACGCCGAGCCAGATGAAGAACGCCGGCCGGGTGCGGTCCAGCCCGGCCGCGTCCAGGGCCCCGTCGAGCGTGCCGCGTTCGAAGTCCAGCGGGGCGAAGACCAGCGACGGCGGGACGGCGATCCCGGCGGCCGCCAGTTGCTGCCGCTTCCACTCCTGGGTGTCCGGGTGGTCGACCTCGAACACCCGCAGGCCGGTGTGGGTGTGCCGGCACGCGAAGGTGTCCAGCCCCGCGCCGAGGACCACGAGCTGCCGGGTCCCGGCGTGCACGGCGGCGGCGAGCGCGTCCTCGGCGAAGCGGCTGCGCGCGGCGACGAACCGGATGTTGTAGCGGGCGACCGGGTCGTCGGGGGGCGGCGGCAGCGCCTCGGGGCCGAGGCGGAGGATCTTCGCCGCCAGCGGGTCGGTGAAGACCCGCCGGGGATCGGCCTGGTGGCGGGCACGGGCGTGCGCCGCCCGCCATGCGGTCCGACTCGGCCTGCCGGTTTCCATGAGCCCCCCTGGATGTCCTGTGCGAGAACCTCGGTATGCCGTGACGGCGGTCAGGCCCCGGGGCGGGATGCCGCCCAGCCGTGTTCGAGCAGGGCGAAGGCGCCTTCGGCGGCTCCTCGCGGGTCGGTGTGCCGCTGGATGAGCCCACGGGTCTCCAGCGCGAAACGGGCGAGGGCGGCACAGGTGACGTCGCCCTCGGGGGCGCCGGTCTCCTCGGCGATGGCCCGGGCCACGGCCGTTTCGTGGCGCATCCACATGCGGTGGGAGTAGTCGCGCAGCGTCGGGGTGTCCTCGACCATGCGCAGGAACGGGGCGCACCGCGGATCCTTGGCGAAGTCCTGCGTCAGCAGGATGTGCGCGCACAGCGCCTGCGGGATCGACTGCCCGGGAGCGCGCTCCCGCACGGCGGCGACGAGCGCCGACTCGATGTCGTCCTCCTCGTCGAAAACCAGCGCTTCCTTGCTGGGGAAGTGCTTGAACAAGGTGGTCACCGACACGTCGGCGGCCTCGGCGACGTCCTTGACGGAGACCTGGTCGTAGCCGCGGTCGAGGAAGAGCTCCAGTGCGGCGTCGGCCAGCGACTTGCGGGTCTGGGCCTTCTTGCGCTCGCGACGCCCGGTCGGTTCGGTCACGGGCACACCGTACCCGAAGCGGACTCGATGAAAAAGTTTAGTGATTGCGCTTATTTAGTGAGTGTGCTTTCTTGGTCGGGCCGGACCTCCCGGCACCTCACCCGCCTTCCGAGGGGAATGCCCCATGCACTCCGCCAGTGACCCCCGTGTCGCCATCGTCGGCGCCGGCCTCGGCGGCCTCGCCTGCGCCCGCGTGCTGCAGCGCCACGGCCGCTCCGTCACCGTCTTCGAACGTGAGCCCGACGCCGGAGCCCGCCCGCAGGGCGGCTCCCTGGACCTGCACGCCGGCACCGGCCAGCGCGCCCTGCACGCGGCGGGCCTGCTCGACCGGTTCCGCGCGCTGTCCCGTCCCGAGGCCCAGGAGTGGCGCCTGCTCGACCCCGCCACGGCCGCCGTCCTGCCGCAGCAGGGGCCCCCGGACGACCACGGCGAGGAGGACCGGCCGGAGATCGACCGAGGTCAGTTGCGCGGTCTGCTGCTGGAATCGCTCACCGCGGGCAGCGTGCGGTGGGACCGTGCCGTCAGCGGGGTCACCCCGCTCGGGGACGGCACCGCCCGGCTGCGCTTCGGCGACGGCAGCACCGAGGAGTTCGACCTGGTGGTCGGCGCCGACGGCGCCTGGTCGCGGGTCCGCCCGGCCCTCTCGGCGGCCGTGCCCGGCTACACCGGCGTCGTCTTCGTGGAGGCCGGTTTCGACGACTGCGACACCCGCCATGCCGGGCTCGCACGGCTGGTCGGCGCGGGCACCATGGTGGCGCAGGCCGGCGCCAAGGTCCTGTTCGCCCAGCGCAACAGCAACGGCCACCTCCGCCTCTACGCGGGGTTTCGTGCACCGGAGGACTGGCACCTGACGGCGGGCGTCGGGCTCGGCGACACGGCGGCCGTGCGCGCCCACCTGCTGACGCTGTTCGACGGCTGGGACGAGCGCCTGCGCGGATTCCTGCGGGACAACGACGGCGGCTTCGTCCACCGGCCGCTGTTCACGCTGCCCGCCCCGCACACCTGGGAGCACGTCCCCGGCGTCACTCTGCTCGGCGACGCCGCACACCTGATGCCGCCCCTCGGGCTGGGTGCCAACCTCGCCCTGCTCGACGGCGCCGACCTGGCTCACGCCCTGGTCACCGCATCAGGCGTCGACGAAGCCGTCCGGGCCTACGAGAGCGTCATGCTGCCGCGCTCGGGCAAGGCCGCCGAGGACTGCGCCGAGGGGCTCGATCATCTGCTTCCCCCGGCGGGCGCCTGAGCACGCCCCGCGCCGCTGTGCGGCCGGGGCGGGCCCGACGAGGGAGCGGGGTCAGGAACGCGGCCGGCCGGACTCCTCGCCCTGCGCCGCCTTCTTCTCCTTTAGGCGCACGGCTTCCTTGCGGACCTCGGCCTGGGTGGCGCGCTCCTGCTGCAGCCACTCGGGGCTTTCCTGCTTCAGCGCGTCGATCTGCTCGGTGGTGAGGGGCTCGGTGACACCGCCGCGGGCGAGGCCCGAGATGGAGACGCCCAGCTTCGCGGCGACCACGGGCCGGGGGTGCGGGCCGTTGCGCCGCAGGTCCTGCAGCCACTGGGGCGGATCGGCCTGCAGGGTGTTCAGCTCGGTGCGCGAGACGACACCCTCCTGGAACTCGGCGGGGGTGGCCTCGAGGTACACACCCAGCTTCTTCGCCGCGGTCGCGGGCTTCATGGTCTGGGTGGTCTGGTGCGACGTCATGGTGTCCAGGGTATCGATCGTGTGCACGGGCTCCGACCACGACCGGTAACCTGTCCCGGTGACTGGCTCGGATGCATCCTCTTCGTTCCGTCTCGCGTATGTCCCCGGGGTGACGCCCGCGAAGTGGGTGCGGATCTGGAACGAGCGACTGCCGGACGTCCCCCTGCACCTCGTCGCGGTGTCCGCCGCCGAGGCGTGCGGCGTTCTGCGGGACGGCGGCGCCGACGCGGGCTTCGTGCGGCTGCCGGTCGACGGGGCGGACCTCAGCGCGATCCCCCTCTACACCGAGACGTCCGTGGTCGTGGTCCCGAAGGACCACCTGGTGACGGCCGCCGACGAGGTGCTCGCCGAGGAGCTGGCCGACGAGATCGTGCTGCACCCCCTCGACGACACCCTCGACTGGGAGCAGCGGCCGGGACGGCCCGCGATCGAGCGGCCCGCCACGACCGCGGACGCCGTGGAACTGGTGGCGGCGGGCGTGGGCGTCCTCGTCGTCCCGCAGTCCCTGGCCCGTCTGCACCACCGCAGGGACCTCACCTACCGGCCGGTCGCGGACGCCCCCACGTCGCGGGTCGCGCTGTCGTGGCCGCAGGAGGCGACCACCGACCTGGTGGAGGACTTCATCGGGATCGTCCGCGGGCGGACGGTCAACAGCTCACGCGGGCGCCGCCCGGAAGCGGCCGCGGCGGAACCCAAGGGCAAGGGCCAGGACGCGGGCGGCGCACGGCGCAAGCCCGCGGCCGGGAAGCCGGCCCGGAAGCCGGCCGGCAAGAGCCCGCGGAGCGCTTCCGGCGGCGGGCAGGCCGGCAAGGGCGGCCGGCGCGGCAGGCCCCGCCGCCGGTCGTAGCGGCACGGGCCGGGCGGCCGGCCCGTGCGGGCACGGCGGCATCACCGCCCCGGCCGGGGCGGCGGGCCGCCCCGGCCTCAGGCGTGCTGCGGAACCTCGTCCTTCAGTGACGCCCTGATCTGTTCCCGCAGCTCCGGGCCGTCCTCGTGGCCGTGCACGGATACGGCGTGCTCGCTGGCGGCGCGGACCACTTCCTCCTCCTCGCCCGTGATGACGAGGGTGCAGTTCATCTCACTCGGGTAATCCCGGCAGTCGACCTTCTTGCGCATGAGGGCACCTCCTCTCCCCCAGTGTCGGCCGGGGGCGCCGCCGCTCCGTATACGGCGAATCCCGTATGGCGCGCGCGGTGGCCGTCCTGCTGCAGTGGAGGGACGAGGAGGTGAGGGCCGTGACGACCTCCGCCGGTGCCACCCCGGCGTCCGGGCCGGACCAGGACCGGGTGCAGCAGTTCCTGGAGAGGGTGATCGCCGACAGCGGCGCCGCGGTGGCCGGCCTGTGCACCTCGCTCGGCGACCGGCTCGGCCTGTACGCGGCCATGGCCGGCGCCGGCCCGCTCACCTCCGCCCAGCTCGCCGCCCGCACGGGGCTGGTCGAGCGCTACGTCCGCGAGTGGCTGGCCGCCCAGGTCGCCGGCGAGTACCTGCACTACGCGCCCGACACCGACACCTACCTGCTGCCCGACGAGCACGCCGCCGTCCTGGCGGACCCGGATCTGCCGACGTACGCGGCGGGCTTCGCCACCGTGCTGCAGGCGATCTACGCCACCGAGGACATCCTGATGGCCGCCTTTCGCACCGGCGAGGGCGTCGGCTGGGAGGAACACGGCCCGGCGCTGTTCGCCGGCACCGCGAAGTTCTTCCGCCCCGGCTACTCGGCCGCGCTGGTACCGGAGTGGCTGACCGCGCTGGACGGGGTGGTGGAGAAGCTGGAGCGCGGCGCGCGCGTCGCGGACGTGGGATGCGGCTACGGCTACTCCACGACGCTCATGGCCCGGGCCTTCCCCCGGTCGCGCTTCGAGGGCTTCGACTTCCACCGCCCGTCCATCGAGGCGGCCCGCGGCATCGCGGCCGAGCAGGGAGTGGACGACCGGGTCAGCTTCCAGGTCGCCGGCGCCCAGGACTTCCCGGGCGAGGACTTCGACCTGATCACGTTCTTCGACTGCCTGCACGACATCGGCGATCCGGGCGGCGCCCTGCACCACGCCGAACAGGCCCTGGCCGACGGCGGCACCTGCATGGTCGTCGAGCCCAACGCCTCGGCCAACGCCCAGGAGAACACCAACCCGGTCGGCCGGGCGCTGACCGCCGGCTCGGTCGCCGTATGCCTGCCGTCCGCGCTGGCCCAGCACGGTCCGCAGGCACTGGGAAACCACGCGGGTGAGGAGGCGATGCGGCGGATCGCCGACGAGGCCGGACTCCACCACTGGCGTCTCGCCGCGACGAGCCCCGTCAACCGCGTCTATGCCGTCGGGCGTTAGCGCCTGACGCGCCCGGCCGGTCTTCCCCCGGCCGGCCGGGTGGGCCTCGCTTGACTGCCCTGTGCCCCCTCGGCACGCTGGAGGTATGAGCGCGGCCGCGGAGGCCGGCCTGCGACGCATTCTCGCCGTCGTGGACCTCCTGATCGATGCCGTCGACGAGGACACCCTTGTTCCGGCACTGCTGCCGCTGCTGCTCGGCGCCGTTCCCGGCGACAGCATCGTCTGGTCCCCCCGCGCCGGCTCCGCCGACCGGCCGCTCACCCTGCCCGCCGGGCTGCTGACCGAGGACATCCGGGACGCGTTCGCCCGCGAGTCGGCCGACGACTGCCTCGTCACCCACACCACCCTCGGCCCCGGCACCCCGATGCGCCGCTCGACGCTGCAGACCCGCGGCGAGTTCCACGCCCTCGCCGCCTACGCCGACGTCTACCGGCCGCTGGGCGCCGAGCAGCAGCTCGCGATGTCGTTCCCCGCGGGCTACGCCGCCGGGGCACCGCGGACGGTGTGCGTGGCCATCGGCCGGGGCGGCAGCGACTTCTCCGACGACGACGTGGCGGCCGCCGCCCTGCTGCGCACCCGGCTCAGCCGCGTCCTCGCCCGGCTCGCCCCGCCGCCCCCGCCGTCCCCCGTCACCCGCCGCGAGTCCGCGGTACTCGCCCTGCTCGCCCGCGGCCTGACGAACCAGCAGATCGCCCGCCGGCTGGCGATCAGCCCGCGCACCGTCGACAAGCACCTGGAGCACGCCTACGCGAAGCTGCAGGTGGGCGGCCGGGTCGCGGCGGCGAACGCCTGGCTGACCCGGGAGCGGACGGCGGTGCGGCTCGCGCCGTAGGGCCCGCCTCGCGCCCCGCGGGGCACCGCGGGCCCTCCCGCGCTCCCGCCCGCACGCCCCCGCCGATGAGTTTCCGCCGGCCGTGGCGTCTACCCGTTGCACACGGAATCCGGGCGCTGCGGCGCCGCCCGACGGGAGGACCCCTCATGACCACCGACCTCGTACGCACAGCCGACGAGACGCAGATCCGGGAGCTGCTGGAGGACCGGGCGGCCGCGACGACCGCGCGGGACGCCCGGCGGTTCCTCGCCTCCTGCGCGCCGGACCTGGTGGACTTCAACCTCGCTCCGCCGCTGCAGTACCGCGGGCCCCGGGCACGGGACCGGCAGGCCGTCGAGGCCTGGTACGCGACCTGGGAAGGGCCGATCGAGGTGTCGCTGACCCAGGTCGAGGTCACGGTCGGCGGCGATGTCGCCTTCTGCCACAGCATCAACCGGATGCGCGGCACCAAGACCGACGGCTTCGAGGTGGAGCTGTGGAGCCGGGCCACCGTCGGCCTCCGCAAGATCGACGGCAGCTGGCGGATCACGCACACCCACAGCTCGGTGCCGTTCCTGATGGACGGGTCGGGCCGGGCGGCCCTGGACCTCACGCCGTAGGCCACCCGGGCGTCCCGGCAACGCCCCGGCGGCCGCTCAGCGCGGCAGGGCGTGGCGGCGGTAGGTGACCTGGTTGTCGCGGACGCGGGTGACCTCGACCCTGAGATGGCGCTCCGGGCCGAGGGGGAAGTGCGCCGTGCAGCGCACCGCGGCGTACGGCACGGGCCGCAGGTCGCCCGAGCAGCGCACCGCGTCGGGCCCGTTGCGGAAGGGCAGCGCGAGCTGGCCGCTGAGCGTCCTGGCGATCTCGGTGCGCAGCACGGTGTGGGTGCCGCCGTCGAGTTCGCTGGTGGCCTCCTGGGCACGGAGGCGGACGGCGGCGAACGCGAGCACGCCCGCCAGGGCGAGGGCCGTGACGAGGCCGATGACCAGGCCGCGCCGTGGCGGGTCCGCGAGCACCGCCGTCAGCTCCGGGCACCGCGGGGGCGCCGGCGGGCGACGGCTCCCCAGCCGGCCGCCGCGAGCAGCAGCACACCACCCGCGGTCGTGGCCGCCCGGCCGGTGCCGGCCGCGCCGCCGAGGCCGGTGTCCGCACCGCCCTGGGGCACGACCGCGTCGGCACCGTCGGAGACGACCATGGTGCCGGTGAGGGTCCTGGGGCCGTCACCGGATTCCTGCCCGTACGCCGCGCCGCGTCCACTGCCGTCGCGGTCCTCGCTGCCGCCGGCCGCGTCGCCGTTCTCGTCGCCGCCCGACCGGCCGGTCTCCAGGGCGCTCTGCCGGGCTCCGGACGCGCCGCCACAGGTGAGCGTGACCCGGTAGGAGCCGGGTGCGGTGTCCTCCGGCACGGTCGCGGTGCCGCCGAGCCCGCCGCTCTGTGCGGAGAGCTGCACCGCGGGAAGTCCGGCGTCGTCGAAGACGGCCTCCGCGGTGTCACCGGAGCAACGGCCGCCGTCGGAGACCGAGAAGGCGGCGCCCGGTGCCACCGGGTCGGGCCGGACGACCACCGCGGGCGCGGTGTCCGGCGTGCCCGCCTCGGCGGTTTCGGCGGTTTCCGCCACCGTCCCGGTGACGGTCCCGGTGGCGGCGTCGGCGCCCTTGTCGTCGCCGAAGAGCAGGACGGACACCACCAGGGCGCCGGCGGCCAGCGCGTACGGAGGAATGTGGCGTATGTGCATAACCCGAGAGAAGCGCCCGGCTCGGCGGTGCGCACCTCGATGGTGTGCCCCGACGGGGCCGACTTCCGCGGAAGAGACCGGCCCGCCGTCTCTTCCCGCAGGTCACACGGGTGCGTACGCCCCGGACGGCGGAACGGCCGGGATGGGCTTTCCGGGTGGTGCGCCGGGGCGGCCCGGTGGGCGGCGCGCCACTGCGGGCCGCCTCACGCCTCCAGTTGGAGGTCCCACTTGCCGGAGCGGCCGGCGAGGGTGGTCACCGACAGCGGCCGGACGTCTATCCGCCAGTACGAGTGCGGCGGCGCCTGCAGCGCGTAGATCAGGGCGGCGCGGACGACGCCGGGTTCGGCGACCGCCAGCAGCCCGTCGGCGTCCTCGACCGGCCGGGTGTCCAGCCAGCGGCCGATGCGGGTGATGAACGCCAGCAGGGACTCCCCGCCGTGCGGTGCCGAGCGCGGGTCGCCCAGCCAGGTCTCCACCGCGTGCGGCTCCTCGGCGGCCACCTCGCCCAGCGTGCGGCCGTGCCAGCGCCCCATGTCGCAGTCGCGCAGTGCCGGTTGGGCGAGCGGGCGCAGGCCGAGGGCCTCGCCGGTGTCCCGGCAGCGGGCGGACGGCGAGCAGTAGCGCAGTTCGGCGGCCGCGAGCCGGCACAGGACCGGCGCGGCCCGCTCCGCCTCGTGCCATCCCGCGGAGTCGAGCGGGCGGTCGTCGCCGAACCGCGTTCCGAGCAGCGAGGAGCTGCGGCCCGCGGCGAGCAGCTTGAGTCGGACGCTCATCCGGCGATGGTAAGAGCAGCACCGGCCCGTTGACCCCGGTTGATCAGATCTCGACAGGTCCGGGGTCGACGAGCCCGAGGGTCATCCACTGTTCCGGGGAGACCAGGGCGCGGAAGCCGACCTTCTCGTACACGCCGTGGGCGTCCTTGGTGGCGAGCGTCAGCCGGCTCAGGCCGCAGGGCGCCAGGTGGTCGGCGACCGCCTCGACCAGGGCGGTGCCCAGGCCCCGGCCGCGGTCGTCGCGGCCGATGTAGACGTCGCAGAGCCAGGCGAAGGTGGCGTGGTCGGTGACGACCCGGGCATAGCCGGCCTGCCGCCCGGAACCCGCCTCGTACAGGCCGAAGTTGAGCGAGCCCGCGACGGCGCGGTCGTGCTGCTCCCGGGAGCGGCCCACGGCCCAGTAGGAGTCGGCGGCCAGCCAGTGGTGGACCAGGCCGGAGTCCAGGCGCGCCGGGTCGGTGGAGATCTCGTAGCCGTCGAGGGCGTGATCGTTCATGCCGGGAGGTTCGCAGAGCGGCGGGGGCGGCGTCGAACCGGTTCGCCGGGCCGCACCAGGAGGGGCCGGTGCCTCGCCCTGGTCCGGCCGCGGGCGGTCCCCGCCGGGCCCGTCAGTCCGCCGGCACTCCCAGCTCCTCGCACGCCGTGCGCAGCCTGCGGACGCCTTCCGTGAGCTCGGCGGTGCCGGACGCGGCCGCGAAGCTCAGCCGCAGGTGCGCGGCCGGCGGCTCGGCGGCGAAGTACGGCCGGCCGGCCGCGACCGCGACACCCGCCCGCAGCGCCGCCCCGGTCAGCGCCCCCTCGTCGGTGCCGTCCGGCAGGCGCAGCCAGAGGTGGTAGCCGCCCGGCGGGACGTACAGGCCGCCGGGCGCGGCGTCGTGCCCGTACGCCGCCCCGTGCCCCATCCCCCGCTCGACGAGGGCGGGCAGCTGTGCGCGCAGGGCCGCGGTCAGGGCCTTGCGGCGGACGGTCAACTCGGCGGCGATCACCCGCAGATGGCGGCCCCAGGCGGGCGATCCGACGAGTTCGAGGGCGGCCTCCTGGAGCGGGCCGGGCACGAAGAAGCTGTCGACGACCTGGATGGCGCGCAGCCGGTCGAGCACCGGGCCGCGGGCGGCCAGGGCGCCCACCCTCAGATGGGGCGAGGTCGCCTTGGTCAGCGAGCGGACATGGACGACCGTGCCGTCCCGGTCGTCCGCGGCCAGGGTGGGCGGCAGCGCGGGAGCGTCGTCGTGGACCAGCAGCCGTGCGAAGTCGTCCTCGATCACGAAGGCGCCCGCCGCCCGCGCCACGCGCAGCACCTCGCGCCGCCGCTCGGCGGCCAGCACCGCCCCGGTCGGGTTCTGGACCAGCGGCTGGCAGACGAACAGCCGGGCACCGCTGGCGCGGAAGGCGTCGGCGAGCAGGTCCGTCCTGACCCCGTCCGCGTCCACGGGTACGGGCACCGGACGCAGCCCGGAGGCGCGGGCCACGGCCAGCATGCCCGGGTAGGTCGGGGACTCGACGAGCACCGGGGCGCCGGGGGCGGCCAGGGCGCGCAGCGCGGCGGTCAGCGCGCTCTGGCCGCCCCCGGTGATCAGGACGTCGCTGGCGGAGAGCGGGCCGCCGGGCCCGGCGATCTCCCGGGCGAACCAGGCGCGCAGCTCGGGCACGCCCCCGACCGTGGGCCGCGCCCAGGCGCCGGGCCGCCGCCCGGCCCGTGCGAGGGCGGCGGCGAGGGCGCGTTCGGGCTGCAGGTCGGGGTGCAGGTAGCCGCCGACGAGTTCGCTGACGCCGGCGGCGGGGGTGGCGAGCGTGGCCAGCACTCCCGCGGCGTCGACGCTGCGCGGTACCTGGTCGCCGGCCGGCTCCGCGCTCAGCGCGATCTCCTGCCAGGAGGTGTCGGCCGGCCGCGGCGCCTCGCCGGGCGGCTCGGCCCGGAAGGCCCCCGCGCCCGGCCGGGTCACGACCAGGCCCTCCGCCACCAGCTCGGCGAGCGCCCGGGAGACGGTCACCGGGCTGACCCGATGCCGCTCGACGAGGGCACGACTGGACGGCAGCTTCTCTCCTGGAGAGTAGCGCTTCAGCTCTCCGCGCAGGGTCGCGGCGAGCTCTGCCCCACTGCTACGCTCATGCATGAGAGACAACGATAGCGCTACCGCGACGGCCACGATAGCGGTCGGCACCCCGGAGGCCCCGGCCACCGCCGCCCCGGACGCCCCCGCCGCTCCGGCCACCCCGGTCCCGGCCCGCAGCACGCCCCTCACCGGCGGCGCCCTGCTCGCCGCGCTCGGCGTCGCCGCGTTCTCCCTCACGTTCCCCGCCACCGCCTGGGCGCTGGAGGGCATGAGCGCATGGACGGTGGTGATGCTGCGCAGCGTGCTGGCGGCCGTCCTGGCCGGGGGCGCGCTGGCCGTGCTCCGGGTGCGCCTTCCCGAGCGGCGGCACTGGTCCGGCATCGCGGTCGTGGCGGGCGGCGTGGTCCTCGGCTTCCCGCTGCTGACCACCCTCGCGCTGCAGACGTCCACCACCTCGCACGCGGCCGTCGTGGTCGGCCTGCTGCCGCTGACCACCGCCGCCTGCTCGGCCGTACGGACCGGCGCCCGGCCCTCCCGTACCTTCTGGGCCGCCTCGCTGGTCGGCGCCGTCGTCGTCATCGGCTTCGCGGTGCAGCAGAGCGGCGGGGCGCCGGGCCGCGGCGACCTGCTGCTGTTCGCGGCGCTGCTGGTGTGCGCGGCCGGCTACACCGAGGGCGGCCGCCTCGCCCGCCACCTGCCCGGCTGGCAGGTGATCGGCTGGGCGCTGGTGCTGGCGCTTCCGGTGACCGTGACGGGCACGGTGTTCGCGCTGTCCGCGGATCCGCTGCGGCTCACGGCGCACTCGGTCGCCGGGCTGCTGTGGCTGGCGGTCGGCTCGCAGTTCCTCGGGCTGGTCGTCTGGTACCGCGGGATGGCCGCCATCGGCATCTCCAAGGCGAGCCAGCTGCAGCTCGCCCAGCCGCTGCTGACCCTGGTCTGGTCCGTGCTGCTGCTCGGCGAGCACCTGCCGCCGGCCGCCCCCGTCGCGGCGCTGGCGGTCCTGGTGTGCATCGCGGTCACCCAGCGGACCCGATGACCGCGCGGCGAGCCGCCGACCGTCCGTGGTGCCGACGCCGGCACCACGGAACGGGAGGAACCCGTACTTTTCCGGGTGCGGCGGCGGCCCGCGGACGTAAACTTGCCGCGACGGCAGGTACCGCCGTCCGGGCCGCCCAGGTCCGCAGACCGAGCAAATCGTTGGCCGTTCAACCGCCGGCCGCCGCTCAGCCGGCCGCCGGGTCGTACGGCCGCCCCGAGGCGGGGAGGACCCTGATGCATGCAAGCAGGGGCGACCGGCTGGTGGTGCACGGCAGGACCGTCGGGCATCACGACAAGGTCGTCGAAATCGTCGAAGTACTGGGCCCGAACGGCGATCCGCCCTACCGCGTCCGCGCCGAGGACGGTCATGAGGCGATCATGTCTCCCGGCCCCGACTCGGTCGTCAGGCACGGCAAGGTCACCGACGTCGACTCCGGCAGGTAGACCCCGGCACCGGACGGCTCACACCGGCCGGTGCCCGGATCCCGTCGGCGGACCGCCGCCGCGGCGCGTGCGGATCAGCCCGCGCGGGGCCGCCGCTAGGCCCGCGCCGTCCCCGCGTAGTGGTCCCGCACCACCCTCGCCATGGCTCCCGCCCGGTCCTTGGCGACCTCCTTCGCCGAGAAGTAGACATGGCCTCCCACCTGCGGATAGCCGCGGGCGAAGGTGACATGGCGGGAGAGTTCGGCCGGGTCCTTCCAGGCGGCGGGCTGCGCCTCGCCCGCCTTGTAGAGGGCCTCGCCGATGTAGAGGTCCACCCCGGTGCCGTCCACGGTCCGGGCCCACCAGGGCACGAGTTCGGCGTAGTCGGCGGCCGCGAAGCCGAGCGGCCAGTAGACCTGCGGCACGATGTAGTCGAGCCAGCCCTCGCGCACCCAGCGGCGGGTGTCGGCGTACAGGTCGTCGTAGGTCTGCACCCCTGCCTGGGTGCGCGAGCCGTGCTGGTCGGCGGCGCGGTTGCGCCAGACCGCGAACGGGGCGACGCCGAACGGCACCCGGCGCCCGCCCCGCCCGCCCTCGTCGCGGAGCCGGGCCGCCATTTCGTAGACCAGCCGGTCGATGTTGTCCCGGCGCCAGGCCGCCCGGCTCTCGAAGCCGCTGCCGAACTCGTCGAACGCCGCGTCGTCGTCGAACCGCTGCCCGGCGACCGGGTACGGATAGAAGTAGTCGTCGAAGTGCACCCCGTCGACGGGGTAGCGCCGCACCGCGTCGAACATCGCGTCCTGGACGAACTGGCGCACCTCCGGCAGACCGGGGTTGTAGTAGAGCTTGCCTCCGTACGGGAGGACCCAGTCGGGGTGCCGGCGGGCGGGGTGGTCCGGCGTGAGCCGCCCGGGGTCGGTGTGGTTGGCGACCCGGTACGGGTTGAACCAGGCGTGGAGTTCGAGGTTGCGCCGGTGGGCCTCGCGGACCGCGAAGTCGAGGGGGTCCCAGCCGGGGTCGCGGCCCTGCTGCCCGGTCAGGTACGCGGCCCACGGCTCGTACGGGGAGGGCCACAGCGCGTCCGCCGTGGGCCGGACCTGGAAGAACACGGTGTTCAGCTTGCGGGCGACGGCCGTGTCGAAGTGGGCCCTCAGTTCGCGCTGTTGCTCGGCCGGCCGGAGCCGCGCGCTGGAGGGCCAGTCCAGGTTGGCGACGGTGGCCAGCCACATGCCCCGCATCTCGCGCCGCGACGCACGGTCCGCGGGCGCCGCGGCACCCGTGGTGGTGAGCAGCGACGAGGCCGCGCCCAGCGCGGCCACCGCGAACCCTCTGCGTGTGATACGCCTCATCAAAAATCCCCAGGTTGTCCGGTTCGTCCCGTCCTGAGGGCTCAGAATGCCCGCCCCGGCCCCCTTAGCACAGCACCGCGCGGAGTAACGTCGGGCCAAAGGCGGGTGCCGGACCCTTACGGCGTACCGCCGGTCCTGAAGATCAGCGAAAGGCACGATGTGACCGACATCGAACGCGTCGGAGTGGTCGGTTGCGGCCAGATGGGCGCAGGCATCGCCGAGGTGTGCGCCCGCGCCGGGCTGGACGTCATGGTCGCGGAGACCACCGGCGAAGCCCTGGAGCTGGGCCGCACCCGCTTGACCAACTCCCTCGGCAAGGCCGCCGAACGCGGCAAGATCTCTGCCGAGGAACGCGACGCGACGCTCGACCGGCTCAGCTTCACCACCGATCTGGGCGAGTTCGCCGACCGCGATCTCGTCATCGAGGCCGTGGTGGAGAACGAGCAGGTCAAGACGGAGATCTTCCAGGTCCTCGACCAGGTGATCACCCGCCCGGACGCCATCTTGGCGTCCAACACCTCGTCGATCCCGCTGGTGAAGCTGGCGGTCGCCACCTCCCGCCCCGACCAGGTCATCGGGATCCACTTCTTCAACCCGGCCCCGGTGCAGAAGCTCGTCGAGCTGATCCCCGCGCTGACCACCGGCGAGGAGACCATCAAGCGCGCCGAGGCCCTGGTGCAGGGCGTGCTGGACAAGCACGCGATCCGCGCCCAGGACCGCTCGGGCTTCGTCGTCAACGCCCTGCTGATCCCGTACCTGCTCTCCGCGATCCGGATGTTCGAGTCGGGCATCGCCAGCCGCGAGGACATCGACAACGGCATGGAGATGGGCTGCGCCCACCCGATGGGCCCGCTCAAGCTGACCGACCTGATCGGCCTGGACACCGTGGCCTCGGTCGCCGCCTCCATGTACGAGGAGTACAAGGAGCCGCTGTACGCCGCTCCCCCGCTGCTCGCGCGGATGGTCGACGCGGGCCGGCTGGGCCGCAAGTCGGGGTCGGGCTTCTACCCGTACTGAGCCCGGGGCGGCCCGCCCGCCGCTCGGGGGAAAACCGGCGGGCGGACCCCGGGCCGGCGGGCGCCCGTCCGCCGGCGTCGGCCCCCGTGACACCTCCGAGTCAACTCCCGTGCGCACCCGCACGGGAGCGTGTGAACCGCCCCGGTCGGGGTGCGCGGTTCACACCCCGTACGAATCCGCCCTACCGCCACGCTCCGTCACTTCGCACGGGGTGTGAACCGCAGACCCGCATATCCCCGCCGCACACGCTCCCGTCCTTCGCCGCAGGGCAGTTGACTGCTGCCCGTACGGACAACGAAGTCGCTGACTGAAGGAATGAGGAGCGGACCGTGACCGCCCACCCCGAACCCGATCTGGTCACCGCCGACTTAGCGGAGCTGAGGCGTCTCCTGGACGTCCGCACCGCCCGGGTCGACGGCCAACTCGCCCTTCTCGCCCAGCGCTCCGAGCAGCACGCGCGTGACGCGGACGAGGTGCACTCCCGCGTCACACGCCTGGAGCACACCCGCTGGCCACTGCCGTCCCTCGCCGCGCTCACGGGGCTCGCGGCGCTGGCGGTGGCGCTGTGGCAGGTCCTGGGCCGGTGACCGCCGGACGCGGCCACCGGCCGGCTCCGGTCAGCCCAGCCGGAGGTGATGCAGCATCAGCAGTGCGGCGGCCATGTTGGCGGCCGGCACCTCCCCCCGCGCCACCATGTCGGGCACCAGCTTCAACGACACCCACTCCCGCCGGTCGGATTCGAAGCCGTCCTGGGGCAGGCCGGTGTACTCGCCCTCCTCGGACCAGTAGATGTGGTGCCGGGCATCGGTGAGGCCGTTGGAGGGCTCCACCGTGAGGAGGTGGTGGAGGGGGCCCGGGCGCCACCCGGTCTCCTCCTCCATCTCCCGGGCGGCCGCCGCCGCGATGTCCTCGCCGTCCTCGACGACACCGGCGGCCAGCTCCCAGCCCCAGGTGTCGGTGATGAACCGGTGCCGCCACAGCAGCAGCACCTCATTGGCCTCGTTGACCACCGTGGCCACGGCGACGGGCCGCATCCGGATCAGATAGTGGTCCAGGTGCCGGCCGTCGGGCAGTTCCACATCGGCCAGATTGACCCTGAACCAGGGGTTCGCATAGACGGGCTTTTCGCTGAGGTTGTTCCAACGCACGTGACTGCCACCTTCCGCTGTAGGGCCGGCAAGGTGACACGAGCCCGGTCAGGGGCGTGACCCACGCCCTACAGCGGAACGCGCAGCACCTCGTCGATGAGATCGGCAGCCTCGTCCGTCGCGGAGCTCCCGGTCTCCGCCAGATGCTCGCGCACCGCCCGCAGCCGGTCCCGCAGCCGTTGCGACTCCATGCCCCGAGCCTGCTCCGTCATCTGCGCGGCATTGGCCACGGCCTGGTCCGCATCGCCTTGGCGCAGCTCGATATGGGTGAGCATGGCCAGCCGGTGGACCCGGCCGCGGTCGTGTGCGGGGGTGTCGACGGCGGCGTCCGCCTGCTCCCGGGCGGCCCGCAGGTCACCGAGGCTGAGCAGCGCCTCCGCCACCTGGACGTTCACCAGGCCGGGCTGGACATAGCCCGTCTCGGCCGGCTCCAGACCGGGCCGGATGCGCTCCGCGGCCGCCTCCGCGCGCCGGATGCACGACAGCGCGCCCGCGCCGTCGCCGAGCCGGGCGTAGGCCTTGGCCTGCATCGCGTAGAGGTCCGCGGAGAGCGCCGGGGTGATCTGCGGGCCCGCGGCCCGCAGCGCCGCCTCCGCGAAGGCGACCGCCTGGCGGTACTCCCGTACGAAGAGGGACTGGTTGACCAGCAGCGCGATCACATACGCGCCGAGCCCGCGGTCCCCGCTGGCCTTGGCCAGCCGCAGCGCCTGATGGAAGTAGCGCTGGGCCAGCCCGAGAGAGTCCGAGTCGTACGCACAGATGCCGGCGACCGCGACCAGTCCGCCGGTCGCCCGGTGGAGCTGACGCCCCGTCGCATCGCTGTAGCTGCCCCGCAGCAGCGGCGCCGCCTCGGCGTTCAGGAATCCCACGATGCGTGCTCTGGTAGCGATACCACCCGCCTTCCGGTACATCGTCTCGTAGTGCGTCCGCGCGGCGCGCAGCATCTCGATGTCGGCCGTGCCGACCCGGGTGAGCCCGTCGCGCGACACATCGGAGTCCTCGGGAGGGTTCTCCCACTCCCACACGGGGATGACCGCCGAGGTACCGGTGAGCGCCGGGGCGGCGAGGATGTGCGGCCGTTGCTGCTCGTCGGACCGCCACAGCGCGGTGGCCCGCTCCACGAAACCGGAGAGCGGGGTGTCGGCGGCCCGCTGCGTCCCCGGGCCGCTGAGCCCGATGTCGTCGAGCCCGACCGGCCGGTGCAGCCGTTCGCCGAGGATCTCGCAGATGAGGTCGGGGACCTGCCCGCGCGGCCGCTGCCCCTTCAACCACCGGGCCACCGCGGTGTGTTCGTACCGCAGTGCCAGACCGCGGCACCGGCCGAGCCGGTTGATGCGCGCGGCGAGACCGGCGTGCGAGATGCCGGCCTCGTCGAGAATCGCGTCGAGCAGGGTGTTGGGCTCCATGCCGGCCTCCCGGTGAGCCGGGCCCGCCCACGGGCCATCAGCTCATGGCCTTGTCGACTTCACCACGTTGTCAGTCGAGCGTAGTGAAGCGCCCCTCACACGGGGTGTGAAGGGATCCGGCGGCTCAACTCGGCGCGCAGCCCCGCACCATGTACGCGATGACCGCGTCGAGGCCGGACTCGACCTCCTCGGCGGAGAGCACACTGCTCACCGCGAAGCTGGCGAAGCCGTGCAGGGTGGTGAACACCGGCATGCCGATGTCGTCGACGGGCCCCTCGCGCACCTCACCGCTGCGCTGCCCCTCCGCGACCAGCTCCACCGCCATCGCCCCCAGCCGCTGAGCGGCCGTGATCAGCTCCTCGGACGCCGCCGGGTCGTGCTTGACCGTGTACATCAGGTCGAGCAACTCGGCATTGGCGAGGGCGAAGTCCACATAGGCGCGGACGAGCCCGCCGAGCCGGTCGGCAAAGGTCTCGCCCGCCGCCCGGGAGCCGGCCAGCGCCTCGTCCAGCCGCTCGAAGCCGGCCAGCGCCAGCGCGTCGAGGAGCGCCTGCTTGTCCTTGAAGTGCCGGCTCGGCGCGGCATGGCTGACGCCGAGGTCGCGGGCCAGCTCCCGCAGGGACAGTGCGCCCGGCCCCTTCTCGCGGAGCGTCCGCTCGGCGCGGGTGAGCAGCGCGGCGCGCAGGTCTCCGTGGTGGTAACGACGAGTCTGCATGACCGCCATCCTATCCCCCATGTATTCACTGGCTACATTGTTGGCATTGACATCATTGTTGGCGTTGCCTACATTGAAGCCATGGCTCACACCCCGAAATGGAACGCAACCCACATTCCCGACCAGACCGGCCGCACCGCCATCGTGACCGGCGCCAACAGCGGACTCGGCATCGCCACCGTCGAGGCCCTCGCCCGGGCGGGCGCCCATGTCGTCCTCGCCGTACGCGACACCGCACGCGGCGAGGCTGCCGCCGACACCGTGCGGGGCGCCCGGGGCAGCGTCGAGGTCCGCCGCCTCGACCTGGCCGACCTCGCCTCGGTACGCGAGTTCGCCGCCGCCTGGCACGCCCCGGTCGAGCTGCTGATCAACAACGCCGGCGTCATGAACATCCCGGAGTCCCGGACCAAGGACGGCTTCGAGAGGCAGTTCGGCACCAACCACCTCGGGCACTTCGCGCTGACCAACCTGCTGCTGCCGCACGTCACCGACCGCGTGGTGACCGTGTCCTCCGGGGCCCACCGGATGCCCGGCAACCGCATCCACTTCGACAACCTGAACCTGACCGGCGCCTACCGCCCCGTCACCGCCTACAGCCAGTCCAAGCTGGCCAACCTGTTGTTCACCCTGGAACTCCAGCGCCGCCTCGCGGCTGCCGGATCGCCGGTGCGCGCGCTCGCCGCGCACCCGGGCTGGGCCGCCACCAACCTCCAGGGCGCCGACGTCAGCGCGCTGCGGCGCGCGGTGATGCGGGTGGGGAACCGCGTGGTCGCCCAGGACAACAAGGCCGGCGCGCTCCCCACGCTCTACGCCGCCACCCAGGACCTGCCCGGTGCCTCCTACCTCGGCCCCGACGGCCTCGGCGAGATGCGCGGCGCACCGACGATGGTCGGCAGGACGCCCGCGGCCGCCGACCCGGAGACCGCCCGGCGCCTGTGGCGGGCGTCCGAGGAACTGACCGGCGTCACCTTCCCCGCCCCAGCCGGCCGGGAGGTCACCGCGGAAGGCGCGCGCTAGGAGGCGGGGTGCCGGCCGACGGCGCCGGCACCCGCACCCGGTCGTTGCTCAGCATCACCAACGCCACGTCATCGGTGAGGCGCCCGCCCGCATGCCGCAGCAGCGCCTCCCGCACCTCCCCCACCACCCCCGCGGGCGAGGGCCCGCACGGCGCCGCGGCCGCCTCGACACTGCTGCGCAGCTCCTTGGCCAGCGGAAAGAACTCCCCCGCGGCGTCCCGCGCATCGGCCGCCCCGTCGGTGTGCAGGAACAGCCCCTCACCGGGCCGCAGCCGCCCGCACCCCACCGCGGAGAGCTCCTCGGGCAGGGGGAACAGCCCCAGCGGCGGCATCGGCTCGGCCGGCGCCACCGGGTCGACCGCCCGGCAGGCGACCCGGTACGGCCAGGGGTGCCCGCAGTTCAGCGCCGTGACGGACCCGTCCCGCGCCACCTCCAGGAGCAACAGGGTCACGAACTCCTCCGCGAGCCGGCCCGCCGGGTCCCCGTCACCGCCCGCCACCCCCGCGCCGCGCGCCCGTTCGTGCAGATGCCGCCGGTGCGACCGCTCCAACCGGCGCAGCACCTCGCCGAGTTCGGGCTCGTCGTGCACCACCTCGCGGAAGCTGCCGAGCATCGCGGCGACCGTGCCTATGGCCTCCAGGCCGTGCCCGCGCACGTCCCCGATCACCGCCCGCACCCCGTGCCGGGTCCCCACGACCTCGTACAGGTCCCCGCCGACCAGCGCCCCCTCGCTCGCGGAGAGGTGGTCGGCCGCCAGCAGCACGCCGTCGATCCGGCGGGGCAACGGCCGCAGCACCACCCGCTGCGCGGCGACGGCGACCTCCCGGGTGCACTCCAGCTCCCGTAACAGCCGCAGCCGCCGCCGGGCCGTCAGATAACTGGCGCCGATCACCGCGAGGATCGCCCCGCAGGTCATCAGGCGCGTCCCCACCCCGGCACCGGGCTCCACCGCGCCGAACGGCACCAGCGCGAGCAGCGCGCACACCCCGCCGAGCAGCACGCACTGACGACGGCCGGTGCCCGCGCAGGCGATGGCCGGCGCGGCGGCGAGCAGCTGCAGCAGCCGGCCGCTGGTCGGCTGGCACAGTTCCCAGATCACCACCCCGAGCACCCAGAGGCCGGGCAGGACGAAGACGAAGGCGCGCCGGGCGGCTGCCGCTCCGGCGCGTCCTCGGCCCCTCGCCCAGGTACGGATCATGCCGATGGTCCCCCTAGCCCGGTGGTCCCCTCTAGCAGGCGTGAGCGGGTCGGTCGGCCCGCCGGCGCGCTCGCGCGGGCCGCCACGACGGGTCGATTCTCGCGACGTACCGTGTCCACCCGGCGACGATCCGTACACCATCACCCGATTGAGTGATGGTGTACGGATCGGATCGTCGCCCTGCGCCCCACAGGCACGCCCGCGCCCGCCCCGGGCGCCCTCGGCGCGTCCGGCCAACGCCCCACAAGGCCGCACCACAACCGCCCGCCGCACAGCGAAAAGGTGCGGGCGCGGACGGTGTCACCGTCCGCGCCCGCACCCTTCACCACACGTCGTCGCGGGCCGCGGGGCCCACGTCAGCCGCGCAGCACCGCTCCCGTCCGCTCCACGGCCGCACCGACCGCCGCGTCACGGGCCGCCGAGGCCTCCTCGGCGGTCAGCGTCCGGTCGGCGGCGCGGAAGCGCAGCGCGTACGCCAGCGACTTCTTGCCCGCGCCGATCTGCTCGCCGGTGAAGACGTCGAACAGCCGCAGCGACTCCAGCAGTTCACCGGCGCCGTCGCGCAGCGCGCCCTCGACCTCGGCGGCCGGGACGGTGTCGTCGACCACGAGGGCGACGTCCTGGGTCGCGACCGGGAAGGCCGAGATCTTCGGGGCGCGCAGCGGTCCGGCGGCGGCCCGCTCCAGGCGGTCCAGGTCGATCTCCATCGCGCAGGTGCGCTCCGGCAGGGCCAGCGTCTTGATGACCCGCGGGTGCAGCTCACCGGCGTTGCCGACGAGGATCTCCTCGCCGTCGACGACGGCCAGCAGCGCCGCGCAGCGGCCCGGGTGGAACGGCGCGTGCTGGTCCTGCCGGACGATCAGCTCGACCCCCGCCTCCCGCGCGACGGTGCGGCCCGCCTCGATGGCGTCCGCCCAGATCGCCGGGCGGGCACCGCCCCACCAGCCGTCCTGCTCGCGCCCGCCGGCCAGCACCACGGCGGCACGCCGCGGCTGCTGCGGGAGGGAGGCGTCCAGCGAGGCGATCTCGTCGTCGGTCGGCCGGCGGTCGACCACCAGCCGGCGGGCCGGCTGCTCGTCACCGGTCGCCCGGAAGACCGGGCCGGTCTCGAAGAGCGCCAGGTCGTGCGTGCCCCGGCCGTAGTTGCGGCGCAGTGCGTTCAGCAGACCCGGGATCAGCGTCGTACGGAGGTCGGGTTCCTCGTCGGAGAGCGGGTTGACGAGGGTGACCGCGTCGCGGCGCGGGTCGTCCTGCTCGATGCCCAGCTGGTCGAGGACGTGCGAGCCGGTGAACGGGTAGTTCAGGGCCTCGACAAAGCCCGCCCCGGCCAGCGCCCGGCCGACCCGGCGGTGCAGCCGCTGCCGCTCGGTCAGCCCGCGGCCGGCCGGCGGCTTCGGGAGGGTGGAGGGCAGGTTCTCGTAGCCCTCCAGCCGGATGACCTCTTCGGCCAGGTCGTTGGGGTCGCTGAGGTCCGGCCGCCAGGACGGCACGGTCACGACCAGCTCGTCCTGGCCGTAGACGTCGCAGCCGACCTGCTGGAGGCGGCGGACGACGGTCTCCCGGCCGTAGGCGACACCGGCGACCTTGTCGGGGTGGTCGGCCGAGATGGTGATCGTGCGCGGCCCGCTGGGCGTGACGACCCCGGTGACGCCGTCCTCGGCGGTGCCGCCCGCGAGCAGCACCAGCAGGTCGACGGTCCGCTGCGCCGCTGCGGACGCGGCCTCCGGGTCCACCCCGCGCTCGAAGCGCTTGGCGGCCTCCGAGGACAGCTTGTGCCGGCGGGCCGTACGGGCGATGGAGAGCGCGTCGAAGTGCGCGGCCTCGATCACCACGTCGGTGGTGCCGCGCTGCTCGCCGGTCTCCGGGTCGGTGACCCCGCCCGCGATCTCGGTGTTGGCGCCGCCCATGACACCCGCGAGGCCGATGGGCCCGCGGTTGTCGGTGATGACCAGGTCGGCGGCGTCCAGCACCCGCTTGGTGCCGTCCAGGGTGGTGAGCTTCTCGCCCGCGGTCGCCCGGCGGACGCCGATCGGACCGTCCACGCTGGTGCGGTCGTAGGCGTGCAGCGGCTGGCCGAGCTCCAGCATCACGTAGTTGGTGATGTCGACGGCCAGCGAGACCGGACGCATCCCGGCCTTCTGCAGCCGGCGCTGCATCCACAGCGGGGAGCGCGCGCCGGGGTTCAGACCGGTGACCGTACGGGCGGTGAAGCGGTCGCAGCCCAACGGGTCGGAGACCTGGACGGGGTAGCCGGCGGAGTTCGGCGGCGGCACGTCGAGGAGCGCCGGGTCGCGCAGCGGCAGGCCGTAGGCGGTGGCGGTCTCGCGGGCGACGCCGCGCATCGACAGGCAGTAGCCGCGGTCCGGGGTGACGGCGATGTCCAGCACCTCGTCGACGAGCTCCAGCAGCTCGATGGCGTCGGTGCCGACCTCGTACTCGGGCGGCAGCACGATGATGCCGCCGGTGCCGTCGTCGCCCATGCCCAGCTCGTCGCCGGAGCAGATCATGCCGTGCGACTTCCTGCCGTACGTCTTACGGGCGGCGATCTTGAAGTCGCCGGGCAGGACGGCGCCGGGCAGCACCACGACGACCTTGTCGCCGACGGAGAAGTTGCGGGCGCCGCAGACGATCTCCTGGGGCTCGCCGGTGCCGTTGGCGTCGCCGACGTCGACCGTGCAGAAGCGGATCGGCTTCTTGAAGCCCTCCAGCTCCTCGATGGTCAGCACCTGGCCGACGACGAGCGGGCCCTTGAGGCCCTCGCCGAGGCGCTCGACGGTCTCGACCTCCAGGCCGACGGCAATGAGCTTGGCCTGTACGTCACGGCCGGTCTCCGTCGCCGGCAGGTCGACGTACTCCCGCAGCCAAGAAAGCGGGACCCGCATCAGATCTCCATCCCGAACGGCCGGGTGAACCGGACGTCGCCTTCGAACATGTCACGCATGTCTTCCACGTTGTGCCGGAACATCAGCATCCGGTCGATGCCGAAGCCGAAGGCGAACCCGCTGTACTTCTCCGGGTCGACGCCGCAGGCGATCAGCACCTTGGGGTTGACCATTCCGCAGCCGCCCAGCTCGATCCAGCCCTCGCTGGAGCAGGTGCGGCAGGGACGGTCGGGGTTGCCCACGGACGCGCCACGGCAGACGTAGCAGACCATGTCCATCTCGGCGGACGGCTCGGTGAACGGGAAGTAGTTCGGCCGCAGCCGGGTCTTCATGTCCGGGCCGAACAGCGCCCGGACCATGTGGTCGAGGGTGCCCTTGAGGTCGGCCATGGTCAGGCCCTCGTCGACGGCCAGCAGCTCGATCTGGTGGAAGACCGGGGAGTGCGTGGCGTCCAGCTCGTCGGTGCGGTAGACCCGCCCCGGGCAGACGACGTACACCGGCGGCTCGCGGTCGACGAGCGTACGGGCCTGGACCGGCGAGGTGTGGGTGCGCAGCACGACGCCGGACTCGTCGCCCTCGGTGCCCTCACCCTGGACGAAGAAGGTGTCCTGCATCTGGCGCGCCGGGTGGTCGGGCACGAAGTTCAGTGCGTCGAAGTTGAACCACTCCGCCTCGACCTCGGGGCCCTCGGCGACCTCGTAGCCCATCGCCACGAAGACGTCGGCGACCCGCTCCATGAAGGTGCTCAGCGGGTGCCGGGCGCCGGCCGGGGTGCGGTCGTAGGGCAGCGTGACATCCACCGCCTCCTCGACCAGCACGCGGGCGTCCCGCTCCGCCTCCAGCTCCTCCTGGCGGGCCTTGAGCGCCTGGCCCACCCGGCCGCGGGCCTGGCCGACGCGCTTGCCGGCGTCCGCCTTGGCGTGCGGGGGCAGGGCGCCGATCTCGCGGTTGGCGAGCGCGAGCGGCGAGCGGTCGCCGGTGTGCGCGACCTTCACCTCACGCAGCGCCTCCAGAGAGTCCGCGGCGGCGATGGCGGCCAGCGCCTCGTCCAGCCGTGCGGCGATCTCTTCCGGTTTCAGGGCTTCGACCTCGACAGGGTCGTACGACTTATTGGGTGCGGACATCTCTTCCCGTGCTTCCGGTGGACTGGCTTGGCTTGGCTCGCGTCGCCTCGGCTCCTCGATCACAAAGGTCGGCTGCCGAGCCCGCGCTGCGCCCGCGATGCCTGTGCGCCAAAGGTGCCAAAGGTCAAGTCTAAGGGGGACGGGCCACGCGGCAGGCCCGAGCCCCTGCGGGGCGCCCGCCGCTTCCTCCCGTCCGTCGCCCGCCGCCACCCTTGCACGGCGCTGCGCGACACCTCTAATTCATAAAGGCCGGGGCCGCGACGGGCAGGCTAAATCGGAACTGCGCGCCGCCGGCCGGGGCACGGCCGACCGTGATCGTCCCGCCGTGGGCCTCGACGATGCCCTTGACGATGTAGAGGCCCAGGCCGGTGCCGCCGCGCTTGCTGCCCCGCCAGAAGCGGGTGAACACGCGGCTCATCGACTCCTCCGGGATGCCGGGGCCCTCGTCGCTCACGGTGACGCACGTCCCCTCTGCGCTGGTCGCGTCCACTACCGGTCCGACCTCGATGGTGACGGTTCCCTCACCGTGGCGCACCGCATTTTCCAGCAGGTTGCCCAGCACCTGGTCCACCTTGTCCGGGTCCGCCCACAGATCGGGCAGCGGTTCCAGCATCCGGATCAGGAACCGGTCGGGCCGCTGGCCCGCGGTGGTCTGCGCCTGGACGTGCCGGCGCACCGCGGCGCTCATGTCGACCCGCTGGCGGCGCACCTCCAGCCGCCCGGAGTCGATCCGGGAGATGTCCAGCAGCTCGGCGATCAGCCGGGTGACGCGGTTGGCGTCGGCGTCCACCGTCTCCAGCATCAGCCGCTTCTGGTCGTCGGTGAAGCGTTCCCACTTCTGGAGGAGGGTGGCGGTGAAGCCCTTGACGGAGGTGAGCGGCGAGCGCAGTTCGTGGGCGACGGTGGCGATCAGCTCGGCGTGGCTGAGCTCCGTACGGCGCCGGGCCTCGGTGCCGCGCAGCGCGATCACCAGCCGCTGGACGGGACCCGTCGGGCGGCTGCGGACGTAGCGGGCCGATACCAGCACCTCGCGGCCGCCGAGCAGCAGATTGCGCTCGGGCTGGCCGCGGCGGATGGCGAGCCCGCCGTAGGGGTCGGTGAGCCGCCACCAGCGGCGGCCCTCGATGTCCTGCAGCGGCAGGGCGTGCTCCAGACAGCGGCCGAGCGCGTCGCCGGGGGCGATGTCGGTGATCCGGGCCGCCGCGGTGTTGAAGCAGATCACCCGGCCGGTCTCGTCGGCGACGACCAGGCCGTCGGGCAGGTCGTCGGGATCCAGCCCGAGACCGGCGCCCAGGGCCTCCGGGCCCGCGGCAGCGGCGGTCGGCCGTCCGCGTTCCGGCGCGTCGGACGGGCAGCTGCCGGCGGTGACCGCGGTGCCGGAAGTCCTCACACTCATCCCCGTTACCCCCTTCCGGTCCCCCGGGCACGCAAGCCTACTAGCTCGGATCGGAAGTGCCGGGGGGTTCCGGTGGACGCCCCTCAGGCGGGTGACACCGTGCGGCAGCCGCCGGGGCTGCGCTGGGCCCGGGCGGAGGCGTAGAGGCAGACCGCCGCGGCCGTCGCGAGGTTGAGGCTCTCGGCCCGGCCATGGATGGGGACGCGGACCACCGCGTCCGCCAGGGCCCGGGTCTCCTCCGGCAGGCCCCAGGCCTCGTTGCCGAAGACCCAGGCGCTGGGCCCGCCCATCGAGCCGGTGTCCAGCTCGGCGTCCAGGTCCCGGTCGCCCGCACCGTCGGCGGCGAGGATCCGGACGCCGGCCGCCTGGAGCCCGCTCACCACCCGCTCGACGGGTACGCCCACGGCGACCGGCAGGTGGAAGAGCGAACCCACCGAGGCGCGCACGGACTTGGGGTTGTACAGGTCCACGGAGGCGTCGGTCAGCACGACGGCGTCCGCGCCCGCGGCGTCCGCACAGCGCAGCACGGTGCCGGCGTTGCCGGGGTCGCGGACGTTGGCGAGCACCGCGATCAACTGCGGGCGGGCGGCGAGGATCTCCTCGAACGGCGAGTCCAGGAACCCGCAGACGCCGAGCAGGCCCTGCGGGGTGACGGTCTGGGAGATGTCGGCGACGGTCCGGTCGTCGGCGAAGTGGACCCGGACCCCGGCCGCGCGGGCCGCCTCGACGATCTCGGTGTGCCGCTCGGCCGCCTCGACGGTGGCGAACAGCTCGATGAGCGTGGGCGCGCCGCCCGTGCGGTGCGCGATGGCCTCCCGTACGGCCTGCGGGCCCTCGGCGATGAACCGGCGCTCCTTGCCGCGGACGGCGCGGCGGGCCAGCTTCCTGGCGGCGGTGACGCGCGGGGATCGCGGGGAGATCAGCTCGGGGGTGCCCATGGGCGGCGGCTCGCTTCTGTGGTTCGGTGCGTGGGGGCCGGTCCGTCACGGGGGACCCGGCCGGTCCGGAAAAGCGGCGGACCCGCAGGCCGGGGCCTGCGGGTCCGCATCACAACGTCGTCAGGCTGGAGTTCAGGCAGCCTTCGGGGCGTTGACGTCGCTCGGAAGCGCCTTCTGGGCGACCTCGACGAGCGCGGCGAACGCGTTGGCGTCCGTCACCGCGAGGTCGGCCAGGATCTTGCGGTCCACCTCGATGTTGGCGGCCTTCAGACCCTGGATGAAGCGGTTGTACGTCATGCCGTTGGCGCGGGCAGCGGCGTTGATGCGCTGGATCCACAGCTGACGGAAGTCGCCCTTGCGCTTCTTGCGGTCGTTGTAGTTGTAGACGAGGGAGTGGGTGACCTGCTCCTTCGCCTTGCGGTACAGGCGGGAGCGCTGGCCACGGTAGCCGCTGGCCTGCTCGAGGATCGCCCGGCGCTTCTTGTGGGCGTTGACTGCCCGCTTGACGCGTGCCACTTGTTAACTCCTTGTAGCGGGGCCGTGGTTGTCGTCACACGGCCCGGTTCGATTGGGTCCCGGTCCGAGTCGCGCGCCCCCTCGTTTGTGTGGGGCGCGGCGGCTCACTTGCCGAGAAGCTTCTTGATCTTCGCGGCGTCGCCCGGGGCCATCTCGGCGTTGCCGGTGAGGCGACGCGTCACGCGGGACGACTTGTGCTCGAGCAGGTGGCGCTTGCCGGCGCGCTCACGCAGCACCTTGCCGGAGCCGGTGACCTTGAAGCGCTTGCTGGCACCGCTGTGCGTCTTGTTCTTCGGCATGCGCCGTTCTCTCCTCGTCAGTGGCGCTCCCGCAGGCTGAAACCGGCAAGCGGGAGCGTCATGCATATCGATTGATGTCCGGGGCGGGGTGCCCCGGCGCGAACCGGGGCTCACGCCTCGGGGATCACGCCTGGGCGTGCTCCTCGGTGGGCTCCTCGGCGGGCTCGTCCACGGACGGGTCCGCGGCAACTCCGCTCTGGCGCTCCGCCTTGCGGGCGGCCTGCGCCTCACGGGCCTCGGCCATCGCCTCGGTCTTCTTCTTGTGCGGACCGAGCACCATGATCATGTTTCGGCCGTCCTGCTTCGGATTCGACTCGATGAAGCCGAGGTCCTCCACGTCGGACGCGAGCCGCTGCAGCAGCCGGAAGCCCAGCTCGGGGCGGGACTGCTCGCGACCACGGAACATGATCGTGATCTTGACCTTGTCACCCTGCTTGAGGAACCGGACGACGTGACCCTTTTTGGTGTCGTAGTCGTGCGGGTCGATCTTCGGCCGGAGCTTCATCTCCTTGATGACCGTGTGCGCCTGGTTCTTGCGCGCCTCACGGGCCTTCATGGCCGACTCGTACTTGAACTTCCCGTAGTCCATGAGCTTGCAGACGGGCGGGCGAGCGTTCGCCGCCACCTCGACCAGGTCGAGGTCGTACTCCTGAGCAAGCTCAAGGGCCTTGGCAAGCGGAACAATCCCGACCTGCTCGCCGCTGGGACCGACAAGTCGCACTTCGGGAACGCGAATCCGGTCGTTGATGCGGGGCTCGGCGCTGATGGATCCTCCTCGGTAGCACCACGCGACGGCCTGGCGGACTGCCGCGTAACGTCTTTTCGGTGTGACCAACCGCGCCGGTACATGAAAAATGCCCCGGACGGGACACAGGCGGGGCTCCACATAGATCTGGAGCACCGTCGCGAGTCTCGCGGGGCGCAGCCGGACCGTTGACCCGCCAACCGTGAGGTCGGCCGGGTGGGAGATCGGAGCCTCCACTTGTGGGCCGGTCACATGCGTGTCCGGCCGGTCGGAACACCAGAATACACGAGTCAAGGGGTGGCACCCACTCCTGTGCCGCCGGGGCCGGGTCCCCGCGCCAGGATGACACTCCCGGACGCGGGGCCCGGGCCCGGTGCCCATAGGCTGGAGCCGAAGCCCTCAGCAGGAAGAAGCCCGAAGACATGAGCGACCAGACACCGCAGCAGCCCGATGCGCCCGACGCGGCGAACCCCGACTTCGACTCCATGACCCGTGACATCGCCGAGGTGCCGGCGGTCGAGGTGATCACCACGGTCGCGGTGCATCTGATGAGTTCGGCGGCGGTCAACCTCGGGCTCGCCGAGGAGGGTGCGGCGCACAAGGACCTGGACGAGGCACGCAAGCTCATCCAGGCGCTGGCCGGGCTGGTCACCGCCAGTGCCACCGAGATCGGCTCGTACCACGCGGCACCGCTGCGGGACGGGCTGAAGTCGCTGCAGCTGGCGTTCCGCGAGGCCTCGGTCGTGCCGGACGAGCCGGGCCAGGGCCCCGGGGAGAAGTTCACCGGCCCGGTCTACGGCTGAGAGCCGCGCCACCGCGATCCGACGACGAGCCCCGGCCCGGGAAGGGCCGGGGCTCGTCGCGTACGGGCGGCGGGCGCGGGGGTCAGTCGGATCCGGCCGCGGGCTCGTGCGGCACCGCGTCGTCGGCGACGAGGACCGGCTCGTGCGGCGGATGGGTGACCTGGTGCACCACCGCGGCGAGGGCGCCGCCGATCAGCGGCGCGACGATGAACAGCCACAGCTGGGCGATGGCCGCGCCGCCCGCGAACAGCGCGGGGCCGATGGAGCGTGCCGGGTTCACCGAGGTGCCGTCCAGGGGGATGCCGAGGAGGTGGACGGTGGCCAGGGCCAGGCCGATCGCCATGCCGTTGAAGCCGATCACGGCGATCTTGTGGGTGACCGACAGCCACACGTAGACCAGCAGGAACGTCATCAGTATTTCGAGGACGAAGGCGCCGCCGAGGTTGATGTGGACCGCCGAGCGGTCGCCCCAGCCGTTCGTGCCGAAGGACCCGTGGGTCTGCAGCCCCGGGACCTGCCGGGCCACCAGGAACAGCAGCGCCGAGCCGGCGATGGCGCCGACCACCTGGGCGATCCAGTACTCGGCCGCGGTGCGCAGGGTGAGCCTGCGGGCCAGCAGCATGCCCAGCGTCACCGCGGGGTTGAGATGGCAGCCCGAGATCGGGCCGAGGGCGTAGGCAAGCGCCACCAGGGTGAAGCCGAAGGCCAGGGCGATGCCGAAGGTGCCGATGTATTCGCCGGCCAGCACTGCCGAGCCGACGGCGAAGAACACCAGGAGCAGCGTGCCGAGGAACTCGGATACGACCGGGCGGGTCAGTACCGTCGAGATCTCCGTTTTCTCCATGGGGGGCTCTCCTCGCGTGGATCTTGAGCTCTCCTCGCATTGTGCGGCCCTGGAGAGGAACCCGCCCGTCGGCGGCCGGGGGCCCGGGCGTCGCACCCGCGCCCCGGCTCCGGGGTCAGCGCCGGTAGAACGGCTCCTGTGCCGTCGTGGCACCGGGCGGCAGAAGTGCCAGGTCCAGGCCCCGTACGAGGCGCTCGCGCAGGATCTCGTCGGCGGCCAGCGCGCGGGCCAGCCGCTGGGCGACCTCGGCGGCCGGGGCGTCGGCGGCGAGGCCGACGGCGAGGGTGCCGTCGGTCTCGGCGGACGGGGCGAGACGGGCGACGAGCACGCCGGGTTCGGCGTCGAGCAGGGCGCGCAGGGCACCCGTGACGGCCGGGTCGTCGAGCGGGTCGGCGCTCGTGCGGCCCTCGGCCAGCGCCCGCAGGGCCGATCCGGTGAGCTGGTAGGTGACCGGGCCCGCGAGGTCGACGACGACCGTGTCGGCCTTCTCGTGGGACGCGGCGAGCAGCGCCTGCGGGAGCGGGACCGCGACCGGGCGGGCGTCGGGCCGCCAGCGCCGGAGGGTCTCCATGGACGTGAAGGCCGGCAGGGCGCGGCGCCCGTCGGGGGCCTGGAGCGTGGGGACGGCCATGTCGCTGGTCTTCTCGCGGCGCAGCCCGTCGGGCCCGGTCTCGACCTCGCCGAGGACGGCCACCACGGGCACCAGGACGCGCGCGCCGGCCAGCGCCGACAGGAGCCGGGGCTCGGCGGCCCGGTCGGAGGCGTACGCCGCCAGGGCCGCCGCGAGTGCGGGGTCGGCGGAGCCGTCGTCGTCGGAGAAACCGGGATCCGGGATGTTCTTCTGCACGACGTGAGCGTATCGGCCGGGTACGGGGCCCCTGCCGTGCGGGCCGGTGGGAGGCCCGCCCGGTGGGGGCCGGCCGGTCAGTGCTGCCCGGGCCGGCCGCGCCAGAGGACGACGGCGGCCGTGAGGAGGGCCAGGCCGGCGGCGCCGGCGGCCCAGGGCAGCCAGTTGACCGGGGTGTTCTCGGCGGCGTCGGCGGTGGGGCCGGGACCGAAGTAGCGGCCGGTGTAGCGGGCGGGGGCGGGCTTCTGCGGGGCGGGCTCGAGGTCCGCCGCGGCCTCCAGGGCGGCGGCGGGATCGATCAGCCCGGCGCCGTAGTCGTCGTCGCGGCCGCCCTCGGGCCGGTCCTGGGCGGTGGAGGTCAGCAGCCGGCGGATCTGGTCCGGGCTCAGGCCGGGGTGCGCGGAGCGGATCAGGGCGACGGCGCCGGAGACGAACGCGGCGGCGGGGCTGGTGCCCCAGCCCGAGAGGTAGCCGTCGCCGGTGTCGGCCATGACGATGTCGAAGCCCGGCGCGCTGACCGTGGCGTACCAGTGCCGGGTGGAGAACTTGGCCCGGCCGCCCAGGTGGGTGACGGCGGTGGCCGCGATGACGCCCGGGTAGGCGGCGGGGTAGGAGACGTGGTTGCCCTTCTGGCCGCCGTTGCCCGCGGAGGCGACGACGGGGATGCCCTTGCCGAGGGCGTACTGGATGGCGGCGTCCTCGCGGGGTTCGGGGTGCGCGGATTCGCTGTCGTCGCCCAGCGACATGTTGATCACGTCGGCCCCGTGGTCGGCGGCCCAGCGGATCCCGTCGGCGAGCGCGCCCGCCTTCTCGGTGCGGGCCCGCTCGCGCTGGGAGTCGGCGTCCTCCAGGATCACCCGGACCGGCAGGACCTTGGCGGCCGGGGCGATCCCGAGCACGCCGTTCTCGCGGCCCGGGCCGTGGCCGTGCCCCGCGATGATGCTGGCCATGCCGGTGCCGTGCTGGGCCCAGGCGGAGTCCCCCGGCCCGGCGCCGAAGCCCACCAGGTCCTGCTCGGGCAGCACCTGGCCTTCGAGGTCGGGGTGGTTGGCGTCCACGCCGGTGTCCAGGACGGCGACGGTGATGCCCTCGCCCTTGGTGGTGCGCCAGGCCTTCTGGGCGTGGACGGCCTGCAGGGCCCACTCCTGGGCGCGCAGGGCGTCGGCACGTGCGGGGACGGCCGGGAGCACGGTGAGCACCGAGGAGGCCAGCGCGAGGGCGGCGCCGCGCAGCGCGGTCTTCGTCATGACGCATCCTCGCTCTTGTGCGCCGGGCTGCCGGCCGCCTTGCGCAGGTCCGCCTCGATGCGGTCCGCCAGGTCCTTGGCGTCGTGGCCCAGGCCGGATTCGGCCGGGGCGGTGGTGGTGCCGGGCCGCACCGCGGCCTCGGCGGGCTGCGGATCGGTGAAGGTGCGGCCGTCGGCGAACCCGGAGACGGCGTAGACGACGGCGGGGAGGTCGGTGAGCACCCGGACGGTCCAACTGGCCCGCTGGGCGCGCCCGAAGTCCGCCGCCGGGGTGGCCTTCTTCGCGTACGGCAGCGGCATCAGGTCCGTGCGCAGGCCCAGGTTCTTGGTGCTGAAGCGGGCGTTGAGGGCCATCATCCCGGCCGCGTCGGCCTTGGTGATCTGTGCGCCGACCGTGATGACGGAGCTGTGGGTGGCATCGATGTAGGTGGCGCGCAGCAGCCGGACGCAGCCCGCCGGGGCGAGCGCGGCGGCGAGCTTCGCGTCGTACGCGCCGGTGCAGCCGCTGTCGGGGGCGACGGCGATCCGGGTCCAGGTGCGGTCGGCGCCGCCCGGGCCGACGCCCAGGCCGTCGACGACGCGCGGGAAGAGCGTGTCGACGGGGGTGGCGTGCCAGACGTCGCGGCCCTTGGCGAAGACGGCCTCGGCCGTGGGGGCGGCGCCGGAGGCGTCCTCGGTGAGCCAACTCCCGGCCGCCGCACCGCCGATGAGGCCGATGCCGAGGACCAGGCAGGCCGCGGCCAGGAGCACCCGGGCGCCGGGGCGGCGCCAGGAGGCGGCCGGTGCGCCGGGGGCGGACCCGCCGTGCCGGGGCGGGAGCGGGGTGCGGGGCCACGGCACATTGCCGGGCGGCGCGGCGGAGGGGGGCCTGCGGGTGTCCGGCCCGGCGCCGGCGCCGCTCCACAGGTCCTGGCTGTGGGCCAGGTGGAAGGCGGCGGTGTCACGGAAGGCGGTGGGCGGCGCGGCCTCGGGGGCAGGCGGTGCGGTGGGGGCCGGGGAGCCGGGGGCGCGGTCCGGGCGGGGCGGCAGCGGCGCGCCGGCGGCGGGGGGTTGCGCACGGGGCGGGACGGTGGGGCGGGGCGGGACGGGGCGTGCGCCGGGGCCGGACGGGGCGGCGGGCACGGACGGCGGCATCGGCGGCTCGGGAGGTACCCGGCGCAGCACGGCCGTGTGGGGGTCCTCGGCCGGCGCCGGGGCGGGCCGTCGGGGCGGCTGCGGGGGTATGGGCGGGATGTGCCGCGTCTCGGCGAATTCAGCGTCGGTGCTCACCCGCGCTCCCCCTTGCGCCGCTGACCTCCGGCCTCGATCCGCAATCGGGGCACGGTGGTTCGTATCCGGACAACACGCCGCTGACCTGCTGGTTGCGGTGTCGAGCCACTGTAAGGGCTGGCGCCCTGGGTGCTCCAACCCATGTCCGCTCTGTCGCAAACTCCCCTCTACCCAGCGGTAGGACGGTCTGGCAGGCTGCGGCCATGTCCCCGCACACAGTCGATACGTATGCCGACAAAGCCCGTTACGACCAGGCCACCGCCGCTCTCGACGCGCCGCTGGCCGTCGTCGACCTGCGGGCCTTCGACGCCAACGCCGCCGATCTGGTGCGCCGCGCGAAGGGGAAGCCGGTCCGGGTGGCGAGCAAGTCGGTGCGCTGCCGGGCGCTGCTGGAGCGGGTGCTGGCGCGGGACGGCTTCGCGGGGATCATGAGTTTCACGCTCGCCGAGTCGCTGTGGCTGGCGCGCTCGGGCTTCACGGACGTCCTGCTGGCCTATCCGTCGGCGGACCGGGCGGGCTTCGCCGAGCTGACGGGCGCCCCGGAGCCGGCTGCCGCCGTGACCGTGATGGTCGACGACCCGGCCCAGCTGGATCTGATCGACGCGGCCCGGCCGGCCGGCGGGCCGGGCGAGGAGGTGCGGGTGTGCCTGGAACTCGACACCTCCTACCGGCTGCTGGGCGGGCAGGTACGGATCGGTGCCCGCCGCTCGCCGCTGCGGGCGCCCGACCAACTGGCCGCTCTGGCCCGGATGGTGGCGCGCCGCCCCGGCTTCCGGCTGGTGGGGCTGATGGCGTACGAGGGGCATGTGGCCGGGGTGGGCGACGAGGTCGCCGGGCGGCCGGTGTTCTCCCGGGCGATCCGGACGATGCAGGCGGCGGCCCGCAAGGAGCTGGCGCAGCGCCGCTGGGAGGCCGTGCGTGCGGTGCGGGCGGTGGCGCCGCGGCTGGAGTTCGTCAACGGCGGCGGGACCGGGAGTGTGCAGCACACCGCGGCGGAGGCGGCGGTCACCGAGGTCGCGGCCGGGTCGGGGCTGTACGTGCCGCGGCTGTTCGACAACTTCCGTTCGTTCAGCGGGCGTCCGGCGGCGCTGTTCGCCCTGCCCGTCGTGCGCCGCCCGGGGCCCGGTGTGGTCACGGTGCTGGGCGGCGGCTATCCGGCGTCGGGGGTGGCGGGTGCGGACCGGCTGCCGGTGCCGTGTCTGCCGGCCGGGCTGCGCTACGACCCGCAGGAGGGCCCGGGCGAGGTGCAGACGCCGTTGCTGGGGCCGGCCGCCGACGGCCTGCGGGTCGGCGACAAGGTGTGGTTCCGGCATGCGAAGGCCGGTGAGCTCTGCGAGCGGTTCACGGAGCTGCACCTGGTCGACGGGGACCGGGTGGTGGGGACGGTGCCGACGTACCGCGGCGAGGGCCACGCCTTTCTTTAGGGGCGGCCCTCGCCGGTGAGCGGTGAGCGGTGCGCAGTGCGCTCAGTACACCGTGTCCTTCTGGTCCTCGATCACCGAGCCGTCGGGGCGGTGGACCGGGCCGAGGGTGCCGTCCGGCCGGGTGTAGCCCGTGGTCGCGCACGGGTACGGGTCGGCCTGGCGCTTCTTCGGCTCGATGAACATCGGGTTCACCAGCCACCGGTGGTCGGCGTTGTCGTACGCCCGGCACATCAGCTCGGCCTTGTTGCGGTTGATGGCCAGGTGCCCCGCGGTGGCGTCGCCGACGAAGGTCACATCGGTCTCGGCGTCGCCCGCGGCGAAGGCCGGGCGGTGCGCCCGGTCCTGCTGCTGCCAGGCCTTGGCGCCCTTGACGTGGAAGATCTCCTGGTTGATCCAGCAGCGCTTGCCGTCCATGTACGTCAGGACCTCGCCGTGGGTGTCCTTGACGTCGCCGCAGCCCTGGACGCCGGTGGTGAGCCGGCCGTGGCTGACGAGGTTGCGGATGCCGATGGTGTGCTCGCGGTCGATGCCCACGCCGGGCGCCCAGGCGCGGACGAGCGGCTCCGCCGACGCGGAGACGATGTAGACGTTGAAGCCGGCCTTCTTGAGGGTGCGGATGAGGTCGCGCTGCTGGTCGTAGTAGCGGACGTACCCCTCCATCGTGTGCGTGCCGACCTTCTGCTCCGTGCCGACGGGCGCGGCGAGGTTCTCGGCGCGGGCGGCGCGGGCGAACCCGGTCAGCTGCGCGGGGCTGTGGCCGGCGAACAGCTGGGTGATCCACACGTACTCGGGGACGGTGCGGCGGTGGTTCCACTCGCCGGTGAACGCCTTCTTCCCGGTGGAGGTCTTGGCGTCCTGGTAGACGTCGAGGATCTCGTCGGTGCAGCCGGTGTCGGTCGACGTCGGCAGCGGACGGCCGGCGGGCACGGAGGTGCCGCAGGCCTTGGTGAGGGCGCGGGCGGCGTCCGCGGTCAGCCACTTGTTGGTGGCCTGCCAGCTCGCGGGGCGCAGCACCTTGTCGTTCCGCAGCATCCAGGCGAGCGTGGCGTCGGAGATGTCGTTCTTGACGACGGTGTTGTCCCAGTCGAAGGTCGCGACCGGCCGCGCACCGTCGGAGCCGGCGCAGCTGCCCCGCTCGTCGATCATCTTCTGCAGCTTGGCACGGTTGTCGCCGTACCAGCCCTTGGAGACATGGAGGGTGGGGCAGTGGCGCGGGGCCGGGCCCGCCGTGGCCGTCTGGGCGACCGCGACACCGCCGCCCATGACCGCGAGGGCAGCACCCGCTGCAAGCCAGCGACGCTTGGTGAGCATGGAACGCACTCCTGTCGAACGAGGATCCGAAGGCGGACGCTAGCGCATGGCGGCCGGGCGTCGTACGACGTCCGGCCGCCATCGCGCTGACGCGGAGGTGAACAGCGAGCGGTTACACCGGGGTGACGTAGGCGCCCGCGATGCCGCCGTCGACCAGGAATTCGGCGGCGTTGACGAACGAGGAGTCGTCGCTGGCGAGGAAGGCGACGGCGGAGGCGATCTCCTCGGGCTCGGCGAACCGGCCGACGGGGACGTGCACCAGGCGGCGGGCCGCGCGCTCGGGGTCCTTGGCGAACAGCTCCTGCAGCAGCGGGGTGTTGACCGGTCCGGGGCACAGGGCGTTGACCCGGATGCCCTCGCGGGCGAACTGCACGCCCAGTTCGCGGGACATCGACAGCACGCCGCCCTTGGAGGCGGTGTAGCTGATCTGGGAGGTGGCGGCGCCCATCACGGCCACGAAGGACGCGGTGTTGATGATGGAGCCGCGGCCCTGCTCGCGCATGTAGGGCAGCGCGTGCTTGCAGCAGAGGTAGACCGAGGTGAGGTTGACCTCCTGGACCCGCTTCCAGGCGTCCAGGCCGGTGGTGAGGATCGAGTCGTCGTCGTCCGGGGAGATACCGGCGTTGTTGAAGGCGATGTCGACCGAGCCGTAGGTGTCGAAGGCGGTCTTGTAGAGCGCCTCGACCTGGTCGGAGTCGGTCACGTCGACCTGGACGAAGAGGCCGCCGACCTCGGCGGCGGCGGCCTTGCCCGCCGTCTCGTCGATGTCGGCGCAGACGACGTTCGCGCCTTCGGAGGCCAGCCGGCGGGCGGTGGCCAGGCCGATGCCGCTGCCGGCACCGGTGATCACGGCGGTACGGCCGACGAGGCGGCGGCACACTGCGGTCTGGTCGGTCACGGGGTCTCCTCGGTGCTGATGAAGATGTTCTTGGTCTCGGTGAAGGCGGTCAGTGCGTCCGGGCCCAGCTCGCGGCCGAGGCCGGACTGCTTGAACCCGCCGAAGGGGGTCCAATAGCGCACGGCGCTGTGGGAGTTGACGGAGAGGTTGCCGGCCGCGACGCCGCGCGAGACCCGCAGGGCGCGGCCGACGTCACGGGTCCACAGCGAGCCGGCCAGGCCGTAGTCGCCGGCGTTGGCGAGCCGGACGGCGTCGGCCTCGTCGTCGAAGGGCAGGACGACGGCGACCGGGCCGAAGATCTCCTCGACGGCCGTACGGTCCTCGGGGCGGCCCTCCAGGACGGTGGCCGGGTACCAGAAGCCCTTCCCCGCGGGTGCCTCGCCGCGGATGGCGGCCGGGGCGTCCTCGGGGACGAAGGACCGCACCCGCTCGCGCTGGGCGGCGGAGATCAGCGGTCCCATCTGGGTGGCGGGGTCGGCCGGGTCGCCCACGGTGAACGCCTTGACCGCGGGCTCCAGCAGCTCCAGGAAGCGGTCGTAGACGGAGCGCTGGACGAGGATGCGGCTGCGGGCGCAGCAGTCCTGGCCGGTGTTGTCGAGGAAGGAGCCGGGGGCGGCGGCCGCCGCGGCCTCGATGTCCGCGTCGGCGAAGACGATGTTGGGGCTCTTGCCGCCGAGTTCGAGGGTGAGCCGCTTGGTCTGCGCGGCGCAGCGGGCGGCGATCTGCCGGCCGGTGGTGGTGGAGCCGGTGAAGACGACCTTGGCGACGCCGGGGTGGTCGACCAGCGCGGTGCCGGTGACCGGCCCCTCGCCGGGCAGGACCTGGAAGAGGCCCTCGGGCAGGCCGGCCTCCAGGGCGAGTTCGGCGAGCCGGAGCGCGGTGAGCGGGGTGGTCTCGGCGGGCTTGAGGAGCACGGCGTTGCCGGCCGCGAGCGCGGGGGCGGTGCCCCAGGCGGCGATCGGCATCGGGAAGTTCCAGGGCGCGATGACCGCGACCACACCGAGCGGTTCCTGGACGGTGACGTTCAGGCCGCCGGCGACCGGGATCTGGGTGCCGGTCAGGCGCTCCACTCCCCCGGCCGCGTAGTGCAGCAGATCGCGGACGTTGCCCGCTTCCCACCGGGCGTTGCCCAGCGGGTGGCCGGCCTCCTTCAGTTCGAGCGCGGCGAGCGGCTCGATGTGGGCGTCGACGACGTCGGCGAAGCGGCGCAGGAGACGCGCCCGGTCGCCGGGGGCCACCGCGGCCCAGGCCTCCTGGGCCGCGGCTGCCCGGCGGACCGCGGCGTCGACCGCTTCGGGGGAGGTGGTGGGGACGGTGGCCACCACCTCCTCGGTGGCCGGGTTGAGAATGTTCAGCTCGTGCAACACGTGCGGTCCTTACATGCGCTCGAAGGAGCGGAAGCGCTCCCAGTCCGTGACGGCGGCGTCGTAGGAGTCCTGCTCGACGCGGGCCATGTGGCGGTAGTGGTCGACGACCTCGTCGCCGAAGGCCTCGCGGGCGATCGGGCTCTTCTCCCACAGCTCGGCGGCCTCGCGCAGCGTGGTGGGGACGTGCGCGGCGTCGCCGTTGTAGGCGTTGCCGGTGGTCGCCTCGGGCAGTTCCAGCTCGTGCTCTATGCCGTACAGGCCGGCCGCGACCATGCCGGCGACCGCGAGGTAGGGGTTCACATCGCCGCCGGGCAGGCGGTTCTCCAGGCGGTGGGCGCGGCCGTGGCCGACCACCCGCAGGGCGCAGGTGCGGTTGTCGGGTCCCCAGGCGACGGCGGTGGGCGCGAAGGAGCCGGGGCGGAAGCGCTTGTAGGAGTTGATGTTGGGGGCGTAGAAGAGCGTGAAGTCACGCATCGCGGCGACCTGGCCCGCCAGGAAGTGCTGCATGGTCTTCGACATGCCGTACGGGCCGTCGTCGTCGGCCAGCACCGGCCGGCCGTCCTCGTCCTGCAGCGAGAGGTGGATATGACAGGAGTTGCCCTCGCGCTCGTCGTACTTCGCCATGAAGGTGAGCGACATGCCCTCCTGGGCGGCGATCTCCTTGGCGCCGGTCTTGTAGATGCTGTGCTGGTCGCAGGTGGTGAGCGCCTCGTCGTAGACGAACACGATCTCGTGCTGGCCGAGGTTGCACTCGCCCTTGGCGGACTCGACGGTCATCCCGGCCGCGCCCATCTCGTTGCGGATGCGGCGCAGAACGGGCTCGACCCGGCCGGTGCCGAGGACGGAGTAGTCGCCGTTCCACTGGTTCGCGGGGTTCATGCCGCGGTAGCCGCGGGACCAGGCGTCCTCGTAGGAGTCCTTGAAGAGCATGAACTCCAGCTCGGTGCCGGCGTAGGCGCTCCAGCCGCGCTCGGCGAGCCGGTCGAGCTGGCGGCGCAGGATCTGCCGGGGCGAGGCGGCGACCGGGGAGCGGTCGTGCCAGGCGAGGTCGGCGGTGATCAGGGCGGTGCCGGGGTTCCAGGGGGTGCGGCGCAGCGTGCCGGGGTCGCCGTGCATGGCGAAGTCGCCGTAGCCGCGCTCCCACGAGGACATCTCATAGCCCTCGACGGTGTTGAGGTCGACGTCCACGGCGAGGAGGTAGTTGCAGCCCTCCGTGCCGTGGTCGAGGACGGTGTCGAGAAAGTATCGGGCCGCGAACCGCTTGCCCTGGAGCCTGCCTTGCATATCGGTGAAGGCGAGGACGACAGTGTCGATCTCCCCGGCGTCGACGAGGACTCTGAGCTCCTCGACGGAGAGTGGGGGCGTGCGGTCTGCCACGGTGTTGCCTCCTGTCACTGCATCCGGAGGTCATAAGGTAGGCACACGAACCATTGATTGGGAAGGGGTGCCGATGGACGGCGCTGATGACCGGCTGGCACCCGTACTGCGACCGGTACGGGCGGGCAACGGTTTCGAGGAGGCGCTGGAGCAGATACTCCAGGTCGTCCGGCTCGGTCTGGTGCCCCAGGGCGAACGGCTGCCCGCCGAGCGCGAGTTGGCCGAGCGGCTGCAGATCAGCCGGGTCACCCTGCGCGAGGTGCTGAAGGTGCTGCAGGACGAGGGCCTGGTGGAGAGCCGGCGCGGGCGCTACGGCGGCACGTTCGTCCGGATGCGCACCGAGAACCCGGGCGAGGCGGAGCTGCGCCGCCGGATCGGGAAGATCGACGTCGAGGACACCCTCCGCTTCCGTGAGGTGCTGGAGGTGGGCGCGGCCGGGCTGTGCGCGGCCCACGGACTTTCCGACCAGCAGAGCGACCGGCTGCGGGCAGCGCTCGCCGCGACCCAGGACGCGCCGCTCACCGACTACCGCCGGCGCGACACCCTGCTGCATCTGACCCTCGCGGAGCTGTCCGGGTCCCCCTCGCTGGCGGCGCAGTACGCGGCGGTGCGGGCGGGCGTGAACGACCTCCTGGACTGCATTCCGCTGCTGGTGCGGAACCTGGAGCACTCCCAGGCCCAGCACACCGCGCTGGTGGAGGCGGTACTGGAGGGCGACGCGGACGGTGCGCGCGAGGTGATGCGCGAGCACTGCTGCGGGACCGCGGCGCTGCTGCGCGGCTTCCTCACGGCCCCCTCCCCCTGACCGCTCCGTCACCGTGCGCGCCCGCCCGGGGACCGTGAGCGCGCGTTCACCATTCTTTTACTTCCAGGTCTTGCGCTGAGCCGACCCGCCAGCAAAGGTATGCGGCTAAACCATTGCTCGTTATCCCCTCGGCGAGGCAGGAGCGGCTCATGGCCGACAACGTGGAATCGCAGACCGCACCGCCCACCGGGCCCTCGGGCGGCGCATCGCCCGACGAGAGTTATCTGGAGCGCCGGACGCTGCGCCGCGGCAGCGCGGGCCCCCTGCTGCTGACCGGCCTGGGCGTCGCCTACGTCGTCTCCGGCGACTTCTCGGGATGGAACAACGGTCTGGCGCAGGGCGGCTTCGGCGGCCTGGCGATCGCCGCCGTCCTGATGGGCCTGATGTACACCTGTCTGGTCTTCGCCCTGGCGGAGCTGGCCTCGATCCTGCCGACCGCCGGCGGCGGCTACGGCTTCGCCCGGCGCGCCCTGGGCACCTGGGGCGGCTTCCTGACCGGCACCGCGATCCTGATCGAATATGTGCTGGCACCCGCCGCGATCTCCATCTTCATCGGTGACTACGTCGAATCGCTCGGCCTCTTCGGCCTGCACTCCAGCTGGCCGGTCTATCTCGCCTGCTTTGCGATCTTCATCGGGATCCACCTGTGGGGCGTGGGCGAGGCGCTGCGCTTCAGCCTGATCGTCACCGCCATAGCGGTCGCCGCGATCGTCGTCTTCGCGATCGCCGCGCTGACCGACTTCCATGTGGACACCCTCAACGACATCCCCGTGCAGGCCGGCGCCTTCGGGGCCAACTCCTGGCTGCCGTTCGGCATCCTGGGGATCTGGGCGGCCTTCCCGTTCGGCATGTGGTTCTTCCTCGGCGTCGAGGGCGTCCCGCTGGCGGCCGAGGAGACCAAGGACCCGGCCCGTTCCCTGCCCAAGGCGATGGCCGCCGCGATGGGCATCCTGCTGGTGCTGGCGCTGATCACCTTCACCGCCGCCACCGGCGCGCGCGGCTCGGCCGCGATCCAGTCGGTGGGCGACCCGCTGGTCCAGGCGCTGCAGCCGCACGGCACGCCGACCACCGTCAGCCGGATCGTCAACTACGCGGGTCTCGCGGGCCTGGTCGCGTCCTTCTTCTCCCTGATCTTCGCCGGTTCGCGCCAGCTCTTCGCGCTCTCCCGGGCCGGCTACCTGCCCCGCTTCCTCTCCCTGACCAGCCGCCGCAAGGCCCCCTACCTCGGGCTGCTGGTGCCCGGGGCGCTGGGCTTCGCGCTCGCCGCGGCCACCGGCGACGGCGCCCGGATGCTCAATGTCGCGGTCTTCGGCGCCACCATCTCCTACGCGCTGATGGCGCTCTCGCACATCGTGCTGCGCCGCCGCGAGCCCGGGCTGCCCCGCCCCTACCGCACCCCCGGCGGCATGCTGACCTCGTCCGTCGCGTTCGTGCTGGCCTGCTCGGCGCTGGTGGCGACGTTCCTGGTCGACAAGGAAGCCGCCTTCATCGCCCTCGGCGTCTACGTCGTGGCGCTCGCCTACTTCGCCTTCTACTCCCGCCACCGGCTGGTGGCCGCGGCCCCCGAGGAGGAGTTCGCCGCGCTGGCGGCGGCCGAGGCGGAGCTCGAACGCACCTAGGGAGTGTCCCGCACCCTCGGGACGCAGCGACGGCCGGCCGGGGTCTCCCCGGCCGGCCCGCGCCCGTCCCCGCACCACCCGCACCCACCCACGGAGGACCCCACCCCATGTCCCAGCCCCTCATCGGCATCAGCACGTACCAGGAAGAGGCCCGGTGGGGGGTGTGGACCCTGCCCGCCGCGCTGGTACCCGCCGGATACCCGAAGCTGGTGCAGCGCGCGGGCGGGCTGGCCGCGCTGCTGCCGCCGGACGACCCGGCCGCGGCCGCCGCGGCCGTCGCCCGCCTGGACGGGCTGGTGATCGCGGGCGGCGCCGACGTCCAGCCGGCCCGCTACGGCGCGGAGCCGCACCCCAGGACCGGCCCGCCCGCCCTGGACCGGGACGCCTGGGAACTGGCCCTGATCGAGGCGGCGTTGGCGGGCGGCGTACCGCTGCTGGGCATCTGCCGCGGGCTGCAACTGCTGAACGTGGTGCTGGGCGGCACCCTCGTCCAGCACCTCGACGGGCACGCCGGGGCCCCCGGCGTCTTCGACCGGCACGACATCAAGCCGGTCCCCGGGACACTGCTGGGCCGTACGCTGCCCGAGCCGGTCTCCGTGCCGACCTACCACCACCAGGCGGTGGACCGGATCGGCCGCGGGCTGGTGCCGTCCGCCTACGCGGAGGACGGCACCATCGAGGCGCTGGAACTCCCCGGCGCGTACGGCTTCACCCTGGCGGTGCAGTGGCACCCGGAGGCCGGGGAGGACACCCGGGTGATGGACGCCCTGGTGACGGCGGCGCGCGAGGCGGCCGCCGTCAAGTGACAGCGGGGCGCGCGGCGGGCGGCCCGCGGCGGCACGGTCACGGCGTCGCGCGGGTCAGCCCCAGCAGTTCGCGGGCCGGTCCCACGGGCCGCTGACCGGCGGGCCACACGGCCCGCAGCGCGCGGGCGAGCCGCAGGTCGCCCACCGGTACCTCCACCAGCCGGCGCGCGGTCAGCTCCTCGCCGACGGCGAGCTCGCTGAGGACGGAGGGCGCCGCCTCGCTCACCACGGCCGCCTTCACCGCGGTGGTGGAGGCGAGTTCGAGCAGCGGTTCGGCCAGCCCGCCGTGCCGGGCGAGCGCCGCGTCCAGCACCTGGCGGGTCCCCGAGCCCCGCTCGCGCAGGATCAGCGGGGTACCGGCGAGTTCGGCGGCGGTCAGCTCCGTACGGCGCCGGGCCCAGGGGTGGGACGGGGCGGCGACCACCACCAGCCGGTCGTGCCCGATGACCGTCCCGTCCAGCCCCTCCGGCACCTCCAGCCCCTCCACGAAGCCGAGGTCCGCCTCGCCGCCCAGCAACCGCCCGGCCACCACGCTGGAATTGCCCGCGAGCAGCGAGACGGCGGTGCCGGGCCGCTGGGCGCGCAGGGCGATCAGCCACCCCGGCAGCAGGTACTCGGCGATGGTCATGCTGGCCGCGACCCGCAGCCGGGAATCGCGCTGCCCCCGCAGCGCCTGCGCACCGGCGTCGAAGGCCTCGGCGGCCTCCACCACCCGGCGCGCCCAGTCCGTCACCAGCGCACCGGCGTCCGTCAGCCGGGAGCCGCGCGGCGAGCGTTCGACCAGCGCCACCCCCAACTGCCGCTCCATCGACCGGATGCGGCTGCTGGCGGCGGGCTGGGAGATGCCCCGCGCCCGGGCGGCGCGCCCCAGACTGCCGAGCCGGGCGACCGCGAGCAGCAGTTCCAGCGCCCCGAGGTCCGGGACCCGGTGCGACAGCGGCACGGCGGCCGGCCCGTTCTCCTCACCCATAAGTTCCCCTGCACATAACCCCAGCTTATGCCCTCATAGACACGAGGTCCCTGGTGGCGGCCGTCCGGGGCGACGACGCTGGTCCCATGGCAACCCTCGCGCACGCACCTTCCCGCAGCACCGCCGCCACCGGCCCCCGCCTACCCGACACCGCGCCCTCGGTCCGCCACCTCGGGCCGAACTGGTACGCCGCCGTCATGGGCACCGCCATCGTCGCCAACGCCGGTGCCGTGCTGCCGCTCGACGTCCCCGGCCTGGGCGTCGCCTACCGGGTCGTCTGGGCGCTGTCGGCGCTGATGCTGCTGACGCTGCTGGCCGCGCGGGCCGTGCACTGGGCCCGCCACGGCGACCAGGCGCGCCGCCATCTGCTCGACCCGGCCGTCGCGCCGTTCTACGGATGTCTGGCGATGGCCCTGCTCGCGGTGGGCGGCGGCACGCTCGCCGTGGGCCGGGAGGTCATCGGCGAACCGGCCGCGGTGGCCGCCGACGCCGCGCTGTGGGTCCTGGGCACCCTCGTCGGCCTCACGTGCGCCGTGGCCGTCCCGTATCTGATGGTGACCCGGCACCGCATCGAGCCCAGCAGCGCCTCGCCCGTCTGGCTGCTGCCGCTGGTCGCCCCCATGGTCTCGGCGGCGCTGGGCCCGGCCCTGGTGCCGTATCTGCCGGCCGGCCAGTGGCGGGCGGCCCTGCTGTTCGCCTGTTACGCCCTGTTCGGCATGTCGCTGCTGGCCACGCTGCTCGTCCTGCCGCTCGTGGTGTCCCGGCTGATCCACCACGGGCCGCTCCCCCTCGCGCTCACCCCCACGCTGTTCCTGGTCCTGGGGCCGTTGGGGCAGTCCACCACCGCGCTGGCCAACCTCGCCCATGCCGCACCGGGCGCCGTCGACGCCTCCGCCGCGCACGCCATGGGGGCCTTCGCGGTGCTCTACGGCGTCCCGGTGATGGGCTTCGCGCTCCTCTGGCTGGCGCTCGCGACCGCGATGGTGGTGCGCGCCGTCCGCAACGGCATGGGTTTCGCGATGACCTGGTGGGGCTTCACCTTCCCGCTCGGCACCTGCGTCACCGGGGCGGCGGGCCTGGCCCGGAGCACCGGCCTGGCCGCCTTCGACGCTCTCGCGGTGGGCCTGTTCGTGCTCCTCGTCGCGGCCGTGGCGGTGGCCGGCACCCGCACCGCCGTGGGCCTGGCCCGCGGAAACCTGCCGGCACCGCCGCAGCCGGCCACGACCTGAAGGCCGTTTGCCGCTCCCTCACCCGGCAGCGGCCAAGGCTTTCGCAAGGACAGCCGGAGCCCGGACCAGGGACGGCCCGTACCAGGTCAGGTCCCGGCCGCTCACCAGGGCGGCGGGCAGGCCGGGGAACGCCTCGGGGCCGTCCTCGGCGCTGAAGCGGTACGGCTCGTCGGGCAGCACCACCAGGTCGGCACCGGAGGCCTGGAGTGCGTCGAGCGGGACTCGGGGGTAGCGGTCGGCGTGGTCCGCGTAGACATTGCGCACGCCCAGACGTGCCAGGACATCACCGGCGAAGGTGTCGCTCCCCAGGACCATCCACGGCCGGCGCCAGATCGGCACCACGGCCGTCCGCTCCGCCGCCCGGACCGGCAGCGCGCGCCAGGCGTCCTGGGCGGCGTCCAGCCACGCGGGCCTGGCCAGCCCGCAGCCGTCGACGAGGACCCGCGCCAGCTCCGCGAACGCCTGCGGCAGCGTCCGCACTTCGGTGACCAGCACCGCGAGCCCGGCGGCGCGCAGCGCGGCGAGATCCGGCTCCCGGTTCTCCTCCTCGTTGGCGATCACGAGGTCGGGGGCGAGGGCGGCGATCCGCTCGGTGTCCGGGTTCTTGGTGCCGCCGATGCGCACGACATCGAGCCCGGCCGGCTCACTGCACCAGTCGGTGGCCCCCACCAGCAGGCCGGGCGCGGTCCGCGCGACCGCCTCCGTCAGCGAGGGCACGAGCGAGACCACGCGGCGCGGCGGAGTGCGGCTCATCATGGTGCGAGCGTACGCAAGACGACGCCGCCGGGGCGCGGTTGTTCCCCTTCGGACAATAGCGGGGACCGTCCTCGTCTCCCTAGGGTCGACATGAGTCGATCACACATCCCCGAGGGAGAACAGAGAGATTTTCTGTATGCACAGCCACCGCCGAAAGGGCACTCTCCTCAGCGTGCTGGCCACGGGTCTCGCACTCGTTTCGCCCTTGGCGCTCAGCGCGCCGGCGCAGGCCGCGCCGGTCAAGGGATTCCATTCCAAATCGGGCGGCACGGGATGCCCGGGCGCCTATGACACCGCGTTCATCTACGTCAAGGGCGCCGCGAAGTTCCGGGTCAGCTGGCGGGTGCCGAGCGGAAAAGTGCACACCCAGGAGTACTGGAACGACCCGTCCGGCATCTCGTCCAAGGCCATTCCGACCTGGCGGCACCAGGTCTACTGGAAGGTGACCTCGGTCTGGGGCACCAAGAAGACCCTGGTGAAGGTGTACGGATTCTGCAGCGTGAAGGGAAACCGGTGATCCCCCGCATGAAGAAGATCGCTGCGGTGCTGGCCGCCGCCGGTGCCACCCTGCTCCTCGCCCCGGGCGCCGCGCACGCCACCGAGAAGGAGGGCGGCTACAAGCGCTGCGGCAAGGGCCAGGAAGTCATCATCATCTCCAAGGCCGTCGGCCACATCGTGCACAAGTTCAAGATCCCGGGAAAGGGCCACCACGTCTGGACCCAGGACTTCGGCCGCAAGAACTATCTGCTCTCGGAACGGCCCACCCCGACCGGACTGCGTTCGGTGAAATACCGGATCTATGCGCTGGACGTGCCGGGAAAGTTCGACGGAGCCAAAGTCGAGGACTTCAGGCTCCTGTGCCGCAAGTTCTGAGGCATCTCCCGCCGGACCGCTGATCCGTGCACCTGCCCTTCGTACGCGGACCGAAAACGGCCGGGCCCCGCCACCGAACGATCCGGTGGCGGGGCCCGCCGCGGCGAAATGGACGCCGGTGAGGATTACTTCACGGGTGCCATCTTGTCGACGATGCCCGGGTGGGCATCGATCCACTTCTCGACGCCCTTGTTCTCGTTGCCCTTGCCGGCCGCCTGAATCTCCTTCTCCAGGCTGCCGAGCTCCGCAGCGCTCATCTTCCAGTTCTTCAACCAGCCGTTGAACTCCGGGAATTTCTTCGGGAAGCTCTTGTTGCCGATCGTCTTGATCTGGTTGTTGGCGCCCCACGTGCCCTGGGGGTCCTTGAGCTTGGTGAGGTGGTACTTGCTGTACGCCCAGTGCGGGGACCAGAGGACCACCGCGATGGGCTCCTTCTTGGCGTACGCCCGCTCCAGCTCGGTGAGCATGGCGCTGGTGCCCGCCTCGGTGACGTCGAAGCCGTCCAGCCCGTACGCGGGGGACACCACGCTCTTGAGGCGCTTCATCTCACCGGTGCCGGGCTCGATCCCGATGATCTTGCCGCCGAAGGTGTCCTTGTGCTTGCGCAGGTCGTCCAGGGTCTTCACGCCCTTGACGTAGGACGGTACGGCGATCTCCAGGGAGGTCTTGTCGTACCAGGCCCCGACATCGACGAGATCCTTCTTGTACTTGTCCCAGTACTGCTTCTGCGCCACCGGGAGCCAGGCGTCGGTTTCGACGTCGATCTGCCCCGTCGACAAGCCGGTCCACATCGGGCCGACATCGAGGTTCTGGAGCTTGGGCCGGTAGCCCCGCTTCTCCAGGATGTTCTTCCACAGGTACGTCGTGGCGATGCCCTCGTCCCAGGCCGGGTAGCCCAGGGTCGGGGTCTTCCCGGCGTCCTTGCCCTTGGCGTAGTCGGCCTTGGCGGACGGCGCCAGCTTGTTGACCAGGCCCGGGTGCTGCTTGAGCCAGGCGCGCACGCCGTCCTGCTCGTGCCCGGTGCCGGCGTTCTTGACCTCGCTCTCCAGGCTGGTGAGCTGCTTCTCGTCCAGGTGGAAGTTCTTCATCCAGTTGGCGACCTGGGGCTCGTCCTTCGAGAAGCCCTTGCGGCCCAGCATGTGCAGGCTGTCCCCGGAGCCGAAGGAGCCCTTGGGGTCCTTGAGCTTGGTCAGCTTGTACTTGTCGTAGGCCCAGTGCGGCGACCACAGCGTGACGGCGATCGGCTTCTTGTCGTGGATCGAGCGGTCCAGCTCGGTGAGCATGGACGAGGTGCTCGACTCCATGACCTTGTACTCGCCGCCCAGGCCGTAGTCCTTGAGGACCTTGTCCTTGAGCAGCTTCATCTCGCCCGCGCCCGGCTCGATGCCGACGATCTTGCCGCCGAACGTGCCGCCCTTGCCCTTGAGGTCGTCGAGGGTCTTGATGCCCTTCATGTAGGACGGGACCGCGATCTCCAGGGAGGTCTTGTCGTACCAGGCGCCCAGGTCCTCGAGCTTGTCCTTGTACTTCTTCCAGTACTCCGCGTGGGTCGTCGGCAGCCAGGCGTTGGTCTGCACGTCGATGTCGCCACGGGCCTGGCCGGTGAAGAGCGGCCCGGCGTCCAGGGCCTCGGCCCTGGGCTTGTACCCGCGCTGTTCGAGGATCTCCTTCCAGAGGAAGGTCGTGGCCTTGCCCTCGTCCCAGTTGACGTAGCCGAGGCTGATGGGCCGGCCGTTGCCGTCGGTGCCCGCCGCGCCGCTGCCCTTGTCCTTGCCGAGGACGCTCATCCCGCCGGCGACCAGCGCGAGCACGACCACGGCGACCGTCGCCAGGGAGGTCGCGGGCTTCCACTGGAGGAACTTCAGGCCGCCGAGGGCGGCCTGTGCCTTGGCCAGCGCGCGCCGGCCGAGCGGGGAGACCCGCTGGTTGAGCGCGCTGGTCATCCGGTCCAGGTACACCGCGAGGATGACGACCGCGAGACCGCCCTCCGCGCCCAGCTTCACATCGACCGAGCTGAGCGAGAGGTAGACGGTCCCGCCGAGACCGGCGCCACCGACCATGCCGGCGATGACGACCATGGACAGCGCCAGCATGATGACCTGGTTGATACCGGCCATGATCGTCGGCAGTGCGAGCGGCAGCTGGACGCGGAAGAGCGTGCGCCGCGGATGGGTGCCGAACGCGTCGGCCGCCTCGACCAGTTCGCCGTCCACCTGCCGGATGCCCAGTTCGGTCATACGGACCGCGGGCGGCATGGAGAAGACGATGGTCGAGACGATGCCGGGGACGGCGCCCAGGCCGAAGAAGAGGATGCCGGGGATCAGGTAGACCATCGCCGGCATCGTCTGCATCAGGTCCAGAACCGGCCGCACCGCCCCGCTCACGGCGCGGTTGCGGGCCGCCCAGACACCCAGCGGTACGGCGACCGCGACGGTGATGATGCAGGCCACGAGCACCAGCGAGAGCGACTGCATGGTCTGGTGCCACTGCTCGATCGAGTCGATCAGCGCGAAGCCGATGAACGTCAGCACGGCGGCCGGCAGACCCCGCAGCCACCAGGCGATCACTGCGAAGATGCCGGTCAGGAGCAGCGGCTCGGGGCCGGAGAGGACCGCGAGGATCCCGTCGTAGAAGCCGCCCAGCACGGTCGTGACGAAGTGGAAGAGCCACTCGGCATGGTCCCGCAGCCACTCCACCAGGCTGTCGGCCCAACTGCCTATCGGAATCCTAGGCACCGGCGCTCACCTTGTCCTCGGGGTCGTGGTCCGTGTCCGTGTCCCCGGACGTGTGCGCGGCGGTCTTCTCCACCGATGTCGCCTTCGCCAGCGTCTGCTCGGCGGCCGCCGTGCCGTCGGCCTCGGCCGGGACGGGACCGGCCGGGGCCGGGCTCTGCTCCGCGGCCTCCCCGAGGACGGAGAGCAGCCGCTCGGCCGTCACGGCGCCGACCAGCGAGCCCTGCTCATCGGTCACGGCGACCGGAACACTGCCGGCCGCGCAGGGCGTGAACAGCTCGACCAGCGGGGTGCCGGCCCCGACCACGGCGGGCGCCGCGGCCCGGAACTCCGCCGCGGTGGTGAGCTTCGTGCCGTCCGGGGCCGTGGCGCCGAGCACCGTCCCGACCTCGGTCATGATCGCGCCCGCGGTCAGCACCCGGGTGCGGTCCACGTCCTGGGTGAAGGAGGCGACATAGTCGTTGGCCGGCGTGACGAGGATGTCCTCGGCACTGCCGATCTGCACGATCCGGCCGTCGCGCATCACGGCGATCCGGTCACCGAGCCGCATGGCCTCGTTGAGGTCGTGGGTGATGAAGACGATCGTCTTCTTCAGCGACTTCTGCAGCTCCAGCAGCTGGTCCTGCATATCGCGGCGGATCAGCGGGTCGAGCGCGCTGAAGGACTCGTCCATCAGCAGCAGGTCGGCATTGGTGGCCAGCGCCCGGGCCAGGCCCACACGCTGCTGCATACCGCCGGACAGCTCGTCGGGCCAGGACTTCTCCCAGCCCTTGAGCCCGGTGAGTTCGAGCGCTTCGGTGGCACGCGCGGTGCGCTCGGCGCGCGGTACGCCCTGCACTTCGAGGCCGTAGGCGGCGTTCTCCAGCACGCTGCGGTGCGGGAAGAGCGCGAAGTGCTGGAAGACCATGGAGATCTTCTCGGAGCGGACCTTGCGCAGTTCCTTGTCGCTGAGCGAGGTGAGGTCCTGGCCGTCGAAGCGGACGGTCCCCGATGTCGGCTCCAGCAGCCCGTTGAGCGTGCGCAGCAGGGTGGACTTGCCCGATCCGGACAGGCCCATGACGACGAATATCTGGCCCTCGTCCACCTCGATGGAGGCGTCGATCACCGCGGCTGTGGTGCCTTCGGCCCGCAGCTCCTCCCGGCCGGCGCCGGCTTCGAGCCTGCGGACCGCGTCCTCGGGTCGTCTGCCGAACACTTTGTACAGGTGCTCGGCTTGCAGCCTGGACACATATGCCTCTCTTGTTGATCGTGTGACGACCTGCCACCCCCGTAGCCAGGTCGTGGAGCGGCACGGGTTCCGCCCGCCTTTACCGCCCGAATAGTTGAATCTCGATCGGGTCCACTCCGGCTGCGCGCCTGCCCTTCTTTATCTGGCTCAAACAATGCAGTGATTCAGCTCACACCCGCGTGACGTATGGGGCATACGGCAAGATGCGGGATGTGACTCGACGCCTGATGCTCCTCGACACCGCCTCTCTCTACTTCCGCGCCTATTTCGGGGTACCGGAATCAGTCAAGGCTCCCGACGGCACGCCGGTGAACGCGGTACGCGGCCTGCTGGACTTCATCGCCCGGCTCGTCCAGGACCACCACCCCGACGACCTGGTCGCCTGCATGGACTTCGACTGGCGCCCCCAGTGGCGGGTCGACCTGATCCCCTCGTACAAGGCGCACCGGGTCGCCGAGGAGGCCCCGGCCGGCTCCGCCGGACCCGACGAGGAGGAGATCCCCGACACCCTCTCGCCCCAGGTCCCGGTCATCGAGGAGGTCCTGGACGCCCTGGGCATCGCCCGCGTCGGGGCGGCCGGCTACGAGGCCGACGACGTCATCAGCACCCTCACCGCACGGGCCGAGGGCCCGGTGGACATCGTCACCGGCGACCGCGACCTCTTCCAGCTCGTCGACGACCGGCGCGGCATCCGCATCCTGTATCCGCTCAAGGGCGTCGGCACCCTCCAGGTGACCGACGAGGCGCTGCTGCGCGAGAAGTACGGGGTGGACGGCCCCGGTTACGCCGATCTGGCACTGCTGCGCGGCGACCCCAGCGACGGCCTGCCCGGCGTACCGGGGATCGGCGAGAAGACCGCCGCCAAACTGCTGGCCTCCTACGGCGACCTGGCGGGCATCATGGCCGCCGCCGACGACCCCGCCTCGAAGGTGACCCCCGCCCAGCGCAAGCGGCTGCTGGAGGCGCGCCCCTATGTCGCCGTCGCCCCGAAGGTCGTGCAGGTGGCCACCGACGTGCCCGTCCCCGCCGTCGACGCCGCCCTGCCGGCCGAACCGGCCGACCCCGAGCGCCTGGAGGCACTGGCCGCCCGATGGGGCCTCGGCGGCGCCCTGCAGCGGCTGCTCCTCACCCTCCGCCACTGACACCTGTTAAGTTAGGTATACCTAATTAATTGCGCATCAGGGGAGATTGCCGTGGCAGCAGAGCGTTCGTCCCGCACCAAGCCCAGCCTGCACCGTGCCCGGGTGCAGCGCACGGAGCAGCTCACCCCGCACATGGTCCGCGTGGTGCTGGGCGGTGACGGGCTGGCGGAGTTCGCGGCGGGCGAGTACTCCGACCACTACGTGAAGCTGGTCTTTCCGCAGCCCGGCGTCCGCTACCCCGAGCCGTTCGACATCGCGCAGATCCGCGCGGACTTCCCGCGCCACCAGTGGCCCAGCACCCGCACCTACACCGTCCGCGCCTGGGACGCCGCAGCCCGCGAGCTGACCGTGGACTTCGTGGTGCACGGCGACGAGGGCCTGGCCGGACCGTGGGCGGCCGCGGCGAAGCCCGGCGACGAGATCCACCTGCTCGGGCCCGGCGGCGCCTACGTCCCCGAGGCGAGCGCCGACTGGCACCTGCTGGCGGGCGACGAGAGCGCGCTGCCGGCCATCGCGGCCTCCCTGGCCCGGATGCCGGCGGGCGTGCCGGTGCACGCCTTCATCGAGGTGGCGGGGCCGGAGGAGCACCAGGAGCTGGAGGCACCGGCGGGCGCCGAGATCAGCTGGCTCCACCGCGGCGCCGCGCCGGTCGGCCGCGAACTGGTCGCCGCCGTGCAGGCGCTGGAGTTCCCGGCCGGCCGGGTCCAGGCGTTCGTGCACGGCGAGGCCGGGTTCGTGAAGGAGCTGCGCCGCCTGCTCCGCGTCGAGCACGCGATCCCCCGCGAGGCGCTGTCCATCTCCGGCTACTGGCGCAGCGGCCACGACGAGGACGGCTGGCAGGCCGGCAAGCGCGAGTGGAACCAGCAGGTCGAGGCCGAGCAGGAATCCGCCGCGGCAACAGCCTCCTGACCCCGCTCGTCCGCGGCGCCGGCCGGTTCAGTCGTGGTGGAAGACCTCCTGCATCGGAGTCCACCACTCCCCCGGCACGGCGCCCCCGGTCTGCTCCTGGCAGGGGTCGGTGAGCTGCCACCACCGCCGGGTCACGGGATCGGCCGCCATCCTGGCCATGTCGGCGGCGTAGTCCTCGCCGACGTACTCGGCGTACGAGAACAGCAGCTCACCCTCCAGGAAGATCGAGTAGTTGCGGAGACGGCAGGCGGTGATCATCGCCAGCACCTCCGGCCAGACCTCCGCATGCAGCCGCAGGTACTCCGCGCGGTGTTCCGGGCGCAGCCTGATGAGCTTCCCGAACCGCCGTACCGGCGCGGCGCCCTCGTCCCCTGTCGCACTCATGGCGGCATCCTTCCCCGCCGGCCCGGCGGCCGCACCCGGCCGTCCGGCCCGCGTGAACTCCTCGCGGCGCCCCAGGAATTGGTTGACGGCACATACATCCACCTGTTCCACTGAGGCCATGCGTCCTCAGCAGCGGCTGGTCACCCGTGACCACATCGACTTCGGCCGGGTGTGGTCGGCCTCCTGTTGCCGCTGACTTCTCCGTAGCGCACCACCCCTCGCCGTACGGCCCTGCCGTACGTCCGCATGCCTCCTGTGCATGCCCTGAGCGCACGACCCACGAGAAGACGAGGCCCTTCCCATGCCTGTCGAGTTCCTCGGCATCGCCGCGACCAACGACGGTTCCGAAGTCACCCCCCGCTCCGGCGCGTCCTTCGACAAGGACTACACCCTCAAACTGGCCCGCGCCCACGAGGAGTACGGCTGGGACCGGGTGCTGTTCGCCTACGGCTCCGGCTCCCCCGACCCGTCACCGGCCGCCGCCTATGTCGCGGCACGTACCGAAACCCTGCAGATCCTGGTGGCGCACCGCCCCAACGTCTCGTACCCCACCTTCGCCGCGAAGACCTTCGCGACGCTGGACCGGATCAGCGACGGGCGGCTCGCGGTGCACTTCATCACCGGCGGCAACGACCACGAACAGGGCCGCGAGGGCGACACCCTCACCAAGGACGAGCGCTACGCCCGCACCCGCGAGTACATCCGCCTCGTCAAGAAGATCTGGACCACCCACGAGCCCTTCGACCACGAGGGCACCCACTACCGCTTCCACGACTTCGTCTCGGACACCTTCCCCCTCCAACAGCCGCACCCTCCGGTGTCGTTCGGGGGCTCCTCGCCGGCGGCGTACGCGGCGGGCGGGGCCGAGGCGGACATCTACTGCCTGTGGGGCGAACCGCTGGCGCAGACCGCCGAGCAGATCGCCTCGGTACGGGCCGCGGCACAGGCGGCGGGCCGCACCGATGTGCCCAGGATCCAGGTCGCGTTCCGGCCGATCATCGCCCCCACCGAGGAGCTGGCCTGGGAGAAGGCCCATCGCACCCTGGAGCGGATCAAGGCCCGCAAGGCGGGCGGCGCGCTCAGCCGCCGGCATCCGCTGACGAACCCTCAGAACGCCGGGTCGCAGCGGCTGCTCGCGGTGGCCGCGGAGGGCGAGCGGCACGACCGGGCACTGTGGACCCCGACCGCCGCGGAGACCGGCGGCGCCGGAAACTCCACCGCCCTCGTCGGTACGCCGGAGACGGTCGCACAGGCCCTGCTCGACTACTACGACCTGGGCGTGGACATCCTCTCCGCGCGCGGCTACGACCTGCTGGACGACGCCATCGACTTCGGCCGGTACGTCATCCCGATCGTGCGCGAGGAGGTCGCCAAGCGCGACGCGGAGCGGGCGGGCGCCGACGGCGCCCGGCAGGCGTCGTAGCCGCCGTCCCTCCGCCCGATGGCAGCAGCCGGCGCCGCACCCCGCAGTTCGGGGGTGCGGCGCCGTCGCTCTGCCGGACGGGCCCGGCCGCTCAGCCCACCGACGAGTACGCCACCACGCCGCGCAGCACACCGTCCATGGCCTTGCGGGCCGTCCGGGCGACCGTACCGCCGGGCGGGGCCGCGGCCGCGATCTGGCCCAGGACATCGATCAGCTGCTTGCACCAGCGGACGAAGTCACCGGCGGGCATCTCCGCCTCCCGGAGCACCTCGTCGAGGCCGAAGCCGGAGGCCCAGCGGTAGGCGGCCCAGGCGAAGCCGAGGTCCGGCTCGCGCTGGCCGACGCCCTCCGCCTGGTTGATCTTGTGGTCCTCCTCCAGGGCGTCCAGCCGGCCCCAGATGCGGACCATCTCGCCCAGCGCGTCCCTGGCCTTGCCGGCCGGCAGCTTGGGCGCCACCGCATCGTCCGCCTGCCGGGCCTCGTACACCAGCGCCGAGGCGCAGGCCGCCAGCTCCGCCGGGCCGAGGCCCTCCCAGACGCCCTCGCGCAGGCACTCGCTCGCCAGCAGGTCCAGCTCGCCGTAGAGCCTCGCCAGCCGGCGGCCCTCGTCGGTGACGGTGTCACCCTCCAGGTAGTCCAGCTCCGTCAGCAGGGCGCAGATCCGGTCGAAGGTGCGGGCGATGGTGTTGGTCCGCCCCTCGATCCGGCGCTCCAGCTGGCGGGTGTCCCGCAGCAGCCGGTGGTAGCGCTCCGCCCAGCGGGCGTGGTCCTCGCGCTCGGCGCAGCCATGGCAGGGGTGCGCCCGGATCTCCGTGCGCAGCCGGGCGATCTCGCGGTCGTCGGCCGCCGCCGAGCGGGGCTTGCGGTGCCGCGACGGCACCCGGTGGCCGGCCTTCGTCCGCAGCGCGGAGGCCAGATCACGGCGCGACTGCGGGCTGCGGGCGTTGAAGGACTTGGGGATCCGCATCCGGTCCAGCGCCTCGACCGGCACCGGGAAGTCCATCGACGCCAGCCGCTTGACCTGCCGCTCGGCGGTCAGCACCAGCGGCCGCGGGCCGTCCTGCGCCTCGAAGCCGCGATGGCCGTTGGTGCGCCCCGAGGGCATACCGGGGTCGAGGACCAGCGCGAGACCGGCGTACTTGCCCGTCGGCACATGGATGACGTCGCCGGGCTTCAGCTTCTCCAGCGCCGCCGCTGCCGCCACCCGCCGCTGCGTCGCGCCCTGCCGGGCGAGCTCCGTCTCCCGCTCCTTCAACTCCCGCCGCAGCCGGGAGTACTCCTCGAAGTCGCCGAGGTGACAGGTCATCGAGCCGCGGTAGCCCTCCAGCCCCTCCTCGTTCTTCTGCACCTGCCGTGAGATCCCGACCACCGACTTGTCGGCCTGGAACTGCGCGAAGGACATCTCCAGCAGCTCGCGCGAACGGTGCCTGCCGAACTGCGAGACGAGGTTGACCGCCATGTTGTACGACGGCTTGAAGGAGGACCGCAGCGGATAGGTACGCGTCCCGGCGAGCCCGGCCAGCGCGCCCGGGTTCATCCCCCGCTGCCACAGGACCACCGCATGGCCCTCGACGTCGATCCCGCGGCGCCCCGCGCGGCCGGTCAGCTGGGTGTACTCGCCGGGCGTGATGTCGGCGTGCTGTTCGCCGTTCCACTTCACCAGCTTCTCCAACACCACGGACCGCGCGGGCATGTTGATGCCCAGCGCCAGCGTCTCGGTGGCGAAGACGGCCTTGACCAGGCCCTTGACGAAGAGTTCCTCGACGACCTCCTTGAACGTCGGCAGCATGCCGGCGTGGTGCGCCGCGATGCCCCGCTCCAGGCCCTCCAGCCACTCGAAGTAGCCCAGCACATGGAGGTCGTCGTCCGGGATGCCGGCCGTCCGCGCCTCCACTATGCGGCGGACCTCCTCGCGGCCCTCCTGGTCGTTGAGCCGCAGGCCCGAATACAGGCACTGCTGGACGGCGGCCTCGCAGGCGGCGCGGCTGAAGATGAAGGTGATCGCGGGCAGCAGCCCCTCGTTGTCGAGGCGGTCGATGACCTCCGGACGGCTGGGGGTCCAGATCCGGGCGCGCTGACGCCGCTCCCGCTCGCGGTCCGCCTCGCGCATGGTGCGGCCCCGCCGCTTGTCCCGGCCGAACGTCGGCCGGCTGTTCTCCATCCGCGCCAGCCGCTCCAGATCGGGATTGACCTCGCGGCGGCCGCCGCTCTGCCCGTCCCGCTCCTCGAACAGGTCGTATATCCGGCGGCCCGCGAGGACGTGCTGCCACAGCGGCACCGGGCGGTGCTCGGAGACGATCACGGCCGTGTCACCACGGACCGTGTCCAGCCAGTCACCGAACTCCTCGGCATTGGAGACCGTCGCCGACAGGGACACCAGGGTCACCGACTCGGGGAGGTGGATGATCACCTCTTCCCAGACGGCGCCGCGGAAGCGGTCGGAGAGGTAGTGCACCTCGTCCATCACCACATAGCCGAGGCCGACCAGCGACTGGGAGCCGGCGTAGAGCATGTTCCGCAGCACCTCGGTGGTCATCACGACCACCGGAGCCTCGGAGTTGACGCTGTTGTCGCCGGTCAGCAGACCGACCTTCTCGGCGCCGTAACGTCTCACCAGATCCTGGTACTTCTGGTTGGACAGCGCCTTGATGGGCGTGGTGTAGAAGCATTTTCGGCCCTGCTCCAGGGCCAGGTGGACGGCGAATTCGCCGACGATCGTCTTTCCGGATCCGGTAGGGGCCGCGACCAGCACGCCCTTGCCGGCCTCCAGGGCCTGGCACGCCTCGACCTGGAACGGGTCCAGTCCGAAGTCGTACATCTCTCGGAAAGGGGCGAGTGCGGTGGCCTGCTCGGCCGCCCGGAGCTTGGCGGCGGCATAGCGCTCAGCAGGGGACATGTCCTCGGTCATCGTGCTTACGAGCCTACCGGCCACCTCTGACAACGACCCGATCTTTATGGCGGCCCTTTACCGAACGGGCACCGGCGCTGCCAGGCACTGCCACAGGAGCGGCTGCCGGGGCGGGACCCGATGCCCCGGCGGCATCCACCGCCCCCGCCACCCCGCCCCGCACGGCGAACGGCCCCCGGCTCGTCGAGCACAGGGACCGTCGCACGCCCACCAGGGCGCCGTGTCACGTCAGGTAACCAGCCGTCACGTCACGTCGTCGTACCCGCCGCGGCGCCGCGCCTCGCCGTCGGCCGCGTCGCCGCTCGCCTGCTCCGGCAGCATCCGGCCGGAGGCGACCGGCTCGATCTCACCGACCGCGGAAGGCGTCAGGTCGAGTTCCGAGGCCTCGTCGTCGCTCAGTCCCGCGTCCGGGTTGCCCCGCTTGCGGCGGCGGTCGTTGATCAGGCAGATGCCGGCGGCACCGAAGTACAGCACCACGATCGGAGCGGCCAGCAGCCCCATGGTCAGCGGGTCACCGGTCGGGGTGGCGATGGCCGCGAAGACCGTGATGCCCAGCACCATGAACCGCCACCAGCTCAGGATCCGGCGGCCGGTCAGCACCCCGCCGAAGTTGAGCAGCACCAGGAGCAGCGGCAGCTCGAAGGCGAGACCGAAGACCACGATCATGCGCGTGACGATGTCGAAGAAGTCGTCGGCCGGGAAGAAGTTGGCCCAGTCGCCGGGCGTCAGGCCGACCAGGGCACCGGCCGTGGTGGGCAGCACCGCGTAGGCGAGGTAGGCACCGGCGAGGAAGAGCGGTACTCCGGCGCCGACGAAGCTCAGCGCGTACTTCTTCTCGCTCCGGTGCAGCCCCGGCGCGAGGAAGGCCCAGAGCTGGTAGAGCCACACCGGGCTGGAGCCGACGACACCGGTCGTCAGGGACAGTTTGAGCAGGATGGTGAACGGCGCCAGCAGGCCGTTCGCCGTGACCTGCGCACACGGGTGATCACGCTGGACGGTGGCCGAGGTGCCGCGGGGACAGCCGACCGTGTCGATCACCGGCCCCGTGATGAAGTGGGCGATGGCGTCGTACTGCCACATGGCGATGACGGTGACCACGCCCATCGCCAGCACCGACTTCAGCAGCCGGTTGCGCAGCTCGCGCAGATGCGCCGCCAGCGGCATCCGCCCCTCGGGGTCCTTCTCCTGCTTGCGGGCAGACTTGGGCAACCCACGTCCTCGTCTCGTGCGTCAGCCTCTCCCGAAACGGATCGGTGCGGCTGGATCGGTTCGGCTCAGCTCTGGTTGGTGCGGTGCGGCTCGGCCACCGGGCGCGAGCTGCTGACATCACCGGGCGCTGCCTGAATCGTACGAGGAGCCTGCTGTGCGGCGTCGGCGGGCGCCTCGGACGTGGTGCCGGTCGTGGCACCGCCCTCCGTGTCGCCGTCCTTCTTCATCGCCTTGGCTTCGCTCTTGAGAATGCGGGCCGACTTGCCGAGCGACCGCGCCATGTCCGGAAGTTTCTTCGCGCCGAAGAGCAGCACAATCACGACGAGGATCAGGATGATCTCGGGGGCCCTCAGGTTGCTGAGCATCTGCGACTACCTTCTCGCCGGGGCGGCGTCTGCTGTGGTGCCTGCCGATAGGGGTCGGACTGGCTTCCTGGTGCTGGCACGATCGTAACGTTCGGTGGTGAACGCCGGGCAATCCCCTCGCGTACGCGCGATTGCCGCGGGCACCGTGCTCTTTGAACCGCTGATGCAGCGTACCTCTCCGCCCGGCGCGGCAGCAGAGCGCCGACGCCCCCGGCTACCTCTTCAGTCCCGGCCGGCCTCGTGCATCTGGGACGCGAGCGGAACGGCCGCCCGCTCCAGGTCCTCCGCGGCCCGCTGGATCCGCCCCGAGGTCGCTTCGACCTGGCGGGCCAGCCGGCGCACCTCGGCGAAGACGCGGACGGCGAGGATGCCCAGCACGGCGATCCCGGCGAAGCCGAGGGCGATTGCGATCATGGACCAGAGCATGGGGACGAGCCTATCGGTCAGCCCGTGTGCAGCCGCAGCGTACGGACCCCGCCGCCGGTGAGCAGCTCCACGATCCGCTCGCCGGCCGGTTTGCGCACCGCGCGGCGGCAGTCGGGGCAGGTGAAGGAGTAGAAGGTGGTGCGGCTGCTGGCGCCGATCGCGAGCCGGAAGGCGTCCGAGGCCAGTTCGAAGCGGCCCCGGCAGTCCGGGCAGGCTGCCTTGAACAGCACCGGAGCGGTCCGGCCCGGCAAGGTGGTGGTCGCCATCGTCATCCTTCGCCGCCTCGTCCTCCGCGCCGCCCCCCATGGCCCGCCCGGCTCACCGCGCTCACGCGCCGTACGCCGCGAGCGCCTGCTCGGCGGCCTGCCGCGCGCTGTCGGCGAGCTCCCGCGGCGCCACGATCCGGCCGTCCCGGCCCAGGCGCAGCGCCAGCCGCCGCAGCGACGCCGGGTCCGGGGTGCGCAGGGTGATCCGCAGTCCGCCGTCGGGCAGCTCCTCGGCGCTGTCGTGCGGGTAGTACTCGGCGACCCAGCGGCCGCCGGGCCCGACCTCGATCGACACCTCGGGGTCCTCGGCCGCGGGCTGCACCAGCCCCTCGGACAGATCGCGCAGCTCGACCGGCGGCGGGTCGGCGGGGGCGTCCAGCAGTCTGATCTCGGCGACCCGGTCGAGCCGGAAGGTGCGCCGGGCCTCGGAGAGCCGGCACCACGCCTCCATATAGGTGTGTCCGACGGCGAACAGCCGGATCGGGTCGACCTCGCGCTCGGTCAGCTCGTCGCGGGCCGGGGAGTAGTAGCGCAGCCACAGCCGCCGCCGCTCGGCGATGGCGCGGTCCACGTCGGCGAAGACCCCGCCCTCGGACTCGAAGGTGACCGACAGCCGGGCGCTGGCACCGGCCGCCTCGCCGGCCGCCGCCTCCAGCTTGGCGGTGGCCCGCAGCAGCGCCTGCCGGTCGCCTTCGCGCAGGCCGGGGAGAGTGGCCACCGCGCGGGCCGCGACCAGCAGGGCGGTCGCCTCGTCGGCCGCCAGCCGCAGCGGCTCGGCGACGTCGTCGGGGTTGTGCCACCAGATGCGGTCGCCGTCGGTGTCGATGTCCAGGAGGTCGCCGCCGCGGAAGCTCGTCCCGCACATCGGCAGGATGTCGAGGTCGGCGATCAGCTCGTCCTCGGTGATGCCGAAGGCACGGGCGACGTCGCCGACGCGGGCGCCGGGGCGCTCGCGCAGGTAGGTCACCAGGGACAGCATCCGGCGGGTCTGGTCGATCGCGTTCGTCGCCATGGGTCTCGTGTTCCTCTCAGCCCTTGGCCACGGCGCGCAGCCGGTCGATGACCTCGGCGCGCAGCTCGGCGGGTTCCAGTACGACCACATCGGGCCCGAACTCCACCAGCCAGGCGTCGAGGCCGTGGCCGTTGGGGATCTCCAGCTCGTCCCAGCCGTCGCCCAGCTCGCGGACGGTGAGGGCGCGGGCCCGCAGCGGATAGCCGTGCTCGGCGCGGAGCCGGATCCTGGCGGTGCCGGTCGCGGTCTCGCCGGCCCAGCTCTCGACGGTCTCGCGGACGGTGACGTGGTCGGGCACCGGCGCGGTGAACGCCCCTTGGCGGGAGCGGACCTTGCCGGTGATCCGGGAGAGCCGGAAGACCCGCTCGGCCTGGCGCTCGCGGTCCCAGCCGGCGACGTACCAGTGGCCCCGCCAGCATTCGAGGATCCACGGTTCGACCTGCCGCTGCTCGGGGCGGGCGGCGTTGGACTTGCGGTAGTCGAAGACGACCGGCCGGCGGTCGCGGCAGGCCAGCATCAGCGGCTCGAAGGCGGCCTCGTGGGCGGGGATCCGGGGTTCCAGGGCGCTGTGCGGCTGCCCGGCGTCGTAGTCCGTACCGTCCCCGGCCAGCGGCATCCCGGCCGCGCGCAGCTTCTGGAGGGCGCCGCTGGCGGCGCCGGCCAGCCGGGCCTGTTGCCAGATCTTGGCGGCGAGCCCGAGGGCCGCGGCCTCCTCGGCGTCCAGGGTGATCGGGGGCAGGCGGTTGCTGTCGCGGCGGGCGAGGTAGCCGATGTCGCCCTCGATGCCCTCGACGGTCTCGATGACCAGGCCGAGCTCGCGCAGGTCGTCCTTGTCGCGCTCGAACATGCGGTTGAACGCGTCGTCGGCGCCGGCCTCGATATAGGCCTCGATGGACGACCTCAGCTCACGCTTGGTCAGCGGGCGTCGCGTCCCCAGCAGGCACAGCGCCAGATTCATCAGCCGCTCGGCCTTGGCAATGGCCATCGACGCCCTTTCTCGTTGAACTCCCGATCGTTGACCGTACCGCTCGGGGAGGTCAGGGCAAAAGCCGGACGGGCGGGCTGCGGCCCCCTTCTCCGCCCGCGAGACCGGGACGCAGACGCACGAGGGCCCGTGCCTGCCCGGCACGGGCCCTCGGCTGCGTCAGCAGCGGCCGCCGGCGGCGGCCGTCAGCGGTCTCAGACGGAGACCAGGTCGCAGACGAAGATCAGCGTCTCGCCCGGGGCGATCCGGCCGCCGCCGGCGCCGCGGTCGCCGTACGCGAGGTGCGCGGGGATGGTCAGCCGGCGGCGGCCGCCGACCTTCATGCCCTGCACGCCCTGGTCCCAGCCGGCGATGACCTGGCCGGCGCCCAGCTGGAACTGCAGCGGCTTGCCGCGGTTCCAGCTCGCGTCGAACTCCTCGCCGGTGCTGAACGACACGCCGACGTAGTGGACGGAGACGGTGTCCCCGGCCTTGGCGACCGGCCCGTCGCCCTCCGTCAGGTCCACGATCTCGAGCTCGGTGGGAGCCGGGCCCTCAGGAAAGTCGATCTCGGGCTTGTCGATGCTCACGAATGTGCTCCTACTTACGAATCTTTACGATTACCGGGCCAGTCTTGCAGATCTTGCCGGGGCCGCTGTCAGACCGTGCCGACGATGTCGACCACGAAGACCAGGGTGTTCTTGTCCAGCCCGCTCTGCGGGTTGCTGCCGTAGGCCAGCTTCGGCGGGATCACGATCTCCACCCGGTCACCGACACGCTTGCCGACCAGCGCCTTGTCCCAGCCCTGGACCACGCTGCCGGTGCCGATCTGGAAGGCGGTCGCGCCACCGTGGTCCCAGGAGGAGTCGAACTTCTTGCCGTCCTCCCACTTCACACCGGTGTACTGCGCGATCAGGCCCTGGCCCGCCTTCACCTCGGGGCCCTTGCCGTGGATCAGGACCTGCTCCTTGAGGTCCTTGGGTGCCTTCTCCCCCTTGGGGATGGTGATCTTCGCGGCCTTCTCGTCCGCGGCCTTCACCTCGGGCATCCCGCTCTCCGGCGACGCCTGCTCGCCCTCGGCCTGGGCCTTCTTGTCGACCTTCTTGGCACCGACCACGTCGACGACCCACACCAGGCCGTCCTGCGGCTTGATGCCGGACTGCGGGTTCAGGCCCGCACCGATCAGCGCCTTGGCGGTGCCCTCGACCTCGAAGCGGCTGCCGACCTTCTGCCCGGTGACTGCGGACATCACCTTCGGCGGCAGCATCTGCTGGGTCGGCTGGTCGGAGACCTCACCGACGACCTGGGTGCGCGGGCCGCCCGGCTTGGCGCCGGGCTGCGGCGTCCAGCTGCTGCCGAGGTTCTGGCCCTTCATCGACTTCGCGGTGAAGTCCAGCCGGACCACATCGCCCTTCTTGACCGTGGCGCCCTTGCCCTGGACGAGGGTCTTGGTGACGGCCTTGTCGGACGGCTTGGCGCCCTTCGGCACCGTGATCTTGGGCTGCGCCCCTGTCTTGCCCTCGACCTTGACGACGGCATCGCCCGACGCGCCCTCGCCGTTGTCGGACCCGCAGGCGGCGGTGAACAGCAGGACGGGCACGGTCAGCGCAGCGGCAGCGGCGCGACGGGTGTTCTTCGTGAGGTTCATTCGACCAACTCGGGCTCGTGGGGTGGGTGGGCAATGCCCGCCACTCTACGACCTGACCCCCCGCACGTTTCCCGGCACAACACGGCAATGTGCCGGGAGCTTCCACTCCCGGCACATTTCCGCATTCCCCGCGGGTCACATACCTGCGATCAGCTTCTCCACCCGGTCGTCCACCGACCGGAAGGGGTCCTTGCACAGGACCGTCCGCTGCGCCTGGTCGTTCAACTTGAGGTGTACCCAGTCCACCGTGAAATCACGGCGCTGTTCCTGCGCACGGCGGATGAAGTCACCGCGCAGCCTGGCCCGCGTGGTCTGCGGCGGCACCGACTTGCCCTCGAAGATCTTCAAGTCGTTGCAGATCCGCGCCGCTTGCCCCTTGCGCTCCAGGAGGTAGTAGAGCCCCCGCCGGCGGTGGATGTCGTGGTACGCGAGGTCTATCTGCGCCACCCGGGGGTGGGACATGGTGATGTTGTTCTTGGTGCGATACCGCTCGATGAGCTGATGTTTCATCACCCAGTCGATCTCGGTGGAGATGCGGTCGAGCTGCTCGTCCCGGATCGCCTCGAGCGTACGGCCCCACAGCTCCAGGACCCGCTCGACGGTGCCCGTACGGATGCCGCGGCGGTCGCAGAAGTCCACGGCCTTCTCGTAGTACTCCTGCTGGACCTCCAGCGCCGAGGCCTCGCGCCCGCTGGCCAGCCGCACCTTGCGCTGGCCGGTGATGTCGTGACTGACCTCACGGATGGCCCGGATCGGGTTCTCCAGCGTCAGGTCGCGCATGACCGTGCCCGCCTCGATCATGCGCAGCACGAGGTCGGTGGCCCCGACCTTCAGCATCATGGTCGTCTCGGACATGTTGGAGTCGCCGACGATGACATGCAGCCGGCGGTAGCGCTCGGCGTCGGCATGCGGTTCGTCGCGGGTGTTGATGATCGGCCGGGAACGGGTCGTCGCCGAGGAGACGCCCTCCCAGATGTGCTCCGCACGCTGGCTGACGCAGTAGACGGCGCCCCGCGGCGTCTGCAGCACCTTGCCCGCGCCGCACAGCAGCTGACGGGTGACGAGGAACGGAATGAGGATGTCCGCGAGCCGGGAGAACTCACCATGACGGGCGACGAGATAATTCTCGTGACACCCGTAGGAGTTTCCCGCCGAATCGGTGTTGTTCTTGAAGAGATAGACGTCGCCCGCGATTCCCTCCTCATGCAGGCGGCGCTCGGCGTCGACGAGCAGGCCCTCGAGAATGCGCTCGCCGGACTTGTCGTGCGTGACCAGCTCGGTCACGTTGTCGCACTCGGGAGTTGCATATTCCGGGTGCGAACCCACGTCCAAGTACAGGCGGGCACCGTTCCGCAGGAAGACATTGCTGCTGCGGCCCCATGACACGACACGGCGGAAGAGGTACCGCGCCACTTCGTCAGGCGACAGTCGGCGCTGTCCCCTGAACGTGCACGTGACGCCGTACTCGTTCTCCAGCCCGAAAATGCGGCGGTCCATGACTGAACATTACGCCTGACGGCCTGCTCTGAAACCGGGTTCGACGGTCCCGTTTCGATCATTTTCCGCCGGAGCCGCACCTGGCGGGCGCGGCACGGGATCCCCGAGAAATCGCTTCGTCGACAAAAGGACGAGCAGCGCGGCGAGCCCGCCGGCCCCGGCGACCGCGAATCCCGCCACCGCGCCACCGCCCTCCACGGCCGGTCCCACCACGGACGCACCCACCGCCGAGCCGACACCGAACGTGGTCACCAGCCAGGAGAACGCCTCCGTCACCGTGCCCCGCGGCGCATGACGGTCCACCACCACGAACGCACAGGCCAGCACCGGCGCCAGGAACACCCCCGCGACACCCGTCAAGACCGTCATCCCGGCCACCCCCGGCACCAGCACCAGCGGCAGATAGCCCAGCGCCAGCAGCGTGACCAGCAGCCGCAGCCTGCTCTCCGGCCGTCCCGGCCACTCGCGTGCGCCGTAGCCGAGCCCCCCGATCAGCGCACCGACCCCCAGCGCGGACAGCAGCAGGCTGGAGACCATCCCGCCGCCGTGCTCGTCGGCGTACGCCACCGCGGCGACCGCGATCGACCCCAGCGCCAGTCCCACGAAGAGGAACGCCCCGATCAGCACCAACATCCCGGCCGAGCGCAGCGCCCCCAGCCAGTGCGCCTCACGCGGCCCGCTGCGCCACCGCCGGGACGGCTCGGAGACGACCACGGAGAGCGCCCCGAGCACCCCCAGCAAGTTGATCACCAGCAGGGCGACCCCTTCGGACCAGGCCGCCACGCACAGCGTCACCAGCAACGGTCCCACCGCGAACATGACTTCCTGCGCCACCGCGTCCAGCGCATAGGCGGCGTGCACCCGGTCGGCGCGCTGGAGGACCCCGGGCCACAGTGCCCGCAGGCCGCCCTCCAGGGGCGGGGTGAAGAAACCGGCGATCACCATGGCGGCGTAGGCGAGCCACAGCACGTCCAGGCCGACGCCCGCGAGCAGCGCCATCCCGAGCGCGGAGAGCACCGAGGCGGGCAGCATCACCCGCGGCTGGCCGTAGAGGTCCACCGCCCGGCCCAGCAGCGGCTGGCCGAGGGCGTTGCAGACGCCGTAGACGGCGGAGAGCGCGCCGGCCAGGGCGTAGCTGCCGCCCTCGGCGCGTACGAAGAGGACGACGGCCAGCGCCGCCGTGGCGTTCGGCAGCCTGCCGACCAGCGTCCCCGTCAGGAGCCGGGCCGCGTGCCGGGTTCTGAGCAGCTCCGCATATCCCGCGGCCATCCCTGCCCCTTTCCCGTCCGGTCCGGCCGGACGTGTTACGTATAACTGCCGTCGTTATACGTACCATGAGCCTCACCCCCAGTCCACCCCGCAACGGCCGCACGCGAGGAGCGAAGCACCCGGTGACCAGCAACGAGACCGCCGCAGCCGGCCGGCATCCGGCCGCCGTCCGCACGACCAGCCGGGACGTGGCCCGCGCCGCCGGGGTCTCCCAGGCCGCCGTCTCGCTCGTCCTGGGCGACAAATGGCGCGGCCGGGTCTCCCCCGCCAAGGCCGAAGCCGTCCGTACCGCCGCCCGGGAGCTGGGCTACCGCCCCAACCTCGCCGCCCGCAGCCTGCGGATGGGCCGCACCCGCACCGCGCTCCTGGTCGTCCCCGCCCTGACCACCGAGTTCTTCGCCCGGGTCTACACCGGCGCGGCCCGGGTCGCCGCCGACCACGGCTTCGGGGTGGTCCTCTACCCCTCCCCCGAGGGCATCGGCCCGGCCCGCGACCCCTTCGACTCCGCCGCGGCCACCCTGGACGGCGTGATCGCCTCGTCCATGGCCGCCGAGGCCCTCACCGCGCTCCGCGACGCGGACCTGCCGCTGGTCATGCTGGACAGCGACCCCGCCGACGACCGGGCCACCGCCACCGTCAACCTCGACATCGCCGACGGCGTACGCCGGTTGACCACCCATCTGACGGCCCTCGGCCACCGCCGCATCACCCACCTCGCGGCCGACGTGGACTCCTGGACCTTCGCGCTGCGCGCCCGTGCCGTCAGCGAGGCCCTGGAGCACATCCCCGGGGCCCGGCTGCGCCGGCAGCCGGCCGCCCTCGCCGTCGACGCCGGGCTGCACGCCGCGCACGCCGCACTGACCGCCCCCGGCCCCCGCCCCACGGCCCTGCTGTGCGACGACGACATCATCGCCGCCGGCGCCTGCAAGGCCGTGCGCCGGCTGGGCCTGCGGATCCCCGAGGACGTCTCCGTCACCGGCTTCGACGACCTGGCCCTGGCCGTCGCCGTCGAACCGGAGCTGACGACCGTACGCCTGCCCGCCGAGGAGTTCGGCGAGGCCGGGATGCGGGCGCTGATGAGCGTGCTCGACGGCCGCCCGGCCCAGGCGCCCACCCTGCCGGTCGACCTGGTCACCCGGGGCTCCACCGCACCGCCCGCGGACGCCCCCGACAACGCCGCGCGCCCCGGCGGGCAGTGACCCACCGGGGCGCGACCGGGGCGCTTAGGCCCTCGGCGGTACGTCAGAGCAGGGGCTCCCCTTCGGAGCCGTCCTCGCCCGCCGGGCCCGTGCCCTTTTTGCCGTTGTCCTTGCTTCCGCTGTCCTTGGCGCCCTTGCCGCCGGTGGCCCCGGACTCCCCGGCGCCGGCGTCGGCCGCCGCGTCCCCGGCGTCCGCCCCGCCGCTCTCGTCCAGCAGCCGGGACAGCTGCCGCCCCAGGATCCGCTTGAACTTGCGCTGCTGGGGGCGGGTGCGGTCCAGGGTCGCGACCTCCAGCTGCTCGGCGGTCAGCCGGCGCTCACCGCCGTTGTTGTCCCGCGACAGGGACTCCACCGCCAGCTTGAGCGCCTCGGCCAGCGTCATGCCGTCGCGGTGGCGCTGGTCGAGATAGCTGCTGATCTGGTCCGCATTGCCGCCGACCGCCACCGAGCCGTGCTCGTCGACGATCGAGCCGTCGTGCGGCAGCCGGTAGATCTGGTCGTCCTCGGGGGCCGCGCCGACCTCGGCGACGATCAGCTCGACCTCGTAGGGCTTCTCGGCGGCGCTGGAGAAGATCGTGCCGAGCGTCTGGGCGTAGACGTTCGCCAGGCCCCGCGCGGTCACGTCCTCACGGTCGTAGGTGTAGCCCCGCAGATCGGCGTAGCGCACACCGCCGATCCGCAGATTCTCGAACTCGTTGTACTTGCCGACCGCGGCGAACGCGATCCGGTCGTAGATCTCGCTGACCTTGTGCAGGGCGCGGGAGGGATTCTCGGCGACGAAGACCACGCCGTCGGTGTACTGCAGCACCACGACACTCCGGCCGCGCGCGATGCCCTTGCGGGCGTACTCGGCGCGGTCCGCCATGGCCTGCTGGGGTGAGACATAGAACGGCGTCGACACCGGCTATCCGTCCCTTCCTGTCAAAAGCTCTCTCGGTAGCTGGGGGAGCATGGGGAACATCCGTCCCGTCAGAGCAGCGCGGCGCGCGGGCCGTCGGGCTGTTCGAGGCGGCGCTCGTGCACGGCACGGGCGATCTCGGAGACCTCGTCCTCGGTGAGCTTCCTGAAGCCGTCCTCGGTGATCACCGTGACGATGGGGTAGATCCTGCGCCCCAGATCGGGCCCGCCGGTCGCGGAATCGTCGTCGGCCGCGTCATAGAGCGCCTGGATGACGGCGGTGGCGGCCTGATCCTCCGTGAAATCTTCCCGGAAGAGCTTCTTCAGGGCACTGCGCGCGAAGACCGAGCCGGAACCCGTCGCCGCGTAACCGTGCTCCTCCGACCGCCCGCCGGTCACGTCGTACGAGAAGATGCGGCCCTTCTCGCGGTCGAGGTCGTATCCGGCGAACAACGGCACCACGGCCAGGCCCTGCATGGCCATCCCCAGATTGCTGCGAATCATCGTCGACAGACGATTCGCCTTGCCCTCCAAGGAGAGTTGGGCACCCTCGACCTTCTCGAAGTGCTCCAGCTCCAGCTGGAAGAGCTTGACCATCTCCACCGCGAGGCCCGCCGTGCCCGCGATGCCGACCGCCGAATACTCGTCGGCCGGGAAAACCTTCTCGATATCACGCTGCGCGATGACATTGCCCATGGTCGCCCGCCGGTCGCCGGCGAGCACCACGCCTCCGGGGAACGCCGCGGCAACGATCGTCGTGCCGTGCGGCGCCTCGATGGCACCCTGCACCGGCGGCAACGGGCGGTTGCCCGGCAGCAGGGCGGGCGAGTGCTCACCGAGGAAATCCATGAAGGACGAGGATCCGGGCGTCAGGAAGGCAGCTGGTAGACGCCCGGTGCTTCGAGTATTGGCTTCCACACGATTCCTTCCAGATATGCGATGGCCCGGCGCAGGGCGTCGGGGGTACATCCCTCAACTTGCCGAGTGCCGAGTTGCAGTTGGAGCACAGTACGTCTCGGACCTTACCCGTATCGTCGTCGTGATCCACATGCCCGGGACCTGGCTCGGGACGGATCGGGCGGATACCGGACCGCCCCTTGGTCATCGCGCCGCGGTGGGGCCAGAACGGCGCTTCACGACACTGCGGACACCGCTCGGCTCCCCGGAGCGACGTTCCCGGCGGCCGGCCCGCCCCGGCCGCCGGGACTGCCGGGAGTGCTCTGCGGAGCACTCCCGGCCATACGCCTGAAGGCCGTTTCCTGTCGACGTGCTACCGGAGAATGCCGCGGTCGGCAGCGCCCGCTCGGAGCGCGGAGCGCCTTTCCGTCCCCCGTGCCGACCGTGCCCGTCCGGCCTCTACTGTCCGCCCTTCTGGACAAAGGACCGCACAAAGTCTTCCGCGTTCTCCTCGAGCACGTCGTCGATTTCGTCCAGGACGGAATCGACGTCGTCCGACAACTTCTCCTGGCGTTCCTTGAGGTCTTCGGAGGCCTGCGCGTCCTGTGTCTGCTCCTCGACCTCTTCGGTGGAACGCGTGGCCTTCGCCTGTCCGCCGCCGCTGTCCTTGGTCGCCATGTCCCTCACCCCGCTCGGTTCGCCCCGCTCGATGTGACCTTCAAGATCCGACCCTACAAGCAGGGTCCGACATCGGCCCTGCAGTTGCTGCAACGCCCGGGAGTCACCTCGATGATTCCCGCACCGCGACGATTTCAGCCGCGGATCGGCTGTGGATCTTGAGGAATTCTGTCGTGCACCTGCCGAAGCTCAGCGGCCGGACAGCGTCCTCACCAGCTCTTCCGCAGTACGGCAGCGGTCGAGGAGCTCCTTGACGTGTTTCCGGGTCCCCCGCAGCGGCTCCAGCGTGGGCACCCGTTGCAGGGAGTCACGTCCGGGCAGGTCGAAGATGACCGAATCCCATGAGGCGGCCGCGACGTCGTCCGCGTACTGCTCCAGGCAGCGGCCGCGGAAGTAGGCCCTGGTGTCCTCTGGAGGCTTCTGCTCGGCCCGCTCGACCTGGGACTCGTCCAGGAGGCGCTTCATCTTGCCGCGGGCCGCCAGACGGTTGTACAGCCCCTTCTCGGGCCGCACGTCGGCGTACTGCAGGTCGATGAGGTGCAGCCGGGCGGCGTCCCACTCCAGGCCGTCACGGCGCCGGTAGCCCTCCATCAGCTCGCGCTTGGCGACCCAGTCCAGCTCGCCGGACAGGCTCATCGGGTCGTTCTCCAGCCGGCCGAGCACGTCCTCCCACCGGGTCAGGACGTCCTTGGTCTGCTCGTCCGCATCCGCTCCGTAGCGGTCCTCGACGTACTTGCGGGCCAGCTCGAAGTACTCCATCTGGAGCTGTACCCCGGTGAGCGTGCGGCCGCTGCGGAGCGTGATCAGGTGTTGCAGAGTGGGGTCGTGCGAGACCTGGTGGAGGGTGCGGACGGGCTGGTCGACGGCCAGGTCGACGGCGATGAAGCCGTCCTCGATCATGGAGAGCACCAGAGAGGTGGTGCCCAGCTTCAGGTACGTCGAGATCTCGGAGAGGTTGGCGTCCCCGATGATCACGTGGAGCCTGCGGTACTTCTCCGCGTCCGCGTGCGGTTCGTCGCGGGTGTTGATGATGGGCCGTTTGAGCGTCGTCTCCAGCCCGACCTCCACCTCGAAGTAGTCGGCGCGCTGGCTGAGCTGGAAGCCGTGCTCGTGCCCGTCCTGGCCGATGCCGACCCGGCCGGCGCCGGTGACCACCTGCCGGGAGACGAAGAACGGCGTCAGGTGCCGCACGATGTCCGAGAAGGGGGTCTCCCGCTTCATCAGGTAGTTCTCGTGCGTCCCGTAGGAGGCGCCCTTGTTGTCGGTGTTGTTCTTGTAGAGGTGGATCGGCTGGGCGCCGGGGACCTGGGCGGCCCGTTCGGCCGCCTCGGCCATGATCCGCTCGCCGGCCTTGTCCCACAGCACCGCGTCCCGCGGATTGGTGACCTCGGGGGCGCTGTATTCGGGGTGGGCATGGTCGACGTAGAGCCTGGCGCCATTGGTGAGGATCACGTTCGCCAGGCCGATGTCCTCGTCCGTGAGCTGGCTGGCGTCCGCGTTCTCGCGTGCGAGGTCGAAGCCGCGGGCGTCCCGCAGCGGGTTCTCCTCCTCGAAGTCCCAGCGGGCACGGCGTGCCCGGTGCATCGCGGCCGCGTAGGCGTTGACGACCTGGGACGAGGTGAGCATGGCATTGGCGTTCGGGTGACCGGGGACGGAGATCCCGTACTCCGTCTCGATTCCCATTACTCGCCGTACGGTCATGCGGCCCTCCTTGCCCGGCGGCGCCCCCGGATGGGGTCGGCGCTCAAGTACCGCTGCGGTTCCGGTCCGTGTGCGTGCCCCCCGCCCGCACAGCGTGACGCAGCGGTACCGACGAGCCTAGAACGCCTCTGCGGCGCTGGGGAGATCATTACAGTCATTGCTCCAGTCCGGTTTTCCCTGGTCCACCGCGCCCTTATGGGGTGCGGTTCTGGCGCCCCCGGAAAAGCGTCCGGCTGCGGACGCCCCGTGCAGGACATCCGCAGCCGGAGAGCGGTGTTACAGGTATTGGCCGGTATTCGCCACCGTGTCGATGGAGCGACCGGTGTCCGCGCCCTGCTTTCCGGTGACGAGCGTACGGATGTATACGATCCGCTCGCCCTTCTTGCCGGAGATACGGGCCCAGTCGTCCGGGTTGGTGGTGTTGGGCAGGTCCTCGTTCTCCTTGAACTCGTCCACGCATGCCTGGAGGAGATGGGAGACGCGAAGCCCCTTCTGATTGTGTTCGAGGAAGGCCTTGATGGCCATCTTCTTTGCGCGTCCCACGATGTTTTCGATCATCGCGCCGGAGTTGAAGTCCTTGAAGTAGAGGACTTCCTTGTCACCATTGGCATAGGTGACCTCCAGGAACCGGTTTTCCTCGGATTCCGCGTACATCTGCTCGACGACGGATTGAATCATTCCGCTCACTGCGGCCTTCCGCGAGTCGCCGTGTTCGGCGAGATCGTCGGAGTGCAGCGGAAGATTTTCCGTGAGGTACTTCGAGAAGATGTCCTTGGCGGCCTCCGCGTCCGGGCGCTCGATCTTGATCTTGACGTCGAGGCGGCCGGGGCGCAGGATCGCCGGGTCGATCATGTCCTCGCGGTTGGAGGCACCGATCACGATCACGTTTTCCAGGCCCTCGACACCGTCGATCTCGGAGAGCAGCTGGGGGACGATGGTGTTCTCCACGTCCGAGCTGACGCCGGATCCCCGGGTGCGGAAGAGGGAGTCCATCTCGTCGAAGAAGACGATGACGGGCGTGCCCTCGCTCGCCTTCTCCCTGGCGCGCTGGAAGACCAGCCGGATGTGCCGCTCCGTCTCGCCGACGTACTTGTTGAGCAGCTCGGGGCCCTTGATGTTGAGGAAGAAGCTCTTCCCCGCGGGCTGCCCGGTCACCTCGGCGACCTTCTTGGCAAGGGAGTTGGCGACCGCCTTGGCGATGAGGGTCTTGCCGCAGCCCGGCGGGCCGTAGAGCAAGACACCCTTGGGCGGGCGGAGTTCGTGCTCCTTGAAGAGGTCGGGGTAGAGGTACGGAAGCTCGACCGCGTCCCGGATCAGTTCGATCTGGCCGCCCAGACCGCCGATCTTGGTGTAGTCGATGTCCGGGACCTCTTCGAGGACGAGTTCCTCGACCTCGCTCTTCGGGATGACTTCGTAGACGTAGCCGGAGCGGGGCTCGAGGAGCAGGGCGTCGCCGGGGCGGATGGTGGTGTCCAGCAGCGGCTCGGCGAGCCTCACCACCCGTTCCTCGTCGGTGTGCCCGATCACCAGGGCGCGCTCGCCGTCCTCCAGGATCTCCTTGAGGGTGACGATGTCGCCGGCGCTCTCGTACTTCATGGCCTCGACCACGTTGAGCGCCTCGTTGAGCATGACCTCCTGGCCGCGCCTGAGGTCCCCCGTCTCCACGCTGGGGCTGACATTCACCCGGAGCTTTCTGCCTCCGGTGAAAATGTCGACCGTGTCGTCCTCGTTCGCCTGCAGGAAGACACCGAAGCCGGCCGGCGGCTGTGCGAGCCGGTCGACCTCCTCCTTGAGCGCGACGATCTGGTCGCGGGCCTCGCGGAGAGTATTGGCGAGACGCTCGTTCTGCGCCGAGACGCCGGCCAGGTTGGTCTGCAGCTCGACGATCCGCTCTTCGAGAATCCTCGTGTGCCGCGGAGAGTCGGCGAGCTTGCGTCGCAGGACGGCGATCTCCTGCTCGAGATAGGCAACCTGGCCGGCGGGATCTTCAGACCCCCGCCCCGGCCGGATGCCGCGGTTGATGTCGTCGTCGTGGGCTGCCACGGTCCTCACCTCCTCCAAGGAGCTGGACGCTTCCTGACCCTACCTGGGCCGGTGCAGGTTGAAACCCCTAGATCGAAAAGACTGTCGGGGCGTGTCCGATCTTCACCCTTGCGCACGTCCTCACGCCAAGGGAATACCCACCCAACAACATCGGAAAGCGAGCGGTTGTATCGTCGAGTCGGTCAACACCCGTCAGGGCTGGCGCCACTTAGACAAAAACGGTTCACGTACGCAGGAACGGCAGGCGAGATGACCGCGCAGGACGAAGCCCCAGAGCTGGAAGTGTGGATCGACCAGGATCTGTGCACCGGGGACGGCATCTGTGCGCAGTATGCGCCGGAGGTCTTCGAGCTCGACATCGACGGGCTGGCGTATGTGAAGAGCAGCGAGGACGAGCTGCTGCAGGACAAGGGGGCGACAACCCCCGTCCCGCTGAAGCTGCTCGATGACGTCCGGGATTCCGCGAAGGAGTGCCCCGGGGACTGCATCCACGTCCGCCGTGTCAAGGACATGGTCGAGGTCTACGGCCCGGACGCGGAGTAGCCGGCGCGGCGCGGAACGCACCGGGCCGGCCACATCATGTGACAGATCACAGACTCTGGGTGCCCATGGCGGCGGGGAGTTCGCTCTGAACGAACTTCCCGCCGCGCCATTGCCACTTGAGGCTCTGGTGCACGTCCGGGCAGCAGCGCGGGACGTCGAGCGTGGAGTAGCCCAGGAGGGCCGCCGAGATCGCGCCATCCTTGACAGCGAGGGTTTGGACGCTGCGCTGCCGGGCGGGCGCGAGGAGTGTCGCCACGATCCGCGGCGCGGCCTTGGCGTCGCGGGGCTGGGCGAGGACGTAGACGCCGCTGGGCGGCGTGCCGGTCCCGCTGTGGCAGCGGACCGCCGCGACGGTCTCGAGCGTCCCGTCGCCGTCGAGGTCGCCGGAGACCTTCTTCACCACGTCGAGGCGGTTGGGTCCGCAGTCCACCGGGAACGTCACCCGGCCCGGGTCGGGGGCGGCGGCCGCCACGGGGCGGGCGCCGGCAGCGGCATCGCGGGAGGTCGTGGCCTTGGCGTCGGGGGGCTGGAGGAAGGAGGCGGCCGCCACGACCGCCGAGACGGCAGTGGCGGTGGCGAGCCAGTGCATGGGGCGCGGCTGGGTGTGCAAGAGGTCCTGGCCTGCCATGGGCTGCACGCGGGGTAACTCCTGTGAAGTGCTGTACCGGTGGGAGTGCCCAGCATCGTTCCACAGGAGGGTGCGGCAAGGAACCGGCCGGGCCGGAGTTTTCCGTGCAGATCCGGTGGGGGAAACGACGGGGCGCCGCCGGCGGTCCCCGCTGGGGAACTCGTCGGCGGCGCCAGGTGGTTCGGTGGCCGGATCCGGGCGGTCAGCCGCGCTCGGCGGAGGTGCCTCCGGAGGCCGCCGCCTGGTCCTTGCCCGGCCCCGTGTAGTCGTCGCCGTAGGCCCCCTTGGCGGGACGGCGGCGGCGCAGCGGGGGCTCGACGCCGTCGGCGAGGCGGCGGGCGGTCAGCAGGAAGCCGGTGTGACCGATCATGCGGTGGTCCGGGCGGACGGCGAGGCCCTCGACGTGCCAGGTGCGGACCATGGTCTCCCAGGCCGACGGCTCGTTGAAGGTGCCGTGCTCGCGGATCGCCTCGACGGTGCGGGCCATCTGCGTGGTCGTCGCGACGTAGGCACAGAGGATGCCGCCGGGGACCAGGGCCTTGGAGACGGCCTCCAGGCACTCCCAGGGGGCGAGCATGTCGAGGATGACGCGGTCGACGTCGGTGTCGGAGAGGTTGTCCTGCAGGTCACCGACGGTGAGCGTCCACGCGGGGTGCGGGCCGCCGAAGTAGCGCTCGACGTTCTGCGTGGCGATCTCGGCGAAGTCGGCGCGGCGCTCGTAGGAGTGCAGCATGCCGTCGTCGCCGATGGCGCGCAGCAGGAAGCTGCTGAGCGAGCCGGAGCCCACACCGGCCTCGACGACGCGGGCGCCGGGGAAGATGTCGGCCATCGCCAGGATCTGCCCCGCGTCCTTGGGGTAGACCACGGCGGCACCGCGGGGCATGGACAGGACATAGTCGGGGAGCAGCGGGCGCAGCGCGAGGTAGGCGACGTTCCCGGTGGTACGGACAACACTGCCCTCGGGAGCACCGATCAGCTCGTCGTGGGGGAAGGCTCCCTTGTGGGTGTGGAAGCTCTTGCCCTCTTCGAGCGTGAAGGTGTAGTGGCGTCCCTTGGGGTCGGTGAGCTGGACCTGGTCCCCGACCTTGAAGGGCCCGCGACGACGGGCGGCACCGGTCGGTTCGGACATGTGACCAGCCTACCGGCCCGTTGGGACGCCGCCGACCAGTGGGGCCGGGGGCGAGTGAGCCGACACCGGGTTCCGCGCTCCTAGAGGCGGACCGAGCCCTCAAGCGGCCTTGCGGGCCATGGCGGAGACGAAGGCCCGCTCGACGTCGGCGGTGGACAGCACGCCGTAGATCTCGCCGGTCTCCTCGACGACGAGGTACTCCGTGGCGGGGGTGGCGCGCAGGTACTCCAGGAGGTCCTCACCGGCGAGTTCGGCGGAGACCCGCATGCCGTCCTTGAGGTCCTGGGCGAGGGTGCCGACGGCGACCCAGGGGCGGCGGTGGTCGGGGACGCCGACGATGGCGGCCTCCCGGACGAGAGCGGTGGGGGCGCCCTGGGTGTCGACGACGACCAGGGCGCGGGCGCCGGCGTCGTTGGCCCGGCGCAGCGCCTCGGAGAGCGGGGTGCCGGTCTCCACGGGGACGGCGCGCCGGGTCAGGGTGCGGGCGGTGAGGTCGGGGAGCCGTTCGCGCAGGCGGGCCATGCGCAGGCTGTTGCCGGCGCCGGTCCAGATGATGGCGGCGAGGATCGCGGCGAGCAGGGCGTCGGTGAGCGAGTCGGCGCCGCCGATCTCGGGGCGGGTGGTGCCGAGAACGCCGGTGTGGGTGAGCAGCGGCAGGCCGATGAGGACGGTGACGGCGAGCGCGCGGCCGACCCAGGCGGCGGCGACGGTGCCGCTCATGGGCCTGCCGGTGATCTTCCAGACGATGGCGCGCAGCATCCGGCCGCCGTCCAGCGGGAGGCCGGGCAGCAGGTTGAAGACCGCGACGATCAGGTTGGAGATCATCAGGCCGGCGAGCAGGACGCCCGGGACGGTGCCGGGCTCGACCAGCTGCATACCGGCGTAGAAGGCCCCGGCGAGGACGAGGGAGAGCAGCGGGCCGACGAAGGCGAGGACGAACTCCCTGCCCGGGGTCTCGGTCTCCTTCTCGATCTCCGAGACGCCGCCGAAGAACTGGAGCTGGATGCGCCGGACGGGGAGCTTGAAGCGGAGCGCGGCGACGGTGTGGGCCAGTTCGTGGACGAGCACCGAGGCGTAGAAGGCGACCGCGAAGAAGAGCGAGACGAGGTAGCGGGCGGCGCCGAGCTCGGGCAGCACCCGCTCCAGCTGGCCGCCGAAGACCCAGGTGATCAGGGCGGCGACGAGGAACCAGCTGGGGGCGACGTAGACGGGCACACCGAAGGGACGGCCCATCAGGATGCCGCCCCCGCTGCCCTTCTTCCTGCCCGGCGCGGGCGTCCTGGGCTCGTTGCGGTGCTCGGGCGGCTCGGGCGGCTGGGGCCGCACGGACTCCTCGGGGTCCTGCGACTTCCCGCTCTCGTCCACGGCGTCCCCTCATCGAATACGGCATTCGCCCCTGCTCGGCCTGATGTCTCGATCATGCAGGGCGCAGGGGTTCATGGTCGATGGTATGCGGAGTGCCCCGGCCCCATCCGCTGCGGGGCCCCGGGGGGTGAGCCGTCCGCGCCTGTCAGTGGCGGGCCGTAGGGTTTTGTGGCATGGGATGGAGCACGGAGCAGGCCGGGGCGGGCACACAGGGCGGGGAAGCCGGGGCGGGCGCGCAGCCCGCGGACGCGGCGGCTGCCGGGACGCAGGAGCGGGACGCGGAGCAGCCGCGGCCACCGGTGGCGCTCTCGCCGTCGCGGGCGAGCGATTTCATGCAGTGTCCGCTGCTGTACCGCTTCCGGGTGATCGACAGGCTGCCCGAGAAGCCCAGCGCGGCGGCGACCCGCGGCACGGTCGTGCATGCGGTGCTGGAGCGGCTCTTCGACGCTCCGGCGGCGGAGCGTACGGCCGTCGGGGCGCGGGCGATGGTGCCGGGCGAGTGGGAGAAGCTGCTGGCCAAGCGGCCGGAGCTGGCGGAGCTCTTCGCGGACGACGCGGAGGGCGAGCGGCTGGCGCAGTGGCTGGCGGAGGCCGAGGCGCTGGTGGAGCGGTGGTTCTCGCTGGAGGATCCGACGCGGCTGGAGCCGGCCGACCGTGAGCTCTACGTCGAGACGGTGCTGGACTCGGGGCTGCGGCTGCGGGGGTTCATCGACCGGGTGGATGTCGCGCCGACCGGCGAAGTGCGGATCGTCGACTACAAGACCGGCAAGGCGCCGCGGCCGCAGTTCGCCGAGGGCGCGCTGTTCCAGATGAAGTTCTATGCGCTGGTGGTGTGGCGGCTGCGCGGTGTGGTGCCGCGGCGGCTGCAGCTGGTCTACCTGGGCAGCGGCGATGTGGTGACGTACGACCCGGGTGAGGCCGATCTGCGGGCCGTGGAGCGGAAGTTGCTGGCGCTGTGGGAGGCGATCCGGCTGGCGACGGAGACCGGCGACTGGCGGCCGCGGCCGACGAAGCTGTGCGGCTGGTGCGACCACCAGGCGCACTGTCCGGAATTCGGCGGCACTCCCCCGGTGTATCCGCTCCAGGTCCGCCCGGCGGACGGCGGAGTGGTGCCGCAGGGCAGAATGGGGGAAATCTAGGCGCTGATCGCCCGGACAGGCCTATCAAAGGAGAGCTCGTGGCCATCCGCGTCCTGCTGGTCGACGACCAGCCCCTGCTGCGTACGGGATTCCGGATGATTCTGGAGGCGGAGCAGGACCTGGCGGTCGTCGGGGAGGCCGGCGACGGGCTGCAGGCGCTGGAGCAGGTGCGCGCGTTGCAGCCCGATGTGGTGCTGATGGACATCCGGATGCCCCGGATGGACGGTGTCGAGGCGACCCGGCAGATCACCGGGCCGGCGAAGGACGGCCCGGCGAAGGTGCTGGTGCTGACGACGTTCGATCTGGACGAGTACGTCGTCGAGGCGCTGCGGGCGGGGGCGAGCGGCTTCCTGCTCAAGGACGCGCCGGCCAATGAACTGGTGCAGGCGATCCGGGTGGTGGCGGGCGGCGAGGCGATGCTCGCGCCGAGCATCACCCGGCGGCTGCTGGACAAGTACGCCGGGCATCTGCCCTCGGGCGAGGAGCCGGTTCCCGACACGCTGCACACCCTCACCGAACGCGAGGTGGAGGTGCTGAAGCTGGTGGCGCGCGGGCTGTCGAACGCGGAGATCGCCGCGGACCTGTTCGTGAGCGAGACGACGGTGAAGACCCATGTGGGCCATGTGCTGACGAAGCTGGGGCTGCGCGACCGGGTGCAGGCGGCGGTGTACGCGTACGAGAGCGGTCTGGTGCGCCCCGGCGCGCAGTAGCGCCGGCGGGTCCGGGTGCCGGCGGCCCGGCACAACGACGACGGCGGGGCCGGCCCGGGGAGATTCCTCCCGGGCCGGCCCCGCCGTCGTGTGACAGGTCCGGTCAGGCCTCGGACGACTTGCTGATCTCCCAGAAACGGAAGACGGTCGAGGGGTCCAGGGTCCATTCCAGGCCGGAGACGCCGTCGCGGGCCACGGCGTACTGCTTGCCCTGCCAGATCGGGATCATCGGCACGTCCTGCGCGACGATGTCCTGCAGCTCCCGGAACTCGGACTTGGTGGCGCCCCGGTCCGGCTGGTCGGCCGTCTTGGGCAGCAGCTGTCCGGTGATGGTGGGCGAGCTGTAGTGGTTGGACACCACGCTGTCCCTGCCGAAGAACGGCGCGGTGAAGTTGTCGGGGTCCGGATAGTCGGGGATCCAGCCCTTGACGTAGACGCCGAACCGGCCGGCGGCCACGCCGTCCTCGTACTGCTTGGTGGGCAGGGTGCGCACCTTGGCGTCGAACAGGCCGCTGGCGTTGAGCTGTTGGGCGATCTCCTCGAAGGCCGGGACGGTGCCGGGGCCGAAGCGGTCGGGGGTGGCCCACAGCGTGAGCGGCACCTTGCCGTTGAAGCCGGCGGAGCGCAGCGCGTCCTTCGCCTTGCCGGGCTTCGGGCGGTCGCCGTAGGTGTTGAAGAAGGAGGTGCTGTGGCCGGTGATGCCGGCCGGGACGATCGAGTACAGCGGCACCGCGGTGCGCTGGTAGACGTCCCGGACCAGGGTCGAGCGGTCCAGGAGGTAGGCGATCGCCTTGCGGACGCCCAGCTTGCCGGCGACCGGGTCCTTGAGGTTGAAGACCAGGTGCATGACCTCGGCGCTGGCGCCCTCCACGACCTGGGTGCCGTGCTGCTGCTTCAGCGAGGCGTTGTCCAGTGCCGCGATGTCCTTCATGGACAGACCGCGGTAGGCGACATCGACGTCGCCCTTCTCGACGGCCGTCTTGAGCTTGTCGGGGCGGTTGAAGAACTTCACGGTCATCCCGGAGTTCTTGACCTTGGCCGGACCCTTGTACGAGCCGTTGACCCCGAAGACGGCCTTCTGGGAGCTGTACTCCTTGAGGGTGTAGACGCCGGAGCCGGTGGCCTTGCCGTCGGTGCGCAGCCGGTCGGCGGGGTACTCGGCGTGGTCGACGATCGAGCCGGCGCCCGAGGCTATCTTCATCGGGAAGGTCGCGTCGGGCGACTTCAGCCGGAAGACCACGGTCTTGGCGTCCGGCGCCTCGACCGAGTCGAGCGCGGAGAACATCACGGCGGGGCCGTTTGCGTCCTTGATGCGCCGGGTGCGGTCGAAGGAGTACTTGACGTCCTTGGAGGTCAGCGCGTCACCGTTGCTGAACTTCAGGCCGTCCTTGAGGGTGCAGCGGTAGACCTTGCTGTCGCCGTCGGTGAAGCCGCAGCGTTCGGCGGCCTCCGGCTCGGGGGTGGTGCTTCCCTTGGGGAAGCTCAGCAGGGACTGGAAGACGTTGTTGAACAGCAGCCATGACCCCGGCTCGTAGCCGGATGCCGGGTCGGTGGACTGCACCTTGTCCGTCATTCCCATGACCACGGGCTCGCCGGTACCGGCCGCCCCCGAGTCGTCCGTGCCGCACCCGGCGACCGCGAGCAGGGCTGTGGCCAGCCCCGCTCCGATCGGGGCGGCCAGCCACTGGTCACGCTTCCTCACTAAACGGTCCTCACGTTCTGGGTGGTGCCTGTCGAGCCGCGACGGGGAGGCCGCGGCGGGTGGGTGCTGCATCGGTCGGCTCGGCCGGCTCAGTCCGCGACGCCGCGGCCGAGCTCCCAGATCTGCAACGACGAGGAGGAGTTGAGCGCCCACTCGATGCCGGTGACGTCGTCGCGCGCGACGACGTACTGCTTGCCCTGCCACAGCGGGAGGAGCGGCACATCGTCGGCGATGATGTCCTGCGCCTGCTTGAAGTTCGCCCCGGCGGCGTTGCGGTCGCTCTGCTGCCGGCTGTTCGGGATCAGCTGCGACTCGATCTTGGCGTTGCGGTACGGGGAGCCGAGGAAGTTCTGCTTGCCGATGAACGGCGCGATGTAGTTGTCCGGGTCCGGGATGTCCGCGTACCAGCCCATGTTGTAGACGCTGTACTTGCCGTCCAGGGAGTCGGTCCGGAACTGCTGCCAGCTGTCGACGCCCTTGGTCTTCACGTCGAACAGCTTGGTGCTGTTGAGCTGGGTCTGCAGCGCGCGCACTTCCTTGGCGGTGCTGGAGCCGTAGTGGTTCGTGGTGTACGTGAGGGTGAACTTGACCGGTGTGGTGATGTTCGCCTGCTGCAGCGTCTTGCGGGCGGCGGCCGCGCTGGGGTTCCCGTACTTGGTGAAGAACGAATTGATGTGCCCGGTGAGACCGGTGGGCACCATCGAGTAGAGCGGGTCGCCGGTGTAGGCGTAGACGTCACGCACCAGCTCCGAGCGGTTGACGATCTGCGCCATCGCCTTCCGCACGGCCTTGTTGGAGACGGCCGGGTCCTTGGTGTTGAACGCCAGGTACCGGATCTCCTGGCCCGGCATCTCCTGGAGCATGATGTGCTTGTCGCGGGCGTTCTCCAGGCCCTTGATCTGATCGGGCGACAGGCCGCGGTACATCAGGTCGACCTCGCCCTTGCGCAGCGCCTGCTCCGTGTCCTTGGAGCCGGCGAAGAAGCGCATCTCGACCTTTTCGTTCTTCACCTTCACGCCGCCCTTGTAGGTGGGGTTCTTGGTGAAGGTGGCCTTGGTGATGCGGTTGTTCTTGCGCTCGGTCTTCAGCGTGTACGGGCCGGAGCCGACCACGTCGAAGCCGCTGTAGAGGCGGCCCTTGGGGTACACCTCGCCGTCGACGATGGCCGCGGCGGGCGTGGCGAGCTTCTGCGGGAAGGTGGCGTCCGGCTTGCGGAGGTGGAAGACCACCTCCTTGTCGTTGGGCGTCTCGACCTTGTCGATGTCGTCGAGCAGCGACACCGGACCGTTGGTGTTGTTGATGGTCCGCATGCGGTCGAGGGAGAACTTGACGTCCTGTGCCGTCAGGGCGTGCCCGTTGGAGAACTTCAGGCCACTGCGCAGGGTGCAGCGGTACTGCTCGTTCTGGGTGTCGCGGAACCCGCAGGATTCGGCCGCCTCGGGCACCGGCGCGTTGCCGGTCCTGGGCAGCCGCATCAGCGTCTGGAGGGTGCCGCGCAGCATGTTCCAGGCGTCGACGTCATAGGCCTGCGCAGGATCGAGCGGGGCGGGGGCCGCCTTGGTCGCCTCGATCGCGGAGGAGACGCCCACGACGATCGGATCGCCGCCTTCGCCCGCGCCGTCCGTGCTGCCACAGGCGGCGAGGACGGGGGCGAGGAGACCGGCCAGCGCCGGCAGCACCAGGGTCTTGCGATTCATCGTCGGCAGGTTCCTTATCAGCGCAGAGGTGTTGCTCGCGTCGACATTAGTAGGAACGGCCAGCCGCGCTCAGACACAAAGGAGTTGCTTCGTTATGGGCCCCGGATAACGAAGGGCGGGTGATCGATATCCGGACGGCGGAACGATTCGCACGTTGCTCCACCAATCCGGACACTTACCCCCGCGTAAACCCCCTGCCGGACCCCCTGGAACACCCATGGGCCCCCTTGTCGACGGCCCGGCACGTGAGAAACGTCACGCATTCCAGGGGTCATGGCGAAGCAACAATTCAGTCAGCGCATTCGTCACGGAAAATGAGCGGGCCGCTCCCCTCAGTCCCGGGGGTCTTTCTCCGGGACACGCTCAGTGCACGACTCCACGGCTTTCGGTGATGAGCGTTCGGAGAAATGGGAGATCGACTTCTTCCAGCGAGGGTACGACCGTACGGCCCGCGGCCGGCGGGATCGGCGTCACGGACGGCACCGCCACGACCGGGCAGCCCGCCGCCTCGCCCGCGGTCACACCGGTCAGGGTGTCCTCGACGACCGCGCAGCACGCCGGGTCGGCGCCCAGCCGCGCGGCGGCCGTCAGATACGGGTCCGGGTGCGGTTTGGTGCGCTCCAGGTCGTCGCCCGCCAGGGTCAGCCGGAAGTTCTCCGGGCCCAGCGAATGCAGCATCTGGTCGACGATGGCGCGGTGGGAGGCGGAGACCAGGGCCGTCGGCACGTCATGGGCGGCCAGCTCGGCCAGCAGCCTGCGGGCGCCCGGCATCAGGGGGACGCCGCGCCCGATCCGGGCCAGGAAGGCGGCGTTCAGCAGCACGCTGAGCTCGGTCAGGCTGATGTCGACACCGGTGGCTTGAATCAGATACCCGGCACTGCGGGTCATCGGGCCGCCGACCACGACCTCGCGGTGGGTGTCGTCGAGGATGTGGCCGAGTTCGGCGAAGACCTCCGCTTCCGCCTCCCACCAGAACCCCTCGGTGTCGACGAGCGTGCCGTCCAGATCGAGGAACACGGCTTGGAGGGTCGCGGCTTCGGCCGTTCGGGTGCCGACTGCGGGGATGCTGCTGGTCATCCATCCACCTCCGTGTGCGACGTCCCCGAAGGGACGAAAGGGCCGGTCGCCATCCCCGGCTGGGGAAACGACCGGCCACTACCGGACCGATAAGTGTACGACGGTACGCGCCGAAATGCGTGGTGACCGAGGTCAGGGGCCCCCTGGCGGACGTGCACCGGCGCGTCCCGTCCGCTCACCCGGCATCACCGAGCGTCACCTCCGCGCCCGGGGCGGCCGTGGGACCGCCCCGGGTGGTGCGCAGCCCGCTACCGCGCGTTGAAGTACTTCGCTTCCGGGTGGTGGATGACGATGGCGTCGGTGGACTGCTCGGGGTGCAGCTGGAACTCCTCGGAGAGTTCGACGCCGATCCGCTCCGGCTGCAGCAGGTCGGCGATCTTGGCGCGGTCCTCCAGGTCGGGGCAGGCGCCGTAGCCCAGCGAGAAGCGCGCGCCGCGGTACTTGAGCGCGAACATGTCCTCGACGTCGGCCGGGTCCTCCCCCGCGAAGCCGAGCTCGGCGCGGACGCGGGCGTGCCAGTATTCGGCGAGGGCTTCGGCCAACTGGACGGACAGGCCGTGGAGTTCGAGGTAGTCACGGTAGGAGTTGGCGGCGAAGAGCTTGGCGGTCTCCTCGCCGATCCGGGAGCCGACGGTGACGACCTGGAGGCCGACGACGTCCTGCTCGCCGGTCTCCTCGGGGCGGAAGTAGTCGGCCAGGCACAGGCGGCGGCCGCGGCGTTGGCGGGGGAAGGTGAAGCGGGTGCGCTCGGTGCCGT
>NZ_JBFBHQ010000012.1:0-171329 GCF_040701845.1 Streptomyces angustmyceticus | reverse complement strand
CACCAACGGTCTGCTGCGGCAGTACTTCCCCAAGGGCACCGACCTCGCAGTCCACCCCCGTGAGCACCTCGACGCGGTCGCCACCGAACTAAACGACCGCCCACGCAAAACGCTCGGCTGGGAAACCCCAACCGAGCGCCTGCATAAACTGCTCGCGGCCTGACCAACCAACCACGTGTTGCAACGACCCCTGGAATCCGCCGAATGGGGCGGGGCCTTCGGCGTCGCCGCGGTCACCGGGCGGCGATCCCCCGGATCAACGCCCGCGCAGCGCCCGGTACTTGGTGACCAGAGCGGCCGTGGAGGCATCCAGGCCCGGCACCTCGGCGCCCTCCGTCAGGGCCGGCTCGACGCGCTTGGCGAGGACCTTGCCCAGCTCCACGCCCCACTGGTCGAAGGAGTCGATGTTCCAGACCGCGCCCTGGACGAACACCTTGTGCTCGTAGAGCGCGACCAGCTGGCCCAGCACCGACGGGCTGAGTTCGCCGGCCAGGATGGTGGTGGTGGGGCGGTTGCCCGGGAACGTCTTGTGCGGCACCAGCTCCTCGGCCACGCCCTCGGCCCGCACCTCCTCGGGCGTCTTGCCGAACGCCAGCGCCTGGCCCTGGGCGAACAGGTTGGCCATCAGCAGGTCGTGCTGGGCGACCAGGCCCGGCTGCAGATCGTCGACCGGCCGGGCGAAGCCGATGAAGTCGGCCGGGATCAGCTTCGTGCCCTGGTGGAGCAGCTGGTAGTAGGCGTGCTGGCCGTTCGTGCCGGGCGTGCCCCAGACGACGGGGCCGGTCTGCCAGGTGACCCGGTGGCCCTCGCGGTCCACGGACTTGCCGTCGGACTCCATGTCCAGCTGCTGCAGATAGGCGGTGAACTTGGAGAGGTAGTGGCTGTAGGGCAGCACGGCATGCGCCTGGGCGTCCCAGAAGTTGCCGTACCAGATGCCCAGCAGCCCCAGCAGCAGCGGGGCGTTCTCCTCCGGCGGGGCGCTGCGGAAGTGCTCGTCGACGAGGTGGAAGCCGGCCAGCATCTCGCGGAAGCGCTCCGGGCCGATCGCCACCATCAGCGACAGGCCGATGGCGGAGTCGTAGGAGTAGCGGCCGCCGACCCAGTCCCAGAACTCGAACATGTTGTCCGTGTCGATGCCGAACTCCGCCACCTTCTCGGCGTTGGTCGACACCGCCACGAAGTGCTTGGCGACGGCCTCCTGGCCGGCCCCCAGACCGGTCAGCAGCCAGTCGCGCGCCGAGGTGGCGTTGGTGATGGTCTCGATGGTGGTGAAGGTCTTCGAGGCGACGATGAACAGCGTCTCGGCCGGGTCCAGGTCGCGGACCGCCTCGTGCAGATCGGCGCCGTCCACATTGGAGACGAAGCGGAACTGCATGTCCCGGTGGCTGTAGGCGCGCAGTGCCTCGTACGCCATCGCCGGACCCAGGTCCGAGCCGCCGATGCCGATGTTCACGACGGTCTTGATGCGCCGGCCCGTGTGGCCCTTCCAGTCGCCGGAGCGGATCCGGTCGCTGAAGGTGCCCATCCTCGTCAGGACGTGGTGCACTCCGGGGACGACGTTCTCGCCGTCGCTCATGATGGCCTCGGAGGCGGGGGCGCGCAGCGCGACGTGCAGCACGGAGCGCTGCTCGGTGATGTTGATCTTCTCCCCGCGGAACATCGCGTCCCGCAGCTCGGCCACACCGGTCGCCGCGGCCAGGTCGCGCAGCAGCCGCAGCGTCTCGTCGGTGACCAGCTGCTTGGAGAAGTCCAGGTGCAGATCGCCGACCTGGAGGGTGTAGCGCTCGGCGCGCCCCGGATCCCGCTCGAACAGCTCGCGCAGATGCACCTGCGCCATCTGCTCGCGGTGCTTGCCCAGCGCGGTCCACTCAGGCAACTGATCGAGCCTGCTGCGGCCTTCTGCGTTCATCTCGGACATCAGCCTTCTTCATCTCGTACCGGCCCCGCCATCCCCCAACCTAATTGATCAGCGCGCGATGGCGGCACCTCCCACTCGAGCCAAGCCGAGAGCGGGGGGAGGTATCTGTCCACTGCCGGACGGGCCGCTGTCGGGCACCTGAAGAACAGGTATCGGCACGAGGGCCCCGGGGCCGTCGCGGGCAGCACGCGCACAGCGCCCGGTCGCGCCGCAACGGCCATGGCCCGGCGGCGCTTTCCTGCCGGAGGTGCCTGACAGGACGGGCGGCCGGCGGGACGCCGCGCAGGGCGGCGGGGACGCGAACGGCCCGGCCGGAGGGTGGTGTCTCCCCCCGGCCGGGCCGGCCGGTGTGTGTGCGGGTCCGTCAGATCTCGCCGCGGAGCTTGGCGAGCGCCTCCGCGAGGATCGCCTCGCCGTCGGCGTCGCTGCGCCGCTCCCGGACGTAGGCGAGGTGGGTCTTGTACGGCTCGGTGCGCGGCGGGTCCGGCGGGCTGTCCCGGTCCTTGCCTGCCGGGAAACCACAGCGCGGGCAGTCCCAGGTGTCCGGAACCTGCGCATCGCCGGCGAAGCTGGGCTGCGTCTCGTGCCCGTTGGAGCACCAGAAGGAGATGCGGATGCGCGGCGCGGACTCGCCGCGCTCGGCCTCCCCCATCGGCCCCGCCCCGACCCGACTTCCTCGGATCGCGTTGCCACTTGCCACGGTCGTAACTCCCTGCGTAATGGTGCTGCACAGCCTCTCGCAGCAGCTGCGCTGCGGAACGCCCCAGTCTACGTAAGGCCCAACGCGCGTCCAGTGGCTGGAGTTACCCGTCCGAGGACGCCTCCCTCAATGATAGGCCGCACCTCCGACGCAGCGTCAGTTGCTGAGCTTCATCAGGATGCCGAGCACGACGATGCAGGCGAACCACAGCAGACCCACCACGATGGTGATGCGGTCGAGGTTGCGCTCGGCGACCGAGGAGCCACCGACCGAGGACTGCATACCGCCGCCGAACATGTCGGACAGGCCGCCGCCCTTCCCCTTGTGCATGAGCACCAGCATCATCAGCAGCAGGCTGAAGACGATGAGGGCGATCGAGAACCCGATGACCACGGCTGGACCAACTCTCTAGGACTGACGGACGGACGTATGGATCACGATATCCGCACCGGACGGTGCGGGGCCGGGGGCGGCGCTGCTGCACCGGTCCCGGCCCCGACAGGGTACGACGAGGGTTCCCCCTCGTCATAGCTGCTACTGGTCGCGGAAGCGGACGATCTTCACGAACTCCTCCGCGTCCAGCGCCGCACCGCCGATCAGCGCGCCGTCGACGTCGGGCTGCGCCATGATCGCGGCGACATTGCCGGACTTGACCGAGCCGCCGTACTGGATGCGGACCTTGTCGGCCAGCTCCTGGCTGTAGAGCTCGGCGAGGCGGCCGCGGATGGCACCGCAGACCTCCTGCGCGTCCTCGGGGGTGGCGACCTCGCCGGTGCCGATGGCCCACACCGGCTCGTAGGCGATCACGATGGTCTCGGCCTGCTCGGCCGGGACGTCCAGCAGACCGCCGTCGACCTGGGCGAGGGTGTGCGCGACCTGGTTGCCGGCCTTGCGGACCTCCAGGCCCTCGCCGACGCACAGGATCGGGGTCAGGCCGTGCTTGAACGCGGCCTTGACCTTGGCGTTGCAGATCTCTTCGTTCTCGCCGTGGTACTGGCGGCGCTCACTGTGCCCGACGGCCACGTAGGCGCACTTGAGCTTGGACAGCATCGCGCCGGAGATCTCGCCGGTGAAGGCGCCGGCGTCGTGCGCCGAGATGTCCTGGGCGCCGTACTTGATCTTGAGCTTGTCGCCGTCGACCAGCGTCTGCACCGACCGCAGGTCGGTGAAGGGCGGCAGGACGGCGACCTCCACGGCGTCGAAGTCCTTGTCGGCGAGCGCGAAGGCGAGCTTCTGGACGTGGGCGATGGCCTCGAGGTGGTTGAGGTTCATCTTCCAGTTGCCCGCCATCAGCGGGGTACGGTCAGTCACGTTGTTCAGTCCTCCAGAGCGGCGAGGCCGGGCAGCGTCTTGCCTTCGAGGTATTCGAGGCTGGCGCCGCCGCCGGTCGAAATATGGCCGAATGCATTCTCGTCGAAGCCCAGCAGGCGCACGGCGGCGGCCGAGTCACCGCCGCCGACGACGGTGAAGGCGTCCGAGTCCAGCAGGCCCTGCGCGACGGCCTTGGTGCCGCCGGCGTAGTCGGGGTGCTCGAAGACGCCCATCGGACCGTTCCAGAAGACGGTGCCCGCGTCGGCGAGCTTCGCGGCGTAGAGCTCGCGGGTCTTCGGGCCGATGTCCAGGCCCTCCTTGTCGGCCGGGATGGCGTCCGCGGCGACGATGTCGGGGTGGGCCGGAGCCTTGGTCTTCAGGTCCGGGAACTCGCCGGAGACCAGCACGTCGACGGGGAGGACGAACTCCACGCCGCGCTTCTCGGCCCGTGCCAGGTACTCCAGGCAGGCCGGGACCTGGTCCTCCTGCAGCAGCGAGATGCCGACCTCGTGGCCCTTGGCCTTGAGGAAGGTGTACGCCATGCCGCCGCCGACCAGGATGCGGTCGGCCTTCTCGATGAGCTGGTCGATGACGGCGAGCTTGTCGGAGACCTTGGCGCCGCCCAGCGCGACGACGTAGGGGCGCTTGACGTCCTCGGTGAGCTTCTTCAGGACGGTGACCTCGGCGGCGATCAGGTCACCGGCGGCGTGCGGCAGGCGCCGGGGCAGGTCGTAGACGGAGGCGTGCTTGCGGTGCACCGCGCCGAAGCCGTCGCCCACGTACAGGTCGGCGAGGGCGGCGAGCTGGTCGGCGAAGGCGCCGCGCTCGGCGTCGTCCTTGCTGGTCTCGCCCGCGTTGAAGCGGAGGTTCTCCAGGACGGCCACCTGGCCGTCGGCGAGGCCCCCGGTCACGGAGCGGGCGGAGTCACCCACCGTGTCGGTCGCGAACGCCACGTCCTGCCCGAGGATCTCGCCCAGCCGCCGGGCCGCGGGGGCCAGCGAGAAGGCGGGGTCCACAGCACCCTTGGGACGGCCCAGGTGCGAGGCGACGATCACCTTGGCGCCGCGCTCGACGAGCTTGGCGATCGTCGGGGCGACGGCGCGGATCCGGCCGTCGTCGGTGATGGTGGTGCCGTCCAGCGGCACGTTGAGATCAGCGCGGACAAAGACGCGCTGTCCGGCGACCTGGAGGTCGTCGATCGTCTTCATGAGGAAGTGACTCCGTTTGCGTAGGTCGGTCACGGGACGGGGCCCGTACGACGCATCTTCGCGTCATACGAGCCCCGTCCTCACATCTCGGTGCCTCAGGTGTCAACCAGCGGTCAGAGCTGGCCGCCGACAAAGGTGGTCAGATCCACCAGGCGGTTGGAGTAGCCCCACTCGTTGTCGTACCAGCCGACGACCTTGACCTGCTTGCCCTGCGACATCGTCAGGGAGGAGTCGAAGGTGCAGGAGGCCGGGAAGTTCACGATGTCCGAGGAGACGATCGGGTCCTCGGTGTACTCGAGAATGCCCTTGAGCTGGCCCTCGGCGGCCTTCTGGAACGCAGCGTTGATCTCGTCCTTGCTGACCTCGCGGTCGAGCTCCAGCACCAGGTCGGTGACCGAGCCGGTGGGGACCGGGACGCGCATGGCGATGCCGTCCAGCTTGCCCTTGAGCTGCGGGAGGACCAGGGCGGTGGCCTTCGCGGCACCGGTCGAGGTCGGGATGATGTTCTCCGCGGCGGCCCGGGCGCGGCGCAGGTCGCTGTGCGGGAAGTCCAGGATGCGCTGGTCGTTGGTGTACGCGTGGACCGTGGTCATCAGGCCCTTGACGATGCCGAAGTTCTCGTCGAGCACCTTCGCCATGGGCGCCACACAGTTGGTGGTGCAGGAGGCGTTGGAGATGACGTGGTGCTTGGCGGCGTCGTACTTGTCGTTGTTGACGCCCATCACGATCGTGATGTCCTCGTCCTTGGCGGGCGCGGAGATCAGGACCTTCTTGGCGCCGGCCGCGATGTGCTTCTCGGCGTCGGCCTTCTTGGTGAAGATGCCGGTCGACTCGATGACGATGTCGGCGCCGAGCTCACCCCAGGGGAGGTTCGCCGGGTCGCGCTCGGCCATCGTCTTGAAGGTCTGGTTGCCGACCGTGATGGTGTCGTCGGTGTGGCTGACGTCCTGCTTGAGGCGACCCAGGATGGTGTCGTACTTCAGCAGGTGAACCAGGGTGGCGTTGTCGGTCAGGTCGTTGACACCGACGATCTCGATGTCCGCGCCCTGCTCCAGGAGCGCGCGGAAGTAGTTGCGACCAATGCGGCCGAATCCGTTGATGCCTACGCGGATCGTCACGAACCGATCTCCTCGTTAGGTACGCCGATGGGTTATCGGCGAGCTGTATGGGCTGTCCCCGACCGTCTCCGACCCTACCCCCTGCAAGAGACGTACGTGACATTGACATCGGCGGCGAAAGGTGCTCAAGTGAGCGCCCTTCAGCCCCTCTGACGTGCACCCGGACGCGCCCCGTCATCGCCTCCGCGAAGCGCGGCGCCCCCGGTGCCCAGTGCGGGCGCCGGGGGCGCATACGGGAGAACGGCCGGCGGGGTTCAGCCGACCATGCCCTCCGCGAGCTCCTCGGTGAGGTTGGACTCCGTGCCGGGGATGCCGAGGTCCTGGGCACGCTTGTCGGCCATCGCCAGCAGCCGGCGGATCCGGCCGGCGACCGCGTCCTTGGTCAGCGGCGGGTCGGCGAGGGCGCCCAGCTCCTCCAGGGAGGCCTGCTTGTGCTCCATGCGCAGCCGGCCGGCCGCCGCGAGGTGCTCGGGCACCTCCTCGCCCAGGATCTCCAGCGCCCGCTGCACCCTGGCACCGGCGGCGACCGCGGCGCGCGCCGAGCGGCGGAGGTTGGCGTCGTCGAAGTTGGCGAGGCGGTTGGCGGTGGCACGCACCTCGCGGCGCATCCGCCGCTCCTCCCACGCCAGCACCGACTCGTGGGCGCCGAGCCGCGTCAGCAGCGCGCCGATCGCATCACCGTCACGGACGACGACGCGGTCCACCCCGCGTACCTCCCGGGCCTTGGCGCCGATGCCGAGCCGGCGGGCGGCGCCGACGAGGGCGAGCGCCGCCTCGGGTCCGGGGCAGGTGACCTCCAGCGACGAGGAGCGGCCGGGCTCGGTCAGCGAGCCGTGGGCCAGGAAGGCGCCGCGCCAGGCCGCCTCGGCGTCGCAGGTCGCGCCGGACACCACCTGGGGCGGCAGCCCGCGGATGGGGCGGCCGCGGCCGTCCACCAGACCGGTCTGGCGCGCCAGCTGATCCCCGCCGGCGACGACCCGTACGACGTAGCGGCTGCCGCGCCGCAGGCCGCCGGGGGCCATCACCACCAGGTCGGAGCTGTGCCCGAAGATTTCCAGGATGTCCTTGCGCAGCCGCCGGGCGGCGATGCCCGTGTCCAGCTCCGCCTCGATCACGATGCGCCCGCTGACCAGGTGCAGACCGCCCGCAAACCGCAGGATCGACGAGACCTCCGACTTCCGGCAGCAGGTCCGGGTGACGGGGAGCCGGGAGATTTCATCCTTCACCGCTGCCGTCATCGCCATGGGCCGATCCTTCCATGCATCCGAAAAATACGGTCGTACGCGGCTGCCAGCAGCTCCGGGTCGTGCCGGTCGGGGGCTCCCCCGGCACTCGACCGGGCGTCGTCTCCTTGTGCGGCGACCGCCGCCAGCTCGACCTCGCTGCCGACCAGCTGCTTCGCGGCAACCGTCAGACCGTCGATGTCGGGCACGGCGGCCTTGTCGGCCAGCACCACGTCGAAGGCGAGTTTAGGGGCGTGTCGGGCCAAAACCTCCAAATGACGCTGCGGGGAGAAGCCATCGGTTTCTCCCGGTTGGGGCGCAAGGTTGAGCGAAAGGACCTTTCGCGCCTGGGTCTCCTCCAGCGCCTCGCGCAGTTCCGGCACCAGCAGATGCGGGATCACGGAGGAGAACCAGGAGCCCGGTCCGAGCACCACCCAATCGGCGTCACGCACCGCGGCGACCGCCTCGGGAACGGCCGGCGGGTCCTCGGGGACCACATGGACGGACTGCACCTCCCCACGGGTGAGCGCGACGGTGGCCTGGCCGCGGACCGTGGTGATCGCGTCCGGACGGCCTTCTTCATGGCCCTTGACCTGGGCCTGGAGTTCCAGGGGCACCGCCGACATGGGCAGCACCCGGCCGTGCGCGCCGAGCAGCCTGCCGACCAGGTCGAGCGCCTGGACATGGTCGCCGAGCTGCTCCCACAGCGCGACGATCAGCAGGTTGCCGACCGCGTGGTCGTGCAGCTCGCCCTCGCTGGTGAAGCGGTGCTGGATCACCCTCGACCAGGTCTGGCCCCAGTCGTCGTCGCCGCACAGCGCGGCCAGCGCCTTGCGCAGATCGCCGGGCGGCAGGACGCCCAGCTCGTCGCGGAGGCGGCCGCTGGAGCCGCCGTCGTCGGCGACCGTGACGACCGCGGTCAGGTCACCGGTGATCCGGCGCAGCGCCGTGAGCGAGGCGGACAGGCCCATGCCGCCGCCCAGTGCCACCACCTTGGGGGTGGCCCCCTTCGTCATACGGCCGCTGGGGACGAATCGCCGGACCCTGCGCAGCCGTGGTGCCCGCCCGCTCACTCGCGCCCCATGTCCCGGTGGACAACGACGGTTTCCACCCCTTCGGAGACCAGGCGGCGGGCGAGCTTCTCGGACATCGCGACACTGCGGTGCTTGCCGCCCGTGCAGCCCACGGCGATGGTCACATAGCGCTTGCCCTCACGGCGGTAGCCCTCGGCCACGATCCGCAGCAGCTCGGCGTAGCCGTCCAGGAACTCCTTGGAGCCCGGCTGGCTGAAGACGTAGCTGGAGACCTCGTCGTTGAGACCGGTGAAGGGGCGCAGCTCGGGCACCCAGTGCGGGTTGGGGATGAAGCGGCAGTCGATGACCATGTCGGCGTCGACCGGCAGGCCGTACTTGAAGCCGAAGGACATGACCGTGGCGCGCAGCTCGGGGACCTCTTCGCCGGCGAACTGGGCGTCCATCTTGGCGCGGAGTTCATGGACGTTGAGGCTGGAGGTGTCGATGACCAGGTCGGCGTCGCCGCGCAGCTCGCGCAGCAGGTCGCGCTCGGCGAGGATGCCGTCGACGATCCGGCCGTCGCCCTGGAGGGGGTGCGGGCGGCGCACCGACTCGAAGCGGCGCACCAGGGCCTCGTCGGAGGACTCCAGGAAGACGATGCGGCGCTTGACGTTCTGCGCGTCGAGGGTGGCCAGCGACTCCTTGAGGTTGGCGAAGAAGCGGCGGCCGCGGACGTCGACGACGACCGCGATCCGGGCGACGTTGCCCTGCGAGCGGGCGCCGAGCTCGACCATCGGCGCGATCAGCTCGGGCGGGATGTTGTCGACGACGAACCAGCCGAGGTCCTCCAGACACTTCGCGGCCGTGCTCCGGCCGGCACCGGACATCCCGGAGATGATCACCAACTCGGGGATCGCGGCGCTCTCGCCCTGGTCGGTCGTGCCCGTACTCACCTGTGCACCGTCTCTCTCGGATTCCTGCGCTTCGTGCGGTGTGCTCATCGTTCCTGCCCCCGTTCTGCCGACAACGCGGCCGGTGGGGCCCCGTCATCCTCAATGATCTCTCCTGTGGCGGTGTTCACCGCGGGGGCGGACGGCGCCGCCCCGGCCAGCGCCGCGGCGACCGTCTCCGCGGTCTTGCGACCGACGCCCGGGACCTCGCAGATCTCGTCGACCGTCGCCGCCCGCAGCTTCTTCACCGAGCCGAAGTGCTTGAGCAGCGCCTGGCGGCGGGTGTCGCCGAGTCCGGCGACGGCGTCGAGGGGGGAGGACTTCAGCCGCTTGCCGCGCTTGCTGCGCTGGTAGGTGATCGCGAAGCGGTGTGCCTCGTCGCGGACGCGCTGGAGGAGGTAGAGGCCCTCGCTGCTGCGCGGCAGCACCACCGGGTCGTCCTCCTCGGGCAGCCAGACCTCTTCGAGGCGCTTGGCCAGGCCGCACACGGCGACGTCGTCGATGCCGAGCTCGTCCAGGGCCCGGCGGGCGGCCGCGACCTGCGGGGCGCCGCCGTCGACGACCACGAGCTGGGGCGGGTAGGCGAACCGCTTGGGGCGGCCGTCCTCGTCGGTCGGGCGGCCGGCCAGGGGGTCCGGCTCCGGCTCGCCGTCGCGGGCCGTGACCGGGTCGCCGCCATCGGTGAGGCCGTTGCCGTCCTCCGGGGAGGCGCCGGCCGGCTCCTCCGTCCACTCGCCGGACTTCTGCTTCTCCTGGAGGTAGCGCTTGAAGCGGCGGCCGATGACCTCGTGCATGGACCGGACATCGTCCTGGCCCTGGAAGGTCTTGATCTGGAAGCGGCGGTATTCGCTCTTCCGGGCGAGACCGTCCTCGAAGACCACCATCGAGGCGACGACGTCGTCGCCCTGGAGGTGGGAGATGTCGAAACACTCGATGCGCAGCGGCACCGCGTCCAGGCCGAGCGCCTCGGCGATCTCCTCCAGGGCGCGGGAGCGGGTGGTGAGGTCGGAGGCGCGCTTGGTCTTGTGGAGGGCCAGGGCCTGCTGGGCGTTGCGGCCGACCGTGGCCATCAGGTCCTTCTTGTCGCCGCGCTGCGGGATGCGCAGCGAGACCTGCGAGCCGCGGCGCTCGGAGAGCCACTGCGCGACCGGTTCGACCGGCTCGGGGAGCGCCGGGACCAGGACCTCCTTGGGGACGGCGTCGCCCCGCTCCTCGCCGTACAGCTGCTGGAGGGCGTGCTCGACGAGGCCGCCGGTGGTGACGGCCTCGACCTTGTCCGTCACCCAGCCGCGCTGGCCGCGCACCCGGCCGCCGCGGACATGGAAGATCTGGACGGCGGCTTCGAGTTCGTCCTCGGCGACGGCGATCAGGTCGGCGTCGGTGGCGTCGGCGAGGACGACGGCGCTCTTCTCCATGGCCCGCTTGAGGGCGCCTATGTCGTCGCGGATCCGGGCGGCGCGTTCGTACTCCATCTCCTCGGCGGCGTCCTGCATCCGACGCTCCAGGCGGCGGAGGTAGGCGCCGGTGCGGCCGGCCATGAAGTCGCAGAATTCCTCGGCGAGTTCGTGGTGGTCCTCCGGGGAGATCCGGCCGACGCAGGGGGCCGAGCACTTGCCGATGTAGCCGAGCAGGCAGGGGCGGCCGATCTGTGCGGAGCGCTTGAAGACGCCCGCGGAGCACGTCCGCACCGGGAAGACGCGCAGCATCAGGTCGACGGTCTCGCGGATGGCCCAGGCATGGCCGTACGGACCGAAGTAGCGCACGCCCTTCTTCTTGGCGCCGCGCATGACCTGGACGCGCGGGAACTCCTCGTTGAGGGTCACCGCGAGGTACGGATAGCTCTTGTCGTCGCGGTACTTGACGTTGAAGCGCGGGTCGAACTCCTTGATCCAGGTGTATTCGAGCTGGAGCGCCTCGACCTCGGTGGTGACGACGGTCCACTCCACGGCGGCCGCGGTGGTGACCATCGTGCGCGTCCGCGGATGGAGGCCGGCCAGGTCCTGGAAGTAGTTGGCCAGGCGCTGGCGCAGGCTCTTGGCCTTGCCGACGTAGATGACACGGCCGTGTTCGTCGCGGAACTTATAGACCCCCGGCGAGTCGGGGATCTGTCCCGGCTTGGGTCGGTAGCTGCTGGGGTCTGCCATGCACACCACCCTACTGACCGGGACCGACAATCACCGTTCCCGGACCGCCGTCGTCCGGCATCGGCGGGCGGCGGCCCGCGGGAGCCGTGGCGTCCGGCCCGGCTCCCTTGCCTGCCGTGGCGGCTCCGCCGGTGGCGGGGCGGCTTGCGGGACGGCTGATGCGGGCTCGGCGGGCGGCGGGGACGGCCGGCGCTTCGGCATCCGCTGCTGCTTGTCATCGGCATGTGAACAGGGCCTCAGCCCGGACCTGTGGACAGAGGCCGGCCTGTGCGGCCCGGCGCGCGGCGGCGATCTCCGGCGCCGGGCTCTTGGGTGCCCCGGGGAGGCTCCGCTCGTTGAAGAGGAACACGTCCCCCACGGGACCCGCCAGGGCCTCGCAGCCGTCACGCGCGAGGCCCTGACCGGGGTTCGGGGGAGGTCTGCATCCATCCACTTTCTGTCGGCGCGTGGGTACGCGGGGTGGTCAGCGCTGCCAGGATGTTGTGACGGGGCACCAAGCCCTGAGGGGAGGAGCGGGGCCATGTTGAGAGGGGTATCCATGTACGGCCGCGACGAAGCTGAGTGGATTCAACTGACGGAGTGGGGACGGCCGTTCTTGACCGAGGTCGCGGCCTCGGTCAAGCCGATCTCGTACAGCGATCTGCACGCAGCCTTGGTCCAGGACACTGCTCTGAGGGGGTTCGACTTCGACCAACCGGGCGGCAGGGCCGCGATGGGATACCTGCTCAAGCGGTGTCAGGCTGGACCAAAAACTTCTCCCGCCAGCTGCACCTGATCGAATGGCGTTGATGCTCTCCGCCCTCGTGGGGTACTGCGGCGCCAACGATCCCGGGCCAGGGTTCTACCAACTGGCCAAGGGCGACGGTCTTCTGCCGTGGAAAGCGTCCAAGCAAGAGAAGTACGTTTTCTGGCTTGACCAGGTCAAGAAGTTGGAGGCCCGCCATCGGCCAGTTGGCCGGCCGTAGGATGCGAACCGCCTCGTCCCCGGCAGCACGAATGCCGGGGACGAGGCGCTTTAGTTAGCCATTTCGGAGGACCGAAGCGCATTCACTTCGCTGAATGCGTATAGCAGAAGCCGATGACCTTGTAGGCTTTCCCCTTCCCCAAGTAGCCGCCCATCTTGAGGTACGTGTCGAAGGACTTCATCGAGTAAAGAGGGTACGCCTTGAGCTTCCCGTACTTCCCACGCGGCACGACGTAAGCGCCGGACATCATCTTCGTGTGCGTCTTGGTGACGTCGAATCCGACAGCCGCCGAAATCCCTTCGATGTCGACACCGATCGTCGCGGAGTAGGTGTTGCTGACGCTGGCAGAATGGGTGAGGGTCAAGGTAATCGGTCCCCTCCCCCGGGCCTCCGAGGCCAACTTCTTGCCGCACTTCTTCCCGATGTACTTGACGTGCTTGTACTTGTAGGGATGGATGGGCCTGCTTGCGGTCGCGGTCACCGGCTTGGCGGCCACGTGCGGCCCTGCGTTGGCTGGGACGGCCGTTCCCAATGTGCCTGCTGCAATGACCCCTGCGAGTAGGGTTGCCTGTGTGGCCTTGAGCATTGCAATTCCCCCCGTCTTTCATGAATTTTGATCATTAGTAGCAGTGCCCGCCCGGTAAGTGCAACAGAGTTCTCCGAATTTGGCGCGATGTGGACCCCCTCTGGCTAACGCGCCTGAAAAGAGGAACTTCGGCGAGCGATCATGGGGTATGGATCTGTAAATTCCGGATTTACCGGAGAAGGCCCGCAGGCCCATGGGTCTGCACACAGCGTCCCAGAGGCAGCAGTGATGATGGGACTGCCATTGTGACTGAGCGCCGCGTTTGGCCAGTTGAGCGATACGACTGTGGGCCCGTTGGCCATGTTGGAGACTGCCCCATGACTGAGGTGCCCCGTGAGGAACGCCGCCCATACTTCAAGTGCACCGCTTGCGGTCTGATCGGGGAACCGGACTCCGCCAACTACCGCCTCACCCTTGATCATCAACATGTCGACTGGACCATGCCTATGACCGTGAGGTGCGGCTCCTGCCGCGCCCCCTCCCGGATCGGCCTCGCTGACGTTCTCAAGCGCGAGACCGAACACACCTGCTCCCGCTGCAACCACCGCACGGCGTGTCCTGCCGATGCCGACCGGGTCATCTGCTGGGGGTGTGTGGCCTCAACTCGCCCGTGAGCGGCCGTTCCGGCGGCCGGGACGCGGGGGACGGCGCCCGGGGCGGAGCGGGACGAGGCCGGAGCCGGGTGCTGCCGGCCCGCCCTCCAGGTCGGGGGCTCGCTTCCGCCCCTGACGGGCAGAGCGGCCGCGCGACGGCGCACGACGTAGCAGACCGGCGCGATCGCGGAGAAGGGGAGCTTCCGGCCAGCGCCCTGCCGGGGCGGCGGAGCAGGAAGGCGACGGCCCGTCAACGACCGTGCGGATCAACGGGATCCGTGGCCCCACCCCTGCGCGCCACGGGGGCAAATGCCGTCAATTCCGGTAGTCGATCTCGTGGGCGACCGGCGGAATGACGCGGAAGTGAGTGCCGCGGGCGGCGGGGCGTCGGCGACTCTGTCCGCGTGACTGCAGAACGCGTCCCCGCACCGGCTGCCCCCGCACGCGCCCGGCGCACGGCCCCCGGACGGCCCGCCGTGCCGCGGCGGCGCCCCGGGGACGGGCCGGCCGCGCCGGTCTCCCGCGCGCCGCTCCCCCGCCGCGGGCCGGGGGCCTGCCAGGGGGCGGGGACCTGCCGGGGGCCGCGGTGACGGCCCCGGAGGGTGGGCCGGCCGCCCTGCGCAAGGCCGCCCGGCGGGCCCGGCGGCTGGACGCCCGCGATCCGCTGGCACCGTTCCCAGGCCGGTTCGCGCCGGTGCCGGACGGCCGGCTCCTCCTCGACGGCGCCTCGCTGGGCCGGCTGCCCGCCGCCACCCCGGCACTGCTGGACCGGGTGGTGCGCGACGAGTGGGGCAGCCGGTTCGCGCGGGCCGGTACGCAGTGGCGGGACCTGCCGCAGCGGATCGGCGACCGGATGGCCGAGGCCGTGCTCGGCGCCCGGCCGGGCGAGGTGGTGGCCGGCGACTGCACCAGCGTCAACCTCTACAAGCTGACGGCGGCCGCCCTGGAGGCGCGCCCCGGCCGGCGGACCGTGGTGGTGGACGACGACAACTCCCCCACCGATCGTCATGTCGTCGCCGGGGTCGCGGCCGAGCGCGAGCGCGCCCTGCGCACCGTGCACACACACCCCGACACCGGACTCGACATGGCGACACTGCGGTCGGCGGTGGACGAGGACACCGCGGTGGTGGTGCTGCCGCTGGTCTCGCCCCGCTCCGGCGCGCTGCTCGACATGGCGCAGGTGCACGAGGTCGTGCATGCACAGGGGGCGCTGGTGCTGTGGGACCTCAGCCACGCGGTGGGCGCGGTGGACCTCCAACTGGCGGCCACCGGGGCCGACATGGCGGTCGCCGCGACGTACAAACACCTGATGGCGGGGCCCGGGTGCCCGGCGCTGTTGTACGTACGACGGGATCTGCAGGCGTGCGCCGCACAGCCGGTGCACGGGTGGTACGGGCATCGCGAGCCGTTCGCCGCACGCCCCCGCTACGACCCCGATCCGACCATCCGGCGCTTCCTGACCGGCACCCCGCCCGCGCTGTCGCTGGCCGCCGCGGAGCCCGCGCTGGACCTGCTGGCCGAGGCGGGGATGGCCGCGGTGCGCGCCAAGAGCCTGGCGCTGACCGGGTTCCTGACGGAACTCGCCGGGGCCGTACTGGAGCCGTACGGGCTGCGGCCGGCCGGTCCCGCCGCCCCGGAGCGGCGCGGCCCCCATGTCACCTACCGGCATCCGCGGGCCGGGAAGCTGGTACCGGCGCTCGCCGCGGCGGAGCTGTTCGTGGACCACCTCCCCCCGGACCGGGTGCGCCTCTCCCCCGGGCCGCTGTCGACCCGCTTCGCGGACCTCGTGGAGGCGGTGGGGCGGTTCCGGGACGTGCTGGCCTGCTTCGCCCCCGCCCGCCCGGCCGCGGAGCCGGGCGGGCGGGCATCGTGAGGCGCGTACGCCGCGGCGGCTGCTCCCCGCCTGGAAGCCACCCCCTCAGCCGCTGCGCCTCCGCCGTAGTGGCGCCGAGGCGGAGAGGGCCAGGGCGAGCAGGGCGGCGGCGCCCGCGAGGGTCGTGGCGGCGGTCACCGGCAGACTGTCGTCCGCGAGCCCGGCCGTCGTGACGGGCCGCGGGGTGTGCGGCCCCCGGGCCCCGGCCCCGGTCCCGACTCCGGCCCCCGGCCCGTAGCCGCCGGACCCGCCGCGCCGGTCGTACGCGGAGCCGGGGAGCTTGTCCCCGTAGGCCCGCGCCACCCGGTCCCGGTAGGCGGCGACCGTGGTGCCGTGCGCGCCGACGGCCTGGCGGGCGTCCGTGTCCAGCGGCTCGACGCGGTCGCCGTGCTGCACGTACCAGGCGTCGATCCGCGGCTCGCGGAAGACCGTGCCGCCCTTCGCCCGGGCGGCACCGGCCGCGCTGTAGCGGGCCTCGTCGTCCCCGGCGGCGATGTTGACGACCTTCCAGGCGGCGCCCCGCCGCGCGGTCCACACCGAGGCCGTGCGGCCGTCGCCCGCCACGGCCCTGCTGGCGAGGAACTCCAGGCGGGCGACCGGGGCACCGTCGCGGCCGCGGACGAAGTCCGGCGACAGGACGTAGACGGGCACGGCGGCGCCCTCGATGCGCGGCGCGGCCTGCGCGGCGCCGGGAGCGCCGGTGTGCGCGCCGCCGCGCTTCCGCCCGGCCGCGAAGAACCGGGCGACGGTGTCGAGGGTCGCGGGGGCGGTGGCCGCCGCATGGGCGGCGGTGAGGCTCGCCGCTGCGGGGGTCCGTGGCACGGGGGCGGGCGCGGCCAGGGCGAGGTGCGGGGTGAGGCCGAGGAGGGCCGTGGCGGACGTGCCGGTGGCGACGGCACGAAGGGCGGTGCGGACGGCGGTGCGCTTCCTCATGGCCCCAGGCTCCCCTCCGGTACGGGGAGTGTGTCCAGGAGAAGGCGCTGCCGTTCGCGTAGTAGCCGAAATCGCCCCAGTTGTAGCGGTTGTTGGTCGACCATGGATCACCCCAGTACGCCCCGTGGCGGTCCGTGTCATATCCGTAGATCACATGCATCTGGCCATCGCCGGCGGCCCATGGCATCCGGGTCCCGACGGGCCGGCCGGCGTCGATCGCGCTCGGCCGGTGCCGTAGCGGAGGCAACCGGTCACATACGCACCCGAGTCGGTGCCCATCCGGTCGAAGGCGTGCCGCACAGTGCGGCGTTCCTCCCGGACTGGGAGGGGCGAGCGGAGCACATCCGGATGCTGCGGCGGAGCATCAGGTGTTGTCGCAGGCAGGGCAACACGCTTCAATGCGGGGTGGCATGAGGGGTGTGGACGGTCCGCCCCGCATGTGAGCGGCCGGTGCCCGGCGTACTGCAGCGAACAGGCAGGCAGCGCGTACAGCGTGCGATCCGGTTGTGAACGTTCACCCCGCGCGCCGGAGGATCGAGGCAATGGCACAGGACACCCCCCGGTCGGCGGAGCTGGCCCAATTGCTGCGGACCGGGCCGTTCCATCTCGCACTGCGCTCCGCGCTCACCGAACGGGGGCTCGCCCTCACCCGCGTTCAGCACAAGCTCGCCCAGCGCGGCATCACCATCGGGGTGACCAGCCTCAGTTACTGGCAGCAGGGCGCCCGGCGGCCGCAGCGCCCCGAGTCGCTGCGGGCGGTGCGCGCCCTGGAGGAGGTCCTCGACCTGCCGGCGCGCTCGCTGCACCGGCTGCTGGTGCCGGAGGGCGGCGCCCGCGCGGAGACCGGGCGGCCGCCCGCCCGGTCGCAGGTGGCCCCCGACACCGCACTGCAGCGGCTGTTCGCCGGGCCGGCGGCCCCCGTGGACGGCGGACTGCACACCGTGGGCCATCACGAACGGGTCCGCATCGGCCCCGAGCGCCGGCTCCTCGCCCGCGAATCGCTCCAGGTGGTCCGTGCGCACCGGGACGGCGTGGACCGCTTTGTCGCCGTCCACCGGGGCGACGCGGGCTGTGATCCGTCCCGGGTGCGGGTGCGGGCGGCGGAGAACTGCCGGCTGGGGCGGGTGCGCGGGAACGCCGAGGCCGGGGTGGTGGTCGCCGAGCTGCTCTTCGACGCCCGGCTGCGGGCCGGTGACACCCATGTCTTCGGCTACGCCTTCGAGGACGGCAGCGGCGGCCCGAGCACGGAGTACCTGCGCGGCTTCAGCTGCGCCGGCGGTCAGTATGTCCTGCAGGTGCGCTTCGACGCGGCGGCGCTGCCGGTGCGCTGCACCCGCTTCGCGCAGGCCTCGGCGGGCGCCCCGCGCAGCGGCCGGCAGGAACTGGCGCTCAGCGGGCGGCACCGCGCCGTGCACCTCGTGGAGCAGGAGGTGCGGCCCGGGATACTGGGGATCGCCTGGGACTGGGGGTAGTCCGGGGTCACCTGGGACCGGAAACAGGCCCGGGGCGGCGCCGGCGGCCCGCGCCTCAGCCCGCGATCAGCTTGCCGTTCTCGGCCTTGACCGGGACCTCGGGCAGCGGCTCGGACGCCGGGCCCTGGACGACCTTGCCGGTGGTGACGTCGAAGCGGCTGCCGTGGCAGGGGCAGCTGCCCTCCTTCTTCTCGACCTCGGCCAGGATGCAGCCGGCGTGGGTGCACTTGGCGCTGAAGCACTTGTAGGTGCCCTTGGCGGGCTGCGAGACGACGAGGCGGTCCTCGCGGTAGAGCTTGGCGCCGCCGACCGGCACCGCGGCGGCGGATCCGAGGTCGACCGGTTCGGCGGGCACCGCGGAGGCGTTCGCGCCCGAGTCCCCCGGTGAGCAGGCCGCCAGGCCGAAGCCCGCGGCCCCGGCGAGCGCGGCCCCCCGCAGCACGGTCCGTCGGGCGGGGGGCTGGCTCATGGCTGCTCCAGAGGTCATGGCGTCAGTGGTGGGCGGCTCCCGACGATACCGGCACAGACCGTTCCGCTTCCGGCCGGGCCGGGCGCCCGCGCAGCAGGTCCTGCTCGATCTCCTCCAGGCTGCGGCCCTTGGTCTCCGGCAGCAGCCGCTGCACGAAGAGGAACGCCAGCAGGGTCGTCCCGGCGAAGAACAGGAAGTTGATCCCGGCACCCCAGGCCTGCAGCAGCGAGGGGAACACCAGCGCCACGATCATGTTGAACAGCCAGTTGAAGAGCACGCACAGGCCGACCGCGGCCGCCCGGATCCGCATCGGGAACAGCTCGGGCAGCATCACCCACTGCACCGGCCCCCAGGAGATGGCGAACGACGCGATGTAGAGCGCGATCCCCAGGAGGGTGAGCACGGACAGCAGCGCGCCGTAGCCGAGCCCGGAGAGGTTGGTGACGGCCAGCAGCACCATCGCCGCACACATGCCCAGCGCGCCCCACAGCAGCAGCGGCTTGCGCCCCTTGCGGTCGATGAGCCGCATCGCCGGGAGCGTCATCAGCATGTTGAGGAGACCGATGCCGACGTTGGCGAGGATCGCGCCGTCCGAGCCGAAACCGATGTCGGTGAGCAGGGTCGGCGCGTAGTAGATGATCGTGTTGATGCCGACGAAGTTCTGGAAGAGGACCAGCAGCATCCCCACCACGAACACCGGACGCAGCTGCGGCGACAGCAGCCGCCGCAGGGTCAGCGGCTCGCTCTGCGCCCGCTCGGTGCGCTCGGCCCGCTCGATCTCCGCCAGCTCCTCCCCGGCCGCGTCGGCGTCCCCGCGCAGCCGGGTCAGCACCGTACGGGCCTCGTCGGTGCGGCCCTTGCCCACCAGCCAGCGCGGGCTCTCGGGCTGGGTGAGGATGCCCAGCGCCAAAACGGCGGCCGGGATCACGCCGAGGCCGATCATCCAGCGCCAGGCCCCGGCGCCGGCCAGCAGATAGTCGGTGCCGTACGCGACGAAGATGCCGACCGTGACCAGCAGCTGCATCAGGGACGTCAGCCCGCCGCGCAGCTGCTTGGGGGCGAGTTCGGTGAGGTAGAGCGGGACGACGACGGAGGCGATGCCGACGCCGATGCCGATCACGAACCGGGAGGCGATCAGCGAGGCGGGGCCCAAGGCGAAGGAGGCGCCCAGGGTGCCGAGGATGAAGACCCCGGAGGCCGCGAGGATCAGCCGGCGGCGCCCCCAGGAGTCGCCCAGCCGTCCCGAGAGACCCGCGCCGAGCATGGCGCCCACCAGGAGGCCCGAGACGACCAGTCCCTCCAGGAGCGGGGTGAGGGCGATGTCGTTCTTGATGAAGAGCATGGCGCCCGAGATGACTCCGGTGTCATAGCCCCACAGGATGCCGCCGAGGGCCCCGAAGACCCAGATCAGTGCGTTCTTGATGCGTGTGGGCACCGCGCTCAGCCCTTCTGCGGGGCGATGTGGATCTTTTGGCCGGTGCCCGCCCGGAACCGGGCCACCGCCTCGTCGAATGCGTCGAGACCATAGACGTCGCTGACCAGCGAGTCGAGGGCGACGGTGCCGCCGCCCGCGGCGAGCAGGTCGATGGCGGGCTGGAAGCTGTGGTGGACCGCCATCGAACCGATGATGTCGATCTCGTGGTGGTAGACGCGGTACGGCGAGAAGGACGCCGTGCCCGCCGGGTCGGCGACGCCGAACTGCAGGAAGGTGCCGCCGCGGCGGACCCGGCCCAGCCCGTCCTCGATGGCCGCGACGGCGCCGGTCGCATCGACCACGACCTCGAAGCCGGGCGTGCGCCCGAGCCGGTCGGCGCTAGTCACCGCCGCGTCGACCCCGAAGGACTCCGCGAACGCCAGCCGGTCCTCGTTGAGGTCCACGACGGACACCGAGGCGGCCCCCGCGGTCCGTACGAGGGCGGCCATCATCAGGCCCATGGTGCCGGCGCCGTAGATCAGATAGTGCTCACCGGGCCGGCGCGGCAGCCGGTTGAGGCCGTGCACCGCGCAGGACAGCGGCTCGACGAGTCCCGCGGCGGCCTCCGAGAGGCCGTCGGGCAGCACGTAGCAGCAGCGTGCGGGCACGGCGACCAGCTCGGCGAAGCCGCCGGCGCGGGTGACGCCGACCGCGGTGTAGTCCTCGCAGAGATTGCCGCGGCCGATCCGGCAGTAGTGGCAGGCGCCGCACGGCATGTTGGGGTCGACGGCGACCCGTTCCCCGACCGCCCGGCCGGTCACCGCGGCGCCCACCGCCACGATCTCGCCGGTCAGCTCGTGCCCGGGCACCAGCGGATAGACCGCGGCCGGCAGCTCACCGCCGAGCAGGTGCATATCGGTGCCGCACAGCCCGCAGGACGTGACGCGCACGACCACCTCATCGGGCTCCGGGCGGGGGTCGGGCAGCTCGGTGACAGCTGCGCTGCCCCCCTTGCCCGGTGCGGTGACCACGAGAGCGCGCATCGGCGCCTCCTCACGACGTCGTGCGGGATTGCGATGTCGGGAAGGTAGCTTGGGCGTAAACGCTTACGCAAGCGTTTACGCTTCGGGGTGGGTGCTCGTAATGTGGTGGACTTCGCGGGACGCGGCCGTGGGAGGCCGCGGCACCGACGGGGTGCCGCACGCTCGGGGAGGAAGAACCGGATGACGACGATGACGGATGTGGCACGGCGCGCGGGAGTCTCCGTCGCCACGGTGTCGCATGTGCTGAACGACACCCGTCCGGTCCGCCCCGGCACCCGCGCCGCGGTCCTCGGCGCCATCGAGGAGCTCGGCTACACCCACAACACCCTGGCCCGCTCCCTGGTCACCTCCCGCACCCGCTCGATCGGCCTGGCGGTCTCCGCGATCAGCAACCCGTACTTCACCGAGATCCTCCAGGGCGTCGAGGCCGGCGCCCTGGAGGCCGGCTACAGCCTGCTGATTACCGATCCGCACGACGACCCGCAGCACGAGCGCAAGGTCGTCCAGCTGCTGCACGAGCGCCGGGTGGACGGCATGATCGTGGCGCCGTCCGCGGAGCCCGCCGGGCTGGTGGAGTACCTGACCCGCCGCGAGGTGCCCACCGTCTTCCTGGACCGGCTGGTCGGCGACGACCACGACCAGGTGTGCGCCGAGAACACCGGCCCGGTGCGCCAACTGGTCGGGCATCTGACGGAGTCGGGGCACACCCGGATCGGCCTGGTGGCCGGTCTGCCCGGCCTGAGCACGACCACCGAGCGGGTCCAGGGCTACCGCGAGGGACTGCGCGCCGCGGGCCTGCCCTTCGCTCCCGAACTCCTCGCCGGCGGCAACTCCGAGGCGGCGGGCGCCCAGGACGCCACCCGCCATCTCCTGGCCGCCCCCGAACCGCCCACCGCGATCATCACCGCCAACAACGCGATGACCATCGGCACCCTCCGGGCGCTGCGCGACCTCGGCCTGGAGGTGCCCCGCGACATCGCGCTGGCCTGCTTCGACGACTTCTCGTGGGCCGATCTGTTCACCCCGCGGCTGACCGCGATCGCCCAGCCCAGCAAGGACATCGGGGCGGCGGCGGTCCGGCTGCTGCTGGAGCGCCTGGCGGAGCCGGACCGCCCCCCGCGCACCGTCCGTCTCCCCTGCACCTTTGTGCACCGTACGTCGTGCGGCTGCGCCGAACCCGCCGCGGCCGCGCCCCCGGCCGCCCAGGAAAGGAACCCCACCCCGTGATCGTCGTCGCCGGCGAGGCACTGATCGACCTTGTCCCCAGCCCGCAGGACACCTCCCCCTCCGACGGGGGCACCGGGGCCCCCACCGCCGACGGCCGGTTGCCGGCGCTGCTGCCGCGGCGCGGCGGCGGCCCGTACAACACCGCGGTCGCGCTGGGGCGGCTGGGCTCGCCCGCCGCGTTCTGCTCCCGGATCTCGACCGACAGCTTCGGTGAGGCGCTGCTCCAGGGGCTGCACGACGGCGGTGTCGACACCTCCTTGGTGCAGCGCGGCAGCGAGCCGACCACCCTCGCCGTGGCGGACATCAGCGCGGACGGCTCGGCGGGCTACGGCTTCTACGCGGACGGCACCGCCGACCGGCTCTTCACCCTGCCGCCGGCGCTGCCCGCCGCGGCCCGCGCGCTCTCCCTGGGCACCTGCTCGCTCGTCCTGGAGCCCGGCGCGAGCGCGTACGAGTCCCTGCTGCGCCGCGAGGCCCGGCGCGGTGTCTTCACGGCCCTCGACCCCAACATCCGGTCCGGTCTGATCCCGGACCCGGACGCCTACCGGGCCCGTTTCCGTTCCTGGCTCCCCGACGTCGCCCTGCTGAAGCTGTCGGAGGAGGACGCCCTGTGGCTGGCCGGGCCGGACGCCGCGCCGGGTGGCACCGGGGAGTCGGTCACCGCGGCGGCGAAGGACTGGCTGGACGCGGGGCCCGCGGCGATCGTCCTCACCCGTGGGGGCGACGGTCTGACGGTGCTGACACGGGGCGGCGGGGAGGTGACGGTCCCCGGTGAGCGGGTCACCGTCGTCGACACCATCGGGGCCGGCGACACCGTCAACGCCGCGCTGCTGCACCGTCTGGACGCCCACGACGCCCTCTCGTACGCCGCCGTGGCCGCTCTCGGCACCGACGACTGGCGCGACATCCTGCGCTTCGCCGCCCGCGCGGCGGCCGTCACCTGCTCCCGCGCGGGCGCGGAACCGCCGTTCGCCACGGAGTTGGCGGCGTAGGCCGCTGTGACGGTGCCCGCGGCGGAGGCGGCTGAGGCGACCAAGGCGAAGTGGCAGCGGGGCGGGGCCAGGACGGGCGGCCGGGGAACGCCTCCCCGCGGAAAGCAGCGGGCCGCCACCGCTCCCTCGCACGGAGAGCGGTGACGGCCCGGCCGGAGCCGTCCGGCGGTGTCAGGCCTTGCGGGCCCGCGCCGTCGTCTTCTTGGCCGCGGTCTTCTTGGCGGCCGTCTTCTTCGCCGCGGTCTTCTTGGCCGCCGTCTTCTTCGCGGTGGCCCCCACCGGCGCGGCATCGCTGACGCGGTCGCCGAGGATCTCCCGCAGGAACTTGCCGGTGTGGCTGGCCGGGATCGACGCGACGCCCTCGGGAGTGCCCTCGGCGACGACCAGGCCACCGCCGTTGCCGCCTTCGGGGCCCATGTCGACGACCCAGTCCGCCGTCTTGATCACATCGAGGTTGTGCTCGATGACGATCACCGTGTTGCCCTTGTCCACCAGGCCGGACAGCACATTGATCAGCTTGCTGATGTCGTCGAAGTGCAGACCGGTGGTCGGCTCGTCGAGGACGTAGACGGTGCTGCCCGTCGAGCGCTTCTGGAGCTCGCTGGCCAGCTTGACGCGCTGTGCCTCACCGCCGGAGAGCGTCGGCGCGGACTGGCCGAGCCGGACGTACCCGAGACCGACCTCGTTGAGCGTCTTGAGGTGCCGGGCGATGGTGGGCACCGCCTCGAAGAAGCTCAGCGCCTCCTCGATGGGCATGTCCAGCACCTCGGCGATGGACTTGCCCTTGTAGTGGACCTCCAAGGTCTCCCGGTTGTAGCGCGCGCCGTGGCAGACCTCGCACGGCACATACACATCCGGCAGGAAGTTCATCTCGATCTTGATCGTGCCGTCGCCGGAGCAGTTCTCGCAGCGGCCGCCCTTGACGTTGAAGGAGAAGCGCCCCGGCAGGTAGCCGCGGACCTTGGCCTCCATCGTCTCCGCGAAGAGCTTGCGGACGTGGTCGAAGACGCCGGTGTAGGTGGCCGGGTTGGAGCGCGGGGTGCGGCCGATCGGCGACTGGTCGACGTGCACGACCTTGTCCACCAGGTCGTCGCCGGCCACCCGGGTGTGCCGGCCCGGCACCGACTTGGCGCCGTTCAGCTCGCGCGCCAGGTGGGTGTAGAGGATGTCGTTGACCAGCGTCGACTTGCCGGATCCCGAGACGCCGGTGACGGCGGTGAACACCCCGAGGGGGAAGGAGACGTCGATGTCGCGGAGGTTGTTCTCCTTCGCGCCGTGGACCGTCAGCTGCCGCGACGGGTCGGCGGGCCGCCGGACGTCGGGGGTCGCGATGGACTTCTTGCCGGACAGGTACTGGCCGGTGATCGACTCCTTGGTGGCCAGCAGCTGCTTCATCGGGCCGCTGTGCACGACCTTGCCGCCGTGCTCGCCCGCGCCGGGGCCGATGTCCACGACCCAGTCCGCGACCTTGATGGTGTCCTCGTCGTGCTCGACGACGATCAGGGTGTTGCCCATGTCGCGCAGCCGCACCAGGGTCTCGATCAGGCGGTGGTTGTCGCGCTGGTGCAGACCGATCGAGGGCTCGTCGAGGACGTAGAGCACGCCCACCAGACCGGAGCCGATCTGGGTGGCGAGGCGGATGCGCTGGGCCTCGCCGCCGGAGAGGGTGCCGGCCGCGCGGTTCAGCGAGAGGTAGTCCAGGCCGACGTCGACCAGGAACTTCAGCCGCTCGTTGACCTCCTTGAGGACCCGCTCGGCGATCTTCTTCTCGCGGGCGGTGAGCTTCATGTCCCGCAGGAAGTCGGCGCAGTCGCTGATCGACATGGCCGCGACCTCGGCGATCGAGCGCTCCTGGACCGTGACGGCGAGCACGATCGGCTTCAGCCGGGTGCCCTCACAGGTCGGGCAGGGCACCTCGCGCATATAGCCCTCGAAGCGCTCCCGGCTGCTGTCGCTCTCCGCCTCGGAGTGCCGCCGCTTGACGAACGGGACGGCACCCTCGAAGGGGGTGGTGTAGGCCCGCTGGCGGCCGTACCGGTTGCGGTAGCGCACCTCGATCTGGGTCTTGTGGCCGTTCAGCAGGGCCTTCTTGGCGCGGCTGGGCAGCCCGGCCCAGGGGATGTCCGTACGGAAGCCGAGGGCGTCCGCCAGCGCACCGACCAGGCGGCCGAAGTACTCCTTGGTGTGGCCGTGCGACCAGGGGTGGATGGCGCCCTCGTCGAGGGAGCGGTCCTCGTCGGGGACGATCAGCTCGGGGTCGACCTCCATGCGCGTGCCGATGCCGGTGCAGTCCGGGCAGGCGCCGAAGGGGGAGTTGAAGGAGAAGGAGCGGGGCTCCAGCTCCTCGAAGGAGAGGTCGTCGTAGGCGCAGTACAGATGCTCCGAGTACATCCGCTCGCGCTGCGGGTCGTCGGCGTCCAGATCGACGAAGTCGAGGATCACCATGCCGCCGGAGAGCCCGAGAGCGGTCTCGACGGAGTCGGTGAGCCGCCGCTTGGCGGACTCCTTGACCGTGAGGCGGTCGACGACCACCTCGATGGTGTGCTTCTCCTGCTTCTTCAGCTTCGGCGGCTCGGAGAGCTGGATGGTCTCCCCGTCGACCCGGGCCCGGCTGTAGCCCTTGGTCTGGAGGTCGGAGAAGAGATCGACGAACTCGCCCTTGCGCTCACGCACCAGCGGCGAGAGCACCTGGAAACGGCTGCCCTCGGGGAGTTCGAGCACCTTGTCCACGATGGCCTGCGGCGACTGCCGGGCGATCGGCCGCCCGCACTCGGGACAGTGCGGCTTGCCGATACGGGCGAAGAGCAGGCGGAGGTAGTCGTAGACCTCGGTGATCGTGCCGACCGTGGAGCGCGGGTTGCGCGACGTCGACTTCTGGTCGATGGATACCGCGGGGGACAGGCCCTCGATGAAGTCCACATCGGGCTTGTCCATCTGCCCGAGGAACTGCCGGGCATAGGAGGAGAGCGACTCGACATAGCGCCGCTGCCCCTCGGCGAAGATCGTGTCGAAGGCGAGCGAGGACTTGCCCGACCCGGAGAGCCCCGTGAAGACGATGAGGGAGTCGCGGGGGAGGTCGAGCGAGACGTTCTTGAGGTTGTGCTCGCGAGCGCCACGGACGATGAGACGGTCGGCCACGCCGGTCGGCACCTTTCTTGGAGGGGGGCGGAGGGCCGCGGCTCTGCGTCCGCCGCGCGGTGGGTGAGCAGAGGCGACGGAGCGGAGCGGAGCCCCCGCCCCAGGGTATGGGGCCCGCCGCGGCACTTTCTTTGCGATGCCACACACGAGCCTATAGCACGCGCATTCGATTTAGCGGGCTCGCAAGTCCTCTTCACCCGAACGTGTGGCGGCGCCACAATCTTCCCGCCCCGCCACACGCCCGTACGCTGCGGAAACTCTCCCGTCAGACGTCGCGGGCCAGTGCCCGCTCCAGCGCATCGAACGTGCGCCGCAGCACCTCGGCCTGCTCAACGGCCACCTCCTCCACCGGGTCACCCCCGAGCCGCCGGGTCACCGCTTCGACGAAGGCCGCCCGGATCCCCGCGATGATCAGCGCCGCGGCCAGCCGGGCCGCCCGGTCCGGACGCTCCACGTCGCCGCCCGCCGCCTCGGCCAGCAGCCCGGCGAGCGTGTGCTCCATCTCCTCGACCGCCTCGCGCCCCCGGGCGCACAGCGCCGGCGAGTCCAGCACCGTGCGCCAGAAGTGCTCGAACCCCTCCCCCACCGCGGCCAGCGGATGCCGCTCGGCCAGCAGGCCGAGGGTGAGCCGGCGCAGCGCGGCGAGCGGCGTCTCGTCCGCGCCGCGCTCCCGGACGGCGCGGGTGAGCAGCTCCCTCGCCTCGGGGATCCGGTCGAGGAAGAGGTCCTCCTTGCGCGGGAAGTAGTTGAAGACCGTCATCGTGGACACCTCGGCGGCGCGGGCCACCTCGGCGACGGTGACGTTGTCGAAGCCGCGGCGGATGAACAGCAGCGTGGCCTCGCCGGAGATCCGCTGCCGGGTGCGCAGCTTCTTGCGCTCGCGCAGCGTCAGCCGCCCCTCGTCCTCGGTGAAACCGGTCTCCTCCCACCGGCCGCCTGCCGCGCCGTCCGCCGCCGCGCCGGCGCCGCGCCGCCCGCCCTCCGCCATGCCGCCCCTCACACCGTCCGTCACGCCCTCCACCATGGCCGGAATGTTAGCCCTGTTTTTAGTCAGAACAAATTTATAGTGACTACACTTACGTCCATGAAGCATGACGCAGACGTAGTAGTGGCAGGGGGCGGCCCGGTGGGGCTGATGCTCGCCTGCGAGCTCGCTTTGGCGGACGTGTCGGTCGTCGTCCTGGAGCGACTGACCGAAGTGGATACGAAGATCAAGGCAGGGGCGATCAACCACCCCTCTTCCGAGGCTTTTCACCGGCGCGGGATGCTGCCCGCCCTGGCGGCGGCACAGCGCGACGCGTTCGAGAGGTTCGGCGCGTTCCTGCGGCAGCGCCAGGCGGCCGGCGCCACCGCGGTGGAGCGACCACCGAGGTTCGCCGGGCACTTCGCGGGCATCATGCTGCGCGGCGACCTGCTGGACGAGTCCGACCCGGACTTCGAGGACCTCGGGCCCGCCGCCGAGGTCGGCCTCGTACCGCAGGAGGCGCTGGAGCGGCTGCTCGGTGCCCGCGCCGCCGAGCTGGGCGTCGAGCTGCGCCGCGGGGTGACCCTGACCGGCTTCGACGCCGACGAGGACGGGGTGCACGTCCACACCTCCCACGGGTCGCTGCGCACCGGCTGGCTGGCCGGCTGCGACGGCGGCCGCAGCACCGTCCGCCGCCTCGCCGGCTTCCCCTTCCCCGGTACGGACCCGGAGATCACCGGCCATCAGGCCCTCGTGGAGCTGACCGGCGCCGACGCCCTGGGCGCCGGCTGGAACTGGACGGAGACCGGGACGTACGCCCACGGCCCGCTGCCCGGCCGGATCCTCACCGTGGAGTTCGACGGGCCGCCCGCCGACCGCGAAGCACCCGTCACCGCCGAGGAGTTGCAGACCGCCTTGCGGAAGGTGTCGGGGGTCGCGGACGTCACCGTCGACACGGTGCTCTCGGCGACCCGGTTCACGGACCACGCACGGCAGGTGCCCGACTACCGGTCCGGGCGGGTGCTGCTCGCCGGGGACGCGGCGCACGTCCACTCGCCGTTCGGCGGCCAGGGGCTGAATCTCGGCCTCGGCGACGCCATGAACCTCGGCTGGAAACTCGCCGCCACGGTCCGCGGCTGGGCACCGGAGGGGCTGCTCGACACGTACACCGCCGAGCGGCATCCGCTGGGCGCCTGGGTGCTGGAGTGGACCCGGGCCCAAGTGGCGCTGATGCGGCCGGAGTCGCACGCCCGGGCGCTGCGCGGGGTGATCGCCGAACTGACCGGGACGGTCGCCGCCACCACCTTCTTCGCCAAGAAGATCTCCGGGGTCTGGCAGCACTACGACCTGCCCGGCACCCATCCGCTGACCGGCCGCAGCGCACCCGACCTGGAGTTCGCCGACGGCACCCGGCTCGCGGACCATCTGCACGGCGGGCAGGGGCTGTTGCTCGATCTCACCGGGGACGCCGGGGTGGGCGGGCGCGCCACCGGATACGAGGACCGGATACGGGTGCTCCCGGCGCGCTGCCCGGGGCGGCCCGCGCTGGCCGGCCTGCTGGTGCGTCCCGACGGCTGCACCGCCTGGGCGGCGGACTCCCCCGGCGGCCCGGGCACCCCGGACGAGCTGGACGCCGCGCTCCGGCGCTGGTTCGGGACGCCCGCCGCGGCGGCGCTCTGACGCCTCGCCCCCTCGCGGGCGGCGCGGACCGGCGGTTGTCCGCCGTCGTCGTGCGCCGCCCGCTCCGCCCGCGTGCACCACGCTCCGCCCGTGTGCACCCCGATCGGCGCCGGCCCACTCCCGCGCCCGCCCCTACGGCGCTAGCGTCGGACCATGACCCCCACCGCGCCTGACTTCCCGCACGACGTGGCCGCCGTCCGCGAGGCCACCGACCGGCTCCTTACCGCGGTCGGCACACTCGACGACGCGGCGATCGGCGAGCCGTCGCTGCTGCCCGGCTGGACCCGCGGCCACGTCCTGTCCCATCTGGCCCGCAACGCCGACGCCCTGGGCAACCTCCTGACCTGGGCGCGGACCGATGTGCGGACGCCGATGTACGCCGGTCCCGAGGCCCGCGACGCCGATATCGAGCGGGGGGCGGACCGCCCGCTGGCGGCGCATCTGGAGGACCTCAGGGAGTCCGCGGCGCGGTTCGACAAGGCGATGGACGCCCTGCCGCGGGACCGCCGGACCTACCAGGTCGAGATGCGCAACAACGTCGTCGAGCGGGCCGACCGGCTGCCCCTGCGCCGGCTGGCCGAGCTCGAACTCCACCATGTCGACCTCGGCGTGGGCCACACCGTCGAGCAGCTCTCGCCCGCCTTCGTCGACAGCGAACTGGCCTTCCTGGCCACCATCAAGTTCGCCGGCCACCCGGATCTGCCCCCGTTGGAGCTGCGGACCGACGACGGCCGCCGCTGGCGCACCGGCGCACTCGCCACCGGCCCGGGCGCCGGGGACGGCCCCGTGGTGGTGACGGGCTCCGCGACGGCGCTGGTGGGCTGGCTCACCGGGCGCGACGAGGGCGGCAAACTCGACAGTCACGGCTCCGTCCTGCCCGTGGTGCCGCCGCTCTAGAGTGGTCCCATGGGCTACAGCGGAGCAGTGAAGGTCGGCGGACCGGCCGACGTGCACGAGCTGACCGACCTGATGATCTCGAAGGTCGCGGTCGGTCCGATGGACAACAACGCCTATGTGCTGAGGTGCCGGGCGACCGATGAGCAGTTGCTGATCGACGCGGCCGCCGAACCGCACACCCTCCTCTCGCTGATCGGCGACAGCGGCATCGGGTCCGTGGTCACCACGCACCGGCACGGCGACCACTGGGGCGCGCTGCGCGAGGTGGTCGACGCGACGGGTGCGCGGACCTGCGCGGGGCGGTACGACGCCGAGGGCATCCCCGTCCCCACGGACGTGCTGCTCGACGACGGCGACACCCTCACCGTCGGACGGGTCGAGCTGACGGCGCGCCACCTCGTCGGCCACACCCCGGGCAGCATCGCGCTGGTCTACGACGACCCGCACGGCGCCCCTCATCTGTTCACCGGGGACTGCCTGTTCCCCGGGGGCGTCGGCAACACCTTCGGCAGCGCCGAGAACTTCGTCCGCCTGATCGACGACGTGGAGCACAAGCTCTTCGGCCAACTGCCCGACGAGACCTGGGTCTACCCGGGCCACGGCAACGACACCACCCTCGGCGCCGAGCGGCCGCACCTCGCCGAGTGGCGCGGGCGCGGCTGGTAGCGCGGGGAAGGACGGACGCGGCGGCCCGCCAACGCCTTTCGGGGGCGGGCCCGTACGAACGGCGGCGCCCGGTTCCCGCCCCTGAAGGGAGTGGGAACCGGGCGCCGTGTCGTACGTCCGGCCTCAGACGTCGATGCGCTCCTTGGCCGCCGCTTCGGCGGCGGCCTGCTTCTTCGAGGCGCGCAGGCTGGTGAGCGTCGTGACGATCAGGACGGCACAGATGACGCCCAGCGACACCGGAATGCTGATCTCCGGAACGGGCACCCCGGACTCGTGCAGGGCGTGCAGCACCAACTTCACACCGATGAACCCGAGGATCACCGACAGGCCGTACGAGAGGTGGACCAGCTTCTTGAGCAGTCCGCCGATCAGGAAGTACAGCTGCCGCAGACCCATCAGGGCGAAGGCGTTGGCGGTGAAGACGATGTACGGGTCCTGGGTCAGGCCGAAGATCGCCGGGATGGAGTCCAGGGCGAAGAGGACGTCGGTGGTGCCGATCGCCAGCATCACGATCAGCATCGGCGTCATCAGCCGCTTGCCGTTCTCGACCACGAACAGCTTGGTGCCGTGGTACTTGTCGGTCGACGGGAAGCGCTTCTCGACCATCTTGAGGAAGCGGTTCTCCTCGAACTCCTCGTCCTCCTCCTCGGCCCGGGCCTCCTTGATCAGCTTCCATGCGGTCCAGATGAGGAACGCACCGAACAGGTAGAACACCCAGGAGAAGTTGGCGATGATCGCGGCGCCCGCGCCGATGAAGCCGGCCCGCAGCACCAGCGCGATCAGCACACCCACCATCAGCACCCGCTGCTGGTAGATCGTCGGGACCGCGAACTTCGCCATGATCAGGACGAAGACGAAGAGGTTGTCGACGCTCAGGGACTTCTCGGTGATGAAGCCCGCGAAGAACTCACCGGCCGGTGCGGCGCCGCCGAACAGCAGCAGCCCGAGGCCGAAGAGCGCGGCCAGCGTGATCCAGACACCGGTCCAGATTCCGGCCTCCTTGAGGGAGACCTCGTGCGGTTTGCGGCCGCCGATGAAGAAATCGGCGGCGATCAGGGCGCACAGACCAAGGATGGTCAGGGCCCACAGGGTCGGGGAAACGTCCACTGCTCCTCCGGCAGAGTCGTACGGCACTTACAGCGTCGTCGCTGCCGGAGGTCTCTTCCGCCCCGTTCCGCCGGATGGGGGAACGGGACCGACGCCCCGGGATCTCGTCACACTCGCAATCCGTGATGACGGGTACGTCGCAGCGGGAATACTCCCCTCCGCACCAAGAAGCGTAAAGGAAGGACAATGAATAGTAAAGAAATAGGCAAAACACCTGGTCAGGATGCCCGGCGGGCAGCCGCGACCCGGCCCAGCACCTGACGCACCACCTGGCTCCCCTCCGGGACGAGCGAGGGCTCGTACGTCCAGGCATGACCGACCCAGGGGTCGGCGAGATGCGCGTCGGGGACCGGGGTGATCCGCAGCAGCGAGCGCCACAGCGGGTCCAGGACCGGGCCGTACTCCAGGGTCCGGGCGCGGTCGGCGACCATCAGCAGATGCACGCCGACGGCCGGCCCCTCGTCGGCGAGGTAGCGGAGCCGGGTGAGGGCCCGGTCGTCGAAGCCGTGCGGGAAGTCGTGCACGATCAGCAGCTGGTCGGCGGTGTCGAGATCCGGCGGGAGGGAGTCCGCCGCACGGTGGCGCACCGCCATCTGGACGAGTTCCACCCGGCGGGTCAGCATCTCCAGCACCGCGGCCACGCCCTGGGCGCCGGGCATCGGTGCGGCGGCCAGCGCACCGCTCTCCACCAGCGGCGCGAGGGCGGGCGCCGCGGTACCGCCCGGGTCGATGACCTGGACCGCGAAGTCCCCCGCGGGGTGCACGGCGAGCAGCCGGGCGGCGATCGCCACGGCCGCCTCCATGGCCAGCCGGCGCACATCGGGCTCGTCGGGAGCCCCGTCCGTGAGCGCGCTGCCCAGCTCCCGCCGGGTGACGTCGCGCCCGGGGGCGGGGCTCCCGGGGTGGGCGTCGGTCCCGCTGTCGATCCACAGCCCGCGCTCCAGGGGGAGGCGGACGAGCATGGGAATGCGCAGGTCCAGGACTTCCGGGAGGTGCAGATCGCCCAGGCGCAGCGCCATCGGACGCTCCAGCGGGACGTGGTAGCCCTGCCAGACGGGGTTGTCCCAGCGGGCGAAGGCGGGCGGCAGGGCGGGCTCGACGACCGCCGACTCGGCCGCGAGCTGGGCGAGGTCACGGTCGAGGGCGGCGCGGGCCTGGGCCACGAGGGCGGCGTGCTTGTCGCGCGCGGTGGCGCGGGCGGCGTCGGCGGCCGTGCCGAGGCGGTGGCGCGGGTCGGACAGGGCCTGGTCGAGCTCCTGCTCCATACGGGACTCGGCGAAGCCGGACGCGCTGCGGTAGGCCGCGACCGAGCGGGCGAGGTCCTCGAACATCCCCCAGACCTGGTTGTAGAGCCGCTCCTCCATGGTCCAGCCGGCGGCGTCACCGGCCACGGGCGCCGGGGGGCCGCCGGGCGCCCCGGTGCTGCCGTGGGGCGCGGAAGCGGACGCGGTCGGTGCCGGGGCGGCGTCGGCCGGGGCGGAGACGGCCGGGGCGGAGACGGCCGGGGCCGGGGCGGAGACGGGGGTGCTGCGGCGCTTGGGGTGCTGGTAGTCGATGCGGGCGCCGGAGGCGGGGGGTGACGCGTCGGTGCCGGTGCCGGTGCCGGTGCCGGTGCCGGTGCCGGTGCCGGTGCCGGTGCCGGTGCCGGTGCCGGTTGCGGAGGGTGCCGGGGCGTCGGATGCGGGAGGGTGTGCGGGAGCCGGCCGGTCCGCCGCGGGTCGTTCGGACCGGCTCGCCGCCACGGGGGCGGGCGAGGGCACCGCGCGGGCCTGTCCCCGGCCGACCGCGTCCTCGATCTCCGCGGCCAGCTCCGCCGCCTGCGGCAGGCCCTGGTCGTGCAGCATCGCCGTGAGGCCACCGGCGTAGCCCTGGCCCACGGCGCGCACCTTCCAGGCGCCCTGCCGGCGGTAGAGCTCCACGGCGACGACCGCGGACTCGCCGCCCAGACCGGTGACGGTGTAGTGGGCGATGCCGGTGCCGTCGAGGGCGGTGACCGTGACGGAGGGCGCGGCGCACGCCCCGAAGGCGGTCACGGCGCCGATGCCGCTGGGCAGCGCCAGCAGCACGCTCACCCGGTGGACGGCCGCGGGCAGCGCGTCGAGATCCACCGCGAGGCGGTGCTCGGCGGCCGCCTGGCGGGGAACCTCGATGCCGGTGCGCCGGGGCGCGCCCGGGTGGGCCACCGCCTCGGCGCCGGCGAGCCTGCCCTGCTCGTCGCCGAGGGCGACCCCGGCCATGACGGCGGAGCCCGCCGTCACCCGGATCTCCACCCGGCTCCGGTCCAGTGGATGGTTCTGCCCCCGGACCAGCTCGGCCGTCATCGTTGTTCCCCCTGTGGTGGTGGCGTGCCCGGGCCCTACCCGGGCACGGGCCCCGGGGTCCGGCGGCGCGGCCCGGTGCGCGCTGCCGCGACGGTGGTGGTGCGACGGCGGTGGTTACAGGTGCGGCAGGATCGCCGGCACCAGGTCCTGGAACGTGCGGCCGACGGAGGGTTCGCCGATGGCGGTCATCTGCCAGCCGTTGCCGACGCGGTGCACCTTGGACATGACCTGCGCGGTGTAGTTGCCGCCGCCGGTGAGGGTGTAGCGGGCCAGCTCCTGGCCCGTGGTCTCGTCCACCAGGCGGCAGAAGGCGTCCTGCACCTCGGCGAACGTCTGGCCGGTGAAGGAGTTGACGGTGAACACGATCTGGTCGATGTGCACCGGCACCCGCGCCAGGTCGACCAGGATCGCCTCGTCGTCGCCGCCCTGGCCCGCGCCGCCGACCAGGTTGTCGCCGGTGTGCCGGACCGCGCCGTCGTCGCTGACCAGGTGCTGGAAGAAGACGACGTCTATCGGCTTCTTGTCGGCGAACAGCACCGCCGAGGCGTCGAGGTCGATCTCGCTGGTCCGCCTGCCGAACAGGCCGCGGCGCGGCGCCGAGCGCCACCCCAGCCCCATCCGCACCGCGGTCAGGTTTCCTCCGTCGGACTTCTGCAGGCTGATGCCCTGTCCCTTGGACAAGTTGACCGTCACGCGCCGTCCCCTCTCTGTACTGTCCCCGCCCAGCTCTCCGGCGGCCCCTTCGACCCTATGCACGACGCCGGGCCGGGGAGGCATCGGACCCGCGTTTTGTGGCGCTTCTGCAACACACCGGGCACCGCCGGACACACCCCGCCCACGTGCGGCGATACCGCACCGGGGCGAGGGCGGTCCGCCCCGGCGGACCGTCGCGCGCCGCCCCGGCCCCTCGGCCGCTGCCGTTCCCCCCTACTTCACCCCGGCCTCCCTCATTTGCCGCAGCTCCTTCTTCAGTTCGCCCACCTCGTCGCGCAGTCGGGCGGCGACCTCGAACTGCAGCTCGGCCGCGGCGGCCCGCATCCGCTCCGTCATCTCCTCGATGAGCTCGGCCAGTTCGGCGGCGGGACGGTCCGTCAGCACCTCCGCCTTGCCGCCCTTGCCCTTCGCGGCCTTGCCGCCGAGCGCCGGGACCGGCGCCTTGCCCTGGGTCTCCTTCTCGGTGCCCTTGCGGTACCCCGTGCCCAGCAGCTCCTGGGTGTCGATCTCCTCGCGGGCGATGGTGGCGACGATGTCGCCGATCTTCTTGCGGAGCGGCTGCGGGTCGATGCCGTTCTCCTTGTTGTACGCCAGCTGCTTGTCCCGGCGGCGGTTGGTCTCGTCGATGGCCTTCGCCATCGCCGGGGTGACCTTGTCGGCGTACATGTGCACCTGGCCGGAGACGTTGCGCGCCGCACGTCCGATGGTCTGGATGAGCGCCGAACCGGACCGCAGGAACCCTTCCTTGTCGGCGTCCAGGATGGCCACCAGGGAGACCTCGGGCAGGTCCAGGCCCTCACGCAGCAGGTTGATGCCCACCAGGACGTCGTACTCACCCGATCGCAGCTCGCGCAGCAGCTCCACCCGGCGCAGGGTGTCCACGTCGCTGTGCAGATAGCGGACCTGGATGCCGAGCTCCAGGAAGTAGTCGGTGAGGTCCTCGGCCATCTTCTTGGTGAGGGTGGTGACCAGGATGCGCTCGTCCTTGTCCGTGCGCGTACGGATCTCGTGCACCAGGTCGTCGATCTGCCCGTCGGTGGGCTTGACCACCACTTCCGGGTCGACCAGACCGGTCGGCCGGATGATCTGCTCCACGAACCCGTCGCCCCTGGCGAGCTCGTACGGCCCCGGGGTCGCGGACAGATAGACGGTCTGGCCGATGCGCCCCAGGAACTCTTCCCACTTCAGCGGCCGGTTGTCCATGGCGGACGGCAGCCGGAAGCCGTGCTCGACGAGGGTGCGCTTGCGGGAGGCGTCGCCCTCGTACATGGCACCGATCTGCGGGACCGTGACATGCGACTCGTCGATGACCAGGACGAAGTCGTCCGGGAAGTAGTCGAGGAGGGTGTTGGGCGCGGAGCCGGGCTCGCGGCCGTCCATGTGCATCGAATAGTTCTCGATGCCGGAGCAGGAGCCGATCTGACGCATCATCTCGATGTCGTAGGTGGTGCGCATCCGCAGCCGCTGGGCCTCCAGGTGCTTGCCCTGCTTCTCCATCGTGGCGAGGCTGTCCGCGAGCTCGGCCTCGATCCCGGCGATGGCCCGCTCCATGCGCTCGGGGCCCGCGATGTAGTGGCTGGCCGGGAAGATGTACAGCTCCTGGTCGTCGCTGATGACCTCGCCGGTGAGCGGATGGAGAGTGGACAGCGCCTCGATCTCGTCGCCGAACATCTCGATCCGCACGGCCAGCTCTTCGTACACCGGGAAGATCTCGATGGTGTCGCCGCGCACCCGGAAGGTGCCGCGGGTGAAGGCCACGTCGTTGCGCGTGTACTGGATGTCGACGAAGCGGCGCAGCAGGGCGTCCCGGTCGAACTCGTCGCCGACCTTCAGCGGCACCATCCGGTCGACGTACTCCTGCGGCGTACCGAGGCCGTAGATGCAGGACACCGAGGCGACCACCACGACATCACGCCGGGTGAGCAGCGAATTCGTCGCGGAGTGCCGCAGCCGCTCGACCTCCTCGTTGATGGAGGAGTCCTTCTCGATGTACGTATCGGACTGCGGGACGTACGCCTCGGGCTGGTAGTAGTCGTAGTAGGAGACGAAGTACTCGACGGCGTTGTTGGGCAGCAGCTCGCGGAATTCGTTGGCGAGCTGGGCCGCGAGCGTCTTGTTGGGCGCCAGGACGAGCGTCGGGCGCTGCAGCTTCTCGATCATCCACGCGGTGGTCGCCGACTTGCCGGTGCCGGTCGCGCCGAGCAGGACGACGTCCTTTTCACCCCCGCGGATACGCCGCTCGAGTTCGGCGATGGCCGTGGGCTGGTCGCCGCTGGGCTGGAAGGGGCTGACGACCTCGAAAGGCGCCACCGTGCGTTCGATGCTTGATACGGGCCGCATGGGATCCACCGTACGACTCGGCACTGACAATCGACGCCGCAAGCACTCTGAGCTGCGGTTTCGGTTGGTGAGCCCGTAGCTGCGGGCGGGCGGCCGCGGTGGCCGGCGGGTTGCCGGACCACGGGCGCCGGACCACGGGCGCCGGACGGCGGGGGCAGGGAGTGCCGGTCGGCCGGCGGCCCGGGGCACGGGCGGCACGGGAACAGGGAACGGCGGGCCGGCGGGGCAGCCGGCGGTGGACGCGGTGGGCGGTGGACCCGACGGCGGGCGCGCTCCTCGGGCAGCGGGCGGCGCCGAGGCCGGGACGCCACGGGGAGCGGTGCCCGCACGTGCAGGGACCGCACGGGAGCGCCGTCGGTCTCCCCCTCCGGATCCGGACGGGGCCCGTGCTGCGACGCGCCGGGCGAGGAGTCGGCCGACCGGCCGGACGAGGACCCGGCCAGGTGGCGTGCCCTTCTGCTGGCCCATCAAAACCGTTCAGACGCACGAGGGGTGACGCATCATCGGCCAAGATGCGCGGATGCCGTGGCTCCGGCAAGTTGGACGGCGTCGGAGCGTACGTCTGTAGCACGGCTGATCCGGGCATCCTGCAACTGCGCGTCGCTCCACAACGGAAACCGGCCACCTCTCGTTCAGCGCCCGGAAACCACACGACCGCCTCCCGCTACGGCCCGGCTGCGAGCCTCTGTCCGTCCGACCCGGTTCACGTCACTTCACGTCAGCTCACGTCCACGACGTCACGAGGAGTCCGTATGCGTATCCGCCCCGTCGCCACCGTTGTCGCCGGTGCGCTCATGGGTCTGTCCACGCTCGCCCTCTCCACGCCCGTCGCCCAGGCGGCTCCGTCCGGACGCTCTCCGGTGACGGTCGCCCACCGCGGCGCCTCGTCGTACGCACCCGAGAACACTCTCGCCTCGATCGACGCGGCCGAGCGGCTGGGCTTCGAGTGGGTCGAGAACGACGTCCAGCGCACCAAGGACGGCGAGCTGGTCATCCTCCATGACAACTCGCTCGCCCGGACGACCAACGTGGAGCAGGTCTTTCCCGGACGCTCCCCGTGGAACGTAGCGGACTTCACGCTGAAGGAGATCGAGAAGCTGGACGCGGGCGGCTGGTTCGGACCGAAGTTCCGCGGGGAGCGGGTGCCGACCCTCGAGGACTACATGGACGAGGTCGAGAACAACGACCAGAGCCTGCTGATGGAGCTGAAATCGCCGGAGCTCTACCCGGGGATCGAGCGGCAGACCCTCGCCGAGCTGCGCCGCGCGGGCTGGCTGGACCGGACCCACGTCAAGCGCCATCTGATCATCCAGAGCTTCAACGCCGACGCCATCAAGACGGTGCACCGCCTGCGGCCGGACGTCAAGACGGGCTTCCTCGGCAATCCGTCCGTCGCCGACCTCCCGAAGTTCGCCAAGTACTGCGACCAGATCAACCCCGTCCACACGGCGGTCACCCCGGAGTACGTCGCCGCCGTGCACGGTCTGAAGGGCCCGCACCGCCGGCCGCTGGACCTGTACACCTGGACCGTCGACGACCCGGCCACCGCGGTCAAGGTCGCCGCTCTGGGCGTCGACGGCATCATCACCAACAAGCCGGACGTGGTGCGCGACGCGCTGGGCGGCAACGACGACTGAGCCCGCGGCCGGCGGGGGGACGGGGGCGGCCGGTCCGTTCCCCGCCGCATTGTCAGTGGTGCCTCCTACCCTGATCAGGTGATGCATTCCGAGCAGGATTCCCGCCCGGCGGCGGCGCCGGACGCCGCACCCGCGGCAGCGGCGGCGGCCCGGCGCGACTGGGCCCGGGCGCGACTGGATACCCCGATCGGCCCGCTGCTGCTCGCCGCGACCGAGGAGGGCCTGGTCCGGGTCGTCTTCCATGCCGACGAGCGGACCGCCCGCCGTGAGCTGACCCGTCTGGAGCAGTACTTCGGCGGGCCGCCGCGGGCCGCGCTCCCCCCTCTGGCGACGGCCGCGGCCGAGCTCACCGCCTATTTCGCCGGAGAGCTGCGGTCCTTCACCGTCCCGCTGGACTGGTCGCTGTCCTCCGGCTTCTCCGCACGGGTCCTGCAGGCGCTGGCCGCCGGGGTCCCCTACGGCAGCGTCGTGGGCTATCAGGACCTCGCCGACCGGGTCGGGGAGCCGGGCGCGGCCCGCGCGGTGGGCGCCGCCATGGGCTCCAATCCGCTCCCGGTCGTCGTCCCGTGCCACCGCGTCGTGGCCAGTGACGGCGGCATCGGCGGCTTCGGCGGCGGGCTGGAGACCAAACGTGCCCTGCTGGCCCTCGAAGGGGTACTGCCCGCTCCGCTCTTCTGATCCCGACCGTCGTCCGCCCTCACCGAGGCCGGCCCCTACGAACGGCAGCACCATGTCCCGTCAGATCGCTCTGCTCCGCGGCATCAATGTCGGCGGCCACAACTCCTTCCCCAAGGCGAAGCAGCTGGAGCTGGCCCAGTCCCTGGGGTACCAGGACGTCTCGGTCCTCCTGCAGACCGGCAACATCGTCTTCGCCGACCCCGGTACGCCGCCGTCCGAGACCGCCCGGGTGATCCACGAGCGGATCACCGTCGACCTGGGCCTGACGGTGCCGGTCGTCGTCCGGACCCGCGACGAGCTGGCCGCCGTCGTCGCCGCGAACCCGTTTCCCCTGGCCGCGCCGGAGCCCAAGAGCCTGCACGTCACGTTCCTGTCGGCGGAGCCGGCCGACACCTCCCGGCTGGATGCGCTCGACCCGGCCGCGTTCGCGCCCGACCAGTACCGGCTGATCGGGCGCGAACTGTATCTGTGGTGCCCGGGCGGCATCGGCCGCTCCAGGCTCGCCGAGGCGGTGGGCCGTGCCCGTCTCGGGGTGACGGCCACCGCCCGCAACTGGAACACCGTCACCAAGCTCCTGGCCCTGGCCGACGCCTGAGGCCCGGGACTGGGGCGGTCAGCGCCAGCCGTAGCGCTCGCGCAGCCGGTTGACGACGAGGTTGAAGCGGCCCCGGTCCAGCGCGCAGGCCTCGCGCCGCATCCCGGCCGGGTGCACCCGCAGCACCCGGTCCACGGCCACCCACGAGTCGCGCCCCGCGCGGTCCCACGGGCCCGTCCCGAGGGGGACCCACTCCCGGTCGTTGTTGTGCCGCTTGCTGGACAGCTGCACGGCCAGCAGCGTCCCGCCGGTCTCCCGGGCGACGACCAGCACGGGGCGGTCCTTGCCCCGGCCGTCGTTCTCCTCGTAGGGCACCCAGGTCCATACGATCTCGCCGGGATCCGGGTCGCCGTCGGGGTCGGGCGCGTAGGACATCGTCACGGTGCCGACGGACCGCGGCCGGGCCTCGACGGTCGCGGTGGGCCCCTGGCTGCCGGGCAGCGCTTCGGGCTCGTCGGATGCAGGGAATGAAGTGCTCACGGGCCCACGCTAACCTCCGCCGCCGGCACGGCGATCAGCGGTCTCGCCAGGCGGTCCGGGACCGGTTGTCAGTGGTCGGCCGTACGGTTTTTCCAGCGGGGGACGGCCGCGGGGGCCGCCCGGGGAGGGGTCGCCATGGCCGGAAGCACGAGATACCTGAGGCCGCGTCAAGAGGGCGGCGGTGCCGACCGGTTACCCGAGATGACGGTGCGGGACTCGGGTCTTCTCGCGCGGTCGGCCGCCGATGAACTGCCGGTGGCCGCAGGCAGGTTCCCCCGCATACGCGGCGAGATCCGGCAGTTCGTCCCTCAAGGCCGGACGGGCGGGCCGCCCCGTCGTCAGGGCAGACCGCTCCAGGCCGGCCTGCGGGGATCGTCGGCCCGTACGACCACATCCGCCGCCTCCTCGGGCCGGGTCTCGGCCTCGTAGCGCGCGAAGGCGGACAGGGTCCAGCGCTCGCCCTGCGGGGTGCGGCGGGCGAGGGCGGCCGGCGACAGCTTCAGGTGCACGGACAGATCGAAGGGGAACCAGTGGCCGAGCAGCAGAGGGCCGTGCAGCAGCAGGACGCCGCCGGGCGGCAGCTCCGTGTACGCGCTGCGCGTGGCCCGGTCCGCCACCGGGTCCCAGAGGTCCGGCAGTACGCGGCCGCTGCCGCCCGGGTCCAGCGGCTGGAACACCTCGCGCCACAGGGCCTGCCGGTCGAACCATTCGTCGTGGAAGGCGTCGGGGTCCTCCCGGCCGTATTCGAGCCGCAGCGATGCGGGGCGCAGGAAACCGAAGGCGCCGGCCCGGTGCACCGCCCGCCCCCGGAGCCGCAGCGCCTCGGCGAGCCGGCCGGCGAGCGCGCCGGGGGCGGCTGCGGGCGCCCCGTCGAGGGCCACGCGCAGCCAGGGGCCCCCGTCCTTCGCCGGCATCGTGGCGATGCGTTCGGCGAGCGCGTCGGTGAGCCGTTCCCAGGTGATCGCTTCGAGCCGCACCCCGCCATTCTGCCCGGCCGGGCCGGTGCGGGACGTCCCGCACCGGTCCGCGAGCAGGCGGCTCCCGTGGCAGCTGAGGGGTTACGGCCCGGTGCGGCCGCTGCTGCCCCGCGGGAGAGGCGGAGCGGGCCGGCGGCCGGCGGCCGTGGTTCAGGCCTGGTCAGCGGACGGCCGGGCGGCTCCGTAGCGGCTGAGTTCGGCCGCCGCCTCCTTCGTCGCCTCGATCACGCCGTCGGGGGCCACCGGCATCACGGACTTGAGCTTGAGGAGCAGCACCGCTCCCATGATGGAGCCGTCCCACATGATCGGCGCCGCGCAGGAGTTCCAGCCGGCCATGCACTCCTCGTAGCCGAGCGCGTGTCCGAGGTCGCGCACTTCGGCCAGGGACGCCACGAGCGCGTCGTTGTCCCGGTAGACGCCGGGCCCCGCCTGTTCGGGGACGGGCTCGGCCAGCACCCGCTGCTGGAGCACCTCCGGCAGGTAGGCGAGGATCGTCCGCCCGGAGGCACCGGTGCGCAGCGAACGCGTCACGGACAGCACATCACGCGGCGTCATCCCCAGCTCCGCGAGGTCGGAGTCGCCGACGGCCATGTCGATGCACTGCCGTTGCGCGCCGGAGAAGGGCGCCACCATGTAGAGGAACGCCAGCCCGCCGTCGGTGGCCTGCCGCAGGTCGCGCAGCACCGTCTGCGAGGCGGCGCCGTCGAGGCGGTGGTCGAGGGCGGTGAAGGCGAGTTGGGCGGCGGAGGTCCGCAGCCGGTAGAGGCCGCGGTCCACCCGCTCGAAGATGCGCTGGTAGATGCCGGACTGCAGGATGCGGTAGACGACGGAGTCGTCCAGGCCGGTGAACTCCGCGATCTCACCGGGCCCGTGGGCGGAACCGCCCAGCTCGGCGAACGCCGTCTGGACGAGGAAGACCCGCTCGGCATGGCCGGATCCCGATGGCCGGGAGCCCGCGGACGCCGTGGCCTTGGGCTCCTGACGCGTCTTCTTCGAGCGGCCCGCGGTACGCGGCGTCACGCCGGTGGCGGTCGCGTCGGCGGAGGCCGGCGATCCCGTGGCCGTGGTGCTGTTGCCCATCGTGTGCTCTCTCCCCTGGCAGTGGTGGGCGCCCTGAGGCGCGGGGCAGGTGCGCTGCGGGCCGGCACCCCCGCGGCCCGTGGTTCCCGGCGGCCGGTCCCCGGGTGCGCTCCCGCAGCCGTGGTGGCCGTGCGGCGCCCCGGGCCACCGCCATTATCGGGCGGCGTCGAGGGCCAGTTTCCCGGTCGGGGTGCGGGCGGCCAGGTCGTGGTGCGCCCGGGCCGCCTCGCCGAGTGCGTACGCCGCGCCGGTCCGCGGCTCGAGGGTGCCGTCGGCGACCGCGTCGAACAGCGCCCGCATGGACGTCGGCAGCGCCGTGCGGTCCGCGTAGAGCTGCGGCAGCCAGAAGCCCGAGACGGTGATGCTGCGCGCCATCAGCTCCCGGGTCGGCACGCTCGCCAGGTCGCCGCCGGCGAACCCGTAGACGGCGAGCCGGCCGCGCGGTGCGACGGCGGCGAGGGTCCGCTCGAAGGTGACCCCGCCCGTCATCTCCAGCGCCGCCGCGACGGGGCCGCCGGCCGCGTCCAGGATGCGCTCGGTCAGATCCTCGGCGGTCGAGTCGACGACCGCGTGGGCGCCCAGCTCCTCGGCCAGCTTTCGCTTTTCCGGGGAGCCCGCGAGGCCGATGACCTTGGCGCCGGCGTGCGCGGCGAGCTGGACGGCCAGCGACCCGACGCCGCCCGCCGCGGCCGGTACGACGACGGTCTCCCCCGCGGTGAGGCGCAGCGAGGTGAACAGCAGATGCCAGGCGCTGTTGCCCTGCAGGGCCAGCGCGACGGCCTGTTCGTCACTGATGGCGTCGGGGACGTCCCAGGTCACGCGGCGGTGCAGCAGGGTCCGTTCCGCGTATCCGCCGCCGCGGCACAGCCCGACGACGCGCCGGCCGCCGTCCACCGTCCCCACGACCTCGTTCCCGGGGACGTACGGCAGCTCGACGGGCGCGAGGTAGGAGTCCCCCCGTACATGCACATCGGCGTAGTTGACACCGGCCAGGGACACTTCGACGAGCGAGTGGCCGGCGCGGGGTGCGGGCTCGGGGACGTCTTCGAGCCGCAGCACGTCCGGGCCGCCGAATTCTCGCATCACAATCGCGCGCACGACTCTCCCTCTGGTTCTCCTGTGCGGTGCCCGCACAGGGTAGGCAGGCCGGCCGTCCGGGCGTCCTCGTCCGATCATTTCGCGCCAACCCTGCGGGACTTCGCGCGTCACCACCCCTCTTCTCGCGAAATTTTCCCGTCCGCTTTCTCGCGTCACGAGAAAACCCCGCTGTGGTTTCCGCCCATTGCGCCGTTTTGCTGCAGATCTACCCATCGGTATCCCGGGGGTGGCCACCACGCGTCTCTCGCTCAAACCTGGCTGTCGGTTGTGATCGCCGCCGCCTACGATCCGGAAGGGTGTCCGCCGTTGGCCGGAGGCGACGGCCGCGTCCCCCGGGGCAGCACGCATGGTGCACGGCAGTGGTGCTCGCCCGCCCCACCCGGAGATACGGGCGGGCGGCGGAGGAGGACGCGGCGGTGCGCGGCGCGGGGCGGGCACGGCCTGAGGGGGAATCATGATGGGGAAATCGGGGGGCGGCAGGCCGGCGTTCGCGCCGGCCTGCCGGATCCCACAACGGGCGCAACTGCTTCCACCGGCACCTCTGCGCCTTCTGCGGACCGCATCCGCGTCCCTGCCGTTCTCGTTGCCGGCCTCGTTCACGGCCGCCACCGACGCCGTCATCGCCGCCGCGCGCCGGCGTTCCCGACCGTATGCGGAACCGCCCTTTCTGGACGTGTCCCGCACCCGCCGGGAATCCGTGCTCCGCCGCCGAGAAAGGGACTGCCCATGAACGGGTCGAGCACGACGAGCAGCAACGGGCTCCAGTTCACCCATCCCCACCTCGCCGTGGTGCTCGGCGGCGGCTTCACCGGCATGCTCGCCGCCGCGGCACTGTCCCAGCACGCCGACGTCGTCATCGTCGAGCGGGAGCGGCTGCCCCGCACCCCCGCGCTGCCCACGGACCTTCCGCAGGCCCGGCACGCCCATCTGCTGACGGCGGACGGCGCCCGGCTGGTCGACGCCCTGCTGCCCGGCAGCCTCGAACGCTGGCTGGCCGGGGGTGCCCGCACAGTGCCGAAACCGGCGGAGTTCGCGGGCCGGCACCCTGCCGCCCGGTTACGCCGACGGGCCCGCGCGGAGCAGTTGATCGCCTGCTCCCGCGACCTGCTCGACCGGGTCCTACGGGAACAGGTGCCGGCCCTCCCCGGGGTGACGGTGCTCGACGGAACCGAAGCCGCCGGGCTCACCGGCACCGCGGAACACGTCACCGGGGTGCGCGTCCGGGACACCACGACCGGCGCCGCCTACCGCCTGGACGCCGACCTCGTCGTCGACGCCACCGGCCGGCACTCCACCACCCAGAACCGGCTGGCCGCGCTGGGCCTGCCCGCCGCCCGCGAAGACGTCGTGGACGGCAACACCGTCTCGGCGACCCGCATCTTCCATGCCCCCGCCGGCAGGGAGGACTGCCCGGTGCTCACCACCCGTTCGGCGTTCACCGGCCCGTTCTCGGGTCCTGCGGCATCACGCCGCCCGGTTCCCGCCAGGACGGCGACGCTGGTCCCGATCGAGGGCGGGCGCTGGCTGGTCACCCTGACCGGCACCGGCGACGACCGGCCCAGCGAACACGCGGGCAGGTTCGTGCCGTTCGCCCGCCGCACGGGCAACGCCGTCATCGGCGACCTCATCGCGGACGCCGAGCCGCTGAGCGAGGTACGGCTCTCCCGCGACACCACCAGCCGGCGGCGGCGCTACGAACAACTGCCGTCCTGGCCCTCGGGGTTCCTCGTCCTCGGTGGCGCCCTGGTCTCGCTCACCCCCGACTACGGCCAGGGACTGTCCCTCGCCGCGCATGGCGCCGCCGCGCTGCGCGGGGCACTACGGCGGCACGGCATGGACGACCCTGCGCTCGCCCGGAAGGTGCAGCGGACCCTCGGACGCCTCGTCCGGACCCCCTGGACCCTGGCCACCGGCACGGCCCTGCCCTCCCCCGCCGCCGACCGCCCCGCCGTCGGCCGCGCCTACCTGGACGTCCTCACGACCGCCGCCCCGACGCCCCCGGCCCTGCGCCTCTCCGCCGCCCTCGGCCTGTTCCGGGACACGGCACGCACCGGTCCGGCGGCCGACGGCGCCCCGAACGGGCCGGCCTCGCCGAAGGCGGCCCCCGCCCCGCGGCCGACGACGACCGGCCCCGCATCGCCCCCCGCCCCGCGTCCCCCGGCAACGCCCGCTCCCGGCTCCGCCCTCGCCCCGACACCCGCCGCCACGCTCTCCGCCGCACCACCCGCGCCGGGAGCGCCCGCGGCCCCGCCGCCCCACCGCCCCGACTCCGAGGCCGCCGCCAAGCGCCTCCCCCGCCTCTGCTTCGGGCCGACGGCACTGCGCCGTATCGGCGGGGCGGGCCGGAGGAAGCCGGCCGACGGCTGAAGCGGCGCGCCCCGGGGCCGGCCGCCCCGAGCTGGGGCGCCGTCACGGCTCCTTGCACCACCCGGAGCAGGGCGCCGCAAGGGAGATCCACCGCCCGTACGCCCCACGGCGGGTGCGGGAGCAGGCCGACGGCCCCGCGACGCTGTCGGGCGTGCGGTGCACGTCCGGGAGGGTGCGGTCTAGCGTCCGCTCCGGGACCGCTGCGGCGCGGAGCCGAGTGGGCGGACCATCGCGAAGATGGCCGGCGACGCGTGTCCGACGCGCACGGGCGGTGCGGAGTACGAGAAGCCGGCCCCCGCGCAGCGGTCCGGGCGGGGCGGCGCGGGGCAGCAACCGGTCAGCTGTCGCCGGTCGTTGCGGCCTCCTGGGGTTGCGCCGGGAGGCCCAGGAGCCGGTGGGCGAGGGCGAGCGGTGCGTGCGGATTGCGGGACGGGGCGGGAGCCTTGGTGCGGTGCGCGGGGAGGCGTTCGACGGTGGTGGTGCCGGTGTCGGATTCCAGGGCCGGGGCGTAGCCGACGGCGCGCAGCGCGTCGAGCGTGGCGGTCGGCGGGCGGCTGCTGACCAGGACGGTCGGGGCGATGGCGCGCAGTTGGAGGTCGCGCAGTGCGCGGTGGGCGGCCAGCTCTTCGACGAGCGTTTCGTCGTCGGAGCGGATGCAGCAGGCGGCGGGCAGGACCCGCATCCGGCCGTGGGAGCGGGCGGCGTCCTGGACGAGGTAGCACAGCGGCTGCGGCAGGGTGCCGGTCGACGAGGCGCGGGTGAGGTCCTCCAGGAGGGTGTCGGCGTGGTGGCCGGCGTCCAGCGCGCGGCGTACGGACCGCGGGGTGAAGCGCCAGGTCACGGCGTGGCCTTCGGATTCGCGGTCGGCCGCGGCGGCGAGGAGTCCGGCGAGCGCGGCAGCGGGTCGGCCGGGCACGACGGCGGTCAGATCGGCCTGGAAATGGGCCTGTTCGAGGAGCGGCGGGAGCAGGTCGGCGAGCGGTTCGTCGAGGGCGCGCGGGTCGTCGAGCAGCGCCCGGCCGAGGGGGGTGAGGGTGCCGTGGGCGACCAGGCCCAGGAAGGCGGCCTCGTGGAGGGTGTGGGCGGCGCGGTCCTGGGCCATCGGCTGGTGCCCGACGGCGAGGGGGCGGTGCCAGTCCGCGGCGCGCAGGAGGTCGTCCCACGGGGTGCGGGTGCCCGCCGCCTGCTCCGGGGGATCGGGGAGCGGCAGCGGCGGGAGGGGTGTTCCCGCGCCGAGGGGGACGGCGGCCAGGGCGGCGAGGAGTGCGTGCCGGAGGGCGGGGGCGTGCCGGTCGTGGCCGCGGACCAGCGCGGTCGGGGTCTCGCCGAACGGGGTGTGGGTGGGGATGTCCCACAGTCCCGACCAGGCGGCCAGGAGGGGCGCGAGGCGTGCTCCGGGCGGGCGGCCGAGCCAGTCGTCGTAGGCGCCGGTGGGCAGGGCGGTGATGCCGGACGGGCTCCGGGTCAGCGCGATCAGGTCGGCGGCGAGCGCGAGGTCGAGGAGGAGGCGGGTGTGCGGTTCGGTGGCGCCGGCCGCCTTGGCGAGCCGTTTGATCTCGCGTACGGCCAGGCCGCCCGACTTGCGCAGGGCGGCGGGCTGCGTGGCCAGGGCGGCCAGCAGGCGGTCGGCGGTGGCGGCGAGGGTCGCCGCGGCGGCCCGGGATTCGTCGTGCGGCGCGGTCGGGGCAACCGTTGCGGCGGGGGCGGCTGTGTCATCCGATGCGGGCCGAGGGGCGTCGGCGAGGAACGGGCCGAGGTCGTGGGCGGCCAGGAGTTGTGGGACGCGCGGCGGCACGACGATCGCGCCGTCCCCGGCCGGCGCGGCGAGTGCGTCGTCGTAGAGCCGCTGCAGTGCGGTCTCGGCGGCGGTGCGCGGGGGGCCGGGCGAGGCGGCGCCGAGGGCGGCGTACACGTCCTCGGGCGGGACGGGTTCGGTGGCCAGGTGCGCGAAGGACAGCCGGTGGGCCATCAGGGACTGGTAGTCGGCACCCGGTGCGGGGGCGGCGGGCCCGGGGGCGGCGCGCGCGGCGCGTTCCTGGCTGATGCGGGCGGTAGTGGCGAGCACCTGGAGCCGGGGGTGGTCGAGATGCAGCACCAGATGGTGGAGGGTTTCGTAGGACCACAACGCCTGGGCCAGGCCGCGCAGTTCGGTGGGCGCGGGCCGGCGGGCGAGCGGTTCGGCATGGCGGGCGAGGAGCGCGGCGAGCTGCTCGGGGGTGCGCCGGGCGAGGGACCGGGTGACTGCGTCGAGACCTTCCACGGCGTCGAGGTTAGTCATCGCGCGAGCAGAGCGGTGAGGGCGCCCACGGGGTCGGGGTCCGCGGGGCCGGTGGGCCACCAGTCGTCGGTGCCTGGCTCGGATTCGTAGGGATACCAGCGGTTGTCGTGACCGAAGCGGAGCTGGATGCCGCGCTCGGCGTCGGTGAGGTGGTTGTGGCGCGGGCGCAGGGCCGGGAGGTCGGCGGCGAGGAGGGCGCTGCGGGCCCGGTCGAAGTCGCCGGCCGGGGGGTTCCAGGCGGCTTCGAGGAGGGCGAGGCCTTCGGGGCCGCCCTGCCGCCAGGCGGCGACCGAGCGGGCCACGTCCGTGGTCGTCCGGCCGGTCGCCGCGGCGAGGTCGCGGTAGAGGGCCCGGGTGGCGGAGGTCAGGCCGGCGGTGGGGTGGGCGGTGGCCGCCAGCCGGATGGCGTCCTCCCATACGGGCAGCGCCGGGAAGGGGCCGGGGACGGGCGGCCGACCGCCGCCGGAGACCGGGGCGCCGGCGGCGGACACGCAGGCGTGGGCGCGGGCCGCGGCGTCGGCGGCGAGGAAGGCGAGGGTCTCGGGGTCGAAAGGGAGGTGGTCGGCGTCCGGCAGGGCCGGGGGGTGGCCGGGCCGGGGCGGGACCGGCAGCGGTGGGGGGAGCGGCGGACGGGGCCGGTCGGCGAGCGCCTCCCGGGCGAGGACGCCGCGGGCCGGCGGTGCGGCCTTGTCCGCAGGCTCTCCGGGGCCCGCGTCCGGGGCCGCCGGGGCGCCTGGCACGGAGGCGGCGCGTGGTGTGGCGGGACCGGGGGTGCGGCCGTGCGGGGGCGCCTGGGGAGTGGCGGGCGTCCGGGCGCGGGCCTCGCGGGCGGTGAGGGCGGTGTTGCGGCGGGCGAGCGCGTCGAGGAGTTCGCGTTCGCCGCGGCCGCGCATCAGCAGCAGGACGAACGGGTCCGTGTCCAGGAGGCGGGCGGTCTGGAAGCAGAGCGCGGCGGCGTGTTTGCAGGGCCTGCCCTGGTCGGGGCACGAGCATCGGGGCACGAGGTCGCCGGGTCCCGGGAGGAGGCGCACCTCGCCCTCGGCCAGGGCCCGGGGCAGCTTCTTGGACAGCAGTGCCGTGAGCTGTCCGGGCTCCGCGGCGATGGCGTCCAGGAGGCCGTCCCACTCCTGGTCGGTGAGGGTCCTGAGGCGGATCTCGGCGCTGTAGGGGCGGGGTCTGCTGCCGCGTACGGTGGCGACGATGCGGCCCGGCGTGACGTTGATGGTGTCGACGTGGCCGTCCCGGGCGTAGGTCCGGCCGCGGGCGAGCCGGGCGCTGTCGAGGGCCGTGGTCTCCAGGGCGTCCAGCCAGGCACTGCCCCACCAGGATTCGGCGAACAGCCCGCGGGCGCCGGTCCGGAGCGGCAGCGGCGGGAAGGTGCGCGAGCGGTCCGCACGGGCCAGGCGGTCCGCGGCGGCGGCACGCCCGGAGGCGGGGCGGGGGGTCATCCGGGCCTCCTGAGGGAGACGAGGTCGGCGAGTTCGGCATCGGAGAGTTCGGTGAGCGCGCTGTCGCCGCCGGAGAGCACCGCGTCGGCGAGAGCCCTTTTGGCGCCGAGGAGCCGGGCGATGTTGTCCTCGACCGTGCCTTCGGTGATCAGCCGGTGGACCTGGACGGGCTGGGTCTGCCCGATGCGGTACGCACGGTCGGTGGCCTGCTCCTCCACTGCCGGATTCCACCAGCGGTCGTAGTGGATCACGTGGCCGGCGCGCGTGAGGTTCAGGCCGGTGCCCGCCGCCTTCAGGGACAGCAGGAAGACCGGGGCGTGGCCCGACTGGAAGCGGTCGACCATCTTCTCCCGTTCGGCGACCGGGGTGCCACCGTGCAGGAGCTGCACCGGGATGCCCCGGTGGGTCAGATGGTGTTCGAGCAGCTGCGCCATGCCGACGTACTGGGTGAAGACCAGGGTGGCACCGCCCTCGGCGAGGATGGTGTCCAGGAGTTCGTCGAGGAGTTCGAGCTTCCCGGAGCGCGCGGCGAGGCCGGGCGCGGCCTCCTTGAGGTACTGCGCGGGGTGGTTGCAGATCTGCTTCAGGGCGGTGAGCAGCTTCATGACCAGGCCGCGGCGCGCGATGCCCTCGGCGGTCTCGATCCGGGCGAGGGTCTCGCGGACGACGGCCTGGTAGAGCGCGGCCTGTTCGCGGCCCAGCGCCACCGGGTGGTCCGTTTCGGTCTTGGGCGGCAGTTCGGGGGCGATACCGGGGTCGGACTTCTTGCGGCGCAGGACGAACGGGCGCACCATCCGGGCCAGCCGCTCGGCCGCCCGCGGGTCCTCACCGCCCTCGACCTCGCGGGCGTGCAGCGCACGGAACGTCTTGAGGGACCCGAGCAGCCCGGGGGTCGTCCAGTCGAGGAGGGCCCACAGCTCGGAGAGGTTGTTCTCGACGGGCGTGCCGGTGAGGGCGATCCGGGCCGGGGCCGTGATGCTGCGCAGCGCCCGGGCCGTCGAGGAGCGCGGATTCTTCACGTGCTGGGCCTCATCGGCGACGATCCAGGCCCACGGGCGTCCGGCGAGCTCGGGGGCGCTGCTGCGCATCGTCCCGTAGGTCGTCAGGACGAAGCCGCCGTCCAGGCCGTCGAGGCTGCGGCCCGCGCCGTGGAAGCGGCGTACGGGGGTGCCGGGGGCGAAGCGTTCGATCTCGCGCTGCCAGTTGCCGAGGAGGGAGGCCGGGCAGACGACGAGGACGGGTGCGGTGGGCCCGCGGTGCAGGTGGAGCGCGATGACGGTGATGGTCTTGCCCAGGCCCATGTCGTCGGCGAGGCAGCCGCCGAGGCCGAGGGAGGTCATGGTGTCGAGCCAGGCCATGCCCCGTAGTTGGTAGTCGCGGAGGGTGGCCCGCAGTCCGGGCGGCTGGGGCAGCGGCCGTGCTTCGGCGGCAAGGCGGGCGCGCAGCGCGGCGAGGGCGCCCTGGGGCACCACCTCGACCTCCTCGCCGTCCACCTCCGCGGTGCCGTGGAGCGTCGCGGCGAGAGCCTCGGCAGGCTCCAGGTAGCCCAGTTCGCGTTTCCGGGCCTTGCGGACGAGCCCCGGATCGACCAGGACCCACTGGTCGCGCAGCCGGACAACGGGGCGGTGCGCCTCGGCGAGGGCGTCCATTTCCACCTCGCTCAGCGGCACCCCGTCCATGGCCACCTGCCAGCGGAACTGCAGCAGTTCACGGGTGTCGAAGAAGCCGAAGCCGTCCGCGGCCGAGCCCGGTGCCGGGCGCAGCACCGCCGTCGCGGTCAGGCCACGGGCCAGTTCCCTGGGCCAGTGGACGCCCACTCCCGCGGCGCCCAGACGCGGCGCGGCCTCCCCCAACAGGTCGTACAACTCGTCCTCGGCGAGCGGCAGTACGTCGGGGACCGGCTGCTCCAGAAGGCGGGTGAGCGGGGGCCAGATACGGGCGGCGCGGCGCAGGGCGAGGAGGGTGTCGACACGGGAACGCGGCCCGAAGTGGTCGGGCCCTTCGCCTTCCCACAGGCCACGGGCGTCCGCGACCAGGGTGGGGTCGGTGAGGCTGTGCACCTGGAGGACCGCGGCGGCCGCACTGCGCTCCTCGGCACCGCCCGTCCCGCCGTCCTCCCCCCTGTCGAAGACCTTGTGCGGGGCCAGATCGAGGCGCAGCGAGAGCCGCACCCCGGCGTCGACCCCGGCCGCGACCTCGGCGGCCCACTCCCGGGCGCCGGGAAGGTGCTGGGGCTCGGTCGCGGCGAACGGGCCGCCGGCCACCAGCCCGGCGGCCGGGGTACGCGGCAGCGCATCGGCGACCGCATCCACATAGAGCCGCACCAGGGCCGCCGGGTCGTGCACCTGGAGCGGGCGGCTGCCGGCGATCGGCACGGCGTGGGCCTCGGCGGGCATGGCGGCGGCGACGGCCCGGAGATGCGCGATGTCCTCGGGGTCCAGCGGCCCGGCGCGCCAGGCGTCGGTGTCCTCGGCGGTCAGCCCGGGGAGCAGCCTGCCGCGGGCGGCGAGATGCAGCGCATGCAGGGTGGCCGCACCCCAGCAGGCGGCGGCCGGGTGCGCGGCCGGGTCGTGCCGCGCGCGGACCAGCAGCGGAACGGCGTCGACCAGCGGCAGCAGCACGGCAGGGACCGTACGACCACGGGCGCCGTTCCCATGGCGCCGGGCGACCACGAGCTCCCCCGTCTCGACGGCCCCACCACTGCCCGCCGTTGCTTCGCCGCTCCCTGCACATCCGGCGTCCGGGAGCGGGCCGCCATCGGGCCGCCACAGGGCGATCTTCCCGGCGCGCGGCGGCTGGGCGGGCAGGAAGACGGCAGCGCAGCGCAGCGCCGCAGCGCTGTGGTCGCCGCTCTCCCCCACGCCCCCGGTGCGGGGCGTGGGCGACGCGGGCACCGGCCGGGCCTCCGCTGCCGTCTTCGCGTCCCACCGCCTCGTCATCTCGTTCCTTACTGCTTGGTCGTTCAGGACTGCTCGGTCGTTCAGGTCGTTCACTGGGTGGGCGTTCTTGCCTGGTCGTTCGCTACTCGGCCGGGCACGGCACTGTCGTCCGCCGCGTAGGCCATCGCCGCGTGGGGGCTCGCGGCGTCGACGTCCACTGCACGGCCGTTCGCGGCGCGGGCGTCCGCTGCACGAGCGTCCACCGCGTCGCCGCACCGCTCCGGCCGCGGCACCCGCAGAACCTGCCGCACCCAGCCCGGCCCTGCGCCCCGACCTGCGAGTCTACGGTCGTACGCACCACGCCTCCCGCGTCCCTCCCCAGCGTTCCCACCTCCCTCGGTGCACCGGTGCCGGGCCATGAAGCACCGGACACCTGCCCGGACCGAATCCGCGCTTGTCGGCCGCGCGTGCTCGGACCGCGCCCCGCCATCGGCGCCGGCATCGGCGTCGGCGTCGGTCGGCATCGATATGGACTTCGGCCTCGGCATCGCCATCGATGGAAGCAGACAGCACTGACAACGCAGCGCCAACGCATCCCGACCAGGCCTTCTGCGCCCCCGCCGGGGTTATCCACAGCCCGCAGAAATCTTCTCTTTCCTCCGCTCGAATCCGCTACGGTAAGTGACATCATCACTCTCAGTAATCGACTGGAATCGGTGAGGAGCACGTCATGCACACCCCCACGCCCGAACAGTCCGCCGCAGCGGAGGCCTTTCCGACCGGCTCGCATCTGGTGATCCAGGCCGGCGCAGGGACCGGCAAGACGACGACTCTCGCGATGCTCGCCCGCACCGCACGCCGGCAGGGCCGGACAGGCCGGTACATCGCCTTCAACAGAGCCGTCGCGCGCCATGCCGCGCGGTCGTTCCCCGCCGAAGTGTCCTGCGGGACCGCCCACGCCCTCGCCTACACCGCCGTGGGCAGGCGCTACCAGGCACGAATGAACGCCCCTCGGCAGGCAGGATGGCGCACGGGCGCCGCCCTGGGCATCGACGAGGCCATGACCGTGCGCATCGGCGCACGCAAGATGACCCACAAGGCCCTCTCGCACACGGTCCTGCGCACCGTCACCCGTTTCTGCCAGTCGGCGGACGAAGAGATCGCGCCGCATCACGTCCCGCCCCTGCGTGGAGCCGAATCCGCGCCGCTGCACGCGGACCTCGCCGACCTCGTCCTGCCCTACGCCCGCAAAGCCTGGGCCGACCTGCACCATCCGGACCGCGGCGTCGTCCGCTTCGAGCACGACCACTACCTCAAAATGTGGGCGCTGCGTGCCCCCGTCATCCGGGCGGACTTCCTGCTGCTGGACGAGGCGCAGGACACCAATCCCGTGGTCGAGCAGGTCTTCACCGCGCAGCGCGACCATGCCCAACTGGTGCTGGTCGGAGACTCGGCCCAGGCCATCTACGGCTGGCGCGGTGCGCGCGACGTCATGAGCGGTTTCGACGGCAAACAGCTCAGCCTCTCCCGCTCGTTCCGCTTCGGACCGGCGCTCGCGGCCGAGGCCAATCGCTGGCTCACCATCGTCGACGCCCCGATCCGGCTCACCGGATCACCCTGCCTGGCCACGGAGTTACGCACGGTCCGCACGCCGGAGGCGATCCTGTGCCGGACGAATGTGGGAGCGATGGTGGAGGTGATACGGCAGCTGGAGATGGGGCACCGGGTCGCCCTCGCGGGTGGCGGCGAGGCTCTCGGCGCCCTGGCACGCGCCGCATACGACCTCGAAGCCGGCCGCCGCACCGTGCACCCGGAACTGATGCTCTTCGAGACCTGGGCCGAGCTGCGCGAGTACGCGGAATTCGATCCGGCCGGACGAGACCTGTTGCCCCTGGTGGAGCTCGTCGACGAGCACGGCACGGAGGCACTGCTGCACGCCCTGGATCGGCTCTCGCACGAGGACTCCGCCGAAGTGACGGTGTCCACGGCGCACCGGGCCAAGGGCAGGGAGTGGGCAAGCGTGCGCATCGCGGACGATTTCACGGGCCCCGACGACCTCGACGAGCCCGGCGAGGACGGGACCCCGATGCCCGGCCCGATCGACCTCGACGAAGCGCGCCTGGCCTATGTCGCCGTGACCCGTGCCCGCTCCCTCCTCGACATCGGTGGGCTGTCCTGGATCAACAGCCACCCCTCCGGCGACCCACCGCTCTCCGACCCCCGCCCCATCGACCCCACCGAAAGGACACCCCCGGAAGAGCCGACACACAGACCAGCAGGCATCAGGAAAAGCTAGGGAAAGAAGTGCCGAGGACAGGTGACCGGCGCACCGAACGGGAGGATCCTGGAGGTGGGAGATGGGTGCCGATGCGTACGGGAAATGAGCCCCTTCAGGCACGCAGCCCGCTGAAAATCCGCTGCGGACTGGCGCTGTGGGGGTTGCTGTGGGCGATCGCCGGAGCCGTGGCCTTCATCAATGCCGGGCGGCCGGAATGGGCGGCGGCATGTGCCGCACTGGCCATGGTGGCCCTCACCGACCTGGCCATGGTGATCCGCCACATCCGCCAGGGACCGCACTACCAGCCGGGAAAAGACATACCGCCCTACGCCCCCGACCGGGGCCACAACGAGACGTTCGGCATACGCAGCGGCCCCGGCCGGAGACGGAACACCAGACCGTAAGCCCTGCGGCAGCGGCACGAAGGTCCTGCGCATCGCGACAGGCAACAGATCGAGGCGCCACCGTGGCCACGAGAGGGTGACACCTCTCCGCGATCGACTCGGAAGGCACAGGCACAGCGGAGAGCACAGAGAGCGCGGCCGGTGTGCAGGACCTGGGCGACGCGCAGGGTGTCGTCGAAGCAGAGGCTACGGGTGCCGCTGAGACCGCACCCGAGGCCGAGGCGGAGGCCGAGGCCGAGGGCACCGGCGACGCACGGGCGTCGCCGAAGCCGAAGGTACGGGCGCTGCGGAAGGCGCAGGTGACGCAGAAGGCGCGGCGCGGCTACTCCCGCTCGCCGTCCGGACGATCGCGGTCCTGGTGGCCGTTGCCCGTGCCGGGTGCGAAACGGGCGGCTTCGATGAACTCCGGGCGCGGTTCGAGCGCCGCTGCCAGTCGGAAGTGGCGCATCGCCTCCTCCGCACGGTCGGCGCGTTCGAGAGTGCGGCCGAGGGCGAAGTGCGCGAAGGCATTGTCCGGCTCACGTTCCAGCACGATCTGAAACTCGAGTTCCGCGGGCCGCAGTTGAGCGGAGAGGAAGAAGGCACGCGCCCGCAGCAGTCGGGCCGCGGTGTTCTCGGGGTGCGCACTGATGACCGAGTCCAGCAGCCGGATCGCGCCGCGTGGGTCACGGGCCGCCAACAGCTGCTCCGCGGCGCGGAAGTCGATGACATGCGTCTCGGGGCTGCTCTCGGGCACGACTGCTCCTCTCCATCGCCGTCGGGGCACGCATCAGCCACGGACCGTACGGCGCTACCTGCGGCAAAACAATCCCCTCGGTCGCGGCATTCCCCGACCGACATGGCCTCAACCGACTCTCCCGCCCTCGGGGCAAGCACACGCCCCGCTGAGCCAGAGGCCATCCGGGCGGTGCACAAAGTTCACGAAGGGCAGGCAAGGCGGCGGAGGACAAGGCCGCCGGGAGGAGGCAAAGCAGCGTGGAGGGGAGGCAAAGCAGCGGGGGGGGGAGGCAAGGCGGCGGGGACACGCGGGCTGGGGGCGAGTCATGACCCGACCACCTAGGCGCCATCCCCTCACCGCCGGCCGGCTCCCTACGGACTCCCGTCCGCCCGCCCACCCGGTCGGGCCCGCTCCCCCGGGAGCGGGCCCGCGTCCCTACAGGCTGATGTGGTACGCCTTGCGCAACGTCTCGTGGACGGTCCACTGTGTGCGGTCGCCTTCGCGCAGGACGCAGGCGTCGCCGGGGCCCACCTCCAGCACCGGGCCGCCCTCGACCTCGATGGTGGCGCGCCCGCTGACGACCACGAACAGCTCATTGGCCTCGGTGTCCGTGACCACACCCGGCGTGATCTGCCAGATTCCGCGGATCTGCTGCCCATCGGGGGACTCCCACAGCACCTTGCCCGTCACCACCGGCTCGCCGGCGACGATCTGAGAAGCCTCCAGCGGTTCCGGCTCCAGATCGCTGTCCGCAATGCCGGGGATATTGACCACGAACGATGCGGGCGCCGCGTCGCCGGCAACGGGCGCCGTGGTGGACGCGGACTCGGAAACCGAGCCGGGGCCGTGGTCGGATCCGGGCTCCGTGGTGGTGGCGGACTCGGTGGCGGAGGTCTGGGCGTCAAAGCCGGAAGGAGCAGTCATGGCGGCGAGGGTACCTTCCGCCCTCAGGCGCTCCGCAGCCGCTCCCATACGGCGCGGACCTGGGGTTCCAGCGCCTCCAGCGGTCCGTCGTTGTCGATGACGAGGTCCGCGACGGCCAGCCGCTGTTCACGGGTCGCCTGGGCTCCCATCCGGGAGGTCGCCTCGTCCTGCGCCATGCCGCGCAGCCGTACCAAGCGGTCCAGTTGGGTCCGCGGCGCGGCGTCGACCACGACGACAAGGTCGTAGAGCGGGGCAAGGCCGTTCTCCGTCAGCAGCGGGACATCGTGCACCACCACCGCGTCCGGCCCGGCCGATGCTTCGAGTTCGGCCGACCGTGCCCCCACCAGGGGGTGCACGATCGCGTTCAGCGCCTTCAACTTCTCGGGGTCGGCGAACACGATCCGGCCCAGCTTCGGCCGGTCCAAGGTGCCGTCCGGCGCGAGGACGTCGCCTCCGAACTCCTCGACCACAGCCGCCAATCCGGGCGTACCGGGCTCGACGACCTCACGTGCGATCTTGTCCGCGTCCACGATCACCGCGCCGTACGACGCCAGCAATCGCGAAACCTCACTCTTGCCCGCGCCGATTCCGCCGGTCAGCCCCACCTTCACCATGGGCCCACGCTATACGCTGCGCCCGCGCGGCAGGCGGCCAGGAGTGCCCGGCTTCGAGCAGACCCCCATCGCATCCGAATCCGACCTCGCCCGAACCCGACTTCGCCCAGATCCGGCCTCGCTCAGATCCGCCCTCGACCAGACGTCAGCCCTCACTCAAATCCAGCCCCGCCGGAACGCCAGCCGCGCCGAGACACCAGACTCGCTCAGCCTGCGCCCACGCAGGAACTACAGCCCCACTCAGCCTCCACCCCCGCCGAGACTCTGGCCACGATCAGCCCCCAGCCCGCGCCGAATCCGACCGAGCTCAGACCCCGCCCGCGCCGAATCCGACCGCCGCGCTCAGATCCCGCCCGCGCCGCCTTCCCCCTCGCGCTCCGCCAGGAAGCGCTCGAACTCCCTGCCGATCTCGTCGGCCGACGGCAGTTCCGCCGGCTCGGCCACCAGGTTGCCCCGGCTCTCCGCCCCGGCCACCGCGTCGTACTGATGCTCCAGCCCGCTGACCAGCGCGACCAGTTCCTCGTCCCCCTCCGAGATCTGCCGCTCGATCTCCTCCTGCGTCCGCAGTGCCTCCGTACGCAGCGAATGCGCGGCGCCGGGAAGCACCAGCCCCGTCGCGGCCGTTACGGCTTCCAGCGCCGTCAGCGCGGCGTCGGGGTACGCGGACCGGGCGATGTAGTGCGGCACGTGCGCCGCCACGCCCAGAACGTCGTGGCCCGCCTCCGCCAGCCGGAACTCGATCAGTGCTTCCGCGCTGCCGGGCACCTGCGCCTCGTCGAAGAAGCCGCCGTGACCGGGCATCAGGTCGGTGCGGTTGCCGTGCGGGGTGATGCCCACGGGACGGGTGTGCGGGACGCCCATGGGGATGCCGTGGAAGTTCACCGAGAGGCGTACGCCGAGGCGCTCCACGATCTCCTTCACGGCGCCCGCGAAGCGCTCCCACTCGACGTCGGGCTCGGGCCCGGACAGCAGCAGGAACGGCGCGTCGGTGGTGTCCCGTACGAGCCGCAGCTCGATGCTCGGGGTCTCGTACGCGGTCCAGCGGCTGCGCTCGAACGTGAGAAGCGGGCGGCGGGCGCGGTAGTCGACGAGTCGGTCGTGGTCGAAGCGGGCGACGACCTGGTTCGGCAGACCGTCCAGCAACCTCTCCACGATCTGGTCGCCGGTCTCGCCGGCATCGATGTACCCGTCGAAGTGGTACAGCAGCACCAGTCCGGCGGAGTCCCTGGAGGCAATCGCCTCGACCTCCGCGAGCCCGCTCGGCTCCCATTCGTACAAACCCTGGGGATCCAACACAGTGACCGCTCCTCCTCGTTCTCATCAGCGGCAACGCACGATCCCACGCGAGCATTCCCGACGACGCGGACGCCCCCGTCCCCCTCACCCCTTGCCCCGGCGCCCCGACACCTCAACACGCCCTCCGGCCGGCCTCACGCCGGTTCAGGGACGCGACTCGCCTGCGCAGGCGACGAGTTCACCACTCCCCTCCACCCCGTGCCGGCGCGTCACCTCCCCCGCCCAGGTCATCGGCTCCACTTCGCCCTACGTCCGCGAGGAATGCGCGCAGGATGCACGAGCGAGGGGGCGCGCAGAGGGAACAGCTCACAAATACGCCGTGCAGGGTGCCCCTACGAGGGGTCAGCAGGCGCGAGACAGCCCCGCACGGTGCGGCACGCGGCCCGGGGCAGCACCCCTCTTCCCCCGATCCCCGGTCTTCCCCGATCCCCAGGCACCCAGGCATCCAGGCACCCAGGCACCCAGGCCCAACCTGTCCAACGAACGCCCCCCGCCCCACCCCGCAAGGCCGTGCCGCCACCGCCCCCTCCCCCGAACACGCCGAAGGCCCGCCCCCCGGAGGGGACGGGCCTTCGACTATCGGCTAGTGCCTAGCAGCGGGCCGCTGCTGTTGGCGCAAGCTCAGCTCTGGCCGCCGGCCAGCTTCTCGCGGAGGGCGGCGAGGGCCTCGTCCGACGCCAGGGCGCCGGAGTTGTCCGCCGACTCCGAGGAGTAGGAGCCGCCGCCGCCGGCGTTGCCGCCGCCGGTCTGGCCGCCACCCTGCGCCGCCGGTGCCGCAGCACCCTCGGCCGCAGCCTGCTCGTCGGCCTCGCGGGACTTGATGACCTGAGCCTGGTGCTGCTCGAAGCGCTGCTGCGCCTCGGCGTACTGGTTCTCCCAGGCCTCGCGCTGGGTCTCGTAGCCCTCGAGCCAGTCGTTGGTCTCGGGGTCGAAGCCCTCGGGGTAGATGTAGTTGCCCTGGTCGTCGTAGGACGCGGCCATGCCGTACAGGGTCGGGTCGAACTCGACGGCCGACGGGTCGGCGCCGAAGGACTCGTTGGCCTGCTTCAGCGACAGCGAGATCCGGCGACGCTCGAGGTCGATGTCGATGACCTTGACGAAGATCTCGTCGTTGACCTGGACGACCTGCTCCGGGATCTCGACGTGGCGCTCGGCCAGCTCGGAGATGTGGACCAGGCCCTCGATGCCCTCGTCGACGCGCACGAACGCACCGAAGGGAACGAGCTTGGTGACCTTACCCGGGACGACCTGACCGATCTGGTGGGTCCGGGCGAACTGCTGCCACGGGTCTTCCTGGGTCGCCTTGAGCGACAGGGACACGCGCTCGCGGTCCATGTCGACGTCCAGGACCTCGACCGTGACCTCCTGGCCGACCTCGACGACCTCGGACGGGTGGTCGATGTGCTTCCAGGACAGCTCGGAGACGTGGACGAGACCGTCGACGCCGCCCAGGTCCACGAAGGCACCGAAGTTGACGATGGAGGAGACGACGCCGGAGCGCACCTGACCCTTCTGGAGGGTGGTGAGGAAGGTCTGGCGGACCTCGCTCTGGGTCTGCTCCAGCCAGGCACGGCGGGACAGGACCACGTTGTTGCGGTTCTTGTCCAGCTCGATGATCTTGGCCTCGAGCTCCTTGCCCACGTAGGGCTGAAGGTCGCGGACGCGGCGCATCTCGACCAGGGAGGCCGGGAGGAAGCCACGGAGGCCGATGTCGAGGATGAGACCACCCTTGACGACCTCGATGACGGTACCGGTGACGATCCCGTCCTCTTCCTTGATCTTCTCGATGGTGCCCCAGGCGCGCTCGTACTGGGCACGCTTCTTCGAGAGGATCAGGCGGCCTTCCTTGTCCTCCTTCTGGAGGACGAGGGCCTCGATCTCGTCACCGACGGCGACGACCTCGTTGGGGTCGACGTCGTGCTTGATCGAGAGCTCGCGGCTCGGGATCACACCTTCGGTCTTGTAACCGATGTCGAGCAGGACCTCGTCCCGGTCGACCTTCACGATGACGCCGTCGACGATGTCGCCGTCGTTGAAGTACTTGATCGTCTCGTCGATCGCGGCGAGGAAAGCTTCCTCGTTACCGATGTCGTTGACCGCAACCTGCGGGGTGGTGGCGGTGGTCTCGGTGCTGCTCGTCATGTGGGAAAGGGCTCCGGTACGGACATTGAAGTCGTAGGTACTGCTACGCCGAGAGCCCGTATCGCCTCTGCATAAGCCGGACAGTGTCAAAGACGTATCCACTGGTAGCCCGCGAATGCCGAAGCATTCTGAGCGACCTGCAACGCCTCAAAACCGAGGGGACATACATACAGATGCGAGCGCGGCCTGCTCCGTCTGAGGCGCGCAAGCCCGCAGCGCAACTTGTAGCATACGGGGGCAGCCGGACCCGGTCAATGCGCGAACGCGCACACCCGGGGCAGAACGCCCCATAACCGGCACACGCGATGTTCCGCGAGGTCGAACGGCCTCACAGTCCCTGCAGCTACAAGCAGAGCGAACACTACGACGACGGGCGCGATGAACCAAGAGCACGAGCCGGAGGCGACTCGCCGTGACGCCTCCGACACCGAAAGCAGCCGCGCCAGCCGGGGCTGGTGGGACAGCAACGCGGACGAGTACCAGGGCGAGCACGGCGCCTTCCTCGGGGACGACCGGTTCGTCTGGGGCCCCGAGGGGCTGGACGAGGCGGACGCGGCGCTGCTCGGGCCGGCCGCCGACCTGAAGGGGCGCCGGATCCTGGAGATCGGAGCCGGTGCGGCGCAGTGTTCCCGCTGGCTGGCGGCGCAGGGCGCGCTCCCGGTGGCGCTCGACCTCTCCCACCGGCAGCTGCAGCACGCACTGCGGATCGCCGACGGGTCGCCGGACGACGCCACCCAGCTGGTCGAGGCGGACGCCGGGGCACTGCCGTTCCGCGACGCCGGCTTCGACCTCGCCTGTTCCGCGTACGGGGCGCTGCCGTTCGTCGCCGATCCGGTGCGGGTGCTGCGCGAGGTGCGGCGGGTGCTGCGGCCGGGCGGCCGGTTCGTCTTCTCCGTCTCCCATCCGATCCGCTGGGCCTTCCCCGACGAGCCGGGACCCGAGGGGTTGTCGGTGGGGGCCTCCTACTTCGACCGCACGCCGTACGTCGAGCAGGACGAGTCCGGCCGGGCCGTGTACGTCGAGCATCACCGGACGCTGGGCGACCGGGTGCGCGACGTGGTGGCCGCCGGGTTCCGGCTGGAGGATCTCGTCGAGCCGGAATGGCCGGAATGGAACACCCAGGAGTGGGGCGGCTGGTCCCCGCTGCGGGGGCATCTGATCCCGGGGACGGCGATCTTCGTGTGCGCGGCGGAGGGTTAGGGCCCGCTGCGGACGCCGGAATCCCGTTGCGGAGGGTTGGGCCATTGGGGTCCTGGCCGCGGGCGCAGCGGAAGCGGAGCAGGGTTCCAGCGACAAAGCGACAAAGGGCCGAGTCCGGGGCCGAGCGGCAGCCGGATGCTCCGGATGGATCCGCCGGCCCTGCTCGGAGCGGTGGGCTCCGGCCCCGCTCGTCGCCTCCGGTGTGGCCCCTGGGACCCGTGTGGCCCGGTGCGGGGCCCGTGTGCGGTCCGGTTGGGCCCACGGCTCGGATCGGACTCGTAGGCGTCGCATCGGCCCGTCACCCGTATCGGCCCGTCAGCCCGTATCCGCCCCGAGGCTCCGTGCCCCGACCGCCGCAGGCCGACCCGGACGACCTCAGACCGGCGGACCGGCGGACCGGCGGACCGGCGGACCGGTTTGAGCCGCCCCGCTCGGCGATAGCAGCCCGGGCCGCCCTACCCCGGCGATGGCGGACCGGGGGCGGGCGCCCAGGGGGTGGACGCCCGAGCTGACCGGCCCGCGGTGGCGGATCCGGCAAGGCCCTCGGCCCGGTGGTGCCTCGCCCCGGGGCAGCCGGACGGTGGGGACCGTCGGGGCGGCAGACTGGGGGCGTGATCCGTCGTGATGTTCTTGATCAGTTGCCCGTGCGTACGGCGCTGCCCGCGCTGCGGTCCGCCCTCGACGGGCGCGGTGCCGCGGTGTTGTGCGCCCCGCCGGGCACGGGCAAGACGACGCTGGTGCCGCTGGAGCTGGCGGGGCTGGCCGGTGAGGGGCCGGGGCGGCGGGTGCTGGTCGCCGAGCCGCGGCGGATCGCGGCCCGTGCGGCCGCGCGGCGGATGGCCTGGCTGCTGGGCGAGAAGGTCGGCGACCGGGTCGGGTTCACGGTGCGCGGGGAGCGGCGGGCCGGGCCGCGTACCACTGTGGAGGTGGTGACGACCGGGGTGCTGCTGCAGCGGCTGCAGCGGGATCCGGAGCTGGCGGGCGTCGATGTGGTGGTGCTCGACGAGTGCCATGAGCGGCACCTCGACGCCGATACCTCCGCGGCGTTCCTCTTGGACGTACGGGAGACGCTGCGGCCCGAGCTGCGGCTGGTGGCGGCGTCGGCGACGACGGATGCCGAGGGGTGGGCCGGGCTGCTGGGCGGCCCGGCCGGCGCGGCGCCGGTGGTCGAGGCGGCGGGTGTGTCGCATCCGGTGGCGGTCGTGTGGGCGCCGCCGGAGCGGCCCGTGAAGCCGGCGCACGGGATGCGGGTCGATCCGGCACTGCTGGCGCATGTGGCGGCCGTGGTGCGGCGGGCACTGCACGAGCAGGCGGGCGACGTGCTGTGCTTCCTGCCCGGTGTCGGGGAGATCGGGCGGGTTGCCGGGGAGCTGGCGGGGGTGGACGCCGAGGTGCTGCAGGTGCACGGGCGGGCTCCGGCCGAGGTGCAGGACGCGGTGCTGGCGGGCGGGGGCGACCGGCGCCGGGTGGTGCTGGCGACGTCGGTGGCCGAGTCCAGCCTGACGGTGCCGGGCGTGCGGGTGGTGGTGGACAGCGGGCTGGCGCGGGTGCCGCGGACGGATCATGCGCGCGGGCTCAGCGCGCTCACGACCGTGCGTGCCTCCCGGGCGGCGGGCCGTCAGCGCGCCGGGCGGGCGGGGCGCGAGGCGCCGGGTGCGGTGTACCGCTGCTGGTCGGAGGGCGAGGACGGGCGGCTGCCCGCGTTCCCCGATCCGGAGATCAAGGTCGCCGATCTGACGGCGTTCGCCCTGCAGTCGGCCTGCTGGGGCGATCCGGCGGCCTCCGGGCTGGCCCTGCTCGATGCGCCGCCGGCCGGTGCGCTGGCGGCGGCGCGGGAGGTGCTGACGGCGATCGGTGCGGTGGACGAGGCCGGCCGGGCGACGGAGCGGGGCGTCCGCATGGCGAGGCTGGGGCTGCACCCCCGGCTGGCGCGGGCCCTGCTGGACGGCGCGCCGGAGGTGGGTGTGCGGCGCGCCGCCGAGGTGGTGGCCCTGTTGAGCGAGGAGCCGCCGCGGGCGTACGGGGACGATCTGGCGGGTGCGTGGCGCACCGCGCGGCGGGGCGGCGACGCGTACGCGGCGAGGTGGCGGCAGGAGGCGCGGCGCTTGGCGTCGGCGGCGGGTGAGCGGCGGGCCGGGGCGGCGGGAGCGCGGACGGAGGCGGGCGCGAGGGGCGGGACGGACTCGGACGCCGACGCGGGGGCCCTGGCAGGCTCGGACGCTCAGGCGGCCCCGGCAGGCTCGGATACCCGCACGAGGGCCGAGGCAGGCTCGCACGCCCAGGCAGCCGGGCCGGACGCGGGCGTCCGCTCCCGCTCGGGTGCCGGCGCCGATGGCTCCGGCGCGGGCGGGAACGGCCGGGGCGGCACGAGCAGGAGCGGCGGCAACCACGACGGGACCGGCCGGGACCGGACCGGCCCGCGCGGACGCCCCGGCGCCCGGCAGGACCGGGACACCGGCGGAGGCACGGACCGCCGGGCGGAGGCACAGGGCCGGGCGGGTACGTCCGCCGCCCCGACGGATGTGGTGACCCGCAGGGATCGCGAACGGGCCGGCAGTGGCCGCGAAGGCACCGGCAGCAGTCATGACGGCGCCGCCGGCGGCCCCGCGACGGCGGGCAGCGACGATGCCGTCGCCGGGCTCATCGCCGCGTTGGCGTTCCCCGAGCGGGTGGCGCGTGCCCGGGGGGCCGGGAGTTATCTGATGGCGTCGGGGACGGGGGCCGAGCTGGCGGGGGCGGGTGCGGGCTCCGCGGGGCGGGCCGGATGGGGGCGCGGCCCGGGGGCTCCGGGCGGGGGCGCCGGGTCGGGGCTGCGGGATGCGGGGTGGCTGGCGGTCGCGGTGGCGGACCGGCCGGTGGCGGCGGTGTCCGCGCGGGTGCGGCTCGCGGCGGTGATCGACGAGGAGACGGCGTGTGCCGCGGCGCGGGCGTTGTACGCCTCGGGCGAGGAGGTGCGCTGGTCGGACGGGGACGTCGTGGCCAGGAGCGTGACGCGGCTGGGGGCGATCGAGCTGGCGTCGCGGCCGCTGTCCGCGCCGGACCCCGGGCTGGTGCGGGACGCGGTGGTGTCGGGGCTGCGGAAGGAGGGGTTCGGTCTGCTGCGGTGGGCGCCGACGGCGATCTCGCTGCGGCAGCGGATGGGGTTCCTGCACCGGGAGTTGGGCGCGCCGTGGCCCGATGTGTCGGACGCGGCGCTGCTGGAGCGGGTCGAGGAGTGGCTGGGGGTGGAGCTCGGCCGGGCGCGGCGGCGGGCCGATCTGGCGCGGGTCGATGCGGGGCAGGCGCTGTCCCGGCTGCTGCCGTGGGCGACCGGTGACGCGGCGCGCTTCGATGAGCTGGCGCCGGAGCGCATCGAGGTGCCGAGCGGTTCGCGGGTGCGGGTGGACTACGACGGCGAGCAGCCCGTACTGGCCGTGAAGCTCCAGGAGTTGTTCGGCCTGCAGGAGTCGCCGCGGGTGGCCGGCGGGCGGGTGCCCGTGCTGGTGCATCTGCTGTCCCCCGCGGGGCGTCCGGCTGCCGTCACGGCGGATCTCGCGTCGTTCTGGCGGGACGGATACCGGTCCGTGCGCGCGGAGTTGCGCGGGCGCTACCCCAAGCATCCGTGGCCGGAGGACCCTTCGGCGGCCGAGCCGACCCGGCACACCTCGGCGCGGCTCAAGCGGGGCTGAGCGCGGGGCCGGAGGGGCGCGGAGGCGGCTCGCCGATGTCATGTGTCCACGTTACGGGCCGGCACCGACAACGCCGTCGCCGCTCGACGGCGGCGCGGGGACGGGTGGCGGGGCGGCCGGGGTGCGGGGGCGGCGGCCGCGGGCTTCGAGGTGCAGGCTCAGGGCGAGCAGCACGGCGCCGAGGGCCAGGAATCCCCAGGGGAGGTAGCTGGTGAGCAGCAGGACGAGGGTGCGTTGCGAGGTCACCAGGGCCACGGTGGAGTCGATGTAGTCGGCGCGCATCTTCACATGGCCGGCGAACGCGGTGACCTTGCCGCCGCCGGGCAGCAGATCGCCGCCGCGCAGCTCCTCCTGGTGGATCTCCTCGCCGTTGACCGGTGCGCCGGTGACGGGCTCCACCCAGAACATCCGCTTGGTGGTGTACCAGCGGGTGGTGCCCATCTTCTCGACGGACCGGGGGGTGATGCCCTTGACCGGCATCTTCTTGGGGAGGGCGACCCTGGTCCAGGGGACGGTCTGCTCGAAGTAGTAGACCTCCAGGCCGTGGAAGGTGCGGGTCCCCTTGTAGTGGATGGGCGCCGAGGTGCGGGTCTGGGCGTCGAAGTAGGCGTAGTCGCGCTTCTCGGTGAGGAACGGCCACTTGAACTCGATGCCCTCGCGGCGGACCGGGTCGCCGTCGACCATCTCGCCGGTGGCGTGCACGGGTTCCTGGGAGTGTGCGTCGAAGAGGTAGCGCTCGGGGATCTCGGAGACCATCTTGCCGTCGGGGCCGACGACGTAGGACAGCGCGTCCCAGACGACGACGTCGCGGCCCGCGGACTGCTCGATGCGCTCGGAGGCGGCGACATCGCCCTTGAGGGTCTGCACGATGGTGACCTTGGGGACGCGCTCGGCCTTCATCGTCCCGTAGTCGAGGAGGGTGGCGGGCTCGGCCTCCAGGACCATGTCCTGGTACTGGCCGGGCGGGATCTTGGCGAGCCGGGGGAAGGCGTACCACCGCATCAGTGGTGACAGGGCGGTGAAGAAGACGGCGAGGGCGAGCAGTACCAGGCTCGCCGTGCGGCGCATGCCTCGTGCTTCTCGGCGCCGGCCGGGGCGGGCGGTGCGGGAGTCGGCCGGGGGTGCGGGGGCGGACTCCCCCGGGGGCTCGGTGCGGCGCATGGCGGTGGCGTCCCTCCGTCAGGGGTGCTTGGGGACGGTGGTGAGCAGCGGCTTGGGGGAGGTCGTGCCGCCGGGTGCGCCGGTCGCCGTGAGGGTGAGGACGAGGGCGAGCGCGGCGGCCAGTCCGGCCGCGGCTGCTGTCAGGGCGCGCATGATCGGCCTCCCGAGAGCTGATGCAGCGTCAGGGCGGGGGCACCGTAGCAACGGGCGGCCGAGATGAGAACACGTGGCACCGCCGTCCCGCCCCGGACGGAGGGCGGAACGGCGGTGACGGGCCGGCGCGGTGGCCGGCCCGGCTGACCGGCCGGCCGTGGCGGCGGACCGGGTGGCGCGGTACGGGACCGGCGGTGGAGCGGGGGTGGGCAGGGCCCGGCCGGGGTGACGGACCGCGGTGCGGTCAGGACCCGGCCGGGGCGACCTTCAGTTTGACGGTGAGGACGGCGCCGTCGGCGGTGGTCAGCCGCAGCAGGAACGTGCCGGCGTGCTTGTCGGTGTAGATCTTCGGGAGCTTCAGGAGGCCGTTGGCGTCCGTGGTGAGCCCGGTGAGGGTGCGCACCGGGTCGTCCTTGTCGTCGCCGGTGGCCTCGGGGTCCTTGAAGTAGGGGCCCTTGTCGTTCTCCTCGGGCCTCGGTCCTGCGGTGATCATGGTCGCGGTGATCGCCACGCCCGCCGCGGCCTTGCCCTGGTAGGTGGCCTCGACCTCGACCGCGTCCTCGGCGAAGGGCTGTCCGGCGGTCGCCGTCAGCTCCTTGTCCGAGGTACGGGCGATCTTGTCGGCCTTCGGGGCCGGCTTGGCCTTGACGGTGGCGCCGAAGGCGACGGCGGGGGCGGTGCGGCCCACGGCGGTGGCCCGGACGGTGAAGGCGCCGGCCTTGTCGCCCGCACGCAGGGTGGGGGCGGTGGCGAGGCCGTCCTTGTCCGTGGGGACGGTGACGGTGGTGGCGCCACCGGGGAAGCGGGCGCCGGTGGACGCGGGCAGGGTGAAGCGGACGGGGGCGCCGGCGACGGCCTTGCCCGCGGCGTCCTTGGCGCGCACCTGCGGCGACGTGGCGAACTCGCCGCCGGCGGTGGCGCTCAGGTCCTGGTCGCCGACCCGTTCGAGGACGGTGAGCCGGGCGGGCTCGGTCGGCGGCTTCGGGGCGGGCGGCGTCGGGGTGGGCTTCGGGGCGGGCGTCTTCGTGCCGCCCGGGGTGGAGCCGGTGCCGTGGGAACCGCCGGGCCTGCCGGGGTGGTTCGGCTTCCCGGTCGTGCCCGGGTGGCGGTCCGGAGCGCCGGAGCCGTGCTTGTGGTGCGTACCGCCGCCGTGGTTGCCGCCGGTCCGGCCCGCGCCCCCGCGGTGCACCGGCAGGACGCCCCGGCCGTCCGGCACCTCGTGGGTGCCCTTGCGGTAGAACGCGTACCAGGACAGCACCGTGCGCAGGTAGTCCTCGGAGTCGTTGTAGCCGAGTATCGCCCGGTCCAGGTCGTCCTGGGCGGACAGGTCGCGGCCGCCGGCGCAGAGGTAGTGGCCCGCGGCGAGCGCGGCGTCGAAGACGTTGTGCGGGTCCTTCTTGCCGTCGCCGTTGCCGTCGGCGCCCCAACCGGCGCCGTCGGGGCCGCCGTTGGACCAGGTGGAGGGGATGAACTGCATCGGGCCCACGGCACGGTCGTGGGTGAGGTCGCCGTCGTAGCGGCCCCCGTCGGTGTCCGTGATCAGGGCGAAGCCGTGGCCGTTGAGCTGCGGGCCGATGATCGGCTGGAGGGTGGTGCCCTCGGCGTCGACGGCGCCGCCGCGCGCCTGCCCGGACTCGACCTTGCCGATGCCGGCGAGCAGTTGCCAGGGCAGCCGGCAGCCCGGGTCGGTGGCGTGGACCACCGATGCGGCCTTCTTGTACGCGGCCAGGACGCTGGCGGGCAGGCCGGCCTCGGCGGGCCCGGTGGCGACGGCGGCGCTCTGGCCGCGATCGTGCTTCTTGTGGTGCGGCGCGGGCCTGTTGAGGGGCGGCCGGTCGGTGAAGTACGCCGAACCGCCGTCGATGGGGGTGTCGGCGGGCGGGGCGGGTTGCTGCTTCCGGTCGGCCGCGGTCTCGGTGAGGGCCGGTGCCTGAGAGGCCGTCAGCGCGGCGAGCGCCAGGGCCACGGCCGTCGAGGCCGCTCCCCTGTGGAGCCGCCGTCGGAATGTGGCTGCCATACGTGGTCCCCTCCGCGTTGCCCCACCGCGCTCCTGACGCGGTGTTGCGCTCCCCAGCGCTCCAACTCAGGTGACACTACGACAACTCGGGCCAGGCATCTACCACCAACATCGGACACATAATGATCTGAATCGATCCAGGAGAGGTGCCATGCCCTTTACGCTCAGTCATGCCGCGGCCGTGCTCCCGGCCATCCGGCGGACCGGCGCGGCACGTGGTCCGTTGCTCGCCTCGGCGCTCGTGGCGGGGTCGTTCGCACCCGATATGACGTACTACGCGGACAGCCTGGTTCCGGGCGGTATGGCCTTCGGCGAGGTCACCCACTCGCTGACCGGTGTGCTGACGGTGGATGTGCTGGTCACCGTGGCGCTCGTGGGCGGATGGCTGCTGGTGCGCGAGCCGTTGACCGCGCTGCTGCCCCGGGCGTGGCAAGGCCCGGTCCACACCGTCGTCCGCGGCCGGCCACGGCGGGCCCGGGGACTTCGCGAACTCGCCTTGCTGGTGGGCTGGTTCCTGGTCTCGGCGGTCCTCGGGGCGGCGACCCATGTGGTCTGGGACGCGTTCACCCACCCGGGCCGCTGGGGCACCCGGCTGGTTCCCGGCCTCGGCCGGGTGGTGGGCGGCCTGCCGGTCTGCACCTATGTGCAGTACGGCACCTCGGCGCTCGCTCTGGCGGCGATGGGCGCGTTTGCGTGGCAGGCCCTACGGGGGCGCGGCGGCACCGGCGGTCCCATGGCTGCCGGGGCGGCCGTGCCGGTCGCGGTACCGGTGCTGACCGTACGGGCGCGGCTGCTGCTGACCGCCCCGCTCGTGCTGTGCGTGGCGGCCGGTGCCGTGCACCGTGTCCTGCGGGCGCGCGCCGTCTACGGTCCCACGGCGGCCTGGCTCGACTACCTCCCGACCGTGCTCTTCGGCGCCGGGGCCGGCCTCGCCCTCGGGCTGCCGCTCTACGCGGTGGCCGTACGACTGCTGCACCGCCGCACCCGGGCAGCCGACGCCATGGGCCTGCCGCCGGCGCCCCTGGCGGTGTCGCCGTCGGGCGCTGCGGCCGCGTCACGGAACACGTCGCCCGGCGCCGAGTGACGGCCCCCTTGGCGCCTGTGGGGTACCCACGCGCGGGGCACGCGCAGGGCTACTCGACCAGTGCCGGGCCCGGTTGCGGCACCGGGGCCGGGGCGGCGCGCCGGGCGGCCCGCAGCAGGCAGGCTCCGCAGACGAAGCCGATGGCGGCCGCCAGCAGATGTCCGACGGTGGTGAAGTCGGGCAGCTCCCCGCTCCAGTCGCCGCCGAGCACCGGCCAGGCGACGACGCCGGCCGCCGCGGGCCACCGCGCCCGGCGCAGCAGGAGCGCGCCCGTCGCAAGCACCGTCTCGGCCCCGTAGCTGATGCCGAAGTCGGCGGCGTGCCGGACGTTGTCCGGGTACCAGCCGTGGGCGAGGGCCACGTGGATCAACGGCACGGTCAGCAGCGTGGCGGCGAGATGCCCCAGGACGAAGAGAGCGTAGGCACGCCCCGCTCCGTACCGTCGCTCCAGCCACGCCAGGCACACCATGACGCCGAGACCGAGCGTGATCAGCGTGCCGGCGAAGGCCTCTGAGGTGATCTCGGTCAGCGTGCCGTCGAAGAACAGCAGGCTGCCCGCCAGTACACGGACCGGACGGTCCTGCAGGTTGTCCAGATTCGTACTGACGCCGAGCACCACACGCCGTGCCTCCGCGGTGGACAGCACCGCGGTGCACCACAGATGGGTCGACAACAGCAGTCCGGCATAGCCGGCCGTGACCGGGCTGCGGGAGACATAGGTGCCCAGGGCTCGGGCCACACGACGTATCACGGAGTGATCAAAGCAGAGGCCCTTGAGGTGGACAGGATCCATGACGCGTCGGGCGACGACCGCTTGGGGGCCACCGTCGAGCAGACCGGAACCGGGCGCGACCCGGCACGGTGCGGGCCGGGTTGCGTCCGGGCTGCGTGGCCGGATGCGGCGGCGGGGCGCCCGCGCCGCACCCGGCCCGCTTGCCGGCTCAGTGCGCCGCCGACTCCCAGTCCTTGCCGGAGCCGACCGAGACGTCCAGCGGGGCGCGCAGCTGGACCGCCGCGGCCATCTCCCGGCGGAGCAGTTCCTCGACCTTCTTGCGTTCGCCGGGGGCGACCTCGACGACGATTTCGTCATGGACCTGGAGCAGCATCCGCGACCGCAGCTCCGCGGCCCGCAGCGCGGCGTCCACCCGCAGCATCGCGATCTTGACGATGTCGGCGGCGGTGCCCTGGATCGGGGCGTTGAGCGCCATCCGCTCGGCCATTTCGCGGCGCTGGCGGTTGTCGCTGTTGAGGTCGGGGAGGTAGCGGCGGCGGCCGAGCATGGTCTCGGTGTAGCCGGTGGCGCGGGCCTCCTCGACGACGCGCTGGAGGTAGTCGCGCACCCCGCCGAACCGCTCGAAGAAGTTGTCCATCAGCTTGCGGGCCTCGTCGGGCTGGATGCCCAGCTGCTGGGAGAGGCCGAACGCCGACAGGCCGTAGGCCAGGCCGTAGGACATCGCCTTGATCTTGCGGCGCATCTCCGGGTCGACCTGGGTCGTGTCGACCGAGAAGACGTGCGAGGCGACGGTGGTGTGCAGGTCCTCGCCGGAGGTGAACGCCTCGATCAGGCCCTCGTCCTCGGAGAGGTGCGCCATCACCCGCAGTTCGATCTGGCTGTAGTCGGCGGTCAGCAGCGACTCGAAGCCCTCGCCGACGACGAAGCCGCGGCGGATCGCCCGGCCCTCGTCCGTACGCACCGGGATGTTCTGGAGGTTGGGGTCCGTGGAGGACAGCCGGCCGGTGGCGGCGACGGTCTGGTTGAAGGTGGTGTGGATCCGGCCGTCGGCGGCGATGGTCTTGATCAGGCCCTCGACGGTCGTCCGCAGCTTGGCCTGCTCACGGTGCCTGAGCATGATCACCGGGAGTTCGTTGTCGGTCTGCGCCGCCAGCCAGGCCAGGGCATCGGCGTCGGTCGTGTAGCCCGTCTTGGTCTTCTTGGTCCTGGGCAGGCCCAGCTCCCCGAAGAGGACCTCCTGGAGCTGCTTGGGCGAGCCGAGGTTGAACTCGTGGCCGGCGGCGTCATGCGCCTCCTTGACGGCCTGCTGCACCGCGCCCGCGAACTGCTGCTCCATCCGCTCCAGCCAGCCCCGGTCGGCGGCGATACCGGCCCGCTCCAACCGGGCCAGCAGCTCGCTGGTCGGCAGCTCGACATCGCGCAGCAGCTCGGCCGCGCCGACCTCCGCCAGCTTCGTCTCGAACGCCGTGCCCAGGTCGAGGACGGTACGGGCCTGCCCCATCAGGGCGTCCGCCTCGGCCTGCTCGTCCGCGCCGAACGCCAGCTGGCCGTCGCCGGCCGCGGCCGGGGCGAGATCGCGCCCCAGGTATTCGAGGGACAGCGCGTCCAGCGCGAAGGAACGACGGCCGGGCTTGACCAGGTAGGCGGCCAGGGCGGTGTCCATGGAGACGCCGTCGATGGTCCAGCCGTGCTCGCCGAAGACCCGCATCAGGCCCTTGGCGTTGTGCATCACCTTGGGGCGGTCGGCGTCCGCGCTCCAGGCGGCGAAGGCCCGCTCGTCGGCCTCGTCGAGCTGCGACGGGTCGAACCAGGCGGCCGGGCCGCCGGGGGCGGCGAGCGCCACTTCGGCGACGCTGCCGCTGCCGAGCGTCCAGACGTCGACCGTGGCCACGCCCAGCGGGCCGGTGGCGTGTTCGGCCAGCCACGGAGCGAGTTCGCCGGCGCCGATGACCGTGCCGTCCACTTCGACGCCCGGCGCGGGGGCCGCCTCCTCGGCGGCCTCGGCCGCTCCGGGGTCGACGGCGTGCAGCCGGTCGCGCAGGCCCTGGTTGCGGATCTCCAGGGAGTTGAGGAACACCGTGAGCGCCTCGCGGTCGTACGCCTCGCGGGTCAGCTCCGCCGGGCCGCACGGCAGCGCGACGTCGCGCACCATCTCCGTCAGCCGGCGGTTGAGCTTCACGGCGTCGAGGTGCTCGCGGAGGTTGGCGCCCGCCTTGCCCTTGACCTCCTCGGCCCGCTCCACCAGCTCGGCGAACGAACCGAACTGGTTGATCCACTTCGTGGCGGTCTTCTCGCCGACGCCGGGGATGCCGGGGAGGTTGTCCGACGGGTCGCCGCGCAGCGCGGCGAAGTCCGGGTACTGGGCGGGGGTCAGGCCGTACTTCTCGTAGACCTTCTCCGGGGTGAAGCGGGTCAGCTCCGAGACGCCCTTGGTGGGGTAGAGGACCGTGACGTCGTCGGAGACCAGCTGGAAGGAGTCGCGGTCGCCCGTGACGATCGAGACCTCGAAGCCCTGGGCGGTGGCCTGCTCGGTGAGCGTGGCGATGACGTCGTCGGCCTCGAAGCCCTCGACCGCGAACCGCTTGACGTGCATCGCGTCGAGCAGCTCGCCGATCAGCTCGACCTGGCCCTTGAACTCGTCGGGCGTCTTGGAACGGTTCGCCTTGTAGTCGGCGAACTCCTCGGACCGCCAGGTCTTGCGCGAGACGTCGAAGGCCACCGCGAAATGCGTGGGCGCCTCGTCGCGCAGGGTGTTCGCGAGCATCGACGCGAAGCCGTAGATCGCATTGGTCGGTTGCCCCGTGACGGTCGTGAAATTCTCCACGGGCAGGGCGAAGAACGCCCGGTATGCCATGGAATGCCCGTCCATCAGGAGCAGTCGGGGACGGCCGCCCGCCGCCGCCTCGGTGCCGGTCGCTTCGCTCTTCTTCGCTGCCTTTGCTGCCACGCCCCCGATCCTGCCACGCCCCACTGACAATCCCCGCCGCGAAGACCACCGCTCCGTGCCGTGGCCGGTCCCCGGACCACTGCCGGACACCGCCGGGACCGGCCCCGTACCCGGCCCGGACCTGCCCCGGAGCCCCGTCGGACGCACCCCGCGACCGCCCGGCGCGCTCGCCCCTACACCGCCCCACACGTCCGTGACAGGATCGGATGTGTACGGCAACGATCCGCCGCGCCCGGCGGATCGAGCACCGCATCACGGCTCGAGGAGAGCGCCATGGCAGGCAAGCCGCCCGCATCGGATCCCGTCCAGGACGCACCCGAGGTCAGCGCACCCCAGCACTCCGCCGTCGGGCTGCCGGCCATCACCCACGCCCTGCGCATCTCCCAGCAGCAGATGGGCGTCCGCCGTACCGCCCTCACCCTCCTGCGGGTCAACCAGCGCGACGGATTCGACTGCCCCGGCTGCGCCTGGCCCGAGCCCGACAAGCCGCACACCGCCGAGTTCTGCGAGAACGGCGCCAAGGCCGTCGCCGAAGAGGCCACCCTGCGCCGCGTCACCCCGGACTTCTTCGCCGCCCACTCCGTCGCCGACCTCGCGACCCGCAGCGGCTACTGGCTCGGCCAGCAGGGCCGCCTCACCCACCCCATGTACCTGGCCGAGGGCGCCGACCACTACGAGCCGGTGACCTGGGAGCGGGCCTTCGACCTCATCGGCGAGGAGCTGACCGCCCTCGACTCCCCCGACGAGGCCGTCTTCTACACCTCCGGCCGCACCAGCAACGAGGCCGCCTTCCTCTACCAGCTCTTCGCCCGCGAATTCGGCACCAACAACCTCCCCGACTGCTCCAACATGTGCCACGAGTCGTCGGGCTCCGCACTGACGGAGACCCTCGGCATCGGCAAGGGCAGCGTCCTGCTGGAGGACCTCTACGAAGCCGACCTGATCATCGTCGCCGGGCAGAACCCGGGCACCAACCACCCGCGGATGCTCACCGCCCTGGAGAAGGCCAAGGCCGGCGGGACGAAGATCATCTCGATCAACCCGCTGCCCGAAGCCGGCCTGGAACGCTTCAAGAACCCGCAGACCCCGCGCGGCCTGGCCGGCGGCGGCACCGCGCTCACCGACCTCTTCCTGCAGATCCGCCTCGGCGGCGACCAGGCGCTCTTCCGCGCCCTCAACCGCCTCCTCCTCGACACCGACGGCGCCCTCGACGAGGACTTCATCCGCACCCACACCCACGGCTTCGAGGAGTTCGCGGGGCGGGCCCGCGCCGACGACGACTGGGACGAGACGCTGCGCGCGACCGGCCTGACCCGCGAGGAGATCGAACGCGCGCTGGCCATGGTCCTCGGCTCGCGCCGCACCATCGTGTGCTGGGCGATGGGCCTGACCCAGCACAAGCACTCCGTCCCCACCATCCGGGAAGTGGTCAACTTCCTCCTGCTGCGCGGCAACATCGGCCGCCCCGGGGCGGGCGTGTGCCCCGTGCGCGGCCACAGCAACGTCCAGGGCGACCGCACCATGGGCATCTTCGAGCGGCCCGCGCCCGCCTTCCTCGACGCCCTGGAGAAGGAGTTCGGCTTCGCCCCGCCCCGGGAGCACGGCCTCGACGTGGTCCGCGCCATCCGCGCCCTGCGCGACGGGCAGGCCAAGGTGTTCTTCGCGATGGGCGGCAACTTCGTCTCCGCCACCCCCGACACCGACGTCACCGAGGCCGCCGTGCGCCGCGCCCGGCTGACCGTCCATGTCTCCACCAAGCTCAACCGCTCGCACGCGGTCACCGGCGCCCGCGCGCTGATCCTGCCGACGCTGGGCCGCACCGAACGCGATCGGCAGGCCGGCGGCGAGCAGTTCGTGACCGTCGAGGACTCCATGGGCATGGTGCACACCTCCCGCGGCCGCCTGGAGCCCGCGAGCCCCCAGCTGCTGTCCGAGACGGCCATCGTCGCCCGCCTCGCCCGCCGCGTCCTGGGCGCGGACAGCCGCACCCCCTGGGAGGAGTTCGAGAAGGACTACGCGACGATCCGCGACCGCATCTCCCGGGTCGTCCCGGGCTTCGAGGACTTCCAGGCCAGGGTGACCCGCCCCGGGGGCTTCGCCCTCCCGCACGCCCCCCGGGACAGCCGCAGCTTCCCCACCGCCACGGGGAAGGCCAACTTCACCGCCGCGCCCGTCGAGTACCCCGCCGTCCCCGAGGGCCGGCTGCTGCTGCAGACCCTGCGCTCCCACGACCAGTACAACACCACCATCTACGGCCTCGACGACCGCTACCGCGGCATCAAGAACGGCCGCCGGGTCGTCCTCGTCCACCCCGACGACGCCCGCGAACGGGGCCTGGCCGACGGCGCGTACACCGACCTGGTCAGCGAATGGACGGACGGCAGCGAGCGGCGCGCGCCCGGCTTCCGCGTGGTGCACTACCCGACGGCACGCGGCTGCGCGGCGGCCTACTACCCCGAGACCAATGTCCTCATCCCGCTGGACCACACCGCCGACACCAGCAACACCCCCGCGGCCAAGTCCCTGGTGATCCGCCTGGAGAGCCCCCGCGAGGACTGACCGCCACCGGGCCGGGCGGGCGGGAACAACCACCCCGCGCTGAGCGCTTGCTCAGGGGCCTGATAGGAACAGGCAGGGATCGACGACGATCACGGGCGAGCGAACGGAGCCAGGGGCATGGGTGAGCAGAGCACGACCACGTTTCCGCAGGAGATCCTCGACCAGTGGGCCGGCCTCGGCCTCGACCTGCCGTCCTTCTTCTCCGCCGGTCACCTCGGCGAGCGGATGAGCGTGCAGGTCACCGAAGCCGCCCCCGAGCGCGTCGTCGGCACCATGCCGGTCGAGGGCAACACCCAGCCCTACGGGCTCCTGCACGGCGGCGCCTCCGCCGTCCTGGCCGAAACCCTCGGTTCCGTCGGCTCCATGCTGCACGGCGGCCCGACCAAGATCGCGGTGGGCGTGGACCTCAACTGCACCCACCACCGCGGCGCCCGCTCCGGGCTGGTCACCGGCGTCGCCACCCCCGTACACCGCGGCCGGTCCACCGCCACCTACGAGATCGTCATCACCGACGAGCAGGACAAGCGGGTCTGCACCGCCCGCCTGACCTGCATGCTGCGCGACACGGAGCCCGACGTCTACCGCGGCTGACTTCGATCGGCGGACCTCCCGCCCACGGCCCCGCACCCGGATCCCGGGAGCGGGGCCGTCCGCATTCCCGTGACACTGCGTGACAACCGCGCCCCGCGGCTCCGGCCCCAACTCCCGTCCCCCGTACCGGCCCCGGCGGCGCCGCGCGCAGCGTATCCGCTATCCGGACGCCGCACGGCCCCCGCGCGCCCGATCCCCCCGTGGAAGTGCGAGTTCACCCTCCGCACCGTGTTCGCCCTCCGGTGTAAGGACCATAACGGCATAACGCTCATCGAAGGTCATAACAAGAGCGTCACATCCTGCTCAGCGCATCTGCCGATGTGACGAACACCGCTCTAGAGTCACGGCCAGTCACCGCGCCGCCGGGCGCGCTGCACGCACGGAGCCTGAACGGCCCGTACGGCCCGGCGTGCGATCCGGCCATGCGACAGTCGTGGCCGCGCCAGGGAAAGGACTGATCGTGCGTCACCGTTCCTTGCTCATCCTCACCACCGCAGTCACCACCGGCGCCCTCACGCTCTCCGCGTGCGGCTCGCGCGGCGACGACAACAAGAGCGGCGAAGGAAAGTCCACGGTCGTCATCGGCCTCGACGCCCCCACCACCGGCGAGCTCTCCGCGCTGGGCCTGGGCATCCGCAACTCCGCCCAGCTCGCCATCGACAACGCCAACAAGGCCGGCGAGGTCAAGGGCGTCAGCTTCAAACTCGAAGCCCTCGACGACAAGGCGCTGCCCAACGCCGGTCAGCAGAACGCCACCAAACTCGCCGGCGACAAGGACGTCCTCGGCGTCGTCGGCCCCCTCAACTCCGGCGTCGCGCAGTCCATGCAGCAGGTCTCCAAGCAGAACGACCTCACGCTGATCTCCCCGGCGAACACCACTCCCGACCTGACCCAGGGCAAGGACTGGAAGCAGAACAAGCGCGTACGCCCCTTCCCCACCTACTTCCGCACCGCCACCACCGACGAGGTGCAGGGCGCCTTCGACGGCCAGTACGCGTGGGAGAAGATGAAGGCCAAGAAGGCCTACGTCATCGACGACCAGAAGACCTACGGCGTCGGTCTCGCCTCCTCCTTCAAGGACCAGTTCGGCAAGCTCGGCGGCAAGATCGTCGGCACCGAACACGTCAGCCCCGACGACCGCGACTTCAAGGCCGTCGTCTCCAAGGTCAAGTCCGCCAAACCCGACCTGGTCTTCTACGGCGGCGAGTACCCCGCCTCCGGCCCGCTCAGCCAGCAGCTCAAGGACGGCGGCGTCACCGTCCCCCTCATGGGCGGCGACGGCATGTACAGCGCCGACTACATCAAGCTCAACAAGAAGGCCCAGGGCGACTACGCCTCCTCCGTCGGCAAGCCCGTCGAGGAACTCCCCTCCGCCAAGAAGTTCATCGCCGACTACAAGGCCGCCGGCTTCAAGGAGGCCTACGAGGCCTACGGCGGCTCCACCTACGACGCCACCTGGGCCCTCATCCAGGCCGTCAAGAAGGTCGTCCAGGACAACGACGGCAAGCTCCCCGACGACGCCCGCAAGAAGGTCGTCGACGCGATGAACAAGGTCACCTTCGACGGTGTCACCGGCCCCATCGCCTTCGACAAATACGGCGACACCACCAACACCATGATCACCGCTTACCAGGTCGACAAGGGGAAGTGGGCCTCCCGCTTCAGCGCCGAATTCAAGAAGTTCGACAAGAGCTGACCGACCGCACCACACCACACCACCGGGCCGCGCCAGGACGCACCAACGACCCTGGCGCGGCCCGTGGCACACCGGGACACCCCGGCCCCTCCTCACTCCCACGCAACGGAGGCCCTGCGGTGAGCGAACTGCCGCAACAGCTGGCCAACGGACTCATCCTCGGCGCGATGTACGGACTCATCGCGATCGGCTACACGATGGTCTACGGAATCGTCCAGCTCATCAACTTCGCCCACGGCGAGATATTCATGGTCGGCGGCTTCGGGGCGCTCAGCGTCTTCCTCGCCCTCCCCGCCGGCACCTCACTCGCCCTCGCCCTGCCGGCCATGCTCCTCGGCGGCATCGCCGTATCCGTCCTCGTCGGCATCGCGGCCGAACGATTCGCCTACCGACCACTGCGGGGCGCCCCCCGCCTCGCCCCCCTCATCACCGCCATCGGCCTGTCCATCGCCCTCCAGCAGGCCGTCTGGAAGTGGTACCCCGACGGCAAACAGGCCCGCGTCTTCCCCCAGTTCAAGGGCCACGCCTTCGACATCCTGGGCGCCACCGTCCAGCGCGGCGACCTCTTCGTGCTCGTCGCCGCCCCCGCCTGCATGATCGCCCTCGGCTTCTTCGTCGCCAGGACCCGCAGCGGACGCGCCATGCAGGCCACCGCGCAGGACCCCGACACCGCCAAGCTCATGGGCATCAACACCGACCGGATCATCGTCCTCGCCTTCGCCATCGGCGCGGCCTTCGCCGGCGTCGCCGCCGTCGCCTACGGGCTGCGCACCGGCGAGGTCCAGTTCCGCATGGGCTTCATCATGGGCCTCAAGGCCTTCACCGCGGCCGTGCTCGGCGGCATCGGCAACATCTACGGCGCCATGCTCGGCGGCGTCGTCCTCGGCATCGCCGAAGCCCTCGCCACCGCCTACATCGAAGAGATCCCCGGAATGCAGCAATTCGGCGGCGGAGCCTGGAAGGACGTCTGGGCCTTCGTCCTCCTCATCCTCGTACTCCTGTTGAGACCACAAGGCCTCCTGGGCGAACGCGTCGCGGATCGGGCGTGATACCGATGACCACCCACACCACCACAACCCCCGCCCGCGGGCTGATACCGCTCCCCGAACGCACCGCACGCCTCACCACCGCCGCGGGCGCCCTCGCCACCGCCGCCACCACCGGTCTCTCCTGGACCTGGAGCAGCGACTTCCCCGGCGACCTCACCTACTACGGGTCCCCGGCCGGCCTGCAGCTCATCACCCTCGTCGGCGGCCTGTTCACCCTCCTCCTGGCCACCGCGGCACTCGGCGTCCGCGGCCTGCAATGGCTCACCCCCGCAGGACGCAACGCCCCCACCCTCCTCGCGGCCCTCGCCACCTTCGCCGCCACCTGGTTCACCCTCCTCGCCATCGCCGTCCAGCTCGGCGGGCTGATCAACCTCGAACCCGGCGGCGCGCTCGCCGCCCTCGCCTCCCTGATCACCCTCGCCGGTGCCCTCGCCCTGCCCCCCGACCAGGCCGCCGACCGGCCGCCCGCCCGGCCCTGGCAGCGCTTCACCGCGAGCCTCGCCGCCTCTCCCGTACGGCGCCGCACCCGCGAACTCCCCTCCTGGGCCGAGATCCTGATCATCGCCGGTGCCTTCGCCGCCGGGCTCCTCGCCTTCACCTACGGCATCGACACCGACGACGGCGCCCCCTTCGTCGGCTACCTGATCTTCATGGCGCTCGCCGTCCCCGCCCTCCACCGGGCCGGACTCATCGCACGCCTCACCGCACTCACCCACACCCACCGCGGTGTGGCCCTCGGCGCGGCCTTCGCCGCCGCCGCCTGCTTCCCCTTCACCCAGGACACCGACCAGTACACGATCATCGGGGCCAACATCCTGATCTTCGCCACCGTCGCCCTGGGCCTCAACGTCGTCGTCGGCCTCGCCGGCCTCCTCGACCTCGGATACGTCGCCTTCCTCGGCGTCGGCGCCTACGCCGCGGCCCTCGTCTCCGGCTCCCCCGAATCCGCCCTCGGGCTCCACTTCCCCTTCTGGGCGGCCCTCCTCACCGGCGCCGCCGCCTCCCTCGTCTTCGGCGTCCTCATCGGCGCCCCCACCCTCCGCCTGCGCGGCGACTACCTCGCCATCGTCACCCTCGGCTTCGGTGAGATCTTCCGCATCGCCATGCTCAACCTCAACGGCACCACCGGCCCCGACGTCACCAACGGCGCCATGGGCATCCCCAACATCCCCAACCTGGAGATCTTCGGGTTCAACTTCGGCGAACCCCACGACATCCTCGGCATCCCCATCGCCACCTACGGCAACTACTACCTGCTGATGATCCTCGTGACCGCCTTCGTGGTCCTCGTCTTCCGGCGCGCCGCCGCCTCCCGCATCGGCCGCGCGTGGATCGCCATCCGCGAGGACGAAACCGCCGCCATCGCCATGGGCATCAACAGCTTCCGCCTCCGCCTCCTCGCGTTCGCCCTCGGCGCCTCCCTCGCCGGACTCGCCGGCACCGTCCACGCCCACGTCGTCACCACGGCCACCCCCGAACAGTTCCAGTTCGCCGGCCCCCAGCCGCCCAACTCCGCCTTCCTCCTCGCCGCCGTCATCCTCGGCGGCATGGGCACCCTCAGCGGCCCCCTCGTCGGCGCCGCCCTCCTCTTCCTCATCCCCGCCAAGCTCGACTTCCTCCAGGACTACCAGCTCCTCCTCTTCGGCATCGCCCTCGTCCTCCTCATGCGCTTCCGCCCCGAAGGCCTCATCCCCGACCGCAGGAAGCAGCTGGAGTTCCACGAAACCGGCCAACTCGACGTGCCCGACCAGCGCCTCCCCGACGCAGACGCCACCCTCGGCGCCACCCAGGCAAAGGCGTGACGACCATGACCACAGCACCCAGCCTCGCACCCGCCACCGACACCGTCCTGCGAGCCGACGGCGTCACCATGCGCTTCGGCGGACTCACCGCCGTGCGCGACGTCAGCCTCACCGTCGGCACCGGCGAAATCGTCGGCCTCATCGGTCCCAACGGCGCCGGCAAAACCACCTTCTTCAACTGCCTCACCGGCCTCTACGTGCCCACCGAAGGCACCGTCAGCTACCGGGGCACCCGCCTCTCCCGCAAACCCCACCTCGTCACCCAGGCCGGAGTCGCCCGCACCTTCCAGAACATCCGCCTCTTCGCCAACATGACCGTCCTCGAAAACGTCCTCGTCGGACGGCACACCCGCACCAAAGAAGGCCTCTGGTCCGCCCTCCTGCGCAGCCCCGGTTTCAAGAAGGCCGAGCGCACCAGCGAACAACGCGCCATGGAACTCCTGGAGTTCACCGGCCTCGCCCACAAGCGCGACCACCTCGCCCGCAACCTCCCCTACGGCGAACAGCGCAAGCTCGAAATCGCCCGCGCCCTCGCCAGCGAACCCGGACTGCTGCTCCTGGACGAGCCCACCGCAGGCATGAACCCCCAGGAGACCCGCGCCACCCAGGACCTCGTCCTCGCCATCCGCGCACAGGGCACCGCCGTCCTCGTCATCGAGCACGACATGCGCTTCATCTTCAACCTCTGCGACCGCGTCGCCGTCCTCGTCCAGGGCCAGAAACTCGTCGAGGGCACCGCCGAGGTCGTCCAGGCCGACGAACGCGTCATCGCCGCCTACCTGGGCACCCCCGTCGAGGACGTCGCCGCACCGGAGGCCCCCGCCACGGACCCGGCCGCCCCACCGGAAGCGGCCGCACCCGACGCCGCACCCGCCACCCCGGACGCGACAGCAGCACCCGACGCAGCAGACGGGACGGCCCCCACGGACCCGCCCGCCCAGGGACAGACCGGAGACACCCCATGACCGCACTGCTCGAAGTCGAGGACCTCCGCGTCGCCTACGGCAAGATCGAAGCCGTCAAAGGCATCTCGTTCTCCGTCGAGGCCGGAGCGGCCGTCACCCTCATCGGCACCAACGGCGCCGGCAAGACCACCACCCTGCGCACCCTCTCCGGCCTCCTCAAGCCCCTCGGCGGCACCATCACCTTCGACGGCGAACCCCTCAACGGCGTGCCCGCCCACAAGATCGTCGAACGCGGCCTCGCCCACTCCCCCGAAGGCCGCCGCCTCTTCCCCCGCCTCACCATCGCCGAAAACCTCCAGCTCGGCGCGTTCCTCCGCAAGGACACCGACGGCATCGAGAAAGACATCCAACGGGTCTACGAGCTCTTCCCCATCCTCGGCGAACGCAGCAAACAAGCCTCCGGCACCCTCTCCGGCGGCGAACAGCAAATGCTCGCCATGGGCCGCGCCCTGATGTCCCGCCCCAAACTCCTCATGCTCGACGAGCCCTCCATGGGCCTCTCCCCGATCATGATGCAGAAGATCATGGAAACCATCCGCGAACTCCGCTCCCAGGGCACCACCATCCTCCTCGTCGAACAGAACGCCCAGGCCGCGCTCTCCCTCGCCGACCAGGGACACGTCATGGAAATCGGCCGCATCGTCCTCTCCGGCAGCGGCGAATCCCTCCTCCACGACGAATCCGTCCGCAAGGCCTACCTCGGCGAGGACTGAGGACGCCGGGCCGAGGGCCGAGGACCGAGCGCACCGCACCGCACCGCACCGAAAAAACGAGCGGCCCCGCACCGATGATGATCGGTGCGGGGCCGCTCGCACGCTCAGGACGAGCCGGACCCCGGCCCGGCTACTGCTCCTTCTGCTTCTTCTCCTCGGCGTCCTCGATGACCGCCTCCGCGACCTGCTGCATCGACAGCCGCCGGTCCATCGACGTCTTCTGGATCCACCGGAACGCCGCCGGCTCCGTCAGCCCGTACTGCGTCTGCAGAATGCTCTTCGCCCGGTCCACCAGCTTCCGGGTCTCCAGCCGCTGGGTGAGATCCTCGATCTCCTTCTCCAGCGTCTTCAGCTCGGTGAACCGGCTCACCGCCATCTCGATCGCGGGAACCACATCGCTCTTCGAGAACGGCTTCACCAGATACGCCATCGCACCCGCGTCCCGCGCCCGCTCCACCAGCTCACGCTGCGAGAACGCGGTCAGCATCAGCACCGGCGCGATGCTCTCCTCGGCGATCTTCTCGGCCGCCGAGATGCCGTCCAGCACGGGCATCTTCACGTCCAGGATCACCAGATCCGGACGGTGCTCGCGGGCCAGCTCCACGGCGGTCTGACCGTCGCCGGCCTCACCGACGACGGTGTAGCCCTCCTCCTCCAGCATCTCCTTGAGGTCGAGACGGATGAGGGCCTCGTCCTCCGCGATCACGACGCGCGTGGTCAGCGGCGGGACATGCGACTGATCGTCATCGGCGACGGGCTGCTCGGGCTCGGCGGCGCTCACGGGACTCCTCGTTCCGGTCAGGTGGTGCCCCATGAGCCTACCTAGCTCCTGTAAGGTGGTCCCACAGCAGGTGGGCGTTGACCTTGGATTCCGCTGGCCCCGGTAGCCCAATTGGCAGCAGGCAATGGATTCAAAACCCATACAGTGTCGGTTCGAGTCCGACCCGGGGCACTTTTTCCTTCGATTCCAAGGTCACCTCGTTATCCGAGGGAATTCGCTCAATGGAGCGAATCCTTGCGCGAGTACCCCCACGGCGGGGAAAGCGCCGCCAAGCTCGCACACATGTACGACCACACGGCGCGTGAACGCGCCCTCGCCCTCGTCGCCCAGGGCCGCAGTCTGAATTCCGTGAGCAAGCAGACCGGGATCTCCCGGTACGCGATCCGCTCCTGGCAGACCCGCATCGAGCCGGTGTCCCGTGCCACGCAGTGCCCACGGTGCGAACCCGTCCCCCGCCCCCCTGCGGACACGCACGCCTACGCCTACTTACTCGGCCTCTACCTCGGGGACGGGTGCCTCAGCAGACAGCCGCGGCACCGCGGCTACGCGCTCCGGATCGCCTGCGCGGACGCCTGGCCGGGGCTCATCGTGGCGTGCCGGGAGGCGATGAAGGCGGTCCGGCCGACGAACAGCGTGTGCCTCGTCCAGCGCCAGGGCTGCGTGATGGTGACGAGCTACAGCCACCACTGGCCGTGCCTCTTCCCCCAGCACGGACCGGGAAAGAAACATGAGCGGCGGATCCGGCTAGACGCCTGGCAGCAACGGATCGTCGACGACCACCCCTGGGATTTCCTGCGCGGGCTGATCCACTCCGACGGCTGCCGGATCACCAACTGGACCACGCGCACGGTCGGTGGCGAGCGCAAGCGCTACGAGTACCCGCGGTACTTCTTCACCAATCTGTCCGTCGACATCGTGCGGCTCTATACCGGCACCCTCGACAAGGTCGGGGTGGCGTGGAGGCCCGGCCGACAGACCCGCAGGGCGGAGAACATCTCCGTCGCCCGCAAAGCCTCCGTGGCCCTCATGGACGCACACATCGGGCCGAAGTACTGACAGGGACGGCAGTCAGGTACCTCGGCCCAGCGGGAGCGTGGTGCGGGTGGGGCTACTTCGGGGAGTCGTCCTCGCCGATGTGGTGGACGCGGACGAGGTTGGTGGAGCCGGGGACGCCGGGCGGGGAGCCGGCGGTGATGATGACGACGTCGCCCTTCTGGCAGCGGCCGAGCCGGAGGAGCTGCTCGTCGACCTGGGCGACCATCTCGTCGGTGGAGTTGACGGTCGGGCCGAGGAAGGTCTCCACGCCCCAGCTGACGTTGAGCTGGGAGCGGGTGGCCGGGTCGGGGGTGAAGGCCAGGAGCGGGATGGGCGAGCGGTAGCGGGAGAGGCGGCGGACGGTGTCGCCGGACTGGGTGAAGGCGACGAGGAACTTGGCGCCGAGGAAGTCGCCCATGTCGGCGGCGGCGCGGGCGACGGCACCGCCCTGGGTGCGGGGCTTGTTGGCCTCGGTGAGCGGCGGGAGGCCCTTGGCGAGGAGGTCTTCCTCGGCGGCCTCGACGATGCGGCTCATCGTCTTGACGGTCTCGGTGGGGTACTTCCCGACGCTGGTCTCGCCGGAGAGCATGACGGCGTCGGTGCCGTCGATGACGGCGTTGGCGACGTCGGAGGCTTCGGCGCGGGTGGGGCGGGAGTTGTCGATCATCGAGTCGAGCATCTGGGTGGCGACGATGACGGGTTTGGCGTTGCGCTTGGCGAGTTTGATGGCGCGCTTCTGGACGATCGGGACGGTTTCGAGGGGCATTTCGACGCCCAGGTCGCCGCGGGCGACCATGATGCCGTCGAAGGCGGCGACGATGTCGTCGATGTTCTCCACGGCCTGGGGCTTTTCGACCTTGGCGATGACGGGGAGGAAGCGGTCCTCCTCGCGCATGATGCGGTGGACGTCCTCGATGTCGCGGCCGCTGCGGACGAAGGAGAGGGCGATGATGTCGGCGCCGTAGCGCAGGGCCCAGCGGAGGTCGTCCTGGTCCTTGTCGGAGAGGGCGGGGACGGAGACGGCGACGCCGGGGAGGTTGAGTCCCTTGTGGTCGGAGACCATGCCGCCTTCGATGACCCGGGTGCGGACGTGGGGTCCGTCGACGTCGGTGACTTCGAGGGTGACTTTCCCGTCGTCGACGAGGATGCGCTCGCCGGTGGTGACGTCGGCGGCGAGGCCGTTGTAGGTGGTGCCGCAGATCTGCCGGTCGCCTTCGACGGCGGGTTCCACGGTGATGGTGAACTCGTCGTCGCGTTCGAGAAGTACAGGGCCTTCTCGGAATCGGCCGAGTCGGATCTTCGGACCTTGTAGGTCGGCGAGGATGCCGACGCTGCGGCGGGTTTCTTCGGATGCTTTGCGGACCCGGTCGAATCGGGCCTCGTGTTCGGCGTAGGTGCCGTGGCTGAGATTGAAGCGGGCGATGTCCATTCCGGCGTCGACGAGGGCTTTGATCTGCTCGTACGAGTCGGTGGCGGGTCCCAGTGTGCAGACGATCTTTGCTCGGCGCATGTTTCGACCCTATGACTTACCGGGCGGTAGGGAACGGTGGGAAAGTGACTGCTCAACGAGCGCTTCATGAAAGGCTGTTGACAAGTCTTGGAATGGGCGCGGAGCCGCTCCGATGAGCGGAAATTCATCTCCGGCGGCCGTGGTCTCAGAGTGCGGGACGGGTCATCGTAAAGCGCGCGTTGACATGGGCGTGGACGGTTTGGCGCTGGGGTTCGAGATCGAGGGCGGGGGCGGATTCCTGGGCGGCGCCGCCGTAGCCGGCGAAGGAGCGCACGGCGTGCCCGGCCGGGGGCGCGGCGCCCTCGGCGCCGAGGTCGGCGATTTCGAGGAGGGCGTCGAGGCGGGCGCCGAGGGCTTCGGCGTATTCGCGGGCGCGCTGGACGGCTTCGCGGACGGCCTGGGTGCGGGCGGCGCGGTGGGCGGGCGAGTCGGGGCGCAGGTCCCACCACGGGCCGTCGACGCGGGTGAGGTCGAGGTCGGCGAGGCGGGTGGTGAGTTCGCCGAGGGTGGTGAAGTCGTTGAGGGTGGCGGTGTGGGTGACGCGTCCGTGGTAGGCGCGGATGCGTTCGTGGCGGCCTTTGTCGGTGAGCTGGGGGGTGAGGCTGAAGCTGCCGGTTTCGAGTTTTTCGACGGCGTCGCCGTGGCTCTTGATGAGGGTGAGGGCGGCTTCGTTGCGGCGGGTGAGGTCGGCGAGGGCGGCGGCGCGGTCGGTGCCGCGGGCGGTGACGGTGACGGCGATGCGGGCGATTTCGGGGTCGACGTCGAGGCGGGCTTCGCCGCGTACGGCGAGGCGGGGGGTGTCCGGGGTGCCGTACGGGAGGGCGGCCGGGGTGGTGCCGGTCGTGGGGGCGGTGGGGGCGCTCTGGTCGGTGGGGTCGGTCATGGGGGGCTCCCGGGTTTCAGGGGTGTCCGGTGGGGCGGGCCGCGGGGTGCGGGTGGTGAAGGGTCGCATACCGGGGCGGGCCGGGGCGGGTCATCGGAGGGGTTCGGGTGAGGGGTGTTGCACGGGGGGTGGCTGCGCCAGAATCTACGCGCGTTGTCCCGCTGTGTGACGGCGCTCATCCGCGTTTTTGGCGTTCATCCAAGGGAGTTGGCATGTCGCTCGACCGTAGGAAGTTCTTGGGGCGTTCCGTGGTGACGGGGGCCGGAATGGCCCTCGCGGGGGCGGCGGGCGCGCCGGCGGCGGAGGCGGTGGAGGGGCGGGGCGCCGGCCGCGGGCACCGGCGGGAGCGGTACGCCTTCACGGTCATGGGCACGACGGACCTGCACGGCAATGTCTTCAACTGGGACTACGCCACGGACGCGGAGTTCGACGACCCGGCGCACAACGACGTCGGCCTGGCGAAGATCTCGACGCTGGTGTCCCGGGTGCGGCGGGAGAAGGGCCGGCGCAATACTCTGCTGATCGACGCGGGCGACACCATTCAGGGGACGCAGTTGGCGTATTACTACGCCAAGGTGGATCCGATCACGGATCCGGGCGGGCCGGTGCATCCGATGGCGCGGGCGATGAATGCGATCGGCTATGACGCCGCGGCACTGGGGAATCATGAGTTCAATTACGGCATTCCGGTGCTGCGGAAGTTCGAGGAGAGCTGCGAATTTCCGCTGCTGGGGGCGAATGCGGTCGATGCGAAGTCGCTGCGGCCGGCCTTCCGGCCGTATGTGCTGAAGCGGTTGCGTTCACCGCGGGGCCGGGCGGTGACGGTGGCGGTGCTGGGTTTGACGAATCCGGGGATCGCGATCTGGGACAAGGCCCATGTACAGGGGAAGCTGGCGTTTCCCGGCCTGGTGGAGCAGGCGGCGAAATGGGTGCCGAAGCTGCGGTCGATGGGCGCGGACGTGGTGATCGTGGCGGCGCATTCCGGTATGAGCGGTACGTCCTCGTACGGGGATCAGTTGCCGTATGTGGAGAATGCGGCGGCATTGGTGGCGGAGCAGGTGCCGGGGATCGATGCGATCTTGGTGGGGCATGCGCATGTGGAGGTTCCCGAGCGGCGGGTGGTGAACAAGGAGTCGGGCCGGGAGGTGGTGCTCTCGGAGCCGCTGAAGTGGGGGCAGCGGCTGACGCTCTTCGATGTGGCGGTGGAGTGGCATCGGGGGCGCTGGGAGGTGGCGTCGGTCGGTTCGCGGGTCCTGAACTCGAACGCGGTGGCGGAGGACGCGCGGATCACGGGGCTGCTGCGGGCCGAGCACCGGAAGGTCGTGGCGTATGTGAACCGGATGATCGGCCGGTCGAAGGCGGAGATGACGGCGGCCGAGGCGCCGGTGAAGGACACGCCGGTCCTGGATTTCATCGCCTTCGTGCAGGCGGAGGTGGTGCGCAAGGCGCTGGCGGGGACGGCGTACGCGTCGTTGCCGGTGTTGTCGCAGGCATCGTGCTTTTCGCGGACGGCGCGGGTGCCGGAGGGGGATGTGACGATCCGGTCGATGGCGGCGCTGTATCCGTTCGACAACACGCTGGAGGCACGGGTGCTGACGGGTGCGCAGGTGCGGGCGTATCTGGAGTTCTCGGTGCGGTATTACGTGCGGACGGCGGCGGGTGGTCCGGTGGATCCGTCGGCGGTGACGAATGCGGACGGTACGCCGGATTACAACTATGACGTGGTGAGCGGGGTCTCGTACGAGGTCGATATCGCGAAGCCGGCGGGGCAGCGGATCGGGAAGCTGATGTTCGACGGGAAGCCGTTGGATGATGCGGCGCGGTTCGTTCTGGCGGTGAACAATTACCGGGCGAGCGGGGGCGGCAATTTCCCGCATGTGGCGGCCGCCGAGCAGGTGTGGTCGACGTCGGACGAGATCCGGAATCTCATCATCGGGTGGGTGCAGGAGACCGGGCAGATCGATCCCGCGCAGTTCGCCTCGGTGGACTGGAAGTTGACGCGGGACGGGGTGCCGGTGTTCTGAGCCCGGTGGCGGCCGGGGGCGGGGCGGGGCGCCGTCCGGGGGGCCGTGCCCGCGGCTCTCCCCGCCCCTCGCCTCCTCCCCCGGTTCCCGCTCCTCCCCCGCCCGCAGTGGTCCCCCGTCCCCGTATGCCGCTGCCGGCAGCGCCGCGAACGTCGAGGTGAGGGGGGCACCGGACGGGGCGGTGCGGCTCAGTGGCGGGGAACGAGGGTGGAGCCCTGGCGGGGGACCTTGCCCATGGGGCCCGTCGACGGCTGGGGAAGGCCGAAGCTGGTGAAGGCGGTGCGGGTGGGGAGGGGGTAGGGGGTGTTGCCGGTGAGGGAGTTGAGGATGGTGGCGCTGCGCCAGGCGGCGAGGCCGAGGTCGGGGGTGCCCACGCCGTGGGTGTGGGTCTCGGCGTTCTGGACGTAGACCGAGCCGGTGACGGCGGGGTCGAGGACGAGGCGGTGGTCCGCGTCGATACGGGGGCGCGCGCCGGAGTCGCGGCGTACGTAGGGGTCGATGGCGGCGAGGAGGGTGTCCATGCGGCGTTCGCGGTAGCCGGTGGCGAGGATGACGGCGTCGGTGGTGAGGCGCGAGCGGGTGCCCTGCTGGGTGTGGTCGAGGTGGAGTTCGACCTTGGTGGTGCCGACGCGGCCCGCGGTGCGGACGAAGACTCCGGGGGTGAGGGTGGCGTCGGGCCAGCCGCCGTCGAGGGTGCGGCGGTAGAGCTCGTCGTGGATGGCGCCGAGGGTGGCGTGGTCGATGGCCTTGTGGAGCTGCCATTGGCCGGGGACGAGGTCGTCGCGGACGCGTTCGGGCAGGGCGTGGAAGTAGCGGGTGTAGTCGGGGGTGAAGTGTTCGAGGCCGAGCTTGCTGTACTCCATGGGGGCGAAGGCGGGGGTGCGGGCGAGCCAGTGGAGGCCTTCGCGGCCGGCGGGGCGGGCGCGGAGCTGGTCGAGGAAGATCTCGGCGCCCGACTGGCCGGCGCCGATGACGGTGACGTGGTCGGCGGCGAGGAGGGTGTCGCGGTGGGCGAGGTAGTCGGCGGAGTGGATGACGGGGACGGCGGGTGACTCGGCGAGGGGGCGGAGGGGGACGGGGATGTGGGGGGTGGTGCCGATGCCGAGGACGAGGTTGCGGGCGTAGGTGCGGCCGAGGGCTTCGGCTTCGCCGTCGGCGTCGAGCTGGGTGAAGTCGACTTCGAAGAGCTCGCGTTCGGGGTTCCAGCGGACGGCGTCGATCTGGTGGCCGAAGTGGAGGCCCGGCAGGTTTTCGCTGACCCAGCGGCAGTAGGCGTCGTATTCGGCGCGGTGGAGGTGGAAGCGCTCGGCGAAGTAGAAGGGGAAGAGACGCTCGCGGGTCTTGAGGTAGTTGAGGAAGGTCCAGGGGCTGGCGGGGTCGGCGAGGGTGACCAGGTCGGCGAGGAAGGGGACTTGGAGGGTGGCGCCGTCGATGAGGAGGCCGGGGTGCCAGTGGAAGGCGGGACGCTGGTCGTAGAAGGCGGTGCGCAGGGTGGTGAGGGGGTGGGCGAGGGCAGCGAGGGAGAGGTTGAAGGGGCCGATGCCGATGCCCGCGAGGTCGAGGGGTTCGTCGGGGCCGGTGGTGTCGGTGGTGAGGGGGTTCTCGGGGCGCGGGGCGTTCATCGAGGCGTGTGGCCTTCCACGAGTTTGAGGAGGGTGGTGAGGTCTCCGGGTTGGGTGTGGGGGTTGAGGAGGGTGGCTTTGAGCCAGAGGCCGGTGGGGGTGGTGGCGCGCCCCAGGACGGCCCGGCCGTCGGTGAGGAGGGTGCGGCGGATCGTGGCGAGGGTGGCGTCGTCGGTGCCGGTGGGGCGGAAGAGGACGGTGCTGAGGTGGGGGCGGGAGTGGAGTTCGTAGCGGGGGTGGGCCTCGATGAGGTCGGCGAGGGTCTGGGCGGCGGCCAGGGTCCGGTCGACGAGTTCGCCGAGGCCGTGGCGGCCGAGAGCCTTGAGGGTGACGGCGATCTTGAGGATGTCGGGGCGGCGGGTGGTGCGCAGTGAGCGGCTGAGCAGGTCGGGGAGGCCGGCTTCGGTGTCGTCGTCGGCGTTGAGGTAGTCGGCCTGGTGGGCGAGGGGGGTCAGGGTGGCGGGGCCGGGGACGGCGAGGAGGCCGGCCGCGACGGGTTGCCAGCCGAGTTTGTGCAGGTCGAGGGTGACGGTGTGGGCGCGGGCGAGGCCGTCCAGGGCGGCGCGGTGGGTGTCGCTGAAGAGGAGGGCTCCGCCGTAGGCGGCGTCGATGTGGAAGCGGGCGCCGTGGTGGTCGGCGAGGTCGGCGAGGGCGGGGAGGGGGTCGAGGGCGCCGGAGTCGGTGGTGCCGGCGGTGGCGGTGAGGAGGACGGGTCCGCTGCGTCCGGCGAGGCCGGCCAGCGCGCTGTGGACGGTGTCGGGGGCGAGGATGCCGTCGGGTGTGGGGAGGGTGACGGGTTCGGGGAGGCCGAGGAGCCAGGCGGAGCGGTGGATGCTGTGGTGGGCGTTGGCGCCGCAGACGATCTGGAGGGGGCGGGCGGGCCCGTGGGGGGCGGTCGCGGTGGCGTCGGGGGCGGCGGCTTCCCGGGCGAGGAGCAGGGCGAGCTGGTTGGATTCGGTGCCGCCGGTGGTGATCAGGGCGTCGGGGTCGGTGGCCCGGGGGTAGACCAGCGCGGCGAGGGCGCGGCTGGTGAGGGTTTCGAGGGCGGAGGCGGCGGGGGCCTGGTCCCAGGAGTCCATGGAGGGGTTGAGGGCGCAGGCGGCGAGGTCGGCGGCGGTGGCGAGGGCCAGTGGCGGGCAGTGCAGGTGGGCGGCGCAGTGGGGGTCGGCCGGGTCGGCGGCGCCGGCGGCGAGGGTGTGGACGAGGGTGCGCAGGGCGGTGTGCGGGCCGGTGCCGTGGTCGGGCAGGAGGGGGTGGCAGGCGTCGTGTACGGCGCGGGTGACGGTGGCGGGTCCGCCGTGCGGGAGGGGGCCGGCGCGGTGCTCGGCGCCGGTGGTGAGGGCGTCGAGGACGGTGTCGAGGAGGGGGCGGAGTGCGCGGGGGCCGTTGGTGCCGCCTGCGAGGGCGGTGCCGGCAGGGGGCACGGGCATCAATGTGCTCTTCTGTCAGGGGAGTTGGGGCGTCTGTCCCGTGGGGATCAGCCCTCAGGCAGCGCTAAGTTACTTTCCCTGTACAGCGTGTATCCACTTGTTGTGCGGTCATACCACCCGTAAGTGGTACGGGTGCACCGCAGATGTTCGGGTGTCGTCGTCCGCCGTGAGCACCGTGCGCGGGGCTCGACACGTCGTCAGAATGGCCCGATGGAGAAGAACGCAACGGTGCACCGGCTCGACCTGGGGTACTTCGTCCGGCCCGCGTCCGAGACGGGTGGCCCCCGGCCGCGGGTGGAGCCCGTACTCGCCTATCTGGTGCGGCGCGAGGAAGGGCTGATCCTCTTCGACACCGGGATCGGGTCCGGAGATCCCGGGGCCGAGGCGCACTACCGCCCGCGGCGGCGGCCGTTGGAGGGTGCGCTCGCGGCGGCCGGCGCCTCGCTCGCGGAGATCTCCCTGGTCGTGAACTGCCATCTGCACTTCGACCACTGCGGCGGGAACCCCTCACTGGGCGGCAGGCCGATCCTGGTGCAGAGCGTGGAGTTGGCCACCGCCCGCGCGGGCGACTACACGATCGACGCGCTCGTCGACTTCCCCGGGGCGGTCTACGAGGAGCTCGGCGGCGAAGCCGAGGTCTGGCCGGGGGTCTGGATCGTTCCCACCCCGGGGCATACCGACGGGCACCAGTCGATGGTGGTCCAGGGAGGCGACGGGACGGTGGTCCTCGCCGGCCAGGCCCACGACTTCGCGTCCTCGTTCGCCTCGGACCACCTCGCCCGGCAGGCCGCACACGACGGCCTGGCGCAGCCGCTTCCGCCCTACCGGCCGTGGCTGGACCGGCTCGCCGAGTTCGACCCCCGGCGTGTGCTGTTCGCCCACGACTGCTCGGTGTGGGAACCGTCCGGACTCAGCGGCTGAGGCCCCTGGCCACGCCGTCCCGGCCCCCTGCCCCTGCTCCCCGGGCAGGGGCAGGGAGGGGTGCCGTCCCGCTCCCGGCCGGCTCGCCCTGCGGAGCGGTCGGGAGCGGGACGCACTCCCCCGGGCGTCAGGCGTCGCCGGCTGCGGCGCGGACCGTCAGGGCCCGGCGCAGGTCGTCGAGCTGGTCGATGAGCTTGCGGCGCAGGGCGGGGGTCGGGTCGCCGTCGGCGAGGCAGGTTTCGCCGAGCCGGAGGGTGTGCTCCTCGACGAAGGCGGCCGGGAAGGCGTAGCGGCCGGCGGCGTCGGCGAGGGCGGGGCCGCGGGCGGCGGCGAGGGCGGGGACGTCGGTGAAGTAGCGGGTGACGTAGGGGCGGAGCAGGTCGAGCTGCTCGGGGGCCCAGAAGCCGGCGGCGGTGGCGGTGAACAGGTAGTTGGAGAGCGCTTCCTCGGCGTCGGTGGTGAACAGGGCGTCCCAGGCGGCCTGTTTGGCGGCCGGGTCGGGGAGCGCGGCGCGGCAGCGGGCGGCGCCCTCGCGGCCGGTGGCGCTGGGGTCGCGGGCGAGTTCGGCGTCGATGGCGGCGCGGAGCTCGTCGAGCGGCGAGGCGCCGAGGGTGGCGAGCCGGCCGAGGATGCGCCAGCGCAGTTCGGGGTCGAGGCGGGGGCCGCCGGGGACGCTGCCGTCGTCGAGCCAGTCCTGGATGCCCTCGGGGGTGGTGGCGCTGTCGATGAAGGCGCGGACGGCGGTGAGCCGCAGCCCCGCCTCGGAGCCGTGCTCGGGGCCTTCGGTGCGGCGGAGTATGTCGCGGCTGAGGGCGGTGAGGGTGGTGAGCGCGGCGTGGCGCGGGCTGGGGGTGCCGCCCGGTACCTGCGCGGTCGCGGGCCCGGTGGCGGGGAGGTAGCGGTCGGCGATCTGGGTGCGGGCGAAGGCGAGGACGCCCTGGACGACGGCGAGATCGGTCTCGTACGGGAGGTGGGCGCGGGCGGCGTCCAGGTAGGCGGTGGGGGCGAGTTCGCCGTCGCGGACCATGTCGCGGGCGGCGTTCCACACCACGGCGCGGGTCAGCGGGTCGGGCAGGCCGGACAGTGCGCCGAGCGCGGTGTCCCAGGAGACGGGGTCGAGGCGGACCTTGGCGTAGGTGAGGTCCTGGTCGTTGAGGAGCAGCAGGGCGGGGCGGCCGCCCGTGCCGGAGTGGCCGCCGCCGTCGGGCACGTCCCAGGACAGCGGCTCGCGCGGGAGCAGGCGGCCCGGGGCGGTGCGGTCGTGGTCGTAGAGGCCGATGGTGAGCCGGTGCGGGCGGGTGCCGGGCTGCGGGCCCGCGGCCTGTGCGGTTGCGGCTCGTTCGACGCCGGTCTGCCCGCTTCCGGCCTGTGCGCTTCCGGCCTGTTCGCTTCCGGCCTGTTCGACGGAGACGCTCCAGCGGCCGTCCGGGCCCTCCGTGACGACGGGGGTCAGGGTGTCGACCCCGGTGGTGCGCAGCCAGCGCTCGGCCCAGGCGTGGACGTCGCGGTCGGTCGCGCGGGAGAGGGAGTCGATGAAGTCGGCGAGGGTGGCGTTGCCGAAGCGGTGCCGGGCGAAGTGGTCGTTGATGCCGGCGAGGAACGCCTTCTCCCCCATCCAGGCGACGAGTTGGCGCAGGGCGGAGGCGCCCTTGGCGTAGGAGATGCCGTCGAAGTTGAGGAGCGCGGAGGCGGTGTCGGTGACGTCCTCGGGGGCCGGGGCGACGGGGTGGGTGGAGGGGCGCTGGTCGGCGTCGTAGCCCCAGCCCTTGCGCGCGATCGCGAAGTCGGTCCAGGTGTCCGTGAAGCGGGTCGCCTCGGCCAGGACCTGGTAGCCCATGTATTCGGCGAACGACTCGTTCAGCCAGATGTCGTCCCACCACCGGAGGGTGACGAGGTCGCCGAACCACATGTGGGCCATCTCGTGGGAGATGACCATGCCGCGGGTCTGGCGTTCGGTGTCGGTGACGGCGGAGCGGAAGACGAACTCGTCCCGGAAGGTGACCAGGCCGGGGTTCTCCATGGCGCTGGCGTTGAACTCGGGGACGAAGGCCTGGTCGTAGGAGTCGAAGGGGTAGGGCTCGTCGAAGATCTCGTGGTAGCGGTCGAAGCAGCGGCGGGTGAGGTCGAGGATCTCGTCGGCGTCGGCGTCGAGGTGCGGGGCCAGGGAGCGGCGGCAGTGGATGCCGAAGGGCAGGCCGGCGTGTTCGGTGCGTACGGAGTGCCAGGGGCCGGCGGCGACGGCGACGAGGTAGGTGCTGATCAGGGGGGTGGGGGCGAGGGTCCAGTGGCCGGGGTCGCGCTGGGTGGCGATGCCGTTGCCGAGGACCGTCCAGTCGGTGGGGGCGGTGACGGTGAGGGCGAAGACGGCCTTGAGGTCCGGCTGGTCGAAGGCGGCGAAGACGCGCTGGACGTCCTCCATGAACAGCTGGGTGTAGACGTACGTCTCGCCGTCGGCCGGGTCGGTGAAGCGGTGCATGCCTTCGCCGGTGCGGGAGAAGCGCATGGTGGCGTCCAGGCGCAGTTCGTGGGCGCCGGGGGTGAGGCCCGTGAGCGGGAGGCGGTTGCCGTCGAGGGCCGCGGGGTCGAGGGGGTAGCCGTCGAGGGTGGCGGAGTGCAGCTCGGCCGGTTTGACCTCGACGAAGGTGTCGCCTTCTGCGTGCGCGGTGAAGTGGATGACCGTACGGGATCCGAAGCGGTCCTCGCCTTGGGTGAGGTCGAGGGCGATGTCGTAACGGTGGACGTCGATGAGCTGGGACCGGGTCTGCGCCTCGTCGCGCTGCAGTGCGGGCATGACGTCATGCTGCCGTAACGCCGGTGGGCGGTGCATCCCTGATCTGGGGGTGGTGGGCGGGCGGTGCGGGTGCGGGTGCGTTGTGGCTGGGCGCGCAGTTCCCCGCGCCCCTTTGGGGCGCCGTTGTGCCGGGCCTCGGTGTCGTCGGTTGGCCCGTGAGGGCTTGTACGGGGTGGCCCGTGTGTGCCGTGGCTGGTTGGTGGGGGCCGGGTGTTGCGGGTCCGGTGGTGGCCGCGGGGGCCGGAGGGGACGCACCGGCACCCTCCCCCAGCCTTCGGCCGGGAGGTGCCCCCACGGCGCGGGCGGCCCTGGTACGTGGCACAGAATCGCCCGGCGTCCGCTCCGGTCCTGCGGGCGGGTCCCGGTACATCCCCTCCGACCTACGCCCGTTGCCGACCGCGGCCCGGTGCCACCGTCCCTCACCGATCCACGCGTCGGCCCCGGCCAAGCCTCGCCCGCCGCGCGCCCGGCCGGATGACGACTGCGCTGGGCGGCCGGAAACCGGTGCCCCCGACCAGCTTCCTGCCAAGGGGCGGGCGTTCGGTGCCGTAACGGTGCTCGGTACGGCGGGACGGCCGCCGACGTGCGGCGGTCGGAGGGGATGTCCGGTGCCCCGCCCGCAGGACCGGAGCGGACGCCGGGCCGATCTCTCCCACGTACCAGATGCGCCCGCGCCGAGGACGGGGTACCGGGCGTCCCCTCCGACCCACCACCCACGGCGCCTGGGCGAAACGGCCCCAGCCACCGGCAACCCGCACCAAGAGCACACAGCGAAGCGACCCCGTGCCCGGCCCCAGCCACACACAACGCGCCACCCCGTCAACCGTTCCACCCGCTGACCAACGGCGGGTCGTCCGGGTCGGGGATCTGGGTGGACCAGCCGCCGGGGACGTTGCGGATCTGGCGGTCGCGGAAGCGTACGGGGGCGGTGCCGACGCGGCGGGTGAAGAGGCGGCTGAAGTAGGCGGGGTCGTCGTAGCCGACCCGGCGGGCCACGGCTGCCACCGGGAGTTCGGTTCCGACCAGGAGTTCCTTCGCGCGGCCCAGGCGGATGCCCAGCAGGTAGTCCTTGGGGCTGCAGCCGGCGCCGCGTCGTACGGCGGTGCGGAGTTCGGTGGCGGTCATGCCGTGCCGGGCGGCGTGTTCGGCGACCGAGAGGGGCAGGAACGCGTCGCGGGCGAGCGCCTGGAGGACCGGGTCGCCGTCGGCGTCGGTGTCGGCGCGTGCCCTGCGCAGGGCGACGAGGAGTTCGTGGACCGCGGCCGAGGTCTCCACTTCCAGCAGGGGGTTGCCGCGCCGCGCCGCGCGGGCGATCCGTCCGATGGCGGTCCGGGCGGGGCCGGTGTCCGCGAGGGGGACGAGGGGGCGGTCGGGTTCGATGTAGCCGAGTTCGGTGTAGGTGGCGGTGGCCGGCCCGGTGAAGTCGACGAAGCTCTCGTCCCAGCCGGTGTCCGGGTCGGCGCCGTAGTGGTGCGGCACCCCCGGCATGATCCACAGGAGGGCGGGTGCGGTCACCGTGCGGCGGTGGCCGTCGGGGGTGGTGAACCAGCCGCGGCCGGCGCTGATGACGATGGCGACGTGGTGGTCGAGGGTGCGCGGCCCGACCGTGGGCAGGGTGCCGTGCTGGAGGCCGACCCCCAGGCACACCAGGCCGAGCCGGTGGTGGACCGGGCTCGGGGTGAAGTAGCGCATCCAGGTGTGGTACATGCCCGTACCTCTCCGTACCGCTTCGTCGAACCGTCCAATCACGATCGATCTTTGTCCATGGACCGTCACACCGCCAGAGGGCAAGGGTGGCCGGGGAGCGGGCGCTTCCGGTCGGTGGCGCGCGGGAGACGACACAGGGGCGGGTGGCGTGACGCAGTTCGAGGTGGGCGAGCGGGACTTCGTGCTGGACGGGCGGCCGGTGCGGCTGCTGTCCGGGGCGCTGCACTACTTCCGGGTGCACGAGGCGCAGTGGGACCACCGGCTGGCGATGCTCCGGGCGATGGGCCTGAACTGCGTGGAGACCTATGTGCCGTGGAACCTGCACGAGCCGCGGCCGGGCGAGTTCAGGGATCCGGAGGCGTTGGGGCGGTTCCTGGACGCGGTGCGGGCGGCGGGGCTGTGGGCGATCGTGCGGCCGGGTCCGTACATCTGCGCGGAGTGGGAGAACGGCGGGTTGCCGCAGTGGCTGACCGGGCCGTTGGGGCGGCGGGTGCGGACCCGGGACGCGGTGTTTCTGCGGGCCGTGGATGCCTGGTTCGCGCGGCTGGTGCCGCAGGTGGTGGCGCGGCAGTGCGGGGCCGGCGGCCCGGTGATCATGGTGCAGGCGGAGAACGAGTACGGCTCGTACGGCAGCGACGGCACGTATCTGGCGCATCTCGTGGAGCGGTTGCGGGCGCTGGGGGTGCGGGTGCCGCTGTTCACGTCGGACGGGCCCGAGGACCACATGCTCAGCGGTGGTTCGGTGCCGGGTCTGCCGGCCACGGCCAATTTCGGTTCCGGGGCCCGGGAGGCGCTGGCGGCGCTGCGGCGCCATCAGGCCCAGGGGCCGCTGATGTGTATGGAGTTCTGGTGCGGCTGGTTCGCGCACTGGGGGCGGAGCCAGGTGCCGCGTGCTCCGGAGGATGCCGCGGCGGCGCTGCGGGAGATCCTGGAGTGCGGTGCGTCGGTCAACCTCTACATGGCGCACGGCGGGACGAATTTCGGCGGGTGGGCGGGGGCGAACCGGGCCGGGGAGCTGCATGACGGGGCGCTGCGGTCGACGGTCACCTCGTACGACTACGGGGCGCCGGTCGATGAACGCGGCCGTCCCACGGAGAAGTTCTGGCGGTTCCGGGAGGTGCTCGCCGAGTGGGCGGACGGGCCGCTGCCGCGGGTGCCGGAGCCGTTGCGGGTGCTGGCGGAGCCGGTGCGTGCGGTGGTCGGCGAGTGGGCCGGTGCCGGAGAGGTGATGGAGGCACTGGGCGGTGCGGAGGTCGAGGGGGGCGTGCCGGCGACCTTCGAGGAGCTGGGGGTGGACCGGGGTGTGGTCCGCTACCGGGTCGAGGTGCCGGGGCCGCGTGCTCCGCGGCCGCTGCGGGTGAGCGGGCTGCGGGACCGGGCGGTGGTGTGGGTCGACGGGGTGCGCGGGCCGGTGGTGGACACCGAGGACGCCGTGCTCGGGGAGGTGGCCGGGCCCGCGTCGGTGGAGGTGTGGGTGGCGTCGCTGGGGCGGGTCAACTACGGCCCCCGGCTGGGCGAGTCGAAGGGGATCACGGGCGGGCTGCTGCACGAGCGGCAGTTCCTGCACGGTGTCCGGTCGCGGGGGCTGCGGCTGGACGCGATGGAGGAGGCGGGGGCGCTGGCGAAGGTGCCGTTCCGGGCGGTGGAGGAGGCGGCGGGGGCCCCGGGGCTGTACCGGGGGACGGTGACGGTGGCCGGGCGGCCCGGTGACGCGGATCTTGCGCTGCCGGGGTGGAGCCATGGGTTCGCCTGGATCAACGGTTTCTGCCTGGGGCGCTATTGGGCCCTCGGGCCGCAGCGGACGCTGTATGTGCCGGGTCCGGTGCTGCGCGAGGGCGCCAATGAGCTGCTGTTGTGGGAGTGGGAGGGCGCCCCGGCCCTGGTGGGGGACGAGGCGGGGGCGCCCGGTCTGTATCCCTGCGCGGGCGGGCGCTGAGGGCCCGTGGGCCCCGTGGTTCAGAGCTCGCGGACCTCGAAGGTGTCCAGGACGAACTCCGCGGTCCCGTCGTCGGCCACCTTGCGCAGCCCCACCCAGGCCTCGCCGTCGGCCGGTGCGGTGAACTCGTAGGTGTGGGTGGCGGGGTGGGTGGCGACGGGCAGGGGGGTGCGGGTCAGTTCGCGGGGCGCGGGGGTGTCGACGGCGGTGACCCAGGCGTACTGGCCGGCTTTCTCGTTCTCGTAGCGGAAGGTGACGCGGTAGCGGCGGCCGGGGGCGAAGCGGACGGTGTGCGGCAGGGTCCGGTAGACGAGTCCGGTGTTCTCGCCGCGTGATTTGAGCGACTGGCCGCCGTCGATGACGTCGTCGACGGCCTTGCCGTTCCAGCCGCGCCGGGTGAACGGGGCGTGCCGCTGGGCGATATGGGTGCGGGGGTCGGTGCTGCCGCCCGCGTCGCCCTTGACGAAGACGCCCCAGCCCTGGGGCACGTGCTCGAAGTCCTCGTAGGCCAGGGCGCCCTTCTTGGTGGTGGCCCTGGCGGGTACGACGCGGAGGTTGTCGAACCGGACCCGGGCCCGGCCCGCCGCGGCGGTCAGGGCGAGGGTGACCGGGCCGCCGCCCGCGGGGACGGTGAAGTGCGTGAAGAGGCGCTGGAAGCGGGTGCCGGACTTGCGGTCGGCGGCGACGTGGTTGCCCGCGGTGGAGGTGTCGGTCCAGTTGGCGGCGGTGACGCCGTCGGCGGTGCGGATCTCCAGGGCGGCCCGCCGTCGTTCGCCCGCCGTGGCGCCGACCTCGACCTGGACGGAGGCGGCGTAGCTGCCGGGGGCGAGGCGGGCGAGTTTCTGGGCGACGCGGGCGGCGGCGCCCGCGCCGATGACCAGTTCGTAGTCGCCCCGGGCGCTGAGCCGGACGGAGGCCGGGCCGGTGACCTGCCGGCCGGCCAGGTTGCCGGAGTGGAAGCCGGGGTCGGTCAGGGGTGTGCCCTCGCCCCAGTGGGGGTCCTTCGGGGCGGGGGCCTTGGTGCGGTGGACGACGTAGGCCACGCCGGGCCGGGCGGTGAGGGTGATCCTGCCGCCGTGGACGGGGATCCGGGTCTCGTCGGCGCGGCCCTGGTCGGTGAGGCGGTAGGCGTGGACGGCCGCGGTGTCCGTCCAGCCGCGGGGCAGGGTCCAGGTGGTGGTGCCGCCGTGTGGGTTGTAGTGGTAGAGCCGGTGCGGGTCGGTGGCCCGGCGGGGTTCCCAGGGGAGCAGGTAGGTGCCGTCGTCGTAGACCGGCCGGCCGTCGGTGGTGATCTTGCGGGTGCCGCCGGCGTCGCTGACGGTGGTGCCCGTGGGGCCCTCGAAGGTGATCTCGTGCGGGCCCCAGGTCCTGATCGGGTACGCCTGGAGGTATTTGGCGGGCAGCGCCTCGGTCCAGATGATCGTGTGGAACGCGTTCCAGTCGGTCTTGCCCACCCAGCCCTCGAAGTTGCCCATCCGGGGGTTGCCGAGCAGGGTGGGCCATTTGTCGGCGAAGACGTCCTTGTGGTGGTGGCGCAGGAAGCGGATCAGCTGGGAGTTGATGCCGCGGGAGGTGTCGGGGCCGTAGTCGGTCTCGTTCGCCCAGTGCGACCACAGGGCGGAGCGTTCCAGGCCGTGGCCCCATTCGGTGGCGATCTGCCAGCCCTGGTCGCGCAGGTGGCGCTGGAGCCGGTCGGAGTTCCAGCCGGACTCGCGGAAGACGTCGAGGTAGAGGGTGTCGAGCGCGGGGTCGGTCTCCTTGCGCAGTTGCGCGAAGCGCCGGGCGATGTCGCCGGAGACCAGGTCGCGGCGGGCGTCGATGCGGTAGGACTGGTCGAGCCAGTCCCACTGCTCGTCGTCCTTGTCGACCAGCTGCTCGGAGAAGGCGTGGGCGACGGGGTAGGACTCGGTGGCGTTGACGTGCACCGCGAAGTCGCTGTTCCACTTCTTGCCGGCACGGAGCAGGGTGTTGAGGTCGGCGAGGCCGCCGGCCCGGGTGTTGTAGTTGCCGCCGTAGTCGGGGTGGGCGGAGTCGTGGCCTTCGGACTGGTAGCCCTTGAGGAGGGTGAACTGCCGCAGCCCGTCGGTGGCCAGGGCGATCCGCTTGATGTGGTCGAGGGTGGCGAGGAACGGGTTGGTGGCCTGGCTGGCGAAGTTGAACGGGATGTGCGGGACGACCCGCAGGTGCTGTTCCCCGGCGCCCAGCGGCATGACCATGATGTCGCGCAGGGCGATGGCGGCGTCCTGCCAGTCGGCCCTGCCGTCGCCGTTGCGGTCGCGGGTGACGATGACGGTCGCGTACGGCAGCGGGTCGGTGGCGTCCACAGGCTGTCCGGCCGCCCGGTGGGTCCACTGGCCGCAGGACAGCCGGGCCTCGACGAAGCCGTCGCCTGTGGCGGTCTGCCGCCACAGGCGGCCGTTCTCCCAGGTGGTGGCGCCGGCGGGCTTGTCGTAGCAGGTGTTGGTCTCGACGGCGGCGGCCAGGGCGTCGGTGGCGACGACGGCGTAGGCGCATCCCGTGGGTGCGGCGTCAACGGGGGTGGTGTCGGTGACCTGGACCAGGGTGTCGCCGCTCTTGGCCTTGTCGAGTTCGATCCGGGCGGCCAGCAGGGCGGCACCGGGCTGGTCGCTGCGGACGCTCAGCAGCGCGAGCCCGGGGATCTCCAGGGTGCCGACGCGCAGCGCCGGGGTGTCGGTGATGTCGGTGACCCGCCAGGTCGTGCGGTCGTCCCGGACGGCGATCTCGACGGTGAGCGTGGTGCCGCCGTCGAAGCCGAGGGTGTAGGTGGCGCGGTCGGCGCGGGTGCGGTGGGTGACGTGGGGGGTGTGGGCGGTGCCGTCGACGAGGACCTCGGTGACGGGGGCGGCCTGGCCGTGCAGGACGGCGCCGGTGCCGCGGTCGGTGTAGGAGACGATGCGGGGAAAGGCGGTGTCGACGCGGACCTCCAGCACGTCGGACCGGAGCACCGCCTCGCCGGCACGGGGTGCGGCGAGTGCGGGGTGCGCGCCGAGCGGGAGGGCGCCGGCGGCCCCGGCGAGCGCGGTGGCGGCGACGACCTGTCGGCGGCTGGGCCCGCGCGGGGCGCCTGTCTGTTCGTTCACGCGCGCTGTCCTCCTTCGTGCCTGCACTGCCTGTCGGCGGACAGCGTGCTGCGCGTGCGGGTGGTGCGCCTATGGACAAAGGAGGGGCAGGTGTTGGACAGATGTGGGCGGGCCGGGGCGGCGGGAATGCGGGGCCGTGGGAGGCCGGCGGGCCCGGGGCCGCTGCCGCCACCGACCGGTGGTGCCGTCAGGCCGTCGCCCCGCCGTCGAGGGGCAGTACGGCGGTGAGTTCCCAGCCGCCCTCGGCGGCGGGGCCCGCGAGGAGCCGGCCGCCCATCGCCTCGGCCCGCTCGGTGAGTCCGGCCAGGCCGAAGCCGCCGCCGCGGGCCTGTTCGCACAGGCGGGCCGGGCTGCCGCCGTCGTTGGCGATGCGCAGCTCCGCGCCGAAGGGGACGGACCGCAGGCCGATCCGCACCGCCGTGGCGTCCGCCGCGTGCTTGCGGACGTTGGTCAGCGCCTCGCGCACGATGCGGTAGACCGCCGCGGCCACATCGTCGGGCAGCGCCTCGGCCAGGCCCTTGTCGAGGGAGAGGACGACCGGCGGGCCGGCGCGGGCGAAGGCCTCGGTCAGTGCGCAGACCTCGGCGAGCCCGGCGACCGGCTGGGGGTGCGCCCCGTCCTCGCGCAGCACCCGCACCAGCCGGCGCATCGCGCCCAGCGCCTCGCTGCCGGAGGCCTCGATCCGTTCGAGGGTGGGGCCGGCCTGCCGGCCGTCGAGGGCGGTGAAGCGGGCGGCGCGGGCCTGGACGACGATGCCGGTGACGTGGTGGGCGACCAGGTCGTGCAGCTCCCGCGCCAGTTCCAGGCGCTCGGCGGCCCGGACGGCGGCGAGGTCGCGCAGCCGCCGGGCGTCCTGCCGGCGCAGGATCGTGGAGTACGCGGCGACGACCACGGTGAGCACGGCGGAGACGACGGTGAACAGGCCCGGCCGGACGTCCCGCAGCGGGGCGAGGACGCAGGCCAGGCCCAGCAGCGGGCCGAGGACGGCGGCGGTGCGGCCGGGGGCGCGGCGGATCACGGAGGTGAGCAGGACGAGCAGGGCGATGCCCTCGCCCAGGCCCCACACCTCCCGCGCGTGCTGCCCGGCGATCAGCACCGCCGACGCGCTGAGGGAGACCGCGGCGGCGGTGCCGGCGCGGGCGGCCGGCGGAATCCGGGCGGCGGGCACGGCGCACAGGCAGACCACGAGGCCGGCGGCCACCACGACCAGGTGCGGGCCGGTGGGCCGGCGGGCCGTCGCCAGGGCCTCGAACCCGACGAGGAGCAGCAGCGCCACCGCCAGTGCGGCCCGGGCGGCGACGGCTTCTCGCGGATGGGCGTCCGCCCACCGCGCCGGCCGGCTCCTGGGGGCGTCCCGCCGGGCGCGCCCGGACCCGCCGCCCGGGACCCGCCGTATGCCGGTGCCCGCGCCGTGCTCGGTCACGAGCTGCCGGAGGACAGGCCGCTCTGCCAGGCCCAGAAGGCGACCTCGACCCGGTTGCGGGCGTCCAGCTTGGTCTGCACGTTCGCCAGATGGGACTTGACCGTGGACAGCGACAGGTACAGGGCGCCGGCGATCTCGGCGTTGGTCCGGCCGCCGGCCAGCGCCTGGACGACGTCGCGTTCGCGGTCGGTGAGCGGCTCGGAGGGGGTGCGCGCCGCCCGGCCCGTACGGTGCGCCGGGGCCAGGTCGTGCAGCAGCCGGGCGGTGACCGCGGGCGAGAGCAGCGAGTGGCCGGCGGCCGCGGCCCGCACGGCCTCCACGAGCAGCGCGGGGCTGGCGTCCTTGAGGAGGAAGCCCGAGGCGCCGCCGTGCAGCGCGGCGTGCACATATTCGTCGAGGTCGAAGGTGGTGACGATGACGATGCGGGGGGTGTGCTCGCGCTCGGGGCGGCCGGCGGTGCGCCCGGTCAGCCGGCGGGTGACCTCCAGGCCGTCGGTCCGGGGCATCCGGATGTCGAGCAGCAGCACGTCGGGGCGCAGCCGGTCGACGGCGTCGAGGGCGGCCTCCCCGTCGGTGACGTCGGCGAGGACCTGGATGTCGTCCTGGCTCTCCAGGACCATCCGGAAGCCCATCCGGACGACTTCCTGGTCGTCCGCGATCACCACACTGATCGGCATGTCGTTCCTCCTCGGCGCCCTCGGGGTCCCGGGTCCGGGTCCGCCCCTGTGCCCGGCGTGCTCACGGGCCGCGGCATGACACGTCCGGACCGGCGCCGGGCCGCGCCGGTCAGCCCCGGGCCGCGTTCGAGGGCTCGTCGGACGGCAGCTCGACGGGGTCGTGGGCGCCGCCGAGCAGCACATAGGCGAGGGTCGCGGCGGAGGCGGCGAGGAGCAGTGCGGCGAGGACCGTCGTACGGCGGTCGCGGTCGTGTGCCGGGGGTCGGGGGCGGGGCTCGGTGGTCATACCGTTCACCGTAGGAAGCCGTGGCGGGGCCGCCCATAGGCCGTCCGGTCATCCGTGACGGCACAAGGCCCGGCCGCGGGAACGAGCTTGGTCCCGGATCGGACGGACCAAAGGCCGTGGCGTGCCGGGACCAAGGGCCCGGACCAAGGTCGGGGACCCGGGACCGGCGAAGGGCCCGGGGAGCGCTCCCCGGGCCCTCGGTGTGCGCGGTGCGGTCAGCCGCCCAGCTCGCCGGCGGCCTTCTTGATGTCCGCGGCGAAGGTGCTCACCTCGCTGTAGACACCGGGCTTGCCGGGCCGTGCGCAGCCCTCGCCCCAGGAGACGATGCCGACCTGGAGCCACTGCCCGGCGTCGTCCTTGCGGAACATCGGGCCGCCGGAGTCGCCCTGGCAGGTGTCGGTACCGCCGGTGTCCAGCTTGCCGGCGCAGATCTCGTCGCCGGGTGTCAGCTGGTCGCCGTAGGCCTTCTGGCAGGCGGCGTCGTCGACGAACGGCACGGTGGCCTTGAGGAGGTAGCGCTGCTGGGAGCCGCCTTCCTTCTCGGCGCCCCAGCCGGCGATGGTGAAGTCGCCGTTGTTGAGCTTGTCGTTCTCGGCGATCTTCAGGGTGGGCTGGTCGACGGGCTTGGCGAGCTTGATGAGCGCCCAGTCCTTGCCCTTGCCGTTGTAGCCGGGCGCCTGCAGGACCTTGGTGGAGTTGACCTTGACGCCGGCGGAGTCCTCCAGGTCGACCACGCCCGCGGTGGCGGTGATGGAGGTGTTGTCGCCGCTGCCGTCGACGCAGTGCGCCGCGGTGAGCACGATGTCCTTGGCGTACAGCGCGCCGCCGCAGCCCATCGACAGGCGGACCATGAACGGGAATTCGCCCTGGTCGGCCTTGGTGCCGCCGACGACCTTGGTGTGGACGGAGCCGGAGGGGCCCGGAGAGGGGGCGGCCGAGGCCGAGCCGGGCTGGAGGCTGAAGGCTGCCAGGGCGACGGCGCCGAGGGCAGTGGATCTGCTGAGGAGCTTCCGGTAGCTGCGCAACGGGCTTCCTTTCGTGGGGGGTTGCACGTCGATGACGAGCCCATGCCAACACCGGAGCCGGACGTGGCCGCCGCGGAAGAGTGCGTGGAGGACGGCAGCACGCCATGAGGCGTCCGGACCCAGTGGGGGATGAGTCCGTTGAGCGCCCTGTGATTATGTGGAGTGTCCGATCAGAGTGACAAGGGTGCGCATCCGGCCAACTCCCGTGCCACACACGCCCCGTACGGCCCATACCGGACCTTCCCGGCCCGCCGTACAGTGGCCGGGTGACCACGGGCGGCAGGGACATCGAGCACGGATACCCTCATCTCGACACGGTGCACGAGGCCGTCCACGCGCTGTTCAAACGCCTCTCGTACGACACGATGAGCACCTTCGCCACCAGCGTGCTGCCGGTCGACGTGGCCTTCGACGACACCGAGGACCTGCACCTGGGCGCGCAGCGGGTCGCCCGCGCCATGGTCCGGCAGCTGCATCTGCCGGACGCCAGGACCGTCATCACCTTCCGGGAGATGGAGCACGCGGCCGCGGTCGAACTCACCGCGGGCACCGAGTACTTCATCGAACTCAACGACCGCTTCAAGAGGCACCGCAAGGACATCGGCGCCGCCCTGGCCCATGAGGTGATGCACCTGTATCTGCACCGCCTGGACCTGTCGTTCCCCGGCACCCGCGACAACGAGATCCTCACCGACACCGCCGCCGCGTACCTCGGTGCGGGCTGGCTGCTGCTGGACGCCTACCGCGAGCACGGCCCGTTCTCGCAGAAGCTCGGCTATCTGACGCCGGAGGAGTTCGGCTATGTCCTCGCGCAGCGGGCCGACTTCTTCGGCGAGGACCCGTCGCCGTGGTTCACCAGCCCGCAGGCGTACGACGCGTACACGGCGGGCGCGGCACGGGCCCGCCGCGACGCGCGCCGGCCACCGCTCGCCGCCGCGGGCTGGTCCGCCCGGCTGCGCTACGCCAAGGACCGCCGGGCGGCCCAGGATCCGCGGCGCGCCGGCCGGCCGCCCGCCACCGCCGACTACGCCTTCGAGAGCGGCCCGCCGCCGCGGGTGTCCTTCCGCTGCCCCGCCTGCCACCAGCGGATCCGCGTCCCGGTCCGCGGCCGCCTGCAGGCCCGCTGCGGACTGTGCAAGACGCTGCTGGACTGCGATACGTGACGGGGCGACGGCCGCTTCCCCTGGCGCCGCGCCCCGCGGCGCGTTACTCCGGGGCGCGCCGCTCCGGGACGCGCTTCCCCGGGACCCGCCGGCCGGGAGCGTGCTGCCCTAGACCCACCCGTCCAGCCCCGCCATGAAGCCGTCGAAGTCATCGCGGTGGATGGTGTGGCCGGCGCCCCGGACCGTGCGGACCTCGAAGCCGCGGCCGGTCAGCTCGTCCGCCGCCTGTTCGGAGAAGAGGAAGCCCTCCCCCGCGAACTGCACCAGCGAGGGGACGACCGCCTTCTCGGGCACATGGTCCTCGCGGTGCACGGCGGACAGCGCCAGGGCGGTGGCGGTGTCCCATTCCGCGACGGTGGCCAGTTCGAGGTCGAGATCGGTGTCGTCCCAGCGCGGGTTGAAGGTGCGCAGCATCGCCCGGTCGGCCCTCTTGAACGCGAGGAACAGGGCCGGGTCGACCGGCTCCTGGAACTGGGGGAACGACCACGCCGGATCGCTGTAGACCGCCCGCCGCGGCTGCAGCCGCTCCACGGCCAGGGACAGCGCCAGACCGCCCAGCGAATGCCCGATGACGACCTCGGGGCCGGCGGGCAGGGTCTCCACGAGGTCCTCGGCGAACAGCTCGGTGCTGTAGTCGCCGCGCGGGCTGCGGCCGTGGCCGCGCAGGTCGACGGCGAGGACGCGGTAGCCCCGGTCGGCCAGCGCCGGCGCGACGCGGTGCCAGGTGCGGTGATCGGACATCAGCCCGTGGACCAGCACCGCGGTCCGCTCGCCGGTGCCCCATTCGTGGGTGTGCAGCTGCATGCCCGTGCCTCTCCTCGCATCCCGTGCGCGCCGCCTGCCGATGTCCCCGGCCGGCCGGCACCCGCGCGAGATTACCCGGGCGGGCAGGCGCGGGGGCCGCGCCGCGCCCCGCGCGGGCACCGCTCAACGCCAGTCCGTGTCCGGCGTGGCCGCGGCCAGGATGTCCCGGGCGCCGGTGCGGAGCGGGGCGCCGTGCGGCACGCACACCGTGTCGACGTCGTCGAGCGCGGCGAGCCGCCGGAAGGACGCGACGGCCTCCTCGCGTGCGACGTTGATCGGCCCGAGGACCGCGCGGCGGCCGTCGGGGTCGGTGCCGATGAGGTCGCCGGGGAAGAGCAGCCGGCTCTCGGGGAGGTGCAGGGCGATCCCGCCGGGGGTGTGCCCGGGGACGTGCAGCACCCGCACCGGCTCCCCCCAGCCGTCGAGGGTGTCCCCGTCGTGCAGGACGGTGTCGACCTCGGCGGGGCGCGGCGGCGGTGTCCCGGTGGCCGCCAGGTGGGCCATGATCCCCTCGTGCAGGGACCGTTCCGCGGGGGTGAGGACGGGCGTGGGTTCGGGGGCGGTGCCGCGGATGTACGGGGCCTCCAGGGCGCCGGCGAGTACGCGGGCGCCGGTGGCGTCGGCCAGGTCGGCGGCGGAGCCCATGTGGTCGAGGTGGTAGTGGGTGAGCACGATCTGCCGCAGCTGGTCGGGCCGGCCGCCGAGCGCGGCGAGGGCGTCGAGGACGGCGGGGGCCGAGCCGGGCAGGCCGGTGTCGACCAGCGCGTAACCGTCGTCGGGCAGCGCGACGACGTACACGTGGCCGACGGGGAAGGGGAGTTGCCAGACGGTGGGAGTGATCTCGAGGGGTGCGTCCATGGCCCGGACGCTAGGGGACGGGCGGTGTCCCGCCGTGCGGTTTCGCCGCGGGCGGACCGGGCGCGGGAGCGTCTCCCCCGGCCCCTCGGCCGGGACGAAAAGCGGCTGGAACCTGACTTGCGCCTGTCACGTCCCATCCGTGACACAAGGAGGCAATGTCATGCGAGGATCCCACCTCTCCCGCACCCGTACCCTCACCGCCGTGCTCGCGCTGGCGACGACCGGCGCCGTCGCCCTGTCCGGCTGCGGCCAGGACCAGCAGAAGGCGGCCCCCGCGGCGCCGCCGAAGAAGCCGGATGCGTTCGAGCGGCGCGCGGATCAGATCGTGCAGGACTGGCCGAAGGTCTCCCCGGTCCACGGCCGGCAGCAGGCGCTGCTGCCGCTGGTGAAGGCGGAGCGCCCGAAGACGACGGGGGCACGGGAGATCACCGTCACCGTCGGGCACAGCGCCTGCGACGTCCGGTTCGGTGCGCGCAGTCACGAGTCGAAGGACCTTGTGGTGATCACCGGCTGGGGCAAGCGGAAGAGCGCCAAGGGGATGTGCACCGAGCAACTGGCCACCGACAAGGTGACGGTGCACCTCAAGAGCGCCCTGGACGGCCGCAAGGTCGTGGACGCGGCGACCGGCAAGCAGCTCCTCAAGGGCTGACCCGCGAGGGGGTGAGTGCGCGTCCACTGCGCGGTTCGCGTGCGCGCACTCCACGCCCCGGGGGGTGTCTCCCCTAGGCTCGCCGGTATGAGCCCTTCCATCGCCCGTAACACCCGTGTCGAGCTGCCCGAGCTGCTGGAGTTCGTCCGCCCCCGTCACCGCGCGATCCTGCTCACCCGGCGCGGCGACGGCACCCCGCAGGGCTCGCCGCTGACCTGCGGAGTGGACGACTCCGGGCGGCTGGTGATGTCGACGTATCCGGAGCGCGCCAAGGTCCGCAACGCCCGCCGGGTCTCCTCGGTCAGCGTCATCGTGCTGTCCGACGAGTGGAACGGCCCGTGGGTGCAGATCGACGGCGAGGCCGAGGTCGTCGACGCCCCGGACTCGATCGAGCCGCTCGTCGAGTACTACCGCAACATCGCCGGGGAGCACCCGGACTGGGACGAGTACCGGGAGGCGATGCGCCAGCAGGGCAAGTCGCTGATCCGGGTGACGCCGCTGCGCTGGGGGCCGGTCGCGACCGGCGGTTTCCCGGCCCGGCTCGCGGAGGACGACGGCGCGTAGCCGGCCTGCCGCGGCCCGGCGCACCGCCCCGGGAGGCGTCAACGGGTGCCGCGGGTACCGCCGTTGACGTTCAGTACCTGGCCGGTGATGTGCCGGGCCGCCGGTGAGGCCAGGAAGGCCACGGTCCCCGCGATGTCGTCCGGGGAGCCGGCGCGGCCGACCGCCGAGGCGGTCACCAGGTGGTCGCGGCGCTCGTCGGTGAGCCGGTCGCGGAAGAAGTCGGTGTCGGCGATGTAGCCGGGCGAGACGACGTTGGCGGTGATGTCGCGGGGGCCGAGCGTCCGGGACAGGCCGATGTTCCAGGAGGCGAGACCGGCCTTGGCCGCTCCGTAGGCGCCGTTGCCGTGGTCGGCGGCGATCGAGCCCAGGTGGACCACCGCGCCGCCGGCCGCCAGCCGGTCGTCCACCGCCTTGGTGGTCAGCACGGCGCTGAGCAGGTTCGCGTCGAGGTTGGCGCGGAAGTCCCTGGCGCAGGCCGCCAGGTCGGTGGCGCCGTCCGCGTCGAGGTCGGTGTTGCCGCCGGCGTTGTTGACCAGGACGTCGATCCGGTCGGGGAGGGCGTCGAGCAGCGCGGTGAGCGCCGCGGGGTCGGCGTGGTCGCACACCAGCGGGCGGACCCTCCGGCGGCCGGCCGCGGTCTCGTCGAGGGGGCCGGGGCGGCGGCCGGTGACGATGACGTCGTCGCCGGCGTCGGCGAAGTGGTGGGCGACGGCGCGTCCGATGCCGGTTCCGCCGCCGGTGACCAGGATGGTGCGTGGCATATGCTGAGCTCCCGTCATCACGTTCAGGCCTAAATTTAGAGCTGAACATAACATCGCAGGGAGGGCCCGTGGCAAGAGAACCCGAGGCGGAGGACGGCCCCGGTCACCCGGCCGGTCCCGGCTCCGCGTACCCGGTCGCCGAGATCGCCGCCGCCTGGGAGCGCGAACGCCCCGGCACCCCGGTCTCCTCCATCGGCATCGTGACGCCGATCTGGCGGCTGGCGAAGCTGCTGGGCGACGACCGGCGGCGGGTACTGGCCCGCGCGGGGATGGACCCGGCCACCCTCGACCTGCTCAGCGTGCTGCGCCGCAGCGGCGAGCCGTACACCCTGACGACGCGCGAGCTCGGCCGCCGCTCCCTGATCACCGCCGGGGCGGTCTCCCAGCGGGTGGCCCGCGCGGAGCGCGAGGGCCTGGTCACCCGGCGGCCCGGCGAGGGGCGCCCGCGCACCGTCCTGGTCGCGCTGACCCCGGCCGGCCACGAGCGGATCGAGGCGACCGTCGACCAGGTGCTCCACCGCGAGGCCGAGTTGATCGACGGCCTCACCCCCGGACAGCAGGAGCAGCTCGCCGGTCTGCTGCGGATCCTGCTCCAGGACACCCAGCGCAAGCTGGGCGACGACCGGCTGAGCCAGGTCGGCGAGGACTGAGGCGAGGGCCGGGGCCAGGCCCCGGGGTGAGGACCGGGGCCAGGACCGGGAGCCGGACGGTCAGGCGCGGGGCGGGGCGAGGGCGAGGGAGGGGAACAGCGCCTCGTCGGGCAGCCCGAGCTGGGCGCGGAAGGCCGTGCGCCCCGCCGCGGTGACGGTGAGGATGCGGGTGGCAACGGCCTTGACGACCCAGCCGTGTTCGAGGGCGTGCCGGTAGAGGGCGGCGCCGACCGCGCCGGAGAGGTGCCGGCGGCGCACCGTCCAGTCGAGGCAGGTGCGGACATGGGCCCGGTGGGCGGTCGGGGGGCCGGCGTCGGGGACGCCGAGGCCGGTCAGCCAGGCGGCGCCCGCCGCGGTCAGCACCGGGCCGTCGTCCCGCCCCAGTAGGCCGCGTTCGGACATCGCCTCGACGATGGCGACGCCGAGCGCCCCGGCGATGTGGTCGTAGCACGTGCGGGCGTGGTGCAGGGCCCTGCGGTGGTTGGCCTCGGCCAGGGAGCGGACCGGGACCCGGCGGTACGGGGCGAGGCCGGCGAGGTTCTCCAGGGTCTCCGCGGCCTCCGGTCCGGCCAGGCGCACGTAACGCCGCCGTCCCCGGCGCTCCTCGGCGAGCAGGCCGCCGGAGACCAGGAGGTTGAGGTGTTCGGTGGTGGTGGACGGCGCCACGGCGGCGTACTCGGCCAGTTCGCCGGCCGTCCAGGCGCCGCCGTCGAGCAGGGCCATGCAGATGGCGGCACGGGTGCGGTCCGCGAGCAGCGCCGCGAGGGCGGCCAGATCGGGGGTTTCCGCGACGCTTTCCTGATCGGCGTCCCATCGTTTCATCTACACAGAGTAACCTCTGATCACATTTCGGTGAGCACCGAATCATCCGGCTTCTATCCTCGGGGCCATGAAGGTCGCGCTGGAGAAGAGCAGTTCGGTCGCCCCGGCGCTGCTGTCCACGGAGAACGACGACGGGACGTTCGTCCTGGTCGAGCTGCGCATCCGCTGGGAGCTGGGGCCGGTCGTCAGCGTCTGGCTGCCGTCGCGCGGCCGGACCGCGCAGAACCTCGCGGTGCGCCCTGACGTGGTGTTCAATCTGCCGCCGGACGCGGCGGGGGCCGAGGAGGGGACGAGCGCCGTGCCGTGCGCGGGCGCGCCGTGGACGGAACCGTCCGAACTGGTGCGGCCGCCCCGACTCGCCCACTGCCCGGTGCAGTTGGAGGCCCGCCGGGTCGGGGGGCGGACGGTCACCGACGGGGCGTGGACGCGGATCGAGGCGCAGGTGCTGCGGGTGCACGCCGATCCGCGGTGGGTGCTGCCGGTGAGCGGCCCGGTGGGCGAGCTGGAGACCTGGCATCCGCCGGTGCACGATTTCCGGCCGTCGGGCACTCCCCCGCCGCAGGCCGTGCCGGTGCCCGCGCCGGAGAGGGCGCGGCAGCGGGAACGGCGCTTCCCCGCCCCGAGCGGCGGCGGGTGACGCACCTGTGCCGCGGGGCCGGGTCCGTCGGACCGGGCCCCGCGGCACATGCCCGCGGCGCCTGCCCTCCCGGTCGGGGGAGGGGGACAGGCGCCGCGGTTGTTCCGCACGACGTTGTACGGGACATCGGGGGACGGATCACACGGTCAGTGCGCGGTCCGTCGGCTTGATGGGTGCCGGCAGGGCGCTGGCTCCGGTCAGGAAGCGGTCCACGCCCTTGGCCGCGGAACGGCCCTCGGCGATGGCCCACACGATCAGCGACTGGCCGCGGCCCGCGTCACCGGCGACGTACACGCCGGGGACGTTGGTGGCGAACTCCGTGTCGCGGGCGATGTTGCCGCGCTCGTCGAGCTCCAGGCCGAACTGCTCGACCAGGCCGTTCTCCCGGTCGGTGCCGGTGAAGCCCATGGCGAGGGTGACCAGCTGGGCCGGGATCTTCCGCTCGGTGCCCGGCTTCGGCTCCGGACGGCCGTCCTTGAACTCCACCTCGGTCAGGTGCAGCCACTGGACGTTGCCCTCCTCGTCGCCCTCGAAGTGGGTGGTGGAGACGGAGTAGATCCGCTCGCCGCCCTCCTCGTGCGCGGAGGTGACCTTGTAGAGCATCGGGAAGGTCGGCCAGGGCTGGTTGGGGTTCCGCTCGTCGCCCGGCTTGCCCATGATCTCCAGCTGGGTGACGGAGGCCGCGCCCTGGCGGTGGGCGGTGCCGACGCAGTCCGCGCCGGTGTCGCCGCCGCCGATGACGACCACGTGCTTGCCCTCGGCGCTGATCGGGGCGACCGTCAGGTCCCCCTCCTGCACCTTGTTGGCCAGCGGGAGGTACTCCATCGCGAAGTGGATGCCGTTGAGTTCCCGGCCGGGCACCGGCAGGTCGCGGGAGGTGGTGGCACCGGCGGCGATGACGACGGCGTCGTAGCGCTTGCGCAGCTTCTTCGCGTCGAGGTCCCGGCCGATCTCCACCTCGGTGCGGAACTTGGTGCCCTCCGCGCGCATCTGCTCGATGCGGCGGTTGATGTGGCGCTTCTCCATCTTGAACTCGGGGATGCCGTAGCGGAGGAGACCGCCGATACGGTCCGCGCGCTCGTAGACGGCGACGGTGTGGCCGGCCCGGGTCAGCTGCTGGGCGGCGGCCAGGCCTGCCGGACCGGAGCCGATGACGGCGACGGTCTTGCCGGAGAGGCGCTCGGGCGGCTGCGGGGTGACGTCGCCGTTGTCCCACGCCTTGTCGATGATGGAGACCTCGACGTTCTTGATGGTCACCGGCGGCTGGTTGATGCCCAGCACACAGGCGGCCTCACAGGGCGCGGGGCACAGACGGCCGGTGAACTCCGGGAAGTTGTTGGTCGCGTGCAGCCGCTCGCTGGCCTCGGTCCAGTCCTCGCGGTAGGCGTAGTCGTTCCACTCGGGGATGAGGTTCCCGAGCGGGCAGCCGTTGTGGCAGAACGGGATGCCGCAGTCCATGCAGCGCGACGCCTGCTTGCTGATGATCGGCAGCAGGGAGCCGGGCTGGTAGACCTCGTTCCAGTCCTTGACGCGCTCCTCGACGGGGCGGGTCTTGGCGATCTCGCGCTCGTGGTTCAGGAAGCCCTTGGGGTCAGCCATTGGTCGCCGCCTCCATCATCTTCTCGTGGGTCTCGGACTCGGAAAGTCCGGCCTGCTCAGCGGCGTCCTTGGCGACGAGCACTGCCTGGTAGGTGGGCGGGATGACCTTGCTGAAGCGCGCGGCCGCGGCATCCCAGTCGGCGAGGAGCTTGGCGGCGACGGTCGAGCCGGTCTCCTCCTGGTGGCGCTGCACGACGTCGTGCAGCCACTGCTTGTCGGCGTCGTCCAGCGGGTTCACCGCGTCGACGAGCTCCTTGTTGACGTTGGCCTTGTCGAGGTCGATGACGTAGGCGAAGCCGCCGGACATGCCGGCCGCGAAGTTGCGGCCCGTCTCGCCCAGGACGACCGCGTTGCCGCCGGTCATGTACTCGCAGCCGTGGTCGCCGACGCCCTCGGAGACCACCGTGGCACCGGAGTTGCGGACGCAGAAGCGCTCGCCGACCCGGCCGCGCAGGTACAGCTCGCCGCCGGTGGCGCCGTAGGCGAGGGTGTTGCCGGCGATGGTGGAGTACTCGGCGAGGTGGTCGGCGCCGCGGTCCGGGCGGACCACGACCCGGCCGCCGGACAGGCCCTTGCCGACGTAGTCGTTGGCGTCGCCCTCCAGGCGCAGCGTGACGCCGCGCGGCAGGAACGCGCCGAAGGACTGGCCGGCCGAGCCGGTGAAGGTGATGTCGATGGTGTCGTCGGGCAGACCGGCGCCACCGAACTTCTTGGTGACCTCGTGGCCGAGCATGGTGCCGACGGTCCGGTTGATGTTCCGGATCGCGATCTGCGCCCGCACCGGCTGGGCGGCCTCGGCGGTGTCCGCGGCCAGGGCGTCGGCGGCGAGCTTGATCAGCTCGTTGTCGAGCGCCTTCTCCAGGCCGTGGTCCTGCTCGATGACCTGGTGGCGGACGGCGCCCTCGGCCAGCTCGGGGACGTGCAGCAGCGGGGCCAGGTCCAGGCCCTGCGCCTTCCAGTGGTCCACCGCGCGGGAGGTGTTCAGCAGCTCGGCGTGGCCGATGGCCTCGTCGAGGGTGCGGAAGCCCAGCTCGGCCAGCAGCTCACGGACCTCTTCGGCGATGAACTGGAAGAAGTTGACGATGTACTCGGCCTTACCGCTGAACCGCTCGCGCAGCGTCGGGTTCTGGGTGGCGATGCCGACCGGGCAGGTGTCGAGGTGGCACACGCGCATCATGACGCAGCCGGAGACGACCAGCGGTGCGGTGGCGAAGCCGAACTCCTCGGCGCCCAGCAGGGCGGCGATGACGACGTCGCGGCCGGTCTTGAGCTGGCCGTCGGTCTGCACCACGATCCGGTCGCGCAGGCCGTTGAGCAGCAGCGTCTGCTGGGTCTCGGCCAGGCCCAGCTCCCAGGGGCCGCCCGCGTGCTTGAGCGAGGTGAGCGGCGAAGCGCCCGTACCGCCGTCGTGGCCGGAGATCAGGACCACGTCCGCGTGCGCCTTGGAGACGCCCGCGGCGACCGTGCCGACGCCGACCTCGGAGACCAGCTTCACGTGGATGCGGGCGGCCGGGTTGGCGTTCTTGAGGTCGTGGATCAGCTGGGCCAGATCCTCGATGGAGTAGATGTCGTGGTGCGGCGGCGGGGAGATCAGGCCGACGCCCGGGGTGGAGTGCCGGGTCTTGGCGACCCACGGGTAGACCTTGTGGCCGGGCAGCTGGCCGCCCTCGCCGGGCTTGGCGCCCTGGGCCATCTTGATCTGGATGTCGTCGGAGTTGACCAGGTACTCGGACGTCACACCGAAGCGGCCGGAGGCGACCTGCTTGATGGAGGAGCGGCGCGCCGGGTCGTAGAGCCGCTCGGGGTCCTCGCCGCCCTCACCGGTGTTGGACTTGCCGCCCAGCTGGTTCATGGCGATGGCGAGGGTCTCGTGCGCCTCCTGGGAGATGGAGCCGTACGACATGGCGCCGGTGGAGAAGCGCTTGACGATCTCGGACGCCGGCTCGACCTCCTCGATCGGGATCGAGGGGCGGTCGGCGGCGAAGGAGAACAGGCCGCGCAGCGTCATCAGCCGCTCGGACTGCTCGTTCACCCGGTCCGTGTACTGCTTGAAGATGTCGTAGCGGCGCGAGCGGGTGGAGTGCTGGAGCCGGAAGACGGTGTCCGGGTCGAAGAGGTGCGGCTCGCCCTCGCGGCGCCACTGGTACTCGCCGCCGATCTCCAGCGCGCGGTGCGTGGCGGCGATGCCGGAGGCGGGGTAGGCCTTGGCGTGCCGCGCCGCGACCTCCTTGGCGATGACGTCCAGGCCCGCGCCGCCGATCTTGGTGGCGGTGCCGTGGAAGTACCGGGCGACGAACTCCTCGTCCAGGCCGACGGCCTCGAAGACCTGCGCGCCCCGGTAGGAGGCGACGGTGGAGATGCCCATCTTGGACATGACCTTCAGGACGCCCTTGCCGAGCGCCTTGATCAGGTTCTTGATGGCGGCCTCGGCCTCGATGCCCGGCAGGAAGGTGCCGGCGCGGACCAGGTCCTCGACCGACTCCATGGCCAGGTACGGGTTGACGGCCGCGGCACCGAAGCCGATGAGCAGCGCGACGTGGTGCACCTCGCGCACATCGCCGGCCTCGACGAGCAGACCGACCTGGGTGCGCTCCTTGGTGCCGATGAGGTGGTGGTGGACCGCGGCGGTGAGCAGCAGCGACGGGATCGGCGCGTGCTCGGCGTCGGAGTGGCGGTCGGAGAGCACGATCAGCCGGGCGCCGTCGTCGATGGCGGCGTCGGCCTCGGCGCAGATCTCCTCGATCCGGGCGGCCAGCGACTCGCCGCCGCCGGAGACCCGGTAGAGGCCGGAGAGGGTCACGGCCTTCATGCCGGGCATGTCGCCGTCGGCGTTGATGTGGACGAGCTTGGCCAGCTCGTCGTTGTCGATGACCGGGAAGGGCAGGGTCACGCTGCGGCAGGAGGCCGCGGTGGGCTCCAGCAGGTTGCCCTGGGGGCCGAGGGAGGAGATCAGCGAGGTGACGAGCTCCTCGCGGATGGCGTCCAGCGGCGGGTTGGTGACCTGCGCGAAGAGCTGGGTGAAGTAGTCGAAGAGCAGCCGGGGGCGCTCGGACAGCGCGGCGATCGGCGAGTCGGTGCCCATCGAGCCGATGGGCTCGGCACCGGCCTTGGCCATCGGGGCGAGGATGACGCGGAGCTCTTCCTCGGTGTAGCCGAAGGTCTGCTGGCGGCGGGTGACCGAGGCGTGGGTGTGCACGATGTGCTCGCGCTCGGGCAGGTCCGCCAGCTCGATCAGACCGGAGTCCAGCCACTCCTGGTAGGGCTGCTCGGCGGCGAGCTGGGCCTTGATCTCGTCGTCCTCGATGATGCGGCCCTCGGCGGTGTCCACCAGGAACATCCGGCCGGGCTGCAGACGGCCCTTGCGGACGACCTTGGCGGGGTCGATGTCCAGGACGCCGACCTCGGAGGAGAGCACGACCAGGCCGTCGTCGGTGACCCAGTAGCGGCCGGGGCGCAGACCGTTGCGGTCGAGGACCGCGCCGACCTGGGTGCCGTCGGTGAAGGTGACGCAGGCCGGGCCGTCCCAGGGCTCCATCATCGTGGAGTGGTACTGGTAGAAGGCGCGCCGGGCCGGGTCCATGGAGGGGGAGTTCTCCCACGCCTCGGGGACCATCATCAGCACGGAGTGCGGCAGCGAGCGGCCGCCGAGGTGGAGCAGCTCCAGGACCTCGTCGAAGGAGGCGGAGTCGGAGGCGTCCGGGGTGCAGACCGGGAACAGCCGCTCCAGGTTCTCGGCGTTCTCCTTGCCGAAGAGCTTGGTGGCGAGCTGCGACTCGCGGGCCCGCATCCAGTTGCGGTTGCCCTTGACCGTGTTGATCTCGCCGTTGTGCGCGACGAAGCGGTACGGGTGGGCGAGCGGCCAGCTCGGGAAGGTGTTGGTGGAGAACCGCGAGTGGACCAGCGCGACGGCGGTGGCGAAGCGGCGGTCGGACAGGTCCGGGAAGAAGGGCTCCAGCTGGCCGGTGGTCAGCATGCCCTTGTAGACGATCGTCCGGGCGGACAGCGACGGGAAGTAGACCCCGGCCTCCCGCTCGGCGCGCTTGCGCAGCGCGAAGGCCTTGCGGTCCAGCGCCAGACCGGTGTTCTTGCCGTCGCCGACGAAGATCTGGGAGAAGGCCGGCATGGTGGCGCGGGCGCCGTTGCCGAGCAGCTGCGGGGCGACCGGGACCACCCGCCAGCCGATGACGTCCAGGCCCTCTTCACCGGCGATCGTCTCGATGCGCGAGACGGCGTCGGCCGCTTCCTGGGCATCGGACGGCAGGAAGGCGATGCCGACGGCGTAGGCGCCGGCGTCGGGGAGCTCGAAGGTGACGTTCTCGCGGAGAAACGCGTCCGGCACCTGGAGCAGGATGCCGGCGCCGTCGCCCGAGTCGGGCTCGGAGCCGGTGGCACCGCGGTGCTCCAGATTCGTCAGGACGGTGAGTGCCTGCTCGACCAGTGCGTGGCTGGCCTCGCCGGTGAGGGTGGCCACAAAGCCGACGCCGCAGGCGTCGTGCTCGTTGCGCGGGTCGTACATGCCCTGCTGGGCAGGGCGGCCGTCCATGGGCGACCAGGCGGCGGCGCTGGCGCTGCTGGTGGTCGCGGAGTGCGTGGACGCGAGACGCATCGGCTCTCCCAACGTCGTCGTGGCATAGGCATTGCCGAGGGACGACGTTGGCCCTCCGCGAAATTTCGTGCAGGTTACAGGATGACTCCCTTCTCAAAAAGCGAAAAGGGGCTTCCAACATGCGGACACCGCACGGGCGGTGAGTCAGTGCACGGACGGAATCCAGGCCGTCCCACAAGGCGGCGTTCGGCGAGCGACGTTGCCCGCGACGCCTGGGCCTTATGCCCGGTCGTCAACAAAACGAAACCGCTGGGTAACGCGGTAATTATGCAGTCACCCGTATGACACGTCAGCCTACGACGGTTCCGAAGAGTGCTCCCAGGACGTACGTCACACCCGCGGCCGCGCCACCGAGGGCCAGCTGCCGCAGTCCGCTGAACCACCAGGAACGCGCCGTCACCCGCGCCACAACAGCCCCGCAGGCAAAGAGTCCGACCAGCGCCAGCAGTACCGCGGGCCAGATCGCGGACGCCCCCAACAGATAAGGAAGGACAGGCAGTAGGGCACCCAGAGCAAACGATCCGAAGGAGGACACCGCGGCAACGGTGGGAGAAGGAAGGTCGGAGGGGTCGATGCCCAACTCCTCGCGGGCATGGATCTCCAGTGCCTGCTCCGGGTCCCTGGACAGCTGCTCCGCGACCTGCCGGGCGAGCGCCGGCTCGACGCCGCGCGAGGTGTAGAGCGCCGCCAGCTCCTCCAGCTCGTCCTTCGGGTGCTTGCGCAGCTCGGCCCGCTCGACATCCAGCTCGGCCTGCACCAGCTCACGCTGCGAGGCGACCGAGGTGTACTCCCCCGCGGCCATCGAGAAGGCGCCAGCGGCCAGGCCCGCCAGACCCGTGATGATGATCGTCTGCTGCGAGAGCGCCCCGCCGGCGACACCCGTCATCAGGGCGAGGTTCGAGACCAGCCCGTCCATCGCGCCGAAGACGGCGGGGCGCAGCCAGCCACCGTTCACATCGCGGTGGGTGTGGTTGTCGCGGTGCGCGGCGTGCGTCGGCGCCGCGGCATCCATGATCTCCATGACGGACATATCGGTACCTACTCCCTGCAGCGAGGTGTGGGCCGATGGCGGCACTTCCCCCTCCAACACCTCGAAGCTATGCGGGCATTACCCTCCGCCGCTAGCAAGGAAGGCCGAACTTACCGCGCTGACCTGCGCTTTTTCCCCGAGGTCGGCGATGAGATCCGGGTCACACCCCCTTTTCGGGCCGCCGTGCGGTCCGCTCCCGGGTGCCGTCCGAGGGAGTCGACCGGGTGACCCTGCCGCCCGGGACAGGAGAGCCGGGCCGCCGCGTGGCACGGATACAGCGCAGCGGTCCCCAGCCGGCCGGCGCCCCGTGGTCCCTGGCGGCGCTCCGGCCCGTACAGAACGGCACGCACCATGAGCGCAGCGCACTCCCCGCCCGCGGATCCGGCCGGGCCCGCCGCCGCGGACGACACGATGCGCGACCGGGCCCGGGGCGCGCTGCTCGGGCTCGCCGTCGGCGATGCGCTCGGCGCCCCGGCGGAGAACATGAAGCCCTCGCAGATCCGCGCCCGCTGGGGCCGGATCGAGGGCTACGTCGAGGACGACCCGGCCGGCACCGACGACACCGAGTACGCGATCTTCTCGGGGCTGCTGCTCGCCGCGCACGGCTCGGCGCTGACCGTCGCGCACGTCGAGGCCGCATGGCACCAGTGGATCGCCGACCGTGACGAGGGGCCGTTCCGCGGCGCGGGCTTCAGCGAGCGCGGCACCCTGGAGAACCTGCGCCGGGGCCTGGCCGCCCCGATCTCCGCCCAGCACCGGCACGCCTGGAGCGACGGGCTGGCGATGCGCGCCGCGCCGTTCGGGGTGTTCGCCGCCGGCCGGCCCGCCGAGGCCGCCCGGCTGGTCGCCATCGACGGCACGGTCAGCCACGACGGGGAGGGGATCTACGGCGGCCGGGCGGTGGCCGCCGGGGTCGCGGCCGCCATGGTCGCCCTCCCCCACGGACCGTCGGCGGTCGCGCAGTCTCCACGCCTCCCCCAGTCCCAGCCCCTCCCCCACTCGCAACTCCTCCCCCAGTCCCCACTCCGTTCGACCGGGGGGACCCCCATGCCCGGGAGGACCCCCCTGCCCGAGGGGACTCCCGCGCCCGACCGGACCCCCAACATCGACGCGGTGATCGCCGCCGCGTTGTCCGTCGTGCCGGAGGACTCCTGGACGGCCCGCTCGCTGCGCCGGGCGGTCGGCGCCGCCCAGCGCTCGCGGTACGACCCGGGCCTCACCCAGCTCGGCACCGAGCGGGCGGTGCGCTCGGCGGTCGTGGTGGGCGGCTACCCGTGGACGGATCTGGCGCCCGAGGCCGTCGGCCTGGCCTTCGGCGCCTTCGCGGCGGCCCGCGGCGACTTCTCCGGCGCGGTGCTGACCGCGGTCAACATGGGGCGCGACGCCGACACCACCGCGGCCGTGGCCGGTGCGCTGGCCGGTGCGCTCTGCGGCGCCGCCGCGATCCCCGAGGCCTGGGCGGGGGCCATCGGCCCGGCACGCGGCAGCTGCCTGCCGTCGATGGCGGGCTACCACGTCCTGGACATCGCGGACCTGCTCGCGCCGCGGGCGGCCGGGGCGCCGGCGCCGGTGCGCACCGAGCGGCCCCGCCCCGTCGGCACCGGCGTCGGGGCCGGCGCGGGGTCCGGATGAACGGCGGGCGGGCCGGTCGGGACGCCGCCGCACCGGCCCCGGGCGATCCCCGGGACACCGCCGGCGCCCGCGGCCGAATCGAAGGGCTGCTGCTCGGGCTGGCCGCGGGCGACGCCGCCGGGTGGCCGGCGGCCCGGCACCGGGCGGCGCGGATGCCGGAGTGGACCCGTCGGCTGACCCGTGAGCTGGACACCTTCGCCGAGCAGAACGCGACCACGACGCTGCCGGTGCCGATCGCGCTGAACCAGCCGCCCGAACCCCTGCGGCTGGGCCCCTCCGACGACGCCGAGTGGGCGGCCTTCACCGCCGAGTCGGTGCTCACCGCGGCCGGTGCGCTCCTCAGCGACCTGGGCCGGGGGCGCCGGATGCGCGCCGCGATCGACCTCGCCTGGAACGCCCTGGCCGGTGAGGTCGCCGCGGCCGCCGACCGGGCCCTGGAGGTGGAGTCGGCGGTGCTGCCGCTGCGCGCCCGGATCTCGGTACGGGCCGGGCTCGGCAACCTCGCCGCCGGGCTGCGGCCGCCCGCCACCGGCCACGACAACCCGCACTTCTTCGACGACGCGGCCTGTGTGCGCGCCGCCGTACTGGCCGTGGTGCACCCGGGCGAGCCGTCCGCGGCCGCGGACCTGGCCGAGTACGACGCGCGCTACACCCAGGACGGCGACGGGGTGCACGGGGCCCGCGCGATGGCCGCCGCGGTCGCGGCAGCGCTGGGCGGCGCGGCCGCGGACGGCTGTGTGGAAGCGGCCCTGGACCAGCTTCCCGAGGGCACCGAGATCCGCCGCAACGCCCTGCACGCGGTCCGTCTCGCCCGGGCCTTCGCACCTGGCGGCCGGGGCCGCCCCGGCACCGCCTTCGCCCTGGTGCCCGTGCTGGAGCACGAGATCGTCGATCACGTCTACAGCTACGGCATCGCCGCGGCCGAGACCGTCCCCGTGGCGCTGGCGCTCGCGCTGGCGGCGGACGGGCTGGTCGCCGAGGCGGTACCGGCCGCCGCCTGTCTCTCCCGGGTCGCCGACTCCGCGCCGGCCCTGGCCGGGGCGCTGACCGGCGTGCTCGGCGGCGCCCGCGCCCTGCCCCGCACCTGGCGCGATGCCTGCCGGGTGCTGTCCGGCTGTGCGCTGCCCCGGCTGGCCGGCACGGACCTCGTGGAGCTGGCCGGGCTGCTCGCCCGTACGGAGCTGACCGCCCCCGAAGCCGCGGGGCCGGACCTCGCCCCGGTCCTCGCCCATGCCGTCCCCGGCGTCCTGCCGGCCGCGCTCTCCCCCACCGTGGAAGGACTCACCCGCACATGACCCACGCAAGCGAGCGGACACCGGCCGCACCGCACCCCGCCGACGCGCCGGCCGCCACCGCCGCCCCGGTCACCGCCCCGGCGCCCCCGCGTCCGGTGCCGCCCGTCGTCACCGCCCCGCCGTCCCTGGAGGACCGGGCGGTCGGCGCCCTGGTCGGGGCCGCCGTCGGCGACGCGCTCGGCGGGCCCGTGGAGGGCTGGTCACCGGAGGAGATCGTCAAACGGCACGGCGGCCGGGTCGGCGGCATCGTCGGACCGTTCCACGACGACTGGCGCACCGCCCGCCCGATCGCGCCGTACCACAAGGGCGACGGGCACGTCACCGACGACACCTTGATGACGCACGCACTGGTGCGGGTCTACGAAGCGGTGCGCGACCACCTCGACGCCTACGACATCGCCGACCACCTCGTACCGGACCTGATCGGCACCCCGCGCTGGATCCCGGAGCTGGAGACCGAGGCGCTGCCGCTGCAGCGGATCTTCCTCGCCGAGAAGTGGATCGTGGCGCGGCTCCACTACGGGCACGCGGACCCGCGCGAGGCGGGCGTCGGAAACATCGTCAACTGCGGTGCGGCGATGTACATGGCGCCGGTCGGCATCGTCAACGCCGGCAATCCGGACCGGGCGTACGCCGAGGCGCTGGACATCTCCGCCGCCCATCAGTCCTCCTACGGGCGGGAGGCGGCGGGGGTGTTCGCGGCGGCGGTGGCGGCCGCGTTCCTGCCGGACGCCACCCCGTCCTCGGTCGTCGTCCAGGCGCTGCGGCTGGCCAAGGACGGCACCCGCGCCGCGATCGAGGCGGTCTGCGAGGCCGCGGCGACGCTCACCGACCCCGAGTCGGCGCTGCTGCCGCTGCGTGCGGCGATCGCCCCGTTCGACACGGTGGGCCCGGACTACCGCAACCCGTCGCTCGGCGCCCGGCGCCCCTCGCGGCTGCACGCCGTCGAGGAACTCCCCATCGCCCTGGGCATGGTGCTGATCGGCGGCGGCGACTTCCGGGCCACGGTCCTCGGCTCGGTCAACTACGGCCGCGACTGCGACTCGATCGCCACGATGAGCGGTGCGCTCGTCGGGGCGCTGCGCGGCGCGGCGGCGGTGCCGGCCGAGTGGAGCGAGGAGGTCGCCCGCGCCAGCCGCCTCGACCTGCAGGCGCCCGGGGCCGCGCTGGCGGCCGTCGCCCGCGAGGTCTTCACCCGGGACCGGGCCCGCGCCCGCACCCACGAGCAGGCCTTCACCGCGATCACGGCCATCCCCGCGATGACGGAGGCGGGCGGGCGGTGACGGTTACCGCGGACCTCGCCCGGCCCCCGGCCGCCGGGCTCCGGGTGACCTGGGTGCAGCCCGAGGACCTGATCGGCCATGAGCTGCGGCAGGCGGCCGAGGACGGCCGGGACGCCGCCGGGATCGCGCGGCGCTGGCGGGCTGCGGGCGGATCCCCGGCACCCGGCCGGGCGGGCGCCTCCCCCGGCCCGGCGGACCCGGCCCTGCGTGCCCTCGCCGGGACACTGCTCGACGAACTCGCCCTGCTGCCCTGTCCGTCGGAGGACGACGAGCCCACCGACCTGACGGCCATTCGGGCGGCCTGGGCGCCGGTGAGCCGCCGGTCCCGGCCGGCCGGCCGCGCCCTGGCCGACCGTCTGGCGGCCGCCTGGCTCGGGCGGGCGGCCGGCTGCCTGCTCGGCAAGCCGGTCGAGAAGCTGCCGCTCGGCGGTGTGCGCGCGCTCGCCCGCGCGACCGGGAACTGGCCGCCGGCCGCGTACTTCACGGAGGTGGGACTCGATCCGGCGGTGGCCGCGCGCTACCCGTGGAACCGCCGCAGCCGCGCCACCTCGCTCGCCGAGAACATCGACGGCATGCCCGAGGACGACGACCTCAACTACCCGCTGCTCGGCGTGCTGCTCCTCGAACGCCACGGCCACGGCTTCACCACCGCCGACGTGGCGCGGCTGTGGCTGGACACGCTCCCGGCCGGCCGCACCTTCACCGCCGAACGGCTCGCGTACCGCAACCTCCTGGACGGCATCGAGCCGCCGCACACCGCGCGGTACCGCAACCCGTTCCGGGAGTGGATCGGCGCGCGGATCCGCGCCGACGTCTTCGGCTGGACCCACCCCGGCGACCCGGCGGCCGCCGCCGCGCTGGCCTGGCGGGACGCCACCCTCAGCCATACCGCGAACGGGGTCTACGACGCGATGTTCACGGCCGCCGCGCTCGCCGAGGCGGCCGGCGGCACCGCCGATGTGCACGGCGCGCTGGCGGCCGGGCTGGCCGTGATCCCGCCGCGCTCCCGGCTCGCGCGGGCCGTGCGCCGCGGAATCGCCGCCGCGCGCGAGGAGCCCACCGGTACGCCGGACGGCTTCGCCGGCGTCGTCGACCGGCTGCACCGCGCCTACGGGCACCACCACTGGGTGCACTCCGTACCGAACGCGGCGCTGCTGGCCGCCGCGCTCACCCACGCCGACGGCGACTTCACCGGCTCCATCTGCCGTGCGGTGTCCGGCGGTTGGGACACCGATTCCAACGGCGCCACGGCCGGTTCGCTGGCCGGGCTGCTCGCCGGATCGCCCCGGGCGCTGCCCGCCCGCTGGACCGCACCGCTGCGCGGCCGGCTCGCCACCAGCATCGGCGGCCTGGACGGCATCGGCTTCGACGCCCTCGCGGCCCGTACCGCCGCCCTGGCCGTGCCACCCCCCTCCCCCGACCGACCGGAGGCATCCGCACCATGACCGACCCGTCCCGCTCCGGGCGGCCCGGCCCCGGCGCCGGCGACCGCGCCGCCTCCGAGCCGCCCGCCCCCGAACCGCCCGCCTCCGGTCCCCTCGCCGGGCTGCGGGTGCTCGACCTCGCCACGCTGTTCGCCGGTCCGCTCGCCGCCACCCTGCTGGGGGACTACGGCGCCGAGGTGATCAAGGTCGAGCATCCGCGGCGGCCCGACCCGTCGCGCGGCCACGGGCCCGCCAAGGACGGCATCGGGCTGTGGTGGAAGCTGCTCGGCCGCAACAAGAAGACCATCACGCTCGATCTGTCCCACCCCGACGGCCGGGACGTCCTGCTGCGGCTGGCCGCCGGGGCGGATGTCGTCGTCGAGAACTTCCGGCCCGGGACCCTGGAGCGGTGGGGGCTGGGCTGGGCGGAACTGTCCGCGCGCAATCCGGGGCTGGTGCTGGCCCGGGTCACCGGCTTCGGGCAGTTCGGCCCGTACGCCCACCGTCCGGGGTTCGGCACCCTGGCCGAGGCGATGAGCGGCTTCGCCGCGATCACCGGCGAGCCGGACGGGCCGCCGACCCTGCCGCCGTTCGGTCTCGCCGACGCGATCGCCGGGCTGACCACCTCGTACGCCGTGATGGCCGCGCTGCACGGGCGGGCGGCCACCGGACGCGGCCAGGTCGTGGACCTGGCGCTGATCGAACCGATGCTGACCGTCCTGGGCCCGCAGCCGCTCTGGTACGACCAGCTCGGCCACGTCCAGCCGCGGACCGGCAACCGCTCCGCCAATGTCGCGCCGCGCAACACCTACCGCACCGCCGACGGCTCCTGGGTGGCGGTCTCCACCTCGGCCGAGTCGGTCGCCGGGCGGGTGATGCGGCTGGTCGGCCGGCCCGAGGTGATCGACGAGCCCTGGTTCGCGACCGGCGCGGGACGTGCCCGGCACGCCGAGGAGCTCGACGGGGCGGTCGCCGACTGGATCGCCCGGCACGACCGTGCCGAGGTGCTGGCGGCCTTCGAGAAGGCCGAGGCGGCGGTGGCGCCCATTTACGACATCCGCGAGGTGATGACGGATCCGCAGTATCAGGCGCTGGACTCGATCACCGAGGTGCCGGACGACGAACTCGGCACCGTCCGGATGCAGAACGTCCCCTTCCGGCTCTCCGCGACGCCGGGCGCCATCCGCTGGGCGGGACGCCCCCACGGTGCGGACACCGACGAGGTGCTCACCGGCCTCGGGCTGACCGGCGCCGAGATCGACGCGCTGCGCACGGCGGGGGCGCTGTGAGGCCGGCTTCCCCCACGCCCCGTCCCGCGGCCGCCCCGACCCCGCTGACCTGGCTGTACGTTCCCGGGGACCGCCCCGAGGTGGTCGCCAAGGCGCTCGGCTCGGGCGCCGATGTGGTGGTGATCGACCTGGAGGACGCGGTCGCCCCGGACCGCAAGGAACACGCGCTGCGCGCCACCGCCGGGCTGCTGGCCGATCCGTGCCCCGGCCCCTGCCCGGTCCACGTCCGCGTCAATGCGCTGGACGGCCCGCTCGCCGAGACCGAGATCCGCACCCTCGCCGCGCTGCCGGGCCTGGCCGGTCTGCGGCTGCCCAAGGTGCAGAGCCCGGCGGACGTCCACCGCGCCGCCGGCTGGGCGACGACGGCGGCCGGGCTCGTCCCCGACCGCCTCCCCCACGCCGCGGAACGGGCCGGGCGCCCGGCCGGGCACGCCCTCGCGGCCCCGCTCGCCCCGTCGCCCGCGGCCGCCGGGACCACCACCCTCGCCCCCGCCGCCACGAGCGCCCTGCCCGCCACCCCCGCGCTGTACGCCCTGCTCGAATCCGCGCTGGGCATCGAGCACGCCTTCCCCATCGCCACCGCGCACCCGGCCCTGCGCGGGATCGCCCTCGGCGAGGCCGATCTGTGCGGGGAGCTGGGGGTGCGGGACGACGCGGGGCTGGCCTGGCCGCGCAGCCGGACCGTGGTCGCCGCCCGCGCGGCCGGGCTCGCCCCGCCGCCGCAGTCGGTCTACCCCGACGTCCACGACCTGGCGGGACTGGCCCGGTCCTGCGAGGGGGGCCGCGCGCTGGGCTTCCTGGGCCGGGCGGCGGTCCACCCCCGCCAGCTCCCGGTCATCGAGGCCGCGTACCTCCCCTCGGCGCAGGAGATCGCGGCGGCGCGGGAGACGGTGCGGGCGGCCACCGCGGAGGGCGGCGGGGCGCTGGCACTGCCGGACGGCCGGTTCGTGGACGCGGCGGTGGTCGCGGGAGCCCGGCGGGTGCTGGAGCTGGCCGAGCGCCGGCGCTGACCCGCGCACCGCCGCCGGGCCCGGACAGCATGGCGCCGGGCGGCCCCGATGTGTCGGGTCCGCCCGGCGCGGTGGGCAGCCGGTGGCTGCCTCAGGACTTCTTGGTGCTGCCGCTGCCGGCGGGCTTGGCGGCCTCCCCCGCGGGAGCGTCCGCGTCGTCCGCGGCCTTCTCGTCACCGGACCCGGCCTCGGCGGGCCCGTCGGCCTTCCCGGCGTCGGCGGTCTTGGCGGGCTCCGCGGTCCGGACGGGCTCGGCGCCGCCGTCGGCGTCCGGCTCCGTGGCGTCGTCGTCGGACGCCGCCCCGGAGGTCGGCTTGCCGCCCGAGACCTCGGCGTCACCGGCACTCTCGGCGGCCTGGGCGCCCTCGGCACCCTCGCCGTCCTCGTCCCCGGCGGGCTGGGCCCCCGGCTCGACGACGGCTTCCCGGCCGGGTGCCTTCTTCGCGGAGATCACGAAGTAGCCGACGGCCAGGACGAGGACGATCAGCGCGGTCCAGACGTTGAGCCGCAGCCCCAGGATGTGGTGCGCCTCGTCGACCCGCATGTACTCGATCCACGCGCGGCCGGCGCAGTAGGCGGCGACATACAGCGCGAAGGCGCGACCGTGGCCGAGCCGGAAGCGCTTGTCGGCCCAGATCACCAGCGCCGCGACGCCCAGGCACCACAGGCACTCGTAGAGGAAGGTCGGGTGGTAGGTGCCGCCGATCCGTCCGATGGCCGGGTCGGAGCTGATCTTCAGCGCCCACGGGACATCGGTCGGCTTGCCGTACAGCTCCTGGTTGAACCAGTTGCCCCAGCGGCCGATCGCCTGCCCGATGGCCAGGCCCGGCGCCAGCGCGTCGGCGTAGGCGGGGAGCGGGATGCCGCGCCGGCGGCAGCCGATCCAGGCCCCCACGGCGCCGAGCGCGACCGCGCCCCAGATGCCGAGGCCGCCCTCCCACACCTTGAAGGCGTCGAGCGGGTGGCCGTTCGGGCCGAAGTACGGCTCGTACGTCGTGATGACGTGGTAGAGGCGGCCGCCGACCAGCCCGAAGGGCACGGCCCATACGGCGATGTCGGCGACGGTGCCGGAGCGGCCGCCGCGCTGCACCCAGCGCTTGTTGCCGAGCCAGACGCCGACGAAGACGCCGATGATGATGCAGAATGCGTAGCCGCGCAGCGGGATCGGGCCGAGATGTACGACGCCGACCGACGGGCTGGGAATGAATGCGAGGTCCATGGCAGGGTCGACGCTACCGCGCCGGGCGGGGTCGGCGGCAACCCGCCCGGCAACGGCTGCGTAACGACGCCGCACTCGGACGATGACGCTGCGTGTCCGCAAGGACGGCGGCGCCACCCGGCCACCGGCTCCTAGGACGCCGGCGCGACGCCCGCTCCGTGCTGTTGGCCCTGGGGCGCGGCGCTCGGCACGGCGCCCGGCGCGGAGTGCCTGACCTGGGGCGAAGCGCCCGGACCGGCCTGCTTGCCCCGGGTCGAGGCAGCGCCCGGGTGCGGCGAGGCGCTCTTTCCGCCCGGTTGCTTGCCCTTGTCGGCGTCCAGCACCATCTTCTTCAGGTCCGCCGGGGTGATCCGGCCGCCCTTCTCCTTCGCCAGGTCCTTGCCGTTGAGCAGGACGGTCGGGGTGCCGCGGTATCCGGACTGGGCGAAGGCGTCGGTGGACTTCTCTACGAAGCGGTCGTACCTGCCGTCGTTGACGCAGGTGGTGAAGGCGGGGGTGGTCAGTCCCTTGACCTTGCCCGCCAGTTGGAGGAGGTGCTGCTTGTCGGCGAACTTGTCCTGCGTCTCAGGCGGCTGGTGGGAGTAGAGGACGTCGTGGTACGCGCGGAACTTCCCGGCGTCCTGGGCGCACAGGGCGGCGTTGGCGGCGTTGAGCGACCCCTTGCCGCCGGCGTTCCCGTCGATGATCGTCACGAGGTGGTACTCGCTCTTGAGCCGGCCGGAGTCCTCCAGCTCATGGACGACCGGACGGAAGGCGGTCTCGAACTGCTGGCAGGCCGGGCAGCGGAAGTCCTCCCACACCGTGAGTGTGGAGGGGGCGCCCGGCGCACCGACCGGGATGGCGGGCCTGCTGCCGCCGCTGGCCTGCCTGGGGCGGGCGGTCTCGTTGTCGGAGCTGCTCTTGCCGCTGCCGGACGAGGTCGCCCAGACGGCGATGCCGCCGGCCACCGCCAGCACCGCCACCACCGATCCGGCGACCACGGCCTGGCGGCGGCGCCGGGCGCGTGCCCGCTCCTTTTCCCGCTGTTCCTGCATCCGCTCGCGGGCGGTTCTCTTACCCTCATGGTTCTTCTGGCTCACGCCCCTGGACAACGAAGCGGAGGGGTGTCGCCGCACCCCTCCGCACCGATGTTCGCCCTATCGAGGGACAGCGCGGCCGGGTCCCGGCCGCCCGGGACCCGGCCGCGCGCCGTGGCTCAGGCCCGCTTGCGCACGCCCTCGGCCAGCTCGGCCGCCAGGGTGCGGACCCCGTCGAGACCGTCCGCCAGATCGCCGTCGGCCGCGAGCAGCCGCTTGACGAACGCCGAGCCGACGATCACACCGTCCGCGAACTGGGCCACCTCGGCGGCCTGTTCGGGGTTGGAGACGCCGAGGCCGACACAGACCGGCAGGTCGGTGGTCGCCTTGGTGCGCCGTACGAGGTCCTGGGCCTGCGCGCCCACCGACTCGCGGGTGCCCGTGACGCCCATCAGCGAGGCGGCGTAGACGAAGCCGGAGCCGGCCGCCGTGATCTCGGCGAGCCGGGCGTCCTTGCTGCTGGGGGCGACGACGAAGACGGTGGCGAGGCCGTGCTTGTCGGCGTGCTCCCGCCAGGTCGCGGACTCCTGGACCGGCAGGTCGGGCAGGATGCAGCCGGCGCCGCCCGCCTCGGCGAGCTCGGCGGTGAACCGCTCGATGCCGTAGCGGTCGATCGGGTTCCAGTACGTCATGACGAGGACGGGCTTGCCGGTGGCCCGGTGCGCCTCGCGCACCGTGCGCATCACGTCCGCGATCTTCACCCCGCCGCGCAGGGCGATGTCGTCGGCGGTCTGGATGACGGGCCCGTCCAGGACCGGGTCGCTGTGCGGCAGCCCGACCTCCACGACGTCCGCCCCGCCGGCGAAGACGGCCTTGGCCGCCTCGATGCCGCCGTCGACGGTCGGGAACCCGGCCGGCAGGTAGGCGATCAGCGCCGACCGGCCCTCGGCCTTCGCGGCGGCGAGGGTGTCGCCCAACAGCTTGATGTTCCCGCTCACTTGGCGTCCCCTTCGATCTCCGCGTCGGCGGCGGCGTTGTCCGCCTCGACGGCGGCGTCCGTGTCGTACAGGTCGAAGTAACGGGCGGCGGTGTCCATGTCCTTGTCACCGCGCCCGGACAGGTTGACGACGAGCAGCCCGTCCGGGCCGAGCTCCCTGCCGAGGTCCAGCGCCCCGGCCAGGGCGTGGGCGCTCTCGATGGCCGGGATGATGCCCTCGGTCTGCGAGAGCAGGCGCAGCGCCTGCATCGCGGCGTCGTCGGTGACGGCGCGGTACTCACCGCGTCCGCTGTCCTTGAGGTAGGCGTGCTCGGGCCCGATGCCCGGGTAGTCGAGGCCGGCCGAGATGGAGTACGGCTCGGTGATCTGGCCCTCCTCGTCCTGGAGGACGTAGCTGCGGGACCCGTGCAGGATGCCCGGCTCACCGGCGCTCAGCGTCGCCGCGTGCTCGCCGGTCTCGATGCCGTGGCCCGCGGGCTCGCAGCCGACGAGCCGGACGCCGGCGTCCGGGAGGAAGGCGTGGAAGAGGCCGATGGCGTTGGAGCCGCCGCCGACGCAGGCGACGGCCGCGTCGGGCAGGCGGCCCGCGCGCTCCAGGATCTGGCGGCGGGCCTCGACGCCGATGACGCGGTGGAAGTCGCGCACCATCGCGGGGAAGGGGTGCGGTCCGGCGACGGTCCCGAACAGGTAGTGGGTGCGGTCGACGTTGGCGACCCAGTCGCGGAAGGCCTCGTTGATGGCGTCCTTGAGGGTGCGGCTGCCGGACTTCACGGCGATGACCTCGGCGCCGAGCATCCGCATCCGGGCGACGTTGAGGGCCTGGCGCTGGGTGTCGATCTCGCCCATGTAGATGGTGCACTCGAGGCCGAACAGGGCGCAGGCGGTGGCGGTGGCGACGCCGTGCTGGCCGGCGCCGGTCTCGGCGATGACCCGGGTCTTGCCCATCCGCTTGGTGAGCAGCGCCTGGCCCAGCACGTTGTTGATCTTGTGCGAGCCGGTGTGGTTGAGGTCCTCGCGCTTGAGGAACACCCGGGCCCCGCCCGCGTGTTCGGCGAACCGCGGCACCTCGGTGAGCGCGCTGGGGCGCCCGGTGTAGTTGACCATCAGGTCGTTGAGCTCGGCGGCGAACGCGGGGTCCGCCTTGGCCTTCTCGTACTCGACGGCGACCTCGTCGACCGCGGCGACCAGGGCCTCGGGGATGAACTTGCCGCCGAAGGCACCGAAGTAGCCCTCGGCGCTGGGGACGCGCCCCTCGGGGTCGGGAAGGAAGAAATCGGAGGACATCAGACGCACTCCTAGGCCGGGGCGGCTGCCCCGGAGGTCCGGTTGTGTCGGAGGTATGCGGGATTCGGGCATCGCGGCGGGCGGCGCGCGGTGCGCAGGGGCGGACGGGCCGCTGCCGCCGCGGTGCCGCGGGCGCTCGCGCGCAGGGCCGGGCGGTGTCGCGGGACCCGGCCGCGGCGCTCCCCCGCCCCCTCCCCCCTCTCCCCCTTCGGGGGAGGGGGCGGGGGTGGGTTCGGGGGTGGGGGGGTGAGCAGGCCGTCAGACGACCGCCGCAACCCTCCGCTTCCCGGCGCCCGGGCGGGGCCGGCGCGTCAGCGCGCGGGCCCCGGTTGCCATCGCCGGCCGTTGATCTGGCCCGGCTCGGATCCGATGTGGTACCTGACCCGTCTGCCGTGGACCCGCCGGGCGGGCGCCCGGCAGCCGCGGTGCCACGGGGGCAGGGCGCAGCGCTGCGGGGCCGGGTGGTGGCGGTCGGCGGACGGGACGCCGCGGACCGGCCCCGGGGTGGGGAGGCGGCCGGCCTCCGCCACGGCGCGCGCGCCGGCCGGGTCCGGGTACGGGACCCGGACCTGGCAGCTGAGGCTCGCGGCGGTGGCGGTCATGTCGGTGTGTGCCGTCCCCGGGCGCTCAGGACCGGCCGTGCCGGATCGCCGGGTGGGAGCCCGCGGCGACCAGGTCGGCGACCGCGGTCCTGGGGTCCTTGCCGGTCACCAGCGACTCGCCGACCAGCACCGCGTCCGCGCCGTCGTTGGCGTACGCGATCAGGTCGTGCGGGCCGCGCACCCCGGACTCGGCGATCTTGACGATGTGGTCGGGGATCTCGGGGGCGACCCGGGCGAAGTTGCCGCGGTCGACCTCCAGGGTCTTCAGGTTGCGGGCGTTGACGCCGATGATCTTGGCTCCGGCGTCCACCGCGCGGGCGACCTCTTCCTCGTCGTGCACCTCGACCAGCGGCGTCAGCCCGATCGACTCGGCCCGCTCGATCAGCGAGACCAGCGCCTCCTGCTCCAGCGCGGAGACGATCAGCAGCGCGAGGTCGGCGCCGTAGGCACGGGCCTCCCACAGCTGGTAGGCGGTGACGATGAAGTCCTTGCGCAGGACGGGGATGTCGACCTTGGCGCGGACGGCCTCCAGGTCGGCCAGCGAACCGCCGAACCGGCGCTGCTCGGTCAGCACGGAGATGACCGCGGCGCCGCCCGCTTCGTAGTCGGCGGCCAGGGCGGCCGGGTCGGCGATCGCGGCGAGCGCGCCCTTGGAGGGGCTGGAGCGCTTGACCTCGCAGATGACCGTGACGCTCTCGCCCTTGAGGGCGGCGACGCCGTCCTTGGCCGGGCGCGCCTTCTGGGCCCGCTCCTTGAGCTCGTCGAGGCCGACGCGCGCCTGCCGCTCTGCGAGGTCGGCACGGACGCCGTCGATGATCTCGTCGAGCACACTCACGCGAGCGGCCTCCTTCTTGAGCGGTGGAGGTGGACAGTGGCCTGTGGGACGAGCTGTCCCATCCGGCACTCCGATGGTATCCGCCAGAGGAGGCAGGTCTCACATCCGGTGGGCCCCGGTCCCACGACCTGGACTTCTCGGGGGGCGCCCGCGGGGTGCGGGGCGGCGCCGCACGGGCGGCGGGTCACGGTGCCAGCCCGCTGCCGAAGGGGAGGTTGCGCACGACCGTGAAGACCAGCAGCAGGCCGCCCAGCGTCCACCAGTGGACGGCTCGCGGCCGCGGGCCCGCCGTACGGACCCCGCGCGCCGCACGGCACACCCACAGCGCCCAGAAGACCGCGCCGGCGGCGTAGCCGGCCACCGCGAGGGCGTTGGCTCCCAGCGCCGCGGCGAATTCGCCGTGGGCGACGGCATGGGCGCTGCGCAGGCCGCCGCAGGCCGGGCAGAACAGGCCGGTGAGGTGCAGCAGCGGGCACACCGGGTAGTGGCCGGGCTCGTTCGGGTCCACGGCGCCCAGCCACGCGAAGGCGGCGGTGGCGGCGGTCAGGACGCCCAGGGGCGCCCCGAGACGGCGGGGCAGCCCGCCGTGGAGTCGGGCCTGGGGCCGGGGCCGCGCCGCGGGTTCGCTCACGTGGCGATTGTCCGGCGGCATGCGCAAAGGCGCAGCTTCTCGGCCGCCGTACGGAAAGGGGCACGGACGGCGGGTACGGCACCAGGGGTGCGTACGGGCCGGGAAGCGGCGCCTTCGAGGGTGCCACGAGGGTGGCGCCGGGCCGCGGCGCCACGGGAGCGGGGGCTCAGCCCTCCTGCGGCTGTGCCTGCGCCTGGGGGCGCGGCTTGGCCGAGCGCTTGGGCTCCTGGCCCAGGCCGGCCGCACGCATCAGGCCGCCCACCACGGCACCCAGGCCGATCAGCACGATGCCGGCCCAGAAGCCGGGCACATTCGCCAGCACGATGAAGGCTCCGGAGACACAGAAGCCGATGAACGAGATGATGACGCCGGTCCAGGCGGCGGGGGTGTGTCCGTGGCCACTGCTCGACATGAATGCTCCTCGTTGCTCTCTCGCGCCGGGGTCGGGGCGCGGTGATCCTCAGCGCCCATTGTCACCGATGCCGGGCGGGGCCTTTTTACCGGGTGGGGTCCTCGCCGCGGTCCAGGGACTTCCAGATCTCCTCCGGGCGGTCCAGATCCGGCGCTGCCGGGGCGCGCCGGGGGCCGCGGGGGCCGCCGGGCGTGCGCTCGTACCGGCCCGACATGGCGGGCCAGTGGCGTCCGCGGACCAGCGCCAGGACTCCGGCGAGCAGCAGCAGCAGACCGCCGGCGGCGGCCACCCACGGCCATCCGGTGTGCGTGACGTGATGCACATCGGCTCCGGTCAGGCCGACCGCGGTGGCGGCCTTCTCCCGCAGCGCGGAGGTGTCGGAGTTGCCCAGCACCGCGGCGACGGCGATGCCCGCGCCGCTGAGCGCGAGCAGGCCGGCGACCGCGATCCGGCCGGCCCGGCGCACCGCGAAGACGGCGACCAGCGCGGCCAGGCCGACCACGGCCAGCGCGCCGGGCACGCCGGTCACATCGGCGCCGGTCACGCTGCGCGGCAGCTCGCCCTGGGCCAGCTGCGCGGAGCCCTCGGCCCAGGTACGGCCGGAAGCCAGCAGCGCCAGGGCGGCGCCGACCGCGCCGGCCGGCAGGGCCAGGGCGAGACTGCGCCGCGCGCGGGGCGCGGACCGGGCCTGCGCGGGCCCGGGCGGGGCCGGGGACTCGGTCCCGGCGGGGGTCTGGGGTACGGCACTCACGCGTACCACTATCGCGCACCGGCCTGCGGGGGCCGGTGCGCGGGGTGGCGGGCGGCTGGGGGCGGCTCCCCGACCAGCCCGGCGAGCCCGGCCCGATCGGGGAGCCGCCCCCTACCGGCCCAGGTGGTTGGCGGTGTTCACGGCCCGCAGCACCGCGGCCGCCTTGTTGCGGCATTCGGTGTCCTCGGCCGCCGGGTCGGAGTCGGCGACGATTCCGGCGCCCGCCTGGACGTAGGCGGTGCCGTCCCGCAGGAGGGCGGTGCGGATCGCGATGGCGGTGTCGGAGTCGCCGGCGAAGTCGAGGTAGCCGACACAGCCGCCGTACAGGCCGCGCCGGGTCGGCTCCAGCTCCTCGATGATCTGCAGGGCGCGGGGCTTGGGGGCGCCGGAGAGCGTGCCCGCGGGGAAGCAGGCGGTGAGCACGTCGAAGGCGGTGCGGCCCTCGGCGACCTGCCCGGTGACCGTGGAGACGATGTGCATCACATGGCTGTAGCGCTCGACGGACATGAAGTCGACGACCTCGACGCTGCCCGGCTCGCAGACCCGGCCCAGGTCGTTGCGGCCCAGGTCGACCAGCATCAGGTGCTCGGCGCGCTCCTTGGGGTCGGCCAGCAGTTCGTCGGCGAGGGCCTGGTCCTCCTGGACGGTCGCGCCGCGCGGGCGGGTGCCGGCGATGGGGTGGACCATGGCCCGGCCGTCCTCGACCTTCACCAGCGCCTCGGGGCTGGAGCCGACGACGTCGAAGGCGGGCCGCGCCCCGTCCTCGCCGCCCTCGAAGCGGAAGAGGTACATGTACGGGCTGGGGTTGGTGGCCCGCAGTACCCGGTAGACGTCCAACGCGCTGGCCGTGCAGGGGGTTTCGAAGCGCTGGGAGGGCACGACCTGGAAGGCCTCGCCGGCCCGGATGCGCTCCTTGATGTCCTCGACGGCCTCCCGGAAGGCGGGGCCGCCCCACTCGGCGGTGTACGGCGGGACCTCGGACGGGGGCAGCGCGGCGGCGCTTGCCTGCGCGGGCCGGGCGAGGTCGTCGGCCATGGTGTCCAGGCGGGCCACCGCGTCCGCGTAGGCCTCGTCGATGCCGGTGTCGAGGTCGTTGTGGTTGATCGCGTTGGCGATCAGCAGGACGGTGCCGCTCCAGTGGTCGAGGACGGCGAGGTCGGAGGTGAGCAGCATGGTCAGCTCGGGCAGCCGGAGGTCGTCCTCGGTCTGCTCGCCGACCTTCTCCAGCCGGCGCACGATGTCGTAGCCGAGGTAGCCGACCATGCCGCCGGTGAACGGCGGCAGCCCCTCGCCCTCGATGAGGTCCCGGGGGGTGTGCAGCGCCTCGACGGTGGCGCGCAGGGCGGCGAGCGGGTCGCCGCCGGTGGGCATGCCGACGGGCGGCGTGCCGAGCCAGTGCGCCTGTCCGTCGCGGGTGGTGAGGGTGGCGGCGCTGCGGACGCCGATGAAGGAGTAGCGCGACCACGTACGGCCGTTCTCGGCGGACTCCAGGAGGAAGGTGCCGGGGCGTTCGGCGGCGAGTTTGCGGTAGAGCCCGACCGGTGTGTCGCCGTCCGCGAGCAGGCGCCGGGTGACGGGGATGACCCGCCGGTCCTTGGCGAGGGTGCGGAAGGTGTCGAGGTCCGGAGTGGCGGTGCCGGTGGTTCCCGTGGTCATGGCAGCGGAGCCTACTGGTCCCGGCCCGTACCGGTGATCAGTACATCCGCATCGAAGCAGGTGCGGTCGCCGGTGTGGCAGGCGGCGCCGACCTGGTCGACCCGGACCAGGAGGGTGTCGGCGTCGCAGTCCAGGGCCACGGACTTGACGTGCTGGACGTGGCCGGAGGTGTCGCCCTTGACCCAGTACTCCTGGCGGCTGCGGGACCAGTAGGTGCAGCGGCCGGTGGTCAGGGTGCGGTGCAGCGCCTCGTCGTCCATCCAGCCGAGCATCAGCACCTCGCCGGTGTCGTACTGCTGGGCGATGGCGGGGACCAGGCCGTCGGCGCCGCGCTTGAGGCGGGCGGCGATGGCGGGGTCCAGGGCGGAGGTGGTGTCCGGGGTGGAGGCGCGGCTGCTCATGGTGTCCATTGTGCCGTGCGGCATCCTGCACACATGCATCATCAGCAGCCGCCCGTGCCACCGCCGCCGGACCCGGACCGCGCCGCGCGGGTGGCGGCGCGGGTACTGGGGGCGGTGTTCCTGGCGGCGGTGGTGGTCGGCGTGGTGGTCGTGGTGGTGGTGTTCCATACGTGAGGCGGCAGGGTCCGCCCGCGGGACCGCGGGCGGGGCGGGCTAGACGCCCAGCTTCGCCGACCGCAGCCGCTCGACGGCTTCCTTGTCACCGTCCAGCTCCACGTCGGCGGCGTCCTGCCGGCCGAAGGCGAACATCGTCAGCTCGCCCGGCTCGCCGACGACCGTGACCACGGGCGTGCCGCGGTGGGCCACCGCCGTCCGCCCGTCCGGGCGCCGCAGCACCAGGCCCACCGGCGACTTCCGGCCCAGCACCCGGGCCATCCGCTCGATCCTGGACCACAGGGCGTCCGCGAAGACGGTGTCCAGCTCGCGCGGGGCCCAGTCCGGCTGGGCCCGCCGCACGTCCTCGGCGTGGACGAAGAACTCGACGGTGTTGGAGGCCTCGTCGAGCTGCTTCAGCGCGAACGGCGACATCCGCGGCGGCCCGGTCCTGATCAGCCGGATCAGTTCCTCGTACGGCCGGCCGGCGAACTCCGCCTGCACCCGCTCCAGCCGTGCGGCCAGCGGCTTGACGAGGATCCCGCCGGCCGCGTCGGCGCGCCGCTCGCGCACCACCACATGCGCGGCCAGATCCCGCGCGCTCCAGTTCCCGCACAGCGTCGGGGCCTCGGGCCCGGCGCTCTCCAACAGGTCGGCGAGAAGGAGCCGTTCACGCTTCGCATGGGTCGACATGCGGCCAGCCTACGACCGGCCACCGCCGCCTGCCACGGGGCCGCGCCCGGACCGGCCGCGCTCCCCCGCACGGCGGGTCCGGGCCCGCTCAGGCCCCGCCCGGCTCCAGGTGGTGCCGCAGGATGCGTTGCAGCTCCCGGGCGGCGCGCGGCGGGGAGACGTCGCCGCGGTGGGCGACGGACACCACCCGGTGCATCCCGGGCGTCGCGAAGCGGGTGACGCGCAGGCCGGAGCGTTCGGCGACCATGCTGGGGACGACGGCGACGCCCAGCCCGGCCCGGACGAAGCCGAGGACCGCGTCCATCTCGCCGCCCTCGACGGTGAAGGCCGGCTCGAAGCCGGCCGCGCGGCACGCGGCGGTGGTGAATTCCCGCAGGTCGTAGCCGCGGCGGAACATGGCCAGCGGCCTGTCCCGCAGGTCCTCGACCCGGATGCGGGTGCGCCGGCCGGCGGGGGCCGGGCGGTCGGGCGCGGAGACCACGACGAGTTCCTCGCGCAGCAGCTCGGAGGTGGTCAGGGCGGGGGCCTGGACCGGGAGCGGGGTGATGACCAGGGCCAGGTCCAGCGCGCCGTCGGCCAGTGCCCGCACGAGGTCCTGCGAGCCGTCCTCGGTCACCATCAGCTCCACGCCCGGATAGGCGGTGTGGAAGGCCCTCAGGACGTCGGGGACGAGGCTGGCGCACAGGCTGGGCGGGGCGCCGAGGCGCAGCCGCCCGCGGCGCAGCCGGGCGACCTCCTGGACCTCGCGGCGGGCGGTCTCGGCGTCGGCGAGGATGCGCCGGGCGAACGGCAGCAGCGTCTCGCCGGCGTCGGTGAGGGTGATGTGGCCGCGGGCACGGTGGAACAGCTCGGCGCCCAACTCCCTTTCCAGCGACCGGATCTGCTGGGAGAGCGAGGGCTGGGCGACGTGTTCGCGCGCGGCGGCGCGGGTGAAGTGCCGGGTGTCGGCCACGGCGGTGAAGTAGCGGAGCTGCTGCAGCTGCATAACGGGAATGGTAGGCGGTGATAGGCCCAGGCTATGGAGATGAGCCGGACCATGTCTTGGACTGATGACAGGGCCGGTCCCTACCGTCGGGACCCATGGCACTGGACACACGGACGGACCGACGGCCGTCCTTCGCGGGGCTCCTGTGGCGCTCGACCGTCGGCAAGAAGACGGCGATGGCCGTCAGCGGCCTCGTGATGCTGCTGTATCTGGTCGTCCATATGCTGGGCAATCTCAAGATCTTCTTCGGGGCGGCGGACTTCGACGCGTACGCCGCCTGGCTGCGCACCATCGGCGAGCCGTTCCTGCACCACGAGTGGTTCCTGTGGATCGCCCGGGTAGTGCTGCTCGCCGCGGTGGTGGTGCATGCGGTGGCCGCGTACCAGCTCAGCCGGCGGGACCTCGCCGCCCGGCCCGCGAAGTACGCCCGCCCGTCGTCCCGGCCCCGGCCGAGGCGCCGCGCGAGCTACGCGACCCGGACGATGCGCTGGGGCGGTGTCATCCTCGGCCTGTTCATCGTCTGGCACGTCCTGGACCTGACGACGCTGACGGTGAATCCGCGCGCCGAGGCCGGCCACCCGTACGCGAACGTGGTGGCGACCTTCTCCACCTGGTACGGCAACGCCGTCTACGTCGTGGCGATGCTCGCCCTGGGCCTGCACATCCGGCACGGCTTCTGGAGCGCCGCGCAGACGCTGGGTGCCAACCGGCCCGGCCGCGACCGGACCCTCAAGACCCTGGCGAACGCTCTCGCCGCCGCCCTGACCCTGGGCTTCATCGCCGTCCCCGTCTCCGTGATGACCGGAGTAGTGAGCTGACATGACTTCGACCGCCGACAGGACGCCGTACGGCAGCTACGCCGACTACCCGACCGGTGCCCCCGTCGCCGACGCGGCGGCCCCCGACGGGCCGATCGCCGAGCGCTGGGACCGCCGCCGCTTCGAGGCCAAGCTCGTCAACCCGGCCAACCGCCGCAAGCACACCGTCATCGTCGTCGGGACCGGGCTCGCGGGCGGCGCGGCCGGTGCCACCCTCGCCGAACAGGGCTACCACGTCGAGCAGTTCTGCTACCAGGACTCCCCGCGCCGGGCGCACTCCATCGCCGCCCAGGGCGGGATCAACGCCGCGAAGAACTACCGCAACGACGGCGACTCCGTCCACCGGCTCTTCTACGACACCGTCAAGGGCGGCGACTTCCGCGCCCGGGAGTCCAATGTGCACCGGCTGGCGCAGATCTCCGTCGAGATCATCGACCAGTGCGTGGCCCAGGGCGTGCCGTTCGCCCGCGAGTACGGCGGCCTGCTCGACACCCGCTCCTTCGGCGGCGTGCAGGTCTCCCGTACGTTCTACGCCCGCGGCCAGACCGGGCAGCAGCTGCTGCTCGGTGCCTACCAGGCGCTGTCCCGGCAGATCGCGGCCGGCGGCGTGCGGCTGCACGCCCGTACCGAGATGCTCGATCTGATCGTCGTCGACGGCCGGGCCCGCGGCATCGTCGCCCGCGATCTGGTCACCGGCCGGATCGAGAGCCACGTCGCGGACGCGGTGGTGCTGGCGTCCGGCGGCTACGGCAACGTCTTCTATCTGTCGACGAACGCCATGAACTCCAACGCCACCGCGATCTGGCGGGCCCACCGGCGCGGCGCGTACTTCGCCAACCCCTGCTTCACCCAGATCCACCCCACCTGCATCCCGCGCACCGGCGACCACCAGTCGAAGCTGACGCTGATGAGCGAGTCGCTGCGCAACGACGGCCGCATCTGGGTCCCGAAGGCCGAGGGCGACACCCGCCCGCCCGCCCGGATACCCGAGGACGAGCGCGACTACTACCTGGAGCGCCTCTACCCGTCCTTCGGCAACCTCGTCCCCCGCGACATCGCCTCCCGCGCCGCCAAGAACGTCTGCGACGAGGGCCGCGGCGTCGGCCCCGGCGGCCAGGGCGTCTACCTCGACTTCGCCGACGCCGTCGCCCGGATGGGCCGGGCCGCGGTCGAGGAGAAGTACGGCAACCTCTTCGACATGTACGCGCGGATCACCGCGGAGAACCCGTACGAGGCGCCGATGCGGATCTACCCCGCCGTGCATTACACGATGGGCGGCCTGTGGGTCGACTACGACCTCCAGACCACCGTCCCGGGCCTGTTCGCCATCGGGGAGGCCAACTTCTCCGACCACGGCGCCAACCGCCTCGGCGCCTCCGCCCTGATGCAGGGCCTCGCCGACGGCTACTTCGTCCTCCCGTCGACCATCAACGACTACCTGGCCCGCAACCCGCGCCACGACACGCTCACGGCCGAGCACCCCCTCGTCCAGGAAGTGCTGGCCGAGACCGAGGACCGGCTGAACCTGCTGCTGGCCGTCGGCGGCGACCGCACCCCCGACTCCTTCCACCGCGAGATCGGCACACTCATGTGGGAGTACTGCGGGATGGCCCGCACCGAGGCGGGGCTGCGCAAGGCCCTCGACCGGATTCCGCTGATCCGCGACGAGTTCTGGCGCCGCATCAAGGTGCCCGGCACCGGCCAGGAGTTCAACCAGTCCCTGGAGAAGGCCAATCGCGTCGTCGACTACCTGGAGCTCGCCGAGCTGATGTGCCTCGACGCCCTGCACCGCGCCGAGTCGTGCGGCGGCCACTTCCGCGTGGAGTCGCAGACCCCGGACGGCGAGGCCGCCCGCCGGGACGAGGCGTTCTCCTACGCGGCCGCCTGGGAGTTCACCGGCACCGGCGCGGCCCCCACCCTGCACAAGGAAGACCTGGCCTTCGAGTACGTCCACCCCACCCAGCGGAGCTACGCATGAAGCTCACTCTGCGCATCTGGCGCCAGAAGAACGCCGGCGCCCCCGGCGCCCTGTCCACCTACGAGGTGGCGGGCATCTCCCCGGACATGTCGTTCCTGGAGATGCTCGACACCCTCAACGAGGAACTCCTCCTGGGCGGCGACGATCCGGTCGCCTTCGACCACGACTGCCGCGAGGGCATCTGCGGCGCCTGCTCGCTCGTCATCAACGGCGAGGCGCACGGCCCCAATGGGGCCTCCCCTGCTGGAGCGGATTCGAGAGCTTGGGGAAGCACCACCACCTGCCAGCTGCACATGCGGTCCTTCCAGGACGGCGACACCATCGACATCGAGCCCTGGCGCGCCGCCGCCTTCCCCGTCGTCAAGGACCTGGTCGTCGACCGCTCCGCCTTCGACCGCATCATCCAGTCCGGCGGCTACATCAGCGCCCCCACGGGCGCCGCCCCCGAGGCACACGCCACCGCCGTGCCCAAGCCGGCCGCCGACGCCGCCTTCGAACACGCCGAGTGCATCGGCTGCGGCGCCTGCGTGGCGGCCTGCCCCAACGGCTCGGCGATGCTCTTCACCGCCGCCAAGGTCGTCCACCTCAACTCGCTCCCCCAGGGCGCCCCGGAGCGGGAGAGCCGCGTCCTGGACATGGTGGGACAGATGGACGCGGAGGGGTTCGGCGGGTGCACGAACACGGGGGAGTGCGCGACGGCCTGCCCCAAGGGGATTCCGCTGTTCAGCATCTCCACGATGAACCGTGAGTTCGTCCGGGCCGCACGGAAGGGGCGCTGAGACGGGGGACGCCGTGGACGGCAGGAACGCCGGGACGTGAGGAATCGCCGAGGCGGCAGGAACGCCGGGTCAGACCGCGGCGGTCCCGATGAGGCCCTCGCGGGTGACGAGCGCGGCCAGCTCCGCCTCGCTCCGGTCCGCGGTGCCCGCGGGCCGCCGGGGCAGGACCATATAGCGGCTCTCCGCACTGGAGTCCCACACCGTGATCGTGGTGTCGTCCGGCAGTTCCAGCCCGAACTCGGCCAGCACGGCGCGCGGTTCGCGCACCACCCGGGCGCGGTAGGCCTCGCTCTTGTACCAGGACGGCGACGGCCCCAGCAGCCCGACCGGATAGCACGAGCACAGCGTGCACACGAGGACGTGGTGCGTGGTGGCGGTGTTCTCGACGACCTTGAGCCGCTGCTCCTGGATGCCGCCCGCCATCGAGAGCCCCACCTCGGGCAGCGCCGCGTTCGCGTCCGCCAGCAGCCGCTCCCGGAAGCCCTCGTCGCTCCAGGCCCGTGCCACGATCCGCGCCCCGTTGACCGGCGAGGCCCCCTTCAGCATCGCGCCGAGCGCCTCGTCCAGCTGCGCCTGTGCGACCACCCCGGCCCCGATCAGCCGCTCCTCCAGCCGCCTGACCCGCGCCGCCACCGGCACGCTCGTGTGCTCGCCGCTCATGTCCCGTCCTTCCGTACCCGCTCGATGTACGACTCCCAGAGGTCGACCGTGACCTCGTGACCGCCCTCGCCCCACAGGTCGCCCGCGGCGAACGCCACGGTGTAGACGGACTCCACCCGCGGCTCGGCCACCCCCGCCGCGCACTCGTCGGCGAGCGGCCAGCGGCCCTGGCACTCGACGATCCGCCCCACGTGCCCGCGCACGTACCGCGGCACCCGGGTGTGGCCCGCGGGGTCGAGGGCGCGCACCCGCACCCGCTCCCCCGCCCGGAACTCAGCCCTCACCGAGCAGCCCCCGCTCGGCCAGCAGGGTCTCGATCGCGTGCAGCCACCGCTCGTAGTACGACGCGGCCAGGTACTCGCGCGGGGCCATCCGCTCGACGGCGTCCCGGAACTCGTCGAGCCGGTAGACCCCGTTCCGTACCAGCACGGAGTTCAGCGCGAAGACCCGCGCCTCCCAGTCGGCGTGGAACGGCGGCTCGTCCGCCTCGATCTCCAGCGCCCCGAACCCGGCCTGGCCACCTACATCGTTGACACGGCTCATGGGGCGAGCCTACGGCCGTCCGCCGGTCAGCGCACGGCGTGTCCGGCCCCCCGGAGGGCGTCCTTGACCTGGCCGATGCGCAGGTCGCCGAAGTGGAAGACGGAAGCGGCCAGGACCGCGTCGGCGCCGGCCGCGACGGCCGGGGCGAAGTCGTCCAGCCGGCCCGCCCCGCCGGAGGCGATCACCGGGACGGTGACGTGCCTGCGGACGGCCTCGATCATCTCGACGTCGTAGCCGTCCTTGGTGCCGTCGGCGTCCATGGAGTTGAGGAGGATCTCGCCGGCGCCGAGTTCGGCGGCGCGGTGGGCCCACTCCACGGCGTCGATACCGGTGCCGCGGCGGCCGCCGTGGGTGGTGACCTCGTATCCGGACGGGGTGCCGGCGTCGGTGCGGCGGGCGTCGACCGAGAGGACCAGGACCTGGCTGCCGAAGCGCTCGGCGATCTCACGGATCACGTCCGGGCGGGCGATGGCGGCGGTGTTGACGCCGACCTTGTCGGCGCCGGCCCGCAGCAGCTTGTCGACGTCCTCGGGGGTGCGGACGCCGCCGCCGACCGTGAGGGGGATGAAGACCTGCTCGGCGGTGCGGCGGACCACGTCGTAGGTGGTCTCGCGGTTGCCGGAGGAGGCCGTGATGTCGAGGAAGGTCAGCTCGTCGGCGCCCTCCTGACCGTAGATCTTGGCCATCTCCACGGGGTCGCCCGCGTCCCGCAGGTTACGGAAGTTGACGCCCTTGACGACCCGGCCGTTGTCGACGTCCAGGCAAGGGATGACTCGGACCGCCAGGGTCATGTCGGTTCAGGCCTCTCTGACAGTTCTCGGAAGGCTTCCAGTTCCACTTCCACCAGCACCCGGGAGTCGGCGAAGCCGGAGACCACGACCAGGGTCGAGACCGGCGGCTGCGCCGCGAACAGCTCCCGGTGGGCGCGGCCGGCCGCGTCCACGTCGCGCAGGTGGGTGAGGTACACACGGGTGCGCAGGACCGCGTCGGCGCCCAGGCCGAAGGGCTTGAGCGCGGCCAGCGCGTGGGTGAAGGCGGCCCGGGTCTGTTCGTAGGGGTCGCCCTCACCTTGCAGGACGCCGTCGACCAGCGGCATCGTGCCGGCGACCAGGACCCGGTCGCCGGCCGCCACGGCGCGTGCGATGCCGATCTTCTCTTCCCAGGGATTGCCGGTCCGTACGCGCTCGATGGTCATCTTGCGGCCTTTCGTTCGCCGTTACGACACTGCTGCCAGTGCCTCTTCGAGGGTGAACGCCTTCGCATAGAGCGCCTTGCCGACGATGGCGCCCTCGACACCTTCCGGTACCAGCGAGGCCAGCACCCGCAGGTCGTCGAGCGAGGAGACCCCGCCGGAGGCGACCACGGGCCGGTCGGTGGCCGCGCAGACGTTCTTGAGCAGTTCGACGTTGGGGCCCTGGAGGGTGCCGTCCTTGTTGATGTCGGTGACGACGTAGCGGGCGCAGCCCTCGGAGTCCAGGCGGGCCAGCGTCTCGTAGAGGTCGCCGCCGTCGCGGGTCCAGCCGCGGCCGCGCAGCGTCGTGCCGCGGACGTCCAGGCCGACCGCGATCTTGTCGCCGTGCTCGGCGATGACCTTGGCGACCCACTCGGGGGTCTCCAGCGCCGCGGTGCCGAGGTTGACCCGGCGGCAGCCGGTGGCCAGGGCCGCGGCGAGCGTGTCGTCGTCCCGGATGCCGCCGGACAGCTCGACCTTGAGATCCATGGAGCGGGCGACCTCGGCGATCTGCGCCCGGTTGTCGCCGGTGCCGAAGGCCGCGTCGAGGTCGACGAGGTGCAGCCACTCGGCGCCCGCCCGCTGCCAGGCGAGGGCCGCCTGAAGCGGGTCGCCGTAGGAGGTCTCGGAGCCGGACTCGCCGTGCACGAGGCGGACGGCCTGGCCGTCGCGGACGTCGACGGCGGGGAGGAGTTCGAGCTTCGCAGCGTTCGGCATTACAGGGTCTCGATCCAATTGGTCAGGAGCTGGGCACCGGCGTCGCCGGACTTCTCGGGGTGGAACTGGGTGGCCCACAGCGGGCCGTTCTCGACCGCGGCCACGAACCGCTCGCCGTGCGTGGCCCAGGTGACCGTCGGCGCGGCGAGGTGCGGGTTGCCGACCTCCAGCTCCCAGTCGTGCACCGCGTAGGAGTGCACGAAGTAGTAGCGGGCGTCGGCGGGCAGCCCGGCGAAGAGCCGCGAGTCCCCGGGGGCCTCGACGGTGTTCCAGCCCATGTGCGGGACGACGTCGGCCTTGAGCGGGCCGACCGTGCCGGGCCACTCGTCCAGGCCCTCGGTCTCCACGCCGTGCTCGATGCCCCGGCCGAAGAGGATCTGCATCCCGACGCAGATGCCCATCACGGGGCGTCCGCCGGCCAGCCGGCGGCCGATGAGCCAGTCGCCGCGGGCCTGCTTGAGCCCGGCCATGCAGGCGGCGAACGCGCCGACGCCGGGGACCAGCAGGCCCTCGGCGTTCATCGCCCGGTCGAAGTCCCGGGTGATCTCCACGTCGGCGCCGACGTGCGCCAGGGCGCGCTCGGCGGAGCGGACGTTGCCGAAGCCGTAGTCGAGGACGACGACGTTCTTACGAGGTGCCGAGGGGGTCAATTCCATACCTCCAGCCGCAGCACGCCGGCGAGCAGGCACAGCGCCGAACCGACGGACAGCAGCACGATCAGGCCCTTGGGCAGCTGCTGCTTCCAGAACGAGTAGACACCACCGAGGAGAAAGAGCCCGAGGAGGATGAAGACGGTGGACAGACCGTTCACGGGCTACAGGGCTCCCTTGGTAGAAGGGATGATCCCCGCCGCGCGCGGGTCGCGCTCGCTGGCGTAGCGCAGCGCCCGGGCCAGCGCCTTGAACTGGCACTCCACGATGTGGTGGGCGTTGCGGCCGTACGGGACGTGGATGTGCAGCGCTATCTGGGCCTGGGCGACGAACGACTCGAAGATGTGCCGGGTCATCGTGGTGTCGTAGGCGCCGATCATCGGCGCCATGTTCTCCGGCTCGGTGTGCACCAGGTACGGGCGGCCGGAGAGGTCGACGGTCACCTGGGCGAGCGACTCGTCCAGGGGGACGGTGCAGTTGCCGAAGCGGTAGATCCCGGACTTGTCGCCGAGGGCCTGCTTGAAGGCGGCGCCCAGGGCCAGCGCGGTGTCCTCGATGGTGTGGTGGGTGTCGATGTGCAGGTCGCCGTCGGTCTTGACCTTGAGGTCGAACAGGCCGTGCCGGCCGAGCTGGTCGAGCATGTGGTCGTAGAAGCCCACACCGGTCGACACGTCCACCTCGCCCCTGCCGTCGAGATCGATCTCGACGAGCACGGACGTCTCCTTGGTCGTGCGCTCCACGCGTCCTACGCGGGTCATCGCTTGTTCTCCTTCAGTACTGCGCGAACCGCGTCGAGGAACGCGTCGTTCTCGGCCGGGGTGCCGGCGGTGACCCGCAGCCAGCCCGGTACGCCGTTGTCACGGACCAGCACGCCGTGGTCGAGGATCGCCTGCCAGGTGGCGTGCGCGTCCTCGAAGAGGCCGAACTGCACGAAGTTGGCGTCGGAGTCGACGACCTGGCAGCCGGCCGCCCGCAGCTCGGTGACCAGGCGGTCCCGCTCGGTCTTGAGCTGCTCGACGTACTTCAGGAGCGTGTCGGTGTGCTCCAGCGCGGCGAGCGCGGTGGCCTGGGTGACGGACGAGAGGTGGTACGGGAGCCGGACCAGCTGCACCGCGTCGACCACGGCGGGGTCGGCGGCGAGGTAGCCCAGCCGCAGCCCGGCGGCGCCGAAGGCCTTGGACATGGTCCGGGAGACCACCAGGTTCGGCCGGCCCTCGATCAGCGGCAGCAGCGAGGGCTGGTGGCTGAACTCGCCGTAGGCCTCGTCGACGACGACCAGGGCGCCGGCGCCCTCGGACCGGGCCGCCTGCGCGGCCTCGTACAGCGCGAGCACGGTCGCCTCGCCGACGGCAGTGCCGGTGGGGTTGTTCGGCGAGCAGATGAAGACCACGTCGGGGCGCTGCTCGGCGATGGCGCGGGTGGCGGCCTCGACGTCGATGGTGAAGTCGTCGCCCCGCGGGCCGGACGTCCAGCCGGTGCCCGTGCCGCGGGAGATCAGCCCGTGCATGGAGTACGACGGCTCGAAGCCGAGGGCGCTGCGGCCGGGGCCGCCGAAGGTCTGCAGCAGCTGCTGGATGACCTCGTTGGAGCCGTTGGCCGCCCAGACCTGCTCCGCGGTGACCGGGTGGCCGCCGGTGCGGGTGAGGTAGCGGGCCAGCTCGGTGCGCAGCTCGACCGCGTCCCGGTCGGGGTAGCGGTTGAGCCGGCGGGCGGCCTCGGTCACCCGCTCGGCGATCCGGCGGACCAGCGGCTCGGGCAGCGGGTAGGGGTTCTCGTTGGTGTTCAGACGCACCGGGACGTCCAGCTGCGGTGCGCCGTAGGGGGACTTGCCGCGCAGCTCGTCCCGGATGGGGAGATCGTCGATGCGGGTCACGTGCCTGCTCACTTGCTCTGCGGGACCTTCCATTCGAACCTGGCCTTCAGCGCGGCGCCGTGGGCCGGGAGGTCCTCGGCCTCGGCGAGGGTCACCACGTGGTGGGCGACCTCGGCCAGCGCGTCGCGCGAGTAGTCCACGACATGGATGCCGCGCAGGAAGGACTGCACGGACAGGCCCGAGGAGTGGCAGGCGCAGCCGCCGGTGGGCAGGACGTGGTTGGACCCGGCGCAGTAGTCGCCGAGCGAGACCGGGGCCCAGGGGCCGACGAAGACCGCGCCGGCGTTGCGGACCCGGGCGGCGACGGCGGAGGCGTCGGCGGTCTGGATCTCCAGGTGCTCGGCGCCGTAGGCGTCCACGACCCGCAGGCCCTCGTCGATGCCGTCGACGAGGACGGTCGCGGACTGCCGGCCGCCCAGCGCCTCGGTGATCCGCTCGATGTGCTTGGTGGCCGCGACCTGCCGCTTGAGGGCCGCGTCGACGGCGTCGGCGAGCTCGGCGGAGTCGGTGACCAGGACGGCGGCGGCGAGGGTGTCGTGCTCGGCCTGGCTGATCAGGTCGGCGGCGACGTGCTCGGGGTCGGCGGTGGCGTCCGCGAGCACCGCGATCTCGGTGGGCCCGGCCTCGGCGTCGATGCCGATACGGCCCTTGAGGAGGCGCTTGGCGGAGGCGACGAAGATGTTGCCGGGGCCCGTGACGAGGTTGACCGGCAGGCACTCGTCGGTGCCGTAGGCGAACATCGCGACGGCCTGGGCGCCGCCGGCGGCGTAGACCTCGTCGACGCCGAGCAGGGCGCAGGCCGCGAGGATGGTCGGGTGCGGCAGGCCGCCGAACTCCTTCTGCGGCGGGGAGCTGACGGCGATGCCGGAGACGCCGGCCTCCTGCGCCGGGACGACGTTCATGACCACGGACGACGGGTAGACCGCCAGGCCGCCGGGGACGTACAGGCCCACCCGCTCGACGGGGACCCAGCGTTCGGTGACGGTGCCGCCGGGGACGACCTTGGTGGTGACGTCCGTGCGGCGCTGGGCGCGGTGGACGATCCGGGCGCGCCGGATGGACTCCTCCAGGGCGGTGCGCACGGCCGGGTCCAGCGCGTCGAGGGCGCCGCTCAGCGCCTCCGCAGGTACCCGTACCCGCTCGATCTCGACACCGTCGAACCGCCGCGCGTAGTCGATCAGCGCCGCGGTGCCACGATGGCGCACGTCCTCGCAGATGGGCCGCACCTTCTCCAGGGCGGCTTCCACGTCGAACTCGGCACGGGGCAGCAGGTCGCGCAGGGCGCCGCCCTCGGGGAGGGCGTCACCGCGCAGATCGATTCGGGAGATCACCCTCCCAGTGTCTCAGACCCGCTCCTGGGCCCGAGCGGCCGTATCACTCAGTGATACACAGCGGCACACGCACTCCACACACCGTGATCCGGACCCCGGAAGTTGACCGGAGTTGGCCCTGACCACGCGTGTTCAAGCCGTCACGGGGCGGGCAAGGGCCGGGTGACGGCGTACGGGGACGCCTGTGGGACGCCTCACGACCAGTGCACGAAGTGCGTCCGAACAGGTTGCGACACACCACGGGAGAACAAGGGGGATCCACTGTGACCGAGCCCGGGGACGGCGACGCGCCCGCCGACCTGCAGCTGACGTCGGCGGAATGGAGCATGTGGCAGGCCTTCCGCAACGGCAGCACCTGCGATCTGCACATCGGCGACCCGGAGCGCGACGATCCGCACGGGCAGCACCTGTGGGGCCCGGAGCGCCGGGTGCGGGCCCGGGTCGTGGCGCTGCTGCTGCTCGACGGGCCGCCGCCGCAGCCGGGCCGGGTCTCCGCGCTCCAGCTCACCGGCGCGTACATCACGGACACTCTCGACCTTGCGGGCGGCACGATCAAGCCATTCGTCGAGCTGCGTGACTGCCGCTTCGAGGCGGAGGTGGTGCTGCCCGAGAGCCGGTTCACCACGCTGCGGCTGGTGAACTGCGCGATACCCCGGCTGGAGGCGGCCCGGCTGCACACCGAGGGCGACCTCCATCTGCCGCGCTGCGTGGTGCACTCGGGGGTCCGGCTCTCCGACGCGCAGATCGGCACGGACCTGATGCTCAACCAGACCATGGTGCACAAGGACCGGCAGGGCCGGTCGATCATGGCGGACGGGATGACCGTCGCCCAGGACCTGCAGGCCGAGATGCTGGAGTCCTACGGCGAGCTGTCGCTGCGCGGCGCCACCGTCGGCGGGTCGCTCAGCCTGCGCGGCAGCCGGCTGAGCAACCCCTTCGGCCGCCGGGCGCTCAACGCCCCGCAGCTGACCGTCGAGCGCACGCTCCACCTGACCGCGGCGGGCCTGGCCAACTCGCCGTTCTCCAGCAGCGCCACTCCCCCGTACGGCATCGCGCACACCCCCTCGCGCGGCACCCGCATGCAGCGCTTCGAGTGCGAGGGCGGCATGCGGCTGGACGACGGGCGGTTCGGCGACGCGGTCGACTTCGAGCACGCCCGGTTCGTCATGGAGTCCGACCAGGAGCTGTCGCTGCGCCGCATCCAGACGCCCGAGCTGCGCTTCCTCGGCGAGCGCCCGCAGCGCGGCCGGGTCATCCTCTCCGGCGCCCGGGTCGTCAACCTCATCGACAAGTCGGCGAGCTGGCCGGGGCTCGGCGGGCTGTGGATGGCCGGCTTCGCGTACGAGACGCTGATCCCGCGCGGCCCCTTCCCGCTGGCGCAGCGGCTGCAGTGGGTGGCCGCGGCGACCCCCGAGTACGCACCCGAGCCGTACGAGATGCTCGCCGCCTCGCTGCGCACCACCGGCGAGGACTCCGATGCCCGCGAGGTGCTGCTGGCCAAGCAGCGGCGGCGCCGCGAGACGCTGCCGCTGGCGGCCAAGACCTGGGGCTTCCTCCAGGACTGGACGGTGGCCTACGGCTACCGCCCCGGCCGGGCCGCGGTCTGGATGGCCATCCTGTGGGCGATCGGCACGGCCTACTTCTCGATGTCCCCGCCCCCACCCCTCAAGGCGGGCGAGGCCCCGCCCTGGAACCCCTACCTCTACGCCCTGGACCTCCTCCTGCCGGTGATCGACCTCAACCAGAGCGCCGCATGGAAGCCGGGCGGCGGCGCGCAGTGGGCGGCCGCCGTCCTGATCCTGGCAGGCTGGATCCTGGCCACGACGGTCGCAGCGGGCGCGTCCCGCCTGCTGCGGAGGCAATAGCTGCCTCCGCAGGGTGCCCCGCCCGAACGACCGCGCGTCGCCGGTTCGCTGCGCTTTGCTTGTGGCCCACGTTTTCGTCTTTTCCGCCGTGGGGGTTGCTCGCCGTTTTTCGCCCGCTGCCGCGGTGTGCCCGCCGGTTCGCTGCGCTTTGCTTGTGGCCCATGTTTTTGACTTCCCTGCCGTTGCGCCTGCGGCGGGCCGGTCCGCTGCGCGGGGCTGTCGGGTGCCGGTGACGGGCCTCCGCGGGTGGGGTGCCGGACTGCTTCGCTTTACGTCCGGCACCCCACCCGCTCCGACCCGTCCCCTCCCGTTGAGGGGTGGGGAAAAGGCCGGTGGGGGTGCAGGTAGCTGGTCCGGTGCGCCTCGTCGGCACGGGGATAGAGCCATACGGCCCGCCCCCACCCACGTTCACTCACTCCACCCACGGGAGGGGACGGGCCGGAGGGGCCGGTGTGTGGGACGTAAAGCGAAGCAGTCCCACACACCGGCCCCGCAGGCCCGTCACCGCACCCACAGCCCCGCGCAGCGGACCCGCCCGCCGCAGGCGCAACCCACCGCACCCGGCCCCGCGCAGCGGCACGGCAGCGGACCCGCCCGCCGCAGGCGCAACGGCGGCAAACCCCCACGGCGGGAAAGCCGAAAACGTGGGATGGGGCCCAGGCGCAAGCCGACCCCGCTTAGTGGAAGACGTGCGGCTCCGCCGGAAACGTGCCGGTGACGACGTCCTCGGCGAAGGCCTTGGCCGCGCCTGCGAGCAGCTCCCGCAGGGCGAGGTACTGCTTGACGAACTTCGGGACGCGGCCGGCGGTCATGCCGGCCATGTCGGTCCACACCAGGACCTGGGCGTCGCAGTCCAGGCCCGCGCCGATGCCGACGGTGGGGATGGCGAGCGAGCGGGTGACCTCGGCGGCCAGTTCGGCGGGTACGGCCTCCAGGACGACCGCGAAGGCGCCGGCGTCCTGTACCGCCTTCGCGTCCCGCAGCAGTTGCTGGGCGGCTTCCTCGCCGCGGCCCTGGACGGGGTAGCCGCCGTAGGCGTTGACCGACTGCGGGGTGAGCCCGACGTGCGCCATGACGGGGATGCCGGACGAGACCAGCAGTTCGACCTGCTCGGCGGAGCGCTCGCCGCCCTCCAGCTTGACGGCGCCCACCCCCGCTTCCTTCACCAGCCGGGTGGCGTTGCGCAGCGCCTGCACCGGGCCTTCCTGGTACGAGCCGAACGGCAGGTCGCCGACGACGAGTGCGCGCTTGGTGCCCCGCACGACCGCGGCGGACAGCAGGGTGATCTCGTCCATGGTGACCGGCACGGTGGATTCGTAGCCGAGGTGACAGTTGCCCATCGAGTCGCCGACGAGCAGGACGGGGATGCCGGCCTCGTCGAAGACGGAGGCGGTCATGGCGTCGTAGGCGGTGAGCATCGGCCACTTCTCGTCGCGCGCCTTGGCGGCGGCGATGTCGCGGACGGTGATCCGGCGCGAGCCGGAGCCTCCGTACAGCGACTTGTCGACCGGCTTCTGGGCAGGCGAAAGCTGCGTCATGGTGACGGCTCCTGTTCGTCATCTCGAGGCACCCTGACGGCGTCCCCGGACTCCCCTCCATGCTGGCACGGCCCGCGCACAAAGGAAACGGGGAGTGGGTGTGACCGGTCTTGCTTCGCCCGGAAGACGGGACACGCCCGCGTGGCTCCCGCATACGGAACGGTCCCGTATCGGAACCTGCCTAGGGTCCGCCCATGGCCACCTCCTCCAGCCCTCCGGGCGCACCGCCGGCCCGGCAGATCCCGGAACGCATCCACCGCCGCCGCTGGGCGGTCCTGTACACCCTCATGCTCAGCCTGCTGATCGTGGTGCTGGACAACTCGATCCTCAACGTCGCCATGAAGACGATCGCGACCCCGGCTCCGGTCGGTCTCGGCGCCACCCAGAGCGAGCTGGAGTGGGCGATCAACTCCTACACGCTGGTCTTTGCGGGGCTGCTGTTCACCGCGGGCCTGCTCGGCGACCGCCTGGGCCGCAAGAAGGTGCTGCTGGTCGGCCTGGCCGTGTTCGGCGCCGGGTCGGTGTGCGCCGGCATCTCGCAGTCGCCCGCCGAGCTGATCGCCTTCCGTGCCGTGATGGGCCTGGGCGGCGCCCTGGTCATGCCGGCCACCCTCGCCATCCTGATGAACGTCTTCGAGCACGACGAGCAGCCCCGGGCGATCGGCATCTGGGCCGGCGGGGTGGGGCTGGCGATCGCGGTCGGGCCGGTCGCCGGCGGTCTGCTGCTCGACCACTTCTGGTGGGGCTCGGTCTTCATGATCAACGCGCCGGTGGTGGTGCTCTCGCTGATCGCGATGGTGGTCCTGGTGCCCGACTCCAGGGACCCCGATCCCGGCCGGCTGGATCCGCTCGGGGTGCTGCTGTCCGTCGTCGGGCTGGTCCTGCTGGTCTACGGCATCATCAAGGGCGGTCAGCTCGCCGACTTCACCGGCCCGCAGGTGGTCGGCCCGATCGCCGGCGGCCTGGCGGTGCTGGTGGTCTTCGTGGCGCACCAGAAGCACAGCGACCATCCGTCCATCGACATCGGCTACTTCCGCAGCCCGGCCTTCTCGGCCGCCATCGCCGCCATCGCACTGGTCTTCTTCGCGCTGATGGGGGTCGCGTTCTTCACGGTCTTCTACGTCCAGAGCGTGCGCGGCTACAGCCCGCTGCAGGCCGGGATGCTGTTCCTGCCGCTGGCCGCCGCCCAGACGATCTTCGCGCCGCGGGCCCGGCTCGCCGTGGAGCGCTACGGCGCCCGCGCGGTGTGCACCTTCAGCATGTTCGTGGTGGCCGTCACCATGACGGGCATGCTGCTGCTGGACACCCGCACCCCGATCTGGGTGCTGGAGGCGCTGTTCTTCCTGCAGGGCGCCGGGATGGCGCACATCATGCCGCCGGCCACCGTCGCGGTCATGCAGGCGCTGCCCCGGGAGAAGGCCGGTTCCGGCTCGGCGCTCAACAACGTCTTCCGGCAGGTCGGCGGCACCCTGGGCGTCGCCGTCCTCGGCTCGTTGCTGTCGACGACCTACCGCGACGGCATGCAGGACGAGCTGGACGCGCTGCCGGGCGTACCGGCCGCCGCCCGGCACGCGGCCGGCGAGTCCATCGAGGCGACCCACGGCCTCGCCGAAAGGCTGGGCCCGGCGGGCCGGCCGCTGATCGCCGCCGCCGACGACGCCTTCCTCCACGCGATGCACATCACCGCGCTCGGCTCGGCCGCGGTCGCCGTGCTCGGCCTGGTGGTGGCCGCGGCGTTCCTGCCGGGGAAGGTGCCACCGGCGCCGCGGGCGGCCGAACCGCAAGAGGAGCCGAAGGCGGGCGCGGAGCGATGACCCGGGCGGCGGCGGGGTCCGGGACGGTGGCGGATTCCGTGGTGGCGGGGGAGTGGCCGGGCCCGGCCGCTCCCGGGCGCCGCGGCCGGCCGCGCAGCGCCGCGGCCGGCCCCGCCGTCATCGAGGCCGTGCTGCGCCTGGTCGAGGGCGGTGCCTCCCTGGGCGAGCTGTCCATGGAGCGCATCGCCCGCGAGGCGGGCGTCGGCAAGGCCACGGTCTACCGCCGCTGGTCCGGCCGGACCGCCCTGATGCGCGACGTCCTGCGGTCCCTGGACGTCCCCGGCCCGCCCCTGGACGGCGCCTCGGTGCGCGACGACCTGGTCGCCCTGCTGGAGTTCCTGCGCGGCGGCGCCGCCGGGCGCGGCTGCGCGCTGCTGCGCACGCTCGTCGGCCATGCCGGGGCCCAGCCCGAGCTGTGGGCGGAGTACCACGACACGCTCGTACGGGCCCGCCACGAGGCGCTGCTGGCGGTGCTCCGGCGCGGGGTGGCGAACGGTGAGATCCGCACCGACCGGGACCTGGAGACCATCGCGGACCTCTTCACCGGCCCGGTGCTGGCCCGCGCCCTCCTCCAGGAGTGGCACGGGGCGCCCCGGAGTCCGTCGGCGGACCTCGTCGACCTGGTGCTGGAGGGCGTACGGCCGGTGGCGGGGGCGGGGGCGGGCTCAACTCCGGGGTGCTCCGCCGGTCTTGGGGGCGGTGCCGGAGGTGCGGGCCGGCGCGGCGCCGTATGACCGGATCATGCCCGTTCTGTCACAGCCGTCGTGACGAGGACCGACGCCGGAACCCCGACCCGTCACCGCGCCGTCCTCACTTCTAAGAAAGCGCATTACGGACCATCGCCTAGGGTCGGAGACCACAGGTGAGGCGCAGCGGAGCAAGGCAGTGAGGGCAGCTACATGGCGCAGGCATACATGACGGAGCCGGGACAGGGGCACAACCCCGGGCAGGCCGGTTCCCGGGCCGACCGCCTGCGGAACTGGTGGCGTCCGGAGGGCATGTGGCGGCGCGGCATCGTGCTCGCGGTGCTCGCGGTCCTGCTCGGCCTGGTGATGATGCTGCACGCCCAGATCCCCAACACCGTGGGAAACCTGGGCAGTCTGCTGGAGACCTTCCTGCCGTGGCTGGGGCTGTGCATCCCGCTGCTGCTCGTCGTCGCGGTGCTGCGTCGCTCGGCGACCGCGCTGCTGGCGCTGGTGCTGCCGGTCTTCGCCTGGGTGAACCTCTTCGGCGGGCAGATCACCGACAAGGCGGGCAACGGCGGCAATCTCACCGTCGCCACCCACAACGTCAACGCCGACAACCCCGACCCGGCGGCCACCGCCCGGGACATCGTGGCCTCCGACGCCGATGTCGTGGCCCTGGAGGAGCTGACCGGCGAGGCCCTGCCCGCCTACCGCCAGGGGCTGGCGAAGGCGTACCCGTACCACACGGTCGAGGGCACCGTCGGGCTGTGGAGCAAGCGCCCGCTGTCCGGCACCAGGCCGGTGGACATCAAGATGGGCTGGACCCGTGCGCTGCGGGCCACCGTCACCGCGGAGGACGGCCAGAAGTTCGCCGTCTACGTCGCGCACCTGCCGTCGGTGCGGGTCAAGGTCGAGGCGGGCTTCACCGCCAACCAGCGCGACGGCAGTGCCGCGGCGCTCGGCGAGGCGATCGCCGCCGACCCGGAGAAGAAGGTCATGCTGCTCGGCGACCTCAACGGCACCATGAACGACCGCTCGCTGGCGCCGGTCACCTCCCAGATGCGCTCGGCCCAGGGCGCGGCGGGCGACGGCTTCGGCTTCAGCTGGCCGGCGGCGTTCCCGATGGCCCGGATCGACCAGATCATGATGAAGGGGATGGATCCGGTCAAGGCCTGGGTGATGTCCTCCACCGGCAGCGACCACCTTCCGGTCGCGGCGTCGGTGAAGATCTGACCAGGTCCGACGCCCTGCCGACGGTGCTCTGACGCGAGATCGTCACGCCCCGTTCCCATGCCGGAATACTGCGCCTGAGAGACTTTGTTCCGTAAGAGAACTTAAAGAACTTACGGTCCCCGCGCCCGCGTGCCCGCTCGCACGCGAAACCCTGGAAAGGTCTTTCATGCCCTTGGCTCTGCTCGCGCTCGCGATCTCGGCCTTCGGTATCGGCACCACGGAATTCGTGATGATGGGCCTGCTGCCCAACGTCGCGGACGATCTGGGCACCTCCGTGCCCACCGCCGGCTACCTCGTCTCCGCCTACGCCCTCGGCGTCGTCATCGGCGCCCCGCTCCTGACCGCCCTCGGCTCCCGCATCCCGCGCAAGCGGATGCTGGTGGGCCTGATGGGGGTCTTCACGGTCGGCAACCTCGCCTCCGCGCTGGCCCCCACCTTCGGCCTGCTGGTCGCCGGCCGGCTGCTGGCCGGGCTCCCGCACGGCGCGTTCTTCGGCGTCGGCGCGGTGGTCGCCGCCCGGCTGGTGCGCGAGGGCCGCCAGGCCCGTGCGGTCGCCACGATGTTCCTCGGCCTGACCGTCGCGAACATCGTCGGCGTCCCCGCCGCGACCCTCCTGGGCCAGCAGCTCGGCTGGCGCGCCACCTTCCTCGTCGTGGCCGGCATCGGACTGGCCGCCATGGCCTCCCTGGCCCGGCTGGTCCCCCCGCTGCCGGCCGAGGAGCGCACCGGCCTCGGCAGCGAACTGCGGGCGCTCGGCAACCGTCAGGTGCTGCTCGGCCTGCTCACCACCGTCTTCGGCTTCGCCGGGATCTTCGCCGTCTACAGCTACCTCGCGTCGATGATGACCGAGGTCACCGGCTTCGCCGCGGGCTCGGTCCCGCTGGTCCTGGCCCTGTTCGGCATCGGGATGACCCTCGGCGCACTCGCCGCGGGTCCGCTCACCGACCGGGCCCTGCGCCCGACCCTGTACGGCTCGCTGGGCGCGCTGGCCCTCGTGCTGGCCGCCTTCCCCTTCGCCGCCCGGGTCGAGTGGGCGGCGCTGGTGGCGGTCGTCCTGATCGGTGCCGTCGGCTTCCTGACCACCACGCCGCTCCAGATGCTGGTCATGAACAAGGCCCAGCAGGCGCCGACCCTGGCCGCCGCCTCCAACCAGTCCGCCTTCAACCTCGCCAACGCCGGCGGCGCCTGGGTCGGCGGCATGGCCCTCGCGGCGGGGTGGGGCTGGACCTCCCCGGCCCTGGTCGGCGCGGTGCTGGCCGCCCTGGGGCTGGCCGTCGCCGTGACGGCCGGTCTCCTGGACCGCGGCGCCGGCGACGCCTCGCGGATCGTGGCCCGCGGCGGCGAGACGGAGCCGGCCGCGGGCGCGGAGCTGCCCGCCGGGGGCCGGACCGGCTGAGCGCTCACGGGGCCTCGCGGGCCCGGTGGGACCGGACCCGGGAGGGACGGCACGGGGCGGTCCGGGGCCCGGCTCGGGACGGCGGCCCCGGGGCTCCCCGGCAGGGCCCGCCCCGGAAGCCGGCCGGCAGCTCCGACCGCTCGTCAGGCCCCTTCCCGCCAGTGGTTGGTGATGGGCAGCCGGCGGTCCTTGCCGAAGCCCTTCGCGGAGATCTTGGGGCCGGGCGGGTACTGGCGGCGCTTGTACTCGGCGTGGTCGACCATCCGCAGGACGCGCGTCACCAGGGCCTCGTCGAAGCCCTGGGCGACGATGTCCTCCCGGCCGCGGTCGTGGTCGACGTAGAGCTCCAGGATGCGGTCCAGGACGTCGTAGTCGGGCAGTGAGTCGGTGTCGACCTGGCCGGGGCGCAGTTCGGCGCTCGGGGGCTTGGTGAGGGTGTTCTCCGGAATCGGCGGGGTCTGCCCGCGGTCGGCGGCGGCCTGGTTGCGCCAGAGGGCCAGCTGGTAGACGACCGACTTGTAGACGTCCTTGATCGGGCCGTAGCCGCCCACCGAATCGCCGTACAGGGTCGAATAGCCGCAGGCCAGCTCGGACTTGTTGCCGGGGGCCAGGACCAGGTGGCCCTCCTGGTTGGACAGGCCCATCAAGGTGGTGCCCCGCAGCCGCGACTGCAGGTTCTCCTCGGCCAGGCCGGTCAGCGACAGCGCCGCCATGTAGGCGTCGAACATCGGGCCGATCGGCACCGTACGGAACGCCAGGCCCGTACGGCGCGCGAGTTCGGCGGCGTCGGTGAGGGAGTGCTCCGACGAATAGCGGGACGGCATCGCCACGGCGTGCACATGCTCCGCGCCCAGGGCGTCACAGGCCAGCGTGGCCACCAGCGCCGAGTCGATCCCGCCGGAGAGGCCGAGCACCACACTGCCGAAGCCGTTCTTGGTCACATAGGCGCGCAGGCCGACGACCAGCGCGGTGTAGATCTCCTCCAGGTCCGTGAGGCGTTCGGCCTCGTCGCCGGGCGCCTTTTGCGGGTAGGGCGGCAACGGGTCGGGCGTCAGGACGCGGTGCTCGACGCGCAGCCCGTCGTCCAGCACGCCCGAGGGCGCTACCGGCGCCGCGGCCGGCAGGTCGAGGTCGACCAGCACACAACCCTCCGCGAACTGCGGCGCCCGCGTGATCACCGTGCCGTCCCGGCCGACGACGATCGAGTCGCCGTCGAAGACCAGCTCGTCCTGGCCGCCCATCATCGCCAGGTAGGCGGTGGTGCAGCCGGCCTCCCGGGCCCGCTTGCGGACCAGCTCCAGCCGGGTGTCGTCCTTGTCCCGCTCGTAGGGCGAGGCGTTGACCGAGACCAGCAGCCCGGCGCCGGCGCTGCGGGCGGCCGGCACCCGGCCGCCGTCCTGCCACAGGTCCTCGCAGATGGCGAGCGCGACGTCCACCCCGTGCACCCGTACGACGGGCAGGGTGTCGCCGGGGACGAAGTAGCGGAACTCGTCGAAGACGCCGTAGTTGGGGAGGTGGTGCTTGGCGAAGCTCAGCGCGACCTCGCCCTGGTACAGCACGGCGGCGGCGTTCTGCGGGGCGCCCGCCGGGCGGCCGTAGCGCGGTTTCGCCTGCGTGCCGCGATCGAGATAGCCGACGATCACCGGAAGGCCGCCCAGGCCCTGCGCGGCCAGCCGGCCGGCCAGCGTCCGCAGTGCCGCGCGGCTCGCCTCGACGAACGAGGGGCGCAGGGCGAGGTCCTCGACGGGGTACCCGGTCAGCGCCATCTCGGGGAACGCGACGAGGTGCGCGCCCTGGTCGGCGGCGTGCCGGGTCCAGCGCAGGATCGTCTCGGCGTTCTGGGCGAGATCGCCGACGCAGGAATCGATCTGGTTGAGGGCGAGACGGAGTTGGGGCACCCCGCCAGTCTAATCGTCTTTCTGACGCAATGGGGGGTCGGAGCGTGTCGGCGGCGCTTCGGGGGTGTGGCGGGCGGGCCGGGAGAGCCCCGCGGGGACGCCCGCCGCACGCCTGCCGGGGACGCCCGCCGCACGCCTGCCGGGGCCTCTCGTCGCACGCCCCCTGGGCCCGCCCGCCGCACGTCTCGGGACCGCCGCCGCCTACTTCTTGCGGTAGCCGATGATCGTCATCATCCCCGACTCCGAGTGGTAGATGTTGTGGCAGTGGACCATCCACAGGCCGGGGTTGTCGGCGTGGAAATCGACGTCGACCCGGCGGCCGGGCAGCAGGATCGTGGTGTCCTTGCGGGGGCCGCCGTTCGGCAGGTCGAAGGTGTGGCCGTGCAGATGCATCGGGTGCCACATCCGGGTGTGGTTGCGGAAGATGATCCGGACCCGCTCCCCGGCCTCGACGGGATACCGCTGGTCGGGCGTGTACGGGCTCCCGTTGATCGCCCAGTCGTACTTCTCCATGGTCCCGGTGAGGGTCATCTCCAGGGTGCGGTCCGGGCGGCGCGGGGCGGACCGCACGGACTCCGCGGCGCGCAGCCGGTCCGCGGTCAGGATCCTGCCGTAGAGGTTCCTGGGCCGGACGGACGGGCCGGGCGCCTCGCCGCTCCCGGTGCGCAGCAGCCCCATCGTCGAGCGGCCCTTGCCCTCGGCGAGCACGGTGAGCGGGAAGACGCCGTCCCCGGCCGTGACCACGACGTCATAGCGCTCGGCCATCCCGATGAGCAGCGCATCGGCCTCGATGTGCTCGACGGGGAAGCCGTCGGTGTGCGTCACGGTCATCGGGTGGTCGCCGAGGGCCACGCGGTAGGCGGTCTCGCTGCCGGCGTTGATGAAGCGGATCCGGACGCGGTCGCCGGGCTTGGCGTGGAAGGTCCGCGGGTCGCGCGCGGTGCGGCCGTTGACCAGGTGGTACGGGTGGTCCACGTCCCCCGCGTCGTGGCCCAGCAGCCGGCTCCGGGCGCCCTTCAGGAGCCGTGAGGGGCCGTCGGCGGGAACGGCGGCGCCGTCCCTGGCGCGGGTGCCCCGGCCGCCGCCCGTCGCGTGGTCGTGGGCCATCTCCGTCTCGCCGTGGGCCATGGGCCCGCGGTCCACGCCGCCGTGCAGCTCCTTGAGCACCGATTCCGGGGTGCTGCCGTCCACCCCGTCGACCCAGTCGTCCAGCAGGACGATCCACTCCTTGTCGTAGGAGAGCGGCTCCCTGGGGTCGTCGACGATCAGCGGCGCGTACAGCCCGCGGTCCAGCTGGAGGCCGGAGTGCGGATGCACCCAGTGCGTGCCGGGGGTGGTGACCGCGAAGCGGTAGTCGAACGAGGCGCCGGGCCGCACGGACCGCTGGGTCACGCCGGGGACGCCGTCCATGTCGTTGCGCACCGTCAGCCCGTGCCAGTGCAGCGTCGTGTTCTGCGGCAGGCGGTTGGTGAGGGTCAGCGCGATCCGGTCGCCCGCGGTGACCCGCATCACCTTGCCGGGCAGCTCGTCGCCGAACGTCCAGGTGCGGACGGTGCGGCCGCCCAGGTCGATCCGGCTCTGGGTGGCGGTCAGCGCGAAGCGGCGCACGGGCCCCGCGCCCCGCCTGCGCTCGGCCTCGGCGACCTCCGGGCCGTCGGGGGAGACATAGCCGGACGGCGGGCGGCCGTCCGGGCCGGAGAAGGCGGCGGTGCCGTACATGCCGTCCATGCCGGAGGCGGCCTTGCCGCCGGCGCAGGCGGACAGCAGGCCGCTGCCGGCGACGGCGATACCCGCACCGAGCAGGGTGCGGCGGGAGTGCGTACGCATGGGGAGAAACACCTCGAGACGATGTCGGTGGTGATCTGGGCGGGGTGTGGACACTGCCGCGGTCTCCGGTGGGCGTCGGCGGCGGGACACGCCCTAGGCGCGCGGCACCGACAGTCGGGCGAGGAGTGTGGGGCGCGGCGCCCGGGATATCGGCCACGGGCCGCGCGCGCGGACGGTGCACGGGGCACCGCCGAGGCCGGACCCGGGGCGTACGGTCGGCGCGCCGGCGCGGAGGAGGGCCAGGAGGGCGGGGGCCAGGACGCCGGTGAGCATCGCGGTGAACAGCGGCAGACGGCCGCACCATGCGGCGGTCTTGCCCTGTTCGTGCATCGCGGACCTCTCGACGGACGGCGAACCGGCGGACGCGGGGGGAGGTCCGCCCTGACGACGCACCCTACCCCCGAGGGGTATGGGCTCCGTTGTGGCCCGCCGAACGGAGAGCCGTGGCGTCCGTCCGCCGCCGGATCGGGGCCCTCCCGCGCCCGAACGCCCGCGGCCCCTCGCGCCGGTGCCACCGCTCAGCTTTCCCCGCCCGCCTACGCTTGCCACACCACGCCACCCGCGTGCCCCGGGGACATCCCCGGGTCGGCCGGTGGCGGCCCCCGGCCGGCCGCCCGTCCGGCAGCGGCCCTCACATGCCGCGCGGGGAAGCGGAGCCGGGCGACCGGGAAGGGAGCCGTCCGATGAGCGGTCCCCTCCGTGTCCCCGGCCGCCCGGCCGCCCCCGGCCGGTTCCTGCGCGTCGACGGGGTCCCGCTGCACGTCCTGACCGAGGGCCGCGGACCGGTCTGTGTCCTCAGCGGCGGTCTCGGCATGGCGTGGTTCGACTGGGACGCGGTGGCCGCGCTGCTCGCCCCGTACCGCACCGTCGTCCGCTTCGACCGCCCCGGCCTCGGCCTGAGCGGCCCGGCACCCGGGCCGCCCACCCTGGTCGCCGAGGCCGACCGGATCGCCCGGCTCCTGGAGGCACTCGGCCACACCGGTCCGGCCACCGTCGTCGGCCACTCGCTCGCCGGGTTCCACGCCGAGGCGTTCGCCCGGCTGCACGCGGACCGCTGCGCCGGGATCGTGCTGGCCGACGGCAGCATCGAGGACGACCCCCGGCCCCGGCTGCCGCGCGGGGTGCGCACCGCCTGGGCGGGCGCGGCGGCCGGGCTCGCGGCCGCGGCCGGACTGCCGTGCGCCCTGGGCCCCGCCACCCGCCGGCTGATCGGCCGCGCCTCGACGGTCGGCCGGCACCCCGCGCACCCCTGGGAGCGGGCCGGCTACCGCACCAGCCGGGTGCTGCGGGCCTGCGCCCTGGAGAACGCGAGCTACCGCTACCAGGCCGCCGAGCTCGCCGCGCTGCGCCGCGGACGTCCGCTGCCCGCGGTGGCGGTGGCCGTGCTCGCGGCGTACGACGGCAGCGAGTCGGCACGGCAACTGCGGTGGCTGGAGCGGCAGCGGGCGCTCGCCGCCGAGCTGGGCGGCCGGTTCACGGTGGCCGCCCCCGCCGGCCACCTGGTGATGGCCGATGTGCCGCGCTCGGTGGCACAGGCGGTGCTGGACCTGACGCCGACGGGACGGGGCGCGGCCGCACCGTCGGCGTAGGGGGCGCCGCCCGGCATGCCCTAGGCGCGCCCGCCCCGGACCGGCGAGAGGAGGCCGGTGAGCTGCGGCACCTGCTCCCGTTCCGCGGCCTCCAGCGCCAGCCAGGACCCGTCGGGGAAGGCGAGGTCCACCCGGTAGGTGTGCCGCGCCGGATGCGGCTCGGGCCGCAGGGCGAACCGCCCGCGGGGCAGCTCGCCGAGCAGTTGCGCCGCCTCCTGCTCCGGCAGCACGGGATGGCTCAGCAGCAGCAGCCGCTGGTCGGTGCGGGCCAGCGCGAGCCGGTCGTGGTCGTGCCGGAGGTCGTCGTCGGTGCCGGACCGGGTGGTGGCCACGAACCAGCCGGCGGCGCTGTCCCAGCCGCCCTCCCACACCCGGCCGCGGAACAGCCGGCGGATCCCGTGCCAGGTGTGGTGCGCGCCCCGCTCCAGCAGCCCGGCCGGCAGGGCGCACACCCACATCACGAAGGACACCGGCAGAAAGATCCGCCCCCACCCCCGGAACGTGGCCCGCTCGAGCGCCTCGGGCTTGGCCCGGCGGCAGCGCCGGGGGATGCGGTCGGGCACCAGGGGGTCGAGCTTCACCGGCAGGGCGCCGTACAGGGTTTCCCCGGGCCGCAGCAGGGCCGAACTGTGCGCGAGGAGCCAGGCGTCCCGCTCCGGGACGACGGGGGTGGGGTGCATGTCCGTCTCTCTGTCCGTTCCGGCACTCAGCCGAAGGTGTCCTCGATGGTGCCCTTGGGCACGCGGTACGGCTTCGGCTCCTTCGGACCGTCGTCCGACAGCGCCTCCTTGCCGAAGTGCTCGGCCGCTTCCGTGGCGGGGCCCTTGAAGTCCCCGGTGAGGCCGGTGGCCGCGCCGATGATCGGCTTCGAGCCGTGGCCCGCGATCTGCCCGGTCACGAGGTGGTGCGCCCACCAGTCCCGGGTGCGGTAGGAGCCCTCGCCGAAGGCGCCGCCCGCCTTGCGCAGCGCCCCGGCCGCCGTCTTGGCCTCCTTGAACGCCGCCCAGGACTTCTTCCCCGCCTTGAATTTGCGGACCGCCTCCATCAGTTTGCGCAGCGTCTTCGCCAGTTCGACGGAGACCTTCTCCACCCTGCCGAGGAAGACCGCCACCTCCGCCTCCGCCACCAGCCCGTCCACCACCGTGGCCAGGCCGAGAGTGAGGATGTCGGTGACCACCATCGCGGCCAGCGTCATCGCCGCCCACTCGATGGCCTCACGGATGATCTCGACGATGGCGTCCTCGGCGAACTTGGACTCCGCCGCGGCCTGGCTGAGGATGTGCGCCGTCTCGCCCATCTCCGTGGCCGTGCCGTCGATCGCCTCGACGATCTCGCCCATGCCGTGCCCGAAGCCCTCCGAGGCCTCGCCCGCCCAGCGTTCGGGCAGCGGGCGGGCGGCCTGCCGCAGCCCGTCCGCGACCTTGTGCAGCGCCGCGGCCTGCGCCCGCCACTCGTGCGCGGCCGCGGTGAGCTGCGTCGGCATCCCGGTGACCTCTTCGAGCTTGTCCATCAGCCCGACCTTGTCGAGGAACCACCGGATGGCGTCGTCGAGCCCGGCGTCGATGCCGTGCTCCTCGCTGTTGTGGATCTCCGGTACGTCCGGGAGCTTCGCGATCTCCCTGTCGACCCAGGCGTAGGCGTCCGTGACGGTCATGCGGGAAGGCTCCCGCCGCCGAAGCCGTCCCGGGTGGCGTACTCGTTGGCGGCGTAGTGGCCGGCCACGGACCGCAGCTTCTCCGCCGCGCCCTGCAGCAGCTCCGCGATGTCGTGGATGTCCTGCTGCGCCGCCTGCGCGTGTTCCTTGTAGGACGCGTGCAGCTCGTCCGACTCCGGCAGCTTGCCGAACGCCCCCTTGGGTATCTCCACGTGCTCCAGCGCCCGTGCGAGGCGCGGCACCTCTTCGCGCTGCCGTTCCGTGCCCGACGCGCAGCGGAATATCGCGTCCGGGTCGGTCTGGAATCCCTGGGCCATTGCCTCTCTCCCCACGATGCGGGCCGTTCCTGGTCCGCGATCAGCGTAGGAAGGGCAGGGCACGGGCCCTTCAATGCCGGGTCAACGGCCGCTCAGGCGGGCTTCAAGACTCTGCCAAGCCCCCCGTTTGCCGCCGCCCGCTGCGCTGAGCATGCTCACCGCGGGAAGGATGCGGGGTGAGGGTTACGGGACGGCGGTTCTGATTCAGGCCAAGGGTGCGTAATGTGACGGTAACCCCTTCACGTGATACTGGTGTGCCACACCGCGTGATCCAGCGCACGTGGACAGGCCGATTGACCTGCAAGGATTGGTGACCCATGGACAAGCAGCAGGAGTTTGTGCTCCGAACGCTCGAGGAGCGCGACATCCGCTTCGTACGGCTGTGGTTCACCGATGTGCTCGGGTTCCTCAAGTCCGTGGCGGTGGCCCCCGCCGAGCTGGAGCAGGCCTTCGACGAGGGCATCGGGTTCGACGGCTCGGCCATCGAGGGCTTCGCCCGGGTGTACGAGTCCGACATGATCGCCAAGCCGGACCCCGGCACCTTCCAGATCCTGCCCTGGCGCGCCGAGGCCCCCGGCACCGCCCGGATGTTCTGCGACATCCTGATGCCGGACGGCTCCCCCTCCTACGCCGACCCGCGCTATGTCCTCAAGCGCATCCTGGCCAAGACCTCCGATCTCGGGTTCACCTTCTACACCCACCCGGAGATCGAGTTCTTCCTGCTCAAGGACAAGCCCGTGGACGGCCAGCGGCCGACCCCCGGCGACTCCTCCGGCTACTTCGACCACACCCCGCAGAACGTCGGCATGGACTTCCGCCGCCAGGCGATCACGATGCTGGAATCGATGGGCATCTCGGTGGAGTTCAGCCACCACGAGGGCGCCCCCGGCCAGCAGGAGATCGACCTGCGCTACGCCGACGCCCTCTCGACCGCCGACAACATCATGACGTTCCGGCTGGTCATGAAGCAGGTGGCCCTGGAGCAGGGCGTCCAGGCGACGTTCATGCCCAAGCCGTTCTCGGAGTACCCGGGCTCCGGCATGCACACCCACCTCTCGCTCTTCGAGGGCGACCGCAACGCCTTCCACGAGTCCGGCTCGGAGTACCAGCTCTCCAAGGTCGGGCGCTCGTTCATCGCCGGACTGCTGCGCCACGCGGGCGAGATCTCCGCCGTCACCAACCAGTGGGTCAACTCCTACAAGCGCATCTGGGGCGGCGCCAACCGCACCGCGGGCGCCGGCGGCGAGGCCCCCTCGTACATCTGCTGGGGCCACAACAACCGCTCCGCGCTGATCCGCGTCCCGATGTACAAGCCCGGCAAGATGGGCTCGACCCGGGTCGAGGTCCGCTCCATCGACTCCGGCGCCAACCCGTACCTGACGTACGCGGTGCTGCTCGCGGCCGGCCTCAAGGGCATCGAGGAGGGCTACGAGCTGCCGGCCGGCGCCGACGACGACGTCTGGGCGCTGTCGGACTCCGAGCGCCGGGCGATGGGCATCGAGCCGCTGCCGCAGAACCTCGGCGAGGCCATCGAGCTGATGGAGCGCAGCGAACTCGTCGCCGAGACCCTCGGCGAGCACGTCTTCGACTTCTTCCTGCGCAACAAGAAGCAGGAGTGGGAGGAGTACCGCTCGGAGGTCACCGCCTTCGAGCTGCGCAAGATGCTGCCCGTGCTCTGAGCCACCGCGCCACCGAGAGGCTGCACCCATGGCACTTCCCGCTCCGCAGGGACGGCGGAGCAGCACGTTCACCCGGCTGCTGAGACACGGTTTCACCGACCCCTCGGCGGCCGGGCAACTGCTCGACGTTCCCGAACTCGCCTCCGTACGCGACGATTCGGTGCTGCTCGAAGCGCTGGGCGCCACCGCCGACCCGGACCTGGCCCTGCACGGCCTGGTCCGGCTGGTGGAGGCACAGGAGGACGACGAGCAGCAGGCGCTGCTGAGCACGATCGTCGCGGCGAAACCGCTGCGCGACCGGCTGCTGGGAGTGCTGGGCGCCTCCGAGGCGCTCGCCGACCACCTCGTCCGCCACCCCCGCGACTGGCAGTCGCTGGTCACCTACGAGTCGGTCGACCTGCACCCCACCACCCCCGAGTTCGAGCTGGCGCTCGCCGAGGGGATCTGGGGCGGCAAGAACGCCGAACGCCCGCGCGCGGACGCGCTGCGCACCGCCTACCGCCGCTCCCTGCTGGGCATCGCCGCCCGCGACGTCTGCGGCACGACCGATGTCGCCGAGGCCGCCGCCGAGCTCGCCGACCTGGCCACCGCCACGGTCCGGGCCGCCCTGGAGATCTCCTACGAAGAGGCCCCCGGGGACGCCGCGGTGTGCCGGCTGGCCGTCATCGGCATGGGCAAATGCGGCGGCCGCGAACTGAACTACGTCTCCGACGTCGACGTCATCTTCGTCGCCGAGGCCAAGGAGGGCGTGGACGAGGCCAAGGCGCTGCAGGCCGCGACCCGGCTCGCCGCCCGCATGATGCGGCTGTGCTCGGACAACACCGTCGAGGGCACCATCTGGCCGGTGGACGCCAACCTGCGCCCCGAGGGCCGCAACGGCCCCCTGGTGCGCACCCTCTCCAGCCATCTCGCCTATTACCAGCGCTGGGCCAAGACCTGGGAGTTCCAGGCGCTGCTCAAGGCCCGCCCGATGGCCGGCGACCTCCAGCTGGGCCAGGCGTACGTGGACGCGCTGGCACCGATGGTGTGGGAGGTCGCCGAGCGGGAGAACTTCGTCGCCGACGTGCGCCAGATGCGCCGCCGGGTCGTCGAGAACATCCCCGCGGCCCAGGTCGAGCGGGAACTCAAGCTCGGCCCCGGCGGACTGCGCGACGTCGAATTCGCCGTCCAGCTGCTGCAACTGGTGCACGGCCGCAGCGACGCCACCCTGCGCAGCGCCACCACCCTCGACGCCCTCGCCGCGCTGGCCGCCGGCGGCTACGTCGGACGCCAGGACGCCGCGGCCCTGGATGCCGCCTACCGCTTCCTGCGCACGCTGGAGCACCGCATCCAGCTCTTCCGGATGCGCCGCACCCACCTGATGCCCGAGGACGAGGGCGAACTGCGCCGCCTGGCACGCTCGTTGGGCCTGCGCACCGAGCCCGTCGACACCCTCCGCAAGGAGTGGCGCTGGCACGCCAGGGAGGTACGCCGGCTGCACGAGAAGCTCTTCTACCGTCCGCTGCTCGACGCCGTCGCCCACCTGGAGCCCGGCGAGACCCGGCTCTCGGCCCGGGCCGCCGGCCACCGCCTCGAAGCCCTCGGCTACGCCGACCCGGTGGCCGCGCTGCGGCACCTGGAGGCGCTGGCGTCCGGCGTGACCCGCAAGGCCGCCATCCAGCGGACCCTGCTGCCGGTGCTGCTGGCCTGGTTCGCGGACTCCGCCGACCCCGACGCCGGCCTGCTCAACTTCCGCAAGGTCTCCGACGCGCTCGGCAAGACCCCCTGGTACCTGCGGCTGCTGCGCGACGAGGGCGCGGCCGCCGAGAACCTCGCCCGGGTGCTGTCCGCCGGCCGCCTCGCCCCCGACCTGCTGCTGCGCGCCCCCGAGGCGGTCGCCCTGCTCGGCGCCTCCGACGGGCTCCAGCCGCGCGGCCGGGCCGCGCTGGAACAGGAGGTGCTGGCCGCCGTCGGCCGCGCGGACGGCGCGGAAGCGGCGGTCGCGGCGGCCCGCGGAGTGCGCCGCAGAGAGCTGTTCCGCACGGCCGCCGCGGACGTCATCGGCGCGTACGGCACCGAGTTCAGCCCCGCGGACACCGACCACGGCCGCTCCGTCGACGCCGTCGGCTCCGCGGTCTCCGACCTCAACGCCGCCACCCTCGCCGGAGCCCTGCGCGCCGCGGTCCGCCAGCAGTGGGGCGACACCCTGCCCACCCGCTTCACGGTGATCGGCATGGGCCGCTTCGGCGGCCGCGAACTGAGCTACGGCTCCGACGCCGATGTCCTCTTCGTCCACGAACCGCGCGAGGGCGCCGACGAACAGGAGGCCGCCAAGGCCGCCCACGCCGTCGCCAACGAGATGCGCCGGCTGCTCGAACTCCCCTCCTCCGACCCGCCGTTGCCCATCGACGCCGACCTGCGCCCCGAGGGCAGGTCGGGCCCGCTGGTACGCACCCTCGCCTCGTACGCGGCCTACTACCGGCGCTGGTCGCTGGTATGGGAATCGCAGGCCCTGCTGCGCGCCGAACCGGTCGCGGGCGACGCCGAGCTGGGGCAGCGTTTCATCGACCTGATCGACCCGCTGCGCTACCCGGCCGAGGGCCTCGGCGACGACGCGGTCCGCGAGATCCGCAAGCTCAAGGCCCGTATGGAAGCCGAACGGCTGCCCCGCGGCGCCGACCCCACCACCCACGCCAAGCTCGGCCGCGGCGGCCTCAGCGACGTCGAATGGACCGTGCAACTCCTGCAGATGCAGCACGGCTGGGAGATCCCCGGTCTGCGCACCACCCGCACCCGCGAGGCGTTGGCGGCCGCGCACGCCGCCGACCTGATCGACACCGAGGACGCCCAGACCCTCGACGAGGCGTGGGTCCTGGCGGCCCGCGTACGCAACGCCGTCATGGTCGTCCGCGGCCGCCCCGGCGACACGTTCCCCGTCGACGGCCGCGAGCTGGCGGCCGTAGGCCGCTACCTGGGCTACGAGGAGGGCCACATCGGCGAGATGATCGACGACTACCGCCGGGTGACGAGGCGGGCGCGCGGCGTCGTCGAGCAAATGTTTTACGGGGCGTAGGGGTTTTGCTTGTGGCCCGCGTTTTTGTCTTTTCCGCCGTGGGTTTCGCTGCGCTTGGCTTTCGGCCCACGTTTTTGGCTTTCCCGCCGTGGGGTTGCTCGCCGTTTGCCGCCCGCTGCGCGGTGCGC
>NZ_JBFBHQ010000011.1:0-188754 GCF_040701845.1 Streptomyces angustmyceticus | reverse complement strand
GGGTGTCCGGACGTAAAGCGAAGCAGTCCGGACACCCACCCGCGCAGGCCCGTCACCGGCACCCGACAGCCCCGCGCAGCGGCACCGCCCGCCGCAGGCGCAACGGCGAGACAGCCGAAAACGTGGGAAGGCATTCCACATCGTGGGACGTCCCCAGAAGAATTTGCGCGGACTCCCGCCGCGCCCACGAAGCCCCGGGCGCACCCCGTCGGCGAGTGACCGGCCGACACGGCCGGATCCGCTTCAGATGGGGGATCCCGGGGGCGCGAGGCGCCCCCGGACCGGGGCGTCGGCGGCGCCCGGCGGCAAGCCCTCGCGGACACCCGACGTGATCGACAGAACACAAGAAGCGGCGAACCGACCTCCGGTCGAGCCGCCATGTGAGCTATCCTGCTGGGCAAGAAGGATCCGGGCAGCGTAGCCCCCGGGTCCTTTTGTGCTTTCAGCCGCCCCCGTCGCGTGGCTGAGGGAACCGTACGAAGCAGTGCCGCAGACTCCCCCGGCCGAGGCCGGGAGGTGCCCCCCGTCGCAGGGACCGAGGAGGAACCAGACGTCATGGGCGAGCGAAGCAGGCAGGACCGGACGCAGCAGCGGAGGATGGAACACCCCGGGAAGCGGGTAGGTGGTCGCAAGTGAGTTCACTCCTGTTGCTGACCAACGCACTCCAGCCGTCGACGGAGGTGCTCCCCGCGCTCGGCCTGCTGCTGCACAGCGTGCGGGTGGCTCCGGCCGAGGGCCCGGCTCTCATCGACACTCCAGGCGCCGACGTCATACTGATCGACGGCCGCCGCGATCTTCCGCACGTCCGCTCGCTGTGCCAGCTGCTGCGGTCCACGGGGCCCGGCTGTCCGCTGGTCCTGGTGGTGACCGAGGGCGGGCTCGCCGCCGTCACCGCGGACTGGGGCGTCGACGACGTCCTGCTGGACACCGCGGGGCCCGCCGAGGTGGAGGCGCGGCTGCGGCTGGCGATGGGCCGCCAGCAGATCTCGACCGACGACAGCCCGATGGAGATCCGCAACGGCGATCTCTCGGTGGACGAGGCGACCTACAGCGCGAAGCTGAAGGGGCGGGTCCTGGACCTGACCTTCAAGGAGTTCGAGCTGCTGAAGTACCTGGCGCAGCACCCGGGCCGGGTCTTCACCCGCGCCCAGCTCCTGCAGGAGGTGTGGGGCTACGACTACTTCGGCGGTACGCGGACGGTCGATGTGCACGTCCGGCGGCTGCGGGCGAAGCTCGGGCCCGAGCACGAGTCGCTGATCGGCACGGTCCGCAACGTCGGCTACCGCTTCGTGACGCCGGAGAAGGTGGAGCGCGCGGCGGAGGCCAAGGCCAAGGAGGACGCGGCGAAGGCGGCGAAGTCCGCCGCCGCCGCGGAGCCGGCCGAGGGCCGCGGGTCCGGGAGCGGTGACGGCTCGGGGAAGGCGGTGGCCTCGGGTGCGGACGCTCCGGGGGTGCGGGCGGGGCGCCGGTAGCGGAGTCGGGTGCGGCAGGCCGTGAACCCGCGGTGAACTGCCGCACACGCTCTTGCGCCACCCGCGTAGACTGCCGCGCGTGGCCAAGGTGACGCGGGATGATGTGGCAAGACTGGCGGGTACGTCCACCGCCGTTGTCAGTTACGTCATCAACAACGGACCACGGCCGGTCGCCCCGGCCACGCGCGAGCGGGTACTCGCCGCGATCAAGGAGCTGGGCTACCGGCCGGACCGGGTCGCGCAGGCGATGGCGTCCCGCCGTACCGACCTCATAGGCCTGATCGTGCCGGACACCCGGCAGCCGTTCTTCGCGGAGATGGCGCACGCCGTCGAACAGGCCGCCGCCGAGCGCGGGAAGATGGTCCTGGTCGGCAACGCGAACTATCTCGACGAGCGCGAGGTGCACTACCTGCGCGCGTTCCTCGGGATGCGGGTGTCCGGGCTGATCCTGATCAGCCAGGGGCCCAGCGAGCACGCCGCCGCCGAGATCGACGCCTGGGACGCCCGGGTGGTGCTGCTGCACCGACGGCCGGACGCCATCGACGACGTCGCGGTGATGACGGACGACGTCTGGGGCGCGCAGCTGGCGACCCGGCACCTGCTGGAGCACGGCCACCCCTACGTCGCGTTCCTCGGCGGCACGGAGGAGACCCCGAAGTCCGGCGACCCGGTCACCGACCATGTCGAGGGCTGGCGGCGGGCCATGCTGGAGTCCGGGAAGGCGACGGAAGGGCGCTACTTCCAGGCGCCGTACAACCGCTACGACGCCTACCAGGTCGCGCTGAAGCTGCTGGCGGGCCCGGACCGGCCGCCGGCCCTGATGTGCGCGACCGACGACCAGGCGATCGGAGTGCTGCGGGCCGCCCGTGAGCTGCGGATCGATGTGCCGGGCGAGCTGGCGGTCGCGGGCTTCGACGATGTGAAGGAAGCCGGGCTGACCGATCCGCCGCTGACCACGGTCGCCTCGGACCGCCAGGCGATGGCGCGGGCCGCGGTGGACCTGGTGCTGGACGACGGGCTGCGGGTGGTCGGCTCCCGGCGGGAGCGGCTGCGGCAGTTCCCGTCGCGGCTGGTGGTGCGGCGGTCCTGCGGCTGCGGCGGCTGACGGGGGCGTCGGCGGCCGGCGGGGGCGGCCCGTTCCGCTGACCGGGCCGTCTTTATACCGGGCATATACGGTTCTGTCGGGTCTCTCAGGGCGTTCTCACGCTGCTCTCATGGACCGGCGGAAGAGTTGTCCCCATGACCGAGAGCTACCGCCGAAGCGGCGACGAGATGCCCCAGGACGGGCCGTTCGGGTACGGCGACCACTACGGCCGGCAGCCCGGCCATGAAGCGGGCCACGGCGCCCGGGCCGCGGGGGAGCACGCGTTCCCCCCGCCACCCGCGTACGCACCGGGATCCCGGCGCCGGGCCCGCCGTCCGGTCGCGCTGATCGCGGCCGTGGCACTCGCCTCGGGTCTCATCGGCGGGGGCAGCGCGGCGCTGATCGCCGGCGCCACCACCCAGTCGGCATCGAGCGGCCCCTCCACTCCGCTGGTCAACGCGGGCAAGAGCAGCGGCAGCGGCGTCTCGGGGGTGGCCAAGGCGGTCAGCCCGGCGATCGTGGAGATCAAGGCGCGGACCGGCAGCGGGGAGTCCACCGGCTCGGGCGTGGTGGTCTCCGGCAACGGCGAGATCGTCACCAACAACCACGTGGTGTCCGGTGCGCGCACGGTCACCGTCACCTTCAGCGACGGCAGCCGGAAGACGGCGCAGGTCACCGGCACCGACCCCGGCAAGGACCTGGCGCTGGTCACGGTGCGCGGCGCCAAGGGCCTGACCGCGGCCTCGCTCGGCGACTCCGACAAGATCGCGGTCGGCGACCAGGTGGTGGCGATCGGCTCGCCCGAGGGGCTCACCGGGTCCGTGACCAGCGGTATCGTCTCCGCCCTCAACCGGGACGTCACCGTTCCCAAGGAGGAGGGGCAGGGGCAGGACCAGGGCCAGGGTCAGGGCGGTCCGGGCGACGGCGGGGGCTGGCCGTTCGAGTTCGGCGGCAACCAGTACAACGGCGACACCGGCTCGTCGAAGACCTCGTACAAGGCCATCCAGACCGACGCCTCGCTCAACCCGGGCAACTCCGGTGGCGCCCTGATCAATATGCAGGGACAGATCATCGGCATCAACTCCGCGATGTACTCGCCGAGTTCGGCGTCGAGCAGCTCGGCGGGCAGCGTCGGCCTCGGCTTCGCCATCCCGATCAACACCGTCAAGGCCGACCTCGACGCGCTGCGCGACGGCGGGAGCGGCGGCAGCAGCGGCGTCTGACCGGCCGCCCGCCCGGCCCCGGCGCGCGATCCTCCGCGTCACCCCTCCCCGCCGCCCGCCGCCGTGCAAGGCTGAGCACCGGCCGTTCCGTATCCCACCCGAGGTAGTCGCGCATGAGCCCCGCCGAGCACGGTGACCATCCCGCCCGCATCCTGATCGTCGACGACGAGCCCGCGGTCCGGGAGGCCCTGCAGCGTTCCCTGGTCTTCGAGGGGTACGTCACCGAGCAGGCGGTGGACGGGCTGGACGCGGTCGAGAAGGTCGCCGCCTACGACCCGGAACTGATCGTCCTGGACGTGCTGATGCCCCGGATGGACGGGCTGACCGCCGCCCGCAGGCTGCGGGCGAGCGGGGTGCGGGTGCCGATCCTGATGCTGACCGCCCGTGACACGGTCGGGGACCGTGTCACGGGCCTGGACGCCGGCGCCGACGACTACCTCGTCAAGCCCTTCGAGCTGGACGAGCTGCTCGCCCGGATCCGCGCCCTGCTGCGCCGCAGCTCCTACGCGGCGGCGGCCGGCGCCCCGCCCGAGGAGGGCGAGACGCTGAGCTTCGCCGATCTGCGGATGGACCTGGCGACCCGCGAGGTGACCCGGGGCGGCCGCCATGTCGAGCTGACCCGTACCGAGTTCACCCTGCTGGAGATGTTCCTCGCGCATCCGCGGCAGGTCCTCACCCGGGAGCAGATCCTGAAGGCCGTCTGGGGCTTCGACTTCGAACCCACCTCCAACTCCCTCGATGTGTACGTGATGTATCTGCGCCGCAAGACGGAAGCGGGCGGCGAGCCGCGGCTGGTGCACACCGTGCGGGGGGTCGGCTACGTCCTGCGGACGGACGGCGGCGCCGAATGACCGAGCCGACCCACGCGCACACGACGGGGGGCACGGGCCCCGCGCAGAGCCGGCTCGGCGCCCGGATCGCGCGGCTGCCGCTGCGCTCGCGGCTGACCCTGCTCACCGCGGTGGCGGTGGCGGTGGCGGTGGCGGTCTCCGCGCTGGCCTGCTGGCTGCTCACCCGCGCCCAGCTGCGCGACGAGGTGGACAGTTCGCTGAAGAACGTCAGCGTCCTGCCGCAGTATCTGCAGGCGACGTACGCCAGCTGCCGGCCCACCGACCCCGCCGAGAGCAAGAACGCCCCGCCGTCGTACTACAACGTCCAGATCGTCCAGGTCGACGGCTCACGCTGCATCGGACCCAACTCCCAGCCCGTGCAGGTGCAGCGCGCGGACGTCGCGGTGGCGCAGGGCGTGCAGCGCGACACCCTGCACGACGCCGTCACCACCGAGGGCACGGACGTCCGGGTGCTGACCAAGCACATCGGGGTCGAGGGCGTGCAGTTCGCGGTGTCCATCTCGCGGCCGCTGACCGAGATCGACAGCGCCCTGAACCGGCTCGCGCTGCTGCTGGCGGCGGTGGCCGGGCTGGGCGTCGTCGGTGCCGGCACGGCGGGGCTGGTCATCGCGCGCTCCGGTCTCAAGCCGGTGGACCGGCTGACCGACGCCGTCGAGCACGTCGCCCGCACCGAGGACCTGGCCATCCGCATCCCGGCCGACGGCGACGACGAGATCGCCCGGCTCTCCCGCTCCTTCAACTCCATGACCGCCGCGCTGGCCGCGTCCCGCGACCTCCAGCAGCAGTTGATCGCGGACGCGGGCCATGAGCTGCGCACGCCGCTGACCTCGCTGCGCACCAACATCGACCTGCTGGTGCGCAGCGAGCGGTCCGGCCGGCCGATCCCGCCCGCCGACAAGGAGGCGCTGCTGGCCTCGGTGAAGGCGCAGATGGGGGAGCTGGCGGCGCTGATCGGCGATCTGCAGGAGCTGTCGCGGCCGCCGGCGCCGGGGCACAGCGCCGTCGAGGTCGTGGCGCTGCACGAGATCGTCGGCTCGGCGCTGGAGCGGGCCCGGCTGCGCGGCCCGTCGCTGACCGTCGAGGCGGACCTGGCCCCCTGGTACGTACGGGCCGAGCCGGCCGCGCTGGAGCGCGCGGTGGTGAACCTGCTCGACAACGCGGTGAAGTTCAGCCCGCCCGGCGGCACCGTCGAGGTCCGGCTGGCACGCGGCGAGCTGACCGTGCGCGATCACGGCCCCGGTATCCCGCAGGACGAACTGCCGCACGTCTTCGAACGGTTCTGGCGCTCGCCGTCCGCGCGCAGCCTGCCGGGCAGCGGTCTGGGGCTGTCGATCGTGGCGCGCACGGCGGAGGCGGCGGGCGGCGCCGTACGGCTGCGGTCCGCCGACGTCGGCGGCACGGAGGCGGTGCTGACGCTGCCGGGCGCCGCGACGCCGCCGCCCGGGATGCCGCAGCCGCCGCCGAGGCCGCCCGGCCCGCCCCCGGGACCGTAGAAGCCGCAGGGGCGGCGTCCCCCAAGACGCCGCCCCTGCGGTGCGCTCTGCCGGTGTGCTCCGGCGGGCCGCTACTTCCCGTGTTGCTTCTTCGCCGCGTCCCCGAACGGCAGGTCCTTCCCCGAGAGCTCGGCGCGGATGCCGTCCCGCTCGACGGAGATGTGCCGCAGCCGGACGTCCCCGGGCGTCTTGGGGAGCTGGAAGGACAGCGACAGCTGGTCGGCGAGCTGCGGCTTGGTGAGCCCGGTGAGCGTGCCGAGGATCTTCGGGTCGATGCCGACCTTCTGCAGCAGCCACGGGTGGTCCGCCACCACGTCGACGAGGTTGACCTTCATCAGCTTCTGGATGAAGCGCGGCGAGCCGGTCAGCTCGTGGAGCTTCTCCTCGCTGTTCATCGCGTCCTGGATGGCGGCCTCGGGGATGCCGATGCGGTCGACGATCGCCGGGATGCTGAGCATCGCCTTGACCTTCTCGGCCTGCCGGCTGAGCTCGGCGGCGGTCTTGCGGGTCAGCCGCAGGCCCTCCTCCTTGCCGGTGCCGGGGCGGTAGACGGCGACGTCGCCGATGTCCAGGCGCATCCGGCTGATGTTGGTGGAGATACCGCGGTCGCCGGCCCGCTGGATGCGCGCCTCGGCCCGTACGCGCAGTTCGTGGCCGGCGATCGGCAGCCGGCCGACCGCGCGGACCGCGTTGGGGCCCATTTCGCTGAACTTCACCTGGGAGGCGCCCAGTTCACGGTTCATGTCGTCGAAGGCGAGCAGCACGTTGCCGTCCATGCGGCCGATCGTGGCGCCCTTGATGGAGCTGGGCAGATCGCCTTCGATACGGACGTCGTGCGCGGTGGCCTCGAACTTCGCCAGCGAGACCCGGTCGGCGGCGACATCGGGGATGGTGACCTTCACCTGGTCGACGCGCTTGTCCATGACCTGGGTGAGGAACGGGAATCCCTTGATGTCGACCTCGGGAGTGGCGTTCAGGTGCAGCGCGTCCTTCACCTTCTCCGCGGTCTTGTTCTGCGCGTACAGCACCGCGAACCGGTCGAAGAGGGTGAGGAACGAGACGCCGACCAGGACGGTGACCAGCAGCTTCAGGGCGAACGGGATGGCGGCGAACCGGCTGAGGCCGCGCTTCTTGCGGCGGTGGTTCGGCGGCTTCCAGGCCTCGCCGTCGGCCTCGTCGTCCGAGCGCAGGCCCAGGCCCAGCGGATCGTCGCTGTCGTCGCGCTCGTTGAGGTAGGTGCGGCGCCGGGGCGTGCCCGCGGCGTCGAACGCGTCGGTCTCCGGGCCGGGCTCCGGTTCCGGGTCGGCGAGCGCCGCCAGGTCCGCGTACGGGTTGACCGCGCCGAGCGTTCTGGTGTCCCCGGTGGAGTCGTCCGGGTCGCCCGTCGCGGCGGCGGCAAAGTGGTGCCGGCCGGTCGGCGAGGGCGGGGACGCAGGTATGCGTGTGGGGGTTCGCATCCGTCCATCCCACCATGGGCGGGACCCTCGAACGCAAGTTGTACCGGCAGTAAGTCTGATACGCGAAGGTTGTCGCGTCGGTCTTGATGAAAAATTGCCCCGCTTGTGGGCCGACCTGAACTACCGTCACACCTCTTGGTGACCTGGGCGACAGTGCACACCTTGTCAGGGCCCGTCGAACTCCGTCCGCCCTGTCCCCCCTTGTCCGCCCGGCGCACCCTCCCGCTCACTCGGCTCCATGAGTTCCTCCGACCGGCAAACGGAAGACGGTGGTCATCCCATGACGTCGCACGAAGACCGCTCCCTGATCGTGGTGTCCGGGGCAACGGGCAACATCGGCCGCAGTCTTGTCGGCCGGCTCCTCGCCGACGGCGCGGCGGTGCGCGCGCTGACCCGCGATCCGGTGCGCGCCGGGCTGCCGGCCGGCGCCGAGACGGTCCGCGCCGACCTCACCGGAACCGGCGACCTCGCGCCGCTGCTGGCCGGCGCCGACGCGCTGTTCCTCAATCTCGCGGCCGGCGGCGACCGGGCCGCGGTCGCGGTGCTCGACGCCGCCGTCCGGGCCGGGGTCCGCCGGGTGGTGCTCAACTCCTCGATGGCGGTGACCGATACCCCGGCCGACGACACCCACTTCATCGCCCGGATGCACGCCGGACTGGAGCGCGCGGTGCGCGACAGCGGCCTGGAGTGGACCGTCGTACGCGGCGGCAACTACGCCACCAACGCCCTGGCCTGGGCCCCCTCGATCCGCGCGTCCGGTGTGGTGCGCGAGGCGCACCCGGGGGCCCAGAGCGTCCCCGTCCACGAGGCCGACCTCGCCGATGTCGCGGCCGTCGCCCTGCTGGACCGCACCGGCGCGCACCTCGGCCGGGCGTACGTCGTCACCGGCCCGGAGCTGATGACCCTCGCCCAGCAGGTCGCCGCGATCGGACGGGCGACGGGCCGGGAGATCGAGGTCGAGCAGATCTCCGAGGAGGAGGCGGCCGAGGCGATGGTGGGGCGGTACCTGACCAAGGACGCCGCACGGGAACTGGTCCGGATGTTCGGCGAGACCGTCGACGCGCCGCCCTTCCCCGTCTCGGACGCCGTCGAGCGGGTCACCGGCCGCCCGGCCCGGACCTTCGCCCGGTGGGCACAGGACCACGCCGCCGACTTCTCCTGACCGCTCCGGCCGCCGAAAACCCTTTGCCGCCCGGCCTTTCCCCGTCCTACCGTCCGCGCATGCTGCCTCGTGTGGACACGGACGACGAGCGGGACGCGATCGTCCCCGACGAAGCGGTGATGCGGCCGGGCGCCGCCGCGCTCTGCGACCGGCTCGGTCTGCGCGCGGGCCCCCTGGTCCGCTTTCCCACCGGCTCCCAGCCCGTCTACGCCGTCGGGGACCGCTATGTCCTCAAGCTCTTCCCGGCCGTCGCCGCCGACGACGGGGCGGCCGAGGCCCGGGTGCTCGCCCATCTGCAGGGCCGGCTCCCCGTCCCCACCCCCTACGTCCACGACGCCGGCGCGTACGAGAACGGCTGGCGCTACGTCCTGATGTCCCGGCTGCGCGGCACCGATCTGGCCGTCGCCTGGCCGCGGATACCCCCGGCCGAGCGGGACCGGATCGCCACCGAGGCGGGGAGACCCTGGCCGCCCTGCACGCCCTGGACACGTCACCGCTGGCCGAGGTGCTCGGCCCCGGCGACTGGGACGCCTTCACCGGCAGCCGGCGCGGCACGGCGGTCGCCCGGCAGCGCGCCCGCGGCCTGCCCGAACCCTGGCTGGAGCAGATCCCCGGCTTCCTCGGCGCGGCGCCCCTGGCCGCTCCCGGGCCGGGCGTCCTCCTCCACACCGAGTTCATGCGGCAGCATCTGACCGTCGACGAGCACGACGAGTGGCGGCTGACCGGACTCCTCGACTTCGAACCCGCCATGATCGGGTCCCGCGCCTACGACTTCGTCGCCGTCGGCCTCTTCGTCTCCCGCGGCGACCCCCGCCTCCTCTCCCGCATCTTCCGCGCCTACGGCGGGACCTTCGCCCCCGTCGAACTCCTCGCCCACACCCTGTTGCACCGCTACAGCAACCTGCCCTGGTACCTGCGCGAACTGCCCGCCCCGCCCGAACCGACTCTGGACTCCCTCGCGGAGACCTGGTTCGGGACGGAGTAGCGGGGGCGGGCAGGAAGAAGGGCGGCCGGTGGGCCACCGGCCGCCCGTGCGCTGCCGCGCGTTACTTCACGACCGTGATCCGGTCCGCCTTCGGCGGGGTGAGGGGGCCGGCCGCCGAGGAGTGGGCGGTCAGGTAGGCGGTGAAGGCGTCGAGGTCGGAGGGGCCGACGTACTTGTTCGCGCCGTCCTTGAAGGCGGCGAAGCCGTCGCCGCCGCCGGCCAGGAACTCGTTCATCGCGACGCGGTAGGTCTTGGCCGGGTCGAGGGCCGTGCCGTTGAGCTTCACCGAGTCCTTGACGACGCGGTCGGCGCCCTTCTTGGTCATGTCGAGGGTGTAGGTGAGGCCCCTGGAGACCTGGAGGATCTTGGGGGAGGCCTCGTTGGGGCCGCTGACCTGCTGCTGGAGTGCGGTCAGCAGCTGGGCGCCGGTGAGGTCGACGACGTTCATCATGTTGGTGAACGGCTGGACGGTGAACGCCTCCCCGTAGGTGACCACCCCGTCGCCCTCCGAGCCGGACGCCTTGAAGGCGAGGTCGGAGCGCACCCCTCCGGGGTTCATCAGAGCGAGCTGGGCGCTGCCCTTGCCGTCGGCCGCGGTGGCCTCCAGCTGGGCGTCGGCGATGACATCGCCGAGCGGCGACTCGGGGGTCGTGGCACCCCGGCCCGCGATGTCGGCGGAGATGTGGCCGACGGGGCGGCCGGCGACCGGCGCGGCCAGCTTGTTCCAGCGGGTGATCAGCGACGTCATGTCCGCGGCCTTGGGCTGGGTGCGGTCGACGACGTGGTTGGCCGCGCCGGGGGCCTTGACGCTGGTCCGCACGATGTCGTGGGTGCGGCGGTCGTAGGTCAGCGTGGTGTCGGTGTAGAGCTTGCCGTAGGACGCGGCGGACGTGACGGTGCGCGGCCGGCCGGACGGGTCCGGGATGGTGCAGGCGTAGGCCTGGTGGGTGTGGCCGGTGACCAGCGCGTCGACCTTCGACGTGACGTGCTTGGCGATGTCGGTGATCGGGCCGGAGATGCCTCCCCCGGTGCTGGACGCCCGGGGGGACCCCGATCCGGGCCCGGGGCTGTCGCAGTGGTAGTTGTACGAGGAGGAGGCGGGCATGCCGCCCTCGTGGATGAGGGCGACGATCGACTTCACGCCCTGCTTGTTCAGCACCTTGGCGTACTTGTTGATCGTGGCGACCTCGTCGTGGAACTTCAGGCCCTTGATGCCGTCGGCGTTGACGATGTCCGGCGTGCCCTCCAGGGTCACCCCGATGAAGCCGATCTTGACGTCCTTGTGCTTCCAGACGGTGTACGGCCGGAGCAGCGGCTTGCCGGTCTTCTCGTCCGTGACGTTGGCGGTGAGGTACGGGAAGTCCGCGCCCCGGAACTTCTTGCCGTGCTCGTAGCAGCCGTCCTTCGGGTGGCAGCCGCCCTTCTGCAGGCGGGTCAACTCGGTCCGGCCCTCGTCGAATTCGTGGTTGCCGACCGAGGTGACGTCCAGGCCCAGCCTGTTCATGGCCTCGATGGTCGGCTCGTCGTGGAACAGTCCGGACAGCAGCGGGCTGGCCCCGACGAGGTCGCCGGCCGCGGCGGTGACCGAGTAGGGGTGACCCTTGCGGGCCGTGCGCAGGGACTGCGCGAGGTACTCCACGCCGCCCGCCGGGATGCTCTTCTTGCTGCCGTCCGGCTGGGCCTCCTCGACCGTGCCGGAGGAGCCCTGCGGCGGTTCGAGGTTGCCGTGGAAGTCGTTGAAGGAGAGCAGCTGCACATCGACGGTGCGGCCGGCGCGGGCGGCGTGGCCGGTGTCGGCGCCGGCCGGCAGGGCGGCGGCGGTGAGCCCGGCGGCGGCCAGTACGGCGGCGCCGATCGTCAATCTTCGTACGGTGCGGCCCCGTTGCGGTGTCGCTGGCATGTGGTCCCCTCCTGGATGGTCCTGAGCGGACGGCAGCTTATTGTCGACGCGCGTAGCGCAACAGGGGTCCCCGGGTTACGGGCTGGTTGCCGACAGGGTCGGGGGAGCGCGGGTGGCGCCCCGCCGGGAGCCCGGCAGGGTCGTACGCTTCACACATGACTGACGCTGCACAGGAGATGGGCCGGGCCGGCCGCAGGATCCAGGTGGTCGACGAGCTCGCGCCGGAGGAGGCCGTGGCCGTCGCCGGGCTGATCGAGCGGGCCGCCCGTACGGACGGGCAGCCCGCCGTGTCCGAGCAGGGGCGGCTGCAGCTGCGCGGGGGCGTGCGCCCGGGCGTGCGCCATGTGCTGCTGTACTCGCGCGGCGACGAGGCCGAGGAGCTGGTCGCGTACGGGCAACTGGAGGACACCGACCCGGTGGAGGCACCGGCCGCCGAGCTGGTGGTGCACCCGGGCCACCGCGGCCGCGGGCACGGCCGGGCGCTGGGCAGCGAGCTGCTGGAGCAGTCCGGGCGCCGGCTGCGGGTCTGGGCCCACGGCGGGCATCCGGCCGCCCGGCACCTCGCCCAGACCCTCGGGCTGACGATGTTCCGGGAGCTGCGCCAGATGCGGCGCTCGCTGACGGACCTGGAGCTGCCGGAGCCGGTGTTCCCCGAGGGGGTGTCCGTACGGACCTTCCAGCCGGGCACCGACGACGCGGCCTGGCTGGAGGTGAACGCGGAGGCGTTCGCGCACCACCCGGAGCAGGGTTCGCTGATCCAGCGCGATCTGGACGACCGCAAGGGCGAGGCGTGGTTCGACCCGAAGGGCTTCTTCCTGGCGGAGAAGGACGGCCGGCTGGTCGGCTTCCACTGGACCAAGGTGCACGCCGACGAGGGCCTCGGTGAGGTCTATGTGCTCGGCGTGCGGCCGGGCGCCCAGGGCGGGGGCCTCGGCAAGGCGCTGACCTCGGTCGGGCTGCGGCACCTGGCGGGCCAGGGGCTGCCGACGGCGATGCTCTATGTCGACGCGGACAACGCGGCGGCGGTGAGCGTGTACGAGCGCATGGGGTTCGCCACGCACGAGACGGATCTGATGTACCGCTCGGAGACGTGAGAGCGGGCGCCGGACGAGCATGCCGCGGGGCGGGCCCTTCAGGGTCCGCCCCGCTTCGTCACTGCTGCCGGGCGCGCTCGTCCCGCTGCGCCCGCCATTCGCGCGCCAGCATCGCGTAGACGACCTCGTCGCTCCACTCCCCGTCGAGGAACTCGTTCTCCCGCAGATGGCCCTCCCGGCGCATCCCCAGCCGTTCGAGCAGCCGGGCCGAGGCGGTGTTGCGCCCGTCCAACTCGGCCTGGATGCGGTGCAGGTGCAGCTCCTCGAAGCCCAGCTTCAGCAGCGCCCGGCTCGCCTCGGTGGCGTAGCCGTGGCCGGCGTGGTCGGGGTGGAAGACGTAGCCGATGCCGCCCTGGCGGTGCGCGCTGCTCCGCCAGACGAAGGTGACGTCGCCGACCAGGGTGCCGGTCTCGCGGACGACGACGGCGAGCTGGAGGAGGTCGCCGGACTCGCGCAGCGTGGTGCGGGCGGCCTTGGCGGCGACCGAGGCCCGGGATCCGGCCTCGTCGAGGGGGCCCCAGTAGAGGTAGCGGCAGACCTCGGGGCGGCGCTGGTAGGCGTGGATCGCGGGGAGGTCGTCGGGGGTGACGGGGCGCAGATCCAGGCGTTCGGTGCGTATCGGGTAGCCGGGGGTGTACGGCAGCGGCGGCGTCACGGGTGCGGAGGGTGTGGGCACCCGGGCAGCGTAGGCAGCGGAGGTTGACAGGTGCAGCCCATTTCCCCCACCCTTTCACTACTTAATTAGTGGAATGACTCGGGGGGACGGGTGATGCGGCCGATGGCTACGGACCAGGTGACCGGCCGCGCCTCGGGGCGCACCGCCGTCGAGGCGATCGGCCTCGGCAGGCGCCACCGCCTCCGCTGGGCCCTGCGCGACTGCACCTTCCGGCTGCCGGCCGGCCGCATCTGCGCACTGGTCGGGCCCGGCGGCTCCGGAAAGAGCACCCTGCTCTCGCTCGTCTCCGGCCTGACCCGCCCCGGCGAGGGGACCGTACGGGTCGGCGGCGCGGCCCCGGCCACCGCCGCGAACCGCGCCCGGATCGCCCACCTCACCCAGGGCACGCCCCTCTACCCCCGGCTGACGGTCGCCGAGACGCTGCGGCTGGGCCGCGGGCTCAACCCCGGCCGCTGGAACGCGCGGTGCGCCGAGCGGATCGTCCGGGAGGGCCGGGTGCCCCTCGACGCCCGGGCCGGCACCCTCTCCGGCGGGCAGCGCACCCTCCTGGGGCTCGCCCTCGCCTTCGCCAAGAGCCCCGAACTCCTGCTGCTCGACGAGCCGCTGGCCGGTCTCGACCCGCTCGCCCGGCACCGGACGACCGCACTGCTGCTGGCCCAGGCCGCCGAGCACGGCACGACCGTCGTGCTGTCCTCGGACCTGCTCGCCGAGCTGGACGGGGTCTGCGACTACCTGCTGGTGCTGGGCGGCGGCCGGGTCCGGCTCGCGGGCGAGGTCGACGACCTCATCGGCGCGCACGCCCTGGTGATGGGGGCGCACCGGGACGCGGCGCTGCCACCGGCGATCGCGGCCCACACGGTCATCGACACCCAGACGTCGGGGCGTCGCTTCACCGCGGTCGTACGGCGCAAGGGCACGGTCGCCGCCGGGCCCTGGGAGACCGCCGAACCGTCCCTGGAGGAACTTCTGCTCGCCTATCTGCGCGCGCCCGACGCGCCCGCACTGATAGCGCCGAGCGCGGAGCCGGTCCCGGCGCGGTGGCACCGCCGGCCCGGCAACAAGCCGGGGATCCCCGGCATGCCGCGCAACGGACCGCCCGGCCCGAGGAGCCGTCCGGGCGGCCGGGACACCCCGCCGGGCGGCGCGGCGGGCACATGGCACGACCACCACAGCGGCAAGGGAGCGGCGGCATGACCACCACGGCACACCCCGGTACGAACGGGCGCGGCACGACGGGCGATCCGGGCGGAACCCGGGAGATGGACGGCCGTGCGCCGCTGGGCGGGCTCCTCTGGCTGGTGTGGCGCCAGCACCGCCTGGTCTTCGGCGTGCTGCTGGCCGCGGCGGCCGGCGGCGCGGTCTGGTGCGCGGTGCTGCGCGGCCAGACGGCCGCCTTCATCGACGCCCATCACATCGCCGGCTGCTCGCAGATCTCCCTCGACCCGCGCTGCGACGGCACCCAGAAGGCGGTCACCGCCTTCCGTGAAACCTTCGGGCCGTCCCTGCGGCTGGTCGAAGTGGGCCTGGTGCTGCTGCCCGCGCTCATCGGGCTGTTCCTCGGCGCCCCGCTGATCGCCCGCGAGCTGGAGGCCGGCACCCACAAGCTCGTCCTGACCCAGTCGGTCGGCCCGCTGCGCTGGCTGGCGGCGAAGACCGGCCTGCCCGCGCTGGTCGTGGTCACCGCCTGCACGGGGCTCTCGCTGACCTTCAGCTGGCTCTGGCAGGTCGCCGGCGACGAGGTCTCCGGCTACTACTGGTACTCGACCCTCGGCTTCCACTCCCTCGGCCCCGTCCCGGTCGCTTACGCCCTGCTGGCCCTGGCGATCGGCGTACTGGCCGGTCTGCTGCTGCGCCGTACGGTGCTGTCGATGGGCGTGACCCTCGGCGCCGTGGTGGCGGTGCAGGTCGTGCTGGCCCAGCTCAGGCCGTATCTGCTGCCGACCGTGACCACCGAGTTCCCGAAGAACCGGCCGGCCCAGGTGCCGGACGACTCGTGGCTGGTGGGACAGGGGCACTACACCCGCTCCGGTGCCCGGCTGTCCGACTCCCCGTGCGATGCCTCCGCCGGTTACGAGGACTGCCTGCGGCAGCACGGTGTGGTCGGCCAGTACATGGACCACCACCCGGCCTCGCACCACTGGCCGCTGGCGTGGATCGAGGCCGGGATCGTGCTGGCGCTGACGGCGGCGCTGACCGTGGTCGCCTTCCGGGTGATGCGGCGCCGGCACGGCTGAGACGGCGGGCCGGGGTGCGGGCCGCGGCGGCCGCGCACCCCGAAGGGCACCCCGCGTGTGACAGCGGCGGCCCCGGGGGAGGCACAGGGGGACGGGCACCGGCGGCGGCACCGGGCACCGGGCCCCGGACCCCGGGCGCCCCAGGAGCGGTCCGGCCGCGTCCCCGGGCCCCGGCCCCTCGCCAACAGCCCCCGGCGGGACCGGAAAACCCCTGGGAGTAGCACCCCGCTTGCCTGTCCGCCATATCCGCGTTACCGGCGATTCAACGTCGCTTGCGAGCATCGGTGAATGCAGCCCGCTGTGCCGAACGCCCCCCACCCGAGGCTCCATCTCGCGCCGCCGCCACTTCCTGACGCGCCTGGAACCCCCCGGACGCGGAAGAATAAGGTCATGAACCAGCAGCCCAGCGCTCAGGCACAGGCCCAGCCCGAGATGCCGACCCCGCAGCCCCCGCGGGCCGCGGCGCCCTCGGCCCAGCCGTCCGTGGGTTCCATCGCCGCGCACCGCCCGCAGGCGGTACGGGGCACGGTGCCCGGCCTGGAGCCCGACCTGGACGCCGACCCCGACGCGTACGAGGACGAGGGCGTGGTGGGCGCGGACGGCGAGGAGCTGCCCGGCGACCGGTTCCTGGACCGCGAACGCAGCTGGCTCGCCTTCAACGAGCGGGTGCTGGAACTGGCCGAGGACCCGGCCACCCCCCTCCTCGAACGGGCGAACTTCCTGGCGATTTTCGCCAGCAACCTGGACGAGTTCTTCATGGTCCGGGTGGCCGGACTCAAGCGACGGATAGCCACCGGCGTCGCCACCCGCTCCGCGTCCGGGCTCCAGCCCCGCGAGGTGCTGGACCTGATCTGGACCCGCTCGCGCGAACTCATGGCCCGGCACGCCGCCTGCTTCCAGCAGGACATCGCCCCCGAGCTCGCCGACCGGAACATCCACCTGATCCGCTGGCCCGAGCTGACCGAGAAGGAGCAGGCCCGCCTGTTCACCCTCTTCCGGCAGCAGATCTTCCCGGTGCTCACGCCCCTGGCGGTGGACCCGGCGCACCCCTTCCCGTACATCTCCGGCCTCTCGCTGAACCTCGCCGTCGTCGTGCGCAACCCGGTCAGCGGCCACGACCACTTCGCGCGGGTCAAGGTGCCGCCGCTGCTCTCCCGCTTCCTGGAGGCCTCCCCGCAGCGCTACGTCCCCATCGAGGACGTCATCGCCGCCCACCTGGAGGAGCTGTTCCCGGGCATGGAGGTGCGCGCGCACCACATGTTCCGGGTCACCCGCAACGAGGACCTGGAGGTCGAGGAGGACGACGCGGAGAACCTCCTCCAGGCCCTGGAGAAGGAGCTGATGCGGCGGCGCTTCGGGCCGCCGGTGCGCCTGGAGGTCGAGGAGTCCATCGACCCGGCGGTGCTCGACCTGCTCGTCCAGGAGCTGAAGATCTCCGACGCCGAGGTCTACCCGCTGCCCGGCCCGCTGGACCTGACCGGCCTCTTCGGGATCGGCGCGCTGGACCGGCCCGAGCTGAAGTACCCCAAGTTCGTCGCCGGCACCCACCGCGACCTCGCCGAGGTGGAGTCGGCGTCCGCACCGGACATCTTCGCCGCCCTGCGCGCCCGCGACGTCCTCCTCCACCACCCCTACGACTCCTTCTCCACCTCCGTGCAGGCGTTCCTGGAGCAGGCCGCCGCCGACCCGGACGTGCTCGCCATCAAGCAGACGCTCTACCGCACCTCCGGCGACTCGCCCATCGTGGACGCCCTGATCGACGCCGCGGAGTCCGGCAAGCAGGTCCTCGTCCTCGTCGAGATCAAGGCCCGCTTCGACGAGCAGGCCAACATCAAGTGGGCGCGCAAGCTGGAGGAGTCCGGCTGCCACGTGGTCTACGGCCTGGTCGGCCTGAAGACCCACTCCAAGCTCTCGCTCGTCGTCCGCCAGGAAGGCGAGATGCTGCGCCGCTACTCCCACGTCGGGACCGGCAACTACCACCCCAAGACGGCCCGGCTCTACGAGGACCTCGGCCTGCTGACCGCCGACCCGCAGGTCGGCGCCGACCTCTCCGACCTCTTCAACCGGCTCTCCGGCTACTCCCGCCGCGAGACCTACCGCCGTCTCCTGGTCGCCCCCAAGTCCCTGCGGGACGGCCTGATACAGCGCATCAACAAGGAGATCGCCGGCCGGCGCGCGGGCGGGCCCGCCTACGTCCGCATCAAGGTCAACTCGATGGTCGACGAGGCCGTCATCGACGCGCTCTACCGCGCCTCCCAGGCCGGTGTGCCGGTCGACATCTGGGTGCGCGGCATCTGCGCGCTGCGCCCGGGCGTCCCCGGACTGAGCGAGAACGTCCGCGTCCGCAGCATCCTCGGCCGCTTCCTGGAACACTCCCGGGTCTTCGTCTTCGGCAACGGCGGCGAGCCCGAAGTGTGGCTGGGCAGCGCCGACATGATGCACCGGAACCTCGACCGCCGGATCGAGGCGCTGGTGCGGGTCACCGACCCGGCGCACCGCGCCTCCCTCAACCGGATGCTGGAGACGGGGATGGCGGACACCACGTCCTCCTGGCACCTGGGCCCGGAAGGCGACTGGACCCGGCACGCGGTGGACGCGGACGGCGCCCCGCTGCGCAACATTCAGGAAATGCTCATCGACGCCCGGAGGCGCCGGCGTGGCCCAGCGACATGACCAGCCGACCGGAGGGCCCGCGGGTCTCCTCGGAACCGGATACGAGCCCGGCCCGGCGCGCGGAGCCCGGTCCGCGGTGGTGGACGGCCCGTACGGCGCGGACGACGGCACACCGGGACCGGACGCCGCCGCGTACCGGCCGCTGACCTCCCACGGCCCGGGCGACGACGGCGGCCCCGGCACCGAGACCGGCGCCGTCCTCGCCGGCCGCACGGCCGAGGAGGTGCTCGCCGGCTATCTGCACCAGCAGTCCGCCGACTTCCTGCGCAGCCTGCGGCTGCACCGGGAGAGCGGTTCGGACGCGGAGGGGGCCGGCGAGGCCGCCCGGCAGCTGCGCCGGGCCGCCCGCCGCATCAGCGCCACCCTGCACACCTTCCGGCCGCTGACCGACGAGGACTGGGCCGACCAGCTCCGCTCCGAACTCGGCTGGCTCTCCGGCGCCCTCGCCCGCGAACAGGCCTGTGCGTCCCGCCGCGAACGGCTGATGGCGGCGCTGCAACGGCTGACGGGCCGCGGCGATCGCCCCGAGCGCCCCGAACGCCCGGGCCGCGGGGAGCGGGGCAAACGCGGGGACCGTACGGCCACCGGCACTGCCACCGGGCCCGGCGCCCCGGCCACCGGACCGTCCGCCGCGTCGTCCGCTGCCGCCGGCGACCCGGATCCCGACGGGGCGCTGTCGGCCGGTGCCGCGCGGGCCGGGGCGCTGCTCGACCGCCAGCTGACCCTCGCCCGCACCCGCGCCCACTCCGCCGCGCTGCAGGCCCTCGGCTCCGCCCGCTTCCATGCCGTCGCCGACTCGGTCGCGGTGCTGGCCTCCGAGGCACCGCTGTCCGGTGCGGCGGGTGAGCTGCCGGCCGCCGAGGCGCTGCCGCCGCTCGCCGAGCAGGCGCACCGACAGCTCACCGAGGCGGTCGCCGCGCTGCCGCTCTCCCGCGCCGGCTACCCGTACAACGCCGCCGCGCTCGCCGCCGACCAGCGCCAGGACACCCCCTGGCACCAGGTCCGGGTGCTGGTGCGGCTGAGCCGCTACGCCCGCGAGGTGACCGCGCCGGAGTGCGCCGACTTCCGGCTGGCGGAGGCCGGCCGGGCGCTGGCATGGCACCGGGACGCCTCGGAGGCCGCCGCCGCGGCCGCCGCCGCGGCCCGCACGCCCCGGATCGCCCCGGCCACGGCGTACGCCCTCGGGGTGCTGCACGCCGACCAGCGCCACGAGGTCGAGGCGGCCCGCTTCGCCTTCGGCCGGGTCTGGCTGCCGCGGACCCCGGAGCGCAGGGGCTGAGGACCGAGGGCGGACGGCAGAGGACACCGGGACACGAGGAGGCGGCGGGACGCGCGGAGAGCGGACGGAGAGGAGCGATGATGTGACAGTGCCTCAGAAGACTGTGCGTGCGGCGGGCTGCGTCCTGTGGCGCCGCGCGGTGTCCGAGGACGGGCTGGAGATCGCGCTCGTCCACCGGCCCAAGTACGACGACTGGTCCCACCCCAAGGGCAAGCTGAAGCGCGGCGAGGACGCGCTGGCCGGCGCGGTGCGCGAGGTGGCGGAGGAGACCGGCATGGACTGCCGGCCGGGAGCGCCGCTGCCCACCTCCTGCTACCTGGTCGACGGCCGCCCCAAGCAGGTCCGTTACTGGGCGGCCGAGGCGGTCGCCGGCGCGTTCGCCCCCAACCGCGAGGTCGACCGCATGGTCTGGCTGCCGCCCGCCGACGCCCGCCGCCTGCTCACCCAGGAACGCGACCGCCCCCTCGTGGACGCCCTGCTCGCGGCGCTGCATCTGGCATGAGACCGCGCTCGGCCCGGACCCGGCACCCGGTCCGCGGCACCCGGCGGCTCCGTGGTCTTCGGGCGGTCTCCGGCGGCTTCCGGGCCCGGCCGCGGAAAGCCGGTCCATTACCGGCAACCAGTTCGTCGCATCAGCAGGCAGCGGAAAGAGCCGGCCGCCCAATTTCAGGGGTTTAGACTGCCTGCATGGCACAGAAGGTAATCACCATCTACACGGACGACCTCACGGGCGAAGAGTCCACCGAGGCCGCCACACACACGCTTTCTCTTGACGGCGTGACTTACGAGATCGATTTGAGTCCGGACAGCTACGACCAGCTGCTGGAAGCCGTCGGCCCGTTCTTGAAGGCCGGCCGCAAGACCGGCAAGGGCCGTAAGCCGCGCAAGGCCGCCGCGGCCGCCAGCGAGGACACCGCCGCGATCCGGGCCTGGGCCAAGTCGAGCGGCTACAACGTCAGCGACCGCGGGCGCGTGCCCGCCGAGATTCGTGAGGCGTACCAAAAGGCCAAGTGAATTTTTTGGATAAACCGGAAGCCCCTCACCACGGTGAGGGGCTTCTTTGTGTCCGGTTCCGGTTTGTGTCCGGTTCGGGCGGCGCCGTCCGCGCCGGCCGGCGGCGGACCGGCGTTCCGGGAATGCATAAGGAACAATCGCGAAGCCATTCTTTTCCCCGGACAATCCGTACGCCGGGCCGCCGCCGGACGGCTGCCGACGCTCCCCGCCGTCGGGCGGCCGCCGGAGACGACCGGCGACCGTCGGACGGCTGCCGGCCCGCCCCCGCCCCCGGTCAGCGGCGGCGCAAGGAGGCGTCCGCGAGGGCCGGCGCCTGGTAGTAGCTGTCGGCCGGATTGAGGTCGGTGCCGGGCGGCACGATCGCGTCGATCCGGTCCAGCACGTCCGCGCCGAGCGTCACGTCGGCACCCTCCAGCAGGCTGTCGAGCTGGTCGAGGGTGCGCGGGCCGATGATCACCGACGTCACCGCCGGGTGGGCCCGTACGAAGGCGGTCGCCAGATGCGGCAGCGTCAGGCCCGCCTGCGCCGCGACCTCCGACAGCGCGCCGACGGCCTCCGCCTTCCGGGCGTTCTCCGGGACCGACAGATCGAACTTCCGGCTCTCCAGCCCGACCCGCGAACTGGCCGAGAGGGCACGGCCGGAGAGCCAGCCCGCGCTGAGCGGACCCCAGGTCAGTACCCCCATGCCGTAGCGCTGCGCGGTCGGCAGCACCGCGCTCTCCACACCGCGCGCCAGCATCGAGTACGGCGGCTGCTCGGTGCGGAAGCGGAGGTGGCCGCGGCGCTCGGCCGTCCACTGCGCCTCGACGAGGTGCTCGGCGGGGAAGGTCGAGGTGCCGATCGCCCGCACCTTGCCGGACCGTACGAGGTCGGAGAGCGCGGAGAGCGTCTCGTCGATGTCCGTGGTGGGGTCGGGACGGTGCACCTGGTAGAGGTCGAGGTAGTCGGTGTCCAGCCGGCGCAGGCTGTCCTCCACCGCGCGCATGATCCAACGCCGGGAGTTGCCGCCGTGGTTGGCGTCCGGCCCCATCGAGTTGAAGAACTTCGTGGCCAGGACGACGTCGTCGCGGCGCCCCTTGAGTGCCTTGCCGATGATCTCCTCGGACTCGCCCGCCGCGTACACGTCCGCGGTGTCCACGAAGTTGATACCGGCGTCCAGCGCACGGTGCACGATCCGTACGCAGTCGTCGTGATCGGTGTTGCCCCAGGCGCCGAGCATCATCGCGCCGAGCGCGTACTCGCTGACCGAGATGCCGGTGCCGCCGAGGGTCCTGCGCTGCATGAGCTGCTCCTTGTGCGAGGTGTGCGGGGTCGTACGGGGTGTACGGGCGGCGGTGCTCAGGGGGCGTTCCGGGGCGTGCCGGAGCGGTCTCCGGGGCGCCCCCGAGGTGTCCGTGCACCACCCTGCTGCCCATCCGGGGAGCGGACCAGGCCCGTCACAGCCTGGGTCCGGCGGAACCACCCAACCGGCCGTGCGCCGCATACTGGAGCGATGCTGCACGCGGAAATCGAGATCGGCTCGTTCCTCAAGGCGCGCCGCGGGGCGCTCGACCCGGCGGAGCTCGGCCTGCCCGGCGGGATCGGCCGCCGCCGGGTGCGGGGGCTGCGGCGCGAGGAGGTCGCCCAGCTCGCCGGCATCAGCGTCGACTACTACACCCGGATCGAACAGGGCCGGGCGCCCGCGATCTCCGACTCCGTCCTGGACGCGATCGCCGGGGCGCTGCGCCTGTCCGGCGGCGAGGTGACCTACCTGCGCAACATCGCCGTACCCCGGCGCCGCCCGGCGGACGGCGGCGCGGAGCCGGGCCCGGACGGCGGCCCGTGCGCCGGCCTCCGGCAGACCGTGCGCCCCGAGATCCAGCGGCTCCTGGACGCGATGGAGACCACCGTCCCGGCCATGGTCCTCGGCCGCGGCCTGGACATCCTGGCCTGGAACACGCTCGGCGGCCGGATCGCCTTCGACCTCCCGGCGCTCGCCCCGGACCGGCGCAACACCGCGCTGCTGGTCTTCCTCGACCCGGTCGCGCGCGCCCTGCACCCGGACTGGGAGGCGAAGGCCGTGGAGGTGGTCGGCAACCTGCGTGCCGAGAGCGGGCGGCACCCCGAGGACCCGCGGATCTGCGAGGTGGTCAACGAACTCCTCGCGCACAGCCGGGACTTCCGGCGGATCTGGGAGACGCAGTCGGTGCACGAGTGCCTGTGCGGCACCAAGTCCCTCCAGCATCCGCACGTCGGCGAGCTGGTCCTCACCTTCGAGAGCTTCCGGCTGAGCACCGACGCGGACCAGGCGCTCGTGACGTACACGGCCGAGCGCGGGTCGCCGACGGAGCGGCGGCTGCGGGAACTGGGGGCGCTGGGACAACCGGTCCTGACGGCGTAGCGGCGTACAGCGACGCACCGCGACGGCGGCGCCTTCCGGAGCCGGGCCGGGCAGGTGCTCGGACTCGGGCCCGCCGCCGCCGGGCCGGGCCGCGGACCGCCTCAGCGGACGGCGCTGCTCCCCGCACTTCCCACGGCATTCCCCGCGCCGCTCCCCCCGGCGCCGCCCACCACGGCGCCCGCCGCCGCACCGCTCGGCACACCGCTCACCGGGCCACCCACCGCCCCGCCCCTGGGCGCCAGCGCCTCCCACCGCACCGTGACCTCCCCCTGCCGCCGGCGCCGCGGGTCGCCGGTCAGCGGCCAGTCCGCGGCCAGCGCCTGTACGGCGGCGCGCCACCGCTGGCGGGCCCCGAGCGCGCCGAGCGGGGCGGCACTGGCCCAGGCACGGTCGAAGTCCCGGAGGAAGGCATGCACGCCCTCGCCCGGCACATTGCGGTGGATCAGCGCCTTGGGGAGGCGTTCGGCCAGGTCGGAGGGGGTTCGGAGGGAGCCGAGGCGGGTGGCGAAGGTGACCGTGCGCGGCCCCTCCGGGCCCAGCGCCACCCAGACGTGCCGCCGCCCTATCTCGTCGCAGGTGCCCTCGACCAGCAGCCCGCCGGGCGCCAGCCGGGCACACAGCCGCTGCCACACGGCGGCCACCTCGTCCTCGTCGTACTGCCGCAGCACGTTCGCGGCCCGGATGAGGACCGGCGCCCGCCGCCGCTGCCCCGGCAGCGGCACCTCGAAGCCGCCGTGGAGGAAGTCCAGCCCGGGCCGCTCGTACGGCCGGGCCGCCTCGACCCGCGCCGGATCTATCTCTATGCCGACGACCCGGGCGTCCGGGCGCACCGTACGCAGCCGGTCCAGCAGCTCCACCGCGGTCCAGGGCGCGGCGCCGTAGCCGAGGTCGACCGCCACGGGGTCGGCGGCGCGGCGCAGCGCGGCGCCGTGCTCGGCCGCTATCCAGCGGTCCATACGGCGCAGCCGGTTGGGGTTGGTGGTCCCGCGGGTGGCGTTTCCCAGGGGCCGGGACTGCGCGGGTATCAGGGCGGCGCCGGAGACGGCGGGGCGGCGGACCATGACATCGAGGGTATGGGGTGGCCGGGGGAGAGCGGTCCGCCGCGGTCCGGGGCCCCCGCCCGGCCACGCCGCTTAAGCACGCCACTTGGTCACGCTTTGGCAAAGTACGCCCGGAGGCCGCCGGACGGAAATGGATGGCCGGGGTCTGTTGTTGGAGGGGTGCGGAGGCGTGCCGCCCGCCCCGTGCCTAGGAGGTAGCTCGACGTGAGCCCATACGCATCCCGGCTCCGCAGTCGGCCCCACGGCCAGTTCCCGGGCCAGTCCCGGCTGCGCCTGCCCGGCAGCCTGCGCCGTCCGCGCCGGGTGGCGATGCTCAGCGTCCACACCTCCCCGCTGCACCAGCCCGGCACCGGCGACGCCGGTGGCATGAACGTCTACATCGTCGAGCTGGCCAAGAAGCTCGCCTCGATCAACATCGAGGTGGAGATCTTCACCCGCGCCACCACCGGCACCCTCCCGCCCACCGTCGAGCTCGCCCCCGGCGTCCTCGTACGGCATGTGGACGCCGGGCCGTACGAGGGCCTGGCCAAGGAGGAGCTGCCCGCCCAGCTGTGCGCCTTCACCCATGGCGTGATGCAGGCCTGGGCCGGCCACCGCCCCGGCCACTACGACCTCGTGCACTCCCACTACTGGCTCTCCGGCCATGTCGGCTGGCTGGCCGCCGAGCGCTGGGGCGTCCCGCTGGTGCACGCCATGCACACCATGGCCAAGGTCAAGAACGCCGCGCTGGCCGCCGGCGACACCCCCGAGCCGGCCGCCCGGGTCATCGGCGAGACCCAGATCGTCCGGGCCGCCGACCGCCTGATAGCCAACACCGCCGGGGAGGCCGACGAACTCGCCCGGCATTACGAGGCCGACCGCGGCAAGGTCGCCGTGGTCCATCCCGGCGTCAACCTCGACCGCTTCCGGCCCACCGGCGGCGAGGTCGCCGAGAGCCGGGCCGCCGCCCGCGCCCGCCTGGGCCTGCCGCAGGACGCGGTCATCCCGCTGTTCGCCGGCCGCATACAGCCGCTGAAGGCCCCCGACATCCTGCTGCGCGCGGCCGCCGCCCTGCTGGACGAGGACCCCTCGCTGCGCTCCCGGATGGTCGTGCCCGTGGTCGGCGGGCCCAGCGGCAGCGGCCTGGCCAAGCCCGAGGGACTGCAGAAGCTGGCCGCCCGGCTCGGCATCGCCGACCTGGTGCAGTTCCGCCCGCCGGTCGGCCAGGAACAGCTCGCCGACTGGTACCGCGCCGCCTCCGTGCTGGTCATGCCCTCGTACAGCGAGTCCTTCGGCCTGGTCGCCATCGAGGCCCAGGCCTGCGGCACCCCGGTCGTCGCGGCCGCGGTCGGCGGGCTGCCGGTGGCCGTGCGCGACGGCGTCAGCGGCTTCCTCGTCGACGGCCACGACCCGGCCGACTACGCCCGCGCGCTCGGCCGCTTCGTCGCGGACCCGGCCCTGCCCGCCCGGATGGGCACCGAAGCCGCCCGGCACGCCCAGTCCTTCGGCTGGGACACCGCCGCCGCGGCAACGGGCGACGTCTACACCGACGCCATGCAGGAACACCGCCGTCACCTACGATCCCTCCATGGGTGACGAGCGAGAGAAGAACGACGCGGCGGGCGGCACCACGGCCGAGGCGGTGGTGCGCGCCAGGACCGTGATCGAGCGGACCCTGACCGACGCCGAGCTCGAATGGGAGTCGCCCGCCGACGGCACCTACGTCGTCAAGCTCCCCGGCACCCGCAAGCTCTCCACGACCTGCTCGCTCGTCGTCGGCAGGCACTCCCTCTCGCTCAACGCCTTCGTCGTCCGCCACCCCGACGAGAACCACGAGGCCGTCCACCGCTGGCTCCTGGAACGCAACACCCGCCTCTACGGCGTCGGTTACGCGATCGACAAGCTCGGCGACATCTACCTCGTGGGCAAGTTCCCCCTGTCCGCCGTCACCCCCGACGAACTCGACCGCCTCCTCGGCACGGTCCTGGAGAACGCCGACGGCAGCTTCAACACCCTCCTGGAGATGGGCTTCGCCACCGCCATCCGCAAGGAGTACGCCTGGCGCGTCTCCCGCGGCGAATCCACCCGCAACCTGGACGCCTTCGCACATCTGACGCGGGAGCGCTCCGCGTAGCCGCGGGCGGGCAGGAGCTGCGCGGACGGTTGCCGCGTACGGCCGACGACGGGACTGCGCGGCAGGCGGCGAGGGGGCCTACGGCACGGGGCAGCAGCGCTCAGGGTGCCGAGTGGGGCACCGGCTGCGTCACCTCCCGGCGCACAGGCGAGTGCGCCGCCGCGAGTCCGGCATCGTGCCCGGCCGTGGCGTCGGCACCCTTCGCCACCCCGGTCCGGACCCCCGTCCCCACCGTCGGGGAGGCCGCCCGGCTCGCCCCTGCCGGCGCCCCCGCCGCCCCCGTCCGTCCCGGCAGGCTCCGCAGCAGCAGCGCGTAGCCCATGGCCGCGACCGTGCCGACGGCCGCGCAGCCGGCCCACAGGGCATCGGCGCCGTAGTGGTCGATCACCATCCCGCCGAGCAGCGGGGCGGCCAGGGTCGCGATGGACCACGACAGGGCGTACATGCCCTGGTAGCGGCCGCGGCCGTGCAGGGGGGAGAGGCGCACCACCAGGCCCATCTGGGTCGGCGAGTTGATGATCTCGCCGAGCGTCCAGACCGTGACGGCGAGCGCGTACATGGCGACCGAGCCGGCCAGCGCCGTCAGCCCGAAGCCGTACCCGGCGAGCAGCGACGAGCCGACCAGGAGCATGGCCGGGCTGCGGTGCTCGATGCACCGCGTCACGGGGATCTGCAGCAGCACGACGAGGATCCCGTTGACCGCGATGACCAGCCCGAAGTCGGCACTGGAGAAGCCGCCCCGGCCCATCGACACCGGCATCGAGACGTACGCCTGCTGGAAGATCAGGGCGAGCAGCAGGTTGAGGCCGACGACGGTCATGAAGCGGCCGTCACGCACGACGGTCAGCAGCGAGACCGGGGCGGGGGCCGGGCCGACGGCGCCGCCCGGGCCGTCCGGTGCGCCCGCGGCGGGGCGCGATTCGGGGAGCTTCCGGAAGACGACCAGCGCGCAGACCAGCACCAGCGCGGACTCGCCCAGGAAGAGGGCCGTGTAGCCGTGGCGGGCGATGAGCCCGGCGGCGGTGGAGGAGACGGCGAAGCCGAGGTTGATCGCCCAGTAGTTGAGGGAGAAGGCGCGGACGCGGTCCTCCGGGGCGACGAGGTCCGCCATCATCGCCTGCACGGCGGGACGGGAGGCGTTGGTCGCCATGCCGACCACACCCGCCACCACCGCGATCGCGACCGGGTGCGCCATGAATCCGAGCAGCGCCACGGAAGCGGCCGTCGACAGCTGGGCGATCAGCATGGTGGGCCGCCGGCCGAGCCGGTCGGTCAGCACCCCGGCCCCGACCGACGAGATCACCCCGCCCAGCCCGTAGAGCGCCCCGACCAGGCCCGCGTACGAGGCGGAGTAGCCGCGCTCGACGGTCAGATACAGCGCGAGGAAGGTGGCGACGAACGAGCCCAGCCGGTTGATCAAGGTGCTGGTCCACAGCCACCAGAACTGCCGCGGAAGCCCGGAAACGCTCTCGCGAGCGGCCCGCCTGAGCCGGCCCGGCCCGGGCGGTGGAGACGTGATGGATGCAGGCATGACAATTCCCCCGATGAGTGGCGATACGGCACGGAAAACGAACGCGGCGGTACGGAAGCGGCACCTGCGGCGAACGAGCGGCGACAGCAGGCGAAGGACGGCAGCAGACGGATGGAGGTAAGTGGCGCAAGCGGCTTTCGCAACCTACATACGCGGCGTCCGTCACCGCCACTCATTTGACGAGAAGCATCAAACGTCCCCGAGAAGCCCAGGTCCTGGACCCGGACAAGGCGCCACGCCGACTTGGATTACGCTCGACGCCATGGCCGACGCACCGTACAAGCTGATCCTCCTCCGCCACGGCGAGAGCGAGTGGAACGCGAAGAACCTGTTCACCGGCTGGGTGGACGTCAATCTCAACGAGAAGGGCGAGAAGGAGGCAGTCCGCGGCGGAGAGCTGCTCAAGGACGCCGGCCTGCTCCCCGACGTAGTGCACACCTCCCTCCAGAAGCGCGCCATCCGCACCGCGCAGCTGGCCCTGGAGTCCGCCGACCGGCACTGGATCCCGGTCCACCGCAGCTGGCGGCTGAACGAGCGCCACTACGGCGCGCTGCAGGGCAAGGACAAGGCGCAGACGCTGGCCGAGTTCGGCGAGGAGCAGTTCATGCTCTGGCGCCGCTCGTACGACACCCCGCCGCCCGCCCTCGACCGCGACGCCGAGTACTCCCAGTTCTCCGACCCGCGCTACGCCGGCCTCCCGCCGGAGCTGCGCCCGCAGACGGAGTGCCTCAAGGACGTCGTCGTCCGCATGCTCCCGTACTGGTTCGACGGCATCGTCCCCGACCTCCGCGCCGGCAAGACGGTCCTCGTCGCCGCCCACGGCAACTCCCTGCGCGCCCTGGTCAAGCACCTCGACGGCATCTCCGACGAGGACATCGCGGGCCTGAACATCCCCACCGGCATCCCGCTCGCCTACGACCTGGACGCCGACTTCCGCCCGCTCAACCCCGGCGGCACCTACCTCGACCCGGAAGCCGCCAAGGCCGCCATCGAGGCCGTCAAGAACCAGGGCAAGAAGAAGTAAGCCCCCAGCCATAAGCCCCCTACCTGCGGTTTGCCCGCGAGTAGGGGGCTTGTTGCTGCCCGGGGCCGCGCGTCCGGGGTGCTCAGCGAGAGTCTGGAGTGCTCTGGTCGCCGACTCTCAGGGGAGGGACGCGGCGCGTGTGCCTGTTGCTTCGGGGACCACCGGCCGCATGAGTGCGGGGGAGCTGAAGCGCTGAGGGGCCGACGTCCGCTGTTCCGCAGTCAGGGGACACGGCCGGTCCGGTGCCGAGGCCGCACCCGGGTCCGTCCCGCTTTCCGGCCCTCCCGCACGCCACGCTCGCCTCACGCCGGCAGTTCCCGGTCCCCCCGCCACGTCACACACGTCATCGCGGCGAGGCCGCCGTTCGCCAGGCCCCTGTAGGTCACGGTCCGGGTGGGGCCGAGTTCGTGGGCGAGTTGTCCGGCCAGGTTTCTGCCCTCGTGGAACAGGCGCTGCCAGGTGTCGTCGTACGTGCCCTCCACCCGGTCGCGGAGTTCGAGGTTCAAGGTGGTGTCGATCTCGTCCGCCCAGCCGTACAGGGCGGCGACGAGGGCGTCGGACAGGTCCAGGGCGGCGGCCGGGTCGTCGGGGAAGAAGTCCCCGAAGCCGTCGGAGCGCAGCGGACCGTACTGGAACTCGCCCTCGACGGTGAGGTCCACCGGGTGCGGAGGCGTGCCGTGGCTGTCGCGTTCCCAGTGCAGGCGCTCGCAGCCCCAGCACACCCACTTCGACGTCCGGTGGCGCTCGTCCCAGTAGCGCACCGCCCACGGCGGCCCGAGGTGCCCGGCCAGCCGCTGAGCCGCCACCAGGCCCTGCTTGACGTGCTTCCGCAGGCCCGGACGGGAGGGGAAACCGTCTCGTGGGCGGGAGCGGGACCACGAGTGCAGCGTGTGGGCCAGGTTCTCCGGCAGGGCCAGGGCGGGGTCGTCCAGCGGCACGTTGCCGGTGAAGGTCCCGATGTCCTCGTGCGTCCCGCGCCCGTACGGCTCGTACAGGGGCGACGGTTCGGATCGGGCCTGCACCAGGAGGTAGCGCGGTCCTTCGAGGGGCATGGGGATCTCCACGATCGTGCCGGGAGGCGGGCCGTGGACGGCTGTCGAAGCAGAGCCGGGGGGCCGGGGTGCCGAACTTGAGCGTGCGCAGAGGACGTCGGTCCCGCCTCGCGGGCCGAGTTGCCCGGTGCCTCGGAAGCTTACGGGGCCGGGCCGGCGGGCCGGCGAGGGTCTCCGGGCAGGGGAGCGGGAGTCCGACCGCGCGCGTCCCCTCCGCCGGGCCGGCGGGGCCGTCGCGCCGCGGGCGGTGAGCGGTGGGGGCGAGGACCGCGGTGTTCGGATGCAGCATGGAAGAGGGAACGTGTTCGTCTGCGACCGGAAGGATGAGTTCGATGCCCAAGTTCATGGACATCCATCACGGTATGAAGGGCGTGACGCCCGACGAGCTGAGTGCGGCGCACCAGGCCGACCTCGCCATCCAGAGCGAGGAGGGCGTGACGTTCGAGCACGCCTGGGCCGACACCGACTCCGGGGATGTCTTCTGCCTGTCGGACGCGCCGTCGGCGGGGGCCGTGCAACGCATCCACGAGCGGGCCGGCCACAAGGCCGACGAGATCCATCCGCTGTCGATCTCCCTCTGACCGCCGGCGGAAGGACCGGCCGACCGGCCCCGGCCCTGACCGACCGCCCCGGCCCTTGCCGTATGACCCCGGCCCGCCGTACGGCAACGGCCCCCTTCGACTACCCCTCTTCGACCGGCAACGGCCCCCCGACCGGCAACGGCCCCGGCCGGTGAGAACCAGCCGGGGCCGCAAGGGCGCTGTGCCTAGTGCCGTGGTGGCGCCGTGCGTGACGGTCGCTAGCAGCCGCCGCCGCACTGGCACGGTCCGCCGGACTGGCAGCCGCAGCTGCAGCCGGAGCCGCAGCCGCAGGCGCCGAGCAGGGGGAGCCGTGGTCGCTCGACGGCCGTCGGGGTGTCGGGCGCGGGGTTGGGGGAGTCCGCCATGGGTGCCATGCATTGCCTCCTAGGGGTCACCTGGTGCCCATTGCAAGCCCGGGTGCCGAGGCGCGTCAACGGCGCGTGGAGGCACACGTCAACGGCGCACGGCGGCTCCGGGGGCGGACTCGCGGCTTCCATCCGCCGCCGCGGCCGGACGCCTCCCGCCGCGGCCACGGCCCCGCCGCCGCGGCTCCGCCTCCGGCCTTGTGCGGCTACGCGCCCTCCACCGCCGTCGGCGGGGCGATCTCGTCGGCGTGCTCGCCGGTCACGAGGTAGACGACCCGCTTGGCGACGGACACCGCGTGGTCGGCGAAGCGCTCGTAGTAGCGGCCCAGCAGGGTCACGTCCACGGCCGTCTCGATGCCGTGCTTCCAGCGGTCGTCCATCAGGTGCTGGAAGAGGGTGCGGTGCAGCATGTCCATGGCGTCGTCGTCCTGCTCCAGCTGCAGAGCGAGGTCGACGTCCTTGGTGATGATGACCTCGGCGGCCTTGGCCATCAGGCGCTGTGCCAGCTGCCCCATCTCCAGGATGGTGGCGTGCAGATCGCGCGGAACGGCCGTCTGCGGGAAGCGCAGCCGGGCCAGCTTGGCCACGTGCTGGGCCAGGTCGCCGGAGCGCTCCAGGTCGGCGCTCATCCGCAGCGAGGTGACGACGATCCGCAGGTCGGTGGCGACCGGCTGCTGCCGCGCCAGCAGGGCGATCGCACGTGCCTCCAGGTCGCGCTGGAGGTCGTCGACCTTCTCGTCGGCGGCGATGACGTTCTCGGCCAGCTTGAGGTCCGCGTCGAGTATCGCCGTGGTGGCGCGCCCGATCGCGGAGCCGACGAGCCGGGCCATCTCGACCAGGCCCTCGCCGATCGAATCCAGCTCCTCGTGGTACGCGTCCCGCATCTGTGACCTTCTCTCGCATCGATGTGGTGGTGTGGCGTGGGTGGGAGGTGGAACGGGGTGCAGGGTGACCTGTGCCCACGCTCTCACGGTCGGTGCCCGTGCGGCCCGTGCCCGGAGGGACGGTGCTCCACGGGGCCGGCCGCCGCGGTGCCGGTGCTCCGGAGGGCCGTGGCCCGCGCGGTCGCTCAGGGTGTCCGGCCGCGCGCCGGTGCACACCGTCCGGCACCCGCACCGTCACCCTGCGGGCGCCGCGCGACCTGCGGTGCCACCGGGGGTGAACCGGCGCCGACGTGAAGGTGAACTCTGGGCGACGCATCCACGGCCCCGAGGGCCGCGGCCCCGTTCACCTGGCCGGGCACCCCGGCGGCGGGGCGCTCCGCCGGTGGCCCCTGGGGCATCCGGCCGGCGGCCGCCCGCCCCGCGCCGGCCTCCGGAGTGAACCAGCGGGTACCTGACGGTGAACTCTGGGCGACGGCTGTTCGAGCAGGGCCCCGCATGGCTGGGGAAGTGTCCGACCAGGCGCATAACCTGGAGTCATGAACGTGGACGCGGCCGTCGCCGCAGTGGCTGCGATCGCCGGGCTCTGTACCGGTGTCTTCGCCATGCTGGCGTTCCGCTGGAGCGAACGCGACCAGGCCAAACCCACCCGTACCTCCCTGCACACCGAAGCCGTGCTGCCGCCCGGGGTCGACACCGTCCTGTCGGTGCTGCGCTCCTCGGCCGTGGTCCTCGACGAGGCCGACGCCGTCGTCAAGGCCAGCTCCGCCGCCTACGCCCTCGGTCTGGTCCGCGGCGGCAAGCTCGCCGTCGAGCCGATGATGCAGATGGCCCGCGACACCCGCAGGGACGGCGAGATACGCCAGGTCGAGCTGGATCTGCCGCGCCGCGGCACCGGCCGCGGCGAGGCGCTCGCGGTCTCCGCCAGAGTCGCCCCCCTCGGCTCCCGGCTCGTCCTGCTGCTGGTCGAGGACCTCACGGAAGCCCGCCGGATAGAAGCGGTCCGCCGTGACTTCGTCGCCAACGTCAGCCATGAGCTCAAGACCCCCGTCGGCGCCCTGTCGCTGCTCTCCGAGGCCGTGATGGACGCCAGCGACGACCCCGAGGCCGTCGAGCGCTTCGCCGGCCGGATGCAGAACGAGGCCACCCGCCTGACCAACCTCGTCCAGGAGCTCATCGACCTCTCCCGGGTGCAGAACGACAACCCGCTGGAGGACGCCGAGCCGGTCCGGGTCGACGAACTGGTCGCCGAGGCGATGGACCGCTGCCGCCAGCAGGCCGGTACGAAGCAGATCACCATGGCCGTGGGCGGCGCCGCCGACCTGCACGTATGGGGAAACCGCGGCCAGCTCGCCGCGGCCCTGGGCAACCTCGTCGAGAACGCCGTCAACTACTCCCCGGCACGCACCCGCGTCGGGATCGCCGGACGCCGCGTCTCCGCGCCCGGTGGCGACCTGATCGAGATCGCGGTGACCGACCAGGGCATCGGGATATCCGAAAAGGACCGGGACCGCGTCTTCGAGCGGTTCTACCGTGTGGACCCGGCGCGCTCGCGCGCCACCGGCGGGACCGGCCTCGGCCTCGCCATCGTCAAGCACGTGGCCGCCTCGCACGGCGGGGAGGTCACGGTGTGGAGCGCTGAGGGACAGGGCTCCACCTTCACCCTGCGTCTCCCGGAAGCCGGAGCCGTACGCGACCGCGAACGGCCCGCCGACCCCTCCGCGGAGGGCCTCGACGACGAGGACCGCCCGTACGAGACCTTCAACGATCCGCTCCCTGCTCACCCAGCCCCGGAGGTCCTTCCGTGACCCGAGTGCTTGTCGTCGAGGACGAGGAATCGTTCAGCGACGCACTGTCGTACATGCTCCGCAAGGAGGGTTTCGAGGTCGCCATCGCGGCTACGGGCCCCGACGGACTCGACGAGTTCGAGCGCAACGGCGCCGACCTCGTCCTCCTCGACCTGATGCTGCCGGGCCTGCCCGGCACCGAGGTCTGCCGCCAGCTGCGTGGCCGCTCCAACGTCCCGGTCATCATGGTGACCGCCAAGGACAGCGAGATCGACAAGGTCGTCGGCCTGGAGATAGGCGCGGACGACTACGTCACCAAGCCCTTCTCCTCCCGCGAACTGGTCGCCCGCATCCGCGCGGTGATGCGCCGCCGCGGCGAGCCGGAGGAGGTCACCCCGCAGGCCCTGGAGGCCGGCCCGGTCCGGATGGACGTGGACCGCCATGTCGTCACGGTCTCCGGCGGCAAGGTCGACCTGCCCCTGAAGGAGTTCGACCTCTTGGAGATGCTGCTGCGCAACGCCGGGCGCGTGCTGACCCGGATGCAGCTCATCGACCGGGTCTGGGGCGCCGACTACGTGGGCGACACCAAGACCCTGGACGTACACGTCAAGCGGCTGCGCGCCAAGATCGAGCCCGACCCGGGCGCGCCGCGCTACCTCGTCACGGTCCGCGGCCTGGGCTACAAGTTCGAGCCGTAAAGCCCACGGCCGTACGGCGCGCGAGCCGGACAAGCGCAGGAGCCGTACGAACCACGGGTCGTACGAACCACGGGCCGTACGGAGCACGCGCCGTACGAAGCACAGGCCAGGCGCGCCCACCGGCCCGCCCCCGGCCGCGCGTTGCGCACATACGCCTCAGGGGCGCCCCTCCGGATCGGACGGGCGCCCCTGAGGCGTTGTGTCGCGCGTCGCGCGGGCGGTCTCAGTGGCCGCTGTGCGCCGACGACGAGGGGGAGCCGGACGGGGAGGCCGAACCGGACGGCTTGCCCGACTGCGACGGCTTGGCGGAACCGGACGGAGAGGCCGAACCGGACGGCTGCGGGAGCTGCGAGGGGCCGTAGCCCTCGAAGTAGTTCTTCGCGGGGACGACGTAGGCGTTGGTCTTCACCTTGCCGAGCGAGCTGAAGCTGAAGGTCAGCGGCTGCACGTTCCCGTCCTTGACGGCCTCGCGGCCGCTGCTCAGGACGGCGGAGGCGCTGTCCTTGCCGCCGAGCACCACGGAGCCGCCGGCCGGCACGGTGATGGCGCCCGAGCCACCGCCCGCGGGCGAGAGCTTGGCCGACTGGCCGGTGCCGTCGACGGAGATCGCGGTCAGCTTCTGGTCCTTGGCACCGTTGTTGAACACCGTCGCGGACACCACTGCCGGGCCCTTGGCGTTCACATCGGGCTGGGTGATCACGTTGATGTTCTGGATCTTGATGCCGTCGACGGTGGTCGCGGCGTTGTCCGGCTTGACCTGCAGCGTCTGGGCGTCGTTCCCGGCTCCGCACGCGGACAGCGTGGCGATCGAGAGCGAAAGGACGGTGGCGGCGAGGACGCCGCGTCGAAGGCTGCGGCTCACGGCGGCGGCATCTCCTTGACGAGCTACGGCGGCCGAACGTTCGTGCCCGGTCGCGGATGGGCGGCTGGGGCGGCCACGTACGCGTCATGACGACGGGTGCGTAAAGCCGCCCTAAGGGTGTGTCAGCGCCGCTAGGTTACCGAGCCGTCCTCGCGCCGCCGCACCCGACCCGCCCCCAGCGCGCTCGGGGCCCCGCCACGCCCGCCCGTGCCCCGTCCCGCGGCCCCGGCAGCGGGAGCACCCGGCGAAAGCTGACCCCGTTTCACGATCCGCCGGGACGCGGCCGGGAGAACCCGTCACCGAGCTCCGGGAGAACGCGCCGCAGCACCCCGGCACCCGACACGCCACCGCGGCCTGCCGGCGACACGGGCCCGCAGACCCGGCCCATGGAGATCACCCATCGAGAACGTTCCCCGGGAAGAGGGAAGGAATTTTCGGCAAGCGGCCGTTCGGGTGGCGACTCATGGGTTTCTCCCTGGGGAAAAGCAGTATTCGCAGGGAATGTGAAGGGCTCGCGGAATTGATCACCCTCTTCGGGGACGGCCGATCGTGATCAATTCCGGAATCGCCCCCGAGGGGCCCGCGAGCAGCCGAACGGAGTACCGGAACTCGCTCATCTGGATCCTGACAAACTAGGGCATTCGGCCCGTTGATCATCGCCCTCCCGGTATGTGACGGGCGGGTTTCCTCTCACCCGTGCAGCCCCTCCGACCTGCGAATACCCGCCTCCCGACGCCCTTCGCAGCACGTTCCGGTCGCTGTTGTCAAGCCCCGAGATATGCCCTGACCTGCGAAAACGCCATTCAGAACGGTCCGTTCCCGTGTTAGCATGGATAGCCACGGAAGGGGTACCTGTCACATGACGTTCAAGGTTGGCGACACCGTGGTCTATCCCCATCACGGGGCCGCGCTGATCGAGGCCATCGAAACTCGCCAGATCAAAGGCGTGGACAAGACCTACTTGGTGCTGAAGGTCGCCCAGGGCGACTTGACTGTTCGTGTGCCAGCGGACAATGCGGAGTTCGTCGGCGTACGCGACGTGGTTGGTCAGGACGGGCTGGACCGGGTCTTCGAGGTGCTGCGTGCACCGTATGCCGAGGAGCCGACGAACTGGTCCCGTCGCTACAAGGCAAATCTCGAGAAGCTCGCTTCCGGTGACGTGATCAAGGTCGCCGAGGTCGTACGTGACCTGTGGCGGCGCGAGCGGGAGCGCGGACTGTCCGCCGGTGAGAAGCGGATGCTCGCGAAGGCGCGCCAGATTCTGGTGAGCGAACTCGCCCTCGCGGAGAACACCAACGAGGACAAGGCCGAGGCCCTGCTCGACGAGGTACTCGCGTCCTGACGACGTGTGCGCCGGTGAGAGCCAGCGCAGCGACGACGTAGCAATGCCGCGGTGCCCGAGTGACGACCGTTTCCCAGTGAGACGGTCTGTTGCCGGGCGCTGCGGCATATCTGCTGCTGTGTCACGAATCTCATGAGCCGGGTCACGAGCTGTGCGATCTTGACTTATGGGGTTGATGACCTGCCGGGACCGGCAGGCGCCGGCCCCTGTGGCGTGCCGGGCCCGGGCTGCTGCCTCGACCGCTGTCACGGAAGGGTCCGGTCAAGGCGTCGCGCCCGGCACTTCCCCAGCCTCCGGCCGGGGCTACCTCCAGGGCCATACCCACCTCTCCCGAGGAAACAAACCTGTCTGCGTCAATTCCGGGCTCGCCCCGGACTCCGGAGTCATCGATGCCAGATCCCTCCCGCCCGGCCCGCACGGCCGCGGTGATCCCCGCCGCCGGCCGCGGTGTCCGGCTCGGTCCCGGCACCCCCAAGGCGCTGCGCGCACTGGGCGGCACACCCATGCTGGTGCACGCCGTCCGCGCGATGGCCGCCTCGCGTGCCGTCTCGCTGATCGTCGTGGTCGCCCCGCCCGACGGCGCCGCCGAGGTGTCCCGCCTCCTCCACGAGCACCCGCTCCCCGAGCGCACCGACCTCGAGGTGGTTCCCGGCGGGCAGACCCGCCAGGAGTCCGTACGGCTCGGCCTGGCCGCGCTCCCGGACACCATCGACGTCGTGCTGGTGCATGACGCCGCGCGCCCGCTGGTGCCGGTCGAGACGGTCGACGCGGTGGTCGCCGCCGTGCGCGGCGGTGCGCCCGCCGTCGTCCCCGCGCTGCCGCTCGCGGACACCGTCAAGCAGGTCGACCCGCAGCCGCTGGGCTCCCCGGAGCCGGTGGTCGGCACCCCGGAGCGGGCCCTGCTGCGCGCCGTGCAGACCCCGCAGGGCTTCGACCTGGCGACCCTGCGCAAGGCGCACGACACCGTCGTCGAGGGCGAGGGCGCCACCGACGACGCCGGGCTGGTCGAACGGCTCGGATCGCCGGTCGTGGTCGTCCCGGGCCACGAGGAAGCGTTCAAGGTGACCCGGCCGCTGGACCTGGTCCTGGCCGAGGCCGTACTCGCCCGCAGGAGGGCCACCGATGGCTATGTCTGAGCAGGACCCGACCCGGCCCGCCGGGCAGGCCCCCGACCCCGCCGCGGCCCCGCCTGCCGTCGTCCCCCTCGTCGGCATCGGCACCGATGTGCACGCCTTCGAGCAGGGCCGCGAGCTGTGGTGCGCCGGGCTGCTCTGGGACGCCGCGGAGAGCGACGGCTACGGCCTGGCCGGGCACAGCGACGGCGACGTGGCCGCACACGCGGCCTGCGACGCGCTGTTCTCGGCGGCCGGCGTCGGCGACCTGGGGGCGCACTTCGGCACCAGCCGCCCCGAGTGGTCCGGCGCCTCGGGCGTGACGCTGCTCGCCGAGGCCGCCCGGATCGTCCGGGCCGAGGGCTTCACCATCGGCAATGTCGCGGTGCAGGTCATCGGCGTCCGCCCGAAGGTCGGCAAGCGGCGGGACGAGGCCCAGAAGGCGCTGTCGGCGGCGGCCGGCGCGCCGGTCTCGGTCTCCGGCACGACCTCGGACGGGCTGGGGCTGACCGGCCGCGCCGAGGGCCTGGCCGCGGTGGCCACGGCGATCGTCTTCCGTACGGCCTGACCGGCGGATACGGCGTCCGGCACGGCCGGTGCGGCGCCCGGCGTTCCCCCGCCCGCGCGGAATGCCGGGCGCCGCACGGGTGTTGGGGGGAGGATGGAGTACTCGTGTCCCCGGAAGGCCCGCAGGAAGGACCCCTCGTGACCGCCACCCTGTCCGACGACCTCAAGCAGCTCCTCGACAGCCCGGTCTTCGTGACCGTGGCGACCGTCCAGCCCGACGGCAGCCCGCAGGTCTCCCCGGTCTGGGTGAAGCGGGACGGCGACGACCTGCTGTTCTCGACGACCGTCGGCAGGCGCAAGGAGGCCAACCTCCGGCGCGACCCGCGGGTCTCGGTCGTCGTCCAGCCCTTCGACGCCCCGTACACCTATGCCGAGGTCCGCGGTTCGGCCCGGCTCACCACCGAGGGCGGGCCGGAGCTCATCGACGAGCTGTCGCGGAAGTACACCGGCAAGCCGTACGCGGAGTTCAATCCGGCGTCGGCCGACGACGCCGCGCGGGTCGTGGTCCGGGTCACCCCGCGCAAGGTGGTCGGCAGCATCTGACGCCGCCCGCGGTCGCTCCGGCCCGGCACCGCCGGCGAAATCGGACGCGTGTGAGGCTTCTGTCACCCCGTGGCCATATGGGTCGCGGGGCACTGCCTCGTTCCGACTACCCTGGTTCCGTGACGATTCGCCTGTACGACACCAGCGCCCGGCAGATTCGCGACTTCACCCCGCTCGTGCCGGGCTGTGTCTCGATCTACCTGTGTGGTGCGACCGTGCAGGCCGCCCCGCACATCGGGCACATCAGGTCGGGACTGAACTTCGACATCATGCGCCGCTGGTTCGCCCACCGCGGCTACGACGTGACGTTCGTCCGCAACGTCACCGACATCGACGACAAGATCATCAAGAAGGCGGAGGAGCAGGGCCGCCCCTGGTGGTCGATCGGCTACGAGAACGAGGTCGCCTTCAACGCGGCCTACGACGCGCTGGGCTGCCTGCGCCCCACCTACGAGCCGCGTGCCACCGGCCACATCCCCGAGATGATCGAGATGATGCGCGGCCTGATCGAGCGCGGTCACGCCTACGCCGCCGACGGCAACGTCTACTTCGACGTGCAGTCCTTCCCGGAGTATCTCCGGTTGTCCAACCAGGAGTTGGACAACCTCCGCCAGCCGTCCGGCGAGGGCGAGACCGGAAAGCGCGATCCGCGCGACTTCGCGATGTGGAAGGCGGCCAGGGAGGGCGAGCCCAGCTGGGAGACGCCCTGGGGCCGCGGCCGGCCCGGCTGGCACCTGGAGTGCTCGGCGATGGCCCACAAGTACCTGGGCGCCGCGTTCGACATCCACGGCGGCGGCATCGACCTGATCTTCCCGCACCACGAGAACGAGATCGCCCAGGCCAAGGCCTTCGGTGACGACTTCGCCGCGTACTGGACCCACAACGCCTGGGTGACCATGAGCGGCGAGAAGATGTCCAAGTCGCTGGGCAACTCCCTGCTGGTCGCGGAGATGGTCAAGCGCTGGCGTCCGATCGTGCTGCGCTACTACCTGGGCACCCCGCACTACCGCTCGATGATCGAGTACAGCGAGGAGGCGCTGCGCGAGGCCGAGTCCGCGTTCGCGCGGATCGAGGGCTTCGTCCAGCGCGTCGTGGAGAAGGCCGGGGTCGTCGAGCCGGCGGACGAGGTGCCGCTGGCCTTCGCCGAGGCGATGGACGACGACCTGGGCGTCCCGCAGGCGCTGGCGATCGTGCACACCACCGTCCGCCAGGGCAATTCCGCGCTGACCGCCGACGACAAGGAGTCGGCGGTGGCCCGGCTGGCGGAGGTGCGGGCGATGCTCGGCGTGCTCGGCCTGGACCCGCTCGACGAGCGCTGGTCCGGCGGCGGCACGGACCGCGGCGAGGACCTCCACGGCGTGGTCGACTCCCTGGTCCGCCTGGTCCTCGAACAGCGCCAGGCGGCCCGCGCCCGCAAGGACTACGCCACCGCCGACGCCATCCGCGACCAGCTCCAGCAGTCCGGCCTCGCCATCGAGGACACCCCGTCGGGCCCGCGCTGGTCGCTGTCCTGACCCCGGCCGCACGCCTCGTCGGCCACCCGGATTCGCCCCGCGCGGTGGCCGCGGGCGACACTCATTCCATACGTACGTACCCACTCCACGTCGCGAGACGTCGAGAGCAGTGAAGAAACAGGTGACCCATGGCCGGCAACAGCCAGCGCAGGAACCGCCGCACGTCCAACAAGAAGGGCGCGCAGGTCGGCAGCGGCGGTAAGCGGCGCCGGGGCCTGGAGGGCAAGGGCCCGACCCCGCCCGCCTCCGAGCGAAAGGGACACGTCAAGAACCGCGTCGCCAATGCCAAGGCGAAGCAGGCCGCGTCGCGCCGCCCGGCCCCGCGCCGCGGCGGCGCCAAGGGCACCGCCGAGCTGGTCGTCGGCCGCAACCCGGTCTTCGAGGCGCTGCGCGACGGCGTGCCCGCGACCACCCTCTACGTCCAGCAGTTCATCGACACCGACGAGCGGGTGCGCGCCGCACTCCAGCTCGCCTCGGAGCGCGGCGACATCAACCTGATGGAGGCGCCGCGCCCCGAGCTGGACCGGATGACCAACGGCCTCAACCACCAGGGCCTGGTCCTGCAGGTTCCGCCGTACGACTACGCGCACCCCGAGGACCTGGCCGCGGCCGCCTTCGACGACGGTGACGACCCGCTGATCGTCGCGCTCGACGGCGTCACCGACCCGCGCAACCTCGGCGCCGTGGTCCGCTCCGTGAGCGCCTTCGGCGGCCACGGCGTGGTCGTGCCGGAGCGCCGGGCGGCCGGGATGACGGCCGGTGCGTGGAAGACCTCGGCGGGCACCGCGGCCCGTACCCCGGTCGCGCGCGCCACCAACCTGACCCGGACCCTGGAGTCGTACCAGAAGGCCGGTCTGACGGTCGTCGGTCTGGCCGCGGACGGCGAGCTGGAGCTGCAGGACGTCGAGGCGCTGGACGGCCCGGTCGTCATCGTCGTCGGCAGCGAGGGCAAGGGCCTGTCGCGGCTGGTCGGCGAGACCTGTGACGTCCGGGTCCGGATCCCGATGCCGGGCGGCGCGGAGTCGCTGAACGCCGGTGTCGCGGCCGGTGTCGTCCTGTGGGAGGCGGCGCGCCGCCGCAGCTGAGTCCGGGTGCCCCGGGGCGGCCGGCCCACGCCCGCGCCACACCCCGGGGCAGAACCTGACCCTCTGTACGCCTTTCCCGTATCCCGTGATCTTTTGACGGGTCTCGGACAGATCGCCCCGGTCAAGGCAGTGTCTTAAACGCGGGTCACTCGGTTAGATGAGCGTGGACACCAGAACACCCCGCACGCCTACGGGGGGACGCTCGCCGGGCTTCGATGACGAGCCGGGCCTGAGCTCGGTCAAGGTGCCGTGCGATCCCGCGCAGGTCATCGTCAACCACGCCAGTTTCCGCGTACAGCTCGCCGCGCCCGCGCCGCGCGGCGCCCTGTCCGACACCGCGCGCATCCCCGTCATCCGGGGCTCGGCCGACGGTGCCAGACGCCGGGCGCCCGTGGTGTGGAGCGGCCGCACCGCACCGGGCGGCACGGCCGGCGCCACCACCCAGCTCCTGCACGCGGTGCGCAACGCGGGCGTCGGCCTCGACGGCCCGCAGACCGAGGACGTCGGCACGACCCAGGTCCTGCCCCGGGTCCGCCTCGGCGACGCCGCCCCCGCCCAGACCGTGATCGGCCAGCGCGGCCCCGCCGACTCCGACCGCACCCCCCTGCTGCGCGGCGTACGCCCCGTGGGCAGCGCGTACGCCGACACCCACCGCGAACCCTCCTACCGCGGCCCCTACGGCGGCCACGACGACGACCACTACGGCGACGACCGCTTCGACGCGCCGGACGGCTACGACCCCGGCAAGCGCCGCGGCACCGACAGCGTGCGCCACGCGTACTACCCGGGCCGCCGGATGAACCTCGGCGTCGTCCTGCTGCCGCTGCGCATCTTCCTCGGACTGATCTCCGTCTACGCCGGCATGGGCAAGCTCTGCGACCCCGTCTACTTCGACGGCGGCGAGCGGGGCTCGATGGTCAAGTGGCTGCTGTCGCTCGACCCCTGGGCGCTGGCCGTGCCGCTGCGGGACTTCGCCGTCTCGCACCCCGTCGGCGCCGGCCTGACCGTCGCCTTCCTCCAGGTCGTCGTCGGCGTCCTGACCATCTGCGGACTGTGGCAGCGCGTTGCCGCGTCCATCGGGGCGCTGCTCTCGGCGGCGCTGCTGATGACCGTCAGCTGGCGTACCGTCCCCGCCTACGACGCCCCCCACATCATCTACCTCGCCGCCTGGAGCCCGCTGATCATCGCGGGTGCGCCCGTCTACTCCATGGACGGACGGCTGGCCGGCGAGGCCTGGCGGCGCCTCGGCCCCCGCGTCGAGGTCGCCGACCTGCGGCGCCGGGTGCTGCGCCGCGGCGCCGTGATGACCGCGGTGGTGGCCGGACTGACCCTGCTCGTCGGCTCGCTGCTCGGCGGCGCCGTACGCTCCGCCACCGTCGCGACCGTCCCCCGCCCCGGCGAGCCCGCGATCAACAACCTCCCCGGCTCCCCGCTGCCCCGCCCCGGCAAGCACACCCCCCGCCCCGGCAAGCACCACAAGGGCAGCGCCGCCCCGCGCCCGGGAACGCCCTCCGCCAACGCCTCGCACAAGGCCCGCAAGCCCGGCACGCCGTCCGCCTCGACCTCCGGCACGGGACGGTCGACGAGCAGCGGCAGCGGCCTCTCGCAGCAGCCGGGAGCGACCACGAGCGCCCCCCAGCAGACCGTCCCCACCCGCGCCCCCGTACCGACCCACGTACCGAGCTCAACAGGCGGCACCGGCGGCGGCACCACCGGCACGGGCAGCACCGGCTCCGGTGGCTCCGGGGGCGACTCCGGGGGTGGAAGCCTGGGCGGGCTCTTGGGCTGACGGCTCTGCCGTCCGCCTGTTGCCTCCCGTCCCCCACCTGCCCCACCTGCCCCACCTGTCGCTCACTGTCCCCTTCCTGTCCCCGATTGCTCTGTTCCCTGTGCGGCTGGATTCGCCGGCTGTGTGGGGGTGGGGTGGTCGGGGACAGGCGTGTGTGGGGGGAAGGGGACGGAGGGGCGTGCGGGTAGAGGGCGGGCTCGGCGGGGTGGGGGAGCCTCAACGGGGCTGGGGGTGGGGTGACTTCGTTGGGTGGTTGGGGTGGTTGCCGTGGCGGCGGGGATGGGGGCGTACGGCGGGCGGCGGGGCGGTACGGCGGCCGTCGGGCGGCAGGTGAGGGTCGTCGTCGGCCGGAGGGTGACGTAACTGGCCCCTGGGGGCGCTCAGCCCGGCCCGGAGCCTCAAGGGGGCCCGGGGCCGGCTCAGCCTGTCCCGAGGCCTCCGGGGACCGTTCAGCCGCTCCGTGACCCGTCCGTCGTGGCCCAGGAGTGCGCAGAAGGCGACGGCGAAGGCGCCGGGGGCCGGGGCCGGGGCCCTCAACCCCCGTGTGCGCTCAGTTCCTCGGCGGCCTCGGTGAGGTCCTTGGCGGTGTCGATGGCGCGCCAGTAGGCGCCCTGGGGCAGCGGGAAGCCGGCCAGACGGCGTTCGCGGGCGAGGCGCGGGAAGGTGGTGCGCTCATGGTCGCCGCGGTCGGGGAGCAGCTCCGTGAAGGCCGCGGAGAAGACGTAGACGCCGGCGTTGATGAGGTACGGCGAGGGCGGCGACTCGATGAAGTCCAGGACGTGCCCGAACGCGTCGGTCTCCACGGCGCCCCAGGGGATGCGGGGGCGGGCCAGCGCGAGGGTGGCATCGGCGTCGCGCTCGTGATGGAAGGCGGCCATCTCACGGAGCGGGAAGCGGGTCCAGATGTCGCCGTTGGTGGCGTACCAGGGCTCGTCCGGGCGGGGGAGGGAGCGGGCCGCGTACTTGAGGCCGCCGCCGCGGCCCAGCGGCACGGTCTCGACAACGGTGGTGACGCGCAACGGCAGTTGGGCGCCGTCCAGCCATTCCTGGAGCACCCCGGCGAGATGCCCGCAGGAGACGACGACGTCGGTGACGCCTTCCGAGGCCAGCCAGTTCAGCTGGTGGCCGATGATCGGGGTCCCGGTGCCGGGAATCTCGACCATCGGCTTGGGGCGGTCGTCGGTGTACGGGCGGAGACGTGAGCCCTGGCCGCCGGCCAGGACCACGGCCTGCGTGGGGTGAGGATGCTGGGCACCTGTCATGGGTCGCACCTTATGCGGTGCGAGCGCGGGTCACTGGGCGGCGGCGACGCCGGTGGCGAAGGAGGTGTCGCAGACCGGGCGGGAGAAGGCCTGGGCGCGGTGTGCGGCGCCGTACTTGGCGACCGCGGCACGGCCGAGGTCACGGGCGATGGAGACACAGTGCTTGGCCAGTGAGGGCCGCTTGGTGGTCGCCTCCTGGAGGTGGGTCAGGGCGACGCCCGGGTCCTTCTCCTGGAGTTCGACGAGGAGGCGCTTGCGCAGCGCGTCCTCGGGGGCGCTGGGACCGGCCTTGGTGGAGGCCTTCCCGGCCGAAGCGGTCAGCACCTGGGAGTCGGTGGCCGTCGAGGCCCACGGGACGCGGGTGACCGCGAGGGTCCCGGACAGCACGAGGACGACGGGAAGGACGAGGGCGAGAGTTCTGCCGATGCGGCGGGCTGCGGAGTTCACGGTCGAGATGGTAGCGAGGAGTGATGATTTGGCGACATTTGGTCACCTTATCGAGGGACGCACGGGCTCATTGGTGCGGTTGCGATGTTGACGCACTGATGCGAAAAGCCCGGTTATGTCCCGATGGTTCCTCCTGGTGGGGACTCCTGGTGGGGACTCCTGGTGGGGCGTCCTGCCGTGCTTCCCGGTGGTGCATCCCGAAGCGGCGGCCCGGCGCGGCGGGCAACGCGACGGCGGCGGCACCAGGTTCTCCCCGGCACCGCCGCCGTTCACACGCGTCGGTCGCCCCGAGTTCGCCGTCCAGGGGGCGTCGCCCTCCTGTCCGTCGTCCAGGCGCCGTCAGTCGGTGAGGCGCTCCCCGGACGACGTCGAGAAGACGTGCGTCTCGCCCGGCCGCGGCACGACGTGCAGCTGGGCGCCCTTGGCCGGTACCTGGCGGCCGTTGACCCGTACGACGAGGTCCTTGACCTCTCCGCCGACCTCCGCGGTGCCGTACACATAGCCGTCGGCGCCGAGCTCCTCGACGACATTGACCGTGACGGCCAGACCGGCCGGCGCGTCGGCGGTCTCCTTGGACAGCGACTTCGCGGCGGCACCGTTCTGCTCGACGATCTCGAAGTGCTCGGGGCGCACGCCCACGGTCACCGTCGTGTCGCCCTTGTCGGCGGCCGCGGTCAGCGCCTCACGGCTGACGGGGACGACGCTGTTGCCGAACTTCACACCGCCGTCCGTGATCGGCACCTCGACCAGGTTCATGGCCGGCGACCCGATGAACCCCGCCACGAAGAGGTTCGCCGGCCGGTCGTACATGTTCCGCGGCGAATCGATCTGCTGGAGCAGGCCGTCCTTGAGCACGGCCACCCGGTCGCCCATGGTCATGGCCTCGACCTGGTCGTGGGTGACGTACACCGTCGTGATCCCGAGCCGGCGCTGCAGCCCCGCGATCTGCGTACGGGTCTGCACGCGGAGCTTGGCGTCCAGGTTGGACAGCGGCTCGTCCATCAGGAAGACCTGCGGCTCCCGGACGATCGCCCGCCCCATCGCGACCCGCTGCCGCTGACCGCCGGACAGCGCCTTGGGCTTGCGCCCCAGGTACTCCGTGAGGTCCAGGATCTTGGCCGCGTCCTCCACCTTCTGCCGGATCTCGGCCTTCGGCACACCGGCGATCTTGAGCGCGAAGCCCATGTTGTCGGCGACCGTCATGTGCGGGTAGAGCGCGTAGTTCTGGAACACCATGGCGATGTCCCGGTCCTTCGGCGGGAGGTGGGTGACATCGCGGTCCCCGATGCGGATGGCGCCTCCGTCGACGTCCTCCAGCCCCGCGAGCATCCTCAGCGAGGTGGATTTGCCGCATCCGGAGGGGCCGACCAGGACGAGGAATTCGCCGTCTTCGATGGCGATGTCCAGTTTGTCGACGGCGGGCTTGTCGGAACCCGGGTAGATGCGGGTTGCCTGGTCATACGTGACCGTAGCCATGGTGGGAGTCCCTTCACCGGCAGGAACGTGCCGGACGATCCGAGTAAAAGGAGTGGTGTAGTCCACTGATATGGACTCTCCGTGACGCTACCCGCGCCGGCCCCCGGTGTCAGTAGCCCTGCACTCATCAATTTGGGAACCCGCATCCGCCCCACCTGGGTACACTGCTTCACGCGCGCCTCCTTAGCTCAGCTGGCCAGAGCACCGCTCTTGTAAAGCGAAGGTCGTCGGTTCGAATCCGACAGGGGGCTCTCAGTGTGACCTGCGTCAAAGCCCCCGCGATCATGGATCACGGGGGCTTTGACGGCAGGAGCTGACGGCAGTCCCGTCTAACGGCGCCGTTTGAGCAGCCGATCCATGTGGCTCATGGCCTCCCGGCGGGTGTCATCGCTGACGTGCGTGTAGACGTTCATGGTCACCGCGATCTGCGAGTGCCCCAGGATCTCCATGACGGTGCGGGGCGCGACGCCAGCCGCGAACAGCAGGGATGCGCACCCGTGTCGGGCGTCGTGCAGACGGACCGGCGGCAGACCCGCGGACGCCGAGACCCGCTGGAAGGACCGGTAGAGGTTCCGCGGCTCGATGGGCCGACCACTGCGGGTGGTGAAGACCAAGCCGCTGTCGTGCCACTCGGGGCCGAGGGCAGCTCGCTGGCTGGCCTGCCTCATGCGCTGCCACCGGAGCGGAGCCACGCACATGAGGGGAACGGGGATCACCCTCGCGCGCCGGTTCTTGGTCGAGTCCAGGTATAGCTCCTTGCCGCCGCGGTTGAGCGTGGTCCGGACCGTCAACGTTCGCCGGCCGAGATCCACGTCTCGCCACTGCAATCCCAGGATCTCCCCGCGTCGAAGCCCGAGCGCGACGGCCAGGACGAACGCGGGATACAGCGGGTCGGAGCGCGCGGCTTCCAGGAAGGTCAAGGACTCATCCAGCGACCACGGGCACAGCTCGCGCGGCTCGACCTGCGGGGCGGGCACCAGCTGCACCACGTTGCGGCTGATCAACTCCTCCCGGCAGGCGGCTGTCAGGGCCGTGCGCAGAACGCGGTGCGCCTCCTTCGCGGTAGCCGCCGACGCCTGAGTCGTCACCTCCGCAATCATCCGCCGAACGTTCGCCGTGGTGAGCGATTCCAGGCGGCGGCTGCCCAGGAGCGGCACGAGGTACAGCCGAGTGTGCATCTCGTACTTCACGTACGTGGTGCGCTTGCGCTGCGGCCTGACGTGCTCCTCCAGCCAGTACGGCAGCCACTCGGAGAGCTTGGCCGACCGGGTCGGAGTCGGGATTCCCTGTCGGTCTCGACGGACCAGCTCCTGGCGCTTCTCGTCGCACTCCTCCCATGTAGCGCCGTAGACCGTTTTGCGCTTGCGGGTGCCGTCGGGCTGAGGGACGTACACACGGGCCTCGTAACGTCCGTCCTTGCGCTGCCAGATGCTGCCGGCGCCGTTCGGATTCCTCTTGCGTGCCATCAGGCAGCTTCCTCCAACTGGTCGTCGATAAAGGAACGGAGGGCGTCGGCAGGCACACGGCGGCACCGGCCGATCTTGATGCTCTTGAGCTGGCGAGAACGGATGAGGTCGTAGACCTTGAAGCGACTGAGGCCCAGGGCCTCCATCACTTCGGGAACCTTGAGCGCTTGGTGAGTAGTGGGCAGAGCGGAACTCACTGCGGCCTCCTCGGCGACAGAAGGGCGCCACAGAAACCACGAAAAACACAGAAAGCCGGGGGAGGGGCTCTGACCTGGCGGAACGCCCTCGTGGGGGCCCACGAGTGGGCTCACACAGAAATCGCAGAAAGTCACACAGAAATAGCTGCGGGGCTCCGGAGTCCTCCGGCTGTCCTGCTGCCCGGGACGCCCGGCGGGAGTGGGCGGAGGGGCAGGGCCTATTTCTGTGTGACTTTCGCGGATTTCTGTGTGAGCCCCGCCCGCCCCCTGGTGCGGCCGTTGCCGCAGGTCAGGGGCGGGGTGGGGCTATTTCTGTGTTTCTGTGGTTTCTGTAGCGGGAGTCAGTGGGTCGGGGTGCTCAGTCGGGGGTGGGTGAGGTAGCGGGGGGAAGGCGGCCGGCCACGGCCCCCGGAGCGCTGCACCGGCAGCGCCCGGACGTAGCCGTGGTCCTCCAGCAGGCCCAGGGCGGGGTCGAGTGCGTCAGCGGTGGGGAACTCCGAGCGGGAGACCTTGAGCATCAGGTCCCGCTTGCTGAACTCGCCCCAGCCATGGGCGCGTAGCGTCTCCAGCAGGCTGGTGGCGCGGTCGGCGGTCTGGTCGGCGCCCATGGCGTCGAAGGCGGCGAGTCCGTGGCTAGTGAAGTACTCCCCCAGCTCGATGGCGCCGCGCATCGTCTCCTGGGACACCGGCACGGTGTGGCCGTTCTCCAGATGCTCCGCCAGGTGCAGCAGACCGGCGATGCGGGCGGTGGCGCCGACGACTTTCCCGGCCCAGTCGGAGATGTGCCCCAACGAGCCTTCGCGCTGCCTCAGTTTGGGCTCGACGCGGTCCTGGAACTGCACGAGGGCGGTGTGTGCGTCGGGGGCGAGCTGGAGGACGGCGGGGTCGGTCCAGTCCGCCAGGGCCAGGGTCAGGTCGATGATGTTGCGGTGGTAGGTGGCCTTGATGTCGTCGGGGATGGGGTCGGGCTCGGACTTGCGGTAGCCGACCAGGGATTCGGGCAAGGAGTACAGGAACCTGCCCAGCAGGCCCCGGCCGCGGGCGGCTTCGTTGCGGCCGATGGCCTCCAGGACCTGCGGCTGGACGCAGATGCCCATGGTCACGGCCGGGTTTTCGATGTACTCCTTGCGCGTTTGGCGGTCCACGCGCAGCCGGTCGCCTGCGTGGCCTTTGAGGAAGACGCCGAGGTTGACACCGCCGCTGGTGTAGCGGCCGGCCATGATGTCGAAGATCTCGCCCTCCGCCGACATGACGGAGATGCGGTCGCCCTGCTCCGCGAGGCGGCTGGTGACGGTCTCGGCGGTCGCGTCGTCGGCGAGCAACTGCGGCTCCACCGGCACCTTCACCGACTCCGCCGTCTGTGCCAGCGCCAACGCCGATTCCACCAGGGCATCGCGCTCGTCGGGGGCGGCTTTGGCGGCTTTGGAGGCGGCGTTGTCGGCGGCTTCTTTGGCCAGGCGGGCGGTCATCTGCGCTTCCACGATGGCCGGGCCCGACGCCTCCCTGAGCCGCTCCTCGGCGTCGAAGAGTGGATCGGACAGCAGCGCGAACACCGCGCTCTTGCGGTTCGCCGGGGGCAGGGCCACCACCACGTAGAGGTTGGTGGGCTCCCTCCAGCTTCCGCGCACCTGCACCACCGACCGGCCGCCGGCCGCGGTGGCCAGCACGGACAGGGCGATGCTTCCCGCCAGGTCCACGGGGGTCTGCGTCTCCTCGGCGACCGCGGCCACGAAGTCGCGCAGCCAGCTGGGTAGGGCGTGGGTGGGGAAGTCCGCCAGGGCCCGGGGGCCTTTGAGGGGCGCGGGGTCGTCCCACATGGGGGTCAGGGGCTGGGCGGGTTCGAGCTGGGACAGTCCGGCCCACATGTCCGCGCTGTCCACCGGCTGTGTGGTCACGGTGCTGTCGCCTCCTTCGTGCAACGGTTCGGGGTCGTTTGCGGTGGGTTCGGTGAAGCAGCCGCAGCCGCCCCAGTCGCCGGTGTCGGTGGTGCCGCGGGTGATGCGGGAGCGCAGTTCGATTAGCGGCAAGGGGCGGGTGGCTCCGTCGACGCGCTCACGCAGGATCGCCACGTCTTTGCCGAGTTCGGCGCGCATTTGCTGTTCCTGCCGCTCTTCGTCGGCGAAGCGGGCCGGGTTGGTCTCGTGCAGCAGCGCCCATTGAGCCTGGCCGCCTCGGACGCAGGCGCCACCACAGTTGTTGTGCGGGAAACCCTGCGCGTACAGCCGCGGTGGCCGCAGGCCCCGTGCTTCCGCACCCCGGATCAGGTCCTGCTTGTCGAGGTAGGGCGGCTCACACAAAGGAGCCAGGGCCGTCCACGGGCGGTACGCCTCCTGGATGGCCGGTAGGCGGTGAGTTTCGGTCCAGTCGATGCCGACGTAGACGGCGCACTGTGCGGGGTCGGTGTTCTCTTCCAGCCATCGCCGGCAAGGAATCTGCTTCAGGTACTGGGAGCAGGGGGCGATGCGGGAGTTGCCGATGATCCGGCGGTCCCGGAATACCTCCCACGGGGTGCGGCCATCGGCCACCGTGACCAGCCGCGCCCCGAGCTGGGCGGCAGCGTCGTTCAAGAACCGGTAGAGGTCGGGGTCTTCCACCTTGGTGTCCGCGAAGAGCAGTACGACCTCATCCGGGCCCTGCTCGTCGATGACGCGCTTGGCCGTGGCCCAGGAACCGATCCCACCGCTCATCATCACCACGTGGCGAATCGCGGCGTTCATGCGGCCCGCCTCCGCTCCGCAGCGCCGGTGTGGTGCGGGCAGGTCGTCTTGTGCTCGGTGTAGTCCTCAACCAGGCGCAGGACAGCGCTGCGGCCCCGGGCGCTGCGCTGATAGCCGCACGGGCACGAGGCGGTGGCGCTGGTGGGCGCGCTCCAGTCGGGCGGGGCGACGATGTGCACCCCGAGAAACTCCGGGTCCTGGTCGCACGGGGTGGTCTGGCGCAGGTCAGGGCGAACTGCTGGAAGGACGCCTTCGGCGACGACCTTCGGCGCACCACTGCCGGCGGGAGTGCGGGCCGGTTCGGCGGAGCTGATGTGGTCGGTGGTCACGCGGCCCTCCCTGTCCTGCTGCTGAGGCCGCGGGTGACGGCGCGCTGGGCGTAGGGCTCGGGGACGCCGACGGAGACGGCTGCGGCGACGATGTGCTCGCTGAGGGCGTCGAGTCCGCACGGCCCGGGGCAGTCGGCGTGCTGGGCGGCCAGGAAGCTGGCGGCTCCGTATGCCTGTGATCCGGCGCCGGATGTGGTGCGGGCGCGGATCTTTTCGAGTCCGCGCATGAGGCCGGTGAGGACGTACTGGTCGGTGTGCCGGCATCCGGTGGAGCTGGTGCGGTCAACGGTGGTGCGCGTGGAGACTGAAGAGACCACCACCTGCCGCGGGGTGGTCTCTTCTGTCTCGACGAGGGCGAGAACGGCGGCCGGTAGCTCCGTCATGGTGCCGGTGCCCGGACCGAGCCAGCGGGCGTAGGACATGCGCGATTTGATGTCCACGCCGGGCCGCACCTGGTTCGCGGACTGCATCGTGCGGGTGTAGATCCAGTGCTGGCCCCGCGTCGTGCGCAGGGTCCGAGTGGGCGGCAGGGTGCGGCGGGCCCATGCGACGGCGTCAGCGTCGTCCAGGTCGACGACGGTGAGGCCGGCGCCGCCGGGGTGGTAGGCGACGGCCGCCGCCTGCCGCCACGCTGCGGCCCAGGCGGGTGAGGACAGGACGCACGGGTCGGTGGTGGCGGCGGCCCAGCCGTGGCACGGCCGCGGGCACTGGCAGGGCCCGGCGGCCTTCATGTGCGGGCGGTCACCGCAGGCACTTCCCGCGCACTCCGGGCAGTTGCCGAAAGGCCGCTTGCCCGCCCGCAGCGGCAGGACCGGAACCCCGCGGGTGGCCAGGGACAGTGCTGTCCGCAGGTGCTCGCCCAGGTGGGCTCGCCGAATATCGGTGGGTTGAGTCATGCTGGATGTCTCCTCTTCATGCTGGAGCTGGAGACCAGGGCGGCCCGAGGCTTTGGCGAGACGCGGGCCGCCCTAGCCATGACTAGGAGTGGGAAGGTTCGGAGCTGGCGGACTCCTGGGCGCGCCAGAGGGCGTACTGCTGGCGGACGTAGGCGCGCGGGTCGAAGTCCCGGGACGCCTGGTCGATGTCCAGCAGGACGATGGCGGTCGCCTCGGCGTCCTCCGCGGCGCAGGTGCCCTGGTCGGGGTCATCGCGCAGGGCGATGCGGTCGAGCATTGCGGCGTGCCGCAGGTACCAGTCCCGGTCCAGCTCATCGGGCGAGATGTTGGCGGTGCTCTCGGTCCACGCCTGCTCGTAGGCGATGGCCGGGGCGTCGGCGTATGCCTCTTCGGGCGTGGGCCACTTCTGGGCCAGGCGGCGGGCCGCTTCGTAGGTGTCGGCGGCCATGTCGTCGAGGGCGACGAGCAGTGCGTTGAGCTGGTGGCGGGTGATATCGCAGGTGTGCGGGGTCGTCCAGTCCGGGCAGTCCAGTTCCACGGTCACGATCTCGTTGATCCCGAAGCTCACGTCAGTTCTCCTAGCGGTGGTTGATGGTTCCGTTGGCCCGGCCGAAGAAGCCGGTCGCGGTGATGTTCTGAGTGATCTGGGTGGGGGCGGGGCGGCGGCAGCGCCGGATCAGGGCTGCTGCCGCGGCGCCGCCGGTCGCGATGAGGGCGACGGCGGCCCACAGGGCGTGGCTCATGGCGATCAGTCCCGGTGCGGCGTAGGAGAGGCCGACTCCGGCGGCGCCGATGCCGAAGCCTGTGGTGGGCACGAGCAGGGCCGTGGTCTTGGCCCAGGCCGGGACCGGCTGGGCGGCCGGAGCTGCGGTCATGGGCGGCGGGGTGGGCTGGGTGTAGGCGAGGGTGCGGATGCCGCTGGGGAGGGTGACCAGCTCGACGCCGGGCGGGATCTCGTGGAGCGGCATCGGTGGTGTGGGTCGGTGCTGTAGGTAGGCGGGTGCCTGGTCGGTTTTGGCGGTGGTGATCGTGTACGTGGGTCGGGGGTCCACAAGTCCTCCTCCTGCCGGGGCGGGGTTAGGCGGTGAGGTGGGTGAGGGCGTCGGCTACGGCCTGGCACAGGTTGTGGATGGGCTTGTAGGCGCCGGTGCCGGCGACGAAGAAGCCGAAGAGGAACAGCACCAGCGCGTTGCCGAAGCTGACGTGCCTGCCGCGCAGCAAAACGACGGCGAGGATGCCGAAGAGGACGGTGGCGGAGAGCGTCAGGGCCACAGGGGTCTCCTGTCGGTACGACGGTGGGCGGCCCTTCGGCGAGGAAGGGCCGCCCACGTGACGGTCACGGTGTGTAGCTGTAGTGGGTAGTGAGTACTGGGTAGTGGGTAGTGGGGCGTCTACTGGGGAGTGCCTGTTGAGTACCCACAGGTGGGCGGTTCGCGGGGTTAGTGGGTAGTGGGGTGTCGCGCCCCACTACCCACTACCCAGTAACCGTGTGTGAGGTCAGGTGTGGTCGGGGTGGACGTAGACCGAGTGCGGTCCGCGGTCGCGGTAGACCAACTCGCCGCGTTCGGCGGCGGCCTTGAGGGCTTCGCGGACGGTCTTGCGGTCCCGGCCGACAAGGTCGGCGATGGCGGCCGGCTTCATGCCCATCGCCCCGGCGGACTCGATCGCGTCGATCGCCGTGGGCAGCCACTCCGGCCCGGCCGGCACCGCCTCGACCAGCTCCTCCTCGGGGGCGGTTTCGGCGGCCTGTTCGGTGATGCGCTCGAACTCCGCCAGGGCTCGCGCGATCGCCGCGGCCACCTGCGGGTCATCCTGGCCGCCGCCGGAGCCTCCGCCGGTGGCGGGCTCGGTAGCCGGGGCAGTGGGCTCTTGCGGCGGTTCGGCCTGCGGGTTCTTGGCCTTTTCGATGTAGTAGTCGAGGGGCTTCATCGGGGTGAGCGTCCCGATGCCCCCCGCTTGTCCTGGTGCGGTGTTGCCGCCCGCGGCGCTCGCCCCGCCCGCCGCGCTGCGGGCGCCGGTGCCGGCCGGGGTGGGCAAGCCCAGCGCATCCAGCAGCCAGGCGATCCGCTCGGGGTTCGACCAGCGCTCCGGGTAGCCGAACGGCGCGGCGTCCTCCTGCGCGGCCTGGTCCAGGTCGGGGCGGATGTCCCAGCGGGCCACGGACAGCTCTTCGATGTCATGACGCGGGGTGCCGTCGGCGTGCTCGTCCTCGTCGTTGGCGAAGTAGACCTTGCCACGCTCCGGCCCGATCCCGCCTTCCTGCGCACGGGCCTGGTCCAGGATGTAGAGGGCGCCCTTGCCGGGCAGCTTGGCCAGGTCAACTTGCTGGTAGTGGCCGGGGAAGACGAACTGGCCTTCCTGCTTCTTGGCGAAGCGCATGCCGATGGCGATGTCGTACTGCGAATCGACCTCACCGCCGCCGGTGTTGGGGCCGGTGCCGCGCTGGACGGCGTCGACCACGTCCACGGCGGCCTTCCGTCCCTTCTTCAGCAGCCGGATCTTCGCCTTCAGCGCCTCCGGCGTCCACGCCATCAGATCGGAGTTCTCATCCGACAACACGATGACGGCCGGCTCGGTGTCCTTGGGCTGGATCTTCCCGCCCTTCATCCGGCGCGCGCGGCCATCGGCGATGGCCAGCGCGGCGTTCAACAGCCGCACCGCCTCCGCCGGTTCGGTGGCCACCCAGTCCAGGATCGGGCGGTCGATCAGACGGCCGTCGGAGTCCTTCCACTGCTGGGCCCAGGGGCGCAGCCAGCGCTTGGCGGTGTTGCCCTGTGCCATGTCGATCATCCAGATCACCGCATCGGTGCAGCGGGTCAGCAGGGAGATGATGACGTGCAGCAGGACGCTCTTCCCAGACCCCTTCATGCCCGCGATCATGATGCTGACCTGACGGAACAGGATCTCGATCGGCTCCCCCGACTCCAGCAGGCCCAGGGTCAGCGGTTCGCGGATGGTCAGTGGGTGGTAGTCGTCGGGCAGGTCGATGGTCTCGGCGAGCACGTTGCGGGTGGTGACGTGCAGCATCGCTTCAGAAGCCAGGCCCGATTCGCTGCGGACCAGGCGGAGGGAGCCGGGGCGGATGTCGCCCTTGCGGGTCTCCAGGGCGGGCAGCATCGTGAGCAGCTGCTCGAAAGAGGTGCTGGTCAGTCGGAGCGGCATGGCGTAGCCGCCGCGGGTGCGCTGGCTCTTACCGACCTCCACGCCCTTCGCCCCGACCTCTTCGAACAGGCGTGCCCATTCGGTGCGGTCGCCGTAGCCGGTGCCGGCCTCGGCGGCCCACTGGGCGGCGACCTCCTCCGCCCTCAAGCCCCGGTCGATTGCATAGAACGGGGTGAGGGCGGCGGTGGCGGCGCCGATGACGGCCGCGGAGGCCAGGGTCCAGGGGCTGCCGTGGGCGGTCCAGTTGATCCAGGCGTAGGCGGCGCTGGTCCAGGTGGCGGTGAAGCCGGTGTGGAACCAGCGGCGGAACTTCGATTGGCCGGAGGTGCAGATGAAGCGGGAGGTGGCCGCGGCGGCGATGCCGGTGAGGGAGCCGACGCCGATCCAGCCCAGCGGCAGCGCGGCACCGCCGTCCGCGGCCAGCCCGAGGCCGAGGCCGCCGGCGTAGACGGTGGCGGCGGTGAACAGCGGGGTGGACACCACGCCGTGCCGCCAGGGGATCGGCTCGTGGTTGCTGGGACGGCTCAGCATGAGCAGGGTCTCCGTTCGGTCGGGGTGAGCCGGAAGAGCGCAGGCCAGGCACCGACGGTCGGTGCCTGGCCTGCTCTGACGGGCTGGTGGGTTACTGCCAGTTGGCGGACTGGTCCCACTTGGCGCCCTGGATGGTGGGGTTCTCGATGTTGTCGATCTGCTCGGCGTGGATGATCCGGTACAGCGTCGGGATCGAGTCCAGGCGCCCGGCGAGCGCGTGGGCGTAGACGGCGGTGTCGTCGTACGCCTCGGGGATGGCCGCGTTGACCTTGAAGTTTTCCCGGCTGGAGTGCGCGGCCATGGAGATCACGTCGCCGATGGCGCGCTGGATCTCCGCCAGGCTGTTGATGGTGGCCTCGTAGCCGACCATGTTGCCGGCCGGGTTGAGGACCATCATGGCGCCGGCGGTGCGCACGGCGTCGGCGGCGTACTGCAGCGGCAGCGCGGGTTCGATGGAGGACACAGGAACTCCGTTCGTCGCGGGGGTGGTGATGCGGGTCGGGCTGTGCACCGGCCGGTGCGCTCCGGCCGTCCGGCAGCCGGTCGGTGCCGTGCGGCGGGGCTTGGGCGAGGTGGGGGTGGTGCCGGCGCCGGTGTGCCGGTACATCCAGCGGTTCAGCCACCCCCAAGTCCCGGCCCAGGCCAGGGCGCGGGCGGCGGGAGTGGTCAGGGTGTGGAAGACGCGGGCCAGCGGCCGCAGCCAGTTCGGCCCGGCGGTGGAGAATCGGACCGAGCCCAGGGCCAGGTGCGCGTTGAGTAGGGCGCGGGAGCCGTAGCGCCAGGCATGGGCCAGCAGCGGCGAGCCGTGCCGGGCCATCAGGCGAGCCGTGGCCCGCAGCGGGGTAGCGGCCTTACGCAGCCGATCCCGAGTCAGGGGGCTGAGGTGCTGGCGCAGCTTCCGCCCCACCCAGTGCGACCCCTGCTTGGTCAGGCGCGAGCCGCGTCGCAGTCCGGACCAGGCGCCCCGCAGCCTGGACTTCCCCTGTCGCGAGGTGCGCTTGGAGCGGGCCTTGAGCTTGCCGGGGTTGGGCTGCTTGCCCGACTGCCCACGGTTGCGAGGAGCAGCTTGGGTGAGGGTCTTCGCGGCCTTCCGGGCACGCCCGCCGGCCGACGTGGCGCTCTGCGGTGCGGGCTTGTAACCGCCCTTGCTGTTGCCCGGCTGCTGCCGGCCGCTGCTCTTCGGCTGCTTAGCACCACCCCCTCGACGTGCCCCGCCCTGCGGAGTGTTGCCGCCGGCCGCGGTGGTGGGGGACTTGCGGCTGAACGTCCGGGCCAGCCTTCCCGCGGCGCCGGAGAGCGTCGGGGCGGCGCCCCCGCCCGTGTGCTTGCGCAGCGAGGCGCCGCCGGTCGGCTTGGGTGCCGTACGTGGCGCTGCGCCGCCCGGGGTGGTGCGGCGGCCCGGCCCGCCCAGCGCCGCCGCGTTCCGCCCCAGGGTGCCCGGCTGGTGACCGGAGAGATTCGGTGTGGCCGCGCTCAGCGGTTTCGGCTTCGCGGCCAGACCACCCGGCTTCCGCGAGGTGCCACCGGCGCGGCCGACTGCCGACGGCGTGCCGCTGGTCGGCTTGCGCAGCGACGGTCCGGCCCCGGACCGGGCGGCAGGAACCCTTCCCCCGCCAGTCGGACCACGTCCCGCAGGGCCGGAGGCAGCCCCGCCGCGGTGGCCGGTGCCCGGTGCGCGCAATGAGGCACGCCCCAGACGGCCCGAGCCTGCCCGCCGAATGCGCCGCCCGGCCCGCACGGCCAGCGTGGCCGTGGCGACCGCGGAGCAGGCGACGACGGCCAGGAGGACGGCGGGCAGGCCGAACTGATGGCAGAGCCAGCAGAACCCGATCATGCCGGTCAGCGCTCCGCCGGGGATCAGGACGCCACCCAGCGTCTGCCCCGGCGCGGAGGCCGGCTCCCTGGTCTGTGCGGCCGGCTTCGGCTGCTGCTTGACGGGTTCGGGCGTGGTTGTGGGGGTGGGTGGTTTGGTCTCGGTTGCCGTTGAGGGCATGGGAGCCTCCTTCATGCGGCCAGCGCGGGAGCGTCTGCGCAGGGCACACACACGCCGAGTGAGGTGGAGAGGGTGTAGCCCGCGTCCCGCCCGCAGGCGGGACAGATGCGGCGGGCGGCGTTCGCCTTGGCCAGAGCTGCCCATTTCGCCGGGGTCATGGGCCGGACGGGCTTGGCCTGGTCGATGCGGTAGAGGTAGGCGGCGCGGATACCGCCGTGTGTGCGGCGGGAGCGCCACAGGATCTGCGCGGCGATCTCCTGGCCACCGGGGCGGAGCCCCCGCGCGCGGAGCTGCGCGCGGGTGGCCAGACCGTCGGGAGCCATGCGCCACGGATACGTGGGGACCCCGTATTTCGTGCCGCCGGGGTCCCAGAAGCGGGGCGCCGGCATCAGGCCGCGCTCGTCGCGGCGGTGCCGTTAACGGCGTGGTGCGCGGCAGCGCGCGGCTGGTGCGCGGCGAGCTGCGCGGCACGCGCGGAACGGAAGTCCCGCAGCCAGTTCCGCGCGTTCCCGCTATCGACCCCGAACCGCTCGGCCAGCTCGGCTGCGGTCGGCTCGGCACGGCCCTCGGAGCTGGTCAGGGTGTGGAGGTAGTGCTGCCACCCCTGTTCCTTGGCCGGCGACTTGTACACCGGCCCCTCCCCGCCGCTGGCCCCGTCAGGGGCCTGCGGAGACAGCGCGGCGAGGTCGCCGCGCAGCCGATCGCGCAGGAGGGTGGCCTCCTGAATCTGCCGGTTGACCTCCCCCAACGCCTTCTGACGCTGCTGGGTGAGCCCTTCGGCTTCCTGCGCCTTCCCGAGCAGCGCATCCAGGTGCTGGCGCTGCTCGGTGGTGGCCTGCTGGACCTCCTCCAGGGCTGTTTCGGCATCCTGCCGCAGGCGTTCCGCCTTGCTTTCGGCGTCCTTGAGGATGGCTTCCGCGCGCTGCCGCGCGGCCTGCTCGGCCTGCCGCGCGTCCTCCGCGCGCTGCCGCGCAGCGGCCACCGCGGACGCTGCACCGCCTTGATCCGCAATGGCGGCGTCACGGGCCTCTTCCGCGCGGGTCAACTCCTCCCGCGCGGCTGTCAGGGCCTCTTCCGCGCGCTGCCGCGCGGCTTCGGCCTCCTGTCGCGCGTCGTCGGCTTCGCGCCGCGCGGCTTCCGCGCGCTGCCGCGCGTCCTCGGCCTGCTCAGCCAGAGCGGAGGACTCGATGCGCTGGGCGCCCGGTGTCACCGCCAGGTCTTCGATCAGCTCCAGGACGGCGGGGGCGTCGGAGTAGTCGAGCAGCGCGACTTCCTCCGCACGGGTCAGCGCGGCCAGCCGCCGCACCAGCGCCAGCGACTGGCCCGGGTCGGTAGCCACGTCCGCGCGGTCCAACGCCTTTTGCGCCCGGCCCCGCAACCGCTCCCGCCTGCGCTGCACCCGCCGCGTCGAACGCGGCGTACCAGCAACCGGAGCGTTCTCCAGCGCCAGACGCAGGCGATAGACCCGCAGGGCTGCACGCTGCGCCATGGCCGCACGGGCGATGGCCGAGGAGGAGGTGCGGGCATCCAGGCCGAGCAGGGCGAAGATGCCCGACCAGGCGTGCTGCCACAGCAACGCCACCAGCCGCGCGGGCCCCGGCCGGACGTCGTCGTCCTCATCCCGGCTGGGAGCGTGCAGCTTGCTGCGCAGCTGGAGTTCGATCAGCCAGGCGGCCAGCGCCGGGACCGCGGCGAGCACCGGCCGGGCCCACCAGTTCGGGGCGTGGACGGCGTTCATCGCACCGGAGAAGCCCACCAGGGTCCAGGCGGTGCGGTGCATCAGGCGCAGCTCCCGCGTCCACCCGACCTGGGGGTCGGCAGTGCGGTAGAGCATCACCAGCAGCACCATCTCCGCTGCATCGAAGACGGAGATGAACGCGACGGCCAGCAGGCGGGGCAGGTGCACGGTCTCGGTGGCAAAGCCCCACAGCCCGTAGACGCTGACCGCGACACCGCCCAGCGCCACGACCGCTTGCGGGCCGATGCCGGCCAGCCACGCCGAACCCCGCAACCGCCGCGCGCCCCATAGCGCCACGGCCACCGCGATCAGCGCGGTGGCCAGCGGCGCGGCCCACGACAGCCAACTCGGCCCGTCAGGCAGGAGTCGGGAAAGGGTCGGGATCATCCGGCATCACCGCCAACCGCGACCACCCACTTGCTCAGCGGCGAGATGAGCCAGGCCGACTCCTCCACCGGACGCGTGCCAGCCGGGCTCCAGCCACCGGGGCCGACGCCGAAGGAAGCCGCGTGCCGCTCGGCCGCCGACCGGTCGGGGTGGACGCTGTGCAGCTTGCCGTAGTGCAGCAGCACCACAGCCCCGGCGATCGAATCCAGCTCGCGGCTCAGCGCGTCGATCCGCGCGGCCTGCTCAGTCACCGTCGCACGCGCGTCGGTGAGCTGGGCCTCCGTGCGCGTCAGGAGCTCCCGGGCGATCTCCGCGTCGGCTCGGTTCGCCTCGGCTGCGCGCTCGGCGGCTTCCGCGTCGGCCGTCAGGTCGTAGACGGTGCGCAGATGACCGGCGTAGGCGCGGTCCGCGGCACCCTGGATCTCCTGTGCCCGCTCACGAGCGCGATCGGCGTCCTGCTGCATGGCCGCCAGCCGAGTGCGGGTGACGATGCGGATCATCACGCCACCCCCAGCCACGCCACAACGGCCGCCACAACGAGCAGCGCACCGGCAACGCAGGTCAGGTCGATGGCGCGCTGAAGGCGGGCGAACTTGGCGACGGCGATGCGGGACAGGGCGGCGATGTGCTTGGGCCGGTCGTCCTCGCTCAGTGCGTCGCGGATCTCGTCGGGGGTGAGGGTGGCCCACTTGGGGAAGCCCTGCGGGCGGGTGCCGCCGAGGTTCGGGCGGACGGTCCGCAGCAGGTATGTGGCCGCGGCCAGCAGCACCGCAACCCCGGCGGTCCCGAACGCGACGGCGGCCGGGGGCAGGTGGACGCTGGTGGCGACCGTCCAGGCGCCGGCCAGCATCGCGCCGGTGAACGCCAGCAGCAGACTGGCCTTCGTGTCCGTACGGGCCAGCTCGGCCTTGACCTCCGCGTGTGCGGCGGTCAGCGCGGTGTCCTGGTAGCTCACGCCCCCACCTCCGGCACGAACGCCGAAGAGGAGAGGTTCGTGATCTCGCGGCGGGCGGTCAGCACCTTGCGCCTGGCCCGGCGCAAGCGCCGGGTGTCCACCTCCGACGGAACCCGGTCGAGGACCATGATCTGCGCGTCAAGCAATTCCACCTCAGCCGAGATCAGCGGCATCTCAGCGTCGATGGCGTCCAGCTCCGCGGCCGTCGGCCCGCGGTCGATATCAGCGGCGGTAACGACCGCCTGAACAGGAACGATGTACCTCATCGGGTCGACTCCTTTGACGAGTGGGACGGCCCAGAAAGCGGCCCCGGGATCGCACCCCGGGGCCGCACACCGTCGTGAGAATGGAGCGGTTCCAGCTCCCCCCGCCCCGCCCGTACGAGCAGCCCTACGAAGAGGCGCCCGGACGGGCGAGGGAGGCAACCGGCCGCGGCTATCCCGCGGTAGCTCCGGATGAACCGCGCGCGGCGGCGCCCGGATGTCTCCGGCGCCGCCCCGGGCGGGACGCAAAGGGCATGGCTACTGCCGCGCCGGTCCAGCGTCGGCAGCGCCCTACAGATGTCGTGTCACGGCGACTCCTCGGTGGAAGCGGACGTGGAGAGGTGTCTCCTTCGGGAACACGGGCTCCCGTTTCAGGCGTATGGAGACGTGACCTTTCGGTCTAAGCCCTCCCGGATGCAAAGGGCCCGGGGTCCCTCGCCCCCGCCGAAGCAGGGCCTCATGACCCCGCCGAAGCAGGGCCCTTTAGTCGTGCATTTGTGCAGGTCAAGCAATGCGACTTCCGGAGCCCAGTGGTGGCGCCCCGCGTCATGAGATACATGTAATACCTGTATCTCACATGCTGTCAAGAACCCGCCCTCAGAAGGGCGTTCTCTCGGTGTGCTTCCAGATTGCTGCCTGAACAGCAGACGTACGACCGCCCCCATGGACGGCTCCGGGACGGCTGGCTAGGGTCGAAGTCGTCCCAAGGCGTCCCAACGCGTAGGGGGAGAAAGGGAGATGGCGAACGAGCGACTTCGTGGCGCGATCACTGAACGAGGGCTCACCATCGAGACCGTCGCCGAACGCCTCGGGGTGGCCGGCAAAACCGTCGAACGGTGGATCAACCAGGGCCGCAAGCCGTATCGCCGCTTCCAGTACGCGGTGGCTTCGCTCCTCCGCTACGAGGTGTCCTACCTGTGGCCCGACGAGCGGACGATGGCTGAGGTCACGTCAGCCGGCGGCGCAGAGCTGGTGAAGCTGTACCCACACCGTTCAGCAGTGCCCCCGCATCTCTGGCCACAGCTCTATTCGTCGTCCAGGACGCACTTCGATGTGCTGGTCTACTCCGGGTTCTGGTTGACCGAAGATCCCGAATTCCTCCGCCTGGTCAAGGAGAAGTCGGCGGATGGCGTATGGGTTCGTTTCATGCTTGGCGACCCGGACTGCCCCGAGGTTGCAACCCGTGGTGCAGACGAGGGAATCGGGAATGCGATGGCCAGCAAGATCCGCAACGCATTGATGAACTATCGCGGGCTCTTCGGCCTGCCGGGCGTCGAGTTCCGCTTGCACAGCACGACCCTCTACAACTCCATCTACCGTGCCGACAACGAACTACTTGCGAACGGCCACGTATACGGAGTCGGTGCCTACCTTGCTCCCGTTCTCCACCTACAGCGCGTCCCTGGTGGCGAGTTGTTCGACACCTATGCCGAGAGCGTTGAGCGCGTGTGGGACTCTGCCCGCGTGATCACCTCACCCACCGACTTTGCGGAGGTTCAGGCATGAGCCGCAGGGACTACTTCAACGACCCGGAGGCCCCGAAAGCCAACTCTGTGGTGCCTTCGGTTACCGCCGTCGTCCGGGATGAGGATGGGCGACTCCTACTCATCCACAAGACCGACAACGACCTGTGGGCCCTCCCCGGGGGAGGCCATGACGTAGGCGAGTCGATCGCCGAGACCGTCGTCCGGGAGGTCGAGGAAGAGACCGGCTTTACGGTCGAGGTGGACGGTGTCAGCGGGCTCTACACGGACCCGCGCCACGTCATGGCGTACGACGATGGAGAAGTCCGGCAGCAATTCTCCATTTGCTTCCGCGCGCACCTCACAGGCGGCTCGCTGCGTACCAGCAACGAGTCCAAAGAGGTCCGCTGGGTCTCTCCGGCGGACCTCGACCGGCTCGACATCCACCCCTCCATGCGGTTGCGCATTGAGCACGGACTGGATGACTCACGGACCGTGCCCTACGTCGGCTGACCCGTGCCCACTGCGGCCATCCGCTGTTCCACCCTGCTCGCGGCAGCGTGAATCTCGGGTGCCGCCCGCTGGATGAAGCGACCCACGATGGTGTCCGGACCGTAGCGCGCCACGATCTCGTCCAGACGGTCGGCCGGCGTGGTGTGGTCGCCATCCGGCGTCGTCGTCATGTCGCAGAAAATCAGGGCGTCCACGAGCTCCGGACGTTCCATCTCGAACTCAGTCGCCAGCTCATCACGCAGTCCCCGCTCTTCCGCCTCAAGCAGTGCGCAGGAATGGTGGGCCACCAGGCGAACCACCCGTTCGTCAAACGACTCCTGCTCGCGGAGGAACCGGGCACCGTCGAGCGGATGGAACCCTGTCGTAGCGATCGATGGCGAGTAGCCGACGTCATGGAGGACCGCGGCGGCCTCCATAATGTCGGCGTCGTGGCCGAGGACGGGGCGCAGGGTCGCCGCACGCTTGGCGACGCCGAGCGAATGCGCCCAGCGGCGCGGGAGGGGGTCAGCCAGCATCGATTCCGAGAGGGCAAATGCCTGCTCTGTGAGTCCCATGGGCTCCAGCCTACGAACCGTGTGTGGTCGCCGGGAGGGCGCGAACGAACCGCCCCTTCCCGTGCACAGCTTCCAGCAGGCCCTGGCCCTCCAGCGCTGACAGAGCGCTCCGCAGGGCTGTCCGCGAGACTGCGAATTCCTCGCAGAGCCGGGCCTCGGATGGGAACGCGTCACCGACGGCGAAGCCGCGTTCCGCGATCATGTCGCTCATCCTTTGCGCCAAGGGGCGCCGCTCGCTGCCGTCGCTGACCACGCGGCCAATCCCGGGCTCGGAGCGGATGAGACCTTCCTTCTCCAAGATCTCCAAAGCGCGTCGCACCGTCGTTCGCGCCACCCCGTGCTCACGCATCAGCGCGGCTTCGGAGGGGAGCCCCGTCTCAGCGAAGCGCCCTTTCCCGATCTCCTTGCGCAGGGCATCCGCGATCAACAAATACGTCCCGCGCGGACTCGCACCCGGCATCTGGTCCCCTCTCACCCTCTGATGTGCCGCATGGCCAAGCGTCGCACAACAGGTGTCAGGGGGACCGTTCGCCGGGCGAGTGCCCTGGGCGTGCCGGGGAGCGGTGGGATTGAACGCTGGCAGCCTTCAACGCAGGGTGCTGGCGGGGTTCTCCCGGGGGTGCCGGTCTGCTCAGCTTCCGTCTCATGCCTCTCCGTACGGTGATCCTGTGGTCGGGACGGTGCTGTACACGCGGGCGCCGCTCGGGTCCGCGCTCTCAGTGATGGTCTCAATTGCCGCACTCGCCACCACGGCGGGCATCTGTGTCGGTGCCGCGAGGGACATGGGCTACTTAAGCTTCGCCTCATGGAGGCGGCGCGCAGTAGCAGCGAGGAGGCGTCCGAGCTTCTCCCTGTTCTCGCCGTAGGTCTTGAGGGCATGGCAGTTCGGGCACAGAGCGATCATGTTCCAAGGGACATCAGGCCCACCCTTAGCCAGGTCCTTGACGTGGTCAACCTGCAGAATAGGTAGGCCAGCTTTGGTTCGCTCGGTGGGGTGACCTGCACATTCAGGGCTTTCACACCTGTTCTGGCAGCGTTTGATGACCGCCGCCCTCGCGCTGGGGTCGCGGACGTATTTATCGGCCAACGTGGGCTTCCTCATCTGGCCCCGGCGCTCGGCGTTCGCTTCTGCCTTTCGCGCCAGGCGCCTGTACGCTTCCTCGTCGCTCTCCCCTGTGCCGGGGGCCTCAGGATCAAGGTCACTGGGGCGGTAGTCGCCCGTATCGTCGTGCAGCTCGCCCGTGTCAGTGTCCAGTGCTTCAAGGACCTCTAGGGGCCAGGTCTCACGCTCTGGGGATGGCACGGGCGCCAGCACCCAGAGGAACTCGCGGCGAGGCCGTTTGTCGGCTCCAGTACCCCAGCGCAGCCGGCGTTGCACAACCACGGCCCAGGTTTCGAAGCTCCATTGTCCCTGGAACGGCTTGTGCCAGTAGCGCAGCGGACGCCCAACGGTCTGATGCTCCGCCATGAGCTCGTTGCCATCAGAGAGCGTCTGGTCGCCAGAGAGACCGTCGCCGACGTAGGCGATCCAGTTCGTATCCGGGATGCGCCCATCGGCGTAGGGGCCCTTGTCATCGGAGAAGACGCTCAAGATGCCGTCGGCGAGGCAGCCGATGCCTGCCATCTTCTGGCCACCGTAGGCCCGCCAGATGGCATCTCGGTCTTTGAAGGTTTCTCCGAGCAGAGGCCGCAGAGCATCAGGCCACCGACCGGCAAGCAGGTCGTGGAGGCCAAAGTCTTCCAACAAGCCTGCTGGGAGAGGATGGAAGTAGCGGAGGATCAGTCCCGCTGCTGCCGATGCCGCGGCGTCAGGGTGCGAGCGAAGCAGGTTGTAGTCGTCTTCGCGCAGGCCCGCGGAGGGGTCGACCACATTGAGAGATTCCAGGGTGGGGCGACGCCCTCGACTGGTCAGGGTGAGTTCTTCTCCCTGCTCAACGGTCCAAAGCTCATCGCGCATCAGGGCCCAGAACGGATAGCGGGACCCGTCCACGCCGTCTTCAACCTGGCCGTACTTCGCCATCAGGGGCGCGATTGCATCACGAGTGGCCGACCATCGCTGCATGCGGGGCGCTCCGGCCACAGCCTGCCCGATCGCCCAGAGAAGAAGAACGGGACGGTGCAGGGCAGGGCCCGTCGCACGACGTGCCGGCCGAACGTCTCCCACCCGCCGGTGGAAGGTCTTAGGGGGCTCCACGACGGTGAAGCCCTCCCTCTTAAGCCAGGCCACGGCGTGCTTGAGGCCCCCGCTGAGTTCCGAGGGCTTGAGCGGTGTTCCGAAGTCGTACCGGTGAGCGACTCCAGCTATGGCCTTCGAGTCGTACAGGTTGCCTTCGTACTCAAGGAAATAAGTCGCCGCGGCGTGGAAGCCGTACGTCTCCCGGAACGCCTCCGGGCCGACTTGGTCGTGCTCTGCAATCGCCTGAAGGATGCCCGCACGAGTGATCTCAGAAGGTGCCATGGCCGCCACCGTAGAACACGGCACTGACAACGAGACCGTGCCAGCCTCCCCTCGATCCAGAGTCCAACAGCCTGGTATGCAACGGCCTGCCGGCTCTGGAACGAGGGACTTGCTGGTTCGGGAGAGCTGGTGTAACTCAGTTCGGTAGCGGGTCGGGGAGCTTGAACGTCGACTCGTCCTCGCCGCGCGTCTTGGCCATGCGCTCACGCAGTTGTTCGACGTGGTTGGCAGGCAGCTTGTCGGCTACGACCAGGTAGGTGATCAGGTCCGCCGCGAGGTTGTAGTTCTCCCTCCGCGTCAGGATGTTGTGTGCGGAGTTGATGAGCACGTCGCGCCACATGGGGTCCGTGATCTTCCAGCTGACCTGGTAGGTGCGTTCCACGGCGTCCTGGAGGAGCAAGTCGGGGTTCCGCTTGAGGATTTGAGAGAGCGCTTGGAAAAGCACGATGTGTGCAGCCGGCTTGAACAGCAGCCCGTAGTCGGCGTCTTTAGCGCGCAACTCGGGGAGGACTTTGGTGTTGTCGCGTCCGTATTTCAGCTGGGGGATTCCGTTCAGGACAGTTGCCCACCAGCCCTCGACGTGCTCGTAGCCCTGGTCCAGGATGTCCTCCGGTGGACGGACGTGGGTCTTCTTCTCGTTGAGTTCGTCCGCCATCTCGTAGTGCTCGGTAATGATTCGGACGGTCTCGTAGATGGCGCTCAGAGTAGTGAGCTGGGTGCTGCGTTCCGCGATGGTGGTGTTCTTGTAGTTGACCAGAGACTCGCCCTTGTGGTTCTTCCCGGCCAGCGGGCCATCGTCATCAGCCAAGCGCCGAGTCAGGATGGCGAAGCCGTCATCTTCGCTGGTGAGAATGTTGTCTCCGCGACTGGTGCTCTTGGCGTAGCGATTGACCTTGTTGAAGAGCTTCCTGGTGTGTTGCGTGCTAATGCGAGGGACGATGATGACGGTCACCTCGTCGTCCCCGACGTCCTTGGCGTAGTCGCCTTCAACAGTGCGGGCAATTACCACCTCGCGCAGAGCGGCGAATCGGTGCTGGCCGTCGAGAAGGATGCGCTCTCCGCTATCGATGGTCAGGAAGCCAAAGGAGTCCTTACCCATCGTGGACCGATACGCCTTCGGCAGGTTCTTGGCCACCTCGCTGAATGCCTCGAACTCGGGCTCCTCGTCGGCGTCGAGTAGGAGGATGAGGGCGCCGAAAAAACGGTCCGGCGAGTTGGCCAAGTACGGGGCGATCTCAGACCGTACGCGGGAGTCATTGAGCTCGCGCTGCAGTCGTTCGGTCAGGCCGCTGGTGGCCCATTCCTCTTGCTCACTCGCCGGCCGGGCGACCTGGACGAGGTCGCTTACCTTCATGGTGGTCACGTAATACGGAGTCGATCCCATCCTGGCGCGGATTGCCGTGTGAAGAGTTGCCATGCCTACCCCCCTGGGTGTGTTTGTGTACTCAAGCTACCTGTCTGCAAATACTGTTTGCGGACAAATTGCGGTTGTTTTCGAAAACATTCCGCCTTGAATTAATTGGCGACGGGGACTGATCGAAAAGTGATGCCAAGCGATCACCAGCGTGGCGTCGGCCATGGGAGGGAACCAGTGAGCCGTGACGAAGTTCGTGGGGCGGGGGGGGGGGACTGTCGCGGCAAGATCCAGCTCAGGCTCGCTGCGCTGCGCGGCCTGGGGCAGCCCTGCGTAAGCGTGCCGACTGGTGGCACGCCTGGTGAGGGCCGCTGCATCCTGCCGCATTCCGTGGGGTGCGGGCAGTCAATGGAGCCTCTGTGGGGCAAGGAGGCCGTGGAGCCAGTGCAGGTCGTGGGGATCACCGCGCGGGCTCCAAATCTGTCGGCTCTGCCTACCCTGGTTCGATGCACGGCGGCTTCCTGACGGCGGATGCTGACGGCAACGTCTACGCGCTAAAGCGGTCCCCAACCGGCTCTCGGAGACCTCGCCGGGCTTGCGATGAAGTCGGTACCCAAGCCGATCAACCGCTTGAACGACCTTGTAAAGCGAAGGTCGTCGGTTCGAATCCGACAGGGGGCTCTCAGCTTGAGCAGGGAAGAAGCCCCGGGCCGGATGTGGCTCGGGGCTTCTGACATCTACGGATGACATCAACGCGGGTGGCCGGTCGAGATCACTGCCGATCGAGCCGCCGTTTCAGCAGCCGGTCCATGTGGCTGATCGCTTCCCGCTGGGTGTCCTGGGCGACGTGGGTGTAGACGTCCATGGTCATGCTGATCTGGCTGTGGCCAAGGATCTCCATCAGCACGCGCGGGGCCACGCCGGCCGCGGTGAGCAGGGTGGCGCATCCGTGCCGGGCGTCGTGCAGACGGATCGGGCGGAGGCCGGCCGAGGCGGTGAGCCGGGAGAAGGAGCGGTTCAGGTTCCGCGGCTCGATCGGACGACCGGAGCGGGTGGTGAAGACGAGGCCGGCCGGGTCCAGCTCGGTCCCGCGCTTCTCTGCGTCGTGGACCTGGCGGAGTCGGTGCCAGCGGAGCGCGGCCAGGCAGATCAGGGGCAGCGGTACGGGGCGGATCTTCCCGGTCTTGGTGGTGTCCTGGTACAGCTCGCCGCCGATGCGCTGTACCTGGTTGCTGATGCGGATCACGCGGCCGTCCAGGTCCACGTCCGACCAGCGCAGGCCCAGGACCTCACCGCGGCGAAGGCCCATCGCGATAGCGAGGACGAAGGCCGCGTAAAGCGGATCGCGGCGGGCCTCTTCGAGGAACGTCAGCGTTTCGTCCAGCGACCAGGGTGTGGTCTCGCGGCTGACGACCTTGGGGGCCTCTACGAGTGAAGCGACGTTGCGCGTGACCAACTCCTCGCGGGTTGCCGCTGTGAGGGCCGTACGGAGCACTCGGTGCGCTTCCTTGGCCGTTGCCGGGGAGGACTGGCGGGCAACGTCGGCGAGGAACACCCGGACGTGTCGCGGACCCAGGGTCTCCAGTCGCTTCGTCCCGAGCAGCGGCACGAGGTAGAGCCGTACGTGCATTGCGTACTTGCTGTGCGTGCTGCGTTTCCGGTTCGGCTTGATGACGTTGTCCAGCCAGTACGGCAGCCATTCGGCGAGCTTGGCCGAGCGGGTGGGGACGGGGACGCCGCTGTCGACCTTGGTGAGGAGTTCGCGGCGCTTGGCGTCGCACTCTGCCCAGGTCTTGCCGTAGGCGAACTTGCGGGCTCGGGTGCCGTCGGGCTGGAGCACGTAGACCGCGCACTGGTAGCGGCCGTCCTTGCGCTTGGTGATGGTGCCGGCGCCGTTGGGGTTGCGCTTGCGCTTCTGCGACATCAGGCCGCCTCCTCGATCCGGTCGCGGATGTAGTCCTGCACTGCGTTTTCGGGGATGCGGCGGGCGCGGCCCTCGGTGATGGAGAGGAGGCGCTTGGAGCGCATCAGGTCGTAGACCTTGGAGCGTCCGAACTTGAGCCGTGCCATGACCTCGGGCACGGTCAGCAGTTGGCCGGTGGCAGTGGTCATGTCCAGTCGTCTCCTTCTTCGGCTTCGAGTTCGGCGCGTGCTTGGCGTGCGGTTTCGCGGTTGGTCTGGATGTCGCGGGAGATGGTGGCGGCGAGGGCGGATTCGCCAGGGGTGTGGCCGTGGCCGGCGTACTGCCAGTTGGTCAGGACGAGGACGGTGTTCGGCTCCGGGGGTTCGAGGCCGAGGGATTGCCGTTCCTGGGCGGCGCGGAAGTCGGCGCGGGCCGCGCGCAGCTTGCCGAGGGTGACCGAGTAGCGGCGGGACTTGGAGGAGAAGTGGCCGCGGAAGCCGAGCATGTGGGCCCAGGCCCAGAGGCGACGGTCCGGGTAGAGCGGATCCAGGGTCTTGCACGCGGTGATCAGGCGGCGGGTGTGTTCGGGGATCTGGTGGCGGTCCAGCTCGGCAAGTTCGCCGATGCGGCGGTCGAGGGTGCCGGTGGTCTCGGCGGCTTTGGTCGCGTACTTGGCCACGTATGAGGCGACCGCCTGTTCGGTGATGTCGGAGCCGTCGTCGAATGCCTTGACCGGCCGGACATCCAGTTGCGTGCCCCAGCGGAAGGTCCGGGCGGGTTGGTCGCCGGCAGCCGGGGCCGTGACCGAGGTGTACGGGTGCGCGGCGGCGGCGCGGATCGCGTCGGTCAGCAGGTCGACGCTCGCCCAGGACGGAGGCGGGGTTCCGGGCCCATCCGGTCCGTCGATGCGGATCACCGCGTGGAAGTGGAGGGCACCGCGCTTCTGGAACTCGGCGACCTTGCCGTAGGAGAGACGGGCGGATTCCTTGAGCTCGCGTTGGGTGAGGCCGGCGCGGGTGGCCAGTTCGCGGCGGAGTCGGGTGGTAAACCGTTGCCAGAGGTCGCCCGCGTGATTGTTGAACAGGACGGCGGCGGCATAGTCGTACGTCTCGGAGTCCAGGGCGGTGCCGAGCGCCGGATCATCCGTGCGGTGCTGTGTGCCGCAGCGGCAGGCGCCTTGGTCGGGCCGGTTGTGCACGGGGCCGAAGGATGGCGCGGTGAGGGTGGTGAAGACGCGGGGGTGGTCTCGGACGGCGGCGGGGATGTCGCGGCGGTCGTCTCCGGCCAGGCCGGCGCGGATGAGGTGGTACGTGTCTCCGGCGTAGGTCCAGGCGCAGGCGGGGCAGCGGGAGGCGCGGCGGTTGCCGCAGGCGAGGCGGAGTCGTCCGCCGGGTTCGGAGGCGGTTGAGTAGTGGTGCAGGGTCTCGCCGGACGTGCGGTCCTTGGTGAGGGTCCAGCCGGTGAGGTGGATCGGGTCGGAGCAGCCGCCGGTGCGGTGGATCTGGTCTTCCCAGCGGTCGTAGTCGGGGGCCGAGGCCACCCTCAGTAGGTCGCCGAGGGTGGTCGGGTCGAGGAGCGCGTCAGGCACGGGCGCCCTCCCGCGTACGCGGGTGCGGTCCGTCATGATGGGGATTCCTTCCGGATCTGTGGTTCGGACGGAGCACGGCTCCCGGGCGGTGGAAACTTGGCGGTTGCAGCCGCCCGGGGGCCGGTCAGCGGTGCGTGCGCCCGGAGGCGAGCATCGAGCGGAGGACGACCGCGCAGACGGCGACGGACATGCCGCTGATGGCGACCGCGAGGAGCATCGAGACCACGACGGCGCCGACGACCAGGACCACGGCCGTACCGCCGCCGACGAGGGCGAGCGCGGTGCCGGGCGTGAGTTGAACCGCGGGGCGGGGCGAGGACTGAGCGACCGGGGCCGGCGGCGGGGTGTGCCGCACGAGGGCGGTCGGTTCGACGGTGGGAGGGATGACGAGTCCGGTGGGAGTCGGATTGGTCGGGACCTTGGGGCGGAACATGGCGGATCCCCCTTCTGTGGGCGTTACTTGACGACCGTGTTGATGGCGGGAGCCAGGAGGCTGTCGGCGAGGAGGTAGCCGCCGAGGAGGATCACGGCCACGAGCCACCAGGGCGGGCGGATGAGCTTGATGCCGAGGTAGCCGACGACGATCAGGGCGAGCCAGAGCGGGACGTCCATGGGGTCTCCTCAGTCGGTCAGCGGACGGTGCAGCGGTGGGTGCGGGCGGCGAGCTGGGCAGCCGAGCGGCTGGAGAAGTCGGCGGACCAGCCGCAGCGGTCGGCGGTGCAGACGACGGCGTGCTTGGTGCGGCCGTGGCGGTCGCGGTAGGTGCCGATCTGTACGGGGCCGATTCGCATGACGGAGTGGAAGTGGTCGCGGGCGGGCATATCGGTTCTCCTTGCTGGTCAGGTGAGTTGGGCGGCGATGGAGTCGGCGAGCTGGGGCGGGACGCCGAGGCGGGCCCGCAGGGTGTCGGTGTCGATCTGCTCTCCGGTCCGGGCGTGGTGCTCGTCGGCGACCTTGCGGGCGTGGGCGACGAGCGCGGCCGGGACGGGCGCAGGTGCGGGCGCCGGCCGGGGCGGTTCGGCAGGTGGTTCAGCCGCAGGGAGGTCTGCGATGTCCAACTCAGGCGAACTGTCCGCAGGTTCAGTGACAGCGATCGGAGCGGGGTCGGGTGCCGGAGTCAGATCAGCCGGCGGGGCGAGATCGGCAGCTTCAGCTGCACTCCGCGTATGCGCCAGCAGCGTCCCGCCGAGGAAGGCGAGCGCCGGCCATCCGGCGATGCCGAAGCGGAGCCAGGCGGGCGGGTGCCGGAGGTCGAGGAATCCGGCGGTCGCGACGTTGGCGCCGAGCGAGGCCACCAGAGCGATCACGAACCAGCACCAGGCGAGCCGGGACGAGCCGTCGTTGCGGAGTCGCCGCCAGGCCGCGACCAGCAGCAGGTCGACGCTGATCGGGTAGGCCCATGCCTTCCAGCCGTCCTGTCCGGCAGCGGCTGCCAGGTCGTGGAGGTGGGCGAAGGAAAGAGCTCCAGCGATGACGGCTTGTACGAGAACGGGGTCCGGGCGAATGCGTCCCATGACGGTTCTCCTTCCGGGATCTGGCATGGAGGGGGTAGGGACCTGGCGCGTCGAGGTGGCGCCGACCTTGGAGCGGGAGGGTCAGGCAGTCGTGGTGGACGCCTTGGTGAGCGATACGGCGGTGGAGGCCGACGAGGCGACGGCAGGCCGGAAGGGCGCGAGCGCGGGCAGGTCCGGCGTGCGGTCGGCGTGCTTGTTACACAGGTTGACCGCTTCGCGCAGTGAGGTGTGCGGGGCGCGGATGCGTGACCAGCCGCCAGTCGAGTCACCGGCGACCGCGACGCCCGGTGCATCTGCAGGTATCTGGATGGCAGCCAGTACGGCGTCCGGGGAGATGTCGCCGAAGGCCATGTTGGCGCTGGCCTCGTCGTTGACCCGGTGCACGGTACGGCCGGTGAGCTGGGCCCGGAGCATGGTGATGCCCTTGCCGAGTTCGGAGCCGAAGCGCTGGCCGCAGATCTCCAGGTAGATGCCGGCGGCGCGGCCGAGCTGGGCCAGGCGGACGAGCGCGGTGATGATCCGGTCCCGGCGCCTCTCCTCCTCCTTGGAGGCGAAGAGCGCGAGTTCGGCCACCTCGTCCACCAGGACCACGACGGGCGTGGGACGCAGGTCATCAGCCAGATCCCAGATGTCGGCGGCGATCTCCGCGTCCAGGATGTTCACGCTGATGCGCTGTTCCTCGCGGACGAGTTGATAGACGGACTCCATGTGCGAGACCAGGGCTTCGAGCAGTTCGAGAGCGGTGTCCTGGTTGTCGGCGAGGGCGGAGAAGCGGCGAGCCAACGGGAACAGCTCGACGCCCTGCTTGCAGTCGATACCGACGAGCGCGACGTTCTGAGCGGCGAGGCCGGCCACCAGGTTGCGCTGGTAGACGGACTTGCCCGACTCGGTGGCCCCGAGTGTGAGCCCGTGCGGAACGGTCCGGTAGTCGCGGTAATGGACCGATCCGTCCTCGCGCAGTGCGACAGGCACGCGCATCGGAGCGCGGTCGAGCTTGGCGGGCATCTGCACACGCCTGAGCACGTCGTAGCCCGTCATCCGCAGTTCGACGACCCCGGAGCGGATCTCCCGGGCGGTGACGCCGTACATCCCGAAGGAGTGCCGCAGCCGGTCGGTGGCGGAGGAGACGTCGAAAGCGTCCTGGCCGGGACGGAGCTTGAGCCGCAGGACGAGCCCGGTACGGGTCGGCCGGAGACGGAGGATGCGTGAGGCACGTGACTTGGGGGCCGGGCGATCTGCCATGTGGGCGAGCGCGAGCCGCCAGCGCGGTGGCGGGACCGTCAGGCCGCAGGCGTCCATGACAGAGGCGTACCGGACTAAGACCCGCAGCGCGGCGAGGACGACCCCGAAGGTCATCCAGTACCAGGCGGGGCGCCGCCACCGCAGTACGAGAGCGGTGGCGACGACCAGCAGCAGTACGACCGAGAGGCGGGCCATGATCAGGCCGCCTCAGCCTGCGAGCCACCGGCGGCGAGCGAGGTGACGGCCACGGCGCGGAAGGCGATGCCGTGCCGCTTCTGCCCGTTGAACTCGTTCTCCCACGGCCGGGCGATCAGGCCGGTCAGGGCCACCGGAGTGCCCATGCCCAGCTCACCGGACACCCCGCCCTCGGGGACGGTGACGGACAGGATCTCCACCGCGTCGTTGGCGGCGAACATCACGTCCACCGTCATCAGCTTCGCCCCGGTCTCGGCGTCGAGGGCGACTTCACCGGTACGGCGGTCCTTGACCTTGATCTGCGGCTGCTTCGCGACCATCACGGTCGCGGCGGAGGTGTCGACGGGAATCTGACGCACTACCGATCACTCCTCTATAGATGCTGAACCCCGTCACTCATGCACATGAGTGACATGAAGAAGAGTGCCCGACTCCTATACATGAGTCAACCCGCCGCGACAAAGAAGTCGGGGCGGGCTGAGGAGAGTTGAGCGAGCGTCAGTCCGTGGCAGGGATGCGGTAACTGAAAACGAACTGGTCAGCGGCCATGAGGGTGTCACAGACCTCCACCACGCGGCCCTCGGTCGTCAGCGCCTCACGGACGAGATGGACGACGGGGGCACCAGGGCTGAGCGCCAGCTCGGACGCTTCAGCCTTGGAGGCCGACCGGGCCTGCAAGGTCTCGACGAACTCAGCGAACTCGTGCCCGTGGTCTTCGAGTCGGGCGTAGATGCCGCCACCGCCGGGGTTCTCGGCAAAGAGCTCGGGGATGTCCTTCACGACGTCCCAGGGCAGGTACGAGCTGGCCGTCTCGACCGGAGTGCCGTTGCGGAAGTAGAGCCGCCGGCGGGCGAGGACCTGAGTGCCGGGCTCGACCCCGAGGCGATCGACCACGTCTTCCGGGACCTCCATGGGCCCGATGTACAGAACGCTGACCTTGGCCGTGGCTCCCGACTGTGCGGACTCCGCCAGATACGCGGCCTTGCCGCCCTGCCGGTGCGAGCGACGGAAGCGGTCGGACGAGCGGTGCCGTACCGGCGGCCGGTCCTTCACGATCGAGCCCTTGCCGTGGCGCGTCTCCACCAGGCCGCTCGCACGGACCTCCACCATCGCCTTACGGATCGTGCCGCCCGAGACGCCATAGCGTTCGACCAGCTCGGATTCACTCGGCACCATCTCGCCGGGCTTGAGGACCCCAGCCCTGATCTGCTGCACGATCTCGTCGGCGATCTGCACGTATCGAGGTACGGCCCTACCCCCTCCTACCGCGGTTCCCATAGCTCTTCCCATCCTCCTATGCTCCTGTACATGAGTAACAGCGCCTCGGAAGCCCAGTCAACGCCACTGCACTCCGTGTCCGTGGCCGGAGTGGTGGTCCGCGAGGACGGCAAGCTTCTAACGATCCGGCGGGCCGACAACGGCGCTTGGGAGCTCCCGGGCGGGGTGCTCGAACTCGACGAGACCCCGGAGGCCGGCGTACGGCGCGAGGTCTGGGAAGAGACGGGCATCCACGTCGAGGTGGACGAGCTCACCGGGGTCTACAAGAACACGACGCGAGGCATCGTGGCGCTGGTCTTCCGCTGCAAGCCGGTGGGAGGCGAGGAGCGGACCTCTGGCGAGTCGACGGCGGTCACCTGGTTCACGCCCGAGGAGGTGGCGGAGTCCATGTCCGAGGTCTACTCGATCCGGCTCCTGGACGCCCTGGACGGGGCAGGCCCTCACGTACGAAGCCACGACGGCAAGCGACTGACACCGGTGCGATAGAACTTTCTCTACTTCATCAAGGCTCGCTTCGCTCGCTACCCGCCGCCGGGGCAGGGGCCGTTCAGGAGGACGCCACACGTGGGCGCAGGAGCGCTGACGTTCCCGGCCTCCTGGAACTGCAAGCAGTCAGATCACAGATCAGAGGTGCCGCGCACAGCGCGGCGGCGCCGGCCGTCGCCGCCGCACGGCTCCCTCAACGTCTTCGCCGCCGGGGCCGCGCGCCGTCGACGCCCGCGCCCACAAGGGGCGAAAGACCAGGCCGGGGGCGGTCGGCTCCACGGCTTTACCCACCTCCCCGGTTCGGGTCCCGCGTCGAGCAAGACCAGGGGGCCACTCGTTCAAATTCCGGGCAGCTCACAAGCCTGCCCGAGTTGCCGGCCAGCGTACGGCCCCCTGATCATGCTCGACCCCAAACCGGGCAGGCCACCGGCCAAAGCCGCTCCGCCGACCTGGTGAGCCGAGTCAGAAGCTCCTTGTTGCTTTACCAAGCCTTGGGCCGGGGGCTGGCTCGCGGTCAAACGCAATCTGCATTGCAGGAAGGCGACGACTGATCCTGCACACGCCCAGGCAAGATCTACCTAAGTACTTCTGACTCGATCCGCGAATCTCAACGAGCAGTCCAGACAGGTTGAATCTCACAGAGGCCAGCTGCACACTGCAAGAAGTTGTTCATCCGGGAACCCTTGCGCCAGTTGCATTACTGCAAGATTCCAGGAGGCGGCTTCACTTCCTCGCTTTCGTGCCATCCGAAACCATCTTTTCGCCCCTGGTATATCGCGACTGCGCAAGCACAGGACACCCAGGTGTTCCGCAGAGTGCAGGTGGCCATTTTCGAACGATAACTGATACAGACGGAAGGCTTCGTCAATATTCCCCAGAAGCGATTGAATGTCGGCTGCATGGCATACGCCCATCCAGTCTTCTGCCTCGACGGACTTCATGAGGAGTTCGAGGGCAGCAGCGTAATCACCTTCCTCTGCATGGAGCATTCCGAGATTGATTTGGGCAGCTGCATACCCTTCGTTTGCTGCTTTCCTATACCAGATCTTGGCATTCTCCGTGTCGCCCGCGCCCATCAGGGCTCTACCGAGGTTGAATTGCGCCCCCGGCTTATTGAATTTCTCCACCACCTCTCGGAATACTGCTATCGCAGAACCATGTCCCTTACGTCGCGCTAGCGAAATTCCCAGAGAAGTCCCAGCGCCCTGGCTCCCCATGTCGAGTCCCGTCTGCCATAGCTCTTCGGCTCCGGAAACGTCCCCTACGGAAGCTCGAATCTTTCCTAGGTGCCACGCGCAATCCGCTTCTCCTAGTGCAAGTCCACGTATGAGCCACTCCTCTGCTTCGCCGATTAGCTTTTGCTCAATTAGCAGTTCCCCTAGCAAGAGCATGGATTGCTTATTTCCAGCGGCCACAGAAGAGCGAAGCCATGATTCCTGTCTTTCAACTTCACCCCGCTCTTTGAATAGTTCAGCAAGGTGAAAAGCTGCATGACCATCATCTTCGGCAGCGAGGTCGATCCAGATCTCTTCTGCCACTTTTTTGTTGTCAGTTTCGAATGCAGCCAATGCCACGCTGAAACGTTGCCAGTGACTGTCTGTGATAGAAATCGCTGCTTTCCAGACTGCGTCACCTTCAGGGAAGTCGACATTTTCCCTAGATACGGTGTCGACTAGATAGTCAAAGGGGCGCCAAGTCCCTTCCCCTGCCGGCATTAGGAGACTGGTGACGCCGTAGCGCACGTCGCTAGCCCATTTCAAGGCTACCTCGAACCTTTCTGGGCGGAGCAAACTTCCTCCTGCCCGGTCAAGGTAGATCTCATGCAGGTCACGCAACGTCGAGGTTGCTATAGGCCCAATTACTCCCGCGCGTGCGAGGTCCACTGCTGCAGCAACAAGAGCGTGACCGCGTGGATTGCCGTTGGCGCGTAGCGCCCTCTTCCATTCGCTGTGCAGAGGCGGGCCCGCAGCTAGATACTCGGCAATTCCATAAGGGCCGTGCCGTTTCACAGCCTCTTCCACTCTGGGGTCGTCGCATTCTTCTGCTGCTTCTATCTCATGGTTACTCCAAGAGCGATTTATTTCGATCAGCTCTGCGATATTCAGTACCTGAAGGCCGACACGTGCTACATGTTGGCTAGCTGTATCGCTACTCGCACATGCGATTTTTTCCGCTTGGGGGATGTAGGCCTCATACCGCTCAGCGCGCAAAGTCGCGGCAATGCATACTCCGCTTCTTATTAGCTCACCAACCAGAAATGGTTCAACGGCCCCGGGGCCCAAGTACCTTTCAAGGTCATCCAGCCACAAGACGCAGCTCTGCGGTTTACTCCTGACCTCTCGGAGAACCTCAACCACAGATCCTCCTGTTGATGGCGCGATCACTCGGGCCTGAGGGACCACTTTCAACAGCGCTTCATACAGAGAACGCGTCTTGCCCGCCGTCGAGTCTCCAACGATGAGTAAAAAGCCGCCATCCTTCGACTCTTCGAGGCATTCCCTAAGAATGCTGTCAATATCGCGCATAACGTAGGGAGTTAGGCGATCGAAACCCTTCAGTGGGCGGCATTTGTGGACGCCGAGCGCGAGCGGGTCGGATTCTGAAACTGTGGGCCATTCGTCAATGTGAGGAATGGAGGGAGGGTTGCCAAAGTAGTTCGTTTGCTTCCCTGAACCCACCTGTGCAACTACTGAATCATCGAACGATCGCGCTTGCAGTCCATAGACTGGGAGTGGGTTTTCATTTCTCTGAGACATGTGCACTCAACCGTTCCGCTGAGTCCCTTGCCCCAACTGATAAATGCGACTACTTCCCGATGAAGTGGCATTCAGTGCGATGCTACCTGGAGTGCCCTCGGTGGAGAGTATGCTTTCGAACTCTACGAAAATTGCTTGAATTTCCTCTGCTACTTCTGGATGGCTAGTCAGCAAGCGTCCAATTCTTGCCTGCCACTCCATTCGCGCACCCTCTTCGAGCGTTCTGCGGGAGTCTCCAGAGGATCCTGCAATTTCACGTTGCGTGTCCTCAAGGTCTGTCGCCACAACTGAAGCTCGGTCTGGGTAGATGCGCTCCCAGAGGCGGATTAGGGAAACTTTTGCGCTATTCCAAGAGTCGGTAACTGCAAGTTGAATAAGTGAAGTGCTGGCAGTAGATGCAATCAATGCCAATTCAGAGTCCATGACTTCTCTAGCCTCCCCCATCGCCGTAAGGAAACAGCTTTGGAGGAGTCTAGGGCAGCTGCGCCCTCGACACTCTGATGATGCGGAAGTTGATCAATATGAAGTTTGCGTGTGGGCGCTGTGGCCTGGCCATGACAAGGCGCCTCCCCGTATGGCTTGGCTGAAGGCAGCCCTGGAGGATCGGCCGGGCACGGGAGCCCAGTCCTCAATCCGGGCTCCCCCGCTGCTCAGAGTGTCGCTGTTAGCCGGAGGCCTCCGCCGGCAGCTGAGGCTGCTCGTCGCCTCCTTCGCGAGCGAGAGGATCCGTGAGTGGCAGGCGGTGACCGCGGCTGATCGCTACCCGACGCACGTCTCGCAGGGCTCCACTCATGTCCAGCGCCAGGAGCCGGAGCTCGGTCAGCCCCGCCTCCCCGTCGCCGAGTACTTCGACCGCGTGCTCCAGGAGTTCGCCAGCCATCTCCAGCTGCACCGCTTCGGTGTTGTCAGCCAAGCGCGACAGGTAACCGCCGCTGCCCTCGGTACTCAGATAGCAGGGGTTGCCCTCGGGTCCTGACCACGGGAGAAGCCGCAGCTCGTTGTGGGTCGTCATCCTCCGCTTGTCCTCTCGTCGGTCACGTAGTGGGTGGTGAAGAATGCGTCGGCGCGGCCGCTTGGGAGCACCAGGAGCGCCGCTTCGACCACTCGTCCCGTGCGGTCAGCCGCCACGCGCGTGATCGCGAGCACTGGCAGGACCGAGCTGATGCGAAGAGTCACCGCTTCCTCTGGTGTCGGAGGGCGAGCACTGACTCGTTCCCAGACCTCGGCCAGTGGCGGGCGAAGTTCGGCCAGCTTCGTCTCAACGCTTCTGCAGCAGTGCGATTCGGCAGGAACGTCGGCCGGCGACAGGTCGCGGGGTACGTAGATACGAGCGAGGCTGTGCGGCGACTTCCCCTCGTGGCTGAGACAGAGGAATTCGGTGAGTGGGCTGCTTTCCGGCACCTCCAGCAGGCCGGTCAGTTGACCGTGTGCCTGGAGGCGGGTGGTGCGGATGCTGACGCGTAACGTCGACTCGGCCGAGGGCTCCGTTCTTAGTGCGTGACCACCGCCGACGTACGTGATCCGGCGGCGGGGGTATCGGACGAAGTTGCCCTTGCCGTGGATCTTCTCGACGAGCCCTTCACTCTGGAGAACCGCGAGGGCGCTCCTGAGCGTCGGCGTGCTGACCGCGTAGCGGGAAGCGAGCTGTGCCTCGGAGGGGAGACGTTCGTCGGCCTTGATCCGTCCGTTCGAGATCTTGTTCCGGATGTCGTCAGCGATGATGTGACGGCGGGACGGCACGGACTGCATCACCACCTCCTCAGCGTCCGCAGGGCTACGAGCCGAGTGCGCGAGTGCACGGTGAGCAGTTCGCCCGACTCGAAGCGCAGGCGCTTCGCTCCACCGGAAAGCTGGAGGAGATCGGTCACGCGGCACAGTTGACCGCCGATCTGGATGACGTCGCCGCGCTGCACGCTCGCAGAGGTGATCTCGCCAGGAACGGCCACTGCATCGCCCGGTGCCCGGCCCATCACTGGGGCACCTCAGTCCGGTCACTACCGTTGGCGGCCACCGTGTGGCAGGAGCAACTGCACGCCTCGTAGACCACGGGGATGCCGATTGGTGCGGCAGCGGGAGAGGAGTGCGCGCACTCACGGTGCCTACCGATCCGGCAGGAACTTGACTGGTAGGGAATGGCGTTCGTATGGATCACGCGTGGCTGCTGACGAGGAGGCATCAAAGGGCCTCCGCCATCGCGAGCCAGTTGTGTGCAAAGCGATCGTGAGGCGCGACGGCCGGCTCGACGGGCATCAGGGAGCGCTGGCGCCGGCACATCAGGGCGCACTGCTCCCCGGTGCGCGCGACGGCATGGCGGATACGGTTGAACACGCTGCTCAGCTCCTATCGCTGACGGCCAGGCCCCCGGACATCGCCCGTCGCGGGGGCCGCTGTGCGTACGGCGGCCCATAAGGTGCGGCCGTTCACGCTGTTGGCGAGGAGCCCGAATCGATCGGCCTCCGCTACTGCTTCCAAGACCTCCCGCCACGATTCGGCGGAGAGCGATTCCGGTACCTCCGCTTCGATCAACGTGAGTTGGGCGTGCTGCTCCACGCGCGGGGTGAGTCCGGCGGCGGATAACCGGGCTGCGATGTCTTCGGCACTTGCTTCCGAAGCAGGCACAGGGCAGCCTCCGTCACTGGCAGTCACTTGGAGTGAAGCTAGTTAACTAGATTAGAGCTAGTGGACTAGATTTTCCATATGCCTGAGCAGCCGCCGTATCTCCGCATCGCTGATGAGCTCCGGCAGCGGATCGCGGAGCATGAGTGGACGCCGGGAGACCGGCTCCCTTCACGCGCCCAGATCGCCGAGGAGTGCGGCGTCGGTGAGAACGTCATTCGTCGAGCTCAGGAGCTACTGATCTCCCAGGGAACGCTGGAAGGTCGCGCTGGCTCCGGTACGTACGTCGCCGCCCCTCGCCAGCGCGTACGCGTGGTCCGTTCCTCGGCGCGCGAGCAGCCGAGCGGCTCCCCGTTTCGCGCGGACATGAAGGCCGTGGGGAAGCTGGGCGATTGGGAAAGCCGGACCGAAGCGAAGGTGCCGGCACCGGCTGAGATCGCGTCGCGCCTCGGTATCGACGAGGGCGACCTGTGCGTCCGCACCGTGTACGAATTTCTCGCCGACGGCAAGCCGGTGCAGCTGTCGACGAGCTGGGAGCCGTACGACCTCACTGCCGGCACCGTCGTCGTCCTCCCGGAGGGTGGGCCGCACGCCGGGGTTGGCGTGGTGAACCGCATGGCTGAGATCGGCATCACGGTCAGCCACGCTGTGGAGCAGCCGGAGCCGCGGCATGCGAATGCCGAGGAGGCGTCGCTCCTCGGCATCCAGAAGGGCGGCTTGGTTACGCACATCCGGCGGACGTACTACAGCGACCAAGGGCGGCCCGTGGAGACGGCGGACATCGTCGTCCCAGCCGCGCTCTGCGAGATCGTCTACGAGATCCCCACCAGTCGTTAGTGGTGCCGGGCCGGACGCTCGCAGCCCGATACGGCCGCACGACTAGCGGACCAGAAGTGCACCAGTTGCGGCGGAGAACCACGGTCAATGGTGGCTCGATCCGAGGATTCACAGCAGTGCCGCAGCGAGCCGTTTCACCTGGTCAGCGCCCATAAGTGAGTCAAACGGCCGGTGATTCCCAAGCTGATTCCCCGACAGCTCAGTACGGCCGCGGAATCTCGTGCTCGCCCAACGCAGCCTCGTACCGCGCCAGCAGAGCGTCCAGGTCCGTAAGGAGAAGGCCGGCAGACTCCCGAGCTCTATCCAGGTCGCCACGCTCGCACGCCTCCACCACCTCGGCCACGTCGCTGCGGAGGATGTGCAGAGAGTCGCCCTGTACCAAGACTCCGGGGACCCGTCTGCCGGGCATGCGCACCACGGCGTCGTTGCCACCATCTGTGAACAGTTCGGCCTCGATACGCTCCATCGGGCCATCCAACCTGACATCACCAGCTGACATCAACGACGGCGGACGCAGGCGGGCTTGAGCGATCACGCGCGCCATACCGGTAAGAGGACGAGGGCGGTATGAGGGGCCCTCGATTGAACTTGTAAAGCGAAGGTCGTCGGTTCGAATCCGACAGGGGGCTCTGAGAAGCCCCGGTCAGCTAGCTCCTGACCTGGGCTTTCTTTGTGCGTGCACGCTGCGGGACGGGAACGCGATGATGTTTGCGCCCTCGCGTGAGGCCGAAGTGAGGCCATCGCGTTCCGTGGTGGCCACGGCCGAAGCGGGTTTGCGGCTGCGGGACGTCGACCGGTACCGACTGCGGCTCCTCGACCGCCTCTTGCCCCCCGCTGTCGGTCTTGGGCGCGTGCTCGATGACCTCCCAGCCGTCGAGCACGAGCTGCGTGGCGATGGCCGGGGTCTTCCGTGTGCGGTTCCGGTCTGTCTTGCGGAGGCCGCACGCCTCGCCGCGGCGCGGTCCGCGGAGGGTGATCACGTGGTGGAGGCCGTACCGGCGCTCTTCGGTGTCGGCGAGGAAGTCGAGGAACTGCCCGGCCTGCTCCGGAGTCCACACCATGACGGGCGATGGCTTCTCACCCGTCCGCAGCCACCCGGCGATGCGCTCGGCGGTCCATACAAGTGCCTTGCGGCGCTTGGCGGCTGCGAGCTCGGCGTGCGCAGCGGCGTTGCACACGATCAGCCCGCGTGCCACGGCCACGTTCAGTGCGGCCCGCACGGGTGGTCTTGATGCGGTGCTGCGGGACCTCGACGGAGATCCGGCCGCGCTCGTCGCTCCGGGGGTTGACCGGCCACAGCACCCCGCCCCACCAGATCTCGCGGTCGCGCTCGACCCGCAGCGCCGTACGGGCCGGGATGAGGACCGGGCGCACGCGATCGGCAATGGCCCGGTTGGGGAGGGGCACGGTGCCCTGCAAGCTGCCGGCCCTGCCGATGTAGTCCTCGGCGGTGACCGCTTGCAGGGAAGCAGCACGTCGAGCAGCTCGTCGGACCGGAGATCACACACGAGCACCCGGTAAGCGGATGTGGTCACGCTGGTCTCCTGACACCATGTCGGGTAGGGAATTCGGCTTGAAACGGGCTGTTTCCGGGTGCCATGCATCACCAGGCTGTCCGCATGCAGACGTACGACAAGACCAAGGAGGTATGTACGCCTCGTCCGGCGTGCTAGGTGTGGCCCCGACCGTCATCGCGCTCTTCGCGATCACGGGGGGTGTTCTGTACGCGGGAACTGTGGCTCTCCTCGCAGTGACTGCGACATTCGCAAAGCGGCCTACACGCAGGCGGGAAGCCCGCGCGACCTTGGCGGTCGTTGTTCGCCAAGGAGGATCGGCAGCAGGCGGGACCGATGCGCAATAGGTGCGCTCTCGTCCCTCCACCAACGTCACCAGTGCGCGGAGCACCACCGAAGAACGGCGGCGCGCGGGTCGGCCGGCGCATCCGGGGCAGCCCGGTACGTCAGGCAGTTGGTGCCCGCGGCGAGGGTGAACGCAGGCTCGGGCCGGCACCCGACGCTCGCGGTGGTCAGCAGGCTGGAGCCGTCCGGGAGCGTGGCGGCGCCGTCGAACGTGTCGACGACGAGCCGCTCGCCGGGGTCGAGGATCACCTCGTACTCAAGAACCGCACCCGTCGTGGTGTTGGTCGGTCGGGGGTGTCGACGGGGCCGTGCAGCTCGACGACTGGTGCGTCGGCGCGGAGCCGAGGTTGGCCGCGGCACGGGTTGCCGTGAGCGCGACGGCGAGGGGGCCCATTTCGACCTCGCCGCGCTTGACGGCGCCGGCGGTGTTGAAGTCGGGGGGCCACTGCCGCACGAACTGCCCGTCGGCCGTCCTCGTCCGCATTGGGCCACGACACGCCGATCAGGTCCAGCGGCTCATCCGCCCACCCAGGCAGCACCACACCCACGGGAAAACACTCCCCCGTTGATCACCAAGCAGGCGTCTGAGGTTTTCACCTGGCGAAGGGCTCCTCAAGGGCGCTATGGGCCGGATGTCGTGGCGCGGATTCCGCGCCGCACCTGGCCCTCCTCGCCCGCCGGGGCGTGGGGGACCCGAAGTGGGGAACCCGGCGTGGGGACGGCGGGTGCGGTTCCGTCGCGGTGTCGTCCGGGCATGCGCAGGGCGCCCCGGTGGGAACGGAGTGGGTCTGGGATGAGTGGGGATCAGGCGGGGAATGCGGTCGGTCTCGGGTCGGGACGCCAGGAGTCCGACCGGCCGGAGAAGGCCGGTGGGCAGGTCTCCGGCGAGCGGGACTCCGGTGCGCAGGAGGCCGGCAAGCGGGGCGCCGGTAACCGTGAGTCCGGTGACCGTGAATCCGGCGGCCGGGATTCCGACGGGGCGCAGCCCGGTCGGCAGGGATCTCAGGAGCAGGACGGTGAGACCCGGAAGACCGTGTGGGTGGCGTTGGGGGCGAATCTGGGGATTGCGGTGGCCAAGGCGGTGGGCGGGGGGATTGCCGGGTCGCCTGCGTTGTTGTCCGAGGCGGCGCATTCGGTGGCGGACAGTCTCAATGAGGTGTTTTTGCTGGCCTCCCTCAGGCGGAGTGAGCGGCCGGCGGATCCGCTCCATCCGTTCGGGTACGGCAAGGAGCGGTTTTTCTGGTCGCTGCTGGCGGCTGTGGGCATTTTCGTGACGGGCGGCTGTTTCTCGTTTGTGCAGGGGATCGAGGCGTTTCGGTCGGAGGAGTCGGAGTCGGCGGGGGGATACGCCGTCGGCCTGGCTGTTCTCGTCGTCGCGTTGCTGGCGGAGGGGACGTCGTTGTTGCGGGCGCTGTCGCAGGTGCGTGGGCAGGCGAAGGCCCGGGGGCGCAGCACGCTGAGCGAGATCAGGAGGAACGACGATCCGACGCTGCGCACGGTGCTGGCCGAGGACAGTACGGCGTGCGTGGGGGTGCTGCTCGCGATCCTCGGTATGGCGCTTCACATGGCCACGGGGAACGGTGTCTACGAGGCGTGGGCCTCGCTGTTGATCGGTGCCCTCCTGGTCTATGTGGCGTACGTCCTCGGCAAGAGTGCGCGTGCGCAGTTGATCGGGGAGGCCGTGGCGCCGGAGATGCAGCAGCGGATCCGGGACTTCCTGGACGCCCGGCCGGAGGTCGATGCCGTCACGGCGGCGCTGACGATGCGGCTGGGGCCGGACTCCGTGATGCTGGCGGCGCGCGTCGACCTGGTGGCGGGGCTCGACAGCGAGGAGGTCGAGGAGGCGTTGGTGCGGACGAAGCGGGACCTGCGGTCGCAGTGGCCGGAGTTGGGGCAGTTGTTCCTCGATGTCACGGACGCCTCGGTGGCGGACCGGGTGCGGGCCCGTCGCGCCCGGGAGGAGTTGGACGGCGTGGTCGAGGAGCGTCGCCAGGCGGACGCCGTGTAGCAGTCGCCAGGCGGACGCCGTGCAGCAGGGGAGTTGCCGGGGCGATGAGTCGGCGAGTTGTGGGCACACGGTTCAAACGATCTTCGTCTACCTCTGGAGAGTCGGCAGCCCATGGTGACCCCCATACGCCCCTCAGGTGCCCCGGTCCGCCGGCGGCAGGCCTTCAGTCTGCGGCAGTTGACGGTCTCGTTCGGGATGGTCGTCATCGGTGTCACCGGAGTGGGCATGACCCTGAAGAAAGCCATCGAGGGGGCGAGCGCCCACCCGGGCTCCGCCCTCATCGTGGGCGTCGTGGTGCTGGGGACGACGATGGCGTTCGTCCGCTGGGGCCGGCGACGGAGCGACGACCGCGGGGCGGTGGGCGGTGCGGTTCCCGTGGACTGCGGCGCCGGTGCCGTGGCGTGCCCTCCCGAGCCGGCCCTGGGGGCCGAGGACTTCGCGCGGATGGATGCCGATGAGTTCGAGGTGGCGGTGGCCCGGCTGTGCGAGCGCGACGGCTGTCGGGACGTCCAGGTGGTCGGCGGGGCGAACGACCTCGGCGCGGACGTGGTGGCGGTGGCGCCCGACGGCCGCCATGTCGTGCTGCAGTGCAAGCGCTACGGGGAGACCAACAAGGTCGGCTCGCAGGATCTGCAGCGCTTCGGCGGCACCTGTTTCGCCGTGCACGGAGCGGAGGTCGCGGCCGTCGTCACCACCGGTGAGTTCACCGAACCGGCGGTGGAGTACGCCGGAGCGTGCGGCATCCTCTGCTTCGACCAGCGGGACCTCGGCGACTGGGCAGCCGGCACCGGGCCGGCACCGTGGGAGTAGCCGCGGCGCGGCCGGGTCGCCCGGCGGCCGGGCCCGGCCGCCGTTGCCCGTCGCCGCTTTTGGGCGCCCCGCCGTACGGCGCCGGCCTTACAGGAAGCGCCGGATCGGCACCACGGCCGCCTCGCGGATCCGCTGCAGCACCGCGCGGCTCTTCCACCGGCCCGCCTCGATCCGCTCGCAGGCTCTGAGGTCCTCCTCGAAGTGGCGGTCGAGCGTGGCGGTGAAGCCCTCGTCCAGGACGGCGAGCATGACCTCTTCGTCGTGGTCGAGGGAGCGCCGGTTGAGGTTGGTGGAGCCGATCAGGGAGGCGACCCCGTCGGCGGTGATGACCTTGGCGTGCATCATCGTCGGCTGGTACTCGAAGATCCGGACGCCGCAGGCCGTCAGCGCCTCGTAGTGCTGCTGGCCGGCCAGCTGGCAGACGCGCTTGTCGGTGTACGGCCCCGGCAGCAGGATCTCGACCCGCACCCCGCGCCGGGCGGCCGCGCACAGCAGCTCGATGAAGTACGCGTCGGGGGCGAAGTAGGCGGTGGCGAGGCGGACCCGCTCCTCGGCGGACTCCAGCACGACCCGGATCAGGGTCTGCATGTCCTGCCACCCGAAACTGGCCGACCCGCGGACCACCTGCACGATCGCGTCGCCCTGCGGGCGGTGCGCCACGAACCGGTCCCGGGCGTCGAAGAGCTCTTCGTGGCACTCCGCCCAGTTCTGGGCGAACGCCGCGGCGATGCCGTCCACCGCCGGGCCGCGGACCTGGACGTGGGTGTCGCGCCATTCGTTCGGGTTGCGGGCGTCGCCGCACCATTCCTGGGCGATGCCCACGCCGCCGGTGAACGCCGTCTGCTCGTCGACGACGAGCACCTTGCGGTGGCAGCGGTGGTTCTGCTTGAACGGGGAGAGGGAGAGCGGTCTGCGGAACCAGGTCACCTGGACACCGGACCGCTCCATCGTCTCCAGCTGGTCCTTCTCGATCAGCCGGCTGCCGAAGCCGTCCAGGAGGAGGCGCACCCGCACCCCCGCACGGGCCCGCTCGGACAGGGCCTCGGCGAACTGCCGGGCTATGTCACCGCGCCAGTACACGAAGGTCATCAGGTCCACGGTGTGCCGGGCGGCACCGATGGCCTCCAGCATCGCCGGGAAGATCTCGTCACCGTTCCGCAGCGGCACCAGGGCGTTGCCCTCGGTCGCGGCGATGCCTATCAGCCGCTCCAGACGGCGGCGCAGGCGCTGGATACGGGCGTCCGCCGAGGGGGCGGACGCTTCGGCTCCGGCGCCTTGTGGCGTCCGGTCCTGGGTGCTGGTCATGGCGGTCACCGTTTCGCGTGAGGGTGATATATGCCGCGAAACCGGCAGGCCGGGCGGCGTGGCGTGCCGACTGTACAGGGCAGGCATGTTCCACAAGGAGGGCGCTCGGCCGCTTCCGCGCCTCGGCGGCGGCGCGGTCGCCCCGGGCCCCGGCCCCCGCTCCGGCGCCCGCGCGCCGTGTCAGCCGGAACACACCCGGCCGTGGCGCGGATGCCGGGGGGATCGGCGGGTACCGGGCCTGGACGGCCCCGGCCGATGGAACGCCGTGGCCGGGACGGAAGGGAGCATGTGGATGGCCGAGGATGACGAGCGACGGCAGCAGCCCGCGGAGCAGGGGCGGCTTCAACGGGTGCGCCAGTGGTGGCAGCGGGCGTGGGGGACGTCGGGCCATGAGCGCGACACCCTGCTCCTGATCGGCAAGAGCACCCTGGCCGCCACGGTGGCCTGGGTGATCTCGTACGACCTGCTGCAGGCCCAGTCGCCGGCGTTCGCACCGTTCTCCGCCGTACTGATCATGCAGGTGACCGTCTACCAGTCGCTGCTGCAGTCGCTGCGCTATGTGGGCGCCGTGGTGACCGGGGTCGCGGTGCAGGCCGCTCTGGGGTTCCTGGTCGGCCCGGACCTGTTGACGTTCGTGCTGGTGGCCCTGGTCGCGCTGATCATCGGGCGGTGGCCGGCGCTCGGTTCCCAGGGCTCCCAGGTCGTCACGGCGGCGTTCTTCGCCTTCTCGACGTACATCTCGGCCACCTCGGGCCTCGACAAGGTCACCCAGCTCGGGCAGATCATCCTGCTGGTCCTGATCGGCTGCGGCGTGGGCGTGATCGTGAATGTCGCGGTGGTGCCGCCGATGCGCTACCGCAGTGCCGAGCACGGCATCCGCACGCTCGCCCATGAACTGTGCGACCTGGTCGGCGACATGCATCCGGCGCTGCGGGAGGGCGCACTCGACGAGGAGCGCAGCCGGCACTGGCGGACCCGGGCCGGCCAGACCGAGGAACTGATCTCGCAGGCCAGGTCCGGTCTGCGCACCGCACGGGAGAGCCTCTACTACAACCCGCGCCGGCTCTTGCGCCGGTACCAGGACCGTCGCACCTCCTTCGAGGGGTACGGCGCGGTGCTGGAGGCGCTGGAGCGGGCGTCGTACCAGGTGGCGTCGCTCACGCGGAGCCTGGACAAGTGGCGGGAGGGGGAGGAGAGCTCCGCCCACCGGTCCTTCATCGGGCGCTACGCCGACTTCCTGGAAGCCGTCGGCGACATCACGCAGGTCCTCGGCACGCTCGACGAGGACCGCCTGCACGACCAGGCGCGGCAGCTGTGCGGGTTGGCGGACACCGCGCAGGGACGGTGCCGCCAGGTGACCGAGGAGTCCGAGCGGGCCGAACTGCCCCTCGCCGACCCGGCGCTCCCGTACGGGGTGCTGGTCGTCGAGTCCACCCGGCTGATGGAGGAGTTCCAGCACACCTGCGATGTGCTTCAGCGCTACGTCGATCAGGGCGAGGAGCACGGCTGACGCACGGTCGCGTTCCTCGGTGCGCAAGCGGACACGGGCGCGGGGCGGCCCGGCCGGGCCGCCCCGCTCTTCGGGCCGCCGGCCGGGGCCGGTGTGCCGCACCCGTTCAGCGCGCGGCGGGCAGCCTGACGGTGAAGGTGCTGCCCTCGCCCGGTGCGGTGCGGACGGTGACCGTGCCGCCGTGGGCCTCGGTGATCGACTTGACGATGCTCAGGCCGAGGCCGGTGCTGCCGGTGGCCGGGGTGCGGGACTCCTCGCCGCGGTAGAAGCGTTCGAAGATGCGGGCCGCGGTCCGGGGGGACATGCCGGGGCCCTCGTCGGAGACCGTCAGCTCCGCCGTGCCGCCGGGCAGGGCGCGCGCCGCCACGGAGATCGGTGTACCCGGTGGGGTGTGGCGCAGGGCGTTGCCCAGGAGGTTCTGCACCACCTGCCGGAGCCGGTCCTCGTCGCCGGAGGCGAAGACCTCGCCCCGCACCTCGACGGTGACCGGCTTGCCGGGGTCGCGGACCCGGGCGTCGCCGGCGGCGTCGTCGGCGAGCGCGCCGAGGTTCACCGGGGCGTCGGCGAGCGGGCGGCCCTGGTCGAGCCGGGCGAGCAGCAGCAACTCCTCGACCGTGGCGTGCATACGGGCCGCCTCGCCCTCGATGCGCAGCATCGCCCGTTCCACGAGCGCGGGGTCCTGGGCCAGGCCGTGCAGATGGAGTTGGGCCCAGCCGCGGATCGTGGTCAGCGGGGTGCGCAGCTCGTGCGAGGCGTTGGCCACGAACTGCCGTAGTTGTTCCTCGGACCGCTGCCGTTCGTCGAACGCCCGGTTCAGGGCGGTGGCGACCTCGCCCACTTCGGAGTGGTGGCCGGCGGCCTCGATGCGCTGGTCGATGTCGCCGTCGGCCACGGCCGTCGCGGTGGCGGCCATGTCGCGCAACGGCCGCAGACCCACGCCGAGTACGCCGCGGCTGAGCAGCACGATGCCGCCGAGCGCGGCCAGGGTGGCGGCGGTATCGGCGCCGATCAGCCAGTACACGACGTCGTCCGCCGGCTGGAGGCTCTTGGCGACCACGACCCGGTCGAAGCGCCGGGGCGGTGCGCCCGGCGCCGACCGGACCGTGGCGGGCCGGGCGAGGCGGAAGCCGCGGGTGCGGTAGCGCGGGACGGGCGCGCCCCGCGCCGGCAGGGTGCGGGGCCGGCCGGCGAACCCGTCGGGGACCGGTGCCGGCAGGTCGGGGCGGGCGCGGCGCCGGCCGCTGAGGTCCCGCGCCGGGGTCTGGGCGACCACCCGGCCGCGGTCGTCGACCAGCGCGACGTAGAAGCCGTCGGGAACCAGGGAGTCGAGGCGGGCCGCGTCGACCGGGGCGGTGCGGCCGCGCACCCGGTGCTGCACGGTGGTGCGGGCCTTGGCGAGCGTGGCGTCGGCGGCGTCGACGAGGTTGAGGCGCAGCCCGATCAGCGACACCGCGTTGACGGCCACCATGCCCCCGGCCGCGAGCAGGACGACCCCGGCCGTCAGCCGGGCCCGCAGGGAGCCGCGCCGGGCGCCGGCCATCTCAGCCGCCTCCGGGGAGCCGCAGGCTGTAGCCAAAACCGCGCATCGTGTGGATCAGGGCGGGGGAGTGGACGTCCACCTTGGCCCGCAGCCGGGACACCAGCTTCTCGACCACGCCCGCACCGAAGCGGTGCTGCCACACGTGGTCCATGATCTGTTCCTTCGACATCACCTGGTCGGCGTTGACCAGCAGGTAGCGCAGGAGCGCGTACTCGGTCGGCGACAGCGCGATCAGCCGGTCCCCGCGCCGCACCCGCCTGCTGCGCTCGTCGACGGTCAGGTCGGCGAAGCGCAGCACCGGGTCCTCCTCGGCGGACCGGCCGGCCCGCCGCAGCAAGGCGTGCACCCTGGCGAGGAGTTCGGGGAGGCTGAACGGCTTGGTGAGGTAGTCGTCCGCGCCCATGGCGAAGCCCGTCACCCGGTCCTCGACGGAGTCCCGCGCGGTCAGGAACAGCACCGGCAGCCGCGCCCCCTGGCCGACCAGCCGGCGGCAGACCGTGAAGCCGTCCGTGTCGGGCAGCATGACGTCCAGCACCAGCAGGTCCGGGGGGTTCGTCTCGTACGCGCGCAGGGCCTCGGCGCCGCCGCCCGCCGTCGTCACGGCGTAGCCCGCGAGGCTCAGGGTGGCCTCCAGCAGTTCCGCGGTCCGCGGGTCGTCGTCCACGACGAGCAGCCGTTGCCCGGTTCCCCGGGGCAACGGCGCGCCGCTCGTCGGCGAGGCGGAGGACATGGCAGGCACCAATCGGGTCATGGAGTCTGCGACCACAACGAGCGGCCTCGGACACCGGTTCCCCGGGGTGGCGGACGGTCCCGGGCCCGCAACGGCCGTCAGGCAACGGTCAGGTTCCCGACCGGGACGGGTCAGGGGGGCCGGTTTCTCTTGAGCCACGACACCGGACCGAGCACCGACCGTCGAGAAGAAGCCTGGAGAGCCCGTGGATCCTGCCGCAGTTCATGAAGCCGGCGTTGCGGAGGCCGGAGAGGTGGAAGCCGGCGCCCCGGGCGTCGTCGATGCGGAGGCCGGCGAACCGGCGGCCCGTGATGCGGAATCCGGCGCTCGCGAAGCCCGTGACGCGGAGGCCGGGGATGCGGAGGCCGGGGATGCGGATACCGCCGACGCGGATCCCGTCCCGGCCGCCGTGCGCAGCCGGCTGCGCGGCACCGTGATCGACCTCGCGCCCGTCTTCGGATTCACCCTGACCTTCGCGCTCACGCACCGGCTCGCCGTCGCGCTGACGCTCGCCCTCGCCGCCGGGGCCGGGGTCTTCGTCCACCGGGTGGCGCGCAGGGAGTCGGTGCGGCGCGCGCTGGGAGTCCTCGGCTTCGTCTGCGTCCAGGGCGCGCTGGCCGCCCGCACCGGACAGGCGACCACCTTCTTCCTCCCGCACCTGCTGCTGCACTGTGCGGCGGCCGTGGCGGCGCCCGTGCTGATCCTCCTCGGGTGGCCGCCACTGGGGGTGATGGCGGGGCTGTTCACGGGCGAGGGGACCGCATGGCGCCGCTGCGCGGTGCGCCGCAGGGCCTTCGCCAGGGGCAGCCTGGTGCTCCTCGCGGGAAACGTCCTGATGCTGTCCGTCCAGATCCCGCTGTACCTGTCCGGCCAGGCCGTCGCCCTCGGTTCGGTCGATGTCTTCGGCCCGCTCGTCTTCGGGCTCGGCGCACTGCTGGGCTGGCGCGTCCACCGGCGCGCCCTCGGTACGCACCGCTGCCCCGCCGCCCGCCCCGCGCGAGCCGGGACGAGCGCCGATCCGTCCCCCCGCCCCATGGAAACGACCGTCACGGAAAGGACCGTTCGATGAACGACACCCAGCCCGCAACCGGCGACCGGACCGGAACCGGCGACCGGACCGGAACCGGCGACCGGACCGCAACCGACACCCAGGCCGGAGCCGGCACCGGCCCCCATTCCACTACGGGCGCCTGTCCCGCCACCGGGGCCGGGCCCGCCCTCGACAACCGGCCCGCCACCGAGGCCCCCCGGCCCGCGCCCAGGCCCCAGCCCACCGCCCGGACCTGCCCGTTCGACCCGCCGGAGGAGTACCGGACGCTGCGCGAACAGGACCCGATCGCCCCGGTGACCTTCCCGGACGGTACGAACGGCTGGCTGGTCACCCGGCACGAGGACGTACGCGCGGTACTGGCCGACCCGCGGTTCGGCGCGAACCGCCGGCCGGCGCGGCTCGGTTCCCCCGCGCCCGCCGACACGCCGCTGCCGCCGCCTCCGCCGGGGATGTTCCTCATGATGGACCCGCCGGAGCACACCCGGATCCGCCGGCTGCTCACCGGCCAGTTCACGGTGCGCCGGATGCGGCAGCTGACCCCGGCCGTGGAGCGGATCGTCGCCGAGCAACTGGACGCGATGGCGTCCGCCGGGGAGCCGGCCGACCTCGTCCAGGACTTCGCCCTGCCCGTCCCCTCGCTGGTGATCTGCGAGCTGCTCGGGGTGCCGTACGCCGACCGTGCGGACTTCCAGAGGGACTCCAGCGCCATGCTCCGGCTCGACGCGACCCAGGAAGAGGCGCAGCGGGCCCACCTGGCGATGCACCGGTACATCCACGAACTGGCCCTCGCCAAGCGCGCCGCCCCCACCGACGACATCCTCAGCGGTCTGATGCAGGACGGCAGGCTCACGGACGAGGAAGTGGCGGGAGTCGGGGCACTGTTGCTGCTCGCGGGGCACGAGACGACGGCGAACATGATCGCGTTGGGCACCATGTGCCTGCTCGGCAACCCCGGCCAGTTGGCGGCGCTGCGCGCGGACCCCTCGCTGATGGACAACGCCGTCGAGGAGCTCCTCCGATACTTGACGATCATTCAGTTCGGCCTGCGGCGGGTGGCGCTGGAGGACGTGGAGCTGGGCGGCCACCGGATCGGGGCCGGCAGCACGGTGCTCGCCTCGGTGACCTCGGGGAACCGTGACGCCGCGCGGTTCTCCGGCGACCCCGACCGGCTGGACGTGCGGCGGCCGTACAGCCCGCACCTGGCCTTCGGGCACGGCATCCACCAGTGCATCGGCCAGCAACTGGCCCGGGTGGAGATGAAGGCCGCCCTGTCCGCCCTCCTCGACCGGTTCCCCGGCCTGCGGCTGGCCGTCCCGGCGGAGAAGGTGCCGATGCGCGACGACATGCTCATCTACGGCGTCCACGAACTGCCCGTGACCTGGTAGGCGGCGGCTGGCCCGGCATCAGCCGCCGCATCGGCGCGAGAGCGTCCGCAGAAGAACATCCACACGAGAAGGGGCATCCCCATGAAGGTCATCGTCGACGAGGAGAAGTGTGTCGGTGCCGGCCAGTGTGTGCTGGCCGCCGCGGAGGTCTTCGACCAGCGGGAGGCCGACGGCATCGTCGTGCTCCTCGACGCGAGCCCGCCGGACGCGCTGCACTCCCCGGTGGAGGACGCCGCGGCGCGCTGCCCGGCGCTGGCCATCGAGGTGCTGGGGGACGGGACCTGAGGGGCGTGGAAGAGGCCGCGGGCAGGCCTTGGGCAGGCCTTGGGCAGGCCTTGGGCAGGCCTTGGGCAGGCCCTGAAGGGGGCTGCGGCGGCCCTGGGGGGCCTGGAACGGGCCTGGGAGGCCCTGGCGAGGTCCCGGGCGAGCCCGCCGAAAGGGTGGCGGGAGCCCACCGCAAAGGTGGCGGGCGGGGTGCACTGGAGGGGTGAAGGGGCCTACGGGAGAGGGATTTTGACGGGACGGAAGGGACGCACGGGCGTAAGTTCACCGGCATGGTGACTTCGATGACGCATGAGGACTACGAGCGCCGGATGGAACGGGCGGGCCGGGCCGCCGCCGATGCCGGGCTGGCCGGGCTGATCGTGACGCCGGGGCCGGATCTGGTGTGGCTGTGCGGCTACCGGCCGCCCGCGGACACCGAGCGGCTGACCGCCCTGGTGATCGAGCCGGGGCGGCGCTCGCGGCTGCTGGTGCCCGTATTGGAGTACCCGGACGCGGAGTGCTCGCCCGGGGCCCCCGTGATGGAGGTGGCGGGCTGGACGGACGGCTCGGAGCCGTATGCGGAGGTCGCCAAGTGGGTGGACCCGCAAGGGCGTTACGGGGTGTCCGACGGGACATGGGCGCTGCACCTGCTGGGGCTGCAGCGGTCGCTGCCGGGGACCGCCTACACCGCGCTGTCGGAGACGCTGCCGATGCTGCGCGCCGTCAAGGACGCCCATGAGGTGGCGCGGCTGGCCGCGGCCGGCGCCGCAGCCGATGCCACGTACGAGCAGATCCTGGGCGTGCGCTTCGCCGGCCGGCGGGAGTCCGACGTGGCGGCGGACCTGGCGCGGCTGCTGATCGAGCACGGGCACAGCCAGGTGGACTTCACGGTCGTCGGGTCGGGCCCCAACGGCGCGAACCCGCACCACGAGGCCGGGGAGCGGGTCATCGAGGACGGCGACATGGTCGTGCTCGACTTCGGCGGCCTCAAGGACGGGTACGGGTCGGACACCTCGCGGACCGTGCACGTCGGGCAGCCGGGCGCCGAGGAGCGCAAGGTGCACGACATCGTGCGGGAGGCGCAGCAGGCGGCGTTCGAGGCGGTACGGCCGGGCGTCGCGTGCCAGGACGTCGACCGGGTGGCCAGGAAGATCATCAAGGCGGCCGGGTACGGCGAGTACTTCATCCACCGCACCGGGCACGGCATCGGGGTCACCACGCACGAACCGCCCTACCTGGTGGAGGGCGAACACCTGCCGCTGGTACCGGGGATGTGCTTCTCCATCGAGCCGGGAATCTATCTGCCGGGGCGGTTCGGGGTCCGCATCGAGGACATCGTGACCTGCACGGAATCGGGCGGACGTCGGCTGAACGAGACGGCGCGGGAAATGGCGGTGGTGCGGTAGGGGGCTCGCCGGGGGTGTTCGGGGGGCCTGGCGGCCTGTCGCGTTCTGGGCCGGTCGCTTCCCGCCCCCGACCCGGCCAGGCCCCGCCCGACCCGGCCAGGCCCCCGCCCGACCCGGCCAGGTCCGGGCTCTGCCAGGCCCCGCCCCGGCCGTGGCCGCCGCTGCGGCAGACGGGGTCCGCGGCATCCGGTCCACCACCCCGAAACCCGGTGTTTCCGCAGGTCAGGCCGCACTGTCAGTGGTGTGGTCCACGATGGGTTGTGCAGGCGTGGACGGGCACGGCTGACCGGCACGGACGGCAGACAGCCGGACGGCCGGGCAACCGGGCAGCACGGACAGCGTGGACGGCAGGGACAGCCGGGACGGCAGGGAAGGCGGTGACCGCGTGGCGGAGCGCGGCAAGGGGACGGTGCGGGCGGTGCGGCGGCCGGAGGTGTGCCTGCCGGAGCTGGCGCCCTGGGACGGCGGCGAGCTGGAGACCGAGGGGGACTACGACGGGCTGGAGTTCGCGGACGCCGACTGGGCCGGGCAGTCGGCGCGCGGCGCCCGCTTCATGGACTGCGCGGTACGGCGCTGCACGCTCGACGAGACGGTGCTCAGCCGGGCGCGGATCATCGACAGCGTGCTGAGCGGAGTGCGCGGGGTCGGCACGGATCTCTCCCAGGCGTCACTGCGCGACGTGGAGCTCTCGGACGCCCGGCTCGGCGGGACCCAGCTGCACGGTGCGGTACTGGAGCGCGTCGTGGTGCGCGGCGGGAAGATCGACTTCCCGAACCTGCGGAAGGCGAAGCTGCGGGACGTCGCCTTCGAGGGGTGCGTGCTGGTCGAGGCGGACTTCGCGGGCGCGGAGCTGGAGCGGGTGACCTTCGACGACTGCACCCTGGCGCGGGTGGACCTCTCCGAGGTGCGGATGAAGGACGTCGACCTGCGGGGGGCGGCCGCGGTGGATATCGCCCGGGGGATCGACCGGCTGTCGGGCGCGGTGATCAGCACGTCCCAACTGCTCGATCTGGCCCCGGCGTTCGCGGCACAGATAGGGGTCCGGGTGGAATGAGGCGCCGCCCGCGGGCACTCAGACCCGGGGGAAGCGGGCCTGGAGGTCCCAGATGGCGGGGTTGTCGCCGATGCCGTCGTGCATGTCGGTGAGGTCGGCGATCAGGTCGTGCAGGAAGTCGCGGGCCTCGCGGCGCAGCGCGGAGTGGTTGAAGGTCAGTGGCGCCTCGTCGGCCGGCATCCAGTCGGCGTCCACGTCCACCCACCCGAAGCGGCGCTCGAAGAAGATCCGGTCCGCGGATTCGGTGAAGTCCAGCTCGGCGTGGACCGGGCGGGCGGAGCGGTTGCCACGGGGGTCGGTGTCGAGCTGCTCGACGATGTCGCACAGCGCCCAGGCGAAGTCGAGGACCGGCACCCAGCCCCAGGCCGTGGACAGCTCGCGGTCCGTCTTCGTGTCGGCGAGGTAGACGTCGCCGCAGAAGAGGTCGTGGCGCAGCGCGCGCACGTCCGCGGTCCGGTAGTCCGTCTGCGGCGGATCCGGAAAGCGGCGGGAGAGGGAGTAGCCGAGGTCGATCACGTCCCGATGGTGTCACGCCGCTCCGGCACCCCGACGCCCACCTGAGACCTGCGTCCGCCGCCCGCCGCGTCCGCCTGCCCGCCCGCAACCCGTATCGGCCGCCGCGCCCGCCTGCCCGACGCCCGAAGCCGGACGCCCGACACCGGACGCCTGCCTCTGCCCGGCCGCCCCCGGGGCCGCTCGGCGGACGCCGTATCCGCCCCGGCGCCGCCACTGCATCCGTTCGCCGCCGTGCCCGCTCTCCGCCGCTGCCCCGCCCCGCCCGCCCCGGCGCTCGCGACCTCGCGTCTCGGCGGGCCCCGCCGCTCCCGCCCCGCCGCCTCTCGGCGGCCGCCCCGGCGTTCCCGTCAGGCCGTCGTCAGTACGCGCGGGCCCTCGTTGGTCACTGCCACGGTGTGTTCGAAGTGGGCGGCGCGGGAGGCGTCCGTGGTGCGCAGGGTCCAGCCGTCGCCGTCCTCGCCGTAGGCGTCGTTGCCGCCGGCCAGGAACATCGGCTCGATGGCGAGGACCAGGCCGTGGCGCAGGACGAAGCCGCGGTGGGGGCGGCCGTCGTTGGGGACCGACGGGTCCTCGTGCATCTGGCGGCCGATGCCGTGACCGCCGAAGTCGCGGGGGATGCCGTAGCCGGCCGCGCGTCCGATGCTGCCGATCGCATGGGAGATGTCGCCGATCCGCGCGCCGACCACGGCCGCCGCGATGCCCGCCTCCAGCGCCTGCCGGGTGGTGTCCATCAGCCGCTGGTCCTCGGCGCGGGCGGTGCCGACCGTGAAGCTGAGGGCGGCGTCCCCGGCCCAGCCGTCCACGAGGGCGCCGCAGTCGATGCTCACCAGGTCGCCGTCGCGCAGCCGGGAGGTGTCCGGGATGCCGTGCACGATCGCGTCGTTGACGGAGACGCAGAGGACGGCGGGGAAAGGGGTGGGGGCGAAGGACGGGCGGTAGCCGAGGAACGGCGACTCGGCGCCGGCCTCGCGCAGGACCGCACGGGCGACCTCGTCCAGTTCCAGCAGTCGCACGCCCGGGGCGGCCGCCGCCCGCGCCGCCGCCAGGGCGTCGGCGACGACCCGGCCCGCCACCCGCATCGCGTCCAGTGCCGCGTCCGTCTTGAGCTCCACCATGGGTCCGACCTTCCTCTCACCGTCGGCCGCACCGCACGGCGGCAGCAGCGAACGGTATTTCTTTACCGGTATTTCTTTACCGGTATTAGTATCACGGGCATGGTGCGCACTCCACTGACCCCTTGGGAACGCGAACGCGGCGAGCGGCTCGGCGTGCTGCTGCGCAGGGCGCGCGGCGAGCGGAGCATGGTCGAGGTCGCCGCGGCGGCGGGGCTCTCCGCCGAGACGCTGCGGAAGATCGAGACCGGCCGGGCGCCGACCCCGGCGTTCTTCACGGTCGCCGCGCTGGCCGTCGCGCTGGGGCTCTCGCTGGACGAGGTGGCGGTGCACGCCACGCCCCCCGAGGCACCGGAGGACGCGGTCGCCTGAGCGGGGCCGGCCGTACTGGCACCGCCGGTCCCGCCGGTCCTGCCGGTCCTGCCGGCCCCGTCGGTCCCGCTGGTCTCGCCGATCCCGCCGGCTCCCGGCGGCCCCGAGGCATCTGAGGCCACGCTCGCCTGACCCAGGCCGCGCGGGCCCGCCCCGCCGCGCCCCGGGAAGCCCGAGGCCGCCGTCACCCGCCCCGAGCCGCCCCGTCCCCCCGGCCCCGAGCCGCGCCGTCCCCCCGGCCCCGAGCCGCGCCGTCCCCCGCCCGTCGCGCCCCGAGCGCCTGCCCCACGCCGCTCAGCCCCCACCCCACCGCACCCCCGGGCTGCGACCGCACGCCCCAAGTCGCCCACCCGCGCCGCGCCCCCACCCCACTCCTCTGCCGCCGCCCCCGAACACGCCGAGGGCCGGCCCCCCATGGGGAACCGGCCCTCGTTCGCGCCTGCCCGGTCCTGCCGGGCGGGGCGGTGTGGCTCAGACGTTGACGCCGAAGTCCTGGGCGATGCCGACGAGGCCGGACGCGTAACCCTGGCCCACCGCGCGGAACTTCCACTCCGCGCCGTTGCGGTACAGCTCGCCGAAGACCATGGCCGTCTCGGTCGCCGCGTCCTCGCTGAGGTCGTAGCGGGCGATCTCGGCGCCGCCGGCCTGGTTGACGATGCGGATGAAGGCGTTGCGCACCTGGCCGAAGTTCTGGCTGCGGTTCTCGGCGTCGTAGATCGAGACCGGGAAGACGATCTTGTCGATGTCGGCCGGCAGCGCCGCCAGGTTGACGTTGATCTGCTCGTCGTCGCCCTCGCCCTGGCCGGTGACGTTGTCGCCGGTGTGCACGATCGACTGGTCCGGCGTCGCCTTGTTGTTGAAGAAGACGAAGTGCTGGTCGGAGTAGACCTTGCCGTTGCCGTTGACCGCGATGGCGCTCGCGTCGAGGTCGAAGTCCGTGCCGGTGGTGGTCCGGACGTCCCAGCCGAGGCCGACCGTGACGGCGGTCAGGCCCGGGGCCTCCTTGGTGAGGGAGACGTTGCCGCCCTTGGACAGGCTTACAGCCATGGGATGTCCCTTTCCTTGTCGACTCGTCGAAGCGTCGGGCTCCGTACTGCGGACGAAGCTACCGTCACCCACCACAACGCCATCAGGGCACCGGGAGGTTCCAGGACTCTTTACTTTCTTTGCCGAATCCTGATGGCGGATGTGCCGCGATGGACCAGGAAAAGCGGGTGACGGGTCCCGTGGCGCGCGAGATCATAGGACGCATGTCCGGACCCCATGTCATCCGCGGTTCGGTCGTCCTTCCCGAGGCCGAGCTGGTCTGGCGTTTCTCGCGCTCCTCGGGGCCGGGCGGCCAGCACGTCAACACCAGCGACAGCCAGGTCGAGCTGCGCTTCGACCTCGCCGGGACGCAGGCGCTGCCGCCCGTGTGGAAGGAGCGCGCCCTGGAGCGGCTGGCGGGCCGGCTGGTCGACGGCGTGCTGTCCGTACGGGCCTCCGAGCACCGTTCCCAGTGGCGCAACCGCGAGACCGCCGCCGTCCGGCTGGCCTCGCTGCTCGCCGAGGCCACCGCGCCACCGCCCAAGCCGCGCCGCAAGTCGCGGATCCCGCGGGGCATCAACGAGCGGCGGCTGCGCGAGAAGAAGCAGCGCGGCGAGACCAAGCGCGGCCGCTCGGGCCGCGACTGGGGCTGACCCGCCCTCTCAAGGCCGCCCCGGCCCGCCCCGCCCGCCCTTCAGGGCCGCGGTTTCCGCCCCCTCAGCCCAACTGCCGGTACTTCCCGCGGAAGTACGTCAGCGGCTCGTCGTCCTCGACGGGGACCGACGAGGTCAGGACGCGGGCGATGACGAGCGTGTGGTCGCCGGCCACCACCCGCTGTTCGGTGCGGCACTCCAGGGTCGCGAGCGCCCCGCCGATGAGCGGGGCACCGGACGCTTCGCCCCGTACGAACGGAATGTCCGCGAAGAGAAGCCGGTCGCTGATGCGTCCCTTCATCGCGAATCGTCCCGCAATCTGACGCTGGTGCCCCGAGAGCACCGACACGGCCCAGAGCGGCTGCAGCTCCAGCAGGTCGTCCATCCGCGAGTCGTTGCGAACGCTCACCATCACGAGCGGCGGGTCGAGGGACACCGAGAGGAACGCCGTGGCGGTCATCCCGACGTCCTCGCCCTGCGGTCCGTCCTCCGGATCGTGGGCGGTGATCAGCACCACGCCGGCGGCGAGGCGGGACAGGGCGGCACGGAACTCGTCGTCACTCACTCCAACAGAATGCGGGATGGGTGTGCCGCCCGGCGCGGAGGCGAGGGCGACGGTGGGCGGAGCGGCGGTCCCGGGGGCGGCCGCGTCGGCAGGGCTTTTCGTGAACACGCCATAAACGCTAACTTCGTCGCTCCCCGGCCCGCATCGGGCTCGGGGACCACCTGCGTCCTAGGTCTGACGACGGAAGTCCGGAACGCTCGGAAATTTGCGTTCAGGAAGTGTAGAAAGAGTGAAGGCGCGCCCCCGTGGTTGGCTTGATGGGAGATCGCCAAACTTCTCTCGGGGTTTGTGACTTGAGTCACAGCAGGCGCTAATTGTTGACCCTGTGTACCGAGTGAACAGCTCACTGTGATTCAGTGAGCGAGGAATCGGACGACAAAGAATCGTGGAGTTTGCTGTCGAGGTCTCAGGGAGAGCGAACGATGGAGACCGAGTCGGAGCCATACGTCCGTCTTGCCACCCTGCGGCAGCTGCACCAAGTGGTCGCCGAGCTGAACACCGCGCGTAGCCTCGCGGACACCCTGCAGACGGTTGCCGACGGCGCGATCACCGGGCTCGGCTACGAGCTGGCCGCGGTCAATCTGGTCCGCCCCGACGGCGATCTCGTGGTCGCCGCGGTCGCCGGCAGCGCGGGTGCCGAGGCCCTGATGGCCGGCCGGGCCGGCTCGCGCACCTCATGGGACCGCCGGCTGTCCATGGGCGAACGCTGGGGCGACCTGATCTTCATCCCGCACACCGAGGGCTGGGTGCTCGACGACGACGACGTGCCGCAGTGGCACACGGCCGGGCCCACGCCCCGCTTCCCCGACGAGTGGCACCCCATGGACCGCCTCTTCGCGCCCATGTACACCGCGGCCAACGGCGGCGGCGAACTGCTCGGAGTGATCTCCGTCGACCGGCCGCGCAACGGCCGGCGGCCCGGCCCCTGGGGCCAGGAAGCCCTGCAGATGTACGCCTTCCAGTCCGCCATCGCGATCAGCAACGCCCGGCTGCGGGCGAACATGCAGCGCGCGCTGGTCCGGCTGGAGCGCGAGCAGCAGGCGCTGCGGGCCAGCGAGGAGAGCTTCCGGCAGGCCTTCGAGTACGCGCCGAGCGGGATGGCCGTGGCCGAAATGGGCGGTGACCAGCACGGGCGCCTGCTACGGACCAATGACGCGCTGTGCCGGCTGCTGGGCCGCCCGGCCTCCGGGATGCGCCGCTACTCCTTCTCCGACCTGGTCCACCCCGAGGACATCGGCACGCTGCTGCGCACCTCCGCCGAGGGCGGCCGCGCCGAGCTGCGGCTGGCCCGCCGGGACGGCACCTACGTGTGGGTCTCGCTGCGCAACTCCGTCGTCGCCGACACCACCGACGGCCCCCGCTTCCTGCTCACCCACGTCGAGGACATCGAGGAGCGCAAGCGGCACGAGCTGCAGCTCGCACACCGCGCCAGCCACGACTCGCTGACCGGGCTGCCCAACAGCGCCGAACTGCGGGCCCGGCTCGGCGCCCGGCTGTGCTCCCGCGCACCCGGCTCGATGGCGGACGCCTACGCCTCCTCGGCCGTCCTCCACACCGATCCCCATGATCCGCACGGCTTCCGGCCGGAGGGCAAGGAACCGTTCGACGGGCTCGACGGCTTCGAGGGCGGGCCCCCGGCCCCGTTCGACCACCACGTCCACCTCGTCGCCCCCGCGGACGGGCCGGCCGACGACGGCTCCAAGGGGCTCGCGGTCCTCTTCTGCGACCTCGACGGCTTCAAGTCGATCAACGACCGCTTCGGGCACAACACCGGCGACGCGGTGCTGATCGAGGTCGCCCGGCGGCTGACCAGCGGCGTCCGTGACGGCGATACGGTCGCCCGGCTCGGCGGCGACGAGTTCGTGGTGCTCGCCGACGGCCTCGGCACCGCCGACGCCCAGGACCTCGCGGTCCGGCTGCGGAACGCGATCATCCCCCCGATCCGGGTGGAGGGCCGGGCGGTCCGGGTGGGCGCCAGCTTCGGCATCGGCTGGGCGAGCTGCGGGATGACGGCCGAGGAAGTGCTGGAGTCGGCCGATCAGCGGATGTACGTCGAGAAGCGCTCCCGCTCGAAGGCGAGCCGGCGGGCTGCGGGCTGAGCCGCGGGCCGGCCGGAGCGGCGGCCGGGCCCGGTGCCGCGTATCTCACACCGGGCGCGCTACGGCCTCCACACCAGCAGTTCACCGATCCGTAGCGATCTTGTGGCCCTCCGGGACCGGTGTGCGTGGGCGCGGAGAGGGTAGGCTGCGCCGATGCGGCGCGGCGCCGCCGGGGGCCCGAAAGACAGTTCGCGCAGAGAACGACCGCGCACGCGGGAAGACGCGTACAGACGCGCACAGATCGCTTGGGAGTGACACGGAATGACGGCCGGCAACAACGGCGCGGACACGCCGGAGAACGACGACCCGTTCGGCTATCTCTACCGCTCGGAAGGCGGCGAGGGCGGCGCATCGGGCCCGTCGGGCGATGGTCCGGCCGGGCGGCAGCCGGGTGTCCCGCGTACCTCCTACAACCAGGTGCGGGCGGTCGGCCAGCGCCAGTACGGGCAGCAGGCTCCGCAGCAGGTCACGTACGGGCAGCAGAACGCCCACTACGCCGCGCCGGAGACGCTGCCCGGCGGGGACCGGGCGCGCTCCGCCGGGGCCCCGGGCAACCCCGGCTCCGAGCCGCGCCGGGGCCGCAACGGCCTGCTGGTCGGTGCCGTCGCGGTGGTCGCGGTGGTGTGCATAGGCATCGGCGTCGCGATGCTCACCAACGGCAAGGACGGGCAGGACACCGCGGGCAAGCAGGGCCCGGCGGCCGGTGACACGGTCAAGCCCACCGACAAGCCGGCCGGCAAGCCCAAGCCCGGCAAGCTGCCCAAGGAGGAAGCGGGCAGCCTGCGCCTCGACGGCGGGGCGACCACGGCCAAGGACGTCCCGGGCGCGCGCTCGTCCAACGGCACGTACGTGGGGGGCATGAACACCCCCGGGGCGGCGGCCACCTGGACGGTGAACGTCGACGCCCCCGGCAAGTACAAGCTCTGGGTCGGCTACGGCGTGCCCGGCAAGGACGCCAACCTCACCCTGAACGTGAACGGCACGGCGGACGGCCGGCCGGTCAACATGGAGAACTTCGCGGGCGCCCCGGAAGGCGCCTGGGACAAGGGCTGGACCAAGACCTGGTCGTACGTGCAGCTCAACAAGGGCACCAACACCGTCAAGCTGTCCTGCGAGAGCGGGAACAAGTGCGACGTGAACCTCGACAAGGTGTGGCTGGCCAGGGGCTGACGCCCGGCCGCAGGCCGCGGCCTGCCCCCGCCGCTCCGGCCGCGCCGGGGCGGCGCCGCCGGGCCGGGGGCCCGGCTCACGCCGCCGATGGATGCTCCGTCACCACCACACGCCCCAGCAGCTCTTCGTAGGTCGCCGCGTCGAACTCGCCCGCCGCCGGGGCCCGTACGGTCGCCGCGGACAGCGCCACCGCGCGGGTCAGCCGGTCCGGCCAGGGCAGCCCCTCCACCAGCCCGGACAGCAGACCGGCCACCGCGGAATCACCGGCGCCGGTCGGGTTGCCGGCGATCCGCCGCGGCGGGGCGGCCTGCCAGGCGCCGTCGGCGGTCACCGCCAGCATGCCGTCCGGGCCCAGCGAGGCGGCCACCGCATGGGCGCCGCGGCGCCGGGCGTCGCGGGCGGCGCGCAGCGGTTCGGTGCTGCCGGTGAGGGCGGCGAGTTCATCGGCGTTGGGCTTGGCGAGGTCGGGCCGGGCGGCCAGGCCGCGGCGCAGCGGTTCGCCGCTGGTGTCCAGCAGGACCGGGACGCCGGCGCTGCGCGCGGCCCGGGTGAGCCGGGCGTAGACGTCGACCGGGACGCCCGGCGGCAGGCTGCCGCACAGCGCCACCGCCCGTGCCTCGCCCAGCAGTTCGCGGTAGGTGCCGAGGAAGGTGTCCCATTCGGCCGGGGAGACGGTCGGGCCCGGCTCGTTGAGCTGGGTGGTGTCGCCGCTGCTCGCGTCGGCGACGGCGACGGTGCGGCGGGTGGCGCCGCCGACCGGCACCAGCGCGTCGGTGACCTCGGTCTCCGCGAGCAGGGCGCGCAGCGCCGCGCCGGTGCCGCCGCCCGCGAAGCCGGTGGCGACCGAGCGGTGGCCGAGGGCGGCCAGCACCCGGGCGACGTTCAGGCCCTTGCCGCCGGGGCGTTCGGACACCTCGGTGACCCGGTTCGTGGCGTGGGGATGGAGCCGGGGAACGCGGTAGGTGATGTCCAGGGCGGCGTTCAGCGTGACCGTGAGGATCATGGTCGCCCCTCCGGGCAGACATGGCCGGGCGGCCGGGCGTCGGGCAACCGCGCGCGGCGGTGGCATGCGGACAAGTGCGCGAGCGATCATGCCATCGCCGGTGGTGATTGGCCCAGACCCGGGGCCCGCCGCCGGACGCCCGGGGCCGGCGCGAAGGGGGCCGTGCGGCTGCCCGCCGCCGTCATGGAGCGTCAGGCGCCCGCCGGGCGCACCACCCACTCGCCCCGGCGCATGACCCCCACCACCTCGTACGCCGCATCCAGCACCACCAGGTCGGCGTCCTTGCCGGTCTGCAGGGAGCCGGTCCGGTCGTCGATGCCCAGGAGCCGGGCCGGAGTGGCCGAAAGCGCCTCGACGGCCTGGTCGACCGTCAGGCCGTCGACGGTGACCGCGCGCCGGAAGGCCCGGTCCAGGGTGAGGGTGGAGCCGGCGATGGAACCGGCCGTGGGGCCCTCGCTGATCCGCGCGACGCCGTCCTTGACCTCGACCCGCATCGGGCCGAGCGGGTACATCCCGTCGCTCATGCCGGCCGCGCCCATGGCGTCGGTGATGAACGCGACGCGTCCGGCGCCGGCCTCACGGAACGCCAGCTGCAGGACGGCGGGGTGCAGATGGGTGCCGTCGTTGATGAGCTCGACGGTGATCCGCTCGTCCTCCAGGAGCGCGGCGACCGGGCCGGGCGCGCGGTGGCCGAGCGCGGGCATCGCGTTGAAGAGGTGGGTGGCGACGGTGGCGCCGGCGTCGATGGCCCGGCGGGTGGCGTCGTAGCCGGAGTCGGTGTGCCCGACGGCGGCGATCACCCCGGCGTCGGCGAGCAGCCGTACGGACTCCAGGCCGCCGGGCAGTTCGGGCGCGAGGGTCATCATCGAGGCGCTGCCGTGCGCGGCGTCGAGGAGTCCCCGCACGTCGGCCGGGTCCGGGTCGCGCAGCAGTTCCGGCTGGTGGGCGCCGCAGCGGTGCGCGGAGATGAACGGGCCCTCGAAGTGGATGCCGGCCAGCTCGCCCTGCTGGACCAGCTCGGCGAGCACCGCGGCCTGCCGGGCGAGGTCGGCGAGTTCGCCGGTGACGGTGGAGGCGAGCAGGGAGGTGGTGCCGTGCCGGCGGTGGGTCTCGACCGCCGTCATGCACTCCTCGGGGTCGGCGGACGAGAACGAGCCGCCGCCTCCGCCGTGGACGTGCATGTCGACGAAGCCGGGCACGACGAGGTGGCCCGTCAGGTCCACGACGCGTCCGGCCGCCGCCTCCTCCACGTCCAGGTCACGGCTGAGGACATCGCCGATCCGGCCGCCCTCGACGGTGATCCGGCCGCGCTCGACGACACCGGACGGCCGGGCGATCCGGGCACCGGTCAGGACGGTGCGTCCGGGAGCCGGGGACCGCTGCGCGGACTGTTGCTGTGCCATCAGGCGGTTACCTCCGTGGAGAGAAGATCCCAGGCGAGCAGTCCTGCGCCCAGGCACCCGGCGGCGTCCCCCAGGGCCGCCGGAACGATCGAGGGGAGCCGCTGGAACGTAACGCGGCGGCGGACGGCTTCCCGCAGAGGTGTGAACAGCGTGTCGCCCGCCTCGGCGAGCCCGCCGCCGATGATCAGCGTCCGCGGGTCGAGCAGGGTGAGGCCGGTGACCAGGCCGTCGGCGAGGGCGTCCACGGCGTTCTGCCACACGGCGCGGGCCCGTTCGTCGCCGGACTCCACGGCCTTGGCCGCGTCCGCCGCGCTGGCCTGCGGGTCCTTGCAGACCGCCGCCCAGTCACGGCCGACCGCGGCGGCCGAGGCCAGCGTCTCCAGACAGCCGCGCTGGCCGCAGCCGCAGGGGCGTCCCCCGGGCCGTACGACGATGTGGCCGATCTCTCCCGCGCTGCCGTGCGCCCCGGCCTCGATCCGGCCGCCGATGCCGATGGCGCCCGCGATGCCCGTGCCCAGCGGGACGAACAGGAACCGGTCGGCGTCCCGGCCGGCGCCGAGCCGGCCCTCGGCCAGGCCGCCGGTGCGGACGTCGTGGCCGAGGGCGACCGGCACCCCGCCGAGCCGCTCGGACAGCAGCGCCCGCATCGGTACGTCCCGCCAGCCGAGGTTCGCGGCGTAGACGGCGGTGCCGGAGTCCTCGTCGACGATCCCGGGGACCGCGACGCCGGCCGCCGCCGCGGGGGCGCCGTAGCGTGCCGCGCCGAGGTCGCGCAGCTCGGCGGCGAAGGCGAGGACGGCCTCGACCACCGCGTCGGGGCCCCGCTCGCGGCCGGTGGGGCGCCGGGCCTCGTGCAGCAGGACGGGCGGACCGGCGGACGTCCCGCCGGAAGGCGCCGTGTCCACCCCTACGAGGGCGGCTTTCATTCCGGTGCCGCCCACATCGAGCGCGATGACGTGTCTCACGGGAACAGTTTCGCGCGATCCGCCCAGAAAGGTCTAGTCCACTCACCGAGGGGATCGTACGGAGCGGGCCGGCTCGCGCGCGGGGCACCGCCCGCGGCCCGGTACCTCCGTGAACCGGGGGGTGGTGTAGACCTTGTAAAGGGCGCGGGGGAGACTTCGGTGGGGACACGGGGGAAACCCGCTGTTCACGCCGTTGGAGGGGGACCCCTGAGACGGCGGGGTCCACGACCCGGCAAGCACGGATTTCAGGAAAAGGGCGGTAACAGCGGTGCAGCGGCGGTACTTGAGCCTGGCGGCGGCAATCGCCACCACCATGACGCTGACGCTTACCGGCTGCGGCAGCGGCACCGGTAGCGGCGACGACGTCACTCTCAAACTGATCGCGGCGGACTACGGCGACAGCAAGTCCAACGGCTCCCAGCACTACTGGGACGAGCTCGCCGGCGCCTTCGAGAAGAAGCACCCCGGCATCAAGGTCGATGTCGACGTCTACAGCTGGACGGACGTCGACAAGAAGGTCGAGGACCTGGTCGAGGACGGCCACGCCCCCGACCTCGCGCAGATCGGCGCCTACGCCGACTACGCCGCCAAGGGCCAGCTCTACAGCGCCGACCAGCTGCTCTCCATCCCCACCCAGGCGGACTTCACCCCCTCCCTCGCGGAGGCCGGCGAGTACAAGCGCGTCCAGTACGGCATGCCCTTCGGCGCCAGCACCCGGCGGCTCTTCTACAACAAGAAGCTGTTCGCCCAGGCCGGCATCACCTCCCCGCCGCAGGACTGGGACGACATCGCCCACGACGCGGAGCTGCTGAAGGCCCACGGCGTCAAGATGCCGTTCGCCCTGCCGCTCGGCCCGGAGGAGACCCAGGCCGAGACGATGCAGTGGATGCTCAGCGGTGGCGGCGGCTACACCGACAGCATCGGCAAGTACACGATCGACTCGCCGGAGAACGTCAAGACCTTCACCTGGCTCCAGAAGAACCTCGTCGGCAAGGGCCTGACCGGCACCGACCCGGCCAAGCTCAACCGGGCGGCGGCCTTCCAGGGCTTCGCCGACGGCAAGGTCGGCATGCTCAACGGCCACCCCACCCTGATGAAGCAGGCCGCGGCCAAGGGCATCGACTACGGCAGCGTCGAACTGCCCGGCACCAACGGCAAGGCCAAGGCCACCATGGGCGTGGCCGACTGGATGATGGCCTTCAAGCAGGGCGGCCACCGCGCCCAGGTCGGCAAGTTCCTCGACTTCGTCTACAGCGACAAGAACGTCGAGAAGTTCTCCGCCGAGTACGGCCTGCTGCCGGTCACCTCCTCCGCCTCCGAGGCGATGCAGGCCGACGACACCTACGCCAAGCTGCACGGCTTCCTCAAGCAGCTCCCCAACGCCGAGTTCTACCCGGCGAACAAGACCTCCTGGCCGCTCATCTCCAAGACCCTCAAGGCGAAGATGGGCGCCGCGGTCGACCCGAGGGGCAACCCCGCCGGGGTGCTCACCGACATCCAGAACACCGCGGACGCGGCGGACAACACCGGCGAATGACACCGGCGACGCGGGCGCACGGGCAGGCGGCGGGCTCCGCCCCCGCGGCGGCCGGCCGGGCCCTGTCCGACCGTGCGCTTATCGTGGAAGCGTGATGAGCAGCGGCACGGAGGGCACGGGCGGCCCGGCCGGGCAGGACGGCGGCCCCGGCACCGGCGAGAGCCCCACGGGCCTGTCCGCCCGCGACGAGGCGGTGCTCGCGGTCGAACGCCGCTCCTGGCCGGGCCCCGGCCCCAAGGAACGCGCCATCCGCGAACAACTGGGCATCTCCCCGACCCGCTACTACCAACTCCTCAACGCCCTCCTGGACGACCCCCACGCGCTCGCCCACGACCCGGTCACCATCAACCGCCTGCGCCGCGTCCGCGACGCGCGCCGCGGACGCCGGTGAGAGGTGCGGGGACGGGGCCGGGTCGCCGCCGGCCGGGGTGGGCGGTGCGGGGAGCTGTCCGCGGGGCGGCTGAGGGGCCGCCCGCCGCGCCCGGCCGGCCCATGGCCTGCTCGGGGCGACAACCGCTCACGGGCCATGGCCTGCGCCGGGCCCGCGACGCCCGTCCTGCCCGCCCACTGACGCGTGCGCCCGCCGCGCCCCGATGCCCCGGCGGACCGCCCGCCGGCGATGGCCGGGAGGTACCCCCGGTGTCCGTCCCGCCCCGGTAGGGTCGGCGCCATGGGCAGCCCCCCGAACGCCGCGCCGCACTCCCAGCCGACTCCCGGCCCCCTGCCGACACCGCGTACCCCCGCCGGCCGCGACGGCCTCGCCGCGCTGCTGGCCCACCCCGAACGCACCGTCATCGCCCTCGACTTCGACGGCACCCTCGCCGACATCGTCCCCGACCCGGAGAAGGCCCGCGCCCATGAGGGCGCCGTCGCCGCCCTCGGCAGCCTGGTGCCCCGGCTGCGCGCCGCCGCGGTGATCACCGGCCGCCCGGCCACCGTCGCGGTCCGCCTCGGCGGCTTCGCCGACGTACCCGGCCTGGACCACCTCACCGTCCTCGGCCACTACGGCGCCGAGCGCTGGGAGGCCGCCACCGGCACCGTCCACGCACCCGCCCCGCACCCCGGCGTCGCCGCCATACAGGCCGAACTCCCCGGCGTCCTGGACGCTTCCGGCGTCTGGCACGGCACCTGGGTCGAGACCGCCGTCGAGCGCAAGGGCGGCCGCGCCATCGCCGTCCACACCCGCCGCGCCACCGACCCCCAGGGCGCCTTCGACCAGCTGCGCGGCCCGCTCACGGCGCTCGCCGAACGCCACGGCCTGATCGTCGAACCGGGCCGGCTCGTCCTGGAACTCCGCCCGCCCGGCATGGACAAGGGCGTCGCGCTGGCCGACTGGGTCCGCGAGACCGGCGCCACCACCGTCCTCTACGCCGGCGACGACCTGGGCGACCTGGCGGCCTTCGCCGCCGTGGAGAAGCTGCGCTCCGACGGCTTCCACGGCGTCCTGGTGTGCAGCGGCAGCAACGAGGTCACCGAACTCGCCGATCGCGCCGACCTGGTGGTCGACGGCCCCACCGGAGTCGTCGGCCTGCTCGGCGCCCTGGCGGCCCGGCTGAACGAGAACGCGGCGTAGCCGGGGACGCCTCTCAGGCGGGCGGCGAACCTTCCTGCGCGTCCTCTCCCCGCAGCTCCCGCAGCTGGTCCAGGAACCACCGGGCGGGCGGCAGCGCGGTGGCCGCCACGGCCAGCCGCTCGGTGCGCACCGCGCGCTCGCCGTCGTCCATCGACAGCGCCTCGTGCAGCGCCTCGGCGGTGCCGACGACGTCGTACGGATTGACGGTGAGGGCATGCGCGCCGAGTTCCTCGTGCGCGCCCGCCTCCCGCGACAGCACCAGCACGCAGCCGGCGTCCGACACCACCGGGATCTCCTTGGCGACCAGGTTCATACCGTCCCTGATCGGGTTGACGAGTGCCACGTCCGCGAGCCGGTAGGCGGCCAGCGAGCGGGCGAAATCGTCCTTGACGTGCAGCAGGACCGGCTGCCAACCCGCCGTCCCGTATTCGGCGTTGATGGCCTCGGCCACCCGCTGGACCTCGGCGGTGTAGTCGCGGTAGACGGCGAGGTCCTGGCGCGAGGGGTAGGCGAAGGCGAGGTGCACCACCCGCTCGTGCCATTCGGGGTGGTCGGCGAGCAGCTGCCGGTAGGCGAGCAGGCCCCGCACGATGTTCTTGGAGAGTTCGGTGCGGTCCACGCGGACGATGGTCCTGCGCTCCGGCCCGCCGATCTCGGTGCGCAGCGCCGCCATCCGCTCCTCGACGTCGGGGCGGTGCGCGCGCTCGCGCAGGAAATCGGCGTCGGCACCGAGGCCGTGCACACCGATCCAGGTCGTGCGCGCCTTGCGCTCCGGCACGAGCGCCACGATGCCGGGCGCCCCGTCCTCCGGCCGGACGCGCTCGCACTGCCCGCCGAGCCCGTTCTCGGCGCAGGCCACGAAGTTCTCGGCCCACCTGCGGGTGAGGAAGTTGGCCCGGTCGGCACCGAGGATGCCCAGCGCCAGCTTCCGCTGGATGTCGTCGGGCAGCATCGCGAAGTACTCGGCGGGGGCCCACGGGGTGTGGGAGAAGTGCGCGATGCGCAGGTCGGGGCGGCGCTCGCGGAGCATGCCCGGCACCAGCGCCAGGTGGTAGTCCTGCACGAGGACGGCCGCGCCGGGCGCCGCCCCCTCGGCCAGCGCGTCGGCGAAGGCCGCGTTGTACGTTTCGTAGGACGTCCACTGCGCCCGGAACTCCGCGTCGAAGACCGGTTCCAGCGGGGTCTGATAGAGCATGTGGTGGACGAACCACAGCACGGAATTCGCGATGCCGTTGTAGGCGGCGGCATGCACTTCGGCCGGAATGTCCAGCATCCGGACGCGCTGTCCGCCGGTGTCGTCCGCATCCAGCGCGCCACCCGTCCGCCGCACGGCCTCCCGGTCGCCGTCACCGAGCGCGGCACACACCCACACCGCATCCGTCCCGGGCCCGATCGCCGACAGCCCGGACACCAGCCCGCCACCACCCCGCTTGGCGGTCAGCGTCCCGTCCTCCCCCAGGCCGTAGGACACCGGCCCGCGATTGGACGCGACAAGAACCTCGGCACCCACCTGCACCGCACTGCGCTCGGAGACCATGTCGCGACATTAACCCGTTACGGATCCGCGCAAACGTACGGAAGCGGTCAAGAGGCGGGGCGGGCGACTACTCCTCAGCCGCCCCCTGGCCGGAAGACGTTCAGAGGCCACGACGACTCGGCCGCGGCGGGCTCCACCCCTGCCTTCCCGCTGCTCCGGTCGTGGGATCGGCGATCACGCAGCCGGACACCGGGTCGGGCGGCACGTATGCCCGGCCTGCCGAGCTGGGTGCGGGGCCGGCCCGCTTCAGGGAAGAGGTGCGGTCGCGTATGCCGGCGCCGGAGGAGGCCGACCGGCTGCGCCTTCCGGCGGGTACGCCCGTCACCCTCATCAGCCGGAAGGCCAGGACCGAGGACGGGCGCAGGGCCGAGGGCAACGAGGTGATCCTCGACTCGTCCGCCTGTGTGCCGGAGTACGACTTCGACGCCCGGGATCAGCCGCCCGAGCGCTCACGCCGCCCGGCGTGCCGCGTACTCCGGAATGTCGGCCATCGGGGGCCGTTCCTCGGTGTCGACGTCCGTCGTCCGGGGGACGAAGGTCTGGTCGACGCGGTCGAACTGGGTGAGGCGGGGGCGGACCAAGTGGCCGCGTGTCAAGCGGAGTTGGGCGGTGCGGTAGATGGCGGCGGCCATGCGGCCGAGGGCCTGGCCGTCCTGGTGGCGGTGTTTGCGGACACCGACGTCGACCTGGGCGAGGGCATCGAGTCCGACGGTGTGCAGGGCGTCGACGAGCAGGCCGAGCTCGACGCCGTAGCCGACCGGGAACGGCAGGCGCTCCAGGAGGGAGCGGCGGGCCGCGTACTCGCCGCCCAGGGGCTGGACGAAGCCGGCCAGCTGCGGCCAGTGCAGGTTCAGCAGCGGGCGGGCGACCAGCTCCGTGACCCGGCCGCCCTGGCCGGCGCCGGCGCCCTCGGCGCCGGTCTCCAGGGGACGGTCGTACATCGCCTTCACGAACTGGAGGTCCGGGTCCGTCAGCAGCGGGCCGACGATCCCGGACACGAAGGAGGAGGAGAATTCGCGCAGGTCGGCGTCGATGAAGCAGACGATGTCGCCGGTGGTGGCCAGCAGGGAGCGCCACAGCACCTCGCCCTTGCCGGGGAGGGCGGGCAGCCGCGGCAGGACGCTGTCGCGGTGGACGACCCGGGCGCCGGCCGCGGCGGCGACCTCGGCGGTGCGGTCGGTGGAGCCGGAGTCCAGCACCACCAGCTCGTCGACGAGCGGGACCGGGCCGGTCATCAGCTCGGCGCGGATCACCGTGACGATCGCCCCGACGGTGGCTTCCTCGTCGAGCGCCGGCAGGACGACGCTGACCGTGCGGCCCGTCTGGCGCTTCGCCTCCAGCAGCTGTTCCAGCGGGCGGTCCGCGGCGGACCAGGAGCGGCTGCTCAGCCAGCCCTCCACCTCTTCCAGCACGTCTACGACTCCTCGGTCGCCGCCGGTGGGCGGCCTCTGTGATCCATCTCGCGGTTCGGACGACTATCTCAACCGTCAGTGCCTTCGGTTACAGTCTTGAACAACGCGGATGACCGTCGCATGTCGGGGTCCGCGCCACAAACGCCTGGGTTTCGGCCCAGCGCCATACCGCTCATCCAGAGGGGCAGAGGGATACGGCCCGTTGAAGCCCCGGCAACCCTCCAGCCGGTCTTGCCGCAAGGACGATGATCGTCCCGCGCGCGAGGCTCCCGGCTAGGGAAGGTGCCAAATCCGTCTCGTGGCGAGATTCGTCGCGAGGAAGATGAGGAGAAAGGGCCTCGCCTCCATGGCTGTGCAAGTCACCGAAAACACCCCCACCGTCGCTCTGGGCCCCGCTGCCGCCCTGTCCTGCCGCGAGTGCGGGCAGCGCTTCCCGCTCGGCCCGATCTTCGCGTGCCAGGAATGTTTCGGGCCGCTCGAAGTCGCGTACGACCTGCCGAGCGGCGATCCCGAGGGCCTGCGGAAGCAGATCGAGGCCGGTCCGGACAACATCTGGCGCTACGCCCCGCTGCTGCCCGTCCCCGCCGACGTGGCCGACAAGCCCAACCTGAACCCCGGCTTCACCAAGCTCGTCAAGGCCGACCGGCTCGCCGCCGAGCTGGGCGTCACCGGCGGTCTGTACGTCAAGGACGACTCCGGCAACCCGACGCACTCCTTCAAGGACCGCGTCGTGGCGATCGCCGTCGAGGCCGCCCGCGCCTTCGGCTTCACCACCCTCTCCTGCTCCTCGACCGGCAACCTCGCCGGCGCGGTCGGCGCCGCGGCGCGCCGGGCCGGCTTCAAGTCCTGCGTGTTCATCCCGCACGACCTGGAGGCCGGCAAGGTCGTCATGGCCGCGGTCTACGGCGGCGACCTGGTCGGCATCGAGGGCAACTACGACGACGTCAACCGCTTCTGCTCGGAGCTCATCGGCGATCCGCTGGGCGAGGGCTGGGGCTTCGTCAACGTCAATCTGCGCCCCTACTACGGCGAGGGTTCCAAGACCCTCGCGTACGAGATCTGCGAGCAGCTGGGCTGGCGGCTCCCGGACCAGATCGTCATCCCGATCGCGTCCGGCTCGCAGCTCACGAAGATCGACAAGGGGCTCAAGGAGCTGATCGCCCTCGGCCTGGTCGAGGACAAGCCGTACAAGATCTTCGGCGCCCAGGCGGAGGGCTGCTCGCCGGTGTCCACGGCCTTCAAGGCCGGGCACGACGTGGTCCGCCCGCAGAAGCCGAAGACCATCGCCAAGTCGCTGGCGATCGGCAACCCGGCCGACGGCCCGTACGTGCTCGACATCGCCCGGCGCACGGGCGGCGCGGTCGACGACGTCAACGACGAGCAGGTCGTGGACGCGATCAAGCTGCTGGCCCGCACGGAGGGGATCTTCGCGGAGACCGCGGGCGGCGTGACCGTCGGCGTGACCAAGAAGTTGATCGAGGAGGGGCTGCTCGACCCGTCCCTGACCACCGTCGTCCTCAACACCGGTGACGGCCTCAAGACCCTGGACGCGGTCGCCCCGACCTCCGGGCCCACGGCCACGATCCGTCCGGACCTGGACGCGTTCCGCGCGGCCGGCCTGGCCGGCTGAGGCCGCCGGCCCCGTTCGCGCACGGGGCCGCGCCACCGCCCCCGAACTCGTACTCCGCAACACCGGAAGGCATCACCATGAGCGTCAAGGTCCGCATCCCCACCATCCTCCGTACGTACACCGGCGGTCAGGCCGAGGTCGCCGCCGAGGGCGCGACCCTCTCCGAGGTGATCGCCGACCTGGAGCAGAACCACCAGGGCATCGCGGCCCGTGTGCTGGACGACGCCGGCAAGCTGCGCCGCTTCGTGAACGTGTACGTCAACGACGACGACGTGCGCTTCGAGCAGGGCCTGGAGACGCCGACCCCCGACGGCGCGGGCGTCTCCATCATTCCGGCGGTGGCCGGCGGGTGCTGATTTGCGCCAACTCTTCTCCTGCTTGACCTGAATTGCCCCGTCCGCCAGAAAGCGGACGGGGCAATTCCGTGTTGTGAAAGGGGATACCATTGAGGTGATACCCCTGCGCTATAGCGCGTGCGTGTGCCGAACGCATATGAGAACGGGGTCAGTTGTGCCCAAAGTGTGTGCAGCATTTGTCGCTTAGGTGCGCTATGCCCGGCCCGGCTTGCCCGGGAGAACCGGGATTTCACCTGATATTGCCGATTCCCCGGCCCCAGAATTCTCGTCCGATTGACCTGTTGCGCTGGGCATCTGTGCAGATACATTCAGCGGCGGTCGACGCGTTCCGGCGCACACCCCACGGGCCTTTCGCGGGGTGAGGTCTGACCCGGGTCCGCGGAGTGCGGTCCTGCGCAAGGGCCAGTAATAGGGGAGTTAGGCATGGCTCAGGGCACCGTCAAGTGGTTCAACGCGGAGAAGGGGTACGGCTTCATCGCGGTCGACGGTGGTGCGGATGTTTTCGTCCACTACAGCGCGATCCAGATGGACGGCTACCGCACCCTTGAGGAGGGCCAGCGGGTCGAGTTCGAGATCTCGCAGGGCCAGAAGGGGCCGCAGGCGGACATGGTCCGGGTGGCCGGCTGAGGCGCCGACCGACTGCTGCGTTGGGAAGGCCCGTGCCCCGCGAGGGGTGCGGGCCTTCTGCTGTGCGCCGCCGGGCGCCCGGTCCGGAAGGCCCGCGCTCACCCGCCGGCGGCCGCCGCCGCGGGGAGACGCATCGACGAAGCCGCCTTGCACTCGCGGGGTGCGAGTGCTAATCATTGCGTTAGCACTCTCCCAGTGAGAGTGACAAAGAAGGACCGGGTCGGTGAGGCCCGCAGATCGGTGGGGCAAGGAACCACACAGGTTTGCAGGTCGTCCGTCGCGGGCGCCAGCGCGGTCCGGAGCAATCCACCCCAGTCCGGGAGGACCACTTCACATGGCCAAGATCATCGCGTTCGACGAGGAGGCACGGCGCGGTCTCGAGCGCGGGATGAACCAGCTCGCCGACGCCGTCAAGGTCACCCTCGGCCCCAAGGGCCGCAACGTCGTCCTCGAGAAGAAGTGGGGCGCCCCCACGATCACCAACGATGGTGTGTCCATCGCCAAGGAGATCGAGCTCGAGGACCCGTACGAGAAGATCGGCGCCGAGCTGGTCAAGGAGGTCGCGAAGAAGACGGACGACGTCGCCGGTGACGGCACGACGACCGCGACCGTCCTGGCCCAGGCTCTGGTCCGTGAGGGCCTGCGCAACGTCGCCGCCGGCGCCAACCCGATGGCCCTCAAGCGTGGCATCGAGCGCGCCGTCGAGGCCGTCTCCGCCGCCCTGCTGGAGCAGGCCAAGGACGTGGAGACCAAGGAGCAGATCGCTTCGACCGCCTCCATCTCCGCCGCCGACACCCAGATCGGCGAGCTGATCGCCGAGGCCATGGACAAGGTCGGCAAGGAAGGCGTCATCACCGTCGAGGAGTCCCAGACCTTCGGTCTGGAGCTGGAACTCACCGAGGGTATGCGCTTCGACAAGGGCTACATCTCGGCGTACTTCGCGACCGACATGGAGCGCATGGAAGCCGCGCTCGACGACCCGTACATCCTCATCGTCAACTCCAAGATCAGCAGCGTGAAGGACCTGCTGCCGCTCCTGGAGAAGGTCATGCAGTCCGGCAAGCCGCTGCTGATCATTGCCGAGGACGTCGAGGGCGAGGCCCTGTCGACCCTGGTCGTCAACAAGATCCGTGGCACCTTCAAGTCCGTCGCCGTCAAGGCCCCGGGCTTCGGTGACCGCCGCAAGGCCATGCTCGGCGACATCGCCATCCTCACCGGTGGCACCGTCATCTCCGAGGAGGTCGGCCTCAAGCTGGAGAACGCCGGTCTGGAGCTCCTCGGCCGCGCCCGCAAGGTCGTCATCACCAAGGACGAGACCACCATCGTCGACGGTGCCGGCGACAGCGAGCAGGTCCAGGGCCGCGTCAACCAGATCCGCGCCGAGATCGAGAACAGCGACTCGGACTACGACCGCGAGAAGCTCCAGGAGCGTCTGGCGAAGCTGGCCGGCGGCGTGGCCGTCATCAAGGCCGGTGCCGCCACCGAGGTCGAGCTCAAGGAGCGCAAGCACCGCATCGAGGACGCCGTTCGCAACGCGAAGGCGGCCGTCGAGGAGGGCATCGTCGCCGGCGGTGGCGTGGCCCTGCTGCAGGCTTCCTCGGTCTTCGAGAAGCTGGAGCTCGAGGGTGACGAGGCCACCGGCGCCAACGCCGTGAAGCTCGCCCTGGAGGCCCCGCTCAAGCAGATCTCCGTCAACGGCGGCCTCGAGGGCGGCGTTGTCGTGGAGAAGGTGCGCAACCTGCCCGTGGGTCACGGCCTCAACGCCGCGACCGGCGACTACGTCGACATGATCGCCGAAGGCATCATCGACCCGGCCAAGGTCACGCGCTCCGCGCTGCAGAACGCCGCCTCCATCGCGGCGCTCTTCCTCACCACCGAGGCCGTCATCGCCGACAAGCCGGAGAAGGCCGCTGCTGCGGGCGCTCCGGGCGGCATGCCGGGCGGTGACATGGACTTCTGATCCTCCGGATCAGAGAGCTGATCCTCCCGGATCACGTCCACGCGTCCGTCGGGGCGGCACCCTCCTTCCAGAGGGTGCCGCCCCGGCGGCGTTTTTGCGTGCGGGGGCAGGGCGGGGCGCCGGGGCGTGCGGGTGTGCGAGGGGCGGGCGTGCGGTCGGGGCGGGGTGGGAGGTGCGGGGGTCGGAGCCCGGCCCCGAGCGTGGCGCGGGGTGACGAGGGCGGGGTGAGAGGCCCGGGGGACGGCGTCGTGGCAACTCCCTGTTACACACGATCGGTTGTTGGATCCGCGTCTCTCTGCAGGCTGGGCCGCCAGCCGCCACGCTGTGTGCACGACGGGGGCACCCAGCGTGGAAGGTGATGAGGAGAAATGTTGACGGCGCGTGATCGGGTACGGCAGGCCGAGGGCGTCATGGCGGAACTGCACACCGCGCTCCAGGCAGTCGGGATCACCCTGCCCTCCCTCTGCGTCGACCCGGTGTCGTGCGCGAGCAGCGTGATGGCGCCCCTGGTCGAGCTGGGGCGCTGCAATCTGGACACCGCCCAGCGGCTGGCCGACGTCCTGGTGGACTACGCCAAGACCGCCGCCCCCGGGCACGGCCCGAAGGAGGGTCAGCCGTGATGCCGTCGCCCGGCAGCTATGCGGTGGACGGGCGGGACGGGCGCGTCGGCCGGGTCGTGGGCCAGCAGGGGCCGTTGGTGCAGCTCCGGGCGCCCGGCGGCGGCCCGGCGTGGACCTGCCCGCCGCACTTACTGCGCACCGCCCCGCCGTCCGCCGTACTGGTGGCCCGCCTCAGGGAACGGAACTGGGAGAGCCGGATCCCCTGAGGGACTGTCACCCGAGGTGCTCTCCCGGACGAAGCGGGTGCCGGCCCCTCAGCCTGTTCCGAGGCCGGCCGGCGTGCCCGGGGCGGTCGGCGTGCCCGGGGCGATGGGCCCTGGGCCGGCTGCGGAGTCGGGCTGTGCGCGGTGGGGAGCGGCGATGTCGGGGTCGGGGCCGGGCTGTGCCCGGCCGGGAGCGGCGGCGTCGGGGTCGGCGTTCAGCTCCGTCAGCAGCTGTTTGCTGAAGCCGAAGAAGTAGGTGGCGAGGAAGCCGGTGAGGTAGCCGACGGCCAGGCCCAGGGCGTAGACGACGAGGGTGGTGGCGATGTCCTGGTTGCCCTTGACCAGGGGAAACAGGGCCCAGCCCGAGGGGCCGATGGCGGTGGAGCCGACGGCGTCGCCGAGTTGGTTGAAGAAGCCGACGAAGCCGCCGCCGCAGGCCCCGCCGATGCAGGCGGTGATGAAGGGGCGGCCCAGGGGGAGCGAGACGCCGTAGATCAGGGGTTCGCCGACGCCCAGGAAACCTGCCGGGAGGGCCGACTTGATGGTCGTACGGATCGAGCGGTTGCGCGGGAGCCGGAGGTAGACGGCGAGGGCCGCGCCGACCTGGCCCGCTCCCGCCATGGCGAGGATCGGGAGCAGGACGGTGTAGCCCTGCTGCTCGATGAGGGTGGTGTGGATCGGGATCAGGGCCTGGTGGAGGCCCAGCATCACGAGGGGGAGGAAGAGGCCGCCCAGGACGAGGCCGGCGAGGGCTCCGCCGTGGGCCAGCAGCCAGGTGGCGGAGGTGCCGATGGCGGTGGAGACCTCGCCCGCGAGGAACATCAGGCCGAAGAGCGTGACCAGGCCCGTGACCAGGACGGTCAGGGTCGGGGTGACGAGGACGTCCAGTGCCTCGGGGACCTTTCCCCAGGCTCTCTTCTTGCCCCGGCCGGGAAAGACCCCGTGGCGGCACCACTTCTCCACCCGGACCGCGAGCAGGGCCGCGGCCAGTGCGCCGAGGACACCGCCCTGGCCCGGTGCGAGCTTCTGGCCGAAGGCGGTGACGTGGGTGACGCCGGGGAACACGATGACCGCGGCGACCGCACCGCCCAGGATCGGCGTGCCGCCGAACTCCTTGGCGGTGTGGTAGCCGACGAAGACGGCGATCAGGGACATGAAGCCGGAGGCGAGGGCGGCCAGCGCCGGGACGACGGACGGCAGCCAGCCGAGGTTGGCCAGCAGGCCGTTGATGCCGGCGATGATGCCGCAGCCGATCAGGGCCGGAATCAGCGGGACGAAGATCTGGGCGATCCGCCGGAGGAACTGCTTCACCGGGGTGGAGTTCCTGGCCTTCTGCCGGGCCTTGAGGGCGGCGCCTTGAGCGGCCAGTTCCTCGGCGGTGGAGGAGGCGGGTGCGGGCGTCTTCGGTGGGGCGTCCGGCTCCTGAGCGGAGGCAGGGGTTCGGGTGCCGGCGGCCGGGGCGAGGGACGGGGGTTCCGGGGCGCCGGCCTGTTCGACCAGGCGCTCGAATTCGGGGGTGACCCGGGCGACCGTCCCCGGGCCCAGCACGATCTGGTACGTGTCGTCCTCGACCACACCCAGGACGGCCGGGAGCGCTTTGAGGGCCTCGTCCCGGACCAGGGAGCGGTCCTGGACGCCGAGCCGGAGCCGGGTCATGCAGTGGGCGATGGAGGTGACGTTCTCGGCGCCGCCGACGAGGGGGAGGATCGCGGCGGCGGTGGCGCGGTTCTTGTCATCGGGCATATGGGGTGCCTTGCTGTGGAGACGAACCAGGAGCAGGGGGGCCGGAGCGGGGGTCGGGGGAGGAGGCGGGCCCGGGGTGAGGCCGGCCGGGTGGTGTCGGTGAGCGCTGTGGGCTCCGGGGCCCGGTGATCTCGGCGGACCCCGCCGGATCCCAGCGGGGCCGGGCGGGTCTCAGCGGGACTTGGCGGCCTGGAGGGCTTCGCGCAGATGGCCGCCGGCGGCTTCCAGGAGGCGGGCGGCGGTCGGGCCGTCCACATCGCCGAGGAGGGTGAGGATGGCGTTCTTCACCTCGCCGTCCGTGCGGCGCAGCGCCGTCTCGATCTCCAGGTCGGTGGCGCCGGTGGCGAGCGCGACGATACGGCGCGAGCGGGCCCGCAGCTTCTCGTTGGAGGCGCGGACGTCGACCATCAGATTCCCGTAGGTCTTGCCCAGGCGGATCATGGTGAGGGTCGAGAGCATATTGAGCACCAGCTTTTGGGCGGTGCCCGCCTTGAGCCGGGTGGAACCGGTCAGCAGCTCGGGGCCGACCACGATCTCGATGCCGTGCTCGGCGGCCGCGGCGAGCGCCGAATCGGCGTTGCAGGACAGACCGATGGTCAGGGCGCCCAGGCCCCGGGCGTACTCGACGGCCCCGATCGCGTACGGCGTGCGGCCGGAGGCGGAGATGCCGACGACCGTGTCGGCTTCGGTCAGGCCGATCCCGGTCAGGTCCTCGACGGCGAACTTCGTGCTGTCCTCGGCGCCCTCGACGGCGGAGACCATCGCGTCAGGGCCTCCCGCGATCAACCCGACGACCTCGGCCGGGTCGGTGTTGAAGGTCGGCGGGCATTCGCTGGCGTCCAGCACGCCGAGGCGGCCGGCCGTCCCGGCTCCGGCGTAGATCAGCCGGCCGCCGCGGGCCATGCGCGCGGCGGTGGCGTCGATGGCGGCGGCGATCTCGGGGAGGCTGCGGGCGACGGCGGCGGGGACGGTGGCGTCCTCGTCGTTCATCGTGCGGGCGATGTCCAGGGTGGACCGGCGGTCGATGTCCGCGAGCTCGGGCCGGAACGCCTCGGTGGTGAGGGTGTCCAACTGGGCGCGCAGATGGGCGTAGTCGGCGGTGGAGGTCATGGCAATGACGGCTCTTTCCGGGTCGGGCTCGGGTGTGGGGGACGGTGCTCTGGGGCTGCCTCGTTGAGGGGTGCGGTGTCGTCGGGGTAGTGGTGTCGAGGGGTGCCGCCGTGCCGCGGGTGCTGCGCGGTGCCGCCGTCGCGGAACGGGCAGCCGCGCCGTGGGGCAGCGGGCGGTCAGCGCTGGTGGTTGCGGGGCGAGTGGCGGTGGGCGAGGGCCTCGTAGGACGCGGAGAGCGCGGGGGCCGCGGTCTCGTACGTACGCTGCGCGACCCCTATGAACAGGCAGTCCACGACCAGCAGCTGGCTCGTCCTGGACGACATCGCGGCCGGCCGCAGTTCGCTCTCGCGGGCCGTGGACGTGGTCAGGATGTGGTCGGCGTACGAGGCGATCTCGCCGTCCGGGCGTCCGGTGATGGCGATGGTCGTCGCGCCGTGGTCGAAGGCCACCCGCAGCGGCTCTATGACGTCGGTGGTCCGCCCGGAGTGCGTGATCGCGAGGGCGACGTCGCCGGTCCGCATCTGCACCGCGTTCGTCACGGCCAGATGCGGGTCCGCGTGGGCATGCGCGATCAGGCCGATGCGCAGCAGCTTCTGGGCGAGGTCCTGGCCGACGAGGTTGGAGGCCCCGATGCCGTAGACATCGATGCGGCGGGCCCCGGCGAGCGCGGCGACGGCGGCTTCGAGCTGGGTGACGTCCAGTGCCGCGGCGGTGTCGGCCAGGCACTGCTGTTCCTCCTGCGCCAGTTTCGCGACGACGTCGACGAGGGAGTCGTCGACCGCTATGTCGGCGGTCACCGCGGGCGCGCCGCCGGCCGCCTGCTGCGCGGCGAGCGCGGCGAGGGCGAGCCGCAGGTCGCGGTAGCCCGGGTAGCCGAGCAGCCGGGACGTCCGCACGACGGTGGCTTCGCTGGTGCCCGTCCGCTCGGCGAGGCCGGTGACGGTGAGGGCGGCGCAGCCTGCCGGGTCGCTCGCGACGGTTTCGGCGACCCGCTGCATGGAGCGGGTCATCGTCGGGGCGAGGGTGCGGACCTTGGCGGCCAGCGCGGCGGGGGCGGGTGGGGCCGGGGCCGGTCGGGTCTCGACGGCCGCGTCCTTCCCGTCCCTCACGTCCTTGAAAGTTTCCTTCACGCTACTGCTCACGCTTGAAAAGTAATTTCATCGACGCGTGGCGTCAATCCCCTCCGCGAGTGCTGTGGACAATGCGCACGATCGGCTCCGGGGCTGTGGACAACGCCCTTCGCCGATCGGTGGTCGGGGGACAATGGGAGGCATGGAGCTGGAACAGGCATTGCACGCCGCGCGGGCGCTGGTGCTCGCCGACCTGATGGCGGACAAGGTGGCCGACGCCGACATCGTCTCCCTTGTCGAGGACGCGGTGGTCCACCGCCGGTGGTGGGTGGAGCAATGGCCTGAAGGCGCGGCATTCGTCGCGGGACTGATAGCGCAGGACGTCCAGGACGCCCTGCTGGACCGGTACGGCCGCTGGCCGCTGTGCCCCGTGTGCACGGAGACGGGCGATCCCCATGCGCTCGATGTGGAACCGGAGTTGGGGCCCGACCCGCACTGGGTCTGCCCCAAGACGGCGGTCGCGGTGGCGCGGGTCGGGCGGCTCGGCGCTCCCATGGAGGGGTGAGGTGTCGATGGCGCGGCCGGCTGACCTGGCGAGAGCGATCCGGCGGGCGGACTGACGTGGCGATCTATATCGATCCGCCCACCTGGCCCGGGCACGGCCGGATGTGGTCGCACCTGGTCAGTGATCACTCCTTCGACGAACTGCACGCCTTCGCGGCGGGAATCGGTGCGCCCCGGCGGGCGTTCGAGCGCGACCACTACGACCTGCCGGCCGAGCGGTACGGCGACGCGGTGCGGGCCGGGGCCGTGGAGGTCGGCAGCAAGGAGCTGTTGCGCCGGCTGACGGCCGCGGGGCTGCGGCGCCCCAAGAACCGGCCGGCGCCGACGGTGTGAGGCGGGGGAGGGGGAGCGGGGTGGTGCGGTGCCCGGCGTGGCATGGTCGTGGTGCCCCGCGCGGTGGGGCGCACGGCGTACTGGGGTCCGCGGCGTGGCGTCGGGCCCGGCGGGACCTCGCGTTCGGCGTGGCCTCGCGTTCGGCCGTGGCTTCGCGTCCCGTACGGACCGCTGCGGCGCGTCGTAGCGGGGGCTCGACGGCGGGCCCGCGCACGATGGGCCTGACCGCGCGCCGTATCGGAAGGGGACAGCCATGTCAGCCAGCGAACCGGACCGGGAACCGGCCACCGATCTCGACCCCGACTACAGCAGCGAGGACGCCACGGCGACCGGATGGCGCGCGGCCGTCGGCGGTATGACCGAGGCGGAGATCTTCTGGCTCGCCACCGTCCGCCCCGACGGCCGCCCGCATGTCACCCCGCTGCTCGCCGTCTGGTCGGACGGCGCCCTCCACTTCTGCACCGGCCCCGGCGAACGCAAGGCGAAGAACCTCGAAACCAACGCGCACTGCGTGCTGACGACCTCGACCGCCGGCGGCAACGATCTGCACGCGGGGCTCGATGTGGTCGTCGAGGGTGAGGCGGTGCAGGTCGGCGACGAGCCGGCACTGCGCCGACTGGCCGAGCTGTACGTCGAGAAGTACGGCAGCGACTGGCACTTCGACGTCCGCGACGGTGCGTTCTACGGAGGGCACGGCAACCGGGCCGTGGTCTTCCGCGTCGAGCCGGTCACGGCCTTCGGGTTCGGCCGGGGAGAGACCTACAGCCAGACCCGGTGGAGGTTTGACGGCGGGGCGTGAGGGAGGCGGTGGGCCAGGGCTGTCGGGGCGCCGCGGGGAGCTGCGGGGCGAACAGGGCCACCGGGCGCCGCGGGGTGCGGCGCGGGCGACCTCGGCCGGCTTCCCGCGATGCTCTCCTCCGGCGGAGCTGCCCCCGGGTGAGGCCCGGCCCGGTCCGCCTCCGCCCGCCCCGCCCCGTCTCCACGGCCCGGCGGGGCTCGGTCCTGCCCCGCCGGGCCTCGCGTCTGCCGGCCCTCCGGGCTACCGGCTCTCCGGGCTACCGGCTCTCCGGCCCCTGCGCCCCCAGAGCTGCTGCCTCTGCCGCTCCGGTCGCTCCTGCGGCCGCGGTCCCCGTCATACCCGAAGGCTGGTGTGCCGACGGTGCGGACGAGGCGGCGGCCGAAGAGGCGATCAGGCGGGAGCTGCTCCTCGCGCGGTGGAGTCGGAAGGCGACGGCGGTGGTGACGACGGCGCCGGCGGCCAGTGCGGCGCCGGTCCAGGCCACGGAGGGGTAGCCCCAGCCTGCGCCGATGGCCAGGCCGCCGAGCCAGGGGCCGAGGGTGTTGCCGATGTTGAAGGCGGCGGTGGTGGTGGCGCCGGCCAGTGTCGGCGCGGCGTTCGCCACGTTGAACATCCGGGCGTTGAGCGCCGGGGCCGTGGTGAACGCGGTCACCCCGAGCAGCAGCGACAGCGCGATGGCGGCGACCGCGCTGTGTGCGGTCAGCGCCAGGACGGTCAGCACGACCGTGGACGCGATGATGCCGCCGAAGAGCGTCCCGAAGAGGTGCGCGTCGGCGATCCGGCCGCCGATGAACGTACCGATCAGCGCGCCGACGCCGAACAGCGCCAGCACCGTCGGCACCCAGCTCTCGGCGAGGCCGGCGGTGTCGGTCAGCAGCGGCGAGAGGTACGAGAAGAGCGCGAAGACCGCCGCGCCGTTCAGGGCCGTGGCGGTCAGCGCCAGCCAGACCTGCTTGTCCTTGTAGATGGCCAGCTCGCGGCGGAGCTGCGGGCGGTCGTCGCCGGTGGGCACGGCCGTCCGCGGCACCAGCGCGACCACACCGAGCAGGCCGATCACGGCCAGGCCGGCCACGGCCCAGAAGGCGGCGCGCCAGCCGGCGTGCTGGCCGAGCAGGGCGCCGGCCGGGACGCCGGCGATATTGGCGATGCTCAGGCCGCCGACCATCACCGCCATCGCGCGGGCCCGTGCGGTCACCGGCACCAGCGAGACGGCCACGGCCGCGCCCACTGCCCAGAAGCCGGCGCAGGCCAGCGCGCTCACGACGCGGGAGGCGAACAGCACGCCGTAGGTGGGTGCCAGCGCACCCGCCACCTGGCCCAGGCCGAAGACGGCGAGCAGGGCGATCAGGGTCGTCCGGCGCGGGAGCCGGAGCGTCGCGGCGGCGAGCACCGGTGCGCCGACCACCATGCCGATCGCGAAGGCGGAGACCAGGAGTCCGGCCTGCGGAATCGAGACCCGCAGATCGCGGGCGAGCGGCTGGAGGATGCCGGAGAGCATGAACTCGGACGTGCCGAGAGCGAAGACGGACAGACCGAGGATGTATACGGCGATGGGCAGGCGGGCGCGGTCGGGCGGAGCTGGCATATCAGCTACTAACAGCGATAGGACGGCTCGCATTCCCGGGGCGGGGGTTCCGCGGTGGCGGGTGTGTGCTCGCGGGGCGGGTGTGTGCTGCGGTGCCGTATTGCCGCCGGAAGCGGACGGGCCGCAGGGGGCGTGAGCCCTGCCCCTACGCCCCCCGCAGCAGATCCAGCTCCGTCGTGAGGTTGCGGCGGGCGAGGTGTTCCCAGCGGTCGTAGCCGCGGGGGGTCCGGAACAGGTGGGGGAGGGCGAGGAGTTGGGAGAGCACGGCGGCGCGGCCGGCGAGGAAGTCGGCGTCGGGGACGAAGGCGTACTCGGCGCGGACCGCGGCCGCGTAGGCCGCGTACTCGTCGGGGGAGCCGGCGAGCACGGCGAGGTCGGCATCGCACAGCACCTCGCCGTCCGGGTCGTCGGGCGCCGGGTCGTGGGTGACGGTGAGCCGCACCAGGCGGGCGACCTCGGCGGTGCGGGCCGGGCCGATGCCCAGCTCGGGCAGGGCGCGTTCGGCGAGGGCCGCGCTGCGCTCCTCGTTCTCGGAGCGGTCCGGACGGTAGACGGCGTCGTGGAACCAGGCCGCCAACTGGACGGTGGGCAAGTCGTCGGCGTGCTGCGCCAGTTCGTCGATGCGGTAGAGGACCGCGGTCAGGTGGTCGACGGTGTGGTAGTGGCGCTGCGGTTCGCGCCAACGGGACAGGAGGTTGTCCGCGTACGGGGCGGGGTCGGGGGCCGAGGGGTTCTTGGTGCCGCGGGCCTTGGCGACGGTCACGGCCCAGCGCTGCCGCAGCTCCGGCACCGGGTCGGTGGTGGCGTCTGCCGTACGGGACACGGGGGTCATGCCCGCCATTGTGCCTCGGGATCCGTACGGAGAGCGGGGCGGACGGCGATGTCCGGTCCGCCGGGGGCGCGGTCGCGGCGGGCAGGCGCGGTGGGCGTGCGCCGCCCGGGGCGGTCCCGGGCGGCCGCGACGCGAGGCCGGGGTGTGGCGGCCGGGGCGGAGGCCGGTCATCCGGGCAGGCGTACCAGTGAGGCCCACCGGCCTCGCCCGCCGATACGCCCCGCCGATACGCCCCGCCACTGAGGCGTACGGGCGGATTCCGGCCGTGCCGGTGTCGAGGTGGCCCCCGGGGCGCCGGGTGGCCCGTAGTCTGGGATATTGGACTAGACCTGTTGCGGTGGCGGTCCGTCTCCGCACGTTGTCCGTCTCGTCACGTCGTCATCGAAGGATTGGGTCATATGAGCAAGCGCGCGCTCCTGGAGGTGATCGCGCTCGGCCCGCAGGACGCGGTCGCCGCCCGGGCCGGCGGGGCCGACCGCCTGGAGCTGGTCACGGACATGGCGGCCGACGGGCTCACCCCGCCCCGGGCGGTCTTCGCGGCGACCCGGGCGGCCGTCGATCTTCCGCTGCGGGTGATGCTGCGGGCCGCCGACGGCTTCGCGGCCGGTGACGTGGCGGCGCTGTGCGAGGAGGCCACGGCGCTGCGGGCGGAGGGCGCCGACGAGTTCGTCCTCGGCTTTCTGACGCCGGACGGGCGGCCGGACCTCGAAGCGGTGGCGGCGCTGGCCGGGGCGATCGACGGCTGCCGGTGGACCTTCCACCGGGCCATCGACCGGGCCGCCGACCGGGACGCGCTGCGCAAGGAGCTGTCGGGAGCGGCCGGCAGCGCGGGGCTCGACACCTATCTGACGGCCGGTGCCGCGCAGGGCGTGGACGCGGGCGTGCCGACGCTGCTGGCCGAGCAGGCGCGCACGGCGGCGGACGAGCCCGGGTACGGCCCGCGGATCCTGGTCGGCGGCGGGCTCGCGCTCGGTCATCTGCCGGCGCTGCGCGCGGCCGGTCTCGACGCGTTCCACATCGGGGGCGCCGCCCGGCCCGCCGGCTGGTCGGCACCGGTGGATGCGGCGGCCGTACGGACCTGGCGGGAGGCGCTGGACCAGCCCGTCGCACAGCGGGTCTGAGCCACCGGCCGGCACCCCGGCGCGCAGGCGCATCAAACAGGCGTACGTGCGCCCTCGGGCTCCCCGCTCGCCAGCTTCCTCAACTCCCGTCGCCGTGCCACTGTGTGACAGGTGTCACGGCAGCGGGACCAGGGGGAGGGTCACGGCATGACCGGCATCGGCATGAAGCCGCTCGGCGGCGACGATCCGCAGCGGCTCGGGGTGTACCGGCTACTGGGGCGGCTCGGTTCGGGCGGGATGGGGCGGATCTATCTGGCGCGCTCCACGGCGGACGGCTCGCTCGTCGCGGTCAAGACGCTGCTGGCCGAGGGCCTGGTCAGCGAGACCGACCGGCGGCGCTTCGCGCGCGAGGTGACGCTGGCCCGGCGGATCGACAGCGCCTTCACGGCCCGGGTGCGCGGCGCCGACCCGGACGCCGAGCGGCCCTGGATGGCCATCGAGTACATACCGGCGCCGGCACTGTCCGAGCTCGTGCGCAGCGAGGGGCGGCTGCCGGGGTCGGCGGTGCGCTGGATCGCGGCCGGCACCGCGCAGGCCCTGGTGATCCTGCACGAGGCGGGCATCGTCCACCGTGACGTCAAACCCCAGAACATCCTGCTGCCCCTGGCCGGGCCGCGCCTGATCGACTTCGGCATCTCGCACGCCAACGACATCACGCGCACCTCCCTGACGCTGGGCACCATCGCCTTCACCTCGCCCGAGCAGGCGCGCGCCGAGCCGTCCACCACGGCGTCCGACGTGTACTCGCTGGGCGCCACGCTCTTCCACCTCGCCGTCGGCCGCCCGCCCTACCCCGACACCGCCGACACGATCCGGCTGCTCACCCTCGTCCAGCGCGGCGCACTCGACCTGACGGGGCTGCCCAAGGAACTCATCCCGCTGATCCGCCCCTGCCTGGCCGCCGACCCCGGCGAACGGCCCGAACCCGCCGACGTCCTGCGGCAGTTCCTGGAGGAACTCGACCGGTCGCCCACCTCGCGGCGCGGCGAGCGGTGGCTGCCGCCGCGGTGGACCGCACGGATCGAGGCGTACGAGGCGCACGGTCGGGCGCTGCGCGAGGACGGGGGAGCGGCTCCGGCGGAGGCGCTCACGGTCGACGAGCGGACGCGGCAGGTGCCGCCGCCGGGGCCCACCCGGGTCTCCACCGCGGAGCGGGCGGCGCGGGAGGAACGGGCGGAGCACGCCGCGCGCAAGGAGCGGGAGGAGCGGGCCGCACGACAGAAGCAGGAGGAGAAGGAGCGCGCCGAACGGGAGCGCAGGGCGCGCGAGGCCCGGGAGCGCAAGGAGGCGGAGGACCGCCGGCGGGCGGCGGCCAGGGCGCGGGCGGCCGCGGAGACCGAGAAGGAGCAGCGCCGCGAACGCGATGAGCGGGCGCGGCGCCAGCGCGCCGAGCAGGCGCGGGGCGAGCAGCGGGCACGGGCCAAGGGGAGTGCGGGCGCGGCCTCCCCGCCCCGGCCGCCGTCGGGCGCGAAGTCCGGGGCGGCCGGGGCGTCATCGCCCGGCCCGAAGTCCGGCCCGAAGTCCGGCCCGAAGTCCGGCCCGAAGTCCGGCCCGAAGGCCAGGGCGGCCAGCACGCCACCGCCCGGCCCGAAGTCCGGGGCGAATTCCGGTGCGAAGGCCAGGGCGGCCACCCCGGCGCCGCCCCCCTCCGCCGCGAAGACCGCCGACTCCTCGTCCGGCTGCTTCTGGGTGGTGATCGCGGTCATCGCGCTCGTGGTCTTCGTCTGGAAGCCCTGGGACGGCAGCGACACCGCCCGCTCGACGAGCAGCGGGACGTCGGGCGGCGGGACGTCGGGCAGCACATCGAGCGGTACGTACTCCAGCGGAGGGCTCGGCTCCGGCTCGACGACGGGCACCTACTCCAGCGGCGGAACCGGCTCCGCGGCCACGACCGGCACCTCCACGACCGGCACGTCCACCAGCGGCGGCTCCACCGGCGAGAGGACCGCTTCCGCGCCCACCACCCCGGCGTCCCGCACCCCCACCCCGGCCGACCGGGCCTTCGCTTCCGTACGGGCCGGCGACTGCCTCGACGCGTACCAGAACGGCTACGGCAGTTGGAGCCGGACGGCGCCGCAGCAGGTCGGCTGCGGCGCGGCCGACGCCTATCTGCGGGTGCTGCGGGTGGCCGCGACCGGGGCCGGGTGCACGTCCGGCGGCGGGCGCGGCAGCTGGTGGCACACGAGCGTGGACCGCACGTTCACCAACCTGTGTGTGGAGCGGCAGTTCCGCACGGGTCAGTGCTTCCTGGCGAAGGCCGCGGGCGGCCGGCCGGGCCCCGCGAACCTCCTCACCGCGTGGAGCTGCAGTGCCGGCCGGGTGCCGCGGGAGTTCAGCTACATCATGCAGGTCACGGCAGTCCTGCCGGCCTCGGCCGGCACGAACTCCTGTCCGGCCGATCCGGGCCACTACCGCTACTCGTGGAACGTGTACGACGGCCGGACCATGATCTGCGCCAAGGTCGCCTGACGCCCGCGGCGGCCGGTCCTCAGGGGCCGGCCAGCGCCTCCGGCAGCGCCGCCGCATGCACCACCGTCAGGCCGGACACCGGCCGGGTCAGGCAGACGTACAGGCGGCGCAGGCCGGTGCGTTCGTCGGGCTCGCCGTCGACGATCGCGGCCGGCTCGTCCAGGACGACGTAGTCGTACTCCAGGCCCTTGGCGAGCGTGGCGGGCACCAGCGTCAGCCGGGCCTCGGCCGAGGTCTCCTCGCCGGGTGCCAGGCACGTCACGCCCGCCGCCTCCAGCGCCGTGCGCAGCTCCGGAATCCGGGCCTCCGCGGCGATCAGGCCGATCGAGCCCTCCTTCGCCAGCGCGTCGTCGCAGGCGGCGAGGGCGGCGGTGGTCAGATCCGCCGGTGCGACCGCGCGGATCTCGAAGTCGCCCGCCGACTCGCGGATGGAGGTGGCCTCCGTCAGGTCGGGGGCGATGGCGGGCAGCAGCCGGGACGCGTAGGCGATCACCTCGCGCGGCACACGGAAGCCCTGGGTGAGCTCCTCGACGACCGAGCCGGGCTTGCCCAGGTGGGTCAGGGCCTCCTCCCAGGTGCCGGTCGCCCAGGGGGTGGTCCCCTGGGCGATGTCGCCGAGGACGGTCGCGGAGCCCGTCGTGCAGCGGCGGCCGACCGCGCGGTACTGCATGGGGGAGAGGTCCTGTGCCTCGTCGAGGACCACATGGCCCAGGGAGTGGGTGCGTGCGACCAGGTCCATCGCCTCGTCGATCAACACGGCGTCGGCGGCGGACCACTTGGCGCTCTTCACGCCGCGGGCCGGCTTGGCCCACAGGATCGCCTTCTGCTCCTCGGGCGTCAGGATCCCCTCGGCCTGTTCGGCCAGGAACTCCGCGTCGCCCAGCAGCCGCAGCACCAGCTTGGCCGGATCGACCGGCGGCCACACCGCCTTGACCGTGGCCTTCACGGCGGGGTTGCGGGCCACCGCGTCCTGCACCCGGTCGTCCGGGGCCTCGCCCGCCTGCTCCATCCGGACCAGCACGGCGTGCGCGATCCGCTGCGGCAGCGCCTCGCGGGCGGCTCCGTAGCGGATGTCCCGGTCCCTCAACTCCCGTACGATCTCTTCGAGTTCATAGGCCGGTACGCGCCAGCGGCGGGAGCCGCGGACCACCACGCAGGGCTCCTGCGGCATCGTGAGGTGCGAGCGGACCGCCCGCCGCAGCACCTGGGCCATGCGCGCATCGCCCTTGACCGTCGCGGCGGCCGCCTCGTCCGTGCCGCGCACGTCCACATGGGCGACCAGGTCGTCGACCGTGGCCTGTTTGACCTCCAGCTCACCGAGGGCCGGCAGCACCTGCTCGATGTAGTGCAGGAACGAGCGGTTCGGACCGATCACGAGGGTGCCGGTGCGGGCCAGCCGCTCACGGTGCGCGTAGAGCAGGTACGCGACACGGTGCAGGCCGACCGCCGTCTTGCCGGTGCCCGGCGCCCCCTGGACGCAGACCGAGCCGCCGATGCCGGCCCGCACGATCTCGTCCTGCTCCGGCTGGATGGTGGCGACGATGTCCCGCATGGGGCCGACGCGCGGGCGCTCGATCTCCGACTGGAGCAGCCGGCTGGTCCGTTCCGCCTCCGCGGGGTCGGTGAGGTGCTCGTCCTCGTAGGCGGTCAACTCCCCGGCCGTGTAACCGAAACGGCGGCGCAGCCGGAGGTCCATCGGGTCCTTCTTGGAGGCCCGGTAGAACGGCTGGGAGACGGGCGCGCGCCAGTCGATGACCATGGGGTCGCCGTCGGCGTCGTGGACGTGCCGCCGCCCGATGTAGAAGTTCTCGCCCTCCCGTCGCCCGCCCTCGCCCTGGCCGGGGGTCCCTCGCGATGCGCCGTCGGCCCGGTCGAGGCCGGGGGCGTGGAGGTAGTCGAGGCGGCCGAAGAAGAGCGGGGTGTGGGCGAGGTCGGCGAGCGACTTGATCCGGGCGTCGATCTCGCCCTGCAGGACCTCGGCGTTGACCCAGTTCGCGGTGACATCGGCGATGTTCAGCGCCTCGGCGTCCTCGCGCATGGCGCGCAGCGCGGCCCGGGAGGCGGCCAGGTGGGCCCTTTCGCGCTGGAGGGGGTCGGGGTCCTGCCGGAGGGCGTCGGGGTGTGTGTCGGGGGCGGCCAGGTGGTGGTCGGGCGAGGGCGAGGGGCTGTCGGCGCGCGGCGCCGTCGGTGAGGGGTGGGGGGCGTGCGAGGGCACGGCGTTGCCTCCGTGGCGGGTACTTCGGCGGGCGCGCCGGGGCGAGCGGGCGCGGCGGGCCGGTGTCGGTGCGCGGCGCGGGTCGTGCGCGGCGCGGGTCAGCGGCGTGAAGCGAAGGGCCGTCCGGTTTCCGACCGGCCGGCGGCACTCCTCGGCGGGAGGCAGGCAGACGCGCGATTGTAGTCAGCGGCCCGGAAGGGCGCCAACGGATTTCCGGCGGGGTTGCGGCGGTCGTTTTGGGGCGGACGATCCCGGAGAGCGCCGTAGCCCTCCCGTAGGGGGCGGAGTGGGTCTGGAGACTGACGCCGGGGTCCAGGGATGGACCTATGGACCGATGTGCTGCAATCGCGTGAATTTCATCATGGAGACATGAGCAGCGCAGCGATTCCCCCAGGTTCCGCACACCCGGTCTCCCTCCACCCGGCCAAGGGCGCCACGGCCCTCGGCACGGACCCCGCGCGCGAAGCGGCGCCCGTCCACGAGCACCGCTACGTCGTGGGCAACGCCCTCCGCGCGATCAAGGTCTTCGCCACGGCCGCCTTCAGCGTCGCCGTCATGGGCGAGTACGCGGACGACTCCACCGACGATTCCCCGGACGACAGGGGCGGCGGATCTCCGGACGACAGAGGCGGCGGAGGCCGGCGGCGGGCGTCCGGGGAGACGGACGCCTGATCCGGCGGGCGGCGGAGCGGAGCACATCTGTGCCGACTTCCGGATGACCGGAAACCGTTACGGCTCGTCGGCCGCGATCCATTAGCGTCGCCGCCAGAGGAGCACGCAGGGCGACGGGGAGGGGACGAGGGGTGTCTGCCGCCGAGGGGACGCGGACGGGGAGACGGAGCTGGGGGCAGGGCATCGCCCGCCCCCGGGGCTTGGTGATCGCGACGGCGCTGCTCGTGGCATCGCTTGCCGGACTGTGGCTGCTCTACCAGGTCATGCCGATGCCGATGTCCGACATAGCGGTCTACCGCGCCGAGGGCCAGGCGGCCAGGGACGGCGGTGATCTCTACGGTTTCACGGTCACCAAGTGGGCTCTTCCGGCCACCTATCCGCCCTTCGCGGCCGTGCTCTTCATACCGACCACCTGGCTCTCCCTCGGCAACCTCATGATCGTGGGCGCGCTCGTCAACGCGGCCCTGCTCGCACTGCTCATCCACCTCTCCTGCAAGGCCGCCGGACTGCGCAGGGCCGCCGGCTCGGCGCCCCTCGTCCTCGCCTGCACCGCGCTCGGCCTCTGGCTGGAGCCGGTCTTCCAGACCTTCGTGTTCGGGCAGGTCAATCTCGCGCTGACCTGTCTGGTCCTGTGGGACCTCTCCCGCCCGGACGGTGCCCGGCTCAAGGGGTTCGCCACCGGCATCGCGGCGGGCATCAAGCTCACGCCCGCGCTCTTCGGCCTCTATCTCCTCGTCACCGGGCGGGTGAAGGCGGCCTGCACCGTCCTCGGCGGTTTCCTGGCCTCGGCGCTGCTGGGCTGGCTGGTGCTGCCCGACGCCAGCGTCGAGTTCTGGACGCGGCGGATGTTCGAGACGGGCCGGGTCGGCACGGCCTGGATCGTCGACAACCAGTCGCTCCAGGGCCTGATCAGCCGTGTGCTGCACACCCCCGAGCCCGGCCTGCTGTGGGCGGTGCCCGCGCTGCTGACCGCGGCGGCCGGGCTCTGCGCGGCCCGCCGGGTGTACCTGCGGCGCGGTCTGGACGGCTGGGGCGTGCTGTGCACGGCCGTCACGGCGCTGCTGGTCTCGCCGATCAGCTGGTCCCACCACTGGGTCTGGTGCGTGCCGCTGCTGGCCGCGCTCGCCGCCCGCACCCGGCGCAGGCCGTGGCGCCGGGCGCTGCTGGCGGCCGTCACCCTCGCCTTCGCCGCCCGCACGATGTGGATCATCCCGCACACCGGCGACCTCGACCTGCACTTCGCGTGGTGGCAGCAGCCGTTCGCGGCCCCGTATCCGGTGCTCGGACTCGTCCTGCTGGCCGCCGTCGTCCGGTGGACGCGGCAGCCCGCCGCCGTCCCCGGCGCCCCCCTCGTGGCGGGCGTCCCGGGCGGCCGGCTTCCGGCACAGCGCGCCGGGGAGGAACTGCCCAGCGGCTCCCGCGCCCGCTGAGCACCGGGAGCCGCGACCCGGGGAGCCGCAGGCCGGGGGCCGGGAGCCGGGCGGGGCCCTGCCGTCCGCCCGGACTCCGGCGCAGACGTCCTCGTCCGCGCGGGTCCGCGCCGTCCGACCGTCCGCTCAGACGTCCTCGTCCGCCGCCAGCAGCTCGTCCGCGTCCACGATGCGGTACGCGTAGCCCTGCTCGGCCAGGAAGCGCTGGCGGTGGGCGGCGAAGTCCTGGTCGATGGTGTCGCGCGCGACGACCGAGTAGAACCGCGCCTCGTGCCCGTCCGCCTTGGGCCGCAGCACCCGGCCCAGCCGCTGGGCCTCCTCCTGGCGCGAGCCGAAGGTGCCGGACACCTGGATCGCGACCGTGGCCTCGGGAAGGTCGATGGAGAAGTTGGCGACCTTGGAGACGACCAGCACCGAGATCTCGCCCTGCCGGAAGGCGTCGAAGAGCTTCTCGCGCTGCGCGTTGGAGGTCTCGCCCTTGATCACCGGCGCGTCCAGGTGCTCGCCCAGCTCGTCCAGCTGGTCGATGTACTGCCCGATGACCAGCGTCTGCTGGCCCTGGTGGCGGCGGACCAGCGCCTCGGTCACGTTCTGCTTGCTGGCGGTGGTCGCACAGAAGCGGTACTTCTCGTCGGTCTCGGCCGTCGCGTACGCCAGCCGCTCCGAGTCGGTGAGGTTGACCCGGACCTCGACACAGTCCGCGGGGGCGATGTACCCCTGCGCCTCGATCTCCTTCCAGGGCGCGTCGAACCGCTTGGGCCCGATGAGGGAGAACACGTCCGATTCCCGGCCGTCCTCGCGCACCAGCGTCGCGGTCAGCCCCAGCCGGCGCCGCGCCTGGAGGTCGGCGGTGAACTTGAAGACCGGGGCGGGCAGCAGGTGCACCTCGTCGTAGACGATCAGGCCCCAGTCCCGGGAGTCGAACAGCTCCAGATGCGGGTAGACGCCCTTCCGCTTGGTCGTCAGCACCTGGTACGTGGCGATGGTGACCGGCCGGATCTCCTTCCTCGTCCCGCTGTACTCGCCGATCTCCTCCTCGGTGAGCGAGGTCCGCTTGACCAGCTCGTGCTTCCACTGCCGGGCCGAGACGGTGTTCGTCACCAGGATCAGCGTGGTGGCCTTGGCCTGCGCCATCGCGCCCGCCCCGACCAGCGTCTTGCCGGCGCCGCAGGGCAGCACGACCACGCCCGAGCCGCCGTGCCAGAAGCCCTCGACCGCCTGCTGCTGGTACGGCCGCAGCGCCCAGCCGTTCTCGTCCAGCTCGATCGGGTGCGCCTCGCCGTCGACATAGCCGGCCAGGTCCTCGGCCGGCCAGCCCAGCTTGAGCAGCGTCTGCTTGATCTGCCCGCGCTCCGAGGGGTGCACCACGACGGAATCCGGGTCCAGCCGGGCCCCGACCAGCGGCTGCACCTTCTTCGAGCGCAGGATCTCCTCCAGCACCGGGCGGTCGGTGCAGGTCAGCACCAGGCCGTGCGCGGGGTGCTTGACCAGGGTGAGGCGCCCGTAGCGGGACATGGTCTCGGCGATGTCGACGAGCAGCGCGTGCGGCACGGGGTACCGCGAGAACTGCACCAGCGCGTCGACGACCTGCTCGGCGTCGTGCCCGGCGGCCCGCGCGTTCCACAGCCCGAGCGGCGTCACCCGGTAGGTGTGGATGTGCTCCGGCGCCCGCTCCAGCTCGGCGAAGGGCGCGATGGCCCGCCGGCAGGCGTCCGCCTGGTCGTGGTCCACCTCCAGCAGCAGCGTCTTGTCGCTCTGGACGATGAGGGGTCCGTTCACACGCCTCGCCTTTCGCTTCCCGGCTGTCGGCCGCCGGCACCGGCCGCGGGCCCGGGCCGTCGATCACCGGCCCACGGCCTCGGCCGCACACACGGCCAAACGTCCAGTGTGCCGCATTGCCGCGGCGATCGGCAGTGACGGCCGTCGGGGCCCGGGCGGGGCCGCGCCCGCCCGTCGCTCAGACCGAGTCGTCCGCCAGCTCCGCCACCCCCGTGATCCGGTGCAGGGGGTAGGTACGGACCTCGTCGGAGGTGTGGTCGTAGGCCGTCACGAAGCCGCCCTCGACGCGGACCGGCGCGATGACCCGCTGGCTGGCGGCGCCGTCGGCGTTGACGTAGCCGATCCACAGCGCGGAGTGGGTCAGGACCGCGGCCTGCATGGTGGCCAGCGTCTCGGCGGAGGTGGTGCGGGGGAGGGCGCCGGGGGCCGGGGCGGGGGTGTGGACGGGCTTGCGTTCGGCGGTGGCGGCGAGGTCGCCGGCGCGGATGGCACGGACCGCCGCGGTGAGGAGGGTGGCGTCGGGGGACGGCGGGCCGTCGGGCACCGGGACGGGGGCGGTGCGCGGCGGGGTGCGGTGGGTGTCGGCGCGGGCGATCAGCACGTCACCGGCGGCGGACTCGGCGGCCGGGGCGTACCCCATCGCCCGCAGGCCGTCGAGGAGTTGGTCGGGGGAGGTCTGGGCGGCGAGCACGGTCGGGGCGAGCCGGCGCAGCCGGAGGGCGGTGGCGCGCCGGTCGGCGAGGATCTCGGAGAGCAGCGCGTCGTCGTCGCAGCGGACGTACGCGGCGGCCGCGCCGATCCGCAGCCGGCCGTGCTTCCGGGCCACATCGTCGACGAGGTAGGCGAGCGGCTGGGGGACCGGGGTGCGGGAGTGCGCGGTGAGGAACTCCTGCAGCTCGGCGGCGGAGCGGCCGGCGTCCAGGGCACGGCGCACGGAGGCGGGGGTGAAGCGGTAGACCGTCGCGCCGCCCTTGGACTCGATGTCGGCGAGCACGCCGAGCGCCTCGGCGAGCGGGCGCTCCAGCGGCCCGGGGGCCACCGCCGTCAGGTCCGCCTGGAGGAGGACGTGGTCGACGGGTTCGGGCAGGAGCGGGGCGAGGAGGGCAGCGGCGCGGTGCGCCGCGGCGCCGGAGTCGGCGGGGGAGGGGGGCGCGTCGGCTGCGGTGTCGAGCAGTGCGCGGCCGTGGGCGGAGAGTGCGCCGCGGCCGGTCACGCCGAGCAACTCGGCCTCGGCCAGGCTCCCTTGGGCGAGGCGTGAGCGGAGGTCGTCGGCGGGGACGGGGGCGGCGGGGGCGGCCGGGGTCCGGCCGGCGGCCGGTGCCGGGATCTGTCCCGCTGCCGCGTCGCCGCGCAGCGGACGCTCCCACCGCAGCCGGGCCAGGACCGCCGTCGCCGGTACGGAGGCGCCGGGCGGCAGGGAGGCGAGGAGGGCGAGGGCGCGGCGGCGGACCTCGGGGGCGGGGGAGCGGTCGAGGTGCGGGCCGAGGGCGGCCAGGGCGCGGCCCTTGGCGTCGGCGGTGCCCACGACGCCCGGCGTGCGGGTCGCGGCGAGCCAGCCGGCGACGAGCACGGCCCAGCGCTCGTGGTCGGGCAGCTGCAGCCACTCCTCGGCGGCCGGGGTGGCCCCGAACCGCTCGTCGGCCTCGCCGTCGGAGGCGATCAGCCCGGCTCCGTAGGAGAGTTCGAGCCAGAAGGCGGCGAGCTGCTCGGTGGTGTCCAGGGCGGTGGCGGTCCGCTTGAGGTCGCGGACGCTCATCCCGCCGGCGCGCAGCACGGCCGGCCCGCCCAGGTCCCACTCCTTGAGCAGCTCCTCGACGGTCGCCAGCGCGGTGAACGCCTGGCTCGCGGCCGCGTTGTCCACAAGCTGTGGATCGCGTTCCGTGACGGGCACGAGCGCGGGCGGGACCGGCTCGGGGGTGTGATGGGCGCGCCCGGCGCGCAGATGGAGCGCCGCTTCCCGCGGCAGCACCACATTGCGGGCGCCCGCCGGGATCAGCAGGCCCCGGTCCAGCAGCCACCGCAGATGTGGTGCCGGGCGGTCGGTGACCCCGCCGTACGGCGGGCCCCACAGCAGCTTGTCGAGGACGGCGACGGACTCGGCGGGCGCGGTGTCCAGCAGCGCCGCCATCCGCTCGCGGTCGGTGAAGAGCCCGGTGAGCGCGGCGACCGCGGTGACCGGGTCGTGGGTGGCGGGCAGCCCGGCCGCGGCGAGGATCTCCTGCAGCCGCCCCGGCGACATGCCGGCCGCGGCTTCGGTGACGGTCGGGCCCAGGCCGGTCGGCGACGGGTGCGCGGCGCTCGGGCCGAGCAGCTCGCGGGCCGTCCGCACCAGCCGCAGCCGGTCGTCCGGGCCCCACACCAGCGCTTGCGCCCGCAGCTCCGCCACCGCCCGGGGCAGCTCGGCGGCGACCGCCGGGTCCCCGGCGTCCCCGGCCATCAGCGCGGCCAGCGTGTCGTACGGGCACGGGTCGGGCGCCACCGCCAGCGCCTCCGCGGTCTGCAGCACGAACCGGTCGAGCCGCTCCACCGCGCGGATCACCGACGCCCGCGTCCCGGCCCGGGTGGCGAGCTGGGTGACGTCGCCCGGCACCGGATTGAGCAGGTCGGGCCGTGCCCGCAGCAGCCCGGCGAGCCCGCGGTCGGTGCGGGTCCTGAGCTCCTCGGCGAGGGTGCGGGGTGTACCGGTCATTCGTCCTACGTTAGCGGGACGGGGCAGGACCGGGGAGCGAGCGCGGGCACGCCTCGGCACAGCGCCGCATCGCCACGCCCGCGCCACCCCGCCGCGGCCCCCGGCACGCCACCCCCGCCCCGACCCCGCGGCCTCCGGCCCGCCGGCCGGTCGAGGCGGTACCGTCGGGGCAGCAACCAGCGGACGCCGCAGGGGATTTCGTGGGGATCGAGAGCGATCAGCTCGTCTATGACTATCTGAGCCGGGTGGGCGACCTGGCCCAGCAGCGGGGACTGCCCGCCGCCACCCGGATGCGGCTGGTCACCGGGCTCCGGGCGGAGATAGACGGTCAGCAAGCCGATTCGGTGTCGGGGGTGAAGCGGGTCCTGGCGCGGCTGGGGACGCCGGAGGCGGTGGTCGCGGCCGCGGGCAGCGCGGACGACCGGATGCCGGGCGCGTCCTGGGGCGGCCCGGCGGCGCGGGCGCCGGAGACCGGGAGCGCCCGGGGCGCCGGGCCCTCCGTACCGCTCGGCCCGGCCCCCGCGCAGCCGGCGCGGCCCGCGGAGCCCCGCCCGTGGACCGCCGCGCGCGACAGGCTCACCGGTATGGCCCGGCGCGGCATGGCGTCCGCGCAGGGCAAGGACACCTCCCACGGCACGGTGCCCGCCCCGCGCGACGCCGGGCCTGCCCCCGCGCCGTCCGCCGGCCTGCCGCCGCACCTGGCCGGCGCGGACGAGCTGGGCGACGGTGACGCGCCCGACTGGTGGCGGGTCGAGCCGGCGCCGTTCGGGCCGGGCGAGACCGTGCCCGGGTTCGTCGGCGGGATCGAGATCCCGGAGATATGGGACCGGCCGAAGAGCGACCCGCTGTCGCTGGAGAAGGACGGCGCCGAAGCGGACGGGGCGCAGGGCGCCGGCGAGGACGGCGCGGCCCCTGCCGGGCGCCCGCTGCCGCGGCTGGTGCGCCGGGTGCTCGGGCGGCGGCGCGGTGCCGCGGCCGGCGCGGCGCCCGCGGCCGACGCCGGGGAGGCCGTGGTCGTGCCGGCGCGGGCGCCGCTCAGCCCGGTGCTGACGCTGGCCGTCCTGCTGCTGGTGGCCGGGGCGGCGCTGGGGTCGTGGCTCGCGCTGGCGGGCGGCTGGGGCCTCGCCTACGTCTCCCGGCGGCTGAGCCGGACCGAGGCCAAGATCGCGGCGCTCGGCGTGCCGGGCACCGTCGTCGGCGGTCTGGTGGTCTGGCTGTGGGGCCGCTTCGACGGGCGCTGGGGCGAGCCGATCGCGCAGGGACGGCTGGGGCAGGAGATGCTCGACGGGCTGCCGGGGGTGGTGCGGGTGGCGGCGGTCGCCTCGGCGCTGTTCCTGGTGTGGCGGATGCGGCGGGTGCCGCGGTGAGGGGGCCGGGACAGGGGCCTCCTCCGGCCGGTCCCGCCGGCGCAGGCACAATGGCGGGCATGGCTGCGCACCCCCTCACGGTCGGCTTCGACCTCGACATGACCCTGATCGACTCCCGTCCGGGCATCAAGGCCGCGTACCAGGAGCTGTCGGCCAGGACCGGCACCTTCGTCGACGCCGACCTCGCGGTGAGCCGGCTGGGGCCCCCGCTGGAGGAGGAGGTCCGCCGCTGGTTCCCCGAGGAGCGGGTGGCGGAGATCGCCGACCTCTACCGCGCGCTCTATCCCGAGTACGCGATCGCCGCGTCGCCCGCCCTGCCCGGCGCCCGCGAGGCGCTGGACGCGGTGCACGCGGCGGGCGGCCGGGCGATCGTGGTGACGGCGAAGTACCAGCCCAGCGCCGAGCTGCACCTGGCACACCTCGGCCTCGACGCGGACGCCCTCGTCGGCTCGCTGTGGGCCGAGGCCAAGGCCGAGGCGCTGCGCGCGCACCAGGCGCGGGTCTACGTCGGCGATCACACCGGCGACGTCGTGGGGGCGCGCACCGCCGGCGCGCTGTCGGTCGCGGTCGCCACCGGCCCGTGCGACGCCACGGAGCTGCGCGAGGCCGGCGCCGACGTGGTGCTCGCCGGCCTGGCGGAGTTCCCGTCCTGGCTGGCGCGCTATGTGGCGGAGGGCGCCGACGGCGGCGACGGCGCCGCTGCCTGACGGCGCCCGGCGCGGGCGGAACGGATCACTCCGGTCGCCGCGACGAGGAAGCCGAGGCCCATCAGCATGCACAGCCAGTAGAAGACGGACGGCAGCGGTTCGGTCCCGAGGAACAGCGGCGCCACCGTGGCGAGAGTGGCCACTGCGCCAACTAGGAACATGATCGCGCCGATTCGGACCAGCAGATCCCCGGCCTGGGGCGTTTCGTCAGACACCTGACCAGGGTAAGTCGGGGCCAGAAGCACCGAGGATCCACCCGGCGGCGTCTTGTCACCGGCCTTGGGACCATTAGCCTTGGTGACGGCGGGTCCTGCGGCCCGCTGCACTGCTGTCCAGCCCCTCTCCCGCTCCCGCTTCCTACGGGCGGGGGATGCTCACCCCGCAGTATCCGCAGGAGACCCGGCCCCACATTTCAACGTTTCTTTCCAACGAGTACGAGGACGAGGACAGACGTGCCTACCGGCAAGGTCAAGTGGTTCAACAGTGAGAAGGGCTTCGGCTTCCTCTCCCGCGATGACGGCGGTGACGTCTTCGTGCACTCGTCGGTGCTCCCCGACGGCGTGGCCGCGCTCAAGCCTGGCCAGCGCGTCGAATTCGGCGTCGTCGCGGGCCAGCGCGGCGATCAGGCGCTGACCGTGACGCTCCTCGACCCCGCACCCTCGGTGGCCGCGGCGCAGCGCCGCAAGCCCGATGAACTCGCCTCCATCGTCCAGGATCTGACCACCCTCCTGGAGAACGTCACCCAGCAACTGGAGCGCGGCCGGTACCCCGACAAGGTCCACGGCGCGAAGATCGCCGGCATGCTGCGCGCCGTCGCCGACCAACTGGACGTCTGAGCAGACCGGCGCGCCGGCGGCCGCACCCGGCCGTCACTCACACGAAGCGCAACGCATCACGGCCGAGGGGCGGAACGAGCCCCTCGGCCGCGGCGCGGGTGAGCAGCCCGCGCACCGCGGCATAGCCGTCCTCGCCGAGGTCGGCGGTGAACTCGTTGACGTACAGCCCGATGTGCTGGTCGGCGACCTTCGGATCCATCTCCTGGGCGTGCTCCAGGACGTAGGGCCGGGAGGCCTCCGGGTCGTCCCAGGCCATCAGCACCGAGCTGCGGATCGCCGCCGCGAGATCGCGCAACGCCCGCTCGCCCAGCGACCGCTTGGCGATGATCGCGCCGAGCGGGATCGGCAGGCCGGTGGTGAGCTCCCAGTGCTCGCCCATGTCGGCCAGGCACACCAGCCCGTAGTTCTGGTAGGTGAAGCGCGCCTCGTGGATCACCAGGCCCGCGTCGACCTTGCCGTCGCGCACGGCCGGCATGATCTCGTGGAACGGCAGCACCACGATCTCCCCGACCCCGCCCGGCACCTCGGCCGCCGCCCACAGCCGGAACAGCAGATACGCGGTGGACCGCTCGCTGGGCACCGCGACCGTCCGGCCCGCCAGGTCCGCGGCCGCGCCCTGCTCCCGGGTCAGCACCAGCGGCCCGCAGCCACGCCCCAGTGCCCCGCCGCACGGCAGCAGCGCATAGTCCCGCAGCACCCACGGCAGCACCGCGTACGACACCTTCAGCACGTCGAACTCGCCGCGTTCGGCCATGCCGTTGGTGATGTCGATGTCGGCGAAGGTGACCGCCAGCTCCGGCGCGTCCGGGACACGGCCGTGCGCCAGCGCGTCGAAGACGAAGGTGTCGTTCGGGCACGGCGAGTACGCGATGTCCAGCGGCCGGGTCACGGAGTCCTCCTCAGGGACGTGGGGTCCCCCCGCGTGAGCGAAGCCGAGCGTGGGGGAGGCTCCGGAGCCGGTCCGGTGGCGGCCGTCAGGGCTCCGGGAAGCGTACGGAAGGCGCCGGTCAGGGCGGTGAGCGCGGCACCGATGCGCCACGCGCCGCGGTCGCGCGGGCCGACGGCGTTGGAGACCGCGCGGACCTCCAGCACCGGCACCCCGTGTGCGGCGGCCGCCTCGGCGACCCCGAAGCCCTCCATCGCCTCGGCCAGCACCCCGGGGTGACGCTCGGCCAGCTCGGTGGCGCGGGCCGCGCTGCCGGTGACCGTGGAGACCGTCACGACGGTGCCGGTCGCCGCACCGGCCGCCGCGGCGACCGCCCCGACCAGCGCGGGGTCGGGGCGGTGCGCCACCGTCCCGAAGCCGAGTTCGGTGACCGGGGCGAAGCCGCCGGGGGTCTCCGCACCCAGATCGGCCGCGACGATCGCGTCCGCGACCACCACGGAGCCCAGCGGGGCGCCGGGCGGAGAGCCCTCGGGCCCGGGGGAGAAGCCGCCGCCGATCCCGGCCGAGACGACCAGGTCGTACGGCGCTCCGGCGAGCGCGGCGGCGGTCAGCGCGGTGGCCGTGCCGGCGGCCGCGGCGGCCGGGCCGACACCGGCGGCCAGCACATCGAACGCCACCGGCGCCTCCGCCGCGCGCAGCAGCGCGTACCCGCCGGGCAGGGCCGCCTCGTCGCAGGGACCCGCCGCGGCAGCCACCGCGTCGCGCTCGGCGGCCACCGCCGTGACGATCAGAACCCGCATCGAACGGCCCGCCGTCCCGGTCCTCAGTCCTTCTGCTTCAGCGTGAAGTGCCACATGGTCTTGGGACCGTCGCCGCCGCCCAGCTCCGCGACCTGGAGGGTGACGTCCTTGGAGTAGGAGGTCTGGCCGGTCTGCGGGTTCTGCTGCATGAACAGGGTGTCCGCGTCGAAGCTGCGGTACGTCTGCTTGCTGGGCTCGCGCATCACGGGACCGGCACCGATGACGATCCAGCCGGACTTGGCGACCTCCGGGTCGACGCCGACGCGGACCTTCTCACCGGGGTGGACGGTGATCGTCTTGCCGCCCTTCTTGGTGATGCAGGCGGTGACGGCCTTCTTGGAGAGGACCTTGCCGTCGCCGTCGCAGCCGGGGGTGGCCTCGGTCTGCACCGTCGTCGAACCGACGGTCACGGTCGCGAGCGACGTCGGCTTCTCGCAGGCGGAGAGGGTGAGGAGGCCCAGGGACACGGCACCGATGGCGGCAGCGGCACGGCGGCCCTTGCCCCAGGAGATCAACGCAGCGGTCATACGGGCAGGCTATCTGGCGCTCCGGCTCGCGCCACGCCCGGGTACGGCGTGCCGCATTGCCCGTCGGCGCTCAGGCCACCCGGGGGGCCGCCGTACCGCCCCGACGGGCCGTGCTCAGCAGTCCCCGCACGGCCAGCACCACGCCCAGCGCCACCAGTGCCGCGGCCACCGCCATGCCCACCGTGCCGATCAGCGGCAGCGAGATCCCGATCGCGCCGCCCACCACCCACGACATCTGCAGCGCCGTCTCGGACCGGGCGAACGCGGAGGTGCGCACCTCCTCCGGCACGTCGCGCTGGATCATCGCGTCCAGCGACAGCTTCGCCAGCGCCTGGCACAGCCCCGCGGTGGCCGCCGCCGCGGGCACCACGACCACCGCCAGCACCGGGTAGAAGACCGCCGCGAGGACCATCGCGCACAGCGCCAGCCCCAGCATCGCCGCGATGATCGGCTCCGGCCCGCGGGCCTTCAGCCAGGCGCCGACCGCCGTGCCCAGCGCGTTCCCGGTACCGGCCGCCACCACCACCAGCCCCAGCGAGGCCGCCGGGCCCAGCCCGCCCAGCGGATGCTCGCGCAGCATGAACGCCAGGAAGAACGTCAGGAACCCGGAGAGCGCCCGCAGACAGGCGTTGGCCTGGAGGCCGTGCAGCACCGACGGGCCCACCGTCCGCAGCCCCGGCTTCCGCTTCCCGCCCGCCGACCGCGCCGACGCCTCCCGGGACGTCAGCCGGGCCCGGGTCTCGCCCTTCGCCGAGTCGACCTTGTGCGGCAGCGAGAACGACAGGAACGTCCCGGCGGCGAACACCGCACACGCCCCGTACAGCGGCCAGCCCGGCCCCAGCAGTTGCAGCCCGGCCCCCGCCGGCGCCGCGACCCCGGTCGCCAGCAGCCCCGCGAGCGTCACCCGCGAATTGGCCTTGACCAGCGAGATCCGCGGGGGCAGCAGCCGCGGCACCACCGCGCTGCGGACCACGCCGTACGCCTTCGACGCCACCAGCACCCCCAGCGCCGCCGGATACAGCTGCAGCCCGCCGGTCGCCACCGCGCCCGACATCGTCAGCGCCAGCAGCGCCCGCGCCAGCATCGAGCCCGCCATCGCCGCCCGGCGGCCGTGCGGCACCCGGTCCAGCAGGGGCCCCACCACCGGCGCGAGCAGGGCGAACGGCGCCATGGTCACCGCCAGATACAGCGCCACCCGGCCCCGCGCCTGATCCGTCGGCACCGCGAAGAACACCGTCGAGGCCAGCGCGACGGTGATCATCACGTCGCCCGCGGAGTTCACCGCATGCAGTTCGATCAGCTTGCCCAGGCCCGACTCGCCCGCGCCGTGCGCATGCGTGGCGCGCCGCAGCCCCCGCGCCGCGCCGGTGAACGGCCGGCGCAGCGCACGCCCGACGGCCCGCCCCGCCCGGCGGGCCCGGTTGTCCCCGTACCCGCCGCGCGGCGAGGCGCGCGGCACCCGTGACGACTTCCCTGAGGTCCTGGACACCCTCGACACCTTCGACGCCCTTGCGGCAGCCACCTGGTCATAGTGCCCCAACTCGCCCAGCAGAGGGCACTTTCTCCACGCTGCCGCGCGAGGCGCACCGGCCCGCAGTCGCTGCCGCTGACATTTGGCCTCCCACCGAGGGGTCGTACACCGTTGAAGGGGTAGCGTGTGTAGCGCGCCACCGGCGGTCGTTCTTGGCCGCGTGCCTCCGCGCGATCCCGCAGAATGGGACGTAAGAGGTGCGCTCGACCGGAACGACCGGGCGCGGACGTCGACGCGGTCCCCTGGTCCGCTCCGCCCGCCCTGGTACCGCCGGTCGTCCGGACAGGACAAGGACAGCTCCGGCTGGCGCACTCGTGAGACGGCGTAGAAGAGAGAATCGATTCTTGTGAGTGCTGCGATGCGAAGCCGTACCCCTGACCGCCTGTGCGCCGCGGCGGTCGACCTGGCCAGGGAGGCGGCCGAGGAGGCCGCACTGCCCGGCATGGTCGGCGAGCACATCGATGCCGTCGCCGACGGAGACCGCGTCGTCACCCACCTCTTCGCCTGCAACGAACCCGGCTACCGGGGCTGGCGCTGGGCCGTGACCGTCGCCAGGGCCTCCCGCGCCAAGGTCGTCACCCTCGACGAGACCGTCCTGCTGCCCGGCCCCGACGCGCTGCTCGCACCGGAGTGGGTGCCCTGGAGCGAGCGGCTGCGCCCCGGCGACATGGGCCCCGGCGACCTGCTGCCCACCGAGGCCGACGACCTGCGCCTGGAGCCCGGCTTCAGCGGCGACGACGCCCCGCCGCCGAACTCCCCCGTCGCCGAGGGCATGGCCGCCGACGTCGCCGACTCCGAGGAAGCGGACGTCGTCCCCGGCTCGCCCGCGATCCAGCCCGCCCCCCGGCGCGGCAGCATCGCGGCCGTCGCCGAGGAACTGGGCATGCGCCGCGCCCGGGTGCTCTCCCGCTACGGCCTGCACTCCGCCGCCGACCGCTGGGAAGAGGCCTTCGGCGCCAAGACCCCCATGGCCCAGGCGGCCCCCGCCACCTGCGTCTCCTGCGGCTTCCTCACCCCGCTCCCCGGCTCCCTGGGCCAGGCCTTCGGCGTCTGCGCCAACGAGTTCGCCCCGGCCGACGGGCGGGTCGTCTCCCTCTCGTACGGGTGCGGGGCGCATTCCGAGGCCGCGGTCATGCCGAAGCCGCCGCGGCCGGCGGCGCCGGTGGTCGACGAGACCGTGGTGGAGCCGTTGTCGCTGCGGCCCGAGCAGGACGGGGGCTCGGTCGAGGAGACCGGTCCGGCCGAGGAGCTGGGCCACAGCTAGGCGCGCTGGCGCGCTGGGCCTGTGGCCCACGTGGTTTTCTGCGGCGCCGTGTCGCCTCCGGCGGGGGTGTTGTTCGGGCGGGGGCCGCTTCTGCTGTGTGGTGGGTGCCGGTGGTGGGCCTGCGGGGCCTGTGTGGTGGACTGCTTCGCTTTACGTCCACCACACAGGCCCCTCCGGCCCACCACCTCCCGCCCGGGACGGCGGCCCCCGCCCCGGTGGGGGGATGTGTCAAAGACCAGTAGCTCGGCCCGTGTCGTGGTGGGGCTGGTGCTCGGGCTTTTTGCTTTTTCCTTCCCTCACCGGGGTGGGGTCCCACAACCGGCAGGAGGGGGCGGGGCCGGAGGGGTGGGTGTTCGGACGTAAAGCGAAGCAGTCCGAACACCCACCCCGCAGGCCCCGAACCCGGCACCCACCACAAACCCGGGACCCCACCCCACAGACCCCTCCCGCCGAAGGCGGGCACACCTCCCGCCGAAGGCGGAACAGACACGGCGGCGCACCCGCAATCGTGGGGAGATACCGTCGGGCCACCGACACACGCTAGGGAGACCGACAGTGACAGCTACGTCGTGGGTGCGAGGCGCAGCCGGAGACCCGTTCGGGACGGCCCGACTGCGGCGTGGTGTGCTGGATGCCTGGGCCGCGTCGCCGGCGCGGTTCCGGGAGGACGCCAACGCCGAGGAGGACCTGGCGCTCGGCGGCTACCGGGACCGGCTCGCCGTGGAGCTGGCGCAGAACGCGGCCGACGCCTCGGCCCGCGCCGGCGTGCCGGGCCGGCTGCGGCTGACGCTGCACGCGGCCGACGGCGACGCCCCCGCCGTGCTCGTGGCGTCCAACACGGGCGCCCCGCTGGACGCCACCGGCGTCGAGTCGCTGTCGACGCTGCGCGCCTCCGCGAAGCGGGAGGCCAGTGTGTCGGCCGGTGCGGTCGGCCGGTTCGGCGTGGGCTTCGCCGCGGTGCTGTCGGTGAGCGACGAGCCGGCGCTGGTGGGCCGTACCGGCGGTGTGCGCTGGTCGCTGGCCGAGGCGCGGGCGATGGCGGAGGAGGTCGCGGCGCACAGCCCGGGGCTGGGCGGGGAGTTGCGCCGGCGCGACGGCCACGTACCGCTGCTGCGGCTGCCGCTGCCCGCGGAGGGCCAGGCCCCCGAGGGGTACGACACCGCCGTCGTGCTGCCGCTGCGGGACGTCGCGGCGCAGGATCTCGCCGAGCGGCTGCTGGACGCGGTCGACGCGGCGCTGCTGCTGACCCTGCCGGGGCTGTCCGAGGTCGTGATCGAGACCCCGGAGCACGTGCGGGAGTTGCGGCGGAGCCAGGACGGCCCCTACGTCCTGATCGAGGACAGCGAGCGGGGCGCCACCCGGTGGCGGGTGGCGGGCGACGGCGGTCCGCTGGACCCGGAGCTGCTGGCGGACCGGCCCGTCGAGGAGCGGCTGCGGCCGGCCTGGTCGGTGACCTGGGCGGTGCCGGTGGACGACGAGGGCGCACCGGCGCGGCCGGGCACCGCGGCGGTGGTGCATGCGCCGACGCCGACGGACGAGCCGCTGGGGCTGCCCGCGCTGCTGATCGCCTCGTTCCCGTTGGAGCCGACCCGCCGGCATGTCGCGCCGGGCCCGCTGACGGACTTCCTGGTGGCCCGCGCGGCCGCGGTCTACACGACGCTGCTGGGCGACTGGCAGCCGGTGTCGGTCGGCACCCTCGACCTGGTGCCGGGGCCGCTGGGCAAGGGCGGCCTGGACGGTGAGCTGCGCCGGCAGGTGCTGGAGCTGCTGCCGCGGGTGCGGTTCCTGCCGAGCGCGGGTGCGCCCGGTGGCCGGCCCGCCGAGCCGGAGGCGCCGGCGGCGGGCGAGTGGGACGAGGGCGACGCCGGTGTGGACCGCTTCGTGCTGCGCCCGGTGGACGCCGAGTTGGTGGAGGGCGCGGGCGCGGCGACGGTCGGGGTGCTGGCCGAGCTCTTCCCGAGCCTGCTGCCGGCCGGTCTCGAACGCCGCCCGGAGCTGCGGGCGCTGGGTGTGGCCCGGGTGGGGCTCGGGGAGATGGTCGACCGGCTGGCGGGCGTCGAGCGCACGCCCGGCTGGTGGTGGCGGCTCTATGACGCGCTGGCGGGCACCGACCCGGACCGGCTGAGCGGGCTGCCGGTGCCGCTGGCGGGCACGGCGGGCCAGGGGCCCGGCGGCGGCAGCGGCGCACGGACCACGATCGGGCCGCGCCAGGTGCTGCTGCCGCTGCCCGGGCCCGACGAGGACGCCGCGGCCCGGCACCGTACGCTCGCCCGGCTGGGGCTGAAGGTCGCCCACCCCGACGCGGTGCACCCGCTGCTGGAGAAGCTGGGCGCCACCCCGGCCCAGCCCCGTGCGGTCCTGACCACGCCCCAGGTGCGCGCGGCCGTCGCGAACTCGCTCGACGCGGACGAGGACGCCTACGACGTCTTCGCCGACGAGACCGAGGGCGGCGCGGGCGCCCCGCTGGGCACCGAGGAGCTGGCCGAGGCGGTTCTCGGGCTGGTCAGGGACGCCGGCCTCGCGCCGGGCGACGAGCCGTGGCTCGGGGCGCTGGCCCTGCCCGACGAGGACGGCGAGCCGGTGCCCGCCGGCGAGCTGGTGTACCCGGGCAGCGCCTTCGAGCGGGTCATCCGGGAGGGTGAAATCCCCGCCTGCGACGCCGAGTTGGCCGAACGGTGGGGCGAGCAGCCGCTGACGGCCGTGGGCGTGATGGCCGACTTCGCCCTGGTCCGGGCCACCGATGTCGTCCTCGATCCGGACGAAATGGAGCCGCGCGACGGGGACTTCGCCGAGCCGGACGACGTCGGGCTGCTGGATGCGGTCGACGTCTGGTGCGAGGACATCCTCGACGCCCTGCCGGAGACCCCCGTACCGCCGGTGGTGACCGAACTCGTGGCGGTGCGCGACCTCGACCTGGTCGACGACGACGCCTGGCCCGAGGTGCTGGCCATGCTCTCCCGTCCGCCGCTGCGCGACGCGCTGACCGCGCCGGTCCGGGTCCTGCTCCCCGACGGCACCACCGAGTCCGTCCGCCCGTACACCGCCTGGTGGCTGCGCGGACACCCGGTGCTCGACGGCCGCCGGCCCGCCGGCCTGCGCTCGGCGGGCGGCGATCCGCTGCTGGCCGGGCTGTACGAGTCCGCGGACGCGGGCGAGGTCGACACGCAGGTGCTGCGCGCGCTCGGCGTCCGCACCTCCGTCGCCGCACTCCTGGACGAGCCGGGCGGCGCCGCGGAGCTGCTGTCCCGGCTCGCCGACCCCGAGCTGCCCGTGAGCGCCGCACAACTCCACGCCGTCTACGGCCTGCTGGCCGACCTCGACCCCGACCAGGTGACGCTGCCCGACGAGCTGCGGGTCGTGCGCGACGAGGAGGTCCGGGTGGTGGACGCGGCCGACGCGGTGGTCGCCGACGCCCCGGACCTGGTGCCGCTGGCGGCCGGCCGCGCGCTGCTGCCGGTGCGCCCGGCCCGTGCCGCCGAACTGGCGGAGCTGCTCCAGGTCCGCCGCCTGAGCGAGGCGATCGGCGCCGAGGTCCGCTCCGAGGGCGTACGCCACGAGGTGCCCGAGGCCGTCCGCGTCCTGCTCGGCGCCGCCACCCCCGAGGCCTACGTCGAACACGGGGAACTCCTCGTCGACGGCCCCGACGGCCCCACCGAGCTGGACTGGCGCCGGACCCCGGACGGCACCGTGCACGCCGCGACCCTGGAGGGCGTGGCGGCCGGCTTGGCCTGGTCCGCACAGCAGTGGCCCCGTCGCTTCGAACTCGCCGCCCTCCTGGAGGACCCGGAGCGGGGCGAGGAACTGGCCCGGGCGCGCTGGTTCGACTGACGGACCGCGGACGGCCCCCGCCGCGACGGATGCGACGGGGGCCGTCCGGGCGTGCTCCGTGGTGTGTTGCGCCGGGTCAGTTGCCGAACTCGCCGCCCTTGACGGCTTCGACGAAGCCCGCCCAGCCCGCCTCGGGAAAGACGCAGGCGGGCCCGTGCGGGTTCTTGGAGTCACGGACGGGGACGGCGCCGGGGTGGCCGTCGGCCACTTCGAGGCACTCGGCTCCCTGGCCGTTGCTGTAGCTGGACTTGCGCCAGCGGGTCAGAGTGGACGCGTCAGGAATCGTCTTCATCCTCGTACTTTCTCAGGTACCCGCGAATCAGGTCGAGGGATTCCCGCTCCGGAAGCGACTTGGCGCGGGCGACGTCAAACATGTGCGTGAGTTCAAGAACCTTTGCCGGCGCCTCCACCGACTCTCCGGAAAAGAAGCTCTCTACGTATCCGACCGTGGCTCCGTTGTGAAGGGTGAGCAGGCTCAGGCTGCCACCGAGCATGGGGTGCTCTCCCTGCGTGAAGGGCAGTACCTGAGCCGCGACCTGGGAAGACGCAACTGCCGTGAGTACATGGCGGAGTTGATTGCTCATGCAGGCCGAGCCCCCGACGGGGCGTCGCAACGCTGCTTCATCCATGATTGCCCAGTAATAGGGCGCTTGCTCCTTTTCGAAGACACGCTTACGGCGCATTCGCGTGGCGACCCGCTCGTTTATCCGTTCCTCGGATTCGCCGGGAAGTGACTCGCGGAAGAGTGCGTGGGCATAGCCCTCGGTCTGCAGGAGCCCCGGGATCAGGCTGCTGCCGAATACTTGAATACGGGCCGCCTTGCTCTCGCCGTCGACAACGACCCGGCCGTAATCGGGAATCGAGGCGTCCTGCGCCATGGAAAGCAACTCGACGAAGAGGCCGTCCGTGGCGAAATGCGTGTCCAGATCCTCGGCGAGTGCCTCCGACGGCAACTGCTCGCCCCGCTCCACCCGGCTGAGGTACGTGTGCGGGTAGCCGACCTTGTCGGCGAGAGCCCGCTGGGACCGGCCGGCGGATTCCCTGAGGCGGCGCAGGCGCCGTCCGAGCACCGTGCGCGGGGTGGCCCTGCCGCCTTCCTCGTTGTTCAGCTCCATTGCTCGAACACACCTTCAACTCGCTGTCCACTCAAGGGCTTTGGTGACACCTGTGGCGTGCGCCCAGCGTATTTCGTCGGCAATGCTGAGCAAGGAAAGGAAGGCCCCCGCGACCGCGGCAACGGTCCGGGGGTGCGGTCATCAGCCCCATGAGGTCGACGACATGAATCACGTTATCGCGAAGTATTTCGAGCCTTCGCCCGGAGACGGCGACGCGGCCGGCCATTCCGGCTCCGCCCGCCTGCTGCCCTGGGCGAACGCCGACGGCAACCCCTGTTATCTGGTGGGCGACGGCACGGGGTACGTCTCCCGTATCGCCGACAGTGTCGAGTGCCTGCAGCTCGACATGGCGGACGGGCTCCTCGGGCACGCGGAGGACATGCTCGCCTGTCCGCAGGTCACGTCCCCGGAACTGCGCTTCCTCGCCCGCGGACTGACCGACGCACTGCGGGACGTACGGCGCATCGCGGAGAGTCGCGGTGCGCGGCTCCCCGCTCCGGACCAGGGCCTCGGCGAAGGCGAGGACCGAGGAGGTGCCGTCGCGGGCCCGGCCCGCCCGCGGTGCCCGCTCAGTTCGAGCGGAACCGCTTGACCAGGCTCCAGATGACGACGATCGCGGAGAGGACGAGGAGCGGCCACACCCACCAGTCGAGGGTGCCGTCGCCGGTGCTGCCGTAGTGGTTGCCGGTGTAGTGGTGGTAGTGGCGGTGCGAACTCGCCAGCACCTCGTGGGCCAGGTCCCCGTGGAAGGTCATGGGGCCGGAGCGTAGTACGGCGGCAGCGCCCGGGGTATCGGCCGGGCAGGTTCTCTTCGCGGCCTCGCGCCGGCCGGGAGGCTCACCTGGCCCGCAGTCGCTTCACGAAGAACCAGCCGACCCCGAGGACGACGCCGAGCGGGATCATCCACCAGGAGCCGAGGGAGACGCCGGAGGAGTGGGAGCCGTAGTGGCTCGTGTAGTGGCTGGTGTGGTGGTGGGAGCGCGCCAGGATCTCGACGGCGCGGGAAGCCGCGTGGAGTGTCATGCACACGGACTCTAGGGGAGGCGGGCCGGGCGTCGCGAGGCCGGGGCCGAGGGGCGGACGGGCCGGTTCCGCGGTCCCGTACGGCGGCGTGCGGCTCCGCGGTGGTGCGGCTCCGGGCCGGCGGGGCGGTGTGCCCGTCGGGGCTCAGGCGGCGAAACGCCGGGTCACCCACCGCCAGGTGATCTCCAGCAGCACCGCCGCCACCACCGCGATGCCGACGGCCGTCCACGGCATCGTCGTCCCGACCAGCCGCAGGTCGAAGAACGTCTGCAGCCAGGGGGTGGCGAGGACGGCGACGAAGCACAGGCCCATGGCCAGGACCAGGGCGATCCGCCACCAGGTGTAGGGGCGGGCGATGATCGCCAGGACCCACATGGCGGTGAGGAAGAGCGTCAGGGTGGCCGCGCTGGTCTCGGCGGGCAGGGCGCCGGGGCCGCTGTAGTAGCCGCGGGCGAGCAGGTAGGTGGTGAAGGCGGCCAGGCCCGTGATCAGGCCGGAGGGCACCGCGTAGCGCATCACCCGGCGGACGAAGTGCGGTCGCGCGCGCTCCTTGTTGGGTGCCAGGGCGAGGAAGAACGCGGGGATGCCGATGGTCAGGGTGGACAGCAGGGTCAGGTGCCGCGGCAGGTACGGGTAGGGGATCTGGCAGCAGGCCACCAGGATCGCCAGCAGGACGGAGTAGACGGTCTTGGTGAGGAAGAGGGTGGCGACGCGGGTGATGTTGCCGATGACCCGGCGGCCCTCGGCGACGACCGACGGCAGCGCCGCGAAACTGTTGTCGAGCAGGACGATCTGGGCGACGGCGCGGGTCGCCTCGGAGCCGGACCCCATCGCGACGCCGATGTCGGCGTCCTTGAGGGCGAGGACGTCGTTGACGCCGTCGCCGGTCATCGCGACGGTGTGACCGCGCGACTGCAGGGCCGCGACCATCTCGCGCTTCTGCTGCGGGGTGACCCGGCCGAAGACCGCGGCCCGTTCGACCACGCCCGCGCCCGCGTCCCGCTCACCGGGCAGTTCGCGCGCGTCCACCGGGGCGTCGGCGCCGGGCAGCCCCAGCTTGCCGGCCACCGCGCCCACCGACACCGCGTTGTCGCCGGAGATCACCTTGGCCCGGACGCCCTGCTCCGCGAAGTAGCGCAGGGTGTCGGGGGCGTCGGGGCGCAGCCGCTGCTCCAGGACGACCAGGGCCGCGGGCCGTACGCCGCGGGCGACCTCGGGGTCGTCCAGGTCCCGTGCGGCGCGGGCCAGCAGCAGGACGCGCAGGCCCTGGGCGTTGAGGCCGTCGGTCTCGGCGAGGCGGGGGTCGCCGGGAGGCAGCAGCACGTCCGGGGCGCCGAGCAGCCAGGTGGTACGTGCGCCGTCCGGGCCGTCGAGGGCGGCGCCGCTGTATTTGCGGGCGGAGGAGAACGGCAGGGCCCGGGTGCAGCGCCAGCCGCCGTCCGCCGGATACGCCTCGATGATCGCCCGGAGGGAGGCGTTGGGCCGCGAGTCGCTCGCCCCGAGCGCGCCCAGCACCTGCTTCACCCGGGTCTCGTCGCCGTCGAGGGGGCGCAGCCCGTTGACGTCCATCCCGCCCTCGGTGAGCGTGCCGGTCTTGTCCAGGCACACCACATCGACCCGGGCCAGCCCCTCGATCGCGGGCAGCTCCTGCACCAGGCACTTCTTGCGGCCGAGCCGGACCACGCCGATCGCGAAGGCGACGGAGGTGAGCAGCACCAGGCCCTCGGGGATCATGGGCACGATGCCGGCGACCATCCGGCGGACGGCCTCGTCGCCCGGCAGGCCGAGGGTGAGCAGATGGCTCAGGACGAGACCGATCGCGGTCGGGATCATCATCCAGGTCACGTACTTGAGGATCCGGCTGATGCCGCTGCGCAGCTCGGAGTGGACCAGGGTGAAGCGGCTGGCCTCCTCGGCGAGCTGGGCCGCGTACGCCTGCCGGCCGACCTTGGTGGCGGTGAAGGCGCCGCTGCCCGCGACGACGAAACTGCCGGACATCGTCGGGTCGCCCGGCTTCTTGAGGACCGGATCGGCCTCGCCGGTCAGCAGCGACTCGTCGACCTCCAGGCCGTCGCTCTCCAGCACCTCGCCGTCGACGATGACCTTGTCGCCGGGCCCGAGTTCGATGACGTCGTCGAGGACCACGGCGGAGGTGGGGATCTCGGCGGCGGCCCCGTCGCGCCGGACGGTCGGCCGGGCCTCGCCGATGACCGCCAGGCTGTCCAGGGTCTTCTTGGCACGCAGCTCCTGGATGATGCCGATGCCGGTGTTGGCGACGATGACGAAGCCGAACAGGCCGTCCTGGATCGGGCCGACGATCAGAATGATCACGAAGAGCACGCCGATGATCGCGTTGAAGCGGGTGAAGACATTGGCGCGGACGATCTCGGCGGCCGAGCGGGAGGACCGTACGGGGACGTCGTTGACCTCGCCCCGGGCGACCCGCTCCGCGACCTCGGCGGCACTCAGTCCGGGGCCGGCCGGCTCCCGGGCGGCCCGGGGGGCCGGCTCGCGGCCCGGCCCCACGGGCCCGGTCCCGGCCCTCGCCCGCTCCGTCATGCCCTCGACGTTACGGGCGGAATGCGCACTTCACTCGCTGGGCGGGCGGAGCGGAGGGGGTGTGGCGGGCGGTATCGCGGGCGGCGTGGCCTCAGGCCCGGTCGGCGGGCTGGTCGCCCGACACCGCGGAGCGCTTGATCGCGGCGTCCCGTGCCCGTACGTACCAGATGCCCACCAGCCCGAGGCCGCCGCCGGCCAGGCAGGTCCACACCCACCAGGAGTGGCCGTGGTCGGCGAACCAGCCGTAGAAGGGGAGCTGGCCGAGGAAGAGCACGAACCAGATGATGGTGCCGCCGGTGACCGTGCCGACGACGGGGCCCTCCAGAGGCGCCGGGGCCTCGCGCAGTTCGGACTTCTTCCACATGGTGGCCAGCTTACGGGGAGGGGATGCGGGGGCCGCGAGGTGGCCGGGGCCCCTGGGCGGTAGCGGCCGGGGGATGCGGTGCGTCGCCGTGGGGCGGGCCGCCGGTCCGTGCGCCGCGCCGCCCGGTCCGTGCGCCACTTGCGTCTACGCGCGGAGATAGCGATCAGTGGCTTGTTTATTCATACTGAACCTTTCTGGAGACGGCTGGTTTGGCTCGTCTATTCATCCAACCTGATCCAGTTGTTTCGTTTCTGTACGTGTTCCGGGCCTCCGGCCCCCCACGCCTGTTCAGGCCCGTCCGACTGAGGTCCCCGCATGCCCCCCTCGGCCACCACGCCGGTCGACACCCTGGAGAACCCGGGGCCGAAGCCTCCCAAGAACGGCCTCGACCGTTTCTTCAAGATCTCCGAGCGGGGGTCGACCGTCGGCCGCGAGCTCCGCGGCGGTCTGGCGACGTTCTTCGCGATGGCCTACATCATCGTGCTGAACCCGATCATCCTCGGCGCCGGAGTAGACAAGTTCGGCCATCATCTCGACAACGCCCAGTTGGTCACCGCCACCGCGCTGATGGCCGGTCTGAGCACGGTGCTGATGGGCGTCGTCGGCAACGTCCCGATCGCCATCGCCGCGGGCCTCGGCATCAACGCCGTGGTCTCCCTGCAGCTCGCGCCCAAGATGAGCTGGCCGGACGCGATGGGCATGGTCGTGCTCGCCGGTCTGGTCCTGATGATCCTGGTCGCCTCGGGCCTGCGGCAGCGGGTGATGGACGCGATCCCCAACGGGCTGCGGCGGGCCATCGCCATCGGCATCGGCCTGTTCATCTCGCTGATCGGCCTGGTCGACGCCGGCTTCGTGACGCGCAACCCGGACGCCGCGCACACCACCGTGCCGATGAGCCTGGGCCAGGGCGGGCAGCTCAAGGGCTGGCCGGTGCTGGTCTTCGTCATCGGCCTGGCGCTGATGTTCGTGCTGATCGTGCGCAAGGTCAGGGGCGCGATCCTGATCGGGATGGTCTCCATGGCCGTCGTCGCGATCGTCATCAACGCCCTCGTCGAGATCCCGGACGCGGCCTGGGGCCTGGCGGTCCCCAACGTCCCGCACAAGATCATCGACACCCCGGACTTCGGCCTGATCGGTCAGATCAGCCTCTTCGGCGGCTTCAAGGAAGTCGGCGTGCTGACCGGCTGCCTGTTCGTCTTCACCGTGCTGCTCTCCGGCTTCTTCGACGCGATGGGCACCATCATCGGCGTCGGCGAGGAGGCCGGGCTGCTGGACAACGAGACCGGCCAGCTGCCGAACATGGGCCGGATCCTCATGGTCGACGGCATCGCGGTCGCGGGCGGCGGCTTCGGCTCCGCCTCCGCCAACACCTGCTTCGTGGAGTCCACGGCCGGCGTCGGCGAGGGCGCCCGCACCGGGCTCGCGAACCTGATGACCGGCGGCCTCTTCCTGCTCGCGCTGGTCTTCACGCCGCTGGCGACCGTCGTCCCCTCGCAGGCCGCGACGCCCGCGCTGCTGGTCGTCGGCTTCCTGATCATGGCCTCGAACGTGCGGGACATCGACTGGGGCGACTTCACCATCGGCATCCCGGCGTTCCTGACGATGGTCTCGATGCCGTTCACCTACAGCATCACCAACGGCATCGGCATCGGCGTCCTGGCCTTCATCCTGCTGCGCGCGGCGACCGGCCGGATCAAGGAGGTCCCCTGGCTGCTGAGCGCGGTCGGCTTCTGCTTCCTGGTCTACTTCCTGCTCGACCCGATCGAGCAGGTGCTGGGGGTCAAGTAGCCGGCCAGCGGATCCCCAGCTTCTCCGTCTCGTCGACGGAGGACTGGAACCGCTCGTCGAAGTCCTCGCGGATGAGCGTCCGGACCACATAGTCCTGGACGCTCATTCCGCGTTTTGCGGCGTGCTGCCGAATGCGCTCCAGCAGCTCCCCGTCCACGCGCAGGCTGAGCACTCGCGATCCCATGCGGACACCGTCCCGTCCGTGCACGGTCAGGCGCGTCACTTTCGGCCGCGTCCTCACTCATATGGGTGATTGCCGGCAGGCGGCACCCCTTGGCTTTCCTTAGAAAGGGTAATGAGTTATGCTAAAGACCATGCCGGAACTGTCCCGCCCCCTGCCCGAAGGCCGGGAGGTGTCCTCAGACGACGCGGCCGCGGTGAACGCTCTGCGGTCCGCCGTGATGCGCCTGTCGCGCCGACTCAAGCACCAGCGGGTCGACGAATCGCTGAGCCCCACCGAGATGTCGGTGCTCGGCACCCTGTTCCGCTGCGGCAGTGCCACCCCCGGCGAGCTGGCCCGCAAGGAGCATGTGCAGCCGCCGTCGATGACCCGCATCGTGGCCATGCTGGAGGCCAAGGGACTGGTCCGGCTCGAACCGCACCCCGACGACCGCCGCCAGAAGGTCGTCACGCAGACCGAACAGGCCGAGGCGATGCTCGAGGAGAGCCGCCGCAAGCGCAACGCCTGGCTCGCCGAGCTGGCCTCCGGGCTGGACGAGGACGAGTGGGCGAAGGTGCGGGCCGCCGCGCCCGTGCTGGAGAAGCTCGCACAGTTGTAGAACCCCCGAGGCCGAGGAGGCGAACCCACTTTGAGTACGGGATCCGGAGCACACTCCGCCCCCGCACCGAACTCCCACGACGACACGGTTTCCGACGACGCGACCGCGACCGCCCCGGGCACCGCCCCGGCGCTCGCCGCAGGCCCCGCCGCCACACCGCGCAAGGGCACGTTCAGCTCGCTCCGTATACGTAACTACCGCCTCTTCGCCACCGGCCAGATGGTGTCCAACACGGGCACCTGGATGCAGCGCATCGCCCAGGACTGGCTGGTGCTGAGCCTCACCGGCTCGTCCGCCGCGGTCGGCATCACCACCGCGCTGCAGTTCCTGCCGATGCTGCTCTTCGGGCTCTACGGCGGCGTCATCGCCGACCGCTTCGCCAAGCGCAAGCTGCTCCTGTTCACCCAGTCCGCCATGGGTCTGACCGGCCTCGCCCTCGCCGTGCTCACGCTCAGCGGCCAGGTGCAGGTCTGGCACGTCTACCTGGTCGCCTTCGTCCTCGGCCTGGTCACCGTCCTCGACAACCCCTCCCGGCAGGCCTTCGTCTCCGAGATGGTCGGCCAGGACGAGCTGCGCAACGCCGTCAGCCTCAACTCCGCCAACTTCCAGTCCGCGCGGCTGATCGGGCCCGCCGTCGCCGGTGTCCTGATCACGGCCTTCGGCAGCGGCTGGGCCTTCCTGCTCAACGGCCTGTCCTTCATCGCCCCCGTCGCCGGCCTGCTGATGATGCGGACCGCGGAACTCCACCCGGTCGACCGGGTCCCGCGCAGCAAGGGCCAACTGCGGGAGGGGCTGCGCTACGTGTCGGGGCGCCCCGACCTGATCTGGCCGATCGTCCTGGTCGGGTTCATCGGGACCTTCGGCTTCAACTTCCCGATCTGGCTGACCGCGTTCGTCTACCACGTCTACCACCAGGGCGCCGGCACCTACTCGCTGTTCAACGGGCTGATGGCGGCCGGTTCGCTGATCGGCGCGCTGCTCGCGGCCCGCCGGGCCGGCTCCCGGCTGCGGCTGCTGGTCGGCGCGGCGGTCGTCTTCGGCGCGCTGGAGATCGCGGCCGCGCTCGCCCCGTCGTTCTGGGTCTTCGCCGCGCTCCTCGCCCCGATCGGCATGGTCGGCCTGACGATCAACGTCACCGCCAATTCGAGCATCCAGATGGCGACCGACCCGCTGATGCGGGGCCGGGTGATGAGCCTGTTCATGATGGTCTTCGTGGGCGGCACCCCGCTGGGCGCACCGGTGGTCGGCTGGGTCACCGACGCCTTCGGCCCCCGGATCGGCTTCCTGACGGGCGGCCTGGTCTCCATGGCGGCCGCGGTCGTCATCGGCCTGATCCTCGCCCGGGTGGGCGGCCTGCGCCTCCAGATCGACCTGCGCCGCGGCCGCCGGCATGTCGCCTTCGTGCCCCGGACACCCGCAACGGCTTCGTCCGTGGAGAAGGACCTGGCCCCGGCGGCGTAACGGGGCGGAGGGTGCCCCGGCCCTCTCCGGCGTGGTCCGACGGGACCCGGCCGGCCCGGCTCGCGACCGGCCGGGCCGGGTTTCGGGTCGCTTCCGGGCCCGGTCCGCCGTACGGCACGGGCCCTGCGCCACACTGACCGCATGAGACTCTTCGCCGCCGTCCTGCCGCCCGCTCCCGCGATCGAGGAACTGGCCGTCGAGGTGGCGCGGTTGCAGCAGCTCCCGGCCGCCGGGCGGCTGCGGTGGACCGGCCGGGAGAGCTGGCACTTCACCCTTGCCTTCTACGGCGAGGTGCCCGAGGAGATCGTCCCCGGACTGCGGGAGCGGCTGGGCCGCGCGGCCGGCCGCCGCGACCCCTACGAGCTGCGGATCGCCGGCGGCGGCCGCTTCTCGGACCGGGTGGTGTGGGCCGGGGCCGGGGGCGACCGGCCCGCCATGCGCACCCTCGCGGGCGCGGCGGAGGCGGCGGCCCGGCGGGCCGGTGTGGCCATGGACGAGGAGCACCGCCCGTACACCCCCCACCTCACCCTCGCCCGCAACCGCGTCCCCGGCCTGGATCTGCGCCCGTACGCGGCCGCCCTCAAGGACTTCGCCGGCGCTCCCTGGACGGTCGGCTCCCTCGCCCTGGTGTGCAGCCATCCGCCCGTCCCCGGGGCGGCGGGGGCCCAGCCCCGCTACGAAACGGTGGGCACCTGGCCCCTGGGCCGCTGACCGGCCGGTCGGGCCCCGCGGCCGGTCGGGCCCCGGGCCGCTGACAAGCGTGGAGCCGCCCCGGTTACGCTCAAGGGGTGGACCCCAAAACCCGTAACCGGATCATGTCCGGCCTGCTCGCCGTCCTGCTCATCGTCGTGGTCGTGGCGTCGGCGCTGCACTGAGCGATGCCGTGGCCGCCGCCGAGCGCCCGGCGGCCGGCCCGACCGGCTGCCGGGCGCTCACGCCGTTCACCAGGCGAAGGCCTCCGGGCTCGGGCCGGGGCCGGGGAAGATCTCGTCGAGCGAGGCGAGGAGATCGTCCGGAAGGGTCAGCTCGACGGCGCGCAGCGCGGAGGCGAGCTGGTCCGTCGTGCGGGGGCCGACGATCGGGCCGGTGACGCCGGGACGGGTCAGGAGCCAGGCCAGCGCGACCTCGCCGGGCTCCAGGCCGTGCTTGCCGAGCAGGTCCTCGTAGGACTCGATCCGGGCCCGGATCGCGGAGTTGGCGAGGGCGTCGGCCGAGCGGCCGACGACCGAGCGGCCCGCGCCGCCCTCGCGCTCCTTGCGCAGCGCCCCGCCCAGCAGCCCGCCGTGCAGCGGGGACCACGGGATGACGCCCAGGCCGTAGCCCTGGGCGGCCGGGATGACCTCCATCTCGGCGCGCCGCTCGGCGAGGTTGTAGAGGCACTGCTCGCTGACCAGGCCCAGCGAACCGCGGCGGGCGGCCGCCTCGTTGGCGCGGGCGATGTGCCAGCCGGCGTGGTTGGACGAGCCGGCGTAGAGGATCTTGCCCTGCTGGACGAGGACGTCGATGGCCTGCCAGATCTCGTCCCAGGGCGTGTCCCGGTCGACGTGGTGGAACTGGTAGATGTCGATGTAGTCGGTGCCCAGCCGCTTGAGGCTGGCGTCCACCGAGCGCCGGATGTTGAGCGCGGAGAGCTTGTCGTGGTTGGGCCAGACCTTGCCGCCTTCCGGCGCCATGTTGGCGTACACCTTGGTGCCGAGCACGGTCTTGTCCCGCCGGCCGCCGCCCTTGGCGAACCAACTGCCGACGATCTCCTCGGTACGGCCCTTGTCGGCCCCGAAACCGTAGACATTGGCGGTGTCGAAGAAGTTGACGCCCGCGCCCTGCGCCGCGTCCATGATGGTGTGGCTGTCGGCCTCGTCGGTCTGGGGCCCGAAGTTCATCGTCCCGAGGACGAGTCGGCTGACCTTGAGTCCGGTGCGTCCGAGCTGCGTGTACTTCATGGTGGTCCAGCCAACGCCTTGGAGTGCTCTCGAAGCAAGGACCCGTCGCGGGTGGCGGACACCGCCGTCCTAGGGTGGGCGGTTGTCCCCGCCCGGGGTCCGAGGGCCCGGGGGTCCGCACGCCGCCCAGAGTTCCCGCACCGTCAGGAGTCCGCCCGATGGCCAGGCCCCGTGACCCCCGCCGCCGTACCGAGATCCTCGACGCGGCCATCGAGCACCTGGCCGAGACGGGGATCGCCAACCTCTCGCTGCGTCCGCTGGCCCGGGCGCTCGGGCACAGCACCCGGGTGCTCACCCATCACTTCGCGGACAAGGACGCCCTGATCACGGCCGTGCTGGAGCGGCTGGACGAGATCCAGCACGGGCAACTGCGGGCCACCGAGGGCTGGGACGACACCTCGCGCGGCCTCGGCGCGGTGGTGCGGGACGCCTGGCGGCACCACCTGGCGCCGGAGAACCTCGGCGCGACGCGCCTCGTCCACGAGATCGAGGGGCTGGCGGCGGCCGGGCGGCTCGGCGGGCGGGTCCCCAAGTTCCTCGCGGACCGCGCCGACTTCGTCGCCGCCGCCCTCCGGGCCCGCGGCCTGGCCCCCGACACGGCGCGGGTCCACGCCACCTTCCTGAACAGCGCCTACGCGGGCCTGCGGGCCGACGTGCTGGTCACCGGAGACCGTGTGCGTACGGAGGCGGCGCTTGCGGAGCTGTGTGCGCTCGCGGACTCGTGGACGCGTGCCTGACGCGGTCCCCGTGCGGCCCGGTGGCCCCGTACGGGCCCCCGACGCCCCAGGCCTGGTGCATCGCGTCGGCGAACGCCCCGGCGAGCAACCGCTCGCCCCGCTCCGAGGGATGGGTGCCGTCGTAGGTCGCGCTGCCGGTCTCCCAGCCGCGGGGCTCGGAGGCCAGCAGCAGCGGTGAGCCGGGGGCGGAGAGGTCGGCGACGGCCTTGGCCAGCAGTTCGTTGAAGCGCTCGCACTCCGCGCCGAACGCGGCGTCCGCCGCCGCCCGCACATTGGGTATCACCGGCATCAGCACCGCCCGGATGTGCGGCGCCGCCTCCCGGGCCCGCGCCATGAACTCCCGGACGTTCTCCGCGGTCTGCTCGGCGTTGGTGTAGAAGCCGAGGTCTATCAGCCCGAGCGAGACCAGCAGGGTGTCGGCCTCGTACCGGCGCACCATGTCGCCGATCAGCGGCGCCATGTGCAGCCAGCCCTCGCCCCAGCCGGCGAGGTGGCACCGGGCCTCCTCGGGGAAGCGGGGGTCGGCGTAGGCGGTGGAGGAGGGGGCGCCGGTGGCGGGTTCGTGGAGCGTGTGGCGCGGACCGACGATGCGGTACGGGCCGTCGGACGTCGCGTCCAGGTGCTGCCACATGCGGTAGCGCCAGGTGAAATCGCCGGTGCTCCCAATGGTCATCGAGTCACCGACGAACATGATCCTCATCCGGCCATGATGGCCGAGACCCCCTACTGCCCGGTACGTGACGCTGGACACGCCCCCGGACCGCGGCGGCGCCCGGCCCGGTCAACACGGTGCGGGCGCGGCGCCCGGGGCGGCGGCCGCGCCCGCGCACGGCGGCCCGGGATGGCAGTCTGTGCCCATGCGTTCGCTTCTGTGCGCGGCCGGTGCCGCGGGAATCCTGTGGACGGCGGCCGTGGTCCCCGCCGCCGCCGACGAGCCCGACGGCTTCACCATCGGCGACTTGCGGATCACCGAGTCCAGCGGCCTGGCCGCCAGCCGTGCGCACCCCGGCATCTACTGGACCCACAACGACAGCGACGACGGGCCCTACGTCTACGCCGTCGACGGCCGCTCCGGCCGGACGGTCGCCCGGATCACGCTGCGCGGCATCGGCACGCCCCGCGACGTCGAGGCGATCTCCCTCGGCCCGGACGGCAACCTCTACGTGGGCGACATCGGCGACAACCTCGGCGGCAGCTGGAACCACGTCTGGATCTACCGCTTCCCCGAGCCGAAGAAGCTGCGCGACGCGACGGTGACGGCGACTCAGTTCGACGTGAAGTACGCGGACGGGCCGCGCGACGCCGAAGCGCTGATGGTGCATCCCCGAACGGGCCGGGTCTACATCGCCAGCAAGAAGCAGGACGGCGGCGGCGCCGTCTACGAGGGCCCGCAGCGGCTCACCACCGCCGGCACCAACGTCTTCCGCAAGGTCGCGCCGGTCGACCTGTGGGTGACCGACGGGGCGTTCTCCCCCGACGGCAGCCGGCTGGTGCTGCGCAGCTACTTCGGCGCCCGGATCTACCGCTGGCAGGACGGCCGCCCGAAGGACCTCGGCAGTGTGGGCGTGCCGGTCCAGCAGCAGGGCGAATCGGTCACCTTCACCCCCGACGGCCGCACCCTGATGTACGGCTCGGAGGGCGGCGACAGCGAGGTGAAGCCGGTCGGCCTGAGCGGCGGCCAGCTGCCGGACTCGGCCGAGGACGACCCGGCGAACGGCGACGGCTCCAACGGCGGGGGCAAGGACGGGAGTTCGGGGTCGGACCTGGACCCCGGCTTCATCAAGGGCGCGATGGTCTTCGCGCTCGCCACGGCGCTGGTCGTCGGACTGCGCAGGCTGCTGCGGCGGCGGTAGGGGCGGGGGAGCGGCGGGAGGCGCCGGTGAGCGGCGGCCCCTGGGTCCCGGGCCCCTAGATCCCGAGGCCCGAGTCCTCCTCGGTCCGCTCGGCGGCCGCCCCCTCCTCGGTCAGCCGCAGTTCGTAGTGCAGCGTCCGCTCCTTCTTCAGCCGGTGCGCCCACGGCACCAGCAGCCCGTGGAGCAGCGGGTACTTCCGGGTCAGCGACCGCTCGGCGCGCCGGTACTCCCGGGTCCGCGGGTCCAGCAGCCGTGCCCGTGCGCGGACGACGGGCCCGGTGGGCCGGCCCCGCCAGGTGGCGGCGCAGAACTCCACTTCCGGGAAGTTCCGCATCCGCTTGGCCTTCCCGGCGCTGCCGTAGGTGCGGATGTAGGCGTGGTCGCCGTCGACGGCGATGTTGACCGGCGTGCCGACGCCGGTGCCGTCCCGCTTGTACGTGGTCAGCAGGACCGCCCCCTGCCGTTCGAAGGGGGCGAGGCCGGAGCTCGGGGGATACGTCATGGCTCCCATACAGGCACATCCGGCCCGTTTCGTCATGCCGCGGTGCGTCCGTTCGGGCGGCGGGCCGTCCGGGCCCCGTGACGCCACAGGCCCCGGCGGTCGCCCGCCGGGGCCTGTGGTGGTGCCGGTGCGCCGGGCGTTACAGCTTGCCGATCACATGGTCGATGCAGGCCGTCAGGGCCTCGACGTCCGCCGGGTCGATCGCCGGGAACATCGCGATCCGCAGCTGGTTGCGGCCGAGCTTGCGGTACGGCTCGGTGTCGACGATGCCGTTGGCGCGCAGGGCCTTGGCCACGGCCGCGGCGTCGATGCCCTCGTCGAAGTCGATGGTGCCGATGACCTGCGAGCGCTTGGCCGGGTCGGTGACGAACGGGGTGGCGTACTTGGCGTCCTCGGCCCAGCCGTACAGGGTGCGCGAGGAGGTGGCGGTGCGGCGGACCGCCCAGTCCAGGCCGCCCTGGCCGTTGATCCACTCCAGCTGCTCGTTGAGCAGGAAGAGGGTGGACAGCGCGGGGGTGTTGTACGTCTGGTTCTTCAGGGAGTTGTCGATCGCCGTGGGCAGCGAGAAGAACTCCGGGATGTGGCGGCCGGAGGCGTGGACGGCGCGGGCGCGCTCCAGGGCGGCGGGGGAGAAGGCCGCCAGCCACAGCCCGCCGTCGGAGGCGAACGACTTCTGCGGGGCGAAGTAGTAGACATCGGTCTCGGTGATGTCCACGGGCAGGCCGCCGGCGCCGGAGGTGGCGTCGACCAGCACCAGCGCGCCGTCGTCGGCGCCCGCGACCCGCTTGATGGGGGCGGCCACACCGGTCGAGGTCTCGTTGTGGGTGAAGCCGTAGACGTCCACGCCCGCCTCCGCGACCGGGTCCGGGTGGTCGCCCGGGTCGGCGGAGAGGACGGTGGGCTCGTCCAGCCACGGCGCCAGCTTGGCGGCCTTGGCGAACTTCGAGGAGAACTCGCCGAAGCTGAGGTGCTGGGACTTGCGCTCGATCAGGCCGTGCGTCGCGATGTCCCAGAACGCGGTGGAGCCGCCGTTGCCGAGCACGACCTCGTAGCCCTCGGGGAGCTGGAAGAGGTCGCGTACGCCGTCGCGCACCTTGCCGACCAGGTTCTTGACCGGGGCCTGGCGGTGGGACGTGCCGAGAAGGGAGCTACCGGTGGCGGCGAGGGCGCCGAGCGCCTCCGTACGCACCTTGGAGGGGCCCGCGCCGAAGCGTCCGTCGGCGGGCTTGATGTCAGCGGGAATCTGGATATCAGCCACGGGGGAAGCCTAATCCGTCGCGCTGCGGGCTCCGGCGACACGTCCAGCGGATGAGATGCCCGGTGCCCGTACGGTGGACGGTTGCGGAGCGGGGCGTTACCCGGTGGTGGGGCGGTCGTCCGCGTAGACGGCGGTGAGGGCGGCGGCGGCCTCGGCCATCACCCGGCGGGCCTCGGGCGGGTCGAGCACTTCGAGGGAGTCGCCGAACTGGAGCAGTTGGCGGACCGCGCCGATGACGGGGTAGGCCAGCTCGATGACGGCCCAGTCGTCTCCCGGGCGGGCGCCGTCCCCGGAACCCTCGGCCTCCTCCGGGTCCCTGGCGTCACCCGTACGGGGCGGTCCGGTCAGCGCCCCGCCCAGGATGCGCACCGCGAGGTCGAGCCGGTCGCGGCGGATCCTGGCGACCACCCTGACCCGCGCGGGCCGGTCCTCCACCTGGCGCCGCAACTGCTGCCAGACCCCGGCGAGCTCCGCTCCCGCGCGGCGCCGTACGGGGGCGTCGGTGAGGGTCGCCGACGCGACCCGGTCGGCGCGGAACAGCTGCGGTCTGCCGCGCCGGTCCGCGACGAGGTACCAGGTGCCCGCCTTGGCGACCAGCCCGTAGGGGTCGACGGTGTAGGTCCGCAGCCGGGTCTCGCCGCTGTGGCGGTAGCGGATGCGCAGCCGCCGGTCGGTGAAGACGGCGGTGTGGAGTTCGTCGAGGTCGACGGCGGGGCGCGGGCCGCTCAGCCACTTGTCGGGGTCGACCAGGATGCGGCTGCCGGCCAGCTCGGCGGCCGGGCGGTGCGGGGCGGGCAGCGCCGCCATCACCTTGCGCAGCGCCGAGCCGAGCGCCTCGTCCAGGCCGAGGGCGGTGTGGGCGCCCTGCGCGGCCAGGATGAACAGGGCGCGCGCCTCGTCGGCGGTCATGCCCGTGACGTCCGTACGGAAGCCGGGCAGCAGCGCGATGCCGCCGTGCCGGCCGCGCTCGGCGTAGACCGGCACGCCGGACGCCGACAGCGACTCGACGTCGCGGTAGACGGTGCGGGTCGAGACCTCCAGCCGCTCGGCGAGTTCGCCCGCCGTGACCCGGCCGCGGGTCTGGAGCAGCAGGAGGATCGAGAGCAGCCGGTCCGCTTTCACACGCGCCTTTATATATGACGGCAGGTGTCAGGTTATCGCGGCACCGTGCGCCCCATGGAGAGCAACGACCCCGCACCCGCCCACCCTGCCCCCGCCCTCGACCCCGCCGCGCTCCCGGCCCTGGTCCGGGAGTCCCGGGGCCCCGTCCTCGTCCCCGGCGACGACGGCTACGACGCCGAACGGTCCGGATTCCAGCGGGCGTACCGGCACCGGCCGGCCGTGCTCGTCGGCGCCCGGTGCGCCGGGGACGTCGTCGCCGCGGTGCGCTTCGCCCGTGCCCAGGGGCTGCCGGTCGCCGTCCAGGCCACCGGGCACGGGCTGTCCGCGGCCACCGACGGCGGGCTGCTGATCAGTACGCGGCGGATGGCCGGGGTGCGGGTGGACCCGGCGGCGGGCACCGCGCGGGTCGGGGCGGGTGCCGTCTGGGGGCAGGTCGTCGAGGCGGCGGCCCCGTACGGGCTGGCGCCGCTCAACGGCTCCTCCCCGGGCGTCGGCGTCGTCGGGTACACCCTCGGCGGCGGCATCGGGGTGCTGGCCCGTACGTACGGCTTCGCCGCCGACCAGGTGCGGTCCGTCGACCTGGTCACCGCCGGCGCCCGGCGGCTGACCGTCACCGCGGAGCGCGACCCCGGGCTGTTCGGGGCGCTGCTCGACGGCGGCCACGGCCTGGGGGTGGTGACCGCGATGGAGTTCGGACTGCTGCCGGTGGCCCGGCTGTACGGCGGGCAGCTGGTGTTCGGCGGCGAGCAGATCGACGCGGCACTGGCGGCGTATCTGCGCTGGACCGAGACCGTCCCGGACGAGCTGACCTCGTCGCTCGCGCTGATCGCGTACCCGGACCTGCCGCAGCTGCCCGCGCCGCTGCGCGGCCGCTACCTCGCGCAGATCCGGATCGCCTCTACGGGCAGCGCCGCGGAGGGCGAGCGGCTGGTGGCGCCGCTGCGGGCGGTGGGGCCGCGGGTGAGCGACGACCTGCGTGAGATGCCGTACGCCGCGTCCCACACCATCCACCGGGACCCGAGCGATCCGCATGCCTACGACGGGGACAACGCGCTGCTCAGCGGGCTGGACGCGGCCGCGCTGCGGCGGGTGGCCGCGCTGACCGGGCCGGCGGCGCCGGCGATGTGCGTGGTCCAGCTCAACCATCTCGGGGGCGCGCCGGCGCGGCGGGGCGGACCGGGCGGCGGGGCCGGGGCCGCCGGCCACCGCGGCGCCCGGTTCGCGCTGCGGCTGCTGTCGCCGCTGCCCGCAGACGGGGCGGGCGGGGAGGCGGGGGACGGGCCCGAGGCCGCCCTCGCGGCCGTACGGGCGCTGCACGCCGAGGCACTGGCGGCCGTCGCGCCCTGGCGGATCGGCCGGAGCGTGAACTTCCTCTTCGGCCCGCACGGGGCACGGCCGGACGCCGCGGAGGTGGCCCGCAGCGTGCGCGACGCCGACGCGCACCGGCGGCTGGCCCGGCTCAAGGACCGCCACGACCCGGAGAACGTCTTCCGCTTCCACCCGGCCGGGGCCGCCGTCGCCGGGGCCGTCGCGACCGACCGGACACCGGCCGCCACCACGCCCGCCACCAGCGCCTCCGCGAACTGACGGCCCCGCGGCCCCGTGCCTTCGGCCGCCCGTGCCCCGTCCTTCCCGGCCGCCGCACCCAACTCACCGGCCTGCCGATGCCCCATGAAGGCGCCCCAGTGGGCAGGCTGGAGACATGGCTGATCGCACGGAGACGGAGAAGCGGAACCTGGCGGAGGAGTTGGCGGCCGCGGTACGGGGGGAGGTCTCGTTCGCCGCGGCCGACCGGGCACTGATGACGATGGACGCGTCCAACTACCGGCGGGTGCCCACAGCGGTGGTCGCGCCCCGGGACGCCGAGGACGTCGCGGCGGCGCTGCGGGTGTGCCGGGACCACGGGGTGCCGGTGGTGCCGCGCGGCGCCGGCACCAGTATCGCCGGGCAGGCGACGGGCGTCGGCGTGGTGCTGGACTTCACCCGGCACATGCGGCGCATCGTGTCGCTGGACGCGGCCGCCCGCACCGCTGTCGTCCAGCCCGGCGTCATCCTCGACGACCTGCGGGCGGCGGCCGGGAAGCACGGACTGACCTTCGGCCCCGACCCCTCCACCCACAGCCGCTGCACCCTCGGCGGCATGATCGGCAACAACTCCTGCGGCTCGCACTCGGTGGCCTGGGGCACCACCGCCGACAGCGTCCGCGAACTGGAGCTGCTGACGTACGGCGGCGAGCAGGTGCGGGCCGGCCGCGGCACGGGCCCCACCGGCGCCCCGACCGGACTGCCCCCGCGCCTGCGGGACGGCGTCAAGGCCCTGGTCGACGGGGAGTTGGCGCTGCTGCGCACCGGCTACCCCGACCTCCCCCGCCGGATCTCCGGCTACGCCCTGGACGCGCTGCTGCCGGAGGCGGGCACCGACCTCGCCCGCGCCCTCACCGGCAGCGAGGGCACCCTCGGCGTGCTGACCGAGGCGACCGTGCGGCTGGTGGAGACCCCGGCGGCGCGGGCCCTCGCCGTCCTCGGCTACCCCGACGAGGGCGCGGCGGTCGAGGCCGCGCACACCCTGTTGCCGCACCGGCCGATGACCGTCGAGGGGATGGCCGCCGACCTCGTGGGCAGCGCCGCCGGGCTGCCCAAGGGCGGCGCCTGGCTGTTCGTCGAGATGGGCGGCGCGAGCCCCGGCGAGGCGACGGCCCGGGCCGAGGCGCTCTGCCGGGCGGCGGCCGCGGACGGCGCCACCGACCACGCCCTCGTCACCGACCCGGCCGGCCAGCGCGCCCTGTGGCGGATCCGCGAGGACGCCTCCGGTGCCGCGAGCCGGTTGCCCGACGATGGGGGCACCGCCCGCGCGAGCGGAGCCGAGCGTGGGGGAGAGGCCTGGCCCGGCTGGGAGGACTGCGCGGTCCCGCCCGCCCGGCTCGGCCCGTATCTGCGCGACTTCCGCGCCCTGCTGGCCCAGCACGGCCTGCGCGGCACGCCCTACGGTCACTTCGGCGACGGCTGCATCCATGTCCGTATCGACTTCGACCTGCTGACCGGGCCCGGCATCCGCCGCTTCCGGGAGTTCTCCTACGACCTGGGCGAACTGGTGGTCGCGCACGGCGGCTCGCTCTCCGGCGAGCACGGCGACGGCCAGGCCCGCGCCGAACTGCTCCCGAAGATGTACGGCCCGGAACTCGTCGGACTCTTCGAGCGGTTCAAGTCGCTGTGGGACCCGGCGGCCGGCCTCAACCCGGGGATGCTGGTCCGCCCCGCCCGGCTCGACGAGAACCTCCGCTTCGAGCTGCTGCCCAAGCGCCCGGTCCCGGTCGAGTTCGGCTACCCGCACGACGACGGGGACTTCTCCGCGGCCGTACGGCGCTGCGTCGGCGTCGCCAAGTGCCGCAACGCCGCGACCGGTCCGGGCTCGGCGGACGTCATGTGCCCGTCCTTCCGCGCCACCGGCGAGGAGCGGCACTCCACCCGCGGCCGGGCCCGCCTGCTGCACGAGATGCTGGCCGGCGAGGTGATCACGGACGGCTGGCAGTCGCCGGAGGTCCATGAGGCCCTCGACCTGTGCCTGTCCTGCAAGGGCTGCCGCAGCGACTGCCCCGTAGGGGTCGACATGGCCACGTACAAGGCGGAGTTCCTGCACCACCACTACGAGGGCCGGCGCCGCCCCGCCGCGCACTACTCGATGGGCCGCCTGCCCCAGTGGCTGCACGCCGCGGCCCCCGCCGCCCCCGCCCTCAACGTCCTCGCCCGCACGCCGCTGGCCGCCGTCGGCAAACGCCTCGGCGGGATCGCGCCCGAGCGCCCGATCCCCCGCCTGGCCACCGAGACCTTCACCCGCTGGTGGTGGCGCCGCCGCAAGACGGCGGCCCCCGGGGCCCCGGCCGGCCGCACGGTCGTCCTGTGGCCCGACACCTTCACCAACCACCTCTCCCCGGAGGTCGGCCGGTCCGCCGTACGCGTCCTGGAGGACGCCGGACTGCGCCCCCTGCTGCCGCCCACCGCACCCCTGCGCCCGGCCGGGGCCGTCGCACTGCCGCGCCGCCACCGCCCCCTGTGCTGCGGCCTGACCTACGTCTCCACCGGCCAGCTCGACCGGGCCCGTGCCGTGATGCGCCGCACGGTCGACACCCTCGACCCGCTGCTCCGAGGCGGCCGCCCCCTGGTCGTCCTCGAACCGAGCTGCGCCGCCGCCCTGCGCACGGACCTGCCGGAACTCCTCTCCGACGACCCACGGGCCGCCCGGCTCGCCGACTCCGTACGGACCTTCGCCCAGGCACTGGAGGAGCTCGCCCCCGACTGGCGCCCCCCGCGCCTCGACCGCCCGGTCGCCGGCCAGACCCACTGCCACCAGCACGCCGTCCTCGGCGACGCGGCCGAGCAACGCCTGCGCGAACGCGCCGGTCTCACCGGCTCGTTGAGCGGCGGATGCTGTGGCCTGGCCGGCAACTTCGGCTTCGAGCGGGGCCATTACGACATCTCGGTGGCCTGCGCCGAGGACCAACTCCTGCCCGCCGTCCGGGAGTCCCCCGACGGGGCGGAGATCCTCGCGGACGGCTTCTCCTGCCGGACCCAGCTCGCCCAGCTCGGCGACCGGCCGGGGCGGCATCTGGCGGAGGTGCTGGCGGAGGCGCTGGGGGAGGAGGACGCCTGAGGTGAGGGTGAGATGACGGGGGCCGTCCTGCAAGGGCGACACGGAGCAGACGGCTGCTGGAGGTGGCCCGCCCGACGGCTGCTGGCGGCGCGGGGCGCAGCTGAGCGGATCCGCCGGCTGCTCGATGCCGGGGACGGAGCGGAGCGGCTCTCCCCTGTTGAGCCGCTCCGGCCGTCTCCTCCGGCGGGGCGGACGGTCCGTCGTCACGGGTTGCTCGCCGCAACCGGGGGCCAGTTCGCCAACGGCGCCGCACCGGCAGCCGCTCCCCGTCCCCCATGGGCCGCGCCCCGGCTCAGCGCCGGGCCCCCGGTTCCGCTCCCGCGGCCTCTCGATCCTGCGGCACCGTGGCCTCCGGCGGAACCCTGATCCTGATGAGGGTTCACGGCTGATTGATAACGTCCTCGCATGACGGAGCACGGTCGGGGCGCGGATGACCGGGGCGCAGGCGAGCCAGGAGCAGAGCCCCCGGGTGCCGGTGCCCCGGGGGCACCCGGACACGCCGACACTCCGTGGACGGCCTCCCGGCAAGCCCCGAGTGTCCAGCAGCTGGAGACCTTCCTGATCCTGGCGGAGGAGCTGCACTTCGGCCGGGCAGCGGCGCGGCTGTTCGTGACGCAGCCTGCCCTGAGCCGTCAACTGCGGTCGCTCGAAGAGCGGTTGGGCGTCGTGCTGCTGCAGCGATCCCGGCGTCATGTCGAGATCACCCCGGCGGGAGCGGCGCTGTTGCCCAAGGCCCGCGCCGCGGTGGAGGCGATGGCCGGGCTCTGCCGAGCCGCCCGGTCCCACGCCCGGCAGATCGAGGGCCGGCTGGTGATCGGTTCCATCGGCGCCGAGGCCGCGATGCCGTACACCCGGGCCGTCCTCGACGAGTTGCACGCCTGCCATCCGCGGCTGCGTACCAGCGTCCGCGGCCTCGATCTTGCGACCCACTTCGGCGCACTGGAGCGGGGCGAGGTCGATGTGCTGTTCCTGCGTCCGCCGGTGCCGCCCGGCATCGAAACGCTGACCCTGACCACCGAACCCCGGGTGGCATGCCTCCCGGCCGACGACCCCCTGGCCGGCCGGGACGAGGTGACGCTGGCCGAGCTGTCCGGGCGCCCCGTCGTGGACGTCCCGCCTCAATGCCCCCGGCTGTGGTGGCGCTTCTGGGCGGCCGACCCACGTCCGGACGGCTCTCCCGTGCGGTACGGGCCGGTGGTTCCCGACATGGAGGCGCTGCTGCTCGCCGTCTCCCAGGGCCACGCCATGGCCTTCCTCCCCGCCGCCGCCCGCCACTTCTTCCCACGGCCCGGGATCAGCTACGTCGCGGTACCGGACCTGCCCCCGGGCACCGCGGCCCTCGCCTGGACGGCAAGAAACCGCACCCTGCCCACGGTCGCCGCCATCCGCCGCGCCGCCGCGACGGTCCTGCGGAACGCGCCGGCGAATCCGTGAGGGCCCTGGGTGTCCGGGCGCGCGACAGCGCAAGGTTCCCGAGCGCCTGCCGGATGAGCGCCCGCGCCTTCGCGCCGTACACGTACACGGCCATGCTGCGGAGCTGCTCGAACGCTCGCAGATACAGGGCGATTCCGGCGTGCTGACCGGATCGACGCGACCTTCGAGGAGCCGAAGGAGGCGGCGGACGTGCCCGCTGCGGTAGCACGCCCCGTAGGACGTGAAGGCAGCCGCCTAGTCGCCCGTCGCGAACGCCCGGAGGGTGTCCTCGCCGGTGGTCCACCACACGCCCAGCCGTTGGCGGGTCAGGCGCCAGCCGGCGGTGTGGCGGGCGAACTCCCAGGTGTAGGGGCCGCCCATGGCGTAGGGCGAGGAGGCCGCGCCGGGACCGGCGACGCCCACGAACCACATGTAGCCGACGCCGGTCGCCCGGTCGCCCCGGACCTCGAAGTCCATGTTGAGGATGTGGTGCTGCATGCTGGCGTACGGCGCTTCGGCCGCCTCGACCTTGGCCAGGATCGCCTCCCGGCCGTGGATCCGCTCCCACGGGCCGAACTCCAGGACCGCGTCCTGGTCCCAGCAGTCGATCCAGGTGCGCCAGTCCTTGCGGTCCAGCGCCCGCCAGCCGTGGATCAGCAGCGCGCGCAGGGACTCCTTGTCCTCCAGGCGCCGCAGGCGTCGTGCGAAGTCGTCGTCGTTACCGGGGGAGACGGACACGGTTGCTCCTCTGCGAGGGGGATCACGAACGCCGGCGCCGGCCGGCGACGGGATCGTCCGCGCCGGCGGCGGCGCCGGGTGCGGCAACTCTGTTCCGCCGGCGGCGGCGCAACCAGGGCGGACCGTGGCCGGGTGCCGCACACCCAGGGAGCAAAAGCACCGGACCGGTCGGCCGCTGTCGTCGGCGGCCGGCAGCCGGTGCCCGGCCGTCAGCCGGTCCGCCGGGCCGCGGAGAAGTACGCGCGGGAGGCCGGGAGGAGCAGCAGGGCCGCGATCGCGGCGGTGCACAGTTCGGGGAGGTAGCGGTGGACGGCCGCGAGGCCGAGCCCGTCCATGTTCATGTCGGTGAGCAGGAACGCCAGGTAGAGGGCGCCCAGGGCGATCAGCGCCAGCCGCGCCCAGTTGCGGCCCTGCCGCATCCGGAAGGCGCACAGGAGCATGCCCGTGCCGAGCACCACGAGGACACCGGCGGACACCGCGGCCTGCTGCACCGCCCCCGCCCATCCCGACCGCTCGCGCAGTTCCTGGAACCCGGTGGGCGGGAGGAAGAAGGTCTCCAGCAGCCAGCCGCCGGCGTCGATCAGGACGACGAGGAACGACAGCCGGAAGGCGATCTCCACCGCGTGCGGGGGCCGGCGGCCCGCCCTGGCTCGGAACATCAACTCCACCTCTCCTGCGGGTGCGTCTGCGCGGACCAAGACGGCGTACGGTGCGCGGAGGTTGCGCCCCCCGGGGCCGCGGCGGTCACCGGGACGGGGCGGTCACCAGCCGTCGTAGCCCCGCCAGACGTTGCTGAACGCCTCCTCGTCCAGGGCCCGCCGCTGGCGTTCGAACTCCAGCTCCCGCACCGCGGTGTCGACGGCGGCGAGCACGGTGGCCACCGCGTCGTCGGACACCTCCGGGGGGCCGGCGGGCCGCTCGCCGCCGATGCCCAGCGACGCCCCGAGCGCGGCGAGGACGGGCTCGCCCGCGGCCCAGCGATCCACCGCGGCGCGGCGGGCGGGCGAATCGGCCGGCTTCAACTCACCGGCCCGGAAGCGCTTCCAGCGCCCGCCGCCCTGCCGGGTGAGCTGCCCCTCCGCCTCCAGGGCGGCCAGGTAGGCGGCGGCCAGGCCGCGGCCCCTGCGCCACAGCCAGTCCTCGGCCGACTCGTACGGCGGTTGCTGGTCGAGGGAGGACGCGGCCTCGTCCATGAGGCGGTCGGCCACGGCGGGCCGGAAGCCCGGGACGAGGCGGTCGCCGTCCAGGCCGACGGCGCCCGCCTCGCGGAGGTCGACCAGCTCGGCCCCCGCGAGCGCGAGCGAGAGCTCGCCCTGCGCGGGAGCGCGGTCGGGCGTCTCGTCCAGGGCGACGAACAACAGGTCCCGCGGTGTGGTCATGAAGGACTCCACGTCAGGGCATCAGGAGCGATGCGGCGCTGAGCACCTGGCCCGGCATCCGGCGGGACGCCGAGGGGCACCGGGCGGGCGGCTGCGCCCGCCGGTGAGTGCTCCCTGCTACGAGCTTATGGAGCGGGGACGGCGCCTGCATCCCACGCCGGGCCCGGCCCGCCCGGGGAGCGCCCGCCTCAGCCCCCGTCCGGCGCCGCCCGGCCCGCCGTCCTCCCGATGACCTCGTGGGCCAGCCTGATCAGGTCGGGGACGCGCGGATGGCCGGGGCCGTCGCGCCGGGCGATGACGACCGGGACCGGGGGCGCGTCGGACAGCGGGACGTACGCCATGGACGGGTGCGGGTGCATCTCGGCGGTGGCGGAGGTGGTGACGCCCACCGCGCGGCCGCCGGTGATGGCGGCCAGCCAGTCGTCGGTGTTGCCGATGGTGATCGTCGAGGCGGGGCGGGCCGCGGCGGGCCACAGGTCGAGGGTGGTGGTGCCGGAGACGGTGTTGAGAGCGATGGTGCGGTCGGTCAGCTCGGTGAGGGAGAGGGCGGTGCGGTGGGCCAGCGGGTCGTCGGCGGGGAGGCCGGCGACCCGGGGCTCGGTGGTGAGCTGCTCGGTGATCAGACCGGGGACGCGGACCTCGCCGCGCAGCAGGGCGGCGTCCACATCGCCGCGGGCGAGGCCGGCCGTGCGGTCGTCGATGCGGAGGAGTTCGAGCGGGGTCTGCGGGTGCTCCTCGTGCCAGCGGCGCAGCAGGGCGGTGGTGTCCGTACCGGCGGCCGACCAGGCGTGGCCCAGGCGCAGCGGCCAGGCGGTGTGGGGGGCGGAGCCGAGTGCCCGGTCGAAGGCGGTCACCGCGACGGCGGCCCGGTCGCGGAAGGCGAGGCCGTCGGGGGTGAGCGCGAGGTGGTGGGTGGAGCGGTCGACGAGGCGCAGGCCCAGCTCCTGTTCCAGCTGGCGCAGGGTGCGGGAGACGGCCGGCTGGGTCAGGTGCAGGCGCTCGGCGGCGCGGGTGATGCTGAGGGTGTCGGCGATGGCGAGAAAGCAGCGGAAATGACGCAGCTCGATGCTCATGCGCGGGGAGCATAACAACAAGGGAAAACGCATTTCACGGACCGGAAGAACCCCCCGTAGCGTGGTGGCGTGAATGCATCGCCCGAGAACCCCGATGGCCCTGCGCCGACCCCTGCCGTGCCCACCCTCCCCGCCGGTGACGGCGAGATACCGCATCCCGTACCGGCCTCGCCCGAGGTGCTGACGGCGGAGGCGCAGGCGGGGACCGCCGGGGCGGCGGGCGCCCGCGGGCGGCTGGGGTCGGTGGCGCTGGTCATCGGCGGCATCGTCTCGCTGCAGTTCGGCTCGTCGGTGGCGGTGCTGCTCTTCCCGCGGGCCGGTGCGCTGGGTGTGGTGACCCTCCGGCTGGTCGTCGCCTCGCTGGTGCTGCTGGTCGTCTGCCGTCCCAAGCTGCGCGGCTACACACGGGGCGACTGGGTCACGGTGCTCGCCTTCGGCGTCGCCCTGGCCGGTATGAACTCGCTGTTCTACCAGGCGATCGACCGCATCCCGCTGGGCGCCGCGGTCACCTTGGAGTTCCTGGGGCCGCTGATCCTGTCGGTGGCGACCTCCCGCAGGCTGCTGAGCCTGGTGTGGGCGGCGCTGGCGCTGGGCGGTGTGGTGCTGCTGGGGCGCGAGGGCTTCGACGGGCTCAACCTCACCGGTGCCGCGTTCGCGCTGGCCGCCGGCGGTCTGTGGGCCGCCTACATCCTGCTCTCCGCCCGTACGGGGGCGCGTTTCCCGCGGGCCGACGGGCTGGCGGTGGCGATGACCGTCGCGGCGCTGCTCAGCCTGCCGTTCGGCATCGTCAGCGCGGGCACCGCCCTGCTCGACCCGGTCACCGTGGGCCTGGGCGCCGCGGTCGCCCTGATGTCGTCCGTCATGCCCTACACCCTGGAACTGCTCGCCCTGCGCAAGCTCCCGGCCTCCGGCTTCGCCGTGATGATGAGCCTGGAGCCGGCCGTCGCGGCCACCGCCGGCTTCCTCGTGCTGCACCAGGCGCTGGGCTGGGCCGAGGTGGTGGCGATCGGGCTGGTCGTGATCGCGAGTGTGGGGGCGGTGCGCAGCGCGGGGTCCGGCACGCACTGACCGCGGCCGGCTCACCGCGGCACGGGGGCGGGCCCCCGCCGTCGGGGTATCCGGGACGTTCACCGAGGGGCTCGGCGCCATGGCACCGAGCCCCTCGCCATGTCTCCGGGCACCGGTACGGCACCGGCCGCGGCCTCGTGGACGCACAGGACACCGGCCGAGGCGTTCCCGACGCGGCGGTCAACGGCACCGGGCGAACAGAAAATCATGCAGGCGTGCTTGATTGTTTCTGTCGGCGCTGCCACGCTCGAGGCGCACCCGCACCACACCGCACCGACCGGCCGCCGCCTTCCGCCGCGGCCGTCGCCGCATGCCAACACGCCCTGCTGCCACGGCAGTCGGGTCGATGAGGGGAGTGTCGCGTGTCCGATCCCGGCGCCGTACTGGCCGATCTCAGGGCGGAGAGCGAGGAGTTGGACGCGCTGGTCGCCGGGTTGCCCGCGGAGCGCTGGGCCGCCCCGACACCGGCCGAGGGCTGGACCGTCACCCACCAGATCGCCCACCTCGCCTGGACCGACCGGCAGGCGCTGCTCTCCGCCACCGACCCGGAAGGGTTCGCGCGGGCCGCGGAGGCGGCGCTCGCCGCGCCGCTGACCTTCGTCGACGAGGCCGCCGAGGCGGGGGCGAAGGTGCCGCCCGCCGAGCTGCTCGCCGGCTGGCGGGCCGGCCGCGAGGAGCTGCTGCGGGCGCTCGCCGACCGCCCGACGGGCGAGAAGCTGCCCTGGTACGGCCCGCCGATGAGCGTGGCGTCGATGGCCACCGCGCGGCTGATGGAGACCTGGGCGCACGGGCAGGACGTCGCCGACGCGCTGGGGGTCGTCCGGCGCCCCACCGCCCGGCTGCGGCACATCGCCAGGATCGGGGTGCGGACCCGCGACTTCGCCCACCTGACGCACCGACTCACCCCGCCCGGCGAGGAGTTCCGGGTCGAGCTGCGGGCTCCGGACGGCACGGTGTGGGAGTACGGGCCGCCGGACGCCGGCCAGCGGGTGACCGGGGACGCGCTGGAGTTCTGCCTGCTGGTGACCCAGCGGGCGCACCGCGCCGACCTGCCGTCCCTGCGGGCCGAAGGGCCGGACGCCCAGCGCTGGCTGGAGATCGCCCAGGCCTTCGCCGGCCCGCCGGGCAAGGGCCGGGAGCCGTCCGGGAAGGGCGGCGGCGCATGAGCGGCCACCGCCCCGCCGACGATGCGGGCCGCGCGCCGCACCCGGCGCCCGTACGTCCGGTCGGCGCCGACCCCGCCCTCCTCCGCGTCGGCAATGCCTCCGGCTTCTACGGCGACCGCTTCGACGCGCTGCGCGAGATGCTCACCGGCGGACCCCTCGACGTGCTGACCGGCGACTACCTCGCCGAGCTGACCATGCTGATCCTCGGCCGGGAACGGCTGAAGGACCCCGCGCGCGGCTACGCCAGGACCTTCCTGCGGCAGTTGGAGGACGGGCTCGGCCTGGCCGTCGAGCGGGGGGTGCGCCTCGTCGCCAACGCGGGCGGACTGAATCCGGCCGGACTCGCCGACGCCGTGCGCGAGTTGGCGGACACGGTCGGGGTGCCCGTCCGCGTGGCCCATGTCGAGGGCGACGACCTGCTGGCGCGCGGGGGGTGGGGCGACGGCGTGCTGACCGCCAACGCCTACCTGGGCGGCGGGGGGATCGCGGCGTGCCTGCGGGCCGGTGCCGATGTGGTGGTGACCGGACGGGTCACCGATGCCGCGCTGGTCAGCGGCGCGGCCCAGGCGCACTTCGGCTGGCGGCCCGAGGACCTCGACCAGCTGGCCGGGGCGGTGGCCGCCGGGCACGTCCTCGAATGCGGCACCCAGGCCACCGGCGGCAACTACTCCTTCTTCGGCGACCACGACCTGCTGCGGCCCGGCTTCCCGCTCGCCGAGATCGCCGCCGACGGCAGCTCGGTGATCACCAAGCACCCGGGGTCCGGCGGCGCCGTCACCACCGGCACGGTCACCGCCCAACTGCTGTACGAGACGGCCGGCGCCCGCTACGCCGGGCCCGATGTGACGGCGCGGCTGGACACCGTGCGGCTGGCGCAGGAGGGGCCGGACCGGGTCCGGATCGACGGGGTGCGCGGCGAGGCGCCGCCGCCGTCCCTCAAGACCGGGCTGACCCGCCTCGGCGGCTGGCGCAACGAGGTCACCTTCGTCCTGACCGGGCTGGACGTGACGGCCAAGGCCGTACTGGTCCGCCGGCAGATGGAAGCGGCCTTCGCCACGACGGGCAACCGCCCGGCCGAGGTGCGCTGGACGCTGGCCCGCACCGACCACGACGACGCGGAGGTCCAGGAGGAGGCGAGCGCACTGCTGCGGCTGGTGGTGCGCGATCCCGACCAGGACGCGGTGGGGCGGGTGGTCAGCGGCGCCGCGGTCGAACTGGCACTGGCCAGCTACCCCGGCTTCCACGTCACCGCGCCGCCCGGCAAGGGCACCCCGTACGGGGTCTTCGAGGCGGTGGCGGTGGACGCGCCCGAGGTGCCGCACGTGGCCGTACTGCCGGACGGCACCCGGGAAAGCATCCCCCCGGCCCCCCGGACACGGGGGCTCGCCCGGCTGCCCGACGCGCCGCTGCCCGAGCCGCTGCCCGCCGGGCCCACCCGGCGCGGGCCGCTCGGCCGGGTCGCCGGCGCCCGCAGCGGCGACAAGGGCGGCTCGGCGAACGTCGGGGTGTGGGCCCGCAGCGACCGGGCCTGGCGGTGGCTGGCGCACGAACTGACCGTCGAGCGGTTCAGGGAACTGCTGCCGGAGACCGCCGACCTGCCCGTCGACCGGCACGTACTGCCGAATCTGCGCGCGCTCAACTTCGTCGTCGACGGGCTGCTCGGCGAGGGCGTCGCGGCCCGGGCCCGGTTCGATCCGCAGGCCAAGGCCGTGGGGGAGTGGCTGCGTTCGCGGCACATGGACATACCGGAGGTGTTGTGGTGACCGTGCTCGCAACCGGGCTCGACCCGGCGGGTGCCGAGTACGCGGAGCGTCGTGCGGCGATGCTCACGAAGCTCGCGGAGGTCGAGGCCGAACACGCCAAGGCGACCGCCGGCGGCGGGGAGAAGTACGTCGCCCGGCACCGGGGGCGCGGCAAGCTGCTCGCCCGGGAGCGGATCGAGCTGCTCCTCGACCCCGATACGCCGTTCCTGGAGCTGTCGCCGCTCGCGGCCTGGGGCAGCGACCACCAGGTCGGCGCCTCGCTGGTCACCGGCATCGGCACGGTCGCGGGCGTGGAGTGCCTGATCACCGCCAACGACCCGACGGTGCGCGGCGGCGCCAGCAACCCCTGGTCGCTGAAGAAGGCGCTGCGGGCCAACGAGATCGCCTTCGCCAACCGGCTGCCGCTGATCTCCCTCGTCGAGTCCGGCGGCGCCGACCTGCCCAGCCAGAAGGAGATCTTCATCCCGGGCGGGGCGCTGTTCAAGGACCTCACCCGGCTGTCCGCGGCCGGCATCCCGACCCTCGCCGTGGTCTTCGGCAACTCGACCGCGGGCGGCGCGTACGTCCCCGGGATGTCCGACCACGTGATCATGGTCAAGGAGCGCGCGAAGGTGTTCCTGGGCGGCCCGCCGCTGGTGAAGATGGCGACCGGCGAGGAGAGCGACGACGAGTCGCTGGGCGGCGCCGAGATGCACGCCCGCACCTCCGGGCTCGCGGACTACTTCGCCGTGGACGAGCCGGACGCGCTGCGCCAGGCCCGGCGGGTGGTCGCCCGCCTCAACTGGCGCAAGACGCAGCCCGATCCGGGCCCGGCGGCGCCGCCGGAGTACGACGAGGAGGAGCTGCTCGGCATCGTCCCCGGCGACCTCAAGGCGCCGTTCGACCCGCGCGAGGTCATCGCCCGGATCGTCGACGGCTCCGACTTCGACGAGTTCAAGCCGCTCTACGGGCCGAGCCTGACCACCGGCTGGGCCGCACTGCACGGCTACCCGGTCGGCATCCTCGCCAACGCCCAGGGCGTGCTCTTCAGCGAGGAGTCCCAGAAGGCCGCCCAGTTCATCCAGCTGGCCAACCAACGCGACATCCCCCTGCTCTTCCTCCACAACACCACCGGCTACATGGTCGGCAAGGAGTACGAGCAGGGCGGCATCATCAAACACGGCGCGATGATGATCAACGCGGTGTCGAACTCGAAGGTCCCGCACCTCTCCGTCCTGATGGGCGCCTCCTACGGCGCCGGCCACTACGGCATGTGCGGCCGCGCCTTCGACCCCCGCTTCCTGTTCGCCTGGCCGAGCGCCAAGTCCGCCGTCATGGGACCGCAGCAGCTCGCCGGGGTGCTCTCGATCGTCGCCCGCGCCTCCGCCGCGGCCAAGGGGCAGCCCTACGACGACGAGGCGGACGCCGGGCTGCGCGCGATGGTCGAGCAGCAGATCGAGTCGGAGTCGCTGCCGATGTTCCTGTCGGGGCGGCTCTACGACGACGGCGTCATCGACCCGCGCGACACCCGAACCGTCCTCGGCCTGTGTCTGTCCGCCCTCCACAACGCCCCGGTCGAGGGCGCACGGGGCGGCTTCGGCGTCTTCCGGATGTGAGGCAGAAGTGATCCGTTCCGTACTCGTCGCCAACCGCGGCGAAATAGCCCGGCGGGTCTTCCGCACGTGCCGTGAGCTGGGCATCGCCACCGTCGCCGTGCACTCCGACGCGGATGCCGGCGCCCCGCACGTCCGCGAGGCGGACACCGCCGTACGGCTGCCGGGCGACGCCCCCGCCGACACCTATCTGCGCGGCGACCTGCTGGTGCGGGCCGCGCGGGCCGCGGGCGCCGACGCCGTCCACCCCGGCTACGGCTTCCTCTCCGAGAGCGCCGCCTTCGCCGCCGCCGTGGCCGACGCGGGCCTGGCCTGGATCGGCCCGCCGCCCGCCGCCATCGAGGCCATGGCGTCCAAGACGCGGGCCAAGGAGCTGATGGCCGGGGCCGGGGTGCCGCTGCTCGCCCCCGTCGACCCCGCGGCGGCCACCGAGGCCGATCTGCCGCTGCTGGTGAAGGCGGCGGCGGGCGGCGGCGGCCGCGGGATGCGCCTGGTCACCGAACTCGCCGCGCTGGACGAGGAGCTGACCGCGGCGAAGGCCGAGGCGGCGGCCGCGTTCGGCGACGGGGAGGTGTTCGTCGAGCCGTATGTCGTGGGCGGCCGCCATGTCGAGGTGCAGATCCTCGCCGACGCGCACGGAACGGTGTGGACGCTCGGCACCCGCGACTGCTCCCTCCAGCGCCGCCACCAGAAGGTCATCGAGGAGGCCCCGGCCCCCGCGCTCTCCGAGGACCTGCGCACCACCTTGCACCGGGCCGCGGAACAGGCCGCCCGCGCCATCGGCTACCGCGGCGCCGGCACCGTGGAGTTCCTGGTCTCCGCGGACGGGCGGGCCTGCTTCCTGGAGATGAACACCCGCCTCCAGGTCGAGCACCCGGTCACCGAGGCGGTGCACGGCCTCGACCTGGTCGCCCTCCAGCTGAGCATCGCCGAGGGCCGCCCCCTGGAGGCCGCACCGCCGCGGCCGCACGGGCACGCCGTGGAGGCGCGGCTGTACGCGGAGGACCCGGCGGCCGGCTGGCAGCCGCAGACCGGCACCCTGCACCGGCTGGAGGTGCCCGACGGCGTCCGCCTGGACTCCGGGGTGACCGACGGCGACACCATCGGCGTCCACTACGACCCGATGCTCGCCAAGGTCATCGCCTGGGCCCCGAGCCGCGACGAGGCCGTACGGAAACTGGCCGGCGCCCTGGAGCGGGCCCGTATCCACGGCCCGGTCACCAACCGCGACCTGCTCGTACGGTCCCTGCGCCACCCCGAGTTCACCGACCCCGGCGCCCTGGACACCGGCTTCTACGACCGCAACCTCCCCGCCCTGACCGCACCCGGCGACGGCGACGCGGCCCTCTTCGCGCTCGCCGCGGCCCTCGCCGACGCCCACGGCCGCTCCCGCTTCGGCGGCTTCCGCAACGTCCCCTCCGCACCGCAGGTCAAGACCTACGCCTGCGCCGGCACCGAGCACGAGATCCGCTACCGCCTCGACCGCCACGGCCTGTCGGCCGAGGGCTTCCCCGGCGTCCGGCTCCTCGCCCTGGGACCGGACGAGGTGGTGCTCGACGTCGACGGACTCCGGCGCCGCTTCACGGTCGCCCGCTACGGCGACCGCGTCCACGTCGACGCACCCGGCGGGCACACCACCGGCTCCTGCGCCCTGACCGTCCTGCCCCGCTTCCCCGACCCCACCGCCCGCACGGAACCCGGCTCCCTGCTCGCCCCCATGCCCGGCACGGTCGTACGGATCGCGGACGGCCTCACCGAGGGCGACCACGTGGAGGCGGGCCGGCCCCTCCTCTGGCTGGAGGCGATGAAGATGGAACACAAGATCACCGCCCCGTCCCCCGGCACCCTCACCACCCTCCCCGTACGCCCCGGCCAACAAGTCGAGGTGGGCACCCTCCTGGCCGTCGTCACGGACTGACACCCCGACGGCCACCCCCGCGCACGCACCGTCCTCCCACCGGGGCGGACCCGGGCCCACCCCGACCACCCGTCACCGCCGAAGGACGGAACTCGGCAAGGCACCCGCACCGACGACCCCCGAGGAGACCCCCATGCCCATCCCGACACTCGAATCCGAGGAACACCGCGCCCTCCGCGCGGCCGTCGCCGCGCTCGGCAGCCGCTACGGCCGCGAGTACGTCACCCGTGTCGCGGCCGAGGGCACGCACACCGACGAACTCTGGGCGGAGGCCGCCAAGCTCGGCTACCTCGGCGTCAACCTCCCCGAGGAGTACGGCGGCGGAGGCGGCGGCATCGTCGAACTCTCCCTCGTACTGGAGGAGCTGGGGGCGGCCGGCTGCCCGCTGCTGATGATGGTCGTCTCGCCCGCCATCTGCGGCACGGTCCTCGCCCGTTTCGGCACCGAGGAGCAGAAGCGGACCTGGCTGCCCGGCCTGGCCGACGGCTCCCGCAAGATGGCCTTCGGCATCACCGAGCCGGACGCAGGCTCCAACTCGCACCGGATCACGACCACCGCCCGCAAGGACGGCGACGAGTGGGTGCTCAACGGCCGCAAGGTGTTCATCTCCGGCGTCGACATCGCCGACGCCACCCTGATCGTGGGCCGCACCGAGGACGCCAGGACCGGTCGCCTCAAGCCCTGCCTGTTCATCGTGCCGCGCGAGACCCCCGGCTTCGGCCGCAGCCCGATCGCGATGGAACTGGCCGCCCCGGAGAAGCAGTTCGAGCTGACCCTGGACGAGGTGCGGCTGCCCGCCGAGGCGCTGGTCGGCGACGAGGACGCCGGACTCCTCCAGCTGTTCGCCGGGCTCAACCCGGAGCGGATCATGACCGCCGCGTTCGCCCTGGGCATGGGCCGCTACGCCCTGGGCCGGGCCGTCGACTATGCCCGTACCCGCCAGGTGTGGAAGGAGCCCATCGGCGCCCACCAGGCCCTCGCCCACCCGCTCGCCCAGGCCCATATCGAGCTGGAACTCGCCCGGTTGATGATGCAGAAGGCGGCCCACCTCTACGACGCGGGCGACGACATGGGCGCGGGGGAGGCCGCCAACATGGCCAAGTACGCGGCGGCCGAGGCCGCGGTCCACGCCGTCGACCAGGCGGTGCACACCCTCGGCGGCAACGGCCTCACCCAGGAGTACGGCCTCGCCTCGCTGATCACCGCGGCCCGGGTGGCGAGGATCGCGCCGGTCAGCCGCGAGATGATCCTCAACTTTGTCTCGCACCAGTCCCTGGGACTGCCCAAGTCGTACTGAACACGCCATGCTGCCCGTGCCGGCCGGCGCCCGCCCGGCCGGCACCGCACCGCCCCGCCGCACCCACCGTCGAAGGGAAGGCCCCGGCATGGTGTCCCACGCGCCCCGCGCATCCCACGTGTTCCGCAGCGAGTACCCCGACGTCGCGCCCGTCGAGCTGCCGATCCACGAGGCCGTCCTCGGACGGGCGGCCGAGTACGGCGACCGGCCCGCCCTGATCGACGGCCTCGACGGCACCGCCCTCGGCTACGACCGGCTGGACCACTTCAGCCGCCGGCTCGCGGCCGCCCTCGCGGCGTCCGGGGTCCGCAAGGGCGAGGTGCTCGCCCTGCACAGCCCGAACAGCGTGCTCTTCCCCGTCGTCTTCTACGCCGCCTCGCGCTGCGGAGCGGCCGTCACCACCGTCCATCCGCTGGCCACCGAGGGCGAGTTCGCCAAGCAGCTGGCGGACTCCGGGGCCCGCTGGATCGTGACCGCAGCGGCGCTGCTGGACACCGCCCGCGCCGCGGCGCGGCAGGCCGGCGGCATCGCCGAGATCCTCGTCTGCGACCGGGCCGAGGGCCACCGCTCGGTCCAGGACCTCTTCGCCTGCACCGATCCCGAGCCGTTCGTCGCCCTCGACCCGGCCGACGACCTGGCCGCCCTGCCCTACTCCTCCGGGACCACCGGCACCCCCAAGGGCGTGATGCTCACCCACCGCAGCATCGCCACCAACCTCGCCCAACTCACCCCGCTGGTCTCCAGCGGCCCGGACGACCGGGTGCTGGCGGTGCTCCCCTTCTTCCACATCTACGGGCTGACCGCCCTGATGAACGCCCCCCTGCGCAACGGCGCCACCGTCGTCGTGCTGCCCCGCTTCGACCTGCGGCAGTTCCTCACCGCGATCGAGAAGCACCGCATCACCGCCGTCTACGTGGCACCCCCGATCGTCCTCGCCCTCGCCAAACACCCCCTGGTCGCCGACTACGACCTGTCCTGTCTGCGGTACCTGGTCTCCGCCGCCGCGCCCCTGGACGCCGAGCTGGCGGCGGCCTGCTCCCGGCGGCTCGGCCTGCCGCCGGTCCTGCAGGCGTACGGCATGACCGAGCTGTCACCGGGCACGCACTGCGTCCCCCTCGACGCACCGAACCCGCCGCCCGGCGCCGTCGGCAAGCTGATCCCCAACACCGAGATGCGCCTGGTGTCCCTGGAGACCGGCGAGGACGTGCCGCCGGGGCAGAGCGGCGAGATCCTCATCCGCGGCCCGCAGGTCATGAAGGGCTACCTCGGGCGGCCCGCGGAGACCGACGCGATGATCGACCCCGAGGGCTGGCTGCACACCGGCGACATCGGGCGGGCGGACGACGACGGCTGGCTGTACGTGGTCGACCGCGTCAAGGAGTTGATCAAATACAAGGGCTACCAGGTCGCCCCCGCCGACCTCGAGGCGCTGCTGCTCGCGCACGACGCCATCGCCGACGCGGCGGTCATCGGCGTCACCGACGCGGACGGCAACGAGGTGCCCAAGGCGTTCGTGGTCCGGCAGCGGGGGGCCCGCCTGAACGAGGACGAGGTCATCGCGTACGTTGCCGGGCAGGTCGCCCCGTACAAGAAAGTGCGCCGCGTGGAATTCCTGGAGAGCGTGCCGCGCGCCACCACCGGAAAGATCCTGCGGCGCGAACTGCGCGCCAGGGAAAGGAGCTCGACGCCCCGATGACCGACGCACCCGCCACGACCCTGGTCCCGCGCTCCCACGAGCACGGCATCACCACCCTCACCCTGGACTCCCCGCACAACCGCAACGCCCTCTCCACCCGCCTGGTCGCCGAACTCGGCCGGGCCCTCGCCGACGCCGCCGCCGACGACGCCACCCGCGCCGTCGTGCTCACCCACACCGGCGGCACGTTCTGCGCCGGCGCGGACCTTTCCGAGGCCACCGCGGGCGCGGCGAAGGACGGACCGCTGGGCCTGGCCCGGCTGCTGCGCAGCATCGTGGCGCTGCCCAAACCGGTCGTCGCCCGGGTCACCGGGCACGTCCGGGCCGGCGGCCTGGGCCTGCTCGGCGCCTGCGACATCTCCGTGGCCGGACCGGCCACCACCTTCGCCTTCACCGAGGCCCGCCTCGGCCTCGCCCCCGCCGTCATCTCCCTGCCGCTGCTGCCCCGGCTCGACCCGCGCGCCGCGGGCCGCTACTACCTGACCGGCGAGAAGTTCGGCGCGGCGGAGGCGGCCAGGATCGGCCTGGTCACGCTCGCGGCCGACGACGTCGACACCGGCCTCGCGCCCGTACTGGACGGCCTGCGCAAAGGTTCCCCCCAGGGCCTGGCCGCGTCGAAGGCGCTGGTCACCGCCGACGTGCTGGCCGCCTTCGACCGCGACACCGAGGCGCTGGCCGAACAGTCCGCGCGGCTCTTCGGCTCCGCCGAGGCCCGCGAGGGCATGACCGCCTTCCTGGAACGGCGGGCCCCCGCATGGGCGCGCTGACCCCCGCCCGCGGCCCCAAACAGCCCCAGCAGGAACGCAGCCGCGCCACCCGCCTCAAGCTGTTGGAGGCCGCCGTCTCCTGCCTCGCCGAGCACGGCTGGAGCGGCAGCACGGTCTCCGTGGTCGCCGAACGGGCAGGCGTCTCGCGGGGCGCCGCCCAGCACCACTTCCGCACCCGCGAGGACCTCTTCACCGCGGCCGTCGAACACGTCGCCGAAAAGCGGCAGGGCGCGGTCAGGGCCGTCGCCCGCAACCTGCCCCCGGCCGGCTCCGTCGCCCGCACCTGGATCATCGTCGAGGAACTCGTCGGCCTCTACACCGGCCCGCTGTTCCGCGCCGCCCTGCACCTGTGGGTCGCCGCCTCCGACGAGGAACAACTCCGCGACCGCGTCACCGCCCTGGAAGCCAAGGTCGGCCGCGAGGCGCATCGCACCGCGGTCGCCCTCCTCGAAGCGGACGAGGCCGTGCCCGGCGTGCGCGAGACGGTGCAGGGGCTGCTCGACATGGCCCGGGGCCTGGGCCTCGCCAATCTCCTCACGGACGACACGGCCCGCCGCGACCGGGTGGTCGCGCAGTGGTCCAAGCTGATCGACGCGGCGTTGTCGGCGGGCGTTTAGGGGGCGGCCCACGTTTTTGGCTTTTCCGCCGTGGTGGTTGCTCGCCGTTTGTCGCCCGCTGCGCGGTGCGCTCGCCATTGCGCCTGGCCGGTCCGCTGCGCTTTGCTTGCCGCCCACGTTTTTGGCTTTCTCGCCGTTGCGCCTGGCGGCGGGCGGTGCCGCTGCGCGGGGCTGTCGGGTGCCGGTGACGGGCCTGCGCGGGTGGGTGTCCGGACTGCTTCGCTTTACGTCCGGACACCC
>NZ_JBFBHQ010000010.1:0-191753 GCF_040701845.1 Streptomyces angustmyceticus | reverse complement strand
CGGCCCCGCAGGCCCGTCACCGCACCCACAGCCCCGCGCAGCGGACCCGCCCGCCGCAGGCGCAACCCACCGCACCCGGCCCCGCGCAGCGGCACCGCAGCGGACCCGCCCGCCGCAGGCGCAACCCACCGCACCCGGCCCCGCGCAGCGGCACCGCCGCGGACCTGGCCCGCCGCAGGCGCAACGGCGGGCGCACCAGCCCCGCGCAGCGGCACCGCACCCACAGCCCCGCGCAGCGGACCCGCCCGCCGCAGGCGCAACGGCGGGACAGCCAAAAACGGGGCGGAGGCAAAACGCAGCGGACCGGCCGCCAGGCGCCACGGCGGGCGCACCGCGCAGCGGGCGAAGAACGGCGAGCAACCCCCACGGCGGGAAAGCCAAAAACGTGGGCCACAAGCAAAGCGCAGCGAACCGCGGAGTACTAGCCCGCGTACCGACGGAGGAACAACGCCTCCGCCAGCGAGAGCCGCTCCAGCTCCTGCGGAGAAACGCTTTCGTTGACGGCGTGGATCTGCGCCTCCGGCTCGCTCAGCCCGATGAGCAGGATCTCGGCGTCGGGATAGAGCGCAGCCAGCGTGTTGCAGAGGGGGATGGAGCCGCCCATGCCGGAGGTCTGCATCTCCTCGCCGTCGTACGCCTCGCGCAGGGCCTCGGCCATCGAGGTGTACGCGGGGCTGCCGGTGTCGGCGCGGAACGGCTGGCCCTGGCCGATCTGCTCGACGGTGACCCGCGCGCCCCAGGGGGCGGCGCTCTCCAGGTGGGCGGTGAGGAGCTTCGTGGCCTCGGCGGCGTCCGTGCCCGGCGGCACCCGCAGGCTCACCAGGGCGCGGGCGCCGGCCTGTACGGAGGGGGTGGCGCCGACGACCGGCGGGCAGTCGATGCCGAGCACCGTGGCGGCCGGACGTGCCCAGATCCGGTCCGCGATCGAGCCGTTGCCGACCAGTCCGACGCCGTCGAGCACCTTGGCGTCCTTGCGGAAGTCCTCCTCGGCGTACTGCAGGCCCTCCCAGGAGGCGTCCGCGGCCAGCCCGTTGACGGTGGTCGAGCCGTCCTCGGCGCGCAGCGAGTCCAGGATCCGGATCAGCGCCGCCAGCGCGTCGGGGGCCGCGCCGCCGAACTGGCCGGAGTGGAGGTTGCCCTCCAGGGTGTCGACCTGGACCCGTACGAGTGTCATCCCGCGCAGCGTCGCGGTCACGGTCGGCAGCCCGACCCGGAAGTTGCCGGTGTCGCCGATGACGATGGCGTCCGCGGTCAGCAGCTCGGGGTGGGCCTCGGCGTAGCGCTCCAGGCCGCCGGTGCCCTGCTCCTCCGAACCCTCCACGATCATCTTGACGTTGACCGGGACCCCGCCGTGCTCCTTCAGCGCGCGCAGCGCCGTCAGATGCATGATCAGGCCGCCCTTGCAGTCGGCCGCGCCGCGCCCGTACCAGCGGCCGTCGCGCTCGGTCAGTTCGAACGGCGGGGAGATCCAGGAGGACTCGTCCAGCGGCGGCTGCACGTCGTAGTGCGCGTACAGCAGCACGGTCGGGGCGCCGGCCGGGCCGGGCAGGTAGCCGTACACGGACTGGGTGCCGTCCGGGGTGTCCAGCAGCGCCACGTCCTGGAAGCCGTCCGCCCGCAGTGCCTCGACGATCCAGCCGGCGGCGGCCTCGCACTCGCTCTTGGGGAACTGGTCGGGATCCGCGACCGACTTGAAGGCCACCAGCTCGGCCAGCTCGGTCCTGGCGCGGGGCTGCAACGCGGCGACGGTACGTGCGAGCGGGCTGTCAGACATGGAACGCTCCTTGTGGGCGCGACGTTGTGCGTACGGGCCGTCCGGCCTCGTGAGCCGGACGGGCCGGACGTACGGGCATCAGTGCCCCCGATCTTCCCACAGGCCCCTTGTGCAACAGCGGCCCGTAGGATGCGGGCGGTACGCGCAGCCAGGCATCGGACGGGAGCAGAAGCACAGGTGAGCAGCGAGCACGCAGCCGAGGACAACCAGCAGGTGTGGGACGTCGTGGTGGTGGGTGCGGGGCCTGCGGGCGCCTCGGCCGCGCATGCCGCGGCCTGTACAGGGCGCCGGGTGCTGCTCCTGGAGAAGGCGGAGCTCCCGCGCTACAAGACCTGCGGCGGCGGCATCATCGGGCCCTCGCGGGATGCGCTGCCGCCGGGCTTCGAGCTGCCGCTGCGGGACCGGGTGCATGCGGTGACGTTCTCGCTGAACGGCCGGCTGACCCGCACCCGCCGTTCCAAGAGCATGCTGTTCGGGCTGATCAACCGGCCCGACTTCGATGCGCGGCTGGTCGAGTCGGCCCAGGACGCGGGCGCGACGGTCCGTACGGGCGTCACGGTCTCGCGGGTGGAGCAGCACGGCGCCGAGGTGCCCGACCGGCGGACCGTCGCGGTGGTGCTCGGCGACGGCGAGGTGGTGCTGGCGCGCGCCGTGGTCGGCGCGGACGGCAGCGCGGGCCGGATAGGAGCCCATGTCGGGGTGAAGGTCGACCAGGTCGACCTCGGCCTGGAGGCGGAGATCCCGGTTCCGGCGCCGGTCGCCGAGGACTGGGCGGGCCGGGTGCTCATCGACTGGGGCCCGATCCCCGGCAGCTACGGCTGGGTCTTCCCCAAGGGCGACACCCTCACCGTCGGCGTCATCTCCGCGCGGGGCGAGGGGGCTGCGACCAAGCGCTATCTGGAGGACTTCATCGGACGGCTGGGCCTCGCCGGCTTCGAGCCGAGCATCTCGTCCGGGCATCTGACGCGCTGCCGCGCGGAGGACTCCCCGCTGTCCCGCGGCCGGGTGCTGGTCTGCGGCGACGCGGCCGGGCTGCTGGAGCCGTGGACGCGGGAGGGCATCTCCTTCGCGCTGCGCTCGGGGCGGCTCGCGGGGGAGTGGGCGGTGCGCGTCTCCGAGGCGCATGACGCGGTGGACGCCCGCCGCCAGGCACTCAACTACGCCTTCGCCATCAAGGCGGGCCTCGGCGTGGAGATGGGCGTGGGGCGGCAGATGCTCAAGGTCTTCTCGCGCCGCCCCGGCCTGCTGCACGCCGCGATCACCGGCTTCCGCCCGGCCTGGCAGGCCTTTGCCAAGATCACCCGCGGGACGACCACCCTGGCCGAGATCGTGCGTACCCACTCGATGGCCCGCCGGGCGCTGGAGGCGATGAACCGGGGGTGAGGCGGGCCGGCCGTCCCCGGGCCGCGGCGCGGCCCGTACTCCCCCGGGAGTACGACGGACCACCGCTCCGGGCTGACGCCGCCGCGCCCCGCCGCGGTCTAGCGTGACGGTCATGGAGAACGCATGGCCGCCGTGGGCACGGCGCCGCCCCGGCACGGCCCGGGAGCGGTGGCTGCCGCCCGAGGAATCGGGGCGGAGCGGGTCCGGCACCCGGCTGCCGTGGCTCTCGACGCTCGCCGTGACGGTCTTCGTGCTGGTCGGCTCCGGTTTCGCCGCGCACGACCAGCCGGGGCGCGTCCCGCTGGACGGCTTCGCCCGCCCGCTGCTGGTCGCCGGCTCGGCCCTGCTGCTGTTCCGGCACCGCTGCCCGCGCACGGTCGCCCTCGGCACCGCCGTCACCACCGCGGTCTACCTCGCGGCCGGCTATCCGTACGGCCCGGTCTTCGTCACACTCGCCTTCGGCGCCTTCGCGGCGATCGTCGCCGGGTACCGCAAGGTCGCCTGGTGCGCTCTGGGCGGGGTGTGGGTCTGTCACGTCCTGGTGGCCTACTGGCTCTACCGGTGGCTGCCGCCCCCGCACGACGGGCCCGCCCCCTGGGAGCAGGAGTTCTTCGTCCTGGCCTGGGTGGTGGCCGTGGTGGCCCTGTCCGAGCTGGCCCGGGTGCGCCGCGAGCAGCTCGCACGGGCGCGGGCCGAGCGGGCCGCCGCGGAACGCCGCAGGGCGGACGAGGAGCGGCTGCGGATCGCCCGCGAGCTGCACGACGTCCTCGCCCACAGCATCTCCGTGATCAACGTCCAGGCGGGCATGGGCCTGGCGCTGCTCGACAGCGACCCGGAGCAGGCGCGGTCCGCGCTGACCACCATCAAGGACGCGAGCAAGGAGGCCCTCGGCGAGGTCCGCCAGGTCCTCGACACCCTGCGCACCCCGGGGGACGCCCCGCGCTCCCCGGCCCCCGGCCTGGACCGGCTGCCCGAACTCACCGAGCAGGCCCGAGGCGCCGGCCTCGCCGTGGAGGTCACCACCGAGGGCGCTCCCGCCACCCTGGCGCCCGGCACCGATCTCGCCGCCTTCCGCATCGTCCAGGAAGCGCTCACCAACATCGTCCGGCACTCCGGCTCGCGCACCGCCCGGGTGCTGCTCGCCCATGCGCCGGGCGCGCTGGAGATCCGGGTCGACGACGACGGGCCGGCGACCGCCGCCGCGGACGGCCCGGCGGGCGGCGGCAACGGTCTGGTCGGCATGCGGGAGCGGGCCGCCGCCCTGGGCGGCACGGTGGAGGCGGGCCCGCGCCCGGACGGCGGCTTCCGGGTACGGGCCCGTATCCCGCTGCCCGGGACGCACGACCCGGGCCGGGGCCCGGACACGGATACGGTGCTCCCGGCCGATACCGAGGAGGAGTCGTGATCCGGGTACTGCTCGCCGACGACCAGCTGCTGGTCCGGGCCGGGTTCAAGGCGCTGCTGGACGCCCAGCCCGATATCGAGGTGGTCGCCGAGGCCGGGGACGGGCAGCAGGCGCTGGCGGCGGTCCGTGCGCACCGCCCGGACCTCGTCCTGATGGACATCCGGATGCCGGTGCTGGACGGCCTGGTCGCCACCCGCCGGATCACCGAGGACCCGCGGCTGCCGGAGGTGAAGGTCGTCATGCTGACCACCTTCGAGCTGGACGAGTACGTCTTCGAGGCGCTGCGCTCCGGTGCCTCCGGGTTCCTGGTCAAGGACACCGAACCGGAGGAGCTGGTGCGGGCCGTGCGCACGGTCGTGGCCGGTGACGGGCTGCTCTCGCCGGGCGTCACCCGCCGCCTGATCGCCGAGTTCGCGGCCCGCTCCAAGGAGCCGGCCGCGGCGGACGCGCTGTCCGCACTGACCGAGCGGGAGCGCGAGGTGATGGCGCTGGTCGGCATCGGCCTGTCCAACGAGGAGATCGCCCGCCGGCTGGTCGTCAGCCCGCTCACCGCCAAGACCCATGTCAGCCGCACCATGGTCAAACTGGGCGCCCGTGATCGCGCCCAACTCGTCGTCCTGGCCTACGAGTCGGGGTTGGTGCGGCCCGGCTGGCTGGGCTGAAACCAGACGACGTCCGCGGGGGACGGCCCGGTCACCGGCCGGCCGGGCAGACGCCGTAGCACCCGTACCACCCGCACACCGCACAGCAGCCCGCCGAGTGCCTCGCTCACCGTGAGCCACGGCCCGCGCCACGGGCCCGGCAGCCCGCCCCACAGCGCCACGCTGCCCAGCACCCCGAACCCCACAGCGCCCAGAAAAACGCCGCTGACCAGGGCGAACATGATCTCGACGGTGATGGCGTCCCGTTCGGCCCGGGTACGGCTGGGTGACATCCCGCCAGTCTTCCAGGCACGGCCCTCTTCGGTCCGTCAGATGGCCGGACGCTCCTCCGGCCGCCGGAGTGCTCCCCGAAGTCCGTGAGGGGCCGGTGGATTCCGCGGTCCGTCAGGCGCCGGTGTCGTTCCGCGGTCCGTCAAAGCCCTGGGCGCTTCCCCGATCGGCCCTGGGCGCTCCCGTCGTCCGTCAGACGCCGGGTGACCTCGCGAACCCTCAGATGCCGGAGCGCTCCCGCCACAGCTGGGCCACCGACTCCTCACCGGTGATCGTCATCGCGTCCCACGGCAGACGGTTCCACAGTGCGAGGTAGAGCTCCTCGGCCGGGCCCTCGATCGTGCAGTCCGCGGGCTTGGCGGCGTCCGGTCCGTCGGCGCCGGCCTTGGGGGCGGTGCGCACCGTGTGCGGCGGCACCTCGGAGAGGTGCACGGTCCAGTCGGCGCCGGGCGCGTCGGTCGCGCGCAACCGCAGCGTGCGGGGGACGTCGGTCCGGAGCCGGCTGCGGTCGCGGGCGTGAAAGCCCGTCAGGAGCTCGTCGATCCCGTCGGCCGCGAAGGCGGACGGGAGAGGGGTCAGGGAGGCACCGGCCGCCTGCTGTGCGTCGACGCGGTGCACCGAGGTCTCGTGCGCCTGCCGGCGGGCCCAGAACGCCAGCGGGGACGGGGCGGGCAGGAACGTCCACGCCGACAGGTCCCGCGGGGCGGAGTGCAGCGCCAGGACGAGGTGGTGATGGCCCTCGCGCAGCCAGGGCACGAGGTCGTCGTCGGACAGCTCCGGGGCCTCGGGCGGCGGGCCGGGCTGCTGGGTCCCCTGCTTCACGAACTCCGTCGCCCAGCGGTGGATCCGCCCGGTGTGGGTGACCAGATCCCGCACCTGCCACTCCGGACAGGCCGGAATGCGGGCATCCGGTCCCGCCTCCTCGGCGGCGTCGGCAAGCAGGCTGCCGTCCAGTCGCAGCGTTTCGACGAACTCAGTGATCTCCATGGTCATGAGTGTGCCAGCCGGTACTGACAACGGACCCGCGCGGGTCGGGGCGGCCGGCCGGCACCCGGGCCGGGCGGAGCGGCGTACCCGCACGGCGGCACGCCGGCCGCCTCACTGCCGCCCGGTGCGGTGTGCGCCGCGGGTGGCGTACCCGATGACCGCGGCGACCGCGGCCAGCAGCGCCAGCGTCGTCAGCGCCGTCGGCAGGCCGACCGCCTCGGCGAGGAAACCGATGGCGGGCGGGCCGAGCAGCATGCCGCCGTAGCCGACCGTGGAGGCCACGGCGACCCCGTCCGGGCCGCCGCTCTCACCGGCCCGGGCGATGGCGATCGGGAAGATGTTGGCGAGCCCCAGGCCCGCGACGGCGAAGCCGGCACAGGCCGCCCCGGCCGACGGGGCGAGCGCGCCGAGCAGCATGCCGGCGGTCGCCGTGGTCCCGCCCGCGACCAGCGCCCGCGCCGCACCGAAGCGCTGGACGAGCGCGGTCCCGGACAGCCGTCCGACGGTCATCGCCAGCGCGAACACCGCATATCCGGCGGCGGCCGTGCCGGGTCCGGCGGCCAGGTCCTGGGAGAGGTGCAGCGCGCCCCAGTCGGCCATGGCGCCCTCGCCGTACGCGGTGCACAGCGCGATCAGCCCGAAGACCAGGACCAGTCCGCGGCCGCGGTCCGCCCGGCCGCGGTGGGGGCGGCTCCCCTCCGCCGCGGGCAGCCGCTCGGGGACCTCCGGGGCCGGGTGTGCGCGCAGCGCGTAGCCGGCAACCGCCGTCACCAGCAGCCCGATCGCGGCGAGCAGCAGCAGATGGACGGTGGGGGACAGGCTGCCCGCGACCAGCCCGCCGAGGCTCGCGCCGAGCATGCCGCCGAGGCTGAAGGCGGCGTGGAAGCTCGGCATCACGGGGCGCCGCAGGGCGCTGATGAGGTCGACCGCGGCGCTGTTCATCGCGACGTTCAGCGAGCCGTACGCGGCGCCGAAGACCAGCAGGACCAGGCCCAGCGCGGTCGCCGAGTGGGTGAGCGGCGGCAGCACGATGCTCAGTGCGAGGGCGGCACCGGAGGCGGTCGTCACGGTGTGGCTGCCGAACCGCCGGCACAGCCTGCCGGTGAGCATCATGAAGGCGACCGCACCCGCCGACACGCCGAGCAGCGCGAGCCCCAGCGCGCCCGCACCGGCGCCGGTCTGGGCCTTGATCGCGGGGATGCGGACGACCCATCCGGCGAAGAGGAAGCCGTCCATGGCGAAGAATGCGGTGAGGGCGATACGGAGGCGGAGCAGGCGCGGACCGGCGGAGACGGAGCCCCGGGGCGGCGTGAGGACCCTCCGTATTTTGTTTAGTGTCGGCACAAAGCCAGAATAGGGGGGTGACCCAGACTCGGACAACCAGGCTGGAGCGGGGCCGCGGCGCCCTCGGACCCGCACTGGAGCTCGTACACACCGGACGCGCGCCCACCCGCGCCGTCCTGACCTCCGAACTCGGCGTGACCCGCGCGACCGCGGGGGCGGTGGCCGCCGAGCTCGAAGCGCTCGGCCTGATCACCGTCGACTCCCGGCCGACGGCCTCGGCCGGCTCCCAAGGGCGGCCCTCCCACCGGCTGTTCGTCGCCGAGCGCGGACCGGTCGTGCTCGCCGCGCAGATCCACGCCGACGGGTTCCGGGTGGCGCTGGTCGGCCTCGGCGGCCGCATCGTGGCGACCTCGACCGGCTGCGGCACCATTCCCGCCGATCCGGCGCACGTCCTGGCCGACGTGGTCGCGGCCGGCGCGCAGCTGCTGCGCGAGACCGGCCGGCGCTGCCTCGGCGCCGGCCTCGCGGTGCCCTCCGCGGTCGCCGAACCGGACGGCGAGGCCCTCAACCCCCTCCACCTCGCCTGGCCCTCCGGTGCCCCCGTACGCGCACTGTTCCTGCGCTCGCTGGCCGATGCCGGCATCCCGGGAGTCACCGAGGCGATCGGATTCACCGGCAACGACGTCAACCTCATGGCACTCGCCGAACACCGGCACGGCGCCGGGCGGGGCGCCCGCGACCTGCTCTGCGTGGCGTCCGGCCACCGGGGCGTCGGCGGGGCGCTGGTGCTCGACGGCCGCCTGCACAGCGGCAGTTCGGGCCTGGCGCTGGAGGTCGGCCATCTGACCGTCAACCCCGAGGGGGCGCCCTGCCACTGCGGCAGCCGCGGCTGCCTCGACGTCGAGGCGGACCCGCTCGCCTTCCTCGGCGCCGCCGGCCGCGAACCCGGCCCCGAGGTCTCCCTGCTCCAGCAGGCCGCCGACCTGCTGCGCGACGAGTACGCCGATCCCGGCGTCCGCGCCGCCGCCGATCTCCTCATCGACCGCCTCGGCCTCGGCATCGCCGGCCTCGTCAACATCCTCAACCCCGACCGCATCGTCCTCGGCGGCCTGCACCGCGCCCTCCTGGCGGCCGACCCGGAACGACTGCGCGCGGTGGTCGCCGACCGCAGCCTGTGGGGCCGCAGCGGCGGCGTACCGATCCTCCCCTGCGGCCTCGACCACAACAGCCTCGTCGGCGCGGCGGAGCTGGCCTGGCAGCCGGTGCTGGATGATCCGTTGGTCGTTCTTGGGCGGTGAGCGGTGGTCCTAGGCTGGGCCCATGATTCCCGAAGCGGTTGCGCGCAGTGCCTACGTCAGCCTGGTCACGTACCGCAGGAGCGGGGCCCCGGTGGCCACTCCCGTGTGGGCGGTGGCCGAGGGGGACGAACTGCTGGTGTGGACGCGGGACGACAGCTGGAAGGTGAAGCGGCTGCGCAACGACGCGCGGGTGACCGTCACCCCGTGCGATGTGCGCGGCCGGATCGCCGAGGGTGCGCAGGCCGCCGCAGGGACCGGCCGGCTCCTGGAGGGGAAGGAGGCGCTCGGCCGGGTCCGCAGGGCGATGGCGGGCAAATACGGGCTGCGGTTCCGGCTGATGGACAGCGTCGGTGCGCTGGTGCGCGGCGGGAAGCGGCCGCATGTGGGGATCTCGGTCACGCTGTAGCCGTCGGACCCGTCGGACCCGTCGGACCCGTCGGACCCGTCGGACCCGTCGGACCCGTCGTACCCGGCCCCCGGCCCGGGTGCGGGGAACGCGTCCAGGAGGCGGCGAAGGCGCGGGCCGGGTTGGTGGTCAGGAACTGTGTCACCAGCTCCGTGCCCAGGGTGGTTTCGAGGCGCTCGCGGTGGCGGCGCAGCAGGTGGGGCATGCCGGGGCCGCCGTTCACCGACCGGGCGCCGGCCGTCGTGGTGTCGCCGCCCAGCAGGATCCGGTCGCCGAAGCCCGCCTCGGCGAGCGCGGTCAGCGCGTCGGGCAGCCGCCAGTCGGTCGCATGATGGGTCCGTGAGGGACCGTCGAAGGCCAGATACGCGCCGGCCGCGGCGGCCGCCCGGTGGACGACGAGGTCGGGTGAGCGGTTGAGGTGGCCGAGGATCACCCGGTCCGGCGGGACCGCCAACTCGCCGCAGAGCAGGTCGAGTACGTCCAGTGCCCCGGTCCCCAGCTCCAGATGGACGCCGATGACCGCACCGGTCGCCCGCTGGGCCTCGGCGGCCGCGGCCATGGTGTGACGGGCGTGCGCGTCCAGGCCGTGGAAGCCGCCGGCCACTTTGATCATCCCGGCTCGCGGGCCGGTGCCGCCGATCCCTTCGGTCAGTTCGGCGACGAACCGTCCGGCCAGACCGGAGCGGACGCGCTCCAGCACCTCGGGCGGGTAGTGCGCCGCCTGGTGCAGCCCCGTGGCCGCGACGATCCGCACCCCCGACTCCCGTGCCAGCCGCGGCAGTTCGGCGGCTCCCCGGCCCATGCCGTACGGCGTCCACTGCACCACCGCCGCCCCGCCGGCCGCGCGGAAGGCGCGCAGCTCGGCGGCCGCGGCCCCGGGGTCGTCCAGCTCCTGGCCCGGCAACTGCGGGCTGCGCAAGAAGAGGTGGTCGTGTGCGTCGCAGACGCCGAGGTCGGCCGGGGGGATGTCGCCGAGAACCGTACGGACGGCGGGGGCCGGCGCGGGCGGCAGCGGGTTCGGGAGGGGCTCGCGTGCCGCTTCCGTCCCGTTCACCACTGCCGTCCCGATGCGAGCCGGCCGGCCTCCGGGGCGGACAGGTGCAGCACCTCGTAACGGTCGCCGGCGGACCGGGGGGAGGCGCCGGCCCAGAGGGTGAAGTGGACCAGCTCCCAGTGCCGGGGGTCGAGGCCCAGCGCGGTGGTGTGCACCCCGTCCGTAGTGGCCAGCTCCTCGTGCCCGGCCACCGCACCGGCGAGGGCATCGGCGAGGTCGGAGTCCTCGGCGAGCGTCTCCGTCCGCCGGGTGAAGGCCTGCGGAACGGCGCCGGTGGCCGGGCCCGGCCGGTGGAAGAGCCCTTGCCAGTGCTGGACGGACGGGCGCCCGAAGTCGCGGACCACACCACGGAATCCGTCACCGAGGAGGAAGCGGTTCATGGCATCCGGGTCGGCCCAGAGGTAGAACGGCGCGTACTGGTTGACGGGTGAGCCCTCGGTCCCGCGCTCCCGGATCCCGTAGGCCTTGAGGCCGAGACCGGCGAAGTCGTCCAGGAGGTGGCCCCTGGACTTCACCCGGTGCCGGATGATCTGCATGTCGTAGTCGGCGGGCAGCGTGATCGCGTACTGCATGGCGTGCATGGCGGGCTCCGTACGGGGTGGGGGAGGGGTGCTCAGGCGGTGCTGCCCGCGGCGGGCACGACCTGCGCGGCGAGCAGGGACAGCGCGCCTTGTACGGCCGCGTCGAAGGGCGCGGCGTCATCGGCCGCGCGGGCGAGGACGTAGCCGCCCTGGACGACGGCCGCGACGGTGGCCGCGACGGCCGACGGGTCCGGCCCGGCGGCCAGTTCGCCACGGCGCTGCCCCTCGGCGAGGACCTCGGTGATCCGGCCCCGGAGCCAGCCGAACATCTCGTCCAGCGGCTGCCGCAGCTCGGGGCTGCGCACCACATCGCGGTCCTGCGTCATCCGGCCGACCGGGCAGCCGCGCAGCACCTGCCGCTCGCGCAGCAGATAGCCCGCGACCCGCTCGTACGCCGTACCGGGGGCGCTCAGGCTCTCCTCGGCGACCGCCTTCATGCCCTCCGCGGTGCGCCGGATCGCGGCCAGCGCCAGCCCGGACTTGCCGGCGAAGTGGTGGTACATGCTGCCCTGGCCGACGCCCGCCCGCTCCAGGATCGCCTTGGGGCTGGTGCCCACGTACCCGCGCTCCCACAGGAGTTCCTGGGTGCTCCGCAGGAGGCGTTCCTGGGTGGTGGGCGCGCCATGGACGTCGTCGGCGCCGGGTGGTGGTGCCTGGGTGCCGAGCGGTTCCCGATTGCTCATGTCGGCACTGTACATACTAGTAGTTACAGAGCTCAAGAGGTGGCGGCGCGGGAGAGGCGGGAGGGGGCTTTTTCCGCTGCCGGAGGGGGCGGAGCGGGGCCGGAGCAGGCGGGGCGCCCCGCGTACGTCCTGCGGCGTATCGGCGGAGCCGCCGGCCGTACGACGACGGGAAGCCGCCCGCGGGCGAGGCTCGAAGAAGACCGGAATCACCGGTCCTCCCCGGGGCCGGCAGCCTCCGGCCCCGCCTCACCGAGGAGCTGATCGTGATGTTCGAGCTCGCCGAACCCTGGGCCGGCGGTGGCCCCGGGCCCTGGATCCTGTTCGTGCCCGTCCTCTGGGCGCTGGTCATCGTCGGCGTGGTGACGCTGCTGCGCCGTACCGGGCGACGCCACGGCGGGCCGGGCGGCCGGTTCCGCGGCCCGCAGTACTCCGCCCTTGCCGACGCGCCCTCGCCGCTCGCCGTACTCGGCCGGCGCTTCGCCGCGGGCGAGATCGACGAGGAGGAGTACTGGCGCCGGCTCTCCGTACTGGAGGAGCACTTCGGGACGGGCTCCAAGGGGGGCGCGGCATGACGGCCGCAGGCGACCCGCCAGCGGCCTCGGCCCCAAGCCGCGAGGTGCGTTGGGGATGCCGGAGCGCTGGCGCCTGAACCCGCCATCGGCAGGTCCCGCACCGCCGTCAGCCCACCTTCGTACCCCGTATTCCTGGGCGCGGCCCGGCCGTTGTGCCGGTGTCCCCCAGGGGGAGGGGGCCCGGGTAGCCACGGACCGTACAGGCCTCTTCGGGGGCGGTGGTCAGGGCCGGAAGGGTGAACCACACGACCTTGCCGCTGCCGTCCGGGCGCACCCCCCAGCTCTCGCTGAGCGCCGCGATCAGCGGCAGGCCGCGGCCGCAGGTGTCCCAGCTGTCCGCGACCCGGATCCGCGGCAGCCGGGGATCCTCGTCGTGCACCGAAACCGTCAACTGGTCCAGCAGGACGCACAGTTCCACGGTGCACTCTTTGCTGGGGCGGGCGTGCCGGTGGACATTGGCGAGGAGTTCGGTCACCCCGAGCGCCGCCGGGTCTATCAAGGCGTCGAGACGCCAGTACCGCAGCTGGGCGGAGACGATTCTGCGCACATGTCCGATGCGAGCCGGAACGGCTTGGAGCTTCACCGTGCAGTGCCTGCTGGGCTGCCTGATCACGACCGCGACTCCCTGATGAGGCCGGGCGCCCCTCTCACCGGGCAGGGGCGAAGATCGGATCCAGCGATGCCGACTGCCACCACAGCGTCACCGCTGGTGAACCCTCAGTGATACGAGTCCAGGGTCATGCAGCCGGTGCGTCGCCGCAACCGCACCTTCCCGTCCGGAGGGGGTGTCAGGGGCTCGGCGGACGCGCCGCCTCCAGGGCCTTGAAGAAGAGCTCCGGGGCGCCCAGGGTGAGCGAGTAGCGGTGGCCGTTGAGCCTGGCGAGCGCCCTGTCCCGCGCCGCGAACAGGGGTTTGTGGGCCTGTACGGCCTGCAGCGGGGCGCTGTCGATCTCCGTGCCGTAGCTCGTCAGCAGCGCCAGCCGGCCGTCTCTGATGACGACCTGCCCGGCGCGGGTCAGCGACCGCAGCCACCGCTCGATCCGTACGCCGGTCGCGTTGAACTCAGGCTCCGCCATGCCGGCACCCCTCCTCGGTGAGACGGGCAGTTGCCCTCCACCGCCCCTTGGGAGGAAGTCTGCCGGTGCGGCGCCCGGTGCACCAGTGCTCCTTGGGCGCGCACAGCGCGCGAGCCGGCCTGCCCCATGGCCTCCTTGGGGGATCCCAAAGTGATGTTTATGCAGGTGAGAAGGGTGCGAAGGGTGGTTATAGTCGAAGTCCGCCCGCCGTAGCGCGCGGGCTTCGAAACCCCAGAGGAGCGCGCCGGTGAGCACCGCACAGCAGCCGCAGAGCCGGCCCGACCAGGAGGCCGGGGCCGGGATCTCGATATCGACCGAGGACGGGGCCGAGACGACCGCGATGCCGACGGAGGCCGGGGCGGGCACCCCGATGCCGACCGTGGACGGCGACCGCTCGGATCCGGCCTACCGGAGCTGGCTGAAAGAAGCCGTCCGCAAGGTCCAGGCGGATGCCAACCGCACCGCCGACACCCACCTCCTGCGCTTCCCGCTGCCCGAGAAGTGGGGCATCGACCTCTACCTCAAGGACGAGTCGACGCACCCCACCGGCAGCCTCAAGCACCGGCTGGCCCGCTCGCTGTTCCTCTACGGGCTGTGCAACGGCTGGATCCGCCCCGGCAAGCCCGTCATAGAGTCGTCCAGCGGCTCCACGGCCGTGTCCGAGGCGTACTTCGCCTCGCTCATCGGCGTGCCGTTCATCGCGGTGATGCCGGCCACCACCAGCCGCGAGAAGACCCGGCTGATCGAGTTCCACGGCGGCACCTGCCACCTGGTGCAGGACCCGCGGACCGTGTACGAGGTCTCCGCCCGGCTCGCCGCGGAGTCCGGCGGCCATTACATGGACCAGTTCACCTACGCGGAACGGGCCACGGACTGGCGCGGCAACAACAACATCGCCGAGTCGATCTACCAGCAGCTGCGGCTCGAACGCTATCCCGAGCCCGCCTGGATCGTGGCGACCGCGGGCACCGGCGGCACCTCCGCGACCATCGCCCGCTATGTCCACTACATGCAGTACGACACCCGTATCTGTGTCCCGGACCCGGAGAACTCCTGTTTCTTCGACGGCTGGCTCACCGGCGACGCGAAGACGGACTGCGCCACCGCCTCCCGTATCGAGGGCATCGGGCGGCCCCGCATGGAGCCGAGCTTCGTCCCCGGCGCGATCGACCGGATGATGAAGGTGCCGGACGCGGCCAGCATCGCCGCCGTACGTGCCCTGGAGACCGCGATCGGCCGCAAGGCGGGCGGCTCGACCGGCACGGGGCTGTGGAGCGCCCTGAAGATCGTCGCGGAGATGGTCGCCGAGGGCCGTCGGGGGTCGGTCGTCACCCTGCTGTGCGACCCCGGCGACCGCTACCTCGACAAGTACTACTCCGACGACTGGCTGGCCTCCCAGGGGCTGGACATCAGGCCCTACGCGCGCACTCTCGACACGTTCCTGGCCACCGGCTCCTGGCCGGTCTGAGTCCGCCGTCCCGGCCCGCGGCCCGGGTTCGCGGCCCGAGCCCGCGGCCCGAGCCCGCGGTCAGGGCCCGCCACGCGGGTGGTGGCCGGCCGGGGCCGGCCGGAGCGTCGGACCGGGGTGGTGGGCGGCGGGGGCCGGCCGGAGTGGTAAGCGGTAGTGGCCGGTGCCCCGTACGGCGCCGTCCTCTCCGCGGGCTGCTGCCCCGGTGGTGCCTGCGCCCCGGGCCGTCTCAGGTCTCGGCGAGCCTGCGGTCCAGGGCCCGCGCCGACTCCCGGAAGGCGCGGCCCAGGCCGGGCCTGGCCAGCGTCAGCAGGAAGCGGAACGGCGGCGGACCGTCCGCCGCGAACATCCACCGCAGCCGGGTGCCGTCGTCCGTGGGCGTCAGGCGCCAGTCCTCCAACAGGGCATGCAGGCCAGGGGCGTTGGTGGTGTCGACCCGGTAGGCGTAGTGGCTGTCGGGCTCGGCCGCCAGGACCGTTTCCGTGAAGCGGGTGCCGCCCGTCAGGCGGACCTCCCGGCCGTTGCCGCCGTGCGTCGGCGCCGACCGGGCCACGCCTGTGAACCAGCGCGACCAGCCCGCCACATCGTCCGCCAGTGCCGCGTACACCTTCTCCGGCCGCGCGGCGACCTCCGCCGCGAACACCAGGCGTAGCGGCGCGGACTCGACGAAGTCGAGCTCGACGGGGCGGAGTCGGCGTGCCATGGGACGAGCACCCCCTGCGGGACGGTCGGCGGGCCTGGGCGCCTCCACGATAGCTGACGGTTCGTCAGGGTGTCAGAGGTCCGCGTCGACCGGCTGCTCGCCCGCCACCACCAGCTCCGGCGGCAGCTCGGCGAACTCCGCGCGCGCCTCGGCGGACAGCCCGGCATCCGTCACCAGCACCTCCACCTGATCCAGCGTCGCGAACGAACTCAGGCCGACCGTGCCCCACTTGGTGTGGTCGGCGACCACCACCACCCGGCGCGCGGACCGCACGAAATGCCGGTTGGTCTCGGCCTCCGCCAGATTGGGAGTCGACAGCCCCGCCTCCACCGATATGCCGTGCACCCCGAGGAAGAGCACATCGAAGTGCAGCGAGCGGATCGCGGCGTCCGCCACCGGGCCGACCAGGGTGTCCGACGGCGTACGCACCCCGCCCGTCAGCACCACCGTCGCGGCACCCGCGCGGGGCCCCGCGCCGCCGCTGGCCGCCGCCCGCTGCGCGCTGTAGAACACATCGGCCACCCGCACCGAATTCGTCACCACCGTCAGATCCGGCACGTCCAGCAGCTGCTGCGCCAGCGCGAACGCGGTCGTGCCGCCCGCCAGTGCGATCGCGCTGCCCGGTGCCGCCATCTGGGCCGCCGCCTTGGCGATGTCCTCCTTGGCGCTCAGCTCCAGCGCCGACTTCACCTCGAAGCCGGGCTCGTGCGCGCTCGGCTCGCTGACCGGCACCGCGCCGCCGTGCACCTTCTCCACCATGCCCTGCCGGGCCAGCGCGTCCAGATCGCGACGGACCGTCATATCGGACACGTTCAGCTTGCGGGTGAGTTCATTGACCCGCACCCCTCCGCGCCGCCTGATCTCGTCGAGAATCAGGGCACGCCGCTGCTCCGCGAGGAGGTTCTGGTTGTCGCTCACCCCGGCCCGTCCCTTCCGCCCCGGCTCGCTGTGTCGGGTCGTACGCGCTGGCTGCCGCCTGCGATCACTGATGCCCTCATCCTCGCACGAGGTACTGACAGTGGGACTGGTGACGGGAGAAGACAGGGCTGGTGGGGGTGGGGAGGGGCGAGAGGAAGGGGGCGGCGGCACGGTTGCGGGGGTGTGGGGCTTGTGGGGTGTGGGGCGGGTGCGGGAGGGGACGAGGGGGCCTGCGGTGCGGTGGCCCGGCGGTCCCGCTGCGACTCCGGGACCGCTCGGACTGCTTCCCCCGCCCCCTCCCCCTCTCCCCCTTCGGGGGAGGGGGCGGGGGGTGGGTTCGGGGGTGGGGGACGCGCGGGCGCGCAAAGCGCCCCACCCCCCGGCCAACGCCCAAGTGCCTCCCCGGAGTGGGTGCTGGATGCGTTGTCCGGGGGAAGAGACAATCCGGGGGTGCCGCACCGCACGACGGGCGCCATACGAACGACAACGGGGCACCACCGCACGGCACGAGTCGCAGCGCACGCACCACGCACGACCCCACCCACGAGAAGCCCGAGCACCGCACCCAGCCCGCACCACACCACGCACGACTACGGGGGACACCAGTGGAGACCGCGGACCCGACACCGCATGCGCGTTCAACGGACCCTGAGGGAACCGCGGACGGGCCGCCGCCCGGGGCGCCGCAGCTCTCCCTGGAGCTGCTGGTGCACGGCGTCGGCGGCACCACCGCGCAGGAGATGCTCGGCGACCCGCGCGTCCAGCTGATCACCGGCGACGACACGGCCGCCTGTTACCGGCGCACGGACGACGCGGACGCCGAGCAGCGGCCCGACGACTACCGCGGCGAGCCGGTGCGCGAGGCGTACTGCTGGTCCAACCTCACCTCGGGCAACGGGGCCCGGGCCCTGTGGCTGCTGCTGGTGCCCTTCATGGTCGCCAACCTCGCCCACTGGATGCGCCCGGCGGCCCCGCCCGAGCATCCGGCCCAGCGGCTCTACGACCTCCTGGTGCGCATCCTCGCCCTCACCCTCACCGTCCTGCTCGCCGCCGCGGCCTGCGAGGTCGCCCTCGACCTCACCGCCTGGCAGTGCGCCGGCACCACCGTCTGCGCCGCCGGCAAGTCCTGGATGGGCTTCCTCAGTCCGGACAACGCCGGCTGGTGGAGCGCCCCGGGCCGTCGTCTCGCGCTCGCCGCCATGGTGCCGCTGCTCGTCATCGGCTTCCTGTGGTGGCTCTCGCGCCGTACGTGGAGCGCCTACGAATCCGCCTCACCGCCGCCCCGGCAGCCCGGTACCTCCCGCGACACCCCGGTCGCCGAACGCACCGCGCTCAGCCTCAACGGCTTCTGGTACGGCCGCCGGCTGGTCGCCCGGCTGCGCGCCGCCCACACCACGGCCGGCGTGCTGACCATCGCCGCCGTGCTCCTCGCGGCCGGCGCCCGGGCCGACGGGCGCGACGGCGGCCCCACCGCCCTCGCGGTCACCGGGCGGGCGCTGGCCGCCCTGGTGATCCTGCTCGCGGCCGTCACCGTCGTGGTGGTCTGGCGCACCGCCCGCAGTGAGGCCGCGCCGGACGACGAGTCCGACCATCTGGTCGTGCGGGCGCTGCCGTTCGCCTCCCTCGGGGCGCTGGCGCTGATCGTCGTGCACACCGGCTGGGCGCGGCCCGGAGCGCACAGCCACGGTGCCCTGCCCGGCGCCGCGGCCTTCGGCGGGATCGCCGTCTTCCAGGGCCTGTTGGTGCTCGCGCTGGCGCTGACCGCCTGGGTCCTGCAGCGCTCCGCCCCCGACGACGCCCGGACCGCCCTGTGCGGCATGGGCGGGCCCGCCGTCGCCCTGCTGGCGTGCGCGGTCGGCGGGGTGCTGTCCGGGGGAGTGGCGCAGCGGTTCGCGGACTGGCTGGACGGCGGTGCGACCCCCGGCCAGGAACACGCGCCCATCCCGGGGCCGCCGGTCCTGCTGTCCTGGCAGGCGTCGGTCATCCCGGTCCTGCTGGTCGTCGTCGTGATCGTCGTGATGCTCGCCGCGGTCCGCGTGATGATCGTCAGCCGCCGGGTGGCCAAGGACGTCCCCGGGCTCTACGACCCGCGCGAGCACCCCGACGAGCGCCGGACGAAGCGGATCGCCGGCACCATCGCCGGCGCCGGACTCACCGACTCCGCCCCCGTCCTGGTCGCGGCCACCGCCGCCGTCACCCTCGTGCTCGGCGCGGGCGCGGTGGCCGGTGCCTGGCTCAGTGACCGGGCGCCGGGCCGCGCCACCGAGGGGGCGCCGCCGGTCGTGCACGCCGCCGCCGAGACCGCCGAGTCCCTGGGCTCCTGGCTGATGAGCGCCGGCGTCATACTGCTGATCACCATGGGCCGGCGGGCCTACCGCGACCACTCCGCCCGCCGCACCATCGGCATCCTCTGGGACGTCGGGACGTTCTGGCCGCGCGCCGCCCACCCCTTCGCGCCGCCCTGCTACGCCGAGCGCGCGGTCCCCGACCTCACCTGGCGGATGGCCACCTGGACGGAGCGGTTCGACGGCCGGCTGGTGCTCTCCGGGCACTCCCAGGGCAGTGTGCTGGCGGCCGCCGCCGTCTGGCAGCTGGACCTGGTGACTCGCAGCCGGGTCGCGCTGCTGACGTACGGCAGCCCGCTGGAGCGGCTCTACGGGCGCTGGTTCCCCGCCTTCTTCGGGCCGCCGGCGCTGACCGGACTGCACCGCCAGATGGACGACTGGCGCAACCTGTGGCGCTTCACCGACCCCATCGGCGGCCCCATCCGGCTCACCTGCGACGACGGCCGCCGGATCGACGAGGGACCGCTGCGCGACCCGCTCGCCTTCGGCCGTACCCTCCAAAACCCGCTGCCCGCCCAGATTCTGGGCCACGGCGACTACCAGGCGGACCCGGTCTTCGGCAGGGTGCGCGCCGAGCTGATCGCCCGGCTCGGCCCTGACCTGCCGGGCCAGCGTCCGGCCGGCCACGGCGCGGTCGGCGGGTGCCCGGACGAGCGCCCGGCGCAGGGGAGTCCGGGCGGTCAGGGGAGTTCGGGCAGATCGTCCGGGTAGAGCAGGCACAGGTCGTCGGTGTCCGGGGCGGCCAGCTGTGCCACCCGCCCCGCGTGCCGCTCGACCATCGCCTCGAAGGTCTGCCGCGCGGTACGGCCGTTGCCGAACGACGGCCCCTTGGGCAGCGCCGTGAAGTACTTCAGCAGCCCCTCGCCGGTCCCCTCGGCGAGGCGGTACTCGTGCTCCTCGCCCTGCTGCTCGACGATCCGCAGCAACTCCTCGGGCGCATAGTCGCCGAACTTGATGGTCCGTGAGAAACGGGACGCCACACCGGGGTTGACCGCCAGGAAGCGCTCCATCTCGGCGGTGTAGCCCGCCACGATCACCACCACGGCCTCGCGGTGGTCCTCCATGAGCTTCACCAGGGTGTCGATGGCCTCCCGCCCGAAGTCCCGCCCGGAGTCCTCGGGGGAGAGGGCATACGCCTCGTCGATGAACAGCACCCCGCCGCGCGCCCGGTCGAACGCCTCCTGGGTACGGATCGCCGTCGACCCGATGTGCTCGCCGACCAGGTCCACCCGGGACACCTCGACCAGATGCCCGCGCTCCAGCACCGCCAGGGACGCCAGGATCTCGCCGTAGAGCCGGGCCACGGTCGTCTTGCCGGTGCCGGGGGAGCCGGTGAACACCAGGTGGCGGCGGACGGAAGCGGCCTTGAGGCCCGCCTCCTGGCGCCGCCGGCCGATCTCGATCATGTTGATCAGGCTGCGCACCTCGCGCTTGACGCTCTCCAGCCCCACGAGGGTGTCCAGTTCGCCCAGCACCTCGTCGGAGGGCCGGCTGCTGACGGCCGCTTCCGGGGCGGGCGGGGCGGCCTGGGCGGCCGGCGGCGGGAGCTGCGCCGGGACGTTGCCCAGCAGCCCCGCCGTCTGGGTCGCCTGCGCCACCGCGGGAGCCGGCACCGCTCCGGCCGCCGGCGCCTGCACGGCACGGCTCTCGTCGCTGGTGCAGTCCTGGACCGTCGGCCCGTCGCTGTGCCCGGCGCCGCCCTCGGCGAACTCGTAGCCGCCGCGCGCACACCGCTCCGTACGGCACCGGGTCAGCGCCGTACGGCAGCCGTCGATCACATGGAAGCCGAACCCCGAACTCCCGGTGACGCGGCAGCCGTGGAAGGTGCCGCGGCCCTCGGCGGAGACGTAGAAGCCGGCCTCGGCCGGTGAACTGACCGTGCAGCCCTCGATGGTGGGGTCCGCGCCCTTGGTGACGATCACCCCGGTCTGCGCGCCGTCGATCGTGCAGTTGGCGAGGGTGCCGCCGCTGCCGTGGTCGCGGAACCACGCACCGGTCGCCGCCTCCCGGATACGGCAGTCGTCGAGCTGTACGGTCGCCCCGTCGCTGACCGACACCGCGGTGTTGCGGACCTGCGCGATGTCGCAGTCCACGACATCGGCGCGGGAGCCCCGGTCCAGCACGAACAGGGCGTCCGGCACATCGTGCACCCGTGTCGAGTCCAGCAGGGCGGTGGCGCCGTCGCTGACCCATACCGCCGGATAGTCGCCCGTACTGTCGTGGATCTCGCACTGGTTGGCGTCCACCCGGGTGCCCGGGTCCCAGACGGACAGGCCGTTGCGTCCGAAGTGCCGCACCGTGCTGCGGGTCAGCGTCAGCACCGAACGCGACCGCAGGTCGACCGCGTTCTCAGGGATGTCGTGGATGTCGCAGTCGGCGAGGGTGAGCACCGCGTCGGTGTCGAGGGTGACGCCGTCGGCGGAGGTGCGGTGCACCGTGCAGTCGGTGAGGTGGCCGGTGGCCCGCGCGGCCACCTGGATCCCCGCGCCCTTGATCTCGTACAGCTCGCAGCCCACCGCCTCGACCGCGCTGCCCTCGCCGTTGACCGACAGGCCGGCGCCCGAGGCGTGGTGGATCCGGCAGTTCTCCAGCCGGGGGTGGGCCCCGCCGCGCACCGCCACTCCGGTCTGCCCGGCGGCCATCACCTCGCACTCCTCGAAGACGCCGCCCGCGCCGTCCAGGACGCTGATGCCCACCCCGCCCGCGTTGTCGACCGTGCAGCGCCGCACCGTCGGGCGGGCGCCGCCGCGCACCTCGATGCCGGACGCGGAGCGGGTCACCACCCGCAGGCCGGACAGCTCCGGGGCGCCGTCCTCCACCAGCAGCGCCGGCGAGGCCGAGTCCGTCGCCTCCAGGTGCAGATCGTGGACGCTGGCCGAGGCGCGGACGGTCAGTGCGACACCGTCGGCCGGGGCGATCCGCACCGAACCGCGCGCACCGTCCGGGCCGCGCAGCGTCACCGCGCGCACCAGCACCAGGTTCTCGCGGTAGGTGCCGGCCGGCACGGTCAGCACATCACCGTCCCCCGCGGCTTCCAGGGCGGCGGCGAGCGAGCTGTACTCCCCTGTGCGGCGCCGCCAACGCGACGTTCCGGAGTGCGTCACCTGGACCGAGCCCTGTGCCATGGCGCTGTCGTGTCCCCACTTCGTGCGGCTGTCGTCGGCCCGGCACCATCCGTCCGCGGATGTCCGCATTCCGGTCTGCGAGGCCCCAGCCGAGAGGCTGGCGCCACCACCGTAGCGCGCCCGGCGGGCGGCAGTTGACACGGTCGGCCACCCGGAAAGGCGGCCTCTCAACTCCCCGCGCCGGCCCGGCCCCAGTCCTGCCCGGCGCGCTCCCACGCCTCGTCCCAGCGGCGGAAGCGACGCACCATCAGCAGCCAGACGATCAGCCGCCGGGCGCCCTCGACCATCATGCCGACCCCGGCCGCGGTGCCCAGACCGGCCAGCACCGCGTGCGTGCCCGCCGTGCCGGCGTCCATCGGCCGCGGCACCACCCGGCCCCGGCCGTCCGTCCAGATCCGGAACCGCTCACCGGTCTCCACGGGACGCGGCGCGGCGAGCTGCCCCATGTGCGCAGTGCCGTCCCGGCCCGTCCAGCGGGCGACGACCCGGCGGTGCGCATCGCGCTGCGAGGACGTCTCGGGATCGGGGTCGAGGGGGGTCCGGGAGACCAGCCGGTCGACCGTCACCCACTCCAGCTGACGCTGCTGGTGCTGTATCCGTACGGTCTCCAGCAGCGCACCATGAGTCGCCCGCCCGGCGAGCCAGCCGGCGGAGGTCGCCCCGAAGACGACCAGGAGGGCGGCGGCGAGCGCCACCCAGGCCTCGATCCGGTCGGTCCGGCGCCGCAGCGGATTGCGCCGCCAGCGCCACACACCTCTCATCGCTCGCATCCTGCCCCCTCTCCGTGTCCGTGGATACCTCATCAGGGGTGGTCCACGCGAGACTTCCGCGAAGAGAGAGCAACTTCTCCCGGTACAAAGAGCGACAACCGGACGTATGGCGCGTGAAGCGGGACCCGCGCGCCGGAGCGCGCGGCCCGAACGGCGCCGCGCTCAGCGCAGCCGCACCGCCAGCGTCACCACGGCACCCGGTCCCCCCGGCCCCGGAGCCCCAGCGGCCACCGTGAAACGGTCCGCCACCAGCCGCGCCAGCCACAGTCCGCGCCCCTTCGGCGCGCCGTCCAGGCCCGGCAGCAGCTCCGGGATCACCTCCTCGCTGAAGCCGGGGCCCGCGTCGCTGATCCGGCACTCCAGTTCGTCGCCCACCCGCCGCAGCACCAGCCGCCCCGCACCGCCCGCATGCTCCACGGCGTTCCCCGCGATCTCGTCCACCGCCAGGACGAACTCGCCGCGCCGCGGCTCGCCCAGCCCCTCCCGGGCCGCGCACTCCTCGACCAGCAGCCGCACCTGCGGCAGCAGCCGGGCGGTGAAGCGCCGCTGCAGCAGCCGCCGGCCGGACTCCTCGGCCGGCACCCCGGCCGGATCGGGGCTCACCACGCCCGCACCACCTCCGTCAGCGCCAGCCGCGGCACCGTCCCCGCGCCCAGCCGCTGCAGCAGCCGGCGCTGCCCCGCCGCGCAGCGCACCTCGACCAGATCGTGGCCCGCGGCACCCCTGGCCAGCAGGAGCAGGCCGACGGCGCAGCCCACCGACAGGAAGTGCAGCCGGGTCAGATCGACGGTGAGCCGCCGGGCCGGTGCCGTCTGCGCCAGCGCGAGCTCCAGCGACCGGCCGAACGCGGTCCGGTGCGCGGCGTCCGCCTCGCCGACGAAGCACAGCGCGCCGTCCGGGGCGCGCAACGACCGCAGGCTGCCGAGGCGTTCCAGGAGGGAGCGCGGATGCGCCCGCTCCATGGCGGCGAGCACCGCGCGGTCGAACCGGCGGCGGTCGTAGGCGCAGAGCTCCGTGTAGGGCCGGCCGGTGAAGAGCGCCTGCGCACCGGTCTCGCGGCACGCCATCACCTCGACGTCCGCGCCGAGCGCGCGCACCCAGCCCATGTCGATGTACGCCCGCAGGCCCGCATAGCCCTCGGCCGTCGCCCGGTCCGTCTCCGCGTACAGCCGGCCCATCTGGCGCGCCGCGGTGAACTCCGTGTCCGGCCGGATCACCTCGCGCATGCAGCTCACCACCAACTGGCCGCGCCCGCGCGCCGGGACCGTGCTGCGGCCGGGGAAGTCGAGCCTGGCCAGCACCTCGTCCTCGGGCACCCCGGGGCAGGGCAGCACCAGGACCTTCTCGCCGCGGGCCAGCCCGAGCCGGACGAACGCCGTGACGGCCTCCCAGCGCACCTCGTCGTCGCCGTAGCTCACAAAGGCGTGGTCCCCGGGCCGCAGATGCTGGACGGGAAGGAGGCGGTCGCCCCCGGTGTCCCTCGCAGACATCGGCACCCAGTTCTCCGTCTCCGTCGGGCTGCGCCGCCGGCGGCGCCGGGCGCTCCCGCCGGCAGGTGGTCACCGGCCGCGGCGGTCCGCAGTCGCCAGTCGCCGCACGCCCGCGCGACCCCGGCGAACGGCCACGGCGGCCCGTCGGGCGCGTGCCGTGCCGGCCGGTCAGCCGAGTATCTCGAACGGGTCGCCGATCCGGATCGTGCCCACCCCGCGGGGGATCAGATTCTGGCCGAAGACCAGCCGGTCACCGAAGCGGCGGTGCCGGGCGAGGGTGCGCAGCGGCTCCTTGCCGCGTTCGGCGGTGAGCTGGTCGGTGGTGGTGACCACACAGCGCGAGCTGGGCTTGGCCACCTCGAACTCCACCTCGCCGATGCGGATCCGCCGCCACTCGTCCTCCGCCCAGGGGGCGGTGCCGTCCACCACCACATTGGGCCGGAAACGGTTCATGGGCAGCGGGCCCTCGTCGGCGTGGTCGCCCTGCGCGATGAGGGAGTTGAGGGCGTCCAGCGACGAGGTGGTCGTCAGCAGCAGCGGGAAGCCGTCGGCGAAGCTGACCGTGTCACCGGGCGTGCAGTGGTCCGGGTCGACGGGGCGGCGCTTCTCCGGGGCGTCGAGGTGCACCAGCCGGCACTCGACGCCCAGATAGCCGCCGAACCACTCGGCCGCCACCGGGTCCGCGGGCACCGCCTCGACCTCGTCGTTCCAGATCCGGACCGGGACCGTCTCCCCGGAGGCGGGCACCTCGACCGTCAGCGGTTCCCTTCCGGGCGCGGTGCACCGCAGGCCGCCGCCGGCCTGCTCCTCGGCGTGCGCCAACGCGAGGGTCCGCTGCTGCCGTTGGGTGATCTGCCTGCCCTCGGCGTCCACCAGCAGCCAGCGTCGGTCCCCGGCGAGCCCCCACGGCTCCACGACCGCCTCGCCGGGACCGGACCCCGCAATGGATTTGACCGGGTAGAGATGGATCGACCGGAGGGCAGGCTTGAGCATGCCCTCCATCCTGCCAGCCGCCTCGGACGGTTGGCCGAGCGGCCGGGTCAGTACCCCCGCGGATACTGCCGGCCGTAGGGGTCGTCGTACGGCGACGCCTGCCGGGGCGCCACCGGGGCGGCCGGCCGCATCGCCTCGTACCCCGTGCCCATGGGCGGACGCGGGGGCTGCTGCTGTTGCGGGGACTGGTAGCCGCGGCCGCCCGCCTGCTGCGGGATGTACGGCGCCGGAGCCTGCTGCAGCGGGGCGACCGGCTGTGCGGCCGCTCCCGGATAGCCCTGGCCGGGCGACGGGTAGGAGGGCGCGGCAGGGAGTGCCGGCAGCGCCGAGGGAAGCGCCGGCAAATAGGACGAACCCGTCTCGTACGGGGAGGGGTTCACCCGGATCGGGGCGATCTGCGGCGTACCCCGTTCGGCGACGAGGCTGTCGTAGATCGGGGTGTCCGGGAAGGAGGGCGAAGCGTAGTAGCCGCCGTAGGTAGAGCGGGGGGAGGTCATGCCTCATAAGTTAAGCCCACGATGTGCCGATTGGGGAGCCTGAAAAGAGGGTTGTTTTGCGTGTTGGGAGTGGGCGTGGAGCGCCAATGCGAGCGAACTTGTGGAAATCGGTCGCGATCGCCCGTAGGGATCGTGTAAAGACGCCGCTTCTCGCAGGTGAACAAGGTGCGTTCGGAACGGTTCGGGCCAAGTAGGTTGGGAGTGCCACCGGCCAGGGGGCACGGCGGACGAGAGGAAGGCGCGGCGATGTCGATGCTCAAGGGCAGCAATGTCCCGGTACCGGCCCCAAAGGTCCGGGTGGAGCTGGGCTGGCAGGCGGCCCCGGGGACACCGGACGTGGACGCCTCCGCCCTGCTGCTGGTGTCCGGAAGGGTCCGCGACGACGGGGACTTCGTCTTCTACAACCAGGCCGCGCACGCCTCGGGCGCCGTACGTCACGAGGGCAAGCGGTCCGCCGGCGGCGCCGTGACCGACACCCTCACCGTCGCCCTGGCCGCCGTCGAGCCCGCCGTCGACACGGTGGTGCTGGCCGCCTCCGCCGACGGCGGCACCTTCGGGAGCGTGCCCGGGCTGCACATCCGGGTACGGGACGCGGCGAGCGGCGCGGAGCTGGCCCGCTTCGACAGCCGGGACGCCGGCAGCGAGACCGCCTTCGTGCTCGGCGAGCTCTACCGCCGGCAGGGCGCCTGGAAGTTCCGCGCGGTGGGGCAGGGCTACGACACCGGGCTCGCCGGACTGGCCACCGACTTCGGCATCAGCGTCGAGGATCCGGCACCGCCGCAGCCCGCCACGCCCGCCCCGGCCCCCGCGCCGCCCGCCCCCGTCGTGCCCGCCCCGCCGCCTCCGGCGCCCGCCCCGCCGCCTCCGGCGCCCGCCCCGCCGATGGCCCCGCCCCCCATGGCCCCCGCGCCGCCGCCGGCGGGACAGCCCGCCGCCTCCGTTCCGGCTCCGTCCGGGCAGCCCGCGCCCGCACCCCAGGCCCCTCCCGTTCGTCTGACGAAAGTCACCCTCACGAAGGACGCCCCCGCCGTCTCCCTGACCAAGCAGGGCGGCACCTCCGGGGCGATGCGGGTGAACCTCAACTGGAGCGGCGGTCCGACGGGCAAGCGGCTCGGCAAGAAACTCGGCCGCAAGGCGATGCAGGCCATGGGCGCCCGCGGGTCGCTGCTGCCCCCGTCCGGCGAGCTCGACCTCGACCTGTGCGCGCTGTACGAGCTCACCGACGGCGCAGCCGGGGTGGTCCACCCGCTCGGCAGCAACTTCGGCGCCCTGCACGCCCCGCCGTTCATCCAGCTCGACGGCGACGACCGCACGGGTGCCGTCGCGGCCGGCGAGAACATGACCATCAACCTCGACCACCAGGCACGCATCAAGCGCATCCTGATCTTCGTCACGGTCTACGCCGGCGCCCGCAGCTTCGAGGGCCTGAGCGCGACGGTCACCCTCCAGCCCCAGCACGGTGCCCCCGTCGACTTCTCGCTCGACGCCTGCACGGTGCCCTCCAACGTCTGCGCGCTCGCCCTGATCACCAACACCGGCGGCGAACTCGTCGTCCAGCGCGAGGCCCGCTACCTCGTGCCCGAGCCCGGCGTCAGCCCCCAGCGCACCGTCGACCACGCCTACGGCTGGGGCCTGGACTGGTCACCGGCCCGCAAATGACGGCGGCACCGGGGGCGCCGCTCAGGGCGCCGGATACGTCCGCCCCTTCCAGGCCGCACCGCGCCCCCGGTAGTGCTGCACCGCCGAGTCCACCGTCATCAGCAGATACAGCAGCGCGGTGAACGGCAGCAGCGGTGCCCACCACGGCCTTTGCCCGTAGTAGCGCAGCATCGGCAGATACGTCCCGCACATCACCGCCCAGGCCGCCCCGCCGAGCACGGCGACGGTCGTACGGCCGGCGGCCAGCCCGGCCACCAGCACGACCGGCGGGGCCAGATACACCAGCGCGAGACCGAGGACCGTGCCGAGCAGCAGCAGCGGCTGGTGCCGCAGTTGGGCGTAGGCGCTGCGCGAGACCATCCGCCACAGCTCGGCCGGCCGCGGATACGGCCGCACGCTGTCCACCCGGTCCGCGAGCCCCAGCCAGATACGCCCGCCCGTCGCCCGCCGCCCCGAGCCGAATCGCCGCGCGATGCCCCCGTCCGGCCGGGAACGCTTCACCGCACGGGCCAGCGTCACATCGTCGATCACCGCATGCCGGATCGCCTCCGGAATGCCCGCCCGCTCCGCGGCCTCCCGCCGCAGCAGTACGCAGCCGCCGGCCGCCGCCGCGGTCCGCGCTCCGGGCCGGTTGACCCACCGGAACGGATACAGCTGCCCGAAGAAGTACACGAACGCCGGCACGATCAGCCGCTCCCAGAACGTCACCACCCGCAGCCGCGCCATCTGCGACACCAGGTCCAGGCCGGCCGACCGGGCCGCGGCCACCAACTCCCGCAGGCTGTCCGGGGCGTGGGCGATGTCCGCGTCGGTCAGCAGCAGGTACTCCGGAGCGGTCCGCTCCCGCGCCAGCGCGATGCCGTGCCGCAGGGCCCACAGCTTCCCCGTCCACCCCGGCTCGGGCTCGCCCGGCGAGGACACCGTCAGCGGCAGCCCCCCGCCCGCGGCCGCCAGCTCCCGGGCCAGCGCGCCCGTCCCGTCCGTACTGCCGTCGTCGACGAGGAACACCTCCGCCCGGCCCGGGTACTTCTGCCCGAGCAGCGGCGGCAGGCTCTCGGGCAGCACCGCGGCCTCGTCCCGCGCCGGGACCACCACCGCGACCGACGGCCAGCGCTCCGGGTCCCGGCGCTCCGGCAGCCGTACGTCCGTCCGCCAGAAGAAGCCCTGCCCCAGCAGCAGCCACACCCAGGCCAGCAGCGACCCGGCACCGATCCACTCCATCGCGCTCACGGCCGCAGTCTGCCGCACCACCACCGGCCCGCACCGGCGATCGACACGGTGTCCCGGTGCGGGACGGAGCCCAGCGGCACCCGCCCGCCGTCCGCCGCACCCGCAGGCCCGCCCCGCCGCCGTGCCCGGTATGACAAGCCGTACGTGCGACTGAGTAAAGTGTCCGGGTGAAGATCGCGCTGATGGACTCCGGGACCGGGCTGCTCGCGGCGGCCGCCGCCATGCGGCGACTGCGGCCGGACGCCGATCTGGTCCTCTCCTCCGATCCCGACGGCATGCCCTGGGGCCCCCGCACCCCCGAGGACGTCACCGCACACGCACTGGCGGTGGCCCGCTCCGCGGCCGCACACCGCCCCGACGCCCTGATCGTCGCCTGCAACACCGCGTCCGTGCACGCACTGCCGGCGCTCCGTGCCGCACTCGAACCCCAGGTCCCGGTCATCGGCACCGTCCCGGCCATCAAGCCCGCGGCGGCCGGCGGCGGCCCGGTCGCCATCTGGGCCACCCCCGCCACCACCGGCAGCCCCTACCAGCGGGACCTGATCGAGCGGTTCGGGCAGGGCGTGGAGGTCACCGGGGTGCCCTGCCCCGGGCTCGCCGACGCGGTCCAGGCCGCCGACGAGGCCGCGATCGACGACGCCATCGCGGCCGCGGCGGCGCGCACCCCGCGGGGCCTGCGCAGCGTCGTTCTGGGCTGCACCCACTACGAACTGGTCGCCGAACGCATCCGCGCCGCCCTCCAGCAGCCCGGTGCCCCCGCCCTCGTCCTGCACGGCTCCGCCGAGGCGGTCGCCGCCCAGGCGCTGCGCCGCATCGGTGCCGAACCGGCGCCGGCGGCCGCCCCGACCGGTGCCCTCAGCGTGATCCTCAGCGGGCGCCCCGCCGGACTGCCGGCCGCGGCGCTCACCTTCGCCGAGGGCCGGCTGCTCGCCGAGAGTCGTACGGACCTCGCACCGGGCGCCCCGGCCGGGGGCTCCGCCCGGGCCGACGGGGTCGCCGCGGCCGTCCGCCGCTGACGTCAGCCATGACGTCGGCGGTCCCGCGCTGCGGGCCGTGAACGACCGGCCGATGCCCTGCCGCAGCGTGCAAAGACGCGTACGCTGCGTCTCATGAGGGACCACCCCCACGAGGGGGCAGCAGCCCCCGACGACCCTGGTACGACCGATGGCGCCGACAGCGGAGCGCGCCCCACCGGCGGCTCCCATGCGGAGATCCCCGAGGTCTGGCACGGCAGTGCCACCAACCGCATCCAGTGGCTGCTGGCCGCGATCGGTGCGGGCTGTCTCGCGCTGGGCATCGAACTCGCCGTCGAGAGCAACTGGACCGCGGGCCTGGCGCCCCTGGTGATGTCGGTGGTCGGCTGTGTCGCCGTCGGCCTGCTGGTGCTCTTCGGCACGCTCGCCTACGTCCATGTCGCGGTACGCATCGACAAGGACTGCCTGGAGGTGCGGTGCGGCCATATAGGAGTGCCCCGCCGCCGCATCCCCCTCGACACCGTCGTCGGCGCCGATTTCACCCCCCAGGTCACCCCGCGCCACTGGGGCGGCTGGGGCTACCGCTGGCGCCCCGAGCAGGGCACGGCCGTGGTCGTGCGCCGCGGGGAGGGCGTGGTGGTGCGGCTCGGCGACGGGCGCGACTTCACCGTCACCGTCGATGACGCGGAGGGCGCCGTCCGTGCGATCCGCGGCCGGCTGCGGCCGCGCAAGGGGACCCCGGCGGGCGCCTGAGCGCCGAGCGGGGCGGAGGCCCGCCCAGGGGCCGGGGCCCGGCGGGGACGTCCCGTAGGGTCGGAGCATGGCAACCCCCGAATTCATCCGTCACCTCCGGACCTCCATCGGCCGGCAGCTGCTCTGGCTGCCCGGGGTGAGCGCGGTGGTCTTCGACGACCAGGGGCGGGTCCTGCTGGGCAAGCGGGCCGACACGGGTGGCTGGTCGGTGATCGGCGGTATTCCCGAGCCCGGTGAACAGCCCGCCGAGACCGCGATCCGCGAGGTATACGAGGAGACCGCGGTGCGGGTCGTCGCCGAGGGCGTCGTCCTCGTCGAGACCATGCCGCCCACGCACTACCCCAATGGCGACGTCTGCCAGTTCATGGACGTGACGTTGCGCTGCCGGGCGGTCGGCGGCGAGGCGAGGGTCAACGACGACGAGTCGTTGGAGGTGGGCTGGTTCGACGTGGACGCCCTGCCGGAGCTGGAGGAGTACGCGCTGACCCGCATCAAGCGGGCGCAGGAGGCCGGGCCGACGTGGTTCCACAAGATGGGGGAGGAGCCGGAGGGGCAGCAGCCCTGAGGCGTCGTTCCCGGGCGGGCGCCCGCACTCCGGCGGCTACAGCTCTTCCGTCGACGGCTCGTCCATCGGGCCGGAGGGCGCGCCGGGCAGCGTGGGCAGCTGGGATCCGTCCGGTCCGCCGGGTTCCCCGGACGGCTGGTCGGTCGGCTCCTCGGTGTGCATCTCCCGCTTGTCCTTGCGGCAGGTCGTGATCCAGGTGCCGGTGGGCCCGCTCTCGTACTGGCAGAACCAGCCCCGCACGGCCAGGGTGCCCCGGTCGTCCCGGCCCTCGTGCGGGACCCGCAGGAAGAACTCGGACATCACCTGGCGCGCCTCGCCGCAGTCCACCGTGCCGCCGGCAGCCGGGTCCGCGTAGAGGGTGACGTCACCCGCCTTGCCCAGTGCGTCGCGCAGATCGCCGCAGTCCATCGGTTGTCCGGGGACGGTGGGGGACGCGGAGCCGGGATCCTCGCGAAGGGTCTCGTCCGGGCCCGGCGCGGTGCCCGCGGCGGACGACGCCGCGGCCGTCGGGTCCCGGCCGCCGTCGGTTTCCCCGCAGCCCGCCGCGGCCAGGGCGAGCAGCGCCGTCGGCACGGCGATGAGCCTGTGCATGTCGGTCTCTCCCTCGGGGCGGCGGTGCGCGGACGGGGCGGCGGTGCGCGGACAGCACGCTGCGTCGTACGACGCTAGGGGCCCGACGGGGGCGCGGCGATCCGGGACGGCCGGTCGGGTGAAGCGGGCGGGCGGCCGGGAGCGGCGGTGCGGCGGCCGGGCGCGGGCGCGGGCACCACATCTGACGTGGGCCGCCGCCACCTGCGGGCCGCGAACTGTGGCGCCGGACCACATCGGTGACGGACCCGGCCGCTACCTAGGGTGCGGGCATGACCGTGATCGGCACCCCAGGCCCGGTATCCCTCGACCTCGACGGCCGCACCGCGCTCGTCACCGGAGCGGCCAGTGGCATCGGACGCGCCTGCGCGCTGCGACTGGCGGCGGCCGGCGCCACGGTGCGCGCGGTCGACCGGGACGCCGACGGGCTGGCCGCCCTCGTGGCGGATCACCCGAACGGCGGCCGCGGCGGCATCGAACCGCGGGCGCTGGACCTCACCGATCTCGACGCCGCGGAACGGGCCGCGGCCGGCACCGACCTGCTCGTCAACAACGCCGGCCTCCAGCTCGTACGCCCCCTCGAGGAGTTCCCGCCCGACGTCTTCCACCAGGTGCTGACCGTCATGCTGGAGGCGCCCTTCCGGCTGCTGCGGGGCGCGCTGCCCCACATGTACGCGCAGGGCTGGGGCCGCGTCGTCAACATCTCGTCCGTGCACGGCCTGCGGGCCTCGCCCTTCAAGTCCGCGTACGTCGCGGCCAAGCACGGCCTGGAGGGGCTGTCGAAGACCGCCGCCCTGGAGGGCGCCCGGCACGGCGTCACCAGCAATTGCGTCAACCCCGGCTATGTCCGCACCCCGCTCGTCGAACGGCAGCTCGCCGACCAGGCAGCCGCGCACGGCATCCCCGAGGAACGCGTCCTGACCGACCTCCTGCTCGCCGACTCCGCCCTCAAGCGGCTGCTCGAACCGGAGGAGGTCGCCGAGGCCGTCGCCTACCTCTGCACTCCGCAGGCGTCCTTCATGACCGGTGCCTCGCTGGTGCTGGACGGGGGCTGGACCGCGCATTGAGCGGCCCCGGTCCGGTACCCGGCCGCGGAGGCTGGCGCACCGTGACGACCCGGAGGTATCCCTGTGACCATGTCCTGCGATCAGCCGGTGCCCGAGCCGGACCCCGAGCCCGTGGCGGCGCCTTCGCCGGCGCCCGGCCCCGCGGCCGCCCGCCCGCCGGCGCCCGTTCCCCACGCCCGGGCCCGCGCGTTCGACGACGACCCGGCCGAGACCGCCTTCCTCGCGCTGCTGACCGCCGGCGCCCCCGCCGAGGACTACGAGCGTCCGGTGCTCCGCGCCCGTGCCGACGGCGCGTCCGCCGCCCGGCTCGCCGCACTGGAGCGGGCCAAGCTCCTCGCGCTGCGGGTCCGTGCCGAGCTGGAGGGCCGCCGGCGGCGCGAGGCCGAACTGTCCGCGCTGCACGCCACCGCCCACGACCTCGCCGGGCTGCGCGACCCCGACGCGGTGCTGCGGGCGATCGTGCGCCGGGCCCGTTCCCTCCTGGGCACCGAGGTCGCCTACCTCACCCTCCACGACCCCGCCGCCGGCGACACCTTCATGCGGGTCACCGACGGCTCGGTCTCCGCGCGGTTCCAGCAGCTGCGGCTCGGCATGGGCGAGGGCCTGGGCGGGCTGGTCGCACAGACCGCCCGCCCCTACGTCACCGACAGCTACTTCCACGACGAGCGGTTCCGGCACACCCGCAGCATCGACTCGGGCGTCCACGACGAGGGCCTGGTGGCGATCCTCGGGGTGCCGCTGATGCTCGGCAGCGGCGTGATCGGCGTGCTCTTCGCCGCCGACCGCCGCGAGCGGGTCTTCGAACACGGCGAGATAGCCCTGCTCGCCGCCCACGCGGCGCACGCCGCCGTCGCGATCGACACCGCCCGCCTCCTCGCCGAGACCCGCAAGACCCTCACCGAACTGGAGGCCGCGAACGAGATCATCCGCGACCGCAGCGCGGCCGTCGAGCGCGCCTCGGACATCCACGACCGGCTGACCGAACTGGTGCTGCGCGGCGGCGGGGTCCTCGACGTGGCCGACGCGCTGGCGGAAGTCCTGCACGGCGAGGTCGAGTTCACCGAGCCCGGCGGGGCCCCGGCCGCGGCGCTGGACCGCTCCCGCGCCGACGGCCACGCCGTACGGGAGGGCGACCAGTGGGTCGCCGCGGTCGGGGCGGGCGGTGAGGTGCTGGGCGCGCTCGTCCTGCGCGGCCACCCGGCCCTCGACCCGGTCGACCAGCGCACCCTGGAGCGGGCCGCCATGGTCACCTCGCTGCTGCTGCTCGCCCGGCGGACCGCCGGGGAGGCCGAACAGCGGGTGCGCGGCGAGCTGTTGGACGACCTGCTGAACGCCGCCGACCGCGATCCCCGCCTGCTCGGCGAACGCGCGGCCCGGGTCGGCGCCGACCTCGACGCCCCGCATGTCGTCCTGGCGGCCCGGACCGACCAGGCACCGCCGGCCGCCGATGCCGCCTCCCACCCCGATGGCGCCGACCGCCGCCGCCTGTGGTCGGCGGCCTCCCACCTCGCCGCCACCCGCCATGGCCTGGCCGCCGTACGCGACGGCGGCGCCGTCCTGCTGCTGCCGCTCGGCCCCGACGACGACCCGGCACACACCGCCCGGGAGATCGCCGCCCGGCTCGGTGCCGCGCTGCACCAGCCGGTCACGGTCGGCGCCTCCGCCCCGCTCCCGGCCCCCGCCGCCCGCCCCGCCGCGGTCGCCGACGCCTACGCGGAGGCCCGGCGCTGCGGTGAGGCGCTGCGCGTACTGGGCCGGGCGGGCCAGGGCGCGGCCGCCGCCGACTTCGGCTTCCTCGGTCTGCTGCTCGCCGACACCCGCGACGTGGACGGCTTCGTCCACCGCACGCTCGGCGCGGTCGCCGACTACGACGCCCGGCGCGGGACGGAGCTGCTGCGCACCCTCGGCGCCTACTTCGCCTGCGGCATGAGCCCGGTCCGTACCAAGGACGCCCTGCACGTCCATGTGAACACCGTCGCCCAGCGCCTGGAGCGGGTGAGCCGGCTGCTGGGCCCCGACTGGCAGAGCCCGGCGCGTGCCCTGGAGATCCAGCTGGCGCTGCGGCTGCACCAGCTGTCCTCCGCCGTGGCACGCGATACCGGCAGGTAGCCAACGACGCTGCCGGGCCCCCGGCACCCGAACCGGCCGGTACCGGTAGCCGCCTCCGGGTGCGGGCCGCCGCGACCTGCGGCAACGTGGTGGCGAAGCTTTCCCCTCCCACCGCACAAGAGGAGTTCGTCATGGGTGACAAAGGCGCCATGGACAAGATGAAGGGCAAGGCCAAGCAGAAGGCCGGCAAGGCCATGGGCGACGAGCGTCTGAAGAGCGAAGGCCGCACCGACGAGGCCAAGGGCAAGGCCAAGGGCGCGATGGGCAACGCCAAGGAGAACATCCAGGGGATGAAGGACTCCCTGAAGAGCAAGAACTCCTGACGCCCGGCGGGGGCGTGGCGGACCTGCTGCCCCGTCTCCCGGAGCGTCCCCGGCCCGCCACGCCCCCGCCGAACATCAGGTTCCCCGGCCCTTCGGCCGGACCCCTCAGGACGGTACGGCCGACGAGGTTCCGCCCTCCGCCGCTTCCGGGCCCGCCGCCCGGAACGCGTCGGCCGTCGCCGTGCCGTCCACCGCGGCGAGATCCCGGCTACGGGTCTCCCGCGCCACGCCCACCGCGAGCAGCGTCAGCAGCGCGGCCGCGATGACGTACAGGGCGATCGGCGCCGGACTGTCGAAGTCCGCGAGCAGCGCCGTCGCGACCAGCGGGGCGGGCGCTCCGGCCACGACCGAGGAGAACTGGGCACCGATCGAGGCGCCCGAGTACCGCATCCGGGTCGCGAACATCTCCGCGAAGAAGGCCGCTTGCGGCGCATACATCGCACCGTGGAAGACCAGCCCGACGCTCACCGCGAGCAGCAGCAGCCCGAACTGGCGCGAGTCCACCAGCGCGAAGAACGGGAACGCCCAGACCGCGACGCCCACGGCGCCCAGCAGATAGACCGGCCGGCGCCCGATCCGGTCCGAGAGCGCGCCCCAGGCGGGGATGACCGCGAAGTGCAGCGCCGAAGCGATCAGGACGGCATTGAGGGCGGTCTGCTGCGACAGCCGCGTGTGCGAGGTGGCGTAGACGAGCACGAACGCCGTGATCACGTAGTACGAGATGTTCTCGGCCATCCGCGCGCCCATCGCGATCAGCACATCCCGCCAGTGGTGCCTGAGCACCGCCACCAGCGGCAGCCTCTCCACGGCGCCGCCCTGTGCCCGCCGCGCACCGGCGCTCGCCAACGCGGCCCGGAACACCGGTGATTCGTCCACCGAGAGCCGCACCCACAGCCCCACGACCACCAGCACACCCGAGAGCAGGAACGGCACCCGCCACCCCCACGACGCGAACGCCGCGTCGGACAACAGCGCCGTCATCACCGACAGCACACCCGTCGCCAGCAACTGCCCCGCGGGCGCACCGGTCTGCGGCCAGGACGCCCAGAACCCGCGCCGCCGCGCGTCACCGTGCTCCGACACCAGCAGCACCGCCCCGCCCCACTCACCACCCAGCGCGAACCCCTGGACCAGCCGCAGCACGGTCAGCAACACCGGCGCCGCGGTCCCGACCGTCGCATGCGTCGGCAGCAACCCGATCGCGAAGGTCGCCCCGCCCATCATCAGCAGACTCAGCACCAGCAGCTTCTTGCGCCCCAACCGGTCCCCGTAATGCCCGAACACCAACGCCCCAAGAGGCCGCGCCGCAAACCCCACCGCATACGTCAGAAATGACAACAGCGTCCCCACGAGCGGATCCGAGCCCGGAAAGAACAGCTTGTTGAACACCAGTGCCGCGGCCGACCCGTACAAAAAGAAGTCGTACCACTCGACGGTGGTGCCGATCAGGCTGGCGGCGACGATGCGCTTGAGGCTGGCGGGTGGCGGAGCAGCGGTCGCGGGGGAGGACATCGGCACCACTTCCTGGCGTTGGACGGGGACGTCTTCGTGTCGCCACACCGTAGGAACACGCAGGTCAGAGGCGTATGTGGTGGGACGACATAGTTCCGGGCCCCGATGTACGCGCGCCAACCATGGGGCGTCGCCCTGCTCGTGGCGACGTCCGGCCTCGGTGAGGCGGTGAAGGTGCTGTCCGAGCTGCGGTGTCCGAGCAGACCGCCGGGCCGGGCCCCGCCGACGGCGGCGCCGGCTGCTCCGTCCTCGTGGTCATCGGCCCCCTCCCGCCTCTGCGAGGACCCCTGCTTCAACCGTGGTCCGTGGGGCGGGGTGCCGGCCCGGCCACGGGAAGACCAGGCGGGAGGAGGTCTTGTCCAGGACGTGGCCGGCCGGGAGTTCATGGTCGGGAGTGCCTGCGGGGTGCACGGTCATCTGCGGGTAGCCGCTCCCGCGGACGTGCTGGTCCCAGGACCGTACGCAGGCGGCCATCCGCTCCGCCAGCGCGGCGCCGGCCGGGCCGACGGCGTGGACGATGAACTCGGAGCGGCGCTCTTCGGCCGCCTCTCCGTCCTTGACCAGGACGTGGGTGAGGTAGGCCAGTGAGCCGTCCGCGACGGTGGCGGCGGCGTCCACGCCGCGCGGGAGGGCGGCCGGCGCAGTGCCCCGGGCGCCGGCCAGCCGGCAGAACCCCGGCAGGGTGGTGGCCGCATAGAGCTGGAGCGTGTCGAAGGACTCCCTCCCCACAACGGTGACGCCGGTGGGCAGCTCATGTCGCGGACCCCGCAGAGCCTCCTCCAGGCCGGCGGGATCCGGGGGAGTGCCGTCCTCGTGGCGCAGCCGGAGTTCGCCGACGAGCTCTCGCACCGCTGCCGCCTGGAAGGACTCGCCGGCCTCGACGCGCCCGCCGGGCAGCTCCCCCATGCCTCGCGTCGACCGGCCGAGCAACACGCGCCCGGAGCCGTCGGTGACCACCGCACACACACCGACGACGGACTGCGGTTCCGGTCGGCCTTCTCCACCGCAGCGCAGTCCCGTGCGGGGCCGCGCAGCACGAGAACCGCCAGGCCCTCCCCGCCTCGAACCGCTCGCCCTGCGACCAGCCGTCCGCCAGCAGGCTGATCTCCTCCTCGTCCAGCGCGATGTGCCGCCGTTTCATTCGATGGCGGAAGGCGGGCGAGGCTTCGGCGGCGGGTTCAGGCGTGTACTCGAACGGTGAGTCCGACTCGTTCGCGGGATTGCGTTGCCTCGGTTGCCGTGGCTCCGAAGCGGGACTTCACGTGTGCCGCACCGGAAGCCCGGGGCGGTCCAGGGGGAGTCGGCTATGGGGGCTCTTGACGGATATCGGGTCGATCATCTTCTTGTTCCGTTTTGAGGGGTTACGTGTATTCTCCTCAGAGGCAGATCCCGAGCGTGAGGGGACGGGGAGACATGATGAAGAAGATCATCGCGATAGCGTTCGTCACCGCACTGTTCGGCGCCGGAAGCGCCGGCATTGCCTCTGCGGCCTCGGCCGAGCCGGGGCCCCCGCCGGGTCGTGGCATCGTCACCACGACGTTCTACTGTCCCGCCCCGCGAGGCACCTTCGCGATCACGGCGGACCCGTGGGTGATGGGCCAGTACGAGTGGTATTACGGCGGGCAAGGCTGCACGTACAGCGCGTAGTCTCTGACGTCCCTCCTGCGGTGTTACGCGCGCCGCATCGACGCCGTCGAGTGCTCCGGCACGGCGAGCCTCGTCCACCGGGGCGGACGCACAGGCACCTGCACAGGCCGGCGCCTTCTGTTCCGGTCCTGCTCCGGGAATCCTCCCGGCCTTCTCCGGGCCTTCTCCGGTCCTCCCACTGGCGCACCGTCGGGGCGCTCGGCTGTGCACGGTCGGGCACGTTCCGGACGAGGTGGCGCATGGATCGGTGCACCCGTACGCCGCGCATCTGCACACCCGGGCACCCGCGCCGCTGTGCACTCGTGCACAGCGGCGCCGCTGTGCGTGATCTGCACGAACCCGGGACCACGACCGCCGTAGAGTACGGAGTACGGGCCCTTCCCGGAGCCATCGGGCCTTCCCGTGGCGGCAGTTGTGGGCGGTGGTGCGCGGGTGCGCGGTGCGGGCCGTTTGCCGCTGAGGCTGATCGGCCGGTTGTCCGCGCGGGTGGGGCGGCTTCGGCAGGGCGTGGTGGCTGGGCCTTCCGCATCGGTCGGGGTGATGGCGACGAGCGGCGCGGTGTGGCGCGCGGTCGAGGTGCTGCGGTCGGCATGGTGCCGGGGCGTGGTCGATGTGCTGTGGCTCGTCGGCGAGGGGTGGGGCGTTGGCCGATGCCCGAGAAGGCCGGCTGTTTTGAACGGGCCGAGAGTCGTCCTCCGTCAAGGACGTTCTGGATGACTGGATGACCGGATGACGCGGCCGCTGTTGCGCTCTTGAGCGCACGCCGTCGTGGACGCACTACGGGAGGGATGTATCTGATGAGCTCCGCAGCAGGCGCGAGACCAGGGAAGACAGCGGGCGCCGGGTATCGGGCCGCCGGCCGGGCGCGGGGGTGTGGTCATGATTCATGAGGTGGATGAGGCGTTGCGGCGGGTGCTGCGGGCGGGGGCGTTGCCGGACGGGGCGGGGGATGTCGCGTTCGAGGCGCCGAGCCGTGACTGGGCGGCACGGCGCAATACGCCCACGCTCAACGCCTATCTCTACGACATCCGTGAGAACGTGGCCCGCCGTGAGCGCGGGGCGATCGCGGAGCGGGATGCGAGCGGCATGGTGGTGCGCCGGCGTCAGCCGCCCCGCTGGTTCCGGCTGTCGTACCTGGTCACGGCGTGGACCAGCCGTCCGGAGGACGAGCACCGGTTGTTGTCGGCCGCGCTGGGCTGCCTGCTCGGGCAGGAAACGTTGCCCCCGGAGGCACTGACGGACGCCCTCCGGGGGCTGGAGGCGACCATCCCGATCACGGTCGCGGTGCCGCCCGCCGAGTCGCGCTCGATCGCCGACATCTGGTCCGCACTCGGTGGCGAACTCAAGCCGTCCCTGGATGTGGTGATCACCGTGCCCTTCCCGGTCACGCCGTCGTACGAGGTGGCGCCGCCGGTCACGCAGGGCGCGGCGGTGGTCGTGCGGGGCGTGGACGGCTCACCGGACGACTCGCGGCTCCGGATGCTCCGGTCGGCTCCGGATGCTTCGCCGTCAGGGACGGGTTCCCGCGAGGGCGAGCGGTGAGCGGCAGCACGGTGAGCGACGCCATGGTGGGTGGTACGGCGGTGGGTGGTACGGCAGGGCACGGGGGCGCGAGTGGCGCGTTGCTGGGGCGGCTGGCGGCGCTGCGGGAGCGGGTGGCCGGGCTCGTCGAGCGGCGCAGCGCCGGTGATCCCACGGCTGCGGATCCGCTGCGCGGGCTGTACGTGACCCCGGAGACGGCCCGACGGCTGGCCGCCCAGCCCCCGCCGGCCGCCACGGGGGAGACGCAGGAGGACGAGGCGTGGGCGGGGGAGGGGAACGGGACCTCGGCGGAGGGAGCCGGAACCTCGGCGGACGGGGCCGGGACCGCGGAGACGGGCGACGGGACCACTGCGGCATGGGGCGAGGGGGCGGCGGATCGGGTCGGGGTGCTCGTCGGGCGGTTCGGGCTGTCCGTCCTGGACCTGCGGATTCTCCTGGCCGCACTCGCTCCTGATGTGGACCGGCACTTCGAGCCGCTCTACGGCTACCTCAACGACGATGTCGGGCGCCGTCGGGCCACCGTCGCCCTGGCGCTGGAGCTCGCCGGCACCGGTCCGCACGAGCCCGCGGCGCGCGCCCGGTTCCATCCCGCCGCGCCGTTGCGGTCCGGTGGGCTGCTCGTCGTCGAGGAGGAGGACCGGCCGCTGCCCGGCCGCGCGCTGCGGGTGCCGGAGCGGGTGGTGGCCCATCTGCTGGGGGACGACGGACTCGATCCTGAACTGTGCGGTGCGGGGGTGGAGTTGCTGCCGCCGGGAGAGGGCGCGGGCGAAGGCCCGGACATCGACGGCAGCGACGAGCGGGCGTTCTTCGGGCGGCTTGCCGCTCTCGTGGGGGAGCGGCCGATCGCCGTACATCTGCGGGAGCGGAGGGCCGGTGCCGTTGCCGGGTCGGTGACCGATGAGGTGCGGGGCGTCGGCCGGCCCGTAGTGCGGTACCGGCCGGAGGACAGCCAGGGCGACGGTGCGGGGCCGGTCGGTGCGTTGGTGCGCGAGGCACGGTTGCGGGGGGCGGCGCTGGTCGTGGGGCCGCTGCCGGAGCGGGCCGGAGGGCTCGTACGGGCGCTGGCGGGGCGGGAGGTGCCGGTGGTGTTCTTAGGGAGCGAGTCGTACGACCCCGGGTGGGCTCCCGATGCCGGCCTGCTGGCGCTGGACGCGCCGGACGGGGCGGTGGCGGCGGCCGAGGTGTGGCGTGCCGAACTCGGCGCCGTGAGCGATGACATCGGTCCCGACGTTCTGGACGGGGAGTTCGATCTCGGGGCGGCCGTGGCGCCGTACCGGCTGGCCGCCGGGCAGATCCGCCGGGCGGCCCGTGCGGCCGGTGCCCTCGCCGCGTTCGACGGGACACCGCTGACCGCCGCCCATGTCCAGCGCAGTGCGCGTCAGCAGTCCGCCCCGCTGCTGGACCGGCACGCCCGGCGCGTCCGGCCCGCCGTCGGCTTCGACGGGCTGGTGCTGCCGCCCGAGCCCTTGGGGCTGCTGCACGAACTGGTGCAGCGGGCCCGGCACCGGGAGCAGGTGCTCGGCGCGTGGGGGCTGCGTACCGGCGGTGGCCGCGGCAGGGGCGTGGTGGCCCTGTTCGCCGGGGAGTCCGGCACCGGGAAGACGCTCTCCGCCGAGGTCGTGGCCGGTGAACTGGGCCTGGATCTGTATGTGGTGGAGCTGTCCGCGGTGGTGGACAAGTACGTGGGGGAGACGGAGAAGAACCTGGAGCGGATCTTCTCCGAGGCCGACCGTACGGACGCGCTGCTGCTCTTCGACGAGGCCGACGCCGTCTTCGGCAAGCGCTCGGAGGTCAAGAGCTCGCACGACCGGTACGCGAACCTGGAGAGTGCGTATCTGCTCCAGCGGCTGGAGGCGTTCGACGGGATCGCCGTGCTCACCACCAACCTGCGGGCCAACATCGACGACGCGTTCACCCGTCGGCTGGATCTGGTGGTCGACTTCCCGTTCCCGGACGCCGAGCAGCGGACCGCGTTGTGGCGTTCCTGTCTGATGGCCGCGCCCTGTGCGGACGACCTCGGACTGGACGCCTGCGCCAAGGAGTTCGAGCTGTCCGGCGGGGCGATCCGCTCGGCCGCGGTGACCGCCGGCTATCTGGCCGCGGGCCGTGGCGGGCCGGTGTCGGCCGAGGACATCCGGGCCGGAGCGCGGCGCGAGTACCGCAAGATGGGACGGTTGGTGCCGGACGCGTCACCTTTGTGGGACTGAGCCCCCTGGCCGGACGCGTCACCTGTGGGACTGAGTCACCCGGCCCCCCGCGTCACCTTTGGGGGGACGAGCGACCCGGGGGGGGCCGGGCGGGCCGCGCCGCCGGTCATGGAAAAGGGCGGCCGCCCGGCACTGAGGTCGGGCGGCCGCCAGGGTGCCTATGCTGACGCGCATGTACCCAAAGTCGCAGACGGAGACGGAGACGGAGACGGAGACGGAGACGGAGACGGAGACGGAGACGGCAACGGAGCTGGATCTGGAGATTCCGTTGACCGGGGGCCGGATCACGGAGGGTGTGGTCCGGGTCGGGGACACGGTGCGGCGGCCGGTCGGGCCGCACTCGTCGTTTGTCCACCGCCTGCTCCGGCATCTGGAGGACGTCGGCTCCGACGCCGCGCCGAGGCTGCTCGGGATCGACCCCAAGGGCCGCGAGATCCTCAGCTTCCAGCACGGTGAGACGTTGACCGAGTTCCGGACCCGTGACTGGGCGCCCGCGCAGATCTCCGCCGCGGCGCGGCTGCTGCGCCGGCTGCACGACGCGACCGCCGGCACGCCGGTCGCGGGTGGCGAGGAGACGGTGTGCCACAACGACTTCTCCCCGCTCAACGTCGCCTTCGTCGACGGCCTGCCCGTCTGCGCCTTCGACTTCGACCAGGCCGCCCCCGGCCCCCGCACGCGGGACCTGGCCTACGCCGCCTGGCTGTGGCTGCTCGGTGCCGACATCACCGGCCCGCTCGAGGGGCAGCTGGCCCTCCTGCGCACCTTCCTCGACACCTACGGGCTGGCGGACGAGCGCCGTCGGGGCTTCGGCGGGCGCATCGTCGCCCGGGTCGAGGCCGAACGGGACTTTCATGCGCGCGCCGGACGCATCACCGGCCCCGGGTCGTGGCTGCACCTGGAGATCGCCTGGCTGAGCGAACACGCCGATGCCATCGACCGGGGCCTGGAGAGTGGCCGCTGACGGCGTGCTCCCGCCCCTGCGGCCTTGGCAGGTGTCGGCGGCCGTGGCGGCCTGGACGGCCCCGGCCGGTGCCGGGCGGAGCTGCCCGCTGTGCCCGGTGCCGGCTCACGGACCGTCGGCGATCTTCCAGTCCTGCCGTTCGTTGGGACCGTCGGAGCACTGCCAGGTGATCGCGCCCTTGTCGTTCTGCATATCGGTGAGGCACTCGTTGTTGGCCGTGTTGACGATGCGGGTGCGGCCGTTGTCCGTGTCCTCCAGCCGCCACTTCTGGTGTTCGGCAAGTGCGCCCGACTCCAGGTTCTCCGCGGAAACGCCCTCGATCTGGACCTGGTTGGTGTTGTCCTTGAGGTCGACGACGCTGCCCGGGGCGCTGGCCGCCTCCAGGGCGACCGTGTTGTTCTCGGGGTAGTGATGGATGATCCACCACTGGTTGCGGCCGAACTCCTCGCCCGTCCACCGGGGGTTCTGGCCGACCTGAGTGCCGTCCTCCTGACCGCCCTGGTTCACCTGGAGGTACCAGCCTTCGCCCGAGGCGTCCCGGATGGTCTGGGCCTGGGGGCCCTCGTCCTTCTGCTCGTCACCGCCCTCGGGCGCCTCGTCCGTCGGCTCCTGCGAGGGAGCGGCGGAGGGTGAGGGCTGCTCGGGCGGCGGCGAGGGCGCCGGCTTCGTGGGCTGCTCGATCGGGCGTCCGACCGGGCCGGGCTTGTCCTTCGCGCTGGTGGCCACCGAGGGCTGGGCCGTGAACCACAGCGCCACGAAGGCCAGCGCCGCCGCCAGCAGCAGCGAGCACACCGCCATCGCCCAGCGCGGCAGTACGGACGGCTGGACGTAGGTGCCGCGCAGCTCGGTCGGCTCCGGGACGCCGGCCCGCAGCGCCGAGACCGTGAAGGGGTGCTTGTTGGTGCCGCCGACCCAGCTGACCCGACCGGGGCGGATGTTCAGCCGGGCGAAGGCGGCGCGCCCGGGGGCGACCTGCACCGAGCTCGGCACGGCCTCGACGGAGAGGGCGTCCCCGTTCTCCCGGCCGGAGAGCGAGACGGTCAGTGGCTGGTTGCCGAGGTTGTCGACGGCGACCGCCGCTTTGGCGCGCCACCGGCCCTGCACGGTCAACGGGACCAGTTCGCTGCGGAGTTCGGTGAACGTGCCGACCGTCACCTGCCCCTCGACCACATCGCGGATCTCGGGGTGCTCGGCCGGCTCGACGCGGATGCCGAAGGGCGTCGGCCCGGCCACGGCGTCCGGTGTCCGCGGGGGCGCGAAGACGACCTCCGCGGTGCCCTCCGCCCCCGGATAGAGCCGCAGCACGTCCGGCTCCACCCGTGTCCATCCTGCGGGGTCGCCGGCCGGCCGCAGCCGGTATTCCTCGACGGTGTCTCCCGTGTTGCGGATGCGTAGCCGTACGCGCGCGACGGCACCCGGGTCGACGGTGATCGCGGCCGGTTCCAGTGAAGTCCACATACTCACCCAGGCAGTCAACCTGTCCGGCGGGCGCGGGTCAGTGTCCGAACGGGCAGAGCCAGGGGCAGAGGCGGGTGTCCCGATGGCCGGTCACGCGGCGGGCGGCGGCCCTCGTGCCCGAACGGGCAGGTGCCCTGCCCGTGGCGGGGCCCGTTCGTCTCTATGACCGAGCGCACCCGCCCGCCAGGATCGAAAGCGTAGAAGCGGCACAAGAACGGCAGCAGCAGTGACCGGCAGTGAACAGCGCCGGTCGGCAGTGAGCGGGACGGGGGATGGACATGCGGGCACAGGACCGGTGGTGGGAAGCCGGACGGGAGCGTGCGGGGGCGGCTCCCGCGGCGCGTACGACGACCTCGACCGCTGCCGGGACGGCCCGCCGGACGGCCGCGGCCGGGAAGGCCGGGTGCCTCGTCCCGGAGGCGGCCGCCGTCCTCCCACGGGCCGTGGGCAACGCGTTCTCGGCCGCACGGGCGGCGGACGAGCGGCACCGGCATGGCGCGGGCCGCGAAGGCACCGCACCGGTCGCCGGGCGGTGCTCGCCGGTCGAGGACGTACTGCGCACCCCCGGCCGTGCGCCCGACGACTCCGTCCGGGCCGACATGGAGCCACGGCTCGGTGCCGACTTCTGCGACGTGCGCGTCCACCCGGACGCGGCGGCCCGTGCATCCGGCGTCGCGGTCAACGCCCCAGCGCACACCTCCGGTTCGCACGGCGCCTTCCGGCGGCGGTACGACGGCTCCTTTGCGGCGGGCCGCCAGATGCCCGTCCATGAGCCGGCCCATGTCATCCAGCGGCGCACCGGACCGGCCGCGGGCACCGACCGCGGCGACGGGACGAGGGTCTCGGACCCCTCCGACCGGTTCGAGCGGGAGGCGGAGGCGCATGCCTCGCGGGTGAGGAGCCGCCACACCGCCCGTGCAGCGCAGCGCGGAGCCGGGGCCGGTCGAGGGCCGCGAACCTTCCGAAGCACGTTTCCACCTGAGCGCGATGCCGCCTCCCCCTTTCCACCCCACGCCTACTAGGAGCAACGTTCCATGCCCAACTACCTGTCGCCCGGCGTATACGTCGAGGAGGTCGCCAGCGGATCCCGGCCCATCGAAGGGGTGGGAACATCCGTTGCCGCCTTCGTCGGGCTGGCGCCCACCGGCCCGCTGAACGATCCGACTCTGGTGACGAACTGGTCCCAGTACGTGGCGGCCTTCGGGGAGTTCACGGACGGGTACTACCTGGCGCATTCCGTGTACGGCTTCTTCAACAACGGCGGGACGGCGGCGTACGTCGTACGCGTGGGCGGCGCCCCGGACGGCACGGAACCCGCCGCGGCCGTGCAGACGGCGCCCAGGGCACTGACCGCCGGGGAGCCGGTGGCGCTGGGCACCTTCAAGGTCGCCGCGATCGCGGCCGCTTCTGCCGGCGGGGTGCTCTCCGTCGAGGTGCAGGACGCCGAGGGCGAGGGCGGTGCCGACCGCTTCAAGCTGGTCGTCAAGGACGGCGACAAGGCCGTCGAGACCTTTGACGTCAGCGCGAAGAAGAGCGCCCGGAACTATGTCGTCACGCAGGTCAAGCAGCGCTCGAAGACGATCGTCGTCGAAGAGGCCGCCGCGGCGGCGCAGTTGGCGAAGCCGGACGCCCAGAGCGTCACCCTGGCCCCGCCCGCCCCGGCACCCGCCGCGCCCGCTGCGTCCGGCGCCGTCGAGCGGCTGGACTCCGGCCGTTTCATCGGCGACTCCGCCGACCGCACCGGATTCGGCGGCCTGGAGGCGCTCGACGAGGTCAACATGGTCGCCGTGCCGGACCTGATGGCCGCCTACCAGCAGGGCCTGATCGACGAGGAGCAGGTCAAGGCCGTTCAGCTCGGGCTCATCGCGCACTGCGAGCTGATGGGCGACCGGATGGCCGTCCTCGACCCGCCGCCCGCTCTGAACGCCCGTGACATCCGTAAGTGGCGCCAGGAGATCGCCGGGTACGACTCCCGGTACGCCGCGCTCTACTACCCGTGGATCAAGGTCTTCGACCCGACCTCCGGCCAGTCGCGCATCGTGCCGCCGTCCGGCCACATGGCCGGCGTGTGGGCCCGTAACGACAGCGAGCGGGGTGTCCACAAGGCGCCGGCCAATGAAATCGTCCGCGGGGCGGTCGATCTGGAACTGCAGATCACCCGTGGTGAGCAGGACCTGCTCAACCCGGTCGGCGTGAACTGCATTCGCGCCTTCCCCGGACGCGGAATCCGGGTGTGGGGCGCGCGGACCATGGCGTCCGACCCGGCGTGGCGCTACCTGAACGTCCGGCGCTACTTCAACTACCTCGAAGAGTCGATTCTCATCGGGACCCAGTGGGTGGTGTTCGAGCCGAACGACGAGGCGCTGTGGGCCCGTATCCGGCGCAACATCTCGGCGTTCCTGGTCAATGAGTGGCGCTCGGGCGCACTGTTCGGGCAGCGGCCCGAGGACGCCTTCTACGTCAAATGTGACGCCGAGACCAACCCCGTCGAGTCCGTCGACCTCGGACGGGTCGTGTGCGAGATCGGCATCGCGCCGGTCAAGCCCGCCGAATTCGTGGTCTTCCGGTTGGCGCAGTTCTCCGGGGGCGGTGGGGAGCTGGAGGAGTAGCCCTCCGTCTTTCTCTTTCCGCTTCTCTCCCGAACCGACATCCCTTTACCGCAACAGGAGTAAACTCCCGTGTCCCTTCAGCCCGGTGATGCTCTCACCTCACACAATTTCGGCCTGCAGATCGACGGGGTGATGGTCGAATATCTGCAGGAGGTCAGCGGCCTGACCATGGAACAGGACGTCATCGAATACCAGCAGGTCTCGGCGGACGGCAAGCCCGTCGTGAAGAAGATGCCCGGCACGAAGAAGGCCGGCGAGTGCACGGTGACCCGTGGAATGACGCAGAGCGGCGCGTTCAGCGAATGGATCAACAAGTCCATTGCGGGCGACATGGGTTCGGCCCGTAAGAACGCCACCATCATGATGATGGACTACCAGAACAACCCGGTGAAGCGTTACAACATGCGCAATGCCTGGTGCAGCAAGGTGGAGACCAGCGGGGTCAAGGCGGGCGACGCGGCCGCACTGACCGAGCAGGTCACCATCGTCTTCGAAGAGCTGGTCATCGAATAATGCGGCGCGCAGGCCCGGGGGCGCAGACGGCCACCACGGCGAACATGGCACATGCGGCGGGCGTAGCAGGGGCTCCAGGCGCGGCGAGCACGGTGAATGCATCCGGGCCGGCGGGTTCGTCTTCCGGGGCGAGTTCGTCCCCTGCCATGGATGCGTCCCGTGCGGCTGGTCGTGAACCGTTGCGGACGGAGTTCGAGTTCGAGCTGCCGCGCGGATTCGTGGACGAGTCCGGCACCGTCCACCGCAATGGCGCGATGCGTCTGGCGACGGCACGGGACGAATTGATTCCGCTGCGGGACGTCCGCGTACGCGAGAACCCGGCATACCTGTCGGTCGTGCTGCTCGGCCGGGTCATCACCCGGCTCGGCACGCTCGGGTCCGTGCACGACGGCACGGTGGAGAACATGTTCGCCTCCGACCTGGCGTTTCTGCAGGACTTCTACCGGCAGATCAATGCCGAGGGACACACCCGCGCCGCCGTGGCCTGCCCGCACTGCGAGGAGTCCTTCGAGGTGGAGCTGGCCGGGAGCCGCCTGGGGGAATCGTGACGTACGCGACCGATCGGATCGAGGAGGAAGTCGCCTACCTCGCCTACCACTTCCACTGGGGGCTGGACGACATTCTCGACCTCGAACATGCCGACCGGCGCGCGTACGTGGCGCAGAGCGCGGCCCTGGTCGAGCGGGCCGAAGGGAAGCAGTGACGGGGGATGGGGATGTTCGGGTGGCTGCGGGGGCCACGGAGTGCGCGCGGCGCGGAGCGGGTGCGTGCGCCGGAGGACGGGGCGGCGGCGACGGATGCCGCGGCCGGGAGCGAGGGGAGCAGGGGGAACGAGGGGAGTGCGGCGGCGCAGGGAATCCGGCCGGGGCCGGTGGGTGGCTGGGCTGCCGTGCCGCCCGTCCAGAGGGTCCTTGGGGCGCCCCGCACCGTCGCGGAGACCGGCTTCGCCGCGTCGCTGAGCGCGCACCGCGATCCGTCCTTCGGAGGCGAGCTGGGGCACGATGTGCGCGCTTCGGCCCCTGGCGGGACGCTCCGTGGTGTCCTCACCCCTGTTCCGGTGACGGGTGCGGGGGCCCCTGCCCGCCTTGACCTGCCGGCTTTGCGGCTGCCGGTGGTGGGGCGGGGCGGTGAGGAGACGGCGATCGAAGCCGGGGAGTCCGGTGTCGTGGGCGGGGGTGGTGGCCTTTCGGGGCCGGTTGGTGCCGGGCCGGCGGGCCCGGGGCCGATGCGGCCTGCGAAGGACGTGCGGCGTGTGAGGGCGGTGGCGTCGGAGGGGTTGGTGTCATCTGCTTCGCCTGCTTCGCCTGCTTCGCCTGCTTCGCCTGCTTCGCCTGCTTCGCCTGCTTCGCCTGCTTCGCCTGCTTCGCCTGCTTCGCCTGCGGCCTCGGCGGCCTCGGCGCCGTCCGGGCCTTCCGCGACGTCCGCTTCCTCTGGGGCTTCTGTGTCCTCCGTATCGTCCGTGTCGTCTGCCTCGTCCACGGGGGCTGCGGCGTCCGTGTCGCCTGCGGTCTCCGTGACGCCCGTGTCGGCCGGCGGGGCGCGCGGGGCGCGACGTCCTGCGTTGATGTCGGCGCCGCGGGCGGTCGGTCTGCCGGTGCGTCGGGTGGCGGTGGCGGGCAGGGCCCAGAGCTCTGCGCTGCCGGGATCCCCGGCACCGGTTTCCGCGGAGCCGACGCAGGACGCTGCGGCGCCGAGGCCCGCGGTTGCCGAGCCGGTGCCGCCCGTTGCCGGGCCGAGGCCCATGGCCGATGACCGGCCCACAGCCGTCCCGGGCCCGAATCCCCCGTCGGGACCCGGGACACCCACCGCGACGTCCGGGAACGCGGCGGAGCCGCCGGCCCCCGTCGCCGCACGCCCTGAGAACGCCGGGCGGGCAGTACAGCGACGGGTGGCCGTGCGCCGGGTACGCCGGACCGCCCCGGAAGCGGGAGCAACTCCCGCGGGCACCCGCGACGGGAGCGGTCCTGAGCGGGGTCACGCTCCCGTAGCCGCATCGACGAGTCCGCCCGGGGTTGAGGGTGTTCCGTCCGCGCCGGCATCCGGGCCTCCCGCACCGGCCGCCCCGCGGCCTGCTACGTCCCGGGCTGTGCCGGCGCCCGGTCCCGATTCGGCGCTCGGACCTCTTTCGGCGTCCGGTCCCGCTCCGGCGTCTGTGCCTACGGCCGTGCCCGGGGACGTGCCGGCGTCCGGGTCTGCGAACGCGCCGGTGCCGGCGGACGCTCCGGTGCCGGCGACGACGCCCGGGGCCGTGTCGGCGCCCGTGTCCGCGACGACGCCCGTGTCCGCGACGGAGCCCGGGGCCGTGTCGGCGTCCCGGCCTGTGCCGACGTCCGGTCCTGCGTCGACGTCGGCTCCTGTGCAGGCGTCCGCTCCTGTGCAGAGGTCCGGGCCCTCGGCCGCGTCGGGGCCCGTGTCGGCTTCCGGGCCTTCGGCCGCATCCGAGCGTGCGTCGTCATCGGGGCTTTCGGCCGCGTCGGGGCCCCTCGCGGCATCCCCGGCCACGTCCACGTCCACGTCTGCTTCCGCCATCGGGCCGGGCACGCATGAGGGCCGGACGGAGCGTCCTCAAACGGACCCCTCTGTGCAGTGCGCCACGGCAACACCGGCTCCGCGCTTGGGACTTGGGGCTCCGCTTCGGTCGTCCGCTGGGCCCGTCCGGCCGGGACGGCTGCCTGGGCCCGTGGGTCCGGAAGCCACCACGTCGCGGAGGGAGACAGCGGGCACCGGGATGACGTCCCAAGAAAACTCTGCTGCCCCTGTGCCCGCTGCTCCGGGCGAGGACTCCGCCCGTAGGCCGATGCGCTCCGCTCCGGCGGATGACCGGCCGGTGGCGCAACGGTCGGCGCGTACCGGCATGCCCCCCGTACGGGTGCGCAGTGCCGAAGGTGCGCCCTCGGGAGCGGTACGCAGCGCAGGGGATGCGCCCTCGGGAACGGTACGCGGTACAGGAGACGTGCCCTCGGGGGCGGTGCCCCCTGCTGAGGGTGCGTCCTCGCGACCGGTGCGCGGCGTCGAGAGGGACACCCCGCCACCGGCACGTACGGGTCGGCGGCGGCCGTTGATCGGCGCACCGATCGTGCCCGATGAGCCGTCGGGAGGTGCCGCGGCGCCGGCGCCCGTGCCACGTGCGAGCGCCTCGTCGGCCACGCCGGTGCGCGAGGTCGTCCGCCCGTCCGCTCCCTCCGAAGGCGGTTCTGCGCCTGCGGAAGCAGCATCGGACACCGCCGGGCGGGCCGCCGTACAGCGCGTCACCACGCGTGCTGCATCACGACCCGCGCACGGTACGACGGACGCGCCTTCGCAGCAGGTGCCGTCCGGCGTTGCCGCACCCCGAACTCCCGGACCGACGACGACCGAGACGATGGCCGAACCGACGAACCGGGGCGGTGGCGTGCCCTCCGGGTCCGTGGCGCAACCGTTGCTGCGTAAGGCGATTGAGGACCGGCCTTCCGAACGAGGTCCGCTGCCGGGCGTGCAGCGTGCGCCTCTCGCGACGGCTCGGGCGCTGGCCGCTCGGGAGCCCGCCCACCGAAGCACGGGCAGCGCCGGAAACACCGGAAACACCGGAAACACCGGCCACGTCAGTGCACGGGTGCCGGTGCCGGTGCCGGTGCCGGGAATGGGGCCGGGGCAAGGCCCGGGGGGTGGCCGTCAGGCCACGCCCGCCGTGCCCCTGCGCGCGCGGACCGGTGGCGTGCCGGTACCGCCGGCGGTCCCGATGCCGCAGTCATCGGCTCACCAGCCGCCGGCTCCCTCACCACTCGCTCACCCGCGACCGGTCCAGCGAACCTCTGCTGCCTCACCGGCCTCGGCACCTGCCGCGGCCCAACACCGTGCGTCGGCACAGGCCGTTGCGCCGGCCCAGGCCCAGGCCCATGCCCCGGCTCCGGCCTCGGCCCCGGCCGTACAACGGCGCACTTCCGCGTCACCCACCTCCACGTCACCCACCTCACCGTCGCCGCTGGTCGTCCCCCTGGCCGTGCCCACGCGCATGCCGTCGACCTCGCCCAGCCCGCTGCCCCCAGCCGTGACCACCCGCCCGCCGCAACCGCTGCAACGCACCAGCGGCCACACGCCAAGCTCCCCCGCGACAAGCCTCTTCACGGCCCCTTCGGCGCACCCCTCGGCATACGCCCCCACAAGGACCACAGCAATCACGCCGACCCGGACCACGACACGGACCACGACCCGGGCCGCTACGAGCTCTCCGGCAATCGCCCCCACGAACACCGCGGCAACCACCGCCACCAGCACCCCGGCAACCACCCGTACAAGCCTCTCCCCAACCACCACCACGACAGCCCCCGCCGCCACCACCCCACCCTCCACTCCCCTCCAGCGGACAGGCTCCACCACCCACCGAACCCCCGCCCCGGCATCACGCCCCACCCCCACCACGCCGCCCCCACCCCCGGCTCCAGCCCTTGCTGCCGCCCCGTCCGCGCCCTCCACCCCCGCCGAGCTCGATGAGCTGGCTCGGCGGCTCGTGGCGCCGCTGTCGCGGTTGCTGCGGGCGGAGTTGCGCAGCGACCGGGAACGGATCGGCCGCCTGCGGGACCGCGGCCGCTGAGCCGACCGGCCACACGCCACCCCGGAAGGCCCACCTCCAGAACACCCACCGCCCCATCACGGCCCCACAAAACCCACCCGCCCCACCCAGAAAGCCCACCCCATGCCCGCGCCCAAGGACCCCGGATCCACCGTCTTCTTCAAGCTGTCCATCGACGGGCAGGACCTCGGCCTGTTCAACGGCTGTGACGGGCTGGCCTCCGAGGTGGAGGTGGAGCAGCGGCAGGAGGGCGGCAACAACGGATTCGTCTGGCAGTTGCCCACCCGCGTGACGTTCTCCACGATCCGTCTCACCCGCCCCCTCACCGCCGACACCTCCCGGGTGGCGGCCTGGATCTCCTCCCTCGCCACCGGCATCCGCAGGCCGACCGCCCAGATCGCCGCCCTGCGCGCGGACGGCTCGATCGTGGCGCAGTGGGGGCTGGTCGAGGTGCTGCCCGTGCGATGGCAGGGGCCGAGCCTGGACCCGGCCAGTCCGGGGGTGGCGACCGAGACGCTGGAGATCGCGCACCACGGGTTCACCGACGCGGGAGGTGCCTGAGATGGCCGCGCCGACCGGCGGGAAGGCGGGGGCGAGTCTCGTACGGGCCGCGCTCGCGATCCATCAGCCGCCCACCGATCTCGGCGGCTCCATCGGCGGCCGGATCGGCGAGGTGGAGTTCCAGTTCAACCCGACGCAGTTGCAGCTCGGACGGGAGGCGGAGTGGCACACCCAGGCCGCGGTCGCCTACACGCGCGGCGCGCCGCCGAAGTTCACCGGGACCCGGCCCGCCACCCTCCAGCTGGAGGTGTTCCTGGACGCCTCCGGGACCCCGAACGCCGGGAAGGTGCAGAAGCAGGTGGAACTCCTGCTCTCGTGCTGCGAGGTGACACCGCAGAGCGTCAACTCCAAGCGCCCTTCGCCCCCGTGGGTCCGTTTCTCCTGGGGGGCGTTCAACACCGTGCAGTTCGTCGCGTATGTGACGAGCGTCCATGCCACCTACACCCTGTTCAACCCCACCGGGGAGCCGATCCGCGCCACCTGTGCGCTGTCCCTGACCGAGGTGGCCATGCCCACCAAGGGGCAGAACCCCACCTCCGGCGCGCTCTCCGCCCGCCGTATCCACCGCACGGTCGCGGGTGACTCGCTCGCCTCGCTGGCCTGGCGGGAGTACGGGGACGCGACCCGCTGGCGGCTGATCGCCGAGGCCAACGAGATCGACGATCCGATGCGGCTGCGGCCGGGCACCGAACTGCTGCTGCCCGCCGCCGACGAAGGCCCGCCCGAAGGCCGTTTGCCGCACGGCCCCTCCGGTCACCCCACCCCCCAGGAGACCCACCGATGAGCGAGAAGACGTACACCAGCGTCCTGCACGTCGAGATCGGCGGGACGGTACTGCCCGACAAGCTCGCCACCCTCCTCACCGAGGGCTGGGTGGACGCCAGCGTCAACGTGCCCTCCGCCTTCCAGCTCACCTTCGCCGACCGCGGCTCCGACATCCTCCAGACCTTCCCGCAGTTGAAGATCGGTGCGAAGGCGGTGCTGTCGCCCTTCACCGACGGGCAGCGCGGCACGCCCATGCTGACCGGCGAGATCACCGCTCTGGAGGTGGACGCGGACGCGAGCGGCAAGTCCCTGGTGGTCCGGGGCTACGACCCGGGCCACCGGCTGCTGCGCAACCGCCGGGTCGCGGGCTACCCCAACATGACCGCGAGCGACATCGTGCGCCGCCTGGCCGGCCGCAACAAGCTCTCCCTCGGCACGGTGGAGGCCACCCGCACCGTCTACGAGCTGGCCACCCAGCCCAACATCACCGACTGGGACTTCCTGCTGCGCCTGGCCCAGGAGAACGACGTCCACCTGTCCTTCGATCCGTACGGCAAGCTGCGGTTCGGCAAGCTCGCCCCCGCCTCCTCCGCGCCCGCCGACACCACCCCGGCCGCGCAGAGCCCGTACGTCCTGGAGTTCGGCCACAACGCGCTGCACAGCCGGATCGCCGTCACCGCCGCCGGGCAGGTCGCCAAGGCGGGCGTGCGCGGCTGGAACATGCGCGCCAAGCGCGCCCTGACCGCCGAGTCCCCGGCCACGACGAGCAAGGACATCGTCGCCGACATCGCGCCCGGAGCGCTCAGCAGGCCCTTCGGTGCCTCCGAACTGACCGCCACGGACACCCCGTTCACCACCCAGGCCCAGGTCGCCCATGCCGCCCGCGCGCTCGCCGACGACGTGGCGGGCTCCTTCGCCGAGCTGGAGGTGGCGGTCACCGGGAATCCGCAGCTGGCACCGGGCCGGCCGGTCGCGCTCAAGGGCGCCGGCTTCCCGTTCGAGGGCAAGTACACCGCGACCGGAGTGCGCCATGTCTTCGAGTCCGGACGGCAGTTCACCACCTGGCTGACCGTCTCGGGGCGGCAGTTCCGGTCGCTGTACGGGCTGGCGTCCGGCGGCGCGGAGGCGGCGCCGCCCCTGCCGGGCGTGGCGATGGCACTGGTCAGCAACGCCAAGGACCCGCTGAAGCTGGGCCGGGTCAGGCTGCGTTTCCCCTGGCTGTCGGACACCTACGAGAGCGACTGGTGCCGGATCGCGCAGCTGGGCGGGGTCCGGGGCGGCGGGCTGATCCTGCCGGAGGTCGGCGACGAGGTGCTGTGCGCCTTCGACCGGGGCTCCCTGGAGCACCCGTACGTGCTCGCCGGGCTCTACAACGGCATCGACAAGCCGACCCCGCAGACGGACGGGCTGCCCGCGGTCGATCCGACCAGCGGCCGGGTCAACTGGCGCTCCCTCGCCTCGCGCAGCGGCCACACCGTCGAACTCGTCGACGCCAAGTCCCGGATGAAGAGCGGCATCAGGCTGCAGACCGGCAACGGCAAGCTCACCGTCCACATGGACGAGACGCGCACCCAGGTCACCATCCGCAGCGACGGTTCCGTCTCCATCACCGGAACCCGGAACGTGAGCATCAAGGCGGGCGGCAACCTGTCGCTGACCGCGGGCGGCTCGCTGACGATGAGCGCCGGCGGGGCGGTCGACATCAAGGCGGGCGCGAAGTTCGGCGTGGCGGCGGGCGCGGTGGCGGACATCAACGCGACCGGCGCCATCAGCCTCAAGTCGGCCGGTGCGGTGGCCGTCAACTCGGTCGGCGCGGTCTCCGTCTCCGCGGTCGGCGCGGTGGCCGTCAACGCGGGCGCCGCGGCAGCCATCAACTCGCCGGCCACGGTCACGCTGAACGCACCGGCCGTCCTGCGCAACGGCATTCCTTTCTAGGAGCTCGAGGAAGGTGAGGGACATGCATCTCAAGGGGGGCACCGGGCATGAGTGAACAGTTCGTCGGTGCGGGCTGGACCTTCCCGCTGCGTACCGACCCGGCCGGCGGTATCGCACTGGCCCGCAGGGAGCGGGAGATCGAGGAGTCGATCCGGCTCGTCCTGGCCACCGCGCCCGGCGAGCGGCCGATGCGGCCGGAATTCGGCTGCGCCGTCCACGACATGGTCTTCGCGCCGGTCAACGAGGCGACGGCCGGCCGCATCCGCTACGAGGTGCGGTCCTCGCTCGACCGCTGGGAGCCGCGCATCGAGGTCCAGGACGTCGAGGTGAGCCCCGCGCCCGACGAGCCGACCGTGCTGTTCATCGACGTTCGCTACAGCGTGCGCGGCACCAACAACCCGCGCAGCCTCGTCTTCCCCTTCTACGTGATCCCGTCCACGGACGCACCGTCCACCGAAAGCGAAGCCTGATGGCCCTGCCCGCACCCCACCTCGACGACCGCCGCTTCCAGCAGTTCGTCGACGACGCCAAGCGCTATGTCCAGCAGCGCTGCCCCGAGTGGACCGACCACAACGTCTCGGACCCGGGCGTGACCCTCATCGAGGCCGTCGCGCACATGGCCGACCAGATCGTCTACCGCCTCAACCGGGTACCGGAGAAGAACCATCTGGCCTTCCTCGACCTGCTCGGGGTCACCCTCTTCCCGCCCTCCGCCGCCCGCGCCGACGTCACCTTCTGGCTCTCCGCCCCGCAGCCCGAGCCCGTGGTGCTCCCCGCGGGGACGGAGGTGGCCACCGGCCGCACCGAGACCGAGGAGTCGGTGTCCTTCGCCACCGAGGACGATCTGACGGTGGTGCCCTGCGAACTGGCCGCCGTGCTGCGGCAGGAGGCGGGGTCCACCCCCGAGGACCGCGGTGACGACGTCTTCGCGGGCACCGACGTGGCCGTCTTCGCGCCCGCCCCCCGGCCCGGCGACACCCTGCTGTTCGGGCTGTCGGCGGCGGTGCCGCGGTGCGCGGCCGTCCTGCGGCTGGACAGCCGGGTGGACGGCGTCGGCGTCGACCCGCGTCAGCCGCCGCTGGTCTGGGAGGCGTGGACCGCCGACGGATGGACCGCGTGCGAGTTGGCGGAGGACTCCACCGGCGGCCTCAACCGCCCCGGTGAGGTCGTCCTGCACGTCCCCGCCGGGCACGTCGTCTCGCGCGTGGGACGGACCGACTCCGCCTGGCTGCGCTGCCGGGTCGTCGAGGCCGCGCCCGGCCAGCCCTTCTACAGCGCCTCGCCGACCGTCCGGTCCGCCTCCGCCTTCACCATCGGGGGCACGACCACGGTCGCGCACGCCGACGTGGTGCGGGACGAACCGCTCGGCGAGTCCACGGGCGTGCCCGGCCAGCGGCTGCGCCTGGCGCACGCACCCGTCGTCGCCGATCGTCCGCCGCTGCGGCTGGAGGTCTCCGACGGGGACGGCTGGCAGGAGTGGCAGGTCGTCTCCGACTTCGCGTCCTCGGGCCCCTACGACCCGCACCTCACCCTCGACGCGACCACCGGGGAGATCGCCTTCGGTCCCTCCGTACGCCAACCGGACGGCACGACGACGCAGTTCGGGGCCGTTCCGCCCAAGGGCGCGGTCCTCCGCGCCGCGCACTACCGCACCGGCGGCGGGCGGTCGGGGAACGTGGCGCGCGGCGCGATCCAGGTGCTGCGCAGCTCCATCCCGTATGTGGCGCGGGTGGAGAACAGGGAGGCGGCACGCGGCGGGGTCGACGGCGAGACGGTGCAGGAGGCGAAGGTGCGGGCGCCCATCGCGCTGCGCGCCCAGGAACGGGCCGTGACCGCCCGCGACTACGAGGAGCTGGCGGGGCGCGCGGCCCCCGAAGCGGCCCGGATCGCCTGCCTCGCGGTCGACCCCGCCGAGCCCGCCCCGGGCGCCGGCGCCGCGAGCCAGGGCGGCGCGGCGAGCCGCACCGGTGAGAACGCCGTCCGCGTCCTGGTCGTCCCTCAGGCCGTCCCCGACCGCGGCGGCCGCCTGCGCTTCGAGCAGCTGGTGCCCGGCGAGGAACTCCTCGACCGGATCACCCGGTTCCTGGACGAGCGCCGCCCCCTGGGCACCCGCCTCGCCGTCGGCCCGCCCTTCTACCAGGGCGTCACGGTCGTCGCGACACTGCACTCCTTCCGGGCTGCGCGGGCCGAGCGGGTACGGGCCGAGGCCCTGGACGCGCTGTACGCCTACCTCGACCCGCTGACCGGCGGCGCGCACGGCGAGGGCTGGCCGTTCGGCCGTCCGCTGCGCTCCGGCGAGATCTTCGCGGCCCTGCAGCGCGTCCCCGGCGTGGAACTCGTCGACGAGGTCCTGCTGCACCCCGCCGACCCGCTCACCGGCCGCCGCGGCGACGCCACCGACCGCATCGAACTCGCCCCGTCCGCCGTGCTGTTCCCGTTCGACCACCGCGTCCGCGTGATCGAGGCGCGATGAGGGGCACCACCGCGGGGCTGCCCTCCCCGCACCCGCTGGGCGCGGCGCTGCCCGCCGTCTACGCCGACGACGACTTCACCCAGCGCTTCGTGGCGGGGCTCGATGTCGTCCTCGCCCCGCTCTTCCACGTGCTGGACTGCCTGGAGAGCTACTTCACGCCCGCCCTCGCGCCGGAGGACTTCGTCGACTGGCTGACGACCTGGGTCGGCACCGAACTCGACGGGACGGAGCCGCCGGCCACCCGCCGCCGCGCGGTGGCCACGGCGGTCGCGCTGCACCGCGTCCGCGGCACCCGGCGCGGCCTGTCCGAGGCGGTCCACCTGGCCTTCGGTGTACGCCCGGAGATCATCGAGAGCGGCGGCGCGACCTGGTCCGCACGCCCCCTCGGTGCGTTCCCCGGCTCCGTGCGCCCCGGCCTGCGGGTGGTCCTGCGGGTCGACGACCCCGCCGGCGCCGACCCGCACCGTCTGCACGCCGTCGTCGCGGCGGCCCGCCCCGCGCACCTCCCCTTCACGGTCGAGGTGACCGCGCGGCCCGCCCCCGGCACCCTCCCCGAAGCCACGTCCGACGCCACCTCCGAAGGAACCTGACCCATGGCCACCGATCACACCACCTGCCCGGACTGCGGCGCTCCGGCTCCCCAGACGGGGCAGTCGTTCTGCGACTCCTGCGGAGCCTTTCTGCGCTGGGAGCGGCCCACGGCGTCGACATCCGGGCAGTTCCCCTCGTCCGCGTCCTCGCCGTCGGGACCGTCGGGGCCGCCCGGGGCGTCGCCGCCCGCGTCCGGACCGGCCGCGGCGGGTGGGCACCCCGCGGCGAACGGGCCGTACGCCGCCCCCGGCCACCCCGCCGATCCGGGCGCCGCACGGACCGACGCCGCCGCGCCCGGGACGAACCCGGCTGTCCCCGCTGCCGGGCACGCCACCGCTCCGGCCGCCGCCCCGCATCAGGGCGGCAGCGAGGACCCGACCGCCCCGCTCCCGGCAGCCGACGGCGAGGACGGGGCAGCGGCCTCCTCCCGGCCCGCCCCGAACGGCCCGCAGCGCCCGGACAGCGCCGGCCCCTCGCACGCCCCGGCCCCTCCCCACGGCCAGGACGCCCCGCCCCGCCGCCCGGCCGGCCAGGGCAACGTCTCCGAGACCGGCATCCGCGCCCTCCTGGTGCCCGTGCCGGATGCCTCGCCTGTCGCCGCCCCGTCGGCACCCGGCAGTGTGCTGCCCGGCCGGCCCGACGCGGCCCGGCCACGGGTCCGCACCCCGCAGGCCGCGCCCGAGCCCGTGGACGGCACGCCCTGCCCGAGCTGCGCCAAGCCCAACCGGCCGGGCCGGCACTTCTGCCACAGCTGTGCCACCCCCCTCCACGACACCGCCCGCCCGGAGGCCGAGGGCCCGTACGCCGGCGAGCGCCCGAAGCTGCACCGCGACCGCACCCGGTGGATCGCCCGTGCCGTCGTCGCGGTCGTGATCGCCGGCGTCGTGGCCGGGGGCATCATCGGGGGGCCGCCGGCCGCGCGGGCCGTCCAGGACCACTTCGCGCAGCGCGTCCCGGTGCCCGCCACCACCTGGAAGGCCTCGCACTCCGGTCCCCGGAACGGTCCGAAGCTCGCCTTCGACGGCTACGCCAACACCTGGTGGGGGACGGGCTATTCGGGCGCCTCCGCCGGCCAGTACCTGGAGGCCGGATTCGGCCAGCCCACCGACCTGCTGAACGTGGTGATCACGCCCGGTGCCTCCTCGCGCACCCCGCAGGCCGCCGACCCGGCCCGCCCGCACGAGTTCGACGTGATCGTGACGGACTCCGCGGGCAAGAAGCACCTCTCGCACTACCGGGTCAACGACGGCGGGCCGCAGAGGATCGATGTGCGGGTACGGGACGCGATGACCGTACGGCTGGTGCTGCGCTCCGCTTACGGCGCCACGGACAAGAAGCAAGTGGCCATCGCCGAGCTGGAGTTCTTCGGCCGCTCGACCGGATAGCGGCGGCCGCGGCGCGACCGGCCGCCGCGGGAACGCGCGCCGGCCCGCGAACGGCCGGAGCCGGGAAGGGCCCTTGTGGCACGGGGGAGACCGGCCCTTCCCGGCAGACACATCGTCAGCCGTCCGCCACCGCGGCCCCCAGGGCCGAACGGCCCTCTTCCGGACCGCATCCGGCCCTCCGCGAGGGGACGGCCCGCCCCGGTGCCGGTCCCGGCGGATGGCTGGTCGGCGCCGGTGCCCGCCGGTGCTCCCGTGCTGATCACGTAGGCTGCCGAGCAGACGTACGGGATCTTTGGAGCGGCACGGTCATGTCGGAATCGCAGCAGTTCGCACCGGCCATGAGCGGCCCGCAGCTCCACGAACCGGACCGGGTGCGCGGCCTGCTCGACGCCGTGATGAGCCTGGGCCGGGGGCTCGAACTCCCGCAGGTGCTCAGGGGCATCGTGGAGGCCGCGGTCACCCTCACCGACGCGGAGTACGGGGCGCTCGGCGTGGTCGGGGACGGGCAGCTGTCGCAGTTCCTGCCCGTCGGGATGTCCGACGAGCTCATCGGGCTGATCGGCCGGACGCCGTGCGGCCGCGGCATCCTCGGGGAGCTGATCCGCCACCCGGAGCCGCTGCGGCTCGCCGACCTGACGGAGCATCCGCACAGCTTCGGGTTTCCGGCCAACCATCCCCCGATGCGGACCTTCCTCGGGGTGCCGGTCCGGGTCCGCGAGGAGGTGTTCGGCAACCTCTACCTCACCGAGAAGCGCGGTGGCGGCTCGTTCGACGCGGACGACGAGGCGGTGCTGACCACGTTGTCCATCGCGGCGGGCGTGGCGATCGACAACGCCCGTATGTACCACGAGAGCCGCCGCCGCGAACGGTGGCTGGAGGCACTCGGCGAGATCACCCGCAGCCTGCTGTCCGGCACCGCCGCCGACGAGGTGCTGCGGCTGATCGCCGAGCGCGCGCGGGAGGTCGCCGGCGCGGACTGCGCGGCGGTCCTGCTGCCGGTGCCCTCGTCCGCCGACCAGCTGTCGGTGGCGGCGGCCTGCGGTACGGGCGCGAGCCGGATCCTCGGGCTGCGGGTGCCGGCCGACGCCTCCCTGTCCGGGATGGCCGCCCGCAGCGGCCGGCCGGTGGTCAGTGCCGACTTACGGGCCGACCCGCGGGCGTACCCGCTCGGCCCGGACGCCGCCGGCGCCGGGCCCGGACACCGGGACGGGGAGGGTGCCGGGCCCCGGGACGGGGACGAGGACCCGGACGGTGCCGGGCCGCACGGAGAGCCCGCCGAGAGGGCCGGGCCGACGATCGCCGTCCCCCTCCAGGTGGACACCGGCTGCGGAGCGCTGCGGCTGAGCCGCCTGGCCGGGCGGCCCGCCTTCGACGACGCCGAGGTCACCCTGATATCGGGCTTCGCCGACCAGGCCGTGATCGCCCTGGAACTCGCCCGCCGGCGGGCCGAGTCGGAGGAGCTGACGGTCCTTCACGACCGGGACCGGATCGCCCGGGACCTGCACGACCTCGCCATCCAGCGGCTGTTCGCGACCGGCATCACCCTGCAGAGCGCGACCCGGCTGATCGACCGCCCGGAGGCCGCCGACCGGGTCGGCCGGGCGGTCAGCGACCTGGACACCACGATCAAGATCATCCGGTCCACCATCTTCGGACTGCGCACCACCGGCGACGGCGACGGCAAGAGCGGCAGCGGCCTGCGGCGCGACCTGACCGAGGCCGTGCAGCGGGCGGCCGCTGCCCTCGGCTTCAGCCCGGCGCTGCGGATCGACGGACCGGTGGACGCCGCGGTCCCCGACGACCTGGCCCCGCACCTCGTGGCGGTGGCGGCGGAGGCCCTCAGCAACGCCGCCCGCCACGCCCGCGCCCGCCACCTGGACGTGACGCTGTCGGTGACCGCGGCCGCGGTGACGCTGACGGTGACGGACGACGGGGCCGGGGTCGGGGAGGCACCGCACACCGGAGGCCTGGCCAACATGCGGGCCCGGGCCGACATGCACGGCGGTCGCCTGGCCGTCGAGGCACCGGAGGGCGGCGGCACCCGCATCGTCTGGACGGTGCCACTGCCCGGCTGACCGGATCGCGTCCGCCCCGACGGGGCCGCCCCGACCCGTACGACCCGGATCAGGCCCCTCGGGCCCCCGCTGCCGCGGTCACGCCCGGGTTCCCTTCAGGCGTTCGACGACCATCGCCGCCTGGACCCGGCGGCCCACCCCCAGCTTGGACAGGATCGCGGAGACCCGGTTCTTGACCGTCTTCTCCGAGAGGTACAGCCGGTCCGCGATCTGGCGGTTCGTCAACCCCTCGCCGATCAGGTCCAGCACTTCCCGTTCGCGCGGGGAGAGGCGGTCGAGTTCGGACGGCTCCGCCTCGGCGGTCCGGGCCCGGTCCGGGGCGCGCAGCCGCTCCATCACCCGCGCCGCGGTACGCGGGTCCAGCGTCGACTGCCCCGCCGCGACCGTGCGGACCGCGCGCACCAGCGCGGTGCCGTCGATCTGCTTGAGCACATAGCCGGCCGCCCCGGCCATGATGGCGTCGAACAGCGCCTCGTCGTCGTCGAAGGACGTCAGCATCAGGCAGGCCAGCTCCGGCTGGCGGGCCCGCAATTCCCGGCAGACCTCGATCCCTTCGTGGTCGCCGCCGGGCCCGTCGGTGCCGCCCAGCCGGACGTCGAGCACGGCCACCTGCGGCCGGACCGCCGGCACCCGGGCGAGGGCCTGCCGGGCGTCTCCCGCCTCCCCGACGACCTCGATGTCCTCCTCCGCCTCCAGCAGGTCCCGCACACCGCGGCGGACCACCTCGTGGTCGTCGAGGACGAAGACGCGCAGCGGAGCCCCGGGGACGGCGCCGGGCGCGGCGGGGGCAGGAGGAACGGGCTGCTGGTTCATGCACTCTCGCTCGGTGGGTCGCGCGGATCGGTGGGGCACGAGGGGCCCGACCACGAGGTTCGCCGGGCCCGGCGGTCCCGGGCAAGGGCCGAACGGCCCTGGGGGATCGGGGCCCTTCGGGCACGGCACCGCGTTGCGACACTGGCGCTCCCGTCAGGAGGTCGATCCCATGCAGCAGTCCTATCACCGGTCCCCACGCTCCGCTCCGGCCGTGCCGTCCGCTCCGTCCGGGCCCTCCGTCCCGTCCCAGCGGTCCGCCCCGGCCACCGTCGGCGGCGAGTACCACGCCCTCCTCGCCCGGCACGACGCGATGCGGCTGCGCCGCCGCATCCTCGGCCAGGGCCGGGCGCCCGCACCGGACTTGACGGCCGCCGGCCACGACGGCGCGGCCGACCAGCGGCTGATCACCCAGTACCTCGACCTGGTCACGCCGTTCGCCGACCTGATCGCCCACCTCTACGACGAGATGTTCGCCCGCTGGCCCTACCTGCGGACGCTGTTTCCCGCGTCCATGGACTTCCAGCGGGTGCATCTGGCCCGCGCCTTCTGGTACCTGATCGAGAATCTGCACCGCCCCGCCGAGGTGGCCGCCCGATTCCGGCAGCTCGGCCACGACCACCGCAAGCTCGGGGTGCGGCCGGTGCACTACGAGGCGTTCGAGGAGGCACTGTGCGCGGCGCTGCGGCGCACCGCCGGGCCCCGTTGGGCCGAGGCGGTGGAAGAGGCATGGGTGCGGATGGTGCGGTTCGCCGTCGCGTCGATGGTCGAGGGCGCCGACGCCGCGCTCGCCGAACCCCCGTGCTGGCAGGGCACGGTGACCGCCCACGAGCGGCGCCGTCCGGACCTCGCGGTGCTGCGGATCCGGCCGCACGAGCCCTACCCGTACCGGGCCGGCCAGTTCGCGGCGGTCGAGTCCCCGCTGATGCCCCAGGCGTGGCGGCACTATTCCCTCGCGTCGGCCCCGGCGCCGGACGGAGAGGTGGCACTCCACGTCCGGCGCACCGGCCCCGGCGGGGTCAGCGACGCCCTGGTCAGCGGCACCCGGGTCGGCGACACCCTGCGGCTGGGCCCGGCCCACGGCACGATGACGCTCCGGGAGGAGGACCGCTCCCGCGAGCTGCTGATGGTGGCGGGCGGGACGGGCTGGGCGCCGGTCAAGGCCCTGCTGGAGGAGTGGGCGGGGCGTCGCCGCGGAACCGGTGGGCTCCCGCAGCCTGCGGCCGGCCGGGTCCACCTCTTCGTCGGGGCCCGCAGCCGCACCGAGCTGTACGACGCCGCGGCGCTCGCCGAGTTGGCGGCACGCCACGACCGGCTGCGGGTGGTCCGGGTGCTGGACGACGACCTCGTCCGGGAAGACGGCGACCCCTACGCCGGGTACGGTCCGCTGGCCGAGGCGGTGGCGCGGGACAGCGGGTGGTCGCCCGACCTCGCCTTCGTCAGCGGCCCGGCGGCCATGGTCGGCGCGACGGTCGCACGGCTGACCGCGGCGGGCATGCCGGCCGACCGCATCCGCCACGACCCGGTGCCGGATCCACGGCAGGGCCCCCTGACCCCGCAGGGCGGCCGCTGCACGACGTAACCCGGCGGACGGGACGGCGGCCGGCGCGGCGCGGTGACGCCCACCGGGCCCCCGGGAAGGCACCCGGCCCTGCGGCCGCCGGCCGCCCGTCGCGGAGTCCGGCGGGCGGCGAGACGGACCGAACGGCCCCTGGCGGGTCGCGGGCCGGGGATCTTCTACTGACGGGAAACCGCCCCCGGCATGCTGACCGGCCGGGGCCCGTTCGCTCGGCGCGTCAGGAGCGTCACAAGGACAGGGAGCACCCCGTGAACGACTTCCCGGCCCGGCAGACCGCCGAGGCTGCCACCGACTCCGTACTGGTGGCCCGCGCCGACCGCGAGGCGTCCCGCCGCCGCACCGAACTGGACCGCGCCGAGGCCCTCCGCCTGTTGGGCAGCGTGTCGCTGGGCCGGATCGTCTTCACCCAGGACGCGCTGCCCGCCATCCGCCCCGTCAACCACCTCCTCCACCACGACGAGGTGATCATCCGCACCCACGAGGGCGCGGCGCTGGCCGGCCTGACCGGGCACGCGGGTGACGAGGGCGTGGTCGTCGCCTACGAGGCCGACGCCATCGACCCGGCCACGCACTGCGGCTGGAGCGTGGTGGTGACCGGCTACTGCCACCTGGTGACCGACCCCGACGACCTGGCGCACTACCAGGCGTTGCTGCACCCGTGGGCCGATCACCGGATGTCCTACGCACTACGGATCCGCCCGGACCTGGTCACCGGGCTGCGGCTGTCCCCCGGGCCGCGCGGGTGACGGCGGCTCAAGACGGTGCCGGCGCGGTACCGGCCCAGGACCGTGACGGCGCGGCCCGGGGCCTGCTGCCGGGGCCGTGCGCGGGGTCCGTACGGGGAACGCGCTCCAGCGGGTTCGCACAGGCACCGCTCTCCCACGGGTTCGCACAGGATGATGCCCTCCCGCGGCGCACCGCGGTGCACCGGTTTCGGCCGGCCGCTGGACTCCGGCCTCCCGCGGGCCGCCGCACCGTCCGGCGCCCGCGGCCTCACCCCCGCGGCGAGACCGTCACCGTGACCCGCCCCGAGGCACCCGGCCGCGTCTCCACCCGGATCGTGCCCCGCTTCCCGGCCGGTACGACGCGCGGCCGGGCCGACGCCGGGCCCTGGACCGAGACCTGCCACCCCGTGGCGGCCGGTGGCGTGGACAGTTCGGTGACGTCGGGCCGCCCGGAGGGGGCGTACCCGAGGCGGAGCGTCCGCGTCGGCGGGTCGTAGCGCTGCTCGCGCACCGTGCCGGCGACGGCGGGGGCGTAGGGCCGGGCGGTCTGCTGCTTGTTGGCGAGGAAGCGGCCGTCCTGGTCGACGGCGCAGTACCCGCCGCCGTAGCACCACACATAGCCCGCCCAGCCGGAGCTGTAGCGGTCGAAGGAGGCGAGGGCGTCGTCGTAGAAGCGCGCCATGTGGGGCAGCGAGCTGTCCCGGGGGCCCCACTCGCCGACGACGACCGGGAGGTGATGGGCGCTCGGGTAGCGGGTGACGGCGTCCTCGTAGGAGGCGATCCAGTGCCCCGAGGGGTCGTAGTCGCCGCCCGCTTCCATCGTGGCGTGGTAGAAGTGCGGCGCGTAGACGACCTTGGGGTCGTGGATGCGGCCGAGACCGGTGGGCAGCCCCTCACCGACGATCGGCGTCGGTTCGACGAACAGCCTGTGGCGGCGGTCGACCGTGCGGATCGCGGCCGCGATCCGGTTGTACATCGGGGTCAGCTGCTCGGCCTCGATGCGGTGGGCGGCCGCCGGCAGGTCCTCGCCCGGACGGAGCCGCCCCATGGGCTCGTTGATCAGGTCGTAGCCGAACACGGCGGGGTGGTGGGCGAAGCGCTGGGCCAGCACGCGCCACATGCGGGCCTGCGCCCGCTGGAGGTCGCGGTCCTCGTAGAGGTGCTCGAAGGCCGCCTGCACGGCGGGTTCGAAGTACTCCGCGAACCAGTCGTCCGGGTGCCGGGTGAAGGGCAGCCCGTCGGTACGGGTCGCCCAGGCGGGGATGCCCCGATGGTCGAACCCGGGGCCGAAGACGTCCTGATGGGCGTCGAGGACGACCCGGATGTGCCAGCGGTGGGCCCAGCCGAGGATCCGCTCGATCTTTCCGAGGTACCGCGCGCTGTAGTGGCCGGGGCGTGGTTCCAGGTCGTCCCAGAAGACCAGCAGGCGCGCGAAGTCGAAGCCCTGCTCGTGCAGATCGCGGAAGTGCCGCTCGCTGACGGCGCTGAGCGCCTCGGCGCCGCTGTGCGCCTTGTCCTCGACGTTCCAGCCGCGCAGGGTGAGCGTGCGCCCGCGGTCGTCGGTGAGCGGCGGCGGTGCCGCCGGCGCCTGCGCGCGCGCCGCGCCCGGCGCGAGCAGCGCGGCGACGGTGGCCAGCGCCATCCCCGCCCTGACGAGTAACCAGCCCCTGCCCATGGTCCCCCCCACCGTGGTACGCCGACACGACCTGCCGAAGAGATGGCCGTGAGCCCTGGAACCCAAACCCGGGCAGGTGCAGGTTCGGCCACCGTCCGCGGCCTCCTTCGGCTCAGACCCCCGGTGCCTCCTTGCGGTGCAGCTCCGACCGTGCCCGGCCACCGAGTTCGGGGTGCCGCAGGACGTCCGCCGCGGTGCAGGCCAGTGCCTCGGCGGCGGCCGGCACCGCCCTCCGGCCCGTGGGGCCGCCGGCCGCTTCGGCGAAGCGGGGGTGTGATCGGATTCGTCCGGGCCCAGGATGGCGACGAACGGCTGGATCGCGGGGACCCTGGCGCTCACCTTGCCGATGCCGGACGAGCCGAGGCGGACGCCCGGGGTCGGTTCCCCCACCGTCAGGTCGGCCGGTGCGCGGACCCGGACCCGGTGGCCGTCGTGTTCGCCGTCGCCCTGGAAGCCTTGGCGGAGCCGTTCACCCCGCCCGCCGGCTTGGTGGAGGTCCTCGCGCCGACCGTACTGCGCGGCCGCAGCACGGCGACGATCCGTGCCATGACGACGCTCTACGGCTGAAGCGCCCGCCGGGGACGACGGCCCCGCACGCCCGGCCGGACCCCGGAGCGCCGTCGGCAATACCGCTGCCACCGCACCAGCGCCCTCACCCGCGGCACCGCCACTCCACCCCCTCGGAAAACTTTTTCAACACGCCACCCATCCGCCGGCGTTGCGGCTCCGAATCACGGTCGGCACCTCACCGAGGTGTCGGTCTCGAACCCGGACGACGAGCGGTCTTCCCCCTTCCCCTGGGGAGGCCGCCGGAAAAGGATCGAACGTGATAGCCAAGCGCACCAGCCGCCTCGCCGCACTCTTCGCTCTGCCCGCCGCCCTGGCCCTCACCGTGGGCGCCTCGTCCCAGGCCGTCGCCCAGGGCACCGGAGCGTTCCAGATCAATCTGGCGCAGCTGAACAACTCCGGTTCCAAGGGCACGGCGATGCTCAGCGTCCAGGGCAACCGGCTGACCGTGAAGATCGAGTCCGAGGGCCTCGTCCCCGGACAGCCCTCGGCCCAGCACCTCCACGGCTCCACCGACGGCCATGACTTCCACTGCCCGGACGCGAGCGACGACACGAACGGCGACGGTGTCCTCGACAACACCGAGGCCACGGTCGACTACGGCAACATCAACATCTCCCTCACCACCAAGGGCCCCACGGACATGATGAGCGGCCTCGCCGTCGACCGCATGCCCGTGGCGGACGCGCAGGGCAAGCTCTCCTACCAGCGCACGATCCCCGTCTCCCAGGCCGTGGTCGACCACATCAAGGATCTGCACATCGTGCAGCACGGCATCGACCGCAACAACAACAAGAAGTACGACTTCGACGGCGCGGGCAAGAGCGAACTCGACCCCAAGCTCCCGCAGGAGGCCACCGCTCCGACCAACTGCGGCGAGGTCAAGGGCGCCGCGGTGGGATCCATCCCCGTCGGCGGGGTCGAGACCGGAACCGGGCCCGCGGAGGAGAAAGAGGTGCCGATCGCCATGATGGGCGCCGGAGGCGCCGCCTTCGTGGCGGTGACCGGCGCACTGGCCCTCGCGCGACGGCGCAGGGGCGTGCTCGCCGCCGGGTGGCGCGGGAACAACGGGGGTGCCGCGTGAGCCGCCGGACCGAGAACCTCGTGCCGACCGTACGCCGCCGGAGCCACCGTGTGCTCGGCTGCGCCCTCGCCGCGGCCTGCGCCGGCATGCTCCTCGCCGGGTGCGGGGGGCAGGACGCGGCGCCGCCCCGGTCGCTCCCCGCGGGGCAGTCGCCGGCCCCGGGCGGGGACACCACCCACGACGGGGCGAGCGGCAGCGGATCCGGCAGCCAGGCCGCCGCCAGCATGCCGAAGTCGGTTCCCGAACGGCTCTCCATTCCCTCGTTGCAGGTCTCCTCCACGCTGGAGACGCTGGGACAGCACACGAACGGGACCATGGAGACCCCGCGCGATCCCGACAAGGCCGGCTGGTACCGGCCGGGGCCGACGCCCGGCTCCCAGGGACCGGCCGTGATCGCCGGCCATGTCAGCTGGAACGGCAAGCCGTCGGTGTTCGAGAAGCTGTCGTCGATGAAGGCCGGTGACACCATCGAGGTCGCCCGGCAGGACGGGAAGACGGCGAAGTTCACCGTCGACCGCGTCGCCCAGTACCCGAAGAACAAGTTCCCCACGGTCGAGGTCTACAAGAACCTCGACCATGCCGGCCTCCGCCTGATCACCTGCGGCGGCCAGTACAACCAGGGGCGGCACTACTACCCGGACAACGTGGTGGTGTTCGCCAGCCTCACGGGCAGTGCGTAGGCCGAAGCGGTGAGAGCGGGCCGGCGGCCCGGCGTCCCCTGCGGGCGGCCGGGCCGCCGGATCGCGCGCGGCGGGCAACCGCCATACTGCGTGCGATCGTTCTGCTCCACCCGAAGGGAACCCCGCAACGTGTCCTCCACCCCCTCCCTCGTCACACGCACCCGGGTCGTCATCGTCGGCGCCGGGCCCGCCGGGCTCACCGTGGCCAATCTGCTGCGCGCCGCCGGAGTCGACTGTGTGCTGCTGGAGGCGGAGAGCAGGGAGTTCATCGAGCGGCGCCCGCGCGCCGGGTTCATCGAGGAGTGGGTGGTGCACGCGCTGGCCCGCCACAAGCTGGCCGACCGGATGCTCGAACGGGCCGAGACCCAGGGGGATTTCGAGTTCCGTTTCGACGGCGAGCGGCACACCGTCCCGACGGGGGAGCTGTCGGGGCGGCGCCACTACGTCTATCCGCAGCCGCTGTTGGTCACCGACCTCGTGGCGTCGTATGCGGACACGGCGGGCGGGGAGGTGCGCTTCGGCGTACGCGACGTGGAGCTGCACGACATCGACGGGGACCGGCCGGCGGTCTCCTGCACCGACCCGGCGACCGGCGCCCGGCACCGCATCGAGTGCGATTTCATCGCGGGCTGCGACGGCGCGCGCGGGGTGAGCCGGGCGGCCATACCCGAGGGCCGCACGCTCCTCACCCGCCATGACCACGGCGTCGCCTGGCTCGCGCTCCTCGCCGAGGCGCCGCCGTCCGCCGACGGTGTGGTCTTCGGCATCCACGAGCGCGGATTCGGCGCCCATATGGCCCGCAGCCCCGAGGTCACGCGCTACTACCTCCAGGTCGATCCCGGTGAGGACGCCGGGAACTGGCCGCACGCGCGGGTGTGGGACGAGCTGCACACCCGGCTCGCCGCCGCCGGCGCGCCGCCGCTGACCGAAGGACCACTGATCGAGAAGGTGGTCCTGGACATGCACGACTACGTCGTGGAGCCGATGAGCTACGGCCGGGTCCACCTGGCGGGCGACTCGGCGCACCTCGTCGCGCCGATCGCCGCCAAGGGCATGAACCTGGCGATCCATGACGCGCTGCTGCTCGGCGAGGCGCTGATCGCGCACTACCGGGGCGACGACAGCGGCCTCGAAGGCTATGGCGAGGCCTGTCTGCGGCGGGTCTGGCAGTATCTGGAGTTCTCGCAGTGGCTGTCCTATGTGTTGCACGGCGCCTCGTCCGGCGACCGGTTCCGGGCGGGCACGGCCTCCGCGCGCCTGCGGCGGCTGCTGGGGTCCGAGTCCGCGGCGAAGGCCTTCGCGGGGCTGTACCTCGGCGAGGACGCCGATCTGTAAGGTCGGGGCGTACGTACCCGAACCGCCTCCGTGGGGTGATTCACAGCCCGGAGCGGGGTGGGCCCCGGTGGGCTGGGTACGCGGCTTCATGATCGCCGGGCGGGATACCGCTGTGAAGTGGTAGAAAGTCGGCGAAAAGCATCGCTGGGACTCCGAGGAAGGGAGACGCCATGTCATCGAAGCGCCGTCGCAAGAAGAAGGCCCGTCGCAAGAACGGTGCCAACCACGGCAAGCGGCCCCAGTCCTGAACTGAGGACGCCGGCCGGAGGACCTCCCCGAGGGGGGTTCTCTGTGGGCTCCTCGCCTCCGCTCCGGCGGAAGCGAGGAGCCCACAGTGGTCTGCGCACCATGGTCACGGCCTGGTCAGGGCCTCGGCTATGCGCTGGGTGGCCTGTGCCTGGGTGGCGTCGCGACGGGTCGGGTTGAACGAGAGGACCGCGCGCCGCTGTTGGTCGCGGGTGGCGAACAGGGCCGAGCAGTAGCCGTAGCGTTCACCGGTCTTGCCCCAGAGCGTGATGCCGTTGAGCGTGACGGTCTGCAGGCCGGCGCTGTAGCGCGCGGGGCTGCCGTCCACCATGCGCACCTCCTCGGGAGGCAGGGTGAACATCCGCTCCAGCTCGCGGGGCGGCAGGAGTTCGCCCGAGAACAGGGCGGACAGGAACCGGTCCAGATCGCCGGTGTGGGAGATCATCTCGCCCTCTCCCCAGGCGAGCGACTGGTCGAACGCGGTGATGTCCAGCAGCGAACCGTCGGTCATCTTCAGATAGCCGTGCACATGGGGCCCGTGGATGCGCGGGTCGTTGCCGGGCACGGAGGTGTGCCGCAGCCCCAGCGGGCGCAGCAGGCGACCGGCGATCACCTCGCCGTAGCGGCGCCCCGTCAGCGCCTCGATCAGCAGTGCCAGCAGGACGTAGTTGATGCCCCGGTACTCCTGCCGGGTGCCCGGGACGAACTTCATGGCGCCGTGCGAGACCAGCGCCACGATCTGGTGGGGCGTCCACCGGTCGTAGCGGTGCCGGGCGAGGGACTCCGGGGTGGACAGGTCGTAGGGCGGCTCCTGTTCGTCGGGAAGGCCGCTGGTGTGCTGCAGCAACTGCAGCACCGTGATCGGCGGGAAGCGCGACGGAAGCAGGCCCGGCAGGAACCGCTGGACGGGTGTCTCCAGCGAGAGGCGGTGTTCGGCCGCGAGCTGCAGCACCACCGTCGCCACGAACACCTTGGTGATACTGCCGATCCGGAAGGTGTCCCGCTCATGGATCTCCCGGCCGGTGACCCGGTCGGCGACGCCCGCGGTGCCGTACCACCGTCCGGCGGAGCCGCTCACCCGCAGCTGGGAGCCGGTCAGCTGCGGATGCGCGAGGTCGCCTATGGCGGCCCGCAGCGCCGGTACGTTCAGCGGGGGAACGGGCACGGGCACGGGCGCCGGAGCGGGCCGCGGCGGCGGGCCGTCCGACGAGCGGGCCGCGGGCGGACGGGCGGAGGCCCGCGCGGGACCCGCGGTCGCGACAGCCACCGCACCGGCCAGCGCGGTGCCCACAACTGCCCGGCGGGACAAGGGAGAAGGACTCATGCCGATCAGCTTTCCGGACGCCGCCCGCGCTGCCCTCAGGGATCGCCCTGATCCGCCCCTGAGTCGCTGTGAGCACGCCCCTGAGCTGTTTTCGGACGCACCCGGGAGCCGTTCCGGAGAAGCCCCAGAGCCGCTCCGGGTCAGCCCCTGGAGACGCGCCCCTGAGCCGCGCGTCTCCGCGCCGCCCGGTCGCCGAGCGGCGCCCGGCAGCCGAGTAGAGGGAGCCGTGGCCGAGGCTTAGCGTGGAGGGGAGTTCCCACGCTGAGGGGGCCTTGCCATGTCAGTCGGCCAGCGGGAGAGCGCCGCCGGCGGGCGGCTGTCGCAGCTGCTCGACAGCCCCGTCCTCGGGATGACGCCATGGATCGCGATGTCGGTGCTGGTCGGGCCGGGCCGCTATGAACTGGCGGTCGCCCTCGCGCTCGCCCTCGCCGTGGCGATCGTGGCCATCGGCCGGAAACGGCGTCCGGGGAGTTCCTTCAAAATCCTGGAGATCGCCGACGTCGTTTTCTTCGCGGCGCTGGCGGTCATCGGTATCGTCGCCTCCCCGGGCACCCTTCACTGGCTGGAGAATTACTCGGGGGAGGTTTCGAATATCGCGCTCCTGGTGATTTCCCTCGGTTCCATGGCGATCGGAGTGCCCTTCACCGTGCAGTACGCCAGGGAGCAAGTCCCCCGCGAGTTCTGGAACGATCCCAGATTTCTGCGCACCAATTACTACATCACGGGTGTGTGGGGTGCCGCTTTCGGTGTGGCGGCAATAGCAGGAGCCTACGGCGATCTGGTGCTGCACAATTCCAATAATCTGTGGACCGGGTGGATCATCCAAATCGCGGCCATCATCGTCGCGCTCCGCTTCACCCAGTGGTATCCGGACGTCGTACGCGCGCGGGCCCGCCGCGAAGCAGGGCAGCCCGGACCGGAGGAACCGCCGGTCAGCGACATGCTCCTGCCGCTCGCCGGTTATCTCACCCCGGTGGGCATCATCGTCCTCGCCCTCGGGGCGGGGCCGGTGTGGCTGGGGATCGCGCTGATCGTGGTGGGGGTGCTGCTCGTCAAATCGCTGAACCGGCCCTCGCCGGCCGGGCCCGATGCGGGCGGCCGCGCATGACGGCCGGGTAAATGCCCCGGTTGGCGCCAGTCGGCACCCGGTGACCTAGACTCGATGGATGATCTTCATTGTCGTCAAGTTCCCCGTGAAGCCCGAGTACGTCGAAGAGTGGCCGCAGCACGTCGAATCCTTCACCAGCGCCACCCGCGCCGAGCCCGGCAACCTGTGGTTCGAATGGTCCCGCAGCATCGAGGACCCGAACACCTATGTCCTGGTCGAGGCATTCAAGGACGACGCCGCCGAGGCGCACGTCAATTCCGACCACTTCCGCGCCGGAATCGAGACGATGCGCCCGCTGCTGCGCCGTACCCCGGACATCGTCAGCACCACCATCGAGGGCGCGGACGGCTGGAGCGCGATGGGCGAGATCACCATCGACTGACGCCGGTACGGAGCGCCTCGGCCGGTTCCGAGAAGGCGGCCGGGCCGCTGCGCGAGTGGCACCAACTGGCCGGACCGCCGTGCCGATGCCGGCACCGGGCCGGACGCATGCCGTGCCACCAGGCGGCCAACGGGCTATGCCGACGGCACCAAGTGCCCGACGAACCAGTCCCGGGCGAGGTCGGCGACCTGCTGGAGGGCGCCGCGCTCCTCGAAGAGATGGGTGGCGCCGGGCACGATTTCCAGCCGGGTCTCCGTGCGCAGAGCCGCCTCGGCCTCGCGGTTGAGGTCGAGGACCAGGGGGTCGTTGCCGCCCACGATGAGCAGCGTCGGCGCCCGTACGCCGGGGAGCTGGGGCCCGGCGAGGTCGGGGCGGCCGCCGCGGGAGACCACGGCACCGATGTCCGCGTCAGGGGCGGCGGCGGCCCGCAGCGCCGCCGCCGCTCCGGTGCTGGCGCCGAAGTAGCCGACCGGACCGGTGAAGCGGCCGCGCAGCCACCCGGTGGCGTCCGCCAGCCGCCCGGCGAGGGCTTCGATGTCGAAGACGTTCGCCCGGTTGGCTTCCTCTGCCGGTGTGAGCAGGTCGAAGAGCAGGGTGCCCAGGCCCGCCTCGTTGAGGGCCGCGGCGACCAGGCGGTTGCGCGGGCTGTGCCGGCTGCTGCCCGAGCCATGGGCGAACATCACCACGGCCCCGGCGCCCGCCGGCACGGTGAGGTCGCCGGTGAGCCGGAACCCGGCGGCGTCGATCGCCACCTCTTCCGCGACGTCCGTCTGGGGATCCGCCCCTTCGGAGCCGGCGGACGGGTCGGGGCCGGCCGAGGCCCGTGCCAGCAGCGCGACGACCTCGTCGTCCGGGGTCTGGGAGAAGTCCCGGTACCACTCGCCGACGGCGGAGAAGGCGAACGGGGTGGAGAGGCAGACGAATTCATCGGCCGCGCCGCGCAGCCGCTCGGCCGCGTCCGGCGGCGCCACGGGCACCGCGAGCACCACCCGGGCCGCGCCGTGCGCCCGGACCACCTCGCAGGCGGCCGCCGCGGTGGCGCCCGTCGCGATCCCGTCGTCCACGACGATGGCCGTCCGGCCGGCGAGATCGAGCCGTGGCCGCCCGGCGCGGAAGCGCTCCGCCTGCCGGGTGAGCTCGGCCGCCTCGGCGTGCTCGACGGATGCCAGGTCCGCCTCGTCGAGCCGGCCACGGCGCACGATGTCGTCGCTGATCACCCGTACGCCGCCTTCGCCGATGGCGCCGAAACCCAGCTCGCGCTGGTAGGGAACCCCCAGCTTGCGGACCACGATCACATCGAGCTGCGCCCCCAGGGCCCGGGCCACTTCGAAGGCCACCGGGACCCCGCCGCGCGGCAGGCCCAGCACAACGGGCTCTTCCGCCTGCAGGTGTCGCAGCGATTCGGCGAGGCGGTGCCCCGCGTCCGCGCGGTCGGTGAACAGCACAGTGTGCACCCCCTAGCCAGGGGAGACGATTTGCCGCGTCCACACCTCACTTCGAAGTAACCCCATCCCCGGGGGCTTCGCAAGTCGGGCCGCCGCGGTGCCAGGACGCCGGCCCGCCCGTGGACGGCGGTGGTTACCGTCGGCGTATGAAGGGAATCGGAGCGGTCCTGATCGATATCGACGGCGTGCTCACCGTCTCCTGGAAGGCGCTGCCCGGCACGGTGGCGGCCATGGAACGGCTGCGTGCCGCGGGGCTCCCGCTGGTGCTGGTCACCAACACCACCTCGCGGACCCGCGCCGCGGTCGCCGGGCGGCTGGCCGGGGAGGGATTTCCCGTCGGGGTCGACGACATTCTGACCGCGCCCGCCGTCACCGCCGCCTACCTGCGCGAACACCATCCGCAGGCACGCTGCCGGCTGATCAACAGCGGTGAGGTCGGCGAGGATCTGGCCGGTGTGACGCTCGTGGGGGCGGGGGCGGGGGCGGACGACGCGGGCAGGGACGGGCCCGAGGTGGTCGTCCTCGGCGGCGCGGGCGAGGCCTTCGGCTACCCGGCGCTCAACAGCGCCTTCCGGGATCTGCAGCGCGGTGCCCGGCTGGTCGCCATGCACCGCAACCTGTACTGGCGCACGGCGGACGGGCTCGAACTGGACACCGGGGCCTTCCTGCCGGGGCTGGAACGCGCCGCCGGCGTCGAGGCGACGGTCACCGGCAAACCCGCGGCGGAGTTCTTCGCCACCGCCCTGGCACACCTCGGTGTACCGGCCGGGGAAGCGCTGATGGTGGGCGACGACATCGAGTCCGATGTGCTGGCGGCCCAGCGCTGCGGGATCACCGGTGTGCTCGTCAGGACCGGCAAATACCTGCCGGAGACCCACCGGGCGGCCGACGGCACACCGGATCATGTGCTCGACTCCTTCGCCGATCTGCCCGGTCTGCTCGGTCCGGGGTGACCGGGCGGGCGCGGCCTGCCCGGAGACGGCGGGTGAGACGCGGCGCCGACCGGAGAACCGCCCTGCCCGGTGGCGGTACGCGCGGACGGCCCCGTGTCCGTGGACCGGTACGACCGAGGGCGGCCGGCGCGTCCCCCAGAGGCCGTGGACGCGGCCGTCAGCGCGTTGCGGTGTCCTCGGCGCGCCGGTAGTGGAGCAGGACGACGCCGTTGCCGAAGGACCGGGTCCCGGCGAGCCGCAGCGGGGTCCTGGCGTCGGTGTTCGGGAACAGGGGTTTGCCCCGGCCGATGAGGACCGGGTGGACGTAGACGCGGTACTCGTCGATCAGATCGTGCGCCATGAAGGCGGCGGCGAGACCGGCGCCGCCGAGCGCCAGATCTCCGCCCGGCTCTGCCTTGAGCGCCATGATCTCCTCGGGGACGACATCGCGCATGATGCGGGTGTTCCAGTCGCCCCGTTCCAGGCTCCGGGAGAAAACGACCTTGGGCATCTCCCGCCAGATCCCGGCGAACTCGGCCATCGGCCCGCTGAGGGAGGGGTCGGCGTCCGCGGTCGGCCAGAACCCCGCCATGAGTTCGTGGGTGACCCGGCCGCTCAGGAAGGCGCCCATCGTCTTGAGCTGGTCGTTGAGGTGCTGGTGCAGCTCGTCGTCGACCTGGTGCCAGTCGATCTGGCGTTCCGGTCCCTCGATGAAACCGTCCAGGGACACCGACATGGACAAGACGATCTTTCTCATCACGGTCCTCGCTGCAGTCCTCGGGGGCGGCGTCCGCCGACCGGACGGGGCGCCGCGGGGCACGGGACGGCGCCGGAGTGCACCGGACGGCGCCGGAGGGCTCCAGTGTGCCCGGAACACGGGCGGCGGGGGCCGATACGCGCGGACGGCCGGCCGGGAGGGCGGCCGCCGGTCACGACGAGTCGTCGAGCAGCGCCGCGATCTCCTCGGCCGTCCAGTGCCCCTCGGCCCCCGGGCAGCCGGCCAGGTACGCGGCGGCCCGGCGCGGGCTCCAGCCGTGGGAGGCGACGATGCCGGCCGCGATGTGCCGGAGGTAGGCCGCCGAGGGCGGGTGCACGGCGATTTCCCGGCTGCTCCAGGGGGCCGTGAGGGTCAGCACCGGGTGGCCGTCCAGCAGCCCGGCGCACACCAGGGTCTCGTACCTGCCGGGTCCGGTCCGCGCCCGGCCGCGGGTGAGGGCCTCCGTCAGGTCGAGGTCCGTGCCGGGCTCCCGGTGCATCTCCTGAGCGGCGATGTCGGAGAACTGGGCGAGCGTCAGCAGATAGCCCCGGGCGGGCAGTTCGCCGCCGCCGGACCGCGGGCCGGCCGCGCCGTCGGCGGGCGGGAGGCCGGGACCGGGGTCGTAGAAGGCGCTGCCGCCGGTCCACACCTGCGATTCGGTGGCGAAGTACAGCTGACCGGGCAGCAGCATCGGTGCCGTGCGCGCGGGGCCGCGGGGGTCCCGGCAGCCGGGGTGGGTGCGCAGCCCGCCGGCGGGCCGCCCGCCGGCCAGATAGCAGGTCAGCCGGTCGAGATGCATGTTGGAGCCGTATGCCGCGTACCAGAGGCGGTCGGCGGGGGCGAGGTGGCGGACGCTGCCGGGGGAGCGGCCGAGGGGTTCGGGACGGCGGGGCCTGATCACGCCTTCACGCTACGCGGCCGGGCCCGCAGGGGCCTCGTCCGGCAGGCACGGGGCATCGGTCCGGGCGGCCGCCGCGCCGTACGGGCCGCCGTAGGGCAGCAAGGGCGCCCGGCCCGGAGGTCGGCCCGGACGCCAGCACGCCCACCCCGGAAGCCGGCCCGGACGCCGGCAACGACGCCCACCCCGGAAGCCGCCCCGGCGAACGGCACCTGAACGGCACGGAAGCCCCAGCCCGACTTGGCTTGATCATTTCCCCTACGGGTTTTGTCGCGAGTGGTCTGGAGAAGCGCACTGCACGGACAGGACCGGTCCGAACGACAGCCGGTGCCCGGTGATCGACCGGACGCCGGGGGACGGAGGCAGTGTGGCGGACGAGGTGTCAGGGCGACTGGATGCCGGGATACGCAGGGCAGGGGCGGCCGGCCGGCGCGCCGCGGCGCCCTCTCCCGCTCCCGCGCCGGACGGGAGCCGGCGTCATCTGCTCGCGGCCGCGGCAGCGGCGGGACTGGGGCTGCTCACGGCGTGCGGAGGGACCGCCTCCCGCGCGGACGACTCCGCCCCCAAGGCCTCACCGCCCGGCGGTTCCTCGCCTTCCTCCTCCGCCGGGTCCGGCTCCCCGAGCCCCTCCGGCGCGGCGACCGCACCCCACTCGGCCCGCCCGTCGAAGCGGCGCCGCACCGAACTGCCGCGTGGCGGGCGGGAGTTGTTCCCGCACTACCGACTGGTCGGGTTCTGCGGCCTGCCGGGGGCGGCGGCGCTCGGCAGGCTGGGGACCGGTGACCCGGAGAAGCGGGCCGCCGAGGCGGAGAAGGTGGCGCACTCGTACGCCGCGGGCCGTGAACCCCTGCCCGTGCTCGAACTCCTGGCGACGGTCGCCAACGCCTCGGCCGGTCCGGACGGCACCTACCGCTCCCGGACGGCCCCCGCCACCATCCGCCGCTTCCACCGCCTGGCCCGCGACCGGCGTGCGCTGCTGTTGCTGAACATCCAGCCGGGCCGCGCATCGGTGCTCGACGAGGTCGAGGCGCTGCGCGACTGGCTCGTGCACCCCGACGTGGGGATCGCGCTCGACCCGGAATGGGAGATGGGCTCCGGCCAGGTGCCCGGAGACACCTACGGGCACACCGACGGCCGTGAGCTGACCAAGGTGGCGCGCTACCTGTCCGGGCTGGTGCGGGCGCACGATCTGCCGGAGAAGCCGCTGGTCTTCCATCAGGTCGCCACGTCCGTCGTGGGCGACCAGTCCGCCCTGCGGCCGCAGCCCGGTGTGGCGCTCATCAAGAGCGCCGACGGCATCGGCTCGCCGGGTCTGAAGCGCGGGACCTGGGGGCGACTGGTCAAGGACCTGCCCGACGGCGTCCACACCGGGTTCAAGCTGTTCTACGAGGAGGACGCCAAGGGCAGCCGCCTGATGACGCCGAAGGAGGTGCTGGCCCTGCGGCCGCAGCCGGAGTACGTGATGTACGAGTGAGCCGGCCGGCCCGCCGCGCGCCCTGAGGGCACGCGTGCGGGCGGGCCGGACGTGACACGGGCCGAGCCCCCAAGGGGCGGCCGCCCGGTGCGCCGGGCGGCCGCCCTGGGCCGTGCCTTGTTCCGCCTCCGCGGCGCCGGCCGGTGACCCTCCGTCAGTACGGGTGCTTGTCCGGCCGGTTCATCCAGGTCGCGTACGACTCGGCGCCCATCTCGGGGTAGATCTGCTCGATCTTGATCCGGCGCTGGTCGAGCGGCTTCTTGAAGTCCTCGTACTGGAACGTGTCGTCGAAGCCGATCTTCGCTGTGTCCTCGAGGTCGCAGCTGTAGTAGACGGCGTCGATCCGCGACCAGTAGATGGCGCTCATGCACATGGGGCAGGGCGCACCGCTGATGTAGATCGAAGTGCCCTGGAGCATACGGGCCCGCTCCGGGACCGGGTCGGGTGACCCGGGCGGCCGCGGGACGTACTCCAGCGTGCTCTCGTTCTGGTGCTCCACGGCGATGCTCGGAGCCTCGGGGTTGAGGGTCTGGATGGCCTTCCGGATCGTCTCCATCTCGGCGTGCGCGGTGGGGTCGCCGGTCAGCAGCACGCGGTTCTGCCCGCGGGCGACGATGTTCCCGTCCCGCGTGAGCACCGCGCCGAACGGGCCGCCCCAGCCGTTCTCCACGGATTCCGTGGCGAGCCGTACAGCCTCTGCGAGAAGTTCTTTGTGTTCCATTCGGAGTCTCCGATCGGCATCGATTCCTCTGCGGAGCGGATTGGCAAATGCCCCATTTGCCGGGTAAATCTCTTATGTACTAGGCTACTCAAGGTGAGTGCCCGTGCAAGCCGTGGTTCCGCGGCAGACAACGCCACCGTTGTGACCTCGCAGAAGGTGCGCGAAGGCCGGACCGACGAGTATCAGCGCTGGCAGGACAGGACAAATCAGGCCGCCCGCGAATTCGAGGGTTTCGTGGGCGCCGAGGTGTTCCCGCCCGGCCCCGGCGAAGAAAACGAATGGGTCGCCGTATTCCGCTTTTCCGGTATGGACCGGCTGACCGCCTGGCTGGAATCCGGCCGCCGGCAGGCATTGCTCGACGAAGCGCGCGGGCTTTTCGAGGGCCCTCCGACGGCGGAGGTGCTCCACGGCGGCACCCCCGCGCAGCCGGCTCCCGACGTCGTCACCGCGGTCATCTCCCACGAGGTGAAGCCGGGATCGGAGCAGGGGTTCCTCACCTGGCAGGAGAAGACCCTCAAGGCGCAGGAGAAGGCGCCGGGCTTCATGGGGTCCGAACTGTTCAAGCCGGTGGAGGGCGTGCAGGAGCACTGGGTCGTCGTCTTCCGCTTCGACTCCCGTGAGCACCTCGACGCGTGGCTCGCCTCCGAGGTGCGGGCGAAACTGCTGAAGGAGGGGAGCAAGTACTTCACCTCCTACGACGTGCGCAAGGTCGGTTCGGCGTTCAGCGGCTGGTTCCGGTTCGACGGCGGCAAGAGCAATGCGCCGCCCAACTGGAAACAGGCGATGTCCGTCGTCCTGGCGCTCTATCCGACGGTGATGGTGCTCAACCTCACCGTGGGCGTGGGGCTGGAGAAGCTCACCGTCCGCGAGTACATCGGCCTGTTCCTCTCCAACGTCCTGAGCGTCAGTGCGCTGACCTGGCTGCTGATGCCGCTCGTGAACCGGGTGTTCGCCTTCTGGCTGGTGCCCTCCAGGGTCGCCGGAAACCGCCGGGCGCAGGTTTTGGGCTTCGCGCTGGTGGTGCTCGGCTACCTGGTGTGCATCGGTGTCTTCGGCCTGATCACCCACCAGATCTGGTGAGGAGGGCGCCATGGGCCCAGCGGGACCGAGTCCGGCGGCGGACCCGGGCGGCACGCTGATCCGGCGCGGCGATGCCGGATACGAGCGGGCCCGGACCGCCGCGGTGTGGAACGAGCGGCGGCCCCGCCGGTTCCCCGACGTCATCGTGCGCGCCGCCACGGAAGCGGACGTCGCCCACGCCGTCGGCCACGCCCGCGCCAAGGGACTGCGCATCTCGACGTACTCCGGCGGGCACAACTGGTCCGGCTCGCCGCTGCGCGACCACGGGCTGCTGCTCGACCTCTCCGCGCTCCGGGAGTGCCGCCCCGCGCCCGCGACCGGCGACACCCCGGCGACGGCCACGGTGCAGCCCGCCGCCACCGGCCGGGAACTGGTCGCCGCCCTGACCCCGCAGGATCTGGCCTTCCCGGTGGGCCACTGCCCCACCGTGGCGGTCGGCGGGTTTCTGCTCAGCGGCGGCCTGGGCTGGAACTCCCGTGCCTGGGGGGCGTCCTGCGCCGACGTCCGCGAGATCCGGGCCGTCACCGCCGACGGCCGGACGGTCACCTGCAGCGAAACCGAGAATCCCGACCTCTTCTGGGCCGCGCGGGGCGCCGGACCGGGCTTCTGCGCCATCGTCACCCGCTTCCGCCTCGCCCTGCACCCCCACCCCGCCTCGATCATGACGACGTCCCTGACCTTCCCGTTGGCCGAGGTCGCCCGGGTGACGCGGTGGGCGACCCGGACCGCTCTCGGACTCCCCCCGTACGTCGAGACGTCCTTCCTCCTCGTGCCGTCCGGACCGCCCACCGCCACGGCCCCGGCAGGCCCCCGGATCACGGTCGCCGCGACGGCGTTCGCCACCAGCCGCAGCGAAGCCCTGCAGGCGCTGCGGCCGTTCGCCGACTGCCCCTTCGGCGAGCTCGCCGTCGACCGGCAGGAGGCCGCACCGACCACGTTCGCCGCCCTGCACGAGGGCGCGGCGGCCGCCTGGCCGCCGGATCACCGGTATGCGGCGGACACCCTGTGGTCACCGGAGGACCCCGCCACCCAGCTGACCGGTATCGCCGACGCGGTGGCCCGCGCCCCGTCCGCCAAGTCCCTGGTGCTCGCGCCCGTGCAGCCGGTCTCCGAGCGCCCCGCCCTGCTGCGGAACATGGCCTTCTCCCCGCTCGGCGAGTCCTACCTCGTCTGCTACGCGGTCTGGGAGGACCCGGCCGAGGACGAGCTCCAGCAGCGCTGGCTGCGCGAGACCATGGCCGGCGTGAACCCGCGGGGCGACGGTTTCCACTACATCGCGGAGACCGACCTGGAGGCCGACGCCGCACGGGCCCGCCGCTCGTACACCCCCGCCGCCTGGGACCGCCTCCAGGAAATCAAGGCGCAGTGGGACCCGGACAACCTCTTCCACTCGTACCTCGCCCCCTGACCCGGGCCGGGACGACCCGCGCCACCTCGCCGCGCCGGGCCGCGGCCCGCACCCCCCCGCACCCCCCCCCGCGGCCCCCGCCGCCGGGGAAGCGCCGACGGCGCCGCGGGGGCACCATGGCCCTATGCTGCTGGCCGCTCTCGCACAGGTCTCCGGGGACGTCGCCGCGACCTCGGCGCGTTCGCGGAAGATCGCGCTGCTGGCCGGGCTGTTCCGGGCCGCCGCCCCGGAGGACGTCCCGGTGGTCATCCCGTACCTGGCCGGGCGGCTGCCCCAGGGGCGGATCGGGATCGGCTGGAGCGTGCTGCGCGAGCCGGTCGCGGCCGCGGAGCACGCCACGCTGACCGTACGGGACGTCGACGCGGCGCTGACCGGGCTGGCGGGCGTCTCGGGCGCCGGGGCGCAGGGGGAGCGGCGCCGGCTGGTCCGGGAGCTGCTGGCCGCGGCGACGCGGGAGGAACAGCGGTTCCTGGTCGGCCTGCTCACCGGCGAGGTGCGGCAGGGCGCGCTGGACGCCATCGCGGTCGAAGGGCTCGCCGCCGCCACCGAGGTGCCCGCGGCCGACGTCCGCCGGGCCGTGATGCTGGCGGGGTCCCTGCCGGACGTCGCCCGGGCGCTGCTCGCCGAGGGGCCGCCGGCGCTCGCGGCGTTCCGGCTCACCGTCGGGCGGCCCGTGGGGCCGATGCTGGCGCACAGCGCCAAGACGGTGGCCGAGGCGGTGGACCGGCTCGGCGCCTGCGCGGTCGAGGAGAAGCTCGACGGCATCCGCGTCCAGGTGCACCGGGACGGGCCGGACGTCCGGATCCACACCCGCACCCTGGACGAGGTCACCGACCGGCTCCCCGAGGTCACCGCCGTCGCCCGGGAGCTGCCGGCCGACCGCTTCATCCTCGACGGCGAGGTGATCGCCCTGGACGGGGAGGGCCGCCCGGTGCCGTTCCAGCGGGTCGCGGGGCGGTTCGGCTCGCGGGTGGACGTCGTCGCGGCGCGGGCCGCCCTGCCGCTCTCCCCGGTCTTCTTCGACGTCCTGTCGGTCGACGGCCGCGACCTGCTGGAACTGCCGGGCGAGCAGCGGCACACGGAGCTGGCCCGGCTGGTGCCCGAGCACCTGCGGGTGCGCCGCCAGGTCGTCGCGGACCCGTCCGACGCCACGGCCCGCGCGGCCGCGGAGGACTTCTGGTCCCGGACCCTGCGCCGCGGTCACGAGGGCGTCGTCGTCAAGGCGTTGGACGCCCCCTACAGCGCCGGCCGCCGGGGCGCCGCCTGGCTGAAGGTGAAGCCCGTGCACACCCTGGACCTGGTGGTGCTCGCGGCGGAGTGGGGCCACGGCCGGCGCACCGGGAAGCTCTCCAACCTCCACCTCGGGGCGCGTGGCCCGGACGGCGGGTTCGTCATGCTGGGCAAGACCTTCAAGGGGCTCACCGACGCCACCCTCGGCTGGCAGACCGAGCGGCTGCGGGAGCTCGCCGTGGCGGACGACGGCCATGTCGTGACGGTGCGTCCGGAACTCGTCGTCGAGATCGCCTACGACGGCCTGCAGACGTCCACGCGCTACCCGGCGGGCGTGACCCTGCGCTTCGCGCGGGTGGTGCGCTACCGGGAGGACAAGACGGCGGCCCAGGCGGACACCGTCGAGACGGTGCTCGGCGCGCACGACGGCGGGGCGGCGTAGCCGCCGTGGCGGGGAAGCGCAGTGCCGGGCTGCTGCTCTACCGGCGCACGGCGGACGGCGTCGAGGTGCTGCTGGCGCACATGGGCGGGCCGCTGTGGGAACGGCGGGAGGCCGCGGCGTGGTCGGTGCCCAAGGGGGAGTACGTACCGCCGGAGGAGGCGTGGGACGCGGCCCGGCGGGAGTTCGCCGAGGAGCTGGGGATGCCGCCCCCCGACGGGCCGTGCGTCGCCCTGGGCGAGGCCCGCCAGCCGAGCGGCAAGGTGGTGACGGTGTGGGCCGTCGAGAGCGACCTCGACCCGGAGATGATCGTGCCGGGGACCTTCGAGATGGAGTGGCCGCGCGGTTCCGGGACGACCGGCACCTTCCCCGAGATCGACCGGGTCGCCTGGTGCACCCCGCAACAGGCCCACGAGCGGCTGGTCGTGGGCCAGCGGGTGTTCCTGGAGCGGCTGGCGCAGGCGCTCGCGAGCCGGTCCTGAACCCGGGCGCCCCGCGCTCCCCGCCTCCACCACCGGCGCACACCGAAGGCCACAAGTCGCCCTGGACACCTCCCTTGACGCCGGGCAGGCTTGCCGCGGGGCCGGGTGACCGGCCCCGAACGGGGGGCCCCGGCGACGGGGTCATGAGCATGCCGCGGGGGCCGCATGTTGCGCATTCACTTCGACGACCGGGATGTCGCGCGGGTACAGATCGCCGCCGAGCCCGACCCACTGTGGGAAACGGTGCTGGCCATGCACCATCTGGTGCCGCCGGGACACGGGGCGCCGGTGTACGGCGCCTGGCGGGCCCGGGCGCGCCGTGAACTCGACGAGCGGGGCCTGACCCGCGCCGCCCGGCTGATCAGCGTCCTGGCCCCGGCCGACGCGCGCTACTTCCCGGACTTCCTCACTCCCGACGCGTCCCGCGACGGGCTGGCCGCGGGCCTGGAGGCGCTGCGAGACACCCCCCGGGTGCGGCTGACCGCGGAATCCGCCCGGGCGGCGCTGCCGGCCCGGCTCCCGCGCTGGACCGGCGCGCTGGCCGGGGGAAGCCGCGAGCCGCTCGACGCGCTGGCCGACGCCTTCCAGGAGGTGTACCGCGCGGTGGTCGCCCCCGACTGGACGGGGGCGGCCGCCACGGTCGACTGCGACCGCAGCGGCCGTACCCGCATGCTCTGCCGCGGCGGCGTCGACGCCATGTTCCACACCTTCCGGCCCGCGCTCCGCTGGGAGCCGCCGGTGCTGCACGTCGACTACCCACGGGAGCGCGATCTGCGCCTGGGCGGACGCGGACTGCGGCTGATCCCCTCCCACTTCTGCTGGCGCAGACCCATCGCCCTGGCCGACCCCGGGCTCCCGCCGGTCCTCGTCTATCCCGTCCAGCACCCCACGGACTGGGCGCCCGCCGCCACCCGCAGCTGTCATCCGCAGGCGCTGTCCGCCCTCCTCGGCCGCACCCGGGCCCGGATCCTCGCCGCGCTCGACGCCCCCACCACCACCGGTGAACTGGCCCGCCGCTTACGGGTCTCCGCGCCGTCGGCCAGCGAGCACGTGAGCGCCCTGCGCGAGGCCAACCTCGCGCGCAGCCGGCGCGACGGAGGCTCGGTCATCCACGCCCTCACGCCGCTGGGCACGGCGCTCCTGCACGGTGAACTCGCCCCCGCGCGCCGGCCCGGCGGCCCGGCGCTCACCGGGCGCCGGCTCACGGCCGTACCTGGATCTTCCTCCCCTCGCCCGCCCGGAAGCGGGACAGCGCCTCGGCATAGCGGTCCAGCGGCAGGCGGTCGCTGATGAAGACCTCCGGGTCCAGGGCACCGGCCGCGAACAGCTCGGCGGCCCGTTCGTAGCTGTGCAGCACGGCCATCGAGCCGGTGATGGTGATCTCCTGGTTGTAGATCCGGTAGGGCTCGATGGTGGCGCGCGCTGCGTAGTCGGCGACGCCGAACTGGAGGAAGGTGCCGCCCTTGCCGACCCGGCCCAGGGCGTCCTGGATGGCACGTTCGTTGCCGGTGGCGTCGATGACCACGTCCCAGCCGCGCGGGCGGTCCAGCTCGTCGGCGGATCCGGCCGCGTTGCTGCAGCCCAGGGTGCGGGCGGTGGCGAGCCGGGCGGGGTTGATGTCGACGACATCGACGCCGGCCGCGCCGGTGCGCTTGGCGAGTTCGAGCATCATCAGGCCCATCGTGCCCGAGCCGTAGATGAGGACGTGGGTGCCCAGTTGCTGGGAGCGCAGGATGTCGTAGCCGCGGACGGCGCAGGAGAGCGGCTCGATGAGGGCGGCGTCCTCGGTCCGGACGTGGTCGGGCAGCTTGACGCAGTTGGCGACCGGGGCGACGGCGAACTCGGCGGCACCGCCCGCCGTGGTCACCCCGATGGCGGCCCATCGCTCACAGAGGTTGTTGCGGCCGATGCGGCAGTAGTGGCACTCGTGGCAGTAGAGGGAGGGGTCGACGGCCACCCGGTCGCCCTCGGCGAGTTCGGTGACCGCGCCGCCGGTCGCCACGACGGTGCCGGCGAACTCATGGCCCGGCACGACGGGCAGCGTGGGGGCGAACTCCCCCTGGAGGATGTGCAGATCGGTCCCGCACAGCCCGCAGGCGGCGACGGACACCACGACCTCGCGGGGACCGGGCGTCGGGTCCGCGACGGTGCCGACCTCGACCTTGCCCGGTGCGCTGATCACTGCGGCTTTCATTTCACGGCTCCAAGCGACAGGCCCTGGACCAGTTTGTCCTGGGCGGCGAACCCGGCGATCAGCACCGGGAGGGAGATGACGGTGGCGGCGGCGCACACCTTGGCCAGGAACAGGCCCTGGCTGGTCACGAGTCCGGTCAGGAACACCGGCGAGGTACCGGCCACGACACCGGTCAGGACCCGCGCGAACAGCAGCTCGTTCCAGCTGAAGATGAAGGAGATCAGGGCCGTCGCCGCGATCCCCGGCATCGCGACCGGCGCGACGATCCGGGTCAGGGTGGTGGCCAGCCCCGCGCCGTCGATGGAGGCGGCCTCCAGCATCTCCACCGGGACCTCGGCGAGGAACGAGCGCATCATCCACACCGCGATCGGCAGGTTCATCGAGGTGTAGAGGATGACCAGCAGCCAGATGCTGTCGAGCATCCCGGTGTTCTGCGCGACGAGGTAGACCGGCAGCAGCCCGGCCACCAGCGGCAGCATCTTCGTCGACAGGAAGAAGAAGAGGACGTCGCTCCATTTGCGTACCGGTTTGATGGCCAGCGCGTAGGCGGCGGGCACCGCCAGCAGCAGCACCAGCAGGGTGGAGACGACGGAGGCGGTCAGCGAGTTGATCAGCGGGGGCCAGGGACTGACGCCGCTGCCCGTCGCCCCGAAGAACTCGCGGTAGCCGTGCAGGCTGAGCCCGGCGCCGACGCTCGGCGGGTTGGTCGCCGCGTCCGTCTCGCTGTGGAAGGACGTCAGCACCATCCAGGCGACGGGCAGGAAGAAGGCGATGCCGCACAGCCAGGCCGCCAGGCCCAGCAGGCTGCCGGTGCGCCGCCGGCGCCGCGCGGCGGGCGACCCGGCGCGGCCGCGGACCGTGGACAGGGTGGTCATGACGTGACCTCCTCGCGCAGCAGGGACGACACGGTGCGCAGTGCGAAGGTCGCCACCAGCAGCGAGCACAGCACCACGACCACGCCCTGCGCGGATGCCCGTCCGTAGTCGTGGGACTGGTAGACGGTCTGGTAGATGGTGTACGGAAGGTTGGCGGTGCCCAGGCCGCCGGAGGTGATGGTGAACACCGCGTCGAAGTTCTGCACCACGTACACCGTGCCCAGCAGCGCGGCCAGTTCGAGGTAGCGACGCAGATGCGGCAGGGTGAGGTAGCGGAAGATGTCGAAGGCGGAGGCGCCGTCCATCCGGGCCGCCTCGACGGCGTCCGACGCCCGGCTCTGCAGCCCGGCCAGCAGGATCAGCATCATGAACGGTGTCCACTGCCAGATCAGCGACATCTCCACCGCGGCCAGCGGCGAGTCGGTCATCCAGTCCGGCTGCGGCGGATGCTCGCTGCCGAACAGCCGCCATATCCAGGTCAGCGAGCCGTTGAGCAGCCCGTACGAGGCGTTGTACAGCGCATGCTTCCACAGCAGCGCGGAGGCGACCGGCACGATCAGGAACGGCGTGATGAGCAGGGTGCGGACGATGCCCCGCCCGCGGAAGCCGCGGTCGAGCAGCAGTGCCAGACCGAGCCCGAGCAGCAGGCTGACCAGCACCACGGTCACGGTCAGCAGGACCGTCGTGCCCACCGAGGCCCGCATCGCCGGGTCGGTGAACACGGCGCGGTAGTTGTCGAGGGCGGCGAAGCCGCGGTTGTCGGGGGCCAGCGCGTTCCAGCGGGTGAAGGAGATCACCACGGTGGCCACGAACGGGAGTTGGGTGACGACGACGAGGAAGACCAGCGCGGGGAGGAGGGGCGCGCGGCGGGCCCAGTTCTTCGCCCGCTCGGTGCGCTGGGCGCGGGCGCTCGGACCGCGGGTGGCGGGCGCGACGGCCGCGGGGGCCGGCTCAGTGGTGCGCGTAGGCATCGGACACCTCCTGCGCCAGTCGCCGGCTCTTCTTCAGGGCCTCCGGCACGCTCTGCTTGCCGGCGATGGCCGCGCTGATCTCGGTCGAGACCTTGGTCCCCAGGTCGGCGAACTCGGGGATGCCGACGAACTGGATCCCGGGGGCCGGGCGCGGCTGGACGCCGGGGTCGCCGGGCCGCGCCGAGCTGATCGCCCGCTCGGTCGGGCCGGCGAACGCCCCGGCCTCCTTGGTGTACTCCGGGTTGCGGTAGAGGGAGGCCCGCTTGCCGCCCGGCACCCTCGACCAGCCCAGCTCGCGGCCCACCAGCCGCTCGTAGCCTTTGCCCGAGGCCCAGCGCACGAACCGCCAGGCCGCGTCCTGGTGCGTACTGGCCTTCTGCACGCCCCAGGCCCAGGTGAACAGCCAGCCCGCCTCACGGGTCCGCTCCACCGGCGCCGGCGCGTAGCCGACCTTGCCGGCGACCTTGGAGTCGCCGCTCTCCAGCGACCCGGCGCCGGCCGTCGCGTCGTACCACATGGCGACCTTGCCCTGCTGCATGTCGTTGAGGCACTCGGTGTAGCCGGCCTGCGGGGCGCCCGCCTGGCCGTGCCGGCGCACCAGATCGACGTAGAACCGGGTGGCCTCGGTGAACGCGGGGCTGTCGACCTGCGGTCGCCAGTCCTTGTCGAACCAGGTGCCGCCGAAGGTGTTGACGACGGTGGTCAGCGGGGCCGCCAGCTGGCCCCAGCCGGGCTGGCCGCGCAGGCAGATGCCCTTGAGGCCCTTGCGGGAGCCGTCCAGCTCGGCGGCGAGCGCGGCGACCTGGTGCCAGGTGGGCCGGGCGGGCATTTTCAGCCCGGCGGCCTTGAGGAGGTCCTTGCGGTACATCAGGAAGGACGACTCGCCGTAGAACGGCTCCGCGTAGACCTTGCCGTCGGCGGCGGTGAGGGAGGAGCGGACCGGCGGCAGGATGTCGCCCTGGTCGAAGGTGCGGTCCCCGGCGGCCCGTTCGCCGAGGGGGGAGAGCCAGCCGTTGCGGGCGTAGATGGGCGTCTCGTAGTTGCTGACGCTGGCCACGTCGTACTGCCCGGCCTGGCTGGAGAAGTCCTGGCTCATCTTGTCGCGCAGGTCGTCCTCCGGCAGCACGGTGAAGTGGACCTTGATGCCGGTCTCCTTGGTGAAGTGCTCGGCGGTGAGCCGCTGCAGATCCACCATCTGCGGGTTGTTGACCATCAGGACGTTGATGGTGTGACGGCTGTCGTTGCCCGCCTCGCCGGCGCCGCGGTAGCAGCCGGCGGTGGTCAGTGCCAGGGCGGCGGCGAGGGCGGTCAGCCCTAGGGAGCGGCCGCCGCGGCCTGGTCCGGGGGATCTTGCTCTCACGGCTCGTACCTTTCGGGGGACGGGGATGCGGGGACGGGGGTCGGGGGAGGGGGACGTCGGACGGGGACGGGGGGCCGGCGGTGCCGTTCCAGCGGCGGTTGGGGGGCGTACGACACCGGTGTGCGGGTACGCCGGGGAGCCGTCCGGCGCTCGGGGGCGACCGTCGGCGGTCGGTGTGGGGTATGGGGGGTGCCGGGCTGCGGGGCCGGTCGTCCGGGCGGCCCCGCCCCGGTCAGACCCGGAGCACCTGCGGCCCCAGGAGTGAGTAGCGGTGTGCCTCCGGCGCGGACAGGCCCGCGTCGGTGACGATCACGTCGAAGTCACGCACCTCGGCGAACCGGCAGAAGCTGCTGGCGCCGAACTTGCTGTGCACCCCGACCAGCACCCGCCGCCGCGAGGAGCGGACGGCCTGCTCCTTCACCTCCGCGACCGCCGGATCCGGGGTGGTCAGGCCGTGCTCCCGGGAGATGCCGTTCGCCCCCAGGAACGCCAGGTCGATCACGAAGCGGGCGAGCATGTCCCGGGCCCAGGACCCGACCGTCGCCTGGGTCCCCGAGCGCACCCGCCCGCCGGCCAGCAGGACGGTGGTGGACTCGGACGCCGCGACGAGCGACGCGGTGCGCAGCGACGCGGTGAGCACGGTCAGCGGACGGTCGGCGGGCAGCAGCGTGGCGACCAGCTCGGGGGTGTAGCCCTCGTCGACGAACACCGTCTCGGCCTCTCCCACCAGCGACGCGGCGGCCGCCGCGATCCGGCGTTTCTCCTCCACCTGCTGGGTCTCCCGCCGGGCCAGCGTGGTCTCGAACCCGGCGCTCTCGACCGGATACGCCGCGCCGTGCGTCCGCCGGATCAGCCCCCGGCGCTCCAGCTCGCTCAGATCGCGCCGCACGGTCTCGCGGGCGACCCCGAACTCCACCGCGGCATCGGCGACCTCGACCCGGCCGGACCGCCGGGCGAGCGCGAGGATGCGGTGCTGGCGTTCCTCGGCCCTCATGGCTCACTCCTGCCCGAATTCTTACGGTTTTCGGTTTCCGTTCGGTCACGGGACTGCCCGTTTCCGCCCGTATCAGGTTTATAGCAACCGCAACGGTGCGGATGGCTGCCCGCGACGGCGGAAAACGTGACCGTTTCTGTCCGCTCCGGAGCGCTGTCACCTTGGCCACATGCACGAACGGGTGCCCGTACTGCCCTGGCAGCGGGCCCGTGCGCCCCCTGTGGGCCCGGTTGCCCGGGGCGGTCGGTTGTGCGCCGGCGGACCGCAGCGGTGGTGCCGGAGACGGCGGCGCTTAGTCTGGACGGCATGAGCTCGGAGATGCGGTCGTTGGCGGTCACTGCGATCGTGCAGGCGGAGGAGTGCGCGGTCCTGCGCGTCAGCGGGGACCTGGACCTCCGTACCGAGCAGGCGTTCCTCGCCGAGGCACGGTCCGTGGTGTCGGCCGGCCACCGCTTCCTGGTGCTCGACCTGACCGCGCTGCGCTTCTGCGACTCGCGCGGGCTGAGCTGCCTGCTCGCCCTGGAATGGCTGTGCCGGCGCCTGGAGGGCAGGCTGCTGCTGGCCTCGCTCGGCGTACGGATGCTGCGGCTGCTGGTCGGCACCCAGTCCCTGAGCGTCTTCTCCTGCTACCCCACCGTCGGCCATGCGCTGGCCACGGTCCCCGACGCCAGCCGCCCGGCGTGGCCGCCCGTGGCGGAGGATCCGGCGGCGGAGTCCGGCGACAGCTGAGACCGGTAGCCGGGCGGCCGGGCCCGCCGGTGCGGCGCCCCGCTACTCGGCCCGGCCGAGGTCCCGGACGAGCGTGGGGGAGGGGCGCGGGATCTCGCCGAAGTCCTCGTCGTCGCTGTCCACCACGAGCCGGTTGATCACATTCTCCAGGGCGCTCGGCAGGGTCGGCGCGAGCCCGCTGTGCCACTGGACGAGCAGATTGTGGCGGGCCGCGTCCGGCAGCAGCTGCTTGTCGTCGAAGGCGGCCGCCGAGCGGCGCTCCTCGTCGGGCGCGTGCGCGGCCTGCTCGCGCCAGTAGGCGGCGTCGCGGTACTCGCCGTTGCGGCGGTGGGAGAGGTAGAGGCAGTAGGCGGCGGTCCGGCTGCCGGCCCCGGCGCCGAAGTGCCACCAGAAGTGGGCCGCGTCATGGCGTCCGGTGATGTGCAGCAGACAGGCGAAGACCAGTGCGCCCTCGGGGTCGATGTGGTGCTCGTCCACCAGCCGTTCCAGGCTCGCCGCAGCCGCCGCGGCATTGACGACCAGCGCACAGGCCAGCTGGAGCTCGTGGGTGGCCTCGTCGCGGGCGCTGGGGTAGGGGCTGGGCGCGCCACGGCCCGCCCGCACCGCCCGCTCCGCCGCCGACCGCCCCTCTGCTGCGCCCCCCGCCGGGACGGGGGCCCCGGGGCCGCCGAGCACGCCCGTGGCGTCGAGGTCGCCGAACCCCGGCAGATCGTCGATGCCGGACACCGCCGCGGCGGCGCTGAGCAGCGTCTCGACGGTCTCCCTGCGGCCGGTGGGAAGGATGTGCGACATGGTCAGTTCCCCCTGGAATATCCCTGATCGATACCGAGCGCGGCAGCGAGCTTGCGCTTGCCTCGGCTTGCGTAGGAGCGGACGGTGACTTCGTCGACACCGAGCAAGGAGCCGATCTGCGCGTCGCTGTACCCGATGACATGACGCAGCACGATCACATCGCACTGCCGCTCCGGCAGCCGGGCGATGGCCGCGTACAGCCCCAACTGGCTCTCCAGCATCGCGAACTGCTGCTGGCACTCGCGCAGCAGGGCATGGGTCACGACGGCGAACGCGGCGGTCTCGGTGAGCGCGGTGGGCTGGTGATGGTCGTAGAGCCACTCCACGACGCTCTCCTTGAGGACCGACCAGGCGTACGCCTCCACCGACGCCTGCCGCAGCGCATGCGGCCACAGCCGGCCCAGCTGTCCGTACGCCGACCGGGTCACCTCGCGCGCCGCAGCCTCGCTGCCGGTGTGCAGATAGGCGTACGTCAGCCACTTGCGCGCATGCGTCGCCAGGAACGCCTCGAAGGTGATCGACAGCTGCCGGTCGGCCGGGTCCGGGGTGAGGGCCGGGAGCGAACAGCGGGGGAGTGCGGCTAACTCCGCCGTATGGACATGCGCCGGGGCGCACGCCGGTAGCAGTCGGTCCCGGTCTGCGCTCACGAGCAGTCCTCGTTCCGTTTCGCCGTGCACCGAGCCGGGCGCCGAAGCGCCGCCGACCGCGGGAGGACGGGTTGCCCTCACCCTCCAATGAACCGGAAAGCGGGCCCTTTTGTGGCATCGGGCGGGCAAAAATCTGCCGCTGCGTATTCATATGACTACGCGTGACCGTGGCACGTGCCAACCGAAGTGCGCCGGCCGGGCCGGGCGCCGGGAACCTTGACGGGCGCGCCCCGGCATGATCCGGGGCGTACGGGGCAGTGCTCCAACAGCCGGGCGCACGGCGGCGGTTGACGCGCCGCCGGGAGTGCGCGGGCGACGAGGGGGCGTCACCGTGCGCCGGGGAGGCGCGCCGGAGCGGCAGGAAGCCGCCGGCCGTACTGGGGAGGCAGCAGCCGATGAGCGAGCACGGGTCCGTGGTGGACCTCCAGTTGGACCGGGCCCACTCGTCCCGGATCTACGACTACTTCCTGGGCGGCAAGACCAACTTCCTGGCCGACCGGATGGCCGCCGGCGAGGTGCTGGGCGTCTTCCCCGCCGCGCTGGTCGCCGCCCGCATCAACCGCGAGTTCATGCACCGCGCCACCCGCGTCGTCGCCGCCTCCGGCCTGCGGCAGTTCCTCGACATCGGCACCGGCATCCCCACCCCGCCGAACCTCCACGACGTGGCCCAGGGCGTCGCCGCCGACGCCCGGGTCGTCTACACCGACAACGACCCGATCGTCCTCGCGCACGCCGCGGCCCTGCTGCTCAGCACCCCCGAGGGGCGCACCGCGTACGTCCAGGCCGACGTCACCGACCCGGCCGGCATCCTCACGGCGCCCCAGCTGCTCGACACCCTCGACCTGACCCGCCCGGTCGCGCTCAGCCTCAACGCCCTGATGCACTTCGTCCCCGACGACGGCCAGGACCGCGCCCACGCCATCGTCGAGACCCTCAAGGCCGCGCTCCCCAGCGGCAGCACCCTCGCGATGAGCCATGCGACACCGGACTTCAGCCCCGCGGCGATGGACAAGATCATCAAGATCTACGGCGACGCGGGCACCCGGCTCCAGTTCCGCTCCCGCGCCGCCTTCCTGCGCTTCTTCGACGGCTGGGAGCTGCTGGAGCCGGGTGTCACCCTCTCCCACCAGTGGCGCCCCGACCGTCCCGAGGACGCCACCCATGTCACCGACGCGGAGGCCGCCTGCTATGCGGGCGTGGCCCGCAAGCCCTGAACGCCGGGCGAGCGGGCGGCCGTTCGCGCACCGGGCTCACTCCTTGCGGTAGCCGTACGCCTCCCCGGCCGCCGCCGCGACCGCGTCCAGATCGGCGCCGGACGACGCGGTGACCACGGCGGCCACCGCGCCCTCGACGAACGGCGCGTCCACCAGCCGTGCGCCCGCGGGGAGTTCGTCGCCCTCGGCGACCAGGGACTTCACCGTCAGCACGGCGCTGCCCAGGTCGACCAGGATCGCCACGCCCGCGCCGCGGTCGACCGTCCGCGCCGCCTTGATGATCAGCTCCGCGCTGGTGCCCAGCCCGCCGTCAGGGGTACCGCCCGCGGCGGCCACCGGGGCCGTGTTGCCGCCGCCGGCCAGCCCGGCCGCCATCGCCGCCACGGACTCCGCGACCGGGCCGCTGTGCGACACCAGCACCACTCCGACCGGCACACCCTCGCCGCCGGCCGCACCGCCCGTCGTCTCCGCGCTCACCGGGCCACCTCCGCGAGCGTCGCGAACAGCAGCGCCGACGAGGCCGCCCCCGGGTCCTGGTGCCCGATGCTGCGTTCTCCGAGGTAGCTCGCCCTGCCCTTCCTGGCCTGCAGCGGCACGGTCGCCAGCGCCCCCTGCTCGGCCGCCTCGGCCGCCGCGGCGAAGGAGGTCGACAGCGCCGTGACGCCCGGCACCAGCGCATCGAGCATCGTCTTGTCGCCCGGCGCCGACCCGCCGAGCTGCCCCACCGCGTCGACCCCGGCGGCCAGCCCGGACCGCAGCTCCTCGACCGACACCTGCGGCGCCTCGCCCAGCACCTTGCCGGCCCGCCGCAGCAGTGTGCCGTACAGCGGCCCGGACGCCCCGCCCACACTCGAGATCAACTGCCGCCCGGCGGCCGTCAGCACCGCGCCGGGGGTCGCCGGCGGCTCGGTCTCCAGCATCTTGACCACGGCCGCGAAGCCGCGCTGCATGTTCCTTCCGTGGTCGGCGTCACCGATGGGGGAGTCGAGCTCGGTGAGCCGGTCGGCCTCCCGGTCGATGACGGCGGCGGCCGCCGTCATCCAGCGTACGAAGAACGCGGCATCCAGCACCGTTTCGGACACGGACTACTCTCCTTGGTTGTTCGGGCACTGAGCGAAGAAAGCGGAGTCGTCAGGCCACTGGGGCGTGTGCCGACCCCCATACGGATACGGCTGCGGTCTCACCGCCCCCAGCGGAGCGCGGGCGTCTGCACCGGCGCGTCCCACAGCCGCAGCAGTTCCCCGTCCACCTGGCACAGCGTCACCGAGCAGCCCGCCATGTCCAGCGACGTCACATAGTTCCCCACGAGCGTGCGGGCCACCGCCACTCCCCGCTCGTCGAGCACCCGGCGCACCTCGGCGTTGAATCCGTACAGCTCCAGCAGCGGGGTCGCCCCCATGCCGTTGACCAGCACCAGCACCGGCAGCCTCGGATCGAGGTCCTCCAGGATCGCGTCCACGGTGAAGTCCGCGATCTCGCGCGAGGTCATCATCGCCCGCCGCTCGCGCCCCGGCTCGCCGTGGATCCCGACGCCCAACTCCAGCTCCCCGGACGGGAGATCGAAGGTCGGGCTGCCCTTCGCGGGCGTCGTGCAGGCGCTCAGCGCCACCCCGAAGCTGCGCGAGGAGTCCACCACCTGCCGGGCCAGGGCCTCCACCCGCTCCAGGGGCATGCCCTCGTCCGCCGCGGCACCGGCGATCTTCTCCACGAAGAGCGTCGCCCCGGTGCCCCGCCGCCCGGCCGTGAACGTCGAGTCGGTCACCGCGACATCGTCATTGACGAGCACGCTGGCCACCTGGACCCCCTCGTCCTCCGCCAGCTCCGCCGCCATCTGGAAGTTGAGCACGTCCCCGGTGTAGTTCTTGACGATGAACAGCACCCCGCTGCCGCTGTCCACGGCCGCGGCGGCCCGCACCATCTGATCGGGCACCGGCGAGGTGAAGACCTCGCCCGGACACGCGGCGTCCAGCATGCCGGGCCCGACGAAGCCCCCGTGCAGCGGCTCGTGCCCGCTGCCGCCCCCGGACAGCAGCGCCACCTTCCCCTCCACCGGTGCGTCCCGCCGTACGATCACCCGGTTCTCGGCATCCACCACCAGTTCGGGGTGCGCCGCGGCCATCCCGCGCAGCGCATCGGCGACCACGGTCTCGGCGACGTTGATCAGCATCTTCATGGGTACCTCCCGGTGAGTGGAGCGGTGCAGGCCTCTGAGTTGCGTTCTTCCAGGTCAGGTGGCGTGTCGAGCTGTGCTGATCTTGACATGCTCCGGCGTGTCCCGACAGGTCGGAGGCGCAGCGGAACCGGGCGGGCCGACGGGAGGGCGGCCGGCGGACGCCGCACCCTCCTGGCGGCCCGTCAGTCATGTTCGCTTCGGCCTCCGACGTGCCGGGACTCGGTGGATCAAGTATCGGGCGATGGGGGTGCTGGTGGCACTGTTGCGTGCTGGTGTCGTTGTGCTCTGTGTGGCGTGGTGCCTTCGCTGCTTCCCTGGTCGGGGGCCGGGTAAAACCCATCGATCCGTACACGGGTACGTCTCGTCAACCCCTCGGGAGGGACGGAGAAGGCGACGGCTCCCCGCGGCGTCACGCCACCATCGGCCGGTCCCGGGGGCCGATCGGGGCGGGAAGCGCGGTGGAACCGGTCAGATAGCGGTCCGCCGCGGCCGCGGCGGACCGTCCCTCGGCGATGGCCCACACCACCAGGGACTGGCCGCGCCCCGCGTCGCCGGCCACGAAGACCCCGTCCCGCCCGGCCGGGCCCGCCGCCTCGGCCGCGAAGCCGCCGTCCCGGGCGAAGTTCCCCCGCCCGTCCAGTGCGAGCCCCAGCGGCCCCATCAGACCGGTGCTGTGTTCGGGGCCGGAGAAGCCGAGGGCGAGCAGCACCAGCTCCGCCGGGATCACCCGCTCGGTGTCCGGCCGCGGCCTCCTGGCCGTGGGCTCCACCTGCGTCAGGCACAGCGCGCGCACCTGGCCGGCCGCGGTCCCCTCGAAGTGGAGGGTGGCGGAGGAGAAGACCCGCGGATCACTGCCCTCCCGGCCCCGCGCCTCTTCATGGGCGTGCGAGATCCGGTAGACCTTCGGATAGACGGGCCAGGGCTCGCCGTCCGCCCGGGCATCGCCGGGCTCCGGGTTGATGTCCAGCTGCACCACCGAGGCCGCGCCCTGGCGCAGGGCGGTGCCCAGGCAGTCCGACCCGGTGTCCCCGCCGCCGACGATCACCACATGCCTGCCCTCGGCGGTGACGGGGGGCGCGGCGTAGTCGCCCTCCACGACCCGGTTGGCGAGGGGCAGGTAGTCCATGGCCTGGTGGATGCCGGACAGCTCGCGGCCGGGGACGAACAGCTCCCGCTGCCGGGTGGCTCCGACGGCCACGACCACCGCGTCATGACGCCTCCGGAGCTCGGTGGCGTCGATGTCCCTGCCGACCTGCACGTGGGTGCGGAACTTGGTGCCCTCCGCCCGCATCTGCTCGATCCGGCGGTCCAGATGCCGCTTGTCCATCTTGAACGAGGGGATGCCGTAGCGCAGCAGCCCGCCGATGCGGTCGGCGCGCTCGTAGACGGCGACGGTGTGCCCGATCCGGGTGAGCTGCTGCGCCGCCGCCAGCCCCGCGGGGCCCGAGCCGATGACGGCGACGGACTTCCCGCTGAGCCGCTCCGGCGGATGCGGTGCCGCGTATCCGCACGCCCAGATCTGGTCGGCGATGGCCTCCTCGACGTTCTTGATCGTCACCGGATCGGCGTTGAGGGCCAGCACGCAGGCGGCCTCGCACGGCGCCGGGCACAGCCGCCCGGTGAACTCGGGGAAGTTGTTCGTCGCGTGCAGCCGCTCGGCGGCGGCCCGCCAGTCGCCCCGCGCCGCGTACGCGTTCCACTCGGGAATGAGGTTCCCCAGCGGGCAGCCGTTGTGGCAGAAGGGGATGCCGCAGTCCATGCAGCGGTCGGCCTGCTCGGACACCAGCGGCAGCAGCGCCTGCCCGGCGTGGACCTCGTCCCAGTCGCTCAGCCGTTCCTCGACCGGGCGCGGCGGCACGGGCCGGCGGGGGAACTTGAGGAAGCCGCGAGGATCGGTCATACGCCGCCTCCATCGCTCACTCACGGTGCAATACGGCGGTCTTCGTCAGCCTACGCCTGGTTTGTTCCTCCTTCATCGGCCGACGGCGCCCGCCGCCCCGCCGGCACCGGGACCCGGCGGTCCCGGTGGAGCAGCGGGCGCATCCGGCCCGCAAGGCGTATATGTGAATCCATCGGACGGTGCCGGCAGGACATGGGCCGGCATGGTGCGTACGGGACCTCTGTGGCGGCTCCGCCCTTCCGCGTCGCGCCCGCGACCCGGCAGCAGGGGAGGCACGGTGAAGAGCTTGCAGCCCACGCCGGCGAGGGTGTCGTGGCTGCTCGCGGCGCTGGCCCTGGTGGTCGGCGTCCTGCTCGACCTCTTCGCGCCGCAGCCGTACATCGGACTCCCGCTGCTGGCGGCCGCGCCGCTGGTCGCGGGCGCCATGCTCTCCTTCCGCGCCGCGCTCGTCGTCGTGTGCACCGCCTGTGTGGTCTCGGTCGGACTGGATCTCGAACGCGGACGCCCGGCGACGGCACGGTACGTCGATCTGGCGGTGGTCGGCCTGATCGGCGTGCTGGCGCTCGCGGTCAACCGGCTCCTGCGACGCCAGGGCCGGGACCTCGCCCTGGCCAGGGACGTCGCGGAGGCGGTCCAGCTGGCGGTGCTCCCCGACCCGCCCGGCGAGGTCGGGCCGTTGGCGGTGGCCGCCGGGTACACCACCGCACAGGCCGAGGCGCGGATCGGCGGCGATCTGTACGCGGTGCAGGAGACCCCGTACGGGGTGCGGATGATCATCGGGGATGTGCGGGGCAAGGGCCTGGAGGCCGTCGCCGCGGTGTCCGTCGCGATCGGGGCCTTCCGTCAGGAGGCCGAGTACGCCCCCACCCTGGCCGCCCTGGTCCAGCGACTGGACGAGGCCATGGCCAGGGCGGCGGCCAGGGGCGGCCCGGTGACCTCCAGCGAGGGCTTCACCACCGCCGTGCTGGCCCAGGTCTCCGCCGACGGCGGGGCGCTGAGCCTGGTCAACCGGGGGCATCCGCCGCCGTACCTGGTCCACGGCGGCCGGCTCGTACGGCTCGACCCGAGCCTGCCGCAGCTGCCCCTGGGCATGGGGCTGGGGGACGCCCCGACGGCCGGCTCGGCGCCCGTCGATGTGGTGCGGCTGCCGCCGGGCGCCTCGCTGCTGCTGGTCACCGACGGTGTCACCGAGGCCAGGGACGCGCAGGGCACCTTCTACGATCCGGTCTCCTCACGCCGCATGGGACGGCGGTTCACCGAACCGGAGGCCCTGGTGGACGCCCTGACCAAGGACGTCGGCCGCTGGACCGGGGACCACCACCGGGACGACATGGCCATCCTGGCCGTAACCCGGCGCCGGGCGCTGCCGCTCACCGCCCCCGGCGGGACGGCGCCCCCGCGCCGGCACCGGCCATGACACCGCCGTGCCCGCGGGTCGTAAGGGCCGCCGCCGGCGCTCTCCGGTGAGGACTCACCCGCGCCGGGAGCCCTCCGCGGGGTCCCGGCCCGGCGCGTCGGCCGGCACCTCCGCCTCGCGCAGGGCCGCGTACCGCCCCAGGGAGCGGACCATGATCTTGGCCGGGGAGCCCGGCAGCAGGGGAGCCAGCCGGTGCCAGGCGTCGTCGACCAGGACGCGGGCCTCCTGCCGGCAGGCCAGGACGGCGCCGCAGTCCGCGATGGCGGTGGCCACCTCGTGGACGGTGCCGGCCGTCGCCCCGCCGTCGCGCACGGCCTTCCACAGCTGCCCCATCCGGTCGGCGGGCAGCCGGCCGACGCAATGGGCGAGCGGCATCGTCACCTTCCCCGCGTGCAGGTCCTCGCCGGAGTGCTTGCGGCGCCCGCCGGAGCGCGGCGCGGTGGCGCCCAGGACGTCGAGCACATCGTCGGAGATCTGGTACGCCGTGCCCACCGCCTCGAAGTACGCCCCGATCGCGGCGGGTCGGGTGCCGGTGGCGCCCGCGGCGAGGGCGCCGAGCTCCGCGAAGGCACGGGCCGGGACACCGGTCTTGAAACGGTGGGCCGCCCGCAGCCGCCGCAGCAGCGGCCGCGCGTCACCGGAGGCCACCGCCGCGTCCATCTCCGCCGTGTGGCCGGCCAGGTCCAGGGCCTGGCCGCCGTGCGCGGCCCGGAGCATGCGCAGATACGTCCGGCAGACGGCGAGCCGCAGCCGGTCGTCGTCGGGCAGCACCTCGTCCATGACGCGGTCCAGGGCGAAGTAGGCGGCCGTGGCGGCGTTGACGGTCGCCGGCACCCCGAAGACCCGGTGCACGGCCGGTACACCGCGGCGGTGCAGCGCGCCGTCCTGGATGTCGTCGATGGCCAGATTGGCGCTGTGGATCACCTCGACCGCCGCCAGCAGCGGCGCGAACCGGTCGGCGCGCACGCCCAGCAGCTCGATCGCGGCACAGCACACATAGGCCCGCCACCCCCGGCCGCCCGGATCGGCCAGGTGCCGCACCGGACGTACCAGGGACTCGTGCACCGCGGTGTCCGCGAAGCCGTCCAGCGAGGCGCCCGTCCCGCCGAGAAGCGAGGTCGTCAGGGCGGGCGACGGCCGGTCGGGGTAGAGCCGGCGGACCTCGCGCCGGGTCACCTCCTGCAGCCGGCCCAGGTACTCCTCCAGGTCCCCGATCCGCTGCGCGGGCACCGCCGTGACGACCGCCCAGCCCGTCACCGGCCGCCCGGCCCGGGTGCCGCTCACCCGCGCCGCCGCGCACAGGAAGCCCTGGCCGGTGAGCATGGTGCGCACTTCCTGGTCGGGGAAGTGCGCGGTGACGTGGAGCCGCAGGCGGAGGTGGTCCGAAGCGATCTCCCAGGACGTGGGGTAGCGGTTCAGGGTGGACAGCGACGTCCAGGGACGGTGCGGGCGCAGCCGGACGTCCTCCGCCGGCACCGCCCGGCCGTCGGGGCCGTGCGCCGTCAGCCAGGTCCGCCGGCCGGTCACCGTGCGGGAGGCCGTCTCCACGTGCTCCTCGCCGCCGGCGGTCACCCGCCAGCCGTCGTCGAGGAACACCATGAGGCGCCGGCGGCCGATGTCCCGGCCCCCGCACGGGACTTCGGCCAGCAGGCCGTCCTCCGCGCCGGACGCGTACCACCCCTCGCCCGAGACGACGACCGCGTCCCGTGCGCCCGGCACCGTGATCCGGCCGGTGACGTCGCAGTGCGCGCCGCCCGGGCCGTCGTCGTCCGGCTCCTCGGCACCGAGGGCGGCCCGGGGCGCGAAGACCAGGTCGCACTCGGCCGGTTCGCCGTGCAGCGTGAGCCGGTGCCCGCCCCCGTCCGCCGCGCGCCATGCCCCCGCCTCGCCGAGGACGAGGTCCGCCCGGTCGAGGCCGGCCCGGCCGGGATCGCCCGGGCCGCTGCCCACCCGCACCGGCTCCGCCAGCAGCCGGTCCGGAGCCACCGGCAGCCCGTCGGCCAACGCCTCCAGCAGGGCCGCCCGCACCAGGGCGTCCGTCCCCGAGGCACCGGCCGCCGCTGCCCGCAGGACGGCGACCGCCCCGCGGTCCGCCCACGACTGGGCCCGGTGGCGGCGCCGCCCCACATCGATGAACGACCGGACCAGTCCGTGCCCCCACCGAGGGGACCCGTCCACCGTCGTGCGGCGCCGGCGCACCAGGGACGCCGTGACGACGTACTCCTCCCCGGCTCCCGTCACCAGCCGGCAGCCCAGCTGCCACCGTCCCGCCCGGGCGCCGGGCTCCGTGGCACCGCCTCCGGCCCGGCCGTTTCCACTCTCCGCAGCTGCCACGGCTGCCTCAACGAGCCGGCCCACCGAAGGAAACGGAAGCCGGGCAGCCGGGGGAGGGCCGGGTGACATGACGTCACACCAAGGCAGTGCACCGCCGTGCCGCGCCGCGCGCAGGGGTCAGCCGGGTGTCCACGGCCCGGCCGGCAAGGCGGCGAGCAGCATGAGCGCCACATCGTCCTGCCGGTCCGCGTCGTCCTGCCGGTACTCCAGGAGGGTGTCGGCGAGGCGCTCGGGCCCCACCGGCGGTGCGTCGTTGAGGCGCCGGGCGAGGTCGGCCACGGAGCGCTCCGGATCGGCCCCCGGCGTCTCGACCAGGCCGTCCGTGTAGAGGGCCAGTACGGACCTCGGCGGCAGGGTGATCTCCGTGGCGGTGTACCGGGCATCGGGCTCGACGCCCAGCAGCAGCCCCGGGGGCACGTGCAGCACCGTGGTGTGCCGGTCGGGGTGGCGGAGCAGGGGCGGCGGATGGCCGGCGCCGGCCAGGCAGGCCCGCCGCGTGCGCAGGTCGATGTGGACGTAGAGACAGCTGGTGAACAGATCCGGGTCCAGGTCGTTCAGCAGCTTGTTCGTCCGCGCCAGTACCCCGGCGGGGGAGGCGCCCGCGGTGGCGTAGGCGCGGACGGCGGTGCGGGCCTGTCCCATGAAGGCGGCGGCGGCCGCGTTGTGGCCCTGCACATCGCCGATGACGGCGGCGATGCTGTCGTCGCCGAGGCGGATCAGATCGTAGAAGTCGCCGCCGATGTCCATACCGCGGGTCGCCGGGAGGTAGCGGGCGGCGACGGCGAACCCCGGTACCGAGGGCAGGCCGTGCGGAAGCAGGGCGGCCTGGAGGTCGTGTGCCAGTTGCTGCTTGGTGTCGTAGAGGCGGGCCCGGTCGAGGGCCTGGGCGATCAGGCCCGCCAGCGAGGTGAGGACCTGGCGTTCCTCCTGGGTGAAGGTGCGCGGCTGGGTGTAGGCGAGGATGCAGCAGCCGACCGGGCGGCCGGACACGATCAGCGGCAGCACGGCGCGGGCCGCCTTGCCGGTCAGCCGCGGCAGCCCCGGGTAGTCGCGTTCCATCTCCTCGGGGGTGGTGAAGAAGCTGGGCTCGCCGGTGGCGAGGGCCCGGACGGCGGGGCTGTGGGCCGCGCCGAGGGCGACGCCCTCGAAGGCGGCGACGGCCTCGGCGGGGTAGCCGCGGTGGCCGATGGTCCGCAGCCGGCCCGCCTCGGCGGCGTACATGAGCATGCCCTGGGCCCCGAACGCCGGCACGATCTGGTCGGCGACGAGACCGACCACGTCCTGGACGCCCACGGCCTCGGTGAGGGCGGCCGCGAGGTGCAGCACGTGGTAGATCTGGCCGGCCCGCGCGGGCACGACCTCCGCCGGCGTGGGAGCGGGCTCCACCGGCCCGTAGTCCTTGTCCGAGGGGCTGATCCACACGCTCAGGCCCGTGGCGTCCGGGAACAGCCGGAAGGTGAGCCACTGGTGCGGGGGCCGCAGGGCGGTGAACGGCATCGGCCGACGGCTGATCACCGCGGCGCGGTAGCGGTCCTCGAAGGCCGGGTCGCGCAGCCACGGCAGGACCTCCCAGGGGCGCGAGCCGATCAGCCGGTCGGCCCGCTCGCCGAGCAGCTCCGCCGCGCCGGTCGTGACCAGGGTGATCCGGCCGTCCAGGTCCAGGGCACAGCAGCCGCCGGGCAGCCGCTCCAGGTAGTCGCCCGCCGCCTGCGCCTCGTCCGGGCCCAGGGTCCGGACCGGCGGGACGGACAGCACCCGTGGGGCGGCACAGCGGGGGGACGCGCCGTCGGGCCGTCGGCCCGCGTCCAGCAGCGCCGCCAGGCGCCGGCACGAGGCCGCCACCGCCCGGCGTTCGCCCGCCGACAGCCGCGGTGCATGGCCGGCCGGCCAGAGCAGGAGCAGCGCGCCCCGGGTGCCGCTCCCCTCACCCACCGGAGCCGCCGCCAGCGAGAAGTCATAGGGCACGGCCACCGCGGTACGGGGGAAGTCACGGGCCAGCTGCTGCTGGCCGCCGACCCACACCAGCCGCCGTTCGCGGGCGGCGACGGCGACCGGGATCGGCGCTGCCAGCGCCACTCGGCTCCACGGCTCCAGGAACGGGGCCGGCAGCCCGATCATGACCGTCAGCCGCAGGACCGGCTCCTCGTCCGCCGGTACGTACAGCCCGCCCGCGGACGCCCCGGTGTCCCGCATCGCGCGCAGCAGCGCCCGGCCCACCGGATCGGATCCGGCGCCGCCGGTCACCGCACACCTTCGGACAGCTGTCGTGCCATCGGGACTCACTCCGGCGCGCCGGTTCTCCCCGTGCCGAGACCGTCATGACCTCTCTCCCGGGACTCTCACGGCGTCTTCCCGGGACAGTGCCGACGTTACGCCGCCGACCGGGCCGCGGCACTCGCGCGCAGACCTGCCCGATACCTCCCGGTAAGGCCCTGACCAGCCCAAGATGCGCTGAGCTCAGCCCGTATATCATGTAATGGCGTCTCGTAGCAGGGACGCGGGCAGCATGTCGCCTCCGATCTCGGAGAGGGAACATGGCCGCAGACGACGAGGACGAGACCGGAGAAGTCCGGCGTCCGTCCAGTAAGAAGACCGCCAGGAAGACCGCCAGGAAATCCAGCAGTGTTCGGGCCGGCAGCCGCGAGAGCGAAAGCGAAACGGAGCGCACGGCCCGTCGCGTTTCCGCGCCACGTGCGATGCGGTACGCGGCCGAGCAGCTCAAGGAGCTGCTGGGCCGGGCGCCCGAGTCCGTCTCCTCGGTGAAGCCGACGGAGGACGGCTGGCAGGCGGACGTGGAAGTCCTGGAGCTGGAACGGGTCCCCGGGACCACCAGCGTGATGGCGACCTACCGGGTGGTGCTCGACAAGGAGGGCGAACTGGTGGCTTACGAGCGCACCCGCCGCTACACCCGAGGCCAGATCGACCGGCGTTGAGGCCGGGACGAGCCGCGGCGGACCGTTCGCCAGGCGAACGACACGGCCGCTCCGCACAGGCCGGGGCGGGCCGGTGAAGGGAGGCACCGTGACTGTGGTGCCGCAAGGCGGAGGACCCGTCGCCACCGGCGGCGGAGGGGGCTCCGGAAATCTCTACGACATTCTCGATCTGATCCTGGACCGCGGTCTGGTCATCGACGTCTTCGTGCGCGTGTCGTTGGTGGGTATCGAAATCCTCAAGATCGATGCCCGCATCGTCGTGGCCAGCGTCGACACCTACCTGCGCTTCGCCGAGGCCTGCAACCGCCTCGACCTGGAGGAGGGGCGCAAGGCGCCCTCCCAGCTGACCGACCTGGTCGGCGAGGTCACCGAGGGCGGTTCGCACGGCAAGGCCAAGGGCGCCCTGTCCGGGGCCGCGGAAGCGGTGTCCGACGCCCTCAAGGGCGGCGACGACGAGGAGCGCGAGGAGAGCCACAAGGAGCCCGCCGGGCGGCGCGAGCGCCCGGCTCGCCGGCCGGCCCGGCGCCGGAAGGAGTGAGCGATGTCCGTCTACGTCTACTCCATCGTCGCGTCCACCCATCCACGGAAGCTGGACGACCTGCACGGCGTGGGAGACCCCCCGTCCACGCTCCGCACCGTGAAGAGCAAGGAGCTGTCCGCGGTCGTGAGCGACGCACCCGAGGAGTTGCGTCCCAAACGCCGGGACCTCGCCGCCCACCAGGCCGTCCAGGAACGGCTGATGGCCGACGGCACCGTACTGCCCCTGCAGTTCGGCTTCACGACCGCCGACGACGAGGCCGTACTGGCCGTGCTCAAGGAGCGGGTGGAGGAGTTCTCCGAGCGGCTGGCGGCGCTGGAGGGGTGCGTCGAATACCACCTCAAGGCCGCCCAGGAGGAGGACGCGATGCTGCGGCAGATCCTCCAGGAGTCGGACGAGGCCCGCGCGCTCAACGAACAGATCAGAAGCGGCACCGGCGGCCCCGACCTTCCGCTCGCCCTCGGCGAGATGGTCTCCCGGGAAGTGCAGGCACGCCAGGACCGGCTCGCCGCCCAAGTCCTCGACGGGCTGCAGGGGTTCGCCCGGGAGGACCGCACGTCTCAGCCCACCGGGAACGACTTCTTGAGCGTGTCCTTCCTGGTGGAGCGGGACAACGAGAAGAGCTTCGTCGGCGCGGAGCAGGACCTCGCCAAGGAGCTGGGGGAGGACTTCGACCTCCGGCTGCTCGGCCCCCTGCCCGCGTACAGCTTTGTGTAGGGAGTTCTCATGGGCCTGCTGACTCAACTCGCCACCCTTCCCCTGGCGCCGGTGCGCGGCGTGGCCTGGGTCATGGAACGCGCCCTGGAGGCAGCGGAGAACGAGTACTACGACCCCGAACCCGTCGAGCGGGAACTCGCCGAGCTGGAGCGGGCGCTGCTGGCGGGCGACATCGACGAGGAGACGTTCGACCGGCGCGAGGACGAACTGCTGGACAAGCTGGACGAGATCAGGGCACATGTCCAGGGCACCGACACCTGACCGCGGCGGCCGGCGCGGCGGCGGGGCCCGGACCCGCGGTCCGGTCCCCACGCCGGGAGATGAGGGAATCGAGGTGCAGCGGCCGTGAACGAACCCGTCGCCCGGAGGATGGGGGACTACCCGTCCAGGGCCGGCCAGTACAGCGGCCAGGGCTCCTCGGCCAATCTCGCCGACATCCTGGAGCGGGTCCTGGACAAGGGCATCGTCATCGCGGGCGACATCCAGATCAATCTGCTGGACATCGAACTGCTCACCATCAAACTGCGCCTGCTGATCGCCTCGGTGGACAAGGCGAAGGAAATGGGCATCGACTGGTGGGAGCACGACCCGTCGCTCTCCTCCCGTGCCGCCGACGGTCACCACTCGCTCGCGGAGGAGAACCAACGGCTGCGCGCCGAGATCGCGGCCCTGCGCGAGGGCGGCGAACTGCCGGTGGTCGAGGGCGAAGCGGAGTACGAGGACGCCGAGTACGAGGCCGAGGACGAGGAGGAAGCCGAGGACGACGGCGAGGCCGAGGCGGAGGAGTCCGAGGAGGAGAGCCGGCCCGCCGCCTCCCGCCGCCCCGCACGTCCCGCGCGGACCTCCCGCTCCCCGCGTGGCAAACGGGCCGCGCCCGGCTCCCGCGGCAAGCGGCGGGACGACTCATGAACGAGGTCGTCACCTACGCCTATGCCGTCGCGCAGGACGCCGACGGCACGCTGGAGGAGGCACTGGGCGGCCTGCCGGGAGTCGCGGACGGACCGGTGCACCTGGTCCGCGCGCCGCACCACCGTGAGGTGGTGGTCGCGGTGGGCCCGGTCCCGGAGCCGGACTTCGAAGAGACCGCCCTGCGCGCGCACCTGGAGGACCTGGAGTGGCTGGAGTCGGTGGCGCGCGCCCACCACCGGGTGATCGAGGCGCTGGCCGCCCGGACGACCGTCCTGCCGCTCCGGCTGGCGACCGTCTACCTCGACGACGAGCGGGTGCGGCAGATGCTCGACGCCCGCCAGGAGGCGTTCGCCGACCGGCTGTCGGCCCTCGCCGCGCACACGGAGTGGGGCGTCAAGATCTATGTCGAGGCCCCCGCGGCCACCGACCGGCCGGCGACGCCCTCCGCGGACGCGGACCTGAGCCCCGGGCGGGCCTACCTCAGCCACCGCAAGGCCCAGCGGCACGCCCGCGAAGACGCCTACCGGGACGCCGAAGAGGTCGCCCGCCGCGTCGAGGACGCGGCCCGCGGCCATGCGGTCGACCGGGTCCAGCACCGGGTGCAGCAGGGCGAACTCGCCCGCGGCCCGGGGGAGAACGTCATCAACGACGCCTACCTGGTGCCGCTGGAGCACGGCGAGAGCTTCCGCGCCGACGTCCTCCGGGCCGGTGAAGGGCGCTCCGGGGTGCGCGTCGAGGTCACCGGCCCCTGGGCCCCGTACTCCTTCGCCACGCCCCCCGAAGCCGCACCGCTGAAGCGGGCCGCCCCGTGAGGCCGGCGGGCGGACCGCCGGCACGGGCGGACGAGCCACTGCCGGACCGGCAGATCGCCCTGATCGACCTGCTGGACCGGCTGCTCAGCGGAGGCGTCGTCCTCACCGGCGACATCGTCCTGTCCATCGCCGACATCGACCTCGTACGCGTCTCGCTGCGCGCGCTGATCGTCTCCATCAGCGAACAGAACCCGTCCCCGTGGCGCGCCACCGCACCCCTGGCGGGGGACGACGATGACAGCCGGTGACCGCCGCCCCGGGAGCCGCTTCGACGATGTCGCCGATGCGGCCGCCCGCGCCTTCCGGCTGCTGCCCACGACACCGCAGGACATCCGGCCCCCGTCCGGCCCGGGACCGCCCAGGCCGGCCCACCGGGTCAGCGCCGACCCCGACACGGTGGAGCGGGACCTGATCAAGCTCGTCCTCACCCTGGTCGAGCTGCTGCGCCAGCTCATGGAACGCCAGGCCCTGCAACGGGTCGACGCCGGAGACCTCACCGAGGAACAGGAGGAGCGCCTGGGAGCGACGCTGATGATTCTCCACGACCGGATGGTCGAACTCTGCGCCCGCTACGACCTGACGATGCAGGACCTGAACCTGGATCTCGGGCCGCTGGGGACGCTGTTGCCACCCGCCGAATGACCAGGGAGGAGCACGACATGGGCATCGGGAAGAAGACCAGGAACATCGGCCAGATCGTCGAGGGAATGGCCAAGGAGCGGACCGGAAAGGCGCTCGGCAACAAGAGCCTGCAACGACGGGGCAGGGCGGAACAGGCCATGGGGCGCATGAGGCAGACGGTGGAGAAGGGCAGGGACGCCCTCCGGCACTGAGGCGCCCTCAGCGCTGGTTGAAGCGGTCGGCGGCCCGTTCGTTGAGGGCGCCGAGCACACTGCGCAGCCGCCGGGCCGGCGGCTGCTCCCCTGCCGCGACCGTGGACCCGTCGACGGTGCCGCGGGCGCCGTCACGGGGCAGCACCCGGGCGAGCGCCGACGTCAGCCGGGTGGTGGCCACCGGCGCCAGCCCGTGCACCCTGGCGCCGAGCCGGGCGGCCGGCGTCAGCACGATGCGCGGGCGCCGCCGCTGCACCGCGGAGACGATGCGCTCCGCGGCCCGCTCGGCGTTCATGGACAGCACCGGGGCCCCCGCCAGCGCCGAGAACCAGGCGTACTCCCGGCGCCGGTCCCCGCCGAAGAGGGCATGGAGATGCGACCCGGTGCGCATCAGCCCGGGGTGGACCGCCGTCACGGACACACCGTGCGCGCCCTCCTCCGCGTGCAGCCCCTCGGCCAGCGCCGCCACCGCCGACTTGGCGCAGGAGTACGGCAGCAGATGCGGCACCGCGAGCAGCCCCCCGACCGACCCGATGAGAGCCAGCCTGCCGCCGGCCGGGCTGCGCCGGAGGTGGGGGAGCGCGGCCAGCGCGGTGTTCAGGGCGCCGTTGAAGACGGAGTCCATGGCGTCGCGGAACCCGTCGGGTCCCAGTGCCTCCGCCGGCCCGACCTGGATGATGCCGGCGTTGGCGATGACGATGTCCAGCCCGCCGTGGTCCCGGGCGATCTCCGCGAGCCGGTCGTGCACCGCGGCCCGGTCCCGCACATCGCACACCACACCGCGCACCGTGCCGCCGCGCCACTGGGCCAGCCGGGCGACGGCCCTGCCGAGTTCGGCGTCGTCGCGGGCCAGCAGCACCACGTCGCAGCCGCGCCGCAGCAATTGGCGGGCCAGCAGCAGCCCGAGGCCCCGCGAGCCGCCGGTGACGACGGCGGTGAGCCCCTCGATCGGGGGAGCGGCCAGGAGCGCGCGCATGACGATCCCTTCCCTTGGGCGCCGGTCGGCGCAGACGGGCCCGGTCCCGCGGGACACCGCGGCACCGGTCGCCTGCTCCCTCCGACGCTAACGGGCGCCGGGGCGCGGCGTACTGCGCCCACCCGCCGCTGAACTGGGCGTTCGCCCGTGGCTCGGGCCGGGAATCCCGGGCGGCCAGGGGCGACGGCGCCCGGGGCAGCCGCAGGGAAGCGTTCGGCCAGTCAGGCGGCCCGGGCACCACCCGGCGCTCCGAGTAGCGCGGCGCGGCCATCCGGGCTGAAGTGGAAGGTGCCGTACACGGTACGGCGACCGCACCGTGCCCGTGGCCCGGTGCGGCAGCCACCTGCCCAGGTCGAGGAGGACAGCATGCCTGCCGGTTCCAGTAAGAAGCGCGAGCGCCAGTACGAGCACATCAAGGAGGGCGCCGAGGAACGGGGCGCTTCCACGAAGCGGGCCAAGGAGATCGCCGCACGCACCGTGAACAAGGAGCGGGCGCGCGCGGGCGAATCCCGCACGGCGAGCCGGGTCTCCACCCAGGACCGCAAGTCCGCCCCGCAGCGGGGCGGCGAACGCTCCCACAGTGGGGCCCAGGGGCCGACCAGGGACCAGCTGTACGAGGAGGCCAGGAAGCGCGGGATCGACGGCCGCTCCTCGATGGACAAGCAGCAGCTGCGCCGGGCCCTCGGCCGCTGAGCGGCCCCCGAAGGGGTCAGCCGGCGCCGGGCGGCCGTCCGTATGGCACGGGCGGCCGCCCGGCGACGGTGCCGCCGCCCGGCACGACCGCGGCATGTGCCGGCCTGCTCACTCCTCTTCCTCCTCGTCCTCTTCTTCCTCCTCATCAGCGAGTTCGTCCTCGTCCTCGTACTCCTCCTCGGGCTCTTCCTCGTCCTCGTCCGCTTCTTCTTCGTCCTCGTCGTACTCCTCGTCCCCCTCCTCGCCGTCGTACTCCTCGTCCGCTTCTTCTTCCTCGCCCTCTTCGTTCTCGGCCGCTTCGGCCTCCTCGTCCTCCACGGCCTCTTCGTGGGTGCGGACGACCTCGCCGTCACGGATTTCGCCGCGCCAGCCCTCGGGCTCCTCGTCGGTGAGGGTGACGTAGCGCTGGAAATGCTTGAAGTCCAGCCGGAGCCGACGTCCCTGGACCCGCCAGACATTGCCGGTCTTCTCGAAGAATCCCGAGGCGTAGTACTCGACGACCAGCACGATGCGGGTCAGGTTGGGCGCCAGTTCGTGAAAACTGACGGCACCGCGGGTCGAGCCCTTGGCACCTTCGGATGTCCAGATGATGCGTTCGTCAGGCACCTGCTCCTGGACGGTTGCCTTCCATCCCCGGGTGGACGGGCCGACCTTGGCCTTCCAGTCACTGGTCGTCTCGTCGTGCAGCGACACATTGCGCACACCCTTGGTGAAGCCGCTGAACTTCTCGTACTGCGTCCAGTGGTCGTAGGCGGTACGCAGGGGCACCCCGACATCCAGGACCTCGATGATGTTGGTGACCTTCTTGTCCCCGGATTTGCGTTTCTTTCCGCCGAAGAGACCCTTGGCCTTGTCCACCACGGTGTCCTTGACGTTCTCCGCGGTCCCCTTGACGGCGGCCTTGACAGGAGAGTCGCCGCCGAGGAGATTTCCCGCGATCTTGGACAGCGATCCGCCGTTCTCCGCGACGTCGGTGAGCTGCCCCGTCACATCCATCAGTTTGTCGCCGGCCTTCTCGGCCAGGTTCCCCACCCATTTCGTGGCGTAGTCGCCGAGTTCGCCGCGCAGCCGATCCAGTCCCGAGTCCGCGTTGTCCTGTCCCGTCTTGGCCATGACCGGTTACCTCCGGCGCTCGGAGCGCGATGATGTCTTCTTGGCGGTCTTCTTCGCGGCAGGTGCTGACTTCTTGGCCGCGGCGGTCTTCTTCGCGGGAGCCTTCTTCGCGGGAGCCTTCTTCGCCGCGGTCCTCCCGGCCGTCTTCTTGGCAGCGGTCTTCTTGGCCGGGGCCTTCTTCGCGGCCGTCTTCTTGGCTGCCGTCTTCTTCGCCGCGGCCTTCTTCGCCGGTGCCGCCTTCTTGGCCGGGGCCTTGGCGGCGGTCTTCTTGGCCGCCGTGGTCTTCTTGGCGGCGGTCTTCTTCGCCGGTGCCGCCTTCTTGGCGGCGGTCTTCTTCGCCGCGGTCTTCTTCGCTGTGGTCTTCTTCGCGCCCGCCCGTCCCGCTGCGGCCTTCTTCCCGGCGGCCCCCGCGGTGCGCCGTGCCGGAGGCTCCTCGGGCTCCTCCTCCGGTTCCTCTTCCTCTTCCTCGTCTTCTTCCTCGTCCTCGTACTCCTCCTCGGGCTCTTCCTCTTCGTCCTCCTCGTACTCGTCCTCCTCGTCCTCCTCCGGCTCCTCTTCCTCGTCGTACGCGTACTCCCCCTCGTCCTCCTCTTCCTCTTCCTCTTCCTCCTCCGGTTCCAGCCCGATGCCGTCGAGCTTGAGGGAGCGGTCGTGGAGGGTGTCGGCGAGGCCCGTCAGACGGCGGTTGGCGGCCGTCGTCAGGGCCTTGCGGCCCGCGTCCAGCACTTCTCCGCGCAGTTGGTCCCCCAGCTCGGCGACCTGGGGGATCTCGCTGAGTTTGCGTACCCCCTGGGTCACGAGCTGGCGTGGTTCGAGCCCGAATTGCCGTCCGGCGATATACGACGCCACCGTGAGCGCGAACCGGCCCTTCTTCGTACGGCCCAGCACATAGCCGCCGGCAAGTGCGGCGGCCAGCAGGACCTTGGTTCCGTCATTCATGGGTGCGTCACCCTTTCCCGGACGTGTGCTGATCGGCGTTCGTGCGGGCGCCGCCACACAGCGGCGGAGTGCTGCCCTATCTCCAGAGTGATCGGAGTCCTGACAGGCGCATCTCGAGCGGTCCGGAGGGCTCTGCGCGGTCACCCTGAGGAGGTATCCGGTCCTGCTGCGTGGCGGGGTGCACGGCGGGTCGTACGGGTGTCGCGCGGCGTGAACGGCGGCGCGTCACGGCAGGTGTGCGGGAGCCGGGTGACGCACCTAGGCTCGGAGGTATGCCCGGAACGCGCCGTGCACCGTCTCGTGTGGGAGTAGGGGGAGCGCGGTGTGTTCGCGGGCGCCGGATGTCCGCGCGCCCGTTGGCCGTTGCGGCGGTGGTGGCACTGCTGGCGGCGTTCGGCGGAACTCCGGCCGCCGCGGCAGCCGATGACCCGGATCTGACCTCGTTCTACCAGCAGAAATTGTCGTGGGAACACTGCGGGAAGGACCTGCAGAACGGCGCGACGACCGACAGCGCGGCACAGCCGCCCGGTTTTCGGGGGCGGCTGGAGTGCGCCCGCCTGGAGGTGCCGCGGGACTACCGCAACCCCGAACAGAGCACGATGCAGGTCCAGCTGATCCGGCTGAAGGCGACCGGGCCCGGCAAGCGGCTCGGCTCGCTGGTCATCAACCCCGGAGGCCCGGGTGCTTCCGGCGTCAACTATCTGATCGACAGCGGGAGCGCCTTCGCCCGTCTGGGACAGCGCTACGACATCGTCAGCTTCGACCCGCGCGGCACCGGCCACACCGACCCGGTCTCCTGCGGCAGCAAGCTCGCCCCGTCCGCCGGCGGCGCCGACAGCCTCGCCGCCAAGGAGAAGCGCATCAACGACGCCTGCGGCCGCTACTCCGGCGGGCTGCTGCGGTGGGTGGGCACCCCCGATGTCGCCCGGGACATGGACGTCCTGCGCGCCGCGGTCCGGGACGACAAGCTCAACTACCTGGGGTTCTCGTACGGCACCAAGCTCGGTGCCGTCTACGCCCATGAGTTCCCCCGCAAGGTCGGCCGGATGGTCCTGGACAGCGTCGAGGACCCGACCAAGAACACCTGGCAGACCGCGTTGTCCCAGGCCCGGGGCTTCCAGCGGGCGCTGGACGACTTCGCGGCCGACTGCACCCGCCGCACGGACTGCCCGCTGGGCACCGACGAGCACAAGGCACAGGACCAACTCCGCGACTGGTACCGGAAGTTGGGTGACCGGCCGATGAAGGCGAACGGGGAGACGGTGGACGAGACCAGCTATGTGTACGCCCTGCGCGAGGCGATGTACAGCAGGAGCGACTGGCCCCAGCTGCGCCAGGCGCTGGCGCAGCTGGGACGCGGCGACGCCTCGGGGATCCTCCGCCTGAGCGACACCGGCGGCAGCAGCGCCGCCCGCAACGCCGCCGTCCCGGCCCGGCGGGTCGGCCAGGACGAGCTGCCGTCGCAGGACCAGCTCTCCCTCCGGGCGATCGCCTGCCGGGACACCTCCGAACGCTACGACGGACGCGACTACCCCCGGGCGGAGCGCGAACTCACCAAGGCCTCACCGCTGTTCGGCCCGGACATCGCGCCGACCCTGCTGGACTGCTACTCCTGGCCGGTTGCGGGCGACGACGCCTCCCGTGACGTCGCGGCGCCCGACGCACCGCGGATGCTGCTCGTCGCGACCACCAACGATCCGGCGACCCCGTACCAAGGCGCCTTCAACATGGCCCGTGAGCTGGACAATTCCAGCGTCGTGCTGACCTTCCGCGGGGAGGGGCACGCCGCCTACACCACCGGTGACCCCTGTGTGCAGCGCCGTGTCGAGGACTTCCTGCTGGACGGCACGCTGCCGAAGGGCCCGGTCTCCTGCGGCTGAGGGCGGACCCGCGGCGGCGGAGCGGGGGCCGTGCCGGCGACTACCGGTAGTAGCGGTTGTCCTCCACGTCGACGACGGGGGCGCCGGGGGACGGGGGCTGGGTGCGCCGCCGCTTGAGGATGCTCACGTACGTGGCGAGGCCGATGACGCCGACGATCATCATGATGATCCCCACCAGGTCGACATTGATCCCGGCTATGTGCCAGTCGACGGCGAACGTGAGGATGGCCCCCACCGCGAGCAGACCGATGCACCCGCCGATACCCATGGCGTCAGCCTCCGTAATTGTTCGGTCGTCAAGGCCTGTTGAGGGGCGCGTACCCCGGCGCGGGCACCTTATGTGCGGATTTCCGGGTGGCGGGCGGACGGGTCGCCTCCGACGGGGGCTCAGCCGGCCCGCCGTCCGCCCCTGCTCGCGGTCTTCTTCGCCGGGGCCGACTTCTCGGCGGCGGCCTTCGTCGCGGCGGTCTTCTTGGCGGTGCTCCTCGCGGCGGCGGACTTCTTCGCGCCCGGCTTCGCCTCCGACGCCGCTGCGGTCTTCGCCGTCTTCTTCGCCGTGCCCTTCTTCGCGGCCCGGCCCGGCCCGGCACCGCCCGACGCGCCCTCGTCCGCCTCCTCGCCGCGGGACTTCTTGGCCGCGCGGACACTGTCCTGAAGGGCCGCCATCAGGTCCATCACCTGACCAGCCGGCCGCTCCTCGCCCTCCGGGAACTCCGGCTCGCGATGCGCCAGCTTCGCCGCCACGATCTCTTCGAGCGCCTCACGGTAGTGATCGTGCAGATCGTCCTCGGACAGCTCCCCGAAGGAGTCCATCAGGGCTTCGGCGGCCGACACCTCGTTGCGGGCGACCTCCGCCTGCCGCTCGGGCAGTACCCCGTCCATCGGGCGGATCTGGTGCGGCCACAGCAGCACCTGCATGACCAGCGCGCCCTCCATCGGGCGGATCATCGCGAGCTGCTCCCGCCCGTGCAGCGCGATCTTGCCGAGCCCGACGCGCCGGTGCCGCTCCATCGCCTCGCGCAGCAGGACATAGGGCTTGGCCGCGGCGGGGCTGTCGATGCCCAGGTAGTAGCCCTTGCCCATCTGCAGCGGGTCGATGTCGCCGCCCGCGACGAAGGCCAGGATCGTCAGCGTTTTCGCGGTCGGCAGCGGCAGCGCGTCCAGGTCGTCGTCGCTCAGCGGTACGACGGTGTCGCCGCCCTCGGGCTTGTAGCCCCGGCCGATCTCGTCCGGCGGGATCTCGATGCCCTCCAGCGAGCACACCGGCTGGTTGCGCACCCGCCCGCCGTCCGCCGTGTGGATCCGCGCGAAGCTGACCGAGGTGGAGCTGTCCGTGGCGTTGTACGCGGCGACCGGGATCGTGACCAGGCCGAAGCTGATGGAGAACTTCGCCGTGGGGCGCATGGGGGCCGCCTTCTTCGGAGCCATTCGGCACCATGCTAGGCGGGGCGGACGGGGCGTACATCTCCTACGAATCCGGGCGTGCCGATCGGGTGACGGTGGCCCGCCACCGGCGCCGCGCCCGGGCAAGGCCCCGCCGACCTGCCGCCCCGCCGCTCAGGCGGACGCGGCCGTCACCCGGCCCTCCCGTACCGCCTCCCTGAGCGCCTGGTGATCGAGCTCGTTGCGGTCCGCGTAGCGCTCCGCGAACCGTGCCACCGCGTCGTCGAAGACGCTGCTCCTGCCGAGGTAGGCGCCGATCGCGATCCGGTCGCCGGACCTGGCGTGCGCGCGGGCCAGGGTGGCCCCGCAGCGCACGGCGAACCGCCGCATGCCCGTCGGCACCATCGCATCCGTCGGCATGATGCCCTTCCAGTCACGCAACTGGCGCAGGTAGAAGTCGCGTTGACGCCCGTCGATGCCGGTGGTCCGCTCCCAGCCGAGGAAGATGTCGCCCGCGGCCTGCATCAGGCGCTGGCCGGCCACGACGCGTTCGCCCTGGTTGGTGTGCGGGCCCTGCCCGGCGTAGGGGGCGAGCACGGACTCGTCCGCCTCCTTCGCCTGCAACAGCAGCGGGTCGTCCAGGTCCTTGCCGAGCAGCAGCACGATCCAGCAGCGGGTGCCCACACTGCCGACCCCGACGACCTTGCGCGCCACGTCCACGACCCGGTACTGCTCCAGCAGCCGGCGATGGTCCGACCGCAGACTGCGGGCGTAGCCCCGGACCATGCCGTGGATCTGGTCCACCAGCTGGTCCCGCTCGAGGTCCGGCAGCAGATCGTCCAGCGGCACGATCAACGGCGGATCGGCGGCGATCCGCACCTGACCGCCGCTCCTGCGGGTCAGCTTGCGATACGCCTGCACGGTGTCGCGCGTACGGGCCTCCGCGATGGTGCGGGACAGCGCCGCCCGGCCCCGGTCGTCCAGTTGCTCGGCCTCCTCGGCCTCCACGTCGGCCATGTCGGCGTGGGCGTACCAGACCTCCAGGGTGCGCATGTCCGCATAGCTGCGCATCTGCTCGCGGTAGGACGCACAGGCGGCCCGGACGATGCCGGTCCGCACCTTCTCGGGGAAGCCGTTCCCCCGCCCCGCGATGGCGAAGCTGGCCGCCAGCCGTTTGACGTCCCACTCCCAGGGCCCGGGAAGGGTCTCGTCGAAGTCGTTGATGTCGAACATCAGATGGCGCTCGGGGGAGGCCAGCAGCCGGAAGTTCAGCAGATGGGCGTCCCCGCACAGCTGGGTGCGCAGCCCCGTGGACGGGGTGGTGGCCAGATCCGCCGCCATGATGGCGGCGGCGCCGCGGTAGAAGCGGAAGGGTGACTCCAGCATCCGGCCGTAGCGCAGCGGCACCAACTCCGCTACCCGCAGGGCCGACTGCCGCTCGATGATGTCCACCGGATCGTCACGGGCGGGCGTGGCAGTGAACTCCGCATGACGCGAGCGGGGCACTTCGGAGCGAAGTGCCCTGCCCTGTTCCGCGCGTTCCTGCGGGGTGGGTACGGAGGTCATGGCCCAGGCCGGATCGGTGGTTCAGGTCACCGGGAGACCGAGTCGTGATGGTGGTTGCCCGTACACAGTGCCCACATGATGAAGATGTTGATGGCGACCAGCACGATCGCCCAGAACGGGTAGTGGGGGATCCACAGGAAGTTCGCCAGCGCGCCGAAGCCCGCCAGGATGACACCGATCGTCCGCGCCCACAGCGCGCCGGTGGCGAGCAGGGCGACACCCGCGAGCAGGATGACGATGCCCAGGATGAGGTGGATCCATCCCCAGCCCGTGAGGCTGAAGGAGAACACGTAGTTCCGCGTGGTGACGAAGAGGTGGTCCTGGGCGATGGCGGAGATGCCCTCCAGGAAGGTCATCGCGCCACCGAAGATCATCAGAACTGCGGCGAAGGCGGTCCAACCGCCCACGCTGTGCTTCTGAGTGGCCATGGGTCACTCCTCACTTGAGAAACCTGGCCGTCCGAACCGGACCTGCCGACCGTCGTGCAGTGCAGTCAACGGTGGCACACGACCCGGTCAGCCGCATGTCAGGGACGTTCGAAGGCCTGCAGAACCCCGGCCCCCGCGAAGCACAGCGCTCCCGTGAGGGTCCCCCCATTGGCGATGCCGACGTTGACCGGGCTCCGGGTCTCCGGCCGGGTGAAGGCGGCCAGTGCGGCCACCATGAAGAGCACCGACCCGAGCTGGTTGACCACGACGATCCACCAGCCGATGCTGCGCCGGTGCAGGCACAGCGGACGGTGGCAGACCTCGACGACCGCCAGTTGCCCCGAGATCAGGAACAGCAGGCAACCGATCATGTCGGGCGCCCAGACCAGCCGGTTCATCTGCTGGACCGTGAGCCCCTGCAGAAACGAATCCAGCAGGTTGACGCCGAACACCAGCGTTCCGGCGAACAGCACGAACGTGCTCACCCAGTCGATCCGGCCCGGCTCGTAGCTCCACCACCGGAAGCGGTGCACGGTCAGCGCACCCGCCCGGCTCTCCCGGCGCGGAGCGTTGATGGCCTGGACGAGGGAGGCGTAGCCGCCCAGGGTGAAGAACACGCCGCCGACGAAGTAGATCGTGGCGGTCGCGGTGGGGCCGGCGGAGTCGAACTGGGCGAGCGCCGCACCCAGGGCGAACAGCGCCCCGCCGACGACGAAGGAGACCGCCGCGGTGCCGTTGAGCCGGCGCAGCCGGACCAGCGTCGCCTCGTCGGCGCGCCGCGGGCTGCTCCGGGTGGCCCCGGCGGGCCGCACCGCGAGGGTCCCGCGCTTGCGGGCCGCCCGCGACTCCCAGACGGCGGTGTCACCCGCATCGAGACGCCAGGTCAGCCGGGTGGTGAACGGCCCCGCGCGTTCGGCGCACTCCTCGGAATTCCCCACCCGCCGAGCCTAACGATCCCGTACGGGAAAGCCGGTAACGCCTCGTCGGATCGTGGCGTCGTCGGGGCGGGCGGGACGTTGCCCGGCCGGTGCGGAGCCGCCGGGGGGAGCGGGCTCAGCTCTGGGCCGTGGGCCGGACGACGATCTCGTTCACATCCACGGCCGCCGGCTGCTCGACGGCGAACGCGATGGCGCGGGCGATCGCCTCCGGCGGTATCGCTAGCCGGTCCCTCATCTCCGCGATCTGCGCTCTGACCTGCGGATTCGTCGAGGCTTCGGCGAAGTCGGTGTGGATTGCACCGGGCGAGACGGTGGTCACCCGCAGGGCGTCACCGGCCTCCTGGCGCAGGCCCTCGCAGAGGGCGCGGACGGCGACCTTCGTGGCGGCGTAGACCGCCATGGCCGGGACGACGCGGAAGGCGGCCGTGGAGGCGGTGGTGATGAAGTGGCCCGTGCCCTGCGCCCGGAAGACCGGCAGCGCCGCGCCGATGCCGTGCAGGACGCCCTTGAGGTTGACGTCGACCATCCGGTCCCACTCGTCGACGCGCAGATCGTCGAGCGGCGAGATCGTACCGGCCCCGGCGTTGCCGACCAGCACATCGAGCCGGCCGAACCGTTCGACGGCCAGGGCGACCAGGGCGTGCAGATCCTCCCGCCGGGTCACGTCCGTGCGCGTCCGGACGGCCGTGCCGCCCGACGCCTCGATCCGCGCCACCAGATCCGCGAGGCGCTCGGTCCGGCGCGCGCCGAGCACGAGCCGGGCGCCCCGCTCGGCGAGCAGCAGCGCGGTCGCCTCACCGATGCCGCTGCTCGCTCCCGTGATCGCCACGACCTTGCCGTCGATTCCCGCCATGGTGTCTTCCTCTTTCTTCTCGCTCGCTGCCGGTGCCGGCGCACGCCCGGAACGCCGCGGCGCACCCGGGGCCGCCCGGCGCCGGGAAGACCGCGGTGAGAGCCCATGACCCCCACGCGGAACCCAGTCTGCGAGGAGCTGAGCCTGGTATCCAGAATGCGTTTATTCTGGAACTAGAATTGCCACCATGCACAGGCAGCCGGAGCAACGCCGTGAACTGGGCGCATTCCTGCGCAGCCGCAGGGAGCGGCTCACCCCCGAGGAGGTCGGCCTGCCGGCCACCTCCCGGCGGCGGACGCCGGGGCTGCGCCGGGAGGAACTGGCGCTGCTCGCCGGGATCAGCGCCACCTGGTACACGTACCTGGAACAGGGCCGCGACATCCGCGCCTCGGAACAGGTGCTCGACGCCCTGGCCTCGGTGCTGCGCCTCGACGCGTACGAGCGCGGGCATCTGCGCCGCCTCGCCGGGCACGCACCCGCGGCCGGAGCGGAGGAACCCGAGCCGCTCGCCGCCGAGGTGGCGGCCGTGCCCCTCCTGCTCCAGCCGCACCCGGCCTACATCATCGGCGGCACCTACGACGTGCTCAGCTGCAACCCGGCGGCCGACGAGCTCTTCCCGAACCTCACCGCGGCGGCGGACCGGCCGGCGAACTTCGCCCGCTGGGTGTTCCTCGATCCCGCGGCCCGGGACGTCCTGGTCGACTGGGAGCCGGACGCCCGCGGCCTGCTCGCCCGGCTGCGGACGCTGGCCGGACGCCACCCGGGCGACCCCCGCTACACCCGGCTGATCGACGAGCTGAAGGCGGGCAGCCCGGAAGTGCGCGACTGGTGGCCGCGGTACGACGTCCAGGACCGGCACGGCGGCCGCAAACGGCTGCGGCACCCGCGACGCGGGACGGTCGACTTCGCCTACACCGCGTTCCACCTGGCCGGGCAGCCGGAACAGACGCTGGTGATCTATTCCGACGACGGGGCCGCGACGCCCACGAGGGCGACGGGGCGGACGACGTGAGGACGAAGCGGCAGCGCGGCAGGGCCTACGGCCGGGGGCGCGGGGCGGGCTGACGGCGGGTGGCGTGGATGGAGCCGAGGAGGCTGAGCGCGTGCGCGCTGGGGCTCTCCGGTTCGGCCTGGTAGACGACGAGTTGCTGTCCGGGGGCGTCGCGGACGTCGAAGGCCTGGTAGGTCAGGGTGAGCGGGCCGACGTCCGGGTGGAGGAAGTGCTTGGCGTCGCGGGTCTTGCCGCGCACCGTATGGGTGTTCCACAGGCGGGTGAACTCCGCGCTGTGCCCGGTGAGGACGGTGAGGAGTTCGCGCAGCCGCGGGTCGTCGGGTGCGAGCCCCGCCGCCTGGCGCAGGTTGGCCACCGTCACCTCGGCGGTCCAGTCCCACTGTGCGTAGAAGGGCCGGGCCGCGGGGTCGAGGAACGCCATACGAGCCAGGTTGTCGGCGGGCTCGAAGGGGGAATACAGGGCGTCGGCCAGGGCGTTGGCGGCGAGGATGTCCAGGGCCCGGTTGATCACGAACGCCGGGGTGTGCGGGCAGCCGTCCATCAATTGGCCCAGGGTGGTGCTGACCGTCTCCACGGTGGGGGCGAACCGGTCGTCGGGGACGGCCCCGGCCAGCCGGAACAGATGTGTCCTGGCGTCCGCGTCGAGGCACAGGGCGCGGCCGAGGGCATCGAGCACCTGCGGTGAGGGGTGGCGCTCGCGGCCCTGCTCCAGGCGGGTGTAGTAGTCCGCGTTCACACCGGCCAGGACGGCGACCTCCTCGCGGCGCAGTCCGCTGACTCTGCGGAGCCCGTAGCTCGCCATGCCGACGTCCTGTGGCCGCACGCCCGCCCGGCGGGCCCGCAGGAAGTCTCCGAGGTCGTTGTCAGCCATGCCCGTCAGGTTAGGCCGCGGGCCCGGCGCGGTGCCTGGGTGTGACGCACCCGGGCACGATGCGACCTGGCCGGGGCCCGGCGGCCCGCGCAGCATCGGTCGGCGGGGCGTCCCGGATGCGCCCCGCCGCCGGCCCCCCCCACGAGGCGGCATCCACTGCCGCACGGCACGGGGCGGCCCGGCGAAGGAACAGGACGACGGAGACGAGGACTTCAGCCCATGAGCGGACGTTTGCACGGCAAGGTCGCGCTGATCACCGGCGCGACCGGCGGCATCGGAGCGGCAACCGCCGAACTCTTCGCGCGGCAGGGGGCGCGGCTGGTCCTCACGGACGTGGACCGGCAGCCGCTCGCGGAGATGGGGGAACGGCTCGCCAAGCACGGGGGCGAGGTGGTCACCGCGGTCCTCGACGTCACCTCGGCCCGGGCCTGGGACACCGTGATCGCCACCGTGCGCCGGCGCTTCGGCCGCCTCGACGTCCTCGTCAACATCGCGGGCATCGTGGACTGGCCCGGTATCGAGGACACCGACGAGACGTCCTGGGACCGGGTCGTCGAGGTGAACCAGAAGGGCACCTGGCTCGGCATGAAGGCGGCCATGCCGCTCCTGCGGGCGAGCGGCCGCGGGTCGGTGATCAACACCTCGTCGGTGCTGGGGCTGGTGGGCGGCGGCGCCGCTGCCGCGTACACGGCGTCCAAGGGCGCCGTCCGTCTGCTGACGAAGACCGCGGCGGTCGAGTACGCCCGCGACAACGTACGGGTCAACTCCGTCCACCCCGGCGTGATCGCCACGCCCATGATCCAGGACCTGCTGGACGAACAGGGCGACCGGCAGCCGGACATCGTGCGCACGCCCATGGCCCGTGCGGGCCGGGCGGACGAGGTCGCCCCCGCGATGCTCTTCCTCGCCGGCGACGAGTCCTCGTTCGTCACCGGCTCCGAAGTCGTCGTCGACGGCGGGCTCACCGCCCACTGACGCCGCGCGCCCGCCGGGCGGTGCCCGGGGCGGGGACCGGGCCGGGCGCGGGGCCGGGCTCCGGGCCCGGCGTCGGCGGTGGCGGGTTCGGGGGGACGGGGTCCGGCTCGGGCGTCGGTGGCGCAGGAGGTACGGGATCGGGTCCCGGGGCGGGGACGGGGCCGGGTGCCGGGCCCGGCGTGGGTCCGGGCGGGCCGGGGCCCGGACCGGGAGTGGGCGGCACCGGGTCCGGATGGCCGGGGCCCGGCGGTCCTGGGGGCTGTCGCACCGTCATCTCCTCCTCCTGCGTCGCTCCTCGGCGGCCGAGCGCCGCACGCTCGCACCGCTGCGGCATGCTGCTCTCCTTGCCGGTCCCGCGCCGACCATGCGGAAGCGGTCCGCACGGCACCCGGCTGCCGGGCACTCTGCTGCCCGGCGTACGGGCACGGGGCGTACCGGCGTACGGGCACGGGGCGTACCGGCGCACGGGCCGCCCACCCCACACTCTGCGACCCCGCGGGGCGCCCGGCGACACGGGAGGCGAACGGACGCCCCGCGTGCCCCGCCACCCGGATGCGCGAGCGTACGACGGGCCAAAGCGGGTAACCCCGCCCGCATGAAGACCTCGGACAGCGGCACAGGCACGGGAACGGACACCGTGCGCGCGGGCCGCCGCACGGTCGAGATCCACCGGCCGGACAAGGTGCTGTTCCCCGACGACGGCCTGACCAAGGCCGACGTGGTCGGCTACTACCGCCGGGTGGCCGCCTCGATGGTTCCGCAGCTGCGGGGGCGGCCGCTGATGCTGGAACGGCTTCCGGAGGGGCCGGGCGGCCCGCAGTTCATGCAGAAGGACACCCCGGACCACTATCCCGACTGGATCCGGCGGGTGCGGGTCGCCAAGGAGGGCGGCACCGTCACCCACACCGTCTGCGACGACAAGGCGACCCTCCTCTTCCTCGCCGACCAGGCATGCCTCACGTTCCACCGCTGGCTGTCGCGCGCCGGCCGCCCCCACCACCCGGACCGGCTGGTGTTCGACCTCGACCCGCCGGGCCCGGACTTCGAGGCGGTACGCGAGGCCGCCCGGCAGCTCTGCGCGCTGCTCGACGAGCTCGGCCTGCCGTCCCTCCTGATGACCACCGGGTCCAAGGGGCTGCATGTCACCGTTCCGCTGGACGGCGCGGGCGACTTCGACGCGGTACGCGGCTTCGCCCAGCAGGTGGCACAGGTGCTGGCGGAGCGTCATCCGGACCGGCTCACCACCGCCGTGCGCAAGAAGTCGCGCGGCGACCGGCTCTACCTCGACGTCCAGCGCAACGCCTACGCGCAGACCGCGGTCGCCCCCTGGTCGCTGCGCCCGAAAGCGGGCGCCCCGGTCGCCGCGCCGATCAGCCGGGAGCAGCTGGACGACCCGCACCTCACGGCGCAGAGCTGGTCGTTGCAGGACGTCGCCGCCGTCCTGGAGCAGGCGGGGTCGCGGCCCTGGTCCGGGGTGCCGGCCCGGGGGTGTTCACTGCGTCCGGCACGGCGGCGGCTGGACGCGCTGCGGTGAGCCGCTCGTCCCGGGGCCTCACGGCCCCGGCTCCGCCTCGTCCGCTTCGGGCGCGCCGTCCACCGCCGCGTCCAGGTGGCGCCGCTCCCGGTGGGCCCGTGCCCGGTCCCCCGGCGAGGCCTCGGTGACGTCCAGAAAGACCTGGTCGGCGATCGGCCATCGCTCCCGGACGGCCGTCTTCAGCCGCACCAGGACCTCCTCGACCTCTTCGCTGTCCAGTCCGGCGGCGAGGTCGACACGGGCCGCGACCAGCGTCGACCGGGTCCCCAGCCGCATCGACAGCAGGGTGGTCACGGTGTCGATCTCCGGCTGTTCCTCCAGAAAATTCCGGAGGGCCCGGCGCAGCGCCGGGTCGGCGGCCTCCCCGATGATCTGGCCGCGCGACTCCTTGGCGAGCTGGTAGGCGACGAACACCAGCAGGGCGCCGATGATCATCGATGCCCAGGCCTCCCACTGCACCTCGCCGGTGATCATGTGAAGTCCCACGCCGAGCATGGCGACCACCACACCGAAACAGGCGGTCGAGTCCTCGGCCAGCACCGTCCGCAGCGCGGGGTCGTCGGCCGACCGGATCGCCTTCCGCATGCTCTGACCGGCCTGCCGGGCCCGGCCGCGGACCTGCGACAGCGCCCGGATCAGCGAGGAGCCCTCGGCGACCAGCGCGACGGCCAGCACGATGAGGCCGACGACATAGCCCGTACGGGTCTCCGCGTGGTCCGCGCGCAACGCCTCGATGCCCTGGAAGAAGGAGAAGCAGCCGCCCATGACGAAGATGCCGACGGCGGCGAGCAGGGACCAGAAGTACCGTTCCTTCCCGTAGCCGAAGGGGTGCTTGCTGTCGGGCGCGCGGGTGCTGCGTTTGAGCGAGGCGAGCAGGAAGATCTCGTTGAGGCTGTCGGCCACCGAGTGCGCGGCCTCGGAGAGCAGCGCGGGTGAGCCGGTGAACAGCCCGCCGAGCAGCTTGGCCAGGGCGATCACCAGATTGGCGCCGAGCGCCACGAAGACGGTGACGGCGGTCCGGGCGTCCTCCTGGTCCGTGCCCCCGTCGGGGCGGCCGGCGGGGTGTCCGGTGGCGTGGTGCGCGGCCTCAGCGTGCCGGGACAAGCGTCGCCTCCCCGTCGTCGGTGGGACAGCCGCCGCGAGCGTAGCCGCCGGGGCGTGGCTCCGCACCCGGTGCGCCGTTGCGCCCCATGGAGCAGCGGCGGTTTCCCGCCGTGCGGACCGGGGACGGTGACAGCACACCACCCAACGGACCGGCAAAGGACAGCGCGTGGCCCGTACTTCCCCCTGCGACCTGCGGCGATGTACCGGGGGCGCGCCATGAGTCCCCGCGGCGGACAGCGGGCCCTCGCGCACGCCCTGCTGGGGCGGCACGGCGAGACCTTCGCGGCACAGAGCGGCATCCGCCTCGGCAACACACCGCAGCCGCTGTACCAGGTGCTGGTACTGGCCGGGCTGCTCAGCGCGCGGATCCGCGCGTCGGTGGCGGTCGCGTCCGCGCGCGCCCTGTTCGACGCGGGGATGCGCACGCCGCGGCGGATGGCGGAGGCGACCTGGCAGCAACGGGTCGACGCCCTGGGGGAGGGCGGCTACCGGCGCTACGACGAGCGCACCGCCACCCAGCTCGGTGACGGCGCCGCACTGCTGCTGGACACTTACGGCGGCGATCTGCGGCGGATGCGGGACGAGGCCGGCGGCGACACCGCCGCGCTGCGCGGCGCGCTGCGGAAGGTGCCGGGCCTGGGGCCCGCGGGCTGCGACATCTTCCTGCGCGAGGTGCAGGGCGTCTGGCCCGAACTCGCCCCGTATCTCGACGCCAAGGCCGTCCAGGGGGCGGAGCGGCTGGGCCTGCCGGGCGACGGCCGGAAGCTGGCCCGGCTGGTCGGGCCGGACGATGCCGCCGCCTTCGCCTCCGGCCTGGTGCGCGCGGCCCTCGACCGCTCGGTCGTCGAGGACGTACGGGCGGCGGCGGGGTCCTGACCTGCGGGCGGCCGGCACCGGCCCTGCGCCCGGGAGCACAGCCGCCCCTTCCCGCCGTCACACGACCAGCGCCGCCAGCAGGGTGACGCCCGCCAGGAACCAGGCGACGTAGTCGCCGACATGACCGGAGTGCAGCCGGCGCGGCGGACCGGCCCGCTGCGCCGGCTCCTGGCGTACCGGACGGCGCACGGAGACCAGGGCGAAGGCCACGGCCAGTGCGGTGGCCAGCAGGCCCCACAGGACACCGGAGAGAGCCCAGTGCGGCGGGGAAGTGGGCGCGGGCGCTGCCGCCCTGCCGTACAGGACGGCCCCGACGTAACCGGCGTGGTCGGTGAAGGCGTCGGCGGCCCGGCCGACGCCCGTGCGCAGGCCCGGGACCAGACCCACCGCCAGCGCCCCGGCGAGCAGCACCGCGCCCCCGGTCACCGCGGAGACCAGGACGCACAGCACCGCACCCAGCACGGCGGTCAGCACGCCCAGCACCAGCAGCGCCCGGTGCGCATCCGGCGCCGGGATGCCGCGGGGCCCGCGAAGACCGTCCAGTAGACGCGGGCCGTGCCGTACAGGCCCAGTTCGACCATGACGCCGGACAGCAGCGGCGCCGCCGCCCACCGCCCACTCCAGCGTGTCCACGGGGCCGATCAGGACGAGCCACAGCCCGGTCAACCCCGCCCACCAGCCGAGGAGCTCGGCTCCCGTGGCCAGCCGTCGAGCCATCCGCGTACCTCCTGAGGCCCGGGTAGCCGGGCCTCAGGCTGGCATGCCCGGGCGCGGCCGCCCCGTCACCGCGCCGCGCGGCACTCCGTCGGAGGCGGACGCCTGACGGCCCGGTGCCGTCAGTCCGCCCAGGTCCAGTCGGCGACCTCCGGCAGGTCCGTGCCGTGCTCCCGGATCCAGGCGTGGTGGCGGGTTCGGACGTCCGCCATCGCCTGCCGCACCGCGACCGCGCGCACCCCCAGGCCCGGGACCCGGTCGATCACATCCATCACCAGCCGGTACCGGTCGAGGTCGTTGCGCACGACCATGTCGAAGGGAGTGGTCGTGGTGCCCTCCTCCCGGTAGCCGCGGACGTGCAGGTTCCGGTGACCGGTGCGGCGGTAGCAGAGACGGTGGATCAGCCAGGGATAGCCGTGGTAGGCGAAGACGACCGGCTTGTCGCGGGTGAACAGCGCGTCGTACTCGGGATCCGGCATGCCGTGCGGATGCTCTCCCGGCGGCAGCAGCCGGGCCATGTCGACGACGTTCACCACCCGCACCGCCAACTCCGGCAGATGCCGGCGCAGCAGACCCGCCGCCGCCAGCGTCTCCTGGGTGGGCACGTCCCCGGCGCAGGCCAGCACCACATCGGGTTCGGTGCCGTCCTCGGTGCCCGCCCACTCCCAGGCGCCGGCGCCGCGGGCGCAGTGGGCGCGGGCCTCGTCGAGGGTGAGCCAGTCGAAGCCGGGCTGTTTGCCGGCCACGATCACATTGACGTAGTCGCGGCTGCGCAGCGCATGATCGGCCACCGAGAGCAGGGTGTTGGCGTCCGGCGGCAGATAGACCCGGACCACCTCCGGGCTCTTGTTGAGGATGTGGTCGACGAAGCCGGGGTCCTGGTGCGAGAAGCCGTTGTGGTCCTGCCGCCAGACATGGGAGGTGAGCAGGTAGTTCAGCGAGGCGATGGGGCGCCGCCAGGGGAGCCGGCGCGCGGTGCGCAGCCATTTGATGTGCTGGTTGACCATGGAGTCGACGATGTGCGCGAACGCCTCGTAGCTGGAGAAGAGCCCGTGCCGGCCGGTGAGCAGATAGCCCTCCAGCCACCCCTGGCACAGGTGCTCGGAGAGCACCTCCATGACCCGGCCGTCGTGCGCGAGGTGCTCGTCGGTGTCGAGCGAGGTGCCCTGCCAGGCCTTGCCGGTGGCGTCGTAGAGCGCCTCCAGGCGGTTCGACGCGGTCTCGTCGGGGCCCACCACGCGGAAGTCGCGGCGCTCGGCCGTGGCCTCCATGACCGCCGCCAGCAGCCCGCCGAGCACCCGGGTCGGCTCGTGCAGTTCGCTGCCGCGCTTGCCGACCTCCACCGCGTACCGCTCCAGCGGCGGGACCGGCAGATCGCGCAGCAGCAGGCCGCCGTTGGCGTGCGGAGAGGCGCCGAGCCGCCGCGACCCCTCGGGCACACAGGCGAGCACGTCCGGGCGCGGCCGGCCCGCCTCGTCGAACAGCTCGTCGGGCCGGTACGAGCGCAGCCAGTCCTCCAGCTGCCGCAGGTGCCCGGCGTTCTCGCGCACGCCGGGCAGCGGGACCTGGTGGGCGCGCCAGGTGCCCTCGACGGGCTGCCCGTCGACCTCGTGCGGTCCGGTCCAGCCCTTGGGGGTGCGCAGCACGATCATGGGCCAGCGGGGCCGCTCCGTCACGCCCTCGGTGCGGGCCCGGCGCTGGATGTCCGCGATCCGGTCCAGGGCGGTGTCCATGGCGGAGGCCAGTGCCTGATGGACCGTCGCCGGGTCGTCGCCGGCGACATGGAGCGGGTCGTGACCGTAGCCGCGCAGCAGGGCGTCCAGCTCGTCCCGCGGGATCCGGGCGAGCACCGTCGGGTTGGCGATCTTGTAGCCGTTGAGGTGCAGCACCGGCAGCACCGCGCCGTCGTGCACCGGGTCCAGGAACTTCGTGGCGTGCCAGGACGCGGCGAGCGGCCCGGTCTCCGCCTCGCCGTCGCCCACCACACAGGCGACGACCAGCTCCGGGTTGTCGAACGCGGCGCCGTAGGCATGGGTGAGGGAGTAGCCCAGCTCACCGCCCTCGTGGATCGATCCCGGGGTCTCCGGGGCGACATGGCTGGGTACCCCGCCGGGGAACGAGAACTGCCGGAAGAGCCGGGCCATGCCCTCGCCGTCCCGGCCGACATCGGGGTACGTCTCGGAGTACGTGCCGTCCAGCCAGGAGTTGGCCACCACGGCGGGGCCGCCGTGCCCCGGCCCCCACACGCACAGGGCCTCCAGCTCGCGGGCCCTGATGACGCGGTTGAGGTGGGTGTGGACCAGGTTCAGGCCCGGCGAGGTGCCCCAGTGGCCCAGCAGCCGCGGCTTGATGTGCTCGGGGCGCAGCGGGGCCGTCAGCAGCGGATTGGCCATCAGGTAGATCTGCCCGACGGCCAGGTAGTTGGCCGCCCGCCAGTGGGCGTCGAGCCGGTGCAGCTCGGCGGCGTCGAGGGGGCCCGGCGCCGCCGGACTCCCGCTCGTCCCCGTCCCTGCCGCGTTCTCCGCGTCGTGCATGCTCATCTCCCTGTCAGGGTCGCGTGCCACGGGTGTTCACAGCGTGCGCAGTGCGGCCGGCGGCCCGGCCGGATCCGGCCGCCGGAGAGTACCTGCATGGTCGCCGCCTTCCGGGCGACGACGGCAGGGGGCAGCGGCTCCCCGGACAGGGCGGGCGACCGGGGCGGGCCGGTCAGTCGGGCGGTTCGGGGGCCGGGTGCTCGTCCGGTTCCGCGCCGGGCGGTTCCGCCGGTACCGGGCCCGGCTCATCCGGTTCCGGCTCGGCGGGGACCGGGTCGTACGGCACCGGGTCCGGATCGCTCGGCACCCGCTCGGGCCCCCTCGGCCGCGGTTCGGTGGTCATGGCGTGGACGGTCGTCAGGGTCATGGCGCTCTCCTTCCTCCCCATCCTCCGTCCCATGCCCGTGGTCGGCCCGTTCAAGAAGTGAATCCGAGGGGCTGGCGCTGGAGCGCTCCGTTCACGCGGTGATGACGTGGTTCATGTGGTGGATGACGGCGAAGGTGCGTGTGCCCCGGGCCCGGCCGGCGGAATCCTCAGTACACGTCGCGGACGTAGCGCTTCTCCGCCGCGAGCTGCTTGACGTAGCCGGCGGCGGCCTCCTCCGCCAGCCCGCCGTGGGCGACGGCGATGTCCCGCAGCGCACGGTCCACGTCCTTGGCCATCCGGGACGCGTCGCCGCACACATAGAAGTGGGCGCCGTCCTGGAGCCAGGACCACAGCTGGGCGCCGTGTTCGCGCATCCGGTCCTGGACGTAGACCTTGGCGCGCTGGTCGCGGGAGAAGGCGGTGTCCAGCCGGGTGAGCAGCCCCTCGCGGCGCAGCCGGCCGAGGGCCTCCTCGTGGTAGAAGTCCGTGGCCCGGCGCTGCTCGCCGAAGAAGAGCCAGTTGGGGGCGCGGTGGCCGCGGGCCCGCCGCTCGTCGAGGAAGCCGAGGAAGGGCGCCACGCCGGTGCCGGGTCCCACCATCACCATCGGGGTGGCCGGATCGGCCGGCGGACGGAAGTGGGCGGCGCGCTGGACGAACACCGGCACCGGGCACCCGGGCTCGGCATCGGCCAGAAAGGTGGAGGCGACGCCCTTGCGCCGGTCCCCCCGGCGGTTCTCGTAGCGCACCACGGAGACCGTCAGACGGACCAGGCCGGGATCGGTCAGCGGGCTCGACGAGATGGAGTACAGCCGCGGCTGCAGGCGCTTGAGGACGCCGGCCCACTCCGCCGCACCGGCCCGTACCGGGTGTTCGGCGAGGACGTCGACGGCCTGCCGGCTCCAGGTCCACTGGGCCAACTCGCCCTTGTTGTCCGGTCGCAGCAGCTTCTTCAGGACACGGTCACCGGTGCGTTCGGCGACCAGCCGGAGCAGGCCGGGGGTGATCCGGGCGATGTCCAGATGGCGGTGCAGGGCCTCGCCCAGCGGCACCGTGCCGAGGCCCGCGAGGTCGACGCCGGCGGCCGGGTCGAGACCGGTGACGGCGAGCCACTCCGCGACGAGGTCCGGGCAGTTCCGCGGCAGCACCCCGAGCGCGTCCCCGGCCTCGTACTCCAGCGGTGCGCCCTCGCCCTCACGGGTGTCGAAGGTGAACTGCCGCACCTCCTTGGCGGCCCCGGCCCGGCTGAGCAGCTGATTGCCGACGAGACGGACGATGGCGGGCGCGGCCTTGGAGGGCCGGGCGGGCGTGGGCGCCGCGGGTACGGCCTCCGGGGCGGGGACCTCCGGGGCCCGGCCCGTGGTGGCGCGGGTGTCCCCGCCACTTTGCGGCCCCGCACCGCCCTCGGGCCCCGCACCGCCGCCCGGATCCGCCCCCTCGCCCGGCTCCGCGCCGGATGCCAGGGCCGTGAGGACCTGGTCGAGCCATTGCCCGGCGGGCTGCTCGTAGTCCGGTTCGCAGTCCGTACGGGGCGCCAGCCGCTGCGCGCCCAGTTCGGCGAGCCGGTCGTCGAGCCGGCGGCCGTGACCGCAGAAGTCGTCGTACGACGAATCGCCCAGCGCGAGGACCGAGTAGCGCACCCCCTCCAGCCGCGGGCTGTCCGGCGCGCTGAGGGTCTCCCAGAACCCCGCTCCGTTGTCGGGGGCGTCGCCGTCGCCGAAGGTGCTGGTGACCACGAGCAGATCGGCGCCGCGGGGCAGCGCCGCCGGTGCGCTGTCGGCCATGCTCAGCAGCGTCGCCTCCCGCCCGCTGCCCCGCAGCCGCCGGGCCGTGTCGGCGGCGACCTCCTCCGCGTTGCCGGTCTGCGAGGCCCACAGGACGAGGACCGTACGGGCGGGCGGGGCGCCGGGCGTTTCGGCGGGGGCGTCCGCCGGGTCCGCCGCGGGCGTCTGCCGGGCGTCCGGCGCCCGCGAGAACATCCCGGCCAGCACGCCATTGACCCACTGCGCGCTCTTTGGAGCGAAGGGCGCCCGGTCGGGCAGCACGGGTGTGCCGCCGGCGGGCCCGGCGCCCAGCCCGGCGAGGAATCCGGACAGATAGCGGCGTTCGTGCTCGGCCAGCACCGGCGGGGCGGAGCCGGCGAGCTGGAACACCTCGGTCAGCACGGCCACCGCGCCCGCCGTACCGGGGTGCTGAGCCGTACCGGGGCCCTGGCCCGCGTCGGCCCCGGGCGTGCCGCCCGTCCGCGTCGGGTCCGTCCCGTCCTGTCCGTGCCCCGCCTCGCCCGCCACCCGGGCCAGCGACACCGCGCACGCCTTGAACTCGGGCTGGAAGGAGACCGGGTCGACCGCGTCATGGGTCACCGCGTTGACGCTGAGGTACTCGCCGAACAGGTCGTTCCAGTGGAAGGGCGCAAAGCAGTTCCCGGGCCGCACCCGGTCGGTCGGCACGGCGGGCAGCACCGCCCGGCCGCGCCGCGAGGCGACCTCGACGGTGTCGCCCTCCGCGATGCCCAGCGCCCGCGCATCGTCGGGATGGAGCTCCACGAAGGGGCCGGGGTTGAGCTTGTTCAGCTTGGCGACCTTGCCGGTCTTGGTGAGGGTGTGCCACTGGTGCGGCAGCCGGCCGGTGTTCAGCACGTACGGGAAGTCGTCGTCGGGCAGCTCGGCCGCCGGGAGGTGCGGACGGGCGAAGAAGGCGGCCCGGCCGCTCGCCGTGGGGAAGGACAGCCGGGGGCGGGTGCCGTCCGGCCGCTCCCGCAGGGTCTGGCTGGTGCCGTCGTTGAGGTAGCGCACGGGGTTGCGGTCGGGGCCGTCGGCGGACGCACTGGGCCACTGCACGGGGGTGTGCCGCAGCCGCTCGTAGCTCACTCCGCGCAGGTCGTAGCCGGTGTGCGGATTCCAGGCGCGCTTGATCTCCTCGAATATCTCCTCCGCGCTCTCGTATCCGAAGGCGTCCTCGTAGCCCATCTCGCAGGCGATCCGGGCGATGATCCGCCAGTCCGGCCAGGCCTCGCCCGGGGCGTCGGCGGCCGGCCGCACCAGCGTCAGATTGCGCTCCGAATTGACCATCACGCCCTCGGTCTCGCCCCACATGGCGGCCGGCAGCACCACATCGGCGTAGGCGTGGGTCTCGGTCTCGGCGAAGACGTCCTGCGAGACGACGAAGTCCGCCGCCTCCAGCCCCTCGATGACCGTGCGGCGGTTGGCGACCGAGGCGACGGGGTTGGTGCAGATGATCCAGCACGCCTTGATGTCCCCGTCCGCCATCCGCCGGAACATCTCGACGGTCCCTTGGCCCCCTTCGTCCGCCCGCAGCGTCCCCGCCTCCAGGCCCCACAGCTCCTCGACGAACGCCCGGTCCCCGGCCACCAGCGCCGAGCGCTGGCCCGGCAGGCCCGGGCCCATGTAGCCCATCTCGCGGCCGCCCATCGCGTTGGGCTGGCCGGTGAGCGAGAACGGGCCGCTGCCGGGGCGGCAGATCGCGCCGGTCGCCAGATGCAGGTTGACCAGCGCGTTGGTGTTCCAGGTGCCATGGGTGCTCTGGTTCAGGCCCATGGTCCAGCAGCTCATCCAGTCGCCCGCGGCGCCGATCCACTCCGCTGCCCGGCGCAGGTCCGCCTCCGGTATCCCGGTGAGCCCGGCGACCGTCGCGGGCGGATAGTCGCAAAGGAAGTCCGGCATCGCCTCCCAGCCCTCGGTGTGCTCGGCGATGAACTCCGGGTCGGTGGCGCCGTTTTCGACCAGCAGGTGCAGCAGGCCGTTGAGCAGCGCCAGGTCCGTGCCCGGCGCGATCTGCAGGAAGAGGTCGGCCTTGGCCGCGGTGGCGGTGCGCCGGGGATCGACCACGATCAGTTTGGCGCCCGCCTTCACCCGTTCCATCATCCGCAGGAAGAGGATCGGGTGGCAGTCGGCCATGTTCGAGCCGATGACGAAGAAGACCTCGGCGTGCTCGAAGTCCTGGTACGAACCGGGCGGGCCGTCCGCGCCCAGCGACAGCTTGTAGCCGCTGCCCGCGCTCGCCATGCACAGCCGCGAGTTGGACTCGATGTGCCGGGTGCGGACGAAGCCCTTGGCGAGCTTGTTCGCCAAGTACTGCGCCTCCAGGGTCAGCTGGCCCGAGACATAGAGGGCGAGGGCGTCCGGGCCGTGTTCGTCGACGATGGCGCGCAGCCGCCCCGCGGTCTCCTTGACCGCCGTTTCCATCGCCGCGGCCGCCGGCGCGTCGCCGCGGTCGGCGCGCACCAGGGCGCTCGACAGCCGCCCCGGCGCCGCGAGCAGCTCGGCGCTGGTCGCGCCCTTCGTGCACAGCCGCCCGCGGTTCGCCGGGTGGGCCTTGTCGCCGGCCGCCCTGCGGACCGTCCGCCGCCCGTCCGGGCCCGTCGCGACGTCCAGCACGATCCCGCACCCCACACCGCAGTACGAGCAGGCCGTCCGCACCTGCGTGATGCTCTCGGCCTGCGGTTCCGGTGCGGTCACGGGCGGATCCCTTCGTGGTCGGCTGCTGTGCACCACGGTAGGAATCGCCCGTTAACCGGGTGTCACGCCCAGCGATCACCCGTCGTTACGGCGGCCACACAGCCGCCGGCCGGGCCGCGTGAGGACGGCCGCCGGCCGCCGCTCAGGGGAGCAGCTCCTCCAGCGGCACGTCGGTGTCGGCGAGCCGCTCGGGGTCCACGGCCCGCCCGCTCGCCACCAGCGCCCGGATCGGCTCGGTGACGTCCCAGACGTTCACATTCATCCCGGCCAGCACCCGGCCGCCGGAGAGCCAGAAGGCGATGAACTCGCGGGCCGCGGTGTCGCCGCGGAAGACCACGCGGTCGTACCCGCCCGGTTCCACATGGCCGGTGTACTCCATGCCCAGGTCGTACTGGTCGGTGAAGAAGTACGGCAGCCGGTCGTAGACGGCCTCCCGGCCCAGCATGGCGCGGGCCGCCGTCGCGGGCTGGTGGAGGGCGTTGGCCCAGTGCTCGACGCGCAGGTGCTTGCCCAGGAGGGGGTGGTAGGCGTTCGCGACGTCGCCCGCGGCATGGATGTCCGGGTGGGAGGAGCACAGCCGCTCGTCCACGACGACGCCGTTGTCGACCTTGAGCCCGGCCGCGGCGGCCGGCTCGCTGTTGGGGGTGATCCCGACGCCGACGATGACGGCGTCGGCCGCGATCCGGGTGCCGTCGGCCAGGCGCACCCCGTCCACCGCGCCGTCGGTGCCGGTGATCTCCGTGACCTGGGTGTCGCAGCGCAGCGCGACACCGTGCCCGGTGTGCAGATCGGCGAAGATCTGGGCGACCTCGCGGCCCAGCACCCCCAGCAGGGGAAGCGGCGCCGACTCCAGCACGGTCACCTCGACCCCGGCGGCCCGCGCGGCGGCCGCGGTCTCCAGCCCGATCCAGCCGCCGCCGATCACCACGATCCGCGACGCGGACCGGAAGACGCCTTTGAGGCGGTCGCTGTCCGCCAGGCGCCGCAGCGTGTGGACCCCGTCGAGGTCGGCACCGGGCACCGGCAGCGTGCGCGGGGTGGAGCCGGTGGCCAGCAGCAGCTTGGCGTAGCCCAGCCGGCTGCCGTCGGCGAGGGTCACCTCGTGGGCGGCCGGGTCGAGGGCGGTGACGGCGTTGCCGGTGCGCAGGTCGACGTCGTGCTGGGCGTACCACTGCGGCGGGTGGACGTAGACCTTCTCCTTCTCGGAGGTGCCCAGGAGGTAGCCCTTGGACAGCGGCGGCCGCTCATAGGGACGCTCGCGCTCCTCGCCCAGCAGCAGGACGGGGCCGTCGAAGCCCTCCGCCCGCAGCGCCTCCGCGGCCTTCGCGCCGGCCAGCCCCGCTCCCGCGATGATGAATGCTGTGTTCTGGGCCATGTCCCGCTCAGCTCCTTCGGACGATCGGTTACCCGGTCATCAGTTACCCGCCCGGAGCGCGCGGAGGTACCGCCGAAGGAGTTGCCGTCACCCCTGCCCGGCGGTCCGCTCCCGGTGACCCCGCAGCGCCCGCGCCGTCAGGTCGCGGTCCTCGCCCAGGACGAAGGCCCGGACACCGTCGGCGTGCCACTCGGCGCGCCGCTCCGGGGTGGTGGACATGGCACAGAAGGGCACGCCGTGGCGGGCGCAGGCGTCGCGGAGGCCCCGGACCGCCTCCTGGACGCGGGGGTGACGGACCTGCCAGGGGACCCCGTAGGACTGGGAGAGGTCGCCGGGGCCGGGCAGGACGAGGTCGACGCCGCCGGGGGCGAGGATCTCGTCGATCGCCTCGACCCCCTCACGGTCCTCCAGGAGCGCCACGATCATGATCTCCGCGTTGGCCCGGCGGAGGTACTCGGCCGGATCGATGCGGCCGAAGCCGGGGCCCCGGCCGCCGTTGAGGGAGCGCATGCCTTCGGGTGCGTAGCGGGCGGCACGGATCGTGGCGTCGATGTCCGCGCGGCTGCGGACGTGCGGGACGACGATGCCCATCGCCCCGGCGTCCAGGGCGCGCAGCACGGCGCCGGGATCGGCCTCGGGGACCCGGACGAAGGGGGTGAGCCCGGTCGTCTCGGCGGCCCGGATGAGGTTCTCCAGCCGCTGCGGATCGACGAGGGTGTGCTCGGTGTCCAGGATCACGAAGTCGTAGTCCGCACAGCCGATCATCTCGACCATGGCGGGCTCGGGCAGCGTGCTGAACAGCCCGTACGCCTCCTCGCCCGCGGCGAGCCGGCGCCGGACCTCGTTGGGGCGGAGCATCTCAGGCCTCCCCCCTCGCGCCGGGCTCCGCGGCGCCGAGGAAGTGGAAGCCGGGCCGCGGGTGCATCAGGAAGTCGTGGTGCGAGATGTTCCAGGCGTACGCCCCGGCGACCCCGAACACCACCCGGTCACCGGCCCGCAGCCCCGGTGCCGGGACGTCGCGGGCGAGGACGTCCTTGGGGGTGCACAGCTGCCCGGTGACGGTGACCAGATCGCCCCGCGCGGCCGACCGCGGCCAGGGGTGCGGCCAGGGCGCGTCGGACGGCAGGACCGTGCAGGGCTGGTCGTGGCCCTTGGTGGCGGGGGTGCGCAGATGGTGGGTGCCGCCGCGGACCACGGCGAACTCCTCGCCGTGGCTGTGCTTCACATCCAGCACCTCGGTGGCGTACCAGCCGCAGTACGCGGTGAGCGCGCGCCCCGGTTCGAGGCGCAGGGTGAGGCCGGGGTGGGCGTCGGCGAGCCGCGCCAGGCCCGCGCCGAAGGCCGTCCAGTCGAACCGGCGCTCCGGGTCGGCGTAGTCGACGGCCATTCCGCCGCCGATCGTCACCTCGGTCAGCGGGACGCGGTGGTGCGCGGCCAGGCCGGCGGCCCACTTCACGATGGCCTCGGACACCGCGAGCTGCTCGGGCGCCTCCAGGCCGCTGGCCAGGTGGGCGTGGATGCCGCGGAGTTCGAGCTGCGGGCAGGTGCCGTCGGTGAGCAGGGCGACGACCTCACCGGCCTGGTCGGGGTCCAGCCCGAAGGGGGTGGGACGGCCGCCCATGGCGAGCGAACTGCCGTCCAGGGAGCCGTCGTCGACCGGCAGGTTGAAGCGGGCCAGCACCGCGATCCGGCGCTCCGGGGCGAGGCGGGCGGCCAGGTTCGCGAGCATGTGGATCTCGTACACGCTCTCCACGTGGAAGCGCTCCACGCCCAGCTCCAGCGCCCGGGCGACCTCGGCGGGCGTCTTGCCCGGTCCGCCGAAGGCGAGCGGGGCGCCCGGCACGGCCTTGCCGACGTGCGCCAGCTCGCCGCCGGAGGAGACCTCGTAGCCGTCCACGTACGGGCGCAGCGCCGCCAGGATCTCCGGCTCGGGGTTGGCCTTGGCCGCGTAGTACAGCTCCACGCGGTCCGGCAGCGCCGCCCGTACGTCGGCCAGATGCGTGCGCAGCGCCGCCAGGTCGTAGAGGTAGGCGGGCAGTTCCCCGGGCGCGAGGGACAGGGTGCGCTCGCGGACACCCGGGGTGAGGGCGGGGGCGGGGGTGGTCATCAGGCGCTCCAGGGGGTGGTGTCGTCGGTGCGCACGGCGCCCGACAGAACGGCCTCGGCCAGCGGCGACGGCAGCCGGACGTAGCCGGCCTCGCGGTCGGCCTTGCGCTCCCAGCGGGTGAGCAGATTGGCCTTGGCGGGCAGCGGGACGCCGGCCAGCAGGGCGGCCAGCCGCGGCGGGCAGCCGTACCGGTCGGCGTGGGTCTGCAGGGTGCGGCGGACCTGTGCCCACAGCTCCGTCTCGGTGTCCGGGTGCAGGTCGGCGAGCGCGGCGAGCATCTCGGCGACGTGGTTGACCAGCAGGCAGTACACGACGCGGTCCCAGCCGCGCTGGGCGTCGTAGGTCATCGGCGCCGCGACCTGCTCGGGCAGCGAGGCCAGCAGGTCGGCGTGGTGTTCGGGGACGAGCTTGGTGCCCTCCAGGTCGCGGAAGAGGACCTGTGCGGGCATCCCGTCGCCGTCGACGCAGACCAGCACGTTCTGCAGGTGCGGCTCCAGCACCAGGCCGTGGTCGAAGTAGGCGGCGAGCACCGGCGGCACGAGCAGGTTGAGGTAGGCGGCCCACCACTCCAGCGCGGCCTGCGGACCGGCGCCGTCCAGGAGGCGCGAGATGTGGGCGGGGCTGGTGGGGTACTCGTCGGCGACCGCGCCCGCCAGCAGCGGGGTGGTGCCCGGCAGCAGCCGCTGGGACAGGCCCTCGCGGACGATGACGCCGAAGCCCTCCAGCAGCTCGGTGTCCGGGCGGCCGTCGGCGCCGGGCAGCGCGAGGCTGCGGTAGGCGGGCTCACGGAGCACCGCGGCGCCGGGGAACCGGGCGGCGAGGTCGGCGAGCGCCGGTGCCAGCAGCCGGGTGAGGGCCACCGCCCCGGACAGCTCGTAACTGGCGTTCTTCCGGAGGCAGTTGGTGATCCGGACGTTGAGGCTGAACTTCAGGAAGGCGTCGCCGTCGTAGAGCGTGCGCACCGAAGCGGTGGCGGCGAACGGCGTCTCGCTGCTGCCCAGGACGCGGATGTCGTCGCGCTCCAGCGCCTCCGCCAGGCCCGAGTGGTCGCGCAGCAACTCGTACTGCCAGGGGTGGACGGGCAGCAGCCGGTAGCCCTCCGGGACGTCGGCGTGCAGCGTGTCCAGCGGGTCGGCGGCCCCGTCGGCGGACCGCTCCTCGGCGATCAGCTCCTCGCGCACGGCGAACAGCAGCAGCGGGAAGACCGCCCCGGTCTCGGGGGCGTAGGACTGCCAGGCGGTGGGGTCGCCGGTGCGGGCCTTGGGGGTCGGGTGGAAGCGGTGGCCGAGGAGCAGCGACTGCTCGGAGGTGACGTAGGCGGCCTGCCAGTCGTCCGCGCCGGCCGCCGGGGCGGACGGGTCCTGCTCCGTACGGGCCGCGAGCGCCGCCGAGACGGCCTGGTGGCTGGAGGCGATCTGGGCCAGGAACTCCTCGTTGTCGACACCGGTGCGCAGCGACAGCTCGGCGTGCACGTACTCGGCCAGCCGGCGCCAGCCGACCTCGGCCCAGCCGTCCGCGGTCTGTTCGGACACCGGGCCGGTGAACCGGTGCGCGCCGAACAGCGAGGTCCGGCGCAGCGCGACCCGCAGCAGCACTCCGCGGCGCGGCAGCCGCAGCAGCAGCCGCCCGTGGTCGACGGCGGTCTGGTGCTCGGGTCCCGACACCTCCCGCAGCAGGCAGTTGAGCAGGGTGTGCGCCACGGCCCGGTCCGCGCTGGGCAGGCCGGCGGGGGCGGCGCCGGCCGCGGCGGGGGCGGGCGAATTGGTCAGCGAGGGCATCAAAGGCTCCTGCGGGTGCGGAGAGTACGGGGAAGGCGGGGGAGGGTGGTCGCCACCACGGTGACCAGCGCTATCGCGGTCCCGGTCAGGACGGGCGCGGTGGGGCCGAACCAGTCGTTCCCGACCGCCGCGGCCACGCCGGCGGCGACCGCGCCGGCCTTGGAGAAGAATTCGATCGAGCCGAACAGCCCGCCGGGGGCACGGCCCTTGGCGCAGTCGGCGGCCAGCACCGACATGCACACCAGGCCCAGGGTGAGGCCGGCGCCGAGCACCAGGCGGACCGCGACGAAGGCGGTGAGCGAGTGGGCGATCCCGTGCCCGGCCAGGCCCAGCGCGATACAGCCGAAGCCGAGCGCTATGCCGGCCCGGGGGCGGCCGCGGAAGAGCGAGTGCACCGGGATCGCGGCGATCAGGTAGCACATGTGAGGGAGGGCGAAGAGGACACCGGACACCATCGGCCCGGTGCCGGGTATCCGCTCCTTGATCAGGGAGATCAGGTACGGGAAGGAGATGACGGTGGCGAAGACGAAGGCGAACTCGATGGCGTACAGGGCCCGCAGGGAAGCGGCCGGGGCACGCCCGGAGGGCTCCGCCGTCGCCTCGACCGGCGGCGTCCCGTCCGCCTCGACCTCCGGTGCGGCGGCGGCCTGCGGCGCGGCGGTCCGGGACCGCGGCGGCTCCGGCAGCGCCGCCAGCATCACGGCGGCGGCCAGCGGCAGCACGGCCAGCAGCGCGTACTGGCGGTGCGGCGACAGCCACGGCGTCAGCGACCCGACCACGATCGGCGCGCACACCAGCGCCGCACGGGCGCTGCCCTGCATCAGCGTCAGCGCCCGGGACAGCGCATGGCCCTCCAGCGCCGCCCCCAGATAGCCGTTGGACGCGGCGAAGGTACCGCCCAGCACGCCCTGGAGCACCAGCGCGGCGGCGAAGGTGGCGATCGAGTCGGCCCAGCCCGCCAGCAGGAACGCGGCGGCGAGCCCCAACTGCGCCCGCAACAGCAGCCGTTTGCGGCCGAACCGGTCCGCGAGCCGTCCCCACAGCGGCGCGCCGATGGCGCCGAAGATGGTGGGCACGATGTAGAGCAGACCCGCCCAGCGGGCGGCGCCGTCGCCGAGCTCGGGCAGGATCTCGGTGAGGTAGGGCGGCAGCCCCAGCGCGGCGAACGAGGCCACGAAGTAGCAGCCGGCCACGGCGAAGACCTGGCGGCGGGCGAGTCCGGGACTGTCCTTGGTCTCGACGGCGTTCGGTTCGGCCCGTGCGGCGGTGGCGGTTTTCATCGGGCTCATCGGGAAATCCCCGTCGGCAGCAGATAGTTGGGGCCGGTGGTGTAGTGCTTGTTGATGTCGGCCGCGCCGGACCGCTCCTTGGTCAGCAGGGACCCGGCGCTGACCATCGCCTTGACCGGCAGCTCCGCGGCGTCCAGGACATGCGCGCGCAGCGCGGCGCCCGGTCCGCCCGGCGCGGTGCCCAGCCGCGCGACGGCCTCGGCGAGCCGGTCGCGGACCAGGCCCAGCAGCCGGTCGAGCGGTGCCCGTCCGTGCCGGGCCAGCCCGAAGGCGTAGGAGCCCGCGCACAGGTGGAGGGTGATGGTGGTGAACAGGTCCAGCACCGGCCGGTCGTGCTCCGCGAAGATCCGCGGGTCGGCGAAGTCCGCGGGGTCCGGGGCGTCGTCGCCCAGGGTCTCGCGCAGCCGTACGGCGTTGATGCGCGGCGCGTCGTTGTCCTTGAACAGCAGCCGCAGCCGGGTGCCGTGCGCCCCTTCGTCCAGGACCAGCGAGATGTTCTGCTGGTGCGACTCCAGGCCGATCCCGTAGTCGAACAGGGTGGTCTGCCAGTCGAAGAGCAGGGTCAGTACGGCGTCCAGCAGGGCAAGGGGGTCGCCGCGGTAGAAGCGGTCGGCGAGTTCGTCGATCACCAGCCGTCCGCCGGGCGCCCGGCCCAGCAGCGCGGCCATCGGCACCACGGCACTGCCGTCCAGCCCGGCCGGGTAGCGCCGGCACAGCACGGCGAGCAGCTCGTGGTCCGCGTGGGCGTACACCGTCTCGTCGGCCTGCAGGACCGACTCCGCGAACCGCGGTTCGCGGGCGATGACCTGGTCCAGCAGTCGCTGGCCCGCGGCACCGTCGATGAGGGTGCGGGGCTTGATGGTGCGCCGGTTGCGCAGCCCCAGCGTCGCGGTGGCCAGTGGCAGCTTCAGGTGCAGGCGGGGATCGGCGTCCACCGCCACGGTCCGCATCGACAGGGTCGGCACGGCGTCCAGCAGCGGGCGTGCGGACAGCACCGCGTCGCGCTCCAGGCCGGTCGCGCGCAGGGCCTCGCGCAGCGGGTCGCCGAGCGTCAACGGGTGGACGGGCAGGGCGAGATGGCTCTCGCCGAGGTGTGGCAGGCCCAGCTCGGCCGGCGTCGGCCAGCACTCGGGCAGGGCCGCGGCGCCGCCGCCCGCGACGGTCGTCGCGGCGCGGGGCACGGCCAGCCAGCGCAGCGCGAACCGCGGGTGGAACTCGGGCGCGTAGGCGTGCAGTTGGTCCTCGTCCAGGCCGGAGCGGCCCCGCGAGGTCGGGTAGACGGGGTGGTCGGTGCGGGCGGCCAGGGTGTCGTACGCCAGGCCGCCGGTCAGCCCCCGCCAGGCGGCGGGCGAGGCGCCATGACGCTCCGTCAGCAGCTGGTCGACCGCGTCCCGGGTGCGGGTGTGCAGCCGCATCGTGGCCAGGGTCTGCCGGCACTCCTGGGCGAAGGCGTCGAAGCCGGGCCGGTCGGCCGGGTCGGCGAGCGCGCGCAGCGCGGCGAGGACCGCGTCGACGGTCGTGAGCCGGGCGCCGTCGGACTCGCGGACCAGCAGCGGCAGCCGGGCCGCCCAGGTGCTCTGGTAGCCGTCCGCGTCCAGCGGCAGCAGCAGGGCACCGGCGGCCGGACCCGCGGGCAGCCGCAGCCAGGGGCCGTCCGGCCGCTCCAGCAGGGTGCCGCCGCTGCGCAGGCCGACCACGTCCTCGCGCAGCAGCGCGCTCAGCACCCGCAGCAGCAGCTCGGACTCCTCGTCCGCGCCGGCCGTCTCCTGCCCGGCCGGAGCGGCGGCGGTCTCGAGGGAGACGGTCATGACGAGATCTCCCAGCGCTCGGCGGCGAAGAAGGACTCCGCGGCCCGGTCCAGGGCGCCGGGATCGGTGCCGGTGGCCCGCAGGACGCCGAGGTAGTCGCGGTTGGTGCCGTAGTGCGGGTGCTCGGTGCCCACCGCGCGCAGCGGCCGGTAGGCCAGCCGTACGCCGTCCGTCTCGCGGTCCGTGGCGGTGGGCGCGGCGGTGAGCGTCCCGGCCCGGTCGGCGAGGGCGTACTCCACCCGGCCCGCGCCGTCCTGCCGGGCACCGAGGTCGGCGGGCAGCGGCTCGCCGAGGTGGGTGCGCAGGACGTGCTCGAACAGCTCGATGCCCAGGACCCGGGCGAGCAGCAGATCGCACTGGTCGCCTATGACGCGGTAGTTCACCTCGATGAGCCGCGCCCGGCCCTCGTGCACCACGAACTCCGTGTGGCAGGCGCCGAACCCGACGCCCAGCGCGTCGAGCTGCGCCAGCACCTGGGCGACGACGGGCTCCGGGTGGGCGGCGACGAAGTCGTGCCGCTCCTCGATGAAGGACGGCGGCGCGGAGAGCGTGGTGTGGAAACCGCCCAGGACGTGCCGTCGCCGGCCGTCGCCGAGGGTCTCCAGGGTGTAGAGCTCGCCGGCCAGGAACTCCTCGGCGACCAGCGCCGCCTGCGGGCGCCGGGCCTGGATCTCCCGGGCGCGCGCCTCCAGTTCCGCGGGGCCGTCGGCCAGCAGCACGTCCTCGCTGGCCACGCCCTCGCGGGGTTTGACGACACAGGGGTAGGGCAGCCCCGCGGCGGTGAGCGCGGAGGGGTCCTGGCCGGGCGCGAGTTCGGCGGACCGCACGGTGTCGGCGCCGGACGCGGCGAGGTGGCGGCGCATCTCGGCCTTGTTCTTGGCGCGCAGGGTGGCCCGCCAGTCCTTGCCGGGCAGCCCGAAGTACTCGGCGGCCAGGGCCGCCTGGGTCTGCAGGTGGTCGCTGTTGGTGAAGACCGCGGCGGCCGGGTGGTGCGTGGCGATGCGGGTGATGACCGCACGGAAGTCACGGACGTCGCACTCCAGGACCTCGTCGGCCCGGCAGCCGGCACGCCGGTGGGCCTCGGGCTGGTCCGTCAGCACGGTGACATCGAGACCGAGGCGGGCGGCGGCGGGGAGGAATCCCTCGGTGACCGAGTCGGTGGGGTTGAGAGCGAGCAGGTACATCCGCATGGGACGGGGCCCTTCAGGATCAAGGGTGGCGCGAGGGACGTCGGGGACGGGGGCGGGCCGTGGGGACGGCGGCCCACCCCCGTTTCGGGCGGGTCAGGCCTTCGGCAGCGGCACGCCGGTGGCCTTGGCCACGTCGGCGAGCATGTGCTCGGCGGCCTGGATGCCGATGCCGGACATCCAGGTCTCGTCGGGCACGTCGAAGACCTTGTGCTTCTTGACGGCCGGCAGGTCCTTCCAGACCGGGTTGGACGTGACGTCCTTCTGCTGGGTCTTGCTCGGCTCGTCCGCGGTCGTCACGAACACCAGGTCCGCGTCGGCCTTGTCGATCTGCTCGGGGCTGACGTCGAGCATCGTCTTGGCCGGGTCGGTCGAGCTCTGCGACTTCGGCCGGGCCAGGCCGATGTCGTCGAGGACCACACCGCTGTAGGAGGACTTCTGGTAGAGGCGGGTCGGGCCGGCGACGAAGCGCACCACGGACGCCGACGGCATCTTGCCGTGGTACTTCTTCTTGATGGCCTCGCCCAGCGCCTTGGCCCGGTTCTGGTACTCCGCCAGCTTCCGGTCGGCTTCCTTCTCCAGCCCCAGCGCCTTGGCGTGGACCTTGAGGTTGGCCTTCCAGGGACCGCCGGTGGTCTCGGTGAAGACGGTCGGCGCGATCTGCTGGAGCTTGTCGTAGATCTTCTCGTGCCGGACCTTGGAGGACAGGATCAGGTCGGGCTTGAGGGCGATGATCTTTTCGAGGTTCGGCTCCAGCAGCGGACCGACGTCCTTGACGCCGCCGATCTCGTCCTTGAGGTAGGTGGGGAAGCCGCCCTCGGTCTTCATGTGCGGGGAGACCGCGCCGACGGGCTTGATGCCGAGCGTGGTGACGTCGTCGAGCTCACCGGTGTCCAGGACGACCACGCGCTTGGGCTTGCCGGGGATCTTCACGTCGCCGCCCATGACGCTCTTGACGGTGCGCGGGAACCCGGCGCCGCCCTTCGCCGCGTCCTCGCCTCCCGAGGAGGTGCCGCCCCCGCACGCGGTGAGGGCGCCGGCGCCCAGGACGACGGTGAGCAGCGTGGCCGGCAGCCGGCCGGAGCCGTGCAGAGAGGATCTGGTGAACATGAGGGCAACTTCCTTAGGGGGAGCGGAAAAGGGGAGAGGGCGTGGGGGCGGGTCAGGCGGAGACGGCGGTGTGCCGTTTCGCGCTGCCCTTGGGGACGACCAGCGGGGTGCCGGTCTCGGGGTCGGGGATGACCCGGCAGTCCACGTCGAACACGGACTTGACCAGCTCGGCGTCGAGCACGTCCGCCGGTGCGCCGGCCGCCGCCAGCTGCCCGTCCTTGAGGACCACGAGGTGATCCGCGTAGCGGGCCGCCTGCCCGAGGTCGTGCAGCACCATCACCACGGTGCGGCCCGCCTCGGCGTGCAGTTCGGCGACCAGGTCGAGGACGTCGAGCTGGTGGCGCAGGTCGAGGAAGGTGGTCGGCTCGTCGAGCAGCAGCAGTTCGGTGTCCTGCGCCAGCGCGAGCGCGATCCAGGCGCGTTGCCGCTGGCCGCCGGAGAGCCGGTCGACGGGTTGGTCGCGCAGTTCCACGGTGCCGGTGCGCCGCAGCGCCTCCTCCACCGCCTGCTGGTCGGCCGCCGACCAGGGGCTCAGCAGCCGCTGGTGGGGGTAGCGGCCCAGTCGTACCAGCGCCTCGACCGTGATCGCGTCGGGGGTGACCGGCTGCTGGGGGAGCAGCCCCATGCGCAGCGCCAGCGCCTTGGCCGGCATCCGGTGGATGTCGGAGCCGTCCAGGGCGACCGTGCCGGCGGACGGCGTCAGCAGCCGGGTCAGACCGCGCAGCAGCGTCGACTTGCCACAGGCGTTGGGGCCGACGACGGCGGTGACGGCGCCGCCGGGCAGCACCAGGTCGAGGCCGCCGACGATCAGCCGGTCGCCGTAGCGCAGATCGAGTCCCTGGGTGGAGAGCTGGTTGGCGGTCATCGGACACTCCTGTTGACGGAACTGCTCTGACGGATCATCAACACCAGCAGCCACGGCGCGCCCAGCGTGGCGGTCACCACGCCGACCGGCAGCCCGCCGACCGGCAGCAGGTACTGCGCCACGAGGTCGGAGGCGAGCAGCAGGACGGCACCGGCGAGGCCGGACAGCGCCAGCGTCCCGGCGGTCGGCGGCCCGGCGAGGAACCGCACGATGTGCGGAACGGCCAGCGCGACGAAGGCGACCGGGCCGGTCAGCGCGGCGGCCAGCGAGGCCAGCACGATGGCGCAGACCAGGACCTGCAGCCGGGCGGTGTGGGTGTGCAGCCCGAGCGCCCCGGCCGAGTCGTCGCCCAGGTCGAGGACGGCCAGCCGGCGGTGCAGGGCGAAGGCGGCGAGCAGCGCCACGGCCATCGCCCCGCCGGCGGACCACACTTCGGTCCAGGTCCGCCCGTACACCGACCCCGTCGTCCACTGCAGGGCCGACCCCGCGAGTTCGGTGGGGAAGCGGACGACCATGAAGCTCACCGCCGCCGACAGGCCCGCCTGCACGGCGAGACCGACCAGCACCAGGCGGGTCACGCTGACCCCGGAGCGCCAGCCGAACACCCCCAGCAGCACCGCGGCGAGCAGCCCGCCGCCCAGCGCGGCCAGCGGCATCAGCGCCTGCGAGGCTCCGGCGGCCAGCATCGCCACCGCGCCGAACGAGGCGCCGCCGGTCACCCCCATCACATCGGGGGAGGCGAGCGGGTTGCGGAACAGCCGCTGGAGCAGGGCACCGGCCACCGCCAGGCCCGCCCCGGCGACGATCGCCGCAACCATCCGCGGGGCCCGGAACTCCTGGACCACCAGCACCGTGGCGGAATCACCGATCCCGAGGAGGCCCTTGACCGCGTCGGCGGGCGGCAGCGGCATGTCGCCGTTGGCCACGGACACCGTCACCAGGGCCCCGAGCAGCACCACGCCGACGAGGGCGAGCAGCGGGGTCCGGCGGACCATGCGCCGTCGTCCCGGTGCCGCGGCGGCGGACGCCGGACCGGGCGTCTTCTTGTTCCGTACGAGGTCGGTCATCGGGCCACCTTCCGGGCCAGCAGCGCCAGCAGCGGCGCGCCGAGGAACGCGCTGATGATGCCGACCTGCAGCTCGGACGGCCGGATGACGACCCGTCCGAGGATGTCGGCGGCGAGCAGCAGCAGCGGACCGGCGATCAGACAGCCGGGTACCAGGACCCGGTGGTCGGAGGTGCGCAGCAGCTGGCGGACCAGGTGCGGGGCGGCCAGCCCGATGAAGGCGAGCGGACCGGCAACGGCCACCGCCGACGCGGCGAGCAGCACGACGGCCAGCCCGCCGGCCACCCGGATCCGCGACACCCGCACGCCCAGCGCCTGCGCCGCGTCGTCGCCCAGCGCCAGCGCGTTGAGCGCGGGGGCGAGGGCGAGCGCGAGGACGAGTCCGAGCGCCAGGGTCGGCAGCACCGGGTAGAGCACCGACAGCGGGCGCTCGGCCAGTGAGCCGGCCATCCAGAACCGGGCCTCGTCCAGCGACCGCTTGCTGGCCAGCATGACGGTCGACGTCCAGGAGAGCAGGACGAGTTGGAGGACGGTGCCGCCCAGCGCGAGCCGCGCGGGGTCGAGGTCGCCCGCGCGCCGGGCCAGCGCCTGGGCGAACACCGCGGCGGCCGCGGCCCCCGCGAACGCGAACCAGACGTACTGGGTGGGGCGGGTCAGATGCAGCGCATAGATCGCGGTGACCACCGCGAAGCCCGCACCCGCGTTGATGCCGAGCGTCGTCGGGGACGCGAGCGGGTTGCGGGTGACGCCCTGGACGACCGCTCCGGCGACACCGAGCGCCGCGCCGACCGCGAGGGCGACCAGGGTGCGCGGCAGCCGAAGGCCCGTCACCACCAGGGCGTCCCGCCCGTGGACGGTCCCGGACAGCGCGTCCCACACGGTGGACAGCGGTACGGACCGGGCGCCGAGGGCGAGGCTCAGGGCGGCACAGACTGCCAGGGCACAGAGTCCGGCCACGAACAACGGGACGCGCCGCAGGACCTTCGCGGCGGGAAGCGCATCGGGCACAGGGGGTGCGGTGGCAGGTGGTTTGATGGTCGGCACGCGTCGTTACATTAGGTTAGGCATACCTAAACTTGCAAACCCGTCCGGCGTTAAACAATCAACTGTCCTTTTTGTCGGACGGATCGTGCCACCGGCTCCCGCAAGGCCCCGACCTGGGGTGATCTACCCGCCCGCACGCCTGTCCACTCCGGCGAATTGCGGCCGGTGAGGTGGCGGCGGCAATTCCCGACGCGGGGGACGAGCGGCGCGAGTGGCACGGAAAGCGCATCAAGAGGGCTTTTCCCCCGATGTGCTTTTCTGAGGGGGAGGCATCGCCGTCCTGCCCGGCCAAGGAGCGCCATGACCCCCACGACTGCGCGTATCGCGATCATCGGCGCCGGCCCCGGCGGGCTGACCTGCGCCCGCGTCCTGCAGCGCCACGGCGTACCCGTCACCGTCTTCGACCGTGACGCTTCCGAGGGCGCCCGCGCCCGGGGCGGCGTGCTGGGCCTGCCGATGACGACCGCTCAGGAGGCCCTGCGGGCGGCCGGCCTGTACGAGGAGTTCGCCGCGCTCGCCCGCCCCGAGGGACGTGAGGTGCGGCTGCTCGACCACACCGCGACGGTGCTCTTCCACCACACCCCCGGCCCCGGCCCGAGCGACCGTCCCGCCGGCGCCCGCCCCGGGAGCGCCCACCCCGGCGCGACCGGCCGGTCCGGGACCGACGGGCCCGGGACCGACCGCTGCGAGATCGACCGGGGCGACCTGCGCCGCCTCCTGCTGGCCTCCCTCGCCCCCGCGACCGTCCGCTGGAACAGCTACCTGCGCACCCTGCATCCGCTCGGCGACGGCCGCCACCGGGCCGAGTTCGACGAAGGCCACACCGAGACCTTCGACCTGGTCGTCGGCGCCGACGGAACCTGGTCCCGGGTCCGCCCGATGCTCTCCGACGCCGACCCCCACTACACCGGTGTCACCTTCGTCGAGTCCGGATGCGAGGACGCCGGCACCCGCCACCCGGAGGCCGCCCGGCTGGTCGGCGGCGGCAGCATGGCGGCCGGGTCCGCCGGCCGGGCGCTGTTCGCCCGGCGCGAGGGCCGCGGCCGGATCCGCCTCTATGCCGCCTTCCGCGGCTCCCAGGACTGGGCGCTGGAGGCCGGAGTGCGGATGGCGGACACCGACGCCGTCCGCGCGGTGCTGCTCGACCGGTTCGCGGGCTGGGACGAACGGCTGCTGGCCCTGCTGCGCGAGAACGACGGCGGGTTCGTCAACCGGCCGCTCTTCGCCCTGCCTGTGCCGCACACCTGGACCCACACGCCGGGCCTGACCCTGCTCGGCGACGCCGCGCACCTGATGCCACCGTCCACCGCACGGGGCGCCGACCTCGCCCTGCTCGACGGCGCCGACCTCGCCCGGGCCCTCGCCGCGCACGACGAGGCCGACGAGGCGGTACGTGCCTACGAAGCGGTGATGCTGCCCCGCGCCGCCGCGGCCGCCGAGGCCGCCGCCCGCGCGCTGGCCGACGCCCTCGCCCCCGACGCCCCGCGCGGCTCACTGCACCAACTGCGCACCACCTTCGGTGACCCGCAGCCGTAGCCGGCCCGCCGCCAACGCCAGGGAGCCGGCCGCCCCGGCGCCGCGGCCGCCCCGCCTCCGCTTCCGGTTGCGGCCCCGTCGCCCGCGTCGGACGATCGGCAGCGTATGCATGCCGACCGGCGGCGTGCGGACGCGAGCGCGGCACCGCCCGGCCGCGGCCCGGCGCGGAGGGACGGAACACACCGTGAAGATCACTGAGCCCACGCCCGGCGCGCCCTGCTGGGTGGAGCTGGGGACGTCGGACGTGGAAGCCGCCAAGGTGTACTACCGCCAGGTCTTCGGCTGGCGCGCCGAGACCGACCCGCGGGAGGAGGCGGGCGGCTACACCATGCTGTACCTCGGGGGCGCCCCGGTTGCCGCCCTCACCCCGCTCTACGCCCCCGGGCAGCCGACCGCCTGGACCGTGTCGTTCGCGACGCGGGACGCCGACGCGCAGGCCGCCGCGGTCACCGGGGCCGGCGGGCGTCAGCTGATGCCGCCCATGGACGTCTTCGACCTGGGCCGCTTCGCCGTGGTGGCCGATCCGGAGGGCGCGGTCTTCTCGCTGTGGCAGGGCCGGTCCTTCGCCGGCGCCGCGGTGTTCAACGCGCCGGGCTCGCTCGGCTGGGTCGAACTCGCGACCCGGGACGAGGAGGCCGCCAAGGCCTTCTACACGCGGATCTTCGGCTGGACCGTGGGCACGCACAAGGACTACCCGCAATGGGGAGTCGACGGCGCCGACTTCGGCGGGATGAGCGCGCTGGACGAGTTCTACCCGGACGACGTCCGGGCCCACTGGCTGCCGTACTTCGCGGTCGCCGGCGTCGACGCGGCGGCCGCCCGGGCCGCCGAGTCGGGCGGCATGCTGCTGGTGCCCCCGACGGATGTGCCCGAGGGGCCGCGGGTCGCGGTGGTCCGCGACCCGCAGGGCGGGCACTTCGGGATCCACGGCGCCGGAACCGAGGGCTGACCCGCGCCGGTGCCGTCCCGCTTGCGAGGCGGCGGACGCCCGTGCCGAGGGCGTGCCGGTGCCGTCACACGATCGGCGGCCTGTTCGCCGTTTCCCCGCATTCCCAGGGTGAATTGCGCGTAATGTCCACCTCGCGGCAATGGGTGGCATTGCGCGTCGAGAACAGGAGACCCCTATGCCCACGACCGACCTCCTCGTGGCCCGAGGCAAGCAGCTCGCAGCCGGCGCGGGCGCACTCACCGCGGCCGTCGCCCTCGGCGCGACGCTGCTGGCCGCGGCCCCGGCGCACGCGACGACCCCCGGGCCCACGAAGCCCTTCGGTGTGGTCACTGCCAAGTCGGGACTGAGCCAGCGTCAGTACCCCAGCACCGACTCCTCCGTGCGGGGTCACCTCCGTCACCGCACGCAGGTCGGCCTGGTGTGCAAGGTCCGCACCCAGAGCGTCGGCGGCAACACCGTCTGGTACCTCACCCGCGAGGAGCGGGCGACCTGGGTCTCGGCCCGGTACGTGACCAGCAGCGGCGCCGTCCGGTACTGCAAGGACGTCCAGCGCACCCGGATGCAGCCGAACCATGTCGCGAAGCAGCACCCCGTGGGCTGAGGAAGCCGGTTCAGGGCCCGGTCCGGTGCCGCGAAGGCGCCGGGCCGGGCCCTCGTGCGTGCGAGGTGCAGGACCCGCTCGCGGAGTGCGGGGGCGGGAGACCGAGAACGGAGCAGAGCCGTGCAGATCGATCTCACCGGCCGGACCGCGGTGGTGACCGGCTCGACGCAGGGCATCGGGGCGGCCATCGCCCTGGGGCTGGCCCGCGCCGGAGCCCGGGTCGCCGTGAACGGCCGCAGCGCCGGGTCCGTGGACGCGGCGCTGGAGCGGATGCGCACCCGGGAGCCCGGGGGCGACTTCGTCGCGGCGCCCGGTGACATCGGTTCCGACGAGGGCCTCGACCAGGTGACCGAGGCCGTGCCGCAGGCGGACATCCTCATCAACAACCTCGGCGTCTTCGGCTCCCGGCCCGCCCTGGAGATCGACGACGCCGAGTGGCGGCGGTACTTCGACATCAATGTGCTCACGGCGGTCCGGATGATCCGCCACTACCTGCCCGGCATGACCGAGCGGGGCTGGGGCCGCATCCAGAACATCGCCAGCGACTCCGCCGTGGTGATCCCGGCCGAGATGATCCATTACGGGATGTCCAAGACGGCGCTGCTCGCGGTGTCCCGGGGCTTCGCGAAGGAGGCGGCCGGCAGCGGGGTGTGCGTGAACTCCGTCATCGCCGGGCCGACCCACACGGGCGGGGTCGAGGACTTCGTCCGTGGCCTCGTCGGCCGGGACCTGCCGTGGGACGAGGCGCAGCGGGCGTTCATGCGCGAGTACCGGCCGCAGTCGCTGATCCAGCGGCTGATCGAACCGGAGGAGATCGCCGCCATGGTGGTCTACCTCAGCTCCCCGCTCGCCTCGGCGACGACCGGCGCGGCCGTCCGTGTCGACGGCGGATACGTCGACTCGATCGTCCCCTGACCGACGACGGCCCGGCCGCAGGACCCCCCTCCCGGCCGCCCGGCCCCTGCCACCCTGCCTGGCGGGCCGGCTCTTCGTCCGGCCCGCTCCCGGTGGGCCCGGCCCTCACCCGGCCCTCTCCTGGCGGGCCCATCCCTCGCCCGGCCCTCGCCCGGCCCTCGCCCGGCCCTCGCCCGGCCCTCGCCCGGCCCCCGCCGGGCGGGCCCGTCCCTCCCTCGCCCGGCCGCCTCACCCCGCCCGGGCGCCCTTCCGCCGCCCCGCCCTTCCGTATTACTGGAACAAGTTCTACTGTGCCCCTCGATCCGGCAGCCGACGGGCCGTCAGCTACTCGTGCCCCTCGGACCGGACGACCGGACCGGACGAACTGGAGGGGCCGTGCACCTCGAATACACCCCCGAGCAGCAGCAGTTGCGCGCCGAGCTGCGCACGTACTTCGCCGCGCTGGTGCCGGACCGTGCCCCCGAGGGCCCCCGCGGCTCCGCCGTCCCCGGACGTGCCCCCCACGCCGACCCCGCCGCCCAGAAGCGGTTCTACCGCGAGACCGTGCGCCGGCTGGGCGCCGACGGCTGGCTCGGCGTCGGCTGGCCCAAGGAGTTCGGCGGACGCGGCCTGTCCCCGACGGAGCAGTTCATCTTCTTCGACGAGGCGGCCCAGGCGGGCGTGCCGCTGCCGCTGATGGCGCTGAACACCGTCGGCCCGACGATCATGCAGTTCGGCACCGACGAGCAGAAGGCCTACTTCCTGCCCCGGATCCTCTCCGGCGAGATCGACTTCGCCATCGGCTACAGCGAACCGGACGCCGGCACCGACCTGGCCGCCCTCAAGACCCGCGCCGTCCGGGTGGGCGACGAGGAGAGCGGCCACTACGTCGTCAACGGGCAGAAGATCTGGACGACCAACGGCGACACCGCTGACTGGGTGTGGCTCGCCGTGCGCACCGACCCGGAAGCCCCGCCCCACAAGGGCATCACCATGCTCCTCGTCCCCACCAGCGACCCCGGCTACTCCTGCACCCTGATCAACACCCTCGCCTCGCACGACACCACCGCCAGCTACTACGAGAACATCACCGTCCCCGCCTCCCGCCGCGTCGGCGGCGAGAACAAGGGCTGGCGGATCATCACCAACCAGCTCAACCACGAGCGGGTCACCCTCGCCGCCCACGGCACCATGGCCATCCGCGCCCTGCACGACGTCCAGCACTGGGCCGCCGGCACCGCACTCGCCGACGGCCGCCGGGTCATCGACCTGGGCTGGGTACGCGGCCGGCTCGCCCGCACCCACGCCCGGCTCGACGCCATGAAGCTGCTCAACTGGCAGATGGTCGACGCCCTCCAGCACGGCACCCTCACCCCGCAGGACGCCTCCGCGGTCAAGGTCTACGGCTCCGAGGCCCGCCGGGACGCCTATGCCTCGCTGATGGAGATCGTCGGCGCCGCGGGCCCCCTCAAGGAGGGCTCCGCCGGATCCGTCCTCCACGGCGAACTGGAACGCGGCTACCGCTCCGCCGTCATCTTCACCTTCGGCGGCGGCAACAACGAGATCCAACGCGAGATCATCTCCTGGATCGGCCTGGGGATGCCCCGCGTACGGCGCTGAGGCGGTGCGCCCGCGGCCTGTCGGGCGGCCGGGCCATCGGGCCCGCTGAATCGGGCCCGCGGCCCGGCGGACATGTGAGAGGCGCAACACCCACCCCCCGCAGCTCGCACACAACCTTTGCGGGGCGCCGGTGGTCCCACTCACGGTCGTTGACATTTCAGGCCTTCGTCATGAGGCCGACACCTTCGAGGAGCACCACCGCCATGCCCGAGACGGGCCCCGGATCCGCCCCGCGTTTCAGCATCATCGTTCCCGTGTTCAACGTGCAGGGGTATCTTCGCGCGTGCCTGGACTCGTTGCTGGAGCAGGATTTCACCGACTTCGAGGTCATCGCGGTCGACGACCGCTCGCCGGATCTGAGCGGCGAGATCCTGGCGGAGTACGCTGCCCGCGACCCGCGGGTGATCACCGTGCGCCATGAGGAGAACCGGGGCATCGGTGCGGCCCGCAACACCGGGGTGGACCGGGCGAGCGGGGACTACCTGCTGTTCCTCGACAGCGACGACACCCTCACCGCGGGCGCGCTGCGGGCCATGGCCGACCGCCTGGCCGCGTCCGAGGACCCCGACCTCCTGCTCTTCGACCATGTGCGGACCTACTGGTGGCACGCGGTCCAGCCGAGTGCCGCCCGCGAGCTCCTCGCCGCGGCCGGGGCGGAGGTGTTCAAGCCGGCTGAGCGCACCGAGTTCCTGCAGATGTTCGCGGTGGTGTGGAACCGGGCGTTCCGGCGCGACTTCTTCGTGGACAACGGGTTCCGGTACACCGACGGCCTCTACGAGGACGCCCTCATGGTGTACACCACCATGCTCACCGCCGAGCGCGCGGTGAGCATGGACCATGCCTGCGTCGAGTACCGCCAGCGCCGCCACGGCAACTCCATGAAGACGCCGGGCCGCAAGCACTTCACCATCTTCGACCAGTACCAGCGGCTCTTCGAGTTCCTCGACGGCCGGCCGGACCTGGACCACCTGCGGCCGCTGTTCTTCGAGCGGATGGTCAGTCACTTCCTGTTCACCGGCGCCCGCGAGAGCCGCGTGCCGGCCGCGGACCGGCCGGAGTACTTCCAGCTCGCCGCGGCGATGTACCGGCGGCACAAGCCGGCCGGCTTCACCCCGCCCGACGACGTCGACGCCGGGCAGTTCCAGGCGCTGGAACGCGGTTCGTACCGTGCCTTCCAGGCCCTCGGACTGGTGAGCCGCACCCGCGAGAGCGGCCGGCAGCGCCTGCGCAGGACCCGGCGCGCCATGAACGGCCGGGCCTCGTCGGCCGCTTACCGGATCCAGCGCCGGCGCCCCCTCGACCCCGGCCTCGCGGTCTTCAGCTCCTACTGGAACCGCACCCCGTCCTGCAACCCGCTCGCGGTCCACGAGAAGGCCAGGGAGCTGGCCCCGCACATCAGGGGGGTGTGGGTGGTGCGCGAGGACGCCGTGGACACCGTGCCCGCCGGCATGGACCACGTCGTCGTCAACACCCCGCGGTACTGGGAGGTGATGGCGCGCGCGACGTACTTCGTGAACAACGTCAACTTCGCCGACCACGTGGTCAAGCGCCCCGGCCAGATCCACCTCCAGACCCACCACGGCACCCCGCTCAAGCGGATGGGGATCGACCAGCAGAAGTACCCGGCCGCCGCCAAGGGCATGAGCATGCGCAAGCTGCTCGCACGTGCCGACCGCTGGGACCTGTCGCTCTCGTCCAACCCGCACTCCACCGAGCAGTGGGAGCGGGTCTACCCCTGCGGCTTCGAGTCGGTCGACGCCGGCTATCCGCGCAACGACGTCTTCTTCCGGACCGGTGCCCAGGAGGTGCTCGACATCCGTGCGCGGCTGGGCATCGCCCCCGGCAGCACCGCGGTCCTCTACGCCCCGACGGTGCGCGACTACCAGGTCGGCTACGTGCCGCAGCTGGACCTGGAGAAGGTCACCCGCGAGCTCGGCCCGGACGTCGTCCTGCTGGTCCGTACGCACTACTTCTACGACCGGAACCCGCACCTCCAAAAACTCCAGGAGCAGGGCGCGCTGATCGACGTCTCCCGGCACCCCTCGGTGGAGGAGCTGTGCCTCGCCGCGGACGCGCTGGTCACGGACTACTCGTCGATCATGTTCGACTACGCGGGCCTCGATCGGCCGATCATCACCTACGCCGACGACTGGGAGACCTACGTCCGCTCCCGGGGCGTCACCTTCGACCTGCTCTCCGGCAAGCCGGGGGAGACGCCGGGCGTCATCGCCACCGGCGAGGACGAGCTGATCGAGGCGTTCCGCAGCGGGCGCTGGAAGGGGGCCGGGGCCGGCGAGCTGCGCGCCGCGTTCCGCGCGCGGTTCTGCCCGTGGGACGACGGCCACGCCGCCGAGCGGGTGGTCCGCCGCACCTTCCTCGGCGCCGGGGAGCCGTTGCCCGCCCCCCTGCCGCTGTCCGAGCGCACCGTCGCGCCCTCCCCGGCGGAGGCCGCCCGGATGGTGGCGGGCACGGTTCTCGACCAGGGGGACCGCGCGGCGGGCCGGTCCGGCGTCGAGCAGACCGGCTGACGGGGCGGCACGCGCCGGCCCGGCCGCGCGGGCCGGCGCGTGCCGCGAAGCGGGAGCGCCCCTGCGCACGCCGGTGGCCGGACCGCATCTGTCGTACGACGGCCCGCCGGGCGATGATGCGGGTGAGCCGTCGCGGGACCGACAATGGGAACACGCAGACGGGGCAGCGGCCGGCGCGTGCCGGAACCCGGGGGCCGGGCACCGAAGCGGCTCATCGAGAGGTTCCGGACACGGCTGCCGCCGGGCGGCGGGCCGGCGGCGGGAGGTGTGGTGCGTGGCAGGCGACCCGGGGCTCTTCGGCCCCCGCTCCGTGACGTGGCAGATGCACAGCGACCCGATGATGTGGATCGCGGGCGTCCGTGCGCTGTACCTCCAGGCGCTGCACCCGCGCGCGGTGCGCGGGGTCCTGCAGAACTCCGACTTCCGACGGGACGCCTGGGGCCGGCTGATGCGCACCGCCCGTTTCGTCGGCACCCTCACCTACGACACCACCGACGCCGCCGAACAGGCCGGTGCCCGGGTGCGCCGCATCCACCGCCGGCTGTCCGCCGCCGATCCCGCCACCGGCGAGCGCTACGGCGTCGACGAGCCGGACCTGCTGCTGTGGGTGCACTGCGCGGAAGTGGACTCCTACCTGCACGTCCTGCGCCGCTCCGGCTACCCCCTGAGCGACGCCCACGCCGACGCCTACCTCCACGAGCAGCGCGAGAGCGCCCGGCTCGTCGGCCTCGAACCGGCCGCCGTGCCCGGCAGCCGGGCCGAGCTCGCCGCCTACTTCGCCCGCGTACAACGCGAGTTGGCGCCGACCCCCGAGGCCCGCGAGGTGGAGTCCTTTCTGCGCAGGCCCCCGACCCCGGCCGCCCTGGTACCGGCCCGCGCCCTGGTCTGGCAGCGGGTGGCACAACTGGCCTACGGCGCACTCCCGGCGTACGCCCACGAGCTCTACGGACGCCCCGCGCCTCCGCCCGCCACCGTCACCCGGCGGCTCCGGGCCACCGGCCGCCTCCTTCGCGCCATTCCGCCCGCCGTCCGCTGGCAGCTCCCGCCCCGGCACATCCTGCGCGCCGTCGCGCGCCTCGGTCCCGGCACCCGCCCAGCGCCCTACAAGCTCCGCCCGTCCGCCGCCATACTGGACGGGCCCAAGGACGCGCAGGGGGAACTGCGCGGCTGACCACGGGGGACGGGGGCGGCGATCCATGGTGGTGGAAAACAGACTGATCCAACGGCGGTACCGGCTGCTCGGCACCATCGGGCGCGGCGGCATGGGGGAGGTATGGCGGGCCCGCGACGAGTCACTGGGCCGGCAGGTCGCGGTCAAGTGCCTCAAGCCCACGGGGCCGCGGCACGAACCGTCGTTCCTGCAAGTGCTGCGCGAACGTTTCCGCCGCGAGGCCCGCGTCGCCGCCGCGCTCCAGCACCGCGGCATCACGGTCGTCCATGACTTCGGCGAGGACGACGGCACCCTCTTCATCGTCATGGAGCTGCTCAGCGGCCGGAACCTCAGCCAGCTGCTGGACGACAGCCGCCGCCAGCCGCTGCCCGTGCCCGACCTCGTCGAGATCGCCGAACAGGTCACCGCCGCGCTCGCCTACACCCACGAACAGGCCGTCGTGCACCGCGACCTCAAACCGGCGAACATCGTCCGGACCGCCGACGGCACGGTCAAGATCTGCGACTTCGGCATCGCCCGCCTCGGCCACGACATCGGCTTCACCGCCCGCCTGACCGGCACCGGTGTCGCCATGGGCAGCCCGCACTACATGTCGCCCGAACAGATCGGCGCCCACGGCGTCGACCACCGCAGCGACCTCTACTCCCTCGGCTGTGTGCTCTACGAGATCGCCACCGGCGTGCCCCCCTTCGACCTGGGCGACGCCTGGGCGGTGCTCGTCGGCCACCGTGACCTGGCCCCGGAGCCGCCCCGTACGCTCCGCCCCGACCTTCCCGAGGCCTACGAGCGCATCATCCTCGAACTGCTCGCCAAGGACCCGGACGACCGCCCCAGGGACGCCGGCCAGCTGGGCAAACGCCTCGCCGATGCCCGTCATCCGCAGCCCGTGCGGGGCGCCGCGGCCGGCCCGGACGACCTGACGGTCCCCACCCCGCGGCTGCCCTCCTGGACCCGCGGGATGACCCTCGGCTCGCCCGCGGGGCCCGCCCGGCGGCCGCACGGACACCCGGCGGACCGGGCCACCACGGTCCTCACCGACACCTGGACCGGCGGGCGCGAGCTGCTGGGCGGCGAGGTGTCGCCGCCCGCCGGCATCGCCAGCCCGGCACCGCCGGACGACCGCCGCGCCACCCTCGCCGCGCTGGCCGGCCGGCACACCGCCGCCCTGGACCTCGGCCGGCTGGGCCGCTGGGAGGAGGCGGGCGCGGCGCACCGTGCGCTCGCCGCGGAACGCGAGCGGCTCCTCGGCCCCGACCACCCCGACACCCTCACCAGCCGCCTGGAGGCCGGCCACGCCCTGGGCCGTCTCGGCCGGAGCTTCGAGGCGCACCAGATCTACGCCGAGGTGCTGGCGGGCCGGGAACGCGCGCTGGGCCCCGACCACCCCGACACGCTGACCTGCCGGCACCACGTCGCGCTGAACCTCGGCCGGCTGGGGCGGCTGGAGGACTGCCGGGCGATGGCCCACGAGGTGGCCGGGGCCCGCGCCCGGGTGCTCGGCGCGCACCACGCCGACACCCTCGCCACCCGCTGTGAACTCGCCCAGGTGATGGGCCGGTTGGGGCTGTGGACGGAGGCGCTGGACACCTACCGCGACATCGCGGCCGCACGCACCGCCGTGCTCGGCCCCGACCACCCCGACACCCTCGCCGCCCGCTACGAGGTCGGCATCGGCCTCGGCCGGCTCGGCCGCAGCGGCGAGGCCCTGGCGCTCTACCGGGACCTGACCGCCGCCCGTACCCGCGCCCAGGGCGCCGACGATCCGGAGACGCTGCGGGCCCGGCACGGCCTGGGCGTCAACCTCGGACGGCAGAACCGCTGGCAGGAGGCGCTCGTGGAGGCCCGTGAGGTCGCCGCGGCACGGGCCCGGGTGCTCGGCCCCGACCACCCCGACACCCTGGTCAGCCGCCGGGAGACCGCCGTGGCGCTCGGCTGGCTCGGGCGCTGGGACGAGGCGCTGGACCGCTACCGCGAGGTCGCGGACGCCCGCGAACGGGTCCTGGGCGCCGCCCATCTCGACGCCCTGGCCAGCTATGGCGACCTGGCCCAGTGCCTGGAGCAACTGGGCCGTGCGGACGAGGCGGCCGCCCTCCACCGCCGGGTCGCGGCACTGCGCCGGGAGCGGGCCGCACGCCGTGGCTAGGGGACGGCGACCCGGACGGCGTCCCCGGGGACCGTGTCGCCAGGGACGGCACCCTTACCGGGACGGCGCCCCTGCCGCCGGAACGGACCGCGGACCGCCCGTATGTGCCGGGCGGGCGGCCCGCGGGGCGCGGGTCACTCCGGGGTGACGCGGTAGAGCACCGTGCTGTGCGGCGGGACCTCGCGCGCCACGATCGTGTCGTCGCTGTCCGTCCGGCGGCCGGTGACCAGATCGTGCAGCCGGTAGGAGTCGGCGTCCGGCAGCCCGGCCGTGTCCGCCGTGACCGACAGCGTGCGCGGTGTGTCGCCCGAGTTGAACAGGGCGATCGCCCGGTCGCCGTTCTTCAGCGGCTTGGCCAGCACCGCGGAGCCGTCGTCCTGCTGCACGACGGTCCCCTGGATGCCCAGTGCGTCCTGGTCGACGGCGATGACCTTCTTGTTGCCCAGTACCTTGCGTGCCGCCGCGGACAGACCGCCGACATCCGTACTGGAGATCAGCGGCGCGGCCATCATCGCCCACAGCGACATCTGGCTCTGGATCTCCTGCCGCGTCAGGCCCGTGTCACCGGCCAGCAGGAAGTCCGGGTCGTTCCAGCGGCCGGGACTCTGCAGGTTCGCCAGCCGGGCGTTGTAGCGGAAGTTGTAGACGATGGACGACCACTTCGCGGCCGGGGTGCTCTTCTGGAGCGCCACGTCCCGCCCGCCCCGCCACAGGTTGCCGAGCTCGGCCGACCAGCCGATGACCCGGTGCCAGACGCTGTCGCCCTCGAACTGGAAGTAGGCCGGCGCCGACACCGAGAAGGTGATCGGGCGGCCGGTGTCCCGCAGCGCACGGCTCATCTGCCCGTACAGGTCCCGGTAGGTCTCCTCCTTGGTGTGCCCCGGGGCGACGGGCACATTGCAGCCGTCCGCCTTGACGTAGTCGACCTTCCAGCGGGCGAACAGCTCCGCATCTTCCCGGAAATGGCCGAGACTGCCCGGATATTTCTCACAGGTGAGGGTGCCGACGTCCTCGTAGATCCCGAACTTCAGCCCCATCCGGTGCAGCTCCCGCCCGAGGTGGGCCATGCCGTGCGGGAACTTCGCCGGGTCCGCCGTCAGCTCCCCCCGGGGGCCGCGCTGTCTGCTCATCCAGCAGTCGTCGACGGTGACGGTGCGGTAGCCGCGCCGCGCCAGACCCGAACGGACCAGCGCCCGCGCATTGTCGAGGACGACCTTCTCGTTGAGGTCGCACATGTAGTACGACCAGTTGTTCCAGCCCATGGGGGGCGTCGGGGCCAGGTTCGGATAGGCCCCTGCGGCCGTCCGGGCCCCGGGCGCACGGTCCGGACCGGGGGCGGCGGAGGCGGGCGCGGGGGCGGCGGAGGCGGGCGCGGGGGCCGTGAGCAGCCCGGCGGAGCAGGCGGCGACGGCGGTGAGTCCGGCGAGCGTGCGGCCGATGCGGGGTACCGACGAGTGGGACACGGGTCACCTCACGGGTGGGCGGGACGGCCTGGGGAGCGGGCGGTGACGGTGGGGCCGGGGCGGAGCACGGCCGGACGCTAGGAGCAGCCCCATGCCCGGTCAAGAAGCCGCACCGGCCCGGGTGGAGGTTTCAGCCGCCTGCACCCTGGCGACCGAGATCACCGCGTGCTACCAAGGGGCATGCCGGAACGGACTTCGTATGACGCGGTCATCGTCGGTGGCGGGCACAACGGACTGGTGGCCGCCGCCTATCTCGCACGCGCCGGGCGCAGCGTGCTGGTGCTGGAACGGCTGGACCACACCGGTGGTGCCGCCGTGTCGACCCGGGCGTTCGCCGGGGTCGATGCCCGGCTGTCCCGCTACTCCTACCTCGTCAGCCTGCTGCCGCCGAAGATCGTGCGGGACCTCGGGCTGCGCTTCGCGGTCCGCAAACGCACCGTCTCCTCCTACACCCCCACCGTCCGCGACGGCCGCCCCACCGGTCTCCTGGTCGGCGGCGGCGAGGACCGGACCCGCGCCGCCTTCGCCGAACTCACCGGATCGGACCGGGAGTTCGCCGCCTGGCAGCGTTTCTACGGCACCACGGCGCGGCTCGCCGAGCGCGTCTTCCCCACCCTGACCGAGCCGCTGCCCACCCGCGCCGCGCTCCGTGCCACGGTCGACGACGACGCGACCTGGCACGCCCTGTTCGAACGCCCCCTGGGGGAGACGGTCGAGGAGACCTTCACCGACGACCTGGTCCGCGGGGTGGTCCTCACCGACGCCCTCATCGGCACCTTCGCCACCGCCCACGATCCGTCGCTGCGTCAGAACCGTTGTTTCCTCTACCACGTCATCGGCGGCGGCACCGGCGACTGGGACGTGCCCCTCGGCGGCATGGGCGCCCTCACCGACGCACTCGCCGACGCCGCCCGCCGGGCCGGCGCGGAGATCGTCACCGACTGCGCGGTGACCGGCATCGCGACGGACGGCCGCGGCGCGGAGGTGACCTGCGAGCTGGGCACCGTCGGCGCCCGCCGGGTCCTCGTCAACGCCGCCCCGCGCGAGCTGGCCCGCCTGCTGGGCGAGGCCCCGCCGCCACCCGCGGAAGGCGCCCAGCTCAAGGTCAACATGCTGCTCACCCGGCTGCCGCGGCTGCGGGACACCGAGGTGGACGCGCGCGAGGCCTTCTCCGGTACCTTCCACATCGCCGAGGGCTACGGCCAGCTGGAGAGCGCCTACCAGCAGGCCGCGTCCGGCGCCCTGCCCTCCTCCCCGCCCTCCGAGATCTACTGCCACTCCCTCACCGACCCCTCGATCCTCGGTGCCGACCTGGTCCGGCAGGGCTACCAGACGCTCACCCTGTTCGGCCTGCACGCCCCGGCGCGCCTGTTCACCGCCGACAACGACGCCACCCGAGACCGCCTCCTCGCGGCCACCCTCGCCGAACTGGACCGCCACCTCGCCGAGCCGCTCGCCGACTGCCTGGCACACGACGCCGACGGCCGCCCCTGCGTCGAGGCCCGCTCGCCCCTCGACCTGGACCGCGAACTCGGCCTGCCGGGCGGCAACATCTTCCACCGCGACCTGGCCTTCCCGTACGCGGATCCCTCGGACGAGGACCCCGGCGACACCCGGTCCGCACCGGCCCGCTGGGGCGTGGCGACCACCCACCCCAACGTGCTCCTGTGCGGTGCCGGCGCGGTGCGGGGCGGGGGAGTGAGCGGCATCCCGGGGCACAACGCGGCGATGGCGGTACTGGAGGAGGGGTGAGGGGCGTGCGCCGGCCGCCCCGGGAACTCGGGGAGAGGGCGGACGGCCGCAGGTCGTAGGCCTCGCGTGGAGGGCCGGCGCACGCCCGTTCCGGGGTGGCCGCGCGGACGGTGGCGGCCGCCCTCCCGGCCCCGGGCAAGTTTCTGACGCTGCATCAGAAAGTCTCTTCCCTCGTACGGTCCGCTGCGGCATCCTTCGCCCATGCAGACGGAGCTGAGCAACGCCCTGGGAGTCGAGCACGCCGTCTTCGGGTTCACGCCCTTCCCCGCGGTCGCCGCGGCGATCACCCGGGCCGGCGGGTTCGGGGTGCTCGGCGCGGTCCGCTACACCGCGCCGGACGAACTCGCCCGCGACCTGGACTGGATGCAGGAGCACACCGAAGGGCTGCCGTACGGGCTCGATGTGGTGATGCCCGCCAAGAAGGTCGAAGGCGTCACCGAGGCCGAGGTCGAGGCGATGATCCCCGAGGAGCACCGCCGCTTCGTCACCGACCTCCTCGACAAGCACCAGGTGCCGCGGCTCGCGGAGGGCGAGACGTCCGGCTGGCGGATCACCGGATGGATGGAGCAGGTCGCCCGCACCCAGCTCGACGTGGCCTTCGACTATCCGATCAAGCTGCTGGCCAACGCCCTCGGCTCACCCCCGCCCGACATCGTCCGGCGCGCCCACGACCACGGCATCCTCGTCGCCGCACTCGCCGGCAGCCCGCGCCACGCCCGCCACCACAAGGCGGCCGGCATCGACATCGTCGTCGCCCAGGGGTACGAGGCCGGCGGCCACACCGGTGAGATCGCCACCATGGTCCTCACCCCGGAAGTGGTGGCCGCCGTCGATCCGCTGCCGGTGCTCGCCGCGGGCGGCATCGGCACCGGCGAGCAGATCGCCGCCGGCCTCGCCCTCGGCGCCCAGGGCGTCTGGCTGGGCTCGCTCTGGCTGACCACCGAGGAGGCCGATCTGCACTCCCGGCGGCTGACCGCGAAGCTGCTCGCCGCGGGACCGGGCGACACCGTCCGCTCCCGCGCCCTGACCGGCAAACCCGCCCGCCAGCTGCGCACCGAATGGACCGACGCCTGGGACGGGCCGGACGGCCCGGGCCCCCTCCCGATGCCGCTGCAGGGGCTGCTGGTCGCCGAGGCCAACTCCCGTATCCAGCGGTACGAGGTCGAGCCCCTGCTCGGCACCCCGGTCGGCCAGATCGTCGGCCGGATGAACAGCGAACGCAGCGTAGCGGCCGTCTTCGACGACCTCACCCGCGGCTTCGAGCGGGCCGTCGACCGCATCGACCGCATCGCCGGACGTGCCTGATCCCCGAGGAGGACAGCGGAATGACCCAAGACTCCCCACCGCCCAACGGCTTCTGGGCGCAGGCCACCGCCGACCCGGACCGTACGGTCCTGATCGCCCCGGACGGCGAGGAGTGGACCGCGGGGCGGCTGCACGCCGCGAGCAACCGGCTGGTCCACGGGCTGCGCGCGGCGGGCCTGCGGCGCGGTGACGCCTTCGCCGTGGTCCTCCCGAACGGCGTCGAGTTCTTCACCGCTTATCTCGCCGCCTCCCAGGCCGGTTTCTACCTCGTTCCCGTCAACCACCACCTGGTCGGCCCGGAGATCGCCTGGATCGTCGCCGACTCCGGGGCGAAGGTGCTGATCGCGCACGAGCGGTTCGCCCCAGCGGCCCGGCAGGCGGCGGACGAGGCGCAACTGCCCGCGTCCCACCGCTACGCCGTCGGTGCGGCCGACGGCTTCCGGCCCTACGCCCAACTCCTCGACGGGCAGCCGGAGTCCGCGCCCGGCGACCGCACGCTGGGCTGGGTCATGAACTACACCTCGGGCACCACCGGACGCCCGCGCGGCATCCGCCGGCCGCTGCCCGGCACCGAGCCCGAGGCCGCCCACCTCGGCGGATTCCTCGCCATCTTCGGCATCAGGCCGTTCGACGACAACGTCCATCTGGTCTGCTCGCCGCTCTACCACACCGCGGTCCTGCAGTTCGCCGGCGCCTCGCTGCACATCGGCCACCTCCTCGTCCTGATGGACAAATGGACGCCGCAGACCATGCTGGCCCTGATCGAGGAACACCGCTGCACCCACACCCATATGGTGCCCACCCAGTTCCACCGGCTGCTCGCCCTGCCGGAGGAGATCCGCGCCGGGTACGACGTGAGCTCGATGCGGCACGCCCTGCACGGCGCCGCGCCCTGCCCCGACCACGTCAAACGCGCCATGATCGAGTGGTGGGGCGACTGCGTCGAGGAGTACTACGCGGCCAGTGAGGGCGGCGGCGCCTTCGCGACCGCCGAGGACTGGCTCAAGAAGCCCGGGACGGTCGGCAAGGCCTGGCCGATCAGCGAGCTGGCCGTCTTCGACGACGACGGGAACCGGCTGCCACCGGGCGAACTCGGCACCGTCTACATGAAGATGAGCACCGGCGGTTTCCGCTACCACAAGGACGAGGGCAAGACGCAGAAGAACCGGATCGGCGACTTCTTCACCGTCGGCGACCTCGGGTACCTGGACGCGGACGGATACCTCTTCCTCCGCGACCGCAAGATCGACATGATCATCTCGGGCGGGGTGAACATCTACCCCGCCGAGATCGAATCCGTCCTGCTCGCCCACCCCGCGGTCGCCGACGCGGCCGCTTTCGGCATCCCGCACGACGACTGGGGCGAGGAGGTCAAGGCCGTCGTGGAACCCGCCGAGGGCCAGGTGCCGGGGCCCGAACTGGCCGCGGAGATCATGGCCCACTGTGCGCGGCAACTGGCCGGCTACAAACGGCCCAAGTCGGTCGACTTCCTCGCCGTCATGCCACGCGACCCCAACGGCAAGCTGTACAAGCGCCGACTGCGCGAACCGTACTGGGAGGGACGCGAACGCGCCGTGTAACGGGCGGTCCGTGGGTCCGGGGCCCGGATGTGCGGGCGGTTGCCGCCCCGGACGCCGGTCGGGTGGCTTGACCGGCGGTGCGGGGCGGCCGAGGATCGCGCCATGACGCCAGCGCGGAGCAATACGGTCGACGGAGTCCTGCGGCGCAGCGCCCGACGGGTGCCGGGGCGGACCGCGGTGCGGTACGCGGACCGGTCCTGGACCTACCGCGAGCTGGACGACGCGGTGAGCGCCGCGGCCCGGGTGCTGCGCGGCGAAGGGCTGCGGCCCGGCGACCGGGTCGCCTCCTACGGCCACAACTCGGATGCGTACCTGATCGGGTTCCTGGCCTGCGCACGCGCCGGACTGGTGCATGTGCCGGTCAACCACAGCCTCACCGGCGAGGACCTGCGCTACCTGGTGGACCAGTCGGGCAGCGCCCTGGTGCTCACCGACGCCGCGCTCGCCCACCGGCTGCCGGAAGCCGTCCGCACCATGCCGCTGTACGGGGCGCCGGACGGCCTGCTGGAGCGGCTGGCGGCTTGTGCCGGGGCGGGAGCCGGCGGGGAGCGGGACGCCGAGGGGCCGGGCGGCGGTACGGGAACCGGCGGGACCGGCGCCGACGAGCCGGGTGCTGCCGAGTCCGATGCCGGCGGGCCCGGCGCCGAAGGGCCGGCGGCCGAGGTGTCCGACGAGGCCGTCGTCCAGCTCCTCTACACCTCCGGAACCACCGCCCTGCCCAAGGGCGCGATGATGACGCACCGCGCCCTGGTGCACGAGTACACCAGCGCCGTCGTCGCCCTCGACCTCAAGGAGACGGACCGGCCGCTGCACTCGCTCCCGCTCTACCACTCCGCGCAGATGCACGTCTTCCTGCTGCCCTACCTGGCGGTGGGCGCGGAGAACACCATCCTGGACGGACCCGACCCCGACCGGATCTTCGACCTGGTGGAAAAGGGCCTGGCCGACAGCCTGTTCGCGCCGCCGACCGTGTGGATCGGGCTGTCGAACCACCCCGACTTCACCGCCCGGGAGCTGAGCGGCCTGCGCAAGGCCTACTACGGTGCCTCGATCATGCCGGTGCCGGTCCTGGAGCGGCTCCGCGCCCGGCTGCCCGGGCTCGCCTTCTACAACTGCTTCGGGCAGAGCGAGATCGGGCCGCTGGCCACCGTGCTCGGCCCCGGGGAACACGAGGGCCGGATGGACTCCTGCGGGCGCCCGGTGCTGTTCGTGGAGGCGCGGGTGGTGGACGAGGAGGGCCGGGAGGTACCCGACGGCACCCGGGGCGAGATCGTCTACCGCTCCCCGCAACTGTGCACCGGCTACTGGGACAAGCCCGAGGAGACCGCCGAGGCCTTCCGGGACGGCTGGTTCCACTCCGGCGACCTCGCCGTCCGCGATGCCGAGGGCTATTTCACGGTGGTCGACCGGGTCAAGGACGTCATCAATTCCGGTGGCGTCCTGGTCGCCTCGCGCCAGGTGGAGGACGTGCTCTACGAGCATCCGCAGGTGGCCGAGGTCGCGGTCATCGGGCTTCCGGACGAGCGCTGGATCGAGGCCGTGACCGCGGTGGTCGTACGGCGCACGGGTGGCACGGGAGGCGCCGGGGACGCGGACGGCGGCGAGGGCGTGGGGGAGCAGGAGCTGATCGAGGCGGCCCGCGCCCGTCTCGCGCCCTTCAAGGCGCCCAAACGGGTGATGTTCGTGGACGCGCTGCCGCGCAACGCCAGCGGCAAGGTCCTCAAGCGGGAGCTGCGGGCACGCTTCGGCGCGCCCTGAGCCCGGGCGGGGCCCGGCGCGCGGAAGGGCGGTTGTCAGTGCCCCCTGCCATCCTGAGAAACGGCGGGCAACAGCCGTGCACGCCACCATCCGTGCGACGGAGGACCACCCATGCTGACGACCCACTACGTCCCGGGCACACCGAACTGGCTGGACCTCGGGGCCCCCGACATCGACGCCGCCGTCGCCTTCTACGGTGCCGTGTTCGGCTGGACCTTCCAGTCGGCCGGCCCGGACGCCGGCGGGTACGGCTTCTTCCAGCTCGACGGCAGGACGGTGGGAGCCATCGGCCCGCTGATGGACGAGGGTGCGCAGTCCGCCTGGACGGTGTACTTCCAGACCTCCGACGCGGACGCCACGCTCAAGTCGGTGGAGCAGGCCGGCGGCGCGGTGCGCGTCCCCCCGATGGACGTCTTCACCGCGGGCCGGCTGGCCGCGTTCACCGACCCCACGGGCGCCGAATTCGCCGTGTGGCAGCCCGGCGACGTCCAGGGCCTGGACACCGTCATGGAACCGAACTCCCTGTGCTGGACGGAGCTGTACACGACGGACGCGGCCGCCGCGAAGGACTTCTACCGCTCGGTCTTCTCCTGGAGCCACCAGGACATGCCGATGGGCGGGGACATGATCTACTCCGTCGTCTCCGCGCCGGGCGGCGGCAAGGGCGACGACACCGGGCACGGCGGCATCATGCAGCTGCAGAAGGAGCACCTGCAGGCCGGCTCGTCCTCGGAGTGGCACCCGTACTTCGGCGTGACCGACTGCGACGCCACCTTCGCCGCGGCCACCGGCCAGGGCGCCACGGTCCTGATCCCGCCCATGGACGCCCCGGGGGTCGGCCGGCTGGCGATGGTCAAGGACCCGGCGGGAGCCCCGTTCGCCCTGATCAAGGGGGACCCGACCCTGGCCTGAGCCGTCCTTTCCGCGGGGCCGCGCTCTCCCCGCCCCGCGCCTCCGAAAATGACGGGCCCGCAACCGCCACAACGCCTATCGTCCCCCCGGGGCGGTGGCACGCGTTCCGCTTGGCGGAGGGAAGCGCATGCCGCCGCCGGGCAGAGAGAGCGGCGAGGAAACACGCCGCCGGGCGGAGCGACGCGGCGGCACCGGCACGCCGCAAGACGGAGAGAGTGGGCGCGGTGGAAGCGGAACGGCAGGAGTGGTGGACGGCTTCGGGAGTCAGGCTGCGCCGGGTCTCCTCCGGTGCCGGGCGCGGAAACTGGCTCTTCGTGCCCGGCGGACCAGGACTCGGCTCCGAGTCCCTGCTCGGCCTGGTGGCGGCGGCCCAGGTCCCCGGAACCGCCTGGCTGGTCGATCTGCCCGGCGAGGGCTCCAACCGCGGCGTCCCCGCGATCCCGGCCGACCCCTACGCCCACTGGCCGGGAGCCCTCACCGAGGCCGCGCAGGCGCTGGACGAGGTGGTGATGGTCGGTCACTCCACCGGCGGCATGTTCCTGCTGTCCGTCCCGGAACTCGCGGCCCGCCTCGCGGGCCTGGCCCTGATCAGCAGCGCCCCGCACGCCGGATGGCGACCCGCCTTCGCCCGTTACGCCCAGCACCACCCGCTCCCCGACGTCGACGCCGCGGCCGAGCGCTATGCCCAACAGCCGGACGACCGGACCCTGCGCGCCCTGACGCTGGCCGCCGCGCCCTGGAACTTCACTCCGTCCGCCTCCGCCGAAGGCCGGGCGCTCCTGACCGGCCTCCCCTATTGCCATGACGCGGTCGCCTGGGCCGATGCCCATTTCGACGACGACTACCGCGCCCGCTGGACACCACACACCCTGCCGACCCTGATCGTCAGCGGCGACCAGGACCGCATCGTCGACCAGCGCCTCTGGCAGGACGAACCCGGCTTCCACGGACCGCACATCACCCACCACCGGATCGGCGGCGCCGGCCACTTCCCCTGGATCGAGAACCCCGGCTCCATCCGCACCGCCTTCGCCGACCTCACCGCCCGCCTGCCCCCGACGAGCTGAGCAACCACGGGCCGCGGCCCCCCAGCACGCCGCCGCAGCCCGGCCCGAGAGCGACCCGGCTGCGCAGGCCCCCGTGTACGCAGCCACCATCTGCTGCACCCCTCCGCCGAGGCCGGTGCGGCGCGGGCATGCGGCAGGGCCCGCTGCGCCGGCTGCCGCCGGGCCGCGGCGCGGGGCAAACCGCCGTCCCGACCACGGCCACGAAGCGGCACGGCCGGTGAAGTGTCAGCACCCGTGCTTCTGGGTGCCAGCAGAACCCTCTATTGGAGTTGTGCCCGGGCCGGCGGCAGGCTGGACCGCATGGCGAACGCAACAGCCCGCAATGCGAAGAAGGCCGAGGTCAGGGCCGCGATTTCGGCGGAACGACGGGAACTGGCCGACCTGTTCGACACGCTGCGGGCCGACCAGTGGGACGGGCAGAGCCTCTGCGGGAGATGGCGGGTCCGCGAGGTCGCGGCACATATGTCGATGGGGTTCCGGCTCTCGCTGCCCGCGACGCTGGGTGAGCTGGCCAAGGCGCGCGGGAACCTCCACCGCATGACCGACCGGGTCGCGCGCCGGGACGCGGCCGCCCATTCCACCGCCGCGCTCGCCGCCTTCCTGCGGGACAACGCCGGCCACCCCTGGACACCACCGGTCGGCGGGCTGGCGGGGGCGCTCGGCCACGACGTGGTCCACGGACTCGACATCACCGTCGCCCTCGGCCTCGACCGGCGCGTCCCCGAGGACCGGCTGCGCATCCTGCTCGACGAGATCCGGCCCAGCGGGCTGAAGTTCTTCGGCGCCGACCTCGACGGCGTGCGGCTGTGCGCCGAGGACCTCGACTGGTCGTACGGCTCCGGCTCGCCGGTGTACGGCCTCGCCCAGGACCTCCTGCTCCTGGCGTACGGCCGCAGGATCCCGGGCGATCGGCTCCGCGGAGAGCCGAGCGGCCGCTTCACCGGGCCGGCCAAGGGAGCATGAGCGTGCGGCTCGCTCCGTTGGGGGCCGGCCAACGAGACCCGCGCTAGGCGGTCTCCGTTCCCCTGTCCCGCGGGCGGGCGTCCACGATGCGCTTGATCTTGCCGACCGAGCGTTCCAGGGTCTCCGGGTCGACGATCTCGACCTCGACCGAGACGCCGATGCCGTCCTTGATGCCGCGTGCGATCAGCCCGGCGGCGACCGCGCGGGTCTCGGGAGTCGTCTCCGCCCGGGCCTCGGCGCGTACGGTCAGCCGGTCCATCCGGCCCTCCCGGGTCAGTTTCAGCTGGAAGTGCGGGGCCACCCCGGGCGTCCGCAGCACGATCTCCTCGACCTGCGCGGGGAAGAGATTGACCCCGCGCAGAATGATCATGTCGTCGCTGCGGCCGGTGATCTTCTCCATCCGGCGGAAGGCGGCCCGCGCGGTGCCGGGCAGCAGCCGGGTCAGATCGCGGGTGCGGTAGCGGACGACCGGCATGGCCTCCTTGGTGAGGGAGGTGAACACCAGCTCGCCGTGCGCTCCGTCCGGCAGCACCTCACCGGTGATCGGGTCGACCACCTCCGGGTAGAAGTGGTCCTCCCAGATGTGGAGCCCGTCCTTGGTCTCCACGCACTCCTGGGCCACGCCCGGCCCCATCACCTCCGACAGGCCGTAGATGTCCACGGCGTCGATGGCGAACCGCTCCTCGATCTCCCGGCGCATCTCCTGCGTCCAGGGCTCGGCGCCGAAGACGCCCACCCGCAGCGAGGTCGTACGGGGATCGACGCCCTGCCGCTCGAACTCGTCCAGCAGCGTGAGCATGTAGGACGGCGTGACCATGATGATCTCGGGCCGGAGGTCCTGGATGAGCTGGACCTGCCGGCTGGTCATCCCGCCGGACGCCGGGACGACCGTGCAGCCGAGCCGCTCGGCGCCGTAGTGGGCACCCAGGCCGCCGGTGAACAGCCCGTACCCGTAGGCGACATGGACGGTGTGCCCGGGGCGGGCGCCGGCCGCGCGGAGGGAGCGGGCGACGACGTCCGACCAGTGCGACAGATCGCGCTCGGTGTAGCCGACGATGGTCGGCCGGCCCGTGGTGCCGCTGGAGGCATGGATGCGGCGCACCGTGTCCTTCGGGACGGCGAACATCCCGAAGGGGTACTGGGCGCGCAGATCGTCCTTGACGGTGAACGGGAAGCGGGCCAGATCGCCGAGCGAGCGGCAGTCCCGCGGATGCACCCCGGCCCGGTCGAAGGACTCCCGGTAGAACGGGACGTGGTCGTAGGCGTGCTGCAACGAGGCGCGCAGGCGTGTCAGTTGCAGGGCGTGCAACGCGTCCGCGGAGAGCCGCTCCGCTTCGTCGAACGTCTCACTGCCCGTAGCCGCTTCCGGCATGGAGTTCACCGCCTCGTTTCCCTACCGATCATTCGGTAGCCGCATGCGGATCCAAGTAATCAGCGCGCGGCGAACACGTCAAGGGGCGTGGCGCCGGTACCTCCCGGGTAGCGTCCAGCGCATGAGTGACGTCCGGAAAGTGCAGGTCGGTGAGGTCCAGCTGGCGTACCGCGTGTGGGGGGAGGAGGATGCGCCCCCGGCCGTGCTGCTGCACTGCCTCGGGGAGGACGGCGAGGACTGGCGCGGCGTCGTCGGCCGGCTCGCCGGCACCCATCGGGTCTACGCCCTCGATCAGCGCGGCCACGGGCTCAGCGACTGGCCCGGCGAGTACGGCTTCGCCCGCTGGCGCGACGATGCGGCCGGTTTCCTGGAGGCGCTCGGCCTGGCGCCGGTGACCCTGATCGGGCATTCGATGGGCGGGGCGGCCGCACTCCTGCTGGCCGCGGAACGGCCCGAGCTGGTGGACCGCCTGGTCCTGGAGGAGGTGCCGCCGCCGCTGCCCGCCGACCCGCCGCAGGAGGTGCCGGAGCGGCCGGCCGGCCCGCAGCCGTTCGACTGGCCGGTCAAGACCGCGGTGGTGGCCGAGCGCAATGCGCCCGACCCCCGGTGGTGGGAGGAACTCGCGAAGATCACCGCCCCGACCCTGGTCATCGCCGGCGGCGACTCCGTGCTCGTCCCGGCGGAGCACCTCGTCGAGCTGGTCGAGCGGATCCCCGATGCCCGCCTGGTGACGGTGGAAGGGGCCGGCCACCTGGTCCACGAGGAGCGTCCCGGGGAGTTCCTCGCCGCGGTCACCTCGTTCCTCGCACCGCAGTCGTAGTCCGCCGCGCGGCCGGGGGTGCCGCACCCGCCCGGCTCTCCTGGGGTCGGAGTCGTATGCCGTCCGCTGGACTCCCCGGGGGCTTCCGGGGTTCGAGAGAGGCCGAACCGTGCACCTGACCCGTTCGATGCGGAGGGCCCTGGCCGCCGCCGCGGCCGCGGCCGTCCTGTGCTCCGGAACCGGCGCGGCCGCCGTTGCGGCGCCGGCTCACCCGGCCGCGGCGGCGCCGTCCGCCCGCCGGGCCACTGGGGCGATGCCCGTCCACCCGGCCGCACCGGCCGCTGTGGGCGCGCACTCCTCGTACGGCCGGCTCGACCCGCTCGCCGCGCTGTCCGCGGAGCGGCTGGCCACCGGCGATCTGGTGGCCGCGGCGAAGTGGGGCACCGGCAGCCCGGTCGACGATCCGGCGCGTGAGCGCGAGGTGCTGGACGCGGTCGCCCGGGAGGCCCGTGAGCAGGGCGCCGATCCGGCCATGACGGTGCGGGTCTTCCGGGACCAGATCGAGGCCAGCAAGATCGTGCAGCGGGGGCTGCACCGCAGGTGGGACGCGGACCCCGGGCAGGCGCCGGCCGGGCGGCCCGACCTCAGCGAGGTGCGCAAGGAGATCAACCGCATCAACGGCGCGCTGGTGCGGGCCCTGGCCGGCTCCGCCCGCGCCCGCTCGGCGCCGTCCTGCGCCCCGCTGCTGGCCGCGGCCGCCGTGCAGGTACGCCGGGTGCGGCATCTGGACGGGCTGCACACGGCGGCCCTGGCGCGGTCGCTGCGGTCGGTCTGCGCCGCGGCCCGGCCCACGGCGGCTCCGGCGCCCGGACAGGATCAGCCCGTCGGCTCGCCCGCCGCCACCGCCCTCGCCCAGCGGTAGTCCGCCTTGCCGCTGGGCGAACGGCGGATGTGGTCGGTGAAGACGACGGCGCGCGGGATCTTGTACCCGGCCAGCCGGTTCCGGCAGTGCAGCTGCAGGCCCGCCAGGTCCAGCGGCGCAGCGCCGGGACGCAGTTGCACCACGGCCGCGACGCGGTTGCCCCACCGGGCGTCCGGCACGCCCGCCACCAGCGCGTCGTAGACGTCCGGATGCGCCTTCAGGGCCTGTTCGACCTCCTCCGGATAGACCTTCTCCCCGCCGGAGTTGATGCACTGCGAGCCCCGGCCGAGGACGGTGACGATGCCCGCCTCGTCCACGGTCGCCATGTCGCCCAGCAGCACCCACCGGTCCCCGCGCGCCTCGAAGAACGTCTCGGCGGTCTTCTTCGGGTCGTTGTAGTAGCCCAGCGGGACATGCCCGCGCAGCGCGATCCGGCCCACCTCGCCGGGCGGCGCCGGCTCGTGGGTCGCCGGGTCCACCACCGCCGTACGGGAGTTGACGTGCAGCCGGAAGCCCCTGCCGGGGCCCGAGTCGTCGGTGGCGGTGCCGTTGAAGCCGGACTCGGACGAGCCGAAGTTGTTGAGCAGCATGACCTGCGGGAGCAGCGCGGCGAACTGCGCGCGGACGGTCTCGGAGAGGATCGCGCCGGAGCTGCTGACGCTGAACAGCGAGGAGCAGTCGGTGCCCTTGAGCGGCCCGGCGAGCGCGTCGACGAGCGGACGCAGCATCGCGTCGCCGACCAGCGAGACGCTGGTGACCCGCTCCCGCTCGATGGTCCGCAGCACCTCCTCGGGCACGAATTTGCGGTGGATGACGACCTTCTGGCCGAAGTGGAAGGCGATGAACGCGGTGAGGGTGGAGGTGCCGTGCATCAGCGGGGGAGCGGGGAAGAAGACGATGCCGTCGCCGCCGGCCGCGACCCGCTCGGCCAGTTCCGGCGGCCGCCGCACCGGCTCGCCGGTCGGTGCCCCGCCGCCCATCCCGGCGAAGAAGAGGTCCTCGTGGCGCCACATCACGCCCTTGGGCATGCCGGTGGTGCCGCCGGTGTAGATCACGATCTGGTCGTCGGCCGAGCGCGGCCCGAAGCCGCGCGCGGGGGAGGCGGCGGCCTCGGCGTCCGCGAGCGCGACGGGCGCGATCGGCGGCTCGGGGGCGCCGGCGGGCGGGGTGCCGACCCGTACGAGGTGCCGTAGCCCGGGTGTCTGGGGGAGGGCGGCGGCCACCCGCGCGGTGAACTCCGCGTCGAAGACCAGCGCCACCAGGTCGGCGTCCCGGTAGAGGTAGACCAACTCCTCCTCGACGTAACGGTAGTTGACGTTCACCGGGACGGCCCGGATCTTCAGGCAGGCGTAGACGGCCTGGAGGTACTCGACGCCGTTGTAGAGGTGCAGCCCGACGTGCGCCCCCGGGCCGATGCCGCACTTCTCGAGGTGGTGGGCCAGGCGGTTGGCGGCGCGGTCGAGTTCGGCGTAGGTCAGCCGCCGTTCGCTGCCGGTCCCGGGATGGTCGACGTACACCAGCGCCTCGCGGTCGGGGACCGTGTCGACGATCGACTCGAAGAGGTCGGCAAGGTTGTACTCCACGTCTCCTCCAGACCGGGCGGCGTCGGCTTGGCGGTCATTAGAGCGCTGCCGGAAGGAGCAGGGAAGGGCCGTGGCGAAGAAATCTGACTACCTGTCAGAAAGGTCTTGAAGTCGGTGTGCGGCTACTGCAACCTGTTCTACGTCGTGAGACGGGAGGACGGTATGGCCAGCACGGAACATCTGTCGGTGGAGCGCGTCGGCGCGACACTGGTGCTCACCCTCAACCGGCCGGAGGCGAAGAACGCGCTCTCGCTGCCGATGCTGGTGGGCCTGTACGACGGCTGGATCACCGCCGACGAGGACGACGCGATCCGCTCCGTCGTCCTCACCGGCGCCGGCGGCACCTTCTGCGCCGGCATGGACCTCAAGGCCCTCGCGGGCGACGGCATGACCGGCGAGCAGTACCGCGACCGACTGCGCGCCGACCCCGACCTGCACTGGAAGGCGATGCTGCGGCACCACCGCCCCCGCAAACCCGTGATCGCCGCCGTCGAGGGCCACTGCGTCGCGGGCGGCACCGAGATCCTCCAGGGCACCGACATCCGCGTCGCCGGCGAGAGCGCCACCTTCGGGCTCTACGAGGTCCGGCGCGGGCTGTTCCCGATCGGCGGCTCCACCGTCCGCCTCGCCCGCCAGATCCCCCGCACCCACGCCCTGGAGATGCTGCTCACCGGCCGGCCCTACCCCGCGCGCGAGGCCGCGCGCATCGGGCTGATCGGCCATGTCGTGCCCGAGGGGACCGCGCTGGACAAGGCCCTGGAGATCGCGGAACTGATCAACGGCTGCGGACCGCTCGCCGTCGAAGCCGTCAAGGCCTCCGTCTACGAGACCGCCGAGATGACCGAGACCGACGGGCTGCAGGCCGAACTCGCCCGCGGCTGGCCCGTGTTCGACACCGCTGACGCCAAAGAGGGCTCCCGGGCCTTCGCCGAGAAGCGCCCACCCGTCTACCGGCGCGCCTGACCCAAGGAGCCCCGTATGCCAGAGGTCCTCACGGCACCCCTCGTCGTGGAATTCCCCTTCACCCGCTCGCTCGGGCCCGTCCAGAGCGCCTTCCTCACCGGGCTGCGCGAGCGCACCGTCCTCGGCGTCACGGCGAGCGACGGCCGGGTGGTCGTACCGCCCACCGAATACGACCCGGTCACCGCCGAGGAGATCCGCGACCTGGTCGAGGTCGGCACCAGCGGTACCGTCACCACCTGGGCCTGGAACCCGTCCCCCCGCCGCGGCCAGCCGCTCACCACCCCCTTCGCCTGGGTCCTGGTCCGGCTCGACGGCGCCGACACCGCCCTGCTGCACGCACTGGACGCGCCCGCCCCCGACGCCGTACGCACCGGCATGCGGGTCCGGGTCCGCTGGGCCCCGGAGCGCACCGGCGCGATCACCGACATCGCCTGCTTCGAGCCGGACGACACCGCCGCGGGCAACGGCCGGCCGGCCCCGCACAGCGGCGCGTTCGCCGACCCCGTCACCCAGATCACCCTCCCCGCCCGGCTCGACTACACCTACGCACCCGGCCGCGCCCAGTCCCGCTACCTCCAGGCGCTCTCGGAGCACCGGATCGTGGGCGAGCGCTGCCCGTCCTGCCGCAAGGTCTACGTCCCGCCCCGCGGCGCCTGCCCCACCTGCGGCGTCGCCACCGGCACCCAGGTGGAGGTCGGCCCCCGCGGCACCGTCACCACCTTCTGCATCGTCAACATCAAGGCCAAGAACCTCGACATCGACGTCCCCTACGTCTACGCCCACATCGCCCTGGACGGCGCCGACCTGGCCCTGCACGCCCGCATCGGCGGCATCCCCTACGACCGGGTCCGCATGGGGCTGCGCGTCGAACCCGTCTGGACCGAGGGCAGTCGCTTCCCCGACCACTACCGCCCCACCGGCGAGCCCGATGCCGGCTACGACAGCTACAAGGAGCTGATCTGATGCGCGACGTCGCCGTCGTCGCCTTCGGGCAGAGCGATCACGTCCGCGACAGCGCGGAGACCTCCGAGGTCGAGATGCTGATGCCGGTGCTGCACGACGTACTGGCGCAGACCGGCCTGGCCGCCCGGGACATCGACTTCACCTGCTCCGGCTCCTCCGACTACCTCGCCGGCCGGGCCTTCTCCTTCACCATGGCCCTGGACGGCGTCGGCGCCTGGCCGCCGATCTCCGAGTCCCATGTCGAGATGGACGGCGCCTGGGCACTGTACGAGGCCTGGGTGAAGCTCCTCACCGGCGAGGCGGAGACCGCACTCGTCTACTCCTACGGCAAGTCCTCGCCGGGCAGCGTCCGCGACGTCCTCACCCGCCAGCTCGACCCCTACTACGTCGCCCCGCTGTGGCCCGACGCCGTCGCGCTCGCCGCCCTCCAGGCCCAGGCCCTGATCGACGCGGGACTCACCGACCCGCAGGCGCTGGCCGAAATCGCGGCCCGCAGCCGCGCGGCCGCCGTCACTCACCCGCACGCCCAGCTGCGCGGCGAGGTGCCCATGGGCGAACCGCTCGTCGCCCCCCTGCGCACCGGCGACTGCCCGCCCATCGGCGACGGCGCGGCCGCCGTCGTCCTCGCCGCCGGCGACACCGCCCGCCGGCTGACCGACCGCCCCGCCTGGATCCGAGGCCTGGACCACCGCATCGAGGCCCACGCCCTGGGTGTCCGCGACCTCACCGACTCGCCCTCCACCCGGCTCGCCGCCGAGCGTGCCGGCGCCTTCGAGCTCCCCCCTGGCCACCAGGGCACGGGAGGTGCCCCCATGGTGGACACCGCCGAGCTGCACGCCCCCTTCACCTCCCAGGAGGTCGTGCTGCGCCGCGCCCTGCGCCTCGACGCGCCGGACAGCACCGTGTGCGTGAACCCCTCCGGTGGCGCGCTGGCCGCCAACCCCGTCATGGCCACGGGCCTGATCCGCATCGGCGAGGCCGCCGCCCGCATCCAGCGGGGCGCCTCCGACCGAGCCCTCGCGCACGCCACCTCGGGGCCGTGCCTGCAGCACAACCTCGTCGCCGTCCTGGAAGGTGAGTGATGAGCAAGGAGCCCGTGGCCGTCGTCGGTGTCGGCCAGACCAAACACGTCGCCGCGCGCCGCGACGTCTCGCTCGCCGGACTCGTCCGCGAGGCGGCCCGACGCGCCCTGGACGACGCCGAGTTGACCTGGGCGGACATCGACGCCGTGGTGATCGGCAAGGCCCCCGACTTCTTCGAGGGCGTGATGATGCCCGAGCTGTATCTCGCCGACGCCCTGGGCGCCGTCGGCAAGCCGATGCTGCGGGTGCACACCGCCGGTTCCGTCGGCGGCTCCACGGCCCTGGTCGCCGCGAACCTCGTCGCCGCCCGGGTCCACCGCACCGTCCTGACCCTCGCCTTCGAGAAGCAGTCCGAGTCCAATGCCATGTGGGGACTGTCCCTGCCGATCCCCTTCCAGCAGCCCCTGCTCGCCGGCGCCGGCGGCTTCTTCGCCCCGCACGTCCGCGCCTACATGCGGCGCACCGGCGCCCCGGACTCCGTCGGGTCCCTGGTCGCCTACAAGGACCGCCGCAACGCCCTCAAGAACCCCTGCGCTCATCTCCACGAACACGACATCACCCTCGAAAAGGTCCAGGCCTCCCCGATGCTCTGGGACCCGATCCGCTACTCCGAGACCTGCCCCTCCTCCGACGGTGCCTGCGCGATGATCCTCACCGACCGCACCGGAGCCGCCCGCGCACCGTACCCGGCGGCCTGGGTGCACGGCGGCGCCATGCGCAGCGAACCCACCCTCTTCGCCGGCAAGGACTTCGTCTCCCCGCAGGCCGGCAAGGACTGCGCCGCGGACGTCTACCGGCAGGCCGGCATCACCGCCCCGCGCCGGCAGATCGACGCGGTGGAGATGTACGTCCCCTTCAGCTGGTACGAGCCGATGTGGCTGGAGAACCTGGGTTTCGCCGAGGAGGGCGAGGGCTGGAAGCTCACCGAGTCGGGCGTCACCGAGCTCGACGGCGACCTCCCGGTCAACCCGTCCGGCGGAGTGCTGTCCACCAACCCCATCGGTGCCTCCGGGATGATCCGCTTCGCGGAGGCCGCCCTCCAGGTGCGCGGCCGGGCCGGCGACCACCAAGTCGACGGCGCCCGGCGGGCGTTGGGGCACGCGTACGGCGGCGGCTCCCAGTTCTTCTCGATGTGGCTGGTGGGCGCCGACGCACCGGCCGCCTGACACCCGGCGGGGGCGGGCGCGCCACGTCGGCGCGCCCCTTCCCCGACCACCACTCCACCGCCTCGCCACGTCCCCTGTCCGTCCCCGGACGCAGTGGTTAGGCTGACCGCGGACGACGAACCGGGAGGAGCGGGACACGTGACCGACAGCATCACCGAGCAGCGGCTCGTGGGCGGGCCCAGGCCCGATCTCGACCTGACGCAGGCCGAGTGGCAGTCGAGCACCCAGGGCGTGGGCGGCGTCGAGATCGCCTTCGTCGAGGGCTATATCGCGATGCGCAACCGCCGCAGCCCGGAGATCCCGGCGCTGATCTTCACCCCCGCCGAGTGGCGGGCCTTCGTCCTCGACGCCCGCGAGGGCGCCTTCGATCTGACCTAGGGCGTGCCCGGCGCCCCGGCCGGGAAGACGCCGGTGGCGGGCGGGCGCCTCCTCGCGGCCGGGTTCGCGAGGAGGCCGCCCCTCACGCACGCCCGCCGGTCGTGGCGCAAGCGTCAGGTGAGCACCACACACCCCCGCCGCCGCAGCGCCAGGACCGCTTCGGCCGCATCGTCCACGCGGTTCCAGCGCAGATCCAGCTTCTCCAGCGACGGCAGCCGCGCGAGCCACGGCGGCAGCACCTCGATCCGGTTCCCGCGCAGGTCCAGCCGGCGCAGCAGCGGCAGCGTGCGCAGCGCGTCGGGCACCCGGGGGAGCGCGTTGTCCCGGAGCTCCAGCACCCTCAGCTCGCGCAGCGCCGCGACGCCCGCGGGCAGCTCGGTCAGCGCATTGCCGCCCAGCCACAGCTCCCGCAGCCGCCCGAGCCGCCCCAGCGTGTCGGGCAACGAGGTCAACTCCGCCTGCTGGGCGCGGAGTTCGACCAGCCCGGCCATCCGGCCGAGCGATGCCGGCAGCGCGCCGAGCGGGTTCTCGCCGACGTTGAGACAGCCGAGCCGGTCCAGGTCGCCCAGCGTGTCCGGCAGGGCGGTGAGCCGGTTGTCGTGCAGGTAGAGGAAGCGGGTCAGCCCGGCGAGCGCACCGATCTCGGCGGGGACCGCGGTCAGCGCGTTGTGACCGAGGTCGAGGGTGTGCAGCGCACGCAGCCCGCCGAGCGCCGCCGGGACCTCGGTCAGGGCGTTGCCGGCCAGGATCAGCACCTCCCAGTCCGCGCGCCGCCAGACCTCGGCGGGCACCGAACGCAGGCCCGCTTTCCAGAGGTTGAGGACGGGCGGCGCGGCGGAACCGGGGCGGGGCATGGGGCCGTGGTCTCCTTCCGGGAGCGGTGCCGTGGGCGCCGGCTAGGGCCAGGCGAGCAGTTCGGGCGGCGGGACGGGCGCGCCCGACCGGCGGCAGTCGGGCGGGCGGTGCGGTGTGCGGCCGGCCAGCCAGGCAGCGAGGTCGGTGAGGGGGCCGCTGACGGTGACCGCCGGTGCGCCCGCGTCACCGTACCGCCGGGAGAAGGCGTCGTCCGTGGCCGTCAGGACGAGAGGCAGCTCCTCCGGTATGCGGGAGGAGAGGTGATCCAGCAGGTGGTGGCACAGCTCTCGTGGCCAGTCGCGCGGAGCGTGGCCGATCCGGGCGTCCGCCGTATGGATCTCCAACTCCCGCCACCACGCCAGCAGTGCGGAGCGCAGATCGCCGTTGCGGTGCCGCACCGGGCGCGACCAGTCGGCCGGACCGGCCGCCGCCCAGGCCGCGGACGCCTCGGCCAGGGCGGCCCGTACGGCGTCCCCGAGCGCTGCCGCGTCCCGCCGCGCACCGGCCTCGATCGCGGCCGCGCGCGCCGGACGCCCGCCGTCGTACGGCTCGATCAGCTCACCGCGCAGTGCGTACCGGGCCTGCCGGGCCAGGGCCAGCCCCACACCCTCGACGTGCGAGAGGACATGGGCACGGGTCCAGCCGGGCAGCTCGCTCGGCTCGCGTACCCCCTCGTCGGTCAGCGCGGGCAGCAGGGCCCGCAGTCGCTCCTGGCCCGTCTCGGTGGCGGCCCGTACGGCCTCGGCCGGCAGCGTGTGCGTACCCGTCATGGCCACAGGAGCTCCTTGCGCCAGCCGCCGTCGGCCCGGTGGTAGGCCAGCCGGGTGTGCTTGCGGTCCTTGTCGCCCTGCCAGAACTCCACCGACTCCGCATGCACCGTGTGCAGCGTCCATCCGGGCGCCACCAGGCCGGGTTCGCGGGCGAGACGGGCCGCCGACTCCGCCACCGCAGCGTCCCGTTCGGCCAGGTCGCCCAGGGGGCGGCTCTGCCGGCCGAGCAGCGCCTCGGCCCGGGCGCCGGGGCTGCGGGCGAGGAAGTCCGCGGCGGCGCGGTCAGCGCTCTCCCGCACCACCGGTCCGCGGACGCGCACTTGGCGGGCCAGAGGCTGCCAGTAGAAGGTCAGCGCGGCGAACGGGCGATCCGCCAGCTCGCGCCCCTTGGTGCTGTCGCGGTGCGCGGCGAACCGCCAGCCGTCCGCGTCGATGTCCTTGAGGATCAGGGTCCGGGCCGAAGGATTGCCGTCGGATCCGGCGGTGGAGACCGTCATCGCATGCGGCTCGGGGACCTGGGCCCGTACCGCGCCGAGCAGCCAGGCGGTGAACAGTTCCACCGGATCGTCGGGTGTCTCCAGCGGATCGAACGCGGGCAGGTCGCCCGCGAACACCGGGAGATCACGCAGCAGTTGACGTACGTCGGCCATACCGCCCCCTCAGGTATGTAATGGTTGGCAGCGACGCTACCATTAGCGTCATGACCGCAGCACGGCTCGCCCTCGAACTCGCCGTCACCGTCCGCCATGACGGCCACGGTGGCGTCGCCGACGACCTGGCGGAGCCGGAGGGCCTCGCGGTCTGGCTGCGCGAGCGGGCCGCACCGCTGGACTGCACGGCCGGCCCCCGCCTCCCGGACGAGGCGCTGCACACCGCCGTGCGGGAGCTGCGGGCCGCGGTCCGGTCGCTGTTCGCCCGTGCCGTCCGGCCGGGCCCGCCCAGCTCCGCCGACGCCCACCGGCTGCTCCCCGAGGAGGAGGCGCTGCGCCGGCTGAACGCCGCCGCCGCACTCGTCCCCACGGTGCCCCGGCTCGGCTGGGAGCCCGGCGCGCCGCCCGCTGTGCGGCACCACCCGGCGGGCTCCGCGCCGCCCGCCGACCGGATCCTCGCGGCCCTGGCCCGCGCCGCCCTGGACTTCCTCACCGGCCCCGACCTGGCGCTGCTGCGGGCCTGCCCCGCTCCGCGCTGCGTGCGCTACTTCGTCAAGGACCACGCCCGCCAGGAGTGGTGCACCCCCTCGTGCGGCAACCGCGCCCGCGTCGCCCGCCACCACGAGCGACGCAAGGAAGGACGGACCGGCGCCCCGTAGGGTGGTGGCATGACGGGCGAACGTGATCTCCGGGCCCTGCTGAGCGGGATGCGTCCCGAGCGGAACGAGGGCTGCTTTGTCTTCGTGAGCGTGCCCGGCGCGGTCCCCGACGGACTGACGCCGGTGGTCACCGTCACCGAGCCCGAGGGCCGCACCCTCGTCGTCCACCAGGAGGAGGCCGACCGTGCGGGCCTGGCGTACGACTATGTCGCCGGCTGGATCACCCTGCGGGTGCACTCCGCGCTGGACGCCGTCGGACTGACCGCCGCCGTCGCCACCGCCCTCGCCCAGGCCGGCCTCAGCTGCAACGTCGTCGCCGGTTTCCACCACGACCACCTCTTCGTGCCGCACGCCGCGACCGACGAGGCGCTGCGCCGGCTGCGCGCCCTGGCCGACCAGGCATGACGACCGGCGGCGGAGGAGGCGGCGGCTGCGCGCACGGGTCGCCGTTCACCCCGACGCCCGCGCCGCGTGCCCGGCCGGGCCACGTACGATGGCGGCATGTCCTTCCTCCGCCGCCGCAGCGCAGCCACGCCCGCCGGGCCTGACTTCGACGTCCTCGCCATGGACCCCGGGGACTGGCCGGGCAATCTCGGAGCCGGGCTGCTGCCCGCGCCCGACGGGAGCTGCCAGGGCGTCTTCCTCCGCTACGACCTGTTCGGCGGCCGCGGTCCCGCGATGATCATCGGCAATCTGCCGGAGGGGTCCCCCGCCCGCGAGCTGGAGGACGACCAGGTGCCCTTCGAGGTGGCCCAGCTGCTCGCGGCGCTCGGCAACGACGAGCCGGTGACGGTCGTCGAGAGCGAGGACACCCCCGTGATGCACGAGGACAACCTGCTGATCGTCAAGCGCATCAAGTGCTCGGAGAGCCGGATCTCCTGCGCCCAGTTCGACCGCAGCGACGGCGTGCTGGTCACCATCGCCAGCTGGGACCGGCCGATCACCGACGACCTCTACGCGCTGCTCAAGCCGCTGCCCGCGGAGCTCTTCCAGCAGGGCTGAGCCCCGGCGCGGTACCGGAGCGGACACCGTCGCGCCCGGTGGACGGGAGACCCGTCCACCGGGCGCGACGCGCTCACCCGATCGGTGTGCCCGAGCGGGCTCAGGAATCCGAGCGGCGCACGTCGACGTCGGCCGCCCGCACATAGCCGACCCGGTGCCCGAGCTGGATCTCGTAGTAGACGTCCTCGCCGCGCACGATCGCGTGCTGGGCGAGGTCGAAGGTCGGCGCGTAGAAGTAGTCGCCCTTCATCCGGTCCCCGACGGCGTACTTCTGGCCGGCGGCGAGCTTGTACGGCAGGGGGGAGACCGCCTGGTAGGGCACCCCGGCCGGGTAGGCCTCCTTCTCGGGGTACGCGCGGCCGTAGACCGGGATGTCCTCCCGGCCGGCCTTGGGCGTGGCGATCATCCCCTCGGCGTTCACCGCCGTCGGCGCGTGGTGCGGGTTGCGGAACCACGCCTTCTGCCCGAGGTACCAGATGGCCGTCCAGTCGCCGGACCGGCCCGCCACCGCGAACCGCTGGCCGGTCGAGGCACGGGCACCGGTGTCGTTCACGCCCGTGGTCGAGTCACTGCCGTTCGGGTGCAGCCCGATGTCCTTGACCAGCGGTGCGTCGGCGTCCGGCGCGGTGTGCAGCCGGACCGCCGCGGAACCGTGCGGCTGGCAGGTGTCGCCGGCCTTCTCGCAGCCGGTGTAGACCGGCTTGTTCCCGGCGTAGTCCGGGCGGATGGTGACCAGCCCGCCGTGCGCGCCCGAGGTGGCCTTGAAGGGCTTGCCCAGCAGGGCGAAGTAGTGCGCCCAGTCCCAGTACGGGCCGGGGTCGGTGTGCATCCCGGCCACGGTGGCTGTGGTCGTGCCGGGCACGTTGTCGTGGCCCAGGATGTGCTGCCGGTCGAGCGGCACGTCGTACTTGCTGCTCAGGTACTTCACCAGCCGGGCCGAGGCGCGGTACATCGCCTCCGTGTACCAGGCGTCCGGCGCGGCGAGGAAGCCCTCGTGCTCGATGCCGAGGGAGTGCGAGTTGATGTACCAGTTGCCCGCGTGCCAGGCGACGTTCTTGGCCCGCACATGCTGGGCGATCAGGCCGTCCGAGGAGCGGATGGTGTAGTTCCAGGACACATAGGTGGGGTCCTTGATCAGCTTGAGCGTGGTTTCCCAGGACCCCTCGGTGTCATGGATGACGATGGTGCTGATCCGCAGGTCCTCGGGCCGGTCCGCCTTGTCGTGGTTGCCGTAGTCGCCGTCCCCGAACTCCTCGTACGGCGCCGGGACCGACTCGCACGCGACGTGGTGCGGGCACTGCGGCGCGTGGTCGGCCCGCCCCGGCGCCGCCTTCGTGGCCGGCGTGCCGAGACGTTTCTGCTGCTCGGCGTCGGGGGCCAGTTCCGGCGTGGCGGGGAGCGTGACCCGCTGTCCCGCGTCGGTGGTCCGCGCCTGGCCCCGGCGCATCACGTCGTAGACCTCGTCCGCGAAGGCCCGGCCGCCACGCGCACTGTCCTGGCCGCCGTAGCGCGCCACCGCCTCGTACCACTGCGCGGGGTCGCCGCCCGTGGTGTGCCCCAGCTTGCGCTGCTCCGCGGCGAGCAGCGCCGCCCCGCCCAGCACGTTCGCCGCGGGGTCGGTGCGCAGTCGCTCCGCCGGGAGGCCGGCCAGCGTGGCGGCCGTCGTCAAGGTCCGCAGCCGGGCCGGGAGTTGGGCGGGCAGCGCGGACCGCTTCGCCGCCGCGGACGGCACCTTCTTACGAGGCCGTGCGCCGTCGCCGCGGGCGTCCTCGGAGCCCTGGCTGAACTCCGGGGTCCGCGTCAGCGCGGTGCGGGCATCGGTCAGATGCATCGGACCGTAGCCCCCGGAGACGCTGGGCGCGCCGCTGTGGGCGTCCCAGCGGGACTCCAGGTACGAGACGCCGAGCAGCACACTGCGGGGCACATGGAAGCGGGCGGCGGCATCGGTGAAGGCCCGCTGCAGTGCGTCCGACCGGGGCTGGCCGGCGTGCGCGGACGGCGCTCCCGACAGCGGCAGCAGCAGGGCCGCGGCCGCGACGGCGGTGACGGACCTGCGCAGGGCGGGGCGGTGGAATCTCTTCTCGTCTTCCGGGGCGGATCCTCGCAAAGCAACCTCCTCGAGCCGGCCCGAGCCGGGGCGGTGTGACGGTGGGTGCGCAAACGGCCGCACGGGCGGGACCCGAGACTAGAGCCCCCGTCGGCTTAGAGCTATACGTTTGCCGAGGGTCCGTCAATCACCGTGCCGTCTCGGGATTCCGCATGTCAGGGCATCTCCAGAGGAGCCTTCCCGGACAGCTGCCCGGCCTGCGGGGCGTCAGTGGAATGGACCAGTCACCGGACCCGGGCAGCGGGCCGGCGCGGCCGGCCGGGAGAAGAGGACCGGGCCGGAGGAGCACATGGGTGAGCGGCGCACCCCGTACCCGGGCGCGCCGCTCACGATCCCCCCTTGCGGTGCCGGTGGTGTCCGGCACCTGTCGGCGGTCAGCGGGTGCCGACCGCCGCCCGCACCGCACGGCGAGCCATCTGGCAGTCGTCGTGCAGCCGGCGGAGGAGCAGCCGCTGCTCCTCGCCCGCCGCGGGCACACCGGGTAGTCCCGGACCGGGTGTGCTCGTCGGCGTGGGCTCGCGCATGGTGCGCTGGATCGCGGTTTCGTACCGTCGGATCTCGCGGGTGAGCACCAGCATCAAATTCACCAGGAAGGCGTCCCGTGACGCCGGTCCCGCGTTCTGGGCGAGTTGACTGATGTGCCGCCGGGCCACCGGCGCGTCGCCGAGAACGGACCACAGGGTCGCCAGGTCGTAGCCCGGCAGGTACCAGCCCGCGCTGTCCCAGTCCAGCAGGACCGGGCCCGCGGGGGAGAGCAGCACATTGTTCAGCAGCGCGTCGCCGTGGCAGAACTGGCCCTGGGTGTGCGACAGGCCGTGCATCAGCTTCTGCAGATCACCCAGGTCCCGGTCGGTGAGCAGCCCCAGGTCGTGGTACCGGCCGATCCGGCCCGCGTAGTCGAGCGGGGCGTCGAACAGCCCGGCCGGCGGACGCCAGAGGTTGATCCGGCAGATCGCGCTGAGCGCCGCCCGTACGTCCGCACGGGGCGGTGCCTCGGACGGGTGCCGGGTCAGCGCCGCGACCCGGCCGGGCATCCGCTCGACGATCAGCGTGCAGTTGTCGGGATCGGCCGCCACCAGCCGCGGCACCCGTACCGGCGGACGATGCCGGACGAACGCGCGGTATGCACTTATTTCCTGCCGGAACCTCTCCGCCCAGGCGGGGGACTGGTCCAGTAAACACTTGGCCACCGCGGTCATCCGGCCCGTCGTGCCGACGAGGAGGACGGACCTGCTGCTGCGTCGCAGCACCTGCACCGGGTTGAACTCCGGGCAGATGCGGTGCACCGAGGCGACGGCGGCGCGCAACTGGGCGCCCTGGGGGCCGGACAGGTCGAGTCTCCCGCTGAGCGGTTGGGAGCCCGTCGTCCCCTGCGTCCGCCGGGTACGGCCGCCGGGGAGACCGGTGACCGCCCCCGCGGAAGGCGAGGGGTCGAGATACGGCCCGCTTCCTGTGGGATGCGGGCGGTACGGCCGGGTGGGGGCGGTCACGGCGGACGATGCTGCATACATGGGTGAAACAGATCCCTTCGTGCGCCGGCGAGTTGCGTGCGCTCCCGGCCCGGTGGTGGGAACCCGTGAACGGGCCCCGTGCAGGAGGCCGATCCAGGGTCCCCGTGAAGGGCGCGCACCCTGGGGAATGCGGTCCCGCCACCAGGCCGGGGGCGGCATATCTACAGAACACGTGACTGCGGGTGGCAGACCATCTGGCGCACCCTGGCGAACCCTGGCGAATGACCACAGCCCATGTCAGCGGCCGTTACTGTCAACTCAGTCGAGGAACCTGGGGGCTTGACGTGGACAGGCAGCCGAACACCCGTCTCGCGGACCTTTTCGGCCTGGCCGGCTGGTCCAAAGGAGAGCTGGCGAGAATGGTCAACCGGCAGGCGGCGGCCATGGGGCATCCGCAGCTGGCGACCGACACCTCGCGGGTACGGCGCTGGATCGACATGGGGGAGACCCCGCGCGACCCGGTGCCCAAGGTCCTGGCTTCCCTGTTCACCGAGCGCCTCGGCCGTGTCGTAACCATCGAGGACCTCGGGTTCGCCAGAACCGGTCGCTCGGGGAAGCGGCAGGCCATGGACGGTCTGCCGTGGGCTCCCGAACGGACCGCCGCGGTCCTCACGGAATTCACGGGAATGGACCTCATGCTCAACCGACGCGGCTTGGTGGGTGCGGGCGCCGCACTCGCCGCGGGCTCCGCACTCACCGGCGCCATGTACGACTGGCTGCACACCGACCCGGCCCCGGCCGGCGCCGCAGGCCACCCCGACCCGTACTCCTCCGATTCCCTCGACGCACTCGACCAGATCGGCCTCGACCGCTACGAGGCGGCCCCGGTGGGCTCCCAGGAGATCGACGCGCTGGAGCGCTCGGTCGAGGTGTTCCGCGCCTGGGACGCCGCCCGCGGGGGCGGGCTGCAGCGCAAGGCCGTGGTGGGCCAGCTCAACGAGGTGGGCGGCATGCTCGCCTACCGCCACCCCGATCACCTGCAGCGCAGGCTGTGGGGGGTGGCCGCCAACCTGGCGGTGCTGGCCGGCTGGATGTCCCATGACGTGGGCCTGGAGCCCACCGCCCAGAAGTACTTCATCATCGCCGCCCATGCCGCGCGCGAGGGCGGCGACCGCCCGCGCGCCGGCGAGGCGCTCTCCCGTGCCGCCCGCCAGATGGTGCATCTGGGCCGCCCCGACGATGCGCTGGACCTGATGAAGCTGGCCAAGTCCGGCTCCGGCGAGGAGACCCTGCCGCGCACCCGCGCCATGCTGCACACCATCGAGGCCTGGGCGCAGGCGTCCAAGGGGCACGGCCAGGCGATGCGCCGCACCCTGGGCGAGGCGGAGGACCTCTTCGTCTCGGACAAGGGCGATGTCCCGCCGCCGAGCTGGATGCAGATGTTCGACGAGGCGGATCTGCACGGCATGCAGGCGCTGGCGTTCCGTACGCTCGCCGATCACGATCCGTCGGCCGCCAGGATCGCCCAGGACCACGCCAAACGGGCGCTGCGGCTACGGGAGAACGGCCGCCAGCGGTCGCAGATCTTCGACTACATCTCGATGGCCTCGGCCTGCTTCATCGGCAACGACCCCGAACAGGCCGACCGCTACGCCCGGTTGGCGCTGGTGTCCATCGGGGAGAACTCCTCGCACCGCACCTGGGACCGGCTCCGCGAGATGTTCCGGCTCACGGGGCAGTACGCGAGCTACGGGAAGATCCAGGACCTGCGCGAGGAGATCCAGCATGTCCTGCCGAAGGCGAAGCCGAAGACCAAGGAGTCGGGTCTCGGCCCAGGAATCGGCACGGGTCCGGGAGGGAACTTCTCGGCCTGAGGGGCGCGGACGGGGCGGGTGTGACGGCGCGTCACCTCGGGGCGGGGCGTCCTCCTCGGTCTCGCCGCCTCACCCGTCGAACGGCGGCTCGCCCGCCGGTGCCTCCGGGGCGGCCGGCTCCGGAACCGCCCATCCGCCCTCCGCCACCGCGGTGCGCGTCAGTCGCCGACCCTGGCGACCAGCACGCATGCGTCGTCCTCGCGCTCGGTGCTGCCGAACTCCTCGACGACGATGCGGACGCTGTCCTGCGCACTGCGGGCCGTGGCGAACCGCGGCGCCAGGGAGAGGAGCCGCTCGGTGCCCTCGTGCGGGGCGTTCGCGCCGTGCGTACGGCGGGGAACGAGGCCGTCGGTGTGCAGGACGAGCAGGTCACCGGGCTCGAGCTGCTCGGTGTGCTGGGTGTAGACCGCACCCGAGGTCGCCCCGAGCAGGACACCCTCGGGCGGGTCCAGCGCGCGCCCCGTGCCGCCGCGGAACAGCAGCGGTGCGGGGTGCCCGGCCTGGGACCACTCCAGGGTCCGTGCGGCGGGGTCGAAGCGGCCGCACAGTGCGCTGCCCAGCGCCGGCTGGGCGGCGGTGTCGAGCAGTTGGTTGAGGAAGCACATCAGGGGGCCCGGGTGGTGTCCGGCGACCGCCATACCGCGCAGCGCGCCGAGCACCATCGCCATCCCGGACGTGGCGGTGGCGCCATGGCCGGTGAGATCGCCGACGCTCAACAGGGTGGTGCCGTCCGGGAGTTGCAGCGCGTCGTACCAGCCGCCGCCGACCAGGGCGCGGGTGCCGGACGGCAGGTAGCGCCCGGCGAGGTCGAGCGCGACCGGGCCGCCCTGCGGGAACCGCAGGGAGCCGCGCCACGGGGGGAGCACGGCTTCCTGCAGCTCGACCGCAAGCCGGTGCTCGGTCTGCGCGATGTGCCGCTCGCGGTGCAGCGAGTCACGGGTCTCGCGTACCGCCTGCTGGCTGCGGCGCAGCTCGCTGACGTCCCGCAGCACGGCCCACATGCAGGCGGTGCTGCCGTCGGCGTCGAGCACCGGCTCGCCCACCATGTGCACCGTGCGCAGACTCGCGTCCGGGCGCACGATGCGGAATTCGCCGTCGATCGGGCGGCCGTCCACCAGGCAGTCGGTGACCATCGTGGCCAGCCCCTCCTGATCGTCGGCGTGGACCAGGGACGGCAGCTCGTCGAGGGTGAGCGGACCGTCGGACGGCGCCCTGCCGAACATCGCGAACAGCTCGTCGGACCAGCTGACCTCGTCGGTGAGGAGGTTCCACTCGGCGCTGCCGACCCGGCGCAGCAGCGCGCCGCGCTCCGGGGGCGTGCTCTCCTCGGCCGCCGGCGGGAGTCCGGCCTCCGGCACGGTCTCGTCCGCGCTCTCGGCGGGCAGCCCCTCTCTCAGCTGGTCGAGGTGGCCCCCCAGGTCGTCGAGGTGATGCACGGCGAGATCGCACAGCGCCCGCTGCCAGCGCAGCTGCGGGTCGGCGGCGAGGCCGGGGTCCGCCGCGGACTCCCTGCGCACCGCATCGAGGTCGCCGCGCAGGCGGCGGGCCTGCGTGATGAGTGACTCGACCGTGTCGCGCTCGGGGGGCCGGTCGGCTGGGTGATCCGCGAAGAGAGGGGACGGCATGACGTACTCCGTGATCAGGCGGCGCCGGGCTGAGGGCCGGTAACGACTGTTGCACAGGCGGCGACCGTCCGTAAGGGATTTGGCACTACCCGATACGGTGGTGCATCTGGCATATGCCCCCGGCTTTCCGGGGCAATCCCGGGGCGAATCGGCGGAATGACAGCTTCCAAGCTAGGCTTCGGCCGCCGTCAGCTGGCGCTTCCGCCGATCCATGGTGGGAACGAGGCTTACGGCCCGCGGTCACCGGCAAGAATGCCGGTCAGCGGAAATCCCGTTGCCAGCCTGCCCCCCGCACCGGATGCTGACCTCATGTTCGATCCAGACATAGCGCCCAGTGGCACCCTGCTCGGCCTCCTGCAGCGAGGCCGCGGCGACGGGACCCTGCATGCCCTCGCGGCGCCGCGGGCCGAGGCGCTCGCGGCACTCAACGACAGCGTGCTGCGCGATCCCCGTCGCGACTGGCAGGTCGAGAACCGCTCCCTCTACTACGCGCGCCTCTACATGCAGCTCGACGGCGGGCTCGAGGAGATCGAACGCCACCTCTTCCACCCCGACGACCTCGTCGACACCGGCGAGGAGCGCACCGGCCTCGCCCTCGCGGTCCTCGGCCACCTCGCCGCCTACGGCAGGGACGCCGCCCGGCTGCTGCTGCGCAGCTACGCCGCGGCCGGCAGCAACTGGCGCTGGGCCCTGGACGAGCTTGCGCTGCGTGACGACGACGCCGGGCTGATGACGCTCGCCCCCGCCGTCCTCGCCCGCTTCCCGGAGACCGAGGAGGGCGACGGCGCACTGGCCGCCGCTGTCCGCGACGCCTTCGAGCCCCGGCCCTGGCGCCTGTGGGCCGAGGACCCCCGTTACGGCACGCGACTGGCCACCGCCGGGGAACAGGGCTCCTTCGACCGCTGGCAGCGGCAGCTGCGCCCCCGCGGGCCGCGCCCCGGCTGGAGCGTGACCGAGGTCCTCCACTGGGCAGAGCAGGGACCGGCGGAGGCCCCCGAGGAGCACCGGCACATCGCCGCCGCCCGCTGTCTGGCCGCCGTCGCCGCCCCCGAGGACCGCCCCGAGCTGGTGCGCGCCGCGCGCAGCGCCCCCGACGGGGCCCGCGCCGCCGTGCTCCACCACCTCGCCGAACGCGGCGATCCGGACGCCCTCGACCTGATCGAGGACGCGGTCGTCGACCCCTTCTCCTCCGAGCGGCTGGCCTCCGCGGCGCTCGCCGCCTTCGCGCGGATGCGCAGCGTGGCCGCCGTCGCCCGGGCCCGGGTCTGGGCGCCGCGCGCCGACCTGCTGGGCGCGGCCGCCGCCGCCCTGCTCGCCCGCCGCGGCGGGCGGCGCGACGCCGAAGCGGTGCTGGCCGCGCTGCGCCGGACGGTCCGCGAGGAGGGCCCCGACGCGGACGGGCTGTGGGAGCTGGTCGACGGCGCCGGACGCCTCGGCGTCGCCTGCGCCGCCCCCGTCCTGCGCCACATCTACCGCGAGACGTCCTCCTCCCACCTCCGCGGCCGGGCCGCCGGTGCGCTCGCCGCCACCGATCCCGGCTTCGCGGCCGGCTTCGCCGTCGAGTGCCTCTGGGACTGCGAGGAGACCACCCGCGAGCTGGCCGCCCGGCACGCCGCCACCGGCGACGACCGGGTCGTCGAACAACTGCGCCGCCTGGCCGCCGATCCGGCGGAGGAGGCCGAGGTCCAGACGGCCGTCCGCAGCCGGATCGGGCCCGAGTCCTAGGCCCTTCCCACGTTTTTGTCTTTCCCGTCGTGGGGTTTGCTCGCCGTTGCGCCTGCGGCGGGCCAGGTCCGCTGCGCGGTGCCGCTGCGCGGTGCCGCTGCGCGGTGCCGCTGCGCGGTGCGCCCGCGTTTGCGCCTGCGGCGGGCGGGGTCCGCTGCGCGGGGCTGTGGGTGCGGTGACGGGCCTGCGGGGCCTGGTGTGGGGACTGCTTCGCTTTACGTCCCCA
>NZ_JBFBHQ010000009.1:0-255863 GCF_040701845.1 Streptomyces angustmyceticus | reverse complement strand
TGAACTACGCCAACACCCTCTACGTACCGCCCAAGCCGTTCTTCGACGACCCGCACCCCGCCGCTACCCTTCGACGGCCACCGGCACGGCCTGGGCGCGGACCTGGTCGACCAGGTCCATGGTGGCCACCGCCTCCTGCCGCCACCGGGCCTCGCGGGAAGAGGCCGCGGCGCCACCGGCGGCCACGGCCGCGGCGAACCCGGCGAGGGACCGGTTCAGCTGATCCGCCGCCGGGAGCGTGAACTTCTCGGCATGGTCCTGTTCCTCCAGCTCCAGCACCGGCTGATGCCCGGCCGGCGGGGTGAACGCCCGGTCCACCGTGAGCCTCGCCCGCTCACCCCACAGGGAGTAGGACGAACCGTAGGCGTGCTCGAAGCCGAACTCGACGCTCGCCAGCACCCCCGACGGCGACACCAGCAGCGCCTGGCCCGACAGATCGAGCCCGTCGGACCGTCGCACCCGCGTCGTGGCGCCCGCCACCCGCAGCCCGGGCCCCAGCAACATCACGGCTGCCCGCAGCGGATACACCCCCGCATCCAGGAGCGCACCGCCACCGAGGCCGGGCACATACCGGATGTCCTGCGCGGGAAGCGGCGGGAAGCAGAAGGTGCCGCGGAACGAGCGCAGCCCCCCGAGCCGCCCTTCGGCGATCAGGGCCGCGACCGCGTCATGCTGCGGATGGTGCAGGAACATGAAGTTCTCCCGCAGCACCAGGTCGCGGTCCTCAGCCAGCGTCACCACGGCACGGGCCTCGGCCGCCGTCGCGGCGATCGGCTTCTCGACCAGGACGTTTTTGCCCGCGTGCAGCGCCCGGGCCGCCCATTCGCCGTGCAGGGAAGGCGGCAGGGAGATGTAGACGGCGTCGATGTCGTCGCGTTCCAGGAGCGCTTCCGTGGCGGAGGAGGCGCAGTCGAACCGGTCGGCGAACCGCTGTGCGCGCTCCGGGCTGCGGCCGGCCACCGCAACGAGTTCGGTCTGCGGGCAGAGCGCCATCGCCGGCAGCACCCGCCGCCATCCGAACGACGAGGTACCCAGCGCGCCGAAGCGCACCGGCTTCTTTTCGGCACCGTCCACGGCCTCGCGATCAGGAGCCGGGCCGGTGGGTACGGACAGTCGCTGTGCGGGAGTGCCTCGCTGAGCCGGCACGGAGTCATCCAATGGAGGTCCTCGGGACTGAAGGCGGGGAGGTCTGCCACCACCCCGGTGATCGATGGGCGGCCCGGCGGCCATGGCACGCGGGCCTGCCGGGGCATCCGGGTCGGGGGAATCAGCCCCAGGTCACCGGCAGTTCGTACACGCCGTAGTGCATCGCGGTCTCCCGGAGCGGCACCTGCTCGGCGGGCACCGCGAGCCGCAGATCCGGGAAGCGGTCGAACAGCTTCTGGAAGCCGATGCGCAGCGACGCCCTCGCGAGGTGCTGGCCGAGGCACTGGTGGATCCCGAAGCCGAACGCCAGATGCCGGCGCGACGGGCGGTCGATGTCGAACTCGTCGGCGTTCTCGAAGTACCGCGGATCGCGGTTGGCCGACGGCAGCGAGAGCACCACCGTCTGACCGGCCTTGATGGTCCTGCCGTCGATCTCGACATCCTCCAACGCCACCCGGCTCGCCCCGAAATGAGAGATCGTCAGGTAGCGCAGCAGCTCCTCGACGGTGTTCTCCATCCGCTCCGGCCGCTCCCGCACCTTCGCCAGCTGCTCGGGGTGTTCCAGCAGCGCGAAGGTGCCCAGCGCGAACATGTTGGGAGTGGTGTCCAGCGCACCGCCGATGGCGATCCAGGCGATGTTGAACATCTCCTGTTCGGTCAGCTCGCCGGTCGCGATCAGCTGACCGAGCAGGTCGTCGGCCGGCTCGCCGGCGAAGCGCTCGGCCATCATCCGTTCGAGCGTCGCATTCAGCTCGGTGTTGTGGTGGATGAACTCCTCAAGCGTGTAGTCGATCCGCATGATGACCGAGAAGTGCTCCGCCAGGGCCGTCAGGTCGCTCTCCGACACCCCCATGATGGAGCAGGTCGACCTGGCGGGGATCTTCTCCGCGAAGACCTTCACCAGGTCCACCGGAGGCTCCATCGCGGCCATTTCGTCGAGCACACCGTCGATGATCCGTTCCAGCGTGGGCTCGTACTGCTGGATCTTGCGTACCGTGAAGAAGCCGGTCAGCAGCCGCCGGTACCGGGTGTGCTCCGGCGCGTCCATCCGCACGAAGTTGCCCGGGGCGGACGGCTCGGGGGAGTACTCCTCCACTTCGAACGGCGGCGAGTGCACCAGCGCCAGCAGCTCGCTGCGGTGGCTGAACCGCGGGTCCGTCATGATCTGGCGGATGTGATCATGCCGGGTGATCAGCCAGCCGTCCTTCTCGCGCGGCGACAGCTCGAACGACACCGGGCTGATCGGGGCCTCCTCGCGCAGCTGCGCATATTCGGCCGCCGGATCGAAAGGGCAGGTGCGCTTGTACGGGATCACCGGCGCTTTCGGCTCGTAAACCATGACTCCTCCGTTGCTGTTGGTGGCCACTGGGGCGCCGCGCTCGGAGCCCGTGCGCGGTGCGAGGCGGCAGCGGGTACGACGGGCGGCCGTCGCAGACCGAAGACATTGGTCCGGTTCGGGAAGCGGGACGCTCGACGCCGTGCGCCACAGCGGGCGGCGGCCGGTCGAGCGTGCGGTCGAGGGCAGGTCCGCACTAGGTGGCGCGCGAGCGGCGCCCCGGGAACGTAGTGGATCCCATGGCGACTCCCCTTTCGGTGTGGCCCGAGCCCGATGACAGCCACAGCCCAGCACGGACCGGTGAGGGGGAGCCAGCCCGACGAGGGAACTCTAGGGAATTGCCAGTGGGGGCCGCGGGCCCCGCGGCCTATTGCGGAGGGTTCCCATGCTTGCGCGGCGGCAGTTCGGCCTGCTTGGTGTGCAGCATCGCAAAGGAGCGGACGAGCACCGCCCTGGTCTCGGCCGGGTCGATGACATCGTCCACCAGACCGCGTTCGGCGGCGTAGTAGGGGTGCATCAGCTCGGCCTTGTACTCCTTGACCATCCGGGCCCGCATCGCCTCCGGATCGTCGGCCTCCGCGATCTCCTTGCGGAAGATGACGTTGGCGGCACCCTCGGCACCCATCACCGCGATCTCGTTCGTCGGCCACGCGAAGGACAGATCCGCGCCCACGGAGCGGGAGTCCATGACGATGTAGGCGCCACCGTAGGCCTTGCGCAGGATCAGCTGGATACGGGGAACGGTGGCATTGCAGTACGCGTACAGCAGCTTGGCCCCATGGCGGATGATGCCACCGTGCTCCTGACCGACGCCGGGCAGGAATCCGGGCACGTCCAGCAGGGTCAGCAGCGGGATGTTGAAGGCGTCGCAGTGCTGCACGAAGCGGGCCGCCTTCTGGGAGGCCTGGACGTCCAGCACGCCGGCGAGCGACCGGGGCTGGTTGGCGACGACGCCGACGACCTCCCCGCCGAGCCGGGCCAGCGCGCACACCACGTTCGTCGCCCAGCTCTCGTGGACCTCCAGGAACTCGCCGTGGTCGGCGATCTCCTCGATGACCTCGCAGACGTCGTACGGCTTCTTGCCGTCCACCGGGACCAGGTCCAGCAGGCGGTCGCAGCGGCGGTCGGCCGGGTCGGTGGTGAGGACGGTGGGCGGCCGCTCCCGGTTGTTGGAGGGCAGCAGCGACAGCAGATAGCGCACGTCGTCGAGACAGGTCCGCTCGTCGTCGTGGGCGAAGTGGGAGACACCGGAGATCTCGGCGTGGACATCGGCGCCGCCCAGACCGTTCTGGGTGATCTTCTCGCCGGTCACGGCCCGGACGACATCGGGGCCGGTGATGAACATCTGTGAGGTGTCACGGACCATGAAGACGAAGTCGGTGAGTGCGGGGGAGTAGGCGGCACCGCCCGCGCACGGGCCGAGCATCACGGAGATCTGCGGGATGACGCCCGAGGCGAGGGTGTTGCGGTGGAAGATGCCGCCGTAGCCGGCGAGCGCCACCACGCCCTCCTGGATACGGGCCCCGGCGCCGTCGTTGAGGGAGACGAGCGGGGCGCCGGCCGACAGCGCCATGTCCATGATCTTGTGGATCTTGGCGGCATGGGACTCGCCCAGTGCGCCGCCGAAGATCCGGAAGTCGTGCGCGTAGACGAACACCGTCCGGCCGTGCACCAGCCCCCACCCGGTGATCACGCCGTCGGTGTACGGCCTCCGGGCCTCCAGGCCGAACCCGCTGGCGCGATGCCGGCGCAACGGCTCGACCTCGGTGAAGGACCCCTCGTCCAGCAGCAGGTCGATCCGCTCGCGAGCGGTCAGTTTGCCCTTGGCGTGCTGAGCCTCGGTCGCACGGTCGCCGGGCCCGTTCCGGGCCTGCTCGTGCAGGGAGTCGAGTTCGGCCACCCGTCCACGGGCGTCGTCCGGCACTCGCTCGGCGGAACCCTTCTCGCGGTAGGTCATCGGCAGCAGATCCACCTCTCCACATCAGCGCTTTCCCGCATGTCCCCGTGTGTGCCTACGGGTGCCGCGGCCGTGCGGCGGGTGGCGGCACCGAGGCCGGGCCGCAGAATTCCAGCGTGCCGTCGCGTCTCCAGCGTCCGAGCCGGCCCGAGGCCAGCACCGGCGCGGTGTCCTCGGCCAGGCAGGCCCCGTCGGCACTGCGGATGCTGCCGTAGGGCAAGGCCGGTCCCGTGGCGCGGACTTCACCGGTCTCTCCGGTCGGAACGGCGCTGCCGTCGGGGGCCACCACCTGCACCTGGACGCCGGGCACCGGACGGCTCGCCCCAGGACGCTCGGGCGAGGCGTTGCCGGGGCTGAATTTCTGGACCGTCCAGGGCAGGGTGCCGTCCGCGGCGGCGAACTCCACCCACAGCGGTGCCCGGGGCAGCACCTCGGCATGCCGGTCGATCACCGTGCGCGGACAGGGACCGCCGATCAGCACGGTCAGCCGCGGGGACACCGGGTGGGAGTCCACGGAGAGGGACTGCAGGAGCCGCGCGTACTCGTCCGGGCCGAAGACCGCGGCGGCATTGCGCTTCGGGGCCGGTGAACAGGCGAAACCGCCGTCGGGGGACGGCACGTGCAGCGTGCCCCCGCAGGCGAACGCCCACCACATGGCGGGCAGTGTCGCCGTGCGGACGGGAGGATGGTGCACGATCACCCCGTCGTGCGCACTGCCGGCCCGCCGGATCCTGGCGGACAGCGCCAGCTGCCATGCCCGATGATCGGTCAGATAGCCGCCGACCCCCTGGCGGTCCGCATCGGAGACCAGCAGATAGGCGGCCTCCGTGTGCCCGGAGCGCGGCAGCGCGGGGTCCGGCCGCTGGGCGGCGATCTTGCTCCAGGTGGCCGGGTCGTCCAGCACCCAGGACATACAGCGGTAGCTCCAGAGCGGGCGGGTCAGGGTGCTGCACAGCACCACCCGGGCCCCGCTGACCTCGATGATCCGGTCGAGCCGCGCACCGCGCGACACCGCGGGGACGGGTACGCACACCCCTCCGGCCTTCAGCACCGCGAGCTGGCCCACGACCGCCTGCCGGTGGTCACCGCAGTGGACGATCACCGGGTCGCCCAGCTGCACTCCGCCGCGCACCAGAGCCGACGCCAACTGTCCGGCGCGCGCTTCGGCTTCGCCGTAGGACAGGTGGTGCTGCCCTTCCTGGACGGCTCTGGCCATCGGGACCCTGTGGGCCACGCTGGTGAACATGCCGTCAAGGGTCAGCGGCAGGGTCTGCGGAATCCGCCGCCGGTACGGCCTCGGCTGCACCTGCCCGAGCCCGCTGCCGTCGGACAGTGTCTGCTGAGCGACCACTTCGTCCCCCTTTCGTGCCGGCCCCACAAAAGAACATCCGAATGACGCCCGCGCGGAAATCCTGGTGCGCAGTCGTGGCCGGCCCCGGCGACCTGCCTTCACCACAGCGGCCGGGAAAGGGAACCTTCTCCGGCCGCGGCGGAACCGGACCGGCCGATGCGACCTCGGGCGATCTGCATTCCGGACGCCACGGCACCGGTGTCCGTGTCAGCAGCAGCCTTTCCCGCCGGGACGAACCCTCGGCCGACCGACAGCTTCGCCGCGCGTTTTGGATGCCGACAAGGCCGTTTGCGGGGAACTAGGAGAATTGCTGGTGTCCCGTCGCGCCGGGCGATGCCCCCGCGCCGTCCCGGTGGCATCCCGTACGACGGGCGGCCCGGTCAGGGTGACCGCTGCACGCCGGCAGTGCAGCCTTGGGCAGGCCTGCCCTGAGCAGTCATCTCAGGTGGCGGCGCCGGCGGGCCCGTGGGTCGTGGTGGGGATTGTCGCGCGGCTGGCGCTGCCGGCAACACGTCCCTTGGTGTGGCGCTCGACCACCAGGCGGGGACGATTCGTACGCGGGGTGGAGCGGCAGCGATGGAGGTGGAGGGCCGTCCGGTCTTTCCGGCTCGCGTGACGCGGTGACGCGGCTTCGTGGTCCTGTTCCGGGCGCACGGACACGCAGCTGCCCGGCCGCGGTACCGGTGGCGCTTGTCCGGGCTGTCACAGAGGGAACCGCTCCGGGCGGAAATCCGCAAGCATCGCGTGTCTCTTGCCGTTGAGGATCTCTGAAGCAAGCAGCCGGCCGATCACCGGCCCGAGGGTGATGCCGCTGTGGGAAACGGCCTCGTAGTACCCCGGCACCGACGGCACCGCTCCCACCGAGGGGAACCCGTCGGCCGGGATGGGCCGGTGGGCTACCCGTGTCCGTGCGATGCGGGAGTTGCCGAGCTCGGGAACGACCTGCCGCGCCGATTCGTGGAGCAGCCGTGCGAGTTGGGCTGGATCTTCGCCGGTGTCGATGAGCGCGTCGATCTCGCGGCTGTGGAGGACGACCGAAGCGTCTCCGTCCGGGCGGATCTCGATGTGCGGCGCGTGCATGGCCCGGTGCACCGGGACCCGAGTGCAGTCGATCCGGGTGACGGCGCCGGGTTCCCGGCGCATCGGCAGGTGCCGTGCGAGGAGCCCGGCGACGTCGGAGGCGCCGGGGCCTGCTGCGTTCACGACGACGTTGACGTCGAGACGGCTCCCGTCCGAGAGAGCAACCGTCCGGATGCTCCCGTCGGCACCGGTGCCGATGTCACGGACCGCGGTGCCGGACCGGAGCTCGGCGCCGGATGCGACGGCCTGGCCGAGCAGGCGGCCGACGAGGTGACGTCCGTGCACCCAGGCTTCGTCGGGGTAGAACACGACCGGCACCTCGCCGGGCATCGTGAGAGCAGGTTCGAGGCGGCGGCGCACCTCGGCCCCCGTGTGCACCTCAGCCCGGTAGTCCCAGCCGGCCAGCAGTTCGGCCGTCTCCAGGAGCTTCGTCTGCGCTGCGGGATCGTCTGCCCAGCGCAGGTGGCCGCTGGGGTACCACCATGAGTCCGGCCCGATGGTCCTGGCCAGCTCACGGTGCGCCGCCATGCCCGCGACGTTCAGGTCGAAGTAGGACTTGCGCGCGGTCTTGTTGCTGGCGTTGACCCACGAGAACGACCAGTTGGTGACGCCTTCGCCAGGCCGGCCGGCGTCGATGAAGACCACCTCGGCGCCGTGCCGTGACAGGTTCCAGCCCACGCTGGCCCCGAGGATGCCCACTCCGATGACAGCAACACGTTCCGGCCGCTTCCCGGACCCGGTCCTCACGAACGCCCCCTTCCCGGATGACGAGCGAAGTCAACTCCCGTTTCCAGCATGCCATCACGGAGCAGGCATGCACCTCTCGGCGTAGCGGGCCAGCCCGTCCGCCATGCCCTGCATGAACCTCTGGAGGTAGCGTGGCATGACCCGGCCCATCAGCCGGCTCGTCTCGTACGTGCCGTACCAGTGGATGACCGTGCCCGAGCTCGCTGTCGGCTTCAGCTCGATGCGCGCGTGATAGTTGCGCATCGTCGTATGGAACGCACCTTCGTAGGCCAGGAGACGTGGCTCGACCTTCTCGGTCAGCCGTTCCCCGGTCACGGTGCGTCCCGTCCGGAAGGCCCGGACGGCACCGACGCCGTCGTCGCCGCCCGGGTCGAGGCCGGCCGACCGTGTCGTGTCCAGACTGTCCACCTTGGACCACAGCGGCCAGCTCGCGGCGTCGACCAGCAGCTTCCAGACGACTTCCGGCGAGGCGCCGGTGGTCACCGTGACGTCGTAGGTGTGCATGGCAGAGGACTCCTGTCAGTGGAGGTGGGCCCTGTGCGGTGTGCCGCCGCCGGTCACGTCGTGCATACCGACGCCGCCGACGTCGGCGCACTCGTGCCGGACGGTGTTCTCGAACCGGGGATCGTCCTGGGTGGCGGCGGCGGGGGCGGGAACGTCGTCCCCTGCTGCCGGCGTGGAACAGGCCGCGGTGCCGACCGTGAGCAGCAGGGTGGGCATGACGGTTGCGACGGTGTGCGCGGATCGGAGGGAGCGGTGCGGTATCGGCCGTGGTGCTGCGGTCATGTGTCGCCGCCCTGGAGAAGGCGGATCAGCGGCCGGTCGTGCCGTCGATGAGTTCGCGGAGGATGTCCGCGTGGCCCGCGTGCCGGCCGGTCTCCTCGATCATGTGGGTGAGTGCCCAGCGGACGCTGGGCGCGGGGTGGTCCGGCCGCGGGCGGGGGACGGGTGCGCCGAGATCGGTGCACCCGTCGAGCACGTCGTTCGCGCGCTGGACCGCGTCCCGGTAGCGGGCGACGACATCGGACACGCTGTCCGCCGGTGCGGCGTGGAACGTCGCCTGCCAGTCGGGGACGTCGTCCCCGAGGAACGTCGCACGCTCGACGCACGTCAGGTGGTTGAGCAGGCCGAGCAGGTTGGTGCCCGACGGCACTGTGGCGGTGCGCACCTGGGGTTCGGGGGCGCCGTCGGCCTTCGCGGCGATCGAGGTCCGGAGGTAGTCGAGGAATCCGCGCAGGACCTCGGTCTCGTCGCTTCCGGTCCGGGGCGGCGGGGTGTCGCGGCGGCCGTGGCGGTGCGTGGTGCTGGGCATCGTGGTCTCCCTTCCTTCGTCGGGGGAGGGTGCCGGCCGTCGTGTCAGGCGGTGCGGCGGATGAGGAGGACGTGGTCGGTGACCTCGGCGGTGCGCCCGTCCGGTCCGGTCGCGATCCGGCGGGGTGCGTCGGCCCGCTCGACGGTCCATGACTGCGGCGCCAGGTCGATACCCGCGGCCACTTCCCGCGGGCTCGGGTAGCGGATGCCGGGCTCCTGGTTCCACGACCACGGGGCGGCCGAACCGTGGTCGACGACCAGCAGCCGCCCGCCCGGGCGCAGTGCGTGCGCGGCCGAGCGCAGCACGGTTGACCGGTCCAGGTCGAAGGGGGTGTGGAGGTAGTGGGCGCAGACCAGGTCGAATCCGCCGGGCGGGAAGGAGGTGCGCACGTCGGCCCACACGGTGGTGACGCGGTCGCCCAGGTCGTGTGAGCGGGCGAGGGCGGCGAGCCGCTCGACCGCCACGGCCGAGATGTCGACCGCGGTGACCTGCCACCCCTGGCGGGCGAGCCACAGCGCGTCGCCGCCGTTGCCGCATCCGAGGTCCAACGCGTCACCGGGCGGCAGGCCCGCCCCCGTCTCGGTGAGGCGGGCATTCGGCTGCGGGCCGCCGGCTGCCGGTCGCGCCGCGTAGACGCCGTCCCAGAACGCGTGCGCATCGGTGGTGTTCATCAAGGCTCCTTGGGTCGGGATGCCCGCAGTCTTGCCCGGCACCCCACGATCTGGCACGGAATCTTGCGGTTCCGGCAAGATGGTCCGATGGACCGCAAGACGGACGACGACGTGCTGGACGCGGTGGGGCCGCGCCTTCGTGCGCTGCGTCGTGACCGCGGCATCACCCTCGCCGGCCTCGCGGCGACGACCGGCGTATCGCAGAGCACCCTGTCCCGGCTGGAGAGCGGGCAGCGCCGGCCGAGCCTGGAGTTGCTGCTGCCGCTGGCCCGTACGTATGACGTTCCGTTGGACGACCTCGTCGGCGCCCCGCGCACGGGCGACCCCCGGATCCACCTCAAGCCGGTCAGTCGGTTCGGGATGACCTTCGTGCCCCTGGCCCGGCGACCGGGCGGGGTGCACGCGTTCAAGACGCTCATCCCCGCCCAGCGGGAACCACTCGAACCGACTCCGCGGACCCACGAGGGCTTCGAATGGCTCTACGTGCTCAACGGACGCCTGCGGCTCGTGACCGGCGAGCGCGACCTGACACTGCCGCCCGGTGAGGCAGCCGAGTTCGACACGTCCTTGCCCCACTGGCTGGGCAGCGCCGACGGCGGCGCGGTCGAGCTTCTCCTCCTGTTCGGCCTGCAAGGGGTGCGTGCGCACGTGCACACCGACCCTCATCGATCCGATCGGGCCGGGGGACGGCGGTGAACTCGGCGAGGGGCTCTGCCTGCGCGTCGGTGCGCCGGACGGTTCGAGGAAGGCGACCGCGCCCCAGAAGTCTCCCGTGGCCCGCAGGAGCCCGGGGTCACCTTCGGGCTGCGGTGTCGGAGGGAAGTTCGGCGAAGCGGTCGCGGTACGCGCTCGCGAAGCGGCCGAGGTGGGAGACCCCCCACCGGTAGGCGATCGCGCCGATGGGGTCGGCGGAGGCGAGGATGTCCGCACGGATCCGGTCGAGCCGCAGGTTGCGGACGTAGGACAGGGGCGAGACGCCGAGCCGGTCGCGGAACGCCGAGCTGAGGGTGCGGGGGCTGCACTGGGCGGCCTGAGCGAGGTCACTGAGGCTGATGTGCTCGCTGAGGTTCGCCTCGATGAACGCGAGGGCTGCGCGCACCGCACGCGGGTGGCCGGGTGGAGGACCGTCGCGCAGCTCGGCCGTGTGCGAGTGCGGCTGGGCCAGGAGCAGGGCGGTGACGAGGGACCGCAGCTGGCTGCGCTGCACGTCCGGGCGCTGGAAGAGGGGTTCTCCCGAGTCCAGCTGTTCGAGGAGGGAACGGACCAGCAGCCGCACCGCCCGGCCCTTGGAAGTGGCCAGGTCCAGGGCGAAGTCGAAGCGTATGGGGGACAGCGGCGGGTGCCCGGTCAACGCACTGAACTCCTGGTCGACCAGGGCCGCGTCGAGGCGCAGCCCCAGGAACCGCGTCCCGACGGCACGCACGGGCCGCAGCTCCTGGGAGTCCCCGGGGTTGACGACTCCCGCCGTCGACGTGTCCAAGGTCGCCCGCAGGCTGCCGCGCGCTGCCGAGATCGCGCCGGAGACACCGATGTTGACGAAGTAGGACCTGCGGCCCTCGCCCGAGGCGACGCGCACATCGAGCGGCGAGGCGAAGTAGCCCACCGCGAAGCCGTCGGCGGCTACGCCGCGCAGTTCGTGATCGCCGCCGCACAGGCCGTCCAGCGGCGATGTGGCGATGGAGCCGCCGAAGAGCAGGGTGGCGGCGTTCAGCAGGTCGACGGGGTTCCGGGATCTGCTGATGAGGTAGCCGCGCAACGGCTCCGGCACGGCTTCACCTCCCTTGGTGCGCCCGCCGCGGTGCCGTGGAGTGTATGCGGCGGGCAGCCCGATCGCCGGTGTCAGTGTCTCAGCCGTGGGGGGGCTCTGACCGGTGCCCGGCCGGCGATCCGGTGTCCAGCAGCATGAAGAGGACGGCGCAGGGGCCTCGGACCGAGCGGTGGACCTTCTTCAGCGGGGTCTTCCGTGAGTTCTTCCGCGGGCGCGCTCACATCGGTGGGGCGGTGAACAGCCCCGGGTCCACGTCGTTGTGAGACGCGGCGGCGATGCACTCGTTCATCTCGTTGGCCGTGCCCCACTCATCCGCGTTGGCGGGGTCGCGCAGGTCGTGGATGTGGGGGTGCCAGGTGTCCTCGTCCAGGATTTCCAGCTCGGTGGTGTACTCGACGGTGTTGCCGGCCCGGTCGAGGAAGTAGCTGAAGCAGTTGTCACCGGCACGGTGCCGCCCCGGCCCCCACAGCCGCTCGATGCCCATGCGCCGCATCCGGCCGGTGCCGCGCATGAACTCGTCGATTCCGCGCATCTCGAAGGAGGCGTGGTGGAAGGCCGCGTGCGGCCCGCGCACGATGCCGAAGCTGTGGTGGAAGAAGTTGCACCGCAGGAACCACATGATCTCGCCGCGGCCGCCGAGGCACATGGTGTCCGAGAGCCGGAACCCCAGATGCCTGGTGTACCAGGCAACCGTGGCCTCGGGAGTGGGGGAGTTCATCAGGACGTGGGAGAGGCGCACGGGGATCGGCTCGCGGGCCTCGATCCTGCGGTGCCGGCGCGCGGCGACGTCGGCGGAGACCTCCACCACGCGACCCTCGTTGTCGAAGAAACGGACCCCGTAGCCGCCCCCGGGCGTGTCCAACGGCTTCGGTTCGTGGACCAGCCGCACGCCCTGCGCGATCAGCCGTGCGGCCAACGTGTCGACATCGCCCGCGCCCGCAGCGCCGAAGGCGATCAGATCGGTGCGCTTGTGGGCGTCCTCGCGCAGTCGCACCACGTACCGCTCCGGGGATCCTTCGGCTGCCAGGAACGAGACACCGGTGTCTCCGGCGGTCTCCGTCAGCCCCCACAGCTCGGTGTAGAACTGCCGCTGCTCGGCGAAGTTCGGCATGGCGACACCGATGTGCCGCAGGTGAGTGATCAGACTGCCGCTGTTGCGCACGGTGAACTCCCTCGTCTCGTTGGTCAGTTCGCGCCGGTGGTCACGCGGGCTCGGCCATGAGCCGGTGACCGGCATCCGTCAGCGGATACGCTGCGTGATGGCGCTGCGCACGTTCCAGGCCGGCGATCGCCACCGAGGTCTCCACGACCGTCCGGCATCGCTGCCTGCGCCGTTTCACGAACGCCTCGACTCCCGACGCGACCGCCGTGTGCCGCCCGAGCTCTTCGGCCAGCACAAGCCCGTCCTCGATGGCCAGAGCCGCGCCGCTGGCCATCTGCGGCGCGGGCGCGTGCGCGGCGTCACCGATGACGACGCCGTTGCCCCGGTGCCAGGCGCCCTCCAGGAACGCGGTGAGCACCGGGCGGCGCACCACCGACGTGGACCCGGACACGAGGGAGCGGATCTCCTCCACCCGGCCCGGGAAGCCCTCCAGTATCTGCTGCAGGCGCGGGACGAGTTCGGTCTCGGGCAGGACGCTCCGCTCGACTCCGTTCTCCGTCACGAACACGTACGCCTGGCCGGCCGAGAGGGGCACGAGGCCCGCCGAGTCGGCCTTCCCGGCGAAGTGGTGGATCCCGGTGGCCCACTGCGGGCGGGGCACCAGAGCCCGCCAGACCATCTGCCCGTGGTAGTCGAGCGAGGTCTCAAGGCCCAGCAGGCCCCGCACCGATGAGCGGATCCCGTCCGCTCCCACCAACAGCGCGACCTGCCGGACCGTCCCGTCCGACAACTGCACGCGGACCAGGTCCCCCGCCTCGTCCACCGCCGTGACGGTCAGTCCCTGTCGCACGGCGACGCCGCGCTGCTCGGCCTCCGCGTACAGGATGCGGTGCAGCACGGGGCGCGCTATGCCGGCCATCGCCGGTCGCCGCGCACCGAGCAGGCCCGGCAGCCGGGCCCGGCCCGCGGGTTCGCCGTCCACGTCCACGTGCGTGATCACGCTCATGCCGTAGCCCTCGGCCAGACAGCCCTCCGCGAGCCCCAGCTCGGCCAGCGCGCGCAGCGCAGGACCGGTCAGGCACAATCCCCAGCCGGACGTCACCCGCGACGGGTTGACCTCAGCGATCTCCACCTGCCATCCCGCGCCGGCCAGGGCGGTGGCCGCTGTGAGACCAGCGACGCCCGCGCCCACGATCACGGCCGTACGCGCACCGCGACAGCTGTTCATGTACGCCTCCAGAGCACCTGACTTCTTCGAAACCGTAAGCTCCGTCGGCGCTCCGCCCTGTCCGGATCAGGCGGCGACCATCCGCTCTCCGCAATCGCCTACCGGGGCGCCTGCAGGGGAAGTCCGGAGTCCCAGGTCCTGTCCGATGGGTCGGTGTGACTGACCCGTCAGCTGATCGTTCCCGTCAGCATGGGGCGGGGCGATGTATCCGAGGAGGAAGGCCGGGTCGACTGGAGCATGGCCGGCGTGGACCCGGCGTCCTGCCGTGCCCATCAGCACTCCGCAGGTGCCCGAGGGCACAACCCACGCATCCGGCCTGACCACCTCGGTGGCGACAAGGCGTATTCATCCCGCCGCAACCGCCGCTACCTCCGGCGACCGGCAGATCAAGCTTCCACTCCGGTGATCTGGGTGCACGGCGGGGCCTGGATACTCAAGGAGAAGGCTGCGGGCTGCGGGATCCGCATGCCCGTTCACAGATCCGGATGCTTCGTCGCCACGTGGTAGTACCCCGAGTGGAACACCAGAGGGGCACCGCCGCCGGCCTCGTACTCTTCGACCTCGCCGAGGAAGATGATGTGGTCGCCGGCGTCGAGACGTTGGACGGTGCGGCATTGGAAGCGGGCGACCGCGCCGTCCAGGAGGGGGGTGCCGGCGATGCCGGGGGTGGTGGGGGCACCGCGGAACTTGTCGTCGGCAGGGGTGGCGAACTGGCGGGAGAGGTGGTGCTGGTCGGCGGCCAGCACATGGACGGCGAAGTGCGAGGCGTCGGTGAAGTCCGGAAGACTCGGGCTGTTTTTGCCAGGGCACCACAGGACGAGGGGCGGGTCCATCGAGACGGAGGTGAAGGAGTTCGCGGTCATGCCGACGTTGCGGCCGTCGGGGGTGCGGGCCGTCACCACGGTCACGCCCGTGGCGTACTGGCCCAGCGCGCGGCGCAGCGCGCGGCCGTCGAAGCGGGCGGCGTGCTGGGCGCGCTTCTCGGCGAGGAAGCGGTGGGCCTCGCCCTCCTCGAACCACCAGCGGTAGAGGGTGCGCGGGTCGTCGAATCCGGCGGCGAGGGCGCCGGCGACAGCGGGGATTTCGGCCGCCGCGGTCAGGAGGTCGTGGTGGTGGGGGCTCAGGTCGGTCAAGAGGGAGTTGGTCCAGCCGACGGCCCATTGGGCCCAGCCGCGCCAGAAGTTGTCGAAGGTCCGCTGCATCCACTGCGGGGTGAATTCGGCGGTGCCGTGGCGGAGGATGCTGTCGAGGTAGTGGGCCGCGGCCTGGGCCGCGTTGTTCGAGCCCTGGCCGGTGATCGGATCGTTGAGGACGACGGCGTCGGCCATGCCGAGGACGTGCCGGCCGGAGGCCAGACGGGCGACGGGGTGCCGAACGGTCGGCGTGATCCTTCCGCGCAACACCCCGCCGTTGTCGGTGAGCCGGGCGTGCCGGTAGCGCTCGTATGCGTCGGGGAAGAACCGGTGGAGGATCTCCAGTGAGCGGGTGAGGTGGCCTTCGGGGGTGCGGATGTCGTCCCAGCAGTCCATCGGGCCGCCGGGGACTCCTTCGAAGACCATGATGTCGCAGGGTCCGGTGGTGGTGAGGGCAGGGAAGGAGAAGAATTCGCCGACGCCGGGGACCAGGCGGTAGTGGACGGCCTCCTCCCCCTCCCGCGGTGCCGTTCCCGTGACGTACGTCAGGGCCAGCGCACGGCGCGGCCGGTCGTACGGGGAGAGTTCGGAGTTGCGCGGGAAGAGCTGGCTCAGCTCGCCCTTGCCCGTGGAGACCACGACGAGATCGTGCGTACGGGCGTACCATTCGAGGTCGTTGACGCCCGCCTCGTGCAGCACGATCTCGCCGCGGCCGTCGTCCGCGAACTGCTCGATCCAGGCGGCACACTTGACCCGCTGGTCGACGGAGTGGGCAGGGCCCTCCAACGGCGCGCGCCAGGAGACGTCCGGGGTACCGTGCGGCCCGATGAGAGAGAACGCGATGCCGGAGATGTCCGGGGCCTGGCCCTCCCAGTGGTGCAGGCCGAGTTCGCGCTCGCTCTGCAGCGCGGTGTCGAACATGCACTGACTGGACATGACCGGGCCGCGACGTATCTCGTCGGGGTCGCGGTCGGTGACCAAGGTGACGTCATAGCCGTGCGCCTGAAGTCCCAGGGCGAGTTGGGCACCCGCCTGCCCGGCTCCAACCACCGCGATCCTTCTCATGCCCTACTGTCCTGTTCGTACCGTTGGATCACTGACGTAGTGTCAGTTTGCTGTGTCCGGGGCCCGGGACCACTCAGGCGCCGGCCTCCGTCAGGTAGTTCTTGGCGGCGACCGGGTCCAGGAACCAGTGGTGCACATCGCGCGGGTCGTCGAAGCCGTTGACGAACCGGGCCGCGATACGGGGGTTGGCGCTCGCCGCGCCGAAGATCTCCAGGACGTGCTGCGGCGGGGCGCCGAGCATCGCGTTGGTCCATACGGTGGCGGACTGCGCGTTGTCCCAGAAGCGGCCGAAGGCCAGCTCCATGAACGCCGCGTCGTACGGGCGCCCGCCGTGGTCCAGGATGGCGGCGAGGTAGGAGGCCGCGCACTTCGAGGCGTTGTTGGACCCCTGGCCGGTGATCGGGTCGTTGAGGACGACGACGTCGGCGAGGCCGAGCACCTGCGCGCCGGAGGGCAGCGTGGCGACGGGCTTGCGGACGGTCGGCGCGAAGCGGCCCGCGAGGGTGCCGTTCGCGTCGGTGAGCGTGACATCGGTGCAGCGCTCGGCCTCCCACGGAACGTAGGTCCGCAGCAGCTCCTGGAACTTCGCCAGCTGCTGGTGGGGGGTGAGTCCGTCGAAGCAGTCGAGCGGGCCGCCCGGGATGCCCTCGAAGAACATGATGTCGCAGGGGCCGCTGGTGGTGAGGCTGGGCATGGTGAAGTACTCGCCCACACCGGGGATGACGTTGAAGCTGACGCCGGGGCGGTCGGGCAGCGCCGCCATGCCGGTGACGTACGCCAGGGCCAGCGCACGCTGCGGAGCCTCGTACGGGGAACGCATGGCGTCCCGCTCGAACAGCCCGGCGATCTCGCCCTTGCCGGCGGCGACGATCACCAGGTCCGACTCGGCGGCGTAGCGCTCCAGGTCCTCGATGCCGGCCTCGCAGAGTTCCAGACGACCGCCGCGGCGCGCGAACTCGCCCATCCAGAGTGGCATTTTGACGCGCTGGTCGATGGAGCGGGCGGTGGCTTCGAGGCGGGCGTCGAAGGAGAGCGCCCGGCCGCCCTGGCCGTCGGCGATGCTCACGCCGAGACCGTCGATCGACGGGCAGGCGTTCCCCCAGAAGTCGAGGCCGAGGTTGCGCTCGTGGGCCAGCGCGGTGCCGAACATGGCCTGGCTGGACATGACCCGGCCCTCGCGGATCTGGTCTCCGGTGCGGTTGGACACGAGGGTGACGTCGAAACCGTGGTCGATCAGGCCGATGCCGAGCTGAAGACCGGCCTGGCCGGCTCCGACGATGGTGATCTTGCGCATGAGGGGGATCGACCTCCGGGGGTTGGGGTGTGCGGTTTCTGAGCGGTGCCGTGCAGTGCCGTGCGGCGTTCCGGCACGTGGCGGCGTGAAGGGGGGGCGGCGTTTGTGTGGAATGCGGCTGCCCGCCGGAGGGGGGCCGGCGGGCAGCCGCGGGAGGCCGGGGCACCCGTAGGACCGGGGGATGGGACCCGGGTGACCCGGCCGGCTAGCGGGCTCGGCCGAATCGGCGAGCCGGGGCAGCCGCGGCAAGGATGCCGCGAGGTGCGGGGGTACGGCCTAGGCGGCCCTCGCCGCGCCGCTCGCGCGTAATAAGCGCAGCGCGCGGGCGACGGGCTGCCCGCTGGGCGTGACTCCGCCTCCGACGAGCGCAGTCCGGCCCGGCACTCCCTGCATTGTTGATTCCCAGGATTCTCTCGGGGCCGCGGCGGTCAGGGATCAATCTTGGTATGGCAAGATCACCTGCGCTATCCGGATCACGCGGGTTGCTGTCCCGATCGCGCATCTCGGCGGTGGAGGTTTCCTATGCCCGCTGAAGAGTCCCCTCTCGCAAATCACCAGCGGTTCCATACAACGGACATTTGGGAGGCGCGGGCCGAGGTCGGCCGCGCCTTCTGTCCGCATGACCTGCGCATCATGCGTCGCTCGGCGACGCTCGACGCCCGGCTGCACGGTGCACCCTTCGATCGGACAGGTCTCTATTACCTCGATTACGGAACGGAAGTCCGGATTACACCAGGCGATCTGGAGAGCTTCTTCCTTGTCCAGATTCCGCTCGCCGGTTACGCCGAAATCACCTGCGGCCGCGAAGAGATCATTTCCTCCCCGGAACTCGCTTCTGTCCCCTCTCCGACCGGAAAGCTGGACATGCGCTGGGGTGACGGCAATCCGCAGCTGATCGTGTGGTTCGACCGATCCTCGCTGGAATCGCACCTGGGCAGTCTGCTCGGCCGCGCCGTGCGCCGCCCGATCTTCTTCTCGCTCGGCATGAACCTCACCACCCCGGGCTCCCGGTCCTGGCTCAACATCGTCGACCTCATGCGCCGGGAGGCCGAGGGGCCTGGTGGCATGACGAGCCAGCCCTTGGTGACCAAGCAGCTCGAGTCACTCCTCATGACCCAGCTGCTGATGGCCCAGCCCAACAACTACACATCGGCGCTGCTCGGCGAGCAGCCGCGCGTCGCACCGCCCGCGGTCCGCCGCGCCATGGAGGTCATCGAGGGACACGCCGCCGAGCCGCTCACGGTCGCGGAGATCGCGGAATGCGTCGGCGTCGGCGTACGGGCCCTTCAGGAAGGCTTCCGCCGGCACCTCGACACGACACCGCTCGCGTACCTGCGCGAGGTCCGCCTGGACCGCGTACGCAAGGAACTCCTGGCCTCCGACCCGGGTACCGCGACCGTCACCGCCGTCGCCGCCCGCTGGGGCTTCCTGCACCCGGGCCGTTTCTCCCTCGCCTACCGCCAACAGTTCGGGGAGTCGCCTTCGGAGACGCTGCGGTCATAGGGGACGTTCGGTCTGCCGACCGCCCTGCCGACCGCCCTGCCGACCGCCCTGCCGACCGCCCTGCCGACCGCCCTGCCGACCGCCCTGCCGACCGCCCCTGCCGATCACCGGCGCAGGAAGCACGGCCACCGGGAGATCCGTCGCACTCGCCGACCTGGTGGTCACGGCGTCAACCTGGTGGTCACGGCGTCAAGTCGAGAAATTCCCAGTGCGCGTGGGGGTGCGAGCCGCTGAGCCATTTCCCGCAGTTCTGCAGGACCGTGGGGCTCGAGGTGATGTGCTGGGTACCCGTGCCGAGATCACGCAGAAACCGGTCGATCGGCCCGCGCCGGATCGCCGCCGTCCCCGCCCATCGGTGCACCGTCTGGCCCACGTCCCGCACGGTCCACGTCGCGTGGTTGAGCGCCAGCCTGAGCAGAGTGTCCTGCTCGGTGCTCGGCAACGCGCCGGCATCCAGCGTGTCTTCGACACCTCGCCATACCTCCATTGCCCAGGCGCGTGCCGAACGAAGCCTGGCTTCGGCGGTCGCGTACTCCGCGTGGAACTGCGCGGTGTCGACGGCGGCGTGGCGTGTGCCGGATTTGGCCGCGGCCACCGACTTCAGTTCCTCGAGCAGGCGCCGCCCCACACCGAACGCCCAACCGGTGTGTCCGATGGCGGACATGTTGACCAATCCGAGGCGGTAGATCGCGCCGCCGTTGGCCGGGTTCGTCGTCGTGGCGAGATACGTGTACGGCGCCGGGACGAATTCATCGGCGCAGTGGTAATCAATGCTGTGCGTCGCACGCAGCCCGAGCACGTCCCAGTTGTCGACGAGTTCCACCTGCGACTTCGGCATGGCCAGCACCCGCAGCTCCCCGCTGCCCTCGACCTGGATCGCGCTGTGGATATGGGTGGCGTGCGCCATACCGGAGGCGAACTGCCAACTGCCGCTCACCAGATAGCCCCCCTCCACCGGGACGGCCCGCCCGGGCCGGGTGCCGTGCCCGGCCAGCAACGCGTGGCCCCCGCCCGCGACATCCGGAAACAAGTCGGCCGCCGCAACGGCATCGAGATAGGCCGCAGTGGTGCCGGTCATCAACTGCAGCGCCATCATCGTCCAGCCGGCCGCGGAATCGTGGTGACTGACCCGCTCGACCGTCTCTATCAACTGGCATGGGGAGAACTCGAAGCCGCCGAGGCTCTGCGGCAGTGCGGCCCGCACGACCCCGGCATCCAGCAACGCCCGCGCGACGTCGTCGGTGAGTCTGCCGAGTTCCTCGGCCGCGTCCGCTTCCGCGTCGAGCATCCCGCCGAGTGCGTCGATCCGCTCGAGCATCGCGGGACACTCCGGGCTGACATGCAATCCGGTCGAGACCGCCATGGAGGGTTGCTCCTCGCCATCAGTAGTGAGTCAGCGTCACCATAAGGGAAGGACCGCATTGTTCCTCGGCCTGCCCGAGGATCACTGACAGGCCACAGCCTGCCCCGCCCGCCGCGGGGTGGAGCCCGGACGTCGTGACTGGGCGCGACGTCCCCTGCCGTGAGCACCGGGTGGGGAAAGAGCCCCGACCGCATTTGTCTGAAGCCGGGGCGGTGACTGTCCGGGGGCTGGTGGTGTCTGTGGATGCGGCCGTCCCCGCGTACGGCCGATGCTTACGCTTCAGGGCCGGTAGACGTACTCCGCCAGCGTCGTGTGCTTCTTCCAGCCCAGCGTCTCGTACAGCGCGCGCCCGGCGTCGGTCGCACCCAGGATGCCGAGGACCGCCCCCGCCTCCAGGGCGTGGTCGGCGAGCGTGCGCATCACGAAGTTGCCCAGCCCGCGCCGCCGGTGGGCCTCCTCGGTCACCATCCGGTCCACGACCACGGCTTCCCCCAGGGATGCCATCTGCCCCTGGGCCGCCTGCTCGCCCGCCGCATCCAGCACCCGAGCGCGGATGACGGCTCCCATGGTCTCCACGGTGGCGGTGTACCCCGCAGGCGCGACCGGGTCCGTGGCCATCAGGTCGATGGCCATCAGATGGCCGGACTCCTCCCTCACCCACCCCTGAGGCAGCCAGGGCTCGATCTCCTCCGGCTCCGCGGGCATCTTCATCCAAGTCCGCGGCACGGACACCGAGGCCGCGGCGCTGCGCACCAACGACTCCTCGGCCTCGGGCAGGACATGGCGTCCCACTTCGTCGGGGTTGCCGGCCACGTCGACATAGAACCCCCAGGGCTTCTTGACCGGCGGGGGCGTCCGCCGGGACACGGCCCAGCCCGCCACCCACGTCCTGACGATGTCCGCAACCATCAAGTCCTCCCGAAGCTGTGGCCGTACCAACGGCCAGGTAAGAGACAGTAGCCAGGTTCACACCTTACGTTGCGAGGGGGGTCGCGGCATCTGTTTTGCCGGGGTGCGGAGCCCCGGGGCTGACAGTCCGCGTGCCGCGGAGCCTGGACCTGCCCGCCTGGACCGGCGCCGCCCGGGTGTTCGCCCGCCGGATCGCCCCGGCGGCGGCCCTGCCCCATCCCCTGGGCGACGACTGCTCTCGGTGAGCGGGAGCCCGGTCGCCTCGGCCGCAGGAAGGCCGTGTACCCGGGGCCCGCAGGTTCGCTTAATCTGGGTGTACGGGGTGGCCCTGACAAGCGGCCGTACCCGGAACGCCCCTGGACGCAGGAATGCTCTGCGTCGTGCTGGGGAACCAGTGCCGCTTCGACACGCACGCAGGGACGGACCAGCAGATGCAGGTGAGGTATGAGACCGCCCTCGCGCCCTTGGCAAGCCCGCTGGGGCGAGCATCGCGAGATCGGGTGACGGGAGAAGCAGCCCGCGGTGAGGGCCCGGCTCGGCGGGCGAGACGTCGTGGATAGGGTCGCGCTCACGGCCGCCGGCCTCTACGTCATCGTCCTGCTGCGCGCCGGAGGGACCTTCGCCGTCGGCTGGCTCGCCGGGGCCGGTGCCAGGCGCGGCAGGCTCGCGGCGCGGATCTCCACGGCCAAGTTCCGGCGCGCCGAACGGGCGATCCAGCGCTGGGGCGCACCGGTGGTGGCCGTCTCCTTCCTGACCGTCGGATTCCAGACCGCGGCCAACTTCCTCGCCGGGAGTATGCACATGCCTCTGTCGCGCTACCTCCCGGCCCTGTTCGTGGGCGGAGCGGGCTGGGCACTGGTCTACGCGACGGCCGGCGTCGGCGCGCTGGAACTGCTGACGAGGCTTTCCGCCGAGCAGACGCTGATCGGCGCGGGCGCGGTGACCGCGCTCCTCCTCGCGGTGAGCGGCGCGATGGTGTACCGGCGCAGAAAAGCTGCCACGACCCACCGCGGCACCGCGGCCGACGAAGCCTGAAACGCCGCCCGCACAGGGGAGCCGCGTTCCTCCGCGAGCGGCCCGCAGGAGGTTCTTCGTCCGTCGGTGTCCTACCCGCCCTACGTGTCCCGGCCGCTGACCAGAGATCCGCACGCCGCGTCACCCCCGGCCAGGGCCCTGCTCAGGGCGCTGCGCCGGCGGATGCCCAACTTGCGGTAGCTGTGCGTCAGATGGGTCTCCACGGTACGGCGGGCCAGATGCAGCAGATCCGCGATCTCCGCGTTGGTACGTCCCCCCGCGGCCAGTTCGGCGATCCGGCGCTCGCTGTCGGTGAGCGAGGCGGCACCGGTCCGCGTCGCCGGACGGCGTGCGCCGCTCGCACGCAGCGCCTCCTCCGCCAGGTCCCGCAGCCGTATCGCGCCCAGGCGCTCGGCGAGCCCGGCCGCCTCCCGCAGGATGTCGCGGGCGTGGGACGACTCGCCCGACGCGGTCAGCTGACGGCCCAGGGCCAGCAGCGCCGCCACCAGCTCCGGTCCTGCCGGGCCGCCACGCAGCAGCCGCACCGCCTCCTGGGCCAGGTCCAGTCCCTGGCGCCCGCCGATCGCGGTGCCGAGGACACGCAGGGCCCGGCCCACCGTGCGGGGGGTGTTCCACACCCGGGCCAGGCGCAGCTCCTCCTCGATCAGGGCGAGGGCCTCCCGTGGGACGCCCAGGGCCAGATGGCACTCGGCGGCGGCCGTGCGCCACGGGGTGACGACGGGGCTGAACACCTCCCGGGCCGACTGGCGGCGGCCGCACTCCAGGAAGTCGTGCAGGGCTCCCGCCAGGTCACCCTTGGCGGCGCGCAGCTGCCCGCGCGCGTACAGGAACCGGTTCAGCTCCCAGGACTCCGGCGCCGTGCGCAAGTCGAAAGCGCCGGCGAGGCGTTCGGCCTCGGCGGTGCGGCCCGTCTCCACGAGTGCCGTGAGCGCATGGGCGTGGGCGTTGGTCGGGGTGGCGGCGGCGGGCGGCGGGTCGGCCAGGAGGCGCGCGTAGTCGGCCCGTGCCGCGACGATGTCCATACGGGTGTTGAGCAGCGCTTCCTGCATGGGGTGCAGGACGTCGGGGCGCTGCCCGGCCAGACCGCGCTCCACCAGCCGTTCGGCCTCGTCGAGCTCGTCGGCCCACTGAGCGACCACGGCGGCCGTCCCCAGCAGGTACGGCTCGGACAGCAGGTCGGCCGGTTCCGCCAGCAGACCGCGCAGGCGCAGCATCGCGTCCTTCGCCGACTTCCGACCTGCCGTGACCGCGTACTTCACCAGGAACGCGTGACCTGCCGTGCTGATCGACTCCGGCGAGCTCTCGGCCGCCTCGGCCAGCCGCTTGTACGCCTCCTGCCGCACCAGCTGGTCCTTGTCGGACAGTTGCAATAACGCCTGCCGCAGGACGCTCACCAGGTCGGGACGGTCGGCGAGCGCATCGAACAGCGAGCGCAGCACCTCGACCCCCGCGCGGGTCCTGCCACGGCCGGTCAGCGCCGTCCCCAGGGCGACCGCGGCGCGCACCCGTTCCTGCGGCGGCCCCGGCAGCCGCAGCGCCTCGGTGAGCCTCAGGATCGCGGCCGAGGAGCCGGGCACCGCGTACTCCAGTGAGCCCAGCTCGGTGAGCAGGCGTTGTCTGCCCTCATCGGAGAGGGGTTCGTCCAGAGCGCGGCGCAGGAAAGCCACCGCGTCCTCGATGTGCCCCTCACGCAAGGCCAGTGAAGCGGCGTCCTGAAGCACCGGCAGTGCCCAGGGCGCGTCCACCACGTCGGTGAGCAGCAGTTGACGGGCGACAAGCTCGCTGGAGACACCGTGGTGCAGCATCGTCTCGGCGGTCGTCCGGTGCGCGGCGCGCCGCCGGGCCGCGGGCACGCCGGTGAGCACCGCGTCCCGCAGCAGCGGATGGGCGTAGCGGGCGCGGCCCACGTCGTCGGGGCGCAGCAGTCCGAGGGCGGTCATCGCTGTGATCCAGCCCGCGACCCGGGCCGGGTCGGCGCCGGAGAGTTCGGCGAGGAGCGAGGGGATGTGGAGGGCGGGGGACCACCCCGCGCTGGGGGCGGGTCCGTGGTCCCAGCCCTCGTCCAGGATCGCCAGCGTCCGTGCCACCTCCGCGGTAGCCGGCCCGGCGGAGTCCAGCCACCACTGCACGGCGGCCGGAAACGCTCCCGGGTACAGCGCCGCGGAGGTGTGCGGCACGACCGGGTGGCTGCCGTCGGAGAGGTCGTCCAGCAGGGCGCGTAGCAGCAGGGGGTTGCCCGCGCCGGCCCGTACGCAGTCCTCGGCCCAGGAGTCGTCGGCGTCCGGGAAGGCCGAACGGACCGCCGCCACCGCCGATTTGTCGGACAGCGGGGTCAGGGTGTGGGTGGTGACCAGGGCGGGGGAGAGGCTGTGGGCGAGGCCCTGTGCGGGCGGGTCGACGTCGTACTGGCTGCGCTCGGTGACCGCCAGGACGATCGGCAGCCGGTCCATGAGCCGGGCGGACTCCGCCAGCCAGCGGCGGGACTCCGGGTCGGCCAGGTGCACATCGTCCACGGTGATCAGCAGCGGCGGCTGCTCGGCGTACGAGCGCAGCACCCGCCACAGCCCGGCGGCGGTCGCCCGTTCCTTGCCGTCCAAGGCCAGATCGGCGAACACGGGCACGGGGCCCTGGAGTTGCAGGACCGCGGCGAAGGGGATCGCGGAGTCGCCGGCGGAGCAGCGAGCGCGCAGCACCCGCATTCCGTGGGCGGCGGCTTCCTCGGCGGCGGCCTCCAGGACCGTGGTGCGGCCCGTGCCGGTGGCACCGCGCAGCAGGACCAGACGACCGGTGCCCGCACGAGCGCGCTCGGTCGCGGTGGCCAGCAGTCGTTCCGCTTCCCGAAGTGCGCATACCGGTCGGGACATCCCTGCCTCCTTGTACGGACGTGAGGGTCCTCTCTCATGAGGATGGAGTGCGCCGGACATCGGTGGCGTGATCAACACCGTGAGAAGAACCACCATGATCGCGCACCTGTTCGACGGAACCGGGGTGTCGCTTCCGCCATCACGCTCCCACTGTCGTGGTTCCGGCCGGCCGATCTCGTGGTCCGTGTCGTGGTGCTCCACGATTGCGCTGGTCACGAGCGTCACATGAGGGTGAACAGCCTCCGCCCCCTCTTCCCCACAGAAGTGGCGGGGCCGCAGACAGGAGACAGAGTGCTCAACTCAATCCGGATGACACACGCCGGTACGGCAGACGGCACCGCCGTGCCGCCGGCTCGGGTTTCCGTGGCGGCACAGGCCCGCGTGGTGAAACAGCGTCAGCCGACGTGCTTACGCCTGTCGCACCTCGTGACGGCGTGGACGAAGCACCCCGAGGGCGAACACCGGCTCACCTCCGCGGTGTGGGTACGACGGCGACGCGCTCTGCGCGGCAGACCCCTCCCGCCACGGCCCACCCGACGACCGTCCCACTCGCCGGTCACCGTGGCAGCGTCCTTCGGCGCCTTCCCGGCCGGTGCCGGACGGCGGACCACCGCCTGCTCATTCACGTCACGTCCCAGCGCCTGCCCCCACGTGCCGCACCCGCCCCGCCGCCTGCAGCCGCACTCACCGAAGGCGAAACCCGGCACCAGGCCCATGGCGGAGATCGTCATGTTTGTGTCCTTGCTGCCAAATGGCGCGGCGGGCCATGATGATCAGGTGACACAACGGCGCGTCGTCTTCCTCGTCTATCCGCGGTTTCAGGTGCTGGACCTGGCGGGACCGCATGAGGTGTTCGCGCAGACGCAACGGTGGGTGCCCGAGGACGAGGGCTACGCCGTTGAGATCGTCGCGGTCCGGGCCGGAGCGGTGCGGGCCTGTCACGGGATCGATATTGCGGCCGGCAGTGGCGTCGAGCAGTGCGAGGGACCGCTGGACACGCTGGTGGTCGTCGGTGGACCTGGCGATCGGGAGGCGGTGGACGATGAAGAGCTTGTCGGCTGGCTCAGGGCGGCGGCCGGCCGGGCCCGGCGGGTCGCTTCCGTGTGTACGGGCGCGTTCCTGCTCGCGCGGGCCGGGCTGCTCGACGGACGGCGCGCGGTCACGCACTGGGCGGCCTGCGAGCGCCTGGCCCACGAGCACCCGGACGTCACGGTCACCCCGGACCAGATCTTCGTGCACGACGGGGCGGTGTGGACCTCCGCCGGCATCACGGCGGGGATGGACCTGGCGCTCGCCATGGTCGAGGAGGACCACGGGCCCGAGGTCTCCCGGGCCGTCGCGCGGATGCTGGTAATGTTCGTCCAACGCCCAGGTGGACAAGCACAGTTCAGCACCCAGCTCGCGGCGCAGCGGCCCACGCGCAAGCCGCTGCGGGACGTGCAGGCATGGGTCACCGACCACCTCGCCGACGACCTGACCGTCCGGGTGCTCGCCGATCGGGCCGGTATGAGCGAGCGCAACTTCACCCGGGTCTTCCGCGCCGAGACCGGGCTCACCCCGGCCGCCTACGTGGAGACCGTCCGCATCGAGGCGGCGCGGGCTCTACTGGAGACGACGGACACCACCATCGACGCGATCGCCCGAGCCTGTGGCTTCGGCTTCGCCGAGACCCTGCATCGCCGCTTCAAGCGCACCCTGGGCGTCACACCGGGGCAGTACCGCCACCACTTTTCCCGGGCAGGGTGAAGGAGCGCCCGGTCCCGGCCGTCGCGGGGAGAAGCCCGCGTGCCACCGGCACGTCTCCTCGGGCGCCTTCGAACACTGCGGATGGTGGAGCATCGTCAGCCCGCCGCCGGCCCGGAGGCCGACCTGGTCGTGGCACTTCCAGGACCGGACCGGGCACGAACAGCACAGGGAGCGCCCGTTCCGGGTCGGCGACGCGATACGCCACGACATCGGTCTCGTCCGGCCGCGCCCACCGCAGGCTTCCTCCCTTCCCCCGTTCTGGTACCTCGCTGATCGGAGCAGTCTCGATGAACGACACCACATCGACGGAGTCCTCCCCGCCCCGCAACGCAACGGCGGGTGGGCATCCCTGGGACCGGACGGCGAAGGCGGCCGACCACGCGCCGGGCCCGGACCCGGCCGAGTCGGCATGGCTCCAACTGCCCTGCGGTCGCACGGACGTGAGGGGGCGACGGCCGGCGACAGCCGCGCTCTCGGAGGTGCTCGGCGACGCGGCCGACGGTGACGACTTAGCCAGGTCGGTATGAGTCCCGTCCCACTTTTGCAAGCCGGACCACATCGCCTGGCTGATACCACAGAAGCAGGTCATGCATGGCAGTCTCATCGGGTTTCGACGGCAGTGGCGTAGCAGCAGCTCCCTTCCGGGTGCTCGGGCCGCTTGAGGTGTGCGGCGAGCGGGGGGCCGTATCCGTGGCACCGGGGCGACAGGAGGTCGTCCTCGGGGCGCTGGTCCTCGATCTGAACCGGGTGGTGGAGACGTCCCGTCTGGTGGATGTCATCTGGGCTCACGATCCACCGAAGACCGCACGCGCCCAGGTGCAGATCTGCATCTCCCGGCTCCGCAAGGCACTTTCGGACGCGGGAGTCGACGCCACCATCGAGACCCGCGCCCGCGGGTACCTCCTGAGGGCGCCGGAGGACGCGACCGACGTCGGCAACTTCCGTCGCCTGGTGGCAGAGGCGCATGCCCTGGCCCGTGACGGTCTGAAGATGCCCGCGGTGGAAGTGCTTCGCTCGGCGATAGGACTGTGGCGGGGGCGGTGCCTGGCCGGTGTACCCAGCGAAGTCCTGGCCGGTACGGCAGCGCAGTGGGACGAGAGCCGCCTGGAAGCGGTGGAGACCTGCATGCGGCTGTTGCTGGAGCTGGGGCGTCACGAGCACCTGGTCGGCGAGCTGATGCAGCTGGTCGCCGGCCATCCGCTGCGTGAGCGGCTGCGGGGGCAGCTCATGGTGGCGCTGTACCGTTCGGGCCGGCAGGCGGAGGCGCTGGATGCCTACCACCAGGGCCGGGCCATGCTCGCCGAAGAACTGGGCCTGGAACCAGGAAGGGAACTGCGCGACCTGGCGCAGGCCATCCTGACCGACGACGCCGACCTGGCACTGGCCGAACCGGCCGAACCACGCTGTCTCGTGGCGACGCCGCTCCCCGAGGCGGTGCAGGAGCGGAGCGCCGATCCCGACCCGATTGTCAGCCCGAGGCAACTCCCCGCCGACATCGGTGACTTCGTAGCCGACGAAACGACCGTGTCGGAGGTCTGCGAGGCCGTCACCGAGGGACAGGAGAAGGGGCAGCTGAACGTGGTCCTGGTGCTCGGCGGACCTGGTGTCGGCAAAAGCACGTTGGCCAGGCACGTGGCGCACCGACTCGCATCCGAGTACTTCCCGGACGGACAGCTCTACTGCGACCTCCGTGGTCCGGGCGGACAACCGGTCCGCCCCGCACAGGTGTTGGGGCGGTTCCTCCGAGCGCTGGGCGTACCGGGCCAGGCCATACCCGATGCGCTCGACGAGCGCGCGGAGATGTACCGCAGTCTGCTGGCCGGTCGCCGGATCCTGGTGTTGCTGGACGACGCGGCCAGCGAGTCGCAGGTGATGTCCCTGCTGCCCGGAACCGGCAGCAGCGGCGTGCTGGTCACCAGCCGCGGCCAGCTCACGGCGCTGCCGGGCACGCGCCGGTTCGCCGTGGAGCCGCTGGGTCCGGAACAGGCGATCCAGCTCCTGGGGCGGATCATCGGAGAGCACCGTGTGGAGAGCGAGTGCGAGGCGGCGCGGGTCCTCATACGCCTGGTGGGCGGGCTGCCCCTCGCGCTGCGCATCCTCGGCGCACGCCTGGCCGCGCGCCCGCACTGGTCACTGGCCTCCATGGGGCACCGGCTGGAGAACGAGCACCGCAGGTTGGACGAGCTGGCACACGGCGAGCTGTCGATCCGGGCAAGTCTCTCGGTCAGCTACGACGGCCTGGCGCCGGCCGACCGTCGCCTGTTGTGCCTGCTCAGCCTGGCGGAGGGGACGGAGATCCCGAGCTGGCTGGGCGCCGCCCTTGTCGACGACCGCACTCCGCACCCCACCGACCTGCTGGAACCGCTCATCGACAGGCGGCTCCTCGACATCACCGCCATGGACCAGGGCGGGGCGTTCCGATGCGGACTGTCGCAGGTCGTGCGAATGTTCGCGCATGAACGGCTGCCCGCGGAGATTCCCGAGGCGGAACGCGCCGGAGCGGTGCGGCGTATGGTCGGTGGCTGGATGGCGCTCGCGGAGAGGGCGCACAAAGAGATCTACGGCGGTACGTACACCCTCGTGGCGGGCCGGGGCGAGCGGTGGCATCCGCCGGAGGGCCATGTCCAGCGGTGTCTCCGCGACCCGCTCGGATGGCTGGAGAGCGAGCAGACCAACCTGTTGAACGCGGTCGAGTTGGCGGCCCGGTCCGGGTTGGACGAGTTGTGCTGGGAGCTGGCCACCACTCTGGTGACGCTCTTCGAGGCCCGTGGCTATCCCGAGCTCTGGGAGCGCACCCACCGGGTCGCGCTGGCCGCGGTACAGGAGGCCGGCAACGAGCGGGGCCAGGCGGCGGTACTCGGCTCGTTGGGGACCCTGTACCTCTACCGGGGCGAACACGAGGCAGCAGGCCCGTACCTCAGCGCCGCTTTGGAGATCTTCGAGCGGGTCGGTGAGGTGCGCGGTCAGGCGCTGTGCCTGCGTGACCTGGCGCGCATCGAACGGCACCGTGGTGACGACGATCGGGCACTGGCCCTCTACGAGCGCGCCGAGCGCCACTTCGTGCGGGCGCAGGACGCGATCGGCCGGGCGTACGTGCTCGGCGAGATGGCACACATCACGATGCGGCGAGCGGACTTCGCGCGAACCCGTTCCTATCTCGACGAAGCCCTCGGCATCTGCCGGTCGGCGGGCTTCGACCGGGGCCAGGCCCTCACGCTGCGGCGGCTGGGCCAAATGCTGATGCACCAGGAGCGGTACGAGGCGGCGGAACGGACCCTGCTCGAGGTCCTCGCCATGGTCGGGGCGAGCGGCGACCTGGTCGGAGAGGGGTATGTGCTGCACGACCTCGGCCGGGTCAATGCCCACCTGCGTCGCGTGGAACAGGCCGTCCAGTACTACTCGCGATCGGCCAGGATCCGCGAGCGGATCCTGGACCACAGCGGGGCCGCTGCCGTACGCGCCGACATCGTTGCCATTTTGGGCAGGCCCATGACGTCGGTCGGCTGACACCAGGAGGCCGGCTGGTCCGTCACGTCCACGGCGTGTTGCTGCCGGGCGTTTCGCCGGCCGACAACACGGCGACCGGGCCCTGCTCCACGCTGTGCTGATGTCCTGCAGCGCCCGGGACGAGCACGACGACGGCCTCCGCGGCAGCCGGCAATTTCCTGATGGCCATCTCTGTTCTCCTTGCTTCGCAGCCCGACTCGCAATCCGTCCGGGCGTTGCTGAAACCAGCGTGCACCAGGTGCCCATCGCGGCCGCATGCCGGCGCTATCACCGCCTTATCCCGGCCCCGTCCCCGCCGTGGATGCGCCGTGATGCCGGGCCGATAGGGCCGCACCGGAGATTGGGTCCTGCCGACCTCGGCGCCCCTTCAGGGGACGGCCCTCAAGGAGTAGTCCAATGACCGTAGTGACCCGGGACACGGTGATTCTCGCCGCGTTCGGCGTCCCGGAAACCGAATCGCAGCTCAGAGCAAGGTCCCCCGCGACAGCAGCGGTGGACCGTGTCAGGGAGTTCCCACGGAAGAGGAAGGAACCGGTGCGTGCGCACCGGGGCCTCTCCTTGACCGTGGCTCAGGGGAAGGTGCACGGCCGATGACGATGGACGCGGAGTTCTACTCCCGGGTGGCCGAGCGGTTCGGCGGTTACTTCAGCGATGCCCGGAGCACCGACGTATTCGCCGACGGCCGCCCGGACACCGTCTTCGACGAACTGGCGACCGCACTGGGAGCGCCACACGCCCGACTGCTGGATGTCGGCTGCGCCGACGGACGCAGTTTGCTGCGCATCTCTCCTGCGTACGGCGCCGTGACCGGGATGGACCTGTCGCCGTCGATGCTGGAATGCGCCGAGCGGTACCGAGCGGAGGCAGGCCTGTCGCACGTCACGTTCGAGCTGCGCGACGCCGCCGACACGGGGCTGCCCGATGGGTACGCCGATGTGGTCACGTCCCGTCGCGGCCCGCTGATCACCCGTGAGTTCGAGCGGGTGCTGCGCCCCGGTGGATTCGTGATGTACATGGGGATCGGGGAGCAGGACGCCCGCGAACTGAAGGAAGAATTCGGTCGCGGCCAGGACTTCGGCAGCTGGAACGGCCGGCCCTTGTCGGAGGGGATTGCCGAGGAACTGTCCGATGCGGGCTTCGTCGTGACAAGAAACCAGGCATTCCGGTTCGAGGAGTTCTACCACTCGGCGGACGATCTGGACACCTTCCTGCACCAAGTGCCGATCATCGACAACTACGACCCGGCGGCGGACAAGAAGGCATTCGACCGGTATGTCACCGCGGTGTCCGTCGATGAGGGCGTCCGGCTGAGCCGGCATTGGTTCATGGTTCAGGCGCAGAAACCGGCGGCCGTCGAGCCGTCCCACTCATAGGAAACGGTGCGCCATGGAACAGGATCTCGTAGTGAACGAAATCTTCGGTCCGACCGTCCAGGGCGAGGGCAGGTCCCTGGGACGCCGGTGCGCGTTCCTGCGACTCGGCGGGTGCAACCTGTCGTGCACGTGGTGCGATACGCCCTACACCTGGGACTGGACCGGAGCCGGTGACAGCGGGGTCGCCCACGATCCGCGCAAGGAGCTGCACCGCCGCCCGGTCGAAGATGTCGTGGCGGAATTGCTCGGATTCGAGACCGAGCTGATCGTGATATCCGGCGGTGAGCCCCTGGGACAGCAAGAGCGATTGATCCCTGTGGTGGCAGCACTGACCGGACACGGCAAAGAGATCGAGATCGAGACCAACGGGACGCACGCCGCGCACCCCGAACTCGTCGCCGCCGGCGTCAGGTTCAACGTCTCGCCGAAGCTGTCGCACTCGGGCGACACCCTGCAGCGCAGGATCGTCCCTGCCGCACTCACCAGCCTTTCGGCACTGCCGGAAAGCACGTTCAAGTTCGTCTGCCAGAACACCCGCGATCTCGACGAAGTGGCCGACCTGGTCGCCGCCTTCGACCTGAGCTCGGTATGGATCATGCCGATCGGGCGTTCCGCCGACGACGTCACCAAACACATGAGCGAGCTGGCCGACGCGGTGGTGGAGCGCGGCTGGAACCTGACGACCAGACTGCACACCTTGGTGTGGGACGACAAACGCGGCGTGTGAACCACGGCACCCGCAAAGGAGAACGGAACTCGGATCGATGGCATTTCGAATCACGAAGAAGTTTGAATTCTCGGCCAGTCATCGGCTCACCGGCCTTGCTCCTGAACACCAGTGTGCCCGGATGCACGGGCACAACTATGTGATCGAGTTGGAGCTCCGGGCCGATGATGCGGATCTGTTGCCCGTGGGCTTCGTTCGAGACTACGGAGAACTGTCCGCATTCAAGGTCTGGCTGGACAGCCATCTTGATCATCGGCATCTGAACGATGTGATGGACGAAAACCCGACGGCCGAGAACATGGCGGCCTGGGTCTACAAGACATGGTCGACGAAGTTTCCCGAGTTGGCCTGCGTGCGTGTCTCAGAAACTCCCAAGACGTGGGCCGAGTACCGGCCGTGAGGCCAGTAACTCCGAAGCCCGGACGAAAGGTGCCCGAATGTCGGTGACGAAATTGGACCTCGATGGTGACCCGTCGGCGTCGAAGACGACCGAGGACCCGCTGGTCGAGATCGCCCGCCAACTGTTGGTGGAGATCGGCGAGGACCCGAGTCGCGACGGACTGCGCGACACCCCTGCGCGGTTCGCCCGCTGGTGGCGAGAGTTCATCAACTACGACCCGGGTTCGCTGGGCACGCTCTTCGAGTCCATCGGCACGAGCCAGCTCGTGGTCGTCTCGGACATCCAGGTCTGGTCGCTGTGCGAGCACCACCTCCTGCCGTTCAACTGCTCCGTGACGATCGCGTACCGCCCGACGGGGCAACTGCTCGGCCTGTCGAAGTTCGCCCGGGTCGCCCACCAGTACGCGCACAAGCTGCAGGTCCAAGAGCGCCTCGTGGACCAGATCGCGCTCGAGATCAGCACCCTGAGCGGCACCCCGGACGTCGCGGTCATAGCCAAGGGCGAGCACCTTTGCATGTCGATGCGCGGCATCAAGGCTGCCGCGCAGATGACATCGACCGCATACCGCGGGGAGTTCAGCACGGACGCCGGGCTCCGGGGCGAGCTGTTCGACCTGCTCCGGGCGTGACGAGCCGTCGACCGACGCGGGCAGGGGCTCAGCAGTGGAGAGCGCGCAAGAACCGTTCTCGTCGGCGCCCCTGCGCATCCGGGCCGGTCGACCTGAAAGGACAACGATGAACGTCAATGATTCCTCGACGCCCGCGGAAGCGGTGCGGTTGCTCCCCGCGCTGGACGCCGACCGGCTGGTGGCCGACCTCATGACGGCGCGCGACCACCTGTGGGACGAGCAGAGCTCGTACACGAACGGGCGGGTGTCCAGGTGGGCCGAGCAGGACTGGCGCTGCCTCTCGGTGCGCAGCCCCGGTGGTGACAAGACACGCACCGACCCGGGGGGTCCTGGCTCCGCGGAGTTCGCCGACACCGAGTGGCTGGACCACATGCCGTACGTGCGGGAGGTCCTGCGCTCGATTCCCGGCCCCCTCTACGCGGTCCGGTTCATGGATCTCGGCCCCGGCGTCGTCGGATACCGCCACAACGATGCCAAGTTCGCCCCGGACTGGGGAGTGGCCCGGCTGCACATCCCGGTCACCACCCACGAGGACGCCTCGCTGGACCTCGACGGAGTGACGCATCGCTGGCAGCCCGGCGAGTTCTGGTTCGGCGACTTCAGCCGCAAGCACCAGATCCAGAACCTCGGCCCGGAGCACCGGGTGCATCTCGTCGTGGACGTGCTGGTCACACCCGAACTCGCCCGGCTGTTCCCGGCCGACTGGGCCGACTACTTCAACGGCCCGGAGGTGCTCTACAACCGCCCGACCGTGGACCTGACCGAGCGGGAGCGGGAAGCCGCGCGGTGTGCGTTCGACGCGCCGGCGCACCTGCTGGAGATCGAGGAGTTCGGGTCGCTCACCGGCCCGCAGCCCCAGGCCGCCTTCAGCATCGTCGACACCGGCACGGGCCTTGCCGTTCGCTCTCCCCAGGACCACCTCTTCCCGCTGGCGGCCCTCGGCGGAGACGAGTACCGCCTGGTCGGGTGGAGCGAGGAGCGGACCCTCACCACCAGGCTGGACGGTCCGCGGCCGGAGGTCGAACTGACCTACCGCAAGGGCCAGCGAACCGAGCGGCTGAGCGTCCCGGCCACGCCGGTGACGTGACGGACGCCGGGCTCGTCCGCCGCCGCTTCGGCGCACGGCACACCGCGGCACCGATCCCGAAGAACTGAACCGCCATCCCATTACGTCAGCCGGAAGTCGACGCATGCCGAAAACTGTCGCAATCGTGTCCGGTGGCCTGGACTCGGTCACCATGGCCTACCACCTCCGGGCGCAAGGACACACCCTCCACCTGCTGTCCGTGAACTACGGCCAGCGTCATCTCGTCGAGCACGAGTTCGCCGCGAAGGCGGCTCGATCGCTCGGCGTGCCGCACGACGTCGTCGATCTCAGCCCCGTCGGCAAGCTCCTGAGCGGCTCCTCGCTCACCGACCCGACCGTCGACGTGCCGGATCACCAGAGCGGTACGTCCGGCGGGAGTCCGAACATCGTGCCCAACCGCAATGCCCTTCTGCTGTCCGTCGCCTTCGCGGTCGCCGTCGCCCAGAAGGCGGAGGCGGTGGCCGTCGGGGTGGTCGACGACCTGCAGGCCGCGCCCGACAGCAATGCCGCGTTCATCGATTCCTTCCTCGCCATGGAGCGGATCGCGACCCGCGGATACGCGCACCCCGACCTGACCCTGACCGCGCCGCTGGTCAGGCTGCGCAAGAGCGGCGTGGTGTCGCTCGGTGAGGAACTCGGCGTCCCCTGGACCGAGACCTGGAGCTGCTTCCGCGGCGACGCGCTGCAGTGCGGCCGGTGCGCCGCCTGCAGAGAGCGGCAGGAGGCGTTCCGGGACGCCGGCGTGACCGACCCGACGCCCTACCAGATCAGCGATCCGAAGGAGCTGCCATGACCGACACCTTCCCCGTGCTCGACCTCCGTGACGCCGCCGGTTCGGAAGAAGACCGGGCGGAGTTCCTGCTCCGGCTGCGCAAGGCCGTGCACGAGATCGGCTTCTTCCAGCTCGTCGGCCACGGCATCGAGGACGCCGACGACATGCTCGAACTCACCCGCCGGTTCTTCGCCCTGCCCGAGGCCGACCGGCTCGCGCTGAACATCCTCGACTCGCCGCTGTTCCGCGGCTACTCCGAACTCGGCCGCGAACACACCAAGGGCATTCCCGACCAGCGCCGGCAGCTGGACATCGGGCCGGAGCAGCCGGCGCGGGCGCCCGAGACCGGCGATCCCGCCTACCGGTGCCTGATCGGCCCGAACGAGTGGCCCGAGGCGATGCCCGAGCTGCGTCCGGCCATCGAGTCATGGATCGCCCGGCTGACCGATCTGTCACATCAACTGCTACGGCTGATGCTGGAGTCGCTGGACGCCCCCGCCGGGTTCCTGGACGACGTGGTCGATCCGGATCCGCAGATCCACCTCAAGCTCCTGCACTACCCCGGTCCCGCGCAGACGAGCGAGGACGACGGCTCCGGCCAGGGGACCGGCATCCACAACGACCTCGGGCTGCTCACCCTGCTCGTCCAGGACGACAACGGCGGCCTCCAGGTCGCGGTGGAGGACGACCACTTCGTCGACGTGCCGGTGATCCCGGGGGCGTTCGTGGTCAACCTGGGGGAGCTGCTGGAGGTGGCGACGCGGGGCTACGTGCGTGCCACCAAGCACCGGGTGATCAGGCCCGCCCCGGGCGTCAACCGCTACTCCATCCCCTTCTTCTACAACCCCCGGCTGGACGCCACGATGCAGCCCCTGCCCAGCCCCTATGTCGAGGGCGCCGGCGGAGTCATCGACGTCGCCGGCAACCCGTTGTTCGCCCTCTACGGCGACAACGTCATGAAGGGGCTGATCCGCTCCTTCCCCGACATCGTTGCCCGGCACCACCCGACCCTGGCCGCGGGCGCCGGGGCCAGGAGTTCCTGACACCGGGCGGCCGGGCAGCTCCTCACCGCCCGGCCCGAGCGGCCGGTCCGGCGGTGGCGTCGCCGGCTGGTGTGACGGGGACCGAACGAACATGAGACAGGGCGAATTTCATGAGAATCAACCTTCTCGGGCCGCTCCAGGCCTACGGGGACGATGACCGCGTCGACATGGCGCCGGCCGCCCAGAAAGTACGTCAGACACTGGCAATGCTCGTGCTGAACGCGGGCCGGGTGGTGCCCTTCGAGCAACTCATGGACGAGCTGTGGAACGACAACCCGCCGGCCAGCGCGCACACCGCACTGCAGACGTATGTGTACCAGCTCAGGAAGCGGTTCTCCCTCGGCAACCCGAGGAGCGGTGGCGCGGTACGGGCGGCCGGGCCGCTGCTGGGCACGGTCGACGGCGGCTACCAGCTGTCGCTGCCCGCCGACCACGTGGACGTCTTCCGGTGCGAGCCGTTGCTCGCCCGCGCCCGGGCGGAGTTCCGTGACGAGGACTTCGCCCGGGCCCGTGACACGGCCGCCGCGGCGCTGCAGCTGTGGCGGGACGATGCCCTGGTGGACGTACGCAAGGGGCCCATGCTGAAGGCCGAGGCGGTCCGCCTGAAGGAGTTGCGTACCAGCGCACACCACCTGCGGATCGAATCCGACCTGCACCTCGGCCGGCACCACGAGGTGCTCGGCGAACTCACCGCGATGGCCGGGCGGGAACCGACGGACGAGCGGACCCAGGGCAATCTGATGACGGCTCTCTACCGCATGGACCGGCGGGCGGAAGCGCTCCAGGTCTACCGCCGGGCACGCGAGCGGATCGCCACCGAGCTGGGTCTCGACCCCTCGCCCCGACTGGAGGCCCTGCACACGGCCGTGCTCGCGTCGGACGAGGCGCTGCTGCGTCCCGCCGGGCGGCTCACGGCCGTGACCGCCGCCACCCGGGCGCCCTGCCATCTGCCCGCCCCGCGCGAGCGTCTGACCGGACGCGCCGGCCAGCTGGCGCGCATCACCGCGGCACTGGCCGGCCGGGAGCGGGAGGACCGGCCGCTCGTGATCGTGGGGGGCGCCCCCGGCACGGGGAAGAGCGAACTCTGCCTGCACGCCGCGCATCAGGTGAGCGGTGACTACCCGGACGGACGGCTCTACGCGCGCCTTCGTGACGGCGCCGGCCGGCGGGTGCCGTCCGCCGAGATCCTCCGCTCGTTCCTGCGGGGACTCGGCGCGGCGGAGGAGCAGTTGCGACTGGGTGCGACCGACCTGAGCCTGCTGTTCCGCACCTGGACCGCCGGCCTCCGCGTCCTGGTGGTGCTCGACGACGTGTGCGACGTGGGGGACCTGACGCCGCTGCTGCCGTCCGGCGCCGGCTGCGGAGTGGTCATCGGCAGCCGTCGGCGGCTGTTCGTGTCCTCCTCGGCGGTCCACGTCGAGCTGGCCGGACTGCCCTTCGCCGACTGTCTGCACCTGCTGGCATCCTCCGTGCCGAGCCACTGGACCACCATGGACCCGGAGGGGCTGCGACGGCTGGCCCGGCTGTGCCGGGGACTGCCGGGCGTGGTCTTCGCGGTCGCCGCGCAGTTGCGCCGCCGCCCGCACTGGACGGCCCGGCAGGCCACCGCCTGGGTCCTCGCGTCCGGGGGCGCCGACAGCGATCCGCTGGGCGTGCGGGCCGGATTCGACCGGACCCTGGCGGCGCTGCCCGCCGACTTACCGCCCCTGGCGTACGCGCTGTTGTCTCCCGGCGTCCCCGACCGGCTCACGCCGGCGCTTGCCGCGGCGACCCTGGGGATCAGCGGCCGGCGGGCCGAGGAACTCCTGGAGGAGCTGGTGGAGAGCTACCTGCTGCGCGCCCGGCACCCGTGCGAGAACGGCCGGTTCTCCTACGAATGGGAGCTCGGGACGCGCCCGTTCGCGGCGCGGCCGCACAGCGCGCCGGCCATGTGCTCCGCCTGACGCTCGCGGCACCCGGACCACCGTGTCTGCCGTGCCGCGCGTGTCCGGCGCGAGATGCGCCGGCCGCTCCAGCGCATCGAGGCCGGACGCCGAGCACAGCAACGAAGCTTTCAGCAGTGCAGACACCCCAGCGTGAAAATCTTTGTCAGCAGCGTCCGCGAAGGCGGGAAAGAGGCGCGTGACTCCTTCCCCGGACTGACGAACCCGCCGGGCCACACCCCGGCGGTCCAGTTCGGGGAACGCGCACGCCACGTGGAGACGTACGCCACCGGCGCGTTCCACGGCTCCGTCGCCCGGACCCGCCCACGCGGCCGAACCTTGGAGAACCGCACATGTCACCACGCCCGAAGCTCGTCCTCGTCGGTCAGCTGTCCACGTTCCCCTGGGTGTTCGATGCCGCCGAGCGTGCCGGCATCGACGTGATCCTCGTCCCCAGGGGCGACGACACCACGGAGTCCGCCGGGCGGGCCGCCGCGGTGGTCGAACTGCTGCCCCTGGACATCGAAGGAAACCCCGAAGCCGCGCTGGCCGCGCTCGCCGACCGATACCGGCAAGAGCCCTTCGACGGGATCATGGCGGGCAACGAGCAGGCCGTGCCGTTCGTGGCGCGCGCCGCCAAGGAGCTGGGCCTCACCGGCCTGACCGAGGAGGCGGCGACCGTGGTGCGCGACAAGCGCAGCATGCGCCAGCACCTGCGGGACGCGGGGCTGGGGGCGCCCGGGTTCGTGCTCATCGACCACCCCGACGACTGGGCGGACACGCTGACCTTGCGGTTCCCCGTCGTGGTCAAGCCGGCGAACGGCCACTCCAGCTTCGGTGTGATCCGTGTGGACGACAAGGACGGCATCGAGCAGGCCGTGGCCCGCACCTGCAAGCTCGTCGAAGCACACCTCGGCGCCGACGACGGACTGGCCCCGGAAGCCGGCGTGTTGGTCGAGGAGTACCTGGACGGTCCGGAGATCTCCGCCGAATCCCTCGTCCACCGGGGGAAGGTACGGGTCTGTGCCATCAGTTGGAAGGGAGAGCTGACGGGGCCCTACTTCCAGGAGACCACGTTGCGGGCCCCCGCCCAACTGCCCGCCGAGATCATCGCCGCGGTCGAGGCGGAGGTGGTCGGTGCCCACCACGCCTTCGGCGTCACGGAGGGCACCACGCACACCGAACTGCGGCTGGTCGGCGGGGTGCGTCCGGTGCTGCTGGAGATGGGCGCGCGCATCGGCGGCGGGGGCTACATGGCCCACCTGGCCCACGTCAGCAGCGGGATCGACATGGCCGTTGACGCGTTGCGCATCCACCTCGGCCTGGAACCGCTGTGCTGGCGCGAGGAGCAGGTGCCGGCCGGTCACGCGGCGGCCTATCAGGTGCCGGTCGGCAGCGGCGGACGGATCAAGCAGATACACGGCCTGGACGCGGTGCGTACCGACCCGCGGGTGGACTACCTGGTGCAGACCATGGGCCCCGGCTCACTGATGCGCCCCTACCCGGACTTCTCCGGATACCCGGTGATCGTGCTCTCCCGCCACGAATCGGATGCCGAGGCCGAGGCGTACCGCGCGCACCTCGCCCGGACGCTGTACGTCGAATACGAGGAGCAGGGCTGAGCACGCGCCACGGCGCACCCCACCGTGGCCGACGGCGCCTCGTGACCACACCGGACCCGGACCCGGCAACTAGGCGTTTCTCGCGGGCCTGAAAGGGCTGTTTCACCGTCCACGCGTGGACGGTGAAACAGCCTTTTTCCTTTCCCCGACAAGCCTGTTCGCATCGCACTTCAGTCGCGGTTGAGCCGCCCCGGTCGATCCCGTGCCACACTCGGCGCATGCTCCACAGGCACGCCGATACCGAACGGGAATTCCGGCGTCCCGCCGGAGGGGAAATGCCCGCTCGGCACTGTGGACTCGGCAACAGGACATCGGTCGCGCGAGATTCGTCTGCCCGGCCCGCAAGCACTGTGCCACCTTTCGCTGACATATCCGGGCCGCGACGTCATCCATTCCCATGAGCCGCTTCATCCGCTACGGCGAGCTGAATGACCTGAACGGTTATCCGGAAAGCAGTGGTGTACAAGTGAAAGAGAGAGAAGAAATGCAGCAGAGCACGACGCGGCTGAGCGGACAGCAGGCCGACCCGGAGTTCTTCCGCTTCGAGGAGCGCGGCGAACTGGACTACGCACTCGTTCTGGACGTCCTGCACGGCCGCAGGCTGGGAGTGATCTTCCGGGACGTCATACCGCCGGCGGCGCGCAAGGACCTGACCGAACGATTCTGGGCCAGCCCCGCCCGGCATCATCGCGAGGGCGAGCCCTCGCACTACGTCGGCGCCTACCACTGGAACAAGGACGTCGACACCTACCTCGACGAGTCCGCCGCGGTCGCCGAGCACGTCCAGCAGGTGATCGACGCCCCCGACTCGCCCTGGCACGTGTTCCGCCAGGGCGTGAACGAGGCCCTGCGGCAGGAAGGCGCGTCCCTGCGGGTGGCGCAGATGAACGGCCGCTCGGCGTGCGCCGCGCTGATCCGCGCGTGGGACAAGGAGGGTGACTTCTCCCTCGACCCGCACGAGGACGAAGCGCAGTGCAAGGACCCGCGTCAACACGGCTTCGAGGTCCAGCGGGTCCTGGACCACCAGATCTGCGCGGTCAACATGTGCACCGAGCACACCGCCGGAGGTCGGCTGGTGATCTGGAACATCCGCCCCGACGACGCGACCCGGCGCTCGCTCGGCATCGAGCAGACGGGACTGCCCTATCAGGCCGAGGCCCTGGCGGACTTCGAGGAGCTGCGCCTGGACATCCGCGAGGGTGACGTGTACGCCTTCAACGGTGCCTTTGTGCACGCGGTGGACGCCAACGCCGGCAACCGCACGACGGTGTCCTTCATCATGGGGTTCACCGATCCCCGGACGGTCGTGAGCTGGACCTGAGCCCGACCGGGCCGGCGGCGTGACCGACCGCCGCAGACACGTCCAGGGCCCGCCTCTCCCCGAGCGCTCGCCGGCTTCGTGCGAAGCCGTGAACGCCCCGGCGCGAGAGGCGGGCCCTGGCGATGTCCACGGTGCGGTGCCGAGGACCGCGGGGACGGGCACGATCCGCCCCGGGCGCAGCGGCACGAGCGACCGCGGGCCTTCTGCCGCCGCAGACGGCCACGCCGCGGTCGCCGGGTGGCCGGTCTCAGCAGTAAGGTCCCCAGAGCTCGCCGTCCAGGGCGGCGGACACCACGGGCGAGCAGTCGCGCAGGCCGGCGAGCAGCGCGCGGTTGTGCGCGCGGATCTCCTCGTCGTACCCGGCCAGCGGGCTGTCCTCGGACAGGTCCAGCAGCCACAGCGGCCGCAGCGTCGCGCCGCGCAATGCCTTTCCTTCCGCGGTCCCGGCGCCCGCGTGCAGCCGGCGCACTCCCGGGAGCCGCGCCGCCATGTAGTACGTGAGGTTGAAGTACTCGGCGGCCGAGACGAGTTGTTCGTGGTCAAGGCCGTGCGCCCGCAGGTACACGGTGTCACCGCAGCGGTAGTACAGGCAGAAGCCGACCGGCGGTTCGCCGGGACGCGAGCACAGCACCACCTCGGCTTGCGAACCGGCGAGTTCCCCCTGCTCGCGGAAGGACTCGGCCATCGGGGCCACGTCGACGGTGCGGCCGTAGCGCAGGAGCGAACGGGCCAGCAGCCGGGCGACGTCCTGCCAGGACTCGGAGAGCGTGCGGTGCTCCAGCTCGTATCCGGCCCGCTCGAACTTCCGCACCTCGCTGCGGACACTGCGGGCGCGGCGCCCCGACAGCGAGTCCAGCCAGGCGGGGTAGCCGCCGGGCGGGATCTCGATCCAGGCGTCGGTCGTCAGCGCCACCGGCGCCGTCCGCACCCCCGCGGCGCGCAGCGCTCCCACGTCCTCGGTGGTCAGGTACATCGCCACCCGGGCGATCTTCGACTCCTCGTGCAGGGGCGAGCGCAGCGCGCGGACTGCGTCGAGCACCCCGGCGGCGGCCTCGGTCCGATCGGTTCCCTCGCCGGTCAGCAGGTGCGCCAGGTAGCCGCGGCGCTGGCCGATGAGCAGGCCGCCCGGCTCGGGCGCCGGCAGGCCGCGCGCGGCCAGCAGCTCGTGCCACCGCAGGTCCGGGGTGGGCTCGTCGGTCACCGCCGCCACGGGTATCGCGGCCCGGCCGCCGCCCGGGGTCGCCACGTGCAGTCCGCCGGAGACCGCCCCGGGTTCGAGGGCGCACACCCGCAGCCACAGCGCCGACGAGTAGAACCTGCCGTCGGCGAGCCGGTCCCACTCGGCGTCCCGGAGGCCGCCGATGGGATCGGCGAACGTATCCGTCGTGGCGGTCATGGCGCCTCCCCTGTTCTCTGCCGGACCGTGCCCGCGAATGCGCTGCGCGATCGGACGCTGAATGTGCCGAACATCGTGCGTTGAGTGACAACTGACCGTGCGTGGCCGGTGAGGGACGGGTGCGGCGATCGGCCGGTCGAATTCCCGAGACCGCCGGCCGGCGCCGGACGAAAAGGGACGTTGCCGCACGGCTGCGGGTCACTTCTCATTTCGGATGTGCAGACACTCTAGTCCCCGCGCGGAAGTCCCGTGCCCGAAAAGAGCGTTGGCCGATTAATTGAGGCGCGAATTGAGTGAGAATTCAGTCGCGCCGGAGACCGGGGTGAAACGGTGACACCCGCGGGCCGAGGAGCCCGGTCAGCACCGAGCAGGAGCGGAGACCGCATGTCGGCGGAGCGGGTAACAGCCCAGTACAACGAGGAGTTCCGCATGCCGGGCAGCGGCTTGCCCGCGGTCGCCCGGCACGTCAAGGACTACCCGACGCTCGCACCGTGGCACGGCGAGTATCTGGCCAGACCCCTCCTCGTCGCCGAGCGTGAGATACGCGAGTTCGCCGATGACCTTCGGCACCTCATCGACATGCTCATTTCCCTGCCGGACCGGATGTTCGGCGGGGATCTGGAGGCATTCCGGTCGGTACTCGGCATCGACGACGGCCAGTGGGACGTCATACGGAAGTTCGGTGACCTGACGCCACCCCACTTCGGCCGTGCCGACATGTATCACGACGGCACCTCGTTCAAGCTCCTCGAAACCAATCTGGGGAGCGAGTCCGGCGGCTGGGGCCTCGCGAGTGAGATATCCCAGGCGATGATGGAGGTCGACGCCTTCGCCGACTTCGCACGCCGGAACCGGCTCGGTTACGTGCATCCCGTCCGCGCCGCGGTGGAGGCCCTGCGCCGCTTCGGCGCCCCGGTGGCATCCGGCCGTGAGCCGGTGGTGGCCATACTGGAATGGCGTGGCGGTCTGAAGGACTACGGCGAGCTCTGGCGCAACTTCCAGTCCGCGCTGCGCTCGGCGGGCCTGAACGTCCTGCTGGCCGAGGCCGGTGACGTGCACGAACGCGGCGGGGCGCTCTACCTCGGGGACACGAAGATCGACGTGGTCAACCGCGCCTTCGTCCCGGACCAGATCGCCGAGGAGCCCGGCGGCTGGGACCTGGTGGCGCCCCTGCTGCGGGCGCACCGGGCGGGTGGGACGCGGTTGTGGACCCCCTTCTCCAGCAACGTGTTCGCCAACAAGGCGTGTATGGCGCTGGTGTCGGACCCGACGCGGCGGCGGGACTTCAGCGCGGACGAGTGCCGGATCATCGACCGGGTGCTGCCGTGGACCCGACTGATCAACGCGGACGCGCTCAAGACCGACACCGACCTCATCGACGAATGCCTGGAGCGGCGCGAGCAGTTGATCCTGAAGGTCAACGCGCGCGGCGGCGGGGTCGGCGCCGTGGTGGGCTGGGAAACGGACGACGCCACGTGGCGGCGGGCCCTGGAGAACTCCGCCGCCGAAGCGTGCGTCGTACAGCAGAGAGTGCTGCCACGGTCGGAGCCGGTGGTGGACCCGGTATCCGGGGAAACCGAGGAATGGCATGCGGCCTACGGCATGTTCTACACGCCGGAGGGGTGTGCGGGAGCGTATGCCAAGGCGGTGCCGGCCGGTTCGGGCAGCATCATCTCCGTCGCGGCGCATGCCGAGGCGCGCAGTGCGGCCGTCTTCCATCAGAGCGAGCGGCCCGTCTGGGGCGAAGTGCCTGTTGTGGGCGCACCGCCCGCCCATGCGACGAAGTAAAGCGAAGTCATGATGCCGCAGCATTCTCCCGACCCTTCGGCGTGGCGGCGGATTCAGGCGGCCTGGGGCCTGCCGGACCTCGCGGGGAAAGGCCGCTTCGTCACGGCCAATCTGATCGACAGTCTGGGAAACGGGCTGGTGATGGCGTTCACCGTCGTCTTCTTCGTGAAGACGACGTCGCTGTCACTGGTCGCCGTCGGCGCCGCGCTGACCGTCGGCCAGCTGCTCGTCCTCCCCGTTCCGCTCTTCATCGGACGCCTGTTGGACACCTGCGGTCCGCGCCTCGTGGTCGCCGCGGGAAACTGGATCTCGGTGGCCGGATTCATCGGATTCCTCTTCTCGCACGCGGCCTGGCAGATCGTGCTGTGGCAGTTCGTGGTGCAACTGGGGGCCACCGCCTTCTGGATGGGCAACAGTCCGCTCACCGTGCTGGTCGCCCGGGGCGTCGAGCGGTCCCGCTGGTTCGGCTTCGTCCGTGCCCTGCGCAATGTCGGCGTCGGTTTCGGCGGCGCGGCGTCCGCGGTGGCCCTGAGCATCGGAACCGTCGCCGGGCTGCGGGCGGTCATGGTCGTCAACGTGGTCACCTTCGCCGTCGCGGGCTGGCTCGTGCTCACCCTGCGGGGCGTGGACACGGACGAGACGGCCGACGCCGCGCCCGCGGAGCCGAAGTCCCCGGAGCCGAAGCAGGCGGCGGGCGACACCACCGGACAACCGTCGGCCGGCTATGGCACCGTGCTGAAGGACGCGCGGTATCTGCGGCTGGTCGCGACGAACCTCTCCTTCGTCTTCGCCTCCACGGTGCTCTCGGTGCTGCTCGCCGTCTACGCGGTGGACACCCTCGACGTCGGCGCCTGGATCGTCGGCGTGATCGTCGTGCTGAACGCGGTCATGGTCGCCCTGCTCCAGACGCTCGCCAGCCGCTGGATCGAGGCCCGCCGGCCGGTGACGGTGCTGGTGCTGGCCCTGCTGTGCAACGCGGCAGCGTTCGCCGTCTTCGGCACGCTGCTCGTGCTGCCCGGCTGGGCGGTGATCGCCGGGATGCTGATCGCGATGGTGCTCTACACCGTGGGCGAGATGCTCAGCTCGCCGCCGACCAGCGAACTGAGCGTGGTGATGGCGCCCGAGCATCTGCGGGGCCGCTATCTGGGCGTCTACCAACTGTCCTGGTCGGTCGGCGGGGCCGCCGCCCCGGCGCTGCTCACGGCCCTGCTGGAGGGCGGTGCGGCGCTGCCCTGGGTGTTCCTCACCGCGATCAGCGTGCTGGCCGTACCGCTCGTGCTCGGGCTCGACCGGCGACCCGCGGCCACGGACGAGGCCCCACCGGCCGGGGACATCGCCCCCGCGCAGTTCGACGGCGACCCGGTCGCCTGAAGCCTTCCCCCGCGCCCGTCGAGCGCGCACCGCACTCGACGCCGACCGCCGTCCGGCAGCACACCGGGCGGCGGTCGGCGTTTCCGTGCGCACCGTGCGCCGTGCATCGTGCATCGTGCTCCGGCCCGCGGCCCCGCGGCCCCGCGGCCCCGCGGCCCGCGGCCCCGTGGTCCCCCGGCGTCCCGGACGAGCAGTTGCCGCGCCGCGCCGTCCCGCCGCCCTGCTTCCGCCGTGTGCCGAACGCGGACGCCGACGCAGCCGTGGTGCAGGAACGGCTGCGCCGGCGGGTGACGCGACGGTCAGGCGTCGCCCCGGACGACGCTGGTGCTCTCGGGGCTGCTCATCGCGGTGTGTCCGCCTCCAGGGCCTCGGCGAGGCCCGCGACGGTGGGGTTTTTGAAGACCAGGGCCGGCGGGACCCGGCGCCCGAGTCGCTCGCCGAGCCGGCCCGCGACCGTGGTGATGGTCAACGAGGTGCCGCCGACGCCGAAGAAGTCGTCCTGAGGACCGAAGTCCTCCTCGACGCCCAGGCACTCCCGCCACACTTCGGCGACCAGGAGCTGCTGCTTGGTGACGGCCCGGCGGGTGGCGGGAGCCGGGGCGGGCACCGGGCGTGGGTCGGGCAGAGCGTCCCGGTTGACCTTGCCGTTCGGGGTGAGGGGGATCTCGTCGATCACGGTGTAGCTCTGCGGCAGCATGTACGGCGGCAGTTGCTCCGCCAGGTGGGCGCGCAGTGCCGCCGGGTCCGGAGCCGGTCGGCCGGGGTGCTCGGGGATCAGGTAGGCCGCCAGCTGGTCCACGCCGGTGCGGGTGCGGCGCACGGCCACCACGCACTCGGCCACGGCGGGGTGGCTCTGGAGTGCGGACTCGATCTCGCCGAGCTCGATGCGGAAGCCGCGCACCTTGACCTGGTGGTCGTTGCGGCCGAGGAAGACCAGATTTCCGTCGGGCAGCAGCCGGACCACGTCGCCCGTGGCGTACATACGGGCGCCGGGCTCCGCGGCGTACGGGTCGGGCAGGTACGCCCCGGCCGTGCGGGCCGGCCTGCCGAGATAGCCGCGGCCGACCGCGCCGCCGCCGACATACAGCTCGCCGCGGCAGCCCGGGGCGACCGGGCGCAGCTGCGGGTCCAGCACGTAGAGGTGCGCGTTGTCGGTCGCCCGGCCGAACGGGACGCTCGGGCGATGGCTGTGCCGGTCGAGCAGCTCCTCGGTGATCGGGCAGAACGCCGAGGTGACGGTCGCTTCGGTGGGCCCGTACTCGTTGAAGACCTGGCATCCCGGCGCGGTGGCGGACAGGATGCGGCGGGCCACCTCGTGCGGCACGGCCTCGGCGCCGGTGAACACCAGGCGTACGGAGGCGAGTCGCGGAGCGGGATCCGTACCGGACTCCAGCAGGATCCGCATCTGCGAGGGCGTCGCGTTGAGCGTGGTGATGCCGCGCTCGGCGACCTCTCGCAGGAACTCCTCGGGGTCGTAGGCGGCGGTGGGGCTCGCCAGGTGCAGTTCGGCGCCGGACACCAGGCACTGGAAGATCTCCCAGACCGAGTTGTCGAACGCCACCGAGTGGTTGAGCAGGGCCCGGTCCCGCCCGGTGAGCCGGCACAGCCGCTGGTTCCACTCCAGGAAGCCGGTGATGTTGGCGTGGGTGATCGCGACGCCCTTGGGGTTGCCGGTCGAGCCCGACGTGTAGATCACGTAGGCGAGGTGGTGCGGTTGTGCCTCCTCGGCCGGCCCGGGGTCCGCCCCGGGTTCCTGGTCCACCGGCACGAGCCGCACACCGTCGCCGAACAGGGCCGAGGCGGGGTGCCCCGGGTCCGCGACGACCAGCCGTACGCCCGAGTCGGCCAGCAGGTACTGCAGCCGGTCCGTCGGGTAGCCGGGGTCGAGCGGGACGTAGGCGCCGCCCGCCTTGAGCACGCCCAGCAGGGCGACCATCAGCTCCACCGACCGTTCCAGGCAGACGCCGACCAGGCTTTCGGGGCACACGCCCCCGGCCCGCAGCTCCCGGGCCAGGGCCGAGGCCCGCGCGTCGGTCTCGGCGAACGTCAGCGACCGGCCGTCGCCCACGACGCAGGTCGCGTCCGGGGTGGTCCGCACCTGGCGGTCCCACAGGCGGACCAGGGTGGTCGGCTCGGGCAGCGGCTCGGCCCGGTTGCCGAGGGAGAGGGCGCGCACCTCGTCGGCCGAGACGATCTCCAGCTCGGACAGTCGGGCCGTGGCGTCGGACACCATCTGCTCGATCACCCGCAGGAAGTGCTGGCCGAGGCCCCGGACGAAGTCCGCGTCGAACAGGTCGGTGGCGTACTCGACGGAGATGCTGAGGTCACCGGCCCCGGCGGCGTGGTCCGTCACGTCGAGGGCGAGGTCGAAGCGGGCGGTGCCGAGCCGTCCCTCCAGTTCCTTGCGGTCGTACAGCTCGGTGAGGTGACCGGCCCTCGGCTCCTCGTGCAGGGCGAACAGCACCTGGAAGAGGGGGTTGCGGCTCAGGTCGCGCTCCGGGCTCAGCTCCGCCACCAGCTTCTCGAAGGGCAGCTCCTGGTGCGCGTACGCCTGCCGCGCCACCTCGCGGACCCGGCCCAGCAGCTCGCGCCAGGTGGGGTCGCCGGACAGGTCGGTGCGCAGGACGAGGGTGTTGACGAAGTAGCCGACCACCTCGTCCAGTTCGGGGCGCGGCCGGCCGCCTGCCAGGGTGCCGACGGCCACATCGCTCTCGTCGGCGTACCGGCCGAGCAGCACCTGCAACGGGGCCAGCAGGCCCATGAACAGGGTGACGCCCTCGGCCCGGCACAGCGTGCGCAGCCGGTGTGCCACGCCGGCGGGGACGCGCAGCAGTTCGCGGCGGCCGCGGTGGCTCGCGACGGCCGGCCGGGGCCGGCTGGTCGGCAGCTCCAGCACGGGCACGCCGGACAGCCGGGTGCGCCAGTGGTCGAGCAGCCGCTCCAGCTCGGCGCCGGTGAGCCGCTCGCGCTGCCAGGCCGCGTAGTCGGCGTACGTCACGGGCAGTGGTGCCGGGGCGGGGCGGCGGCCGGCGGCGAGCTCCGTGTACAGCTCGCCCAGTTCCCGCACCAGCAGATCGACCGATGCGCCGTCGCACGCGAGGTGATGAATCGTCAGCAGCGTGATGTCGCGGCGCGGGGTGCGCAGCACGTCCGCGCGCAGCAGCGGTGGGCGGTCGAGGGCGAAGGGGGCGCGGATCCGCTCGGTCATCAGCGCGTCCAGGTCCGCCTCTGCGACCTCGGTGCGGCGCAGCGGCACCGGTCCCGGCTCGCGGAGCAGTTCGGGGCGGCCCCGGCCGGCGACGGCGACGAGCGCCGTGCGCAGCGCCGGGTGCCGTTGGACCAGCGCGGACAGGCAGTCCTGCAGCAGCGTCAGGTCGACGCGCCCGCCGGGCATGCCCAGGGCGACCGGCAGGTGGTAGGCGGGCACGGAGTCGTTCAGCTGCTCGAAGAACCAGATCCGCTCCTGGCCGAAGGAGAGCTCGGCGGTCGCGGCCGCGGGGATCGGCTCGTCGGCCGAGGGCGCCACGCCGTCCAGGGCGGCGGCGAGCGCGGCGGGCGTCGGATGGGCGAAGACCGACCGGGCGTCGACCGGCACGCCGAGCTCCGCACGCAGCCGGGCCACGGCCCGTACCGCGGTGAGCGACTGGCCGCCCAGACCGAAGAAGTCGTCGTACGGGGACACGTCGTCGAGCCCGAGCACCTCGGCCCATACGCGGCGCACCGCCGCGGTGTGCGGCGGCAGCGGGGCGTCGTCGGGCATCGTCCCGCTCGCCCGGACCGGGCCGTGCGGGATCTGCAGCACGGCACCGCGGTCGGCCTTGCCCGCGGGGGTGCGGGGCAGGGCGTCGAGCACGGCGTAGCCCTGGGCCACCATATGGGCGGGCAGCCGCTGCGCGAGGTGGTCACGGACCAGGCGGGGCAGGTCCCCGGATACGTTCCGCGCGTCGGGCGCGGGCACGAGGTACGCCACCAACTGGTCGCCGCCGGCCGCCTCGCGGTCGACGACCACCACCGCGTCCGTGACGAGGGGGTGGCTGCGCACACCGGCCTCGATCTCGCCGAGCTCGATGCGGAAGCCGCGCACCTTGACCTGGTGGTCGTTGCGTCCCAGCACCTCCAGCATGCCGTCGGCGGTCCACCGGGCGAGGTCGCCGGTCCGGTACAGGCGCCCGGAGGCGTCCCCGAACGGGTCGGGCACGAACCGGTCGGCGGTCAGCGCGGGCCGGTTGAGGTAGCCGCGGGCCACGCCCGCGCCGCCGATCCACAGCTCGCCGGTGACTCCTGGGCCGGCTTCCTGCCCACTCTCGTCGACGACGTGCAGCCGGGTGCGGGACAGGGCCGTGCCGACCGTGACCCGGTCGGCCACGGCGTCGATGCGGGCGGCGGTGGCCCACACCGTCGCCTCGGTCGGCCCGTACAGGTTCCACAGGGTGCCGCCGGTGGCGAGCAGGTCGCGGGCCAGTCGCGGATCGAGCGGCTCACCGCCCGACAGCAGCACCCGGCCGTGCCCGTCCGTCCAGCCGGACGCCAGCAGCATCCGCCAGGTGGTGGGGGTCGCCTGGACGACGCTCACACCCGCCTCGGCGATGGTGGCGGCCAGCAGCTCGGGGTCGGTGTTGGCGGCGCGCGGGGCCATCACCACCGTCGCTCCCCGGGTCAGCGGCAGGAACAGCTCCAGTATCGAGATGTCGAACGACAGCGGGGTCAGGGCGAGGACCCGGTCGTCCGCCCCGAGGCCGGGGCGTTCGGCCACGCTCCGCAGGAACGAGGCGATCGCCGCGTGGTCGACGGCCACGCCCTTGGGCAGGCCGGTCGAACCGGAGGTGTAGAGGACGTACGCCAGGTGGTGCGGGTGTACCACCGGGGCCACCGGTGCGGCAGGTTCCGCCGGGAGGTCCTCGATCAGCAGGACGTCGGCCACGCCGGACGCCAGGGCCTGCGCGCGGTGGTCCGCGTCGCACAGCCACAGCCCGGCCCCCGAGTCGGTGGTCATGTGCCGCAGCCGGTCGGCCGGGTAGCTCGGGTCGAGGGGCAGGTACGCGGCGCCCGACTTCAGGATGCCGAGCAGGGCCACGACCATCTCGACCGAGCGGCCGAGACAGACGCCGACCAGGTCCTCCGGCCCGATGCCGCGTGCCCGCAGCTCGGCGGCGAGTGCCGTGGCCCGGCGGTCCACGTCCGCGTAGGTGGCGCGGTGTGCTCCCGCGACGACGGCGACCGCGTCGGGTGTCGCGGCTGCCTGCTGCTCCCACAGTGCGACGAGGGTGGTCGGCGCCATGAACGATCCTTTCTCAGCCCCGTACGGGGAAGGTGCGCGTGATCATCTCTGCCAGCTGTCGTTCCGCGCCGCGCACATACAGGTGGGGGGCGCCCGGGAACCGGTGCAGTTCGCAGTCGGCCGAGGTGTGCGTGCGCCAGTCGGCGAGCTCCGCCTCGTCGACGGTGTCGTCGTCCGAGCCGGCCAGAACGGTCAGGGGGCAGGGCAGGGGGGCCTCGACCCGGTGCGTGTACGTCTCGCACAGCGTCAGGTCCGCGCGCAGCAGCGGCAGCAGCAGCTCCTGCAACTGGGCGTCCACGCCGTCGAATGCGGCTGTGGCGAGCAGCTTGTCGTCCGGCAGCGTGTGCCGCGGGTCGCGGTCCGGCAGGCCGGGGGCGCGCATGCCCGACAGGAACAGGCGGTCGGGCAGGCGCGTGCCGAGTGCCCGGAGCCGCCGGGCCGTCTCGAAGGCGATCAGGGAGCCCATGCTGTGCCCGAAGAAGGCGTACGGCAGGTCCGTGTGGTCCGCGATGAGCGGCGCGAGTGCGGCCACGGCCTCGTCCAGGGACGTCAGGGCCGGTTCGGCGGACCGGGTCTCCCGGCCGGGCAACTGGACCGTGCAGACTTCGACGCTGTCCGGCAGGAACGCCGCCAGCCGGTAGGCGGAGGCACCGGCTCCGGCGTGCGGGAAGACGAACAGGCGCCGCTGCGCGGTGAGGTCACGGCTGCCGAGCCCGCGCAGCCAGGCCGCTGCGAGGTCGCCGGGCGTCCTCGCTGACGCTCGCACGGAGCGCGGGGTCAGGTCGGTCCACACCTGCTCGATGTGGTCCAGGCACTCCTGGCGGGTGCCCTGCGCGCCGGTGGCGGTCCAGCCGGCGGGCAGGGCACGGTCGGCGAACCAGACCGAGTACTGCTCCTCGTGGTTCACCACGACGACGTACCGGTCCCCGGCGGGGCGCAGGGCGGGGGAGGCGTTCATGCGTCAGACCCCCACCCCGGTGAAGAAGTCGTTCTCGCGGCGGCCCCGGCCCGCGGCGACGACCCGGTCGTGCACCCACTTGCCGACGGCGAGGTCGAGTACGCCGAGTCCGAACGGCGAGAAGACCGCCGGGCGTCCGTGGTCCCGGTGCAGCCGCCCGCGCAGCAGGTCGCCGAGGGTGCCGTCGACGAAGTCCCGGTTGCCGGTGCGCTGTTCGGTCAGGTGCAGCGAGGTGCGCTCGCGTACGGCGTGGTCGACGTCGTCGGTGAAGTTCTGGGCGGCAAGGATCATCTCGGGGGCGAGGTCGCGCAGGGACAGGTGCAGGACCACCGGGTTGTGGGCCAGCAGCCGGGGGTCGTGCAGGTGCGGCTCGCCGGCCACGGTGGTCAGCAGCACCAGGTCGCAGTCGGTGAACGCTTCCTCCACCGTGCCGGCGACCACGATCTCGGCCCCGGTGTGCTCGGCCATGACGGCGCCGAAGCGGCCCGCCGCCGCCGGGTCGAGGTCGAAGAGCCGGAAGCCCTCGATCTCCCAGTCGAGGTCACGCAGGAACCGCCATACGTGCTGGGCGATCAGTCCCGTGCCCACGATGCCGACCCGGCGGGCGCGGCGCGCGCCGAGCAGCGTCTGCGCGCCGAGCACCGCGGAGGCCGCGGTCCGCGTCGCCGAGACGATCGAGGACTCCATGCAGGCGAACGGGTAGCCGGTGACGCAGTCGTTGAGGATCAGCGTGGCCGAGGCGCGGGGGATTCCGTGCTGCGTGTTGTCCGGGAAACTGGCGATCCACTTGTTGCCGGCGACCTCGAACTCGCCTCCCAGATAGGCGGGCAGGGAGATGATGCGCGACCGGTTCTGGTGCGGGAAGCGCAGGAACGAGCTGTGCGGGTTCGAGCTCTCTCCGGCGTCGTGCGCGAGGTAGGCGGCACGGACGACCTCGATGAGCTCCGGACGGTGACGGTCCGTCTCGGCGGCGATGTCGCCCGCGCCGATCACGGTCATGGGCGGTGGGGCCAGGGTGGACACGGGGTGGTGCTCCTTCAGTTGACGGCCAGGGCTTCGACGCCGGCGGGCGGTACCGCCTCCGCGTGCAGTTGCTGGGCCCACGTGGGGTCGTAGACGGTCTGGGCGTAGGCATGGCCGCGGTCGGCGGCGAGGATGGCGACCCGGGGACGGTGTGCGCCGGGGCGGTGACGCGCGAAGTGGTCCTGGACGGCGGCATAGGCGCTGCCGGTCGAACCGCCCGCGTACAAGCCGTACGTGGCGACCAGGGCTCGGCAGGCCTCGACGGCGCGCACCTCGGAGACGATCTCGACCTGGTCGATCAGCGCCTGACCGCACAGCGGCGGCACGATGCTGGAGCCGATGCCGGGGATCCGCCGTTTCTTCGGCGGGCCTCCGAAGATCACCGAGCCCTCGGTGTCGACGGCGACGACCACACAGCCCGGGTACGTCTCTTTGACCCGGTGGGAGAGCCCGGCGATCGTGCCGCCCGTGCCCACACCGACGAAGAGGTAGTCGAGCGGACCGGCCTGCGCGATCAACTCGCCCGCCGTGAAGCGGTAATGGGCGTCGCGGGCATCCGGATTGGCGTACTGATTGGGCCAATAGGCCGAGTCGAGTTCGACCAGCAGTTCCTGCACCCGGGACAGCCGGGTCTTCAGGTAGCTGCCCGCCGTATCACGGAGGGATACCTTCTCCACCCGCTCGCACAGCAGCCGGAGTTGCGCCTCGGTGGCCTCGTTGCAGTTCGGATCGATGACCGGGACGAACGAGATGCCGAGCATGCGGCAGTAGAAAGCCAGGGCCAGCGCGAAATTGCCGGACGACGACTCGACCACCGTGGTGTCGTGCGCTATCTCCCCGCGACCGATTGCCTGTTCCAGAATCCACAGTGCCGAACGGTCTTTGGTACTTCCGGCGGGATTGCAGAATTCCAGCTTGGCGACGATGTCGCACTGCTCGTCCGCCAGGGGAATCAGCGGGGTTCCCGTGAGGCCCCGGCGGATTTGCTTTGTCCGTTCGATCAGCGATTGATCAGCACGCCTGTGGAGCATGGGCCGAGTGTGGCACGGGGGCGATCGAGGCGGCTCAATCGCGACTCAAGTGCGGTGCGGCAAAGGCCCTTTCGGGGTATGGCAGGGGCTTTGGGCGTGGAGTGCCCGGGAGCATTTCTCGCGCGCTGTGCGGCAGCGTGAAGCGGCGAGGGCCACCGTAACCCTCAGCCGTTGACTCGCTCGGGAACGGACATGCCAACCGAGGGACTTCGAGGACCGTGCCACCGCGCTCCGGCCGGCGCTCGACCGCCGCGCCGTGCGGGCTCAGGGGGTGGGCAGACCGCCCGGGCGGGCCGGGCGGCCGAAGCGAACCGGCACGCCGGGGGAGTAGAGCACGCTCACCGGCGGGCCGGCCGGCGACGGCAGCCCGGCGGCGGTCACCAACTCGTCCTCACAGTGCAGGAGGTCGGCCCGGTGCAGCGGCCAGCGCGGGTGGGTGTTGGGCAGGTACACCGGTCGGCCGAAGAAGGCGTTGTGCATGCCCCAGCGGGCGGTCAGGAAGTGTTCGAGGGCGGTCGGCTCCTCGATCCGCTCGCCGATGCGCACCGCGATCCGGCAGTGCGCCCCGCGCGGCCCCGGCCAGCGGCGGCTGCTGGTGTAGCTGATGGTGTCCGCGTCACGGTGGATCGCCATCCTGGCCCATAGGTAGGGCATCCGGAAGGCGCTGCGGGCGACGGCCACCGGCAGCAGCCGCGAGGCCTCCAACGAGAGGAACACCACGCCGCGTCGGCCGTGCCGGTCCACCGAGTAGAGCCGCACGTTGGTCTCCGGAAAGGTGCCGAGGTAGGGGATGCCCGGCATCTTGAACCAGCCCACCCGGTGCATCCGGAACGCCACCAGGCCGATGTAGGTGAGCCCGTCGTAGGTGTCCGGCACGGTCCCGGCCGGCAGCAGCGGCGCCACGTCCGCGGGGTCGGCGGCCCAGTGCAGGAACGACAGGTCGAGCCAGGACTGGGTGAGCAGCGTGTCCGGAACCTCGCGCACCGGATCGGGCGTTATCGGCTCCGCGGGGGCAGGAGAGAGCGACATCACGTCAGCCTCGCACACCGCTTCGATCGTCGTCCCCGGGTACCCCTCGTCGGCTGCGAGGCAGCCCCGACTCACTGGTCGAAGCCGCTATGCGGAGGCGGCACTCTCCCAGATCTGGCGGGATGCCTCCAGCGGGTAGAACGTGTCGGCGGGCGGGAGGTCCCAGATTCTGGTGGCCGGCTGGTCCAGGGTGAAGCGCGGCCAGCCCGGGTCGCCGGTTGCGGCGAACGAGGTCCAGGCGGTTTGCAACTGGCCGGACAGGTCGGCGAAGTCGGAGGGCGGCGGTGACCCCAGAAAGCGGGTGGCGTAACGGCTGGTGGCGTTGCCGAAGGTGAACGGGACGTCGATGCCGTGGGCGGCGCCCAGGGTGGGGCCTCGCCAGGTGAAGTCGTACAGCCAGGTGAGGCCGCCCGCGCGGGCGTGGGCCCGGGCGACCCGGGTGGTCGGAATCCGTACGAGGGCGTCGGACAGCATGACCGTGCACAGGTCGGTGTCGGTGAGCCCGGGGTGGGCCCGGCGGTAGGCGGTTGCCGCTCCCTTGCCCAGGCCGACTGCCTCGGCGACCAGCTCCGGGTCGACCCCCGCCGCGGGGGCCGGGCCCTGGCCCCGGTACTCCTCGTGGGTGAAGCCGCAGACCAGGTCGACGTCGCGGCCCGCGCCGGTTTCGAGGGCGGCCCAGGGCTGCCCGGTCACCAGGTCGCCGTCGATGACGGGACCGAAGGCGCTGAAGCCGTCCTCGTGGGTGTGAAGCGGCGCGTCCTGGACCGCCAAGAGCGCCTCGGGCGGCAGGCCGGCCAGCCCGTCCCACGTCGCCGGGACGCCTGCCGCCTGCGCGATCGTGGCAGTGATCGTCTCTGCCTCGGTTCGGGTGCGGACTCCCGCCGGGATGCTCTGGGCGATCGCACGCCGGAACAGGCACCGCGCTGCGGGCGCGGCCATCAGCAGAACGGCGGAGGCGGCGCCGGCGGACTGTCCGAAGACCGTCACGTTGCCGCTGTCGCCGCCGAAGGCGGCGATGTTGTCCCGGACCCATTGCAGGGCGGCGATCTGGTCGTGCAGCCCGCGGTTGTCCGGCACTCCGGGCAGGTGTCCGAAGCCTTCAAAGCCGACCCGGTAGTTGAAGGTCACCACGACGACCCCGGAGCCGGCGAGCGCGGTGGCGTCGTAGTGGGGCATGCTCGCCGAGCCGTGCTTCCACAGGCCCCCGTAGATCCACACCATGACCGGCAACGTGGCCGCACCGGGGTCAGGGGTCCATACGTTCACCGTCAGGCAGTCCAGCCCGTTGCCGGGCCGCCACATGGCCGGGGCGCCGGGTGCCGGGGCCGGCTGCGGGGGCGCGGCCCCCAAGGCGAGAGCGTCGCGGATCCCGTCCCACGCCGGAGGCGCCGTGGGCGGTCGGAACCGCAGCGGGCCCTCGGGCGGCGCGGCGAAGGGGATTCCCCGGAAGCACGAGATCCCGTCCCTGCTGGTCCCCCGCACCTTCCCCGCGGACGTCACCACCACTGGATTCATCCAGCCCTCCTCAGCCAAGACGGTTCTCCCGGCCGCGACAGGCCGACGCAATTTTACGGCTGGGTGTCGGCCGGGACTCCCACGCCGCAATGGGCCGCACCCTGACGTGTCGGGAAAAAGGTTCTACGGCACGCCGAACCTCCTCCGGGCATTGCCCCTCTTCAGGTGCGTAGGCGCGCGTTGACCTCGTGCGCCGATTCGCCTTCGAGGGGAACCCGACATGAAGAGCAAGCTGACCGCCGTGGCCCTTGCGGCCCTCGTCGTCGCCGGCACGGCCGCCACCGCCGTCCCGGCCTCGGCCGCCCCGGCCAAGGCCGAGCCGACCCGCTGCCACACCGCCGACCTGAAGGCCGGCTTCGCCACGGGGGAGGACGCGAGACCGGAGATGGAGCAGACCGAGAAGCAGACCCAGGCGTACATCTGGTTCACCAACCAGAGCAAGCGCACCTGCACCCTGTCCGGCTTCGCCGGTGTCGACATGATCGGCGCTCAGGGGACCGACGGCACCTGGTCGCTGGCGCGCTCCTCCAAGAAGCCCGAAAGGATGACCCTGGAGCAAGGGGAAACGGTGGACTTCAGCATCACCCTGCTCCCGGTGGCCAAGTCCACGCCGCAGAAGGAGAAGTTCGTTCCGGCGAAGTTCCTGGTCACCCCGCCGAACGAGACGGAGCACTTCACCCTGAAGTGGCCGTTCGGCGGCCAGATCCTCAAGCAGGACGGCGCCACGCACCCGGCCACCTACCTCAACCCGGTCGGGCAGTAACCGACTGAACAGCCTCTGAGCCTCCCTTCAGCGTCACTGGTGGCCACCGCAGGACTCCCGGAACGAGTGGAAGCCTCCGGGCAGTGCGGTGGCCACGGCGGAACGCACCGACGCCATGCGGTGAGGGCATGCTCCCCGGCCCGGTCAGCCGTACATCGCCACGCGGTACAGCGTCGCAAGCGCGTCGTCGATGGGGTGGGGCTGCGGCTTGCCGGCGGAGTCGAGCTTGTTCCACCTCTGCATGTTCACCGCGACCGCCATCTGCCGCTTCCCGTCGGCACGGGTCATGGCCAGCGCTCCACCACCCCAGACCGTGCCGCCATGGCCCCAGAAGGTGCCCCGACCGGGACCCTCCATCGGGTGCAGGCCGAGGCCGTAGTCGATCGTCCTTCCCTCCTGGGAGACGACCGGGACGGTGCGTTGCATCTGTGCCAGCGACGACGGGCTGACGATCTCCCCGGCCAGCAGCATGCCGAAGAAGCAGTTGAGGTCCGCGACGGTGGAAATCAGCGAGGCCGACGGCCCCACCCATGACATGTCGTAGACGCTGTAGTCGCGCGGCGGGTCGATCATGCCGAACCACGCCTCGTAGAGCTGCGAGTGCGGCCCGTTGACGTACGGTCCGGCGGGGAGTTCGGTGTCCCGGAGCCCGGAGCGCTCGATGACGTTGCGGGTGATGTACCGCTCGGCCGTGGTGCCGGTCACCTGTTCCAGGAGCTGGACGAGGAGCAGGTAGTTGGTGTTGGAGTACACCCCCGGAGCGCCGCCCGGGACGCCGACGGCAGGTGCGGCGACCCCCATCTCGATCAGTTCAGCGGGGTCGAACCGCGTGAGCCGGTGGTCGTCCAGGCTCTGGGGTCCGGTGTCCGCGAGGGCCGGGAACGCCTTCAGGGAAGGGTAGGCGTACGGCAGGTACTCGGCGAGGCCACTGGTGTGGTTGAGCAGCATCCGGACCGTGATCGCGTCACCGCGCTCTCCGGGAACCAGCTTCGGAAGGTACCGGGCGATCGGTGTGTCGAGACCGATCCGGCCGCTCTCGACCTGCTGCAGGACTGCGGCGGCGGTGAAGGTCTTGGTGATGCTGCCGACACGGTGCCGCATGTCGGCGGTGACGGGGCGGCCGGTGGCGACATCGGCGACCCCGGCGGCTCCGCGCCAGACCTGGTCGCCGTCTCGCACCTCGGCGAACAGGCCCGGCATCCCGGCGCGGTGGACGCTTTCCATAGCGGCGTTCAGCTCCGCGGAATCCAGCGAGTTCCTCACGACATGCGTCCTTTCGTCTTCCCCGGGGCGAGCTCCGCATCGGTCGCCCGACCCGGACAACAGGGCACGAGTGGCACGCCGGCCCGTCCGGCATACTCATGTCCTCATTATGCACGCGGTGCGTGCAACGCCAAGTGCACAGGTAGGCTGAGGCCCGGCGAGAGGAGCAAGATGGCAGGCCGACGGCGTTGGTCAACCGAAGAGATCCTGGATGCGGCGGCGGAGCTGCTGCGCACGAGCGACGCGGATTCGTTCAGCGTGCGCAAGCTGGCCACGGTCCTCGGGACCGATTCCTCCAGCCTCTACCGGCACTTCCGCAGCAAGACCGAACTGCTGCGCGCGGTCGCCGACCGGATCCTCTTGGCTGCCATGAAGGGCCACCGCCCCGAGGGCGACTGGAAGCAGCGCATCACGGCCCTGGCCCTGCGCGTGAGGGAGGTCTTCGGACAGCAGCCCCAGCTCGCCGCGGTCTGGGGACGCTACGCATCGAGCGGCACCGGTTCCCGGCTGGTCATGGAAGAGGTGCTGCAGGCGCTGCGCGCGTCGGGACTGCCCGACGCGGAGATCCCGGCGCGCTACCACCGGATCGCGGTCCTCCTCGCCGCGCTGGTCGCCTCCGAGGCCGGGGCCGGCACGGTCACCCCGGAAGAGCACGAAGAGGGCATGGAGCTGTTCCGCGTGGCGGTACTGGGCGCCGACCCCGAACGTTTTCCGGCCCTGGCCCACTTCGCCCGCGACATCCGCCCCCTCGGAGCGGACCGCCGCGCCGCATTCGAAGAGATCCTCGCCGCCCAACTCGCCCACATCGAAGCCGCGATCCACCCGAGCTAGGTCGTTTCGTTCGGATCAGCAGCTCGTTCTCGGTCGTCGTCGAGCGGATGCCGTCACGCAGGTGAGGGGCAACGCGAGACCGCCGAGCGAGGCCGCGGTGGGCCTTCGTCCAGCGCGGCCCTCCTCCTCGTCAGTTCGTGCCCGGCAGCGCGCGTTCCATGAGGGCCTCGGCTGCTGCTCGCGCGTGCCGGCCGTAGTCCGCTTCGTTCAGCACCATGGCGCGACTGGCCGCGCCGTCCGCGAGGGTGACCAGTTGTTCGGCGAGCGCGACGGGCTCCCGGCAGCCCAGCTCCCTCACCAAGGAAGTGACCAGCTCGGTCATCCGCAGTTTCTGTTCGCGGGCGTGGGAATGGACCGCGCTCTTCGGGTCGGGGAACTCCGCGGCGGCGTCGATGAACGGGCATCCGCGCACCGGAGCCGCGTCCGCCGCGGGGTGGTCGAACAGCCCGAGGATCCGCTCCCTTGGGGCAATGTCCTCGCGGGTCAGCACGCTCTCCAGCGTGGCGCCCGACGACGCGAGGTCCTGCAGGTGGGCGATGACCAGGTCGCTCTTGGTCCGAAAGTGCGCGTAGAGCGTGCGCTTGGACACCGGCGCCTCCTCCGCGACCTGCTCCATGCCGGTCGCATGGATCCCCTGGGTCGCGAACAGCCGGGCGGCGGCAGCCAGGATGCGCTCCCGGCCCCCACGCCCCCCTCGTCGAGGTGCAGTAGTCGTCGTACCCATGACGCAAGTATACGTAGGCGTTTACCTCGACAGGCTCGGCTCGCTAGGGTGTCTCCATGTAAACGCTTCCGTTTACAAGCGCTGTCCCTGAGGAGTGTTCCATGAACAGGCCAGTCCCCACCGGTCCCGCCGACCCCACCGAGCTGAGTGGCTGCGCGGAGAAGCTGATACGCGACCGTCACGCGACACGCGCGTTCCGTCCGGAGGCCGTGCCGGCGGATACGATGCGCGCGATCTTCTCGCTGGCCGGCGCCGCGCCGTCCAACTCCAATGCGCAGCCCTGGCAGGTGGAGGTGGTGAGCGGCGCGACGCGTGAGCGCCTGGCGCACGCTCTGCGGGCGGCCCACGCCGAGCAGCGCGCCTCGGCGGACCTCCCGTATTCCGAGGACATGTACGCGCAGGTGCAGCAGGTCCGCCGGGCCGCCTTCGGCGCCGAGCTGTACGGAGCGCTGGGCATCGACCCTGACGACCATGCGGCACGTGCGGCCTACGACGCGGAGAGTTTGCGTTTCTACGGTGCGCCACACGCGGCGTTCCTGTTCGTCAACGGTGACGGCGGGCCACGGCTGGCCGCAGATGTCGGCGCCTACATGCAGACCCTTCTCCTGGCGATGACCGCGTACGGCGTGGACAGTTGCCCGCAGGGGCTGCTCAGTTTCTACGCCGACACGGTCCGCGGCGAGCTCGGCGTCACGGGAGGAAAGCTGCTCGTGGGCATCTCCTTCGGCTATGCCGATGAGACCGCGCCAGTGAACCGGGTGACGACCGGGCGCGCCCCGCTCGAGACGACCACGACTTTCCACGCCTAGGGACCTTCGTGTGGAACTCGAAGGCGATCGCGTCGATCACCTCCCGGTGATCCCGCCGGCGACCGCCCCGCTTCGGGTCCGGTCCGGGAGCAACGGCTCACTTCACGTATATTGCACACCACTTCGCGGAACAGCCGGACCAACGACCGACCGGCCAAACGAAACGTCCCAAGGGTTGTCCCGTAACTGACCTTGGGCACGAGGGTGATGGGTCAGGACTGGATCCTGGGGATCATCGGTGGGGGGCAGAGTTCCCCTGGTATGTTGCGCCGATGTCAGCGATCAAGAAGTTCCAAGTCACCTTTGACTGCGCGGAACCTGAGCGTCTCGCTCGTTTCTGGTGCGAGGTGTTGGGGTACGTCGTACCGCCGCCGCCGGAGGGGTTTGCCACGTGGGACGATTTCACGCGCTCGCAGCCACCCGAGCAGCGGGATTCCTGGTTCGCCTGCAGTGATCCCTCAGGTGTGGGCCCGCGACTGTACTTCCAGCGCGTTCCCGAAGGGAAGGCCGCCAAGAACCGGGTGCATCTCGACGTGCGGGTCGGCACCGGACTCGTGGGTGAAGAGCGCCTCGCCGCACTTGAGGCCGAATGCGCGCGACTGGTCTCGCTCGGCGCGGTACACGTGCAAACGCTGCTCGCCGATGAGGACAACGAGTCGTGCATCCCGATGCGGGACATCGAGGGCAACGAGTTCTGTATCGACTGAGCATTCTCCGAGCCGGAGGGGGTGGGGAGCCGTCTCTTTCGGACCTCTCTGGGCCCGTATGGGGCGGGAGTTGTCCCACCGGTGCCCCGGTAGCCGCCGTCTGCCATGACCGTGACCCGGCCGATGGCGGCCTTCGCGCCGGAAAGTTCCCACGTGCCATCCTGGGTAGCCCCGTTCACCGGGCTGAGCCCGCGGCAGTCGGGCAAGCTGGCCCACTTCGGTGCGGCGGCCATCGATCGATTGCCGACAGGACGGGGCCGATCGGAATGTTCCTGGGCTCGTCGGGCCAACGGTTTGGCCGCACGGCGCTGCGCTGTGGCTGCAGCGTCGGTTCCGGCCCGACTGGGTCCCGGTCAGCGTCAACTTCGGCTCAGTTCCTCGACGTTCAGTAGTGGATCACCGAGCACGAAGGGCAGTTCCAGCGGCGCCGACCAGTCTCAGCGGAACGCGGCGACATTGCGGGTGGCCCAGTCGGCGAAGGGACGCGGTGCGCGGCCGAGGACCCGCTGGACGTCCGGGCTGACACGCAACTCGGCCGGGCTCGGGGAGCCGAGGATGTCCAGAGTGTCGTCGGCGAGCTCCGCCGGCATGCTCTGGGTCATGGCGGCCTTGGCCTCGTCCCGGGTGAGCTCGTGAAATCTCACTGGCGAGCCCAGCGCGGTGGCGATGGCCTCTGTCTGCTGGCGCGGAGTGATCACCTCCGGGCCGGTCAACTCGTAGACGCCGCCGATGTGCCGGTCATCCAGCAGGCAGGCTGCCGCGACCGCGGCGATGTCCGCCGGGTCGATGATCGGCACCCCGACGTCGCCGAAGGGCGCGGCGACGACCTGTTGCGCGCGGACGGACTCGGCCCACCACAGGGCGTTGGAGGCGAAGCCGCCCGGCCGCAGGATCGCCCACTCCAGGCCGGATTCCCGAAGCGTGTCCTCCAGTGCGCGCATCGCGATCCGCGTGGGGCCGGAGGGCCTGGTCACCACGCCCAGCGTGGAGAGCAGGACGACCCGGCGGACCCCGCTGACCGCAGCGTCGCTGATGATGTCGGCAGGGCTGGCTCCAGTGGCGTGCAGGTCGCCGGACAGCAGCAGGAACAGCGCCTTCGCCCCGGTCAGCGCGGGCGTGAGGCTGCCCGGCTTGGCCAGGTCCGCCGCTACGTGGCGGACGCCGTTCGGCACCGCCGCCGAGTGCCGTGACACTGCCGTCACTGGCCGGCCCGCCCCGGCCAGCGCCTGCGTCAACGGCCGGCCGATGTTTCCGGTGGCCCCGGTCACCACGATCATGATCAGCTCCTTCGTCGGATGTCCTCTGTGGCCTTCACGCTAGGAGCTTGGCTAACTTTTAGTAAGGACGTACCTTGAGGTAAGTTCATTACATGGTGGAAGGTGCGCAGCGCGGACGGGTTGAGACGGGGGAGCGGTATGACGTGTTTCACACCGCCTGCCCCGCGCGCGACGTGGTCGACCACGTGACCAGCAGGTGGGGCATCTGGGTGCTGATCTCCTTGCGGAGCAACGACCTCCGGTTCTACGAGCTGCGCGAAAGCATCCAGGGCATCAGCGAGAAGATGCTCGCCCAGACTCTGCGCGCGCTGGTTCAGGACGGCCTGGTCCGGCGGGAGGTCGAGCCGACGACGCCGCCTCAGGTCACCTACGGGCTGACCGAGTTCGGCCGGGATGTCGGCGAGCCGCTGACGGAGCTGTTCGACCGGATCACCCGGCGGCTGTCGTCGCGCAGCGCGGGATAGCGTGGTCGCGGGCCGGTGCACATCCGCGACACGATGGACGTTCTGCTGAGCCGGACCTTCGCCTCGACCCATAGCCGCCCCTGGCCGCTCTGAACGCGCTGCCCGTCCGGGCCAGGCCAGCGACCTCCACTGGGCCTCGTTCGCCCTTCCTGGGCGTCGTTGTCAGTGGTGGGCTCTACCGTGGTGGTACGGCGTTTGGCAGGTCAGGAAATGCTAAGGGGGAGGCGGCATGCCCGAGTGGGTCCTCGCGATACTCGTTCCGGTCGGTCTGCTGGCGGTGGGGCTGGGGGTGTTCCTGGTCTGGGCCCGCCTGGGGACGAAGGAACCGTTGCCTCACGACAACCGGATGCCGGAGACCCATTTCCGGCAGGGTGGTGGTATCGGCGGCGGCTGACCGGCGCCGTTCGGCTCGGCACGGCCGGCCTTTGCCGTGGCGACCCGAAGGGGCCGGACCGGTCGTCCGGCCCCTTCGGGTCGCCTGGGCAGTGAAGCCGGAGGGACTGATCTGGCATGGCCAGGATCTGTTCCGCCTCAGCTACGGCGCGGCGTAGCGGCAGTTGCTCCCGGCGGCCGGCCGCCGGGAGCATGTGCTCCGGCGCCACTGAACGCAACGCACCGAGCGGTCGCAGTCGGCCTGGGCAGCCAGGGTGATGCCACGTCAGAGTGAGCGGCTTGTGTTTGGTGGGGCGCCAGGTCGCCGCATGATCTCAAGCGGCAAGGTGCCTTCCCCTCGGCGGGGGATGGGCGGCTCTATCGCGTCGCCGGCTGGTGGAGCCAGGGCGCGCTGGTGGCCCAGAAGATGGCGTCGGCGCCGAGGGTGTTCGTGCCGAAGTCGGTGAACTCCTGCCGCGTGTACGGCTTCTTCGTCTTGGGGTTCTTGTACTGGAAGTCGGGCTCCTGTACGGCCATGGCCACCATGGGGAGCTGTCCCCGGTACTTCTTGAAGAAGGGATACGAGTTCTCCATCTGCGCCGGGCGGTCCGGCAGGATGTCCGGTCCCCCCAGGCCGATTCCGTGCTCCTTGGCGAACTCGAAGGTACGGCTCATGTAGGTGCGGCTGTTGTTCCATTCGCCGGGCCAGAAGTTGACGTACTGGATGAACGGCGTCTTGGTGAAAACCTTCTTGCCGTAGGCCATGTTGTCGAGTTCCGCCTTGAAGTAGGCGTCGTCGCTGTAGCCGGTGTGGTCTTTCTTGGTGTCCACCTCGGTGGCGGTTTCCGGCAGGTTCACCCCCGCGAGGCGACCGTCGAACCGCTGTGACATCGCCTTCAGCAGCTGCTGGAAACGGCCCCGCACCTGCGGGTTCCATTGCGCCGCGACCGCTCCGGGCTCACCGGGGCCGAGGCCGTTCTCGTTCTTTGTCGGAGCCGCGCCTCCCTTGTACTCCGGATCCTCCAACAGATAGTCCGGGAGCCTCGTCGGCGGCGCGAAGAACCGGTCCTGGACCTGGATGAACAGCTTCTTGTGGCGGGACTGCAGCGCGTTCAGCGCCCGGTCGATCTCCGAGAAGTCGTACTGATTCTTCCTCCGTTCGAGCGCCTTCCACGGCACCACCAGCTGCACGCCGGCGACGTCGGGGCGATCGATCAGCGGCTTGACCTCGGCATCGAAATCCCCGATGGAGGCGTACAGGTAATTCTTCGCCGCCTTCGTTCCGGGTGCTGCGGGGGAAGCCTTGCCGGAATCCGGAGCGGGAGCCCCGGAGGCCACCGCGGCCGCGCCCGTCAGGCCCATCGCCACGAGAATTCCGACACCGACAGCAATTCGTCTGGTCACCATGGACCCCACGGTGCGGCACAGTTGTGAGAGAGATATAAGAGGGCCGGGCAGTGCTCCTGGCCAAGAGGCCCTCCGAATGGGTTCGTTGGCAGTGAGAAGGACACGGTCCCACTGCGTCCACCTGCTGCCGACCTGCACGCGACCGAGCCTCCCGGTGAGCCCGGGCCAAGGGTGTGTGACGCAGGACATGCAACCCGCCGACGGTCCGGAGTGGTCCCTGAGGCATGCTGCACTCTCCTTCCCTCCCTGCCGCCACCGGTGTGCCGACGACCGGCACCGTCGACCTGACGGTGGTGGTGCCCGCGTACAACGAGGAGCACCGGTTGCCTCGGACCCTCGATGCGATCTGCCGCTATCTGCGTTCCTCGCCCGGTCGGCACGCCGGCTGGGAATTGATCGTCGTCGACGACGGTTCCACGGACGCCACCGCGGCCGCTGTCCGCGAGGCGGCGGCGGCCGAGCCGAGGATCCGTCTGGTGGGGTCGCCGTCGGACCCCGGACTGCCTGCCTCGCACGCGCGCAACCACGGCAAGGGGCATGCGGTGCGCATGGGCGTGCTCGCCTCGAGGGGCGGCCGGGTGCTGGTGACCGACGCCGATCTGGCCACCCCCATCGAGGAGGTGGCCCTGTTGCATGACCAGCTCGACGCGGGATTCGCCGCCGCGATCGGATCCCGCGCGCAGGGGGGCGCACGCGTCGAGGTGCGTCAGCATCCGCTGCGCAAGCTGCTCGGCCGGGTGGGCAACCGGCTGATCCGGGCGGTCGCCGTGCCCGGTGTCCGGGACACGCAGTGCGGCTTCAAGCTCTTCGACGGCGACCAGGCACGCGCGGTCTTCGGACGCTCGCGGGTCGACGGCTGGGGCATCGACGTGGAGATCCTGCGGATGTACCACGAGGCGAAGTGGCCGGTGGCCGAGGTGCCGGTGCGCTGGGCCCACCAGGCGGGGTCCAAGGTGCGCGCGCTGGACTACGCCGGAGTCCTCCTGGAACTGGTGCGGCTGCGGGTGCGCGGCGCCCTGCGGAGGATGCGGCCCGCCGACCGGGTCGTGGTGCTCGGCTACCTGCTGGTGTCCGTGTGGCTCTTCAAGGGGCTGTGGGCCGGTCTCGACCGGAGCTACCTGGCAGACAGCGGGCAGGACCAGAACCAGTGGGAATGGTTCTTCGCGGTCACCGCGCACCATGTCTTCGGGCTGCACGACCCGTTCTTCACCACGCTGCAGAACCATCCGCTGGGCGTGAACCTGATGGCGAACACCGCCATGCTCGGGCTGTCCGTCCCGCTGGCGCCCGTGACCGCGGTTTTCGGACCGGCCATGACCTGGGCGCTGGTGCTGACCGGCGGCCTGGCCGCGACCGCGGCTGCCTGGTACTGGCTGCTCCTCAAGCGATTCGTACGGTCGCGCCGGGCAGCCGCGCTCGGCGGGGCCCTGTGCGCGTTCGCACCGCCGATGATCTCGCACGCCAACGCCCACCCGAACTTCGCCGTGCTGTTCATGATGCCGCTGATCACCGACCGGCTGCTGAGGCTGTGCGAGGCCCGCGGCCAGGACGGTGGCGGCCATGACGACGGTGGGGGAACCACTCGCCGGCGTACCGTCCGGGACGGTGTGGCCCTCGGCCTCCTCCTGACGTACCAGATCTTCCTCGGGGAGGAGGCGCTGCTGCTGGCAGCCGTCGGCCTGCTGCTCTTCGCGGTGGGCTACGTGGCCGGCCGCCCCGGCATCGTCCGGAGGGTCCGGCACTCCCTCGCCCGCGGCCTGGCCGTCGCCGCGGGTGTCTCCTCGCTGCTGCTCGCCTACCCGCTCGGCCGGCAGTTCTTCGGCGCCCAGAGCTATACCGGTGTGCTGCACGGCCCGACGGGCAACTCACCGCGTGCGCTGGTGGAGTTCGCGGGCCGCTCGCTGGCGGGGGACCCGGCCACGGCCGACGCCCTCGCCCTCAACCGCACCGAGCAGAACGCCTTCTTCGGCTGGCCGCTCGCCGTGTTGACCGTCGTGCTGGTGGTGTGGATGTGGCGGGATCCTCGGGTCCGGGGGCTGGCGACGGTCGCCTTCGGGGCCGTGCTGTTGTCGCTGGGCCGCACCCTTCCGGTGCCGGGCACGGACGTCACACTGCCGGGGCCTTGGCGGCTGTTCCACGACCTCCCGTTGTTCGAGTCGGTCATCGAATCGCGGATGGCGATGGCGGCGGTACCCGCACTCGGCATCCTCGTGGCCCTGGCCTGCGACCGCTGGGAGGCTCTGGCCCGGCCTGCCGGCTTCACCGGGCACGTGGCCGCCGACGACCGGGCGCTGAGGGCCGTGGGGTGGGCAGCAGTCGTCGCCGCACTCCTCCCGATCGTGCCCACGCCGCTGTCCACCGTCGACCGCCCCGCCGTCCCCTCGTTCGTCGCCGACGGCACCTGGCGCGCGTCCGTAGCGGAGGGACGCACTCTCGTCCCCGTGCCGCTGCCCGACCCCGGCCGCACGGAAGCTCTGCACTGGCAGACCGCCGCCGGCTTCGGCTTTCCGCTGCCCGGAGGCTACTTCAACGGACCGTACGGGCCCGACCGGACCGGCATCTACGGCCCGGTGCCCCGCGCCACCTCCGCCCTCCTGAAGGAGGTCAGCCGCACCGGCCGGATCCCGGACATCGGCCCGGCACAGCGCCGAGCGGCCCGCGAGGACCTGCGCTTCTGGCGGGCGGGAGCGATCGTGCTCGCTCCGCAACCGGGAGACCAGGCGCTACGTCTCACTGTGCAGCGGCTGATGGGGGCGCCAGGACGGTGGATCGGCGGCGTCTGGATGTGGCAGGTGCACGGGCGCACCCGCGCGCGATCGGAAGCGGCCTGAAAGCGAGAGTATGAGCGGCACGACATGACCGGGATCGGACCCAAGGACCGTATCGAGGCCGAGCAGGCGTACACGGAGTACGTCTCCGCCAGGCTGCCCAGGCTCCGCCACATTGCACACCTGCTCTGCAAGGACCCCCACCGCGCCGACGACGTCGTGCAGACCACCCTCACCAAGCTGTACGTCCACTGGCGGCGCGCCAGCGCAGCCGACGACCTGGACCGCTATGTGCACACCATGCTCGTCCGGTGCTTCCTCAACGAGCAGCGGCTGGCATGGGCGCGCGTGCGCCTCTCGGGAGCCCCGCACGAAACCCCGGGGCTGCCGCCCGCCGAAGGCGTGCCGGACATCGAGACGCGCACCGTCGTCCACACCGCGCTTTCCCGCGTCCCGGCGCGGCAGCGCGCTGTGCTCGTGCTGCGCTACTTGTGCGATCTGCCGGTGGCAGAGGTGGCTGGGATCCTGGGCTGTTCGGAGGGAAACGTGAAGAGCCAGTCCGCCCGCGGCCTCACCCGGCTGCGTGCCCAACTCGGCGGTCAACTGCCCGTATCCGCGGCGTCCATGAGGGAGGCGTAGCGGCCGTGCACGACGATGAACTGGAACGAGAAGCGGCCCAGCTGCTCTCCCCGCTGCGCGATCTCGAACCGGGGCCCGGGGCGCCAGGGGTGGACGTGGCCCGCGCCATACGGCAGGGGCGACAGCGGGCACGGGTCCGCCGGGCGGCAGCGCCAGTGATCGCGGCAGCCGTGGTCGCGGTGGTGGCCGTGGCCTTCTTTCTGGTGATCCACGCCCTGCCCGGCAGTCGCAGCGTGCCGCCCGCCGACCGTCCGCTCACCCCCAAGCCGGCCCCGTCCGCCGTCCGGACACCGAGCCCGAGCGCCACGGAATCACCTTCGCAGCCACCAAGCCCGTCGCCGGACCCCACGGGAACACCGACGGATACGTCGACAGCCCCCACGGAGACTCCCTCGGGCACGGGAACTCCTTCGGGTACGGGAGCTCCTTCGGGCATGGCGACACCGAGCTCGGGCGCGCCGGCCACTGGGCTCCCCTCCATCGGCGCCACTCCCACGAACTGAGGCGCTGCGTCCTCCGGCCCCCAGCCTGCCGGACGGAGTGCTGTTCTGGGGGGGCTTGGAGCGTGGGGAGACGATGCTGGGTCCGGCGGGCAAAGCTACCTGCCGAGGGCCGACGGCCGAGGGCCAGAGAGGGCGGCGGCCGGGCCCTGGCCAGGGGAAGACACTGACCTGCTGATGCGAACGAATCCGCCGAGAGGGAACAGGTTGTGGTTCCGCCGCGGCAAGGCACAGCGGTGCCCCCGCGCTCCGCACGGGCACGGGGACACCGGTGCACGGCACCGTCGTGCGTACCGGGTTGGGCGGTGCCGTGGCTGCGACCACCGCCCGACCCGGAGCTTTCAGGCCTGCGCCACCACGTCGAGGGCGTGGTGCTCGTGTGCGCAGGCGTCGTCGATTCCGTATGTGTCCCAGGCGGGGAACGGGTCCTCGAAGGGCGGTTCCCCGTCGGCCAGAAGGCAGTCGGCCAGGGCCGCCCGCAGCGCTTCGGCGCGCAACTCCGTTCCGATGAAGACCAGTTCCTGGCCCTGGCTGTCGTCGGGGGCGCGGGCGCCGGACGGTTCAAAGCGGGCGACCGCGCCTGCCTGCGACCACAGTCCGGTCACGTTCGGGCGGCTGGCCAGCCAGAAGAAGCCCTTGGAGCGCAGGATGTGGCCGTAGGCGCCGCTGTCGAGTCCCTCGGCGACGAAGGTCCACAGCCGGCCGGGGTGGAACGGCGCGTCGGCGCGGAAGACCGTGCTGGAGATGCCGTACTCCTCGGTCTCCGGTACGTGGTCGCCGTTGAGTTCCCGCACCCAGCCCGGGGCCAGCTGGGCCCGCTCCAGGTCGAACAACCCGGTGCCGAGGATGTCGGCGGTGTTCACCCGGCCGTGCCGGGCGGCCACGATGCGGGCGGCCGGGTTGAGGCGGGCGAGTGCCGCCTCAAGACGTTCGGCGCTGGGCCCATCGACGAGGTCGGTCTTGTTGAGGACGATGACGTCGGCGAACTCGATCTGGTCCATCAGCAGGTCACTGACGGTGCGTTCGTCGTCCTCGTACTGGTCCAGGCCCCGCTCGGCCAGCCCGTCACCTCCGTTCAGCTCGGGCAGGAAGTTGGCGGCGTCGACGACGGTGACCATGGTGTCGAGTCGGGCGAGGTCGCCGAGGGTCGCCCCGTCATCGCGCGGAAAGGCGAAGGTGGCGGCGACGGGCATCGGTTCCGAGATGCCGCTGGACTCGATGAGGAGGTAGTCGAAGCGCCCCTCGCGGGCCAGCCGGTCCACCTCTTCGAGCAGGTCGTCGCGGAGCGTGCAGCAGATGCAGCCATTGGTCATCTCGACCAGGCGCTCCTCGGTACGGGAGAGGGCGGCCTCCCCGCCGCGCACCAGCGCCGCATCGATGTTGATCTCGCTCATGTCATTGACGATGACCGCGACGCGCAGGCCCTCCCGGTTGCCCAGGACCTGGTTGAGCAGCGTGGTCTTGCCGGCCCCGAGGAAGCCGGACAGGACGGTGACGGGCAGTCGGTTGTGCGTCATCCCGTCGACTCAGCTCTCCGGACGCAGGAGCCCGCGTTCGTACGCCTTGGCCAGCCGCTGCGGTACGAGGTGGGACGAGCCGTCGACGGTGACGGGCACGAGCTGGACAGTCGCGGCCTTCCACTGGGCGCGGCGGTGGCGGGTGTTGCTGCGGGACATCTTCCGTTTGGGCACAGCCATGGGGGACCTCCGAGGTGATGGGGTGGGGCGACGCTATATGAAAATGGATGCCATTATCAAGATGGCTTGGCTCGGTCGGCCTCCTGGCGCCCCACGGCTGCGCGACCCGCCGACTGTGGCCTTGGCCCCGCAGGGGGTGCCGGGGGTGCCGGGTGTGGGGGCGGTCCGCGTCACGGTGGCCGACCGGGGGCGGCGCGTTGGGGGTCGTTGCGGGGCCGCTAACGGAAGCACCCGGCAATATGTACAACCAAAGTTGAGAATCTAGAGTTGTGCAACTATGGTTGTATGTATACCGAGGGTGGGGCGAGCCCCATCCGCGAAGGCAAGGAGTGCCCCCTCATGGCTACCGCCACCCATGTCACCGGCAGGGTTGCCCGCGTGCTCGGGCCCGTCGTGGACGTGCAATTCCCTCCGGACGGACTGCCGGAAATCCACCATGCGCTGCATGTGGACGTGGATTTCGCGGGCGAGCGGCGCACCGTGACGCTAGAGGTGGCACACCATTTGCCGGATGGCCTGGTGCGATGCATCGCCATGCAGATCACCGACGGTCTGGTCCGTCAGGCCCCGGTGACCGATACCGGTGCCCCGATCACGGTCCCGGTCGGGGATTTCACCAAGGGGAAGGTGTTCAACCTTCTCGGCGATGTCCTGAACGGGACCGGGGAGCCCGCCGACGCCGTCGAGAGCCGGCCGATTCACCGTCATCCGCCCCGCTTCGACGAACTCGAGTCGAAAACGGAGATGTTCGAGACCGGCGTCAAGGTCATCGATCTGCTGACCCCGTACGTCAAGGGCGGCAAGATCGGTCTGTTCGGTGGTGCCGGTGTCGGCAAGACCGTGCTGATCCAGGAAATGATCTACCGGGTGGCCAACGACCACGACGGTGTGTCGGTGTTCGCCGGGGTGGGTGAGCGCACCCGTGAGGGCAACGACCTCATCGAGGAGATGACGGACTCCGGCGTCATCGACAAGACGGCGCTGGTCTTCGGGCAGATGGACGAGCCGCCGGGCACTCGTCTGCGCGTCGCCCTGGCCGGTCTGACCATGGCGGAGTACTTCCGCGATGTGCAGAAGCAGGACGTGCTCTTCTTCATCGACAACATCTTCCGTTTCACCCAGGCCGGCTCCGAGGTGTCGACTCTGCTCGGCCGTATGCCGTCGGCGGTGGGTTATCAGCCGAATCTGGCGGACGAGATGGGCCTGCTCCAGGAGCGCATCACCTCGACCCGTGGTCACTCGATCACTTCCATGCAGGCGATCTTCGTTCCCGCCGACGACCTGACCGATCCGGCGCCGGCCACGGCCTTCGCCCACCTCGACGCCACGACGGTCCTCTCCCGCCCGATCTCGGAGAAGGGCATCTACCCGGCGGTCGACCCGCTGGACTCGACGTCCCGGATCCTGGACCCCCGCTACATCTCGCAGGACCACTACGACTGCGCCTCGCGCGTCAAGACGATCCTGCAGAAGTACAAGGACCTCCAGGACATCATCGCGATTCTGGGTATCGACGAGCTCGGCGAGGAGGACAAGCTCACCGTCCACCGCGCCCGTCGCATCGAGCGGTTCCTGTCGCAGAACACCTACGTCGCCAAGCAGTTCACCGGCATGGACGGCTCGACCGTACCGTTGGACGAGTCGATCCACGCCTTCAACGCCATTGCCGACGGTGCCTACGACCACTTCCCGGAGCAGGCGTTCTTCCTGTGCGGCGGCATCGAGGACCTCGAGCGGAACGCCAAGGCGCTGCTCTGAAGGCGCCCCGCCCCGGGGGCGCTCGGGTGCGGCCCCGGTCCCGGTGGGTCGCTGGTCCCGGTGGCCTCCGCCGGATGCGGTCCCGGCGTCCGCTGCGCACCGGTGAACTGCCGTGGCGCAGCGGGCCGGAGTGGGGTCGCGGCACCGCTCAGGGGGGCGGGGCCTCGCCGGTGTGCTGTTCCCCGGCCCGGCGGGAGGCGGCCACGATGTTCTGGAGGGCCCTTACATGGCCCTCCAGGGCGTGACGTCCCGCGTCCGAGAGGTTGAGCCAGGTCCGGGGCCGTTTGCCGACGTGGCCGCGCTTCACCTCGACGTACCCGCGGTCCTCCAACTTGCTGACCTGCTTGGACAGGGCGGAGTCGGAGAGCCCGACGGTGTCGCGCACGAAGGCGAACTCGGCCCACTGCGCCGAGGACAGCACGGAAACGATCGAAAGGCGGGTGGGATCCACCAGCGCGGGATCCACCGGCATCGGATCCGCGGGAGTGTCGGTCACCTGGCTCCCAGTTTCTGTGTGCGTGCCAGCAGCCGGGCCCGCAGTCGCCGGTCCACCGGGCTGAGCGCGGTGGCCACGACGATCAGGGCGAGGATGCCGAGGGTATGCCAGTAGGGTACGTGATCGCTGAGGAAGCCCTCGGTGCGCCGGAGCGCGAAGCCCGACACGGCCAGGACCGCTGCGCATGCCGCCAGTACGACCGCGACATAGGTCGCCGGCAGGTTCCGCAGCCCTGTCGCCCGGAAGCCCAGGGCGGCGGCGCCACGACGGGAGCGCGCGGCCAGGATGTAGCCCCACATCATGGCGACGGCGATCCACAGGGGCATTTGGCCCGGGTGGTCGAGTACGTCGTAACAGGCGGCGCAGGCCAGCGCGATCAGCCCCAGTCCGAGCTTCACCAGCGGCGGCTCCCGCCGCGAGTCCAGCGCTCTCCCTTGCAGGTCGTGGGCCCCTCGCAGGGCCTGGGCGGCCTGCTCCGGCGTAGGGCGTCCGGTCATGCGGCACCTCCTGTGCTCGGTCGGGAGGAATCTCCTCCTGAGCGAGAAGTTAGCTAGTTGTTTCCCTTTGGGCAAGTACTTTCCTGAAGGAATTGGCTGCGGGGTCGGGGCGGCCCCCGCCGTCCGCTCTCCTGGCCGTGCCGGGGTCCATCAGTGCGGACACCGGGGCCGTTGTCATGAGTGGTCACTGCTCAACTGCCGCTGTCGGCCGCCGGAGACGGCGACCGGTACGCGGCGAGAGGACGGACGCCGCAGCTCCCGCGGTGGCCGCGGGAGAGGGGTGCGGAGCAGGGGAGGGAGGCGTATCGCGCTGCCGTCGGCGTGGATCCGGCAGCAGGGGAGCACTCCATACTCATGTGCTGATGGCCGGCAGCGGACAAGCTGGGGGTGGGCGGGCCAGGACCCGTTCCCGCGACGGGGCCGGTCGGTCATCAGCGCAGGGCACGACGAACAGGGAGCATGAGGTGGCGACCCCCCGGTCATCCTCGGGACCGCACGACAACGCAGGGGACGGCCCGGCGGCCGATGTCCGTGACGGGGCGTTCCCCGCCGCGGACGCTCGGCGCCGTCGCTGGCCGTTCGCGTGCCGCGCCGAGGAGCTGGCCGCCTTCCGATCCCACCTCGACAGCGCCGAGGTCCGTGTCCTGTTGCTGTACGGCCCGGCCGGGGTGGGCAAGAGCCGGCTCGCGGAGGAGTTCCTGCGCGACGCGGAACGGTCCGGCCGTCGCACCGAACGGGTGGTGGCCACCACCGCGGACGCCGCGCTGCCTCTGGGGGCACTCGGGCATCTCCTGCCGCCGGACGCTCCCGTCCACGACCCGGTGCGGACCTTCCACGCCGCGGCACAAGCCTTCGCCCCGCACCCCGCAGACGGACGCCCCCGGCGCGCCGTGGTCCTGGTCGACGACCTCCCCCTGCTGGACAACGCCTCCGCCGTGCTGCTGGGGCACCTGGTGCGGACCGGAACCGTACTCCTGGTGGGCACGGTGCGCACTCCGGTGCCACCGTCGGACGTGGTGGAGTCCTTCGAGCACGAAGAGGGAAGCCACCGCCTGGACCTGGCCGCGTTCGACGCGGCCGAAACGGCCGAAGTCGTCCGCGGAGTGCTCGGCGGGCCGGTGGAGCACGCCACGCTCCGCACCCTGAGTCATGCCTCGCGCGGCAACGCGCTGGTGCTGCGCGAGCTGGTCGCCGGCGCTCTCGACTCGGCCGGGCTGGTGCGCGAGAACGGGCTGTGGCACCTCACCGGTCCGCTGACCGGCACTCGCCGGCTGACCGAAATCGTCCACAGTCGGCTTGCCGGCCTCGACGGGCGCCGGCGCCGGGTGCTGGAGCTCCTCGCCCTGTGCGAACCCCTCTCGCCGGACGCCCTGGTGCACGGCGGGCACCGGGCCGAGGACGTCGAGGCGCTGGAGGAGGACGGACTGATCCGCGTCCGGATGGACCGCAGGCGCGTCGTCTGCGTGCTGGATCACCCTCTCTACGGCCAGGTGATGCGTCGCGGCACATCCGCCGCGCGCCGTCGGGCGATCTACCGCGACCAGGCCGCCCACCTCGCCGAAACGGGCGCCCGCCGGCGTGAGGACGCGCTGCGCCTCGCCTCCTGGCGGCTGGCCGCCGGACTGCCCGTCGGCCTGGAGACGCTGCTCCCCGCGGCCCGCATGGCACGCCACGTACGCGACTACCCCAAGGTCGTCGAACTGCTCGCGGATGTCCCGCGGTGCGACGCGGTCCTGGAGGTCTGGCTGCTGCGCGGGGAGGCATACCACCACACCGGCCGATGGGCGGCTGCCGAGGAGTCCCTGAGCGCCGCGGAACACCTGGCGGAGGGATCCGAGGACATCCTCACCGTCGCCATGGAACGCACCCAGAACCTCTATTGGGGGCTGGGTGACACCGCTCGCACCCTGGAGGTCAACGCCCGCGCCGCCACACGGCTGGACGCCGGAGGGCGGCGGGTGCTGCGCGTCAACGAGGCCGCCTACCGGCTCAACGCGGGCGCGGTGCCCGACGCACTGCGGCTGTTGGCCGACGCGGAGGACATCGCCGTCCCGCGGCTGCGGCTGTGGGCGCAGTTGCAGCGCTCGCTCGCCCTCGGCTACGCCGGCCGCACCGGTGAGGCCGCGGCACTGGCCCGCGACGTGCACGAGGAACTCGTCGCCGCCGAACGCGAACAGCGGCCGGGCAGTCCCTCGTCGCACGCCAGCGGGCCGGCCATCTATCGCGTCGCGGCGCTGACCGATGCCGGACGGGGCGGGGAAGCGCGTGCGGTGGGGCGAGCGGCCTTCGCCCAAGCGGTGGGGGCCCGGGCCCTGGCACCGCAGATCTGGATCGCCGCGCACCTGGGGCGCTGCGAACTGATCGCCGGTCACCTCGAGGCCGCGCACGACTGGTTCACCGAGGCGCTGGGCCTGGCGCGGGGCCACGGCTTCCGGCGGGCCGTGGTGTTCGCGGGCGCGGGGTTGGCCGCGGTGCACGCCCAGGCCGGGCGTGCCGACCGGGCCGCGTGCGAACTCGCCGCCACCAGCGGCCCGGAGGGCGAACGCCAGCAGGCGTCCCGGCTCATCCGGCAGCTCGCGATCGCCTGGCAGAACGCGGTCCGCGGAGCCCGACCGGCGGCACAGCGGTTGTTGCTGGAGGCCGCCGCCGGTGCCCGGGCCACGGGCATGGCCTCGTACGAGGGGTGGCTCCTGGCGGATGCCGCACGGCTCGGGGCCGCCCCCGAGGTGCGCACCCGGCTCGCGGAGCTGGCCGCGGCCGGCGACAGCCCGCTCGCCGGGGCCAGGGCGGAGCTGGCCGCGGGGCTCGCCGACGAGGACCACCGGGTGCTGCGCGCGGCCGCCGACCGGTGTGCTCGGCTGGGTGCCGACATGACGGGAGCCGAGGCCGCCGGCGCGGCGTCGGCGCTCGCGGCCCGGGCGGGGGAGTCGCGTACCGCCGCGGCCGCCGCGCTGTTGTCCCGGCGGCTGTTGGAGCGCTGCGGTACGGACCGCGTCAGCGCGCCACTGCCGCACCGGGCCGAGGCACGTCCGCTCACCGACCGCGAGCGGGACGTCGCGCACCTGGCGGCGGACGGGCTGACCAGCCAGGAGATCGCAGCTCGGCTCGTGCTGTCGGTGCGCACCGTCGACAACCATCTGCAACGGGCCTATGCGAAGCTCGGAGTCAGCTCGCGCCGTGAACTCGACCGCGCGCTGCGATGGGGGGAATGACCGCAGGGCGCCGTGGAAGCGACCCGGTTGCGGCTGCGCGGGTGGGGGCTGTCACCGCCACGGCGCCGGGCGGCCCGCTCCGGCCCGCGGCCGCGGCACCCGACGGCGCCGCGTCAACCTGGGGCAGGCTCCCCGGGTGTGCGGTGGATCGCGGTCCGCAGCATCGTCCGGTCGTTGATCTCCAGCTTGGCGCAGATGCGTTGGAGGTGATTGACGACGGTGCGGACCGCCAGGGACAGCCGCCGGGCGATCTCCTCGCTGCTCAGGCCGCTCGCCGCGGCCAGCGCCACGTCCAGCTCACGTCCGGTCAGCCCGCAGCGCACCGCCGGCGGTACCAGGCCGGGAGTACGGGCGCCACCGGGGCCTGCGAGCGCCAGGGCGCGCTCCCGGGCGGCGCGCGCCGACACCGCGGCGCCGGCCCCGGTGTGCACGGTGGCGGCCGCGTTCCAGGCTTCCGCGGCGAGCAGCCCGGCCCCCAGCGAGGACAGCCGGCCGGCACACCGCTCCAGTTGACCGGCCCGCCCGGTGGCCAGCGCCCGCGCCAGATCGGCGCGGGCGGAGGCCAGCGCACTGTCCGAGCCGGCCGCCAGTTCCGCCAGGGGCGCCACCGCCTCCCGTGCCGCCCCCAGCCGGGCCGCATCACACCACAGATGGGACTCTGCGGTGCGCAGCCCCCGCCGAGAGGCGTCCCCGGCGGCCTCGACGAGCTCGTCCCGGCCCCGGGAAGGACGGCCGGTCGCCGCCGCGAGCCAAGCGCTGACCAGCGCCGCCTCCGGACGCCACCAGCGGCCCGGACGCAGCGACCGCGCCTGCTCCCACCACAGTTCCGCGCGGTCGACGTCGCCGCACACCGCCGCGGTCAGCGCCTGTCCGCACAGACCCACCCACTCACCGGAGCGCAGCCCCACCTCGCGAGCGTGCGCGAGCACACTGCTGTACCAGACCCGGGACTCGCCCATCCTGCCTCCGAGGTAGCAGATCCAGCCCAGGTGTTCCGACAACCAGGTCTGGGCGCGCCCCGCGCCGGCATCCACCGCCCGGTCGTAGCCCTGCCGGGCCAGTTCCTCCGCCGCGGACAGCGCCCCGGACTCCGCCAGCGCACGGGCCTCGGCGCCGATCAACTGCGCCGGGTGTGCCACGCCCTCGGCGCCGGCCTCCGCCCGGCCGTGGGCCCGTGCCTGCCGGGCGGCCCGCACCGCGTCGCCCGTGCGGCCCGACTCCGTCAGGCTGTACACGCGCGGCACCGCCACGAGGGCGGAAGCGGGGGCTCCGGGCGTCGCAGGGACCTTCCGCAGGGACCGCTCGGCGCGCCGTACGTCTCCCAGCAGGCTCCACAGCGCGGCCTCGTTCGCCTCCAGGACAGCCACGTCCGGGTGACCGGCGAACGCCCGCCGGGCCGCGGAGTTGACCGCGAGCGCCTCGTCCACCCGGAGCAGGCCGAACGCCAGACTCTGGACGTGTACCACCACGGCGAACAACCGGTCGTCGTCCTGGGTGGCCTCGTCGAGCGCCCGTCGCACCGTGCGCTCGGCCTCCCGTGGGTGGCCGCCCTCGTACAGTTCCTCGGCCAGCAGCAGCAGTGTGCGGGGGTGCGGGCGCACGTGGGCCAGCTCCCGGGCCAGCCGCAGCGTGACCGCATGGTCCTGGGCCCGGCGGGCCAGCACGACTGCCCGCTCCAGCTCGCCAGGGTCCACGGCGTCGGCCGCTTCGAGGCGCCAGCACACCGAGCGCAGCAGCCCGGCGGGGCCGGGGTCCAGCGTCCGCGAGCGTGCGGCCTGGTCCCGCAGGATGCGACGGATCCGCTGCGCCGGAAGCCCCGCGCGCAGCACCTCCGGGTACAGCGGACCGGTCGGCTCGGCGCACTGTTGCGGCCCCTCCGCCACGACGCGGAGCCAGCCCTCGTCCGCCAGGGCCTGCGCGGACGCCCGTTCCGCGGAGTCCAGTGCGAGGCGCCCGCACACCGCCAACCGCTGGAGGAACGCGCTGTGCGGCGGGTCGAGGCGACGCAGCCGGTTCTCGACCAGGGCGTGCAGCCTCGGCGTGGCGGTGAGCGGGCCGACCAGCCGCCACAGCGGCCCTTCCGACACCAGTGCCCGCCGCCGCACCGCGTCGTCCACCAGTTCCCGCAGGTCGCGCGGTCGCCCCCCGCTGGTTTCGTGGAGCAGGCGCACCGTCCTGCGCTCGACCGCACCGTCCAGCACCCGTTCCAGGAGTTCTCCTACTACGGCCTGCGGCAGAGCCGCCAGGCGGACGGCGTGCAGGGCGGGCTCCGGCCACGGTGCGGCGGCACCCGGTGCGTCGGTCGTGGCGACCAGTGCGATCCGCCCAGCACGCAGCCAGGAAGCGAGCAGGTGGGCCGACGCGCCGTCCAGGTGGTGGGCGTCGTCCAGAAGCAGCACGGGCCGTCGCCGTCCGGAGGCCCGGTCGGTGTCGAGGGCGGGCGCGCCGTCGGGGTCGCGCCGCAGCAGTGGGGCCAAGGCGCCGAGCGGCACCGAGCGCGCGGCGGCGGTCGCCGTGACGCGGAGCCCCGGGTGCCCTTGGCGCCCGGCCCGCTGCCAGCACTCCTGCGCCAGCCTGCTGCGGCCGGTTCCGGAGTGCCCGGTCACCAGCACCCCACCGTGATGGGGGTCGTCGATCACGCGGCCCGCCTCGGCCAGCTCCGCGTCGCGGCCGAGCAACGGCCAGCACTGCTCGCGCCGGGGGCGCTCGGGAGGTGTCGTCTTCATCGTTGTTTCCTGAGCATCGGCGGTGCCAGGATGCCGCGGCGGTCGGCCGGTGGCACCGCGGGCCGCCGATCGTCGTGGGGGCAACGGCCGGGCCCGAAGGCCTGCCATGGGCATGAGTACCCCGCACACCTGTCGGCCGTCAATGCCGTGCACCGCGGCCGGGCCGCACGCCATGCGCCGGAGCCGGGCGCGGGCCACGGGTCCCGGACGGCGGCTCAGCGGACAGGGGTCACCCGCCGTCCCGCTGCGTCATCAGCGCGCGAAGGTCCCGGCGGTTCGCCGCCCCGACCTTCTGGTAGACCCGGTAGAGGGTGTTGCTGACCGTGCGCACGGACAGGCACAGCTGCTCGGCGATCTCCTTGTCCGGCAACCCGCGGGCCGCCAGCCCGGCGATCAGCCGCTCGCGGTCCGACAGGAGCGCCGAACGGCCGAGGAAGCGCAGCGGTGGGGTGTCCACCGGTCCGCAGCCGCGCAGCAGCTCCCGGGCCCGTGCGGTGGCCGCGGTGGCTGCCTTGACGCCCCCGCAACGCTGGTGGAACCGGGCCAGTTCGGCGTACGCCTCGGCCGCGAACAGGCCGGCACCCATCTCCGCGAAGGCCCGCGCCACCCGTCCCATGAGCTTGGGTTCCCGGGCGGCGTACGCCTCGGCGTATGCCGCCCGAGTCCGGAGGAAGGCGCCCTCCAGGTGCAGTTCGGTGGCCGGTGGCACGGGGGTGGGCAGGGACAGCCGCGCGCACTCGTGCAGTCCGATGGCCGCGTCGGCATGTGCCGCGTCCTCCAGCGCCCGCGCCACCGCGTCGTGCAGGGCCCGCTCGGCCATGGCCGTCTCCCCCCGCTCGTGGTGCCGCCGGGCCCGCACCACCGCCAGGAACATCGCGCAGTGACCGGCCTCGTCCGCGGTCAGGTCGTCGGGCAGCGGGTCCGCCACCCGCCTGTCCAGCGGCAGTGAGCTGATCGCGAGGGCGGCGTGGATCCCGGCTTTGACGTGCCACTGCCGCCATCCCACTCGGTAACTGGCGGTGAACGTCAGGCACTTCAGGGCCTCCTCGATCTTGCCGCGGTCGTGCAGCAGATGCCCCAGCGCCAGGCCACGCTGTGCGTCGATGCGCACGTGGTGGTTCTCCACGGCCTGCGCGTACTCGCGCCAGTAGATGCGTTCCGCCTCGTCGAACCGGCCGCAGTAGTGAAGAGCGGAGGCGTGCAGCTCCTCCAGGGAGTCGGCATGGAATCCGGCGGGACCGCCGGGCGTGTGGTCCAGCTCCGAGCGGAGCGTGCGGTACAGGCACAGCGCCTGGTCCGGCAGCCCCATGTGACACAGCGATCCCATCATGATGAGCCCGGCCTCCAGGGCGTGGACGTCCGGCCCGTTGCGGCGCAGTGCCTCCGCCCGCGCATGCGCCTCGGCGAAGCGGCCCTGGAAGTACCGGGCGGCCATGCGGTAGTAGTCCTGTTCGCCCTCCGGGAGGAGAGGCAGCACGGCGTCCAGCTCCGTGTACCGGGCCTGGAGCAGCAACGCGCGCGCCTCGGCCCGCTCCAGGGCACGGGCATATCGGGGCGCACTGTTGCGAACGGTTGCGACGAACGCCGTCAGCCGCGCGAACTCGGCGCCGGCGGCCAGCGCCTGGGCGTGGAGTTCCGCGGTGTCCTCACCCGGGTAGTGCTGCCAGGCCGCCCTTGTGAGCCGGATCGCGCTCGGCAGGACCTGCTCGCGCAGACTCTGCTCGACCGCCTGGTCCAGCAGCGCCCGGGGCGGCCGTTCGAGGGCGTCCAGGTGCCATTCGGCCAGGCGGAGGCAGTCGTCGTGCTGCATCAGCTCCGCCGGTCCGCCGTGCGCCGCGAGCCAGTCGCGCAGCCGGCGCCGTCGGCGCAGCGGCGCAAGGCCGTAGGACAGCGCGTAGCGGACCAGCGGGTGGTTGATGCGCACGCGCGGTTCACCGCAGCCGGCGGGGGTGTCGTCGACGGTGCGCAGCAGGTTGCGCTGTTCCAGTTCCTCCAGCTGTTCGGCGTCGCAGAAGCGCTCGACCGCCGCCAGGCGCGGTTCCCCGGCCAGGGCCACCAACTCCAGGACTTCCCGGCCCACCGGGCCGAGCCGCTGCACGTGCGGATCGACCAGCTCCAGTACGGACGGCGGTACGGGCAGCCGTTCATGGATGAAGTGCCAGCAGCCGTCCGAACGCACCAGCAAGCGCCGCTCGACGGCCGTGCGGGTCACCTCCCGCAGGAGCCGCGGGCTGCCGGCGCACAACTGGGCCAGCCGGGCCGCGCTGGTCTGCCCCAGCCCGCCCTCGAGCAGCGAGTCCGTCAGTTCCTTGACATCCGTCGCATCGAGCGGTTGCAGGTCCATGCGCACCAGCGCGTGGTCGCTCCACAGTGCCTGGATCTCCGGTGGCAGGGGCTGCCCGTCGCCGGTCACCGAGAGCAGCACTTTGCCCGCCGGATGGCACACCGCTTCGTAGACCAGGGGCCACAGGGCGGACCCCAGCAGGTCCGCGTCGTCGATGCTCAGCAGCCAGGTGCCCGCCGGGTCGCGATCCGCGGCCCGGACCAGGTCGGCCAGGGCCCGGGCAGCGGGGGAGAGGCGCCGACCCGTGTCGTGGCCGGACACCGTGGAGTCGGCGCGCGGGTGCAGGCTGATGAGCTGCCGGCGTGGGGCCAGGGCCCGGGCCTCGTGCAGCAACCGGGACTTGCCGATGCCGGCCGGGCCGGCGACCAGAACGCCGCGCGGACCCCGCCGGGACGACAACACCCGACGGATCAGCTCCAGTTCGCCGCCCCTGCCCACGAAGGGCGCATCGGTGACGAGCACCGGCTGTAGGCGGGCGACCGGGGAGTGAGGGGGGAGCGGAAAAGCATTCATGAGTTCCTGTGTTGAGGATCAGGACCGGCCCATCGACGGCGGGCAGCACGCCGCGCGCGGAAGAAGGGCGCAGGCCACCGGCGGTGACGGGACGCTTCGGGGCCGGGTACGGAGCAGGGGTGTGCAGCGGCCGCGCCGGGGCGTACGTCCGTGCCGCAGCGGCCGGGCCCGCCGGGGTGTGTGACGGGAGGCGAACGGAAGGCTCAGTGCGGCGACGGGCGGATGCGGAGGCGGTGGCGCCGGCCCCCCGGTGGCTCGCCGGCCGGCCCTCCCGGCGCCGGTGGGGTGCGACGGAATCGGTGGCGTGTTGCCGCGGACATGTCCCCCACCCCCTCCTCGCGTCCGGGACGGCCGCGTGGGCAGTGCGCGCCGCCGCGTGGGGCGACGCCAAGTGATCAATGGTCCCGGCCAGTCTCGGTATCCGTCCCGGCACCGACCAGGGGAGCGATTACTCAACTCCGTACGCATACTCCGTGCACGGACAGCGGCACGGCCCGTCCCCGCGGCATTGTGGCGCCCGGCAGCTCCCTCGGCCAGTACCCCGTGCCCCGGAACCCTGCGGAACGCCATGCCGCGCCGTTCCGGGCGGGGCTCCGGCGACGACATGCATGCCGGACGCACGTCTTTGAGTAGCCGTTGCTCCACCTGCGACCACTTTTCGGGCCGACTCTGGGGCCACCGCACCGGCCGGGGACCTGCCGGCAGGACCACGGCAGGACCGCGGCAGCGTCCCGGCGGACGCAGAGCCCCGGGTCCGAAACGCCAGGCCCCGCACGGGTGCGTCCGGCCTCGGTGTCCCCGGGCGACGTGCGCTCCACATCTCTCGATCCGAAGGCACCGACTCCTATGCGCCGAGCCAGACCACGCCCCCTCGCCATGCCCCATGTACTCGCCCTCCTGTGCATCGCGGCCGCGACCTGTGTGGCACCCGCCCGGGCCGAGGCGGCGCCGGCCGGGCCGACCGCCGTCGTCTCACTGGGCGACAGCTACATCGCGGGCAACGCCGGCCGGTGGCGCGGCAACAGCGACGACCCGTTCGGCGACCGCAGCGGTACCGATCGCGCCGCGGTGCCGAACGGATACGACCCGGGCAAGGTCTACGGGAGCACCGACGGCGGTTGCTTCCGGTCGGACGTCGCCGAGATCCAGCGCACTCGGATCCCGGTGGACCAGGCAGTCAACCTCGCCTGCTCCGGCGCCGAGTCCCCGAACATCTGGCGGCTCTCGCACGGCGGGCAGCCGCTTGACGGCGAGCGGCCCCAGGCGGATGCCCTGGCCGAGGTCGCACGTTCGCACCGTGTGCAGATGGTGGTGCTGTCGGTGGGCGGCAACGACGTCGGATTCGGCGACATCCTCCAGGCCTGCATGACCGGCTACCTGACCGGGTCCGGAAGTTGTCACACCGCCCAGCAGGCCCGGGTCCAGGCACGTTTCGCCACCGCCATGGCGGCGGTCGACAGATCGGTCAAGGAAATCCGGGCGGCGATGGCCGGGGCGGGATACGTCCCCGCGGACTACCACCTGGTCGTGCAGTCCTACCCGTCCCCGCTGCCGCGCGGAGCGGAGATGCGCTATCCGGAGTCCGGGGCGCGGACCTACGAGGGCTGCCCGATGTTCAACACCGACCTCGACTGGGCCCGGGACACCCTGATGCCACGCCTCACCGAGGGACTCCGGTCCGTGGCACAGGCCAACGGCACGGACTTCCTCGACCTGAGCGACGCACTACAGGGGCGCGAGGCGTGCTCCAGGAACTCTCACATGGCCGACGCCGGACACCCGCCCTCCGCCAATGGAAGCGACTGGGCCCGCTACTTCAACACCGGAGCGCTGCAGGGGGAGCTCAAGGAATCCCTGCATCCCAACGCCTATGGACAGATCGCGCTGGGCCGGTGCCTGGGCCGCATCTGGAACGCCGGCGGCGGTACCTGGAAGTGCCGCAACACCCCTGGCCAGGGCTATGACGGGATGTACCTCACCGCCGGCTGAAGCCGTGCCCGCACTCTCCTCCTGCGGCCTCGATCCGCTCTCACCAGACAAGGCAACTGCATGCATCACAAGGTCCGCTCCGCCTCCCGGATACGGCGCGCTCCCATCCTCCTCACCGCTCTGCTGGGCGTGGTCACCACGATGAGCGCCTCGCCCGCCCGGGCGGGCGAGGTACACCACAGCCTGGACTACGAGTGGCAGCCGGGAGCCTCTCGGATCAGCATCGGCGACAAGACCGTCGTCCAGGATCTCGGCCCCTTCGGCAAGGCCACCGTCACGGACAAGGTCTTCCGGGACGGCACCGGCAGGGAGGTGTCCCTGCACGGCTGGAACACGTCCGGCGAGACGAAGATCGCCGAGGCGGGCTTCAAGCCGTTCAAGACGACCGCGGACGCCGCGGCCGCCTTCCAGCAGATGCGCAACCTCACGGGAGCCAATGTCGTCCGCTTCCTGATCTCCTGGGAGGGCGTCAACCCGCGGCCGGGTGTCATCGACCACGACTACCTGGACAAGGTCGCCGCACAGATCAAGGAGGCCACCAGCCGCGGACTGCACGTCCTGCTGGACTGGCACCAGGATCTGTACTCCCGGCACCTGTGGCGCAAGGACTCCTGGTTCACGGGAAACGGCGCGCCGCGGTGGGCGGTGCCCGGGGGGAAGGAGTACTGCGGGGTCGTGTGTCCGCACTGGGCGATGAACCTGCAGACCAACGATCTGATCCGGAGCGCCTACCGCAGCTTCTGGAAGAACTCCCCCATCAAGGACCTCGGCAGTCCGGCCGGGCCGCTCCCCGCGGGCACCCCGGCGGAGCAGACGCGGGTCCAGGACGCCTTCGTGTGGCAGATGACCCAGGCGCTGGAGTACCTCGGCCCCCAACTGCACGCCGAGGACCGCGACCACTTTCTCGGCGTGGACCCCTTCAACGAGCCCGCCGACGGCGGTGTCGTCGGCAGCGACTGGTCGAAGTTCGACAACGACTTCCTGTGGCCGTTCTACAAGCGGGTCCGCAAGGTCATGGACGACACCGGGTTCAGCACCCAGCAGGTCTTCGCCGAACCTCTGGTCTTCTGGAACTCCCAGGCGGGCGTCTTCGCCCCGGCGACCGGCGGCCACTACCTCAAGCAGAAGCCCGGCCCCGGCTTCGTCTTCAACAGCCACTTCTACGACTCCGGCCGGATGGGACCGAATCCCGACGGGGTCGACAACAACACCTACCTGCCCCAGCTCCAGGACGTCCGCAACGAGGCCCGGTATCTGGGCATCCCGATGTTCCTCTCCGAGTACGGGATGTGGCTCAACGGGATCGGCGCCAAGGACACCGACCGGATCATCAAGGCCACGTACCAGGGCATGGAACAGAGCGACCAGTGGAAGGCCGCTGACGGCCCCCACCGCATCGACCCGTACACCCCGCTGATCTCCGGTACCCAGTGGCACTGGGACATCTACCACGACAAGCACCACGAGCCCATGAACGGCAACCCGGACAAGGTCATCACCAAGGGCGACGGCTGGAACGACGAGAACTTCTCCGTCGTGGACAAGGGCAGCGGACCGGTGTCGTTCACCATCGACCCGGCCAACGCCGAGCGGGTCTCCCCCCGGGCCGTGCAGGGCGACCTGATGAATTTCACCTACAACGACATGGCCAAGGACGGTTGGAAGGCCCCGCTCGACTGGTACGGGCTCGCTCCTCAGGGCACCGACTCCCACTACTTCAAGGGCAAGAGGTTCGCCCTCGTCACCTGGCGCAGCCGGCATTCCGGCGCCCCGACCGAAATCGCCCTGCCGCCGGGGTTCCACCCGGCGTCGACCGCGGTGATCACCGAGAAGACCACCCGCTTCGGGTTCGGTGCGCAGGACGAGACGCCCAAGAACGTCCCGGACGAGGTGATGATGACGCAGGACTCCGGGACGGATGCCTCGACCGCGCGAGGGCACCGGCTCATGGTCTGGGACGACCCGGAAGTCGGCGAGACCGACGACACCTGGCACTACGCCGTCGTCGTCGCCGACCCGAGTGCGGGCGACCAGGCCGACTTGACCCGCATCCAGTCACAGCTCAACCAGAGCATCGTCCGGGACCACAAGAATCCCGTCGAGCTCCTCGGCAAGCTCGATCACTGACGAACGGCCCGCCGCAGCGGGCGCCCGGCCGGGACCTCCGACCGGGCGCCCGTCCGTGCCGGCCCTTCTGCGCGCCGGCCCGCGAGTCCCGTACCGCGACCCACCACCACGGTGTGGATCCCGCGGGGAGCGCGGTACCGGGAGACCCGCAGTGCTCCTCGCCCACCCCGCCTGCTCAGGAGATGTCCATGACGGCTGTGCCGCATCCGCACCCGGCCCTCCGGCCCTTGTTCTGCCTGCTTGCCGCCGCACTGACGGCGACCGCTCCCGGCAGCGGAGGGCCGGCCTGGGCCGCCGAGTCCCCCTCGTCGCACGCCACGCCGGCCACGTCCTCGTACGGCTTCGGCACCGTGAACGGACCCGGGCAGCACGCCGAGCACGAGCGGATCACTCGCGCGGCGCTCGCCTGCACGCCCGGCCGGGCCGGGAACCAGTGCTTTCAGCCCGCCTCACTCGACCAACTCGCAGGAACCAGAGGGACGTTCGGGGCCGTTGGCAGCCCGGACATCGACGAGATCCCCGATGCCGGGGCGCACTGCGACGACGCGGACTTCCTCGCGGCCCCCGGCTATCCGCAGAGCCGGGCAGCGGCGAGCGCCGCTCTGCGGAACTGCGTGACACACCTGAAGGCGGACTTCTCCCGTGGCGTCGCCCGAGCGGCGGGCATGGCCCCCGGCGGTGAGGTGGACGTGCGCGACGTGAACCTCGAACCGGGTTGCACCTTCGCGCTCGGGATACCCGGGCGCGCCAAGTGCGAGGCGCTGGAAGGCCTGGGCCGTGCCCTGCACGGGACCCAGGACTTCTACTCGCACAGCAACTGGACCGACCACGCCGACCCGCGACGGGCCACCGGCACGGCCAATCCGCCGGGCCTGGGGCGAACCACCCCCGCCCCCTTCCTCCGGCTCGCCGACCCGGCCGCGATCTCCACCGTCCCGACCGCCCTCACCACGGGGTGCTTCACGTTGTTGCCCGGCGGCTGCGCCGGCCGGGTCACCCACGACACGCTGAACAAGGACACCGGGATCATCGACGCGGTCTCGGGCGCCGCAACGGGCCCCACCACGTCGCGCGGCAAGGTGGCCGGAAACTTCGCCGCCGCCGTCGCGGTGGCCGTGGAGAACACCCGCGTGCAGTGGCGGGGCTTGCGCGATGCGCTCGCAGCCACCTACGGGCCGGCCCAGGGGGCCCGCCTGGCCTGCGCACTCAGCCATGACAACCCGGTCCGCGACTGCTGAGTGCCAGGGCCTTCGGGCAGGATCGGGCCGGGCTCGGGCAGCCCGGGCCACACGAAACCGACCCTAGGCGGGCGGGCGGACGCTGCGGAGCCGTACGTCGGTCGTGCCGCCGAGTTCGTCCAGCAACTGCGCCAGCAGAGCACGGTGTTCGGCCAGCCGGTCCGGGCCGAACCGGGCGGCCAGGCGCTCCTCGACGGCCTTCCGGGCGTGTCGCGCCGCGGCAACCGCCGCGCGGCCGTGAGCGGTCAGTGCCACACGGCGGGCGCGGGCATCCTGCGGATCGGCGACACGCTCGACGTACCCGAGGCGTTCCAGTTCGACGACGGCCTTGGAGGCGCCCTGCTGCGTCATGTCCAGTTTGGCGGCCAGTTCCCCGACGGTGGGCCGGGCGTCGTCGACGAGATGCTGGAAGACGTAGCCGTGCGAGAAGCGGAGATCGCCGAAGCCCTGTTCGGCGAGCTGCTCCTGCACCAGCTGGGAGGCGGCGAAGCCGACGAAGAGCGCGAGGCTGCCGGTGTCCAGCTCATCGGTGGCAACGGGATGCGGGGAGCGTTCGGGCACGGCGCCATTGTGCATTCGCCAACTATGGTTGCGCAAATGCGGTTGTGCTGATGTTCCGGGCCCGGGCGGCCCAGCCGGTTGGCCGGACCCCGGCCCTTGAGCGCACCGACAGCGCCGCGTTCGGCGCCTCCTCGACGAGGCGGCACACACCCTGAGGGTGACGACCACCCACCCGTCGACCTCCCGGGCCGCACCGGCCGTACCGCCCTGTGCGGTGCCGAGCACCTCGGTCGGCAGGCTGTGCCGCCGCGGCGCAACGCGACCGGCTGCAAGGGGCGTGCCGATGCGTGGTCGGCTGCTCGACCGGCACCAAGCAGAGCGTCCCGCTCTGTGTGCTCCCCGATGCGTGCCGGGCCGGCGGCCGGATCGTCACCGGGGCGAGGGCGCTGCGCATCCTGCCGGAGCCGGATCGTCCGGGTGGGCCGCGGGCCTGCGGTGTGGTCGTCCGGCGGCCGGACGACAGCGGAGGCGAGATCGCGTTCCGGAGACAGGAGCGTCCCCGGCTGGTCCGCACCGTCCAGGATGTCGTCGCGCCGTCGCGCCCCAGCAGGTCGACCACCGACTGACGGGCGATGGTCTCGTCACGCAGGGGAGGTCTCCAGAAGTCCGGTCGGCGGGACCAGTGGCTCAGCCCGCCTGTCCCTCGGCGAAGGCCCGCCGCGTCTGCGGCGGGCCTCGTCCGGTGGTTCCGGGCGCGCCGGAACCCCGTCAGGTCTTCGGGATGAAGGCGTTGCTCAGCCCGAGGGAGATGTTGCCGCCGGCGCCGGAGTACGTCAGGCCGGCGGCGCCGGAGTTCTGCGCCTTGGCGATGGCCGCGTGGCTGACCGAATACACCTGGTCCAGCTCATCGGTGTCATCGGTCCACCACTTGTCCGGAATGGCGTCCATGATGGTGTTGGCGAGCGGGATGCCGGTCGTGCCGTAGCCGGTGACCGTCAGCAGCGCGTCGACGATCGCCTTGGTGAGGTCCCGGTAGTTGGTCCCGTCGTCCTCCTCCAGGAACACCAGGTCGGCGGAGTCGTAGCCGAAGTGGCTCCAGTCGATCAGGTTCTGGTTGGGGTGGTAGGCGACGCCCGTGGAATCGAGGTAGGGCATCTGCAGGGTCGGCTCGGCGAACGCCTTGTTGTTCTTGTCCCAGCCGCTGACGACGGCGAACGCCTCGGCGCCGCCCTTCCAGAACGGCTCCTCGTTGCTCTGCAGCAACGAGACGTCGTTGATGCGGGTGACGTCCTTGCCCTGCGACGGGTCGGTTGCCTTGGCGGAGCCGGCACCCGCCTGCGTCCAGGCGGCCTTGAAGCCTTCGCTCATCACCTTCGTGCCGGCCGCCACGATCCGGTCGCCGTCGGTGCCCACGATCAGCACCGGGACGTCCGCGGGCGCGGTGGCTCCGAGCTTCACCGCGGTGCCGTCGGGCCGGTATGCGGTCAGTGAATCGGCCCGCCGGTCGGAGGGCTCCGCGGCGATCAGCGGCTGCACGCCCTTGGCCAGCGCGGCCCGTGCCTGGGGGTTGGCCAGCCGTACCTGCAGGACGTTGCCCGTCGAGGCGGGCAGACCCTTGGCGGCGAGGATCGCGTTGTTGGAGGACTCCACCGACGCGCGGAAGTCACTGGTCGACCGGACCGGCAGACGGTCCAGCGCCACCGCGTCCGCCGAGGCCGACAGGCCGGCCCTCTCCTCTTTGACCTGGCCGGCGGCGTACGCCTCCCGCAGGCTCCGCGCCGCCGCCTGCTTCGCGTCCTGCACGGCGTCCGCCCGCGTGGGCTGTGCCCCGGACGGGGCGGTACGCGCGCCGGGCTGCGCCCACGCCCCCGCGGCTCCGCTCACCAGGCACACGGACGAGGCGGCCACGGCCACCGCCGTCCTGATCAGTCCAGACCGGTACATGGTTTTCTCTCCATTGCTCGCGGCGGCGCGTACGGATGCCGCGCCCGCCTCGGTCCACGATTCGGCGCGGCAGCGGGACGTCACCGCTTTGTGGGCCGTGACCGTCCCGGACGCATCACCGCGTTCCGCGCCGAGGACTCATTAAGGCCGCGAGCGGGATGCAGGTCATGGGTAATGACTACTCAACTACGCGTCAGCTGGGGGGTTTTGCCGCGAAAACCACACCTCCTCGGCTGCCGAGGCGCATGATCGCTCCAGGGGCCTGGCCACCGCGCGTCACACCCCCTATGTTCGCTCCAGATCAACGCGTCAAGCACGCAACGGCCCGTGCCGCGCAGGCACTTCTCCGTCTCCCACGGGCTTCCCCCACATGCCCGGTCCCCCGGGACCACGCCACCGGAAGGCATCCCCACATGCCCCTGTCTCCACGCCGACGCCCCCGCAGAGCCCCGCGCACGGCGCTGCTCGCCGCTCTCGCCACCGCCACCGCGACGCTCCTGACCCTCCCGCCGCCCGCGCAGGCCGCGGCGTCCGGGCACGGCTCCTCCGCCGCGGCCGGTGCCGAAGAGGTCCCCGGGATGGACGTGAGCCGTCACCAGGGCACGGTCGACTGGCAGGGCGCATGGAACGACGGAGCCCGCTGGGCCTACGTCAAGGCGACCGAGGGGGCCACCTTCCAGAGCCCCACCTTCCCGGAGCAGTTCCAGGGGGCCCACGACGCCGGCATGATCCGCGGCGCGTACCACTTCGCCCGTCCGGACACCTCCGGCGCGACGGAGCAGGCCACACACTTCGTCGACCACGGCGGGAACTGGACGGGGGACGGCAGCACGCTGCCGCCGGCTCTCGACCTGGAGCACAACCCGTACGGCCCGGACGCCTGCTACGGCCGGGGGCAGGCCGACATGGTCTCCTGGATAAGGGAGTTCAGCGACACGGTGAAGGCCCGCACCGGGCGCGCCCCCGTCCTCTACACCACCAGCGATTGGTGGACCCGCTGCACCGGAGGCGACACCGGCTTCGGCGGGACCAACCCGCTGTGGGTCGCCCGATATGCCGCGTCCCCCGGCGCCCTCCCGGCCGGCTGGTCGGCTCACACCTTCTGGCAGTACGCCAACTCCGGTACGTTCCCCGGCGACCAAGACCTCTTCCACGGCTCCTATGACGAGCTGAAGGCATTCGCCAAGGGCTGACGGCACCCACGACGAGGGCGGGCCGCGTCGCCGCCGGGCCTCGGGGCGCCGTCGCACGCTTCCTCCGTGACGCGCGCGGCAGCGGATTCGTCGGCGCCTCCATCCGCGAGCACGGGCTCCCGGAAGTCCTGATCGGTCGGGCCGTCTGCGCCGTCGCGGCCCAGTGGCCGCCTCCTCCGGCCTGCTCCGTGCGTGGCCCCACGCATCGATCTCCGAGCGGTGACGGCACCGGAGACGGCCTAGTCGGGTCGATGCGACCGGCGCCCGCGGAGCCGGATCCGGCCGCCCCGCGCGGGGACGATCGTCACCGACACGAGTCGCGCCGGCTCCAGCGGGCCCGCCGGCTCGGGGACGGCCGCCGCGAGGATCTCCCTCAGGACGGTCTCGGTTTCGAGCTGGGCCAGCGACACCCCGATGCAGCGGCGCACGCCCCCGCCGAACGGCGTCAGCGAGTAGGGCACCGGGGCCGTGCCCAGGTGGCGCTCGGGCCGGAAGGCACCCGGCTCCGGCCACAGCTCGGGGTCGAGGTGGGTGAGCGAGAACAGTGCCGCGACGAACGCGTGCCGCGGCACGGGGTGGCCCCCGAGCTCCGTGTCGTGCACCGCGGTGCGCATGGCGTGGTGAACGGCGGGGCGCAGTCGGCCGGACTCGTTGACGGTCGCCTTGAGCAGTCGGTCGGAGCCCGAGTCGAGGTCGGCGATCAAGTCGTCGCGGGCGGCGGGATGGTGAGCGAGCAGATGCAGCGTCCAGGCGATCGTGGTCGCCGTGGTCTCGTAACCGGCCAGTACGAGACCGGTCAGCTCGTCCAGGAGCTGTGCGTCGTCCAGCCCGGCTCCGTGCTCGTCGCGTGCGTCGAGCAGCAGCGACAGCACGTCGTCGCGGTGGGCGCGGTCGGGCGCGGCTCGGCGCGTGCCGATCTCCTCGCGGGTCAGGTCCCGCACGGCCGCGCGGAGCCGGTGGAAGCGGCCGCCCGGGGAGAGCGGTCCGAGGTCGCGCTGCAACGGCTTGGGCAGGAACAGTACGGCGAGGTTGCCCGTGCCGACGAAGGAGTTCAGCGCATGGCGGAACGCCGCGACCCGGGCGGGGTCCTCGAGACCGAGGACGACCCTCAAGATGACGTCGAGTGTCAGCCGCTGCGCCCAGGGGCGCACGGCCACGCCGTCGCCGGACAGCAAGCCGGGCAGTGAGGCCTGTACGAGTTCCCGCACCCGCTCCGTCCAGCCGATGATCCGCGTCCCGTGGAACGAAGGCAGCAGGAGCTTGCGATGGCCCAGGTGCCGGGGCGGTGGCGTGCAGATCAGCGATCCCGCGCCGACCGCGGGCGCCAGCAGGGCGGCCGCGTCACCTCCTTCGAACCGCGCGTGGTCGGTCAGCACCGCCCGGTTGACCGCGGCGCCGGCCGCACACACGAGGGCGCCGCGGTAGGGGGAGGTGCGGAGCGAGAAGACCGGTCCGAACCGCCGGCGGAGGGAACCCGCGTAGCCCTGGGGGTCCAGGAACATGCGCGCTGTCTGCACGGCCCGCGGCGCGCGGGCGGCCGGCGGGAAGAGCCGGGGGGCCCACGACGGCTCGCGGGTGAACGCATCGCTCATGGCCTGTGGCGCTCCTCGGAACGGCGGGTGGGGACAGTGAGGCCGGGCAGGAGCGGGTCGCGCTCAGTCGATCGGTGCCGACTGCCAGGGCCCGGCGGGGTCGTCGTAGGCGGCGTCGTAACTGTCGGTGGCTATGGGGGCCTGGAGGATGGTGTCCGGAACGGCGAAGGCCTCCACGAGGGTGAGTGCGTGGGGGGCCAGCCCGGCACTGACACGGTCGACGGCGGGGGCCAGATCCCGGACCGCTTCGGTGGTGAGGTGCCCGTCCGCCAGCAGCAACCCCGCCCGAGGCGCGAGGTGTTGCAGGACGAACAGTTGGAAGACCTGCGTGAGCAGGCTCCGCGTGGCGTCGTCGCCGACGCGGTCGGCGGCGGCCCGGAGCGCCTGGGCGGCCCGCCGGGTGGCATACGCGTCGACGAGCTCCAGGGCCGGGTTCACCGCGTGGTTCCAGCGGTCCATCGAGTCGGTGCTCGGCTCGCCGAGCCGGCTGCGGGCGTACTCGAGGCAGCGCAGTTCGTACCGGACGAGCAAGTCGAGCAGGAGAGCGCAGTCGGTCAGTGCGCCGGTACGCACGGCGGGGGCGGGAGGCGGGCTGTAGCCGCGCCCGACCAGCATGTCGGCGCCGGCCTTCATCCAGACGACCAGGTTGTCCCCTTCGGCCGTGATGGCGCCCTCGATCGGAGTGAGCAGGTCGACGATGCGGTTGGCCGACAGCAGCCCCTGAGCGCCGCAGCGCTCCCGGCACTCGATCACGATGCCTCTGGTCTGCCACGTGATCCAGCCCTTCGCCGCCGCGACGAGGACCTCCGCATCGGCCGACTCGGTGGCGTCCGGGCCCGCACAGCTGCGGGTGGCCTCGCGCAGCAGGGACGTCGCCGCGTAGGCGCGGGCCACGGCCCCGAGCAGTCGGGTCTGGTGGCAGCGGTAGGCGAAGACCGGGACGCCGGACCTGCTCGCCGGGGCGAACGTGTGCCGACGGTGGGCATACCGAACGGCGATGGTGAGGCACGCCCGGGCGCCGGCCAGCGCCGCCGCGCTCAGGCAGAGTTTGCCGGTGGTGACGCGCTCGATGGACCGCAGGAACCGGCGGCGCCGGCTGCCGAGCGTGCTGCGGAAGGCCCCCTCGGTGGTCAGGACCGCGTGCTCACCGGCCAGCAGCGCCGTACGCGGGAGCACCACCCGGTCGAACGAGGTGATGGCGTGATCGACGGCGGACCCGGGCATCCGGGAGAGCGGGCGCACCCGGACACCGGGCAGCGGCCCTTGTCCGTCGCGCAGCGGGACGAGGAAGAGGAACACGCCGCAGTCCTCGTCCCGGACGATCAACCTCGCCGCGACCAGGCCGCTCTTGGGCCCGCCGGCGGAACCGGTGTTGGGCATGAACTTCTGGGCGCCGCGCGAAGGAGTGTGCAGGACGAAGGTGCCGGATTCCGGCTGGAGGGTCGCCGTGGTCCGCAGCTCGGCGGCGTTGTTTCCGTAGTCGAGCTCGGTGATCAGTACGGTGCCGTACTGCCGCAGTCGGGTGAACGGCAGGCGGTCCACGGTGCGTCGGGGGTCGAGGCGGAGCAGGCTGCCCAGGAACAGGTTGTAGTGGATGGTCGCCAGTGTCGTCAGGGTGCCGTCGACCACCCCCAACCATTCGTGTAAGGCGATTAGTTGATCCGTCGCCGCGACCAAGTCCTCGACGTTCTCGATCTCTTCATTCACGACCCGCAAACGCTCATAGGCGAGTTCGGAACGCTCTGAAGGTGACAATCCATCGCGGTAGCGGAAAACGTCCCGACGGAACAGATTTGCCCAACGCCTGTGCAGATCGTCGAATCGCCCGTCGAAGAGCACGTCGTTCAGCACCTGCACCCGGTCCACGAGAACGGCGCTGTCCTCCGCCGTGGCGCCGCCGGCGCCCGTTCCCGCCACCGTGATCACGTCCAAAGTGGGTCTACCTCACAATGTGCCGAAAAGCAGATGACTTGCGGTATTGGCGGGGTCCTCATCGCAGTAGTACTGCGTAGCGGCGGTCATCAGCTGGTCCTTGGCCAGTTGCCCGTTCCCCTCGGTGAGCCGGTCGAAGGTCGCGCCGGCCTCGGTCGCCGGGACACCGATGGCGGCGAGGACCACGACGAAGTCCTCCCTGCCGACCAGGCCGTCGTCGTTCCTGTCGGCGAGGTGGAAGCCGGCGTGATAGAGGGGGCCGACCAGCGTGTCGAACGTGTCGCTCACCTGGCGCAGGGCCCGGCGGAACTCTTCCCTGTCGATCCGGCCGTCGCCGTCCGCGTCGGCGGAACTGCGCAGGGCCCGCCAGTAGTTCATCATCTCACCGGCGTACTTCTTGCCCTTCTGGGTGTCTTCCTCGCGGGAGGCGGCCAGAACTCGGCCGGCCATCAGCTCGAAGTCGTCTTCGGCGATCACCCCGTCGCCGTTGGTGTCCAGCAGGGAAAAGAGCTTTTCGTACTTCTGGTCCAGCAGTGCGCCCATATGGTCCTCCAATGCGGGAAGTTCACCCGAAGCGGGTTCGAGAATACTGGACGGCATTCGGGTGAATCCATCCATTGTGAGAGCCCCTATCGAGTGAAATATGCATGCCACAATTGACGTCCTTATCGATGCGTAGCTGTCGTTGAGGGCGATCAGGGTGAGGCTGAAGATCTCTGGGCGGCAAGCGGTGCCGTGGCGCCGGCGGTAGCGGTCGCGGTGGCGGTGCTCAGGCTGTGGCTTCCGGTGCTGAAGGCCATGGTCTGGCCGGGTAACGGCAGCCCGGTGACGGTGTCTTCACGCCGACGCAAGCTGGAGGCCCTTCGCCGGCCTGGGGGCGGATCAGCACTGCGCCGACAGATGCTGCGCTTCGGTCGCGCCGCACTCGTCGGCATCGGAACCTGCGGCCCCGCCTATGCCGTTGTCCCGCGATCAGGGCGATGAGCCGATGGGCAGCAGGGCGACCGTGGCTTGTGCGGCGCCGGGCCGCCGTCGTAGGAGCACGTGAGCAGGCCGGACGCGCTGCGTTGGGCCAAAGCCGCGGTGAGGTTTTCGGGGGACCTGCGCCCTCGTCGTGATGGCCGCCTTGGGCGGCGGGCGGCGGGCGGCGGGCGGCGGGCGGCGGAGGGCGGTGCTGTCCCGCGCCGCAATGACCGGTTCTCGCCTGTCCGGGAACGGCCGCTACTGCGAGGCTCATGGCTCGCACTAGCACCCATGCCGCTTAAATACCCCTTTATGGGAAGGAACCCTCATGCGTGCCAGACTTGCCACGGCTGCCGTGGCGCTCGCTGTCGCCCTGGGTGGCGTCACCCTCGCCCCTGCCGCCCAGGCAGCGACCGCCCACAGGCCCCCCGTGGCATCGCTTGCCAGGACGGCAGGGGCCGGGTTCCAGGTGGGGGGTTTCTGGACCATCTACCAGAGCAACTCGGCCAACGCGACGCTCTCCGTGGCGCAGGACGCCGAGGGGAACCTCACGGGCACAGCCAGGACGGGAAGTTCGACGACGGGCACCATCGAGCAGGGGTTCGTGGACGGCAGCTCGATCTACTTCGTCATCGCCTGGAGCGACGGGTCAAGGGGCCGTTACATCGGCTCCCGCGGCTCCGACGGCCGCCTCAGCGGAGTCACCACCGACCTGGCCCACCCCACCAGCCAGGCCACGTGGTACACCACCTGGACGTTCTGACCTGACGCCGCGGAAGCGGCAGCCTCCCCCGGAACGTGGTTCCGGGGGAGGCTGCCGCTCCAGGCAGGGGTACTCCTCCGTGGTGCGCACCACGCTCTTGACGGGGGAGGCCCTGTCCGGGGGCCCGGTCAGTGTTCGGAGGGTTGAGAAACAGGCTCTGAGTAGGACGACGGGGCGGCTGGGCAGCACTGGACCGCGTCGGACCTGTGCAGGGCCTATGACTTACGGGCGATGCCGCCGGCGATGCACCGCTGGGCCGCGTTCTCCTCCTTGAGCTGCGGGCCGTCCGGCCACCAGTCGCCACAGGGAACCAGGCCTGGGGGAACCATCTCCAGGCCATTGAAGAGCCCCTGCAGTTCGGCCCTGGTGGAGAAGGTGCCACTTCCCATTCTGCTGTGCAGGAACCTGTCCTCCATCTTCCGGGCGACCTGGCTGTGCTCGTCCTCCGGGTCCAGGAAGTGACTGATCGCCACGTACGAGCCCGACGGCAGCGCGTCGATGTAGGCGCGCATGATGTCCTTGCGAGAGCGCGTGTCCTCGCCCTTGTAGTGGTGCAGCGTGCCCATGTGCAGCAGTGCGATCGGCTCGTTCCAGTCCAGCGTGGACCGTACGAGGTCATTCTGCAGCAGCTCCTCCGGTTCGAAGATGTCCTCGCAGACGAGGACGGTGTTCCCGTTCTCCTCCAGCAGTGCCCGGCTGTGGGCCAGTACCGCTGGGTCGTTGTCCACATAGACGACCCGCGAGTCCGGGTTGACCCGCTGCACCACCTGATGGGTGTTCTCTGCGGTCGGTAGGCCCGAGCCGCAGTCCAGGTACTGGGTGATGCCTGCCCGGCCCGCCAGGAACCGGCAGGCGCGGATCAGGAAGGCGCGGTTCTCGACTGCCAGGTCCGGGACCTCCGGCACGGCCTGCTGCACACTCCGAACTACCTCGCGGTCCACCTCATAGTTGTCTTTGCCGCCCAGGAACGCGTCGTACACCCGCGCGATACTGGGTCGCGTCGTATCGATATATGCAGGCACGGAGTCGTCGGACGTAGCGCCGGCCATCGGGCACCTCACGGGAAGTCTCGTAGACGGGATGGGCGTTGCACAGCGCGGTGTGTCACTGCGTCACGAAGGGGCCGGTCGATCAACTGGCCCTCATCCGGCGAAGGTACCGAACATTTCCCTGGTGGGTTGCGGCCAAAGGCCGTACCCACTCCTTCGCGTGGCGTGGAACAACATCACGGCCGCCGCCCAGGTTTGAGCCCGGAAGCAGGTCACGGAGGGGCCGCTGCCTCGTCGGGCGCTGGAAGACGGCACCAGCTGCCGGACGCCGGTGAAGTGAGCTGCCGTTTCGGGTTCAGGGCAGGCTGATGTGCTGTCCATCGCCCGCATGCGATGTCGGCCCTGGACATCCCGGGGGGCGACAACAGTCCTTACGCCCGGCCGGCGGGCACCTGCTGCCCCTGGAGGCTCCCGCCGAAGTTGCGGCGACACCGGAGGTCTACGGTGCCGCGCCGGAGTGGCTCTCGATCATGTGATCAGGAACATCCGGCTATCGGGGCGGGCGCTCAGCCGCCGCGGCGCACCCGGGCTGCCTTGCGGGCCTCGGCGAGCTTGCGGGCCTCGGTGGCCTTGCGGGACTTGCCGCCGGTGGTGCGGGAGGTGTCCTTGCTGGTGCCCAGGCCGCGGAAGGGGGTATTGGTGTTCTTGGCCCGGTGGGCGGCGGGCCTACCGTCGAGCGCGGTGCCGGAGGGGGGCTTGGCCCCGGTGATCCGGCTCAGCTCCGCCTCACCCGAGCGCACCTTGGTGGTCGTCGGCGCGATGCCGGCCTCTGCCATCAGGCGGCTCATCTCCTTCCTCTGGCCCGAGAGGACCAGCGTGACGACGCGGCCGGACACACCGGCCCGGGCGGTGCGGCCCGCGCGATGCACATAGTCCTTGGGGTCGGTGGGCGGGTCGACGTTGACCACGAGATCGAGGTCGTCGACGTGCAGGCCACGGGCCGCGACATTGGTCGCCACCAGGACGGTGAGCTGGCCGCTCTTGAACTGCGCGAGGGTCCGGGTGCGCTGCGGCTGGGACTTACCGCTGTGCAGGGCCGCGGCATCCACCCCGCTGGCCCGCAGGTGCCGGGTGAGCTGGTCGACCGCGTGCTTGGTATCCAGGAACAGCAGTACGCGGCCGTCGCGGGCGGCGATCTCCGTGACGACGGCATACCGGTCGGGGCCATGAACGACCAGCACATGGTGGTCCAGGGTGGTGACCGCGCCCGCGGACGGGTCGACCGAGTGGACGACGGGGTCATGGAGGTAGCGCCGGACCAGGTGATCGACGTCGCGGTCCAGGGTGGCGGAGAACAGCATCCGCTGGCCGTCGCGGTGCACCTGGTCGAGCACCTCGGTGACCTGCGGCAAGAAGCCCATGTCGCACATCTGGTCAGCCTCGTCGAGGACGGTGATCCGCACCCGTCCCAGGCCACAGGCCTTGCGCTCGATGAGGTCATGCAGGCGGCCAGGGGTGGCGACGATCACCTCGGCCCCGTCGCGCAGCGCAGCGGCCTGCCGGCCGATCGACATGCCGCCGACGATCGCGGCCATCCGCAGCCGGAGCGCGTCGGCATACGGGGTGAGTGCTTCGGTGACCTGTTGGGCCAGCTCCCGGGTAGGCACGAGGATCAGGGCGAGGGGGTGCTTGGGCTCCGCGCGCCGCCCTGCCGTCCGTGCGAGCAGCGGCAGGCCGAAGGCGAGGGTTTTGCCCGATCCGGTGCGCCCGTGCCCCAGGACGTCGCGTCCCGCGAGGGCGTTGGGCAACGTGGCCGCCTGGATCGGGAAGGGCTCGCGCACGCCGAGCTCGGTGAGCGTCCGCAGCACCTCGGACGGCAGTTCCAGGTCGGCGAAGGAGGCGACCGGGGGCACCGTCGGGGTGAGGGTCACTGGCGGGGCGAGGTCGCCGTGCGCGGTGCCGAGGTGGTCCGGGTGGTCCATGAAGAGCCTTCCGTATGCGGAACGTACCGAGGAAGGCCCGGCAGGAAATGAGCAGCCGACGAACAAGGGGAAACGGACGGGCAGAAGCGCCAGCCGTCACAGCCATCACAGCGGTCCAAACGTCTGAGGCTAACACAACGTGACAGTGCGCTCCGGCGCTGTGGGCTGATCGCTCCGACTGCGTACGGTGACGCGACACACGCCGAGAGTCGTTCCGACGCGCCTGACCGAGCTCTCCCTCAAGGCGCCGTCATCACGGACGAGCAGCCAGCACCTCGAAGACGGCCGGCGCTGCTCCTTGCCCCACTGCCGATCCCGGGCGCGAGGAGTCAGCCCGCCACCGCGAGAGCGCGTAGGGGTGGGATGGGTGGGATGGGTGGAATGACCGAGGTGCGGGGAGGGGGGTGGTGCATAGGCCTCGGGAATCACCGTGCCTAGCCTGTTCCGACGCGCCGGACCGCTCACCGCTGGGCCCACCGCCGCACCCGACGCCCCTGCCCGCACCTACCCGAGCGAGCCCTTCGTCATCTGTGACGTCTCACCTGCGGGCCGTTACCCGTGGATGTACTGGTCGGCCCAGGCGCTGATGATGTGGGCGGCTCGCTGCGCTTGTCCTCGTGCCGTCAGGAGATGGTCTGCTCCTTCGAGCGAGACGAAGCTTCGCGGGTGCCGCGCCTCGTTGAAGATCTCCCCGGCGTTGGCGATGTCGACGGTGTTGTCGGTAGGCGAATGCAGGACGAGCAGCGGCAGGTCCAACTCGCCTATTCGGTCGCGCAGGTGAGCTCGGCGGACGTCTTCGACGAAGGCGCGCTTGAGGACCAGGGTCCTCCCGCCGACGAACCACTCGTGCGACCCCTCACTGAGCACGCGATCCACGACAGCGTCGTACTGTCGCTCTACGTGGCTGGGATCGACCGGCGCCCCGATCGTGGCGACCGCGCGGACGCCGGTTGCCTCGGCCGCCGCGGCCAGGACGGCGGCGCCTCCCCATGAGTGCCCCACCAGCAGGTCTGCCGGAGTTCCTCGCTCCGCCATCATGGCTGCGGCACGGATCGTGTCCTGGACCTTGACGGTGAAGGAACCGTCCCCCCAGTCGCCGTCGGAGTCCCCGATCCCGAGGTTGTCGAAGCGCAGCATGCCGATCCCCTCGCGTGCCAGCTGCTTGCTGACCCGCGACGCGGCCGGCGAGCCCTTGCCGAGGGTGAATCCGTGCACGAATATCCCCCAGCCGCGGATCTCGCCGTCCGGCAGGTCGATCGCTCCGGCCAGTTCGGGGCCGACGACGCTCGGGAATCTCACTTTTTCGCTCATGTTGTGATCACCTAGACAAGGGGCTGTACGTGGAGCAGGGAAGACCAGGGTGCCACCGGCCGGCGCCACGCGCGCGCTCCGGGCAGGGGAGCAGCGAGCGCGGTGCCTGCCGTGATCGGCGCGTCAGGCGGTCGGCTACTGGTCGGAGGACTGCTCGGTGGTGAGCAGTGCGGTGATCTCCTCGGCGAGGTGCGTGCCGAGCTCGCCCCAGCCGTCCTTGTAGCCGTAGACGCCGGCCAGGGTACGGGCCTCGTAGTCGCCGTTCATGATCTCGATGTCGGTGGCCGTGATGAGTGCCGGGTGGGCGACGCCGACGGCCGCCGAGATCTTCCTCAGCTCCTTGCGGAGGGTGCGCAGGTAGACAGCGGCCCGGGTGGCCTTCGAGGTGGGGTCGAGGCCGCGGGCCAGCCACGGGTTCTGGGTGGCGATGCCGGTGGGGCACTTATCGGTGTGGCACTTCTGCGCCTGGATGCAGCCGATCGACAGCATCGCCTCACGAGCCACGTTGATCATGTCGGCACCCAGTGCGAAGGCGACCGCGGCGTTCTCGGGCAGGCCGAGCTTGCCGGAGCCGATGAAGGTCAGGTCATCGGTCAGCCCCCGCTCGGCGAAGCAGCCGTAGACCCGGGAGAAGCCCATCCGGAAGGGCAGCGACACCGAGTCGGAGAAGGTCAGCGGCGCCGCCCCGGTGCCGCCTTCGCCGCCATCGATGGTCACGAAGTCGACACCACGGTCACCACGCGCCATCAGCGTGGCCAGCTCCTGCCAGAATTCCAACTCGCCCACCGCGCTCTTGATCCCGACCGGCAGACCGGTCTCGGTGGCGAGCAGTTCGACGAAGTCGAGCATCGAGTCGACGTCGCTGAACGCGGTGTGCCGCGACGGCGAGGCGCAGTCCTCGCCGAGCGGGATGTCGCGGATCTCGGCGATTTCCTGGGTCACCTTCGCGCCCGGCAGCATCCCGCCCAGCCCTGGCTTGGCGCCCTGGGAGAGCTTGATCTCTATCGCCTTGACCGGGGCGCCGGCGACCACGTCCTTGAGTTTGTCGATGTTGAAGCTGCCGTCCTCGTTGCGGCAGCCGAAGTAGGACGTACCGATTTGCAGGACGAGGTCGCCGCCGTTGCGGTGGTACGGGGAGAGACCGCCCTCTCCCGTGTTCTGCATCGTGCCCGCCAGCGCCGCGCCTTCGTTGAGCGCCGTGATCGCCGCGCCGGAGAGCGACCCGAAGCTCATCGCCGAGATGTTCACCACGCTCGCCGGCCGGAATGCCTTGGCCCGCCCGCGCGGCCCGCCCAGGATCTTGGCCGAGGGCAGCGGGGCCTGCGGGTCGTGCGCGTCGGGCAGCGGGCCGGCGAACGTGCGCTGCTTCAGGTACGCGTGCCCCTGCATGTGCTCGACGTCGTTGTCGGTTCCGAACCCGAAGTAGTTGTTCTCGCCCTTCGCCGACGCGTAGATCCAGGTGCGCTGGTCACGGCTGAAGGGGCGCTCCTCGTCGTTGGAAGTCACTATGTACTGGCGCAGCTCCGGCCCGATCGTCTCCAGCAGGTACCGGGCGTGCCCGATCACCGGGAAGTTCCGGAGCAATGCGTGCTTCTTCTGGACAAGGTCACGAGCGGCCACCAGAGCCAATGCTGTTGCGGTGGCCGTGGCGATGCTCCGGGCGCGCATGAACGTTCCTCTTCTCGATGCTCGACTCCCTCGCCATGCGGTGGAGTCGTCGTGTCGTGTCGGGCGTCGGGCGGCGGGGCACGACCCCGCGGGCGTCAGCGTCCGTCGGAGAACGCGAAATGATATTAGGGGCACGCTCGGAGAGGCGTGGGGGCAGGGTCGTCGGGTGGGGCGGTCGGCCCGGTTGCACTCACCCAAGGGGTTCGCGTCCGGCTGCTCGGCGAAAAGTGGCGACAGGAGCGTTCGGCGTCGACGGCGTGGAGAAGTCGGTCGGCGCGGGTGCGGGCGCAGGGCAGTGGCTTCGTCTGCTGGTGGGAGCTCTGTGCGGTCTGCTCGAGCCGGTGGACGAGGCGCGCGCGGCCGTCGAAGACAGGGCGGGGCTCGGCCCGCGCTGCGATGGGTCGTCGGCCGCCACGGCACGAGCGCGTATCGGTGGGATGACCGATGTGCGGGAGGCGGGGGCGCGGTCATAGTCCTCGGGAGATCGTTCGCGGGTGGCCGTGGTGCACCCGGTTTTTGAGAGGAACTCCTATGGACACGTATGCGGATCTGGTGCTTTTCGGCGGGCGGGTGGTCACGGTCGATGCGGAGTTCTCCGTCGCCTCGGCCCTGGCGGTGACCGGCCGGATCATCAGTGCCGTCGGTGGGTGGGACGACGTCGCGCCGCTCGTCGGACCCGGTACCCGCGTCGTCGACCTCCGGGGGGCGACGCTGCTTCCCGGTATCAACGATTCCCATCTGCACGGATGCGCCTTCGGCATGACGACGCCGCCGCTCGCCCTCGACCTCGGTCATCCGGCGGTGTCCTCCCTCGCGGAGGTGGCCGAGGCGGTGAGCGAGGCCGTCGGGCGGGTTCCGGTCGGGCAGTGGATCGTGGGGCACGGCTGGGACACCGGTTACCTCGACGAGTGCGTCTTCGATCCGTCGCGGCTGCCCTCGCGGTGCGACCTCGACGCCGTCAGTCCGGACCACCCCGTCGTGCTGTATTCCTTCTCCGGGCACGCCACCTGGGTCAACTCCACGGTACTGAAGCTCATCGGGATCGACCGGCACACCATCGCGCCGCCCGGCGGGGCCATCGTCGTGGACGAAGCCGGGGAGCCGACCGGGCTGCTCCACGAGGGCGCCCAGGCCCTCGTCCAGAACGCGCTGCCGCCACTCAGCCGGCAGGAGAGGACCGACGCGATCAGGTCCACCCTCGCCACGCTGGCCCGGCTCGGCGTGACCAGCTACACCGAACCCGGGCTCGGCCCCGGCGGCGACAGCATCATGCGCGGCGCGCTCGGCACGGAAACGCTCGACGTCTACCGCCGACTGCTGGCCGACGGCGAACTCACCGCCCGCGTCGGCGTCCTGCTTCTGCCCACCGGAATGGCGAGCACCGCCGACGAGTTCACCCGCGCCCTCACCACCCTCGCACCCCGCACGGCCCCCGGCGGGTCCGGCGACGCCGCTCCGCGCCGCCTCACGGTCCACGGCGTCAAGATCTTCGCCGACGGCATCGTCCCCAACAAGACGGCCTGGATGCACGAGCCGTACGTCGGCGGCGGCTGCGGCTCCCTATGTGTCGGCGGCACCACCGACGCCGAGCGGATCGCCGAGATCGACGTCATGATCCGGCATGCTCACGCCGCCGGGCACCAGTTGGGCGTCCACGTCACCGGCGACCGGGCCATCGACACCGTCACGGACGCCTTCGCCGCGGCCATGGCCGAGCACCCGCGCCCCGACGCCCGCCACTACGTCATCCACGGCGACTTCCTCACCGCGCACAGCATGAAGGTGCTGGCCGCGCACGGCTTCGGCGTCAACATGAACCCCACCATCAAGTGGACCGTCGCCGACATGGAGGAGGAGTTCGTCGGCGCCGGCAGGGCCGCGTACGCGTGGCCCTATCGCGACGCCATCGATGCCGGCGTGCGGGTCGCGAGCGGGTCCGACGCCCCCGTCACATACCCGGACTGGCGCCAGGGCGTCGCCACCATGGTGCTGCGCGAGTCGAAGGCCGCCGGCCGGGTCAGCGGCCCCGAGCAGCGCATCGGCCTGGCCGAGGCGATCCGTACGTACACGATCGACGCGGCCTGGCAGGACTTCGCCGACGGCTGGAAGGGCTCCCTGGAGCCCGGCAAGGTCGCCGACCTCTGTGTGCTCGACGGGGATCTGCTCGCCGCCGACCCCCACGACATCCCGGAGATGCCCGTCGTCCTCACCGTCGTGGACGGGCAGGTCGTGCACGACACCCTGCGCGATTGACGTAGTCCGGACGCATGATCATCCTTGGGGAGTGGCAGCACAGCGAAGCACGACGGACCTCCTGGACGCGGCCGTCCACGTCCGTGAGGCCGCCAGGAGCGCCACGAGCGGCGCCACCGGCATCGGCACGGTCCTGGCGGCGCTGTCGGAGGTGATGGAGTACGACCATGCCTCCCTGGCCCGGTGGGATCCGCAGCGCCGGTGCCACACCACCCTGGCCGGGAGCTACCCGGACGACGCCACGGCCTACATCGAGACCCGCCTCCACCACGACCCGGTGTTCGCCGTGCTCCGCAGCCCGGCCCGCGGCGGTCTCTGGCTCAGGGACGTCCCCCGGCAGCTCCTGGCCGCATCCCCCGGCTTCCAGGAGGTGCTGTCCCCCCTCGGCATCCGGGACGGCGTGGCCCAGTGCCTGTTCGCCACCGACGGCCGGTACGTCGGCATGCTGAACGTCAGCACCCGCCGGCCACGGCGCACGCCCGACCCGGCGCACGCCGTGGTCACCCTGCTCACCGAGGCCCTCGCCGCGGCCGTCGACCCCCGCTCGGGCCCGCCGCCCAAGGAGATCGCCGCAGTCGACCCCACCGTGGCCGTACGACCGCGCGGCGGACTCTCGCCACGGGAGCTGCAGGTGCTGGCCGAACTGACCACCGGCCGCACCAACCGGGAGATCGCCGAGCGGCTGTACATCACGCCGCGCACCGTGGGAACCCATATCGAGCACATCCTCGCCAAGCTCGACCTCCCCAACCGCGCGGCCGCCGCCGCGCGGGCCGTCGCCTGGGGGGTCGAACTCTCCCGCTGACGCCGGCCCGACAACTCAGCGCTCGGACCGCGGGCGCGCGCTGCGGGACACTCCGCTCCTGCACCTGCTGGGGCGACCACAGAGGGGCGAGACAGCCCGGTGCGGGCCCACCCCCGTGGGCTGGACGACCTTGCGCCGCGCTACGCGCTCCATGACCAACTCGCCCCATGCGCCCGCGTTCGACGGGCCCAGGGTAGGCGGTGATCAAGTGCCGGCACCCGGCCGCGTTCACCCATGAGCGGCCAGCACTGCCGCGAGGCCTTCCTGCAGGTCCTTGACGAAATACTCGGGAACCTCCAGTGACGGAAAATGTCCCCCGGTTTCGGGCGACCTCCATCGGACGATCTGTCGGTACCGTTCCTGCGCCCAGGCGCGCGGATACTTCTCGATGTCGCGGGGATACATGGTGATTGCTGTCGGGACGTCGACCCGAAGTTCGGGGTCCAGTGAGTTGTGGCTTTCGTAGTAGATGCGAGCCGACGATGCGCCGGTTCGCGTCAGCCAATACAGGGTGACGTCGTCGAGAATCCTGTCTCTGGAAATCGTCTCGAAGGGGCTGTCTTCCGTATCCGTCCACTCGGCGAACTTGTCAAGGATCCAGGCAAGAAGCCCGACCGGTGAGTCGACGAGCGAGTAGCCGATGGTCTGCGGTCGGGTCGCCTGCTGCTTCGCGTACGCCGCGCGGTGGTGCCAGAAATCGTGGGTTTCCTCGGTCCACTGGCGCTCGACCGCTGTCAGCCCGTCCGTTGTCAACCCGGGCGGTCCCTCCGCGAACGTGGTGTGGATGCCGAGAACGTGCGCCGGGAACCTGCCGCCGAGAACCGTGGTGATATTGCCTCCCCAGTCGCCGCCGTGGGCCGCGAACTTGCTGTAGCCGAGCCTTCCCATCAGTTCCACCCATGCGGCCGCGATCTTTTCGGTTCCCCACCCGGTGGTGGCCGGCTTGTCGCTGTAACCAAAGCCGGGTAGCGACGGGATCACGACGTGGAACGCCGGCGCGTCCGCATCGTTGGGATCTGCCAGTTCGTCCACTACATCGATGAACTCGGCAATGCTGCCCGGCCAGCCGTGGGTCAAGATCAGCGGAGTGGCATCCGCGCGGGTGGATCGGCGGTGCAGGAAGTGGATTCCCAGATCATCAATGGTCGTGCGGAACTGGCCGATGCCGTTGAGGCGCTCTTCGAACGACCGCCACTTGTACCCGGTGCGCCAGTAGTTCACGACATCGACGAGGTCGGCGAGAGGAACGCCCTGTTCCCATCGGCGGGGGTCGGGCGCGGCGCGACGGACCGTCTCGGCCTCCGGTAGCCGCGCCGCGGCCAGTCGCGCGCGCAGATCGTCGAGGTCGGCGTCAGTTGCATGGGCTTCAAACGCTTGCACGTCGCTGGTCGGACGGGGCATGAGACCTCCTGGCCATCGTGGAACCGGCTAAGACGGTTCTAACAGTTCTCCGAGCCACGCGGCAACCCTCTAAGGTGGTTCCATGCGTGCTGGATTTCCTGACTTCCGCCTCGGTAGCGTGCTGGCGACCAGCTTCACGGGGACTCTGTCGGAGCGGCGTGGCAACGCTGTGGAGCGCATTCCCACGCCGCAGCGACTCATCGACTGGCTGGCAGTGAGCGGCCTCGCCGTGGACTCCTGCACCCCTGCCCAGCTCGACCTCGCTCGGGAACTGAGGGAGTCGATCCACGCCGCCGCGACAGCGGCCGCGACCCAGGACGCTCTCCCCGCATCTGCTGTCCACGTCATCAATGACTGCAGCGCTCAAGGGCGGGCCGCGGCCATCCTGACGCCCGAGGGAAAGCGGCAATGGCGGCTCAGCTCTGCTTCCTGCGTGGAAGATGCCCTCAGCGTGATCGCCGCCGACGCGATCAGCATCATCGCGGGCGAACGAGACGGAAAATTGGCCCTGTGTGCATCACCAACCTGCCGAGCCGCCTTCTTCGACACCAGCCAGAGTCGCACCCGCAAATGGTGCGACATGAACACGTGCGGGAATCGTCAGAAGAAAGCGCGCTTCCATGCCAACCAGCGCAAAAACCCCAGATCAGCAGAGTGATCGTGACACCGTCACGCGGCGGCCGGCGCATGAGCCGTTCGGGCCCCGCCCCAACGCTGAGTCAGGACCGGGCCGTGCCAAGGGCGTTGCGCAGGAACGCCGTGGCCTGGTCGATGGCTCCGCGGGCGGCTTTGGAGTGGCTCAGTGAATTGAGCATCATGAAGTCGTGGACCGTGCCGTCGTAGCGCACCGTGGTCACCGGAACGTCGGCTGCTCGGAGCTTGGCGGCGTACGCCTCGCCCTCGTCGCGCAGCACGTCGGCCTCGTCGACGATCAGCAGGGCGGGCGGCAGGCCGGAGAGCTGCTCGACGGTGGCGTGGTTGGGAGACGCGGTGATCTCCGCGCGTTGGTCCGGGTCGGTCGTGTAGGCGTCCCAGAACCATTCCATCAGCTTGCGGCTCAGGTAGTAGCCGGTGGCGAACTGGTCGTAGGACCCGGTGTCCATGGCCGCATCCGTGACCGGGTAGTACATCGACTGCTGTATGAATTCGACGTCACCGCGCTCCTTGGCCATGAGGGCGAGTGCGGCGGTCATGTTCCCGCCGACCGATTCCCCGGCCACTGCCATGCGCTGTGCATCCAGCCCCTTGAACGCCCCTTCGCGGACGATCCACTGAGCGGTGGCGTAGCCCTGCTCGATGGCCACAGGGTAGTGCGCCTCGGGCGACGGCGTGTACTCCACGAACGCCACGGCCGCACGGGTGCCGACCGCCAACTCGCGCACCAGGCGGTCGTGGGTATGCGCATTGCCCAGCACCCAGCCACCGCCGTGCATGTACAACACGACGGGCAGCGTTCCGGTGGCGCCCTGTGGCTTGACGATGCGTACCCGCACCTCGCCCACCGCCGCCGGAACCGAAACCCACTCTTCGTCGACCGGCAGTTTGTCGACCGGCGCGGCCTGGAGGTCGTCGAGCACCTTGCGCGCTGCGGTCGGGTCCAGCTCGTACAGGAACGGATGTTGCGAGGTTGCGTCGGCGAGCTCCTGTGCCTCGGGCTCGAGGATGATTGAGGCGGTTCGACCAGCCATGGGACTGCTCCCTGGGAAATCCGAGAAGCGCACGACAATGGCGCGGGGCGCTGAAGAAGGCCGCGCTGCGCTCGGGCTGCGGGGCGGTCGGCAGAGCCTCCGCCCTTGTTCAAGCCCCTGGTGAGGATGTTCGTCCATTGTAATTGCCCATGCTCCGCAGCTGCATTCCAAGGAACCGCCCGATCCGTCCGCCGGGTGCTCGCCCGCTGACGACCCGGCCTCGTCGGTGACGGGCTCACCGACGAGTGGATACGCGGCCGACCGCCACCGGACGCGATCGCGCCGTGCGTGGTTCACGGGCGCATGCGCCAACGCCATGGTCCGCCTCTCACCGGTGGTGGTCCCGATCTGCTGCGCCCCGTAGTCCCGGATCGCCGGGAGGGAACACGCCGGCATGTGCGCTCCTGGGGATGCCGGTGGCGGTGAGTGCTTACGGCATCGCTGGTGGCAGTCGACTCGCCGGCCTGTGTTGGCGTGCCGGTTCCCGACGGCCGGGTCTGTTCTCCCGCGCCGAGTGCGGGGCCGGAGAGGCGGACTGTCCGGGTTCGGACATTTCATGGCCGGGGCCGGGTCGCGAACTGCTTACGTACCGGTGTCCTTATGGTGAGCGGCCCATGAGGGAGCCATGACGGCGGCCTCGCGTGCCATGACACCACTTGTGCGCCGGCCGGACCTTGCGGAGGCCCGGCCCGGCTGCGGCACAGGCCGAGCCTTGCGCTCGGTCAGGGGGAGAGTGCGCACTTCCACTCCGACCGAAGCGCCGACCTGCACCTCACGGCAAGGGAAGAGCCGCCGTTTCGAGAACGGCCCGAGAGGCTCATCCGCCCTCCGGCTCGTGCCGAACTCGCACGGGGCGATCATCTGCCTGGAATGCGACGCGGACATCGACCTGCTCCCGACCTTGATGAGCGTCGCTCTCCAGGCACACCAAGGGTGGCCGGATTCCGGCAACGTGCCACCCGCCCGGTGCAACGATCAACACGGCGGTCGTGCACGGGAGTTCCGGTGACGACCGCGTCGGACAACGTCCCGTCCCAGGTCAGGGGAGCACACCATGGCGATGGATACACGCGAGGAAGAAGCCATCCAGGCCGTTGTCGAACGCCTCACGGATGCCTACGCCACGACACGCACCCCCGAGGAGATCGGGGCAGCCGTCACCGAGGCCCATGCGTCCTTCAAAGACCGGCCGGTCCGTGACTTCGTTCCCGTACTCGTCGAACGCAAGGCCCGCGCTGTCCTCGACAACGAAGCCTCGACCAGGCAGTAACTCCCGCTTGCGGAGACCACCGCGCGGTGACGAGGGAGTTTCGGCGCGACGTTTCGGAGGCCCCGACCGGCCTGGTTCGGAGGGGTTGGGCATTGCCGCGCGGTGGCGGAGAGACGCGACTCTCGCTCCCACCGGAAGCGCCACCACTGACAGACCTAGGGCCGGACGGGGGAGTGGCTCGACGGAGGCGTGGGCCGGCAGACGTGGCGGCCGACGGACGTGTGGGTGGGCACCGACACCCGCCGGAACCCACCCACACATCCGCCCGCTCACACATCCGCCGACCCGCGGAGCCGCGAAGCCTTACGCCTGGTCGAGCATGCCCTCGCGCAGGCGGGCCAGGGCGCGGCTGAGGAGCCGGGAGGTGTGCATCTGCGAGATGCCCAGTTCGTTGCCGATCTGGGCCTGGGTCATCTCCTGGCCGAAGCGGAGTTCGAGGAGGTGCCGGTCGCGCTCTTCGAGCTGTTCCAGGAGGGGCTTGAGGGTGTGCAGGTCCTCGACGAGGTCCATCTCGGGATCGCGTTCGCCGATCAGGTCGGCGAGCGGGGTCTCATTGCCGTCGTCGCTGATCGTGACGTCGATGGAGGAGGCGTTGTAGCCGTTGGCGGCCACCTGCCCTTCGATGACCTCCTCCTCGCTGATGCCCAGTTCCTCCGCGAGCTCACCGACCTTCGGGTCCCGGCCGAGCCTGCCGGACAGCTTCTCGTTGGCCCGCGCGAGGTCCACACGGAGTTCCTGAAGGCGGCGCGGCACCCGCACGTCCCAGGTGGTGTCGCGGAAGAACCGCTTCATCTCCCCGGTGATGTAGGGGATGGCGAGGGTGGTGAACTCGACGTCGCGGGACAGGTCGTAGCGGTCGATCGCCTTGATCAGACCGATGGTGCCGACCTGCATGATGTCGTCCATGTCGTCGCCGCGGTTGCGGAAGCGCCGGGCCGCGTAGCGGACCAGGGAGAGGTTCATCTCGATCAGGGTGTTGCGCGCGTACTGGTACTCGTGCGTGCCTTCGTCGAGCGTCTCCAGCCGGCGGAAGAACATCTGCGTCAGGTCACGGGCGTCCCGGGGAGCGATGTTCTGCGGGTCCTCGATGTGCGGCAGCTCTCCCGGCAGCGCGACCGGCGCCGTGCGAACGTCGACCGCGGAGCCCTGGGCCGCGGCTTCCGGATCCTGGGCCTGGACCGCGGAGGTCGCAAGGCTGGCACCCATGGTGGTGTTCCCTCCTGCTGTCGTTGCTCGAATCATGCGACCGGGTACCCCCGCCCCGGCCGCCTATGCATCAGCCGGAGCATCCGGGTTCCGGCTCGATCATCCGGGCTCCGGCTCGGGCCACGCCTCTCGGGGCACGACTGAGACGGCGATCCCGGGGTATACGGGCGTCAGCGCACGTGGCAGGCTCGTGCGCGGAGCAAGCGGTGGAGATACATGTACCAGGCAGCGCCGAACACGGAAGAACATCGGCCATGGGCCGAGCCGACGCTCACGTCCTATGCCGCCTTCGACGCCAGTACCTCGTCCATCGCCGCTGCCCGCGCGTTCGCACGGGATTTCCTCACACAGGTGCAGTCCCAGCACGGCTTGCCGGTGTCCTCCCAGGTACTGGGGACGGGGCAGCTGGTCGTCAGCGAACTGGTCACCAACGCCTGCAAGTACGCGCCCGGACCGTGCCTCGTGGAGCTGGAGATCATCGGCGCCGCTTTGGTGATCACGGTGTGGGACAGCGACCCCACCCTCCCGGACGCCCGCCCGGCCGACCCGGAACGGATCGGCCGGCACGGCCTGGAGATCGTCCTCGCCGTCTGCCAGGACTTCGACGTACGACGCGAGCCGGTGGGCAAGCGGATCAAGGCCCACGTCCCCCTGGCTTGACCGCGCTACCTCCCTGGCGTGTCCGTGTTCGCGCCGTCCCGCCAACTGCTGGCCGGGTAGTCGACATAGCCGTCCGCTCCACCGGCGTAATAGGTGTCGCGGTCTCCGACCGCCAGTGACCGGCCCAGGGCGAAGCGGGTGACGAGGTCGGGGTTGGCGATGAAGTGCGTGGCGAAGGAGACGGCGTCGGCATCGCCCGACTCGATGAGGGCGTTGGCCGACTCGCGGTCGAAACCGTTGTTCGCGATCATCGGGCCGTGGAACTGCCGCCGGTAGCGGGCGATCGCCCCGACGTCGGGAGCCAGGTCCGACGGGCCGCGGTCCCGTCCGCGAAGGTGCAGGTAGGCCACCGGATGCTCGTTGAGTTCCGTCACGAGCGAGTCGTAGTCGGCGAGTGTCTCCTCGTCCGCCCGGAAGCGAGGCCCTTCCGTCCAGTACGGCCCCAGGCGAACCCCTACGCACCCTTCGTCCCACGGCTCCGCCACCGCATCGACGATCTCCAGGAGCAGGCGCCGCCGGCCGATGCGGTCGCCGCCGTATGCGTCGGTGCGACGGTTCAGCCGGGGATTGAGGAACTGCGCGATCAGGAACGAGCCGAGGGCGCCGACCTCCACCCCGTCGAACCCCGCGAGCCGGGCATGCACCGCGGCGGCACGGAAGTCGGCGACGGTGGCCGCGATGTCGGCCGTGGTCATCGCCCGGGGAGTGACGGTCTCCTGGAACCCGCTGGGGGTGAACGACCTGACGTGGGGATTGATCGCCGACGGGCCGGCGGGGCGCCGCCCGCCGAGATGGTCGGGATGCGAGGCGGCACCGGTGTGCCAGAGCTGCAGCACGATGCGGCCGCCGAGGGCGTGCACGACATCGGTGACGCGCCTCCAGGCGGCCACCTGCTCTTCGCTGTAGATGCCGGGCACGTGGACAAAGCCGATCGCCTCCCTGCTGACCCAGGTCGCCTCGGTGATGATCAGCCCGGCCCCGGCCCGCTCGGCGTAGTGGGCGGCATGCAGGGCGGTCGGGACCAGCCCTTCGCCCGTTGCCCGGGCCCGGGTGGTCGGGGCCATCACCACCCGGTTGGGCAGGGCAAGGCCACCGAGATCCGCTCGCTGCAGCAGCGGCTGCCCGAGATCCGGCAGTACGGCAGTGTTCATGGGGGTGCTCCTCACCATGCCGGGGCCGACCGCGCGCCTGGGCGAGGCTGCGGTCACGTCGGCCCTGTTGTATGCGTCATCACGGTGACGAAGCCCGAAGGCGAAAGGTGACCCGTGGACGAGCAGGAGCTGCTGGCGCAGCGATTCGAGACGTACCGAAGCCACCTGCGGGCGGTCGCCTACCGTCTGCTCGGCTCGCTCAGCGAGGCGGACGACGCTGTTCAGGAAGCCTGGCTGAGGCTGAGTCGCACCGACGCCGGTGCCATCGAGAACCTGCCCGGCTGGCTGCACACGGTCGTGTCCCGCCTGTGCCTCGACATGCTGCGCTCGCGCACCTCGCGACGAGAGGAACCGTGGGAGCAGCTGACCCACCGCGCCCCGGCCGATGCCCTGGCGGACGACCGGAGCGACCCGGAGGAAGCAGCGGTCATGGCCGACTCGGTCGGCCGCGCACTGCTCGTGGTCCTGGACACCCTCACGCCCGCCGAGCGGATCGCCTTCGTCCTGCACGACGGCTTCGCCGTGCCGTTCGAGCAGATCGCCCCCGTCGTGGACCGCTCACCGGCGACGACGAAGAAGCTCGCCAGCCGCGCTCGCCGCAAGGTGCGCGGCACCCCCGTGGTTCCCCCCGCCGACCTCGCCGAGCAACGCCGGGTCGTCGAGGCCTTCCTCGCCGCCGCACGCGACGGCGACCTGGCCGGCCTCCTCGCCGTGCTGGCCCCGGACGTCGTACGCCGGGCCGACCCTGCGGCCCTGCCGCCGGGCGTCGCGACGACAGCCCGGGGTGCACACACCGTGGCCGAGCAGACCGTGGTCCTCGGACGCCGGGCGCAGTTCGCCGCACCGGCACTCGTCAACGGAGCCGTCGGCGCGGTGGTGGCCCCGTACGGACGGCTGCTGCTGGCCCTCACCTTCACGGTCGAGGACGGGAAGATCACCGAGTACGAGGTGATCGCCGCTCCTCGCCTGGAGCTGTTGGACCTGGCCGTCCTCGCCATGTGACGCAGGTGCCCCGGGCGGGCTCCACCGCGCCGCGTCGAGGCGCAGGGGCCGCCGCTGGACGCACGCCGTCAGCGGTACCGGACAGGGATCTCCAGCGGCGCTACGGGACGAGGGCATGCGGTGGCGGTAGGGGACGAGGACCTGTGGCAGAGGCACCGGACGATGCCCGGCAGCCGCGCGCTCCCCACTTCCGTCAGGGCGCCTTGAAGAGCGCCGGAAAGCGGGGAGCGAGCCACGGCTTGCGGCCCCGGACGAGGATCCGGCCCTGGGCCAGGGCGCTCCACTGGCCGCGGCGGCCGAGTGCCATCAGGAGGAAGGTGACGGGCTCGACGAGGATGGTGCAATCCGGGCGGTTCGGTGGCTGCGGGTCCACGGACACCGTGCCGCCTCGCACCGTCACACCGAAGCGGGCACCACCCCACAAGCGGATCGTGTAGCGGGCGGTCAACGCGGCGGTGCGGGTGGAGTCGGTCACCCGCGGCATGGCCGTGATCAGGAACGGCAGCGTCAGCTCGACCCGGGCCCGGTCGATCATGTGCGGCCGGCCCAGGGCGCGGGCGAGATCGTAACCGTGGCCCAGCATGTGGGTGAGCAGGTACGACCCCAGTACGTCCGGCCCCATCGGGCCCAGCGGGGTGACGACGGTTCCTTCCGCCGCGCCCTCGCCCCGTGCCCGGAGATAGGCATCGGCCTGCGCCACGATCATCGCGGCCAGCGGCTCGGCCCGCCGCTCGTCGAACTCGGAGAGCGCCTGCGCGTTGGCCGCCGCCAGACTCTGCGGTGTGCCGTCCCCGTAGCTGCGTGTACGGCCCGCCGCGAGGTCGGCCATCAGTTCGTTGGCCTGCGCCAGATGCGCCGCCGCCTCCCCGACGGTCCACTCCGACCCTGGCACCGCCAGCCCCATGTCGGCGCCCCCGCGCAGCAGCGCGGCGATCTCCTCGGCGGTCTCGCGGATGGCCGCACCGAGCCCCTCGGGCAGAGCGCCCCGTACGTCCTGCCCCGCCACTGATTCCACGCCGCTCCACCCTCGGTCTCGTGCCCGTGCGGGATACGTGCGCCACCGGGCGGCGAACCCCTCACGGATCGCCGGGGAACAGGAGACCAGGCATCAAAGCCTGCGACAAGACCCTGAACAGCGACGTCGGACGAGGGCGGTGGCAGCACAGCGGACCACCGGCCCGGAGAAGCGTCAGGGAGATGCCGTCGGAACGCCGTCGGAACGCCGTCCGGACGCCGTCCGGACGCCGTGGGAGCGCCGAGCTGTCCGGACGCCGTGGGAGAGCGCCGTGATGACCTTGGGCCGCCCCGGCCCTCGCCGCACCCGCACGCCGCCATCGCACCTCCGGACAGCGCCTTCCGCATGCCCTCTCCCTCACGGCCGTCGCGCTCCACGGCTGTGCGGAATTCGCGGCGGCCCGGAAGCCGCTGCCCTAGGGTGACCGGATGATCGAGGTGCGATGCGCAGGCCCGGACGACGGGGACGTTCTCGGTGAGATCCACGCCGCGGCCTGGGAGGCGGCCTATGCCCCCTTCTTCGCCCCGGACTTCGCGGCGCGCGGCGTGCGGAGCAGGCGTACGCGATGGCATGCGCGGATCACGGAAGGGCCGGGCACGATCCTGCTGGCCGCACTCGACGGCCGCCCCCTGGCACTGTCCGTCTTCCTCCCCTCGCCGACCCGGCCGGGCCTCGCGGAGATCCCCACCTTCTACGGCCATCCCGACGGCTGGGGCAGCGGCATCGCCGGCACCTTGATGACCGAGACGCTGCGCCGCCTGCACGACGACGGATTCGCCCGGGCGCACCTGTGGACCCTGCGCGACACCCCACGGTCCCGCCGCTTCTACACCAAATGCGGCTTCACCGAGTCCGGTGCCGAGCGCACCTTCGACTTCGGCGACGGCAACGCCCTCGACCAGGTCGAATACCAGCGCGCCTGCTGACTGTCGCCGTCGCCGTCGCCGCCGCCCGGACGGCAGACCCGCGAAGCCGGGGGAGTGGTGGCCCTACTGGCACACTCGCCGCGCCCGGGGCCCAAGTCCGGCCCGACACCCTCGTATTGGGGTCGACGCCACGCCCCATCCGACTCCCGCGGGCCGCGACCAGGGTCGTTGCTCACGGATGTCCTGCCAGACGTCCTCACTCATATCCACACGGGGAAGCACATGGATGAATGCAGGTCGGACGCCTACCAGTCGGACGACATCTACATGGCGGGCAGACATGCCCCGGAGGGTTCCGCCGCCCACAACCTGTACCTCTGGATCGAGTCCCTGCACGACATCTTCGACCGATTCCTCGACCAGTACACCTCCGAGGAATGGCAGCACGACTACAGCGCCCGCGAACTGCCGGAACTGGAGCAGCATCTGCTCGACTTCTGCAAGGGCGACGACGGCAGCGACTCCAACGCGATATTCATCGAGTCCGCCGCGGCTTATCTGGGCGAGACGCTGCTGGAGGAAGCAGGAGGGCGCTGGGACTGGGACGAGAGCGCGGGCGCGAACGGGTTGCCCGTGGTGTGCCCGGACCCTGCCCTCGGCCTCGAACCGGTCGTCCCGCTCCTCGTCGTCGCCCAGGCCGTCAAGGAGCAGACGGGGAAGGTCTTCGCCACCGCCGCACGCCTGCTGCGCAAGGCGGTCAGGGACCGGCAGCGGGAACTCCCGGAGTGGTGGCCGAAGCGGGTCCCCACGCCGTGGGTGCACTACGGGTGCCTGCTCACGGCCGGCCATACCGCGGACCGCTGGCAGAACGCCCGCATGCTCGACTATCTCGACTGGTGGGCCGAGGAAGCGGGCGGCCGCCAGTGCTGGAACTTCACCCGCACGTCCCTGGACCGGCTGGAGGCGTTGCTGCGCAAGAACTTCCCGACGGTCGAGGACTACCAAGCGGCCAGCGACGAACCTTTCTGGGTCATGGCCGCCTGGTACGTGGGCAAGTGCATCGTCGAAGGCAAAGGCGCCCAGTGGCAGTACCGCGCCATCAACCCCGATGCCCCGCCCGGCACCTGGCACGCGGAGGACTGCTACTGGGCCGGCGCCGTCTTCGTCAACCAGCGACTCCGCTACGACGGTCACGCCGAACTCCTCCCCGTCATGCTGCGCGATGTCGTGGCCGGCGAGAGCCTGCGCGACGTGGTGGACCGCTTCCCGGACCGCGCCCCGGAGGGCGACTACGTCTGGGGAGCACCGACCTGGCCCACCGCCCTGTGGCAGCTGGCCAGCCCGGAACACCTGGAGACACCGTCGCTCCCACCCCTCACGGCAGCGGAACGGAACGAACTGGAGGAGACGGACGACCTGCGGGGCCCGGACTGGGAGGACAACCACCGCCTGCACACCTGGCTGGCCGAACGTCGTGAGAACTTCCCCGCGTGGGCCGATCAAGCAGGCGGAGGAACGGCCGCGTGGGACTTCTCCCCCCAGAGCCTCGACCGGCTCGAAGCCCTGGTGCGCAGCTCGTTCCGCACCTACGAGGAGATCTCGGCCGAGCAGGACGCCCCGTTCCTGGTGGGCGCGGCCTGGTACTTCGGGGAGGTCCAGGTCAGGCGGTGCGGCGCCGCCTGGAGGTGGTACCCGCAGCCTCCCGCCGAACCTCGCGCGGGCGACTTCCCGACGGTGGCGGGCCCCACACCCGACTCGAAGGACGAGGACGCGGACGACGAGGACGCGTACGGCGACGACTCCGATGCGGCCTACGGCCCTGATGAAGATGATGCCTACGGCCCTGATGAAGACGACGACGCTCACGTCCACATCTGCGACCCCATGAGCGAACTGCGCGCGCTGTTCGTACGCGACCCGGACGAGAGGCTGCGTCACGCCTTGAAGGCCTACGGTTAGCGAGTTCGCACGCGGTGGGCCGTGGCCCCCTCCGTCGCGCTGGTGCTCGACGCCGCGCCGCACGACGCCGCGCCGCACGACGACGCGCCGGGCTCCCCGTTCACCGACGCCGTAGGCGACTACGGCCCGCTCCCCGTCCGATGGAGCAGGTACCCGAATGGCCCCGACGACGGCTTCTGCGCGACCGGCCGCTCGTTACGGGGAGGAAGCGATCGGAACGGAAGGAAAACCGCCATGCCGACACAAGGCCCCGCCCGGCAGCCCACGACCGAACTCGACCCTCGCTACAGCTCCGCGCTCAATCCCCGCCCGGGTTCGGAGGACGTCACGGCCACCGAGTGGTCCGAGGCCCAGCGCCACCTGGAAGCCGCCGAGATCTTCTGGGTGTCCACGGTGCGGCCCGACGGCCGGCTGCACGTCACTCCCGTGATCGCCGCCTGGCACAACGGGGTGCTGTACTTCTCCACGGGCGCGGGGGAGCAGAAGGCGAGAAACCTTGCCCATCGCGGGCGCTGCGCGCTGACCACCGGGAGGAACTCGCTCAGTGAAGGGCTCGACCTCGTCGTGGAGGGCGAGGCGGTGCCGGTGACCGATCCGGCGCTGCTGGAGGAGGTGATCGCGGCGTACGAGGCGAAGTACGGGCCGCACATCACCTCACCCGAGGGCACCTTCCACGGGATCGGGGACGCCTTTCGCAGGGGGGACGCGGTGGTGTTCGCGGTGGCCCCGGCCACGGCGTACGGCTTCGGCCGGAACGACGGGGTCTACTCCCATACGCGGTGGGCGTTCTGACCCACCCCGCCCGAGGCCAGTTCCACGACCACATCCGACTCGGGCCCGGCAGACGGGCTTCCGAACTCGCCGGTCGTCAGGCGCCGAAGCGGCGGCGGGCGGTTCGATGTGACCGAGGTACCGGTGGCTCCCGTCGCACATTCCGTCCACCGTCGCCCGCAGCGCGCGGCCCGGATCCGTGAGGGTGTATTCGACCCGCGGCGGCACCGTGGGGTGCACCCACCGGTCGACCAGGCCATTGCGTCCCAGCATGCGCAGGTTCTGGGTGAGCATCTTGTGGCTGATGCCGTCGATCTCGTTGCGCTGGTCGGTCACCCTCAGGTTCCCCGGTTACCGAAAAGTGCGTTCTTCCATGTCAGCGGCCACTCTCCTACGGTGCTTGAGTAACCACAGGAGACCGCGTACGTCTCTCACGACATGGAGGCAGGCACATGGCCGTCACCCTGATGAACCCCAACGGACTGCCCACGATCGACGCCTACCGTCAGGTGTCGATCGCCACCGGGTCGAAGCTGGCGTTCATCGCCGGACAGGTGGCCTGGGACGCCGACGGGGTCACGGTCGGCGAAGGTGACCTCGCCGCGCAGGTCGAGCAGTGTTACCTCAATATCGCCACCGCCCTGGCCGAGGCCGGTGGTTCGTTCGGTGACGTGGCGAAACTGACCCTTTACGTCGTCGACTGGACCCCCGACAAGATGCCCCTGCTCCTGGAGGGGATCTCCCGTGCAGCCGCGAAGCTGGGAGTCGCCCCGGTCCCGCCGGCCACGCTGCTCGGCGTAGCGGCATTGGACGTCCCGGACCATCTCGTCGAGATCGAAGCCACCGCGGTCCTCGACTGAACCGTTGCTCCTCGCCCACTGAGCGCCGCGTAGAGCACGGCGGTGCTCAGCACAGCAGCAGTCCTGATGCGCCCGCTTCCGCTCTCACCCGCCGGCCCCGCCCCGCAGTTCGAGCCCACGACGCACACCGGGAGCTCGCATTACCCAGCCGCCTCGCCCGCGTCGAGATTGCAGATCGGCGCGGCGCTTTCGACGCCGTCGTCGTGCAGCACGTGGCGCACGCGGGCGATGTCGACGTAAGCGGCGTCGAGGGGATGCCGGGCCAGGCGCGAAAGTGCGGTGCAGTGCTTGGCGATCGAGGTTTTGCCCGGAATGAATATCGACAGCTCGTCCCGGGCCTCGAAGAGCTGCACCTCGACGTCGCCGGGCAGAGCCGCGAGAGTGTCCTCGTCCGCCGTAACGGGAACCTTCACCAGCAAGGACGGCTCCTCGCCGGTGAGGTTCCGCCTTCGCTGCTCCGGGGTCTCGTTGGCCATCGTCTGCCAAGGGAGCCCCGACACCGCGGCTCCGCAGGACTCCACGGTCTTGACCACGTCCTGAACGGTGGCGGTGATGGCTGCATGGCCCTCGTCCCATTCGTACGAGGTGCGTCCGTCCGGCGTGGCGGGCACCGGCTTCGACACCACCGTCATCTCGGGGACGCGGCGCCGGCGCACGTCCGGCCACGAGTGGACGAAGGCACGCGCGTCCCTGATCGCCTCGTCCTGAGCCCGCCGCTGGCGCTCCACCTCTGCGCCGTGCTGCTGCAACAGGGCTGGAGTCGCGTCCGGTTCGGCCAGAGCACGCCGGACGAGCTTGACGCTCATCCCCGTGCCGCGCAGGACGGTGATCAGCATGGCCTGTTCGACCTGCTCGAACCGGTAGCCGCGGTAGCCGGTCTGCTCGTCGACATGGGCCGGGACGAGCAGACCCTCGGAGTGGTAGAACCGCAGCGTCTGCGGCGGCAGATGGCACATTTCGCTGAATTCGCTGATGGACAACATGCCGCCATGGTCGTCCTTGCAGCAACTGCAAGGTCAAGCGCCGAGGCCCTTCAGGCGTGCTCGGACTCCTGCAGGACCCACGCTTCCGGCACGGCGAGGTCCTCGTAGAGGCGGCTGCGCTGGTCGGGGGCGAGAGTGGTGGTGACGGCGGCAAGCGTGCTGCCCGCCTGTTCGCCCGCGGCCCGGACGACATCGTGCACGATCGCCGTGCGCGTCGGAGGCGGCAGGGCCGGCAGCATCCTGCGGAGGTCGGTGAGGGCCTCCTCCTGGGTACGGGACGCGCGAAAGGCGGCGTACACAGCTCCCAGTTCCTCGTCGCTCGCGTGCTCCCACAGCGCCGGCATCGCGACGGTCTCTTCCACGTACAGGTGCGCCAGGTAGGCACTGATCACCTCGTTCAGCGCGAGGTACAGCGCATGCTGGGCCTCCGCGAGGGCTTCGGCCGCGCGCGTGGGCAGTGCGCGCGCCCGCTCGTCCAGTGCGACGAAGGCCGCGTCGAGGCGCACATGCTCCGCCTCCAACGCATCGGCCGCCTCCGGTGCCCGCTCCCGCAGAAGCCGGTGAATGAAGGTGTCTTCATGATCGGCGTGCTCGCGCAGCTCCTGCGTCATCGCCAGGCAGCGCTCCGCCTGATCGGCGGCGGTGCCGCGCTGGGCGATGTCCGCGCCGCCAAGCCCGACGGCAAGGGCGAAGAGGCGTGCACGCTGCCCCATGTGGACGTTCCGATAGAGATCGATCTCGGGCATGGCCTGTCCTCCGGGTGTCGTTCCAGCGATATCCGATATGACAATATGCTGCTATGTAAGCAACATGTTGTCAAGTGTGGGTCGCCTGTCCCGCTGATCGGCTCGTGCGGGGCCTTGAGCTCGGCCGTGCGCCGGCCCGTCGAGGGGCCCGGATAGGCGGCAGCCATGCCGCCGCCGAGCCGGGCGATGAGCCGGAACGATCCGAGCTGGGCGGGGTCGTCGTCGGCAGGGGCGGGTCATCCGGGCATCAGGGCACTCGATGGCGAGGCGCCGTCGGCGCATGGGGGTCACCAGGTGACGGCGGGTGAGGGTGAGGCGCGCGGGCCGGGTCGGGCGAAGGGGCCGAGTGGTGGGCGAGTGCGGCTACAGGGCCTGTCCTGCGGCGAGCGCGCGCGGCATCCATCGGCTGCATGAGGAGCCGAGCCGGAGCGAGCGGCGAGGGCCCCTCCCGCGCCCTTGAGGCGTGGGGGAGAGTGCAGTGCGCCAGACGCCGCGAGCCCCGCCCCCCCCGGGCGGACGGCGGGAGTTTGCGGGCATCCCCTAGGTCGACAAATTTCGGCCCCGTATAACTCCCTGCGGCCGGATTCCACCTGCTGGAGGGGCTCTCACTTGCCCTCTGGCGATGTGATCGTCATATCCTCCGGCAGTGCTGCCTTCCCGGTGGCCGGGGCACCTTGGCGTCCCTTGACGTCTATTGACGCCCCGTCGAATCTCCTCATGAACGCGTGAGACCAGGGAGCGTGCAGGTGCTGAACGAGTCGGTTTTTCGCGATGAGGACGTGCCGGCGAGGGACCGGTTGGCCCACTGGGCTGAGCGTCTGAGACAGACGCATGCTCCGGTGCGCCTGAGCAGCGACCACGCACTCGACTTCCGGGCTTCCCAGCGCGTGTTGGACCTCGGGGCCGTGACCATGTGGCCGGCTACCTTCGAGCAACTGGTGATCCAACGCACGCCGAAGCTGATCCGGCAGTCCGACCCGGAGCAGTACCACCTCTCCTTCGTCGTGGACGGAACCGGGGGGTGCAGCTGGGACGACCACGAGACCGTCTACCATCCGTCCGACCTGCACATAAACGACTCTTCGATGCCGTGGGAGATCCATACCGGCAAGGATCCGGTCACGATCGTCGGGCTTGAGGTCCCCAAGACGATGCTGCCGCTGCCACGCGTCATGACGAGCAGCACGGTCCCACGACAAGTATCGACCCGGGACGGGGTGGGAGCGCTGTTGGCCCAGTTCCTCACCCAACTGATCACGGATACAACCCCGTACCAGCCTTCCGACGGTCCGCGTCTGGGAACGGTGCTGTCCGACTTGGTGGCCGCGCTCTTCGCCCACACGCTGGAAACCGGCAACTCCCTGCCTGCCGACACACGTCGGCGGGCCCTCATCTTGCGCATCAAAAATTTCATGCAGGAGCATCTGCATGACCCACAGCTCACCCCGGCCACCGTCGCTTCCGAGCACCACATCTCTACGAGCTACCTGCATCGCCTCTTCCAAGATGAAGAGGAGACAGTCGCCGCCTGGATCCGTAATCGGCGCCTGGATGCCGCCCGCCGCGACCTCACCGATCCGGCGCTGTGCTCCACTCCCATCCAGGCCATCGCCGTTCGGTGGGGCTTTCCTCGTGCCGCTGACTTCAGTCGTGCCTTCCGCCACACATATGGAGTCTCACCGAAGGACTACCGGAGCCAGGAGCGGGCCCCGGGCGCGGCGCTCGCGGTGATACGGCGGTGTGAGTAGGCGGCGCCATGCCCTTCGCCCGGGGCCCCGAATGCCCCGCCCGTCAGGTGGCCGCGTGGGGGAGTGGTCCTGGCTTGGTGCGTGCTGCGCCCGCAGGGCACAGTCCCGCTCCGCTTCCCTGGCTGGCGGGGGAGGCGTCGACTCGGGTACGCCGGTCACCACGAGCGCCGATCGCCTGCCGGCGACCTTGCCCCTGCCGCCCCGCCCCGACACCCGGGCGGAAGCGACGGCCCCACGGCGGACGGTGTCGGACTGGTCTGCCGCAGGGGCCGGAGGCGAGGACTCGGTGGCCGAGGCGGGCGTTGAGGGCCAGTACGACCAGCCGGCCGTCCTGGGGCACTGCCGGGAGTGCCTGGTCCGGCAGGTCGTCCTCCGCCGCAGCGCGTCCTCAGCAAGAAGACTCGGATCCGGGCGTCACACGATGGGCTGGTCAACAGCTCCGCTCCCGCCCGGCGCTGCCAGGCACCTCAGGTCGGCCCGTTGCCCTCCGTCTCTGCCGCGTCGGGGCGGGCTCAGGTCAGGCGGGGGGCGACCTTCTTGACCTTGTTCGTCCGGACGTTGATGAGGGTCGGGCGTTCCCGGTCGGCGACTCCGGCGCGGAGCATCTCGGCGACCTGGTCGGTGTCGTTGGCTTCGTGCGCGTCGATGCCGTAACTCGCGGCGGTGGCCGCGATGTTCAGCTCGGGCAGGTCGAGTCCGGGGATGCCCATGGCGCTCTCGATGTCGGCGAACTGCTTGAGGACGCCGTATTCGTCGTTGGAGGAGACGACGATCGTCAGTGGGATCTTGTAGCGGGCCGCGGTCCACAGGGACGTGATCGCGTAGTGCATCGACCCGTCGCCCATGAGGGCGATCACCGGACGGTCCGGGGCGCCGAGTTGGGCACCGACAGCGGCGGGCAGCCCGAATCCGAGGCCCGCGCCGACAGCGGACATGTGGGAGAGGGCGGCCCCGGGCCGTACGTATTCCGTGATCGGGACCTCGTTGGAACCAGCCTCGCTCACGAACAGGGCGTCCGCCGGGGCGGCGTGGCCGACGGCCGTCCACAGGTCCGCGGCCTGCATCGGGGCCTCGGCCCGTTTTGGGCGCGCCACGTCGGGCCGGGCCTGGGGGGCCGTGCGCGACGATTCGGAAGTCTCGCCCAGCAGCGCCTCCACCGCGGCCCGGACGTCCGCCACGTAGGCGTCACCGATGGGTGCGCGGGCGGCTTCGTCCGGGTCGCTCGTGATGTGGATGAGGGAGGTGCCCTCGGGCAGATACGGGCCGGGGATGTAGGGGTAGTAGCGGAAGGCCGGGCCGCCGAGGACCACGACGAGGTCGTGGCCCTTCAGCTCTTCGGAGATCCAGCCGGCGCCGGGCGGGAGCAGGCCCTGGTACAGAGGGTGGTTCTCCGGGAACCCGGACAGCCCCGGGAGCGGCGACGTCCACACGGCGGCCTTGCTGCGCTCGGCCAGCTTCACGACGAGGTCCCCGGCTCCGGCGTGCTCCAGGTCGCCGTGGACGACGAAGGCGGGTGACTTGGCGGTGGAGAGCCGACCGGCGATCTTCTTCGCCAGGTCCTTGCGGAAACCTCCGGCGTGGGTGACCTCACGGTCCCGGATCGCCTCGATCTCCGCAATCTGGGCGTCGTTGAGTTCGTGGGCCATGTCGTCCATCGGCAGGGAGACGAAGACCGGTCCGGTGGGCGGGGACATCGCGATATGGATGGCGCGGGCGAGGACCGCGGGTACCTCGCTCGCGATGGCCGGCTCGGCGGACCATTTGACGAACGGACGCGGGACCAGGACGGCGTCCTCGTTGGTCAGGAGGGTCTTTTGATTCTGCATGGCACGACGTTGGTTGCCCGCGGTGACGATGAGCGGTGTCTTGTTCAGGTAGGCGTTGTACAGGGAGCCGACGGCGTTGCCGAGGCCGGGCGCCGTGTGCACGTTGACCAGGGCGGGACGTCCGGTGACCTGCGCGAAGCCGTCGGCCATGCCAACCGGCACCATTTCCTGCAGCCCCAGGAGATAGCGGAAGTCGCTGGGGAATTCGTCCAGCAGGGTCAATTCGGTGGAGCCGGGATTACCGAACCATGTGTTGAGCCCGTGCTGCCTGAGCAGATCGATAGTGGCTTGACGGACAGTCGGCACAGCATGTCCCTTCGTCGCGCACTCGCGTCGTCGTTCCGATGGCCCCCGTCGGCGATAACCCGGAGTTCCCGGATTCGGCCGTCGGCCGAATACAGAGCCGGTCTTCGGTATGGACGCCCGCCGCCAGGCATTCTTCGCGAATTTAACAGCGCACGAGAGAAATACGGCGGTGCCGCTCGCGTGCTGTCCGATACCGCGGGGGCGGGAAGCGCCGCATGGTGGATCGCCCGGGCCCGAGCCCTCCCACTGATTTCCGGGGAACACCGACCGTCGGCGTCCTGGCGCGGAGGAACCAGGCGAAGGGGACGCGCAAAAGTCACTGCGGTGTTGTGTTTCGCGGCATGTGCGGCCCTGGCCGGTGACGGGCCGCGCCGATCGTGACCTGGTCCCGTTGGACAACACCGCTGACCGGGTGGGCGCTTTTGCCCTACTGCACGGCGACGCCCCTGTCCGGAGTCCGGTACAGGGACGTCGCCTGGCATCGCCAGGCGGGCGAAGGAGCACTCGGACACGCCTGGTCGGGACATCCCCGAGGTGCAGGGATGCGCCTCAACTTACGGTCGCAACAGCTTGTCATTGTTGCGACACGCGGCGGCCGTGGGCCCGCACCACACCCACTCAGGACGGCCGGCTGTGCGGAAGCACGAGGTCAGCTGCCGAGATCAATGTGCCGAGCGGCTCCTCGGCGTCCACCATCTCGAGGAGCGGTTTCACGTGCGGCGTGGGCCGGGTGCCGAGATGCTGCCCCCAGTTAGTTGCTGTCGGGACCACCCTCACGGTGCAGCCGTCCGCACGCAGCAGTTCGTAGATCCCTCTCCGGCCCGGTCCGTCGACGAATCCGTGTCGTCGACGGCGGATACCGGGAGCGGCAGCCCACGCCGCGGATGGACGTTGGAAACCGTTGACTCCCGGCATTCACTCTCATGGCTCGCCGTGTGACCCGGTTGGGGTGCGTGGCCGCGCCTGCTGGTGCGGATGGGTGAACACTCAGGTGCCATAGCTCTCACAAAGAAGGGGAGATGGACATGGCGGCATTTCCGGTCCCCGGCTCACGGCGCCGAATACGCCGTACGCCCGTCATCGTGGCCGGGTGTGCCATGGCCCTGTGCGCGACCGTGGCAGCTCCTGCCGCCGCGGACGGAGGCACGGCCACGACCACCGCCAAACCCACCGTCGTGCTGGTGCACGGGGCGTTCGCGGACGCCTCCAGCTGGAACGGGGTGGTCGAGCGGCTCGAACGCCGCGGCTACTCCGTCATCGCCCCCGCCAACCCGCTGCGCGGGCTGTACAGCGACTCCACCTACATCGCTTCCGTGCTGGACAGCATCAAGGGACCCCTCGTACTGGTGGGGCACTCTTACGGCGGCGCCCTGATCAGCTCGGCCGCCGCGGGCAACAGCCGGGTGAAGTCCCTGGTGTACGTATCGGCGCTGATGCCCGACGTGGGCGAGAGCGGGATGTCCCTGTCCGCCAGGTTCCCCAGCGAACTCGGGACCGCCACGAAGTCCGTTCCCTACCGGGCCGGCGGCGGCGTCGGCGGGACCGACCTCTACCTCAAGCCCGACCGGCTCCGGCCGGTCTTCGCCGCCGACCTGCCGGAGAGCACGACGAGGGTCATGGCGGTGACCCAACGGCCCGTGGCAACGACCGCGTTCTCGGAGAAGGCCAAGGTGGCGGCCTGGAAACACATCCCGTCGTGGTTCCTCGTCGCGAAGCAGGACAGGACCATCAACCCTGACCAGGAACGCTTCGAGGCGAAGCGCGCGGGTTCCCGCACGGTGGAGATCGACTCCTCTCATGTGGCCATGATCGCCCACCCTGAAGCGGTCACCGACCTCGTCCTCCAAGCCGCCACGGCAGCCGAGTCCGCCCGACCCGAGCTGCCCGCCACCGGATCCACCCCTGCCGCCCGGGCCGGGACCGCACTCACCGGCATCGCCGCCGCCTCGTTGATCGCGGGGGCAGGAGCCGTCCTCCTGGGCCGCCGGCTGAGGCGCCCCGCGCCCTGACGGCGCTTCAGGACGGTATTCCTTCCCGTGTCACCGGCGACCGTAAAGGGCGTACGGCCGGTGGTTTTCGACCGCGCTTCACCGAAGCTATGACGGGATCGTGTCGCAGCCACCAGGCAGCCTACGGCGGGACCACCGCGGAGGCGCCTGTTTGATGAGGTTCGCCACGGCGGCCGGCTGTGTCACGTAGAGGGCGTGGCTGCCCCCGGCCTCGATGGTGGTCGAGCAGGCTCGCGCGGACATGGCGCGCTGTGCGGGCGGGGGACCATCTCGTCGTCGGCGGCGGCCAGGTACCAAGGCCAGGATCCGAACCTCCATCCCGATTCTGGTCGAACGCCGAGCGCGGAACATGCTCAACGCCGGCAGCCGGGACAGCGCGCCCGGAAACGTCGGCGCAGCAGCGATCGAGGCCGTGAGGCGAGGATTGCCTCGGCGTCGTCACTGATTGTCCGGATCACGTCCGCAGCGGGGCGGACGGCATCGACGAAGAACGCCGACTGGCCGGAGAGGACCGAGCTCGTGTCGGGGTCGGGTGGGGCGTCGACGGGATGGGAGGCCTCCGAGGGGGCGCCTTCCGCTGTACGGTCCCGCAGCGTTGCCCCACGCTCTGACCACTCGTCGGTGAATCGATTGCGGCGGACGCGTTCGCCGATGGTCTCCGGCCATGGGAGCCCTGAGACGATGTCGTAGGTTCGTGTCCATACGGTCGCTGCCGTCACTCTCGACGATCAGGCGCTTGTGGGCATCGTGCAACTCGACCGTTTCGGGCGTGGCGAGAAACGCCGTGCCCAACCAGGCGCCGTCCGCACCGGCGGTGAGGGCCGCTGCGCGTGTGCGACCGTCGCCGATGCCCCCGGCGGCGAGCACCGGAACATCGGGTTTCCGCCCCAACAGCCGCCGTACCCAGGCGAAACGGCGAGGCTAGCTCCGGGCAGGCAAGGCGTGCGAGAGCGCACTCATGCTGATGTCGATGACCGTGCGGAGCTGCTGCTGGCTCGCCCTGGTCCTGCTCATCACGGCCAGCGACTGGTTGACCGCCGATAGGTGAACCGCGAAGTCGTCGGCATCGCCGTCGGCCAACTGCGCGGCGTTCAAGGCGGTCCGCAGCCGCGCTTGTTGAAACCCCAGAGCTTCGATCGCGCGTGCGGCGATGGTGGGGCTGAGCACCGGTGCCGCCATCGCGGTCTGGGCGATCAGGCATCCATCAGGTACGTCAGGGTCGGCGATGCGCTGCAGGGTGACCTCGAAGAACGCCCGTACCGCCTGGAGCGGTTCCTCGGACGCACGTGACAGCGCCTGGTCGTACCTGTTTCCGTACCGCGCGGCGTAGCGGTCCAGGCAGCGCAGGTAGAGCGAGTCCTTGTCGCCGAACGAGGAGTAGAGGGAACTGCGGTTCAATCCGGTCGTCCTGGAGAGGTCGTCGAGAGACGTGTCGGCGTATCCGGCTCGCCAGAACTGGACCATCGCCGCGTCGAGCGCGATGCCCACGTCGAACTGCTTCTTCCCGGCCATCACGCATGCACCTCGTTCTCGGACCAGCCGTTGTGGCCCTGCCCATCCTATCTTGAACTGACCAGTCCAAGATGCAGTAGGCTCACGACATGACCGACGACGCCATGGCCCCGAACCGCTCCCGCGGCCAGAACCCGGTCCCCGGGTTGCCGCTGTACGACCTTGCGGGTTTCACGCACCGCTGGGTCGACGCGCAAGGAATCCGACTTCACGCCGTGGAAGGCGGCCGGCCGGCCGGTCCCACCGTCGTCCTGCTCGCCGGATTCCCGCAGACCTGGTGGGCTTGGCGAAAGGTGATGCCAGGCCTTGCCGAGCGATTCCACGTGATCGCGATCGACCTGCCGGGGCAGGGCCACTCCGACCGCCCTCAAGGGGGCTACGACACGCACACCGTCGCTTCGCGCGTCCAGGCCGCGCTGACCGCGCTCAACGTGCCGAAGTACTGGCTCGTCGCCCACGACATCGGGGCCTGGGTCGCCTTCTCGCTGGCCCTGAAGTACGAAGAGCGCCTGCATGGTGTCGCTCTGCTTGACGCCGGCATTCCCGGAATCACCCTCCCGGACTCCATTCCCACGGATCCCGACCGGGCCTGGAAGACCTGGCACTTCGCCTTCCACCTGGTGTCCGAACTGCCCGAGACTCTGCTCACCGGCCGCGAGCGTGACTACGTCGGCTGGTTCTTGAAGGTCAAAGCTCTGTCCCCGAACACCTTCGACGGCGCCGAGATCGACCATTACGCCGCTGCCATCGCGGCCGAGGGAGGTCTTTCAGCATCTCTCGCCTACTACCGCGACGCCGCGGAATCAGCGCGTAAGAATCACGACGCTCTCGAACGAGGGCACTTGACCGTCCCGGTGCTGGGAATCTCCAGCTCCCATGGCTCGATCCCCGACATGGCCGCCTCCATCAGCCCGTGGGCAGAGAACGCGACCGGCGTCGTCATCCCCGAGGCCGGACACTTCATTCCCGACGAGCAGCCCGACGCAACTGTGGACGTGTTGACCGCGTTCATCGATCACGAGTGTGTCGAGTAGTTCGCGACGCTGGTCAGTCCGGTGACGTCGGCGAGATCAGCCAGCAGCCGTCCTCCGGCATGACGACCCACCACCCCCGGACCGTCGGCGGAGACAGGAAGCCAGGGCCGCGAACCGATACCCTCCCCGCACGTAGAAAGTGCCTTCCACCTGGACCGACAGAACCCCACGACGAGGTTCATCGCCCCAGATCAGAGGGCACTGTCGCACTCCTGGCCACCAACCGGCCGCACATCAACGGAAACGGCGAGGTGAGAGGGGCTCGGGCCGTCGGCGTGGATGCCGGCGTTGTGGCGCTGATCAGGAACCAGCGCCGGGCAGCTTCTGCGACAGTTCGATCATGTTGCCCCACGGATCACGGAAGAACGCCAGCCGCCGGCTGATGTCCTCGATCTCGAAAGGTTCACCGATAAGGTCGACGCCACGGCTGGCGAGCTCCGCGCGTGCTTCGTCGGCATCGTCGACATGGACGCACATGTGCTGGTAGCCGCCGTGCTGCAGGCTGACTCCGAGGTCGTCGAGGACCTCGTTCGGGGAAGGCACCGGTCCGGCCGGCAGTTCCACATGGAAGGTGTGCCTTCGCCGCGTCGTAGTCGGGAACGCGGATACCCACATGGTGACCACTGAAGGACGAAAAGGGGCTTGCTGGGTTTTTCGGCGGGTGGGCCGGCATGGGCATCGCCATCACTCCTCTTCTGCTGAATCATCAAGGGATGGCACGATGAACCAGACGGTTCGGCCCACCGTGCGGTTCGGTGCGGAATAGTCAAGCTCCGGGTATTCGTGAAGCGCCTCCAGCAGATGAGGCTGCAGGCTCATGAGGCGAGGACGTCATGGAATGGGGGCGCCTGGCGCTGGAGTGCGGCGGGCCGCTTCCTGCCTGTCGGCTTCGTCCCGGCCGTCTTCGAAGACGAAGAGTGGCTTGGCGTCATGTGCGGGTGTTTCGGCGAGCGCGATGGCTTCGGTGAAGCGTTCCAGTGGGAAAGGCCGGCCCTGGGGGATGCTGAGTACGTCCTCAGCGACGAGACTGCGGACCTGGGACAGGGCGTGCAGCGCATCGGCAGGTGAGGCCGTGCCGAACCAGCGGTTCAGCCAGAAGCCACGGACCACTTTGGTCTCGTAGATGACCGAGCGTGCCTGCAGCGGGATCGTCAGCGCTGCCGGATCAGTCTGCCGATGGGTGGAGAGCGCGCCGTAGACCACGAGTTCTCCTCCCGGAGCCAATGCCTGGGAAACCTGGGCACCTACGGGTCCCGCGACACAGTCGGTGGCCTTGCGTACGCCGGCCGGTCCTGCTGTCTCAGCCACACGCTGCAACAGGTCCTCGTCCTCGGTGCAGATGACCTCGTCACCACCAAGGGCTTTGATCTCCTCAACGGCACCACGTCGCCGCACGACGTTGATCGTGCGAATACCCAAATGTCTGGACAGCTGGATGACGAGCCGGCCGACGGTGGAGCCCGCAGCCGTCTGCAACAACCATTCACCCGGCGGTACGTCGAGTTCGCGCGTCACGAGGAGCAGCGCGGTCAACGGGTTGACGGCGAGCTGACAGGCGCTGGAGTCGCTCAGTTGGTCGGGGACCGGCAGGAGCCTTCGTGTATCGGCAACAAGGTATTCCTGCCACGTTCCGGCCGCCTGGGGCCCGGGTACCGCCGGTACAGCGGCGACCACCACACGCCGGCCGACCTTGAGTCCCTCGGTGTCCGGGCCCAGGGCCTCGATACGGCCCACGCATTCCATGTGACCCCCGACAGCGGGAAACTCGGGGGAGAAACCGTAGCGTCCGCGCAGCACGTGCAGATCACTGGCGTGTACCGGAGTCGCCTTCACACGGATCAACGCCTGACCGGCTTCCGGCGTGGGAACAGGCCAGGATTCCAGCCGCAGGACATCGGCAGGCTCGCCTACCTTTCCGGCTACGAGCGCGCGCATGGATTGAGGCATGAGTGACCTTTCGACTCTCAGCGCCCGACGAACTCGGCGGGTGTATTCAGCAACGGCTCGCACTGGGTGGGTCCCGGTTCAGACAGTCACGGGGTGGGATCGTCCATAGGCTCCAGTCCCGGCTGTGAGTGGCGGGTCACGTGCCCGGGCGGGGAGCTCGTAGGTGCCGGCGCCGGGCCAGCTCTTCGTCGTCGACCAGCGTGAGCATGGGCTGACCCGGTGCGCACATCATGGTGACGAGGAAGCGGCTGGGGGAGTCCGTGCGGTTGTTGCCGTCCTGGTAGTGGATGACATCGCCGCCCGGTTCCCAGAATGTCTCCCCGGCCTTGATCACCCGCTCCGGCTCACCTTCCAGTTCGAAGAGCATCTCGCCCTCCAGCACGTAGCCGAAGGCAGGTCCCGAGTGCCGGTGCGGAGGGGTGCCGGGATCGCCGGGAGGGAACTCGACGACAGCCGTCATCGCCTCCGCCCCCTCCGGAACGAACGGCGGTTTCGCGGACTGCAGCACGGTGAACGCCGTCTTCCATGCTTCCGAGCGCGGCTGGCTCGCGGCGCTGCCCGCCGACTGTTCGTGGTTCGACATGGCGAGGTCTCCAGTGGTGGGCGGCCGGTTCAGGTGAGCCAGTCGGTGTAGTGGGTGGGGGCGATCCGGGCGTCGCCCTTGGTGGTGAGCACATCGCCGGGGACGGCGGCGAACATGCCGGCGGTGTCGTCGGTGACGACCGTGCGGCCGTCAGGTCGGGCGTTCAGGGTGATCCGGCCGAGTTCGTCGAGGGGATAGGTGTCGGGCCCGCCCACGTCGAGGGATCCGTTCAGAGGGGTGCCGGCGGCGACTTCGGCGACGGTGTCGGAGACGTCCTGGGCGGCGATGGGCTGGATTGGGGTGGTGGGCAGGCGGACGGTGTCGCCCTCGGTGGTCCAGGACATGAAGGCGTCGACGAACTCCATGAACTGGGTGGCGTGGACGATCGAGTAGGGGGTCGGACCGGCCTTGAGGATGTCTTCCTGCAAGACCTTGGCGCGGTAATAGGCGAGGTCGGGCACCTGGTCCGCGCCGACGATCGAGAGGATGACGAAGTGCCCCACCCCGCCCTTGTGACCGGCGGCCAGGAGATTGTCCATCGAGGCCTGGAAGAAGGCGGGAGAGGCGTCGTCGAAGGTCGGGGAATTCGTCAGATTGACGATGCAGTCCGCTCCGGCCACCGCTTCCTCCACACCCTCGCCGGTGATCACGTCGACACCTGTGGCCGGCGAGTGCGGCACGGCCTCGTGCCCGGCGGCGTTCAGTTTCTTCACGACCTGCGACCCGATCAGACCGGTACCGCCGATGACTGCGAACTTCATGGGTCACCTCTCGTCGCGCACCGATAGGTCATGTGTCCAGATTGCGGCGATGCGGTGCACGGCGCACGCTGGGCTGTGCGCTCCCGGGGATGCCGGTGGTGGCGCTGTGTGCTTATGGCGTCGCTGAGGGCACTCGTTGCACGGGGGTGCGGCCAAGCGTTTCCACCGCCCTACGGCATCGTGTCAGTGCTGCTGTGGCCGGACGGTATCGGCGAATGCGTCCGCCGCGACCGGGACTTGTGGCCTCGCTCGCTACTCGGCCGACCGACCACGTCAGGTGTGACGGTCAGCCGCCGATGGGGGCACACGCCGATGCTGGGTGGCCCGAGCGCTCAGGCGGCGATGCCGTCGATCGCCAGGGGACGGTGGCGGGGGCCGCGGAGGACGGGGGTGCCGCGGTAAGGCGGCGGGTCGCCATCAGCCGTGGGTTCTCGCTTCGTTGGGCGGACCAGAACATCGGCACCCCATGCGCTGGTCATCGGTATCAGTCGACGGCCTTCAAGCCGCCCAGGGCCTCGCCGAGGTCGAGTTCGGTACTGCCACGGGTCTGGAGGCCCAGCTCGAACAGCTCTGCCAGGCGTTGCTGCGCGGCCGGTCCCCGTACGAGCTGTTGGAACAGGGCGGCATCCGCGCGTACGTCGGCCGAAGTCGGCAAGGTGAGCGCATTGATGGCTGCTTTGGCTGCGATCAGTGCATGGCGGGGGAAGTTCCCTATGCGCGCGGCAAGACCGGCTACGAACGCGTCCAGCTCGGCGTCGGGCACCGCGCGGTTGATCCATCCGTAGCGTTCGGCTAGTTCGGCGTCGAAGTCGGCCGACGTCAGCACGGCTTCGAGCGCTCGGCCCCGGCCCAGCAGACGGGTGAGGTGCTGGATCGCTCCCGCGCCGGGCGGGGTGCCGATACCGACTTCCGGCTGGCCTACGACGGCGTTCTCGCGGGAGGCGAAGCGCATATCGCAAGCGAGGAGGAACTCGCTGCCGGCCCCCCGTGCCCGGCCGCGCAGCTTGGCGATCGTGACGGCCGGGACCTCGCTGAGCTTGCGGAACAGCATCCCCAGGGAGGCGTCGCCCGGACCCCCGGCCCTCGCGGCTTCAGCGGTGTATTCGGACACTTTGGTCAGGTCGACGTGCGGGAAGAAGAAGTCGGGATCGACGCTGTCGAAGACCACCACGCGTGCACTCTCCGGTTGGGACACCTCACCGAGCAGTCCGACCAGGTCGCGCACGACGTCGGGGCCAATGAGGTTGATGGGCGGGGCGTGGAAGGTGGCGGACAGGACGTTGCCGTCCAGACTGACGCTGATGGTCTTGTAGGGGGCGGTCATGTTCTCTTCCTCTCCGCGCTCACCACGGCCCGGTGCCCATCCTGACTGTCGGAGCTGGTGCTCCTCGAGCTACGGCACGACCGCGCGGCGATCTCCCTTCAGCCGGAGCAGGTTCAGGCGGGAACGATCAGATCGACCCCGTAGGCCGCGACGGCGAGGCAGGCGGCAAAGCACAGCACAGCCGTGGCGGCCGCCACCTTCTGCGGCCGGCCCCGGGGCACGTCGGGGGCGGGCTCTCCGCGTCCCGCGCGGGCCCATGCGGCCAGGCCGAGCGAGAACATCACGACGACCACCACGGTGATCCCGAGGCTCACTCCGAAGACCCCGGCCAGAGTGCCCCAATCGATGCCCATCACGTACCTCCTTACTTCGGCGCCGGGCCGTCCCGCCGGCCCGGCTCAGGCGGCCGACCTGACGGTGGGCTCCGCGCCGGGTTCGGGCACCTCGTTGACGTTCTCCGGACTCACCGGACGGCGGCGCGAGAGCACGTAGAAAGCTGCCGCGGCAGCCAGCGCGACGCCCGCCACCAGCGCCACCCCTGCCGCGCCCCGATCGGCCACCCACGCCGCCACGCCTCCCACGGCGGCCGCGGCCGGCAGCGTCAGCAGCCAGGACACCGCGATCCGCCCTGCGATGCCCCAGCGCACGTGTGCCAGCCTGCGTCCCAGCCCCGCGCCGAGGATGCTGCCCGTACACACCTGGGTGGTCGACAGCGCGAAGCCCATGTGCGACGAGGCGAGGATCACCGCGGTCGCGCTGGTCTCGGCGGCGAAGCCCTGCGGGGCCTGGATATCGGTGAGTCCCTTGCCCATGGTCCGGATGATCCGCCAGCCGCCCGCGTACGTGCCCAGGGCGATCGCCAGGCCCGCGCTCAGCACCACCCACCAGGGCGGCCCCGCCCCATGGCTGAGAAGCCCGCTGGAGATGAGCGCCAGGGTGATGACCCCCATCGTCTTCTGGGCGTCGTTGGTGCCGTGCGCCAGCGCCACCAAGGACGCCGACCCGATCTGTCCCACGCGGAAGCCCTTTCCGACGGCGCGGCGCGAGGTCCTCCGGGTGATCATGTAAGCGAGGTAGGTGGCCAGCAGCGCTATCACGCAGGCCACCACCGGCGAGGCCACCGCCGGGATCACGATCTTCTCGATGATCGCGCCGAAGCGCACCGCGGAACCCCCGGCCCCCACCCACACCGCGCCGATCAGCCCGCCGAAGAGCGCGTGGGACGAGCTGGAGGGCAGCCCGAGCAGCCAGGTGACCAGATTCCACAGGATCGCCCCGATCAGCCCGGCGAAAATCATCACCAGGGACACTTCGCTGTCTTGGACGATGCCGCCGGAGATCGTCTTGGCCACTTCTGTGGAGAGGAATGCTCCGGCCAGATTGAGCAGACCCGCGACGGCGACGGCGACCCGGGGGCTCAGCGCCCCGGTGGCGATGGAGGTGGCCATCGAGTTGGCGGTGTCGTGGAACCCGTTGGTGAAGTCGAAGGCCAGTGCCGTGAGAATCACGGCCACGAGCAGGAAGGAGACAGATTCCATCCCGGTCCTCCACGGCGAGGGCGATCCGGCCGCGCGCACACCGAAACCTGTGTGAGAACTGCCGTCCCTCTCACGCTAAGTGCCCCTCCGAATCGCCGCCAACGCGATGGCGCGGGCAGGTCGCCGGCGGTTGGCTGCAGTCGGTACCGTGCCGGACTCCGCGACGGGCGTTGAGCACTACGACGACCTCGGAGCCGCGACGCATTGCCGCGGTCCACCTGGGTTCGCACCGTCCCCAGGGGACAAGAACCTGCCGAGTGGCACGTCCGGTTCCCGGCCGAGCCCCTGGTCAAGCCCTCGATGGGGCGATATGCCCATCGTAGTCGCGGCCCTGACGATCCTCGACTGCGGACGTCGATCGACGAGTGATGCTGTTCGCGCTTGTGGCAGTCTCATCGGGCCCGGACCGTAGACGGCCTTGCTGCCTCCACGGCCGGATGGCGGCGATGGCGAAATGCGGGCAGCGGATCGAATGGACGGCAGGATTCCGCGGAGCTGGAGCCGTTTTCCGTCGAACTTGAGCAGGACTGCCCTGGCGGGCAGGGCGGGCTCACGCCGTTGTCGACGACAGGGGACGGGCCTTCCGCAGGAGCCTTCCGTGCGCCGGCACCTGGCCGTTCGCGAGCAGCCGTCGAGCCGGTCGCCGGCCGGGCGCCGGTGACTCCCGGCTCGGGAGGGGCGGCACCGGGGACCAGCACGCGCCGCTGCTACCGGCCGAATTGACGCCGTCTGTGCGGTGGACGCCTTGTCGGCCCAAAGGTGTGCCGCGCATGCTCATGCCGTATGAGAGCGCTCTCGGGGGGGGCGTGCGTTGCGGGGGAGCGGAGTGAGGCGTCGTACGACTCGTGTGGTGGAGCGGCGCCATGGTGGCCGCGGTGGCCGGTGTCGCACGAGGCACTGGCGGGGTGCGCCGAGTCGCTCTCGGGCAACTGCGCACATCGATGCATCCTGCCATAAAGCATCTTTTTCAAGACGATTACCCAATTGGGTACTTCTTGCGGGCCCCATGCCCTGTGGACTGATCGTCGGCCTGGTGCGTAGAGCTGTGCACGACGGCCGGCGATCGGGGAGGTGCTCATGGCGACGCTCGGGGAGATCGGACGCGGGAGCGAGACGGAGCGGCTCCGGGCCGTGCTCGACAAGGTCCGCAGGGGCCACGGCCCGGCCGTAGCGGTCGTCCGCGGCGAGCCGGGAGCGGGGAAGACGACGCTGCTCGACGTGTTCGGAGCGCAAGCGTCCGCAGCCGGGTTCCGCGTCGCCGCGGTGCGCGGGACGGGGACGGACCGTCCGTATGCGGCGGCCAACCGGCTCATCGCCCAGTTATGGGCCGGCGACGGGAGACCCGTGCAGGCCCGGTACCGCATGACGCCCGGCGACGATCTCCGGGGGCTGGTGGCAGCGGTACGGACGGTCCGGGACGCCCCGGTGGCCCTGTGCGTCGACGACATGGCCCGTGTCGATCGCTGGTCCCTGCGGTGGTTGCTGGACCTGTCCCGGACCCTGTCGCCCGCGCCGATGGCGATCGTGCTCACCGCCAGGATCTGCGGTGCCGGATCCGGAGCCGTTCCCGGCACCACGAACGGGGACGCGGACGAGCCCGGCACCGCACTTCTCGCCGCCGCCGAGCCCATCGACCTGCCGGGCCTGCGCACGGACGACCTGCCCGACGTCGCCGCCGAACGATGTCGCGTCGGCCTCGACACCCGAACCGCGGCCGTGTGCGGCGAGCTCACCGGTGGCAATCCCGCCCTCCTGCACACCTTGCTGGCGCCGCACGCCGACAGCGTGCCCACCGCGGAGGCTCTCCGCGCCACCGCCGTGTCGGGCACCCTGGCCGGTGCCGACCGGTGGCTGGCGCCGCTGAGTGCGCCCGCCCTGGCCCTGGCGCGGGCGGTCTCCGTGCTCGGCGGCGGTGCCGAGGTCGCGGACAGCGCGGAGCTGGCCCACTTGACGATCGATGAGGCGCTCGGTGCCGTCGACCAACTCGTCGGCGCCTGCCTGCTCGCCAATCGCACCCCGCTGACCTTCCGTCACCCGCTGCTCGCGGCGATGGTGCTCGGCCGGATCGCCGCCGGTACCCGCATGGCTCTCCACCTGAGGGCAGCCGCCCTGCTGCGGGACCGGCAGGCCGCCACGACGTCCGTCGCCCACCACCTGGTCGCGGCCGGCCCGGTGGGCCAGGAGTGGGCGGTGCGCCATCTGTGGCGGGCCGCACGCCAGTTGGAGCAGGAGGGCAGGCCGCAGGACGCGGCAAGCTGCCTGCGCAGAGCCCTCCGCGAACCCCTGGGGCCCCACGAGAAGTCGGCCCTGCGCCGGGAGCTCGCCGAATTGGACGCCTTCGTCGACCCGGAACGCGCCATCCGGCTCCTGGACGCCGCCCGCCGCGAGTCCCACGCCCCCGGCGTCGTCGTCGAATACGCGCTGGCCCTGGCCGCCGTGCTCGCCGAGTGCGGCCGGGCCGAAGATGCCGTCACCGTGCTCGATGACGGTGCCGCGCGGCTCGGACGAACACCGGGGGACCGCTCCTGGCAGCTGCGGTTGCGCCTGCACAAGGCGTTCACCTGCAGGCGTGGCCCTCTATGGCTGGCGCAGACGGCCGATCCGCCGGGCAATCTGACACTCCAGACCCCGCACAGGGGGATCGTGGGCCGGGAACTCGCGGCGCTGCGCGCAGTCCACGCGGTCGATGCCGGGGCCGACCGGGCGGCGGCCGTGAGGCACGCCCGGCAGGGCCTGCCCCGCGGTGCGGAGTGCGGATCGGCCGGCTCTGCCACCCTGCTGTGGCAGGCCTGCGGTGTACTGGTGGCGGCCGGTGAAGTGGCCGAGGCGTGGACGCACTGCGGACGGGGACGCCAGGTCGCCGGCGCCGGACCCGGCCGCTGGGACCACGTCAAGGTCGAGTTGCTGCGCGCGACGGTCCTGCGGGCCCGAGGCGACCTCCACACCGCCGACGCCACCCTGACCCCCGTGGTCGACCGTCTGTCGGCCTCCGCGGCCGCCGGTCACCCCTCGGCGGTGACGGCCGTGGCGGCCCTGGCCGAGGTACGGGCCCTGAGGGGTGCGACCGACTCGGCGCGCACCCTGCTCGCCGAGAGCGGCCTGGACCGGGAGCCGCTGCCGTGGCGGCGGGACACCGCCCACGCCCTGGCAGTGCGGGCGGCGGTCCACGAGCGCGACGACCCCGCCCACGCCCTGGAGGACCTGCTCGCTGCGGGCCGTCTCCTGGAGGAAGCGGGCGTGCGGAACCCCGCGGTGCTGCCCTGGCGCTCCCGTGCCGCTCGGCTCCTCGTGGCGCGCGGCGAACGCGCGGAGGCCGCCGAACTCGCGGCCGCCGAGCTGGCCGACGCCCGCCGCTGGGGCACCCCGGAAGCCATCGGCAACGCCCTGCACGCCGTGGCCCTCACCGAGACCGCGAAGCGGCGCGTCGGCATCCTCGGGGAGGCGGTCCGGACGCTGGCCCGGTCCCCGGACCGCCTCCAACATGCCCTGGCGCAGGCAGACCTGGGTGACGGGCTGGCCGCGCTCGGGCACCGGGAAGCGGCCCGCGCCGAGTTGCTCTCGGCACTCCGGCTGGCCCGTGCGTGCGGCGCGGAGCCGTTGGTGCTGCGCGTCCAGGGAGCCCGGAAGCTGCTCCGGGCGACGGGCCGGGAGGGCAGGGAACCCTCCGGGACGCTCACGGACGCACCCGGTTCCGCGAGCGCGGCGGCACCCTCCGCGCACCCGGTGTCCGCCGTTCACGCCGCCCCGGACCCCGCTCATCCGCTCCTGGACAGCCTGACGCCCCAGGAACGGAAGATCCTCCGCCTCGCCAAGGACGGACACTCCAACCGCGACATCGCGGGCCAGCTCTTCGTCGCCGTTCGTACCGTCGAGTTCCACCTCTCCGGTGCCTATCGCAAGCTGGGGATCGCGGGGCGCCGCCAGCTCGCCGAGGTGTTCAGCGGTGCCTGAGACCGAGGTGGGGTAGGGCGGGGCGGCTTCAGTGCGTTCCCTCCGCCCACTCGGCGCCGATCCGCCGCCAGGAGGGCTCGTCGCCCCCGCCCGGCGCGGCGACGTACCGCTCGAAGCTGGCGACGGCCGACGTGCCGTGCGCCGACTCCACGGTCCGCGCCGCCAGGTGGCACAGGAGGCCGCGGTCCACGGGGGCCAGTCCGAGCCGGTTGAGGTGCAGGTACAGGTAGTTCATCACCAGCCGGAACGATGCGAACCACGCGTCGTCGGTGAGGAAATCCAGGTGCCCGTGGTCGGACATCAGGAGCCGGTGGAACTCGCTGAGCTGCCGCGTCGGCATGCGCGGAGCGAGCGCCGCCCCGCCCATCGACACCTCGCCCGAGGCGAGCAGCGGCTGGGCGATCCGCTGGTGGCGACGCACGGTCTGGGCCCACTCGCGCACGAATGCCGCGTCGGGGCCTGCGGCATCCGTGCTCTCCGGCACCGAGAGCGCCGCCTCCACCGCCCGCAACCGCGTGCCCAGGGCGGCTTCCTGCCGGCGGAACCGCTCGTCGAAGCGGGCGCGGCAGGCTGCCGGATCGTTCGTCCGGGACAGGAAGGCGTCCGCGTGCGAGCGCAGTGACAGGACCCCCCGCTCGATCGGCGCCCTCCCGTCCTCGAACGGGATCGCCGCCGCGGCCGCCGTGGCCCACATCAGGTCCAGGGCCAGCACGGACAAGGGGGCGGTGCGCAGATGCTCGTACATCCGGAACGTGAGGTCGGTCGTGTCGGCGAGGAACCCCGTCAGCAGCTCGCCCGCACGCAGCGAGCCGAGTACCTCCAGCCGGTGGTCGTAGGGGCGCTCCACGACGGTGTTGTCCGCCACCCACGGACGGAGCGGCCCGGTCTCCATCTCCAGCTCGGCGAGCCGCTCGTGCACGGGTGCGAGCGCGGCCTCGTCCAAGCGGACGGTGGACGGGCGGGATCGCAGGTAGGCCGTGACAGTGTCCACCACCATGGGGCGCACATGATCACGCCATGTCGACACGTCCGTGGAGAAGTTGAGGCGCAGATGCGGGCCGCGCCGCCAGTGCCGGCCGAACCAGGCGCTGCGCACCCAGGTCCGCACCGAGGCGAACGCCGGGCGGACGGCCCCCAGGATCAGTTCCGGCTCCGCTGCCTCGTCGTGGTGGTGGACGTGCAGGCTGTGCCAGGACACCTCGGTGGGCCCGGTCATGCGACGCCCTGGGCCTCGGGCAGCTCGGACAGCACCCGTCCTACCAGGAACCGCAGCTGGTTCTCCTGCCACAGCGTCAGTCCGAGGCGGTTGTTCACCAGGTGGGCGCAGCGCAAGAGCACCAGGCTGGTGGCCGGGTGGGCGGTGGCCTCCAGGTCCAGCGGTTCCGCCAGCGGGGAGGCCTTCCAGTCGGCGGCGAACTCGCCGGTCTCCTCCATGCGGTGCAGCTCGTCCCGCAGCCGGCGCACCGACGCCAGCCAATATCCGCGCTGATCGGTTCCGGGTGGTTCGGCGGCCAGCTCCCAGGTCCGCCGGGCCCGCGCGTGCAACTGCTCCCGCTGGGCGCGGTAGCGCGGCTCGACATCGGCCGCCTCGGGGCCGCTCCCGAACGGCAGCGGCGGACCACCGTGGCGCGCCCACCGGTCGCGGACCTCGTCGCACAGCGCGAACACCCCCACCACCAGGTCGAACGCGAGCAGCGCCCGCTGCTCCACCGAGGTGCCCGCCGACACCACCGACAGCGCCAGCCGGCTCGACTCGCAGAAGTGCCGCTCCACGGCGGCGATGGCGTGGCCGCGCCCGTAGTCGGCGTGCTCACGTTCGTAGGGGAGGAACTGGGCGGTGTTGTTGGGCCGCACCACGTCGTCGTGGCCCGCGCGCCCCTCCAGCCCGGCCAGCCCCTGCGCGACCTGCGCGAAGTGCGAGCGGTCCACGACGTCCGGGGCGGGCGACTCCGCGAGGTACGCGCCGAGGCGGCGCTCCGCCACCGCCGCCACGTCGGCGCGGTCATGGGCACGGGAAGGGAGCAGCCGCAGCCGCACATGCGGGCCGCCCTCCCAGTAGCGCAGGAAGAAGTACCGCTGGATCAGCCCGCGTTGCTCCAGCTCCGTCACCACCGGCTCGACGCAGTGCGTCAGCAGCGCGTCCTGGTCGGTGTCGTAGAAGATGTGCGCACACACCCAGTGCGCAGCCCGTGCGGTGGCCGGGTCCAGACGGGTGCCGTCGCCGTGGCCGTCGCCGTGTCCGTTCGTCATGCTCATCGTGTCCGTCCTTCGTTGATCTCGACGAGGAATTCCGTCACCCGGGGCCCGCTGCCGTCGTGGTCCGGCATCTCCGAGGGGCCGGGCAGGGCCTCCTGGAGGAACACCACCTGATCCGCCCCGGCGGCGAGCAGCCGCTCGAAGACGCCGACGAGCAGCAGGTTGGCGAAGTCCACATAGAGCGGCTTGCGGGACTTGACCCGCCACACCTCCCCGCTGACCACCGACTGCGGGTCCAGGGCGCGCACGAAACACCGCTGCGGCATCCCGTGCTCCGCCAGCCACCCGACGAGCCGCAACAGCAGCGAACGGTCGCTCTCGCCCTTCGCGCGCCTCGGCACGGCGTCCGGCGGCAGCACCCACTGCCGGCGGCTGACCGTCGTACGGCCCACGACCACCCGTGGCTCCGCCAGGACCTCGTGCACCTCGGCGAGGGACGGGTCGCCGAACATCCGCCGCCCGGGGATCAGCAGATTGGACGTGGCGCCGAAGGTCTGCATCAGCAGGCGCAGCGCGGGCGGCAGCCACAGCTCCGCGATCAGGTTGGGGTGGACGGGCCGTACCTCACCCTCGCGCCCCCGCGCGCGCAGGGTGAGCAGCCCGGGGCCGGGGTCGTGTCGAACGAGCAGGTCGCCCAGGCGGATGCGGTGCTCGGGGAGCCGCACGCTCAGGGCTCCGGGGTACTCGATCTCCTCGGCCACGGCGGACGCCCGCAGGCCCACGTTGCTGCCGAAGTGGCGGCAGGTATCGGCATGGACGAGGCCCGGGGGCGGGGGAGCGGTGTCCACGGCCGTGTCCCGCACCGCGTCGCAGCCCGCCTGGGTGAGGAGCCGCCGGATGCGGTCCCGCCCCCGGCCGTGCCCGGAGTTGACGGCGTTGACCACGAACGCGGGCGCGGAGCCGGTGCCGAGCGGCTGGCCGTAGTACGCCACGGAGTCCGGCGGCCGCATCCACGCGGGCCGGCGCTCCACCACCGAGAGCAGCCGCTCGGGGGCGATGTGGACGACGCCCTGCGCATCGGCCGGGACCGCGCGGACCACCTCGCACAGTGCGTCCCGCAGCGCGGCCAGTTCACCCAGCCGGGGAAGCCGGTGCTGGTGCATCGTCCGGTAGCCGTGCACGGCGACCGAGAGCAGCGCGGGCAACGCGGGATCCTCGCGCAGCCACGTCTGGACCAGCCGGTGGAAGGTGAGGAAGGGCACCGCCTCGCCGGGGCCGACGCGCTCGGCGAACAGATCGGCGAGCGCGACCCGACCGGGCAGACCGGGGTCGAGCACGGCGTAGCACTGCCGCAGGGCGTCCAGGTCCCGCAGGACCGGTCCCCAGGCACGGCGGTCCGGTCCGGGGCAGGGCGCCGCCACCAGAGCGTTCTCGATGACGCTGTTCTTGGCGGGCAGACTGATCCGGTCCGGGCCGAGCAGGCCCTTGATCCGCTGCAGGGCTTCCTCGACGGCACCGGTGGCGCGTACCCGCTGCATCGGATCGGTCAGGCGTGGATAGCCCGTCAGGATACCGGCGATCCCGGCGAGTTCCCTTTCCACCCCGACGAGTTCGGGGCTCGTCGCCCCGGACAGCCAGGAGCGCACATCGGCGACATGGTCGAGGGACTGGTCGGCGAGGGGCCGCTCGGCCTCCAGCAGACCCAGCTCCTCCAGGCGCGCCAGGTACGCCGCGGCCGTGGCCGGATCGCTCCCGGTGCGGTCCGCGACGATCCGGGCCGCTTCCTCGCACGGCGGCCGGCCCGTGCGTACCACCTCCACGCACTCCCGCACCGCGGCCGTCGCGGGCAGGCTGCGCAGCGGCTCCTCGGCGCCCGCCCCCAGGAACTCCCAGCGGCCATCGGTGAGCACGGCGCTGGGGTTGAGGCGCAGCCGCCTGCGTCCGGAAAGCTCGGGACGGCTGCCGAGTTCGCGTACGACCTGTTGGAGCACCCAGACGTTCAGCTCGGCGACCGTGCGCACCCCAGGACCGGCGGACGCCTCGGCTTCCGGACCGCGGCTCCACGTCCCCAGCCCGCTGGCGGTGAACGTGCTGAACGGGCTGGTCTTCATGCTCACCCGCGCCAGGTACTTGGCGAGCCGCAGCGCCAACGAGCGTTCCGGCGCGCGCTCGTCGGGGCGCGCGAGCCACTTGCGCACCTCGGCGAGGAGCACCGGACTGCTCAGGACGAGTCCGTGCTGGAAACCCGGTTCGGACGCCGCTTTGCGCAGCAGCACGTGCTGGGTGCGCAGGTGGTGACCGATCAGCTCGTCCAGCCGGGTCACCGCCTCCTGAAGGCCGAACCGCAGCCGTGCCCAGGCTTCCACCTCGTCGACGACGGTCTGGGGCAGCAGCGCCCGGACGCCGTCGTTCCACTGGCGCTCGGTGAGGGAACGGCGGTTGTGAACGGCCCGCCGCACGGCCACCAGGAGCGGCTTGGCGCAACCGCCGCGTCCGATCTGTTCGTAGAGGATGTCGGACAACAGGGAGGCCCGGCGGTCCAGTTGGTGTTCCATGTCGCGTACGGCCTCGGCCTGGCGCCACACCTCCGGCGAGCGCATGTCGTCCAGCGTGGGCGCGGGCAGCCCGCCGATGCGTACGCCGAAGGCGTCCGGGGTGGTGAAGTCCTCGGTCATGGCCGGCTCCAGTCACGAGAGGTGCGGAAACGCGGGGGACATGGGTGGCGCGGGGAGGTCACGGGAACGGGTGCGGGTGCGGATTGATCTCTTCCTCGGTCAACGGCTCTGCCCGATGGCCGAGTGCGGAGGGCAGCCGCAGCAGCCGGGGCAGCCCGTGGGTGCGGCGCATCCGGTGCCCGAACGTCATCGGCAGCAGCCCCGGCACGATCACCTTCGCGCAGGCCAGGCCGCCCGCCCGGTGCTCGTCGGTGGTCTGGTCGACCACGACGACGTCCAGGCCCCGGTCGGTGAAGCGCCCCACTGCCTCGGCCAGGTCGTCGCGGATGTCCGCACCGCGCGGCCGGCAGGTGGCGTGCGCGAACGCCTCCTCGACGGGCAGACCCCCCCTCTCGGCGTCACCTCCGTCGCCGAGCAGGAAGGCGAACCGGTCGAACGCGGCAGGGTGGCAGTACAGCAGTGCGTGGTCCCGCATCTCGCGCACCAGATCCGGTTCGTCGACCATCGCCGCGATGCGGTCCCGCTCCTCGCGGAAGGCCGCCCGGTTCCACCCCAGGTTCGCCGCGAGCTCCAACAGGCCGTTCCTGAGGGCGCATTCGGGGTCGACATGCGCCCCTGCGGCGCAGACCGCGGCGGGCTCGTCGGGCCGGCCCGGTCCGCTCGGACGTACGGCCATCACCCATGCCGTGGGGATGCCGTGTTCCGGGGTGGTGGCGAAGGCCAGCACCCGGTGGCCGCTGCCTTGCCGGATGCGCTCGGCGAGCGCACCGACGCGGGGGTCGGACACCGTCCGCAGGTCGACCCGCGGCACCGGAAGGCGGGCGTACCAGGTCAGCAGGAACGCGTCCCGCTCGGCGAGTTCGACCAGGCCGTGCAGCGCCGCCTCCTCCAGGCAGCCGCCCAGCGCGCACCCGTTGGACACCTCGTACGCCAGGGGCCGGGCCGCGGGGTTGTCGTGCCGGGTGCGGTAGTACGCGTAGTCCTCCGGCACGAGGACGGGAGCGTCACGGGCGAAGGAGTGGCCCCAGACCCAGTTGAGCTCCAGGTCCGGATCGTAGGGCGGATAGGGGAAGTCCGGTTCGGCGTACCGCTCGGGCGGGTACAGGCCCAGGCCGAGCGGGCACAGTGCCCGGTCGGCGACCTGCGCGTAGCCGGCGCGTACCGTCGTCCGGCGCCCGCCGGGCCGGGCCCCGCCCAGCCGCTCCAGGGCCTCGGCGAGCGCGGTGCGGGCGCACGCCGCATAGTCCAGATCGCGGCCGAACCCGGCCTCCTGCTCCCCGCCCGGCAGGTGCAGCGGGGCGGAGACCATGGGATACGGGTAGTCGGTCCGCACATCGAGCTGCCGGACCAGCCCCGTGCGCCCGTCGACGTACCGGGCGACCAGATCCTCCCAGCCGGCTCGCAGGTCGCGCACGCGCGGGACGTCCGGATCGGGCTTGGGCCGGGGCTGCTCCATGAGCGCGGGCGGCCGGTCCTCGGGGAGCCCGCCGCACCAGGAGCACGCCGGGTCGGGCAGGAAGGGGTGTACATCGATGGCCATGGTCGTCAACGACACGAAGGCCAGGGCGTGGTCGGTCAGCCGTCCTGTGGTGGTGCGCAGATCGCTCTCGACGAGCGTGGCGGCCGTTTCGCACGCCCAGGTGGTGAGGACCGGCGACGCACGGTCGGCGAGCCGTTCGCCGTGCCGGTCCAGGAGTGCCGCGCGCGGGCTGTCCTTGCCGAGCGCCCGCTGCCGGCGGGTCCGGGCGCACCGGGCGCAGCCGGCCCGGCCCGGGACGGTCGTCGGGCCGAGCACGAGCAGGCCGAGCTCGACCCGTACCGGCAGCCAGGGGAGGTCGGGGCGCGGGGGCTCGGTCGCGGTCACCCAGCGGTCCTCGGCGGTGACGACCGCCGCACAGCCGGGGTCCGCCTCCGGCACCAACCGGTGCGTACGGGACAGGGCGGCGCGGAGCGTCGAGGCGAGGACCCCCGTGCCGGCCACGGCGATGGGGGCCGCGGGGCCCGTCGCCCGGCCGGCGGGGCCTGCCGGGCGCAGGGTTCTGGTGGCCCGGCCGGTGCGGGCGGCTGTCGCTGCGTCGGTCAACGTCACTTCCTCGTCGTTCGCCGGGATGCCGCGTCCGGCGGGCACGGGGCCCGCCGAACGCGACGGTGCCGCTGCGGGTTTCAGCAGCAGCAGCAGGAACAGCAGCTCGCCGGGGTACCGGTGGACGTGCAGTTGGACGCGCCGATCTCGACCATGGCGTGGCCCACGTTGACGGTCTCCAGGCTCGCGCCCGGCGAGGTCGGAAGGATGTCCAGCTCGTCCGCACTGAGGTCGGCGAGGTCGAGGACGAGTTCGTTCTGCATCGCGATCCCCTTTCTCCTTGGATGGATGAGAAGTTGGCCAGTCACTGGCTGCTCCGCATCCTGCGGTCCGCGAGTGCGCGGTGTCTTCACGGTCCGACCGCAGGAACGCCCGCAGCCGGGGCTGCGGGCGCGGCCGCGGACCAGCCGTAGGCCGGCTGTGGCCGCGCCACCGGGCACCGCAGGTGCGGTTCACCAGGTCAGCTGCGGCTCGTACTGGGCGGTGGGCCGGCGGCGGCCCATGATGAGCGTGAAGACCGGCACATGGGCCGCGTCCAGGCCGATCAGGTCCCTGACCATTCCGTCGTGGTAGCCGTTGGTGATCCGTGCGGACAGCCCGGCCGCGGCCGCGAGCACGCTGATCCGCTGGGCGACGATCCCCGCCTCCTGGTGCAGGACCCGGTACCCCCGGGCCCCGAACCACCGTTCCCCGGCCAGCCGGTGGGCGGTGAGGAACACGACGGCATCGGCCTTCGCCGCGTTCACCGCCGGAGTCCGGTCGCACAGCATGCCGACCACGGCGCGCCAGTTCCGCGGCGGCAGCCGCAGCAGCGTCGGCGGCCCCGTCGTGGCATTCAACCGGTGCAGCCCGGGGGAGACCCCGTCCGCGCCGAGCACGAGGACGTAGGCATCGACGAGCGGGCGGCACGGTGCCCCGGTGTGGTCGGACGAGACGGGCTCCAGCGCGTACCGCAGGGCCGACGCCAGTCGTTCGAAGGCCACCGGCCGGGCGGCCGGGAGGAACATCCGCCCGCCCGAGTCCCGGGCACGCAGCGCACCTGCCAGGTCCACACCACCCGCCCCGGGCTCCGGCCCGGCGAGTCCACGGACACCATCCGGGGCCGATGCCCCGACCGGCAGGTGGAAGTCGTCGGGATCGACGGGCGCACCGGGGCCCGCGAGCCGGGCGGCGAGATCGAGCGCGGTCAGCCCGGACCATGTGCTGTCGGGGGTGCGGTTGGTCTGGAGATGCACAGGGTGAAGGTCCGCGAACCCGCCGGGCGGAAGCGGCTGTTGGGGAGAGCCGACAGGTGGCGGCGCCGCCGCCTCGCCCGGGGCCAGATCGATCACGGCGAACGCCGTCTCCTCCCTCCCGTCGAGTCCCAGTGCACGGTTGACCACCGTGTCGTCGAAGCGGTGGTGCACCCGCGCGCGGAGCCCGAGCGCGGCACCGGTCAGCAGCGCGTTCCCGGCCGTCATCCCGGCTTCCTGCGCACCCAGCCGGTACGCATAGTCCCGGTAGCGGAACGCGGTCTTGCGGAACCAGACGGAGGTCACCAGGAGCCCGGCCTGGGCGTGCACCCCCGAACCGGTGCGCACCGCGTCCGGTACACCGCCCTCGCGCAGCAGCGTCAGGGAGTGGTGCGCCGGGTGGTAGTGGTAGCACCCGGCGGGCAGGTCATCCGCCGGATGCGCCAGCCACAGGTACAGCTCGACGGGGTGGAAACAGCGCGCGGAGGCGACCATCCGGTGGTAGGGCCACACGGCGTGCGGACCGAGTTCGATCCGGCCGACCCCGTACGTCCAGTACAGCAGCGCGGAGAGCGCGCGCCCGTCCAGGACGCCGAGGGCGGGGGCGTCCTGCCGGTGGGCGCCGTGGAAGGCCTCGAAGGACCAGCGGGCGTCCCCGATCCGCCGTGCCGGCTCGGGGAGCACGAAGCGGGGCAGCCCGCGATACGTCTTGACCGGCAGGGGATCGTCCGGGCCGCCCTCTTCGCCGTGCCCCTCGGCGAAGAGATCCTGGACCTCCTCGAAGGTCCGCCGCCAGAACCGGAGGCCGACGGAACTCCCCAGCCCGTCGGCGGCGCTACGCATGGCCCCGGGCCTCCGCCCGCCGCTCCGCTCCGGCCGTGTCCTCCCCGCTCCCGTCGGCGATGACGACGCGCACGAGGAAGGGCAGCACCGCGTGCACCGCCGGATCATGGTCGAGCGGCACCACGAGCGGGCGCGCCCCTCGCGACCGCAACGCCTCCGCCATCCGCTCGGGCCCCGCCGGGAGCGGCAGCCGGGCAGGCTCGCCGCACGGGACAGGGGTGCCGGGCCGGTCCCACCGTGCGGGTGCGTAGGCCGGTTCGTCCGTCATCGCCGACTGCCGGTCGAGCAGGGCGGCGCGGAGCCCCTCGGCGACCGCCTCGTTCCCGCAGGTCGCGGCGGCCGGGCGGCCTCCCTGCCACCAGGCGAGGACGGGTACGCCCAGAGCCTCGCCGATGTCGGCCACCTCGACCGAGCCGCGCGAGGCGTGCAACAGGTCGAGGAGCCGCCGTTCCCCGGGGGACAGGGAGCCGGGCTCCAGCTCTACGGGCCGCGGCCGCGCCCGCCCCTGCGCCACGTCGCGCAGCGCCAGCCGTACGCAGTGCTGGGCAAGGCCGTCCGCCACCGCATCGTCCCAGCAGAGCCGGGCGGCCACCCCGACCTCGTGGTCCGTGGCGAACACCCGGCTCGCCGGCACCGCCTCGGCGCGCCGCTCGTACGGGGACCACCCCCACACGGTGCCGCCGGGTCCGTGGCGGCGGTCATCGGCGTGATGCGCGGCGTACGAGGCGAGTCCGCGCAGCGCGGCGTCCCGGCGGGCCTCGGCGAAGCCGGTTCCCGCACCGTAGGCAGGCGCGGCGCCGCCCGCGCGCGGCACCGCCTCGGTCACATGGAGCGGCACCTGGGTGAACTCCCCCTCGTCGAGGGCGCGCAGGACACCGACGTACGGGTCGAAGCAACGGGCCGCGCGCCGGGAGAAGGTGTCCTCGTCCAGCGGCGGCGTGGCGCCGAGTCGTTCGAGGCGCCGCGTGAACTCCTCCCGCGTCTCCGGACGGGCGGGGGCCACCGTCGGGTGGGGCAGGAACGTATGCGTGGAGGTGCGCAGGGTCTCCAGATCGATCCGCGTCACCTTCCGTGCACCGTCCGCGGCTTCCGCAGGATCGGCGATCCCGGTGAGGGCCGTGAACGCCGCGAGCCCCAGGTGCGAGGCGACCACCGCGGCGGCGGGCCCGGTGAGGAAGGCGTTCGGCCGGAACGGTCCGCGCGCGCCGAGCCGGCGCCACGCCGATCGCCAGGCGGTCCCGGCCGGCCCCAGCCACGCGGCGTCGTCCACCACCAGCCCCTGCACCAGCAGCGTGCCCGACTCCCGGCACACCGCGTCGAGCCGCATCGCCCGGTCGGTTCCGGTGCCGTCCGCGACGTGGAGCACCGCGTCCGCCTGATCGACGAGACGCTCCAACTCCTCCTCTCCATAGGGAACATGATGAAGCGTCTGTTCGGGGTCGCGTACGGCGGCTTCGGCCGTGAGCTCCGCCAGACGCTCGGTGTTGGTGCCGGTCCCCTCCGTACGGACGGCCCGCAGGTGCCGCACCCCGGAGCGCAGCGCCGAGCAGACCAGGGAGACGAACACGGGGCCCGCGCCCAGCACCACCATCGCGCTGTCGCGGTAGGTCTCGAACCGCCGCGCCGCGGAGTCGCCGTGGTACTCGATGAACGCGATCTCGGACGCGTACGTCTCCAACTCCCGCCGGGTGAGCCGGTGCGGCAGATCCTCCCCCGCATCGACCAGGCAGCCGGCGGCGCGCAACTGGCCCACGAGGGCGTGCACGACCTGACGTTTGTCGTCGGGCAGCCGCCCCACCAGGTCGTCGAGCTCGACCGAACCGTCGAGGTACGGCGCGAGCCGGTCCAGCCACTGGTAGGCGGACCTGCCGTGCAGGGCGAGGTCGGCACCGGCGCCGAAGACGTGGACACCGTCGGCGGTCGGCACGTACAGCACATCGGATTTGAGTCGGGGTCGCATCATCCGCCTTCGGGGTCGGTCATCCGCCGTCCGGCCCCGATGGGTCGTCGGACCACCGGACCCGGCACCGGAACCTGCAGTCGGTCGGGGCCCAGCCGAGTATCGGGGCGGTCCGGGACCATGTCTTCACGGTCGGGCCACAGGACCGACCGCAGGTTCCGTCGCCGACCGGTCGCGCACGGGGGCGCCCGACGCCCGGCACCGGCCGGGATTCCCGCGCCATCGCGCACACGTCGCCGCGCACTCCTCGCCTCGTGCAGGGCCACGGGTCTTCCGGGACTGCCGGCCCGCTCCGTGCACCGTGCCTCCTCCGGCACGAGGGGAACCGAAGGGGACGGCCGGTGGCGTGGCGGCCGGTAGCCCGGGGACGACCAGCGACCGGCGTGGAGGAACGGACCAGGAACTCCGTGCCCGTGTGGCGCCGCTCAGCCGGCGTGATCGGGCGGACCTGTGGGGTGGGCCGTTTTCCTGAGCTGGTGACCATGGACCAGTCGCGGCGAGCGTTGGATCGCCACCGCGGCCGCGTCATCGGTCAGTGGCCCTCCGACATGGGTGACGAGGTCGGCGCGGATGTGGTGCAGCAGTGCCTCGGGACCGCTGTCGGTCCATCGGGCGACGCGCTCGGCGAGCGGGTAGAACGAACCGTCGGACGAGCGGGCCTCGATGATGCCGTCGGTGTAGAGCAGGAGCGTGTCCTCGCCCTCGAAGGTGAACGGGTCGACGACCAGGCCGGTCCTCGGCAGATCGCACATGCCCAGCGGGGGCTCGGTATGGCGCGGGTACAGGGCGGTCACGTGGTGCTCGTGCAGCAACAGGGGCGGGGGGTGCCCGCAATTGAGCATCTGGACCACAGGATCCTCGTCGGGGATGTCGAGCATCAGGACCGTGACGAACTGCTCGTACAACTCGTCCGCCTCGGAGTGCGGGGCGTGCTCGGTCAGGTGCCGGCACATGCTCTCCTCAAGACTGGCGGCCAGTTCCGCGAGGGTCTCGGCCCGGTGGGCGGCATCGCGGAAGGAACCCATGATCACGGAGGCGTCGCTGATGGCGGTCATGCCTTTGCCGCGGACGTCGCCGATGAGCAGACGTGCGCCGTTCCCGGTCCGGGTCGCCGCGTACAGATCCCCGCCGATCAGCGCCTCGTCATCGGCGGCCCGGTAGGCCGAGGCGATCCGCAGCGGGCCCATGCGATGGGGCAACGGCGGCAGGACCACCCGTTGCGTGGCCTCGGACACGGACCGCACTTGTTCCAGCTGGCGCATGCGGCGCTCGCGCTGGCGGCTGAAGAGCACGATGACGAGCGAGAGCACCGCGAGGGCGGCTATCTGCACCTGGTGGTTGGTCGAGAACAGTTGGTCCGGGTCGCGCACGACGGCGATGATCGCCTGGGCCGCCACGGCGAGCGCGCCGACCAGTCCGGTCATCCAGGGGCCGGCGAGCCAGGGAGTGACGGCGGGGGCGACGATCAGCAGCGGCCCCAGATGGATGTCGCCCGGGAGCAGCACGTCCACGACTGTGATCGCAATGATCAGCCCGAGCGGTATCGCCAAGAGCGCGTGACCCGTCTGCCATGGTTGCCACAGGTCCGCAACGCGGCGCCGGAAGCCCATACCTCCACTCTGCACCGGTTACGGGCAGGTCGCAGGGCGTAGCCCGGCCCTCACGTGCAGACGTGTCCGGCCCGACGCGACGGAGCCGAGTCGGCCCCCTGACCGGGCGGACCAGACACTTGAGCCGCTACTTGACTGCGCGGGCCCCCGCGTTAAAGTTAAGTGCATGCTTAAGTATGAGGCGGAGGCGGCGGACCGGGTGTTCCACGCACTCGCGGACGCGAACCGGCGGGCGGTGATCGAGCGCCTGACCCGCGGTCCGGCCACCGTGAGCGAGCTGGCGGCCCAACTCGGGGTGACCGTCGCCGCGACGGTCCAGCACCTACGGGTGCTGCAGGACAGCGAGCTGGTGCGGTCGGAGAAGGTGGGGCGGGTCCGCACCTGCCAGATCGATCCGTCCGGCCTCCGCAGCGCCGAGGCGTGGTTGCAACGCCAGCGCACGACGTGGGAGCACCGCCTGGACCGCCTCGGCGCGGTCCTCGACGATCCGCCGAAGGAGTCAGGATCATGACCGACCACTCGGTGAAACACAGCACGTTCACGCTGGAGCGGACCTACGCCGCTTCGCCCGCCGCGGTCTTCGCGGCCTGGTCCGACCGCGACACGAAGGCGAAGTGGTACGCGGCCGGGGACGGTCGCTACACGCTGGACTTCCGGGTCGGCGGCACCGAGGCCGTGCACGGCGGCGACGGGGTCGGCCTCGTCGCGAGGAGTCAGTACCACGACATCGTCCCTGACGAGCGCATCGTCTACACCACGGCCCTGTTCACCGACGAGGTCCTGTCGACCGTGTCGCTGACCACCGTGCGGTTCGCCCGCGACGGCGACGGGACCCGCCTGGTGCTCACCGAGCAGGGCACCTTCCTGGACGGCCAGGAACAGCCCGAGTGGCGCGAGCAGGGCACGGGCGACTGGCTGGACGCCCTCGGCCGGCAGGTGGCCCAGCGATGACGGCGGACAGCGACCGGCAGATCCGCGAGCTGCTGGAGACCCGCACCCGGGCGTTCGGCCGCCGGGACGCCGCCACCGCGGCCGCCGACTACGACGACGACCTCGTGCTGTACGACGTGGTCGGCCCGTTCGTCCGCCGCGCCGAGGACACGACCGGCCGGTTGGAGAAGTGGATCGCGTCGTACCGCACCGGGATCGGGCATGAGATCCGGGACCTGGAAATTACCGCCGGAGCCGATCTCGCGTTCTGCCACTTCCTGGTCCGGATCAGCGGCACGATGCGGGACGGCGCCGAGGTGGGCATGTGGGTGCGCGCGACGAGCTGCCTGGGCCGGCAGGGCGAGGCCTGGACGATCGTTCACGAGCACGCGTCGGTGCCCTTCGACGCCGACACCGGCCACGCCGTGCTGCGCGGTGACCTCTGATGACCCTCCAGCGCCGGGTCCAGAACGTCTTGGACGAACTGGTCGCCAGGGGGGCCGAGACCGGCGTGCAGGTCTCCGTCCACCACCGCGGCCATCGGGTCGTCGACGCCGTCGCCGGCGTCGCCGACGGCACGACCGGACGGCCGGTGACCCCGGGGACCTTGTTCTTCAGCTTCTCCACCGCCAAGGGCGTGGCCGCGCTGATCGCCCACCTGCTGGTCAGGAACGGCCTGGTCGGCTACGACACACCGGTGGCGGAGGTGTGGCCCGAGTTCGGGCAGCACGGCAAGGAGACCGCGACCCTGCGACAGGTGCTGACGCACACGGTGGGAGTGCCGGCGATGCCCGGCGGACTCGGCCCCGCCGACCTGGCCGACTGGCCACGGGTCTGCGCGGCGATCGCCAGTGCGGAACCGCGGTGGCGACCCGGCACCCGGACCGGCTACCACTCCTTCACCTTCGGCTTCCTGGTCGGCGAGATCGCACGCCGGGTCACCGGGCAGCCGGTGTGGCGGCTGTTGCACGACTGGGTCGCCGCGCCCCTCGGGATCGTCGGTGAGCTGTACTTCGGCGTGCCCCTCACCGAACTCGCCCGGCTCGCCCGGCTGGAGGACGCCGAGCCGCATCCGGCCGCACCGGCGGAGCACGACAGCATCCTGGCGCCGTGGGAACGGCAACCCCGGGCGTCGATGGGCAACAGCTCCGGCTTCCTCCAGGCCGACGTCCCGTCCGTGGGCACCTTCACCGCGCGGGGGATCGCGACCGTGTACGCGGCGATCCTGGACGGCCGGCTGATCGCAGCGGACCAGCTGGCGGAGCTGTCGGCGGTCGCCTTCGAGGGAACCGACCAGGTCTTCGGCAACCCCGCGCGGCTGTCCCTGGGCTACCCGCTCGGCCGCCTGGGCGCCCCAGCGGACGAGGCACCGACCACGTTCGGCTGGCCCGGCGGAGGGGGCAGCTACGCCTACGCCAACCCCGCCACGGGGACGTCGTTCGCGGTCACCAAGAACCGCCTCACTCCCGACTTCGCCACCGCGCAGCGCCTCTCGGACGTCGTGACCGTCGAGTTCGGCCCGCTCGCCTGAGGCTGGTGCTGTGATCGCCTAGGTGTGCCGGGTCGGATCAACTGCCGTCTTCAGAGGGCGTCCACCCCAGTGGATGCCCTTCCCGCTGCGGATGAGGGCGCGTTCCTTGCGTTCGGCGGCCAGGACGTCGTGGCGGCGGGCGTGGGCGCCGGCGCAGGCAGGCATGCAGGGCCTCAAGTCGCCCCGCTCGGCCCCGCACCGCACCCTTGGCCCCGGAGATTCCGCTCCGTTCGGAATGTCGTGCTCGGGTAGGGGTGGCCCGGTAGACGCCCCTTGCCTGAACCGCCCGTTTCCGCGGTCCTGTGGCGTCCTCGGACGGGTGAATCCGGGAGCCTGGCCGCTTCGGGATTCCGGCCGGGACCGTTGGGCTGGGCGGATAGCCGGATGATCGCTCTTCGGGCGTCCCTTGCCCCTTCCTGTACACGTGCTCGAGGAGACGTCCCCTTGGCTACCGCTGATCTTCCTGGTCCTGATTCGCTGCTGCGCCGCACGCTGGGGGAGTGGCGGATCGGGTTGGTGGCGTGGCGGCTGCTGGTTCTGCAGACCGCGGATCCGGCGGTCGCCGCCGGCATGGCCAACTTCTCCACCTACCGTGCGCACCCGTGGCGGCGTATCGAGCACACCATGGACAGCGGGAAGCGGCTGTTCTTCTCCGACCGTGAAGGGCTGCGCCGTGAGGTTGCCCGTCTGGAGCGCACGCACCGCCGTCTGACGGGGACCGATGAGCAGGGCAGGCCGTATACCGCATCGGACCCGGCGGTGCGGGTGTGGGTGCTGGTCACCTTGTACGAGTGCATGACGGCGATGCGGGAACTGTCCGGACGCCCGTTGGCGCCGCACGAACGGGATCAGATGTACGGAGAATTCCGTGCGGTGTGTGCCGAGTTCGGCCTCTCCGACGAGCTGTTCCCGGCCACGGCCGCGGACGTGCCCGCGTATATGGACCGCACGATCCGCGAGCGCCTCGAATACAGCGAACCCGTGCGCTACCTGCTCTTCGACATTCTCCGTGAAGCGCCCGCACCCCGCCGCCTCGGTCGCCTGAAGCCGGCCTGGCCGCTCGTGCGCACGCTCGCCGCGCACGTGATCCGTGCGCTGACCATCGCGGACCTGCCGGAAGCCTTCCGCGAGCGCTTCCACTTGGCCCGCACCCGCCGCGCGGCCCTGCTGTCCTTCATCCTGCACCGTGGCATGCGCGTGCTGATGAACGCGCTGCCCGAGCACCGCCGCTACCGCACCCCACTCGCCGGCACGTCCTCGACTTCGCAGCCTCCCACCGCCTCCGCCGACCGACCTGCCCCGCCGGAGGCAAAACCGGTCCGGCTTCCGGCACCACGCCGCCGCAAGGGTGCCGATGCCCGTCCGGCGCGTCTGCGGACCTTCTTCCACCAGGTCCTCGACCAGACCGGTGACGGCCGCATCAGCTCGGCCGATCTGCAGGCCATGGCGCACAACGTGTGCTGGCCGCTCGAACTCACCCCCGAGTGCGAAGCCCGCGTCTATGCCGCCTTCGAGACCTGGTGGCAGCACCTGCGGACCGGCATGGACGCTGACGCCGACGGACAGGTGACCTGCGAGGAGTTCGTCACCGCCATGCTCACCGGGGTCGACGCCCGGCCGGGCTATCTCGAGCAGGGGTTGCATGTCGCGGTGCGGGCGATCTTCCAGGCTGCGGACGCCGACGGCAGCGGATACCTGTGCGCCGATGAGTACCGCACGATCTTCGGCGGCTCCCGGGTCCACCCCGCCGAACTCAACCACGGCTTCCGCCAGCTCGACCGCGGTGGAGACGGCCGCATCACCGAAGACGAATTCGTCCAGGCCTTCACCGACTACTTCACCGCCCGCACCGACAACACGGCCGGCAGCCAACTCCTCGGACGCCCCTAGCGACCGGTGCGGGGCGAAGTGCCGGCGGCAACCACCGATGGGCGCGGCGGCGGTCACCCGCGGATCCCGGAGGGCACGGGACGGCCAACTGGATCAAGGCGGTGATCGGCCCGGCCGGGGCGTACGGGTTCATTGTCCTGCTGGACACCACCCGTACGCGGCGAAGCCGGGTGTCCACCACGCCTGTGCGTCCGCGGTGACGGCGAAGGCCTCGATCCCGTCCAGCGACCGCAGCCACTCACGAGCGGCGTCGCCCATGGCGAAGGCGGCCGTGGCGAGCGTGTCCACCTCGGTGAGGTGGCGGCCGACCAGCGTGATCGACGCAAGATCCGTCGCCGGCCGGTCGGTGCGCGGGTTGAGGATGTGCGGGCCGCGCTCGGCGGTGCCGGAGGTCGCGACGGCCAGGTCCCGGCCGGTGACCACAGTGGTGAGGTCTCCGGGACACAGCGGGTGGGCGACGCCTATCTGCCAGGGCCGGCCGGGCGCGGCCTCGCCCCTGGTCTGGATGTCGCCGCCGCCGTTGATGCTGTGATGGCGGGCGCCCGCGTCGTGGAGCAGCTGTGAGGCGCGCTCGACCGCCCAGCCCTTGACCACGGCCGACGGATCGAGGCGGCCTCCGGGGGTGGCGGAGAACCAGCCGTCGCTGGAGCGTGCGGCGGCCCGGCACAGCTCAAGGACCTCTGCCACCTCCGGGTCGCACTGCTGCTCCGTCAGCTCGCCCCGGCCCAGGCGACTGATCTGACTGCCGGGGCGGTAGGTCGAGAAGACCTCGTCCACTCGGTGCAGCCAGGCCACGGCGTCGGCCAGCGCCCGGGTGACCGCGCGGGTCGGTGCGCCGCGGATGTCGAAGGAGAACACGGTGCCCATGGCGTGCTCGGCGTGGCGCACCGCGCCGGGCTCAGTCATTTGCACGGTCCAGGGCGCTCTGCAGCGAGGAGATATAGCCCTGACTGGTGAACGTCGCCCCGGAGACGGCGTCGATCTTCGCGCTCTGCGCGGCCAGCGCCTCCTGCGTGAGCCGGGGGACGGCATGGGCGCTGGCGCCCTCGTCGTGCTCGCCCTTGAGCACGACGATCGTGGTGAGCCTGCCCTTGACCAGGGTGACCCGCACCTGCACCGGGCCGCGCGCGGTGCTGATGGTGTCCCCGGTGAAGGTCCCCGAAGTCCGGTCGTGCTCCGGGGCGGACGGGGTACCGCTCGGTGACCCGCTGGGGGCGGATCCGGCCGGCGGGGCGGCTGCGGCCGCAGGAGTCTGGTGCGGCTTCAGGGCCAGCATCAGGAACAGACCTGCGACGGTGGCGGTGGTGGCGGCAACTGCTCGGTTCACGGTGCGGTCTCCTCAGAACGCGAACGACTCGTGATGGATGCGGCGGCGCGGTACTCCGGCACCGCGCAGGGCGCTCTTGGCGGCCTCGGTCATCCCCGGCGGCCCGCACAGGTAGACGTCATGGGAGGCCAGGTCCGGGATCAGGTCGCACAACGCGTCCGCCGTCAGCGGCAGGGAGTTCCCGGCCCCTTCGCCGATCGCGTAGTGCACCCGCGCACCCCGGACGGCCGCTATGTCCTCCAGCTCGCTGCGCAGCGCGAGGTCCTCCACGCGCCGGGCGAAGTACACCAGGGTCACTTCGCCGGGCAGGGTCTCGAACAGCGGCCGCAGCGGGGTGATGCCGACACCGCCCCCGAGCAGCAGCACCTTCGAACTGCTGCGGCGGGCGGCCGTGAAGGCTCCGTAGGGGCCTTCCGCCCACACCCGCGTGCCGGGCCGGAGCCGGGCCACCGCCCGGCTGTGGCCGCCGGCCTCCTTCACGGTGATCCGCAGGTGGTGCGGGTCGGCCGGTGCGGAGAGCGAGAACGGGTTGGCGGTCCACCACTGGCCGGGTGCGAGAAAGCGCCAGCGGAAGAACTGACCGGGCTGCGCCCTCAGTTCCTCCAGCCGCTCTCCCGTGAGGTGGACCGAGACGACCCCGGGCGCCTCCGGGTGCACTTCGGCGACCCGTAGCCGGTGCCGTAGCGCCCGCCGCACGGGGGTGAGAAAGCGGTTCCACAGCAGCAGCGCCGCGACCCCGAGGTACAGCGTGTACCAGGCGAGTCGGGCCGGCCGGTCGGCCACGAAGTCCTCGCCGTTCGACAGCTGGTGGAAGAAGGCCAGGAACACCGCGAGATAGGTGCAGAAGTGCAGATAGTGCCAGGTCTCATAGCTCATGCGGCGGCGGGCGGCGCGGGCGGACACCACCCCCACACCGACGAGCAGCAGCAGGCCGATCGTGCCCCACAGCACGTCCTGGTACTGGAACACCAGGGTCGTCGTCTGGTCGAACACGTTCGTTCGCGCGGTGATCGAGGAGCCCCAGATGATCAGCGCGGTGTGGGCGAGGGCGAGGAAAACGGTGTACCGCCCGCCCGTCGCGTGCCAGCGCGCGAGCCGGTCGGTGCCCACCACCCGGTCCAGCACCGGCACCCGCGCCATCAGGGCGAGCAGGACCGCGCAGGCGTAGCCCGCGAGCAGCCCGGTGATCCGGCCCGCGCCGGTCAGCCAGCCGTCCAGGCCGACGACCGACGGTGTGTGGCGCCACCACAGGGCGAGCACGGCGACGGCACCGCCGTAGACCACCACCAGAACCGCTTCCGGGGGAACGCGCCGGGCCGGCGGTGGCGCGTGTCGTGGAACGTACCTGCCGGAGCGGGTGTGCGGGACGGTGGTCATGAGAACTCCCTCGGCGAACGGATCAGGCCACCGACGGTTCCTGCGTCAGGCGGCGGGCTCCGTCGGTCGGCACACCGTGGCAGCGCAACTTCTGGGTTTCCGCTGAAAAGGGGGGCCACGAGCCCTGCGAAGCGGACTCAGAGAAAACGCAGAGCTTCGGGCGGGATACTGCCGGGACCATGTACACGCCCGATGCCTCTTCCGCCGCCCCGTCCGGTCTGCGCCATCCCGACGGCACGCCGGTGCGGGTGCTCGTCGTCGACGACGAACCCGACCTGGCCGGAATCCTCTCCGACGTACTGCGCTCCGAGGGCTGGGAGGTCCGCGTCGCAGGCACCGGTGAGGACGCGCTCAGCGCCGGCCGTGACTTCCGGCCCGACGCGGTGGTGCTGGATGTGATGCTCCCCGACATCGACGGGCTCCAGGTCCTGCGGGGGCTGCGCGCCCAGGCGCCGGGGGTGTGCGTGCTGTTCCTGACGGCCCGCGATGCCGTGGAGGACCGCATCGCCGGTATCACCGCGGGCGGCGACGACTACGTCACCAAGCCGTTCAGCCTGGAAGAGGTACTGGCCCGGCTGCGCGGGCTGCTGCGCCGGGCCGGCATGACCCGGTCCACGGACACCACGAAGCTGCTGGCCTTCGGCGACCTCGTGATGGACGAGGACGCCCGTGAGGTGTCTCGCGGCGGACAGGTGGTGGAGCTGACGCCGACCGAGTTCGAGCTGCTGCGCTTTCTCCTGCGCAACCCTCGGCGGGTGCTCAGCAAGGCCCAGATCCTCGACCGGGTGTGGAGCTACGACTTCGGCGGCCAGGCGCATGTGGTCGAGCTCTACATCAGTTATCTGCGCAAGAAGATCGACGCCGGGCGCTCCCCGTTGATCCACACGGTGCGCGGGGTCGGCTACGTCCTCAAGTCGGACCCGCGATGAAACTCCCCGCCCGCCCGGCCCTGCGCAGCCTCCGGGCACGGCTCACCGTCGGGCTGGTGGCCCTGCTGGCGCTGAGCTGCCTCGCGGTCGGCGTGGCCACCACCGCCGCCCTCGAGGGGTTCCTGGTACGGCGGCTCGATCAGCAGCTGACCGCCATCGGCGGCCACTTCCCGGCGAGCCTGGACCCGGCCGGTGCCTCGGGCGGAAACAACGGCGGTCCCGACACCCGGGGACAGGCCGCCGGCACCTTCGGCGCCTGTGTGCTGGGCGGATCGGTGACCCGGGCCGCCGTGGTCGGCGCGCGGACCGAGACCCCGGTGCCGCTCACCGCCGCCGACCGCCGGGTGCTGGCACAGGTGCCCGCGGATGCCCGGGGCCGCAGTATCCGGCTCTCCACGCTCGCCGAGTACCGGGTGATGGGCGTCCGCGGCCCGGCCGGTGATGTGCTGATCACCGGACTGCCGCTGCAACCCGTCGAGGACACCGTGAGCCGGCTGGAGCTGGTGGAGGCGGTGGTCTTTGGTGCCGCGCTGCTGGTCACCGGGATCGCCGGCGCGGTATGGGTCCGGCTGTCGCTGCGCCCGCTGCGGCGGGTGGCGGCCACCGCCTCGCGGGTGGCCCAACTGCCCCTGGCCGGAGGCGAGGTGGCGATGCCGCCTCGCGTCCCGGACACCGACCCCCGAACCGAGGTGGGCCGGGTCGGCGGCGCGTTCAACCGGATGCTTCAGCACGTCGAGGAGTCGCTCGCCCGCAGGCTCGCCAGCGAGCAGCGGTTGCGCCGGTTCGCTGCCGACGCCAGCCATGAGCTGCGAACCCCGGTGGCCTCGATCCGCGGGCACGCGGAGCTGGCGCTGCGCAGCCGCGGGCCGGTGCCGGACGAGGTGCGGCGCGCCCTCGGCCGGGTCCGCAGCGAGTCCGTGCGCATGGGTGAGCTCGTGGACGATCTGCTGCTGCTCGCCCGGCTGGACGCGGGGCGCCCGCTGGCGACCGAGCCGGTGGACCTGACCCGTCTCGTCCTCGACGCGGTGAGCGACGCCCACGCCACCGGGCCGGCACACCGTTGGGAACTGCGGCTTCCCGAGGAGCCCGTGGTGCTGCGGGGCGATCAGCGCGGACTTCAGCAGGTGCTCACCAACCTGCTCGCGAACGCCCGCACCCACACTCCGCCGGGCACCCGGGTGACGGTAGGCCTCACCGAAGGGGACCACGAAGTGGAAATCCTGGTCCAGGACGACGGACCCGGCGTACCGGAGAAGCTGCAGTCCGAGGTCTTCGACCGGTTCGTCCGCACCGACAACGGGCGTTCGAGGGGCGCGGGCGGCACGGGCCTGGGCTTGGCCATCACCCAGGCGGTGGCCACTGCGCACGGCGGGCGCGTCGCCCTGACCAGCCGCCCGGGCTGCACCGCGTTCCAGGTGTGGCTCCCCCGCGTCGAGGAACCGTAGCCTCGACGGCGATCCGTGGGCGGAGCCGTGGTCCGTGGTGGACCGGCCCGGGGCGCCGCCGTGGCCCGGGTGCGCGCGGGCCTGCTCTCCGGCGCGGGTGAGGTGGCGTGCTGCCACCGGGTGCGTACGGCGGACAGGTCGGCGAGCGCGCGGCGGCTGCCGACGACGAACTGGTAGGGAGTGCTGGCCGGATCCTCGGTGAACGCCCCGATGCGCCGACCGATGGGGTGGGCGACACCGGGGGTATCGCGCCGGGTCATGGCGACCAGGCACTGCCCCCAGCCCGGGCGTCCCGGGGCGTCCAGCCGTGCCAGGAAAGTGGCTCGCGTCCGGCAGCCCCGAGGCGAGGGTGTGGGTTCCCGGTGTGAAGCCGACGATGGCGTGTGGGCCCCGGCCTCCCTCTTCGGAGGCCGGGGCTCGGTGCTGTTCGGGCGCCGACGGAACAGCACGCCGCACCGCAGTTCAGCCTCGCGTACGGCGTCGCGTCATCGAGCTCGGTCTCCTGTCAGCCCGGTCGTGAGCGGCGGCTCGCCCGCGGACGAGCTGTCGTGGCTCCGGTCAGTCGGAACACGAAGAGCAGGAAGAACAGGAGCAGCAGGCCCCGACCCTTACGTGGTCGATCACCGGACCGTAGGCGCCGCTGGCAGTGGTGCTGGCGAACGACAGGGTCGTGGAGGCACCGGTGGCCACGAACGTCACCTGACGTCCCACGTAACCCATCCGGGCAAAGGTCTTGCCAGTGGTGTCGAACGAGAAGTTCTGGAAGTCCTGTCCGTCGATGAGAACCTGACCCGTCTTCACGCCCTGATTGCCCGCCGGGTTGCCGGCCAGCGCGTAGGTGACCGTGTACGTCTTGCCCGCTGTCGTCGCGAAGGTCTGCGACACCTTGCCCGGGCCCTGGCCGTTGAGGTCGACGGACTGCGCCCCGTCGGCCGCCTGCCAAAAGCCGCTGCCGATCAGGTCCACCGAACCGCTGTCGACCGTCCAGGGGCCGATGGACTGCCCCGCCGTCAACGCACTGAAGGAGTTCGCAGGCGCGGTCGGGTATTCGAAGCTGCCGTCGTCGAGCGCGACCGGGGCCGCCAGCGCGGTGCCGGGCATGAGGGCCAGCAGGCCGGCAGCGGCAACGGTTGTGACGCATACGCGTAAGGCCACCATGAGTTCCTCCAGATGAAAGGGGTGGGCGTACTGGTGGAGCACACGAAGTCTGTAGCGCGGGCCTCGCCAGGGACAGATCGCGAAGACGGCGCCCGGGGGTAACGGCCCTGGTGAGTGCGCCGTCGCGCGCCGAGCTCGCGCATCAGCACGCCGACACAAATCAGCCAGCGCCCGGCCGTGGGCACGTCACCAGATGCAAGTGGTCGCCGACTGAACCAGAGGCTGTTCCGCTCGTTCGCGTCGTCCTCCGCTCGCCACCCCTGGGCGTCGTGGCCGGCCACGACGCTGTCCGCCCTTGCCGGCTACGCGGCGGCGAGGATTTCCCTGGCGACGACGACACGTGCTTCGGCTGTGGTGTGGGCGCGTAGGCAGTGGAACCGCGATAGGCAGTGGAACCGCGACACGGCGGCACTGCCGGCGCCGCCACCGGGCCCGCCGCCGGCGCAGACAGTGGGCACGGGCCGGTCGGTCGCGCCCCACCCCACAGGGCCTGCGCCATGCTGAACTAGCAGGCGCGGCCCGGCCCGAAGCCCCCCTCGCCGGAGTCTGACCGGAATGCGCTGACCGGGGCATGCCGAGAGGCCACCGGTCGCCCTTACGTTGCATCAGAACTTGCTGATATGACCGGCCCCTTCGGCCTCTTCGGCGACGGTGGCCGGCTCCGCGTCGCTCGCGGCGGTCATGGCGGCCGCGACGACCCCTTCGACGAACCGGGCATCGGCTAAGAAGGCATGGGTACCGGGGCGGTCCTCCAGGACGAGCCGTGCGGTGAGGACCGAGCCGCCCAGATCCGGCAGGGCCGGCGCGCCGGCGCCGGCATCGGCGGTGCGCAGCGCGTCGAGGATGCCGGAGCAACTCGTTCCCGAACGGCCGTCGTCAGTGCCGCCGGCCGTGGCGACGACGAGCTGTCCGCACTCCGCTGCTCGACCAGCGACTTCACGCCGAGGGCGGTCTCCACACGGTGCGACACAAGTACGATGCCCACCAACGGTGTCATGAACGAAAACTCTACGAGTCGGAACGCCGTTCATCAATACCGAACAGGGAGTTGCTTCCATGGTCCAGGCGGTGCACAGGGCGATGCACGTTCTCCGGGAGCTCGCCACGGCGACCCCGCGACTGGGCGTGACGGAACTGGCCGACCGCATCGGTGTCGCCAAGCCCACCGTGCACGCCCTGCTGCGCACCCTGGAGGCGGAGGGCATGGTCGTCCAGCACCGCGAGACCGGCAAGTACCAATTGGGCCCCGGGCTGGTGGTCCTCGGCAACGCCTACCTGGACTCGCACGAACTGCGCACCCGCGCGGTGACCTGGGCCGATCTGCTGGCCACCCAGACCGGTGCCGCCGTGTGGGTCGGGGTCTTCACGGACCGCCACATCCTCGTCGTCCACCATGCGTTCCGCCCCGGCGGTTCGGTGCAGGTGCTGGAGACGGGGGCCAGTCTGCCCTGGAACACCTGCGCCCTGGGCAAGGCCATCGCGGCCTTCCTGCCCGCCGAACGCCGTGAGGAACTACTGGCGGGCGAGCTGCTCCGGGTCACCGGTGCCAGCATCGACGACCCCGCACGGCTCGTGACGCAGTTGGACCGGGTGCGGGAGACCGGGTACGCGCTGGACGACCAGGAGTTGACCTTGGGGGACGCCGGCATCGCGGCCCCCGTCTTCGACCGCTCCGGCGAAGTCGTGGGCGGCCTCGGTCTGGTGGGTCCGGTCGAGCGACTGCTCGCCGACAGCGCACGTCAGGAGTGTGCCATCGCGGTGCGTGAAGTCGCCCGCAGCCTGTCGCGGGATCTTGGCGCACCGCGTAATGCGGGTCTGCGCGCCTGTAGCTGACGCCCCTCGGGGGTGTCCCGATGTGAGTGAACGCTCACCAACTCGGCTGTGTCGCTGGTTGATTCGACAAGATCTGCGGTCTGCTGAGCCGCTGTGCCTCAAGTGCTTGACGGGGCCGGGGTCGGTGGGTTTTGCTTCCTGTGGTCATTCGGCAATGCCGAACAGCTTTCGGAAATTGTCAGTGACCCGACCTACCGTTCAAGGCTGCGAACACGGGGGAGCGAAGGAGCGCCTGTCATGCGGAAGTCTGCGAGGAAACCCGTCAAGTTACCCGAGCACTCGGCTTCGTGCCCGGCGTCGGGGACGTTCCCGACGCGCACCCCCGTCGTGCGTCACTCCCGCCAACACCCCTGGTTGCACGGCCTTGTTGGAGTCCCAACCGAAGGAGTACCGGTGGATGTTTCGCTCACCCGTGACTGGGTGCAGAACATCGCCTCGGCCATGAGCCGGAACCAGGACCACCTCACCACACTGGATTCGGCCATCGGGGACGGTGATCACGGGGCCAACATGGCCCGTGGTTTCGGCGCGGTGCGCGCCGTTCTCGACGACGCGTCACGGCCCGCCGCCTCGGTCGACGAGATCCTTGTGGCGGCGGGAAAGACCCTGGTGGCCGTGGTCGGCGGCGCCTCCGGACCCCTGTTCGGCAGTGCCTTCCGGGCTCTCGGTGAGGCCCTCGATGCCGACGCGGAGATCGACACCCCGCGGTTCGCGGCGGGGCTCGCCGCGGCGCTCGACAAGCTCCAGCAACTGGGCGCGGCGGTGCCCGGCGACAAGACCATGGTCGACGCGTACGCCCCCGCCGTCGCAGCCTTCCGTGACGCGGCGCAGTCCGGCGCCGACTTCCGCACGGCCGCCCACGCCGCGGCCGACGCGGCCGAAGCCGGTATGCGGGCCACCGTGCCGATGCAGGCCAGGAAGGGCCGCGCGTCGTATCTGGGGCTGCGCAGCATCGGCCACCAGGACCCGGGCGCCACCTCGACCACCTATGTCTTCCGTGCCCTCGCCGAGGCGACGGAAGCCGAGGCGGCAAGGCCCGGCCCCTGTAACCGTTTGTAACCCGCGGGACTTCCGCCGCCCTGGCCGACGGCCCACGCGGCGTCTGATGGCCACTCGACTCCTCTTGATTCTTCACCCGGGCCGGAGCTCGGCGGCCGTTTGCCCGGATCGCCGCCATGCCACGCCCGTGCCGGATTCCGGGGCGCTCCCGTAGCGCATCCGTCACCTCTCTGAACGCGAGATTGGATCAATGTGACTGTCCATTCCGTCGACCATGTTGAGTTCTTCGTCGGGGATGTCAACCAGGCATCCCACTACTACTGCGGCACCTACGGATTCCGGGTGGTGGCCGAGGCGGGACCGCTCACCGGCCTGGCCGGAGCCCGCTCGCTGGTGCTGGCGCACGGCGGCGTCCGCCTGGTGCTGACCTCCGCCCTGCACGCCGACCACGCGGCCTCGCGGTTCGTCCGCAGGCACGGCGACGGGGTCCGCGATGTGGCCCTGCGGACGGACGACGCGGTCGGCGACTTCGAACGGGCGGTGGCAGCAGGGGCTGAGGTCGTCTCGGAACCGCAGACCTTCGAGGACCCCACCGGCCGGGTCACCCGGGCCACCATCGCCGCGACCAACGACCTGGTCCACAGCTTCGTACAGCGTGACGAGCCGACAGGCGCGTTCCTGCCCAAGCGATACCGGCCCGTTGCCGCCGTGGCCGCGCCGGGCCCCGAGCTGCTGCGCTCGGTCGACCACCTGGCCCTGTGCCTGCGCGCCGGTTCGCTGGAGACGATGGTCGACTTCTATCAGCGGGCGCTGGGGCTGCGGCACACCTACGACGAGTACATAGTCGTCGGTGGTCAGGCGATGGCCTCGAAGGTCGTGCAGGACGAGACCCGGGGCGTCACCTTCACCATGGTGGAGCCGGACCCGGTCGGCGACCGCGGTCAGCTCAACGACTTCCTCGACGGTTTCGACGGTCCCGGTGTCCAGCACGTGGCCTACGGTACGAACGACATCGTCCGGGCGGCCCGCGAACTGCGTGCATCCGGCGTGGAGTTGTTGTCGACCCCGGCCGGTTACTACTCCGCGCTGGCCGACCGGGGCATCGAGGTGGACATCGACACCGAGGTGCTGCAAGAACTGGGCCTGCTGGCCGACCGGGACGAATGGGGCCAGCTGGTCCAGGTGTTCACCCGCTCTCCCTACGCCCGCCGTACGGTGTTCTTCGAGCTGATCCAGCGGCTCGAGGCGCGGACCTTCGGCAGTGGCAACATCAAGGCCCTCTACGAGGCCGTGGAGCGCGAGCGCGCCGAGGGCCCGGATGCCGGCGTCAAGGTCGGCGCCGCGGCGAGGACCCAGGGGTGACCGCGCCGGTGACCGGGCGGGCCGAACCGCACCATGCCCCAAAGGACTCGCCGCTGTCCCCCGAGGACTACGCAGCGGCGGCGGGCGCCCGGCTCGACCCGTCCGTATGGGACTACATCGCCGGTGGCAGCGGTGACGAGGTGACGCTGCGCGAGGACCGCGCGGCCTACGACCGCTACCGGCTGCGTCCGCGGGCTCTCGTCGACGTGTCCCACCTCGAGTTGGGCACCACGCTGCTCGGCCGGCCGGTGTCGATCCCCATCGGTATCGCGCCAATGGCCTACCACCGGCTGGTCCATGCGGACGGCGAGGTCGCCACAGCCCGCGCGGCCGGGGCGGTGGGTGCGCTCACCATCGCCAGCACCTTCGCGAGCAAGACGCTCGAGGAGACCGCGCGGGCCGCGACCGGCCCGCTGTGGCTGCAGCTGTATGTGATGCGCCGCAGAGAGGTCACCGAGTCCCTCGTGCGGCGGGCCGAGGCCGCCGGCTACCGGGCCCTGGTGATCACCGTCGACACCCCGCGGATGGCGCGCCGCGAGCGCGACCTGCGCAATGGGTTCAGCCTGCCGCCGTACGTCCGGCCGGCCAATCTGGACCCCAGTCAACGGGCCGGACTGCACGAGGGCCGGTCCGGCAACTCCACCCTGGCCGAACACGCGGCGCTGCACCATGACGCCGCGTTCACCTGGGAGGACCTGGCCTGGTTGCGGTCGCTGACCGGTCTGCCGCTGGTGCTCAAGGGCGTACTCACCGCGCAGGACGCCCGGCGGGCGGCCGATCTCGGGGTGGCGGGGCTGATCGTCTCCACCCACGGGGGCCGTCAACTCGACGGCGTGATACCGGCGTTGGACGCGCTGCCCGAAGTAGTCGCCGCCGTGCCGCCCGAGTGCGAGGTCCTCGTCGACGGTGGCATCCGCCGCGGTACGGACGTGCTCAAGGCGCTGGCGCTCGGGGCCCGCGCGGTGCTGGTCGGCCGTCCCGTCCTCTGGGGCCTCGCCGTCGACGGCGCCGACGGTGTCGAAAGGGTCCTGGCCACCCTCCGGGCGGAGCTGGAGGAGGCGATGGCATTGACCGGGCGACCCCGCCTCGACACCATCACCCGGGACCTGCTCCACCCCTCCGCGGACCTTCCGTTCCACCCCACTTCGAACGACAAGGAAATGGCATGACAACGAACGACGCACGCTTCGCGCTGACCGACGCCGAGCGGGACCTGCTGCCGTCCGAGGAAGAGGTGCAGTTCTACCAGGAGCACGGCTGGTATCTGTCGAAGAAGCTGCTGACCGACGAGGAGGCCGACCTGCTGAACTCCGCGGCCGACCGCTTCTACGCCGGCCACCGGGACCGCACCCTGCCGGCCCGGCCGCCGCGCGTGGCGTACTGGGAGCCGTCGAAGGGCGATGTGCACCGGCACAACGACTACATCTTCTACGAGGACGAGACCATCCGCAGCATCCTGGCCAAGCCGCTGATCGCGGCGGTCGCGGCACGTATCGCGCAGACCAGCCAGATACGGCTGTGGAACAGCACGCTCATCCACAAGCCGCAGCGTGCGGACGATGCCCGCAACATCGTGCCGTGGCACTTCGACCGCCACTACTGGCAGACCTGCTCCTCCGACGAGATGCTCACCGCCTTCATCCCCTTCCACGACTGTGACGAGGAGATGGGGACGATCACGATGGTCGATGGCAGCCACCGCTGGAAGGAGACCGGCGGTGACGATTCCACCAGCCGCCACTTCGCCGACCGCGACCGGTCGGAGCTCGAGGACATGCTCTCCGAGAACGCCGCGTTCAACAACGCGGAGGTGCGCAAGGTTCCGGTGAACATCCCCAAGGGACACATCAGCTTCCACCACTGCCGTACCTACCACGGCAGCGGTTACAACCTCAGCGACCGTCCCCGCCGGGCCATTTCGCTGCACCTGCAGGACCGGAGCAACCAGTGGCGGCCCTTCGAGCTGTCCTCCGGCGACCTCGTCGTCTACAACAACGATGTGCTCGTCGGCAAGGACGAGAACGGCAACCCCGACTACAACGACGCGGACTTCTGCCCCGTCCTGTGGGAGGACCCCCGGTGAGTCACGGTTCTCCCACCACCGTGCTGGCCGCCGACGAGCTGCACGGCTCGCTCGGCGACCCGCTCATGGAAGTGATGAACTTCCTCAACGAGGTCACCTCCCGCTACCCGCAAGCGATCTCCTTCGGCCCGGGCCGCCCCTACGAAGGGCTGTTCGAGGTCGAGCGGATCGGCGACTACCTCGACGCGTACACCCGGCATCTCTCCGAGGACCTGGGCCGGACCCCCGACGAGGTTCGGACACTGCTCTTCCAGTACGGGCGGACCAACGGCCAGATCCATGAGCTGGTGGCCCGCGCCCTGCGCAACGACGAGGGCATCGAGGCGGACCCCGCATCCCTCGTCGTCACCGTGGGCTGCCAGGAGGGCATGTTCCTCGCCCTTCGCGCGCTGTTCCGTGACTCCTCGGACGTCCTGCTGGTCTCTTCGCCGTGCTATGTCGGGATCACCGGAGCGGCCCGGCTGCTGGACATCGAGACCGTGCACGTGCCCGAGGGCGAGAACGGGATCGACCCGGAGGTGCTGCGGCGGACCGTCGCCGACCTGCGGGCGGCCGGAAAGCGGCCGCGCGCGCTCTACCTGGTTCCGGATTTCTCCAACCCCACCGGCACCTGCCTGGCCCTCCCCACGCGCCACCGTCTGCTCGACCTGGCCGAGGAGGAGGACCTGCTCCTCCTGGAGGACAATCCGTACGGATTCTTCACGCGCACCGGTACCGGCCTGCCCACGCTCAAGGCGCTGGACAGCCGGCGGCGAGTGATCTACCTCGGTTCCTTCGCCAAGACCTGCTTCCCCGGAGCCCGGGTCGGCTATGTGGTCGCCGACCAGCACGTCCAGGCGTCGGACGGCAGTCGTACGCTCCTGGCGGACGAACTCTCGAAGATCAAGGGCATGGTGACGGTCAACACCCCGGCGCTCAGCCAGGCGGTTATCGGGGGCATGCTCCTCACCCATGACTTCCGTCTGCGGGAGGCCAACAAGCCGGCCGCCGACTTCTACCAGGAGAACCTGAAGGTCCTGCTCGACTCGCTCGACCGGCTGCTGCCTCCGGAGCGACGCGAGGCGGCTGGGATCCACTGGAACTCGCCCGAGGGCGGCTTCTTCCTCACCCTGACCCTGCCCGTCCCCGCGGACAACGCGCTGCTCGAGGAGTCCGCTCGCGAGCACGGGGTGATCTGGACGCCCATGAGTTACTTCTATCCGGATCCGGACAGCGGCGGACGGTACCAGATGAGGCTCTCCCTCAGCTATCTGACGCCTGCTCAAGTAGCCGAAGGAGCACGCCGGTTGGTCGATCTGCTGGAACGGAGCTGCGCATGAACGCCTTCCTCTACGTGGTGACGGTGCTGATCTGGGGCTCCACCTGGCTGGCCATCAAGGGCCAGCTCGGGGACGTACACCCCACGGCATCGATCGCCTACCGGTTCGCGCTGGCGGCCGTCATCCTGCTGGCATGGGCGCGCCTGCGCGGCCTGCCGCTGCGCTATCCGCGGCGCGTGCACGGGCAGTTCGCCCTCATGGGCGCGCTGATGTTCTCCACCAACTTCGTGTGCTTCTACTTCGCCGAGCAGCACCTCACGACCGGCCTCGTCTCGATCATCTTCGCGATGTCGCTGGTGGTGAACATGGCGTTCGCCCGCCTCTTCTTCAAGCGCGCGATCACCGCGAAGATGCTCATAGGCGGAGCAATCGGGCTGCTGGGGATCGGCACGGTGTTCTGGCCGGAGTTCCAGAACTTCGGCCTCTCCTCCGGATCGGGGCAGGGCATCGTGCTCTCGGCCCTCGGCACCCTGGTGTTCTGCCTGGGCAACGTGGTCTCCGGCAAGACCCAGGCAGCGGGCATCCCGGTGATCCAGGGCACCGGGTACGCCATGGCGTACGGGGCGCTGCTGATGACCCCGTTCGCTGTGTTCTTCGGGAACGGGGCCCTGTTCGACCCGTCGCCGCAGTACGCCGGCTCGCTCGTCTATCTCGCCGTCTTCGGCTCGGTGATCGGCTTCGGTGCCTATCTCACCCTGCTCGGCCGGATCGGCGGTGAGCGCGCCGCGTACGCGATGGTGCTCTTCCCGATCGTGGCGCTCCTGCTGTCCACGGTGTTCGAGGAGTTCCACTGGACGGCGCGGGACCTGGCGGGCGTCTTCCTGATCCTGGTCGGCAACGCCGTGATGCTGACCAACCCCGCGCTGCTACGGCGGCTGACCGGGAACCGCTTCCCCGCGCCGCCGGCGGCACCGGCCGAGCCGGCGGCCCGGAGCGCCGCCGACCGCTAGTCCCGTCCCAAGGTCCGTCCGGGCCTGTCCACTTCCCGGATGGGCCGGGACGGTTGCGCGCCCCATCCCGTCACGGTCGAGGAGCGACACCTTGCATACCGCCGCAGTCGTCGGAACCGGTCTCATCGGCACATCGATCGCCCTGGCACTGACCGGCCGGGGAGTCACCACCCACCTCATCGACCACGACCCCCACAGCGTGCGGCTCGCCGCAGCGCGCGGCGCGGGGACGCCCGGACCACCGTCGGCACCAGTGGACATCGCGGTCGTCTGCGTGCCGCCCTCGGACGTCGCCAGGACCATCGCGGACCACCAGAAGGCCGAGCTGGCCAGGGTGTACACGGATGTGGCGAGCGTCAAGGCGCTGCCGCACGCCGAGTGCCTGGCCCTCGGCTGCGACACCGCCGCCCTGGTGGGCGGGCATCCGCTGGCCGGGCGGGAACGCTCCGGGCCGCTCTCGGCCCGCGCCGACCTCTTCCAGGACCGCCACTGGGTGCTCACCCCGACCCCGGAAACCAGCGAAGCCGCCCTCAACCGCGCCCTGGAGCTGGTATCGCTGTGCGGCGCAGTCCCGGTGCTGCTCGATCCGTCGGACCACGACCGGGCGGTGGCCCTGGTCTCCCATCTGCCGCACCTGGTGGCGAGCCTCACCGCGGCCCGGCTGCTGGAGGGGGAGGACCACGCGGTGCGGCTGGCCGGCCGCGGTGTGCGGGACGTCACCAGAATCGCCGCCGGCGATTCCGGGCTGTGGACGGACATCCTCGCCGCAAACGCCCCCGCCGTCAGCGCGCTGCTCACGCAGCTCACCGCGGACCTGCTGAGAACGGCCGACGCGCTGGACCGGCTGACCGAAGGAGGCCCGGAGCAGCAGGACGGCGCACTGGCGGACTTGACCGACATGCTGCGGCGCGGCAGCGAGGGCCGGGCCCGCATCGCGACCACCCACGGCGGCGGAGGTGCGGGCTCCCGCGCCGTGCTCTCGGTCTCCCTCGGCGCCCAGGACCGGCGCCTGGAGCGGCTGCTCGACGATGTGAGCGAGGCACGGGTGGACCTGGAGGACCTGCTGCTTCCGGAGCCGACGGCGCCGCCGCGCAGTGCGGTCGAACTGCTGGTCGCACCGGACGTGGCGCGCCCCCTCACCGACGCCCTGCGCGACCGGGGCTGGGCGGTCCGTTAGGAACCCGCCGTGCGCATCCATCCACCATTCCTCACGTGGATTGGTTCTTCTTGTCCACGCATGCCGACGTGTCCATGCAGGCCGCCCCTCGGTCCCCGCATCGCCCTCGACCTGGCCGACGTCGATCCGCTGCGGCTCCGGTCCCCGGCGGCAACGGCGGCGCGCCCCGGCCTCGTCGTGGCCGGCGACTCACTGACCGGCTACGCGAAGCCGTTCGGCGCCTCCGGCCGAAAGCCACCGCTAGCCGACGTGGTTCGCCGACGAGCCGGCAAGCCGACTCCCTGTGACTGCCACTGCGGGAGCGTTCCGCGCGCTTCGGCGAACACTGCGCCGAAAGTGGCATCACCGTCCGCTTCTTCGGGAAGGACGGTGTGCGTGTCACGGTTGGACTGCTCGAAGAGAACTTCGCCTTTTGCGCGCGGTCCAGAGTTTTGCTCACGCTGTCTCGTAAGGCCGGCAAACACTCGTACGGCCAGCAATCTCGTGAGCAAGGGAGCACTGGAAAGCCCCACCTTCGACCTGGGAGAATCACATGCCGCACATCACCGTTGACTACGACGCGCCCTTGGACGGCTTCTTCGACCGCCGCTGCTTCGCACGCGAGCTTCACACCCTGGCCGCCAAGACGGTCGACGGCATCACCGTCGAAAGCTGCAAGACACGCTTCCGGCGCGTCGACGAAGCCGTCATCGCCGACGGAGAGCCCGGACAGGCCCTGATCCACATCGATTTCGCGATCCTGCCGGGCCGCACGACGGAGACCAAGGCCGCGCTGAGCCAAGCGGTACTCGACCTGGTGCGCAGTCACACGGCGGCAGTGCCTGACACGGTCGTCCACGCCTCCGTGGACGTGTCCGACCTCAGCGGCGCCTACCGCAAGCATGTCCAATGATCCGCCCGTGACGGACCCGGATCCGGCGATCTGGCCTTACGGCCACGGGACGCTCGACGGCGGCGACGACCACTCGCGTACACAGGGGCGTCTGACCGCGTTCCGGTTTCGGCTTCCGCAGTCGGGGCCGGGACCGGGGCCGGGGCCGGCGACGGTGACGGTGACGGGGCAGGCCGACCCGCTGAGGCACTCGGGCATGGCCCGGACTGGTCTCGGTCGGGGCCCAGGTGGGGAATCCCCTTGAGTCTCCAGTGACTGGAGACAGCACAGTGGGGGACATGGACGTGACGAAAGCTCATGCACCGGCTCACGCAGTTGTCCGGCGAGGAACGCCGACGGTTGATCGACGATTTCGTGGAGGGCACGTTCGGCACCGTGGATGCCGACCCCGCGGCGGTGGCCATGGTGCGCGCTGCCACTCCAGACCTCCCTGATGACCCGTCCGGCGAGCAGGTCACCGCGTGGGTGGAACTCGCTGAGCTGGTCGGCGACGAGGACTTCCGGGCCCGGATGCGCCGGGCGGCCAGGTGTCAGGCCGCCGGGCGCAGGCTCGACATCGAGAACGATGCCGGAGAGGAACTGATGGAGTTCACCCGTCAGAAGGTAGCCGAGGCCATGGAGTCGGACGTCGACCCGCTCAGCGACAGGGCCGCACCCCTCATCGACGACCTCGTACACCGCTTCGCCGAGGCATTCGGGCGCACCCCCGACACGGAATTCCGGGACTGGATGGCCCGGCAGTTCGAAGAAGCACACGATCCCCGGGTGGACCGGTACTGGCAGCTGGTGTGGATCGTCAACGGCTGGAAGGTGGTACCGAACCTGATTCCGGTGTACCCCTGGCTCACCCGGGCCCTGGCAAAACAGCCGTGACGCATAGTCACCGCAGCGGGCGCGTGGCTGTGCACCTGACTCCTGACTCCCCGAACCGTGGTCTGGTCCGAGCCGGCGGCGCTGGGCCGCCGGCATGCGTCGCAGCCGGGAGGCCCTCCGTCCGGGTCACAGGGTCAGCAATCGTTGACGAGGCCCGACGGCGCGCTCGCCCACCGCGCTCAGGGCCGCCCAGACAGTGGCCTGGTTGACCGTGACGACAGGCTTGCCGAGCTCCTCCTCCAACGGGGCGATGAGGTCGTAGGTCGGCAACGCCGTGCAGCTGATGAACACGGCTTCGGCTCGCGGGTGAACGCCGGCCCGGACCGCCGCAGTCACCTGCTCATAGGACACATCGTAGATCTCATGGACGGAGCCCAGACCGAGGTCGGTGAGGGACAGCACCTCCAGTCCCTCGCCGGTCAGGTACTCGTGCAGCCGCTTGCCCACAGGCGGCTCGTAGGGGTGCACCACGGCGATGCGCCGAGCCTCTAACGCGCGCAACGCCGCCACCACCGACCCGGCCGAGGTCAGCGCCTGTGGGGCACCTGCGGCGCGCATGGCCTCGCGAAGTGTCCGTTCGCCGACGGCGCCCCCGACAAAACTGCATGCCGTGCAAAGGTAGGTGACGACCTGGGAGCCGATCGCGCAGACCTCACGAGTGGGCCGGTCGACGCACCCAGGGCGGTTGAGGGACGAGACCAGTTCGAGGTTGTCGGAGAAGGCCACGGGGTCGGTACGCGCGATGAACAGTGACGCCGTCTCCGGTGCCCAGCGCCAGATCTCCCGGTCCCGGTCGAAGTCGAACGAAGCGATCACGCCCACCCTGGACCGGGGGTGCGAGACACCCGCGCCCTGCGCATTGGTCGGGTCTGTCACATCAGCCATTGCCGCTCCCACACGTTGTGCCGCTGATCCCGTCGCAGTAGGGCGATGGGCCGGAGAAGCCCTCCGGCCCACCACCCTGTCCAACCGTGCGAAAGCGAAACAGGCCATGGCGGCTTTCCGAACACGGCCACCAGCGGCACCACGACCTGAGCCAGAGCGCGGTGAAGATCCGTTCCCACGTGCCGTAGGCCGCTCACTTCCGCAGCCGGTTGTGTGCGTGCCCCCTTCCACGAGCCGAAATGTGCAGGCAGAGCCATCCGCGGCAGCACCCGTTGCCGGCGTTCAGTGGCGGTACGCGGCTGTCGCGATCTCGACGAAGGACCGGATCAACGGGCTGGTGTCACCTTCGTTCCACACCGCCACCACTCGGCTCGGCGCCATGTCGATCAGCGGTACCACGGCCAACTCCGCGGGCAGGTCGTGTCCGAGCGGGGCCAGGCCGACCGTGCCGTTCCACAGCACGGCCTGCAGGCATTCCTGGACGGCGCGCACGACGGGGCCCTCGCGCGGCGTGCCGCCGTTCCAGTACGACTGCCAGATGGGGTCGGTGTCCTGCGGGAACTGGAACCAGCGGCGGTCGCTCAGCTCGGCCAGCAGCAGCCGGCCGCGGCGGGCCAGCGGGTCGTCGGCGCGCAGGACCACGCCGACCGGATCGGATCGCAGCCAACGCACCGTCAGGGCCGTCTCGTCGAACGGCGCCCGGGTGAGGGCGACGTCGACCAGTCCGGCGCGCAGCCCGCACGTCGGGTCGGTCAGGTCGGTGTCGCGGATGCGGATGTCGATGCCGGGGTGGTTTCGGCGGTGGGCGGCGGCCAGCCTGGACACTCCCGGGTCGGTGCCGTCGCCCAGGATGCCGACGGTGAGGGTCGCGGCGCCGGCTGCTGCGCCGACGCGTACACGGACGCGGTCGGCATGGTCGAGTAGAGCCCGCGCCTCGTCGAGCAGCACCGTGCCCACGGGAGTGAGCGTGACGCCGGCCGGCGAGCGGGCGAACAGGAGGGCCCCGACTTCGGCCTCCAACTGCTTGATCGCCCGGCTCAGCGGCGGCTGGCTCATGTGCAGTCGGGTGGCGGCCCGGCCGAAGTGGAGTTCCTCGGCGACGGCCACGAAGTAGCGCAGGGTTCGTAGCTCCACGCTGCCACGATACCCACGAGGTATCGGCCCTGCGGGATGGGTCTTGGACAGCCGTGGGCCCCTGGCGGTGCACTTGGGGCATGACCGAAGAAGCGAAGACCAGCGAGCCGCAGGCCGATCCCGCCGTCTCGGTGATCGGTCCCGGCGACGGCGAGACGATCGTTCTGGGCACCATGCGTATGCGCGTTCTGGAGGACGGCAGCCAGACCGGGCACCGCCTCGCGATCACCGAGTCCGTCCTCGCCCCGCACACCCAGGGGCCGCCGCAGCACCGCCACGCCCAACACGACGAGGGCTTCTACATCCTCTCCGGCACCGTGCGGTTCACCGTCGGGGACGAGGACCACGACGCCACCGCGGGCACGCTCGTGGTGGTGCCGCCCGGCACCCCGCACGCCTTCGCCAACCCGTCCGACCAGCCCGCTGTCATGCTCAGCACCTTCACCCCCGACCTGTACGTGCAGTACTTCCGGGACCTCCAGGAGGTGTTCGCCGACGGCCGGCCGCTGACGCGACAGGCCACCATCGATGCGATGAGGCGCTACGCGACCGAGCCCGCCACCGACCTCGCCTGAAGCCGACGGGACGCAACGGCCCAGTCACCCTTCTTCCGACCGGCGAGGACGCGGCGCTGCCGTTCCGCCGCCCCCTCGGACGACGGACCGGGCCTTCTCCAGGGGCTTCCCTGGCAATCGACCAATCGACCAATCCACCAATCGACAGGCCCCGTGAACCGGCGGCCCATGAACGGGAACGATGAACATCGCCTACTGGCTCGTCGCCGGACCGCTCGCCCTCTTCTACTGCTACGCAGGAACGCTGAAGGTGATCCGCAGCCGCGATCAACTCCGCCCGATGATGGCCTGGGTCGACCGCATACCCCTACCCGCCCTCAGGGCGTTGGGGACGGTCGAAATACTCGGCGCGACCGGCCTGGTCCTGCCACCGCTGACCGGCATCGCGCCCTCGCTGGCGCCGGCCGCGGCCATCGGCTTCGTCCTCCTGCAGACCGGTGCGATCACCATGCACCTGACCGGCGAAGACCGCCGGATCGCACTCAACGTCGGGCTCACCGCCACCGCGGCCGTGACCATCTGGCTGGCCACCAGGCTGTGATCGAGCACGGTCTTCGACCCGAGGATGCGAATCCGAGGCCAGCCGCCCCACGGCCGCTGTCACTTCTCATGAACATCGAACACCCTGCCATCTCGCTGCTCGGTGAGGCGCACATCGGCGTCGAGGACTCCATGATCTTCGAAGCCCGTGCGCGGGCCGGCCCCAGCTCCGGTGACGCGCAGCGCGCACCTGCGCGAGCTGCCTGGCCTCCCTCGCCGAACAGCGCTGTGGGCAGGTCGGACACCGCCTGGATCCGCGCCTAACCGAGCGCCGGAGGGCGCTCGGCTGGACGGCGTCCCCAGGCCGAGATCAGCGGCGCGAGTGTCAGGTCGAGTTGGCCCGTATGGATCGCGGCCAGGTGCGCGTCGATCTCGGCGTCGTCGGCCAGGCCGGCCGAGAGCAGCTCGCCGCGCACGTGCCGGATGGTCGCCGCCTCCAGCCGGTCGCAGGCCAGCCCGCCGACCGGGAAAGAGCCCGCCGCGGCGACATCTACCAAGCCGGCCTCACGCAATGCCCGCGGCAGTGTCCGGCCGTAGCGCAGGTCCGCGCCGCGGCGCGTCAGCAGCTCCCGGACCGCGTCGCGCAGCCGGTTGGCCCGCCGCTGCGCAGGGCCGCTGTCGTCCAGGCATGCCAGTGGCTGCAGTGCGGTATCGGCGTCCTCGACCAGCAGCCAGCCGCCGGGCCGTAGCGCTGCCGCCATCGTGGCCAACGCGCGGGCCCGGTCGGGTACATGGACCAGCACGAGCCGGGCGTGCACCAGATCGAACGTTCCCGGCTCCGGGGGCGGATCAGCGGCGACGTCGTGCCGGCGCACCTCGTACCCGTTGCCTGCCGTCAGCCACGACGGGTCGATGTCCGTGGTCAGCACGTGCCCGGTCGGACCGACGGCCGCCGCGAGCGCCTCCGGGATACTGGGGCCACCGGCCCCCACTTCCCAGCAGCGCGAGCCGGCCCTGACCCCCAGTCGATCGAAGTGCCCGCGCGTCACACCGTCGAACAGCTCGGCCAGCCAGACGAATCGCTCGCCCGCCTCGGCGCGCGCGTTGTCCAGCAGGTACCCGCGGGCGGGAGCGGACTCTGCACCGAGCGCGGTGGTCCCGCCTGTCGGATCCGGTCGGCCACCGACGTGCGGTGGGCGGGGCGAAGAGGTCATGACTCCATGGTCGACCTTCCCGGGCCACCAGCGCCACGACGACGGGCGAGGGATCTCTCACACGGCCAGCGAACCTCTACGTCCCACAGCACGGTTCTGCACCGTGACGAGCCCAAAGGGGTACAGGTATTCGGCCCCCACAGCCGGCGCACCAGGCGCGGGTCAGCGCGCTGACCGGACTGCCGGCTATGGCGGGTTCGGCCTCGTACCGGACGCCATCCGACTACGCCGAAGCCCTGCAGGAGCAGGTGGTGGACTTGGTGCGGCGCCAGGTCGAGCTGTCGGAGGGCGCGCTGTCGATGTATCAAAGCAGGAGAACGTCAAGGACCACCGGGGCTTGGTCCGCAAGCGCGCGGGGTGCCCCCATGAGCGAGCGGAGACCCGGCGGAAGTCGGTCGGCTGGGGCTCGTTCGTGGCTGTTGTCACAGGCTCAGCAGCAGGTCCCGGACCGCTGCCGGCTGGGAGAGGAACGGGTGGTGGCCGGCGTCGAGCTCGATGACGCTACCGGCCCGGTGGGCGAACTCGCGCTGCAGCCGCGGCGGGGTGCCCCGGTCCTGAGCGCAGACGAGGTACGTCGACGGCAGCTGCCGCCATGCGGCTGCTCCGACCGGCTGCCCGGTCACGTGCACGCTCTGCCGGGCGAGGTGGTGCGCCGCCTGCGCCTGGACCTCGGGGTCGCAGTCCTGCAGGAATGTGTCCACGAGCAGCTCGGGGCGGACCCCGAACGTGTGGGCTTCGGGGTCGACGTCGAGGAACGGGGCGGGACTGGTGTCCCCGAAATCCGACAGGCGCTGCCCGACCTCGGGCAGGTAGCTGGAGATCAGCAGCAGGTGGCGGACCGACCCGAGTCCCGCAGCGGCCTCCGCAGTGACGATGCCGCCGTAGCTGTGCGCGACCACGACGGTCGGCTCGTCGCCGGCCTGCAGCACCTGCCGCACCGCGGCCACGTCCTCGGGCAGCCCCGGACCGCCGACGCCGCTGGGCAGGCCCGCCTCGCCGCAGCTCGGCAGCGCCGGGGCCACGCTCGCCACCCCCCGCTCCTGCAGCAGCTCGGCGGTGCGGTGCCACCACCACGACCCGTCCCGTACGCACGCCCCGTGCACGAACACGACTCTCATCGCCACCTCCAAGTCGGCCTCGCCTGCCCAAGGCGGGCTTTCCGATCGTCAGGCCCGGGTCTCGCGTTGTCAGCTTCCGCACTGATGGAAACCTGGTCAGGCCAGTCGAGCAAGAGGTGGCCGGTTGCCTCGGCCGAGCACTGCGGGCCCCGATGACGCCCTCGACGCTGTCGGGCGGGGGATCGAGGGGCTGGTGCCTGGCGCACATCCCGGCCTCGAACCGACTGCGGTGGGGGGTTCCGTGCGCCCAATCGTGTGATGGCTACGTTGATCTCCAGGAACAGTGTTTCTCGATGGATTCCGGAGTCAGTCGGTGATCATCCGGTGCGGGAACGTCGAGCAGAAATGACGGCGTTGCCGTGGGGCGGCGAGAAAAAGGGCAGGCGGAAGCCAACTGGTCGTTGGCAGGATGTCCGCGCTCACCATCCGATGGGAAAGGACCCGAGGACCGTGGCTCGTGCCATCACTTTGATCCGCTCCGCCTCCCTGTCCGACGTCGCCGAGTACGCCTACGCGGCCACGGCGCCCGCCGAGTCACGCCTGATCTTCCTCGCTGGGGCGTGTCCGCTGAACGATGACGGCTCCACCGCGGCGATCGGGGATTACGCAGGCCAGGCAGCGAAAGCCATGGAGAACATGCAGGCCGCTCTCTCTGCCTCAGGTGCGTCACTGCAGGACGTCATCAGTACCCGCGTCCTCGTCGCATCGGCCCGGCGGGAGGACCTGGTGGCTGCCTGGCAGGTAGTCCGGGACTTGTTCGCCGACCATGACGTCCCCAGCACCTTGATGGGCGTCACCGTGCTCGGCTACAAGGACCAACTCGTCGAGATCGAGGGCGTCGCCGCCGTGCTCGATTCTTGAGACTCTTCCCAAGGGCACCGCGAACGCGGGACGGCCAGCCGGCCGCCAGGACGGCTGGCCGCCGAGGAACGTAGGCTGCGGTCAGCCGGCCTTGGCGGCTGGAGACCGGCCAGCGCATGCGAGGTGCCGCTGGCGTCATCATTGCCACTACGGCTCGTCGTCCTTGCGAATCCGCGCCTCCCGCGTTGCTCGATGCCGTGAAGGGGCTGACAATCACGACTCCGACATCAATAGGGCTCTTCCGAGTTCATAGATCTCAATAGCTCTGGGACAGTGGTTCATGAAGTCGTCCCAAAACCCAGCCTTCTGCCAGCCAACCGGGCCCATGGTGAGAGATCCATCCCACTCAGCAGAGGCGGTCCAAGACGGATGTATCTCCGAGTCGACTACTTCGAATAGTCGCGCGTCATAAAGAGGGGGAAGGCCACCTCTCCGGCACTCAAGCCTGAAGTGGTTAGGGCCCTCCGATTGGCAGTACGCCTCGAGAACCACGTACTCCTGCCCCTGACGAAGTGCATCTGCCCCCTGTCGAACGCTCTGTTCGTGGCCTTCCAGGCCTGTGAACCTCACCTTCACTTCGCGCTCCCTCTGCGATTCATGACGGCCTTGTAGTCACAGTCATACGACAACCGCCGCGACGTCTATCAGGACCGCCGCGGCTACGTCTGGGACCACACCGGCGACACCGCCACCCTGCGCAACGACCATCGCCGTATCGTCGACGCTCAGAGCTGGGGACGCCACGGTCGCTGACCGGCCCTGAACCGGCCGGTGAGCTGTGCCGCTCACGAGCACCAGGTGCGGCGCAGGCTCGTGCCTGCGGAGCACCGTTGCGTCCCGTCGTTTCGGCTGTATGGTTCGGTTCCTCCTTCTCAGCGCAGTTGCTCGGCCAGTCCGACGATGATGCCCTCCGGGCCGCGGAGGTAGCAGAGCAGATAGCTGTCCTCGAACCGGGCGATCTCGCCGACGAGTTCGGCGCCGTGCGGGCGCAGGCGGGCAACGGTGTCCTCGATGTCGTCGACGGCGAACATGACGCGGTGCGTGCCCAGAATGTTGTGCGGCCGGTTGCGCGGCCCGGCGCTGATCGCCGCGGGGCTGCGGTACTTCGCCAGTTCGAGCCGGCTGTGACCGTCCGGGGTCCGGACCATCGCGATGTCGCAGCGGACGCCGTCGAGTCCGGTGCACTGGTCGGCGAAGAGGCCCTCGACCTCCGCCCTGCCCTCCAGCTCCATACCGAGTTCCACGAAGAACGCGATGGCGGCATCCATGTCCTCGACGACGATGCCGACGTTGTCCATCCGCTGAATCGCCATGCTGGTTTCTCCCTCTTCCTCGTGCGGCCGGTGGTGGCCGCTGATGTCCCTGGGACGGAGCCGGTGGCACGTTCTCGACATCCTCGGACCGCCGAGCTCCGAGAATCTGGATCGCGCCTCAGCATCGCTACAGCAGACCCGAGCCAGGAGCCACCACCGACGGGGAGCGTGGCGCAGGTGGCCGCGCTCATGAAGACGATCAGCCGCAGCGTGCCGTCCCCGCTTTTCCATGCTTCCACGACGATTCGCCGGGTGCGTGCTTGAGCATTGCCGGGGGTCAGCTCGGCCCCCAGCTCGCGCCGGCGCCGCGCGGCGGGGCCCGGGAAGACTTCCCGCGCGACTCGTTCGCCGCAGCCACCGACGCGCCGCCCGCACCCGGCTCCGAGCAGCAGTACAACGGGCTCAACTCCTTCGTCCTCGACCTGATCGTCGAGAAGGCCACCGGCCACTCCTTCATCAACGAACGGCAGCGCAGGATCATCCGGCCGCTGCATCTGAGGCACCCCAGCCTGCCCGCCGCCGACAACCCGACGATCCCCTCGCCCCACGCGGAGGTCTCCCCAGCCCTTGTCCGCCGCGACGGCGTCCGGTTGCTTGCGCGGCCGGCCCGGCCCGAGTCGGGGAACGCGGATCTTCTCCAGCACGGGCACGAACGGCGTGCGGTATACCCGCTGACCTGCGGTGACGACCAAGGGCAGAGGGTGGCAACGGCGGTCGGCACTCAGATTGAGCGGAGACGGCCGCGATGCCGAGGTCAGGTACGGCAACGACAAGGTCGGGCTGTGGCGCTCGCACCACGACGGACTCCTGGACGCCGTGCTCAGCGGACTGCACCGGGACCTGGTGGAACCGGCCCGGCCGCGTCCCCTGCCCATCCGCTGCTGAACTCCACCGCTGCCGCCGCGATGCGATCACCGTTGATCGGTCGTGCCATGGAGAGACGGGCGCCGGGTGCGGAGGAGGTGTGGCCTGGCGCGTCGCGTGTGGAGCGGTTCGCTGACCCTCGGCCTGGTCACTTCTCTGAACTTCGGAGCTCTTCCGCCCGCTCCGCCTGCCGCCTCAGTACTGTGGCTTCGCATGACCGACACCGAGATCGAGATCACCGCAGACCTGGTTCGCGACCTGCTGCAGGAGCAACATCCAGACCTTGCAGGGCTGGCCATCCGCGAGGTGGCGGGCGGCTGGGGCAACCAAATGTGGCGTCTCGGGGACGAGTTGGCCGTGCGCATGCAGCGGATGGACCCCACCCCGGAGCTCCAGCTCAAGGAGCGGCGGTGGCTACCCGTGCTGGCCCCGCGCCTGCCGCTCCCTGTGCCGACCCCGGTGCGGTTCGGCGAACCGTCCGAGCGCTTCCCCAAGCACTGGACCGTGATGACGTGGGTTCCTGGCGAGCCGCTGGATCACGGCTCGATCAGCCGCGGCGCCCACGCGGCCGACTCGCTGGCGGGATTCCTCCGGGCGCTCCATGTGGAGGCGCCCGCCGAGGCGCCGATCCCTACGGACCGCGGTGCCCACCCCAGGAACTGCACGGAAGCCTTCGAGAACTTCTTCCAGGCCGTTGCCCCTGACGACATCGCTGCCGACGTTCGGGCCGTCTGGGACGACGCCGTCGCGGCCCACGCATGGGAGGGCCCGCCGGTGTGGGTGCACGGCGACCTCCATCCCGCGAACGTCGTCGTCTCGGACGGAACGCTCTCGGGCATCGTCGACTTCGGTGACCTGTTCGCCGGCGATCCGGCGTGGGACCTCGCCGCCGCATGGGTGCTGCTACCTGCGGGCACGGCCTCACGGTTCTTCGACATGTACGCGCATGCAGACGAGGCGGCGATCCGGCGCGCCCGCGGGCTGGCCGCTGTGAAGAGCCTCTTCCTGATGCTCATGGGGCAGAACGGAGAGCGCGGCCTTCCCGGCGGCAAGCCGAACTGGGGACCCGCAGGCCGGGCGGCACTTGATCGTGTTCTGAAGGGCGTGTGACGCACGATTCTTTGAACTTGTTCTCGGTCTTGGTTGATGGCCGTGCGGCAGCCCACCTTCGAGGTTTCCCGACGAAGTGGGGCCGAGCGCGAGCCGGAGCCGTGCTCGGCGCGGGTGTCGCGAGTGGCCTACGTCCCCCCTGCCGCTGTCGCTGCCGCTTCCCGTGCCGCGCGTTGCGGGAGCACCGTGTACGCGGGGTCCTCGGCAGAGGCGATACCGGCGGCGAAGACACCGAAGCGGGTGCAGGCCGAGCCGGCGAGCAGGGCCAGTCCGGCGACGACGGCCAGCGGTCGGAAGCGGCCGCCCCCGACCGCGGTGGTCGCCGCGGCACCCCAGGTCAGGACTTCCGCGCAGCGCAGCAGTCGTCCCGCCCGCCCCTGCCGGTAGGTCTGCGCCACCATGCCCAGGCGCCGCTTCGCCGCCCGGGTCGCCGCCGTGTCGGCCGCCGCGGCCAGGACGGCGGCGACCCGGGCGGGCGCGGTCTCGTGGGGCGGTGCGAGAACCAGCGCCATGCCGGAGGCGGCGGCGGTCGCGGACGCGGCGAAGAGGTAGGGCAGTTCGCGGTGGGCGCCGTGCCATGCCGGGACCGCGGTGTCCGCGGCGAGCACGGCCGTGTACGTGGCCACGGCCGGTCCCAGCGCTGCGGCGGTCGCGGTGGCGGCGGCGCCGGCCCGAGGCAGCCGTCCGGTGACCGCGCACAGCGCCGCCGCACCGGCCGCCGGCCCGTAGCCGCCCAGCAGCCACGAACCCATGCTCATCGGAGAGGTCGGCTTGAACACGCGCAGCATGTGGACGAACCGTCCCGGGCGCCCGAGATCGTTGACGAGCGCGGCGGCGGAGAGCGAGACGGCGGCCAGCGAGGAGACCTTCATCGCGGTGGCCAGAGTGGGCCGCCCGGTGAGTTGCGCCCCGGCGGCGAGGACGGAGCCGGCGCCCGCCAGCCCGCCGAGGAAGAAGTACCCGGCGATATCCCGCGCCGCCCAGGACGGGGTCTTGATCACCGGTTGGCCGTAGTACGAGGTGAACTCCGCACGGGGGACCATCAGTTCCTCCCCCTTGCGGCGCCGTCGCCCGCTCCGTTCCTGCCCCTTGTCCGGCCGGCTCGTCATCGTCCCGCCCTCCCTCGTCGGGCCGCGGGCAGCGCGAAGGCCAGCGCGAGACCGCCCACCAGCGACAGCGCGGCCGCCCCGGCGTGCTTCCACATGGCCGGCAGGTCCCGGGTCGTGACCACCGGATCGGGTGGCAGGCCGTACACCTCGGGCTCGTCCAGCAGAAGGAAGAACGCGCCGTCGCCGCCGACCCCGTCCTCCGGGTCATGGCCGTACAGCCGGGCCTCGCCCACCCCGGCGGCGTGCAGTTGGTCCACCCGCAGGGCGGCGCGCTCGCGCAGTTCGTCCAGCGGACCGAACTGGATCGACTCGGTGGGGCACGCCTTGGCGCAGGCGGGCTCCTGCCCGGCGCCGAGCCGGTCGTAGCACAGCGTGCATTTGAACGCCCGCCCGTCGGAGGGGCGCTGCTCGATGACGCCGTAGGGGCAGGCCGGGACGCAGTAGCCGCAGCCGTTGCAGATGTCCTCCTGGACCACGACCGTCCCGAACTCGGTGCGGAAGAGCGAGCCGGTGGGGCAGACGTCGAGGCAGGCCGCGTGGGTGCAGTGCTTGCACACGTCGGAGGACATCAGCCAGCGGACATCGCCGCCGGCCGACGGCGCGGAGTCCGCGACGAGCGGGAGTTCGCGGCGCCCGTCGGGGGAGGGGGCCGGCGGAGCGGACTGCTCGATGAAGGCCACATGCCGCCAGGTCGACGCTCCGAGGGCGCCGGTGTTGTCGTACGACATGCCGGTGAGGGCGAGCCCGTCCTCCGGGAGGGCGTTCCACTCTTTGCAGGCCACCTCGCACGCCTTGCAGCCGATGCAGACCGAGGTGTCGGTGAAGAACCCCACCCGGGGCGGGGGGTCGGGGTGGCCGGCGTCCCCGGCCGGGTCGGGTTCCGGGCCGCTGAGGCGGGCATCGGTCATGGCCGTGGATCCTTCCCGGTGCGGTCGGTGATGCCGGCGCGCCGCCGGTAGTCCGCCACGAGGCGCAGCAGGTCAGGGCCGCGGGGGCGGCGGCCGGGCCGGATGTCGGCGGTGAGCGCCTTGTCCTCCTGGATATGGGAGTTGGGGTCCAGCGAGACGGCCGTCAGGGCGTTGGCCGCGTCGCCGGTGACGAGGCCGTTGGGGCCCCAGTGGAAGGGCACGCCGATCTGGTGCACGGTGCGGCCGTGCACCGTCAGAGGCCGGATCCGGTCGGTGACGATCACCCGCGCCTCGACGGCGTTGCGCGGTGACCAGGGTGGCCCAGCCGTGGTGCTCCAGGCCGCGCTCGGCGGCCAGCTGCGGAGAGATCTCGCAGAAGAACTCCGGTTGCAGCTCGGCCAGATAGGGCGACCAGCGGCTCATCCCGCCGGCGGTGAAGTGCTCGGTGAGCCGGTGCGTGGTCAGCACGTACGGATAGACGTCGGCGCCGGGCTCGTCGCCGCTGGGGTGGTAGCGGTTGCCCTCGCGGAAGTAGAGCTGCTTGGCGGGGGAGCGGGGCCGGTCCGGGTAGAGGGCGTTGCCGAAGGGGGAGTCCTGTGGTTCGTAGTGGGTGGGCAGCGGCCCGTCGAGCAGTCCGGAGGGCGCGTAGAGCCAGCCCTTGCCGTCCGCCTGCATGATGAACGGGTCGTCGCCGCGCAGCGCGTCCGGTCCGCAGGCCTCCTCGGGCGGCACATGGCCCGGTGCCAGGTCGGGGATGAAGTCGGGCACGTCGCGGCCGGTCCAGTGCCCGGCCTCGGCGTCCCACCACACATACGCCTTCCGGTCGCTCCACGGGGTGCCGTCGGGGGCCGCCGAGGCGCGGTTGTAGAGGATCCGGCGGTTCGCCGGCCAGGCCCAGGCCCACTCGGCGGCCACCCAGTCCTGTGCGGTGCCGGGTCTGCGCCGGGCGGCCTGGTTGACGCCGTCCGCAAAGACCCCGCAGTAGATCCAGCAGCCGCAGCGGGTGGAGCCGTCGTCCTTGAGTTCGGTGTACGCGCTCAAGGGGGCGCCGTCCGCGCCGCGCCCGTTGATCTCGGCCAGCACGGCCGCGGCAACCGGCTCCCGCAGAGCGCCCTCCAACGGGTAATCCCAGGTCAGGTCCTGTATCGCCCGGTCCATCGGGTCCCGCGAGGCGGCCAGCTTCTCCTTGATGCGCCGACCGAGGTGGTACATGAACCACAGGTCGCTGCGTGCGTCGCCCTGGGGCTCGACCGCGGCGTGGTGCCATTGCAGCCAGCGGTTGGTGTTGGTGAACGAGCCCGATTTCTCGGTGTGCGCGGCCGCGGGCAGGAAGAACACCTCGGTGCCGATGTCCTCGGTGCGCAGTTCGCCGGTCTCGATCTCGGGCCCGTTGCGCCACCAGGTAGCCGACTCGATCAGCGAGAAGTCGCGGACGACCAGCCAGTCCAGGCGGGCCATCGCCAGGCGCTGCAGACGGGTGTTGGCGGAGCCGACCGCCGGGTTCTCTCCCATCAGGAAGTACCCCCGGCACTCCCCGTCCAGCTGTGCCATGACGGTGTCGTAGGTGCTGTGCGAACCGGTCAGCCGGGGCAGGTGGTCGAAGCAGAAGTCGTTGTCGGGGGTGGCCGCGTCGCCGTAGTAGGCCTTGAGCAGACTGACGAAGTACGCCCGCATCTCGCCCCAGAAGCCCTTGTCCGTACGGCTCGCCGCAACGAACGTGTCCAGGTCTTCATGAGTGTGCGCGTGCGGCATCGGCAGGTAGCCGGGCAGCAGGTTGAAGAGGGTGGGGATGTCGCTGGAGCCCTGGATGGAGGCGTGCCCGCGCAGTGCCTGGATTCCCCCGCCGGGGCGGCCGATGTTGCCCAGCAGCAACTGCAGGACGCTGGCGGCCCGGATGTACTGGGAGCCGACCGAGTGCTGGGTCCAGCCCACCGCGTAGACGAACGCGCTCGTGCGCTCGCGGCCGGAGTTCTCGGTGAGCGCGTCACAGACCTGCAGGAAGGTCTCGCGCGGCACCCCGCAGGTCCGTTCGACCATTTCGGGCGTGTAGCGGGCGTAGTGCCGCTTGAGGATCTGATAGACGCAGCGCGGGTGCTGCAGGGTCTCATCGCGCGGGGCCCGGGAGGCGGCCGGGGCGCCGCCCGCCCCGTGTGTCTCGGCGTGGCCCGGCACGCGGTGGGCGGCGTCCTGTGCCTGCTGGAGCCGCTGGTCGTGCTGTTGCTCGACGTCCCCCGCGGGGGCTTGGATCTCGGTGCCTTCGTACTGCCAGCTCTCGGGGTCGTAGCGGCGCTGGTCCTCGTCGAAGCCGGAAAAGACACCGCCGAGGTCCTCGGTGTCGCGGAAGTCCTCGCTGATGATCGTGGCGGCGTTCGTATAGGCGAGGACGTACTCCCGGAAGTCCTTCTCCTCGCTCAGCACATGGTGGATGAGCCCGCCGAGGAAGGCGATGTCGCTGCCCGCCCGGATCGGCACGTGCTGGTCGCACAGGGCGCTGGTGCGGGTGAAGCGCGGATCGACGTGGATGATCCGGGCGCCCCGCGCCTTGGCCTCCATGACCCACTGGAAGCCGACCGGGTGCGCCTCGGCGAAGTTGGACCCCTCGATGACGATGCAGTCCGCGTGCTGGAGGTCCTGCATGAAGGTGGTCGCCCCGCCGCGCCCGAACGAGGTGCCGAGGCCGGCGACCGTGGAGCTGTGGCAGACCCGCGCCTGGTTCTCCACCTGCACCACGCCCAGACCCGTCATCAGCTTCTTGATGAGGTAGTTCTCCTCGTTGTCGAGGGTGGCGCCGCCCAGGCTCGCGATGCCCAGCGTGCGGGCGACCCGCCGGCCGTCCCGCTCCCATTCCCAGGTGTCGCGGCGCAGCTCGACCACCCGGTCCGCGATCATGTCCATCGCCGTTTCGAGGTCCAGCCGCTCCCACTCGGTGCCGTAGGGGCGCCGGTAGAGGACCTCGTGGCGTCGCGCCTCCCCGGTCGTCAGCTGCAGGGTGGCCGCGCCTTTGGGACACAGCCGTCCCCTGCTGACCGGCGAGTCGGGGTCCCCCTCGATCTGCACCACGCGTTCGTCCTTGACGTACACCTGCTGCCCGCAGCCCACCGCGCAGTAGGGACACACCGACGCCACCACCCGGTCCGCGGTGTCGGTGCGTGGCCTCAGCGTTTCGGTGCGGGCGGACATCGCGGCGCGCCCACGGCCCAGCGGGTCCGCCTCGGTGAGCTGCCGCCAGGCGGGCCAGCCGCGCAGCCGCTTCCCCAGACTCATGCTCTCCTCCAGCCCCGGCTCGGGGAAGGGACGCCTCCGGCCCCGGCTCCTGATGGCCGGGGCCGGAGGCCAGTGCCGTCGCGCCCACGCAATCCCGCGCGAGGACGGCATGGCCGGTGCCGCGGCGCCGCGCGCTGCGTCCCTTCGACGCTACCCGGCGGGGCCCCGGTACGCATGTGCGTGGCCTTCGGCCCGTCGTCCGTGCGGCCTCACGTTGCTCGCCGAGGCGCCGCACGGCCGACGGGCCGGGCCGGGGAAGGAGAGGGCCGGGTCAGTGGTGCCCGTGAGCGGTGTCCGAGGCGCCGCCGAAGAGCCGCGCGACTGCACGGAAGGGCAGGGTGACGACGGTGGCGATGGCTCCGCCAATGGACCTGAGGACATCAGCGATGGCGTTCAGCATCAGAATGTTCCTTCCAGGGCGATATGCGCCGACCACTGTGACGCATGCCCGATATGTACGAGCCAAAACGGGGGCGGGCTGACGGGGCAGGGAGGGGACCCGGAGGGCTCAGGGCTGGTCGCGGGCCTGCTCGGCCGCTGCCCGGCCCGCTTCGGTCTCTCGGTCCTCACGGCTCGTGCTGAGCTTCCCGCCGGCGCTTTCCAGGTGTGCCCTGACGAACCACTGGAACAGTTCAAGAGACCTGAGGTGCTCGATGAGCAGATCCTGAGTCACGGGGTCGGTGGCGTCGGTGGCGGCCACCGCTTCCCGGTGGTCCTTGATGATTCCGCTGTAGACGACGTCCAGCGCGCCCAAGTGCTCGATGGCCTGGGCCCGTCCGATGGCGTAGTCGTCCCAAGTACGCTCGTTGACCAGCGCGCCTGGCGTGCCGGTGGGCGAGCCGCCGAGCGTCGCAATGCGCTCGGCCAAGGCGTCCACCATGCCCCGGACGGCTTCGACCTGCGGATCGAGCATCTCGTGCACCGCAATGAAGTGCGGCCCGACCACATTCCAGTGCACATGCTTGAGGGTGAGCGCCAAGTCATTGAGTGCGTGCAGCCGAAGGCGCAGGAGTCCGATGACTTCTTCTCCCTCGGCCGTGGTCAGGCCGGGAACGGTGTACTGAGGGGTATTGCTCGCAGCCATGGTGAGACTCTCCTTTTCTGTGGTGGCCTCGGAATCGCGTGCCCGGTAGATCGACTCGAAAACCAGCCGGGAAGGCCGATGAAGAAGCCACGCAATCGCTGCGGGGCTAAATTCGGGTGCCGGCGTAGTACCGGCCGATCTCCTCAAGGAAACCTGCCTCGCCGAGGTGCTCGTCCCGGTCGAAAGGGGGAGCGTTTCGTATCTGACCCTTCGTGCGATCCACGAAGATCTTCCGCTTCTCTTCATCGATTTCGGTGCTGGTCCCGGCCGGCAGGAGTACGTGACTGCCGAAACTCCGGACACCGGTGTCCACGACGAGATACTCCGCCCGTACCTCGCCGGAGTGCTTGTCGACCCTGCCGACGCTTCCGTCGCTCGCCTCGACTTCGTACCCCGTCAGGGCGCTGTTTGTGGCGTGCGCGACGGCCGGACGGTATCCCCAGATGTCACTCATGAGAAATCCGCTTCTTCGCTGCCGATGTCTTACCGAAGGGGCGGTGCCGCGAAGCCCGGTCACCGCCCGCTGCGAAGGCGCGTGCCCACGGCTTCGGCTCGTATGCTCGTCGGCCCTGAGAGCTGACCTCGGTCGGCGGTCCCGAGGATTTCCACGCGGTCCGTGCCCCTGGGCGGCCCGGCCGTTCTCTTTCTGGGGCACTCAGGTCGCGAGCTGGAGAGACGACGAGGGAGTGGGCTGGGCGCCGGACCCGTGTATTTGGTCCGTTTCGAGGTGCCGGGCGGCGAAGGCCAGGGCCGCTGCGACGGTCTGTGTTCCGGTCGAGACGCAGAGCGTGTAGGAAAGGTCCTCCAATTTCTGCTGGGTCTCGTAGGAACTTTTCTCCGAGTCCCGGACGAGGAGGTCCTCGTACTGCTTCACGAGGTTCCGCAGCATCACGGGGTGGGGCTTCAGCACGGTGCTTCCTCTCTGAGGGAGAACTCTCCCTGGGTGTGCCGCTCACTAACGATGGGCGATTCCATGCCGCCCCTCATGGCCCTTCCGGCGTGGCATCGGTTGCCGGCGGTACCAATGGCCCGGTTTCCATCGAGGCACGCGGTACGAAGCGCGGCAACCACAAGGGGGTACGAGCGCAGTCAGTCGCGCCCACAGTGCCTTGTACGAGAGGGCTCAGGCTGCCCGGACCAGCTCGGCACTGCCGAACAGGAGGGCGTAGCCCGGCGGGAGCTGACCGAGGAGGCGGGCGAGCAGGTCCTTCCCGGCGAGCTGGGCGACCGTGGTGAGTACGGCGCCGGCGTCCCACCGTGTGGTGGCGGGAGTGCCACCGGTGCACCGGGCGAGGTTCTTCACGAAACCCCGGCCGGTCCGTTGTTCTGTGGCGGGAGCCTGAGAAGTGAGGAACCCGGCGGCCTCCACGGGCAAGCGGGCTGCGAGGTCCACCCGCTCCTCGCCGGTGACCTGCCGGCCCAAGGCGGTCAGAACGGCGCGTACGACTTCTTCGGCGCGTTCACGGGTCGGGTACGCGCCGTCATAGCGCACGCGTTCCAGCATCTGCTCGAACGTCATCTGCGGTGCCGGCCGGGTCGGTTCGGGCTGGGGGAACATCTCGGGTCAGGTGCCTTTCTCGGTTCCTGGCGGAAGGGGGCCTGTGATCGCCGTATGCCCGCCTTGTCGACGTTCAGTCGGGCCGTGCGGGGCGAAGAGCAGGGCGTGGGACGGGAGCTGGAGTCAGCGCGGTGCAGGATCCCCCACGGCGTCGGCCGGCGACGAGGGTGATCCTGCACGGCATCTCATACCGCGCCCGGTCTCGTGCGTGGCTTCTGGCGGCGGCTCGGACGGCTCCCGGGGCCTCAGGTTGTATATGCCGGTGGAGGCGCGGGCGCGGCCAACTCGACGCCTCTCCCCGTGGCGGACGCCCAGCTCCCCGTGGCGGACGCCCAGCAAGGGGTGTGACCGAGATACGCGTCAAAGGGGCCGCATTTCAGAGGGACATCCGCGCTGTTCCGCCAGCGGTGAACCCCGGCCCGACCGGGCTCGACGATCACTAAAGTCCCGTCTCATGACGACGATTACAACGCGCACGGTCGAGTACCCGGCCGACGGTCTGACGATGATCGGGCACCTCGCGCTCCCGGCCGGCGTCGACCGCCGGCCCGCGGTGCTGCTCGGACCAGAGGGCACGGGGCTCAGCGACGTCGAGCGCCGCCGGGCCGATGCTCTCGCCGAGCTGGGATACGTAGCGCTGGCCTTCGACGTCCACGGCGGGCGCTATTTGGGTGACCCCGAGGAGATGCTGGCCCGTTGCATGCCGCTGCTCGCCAACCCCGACCGGATGCGGGGCATCGGCCATGCGGCGCTCGACGTGTTGCGCGCCGAACCGCGGACCGACCCCGACCGGATAGCCGCCATCGGCTACGGAACCGGGGGCGCCATCGCGCTGGAACTCGGGCGCGACGGCGTCGACCTGCGCGCGATCGCGACAGTCAACGCACTGACCACGGGCCGACCGGGCGAGGCGGCGGGCATTCGCTGCCCGGTATGGGCCGGGGTCGGGTCGGAAGATCCGATCATGCCGCCCGCGCAACGGGACGCGTTCACCGCGGAGATGCAGGCCGCGGGCGTCGACTGGCGCCTCGTGGTCTACGGCGGCGCCTTGCACGCCTTCCACCACCCACCGGTCGACCACACCGTGCGTCCCGGCGTCGGCTACCACCCACGGCACGCGCAGCGAGCCTGGCGCGACGTCGTCGACCTGCTCGCCGAGTGCCTGCCCGTGACGGAGGATCCGGTCGGTCCAAGCTCGGCCACCCGCTGACCAGCGCCTACCGGTCGCTACGGCGCACTTCTGGCTGTTCCGGTCCCGTCCCTTCCTTCAAAGGGGCAGGACGCCGACGACGCGTGCTCTGCTCAAGGTCGGTGCCTCCACGCAACCTTCGGGGTCACGAGGGGGTGCCGACCCACTTGGCGGAGCTCGGGAGGGTCGCAAGCCCGCAGATGAGTCGCCGTCATGATCAGTTCAACAACGGAAGGCATCCTCGGTTCCGCCGACAGGCCGGACATCGGTGTTTCCTAGGCGGTCGGTCATGAAACACCCGGCCGGCGCGCCTCGACCACCCGGCAGTCCCTGGACGCACAGCTCGACTCGCTCGGCGAGGCCGGGGTCACCCGGGTCTTCTCGGAGCACGCCACGAGCCCCCGGGCCGGCGTTTCGGAGCAGCCTCCGCTTCGCGTCCTGAAGGTGGCGAGAGGAATGCCTCCACCTCATGGGCGCCATGAAGGCGTGCTTGCGATGCTGAGCATGGAGGGCGGGGCGGCAGCCCGCTTCCCGCCCTCCGTCGACACGGCGGGACGCTCAGCCGCTGATCTGCCTCTGCGGTGTCTCCGCACCGATGGCGATCTTGCGTGGCTTGGCTCGTTCGGCGATCGGAATGCGGAGGGTCAGCACGCCTGCCGCGTAGTCGGCCCTGATGTGCTCGGTGTCGAGGGTGTCGGCCAGCATCACCTGACGGGAGAAGACACCCTGGGGGCGCTCGGAGAGCTCCATCTGGACGGTGTCGGCCTTGGCGATCGGCCGACGCTCTGCCTTGACGGTCAGCATGTTCCGTTCGACGTCGATGTCGATTGCCTCCGTGGAGACGCCGGGCAGGTCGAGGGCGATCACGTACTCTTCGCCCTCGCGATAGGCGTCCATCGGCATCGGAGACGGCCTCGACCAGGTGCCGGACGTACCCATCAACTGCTGGGTGAGACGGTCCAGCTCGCGGAACGGGTCAGTGCGCATCAACATCGCGAAACACCTCCAACGGGATCAGGCAACAACTGCCAATGCGCTTCACCTGTCACCGTTGTAGCATGTCATCCAAAGGATGACAACGCAGACGTCGTCCAATCGATGACAGAATGGAGGAGCGTGGTGCCCGCAGACGACCAGCCCCTCAAGCCCGCCGGCCCGGCGTCCTTGCCTGCCGCCGCCTCAGCCCTCGAGATCATCATCCAGGCCATGCGCGACGCCCAGGCGCAGCAAGCAGCCGATTCCCAGGACTCCGCAGCCGCACCTGAGCAGGTCCTTGCCTCCCTCTTGCTGTTGCGCGAGGTCCGCGAGGAGCTCGCGGCGTGGGAGACCGGGCTGGTCGAGGCGGCCCGCGGGGCCGGCGCCAGCTGGGCCGACCTTGCCGCGCCCCTCGGTGTCGCCAGCCGCCAGGCCGCCGAGCGCCGCTACCTCCGGCAACGCCCCGGTGCCGCCGGCACCACCGGGGAACAGCGTGTCCAGGCCACCCGGGACCATCGCGCCGCCGACCGCGCCGTCACCGCGTGGGCTCGCCGCCACGCCGCCGAACTGCGCGGTCTCGCAGGACAGATCACCGCCCTCACGGAACTGCCGGACGCGGCCCGCGCTCCCCTTGATCACCTCAACCGTGCGCTGGCCGGCAATGACCCCGCCACCCTGATAGAGCCGCTCCTCACTGCTGAACCGCACCTGCGGCAAAGCCACCCCGACCTCGCCGCACGCGTCGACTCGCTCGGCCGGCACGCGGGACGGCTTCGGCAGGCGAGCCACGACAAACGCAGCAACCCCTGAAAGGAACGCAGCGACATCACTGCGCGCGTCTGGGAGCCTCGGCGCCAGCGGCCGCTGTCCTGGCCATGACGAGGGCGGGCCGCCCGGGGCGGGCCCTGCTCCGTCAGGTGGCCGGCGCTCGGATGCGAGCCTGCCGTCCTCGGCTCAGTGCCGAGTTGAGGCTGGTGCGTCCTGAGGTCGTGGTGGCCCTCGGAGCGACCGCGGGCAAGGCATTGCTCGGACCGTCGTTCCGGGTCACCAAGGACCGGGGCGCGCTCCTTGCGCTGCCCTCAGAGGAGCACGGCACGACCGACGGCCGGACCGAGTCGGCCCCAGGGCTGCTGGTCGCCACCATTCATCCCTCGGCGATTCTCCGCTCCGAGGAGCGCGAAACGGCCTACGCGGGCTTCCTCTCGGATCTCCGGGTAGCTGCCGGCGCGTTGGACTGATGCGGGGGCGAGCCGCCCTAGCCGTAGTGTCCGCTGAGGCCGGCTGGAACCTGTCCGACCGCGCCACCCCCCGCTCCTGCCGGATGACGGAAGGATTCGGCGTCCACACCGTCCGCCTGGTCGACGCGGAGGGCGCCACCATCCTGGTGACGTTCCGCTGGAAGCCCCGACTCGGCGTGAAGCGGGCTCATGACGTTGGTCGTGCAGCCCCGCGACCGTGAAGACCCCGTTCCCCACCCGCGCCAGTGGGCGGAGAACGAGGCCCTTCAGTCCCGCGGAACCCATACCTGCGTACCGGGCAGGCGACAGCGCCCCGAGGGGCCGGGCTTCAGGTGGTGAGCAGGCGGTTGAAGAACGAGCGGTATTGCTGGAGGGCGACGCGGAGTTCCTCTGTCGCCACTTCCTCGCCGCGGTGCCACTGTCCTTCGAGTTCCCGTTTGTGCTGGGAGAAGGTCGTGGCGAGCGCCTGCATGACCTCGGCGACCAGGGTGTCCGCCGCACCGACCGCCTCACGCGGATCGTCGACGAACTCGCTTTGGATCCGCTGCCACCTGCTGCGGAACTCCTCCTGCTCGGGCCCGAGCAGCGGCGCGCCCGTCGCCTGAAGCTCCGCGTCCCGGTTCTTCTCCGGTGCGGGAGCCCGGCCTTCGCCCTCGGGCGGCGGGGCTCCCGGGTCTGTCGCGGTGGCCTCCCCTGGAAAGGTCGGTGGCGCCTCGACCGGGGACTCCTGAGCTGTGCTGCCCACGTCCTGTCGGGTGCCTGCCAGGTCCTCGGTGGACAGGCCGTCCGCTCCGGGCCCGCGTCGCTCTCCTCGCCCCATCTTCTTTCCTCCCTCTTCGTCTGGGCCGCGCCTTGTCCGCCGGGTGTCGCGCAGACTCATGCCCTGGCCTCCGGCGGCCGGTGACCGTTGTGGAGCAGTTCCGTGAACAGGGCGCGGTAGTGCACCATCGCGCCCCGCAGCTCCTCCGTCGTTGCCTCCTGCCGTGTGCTGCGACCCCTTACCTCGTGGGCGGCGCGGTAGTGCTCCAGGGTGCGTCCGTGCTCCACCGACAGGTCACTCAGCTGCTGTTCCAGTCCCTCCGTCGGGTAGCCACGCTCGCTCATGAGCGAGGTCACCAGCCGGTCGGCCTCATGGACGGCGTCGTCGGGCTGGTCCACGAACCGTTCTTGCACCCGGTCCCATTCGTGGGCGTACCGGTCCCGGACCGGTGCCGGAAGCTGCTTGATGTGCAGTGCATCGTGGCGTTCCTCGCGCTCACGCAGATCGCGCTCGGCCGCCCGGCGGCTGCCTTTGGTCTCCACGGCCCGTTCGTACTCCGGCCCGAACCGTGCTTGCAGCCGACGGCGGCGCGTGACCATCCCCGCCGCCAGCACACACGCCAGGATCACGACCGCGACAGGCACGATGATCGCTATGAGGGTCCCACTGGACATCGCGTCCTCCGCTTTCAGTTGCTGACACGGAAAGTGAGATCAGTTCATGACCGGCACATGAATCCAAGGCGCGGACCGCACACCCACGGCCGGCCTTCCGCAGGGCCTGCGGTATCCACCGGTCGCCGGCAGGTGGATACCGCTGCCGCTTCCAGTAGTGCTTGCGTCCCGCGAGGTGTGCCCCATGGCGCCGAGGAGCCACGGAATTGCGCTGGTGATCGCGAGCAGGATGCCGATGGTCCGCAGGATGGAAATGCCGGTCGAGAATCCGACGACCAGGAAAATGATGCCGAGAACGGCCATGACGGCTTCGATCTCGTACAAGCGTTCTTCTCTGTTGTGCTTCCGGTACCCGACAACCACAAGTCAGCCGGGAGAGGGCGCAACTCCAGAACTGGCTGAAGGTGACGGTCGGGCACAGCGAAGCCGGGAGTCGAGGTCCAAGTCCTTGTCCTCCTCGGTAGTCCGCAAGAAGCTGATGTAACCCGGGTTCCCGAACAGCAGAGGAACTAACGCCCGGGCCTCCGGAGCAATTCGGCGAGGAGCAACACTCCGGGCACGACCCGTGGCAGGGAACACCTCAATGGAGGGCCACCTCCGGAAGCCTGCAGAAAAAGTCGCCGCACACCGTCAGCAAGCGGCAGGAACAGGGTGGTACGCGTGGGGTGATCGGGTAGGCGCTCCACACACACCGGAGAAAGTACCTCTCGGCTGTTGCTGCTCACCACGCACCGTGCGCGGCCGCCTGACTGGAGAAGTGGGCCGGGCCGCAGCGCAGCGTCATGTGGACTGCGACCGTGGACGTCTCCGAGGCTCCGGCGCAGGCGGCGCCGTGCCGGTTGGCCGGCCCCGTGACGGCCCTTGCCCAGGGCAGCTATTGGGCGACCGGCCGGCTGCGGGAAGGTCTGGGAGCCGCCTTCGCGGTCCAGACCGTCGGCTCGACTCCGGTGATCAGGAGCAGGAGATCCAGCTGCGACTGGGCAACCGCGAGGCATAGGCGGCGCCTGCTGGCCGGGCACCGCCAGGAAGCCTCGTGGCAGGGCAGCGCCTCAGGGCGCTCAAGTCGCCGGGCGGGCCTGGGCCCTGCACCGGACCATGGCCGACGGAGCTGCCTCATGCGACCAAGAAGGGCCCGGGCCGGCCCCAGGAGCTCCTCGGCGTCAATGGATCGCTCCGTCTTCAGCCGCCAATTGAGCCAGGTGGTCCCCGAAGCCGCCAACGGCCCGGGGGCGCAACCGGCTCGAGGTCTCCACGGGGCAGTCTGCGGTCCGCAGCACCCGATGGCCGTTTTGTTCGAGCGCGCTGACAAGAGCGTGGTCCTCGCCCACGGGAAGCGCACGGAACCCTCCGACCTGCTGGTAGGCCTCGGCCGCCACTCCGAGGTTGGCACCGTGGACATGAGGGTGGCGCCAGAGCGCTCCCCGAGCGGGGCGCGAGGCGTAGTAGTGCTCGTGGTGACGGTCGGCGAGCCGGCGGACCGGCGGCCACCGGGTCACGGTGACCGTACCGACCACCGCCTCCCATCCGTCGCGTGCCTGGTCGAGCTGGAACGCGAGCCAGTCGGGCGGCACGATGCTGTCGGCGTCGGTGGAGGCGATCCACATGACGGAGGTGGGGGAGCCCAGCGTGGCCAGGGCGTGCCGGGCCGCGGCGGCGCGGGCACTGCCGGGGTTCTGGGCTCCCAGATGCAGCACGCTCGCACCCGCCCGGTCGGCCACCTTCGCCGTGTCGTCCACGCAGGCATCGGCCGCCACCACGGTCATCACCTGCAGGCCGGCCAGTGCGGGGTGGTGCGCGGCAGTGTTCACGGCGGCGAGCGCACGAGCCAGGAGCGCCTCCTCGTTGTGCGCGGGGATGACTACCGCGATCGCCTCCGGCGTCATACCAGCCCTTCTCTCTGCGCCGGCGACGGTGGTCGGCGTTGGTCCGGGCCGACCCGGCCGAAGGTCTGGAGCACGAAGTCGTCCTCGCGGTGATCGGCCGTCAGGATCAGACCGGGAATTCCCGCGAGGACCGGAGCGAGTTCCGCTCCGGTGGCCAGGTGTTCGTCCACCGCGTGGTTCCAGTGGACGGTGACGAGGGTGCCACCCGGCTCGAGAGCGGCGACCGCGCGGCGCAGCAGATCGTCCAGAGCCGCGGCATCGAAGTAGTAGAGCAACTCGGACAGGACGATGAGGTCGAACGACCCGTCGGGCCACTGCGCGGGAAGAGTGCGCTGCTCAACCGTCACGTGCGAGTGTCCGGCGGTCCGGCGGGCCGCCGTCTCGACAGCGGAGGCGACGCGGTCACACGCGAGCAGCGCGTCGCACCGTTCAGCGAGCCGTAGTGTCAGCTCCCCCACCGAGCAGGCCGGCTCGAAGGCACGGCGGTATTGCGGCCGGGGGAGGGCGGCGAGGGTGAGGTCGTACTTGCGGTGCTCGTACCAGCGGTCGGCCAGATGCCATGGGTCGGGGGAGTGCCGGTACATCGTCTCGAAGTACGAGGCCGGGGTGCTCAACGGAAGACCACCTCCACGGGCCTCAGATGATGGGCGATCTCGTCCGGCGGCAGAATCGCGGCGTCGCCCGGCTCGGGCCCGAGCGGGCTGATCTGGCTGGTGAAGCGACTGATCGCCGAGGTCTTACGGGCCAGCACAGGGGGCGGCAGGGGGATGCGGGCGGCGTCCGCCCACGGCACCCGGGGGTCACCCGGGTACGCCCAGTGCCACATCCAGACCGGATACAGCAGACAGGGCACCCCGGCGGCGTCCGAGGCGGCGACTGCCGCACGGCCCGTGGCCTCGTGGTCGGCGTGGACGTCCCCGGTCCAGGGCGCGGCACAGAGGGTCGCCCCGGTCAGCACTCCGGCGAGTGCGGTGGCGACACGGTTCTCGTGGTGGGCGACTTCGGTGTCCGGGACATGGAGCCGGCGGATCTCGGCACCGGTCGCGCCCAGCTCGGCCAGGGCCGCGCGGGTCTCCCCGGCACGGATCCGAGCGAGGGACTCGGGGGTCTCCACGCGGCTGTCGGGATGGGAGCGCTCCCCGTCGGTCACGGTGATGACCGTCAGGTCCAGGCCCGAGGCCGCCAGCAGGCTGAGCGAGCCGCCGAACCCCAGTACCTCGTCATCCGGGTGGGCGGCGATCACGACGGCGCGGCCCGCCGTCGGCAGTACGAGCTCCGGGAGCGCGTCCCAGCCGGCCCAGGCCCGCCACTCGCTTTCCTCGGTCCCCGGAGCCTGGATCGGGTCGGCCGCGGGTTCCTGGCCGGGGGGCTTCACGGCTTTTCCGCCGGGCGGGCGACGAGGCCGCCGAGTTCCGCCAGATTGCGTTCGGCGTGGTGTTGGCGAAGGTAGACGCTCAGGTCGGCGGCGTGGCGGGCGTGACGCAGATCGTGACACAAGGGAGCCGCACCCGTCGCCCGGCCCACATGGGACAGCACCGCGCTGCATGCCTCTTCGACGAACGCGCGCACGCGCAGACTGCGCACTCTGGCCGTTCCGCCGCTGTCGAGCGGATCCTGGTCGATCTCCTCCGCCGCCTTCTCCAAGAGCGCGCCGGCCGCATGGAGCTGCACGTCGACAGCACCCAGATGGGCGTCGGTGTGCGGATCCGGTCCGCGGCGTGCCGCGCTCCGGAGCGGCTCGGCGACCGCGAGCGCTCCGCCGTACCAGCAGGCGGCCACACCGACACCGCCGTGGTGGAAACCCGGGCGCTGCACGTACCCCTCCACCTCTCCCACCGGCACGGCCGGCAGATCCGTGATCCGTATGTCGGGGGTGTCGCTGCCGGCCATGCCAATGGCCTGCCATGTGCCCTTCACAGGCCGGCAGCCGTGGCCCTCCGTGCTGATCGCGAACAGCCGGCGGCCTTCTTCGGTGCCGGCGGTGATGAGGGCATGGGTGCAGCTGTGGGCGCCGGAGCAGTACTGCTTGAGGCCGTTCAGGCGCCAGCCCGCTTCGGTCCGAGTGGCGGTGACGCCCTCGCCAGGCGGCTCGGCCGCCCATACCCCCCATCGCTCGCCGACGCCGGGCGCCGGTCCTTCGAGTTCCGCGAGAATCGCCACGGCGTCGACATGGCCTTCGACGAGTCGGGCCAGGCAGAGGTCCCGTTGGGCGACGGAGCGCAAGGCCGCCAGCCGTTGCCGAGTCCGACCGGAGCCGGGCAGCGGGAATTCCAGAGCCCCGGACGCGATGTCCGAGATCATGGAGGCAAACTGTCGTGCGGTCTCCCGGCGGGCCGCCCCCGGCCTGAGGCCTGAATCCTCGTCCACCTCATCGGGCCCTGCGCCACCGGCGGTCGGCGGAGGGGTCACCTCATACATCCGAACTCCTTGACTGCAATGAAGAGGCCGAGCCGACGAGGGCCCAGGCACGGGTCGGCTCTCGTACTGTGACATGAGATCGCGAAGCCGGCTCGCTGCCAGCGTGTGCCCCTCCCTTCCCGATACATGTGCCCGACCGGCTGCCGCGCGGGGCTCGCACAACGTGCGGCAGGAAGGTGCCGCACTCTGCCCCTCCTCGCCCAGCGTCTCCACGCACACCGCCCCGACGGACCGGGGGCGGCAGTGGCGTGCGGCCCGCAACAGGGAGCGTGGCGGTGTCGCGAGTCTGTTGTCTGCTGGGTGGTCACTGCTCCCTAAGGAAGGGGTGTTCCGCCAGTGGCATTGAGGATCTCCGCGGTGATGTAGCCGGCTTGCGGTGAGGCCAGGAAGACGTAGGCGGGAGCCATCTCCGCAGGCTGGGCGGGCCGCCCCAGGGGTGACTGCTTGCCGAAGGTGGTGGTGTCCGGGAGCGTCGCCGGGATCAGCGGAGTCCACACGGGGCCGGGCGCGATCGCGTTGACGCGGATGCCGTCCGAGGCCAGCATCTGAGCGAGCCCTTGGGTAAAGGTGACGATGGCACCCTTGGTCATCGCGTAGTCGAGCAGGTGCGGGCTGGGCTTGTATGCCTGCACCGAGGCGGAATTGATGATCGACCCGCCCCGGGGAATGTGCGGCAGGGCCATCTTCGACAGCCAGAACATGCCATGGAGATTGGTGCGGACGACGCGGTCGAACTGTTCGGTGGTGATGGCGCTGATGCCGTCGGGCTGTGACATCTGATAGGCGGCATTGTTGACGAGGATGTCGATCCTGCCGAACTCCGTCACCGCGCGCTCGACAAGTCGTTCGCACTGCACTTCCTCGCGGACGTCGCACGGCACCGCCACCGGCGTACGCCCGGCTTCCTCGATGTGGCGGGAGGTCTCACCGGCTTCCCCGCCCTCTTCCGGGAGGTAGGTGAACAGGACGTCCGCGCCCTCGCGTGCGAAGGCCAGGCAGACAGCCCGCCCGATGCCGGAGTCCCCGCCGGTCACCACGGCCTTGCGTCCTTCCAGAAGGCCGCTGCCCCGGTAGGACTCCTCTCCGTGGTCAGGGGGAGGGTCCATGGGCCCCGTCCACCCGGGGTGGGGCTGGTCCTGCTGCTCGAACTCCGGCTGCGGGTGCTTCGTGACCGGGTTCTGCTCGGCTCGTTCGTCGCTTGCCACTGCAGATCTCCTTCATCGACACGAGAAAGGCGAGGCCCGTGGGCGGCGCTCAGGGCCGCGCCCGCGTCGCAGGTGCCGGTGGAGAGGCACTCATGTGCCCAGGGCGCACGCTGAGGAAGCCGCCGCCGAGGATCAGCCCCGCCCTGTCCCGGACCGCGACCCGTCCCGGACGGTGAGGCCGCACACGCACTCCCCGGTCGGCCACCGTGCTCTGTCAGCTGCGCCGGTCGGTCATGAACTTCTGGTGTGCCCTGGTGTGCAGGGCATCCAGTGCCTCGGCCTGCTGACGCGCTGCGTCCAGGAGTTCGTGGAGCCGTCGGGTGTCCAAACGGGGTTCACCAGGCGCCCAGCCGAGGAGAGCACGCCACAGGAGTGTCTTGCCTTCGACGCCGAGACGCAGTGCCTCCAGCTCGACGATCGTGCTGAGCCCGGAACGACGGACCACACGGGCGTTGGGCTTCAGCCGCCCGATCTTCTCCCCTGCCCAGGCTCCGTAGATTTTGTACCGGCGAACAGGAACCCCGAGGGAGGCCATGAGCCGCAGCAGGGACTGCCGGTCCCGAGAGATCTCCGCGGCGAGGTTCTTCAACTCCGTGCCGGTGTCCGAACTCTGGTGCTCCCGCGCCATACGCCAGGCGAGTTCCACCCCGGCCGTCGCACCGGCCACATGGTCATTGAGGTAGACAGCGAACATCTGCGATTCCGCGAGCGAAGCGCCCATGATCGTCCTTTCTGACGCACCGCGTTGCCATCGCCTGCTGCGAGCGGCGCCGACCGCGGTGTTGTGCTGGCACGCGGTGCTGGAGAGGCTCCGGGCCAGGGCTGTGGTCCGGGCAGCCGGATATCGGGAGGGAGACAACGGCAGGACGTCCCGAGCGGGGAGGAGCTCGGTGGCGGTCTCAGCCCCGGTGCGGCGGGCCGCCGTCCTTCTCGTACTGGCCCAGTACGGGCCGGGGACCGAAGAAGACGGGTGCCCGTGCACCGACGAAGCTTCCCCATCGGCCGGCGCGGTCCACTTCAGCGGACTTCTCCGGCTTGAGGGGAGTGTCCCGGCTGAGGAGGGAGGTCACGGTCGAAGTCGGTGCCGCACCATGGGCGTGCTCGCCACGCAAGCCGGCTTCGTGCAACTTCTCGACGATCACGCGGCTCCTCCAATGTCGGCGACGGGTTCTTTCAGGAGATCACCGTGCCGGCCCAGACGCCCGGGCTGCTGGGCTGAATGCCCGGCAGCTACGTCGATGGAGGCACGACGTCGAGAGGGCGGGACGCTCCGTCGGCGGACGTGCGCCCCCGTTGAGCGCGCGCCACAGTGGGAGAGGCGGGCCGAGCCGGAGAGAGGACGGAAATCGTGACGGGTGGGAGCGGACTGGACACCTACCGTGGCAAGCGGCACTTCGACCGGACCCGTGAGCCGCGAGGAGGACGGGCCACGGCCGGTGACGCGCCGTGTTTCGTGGTGCAGATCCACGATGCCAGCACCCTGCATTTCGACTTCCGGCTGGAGGTCGACGACGTATGGAAATCGTGGTCGGTGCCGAAGGGCCCGTCCGCTGATCCGCACGACAAGCGGCTGGCAATTCCCACCGAGGACCACCCGCTCGAGTACCGGGAGTTCGAGGGGGTCATCGCGCAGGGGGAGTACGGCGCCGGCACGGTGATCATCTGGGATGAGGGCAGCTACCGTCCGCTGCCGGGGAAGAAGGGGAAGGCCCGCACCTTCGGTGAGGCGCTGGAGCTGGGGCACGCGGCCTTCTGGCTCGAGGGCAGCAAGCTGCACGGCGGCTATGCGCTCACCCGTTTCCGCGGTGGCGCCGGCGAGCGGGAGTCCTGGCTGCTGGTCAAGGAGAACGACGAGCGGGCCGAGCGGCGCGGCACCCCCGACGCCCGCCGCGCCCGGTCCGTCCGCTCCGGCCGGACCCTGCGGCGCGTCGCCGGGGAGGAGGCCGCGGGCGGAGGGGGCGGAGATGAGCGGGAGCGGTGAGCTGTTGGCGGCATTGCCGCCGGCCGAGCGGGTGCTGCTGGACGACGCGCCTTCGGGGGCGGAGGACGCGGCGCGCCCGATGCTGGTCGTGCTCAGCGACCGGCGGGAGTTCGACGACGGCTGGATCTTCGAGCGGAAACTCGACGGTGTGCGGACGCTCGGCGTTCGCGGGCCCGGCCGGGTCCGGCTGCTGTCCCGCACCGGCCGCGAGGTCGGTTCCAGCTACCCGGAGATCGTCGAGGCCCTCGGCGGCCAAGGATGCCGGGACTTCACCGTCGACGGCGAGATCGTCGCCTTCGCGCACGGCCGCACCGACTTCGCCCGCCTCCAGCAGCGGATGCAGCTCACCGACCCCGGCCAGGCCCGCGCCAGCGGCGTGGCGGTGACGTACTACGTCTTCGACCTGCTGCGCCTGGACGGCCGGGACCTCACCCGGCTGCCGCTGCGCACCCGCAAGTCCCTGCTGCGCCGGGCGTTCGACTTCCGGCGGCCGCTGCGCTTCACCCCGCACCGCAACCACGGCGGCTCCCGCGAGCTGGACGAGGCATGTGCCCGCGGCTGGGAGGGGCTGATCGCCAAGCGGGCAGCCGGCCGCTACCTGCCCCGCCGCTCCTCGGACTGGCTCACACTCAAGTGCGCGCAGGGCCAGGAGCTCGTCATCGGCGGATTCACCGAACCGGCCGGCAGCCGCACCGGCCTCGGAGTCCTGCTGCTCGGCCACCACGAGGGCGGCGCGCTGCGGTACGCGGGCAAGGTCGGCACCGGCTTCGACGAGCGGACCCTGCGCCGCCTCCGTACCCTGCTCGACGCCCGTACAGGGGACCGCTCCCCGTTCGCCGGTCCGGTCCCCGAGCACGGCGCCCACTGGGTGCGCCCCGACCTGGTCGCCCAGATCGGCTTCACGGAGTGGACCCGCGACGGCATGCCGCGCCACCCTCGGTTCCTCGGCCTGCGCGACGACAAGCGCCCCGAGGACGTGGTGCGCGAGCCCCCCGCCGGCGGCTGAGCGGAGACGGCCCGCGATGCCGACCACCGGACTCGTCGTGATCGACATGCTCAACTCCTACGAGCACGAGGATGCCGACCTGCTGCTGCCGTCCGTGCGCGCGGTCCTGCCGTGCCTCACCTCGTTGATCGAACGGGCCCGGCGCAGCCATGCCGAGGTCATTTACGTCAACGACAATTTCGGGCTGTGGCGCTCACACCATGACGAGCTGTTGGACGCTGTGCTCAGCGGACCGCACCGGGACCTGGTGGAGCCGGTCCGGCCGGACGAGAACTCGCTGTTCGTGGTCAAGGCGCGGCACTCGATCTTCTACCAGACGCCCCTGGAGTATCTGCTGCGCCAGCACGGCATCGACACGATCGTGCTCTGCGGCCAGGTCACCGAACAATGCGTGCTCTACTCGGCCCTCGACGCACATATCCGGCACATCGGCGTCACCGTCGTCGAGGACGCCTGCGCGCACATCCACCAGGATCTCGCGCAGGCCGCTCTGCGCATGATGGAGCGCAACATGCAGGCCCGCATCGTCGACTCCGGCGCCGAGGACCTTTTCTGAGTCGGACGGCCGACTCCGGCCCCTCGTCGCAGAACGCGCTCCTGCTCCCGCCTCGCCGGCCGGCGTGCCTCCTGCTCACCCGCTCCTGATCTTCACCGGTTCGCTGGGATGCGATCACCGCTGATCGGTCGGGCCATGGAAAGACGGGCTCTGAGCCTCGGGTGCCGAGCAGGTGCCGCCATGGCGCCCGTGTGGAGCGGTTCGCCGGCCTTCGGTCCGGTCACACTGCTGATCAAGATCTCAGGCCTATCTCCCCAGGTCAGACGATGTGGCTAGCTCAGGGACGCAGGGTCAGTCCCGTCAACGCAGGCGGACAACCGAGAGCCGGCCCCAGGAGCGTGACGCGGCCTCCCCGGCAGCAGCCGCCCGCCGAGGAGCACGGCGCAGGCCCCGACGGTCAGCAGCCCGCCGACGAGGAAGGTGCCGCGCACGTCGGCGAGCGGCAGGACGAGTCCACCGAGCGCGGCACCAGCCGCGATGCCGGCGTTGTAGGCACCGGAGTTCGCCGCGAGCGCGAAGTCGGTGCGGCCTGGCGCGCAACGCAGCATCGTGTTCTGGGTGGTCATGAACACCGGACCCAGCGCACCGCCCATCAGCACCAGGAACACCACCGCTGCCACCGGATGGGCGCCGGCCACGTACAAGCCGATCATGCCCACCGCCTGCACGGCGATGGCAGTGGTCAGCGCGGCCTGCGGAAAGCGGTCCAGCAGCGCTCCGGTGATGCTCACCCCGGCCAGACACGCAGCACCGAATGCCACGAACAGGGCGCTGACCGTGCTGGGGGAGAACCCGCTCACGTCGCCCAGGAACTTCACGAGGTAGGTGTACCCCGTGAACGCCCCCGTGGCGGACAAGGCCCCGGCTGCCAGCACGGTGCCGAACCGGCGGGCATCGGGCCTTGTGCCGTAGGCGGCCTGCTCTTCTTCTGGACGTGAGGTCGGGAGCAGAACGGCGATCGTCACCAGCGCGATGAGCCCCAGAGCCGCCGGCATGGCGACTGGCACCCGCCAGTCGCTCTGCTGACCCAGCCAGGTCCCTGCGGGAACGCCGAATACGAGGGCGAGCGAACCGGCGATGGACAACGCCCCGACCACGCGCCCGCGGACCTCGGGCGCGAACAGACCCACCGCGACCGGCCCCATCACGGCCCAGAACAGTGCCTGGGCGAGTGCGGTCAGCAGTCGCGCCGCGAGGAGCAGACCGTAGGAGGTGGCCAGTGCCGCAACCAGACTGGACACGACGAGCGCGGCCAGTAGTCCGGTGAGCACATGGCGTCGGGGGACGGCCCGCGTGGCGTGGGCGAGCGGCAGGGATGCGACGGCCACCATCACGCCATAGCCGGTGACCAAGAGACCGACCGCTGACACGGACACCCGGAGGCTTTGGGAGATGAGCTCCAGGAGGCCGACCGGCAGGTTCTCCGCGGTGTTGAAGGTGAAGGCAGCCAGCATGAGGGCTACGAGCACCGCCGATCCGTGCCATGGGGCCGGTCGTCGCGTGACCCGGCGGACGCTTTCTGCTCTCGTCCGTTGCGCCTGCTCCGCGGCACCGTCCATGGAGATACCTCACCGGGCCCACCGGTCCCGCCGCAACCGAATTCATCTGCGCGCGGGGTGACGCTCGAGCGATCAAGCACGGCCCTCGGGATCGCTCATCCACCCCGGGGCGAAAGTACCCGCTCAGGTTGGCTTGTGCTGATTGCCGTCCGGGATCATCCGACGCAGGCTCGTGCGGGCCGCGGCCAGGTCCTGCTGAAGTTCCTGGACGTGATCGGCGAGCGGCCGGAGCCGGGGCTGGCGGGCCCTGCCCGGTGGTCTTGGACAGCCAGGGAGACGGGAGCCTGCCCCTGCCGCTGGATGGCCGCTTGGATGTGCTCTCGGGCGCCCCCGGCATAGACGAGCCAGGTCGACACCCTCGCAGCACGGGCGATGGCGGCGCAGGAGAGCGGCTCGCCGTTGACCAGCATGATCCGGATGGTGTCGCGCACGCGCTGGCATGTGAGGAGGCGCGACGTCTTCATAGGAGGAGAACCGGGCGGTCAGGATGTCGACGACGAAGGCGGCTGCGCCCATCGCCGTGTTCGTATGCTGCCGACGAGCAAGGCGCCGCGGTCCGCTCGCGGACAAGGAGCGCCACCGGCACGCCTGAGCCGGGCAGCTCCTGAACGACTCGCACATGCGGGAGCCGGCGGTCAGCACCTCCAGTTGCTGCGCGGCAGGATCGACTTGAACGGGTAGAAGGTCGTCGACAACTTCTCACCCGGCTTCACGACCGCCTTCCCACCGCCTGCGTAACCGGGCTTGTACCACAGACACCAGGCCTCGCTGGTTCGGTTCCACGCTGACCAGCCGCCCCGCCTGAGGCCCTGACCGGCCACGTTCCGGCTGCCCTTGGTGTAGGAGGCCATCGGTCCTTCGAACTGCCCGCGCCCCCACAGGCAGAAGTGCTCCACGTAACACGGCTCGGCTGCCTTCGGCGCCGGCGCAGCCGCGGCGGCCGGAGAGGCGGCCAGCACGAGCGAGGCAGCGGCAAGGGCGACTTTGCGGAACAGCGACAACACGGGCACGAAGCCTCCAGGGACTCAGTTGCGATTTCCACGCTGATCATCCCGGAAGTCCGCAGGCGCTCCTATCGCCTCCAGGAGGAATCCCGCGCGTCCCGTGTTGACGTCACACCAGCGGAAAGGCCCCGCGGAAGGCTTCCGGACGGTCCGCTCGGTGTTGTTGCGATGTGCCGTCAAGACACCAGACGGGCCTCCCTTTCTATGTCACCGTCAGGATTTGCCGAAAGGCCATCTGAGCTGTGTGTGAGGTTGCGGCCTGGCCCAGTCATGCCGAGCTCTTGCGGCGCCTCCAGCTGTTGTCGCCCGGTGGGTAGAGTGCATCGTGAGGCCGGTGTGGTGTTCCGGCCTCTTCGATGGCTACCGAGGAAGTGTGCTGTGCCGCGTACGACGTTTCAGCCCGAGGCCCTGTTCCCCAGCCGTCCGTGGGGGTTTTCCCAGGTGGCGGTTTCGCCGCCCGGGAAGATCGTCAACATCGCGGGGCAGGTCGCGTGGGACAGCAACCACGAGGTGACGGCGGTGGGGCGGGAGGCGCAGCTCCGCCAGGCGCTCCAGCATGTGTTCATCGCTCTCGAAGCGGTCGGCGGCAGCCCGGACGACATTCAGATCCTCCGGCTGTACCTTCCGAACTTCGAGTCCGGTCCCGAGGCGGATGTGATCGGCCGCGTCCTGGTCGACGTGTTCGGAACCGAGAACCCGCCCCCGTCCTCGTGGATCGGGGTGCAGGGCTTGGCGCAGCCCGAGTACCTCGTCGAGGTCGAGGCCATGGCGGTCGTTCCGGAGTAGCAGCGGGCAGGATCGGCGACACGACCTCGCACGACACGACCTTGCACGGTCTCCGACGGGGCGGAGCGAGCCTGCGCGTGTATGCCGGGATCCGGTAATCGTCCCCCCGGCCGGCGGCCGACGGGGCCAGGGTGAGCACATGTCCCACGACGCAGACCCGCCACAGGAATTCGCCCGCCCGGACGGCGCCCATCTACGTCATCCTGGACGACCTCTCGTCCCACAAAGACGAGACGATCCGACGCTGGGCTAGGAGGAACCGGGTCGAGCTGTGTTTCCACCCCGCCCTACGAGTCCTGGGCCAACCCGATCGAGGCCCACTTCGGGCACCTGCGGTAGTTCCCTGTCGCCAACTCCGACCACCGCAACCACACCCTCAAGCCCCGGACCCTGCACGCCTATCCGCGCTGGCGCAACACGAACGCCCGGCACCCCGACGTGCTGGCCGCCCAGCGTCGCGAGCGGGCCCGCATCCACAGTGCGAAGGGCCTGGGCTGGGGCGGACGACCGGCGAAAGTCGCGTGCCCCTGTCAACGGCACTGGTGTCAACGGCACTGGCGACACTGACGCCATGGCCATTGATCGTGTGGCACTTCAGCCCGTCCGGTCATGTCACCGACTTGATCGCAGGGCACTTCGTGCCCAGCGGGCGGACCGACCCGCGACCAGCTCTACGAAGAGGCCGAGAAGAAGAACGTCGAGGGCCGTTCCCACAGGAACAAGGAGCAGCTGCGGCGGGCCGTGGGCCGCTGACCGCCGCGATGAACCCGGCCCGCGGACGGCAAGCGGGCCGGGCGTCCGGCCCATACGGCATTCTGTCGGCGGTAGTTGTGGTAACCCTGGGTGTCCCGTACGCGTGGTAGAGCCGTGCCGACGCTCCCAGCATCTCCCATGCCCCCACCGCGGCCCCTGCGAAAAGCCCCCTCAGCCTTTCCTGCTGACGCCCGAACACGGGTGCCGCCACGGGTGGCCTGGTGTGGTGTACCGGACTTCGCGGTATTTCAAGAGTCGGGCGTGAAGGGTTGCATGCGTGCGATGAGCACGGCGACATCGTCCGGGTCGGCGGGAAGCCGGAGTTCGTGAAGGAGCCGGTCGCAGGTCTCTGCCAGGGTGCGATCGGGTGTGTCAAGCAGGCGCAGGAGGGTGTTGAGGCGTTCGTCGATGGGGCGATGACGGACCTCGACGAGTCCGTCGGTGTACAGGACCAGCCGGTCACCGGCGCCGACGGGGATGGTCGTGGTCACGAAGGGCACGCCGCCGACCCCGAGTGGCGTGGCGGTCGGCAGGTCGAGCAGTTCCGGGTGTCTGCCCTCGCGCACCAGGACGGGCGGCAGGTGGCCTGCGGTCGAGATGTGGCACTCCGCGCGGTGCGGATCGTAGACGGCATAGACGCAGGTGGCTATGTACTGCTCAAGCCCTGAGGTGATCTTGTCGAGGTGATGCAGGACCTGGGCGGGGTCGAGGCCAAGGTCGGCGAAGTCGCTGGTGCCGGTACGCAGGCGGCCCATGGTGACGGCGGCGTCGATACCACTGCCCATGACATCGCCCACGACCAGTGCGGTCTTCTCACCATCGAGCGGGAGGACGTCGTACCAGTCGCCCCCGACTTCGTAGGCCGCCTGTGCCGGCAGGTAGCGGGAGGCGACCTCCAGGCCGGGGAGGTGCGGCGGGTGATCCGGGAGCAGACTGCGCTGAAGGGTCTCGGCTGCATTGCGCACCGTCTGGTGCGAACGGGCATTGTCGATGCACACCGCGGCGCGGGAGGCCAGCTCTCCGGCGAGGGCGAGGTCGTCCTCGCCGAAGGGTTGTGGGTTGCGGGCGCGGCTCAGTCCCAGAAAGCCGAGGATCTGGCCGCGAGCGGTGAGCGGAAGCAGCATGTAGCAGTGCACGCCGGCGCGGGCCAGCACCGTGGCGGCACGGTCGTCGCGGGCAATGCGGGCCAGGGCGGCGTCATCCACATGGGAGATCAGGATCGGCCGGCCGGTTCGTACGCATTCGGTGGGCAGGCGGTCGGCGTCGTACGCAGCTATCTGGCCGGGCGGGTCGGCAGCCTGGGCGGCTTCGATGGGGTCGGCGGCCTGCACCGCAAGCGCGCGGAAGAGCGCGCGGCCGTCGCCCAGGGGCGGGCGGTGCCCATCGAGGACGGAGTCGAGGACATCGACCGTGGCCATGTCGGCGATCTCGGGAACGGTGACGTCGACGAGCTCGCGGGCGGTCTGCTCCACCTCCAGGGTGGTGCCGATGCGTGCCGAACCATCGGCGATCAGCGCCAGACGACGGCGGGCCTCGGCGGCCTCCGTAGCCGCCCGGTAGCGGTCGGTGACGTCCACCACCAGGTCGGCCACCCCAAGTACACGTCCCTGGGGATCGTCTAGCCGGTACAAGGAGATCGACCAGGCGTGCAGGTGCGGGTCGGCGGGAGTGTGGCCGACGATGGTGTACTCGTCGACCATGGGGGTCCCGGTCTCGAGGACCTGCCACATCCCGGCTTCCGGCCCCTCGAACTTCTTCGAGGTCATGATCTCGCGGTAGCGCCGGCCCAGATGGTCTTCCGCCGGAATCCCGTGCATTCGCTCCAGAGCGGGGTTCACGGCCACGTACCGCAGATCAGTATCGAGGATCGCCAACCCGATGGGGGACTGAGAAATCAGCCGGGTGGACAGGGCGAGTTCCCGTTCGACCTCCCGAAGCCGTTTCCGGTCGGTGGCCAGGCCAAGGGCGTAGAAGTCGTTGCGGTCGTCCAGCAGCCGCATGTTGCGGAACTCCACCAAGCGAGTGCTGCCGTCTTTGTGCTGGATGGGGAACGCCCCGGCCCACCTCTCCCCGGTGCCCATGACCTCGGCAAACAGCTTGATTATCAGGTCCCAGTGCTGTTCGTGAACGAGCAGCGGCGCAGCGTACTTCCCGAGCGCCTCCTCAGCGGTATAGCCGAACAGATCCTCGGCCTCCGGGCTCCACAAAACGATCCGCCCCTCGGCGTCCAACAGCACCGCGGCAACGCCGAGAAGATCCATCAGCCCACTCGGCTGCGACGATTGCCCCTCCGGCTGGCCGGTGTCAGCCGGACGCCCATCGGCTGCGCTCACACGGGCACCCCTTCCATGCGCCGGACCACAACGGCTTTTGTGCACGCCGAGCCGTGGCCTGCTCCGTACCTATGGAGTGCTTTCGCTTCCATGGTCCACCTTGGAGCGGTCGACCGCGCACGTGCTGGACCAGGATGGTTCCCGTCCCTCTCCCGACCTGATCATTCATCGTGAGCACTGCCGGTAATCAGCGGCGCACCTGGTAGGCCACGGTCTTGCGTGGGGATTCCCGGGTATGGGCGAACGGCTGCGGTCGGCCAGGGCGCGGACGGGCCGGATGCGTGGGCTGCTGTCCGGATCCGCATTCCCATTACCACGCCACGTCAATGATGCGGCAGGCGAACCGGACCCATCTCGACCACGCAATGCGCCTGTGTGACGCGTACGTCCCAGACGTGCCATCGGGACGTCACCCGCGGACCGGATTCAGTCATCACGCCGCTATTCGAATATTCTTCCGATCCTCATTTTTGGAGGTCTGGGGATTATCAACGGATCCCCATGGATGCCAGGGTTTTGCTGGTGGCGGCGAGACTCCAGTGCATAGAATATCGCGCGCTGCTCGCGATGGCGGTCGGCGAGGTCGGCGGTGGGGGCGGGGATACCGTGATTGATCTGCAAAAACGCTGTCCGCGGGGCGGCGCTGCCCGGGGCTCTGAACGCGCGTTCGCTTTTCCTGGACTGCGGCACTTACGGCTCGTCCGCAATATCGCTAAAAGATCATGAAAAGGCGGTCCACGCAACAGTAGTGGGTCGCCCTTTTCCTTTTCCGCGGCGTTCGCGACGGGCTTCCGATCCTGGGGCCAGGAAGCGGACGTCAACGAGAAGCGGTCGCTTCGTTTTCACGACAAGAGAAGTGTGGAGTGTGATGCCATGAACCGACTCGGCAGAGACTCGCGCCGGTTAGCCTGGAGGCTCGTGGAGCCGTCGGCGCGTATCGCGTTATCTGTTCTATTGCTGGCAGGCGGCGCCGTGGGAGCGACGGCCGGACCGGCCGCCGCTTCGACCGCCGACGGCACGCTGACGGTTGAGGTGCTGCGCGACTTCTTCGGCACCGGCGTGATCAATACGACGATGGACGTGCCGCAGCGGGGCATGAAGGTGAAGATCTCCGATCCTGCTGGGCACGCTGTCACCGGCGTCACGGATGCCACCGGAAAGGTCGTGGTGTCGCGGTCGAGCGTGCTGAGCGGCGGCCAGTACCGCGTCGATGTCAGCATCCCGGCGCCGTACAGCGGCTATCTGCAGGCGGCGCCTGCGTCGACAGCGGAGAACCACTTCGACAGCTTCACGTCGTTCGTGGATGTCTCGGGCGGAAAGAACGCCTCGGTGGTGACGGGGGTGTGGGATGCCGCCGACTACGCGCTGCCGGACTCGCGGTACTTCGTGCCGATCCACAACGGCGCCAACGGGACCGACAACCGGGCGTTGGTGGCGTTCGGGACGAAGACCCGGGGCACGTGTCCCACCGATGTGGCGTGCCCGACCACGCTGGCCACGCAGGCCCAGGTGGGCACCACGTTCGGGTTGGCGTACGACAAGAACCGGACCCGGCTGTTCCAGAGTGCGTTCGCCCGCCGGTACGCCCCGTACGGGCCGCAGGGCGGGGGCGCGATCTACACGGTGCCGGTCAACGGCTCGGGTGCGCCGGAGCTGTTCGCGCGGGTGCCGGACGCCGCGGCGACGCGGCACGACACCGCCAACATGGTCAAGGATCCCGGGTTCACCGACGTGCCGGGCAAGGAGAGCATCGGTGGCCTGGCCCTGTCGGAGGACGGCTCCACGCTGTACGCGGTGAACCTGCGGACCCGCAGCCTGGTGAGCTTCGACGCGACAGGTGCCACCGCCGCGGCGCCCAAGTCGACGGTCCCGATCCCGGACCCGGGGTGCGCGAGCCCCGACGACTGGCGGCCGTTCGGTCTCCAGGCCCACAACAACACGCTGTACGTCGGCGGCGTGTGCAGCGCGGAGAGCTCGCGGCAGCGCGCGGACCTGAAAGCCTTCGTCTCCACCTACGACGGCAAGCGGTTCACCACGGTGCTGAGCCACCCGCTCACGGGCGAACGCGGCAGCGTCTTCGGCTCCGGCGACAAGGCCACCCACTGGAACCCGTGGAACACCAGTCTGGACACGTGGGACGACCGGAAGGCGGGCGGCGTCTTCATCGATCCGCAGCCGGAGCTGGCCTCCCTCGCCTTCGCCCGCGACGGCTCGATGATCCTGGGTTTCCGTGACCGGTTCATGGACGTGCTCAGTTGGGGAGGGCTGGACCCCCGCCCGGGGAACGACACGGCGGAAAACGGCATGTCCGGTGGTGACATCACCATGGTCTGTGCCACTCCCACCGGTGCATACCAGTGGGAAGGCACCGGGAGCTGCCCCAACCACGCCACCCCCGCCAACAATGGCGGCCAGGCCGCCGATGTCGTCGAATACTTCCCGGGCGACTATTACGCCAACGCGCACCAGGAGACCGCGCTGGGGTCGGTGGCCTATATCCCGCAGCAGCAGTGGGTCGTCAGCACGGAGTTCGACCCGGTCGTCAACGTCGCGACCTCAGGGACCGGGTACCACGACATCACGACCGGTCAGGGTCCGGGCAACAACCCGACCGCCAACGGGTTCCAGTTCGTCAGCCAGGCACAAGGCGGGTTCGGCAAGGCCGGCGGGCTCGGTGACATCGCGTACGCGGCGGCGAACGCGCCGATCCAGATCGGCAACGTCGTGTGGTTCGACGGCGACCACAACGGGATCCAGGATCCGGGGCACGTGCTGCTGCCGGAGGCGACGATCAACCTGCTGGACGCGGACGGCAAACAGGTCGCCACGACCAGGACCAATGCCGCCGGCGAGTACTACTTCGGTGGTGTCGGCGCCGAGTACCAGCTCACACCGGGTGCGAAGTACACGGTGCAGTTCGACGTGTGCACCGCGGACACCAGCCACGTGCCCGAGCAGCCCCCGGCGCGCGAGCTGAGGTTCACGCTCCCGCGGGCCGGTGCCAACCGTGCGCACGACTCCAATGTGACCCCGCCGACCACCGGACCGTTGTGCAACGGCTCCGCGTCTGTCACGGCGCCGGACAAGCCGGGCGGGGTCGACCACACGATCGACGCCGGGGTGTACATCCCGAAGGAAAAGCCGACCCCGACGCCGACACCCACCCCGACGCCGACACCCACTTCCACACCCACACCGACGCCGACTTCCACACCGACGCCGCCCGCGGCCTCCACGCCGCCGACTCCCGTACCGACGCCGCCCGCGCCCTCCACGCCGCCGTCGCCCGCGCCGCCTGCCAACCGCCCGGCCCCGGCCGGTGGCGGCGGGGGTTCGCTGGCGAACACCGGTACGCCCGGGCTGGCGGAGATGATCGGCATCGTCGGTCTGCTGGTGGGCGCGGGCCTGGTCATCGCGTTCGTGACCCGGAATCGTCGCGCCCGGCAACACTGAACGAACCGCACAACGGTGATCTTCCCGTCCGCGAACCGGACGGCGCGGACGGGAAGATCACGTCTCGGTCGGTCCACGAGGGTCGGCCTTGGCGTGGTCTGTCACCGGACTGCCGAGTGCTGCCGCGAGCCCGCGGCGGCCGGACGGTGTGGTGATCGAAAGGATGAATCGGAGAGTGTCAGCGTCGAACCGCGTGCGGAGCGTGAGAGCCCGGCAAGCCCCACCAGGTCGTCCGGCTGACCGTCGCCGATGGCTGCCGTCGCGCCGGGCCACGGCCGTCATCGGCATCGCGGCCGTCGCGGTGGCCGTGTTCCTGCTGGCCGACGGCGGCTCCGGATCCGACGGCCCGCGCCCACTGACGACGGATGAGGCGAGCCGGCTGGCGATCACGCGATTCCGCAACTACCAGGCGCAGGGCCGCGCGGTGACGATCATCGTGCCGGGCACTGCCGGCGGGCTGACTGTCACCGGGTCCGTCGACTACCGGCGCAAGGTCGGTTACGGCGTGGTGCACGGCACCGGGCGAGACAAGTCCAGCGACGGGCTGGTCCAGTGGACGCCGACCTCGGCGCACGTCCGCCCGATGACGGACGCCCCGGCGCACGCACCCGCCTCGCCGCCCGGCTCGGGCTGGTACGACCGTCCGCTGCTGTCGTCCGGCAGCGCGCTGGACACCTCCCTGTCCATCGCGCTCGGTCTCGGCGGCGACCGGCCGGACAACGCCGAACTGCTCCCGCAGAACGGCGCCGCTTGGAGGGGGCGGGAGCAGGTGGACGGGCGCCGGGTGGACGTCATGACCGGTCCGTCCTCCCCGGACCGCTCCGCTACGGCGGGCAATGTGCGCTACTGGATCGGCTCCGACGGCACCATGTACCGGGTCCGCGTCAGTGTGGGTTCGCAGCCGGAGCCGGTAGTCATCGATTTCGACACCCACAAGTACGTTCCGGTCAAGCCGCTACCCGGAACGACCCCGACCCGGTAGCCGCTGTTCAGGACGTCTGCACCCGCGCGTTCGCGGCGAGCAGGGACACCGGCGGCAGCCGGATGCCCTCCGTCTTCGGCAGGGCCGGGACGGGCGGGACCGCGGTGGCCCCCGCGGTGGCGGCGTCGGTGAACTGCGGCTGCGGAGCAGGCGCCGCGACCTCGGTGAACGGGATGCCACCGGGTGCGGTTGGCGCCGCCCACGTGCCGGTCGGCGAGGACGACCCGGCCGGAAGCGGGCAGGCCGCAGTCGTCGCGAGCCGGGCGGGCACGGTGGTGCGCAGATCGTTGCCCCGCAGGCAGTTGCCGCGTCCCCGTGTGGCGGTGGGGAACGTCCAGCCGACGTCGACGCCGTTGCCGGTGAACGTGTTGTCCACGATCTGATTGCCGACCGGAGGCATGTCGGTGGTCGCGGTGATCACCAGCCCGACGTTGCTGTTGTCGGCGATGCGGTTGCGGATGAACCGGTTGTCGCTGCCGCCGTCGATGCCGGCGCCGGTGCCCCACCCGCCGTCGGCCTGCTCCGGGGTGGTCGTCTGCTGGTTGGCGGCGATCAGATTGCCCGCGATGACGGAGCCCTTCTGCGGGAGCAGTTTCTCCTGGTGGTCGGAGTTGGTGGTGAGCCCGACCCGGTTGCCGACCAGGCGGTTGCCGACCACGTACATGTCCTCGCTGGCGTTGGTGCCTTCGTAACCGACCGCGTTGAGTTCGGCGACGTTGTCCCGTACCACGATGTGGCAGGGCTTGCACTGGCCGACGTAGATCCCCGAGTCGGCGCCGCCCGACGCGTACGAGTGCTCGATGACACCGTTCTGGGCGGAGAACGCGTAGATGCCGTACAGACCGTTGCGGGTCGCGGTCACGTGGGAGACCAGGAACGACTTCAGGAAGGTGACGGGCTCGTCCCCGGTGTCGTAGCCGCCGCTTTGCCCCGGCAGGCCGGCGGCCGCCTTCGCCGAACCGGTGACCAGCACGCCGTTCTGCGTATTGTTCTTCACGGTCAGGTTCTCCACGGCCACCCCGGGCGCCGAGACGACGACACCGTTCGGCTGCTGCAACCGCCCGTCGATGACGACCTTGTCCCGGGACGAACCGCGAAGAGTGATGCGCGCCGTGTCGATCGTCACCGACTCGTGGTACACGCCCGGCGCGACCAGCACCAGGTCACCGGGCCGAGTCAAGGACACCGCATCCGAGATCGTCGGGGCATCGGCAGGGACTCGGATCGTCACATGCGCACCGGTCGGCCGCCGGCCCTTGCCCGATCCGCCGTCGCCGCCGCTGCAGCCGACCACAAGTGCCAGCGTGCCCAGTACCGCCGCTACCGCGCGAGGAGCTAATCGAGGCATGATCCCAGTCTGACAGAACGCCCAATTCCACGCCACAATCGGTGGATTGACCGACACGCACGATTCGGGTGTGGCACTCTGCACCCCATGCATCGAGCCGATCACCACCCGTCGCGCCGCGCGTTCCTCGATGTCACCGGCACCATGGTGGCCGCCGGCCTGACCGCCGGGTGCACATCGGACTCCGCCCAGCCGGGCCGGCACGCCTCTACGGCAGAGGCCAGGCCGACGCCGGTGGTGGCGACGGGCCGGCATCAGGCAGGCATCACGCTTCCCCAGCCGGCCCAGCGCAACCTGCTGGCCGTGGTGGCCGACCTCGGTGCCACTGTGGCTCCCGGCCCGTTACTGGCCGAACTGGGCCAGGCCGTCCGTACGCTCATCGCGGGGACAGACCCGCGGCTGCTGGGCCTGTCGCCGGGCGATCTCACCGTGACCGTCGGCGTGGGCCCCCGGCTGGTGCGCACGGTCGGTGCCTCGCTGCCCGGCGCGGCCGACCTCCCGCGATTCTCCCGCGAGCGGATCGCCCCGCGGGCGCGCGGCGGGGACCTGCTGATGCAGATCTGTGCCAGCGACGCGCTGCTCCTACCGGTCGTCGCCGCCGCGCTCCTGGACCAGGCCGGTGACCGCATCCACGAACGCTGGCGGCAGTCCGCCCGCCGCGGTACGAACGTGCCCGTCGGCAACGGCCTCACCGCGCCCCGAAACCCGCTCGGTTTCATCGACGGCATCGTGGGCCCGCACACGACCGCCGAACAACGACGCGACCTGTGGCTGGCCGGGCCCCCGGGGGTCGCCGGCGGCACCCTTGCCGTACTGCGGCGTATGGAACTCGACCTGCCGCGGTTCGCCGCCCTGTCCGTAGCCGAACAGGAAGCGGTCTTCGGGCGGCGCCGAGCCAGCGGCGTCCCCCTCTCCGGCGGTACCGCCGCCTCGGGCCCGGAACTCGGAGCCAAGACACCAGACGGGCGCTATCTCGTCCCCGCCGACGCCCACGTGCGCAGAGCGCACCCCACCGTGATCGGGGTCGGGCTCATGCTCCGCCGCTCCTACAGCACCGACGAGCCCGCCCCCGGCCTGCTCTTCATCAGCTTCCAGAACGACCTGCGGACCTTCACCGCCACCCTCACCCACATGGACGCCTCCGACGCACTGCTGCCCTTCACCACCACAACCGCCAGCGCGACATTCCTGATCCTCCCCGGCTTCGACCGGCAACACCCGCTCGGTTCACAGCTGTTCGGCTGATGACGATCAACTTGAGGGGGGAGATACGCAAGGGCCGCACTGGGGGCCATCGCGGAGGGCGTGGTCGAGTTTGGCGGACACGGAGCGCACTTTGTGACGATGGAACGCGACCGTGGTCCATACAAACGGGAGAGCGCAGATGCCACCCGCAAGCATCCGATTCGCTCGCGGATGGTCGTCGCCATTTCGAGTGCCCATGGAACTCCCGGTGGCTCTCCACCGGTTCGCCGCCTACTTCGAGTGTCTGCTCCTCGAGATGGGAGTCGCCGAGAGCGGCCTGGAGAACCCTAGGCAACTTGGCTCCGAGGGGAGTGGAGCTGCGGACGAATCGACCGGGTACGCAACTGCCCGGTGGGGGTGTGCCATCGGCGGACACAAGAGGCGTGCTCGAGATGTTGGTTCAAGGTCGTGAAACGATCTCGACACGGTTCGTCGAGACTTGGTGACGACTGATGGGCCCGATAATGGGCCCGACTGGAGAGGTGTTGCCGTCGTTGCCGACGGTGGCCCGCAGGCTCCGGGACCGGCGGAAGGTCTTCGACGGGGTCTGGTGGCGAGCCCGTCCGGGCTCGCCGTGGCGGGACATACCCGAGCGGTACGGCCCGTGGGAGACGGCGTACGCCCTGTTCCGGCGTTGGCAGATCGACGGGTCAAGGCCCTTGTGGCCGGGCACTTCGAGCGGGAGGTGTCCGTCGACTCCACGATCTGCCGCGCCCACCAGCACGCCGCCGGGGCTCGCAAAAAAGGGATCACGATCCGGGCCGGACGCGTCCGGACGGCCTGCCGGCTGAGCCGGTCGGCCACGGGATCGGGCGATCGCGCGGCGGCCTGACCACAAAAAGAGACACCTGGCCGTCGACGCCTCCTTCCGCGTCTCACGCCGTCCCATCCCCGCCCCCGTCGTCCTCCACGTCGGGAAGGGGATGGGCCCTGAGCCACTGCACCACCACGTCTGCCTCCCTGTCGCGGCCGAGCTGGAACAGCGCCCGCGCCTGGAGCGCCAGCACGGGGTGCAGGCGAGCGGTCATCTCCTCCGGCACGAAGTCGGCGAAGGCGCGGTAGACCTCCACCGTCTCGACCGTCGCCGCCAGCACGCCCTCGAGGTCGTGGCACAGCCACAGCAGCGAGGCGTGGTCGGACAGGGCGGCGGCGAAGGGGAGGCCGTGGACGAGGGGCTGTGCCGCGCTGAGAGCGCGCCACCGGTCCACCGCCTTCCCGGAGGCTTCCAGGCCCTCCTCCGGCCGGCCCGCCGCGACGAGGAGGTGTGCGAGGCGGAGCTCGCACCGGGCCTGGTCGGGCCCGTACGCCTCGGGGTCGGCGGCGGCCAGCCGCCGCCAGCCGTCCAGGGCTCCGGTCAGGCTCTCGATCCCGTCCACCACCTGCCCTTCCTCTCCCTGGAGGACGCCGAGCCGCGTCCCGAGGACAGCGGTCCGGTGTTCCTCGGACACGTCGGCGAGACCGATTGCCGCCCGGTGCTGGCCCATCGCGACCGCCTGTCGCAAGGGCTCGACCGCCTCGGGTCCGCGGCCCAGTTGCTGGAGCAGGGTGCTCCAGTTCATCAGGGCGGACATCAGCCAGGGCTCGAAACCGGCCGGGGCGGCGCGGGCGAGATGGCGCATGTGCTCGACGGATTTCTCGGTGGCGTCCAGGGCCTCCTGGAGCCGTCCGCACTCCAGCAGGTGGACGCCGAGGGTCTGCAGGGAGTTGGCGAGCAGCACGTCGGTGCCCGGCGCCACCGTCGTCAGCCGGTCCCGCAGGTCCACCTCCCGGCGGAGGACCCGGATCGCCGCATCCCGTAGGCCCGCCTCCCAGAGCCGCGGCTTCAAATAGTGCAGCCGCCAGGCGATGTCCTCCCAGCGGTCGGGGTGGCAGGCGGCGGCGTCGGCGAGCCGTTCGACGGCGGCCAGGGCTTCGTCGAGCACCGCCCGTGCGTCGCCGCCCCGGCCCAGGGCCAGCAGGTCGTCGTAGAGGCCCGGCAGCATGCCGGCGTGGACCGAGGCATACGCGTCGTCCGTCTCGGCGACGGCGCGCAGCGCGTCGACCGCCCGGGCCTGGAGGCAGACCGCCTCCTCGTGCCGCTCGGCTTGACTCAGCCTTCCGCCGAGGTGGCTCAATGCCAGGGCGTGCGTCGCCCGCGCGTGGACGGAGTCGTCCTCCGCGAGGCGGCGTTCGGCCGCAGCCACCCGTTCCTCGGCGACCCGCAGGGTCAGGGCGTCCAGGCCGATGTCGCCGTACGGGAGGGCCAGGTCGAGCTGGGTCAGCGCCGTCGGGTGGGGGGTGGTCCGGTCGATTGCCGCCAGCAGTTCCCGCTGGATGCCGTGCGTCCGCTCGGTCCGGCCCCGCTCCCACTGGGCCGTGGCGGCGCGGACGAGCACGGTGAGGAGCCGGGCCTGCTGGTCGGGGGAGCCTTCGGCCAACAGGGCGGTCAGTGGGAGGGGGATCTCGGCGTCGAAGAGGAGGTCGCAGACGTGGAGTTCGCCGACGCGGTCGGGTTCGAGGGCACCCCAGTAGCGTCCCGGGCCGGGCGGGTAGAGGGAGCGGAGCCAGGCGGCGATGTCGCCCGCCCGGTGGGCGGGGATGCCGAGGCCCTCACGGAGGGCGGTCACCGCCTCGTCCCGGTCAGCCGCGCCGCAGAGGGTTGCCACGGCCACCGCGGCGCGCGGGGCGGAGTCCGCCAGGCCGTCGAGCCGCAGGCCGCTCCGTGCCCAGTAGCCCTGCTCGTGGCAGAGGAGCACGGCGGCGGGGTCGTCGCCGTAACCGGCGGCCCGGACGGGTGCGGTGCCGTGCTGCAGCAGGGTGGTCAGCGCCGCCGTCTGCAGGCCGAGCACTGAGTCGTCCCCGTCTCCGTCCAGGCCGGGCGGGGGTGCCAGCGCGGCGGCCAGCGGGGTCCAGCCGGCGGGCGGCCGGCCGGGGAAGCCACCGAACCGGTCCAGGGCGAGGGCGAAGTCGGTGACGGCGTCGGTGAACACCGCCGCGCGCGCTCCGGGCGGACCGCCGCCGGGGGTCAGCGGGGCGAGGGCGATGACCTCGGCGCCGGCCAGGATCTCGTCCGCGTAGGGCACGCCGATGCCGTCGCGGCGCCAGCCGCCGTCGGCGCGGGCCAGGAGCAGGAGTCGCGCCCGGTGACGGGTGGTGCGCAGGTGCCCGACGAGACGGCGGACGAGGTGCGGGCAGGTGTCCGCATAGTCGACGACGAGCAGCAGCGGGAGCGCGGTGTCCAGGGTGCGCAGCGCCGCTTTCGCCAGGTCGCGGTCGCCCGGTGGCGGTATCAGATGGCCGGTGACCCAGCCCTCGGCACGGAGTTCGTCCGCCAAGCGCCGGGCGAGCCGGGTCTTGCCCTGGCCGCCGCCTGCGGTGAGCACCCGCACCGAGAAGCACGGGGAGGGGGAGTCGCACCACCCCTTCAAGTCCCGCAGCTCGTCCTCCCGGCCGCGGAACCGGACGATCTCGGCGTCCGCCCGCAGCAGCATGGCGGGGGACCGCAGGTCCTGTTCGCGGGCAGCCGGCGCGAGCAGGTCGTGCGGTTCGACCGGTTCCAGGAGCGGCTCCCACCGGGAGTGCTCAGCGACCAGCCTGCGGAATTCGGCGTACTCCAGCAGTTCACTCACCCGGGTGGCGGTGAGCAGGACGCCTCCGGTGGCCTGCCGGTCTTGGGTGACCACGCCTAGGACGAAGTCGCCCTCGGCCGTGACGGCGGCCCCGGAGATCCCCTTCCAGGTCTTGTCGAACGCATGCACGGTGGGATCGTTGCTGCTCACCTCGTAGCGCCCGGTCAGGGACCCGGTGCCGGGGTAAACGAAGCCGTCCAGCTGCCGGGGGTCACGGTTCTCGGTGTCGGGGTCCTTCTGCATGCGGGGGAAGCCCACCACCGTGACCTCGTGCCGGCGGGTGCCGATGAGTCGGCCCCAGCGCTGCGGCGGCCGGCGGGACGGGTCGCCGAGCGACGGGGGCGGTGTCCAGCCCTGTCCCTCGTCCACTTCCACCAGGGCGGCGTCGACCGCGCCCTCCTTCCGGTACCAGCGCACCTGGCCGGTGTACTCCTCCGTGCCCGCGTCCGGCCGGCGGACCGTCAGCCGGCCGGGCGCCGGCCCGGAGCCGCCGCCGCTCAGGACGTGGGCGGCGGTCAGGACGAGGCGCGGCCCCACGAGGTAGCCGGACCCGAAGAGCGGTGCGAGGCCCGCCCCGTCGTACAAGCGGATCTGCACCCGCCGGTCGGACTCCATCAGCGGCTCGCCCGGTCTACCACATCCACCGGCCCGTCGTCGGACGACCGCGGGGTGAGCCGCACGGTGACGATGTGTGTCCCCTTCTCCGCCCGCTCCCGCCGCCCGCCGAGTCCGGCGACGGCGAACCGCAGCCCGCCGTCCGCGCCCCGTGTCCGGGTCAGCTCCATGCCGAGCTCCACCGTGATCTCCCCCAGCCCGAACCGCACCCCGCCGTCCTGTTCCGGCCCGGCGATCCTGGCCCGAGCCTCCACGACCTGCTCCCGCAACAGCGCGATGGCGTCGGCCAGATCGAGCCACTCTCCGCCCCGCCCCCTGCTGCCGCCGCTACCGCGCCTGCTTCCCATACGCGTTCCCCTCGCCGTGCGTAGCCCCGGGAACGGAAGATAGTCCGATTGCGCGCGGGTTGTCTCCCTTTTCGGTCGAACGTCCTTATACGGGCCGGTGGTTGCCGTGCCGCTCCCCGGGTGTTCGGTCGGCCTGCTGGGGTCTGCGCGATACAAAGATCGCAACACTGTGGAACGGGCGATTGGAAAGCTGAAGCGGTTCAGAGCCGTGGCCACTCGCCATGACAAGCGCGGATACGTATACCTCGGCACTGGCACCGCCGCCGCTCTCCTCATCTGGCTGCGGTCGTGAGCCGAGTTCACGGGGCGAAAGAGACACCCGTAACAACCGTGTGCTCCCTACGTGGATTCCCGTCCTGGCTGTGACATTCCTCCGCCACCAGGCGCCTTCCCGTCACGGCTCTCACCTGGGCATACTCCACGCCTACTCCGCCTCAAATCATCGATGAGCGTGGGCTGTCGCGAAGGGACTGAGGGAGGAGATGACGGTGGAGACAGTCTCTTCGGGGAGCGCAGGAACGTGGCTGCTGGGAGACCTCACGGTCAACAGGATCGGATTCGGTGCCATGCGATTGACCGGCAGTGCCGCCTTCCACCAGGGCATCGCACGCGACCGCAGCCAGGTGATCGGCGTACTGCGACGAGCGGTGGAACTCGGCGTCAACCACGTCGACACCGCTGCGTTCTACTTCTCGCGGCTGCGCTCCGCCAATGAGCTGATCAACTCGGCATTGGCTCCTTACCCGGACGACCTGGTGATCGCCACCAAGGTCGGCCCCGCACGGGACGCGTCCGGTGAGTGGTCGACCCCGGCCCGGCCCGATCAGCTGCGTGGCCAGGTCGAGGAGAATTTGCGTCAGCTCGGCCGCGACCACCTAGACGTGGTCAACCTGCGCCTCATGGGCCAGGATTCGATCAGCGACCACTTCGGGGCCCTCGCCGAGTTGCGTGATGCTGGACTCATCCGCCACCTCGGCATCTCCGCCGCACGCCCCACTCACCTGGCCCAAGCCAAAGCCATCGCGCCTGTGGTGTGCGTCCAGAACCGCTACAGCATCGACGCACGCGCCAGCACTGAGATGCTCGACACGTGCGCCGTCCACGGCATCGCGTTTGTGCCCTTCTTCTCCGTCGCAGGCGAGGGACGCGAAGCAGGCGCCGTCCACGCCGAGCAGGAACAGATCCTCGCTGTTGCCCATGCGCATGAAGTGTCGCCGGCGCAGGTACGTCTGGCATGGATCCTGCGACAGGGCAAACATGTCCTAGCCATACCAGGAACGGGCAACCCGGACCACCTCATCGACAACCTGGCGGCAGGCTCACTGCATCTGACTAAGGAAGACCTCGGCGTCCTCGATTCGATCAACTGCACTGCACCCTGATATCGACTGCCAGCAGCTGCGTGACCAGATTCAACACCGGTCTTGATCGGGGAGACAGGGCTTAGGGGTCCCGCACTGCCGGCAGTACCCGGCGATGTTCCTGCGAGAGGGGCGGCGACAGTGCGAGCAGGGAGAGGGCGGCCTTCGGCCTGTCACGTCACCTGCCGCCAGTCTCCTCCAGGTCCGGGATCCCGAGGGCTCTTCTGCACTCGTCAGAGAACTCCTGGCCGGCGGCTGCAGCCGCTGCCCTGCATCGTCGCGCTCCACCATGCCCCTCAGGGCTGCTCGGATCTGCTCTCCGAACCCAGGCCTCTTGGAATCGAGCATCTAGGCTGGCGCGGTGACTGATGAGCAGGAGCGGGTGCAGCCGTCGGGAGTGTGGGCCACGGCGGTGGGAGTGGCCAGGGTGCGGGCGCTGGAGACCGAGCGGGAAAGGCCTCTGTTCCGCGACCCACTGGCACAGGCCTTCGCCACCGCCGGTGGCCAGTGGCCCTCCTCGCTGCCGCTGCCCGATGACGAGGCCGCGCGACGCCGCCGGCTGGCCGTGTCGTTCTCCATCGTCATCAGGACGAGGTTCCTCGACGACCTGTTGCGGCAGGCCTCCGCGTCCGGGGTCCGGCAGGTCGTGCTGCTCGGCGCCGGCATGGACAGCCGGGCCTTCCGGATGGACTGGCCCGAGGGCACCCGGCTGTTCGAGGTCGACACCGCCGCGCCACTGGACTTCAAGGCTTCGGTGCTGCGCCAGGAGCGGGCCGTCGCACGCCGCGAGCGGATCACCGTCGCGGTGGATCTGTGTGAGGACTGGCCAGGCGCGCTGGCCGCCGCAGGGCACGACCCGGCCGTGCCGACCGTGTGGATCGCCGAAGGACTGCTGATCTATCTGCCCGAGGACGCGGTGGAGCTACTGCTGGCCCGGATCAGCACGCAGTCGGCGGCGGGCAGTCGGATGGGGCTGACATTGGGCTCGCGCGGCGTGATCGAGCGCTTCGGCGCGGACGCCGCGCCGGGATCGGCGGCGTCCATGTGGGTCTCGGAGATGCCCGACGACCCGGTGGGCTGGCTGGCCGGGCACGGCTGGGAGGCCGACAGCCACACCCTGCGCGAGCGCGCTGCCGCCTACGGCCGCCCGATCAGCACCCCGCCGCAGCGCGAGGAGCGGCCCGGCGGGCTGATCTCGGCGGTCCGCCGGTAGAGCCCTCCCGGTTTACGACCGCAAGGCGGGTGGCCTGCCCGGGGTGCGGGTGCTGGTCGGGGCGATACACGGCTCCTACCTGCGATTTCCTCGTGACCTGCCGACGGCGGGCAAGTTCGTCGAGGTGTCGTTACGGGTGCGGAGGTTGGTCGGCGAGGAGGAATCCTGCGAGCGCATGTCCTTCGCCGAGCAAGTACCCGGTCCCACCCGCAGGTTCGGGCGACGGACCGAGCGGCTGCGGTCGATGCTGGTGTCGGTTGGTCCTGCGCTCGCGGGCCGGGCCGGCGCCCGGATGATGGACGCCTTCAAGGTTCCGGGTGGAAGACCTTGTTGAGGCTGATCGCCTCGCTGCCGGACCCCGCCACCGCAGTACCCCGCGTGGTTGGCGTGGATGGGTACGGCCAGGGCAAGGGCCGTGTCTACGGAACCGTGCTCCTCGACGTCGAGCCACGTCGCCCGGCGACCTTCTTCCGATCGGGAGGCGGACACGCTGGCGGTCTGGCTCGCTGAGTGGCCCGGCATCGAGGTCGTCTGCCGTGACCGGGCGCCCGATCTTCGCCGAAGGTGCCACCCGCGGCGCCCCGCAGACCCTCCAGGCCGCCGGCCGATGGCATCTCTGGCACAACCTGGGCCAAGGCGCCGAGAAGTGGTGCGTCTACCGGCACGTGCCCCCCGCTCGGGCCAACTACCACTGCGCGGGGGCCACCTCTCGCTGAACGTCACACCCGTCTCCATCGATCTGGTGTGACGGAGTGCTTCGCTTGGCGGGAGGTGTCGGCCAGTGCGGGCGCCCGAGCGGTTCGCAGGGCGCCCGGGAACAAGCATCGCTCCTGGTGCTCCTGGCCCTCCCTGTCCGGGGCCGGGGCTGGTGGCCTCCGTAGCCCCGGCCCCGCGCAGAATACGACTGTTGAACGCGGAGCCGGAGCCTCCTTTCACCTCTGCTCAGGCCGTGTGTGAGGTGCCTGGGACCGGAACGCGGAGGTGGCCGGTGCCTGCGGTGTTTCAGGCGGCCCGGGTGAGTTCGGCGCGGCCGAACAGGAGCGCGTAGCCGGTCGGGAGATGGCGCAGGATGCGGGTGAGGAGGTCGGGTCCGGCCAGGGCGGCGACGGTGGTCAGGACGGAGCCGGTGTCCCAGCGTGTCGTGGCCAAGGTCGCGCCGGCGCGGGCGGCGAGGTCTTTGACGAAGGCCCAGCCGGTCAGGGGCTGGGTGTCGGGGATCTGGGAGGTGAGGAGGGAGGCGGCCTCGAAGGGCAGGCGGGCGGCCAGCTCGACGCGTTCGTCGCCCGTCAGCTGGCGTCCGAGTCCCGAAAGGACCAGGCGGACGACTTCCTCGGCTCGTTCCCGGGTGGGATACACGCCTTCGTATCGGACCTTCTCCAGCATCTGCTCGAACGTCATCACCGGCGAGTGCCGGAGTGGTGCACGCAGGTCGGACATCACTGCGGTGGTTGCCTTTCTGAATCAGAGGTCGTGGTGCCGGTGCGTGGCCGGGGAGCGTCGGCACCGTCGGGTGGGTGATCAGGTGGGCTGGGGGCGGCCGAAGAGGAGGTCGTATCCCGCGGGGAGCTGGAGGAGGACCTGCTCCAGCAGGGCATCGCCGGCTGCGTCGGCCACCGTGCTGAGGACGGCGCTGACGTCCCAGGCCGCGGTCGTTTCCGTGGCCCCCTCGATCCAGGCCGCCGTGGCCCGCACGAAACGTTCCGGCGAGAGTGGTTCGGCGCTCTGCAGCGGGTTGAGCAGGACCAGGGCGAAGGCTTCGGGCAGACGCGTCGCCAGCTGGGCGCGCACTTCGCCGACCAGGTGCGCGCCGAGCAGAGCGAGCACGACGCGGGCCGCACGTTCCGCCTCCTGGTGGCTCCCGTACTCGCCGCGTTCCTTCACATGATCGAGGAACGCTTCCCATCGCAAGGTCATATCGGCCGCCGCCCTTCTTTCATCCGGTGCGGAGGACGGGTCTTTCATCCGGCGCGGAGGACGGGCGAGGGGCCAGATACCCGTCCTCCGCCGTATCAGCTCCGGTCGCCGACGGCTCAGCCGGAGATCTGCTTGGGGGAGGACTCCCCGCCGACCACGATCTTGCGGGGCTTGGCGCGCTCGGCGATCGGGATGCGCAGGGTGAGCACGCCGGCGTCGTAGTCGGCAGCGATGCGTTCGGTGTCCAGCGTGTCGGCCAGCACGATCTGACGGGAGAAGACCCCCAGCGGCCGCTCAGACAGCTCCATCTGCACATCGTCGGCCTTCGCGGAGGGGCGGCGCTCGGCCTTGACGGTCAGCATGTTCCGCTCGACGTCGATGTCGATCGCCTCCGCGCTGACGCCGGGAAGGTCGAAAGCCACCACGAACTCGTCCCCCTCGCGGTAGGCGTCCATCGCCATCGCGGACGGCCTTGTCCAGGTCCCGGAGCCGGCCAGCTGCTGGGCGAGACGGTCGAGCTCGCGGAAGGGGTCGGTGCGCATCAACATCACGAAACACCTCCAGAAGGTTCGGGCAGTACCTGCCAATGCGCTTCAACTGAATCCGTTCTACCATTGTCGTCCAATGGATGACAAGCTGGATGTCGTCGTAAGGATGACATTCCCAAGGAGGTCGCATGACAGGAGCCGACCAGCCGAGCGCGTCCGAGGCTGATGCCCAGAGCCCGGTCTCGTTTCTCGCCGCCGCGGCGGCCCTCGACGCCATCAACAACGCCGTGGACAAGGCTCAAGGCGTGGCCGACGACGACACCGCCACCACCGCCAACGGCCCTGAACAGGCCCTGGCTTCTCTGCTGCTGCTGCGCAAGGTTCGCGAGCAGCTCGCCGGATGGGAAAACGGCTTGATCGAGACCGCCCGCCACGCAGGAGCCAGCTGGGCCGACCTCGCCCACCCCCTCGGAGTCGCCAGTCGCCAGGCCGCCGAACGTCGCTACCTGCGCAACCGTCCCGGGCCCGCCGGAACCACCGGCGAACAGCGTGTACAAGCCACCCGCGAACGCCGCGCAGCCCACCGCGCCCACACCTCCTGGGCCCGCGACAATGCCGCCGGGCTCCGCCGGCTCGCCGGACAGATCACCGCCCTCACCGACCTCCCGGCGGCCTCCCGCGCCCCGGTCGACCGGCTCGACGAAGCCCTCGCCCAAGCCGATCCTGCAGCCCTCGTCGGTCCCCTCAACGCCACCCGCCCGTATCTGGACGGTGCCCATCCCGGCCTCGCCGCCCAACTCGACGCCCTTACCGGGCGCGGCGGTCACCGCCCCTGCTGAAGCCCCGTGCCGATCCGCTCGGCAGTACAGCGGTGGCGGCGGGTGACGAACGAGCGGGTCGCCTTCGGCCTACCGCCGAGGCCCGGCGGCTCCCCGGCCGGCCTCATACGGCCTGCAGATTGCGGATCATGATGGCGTAGACGGGGGGCATCCTCGAACGGCTGCTGATCGCCGATGGCCCGGCGCCCCAGTGCTCGTAGCGCCGGCGGACGGTCGTGGGGGAGGCGTCGACCAGCAGGGTGGCGCGCTGCTCGGGCCGGTCGCGCAGCAGCAGCTCGTGGCTGCGGGCCGCCCCTTCCGTGCCGCGCCAGGGCTCGCGGACCATCACCTCGAAGACAGCGAAGGTCCGGCGGCCGTCCTCGGTGGTGCAGTCGGCCGGCAACGGCTCGGCGGCGCTGTTCCACCACCGTGAGCGCGGCCGAAGGGACGCGCCGAACGCGTAGCCGGTGACCTCGTCGTCACCTCGTGGCCGATGGCGGCGCTCCAGCCGCCCAGGCGGGCGTAGTTGTCGGCGCGCTCGGTGAACCGTTCGGTGTCCTGGAACTCGGCGGCCTCCAGGGCGGTGCAGATCGCGCTAGACCTCCAGCAGCCCCCGGACCTGGGGGAGTGCGGGGCGTGGACGAGCTGCAGCGGGCCGTCGGTCGTCAGGTCTCCCTCAGGAGCCTGTGGGTGTGCTGGAGCCGTTCGGCGGCGGTCGGCTCGTACGGCGCGGCGGCCGCGACGCGTCGGCGGAAGGTGCCCAGCAGGGTGCGGATGCGGACGGAGGCCGCTGCGGGTCCGGTCAGCTTCAGCGCCTGCTCGGAGTCGGCGCAGCCGCCGTCGAGGTGGTGTTGGCACTCGGACCAGGGCGAGTTGGGTGAGGTAGTAGGCCCCGTTGCGCACCAGGTCGGGGGTGGAGCTGGGTCAGGCGTGGTGGTGCGGTGCTCCGCCGGCTCGTGCTGGCCCAGGCGGGCGTGGGCGACCGCGGCCAGGCCGTTGAGCTCGGCCCGTTGTCGAAGCGCAGCCACGCCGACCGCCATACATCGGTGGCGTGGGTCAGGGCCTGGTCGGCGTAGTTGGCGATTCGGTTGGGTGGGTCGTTCTGCGGTTTTTGTCCGGGGTGGCTTTCGAGGCCGGTCCGGTGTCTTGTGGTGGCTGACCGCGCCAGGGCGCCTCGCTGCCGGGCGGACGTCGGCTGATGTGGCACTGGCAGGGGTGGCAGTTGACCGCAGTGATGTCGCCGGGGGCGGGGCGTGGGGCCGGTGGCTACGGTGGAGGGGCGGGGGTGGTGGCGAAGTGGTGGAGTATGCCGCTCAGTTCGAGTACGCGGTGCGCTGCGGGGCTGGTTGCCCGTAGGGAGATGGTTTTGCCCTGCTGCAGTGCCAGCCGGCGTACAGCCAGGAGGATTTTCACGCTGGAGCATGCGAAGAAGGTGACCTTGCTGAGGTCGATCGCGATTCCGCGGGCAGAGCCGCTCAGGGCGTGGGTGAGGGAGCTTTGGCATGCTTCCTCGCAGTCGTAGTCGATCTCGCCGCGCATGACCACCACGGTCTCGTGCGTGTCGGGGGCGCTGAAAATCCTCATCAGGCATGGCGGGCTCACCCGCCCGCTGACGGGTGTGTCGGGCTGCGTGGAGAGCTGCACCCCCAGGGCGCGCTCTGCCGCAACTGCTTCTACCCGAGCATCCACCGCGCTCGCCCTCCTCGGAGACCCGCCGACGCCGGAACATCAACACACGCAATGCAGTACACGAAATATATGTCATGTATCTCGTGTCGGCCAAGGTCGCTCTAAGATTGCGGCATGGGAGTGCCTGACCCTCACAGTGGGTGGACGTTCATCACCAATCACGCGCGCGTGCTGGCGGCCATCGCTGACGACTCGAATGCCCGCATCCGCGACATCGCCGCTCACTGCCGGCTCACCGAGCGCGCCGTCCAGCGGATCATCGTCGATCTCGAGGAGGGTGGATACCTGTCGCACAGACGCGAAGGGCGCGCGAACACTTACCGCATCGAGTCGGGGAAGGTGTTGCGGCACCCGGCTGAAGCCGGTCTCACGGTGGCCTCCCTCCTGTCTCTGCTTGTCCAGGACGAAGTGCGCCGTGGCGGGCAGTCGACTCCGCGGGCCGATGCGTAGCGCTTCAGGCCGCGGGAGTCTGCAGGGGAGCGACCACCTTCGACCGCCGGCCGGCCGCAGAGAAGGCCGCCCGCGTAGCCCGGGAACGTACCGCTCAGCACCTGCCGGTCACGCGCCTGCAGCAGCTGCATGATCTGAAGGGGATCAAGGTCGCTTGAGCGGCCCGCTGAGCAGGCCGCCTGCGGCGGGAAGGGAACGCACGTGCCGCTCTCCACTCGTGATGGTCAGGTCCTTTCCGGGCCTGATGGGGGACGTCGTGGCGGGAATCGGGCGTATGTGCGGCCGGAAGTCGTGCCTGGCCATCGCTTTCCGGAACGACGAACCATCTGACGGCACATGTCAGATGGCTTGGAGCCGGGAGAGCGTCTGTTTCAGCTCCTCCCGCAGGGTCCGTCCGGCCGCTTCGGCGTCCGCCCGTTCGATGGCCTCCACGAGGAGGGTGTGTCCGTCGTCGCCGTGGTTCGGGTTGTCGGTCCGCAGGTTGAGCAGCTCGACCAGATCGATCAGACCCTGGCGCAGCACGGGTACGAACTCGCTGAACAGGGCAATGAGTACGGGGTTGTGTGCGGCGGCGACCATGGTCGCGTGCAGAGCGATGTCGGCATCGACGAACTCGGCGTTGCCGGCCTTCGCGGCGTCACGGCGCTGCACCAGGGCCGCGTTGAGCGCGGCGAGGTCATCGTCCGTGCGGTCCGCAGGGGCTCGGTTACCGACGAGCGCAAGCGGGGCGCTCGCGGGCAAGAGGCGATCGCTGTTCCGGCTCGGCCGGCCCGGAACGACGGGCACGCCGTCGACGGTGTGGGTCTTCGCCGCCGCGTTTGCGCCGAGGGCGGACCGATCGGCACAAGGATCCGCAGCCTCTCTCGGCTCGGGGCCGGGGGAGTGGAAACGGGGCGGCGAGCCGTTTGGAAGGTCACGGCAGCGGCAATCCGACCTTCATGCGGCTACCTTTGGCAGTATTCACGAAGTTTATGCCTGGCGCTCAGGGTAAGAGCCGGAACGCGGGAGGCCTTGGCCCGGCTGAGGCCCCGTTCCTGAAGGCCCTCGATGCACTCGGCGGCTGGGAGCGGCTGGACGCAGTGATCGGCCCCGTGCAGCGCTTGGTGCGTGCGCTACCCCTCGGGCCGGGACGCGACGTGTTGCACGGCCGCCAACTCGGTCACCCGCTCCACCCCCTCCTCGTGCAGCTTCCGATGGGCGCATGGCTGTCCGCCGCGGTGCTGGACCTGGTACCCGGGAACCGGCGCAGCGCGCGTCTCCTGGTCGGCGCCGGCATCGTGTCGGCTGCGCCCGCCTCGTGGGCCGGCTGGATCGACTGGGCCGAGCAGCACGAGCAACAGATGCGCACGGGATTGGTGCACGCGGCGTCGAACGCCGCTGCGGTCGGCCTGTACGCCGGATCATGGGTGGCGCGCGGACGAGGGCGGACGGGCTGGGGCAGAACCTTGGGTTTCGCGGGGCTCGGCGTTGCCGGCATCGGAGGGATGCTGGGCGGGCACCTCGCATACCGGCAAGGTGCCGGCGCCAACAAGGCGGAACCAGTGCCTCACTTGCTCGATTCCACGTGGCAGAGCATTGGCACACTGGACGAGTTTGCCATCGGGGAGCCCGTGCGCCGGCAACTGGGTGAGGTGCCGCTTCTGGTGGTCCGCCAGAGTGACGTCGAACTCTACGTACTGGCGGACCGGTGCAGCCATCTCTCCGGCCCCCTCTCCGAAGGGAAGCTCGCCGATGGATGTGTCGAGTGTCCGTGGCACGGAAGCACCTTCCGGCTCTCGGACGGTTGGAACGTGCGGGGCCCGGCCACCGCGCCACAGCCTTCTTTCCGGACCCGCGTGGACGACGACGGAACCGTGCAGGTGAGGCTGCCTGGCGCCGGCTGACGGTAGAGCAAACGCAGTACCCGGCGACGCCACCGGCACCTGGTGGGCCTTGCCCCGTCGATACACGGCGACCGCGCTGCGGCGAGACCGTATCGCGAAGGTGCTGCTTTTGCTCACCCATCCGCGGGAAGGCTCCGTGCGGTTCATTGCTCGGGCGGAGCGCCCGAGCACTTGGCAGGCTCGGGATCCGCGGGCGGACATCCTGGAGAGTTTCATGGATCTCACCGCGCAGGGCCGGAAGCAACCGTTCGTTGATCATGGAACCGATCGAGGCCGGTAGCGCTCCCGTGGACGCGCTGATCCCCCTTAAAACTGGTGGCCGCACCTTTCCCCGAAGCAGGCGCAGCAGAAGCCGCGGTGCTGTTGGCGGAGGCCGGGGACGACCCCGGCTGCCTCGTCCCGCAGGACGTCGCAGCGCCGGGTATGCCCAACGCCCTTACCTGAACGTAGCCTCGGGCGGAATCGAGCAGACGTTCAGCAGGCGTGCATGTCATGGTCGGGTCAAAAAAGATCATGGCGGTCATGTCGCCCCTCGCAGCGGCAACGATCCTCGTTGCTGGAGCCGCGGCGCCCGCGAGCGCGGCACCGTGGTGGAACAAGAAGGAAAGGTGTAGCGCGGTCGGCTCCGACGGTCGGGAGATACCGACGCGCATCGGCAACGCTGCACTGGGCTGGAATCACTTCACCGGCCGGCACAACATCCGCAACTGCAACATCCTGAACATCCCCATGGGAGGTCCGGTCGACAAGAAGGGCGGGGCCAACCTGGAGTACTGGGGCGTCGCCACGAACCGCCAGTACGGATCGGTGAAGATCGTCGTCAAGGCCCGGTACGCACGGAAGACGGACGACGGGCGTTACGACGCCGGGAAGGGCAATACGTTCGGCGTGATCACCGCATACTGCAAGGGCATGCAGAAGTGCCCGAATTGGGTAAATCAGTGACATACGACTACGAAGAGATCGTGGAGCAGCAGGGCGACATCACGGGCCTGCTGCTCCACCACGTTTACGCACCTCTCATCGACAACCAACACGTACGGGGCGTCCTCCCCGCTCCCCACCCGACGGACGCCGTGCGCGTGGTCCTCGGCGACAAGGACGAGTACGCCCCCGACCAGCTCACCGCCTACGAGATCCCCCTACGCACGGGCGACGAACTGCGCACACCGCACGGTGTCGTCGCCCTCCTGCGCACTGTCCACACGGGCACCCACATCTACCCCCGCAACAAGATCAGCACCGTCATGGGAATGACTCTGTTCACCGTGGACCCCACGACCGTGACTCCGGCCCCCTTCACCAACGACGACTGGACCCTCACGCTCCTGCGCTGCCTGGCGGCCTCCCCCTCCACCGAAGAAAGCCCACCGGCACGCCTGTGTGGCTTCCTGTTTCTGGCCCCAGACCGGCTTCGCCTCTACGTCGACAGCGACGAGGAGGATCTTCCCGGGATCACAGCCGCCGACGTACGCCCCGGTGGCGCCCTCACAGCGCTGCTGGCAGCCCTGACATCACTGCTTGACGAACAGCGACTCACAACGACCGATACCGACGACCCGCACTGTTCACGCGTGGTCGACCTCACCGACTGGTAACCATGAGGGGGCTATTGGGATCTCCCCACCCCGTGATCGGAACTGGGACAATTCTGCTTGACGAAGTTCCCCCACCCTCCCGCGCGTCAGCCTAGGGCAGGGAGCCACGGGGGAGTCCCGCCCGACAGCCACCGCCAGGGCCGGGACGCACAGTGCAGGGCGAGCGAGGCCGCATGACACCCAAGTCGCCGCGATGCTCCGCGCGGTGTACCCGCGCAACTTCGTCGGGGTTGATGGAATTGCCCCGAACTCAGCTGCACGAAAGAGCCGAAGCCGCAACCGACTGCCCCGCGACCTGCATCTACCGGACATGAAGGCACCCCACGCTGTCCGCCAAGTATCTCGACAGCAAGGCACTGGCCAACGGATCCGCAGCGCTCGTCACCGGCCTGCGGACCGCCGCCTTCATCGCTGCCCTCGGTGCCGGCATCGCCCTGCTCTACACCGCCCGTACCTACCGCCTCACTCGACGCGGCCAGATCACGGGTCGTTTCACCCAAGCCCTCGAACGGCTTGGCTCACCCGAGATCTACGTACGCATCGGCGGCATCCTCGCCCTCGAACAAATCGTTCAGGATGCCCCAGAACAGGCTGCCACCGACGCCGCCCGCGTGCTCGGCCACTTCATCCGCCACCGCGCCCCCAAAGCAGCACCTCCGCCCGCCCCTGGCACCCCCGACCCCTCACCTGCTTCTGGCGCCGAGCCTCTGCCCGAGCAACCAGCAGCCGACGTGCAAACAGCCCTCACCGCCCTCACCCGAGCCGAATCACGCACCCACGTCGACCCCCGCGAAACCCTCGACCTCCACGGCCTCCACCTCGCTGGCGCCGACCTCAACCACGCCGACCTCAACCACGCCGACCTCACCCATGCCGACCTGGCCGGGGCGACGCTGACGAAGGCCCACCTGATCGGGGCGACGCTGACGGAGGCGGACCTGGCCGGGGCGACGCTGACGGAGGCCAACCTACGCAGGGTGGACCTGTCGAGCGTTGGTTCGTTCACTCTCAGACAAGCGACATCCGCGATGACTGATGAGACAACAGTGATGCCGCCACACCACTATGTTTCGGTGAAGCCGGCCCAGGCCTCGTGAGGGTTGGCGTGCGATCCGCTCGTCTGGTGTCCCCACAGAACTGCCGTCCCTCTCACGCTAAGTGCCCCTCCGAATCGCCGCCAACGCGATGGCGCGGGCAGGTCGCTGCACCGACCTGCTGAAGCTCACCGGCGCCCGCCGGGAGGGCACCGTGACCGCGACGCCCCCCGCCAAGCCGCTCACCGAGGCCGAACGCGCCGTCGTGGCCCAGCTGCCCTGGGAGGATGCGCAACATGTGCTCGTCACCGGACGGTTGCTGATGTGGCCGGTCGTCATCAGCCCCCGGAGGGCTCGCATCCACCTTTGGTGCGATCCAGCCGTGCACGGCAGTCGTGGTCGCTATCTGCCCCGGAGGGCTCGCCGTGCCTTTGAGGGGCTGGTCCGCGACCGGCTCGGGTATCCAGCCACCGCCCACACCTTGTGGAGTGCGCCCAGGCTGATCTGCGTCGCCGGCGACTTCACCCGCTGACGCCCACGCGGTACGAGAGCACCATCGCAGCATCAACCTGGTTCGCTACCGGTATGTCGGCAACGAGCGTATCGGCCTTGAGGTCGTGGTGTCGGTCACCGGCAAGTCGCCGACCGGGGCAAGGGGCCGTCGACGACGCAGCCATGTCACGCCGGTCCGGCGGCCGGACGCCGTGTGGCGGGCGCAGTACTGGCCCGTCGCGCCGGTGCCGACCCGTCGGCGCCACCCTCGGATGGCGTCGTTGGGCGTAAGGCAGCATCGCTGTTCCCCACGGGAATGACACCGCCCATACGACCCAGGCCGGCCCCGGGGACTCCGTCACTCCGGCCAGCGCCACACTTGGTCAGGGAAGCCGCCGACGATGGCCGCGAGGTCTCCAGCGAGCGACAAAAGGTCCTCGTAGGTCTCGCGCCCATGCGTCCACCCGATCATGCGGTCTTTCTCGATACGCCAGCCCAACCGGGCGTCGTGCATGCGCCGTTCCATGGCGTACGTACTGATGAGAGCCGCGAAGTCGGGGTCGGAGGCGCAGTAATGGACCAGGTGGGTGCCGAGGTCGGGCAAGGCTCTTGCAGGCCCCGTGAGGCGATTGAGCGCGGGACGTTTCTCCACCCGGTGGGACGCTGCCAGTCGGCGGCTGGTCACGGCAGTGGCCGGGAACGTGCGGGGAAGGCGTAGTACGGCAACGGAGTAGGTCCACGCGACATTTGCCTTGGCTCCGCGCTGCCATGCGAGGAGGTGGAACAGGCTCAGTTCCCGGCCGTGAGAGTTGCCCTGGAGCAGGTTCCGAATGGCGAGGCCATCGGGGCCGAGGCTGAACGGGTAACCGCCGCGGTCGAAGGTGGCGAGGTAGTCCCGGGCGTGCTTGCGGTACGTCCAGTCCGGGGCGTCCCGGAAGCGCTTGATGCTCTTGCGGATCTCGAACACGGTCAGTCAGAGCTGCTCAGTTCGGTGTTGGCGGCGTTGCCGGCGCCGTAGATGATGCCGTCGACGGGGATCTGCTGCCATCCGGGGAACCCCTCACGGCCGGTTGCACGGTGGGCGCCACCACTGTCGTTGATCTTTTCTCCCGCGTGGTTCGCACCACCGCCGGCCGCCCCGGCGGCGCCACTGAACATCGCGTCCCGGAGGATGTCCTTGTCCTCCCCTTCGAAGATGATCTCGGCTCCGTCCGCCGCGGCCTGGCCACCCGCGCTGCCCACGCCCTCCGTGGCCATCCTGCCGAGCAGGTTCTTGCCCTCCAGCCCCGCCGCTATGGCCTTGCCGGGAGCCCACGCCTCTTCGGCAGCATGGGCTCCCGTATTCGTCGACCACCTGCCCACTCTCTCCCCGAGCCGGCCCGCGCCTTCCGCGATCCCCGCGCCCACGAACCCGGCCACGGCGGCATCCTGGAAATCCTGACCCCAGGTGATCTTCTGCCCGGTGACCGCCTGCCCGCCGACGTTGCCGATGAAGTTGGCGCCGGTGTTCTTGCCGAACTCGATGGCGAACTTGAGCAGCTTGCTGTCAGCCATGGCCTGCTTCACGGTCTCCAGCGTCTGGGCAATCCTGATCAGGAGCTGCCCGAGCCGGGTGACTTCCGCCGTCGCCTCGGCAATCTCTGCCTCGGCCGCGCCCGCCGCGATGGCGTCGGAGAAGCCCGCGGTCAGTACCGACAGGCCGATACCGATCGCCACCGTGGCGAGGACCTCCTCGACCACACGGTGCACCTCGTCATTGGCCTTCTGGATGGCGTTCGCGGTGGTGTCCAGCTGATGGGCCACCGTTTCGAACTGGGGCAGTGCCTTCTCCACCTGGCCCCTGGTGTGTGTCCAGTGGGCGTGGAAGGCGTCGGCCGCAGCGCCGGTCCAGTTGTCACCGAGCCGGGTGACCTCGTGGTCCTGGGTCTTGATCGTGGTCTTCAGATCGTGCGCCATGTGGCGCCATGCCTCGGCACACGCCCGCAGGACCGACGGGTCCCCGCCAGGGTTGAAAAGGTCGAAGCTCTTCTCGATCTTGGGCTGCTGTTCCTGTTGCTGGTCGGCCATGTCATTTCCCCCCGAACTTCCGGGCCTGCTCGGCGTCGGCTCCGTGGTAGGAAGCGACGGTGTGCTGCAGGCCCGCGGCATAGTGTTTCAACCCGGCACTCAGCTGCCGCAGGGACGTGACTGTGTTACGGGTCATCTCGACGTACTGCGACAGAACCTCGGTGGACTCGGACATCACGCCGAAGGCGTCATTCACGTTCTCCGCACGGGAGGCGAAGGCACTGATACGGCTGTCCAAGTGCTCGGAGGAGGAAGTGAAGTCCCGAGCCAGGGCATTGACTGGCTCGGGATGAATCGAAAAGTGCTCGTGCGCCATAGCTGTCCCCCAGGGTGAAGCAGTGCGTGATCGTTTGCGCCCAGGGAGCGTATGCATTCGGCCAACGCAACTCGCGGCGGAGGGTGCGAATTTCACGGGTCCTTGATGCACGTGGCCGACGGTCTGTCAGTGCGAAGCAGCGTGGTCAGATATGGCCCACTCCGTCGATGCGATGCTCACGACTCTTTGGACCTCGCCGCTGGCATCCTGACGAACTCTTAATGATCAGGACCGGCCATGTCCCCTAGCCTGAACCGGTGGATGCATCATGCGATCCACTGACCGTATTTGGGGGAAGTTTGATGAAGCGTCAACATCATGTGCGGAGCGCCGCTGCCATAGTGTGCGGGGCGTCCCTGTTGCTGACCACAACGGGTGCTGCGGAAGCACAGACTCCGAAGCCGAAGCCCGTTGTCAGCTCGCCGGCGGACGCCCGAGTGGCGACGCTGCTGGCGAAGCTTCGGGCACAGGGCATTGCGCAGGGAGAGGGCTCACTGGCCGACTTGCAGCGTCAAGTCGAGAACGGGCCGACGTCTGCGGTTTCGGGTGCGCGCGGACTGCCCAAGTGCCGGGGGACCTTCCGTGCCGTCAGCGGCACGGTCACCCTTCAGGAGTCGATGAGGCACGGCATACCGTGGGGCGTGAAGCTGTCCGCGGGCAACGCCCCGCAAGGCGTGGTGAAATTCTCGGCGCAGATCTTCGCGAACAAGCGCGAGGCCAACGTCTACCGTACTCACAAGGAGCTGTGGAGCTACCACTTCCACGGCCCGCTGCCGCGCACCTTCGACGTGAAGGGCAGCCGGAAGAATTACACCATGAAGCGTGGGGACGACGTGTCGTTCCTGTGGACGTGGAAGTCTGTCAGCAAGCCGCGCAGCGGCGGCTACCGGTTTGTGAACTGTGAGTTCAAGCCGTAGGTCGGACCTGTCCTGGGGCGGCGCCGCACGCCGAGCCGGGCCAAGCAAGTGAGAAGGTGAGCTCGTCTTGGCGGCCATGGAACCCGAGGACCTCTTCGCACCGATCGACCACGACCTGCGGGTCTGCGGTCTGCGCCCCCGGCTGGTGTTCACCGCCCCGCCGGGCGAGGACCCGCAGCAGTGGCGGGACCTGGTCGTGTCCGGTGCGCGGCTGGGCCCGCTCGAATTCGAACCGGAGTTGGCCGCGGACCCTGGTGCGGCGGTGAAGTCGCTGGCGTTCCATACTCAGGCGGCCGTTCTCGAAAATCTGCAGTTGATCGAGGGCGGCCGCGCCTGGCCCGTATGCCGGGGTAAGCACCGTCATCCGATGGCCCTCGTCTCCGAGAGCGAGGGAGGCTGGCCTCATTGGAAGTGTCCGGTGGATGCCTCCTACCACTGCGCGGTGGGAGAACACCCTGGAGTGACGGGCGCGGCGTGAGGTGGGGGCCCAGGTCACCTCTCCGCACCGGAGGATTGAGGACGGCTGGAGCGCCTGCGATGGAGGCAGGTTCGAGCCGTTGAAGTCGGCTCCTCCGGTCCCACCAACATGCCGTCGCGTCCATACGGGGGGATCGCTGTTTGGGGCGTCGCGGCATTTTGGACGCCACAAGGATCGTGGTAGCGCTCCCCTTCGCCGCCAGGGGTTGAGGCATTCCCGGAACGGATGCCAGCCGTCTTCCGTCACGTGCTCGCCATCCTTCAGTCATGACACCTTTGTGGGCACGGCAGCGGGCACCGCCCACGGAGCCGCATACAGCCCCGAACACGCCTGGGAGTTCGGCCTCAGCCGCGTCCTCGATGGGCTCGCCGCCCTCGTCGACAGCCGTACCGACCCAACCGAGACCGAACCGCGGTAAGCCCCTCCACCCGCGTCCTGCCGACTCGTCCCATGCCACCTGACTGGGGTGGCTCCCACCCTCCCCGCCCGCCATGGACCTGTGTCGGCATCCCATGTCTTCACAGACGGAGCATCGTGTTCACCAAGCGGGTCGGCCCGGCCGCGATGAACAACCGGATCAACAGCGTCCTGCGCCTGGCCGAGGAGTACTGGGAAGGCCAGTACTGCGAGCTCGCCGCCGGCTACGGCTCGCACGAACGCTACGGCTACACCGAGGCTGTGCCGGTCCTGGTCACTACCCTGGACCGGCGGCGCGAGCACGGGCCGCCGGCCCGGTCCGGTTCCGCTTCGGCTGCCCCACCTGGCAGGCCGTCGCCGGCTCCCTGGACGAGGCCGGGCCAAGATTGCCGGGAGATGCGCAGGTCTGCGCTCGCCGCAACGAAGCCGCGCTTCTCCGCCGGCGCCGACGATCCGCCCCTCTTCGTCGCGACGGACGTGCACCTTACGCTCGTGCTTGCTGCGGGTGAGGGCGCGGGAGGCGAGGTGTTCGACCAGGCGCTCATCGTGCGAGCGCAGGCCCTGGAGGACGGCGACGAGGGGGCGGAACGAGGCGGAGGCGACCATGTCCGTGGGGTCTTCCTCGGGCTCCAGGAAGACGGGCACGATGATGCGGGCGATCTTCGTGGTGCCGTCGCGGTTAGGCGGAGCGCCCGGCCGCTCCTGCTTACGCTGCCCGGTGTGCGAAACGCGGCGGCACTCGGCGTGCCGGACGAGGAGCATGGGGAGGCTGTACAGATCTTCCTGGCCACGGCCGAGGGGGCACTGACGTCGACCCGGAAGCGGTCAGCGAGGCCGTGACCGCCGAGTTGGGAGAGTTGTACACGCCCCGGAAGACGGTGCTGCTGGACCAGCTGCCCACGACCACGGTCGGCAAGGTGGACAAGACGGCGCTGCGCGCCGCGTGGACGAGCGGGGCCTTGGACGTGCTTCAGGTTCCCTAGCTGGGAGCACCCCGCCAATGCGGGGTCAAGTGCACCAAAGAGACAGGGTCTTTGTGGCGTACCGTGACCGGCCCGCCCTCTCCCCTGCGAATGACCTGACCAGGTGCCGGGCCGGGGCTTCCCGCGGCGACGGTGCCGCGCAGCGCCCCGCTGCTGGGGAGTTGGTGCGCCCCGACTTGCTGACTGGTTGCCGTGCCGACCTGGGGTAGGGCTAGCAGCCGCGTTGTACGGCGGACCCGTGTGGTGCCAGCTGGACGCCCTGGCAGTGTGGGCTGGTCCTGGCGGTTCCGCGCGGCAGTCCGGGCCGTCGCTGGTCGCGGTTGAGAGTACCGGCCTCCATTCCGGTGGCGGCCGCGCGGCATGGGCTCGCCGACTGCCTTCGGACTAACCGGCGAAGCCCCTACACGCGCGGTAAATACACGGCCTAGCTTCCGCTTATAGAGTCCCTCAACGCGCCCATTCGTGAGCACTGGGGAATTTGCCGTCAACTTCCGCGGGGAAGTGGGTTAGGTTCTATCTGTGGCGCCGCCGGGGGTGGCGCCAACAGGGGGAGTCGGGGGGCTCTGAGTCCCGATCCGACATGCGCCAATTCCCTGTTACCCCTATTCGCATGAAGGTATTGTGCGACGACCAAGGAGTGACAGAGTGCGTCCTATTCTGCGCAAGATTTCGATCGGTGCAATGGTGAGCGTCGCTGTGGGGACGATGACGTTCGGAACTCTGGCGGGCACTGCCAGCGCGAGGCCCAACGGGCACTGCGGCCAGACGTTCGACCCGACCACTGACGGTGCAACGGCACACTGGACCCTGGACTGCAGTGGGGGGCAGATCACCGTCAAGGGCTGGTACCAGGACGATGAGCTCGACGGGGACTGTGTCGGCGTGAAGGCTTACTTCGCCGATGGCTCGACGAAGCGGAGCGAGACGTGCGACGGGTGGGGCTCCAAGAGGAACTTCAAGTGGACCCACCCCGGGTCGATAGCCGACGTCTACCTGTACGAGTTCTGAGATGACCACCGCAATGCGCCACTGGCGAGTGGCGCATTGCGGGCTCATTAGCGCGTATCGCATCTACTCGAATGCAGAGAGGGCCGGTCAAGCCACATGACTGAATTCAATAACCTCCTCCGCAGCAAGGTGCTCAAGGCCGGCGCTTCGGCCGGACTGGCGCTGGCGGCGGCACTGACCGCTGGAGGCTCCTCCTCCGCCGCAGGCGATGCTCAGAGCGGTTCGTTCCAGACGTCCGACGGGCTCGTGGTGCTGCAGTCGGCGCCGCGGTTCATCTCGGGCTACAGCCTCCACTGCGCTGAGGAGATGACCAAGGACAGCATCACCGGTCCCGAGGCTGACCGTGTGGTGGCGACCAAGTATTCGTCAGCCAGGTACGACAGGGCCAAGAAGACCTGGAAGTACACTGGATCCAAGGTTGTTGTTGTGCTCAACAACAGCGGCTACTGCGTGACGGCCTGGCGACGCTAGCATCACCACTTCGGAGCCTGAGGGAATCCATATGACAAGCCGCGTAGATTGCCACCTTCGTTACGATCCAGAAGTTGATGTGGCGCTCCTGTCCTTCGTGAAATCATCGTCCAATTCTGGAGGTCAAGCTCTGGAGTTTGATGACGAGACGGGATTGGCAGGTATGGTTCGGCTCGGCGATGAGGGGGAATTTGACCACCTGGAGCTTTTGGGTGCGAAGCAAGTAGTCCCTCAGTTCATGCCGAAGCTGCGCACGCCACCGTCGGGCGTGCGGGACTACTGCCGCGGTGTAGTCGAAGTATGGATGACAGCATCAGAGGAGCAAGGAGCGGTCCGCTTCGATCTCGTTGACACCGCTACCGGGGGCGGTGAGTGCGAGATTTCAGTGAGAGCCGAATCGTCGTCCTCGACCGTTGCCACGTTGACGTACGACGGAGATTCAGGCGTGCTCCGTTCAGTGACGCTTTTCCCCTCGGGGAATCTGCTTCGGAACTTCATCGGAATCACGTCTGACTGATCTGGCGGAAGTTCGTGTGTCCCCTGTCCGGCTTCGGGCAGGGGACACGTTTGCATGGGACGACTACGCATTGGCCGGATCGTCTTCGGCCACGGTGCCGCGTCGGAGGCCGAGTGCACGCTTGCTGTCCAAGTCTGGGCGCTCTCAAACGAGGCGGCACCACACGCTGGGAACTACCGCTTGACGCGGCTGCGGATGGCGAGGCCGGCGAGGCCGAGAAGGACTGGCTCTGCGACGCGGGAGACCATCTCGGTGTAGGTGCCGATGATGGTCAACTCTTGGCCGGAGGAACGGAAGACCACCGAGTTGATGACCACCCGCAGGGCTTTCTCGAACCGCTTGACCGATATGCGTTCTTCATACGGGCCCTCGGGGTTGACCGGCTCGGGGGTTTCGGTCGTCAGCGTGATGCTGTTGCTAGTAAGGGTGCCGGTGCTCCTGGGCTTTGGCTCGTCCTGCGGAAGGCCCCACAGCATCATCGCCAGCACAGTGGCGGTCATGGCCGCCAGCAACCAGCCCAGGGCCCGGGAGGCTCGCAGACCGTAGCCGGAGAGCGCCCAGTACGCGGCGAGCAGAACCCGCTCGCCATGAGGGACGGCAGGGTCGTGGCGACGCATTTCCATCTCGCCGTAGTAGAAATCGGCTGCCCCGGGCTCGTTCTTTCCGTCCTCAAAGGCTTTGCGCAGATGCCTGTACGTTGGCGCCAGCGCGGCCGGCTCCAGTACCCCCACCTGCTCCGGCGCGGGTGTCCAACGGTCGGCGTCGGTGCTCTGACCGGCGCGCCAGTGCTGCTCTTCGGCCAGCGTCCGGCGCGGCGTCCAGCGCACCAGCCGCACACCGCACCAACGAACCCCCAACGGCGCGAAGGCCAGGGTGCATCGCCCCTCCAGATGCAGCTGGTCGAGATGAACGGCCCCGGTGAACAGACACTCAGTGAGGTCTACGTCAGTGAGCACCAGATGCACCGCGTCGACACCCCGCACCGATACCGCACGCACGCGGGAATCGGTCAGGCCAGGCTCGGCCAACTCTTTGCCGTAAACAGCGAAGGGCCGGTGGTGTGCAGCAACGTTCACCGGAAACTCCAAAACCGCGTCACTTAAGTCCACGGTGGCGTGTCGCAACCGCAGCACCGCAGTGGAGGCCCAACGTGTCCGACGGCAGCGCAAGGCCGTTGCTGCCGCCTCGATGGTCACCGCAGTCGCGAACACCGCTTCTGACAGATCCAGTGTCTTTGCACATACCAGCGGCCCGAGCGTTGAAGCACGCTCGAACACCACCCCTCCGAACCTGGCGTTGCCGCCAATCTCCGCACCGCTGAAGCCGGTGTCGCCGCCGATCTCCACCTGGTTGAACCTTGCGTCGCCGCCGACCCTCACCCCGCGGAAGGGGGCGTCGCCGCTGATCTTCGCCTCGTCAAACAAGGCCATACCGTCGATCTTCGCCCAGTTGAAACCCGCGTTGCCGCCGATCTCCGTTCGGTAGAACGCGGCGGTGCCGCCGATCTCCGCCCTTTCGAACCTTGCGTCGCCCTCGATCGTCATACCGCTGAACAAGGCGCCGCTGTCGATCTGTGCCCAGTCGAACAGAGCATGGCCGCCGATCTGCGCGCCGCTGAATAGTGCCGTGCCGCGGATCTTTACCCTGCAGAAACGGGCATTGCCGTGGACCACCGCGCCGTCGAACCGGGCATCGCCGCGGATTTCCACCCTGTCGAACCGGGCATCGCCGATGAACTTCGCTTGCTTGAAACCAGCAGACCCTAGGCAGGGCCCTTCTGCGGCGGAAGCCGTGACAGCAGTGAGCAGTTCGCTCAGCAGTTCATCAGTAAAGGGCGTGCCACAGTGATCCACGTCAGAACCAGGCTGCAAACCAGCAAGGTAGGAGGAGCGGTTGGCATCGCTGAGGTGGGCGAGACACTCGGCATACGGCTCCACGCGGCGGCCGCGGCAGCCGACCGGGTCGTCGCTGTGACCACAGAGGGACCACTCAAGCGTGCTGGCGGCATATCCATCGGGTGCGTTGCTGGGCATGCAAAAGGGGACGCAGACGGATACTGCACAGTTGCCGACCCGCCGCAGGCACAGTTGCTCGATTGCGTCTGTCGGCGCAGTGATGCCGGTCGTGGTGATGTCCTTCATGCCCATTCGAGTCCGAGTACTGCGAGGCGTTGACTCTGCCCCCGGCCCGCTGCGAAGCCGGCTGGACGACGCCATCGAGGCCACGGTCGAAGACGTCCGGCAGTGGAACATCGAGTCCCGCACCGAAGAGGCCGAGCGGGAGCTGCTGTGCTCCCTGCAAGGAGCGGTGAGGAAGATCGTTCGGAGCAGCACGGTTGATCTGGCTGCCGAGGACGGCGAGGACGAGTAGGCCCCGTGCCCGCCAGCGGCAGTGCTGCCGGCGGTCAGAGTGGCCGCCGCGAAGTCCTCGCCCGGCAGGTCGCCCGTGGGAAGAGCAGCGCCGCGCCCCGGCCGCCCTCCTGGACGGCTGGGACGCGGCGGGCGGGGGAGCCTCGCCGTAGCGATGTACGGCCGCCCCGCAGGCTCAGGCGGTTGCGGGGGAGGGGCCGGGGCCGGGCGCAGCGACGCGAGCGGAGAGCGCCGGCCTTTCTCCACCGCGCGTAGTTGCTCCCAGCCGACTTCGGGGTGGGCGGGGACGACCGCGTCGACGGACGCCGTGGTGTAGAGCGCGACGTCGACGGCCCTGGCCGCTCGTGCCGAAGCGGACCTCGATCGACTGCGGGGAGCTGACCAGCCGCCGGACCATGTGGTCGAAGTCGGCACGGCGCACCTGAAGCCGGGCGGCCGGCCTGCTCGGGTCCGAGCGGGGTGTCGGCGGCGACCAGGTCGGCCAGCGCACACAGTCCGGGAGCCGCCGCCATCCGGCTCTGGATCCGCGCATGACCTCTCGGATGGCTCTACCAGCGCGATTTCTACGGTGCTGGTCAAGCGTCGAGCGGTGTTGCAGCACCTGGCCTTGTCCTGGCTCATCCCCAAAGCCGACAGGAGACGGCTGCCCTCGGCTGCTGGCTATGGGGCGCAGATGCCGTTGCAGACCTCGTTCCACAGGTCTCCGCAGCCTGATGTTGGAGTGCAGTTGATGGGCGCGCAATTGTAGAAGCCGCACCAATGCGCGTCTTCCATGGAGCATCGGCAGGTCGCACGTCGTACTGTGAGGCCGTCATCCGGACCGAGGCGGGTGAGCAAGGCGGCAGCCTCTTCGAGGCCGAAGGCGCGCCGAGCCAATTCCGCGAGAGAGCGCAGCTCTCCAGTGTGCCTGCCAGGCGACGCGAACACTCGTGGCGTCAGTTCGGTCAGCTCCTGGAGTATCTTCTCTTGGCTTGCCGACAGGCCGGGATGCGCGGCACGGAAGTTCTTGAAATGCTCCAGCCAGGCCTCCGACTTCTCCTGTGGTGAGAGCTCCTGATAGATCGCTCGACGATATGGAATCGTATGACGGATTATCTCGCCATACGTGCGTGGCAGTCGACTCATGTTCGCCTCCACCCAAGCACCGGCCTTCGAGTTCTCCGATGCTTGCGCGAAGGCAGGGTTCTGACTGCCCATCGTCAGGCCGATCGCAGCTATGGCTCCACCTGCCAAATGGAGGAACCTCTTCCGCCCGATGCCAGTGACAGCCGCACCGGACGAATGGCGTCCAACCTCCTCCCTTAATTTTCCCAGGGCGCGCAGTACCTCCAGTGACGACTGCGGCCCGAGCCTCTTGACCAGGGTCCATGACATGCCTGGCCCGGTCCAGGCACGGACATCATTTTCCCGTGCACGCAACAGGGTGGGCGCCCACTTCAAGGGAGAGGGCATACTCTGGCGCCGCAAGTCCTCCACCTGAGGGTGTGTCAGCGGCAGTACTTCCAGTTTTCCGTCACTTGCCTGTGCCACGACGGCGGATACGGCCGAACACGTATCGCATGAGCTGTCGAACGCCAAAATCCAAGTCTCTGGTGTATGCCGCGATTCGATCAACGCGCCCTCCAGACAGGTACGATGAGAATTTTCCCTTCTATGCTCGAGCAGAAAAGAGGTCGCTCAAAGGGGCGTTCCGGCCAAGACGGGTCGTTGGCGTCGGGCCACGTTCGACTCACGCGGCTCCGTCCGCCCCAAGCGGTGCACGAACTGCCAGTCCAGCAGGCCGATCGTCGGAGGCTGCCGCGGCCATGTACTTGCCCGCCGCTTCCAGTCCCAGCCCAACAAGGTGAGGAAGTCCTCGTCGAGGCCGCGGAGGGCCTGCTCCAGCCGCCCACGCCCCACCAAGCCTGCCCGCCCCGCGCCACTTCGACAGGCCAACGAGCTGGTCAATGACCGTCTCCGCCTCCGCGAAGGCGCTGTTGCGGACGTGTCGCCGTACGGCTTCCTGCACACGCTGCTCTTCGACGCGGTCACCAGCACGGTTGTCGATCCTCTCCCTAGTTGCGACATGAGAATGGCTGTGACGTGCCGTGTTGAGAGTTCATGTAGGAAATCTTGGTCCTGCTGTTGACCTGGGGTGGTATGCGCATGTGGGTTTGTCTGCTGTGCGATGTAGGCCTCTTGAGCTGCTGTGCTTGGGTTAGAGGGAGAATGTTGTAACTAGATCGATAATGCTCTTGGAAGCGCGTCATGCACGTCGCTTCGGACAGCCCCAGCCGCCTGCTGTGTGCGGCTCAGCCGGCACGCTGCCGCGGCTGCGGCAACCGCATCGCCTGGTACACCCGCACCAACCAGTACCCCATCAGCCTCCACCCCCACGAACTCGCCGCCAGCACCGTCCCTGCCCCCTCACGCTGGCACGTCAGCTCCGGCATCGCCCACCCCGCCCACGACGGCACATCCTGGTGCCGCGTCCCCCACCGCACTCTCGGCCCCGCACACCCGGCCACCGTGCCACTCACCGCGCAGCTCGCCGATCTGCGCCGCCACCTCGCACTGCACACCCGACGCCTCCTCGACACCGGGGCCTTCACCCCACACCCCACCGAGCCCGCACCAGCCCCACCTGCCACGCTGTGCCAGCCCGCCCGGCCCGTGGTGCAGCTCCTGTACTGCCGTTACCTCGCCCAGTACCCCCTCGACGACATCCGCTGCGTTGCACAGACCCGCCTACGCCACCGCTGCACCCACCACCCCGTCCTCACCCCAGACGCATCAACGGGAACCTGGACACTCATGTCTGCCACGCCCTGTCACGGCCAACTCACCCTTCCCGCATCCGAGATGGCCGTTTACGACCTGGGCCAACTGCCCTACACAGAGCAGATCCGCTGGCGCGCTCAACGCTGCCCCTCCACGCAGCCGCCCCGCAAGCCGCCGACCTCGCGCTCGCCGAGTGGGAGGTCTTCGACCCACTGCTCCACCACTCGCACATGCACCCCCGCCTGCCCACCACCATCCGGCACCGCGGACGCAGCAACTAATACCCGCAGCTCAGCCCCACCGCCACACCCGCCCCGCGCACCACAACCATGGACCACACGGTCGTCCGACACACCCGCCATCACGCGACCGCGACTCAAGCGCTTCACCAGATCAGCAGCGCCCAAGCTGACACCCAACCCCGAACTGCCCAGATGGAACCCAGGTGCTGAACCCCACCGACGAACAAGCCGCCGCCGCAGACCACTTCCACGCCGGCGACCACCTCGCCCTCCAAGCCGGAGCCGGCACCGGCAAAACCACCACCCTCGCCCTACTCGCCCACGGCACCAAACGCCGCGGCCGCTACATCGCCTACAACCGCGCCATTGCCCTCGACGCCGCCACCCGCTTCCCCACCACCGTCACCTGCAAGACCGCTCACGCCCTGGCCTTCGCCGCCATCGGCCACCGCTACGCCCGCCGACTGAACGCCCCACGCCGCCCCGCCTGGCACACCGGACAAGACCTTGGCATCACCAAGCCCATCCGCATCGGCGAACGCGCCCTCTCACCCAAAACCCTCTCCCACGCCACCCTGCGCACCGTCACACGCTTCTGCCACCCCTCCGACCCCGCCATCACCCGCCATCACGTCCCCCGCCTCCGCGGACTCGAAGAACCACCGCTGCACCACCAACTCGCCCAACTGATCACGCCCTTCGCCCACCAAGCATGGACCGACCTCCAACATCCCGACGACGGCAAAGTCCGCTTCGACCACGACCACTACCTCAAGATCTGGTCACTCACGAACCCGAAAATCGACGCCGACTTCCTGCTCCTCGACGAAGCGCAGGACACCAACCCCGTCGTCGAGCAGATCTTCAACAATCAGCGCAGCCACGCCCAGCTCGTCATGGTCGGTGACTCCGCCCAGGCCATCTACCAATGGCGCGGCGCCAGGGACGTCATGACCGGCTTCGACGGCACCGCCCTGGCCCTGTCGAAGTCCTTCCGGTTCGGCCCCCTCCTCGCCCACGAAGCCAACCGCTGGCTCGCCATCGCCGACGCACCCATCCGCCTGCAAGGCAGCGAAGCGATCCCCACCGAACTCGGCATGGTCCCCTGCCCGGACGCCGTCCTGTGCCGCACGAACGTCGGCGCCATCACCGAAGTCATCCAACTACTGGCTGCCGGAAACCGCGTCGCCCTCGTCGGGGGAGGTGAGAGCCTACATGCCCTGGCCCTGGCTGCCCGTGACCTGAAGGAAGGCCGTCGAACCAGTCACCCCGAACTCGTGCTGTTCACCTCCTGGGGCGACCTGCAGGACTACGCCTCCTACGACCCAGCAGGCTGCGACCTGCAGCCGCTAGTCGATCTCGTGGACAAGCACGGCACGGACGCCATCCTCGCCGCGGTCAACCAGCTCACTGATGAAGACCAGGCGCACGTGACCGTCTCGACCGCGCACAAAGCCAAAGGCCGCGAATGGCCCAGCGTTCGGATCGCCGCCGACTTCCCACCACCTCGCGACAGCGACGAGCAGGACGACTCCGGCCGTCCCATCCCCGGCCCGATCGATGACGGCGAAGCCCGTCTCGCCTACGTCGCCGTGACCCGAACCCGGACCCGACTCGACATCGGAGGCCTCGCTTGGGTCGACCAACACCCTGATGGAAGCCCCACCACGCCTTCGCTACAGTTTCCTGACCCCAAGGCAGACCACGAGCGAGAAAGCGCCGCGGTATAAGCAGTTGAACCAGCCGCGGCGCAGCACTCAGAGTTTGCGGAGCGCGATGTCGCGTGAGATGGATCGATCTCGGGTTGGTTGGAAGGCGGTCCAAAGAGCAAAGGTTCGATGGATCTGAGGAAAATCGCCGATGGCTACTGAATCACCTCGCTGCGAAGCAGATCGATCTCTCCCAGCGCATTGAGTAGACCCTCCACTTCCGAAGTTGCATAGCTCACAAAGATGAGCGTCGAGTGCAGGGGGAATTCCGGCTCGGAGAGGATACCTTCGTCGTCCGTGAAGTTCCGCTCAATCGTGACCTCAAACCGATCTGATCCCCGATGCGAGAAGTATGCCCCTCCCCTGAAAGAACTCTCTTTCGGCGTAAATTCCACCCCCAAGGTGTCGGAGATGAGCCGCTTAGCTTCATCGAGGTTATCCCTTCGAAGCCCGTGCAGATTGAAGCGATCGGACATTTCACCGCCGTTGTTTCTCGCGGAATAAGGCATCGGAGACGAGAGTCTCACCTGCTACCGGCGTACCGACGTGGAGGTCCTCGCCACGGAGGCCGCCTACCAGCGCGGGTTCGCTGAACTCGGCTGCCCCGTCCCGCGCGTCTTGGATGAGGGCCCCGCCGGCAGGTCATCGATCAGTGGCAGGAGCTGGGGTGACGTCGTTACGGTTGGCGCCGGTCAGCGACACCCCAACTCCTTCGGAGGAACTCCCACTGGATCCCCGTGTAGAGCACGAGCAATACGCCCTGCAGCGTCCTGCGGTCATCGATCCGTTTCCGGCCCGGGTGCCGGTAGCGGCGTTCGTGCCTGGGCAACAACGGTTCAATCACCGCCCACAGCTCGTCACCGATCTCCCAAGGCTTCGGCCGACTCATCCTCACTCACCCCCGAGGAACGAGATCACCTATCCCTCCACCGTTCCACACGAAGATCATTCTGCAAGGACTCCTTAGATCCCGTGGCCCGGACGATGTCGGATTTGGCGAACACATCCCGCACAGGCACAGGTCCCGTGACCGCGGAGTTGCGGCGCGCTGTGATCTCCGAGGGGGCCTGTGGCTGTGCTCCCGGCATGGCTGGCTGACCGAACCGCTGTGGTGGTGGGCAGACCGATCGGGGGATCGGATCCGAGGGACCACAGCGTCCCGCACCCGCGCTGGCGATCGTCGGGCAGGACGCCGATCATGCCCACGCTTGCGGATTCCACGGTCCGTCAGGGGCGCCGTTGCGGGACAAGCCGGCTGCGATGCTGGACGAAAGGCTGGCGGCGCATGGCTGGGACGAGGACCAGTGCGCCGGAGCACGGCGCGAACTTTTCCGCGATCGTCATGGACCGGCTGGAGGCATGCTCCGCGCTCGCTTCAAATGCCTGCGGTACCAAGGGGTTGTTTTTGTAGTGGGCATGGGCGGGGGAAGCGGAGGCATCGGTTCACCTCCGCTCGCCCGGAGAGCACGCTACGGCTAGGTGAAAGTCAGGTGAAGTCCCAATGCCAGGATTTCTTCAACTCGGACTTCGCTCTCCCGGCTGCGATGCGGAGTTCTTGCCACGCAGCTGCTTCTCCGAGCGCAGCTTCTGTCCAGATGGACGCGGGCTCAGAGTTCAGAGCATCCACACGCTCATCAACCTCTTGGAGTAGATGGAGATCATCTTGATCCATCGAGCCATCTCGCAACCTGGCGTGGGCTACGTGCAGCACGTCATCGAATTGGAGCAAGATCTCATCCGACCCAATCCTCGATTCATGCAGGTAATCCACTTGACGTCCTGGGTCTGCACTGATCAGCTCCAGCACGTCTAGAACCCACGAGCGAAACTTTTCCAGTTTCATGTCCTCAGTCATCGGATGATCCCTCCCAGGTCCCCTTCGGGGCCAACGACCCGCCAATAGGCGCCGTCGCCATGATGGCCTCCACCAGGATTCCATCGGAGCATCCGACCGGTTTCATGTCCACGACTCGTGTACTCACGGATAACCCAGCCACCACCAGCGTTTCGCCCTCTCCTTAAATCCTCTTCAGCCCAACCCCGTCGATTAGCAAAGAACGGACGGACCTGATCCGGTGTGACTCCGCCTCGGAGCGCGGAAGGTGTGTCGAAGAAATCATCCGCTGAACGTACACCTGGCAGCTGACCAGCCTCTGCACTGAGCTGCCGACGGAGACGCTCACCATCCGCCGCGCTGGGAGAACAGTTGTGGACGAGTACGGGTGTGGCTCCGGCGAGTACATAGTACGTGTGGGTGCCGGCGATGGTCAGGTCGTGTGTCTGCTGCTGCTTGCGGAAGTGGCGGACCGCGGTGATCTTGGCGGTAGTGCCCTGGGGGGTGCGGAGTTCGGTGCCGGGGCGGAGGTCGCCGGCGTTGATCCACTTCTTCTTGTCGGCGGACCAGAAGGGGTGGGTGTCGGTGGCGATGATGCTGGAGTCGCCGGATGGGGTTTTGACGGTGAGGTCGGTGAAGTGTTTGTCGTCTTTGGTGACGATGGTGGCGACGACGGGGCGGGCGGTGGTCTCGCCGGTTTCCGGGTCCGTGGCTATGACCTTGTCGCCAGTTTTTACGTCCTCGATGCGCTTTCGCTTGCCGCCAGCGAGTGCGACTCCGGTGCCCGGGACGAAGCTGTGGAGGCAGTCTCTGAGTGTCCCTCCAACGGCGCCCTCTGCGCTGCCAGTTGGCATGCTTCCACCGTCTGCGCCGCCCATGATGATGCCTGCCCCGGCTTCCGCGCAGAGGGGAAGTGCAGCGAGGCATTCCGGCGCCGCGAGGGCGGCGACTGGCGCCAGGACGACGGCGCCGCCTATCAAAGACACGGCTCCTACCGCTATCTTTTGCCAAATCGAGAGGGGCCCACGGTCCACCTGCATGTTTTGTGGGTAACTGCCGGCCATCAGGACGGGAGCCGACCGTTCTGACGGCGCAGTCGAGGCCCTTCCGCTGGCAGAGCACGATGGGTTGGTGCCCATCGCGTAGTAGCACGGGGTGGGCGCCTCGCGGTATACGGGCCTGCTGCGGTAGTGCGCGCCGGCCGAACCCAGGCCGCTGGGTCCGCCGAAGGGGTGTTCGCCTTTGCGTCGGCCGGTGTAGCCGGCGTGTTGGGGGTCGCCGGCTACGGGGTAGCCGTCGCCGCAGATGTCGCGGCGGCACAGGCCGGAGGGGTCCGAGTCGGTGACGGGGTTGCTGCCGGCGTAGGTGTACCCGTTGAGGGATTCCGAGTCGGACAGGTCCATCACGGGGTCGACGGAGAGGAAGCGGCCGGTCTGCGGGTCGTATTCCCTGGCGCCGAGGTGTGTCAGTCCTGTGTCCGCGGTGTCGTCGGTGCCGCCGACGTAGCCCTTGGATCCAGGCCAGTTGGCAGGTTGGGTGCCGCGGGGGCCGCCGAAGGGGAGGCTGCGGCGTTGGGTGAGGGCCTGGTCGGCGGCGTTGATGGCGAGTTGGCCGGTGCCGAGGCGGTCGGCGAGGGTGATGGTGTAGGTGCCGTCGTCGGCGAGGACGGCCTGGTTGCCGCCGCCGAGGGGGATGTAGCGGGTGGCCTTGGGCTTGGTAGCGCCCTTGTCGAGGGTAAGTTCGGTGTGGTCGCCGAGGGTGAGGGTGGTCCGGTCGCCGGTGCGGGTGATCAGGCGATTGCCGTCGGCGTCGTAGACGTAGCTGGTGGTTTTGGTGCCCTTGTCGCCGGCTGGTTCGGAGACCTTGGCGAGGTGGCCTTCAACATCCCAGGTGAGGGTCTGCTTGTCGCCGGCCAGGGTGCGGGTGGAGGTGTTGCCGGTGGGGTCGTAGCCGTAGGCGGAGGTGCTGGTGCCGGTCGGGCCAGTGCTGTCGACGGCGGTGAGCGTGTGGGGCTGAGGCGTGCCGGGCTTGGGATAGCGGTACGTGCTCTTGGTGTCCTTGGTGCTGTCACCGTTGGGGTCGTGCTGGGTGAGCGTGGTGCGGTTGCCGGCGGCGTCGTAGCCGTAGGACTGCCAGTACGGGGCCGGGCCCGCGATCAGGTTGCTGGCCGGGCCGGCGGCGCAGGTCTTCTCGTCCTGGGCCCAGGCTTCGGCCAGGCGTCGCAGATGGTCGTAGGTGAAGCACTGGGTGTCGGTTCCGGAGCGGGAGACGTCGGAGAGCGAGGTGACGTTACCGGCGGGGTCGTAGCCGTAGGTGGCGGACTGGTCCACTCCGGCGACGTCCTGGCGGTCGACGCGGGAATTGGACAGGCGGCGGGTGCCCCACTCGTAGGTGTTGGTGACCTGGGTGGGTTTGCCGCTGCCGACGATCTTGTAGATCAGGGGCTCGCCGGTGAGCGCATATGTGGCGTCGGATTGGATGCCGGTGCCGTGGACCGATGCCACCCGCATCGTGCGGTCTTCGTAGGCGTAGGTCCAGCCCCTGCCGGAGATATTGCCTGCCTGGGAGACGCTGCGCCCTCGGGGCAGACCGTTCGCGAACAGGCTGGTACTGGCCGTGTAGGTGCCGGCCAGTGCCCCTTCGGATGCGGGGACGACGGTGGCGGTGTGCTCTGGCCGGTAGACGGGGTCGTACTCGGTGATTTTGTTGGTGTAGGCCTTGCCGTCGATGTAGCGGGTGGACTCGGCGAGCTGCCCCTTGGCCCCGGTGACGGTGTCGTAGACCCACTTGGCGCGCAGCGGGCCGTCGGGCGTCTTGTCGTGCAGTTCCGTCTTGCGGCCGAGGCCGTCGTAGACGGTGGCCAGCACAGCGCCATTGGCGTCTTCGCTGGAGATCTGCTGGCCGCGGTCATCGAAGGCGGCCTTCGTGATGCCCTTGTCGGGGTCCTTGGACCAGGTCTGGTTGCCGAGCTGGTCGTACTGGTAGGCCCAGCTGTTGCCTGCCGGGTCGGTGAGGCCTGCGAGCTTGCCTGCCGGGGTGTAGGAGTAGCGGGTGGTCTCGGCCGGGGCGTCGGCGGCGCGGGAGCGGTGCCGCAGGAGCTGGGTGGTCTGGCCGCGGGCGTCGGCCACGGTGGTGGTGCGGCTCAGCGCCAGACCGAGTCACGCCCAGTCGACGCCGAGGTCTCGCAGCGCGTCGAGCTGTTCCTGGGTAAGCCGGTCTCGCCTCGATTTG
>NZ_JBFBHQ010000008.1:99134-287974 GCF_040701845.1 Streptomyces angustmyceticus | reverse complement strand
ACCCCCCCCACGGGAGGGGACGGGCCGGAGGGGCCTGGTGTGGGGACGTAAAGCGAAGCAGTCCCCACACCAGGCCCCGCAGGCCCGTCACCGCACCCACAGCCCCGCGCAGCGGACCTGGCCCGCCGCAGGCGCAACGGCGGGCGCACCAGCCCCGCGCAGCGTCACCGCACCCACAGCCCCGCGCAGCGGACCTGGCCCGCCGCAGGCGCAACGGCGGGCGCACCAGCCCCGCGCAGCGGACCCGCCCGCCGCAGGCGCAACGGCGGGCGCACCAGCCCCGCGCAGCGGCACCGCACCCACAGCCCGCGCAGCGGACCCGCCCGCCGCAGGCGCAACGGCGGGCGCACCAGCCCCGCGCAGCGGACCCGCCCGCCGCAGGCGCAACGGCGGGACAGCCAAAAACGAGCGGAGGCAAAACGCAGCGGACCGGCCGCCAGGCGCCACGGCGGGAAAGCCAAAAACGTGGGAAGAAAACACCTCGCCGCGAACCGTCAGTGCGTCGCCTCCCCCTGGGCCACCTCCACCGTTTCGTGCAGGTCGGCCGCGGCGTCCAGGGCGGCGGCCGCGGAGAAGGCGACACAGGCGAGCAGGGCCGCGGCGATCAGGCGGCGGCCGTGGGCGGCGGTGCGCGGGGGAGGGGCCGCGGGCCGTTCGGGGGCCAGCAGGGCGGCGACCCGGCGGGGGACGGGGCCGGCCGTCGCGGCGAGGACGGTGCCGGGGCGGTGCGAGGGCAGGCCGGGGCGGGAGGCCAGCGCGGCGCGGCCGATGGCGCGGGCCGTGAGGCGGCGGTCGCCCACCCGGACCGCGGCCGATTCATCGGCCCACCGCTCCAGGGCGTAGGCGAGCGGCGCGCGCAGGGACCGCAGCAGCGGATGGCAGACCGCGGCGAGCGCGACCGTGAGCAGGAAGAGGTGGTGCCGGCCCGCGAGATGGGCCCGCTCGTGGGCGAACAGCGCCTCCCGCTCGTCCGGGGGCAGGGCCCGCACCATCCCGGCCGTGACCACCACCCGGCCCGGCCGGCCCGGCAGGGCATAGGCGTCGGGCGCGGAGTCCGGCAGGACGCACAGGTCGCCGGAGGCGGGGTGGGCGCCGGTGGCGAGGCGGGCGGTGCGCAGCTCGGTGTGGTGGCGTCGGGCGCGGTGGACGGCGGCGAGCGCACAGGCGGTGAGCAGACCGGCGGCGGCAGCGGCCGCGGGGAGGGACACGACCGGATCGCCGCCCAGCAGCGGCAGGGAGAGGTGGCCCAGGGCGGCGACCGGAGGCAGGCGCAGCGCCCCGGCGGTCAGCAGCAGGCCGAGCGCCGCGGTCGTACAGGCGGCCAGCGCGACCGCGCAGCCGGTCAGCAGCCAGGCCGCGGCCCGCGGTGGCAGCGACTCCGCCAGCCGGCGGGCGGCCGGCACCGCGAGCAGCGGCACCAGCAGGGGGATCCATACGGCGAAGATCATGGTGTCGCGGTTCCGGGAAGGTCCTGCGGGCCGGCCGCCGGCCCCTCGGCGGCGCCGTCCGCGCCCTCCAGGAGGGACCGCAGCAACTGCTCGTCCTCGCTGGTCAGCTGGGAGACGAAGCGGGCGAGCGCGCTGCCGCGGTCGTCCTGCTTGTCGAGTTCGTTGCGCATCCGCCGGGCGGTCAGCCCCGCGGAGTCCTGTATGGGGGAGTACACGAAGCCGCGGCCGGCCCGGGAGCGGGAGACCGCTCCCTTGTCGTGCAGCCGGGTGAGGATCGTGGTGACGGTGGTGCGCGCGAGGCGGCCGCCCAGGGCGCTCTGCACCTCGGCGGGGCTGAGCGGCCCGCCCGCCGCCCAGAGCGCCGCGAGCACGCTCGCCTCCAGCTCGCCGGCCGGGCGCCGCTGCACGGGTGGTGTCTCCGACATGGAACGCCCTTCACCATTTCGTCGTCTACAGTCACGTAGACCGTCTACGTGACTGTAGTCGGTCGGGCCGGTCCGAGGGCAGGCCCGCAACCCATTATGGGAGGGCCCGCCGACATGTCTGCAGCCGCCGCATTTCCGCAGGTGACAGCGGTCGTCCAGGCCGTGAACGTGCTCGACGCCGGTTCTTTGCTGGCCGCGTTCGGCACCCTGGGCCTCGCCGTCGTGCTGTTCGCCGAGACCGGGCTGCTGATCGGCTTCTTCCTGCCCGGCGACTCCCTGCTGTTCACCGCCGGACTGCTGTGCGCCCCGGGCACCACCGGCGCCGTCCACCTCGCGCTGCCGCAGGTGCTCACGGCCGCCGCCGTCGGTACGCTCGCCGGCTCCCAGACCGGCTACTGGATCGGCCGGCGCGGCGGCCGCGCCCTGTTGGCCCGCAGCCGCGCCCGCCGGCTGCACGAGGGCGCCGCCCGCGCCGAGGGCTTCCTCGCCCGCTACGGCCACGCCAAAGTCCTCGTCCTCGCCCGCTTCGTCCCCGTCGTGCGCACCGTGCTGAACCCGCTGGCCGGCGCCCTGGGCGTGCCCGCCCGCACCTTCGCCCTCTGGCAGATCGCCGGCGGCCTCCTCTGGACGCTCGGCCTCACCCTCGCCGGATACGCCCTGGGGACCTCCGTACCGAACGTCGACCGCTATCTGCTGCCGCTGATCGCCCTCGTGGTGCTGGTGTCGCTGGCCCCGCTCGCCGTCGAACTGCTCCGCTCCCGCCGGCGCCCGGAAGGGACGCCCGGCCCCACGCCGCCGCCCGGCGCCTGAGCCACCGGCACGTCCCCCCCCCGCACCACCCCACGCCCCTGAGCCGCCAAGGAGAGCCCCCGTGAACCACCTCGCCTTCGGGGGAGCCTCGATCGACGGCGGTCCGTACCTGTGGATCACCGGGCTCGCCCGTCACCTCCCGCACGGCCTGAACACCCTCGTCTCCTACTGGACCGACTACGGGCTCGCGCTCTTCGCCGTCCTGATGCTGATCGGCTGGTGGCGGGCGCGGAACGGACCCTCCCGCGCCATGGCGTCGGCGCTGGCCGCCCCGGTCGTCGTGGTCACCGCGTTCCTCGTCGACGACCTGGTCAAGACCTTCTTCGACGAACGGCGGCCGTGCCGCACGCTCCACACCGCCACCGTCGAGGCCTGTCCCGGGTCCGGCGACTGGTCCTTCCCCAGCAACCACGCCGCCATCGCCGCTGCGGCCGCGGTCGCCCTGCTGCTGTGCGACCGGCAACTGGGCCGGATCGCCGTACCGGCCGCGCTCCTGATGGCGGCCTCCCGCGTCTGGGTCGGTGCGCACTACCCGCACGACGTCGCCGCCGGGCTGGTCACCGGCGCGCTCGTGGCCCGGGTGCTCACCCCGCTCGCCCGCCGCGCGGCCCCCGTCGTCGACCGGATCCGGGCCACCCGGCTGCGCCCCCTGGTGGCCGCGCGGTGACGGCGTCCGGGCCGGAGCCGGAATCGCGGCGGCCGCGGCCGGGCACGGAGCCGGCCCCGCCCTCCGGACCGTGGCGGCGCCGTCCCGGCACCGTCGCGCTCCTGGTCTTCGCCGCCGTCTGCGCCGCACTCTTCGCCGCCGTGACGATCACCGTGTCCTTGCGGCAGGGGATCCCGCTCGCCCCCGAACGGGCCGCCCTCCGCTGGTCCACCGCCCACCACGGGGAACCGCTGCGTTCCCTGGCCCGTGCGCTGACCGCCACCGGCAGCGGACCGGTGCCCTATCTGCTGGTGGTGCTCGCCGGCCTGCTCGCGGGGCGGGGCACGGTGGGCCGGCTGCGCGCGGTGCTCTGCGCCGTCGCCGTCCTCGCCGTCGGCCAGGCGATCCGTTACGGCCTGATGGAACTGCTCGCCCGCCCCCGCCCGCCGGCCGCCGGCTGGGCCGCGCACGCCTCCGGCTACGCGTTCCCCTCCGGCCACGCCACCACCTCCGCGCTGGCGGCCGGCATCCTGGCCTGGGGCATCGGCCGGCGCGCCCGCCCCGCCGTGGCGCGCACCTGGTGCGTGGTGCTCGCCCTCTGGGCTGCCGGGGTCGGCCTCACTCGTGTCTACCTGGGCGTCCACTGGCCGGGCGACGTCCTGGCCGGCTGGCTCCTGGCGGCGACGCTGCTCGCCCTCGCGCTGCTCCTGGAGCCGTACGTCTTCCCGCGCCGCGACCGCCTCACCCGGCCCGGTACCAGCCCCTCGTCACGGGCATTCCCATGAAGAGCTGACGATCGGACCAGATCTTCCCCAAGCCCGCATGGACGCATCCCGCGCCGAGCAGCACTGTCCTGGGTGCCGGAAGGCAGGCGCGATGCCGCCGCGGCGCCGCTCACGGCACGTACCACCGCAGCACCAGGGGGACACACCGATGAACCAGCCGCTCGACGCCTCCCCGCCGCGCCCGTCCGCCGACGGGAGCGCCGCGTCCGCCTCGCACGGCCGCTGCCCGGCCGCCGCCGCCAAGGACCCCACCCCGTGCGAGGGCCCGCGGGACGCCGCCACCATCGTCGACCGCCAGGGCAGGGAGGTCGCCGGCTGCGTCCACCACTGCGCCCGCCTGCTGGCCGGCCTCGAAGGCGCCCGGGTCCACCCCTTCGTCCCCGCGCGCCAGGCCCTGGACATCTACTCCCGGGCCCGCGAACTCCCGCCCTTCGCCTGGGAGATCGGCAGATAGCGCGGAAGGACGCCGGCCCTCAGCACTCGATGATGTTGACCGCGAGCCCGCCCCGCGCCGTCTCCTTGTACTTGACGGACATGTCGGCACCGGTGTCCTTCATGGTCTTGATGACCTTGTCGAGGGAGACGTGGTGGCGGCCGTCGCCGCGCAGGGCCATGCGGGCCGCGGTGACGGCCTTGACGGCGGCCATGCCGTTGCGCTCGATGCACGGGATCTGGACGAGGCCGCCGACGGGGTCGCAGGTCAGGCCGAGGTTGTGCTCCATGCCGATCTCGGCGGCGTTCTCGACCTGCTCGGGGGAGCCGCCGAGGACCTCGGCGAGGCCGCCGGCGGCCATGGAGCAGGCGGAGCCGACCTCGCCCTGGCAGCCGACCTCGGCGCCGGAGATGGAGGCGTTCTCCTTGAAGAGCATGCCGATCGCACTGGCGGCCAGCAGGAAGCGGACCACACCGTCCTCGTCGGCGCCCGGCACGAAGTTGATGTAGTAGTGCAGGACCGCGGGGATGATGCCGGCGGCGCCGTTGGTGGGGGCGGTCACCACCCGGCCGCCGGCCGCGTTCTCCTCGTTGACGGCCATGGCGTAGAGGGTGGTCCACTCCATCGCGCGGGCGGGCGCGTCGCCCTCGGAGCGCAGGGCGCGGGCGGCGTTGGCGGCCCGGCGCCGGACCTTCAGACCACCGGGCAGGATCCCCTCACGGGACATGCCGCGGGTCACGCAGGCCTGCATGACGTCCCAGATCTCCAGCAGACCCGTGCGGATCTCGTCCTCGGTGCGCCAGGCCTTCTCGTTCTCCAGCATCAGCGCGGAGATGGACAGGCCGGTCTCCGCGGACAGGCGCAGCAGCTCGTCGCCGGTGCGGAAGGGGTGGGTCAGGACGGTGTCGTCCGGCACGATCGGGTTCTCGCCGGCGACGGCGTCCTCGTCGACGACGAAGCCGCCGCCGACCGAGTAGTAGGTCTTCTCCAGCAGGGGGGCGCCGGCGGCGTCGTAGGCGAAGAGGGTCATGCCGTTGGCGTGGTAGGGCAGGGCCCGGCGCCGGTGCAGGATCAGCTCGGCCGACTCGTCGAAGTCGATCTCGTGCGCGGCGCCTATCTCCGCGCCGAGCAGCCGCAGCCGCTTGGTGGTGCGGATGCGCTCGACCTCGGCGTCGGCGGATTCGACGTCGACGGTGCGCGGGGAGTGGCCCTCCAGGCCGAGCAGGACGGCCTTGGGGGTGCCGTGGCCGTGGCCGGTGGCGCCCAGCGAGCCGAACAGCTCGGCGCGCACGGTGACCGTCTGGGCGAGCAGACCGTCCTTCTTGAGGCGTCCGACGAACATCCGGGCGGCGCGCATCGGGCCGACGGTGTGGGAGCTGGAGGGGCCGATGCCGATGGAGAAGAGGTCGAAGACGGAGATGGCCACGGGGGCGGACTCCCTTGTCTGCTCGTGGTGGACGGTGGAGCAATGGTGCGAGAGGTACGTTTCTGCGCCGTTGGTCGAGCGTAACGCGGTCCCGGGGCGGTGCCGCCGGACGGAAACCGTCGGCTGCCCGTCGCCGGGGGCAACGGTCGGTGGCGTCGTGGAAACGCAGATCGGGGGATGCCGGGCCCCGCACGGGCCGCGGCCCGTGCGGGCACGCTGTCCGGCTCTGGTGTTGTGGAACGGGCCCGGCCGGAATCCCGCGGGCCGTGGAAGGGCTGCTGCCCTCCGTCGCCGCGGTCATGCATCCGCAAAAGCACCGGAAGGCACCGTGGGGGCGGGGAAGAGGGGGGATGAGCGGGTGTACGGGCCGCGGGCCCGGGACGGTCCGCCCCGGGCCACCGCTCGTGCACCCGCCGCCCGCCGGTCGGCGGGCAGCGGGTTCAGCGCGGGAGACGCGTCACAGGGACGGGTACAGCGGGAACTTGCCCGCCAGCGCGGTGACGCGGGCCTTGAGGGCTTCGGCGTCGTAGGCGGGCTTGAGGGCCTCGGCGATGATGTCGGCGACCTCGCGGAAGTCCTCGGCCCCGAAGCCGCGGGTGGCGAGCGCGGGGGTGCCGATGCGCAGGCCGGAGGTCACCATCGGGGGCCGGGGGTCGTTGGGGATCGCGTTGCGGTTGACGGTGATCCCGACCTCGTGGAGGCGGTCCTCGGCCTGCTGGCCGTCCAGCTCGCTGTCGCGCAGGTCGACGAGGACGAGGTGGACGTCGGTGCCGCCGGACAGGACGGAGACGCCGTGCTGCTTGACGTCGTCCTGGACCAGGCGCTCGGCCAGGATCCGGGCGCCGTCGAGGGTGCGCTGCTGGCGCTCCTTGAAGTCGTCGGACGCGGCGACCTTGAAGGAGACGGCCTTGGCCGCGATGACGTGCTCCAGCGGACCGCCCTGCTGGCCGGGGAAGACCGCGGAGTTGATCTTCTTGGCGAGCTCCTGGGTGGACAGGATCACACCGCCGCGGGGGCCGCCGAGGGTCTTGTGGGTGGTGGTGGTCACCACGTGGGCGTGCGGCACCGGGTTGGGGTGCAGCCCCGCCGCGACCAGGCCGGCGAAGTGCGCCATGTCGACCATGAGGTAGGCGCCCACCTCGTCGGCGATCCGGCGGAACGCCGCGAAGTCGAGCTGGCGGGGGTAGGCGGACCAGCCGGCGACGATCAGCTTGGGGCGGTGCTCCTTGGCGAGGCGCTCGACCTCCTCCATGTCGACGAGGTTGGTCTTCTCGTCGACGTGGTACGGCACCACGTTGTAGAGCTTGCCGCTGAAGTTGATCTTCATGCCGTGGGTCAGGTGACCGCCGTGGGCGAGGTTGAGGCCCAGGATGGTGTCGCCCGGCTTGATCAGGGCGAACATGGCGGCGGCGTTGGCCTGGGCGCCGGAGTGCGGCTGGACGTTCGCGGCCTCGGCGCCGAAGAGGGCCTTGATGCGGTCGATGGCGATCTGCTCGACGACATCGACGTGCTCGCAGCCGCCGTAGTAGCGGCGGCCGGGGTAGCCCTCGGCGTACTTGTTGGTGAGGACGGAGCCCTGCGCCTCCATGACGGCGAGCGGGGCGAAGTTCTCCGACGCGATCATCTCGAGGGTGGACTGCTGGCGGTGGAGTTCGGCGTCGACGGCGGCGGCGACATCGGGGTCGAGCTCATGGAGGGAGCTGTTCAGAAGCGACATGAGTCTTTCCTGGGGGAGTCAGGGGCGCGATGGGGTCCACCGGACGGAGTCCGGGGGGCTTTCCCGACGGCGGTGGCGTCGGGGGGAGCCGGACGGCTCAGCCGGTGATGAAGGCGGCGTACTCGTCGGCCGAGAGCAGCTCGCCCGGCTCACCGCTGATCTTCACCTTGAACAGCCACCCGCCCTCGAACGGGGCGGAGTTCACCAGCGAGGGATCGTTGACGACGTCCTCGTTGATCTCGGTGATCTCACCGTCGACGGGCGAGTAGAGATCGCTGACCGACTTGGTCGACTCCAGCTCGCCGCAGGTCTCGCCCGCCGCGACGGTGGCACCGACCTCGGGGAGCTGCACGTAGACGACGTCGCCGAGCGCGTTGGCCGCGTGCTCGGTGATGCCGACCGTCGAGACGCCGTCCTCGGCGCCCGACAGCCACTCGTGCTCCTTGCTGTAGCGCAGCTGCTGGGGGTTGCTCATGGCTCGATTCTCCTGTACGCGAGGGTGTGATCGTGAAGGGGGTCGCCCCTGGCGGAGCCGGGGGAGGTTCGTGCACGGTGCGACGCGCGGGCGCGCCGCGGCCGTGTCTGCCGCCGTGAGCCCTTACTTCTGCCGCTTGTAGAACGGCAGCGCGGTGACCTCGTACGGCTCATGGCTTCCACGGATGTCCACGCAGACACCCTCGGTGCCCGGTGTGGCGTAGGCGGCGTCGACATAGGCGATGGCGACGGGCTTGCCGAGCGTGGGGGAGGGGGCCCCGGAGGTGACCTCGCCGATGACCGTGCCGTCGGCCGAGACGACCGGGTAGCCGGCGCGCGGCACCCGGCGGCCCTCGGCGATCAGGCCGACCAGCTTGCGCGGCGGGTTCGCCTCGGCGCGCTCGGCGGCGGCCGCCAGCGCGGCACGGCCGACGAAGTCGCCGTCGTTGGTCGTCTTCTCGAACTTCACGACCCGGCCCAGGCCCGCGTCGAACGGGGTGGTCGCGGTCGTCAGCTCGTGCCCGTACAGCGGCATGCCCGCCTCCAGGCGCAGGGTGTCCCGGCAGGACAGGCCGCACGGCACCAGGCCGGCGTCCTTGCCGGCCTCGGCCAGCGCCTCCCAGAGGGCGACCGCGTCGGCCGGGCGGACGAACAGCTCGAAGCCGTCCTCGCCGGTGTAGCCGGTACGGGCGATCAGCGCCTCGACGCCGGCGACGGTGCCGGGCAGGCCCGCGTAGTACTTCAGGCCGTCCAGGTCGGCGTCGGTGACCTGCTTGAGGATGCCGGGGGACTCCGGGCCCTGCACCGCGAGCAGCGCGTAGGCGTCCCGGTCGTCGCGGATCGCGGCGTCGAAGCCGCCCGCCCGCGCGGTCAGCGCGTCCAGCACCACCTGGGCGTTGGAGGCGTTGGCGACGACCATGTACTCCTGCTCGGCGAGGCGGTAGACGATCAGGTCGTCGAGGATGCCGCCCTCGGCCTCGCAGATCATGGTGTAGCGGGCGCGGCCGGTCTTCACGCCGCCGATGTTGCCCACCAGCGCGTAGTCGAGGAGGTCGGCGGCCTGCGGGCCGGTGACGGTGATCTCGCCCATGTGGGAGAGGTCGAAGAGGCCGGCGCGGGTGCGGACGGCGACATGCTCGTCGCGCTCGCTGCTGTAGCGCAGCGGCATGTCCCAGCCGGCGAAGTCGGTCATGGTGGCGCCGAGCGCGCGATGCGTCGCGTCCAGCGCGGTACGGCGGGGGGCATCAGTCATGGTTCTGGGCTCCCAGGCATGGGTGAGAGGACATTCTCCCCATCTGTCATCGGAACCTGAGAGGTTCACCGGGATCCCGCGAACGGACCCGGTTTGCACCTTGGGTGGAGCCGCCCCGTACGCCGGGCAGCGGCTCGCTTTTCAGATCTGCCTAGCCCGCGCGGTATAGGGGCCTGAGAGATTCAAGGGAGGACTTGCTCCTTCGGCGCCCCGCCATGGCGGCCGGGGACTCTCCCGCGCGGGTTCAAGCGGCCGGTATGGAGTTGGCGGTGCACGGGTGAGCTGTGATGTGCACGTGGCGGCCACATCATTACACGGGATCGCCCGATAGAGGAGCCCCGGCCGCCGCCCCGCCCGTGACGTGGGCGGATCGGACAATCGCCTTGATGGGCATTACCTTTTCTTGACACTCTGCGGGTAGGGGACGGACTCGAACCGGAGCAGAACCGGACGGGGAGGACGATCGCGTGCACAGTGAAGCGGCATTCGGGGCCACTTCCGGGGTCGTGCCTCCGGCCGTCGTGCCGGCGGCGCCGCCCGCCGTCGTGCCCCGGGCCGGGCGGGCGCCGCGGCCCGCCGTCCGGCCGGGGCGCGGCGCCGTCATCGTGGACCTGCGGGGCCAGGGGCGGCCGGCGGGCGCCGCCGAGCTGCGCTTCCCCGCCGGCGACCTGGTGGTGGTCTCCGGCCTGCCGGGCAGCGGGAAGAGCACCCTCATGCACCGCGTCGTGCCGCCGCTGGACGCCCACGGTGCCGCGGTGCACCGCATCGATTCGCAGGACGTCCGCGAGCGCTGGGAGCACGGCAGGCTGCGCCGGCTGCCGTACGCGCTCTACCGCCCGCTGGTCCGCGCCGCCCACTACCTGACGCTGGGCCGTGCGCTGCGCTCCGGCGAGAGCGTGGTGGTGCACGACTGCGGCACCCTGGCGTGGGTGCGCGGCTGGATCGCGCGGTCGGCGGTGCGCGGCGGCCGCGGGCTGCATCTGGTGCTGCTCGACGTGCCGCCCGAGGTGGCCCGCTCCGGCCAGGAGTCGCGCGGGCGCGGGGTGTCGGGGTACGCCTTCGCGCGCCACCGCAGGGCCGTGGGCCGGCTGGTCCGCGCGGCGGAGTCGGCGCGGCTGCCGAAGGGGGTCGGCTCGGCGGTGCTGCTCGACCGGCGGGCGGCGGGCGCGCTGGAGACGGTGCGCTTCGACTGAGCGGACCGGACCTTGCCCCGCGGGTTCCCCGGCGCGCCTTCTCGTCTAGGGTCTTTGGCCAGATGGCGCGGTTTGGAACGGGTGGATACACATGACATTGCCGGAACAGGGGATACCGCAGCTGGCGTGGCCGGCGAACGAGCTCGAAGAGGTGCTGGCCGCTTCGGTCGGGCACCCGGGCGCCGGCGGCCGGATCGTCGAGGTGCTGGGCCGCAGCCGGGTGTGGGTGCCGCTGCCCAACGGCGGCGGCCCGGAGAGCGCGGGCCCGGGCGCCCGCGGCCTCGACCTGCCGACCGTCGAGCTCGACGGTGCGGCCTATGTCCCGGTCTACAGCTCCGAGCAGGAGTTCCTGCGGGCGGTCGGCTCGCATATGTCCTTCACCGTCGCCCCGGCCCGGGAGTTCGCCCGCGGACTGCCGCCGCACATCGGCATCGCGGTCAACCCCGACGGCACGATAGGTGCCCCGCTGCCGCCGCCCGCGGTGGCCGAACTGTGCCGGGAGCGCCATGAGGCGGCCGGAGTGCCCAGCGGCGGCCGGGTGCGGCTCTTCGAGCCGGACTGGCAGGACGAACCGGTGGACTTCCTGGCCGCCGCCGGACTGGAGTTCTCCGCCGCCGGAATTGTCCTGACTGCCCGGCGTGCCCTGGCAAGTGTCGAGGGCGACACGCCCGCGCTGTTCATCGGTGTCCAGCTCGCCGCCGACCCCGCGGCACTGCACGACGGCACCGCCCGCGAGGCGGTACTGTCAGCCCTCGGACGTGCGCTCGGTGTCGTACCGGTGCCCTGGCCCGTACAGCTCGTCATGCTCGACCTCGCCCAGGGCGACCCGGTCGGCGGCTGGATGCTGGAGCGTGTGCGGCCCTTCTACGCCCGGGACCACTCGTAAGCTGGACGGATGACGGGGCGGGCGCACCCACACGTGCCCTGCTGACAGAAGGGACGGACCACGTGAGCGCGGGTGCGCATCAGGGGCCGGCGGCGGCCGGAGCGCTGGAGCAGCTGCTCCAGCAGGTCTCGCCCGGCCGTTACGACGCCTATGAGGCGCTGCTGCACGCGCTCGCCGCGGGCCAGGTCTGGATGCTGCTGTGGCACGGCCGGGCCGGCATGCCCGACGCGCAGTACGGAAACATGGAGGTCGAGGGCCTCGGCTACGCACCGTGCGTGACCTCGGCGCCCGAACTCGCCGCCTCCGGCTGGAACCGCGACCACGAGGTCGTCACCGGGCCGGAGATCGCCGCCGCGCTCTTCCCCGACCGCTGGGGCCTGTGGCTGAATCCGCACGCCCCCGGCGGCGGCGTCGGCATCCCGTGGCTGGACCTGCGCCGGATCGCCGGAGGTCTGGACCGGCTGCCCGCCGGTCCGCTGCGGATCTCGGAACCGGTCATCGACATCCCGCAGTTCTATGCGTTGCTCGCCCAGAATGCCCACCGGACGCCCGCCGTCCGGTCGCTGCGCCGGGCCTGGGTGCAGCCGGCGCTCGGTGCCCCTTATCTGGCGATCGGTCTGGATCTGTACGACACCGGCCAACAAGCGGTGGATTCGGTGCGGTTGATGATCCAGCAGTCGATCGGTGCGGTGCCGGACGGTCTGCCCGTCTCCACGGTCGCGATGAACGACGAGTACGACCCGGTCGGCATGTGGATGCGGGCGTCCGCGCGCCCCTTCTTCGACCGTGACGGCTACGTCCAGCCGCCCGGCCAGCCGGCCCCCGCGCCGTCGTACGGCTACGGCTACCCGCGCCCCTACTGACGGCCCGCCCCGGCGTCCGGGAGTGCCGGCCGGACGCCGGTCCTGTGGTGAAATCCCCCTGCATGCCCCGCGGTTGAGGACCCCTCCCGCGGAAGATCGCTCCGCTCAGACCGAACTCCTGTCCGTATAACGGAATGCCGCGGAGCACATCACAGTTGCGCATCCTTTCCCCGCCAGGACTGGTGACTGATCGAGAAAGGGATGAAGACTCCGGAAACAACAGGGCCTCGGTCCTTTGTACGAGCGTCATCCCCGTACGGCGTCGCGCGAGCCTCTGGATCTTCCACAGTGCGAACTTCCGCGATGCCCGCAGGACTTGCACCGAACTTGCACCAGTGATGTGAACCAGGCCGCAATCCGCGGCGGGCAGGGGGCCGGCCACCGCCGGCCGAGAGGGGTCAAGGGGCACTGTGACCGCACCGATCGAGACCACCGGGGCGGCTGCTGAGGCGCAGCCGGAAGCGGTGCTGAAGGGCGTCGAGGGAAAGCGGATCGAGGGGCGTTCGCTCGGTCAGATCGCATGGCTGCGCTTCCGGCGCGACAAGGTCGCGGTGGCCGGTGCCATCGTTGTCATCCTGCTGATCGCCGTCGCGGCGCTGTCCCGGCCGATCCAGGCCCTGCTGGGGCTGGACCCGAACAGCCCGAACCAGTCGCTGATCGACCCCAACACCACGCTCCCCAAGGGCGACCTCGGCGGCATGAGCGGGGACCACCCCCTGGGCGTGGACCCGAAGTTCGGGCGTGATCTGCTCGCCCGGATCCTGGAGGGCTCCTGGGTGTCGCTGATCGTGGCGTTCGGCGCGACGCTGCTGTCGGTGGCCATCGGCACCGTGCTCGGTGTGGTCGCCGGGTTCTACCGCGGACGGGTGGACGCCTTCATCAGCCGGATGATGGACGTCTTCCTGGCCTTCCCGCTGCTGCTGTTCGCCATCGCGATCTCCGCCTCGCTGCAGGGCGGGGCCTTCGGCATGGAGGGCCTGCCGCTGCACATCTCGGTGCTGATCTTCGTGATCGGCTTCTTCAACTGGCCGTACATGGGCCGGATCGTGCGCGCGCAGACCCTGTCGCTGCGCGAGCGCGAGTTCGTGGACGCGGCCCGCGGCATGGGAGCGCGCGGGCCGTTCATCCTCTTCCGGGAGCTGCTGCCCAACCTGGTGGGGCCGATCATCGTCTACTCGACGCTGCTGATCCCCTCCAACATCCTCTTCGAGGCGGCGCTGAGCTTCCTGGGCGTCGGTATCCAGCCGCCCCAGGCGTCCTGGGGCGGCATGCTCAACCAGGCGGTCAAGTACTACGAGGTCGATCCCCAATACATGATCGTCCCCGGCCTCGCGATCTTCGTCACCGTGCTCGCGTTCAACCTGCTCGGTGACGGACTGAGGGACGCGCTGGACCCGCGCAGCCGCTGACGGTGCTGCCGGCGCCCGCTTCGGCGCCCACCGCGTTCCTGCACTTCCGCGTTACTGCGTTTCCGCATTTCGAGGATTGACGTTTTCGACGAACGAAGGGGACACCGACCATCATGCGAAGGTCAGTTCCGGTCGCGGCTGTCGCGGCCATCACCAGTGCGGGCCTTTTGCTGGCCGGCTGCAGCGGGGGCAAGGGCTCCTCGGAGGGCTCGGGCGAGGCGAACGCCGCCACCAAGGGCATCGTCAACGCCTCGGACGCGAAGGGCGGCACGGTCACCTACGCGATCAGCGACGCCCCCGAGTCGTTCGACCCGGGCAACACGTACTACGCCTTCATCTACAACTTCAGCCGCCTCTACGCGCGCCCGCTCACCACCTTCAAGCCGGGCCCCGGCGCCAAGGGCAACGAGCTGACCCCGGACCTCGCCGAGTCGATGGGCAAGCCCAGCGACGGCGGCAAGACCTGGACGTACAAGCTCCGCAAGGGCGTCAAGTACGACGACGGCTCCACGGTCACCTCGCAGGACGTCAAGTACGCGGTCGAGCGCAGCAACTTCGCGCGTGACACCCTCTCGCTGGGCCCGAACTACTTCCAGCAGTTCCTCAAGGACAACGACGGCGGCTACAAGGGTCCCTACAAGGACAAGAGCAAGGCCGGTCTGAAGTCCATCGAGACGCCGGACGACCAGACGATCGTCTTCCACCTCAAGAAGCCGTTCGCCGAGTTCGACTACCTGGTCAGCGCCCCGCAGACCGCTCCGGTCCCGCAGGCCAAGGACAAGGGCGCGGACTACACCAAGTCCGTGCTGTCCACCGGCTCGTACAAGTTCGAGAGCTACCAGGAGGGCAAGAAGCTCACCCTGGTCCGCAACCCGCAGTGGTCCGCGAAGACCGACCCGCTGCGCAAGCAGCTGCCGGACAAGATCGTCCTGAACCTGAAGGTCGCCCAGTCGACGATCGACAAGGACCTCCAGTCCGGCAACACCCTGGTGGACCTGGCCGGCCGCGGTGTCGACGGGCAGACGCAGGCCCAGCTCCTGACCGACCCCAAGGAGAAGGGCAACACCGACAACACCCTCGGCCAGCGCCTCGTCTACACGGCGATCAACACCAAGGTGAAGCCGTTCGACAACATCGAGTGCCGCAAGGCCGTCGAGTACGCCATCGACAAGAAGGCCGTGCAGACCTCGCTCGGCGGCCCGATCCGCGGTGAACTGGCCTCCACGGTCCTGCCCACCGACATCGACGGCTACCAGAAGTACGACCTGTACCCGCAGAAGTACGACGGCGACAAGCTGGACCTGACCGAGGCCAAGAAGCACTGGGCCAAGTGCGGCGCCGGCAAGACCACGACCACCATCCTGGCCCGCAACGACCGCCAGGACGAGGTCGACGCGGCCACCTCGGTCATCGACTCGCTGAAGAAGATCGGCGTCAACGCCAAGATCCAGTCGTACCCGACCAGCAAGTACTTCTCGGACTACGCCGGTGTGCCGAAGTTCAACAAGAAGAACAACGTCGGCCTGATCATGATGCAGTGGGGCTCGGACTTCCCGACCGGCTACGGCTACCTGCAGCAGATCCTGAACGGCAAGGCGATCAGCCAGTCCGGCAACACCAACCTGTCGGAGCTGGACGACCCGGAGATCAACAAGCTGCTCGACACCGCCATCGCCGACACCGACAAGGCGGCCCGCGAGAAGGCGTACGCCGAGATCGACAAGAAGACGATGGAGCAGGCGGCGCTGGTCCCGCTCACCTACTTCAAGGTCCTGATGTACCGCTCGCCGAAGGCCACCAACCTGGTCTCCACCTCGGCCTTCAGCGGTCAGTACGACTACCTCAACATCGGCGTCAAGAAGTAGCAGCCCTGGAAGGCAGGTGAAGGCATTGGTGTCCGCGGGCCGGTGGTGAACCGGCCCGCGGCGCCGACGCCGCATCCCCGTGTTCTCGTACATCATCCGCAGGTTGATCAGCGCAGTGATCCTGCTGCTGATCGTCAGCGCGGTCACTTTCGGCATCTTCTTCCTGCTGCCGAAACTGGCCGGGCAGAGCACCGACCAGCTTGCCCAGCAGTACATCGGTAAGGCCCCCACGCCCGCGGACATCGCCGCGGTCAAGAAGAATCTCGGCCTGGACAAGCCCGTGTACGAGCAGTACTGGGACTTCCTCAAGGGCATTTTCGTCGGCGTCGACTACAAATTCGGTCCGGAAGCGGCCAAGTGCCATGTGCCGTGCTTCGGTTACTCCTTCAAAACCCATATCGAGGTCTGGCCGGAGATCCAGAACCGGCTTCCGGTGACCCTCTCGCTGGCCGCCGGCGCGGCCGTGCTGTGGGTCGTCTCCGGTGTCGCCACCGGTGTGCTCTCCGCCCTGCGCCCCGGCTCGTTCTTCGACCGGATGGCCATGGGCGTCGCGCTGGCCGGCGTCTCCCTCCCGATGTTCTTCACCGGCGCCCTGGCGCTGGCCCTGTTCACCTACCAGTGGCCGATCTTCGAACGCAGCGACTACGTGCCGCTGATGGAGGACCCGTTCCTGTGGGCCCGGACCCTGGTCCTGCCCTGGGTGACCCTGGCCTTCCTCTACTCCGCGCTCTACGCCCGGCTCACCCGGGCGGGCATGCTCGAGACGCTCAGCGAGGACTACATCCGTACGGCCCGTGCCAAGGGCCTGCGCGAGCGCAAGGTGGTCGTCCGGCACGGTCTGCGGGCCGCGCTCACCCCGATCATCACGGTCTTCGGCATGGACCTGGGCCTGCTGCTCGGTGGCGCCCTGATCACCGAACAGGTCTTCTCGCTCAAGGGAGTCGGCGCCTTCGCCGTCGAGGCGATCAACGCCAACGACCTCCCGAACATCCTCGGCGTCACCTTGCTCGCCGCGTTCTTCATCGTCATGTGCAATCTGGTGGTGGACGTTCTGTACGCCGCCGTCGACCCGCGGGTGAGGCTCTCGTGACCGACTCCTCCGAGGACAGGACCGCGGCCGCCGTGGACGAGCCCGCCGCGGCCGGCACCCGGTCCCCCTCCGCCTTCCTCGAAGTGCGCGACCTGAAGGTGCACTTCAACACCGACGACGGACTCGTGAAGTCGGTCGACGGCCTGAACTTCTCCCTGGAGAAGGGCAAGACGCTCGGCATCGTCGGCGAGTCCGGCTCCGGCAAGTCCGTGACCTCGCTCGCCGTGATGGGCCTGCACCGCGCCTCGCGCCAGCAGCGCAGCAAGGTGAGCATGTCCGGCGAGATCTGGCTGGACGGCAAGGAGCTGGTCTCCGCCGACCCGGACGAGGTGCGCCGGCTGCGCGGCCGCGAGATGGCGATGATCTTCCAGGATCCGCTGTCCGCGCTGCACCCCTTCTACTCGGTCGGCAGCCAGATCGTGGAGGCGTACCGCGTCCACCACGACGTGGACAAGAAGACCGCGCGCAAGCGGGCCGTCGAGATGCTCGACCGGGTCGGCATCCCGCAGCCCGACAAGCGGGTGGACGACCATCCGCACCAGTTCTCCGGGGGCATGCGCCAGCGCGCCATGATCGCGATGGCGCTGGTCAACAACCCGGAACTGTTGATCGCGGACGAGCCGACCACCGCCCTGGACGTCACCGTCCAGGCGCAGATCCTGGACCTGATCCGCGATCTGCAGAAGGAGTTCGGCTCGGCGGTCATCATCATCACCCACGACCTCGGTGTGGTCGCCGAGCTCGCCGACGACCTGCTGGTGATGTACGGCGGACGGTGCGTCGAGCGCGGCCCGGCGGAGAAGGTCTTCTACGAGCCCCAGCACCCCTACACCTGGGGTCTGCTCGGCTCCATGCCGCGCATCGACCGCGACCAGACGGACCGGCTGATCCCGGTGAAGGGCTCCCCGCCCAGCCTGATCAACGTCCCGTCCGGCTGCGCCTTCAACCCCCGTTGCCCGTACGCGGACGTGCCCAAGGACAACCTCACCCGTACGGTCCGCCCCGAACTGCGCGAGGCCGGCGGCGGGCACTTCTCCGCCTGCCACATGTCGCAGGAGGAGCGGGAGCGTATCTGGACCGAAGAGATTGCGCCGAAGCTGTGACCGACACGACTGACGACCAGAACAAGAAGATTCCGCTCCAGAAGACGGCGGACACCCCCGCGGAGCCCGCCGGGGAGACCGCCGCCGCCGTCGAGCCGCTGCTGCGGGTCCGCGGTCTGGTCCGGCATTTCCCGATCACCAAGGGCCTGCTCAAGCGGCAGGTCGGGGCGGTGCAGGCGGTCGACGGCATCGACTTCGACGTCCGGCCGGGGGAGACCCTGGGCATCGTCGGCGAGTCCGGCTGCGGCAAGTCGACGATGGGCCGGCTGATCACCCGTCTCGACGAGCCGACCGGCGGCTCCATCGAGTTCCAGGGCAAGGACATCACCCACCTGTCCCCGGGCCGGCTGCGGCCGATGCGCCGGGACGTCCAGATGATCTTCCAGGACCCGTACGGTTCGCTGAACCCGCGGCACACCATCGGCGGGATCGTCTCCACCCCGTTCCGGCTCCAGGGCGTCGAGCCCGAGGGCGGGGTGAAGAAGGAGGTGCAGCGGCTGCTGGAGCTGGTGGGCCTGAGCCCGGAGCACTACAACCGCTATCCGCACGAGTTCTCCGGCGGCCAGCGGCAGCGCATCGGCATCGCCCGCGCGCTGGCGCTCAAGCCCAAGCTGGTGGTCGCCGACGAGCCGGTCTCCGCGCTGGACGTGTCGATCCAGGCCCAGGTCGTCAACCTCATGGACGACCTCCAGGACGAGCTGGGCCTGACCTACGTCATCATCGCCCACGACCTCTCGGTCATCCGGCATGTGTCGGACCGGATCGCGGTGATGTACCTCGGCAAGATCGTGGAGTTGGCGGACCGCAAGGGGCTCTACGAGTCGCCGATGCACCCGTACACCAAGGCGCTGCTGTCCGCGGTGCCGGTGCCCGACCCCAAGCGGCGCACCCAGCGCGACCGGATCCTGCTCAAGGGCGATGTGCCCTCGCCGATCAACCCGCCCTCCGGCTGCCGGTTCCGCACCCGCTGCTGGAAGGCGACCGAGGTGTGCGCCGGCACCGAGCCGCCGCTGGTCGCGCTGCGGACGGGACACCAGGTGGCCTGCCACCACCCGGAGAACGCGGAGGGCACCGCGCAGGCGGCAGGCCCGGAGAGTGCCGCCCCGGCGGGCGGTGACGGGGCAACCGGCAAGTAATGCTTGGGACTTGGCAAAGTCCTGGGTGGAACGCGGCGGGAGAGTGCAGAGTCGGCACGGTTGTTCGATCTTGAGGCGAACTTCATTCGTGTGTCCGAAGGGATGGCTCATGGCACTCTCCCGTTCCGCACGTCGCAGCTCCCGCTGGCTCGCGCTGGCCACCGCGGTGGCCTCGGCCGCCACCATCGCCGCCGCCCCCGGCGCTTCCCCCGGCGCGCCGGGCGTCGGTGACCCGTACTTCCCCCGACTGGGCAACGGCGGCTTCGACGCCCTGCACTACGACCTCGGCGTCAGCTACCACCCCGGCAGCGGCCGGCTCGACGGCCGTACCACGCTCACCGCCCGCGCCACCCAGAACCTCTCCGCCTTCGACCTCGACCTGCAAAAACTCACGGTCGACTCGGTCCGGGTGAACGGCCGGCGGGCCCATGTCACCAGATCCGGCGACGAGATATCCGTCCGCCCCGCCTTCCCGCTGCGCCACGGCAGGAAGTTCACCGTCACCGTCGCCTACCACGGCGTCCCCCAGGCACTGAGCGGCCCGATCGTCTTCGGCTCCGACTACGGCTGGATGAAGACCAAGGACGGCGTCTTCGTCGCCTGCGAGCCGAACGCCGCCTCGACGTGGTTCCCCTCCAGCGACCACCCCGGCGACAAGGCGACCTACGACATCCGCATCGACGCCCCCAAGGGCCTGACCGGCGTCTCCAACGGGCGCCTGATCAGCTCCGGCGAGGCGCACGGCCGCTCGTACGCGCACTGGCGCGAGAGCCGCCCGATGGCGACGTACCTGGCCACCGCCACCGTCGGCCGGTTCGATGTCCGCACGGGCACCACCCCCGGCGGCACGCCCATCTATGTGGCCACCGACCCGACCCTGCCCACCGGCGCCGTCGACGTCTACGGCGTCACCGCCGAGGCCACCGACTACTGGTCGAAGATCTTCGGCCCGTACCCCTTCGAGGAGACCGGGGCGATCGTCGACGACATGCCCCAGGCCGGCTTCTCGCTGGAGGTGCAGTCCAAGCCCGCCTACTCGGCCGTGCGCAACGAGACGACCATCGTCCACGAGCTGGCGCACCAGTGGTTCGGCGACTCGGTCTCCGTCCGGCAGTGGAAGGACATCTGGCTCAACGAGGGATTCGCCAGCTATGCGCAGTGGCTGTGGGCCGAGCACCGCGGCACCCTCAGCGCCCATGACGCCTTCCGCAAGGCGTACGACGCCCGGCCGGCGAGCGATGCCTTCTGGCGGGTGAAGGTCGCCGACCCGCAGCGGGACACCATGTTCGCCCAGGCCGTCTACACCCGGGGCGCGATGACGCTCCAGGCGCTGCGCGAGCGCATCGGCGACCCCGCGTTCTTCCGGCTCCTGCCGGCCTGGACCGCCGCGCACCGCTACGGCAACGCGGACACCGCCCAGTTCATCGCGCTCGCCGAGAAGATCTCCGGGAAGCAGCTGGACGGCCTCTTCGACACCTGGCTGAAGACGGACAGCAAGCCGGCGCCGCCGGCAAGCTGACCGGCGCGGCCGCCTCGGTCAGGCGGAGTCCTGCGGTCCGCGCCGGCTGCGGAGCTGCTGCGGGCGCGGCAGGTGCAGCCCGAGGTAGACCGCCCCCATCCGCAGTGCGAACACCACCCCCGCCGAGATCCCCGCGGCGGGGGTGGCCCCGGTGCCGAGGTGGTGCAGCAGCAGATAGCAGCAGCCGCCGGCCAGCGCGGCGATCGCGTAGACGTCCTCCCGCAGCAGCAGCGGCGGGAACTCCCCGCACAGCACATCGCGGATGACCTCGCCGGCGACCCCGGTCAGCACCGCCAGGATGATCACGGCGAGCGGGGTGGCGCCCGCCTCGATCGCGGCGCGGGCCCCGATCACCGTGACCACGGACAGCCCGATCGCGTCGACCACCAGCAGCGATTTGTGCGGCAGCTGCCAGAACCGCAGATAGATCATGGTGCCGACGCCGACGCAGATGATCACGGTCAGCAGCACCCAGTCGTGCGTCCAGTACAGCGGCCGCCGGTCGAGGATGACATCGCGCAGCGTGCCGCCGGAGATGGACGCGGCGAAGGCGAGCACCAGGCCGCCGAAGGGGTCCATGTTGGCGCGGTAGGCGGCCAGCACCCCGCTCGCCGCGAAGGCCGCGACACCGACCAGGTAGAGGACGTGAAGCATGGCGCACATCATGGCAGGCGCGGAACGAGCGCTTCCGCCCGAGGCCGCAGAAATTGACACTACCAGTCGGTAACTATCCGGTGTAGCGTGCAACCCATGGCTCTGGTGACCCACGGCAACAGCGAGTTCGACCGCGACACGGCGGTCACCCGTCGCGCCCCCGGCGTCTACGACGCACACCTCTCCGCCGGCTGGACGATCATCCAGGCGGTCAACGGCGGCTACCTCCTCGCCCTCATGGGCCGCGCCCTCGGTGATGCCCTCCCGCACCCCGACCCGCTGTCCGTCACCGCGCACTACCTGACGGCCTCGGTCCCCGGCCCCGCCGTGATCCGTACCGACGTGGTCCGCACCGGCCGCACGATGTCCACCGGCACCGCCAGCCTCATCCAGTTCGCCGAGGACGGCAGCGAGGTCGAGCGGCTGCGGGTGCTCGCCGCGTACGGCGACCTCGGCGCGCTGCCCGACGACGTCCGCACCACCGCCAAGCCGCCGGCCATCCCGCCGTACGAGCACTGCCTGGGCGCGAACGACGCCCCCGGCGGGGGCACCACCATCCCCGGCAGCACCGCCATCACCGAGCGGCTCGACCTCCGGCTGGACCCGGAGACCGCCGGCTGGGCGGTCGGCGCCCCCTCCGGCAAGGGCGAGATGCGTGCCTGGTTCGGCCTCGCCGACGGCCGCGAGCCCGACCCGCTCTCCCTCCTGCTGACCGTCGACGCCCTGCCGCCCACCGCCTTCGAGATGGGCCTGCTCGGCTGGGTGCCCACCGTCGAGCTGACCGCCCACATCCGCCACCGCCCGGCGCCCGGCCCGCTGCGGGTCGCCATCACCACCCGCAACCTCGCGGGCGGTTTCCTGGAGGAGGACGCGGAGGTCTGGGACTCCGAGGACCGGCTGGTCGCCCAGTCGCGGCAGCTGGCGCGGGCGGTGCTGCAGGGGTAGGGGGCCGCTCCGCGGTGCCGGTCCGCGGCGGTTCGTGGATGCGGGCCGCCGGCTCGGTCCGGAGGGCGGGGCAAGGCTCCGGCTGCCGGCGGACCTGCCCTACCGTTCCGTTTGCAGGAACTCCGCCAGTTCCGCCGCGAGTTCGGCCGGTGCGTCCTCCTGCACCAGATGGCCGGCGCCCTCGATGACCCGGAGCCGGGAGCCCGGGATGCGGGCGGCCAGCTCATGCCCCTTCCCGACCGGGATCCAGGTGTCCTGCGCACCCCAGCAGATGAGCGTCGGCAGCCCGATCCCGGCGTAGAGCCCCTGGATCTCGTCCGTGAACCGCTGGTCGTTCTGCGCGATCTGCCGGTAGAACGCCGGCTGCCCCCCGGCCGTGCACCAGGGCTCGGCCAGCCGGTCGAGGACGGCCGGGTGCAGCCCCGTATGGCTCGCGGAGGACACGTACTCCCGCACCAGCGCGCGGTGCAGCTCCGGCGGGAGCTGTCCGAACACCTCGGGGTGCGCGCCCAGCAGCCGGTAGACGGGTGAGCCCCAGGGCGCCAGCGCCACCGGGTCGACGAGCGCCAGCCGCGCGTAGCGCGCACCGTGCAGCAGATGCGCCCGCAGGGCGACGGCGCCGCCGAAGTCGTGCGCGACGACGGCCGGCCGGGCCTCCTCGCCGGTCAACTCCCAGTGCGCCAGCAGCTCTCCGAACACCCGGGCCTGTGCGCCGAGCGAGACGTCCTGCCCGTCCCGCATCCCCGAGGCGCCGTAGCCCGGCATGTCCCAGACGAACACCCGGTGCCGCGCCGCGAGGGCGCGGGCGATGCCCCGCCAGACGTACGACGAGAACGGCGTCCCGTGCAGCAGGACCACGGCCGGCGCGTCCGCCCGGCCCGCCCCGTGCACGGCCCACCGCACCTCGTCGCCCGACGCGCCGCGGAACGTACGGTCCAAGAGCCACTGTGTCATGAGTGTCAGGCTAGTTACTCCTTACCGGGGTGTCGAGAGAGAGGCTTCGGGACAAAGCGGTCGAGGCGCCGGGAGAAGGGGACGCCGGGGTCGGGGGCTTGTGCCGGAGCCCGGGGGCCGCCCGTCGTGGCGCGCGGAGCCACCGGCCGGAACCCGGGAAGCCGCCCGCCGGAACCCCCGGGCGAGCGGCCGGCGGCGCCTCGGCGCAGGGCGCTCCCGCGCGCTGCGCATGCGCCCCCGGGGCCCGCCGCGTCAGCTCGTAGAATCGTGCGCACCATGGTTTACCTCGACCACGCCGCCACCACCCCGATGCTCCCGGAGGCGGTGCAGGCGATGACCGCCCAGCTGACCGTCACCGGCAATGCTTCCTCGCTGCACGCCGACGGCCGGCGTGCCCGGCGTACCGTCGAGGAGGCGCGCGAGTCCCTCGCGGTCTCGCTCGGCGCCCGCCCCAGCGAGATCGTCTTCACCGCGGGCGGCACCGAGGCCGACAACCTCGCGGTCAAGGGCCTGTACTGGTCGCGCCGGGCCGCCGACCCGGCCCGGACCCGCGTCCTCGCCAGCCCCGTCGAACACCACGCCGTTCTCGACGCCGTGGAGTGGCTCGCCGAGCACGAAGGCGCCCGCGTCGAGTGGCTGCCGGTCGACACCCACGGCCGGGTGCACGCCGAGGCGCTGCGCGAGGCCCTCGCCCGCGACCCCGACGATGTCGCGCTCGCCACGGTCATGTGGGCCAACAACGAGATCGGCACCATCCAGCCGGTGCGCGAACTGGCCGACGCCGCCGCGGAGTTCGGTGTTCCGCTGCATGCCGACGCGGTGCAGGCGTTCGGCCAGCTGGAGGTCGACTTCGCCGCCTCCGGGCTCGCCGCGATGACCGTCTCCGGCCACAAGATCGGCGGCCCGTACGGCATCGGCGCGCTGCTGCTCGGCCGGGAGCACGCCCCGGTGCCGGTGCTGCACGGCGGCGGCCAGGAGCGGCAGGTCCGCTCGGGCACCCTCGACACCCCCGCCATCGCCGCCTTCGCCGCCGCCGGCCGGCACGCCGTCGCCCACCGCGAGGACTTCGCCCGCGACATCGGCGCGCTCCGCGACGACCTGGTCAAGGCCGTGCTCGCCGCCGCCCCCGACGCCGTCCTCGGCGGCGACCCGGACCCCGCGGGCCGGCTGCCCGCCAACGCCCACTTCTCCTTCCCCGGCTGCGAGGGCGACTCCCTGCTGCTCCTCCTGGACGCCCAGGGCATCGCCTGCTCCACGGGCTCCGCCTGCACGGCCGGCGTCGCCCAGCCCAGCCACGTCCTGCTGGCCACCGGCATGTCCCCGGAGCTGGCCCGCGGCACCCTGCGGTTCTCCCTGGGCCACACCTCCACCGCACAGGACGTCGCGGCGCTGGCAGAGGCCATCGGCCCGGTCGTGGAACGGGCGCGGAGCGCCGGGCTGAGCTGAGGGAGCCGGGCCGGGGCGGCCCGGGACCGGCCGAGGGCCGGGCTCGACCGACGGGGGCCGAGGGCCGGCGGGGTCGGTGCCGCCCCAGGGCCCGCACCACCGGCTCCGCGCCGGCGCTCCCCTCAGGCCCTGCCCGCCGGGTGCTCCCGCGGCGGCTTCCGTACGGGCTTGCGCAGCTCGGCGCGTACGAGTTCCAGGTACCGGTCCCAGTCCCAGTGCCGCCCCGGATCGGTGTGGTCCGTCCCCGGCACCTCGCTGTGCCCCACGAGGTGCTCCCGGTCGGCCGGGAAGCCGTAGCGCCGGCACACCCCGGCCGTCAGCCGCGCCGACGACGCGTACATGGCGTCGGTGAACGACTCCGGCCGGTCCACGTACCCCTCGTGCTCGATGCCGACGCTGCGCTCGTTGTAGCCGCGGTTCCCCGCATGGAACGCCACGTCCAGCTCGCGGATCAGCTGCGCGACGTGCCCGTCCTTGCGGATCACGTAATGGGCGGCGGCCTCGTGATCAGGGTCCCGGAAGACGTCCAGCGCGGTCGCGTAGCTGCCCTGGACGACATGGATCACCACCCGGTCGATCTCGTAGTCCGCCGGCCGGTCCGCCCGCCGGTAGTTCGCCGGTGAGGCCGCGACCCACTGTGCGCCCCGGAAGTCCACCGCGCCCGCCTCGCGCGGCTTCTCGTTCCCCGGCAGCCGCCACCACCAGCGCGCCGGCTCACCCCCGGCCGCGAGCGCCACGGCCCCGGCGGCCACCGCCCCGCCGCCCCCGATCCACAGCGCCCGCCGCCGGGTGATCCCGCGCCCGGCCCCCCGGCCTCCGCCGTCGCCTTCGCCGCGGCCCTCGCCCGGGCCCCCGGCCTGCGCTTCCCCGTCCCGTTTCCCGTCCCTCTTCCCCATGCGCTGCATCACGCTTTCCGCCCTGTCGGCGGTTCCGTCTACCCTGGACTCGCTATGACTGATGACGCACCCCGCCGCCTCCGCGTACTCGCCGCCATGTCCGGCGGTGTCGACTCCGCCGTTGCCGCGGCCCGCGCCGCCGAGGCCGGCCATGACGTGACGGGCGTGCATCTCGCGCTTTCCGAGAACCCGAAGTCCTTCCGCACCGGCGCCCGCGGATGCTGCACCATCGAGGACTCGCACGACGCCCGCCGTGCCGCCGATGTCATCGGCATCCCCTTCTACGTCTGGGACCTCGCCGAACGCTTCCGCGAGGACGTCGTCGACGACTTCATCGCCGAGTACGAGGCCGGGCGCACCCCGAACCCCTGCCTGCGCTGCAACGAGAAGATCAAGTTCGCCGCGCTCCTGGACAAGGCCCTGGCCCTGGGCTTCGACGCCGTGTGCACCGGCCACTACGCCACGGTCGTCCTGCGCGAGGACGGCACCCGCGAGCTCCACCGCGCCTCCGACATGGCCAAGGACCAGTCCTACGTCCTCGGCGTCCTCGACGACCGCCAGCTGGCGCACGCCATGTTCCCGCTCGGCGACACCCTCACCACCAAGGCGGAGATCCGCGAAGAGGCCGCCCGCCGCGGCCTGTTCGTCGCCAAGAAGCCGGACAGCCACGACATCTGCTTCATCGCCGACGGCGACACCCAGGGCTTCCTCGCCAAGCGGCTCGGCACGGCCCCCGGCGACATCGTCGACGAGTCCGGCGCGGTCCTGGGCGCCCACGAGGGCGCGTACGGCTTCACGATCGGCCAGCGCAAGGGCCTGCGCATCGGGCACCCGGCCCCCGACGGCAAGCCGCGCTACGTCCTCGACATCTCCCCGGTCGACAACACCGTCACGGTCGGCCCCGCCGACGCCCTCGACGTCACGGCCCTGACCGCCATCCGCCCCCGCTGGTGCGGCCGCCCCCCGACGGCCGGCCCCGCCACGTACACGGCCCAGCTCCGCGCCCACGGCGGCGAGACCGAGGTCACCGCCGAGCTGGTGGACGGCACCGACCTCCAGGTGACGTTCACCGAACCGGTCCGCGGCGTGGCCCCCGGCCAGGCCATCGTCCTCTACGACGGCAGCCGGGTGGTCGGCTCGGCAACCATCGCCACCACGGAGCGGCGGGTGCGGGCGGGGGCGTAGGGGAAGCCTCCTGGCCGCGCGCGGTCGCCGGGGGCGGCAGCCGAGCGGCGTGGCACCGCGCCGTGGACGACCCCGTCCTCGGCAAGCACCGGATGGCGGCCCTCGCCGGATATCTCCGCGAGGTTCATGCCGGATACTCGACCGGCGCGTCCCGGCTCTCCGCACGCACCCGCCCGGGCCGCCTCCGGCCGCCGTGCTCGACGACCGCATCCGCCCGGGCCGCCGACGGCGCGTCGCTCTCCGCCGGTCGCGCACCGTGCCCACGGAACAAGCCGAGCCGGACCCTCAACTCCCGGACGAGCCGCGCCGGACGGGTCCCCACGACGCCGCCCCGACGGCGCGTACGGCGCCCGGACGCCATGATGGTCGACCATGCCGGTGATCCCCTCACCGCACGACGCCGCCCCGGCCGGGTGCCAGGGCGGCGCGGGCGTCGTGAGGGTGGCGGTCGCCGTGCTCGTGAGGGGCGTCGTGGTCGTGGCGCGGCATCGCCTTCGGGGAGCCGGGACTCGGCGGCGGGGCGACGTCGTCCCGGCTGAGGCACCTGTGGTCCTGGCGGAGGGGCTTGACGAGCCGGCTCAGGTCGATCAGGACCGCGTCGGGGGCCGCACGACGGGTGTCGATGTGCACTTCGACCGCCGGGGCGCGGCCGTAGGTGACCAGGAGCGTCCTGCCGTCGTCGTCCGGGGACGTGCGCCAGACCCAGTCCACGCCGTCGACCTGCGCGCACGCCTCCTTGGTGGGCAGGGGCTTGTCCAGGCCGCAGCGCACGATGACCGCGCCGTCTCCCCAGACGGCGGCGCCCTCCACGTCGGTGGACGTGCGGCCCGCGCCGGCGATCTCGTCGGGGTAGCCGCCGGCGATCCGGGCACATGCGGCGGACCCGGCCCCCGGTGCGGCGTCGAGGCCGAAGGTGGGCGAGGTGACGCTCTCGTACGCCACGACGGAGGCCGCGGCGAGGAGGGCGACGGCGGCGCCGACGAGGACACGGGTACGGCGGCTGCGTCGGGTGGACGGGGGCATGGCCGGCTTCCTTGGTTTCTTGGGCGGGTGTGGGGGCCTACGGCGTCAGGGCGCGTGGCGGGTGCGTCAGGAGATGCCGCTGGGGCGCGTCAGGGAGTGTGGGAGGGCGGGGCCGTACCGGCCTGAGCGGCTTTCACCAAGGCGTCGATCTTGTGCGCGTCGAGCTGGCCGGAGGCGGCGGCAGCGATCTTCCCGTATGGGTCGACGGCGAAGGTGAACGGGAGGCCCTGGGTGTTCAGGACGCCCTTGGGGAGCTTGCGGGCCTGCTTGCCGTCGGCGTCCAGGAGGCTGGGGTAGCTCATGTGGAACTCACCGGCGAAGGCGCGGCCGTCGGCGGCCGAGTTGTCCTGGTCCAGCCCGACCACGACGACCCCGCGCGCCCGCAGCTTCTCGTGGGCCCTGACCAGGAGCGGAGTCTCCGCACGGCAGGGCCCGCACCACGATGCCCAGCCGTTGACCAGGACCGTCTTGCCCTTGTAGGCGGCCAGGCCGAGGGGTTTGCCGTCCAGACCGCTGCCGGTGAAACCCGGGGCCGGCGGCCGTCGGCGGGCCTCGATGGTCAAGACGCCGTCCTTGCCCTGGTGGTAGCCCCTTCGGCGGTCGGGACCGTCCTGCCCCACGAGCAGACCGGCGCCGACGGTCACGACCGTGAGCGCCGCCAGGGACAGGACGATGAGCCGGGTCGGGGTTTTCACGGAAGTCCTCGGTGCAGTGGGCCGGTTGGGTCACCTCAGGATCTCAACTGTCCGGGAGAGGGGTGCGCGGGGCCCAGGTCCGTCGCCGCGCATGGGGGCGTGTGACACCGCGCTGATGGCTCGGGCCGTTCCGGAGCGGACCTCAACGGGGCGGTCTCGGTGGACTCCACGGCCGTGCGGGCCCACCGGCATGCGGCCAAGCCCGCAAGAGGGGCCCGGCCGGTGGACCGGCCGGCCATGGCATCAGCCGGTCCACCGCGGACCGGTCACGAAGGTCCCCTTTGCTGCCGGTGCCCGCTGCCGGCCGCTGGTACGTGCCGGAACGAGACGGCCTAGCCGTCTTCCCGGCCGGGAAGCGGCGTCCCCTGGAGGAACGCTCGGTAGGCATCTGCGGCGTCAGCTTCCACGGTCGGCCCTTCGGGGCCGTACCGGGTGTCGCTCCGGTCGCGCTTCGGGCCGGAGATCCAGAAGCGCTCGTCGGTGGTGACGTCGTAGAAGTTCGCGTCGAACAAGCCGAGACCTGTGGCCCGTTGCAGAGTTCGCCCCTGGAAGTAAGCCGTTTTCCAGGTCTTGGAGAAGTCCACCCACCCGATCCACGAGGGGCCGCGGTCGGTGTCGTAGCCCGTCTTGAGCTGAACGAACATGATTCTGCGAGGCATGTCCCCAGTCTGGCCGACCGAGCCGTCTGGGAAAACCGGGTTTGTGGTCGGTGGTCCGGATGACCGGCCATGGCGCTGTGACCGGAATCGCCGTCGTGTGGCACACCGCGCATGCCGGGGCCGGCCGGGCACCGCTGCGCCTCGCCCGCCACTGACAAATGTCATGAAGAAGCGAGGACACTCGGAACTGTTGCGCCGCGCGGGCGTGCCCGAAGCTGAAGACGTCGAGAGAAGTACGCCGTGCGGAGAGCAACTCGGGGGAGCCAGCAGTGGACCGGAGCCGGAGCGAGAGCCGACGTCAGCGTCAGCAGGGGAGTCAGGTGACCGCGGACGGCAAGAGCCCCGGCCCGCTGGCGCAGACCCTGCTGCCGCTGGTCCTGGACCTGGGGATTCCGCTGGGGTCGTACTACCTCCTCAGGAACGGGTTCGGGCTGAGCGAGGTCGCGGCGCTGGGCTGGAGCAGCGTGGTGCCGGCGCTGCGCACGGTCTGGGGCCTGGCCCGGGGCACCGGGGTCAACGGCCTCGCCCTGGTGATCCTCGTCGTCAACGTCGTGGGCCTGGCCCTGAGCGCGATGACCGGCGATCCGCGGCTGATGCTCGCCAAGGACAGCGGGGTGAGCAGTGTCGTCGGCATATCGATGATCGTCTCCGTGTACCTGGGGAAGCCCCTGATGACCGCCGGCCTCAAGCCGTTCGTGACGAAGGGGAAGGCGGAGCGGAACGCCGCCTGGGACCGGCTGATGGCCGGGTCCGCACCGTTCCGTCGTGCCGAGCGGAGGTTCTCGCTGATATGGGGAACCGTGCTCGTGGTGGAGTGCGTGGCGCGGGTGATCGGCGCCTACACCGTCCCGGTCCACACGATGGTCTGGCTGGGATCCGTCCTGGCGGTGGTCGCCATCCTGCTGGCGATGGTCCTCGCCGGAGGCAGCTGCGCCGAGCCGATGGAAAAGATGGTCAGCGCCGAGACGGCACGCGCCGCCGGCCACGAGGACGGTGCGGCGGGGGCGGATGCCACTGCTGTGGTCCCGCCGACCGCACCGACCGCACCGACCGCACCGACCGCATCGACCGTGACGGCGGTGACCGCGGCGGCGGGAAGCTGACGGCGCGGGACCGGGGCGTCCTCAAGGGCGGGCCGGCCGGGACCAGCCTCGTACGGGGGTGGGCTGGTCCCGGCCGGCCATCTGGGAGGGGCCGGCGTCCGCGGACGCCGGCCCCCGCGGACGGGGCAGGCGGGGTGCGCGGGGCCCGTGAGGTGCGGAGAGAGGCCGGCCGGTCAACTGTGAGGTGTTGCACAGCGCCCGTCGGGGACCGGGTCGCGCGGTGCGGCGGGCAGCGCCGGCGGGCCGATTCCGGGACGCTGACCTGCGGACACGGCATGAGGGAGGGGCCCGTCGGGGACGTCAGCGGGTTGGCGGGATTGCGTAAGGGAAGGGTGTGTCGCGCATCCCACAGTCGATCGGCGGGGTGCCACCCATAAAGTCGGCAACGCGACGGGACGTCAAAGGTTGCCGGGGCGAGGAATAGTGACGATAAGGACTCGCAAGGAGTTGTTGGACTTGTGAGGACTCGTCAGGGTCCGGACCGCAGACGGCCTTTTCCGCGGCCACGAAGGGAACGGAAGTCATGTCGACTGTTCAATCTGAGGTCAATCCCGGTATTCGTCGGGCCGGGCCGGCATCTCTGTACGCCGAGCTGGTCCGGCGGAATCCCGGGGAGCCCGAGTTCCACCAGGCGGCGCTGGAGGTGCTGGAGACGCTGGAGCCGGTGCTGACGGCGCGGCCGGAGTTCGCCGAGGCGAAGATCCTGGAGCGGATCTGCGAGCCGGAGCGGCAGATCATGTTCCGGGTCCCCTGGCAGGACGACTCCGGGGCGATTCACGTCAACCGGGGCTTCCGGGTGGAATTCAACAGCGCGCTCGGCCCGTACAAGGGCGGTCTGCGCTTCCACTCGTCCGTGAATCTGGGGATTGTGAAGTTCCTCGGATTCGAGCAGATCTTCAAGAATTCCCTGACCGGCCTGAACATCGGCGGCGGCAAGGGCGGCAGCGACTTCGACCCGCACGGCAAGTCGGACGCCGAAGTGATGCGCTTCTGCCAGTCGTTCATGACGGAGCTGCACCGTCATCTCGGCGAGCACACGGACGTACCGGCGGGCGACATCGGCGTCGGCGGCCGGGAGATCGGCTACCTCTTCGGCCAGTACCGGCGGATCACCAACCGCTGGGAGCCCGGTGTGCTGACCGGCAAGGGCCTGGCCTGGGGCGGCTCCAAGGCGCGTACGGAGGCCACCGGATACGGCAATGTGCTGTTCACCGAGGAGATGCTCAAGCAGCGCGGCGAGGAGCTGGACGGGCAGCAGGTGGTGGTCTCCGGGTCCGGCAATGTCGCGATCTACACCATCGAGAAGGCGCAGGCGCTCGGCGCCAACGTGCTGACCTGCTCGGACTCGGGCGGCTATGTCGTCGACGAGAAGGGCATCGACCTGGCGCTGCTGCGGCAGATCAAGGAGGTCGAGCGCGGCCGGATCAGTGCGTACGCCGAGCGGCGCGGGGTGTCCGCCACATACGTGCCCGGTGGGCGGGTGTGGGATGTCGCGTGCGATGTGGCGCTGCCGTCGGCGACCCAGAACGAGCTGGACGAGGACGCCGCCCGGATCCTGGTCCGCAACGGTGTCAAGGCGGTCTCCGAGGGCGCCAACATGCCGACCACCCCGGCGGCGGTGACGCTGCTCAAGGAGGCCGGGGTGGCCTTCGGCCCCGGCAAGGCCGCCAACGCGGGCGGTGTGGCGACCAGTGCGCTGGAGATGCGGCAGAACTCCTCGCGGGAGGCCTGGTCCTTCGAGCGCACGGAGGGTGAACTCGCGACGATCATGCGCGCCATCCACCACCGCTGCTACGAGACCGCGGAGCGCTTCGGGCTGCCCGGCGACTATGTGGCCGGCGCCAATATCGCGGGCTTCGAGCGGGTCGCCGACGCGATGCTGGACCAGGGGCTGATCTAGCCGGAGGCGGCAGCGGGGGAGCGGCCGTGGTGAGGGCGGTGGTGGGGCGGAGCCGGTTCGGGCCCCGCTCCGCCCCGCCCCGTCCGGCTCGTAAGGTGACCGCATGAACATCTGTGTCTTCTGCTCCGCCGCCGACCTCGATGACCGTTATGTCGTTCCCGCCCGCCGGTTCGCCGAACTGATCGGCAAGGGCGGGCATGCGCTGGTCTGGGGCGGCTCGGACACCGGCCTGATGAAGGTCATGGCCGACGGGGTGCAGGAAGCCGGCGGGAAGCTGATCGGCGTCTCCGTGGAGTTCCTGGCGCACAAGGCGCGCGAGGGCGCCGATGAGATGGTCGTCACCAGGGATCTCGCCGAGCGCAAGGCCCAGATGCTGGCCCGCGCCGACGCCGTCGTCGTGATGGTCGGCGGCACGGGCACGCTGGACGAGGCCACCGAGATCCTGGAACTGCGCAAGCACGGGATGCACACCAAGCCGGTGGTGCTGCTGAACACCGCAGGTTTCTACGACGGGTTGAAGGAGCAGTTCCAGCGGATGGAGTCGGAGGGGTTCCTGCCGATTCCGCTCACCGACCTGGTCTTCTTCGCGGCGGACGGCGTCGGCGCGCTCGCCTACCTGGAGGAGAAGGCGGGCATCCAGGCCTGAGCCGGCCGTGCCCGTGTCCCGTCGCCCGCTCGTTAGGATCGGGCCCATGGGTACGCACTTGATCACGGGCGCAGGGTCGGGCATCGGAGCGGCGGTCGCACGGCGGCTGGCGGAGCGCGGGGAGGACCTGTGGCTGCTGGCGCGCAACGCGGTCCGGGCCAAGGAGCTGGCCGCGCAGTTCCCCGGCGCCCGGACGCTCGTGGGTGACCTCGCCCACCCCGAGAAGCTGTCCTGGGCCTTCGGGCAGCAGCCGCTGCCGGACCGTATCGACTCCCTGGTGCACAGCGCGGGCGTCATCGAGCTGGGCGCGGTCGGCGACCTGCCGGCCAAGTCCTGGCAGCGGCAGCTCGCCGCCAACCTGGTCGCGCCCGCCGAGCTCACCCGGCTGCTGCTGCCGCTGGTGCGGGTCGCCCAGGGGCATGTGGTCTTCGTCAACTCCGGCGCGGGGCTCCATGCGAACCCCCAGTGGGGCGCGTACGCGGCGAGCAAGCACGGCCTCAAGGCGCTGGCCGACTCGCTGCGCGGCGAGGAGCACGACAACGGCGTCCGGGTGACCTCGGTCTACCCGGGGCGGACGGCCACGCCGATGCAGGAGAGCACCCACCAGCAGGAGGGCAAGGAGTACGACGCGTCCCGCTGGATCGACCCGGAGTCGGTCGCGACGGCCATCATCACGGCCATCGATCTGCCGCGCGATGCGGAGATCAACGATGTGTCGGTGCGGCCCGGGCGCTGAGCCCCGGAGGCGCCCGGCCGGTCCCGGAGAGGGAACCACCGGCGAGGGGCGCGGGCGGGCGCGGACCGCGGGGGCATCGCGGGCGCGGAGGCGGCTGTTCTAGCGGGAGGCGAACGCCGCTCGCAGTCGCCTGCCGTTCACGATCATGACGACGCCGAGCAACAGGACGCCGCACACGCCCTGTTCCAGCTTCAGCCACGTCGGAAAGCCGCCGGGCAGCGCGATGATGACCGCGATGGCCGCCGGCATGACCGCCGAGGCCAGCCGGAGCCGGAGGTAGGACCGGCGGTGGCCGCGGGCCGTCCGGACCGCGAACGAGGTCATGAGCAGGGACGTGGCGACGACGATGACCGCACGGACCCAGACGGCGTCGGTCACCAGGTCGGGGTGGTGGCGCAGCACAAAGATGGCGCACAACGTGAGCGCACTGAGTCCGGCATAACAGCCGACGAGCAGTTTGGTGCTGCGTAACGCCTGCCGGGTGCGCGGGTGACGCAGGCGGTCGTCCGAGGTCCCGGCCGGGAGCGTCCGGTGCGTGGTCATGAGGTCCTTTCGGTCGCGTGCGCGGCTTCTTGCTGCTGTGTCTCGCGCCGCTGCATGGGGAGCGTGCGGCGCGGCTGCCTGCACGGCGTGTTGCGCCGCTTCTCCGGCCGCCGCCACCGGTCCCGCGAGCGGCCGTCACCAGGATCCGGTCCCGCCGCCGCCCGTTCATCGTCCGGCCGGACGAGCCGCGCCCCGGTCCGTTTCAGGGGCCGGCGGGGGCTGACCCGTAGTGGATCCGGGCCGGCACTTCAGGGGTGGGCCGCCCTCCCGCCCGGTGCCCCGGCACCGGCGGCTCGGGGCGTCCGGGCCGCCCCGGCCGTTCTCCCGCGCGGCGACGTACGCTGCATGAGTGACCACTGAAGCGAAGTCGACCGCGGCGGCGGGGTGCGGGTTCCGGGAGATCCGCGGGCTCGTGACGGAACTGAGCCGGCGGCTGGACGCCCACCAGCGCAGCCGGATCGCCGAACTCGATCTGACGCCGACCCAGGCCAAGGCACTGGAGGAACTCGGCGAGCCGAAGACCGCGCGGGAGCTGGCCGGGGTGCTGTGCTGCGAGCCGCCGAATGTCACCTATGTCATCTCCAAGCTGGAGAAACAGGGCATGGTCGTGCGCCGGCCGCACCCCTTGGACGGGCGGGCCAAACAGCTCGTACTCACCGACGCGGGGCGGGAGTTGCGGCTGGATCTGCTGCGGCGGATGGGGACCGCCTCGCCGCTCGATCATCTCTCGCACGAGGAGCGCTCCGCGCTGCGCGACGGCCTGCTGAAGGCGCTGGGGCGGGGCGACTGACCCCGCTGCCGTAGTGGCGAGCCGAGGCCCCGGGGCGGACGTCCCGGGGCCTCGGCGCGTAGGCGGCTCGGCGTGCGGCCTCGTGTACGGCTCCCGCGAGACCCCCATGCGGCTTCCCCTGTGCCGTCCCTGCGCCGCCTCATGCGGCTTCCCCCGGGCTTCGTATGCGTTCAGTAAAGTTATAGCTGTAATCATTGCGGGCGAAGATAGCTACAGCTTTAACTAAATGCATGATCATTGAGAAAGCGGCGACCGCGACGGCGAGCCCGGCCGGGGCCGGTGACGACTTCCCGGCGCCCCGGCCGCGCCCCCGCAGCGGCGTCCAACTCCTCGTCCTGGCACTCGGGTTCGTGATGGCGAGCCTCGACACCGGCATCATGAACGTCGCCGCGGGCGACCTGCGGGCCCGGCTCGGCCTGACCATGTCCGGCCTCACCTGGGTCGTCGACGGTTATGTCCTGGCCTTCGCCGCGCTGCTGCTGCTCGCGGGCTCGCTGGCCAAGCGGTTCGGCGCCCGCCGGATCTACCTCATCGGGCTCGCCGTGTTCACCGGCGCGTCCCTGCTGGGCGCCGTCGCCCCGAACGGCGCCGTCCTGGTGGCCGCCCGCTTCACCCAGGGCGTGGGTGCGGCACTCTTCATGCCGAGCTCGCTGTCCCTGCTGATGCACGCCTTCCCGGAGCCGGCCCGCCGGGCGAAGATCCTCGGCCTCTGGTCGGCGATCGTCTCCACCTCCGTCGGGCTGGCGCCGACCCTCGGCGGCCTCCTGGTGGGCACGTTCGGCTGGCGCAGCATCTTCCTGGTCAACCTCCCCATCGGGGTGGCGGGTCTGGTGCTCACCCGGCGGGTCGTCGCGGCCGTCCCGGCGCGCGGCACGGCGCTCGGCGGCAGCGGTCATGTCCTGGGGCTGCTCGCCCTCGGGTCGCTGAGCTACGCGCTCATCGAGGGGCCCGCCCAGGGCTGGTCCGCCCCGCCGGTCCTGGGGGCGGTCGCGGTCGCGGTGCTCGCCATGGCCGGATTCGTCCTGCGCGAGCGGGCCGCCCGCACCCCCGTCCTGCCGGTCGCGCTCTTCGCGGACAGCAGCTTCACCGCGGCCAATGTGGTCGGCTTCCTCTTCAACTTCGCCTTCTACGGGGTGCTGTTCGTCCTCGGCCTCTTCCTGCAGACCGCGCGCGGCGCCAGCCCGGTGACGGCGGGGCTGCAGATGCTGCCGGCCGTACTGGTCATCCCGTTCGGCAATATCCTCTATGCCCGGTTCGGGCCGCGGGCCGGCAACCGGGCCGCGCTGACCGCCTCTCTGGCGCTCTCCGCCGTGGGCTATGTCCTGCTGTTCCTGATCGTCTCGCCCGGCCTGCCGTACTGGGTGCTCGCGGTGGTGCTGGCGGTCGGCAACATCGGCAGCGGGGTCAGCTCCCCGGCGATGACCGGGGTGCTGATGGCGGCCGCGGGCCGCGAGCACGCCGATATCGGCAGCGCCACCCTCAACGCCAACCGCCAGATCGGCTCCCTGGTCGGCATCGCGGGCATGGGCGCGGTGCTGGCGGGCGCGGGCGGCGGCCACCGGGGCGCCGACCACGCCTTCGCGCTGACCGCGGGCGCGCTGGCCCTCGCCGCGGTGGTCGGCCGGCTGGGCATACGCACCCGGGCGTGAGGGGCGTACGCGGGCCGGCGTGCCGGGCGTGGCGCCGGCCGGTGTGCCGTGGATGCACCCAGGGGCGCGTGACCGCCTCATGCGCCTGTCCACGCCTGGAGGCGGCCGTACGCACCCGCAGGTGTTCAGGCGGGGCGCACCGCAGTCGTACGGTACGGCCCGTTTCACCCCTATGTACGACGCTTCCTGTCGCCCGCCCCCTACGGGCCGGCCGGTCCGTGCACCTGGCGCACCCCGACCGGCGCACCGCCGCATACCCTGCCTGGGTGAGTGAGAACAGCACGCAGAAGTGGGCCGCGGGCGCGGCGACCGGTGTCGGGTCGATGCCGGGCGGTGATGCGCGGGAGGCGGCGAAGACGGTCACCGGATCGCTGGAGAGCTTCCCGTACCTGCCGGAGCTCCCGGCCCGGGGGCCGGGCGCCGACATGATCGGGCGGACGCTCGGGATGCTCGTCGAGGTCTACGGCCATGTGGAGCCCAGCGGCTGGCGGATCAGCGACCGGCCCGGTCGCGACACCCGGCGCGCCCACTCCTGGCTCGGCGAAGATCTCGACGCCCTGGAGGAGTTCACCCAGGGCTACGAAGGGGCGCTGAAGGTCTCCGCGGTCGGCCCGTGGACCCTGGCCACCGCCCTGGAGATGCGCAACGGCGAGGCCGCGCTCAGCGATCCCGGGGCGTGCCGGGACCTCGCCGCGTCCCTGGCGGAGGGGCTGCGCGGCCATCTCGCGGACGTACGGCGGCGGGTGCCGGGGGCCGGGGTCGTGCTGCAGCTCGACGAGCCGTCGCTCACCTCGGTGCTCCAGGGGCGGGTGAAGAGCGCGAGCGGCTACCGCACCCACCGCGCCGTGGACCGGGCGGTCGTCGAGGGCGCGCTGCGCGATCTTGTCGCGGTGGCGGACGGCGGCCCCGTGGTCGTCCACTCGTGCGCGCCCGAGGTGCCGTTCGGGCTGCTGCGGCGGGCCGGCGTCACGGGCATCTCGTTCGATTTCTCCCTGCTCACCGAGCGTGAGGAGGAGGCGATCGGGGAGGCCGTCGAAGCCGGGACGACGCTGTTCGCCGGTGTGGTGCCGGGCGTGGACGGTCCGTTGTCAGACCCTGCCGGTAGCGTCATGGGTGTCAGGACGCTCTGGCGCAGGCTGGGGCTGGCACCAGGGACTCTCAGCGAGTCCGTGGTCGTCACGCCCTCGTGCGGACTCGCGGGCGCTTCGCCCGCTTATGCCCGCTCGGCGCTCGCCCACTGCGTCCGGGCGGCGAGATCACTCGCAGACAACCCTGAGTGACCGCACTCAAGGATCACGGGAGGACAAGACGGTGGCTGGCGAACAGCACGCAGCGGCATCCGAGGTGCCCGCAGCGGCGCGGGAGAAGCACGCGCAGCTCGCTGAGCAGATCGAGGAGCATCGCTTCCGGTACTACGTGAAGGACGCCCCGGTCATCAGTGACGCGGAGTTCGACAAGCTGCTGCGCTCCCTGGAGGCGCTCGAGGACGAGCACCCCGAGCTGCGCACCCCCGATTCGCCGACCCAGAAGGTCGCCGGGGCGTACGCCACGGAGTTCACCGAGGTCGAGCACCGCGAGCGGATGCTCTCGCTCGACAACGCCTTCGACGACGAGGAGTTGGCGGCCTGGGCCGAGCGGATCGCCGGTGAGCTGGGCGGCGCCCCCAAGAGCGCCGGGTACCACTTCCTGTGCGAGCTGAAGGTCGACGGCCTCGCCGTCAACCTCACCTACGAGCAGGGCCGGCTGACCCGCGCCGCCACCCGCGGCGACGGCCGTACGGGCGAGGACATCACGCCCAACGTCCGGACGATCGCCGAGATCCCGCACCGTCTCCGGGGCGAGCGGATTCCGGATCTGGTCGAGGTGCGCGGGGAGGTCTACTTCCCGATGGAGAAGTTCCTGGAGCTCAACGAGCGGCTGGTGGCCGACGGCAAGCCCCCGTTCGCCAACCCCCGTAACGCCGCGGCCGGTTCGCTGCGCCAGAAGGACCCCAAGGTCACGGCCGGCCGCCCGCTGCACATGGTCGTCCACGGCGTCGGCGCCCGCGAGGGCCTGGAGATCGACCGCCAGTCGCAGGCCTACGACCTGCTGAAGGAGTGGGGCCTGCCGACGGCCGCGCACAACAGGGTCGTCGACTCCCTGGAGGCGGTGCGCGCGTTCATCGGCCACTACGGCGACGCCGAGACCCGCCGTACGGCCGTCGAGCACGAGATCGACGGCGTGGTGGTCAAGCTGGACGAGATCCGGCTGCAGGGGCGGCTGGGCTCGACCTCTCGGGCGCCGCGCTGGGCGATCGCCTGGAAGTACCCGCCGGAGGAGGTCAACACCAAGCTCGTCGACATCCGCGTCGGCGTCGGCCGTACGGGCCGGGTCACGCCCTATGCCGTCGTGGAGCCGGTGACGGTGGCCGGGTCCGAGGTGGAGTTCGCCACCCTGCACAACCAGGACGTGGTCAAGGCCAAGGGCGTGTTCATCGGGGACACCGTCGTGATCCGCAAGGCCGGTGACGTCATCCCGGAGATCCTCGGCCCGGTCGTCGACCTCCGGGACGGCAGCGAGCGGGAGTTCGTGATGCCGGCCGAGTGCCCCGAGTGCGGGACGGCGCTGCAGCCCGCCAAGGAGGGCGACATCGACCTGCGGTGCCCCAACGCCCGCGCCTGCCCCGCCCAGATCCGCGAGCGGCTGTTCTACCTGGCCGGCCGCAAGTGCCTGGACATCGAGAACTTCGGCTATGTCGCGGCGACGGCGCTGAGCCAGCCGCTGGAGCCCGCGGAGCCCCCGCTGAAGGACGAGGGCGATCTTTTCGGCCTCTCCATCGAACAGCTGCTGCCCATCAAGTCGTACGTCCTCGACCCCGACTCCGGTCTGCCCAAGCGCGATCCGAAGACCGGTGAGGAGAAGGTCGTCACCTTCTTCGCCAACCAGAAGGGCGAGCCCAAGAAGAACGCCCTGGCCATGCTGGAGAACATCCAGGCGGCCAAGCAGCGCCCGCTGGCCCGGATCATCACGGGCCTGTCGATCCGGCACGTGGGACCGGTGGCGGCCGAGGCGCTGGCGCGGGAGTTCCGCTCGATCGACCGCATCCGGGACGCGGACGAGACGGAGCTGGCCGCCGTCGACGGCGTCGGCGCCACCATCGCCGCGTCGCTGAAGCAGTGGTTCGCCGTGGACTGGCACCAGCAGATCATCGAGAGCTGGCGGGCCGCCGGCGTCCGAATGGAGGAGGAGCAAACGGGTGATGAGGGCCCGCGTCCCCTCGAAGGCGTCACCGTCGTCGTAACGGGCACACTTCAGTCACACACCAGAGATGGCGCGAAAGAGGCCCTCCAGAACCTCGGAGCGAAGGTGACCGGTTCCGTTTCGAAGAAGACCGGATTCGTAGTTGTGGGTGACAACCCGGGTTCGAAGTACGACAAGGCCATGCAGTTGAAGGTCCCCGTGCTGGACGATGATGGCTTCGCGGTGCTGCTGGAGCAGGGTCCTGACGCAGCGCGAGCGGTAGCTGTCACTCCGCCTGAGGAGGAGTGAGGTGTCACCTCATCGGCGCATACCAGATTGATCCGCGACGCCGGGTCGCATTCGGGCAACCGTCGCCGATCGCTGCCCGTGGCGGCCTTCCGCGGCCTACTGTTGAGGAGTGCGCCTGCCGTGGCGCGGGCACAGCCGGCTGTGAGAGGGATCGGAATGAAACCGACCGACAGCGCCGCTCCGGCGTCGCGGCTCCGGCGGCTCGTCGTGCCCGCGCTGCCCGGAACCATCGTCCTCGTGGCGGGCCTCGCGCTCGCCACGGGCGTCATCGTCACCCTCGGCGAAGGTGACGCGCTGTTCCCCAGCGGCTCCATAGGCTGGTCGCTGGCGATCCTCACCGGCATCATCGTCGGCCACCTGGTCGCCCTCGGCCGGGACCGCTGGTGGGGCGGCACGGGCTCCGGCGCCGCCCTGGCCCTGGCCGTCCTGCTGCTGTACGGCTGGGTGCCCGCCACCCTCGTCAGCCTCTCCGTCGTCGTCCTCGTCGGTGCCGCCCGGCGGCACCGCTGGCGGCAGGCCGTGGTGCACGGTGCCGTGGACATCCTCGGCATCGGCGCCGCGGCGCTCGGCCTCGCCGCGTTCGGCGTGGCCTCCAGCGTCCGCCACCCCTGGAGCCCGCCGGCCTGGAACCTCGCGGTCCTCCCCGAAGTCGTCGTCACCGCCGCCGGCTACCTCTTCGTCAGCCGCGGCCTGTTGTGGGTCAGCCTCGCCCCGCGCACCGGCCAGCTGCCCGCCATCCCCCGAACGGCCGTACTGCGCCAGGCGCTCGTCGGCATCGCCCTGCTCGGCATCTCCCCGCTGATCGCCGTCTGCGCGCTCCACGCCCCGCTGCTGCTGCCGCTGTTCGCGGTCCCGCTGATCGCGCTGGACTCCACCCTCTGGATCGCCCGCGCCCGCGCCGAGGAGCAACTGCGCGACCCGCTCACCGGCCTGCCCAACCGCCAGTGGCTGCTGGAGCGCACCTGGACCGCGCTGGACGACGCCGAACGGGTGGGCTCCCGCTCGGCGCTGGTCCTCATCGACCTGGACCGCTTCCGCTCCGTCAACGACACCCTCGGGCACCTCGCCGGCGACCGTCTGCTGCTGCAGATCGCCGACCGCCTGCGGCACGCCCTCCCGCGCGGCGCCGAGGCCGCCCGGCTCGGCGGCGACGAGTTCGCCGTCCTGCTGCCCACCACCGACTCCCTCACCAGCTCCCAGCGGGTGGCCCGCAACCTCGTCGCCGCCCTCGGCTCCCCGCTGGACCTCGACGGACTGACCCTCGTGCTCGAAGCCAGCGCGGGGGTCGCCGTCTTCCCCGACCACGCCCTCGACGCCGAAGGGCTGCTGCGCCGGGCCGACGTGGCCATGTACCAGGCGAAGCGGGACCGCAGCGGCGTCGAGCTCTACGAGGCCAAGCGGGACGGCAACACCCCCGACCGCCTCGGCCTGTTGGGCGATCTGCGCCGGGCGCTGGACGCCGGCGACGTCGAACTGCACTACCAGCCCAAGGTCGGCTTCGACGGCCATGTCGCCGGGCTGGAGGCGCTGGTCCGCTGGGTGCATCCGGACCGCGGCCGGGTGCCACCGGACGAGTTCATCGCCATCGCCGAGTCCTCCGGGCTGATGCCGCGGCTGACGGAGTACGTCCTGGAGACGGCGCTCGCCCAGGTGGCGCGCTGGCGCGCGATGGGCCTGGAGGTGCCGGTCGCCGTCAATGTCTCCCCGCGCGATGTGCACTCCCCGGGCTTCGCCGGGGCGGTCGCGGCGCGGCTCGCCCGGCACCGCGTCCCGCCGGGCGCCCTCCAGCTGGAGATAACCGAGCACGTCCTCCTGGAGGACCCGCAGCGGGCCGCCGACACCCTCGCCGGGCTCACCGCGCACGGCGTGAAGATGTCGCTCGACGACTTCGGCACCGGCTACTCCTCCCTCGTCCACCTGCGGCGGCTCCCGGTCAGCGAGCTGAAGATCGACCGCTCCTTCGTGGCCCGGCTGGCCGTCGACAACGAGGACGCCGAGATCGTCCGCTGCACCCTCGACCTCGCCCACTCCCTCGGCCTCCTCGTCGTCGCCGAGGGCGTCGAGGACGACGAGACCTGGGAGCGGCTGCGCGACCTCGGCTGCGACGCCGTACAGGGCTGGCTGGTGGCCGCCGCGATGCCACCCGACGAGACCACGGCATGGCTGAGAGCCCGCGGTGAACGCGGCTGGCAGCGTGCATCGGAGACGGCCGCCCTGGCGGCGGAGAAGGCCGCCGAGCGCCCTTCGGGACAGGTCCTGAACTGACCCGGCCACCGGCCGTCCCGTGTCCCCGCTCCGAAGCACCTGCACAGAAGCCCTCGGACGCCCCTGAGGTCTCCGGCGGGATCGACGTGTCCGACGGTAGTGATGCGTCCGGCGGGATCGACGCGTCCGACGGCAGCGACGCGTCCGGCGGGATCGACGTGCCCGACGGCAGTGACGTACCCGGCGGCGGCGACGCGTCCGGCGCGGGTGAGCAGCGGCAGCACCAGGTGCAGGAGGAGGAGCCGGAGCGGCACGCGCACGAGCAGGGGCAGCAGCAGGACTAGAACAGGACCGGAAGAATCCGGCGGCCCCGGACACGCCGCCCCGGCCGCTGACGGCGCCACCCGGCGCCCGGCCCTCGAAGGCCCCCTCGGGCCGGAGCCCGCACCCGCCGGCCCGAGGCTCGCCGGGGCCGTCGCGCACGTCCGGCGGATCGTGAAAACGCTCGTCGCCCGGTGATCACGGCCGCTCCGGCGAAACGGTTTCGCGGCAGCTCTTGCGTACGCCATAGGATTGGGCCGGAAAAGTTCACAGGAGCATTCGCGAGAAGACTCCTCCTGGACTCTCCGCCCGGAACACTCCGCCCAGAACACCAGAGGATCGCTGCATGCCTGGCATCACGCGCGAGGAGGTCGCCCACCTCGCCCGGCTGGCACGTCTGGAGCTGAAGGCCGAAGAGCTCGACCACTTCGCCGGACAGCTCGACGACATCATCGGCGCGGTCGCCCGCGTCTCCGAGGTCGCCGACCAAGACGTACCGCCGACCTCCCACCCGCTGCCCCTGACCAACGTCATGCGGCCGGACGAGGTCCGTCCGTCGCTGACCCCCGAGCAGGCGCTGTCCGGCGCCCCGGCCCAGGAGCAGCAGCGTTTCAAGGTGCCGCAGATCCTGGGGGAGGAGTGACCGACATGGCAGACCTGATCAAGCTCACCGCCGCCGAGATCGCGGCGAAGATCGCCGCCGGCGAGGTCACCGCCGTCGAGGTGACCGAGGCCCACCTGGCGCGTATCGACGCCGTCGACGAGAAGGTGCACGCCTTCCTGCACGTCGACCGCGAGGGCGCGCTCGCCCAGGCCCGCGCCGTGGACGACAAGCGCGCCCGCGGCGAGAAGCTCGGCCCGCTGGCCGGCGTCCCGCTCGCGCTCAAGGACATCTTCACGACGGAGGGCATTCCCACCACCGTCGGCTCGAAGATCCTCGAAGGCTGGCTCCCGCCGTACGACGCGACGCTGACCAAGCGGCTCAAGGCGGCCGACGTCGTCATCCTCGGCAAGACCAACATGGACGAGTTCGCCATGGGGTCCTCCACCGAGAACAGCGCCTACGGCCCGACCGGCAACCCCTGGGACCTCACCAAGATCCCCGGCGGCTCCGGCGGCGGCTCCAGCGCCGCCCTCGCCTCCTACGAGGCCCCGCTCGCCATCGGCACGGACACCGGCGGTTCCATCCGCCAGCCCGCGTCCGTCACCGGCACGGTCGGCGTCAAGCCCACCTACGGCGGCGTCTCCCGCTACGGCATGGTGGCCTTCTCCAGCTCCCTGGACCAGGGCGGCCCCTGCGCCCGTACGGTCCTGGACGCGGCGCTGCTCCACGAGGTCATCGCCGGCCACGACCCGCTGGACTCCACCTCCATCGACGCGCCGGTCCCGCCGGTCGTCGAGGCGGCCCGCAACGGCAGCGTCGAGGGCATGCGCGTCGGCGTCGTCAAGCAGTTCCGCGGCGAGGGCTACCAGGCCGGTGTCATCCAGCGCTTCGACGAGTCCGTCGAGCTGCTGAAGGAGCTGGGCGCCGAGATCGTCGAGCTGGACTGCCCGTCCTTCGACCTGGCGCTGTCCGCGTACTACCTGATCGCGCCGTCGGAGTGCTCCTCCAACCTGGCCCGCTTCGACGCCATGCGCTACGGCCTGCGGGTCGGCGACGACGGCACCAAGTCCGCCGAGGACGTCACGGCCCTGACCCGCGAGGCCGGCTTCGGCGACGAGGTCAAGCGCCGGATCATGCTCGGCACGTACGCGCTGAGCTCCGGCTACTACGACGCGTACTACGGCTCCGCCCAGAAGGTGCGGACGCTGATCACCCGCGACTTCGAGAAGGCCTTCGAAAAGGTCGACGTGATCGTTTCGCCGACCACGCCGACCACCGCCTTCCCGATCGGCGAGCGCGCCGACGACCCGATGGCGATGTACCTCGCCGACCTGTGCACGATCCCCACCAACCTGGCAGGCAACGCGGCGATGTCGCTGCCCTGCGGCCTGGCTCCCGAGGACGGGATGCCGGTGGGCCTGCAGATCATCGCTCCTGCCATGGCCGACGACCGGCTCTACAAGGTCGGTGCCGCGGTCGAGGCCGCGTTCACCGGCAAGTGGGGTCACCCGCTGCTTGAGGAGGCACCTGCACTGTGAGCGCCATGACCAAGAAGGCCAAGAACTTCAAGAAGTCCAAGGGCGGCCTGTACCTGTCGATCGGCAGCACCGCGTTCGGCGCCCTCAGCGTCGCCAAGCAGGCCAAGCTGGCCCGTCAGGAGAACGACACGCTCCGCCTGATCGACGCCGCCGTTTCGGCCGCGGCGATCGTCACCGGCCTGGCGATCCTCTACCGCGAACTGAAGCGCCTGGGCGACGACGACGTCCTGCTGGGCTGAGAGGGAAAGTTTCACCGTGACTGTCACTGACCTGGTGTCGTACGAGGACGCCCTCGCGGCGTACGACCCCGTCATGGGCCTGGAGGTCCATGTCGAGCTCGGCACCAAGACCAAGATGTTCTGCGGGTGTTCCACGACTCTCGGCGCGGACGCCAACTCGCAGACCTGCCCCACCTGCCTGGGCATGCCCGGCTCGCTGCCCGTCGTCAACGCGATCGGCGTCGAGTCCGCGATCAAGATCGGCCTGGCGCTGAACTGCTCCATCGCCGAATGGTGCCGTTTCGCCCGGAAGAACTACTTCTATCCGGACATGCCGAAGAACTTCCAGACCTCCCAGTACGACGAGCCGATCGCCTTCGACGGCTACCTCGACGTACAGCTGGAGGACGGGGAGATCTTCCGGGTGCACATCGAGCGCGCCCACATGGAGGAGGACACCGGCAAGTCCACCCACATCGGCGGCGCCACCGGCCGCATCCAGGGCGCCCGCCACTCCCTCCTGGACTACAACCGCGCCGGCATCCCGCTCATCGAGATCGTCACCAAGCCCATCGAGGGCGCGGGCGAGCGGGCCCCGGAGGTCGCCAAGGCGTACGTCGCCGAGCTGCGTGAGCTCATCAAGGCGCTGGGCGTCTCCGAGGCCCGGATGGAGATGGGCCAGATGCGCTGCGACGTGAACCTGTCGCTGCGCCCGCAGGGCACCGAGAAGTTCGGTACGCGTTCGGAGACCAAGAACGTCAACTCCCTGCGCTCGGTGGAGCGCGCGGCCCGCTTCGAGATCCAGCGGCACGCCGCGGTGCTGTCCTCGGGCGGCACCATCGTGCAGGAGACCCGGCACTTCCACGAGGAGGACGGCTCCACGACGGCCGGCCGCATCAAGGACAACGCCGAGGACTACCGCTACTTCCCCGAGCCGGACCTGGTGCCGGTGGCCCCCTCCCGCGAGTGGGTCGAGGAACTGCGGGCCGTGCTCCCCGAGCTGCCGCGGGTGCGCCGCAACCGGCTGCGCGAGGAGTGGGGCATCTCCGAGCACGACATGCAGTCGATCCTCAACGCGGGCGCGGTCGACCTGATCACCGCCACCGTCGACGCCGGCGCGGACTCCGCCTCGGCCCGTAAGTGGTGGATGGGCGAGCTGGCCCGCCGCGCCAACGAGGACGGCGTGGACCTGGACGCCCTGCCGATCACCCCCGAGCAGGTCGCCCGGGTCACCGCGCTGGTCGCGGACGGCTCCCTCAACGACAAGCTGGCCCGCCAGACCATCGAGGGCGTGCTGGCCGGCGAGGGCGACCCGGACACCGTCGTCGAGAAGCGCGGCCTGAAGGTCGTCTCCGACGAGGGCGCTCTGGGCACCGCCGTCGACGAGGCCATCGCCGCCAACGCCGCCATCGCCGACAAGATCCGCGGCGGCAAGGTGGCCGCGGCCGGTGCCCTGGTCGGCGCGGTCATGAAGGCCACGCGGGGCCAGGCCGACGCGGCCCGGGTGCGCGAACTGATCCTGGAGAAGCTGGGCGTCGAGGGCTGACGCACCGCTGATCCGTCAGCACCGGGCGGCCGTCCCTCCTCGGAGGGGCGGCCGCTGCGTCGTCCGTACGGGGATCTTCCGTGCGGCGGCGGGGCCGCTGTGGGGCGGAGGGCCGCCGCCGCACAACGGTTCGGCCTGGCATGATCGGCGCATGGGTCAGGACAGCCGCACGTCTCAGGGCCAGGGGTACCTTCTCGACAACCGGCAGATCGAGGCGGGCACCCGCTTCGAGGCGCTGTCGGCCCTCTTCGACGCCTCGACGTTCCGGCACTTCGAGACGGTCGGGATCGACAAGGGATGGCGCTGCTGGGAGGTCGGGGCCGGCGGGCCGACCGTCCCCGCGTGGCTCGCCGAGCGCGTCGGCCCCGGCGGGCGTGTGCTCGCCACGGACATCGACGTCTCCTGGACCGGGACCGCCGGCACCGCGGGGGTCGAGGTGCTCCGCCACGACGTCGCCCTCGACGCGCCCCCGGACGGGCCCTTCGACCTGATCCACGCCCGCCTCGTCCTCGTCCACGTCGCCGACCGCGATGCCGCCCTGCGTTCCATGATCCGCGCGTTGCGCCCCGGCGGCCGGCTGCTGATCGAGGACGCCGACCCCGCGCTGCAGCCGCTGATCTGCCCCGACGAGTGCGGCCCCGAGCAGGAACTGGCCAACCGGCTGCGCCGCGGCTTCCGCCGGCTGCTGGAACAGCGCGGCGCCGACCTCTCCTACGGGCGCAAGCTGCCGCGGCTGCTGCGCGCGGCCGGCCTCGTCGATGTCGAGGCCGACGCCTACTTCCCCGTCACCTCGCCCGCGTGCGCCGTCCTGGAGGCGGCCACCGTCCTCCAGGTGCGGGACAAGCTCATCGCCGAGGGCCTCGCCACGGACGAGGAGATCGAGCGGCACCTCGCTGCCGTCGCGTCGGGGCGCCTCGATCTCGCCACCTCGCCGATGATCTCGGCCTGGGGCCGCCGCCCCGACGAGGAGGGCCCCGGGTAGTGCGTACGGCGCGCCTGAGTCGGTCCTGACGACGCGGTCCGCGAGCACCTCCGGTGACGCAGGGTCAGGAGGGGGCGTCGCGGCGACCGGGCCGGGCGGCGGGTGTGACGGGCCGCGTCCGGGGTTTCCCGGTGTGCCGGGAATGGCCGGCCCCGCCGTCGTGCTGTGATCAAGGAGGAGCCCCCTTCCGGCGTCCCGGACGGACGCACGGGGCTCGCCGCGCTCAGCCAGTGGAGGAACGATGCCGCAGCACGCTCTCGCTTCCCGGATCGGGCGGGTCGGGGTCTGGCACGGCGGACTCGGCCGGGTGCCGGGCGCCGTAGCCCGCCGGACCGCCGCCGAGATCGAGCAACTGGGCTACGGCGCCCTCTGGTTCGGCGAGACACCGGCCACCGAGTCGATGAGCCTGGCCGGCCTGCTGCTGGCCGCCACGGACCGGATCACGGTCGCCACCGGCATCGCCAACATCTGGGTCAGGGACGCGTCCGCCGCCCACGCCGCCGCGCAGACCCTCGCCGAGGCGTACGACGGCCGCTTCCTGCTGGGCCTGGGGGCGAGCCACGCCCCGCTGGTGGCTGCCCGCGGCCACCACTACGCCAAGCCGCTCGCGGCGGTGCGGGCCTATCTCGACGCGATGGACGAGTCCCCCTACGAGGGCCCGGTGGCCGACCCGCCGCCGGCCCGCGTGCTGGCGGCGCTCGGCCCGAAGATGCTGGAGCTGGCGCGGGACCGCGCGGCCGGCGCCCACCCGTACTTCGTCACCCCCGAACACACCGCCCGCGCCCGGGAGATCCTCGGCGACGGCCCGCTGCTCGCCCCCGAGCAGGCCGTGCTCCTGGAGTCCGACCCCGCCACGGCCCGCTCCCTGGCCCGTGCCCACCACACCCGGCTCTACCTGCAGTTGCCGAACTACACCGGCAATCTGCGCCGGCTCGGCTTCGACGACGAGGACTTCGCCGACGGCGGCAGCGACCGGCTGGTGGACGCGATCGTGGCCTGGGGCGATGCGGACGCCATCCGGCGGCGGATCGCCGAGCACCACGACGCCGGGGCGGACCACGTCGCCGTGCAGCCCTTGGCGGCGGACCGGGGATTGGGCATCGAGCAACTGCGGGAGCTGGCACCGGTGTTGGTCGGGGCCTGAGGCCGGGAGGGGGACGGGGAGCCGGCGGGGACGGCGGGCATCCCGTACCCCGGAGCGGTGGTGGGGGAGGTGGCCCCCCGGGGAATCGGGGGGACAGCCGGAGTGAGTGCCGGCGGGCGCGGTTCTAGCGTCTGACGGTGTGAGAGATCCTCTGACCACAGCGCAGGAACTTCCCCTCGGCTCGCCTCGTCCGGAGCGCTGTTCGCGTCGTCCGGCGCGGTGCGCGACGGCGTGGACGGCGGTCTCCGTTGCGGCGTCGGCCGTGCTGGTGCTCGTCGCGCCCGCGGCGAACGCGGCGGCTCCCCGGGCGGCCCCCGCGGCCGGCTGTGGCGCGGCGCGCGGCGCGGTCACCGGCTCCTTGGGCACCCTTGTCACCCGGCACGGCATTCCCGGCGCGGCCGCCGAGGCGACCGAGCCGGGGTGCGGCCGGTGGACGGCGGCCCGCGGCGTCGCCGACCTGGGCAGCGGCCGTCCGATGAGCGCCGGGGACCGGCTGCGGATCGGCAGCATCACCAAGACCTTCACCGCCACGGTCGTGGTGCAGCTCGCCGCGGAGGGCCGGCTCGGGCTGGACGACCCGGTGGAGCGCCATCTGCCCGGGCTGATCCGGGGCAACGGCTACGACGGCCGCACCATCACCGTACGCGGGCTCCTCCAGCACACCAGCGGCCTTCCCGACTACACCGAATCCCTCGGCCGGCGGCCGGTGGGGGAGTGGCGGTTCCGTCACTTCGAGCCCCGCGAACTGATCGCCGCCGCGCTGAAGATGCCGCACCCGGACAGGAAGTGGCACTACGCCACGACCAACGCCCTCCTCGCCGGACTCGTCGTCGAGAAGGTCACCGGGCGCAGCGTCGAGACGGAGGTGACCCGCCGGATCATCGAACCCCTCGGGCTGCGCGACACCTACTGGCCGGGCGACACCACCGGCATCCGGGGCCCGCACTCGCACAGCTACTTCCCCGACCCCGAGCGGCGGGGCGCCGGGCGAGCGGGGCCCGGACAGCAGGGCCGGCAGCGGCTGCATGGTCCGCCCTTGGCCGACGGCACCGCATGGAACACCACCTTCGGCGGCGCGGGCGGTGCGCTGATCTCCACGCCCGCCGATGTGAACCGGTTCTACCGCGGTCTGTTCGGCGGGACGTTGGTGCCCGCGCGCCGGCTCGCCGAGATGCGGCGCACCGTCCCCGCCGACCCGCGGCGGCTGTGGCCCGGCGCCCGGTACGGACTCGGCTTGATCGCCTCCCCGCTGTCGTGCGGCGGGGCGTGGTGGGGGCACAGCGGGACGGTGCCCGGCGGACACCGCGCGCTCGGCGCGATCACCCCCGACGGCCGCAGCCTCGCCCTCGCCCTCACCAAGGTGCCGGACACCGACCGGGCGGAAGCCGCCTTCCGCGCCGTCGTCGACCGCGCGTTCTGTGCCGGCAGCCGCACCCACCAGCCCAAGGAGACCCCGTGAACACCCCCAGCCCGGCCCTGCGCCGCGCCTCGGCCGCGGGCCTCGCCCTGGCCGCCGCCTGCCTCACCGCTTCCCCCACTGCGGCCACGGCCACCGCGCGCCCCACAACGGACCGCGACCGCGCCGCGGCGACCGCCGGCCACGTCCCCGGGGCCGCCGCCGGCCTGGACCGCTACTACCGGCAGCGCCCCGCCTGGGGCGGCTGCGTCCAGGGCCCCGGCGACAAGACGGGCCACGACCTGGAGAAGGCCGGCGTGCGGTGCGCGGACGTGACCGTGCCGCTGGACTACGCCGACCCCCGGGGCCGGACGATCACCGTGGCGATCTCCCGGCTGAAGGCCACCGACACCCGTCACCGCATCGGCTCGATCCTCCTCAACAACGGCGGCCCGGGCGGCACCGCCCTGGAGTCCCCGCCGGACATCCGCACGGCGATGAGGGAGACCGGCCCGCGCTACGACATCATCGGCTTCGACCCGCGTTTCGTCGGCCGCAGCACCCCGCTGGACTGCCACTGGCCCGTCGGCACCAGCCTCCTCGCGGCCGGTCTCGGCCGGGAAAGCTTCGAGCGGCAGGTCACCCTGCAAAAGGGCCTGGCCGACAAGTGCCGGGCCACCAACGCGTCGGTGCTGCCGTACATCAGCACCCGCAACACGGCCCGCGACATGGACGTCATCCGCGGGGTGCTCGGCGAGCGGAAGATCTCCTACCTGGGCTACTCCTACGGCACCTACCTGGGCACCGTGTACACCCAGATGTTCCCCGGCCGCTTCGACCGGACGGTGCTCGACGGGGCCCTCGCCCCGGACGACTACAGCCCCCGGCTGCTGCGGGGCGCCGAGCCCGAGAACGAGCGGGCGCTCTCCGCCTGGGCGGCCTGGGCCGCGCGCCGCGACTACGCCTACGGTCTCGGCCGCAGCCGCGCCGCCGTGCTCGCCACCGTCCACCGGATCGTCGCGGCGTCCGCGCGCGGCCCGCTCACGGTCGGCACCGCCCCCCACGCCTTCCGGCTCGACGACACCCAGGTGCCGTCCCTGCTCGTGGCCGGGATCGCGGACGACACCGACCCGAAGCGGGCCGCCCTCGCCGAGCAGTTGTCCGTACTGGCCCGGGCCGCCGCCGGACAGCCGACGCGGCTGTCGCCGGAGTTCACCGAGGTGCTGCGGGGCATGCTGACGGGCGGCGACGCGAACTCCCCCATGGCGCAGACGGCGATCATCTGCGGGGACAAGCCTGCCCCGCGCGACCCCGAGCGCTACTGGCGGGACATCGAGCGCCACCGCGCCGAGCACCCGCTGTTCGGCCCGCTGACCCGCAACATCGGACCGTGCGCCTTCTGGGACCGGCCGCGCGAGGCGCCCACGACGGTGCATCGTGACGCCCCGGCGCTGATCGTGGCCGCCACCGGCGACCCGCGCACCACCTACCGGAGCGGCCGCGCCCTGCACGGTCTGCTGCCGAGCTCCAGGCTGATCACCCTCAAGGGCGCCAACCGCCATGCGCTCTACGGCGAATACGGCAACGCCTGCGTGGACGGCGAGGTCAACCGGTACCTGGCCACCGGCAGGCTGCCGGCGGACGACCGGACCTGCGTCAAGCGGTCCGGTTAGCCGCTGCCGGTGCCGGTGCCGGTGCCGGTGCCGCTGCCGGTGCCGCTGCCGCGCTCGCCGGCGCACGGGGCGTCGGCGAGCGCGGGCCGGGGGCGGCCGGGCGGGGCGGGTTCCGCGGGTGCGGGGCCAGTTACGGCAGGCCGTGGACGTGCGGGCCGACCGTGTTCGACCAGGCGTTGCCGTTGGCCGCGTCCCAGTTGGTCGACCAGGCCATCGCGCCCCTCAGTCCGGGGTAGGTCCGGGCGGGCTTGAAGGAACCGCAGTTGGTGCCCCTGGTGAGGCAGTCCAGGGCGGCGTTGACGACGCCCGGGGCGACATGGCCGCTGCCCGCGCCGCGGGTGGAGGCGGGCAGGCCCAGGCCCACCTGGGAGGGGGCGAGGCCGCCTTCGAGCTGGATGCAGGCCAGCGCGGTGAGGAAGTCGACGGTGCCCTGCGAGTAGACCTTGCCGTCGCAGCCGAGCATCGAACCGCTGTTGTAGTACTGCATGTTGACGACGGTGAGGATGTCCTTCACGTTCAGCGCGGTCTGGAAGTAGCCGCCCGAGGTGGACTGCATGTCGAGGGTCTGCGGCGCCATGGTGAGGACGAGGTTGCCGCCCGCCTTCTGGGAGAGCGTGCGCAGTGCCTGGCTCATATAGGTCGGGTCGAGGCCGTTTTCGAGGTCGATGTCGACGCCGTCGAAGCCGTACTGCTGCATCAGGGAGTGGACGCTGGCCGCGAAGTTGGCGGCCGAGGCGGCGTCGTTGACCGAGACGGTGCCCTTCTCGCCGCCGACGGAGAGGATCACCGACTTGCCGGCCGCCTGCTTGGCCCTGATGTCGGCCGTGAACTGGTCGACGGTGTAGCCGCCCAGGCCGGCCGAGTCGAGGTGGAAGGTGACGGCGCCGGGCGTGGTGGTGGCGTCGGCGAAGGCGACCGCGATGATGTCGTACTGGCCGGGTACGTCGCCGAGCTTTTGGACCGTCGCGCCGTTGTCGAAGTTCTGCCAGTAGCCGGTGACCGCGTGCGGCGGGACGGCGGGGTGTCCGCCGCCTCCCGAGGGGGCGGTGGTGGCCGTGATCTCCGCCGAACGGGCCGATTCGCCGGCCGCGTTGGTGGCCGTGACCTGGAAGCGGTAGGAGGTCGCGGGGGAGAGGCCGGTGACCGTCGCCGACGTGCCGTTCACCGCCTGGTGCGCGGTGCCGTCGCGGTAGACGGTGTAGCCGGTGGCGCCGGGGACCGGGTTCCAGGACAGGGCCACGGAGGACGGGGTCACCGTGCCGGCGGTGAGGCCGCCGGGCGCGGCCGGGGCCTCGGGTCCGGGGTCGGTGCCGCCCCCGGCGTCCGGGCCGAGGACGCTGAAGTCGTCGGCGAAGTAGGCGGGTTGTCCGTACCAGCCGTGGGTGTGGACGGTGACGGACGTCGTCGTGGGGCCGGTGGTGAAAGTGGTGCTGAGCTGCTGCCAGCCGGTGGTGGACGGGGTCCAGGTGGCGGCGTCCGTGGTGCCGGTGCCGGTGGCGCCCAGATAGACGTAGGAGCCCTGGACGTACGCGCTGAGCCGGTAGGTCGCACCGGGCTTGACGGCGACGGTCTGGGAACAGGTGGCGTTGTCGGAGGCGGTGGGGGTGGCCTTCAGCGCGCCGGTGCCGCTGTGGACGGGGGAGCCGACGGCGCTGCCGCTGCCCGCCGAACAGGTCCAGTTGCTCAGGCCGGATTCGTAGCCCGCGTTTTTGGCGACGTTGACATCGGCCGCGGCGGCCGGGGCGGAGCCGGACAGGGTGGCCGCCGCGGCGGCGAGGGCCGTCAGCGCCGCCGCGAACAGGCGTCTGCGGCGGGTCGGCCGGGTGGATGCGGTGCGAGGCATGGCTGTCTCCAGTGCCGAAGGGGGAACACGGGGAGAACGCGGGGAGGATTGCAGCAAGACGGTGGCCACCGCTCCTGGGCACAGAATGGTTCAGACCAATGGGTCGGTCAAGGGGTGTGACACGAGGGGGAGTCGGGCGGCCGGGCGCCCTGAGGGCGGGGCCGTGCCGTCGGCCCCGGACCCGCCGTCGCCCCCGGAGACCCCGGAGCCGCCGCCGTTCTCCCCGAAGCGCTACGGCCGCTTCGGCAGGCGCTCCCGTGCCCACCCCTTGCAGTTCTTCCCCTCGCGGGCGCCCGGACCTCGCCGTCCCCCGCGAGGCCGCTCCGTCGTCTGTCGCCCGCAGCCGCCCTCCGCTAGCGTCCCGGTCGCCCCTCGCCATGGGGGGCGCGGACGGCCCGGTGACGGGCCGGTGGATCGTCGACTGGGAGGTTCGGGCATGGCAGCTGAGATGTCTCGGAGACGCTTACTGGGAGCCGCGGCGGCGACGGCGGGTGCGGCGACGGCCGGATCGTTGCTGCCGCCGTCGCTGCGGCAGGCACTGGCGGCCGACGCGGCGCGGCCGGCGCGAGGCGGCGGCGGGCTCGCCGACGTCCGGCACGTGGTCGTGCTGATGCAGGAGAACCGCTCCTTCGACCACTACTTCGGCACGCTGCGCGGCGTACGCGGCTTCGCCGACCGCAACGCGGTCCACCTGCCCGGCGGCCGGAGCGTCTTCGCGCAGCCGGGACTGCTGGGCATCGGGAGGGTGCTGCCGTTCCCGGTGCGCGGGGCGGCCGCGGCGCAGCACAAGGACCTGCAGTACATCGGCGCGCTCGACCACGGCTGGGACGGCGGGGCCCGCGCGTGGAACGGCGGCTGGATGAACAACTGGGTCACCGCCAAGACCCCCGCCACGATGGCTCATTACGACCGGCAGGACATCCCGCTCCACTACGAGCTCGCGGACACCTTCACCCTCTGCGACGCCTACCACTCCTCGATCCACTCCTCCACCAGCCCCAACCGCAACCACCTGGTCAGCGGCTGGACCGGCTACGAACCGAACGGCAAACGGGCGGTGGGCAACGACGCCTACGAGGAGGACCTCCACACCGGCTACACCTGGACCACCTACGCCGAGCGCCTGGAGCGGGCCGGCCGCAGCTGGCGCGTCTACCAGGAGTGGGACAACTTCACCGACAACAACCTGGAGTTCTTCGCGCGCTTCAAGGCGGTCGCGAGGAAGGCCCTGGCCCACGTGGACGGGGCGCGGACCATGACCGGCTACTACGGGAAGCTGGCGGGCGCCGACGAGGCCGGCCGCCGACGGCTCCAGGAGCTGCTGGAGGAGGGCGTGCGCGGCCTGGACGGCGCCGAGCGCAGCCTGTTCGAGCGGGCGCTGCGCCGCGGCGCACCGGGCAGCACGGCCGCCGCCTTCGCCGCGGACGTGGCGGGCGGCCGGCTGCCCGACGTGTCCTACCTCGTGCCGTCCGCAGCGGACTCCGAGCACCCCGGCGCGTCCTCGCCCGCCCAGAGCGCCACCCTCGTCCACCGGGTGCTGGACGCGCTCGGCCGGCACCCGGACGTCTGGCGGCACACCGTGCTCTTCCTGACCTACGACGAGAACGACGGGTTCTTCGACCATGTGCCGCCGCCGGTCCCGCCGGCCGGGACGGACGGCGAATTCTGGGACGGCCGGCCGACCGGCCTGGGTATACGGGTGCCGATGCTGGTCGTCTCGCCCTGGACGGTCGGCGGCTACGCCTGCTCGCAGGTCTTCGACCACACCTCGATCACCCGGTTCCTGGAGCGCTGGACGGGCATCGCGGAGCCGAACATCAGCGCCTGGCGGCGCACCGTCTGCGGCGATCTGACCGCCGCCTTCGACTTCTCCCGCGGACGCGGGCGGCCGCCGGTGCGCCCGCCCGGCGCGATCCCGCCCTTCAGCGGACGCTGGCTGCCGTGGCCCCCGGCCGAGCAGGCCCCGCCGCGGCAGGAGGCCGGCAGCCGTCCGGCCAGGGCGCTGCCCTACCAGCCGGACGCCGACGGCGGCTTCGACCCGGGCGCCGCCGTCTTCCGGATGGCCGTGCGCAACGACGGGGCGGCCTCCGCGCATCTGGCGCTGTACCCGTACGCCGGGGAGTTCGACCTCCCGCAGCACCGGGACGTGCGGGAGAAGGGGGAGTGGGAGGTACCGGTCCAGAACGGGACGTACCGCTTCACGGTGACCGGGCCGAACGGCTTCCGTCGGGAGTTCGCCGGGACCGGGCGGGGCGCCGCCGCGGCCGCCGGGATCCGCACCCGGATCGACGCCCGGCGCCAGGAGCTCCGCCTGACCGTCACCAACCCCGGGCGCACCGGTCTGACCCTCACCCTGAAGCCGCTGGCCTACACGGACACCGCGCCGCGCACCCTGACCGTGCCGGCCGGCGGCCACCGCACCGTCGTCCACCGGGCCGGGCCCGCGCACGGCTGGTACGACCTCGCCCTCTCGGCCGCCGAGGACCCGGCCTTCCACCGCAGGCTGATGGGACACGTGGAGAACGGCAGGGAGTCGGTCACCGGCTGAGCCGCGGCGCACGGGGCGCGCCCGGGGCGGGGAACGAGTTCCCCATTCCCGACTCTTTGTGGGGAAGTCCACAAACACCGCAAAGGATCTCCCCGGGCTGACACCCTGCACCGAAAAGGGGGCCCGCCGCTCCCTCACGGGCACACGGCGGGCCGCCCGTCCCCCGTACATCCGCGCTCGGCACCACCCGCTCCCGGGAGATATCGACGCACAACCCGGGAAGCAGACGAGGTCCGTGACCGCTCTGGCTCGGTGGTGTCTCAGGCGCCGCATCGTGGTGATCGCCCTCTGGCTCGCCGCCCTCGCGGGCGTCGCCGCCGCCGCGGGGGTCATGGGGCCGGCGTACTCCAACGACTACGAGGTGCCGGGGACCGAATCCGGGCGGGCCTCCGCCCTGCTGGACCGGGCCTTTCCCGGGCAGTCCGGGGACAGCGACAGCATCGTGTGGCACACGGACTCCGGATCGGTACGCTCCGCCGCGGTCCGCAAGGCCATGACACGCACCCTGGACACGGTCGCCGCGCTGCCCGGCGTCGCCGAGGTGCACGGCCCCTACGGCGGGCACGGCACGCGCCCGTCCGATGACCCGGACGCCCGGCGGATCAGCAGGGACGGGCACACCGCCTACGCGTCCGTGGTCTTCGACCGGGCCACCGACGACCTGGACCCCGCCCAGGTCGGCAAGGTCGTCGACACCGCGCGGGCCGCTTCCGGCGACGGCCTCCAGGTCGAGCTCGGCGGCGCGGGGATCGCGCTGACCGAGGCGCCGCGCGCCCAGCTCCCGGAGATCATCGGACTCGGCGCCGCTGCCGTGGTGCTCTTCCTCGCCTTCGGGTCGCTCGCCGCGACCCTGCTGCCGATCGTCACCGCGCTGGCCGCCGTCGGCACCGCCTCGGCCGGCATCACCCTGCTCGGCCACGTCATGACCGTCGCCGACTTCGCCCCGATGCTCGGCATGCTGATCGGCCTCGGCGTCGGTATCGACTACGCGCTGTTCATCGTCACCCGGCACCGCAAGGGGCTGCGCGCGGGGCTGCCGGTCGCCGAGGCCGCCGTCCGCGCCGTCTCGGTGTCCGGGCGCGCGGTCGTCTTCGCCGGGGCCACCGTCTGCATCGCGCTGCTGGGCATGCTGGTCCTGCGGCTGAGCTTCCTCAACGGCGTCGCCCTCGCCGCCTCGCTCACCGTCGTCCTGACCGTGGCCGCCGCCGTCACCCTGCTGCCGGCGCTGCTCGGGGTGATCGGGATGCGGGCGCTCGGCCGCCGGGAGCGCCGCCGGCTGGCCGAGCGGGGACCGCGGCCCGAGCGGCCCGCCGGCATCGCCGCCCGCTGGTCCGGGTTCGTCGAGCGCCACCCCAAGCTGCTGGGAGCGGCCGCCGCCGCCCTCATGATCGTCCTCGCGCTGCCCACCCTCGGCCTGCATCTGGGCACCTCCGACCAGGGCAACAACCCCGCCTCCTCGACCACCCGCAAGGCCTACGACCTGCTGGCGGGCGACGGACACGGCAGCGGGTTCGGCCCCGGTTCCAACGGGCCGCTGACGCTCGTCGCCACCCTGGACGGCCCCCAGGACCGGATCGCCTTCGGCGAGCTGCCGCAGCGGCTGCGGGAGACACCCGGCATCGCCCGGGTCGGCGCGCCCGAGTTCGACGGCGGCCACCGCACCGGCGTGATCACCGTCGTCCCCACCACCTCCCCGCAGTCCCGGCAGACCTCCGACCTGGTGACCCGCCTGCGCACCGACGTGCTGCCCGCGGCGCAGGGCGACGGCACGCCGCGGGTGCGGGTCGGCGGCATCACCGCGAGCTACGACGACTTCGCGTCCGTCATCGTCGGCAAGCTGCCGCTCTTCATCGGCGTCGTCGTCGCGCTCGGCTCGGTCCTGCTGCTGCTCGCCTTCCGCAGCATCGGCATCCCCCTCAAGGCCGCGCTGATGAACGTCGCGGCCGTCGCCTCGTCCTTCGGGATCGTCGTCGCGGTCTTCCAGTGGGGCTGGGGCAGCGAACTGCTCGGGCTGGGCAGCGCCGGCCCGATCGAACCGTTCCTGCCGGTCATCATGGTCTCGGTGCTCTTCGGCCTGTCCATGGACTACCAGGTGTTCCTGGTCTCCCGGATGTACGAGGAGTGGCAGCTGACCCGGGACAACTGCCGGGCGGTACGGGTCGGCCTGGCCGAGACCAGCCGGGTGATCAACTCGGCGGCGGTCATCATGATCGCGGTGTTCGCGGCCTTCGTCCTCAGCGGGGACCGGACCATCGCGATGTTCGGCATCGGCCTGGCCTGCGCCGTGGCCCTGGACGCCTTCGTGCTCCGCACGCTCCTGGTGCCCGCCCTGATGCATCTGCTGGGCGGCGCCAACTGGTGGCTGCCGTCCTGGCTCGACCGGTGGCTGCCCCGGATCAGCATCGAGCCGCCGCCGGAGCCGGGCGCGGTGTCGCTGCCCGAGCCGCAGGGCGGGGAGAAACCGCTGGTGAAGGTGTAGAAAGCGGCACCGGACGGAGCCCGGCGGCCAACCCGCGCCCGGCGTGTCGCCCACCGGTACCCGCCGGCCGCCCCCGTTCTCATCTCACTCTCAGACAGGGCACCTACGGTCGCGCCCATGGGAACGACCAGGACGACCGAGAACCGAACCGACGACGAGAAGACCGTGCCGGCGCAGGGGGCCAAGGAGACTGCTGCGATCCCGGAGACCACCGAGGCCGAGGCGGCCGGAAAGGCCGGCGCCAAGGTCGACGAGCACGACGACGACAACGCCGCCCTCGCCGCGCAGGACGAGGCCACCGACCTCGAAGCGGGCGACGGCGCCGACGATCCCGACCACGACACCCACGTCACCGCCCGCGCCACCGGGCAGATCGCCGCCGGCGCCGGTGCCGTCGTCGCCGCGGGCCTCGGCCTCGCCTCCGTCACCGGCACCTGGCTCGGCACCACCCTGGCCGAGCGGGCGAACCTGATGGGCCAGATCAAGGTCCAGTCGGGCAAGGCCCAGGCCGCCGACCAGATCTCCGCGGTCTACGGCGCCTCCTGGCACACCAACGCCCTGGTCAACGGCTTCTTCGCGGTGCTCGCCCTGGCCGTGGCCGCGGTGGTGCTGACCCGCCCGCGCGCCACCTGGGTGCGGGCCGTCGCCTGGGGCGGGCTGGCGCTCGGCGTGGTGGGGATCCTGATCTCCGCCGGCATGTACCTCGACCTGTTCGGCAGCATGCCCACCGTGCCTAAGGCCCCCGCGGGCGCCGGACCCTCGGCCCCGTAAGGCCACCCGGGCCGCTTCCTAAGCACCGGACGGGCACCACGGGCGGCGCCTTAGGGAACCCGCGGGCAGCACCGCGGGTTTCCGGGCCCCGCCCGGGTCCGGAGATCGGGAACTCTCCCGATGCGGCACACCCCCCTCGGCGAGCAGGCTGGAGCACCTCGGCACACCGCCGGGGAAACCGCCGTCAGGGGAGAGACACCATGTACCGCTCCGAGCTGGAAATGCGGGTCCGCTACGAGGAACTGCGCCGCGAGGCCGACCGGCAGCGCCTGGTGCGCGAGGCGACCGACACCGCGCAGGCCGGCCGCCGCGGCGCCGCCCGGTCCGGGGCCGACGAACCCGAAGGGCGGGTGAGTGCCCGGGGCAGGCGGCCGCGGATCCGCCGCGCCACCGCCTGACCGCGAGGCTCCCGTGGCCGTCCACGTGCCGGCGTCGCCGGCCGCCCCGCAGCCCTCCGCCCGGCTTCCGGTGCGCTTCGCACCGGGCCGGGCGCTTCGCCTGCCGAAATCCACTGCCGGATGGTCGGTCCCCTGTGCGATGCTCACCGGCGTGGAGACCAGGTCCGTCAGTCCCGTGTTCGTCGGCCGCGCGGCCGAACTCGCCGTGCTGGGGGACGCGCTCGCCCGCGTCACGGCGGCCGGCGAGCCCCAGGCCCTGCTGATCGGCGGTGAGGCCGGGGTCGGAAAGACCCGCCTCATCGAGGAGTTCGGCGAGTCCGCCCGCGCCCGCGGCGCCCTCGTCGCGCTCGGCGGCTGCATCGAGATCGGTTCCGAGGGCCTGCCCTTCGCGCCGTTCTCCGCGATCCTGCACACCCTCAACTGGCACCTGCGCGACGAGCTGGCCGCCGCCGTCGCCGGCCAGGAGGGCGAACTCGCCCGCATCCTGCCCGAATTGGGGGAGGCCCCCGGCGAGGCGCACGACGAGGAGATCGGCCGCGCCCGCCTCTTCGAGCTGACCGCCCGCCTCCTGGAGCGGCTCGCCGCCCACCGCACCCTCGTCATCGTCGTCGAGGACCTCCACTGGGCCGACCGCTCCACCCGCGAGCTGTTCGCCTACCTCCTGCGCTCCCTGCACGACGCGGGCGTCCTCCTGGTGGCGACGTACCGCTCGGACGACATCCACCGCCGCCACCCCCTGCGCCCCTTCCTCGCCGAGATCGACCGGATGCGCACGGTCCGCCGCGTCGAACTCGCCCGCTTCAACCGCGAGGAGGTCCGCTCCCAGATCGCCGGGATCCAGGGCAGCGACCCCGAGGAGGACACCGTCGACCGGGTCTTCCGGCGCTCCGAGGGCAACGCCTTCTTCGTCGAGGAGCTGGCCCGCGGGCTCGCCGACGGCGCGCTGCACGGCCTCAGCGACCCGCTGCGCGATCTGCTGCTGGTGCGCGTCGAGGCCCTCCCCGAGGACGCCCAGCGGGTGGTGCGCACGGCCGCCGAGGGCGGCTCCACGGTCGAACACGAACTCCTCTCCGCCGTCTGCCGGATGCCCGAGGACGACCTCATCGAGGCGTTGCGGTCCGCCGTCGGCAGCAACACCCTCGTGCCCACCCAGGACGGCACGGGCTACCGCTTCCGGCACGCCCTCGTCCGCGAGGCCGTCGTCGACGACCTGCTGCCCGGCGAGCGCACCCGCCTCAACCGCCGCTACGCCGAGGCCCTGGAAGCCAACCCCTCGCTCGTCCGCGCCGACGTCTGCGCCGCCCGGCTCGCCAGCTACTGGTACAAGTCCCATGACGCCGCCAAGGCGCTGCCCGCCGTCCTCGCCGCCTCCGTGCAGGCCCGCCGCCGCCATGCCTACGCCGAACAACTGCGGCTGCTGGACCGGGCCCTGGAGCTGTGGGACGACGCGCCCACGGAGGTCCGCCAGGGGGTGCGCCCGGTCGACTACGCCGAGGCGTACCCGGCCTGCGGCTGCCACGACGGCGACGCCCTGCGCTTCCTCGACCTGCTCGCCGAGATCGCGGTGGCCGCCCGGCTCTCCGGCGACAACGAACGCGCCTTCACGATCGTCAAGCGCGCCCTGCGGTCGCTGCGCGGCGAGAGCGACCCCCTTCGTACGGCGTGGTTCCTGGTGCAGCGCTCCCGGCTCTGCCAGGGCACCGGCCGCGGCAACGGCTGGGAGGACCTCGGCGCCGCACAGGAGCTGATGCGCGGCCTGCCGCCGTCCTCCGTGCACGCCGAGGTGCTCGCCGCCGTCGCCAGCTGGGCGATCCTGCACGACCCGGGCCCCGGTACCTTCGCGACGGCCGAACGCGCCGTGGAACTCGCCCAGTTGGTGGGCGACGAGGAGGCCGAGCTCAATTCCCGGCTGACCCTGGCGGGGCTGCGGGTCGACTCCGGGGAGGTCGACGCGGGCCTCGACGACTTCCGCACCAGCCTCGGCCTCGCCGTCGACCGCGGCTACTTCGCCGTCATCGCCCGCGGCCACGTCAACTTCCCGTCCGCCCTGGAAGGCGTCGGCCGCTCCCACGAGGCCGTCGAGGTCACCGAGCGGGGCATCGAACTCACCACCCGCTACGGCCTCAAGGACAGCACCAGCTGGGTCCTGGGCAACCGCGCCGAATCGCTGCAGTCGCTGGGCCGCTGGGAGGAGGCGGGCCGGGCCGCCGAGGACGCCCGCCGCCTGGCCCAGAGCCCCCGCGCCATCGCGCTGGCCGCCAGCCGCCGCACCGCTCTCGCCCTGGACCAGGGCGACCTGGCCGGCGCCGCACGCGAACTGGCCGTCGCCCAGGAGCACTACGGCACCCACGACCCGCAGCCGCAGCACGCCCTCGTCATGGCGCGGCACGCCCTGCGGATCGCCGCCCACCAGGGCCGCATCCTCGACGTCCGCAGCATCCTCCAGCAGGTCCTGGACGCCGGCTTCCCGCCCGGTACCCAGCGCTACGCCTGGCCGCTGCTCTGGTCGGCCACCACCGCCGAAGCCGACGCCCGGGGCCTGCCCGCCGCCGGCCCCGGCCGGGCCGCGGTCCTCGCCCGCATCCGGGACGCCGCCAAGAAGCTGCCCCGCATCTGCCCCGTCTGGGCGGCCCACGGCCTCGCGCTCGACGCCGAACTCCGCCGCGCCGAAGGCCGCGAGACCCCTGACGCCTGGGCCGAGGCGGTCACCGCCTTCGAGCCCCTCGACCGCCCGCACGAACTCGCCCGGGCCTGCTACCGCTGGGCGGAGTCCCTCCTGCACGGCAGCGAGCGGGCCACCCTCGGCCTGCACGGCCGCACCCCGCGTGAGGCCGCCGTGCTCCTGCTCACCCAGGCGCACACCGCCGCCGCGACGATGGGCGCCCGCCCGCTCGCCGGGGAACTCGGACTCCTGGCCCAGCGCGCCCGCATCCCCCTGCCCGGCCTGCAGCCGCCGGGCGCGGCGGAGCCGGGAGCCGGCAGCGCCGTGCCCGCGCAGCCCTCACCCGCCGGCGCCGTCCCCGCCGAATCCCTCGGCCTGACGCCCCGCGAACGCGATGTCCTGCGGCTGGTCGCCGACGGGCGCAGCAACCGCCAGATAGCCGACACCCTGTTCATCTCCCCGAAGACCGCCAGTGTCCATGTCTCCCACATCCTCGCCAAGCTGGGCGTCTCCGGCCGCGGCGAAGCGGGCGCGATGGCCCACCGCCTGCGCCTGTTCGGCGAGCCGGTGCCGGGCCAGGGCTCGGTCGTGACGCCCTGACCGGCAGGCCGGGCCCGTGACGGGCGCCCGGCAGCGGGCGCCTAGGGCAGCTACCCGTCCCGCTCCGCGTCCCTCTCCCGGTCGTGGCCCCCGGCCCCCTGCTGCCGGGGCGCCCTGACGACGACGGTCCCCGAGGTGAGATCGATCGGGCCCTTCCCCGGGTCGCCGTCGCCCACGTCGTCGACGACGAGCGACATCTTCTGCCGCTCCTCGTCGGTGTGCTTGCGCCCCGGTGCGAACAGTTCTTCCGCGATGTTGAACATGGTGCCCTGTCCCCTCGTCGGCCGACACGCACCCGTCCCCCCTGCTCCCGAGTGTAGGCAGGGCACCCGAAAAAGGGATCAGCCGGATCAGCTCACCTGGAGGCGGAGAATCCGGTCATCTCCCTTGTGCGGCGTGCCCCGTCCGTCGGTGTTGCTGGTGACCAGCCACAACGTCCCGTCGCCGGCCGACACGACGGTCCGCAGCCGCCCGTAGGTGTCCTTCAAAAAGGCCTGCGGTGCCGCCACCGGCCTGGTCCCGTTCAGCGGGATCCGCCACAGCCGTTCGCCGCGCAGCGACGCCATCCAGATGGAGCCCTTGGCGTAGGCGATGCCGCTGGGCGAGGCGTCCGCGGTCCTCCACACCTCGACGGGGTCCATGAACCCGGAGCCCGCGGCCTTGCCCTTGGCCCTGCCCTCGACCTTCGGCCAGCCGTAGTTCCGGCCCGGCTCGATCACATTGAGCTCGTCCCAGGTGTTCTGCCCGAACTCCGAGGCCCACAGCCGCTTGTCGTCGTCCCAGGCCAGGCCCTGCACATTGCGGTGGCCGTAGTCGTACACCACCGAATCCGCCTCGGGGTTGCCGTGCGCCGGTTCGCCGTCCGGCGTCATCCGGAGGATCTTGCCGCCCAGGGACTGCTTGTCCTGCGCCAGCCCGGTGTCGCCGGTCTCACCGGTGCCGGCGTAGAGCATCTTGTCCGGGCCGAAGGCGATCCGGCCGCCGTTGTGGATCCGGCCCTTGGGGATGCCCTTGAAGATCGTGTCGGGCGCGCCCAGCTGATTGCCCTGCGGGCGCTTCTCGTCGTAGTTCATGCGGGCGATGCGGTTGTCGGACGCGGTGGTGAAGTACGCGTAGACCTGGTGGTCCGCCCCGAAGGCGGCGGACACCGCGATCCCCAGCAGCCCGCCCTCGCCCCCCGGCTCCACCCCCGGCACCGACCCCAGCTCGGTGATCTTCCCGCCGTGCGCCGCGACCCGGACGATCTTCCCGGTGTCCCGGGAGGCGACCAGCAGGTCCCCGCCCGGCAGCACCGCCACGCCCCACGGCGACTTCAGCCCGGTGGCCAGGGTGCCGGTCACCTTGACCGAGCCCTTGGCGGGCGGCGCGGCCGACGACGGGGTGGCACCCGGCGAGGCGGCGGCGCCCCGGTTCTTCGCCGGGGCGGAACTCGCCCCGCCCTGGGGCTGCGCGCCGCCGGCCGAACAGCCCGCTGCCAGGAGCAGCGAAGCGGTGGCCAACACGGCGGTCTGGAAACGGCGTTGCACGGCAGGGTCCTCTCGTCGGCGGGCGTGGACAAGAACACCACACCGCGGCCCCGCCGCGAGGCGCGTCGTCCGTTCCTCGAGCCACTCCCACCTGCCATGATCCGGCCGTCGCCGCCGTGCCGCGAGCGCGACACGCACGGCGGCGGACGTCGCCGAGGTGCTGGTCGCGGCGGCCCTGCTCAGTCCCAGGACCCGAGCGCCGGCGGCAGCGCCGCGATCTCGGCCAGGTCCTCACGGGTGAGCGTCAGCTGCGCGGCCTTGGCGTTCTGGGCGGCCCAGCGCTCCTTCTTCGTGCCCGGCACCGGGACGACATGCCGGCCCTGCGCCAGCACCCACGCCAGCGCCGCCTGCCCCGGTGTGGCGCCGTGGCGGGCGCCGACCCGCCGCAGCCCCGCCACCACCGGCTGGTTCGCGGCCATCATCTCGGCGGTGAAGCGGGGGTGGCGGGCCCGTATGTCCTCCGGTTCGAAGCCCTGCCCCGGGGTGAGGGTGCCGGTCAGATAGCCGTTGCCCAGCGGCATCGCCGCCAGGAAGCCGATGCCCCGCGACTCGCACCACGGCAGCAGCTCCTCCCGCGCCTCAGGTGACCACACCGACAGCTCCGCCTGCACGCTGCTGACGGGGAACACCTGCTGGATGCGCTCCAGTTGGGCCAGCGTGCCGTCGTGCATCCGCGAGCGGGGCCGTGCCCCGCCGCCCGCCGGCCGCCGCTCCGCACGGCCCGCGCGGGCCGGCCGTACCGCCCGCGCACCCACCGCGCTCAGCCCCAGCGACCGCACCTTCCCCGCCGCCACCAGTTCCGCCATCGCCCCCCAGGTCTCCTCCACGGGCACTTCGGGATCGGCCCGGTGCAGCTGGTAGAGGTCGATGTGGTCGGTCTGCAGCCGGCGCAGCGAGGCGTCGCAGGCGCGCTTGACGTAACCGGGCCGCCCATTGGCGACGATGTGCTGCTCGCCCACCAGCAGCCCGCACTTGGTCGAGACGAACGCGTCCGTCCGCCGCTCCTTGAGCACCCGCCCCACCAGCAACTCGTTGGTGAACGGGCCGTACATATCGGCGGTGTCCAGCAGGCTGCACCCCCGGTCCAGCGCGGTGTGCACGGCCCGCAGCGAGCTGTCCAAGCTGCGCTGCGACTCGGTGTACCCCCAGCTCATCGGCATACAGCCGAGCCCGATGGCGCCCACTTCGAGAGCCCCCGCACCGATTGTCCTGCGCTCCACCTGGTTGTGCCTCCGTCCCCTCGCCCCCGGTCAAGGGCCAGACCAAACTAACGTCTGAGGAGAACGTCTCTTCGCATAGCCTGCGGCCATGGCAACCGCAGACCAGCGCCCCGCAGCGAACGACGTATGGCTCCCGATCCCGCCCGCCGAGATCGAGGGCCTCCCCGGCGGCCTCCACTACGTCCACTGGGACGCCGGCCCCGACTACCCGGCCGACCCGGAGCGCTGCGCCTTCTACGCCGTCCCCTACATGAAGGACACGGAGACCAGCCTGCGCCCGCTGTCCCGGATGAGCCGGGTTCGGGTGGTGCAGACCCTCACCGCGGGCGTCGACAACATGCTCCCGGGGCTGGCATCGATGCCGGCCGGCGCCCGGCTGTGCAACGCCCGGGGCCTGCACGACGCCAGCACCGCCGAGCTGACGCTCACCCTGATCCTCGCCGCGCTGCGCGACATCCCGGGCTTCGTACGGGGCCAGGACGCGGGGGAGTGGCGCCACGGCTTCCGGCCCGCGCTCGCCGACAAGTCGGTCCTCATTGTGGGCTATGGTTCGATCGGCAGTGCCATCGAAGACCGGCTCACACCTTTTGAATGTGCGCGGGTGGCGCGCGTCGCACGCACCGCGCGTGACACTGTGCGCGGTCCTGTGCATCCACTCTCCGACCTTTCCGCCCTCCTGCCCGACGCGGACGTGGTCGTGCTGGCGACTCCGCTCACCGACACCACGCGTGGCCTGGTAGGACCCGCATTCCTGGCGCGGATGAAGGACGGCGCACTGCTCGTCAACATCGCGCGCGGCGGCATCGTCGACACCAAGGCACTGCTCGCCGAACTGGAGTCGGGACGGCTGCGCGCCGCACTCGATGTCACCGATCCGGAACCCCTGCCCCCTGGGCATCCGCTGTGGCACGCTCCGGGCGTGCTCATCACTCCACACGTCGGTGGCCCCAGCTCTGCCTTCCTGCCCCGTGCGAAGCGGCTGCTGCGCGATCAGTTGACGCGTTTCGCGGCCGGCGAGCCTCTGCGGAACGTGGTCGCTACCGCCGAATGAGCGCTTGCGCGTAGCGCTACGAGGCCGTACGACTGCACAGAGTGTCCGTCGCTCGCAGCTAGTCACGCTCCGTAGAGACCCTATGTCCCTGAGTGACGGAACTGGTGTATCGTCCCGAGCGGGGACGACGCCGGGAAGGACGCGGCGCGATGCGAAGGATCCGGAACTCGAGGGGGGCGACGGGCGATGTACAGCCGATGGATGATTCGCGAGAAGCGCGATCCACGAGCGCCCACGGGAATACTGCGAGGCTCCCGGGCGCACCGCTCGCGACGATGCCCGGCCCGCCTGAGGGGAAGAGTCCGGTGAGCGCCCCCGGGGCGATGCTCTCCCGGCCGCCGGCGCCGGCCGGCAACCCGCCGGGCGCGGTGCCGCAGATCGTCCTCGTCGTGGTCTGCGGCGGCTACGCCGTCGGCGCCGCCTTCGGCTGGGGCTCGCCCGAAGTCGCCGCGTTCATGGGGGACTTCGGCCTCAGCTTCGCGGCGTTCCTGGCGGCCTTCTCCTGCGGCCTGTACGCCCGCAAGCGCCGCAGCCGGTTCCGCCCTGCATGGATGCTGTTCGCCGCGTCGTCCGGGATGGCCGGACTCGGCAACGGCGTATGGGGCTGGTACGAGGTCGTCCAGGGCACCACGGTCCCCAGTCCCTGCCTGGCCGACTTCTGCTTCCTGCTGTTCGCACCACCGGCCATCGTCGGCCTGCTGGTGCTCGCCAAGAGACCGGTGACCAGGGCGGGCTGGGTCTGCCTGGGCCTCGACTCCTGGCTGATCGCGGGCTCGCTGGTCACCCTCTCCTGGAGCCTCGCGCTCGCGCACACCGCCCACTTCCAGGGCCGCAGCGTGGCGCAGAGCGCCCTGTCGCTGGCCTATCCGCTGCTGGACATCGTGCTGGTGAGCATGGTGCTCGCGCTGCACTTCCGGCGCTCCTCGGTGCACCGCTCGGCCATCAACACCGCGGTCGCCGCGCTGGCGCTGACGGTGCTGTGCGACGCCCTGTTCAGCTCGCCGCTGCTGCGCGAGCACTACCGCTCCGGCCAGATCCTGGACGCCGGATGGTTCGCCGGCTCGATGCTCCTCGCGTACGCACCCTGGGTCGCCCGCCGCAGCGGCGAGGAGTGCCCCGAGGAGGACGTCAAGCCCGCCGCCCGCCGGGTCCCGCCGCACGGCAGCCGCCCCATCGCGGGCTCGCTCGCCGCCCTCACCCCGTATCTCGCCGCCGCCGTCTGCACCCTGGGCATCCTCACCAACGTCCTCGACGGACGCCGCATCGACCGCGTGGTGCTCTTCACCGGCTGCACGGTCGTCCTGGCGCTGGTCGTCCGCCAGGGCATCATGCTGCTCGACAACATCACCCTCACCCAGGAACTGGCGCAGAAGGAGAACCACTTCCGCTCCCTGGTGCAGGGCTCCAGCGACGTCATCATGATCGCCGCACCGACCGGAGTGCTCCGCTATGTGAGCCCGGCAGCCGCCGGTGTCTACGGCCGCGACGCCGAGGAACTCGTCGGCTCCGAACTGGCCTCGCTGATCCACCCCGAGGATCTGGGCCGGGTGGTGCACGAGGTCCGCAGGTTCCTCGCCGCCGCCCCCGAGGACGAACCGACCACCCGCATCGAATGCCGCTTCCGCGCCGGTGAACAGCGCTCCGGCGGCGACGGCTGGCTGAACGTCGAATCCACCGTCAACCGCCATCACGGCGGCCTGATCTTCAACTCCCGCGATGTCACCGAACGCGTCCGCCTGCAGGCCCAGCTCCAGCACAACGCCTCGCACGACGCGCTCACCGACCTGCCCAACCGCGCCCTGTTCACCGAACGCGTCACCCAGGCCGTCACCGGCCGCCGGGCCAGCGACCACGACACCGCCGTGCTCTACATCGACCTCGACGGCTTCAAGCAGGTCAACGACACCATCGGCCACCAGGCGGGCGACGAACTCCTGGTGCAGGCCGCCCGCCGGCTCGGCGACTCGGTGCGCGCCGGGGACATAGCGGCGCGCCTGGGCGGCGACGAGTTCGCCGCCCTGATCACCGGCGACGGCACCCGCGACCGCGCCGCCCGCGAGTTCCGCATCCACGAGATCGCCGACCGGCTGCGCATCAAGCTCTCCGAGCCGTACCGCATCGACGGCCGGGACGTCCGGGTGGCGGCCAGCATCGGCGTCGCCTTCGCCGACCCCGGAGTGAGCCCCGCGGGCCTGCTGCGCAACGCCGACCTCGCGATGTACCGCGCCAAGCAGGCCGGCAAGGGCCGGGTGGAGCTCTACGCACCCCAGATGCAGAGCGAGGTGGCACACCGTGCCGAACTCGCCACCAAGCTCCGTACGGCCCTGCACGACGGCGAGTTCGCGCTGCTGCACCAACCGGTGGTGGAGCTGGCCGGCGGCCGGGTCACCGCGGTCGCGGCGCACGCCCGCTGGCGCTCCGCCCAGGGCATCCTGTTCACCCCGGCCGAATTCCTGCGGGTCGGCGACCGCGGCCGGTTCGCCGAGGACGGCGACCGCGCCGCGGAGCTGGACCGGTGGCAGCTGGAGGAGGCCGTCGAGCAGGCCGCGGCCCGTCACCGCGCCGGCTACCCGGTCCCGGTCGCCGTCCGGCTCTCCGCCCGCCGGCTGCTGGACCACGCACTGTCCCCCGCGGGCGTCGAGTCGCTGCTCACCCGGCACGGCCTGCCCTCGCGCGCACTCGTCCTGGAGCTGTCCGAGAGCGACTCCCGCATGCCGCTCGACGACCTGGAGCGCCGGCTGGTCGCGCTGCGCCGCCTCGGCGTACGGATCGCCCTCGACGGCTTCGGCAGCGGCTATGCCGCCATTGGCGCGCTGCGCCGGCTCCCGGTCGACATCCTGCGGCTGGATCGCGGGCTGATCGACGGGGTGGTGGAGTCCGCCCGGCTGCACAAGATCACCGCAGGGCTGCTGCGGATCGCCGGCGACCTGGGCATGCAGTCCGTCGCGGACGGTGTCGACCTGCCCGAGCAGGTCCTCGCGCTGCGCTCCATGGGGTGCACCCACGGCATGGGCATGGCCTTCTCCGGACCGCTCGACGAGCACCGGCTGCGGCGGTCCCTGGCGCACGCCCACTACCCCGTGCCGGAGCTCCCGGGGCAGAGCCGGGCGGTGGTGCTCACGGGCAGCGGACTGCCCGTCCGGCACGGCGGAATGGCGGGTCCGGATTCGCTCATGCATCCGCCATTGCGCTCAAATAGTGAGACCTCCGTCCCACCCACTTGACACTCGGTGCACGGCGGGGGGAGGGTCTGTGACATGCGCACCCGAATTCTCGTACTTGGAAAGCGCGTCGGCTGAAGCTGGGCCCCGGACGAAACCCGGCTCACATACCGACGCGCTCCCCTCGCTTGCCACTTGGCACGGGGGGTTTTTTGTTGCACAGCAACCTCACAAATCCCGTCAAATCCCTCAGCTTCGAGAAGAGACGCAGATGACCGAGCAGGCCTCCGGGGCCCACCATCCTCAGCCGCGGGCCCGTCACTCCGGCGGACCGCAGTCCGCCGCCGTCGAGCACGTCACGGGCGCGCAGTCCCTGATCCGTTCGCTCGAGGAGGTCGGGGCCGACACCGTGTTCGGCATCCCCGGCGGTGCGATCCTGCCTGCGTACGACCCGATGATGGACTCCTCGAAGGTCCGGCACGTCCTGGTGCGCCACGAGCAGGGCGCCGGCCACGCGGCTACGGGGTACGCCCAGGCGACCGGCCGGGTCGGGGTGTGCATGGCGACCTCGGGCCCGGGTGCCACCAACCTCGTCACCCCGATCGCCGACGCCCACATGGACTCCGTCCCGCTGGTGGCGATCACCGGCCAGGTCGCCTCCAAGGCGATCGGCACGGACGCCTTCCAGGAGGCGGACATCTGCGGCATCACGATGCCGATCACCAAGCACAACTTCCTGGTCACCGACCCCGCCGAGATCCCGCGGACGATCGCCGAGGCGTTCCACATCGCGGCCACCGGCCGCCCCGGCCCGGTCCTGGTCGACATCGCCAAGGACGCCCTCCAGGCGCAGACCACCTTCACCTGGCCGCCGCACACCGAGCTGCCCGGCTACCGCCCGGTGACCAAGCCGCACGCCAAGCAGATCCGTGAGGCCGCCCGGCTCATCGTCGAGTCCAAGCGCCCGGTGCTCTACGTCGGCGGCGGCGTGATGAAGGCCGGCGCCACCGCCGAGCTGAAGGTCCTCGCCGAGCTGACCGGCGCCCCCGTCACCACCACCCTGATGGCGCTGGGCTCCTTCCCCGACAGCCACCCGCAGCACGTCGGCATGCCCGGCATGCACGGCGCGGTCACCGCCGTCACCGCGCTGCAGAAGTCGGACCTGCTGATCACCCTCGGCGCCCGCTTCGACGACCGGGTCACCGGCAAGCTGGACTCCTTCGCGCCGTACGCCAAGGTCGTCCACGCCGACATCGACCCCGCGGAGATCGGCAAGAACCGTGCCGCGGACGTCCCGATCGTCGGCGACGCCCGCGAGGTCATCGCCGACCTGATCGTCGCCGTCCAGGCCGAGCACGACGCCGGCCACAAGGGCGACTACACCGCCTGGTGGAAGGACCTCAACCGCTGGCGCGACACCTACCCGCTCGGCTACGACCTGCCGGAGGACGGCACCCTCTCCCCGCAGCAGGTCATCGAGCGGATCGGCAAGCTCGCCCCCGCCGACACCATCTACGCCGCGGGCGTCGGCCAGCACCAGATGTGGGCCGCCCACTTCATCGGCTACGAACAGCCCTCGACGTGGCTGAACTCCGGTGGCGCGGGCACGATGGGCTACGCCGTCCCCGCCGCGATGGGCGCCAAGGCCGGCCGGCCGGACCGCACCGTCTGGGCGATCGACGGCGACGGCTGCTTCCAGATGACCAACCAGGAACTGGTCACCTGCGCGCTGAACAACATCCCGATCAAGGTCGCGATCATCAACAACGGCGCGCTGGGGATGGTCCGCCAGTGGCAGACCCTCTTCTACAACCAGCGCTACTCCAACACCGTGCTCCACTCCGGCCCGGAGTCCAACGGGCTGGTGACGGCGGGCAAGGCCGGCGGCGGCACCCGCGTCCCGGACTTCGTGAAGCTGTCCGAGGCCATGGGCTGTGTCGCGATGCGCTGCGAGGACCCGGCCGAACTCGACGCGGTCATCGCCAAGGCCAATGCCATCAACGACCGCCCGGTCGTGATCGACTTCATCGTCCACGAGGACGCCCAGGTGTGGCCGATGGTCGCCGCCGGCACCTCCAACGACGAGGTCATGGCCGCCCGGGGCGTCCGTCCCGACTTCGGCGACAACGAAGAAGACTGAGCCCAGGACGACAGGGACGCACGGAAGAAGAGAGAAGACCATGTCCAAGCACACGCTCTCCGTCCTGGTGGAGAACACGCCCGGCATCCTCGCCCGGATCGCCGCGCTGTTCTCCCGCCGCGGCTTCAACATCGACTCGCTCGCGGTGGGGGTCACCGAGCACCCCGACATCTCCCGCATCACCATCGTGGTCAGCGTCGAGTCGCTGCCGCTGGAGCAGGTCACCAAGCAGCTCAACAAGCTCGTCAACGTCCTGAAGATCGTCGAGCTGGAGCCGGGCGCCGCGATCCAGCGCGAACTGGTCCTGGTCAAGGTCCGCGCCGACAACGAGACCCGCTCGCAGATCGTCGAGATCGTCCAGCTCTTCCGCGCCAAGACCGTGGACGTCTCGCCCGAGGCCGTCACCATCGAGGCCACCGGATCCAGCGAAAAGCTGGAGGCGATGCTCAAGATGCTGGAGCCGTTCGGGATCAAGGAGCTGGTGCAGTCCGGCACCATCGCCATAGGACGTGGCGCCCGGTCCATCACGGACCGCTCGCTGCGCGCCCTGGACCGTTCGGCCTGACCCCGCGGTCCGCCGGACCGCATGGCGAGACCCGCCGCCCTTTTCCCTCCCGCCCGACGTACTGTGTGGGCACCCCGCTAGATCCAAGGAGATACCCGAAGTGGCCGAGCTGTTCTACGACGACGATGCCGACCTGTCCATCATCCAGAACCGCAAGGTCGCGGTCATCGGCTACGGCAGCCAGGGCCACGCCCACGCGCTGTCCCTGCGCGACTCGGGTGTCGATGTGCGGGTCGGTCTGCACGAGGGTTCCAAGTCCAAGGCCAAGGCCGAGGAGCAGGGCCTGCGCGTGGTCACCCCCGCGGAGGCGGCCGCCGAGGCCGACGTCATCATGATCCTGGTGCCGGACCCGATCCAGGCCAAGGTCTACGAGGAGTCCATCAAGGACCACCTGAAGGACGGCGACGCGCTGTTCTTCGGCCACGGCCTGAACATCCGCTACGGCTTCATCAAGCCCCCGGCCGGCGTGGACGTCGCCCTCGTCGCCCCCAAGGGCCCGGGCCACCTGGTCCGCCGCCAGTACGAGGAAGGCCGCGGCGTCCCGTGCATCGCGGGCGTCGAGCAGGACGCGAGCGGCAACGCCTTCGCCCTCGCGCTCTCCTACGCCAAGGGCATCGGCGGCACCCGCGCCGGCGTCATCAAGACCACCTTCACCGAGGAGACCGAGACCGACCTGTTCGGCGAGCAGGCCGTTCTGTGCGGCGGCGCGTCGGCGCTGGTCAAGGCCGGCTTCGAGACCCTGGTCGAGGCGGGCTACCAGCCCGAGATCGCGTACTTCGAGTGCCTCCACGAGCTGAAGCTGATCGTGGACCTGATGTACGAGGGCGGCCTGGAGAAGATGCGCTGGTCGGTCTCCGAGACCGCCGAGTGGGGCGACTACATCACCGGCCCGCGGATCATCAACGAGAACACCAAGGCCGAGATGAAGAAGGTGCTCGCCGAGATCCAGGACGGCACCTTCGCCAACAACTGGATGGCGGAGTACAACGCCGGCCTGCCGAAGTACAACGAGTACAAGAAGGCCGACGAGGACCACCTCCTGGAGACCACCGGCAAGCAGCTGCGCAAGCTGATGAGCTGGGTGGACGACGAGGCGTAAGCCGAATGGACAGGGGGCCGCGGAACAGCTCGCGGCCCCCTCGTCCATGCGCCCGGCCGAGACCGCCGCGGCGCCTTGTCCACCGCGTAGAACCACGCACGGGTGATCCTTCCGCATCGGCACAGGACGCGCCCCCCACCGCCACTACACTGCCAAGCACAAGCGCGTCAGGCTCACAGCGTCGTGCGTCTTCCACGCGGCTTTCCCCCTTCACCGCCTTCGGCCGTCGGGACGGCCGTCCGCGAAGGACTAGTGAGGACTGAAGACCACGTGAGCTCGAAACCCGTCGTACTCATCGCCGAAGAGCTGTCGCCCGCCACCGTCGACGCCCTCGGGCCGGACTTCGAGATCCGGCACTGCAACGGCGCGGACCGCGCCGAGCTGCTCCCCGCGATCGCCGACGTCGACGCCGTCCTCGTGCGCAGCGCGACGAAGGTCGACGCCGAGGCCATCGCCGCCGCCAAGAAGCTGAGGGTCGTCGCCCGCGCCGGCGTCGGCCTGGACAACGTCGACGTCTCCGCCGCCACCAAGGCCGGCGTGATGGTCGTCAACGCCCCGACCTCCAACATCGTCACCGCCGCCGAGCTCGCCTGCGGCCTGCTGGTCGCCACGGCCCGCAACATCCCGCAGGCCAACACCGCCCTGAAGAACGGCGAGTGGAAGCGCAGCAAGTACACCGGCGTCGAGCTCAGCGAGAAGACCCTCGGCGTGGTCGGCCTCGGCCGGATCGGCGTCCTGGTCGCGCAGCGGATGTCGGCCTTCGGCATGAAGGTCGTCGCCTACGACCCCTACGTCCAGCCGGCCCGGGCCGCGCAGATGGGCGTCAAGCTGCTGACCCTCGACGAGCTGCTGCAGGTGTCGGACTTCATCACCGTGCACCTCCCCAAGACGCCCGAGACCGTCGGTCTCATCGGCAACGAGGCGCTGCACAAGGTCAAGCCGTCGGTCCGGATCGTCAACGCCGCGCGCGGCGGGATCGTCGACGAGGCGGCGCTGGCCAGCGCGCTCAAGGAGGGCCGGGTCGCCGGCGCGGGACTCGACGTCTACGCGACCGAGCCCTGCACCGACTCGCCGCTCTTCGAGTTCGACCAGGTCGTCGCCACCCCGCACCTCGGTGCGTCGACGGGTGAGGCGCAGGAGAAGGCCGGCATCTCGGTCGCCAAGTCGGTGCGGCTCGCGCTGGCCGGCGAGCTGGTGCCGGACGCGGTCAACGTCCAGGGCGGCGTGATCGCCGAGGACGTCAAGCCGGGGCTGCCGCTGGCCGAGCGTCTCGGCCGGATCTTCACCGCGCTCGCGGGCGAGGTCGCCATGCGCCTCGACGTCGAGGTGTACGGCGAGATCACCCAGCACGACGTCAAGGTGCTCGAACTCTCCGCACTCAAGGGCGTGTTCGAGGACGTCGTGGACGAGACGGTGTCCTACGTCAACGCCCCGCTCTTCGCGCAGGAGCGCGGGGTGGAGGTGCGGCTGACGACCAGCAGCGAGTCGCCCGAGCACCGTAATGTGGTGACCGTGCGCGGCACCCTCGCGGGCGGTGACGAGGTGTCGATCTCCGGCACGCTGTCGGGCCACAAGAACACCCAGAAGATCGTCGCGGTCGGCGAGCACTCCATCGACCTGTCGCTCGCGGACCACATGGCCTTCATGCGCTACAGCGACCGCCCCGGTGTCGTCGGCACCGTCGGCCGGATCCTGGGCGAGGCGGGCATCAACATCGGCGGGATGCAGGTCTCCCGGGCCGATGTCGGCGGCGAGGCGCTGGTCGCGCTGACCGTCGACGACACGATTCCCCCGAACGTGCTCACCGAGATCGCCGAGGAGATCGGCGCGACCTCCGTGCGCGCGGTGAACCTCGGCGACTGACCCGCCGGTCTGCGCAGCTCAACGGGCCCGGGCCCCGCTTCGGCGGAGTGCTCGGGCCCGTTTGCGTGCCCGCATCGTACGGATGCCGGCGCGATCCGCGACCGCGGTTCCGGCAGGGCCGACGGGGACGCCGTTCACTCGAATGGCGTAATGACGGGCTCGGGGCGGTGCGGTCGCGGGGCCCGCCGGCGCCGTCGTGCGCCGGCCGGGGCGCCCGCCCGCCGGTCCTTTCGAGTCGCTGCGGAAGGGACGGCGTCGCGCAATGGGAAGTGTGCGGCCCGCGTCGGTGTGCGGAAGGAGAGCGCCATGAATGCACCCCTGGGAGACGCCCCCCGGAGCCTGACCGGTCTGCATGTGGTCGATGCGGACGGCGCGAAGATGGGCAAGGTCCAGCAGGTCTACCGGGACGACGCCACCAACGACCCCGAGTGGATCACGGTGCGCACCGGGCTCTTCGGCATGAAGGAGACGTTCATCCCGCTGGCCGGGGCCCGCAGGAGCGGCGACCGGCTGCATGTTCCGCACGACAAGGAGGCCGTCAGGACCGCGCCGCGGATCGACGCCGACGGGCACCTCGACCCTTCCGAGGAGGAGGAGCTCTACCGCCACTACGGGATGGCGCGGCCGAGTGCGTACGGCCTTCCGGGGACGCCGGGGCCGGGGGAGGGGCGCGGCGAGGCGCCGGACTCCGGCGGGGAGCCCGGCCCCGGCGGGGAGCCCGGGGGCGGGGCGGCGGATCCGGGTACCGGGGGGACCCCGCGCCCCGGCGGGACATCCGGGACCGGCGGGATGCCGCCGTCCGGGTAGGGCGTGCGGGGAGGGCGTGCGGAGGCCGGTGGGGGCCGTCGGGCGGAGGGTGTACGGGCGTTTAATACGGACGTCTGGTACGAGCGTATGCGCAGAGATAGGCTGCCTCCATGGGACACCGTGAAGACCTTCTGGAGGGCGCCAAGCGCTGCCTCCTGGAGAAGGGGTATGCGCGCACCACCGCCCGCGACATCGTGGCCGCATCCGGTGCCAACCTCGCCTCCATCGGATACCACTACGGCTCCAAGGACGCCCTGATGCGCCAGGCGATCATCGCGTCCACCGAGGAGTGGGGCGCCGGTGTGGCCCAGGTGCCGGCCGGCAGCGGCGGGGCGGAGGCGGGGGACACGGAGCCGCTGGAGCGGTTCGCCGCGGTCTGGGACGCGGTCCTGGAACGGATCGCCACGGAACGGGAGTTCATCGCCGCGCAGGTGGAGGTGCTGGGGCTGCTGCCGCGCGACGCGGCACTGCGCGAGGCGATCGGCGAGGTGCTCCCGGAGGGCGGCGAGGGGCTCGTCGCGGTCTTCGAAGGGGTGCCGGACACCGAGGTCGACCCGGAGGCGGCGCGGGTCGTGGGCTCCTTCTACCAGGCCCTGCTCACCGGCCTGATGGTCCAGTCCCTGCTCACGCCGGACGCCATGCCCTCCGGGCGGGACCTGGCGGCCGCACTGCGCCGGGTCACCGCGGGCGAGGTGCTGGGAAAGAAGTGACCCGGGCGGCGAGGCCCGCCTCCGCCTCCGCCCGCCTCCGCCCGGCCCCGCCTCCGCTCGGCCCCGCCTCCGCCCGGTCCCCTGAACCGTTCGGCTCCCGGAACCGCTCACCCCCTGAACCGCCGCTGGTGAACGGCCCGTTGTCAGTGGGTGGGTGCATCATGCGTGCCATGCATCAGAGCACCGCCGACGTCCTGCACGCACTCGCATATGAGCACCTTCCGCCCGAGACCGCCGAACGGTGGATCGGCCTGCTGCGGCAGGGCCTGCGCCTGGAGAAGGCCACGGACACCGATCCGGTCGCCGGGCGGCTCGGAGGTCTGCCGGAGCTGCCGGAGGCCGAGGAGTGGCCCGTATGGGAAGGGCAGGGCCCGCTCTCCTTCGTGGCGGCGCTCGACTGCGCCGCGCTCCCCTCCGCCGCCCTCGACATCGCCCTGCCGACGGAGGGAACCCTGGCCTTCTTCCACTTCGACGGGCAGGTGGACGACGGCTGGGCGGTGGTCGCCCCCGACGAGCCCGACAGCTGGGCGGGGGCACGGGTGCTGTACGTTCCCGCGGGCGTCCCCGTCGCGGAACGGGCGGCCCCGGAGGGCATCCGGCCGTATCCCGGGGTGCCGCTGACGTCGCGCGTGGAGACGACGGCGCCCTACGGGCGGCACCCGGTGGTCCGTCACGAGTTCGCGCCGATGCCCGAGGACCACCCGGTGTGCGGCGACGCCTTCGAGGAAGCCCTGTGGGACCACTCCGGGGGCACGGAGCACCGCATCGGCGGTCATGCGCACCCCGTGCAGGGCGACGTGGAGACCGAGGTCGCCCGCGGTGCCCTGGGCTCTCCGCCGTGGGACGACCCCCGTATCGGAAAGGAGGCACTCGGCTGGGTGCTGCTCGCCCAGTTCGACAGCGACGACGACGCCGACATGATGTGGGGCGACTGCGGCGTCCTCTACTGGCTCATACGCCCCGAGGACCTGGCCGAACGCCGCTTCGACCGCGCCATGTTCACCTGGCAGTGCGGCTGAGGCGGGGGAATGCGGCTGACGCGCAGCCGCCCGCCGGTGGCGGGCCGGCGGGGTGACCACGGCCGGGGCGGCGCGGTGCGGGGTGCCGGGCACCCCCGCGGCCCCGGTGCGGCTCACAACCGTGCCGCCTTGAGGGCCATGTGCAGCAGCAGCCGGTGCTCGCCGTCGTCCAGGTCGAGGCCGGTGAGCTTCTCCACCCGGCCCAGGCGGTAGTAGAGCGTCTGGCGGTGGATGCCCAGGGCCTGCGCGGTGCGGCTCGCCTGGCCCGCGCAGTCGAGGAACACCTCGGCGGTGCGCGCGAGTTCGGCGTGTGCGGGGGCCAGCAGCGGGGCGATGGCCGGGTCGGGTGCGGTGTCCGGCAGCGCGGTCAGCATGCGGTACGGGCCGAGGGCGTCCCACTGGGTGACCGGGCCGAGGCGGGGCTCGGCGCGGGCCGCGCGGGCCGCGTCCAGCGCCTCGCGCCAGGTGGCCGGGAGGTCGGTCAACTCGATGGCGGCGGGGCCGATTCCGGCGGCGCCCGGCCGGGGCGGCACGGGGTGTCCGGCGGGTCCGCCGTTGCGCTCCCTGCCGCGCCCCGCCCGCCCCTCGGCCGGGACGCCGCCCGCGCGCGGGGAGCGCAGCAGATGCTCGGCCACGGTATGGGCCGGAGCGAGCGCGCCGGCCGAACGCAGCCGCACCAGCGCGGCCAGGACGGGCGCGGCGGCCGCGGACGGCGGCCGGGCGCCTGGCGCGGTGCGGCCGGCGGGCCCCTTGCCGGACGGCGCGGCGGCATCCGCCTCGTCCGCGCCCTCGGCCGGCGCCGCGGGACCGCCCACCGGCAGGGTGCACGCCGCCAGCAGGCCCGGCAGGCTGGGCAGGGGGGCCACATCGGTGTCCGAGGTGTCCCAGGGCAGCACCGCGACCAAGGCGAGCGGGACGCCCGGGGTGAAGCGCAGACTGTCCTGCAGCGCCTCGCGCAGCGCGACCGCGGCGGCCTGCCGCCCGGTGGGCTGCGCGGCCAGCAACTCCCGCAGCAGGTCGCCGAGTTCGGACCCGGCGCGGGCCTCGTCGGCCAGCAGCGCCCCGATCCGGGCCGCGGTCTCCATCGCCTGGGCGATCCGCGGGTCGGGCGGCGCGCCGCGGCCGCCCAGTTCGAGATCGGTCAGATGCCCGTCGTCCAGCAGCCAGACATAGCCGTGGGCGATGCCCCGATGGCGTACGGGCAGGCAGATCCGCCCCTTGAAGACACCGGCCGCCGGGTCCGGCGGAATGCGCAGCGCCGTGGTGGCACGGGCGATCCCGAACGCCTCGAACCAGGCCCGTACCGCCGCCGACGAACGGCGCTGGAGGATCGAGCGGGTCCGCACGGGGTCCATGACCTCGTCGTCGTCGCCCTCGTGCGCGCCGAACGCAATCAGTCCGAAATCGCGGTCCTCCAGCGTCGCCGGGGCGCCGAGCGCCGCCGAGATCTCGTCCACGAGCTGCTGGTAATCGCCCCGCATCGGCCGCCCGGCTCCTCTCCTGTCGTCACCCCACCGGCCCCGCCGGCACCGCGGTGCCGGCACCTCCGGCCCCTGGGGCACCTTTCACCCCGCTGTCACCGCTGACCCGGCCCGCACCCCTCCATTCTCATACATCTGTCTGAGATCCCGACCACGAAGGCGTGACAGCTGTCGATGGCCGGGAAGTGGCGCGATCCTTAAATTTCAGGTGGCTCAATCTTGCCGACGCGTTCGTCCCGTCCGGCGTCCGCCGGTACTTGTCACCCTGAATCGTGGAGGTGCCCATGCTGGGTCCCGTGCTCCTCGCCGCAGCGCGCAGCGACAGCATCCGCCGCATCGTCGCGGCCGCGCCGGTCACCCGCCCCGTGGTGGACCGGTTCGTCGCCGGCGAGCGACTGGACGAGTCCATGGCGGCCGTGCGGTCCCTGGCCGCCCGTGGCCTGGAGGTCACCCTCGACCACTTGGGCGAGGACATCACCGACCCGGCCGAGGCGCTGCGCAACCGCGACGCCTACCTGCAGCTGGCCGCGGCCCTCAAGGAGCACGGACTCGGCGTCAAGGCCGAGATGTCGGTCAAGCTGTCCGCTTTCGGGCAGGCCCTGCCCGGCGGCCACGAGCTGGCGCTGAAGAACGTCACTCCCGTCGTCGAGGCCGCCGCCGAGGCCGGGACGACCGTGACCCTCGACATGGAGGACCACACCACGGTCGACTCCACCCTCGCCATCCTCGCCGACCTGCGGGAACGCTTTCCCCAGACCGGCGCGGTGCTGCAGTCCTACCTCTTCCGCACCGAGGACGACTGCCGCGCGCTCGCCGGGGAAGGCTCCCGGGTGCGGCTGGTCAAGGGCGCGTACAAGGAGCCCGCGACCGTCGCCTTCCAGGACAAGCGGGAGGTCGACAAGGCGTATGTGCGCTGCCTGAAGATCCTGATGGCCGGAGAGGGCTACCCCATGATCGGGTCGCACGACCCGAGGATGGTGGCCATCGGCCAGGAGCTGGCACACCGCAACGGACGCAAGCCGGCCGACTACGAATTCCAGATGCTGTACGGCATCCGCGAGGCGGAACAGCAGCGGCTGGTCGCCAACGGGCACCGTATGCGGGTGTACATCCCCTATGGCACCGACTGGTACGGGTACTTCATGCGCAGGCTCGCCGAGCGCCCCGCGAACCTCGGGTTCTTCCTGAGGTCGCTGGCGACCCGCGGCTGACCGCCCCGCGGGGGCGGGCGCGGGTGGATGCTGGAAGCCCGGGGCGCGTCCCGGACGGCACCGCCCGCGGCAGCCCACCCGAAGCGGCCGCGGCCGCACCACCGACGTACGAAAACCGACGAGCGAAATCGAAGGAGACACGGCCGCTATGGACGCTGTGACCCAGGTCCCCGTGCCGGTGAACGAGCCGGTCCACACCTACGCCCCCGGCAGCCCGGAGCGTTCCCGTCTGGAGGCCAAGCTCAAGGAGCTGGCCGACAACCCGATCGAGCTGCCGATGACCATCGGCGGCGAGCGTCGGATGGGCGGCGGCGAGCGTTTCGACGTCGTCCAGCCGCACCACCACGCCTCCCGGCTCGGTACGTACGCCAACGCCACCGTCAAGGACGGCCAGGACGCGGTCGACGCCGCGCTGGCCGCCGCCCCGGCCTGGCGCGCGCTGTCCTTCGACGACCGCGCCGCGATCATCCTCAAGGCCGCCGACCTGCTCTCCGGCCCCTGGCGCGAGACGATGGCCGCCGCCACCATGCTCGGCCAGTCCAAGACCGCCCAGCAGGCCGAGATCGACACCCCCTGTGAGCTCATCGACTTCTGGCGCTTCAATGTGCACTTCGCGCGCCAGATCCTCGCCGAGCAGCCCCCGGCGAACTCCCCCGGTGTCTGGAACCGCTCGGACCACCGCCCCCTCGAAGGCTTCGTCTACGCGATCACGCCCTTCAACTTCACCGCGATCGCCGGCAACCTCCCGACCGCGCCCGCCCTCATGGGCAACGTGGTGGTCTGGAAGCCGTCCCCGACGCAGACCTACGCCGCCGTGCTGCTGATGCAGCTGCTGGAGGAGGCCGGGCTGCCCAAGGGCGTCATCAACCTCGTCACCGGCGACGGCAAGGACGTCTCCGAGGTGGCGCTGACCCACCCGGACCTCGCGGGCATCCACTTCACCGGTTCGACCAAGACCTTCCAGTACCTGTGGAAGACGGTCGGCAACAACATCGAGAACTACAAGACCTACCCGCGGCTCGTCGGCGAGACCGGCGGCAAGGACTTCATCGTCGCCCACCCCTCGGCCGACCGCGCCGTGCTGAAGACCGCCATGACCCGTGGCGCCTTCGAGTTCCAGGGCCAGAAGTGCTCCGCCGCCTCCCGCGCCTACGTCCCGGCCTCGCTGTGGAACAACGGCCTCAAGGAGGAGTTCGCGGCCGAGGTCGACGCCCTGTCCATGGGCGACGTCTCGGACCTGTCGAACTTCATGTCCGCCGTCATCGACGAGCGCTCCTTCGCCAAGAACAAGGCGGCGATCGACCGCGCCAAGGCCGACCCGACCATCGAGGTCGTGGCCGGCGGCACCTACGACGACAGCGAGGGCTACTTCGTCCGCCCGACGGTCCTGGTCTCCACCGACCCGGAGAACGAGATCTTCAAGGACGAGTACTTCGGCCCGATCCTCGGCGTCTACGTCTACGACGACGCCGACTACGACGCGATGCTCACCCAGATGGAGTCCGCCTCGGCGTACGGCCTGACCGGTTGCGTCATCGCCCAGGACCGCGCCGAGGCCGCCCGCACCTGCGAGCTGCTGCGCTTCGCGGCCGGCAACTTCTACATCAACGACAAGCCGACCGGTGCCGTCGTCGGCCAGCAGCCCTTCGGCGGCGGCCGCGCGTCCGGCACCAACGACAAGGCCGGCGCCAAGCAGAACCTGATGCGCTGGACCTCCACCCGCTCCATCAAGGAGACCCTGGTCCCGCCGACGGACTACCGCTACCCGCACATGGGCTGACGCCCGCGCAACGCCGACGGCCCGGCTCCCCTCTCCCCGGGGGCGCCGGGCCGTCGGCATGGGGTCGGGCGGAGCGCGGCGGACCGGAGAGCGTCCGGTGGGCGACCCCTCGACGGACCCTTCGGTGCGACGGACGCTTCGATGATCTTGGCGTGCAGGCCCTCGGGGAGTTCCCTGGCTCCGCCGCGCCAGGGAGCGCCCCCCCATGGCTGTGACCAGCGAATGTTCCCGGATCACCAGTGCGGGCACCCGCCCGCCGTCTCAGATAGTAGGAAGCCCAAGTAATTGTGCAGACATCACGGCCGAGCTGTCCTAGCGTTGTAGGAGCCGAACGTAACGCTCCATCGAGCGATTGCGGATGTGGCCCGGTGCGCAAGCGCAGGTGACCCCTGCCGTGCCGAGGCCCCCGCGTTTTCCGGCCGCTTCTGGATCGACGCATCCCATTTCTTCTCGGGGCACTGGCATAGGAGACGTGAATCATGGCCGAGACTGCCGTCCGCAGGACCCGTCACTCCGCCCGTACGACCAGCGACGCCGACCGCAGGAATGCCGCGGCCGCCCTCCAGCGCGCCCTCGACCGCCGTGACAACGGCGGCTCCACCGGGCACTGAGCCGATGCGCGCGCGAGGCGGGTCGGTGCTGACGCGGTCGGCGTCGATGCCCTGCCGGTGCTGCTGGCGCATCCGGCTGTCCGTGGCCCGGTGGCTCTTCCTCTCCTGAGCGGTCCGAGCCTCTAGGGGCGCCCGGATGCGGGCGCCCCTAGAGGTGGCCGCTGCTCACCGCGCGGGCGGGCGGGTCACCTCGAAGTGGTCGATGCGCTCGCCGGACTCGGCGAGGGCGGTGACCTTCATCCGCGGGCGGTGGCCCGGCGAGACCTCCACGGCGATGAAGGAGAAGCCGGTGTAGCGGACCCGGGACCACTCCACGGTGTCCTTGTTCTTCACCTGGCCCTTGGCCCAGTGGTAGGTGTCGACGTGGTCGACGTCCTTGACGTGGCCCTCGTAGCTGTCCGGCACGGGGAAGTCGTACAGGGCCCGGCCCGCGCCGCCCGCGGTCACGTACACCAGACCCTCGCGGGCGGTGTCGACGCTCTCCCCGATCGGCATCTTCTTGGTGACGCGGCCGCCCTTGAGGGCGTCGGTCCGCTCGTAGATGTGGTTGTGGCCGTTGATGACCAGGTCCACCTGGTGCTTGTCGAACAGCGGCAGCCAGGCGTCGCGCACCCCGCCGTCGGAGGCGTGCGAGTTGGTGGTGGAGAAGGCGCAGTGGTGGAAGAACACCACGATGAAGTCGATGCCGTCGCTGGCCCGCAGTTCGGCCAGCCTGCGATCCAGCCAGCGGGTCTGCTTGCCGCCGGTGTAGCCCTGGTTGGCGGGGATCTCGTACGACACGTCGTTGGCGTCCAGGGCGACGACCGCGGTGTTGCCGTAGGTGAAGGAGTAGACGCCGGGGGCGTTCTCGGCGTCCGGGCCGTTGCCGGGCAGCGTCCAGCGGGCCTGCTGGCCGCCGTAGCCGTGGGGGGAGTACCAGGCCTCCATGTCGTGGTTGCCGGTGGTCACCATCCACGGCACGGACTTGGCCACCGACTCGGTCTGCGCGAGGAACTGGTCCCACACCCGGGCGTCGTAGGCGTCGTGCTCGGAGCCGTCGCCGTCGGTGTCCGCGTAGCAGATGTCGCCGGCGTGCAGGTGGAAGGACGGGTTCTGACCCAGGATCAACTGGTCGTTGGCGAGGGCGTGGTAGCTCACGCCCTGGTCGCCGAAGGCGGTGAAGACGAACCTCTCGGGCCGGGCCGGGGCGGTGCGGAAGGTGCCGATGGTGGAGAAGTGGCGCGGGTCGGCGGGGTCGAAGCCGTCGTGGCCCACACCGTAGTAGTACGTCGTTCCCGGGCGCAGCCCGTCCAGCGCGGCGTGCAGGTAGTACTGCTGCACGGCGGGCAGCGCGGCGGACAGCGCGGGGGTGTGCAGATCGCGCACCTCGGCCTCGATCCTGCGCCCCAGGTCCCACGGCTCGGTCCCCACCCGCAGATACGGCCGCCCGACCGTGAACGGCACCTGCCAGCTCACCCGCATCTGGCTCCTGGGGTCGGCGCCGAAGGCCAGGTGGCGGCCGAACGGGGCGACCAGCGCACCGTCGACGCCGACGGCGGCGGGGGAGGCCGGCAGGGTGGGGGAGGCCTGGGCCGAACCGGCCAGCAGACCGGAGCCCGCGACGACTCCGGCGGTCGCGGCCGAGGTGCGCAGCAGACCGCGGCGGCTCAGCTTCGTACGGAGGTAGTCGTGCTGCTCGGGCATGCTCATCCGGGCCGCCAGCTGCTCCGGAATGCCGACGCGCGGGGTGTGCGAGGGCGGGTGGGTCCCCCGGGTGTTTCCAGTCATGGCGCCGAAGGTGGCAGGGCGAACCGACCGCGACGGGGACAGCGGGTGAACGGCGGCTGACCGGCTCCCCACCTGTCCGTATGGCGGACGTTACGTGTCAATCCATGGGACGGAGAGTAGGGTCCGCAGCATGTCTCGCAGCATTCGCCTCGCAGTGATCCCCGGTGACGGTATCGGCCAGGAGGTCGTGGCCCAGGGCCTGAAGGTCCTGACCGCGGTCCTCCCGCAGGACGTCAAGCTGGAAACCCAGGAGTACGACCTCGGCGCCCGGCGATGGCATGCGACCGGTGAGACCCTGCCCGACGAGGAGTTGGAGTCGCTCAAGCAGCACGACGCGATCCTGCTCGGCGCGATCGGCGACCCGTCCGTGCCCTCCGGGGTGCTGGAGCGCGGTCTGCTGCTCAAGCTCCGCTTCGCCTTCGACCACTTCGTGAACCTGCGCCCGTCGAAGCTCTTCCCGAACACCGCCACGCCGCTCGCCGGCCGCCCCGACATCGACTTCGTGGTGGTCCGCGAGGGCACCGAGGGCCCGTACACCGGCAACGGCGGCAGCCTGCGCACCGGCACCCCCGCCGAGGTCGCCACCGAGGTCAGCCTCAACACCGCCTACGGCGTCGAGCGCGTGGTCCGCGACGCCTACGAGCGGGCCAACGCCCGCCCGCGCAAGAAGCTGACGCTGGTGCACAAGAACAACGTCCTGGTGTACGCGGGCCACATGTGGAAGAACATCTTCGACAAGGTCGGCCAGGAGTACCCCGAGGTCACCACCGACTACCTGCACGTCGACGCCGCGACGATCTTCTTCGTCACCCAGCCCGAGCGGTTCGACGTGATCGTCACCGACAACCTCTTCGGCGACATCCTCACCGACCTCGCCGCGGCCGTCACCGGCGGCATCGGCCTCGCCGCCTCCGGGAACATCAACCCGACCGGTGAGTTCCCCTCGATGTTCGAGCCGGTGCACGGCTCCGCACCGGACATCGCCGGCACCGGCAAGGCCGACCCCACGGCGACGATCCTCTCCGTGGCCCTGCTCCTCCGTCACCTCGGCTACGCGCCGCAGGCCGCCCGGATCGAGGAGGCCGTGGCCGCCGACCTGGAGGCCCGGGAGGGCTCGGCGCGCAGCACGGACGAGATCGGCGACGCCCTCGCCGCACGCGTAGCGGGCTGAGGCCCGCAGCGCACACCCGCACACGGACAGCGCCGGGCCCGTCACGGGCCCGGCGCTGTCCGCGTCGCGCATCCCCCGGGTCCGCCGCCCGCGGGATGCGACCATCGGACCCGGAACGGGCCCTCGGTTCCGGTGGCCGATACCCGGGGGCGATAATCGGACGTGGCAGCGCCGCCCGCGAGGAAACTCGGACGTCCAAGTAACGACCGGTACGTTCAAGAAGTCGTGCGCGGCCGCCGCACACACCGCACCGGTGCCGCATGGTGGGGGCCGCCCCCCTGACCCCCGGCCGGAGGGCTGGGCCGGTGACGCTCCTCCAGCTCATGCTGGGAGGTACCTGCAGGGATCGGAACACGCAGTGAAGGACAGGCATTCATGACGACGCCCACGATCGAGCTCAAGCCCTCCTCGCACCCGCTCTCCGACGCGGAGCGGGCGCAGATCCTGGCCGCCCCCGGCTTCGGCCGCCACTTCACCGACCACATGGTGACGATCAAGTGGACCGAGGGCCGCGGCTGGCACGACGGGCAGCTGGTGCCGTACGGGCCGCTCTCCCTCGACCCGGCGACCAACGTCCTGCACTACGCGCAGGAGATCTTCGAGGGCCTCAAGGCCTACCGGCAGCCCGACGGCTCCGTCGCCACGTTCCGCCCCGACGCCAACGCCCGGCGCTTCCAGGCCTCCGCGCGCCGGCTGGCCATGCCGGAGCTGCCCGTCGAGACCTTCATCGAGGCCTGTGACCTGCTCGTCCAGCAGGACAAGGGCTGGGTGCCGGCGCACGGCGGCGAGGAGTCGCTCTACCTGCGCCCCTTCATGATCGCGACCGAGGTCGGCCTGGGCGTGAAGCCCGCCAACGAGTACCTCTTCGTGGTCATCGCCTCGCCCGCCGGCGCGTACTTCGCCGGTGGCGTCAAGCCCGTCTCCATCTGGCTGTCCGAGGACCGGGTGCGCGCCGTCCCCGGCGGCATGGGCGACGCCAAGACCGGCGGCAACTACGCCGCGTCGCTGCTCGCGCAGGCGGAGGCCGCCGCGCACGGCTGTGACCAGGTCGCCTACCTCGACGCCGTGGAGCACAAGTGGGTCGAGGAGCTCGGCGGCATGAACCTGTACTTCGTGTACGGCGACAAGATCGTCACCCCCACGTTGACCGGCTCGCTCCTCGCCGGCGTCACCCGTGATTCCCTGCTGTCCGTCGCCCGCGACCTGGGCTACGCGTCGGAGGAGGCCCGGGTCTCCATCGACCAGTGGCGGGCCGACACCGAGAACGGCACGCTCACCGAGGTCTTCGCCTGCGGTACGGCCGCCGTGATCACCCCGGTCGGCACGGTCAAGAGCGCGGGCGGCGAGTGGGTCCAGTCCGGCGGCGAGCCCGGCAAGGTCACGCTGAAGCTGCGGGACGCGCTCCTCGACGTCCAGCGCGGCATCGCCGACGACAAGCACGGCTGGATGCACCCGCTGGGCTGATCCGGGTTTCCGGGCAGCCGGCCGAGGCCGCTCCCGGACGGACCGAGGCCGCCCCCGACGTCGCGTCGGGGGCGGCCTCGGTCGTGTCCCGGCCGGTTCAGCCGGCCTCCGCGGGGGCCTTCGCCGGGGCAGGGGCGTCGGGGGCGGGCGGCACCGCGCGCAGCGCCGCGACCGGGCGCGGGTCCCGGGCGGAGAGGGCGAGGTGGACGAGGCCGCCCACGGCCGCCGCGAGCAGGAAGCTGATGTCGATACCGCCGGTCACGGGGAGCAGCGGCCCCTGGTAGAAGGGCGTGTCCACGCCCAGCAGGCCGACCGCCGAGCCCAGCGCCCAGGCGGCGGTGGCCCGGACGTTCCAGCCCGCCCGGTACCAGTACGCGCCGCCACGGGTGCCGCGGTTGTAGACCTGCAGGGACTCCGGGTCGTAGGCGCCGCGGCAGCGGACGAAGCCGATCACGGTGATCACCGCCCAGGGGGTGCCCACGGCCGTCATCAGCAGGACGAAGGAGGTCATCGCGTCCTGGGCGGCCCACAGGAAGTGGCCGGCGTACACCAGCGCGGTGGAGAGCGCGGCGACGACGTAGGTGGCCTGGGTGCGGCTGGCGCGCGGCAGGATCGCGTCCAGGTCGAGGCCCATGCTGTAGAGCATCAGGCCGGAGTTGCCGACCGAGCCGGCCGAGGCGTTGAGCAACAGCAGCGCCAGGTACCAGAACGGGGCGCCGGCCACCAGCGGCCCCGCGTAGTCCTCGCCCGCGCCGACGGCGAGCGCCGTGAACGTACCGAAGAGCTGGGGCACCAGGAGGCCGACCAGCAGGCCCAGACAGGTGGCGCCGAAGACCTTGCGCGGGCTGTGCCGGTGCGGGGAGATGTAGCGGCTGTAGTCGCCGAGCAGGGTGATGAACGCGATGGGGCCGCTGAGCCCGGCGGAGACGGCGGCCAGCAGCCAGGTCTGCCAGAAGCCGCCGAGCAGATAGCCGCCGGCGTGCGGCGCCGCGGTGGTGAAGGTGCCCGCGTACGCCACGACGCCGACGGCCAGCAGGACGGTCAGTCCGACGGCGAGCACCTTGCTCAGCCGCAGCAGCACCCGGTAGCCGTAGACCGCGCCGACCGCGGTGGCGCCCGCCAGGAGGGCGTAGACCAGCGCGTAGGTCGTGCCGCTCGACGGCAGCCCGGTCAGGCGGTGCAGGCAGCCGACGACCGCGTCGCCGCCGACCCACAGCGTCAGCGCGGTGTAGCCCAGCGACAGCAGCAGGCCGATGACCGAGCCGATCAGCCGGCCGCGCACGCCGAAGTGGGCGCCGCTGCTGGTGGACAGGTTGGTGGCGCTGCGCAGCGAGACCAGCGCGAGCGGGGCGGTCAGCAGGGTGCCGACGACGGTGCCGGCCACCAGGGAGGTCACCGAGGGCCAGAAGCCGAGCCCGAAGGAGACCGGGAGCCAGCCGAAGATCACCACGCCGAGGGCGAGGTTCGACCCGAGCAGGATCGAGATCAGGTCGCGAGGGCCGCTGGTGCGTTCCTCGTCCGGGATGGTGTCGACTCCGCGTTGTTCGATCGGCATGAGGGCTCCCCTGAGAGGCCGGACAACAGTGGGTGAGCAGCGCTCCGGGGGCCGTGTTCCGTACGGGGGCGGTGCGCGCCGGGCGCTGTTCACGCTGTCGAGATCATGTAGAGCGGCGCTCTATCCGCCGCATCTTTTAGAGCAGCGCTCAATGTCGCTCATCCCTGTGCTCTCGGTCAATGCTTTCGTCCCGGCCGATTTCGTGGTTAGAGTGTCGCTCTAATCGATCGGGAGGAGTGACGGGATGCGGTTGACCCCGACAGAACGCGACCGGCTGCTGCTGTTCGGCGCGGCCGAACTGGCGCGGACGCGCCGGGCCCGCGGACTGAAGCTGAACGTGCCCGAGGCGACCGCGTTGATCGCGGACACAGTCTGCGAGGCGGCGCGGGACGGGCGCCGCCTCGCTCAGGCCATCGAGGCGGCGCGCGGCGTGCTCGGCCCGGACGACGTGCTGCCGGGCGTGGCCGATGTCGTCACCGAGGTGCATGTGGAGGCCGTCTTCGACGACGGCTCCCGGCTCGCGGTGGTCACCGACCCGATCGGCGCCGGCTCCCCGGCCGCCGGGAGCGACCGGGCACCCGCGCCCGGGGCGGTGCTCCCCGGACCGGCCGGCCAGGAACCCGTGCCCGCGGTCCGCCTGACCGTGCGCAACACCGCGACGGTGCCGGTCAGCGTCACCTCGCACTTCCACTTCTTCGAGGCCAACCCCCGGCTGGACTTCGACCGGGCCGCCGCCTACGGCATGCGGCTGTGCGTCCCGGCCGGCTCGTCGGTGCGGTTCGACCCCGGCGGCGCCGAGGAGGTGGGCCTGGTCCCGATCGGCGGTGACCGGATCGCGATCGGCTTCGCCGGTCTGGTGGACGGCCCGCTGGACGCGCCGGGCGCGAAGACGGAAGCGCTGCGGCGGGCCGCCGCCTGCGGCTACCTGGGAGCGGAGGAGCAGGCATGACCGGGACCATCGACCCCCACGAGTACGCGTCGGTGCACGGCCCGCGGGCCGGCGACCGGGTCGTCCTCGGCGACTCGGGCCTGGTCGTCCGCGTCGAGTCCGATTCCCAGCGGCCCGGCGACGAGTTCCTGGCCGGCTTCGGCAAGACCGCCAGGGACGGGCTGCACCTCAAGGCCGCTTCGGTCCGCGAGACCTGCGACGTGGTGATCAGCAATGTGCTGGTCATCGACGCCGTCCAGGGCATCCGCAAGGTGTCGATCGGCATCCGTGAGGGCCGTATCCACGCCATAGGGCGGGCAGGCAACCCCGACACCCTCGACGGCGTCGAGGTCGTCGTCGGCACCGGCACCTCGATCGTCTCCGGCGAGGGCATGATCGCCACCGCGGGCGCCGTCGACACCCATGTCCATCTGCTCTCGCCCCGCGTCATGGAGGCCTCGCTGGCCTCCGGTGTGACCACGATCATCGGCCAGGAGTTCGGGCCGGTCTGGGGCGTCGGCGTCAACTCCCCCTGGGCGCTGGGGCACGCCTTCGGCGCGTTCGACGCCTGGCCGGTGAACATCGGCTTCCTGGGCCGCGGCTCCTCGTCGGGCGACGCCCCGCTCGTCGAGGCGCTCGCCGAGGGCGGCGCCTGCGGCTTCAAGGTGCACGAGGACATGGGCGCGCACGCCCGGGCCCTGGACACCGCGCTGCGGGTCGCCGAGGACCACGACGTCCAGGTCGCCCTGCACAGCGACGGCCTCAACGAATGCCTCACCGTCGAGGACACCCTGCGGGTGCTGGACGGCCGGACCATCCACGCCTTCCACATCGAGGGCTGCGGCGGCGGCCATGTCCCCAACGTCCTGAAGATGGCCGGGGTCCCCAACGTCATCGGCTCCTCCACCAACCCCACCCTCCCCTTCGGGCGGGACGCGGTCGCCGAGCACTACGGCATGATCGTCTCGGTCCACGACCTGAAGACCGATCTGCCGGGCGACGCCGCGATGGCCCGCGACCGCATCCGGGCCGGCACGATGGGCGCCGAGGACGTGCTGCACGACCTCGGGGCGATCGGCATCACCTCCTCCGACGCCCAGGGCATGGGCCGCGCGGGCGAGACCGTCCGCCGCACCTTCGCGATGGCGGGCAAGATGAAGGCCGAACTCGGCCCGCTGGAGGGCGACGGCCCGCACGACGACAATGCCCGGGTGCTGCGCTACGTCGCCAAGCTGACCCTCAACCCCGCCATCGCGCACGGCCTTTCGCACGAGATCGGGTCGATCGAGGTCGGCAAGATGGCCGACATCGTGCTGTGGAAGCCGCAGTTCTTCGGCGCCAAGCCGCAGCTGGTGCTGAAGTCCGGCTTCCCCGCCTACGGCGTCACCGGCGACCCCAACGCCGCCACCGACACCTGCGAACCCCTGGTGCTCGGCCCGCAGTTCGGTGCGCACGGGGCGACCCCCGCGGAGATCTCCGTCGCCTTCGTCGCCCGCGCGGCGGCCGAACAGGGCGGTGACGGGCTGCCCACCCGCCGCCGCCGGGTCGCCGTCCGCGGCACCCGCGGCATCGGCCCCGGCGACCTCGTCCACAACTCCCGTATCGGACAGGTGCAGGTCGACGGGCGCAGCGGCCTGGTCACCCTCGACGGCGACCCGATGCGCTCGGAGCCGGCCGACACCGTCTCGCTCTCGCGCCTGTACTTCCTGTAACAGCCCGGCCCGAGCACCCCGGCCGGCGCGGCGGCCCGCCGCGCCGGCCGGCCGCCGCCCCGCCCCCGCCCCGTGACACCGACCGCCACCGCGAACCGTGAGGACCCCCGCATGAACACCCCTGCCGCCGACGGCTTCCGCATGCCCCCGGAGTGGGCCCGCCACGAGCGCACCTGGATGGCCTGGCCAGGGCCCAACTTCACCTTCGGCGCGGAGGGCGGCGAGACACTGGCCGGGGCCCGCCGCGCCTGGGCCGCGGTCGCGCGCGCGGTGCGCCGCTTCGAGCCGGTCACCGTCGTCGCGGGACCGGGCCAGTCCGAGGGCGCCCGCGCGCTCCTCGGCGCGGACATCGACCTCGTCGAGCGCCCGCTGAACGACGCCTGGATGCGTGACATCGGCCCCACCTTCCTCACCGACGGCACGGGCCGACTCGCCGCGGCCGACTGGGTGTTCAACGGCTGGGGCGCCCAGGAATGGGCCCGCTGGGACCTCGACGAGAAGATCGCCGAGCAGGTGTGCGGGCTGGCCGGCGCCCGCCGCTACGCCACCGGCCTGGTCAACGAGGGCGGCGGCATCCACGTCGACGGCGAGGGGACGGTCCTGCTCACCGAGACCGTCCAGCTCGACCCGGGCCGCAACCCCGGCCGTACGCAGGAGGACGTCGAGGCCGAGATCCACGCCCACCTCGGCACCACCAAGGCGATCTGGCTGCCGCGCGGCCTGGCCGCCGACTACGGGCAGTTCGGCACCCGCGGCCATGTCGACATCGTCGCCGCCTTCGCCCGCCCCGGCACCGTGCTCGTCCACACCCAGCCCGACCCCGGCCACCCCGACCACGCGATCGGCACCGAGATCGCCAAGCTGCTGCGGTCCTCGACCGACGCCAGGGGCCGGCGGCTGGAGGTCGTCGAGGTGCCCGCGCCGACCGTCGTGGAGGAGGACGGCGAACTGGTCGACTACTCCTACATCAACCACTACCTCTGCAACGATGGCGTGGTGCTGTGCGGCTTCGACGACCCCCGTGACGAGGAGGCGGCCGCGATCTTCCGCAGGCTCTTCCCCGGGCGGACGGTGACCCTGGTCGACGCCCGTACGATCTTCGCAGCGGGTGGCGGTATCCACTGCATCACCCAGCAGCAGCCGAAGGCCTGACCCGCAGGCCCCGTCCAGCCGACCCGGAGGTCCCCGTGCCCGGTCCCGTGCGCCGCCCGCGGCGCCGGCTCAGCCAGCCCCGCGAGCAGGTCCTCGCCGCGGCGATGACGACCATCGCCGCGGAGGGCCTGGACCGGCTGACGATGGCCGGTCTGGGCCGCGAGGTCGGCATGAGCAGCGGCCACATCCTGTACTACTTCGGTACGAAGGACGAGCTGCTGCTGCAGACCCTCCAGTGGAGCGAGGAGCAGCTCGGCGCCGAGCGCCGGGCCGCCCTCTCCCGCCGCGTCCCCGCCCGCGAACGGCTGGACGCCCTGGTCGACCTCTACCTCCCCGAAGGCCACCGCGACCCGCGCTGGACGCTGTGGCTGGAGGTGTGGAACCGCTCCCAGAGCGCCGACGACGAGACCCGCGAGCGCCAGCTCGACCTCGAACTCGCCTGGCACCGCGACCTGGTGGCGCTCCTCGTCGAGGGCATCTCGAAGGGCGAGTTCCGCCCCGTCGACGCCGAACGCTTCGCCACCCGCACCCGCGCCCTCCTCGACGGCTTCGGCACCCACCTGGTCGTCGGCCTGCCGGGCACGGACCGGGAGCGCGTACGCGACCACATACGGGAGTTCCTGGACGAGTCGCTGACCGCCTGACCGCCTGACCGCCTGACCGGAGCCGGCGCACCGGCCGCCGGCCGTCCCGTGACCGCAACGCACGCAAGTACCTGCGATCGTTGCCGACCACGCTCTTGCCGAAGACCCGCCGGTCCGCGACCGTGAGCGGCTATGGGACGAGAGCAATGGAAGAAGATCTGGGTCGGCTCGGCCGGCAACATGGTCGAGTGGTTCGACTGGTTCGTCTATGCGAGCTTCGCGGTCTATTTCGCGGATTCGTTCTTCCCGAAGGGGAACGACACCGCGAACCTCATGAACACCATGGGGATCTTCGCCGTGGGCTTCTTCATGCGACCGGTGGGCGGCTGGGTGCTCGGCCGGGTCGGTGACCGCAGGGGCCGCAAGGCCGCGCTCACGCTGACCGTCACGCTGATGTCCGCCTCGGCGATCCTGATCGCCGTCGCGCCCACCTACGGGGCCGCGGGCTACGGCGGGGTGGCCGTGCTGCTCCTCGCCCGGATGCTCCAGGGGCTCTCGGTCGGCGGGGAGTACGCGGCCAGCGCCACCTACCTCACCGAGGCCTCCGCGCCCGGACAGCGCGGGTTCGCCTCCAGCTTCCAGTACGTGTCCATGACCGCGGGCCAGCTGCTCGGCCTCGGCCTGCAGATCGTGCTCCAGCGGACCCTGTCCGAGGACGCGCTGCACAGCTGGGCCTGGCGGATCCCGTTCATCATCGGCGCGCTGGGCGCCGCGATCGTCTTCTACCTGCGCCGCAACATGCTGGAGACCGAGGTCTACGCCGAGGACGAGGGCGCCCACGCCGACCCCGCCCGCGGCACCCTCAAGGCGCTGCTGGCCCACAAGCGCGAGGCGTTCTTGGTCATCGCGCTCACCATGGGCGGCACGGTCGCGTACTACACGTACACCACCTACCTCACCAAGTACCTCTCGGGCAGCGCCGGACTGTCCAAGCCGACCGCCTCGCTGGTCAGTTTCTGCGCGCTGTTCCTCTTCATGTGCCTGCAGCCGCTGGCGGGCAAGCTCTCCGACCGGATCGGCCGCCGTCCGCTGCTGATCACCTTCGCGGTCGGCTCGACCTTCCTGACCGTGCCGATCATGACGCTGCTCAAGCACGCCGGCAGCTTCTGGCCGGCCCTCGGGCTCTCGCTGCTGGCGCTGGTCGTCGTCACCGGCTACACCTCGATCAACGCCTGTGTGAAGGCCGAGCTCTTCCCGACCGGCATCCGGGCGCTGGGTGTCGCCCTGCCGTACGCCATCGCCAACGCGCTGTTCGGCGGCACCGCGGAGTACGTCGCCCTGTGGTTCAAGGAGGGCGGCATCGAGTCCGGCTACTACTGGTACGTCGCCGGCTGCGCCGCGGTCTCGCTGGTCGTCTACGTCACGATGCGCGAGACCCGGTCCATCGATCTGCACCGGGTCGGCAAGCGGGACGCGGGCGAGAGCGGCGAGGCGCGCGTGCTCGCATCCTGAGACGCTACGGGCACGGGCGGTGGTCGTGTGCCAGACTGCCCCCGTGCTCTCGTTCGCCATGATTATTGGCAGCAGGCGCGCCGGTCCGCAGTGACCGCCCCGTACGAACCGAGTACGGCGTGGCCACCGTCGTCCCAGACCCGCGCGCAGACCTCTCGCACCCGCGAGGGGTTTTTTCGTTTCCGGCCCACCTCTCGCCGGAGGCGGAGCGCGAGGGACCATGGAGGGACGGTGGAACCGGTTATTCCGGTAGACCGAGATCCCGACAGGAGCCAGACCAGCATGACGGACGAACCCCAAGCCCACCCGGCCGACGCGGTGTCCGACGACTTCCACGTCTTCGACACCACGCTCCGCGACGGCGCGCAGCGCGAGGGCATCAACCTCACCGTCGCCGACAAGCTGACCATCGCCCGGCACCTCGACGAGTTCGGCGTGGGCTTCATCGAGGGCGGCTGGCCCGGCGCCAACCCACGGGACACCGAGTTCTTCGAACGGGCCCGCGCGGAGATCGACTTCCGGCACGCGCAGTTGGTCGCCTTCGGCGCCACCCGCAAGGCGGGCGTCCGGGTCGAGGACGATCCGCAGGTCGCCGCGCTCCTCGACTCCCGGGCGCCGGTCATCACGCTGGTCGCCAAGTCCCACACGGGCCATGTGGAGCTGGCGCTGCGGACCACGCCCGAGGAGAACCTCGCGATGATCCGGGACACCGTCGCCCACCTGCGGGCCCACGGCCGCCGGGTCTTCCTCGACTGCGAGCACTTCTTCGACGGCTACGCCCTGGACCCGGTCTACGCCAAGGAGGTCGTCCGCACCGCGAGCGCGGCCGGCGCCGATGTCGTGGTGCTCTGCGACACCAACGGCGGCATGCTGCCCGCGCAGGTCACCGCCGTCGTCCGGACCGTCCTCGCGGACACCGGCGCGCGCCTGGGCATCCACGCCCAGGACGACACCGGCTGCGCGGTCGCCAACACCCTGGCCGCGGTGGACGCCGGCGCCACCCACGTCCAGTGCACCGCCAACGGCTACGGCGAGCGGGTCGGCAACTCCAACCTCTTCCCGGTCGTCGCCGCCCTGGAGCTCAAGTACGGGCGCCCGGTGCTGCCCGAGGGCAAGCTCGCCGAGACGACCCGGATCTCGCACGCCATCGCCGAGGTCGTCAACCTCACCCCGTCCACCCACCAGCCCTACGTCGGTGTCTCCGCCTTCGCCCACAAGGCCGGCCTGCACGCCTCCGCGATCAAGGTCGACCCGGACCTCTACCAGCACATCGACCCGGCGCAGGTCGGCAACACCATGCGGATGCTGGTCTCCGACATGGCGGGGCGGGCGTCCATCGAGCTCAAGGGCAAGGAGCTCGGCGTCGACCTCGGCGAGGACCGCGAGCTGATCGGCCGGGTCGTCGACCGGGTCAAGGAACGCGAACTGGCGGGCTACACCTACGAGGCCGCCGACGCCTCCTTCGAGCTGCTGCTGCGCGCCGAGGTCGAGGGCCGGCCGCGCCGCTACTTCACCGTCGAGTCCTGGCGGGCGATCGTCGAGGACCGCCCGGACGGCACGCACGCCAACGAGGCGACCGTGAAGCTGTGGGCCAAGGGCGAGCGGATCGTCACCACCGCCGAGGGCAACGGCCCGGTCAACGCGCTGGACCGGGCGCTGCGGGTCGGCCTGGAGCGGATCTATCCGCAACTGGCCCACATGGAGCTGGTCGACTACAAGGTCCGCATCCTGGAGGGCGCCCTGGGCACCGGCTCCATCACCCGGGTGCTGGTCTCCACCAGCGACGGCCGGGGCGAGTGGTCCACGGTCGGCGTCGCGGAGAACGTCATCGCCGCGTCCTGGCAGGCACTGGACGACGCGTACGCCTACGGACTGCTGCGGGCCGGGGTCGAGCCGCAGGAGTGAGCGCCGCGGCAGCGGCACGACCGCGGCCCCGCACGGCCCTCGGGGGAGAGGCGTGCGGGGCCGCGGTCGTACGGCGGGGCATACGGGGTCAGGCCTGCGGGGCGGCCTTGACGGCGGAGATGTCGAAGACGAGCTTGACCTTGTCGCTGACCATCACCCCGCCGGTCTCCAGCGCGGCGTTCCAGGTCAGGCCCCAGTCGGAGCGCAGGATCTCGGCGCTGCCCTCGAAGCCGACCCGCTCGGCGCCGTAGACGTCGGTGGCCGCGCCGTGGAACTCCAGGTCGATGGTGAGCGGCTTGGTGACGTCGCGGAGGGTCAGGTCCCCGGTGATGCGGTAGCGGTCGCCGGCGACGCGCTCGGCGGCGGTGCTGCGGAAGGTCATCAGCGGGAAGGCCTCGGCGTCGAAGAAGTCGGCGCTGCGCAGGTGGCCGTCGCGGTCCGCGATCCCGGTGTCGATGCTGGCGATCGTGACGTCGAGGGACGCGGTGGAGCGGGACGGGTCGGCGCCGTCGAGGTGGAGGGCGCCCTCGTACTCCCCGAACGTGCCGCGGACGTTGGTGACCATGGCGTGGCGGACCGTGAAGCCGATGCTGCTGTGGGCCGGGTCGATGGTGTAGTCGCCGGTCAGCGCTGCGAGGGCGGGGTCGGCGTCGAGGACGGCAGCGGTGGCGGGGGCGGTGGTGTCGCCGGTGTCGGCGGTGCGCTTGCGGTGGAACAGAGCCATGGCTCCTCCTCGAAGACGGCGCACCGGACGGGTGCGCAGGTTTGGTTTAAGCTTCAACGAGATTCACCGTAACGCCATCTGGTTCAACATTCAACCTCTCTCCTCGGGCGGGCTCCGCCGAGCGGGTGGCCGACGGCGTTGCGGCGCGGTCATTGCCGCCCTCCGGCGGCTCGTGCTAGACCATCGGGAACTCCCAAGTGCGCAGCGCCACACCCCAGTTGACGCCATGGAGAGGACCGACCGTGCCGCCTTTCCCCGCCACGTCCGTCTGGTCACGCCGAGGATTCCTCGCCACCGCCACCGCGAGCGCACTCGGCCTCGCCGCCCGCCCCGCCGGCGCCGCCCCCGGCCCGGCCCTCCCTCCCGGGGACGCCTTCACCGCCCTGCGCGGCCGCTGGTGCGAACTCACCCTCGGCAGCGGCTTCGATCCCGCCGCCCCGCCGTACGCCGCCGCCCTCAAGGAGACCGGCGACCTCGCCGGCGCCTTCCGGGCGGGCATGCGGCCGGCCGCCGGGTCCCTCTGGCCGGACTGCCGCTACGACCCGCCGTCCGGGATCACCCGGAGCTACGGCCGGCTCGCCACCATGGCGCAGGCCTGCGCCCAGCCCGGCACCGGCCGCACCGGCGACCCCGGCCTCGCCGAGGCCGTCCGCACGGGGCTCGACCACCTCGAAGTCACCGTCTACAACACTGCCACCGCCCGCTACGGCAACTGGTGGGAGTGGCAGATCGGCAGCCCCAGACTCCTCCTCGACACCCTCGCGATCCTCGACGACCGGCTGCCCGGCGGCCTCGACGACGGCCTGCGCGAGCGCTGCCTGGCCGCTGTCGACCACTTCGTCCCCGACGCCATGCTCGGCGACTACACCGGGACCAGCACCGGCGCCAACCGCGTCGACCTGTGCCGGGTGGTCGCGCTGCGCGGCATCGTCGGCCGCGCCCCCGCCAAGATCGCCCTGGCCCGCGACGCCCTCTCACCGGTCTTCCCCTACGTCACCCACGGCGACGGCCTCTACGCCGACGGCTCCTTCGTCCAGCACACCTGGGTCGCCTACTCCGGCACCTACGGCTACGTCCTGCTGGACGGCCTGGGCCGGCTGTTCACCCTGCTGGGCGGCTCGCCCTGGCAGGTCACCGACCCGGCACGGCAGATCGTCCTCGACAGCGTCGAGCACGCCTACGCCCCGCTGCTGCACAACGGCCTGATGATGGACAGCGTCAACGGCCGGGCCGTCAGCCGCGGCTACCTCCGCGGCGACGAGCGGCACATCCTGCGCAGCGACCACTACCACGGCCATGCGCTGATCGCCGCGATCGCGGTGCTCGCCCAGGCCGCGAGCACCGCCGAACGGGACCGCTGGCACGCCATGATCAAGGGCTGGGCCGCCCGCGACCGCACCCTGCCGGTCCTCACCGACCGGCAGTACACGGTCGCCGACCTCGCCCGGCTCAGGACGATCGCCGACGGGCCCGCGGCCACCGCCCCCGAACCCGTCGGCCACCGGCTGTTCCCCGCCATGGACCGCGCCGTGCACCGCCGCCCCGGCTGGGCCGCCGGCCTGGCCATGGCCTCCGACCGCATCACCTACTACGAGAACGGCAACGGCGAGAACCCGCGCGGCTGGCACACCGGCGCCGGCATGGTCTATTGGTGGGGCGCCGACTTCGGGGGCGACCAGTACACCGATGCCTTCTGGCCCACCGTCGACCCCTACCGGCTCCCCGGGACGACCGTGTCCACCAAGCGGCTGGCCGACAACGAGGGAGGCGGCTGGGGCGAGCCCAAACCCGCCGCGCGCTGGGTCGGCGGCACCACCGACGGGGAGTTCGCCGCCCTCGGCCAGGACCTGCGCGGACTGGCCTCCACCCTCACCGCCAGGAAATCCTGGTTCGCGCTCGCCGACTGCCTCGTCTGCCTGGGCGCCGGCATCACCTCGCGCGACGGGGTGCCGGCCGAGACCGTCGTCGACAACCGCTGCCTGGGCGAGCGGGGCACCGCCGCGCTCACCGTCGACGGCGTACGCCGGCCCGGCACGCTCGGCGTGACCACCTCCTTCCGCCGCGCCCACTGGGCCCACCTCGCCGGGCACGGCGGCTACGTCTTCCCCGGCGGCGCACCCCTGACCGTGCTGCGCGAGGCCCGCACCGGCTCCTGGCACGACATCAACACGACCTCCTCCACCGAGCCCTTCACCCGCCGCTACCTCACCCTCTGGCACGACCACGGCACCGACCCGCTCGACGCCCGCTACTGCTACCTCCTCATGCCGGGCGCCGGCCCCCGCACCCTCGCCGCCCGCGCCGCCGACCGGCGCTGGCTGACCGTGCTCGCCAACGACGCCGGCCGCCAGGCGGTCGCCGTCGACCCGCTCGGCGTAACGGCCGCCAACTTCTGGCGGGCGGGCAGCGCGGGGCCGCTCACCAGCAGCGGACCGGTGAGCGTGCTGGTCAGAGAGCGCCGCGGACGGCGGCGGCCGACGGTACGGCTGTGCCTCGCCGCCCCCGAGCGCACCGGCGAACCGCTGGAGATCACCTGGTCACGGCCGGTGCGCACGGTGCTCGCCCACGATCCGGCGATCGAGGTGCTGGCCACCGGCCGCGCCCTGCGGCTGCGGCTGGCCCCCGGTACCGACTGCGCCACCCACACCTGCACGGTACGGCCGGGCTGACCGGCCCCGGCGGCCCCGCCGGGCCACCGGTCACGACAACGGCAGTCGGCTCCTCTTTGTCGGCCCCATACAGTCGCGGGGCGGCGCGGCCACCCGAACGGACGCCGCGGCGCGGGGCCCGTGCAGCACGGTTCTGTACTGCCTGCCCACCAAATCGCATGCGACGTTGTACGAAACCGACATCGGTGCGGGACGCCCCGCGCACGTACCGTCGATACATGACCACTGTCGAAGATCTGCCCGCCGGCGCCAACGACGCCCGCGGGCGCGTCGCCGAGCTGCACGCCATCCGCGAGCAGGTCCGGCGAGGACCCAGCGAGCGGGCGACCGAAGCGCAGCGTGCCAAGGGCAAGCTGACGGCGCGCGAGCGGATCGAGCTGCTGCTGGACGAGGGTTCGTTCAACGAGGTCGAGCCGCTGCGGCGGCACCGGGCGACGGGCTTCGGCCTGGAGGCCAAGAAGCCCTACACCGACGGCGTGATCACCGGCTGGGGCACCGTGCACGGCCGGACCGTGTTCACCTATGCCCACGACTTCCGGATCTTCGGCGGCGCGCTGGGCGAGGCCCACGCCACCAAGATCCACAAGATCATGGACATGGCGATCCAGGCCGGTGCGCCGCTGGTGTCGCTGAACGACGGCGCCGGTGCCCGTATCCAGGAGGGCGTCTCCGCGCTCGCCGGCTACGGCGGCATCTTCCAGCGCAACACCAAGGCCTCCGGCGTCATCCCGCAGATCTCCGTCATGCTCGGCCCCTGCGCCGGCGGCGCCGCCTACTCCCCGGCCCTGACGGACTTCGTGTTCATGGTCCGAGAGACCTCGCAGATGTTCATCACCGGCCCCGACGTGGTGCGCGCGGTGACCGGCGAGGAGATCACCCAGAACGGCCTGGGCGGCGCCGACGTGCACGCCGAGACCTCGGGCGTCGCCCACTTCGCGTACGACGACGAGGCCACCTGCCTGGAAGAGGTCCGCTACCTCCTCTCGCTGCTGCCGGCGAACAACCGGGAGAACCCGCCGTCGGTGCCCAGCGAGGACCCCGCGGACCGCTCCGGCGACGCCCTGCTGGACCTCGTCCCGGCCGACGGCAACCGCCCGTACGACATGCGCAAGGTGATCGAGGAGATCGTCGACGACGGCGAGTTCCTGGAGGTCCACGAGCGCTGGGCGACCAACATCATCTGCGCGCTGTCCCGGCTCGACGGCCGCGTCGTCGGCATCATCGCCAACCAGCCGCAGTCGCTGGCCGGCGTGCTGGACATCGAGGCGTCCGAGAAGGCCGCCCGCTTCGTCCAGATGTGCGACGCCTTCAACATCCCGATCGTCACCCTGCTGGACGTCCCCGGCTTCCTGCCCGGCGTCGACCAGGAGCACGGCGGCATCATCCGGCACGGCGCCAAGCTGCTCTACGCGTACTGCAACGCCACCGTGCCGCGGATCTCGCTGGTCCTGCGCAAGGCCTACGGCGGCGCCTACATCGTCATGGACTCGCAGTCCATCGGCGCGGACCTGACCTACGCCTGGCCCACCAATGAGATCGCCGTGATGGGCGCCGAGGGCGCCGCCAACGTCATCTTCCGCAAGCAGATCGCCGAGGCGGACGACGCCGAGGCCATGCGGGTGCGCATGGTCAAGGAGTACAAGTCCGAGCTGATGCACCCCTACTACGCGGCCGAGCGCGGCCTGGTCGACGACGTCATCGACCCCGCCGAAACCCGCCACACGCTCATCCGCGCCCTGGAGATGCTGCGCACCAAGCATGCGGACCTGCCCGCCCGCAAGCACGGCAACCCGCCCCAGTAACCACCCCCGCACCCGCACCCGGCACTACGCCCACCGCGACGACGGAGACCACACCGTGAATTCTGCCCACCGCACCGACTCCATCCGCGTGGAGAAGGGCCAGGCCAGCGAGGAAGAACTCGCCGCCCTGACCGCCGTCCTCCTGGCCCGCGCCGCCCACCGGCCGACCGCCGCCCCGGCCCGACCCCACGCCACCGCCGCCCGCTGGCGCCGCCTGGAGCGGCAGAGCGGCTTCCACGGAGCGACCAGCTGGCAGCGGTGACGCTTCGCTGATGCCGCCGACGAGGGACCCCGCGGGTGCGGGGTCCCTCGTTTTTCGGCGTGTGTCTGCGGGTGCGTTGTGGCTGGGCGCGCAGTTCCCCGCGCCCCTTTTGGGGCCGTTGTGCCGGGCCTCGGTGGCGTCGGTTGGCCCGTGGGGGTTTGTACGGGGTGGCCCGTGTGTGCCGTGGCTGGTTGGTGGCGGCCGGGGCTTTGCGGGGTCGGTGGTTGCCGCGGAGGTCGGAGGGGACGCACCGGCACCCTCCCCCAGCCTTCGGCCGGGAGGTGCCCCCACGGCGCGGGCGGCCCTGGTACGTGGCACAGAATCGCCCGGCGTTCGCTCCGGTCCTGCGGGCGGGTCCCGGTACATCCCCTCCGACCTACGCCCGTTGCCGACCGCGACCCGGTGACACCGTTCCTCACCGATCCACGCGTCGGCCCCGGCCAAGCCTCGCCCGGAGCAGGCTCGGCCGGATGACGACTCCTCGGCAGCCGGAACCGGCGCGGCTGGCCAGAGCCTTGCCAAGGGGCGGGCTCCCGGTGCCGTAACGGTGATCGGTACGGCGGGAAAGACGCCAACGCGCGGCGGTCGGAGGGGATGTCCGGTGCCCCGCCCGCAGGACCGGAGCGGACGCCGGGCCGGTCTCTCCCACGTACCAGATGCGCCCGCGCCGAGGACGGGGTACCGGGCGTCCCCTCCGACCCACCACCCACGGCGCCTGGGCGAAACGGCCCCAGCCACCGGCAACCCGCACCAAGGCCACGCAGCGAAGCGACCCCGTGCCCGGCCCCAGCCACACACAACGCGCCACCCGACCCGACCGCGAAGCGACCAACGTGCCCGGCCCCGGCCACCGGCAACGCACCACACCCCGTGCCCACATGAGGGATATACCTCCCGAAAGCCCCTGAACCAGCGGGATATGAGGCCTCATCTCTTTTCGGACGTGGTGTTCCGGTTTGGCATGTGGCGTCCGGATCAAGGCGTAGGTTCGCCCCAATCCTGGGGAGCAGAGCTGCGCAAGCCGCCCTCCCCGTGCTGGCATGCGCTCGTCATCCACTCCTGGTGTTCCCGCAGCGCGGGCCTAGGACGACCGGAAGGAAAGCCCATGCTCAGCACGCTCAGTGCTGGTGCCGCAGTGGCATCGTTGCTCCTCGCCGGATCGGCATCCCCCACCACCGCCACCCGCTTCGGCGACGACCCGCCGAGCGGAAAGATCACCATTACCGTCGCCACGGTCAACGGATCGGGCTGCAGACCCGGCAGCGCCGCCGTGGCCATCGCCCCCGACAACACCGCGTTCACCGTCACGTACAGCGAGTACCTCGCCCAGGCGGGCGCCGGCAGCAAGCCGACCGACTCCCGCAAGAACTGCCAGATCGCGCTCAACGTGCACGTCCCGCAGGGCTTCACCTACGCGATAGCCCGCGCCGACTACCGCGGCTACGCCTCCCTGGCCCGGGGGGCCAGAGGGCTGGAGCAGGCGGGCTACTACTTCCAGGGCCAGCAGCAGACGGCCCGTAAGAGCCACACCTTCACCGGCCCCTACGACTCCAACTGGCAGACCTCGGACGAGACCGACGTCGACGCGCTGGTGTACGCCCCCTGCGGCGAGGAGCGCTACTTCAACATCAACACCGAGATGAGGGTGGACGCCAAGTCGGCGGACCCCAAGGCCACCAGCTACATGGCCATGGACTCCACGGACGGCAGCATCAACACGGTCTACCACTTCGCGTGGAAGGAGTGCCCCGCGCGCAAGTGAGCCACGCACGCCGGCCCGGGACCCGTACAGCGCCGCGTACGGGCCCCGGGCCGGGCACGACGAAGGCCCCCGCACCGCAGTGGTGTGGGGGCCTTTCGTCGTACGGCGCGTGCGGGCACGGGGAGCCCGGACGCGTCCCGTGGGCCGTCTAGCGCAGCCGCGCCATCAGGGCGTGCTCCACGAGCGTGATGAGCGCGCTCTTGGCCTCGCTGCGGTGCCGGGCGTCGGTGGTGATGATCGGCGCGTCGGGACCGATCTGGAGCGCCTCGCGCACCTCGTCGGGCGTGTACGGCTGGTGGCCGTCGAAGCCGTTGAGGGCGATGACGAACGGCAGGCCGCTGTTCTCGAAGTAGTCGACCGCGGGGAAGCAGTCGGCGAGCCGGCGGGTGTCGACCAGCACCACGGCGCCGATGGCGCCGCGGACCAGGTCGTCCCACATGAACCAGAAGCGGTCCTGGCCCGGCGTACCGAAGAGGTACAGGATCAGGTCCTGGTCCAGCGTGATCCGGCCGAAGTCCATCGCCACGGTCGTGGTCGTCTTGTCCGGCGCGTGCGTGAGGTCGTCGATCCCCGCCGAGGCGGAGGTCATCACGGCTTCGGTACGCAGCGGATTGATCTCTGAGACGGCCCCGACGAACGTGGTCTTGCCCACGCCGAAGCCGCCCGCCACCACGATTTTCGCGGAGGTGGTGGAGCGGGCTGCACCGCTAGAGCTTGCGAAGTCCACTGAGCACCCTTTCGAGCAGTGTCACATCTGGCTGTCCGCCGGCGGTCTCGTCCCCGCCGGGCTGATGGATGGCGACGAGTCCGGCCTCGGCCAGGTCGGCGACGAGGATCCGGGCGACGCCGAGGGGGATGGAGAGAAGCGCGGAGATCTCGGCTACTGACTTGATCTCGCGGCAGAGGTGGCAGATGCGCTGGTGCTCCGGCAGCTGGCCCTGCATCTTCGCGGGGTCGGCGGTCGTGCTGACCAGTGCCTCGATGGCGAGCTGGTAGCGCGGCCTGGTCCGGCCTCCGGTCATGGCGTACGGGCGCACGAGCGGGTTGTTCGCGCCCGTGGGGGCGGGCTCGGGAGCGCGCCGCTGCGGCTGCACCGGCTGGATGCGCGGTGCCTGCGGCTGGTCGTACACCGACGGCTCGTACGGCTGGGAGTCGTACGGCCGTGGCTGCTGCTGCGGGGGCCGCTGCGGCCGGCGGCTCGGCGCAGACGGGAAGTTGAAGCGGTTGTTATGGGTCTCGCCCACAGGCCCGGACTCCTGCCCGGAACCATACGGGTATCCGCTCGGGGGCGTTGCCACGTCTCCTCCTCCAACTTGCCTGTCTGACGCCGGTCGCGCCACCGAACCATAAGGCGCGGTGGCGGGAAACGCACTGCCTGTCTTTTAGTTGAGAAGGCTGCCCTGCAGTTCGGCGCGCAGATCCGGCGTCAGTACCGTGCCCGCGCGGTCGACCAGCAGGGCCATCTCGTAGCCGACCAGGCCGATGTCGCACTCGGGGTGTGCGAGCACGGCCAGCGACGATCCGTCCGAGACGGACATGATGAAGAGGAAGCCGCGCTCCATCTCCACCACGGTCTGGTTGACGCTCCCGCCCTCGAAGATGCGGGAAGCGCCGGAGGTCAGCGAGGTGAGGCCGGAGGCCACCGCCGCCAACTGATCGGCTCTGTCACGAGGGAAACCCTCGGACATGGCGAGGAGCAGCCCGTCCGCGGAGACCACGACCGTGTGGGACACCCCGGGGGTGTTGTCCACGAAGTTGGTGATCAACCAGTTCAGATTCTGCGCCGCCTGGCTCATCGGGCTCACACTAACGCTCCTGATCGTAGGTGCTGCCGGGGCCGTAGCCCTGTTGGTCATTCTGGGGGACCCCGGAGGGGTCCGTGCCGACGTTGCGTCCCTGCTGGACACCGCGGCGCAGGTTACTCAGCCTGCCGCGGACGTCCTCCGGGGCGCGGGAGACCTGGGGGCCGCCCTGCGGCGTCTGCTCCGCGGCACCTTCGACCAGGTTGGCCTTGGGCACCCGCCGGGGGAGACCGGAGGAGGTGACTCCGCCCGCCTTCGGCTCGCGAAGCCGCTCCGCCCTCTCCCAGCGATCGTCGTTGGAGCTGCGCCAGTCGGAGCCGTCCTGGCCGGTCTCCGGCGTGCTCCCCTGCTGCTGCACCTGCGGTGCCTGCTGGTCGCGGCCTCCGCGGCGCGGAAGGCCGGCGTCCGTCAGCGAGGGGGCGTCGCTCGGTGTGGGGCCCGGACGCTCGAATGGTACGCGCTCGGGGGCGTCAGCGGGAGCGGCAGTTGTATTCCGGTCGGATTCCGCTTCGGTCCCGAAGTAGCCCTCGAATGCCGGGCGTTCGGCCCATTCGTCCGGCTGTGCCGGTTCGTGGGAGACAAAGGGCTGCTGGCCCGTGGTCTCCGCGAAGCCCTGCTCGCCGAACGCCTGCCCGCCGTGGGACCGGTCGTCGTAGAGCGGTTGATCGGCTTCCGCATATGCCTGGGCCGGGTAGTCCTGGTAGCCACCGCCGGCCGGCGCCTCGTCACGGAAGAGCGGACGCTCGGCCTCCTGGTAGTCGGCGGCCTGCTCACCGCCCGCCTGTGCCTCCAGCGCGGCCCGGCGCTCCTCGCGGAGCAGCGAGCGGCCCATCATGTCCAGGTCCGCGCCGTCGTTACGGCCGTAGCGGCTGTCGTCGAAACCCAGCTCGGCGGCGGTGCGCTGATGGGTCTCGAACGAGGGCTGCTGGTGTTCCGGAACAATCCGGGAGACCGTGAAGTCGTCGTCGAACTGCTCCTCGCCGCCACCACCGTGGGTGATCGCCTCGGGCAGCATGACCAGCGACGTGGTGCCCGCCTGCTCGCCGGAGGGGCGCAGCTGCACCCGGATGCCGTGCCGGTCGGCCAGCCGGCCGACCACGAACAGGCCCATGCGCTGGGAGATCGCGGCGTCCACGCTCGGCGGGTTGGCCAGCTTGTGGTTGATGTCCGCGAAGTCCTCGGGGGTGAGCCCGATGCCCTTGTCGTGGATCTCGATCATCACCCGGCCGTCGGGCAGCCGGGTCGCGGCGACCCGCACCTTGGTCTGCGGCGAGGAGAACGTGGTGGCGTTCTCCAGCAGCTCGGAGAGCAGGTGCACGAGGTCGGTCACGGCGGTGCCGTGGATCTCGCTCTCGGGGACGCCGGTGAGTTCTATTCGCTCGTACGACTCGACCTCGGAGGTCGCCGCCCGCAGGACGTCGACCAGCGGCACCGGCTGGTTCCAGCGGCGGCCGGGCTCCTCGCCCGCGAGGATGAGGAGGTTCTCGCCGTTGCGCCGCATACGCGTGGCGAGGTGGTCGAGCCGGAAGAGGTTCTCCAGCTGGTCCGGGTCCGCCTCGTTGTTCTCCAGGTCGGTGATCAGCTCCAGCTGGCGCTCGATCAGACCCTGGTTGCGGCTGGAGAGGTTGGTGAAGATCGCGTTGACGTTGCCCCGCAGCAGCGCCTGCTCGGCGGCGAGCCGGACGGCCTCGCGGTGCACCTGGTCGAAGGCGCGGGCGACCTCGCCGATCTCGTCGGTGGTGGCGATCGGGATCGGCTGCACCCGGGTGTCGACCCGGCCCGGGTCGGTCCGCGAGAGCTGGTCGACCAGCATCGGCAGCCGCTGCTCGGCGATGCCGAAGGCGGCGGTGCGCAGCTGGCGCATGTTGCGGCTCATCCGGCGGGCCATGAGACCGGCCACGATGAACGCGATGATCAGCGCGGCCAGCACGATGCCGGAGTCGACGAAGGTGGACTGCCGGGCGTCCTCGGAGATCTGGGCCGCCTCGTTCACGGCCTTGTCCGCCAGGTCCTTCTCGATGGACCGGTACATGTCGAACTTGCCGGTCGCGGCCGCGAAGTAGCTGTCCGAGGTGATGCCGCGCACGCCGAGCGTCTCCGGCGCCGCGCCGGTGGCCATCAGCGTGGACATCTGGTCGATCGACGGCGGGGTGCGGAACGGCCGGCCGGCGGCCTGCGCCTGTGCCTTTGCCCGTGCGACCTTCTGCTGGGCGGCCTGCTTGAGCGCCGCGCCGTCCTTGTTCAGCCGCTCGACGTCCTCGGGCGTGCCGCCGGAGGTGTACTCGCCGATGGCGATGCCCTCCAGGTAGCGGTACGACGCGAAGGCGGTCAGCTGCAGCTTGTGCTCCTTGCCGCCCTGCGGGGTGGCGGGGTCGACCAGGAGGTGGGTGCCGATGGAGCGCTCGAGCGACTCGGCGGCCTTTGCCAGTGCGATGGCGTAGACCGTACGGCCGTAGGAGGTGATGTTGCCGGTGCCCAGGCCGAGTTCGTTGGCGAACTCCATCAGCGGGTGCTGGACCTCGACATAGCCCTCTTCGGTCTGCACGCCGTGCAGCCGGGAGGTGTAGGCGACCTGACGCAGCTTCTGGAGCTTGGGCTCGACCTTCTCGAACGCGGCGAGACGGCGGTTGAGGCCCGGCTTGTCCGGAATGGTCTTGGCGGCCTGGTGGAACGCGTCGGCGGCGGCGTCGGTGGTGTCCCGCGCCTGCTGGACGACCGGGTCGTCCTTCTTGCCCTTCAGCAGCGGCGCCGCGGTGCGGTCGCGCTCGTCGATCAGCGCGGTGCTGTAGGAGAGCGCGGCGCGCACCAGCTTCGCGGTGTTCTCCGCGTCCTGCGCTTCCTGCCAGGTGCCGAACGAGCTGTCCACCCGCAGACCGCCGAAGACCAGGGCGAGCAGCACGGGGATCAGCAGAATGGCGTTCAGGCGGGTCGCCACGCGCCAGTTGCGCGGGGAGTACTTGCCGCCACTGACCGGAGGCTTCGCGACCGTGCTTTCGGGCGCGTCGGAAGCCGGTAGGCCACCTCTGGGTGGCGGGGTGAAGTTGCCCCGCCGCGGTTCCTGCGGCTCGGGGCTCGCCTTGCTTCGCCTCACTCGACCAACAACCTCTCGGCGCCGGCACTGATTTGCTGTGCCGTTTCTTCTGGGCGTTCCTACTCCGGAGTTCAGCGAATTTCAGCACGTCAGGGCGGTGCGTTCCAAACACTGGGCAAAGCCGGAGCAGGGCCGAAAGGGCCTGAGATAAAAGGGGCGTTAAGGGCGAGCGACGCCAAAATGCAGGAGATTTGTGAGCGCAGCGAAGCCGGACATGCGCGCGGGGTGTCGAAAGCCCGCTGATTCACTGTCGAAACGTTATGAAGCAAAATTGCAGGCGTGTCGAAGGACACAGATCCACTCGTGGATGCCGGGAACCCGCCCGGGGCAGGGGGGTGCGGCCCCGCCGGTGAAACCGCTGTACGGCCCGCTCCGGATGCCGGGCGGGCCGTCTGGGCCTTACTGCAGCCGCGCCATCAGGGCGTGCTCCACGAGCGTGATGAGCGCGCTCTTGGCCTCGCTGCGGTGCCGGGCGTCGGTGGTGATGATCGGCGCCCCCGGGCCGATCTGCAGCGCCTCGCGCACCTCGTCGGGCGTGTACGGCTGGTGCCCCTCGAAGCCGTTGAGGGCGACGACGAACGGCAGGCCGCTGTTCTCGAAGTAGTCGACCGCGGCGAAGCAGTCGGCGAGCCGGCGGGTGTCGACCAGCACGACCGCGCCGATGGCGCCGCGGACCAGGTCGTCCCACATGAACCAGAAGCGGTCCTGGCCCGGCGTACCGAAGAGGTACAGGATCAGGTCCTGGTCCAGCGTGATCCGGCCGAAGTCCATCGCCACGGTCGTCGTGGTCTTGTCCTGGACGTGGCTGAGGTCGTCGATCCCCGCCGAGGCGGAGGTCATCACGGCCTCCGTGCGCAGCGGGTTGATCTCCGAGACGGCCCCGACGAAGGTGGTCTTGCCCACGCCGAAGCCCCCCGCCACCACGATCTTGGCGGAGGTGGTGGCGCGGGCTCTGTTCCCGTCGGAGCCGTCAGAGCTTGCGAAGTCCACTGAGCACCCTCTCGAGCAAGGTCACGTCCGGCGTGCCGCCGGCTTCACCGCTGCCGCCGGGCTGGTGGATCGCCACCATGCCGGCCTCTGCCAGGTCCGCGACCAGGATCCGCGCCACACCCAGCGGGATGTGCAGCAGTGCGGAGACCTCGGCGACCGACTTCACCTCACGGCACAGGTGGCAGATCCGCTGGTGCTCGGGCAGCAGCCCGGGCAGCTGAGAGGGGTCGGCGGTCGTGCTGACCAGCGCCTCGATGGCGAGCTGGTAGCGCGGCCTGGTCCGGCCTCCGGTCATGGCGTACGGGCGCACCAGCGGCTGGTCACCTTCGTTCCCGTACGGCGCTTGGCTGTAGGCGCCGTACGGGCCGGAAGTGGCAGGTGGCGGGGTCATGGGTCCTCCGGGCGGGACAACTGACTGTCGTCGGGTTGGGCCGGTGGGGGGTGCGGCACATGGATGGTTGGGGCTGGACCAAGCGGCGCTGCGGGCGCCGTTCAGTGCAGCAGGCTGCCCTGCAGTTCGGCGCGGAGGTCGGGCGTCAGGACGGTGCCTGCGCGATCGACCAGGAGCGCCATTTCGTAGCCGACCAGGCCGATGTCGCACTCGGGGTGTGCGAGCACGGCCAGCGACGATCCGTCCGAGACGGACATGATGAAGAGGAACCCTCGCTCCATCTCCACAACGGTCTGGTTGACCGTCCCGCCCTCGAAGATGCGGGACGCGCCGGAGGTCAGCGAGGTCAGGCCGGAGGCCACCGCCGCCAACTGATCGGCACGGTCGCGGGGGAAGCCCTCGGACATGGCGAGGAGCAGTCCGTCCGCGGAGACCACCACCGTGTGCGACACCCCTGGGGTGTTGTCCACGAAGTTGGTGATCAACCAGTTCAGGTTCTGCGCCGCCTGGCTCATCGGACTCAACTAACGCTCCTGCTGGTGAGTGGGATCGACAACGCCGTGGGTGCCGGTGGACGACGTCCCGGCCTGCCGGCCTTGCTGGATACCCCGACGGAGATTGGTCAGCCGGCCCCGCACGTCACTGGGCGCACGCGAGACCTGCGGACCGCTCTGGTGGGACTGCTGCTGGGCGGTGCCCGCGACGAGGTTCGCGCGCGGGACGCGGCGGGGCAGCCCCGAGGTGGTGATCCCACCGGCGGCGGGCTGGCGGATCTGCTCCGCCTGCCGCCAGGTCTCGTCGTTCGGCGAGCTGCGCCACTGCGAGGCCTCGGCGGGCGCCGCGTTGCGGGCACCGTTGACCGGCGCCTCGCCCCGGGCGCCGCCCCGCTCCTCGCCGCCCTGGGCGGCACCGCGGCGCGGCAGCCGCGGGGCCTCGGGCTCGGCGGCACCCTGGGGCGGCACGCCGGCCGCGGCGGCCGCGGGGTGGTTGAACCAGTCGGACTCGATGGTGTCGAAGATCGGCGTACGGCCGTCGCCGGGACCGGCGTCCGCGCCGCCGAGCACGTCGGAGGACGGCGCACCGCGCTCCTGCGGCTCCGCCACCGGGAACTGCCCGGTGCCCTGCGACTCGTCGGCGTACGCACCGCGCTCCGCGTCCGGCCGCTGGTACTGGCCGGTGTCGCTGCCGGACGGCTGGTACTGCCCGGCGTCGGCCGCCGGGCGCTCGTACTGGCCGGTTTCCGAGGCGGGGCGCTCGTACTGCCCGGTCTCCGAGGCGGGGCGCTCGTACTGCCCGGTCTCGGAGGCGGGACGTTCGTACTGGCCGGTCTCGGAGGCGGGGCGCTCGTACTGGCCGGTCTCCGAGGCGGGACGCTCGTACTGCCCGGTGTCGCTGCCGGACTGCGGGAGGCGGCCCGTGTCGTACTGGCCGGTGTCGTAGCGCTCGGCGTCGTAGCGGTTCGTCTCGTACTGACCGGTGCCGCTGCTCGGCAGGGCGAACTGCCCCGTCCCGGCGGGCCCGTTGTCCGCGCCCCGGCCGGCCGGCCGCGCGCCCTGCGGGCCGCGCCCGCCCTGGGAGCCGTCCGCCGCCGGCGGCGGACCGTTGAAGTCGGGACGGGCGAACGCCGCGGTGTCACCGGGGCCGCCGCCCGGCGCGGGCCGCTCGAAGCTGCCGGTGCTCTCCGGCTCCTCGTGGCCGCGCGGCCGGTCCTGCGCCTCGCGGGGCGTCAGCGGCCAGTCGTCGGAGGCGCCGCGCTCACGGCGCGCACCCCAGCTCGTACCGCCCGGCTGCTGGGTGTCCTGACCGCCCTGGCCGCCGGCGGGCGAACGGCCCGGCAGCTCGGCCGCGGCGTTGCGGGGCGGCAGCTGCGGGCGCTCCTCGCGGCGCGGCGCGCCGGTGGGCGGGGCCACGGTGGGCGCCGGGCCGTTGTCCGCGCCGCGGGTGGGCAGCGAGGGACGCGCGCCGCCGGAGCGGCCGGCGGCCGGGCGGGCGTCGCCGCCCTGCGCCGGGGCGCCGGGGGCACCCGCACCCGGAGGGGCCGTACGGCCGGACGGCGCCGGGGCGCCGAAGGCGTTCGGGGCACCGCCGCCGGGGCCGCCGCGGCCGGGCAGCGCGGGGCGCCCGCCGGCCGAGGGACCCGAACCGACCTGACCGCGCGGCTGGAGGCCCGCGAGCCGGCTGGCGGGCGTGCCGCCGTGGTCGCCGCCACCGCTCTTGGCGTTGCTGGGCGCCGGCTTCTTGCCGCCCTGGGCGACATCGACCGGCAGCATGACCAGCGCGGTGGTGCCGCCGGAGTCGGACGGCCGCAGCTGGATGCGGATGCCGTGGCGCAGCGACAGCCGGCCGACCACGAACAGACCCATCCGCCGGGACACCGAGACGTCCACGGTCGGCGGGCTGGCCAGCCGCTCGTTGATCGCCGACAGGTCCTCGGGCGACAGGCCGATGCCGGTGTCGTGGATCTCGACCAGCACCCGCCCGTCGGGCAGCGCGTGACCGGTGACCTTGACCTTGGTCTGCGGGGAGGAGAACGAGGTGGCGTTCTCCAGCAGCTCGGCGAGGAGGTGGACGAGGTCGTTGACGACCCGGCCCGCGACCTCGGTCTGCGGAACGGCGTTGAGCTCGATCCGCTCGTACTGCTCCACCTCGGAGGCGGCGGCGCGCAGGACGTCGACCAGCGGCACCGGCCGCGTCCACCGGCGTCCCGGCTCCTCACCGGCGAGGACCAGGAGGTTCTCGCCGTTACGGCGCATTCGGGTCGCGAGGTGGTCGAGCTTGAAGAGGGAGGAGAGCTGGTCCGGGTCGGCCTCGCGGGACTCCAGTTCGGAGATGAGCGAGAGCTGACGCTGGATGAGGCCCTGGGAGCGGCGCGAGAGGTTGGTGAACATCGCGTTGACGTTGCCCCGCAGCAGCGCCTGCTCGGAGGCGAGGCGGACCGCCTCGCGGTGCACGTCGTCGAAGGCCGCGGCCACCCGGCCGATCTCGTCCCGGCTGTGCACACCGACCGACTGGACGGAGGTGTCCACGTCCTGCGGGTCGGACTCGGACAGCTGCTTGACGAGCTCGGGCAGCCGGTCCTGGGCGACCTTCTGCGCGGTGTCCTGCAGCCGGCGCAGCGAGCGGACCATGGAGCGCGCCACGACGAACGCGCCGACCAGCGAGACGCCGAGGACGAGCAGGATCAGCGCACCGCTGATGATCGCGGACTGGGTCGCCTCGTTGCGCAGCTCGCGGGACTTCTGCTCCATCTCGGAGAGCAGGGTGGTCTCGATCCGCGACATCTCGTCGATCTTGACGGTGTCGGAGTCGTACCAGTCGAGGTAGCGGTAGTCCTGGCTGCGGATGCCGGAACCGCTGGCGAAGGCGCGGTGCGCGAACGCGACCGCGGCCTTGATCTCGTCGTTGTTGCCGTCCAGGCCGCGGGTGAGCGCGCCGGCGTTGTTGGTGTAGATCTGCGAGAAGCGGTCGCGGGCCGCCTTCTCGCTGTCCTCGGCGTTACGGCCGGCCAGCCGGTCGTTGGAGGACAGCTGGGGGCCGCCCTTGTGGGCGAGGCCGGCGCTGACCAGGGCGCGCTGGATCGACGCGTACTCCTTGGCCGACGAGAACGCCGCCAGCGCACGGGTACTGCGGATCATCTCCGGGTTGCTGGTCGCCTGCGCCATGTCCTGGGACAGCGACAGCAGCGAGTTGATCAGCTGGTTGTAGCTGGTGACGGTCCGCGCGGAGTTGTCGCCGTCCTTGTAGGCGTTGGCGCGGATCTCGTTGAGGGTGTTGAGCTGGCGGCCGATCTCCAGGACGGTCGCGCGGACACCGGCCATCGTGGCGTCCTGGCCCTGGATGTCGCCGGTGGCCTGGTTGAACGACAGCTTGGCGCGGTCGGTCGCCTCACGGGGCGCGACGACGTTCGCGTCGTCCTTGGAGTTGCCGCTGCCGGCCAGCGGGCCGGCCGACTTGTCCCGCTCCACCTGCAGCGCGTCGGCGAGCTCGGTCGCCTGCCGGGTCATCTCGGTGAGCAGCTGCATCTTGTCGAGCTGGTCGATGTTCTCCATCGACGTGCCGATGCGCATGCCGCCCAGCGTGGTCGCGGCGACCACGGGCAGCGCGAGCAGGGAGACCAGGCGGGTGCTGATGCGCCAGTTGCGCAGCGCTATTCGCGAACCGGGGCCGCTGGGGCCCTTCGGCGCCTTGGGCTTGCTGTCCGCGGCGTCATTGCCCGGCGCCTGGCCGCCGTCGACGGGCAGTGTGCCCCCGGCGGAACCGTTGCTCTGGGCGCGCTGGGGCGAGGAGGCGCGGTCTGTCCCGCCGCGCAGCTCCGGGTCCGCCGCAGCGCTGCCATCCCTCTTGAAACGTCCCTGCACTAGCGTCGCAACCTCTGGACCAGGCGTCCCGCCGCGGCGGGACGGTGTCGAGTCGTATGGGGGACCGCTGAGCCCCCCATGGCGGTCGTGAGTGACCGGCGGGCTGCCCTCTCTGGCCGAGAGAGCGGCACCACCGCGCGGCGCTTCGTTGCGCCCTGCGCGCCGGCTGAAACGTGCGGCGGTCCGTGGAATTCCAGCACAGTGCAGGATCTCCAACAAGAGCGGAGCCGGTCACTGTGACTTGGGTGACGCAATGTACGGAGCGTGTCACGACTTGTAGAAGGTGGCCCCGTCGATAACGGACTTTTACCCGCGAGTCGTTCGCTCGTGGCGGCTGTCCCAGGTGCGGTGATCGGGAGCGGAACGTGCAGTTCAATCCGCCATTGTCCGATTCGCCCAGGGATGTTGATCACGGGAAATGCGGCATTTGTCGCACAGTTCGTGAGCAAACTCACAGGAAGATCGTTGAGTTCCGCCGGACTCCGCAGGGAATAGCGTGCAAGCCTGACGCTTTACACGGTTGCCCGAAGTGACAAGGCGACCTTTCCCGGACCCTTTCCCGACCTCTGATGACGCGAGGCAAGCAGCAGTGAAGACGACGACGATGTTCCGCAACATAGCCAACCCGCGGCGCACCACCCTGGCCCACCTCAAGGACGCCGAAGAGCTGGCCGTCGAGGCGCCGGAGCACACCGTCGACCTGCCGGCGCAGACCGCCAATCCCCGCCGCACCGTCCTGATGGACGCGCCCGCGCAGGACGTCACGGCGTAGCGCGTCACCGGATCGGCGGCGGCCCCGCGATAGCCTGGAGTGTCAACTCCGGCCAGTGATCAATTGAGGGGCAGCGGCAACCCGTGCGCATCGCCAGATTCTCCATCGACGGCAACGTCGGCTTCGGCGTCCTCGAAGACGACGAACTCGACGTCATCAAGGGGCATCCCTTCGCGGAATTCGAGCGCTCGGGCCAGAAGGTCCCCCTCGACAAGGTCCGGCTGCTGCCGCCGGTCCTGCCCAACAAGGTCGTGGCGATCGGCCGCAACTACGCCGATCACGCCGCCGAGCTGGGCAACGCCGTCCCGGACGTGCCGGTCACCTTCTTCAAGCCGTCCACCTCGGTGACCGGCCCCGGCGACCCCATCGCGTACCCCTCCTTCTCCCAGGAGGTGCACCACGAGGCGGAGCTCGCCGTCGTCATCGGCCGCATGTGCCGGGAGGTGCCCCGCGAGCGCGCCAAGGACGTCATCCTCGGCTACACCTGCGCCAACGACGTCACCGCCCGCGATGTGCAGCAGCGCGAGAAGCAGTGGGCCAGGGCCAAGGGCTTCGACAGCTCCTGCCCGCTCGGCCCCTGGATCGAGACCGGGCTCACCCCCGAGGACATCGCCGCCGGCCTCGCCGTGCAGTGCACGGTCAACGGCGAACAGCGCCAGCTCGGCCGCACCAGCGACATGGTCCGCCGGGTCGAGGACCTGATCGTCCACATCACCGAGGCGATGACCCTGCTCCCGGGCGACGTCATCCTCACGGGCACCCCCGCCGGGGTCGGCCCCCTCAACGTCGGCGACGAGGTCGCCGTCACCATCGAAGGCATCGGCACTCTCACCAACAAGGTGATCAAGCGTGGCTAACGCGACCCCCGTCCGCGTCCGTTTCTGTCCCTCCCCGACCGGTAACCCCCATGTCGGCCTGATCCGTACCGCCCTGTTCAACTGGGCCTACGCACGGCACAACCAGGGGACCCTGGTCTTCCGGATCGAGGACACCGACGCGGCCCGCGACTCCGAAGAGTCCTACCGCCAGCTGCTGGACTCGTTCCACTGGCTCGGCTTCGACTGGGACGAGGGCCCCGAGGTCGGCGGCCCGCACGCGCCGTACCGCCAGTCGCAGCGCATGGACCTCTACAAGGACATCGCCGAAAAGCTCATCGCCGCCGGCCACGCCTACCACTGCTACTGCACCACCGAGGAGCTGGACGACCGCCGCGAGGCGGCCCGCAAGGCCGGCCGCCCCTCCGGTTACGACGGCACCTGCCGCACGCTCACCGACGAGCAGAAGGCCGCGTACGAGGCCGAGGGCCGTACCTCCATCGTCCGCTTCCGGATGCCCGACGAGCCGATCACCTTCACCGACCTGGTGCGCGGCGAGCTGACCTTCACCCCGGAGAACGTCCCGGACTACGGCATCGTCCGTGCCAACGGCGCGCCCCTCTACACCCTCGTCAACCCGGTCGACGACGCCCTGATGGAGATCACCCACGTCCTGCGCGGCGAGGACCTGCTCTCCTCCACCCCCCGCCAGATCGCCCTGTACAGGGCGCTGATCGAGCTGGGCATCGCCAAGACCGTCCCGGCCTTCGGCCACCTGCCGTACGTCATGGGCGAGGGCAACAAGAAGCTCTCCAAGCGCGACCCGCAGGCGAACCTCAACCTCTACCGCGAGCGCGGCTTCCTCCCCGAGGGCCTGCTCAACTACCTGGCGCTGCTCGGCTGGTCCTTCTCGGCGGACCAGGACCTCTTCTCCGTCGCCGAGCTGATCGAGAAGTTCGACATCGCGGACGTCAACGCCAACCCGGCCCGCTTCGACCTCAAGAAGGCCGAGGCGATCAACGCCGACCACATCCGGCAGCTGGACGTGAAGGACTTCATCACGGCCTGCGAGCCCTGGCTGAAGGCCCCGCACGCCAACTGGGAGCCCGCGGACTTCGACGAGGCCGCCTGGCAGGCCATCGCCCCGCACGCCCAGACCCGCCTGACCGTCCTCTCCGACATCACCGCCAACGTCGACTTCCTCTTCCGCAAGGAGCCGGTCGAGGACGAGGCGTCCTGGACGAAGGCGATGAAGGGCGACCCCGTCGCCCTGCTCACCACCGCGCGCGCCAAGCTGGCGGCCGCCGACTGGACGTCCGGCCCCGAGCCCCTCAAGGAGGCCGTCCTGGCCGCCGGCGAGGAGCACGGTCTCAAGCTCGGCAAGGCACAGGCCCCCGTCCGGGTGGCGGTCACCGGCCGCACCGTCGGCCTGCCCCTCTTCGAGTCCCTGGAGGTCCTCGGCCAGGAGCGCACCCTCCAGCGCATCGACGCGGCCCTGGCCAAGCTGGCCGGCTGACCCGCAGCACCCCCCCCACGGGCCCGGACGCCGCACGGCTTCCGGGCCCGTGGCCTGTCCGCAGCGCTCGGCTACATTGCGGGTATGCCCGTTCGCGCCGTTCTCTGGGACATCGACGACACCCTCTTCGACTACACCGGGTCGGACCGGGCCGGTGCCCTGCGCCACCTCCGGGCCGAGGGCCTCCTCCCGTCCCACCGCGGCGAGGAGGCGGCACTGCAGCGCTGGCGGGCGGTCATGGAGACCGAGTTCGCCCGGTTCCTCGCCGGCGAGGTGGGCTTCCTCGATCACCGCAGGGCCCGCGCCCGGACGTTCCTGGAGGCCCCGCACCTCTCCGACGCCGAGGCCGATGCCTGGTTCGGCCGGTACATCGCCCATTACGAGGCGTCCTGGGTCCTCTTCCCGGATGCCGCACCCGTCCTGGAGGAGCTGGGATCGCTGGTGCGGCAGGCGGTGCTGTCCAATGCCTCCACCCCCAACCAGGAGCGCAAGCTCGCCGTCCTCGGCATCCGCGGCGCCTTCGAGGCGGTGCTCTGCGCCGACGAGCTGGGGTACGCCAAGCCCGCCCCGGAGGCATTCCACGGGGCCTGTAAGGCTCTTGGCCTAACGCCCCCCGAGGTGGTCTACGTGGGCGACAAGCTCGACATCGACGCCCTCGGCGCCCGGGACGCCGGGCTCACGGCCGTATGGCTGGACCGTGCGGGCACTGGGGAGGAGCCCGGGCAGGAGCCGCCGCCGGGGGTGCGGCGGATCGCGGGCCTGGCGGAGCTCCCCGAGCTGTTGCGCGGAGTTATCGGTTTTGGTGCGCCGTCCACGATCAGGTAATGTTCTTCCTGCGCCGCCCGAGAGGGCCGAAAGGCCCGGCCGGAAAGCGCAAGCCAAACAAACCCCCCACCGGGGGTTGAGTTTTGGTGGGCTATGGTGTAATTGGCAGCACGACTGATTCTGGTTCAGTTAGTCTAGGTTCGAGTCCTGGTAGCCCAGCAAGAGATCTTTCGGTCCACTGTGATCGTTTCGAAGGTTTCTTGATCGCAGTACCAGGCCCCCGTTGTGTAGCGGCCTAGCACGCCGCCCTCTCAAGGCGGTAGCGCCGGTTCGAATCCGGTCGGGGGTACAGATCCTTCCTCTCCGTTTCCTTCGGGTCGCTCCCGGATGCGACGACGCAGAGCCCACGCGGCCCCGGTCGCGTGGAGGATCGCTAGGGCCCCCGTTGTGTAGCGGCCTAGCACGCCGCCCTCTCAAGGCGGTAGCGCCGGTTCGAATCCGGTCGGGGGTACTGGTCTAAACCACCATGGGCTATGGTGTAATTGGCAGCACGAGTGATTCTGGTTCATTTAGTCTAGGTTCGAGTCCTGGTAGCCCAGCGCAGTGTCCCTCGGGATGCTCAACTGCAGGAAAACTTGCCCCCGTTGTGTAGCGGCCTAGCACGCCGCCCTCTCAAGGCGGTAGCGCCGGTTCGAATCCGGTCGGGGGTACAACAGGGAGAAGCCCCCCGCATCATGCGGGGGGCTTTTTCGTGTCGACTCCCGCTGCCGGAGCGCCGGTTGGGCCCCTCCGCCACCGTCCGGCCCGGCGCGGCAGTTCAGTGGCGGTCGCCGGCCGACGGCGCCGGCCGGGTCGTTCTCATCGGGCTCGGGGGCGTGGGGGAGGACGGCTCCGCCCGTCAGGGCCCCTGTCACCCTTTTGGGGAGTGTCACTATCCAAGTGCCGGGCAGTGCCGCCGCCCGGTGACCCAGGGGTGGTCATGGGCGGTGAACCGGTGCCGGGGCGGAGGACGATGGACGGCGACCGGGAAGCGGTGGTCTTCCCCACCGGGGTGCGGGTCAACAGCTGGCGCACGGTGCGCAGTTGACGTCCGGAGCTCCGAGCCGTGCCGCGCATGATCAAGGAGCCGGTCCGGGGTCCGGACGGCGGGAAGATCGGCTTCCGCGTGCTGTCCGGGCTTTCGGGGAGCGTCGCCGTCCTGGAGTACTGGGACTCGCAGAGAAGCTGTCCGCCTGCGCCGCGGATCCCGGCGACGAGCGTCGGCCGGCCTGGGCGGTGTTCAACCGCCGGGCGCGACAGGAGCACGGCAAGGCCGGCTTCCGGCATGAGACCTGTCTCGCCCCGGCCCGCTCGTACGAGACCGGCTACGTCAATATGCCGTCGTCCGGGCTGGGCGAGGCCCTGGAGGCGGTGCCGGTCGGCCACCGCGGGGAGCGGGCGGCGGACCGGATGGGGCCTGAACGCCTGAGGCGACCCCGCGCGGACAGTCCGCACGAGGCCGCCTCATTTCGGCGTCGTGGCCCTTTTCAGTGTCGTAGCCGCGGCCGACAGCGGCTCCTGCCCCGGCCGACAGCGGCCCCTGCCCCGGCCCGCCCCGTCGCGACGTGCTCATTCGGTGCTTGGCCGCCTGTTCCGGCATCGCGACGGCGGCCGACCGCGGCTCCTGCCCCGGCCCGTCCCGTCCCGTCCCGTCACGGGGTACTCAGCCGGTGGTCGGGCTTTTGCGGCATGGGGACGGCGGCCGACCGCGGCTCCTGCCGCGGGCCGCCCCGCCTCGGGGTGCACAGTCGGTGCTCGGGCTTTTCGGCATCGCGACCGCAGCCGACCGCGGCCCCTGCCCCGGCCCGCCCCGCCTCGGGGTACTCAGCTTGTGCGCCGCAGCCCCTCCGAGAGGCGGGCCGCTGCGTCGATGACGGCCTGGGCGTGCATCCGGCCGGGGTGGCGGGTCAGCCGTTCGATCGGGCCGGAGACCGACACCGCGGCCACCACGCGGTTGGAGGGGCCGCGGACGGGGGCGGAGACCGAGGCCACGCCCGGCTCCCGCTCGCCGATCGACTGGGCCCAGCCCCGGCGCCGTACGCCGGACAGGGCGGTGGCCGTGAAGCGCGCCCCCTGCAGGCCGCGGTGCAGCCGCTCGGGCTCCTCCCAGGCCATCAGGATCTGGGCGGCCGAGCCCGCCTTCATGGGGAGCGTGGAGCCGACCGGGACGGTGTCCCGCAGTCCGGACAGCCGTTCCGCCGCCGCCACGCAGATCCGCATATCGCCCTGCCGGCGATAGAGCTGGGCGCTCTCGCCGGTCACATCGCGCAGATGCGTGAGCACCGGGCCCGCCGTGGCCAGCAGCCGGTCCTCGCCGGCCGCCGCGGCCAGCTCGGACAGGCGCGGGCCCAGGATGAACCGGCCCTGCATGTCCCTCGCCACCATCCGGTGGTGTTCCAGTGCCACGGCCAGCCGGTGGGCCGTGGGTCGTGCAAGCCCTGTCGCCGCGACCAGCCCGGCGAGGGTGGCCGGACCGGACTCCAGAGCGCTCAAAACCAGAGCTGCCTTGTCGAGAACGCCGACGCCGCTAGAGTTGTCCATGCAACGATACTCGCGTCTCACACTGTGAAACGCAAGTTCAATTTTCCAGGGAAGTCGTCAGTCTGTAGGTGTGGCCCTGGACCAGGGCCCGGCGCAAAGGCCCGGCAAGGGGACTTCTGCGGGCATCGCGCACAGACGAGAAAGGCCGGCACTGCGGCCGGCCGGAGGGAAAGCGATGGGACGGACACTCGCGGAGAAGGTCTGGGACGACCATGTCGTCCGGCGCGCGGAAGGCGAGCCCGACCTCCTCTTCATCGATCTGCACCTGCTGCACGAGGTCACCAGCCCGCAGGCGTTCGACGGCCTCCGCAAGGCCGGCCGCCAGGTGCGCCGCACGGACCTGACCATCGCCACCGAGGACCACAACACCCCGACCCTCGACATCGACAAGCCGATCGCCGACCCGGTCTCGCGCACCCAGCTGGAGACGCTGCGCAAGAACTGCGCCGAGTTCGGCGTCCGGCTGCACCCGCTGGGCGATGTCGAGCAGGGCGTTGTCCACGTCGTGGGACCGCAGTTGGGACTGACCCAGCCCGGTACCACCGTGGTCTGCGGTGACAGTCACACTTCCACCCACGGTGCCTTCGGCGCGCTGGCGTTCGGCATCGGCACCAGCCAGGTCGAGCACGTCCTGGCCACCCAGACGCTGCCGCTGGCGCCGTTCAGGACCATGGCGATCACCGTCGACGGCGAGCTGCCCGAGGGCGTCACCGCCAAGGACCTGATCCTGGCGATCATCGCCAGGATCGGCACCGGCGGCGGTCAGGGCTACGTCCTGGAGTACCGGGGCGAGGCCATCGAGAAGCTGTCGATGGAAGCCCGGATGACCATCTGCAACATGTCGATCGAGGCGGGTGCGCGGGCCGGCATGATCGCCCCCGACGCGACCACCTTCGACTACCTGCAGGGCCGCGACCACGCCCCGCAGGGCGAGGACTGGGACGCCGCGGTCGCCTACTGGAAGACCCTGCGCACCGACGACGACGCCGTCTTCGACGCCGAGGTGCGCATCGACGCCTCCGAACTGGCCCCGTTCGTCACCTGGGGCACCAACCCCGGCCAGGGCGCCCCGCTTTCGGCCAGCGTCCCCGACCCGGCTTCGTACGAGGACGCCTCGGAGCGCTACGCCGCCGAAAAGGCCCTGGAGTACATGGGGTTGACGGCGGGTCAGCCGCTGCGCGACATCAAGGTGGACACCGTCTTCGTAGGTTCGTGCACCAACGGCCGCATCGAGGACCTGCGCTCGGCCGCCGCGATCCTGGAGGGCCGCAAGGTCGCCGACGACGTCCGCATGCTGATCGTGCCCGGCTCGGTCCGGGTCTCGCTGGAGGCCGTCGCCGAGGGTCTGGACAAGGTCTTCACCGCGGCGGGCGCCGAATGGCGGCACGCGGGCTGCTCGATGTGCCTGGGCATGAACCCCGACCAGCTGGCGCCCGGTGAGCGCTCCGCGTCCACCTCCAACCGCAACTTCGAAGGCCGGCAGGGCAAGGGCGGGCGCACGCACCTGGTCTCGCCGCAGGTTGCCGCCGCAACGGCGGTTCTCGGCCATCTGGCCTCACCGGCCGACCTGTCCGATGTCGCCGTCGCCACGCCCGCGGGAGTCTGAGAACCATGGAAGCCTTCACCACCCACACCGGCCGGGCCGTCCCGCTGCGCCGCAGCAATGTCGACACCGACCAGATCATCCCTGCTCACTGGCTCAAGAAGGTCACCCGCGACGGCTTCGAGGACGGGCTGTTCGAGGCCTGGCGCAGGGACCCGCAGTTCGTCCTCAACCAGGAGCGGTACCAGGGCGCCACGGTGCTGGTCGCCGGCCCCGACTTCGGCACCGGTTCCTCGCGCGAACACGCCGTCTGGGCCCTGCAGAACTACGGCTTCAAGGCCGTCATCTCCTCGCGGTTCGCCGACATCTTCCGCGGCAACTCCCTCAAGAACGGCCTGCTGACGGTGGTCCTGCCGCAGGAGACGGTGGACCGGCTGCAGCAGCTCCTGGAGGCCGACCCGGCCGCCGAGGTGACCGTTGACCTGGTCGGCAGGCAGGTGCGCGCCGAGGGCATCAGCGCCGACTTCGAGCTGGACGAGAACGCCCGTTGGCGACTCCTGGAGGGGCTGGACGACATCAGCCTCACCCTTCGGGAGGAGTCGTCCATCGTGGATTACGAGGCGAACAGGCCGTCGTTCAAGCCGCGTACCATCGAGGTCTGACCTCGGGTTTTATGGCTCAAAGCTATATTGCGTACGATGCGCCCCCTGTGCAGTTGGCAGGGGGCGCATCTGCGTGTCGAGGCGCCTGTTGAGGCCCCGTGAAGCGACAACTCGCCGCAGATGGCACAATTAGCGCATGGAACGCGACGACCAACTCGAGCTCTACGGTCTCGTCGCCGACCGGCTCAAGGACGCACATACAAGAGTGCGCACACTGCAAGTCCCGGAGGGCGTACGGATGGCGCTGACCCGGAAGCTGCTCGTCATCACGGCCGCGGCTAAACACGATCTTGCGGACGCGGCAAGGCGTCTGGAGTGGTTCATGGAAGACCTCGACGAAGGTCGTTATCCCGAAGATGTGCGCGCCGACGGAAGTCCGTGAAGGTCGACTTCGTTGCGGCACAAGGGTGATTAGCCCGTTTCGTGTTTGATTTGCGGTATATATCTGCCTAACGTGCGAAAAAGCTTGGAATCTTTCGTTCCAGCAATGTCTCCGAAGGGGAAGACGTGAACAAGGCGCAGCTCGTAGAAGCCATTGCCGACAAGCTCGGCGGCCGTCAGAACGCCGCGGACGCCGTGGACGCCGTACTGGACGCAATCGTCCGTTCCGTTGTCTCGGGCGACCGCGTTTCGGTCACCGGATTCGGCTCGTTCGAGAAGGTCGACCGCCCCGCCCGCTACGCCCGCAACCCGCAGACGGGTGAGCGCGTACGGGTCAAGAAGACCTCCGTGCCGCGCTTCCGCGCCGGTCAGGGCTTCAAGGACCTGGTCAGCGGCTCGAAGAAGCTCCCCAAGGGCGGCGAGGTCTCCGTCAAGAAGGCCCCCAAGGGCAGCCTCTCCGGCGGCACGGCCATCAAGAAGGCCGCCGCCAAGAAGGCCACCGCCAAGAAGACCGCCGCCAAGAAGACGACGGCGAAGAAGACGACGGCGAAGAAGACCACCGCGGCGAAGAAGGCCACGGCCAAGAAGACGACGGCGAAGAAGACCGCCACGAAGGCCACCGCCAAGAAGGCGGCCCCGGCCAAGAAGACCACCGCGAAGAAGGCCACCGCGAAGAAGACCGCCCCCGCCAAGAAGGCGACGGCGAAGAAGGCCCCCGCGAAGAAGGCCACCGCACGCAAGACCACCGCCAAGAAGACCACCGCACGCAAGCGGTAATGCAGCAGCGGCGACGCCACGCGTCGGGCCGGTCTCCCTTCGGGGAGCCCGGCCCGCGGTGTGTTCGGGGCCCCTGGGGGCACGCGTCCCGCCCCGTCGCCGGCCCGCGGGCGGGCGACGGGGCCCGAAAGGCGCTCGTCTAGGCTCTCTCCCATGCAGGCCACCGCGTATACGTACGACTCCGAGACCCGCTCCGGCAGCGTGCTGCTGGACGACGGCACCCCGTTGCCCTTCGACGCGTCGGCCTTCGACGCCGGCGGCCTGTTGCTGCTGCGCCCCGGTCAGCGGGTGCGGATCGACGTCACCGGCGAAGGGGACGACCGGAAGATCGCCCTGATCACGCTCCAGACGCTCTGACCTGCGGCGGCAGCAGGCGCGCCGCGCCGTCGGGCGCCTCGGCCGCCGCGGGCGCCCCGACTGCCAGCCGCGGCGTCTGGAGCGCGGTGTGCGGGCCCACGCCCAGCGCCAGCGCGGCCAGCAGATCCTCGCCGGTGTCCACGTCCCGGCGGACCGAGGGCACCCCGGGCATCGTGAGCTCCCGCGCCCCGGAGGCCAGGTGACGGGCCCGGGACGGACCTCCGAATGCCGGTTCCAATTCCACTCCGGAAGTCGCGGTCAGAAGTGTTGTCCCGAAATCCGACGCATCCGCGAGAAATGCACGCGGAAATAGCGAAGCGGAATGGAGCACCAGTTCCAGTTCGGCGGGGCGCAGCGCCGGAAGGTCGGCGTTCAGGGCGGCGACCGCCGCGCCCGGGCGACGCGCCCGGACCGCGCCCGCGCCATGGGCCAGCGCCGCGTTGAGCCCGCCGGCCGGTGAGTCGGGCACGATGCGCGCGCCCAGCGCCGCCAGTCGCTCACCGGCCACCCCGTCGTCCGTGACAACCGCCACATCCCGGACGTCCTTGCAGGCCAGCGCCGCTGTCACGGTGTCGAGGGCGAAGGCGAGAGCCAGCCGTGGCCGAAACTCCTCCCCTGCGGCCCCGGAGAGCCTGCTCTTGGCCCGCACCAGCGGTTTCAGCGGCACCACCAGGCTCCAGCCCACATCCGCTCCGTCTCTTCGCATCGGCGCCATTCTCACCTGCTGCCGCCGCTCTCCGGGAGCGTCGGGGTTACGGTGTCCTCGACATAGCGGGTACCTGGGGCGACACTTGTGCGGCTGCCGGCCCGCAGCAGCTTTGCAGGTCCCACAAGGAGGGTGTCCCAGTGTCCCGCCGCAGAATCGGCTTCTGGTACCGCTTGGCCGCGGTCATCTGCAAACCGCCGCTCTTGGTTCTGTTCAGGCGGGACTGGCAGGGAATGGAGCACATTCCGGCCGACGGCGGATTTATCACCGCGGTCAACCACAACTCGTATCTTGATCCGCTCTCGTATGCGCACTATCAGTACAACACCGGGCGGGTCCCCCGATTCCTCGCCAAGGCGGGCCTCTTCAGGAGCGGCTTTGTCGGCCTGATGATGCGCGGCACCGGGCAGATCCCCGTGTACCGGGAAACCACCGACGCCGCCAACGCGTTCCGCGCCGCCGTCAGCGCCATCGACAAGGGCGAATGCGTCGCCTTCTACCCCGAGGGCACCCTCACCCGCGACCCCGAGCTGTGGCCCATGCAGGGCAAGACCGGCGCCGCCCGGGTGGCGTTGCTGACCAAGGCGCCGGTCATCCCCGTCGCGCAGTGGGGCGCCAACGACGCGATGCCGCCGTACGCCAAGGAGAAGAAGCTCCGGCTCTTCCCGCGCAAGACGCTGCGGGTGAAGGCGGGGCCGCCGGTCGACCTGAGCGCGTTCCACGGCCAGGAACCGACCGCGGAGGTGCTGCGCGCGGTCACCGACGTCATCATGGCCGCGATCACCGAGCAGCTGGCCGGCCTGCGCGGCGAGCCCGCGCCCGCCGAACCGTACGACTGGCGCAAGGCCGTCGCCCGGGAGCGCCGCGCGGCCCGCGAAGCCGCCAGGGCGGCCCAGGGCGCCGCGGCGGCGACGGCTCCCGCCGAGCGCGCCGCCGCCCCGGAACCGGCCGTCGGCCCGCAGCAGGCCCGAAGCACCCAGCAGGCACAGGAGGATGAAAGCAAGTGACGCGCTGCGCCGTCTACGGCACGGGGTCCTGGGGCACCGCCTTCGCGATGGTGCTCGCCGACGCGGGATGCGAGGTGACCCTGTGGGGGCGCCGCGCGGCCCTGGTCGACGCGGTCAACAGCGGCCGTACGAACCCCGACTACCTGCCGGGGGTCGAGCTCCCCGCGTCGGTGCGGGCCACCACCGACCCCGCGGAAGCGGCGCGCGGCGCGGAATTCGCGGTGCTGGCCGTGCCCGCCCAGACGCTGCGCGGCAACCTCGCCGAATGGGCGCCCCTGCTGCCCGCCGAAACGGTTCTGGTCTCCCTGATGAAGGGCGTCGAACTGGGCACGGCCAAGCGCATGAGCGAGGTCATCGAGGAGGTCGCCAAGGTGCCGGCGGAGCGCGTCGCGGTGCTGACCGGCCCCAACCTCGCCAAGGAGATCGCCGCCCGCCAGCCCGCCGCGGCCGTCGTCGCCTGCGCGGACGAGGAGGTCGCCCGGCGCTTCCAGGCCGCGTGCCACACCCCGTACTTCCGGCCCTACACCAACACCGACGTGGTCGGCTGCGAACTGGGCGGGGCCGTCAAGAACGTCATCGCGCTCGCCGTCGGCATCGCCACCGGCATGGGCCTGGGCGACAACGCCAAGGCGTCCCTGATCACCCGCGGTCTGGCCGAGACCACCCGGCTCGGCCTCGCCATGGGCGCCGACGCGCACACCTTCGCCGGGCTGGCCGGCATGGGCGACCTCGTCGCCACCTGCTCCTCGCCGCTGTCGCGCAACAACACCTTCGGCACCAACCTCGGCCGCGGCATGACGCTGGAGGAGACCATCGCGGTCACCAAGCAGACCGCCGAGGGCGTCAAGTCCTGCGAGTCCGTACTGGATCTGGCCCGCAGGCACGGCGTCGACATGCCGCTCACCGAGACGGTCGTGGAGATCGTCCACGAGGGCAAGCAGCCGATGACCGCCCTCAAGGAGCTGATGTCGCGCACCGCCAAGTCCGAGCGGCACTGAAACCGGAGCCGAATCGTCCGCCGGGTCCCGTTCCGTCCCGGGCGTGGTACCCCGGCCACCGGGGCGGGCACCGGCGCGACGCCACCAACGGCCGCCGCAGCACTGACTCCGCGCCGGTCAGCAGGTACCCTCAAGCCGATATGAGCAGCGAGACCTCCCCACACAAGCCCCGCGTCGCCGTCGTGTTCGGCGGCCGCAGCTCCGAGCACGCGATCTCCGTGCTCACGGCCGGCGCCGTGCTGCGCGCCATCGACCGCGAGAAGTACGACGTGCTGCCCATCGGCATCACCACCGACGGCCGCTGGGCGCTGACCGCCGACGACCCCGAGCGGATGGCCATCGCGGACCGGCAGCTGCCCACCGTGGCCGCGCTCGCCGAGTCCACCGAGGGCGGCGTGGTGCTCCCCGTCGACCCCACCAACCGCGAGGTCGTCTACACCGAACCGGGCTCGGTCCCCAAGGCGCTGGGCGAGGTCGACGTCGTCTTCCCGGTCCTGCACGGTCCCTACGGCGAGGACGGCACCCTGCAGGGCCTGCTGGAGCTCTCCGGGGTGCCCTACGTCGGCTCGGGCGTCCTCGCCTCCGCGGTCGGCCAGGACAAGGACTACATGAAGCGGGTGTTCACCTCCTTCGGGCTGCCGGTCGGCCCGTACGAGGTCATCCGCCCCCGCGAGTGGGAAAAGGATCCTGCTGCCGCCCGCAGGAAGATCGTGGACTTCGCCGGCGAGCACGGCTGGCCGCTCTTCGTGAAGCCCGCCCGGGCCGGCTCGTCCATGGGCATCACCAAGGTCGACGACCTCGGCGGCCTGGACGAGGCGATCGAGGAGGCCCGCCGGCACGACCCCAAGATCCTCGTCGAGTCGCTGCTGCGCGGCCGCGAGATCGAGTGCGGGGTGCTGGAGTTCGAGGACGGCCCGCGGGCCAGTGTGCCGGCCGAGATCCCGCCGGTCACCGCGCACGACTTCTACGACTTCGAGGCCAAGTACATCGACTCGGCCGACGGGATCGTGCCCGCGCCGCTGACCGACGCGCAGACCGCCGAGGTCCAGGAGCTGGCCGTCGCGGCCTTCGAGGCGGCGTCCTGCGAGGGCCTGGTGCGCGCGGACTTCTTCCTGCAGGACAACGGCGAGTTCGTGATCAACGAGATCAACACGCTGCCCGGCTTCACGCCCATCTCGATGTACCCGCGGATGTGGCAGGAGAGCGGAGTGAGCTACCCGGAGCTGATCGACCGGCTCCTGCAGGCCGCGCTGCAGCGCTCCACGGGACTGCGCTGAACCACCGCGCCCGCCGGCACCCGCCCGCCGGGACTAGACCCCGGCGGGCACCGTCTCGCGCACGGCGCTCCCGAGATCGGTGAGCACATCGACCTCGGGGGCGTACTTCCCGGGAACGGTCACCTCGACATAGGCCTTCCGCAGCACCGTCGTGAAGCGATAGCCGTCCTGCTGCTTCTCGAAGAGCCACTCGACCCCGTTGACTTCCGCCGCGTCGGCACGGGGGTTGTAATGTTCACTCCCGTACGTCAGGACGTCGGGCTTCGGCACCCCGCAGCGCAGTTTCACGGCAGGATCGCCCCATATGGCAGTGAAGTCGGAGACGGGCTCGGGGGTACCCCGCCCCAGCCCGTCCACGGTCCGCGGCAACTCCTTGTGGAGCTCCCTGCAATACCGCGCCGCTTCGCCCCCGGGGGAGGGCACGGCCACGTCTTCGGAGGAGCAGCCCACCGCGGCGAACAGCACGGTGAGCACCGGGAGGGCCAGGTACCGGCGGCGCACAGGGATCACCCGGCCGAGGATACGGGGGAGCTAGAGATGGACGACCGGGCAGGTAAGGGTGCGCGTGATGCCTTCCACTTGCTGGACTTTGGCGACCACCATGCGGCCCAGCTCGTCGACCGTGTCCGCCTGTGCGCGCACGATGACGTCATAGGGACCGGTCACGTCCTCGGCCTGCAGCACACCGCGGATCGTGGAGATCACCTCGGCCACCGCCGAGGCCTTGCCGACCTCGGTCTGGATCAGGATGTAGGCCTGTACCACGGAACCTCCAGGGCGGCTACGAGGATCATGTGGGAAGAAGGGACGCCACGGTACCGCGTCACCGAGCGGAGCGGGGAGACCCGCGCGGTGAACACGGCAAGTGCGGCACAGTCGTCAGCCACGTACGGACCGTCCGTACACATGGGAAGGGCAACAGCATGAAGGGCACCGTGGGCGAGCTGGGGGAGTTCGGGCTGATCAGGGAGCTCACCTCCCGGCTGACCACCACTCCGGCCGTACGGATCGGGCCGGGTGACGACGCCGCGGTGGTCACCGCGCCGGACCGGAGGGTGGTCGCCAGCACCGACATCCTCCTGGAGGGCCGGCACTTCAGGCGCGACTGGTCCACCGCCTACGACGTCGGCCGCAAGGCCGCCGCGCAGAACCTCGCCGACATCGCGGCGATGGGCGCGGTGCCCACGGCGATCCTGCTCGGCCTGGTCGTGCCCGCCGAGCTCCCCGCGACCTGGCCGACCGAGCTGATGGACGGGCTGCGCGACGAGTGCCAGGTGGCCGGCGCCGCGGTCGTCGGCGGCGACGTGGTGCGCGGCGACACCATCACCGTCTCCATCACCGCGCTCGGCGACCTGCGCAACCAGGAACCGGTCACCCGGGCCGGCGCCCAGCCCGGCGACGTGGTCGCGGTGACCGGCTGGCTCGGCTGGTCCGCCGCCGGCCATGCCGTCCTCTCCCGCGGCTTCCGCTCCCCGCGCGCCTTCGTGGAGGCCCACCGCCGCCCCGAACCGCCCTACCACGCGGGTCCCGCGGCCGCCGGGCTCGGCGCGACCGCCATGACGGACGTCAGCGACGGACTGGTCGCCGACCTCGGGCACATCGCCGAGGCCAGCAAGGTCCGCATCGACCTGCGGTCCGCCGGTATCGACATCCCCTCGCAGATGTCCGACATCGGCACGGCCGTGGGCGTGGACCCGATGCAGTGGGTGCTCAACGGGGGCGAGGACCATGCGATCGTGGCCACCTTCCCGCCCGATGTGAAGCTGCCCGCCCGCTGGAAGGTCATCGGAGAGGTGCTCCACCCCTCCGCGCTGCCCCAGGTGACGGTGGACGGCGCCCCCTGGGTGAAGGCCGGCTGGGACCACTTCGGCGACAACGGGGACGCCGAATAGGCCGGGCGCGGGCCGGGGACGGCGCCCGCACGGGCGCCGCGGGAGCGCGCGGTGGCGCCGAGTAGATTCGGCGGTATGCACCTACCTCCACGCGTCCTGACCGTCGCCGGGTCCGACTCCGGCGGCGGCGCGGGCATCCAGGCCGACCTGAAGACGATGCTGGCGCTCGGCACCCACGGCATGAGCGTCCTCACCGCCGTCACCGCCCAGAACTCCCTGGGCGTGCAGGGCGCGTGGGAGCTGCCGGCCGAGGCCGTACGGGCCCAGTTCCGCAGCGTCGTCGACGACATCGGCGTACAGGCGGTGAAGACCGGGATGCTCTCCTCGGCCGCACTCGTCGAGACCGTCGCCGAACTGCTCGCCGGAGTGCGGGCACCGGTCGTCGTGGACCCCGTCGGAGTCTCCAAGCACGGCGACGCGCTCCTCGCCCCCACCGCCCTGGACGCGGTCCGCGGCGCGCTGCTGCCGACGGCCACCGTCGCCACCCCCAACCTGGACGAGGTCGCCCAGCTGACCGGCGTCCGCGTCGAGAAGGAGGCCGACATGCGGCGCGCTGCCGCCGCGATCCTGGAGTTCGGTCCGCGCTGGGCGCTCATCAAGGGCGGCCATCTGGCGGCCGGGCACGGCGAGCGCGCCGTCGATCTGCTCACCGACGGCACCGAGGAACACTGGCTGCGCGCCCCCCGCCACGACAACCGGCACACCCACGGCACCGGCTGCACCCTCGCCAGCGCGCTCGCCGCGCAGCTCGCCAAGGGGGACACCGTCCCGCAGGCCGCCGCGGCGGCGAAGGAGTACGTCACCGGGGCCCTCGCGGCCGGCTTCCGGCTGGGCGCGGGCATCGGCCCCGTGGACCACGGCTGGCGCTGGCGCGGCGCGCACTGACCGCACGCGGTGCGGACGCCCCGGGCGCAGCGTCAGGGGTGTCCGCCGCCCCCGTGAACGGCGCCCGGGAACGGCAAAAGCCGGTCCGCCACGAAGGCGGACCGGCTTCTGAGCAACCGGCTGGGCTGCGCTACGGCTAGGGCGTCAGCGCGAGACCTTGCCGGCCTTGATGCACGAGGTGCAGGCGTTCAGCTTCTTCGGCGTGCGCCCGATCACTGCACGCACCGTCTGGATGTTGGGATTCCAACGACGGTTGGTGCGGCGATGCGAGTGCGAGACACTCTTGCCGAAGCCCGGCCCCTTGCCGCAGACGTCGCAGTTGGCAGCCACGGGTCACTCCAAAGACTTCAGATGCACTTACGGTGAAATCCCGACGAGCCGAGTGCATTGCCCGACCGGCACCGTCAGGAGAGGAATGGCCCGATTCTCATCGGGCAACCGGAGCAGCATACAACGACCGCTCCCGTAGAACGAAACTACCACGCGGCCACGGGCCCCCGCCCCGGCCCCGCCCCCGCAGCGCGACTACTGTGCGGTGCATCCCGTGACCCAGGAGGACGACGTGCCCTACCCGCTCGACGCCGCCGCGGTCCGCTCCTGGTGCGGGCTGGCCCTGGAGGCGCTCGGACGGGAACGCGAGCGGATCGACGCGATCAACGTCTATCCCGTGGCCGACGGCGACACCGGCACCAACCTCTACCTGACCGTCGAATCGGCCGCCCGCGCGGTCGAGGCCGCCTTCGACGGGCACGCCGAGGCGGGCACCGCGCCCCGCCTCGCCGACGCCATCGGCGCCATGGCGCACGGCGCCCTCATCGGGGCGCGCGGCAACTCCGGAACGATCGTGGCGCAGCTGCTGCGCGGGATGACCGAGGTGCTGTCCGCCGCCGACGGCTCCGCCGAAGCGCTGCGGCAGGCCCTGCGCCGGGCCGCCGCGTCGACCTACGAGGCCGTCGCCCACCCCGTGGAGGGCACCGTCCTGACGGTGGCGACCGCGGCGGCGGATGCCGCGGAGCGTGCCGCGGGCGACGACGCCGATGCCGCCGGGGTCGCCCGCGCCGCCCACGAGGGCGCCCGCGCGGCCCTGCAGGAGACCCCCGGGCAGCTCGCGGTCCTGGGCCGGGCCGGTGTCGTGGACGCCGGTGGATGCGGGCTCGTCGCGCTGCTGGGGGCGCTCGCCGATGTGCTGTCCGGGGAGGTCTCGGCGGCACCGGTCGCGATACGGGCCGACGCCCCGCTGCCCGAGGCGGCCGGCTGCGCGGACGCCGGCCCGGTCGCCGCGGCCGGCGGCCAGGACCCGGACGGGCCCGCCTTCGAGGTGATCTACCTGCTGGAGGCCGACGACACCGCGGTGCCGCATTTGCGGGAGCGGCTCGACGGGCTCGGCGACTCCCTGGTGGTGGTCGGCGGGGACGGCCTGTGGAACGTCCACGTCCATGTCGACGACGCGGGCGCCGCCGTGGAGGCCGGCATCGAGGCGGGCCGCCCGTACCGGATCCGGATCACGCACTTCGGCGGTGCCCGCGCCAAGGAACCGGCGATGACGGCGCGGGCCGTGGTCGTGGTGGTGCCGGGCGCCGGGCTCGCCGAGCTGTGCGCGCAGGCCGGCGCGACCCCCGTACCGGTGAGTCCGGGGGAGCCGCCCGCCAGCGGCGAACTGGTGCAGGCGATCCGGCAGGCGCACGCCCGTGAGGTGATGCTGCTGGCCAACGACCCCGACCTGCGGCACACCGCGGCGGCCGCCGCGGAGGAGGCCCGCGCCGAGGGCGTGCGGGTCGCGCTCATCCCCACCCGCTCCGCCGTCCAGGGCCTCGCGGCGCTGGCCGTGCACGAACCGGCCCGCAGTTTCGACGAGGACGTGGTCGCGATGACCGCGGCCGCGGGCGCCACCCGCTACGCCGAGCTGGCCCTCGCCGAGCGGCAGTCGTGGACGATGGCGGGCGTCTGCCAGGCCGGCGACGTCCTCGGCCTGATCGACGGCGATGTCGCGGTGATCGGCTCCGACCTCACCGGCACCGCGATGACCGTGCTCGACCGGATGCTGTCCGCGGGCGGGGAGATGGTGACCCTGGTCCTCGGCGCGCAGGCACCCGACGGGCTCGCCGAGCGGCTGGAGGGGTACGTCCGCGAGCGCCATCTCGCCGTGGACACCGTCGTGTACGACGGCGGCCGGCACGCCGCGCCGCTGCTCATCGGCGTGGAGTGAGCGCGCGGGCGCGCTGCGAGCACGCCGGACCGGCGAGCGGAGCGGGATTGTCACAGGCGTGGTGTGCAATAGAGGCGTGGCAGCGCTCGACGAACCCCTGAAGAAGATCCTCGGTGGCAGCACCGCGAAGGTCCTGGCCGAACACCTCGGCCTGCACACGGTCGGCGACCTGTTGCACCACTATCCGCGCCGCTACGCCGAGCGCGGCGAACTCACCCGGCTCGCCGACCTCCCGCTGGACGAACACGTCACGGTCGTCGCCCAGGTCGCGGACGCCCGGGTGCTGAAGTTCAACGGCGGCCGGGGCCAGCGCCTCGAAGTCACGCTCACCGACGGCAGCGGCCGGCTCCGGCTGGTCTTCTTCGGCAAGGGCATCCACAAGCCGCACAAGGACCTGCTGCCCGGACGCCGGGCGATGTTCGCCGGCAAGGTGTCCGTCTTCCACCACAAACTCCAGCTGGCCCACCCCGATTACGAGCTCCTCGACGGCGACGCCGGAAACGGGGCCGAGGCGGTCAGCGCCTTCGCCGGCCAGCTCCTGCCGCTCTACCCGGCCTGCCAGCAGATGGCGTCGTGGAAGATCGCCAAGGCGGTCGACGCGGTGCTGCCCCGCGCGCAGGAGGCCGCCGACCCGCTGCCCGAGGCGCTCCGGGACGGCCGGGACCTGGTCCCGCTCCCGGAAGCGCTGCTCAAGATCCACCGCCCGGCGAGCAAGGCCGACATCGCCGCCGCGCGGGACCGGCTGAAGTGGGACGAGGCGTTCGTCCTGCAGGTCGCGCTGGCCCGGCGCCGCCTCGCCGAGACCCAACTCCCCGCCGTGGCCCGCAGCCTGGTGACCGGCGGCATCCTCGACGCCTTCGACGCGAAGCTGCCCTTCACGCTCACCGACGGCCAGCAGAAGGTCAGCCGGGAGATCTTCGACGACCTGGCCACCGAGCACCCCATGCACCGCCTCCTCCAGGGCGAGGTGGGCTCCGGCAAGGCCCAGCCGCTGGACGCGCTGGTGCTGACGCCGCGCGGCTTTCGTCCCATGGGGGAGATGGCCGTCGGCACCGAAGTGGTGGTGCCCAGCGGCGAGCTCGCCGTGGTGGACGGCGTCTTCCCGCAGGGCGAGCGCGAGGTGTGGCGGCTGGTGCTCTCGGACGGCAGCGCCGTCGAGTGCGACGACGAGCACCTGTGGATCGTCGGGGACGGCGTCGCCGGGGAGCAGGTGCTGACCACCCGCGAGCTGCGCCGCGACCTCCACGGCCCCGACGGCCGCCCCCGGTGGTCGATCGCGGCCGCCGTGCCGGTGGACCTCGACGACGGCGGGCACCGGCCGCTCGATCCGTATCCGGTGGGCCGGGGGCTGGCCGCGGACCGCGACCCGGCGGCCCGGGTGCCGGACGCCTACCGCAACGCGCCGCTCAAGGACCGGCTGGCCGTGCTGCGGGGCCTGCTGGACGCCGGCAGCGGGCCCGCGGGGGCCGGTGTGTTCCCGGCCGCGCACCGCCCGCTGGCCGACGACCTGGCGTGGCTGGCGCGCTCGCTGGGCGGCCGGGCCCGGCTGAGCGCCGCGGGGGAGGGGACGTACGACGTCGACGTGGCGCTGCCGGCGGAGGGCGGGGCCGGCTTCCGGCGCACGATCCGGGCCGTCGAGTACGCCGGCCGCAAGCCCGTCCAGTGCATCAGCGTCCGGCACCCCGACCACGCCTATGTGACCGACCACTTCACCGTCACCCACAACACCATGGTCGCGCTGCGCGCCATGCTCGGCGTGGTCGACAGCGGCGGCCAGGCCGCGATGCTGGCGCCGACCGAGGTCCTGGCCCAGCAGCACCACCGTTCGATCACCGAGATGATGGGGGAGCTGGCCGAGGGCGGGATGCTCGGCGGCGCGGAGCAGGGCACCAAGGTGGTGCTGCTCACCGGCTCCATGGGCGCCGCCGCCCGCCGGCAGGCGCTGCTCGACCTGGTCACCGGCGAGGCCGGGATCGTCGTCGGCACCCACGCCCTGATCGAGGACAAGGTGCAGTTCCACGATCTGGGCCTGGTCGTCGTCGACGAACAGCACCGCTTCGGCGTCGAGCAGCGCGACGCGCTGCGCGGCAAGGGCAAGCAGCCGCCGCACCTCCTGGTGATGACGGCGACCCCCATTCCGCGCACGGTCGCCATGACCGTCTTCGGCGATCTGGAGACCTCCGTCCTGGACCAACTCCCCGCCGGGCGCTCGCCGATCGCCACCCATGTGGTGCCGGCCAAGGACAAGCCGCACTTCCTCGCCCGCGCCTGGGAGCGGGTCCGCGAGGAGGTGGCGGCCGGCCACCAGGGCTATGTGGTCTGCCCCCGGATCGGCGACGAGGAGGACGCCCCCAAGGGGGCGAAGAAGACGGCCGGCTCCAAGGGGGGCGCCGGCACGGAGGGTTCACCGGAGGACGCGGAGGAGAAGCGGCCCCCGCTCGCGGTGCTCGACATCGCCGGGCAGCTCGCCGAGGGGCCGCTCGCCGGGCTGCGGGTGGCGGTGCTGCACGGCCGGATGGCGCCGGACGACAAGGACGACGTGATGCGCCGGTTCGCCGCCGGCGAGCTGGACGTCCTGGTGGCCACGACCGTCATCGAGGTCGGGGTGAACGTCCCCAACGCCACCGCCATGGTGATCATGGACGCGGACCGTTTCGGCGTCTCCCAGCTGCACCAGCTCCGCGGCCGCGTCGGCCGTGGCGCCGCACCCGGCCTGTGCCTGCTGGTCAGCGAGATGCCCGAGGCCAGCCCGGCCCGTGCCCGGCTCGCCGCCGTGGCCGGCACCCTCGACGGCTTCGAACTCTCCCGTATCGACCTGGAGCAGCGGCGCGAGGGCGACGTCCTGGGCCAGGCGCAGTCCGGCGTCCGCTCGTCGCTGCGGATGCTCGCGGTCATCGACGACGAGGAGGTGATCGCGTCCGCCCGCGAGGAGGCCACCGCGCTGGTCACCGCCGATCCGGAGCTGACCGGATACCCGGAGCTGCAAACCGCCCTGTCCGCCCTGCTGGACGAGGAGCGGGAGCAGTATCTGGACAAGGGGTGAGCGGGCACCGCGGCTCGCACCGGGGGCGCGGCCGGCGGGACCCGCCGCCCGGCACGGCCCGCCACCACGTGAGAACGATCACCGCTGCGCGCGCCGCGGGGAAGCCCCGGCCGGGCGCCGGGCCCCGGCCGACGGAATATCGTGGGGGAGTGGAGCCCGCCCGGCTCCCTCCACCGACCACGCGCAACGTAAGGACGGGCCCATGACCCGCGTGATCGCCGGTACGGCCGGCGGCCGCCGCCTTGCCGTACCGCCGGGAAACGGCACCCGCCCGACCTCCGACCGTGCGCGCGAGGGCATGTTCTCCACCTGGGAGTCCCTCGACGGGCCGCTGGGCGGTGCCCGGGTGCTCGATCTGTACGGCGGTTCCGGCGCGGTCGGGCTGGAGGCGCTCTCCCGCGGCGCCGCGCACGTCCTGCTGGTCGAGGCCGATGCCCGCGCCGTGCGCACCATCCGGGACAACGTCCGCGCGGTCGGCCTCCCGGGCGTCGAGGTCCGGGCCGGCAAGGCCGAGCAGACCGCCGCGGCGGCGGCCCCGGGAGAGCCGTACGACATCGTCTTCCTGGACCCGCCCTACGCGGTCACCGACGCCGAACTCTGCGAGATCCTGCTCACACTCCGTGGTCAGGGGTGGCTTGCCGACGACGCACTCGTCACCGTGGAACGCAGTACCCGAGGCGGCGCGTTTCCCTGGCCGGACGGTTTCGCAGCGATCAAGGCCCGTCGTTACGGCGAGGGGACGCTTTGGTACGGTCGCGCCGCTTCGACGTCCGCCGAATCGACGTCAGCAAGCGTGTCATGACCGGATCGGAGAGCGAGGAACCCGAGTTGCGCCGCGCCGTCTGTCCGGGGTCGTTCGACCCCATCACCAACGGGCACCTGGACATCATCGCCCGTGCCTCCAAGCTGTACGACGTCGTCCATGTCGCCGTGATGATCAACCAGTCCAAGCAGGGGCTGTTCACGGTCGACGAGCGGATCGAGCTGATCCGCCGGGCCACCGCCGAGTACGGCAACGTGGAGGTCGAGTCCTTCCACGGCCTGCTCGTCGACTTCTGCAAGCAGCGCGACATCCCCGCGATCGTCAAGGGGCTGCGCGCCGTCAGCGACTTCGACTACGAGCTGCAGATGGCCCAGATGAACAACGGCCTGTCCGGAGTGGAGACCCTCTTCGTCCCCACCAACCCCACCTACAGCTTCCTGTCCTCCAGCCTCGTCAAGGAGGTCGCCGCATGGGGCGGCGACGTCTCCCACCTGGTGCCGTCGTTCGTCCTGGAGGCCCTCACCGAGCGCCTGCGCAAGAAGGACTGACGCCGCAGGACGCACCGCCCCGATGAGGCCCGGATGACGGGGCGTCAGTTGGTGTCGGGCAAAGGGGCCGTGGACGTACAGTCGTCCCGTCCCGTCGTTCCAACCCCCTTCAGAGAGTGGCGAGTCCAAAGTGGACGTGCAGAAGAAGCTCGACGACATCGTCGCGACCGTCGGCGGTGCCCGGTCCATGCCCATGTCGGCATCGTGCGTGGTCAACCGCGCCGAGCTGCTCGCCATGCTGGAGGAGGTCCGGGCGGCGCTCCCGGGCTCGCTCGCCCAGGCGCAGGAGCTGATCGGCGGGCGGGAGCAGATGGTGGAGGAGGCACGGGCCGAGGCGGAGCGGATCATCGAGACCGCGCACGCCCAGCGCGGGTCGCTGATCTCCGACACCGAGGTCGCCCGGCAGTCCCAGGACGAGGCGGACCGGATCCTCACGGAGGCCCGCCGGGAGGCCGAGGAGATCCGCGCCGAGGCCGACGACTACGTCGACAGCAAGCTCGCCAACTTCGAGGTCGTGCTGACCAAGACCATCGGCTCCGTCGACCGCGGCCGCGAGAAGCTGCTCGGCCGCGACCCGGCGTCGGAGGGGCAGGCCTTCCCGGACGAGGACGGCACCCAGGCCCCCGAGCGCAGCGCCGACCCGGAGACCCTCCGCCGGCGCGCCGACGCCTACGTGGACGCCAAGTTCGGGGCGTTCCAGGCCGTGCTGACCAAGACCCTGGAGGCGGTGGGCCGGGGCCGCGACAAGCTCCAGGGGGCCCGCGCGATCGACGAGCTGGGCCTTCACCTGGCCGCGCAGGGCGACCCGCAGTCCGGGCACCAGGCTGACGCCGAGTACCTCGCCGGCCTGGCAGGCATCGGCACCGACCAGGAGCAGCAGCCGCCCCAGGCGCCTCCGATGCCGCAGGCGCCCCCCATGCCCCAGGTGCAGCCCCAGGAGCACCAGCAGCCCCTCCAGCCCCAGCAGCAGGGCTACTACACCGACCCGGCGCTCTACCCGCAGCAGGACGCCTACGGCTACCAGCAGCCGCAGGACGTCCCGTACGCCCAGCACCAGGACCCGTACGGCTACGACTGGCAGCAGCAGGCCCAGCAGCAGGGCTACGACCCCAATGCCTACCTCCAGCAGCAGGTACCCCAGCAGCCCCAGCAGCCTCCGCACGGCCATCCCGCGCAGCCCGGCGCCCTGGACGAGACCAGCCTCTTCGACACCAGCATGATCGACCTGGACCAGCTCCGGGCGTACGAGGAGGGGCGCCAGTAGGCGGCCCCGCCCGCGGCCGGGGGCGGGACCGGGAGCGGATTGGGCCTATCGGGGCCCGTCCAGTATCCTGGCTCTTCGGTCGCGCGTATCTCCGCGATCACTGCTGCCCGGATCCTGTACCGCAGGAATGCGGACGGCACGGAAACCCCGTAGAAAGCAGGAAGCCATCAACGCCCGCCTCGACCACCGTTCCCCTCTCGTGTTCGACACACGCGAGCTGGGCCGGCGTCCCGGTGCGCTCAAGAGGGTCTCCCGCTCCGTCGAGGCCCCCCGGGACCTCGGCAACGAGGTCATCGGTGTGACCGAGGGCGCCCCGATCGAGCTCGACCTCCGCCTGGAGTCGGTCATGGACGGGGTGCTTGTCACAGGCACCGGCCGTGCAACCGTCACAGGGGAGTGCGTAAGGTGTCTGGAGCCGCTGGAGCGAGAGCTCGACGCGGACTTCCAGGAGATGTTCGCCTACCCCGACGCCGACGCCAGGGTCCATGAGGACGCCGGCGACGACGCCGAGGACGAGGAGGACACCCTCTTCCTCGAGGACGACCTGTTCGACCTCGAACCCGTGCTGCGTGACGCGGTGGTGCTTGCACTGCCGATGCAGCCGGTGTGCCAGGACGACTGCCCGGGCCTGTGCTCCGACTGCGGAGTGCGACTGGCGGACGACCCGGACCACCACCACGACGCCGTCGACATCCGTTGGGCGGCACTGCAGGGACTCGCCGGGACCGTCAAGGACGGCGAGAAGGACAACATGGGCGGCGCCGAAGCGGGCGTCGACGAGAAGCAGGAGAAGTAGCCGTGGCTGTTCCGAAGCGGAAGATGTCGCGCAGCAACACGCGCCACCGCCGGTCGCAGTGGAAGGCTGCGGTCCCCACCCTGGTGGCGTGCGAGCGCTGCCACGAGCCGAAGCAGCAGCACATCGCGTGCCCGAGCTGCGGCACCTACAACAAGCGCCAGGTCCTCGAGGTCTGAGCGGCTGGTGACAGGCTTCATGTCAGACGCCAATTCGACTTCCCGCAAACGCGGGGATGAACCGACTCCGGCGGACACGGCCTCGTCCCACACGCTTCTGGAAGGGCGGCTCGGGTACAAGCTCGAGTCCGCCCTTCTGGTGCGTGCGCTGACGCACCGCTCGTACGCATACGAGAACGGCGGTCTGCCCACCAACGAGCGGCTCGAATTCCTCGGGGATTCGGTGCTCGGCCTGGTGGTCACCGACACGCTGTACCGCATCCACCCCGATCTTCCCGAGGGCCAGCTGGCCAAGCTCCGGGCCGCGGTGGTCAACTCGCGTGCGCTTGCCGAGGTGGGCCGCGGCCTCGACCTCGGCGCCTTCATCCGCCTCGGACGGGGCGAAGAGGGCACGGGCGGCCGGGACAAGGCATCCATCCTCGCCGACACCCTCGAAGCGGTGATCGGCGCGGTCTATCTCGACCAGGGCCTCGACGCGGCCGGCGAGCTGGTGCACCGGCTCTTCGACCCGCTCATCGAGAAGTCCTCCAGCCTGGGCGCGGGCCTGGACTGGAAGACCAGCCTCCAGGAACTCACCGCGACCGAGGGTCTCGGTGTTCCGGAGTACCTGGTCACGGAGACCGGACCGGACCACGAGAAGACCTTTACTGCTGCCGCCCGCGTCGGTGGTGTCTCGTACGGCACCGGCACCGGCCGCAGCAAGAAGGAAGCCGAGCAGCAGGCGGCCGAGTCCGCGTGGCGGGAGATCCGTGCCGCCGCGGACGAGGCGGCCAAGGTCGCCGAGGCGGAGCAGGCGGCGGAGGCCGCCCCGTCCGCCGGGGACGACACCGCCGGCTAGCCGCACACGGCGCCCCGTGGCGCGGTGCCCGTACCCCCGTTGCGCTCCGGCGCGGCGGGGGTCCTTCTTGTCCGGAGCCGGGCCTGCCGCGGTCCCCGGTGACGCTCTGCGCCGGCCACCCCAATTCGGCGGTCACCGGCGGCGGTTGCCCCGCTGTCCGCGGACCGGGCGCGAGGCGCCGGGCGGGCCGTCGGAGCCCCGGAGGGGAGAGGTACGCTGCGGCTGTCGTTCCCAGCCGTCCCGAGGAGTCCCGTGCCCGAGCTGCCCGAGGTCGAGGTCGTACGCCGGGGACTGGAGCGCTGGGTCAGCGGACGCACCATCGCCGAGGTCGAGGTGCGGCACCCGCGCGCGATCCGCCGGCACACGGCCGGAGCGGCCGACTTCGCGGCGCGGCTGACGGGGCTGCGGCTCGGCGCCGCGCGCCGGCGCGGCAAGTACCTCTGGCTCCCGGTGACCGGTGGCGGACCGGCCGCACAGACCGCCGCCGAGGGCCTCGCCCCCATGGTCACCCCGTCCGTCACCCACGGACTGGCGATCCTCGCCCACCTCGGGATGAGCGGCCAGCTGCTGGTCCAGCCGCAGGACGCCCCGGACGAGAAGCACCTGCGGATCAGGATCGGCTTCGACGACGCCCTGGGCACCGAACTCCGCTTCGTCGACCAGCGCACCTTCGGCGGCCTCTCGCTGCACGACACCGTTCCCGGCGACGCCGACCACCTGCCCGACGTGATCGCGCACATCGCCCGCGACCCGCTCGACGACGCCTTCGACGACGCCGCCTTCCACGACGCGCTGCGCCGCCGCCGGACCACCATCAAGCGGGCCCTGCTGGACCAGACGCTGATCAGCGGCGTCGGCAACATCTACGCCGACGAGGCGCTGTGGCGCAGCAAGCTCCACTACGAGCGGCCGACCGCCGGCTTCACCCGCCCGCGCACCGCCGAACTCCTCGGCCACGTACGGGACGTGATGCATGCCGCGCTCGCCGTCGGCGGCACCAGCTTCGACAGCCTGTACGTCAACGTCAACGGCGAATCCGGCTACTTCGATCGTTCCCTGGACGCCTACGGCCGCGAGGACGAGCCCTGCCGCCGCTGCGGCACCCCGATCCGCCGCCGTCCCTGGATGAACCGCTCCAGCTACTTCTGCCCCCGCTGCCAGCGGCCGCCGCGCGCCTGAGCGCGGCACGCCGGCGCGGCCGCCGGCTCATCCGGCGGCGTGCCGGGCGTCATAGCGTTCCCGGGCCGCGAGCACCTGCGGCATCCGGTCCTCCACCAGGTCGATCAGCTGCTGCAGCTGGCGGGCGACCTGGTGGCCCAGGGGCGTCAGCGCGTAGTCCACACGGGGCGGGTTGGTCTGCTGCGCCTCGCGGTGGACGAGTCCGTCGCGCTCCAGCGCGTGCAGGGTCTGGGCCAGCATCTTCTCGCTCACCCCTGCCACCCGGCGCCGCAGTTCGTTGAAGCGGAACGTGCCGTCGAGGAGCGCGCCCAGCGTCAGGCTGCCCCAGCGGTCGGTGACGTGCTTGAGCGCGTCACGGGACGGGCAGTCGCGCGCGAAAACGTCGAAGGCCAGGTCGTCCGTACAGCCGGAGGGGGGCTCCCCGGCCGGTTCGGCAGTGGTCTCGGTCGCCATGGAGACACCATAACTCCCGCACAGCGCTAACTCATGGGTTGCGCTTTCTAAAAGTTAGTGCTTCTCTTTCTCTCGTCGCCGCCAGGCGCTCCCGGGCACCGAACGTCCCGGGCTGCCGTGATCTTGAGGAGAACCGCCGTGACCAGCCCCGCCCTGCCCGCCCCCGTCGTCTCGCTCGCGTACCACTCCGGTTTCGGCCACACCGCCGTCCTGGCCGAGGCCGTCCGTGCCGCTGCCGCCGGGGCGGGTGCCACCGTCCACCTGATCAAGGTCGACGAGATCACCGAAGCCCAGTGGGAGCTGCTCGACGCCTCCGACGCGATCGTGTTCGGTTCGCCGACCTACATGGGCACCGCCTCCGGCGCCTTCCACACCTTCGCCGAGGCCACCGCGAAGCGCTGGGCGACCCGTGCCTGGCAGGACAAGCTCGCGGCCGGCTTCACCAACTCGGCCTCCAAGAGCGGGGACAAGCTGCACACCCTGCAGTTCTTCACGGTGCTCGCCGCCCAGCACGGCATGAACTGGGTCGGCCTCAACCTGCTCCCCGGCTGGAACTCCTCCACGGCCTCGGAGAACGACCTCAACCGGCTCGGCTTCTTCCTGGGGGCCGCGGCCCAGTCCAACAACGACCAGGGCCCCGAGGGCGTCCACAAGGCCGATATCGCCACCGCCGAGCACCTCGGACGCCGCATCGCCGAGCAGGCCCGCATCTACGTCGCGGGCCGCGCCGCCCTCGCCGCCTGACCGGCGCGTACGGGGGGCGCCGCCCCGCGCCACGAGGCCTGAGGCCCACGCGCGACATTCCCGCCCCGCATGCGAGACGCCCGCGCCGCCCCGTGACGGATCACGGGGCGGCGCGGGCGTCTGGGGCCGCTGCCCCCGGACGGCCGGCTGTCTAGAAGCCGAAGTCCTGCGTCCACCACGGGCCGCCCGGCCCGAAGTGGGCGCCGACGCCGAGGGTCTTGTACTCGCAGTTGAGGATGTTGGCGCGGTGGCCGGGGCTCTTCATCCAGGAGTCCATGACGGCCTGGGCGGTGGCCTGGCCGCGGGCTATGTTCTCGCCGCCCAGGTCGTCGATGCCCGCGTCCCGGGCACGGTCCCAGGGCGTGTCCCCGTCCGGGTCGGTGTGGTCGAAGAAGCCGCGCCGGGCCATGTCGTCGCTGAACTGCTGTGCGAGACCCCCCAGTTCCTTGTCCGCCGTGACGGGCGAGCAGCCGGCCTGGGCGCGCTCCTGATTGACCAGGGACAGCACCTGCCCCTCGGCGGACGACTGGGTGTCGGGAGCCTTCGACGGGGCCGCGCTGCGCACGGGCGCCGCCGAGGACGGCCGGCCGGCGGGCTCGGTGGACCGGCGCGCCTCGGTCTTCCCGGTGGCGGAAGGTGTCCGGTGGGGGGAAGGGGATGTCGAGGGGGTGGTGGGGGAGGAGGGGCGGCCGGTGCCGGGGACCGCGGAACGCCCGCCGCCACGGCTCGCCTGCTCCGTGGCACGGTCGGAAGGGGGTGCCGACGTGCCGCCCAGCGGCTCGGTGGCCTCCGGCAGTGCGCCGGCCCGTACGCGGTCCCCCTGGTCGCCGTTGGTCCCCCCGTCGAACTGGCCGTGACCGGGGATCAGTCCGGAGGCGACCGCGACGGCTCCCATCGCCACCACCGCGGAGGCGCCGAGCAGTCCGGTGCGCACGGGCGCCCTGCCGCGGCCGGCGGCCGCGCGGTGTCCGTGGCGCCGCGCCCCGGCCGGTGCGCCGGGCCGAGCGGCTGCCGGTGCGTCAACAGGCCCCGTGCCGGGGGCATCGGGGGCTGGGGGAGCAGAGCGTCGATGGCGGCCCATCCGCTGTCTTCCTTCCGTCCTCAGCGTCAAGACGGTTCACTCGTAAGAGTGAGCCTCGCTTGTCGGGGGACTGTACGCCATGACGCGAGGGGCAGAAGTGACCGTTGAGCAATTGGCCAGTTAACGTGCACACATGAACGAGGATGTCCGTGTGACCGCCTGGGTACGTGGTCAGGTCCAAGAAGTGGGCTTCCGTTGGTTCACCCGGGCCAACGCGCTTCGCATCGGCGAACTCGCGGGATTTGCGGTCAATCTCGGTGACGGCCGCGTCCAGGTGGTCGCCGAGGGGCCGAAGGAGCGCTGCGATGCGCTGCTGGAGTGGCTCCGGACCGGAGACACGCCCGGGCGGGTCGACGGAGTCACTGAGATATGGGCCACGCCCCGCGGGGGTTACGACGGCTTCGAGATCCGCTGAGCGGGCCCGCCGGAACCGTCCGTACGGCCGTCACAGGCGATCTTGCGGAGGCGTCCTTGTCACCTGCTCACAGGAGATAAGGCCTGGTGGTTGCCAACTCGGCCGACCCGTGCAAGGCTGCCGCTGTACGGATGATCTCCACGCCCCCGCGGGACCTTTCTGGGGAGTCGGCGCAGCGCCCTCGCGGCCGCGCACTCTCAGGTGCCCGAGGATACGGGGTGTGATCGTGTTGACCGTCAAACCGTTTGGTGAGACTCTGGAATCCCCGCGCACCTTAGCTGTTTGGCATTGAGTACACCAGAGAATGACAAGCACCGCGGGTGCGAATCCCTCACGACCCACACCGCTTCGGTCGGTCACTCATTGTGGAGGACCATCCATCATGGCAAAGGCGCTTCTCGGTTACGTCGGCGGCTCCGACCCCCGAGTCCTCTCCGAGATGCGACGGCTTCAGCAGCGCGTCCAAGACCTTGAATCCGAACTTATTCGGATGCAGGCCGAAAACGACATGCTGTCGGCTGCCGCACGTCGCGACGACTCGATGCTCGACATCGACGTACCCCAGGCGGAGCCCGCGCTCACCTGACCCCGACCTCAGGGCCGGTAGAGCTGCTCGCCAGCCGCTTGAGGCACCGCTCTCTTCAAGATCTGCAAGGGACGCTTCGGCGTCCCTTCGTCGTTTCCGGCTTATTCGCTCTCCGGCCTTTTCGGACCATACGGCCACTTCAGCCGTGCCGCCCCTCCCTTACCGCATGATGTGCCCTGCGCTTTCGGCAATGAAACCGAAAATGAACGGCGCGGTATACCCGGGGCCCGTACGGGGCGGGAGAGCGGCGCCGGAATGTTGGGGTCGTCCCCCGAGGGGCGGCCGGTAGAGTCCAACGGCGTGCATCTCAAGAGTCTGACCCTGCGAGGTTTCAAGTCCTTCGCCTCCGCCACGACGCTCCGGTTCGAGCCGGGCATCACCTGCGTCGTGGGCCCGAACGGCTCCGGCAAGTCCAACGTGGTGGACGCGCTGTCCTGGGTCATGGGCGAGCAGGGAGCCAAGTCGCTGCGCGGCGGCAAGATGGAGGACGTCATCTTCGCCGGGACGACCGGGCGGCCGCCGCTCGGCCGGGCCGAGGTCTCGCTCACCATCGACAACTCCGACGGTGCCCTGCCGATCGAGTACGCCGAAGTCACCCTCACCCGGATCATGTTCCGCAACGGCGGCAGCGAGTACCAGATCAACGGCGACACCTGCCGGCTGCTGGACATCCAGGAACTGCTCTCCGATTCCGGTATCGGCCGGGAGATGCACGTCATCGTCGGGCAGGGCCAGCTCGACTCCGTACTGCACGCCGACCCGATGGGCCGCCGGGCCTTCATCGAGGAGGCGGCCGGCGTCCTCAAGCACCGCAAGCGCAAGGAGAAGGCGCTGCGGAAGCTGGACGCGATGAAGGCCAACCTCGCCCGCGTCCAGGATCTGACCGATGAGCTGCGGCGCCAGCTCAAGCCGCTGGGGCGGCAGGCCGCGGTCGCCCGGCGCGCCGCCGTCATCCAGGCGGACCTGCGCGACGCCCGGCTGCGGCTGCTCGCCGACGACCTCGTCACCCTGCGCCGGGCGCTGCAGGCCGAGATCGCGGACGAGGCGGCGCTGAAGGAACGCAAGGAGGCCGCCGGGGCCCGGCTGCGCACCGCACAGCAGCAGGAGGCGGCGCTGGAGGAGGAGGTGCGCACCCTGACGCCGCGGGTGCAGCGCGCCCAGCAGACCTGGCACGAGCTCACCCAGCTCGCCGAGCGGGTGCGCGGCACGATCTCGCTGGCCGAGGCGCGGGTCAAGAGCGCCTCGGCGGCCCCGCCGGAGGAGCGGCACGGGCGCGACCCCGAGGACATGGAGCGCGAGGCCGCCCGGATCCGCGAGCAGGAGGCGGAGTTGACGGCGGCGCTGGAGGCGGCGAGCCGGGCGCTGGAGGACACCGTCGAACACCGTGCCGGACTGGAGCGGCAGTTGGCGGACGAGGAGCGGCGGCTGCGGGACGTGGCCCGGGCCATCGCCGACCGCCGGGAGGGCCTGGCCCGGTTGAGCGGACAGGTGACCGCCGCCCGCGGCCGGGCCGCCTCGGCACAGGCGGAGATCGGCCGGCTGGCCGAGGCGAGGGACGACGCCCGGCGCCGGGCGGTCACCGCCCAGGAGGAGTACGAGCAGCTCAGGGCCGAGGTCGACGGGCTCGACGCGGACGACGAGGAGATCGCCGAGCGGCACGAGGCGGCCCGCAGCGAGCTGGCGGAGGCCGAGTCCGCGCTGTCCGCCGCGCGCGAGGCGCTGACCACGGCCGAGCGGGAGCGGGCCGCGACCGCTGCCCGGCACGACGCGCTGGCGCTCGGGCTGCGCCGCAAGGACGGCACCGGCGCGCTGCTGGCCGCCGCGGACCGGCTCACCGGCCTGCTCGGTCCGGCGGCGGAACTGCTGACCGTCACCCCCGGTTTCGAGATCCCGGTGGCGGCCGCCCTCGGCGTGGCCGCGGACGCCCTGGCCGTCACCGGGCCGGGCACCGCCGCCGAGGCCATCCGGCTGCTGCGCACCCAGGACGCGGGGCGGGCGGCGATGGTGCTGGGAGGAAGCGGGAGCCGGACGGCGGCGGGGCGGGTGCCTGCGCCCGCGCGGGCGGTGGAGACCGGGGAGACGGTGGGGGCCGGGGAGGTCCCCGGGGAATCCGAGGCCGCTGCGGCCGCCGTTCGGGTGCCGCAGGGGAGGGCGGCCGTGGCACCGGGGGCCGCCGAGCCCGTCGGGCACCGGGTTCCCGGACCCCGGTCCGGGCCCGTACCGGCGGAGGAAGTGGTCGGGGGATCCGCGGAGTTGACGGCCGCCGTGTCCCGGCTGCTGCGGGACGTCGTGGTGGTCGGGACGCTGGAGGACGCCGAGGAACTGGTGGCGGCACGGCCGGAGCTGACCGCGGTCACCGGTGACGGCGATCTGCTCGGGACGCACTTCGCGCACGGCGGCTCCGCCGGTGCGCCCAGCCTGCTGGAGGTGCAGGCGTCCGTCGACGAGGCCGCCGCGGAGCTGGAGGAACTGGCGGCGCGCTGCGAGAAGCTGGCGCAGGAGCAGCAGGCCGCGGCCGGGCGGCGTACGGAGTGTGCCGCGCTGGTCGAGGAGCTGGCCGAGCGGCGGCGGGCGGCGGACCGGGAGAAGTCCAAGGTCGCCGGCGACCTGGGGCGGCTCGGCGGGCAGGCGCGGGCGGCCGCGGGGGAGGCCGAGCGGTCGGACGCGGCGGCGGCCAGGGCCGAGGAGGCGCTGGCGCGGGCCACCGAGGAGGCCGAGGAACTGGCCGAGCGCCTTGCGGTCGCCGAGGAGGAGCCCGGCGCCGACGACGAGGAGCCCGACACATCCGTACGGGACCGGCTGGCCGCCGACGGTGCCAATGCGCGGCAGACCGAGATGGAGGCCCGGCTCCAGGCGCGGACGCACGAGGAGCGGGTGAAGGCGCTCGCCGGGCGGGCGGACGCGCTGGACCGGGGGGCGCGCGCCGAACGCGAGGCGCGGGTGCGGGCCGAGCGGCGGCGGGCGCGGCTGCGGCACGAGGCGGCGGTGGCCGGGGCGGTCGCCGCCGGGGCCCGGCAGCTGCTGGCGCATGTCGAGGTGTCGGCGGTACGGGCCGAGGAGGAGCGGGGCGCGGCGGAGCGGGCCAAGGCCGAGCGGGAACAGGCGCTGGTGACCGAGCGCAATCAGGCCCGGGACCTGAAGTCCGAACTGGACAAGCTGACGGACTCGATGCACCGCGGCGAGGTGCTGGGCGCGGAGAAGCGGCTGCGGATCGAGCAACTGGAGACCAAGGCGCTGGAGGAGCTGGGGGTGGAGCCTGCCGGGCTGATGTCCGAGTACGGCCCCGAACAGCTCGTCCCGCCGTCGCCGGCCGCCGACGGCGAGGTGCTCCCCGAGGACCCGGAGCACCCGCGCAACCAGCCGGTGCCCTATGTCCGGGCCGAGCAGGAGAAACGGCTCAGGGCGGCCGAGCGGGCGTACCAGCAGCTCGGGAAGGTGAATCCGCTGGCGCTGGAGGAATTCGCCGCGCTGGAGGAACGGCACCAGTTCCTGAGCGAGCAGCTTGAAGACTTGAAGAAGACCCGTGCCGACCTGATGCAGGTGGTCAAGGAGGTCGACGAGCGGGTGGAGCAGGTCTTCACCGAGGCGTACCACGACACCGCACGCGAGTTCGAGGGCGTCTTCGCGCGACTCTTCCCGGGCGGCGAGGGGCGGCTGGTGCTGACCGACCCGGACGACATGCTGGCGACCGGCGTGGACGTGGAGGCGCGGCCTCCGGGGAAGAAGGTCAAGCGGCTGTCGCTGCTGTCGGGCGGCGAGCGGTCGCTGACCGCGGTGGCGCTGCTGGTGTCGATCTTCAAGGCGCGGCCCAGTCCGTTCTATGTGATGGACGAGGTGGAGGCCGCGCTGGACGACACCAATCTGCAGCGGCTGATCCGGATCATGGAAGAACTCCAGGAGAGCTCCCAGCTGATCGTGATCACCCATCAGAAGCGGACGATGGAGGTCGCCGACGCCCTTTACGGGGTATCGATGCAGGGCGACGGCGTATCCAAGGTCATCAGCCAGCGGCTGCACTGACGGCGGACGCGGCAGGCGCGCAAGCGGCACGACCGCAGGGTGGTTTCGACCGGAATGGGTGGTTCTGGCGGCCACCCTGACGCCCTTGGCGATCGCCCGGAGTATCCGACAGTGCATCAGTTCAGAACTTGAACGAAAGGGTCCTGGGTCGGCCGAGAAACAATTTCATTCCGGCCTATTGACTTCGAAACTTGAAGGCATAGTCTCTGCAACGTTGCTTTTACCTTCAAGTGGTGGGTACCCCCAACCTATGCACCACTTGTAGGGCCAGCCCCCTAACCCGGCAGCGCAGCCGGGCCACTGGAGTTCACGTTGACCAGCACCGCGCAGCCGACGGGCTCGGAAGGCCGTAAGGCCCACCCCGACCATCTCGGCCATGTCATCTTCATCACCGCGGCTGCCGCGATGGGCGGCTTCCTCTTCGGTTACGACAGTGCCGTCATCAACGGCGCCGTCGAGGCGATCCGCAGCCGCTACGACGTCGGATCCGCAGTCCTCGCCCAGGTGATCGCCGTCGCGCTGATCGGCTGCGCCGTCGGGGCGGCCACCGCGGGCCGGATCGCGGACCGCATCGGCCGCATCCGCGTGATGCAGATCGCCTCGGTGCTGTTCGTCGCCAGCGCCATCGGCTCCGCCCTGCCGTTCGCCCTGTGGGACCTCGCCCTGTGGCGGATCGTCGGCGGTTTCGCGATCGGTATGGCCTCGGTCATCGGCCCGGCCTACATCGCCGAGGTCTCGCCGTCCGCCTACCGGGGCCGCCTCGGCTCGTTCCAGCAGGCCGCGATCGTCGTCGGCATCGCGATCTCCCAGCTCGTCAACTACGGCATCCTCAACCTCGCCCACGGCAACCAGCGCGGTGTCGTCGCCGGCCTGGAGGCCTGGCAGTGGATGCTCGGCGTGATGGTCGTCCCGGCCGCCCTGTACGGCCTGCTCTCCTTCGCGATCCCCGAGTCGCCGCGCTACCTGATCTCCGTCGGCAAGATCTCCCGTGCCCAGGAGGTGCTCGCCGAGGTCGAGGGCAAGACCGTGGACCTCGACAAGCGCGTCACCGAGATCCAGGACGCCATGCGCCGTGAGGAGAAGCCGAAGTTCAAGGACCTGCTCGGCAGCAGGTTCGGCTTCCTGCCGATCGTCTGGGTCGGTATCGGTCTGTCGGTCTTCCAGCAGCTGGTCGGCATCAACGTCGCCTTCTACTACTCCTCGGCGCTGTGGCAGTCCGTCGGCATCGACCCGAGCAGCTCGTTCTTCTACAGCTTCACGACGTCGATCATCAACATCATCGGCACCGTGGTCGCGATGGTCTTCGTCGACAAGATCGGCCGTCGCCCGCTGGCGCTCATCGGCTCGGCCGGTATGGCCCTCGCCCTCGCGGCGGAGGCCTGGGCGTTCGCCTCCAAGACCGCGGCCGGCACCCTGCCCGCCACCGAGGGCACCGTGGCACTGATCGCCGCCCACGTCTTCGTGCTCTTCTTCGCCCTCTCCTGGGGCGTCGTGGTCTGGGTCTTCCTCGGCGAGATGTTCCCGAACAAGATCCGCGCCGCCGCGCTCGGCGTCGCCGCCTCGGCGCAGTGGATCGCCAACTGGGCCATCACGGCCAGCTTCCCGAGCCTGTCCGACTGGAACCTCTCGGGTACGTACGTCATCTACGCGGTCTTCGCCCTGCTCTCGATCCCCTTCGTGCTCAAGTTCGTGAAGGAGACCAAGGGCAAGGCGTTGGAGGAGATGGGCTAACCCCCCGCCAGTCCTTCTCCTCAGTACTGGGTACTGCCCCGGGTCAACAGGGACCCCGGGCAGTACCCGTTTTTTGTGCCCGGGACGACGGGGCGTCTCGGGCGTCGCCGCTGTCCTGGGCCCGTACCCGGTTCGTCTTCTCCCCGGAGGCTGATCCGCCGCCCCCGCCCGTTCAGCCCTCCAGGCGGGGCAGCACCCGCTCGGCGAAGAGGTGCAGCGAGCGCCAGCCTTCGTCGACGGGCATCCCCCCGCACAGCGGATGCAGGATCAGCGCGCCGTGCCCGCCGTGCCCGCCGTTCTCCCGGGCGAGCCGGAGGCATTCGTCCGGGGTGACGATGCGGTAGACGCCCTCCGCGCGCAGCGCCGCCACGTCCTGGGCGGTCGAGCGCACCGCGGAGCGGGTGCCGGCGGACTGCCAGGAGGCGTACATCCGGGCCTCGTGCAGCAGATGGCCGCCGTACGCGGCCCAGGTGCGGTCGGGGTCCTCGGAGAGGTGGAGGAGCGAGGTCCGCTCGGGCGGCTGCATCACCCAGCCCTCGGTGCCGAAGACGGCGCGCTGCTGGTGGTAGTAGGCCTCCAGCTCGGGGAGGTGGGCGCTGGGGAAGAGGGGGAGCCCCAGGCGGGCCGCGCGCCGGGCCGCGGCGCGTGAGCTGCCGCCGATCAGCAGCAGCGGGTGCGGCCGGGTGCAGGGGCGCGGGGTGACCTGGACCGTGCGTCCCCGGTAGGTGAAGGGTTCGCCGGTCCAGGCGGACAGCAGGGTCTCCAGCACCTCGTCCTGGAGCGCGCCGCGGCCCCGCCAGTCCTTGCCGTGCGCCGCGTACTCCTCGGGCCGGTAGCCGAGGCCGGCGACGGTGACCAGCCGTCCGCCGCTGAGGAGGTCGAGCGAGGCGAGGTCCTCGGCCAGCCGGAGCGGGTCGTGCAGCGGGGTGATCAGTGCGGAGACGGTGACGCCGATCCGGCGGGTGGCACCGAAGACCGCGCCGGCGAAGGTGAGCGGGGAGGGCATCCAGCCGTTGGTGGTGGCGTGGTGCTCCTCGGTCTGGACCATGGTGAGGCCGCGGTCGTCGGCGAACGCGGCCATCTCGACGGCGGCCCGGTAGCGCGCGGACTGCGTGGCGGGCGTGGGTGCGGGATCGACGAGGTTGATGCGCAGGACCGACAGGCAGCCGGCCGGAGCGGCGGGGCCCTCCTCGGGCCGGGGGCTCCGGGAGGGCCGCGTGGCGGTGAGGTGGCCGGGTGACGGGTGGGCGGGCAGGGCAGACATGGCAAACGTCCCCTTCGCCAAGGCGGTTGGCGAAGGGGACGTTAGCTGACGTTGCGTCAGTTCACTAGGGGCCGGCCGGCGGGGCCGGGCCGGGTCAGGCCGCCGCGACGGACTCCCGGGCCTCGGCCGCCTCGCCGTCGCCGGCCGCCGGGACGGACTCCCTGGGCGCCGGCAGGACGGCGAAGGCGATCGCGGCGATCGCGATCGTGGCCGCCCAGCCCAGGCCGTTCTCGCCGATCCAGGTGGTGGCCAGCGGGCCGGTGAACCACTGGACCTTGGTGAAGCACAGGCCCGCGCCGAGCGCGACCGCCCAGGCCGTCATGGCCTGCCAGCAGAAGCCGCCGGTGTACCAGTAACGGCTGGTGCGGCCGGTGTTCATCAGGCTGTCGGCGTCGTAGCGCACCGCCAGCTTGCGCCGCCGGGCCATGTCGACGCCGTAGACGCCGATCCAGGCGGAGAAGGAGACCGCGAGCAGCGTCAGGAAGGCGATGAACTGGCCGATGAAGTCCTTCGCCACCAGCATCATGAACAGGCCGCCGACCAGGCTGATGACGGCGTTGATGCTGACCGCGAGGGCACGCGGCAGCTTGACGCCCATGGTCTGGGCGGTGAAGCCCGCGGAGTACATCGACAGGCTGTTGATCAGCACCATGCCGACCAGCGCGGTGACCAGGTACGGGACCGCGAGCCAGGACGGCAGGATGGTGCCGAGGAACGACATCGGGTCGGTGTTCTGGCCGGCCAGCTTCGGGTTGGAGACGGCCATCACGCCGCCCATCAGCACCATCGGCAGCAGGACCAGGGCCGCGCCGGACACGGTGGTGCCGACGATCTTCTTGCCGGACGCGGAGTGCGGGAGGTAGCGCGCGAAGTCGGGGCCCGTCGGCACCCAGCTGATGCCGCCGGCCGCGATGGTGCCGATGCCCGCGATCACCATGGCGGTGGTGCCGGCCTTCTTGGCGAAGATGGCGTCCCAGTCCATCGTGGCGACCAGGTAGACCAGCACCATGATGCTGAACAGGCCGAACAGGTACGTCGAGTACTTGTTGCAGACGTTGAGCGCCTTGCGGCCCAGACCGCTGACCAGGTAGGTGACGGCCACGAACGCGAGCAGGGTGACCACGACGAGGACGTTGTTGCTCTCGATGCCCAGCAGCAGATGCAGCACGGTCAGCACCGCGTACGCGCCGGTGACCGCGTTGATCGTTTCCCAGCCGAAGCGGGCGACCCACAGGATCGCGCCGGGGAAGTAGTTGCCGCGGACGCCGAAGGCCGCCCGGGAGAGCATCGCGCCGGGCGCGCCGCCCCATTTTCCGGAGACCGACAGCACGCCCACCATGCCGAAGGCGACGGCCGCGGCGATCGCGGCCACCAGCAGGACCTGCCAGAAGTTCAGCCCGTTGTTGACCACGAGCGAGGCGCCCATGGTGAGCAACAACACGCTGATGTTGGCGGCGACCCAGGTCGGGAAGAGCTCGCGGACCCGGCCGTGGCGTTCGTGGTCGGGAACGGGCTCGATGCCGCGGGTCTCGACGGCGCCGTCGGTCTCGGGCGGGGAAGCAGACGTGGTGCCCATGGTGCAGGTATCTCCGTGCGGGGATCTGGAGGCACCCCCTGGGGAGAGGAGGTGCAGGCAGCGGCTGTGGTGCCTGGCCGGCATTTTGGCTGCCAGGACTCTACGCGCGTTGCGCGGCCCCGACCATCGTACTTTGATCCAACTTATGGCGATGTGCACCGTTGGACCCCACGACGAGTACGAGTGTCACCCAGGTTCGTCGAAGGGTCCAGCCGGGCCCCTGCGACCGGGCCGGCCGCGGCCCGGCGCTCGATCCGGGCCGCCCCTCGTCCAGGTTCGGCGCGTGCGGTCCCCACGGGCGGGGCGTGGCTGATACTGGAGGGGTTATGGAAACCGTCATCCTTGCCGTAGTCATCGCCGTGGTCGTGCTCGGCGCGATCAGCGGGCTCGTCGTCAGCGGACGCAAGAAGAAGCAGCTGCCGCCGCCCCCGCCGGCTGCCCCTGATACCTCCGTCACCGCGCCGCCTGCCGAACCGCATGTCGGGGAGGAGGCCGAGACCCCTCGCGACGAAGAGCGTCGCACCATCGAAGAAGTCACGCTGCCCACCGCCGAGGCCCCCGTGGCCGAGGCGCCGGCCGCGGAGCCCGAGGCGCCCGCCGCGCCCGAGATCGAGGTTCCCGAGCCCACCGCCGGACGCCTGGTCCGGCTGCGCGCCCGGCTCTCCCGCTCCCAGAACGCCCTGGGCAAGGGCCTGCTGACCCTGCTGTCCCGCGAACACCTCGACGAGGACACCTGGGAGGAGATCGAGGACACCCTGCTGACCGCCGACGTCGGCGTCGCCCCCACCCAGGAACTCGTCGAGCGGCTGCGCGAGCGGGTCAAGGTCCTCGGCACCCGTACCCCCGACGACCTGCGCGCCCTGCTGCGCGAGGAGCTTCTCGCCCTCATCGGCACGGACGCCGACCGTACCGTGCACACCGCCAACGGCATCGGCAACGGCGGCGACGAGATCCCCGGTGTCGTCATGGTCGTCGGCGTCAACGGCACCGGCAAGACCACCACCACCGGCAAGCTCGCCCGGGTCCTGGTCGCCGACGGCAAGTCCGTGGTCCTAGGCGCCGCCGACACCTTCCGCGCCGCCGCCGCCGACCAGCTGCAGACGTGGGGCGAGCGGGTCGGTGCCCGTACGGTCCGCGGCCCCGAGGGCGGCGACCCCGCCTCGATCGCCTTCGACGCGGTCAAGGAAGGCATCGCCGAGTCCGCCGACGTCGTGCTGATCGACACCGCGGGCCGGCTGCACACCAAGACCGGCCTGATGGACGAGCTCGGCAAGGTGAAGCGGGTCGTCGAGAAGCACGGACCGGTCGGCGAGGTGCTGCTCGTCCTCGACGCCACCACCGGCCAGAACGGCCTGGTCCAGGCCCGGGTGTTCGCCGAGGTCGTGGACATCACCGGTGTGGTGCTCACCAAGCTCGACGGCACCGCCAAGGGCGGCATCATCATCGCCGTCCAGCGGGAACTCGGCGTCCCCGTCAAGCTCGTCGGCCTGGGCGAGGGCGCGGACGACCTGGCGCCGTTCGAGCCGGAGGCCTTCGTCGACGCCCTGATCGACTGACGCCGCGGCCAGGGCATCGCGCCCGGACCGTCATCGGCCCCCGACCCGCACACGGCGGGTACCGGGGGCCGACGTCATGGCCCCGGCCGCCGGGGTCCCGCGAGCGCCCGCGCGCCGTACGGGCGGGAGCCGCCGGGCATCACGCCGCCGCGCGGTGGCACACATACGCCAGGGTGCCCACCACCAGCCGGGCCTGCGGTGGCCGGTCCGTGGTGGCCGGCGTCGGCGGGCGCAGCCAGCGCACCGGGCCGTGGCCGCCGAGGTCGGAGGGGGGCGCGGTGATGTGGTCGCCGGGGCCCAGGGAGCGCAGGTCGAGCGCGGCGTCGTCCCAGCCCATCCGGTAGAGCAGGTCGGGGAGTTCCTTGGCCGCGCCGGGGGCGACGAAGAACAGCGCGCGGCCGGTCGGGGTCACCGCGGTCGGGCCGAGCGGCAGCCCCATCCGCTCCAGGCGCCCCAGGGCGTTGCGGCCCGCGGCCTCCGGCACGTCGAGGATGTCGAACGACCGGCCCACCGGGAGCAGGAGCGCGGCGCCCGGCGTCTCCGCCCAGGCCGCCGCGGCCGTCTCCCAGGTGGCCCCGGCCGTCAGCTCGGCGGCGAAGGCCAGCGGATGGGCGCCGGGGGAGGGGCAGTCGGCGTCGCCGCACGAGCAGTGGGTACGGCCGCTGCCCGCCCGCACCGCGCGGGCGCCCGGGACGACGTCCCAGCCCCACAGGCCGGTGTACTCCGCCACCGCCGTGATGTCGGTCGAGCGGGCGCGGCGCCGGGAGCTGGAACGGATCTCTCGGATGCCGCCGATCGTGAAGCCCATGCCCCCTCCAACGGGTGGTGCGTGCCAGTGGTTACGAGTCGGCGGGTTGACGACATGCTGCCCTTCACGCTCCGTCGCCGGCCCGCGCTGCCGGTGGTGTGACGTCGTGTGCCGGGTGGTGCGCTGCGGCTCGCGAGCCCTTCCGTGCTTCGCTCCGCCCGGCCGTGCTCGACCTGTGTCAAGTCAATCGCGAGACCCTGTCGGGGAGTTCATACGAAGGGGTGGCGAATGGTGGCGTTTCCGCAATCGCCCTCGCGTGAGGCGTGATCGTAGGATTACTTTCGGTGCACGAACCCCGAAGAGGCATCGTTCGCACGGGTATGCCGGTGGCAACGCACCGGTGTGCACAGGCCAAAAGGTGTGGCCGGAATCCGTGGTCGGGTAGATGTACCCCGGACAGGCGTCGCAACAGGCGCCGGGCCGTGGGCGGTTCGCAGTACGCACCAGGCATCAGGACAGGTATCGGGAGGGGCTTCCAGTGGGCGGCAACGGCGGCAGTGGCGGCACCGACGCCGCCAAACAACCCAACGCACAACTGGGTTCGTGGTTCATGCGCAGCGGCTGGTCCAAGGGGGAGCTGGCGCGACAGGTCAACCGCCGGGCCCGCCAGATGGGCGCGCACCACATCAGCACCGACACCTCCCGGGTGCGCCGCTGGCTCGACGGCGAGCAGCCGCGCGAGCCCATCCCGCGGATCCTGTCCGAGCTGTTCTCCGAGCGCTTCGGCTGCGTGGTCGGCATCGAGGAGCTGGGGCTGCGCTCCGCCCACCAGTCCCCGTCCGTCTCCGGTGTGGACCTGCCCTGGGCCGGGGCCCAGACCGTCAGCCTCATCAGCGAGTTCTCGCGCAGCGACCTGATGCTGGCGCGCCGCGGCTTCCTCGGCACCTCGCTCGCCCTCGCCGCGGGCCCCAGCCTCATCGAGCCGATGCAGCGCTGGCTGGTGCCGGTGCCCGCGGGCCAGGGCGGCGCGGCGGAGCCCGACCGCGCCCGGCGCCCGGCGCGGCTGTCCAAGCCGGAGCTGGACCTCCTGGAGTCGACGACCGCGATGTTCCGCCAGTGGGACGCCCAGTGCGGCGGCGGGCTGCGGCGCAAGGCGGTGGTCGGCCAGCTTCACGAGGTCACCGACCTCCTCCAGGAGCCGCAGCCGGAGGCGGTGTCCAAGCGGCTGTTCAAGGTCGCCGCCGAACTCGCCGAACTCGCCGGCTGGATGAGCTACGACATCGGGCTGCAGCCCACCGCGCAGAAGTACTTCGTGCTGGCCCTGCACGCCTCCAAGGAGGCCGGCGACCGGCCCCTGGGCTCGTACATCCTCTCCAGCATGAGCCGGCAGATGATCCACCTCGGCCGGCCCGACGACGCACTGGAGCTGATCCACCTCGCCCAGTACGGCAGCCGCGAGACGGCCACCCCCCGCACCCAGGCCATGTTGTATGCGATGGAGGCCCGCGCCTACGCCGGCATGGGCCAGCCCAGCAAGGTCAAGCGGGCCGTCCGGATGGCCGAGGACACCTTCTCCGACGCGCTGCCCGGCGAGCCCGAGCCGGACTGGATCCGCTTCTTCTCCGAGGCCGAGCTGAACGCCGAGAACGCCCACTCCTACCGCGACCTCGCCTATGTCGCCGGGCGCAGCCCCACCTACGCCTCGCTGGCCGCGCCCGTCATGGAACGCGCCGTGGAGCTGTTCGGCCAGGACCCCGAGCACCAGCGCTCGTACGCCCTCAACCTGATCGGGATGGCCACCGTGCACCTCCTGCAGAAGGAACCGGAGGCCTGCGCGGCGATGGCGCAGCAGGCGATCCCGTTCGCCCGGCAGGTCCGCTCGGAGCGGGTCAACACCCGGCTGCGCAAGACCGTGGACACCGCGGCGCGGGAATTCGGCGGTGTTGCCGACGTGATCCGGCTCAGCGACGAGCTCACCCGCCAGCTCCCCGAATCAGCGGCGGCCGTCTGACGGCACGCCCCTTCGACTCCGGCCGCGGCCGCCGCCCCGTACAGCCCGACTCGGCTCCCCCATGCCAGGTCACGCGGGCGGCAGCCGCGGTCGGGCTGTGGTGTGCGCACCCCTTTGCGCCCGAACCGGCGCCGCTCTCGCGTCAGTGGCTGGGCCCCGCAGGGGTTGCTCCATCGGTGGTTTCGGTGGGTTGAACGGGTGAGGGCGGGCTGATCTGGGAGTTCACCGTGGCGTAACACGAGAGGCGTCTTCGTCACTGGGGGGAAACACCCGCAAGGTTTGGCCGAAACCACGCTGCGACAACCTCATCGCGAAGTCGGCCCACCAGAAACACGCCCGCACGGGCCGCATCGACGACGAGGAGACGCCGATGCCCCCAGGCATCCTGACGCTTGCCGCAGACAAGGTGACACTCAGCCCCGCCAACACGGGGTTCATGCTGATCTGCTCCGCACTGGTGATGATCATGACCCCCGGCCTCGCCTTCTTCTACGGCGGCATGGTCCGGGTGAAGAGCGTGCTGAACATGCTGATGATGAGCTTCATCAGCCTGGGCATCGTCACGATCCTGTGGGTCCTGTACGGCTTCGGGCTCGCGTTCGGCACCGACAGCGGCGGCTTCATCGGCTGGAACGGCAACTTCGCCGGCCTCAGCGGCATCGGCCTGACCGAGCTGTGGGGCACCAGCACCATCCCGGTCTATGTGTTCGCGGTCTTCCAGCTGATGTTCGCGGTGATCACGCCCGCGCTGATCAGCGGTGCGCTCGCCGACCGGGTGAAGTTCACCGCCTGGGCGCTCTTCATCGCCCTGTGGGTCACCCTCGTGTACTTCCCCGTCGCCCACTGGGTCTGGGGCGAGGGCGGCTGGCTCTTCGAGCTCAAGGTCATCGACTTCGCCGGCGGCACCGCCGTGCACATCAACGCCGGCGCGGCGGCGCTCGGCGTGCTCCTCGTCGTCGGCAAGCGCATCGGCTTCAAGAAGGACCCGATGCGCCCGCACAGCCTGCCCCTGGTGATGCTCGGCGCCGGACTGCTGTGGTTCGGCTGGTTCGGCTTCAACGCCGGCTCCTGGCTCGGCAACGACGACGGCATCGGCGCGGTCGCCTTCGTCAACACCCAGGTCGCCACCGCCGCCGCGATGCTCGGCTGGCTGGCGTACGAAAAGCTCCGGCACGGCTCGTTCACCACGCTCGGCGCGGCCTCCGGCGCGGTCGCCGGACTCGTCGCGATCACCCCGGCCTGCGGCGCGGTCAGTCCGCTGGGCGCCATCGCGGTCGGCGCCATCGCCGGTGTGCTGTGCGCCATGGCGGTCAACCTCAAGTACAAGTTCGGCTACGACGACTCCCTCGACGTCATCGGCGTCCACCTCGTCGGCGGTGTCGTCGGCTCCCTGCTCATCGGGCTGTTCGCCACCGGCGGGGTGCAGAGCAAGGCCAAGGGCCTGTTCTACGGCGGCGGCTTCGAACAGCTCGGCCGGCAGGCCGTCGGCGTGGTCTGCGTCCTGCTCTACTCGCTGGTCGTCTCCTACGTCCTTGCCAAGGCCATCGACCTGGTGATGGGCTTCCGGGTCGGCGAGGACGAGGAGGTCGCCGGCATCGACCAGGCCGCACACGCGGAGACCGCGTACGACTTCACCGGCGCGGGCGGCGGCACGGTCGGCCGCAGGGGACCGGCACTCGGCGAGGCCCAGACGAAGAAGGTGGAAGCGTGAAGCTCATCACGGCAGTAATCAAGCCGCACCGGCTGGACGAGGTGAAGGACGCCCTGCAGGCCTTCGGGGTGCACGGCCTGACGCTCACCGAGGCCAGCGGCTACGGCAGGCAGCGCGGCCACACGGAGGTGTACCGGGGCGCCGAGTACACCGTGGACCTGGTGCCGAAGATCCGCATCGAGGTGCTGGTCGAGGACGCCGACGCGGAGGAGCTGATGGACGTCGTCGTCAAGGCGGCCCGCACCGGCAAGATCGGCGACGGGAAGGTCTGGGCCGTCCCCGTCGACGACGCCGTACGGGTGCGGACCGGGGAGCGGGGACCGGACGCACTGTGACTCCGCCGCCGCCCCGGCGCGGCTCCGGCACCAGCGCGGCATCCGCCGCCGGGGCCGGAGCGCCCGGGCGGCGGATGGCCGCCCGCCCCGCGGCGGCCCAGACTGAGGGTGCACGGCGGCATCCGGGGAAGACGACGGGGGACCACACGACCGAGGAGCGCGCGCGGTGACCGAGAGCGTCGAGGAAACGGCAGGGCCGGACCACGCGGTGCGCCCGGCGGACGAGCCCGCCCCGGAGGGCGGCTACCCCGCGGCCCGGCTGCGGCTCCTCCAGGACGAGGCGGCCATCGGGCCCGACCGCCGCGCCGCCCTCGCCCGGATGACCGACGACTGGCTGGCCGGGCTGCTGAACCGCCACGCCACCGCCGCAGGACTGTCCGGGACCGCGCTGGTCGCCGTCGGCGGCTACGGTCGCGGCGAACTCTCCCCGCGCAGCGACCTCGACCTCCTCCTGCTGCACGACGGCCGCGCCGACGCCGGCGCCCTCGCCGCGCTCGCCGACCACCTCTGGTACCCCGTCTGGGACCTCGGCCTGGCCCTCGACCACTCCGTACGCACCCCCGCCGAGGCCCGCAGGACGGCCCGCGACGACCTGAAGGTGCAGCTGGGCCTCCTCGACGCCCGCCACCTGGCCGGCGACGCGGACCTGACCGCCGCACTGCGCACCGCCGCCTACGCCGACTGGCGCGAGAGCGCCCCCAAGCGGCTCCCGGAGCTCCACGACCTGTGCCAGGAGCGCGCCGAGCGGCAGGGCGAGCTCCAGTACCTGCTCGAACCCGACCTCAAGGAGGCCAGGGGCGGGCTGCGGGACGCCACCGCACTGCGGGCGGTCGCCGCCTCCTGGCTCGCCGACGCCCCGCGCGGCGGCCTGGAAGCCGCCCGCACCCGGCTGCTGGACACCCGCGACGCGCTCCACCTGACCACCGGCCGGGCCACCGACCGGCTCTCCCTCCAGGAGCAGGACCAGGTCGCCGGCGCCCTCGGCATGCTGGACGCCGACGCCCTGCTGCGGCAGACCTACGAATCCGCCCGCACCATCTCCTACGCGGCCGACGTGACCTGGCGCGAGGTCGGCCGGGTGCTGCGCGCCCGCTCCGTCAAGCCCATGCTGCGCGGCCTGCTGCACGGCCGGACCGCGGGCAAGGGCGAGCGCTCACCGCTCGCCGAGGGCGTCGTCGAACTCGACGGCGAGGCGGTGCTGGCCCGTACCGCGCGCCCCGAGCGGGACCCGGTGCTGGTGCTGCGCGCCGCGGCCGCCGCCGCCCAGGCCGGACTGCCGCTGGCCACCCACTCGATCCGCCGCTGCGCCACCGCTGCCCGGCCGCTGCCCGTGCCCTGGCCCGCCGAGGCCCGCGAGCAGCTGGTGACGCTGCTGGGCGCGGGCACCCACACCGTGCCCGTATGGGAGGCCCTGGAGGCCGAGGGCATCATCACGCGGCTGCTGCCCGACTGGGAGCGTGTCCGCTGCCGCCCCCAGCGCAACCCCGTCCACACCTGGACGGTGGACCGCCACCTCGTCGAGACCGCCGTACGGGCCAGTGCGCTCACCCGCCGGGTGCACCGCCCCGACCTGCTGCTGATCGCCGCCCTGCTGCACGACATCGGCAAGGGCTGGCCCGGTGACCACTCGGCGGCGGGCGAGACCATCGCCCGCGACGTGGCGGCCCGGCTCGGCTTCGACGCCCGCGACACCGCGGTGATCGCCACCCTCGTACGGCACCACCTGCTGCTCATCGAGACCGCCACCCGGCGCGATCTGGACGACCCGGCGACCGTCGGCGTGGTCGCCGAGGCGGTCGGCGGCACCGGCACCCTGGAGCTGCTGCACGCCCTGACCGAGGCCGACGCCCTGGCCACCGGGCCCGCCGCCTGGAGCGCCTGGCGCGGCGGACTCGTCGCCGACCTGGTCAAGCGGGTCGCCGCGCACCTCGCGGGGGAGCCGGGGACGGAGGCGCGCGAGGCCGACGAGCCGACCGCGGAGCAGGAGCGGCTGGCGGCCGAGGCCCGGCGCACCGGCGGCCCGGTCCTGGCGCTGCACACCCGCTCCGAACCCCCCGCCGACCCCGGGGACGGTGACGGGGCGCCCGCCCGGGAACCGGTCGGCGTGGAACTGCTGATCGCCGTCCCCGCCCACCGGGCGCCCGGCCGCCGCCCCGCGACGGCCCCGGCGGGCACCCCGGGCGTCCTGCCCGCGGCCGCGGGTGTGCTGGCCCTGCACCGGCTCACCGTCCGCGCCGCCGACCTGCTGCTGCTCGACCCCGCCGACGACGGCCCGGTCCTGCTGCTGCGCTGGCGGGTGGCCGCCGAATACGGCTCGCTGCCGCGCGCCGACCGGCTGCGCGCCGACCTGGTCCGTGCCCTGGAGGGCTCCCTCGACATCCCCGCCCGTCTCGCCGAGCGCGAACGCGCCTACGCCCGCCGCGCACGTGCCGTGCTCGCCCCGCCGCCGCGGGTCACCGTGGTCACCGGCAGCTCCCGCACCGCGACCGTCATCGAGGTCCGGGCGCAGGACGCCCACGGCCTGCTGCACCGCATCGGCCGCGCCCTGGACACGGCGGGCGTCGCCGTCCGCAGTGCCCACATCAGCACGCTGGGCGCCAACGCGGTGGACGCGTTCTACGTCACCGGCGCGGACGGGGAGCCGCTGGCCGACGACGCGGCCCACGAGGTGGCGAAGGCCGTGGAGCGGGCCCTGCAGTAGCGGCCGGCGAGCAGGGCGGGACCGGTTCGCTTGCGCAGCCGGATACCCTGGAACCCGACTGGACCCCGCCCCCGACCCCGAGGATCGACGACCGCCGTGTTCGATACGCTTTCCGACCGCTTGGCGAGTACTTTCAAAAACCTCCGGGGCAAGGGCCGCCTGAGCGAGGCGGACATCGATGCCACGGCACGCGAGATCCGTATCGCGCTGCTCGAGGCCGATGTCGCCCTCCCCGTCGTCCGCGCCTTCATCAAGCAGGTCAAGGAGCGCGCCACCGGCTCCGAGGTCTCCCAGGCGCTGAACCCGGCCCAGCAGGTCATCAAGATCGTCAACGAGGAGCTCATCGGCATCCTCGGCGGCGAGACCCGCCGGCTGCGGTTCGCCAAGACGCCCCCGACCGTGATCATGCTGGCCGGTCTGCAGGGTGCGGGCAAGACCACCCTCGCCGGAAAGCTCGGCCGCTGGCTCAAGGCGCAGGGCCACGCCCCGCTGCTGGTCGCCTGTGACCTCCAGCGCCCCAACGCCGTCAACCAGCTGCAGGTCGTCTCGGAGCGCGCCGAGGTCGCCTTCTACGGCCCCCAGCCGGGCAACGGCGTCGGCGACCCGGTCCAGGTGGCCAAGGACTCCATCGAGTACGCGCGGACCAAGCAGCACGACGTCGTCATCGTCGACACCGCCGGCCGCCTGGGCATCGACCAGGAGCTGATGCAGCAGGCCGCGGACATCCGCGACGCGGTCAGCCCGGACGAGGTCCTCTTCGTCGTCGACTCGATGATCGGTCAGGACGCGGTCAACACCGCCGAGGCGTTCCGCGACGGCGTCGGCTTCGACGGCGTGGTGCTCTCCAAGCTCGACGGCGACGCCCGCGGTGGTGCCGCGCTGTCCATCGCGCACGTCACCGGCAAGCAGATCATGTTCGCCTCCAACGGCGAGAAGCTGGACGACTTCGACGCGTTCCACCCGGACCGCATGGCGTCCCGCATCCTCGGCATGGGCGACATGCTCAGCCTGATCGAGAAGGCCGAGCAGACCTTCAGCCAGGCCGAGGCCGAGAAGATGGCGGCCAAGCTGGCGAAGGGCCCCAAGGAGTTCACCCTCGACGACTTCCTGGCCCAGATGGAGCAGGTCCGCAAGATGGGCTCCATCTCCAAGCTGCTCGGCATGCTGCCCGGCATGGGGCAGATGAAGGACCAGATCAACAACCTCGACGAGCGCGAGGTCGACCGCACGGCCGCCATCATCAAGTCGATGACCCCGGCCGAGCGCCAGGAGCCGACGATCATCAACGGCTCGCGCCGGGCCCGCATCGCCAAGGGTTCCGGTGTCGACGTCAGCGCGGTCAAGGGCCTCGTGGAGCGGTTCTTCGACGCCCGCAAGATGATGTCCAAGATGGCCCAGGGCGGTGGCATGCCCGGGATGCCCGGCATGCCGGGGATGCCGGGCATGGGTGGCGGGGCCCGCAAGAAGAAGCAGGTCAAGCAGGCCAAGGGCAAGCGCAAGAGCGGTAACCCGATGAAGCGCAAGGCCGAAGAGGAGGCCGCGGCGGCGCGCCGCGAGGCCGCCCAGTCCGGCAACCCGCTGGGCCTGCCGCAGGGCGGCCAGGACCCGCAGAACTTCGAACTCCCCGAGGAGTTCAAGAAGTTCATGGGCTGAGCCCACGGCTTCGCTCGCGAGCCTCCGACCGCCACCGGGCGGGCGGAGGCTCGTCGCCGTTCCCAGCACCCCGCGACGGGCCGCCCCCACGGGCCGTCACACCCCGTCGACTCCGGCGGCCCCGCCCGTCGGGCCGGACGTCACCTCGACCGTGCCGGGGGCGAGCGCCAGGGGGAAGGCCCGCGGCAGCCGCACGCTCACCGGGCGGCACCGTTCCCGCCGCCCCCTTCCGGCGGCCCGTCGTCCGCCCCGTCCTGCCCGGTGAGGAACCGCAGCGGGTTGCGCCGCGTCAGCCGGTCGATCATCTCCTCGTCCACCCCGGCCGCCCGCAGCCGCGGCAGGAACGACCGGAACAGGTGCCCGTAGCCCATCCCGCCCTCGCTGACCAGGTAGCCGTGGCGGGAGACGTCGCAGCTGAGCAGCACCCGGTCGGCGTACCCGGACTCCAGGAGCGCCAGCAGCAGCCGCAGCCGCACCCGGTCGCTCCGGTAGCTCTCCTTGCCGACGGTGTCGAACGCGATGAACGCACCGGCCGCCGCCAGCTCCCGGTGCACCGCCGGATCGTCCAGCAGGTCCTGGTGCCCGATGCTGACGCGGTCCGGCGGCAGCCCGGCCGCCGTCAGCAGCTCCAGCTGGGCGAGGCCGCCGCGGCCGAACTGGGCATGGGTGGCAACCGACAGGCCGGTCGCGGTGGCGGCGAGCGCCGCCGCGGTCAGCGTCCGCGCCTCCGGCTCGCTCGGCAGATCGCCGTGGCTGCCGACCTCGCCGATCACCCCGGGCCGGATCCCGGAGCCGCCGCAGCCCCGCTCGATCTCCCCGACCAGGGTCCGGGCCAGCCGCTCCGCGCTGGTGCGGCTCAGCTCCGCGGGGTGGAACGGCTCGTAGTACCAGCCGGTCGCCGCGACCACCGCGACCCCCGAATCCGCGGCGATCCGGGCCATGGCGGCCACATCGCGCCCCATGCCCCGGCAGGTGAGTTCGATGAGCAGCCGCAGGCCGAACTCGGCGCGCAGCGACGCCAGTTCCTCGGTGATCGCGGCCCGGTGCCCGGGGGTCAGGGTCGCGGCGCTGTCGGCGCCGCGGGTCAGGTCGAGCGCCAGATGCTCATGCGCGAGCACCGGTCCGCGCACGGCGGAAGCGGGCAGCGGGCCCGAGACGGTCTGCAGCGAAGCGTTCATCAGTGCCTTCCCGGCCGCCCGGCGCGACCGCACCCCCGTCCGGGAGCGAGCCCGTCAGGGGATGAGGGGGGCGGACGAAGACTGCCGGCCCCCTGCCGGAAGCCCGCTCCGCACACCGCGGCCGTCCCGCGCTACCTCGTCCGCGCGATCAGATAGCGGAAGACGTTCGGCATCCACACCGTCCCGTCCGCCCGCTGATGCGGATGCAGCGCCTCCGCCAGCTCCTTCTCCACCTCGCGCTGCTCGGCGGCCTCCAGCGCCGGGTCGAACAGCCCCGTCGACAGCAGCCCCCGCACCGCGCTCGCCAGATCCGCGTAGCCGAACGGGCAGGCCACCCGGCCCGAACCGTCGGGCCGCAGCCCGGCCCGCTCCGCCAGCTCCTCCAGGTCGTCCCGGCTGCTGGGCCACCAGCCGGCGGAGCCGACGCCGTAGTCGCCCGGCGGATCGGTCAGCCGCCGCGCGACCCGCAGCACCCCGGCCGTGGCGCACCGCTCCACCGGGCCCCAGCCGCCCAGCACCACCGCACTGCCGCGCTCCGCCAGCCCGGCCGCCGCGGTCAGTGACGCCGTCAGCCCCTCGACGGTGCTCACACAGCCCACCGGGTGGAACGCCGTGATCACATTGAAGGCGGCGCCCTCGGGCACCGCGTCCTCCAGGCCGCCGCTGACCAGCCGGGTGTGCTCCGGCATGCCGTCCGGCGTGAGCCGCTCGCGCGCCAGCTCCAGCCGGGACTCGTCCGCGTCCGCCCCGCTGACCTGCGCGCCGCGGGCCGCCGCCAGCAGCAGCGCCAGCCCGGAGCCGCAGCCCAGCCCCAGCAGGCGGGTGGCGGGACCGATGCCCAGGCGGTCGTACGCGGCTTCGTAGAGCGGCACCAGCATCCGCTCCTGGATCTCGGCCCAGTCACGGGTGCGCGCCCGTGCCCCGGCCCACGCGGGCGGGTCGTCGCAGCGCATGGATCCGGAGTGCGGAAGCTGGTGCCGCACGAGCGTCGGTGACATCGATAGCGCCCCTATTCGCCGAGAACCCGAAGCTGTTCCGTACCGATCGCCCCCGTGTTCGCGCGTTGTGCGCCCCCGCGAACCAGACAACTGCGCATTCGTCCGGGCGTCCAGGGGGTGCGCCGGGATTGGCTCCCGCGCGCCCCCGCGTGCGCCGGGCCCGCTCCCTGGAGCGCCGTTCCAGGGTGACCCGGCCGGCGCCGATCCGCCACGGCAGCGCCCGCCACCGGGGTCCCGGGGGCCGTCCGGACGCCCGTGCCCGCCGGCGCCTACGGTGGGGTGGCGAGCCGGTGCCGCCGGGCCCGGGTGCCTGCCCGTACCATCGCCGCGGTGATCGTTTCCCCGGTATGCGACCGGCTACGCCATGCGGCGTACGCGGGGATACGTACCGGCTTGAGGGCTGCTGGGCGCCTTCTGCGCAGATCTGCGCACCACGCCCTGGCCATGACTCATGACCGGAAACTGACTGGTACGTGCAAATTATTTGGGATGGCCCGGAATCGGAACACCGGACGACCCCGGCTCGTTGTCACGACGTGAGCACGACACCGCCTGTCCTCGCCGCCGAACTGGCGCTCGCCTGGGCCGATATTCAACGGCACCACCCCGAGCTGCCGGACCTGGCCGCCCCCGAGTCCCTGATCGGAGAGTCCTCGTCCGCCTGCGGCGCGGAACTCTCCTTCGAACGGCTGCTCCATGAGGCAGTCCACGGCATCGCCGCCGCCCGCGGCGTCCGCGACACCTCCCGTGCAGGCCGCTACCACAACCGCCGCTTCCTGGCGATCGCCGAGGAGCTGGGCCTGGACCACGCCGACGAGCCGCACCCCAGCAGCGGATTCTCCCTGGTCACGCTCAACCCCGAGGCCAGGAGGCGCTACCGCTCCACCATCGAACGGCTGGCCAGAGCCCTCAAGGCGCACTCCGCCGCCACCGCCACCGACACCACCCGCAGCTTCCGGGGCCCGGCCGCCCGGCACGGCTCCTCCGGAGGGGGCGTCCGCGTCAAGGCCGTCTGCGACTGCGGGCGCAATGTCCGCGTTGTGCCGTCCGTGCTCGCCCAGGCGCCGATCGTCTGCGGCGGCTGCGGAAAGCCCTTCCGGATCCCCGAGGTGGCCGCGGTCGGCTGACCCACGGGCGTGTGGCACAATGGCTAGCTGTACTCGACAGTCGCACAGGACCCCTCTCTCCTCCGGCTGACGCGTCCATCGGGCACCCCGAGTACCGCAACCCCACGTGGCATCCCGTTGTGCCCCACCACGTCAAGACCAGGAGACACCACTCCCGTGGCAGTCAAGATCAAGCTGAAGCGTCTGGGCAAGATCCGTTCGCCTCACTACCGCATCGTCGTCGCCGACTCCCGTACCCGCCGTGACGGCCGGGCCATCGAGGAGATCGGCCTGTACCACCCGGTGCAGAACCCCTCGCGCATCGAGGTCGACTCCGAGCGTGTCCAGTACTGGCTGGGTGTCGGCGCGCAGCCGACCGAGCCCGTCACGGCCATCCTCAAGGTCACCGGCGACTGGCAGAAGTTCAAGGGCCTGCCGGCCCCGGCGCCGATGAAGGTCGCCGAGCCGAAGGCCGACAAGCGCGCCCTCTTCGAGGCCGCCGCCAAGGCGTCCGGCGACGAGCCGAAGGGTGAGGCCATCACCCCGAAGGCGAAGAAGGCTGACAAGAAGGCGGACGAGGCTGCGGCCGAGTCCACCTCCGAGTCGACCGAGGCCTGAGCATGCTCGAGGAAGCCCTCGAGCACCTCGTCAAGGGCATCGTCGACAACCCCGACGACGTGCAGGTAGCCTCGCGCACCCTGCGTCGCGGGCGCGTGCTCGAGGTCCGGGTCCACCCCGACGACCTCGGCAAGGTGATCGGCCGCAACGGCCGTACCGCCCGCGCTCTGCGGACCGTCGTGGGCGCCATCGGCGGCCGTGGCATCCGCGTCGACCTCGTCGACGTGGACCAGGTCCGCTGACAAGTTGAACACCGGCTCGGGCCGGGGAGGGCCCTCGGGCCGTCCCCGGCCCGAGTTCGTTGGTGACCGTGGACCCGTCCGCGTCACCACCCATCGAGAAACCACGACGGTCCTCGGCCACCTCCGCGAAAGCGGCGGCCGTCCAGCCGTGACAAGGGGAGAGAGAACAGCGTGCAGTTGGTAGTGGCACGGATCGGCCGCGCCCACGGCATCAAGGGCGAACTCACGGTAGAGGTGCGCACCGACGAGCCCGAGCTGCGGCTCGCCCCGGGCGCCGTCCTCGCCACCGAACCGTCCTCCGTCGGACCGCTGACCATCACGGCCGGCCGGGTGCACAGCGGCCGGCTGCTGCTGCGCTTCGAGGGCGTCACGGACCGCACGGCCGCCGAGGGGCTCCGCAACACCCTGCTGATCGCGGAGGTCGACCCCGAGGAGGTCCCCGAGGACCCCGAGGAGTTCTACGACCACCAGCTGATCGACCTCGACGTCGTCACCCGCGACGGCACCGAGGTCGGCCGGATCTCGGAGATCTCCCACCTGCCCTACCAGGACCTGCTGGTCGTCCGGCGGCCCGACGGCAGCGAGGTCCTCATCCCGTTCGTCGCCGAGATCGTCCCGGAGATCGACCTGGAGGAGCAGCGCGCGGTCATCGACCCGCCGACCGGCCTGCTCGACGCGAGCCAGGCCGAGATCGCCGGCAGCCGCGAGGAGAGCTGATGCGGCTCGATGTCGTCACGATCTTCCCGGAGTACCTCGAACCGCTGAACGTCTCCCTCGTCGGCAAGGCCCGGGCCCGCGGACAGCTCGATGTGCGCATCCACGACCTGCGCGCATGGGCCCACGACAAGCACAACACCGTCGACGACACCCCCTACGGCGGCGGCCCCGGCATGGTCATGAAGCCCGAGCCGTGGGGCGAGGCGCTCGACGAGATCCTCGCCTCCGGTGAGGGTGCACCGGTGATCGTCGTCCCCACCCCGAGCGGTGCCCCCTTCACCCAGCAGCTCGCCGTCGAACTCTCCGCCAAGCCCTGGCTGGTGTTCACCCCGGCCCGCTACGAAGGCATCGACCGCCGCGTCATCGAGGAGTACGGCGACCGCGTCGACGTCCGCGAGGTCTCCATCGGCGACTACGTCCTGGCCGGCGGCGAGGCGCCGGTGCTGGTCATGGTCGAGGCGGTGGCCCGGCTGCTGCCCGGCGTCCTCGGCAACGCCGCCTCCCACCAGGACGACTCCTTCGCCCCCGGCGCGATGGCCGACCTCCTGGAGGGGCCCGTCTACACCAAGCCCCCCGAGTGGCGCGGCCGCGGCATCCCCGACGTACTGCTCAGCGGCCACCACGGCAAGATCGCCCGCTGGCGCCGCGACGAGGCCTTCCGCCGCACCGACCGCAACCGCCCCGACCTGATCGAGCGCGCCGACCCCGCCGCCTTCGACAAGCGCGACCGCGCGATACTCGACGCCCTGGGCTGGTCGGAGGGCGCGGACGGCCGATTTGGGCGGACGACCGGGGCCGTGGAAGAATAGGCCGCTGCTGTGTGCGTCCGGCGCGCGCCCCTGCCACAGGGGGAACGACGCCCGCCCGACGGAACGGCATCCGACACATCATTTTCGATATTCCGTTGATGACCTGTGGCATCAGCGAAGAAAGCAGTAGGTCATGCACCTTCTCGACTCCGTCGACGCCTCGTCGCTGCGCAGCGACATCCCGGCCTTCCGCCCGGGCGACACCGTCAACGTCCACGTCCGCGTCATCGAGGGCAACCGCTCCCGTGTGCAGCAGTTCAAGGGCGTTGTCATCCGCCGTCAGGGCGCCGGTGTCCGCGAGACCTTCACCGTCCGCAAGGTCAGCTTCTCCGTCGGCGTCGAGCGCACCTTCCCGGTGCACACCCCGATCGTGGAGAAGATCGAGGTCGTGACCCGCGGTGACGTCCGTCGCGCCAAGCTGTACTTCCTGCGCGAGCTCCGCGGCAAGGCCGCGAAGATCAAGGAGAAGCGCGACAACTGAGCCGGGCCGTCCCGGAGCACGAATTTTTGCGCCGGGGCAACGCAAACCCCCGCTCGCGTACGGTGTCCGGATCCGGCCGGATAGGCTCATGGCCCGATGGACACCGACGCACAGCTCACGGAGCGCGACCTCTCTCCCACCCCCGACCAGGGGCCGGAGCAGGGGTCGCGCTCCGCGCGTTTGCTCGCCCGCGCGGCCGGGCTGCGCCACCGGCCGGCCACCCTCCTCGCACTCTGCCTGGCCTTCGTCCTGCTGCTCAGCGCCTTCGTCGCGCAGCCCTTTCTGATTCCCAGCACTTCCATGGAGAACACCCTCCAGGTCGGGGACCGGGTGCTGGTCAACAAGCTGGCGTACCGTTTCGGCAGTGAGCCGGAGCGGGGCGATGTGGTGGTGTTCGACGGCACGGGGTCCTTCGTTCACAGGGAGCAGGGGGAGAATCCCGTCACCGGGCTGCTGCGCGGAGCCGGCGCGGCGCTGGGCCTGGCCCGGCCCGCCGAGACCGACTACGTCAAGCGCGTGATCGGCACCGGTGGTGACCATGTGACCTGCTGCGACAAACGGGGGCGGATCGAAGTGAACGGTGAGCCCGTGAGTGAGGCGTATCTCCACCCCGGGGACGCGCCGTCCTCGGTGGATTTCGACATCGTGGTGCCCGAGGGCCGGCTGTGGGTCATGGGGGACCACCGCGCCAGATCCAGTGACTCCCGCGACCACCTCGGCGACCCCGGAGGCGGCACGGTCCCGCTGGACAAGGTCATCGGCCGCGCCGACCTGATCACCTGGCCCGCGAGCCGCTGGCGCACCTTCGAGCACCCGCGGTCCTTCGACCGGATACCCGCCCCGGCAGGCCCCCATGGGTAGCCGCGGACGCCCCCGCCATGCGAGCCAGGGCACCGGCAGGCCCGGCAGGGGGGCCGGCCGGCCCCAGCGGGGCCGCGGCGGGCCGGAGCGGGGCACCGACAGCCCGTACGGCGGCGGCGACGCCTACGGGGGCAACGACGCGTACGGGGCCACCGGGGCGTACGGCGGCGGTGACGCCCATGGCGGCCCGCGGGAGACGGGCGGGAGCGCCGGTCCCCGGACGGACGAGCCCGCGACCGGCAGGCGGGCGGGACGGACCGGCACCGGTGGCCGGGCCGAGCGGCGGCGCCTGGCCCGGCGCATCAAACGCCGCAGGCAGCGCTCCTACCTCAAAGAGATCCCCATCCTCGTCGGCGTGGCGCTGGCCATCGCCCTCGTCCTGAAGACCTTCCTCGTCCAGGCCTTCGTCATCCCGTCCGGCTCCATGGAGCAGACGATCAAGATCGGCGACCGGGTGCTGGTCGACAAGCTGACGCCGTGGTTCGGTTCCAAGCCGGCGCGCGGCGACGTGGTCGTCTTCAAGGACCCCGGAGGCTGGCTCAAGGGCGAGCAGAACAAGCCCGCCGACGACGGCGGCGCCTTCCAGCCGGTCAAGGACGCCATGACCTTCATCGGGCTGCTGCCGTCGGCCGATGAACAGGATCTGATCAAGCGGGTCGTGGCGGTCGGCGGCGACACCGTCAAATGCTGCGACGAACAGGGCAAGGTCACGGTCAACGGCACCCCGCTGACCGAACCGTACGTCCACCCCGGCAACCCGCCCTCCACGCTCAAGTTCACCGTGAACGTCCCCATCGGGCGGATCTTCGTGATGGGCGACCACCGGTCCAACTCCGCGGATTCGCGCTTCCACCTGGACGAGCCGTACCGTGGCACGGTCTCGGAGGAAAGTGTCGTGGGCCGCGCCGTGGTGATCGGCTGGCCGTTCAGCCACTGGCGGCGCCTGGAAGAGCCGGACACCTTTACGAGCGTGCGCGACGCGCCGGGCGCCAAGGCGTCGGCGGCAGGTGCGCCGCATAGGCTGTCCACCGACAGTTTGACCGTACTCCCGACCCCTGCGGAACTCCCGCTCGTTATGGGAGTGGTGGGCCTGCACCGGTTGACGGGCGGGCGAGTGCGTGGAGTGAGGAGCAGATGTGGGGGACTTGGCGGTCGGCGCGCGGTCCGGAACCGAAGAGCCCGAAGAGCCGGCAGGTCGCGGTGAGCCCCCGCGGCCGGTGACGAGTTCCGTGCATCCGTCACCGCCCCGGTCAGGGGCGCAGGCACAGACGCAGCGTCCGTCATCGGCGGATTCTTCGGACCCGTCGGGCACCGGGGGCACGTCGGATACGTTGAACACGTCAGCGGGCGAGGAGGCGAGCGGCGGCATGAAGAAAGCCAAGAAGCCGCGTGCCTTCTGGAAGGAGCTGCCGATTCTCATCGGCATCGCCCTGCTCCTCGCGCTGCTGATCAAGACCTTCCTGGTGCAGGCGTTCTCGATCCCGTCCGACTCGATGCAGGACACCCTGCAGCGCGGGGACCGGGTCCTGGTCGACAAGCTGACACCGTGGTTCGGCTCCAAGCCGCAGCGCGGCGAGGTCGTCGTCTTCCACGACCCGGGCGGCTGGCTGAACGAGACGCCGACCCCCGAGCCGAACCCCGTGCAGAAGGTCCTCAGCTTCATCGGCCTGATGCCCTCGGCCGAGGAGAAGGACCTGATCAAGCGGGTCATCGCGGTCGGCGGCGACACCGTCGAGTGCCACGGCACGGGCCCGGTCAAGGTCAACGGCAAGGCCCTCAAGGAGGACTCCTACGTCTACCCCGGTGCCACCCCGTGCGGCGACCGGGCGTTCGGCCCGATCCACGTCCCCAAGGGCCGGATCTGGGTGATGGGCGACCACCGCGACGACTCCCTCGACTCCCGTTACCACCAGAACCTCAAGGGCAACGGCACGGTCTCGGAGAACGAGGTCGTCGGACGGGCGTTCACCATCGCCTGGCCCGTCAACCGCTGGGCGATGCTGCCCGTGCCGGACACCTTCGACCAGCCCGGAATCAACAAGGCCATGGCGGCGACGCCGGCGGCCCTCGGCCTGGCCGGCGCGGTACCGATCGTGATGTGGCGTCGCCGAAGGCTGACCGGAACACGTAACCCCAGGTAAGGTGCCGTCCCGGATCTTCGACGCGGGCTCGGTCCGCGGGGTGGGAGCGCTGGGATGAGCAGCAGTACGGAACGCAGGACCGACGGCCGCGGCCGGACGACGGGCAGTGTGCTGTCCGGTCTGGCCGTGGCCGTCGGCTGCGTGCTGTTCCTGGGCGGCTTCGTATGGGCGGCGCTGATCTACCGCCCCTATACGGTGCCGACCGACTCGATGACGCCGACGATCGCGGTCGGGGCGCGGGTCCTGGCGGAGAAGGTGGACGGCTCCGAGATACGCCGCGGCGACATCGTCGTCTTCAAGGACTCCACCTGGGGCGACCTGCCGATGGTCAAGCGCGTGGTCGGCGTCGGTGGCGACAAGGTCGCCTGCTGCACCAAGCAGGGCCGGCTGACCATCAACGGAACCCCCGTCGAGGAACCGTATCTGCAGGGCAGCGGGCCCGCCTCGCCCATCGGATTCAAGGCCACCGTCCCCACCGGCCAGCTCTTCCTGCTCGGCGACCACCGCAGCGACTCCCTCGACTCCCGCGTCCACCTCACCGACGGCGACCACGGCTCCGTGCCGCGCAGCGCCGTCAACGCCCGGGTCGACGCCCGTGCCTGGCCGCTCGGCAGCGTGGGCGTGATGCAGCGCCCGACGACCTTCTCCGCCCTCCCCGGCGGCACCTCGAAGCCGGGACCGGTGCAGCCCATCGCCCTCGCCGTGGTCGCCGGTGCGGTCCTCATCCTGGTCGGCGCGGCCCATGGGCCCCTCGCCCGGCGCAGGGCGCGCAAGCGTGCCTGAGGAGCCGGGACGGGGCGCCGAGGAGCCGGCCGCGGCCCATGGGGCGCCTGCCGGTGACGCACCGGAGCCGACTCTGGTGCGCCAGGTCTCCCGCATCGTGCTCCTCGACCCCGACGACCGGATCCTGCTGCTCCACGGCTTCGAACCGGACCGCCCGGCCGACCAGTGGTGGTTCACCCCCGGTGGCGGCCTGGAAGGCGCGGAGACCCGTGAGGAGGCGGCCCGCCGCGAGCTCGCCGAGGAGACCGGCATCACCGACGCCGTCCTCGGCCCCGTCCTGTGGAAGCGCCGCTGCGCCTTCCCGTTCGACGGACGGCGCTGGGAGCAGGACGAGTGGTATTACCTGGGCAGGACCGACCGGACTGTCACCGACACCGGTGGGCAGACTGACCTGGAACGACGCAGCGTCTCGGGACTGAGGTGGTGGACTTCGGAGGAACTGTCCGCCTCGCATGAGACGGTGTATCCGACCAGACTCGCCGAGCTGCTGCGCACGCTGCTCGACGAAGGGCCCCCCGATGCGCCAGTGCTCCTGGAGACCGAGCGGGTCTGACGCACAATGGGGGGACGCACGGCTGAAGGGGATCTGCCATGAGCGCCGAGGACCTCGAGAAGTACGAGACCGAGATGGAGCTGAAGCTCTACCGGGAGTACCGCGACGTCGTCGGACTGTTCAAATATGTGATCGAGACCGAGCGGCGCTTCTACCTCACCAATGACTACGAGATGCAGGTGCACTCGGTCCAGGGTGAGGTGTTCTTCGAGGTGTCGATGGCCGACGCCTGGGTCTGGGACATGTACCGACCGGCCCGCTTCGTGAAACAGGTTCGCGTCCTGACATTCAAGGACGTGAACATCGAGGAGCTCAACAAGAGCGATCTGGAGCTTCCGGGGAGCTGAGGCGGCCGGCAGGGCGGAGGGGCGGGTCGCGGGCCGCCCTCCGCCACCCGGACGGGTGAGCGAGTTGTCCACAACCCGCTCGCTGTCCACCAAGATCCAACAGGTCGGGGCGGGAGCGTCACAGTCGGTGCCGGAGGTGGTACCGCATGAACGCCATGCAGGCCGGCCGCAGGGCCGGGGACGACGCACGGACCGCACAACGACCGCGGAGGGCGGCCTCCGGAGCACCACCCACGAAACACCAGCCGCCCGGCGGGCCCACGGAACACCAGCCGTCCGGAGGCGGGAACCGGGCCGCCGAGCCGGCCCTCACCGATCCGCGGGCGGACAAACCGGCAGACTTCCGCCGCCGCGCACTCGGCCGGTACGGCGAAGACCTGGCCACCCGCCGGCTCATCGAGGCCGGAATGCGCATCCTGGACCGCAACTGGCGCTGCCGCGACGGAGAGATCGACATCGTCGCCGCCGACGGAGACGCCCTGGTGGTCTGCGAGGTCAAGACCCGCCGCGCCGGTTGGTACGAACACCCCATGGCGGCCGTCCGCCCCGAGAAGACCGCCCGCCTGCGGCTGCTCGCGGAACGCTGGCTGGAACAGCACGGCGGCCCGCCACCCGGAGGCGTACGGATCGATGTCATCGGCGTCCTGCTGCCGGCCCGCGGCGCCCCGGTCGTCCAGCACGCCCGAGGGGTGGCCTGATGGGATTCGCCCGGACCTGCTCCGTCGCCCTGGTCGGCGTCGAAGGCGTCGTCGTCGAGGTCCAGGCCGACCTGGAACCCGGCGTCGCGGCCTTCACCCTCGTCGGACTCCCCGACAAAAGCCTCATCGAATCCCGCGAGCGGGTGCGGGCCGCGGTCGTGAACTCCGGCGCCGACTGGCCGCAGAAGAAACTCACCGTCGGTCTCAGCCCGGCCTCCGTACCCAAAGGCGGCAGCGGATTCGACCTCGCCGTCGCCTGCGCGGTCCTCGGCGCCGCCGAACGCCTCGACCCCCGCGAACTCACCGACCTGATGATGATCGGCGAACTCGGCCTGGACGGCCGCGTCCGGCCCGTCCGCGGCGTGCTGCCCGCCGTGCTGGCCGCCGCCGACGCCGGATACCGCCAGGTCGTCGTCCCGGAACAGACCGCCGCCGAAGCCTCGCTGGTCCCCGGCGTCTCCGTCCTCGGCATCCGCAGCCTGCGCCAGCTCATCGCCGTCCTCGCCGACGAACCGGTGCCCGACGAGGAAGACCCCCGCGAGGAAGGCCGCCCCGACCCGCTCCTCGCGGGTCTGGTCGTCCCCGGAACCGGCGCCGGCGCGGGCCTGCCGGCCGGTGAACACACCCCCGACCTCGCCGACGTCGCAGGCCAGCACAGCGCCCGCCGCGCCCTGGAGGTCGCTGCCGCCGGACGCCACCACATCTTCTTCAAGGGCCCGCCCGGCGCCGGCAAGACCATGCTCGCCGAACGCCTCCCAGGGCTGCTGCCGCCGCTGTCCTCCAAGGAATCCCTGGAGGTCACCGCTGTCCACTCGGTGGCAGGCACCCTCCCGCCCGGAGCGCCGCTCGTGCACCGGCCGCCCTACTGCGCCCCGCACCACTCCGCGACGATGGCCTCCCTGGTGGGCGGCGGCACCGGACTGCCCCGCCCCGGAGCCGTGTCCCTGGCCCACCACGGCGTGCTCTTCGTGGACGAGGCCGCCGAATGCAGCCCGCGTGTCCTCGACGCGCTGCGCCAGCCACTGGAATCCGGCCATGTCGTCGTCGCCCGCGCGGCGGGCATGATGCGCATGCCCGCCCGCTTCCTCCTCGCCCTCGCCGCCAACCCCTGCCCCTGCGGACGCCACGGCACCACCGGCGGCGGCTGCGAATGCCGCCCGTCCTCCATCCGCCGCTACCGCGCCCGGCTCTCCGGGCCCCTGATGGACCGGGTGGACCTCCGCATCGCCGTGGAACCCGTGGGCCGCTCCGAACTCGCCGCCCTCGGCCGCGGCGCCGAATCCACCGAGACCGTGGCCGCCCGCGTCCACGCCGCCCGCGAGCGCGCCGCGGTCCGCCTCGCCGACACCCCGTGGCAGACCAACAGCGAAGTACCCGGCCATGAACTGCGCACCCGCTGGCACGTCCACCCGGGCGCACTCGCCCCGGCCGAACGCGACCTCGAATGCGGTCTCCTCACCGCCCGCGGCCTCGACCGGGTCCTCCGCGTCGCCTGGACCGCCGCCGACCTCGCCGGCCGCGACCGCCCCACCCTCGACGACGTCAACTGGGCCCTGGAACTCCGCACCGGCGTACGCCGCGGCGCACCGACGGCAGCAGGCGGAGGCGGCAGCACCCGCAAGACCGCCGCGGCCGCCACGTCATCCCACAGCCAGGCACCGCGATGACCAGGACCGATGCCTGGGGCTTCGACATGGAAGAACCGGCCGCCGCCACGGAGGGCCGCCGGGGCCACGGCCCCGCTCCGGCAGCCGAGCGGGGCCGCACCACGCCCCCGCCGACCGGGCCGCACCCCGTCGCGCCGGCGACAACCGATCGGCGCTCCACCCACCGCCCGGAACGTGAACCGCAGCGCACCGCTCGCGCGGCCCTCACCCGCATCCTCGAACCGGGTGATGAAACCGCCGGCCGCTGGCTGCACGAGATGGGCCCGGTGGCGCTCTGGCACACCCTCGCCGACGGCTCGGCGGCCCCGCCCGCGGGCGCGACCCCGGCCAAGATCGCGGGCCTGCGCCTGCGTGCCGCCCGGGCACGCCCCACCGCGGACCTCGACACCATGACCGCGCTCGGCGGCCGGTTCGTCTGCCCCGGTGACGAGGAATGGCCCCGCCAGCTCGACGACCTCGGTGACGCCCGCCCCGTCGGCCTGTGGGTACGCGGCGGCGCCAACCTCAGACTGTGGGCGCTGCGCTCCGTCGCCCTCGTCGGCGCCCGGGCCTGCACCGAATACGGCGCGCACCTCGCCACCACCCTCGGCGCGGGACTCGCCGACCGCGGCTGGACCGTGGTCTCCGGCGCCGCCTACGGCATCGACGGCGCAGCCCATCGCGGCGCACTGGCCGCCGACGGCGCGACCGTCGCCGTCATGGCCTCCGGCGTCGACCACGCCTACCCGCGGGGCCACACCGAGTTGATCGGCCGGATCGCCGAACAGGGCCTGGTGGTCGCCGAGTTACCACCCGGCGACCACCCCACCCGCAGCCGCTTCATCCAGCGCAACCGCGTCATCGCCGCACTCACCAGAGGCACCGTCGTCGTCGAGGCCGAACTCCGCAGCGGCTCCCTCGTCACCGCCCGGCGAGCGCTGGCCCTCGGCCGCTTCACCATGGGCGTCCCGGGCCCGGTCACCAGCAGCCTGTCCGCAGGTGTGCATCAACTCCTGCGCGGCGAGGCCGCGGTGGTCACCGACGCCGACGAGGTCATCGAACTCGTCGGCAGCATCGGCGACCTGGCTCCCGAGCGGCAGGGCCCGACCCGCCTGCGCGACCTCCTGGACCCCGTGGCGACCCGCGTACTGGAGGCGCTCCCCGCGCGCGGCACCGCGGACACCGGCCGACTGGCGGAGGAAGCCGGCACGCCCCGCGATGTCACCCAGAGCAAACTCTTCGAGCTGTTGTCCCTCGGATTCGTGCAAAGGTGCGGTGATCGCTGGGAGTTGGTACGACGCGCCGAGACGACCGGCGCTTCCCGGCGAGGCGGTGCTTGACCTGGGGCGAACGGGTGAAAGGGTGAGGGGAATGACCGCAGAATCCAGGTTTGCCGTGCTTCGGGCACGGGGCCCGATCCGTGGGGAGACGGTGATGAGATGCAGGAGAGGCGCGAGGTCCCGCACGCCGTGTCACCGCCTCCGGCCGCACGGTCCTCCTGGGCTCGTATCCGGCTCCCTGTCCGGGCGTCGCCACGCCGTACGAGGTAACCCTGAGGTGCGGGCAGCGGAACGTATCTGCGCACGCCCGAACCTGCCGTCCTCGCGCACCGCGACGCTTCGGTCACGCTACGCTCACAGGCAATTCAACCCTCATACATCCACCCACCCGCGTCTCGGCAGAACGGCTCAAGGCGACGAATGCCCCAGCACACCTCCGGGTCTGACCGTGCGGCTGTACCACCCGCCGCGCGCGGCAGCGTGCGCCCCGCCCCGCCCACCTCGCTCGACGAGCTGTGGCGCTCCTACAAGGCGTCGGGCGACGGGCGGCTGCGGGAACAGCTGATCCTGCACTACTCGCCGCTGGTCAAGTACGTCGCCGGCCGCGTCAGCGTCGGCCTGCCCCCCAACGTCGAGCAGGCCGACTTCGTCTCCTCCGGAGTGTTCGGACTGATCGACGCCATCGAGAAGTTCGAACCCGAGCGCGCCATCAAGTTCGAGACCTACGCCATCACCCGCATCCGCGGCGCCATGATCGACGAACTGCGCGCACTGGACTGGATCCCGCGCTCCGTACGGCAGAAAGCCCGTGCCGTCGAACGCGCCTACGCCACCCTCGAAGCGCAACTGCGCCGCACCCCGTCCGAGGCGGAGGTCGCCGAGGAGATGGGCATCGCACTGGAGGAACTCCACGGTGTGTTCAGCCAGCTGTCCCTGGCGAACGTGGTGGCGCTGGAAGAACTGCTGCACGTCGGCGGAGAGGGGGGCGAACGGCTGAGCCTGATGGACACCCTCGAGGACACGGCCGCCGAGAACCCCGTCGAGATCGCCGAGGACCGCGAGCTGCGGCGGCTGCTCGCGCGCGCCATCAACACCCTCCCCGAACGCGAGAAGACCGTGGTCACGCTCTACTACTACGAAGGGCTCACGCTCGCCGAGATCGGCAACGTCCTCGGCGTCACGGAGAGCCGGGTCAGCCAGATCCACACCAAGTCCGTGCTCCAGCTCAGAGCGAAGCTCGCCGACGTCGGACGCTGAGTCACCTTCCGGACGCCGGGGCTGCTCGCGCGCCGTGTTGCCATGCGGAGTGCCACGAAGGGCACGCCATCCGTAGAGTGGTGATGTGCCCAGGATTCGAGCGGCCTCTGTGGCCGAGCACCGGACGATGCAGCGCGGCGCCCTCTTGGACGCCGCCCGCACCCTGCTGTCCGAAGGCGGAACGGAAGCGCTGACCTTCCCCGCCCTCGCCGAGCGCACGGGCCTCGCGCGCTCCTCCGTATACGAGTACTTCCGCTCGCGCGCCGCTGTCGTCGAAGAGCTGTGCGCCGTCGACTTCCCGGTCTGGGCGGCCGAGGTGGAAGCGGCGATGGAGCGCGTCGACACTCCCGAGGGGAAGATCGAGGCGTATGTGCGACGGCAGCTCGCCCTCGTCGGCGACCGGCGCCACCGCGCCGTCGTCGCCATCTCGGCCGGCGAGCTGGACGCCGGCGCACGCGAGAAGATCCGCGCGGCGCACGGTGGGCTGATCGCCATGATCGTCGAGGCGCTCGCCGACCTCGGCCACGCACAGCCCCGACTCGCGGCCATGCTCCTCCAGGGAGTCGTCGACGCCGCGGTCCGCCGCATCGAACTCGGTGCCGCAGAGGACCCGGACGAGATCACGGAGGCGGCGGTGGCGATGGCGCTGCGGGGGGTTCGCGGCTGATTTGGGGGCCTTCTCCCTCCCCCCCCGGGCCCCCGGCCCACCCACCCACCTCCACCACCTCCACGCTCGTTCGCCCCGCAGCCCGCAGCCCGCAGCCCGCAGCCCGCAGCCCGCAGCCCGCAGCCCGCAGCCCGCAGCCCGCAGCCCGCAGCCCGCAGCCCGTGCTGGCCGTTGGCCGGCGCGCCTTGTCACGTAGGGACTGCCTGTGTGGCTTGCTCCGCCTCCGCAGGGCTGTCTCCGCGGCGCAGGTAGATAGCGGTGCGGAGCGACATCGCCCGTGCTCTGCCCCGGCGTTTCCGCCCTGGCGACCCGGGCTACCTCGTGATCACGCACCGCGCCGCCCAAGGCCGGGCCGCTCTCCCGCTCTGTGCGCTACACCTCCCCTTCGGTCTCCGTCGGTCGTGCCCTACGGAGACGACCGAGTGCCCAGATCGCCGCTGCCGCGAGTCCGCCTGCTGTCATGAGGGCGGCTGCTGTTGGCGCTGAGCTTCCCTTCTGACCTGCTGGTTTCGTCCGTACTGCTGTATGTCGTGGTTCTGCCGGCCTCGGTTGCTGGGGAACCGTGACGGCGCTCGCCGGTACGGGAATCCCGAAGATCGGCAGTAGTCGTGACGGGCCGCTGCGGAGCATGCTGCGGGGGAGCAGGGACAGGGGATCCAGGTAGCTCTTGCCGCGGCGCAACCCCCAGTGGAGGCATGGCGCTCGGCAGTGGAACGGGCCATGCTGCAGGACGGCGACCTGCTGACCAGCGATGACGCGCTGGCCCTTGTGGACCGAAGGGCGCACGGGCTCGTACGTGGTGTGTAAGGGGGGACGGCCCGAGCCGGACACCTCGATCGTCAGGACGCCACGGCCCGCGACGGTCCCCGCGAACGCAACCCGGCCGGGCGTCGCTGCTCGCACCGTTGCACCGGTGGACGCAGCGAGGTCCACACCTCGATGCCCGGCCGCCCAAGGGGACGGGGGCGGCTCCCAGCCGCGTATCACCGTGGGGCCTGTGCCCGCGGGTCCCCCCACCGGCCATGACCGGTCCGAGCCTGGTGGGTGGTTGTCCGGTGCCGCCGCTTCCTGGCGCCCCGGAACTCTTGGAGCTGCCGGATCCCCGGAGCGGGCTGCAGGCCTCGGGTGGGCTGCGTCCCTGGGGCGGGCCGTGATCCTCGGGCGTCCTGCGTCGCTGTGCCGGGTTGTGGTCCGGGGGCGTGCCGTGTCTCCGGGGCGCCCCGCCGCCTCGCCGCTTGTCACTCCCGTCACCGCTGCCCGTCTCCGCACCCCGCCTGCTGCATGAGCCGCCACCTCGGCGTGTGCCGCACCCGCCGCAGGCTGAGCCGGCATCCGTTCCGCCGCGGGTTCCGCCCTCGCACTCGCTGCCATGTACGGATCGGCGGCGATCGCGTGTCCGGGGGACAGAACGGTGAGCACCGCGGCCATGGCGGGGGCCAGCACTGCGGTCACAGCGCGGGCCGGGAAGAAGCAGCTCGGCCCGTGTCCGGTCGGTGCTCCGGGCGGGGCCGTCGGTAAGGGAGCCGGCGGCCGGAAACATGGTGGGGGAAGGACCGCCGGCGGGACGACCGGCGTGGGGAGAGGCGAAGAAGAGGGGCAGGGCGGGGGAGAGGAACAGGGAGAGGGCGAGGAGGGCGGAGGCGGAGACGGGGAGGGGCGCGGGCAGGGAACAAGCGGGGCCGCGGGCGGGCCGGAGGCCGAGCCGGAGCGCCGTCCCAGGGGTCGCTGGGTGGGGGTCTCCCGAGTGCCGTGCGAGGGGGGCTGCTCCCGGGTGTCGCACGATGACGCCTGCCGGGCATCGCCCGATGCGCCCTGTCCGGTGTCGTGCGAAAGGTTCTGTCCCGGGCCCTGTCCGGTCCCCTGCGGCGGGTTCTGCCGCAGGACCCATCCGGTCTCCTGCGGCCGGTTCTGCCGCAGGACCCGTCCCGTCGCGTGCGCTGGGTTCCGTAGCGGATTCTGTCGCGTGTTTCGTCGCATGTCCCGACCGTGGCGCAGTCCGGCGTGCGGTGGGGATCTTGGTCTGGAGCTGTGGATCGGCGGGGGGTTGTGGACAACGGTGTCACCCGTGTGGGGCTCGAAATGGTGTGTGTCGCCCGGTGCGTCGGCCGTCCCGTACACTTCTGATGGCGATCCGGGTCACCGGGTCGACTTCGCACGCCCCGCCGTCAGTGCACCAGTCCCTTTTCGGGCAGCACGACGGCCGCGCCCCTCGGTCCTTGGACGGCTCCGCAAGGTGTCTTCCCCGGCAGGCGCGTCGGGGCGTCAGGCACCGCGGCCGACCGGCCGCAGTGGAACCGAGAAAAACAAGGAGTACGGCCATGGCCGTCGTCACGATGCGGGAGCTGCTGGAGAGCGGCGTCCACTTCGGGCACCAGACCCGCCGCTGGAACCCGAAGATGAAGCGCTTCATCTTCACCGAGCGCAACGGCATCTACATCATCGACCTGCTCCAGTCGCTGTCGTACATCGACCGCGCCTACGAGTTCGTCAAGGAGACCGTCGCCCACGGCGGCTCGGTCATGTTCGTCGGCACGAAGAAGCAGGCCCAGGAGGCCATTGCCGAGCAGGCGACCCGCGTGGGCATGCCCTACGTGAACCAGCGCTGGCTCGGCGGCATGCTGACCAACTTCTCGACCGTCTACAAGCGCCTGCAGCGCCTGAAGGAGCTCGAGCAGATCGACTTCGAGGATGTGGCCGCCTCCGGCCTCACCAAGAAGGAGCTCCTGGTTCTCTCCCGCGAGAAGGCCAAGCTGGAGAAGACCCTGGGCGGTATCCGCGAGATGCAGAAGGTGCCCAGCGCCGTCTGGATCGTGGACACCAAGAAGGAGCACATTGCCGTCGGTGAGGCGCGCAAGCTCAACATCCCGGTCGTCGCGATCCTCGACACCAACTGCGACCCGGACGAGGTCGACTACAAGATCCCGGGCAACGACGACGCGATCCGCTCCGTCACCCTGCTCACCCGCGTGATCGCCGACGCCGTCGCCGAGGGCCTCATCGCCCGCTCCGGTGCCGCCACCGGCGACCAGAAGCCCGGCGACAAGGCTGCCGCCGAGCCGCTGGCCGAGTGGGAGCGCGACCTGCTCGAGGGCGAGAAGAAGGCTGACGACGAGGCCCCCAAGGCCGAGGACAAGCCCGCCGAGGCCCCCGCCGCCGAGGCCCCCGCCGCTGAGGCTCCGGCCGCCGAGGCCCCCGCGGCCGAGGCCGAGAAGCCGGCCGAGCAGGCCTGACCCGCAGCATCCGGTTGACGACGGCGGGGGAGGGCGCCACAAGCGCCGCCCCCGCCGTCCACCCGTAGATCTTTCGACTTCGAGATTTCGAGAAGAGATTCACAGACCATGGCGAACTACACCGCCGCTGACGTCAAGAAGCTCCGCGAGCTCACCGGCGCCGGCATGATGGACTGCAAGAAGGCCCTGGACGAGGCCGAGGGCAACGTCGACAAGGCCGTCGAGGCGCTGCGCATCAAGGGGCAGAAGGGCGTCGCCAAGCGCGAGGGCCGTTCCGCCGAGAACGGCGCGGTGGTCTCCCTCGTCGCCGACGACAACACCTCCGGTGTCATCGTCGAGCTGAAGTGCGAGACGGACTTCGTCGCCAAGGGCGAGAAGTTCCAGGCCGTCGCCAACGAGATCGCCGCGCACGTCGCGAAGACCTCCCCGGCCGACATCGAGGCCCTGCTCGCCTCCGAGATCGAGGCCGGCAAGACCGTCCAGGCGTTCGTCGACGAGGCCAACGCCACGCTGGGCGAGAAGATCGTCCTGGACCGCTTCGCGCAGTTCTCCGACGGCTACGTGTCGGTGTACATGCACCGCACCATGCCCGACCTGCCCCCGCAGATCGGTGTCCTCGTCGAGCTCGACAAGGAGAACGCCGAGGTCGCCAAGGGCATCGCGCAGCACATCGCCGCGTTCGCCCCGAAGTACCTCGCCAAGGACGACGTCCCGGCCGAGGTCGTCGAGGCCGAGCGCCGTGTCGCCGAGGAGACCACCCGCGCGGAGGGCAAGCCCGAGGCCGCTCTTCCGAAGATCGTCGAGGGTCGCGTCAACGGCTTCTTCAAGGACGCGACGCTGCTCGGTCAGCCGTACGCGCTCGACAACAAGAAGTCCGTCGAGAAGGTCCTCCAGGAGGCCGGTGTCACCCTGAAGCGCTTCTCGCGCATCAAGGTCGGCATCTGAGCCTGTCGCGAAGGCAGCGAATGACCTACGACCCCGCTAGGGTCGTACGCAGTCGGCCGCTCAACGGCCGGCCGCAGATGTGACGAGGAGGCCATTGCCGCACAGGGATCTGAACCAGACCCACGGCAATGGCCTTCTTCGTATGTGCACGAGGAGAGCTCAATGATTCACGGTGCCGACGGCGCGCACACAGACCATGCCGGTCACGGCGGCAGGCGACGCTTCCTGCTGAAGCTGTCGGGCGAAGCGTTCGCCGGCGGCGGGGGACTGGGCGTCGATCCCGACGTCGTGCACGCGATGGCCCGCGAGATCGCCGCCGTGGTGCGCGACGGCTATGAGATCGCCATTGTGATCGGCGGCGGGAACTTCTTCCGCGGGGCCGAACTCCAGCAGCGCGGCATGGACCGGGCCCGCTCCGACTACATGGGCATGCTGGGCACGGTCATGAACTGCCTGGCCCTCCAGGACTTCCTGGAGAAGGAGGGCATCGACTCCCGCGTCCAGACGGCCATCACCATGGGACAGGTTGCGGAGCCGTACATTCCGCTGCGTGCGGTGCGCCATCTGGAGAAGGGCCGGGTCGTGATCTTCGGCGCCGGCATGGGCATGCCGTACTTCTCCACCGACACCACCGCCGCCCAGCGCGCCCTGGAGATCGACGCCGAGGCCATGCTGATGGGCAAGAACGGGGTGGACGGCGTCTACGACTCCGACCCCAAGAAGAACCCGGACGCGGTGAAGTTCGACGCCCTCGAATACGGCGAGGTCATCACCCGGGATCTGAAGATCGCCGACGCCACCGCCATCACGCTGTGCCGGGACAACAAGCTCCCGATCCTCGTCTTCGAGCTGCTCGCCGAGGGCAACATCGCGCGCGCGGTGAAGGGTGAGAAGATCGGCACGCTCGTCAGCGATCAGGGCACCCGGGCCTGACGGCCCCAACTGCCGCGATTCCGTACGGGCATCGGCCTGTACGGGCGGCAGCTCCCGCATCGGGGGAGACCCTGGTACGGGGATGGACAACCGCCTGCCGGTCGGACACCGTGCAGGAGAAGACGCGCGGCAGGGGCGAGGCTCTGCTTCTTACCGAAAAGACCAGGAGCAAGTGGTGATCGAAGAGATCCTCCTCGAGGCCGAGGAGAAGATGGAGAAGGCCGTCGTGGTCGCCAAGGAGGACTTCGCCGCGATTCGCACCGGGCGTGCGCACCCGGCGATGTTCAACAAGATCGTGGCGGACTACTACGGTGCGATGACGCCGATCAACCAGCTGGCGTCGTTCTCGGTGCCCGAACCGCGGATGGCCGTGGTGACCCCGTTCGACAAGAGCGCGCTGCGCAACATCGAGCAGGCCATCCGCGACTCCGACCTCGGCGTCAACCCGAGCAACGACGGCAATATCATCCGGGTGACCTTCCCCGAGCTGACCGAGGAACGCCGCAAGGAGTTCATCAAGGTCGCCAAGAACAAGGGCGAGGACGCGAAGATCTCCATCCGCAGCGTCCGGCGCAAGGCCAAGGAGACCCTCGACAAGCTGGTCAAGGACAAGGAGACCGGCGAGGACGAGGTGCGCCGCGCCGAGAAGGAGCTCGACGACACCACCGCGAAGTACGTCGCGCAGGTGGACGAGCTCCTCAAGCACAAGGAATCCGAGCTCCTCGAGGTCTGATGAACGAGTCTTCCTGGGGGGCCGCCCCACCCGGCGCCGGTCAATGGGGGCCGCCCGGCCACGCACCGGCCCCCTCGCTCCGCGGGGCGGCGCCCCCCGCCCCGGCGGGTCCCGTGCACGACTGGGGCGACGCGGCGCAGACTCGGCCCATGCCCTTCGTCCCCGGGCCGGGCGGACACCAGGACGACGACCGGGATCATCGGGACATCCGGGATAGCCGGGACCACCTGGACGACCGGGGGGCTGCTCGACTGAGCGGCCCCCTGTTCCGCGACGAAAAGCCGCAGGAGCCCATGCCCACCTCTCTTTCCGGGTCCGACAGCTCGCCGGACTCAGAGAAGCCGAAGAAGAAGAGCGCGGGCCGCAACCTGCGCGCCGCGATAGGGGTCGGTATCGGCCTCGGCGTGATCATCGTTGCGTCGCTCTTCGTCTACAAGCCCGTGTTCATCGGCGTGATAGCGATCGCCGTCGTCGTGGGCCTGTGGGAGCTGACCTCGCGGCTGGCGGAGCGCAAGGACATCAAGGTGCCGCTGGTGCCGCTCGCGGTCGGCGGCACCGCCATGGTGGCCGCCGGATACGTCCGCGGCGCCGAGGGTGCCTGGGTGGCGATGGCGCTCACCGCGCTCGCCGTCCTCGTCTGGCGGATGACCGAGGCGCCCGAGAACTATCTGCGGGATGTCACCGCCGGTGTCTTCGCGGCGTTCTACGTGCCCTTCCTCGCGACGTTCGTGGCGCTGATGCTCGCCGCCGAGCCCGACGGGCCGGAGCGGGTGCTGACCTTCCTGCTGCTCACGGTCGTCAGCGACACCGGTGCGTACGCGGTCGGCTGGCGGTTCGGCAAGCACAAGCTCGCCCCGCGCATCAGCCCCGGCAAGACCCGTGAGGGACTCATCGGCGCGGTGCTCTTCGCGATGGTGGCCGGCGCGCTGTGCATGGAGTTCCTGATCGCGCACGGTGCCTGGTGGCAGGGCCTGCTGCTCGGCCTCGCGGTCGCGGCCAGCGCCACCCTCGGCGACCTCGGCGAATCCATGATCAAGCGCGATCTCGGCATCAAGGACATGGGCACCCTGCTCCCCGGTCACGGCGGCATCATGGACCGCCTCGACTCCCTGCTGCCGACCGCCCCGGTCGTCTGGTTGCTGTTTGTGATCTTCGTGGGAGCCGGCTGATCACGGGGCTTTCGCGGGTAGGAGCGGAGGAGCGGGGTCCGTCCAGCTGATCGCTTATCCGCGCGGATGACGGGTCTTTCCGCGGGTGACGGGATCTCCCGACGCGCAGAGAGGGGTCTGCCACATCATGTGGCAGGCCCCTCTTCGTGCGTCTGTGGCCACGGGTACGGCCATGCCCGCCCCCCCCGGAGCAAGATCTCCGAAGGCGACCGAGGAGCCCCCTGTCAGCGGGATCGCCGCCGGCAGGGGGATTTCCCAGCCGCCGTACCCGGGCCCGCGCGGTCCGGCGCAGGCCCAGGAGGCAGCAGCTCCCTCATCCTTTGGTCTCGACGTCGTCCGTTCGCTCACATGCCGCCGCCGGGAGGAGCGGTAGTGGCCGGCGGTGCCGTGGTGCTGGGCGGAGCGGTGGTGCTGGGCGGTGCCGTGGTGCTGGGCGGAGCGGTGGTGCTGGGCGGTGCCGTGGTGCTGGGCGGAGCGGTGGTGCTGGGCGGTGCCGTGGTGCTGGGCGGTGC
>NZ_JBFBHQ010000008.1:0-99039 GCF_040701845.1 Streptomyces angustmyceticus | reverse complement strand
CGGGCGGTGCCGTGGTGCTGGGCGGAGCGGTGGTGCTGGGCGGTGCCGTGGTGCTGGGCGGAGCGGTGGTGCTGGGCGGTGCCGTGGTGCTGGGCGGTGCCGTGGTGCTGGGCGGAGCGGTGGTGCTGGGCGGTGCCGTGGTGCTGGGCGGAGCGGTGGTGCTGGGCGGAGCGGTGGTGCTGGGCGGTGCCGTGGTGCTCGGCGGAGCCGTGCCCCCGCCCGGAGTGGTACCGGCGCCGGTCGTCGTGGTGGCGCCCGTCGTCGTGGCACCCGTCGTGACGCTGGCGCCGGTCGTGGTCGTGGTGGCGCCTGTGGTCGTGGCACCCGTCGTGACGCTGGCGCCGGTCGTGGTGCTGGTCGCGCCCGTGGTCGTGGCGCCGGTCGTGCTCCCGCCGCCGACCCCGCCACCGAAGCCGCAGAGCCTCGGGTTCCTGACGAGCCTGCCGGTCCTGACGTTCACCAGGAGGACCCTGCCCGAGCTGTCGCGGATGAACTTGCAGATGATGTTCGGCCTCGTGTCCGGCTTTGTTGTCGCACTCTTCGTCGTCTGCGGTGCCGCCGCCACGTCCATCACGCCTGCCGTGCCGGCCATGACCGCGGCCAGGAGGGACGCTCCGATCACGCGGGGAAGATGCTTCCGGATGCCCGTCGCCATGATGCCTCCTCGAGGGAATTGCTACGTACCCCCAGCCTGGGAAACCGGCCATGACCGAGGCGTTGATCCGGCGCGACCCCGGCGTGACGCTGCTCGGGAGGGCCCGATGAACCGAGCGCATAGTGGGAGGGGCAGGGCACGGCGGACCAGGGGCCAACAGACAGGACGCGGGACCACAGGGGGTGACTGCCCGCTCACCGGCTCCGACCAGGGCGCCCCAAGATGATCTGCCACACTGGACGCACCATGCCTGCACCCGGAGAACTCACTTTCGTCGCGCCGCGCGGGGCCAAGAAGCCCCCGCGGCACCTTGCCGATCTCAGCCCCGTCGAGCGTCGTGAAGCGGTGGCCGCGATCGGGGAGAAGCCGTTTCGCGCCAAGCAGCTGTCGCAGCACTACTTCGCCCGCTATGCGCACGACCCGGCGCAGTGGACCGACATCCCAGCGGCGGCGCGCGAGAAGCTGGCGACCGAGCTGCTGCCGGATCTGATGAAGGTCGTCCGGCACATCTCGTGCGACGACGACACCACGCGCAAGACCCTGTGGAAGCTGCACGACGGCACGCTCGTCGAGTCCGTGCTGATGCGCTACCCGGACCGGGTCACCATGTGCATCTCCTCGCAGGCCGGCTGCGGGATGAACTGCCCGTTCTGCGCCACCGGCCAGGCGGGCCTGGACCGCAACCTCTCGACCGCCGAGATCGTGCACCAGATCGTCGACGGGATGCGTGCGCTGCGCGACGGCGAGGTGCCGGGCGGTCCCGCGCGGCTGTCCAACATCGTCTTCATGGGGATGGGCGAGCCGCTCGCCAACTACAAGCGGGTGGTCGGCGCGATCCGGCGGCTGACGGACCCCGAGCCGGACGGGCTGGGCCTGTCCCAGCGGGGCATCACCGTCTCCACCGTCGGCCTGGTCCCGGCGATGCTGCGGTTCGCCGACGAGGGCTTCAAGTGCCGGCTGGCCGTGTCGCTGCATGCGCCCGACGACGAGCTGCGCGACACCCTGGTGCCCGTCAACACGCGCTGGAAGGTGCGCGAGGTGCTGGACGCGGCCTGGGAGTACGCCGAGAAGTCCGGGCGGCGGATCTCGATCGAGTACGCGCTGATCCGGGACATCAACGACCAGGCGTGGCGCGGTGACCTGCTGGGACGGCTGCTGAAGGGCAAGCGGGTCCATGTGAACCTGATTCCGCTGAATCCGACGCCCGGTTCGAAGTGGACCGCGTCGCGCCCCGAGGACGAGCGGGCGTTCGTCCAGGCCATCGAGGCGCACGGCGTGCCCGTGACCGTCCGTGACACCCGCGGCCAGGAGATCGACGGCGCCTGCGGGCAGCTCGCGGCCTCGGAACGCTGACCGCCCGCTGGTACCGTGTGATCGAACAAATGCACATTCCGACAGGGGAGCGCCACAGCGCTGAGAGTGCGGAAGCGCCGTAGTCCTACGGTGCCCGCAGACCCTTGAACCTCGCCCGGGTCATTCCGGGTAGGAAGTTCGGTCGTCACTCATGCTGTTGCGCCCTGCCCGAAGTCCCCTCACCGCGCCGTCCGGCGCGGTGGGCCGCGGACACCGGGCAGGGCCGCGTCTCTTCCTGGCCAGCCAGGAGGAATCAGTGAGCACCATCAGCAGGATCACCGTCACGGCGCTCGCCGCCGCGGTCGGCATGTCCGCGCTCGCCGCATGCGGGGACCCGGGCGGCGGGGCCGCGGACGCCAAGACCGTCACGCTCGTCAGCCATGACTCGTTCAACATCTCCCGGTCCGTCCAGGCCGCCTTCGAGAAGGAGAGCGGCTACAAGGTCAAGATCCTCAGGGGCGGGGACGCCGGCAAGGCCGTGAACCAGGCGATCCTGTCCAAGGGCAACCCCCAGGGCGATGTCTTCTTCGGCATCGACAACACCCTGCTCTCCCGCGGCCTGCACGAGGGCCTCTTCAGCCCGTACCGCGCCAAGGGGCTGGACAAGGTGCCCGCGGCGCTGCAGCTCGACAAGGGCGAACACCGCGTCACCCCGCTGGACTACGGCGACATCTGCGTCAACTACGACCGCGACTACTTCGCCCGGCACAAGACCGCGCCGCCGAAGAGCTTCGCCGACCTGCTCAAGCCCCGGTACAAGGGACTGCTCGTCACGGAGAACCCCGCCACCTCCTCCCCGGGGCTCGCCTTCCAGCTCGGCACCATCGCCACCTACGGGGAGCACGGCTGGCAGGGCTACTGGAAGAAGCTCAAGGCCAACGGCGTCGAGGTCGTCGACGGCTGGGAACAGGCCTACAACGACCGGTTCTCGGGCTCCGCGGCCGGCAAGGGCAAGGGCGACAAGCCCCTGGTGGTCTCCTACGCCTCCAGCCCGCCCGCCGAGGTGCTGGGCAAGAAGCCCGCGCCGAAGGAGGCACCCACCGGGGTCGCGACCGGCACCTGCTTCCGCCAGATCGAATTCGGCGGCCTGCTCAAGGGCGCGAGGAACGTCAAGGGCGGCAAGGCGCTGCTGGACTTCCTGGCCGGCCGGGAGTTCCAGGAGGACGTACCGCTGCAGATGTTCGTCAACCCGGCGCGTGCGGACGCCAAGGTGCCGGAGCTGTTCACCAAGTACGGCACCACGATCGGCAAGCCCACGACGCTGCCGCCCGAGACGATCACCAAGAACCGCGAACAGTGGATCAAGCAGTGGTCCTCGCTCGTTCTGAAGTAGCCCGCACCCGGCGCCTCGTGCCCGTACGGGGAACGGCGGTGCGGCTCGGCCTGATGGCGGTGCCGCTCGCCTTCTTCGCGTTGTTCTTCGCCTATCCCGTCGTGGCGATCGTCGGACGGGGGCTCAAGGACGGCGGGCAGTGGCAGCTCGGCCGGTTCGGCGCCGTGCTCGGTGACCCGGACATCGCCCATGTGCTGTGGTTCACCGTCTGGCAGGCGGCGGCCTCCACGGGTCTGACCCTGCTGATCGCGCTGCCCGGCGCGTATGTGTTCGCGCGCTTCGCCTTCCCCGGCAAGCAGTTGTTGCGGGCGGTGGTGGCGGTGCCGTTCGTGCTGCCGACCGTCGTCGTCGGCTCGGCCTTCCTGGCGCTGGTCGGGCGCGGCGGGCTGCTGGACGAGCTGTGGGGCCTGCGCCTGGACACCTCGGTGTGGGCGATCCTGCTGGCGCACGTGTTCTTCAACTACGCGGTGGTCGTACGGACCGTCGGCGGGCTCTGGGCCCAGCTCGACCCGCGTCAGGAGGAGGCCGCGCGGATGCTGGGCGCCGGGCGGTTCGAGGCCTGGCGGCGGGTGACGCTGCCGGCGCTGGGGCCCGCCGTCGCGGCCGCCGCGCTGATGGTCTTCCTCTTCACCTTCACGTCCTTCGGGGCGGTGCAGATCCTGGGCGGGCCCACCTTCGCGACGCTGGAGGTGGAGATCTACCGGCAGACCGCGGAGTTCCTCGATCTGCCCACGGCCGCCGTCCTCACCATGGTCCAATTCGCCGCGGTGCTGGGCGTGCTGGCCCTGCACGCCCTGGCCGTGCGCCGCCGGGAGAGCGCCCTGCGGCTGGTGCCCGCCGCGCAGACCGCGCACCGGCCGCGCGGCCGCGGCCAGTGGGCGCTGCTGTGGGGGACGCTCGGCGTCATCACCGTCCTGCTCATCGTGCCGCTCGCGGTGCTCGTGGAGCGGTCCTTCGACGGACCGGACGGCTACGGAGCGGGCTTCTACACCTCGCTGCGGTCCGCCGCCACCGCCGACAGCACCTTCGCCGTCGCACCCCTGGACGCCCTGGGGAACTCCCTCGCCTACGGGGCGGCGGCCACGGCGATCGCGCTGGTGGTGGGCGGGCTGGCGGCCGCCGCGCTGACCCTCCCCCGGCTCCGGCGGGGGCCGTCGGGGCGGACGGCCTGCGTCAGCCGGTTCGTCCGCGGCTTCGACGCGCTGCTCATGCTGCCCCTCGGGGTGTCCGCGGTGACCGTCGGCTTCGGATTCCTGATCAGCCTCGACACGCCCCCGCTCGACCTGCGCGCCTCATGGTGGCTGGTGCCGCTCGCCCAGGCGCTGGTGGGTGTGCCGTTCGTGGTCCGGACGATGCTGCCGGTCCTGCGGGCGGTCGACGGACGGCTGCGGGAGGCGGCCGCCGTGCTCGGCGCCTCGCCGTGGCGGGTGTGGCGCGAGGTCGACCTGCCGATGGTGCGGCGGGCCCTGCTGATCGCCGCGGGCTTCGCCTTCGCCGTCTCGCTCGGCGAGTTCGGCGCGACGGTCTTCATCGCGCGGCCGGACCAGCCGACCCTGCCGGTCGCCGTGGCACGCCTGCTGGGGCGTGCGGGAGAGCTCAACTACGGGCAGGCGATGGCTTTGTCGACCATCTTGATGGTGGTGTGCGCCGCCGCCCTGCTGATACTGGAGCGCCTGCGCCCCCTCGACCACTCCGGGGAGTTCTAGATGACGGCACGGGCCGGGACCACTGCGCAGGAACTGCTGCGGCTGGGCGGGGTGACCGTCCGCTTCGGCACGGCGGGGCGCCCCGCGCTGGACGCGGTCGACCTGGACGTCGCCGCGCACGAGATCGTGTGCGTCCTGGGGCCGAGCGGCAGCGGCAAGTCCACCCTGCTGAGGGTGGTCGCAGGACTCCAACGGGCCGACGCGGGGACGGTGTTGCTGGAGGGCCGGGACCAGTCCGGGGTGCCCGCGCACCGGCGAGGGGTCGGCCTGATGTTCCAGGACCACCAGCTCTTCCCCCAGCGGGACGTCGAGGGGAACGTCGCCTTCGGGCTGCGGATGCGGCGTGCCGCACGCGGGGAGCGGGAGCGGACGGTCGCCGAACTCCTCGACCTCGTCGGCCTGCCGGGCGCCCAGGGGCGCGCCGTGGCCTCGCTGTCCGGCGGCGAACAGCAGCGGGTCGCGCTGGCCCGTGCGCTGGCCCCCCGCCCCCGCCTGCTGATGCTGGACGAGCCCCTCGGGCAGCTCGACCGCGGGCTGCGCGAACGGCTGGTCGTCGAACTCCGCCGGCTCTTCCGCGAATTGGGCACCACCGTATTGGCGGTCACCCACGACCAGGGCGAGGCCTTCGCGCTCGCCGACCGGGTCGTGGTGATGCAGGACGGCCGGATCGCGCAGACCGGCACCCCGCTGGAGGTCTGGCAGCGGCCCGCCACCGAATTCGTCGCCCGCTTCCTCGGCTTCGACAACGTGGTCGGAGCGACGGTGCAGGGCGAGGCCGCCGCCACCCCCTGGGGCAAGGTGCCGGTCCCGGACGGCACTGCGGACGGACCGTGCCGCCTGCTCGTCCGCCCGGCCGGGGTGCGGCTGACCGCCGCCCCGGAGGGCCTGCCCTGCACGGTCGCGGCCCGCACCTTCCGCGGCACCCATGTCGCGCTGCTGCTCCGGCCGGCCGCCGGACCGCAGGTGGAGGCGGCCTGCGCACTGCGGGACGCGCCGGAGGTGGGGGAGCGGGTGGGCATCGCCTTCGCGGCCCAGGAGGTGGTGGTGCTGGACGCGCCGGAATCGGCGGAATGAGTGTGGCGGGTGTGAGTGTGACGCGTGGGGTCGGCTGAGCGGGCCGGGTGAAGCGGGCTGAGCGGGCCGGGTGGGGTCGGCCGAGCAGCGTGTCGGCTGAGCAGCGTGTCGGCTGAGCAGCGTGTCGGCCGGGCACGCGGAGAGGGGCCGGGCCGGTCCCGCCTCCCCGCGTCCCTAGGGCCTCAGCGGGCCGCCACCTCCGTCTTCGCCTCACCCGTCCCCGGCGCAGCGGCCTCCGCCCCCGGTTCCGGCTCGCCGAACCAGGCGACCGCGACGGCGCCCGCCACGGCCACCACGAACCCGAGGGCGGCGACCCAGGCGAACCCCGGGCGGGAGGAGTCGCCCAGCCACAGCACCCCGAGAATGCCCGGGACCACCGTCTCGCCGACCACCAGCGCCGCGGTGGCACCGTTCACCGACCCGATCTGCAGGGCGACGGTGTGCAGGTACATGCCGCCGATGCCCGCGACGAGAATCGCGTACAGGGCGGGGTCGCCCAGCAGCGTCGGCAGGTGGAAGGGGTCCACGCCGTTCAGCACCCGTACGCCGACACCGAGCGCGCCGAAACCCAGCCCGGAGAGCAGGCCCGCGAGGATCGCGGCCCGGCCGCCGAGCAGCCGCACGATCAGCGTGCCGCCGCCGATGAGCACGACGGACGCGACGAGCAGCCACCAGTGGGCGGCGATCGGCGTGTGGCCGCTGCCTTCCGGCCCGGCGGCCGTCGCCAGCAGCACCAGCGCCCCGCAGACCACGGCGATCGAACTCCACTCGGCCCGGGAGAGCCGGATGCCGAGCAGCTTGATGCTCAGTACGGCGGTGATCACGAGGTTGGCGCTGATCACGGTCTGGGAGAGGAACAGCGGCAGCAGCCGGGCGGCCAGCGCGCCGAGCGCGAACCCTATGAAGTCCAGCCCGGTGCCGACCATGAACTCCCAGGTAACGGCGGCCTTCGCGGTCGACGACAGGCTGGGGCCGCCGTGCTGGGTGACCCCGGTCGTGGAGGCCTCGGCCGCCTCCCTGCGGGCGGATTTGCGCGAGCCCACCGCCTGCAGGACCGATCCCGTGCCGTAGCAGGCCGACGCCGCCACGGCCGTGAGAAGACCGATGATCACCAAGAGCTCCGTTCGACCGCTGTCCACACCATGTGTTCTGTGTCCGGCCTGGCAGACGCGCATTTCAGGACGGGAGTTGCCTCCCCGGGCGAATCCACCGTCCGTTCGGGGGAGGCGGAGCCGGGGCACTGACGCGACGCGGGCGGGTCACGGGGCAAAGGCCCGTCGGCGCCGGGTCAGGAAACGCTCTCGGAGCGGAGCCGGGCCAGTGCCTCCGGAGCTTCGTCCACCGAGTCGACCAGGGCGATCCTGGCCGCCATGGGGCGGTCCGCCGCGAGCGCCTGGAGCAGCGGCCAGGTGGGGAGCCGCTCGGTCCAGTGCGCGCGGTTCACCAGCACCATCGGGGTCGGCTCGCCCCGGGACTGGTAGTAGTTGGGCGTCGCGTTGTCGAAGATCTCCTGGACGGTTCCGGCCGCGCCCGGGAGGAACACCACGCCGGCGTTGGAACGCGCCAGCAGACCGTCCTCGCGCACCGCGTTGACGAAGTACTTGGCTATGTGGGACGCGAAGACGTTCGGCGGCTCATGGCCGTAGAACCAGGTGGGGATGCCTGCCGAGGCCCCGCCGCCCGGATGGCTCCGCCGGATGTCGAAGGCGGCCCGCGCCCACTCGGTGACCGACTCGGAGAAGTGCGGTGCCTTGGCGAGGCGTTCCAGCGCCCCGTCGAGCATCTCGTCCTCGAAGGGCGCGGCGTACGCCCCGAGGTTCGCCGCCTCCATCGCGCCGGGGCCGCCGCCGGTCGCGACGGTCAGGCCGCTGCGGGTGAGCCGGCGCCCGAGCCGGGCCGCGCCCGCGTAGTCCGCGGATTCGCGCCGCAGGGCGTGGCCGCCCATGATGCCCACCACCTGCGCACCGGCGAGGTGTTCGCCGAGGGCGTCCGAGACGGCGTCGTCGTGGATGCTGCGCAGCATCGAGGCGAAGATGTCGCCGTCCGACTTGGTCTCCTGGTACCAGTGGTAGGCGCGGGCGTCCGGGGTGGCGTCGTAGCCGGCCTCGGCCAGCCCCTCGAAGAGCTCGTCCGGGCCGTACAGGCTGCCGCGGTAGGGGTCGAACGGCAGGTCAGGCACGGGCGGGAAGACGAGGGAGCCGCCGGCCCGTATCTTGGCGGCGGCGTCCGGCTCCATGACGCAGCCGAGGAAGACGGACTCCGTGGTGTCCGTGCTGAGCAGCGCGAACGTACGATCCGTCAGATCGACCGACTGGACGCGGTGTCCGGCGAGGCTGCCCGCGGCGACCACCCGGTCGAACTCCGGCAGGGACTCGATCTCGTGGTCGCGGTTGTCGTCGTGGGCCGGGAAGCGGCGGGACGCTGAGGACTTTGAATTCGACTGCACGTCCGTCATGTTAGGACCGCAGCGATGCCACCAGAGGACCGAGGTGCCCGTCCGCCGCCGCGGCGTCGAGAGCGGCGCGCAGGGCACCGTCGTAGGTCGGGCGCGCCTGTTCGTGGACGTCCCGGCCCTGATCCGTGATCACGCTGTAGACCCCGCGCCGGTCGTCGGGGCACAGGTCGCGGCGGGTCAGACCGGACGACTCCAGGCGGGAGGCCAGCCGGCTCACGGAGCTCTGGTTGAGGCCGATGAGGTCGGCGAGTTCCTGCATGCGCAGCTCGCCGTCGTCCGCCCGGGCCAGCCGGGCGAGCGCGCGGTACTCGGACAGGCCGATGCCGTGGTGTTGCTGCAGGGCCTTCGCCAGCTCCTGCTCGACGCGTGTGTGCAGTGCCCCGAGCCGGTCCCAGTGCTCCGCGTCCATCGCCCTCCGCCTTCTTCTGCCGTGTACCGACGGGCTCTTGACAGCAGCGTACATGCAGCGGAAACTAATGCATGCGCATGCAAGTGATGTAGGTGCATGGAACCAAGGGGGAGAAGCATGACGACGACGATGCCGGCGCCCGCGGACGTCACGGCCGGGACGCAGGACCGGCCGGAGATCGAACGGATCGCCACCGCACCGGACTGGTACGAGCCGTACCGGATCTCGCAGGCCATCAGGGCGGGCGGACTGATCCATGTCTCGGGGCAGGCCGGAATCGACGAGCAGGGGCGGACGGTCTCCGACGACTTCCTGACGCAGGGGCGGCAGGCGTTCGCGAACGTCGAGCGCGTGCTCGCGGCGGCGGGCGCCTCGCTCGCGGACGTGGTGAAAGTGGGCATCTTCGTGACGGACATGGCTGCCGACCTCGGTCATGTCCTCACCCTGCGCGGGGAGTTCCTGTCCGAGCCCTACCCCGCGGACACCCTCCTGGAAGTGTCGTCCCTGGCCCAGCCGGACTGGCGGATAGAGGTCGAGGTCACGGCTCTGGCCCGCTGAGGGGCCAGGGGCGCCTTCCGAGTGGGATGGGGCTCCGGCTTTCGGGCCGGATGGGGCGCCGCATGCCCGGTGGGGTGGGGTATCGCTTACCGGGCCGGGCCGGGCGGGGCGTTGGCTAACCCGCCGGATAGGGCATCGCGCGGTGTCCGTGCGTCCGTTCGGCTCTGGGCTGCGGTGTGTTGCCGGGCCGTGCGGGAGGCCGGGGCTCGGTCGGCCCTGCTCGACCCGGCCCGGCCCGACCTGGCCCAGCTCAGCCCGGCCCGGATGCGGTGGGCCGGCCGGGCCGGGCCGCGGCGAGAGGGGCGGTGCGGACGGAGGCGGGGCGGCGCCGGGGCCGTCGCGCCCCGGCGCGCCGGTTCTCCCCGGCTCTCCCCAGACCTCCTCCCCGTCCCCTCAGTGCACGAGCGGAAGCGTGGCCATCTCCGCGACGGTCCAGGTCAGAGGTGCCAGGACGATCACCAGAGCCAGGGCGCGCAGGGCCGCTGCCCGGTAGAGGACGGAGGCGGAGGCACCCAGGCGGCGGAGGGCGGCCGTGGTGTGGGCGCGGGCCGAGCGGGATTCCAGTGCGGCGGTGAGTGCGCTGGCGGTGACGCAGGCGAGGACGACCGCCGCGCCGACGGCGGTGAGCGGTCCGAACGGACGGGAGGCCGAGGCCTCGTACACCTTCATGGCGGCGTACGCGGCGGACCCGACCGCGCACAGGACGCCGAGCGGGCGGCCGAGACGGTGCGACTCCTCCTGCAGTACCCGCCCGGACAGCAGGCGCAGTGCGCCGGGCCGGCCGGCGCAGAGGAGCCGGCCGCACAGGTGCACCAGACCGGGCCCGGCCAGCACCAGGCCGAAGGCCGACAGCGCCCAGCCGGCCAGCACTCCCGGCGGGCTGCCGACCAGCCGGCCGGGGAGCGGCAGCAGCCCGCCGTGGGCGCCGGGGACGCGGCTGGTGTACGCCTCGATGGCCAGGCCGGCGGCGGTCAGGGCGATGCCCCACGGGAGACCGGACGGCGGGGCGATCCGGGGGCGGCTCTCGGTCTCGGCGTCGCCGGCCTCGTGGCGGGGGCGCAGCGCGACGGCGGTCGCCACCGCCGCGGTCAGCGGCACGGTCGCCAGCAGCAGGAGGGTGCCGACGAGCGGCAGCGGATGGCCGGTGCCGAGCAGGTCGGCGTCGAAGCGGACGGCGGACGGACCGCCGAGCTCGCCGCGGAGACGGAGGAAGGCCAGCAGTGCGGCGAGGACACCGAGCAGACAGGTCAGCGTGGTGGAGACGGTGGCGAGCAGGGTGAGACGGAGCGGGCCCAGACCGGCCGCGGTCATACCGCGCTGGAGGCGGGCGGCGGGATCCGTCCGGGCCGTGGACACCGCGAACTGGGCGGTGGCGGCGAGCGGGGCGGTGCACCACAGCAGGCGTACCAGTGACTCGTCGGCCGCGGACGGGTGACCGGCGGCGTGGCCGATGGTGGAGAGCAGCAGGAAGCCGGTGCCGGCCGCGGCGAGGGAGACGCCGAGGCGGCGCAGCAGGACGAGGGGGTGGGAGCCGCGGGCTAGACGGAGAGCGAGCACGCTGCCCTGCTTTCCTCATCGGAGGAACCGGCGGCCTCGGGCGCGGCGCTGGACTGGCGGCCGTCGAGGAGAGTCAGGGACCGGTCGGCGAGCGTGGCGATGTCCGGGTCGTGGGTCGCCAGCACGACGGTGATCTGGTGCGAGCGGGCCGCGGTGGTGAGGGTGCGCAGCACCTGGGTGCCGTCGGAGCGGTGCAGCGGCGCGGTCGGTTCGTCGGCGAACAGCACCTGGGGGGTGGTGGCGAGGGCGCGGGCGATGGCGATGCGCTGGCGCTGGGACTGGTCGAGCTGGGCGGGGCGGCGCCGCGCGCACATGCCGACGTCGAGGCGGTCCAGCCATTCGACGGCGGTGTGCTTGGCGGCGCGGGTGCCGGTGCCGCGGAGCAGGAGGGGGAGGGCGGCGTTCTCCCACGCGGTGAGTTCGGGAACGAGGTGCGGCTCGGTGTCGATCCAGCCGAACCGGTCCAGGCGCAGCCGTTCACGGCTGGGGGAGGAGAGCGTGTGCACGGGGGAGCTGTTGAACCAGACCTCGCCCTCGGACGGGACCAGTTGACCGGACAGACATTTGAGGAGGGTGGTCTTGCCACTGCCACGCGGGCCGGTGACGGCGAGGATCTCGCCTTCGCGGACGCCGACGGAGACTCCGGCGAGGGCCGAGGTGCCGCCGTGCGTGTGGTGCAGGCCGCGGGCCCAGAGAACGTCGTTGTCAGGCGGGGCCACCATCTGCGCACCTCTTGTTGTAGGCGTCGAATCGTTCCCCCGACCGGGTGAACGACCATGGAGGGTATCGGTCACTAGCACGGTAAGGACTGGTGACCCCCGGTATTCGTGGCTTGGCAGCACAACGGCCCAGATTCACTCGTATGGCTTGAAACGAGTGAATCCGAGCCGTTGGATCTTCAGTTGTGAACGAGTGCACCAGCCGGTGCCCCGGGGATCAGAGCTTGGTCCAGGCCTCGGTGAGGACGGAGCGCAGGATCTGCTCGATCTCGTCGAAGACCGGCTGGTCCGCGATCAGCGGCGGGGCCAGCTGGATGACCGGGTCGCCACGGTCGTCGGCGCGGCAGTAGAGGCCGTTGTCGTACAGCGCCTTGGAGAGGAAGCCGTACAGGACGCGCTCGGTCTCCTCCTCGTTGAAGGACTCCTTGGTGGCCTTGTCCTTGACGAGCTCGATGCCGTAGAAGAAGCCGTTGCCGCGGACGTCGCCGACGATCGGCAGGTCGTGCAGCTTCTGCAGGGTGTTGAGGAAGTTGCCCTCGTTGTCGAGGACGTGCTTGTTGAGGCCCTCGCGCTCGAAGATGTCGAGGTTGGCGACACCGACGGCCGCGGAGACCGGGTGGCCGCCGAAGGTGTAGCCGTGCAGGAAGGTGTTGTCGCCCTTGTAGAACGGCTCGGCCAGGCGGTCCGAGATGATGCAGGCGCCGATCGGGGAGTAGCCCGAGGTCATGCCCTTGGCGCAGGTGATCATGTCCGGGACGTAGCCGAACTTCTCGCAGCCGAACATCGTGCCGAGGCGGCCGAAGGCGCAGATGACCTCGTCGGAGACGAGCAGCACGTCGTACTGGTCGCAGATCTCGCGGACCCGCTGGAAGTAGCCGGGGGGCGGCGGGAAGCAGCCGCCGGCGTTCTGCACCGGCTCCAGGAAGACCGCGGCGACGGTCTCGGGGCCCTCGAAGAGGATCTGCTGCTCGATCTGGTCGGCGGCCCAGCGGCCGAAGGCCTCGGGGTCGTCGCCGTGGATCGGGGCGCGGTAGATGTTGGTGTTCGGGACCTTGTGCGCACCGGGGACCAGCGGCTCGAAGGGGGCCTTCAGGCCGGGCAGGCCGGTGATGGACAGGGCGCCCTGCGGGGTGCCGTGGTAGGCGACGGCCCGGGATATCACCTTGTGCTTCATCGGCTTGCCGGTGAGCTTGAAGTACTGCTTGGCCAGCTTCCAGGCGGTCTCGACGGCCTCGCCGCCACCGGTGGTGAAGAAGACCTTGTTGAGGTCGCCCGGCGCGTGGTGGGCCAGACGCTCGGCAAGCTCCACGGCCTTGGGGTGGGCGTAGGACCACACGGGGAAGAAGGCCAGCTCCTGCGCCTGCTTGTAGGCGGTCTCGGCGAGCTCGACCCGGCCGTGGCCGGCGTTGACCACGAAGAGGCCGGCGAGGCCGTCGATGTAGCGCTTGCCCTTGTCGTCGTAGATGTTGGTGCCCTCACCGCGCACGATCGTGGGCACGGGGGCATTCTCGTACGACGACATGCGGGTGAAGTGCATCCACAGGTGGTCGTATGCCGTCTTGGAGAGGTCGCCGCTCATTGCTATCTCGTTCCCCAGGTGTAGGTCTGCTTGCGGAGCTTGAGGTACACGAAGCTCTCGGTGGATCGGACGCCGGGAAGCGTGCGGATCCGCTTGTTGATCATTTCCAGAAGGTGGTCGTCGTCCTCGCAGACGATCTCGATGATGAGATCGAAGGAGCCTGCCGTCATGACGACGTACTCGACCTCTTCCATGGTCGTCAGGGCGTCGGCCACGGGATCGAGGTCGCCTTCGACGTTGATGCCGACCATTGCCTGCCGACGGAAACCGACCGTGAGGGGGTCGGTGACCGCGACGATCTGCATCACGCCTTGATCGAGCAGTTTCTGTACGCGCTGGCGTACCGCCGCTTCGGACAGGCCGACGGCCTTGCCGATGGCGGCGTACGGACGGCGCCCGTCCTCCTGGAGCTGCTCGATGATCGCCAGGGAGACGGAGTCGATCGACGGGGTGCCGTTTCTGTCACGAGTGGCCACGTCGTTCACTGTGCACGAGCCTCGTCTGTCTTGCAACCCCAAATCGATGAAATTAGTCGTGTTGCGATCGAGATTCCACTGATTCCGTTGTTCCTGAGTGGCGGGTGTGTTGAAAACGTGGGTTCCATGGCTAGGGTGGATGTCCACACCACCGGATATCTGACTGAAGGGGGCGCACAGTGACCACCGCACTGCGTCGTCTGCGCAACTACATCGACGGGGAGTTCCGGGACGCCGCCGACGGGCGGACCACGGAGGTGGTCAATCCCGCGACGGGTGAGGCGTACGCCACCGCCCCTCTCTCGGCCGCCGCCGACGTGGACGCGGCCATGGCTGCCGCCGAAGCCGCCTTCCCCGCCTGGCGCGACCTGATCCCGGCCGAGCGCCAGAAGGTCCTGCTCAAGATCGCCGACCGTTTCGAGGAGCGGGCGGAGGAGCTGATCGCCGCCGAGTCCGAGAACTGCGGCAAGCCGGTCGCGCTCGTACGCTCCGAGGAAATCCCGCCGATGGTGGACCAGATCCGCTTCTTCGCGGGTGCCGCCCGGATGCTGGAGGGCCGCGCGTCCGGCGAGTACATGGAGGGCTTCACCTCCATCATCCGCCGCGAGCCGGTCGGCGTCTGCGCCCAGGTCGCGCCGTGGAACTACCCGATGATGATGGCCGTGTGGAAGTTCGCCCCGGCGCTGGCGGCGGGCAACACCGTCGTCATCAAGCCGTCCGACACCACCCCGGCCTCCACGGTGCTGATCGCCGACATCATCGGCAGCGTGCTGGACGAACTGGGCCACTCCCGCGGCGTGTTCAACGTCATCTGCGGTGACCGCGAGACCGGCCGCCTGATGGTCGAGCACAAGGTCCCCGCGATGGCCTCGATCACCGGCTCGGTGCGGGCCGGCATGCAGGTCGCCGAGTCCGCCTCCAAGGACCTCAAGCGGGTCCACCTGGAGCTGGGCGGCAAGGCGCCGGTCGTCGTCTTCGAGGACACCGACATCCCCAAGGCCGTCGAGGACATCTCGGTGGCCGGCTACTTCAACGCCGGCCAGGACTGCACGGCCGCCACCCGCGTCCTCGTCCACGAGTCCATCCACGACGAGTTCGTCGCCGCGCTGGCCAAGGCCGCCGCGGAGACCAAGACCGGCGCGGTCGACGACGAGGACGTGCTCTACGGCCCGCTGAACAACGCCAACCAGCTCAAGCAGGTCAAGGGCTTCATCGAGCGGCTGCCCGCGCACGCCAAGATCGAGGCCGGCGGCGAACAGGTCGGCGACAAGGGCTACTTCTTCGCCCCGACCGTCATCTCGGGCCTCAAGCAGGACGACGAGATCGTCCAGCAGGAGGTCTTCGGCCCGGTCATCACCGTCCAGTCCTTCGCGGACGAGAAGCAGGCGGTCCAGTGGGCCAACGGCGTCGAGTACGCCCTCGCCTCCTCGGTGTGGACCAAGGACCACGCCCGCGCCATGCGGATGTCCAAGACCCTCGACTTCGGCTGTGTGTGGATCAACACCCACATCCCGCTGGTCGCCGAGATGCCGCACGGCGGATTCAAGAAGTCCGGCTACGGCAAGGACCTTTCGGCCTACGGCTTCGACGACTACACCCGCATCAAGCACGTGATGACCTCGCTGGACGGCTGATCCGGCGGCCCGGACGGCTGGTCCGGGGACAGCTGCACCGTCGGGCGCCACGGAACGCTCGACACACCGTCGCGGGCGGAGGCCCGGCAATGGACGCTCTGTCTCTTGCCGCCTCCGCCCGCGGCACGTGAGAGTGCTCGCCATGGCTGATCTTTCGCGGCGTGCGCTGCTCCGAGGTGTGGGCGGAATCGGTGTGACGGGGGCGCTGGCCGCCATGCCCGGCTGCGGGGTGCCGCCCGCCTACGTCAAGGAGGCGGACCGCGGGGGAGCGGACCGGTCCGCGCGGGACCACCGGCTCGTCTTCGCGAACTGGCCGCTCTACATCGACGTCGACGACCGCCACAAGCAGCGCCGGCCCACCCTCGACGCCTTCCAGCGGCGCACCGGGATCTCCGTCACGTACACCGAGGAGATCAACGACAACGACGAGTTCTTCGGCAAGATCAGCCCGTCGTTGATGAACCATCAGAGCACCGGCCGGGACCTGATCGTCATCAGCGACTGGATGTGCGCCCGGTTCGTACGGCTGGGATGGGTCCAGAAGATGGACCGGGCGGCTCAGCCGCATGTCGCCGCGCACCTCGACCCGCTGCTGCGCACCCCGCACTTCGACCCGGGCCGCACCCACTCCGTGCCCTGGCAGTCCGGGATCACCGGCATCGCCTACAACCGCAAGAAGCTCGGCCGGGAGATCAAGCACACCTCCGACCTGTGGAAGGACGATCTGCGCGGCCGGGTCACGCTGCTCTCCGGGCTCGACGAATCGTTCGCGCTGCTGATGCAGGGCGAGGGCGTGGACATCACCCGCTGGACCGCCGACGACTTCCACCGCATGATCGACCGGGTGCGCGGCCTCGTGCACAAGGGCCACATCAGGCGGTTCACCGGCAACGACTACATCAAGGACCTGGACTCCGGCGACGTGCTCGCCGCGCAGGCCTACTCGGGCGATGTGATCCAGCTCCAGGCGGACAACCCGGACATCGAGTTCGTGGTGCCGCAGGAGGGCGCCGAGCTCTGGGCGGAGAGCCTGCTGATCCCCAACCTCGCCGAGCACAAGCGCAACGCCGAGCGGCTGATCGACTACTACTACCGGCCGGAGGTCGCCGCGGAGCTGGCCGCCTGGGTCAACTACGTCTGCCCCGTACCGGCCGCGCGCGAGGTGCTGGCCTCCTCCAAGGACAAGGAACGCGCCGCGCTCGCCGAGGACCCGCTGATCTTCCCCGATGACGCGATGCGCAAGCGGCTGGCCATCGCCCGCGACATCACCTCCAAGGAGCGACCCGAACTCGCCAAGGAGTGGAACGCGATGGTGGGGCTGTAGGGGAGGGAAGCGCCCCCTGCCGTTCCGCCTGCCGCCCCGCCCGCCGTCCCGCCCTTCGGTGCGGGCCGGCGGGGCGGTGGCGGGCGGTCACGGCCCGGGAGTCGTGATGGCTAGCCGCGCCAGGCGGCCGTGTAGGTGTCGATCTCTGCCGTCAGGCGGGTCTTGGCGGCGGGGTCCATGAAGGAGGCGGTGACGGCGTTCTTGGCGAGGCCGGCCACCCCTTCGGCGTCCAGGCCCAACAGGCGGGCGGCGACGCCGTATTCGGTGTTGAGGTCCGTGCCGAACATCGGCGGGTCGTCGCTGTTGATCGTGACCAGCAGGCCCGCGTCGACCATCTCCTTGAGCGGGTGCTCCTCCAGGGTGCGCACCGCGCGGGTGGCGATGTTGGAGGTGGGGCACACCTCCAGCGGGATGCGGTGCTCGGCGAGATGGGCGAGCAGCGCGGGGTCCTGGGCGGCGCTGGTGCCATGACCGATGCGCTCGGCGCGCAGTTCGGTGAGGGCGTCCCAGATGGTGCCGGGGCCGGTGGTCTCCCCGGCGTGCGGCACGGAGTGCAGGCCGGCGGCGAGGGCGCGGTCGAAGTACGGCTTGAACTGCGGGCGCGGGACGCCGATCTCGGGGCCGCCGAGCCCGAACGAGACCAGGCCCTCGGGCTGCAGGTCACAGGCGATACGGGCGGTCTCCTCGGCGGCCTGCAGCCCGGCCTCGCCCGGGATGTCGAAGCACCAGCGCAGCACCACGCCCAGCTCGGCCTCCGCGGCCTTGCGGGCGTCCTCGATCGCCTCGACGTACGCCGCGTCGGGGATGCCGCGGCTGGTCGAGCTGAAGGGGGTGACGGTCAGCTCGGCGTAGCGGATCTGCTGCCGGGCCATGTCCCGGGCGACCTCGTACGTCAGCAGCCGGACGTCCTCGGCGTCGCGGATCAGGTCCACGACGGAGAGGTAGACCTCGATGAAGTGCGCGAAGTCGCGGAAGGTGAAGTAGTCGACCAGCGCTTCGGGGTCGGTGGGGACGGCGGAGTCGGGGTGCCGCGCCGCGAGTTCGGCGACGATACGCGGTGAGGCCGATCCGACGTGGTGGACGTGCAGCTCCGCCTTGGGCAGGTCCGCAATGAAGGCATCGAGACCGGACAACGGTTCCTCCTGTCAATGAGTGCGCGCGGTGCGCGGAGGGGCTCGGTCATGCTAAGCGGGGCGGGGGCGGCCGTGGGGCGCAGGTCCGCCCACCGGCCCGGGCCCGGACCGGCCTACGGCTCCCGCCCGTCCCGTTCCCGCAGGGTCTGCCGCGCCGCCATCAGCGCGAAGCCCAGCAGATTCAGGCCCCGCCAGCGGGCGGGGTCCGCTGCGCGCTCGTCATCGGCGGCCAGGCCGATGCCCCATATCCGGTCCACCGGGCTGGCCTCCACCAGCACCCGGGAGTTCGTGCCCAGCAGGAACTCCCGCAGGGCGGCGTCCTGGCCGAATTTGTGGACGCTGCCCTCGACGACCAGGGCGAAGCGGTGCTGCCGCCATATCTCCTCGTCGAAGCCGCGGACCCGGCGCCCGGCGTCCTTGGCCTGCCGGGGATGCCGCGCCGCGAGGACGTGCCGCTCCGCCTCCGCGTCGGAGAACAGCCGGGCCTTGCCGGCCATCATCCAGTGTTCGGCGGTGGCGTAGCGGACCCCGCCGACGGTGAAGGGGGAGGGCCACCACTGGCTGAAGCAGCTCACGCCGAGGCTGCCGTCGCGCCGGGGGCCGTGACCCCAGAAAGGGACATACCTGACGCGCCGGCCGGCGGCGGCCGCGCGCCGGAGTTCCTCGACCGAACGCGGCCCGTCCGCGGCGTGCCCGGCCGCCTCCCCCGTGGTGATCCCCGCGCTGTCGTGCATCATGCCGGGATTCTGTCAGCGGGCACTGACAACGTGTCGGGGCTGATACCGCGAGAATCGCAGAATTCGTCGCGTAACCAAAAGGCAACAACGGAATCCCTTGTTGAGACCCTTCTACTCTGTCAAGATCAGCCATCGATTCCGGAAATAGCTACGCCAGGCAGTGCCGCTGAGCGGCCTCGGTGCCCGGCGGAGGAGAGCACCATGGATCACCGATTCGATGCCACCGAGCGGTTCGCCGAGGGCGCCCAATTCATCGCAGGCAGTCTCCGCAGCGGCAGTTCCGGCCGCACCCAGGCCGTCGTGGACCCGGCGACAGGCGAGACGGTGTACTCCTACGAACTCGCGGGTACGGCGGATGTGGACGCCGCCGTACAGGCCGCGGAGCAGGCCTTTCCCGAGTGGGGCGGCGCCACGCCCGGTGAGCGCTCCGACACCCTGCACCGCTTCGCGGCCGCGCTCGCCGAGGACGCCGCCGATCTCGCCGCCGCCGAATCGCTGAACTGCGGAAAGCCGATCAAGCTCAGCGAGGAGTTCGACGTACCGGGTTCGATCGACAACGCCGCGTTCTTCGCGGGTGCCGCCCGTCATCTGGAGGGCAAGGCGGCCGGCGAATACAGCCCCGATCACACCTCGGTCATCCGCCGCGAGCCCATCGGCGTCGTCGGCTCCATCGCGCCGTGGAACTATCCGCTGCAGATGGCCGCCTGGAAGGTGCTGCCGGCCATCGCCGCGGGCAACACCATCGTCCTCAAGCCCGCCGAGATCACCCCCTTCACCTCGCTGCTGTTCGCGCAGGCCGCACAGCGTGCCGGGCTGCCCGACGGCGTCCTCAACATCGTCTCCGGGGCGGGCCGGGACGCCGGTGAGCACCTGGTGGGCCACCGCTCCGTGGCGATGACCTCCTTCACCGGCTCGACCGGCGTCGGCAAGCGCGTCGCCGAGATCGCCACCGGCACCGTCAAGCGGCTGCACCTCGAACTCGGCGGCAAGGCCCCCTTCGTGGTCTTCGACGACGCGGACCTGGAGGCCGCCGTCCACGGCGCGGTCGCCGGCTCGCTGATCAACACCGGCCAGGACTGCACCGCCGCCACCCGCGCCTACGTCCAGCGCCCGCTCTACGACGCCTTCGTCAGCGGCGTCGCCGACCTGATGGCGACCGTACGGCTCGGCGACCCCTTCGACCCCGCCACCGACCTGGGCCCGCTGATCTCCCACACGCAGCGCGACCGGGTGGCCGGCTTCGTGGACCGGGCGCGCGGCTACGCCACCGTCGTCACCGGCGGCGAGGCACCCCGGGGCGAGCTGGCCAAGGGCGCCTACTACCGGCCCACGCTGATCGCCGGGGCCGCGCAGGACAGCGAGATCGTGCAGTCCGAGATCTTCGGCCCGGTGCTGGTCGTGCTGCCCTTCGACAGCGACGACGAGGGCATCGCGCTGGCCAACGACACCCCCTACGGGCTCGCCGCCTCCGCCTGGAGCCGGGACGTCTACCGCACCGGGCGCGCCACCCGCGAGATCCACGCGGGCTGCGTCTGGGTCAACGACCACATCCCGATCATCAGCGAGATGCCGCACGGCGGGGCCAAGGCCTCGGGCTTCGGCAAGGACATGTCGGCCTACTCCTTCGAGGAGTACACCCAGGTCAAGCACGTCATGTACGACAACACCGCGGTGGCCCGCAAGGACTGGCACCGCACGGTCTTCGGGGACCGCCCGTAAGGGACGCCCCGCCGGGCCCCCGGGCCCCTCTCCTGCGGCCGGCGCCGCGGGCCTCGTCACCACCGGCCGCGCGCCGGGCTCATCCCCTGAAAGGGCACCGCGCATGGAGCACCACGAGCAGCCCGAACCCCTGTCCCCGGCAGAACTCATCGCCATGCGCCGCAGTGCGACGAACGGCCGGCTCGCCATGACCCGCCGCTCGCTGCTGCGCGCGGGCGGCGCCATGGCGGCCACGATCGGCGGCCTCGGCGCCCTGGCGTCCTGCGGGATCCCGCCCGCGGGCCGTACGGACGCCGGCCGCTCCCAGGACCATTCCACGGCGGAGAAGCGCCTCAGCTTCTCCAACTGGACCGAGTACATGGACGTCAGCGAGGACGGCAAGCACCGGCCGACCCTGGAGCGCTTCACCCGGCGCACCGGCATCGCCGTCAAATACACCGAGGACATCAACGACAACGACGAGTTCTTCGGCAAGATCCAGGCCCAGCTGGCGGCCGGCCAGGACACCGGCCGCGATCTGATCGTGCTCACCGACTGGATGTGCGCACGGATGATCTCCCTCGGCTGGATCCAGCAGCTGGACCCGGCCAACCTGCCGCACGCCTACGCCAACCTCTCGGCCCAGTACCGCGACCCCGCCTGGGACCCGGGCCGCGCGCACTCCTACGTGTGGCAGGGCATCCCGGCGCTCATCGCGTACAACAAGAAGGCCACCGGCGGGAAGAAGGTCGACTCCGTCAGCCAGCTGCTGGAGGACCCGCAGCTCAAGGGCCGGGTCGGCTTCCTCTCCGAGATGCGCGACAGCGTCGGCCTGACGCTGCTGGACATGGGCAAGCGGCCCGAGGACGTCACCGCGGACGACTACGACGCGGCCCTCGCCCGGCTCCAGAAGGGCGTCGACTCCAAGCAGATACGCCGCTTCACCGGCAACGACTACACCACGGACCTGGACAAGGGCGATCTGGCCGCCTGTGTGGCCTGGGCGGGCGACATCGTCCAGCTCCAGAACGACAACCCGGACATCGCCTACGCCATCCCCAAGTCCGGCTACATGACGTCCACCGACAACCTCATGGTGCCGAACAAGGCCCGCCACAAGCAGAACGCCGAACGGCTCATCGACTACTTCTACGAGCCGAAGGCGGCGGCCCGGCTCGCGGCGTACATCAACTACGCCTGCCCCGTCGACGGGGTGCGCGAGGAGCTTGCCAAGATCGACAAGAAGGCGGCGGAGAACCCGCTGATCCTGCCGGACAAGGAGATGGCCGCCCGCTCCCACTCCTTCCGCGCCCTGAGCGCCAAGGAGAACAAGGAGTTCGCCCAGAAGTTCTCCGACCTCACCGGCGCCTGACCCCCACCTCCCTGGCCCGCCCGAGCCGCTTCGCCCTCCGACCCCCGGGACGACCGACATGACCCACTCCGCGACCCCCCAGAGCAGTGGCGGCGACGTCCGCCTCCACGGGATAAGCAAGACCTACGGCTCCTTCACCGCCGTCCATCCGCTCGACCTGACCGTCCCCGCGGGCTCCTTCTTCGCGCTGCTGGGCGCCTCGGGCTGCGGCAAGACCACCACCCTGCGCATGATCGCCGGACTGGAGGAGCCCACCACCGGCACCGTCGAACTGTCGGGCCGCGACGTCACCGTCCTGCCGCCCTACAAGCGGCAGGTCAACACCGTCTTCCAGAACTACGCGCTCTTCCCGCACCTGGACATCTACGAGAACGTCGCCTTCGGGCTGCGCCGCCGCGGCATCAAGTCCGTCAAGAAGCAGGTCGAGGAGATGCTCGACCTCGTCCAGCTCGGCCCGATGGCCCGCCGCAAGCCGCAGCAGCTCTCCGGCGGCCAGCAGCAGCGCGTCGCGGTCGCCCGCGCACTGATCAACCACCCGCAGGTACTGCTCCTCGACGAGCCGCTGGGCGCCCTCGACCTCAAGCTGCGCCGCCAGATGCAGTTGGAGCTCAAGCGCATCCAGACCGAGGTCGGCATCACCTTCGTGCACGTCACCCACGACCAGGAGGAGGCCATGACGATGGCCGACACCGTGGCCGTGATGAACGGCGGCCGGGTCGAACAGCTCGGCGCCCCCGCCGACCTCTACGAGAACCCCGCCACCACCTTCGTCGCCAACTTCCTGGGCACCTCCAACCTCATCGAGGCCGAGGTCGTCGAGGCCGGCGGCGAGGAACTGCTGCTCAAGGCCGGTGACGCCAAGCTCCGGCTGCCCGCGGGACGGTGCAGCGCCCCGGCCCGCACCGGCGAGAAGGTGCTCGCCGGCGTCCGGCCCGAGAAGGTGGCCCTGGCGCACGCCGACGACGCCGGGTCCATCGCCGACGGCCGCAACCGCCTGCCCGCGCGCATCAAGGACGCCAGCTTCATCGGCGTCTCCACCCAGTACGTGATCGAGGCCCCGGGCCTGGGCGAACTCGCCGTCTACGAGCAGAACATCGAGCGCGACGGGCGCCTGGTCCCCGGCGCCGAGGTCGTCCTGCACTGGAGCCCGGCGCACACCTTCGGACTGGACGCCGCCCAGGACCGGCAGGCCGGCGCGGACCTCGACGAGGAGGCCGCGTGACCACGACCGAGACACCCGCGCCACCGGACGGGCAGACCGAGGCCGCGGCCACCGCCCTGCGCAAGACCCCCGCCCGCAAGCGCCTCGTCCCCTACTGGCTGCTGCTCCCCGGCATCCTGTGGCTGATCGTCTTCTTCGCCGCCCCGCTCGTCTACCAGGCGTCGACCTCGATCCAGACCGGCTCCCTCGAAGAGGGCTTCAAGGTCACCTGGCACTTCGCGACGTACTGGGACGCGCTCGGCGAGTACTGGCCGCAGTTCGTGCGCTCCGTGCTCTACGCCGCCACCGCCACCGTGCTCTGCCTGCTCCTGGGCTACCCGCTGGCCTACCTCATCGCCTTCAAGGCCGGGCGCTGGCGGAACGTCGTGATGATCCTGGTCATCGCCCCGTTCTTCACCAGCTTCCTGATCCGTACGCTCGCCTGGAAGACGATCCTGGCCGACGGCGGTCCGGTCGTCGGCGTCCTGAACTCGCTGCACGTCCTGGACGTCACCAGCTGGCTGGGCGTCACCGAAGGGCAGCGGGTGCTCGCCACCCCGCTCGCCGTGGTCTGCGGACTGACCTACAACTTCCTGCCGTTCATGGTCCTGCCGCTCTACACCTCGCTGGAGCGCATCGACCCGCGCCTCCACGAGGCCGCCGGCGACCTCTACGCCCGCCCGTCCACCACCTTCCGCCGGGTGACCTTCCCGCTGTCCATGCCGGGCGTCGTCGCGGGCACCCTGCTCACCTTCATCCCGGCCGCCGGCGACTACATCAACGCCGAACTGCTGGGCTCCACCGACCAGAAGATGATCGGCAACGTCATCCAGTCGCAGTTCCTGCGGGTCCTGGACTACCCGACCGCCGCCGCCCTCTCCTTCCTCCTCATGGCGGCCATCCTCGCCATGGTCACGATCTACATCCGCAAGTCCGGGACGGAGGACCTGGTCTGATGGCCGTCCACGAGACCACCGAAGCCACCGCGGCCCGCACCCCGAACCGTGGCCTGCGCTGGCTGCGCCGCAACATCGTCACCCTCGCCGGCCTGTGCACGCTGGGCTATCTGGTCCTGCCGAACCTCGTGGTGATGGTCTTCTCCTTCAACAAGCCCAACGGCCGCTTCAACTACCAGTGGCAGCGCTTCTCCACGGACGCCTGGAGCGATCCGTGCGGCGTCGCCGACCTGTGCGGTTCGCTCGGCCTGAGCCTGCAGCTCGCGCTCTGGGCCACCCTCGGCGCGACCGTCCTCGGCACCATGATCGCGTTCGCGCTGGCCCGCTACCGCTTCCGCGCCCGCGCCGGCGTCAACACCCTGATCTTCCTGCCGATGGCGATGCCCGAGGTCGTCATGGCCGCCTCGCTGGCCACCCTCTTCCTCAACATGGGCATCCAGTTCGGCTTCTGGACGATCCTCATCGCCCACATCATGTTCTGCCTGAGCTTCGTGGTCACCGCCGTCAAGGCCCGGGTGATGAGCATGGACCCACGGCTGGAACAGGCCGCCCAGGACCTCTACGCCTCACCCGTCCAGACCTTCCTGCGGGTGACGCTGCCGATCGCCGCCCCCGGCATCGCGTCCGGCGCCCTGCTGTCGTTCGCCCTGTCCTTCGACGACTTCATCATCACCAACTTCAACGCCGGCTCCACCGTCACCTTCCCCATGTTCGTCTGGGGATCGGCACAGCGGGGCACGCCCGTTCAGATCAATGTCATCGGCACGGCGATGTTCCTGATCGCCGTGGCATGCGTAGTCGTCGGCCAGCTGGCCGGTGCCCGCCGCAAGAGGAGCAAGAGGAGCTGAGAACCATGGCACGAGCTGCCATGACCCCGTCCGCCGCGCATGCGCTCGCGGACGCCGAACCCACCCCCTTCTGGCTGGCCGACAAGGACCGCCCGGCCGCCCGGCCCGCCCTCGTCGGCGACGAGACCTGCGACCTGCTCGTCGTCGGCGGCGGCTACTCGGGGCTGTGGACCGCGCTGATCGCCAAGGAACGCGACCCCCAGCGCGATGTCGTCCTCATCGAAGGCGCCGAGATCGGCTGGGCGGCCTCCGGGCGCAACGGCGGCTTCTGCGCCGCCTCCCTCACCCACGGCCTCGGCAACGGCCTGGCCCGCTGGCCCGAGGAGCTGGCCACCCTCGAAGCGCTCGGCATCCGCAACCTCGACGCCATCGAGGAGGCCGTCGCCCGCTACGGCATCGACTGCGCCTTCGAGCGCACCGGCGAGATCGACATCGCCACCGAGCCCCACCAGGTCGCCGAACTCGAGGAGTTCGCCGAGGACGCCGCGGGCCTCGGCCTCGACCGGCACACCTTCCTCGACCAGGACGCCCTGCGCGCCGAGGTCGACTCGCCGACCTTCCGCGCCGGCCTCTGGGACCGCGACGGCGTCGCCATGCTCAACCCGGCCCGCCTCGCCTGGGGCCTGAAGCAGGCCTGCCTCGGCCTCGGCGTCCGCATCTACGAGCGCACCCGCGCCACCGCCCTCGCCTCCGAGGGCCTGGGCATGGCCGTCCGCACCCCCTACGGCCGGGTCTTCGCCCGCCATGTCGCGCTCGGCACCAACGCCTTCCCGTCGCTGGTCAAGCGGGTCCGCCCGTACATCGTCCCGGTCTACGACCACGCCCTGATGACGGAGCCGCTCTCCGACGAGCAGCTCGCCGCCATCGGCTGGAAGAACCGCCAGGGCCTCTCGGACTCCAACAACCACTTCCACTACTTCCGCATCACCGAGGACAACCGCATCCTGTGGGGCGGCTACGACATCGTCTACCGCTACGGCGGCGGGATCCGTGCCGAATTCGACCACCACCCCGCCACGTACGAGAAGCTCGCCCGGCACTTCTTCCGCTGCTTCCCGCAGTTGGAGGGCCTGCGCTTCACCCACACCTGGGGCGGCGCCATCGACACCTGCTCCCGCTTCTCGGCCTTCTTCGGCACCGCCCACGCCGGCCGGGTCGCCTACGCCGCCGGCTACACCGGCCTCGGCGTCGGCGCCACCCGCTTCGGCGCCGAGGTGATGCTCGACCTGCTCACGGGCGAGCGCACCGAGCGCACGGAGCTGGAAATGGTCCGCAGCAAGCCACTGCCCTTCCCGCCCGAGCCACTGCGCTGGGCCGGCATCGGCATCACCCAGTGGTCCATGACCCGGGCCGACACCCACGGCGGCCGCCGCAACCTGTGGCTGAAGGCCATGGACAAGGTGGGGCTGGGGTTCGACAGCTGAGGTGAGACGGGGGCGGGCGACGGGGGTGCCCGCTCCTTCGCGTGCGGCAGGGTGGCCGGTGGGCCGCGGGCGGGCCTCGCCCGCTCCCCCGTACGGCCGGTGGGCCGCGGGCCTCGTCCGCCTCCGCGCGGGCGGCCGTCCTCCGGCGCGCCGCCTGGCCCCTGCCTCCCCCTTGCGCGCGGGACGCCGGGCGGGCCCGCCGCGGCCGGGCTCAGGCCCCGTCCGCCCCCGCCTCGCCGGTCGTCCTCCGGCGCGCCGCTCGGCCCCCGCCCCCGACGGACCACCGGCCGCACACCGCGCACCACACGGCGAGCAGCACCCCGGCCAGGCACCAGCTGCCGAGCACGTCCAACGGCCAGTGATAGCCCCGGCGCACCAGGCCGAGGCCGACGCCCGTATTGAGCAGCACGACCGCGGCGGTGAGGGCGACCGTGGTGGCAGTGGCAGTGGCAGTGGCAGTGGCAGTGGCAGTGGCAGTGGCAGTGGCAGTGGCAGTGGCAGTGGCCGTGCCCGCCGGAGCGTACGGACGGGCGGTCGTGCCGTCGCCGGTTCGCGTCCCCCGTAGGCCGCGGACCAGCAGCAGCCCGGCCACGCCGTACGCCACGGCCGCCGTGGCGCCATGCCCCGACGGGTAGAAGGCGGCCGCGTCACCGGCCATCTGCGGCGGTCCCGGGCGCGCGATCCAGAGCTTGAGCGGGACGACCAGCGCGGGAACCGCGGCCAGTGCGAGGCCGGCGGCGAGCGGCGGCAGCCACCAGCGCACCGGAGCGGGCCCACGGGCCGGGCCCTCGCCGTCCCGGCCGCCGCCCCGTGACCCGCGTTGTCCCTGCCACCCCAGCCATCCCGTCCACACCATCACCACCACCAGTACCGGCAGTGCCACCGCCGTATTGCCGAGATCGGCGAAGAACTCGGCGGCCCCGGAGGGAACGCTTCCGGCGGCAAGGGCGCGGCCGAGCCGTTCATCGAGGGCGCGCAGCGGACCGTGACCGGCCACCTGCCAGGTGAGCACGGCGAAGAGCAACGCGCTGAACAGCCCGGCGGTCAGAGGTGAGAAGAGGGAGAAACCGCGACCCGACGGGTCCGCGGAGCCCGGAAAAAAGGTCGGCCGCCTCGGAACAGGGGGGGTGGTTCCGAGGCGGCCGCGCTGACCGGTGTTCCGCGCGCCCCGGGGGGTATGGGGCGGGCGGACATCCGATCGGTGAGGATTCCCGGAGCCCCCTTTGCCAGGGGTCCCGGTGTTGTGCGCGAGGGCACGGCCTGATCGGAACCGGGGAAGCGCCGACCGGGCGTCGCCCGCAGTCCCCTGCGAGCGGGGTGTTTCTCTCATCTGCAGGAACCGTACGGCACGGCGGGCGCACCCGACAGTCGCATTACCCGGCCGCCATCGGCCCCGCACATCTTCTTCACGCCATGCCTCCAGTTACGCACGTCCGCACGGAAATGAACGCGAAAATGAGTACAGAACGGACAGAAAACAGGCGGAGTGAGGACGGGGGAGGGGCAGGGGCGGGAGGGGACGGCCGGGGGCGGGGCGCGGAGCGGAGCGCGTCCTCGGGCACCGACGCCGAGGGCCGCCACGGGCACGAAAGGGCACGGCCCGGGACACGACGTCTGCCGTGTCCCGGGCCGTGCCGGGGTTCTGCCCGCGCCGGTGCTCAGGCCGAGAGCACCTGTGCGCAGCACCCGGGCGGATCGCCCTGCGCGGCGCGCCCGGGGTGCGGGTCGCTCAGAGCGCGGCGAAGGCGCCCTCGAGGATGTCCAGACCCTCGTTGAGCAGGTCCTCGCCGATGACCAGCGGCGGCAGGAAGCGCAGCACGTTGCCGTACGTACCGGTGGTCAGGACCAGCAGGCCCTCCTGGTGGCAGGCCTTGGCCAGCGCGGCGGTGGCCTCCGGGTTCGGCTCCTTGGAGCCGGACTTGACCAGCTCGATCGCGATCATCGCGCCGCGGCCGCGGACCTCGCCGATGACGTCGTACTTCTCGGCGATGGCGTGCAGGCGGGCCGTCATGACCTCGCCGATCCGCCGGGCCTTGGCGTTCAGGTCCTGCTCGCGCATGGTCTCGATGGAGCCCAGCGCCGCGGCGCAGGCCACCGGGTTGCCGCCGTAGGTGCCGCCCAGGCCGCCCGCGTGCGCCGCGTCCATGATCTCGGCGCGGCCGGTGACGGCGGCCAGCGGCAGACCGCCGGCGATGCCCTTGGCCGTCGTGATCAGGTCGGGGACGATGCCCTCGTCCTCGCACGCGAACCACTGACCCGTACGGCAGAAGCCGGACTGGATCTCGTCCGCGACGAAGACGATGCCGTTCTCCTTCGCGAAGTTCGCGATGGCCGGCAGGAAGCCCTTGGCCGGCTCGATGAAGCCGCCCTCGCCGAGCACCGGCTCGATGATGATCGCCGCGACGTTCTCCGCGCCGATCTGCTTGGTGATCTGCGAGATGGCCTGGTCCGCGGCCTCCTGCGCACAGTTCTCCGGGCCGGTCAGCCAGCGGTAGGGGTAGGCCACCGGGACGCGGTAGACCTCGGGCGCGAACGGGCCGAAGCCCTGCTTGTACGGCATGTTCTTGGAGGTGAGCGCCATCGTGAGGTTCGTACGGCCGTGGTAGCCGTGGTCGAAGACGACGACCGCCTGGCGCTTGGTGTGCACGCGGGCGATCTTGACGGCGTTCTCGACGGCCTCCGCACCGGAGTTGAACAGCGCCGACTTCTTCGCGTGGTCGCCCGGCGTCAGCTCCGCCAGCTGCTCACAGACCTCGATGTACGGCTCGTACGGCGCCACCATGGCACAGGTGTGGGTGAAGGCCTGGAGCTGCGCGGTGGCCCGGCGGACGACCGCCTCCGCGCTGTTGCCCACCGAGGTCACCGCGATGCCGGAGCCGAAGTCGATCAGGGAGTTCCCGTCCACGTCCTCCAGGACACCGCCGCCCGCGCGCTTGACGAAGACGGGCAGCACGGCGCCGACGCCGGCGGCCACCGTGGCCTGCTTACGGGCCCACAGCTCCTGCGACTTCGGGCCGGGGATCGCGGTGACGACGCGACGCTCCTGGGGGAGGGCCGGGCCTCCGGACAGTTCGGTCATGGCAGTCTCCTGGAGTGGAACGGGGGAACGTACAAAGGTGTTGTTCTCGCAGGCTAGGGGCGGCCGGGCGGGTCTGGCATGTTCCGTTCGGGAGAAGTGCGCGTGTTGCGTTGTCCGCACCGGACATAGCGGCGGCCCACGGCCAGTAGATTGTGCGGCGGCGCGCCCGGCGGCCGCGGACACCAGCGCGGGCATGACAATGACACCGCGGCCGGACGACGCGGCCGCCGGCGCCATGACGCAGCAGGCCACGGCTCAAGGGGGACAAGGGGCACCGGATGGACACCGAGGGCACGCACGACGCAGAGCACACCGCTCCCCAGCCGCCGGACGGAGCGCACCGACCCGAACCCGCGGTGCCGCGCCCCGCGGCACCGCCCACGCCACCGGCCGCCGCGCCGCGCACCCCGCCACCGCCCGCCGCCCGGCCGACCGTGCCGGCCATGCCCGCCGGCCCTCCGGGCACCGCGCCCGGCGGCCCCGCGGCCCCCGAACCGCCGGTGCTCAAGTGGCTGCGCACCCCGCGCCCGGCGGCCGCACCCGGCATCTGGACCTACGGCCACCGGCCCCGTGCCGCACAGGAGCCCGACCGGGTCCCCGGACGGCAGCTGATCAGCGGCGCCGTGATCTCGTTCCTGTGCGGGTGGCTGCTGTGGTCGTTGCTGATCAACAGCTATCTCGGCGGTTACTGGCTCTGGCCGTTGCTGCTGCTCACGCCGGAATCCTGGCGGATGGCCGGCGGCAACCAAATGGCCTACGTCTGGGCCACCTACGTCTACTACGGGCTGGTGCTGGCACTCCTGGCCGTCGTCTTCGGCCGAATGGGGCGCTGGCCGGAGCTCGTCCGCCGTTCCCTGGGGCCGCTTTTCGGCCGCTTCCGCAACCGCGCCCACGCTGCCCCCAAACCCCACCCCGCCGCCGACCGGGCCCAGTGGCCCGACCTGCGGGCGCACGGTGCCGCGGACGCCGCGGACAAGCTGACCGACGAGGCGCGGGCCGGCCGGATGAACGATGTCGATGTGGCCAGGATCGAGCGTGCCTGGCGCTCGGTGCGGTCCGGCAAGAACTCCCTGGCCTCCTTCACCGACACCGTGCTGCGGCACGGCGCGGCGGCCTGTGCGCACCCGTCGGGGCGGCGTGATCTGCCCCGACGGACCGCCCACCACGATCTGCTCGCCCACCAGGTCCGGATCGGCACCGCCGCCGACCATCACCGCAACCCGTATCAGCACCGCGGCGCAGGATGTGCCCTGGACCCCGCGGTGTTGGGCACCTCGCTGCTGGCCGTGGGGCCGGCCGGCAGCGGCAAGACCACCCGGGTCGTCAAGCCGGTGGTGGAGTCGATGTGCCTGCAGGCGCTGGCCGGACAGTCCGCCGTGATCGTCGTCGGCCCGGCCGGATCCGACCTCGGCCCTGACGACGCATTCGACGTGGTGGTCAGGGTCGGCCGGCCGGACCCGGACTGCGACCTCGATCTGTACGGCGGCACCACGGATCCCGACGAGGCGGCCGGCATCCTGGCGGAGGCCCTGGTCGGCGATCTCGCGGGGCAGCTGCCGGGTGGCGACAGCCGTCGTGCCGCGACCACCCTGGCCCAGCTGCTCGGCCCCTTCCGGGCCGCCCACGACCGCTTCCCGACCGTTCCCGAGCTGCGCGAACTGCTGGACGGTGCGCCCCGGGCGATGTCCGCACTGCGCACCGCCCTGCAGGACGCCGGCGCCGACACGCTGCTGCGCGAACTGGACGCCCGCGCTCGTCAGTCGGAGCGCGCCGGTGACGTCGGGGTGCTCCTCGCCGACCGCATCGCCCTCCTGGACCGGCCCGCCTTCGCCGCCTTCTTCGATCCGACGGGCGGCACCCGCCAGGTCTCCCTGCGCGCCCTGGACCATCCGCTGCGGGTCCGTATCGAACTGCCCGAGCGCGGCCATGCGGAGGCGTCGCGGATCCTGGCCCGGCTGGTGCTGGCGCAGTTCACCGAGTGCGCGGTGGCCCGCGGCGACCGCTCGCTGTTCGCCTGTCTGGTGCTCGACGAGGCCGCCCACACGATCACGGCGGAGGCGCTGCGCGGGCTGCAGCGGCTGCGCTCGGCGAATGCCGGAGCGGTGCTGACGCTGCGCTCCCTGGACGACGTCCCCGACGCGCTGCGCGGCACGCTGCTCGGCACGGTCGGCTGCCGGATGGCGTTCGCCGGCGTGACGACGTGGGACGGTGCCCGGTTCGCCGAGGTGTGGGGCAAGGAGTGGGTGGAGACCCGCGATGTCACCGACCGTCAGATCATCGCGGAGGGCGCCGCGATGAAGGCGTTCCACATCTTCCGCCATCTGGTCACCGGCAAGGCGGCCACCGCCAAGGCCGTCACCGTGCGCACCGTGGAGCGGGAGCGCTGGTCGGCGTCCGATCTCGCCAATTCGGTGCCGCCCGGGCATGCCGTGCTGTCCGTGACCTCGGTGGCCGGGGAGCATGCGCCGCCGGTGCTGGTGGACCTGCGGTCCTGAGGGGGCCGACCGGGGGCGACGGGGACGATGACGGGGCGCCCGGCATGACACTTGCCGTGGCGGGCCCGCCGTCCCCTCCGGGGGCGTGTTGCGGGGAGGCGGGCGGATGTGGCCGGACCGGCGCTCCCCCGGATTCGTCCGCTGAGGCAGAATCGACAGTGGCCGTTCATACGAGGCGGCGTAAAAAATCGGTCAGTGGCCGGTCAGCGGCAGTCGTCGACGGTCGTCGGTGGTCGTTGGCTGGTCATCGGCCGGTCGTCGATCGGCCGGTCGGTGGCCGGTTGCCGTCCGGTCGTCCCTCGCAGTCGTCGACGTCATGAAGGTCCCATGCCGCACACCCTCGCTTCCCTGGTCAACCACACCGCGCTCAAGCTGACCGTGCTCGCGGGCGAGGGGCGTCTCGACGTGCCGGTGCGCTGGGCGCACGCCAGCGAGCTGATCGATCCGGTGCCCTACATGGAGGGCGGGGAACTGCTGCTGATCACCGCGCTCAAGCTGGACGCGGAGGACGCGGAGGCGACGCGCAGGTATGTGCGGCGGGTCGCGGAGGCAGGGGTCGTCGGGCTGGGGTTCGCGGTCGGGGTCAATTACGAGGGCGTGCCGCAGGCCCTGGTCGACGCGGCCGGGGAGCAGGGGCTGCCGCTGCTCGGGGTGCCCCGCAGGACCCCGTTCATCGCGATCAGCAAGGCGGTCTCGGCCGCTGTCGCCGCCGACCAGTACCGCGCGGTGACCGCCGGGTTCGAGGCGCAGCGGGAGCTGACCCGGGCGGCGCTGAGCGCTGAGGGGCCGGCCGAGCTGCTGGCCCGGCTCGCGGCGCATCTGGACGGCTGGGCCGCGCTCTACGACGCGTCGGGCGCGGTGGTGGCCGCCGCCCCGGACTGGGCGGCCCGCCGCGCGGCCCGGCTCGGCGACGACGTCGGGCGGCTGCGCGAGCGGCCCGCCCCCGCCAGCTCGGTCGTCAGCGACACGGACGGCGACGACCGCGTCGAACTGCAGTCGCTGGGCACCGGACGCCGGGCCCGCGGTGTGCTCGCGGTCGGCACCGGCGCGCCGCTGGGCACGGCCGAGCGCTATGCCGTGCACTCCGCGGTCGCGCTGCTCACCCTGACCACCGAGCGGTCCCGGGCGCTGCAGGACGCCGAGCAGCGGCTCGGTGCCGCGGTGCTCAAGATGCTGCTCGCGGGGGAGCCGGACCATGCCCGGGCGGTGGCGGGCCGGCTCTACGGCGGGCTGCTGGACGCACCGTTCCGGATGGTGGTCGCGGAGCCGGTGGCCGGCGAGGAGCAGACCTCCCCGGCGTCCGCGGGTGCCGGGGAGTCGGGGGTTCTCGACGGGCTGGCCGACGCGATGGACTCCGCGGCCGCGCGGACCGGCGAGGCGGTACTGGCCGTGCCGGACGGCGGCCGGCTGATCGTGCTGGTCGCGGACGGCGGGTCGGCCGCGGAGGCCTGTGCCGCGTACGCCGCCGAGGCCGATGCCCGCGCCGGTGCCCGGCCGCGCTCGGGCGGCCGGGCGGGGCGGGCCGAGGCGGGCCACGGCGAGGGCGTGGCCGTCGGGCTGTCGGCGCCGACCGGGCCGATGGCCGCCGCGAACGCCTACCGCCAGGCCGAACAGGCCCTGTCGGTGGCCCGCCGCCGAGGCCGAGCGCTGGTCGAGCACGAGGACGTGGCGGCCGGCTCCGTGCTGCCGCTGCTCGCCGACGACGCCGTCCGAGCCTTCGCGGACGGGCTGCTGCGGGCGCTGCGGGAGCACGACGCCCGGGGCCGCGGCGATCTGGTGGCCTCGCTGCGCGCCTGGCTCGCCCGGCACGGCCAGTGGGACGCGGCCGCCGCCGACCTGGGCGTGCACCGCCACACCCTGCGCTACCGGATGCGGCGGGTGGAGGAGATCCTGGGCCGCTCGCTGGACGACGCGGATGTCCGGATGGAGCTGTGGCTGGCCCTCAAGGCGACGTCGGGGGGACAGGGGGAGTAGGGCCGTCCCCCGGGCGCCGCGCCCCGGGCGCCGCGCCCCGGGCGCCGCGCCCCGGGCGCCGGGCCCTGGGGGCCGGGGCCGTCCCCAGGAGGTGAGCCGCCGCCCCTCCGCCGGCAGGCGCCCGCCCCCTCCGTCACCCCACCCCCCGGTGCTCGGAGGCCCCCGCCACCACGGTCCCTTCGCTCCCCTCCACCGCGGAGAGACCGCCCCACCGATTTCTACGCTTCGGACAAACGCCACGGCGCCGCCGCACCCCTACCGTGGATCCCGAGTCAAAACCGCAGAGCCGCTCGCTGAGCCATGCGCATCACCCACCACTTCTGAAGGGCCGGGTTCCACTGTGCCGATCCCCACTGATGCAGCCCCCACCGCCTTTTGGCTCGCCGGCCGCGAGGCCACCGGCGAGGCCACCTTCGACGTCACCTCTCCCTGGGACGGACGCCTCGTCGGCACGGTGAGCGTCCCCACCGAGGCCCAGGTCGAGGAGGCCGTCGCCGCCTCCGTCGCGGTCCAGGACGAGCTCGCCGCCACCCCGGCGCACGTCCGGGCCGCCGCACTGGACCATGTGCACCGCCGGCTGGTGGAGCGCACGGAGGAGATCGCCCGGCTGATCTCCGCGGAGAACGGCAAGCCCATGAAGTGGGCGCGCGGCGAGGTCGGCCGGGCCGTCTCCGTGTTCCGTTTCGCCGCCGAGGAGGCCCGCCGCTTCAACGGCGGCGAGGCGCAGCGCCTGGACACCGACGCGGGCGGCGCCGGCCGGCTCGCCCTGACCCGCCGCTTCCCGCGCGGCACGGTCCTGGGCATCGCCCCGTTCAACTTCCCGCTGAACCTCTGCGCCCACAAGATCGCCCCGGCCATCGCGGCCGGCGCCCCGATCATCCTCAAGCCGGCGCCGGCCACCCCGCTCTCCGGCCTGATCCTCGGTGAGCTGCTGGCCGAGACCGAGCTGCCGGCCGGTTCCTGGTCGATCCTCCCGGTGCCCAACGACCGGATGCCGGCGCTGGTCCAGGACGAGCGGCTGCCGGTCGTCTCCTTCACCGGCTCCGAGAAGGTCGGCTACGCCATCCTCGACTCGGTGCCGCGCAAGCACTGCACCCTGGAGCTCGGCGGCAACGGCGCGGCCGTCGTGCTGCCGGACTACTCCTCCGAGGCGGACCTGGACTGGGCGGCGCAGCGCATCGCCACCTTCTCCAACTACCAGGGCGGCCAGTCCTGCATCTCGGTGCAGCGGGTGATCGCCGACGCCTCCGTCTACGACCGCCTGGTGCCCAAGATCGTGGCGGCCGTCGAGGCGCAGGTCACCGGCGACCCGTCGGACGACGCGACCGAGGTCGGCCCGCTGGTCGACGAGAACGCGGCCAAGCGCGTCGAGTCCTGGGTGGACGAGGCCGTGGAGCGCGGCGCGAAGCTGCTCGCGGGCGGCAAGCGCGACGGCGCCTCCTACGCGCCGACGGTGCTGGCGGACGTGCCCGCCGACGCCACCCTCGCCTGCGAAGAGGTCTTCGGCCCGGTGCTCACCCTCAAGAAGGTCGACGGGGAGGCGGAGGCCTTCGCGGCCGTCAACGACTCCAAGTTCGGCCTCCAGGCAGGCGTGTTCACCCATGACGTGCAGACCGCCTTCCGCGCCCACCGCGCGCTGGAGGTCGGCGGCGTGATCGTCGGCGATGTGCCGTCCTACCGCGCCGACCAGATGCCGTACGGCGGCGTCAAGCAGTCGGGTGTGGGCCGCGAGGGCGTGCGGTTCGCGATGGACGACTACACCTACGAGCGGGTGCTGGTCCTCACCGGCCTCGCGCTGTAACCTCCGCCCGACCCGGTCCGGACCGGTGGACAGCGACGGCCGCCCCTTGGGCCGTATCACCAACCGGACCCCGGCCGGCGCACCCCCCGGCGCCGGCCCCCGACGCGGCGCGCTCCGGCACCCTGTTCCCGGAGCGCGCCGCGTCCCCCGTTTCCGGCATCACCTCTCCCGCCATGCCGGATCTTGACGTTAAGCGGCCCTGCCCCCTTGCTTCCTCCTGTCTGAGGGGGAGCCGTGGCCGTCCTCCGGGGGAGGAACGGGGGCCGTCCGTACTACCAGCGCGGTATGCCGCACCCCCCGAACGGCGGAGGTCGGCGAGCGGCCCCGGACCCGCGCCGGGGGGTATGTCCCGCTTGGCGTGGAGTGGTCTTCCGCGCGGCCATCTCCCGCCGCCTCCCGTGGTGCAACCCGTGCGGATCGGGTAACTCTCACAAGTAGCGCTGTCCAGCGGCCGACCGGCCCGCCGGCGCTGAACTCCCGATCCCGCGGCGAGGTGAGCTCCTGATGACCGCTCCATCCATCCGCAACGTTTCCGAGCGCGAAGCACGCCAGGTCGCCGAGGCGGCCCGCGAGCAGGACTGGCGCAAGCCCAGCTTCGCCAAGGAACTGTTCCTGGGGCGTTTCCGGCTCGACCTCATCCATCCGCACCCGACCCCCGCGGTCGACGACGTGCGCCGCGGCGAGAAGTTCCTCGCCACCCTGCGCGACTTCTGCGAGACCGAGATCGACGCCGCCCGGATCGAGCGCGAGGGGCAGATTCCGGACGAGACCGTGCAGGGGCTCAAGGAACTCGGCGCCTTCGGCATGAAGATCGACCCGAAGTACGGCGGTCTGGGGCTCACCCAGGTCTACTACAACCGGGCCCTGGCCCTGGTCGGCACGGCCAGCCCCGCCATCGGCGCGCTGCTCTCCGCGCACCAGTCGATCGGCGTGCCGCAGCCCCTGAAGCTGTTCGGCACCAAGGAGCAGAAGGAGACCTTCCTGCCGCGCTGTGCCCGTACGGACATCTCGGCGTTCCTGCTGACCGAGCCCGACGTCGGCTCGGACCCGGCCCGGCTGGCGACCATGGCCGTCCCGGACGGCACCGACTACGTCCTCGACGGGGTCAAGCTGTGGACCACCAACGGCGTGGTCGCCGACCTGCTGGTGGTGATGGCACGGGTCCCCGCCTCCGAGGGCCACAAGGGCGGCATCACGGCCTTCGTCGTGGAGGCCGACTCACCCGGCATCACGGTCGAGAACCGCAACGCCTTCATGGGCCTGCGCGGCCTGGAGAACGGGGTGACCCGCTTCCACCAGGTGCGCGTCCCCGCCGCCAACCGCATCGGCCCCGAGGGCGCCGGCCTGAAGATCGCCCTCACCACCCTCAACACCGGCCGGCTCTCGCTGCCCGCGATGTGCGTCGGCTCCGGCAAGTGGTGTCTGAAGATCGCCCGCGAGTGGTCCGCGGCCCGCGAACAGTGGGGCCGGCCGGTCGCCCGGCACGAAGCCGTCGGCGCCAAGATCTCCTTCATCGCCGCCACCACCTTCGCCCTCGAAGCGGTCGTCGACCTCTCCTCGCAGATGGCCGACGAGAACCGCAACGACATCCGCATCGAGGCCGCCCTCGCCAAGCTCTACGGCTCGGAGATGGGCTGGCTGATGGCCGACGAACTCGTCCAGATCCGCGGCGGCCGCGGCTACGAGACCGCCGACTCGCTCGCCGCCCGCGGCGAACGCGCCGTCCCCACCGAGCAGATGCTCCGCGACATGCGCATCAACCGGATCTTCGAGGGCTCCACGGAGATCATGCACCTGCTGATCGCCCGGGAGGCCGTGGACGCCCACCTGTCGGTCGCCGGAGACCTGATCGACCCCGACAAGTCCCTCGCCGACAAGGGCCGGGCGGCGGCCAAGGCCGGCGGGTTCTACGCCCGCTGGCTGCCCAAGCTCGTCGCCGGACCGGGCCAGCTCCCGCGCACCTACCAGGAGTTCGGCGAGCTGGCCGGACACCTGCGGTACGTCGAGCGGACCTCCCGCAAGCTCGCCCGCTCCACCTTCTACGCGATGTCCCGCTGGCAGGGCCGGATGGAGACCAAGCAGGGCTTCCTCGGCCGGATCGTGGACATCGGCGCCGAGCTCTTCGCGATGAGCGCCGCCTGCGTCCGCGCCGAGTACCTGACCGAGACCGGTGACCACGGCCGCGAGGCGCAGCAACTGGCCGACGTGTTCTGCCGGCAGGCGCGGATCCGCGTCGAGGAGCTGTTCGGCCGGCTGTGGACCAACACCGACGAGCTGGACCGCAAGGTCGTCGACGGGGTCCTCGACGGCAGCTACACCTGGCTGGAGGAGGGCATGATCGACCCCAGCGGCGACGGCCCCTGGATCGCCGACGCCACCCCCGGCCCGAGCAGGACGGACAACGTCCGCCGCCCCATCCGCTGAGCGGCCGCGCCCGCCCGCGCCCCGGGGCCGGTCCCCACCCGGACCGGCCCCGGGGCGCGCGGTACGCCACGGCCGGGGCCCGCACGATCCGCAGGACCCGCCCTAGGTGTCCGTGGCCCCCCGGCGACCGGCCACAATGGACCACATGACGGACTCCCTCGCCCACCCGCATCTGCGTTTCGAGCCGGCCGCCGGCGGCCCCGACGGCCCGAGCGGCCCCCGTTCCCTCGTCATCCTCGGCTCGACCGGGTCGATCGGCACCCAGGCGATCGACATCGTGCTGCGCAACCCCGACCGGTTCCGGGTGACCGGGCTCTCCGCGGCCGGCGGCCGGGTCGAGCTGCTCGCCGATCAGGCGCACCAGCTGCGGGTGAGCGCCGTGGCCGTGGCGCGCGAGGACGTGGTGCCCGCGCTGCGCACCGCGCTGGCCGACCGCTACGGCACGGGCGAGCCGCTGCCCGAGATCCTGGCCGGCCCCGACGCGGCCACCGAACTCGCCGCCTCCCCCTGCCACACCGTCCTCAACGGCATCACCGGCTCCATCGGGCTCGCCCCGACCCTGGCCGCCCTGAAGGCGGGCCGGGTGCTGGCCCTCGCCAACAAGGAGTCGCTGATCGTCGGCGGCCCGCTGGTCAAGGCCGTCGCCGCGCCGGGCCAGATCATCCCCGTCGACTCCGAGCACTCCGCGCTCTTCCAGGCACTGGCCGGCGGCGAGCGCGCCGAGGTCCGCAAGCTCGTCGTCACCGCCTCCGGCGGCCCGTTCCGCGGCCGTACGAAGCAGGAGCTGGCGGCGGTCACGCCCGAGCAGGCGCTGGCCCACCCCACCTGGTCGATGGGCCCGGTCGTCACCATCAACTCGGCGACCCTCGTCAACAAGGGCCTGGAGGTCATCGAGGCGCATCTGCTCTTCGACGTCCCCTTCGACCGCATCGAGGTCGCCGTCCACCCGCAGTCCTACATCCACTCGATGGTGGAGTTCACCGACGGCTCCACCCTCGCCCAGGCCAGCCCGCCCGACATGCGGATGCCGATCGCGCTGGGCATCGGCTGGCCCGAGCGGGTCCCGGACGCCGCACCGGGCGTGGACTGGACGAAGGCGCAGACCTGGGAGTTCTTCCCGCTGGACGAGGAGGCCTTCCCGTCCGTCCCGCTGGCCCGCCACGTCGGTGATCTGGGCGGCACCGCCCCCGCCGTCTTCAACGCGGCGAACGAGGAATGCGTCGACGCGTTCCTCGGGGGCGGGCTGCCGTTCACAGGGATTGTGGATACCGTCGCCGCAGTGGTCTGCGAACACGGGACTCCGGCCGGGGGAACTTCCCTGACGGTCGCGGACGTCCTGGAGGCGGAGGCCTGGGCGCGCGCCCGCGCCCGCGAACTGGCCGCCCGTGCGGCACGGACACCTTCGGAGGCTCGCGCATGACGACCTGGATGACCATCCTCGGCATAGTCGTCTTCGTCGTCGGCCTGCTGTTCTCCATTGCCTGGCACGAGCTCGGCCACCTCTCCACGGCCAAGCTGTTCGGAATCCGCGTGCCGCAGTACATGGTGGGCTTCGGGCCGACGATCTTCTCCCGCAAGAAGGGCGACACCGAGTACGGCATCAAGGCCGTTCCGCTCGGCGGCTACATCCGCATGATCGGGATGTTCCCGCCCGGCGACGACGGAAAGCTCCAGGCCCGCTCCACCTCGCCGTTCCGCGGGATGATCGAGGACGCCCGCTCGGCGGCCTTCGAGGAGCTGCAGCCCGGTGACGAGAAGCGGCTCTTCTACACCCGCAAGCCCTGGAAGCGCGTCATCGTGATGTTCGCCGGGCCGTTCATGAACCTGATCCTGGCGGTCGTGATCTTCATGAGCGTGCTGATGGGCTTCGGCATCAACACCCAGACGACCTCGGTCGGCTCCGTCTCGGACTGTGTGATCTCGGCCGCCGCCAAGACCGACAAGTGCCCGCACGGTGCCAAGGACTCCCCGGCGAAGGCCGCGGGCCTGCGGGCCGGCGACAAGATCGTCTCGTTCAACGGCCACGCCGTCCCGGACTGGGGCGCCCTGCAGCAGCAGATCCGCGACACCACCGGACCCGCGACGCTCGTCGTCGAACGCCACGGCGCGCGCAAGACCCTGCAGGCCGACCTGATCGAGAACAAGGTCGCCAAGACCGACGGACACGGCGGCTATGTCCCCGGCCAGTTCGTCACCGCCGGATTCCTCGGCTTCACGCCCGCCAGCGGCGTCGTCCAGCAGTCCTTCGGCCAGTCCGTCGACCGCATGGGCAACATGGTCGAGCAGGGCGTCTCCTCGCTGATAAACCTGCCCGCGAAGGTCCCGGACCTGTGGGACGCGGCCTTCAACGGCGGCGAGCGCAAGCAGGACTCCCCGATGGGCGTGGTCGGCGCGGCCCGGGTCGGCGGCGAGGTCTTCTCCCTGCACATCCCGCCGGAGCAGCGGGTGGCGACCATGCTCTTCCTGGTCGCCGGCTTCAACCTCTCGCTGTTCCTGTTCAACATGCTGCCGCTGCTGCCGCTGGACGGCGGACACATCGCCGGCGCCCTGTGGGAGTCGATCCGGCGGGCCTTCGCCAAGATCGTCCGGCGCCCGGACCCCGGTCCCTTCGACGTGGCCAAGCTGATGCCGGTCGCCTACGTCGTCGCCGGGATCTTCATCTGCTTCACGCTGCTGGTGCTCGTCGCCGACGTGGTGAATCCGGTGAAGCTGACCTAGAAAGCACGTTTGGCGGCGGCCGGACACCTCCGTGGCGTTTGGAGGTGTCCGGCCGTCTCCTTTCGTGGCGCCACAGGGGCGCGATGTGCTCATAGCAACCCCCGTGCCGTAATCTCGAAGACCGGAGCCCGCCGCTGCGGGGCCTAGATCCACACCTTGGGGTTGCTCGCCAGATGACTGCTATTTCTCTGGGAATGCCGGACGTACCGACCAAGCTTGCCGACCGCCGGGTCAGCCGCAAGATCCAGGTCGGCCCGGTCGCCGTGGGCGGAGACGCACCGGTCTCGGTGCAGTCGATGACGACCACGCGGACGTCCGACATCGGTGCCACGCTGCAGCAGATCGCCGAGCTGACGGCCTCCGGCTGCCAGATCGTCCGGGTCGCCTGCCCGACGCAGGACGACGCCGATGCGCTGCCCGTGATCGCCCGGAAGTCGCAGATTCCGGTCATCGCGGACATCCATTTCCAGCCGAAGTACGTCTTCGCCGCGATCGACGCCGGCTGCGCCGCGGTCCGCGTCAACCCCGGCAACATCAAGCAGTTCGACGACAAGGTCAAGGAGATCGCCAAGGCGGCCTCCGACGCCGGCACCCCGATCCGGATCGGCGTCAACGCCGGCTCCCTGGACCGCCGACTGCTGCAGAAGTACGGCAAGGCCACCCCCGAGGCGCTGGTCGAGTCCGCGCTGTGGGAGGCGTCCCTCTTCGAGGAGCACGGCTTCCGCGACATCAAGATCTCGGTCAAGCACAACGACCCGGTCGTGATGGTCAACGCCTACCGCCAGCTCGCCGCCCAGAGCGACTACCCGCTCCACCTCGGCGTCACCGAGGCCGGCCCCGCCTTCCAGGGCACCATCAAGTCCGCGGTCGCCTTCGGCGCCCTGCTCAGCGAGGGCATCGGCGACACCATCCGCGTCTCGCTCTCGGCGCCGCCCGCCGAGGAGGTCAAGGTCGGCATCTCCATCCTGGAGTCGCTCAACCTCCGCCAGCGCCGCCTGGAGATCGTCTCCTGCCCGTCCTGCGGCCGCGCCCAGGTCGACGTCTACAAGCTCGCCGACGAGGTCACCGCGGGCCTGGAGGGCATGGAGGTGCCGCTCCGCGTCGCCGTCATGGGCTGCGTCGTCAACGGCCCCGGCGAGGCCCGCGAGGCCGACCTCGGCGTCGCCTCCGGCAACGGCAAGGGCCAGATCTTCGTCAAGGGCGAGGTCATCAAGACCGTCCCCGAGTCGAAGATCGTCGAGACCCTCATCGAAGAGGCCCTGAAGATCGCCGCGCAGATGGAGGCGGACGGCGTCGCCTCCGGCAGCCCCGTCGTCTCCGCCGCGGGCTGACCGCCGGCCCCGCAGCACCCGAGCCCCGCCGCCCGCACCGGGCCGCGGGGCTCGCCCCTGTCCGAGGCCGGCCGCTCCCGGCCGCGGGGTGCTCGCGCGCGGGGGGAGGTAAAGTGCCAAGACCTGCTCCCGCCTGGCCTCCCAGGCCCGTAACGGTGAGGCATTCCGAGACGTGCTGACGACCCCCACCATCAAGGTCCTCGAGCCCGGGGACCTCGACGATGCGCTCGCGGTCCTCGACCGCGACCCGGTCGCCAACGCCTTCGTCGCCGCCCGCGTCCAGGTCGCCGGCCTCGACCCGTGGCGGCTGGGCGGCGAGATGTGGGGCTGGTACGCCGGCGGCCGCCTGGAGTCGCTCTGTTACGCCGGCGCCAACCTCGTCCCCGTCTGCGCCACCCCCGAGGCCGTCCGCGCCTTCGCCGAGCGCGCCCGCCGCCAGGGCCGCCGCTGCTCGTCCATCGTGGGTCCCGCCGGGTCCACCGCCGAGCTGTGGTCGCTCCTGGAGCCCTCTTGGGGACCGGCCCGCGAGATCCGCGCCCACCAGCCCCTGATGGTCACCACCGCGCCGGCCGCCGAGATCGCCCCCGACCCGTTCGTCCGGCGGATCCGCAAGAACGAGATGGACCTGATCATGCCCGCGTGCGTGGCCATGTTCACCGAAGAGGTCGGCATCTCCCCGATGGCCGGCGACGGCGGGCTCCTCTACCAGGCCCGGGTCGCCGAACTCGTCGGCGCGGGACGCTCGTTCGCCCGGATCGAGAACGGCCAGGTCATCTTCAAGGCCGAGATCGGCGCCGCCACCCAGCGGGCCTGTCAGATCCAGGGTGTGTGGGTCGATCCCGCCTACCGCGGCAAGGGCCTGTCCGAGACCGGTATGGCCGCCGTGCTGCGCTACGCCCTCAACGACGTCGCCCCCGTCGTCAGCCTCTACGTCAACGACTTCAACACCGCCGCCCGCGCCTCCTACCGGCGGGTGGGCTTCGAGGAAGTCGGCGCGTTCATGAGCGTACTTTTCTGACCCGCCGCCTTGTACGCTCCGAGCATGGATCCCGTCGCGGTCGGCCCGCTCGATCTCGCTGCCCGCGTGGACGACGCGCTGGCCGTCCAGGCAGTCGCGTTCGGCCTCAGCGACGAGGAGATCGCCGTCCGCCGGCACATCGTGCTGCGCCACCTCGCCTGCCCCGGCGCCCGCGCCCTCGGCGCCACCACCCCCGCGGGCCGGCTGGTCGGCTTCGTCTACGGCATGCCCAACGACCGCGTCCACTGGTGGTCCACCGTCGTCGAGCCCTACCTGCGCAGCGAGGGCCTCGACCACTGGCTCGACCACTCCTTCACCATCACCGAGCTGCACGTCCACCCCGCCTACCAGCACCGCGGCATCGGCCGGACGCTGATCACCCGGATCACCGACACGGCCGGCGAACCACGCTCCATCCTCTCGGCCATCGACACCGAGAGCCCCGCCCGCCGCCTCTACCGCTCCCTCGGCTACCAGGACCTGGCCCGCCGCGTCCTCTTCCCCAGCGCCCCCACCCCGTATGCCGTCATGGGCGCCCCGCTCCCCCTGATCCGCCCCTGAACAACGAGCCGGGCGAGAACACCAGGGCCCGCAGGCCCGTCACCGCGCCCACAGCCCCGCGCAGCGGGCGGCAAACGGCGAGATGCCCCCGGGGCGGGAAGCCGACCACGCGGGAAGGCCGAACAGACGCGGCAGACGGTATCCATTTCCGTGCGCCACACCCCTACGGCTAACCTCCAGGGAGTCACCTTTCTTACGCAGGAGAAACTCCCATGGCCCACGCCGCACAGGTCCAGCGCATGTCCCGCTTGATGATCAAGACACTGCGCGACGACCCGGCCGACGCCGAGACCGCCAGCCACAAGCTGCTCGTCCGCGCCGGCTACGTCCGCCGCTCCTCCGCCGGCATCTGGACGTGGCTGCCGCTGGGCAAGAAGGTCCTGGAGAACGTCTCCCGCATCGTGCGCGAGGAGATGGACGCCATCGGCGGCCAGGAGGTCCTGCTGCCGGCCCTGCTGCCCAAGGAGCCCTACGAGGCCAGCGGCCGCTGGGAGGAGTACGGCGACCTGCTCTTCCGCCTCAAGGACCGCAAGGGTGCCGACTACCTCCTCGGCCCCACCCACGAGGAGATCTTCACCCTCACGGTCAAGGACCAGTGCACGTCCTACAAGGACCTGCCGGTGATCCTCTACCAGATCCAGACCAAGTACCGCGACGAGGCCCGCCCCCGCTCCGGTGTGCTGCGCGGCCGCGAGTTCCAGATGAAGGACTCGTACAGCTTCGACACCACCGACGAGGGCCTGGAGCAGTCCTACGCCCTGCACCGCGCGGCCTACCAGAAGATCTTCCAGCGGCTCGGCCTGGACTACCGCATCGTCTCCGCCGTCTCCGGCGCGATGGGCGGCTCCGCCTCCGAGGAGTTCCTGGCCCCCGCCGCGGCCGGTGAGGACACCTTCGTCGACTGCCCGAAGTGCGACTACGCCGCCAACACCGAGGCCGTGACCGTCAGGGTCGAGCCGGCCGACGGCTCCGCGCACGGCCCCGTCGAGGAGCTGGACACCCCCGACACCCCGACCATCGAGACCCTCGCCGAGCACCTCGGCGTACCGGCCTCCGCGACCCTGAAGAACCTCCTGGTCAAGGTCGACGGCGAGATCGTCGCGGTGGGCGTCCCGGGCAACCGCGAGGTCGACCTCGGCAAGCTCGGCGAGCACCTCGCGCCGGCCACCGTCGAGCTGGTCACCGCCGAGGACTTCGTCGGCCGCCCCGAGCTGGTCCGCGGCTACGTCGGCCCGCAGGGCCTGGCCGGCAAGGCGTTCCGCTACATCGCCGACCCGCGTATCGCCCCCGGCACCTCCTGGATCACCGGTGCCAACAAGGAGGGCAAGCACGCCAAGAACGTCGTGGCGGGCCGGGACTTCGAGGTCGACGACCACCTCGACGTGGTCGTCGTCGAGCCCGGCGACCCCTGCCCGGAGTGCGGCACCGGCCTGAAGATCGACCGCGCCATCGAGATCGGCCACATCTTCCAGCTCGGCCGCAAGTACGCGGACGCCTTCGAGCTCGATGTGCTCGGCCAGAACGGCAAGCCCTCCCGGGTCACCATGGGTTCGTACGGCATCGGCGTTTCCCGCGCGGTGGCCGCCCTCGCCGAGCAGACCCACGACGAGTCCGGCCTGTGCTGGCCCCGCGAGGTCGCCCCGGCCGATGTGCATGTCGTCGCGGCCGGCAAGGCCAAGCAGACCGAGCTCGCCCTGGAGGTCGGTGAGCAGCTCGGCGCCGCGGGCCTGCGGGTCCTCGTCGACGACCGGGCCGGTGTCTCCCCGGGCGTGAAGTTCACCGACGCCGAGCTGCTGGGCGTGCCGACCATCGTCGTCGCCGGCCGCCGCGCCGCCGAGGGCGTCGTCGAGGTCAAGGACCGCCGCACCGGCGAGCGCGAGGAGCTGACGGTCGAGGAGGCCGTCGCCCGCCTCGGCGCGTAACCCCCGCACGGCCGACGGGCCGGCCACCGGGTGCACACCCGGCGGCCGGCCCGTTCGTCCGTCCCCTACAGCCAGACCGCGAACTCCAGCAGCAGTTCGCCGCGCTGCCGGTCGCCCACCGCCGCCTCCCGCACCCCGAGGTCCACGGCCCGGTACAGCGTCCAGTCGCGCAGCCGGTCCCGGTCCACCTCCAGGGAGTCGGCCAGCTTGGCCACCCGGCGGCGGGCCGCGGCGGCCGCGCCCGACCCGGCCGCCAGGTCCTCGAACCGGTCCAGCACCAGCGCCGCCAGGTCGTACGCCCGCTCGCCCACCACCGGCGCCGGGCCGACCGCCAGCCAGGGCGCCCGCTCACCGGCCAGCACCTTGCCCTGCCGGAACGCGCCGTGCAGCAGGAACCGCTCGTCGGACCCGTCGGGAAGCTCGCGCCGCAGCTCCAGCGCCCGGTCCACCAGCGGCCCGGCCGCCGGCGTCAGCGCCCCCGCCGTCCGCAGCGCCTCCACGGCCTCCTCGGTGCGCCCGGCCAGCGTCTCGAAGGGGTGCTCCGGCTCCGCCGGCACCCACAGCCGCCGCACCGTCCCGGCCGCCTCCAGCAGCGCCTTGGCCTCCGGCAGCGACCGCAGCGACACACCGCCCTGCAGCCGCTCCAGCAGCAGCGCACCGCTGGTGTCGTCGGACCGCAGCAGCCGTACCGCGCCCCAGCCGTCCCACGCCTCCAGCGCCGTCCCCTCGTGCGCGGGCACCCGACCGGGCACCGGGAACTTCAGCGCCGCCGCCGTCCGGTCCTGCTGCCGTACGAGGCAGAGCAGACTGCTGCGACCACCGGGGGCCTGCACCCGCTCCAGCGTCAGATCCCAGGCGTCCAGCTGCTGCTGAACCAGCGTCGGCAGCGCGTCGAGCCACTCCCGTACGGGACTTTCCGGATCGCCGCTCAGCGAACTCACCAACCGCTGCGGCGGTTCGATGGGTGCCGTTGCCATGCTTGAGCTGTCCCCTTCCTGGGGCCGTGACCGCACCGCGGCCGGTCGTTCAGAGCGCGCCCGCGGAGGCGCTCGCGGCGCCGGACGGAGTGGCGGCCGCGGCCCGCTCCACGAGCCCAGGGAAGGCTACGCCGCTGCCGCGCCAGCGCACCGCCCGCACCGCTGCCTCGCGCAGCGCGGCCGCCGCCTCCCTGCGCCGGGCCGTGCCGCCGGCCCGTACGAGATCCGCGTAGACGGCGGCCAGCCGGTCCTCCAGCTCCGCCGCCAGCCGAAGGGCCGCGGCCGCGTCGGGGACGGGGAAGGGCAGTTCGTAGGCGGCGGCCGCGGCATGCGGGGTGCCGCCCAGGTCGCGCACCACGCGGCGCAGCGCATCGCGGCGCGCGCGGTGCCCGTCGTACGCCGCCTGTGCCTCCTTGCGCCGGTCCCCGGCGATCCGTCCGCCGACCACGCCGTAGCCGTAGACCGCCGCATGCTCGGCCGCGAGCGCGGCCTGTACCGCCGTCAGCTCGTCGTGCCCGCCCTCCGCGTCCTCGCGGCGGCTCTTCTTGCCGTGAACTCCCGTGGCCCTCATGCGCACGCCCCTTCGCCGGTCCTTGCCCCGAGTGGTGCCGCCCCGCCCGTCATCCGGCCGGCTCCGCCAGCAGATACGCATGCGCCGCACCGGCCGCCGCGACCGAGGCCAGCAGCCGGGCCAACTCCGGGGGCGCGCCGGTCAGCGCCTTGGCGCGGACGTCGGAGAGCTTGCGCTCCGCGTCGGCCAGGGCCGTGCGGGCGGCCCGTTCGTCCCGGGGGACCCGAGGGTCGGACGGGCGCCGGGAGCCCTGCGGCGCGGGACCGGACGCGGGCGCACCGGCGTCGTGCGCCGGGCCGTCGGAGGCGTCAGCGCCGGGGGAGGGGGCGGCCCGGTCCTTGCCGAATGCCTCGGCGTGCCGGGCGACTTCGGAGCGCAGCGGGTTCAGCCGCGGCTCCAGGGCCGGATGCGCGGCCAGCGTCGCGTCATAGCGCGCCAGCAGGGCCGTGCTGTCGCGGGCGGAGCGCGCGCGCAGCCGCTCGGCGGCGGAGGAGTGTTCGCTCCGGTCGGGGCCGGAGTCCTCGGAGCAGCCCGTCAGCAGCGCCGCGCCCCCGAGGGCGGCGCCGGCCAGCAGGGTCCTTCTGCGTGTGAGCGCCACATTCGGCACGTTGCACTTCCCGGGGTCTTTCGTCGTGATCACCGCAGGCGAGAGTATCCGTGACCACCCACCGAATCGTCAGTACCCCGCCGGAACCGATAGGCTTTGACCCGACACGCGACCCACCCACAACAGCACACGCGGCCGAGGAGTCACCCGGATGAGCACCACCCAGAGCGAGAGGCTGCGCGGATTGCTTGAACCGCTCGTCGCCGCGCGAGACCTGGATCTGGAAGAGATCGAGGTGACACCGGCGGGAAAGCGGCGGGTGCTGAGGATCGTGGTCGATTCCGACGAGGGCGTCCAGCTGGACGAGTGCGCCGCGCTGAGCCGCGAGGCCTCCCAGGTCCTGGACGACTCCGACGCGATGGGCGGCGCCCCGTACACCCTTGAGGTGACCTCTCCCGGCGCCGACCGCCCGCTGACCGAGCTGCGGCACTACCGCCGCGCCGTCGGCCGCCTCATCAAGGCCCAACTGACCGCCGAGGCAGGCTCCGGCGAGCTGGTGGCACGGATCACCGCCGTCGACGAGTCCGGACTGGACCTGGAGGTCCCGGGGGTCAAGGGCCGCAAGCCGACCACCCGTCGGGTCTCCTTCGACGAGATCGCCAAGGCGCGTGTCGAGCTGGAGTTCAACCCCAAGTCCGGCAAGCGTGACGCGCAGGACGACGAGAAGATCGACGAGAACAAGGAGGAGGCGTAGCCGTGGATATCGACATGAGTGCCCTGCGGGGTCTGGTGCGGGAGAAGGAGATCTCGTTCGACCTGCTGGTCGAGGCGATCGAGTCGGCCCTCCTCATCGCATACCACCGCACCGAGGGCAGCCGCCGTCGGGCGCGGGTCGAGCTGGACCGCAACACCGGTCATGTGACGGTGTGGGCGAAGGAGGATCCGGAGGACCTGGAGGAGGGCGCCGAGCCCCGCGACTTCGACGACACCCCCTCCGGTTTCGGGCGGATCGCGGCGACCACCGCCAAGCAGGTCATCCTGCAGCGGCTGCGGGACGCCGAGGAGGAGATCACCTTCGGCGAGTTCGCCGGGCGCGAGGGCGACGTCATCACCGGTGTCGTCCAGCAGGGCAAGGACCCCAAGAACGTGCTGGTGGACGTCGGCCCGATGGAGGCCATGCTGCCGGTGCAGGAGCAGGTCCCCGGTGAGGACTACGCGCACGGCACCCGGCTGCGCTCGTACGTCGTCCGGGTGACCAAGGGCGTCCGCGGCCCGTCGGTGACGCTGTCGCGCACCCACCCCAATCTGGTCAAGAAGCTCTTCGCCATGGAGGTCCCGGAGATCGCGGACGGCTCGGTGGAGATCTCCGCCATCGCCCGCGAGGCCGGCCACCGCACCAAGATCGCCGTACGGTCCACCCGCTCCGGCCTGAACGCGAAGGGCGCCTGCATCGGCCCGATGGGCGGCCGGGTGCGCGCCGTGATGGCCGAGCTGCACGGCGAGAAGATCGACATCGTGGACTGGTCGGACGACCCGGCCGAGCTGGTGGCCAACGCGCTGTCGCCGGCCCGGGTCAGCAAGGTCGAGGTCGTGGACCTGGCGGCCCGCTCCGCGCGGGTCACCGTCCCCGATTACCAGCTGTCACTGGCCATCGGCAAGGAGGGGCAGAACGCCCGGCTCGCCGCCCGTCTCACGGGCTGGCGGATCGACATCCGCCCGGACACCGAGCAGCCCGCACCGCAGGACTGAGGCCGTCCCGCAGGGACGGCGGCGCCGCGGCACCCGAAAATCGGTGGTGCCGCGGCGCTCCGACCGGAATTCTGAGCAGCCGTTCCGCCTTTACCCCATCGGGGTCGGGCCGGCGCGGGGAGGTAGACTTAAGCAGTGTCTGGCCGGACGCATGCCCGCGCATGCCCTGAGCGCACCTGTCTGGGATGCCGGGAGCGAGCGGCCAAGGGCGATTTGCTGCGCATCGTGGAGATCGAGGGTGAGTGTGTCCCCGATCCTCGCGGTACGCTGCCCGGCCGGGGTGCTTACGTGCACCCGACACTGGTCTGCCTCGACCTGGCGGTTCGCCGCCGGGCGTTCAACCGGGCCTACCGGGCCCGGGGACCGTTCGACGCGACGGCGCTGCGCCGGTTCATCGAGCGGACGCCCGTCGAGCAGCCGCCGTTGCAATAACGCACAGCAGCAAGAAACGCACAGCGCACGGAAAACCGTGCGGTCAGGTACCTCGCGAGTCGGAAGTAGGTCGAGATTGCGATGAGCACTCGATGAGTACGCGATGAGTACGCCCATGAAGTAGCGACGGTCCGGTGGACAACCCGGACCTAGAAGGAGCGAAGTGGCTAAGGTCCGGGTATACGAACTCGCCAAGGAGTTCGGCGTTGAGAGCAAGGTCGTCATGGCCAAGCTCCAAGAACTTGGTGAATTCGTCCGTTCGGCGTCCTCGACGATCGAGGCGCCGGTTGTTCGCAAGCTGACCGACGCTTTCCAGGCAGGCAGCGGCAATGGCCGCGCCGCCGGCAAGCCCGCGGCGCCGCGCAAGTCGGCCCCCGCGAAGCCGTCCGCGCCGTCCCCGGCGCAGGCGGCACGTCCTGCTGCCCCGAAGCCGGGCGCCCCCAAGCCGGGCCCCGCGGCTCCGGCAGCCCCCGAGGCACCGAAGGCCCCCGAGGCCCCGGTGGCTCCCAAGAGCACTCCCGCCGCCGGCCCCACCCCGGGCCCGCGCCCCACCCCGGCGCGCCCCGCGGCACCCAAGCCCGCTCCGGCCGCCCCCGCGCAGCCCGAGTTCCAGGCTCCGCCGTCCGCGCCGGCCGCTCCCGCCGCCGGCCAGTCGGCTCCCCGTCCCGGTACTCCCGGTCCGCGTCCGGCCCGTCCGGCATCCGGCCAGGGCGGTCAGGGCGGTCAGGGCGGTCAGGGCCGCGGTAACGCTCCGCGTCCCGGTGGCGAGCGTCCGGCCCCGCGTCCCGGCGGCCGTCCCTCGGGCCCCCGTCCGGGCAACAACCCCTTCACGTCCGGCGGCTCCACGGGCATGGCCCGTCCGCAGGCCCCCCGTCCCGGCGGCGCCCCGCGTCCCGGCGGCCAGGGTGGCCCCGGCGGTCCGCGTCCGCAGGGCGGCGGCCAGGGCGGTCCCCGTCCCCAGGGCCAGGGCGGCGCGCGTCCCACCCCCGGTGGCATGCCCCGTCCGCAGGGTGCCGCTCCCGGTGGCGCCCCGCGTCCCGGCGGTGGCGGCGGTAACCGCCCGAACCCGGGCATGATGCCGCAGCGTCCCGCTGCCGGCCCGCGTCCGGGCCCCGGCGGTGGCGGCGGCCGCGGACCCGGCGGTGCCGGTCGTCCCGGTGGCGGCGGCGGTCGTCCGGGTGGCGGCGGCGGCTTCGCCGGTCGTCCCGGTGGCGGTGGCGGTCGTCCGGGTGGCGGCGGCGGTTTCGCCGGTCGTCCCGGTGGCGGCGGTCCCGGTGGTGGCGGCGGCTTCGGCGGTCGTCCCGGCTTCGGTGGTCGTCCCGGCGGCCCCGGTGGCCGTGGTGGCACGCAGGGTGCGTTCGGCCGTCCCGGCGGTCCGGCGCGTCGTGGCCGCAAGTCGAAGCGGCAGAGGCGTCAGGAGTACGAGGCCATGCAGGCCCCGTCGGTGGGCGGCATCATGCTGCCCCGCGGCAACGGCGCGACGGTTCGCCTGTCGCGCGGTGCCTCGCTGACGGACTTCGCCGAGAAGATCAACGCCAACCCGGCGTCGCTGGTCCAGGTCATGCTGAACCTCGGTGAGATGGTCACGGCGACCCAGTCGGTCTCCGACGAGACGCTGCAGCTGCTCGCCGAAGAGATGAACTACGTCGTCGAGATCGTCAGCCCGGAGGAGGAGGACCGCGAGCTGCTCGAGTCCTTCGACATCGACTTCGGCGAGAACGAGGGCGGCGAGGACATGCTCGTCGCGCGTCCGCCGGTGGTGACCGTCATGGGTCACGTCGACCACGGTAAGACCCGGCTGCTCGACGCGATCCGCAAGACGAACGTCATCGCGGGCGAGGCCGGCGGCATCACCCAGCACATCGGTGCCTACCAGGTCGCGACCGAGGTCAACGACGAAGAGCGGCGCATCACCTTCATCGACACCCCCGGTCACGAGGCGTTCACCGCCATGCGTGCCCGTGGTGCCAAGTCGACCGACATCGCGATCCTCGTGGTGGCGGCCAACGACGGTGTCATGCCGCAGACGATCGAGGCCCTGAACCACGCCAAGGCGGCCGAGGTGCCGATCGTGGTCGCGGTCAACAAGATCGACGTCGAGGGCGCCGACCCGACCAAGGTGCGCGGCCAGCTCACCGAGTTCGGTCTGGTGGCCGAGGAGTACGGCGGCGACACCATGTTCGTCGACATCTCCGCCCGTGAGGGTCTGAACATCGAGCAGCTGCTCGAGGCCGTGGTCCTGACCGCGGACGCCTCGCTCGACCTGCGCGCCAACGCGGAGCAGGACGCGCAGGGCATCGCGATCGAGGCCCACCTCGACCGTGGCCGCGGCGCCGTGGCGACCGTCCTGGTCCAGCGCGGCACGCTGCGCGTCGGCGAGACGATGGTGGTCGGCGACGCGTACGGCCGCGTCCGTGCGATGTTCGACGACAAGGGCAACAACGTCGAGGAAGCGGGTCCGTCGACCCCCGTCCTGGTCCTGGGGCTGACCAACGTCCCGGGCGCCGGCGACAACTTCCTGGTCGTCGACGAGGACCGTACGGCCCGTCAGATCGCCGAGAAGCGCGCGGCGCGCGAGCGCAACGCCGCCTTCGCCAAGCGCACCCGCCGGGTGTCCCTCGAGGACCTGGACAAGGTGCTCAAGGCCGGCGAGGTCCAGCAGCTCAACCTCATCATCAAGGGTGACGCTTCTGGTTCCGTCGAGGCCCTGGAGTCCTCGCTGCTCCAGCTCGACGTCGGCGAAGAGGTCGACATCCGGGTGCTGCACCGCGGCGTCGGTGCGGTCACCGAGACCGACATCAACCTGGCGTCCGGCTCCGACGCGATCGTCATCGGCTTCAACGTGCGCGCCGAAGGCCGCGCGACGCAGATGGCCGAGCGCGAGGGCGTCGACGTCCGGTACTACTCGGTCATCTACCAGGCGATCGAGGAGATCGAGGCGGCCCTCAAGGGCATGCTCAAGCCGGAGTACGAGGAGGTCGAGCTCGGTACCGCGGAGATCCGCGAGATCTTCCGCTCGTCCAAGCTCGGCAACATCGCGGGTGTGCTCATCCGCTCCGGCGAGGTCAAGCGCAACACCAAGGCGCGCCTCATCCGCGACGGCAAGGTGGTCGCGGAGGACCTCAACATCCAGGGTCTGCGCCGGTTCAAGGACGACGTCACCGAGATCCGCGAAGGCTTCGAGGGCGGTATCAACCTCGGAAACTTCAACGACATCAAGATCGACGACGTCATCGCGACGTACGAGATGCGCGAGAAGCCGCGCGGCTGATCGTGCAGCAGCCCGTGCGTAGCGCGGTCCACCCCGGTGGTGGCCGCGCGACGGGCGGGCGGCCGGCCGGGGCCGGTCGGCGGAAGGTATTTCCGTCGATCGGCCCCGGCCGTTCCGTGTACGGTTCGAAATGACACGGACGTCTAAGGCCCCACGGGTGGCTTGACCCGTCTTGCATGTACGTAGGGACGCTGTCCTTCGACCTGCTTCTCGGCGACGTACGGTCGCTGAAGGAGAAGCGCTCCGTCGTCCGCCCGATCGTCGCCGAGCTGCACCGCAAATTCGCGGTGAGCGTCGCGGAGGTCGGGGACCAGGATCTGCACCGCAGGGCCACCATCGGCCTGGCGGTGGTCTCCGGGGACACGGGGCATCTCACCGATGTCATGGACCGCTGCGAGCGCCTGGTCGCCGCACGGCCCGAAGTGGAGCTGCTGTCGGTACGCCGGCGGCTGCACGGCGACGACGACTGACCCGGACCGGGCAGGCCGCCGCCGGTGGAAGCACAATTGTGGAAGAAAGAAGGAGACGGACCAGTGGCCGACAATGCGCGGGCGAAGAAGCTGGCGGACCTCATCCGGGAGGTGGTCGCCCAGAAGCTGCAGCGCGGTATCAAGGACCCGCGGCTCGGTTCACACGTGACCATCACGGACACCCGGGTCACCGGCGACCTGCGGGAGGCTACGGTCTTCTACACGGTCTACGGCGATGACGAGGAGCGGGCCAGTGCCGCCGCCGGGCTGGAGAGCGCCAAGGGCATTCTGCGCTCCGCGGTCGGGGCCGCGGCGGGGACGAAGTTCACGCCGACCCTGACCTTCGTGCCGGACGCCCTGCCGGAGAACGCCAAGACGATCGACGACCTGCTCGACAAGGCCCGGGCGTCGGACGCCAAGGTGCGCGAGGTCTCCTCGGGCGCCCAGTACGCCGGCGAGGCCGACCCCTACCGCAAGCCGGGCGAGGACGACGACGAGGGCACCGCGGCAGAATGAAGCGTGAGAGCAACAAGCCGCACGAGGGGGGCGGGCGCGCAGCGCTCTCCGGCAAGGGCGGTGGTGGGCGACGGGCGGGCCTCGTCATCGTCGACAAGCCGTCCGGCTTCACTTCGCACGACGTGGTGGCGAAGATGCGCGGAATGGCGCGCACCCGCCGGGTCGGGCACGCCGGCACGCTCGACCCGATGGCGACGGGCGTGCTCGTCCTGGGCATCGAGCGGGCCACCAAGCTGCTCGGCCACCTCGCGCTGACGGAGAAGGAGTACGTCGGCACGATCCGGCTCGGCCAGACGACGATCACCGATGACGCCGAGGGCGAGATCACCGCGTCGAAGGCGGCGCACGGCCTCGCCCGCGAGGACATCGACGCGGGCGTCGGCAGGCTGTCCGGCGCGATCATGCAGGTCCCGTCGAAGGTCAGCGCCATCAAGATCAACGGCAAGCGGTCGTACTCGCGGGTCCGCGACGGCGAGGACGTGGAGATCCCGGCCCGGCCGGTCACCGTCTCCTCGTTCGTGGTGCACTCCGCGCACGAGGCCGAGGCCGAGGACGGCACCCCGGTGACCGATCTGCTGGTCTCCGTCGAGTGCTCGTCCGGCACGTACATCCGCGCCCTCGCCCGTGACCTGGGGGAGGGGCTCGGGGTCGGCGGCCATCTGACGGCGCTGCGCCGCACCCGCGTCGGCCCGTACAAGCTGGACCGGGCGCGCACGCTCGACCAGCTCCAGGCCGCCGTGGACGACCCGGAGGGGGAGGGCCTGCCGGTCATGCCGCTCGGGGACGCGGCGGCCGCCGCGTTCACCCGCTGGGACGTGCCCGAGGCACAGGCAAGGCTGCTGCTCAACGGCGCCCGGATCCCGATGCCGTGCTTCGAGGGCAGCGGCCCGGTCGCGGCGTTCGGACCGGACGGCCGGTTCCTCGCGCTGGTGGAGAACCAGGGCGGGAAGGCGAAGAGCCTGGCGGTGTTCGCGGTCTGAGGACCGTTGGCGGTCAACCGCCCCCCCCGCAGGGCCGGGCCCCCAGGCGCGACAGGCGCCCCGGGCCCGGCCCTTTCGCGTGCCCGTACGCGCCGCCGGCGGCCGCCCCGGAGGGCGACCGGACCCTCGACCACCACGACGGACAGGTGATGCGGACCCGTGCCGCCGCCTCCCCGCCCGCCGTCCGTCTCCGCTGCGGTCCGGCCATTCACTCATTCGGTGAGGCGCTCGAAGTGAAGCAAGGCGTGGAGGGGGGCGCGTTGGAAGGCACCCCTGTCGAGACGATCACCGCCTGCTTACCGTTCGGGGGACAAGAGCGGGCGAGAGGACCGGCGATGGCATTGCTGGATGCCGATGCGGACACGGCACTGGTGCGGATCCGAGATCTGGCAGGTCGGACGCGTGGCACGGGGGTTCTCGCGGACCACGACGGCACCGTGATCACCAGCCACGAAGCGGTGGACGGGGCGGCGCAACTGGTGCTGCAACCCATGACGGACGGCGCGACGGGCGGCGCGGCCGGGGGCGGCGGATGGACGTGCGTAGTGGCAGCCGATGCCCTCACGCCCCTCCCGGAGGCCGGGCTCGCCCTCGTACGGACCGGCGGCTTCGGGCCGCACCGGCTCACACCGCTGCCGATCGCCGCGGGCCGGCCGGCCCCGGGCACCGCGGCCCGGCTCTGGGCCGGCGGCTGGCTCGACGGCACGGTCGTCGGGCCGGGCGCCGGAGTGATGTACACCGCCGCCGCGCGCGTCCATCTCCTCGACGAAACCCTGGAGCTCGGGCTGTGCGCCGGGGGCCGGGAGGCGCTGCGGCTGGGCGGCCCCGCGGTCGGCGGGCCGGTGCTCGACGCCCGGACCGGCGCGGTGCTCGGTGTCCTCGGCACCGCACTGCACCCCCAGGCGCCCGGCCGGCCCCGGGCCGGGGAGCCCTTCGGGCGCCGCGCGGGCGGCTTCGCGATTCCTCTGCGCGCGGCCGCCGAGGCCGCACCCCGGGGCGCACTGGCCGCACTGCTGGAGCGCAACGCGGCGACCGTCCCCGCCTACGGCAGCGAAGTGAACCCGGCAGGCGCGCGGCACCTCGCCGAGCTGACCAGGGGCTCCGCCGAGCGGCCGCGGGTGTGGAGGGAACCTGTCGAACGGCCGGAGCCGGCCGCGGAGTTCACCCGCTTCGAGGAGCGCCACGGGGCGGCAGGGGCGTGTGTGCTGGGCCTGGTGGGGGAGCCGGGGTCCGGGCGGAGCACCGAACTGGCCGGTCTCGCGGCACGCCGGGCACAGGGCCCGGACCCCGCCGCGACCGTCTGGCTGCGCGGCGCGGAGTTGCGGCCCGGCGACGAGGGGCTGCACACGGCCGTCGAGCGCGCCCTGCGGTCCGCCGGCCGGACCGTCGCCGGGGCGGGCCGTACGGCCGGTGACCCCGCGGACACCACTCTCCAGGGCGTGGCACGGGCGGCTTCCGCGGCCGGACGTCCGCTGCTGGTGCTCCTCGACGGGCCGGAGGAGATGCCGGCGGCCCTGGCGCAGGGCGAGCGGCTCGCCGAGTGGACCGCGGCGACCGCCGACTGGCTGCGCAGCACCCGGGCGCTGCTGGTGATCGCCTGCCGCCCCGCGTACTGGGAGCGGGCCGGGGCGCTCTTCCCGCCCGGCCTGCTGCACCGGCCGCTGCGCCCGGCCCCCGCCCTGCCCGCCTGCGTGGAGCTCGGCGACCTCCCCGAGGAGGCGGCGGAGCGCGCCCGGGCCCGCTACGGCCTGCCGCCCGGCGCACTGGCCGCGCCCGACGCCCGCCATCCGCTGGCCCTGCGCCTGCTCGCGGAGGTCGCTGCGGCGCTCCCCAAGGGGGACGCGGCCGGCGGACGCGCCGACGAGCCGGCCGGCCTCGCCACCCCCGACCGCCACCAGATCTTCGACGCCTACCTGGACCTGGTGTGCCTGCGCATCGCCGTACGGCTCGCGGGCGCCCAGCGGCCCGCACCGCGCGGCACCGCCGTCCGCCGGCTGGCCGCCCAGGTCGCCGGCCAGGTGCACGAGGCGGCCCGCCGCTGCCTGGGCCCCGGGCCGGGCGCGCTGGACCGCACGACCTTCGAGGAGGTGTTTCCGCGGGAGCCCGGCTGGGCGGCCGCCGTGCTCGCCGAGGGGCTGCTGGTCCCGGCCGGTACCGGATTCCGCTTCGCCCACGAGGAGTTCGCGGAGTGGCTGCAGGGCGCCCACGTCGACCTCGACCTGCTGCACGTCCCCGGACACCGCGTCGGACCGGCCGTCCAGGCGCTGCTGCTGCTCGGCAGGCGCGAGGGCACGGTGCAACTGACCTTCCGGCTCGCGGAGTTGGTGCCGATGGCGACCGCCCCCGCGGCCGGCTCCTTGGCCGGCCCACCCGCCGGGCACGCCCTCGACGGCCGCTGGTGGGCCGCTCATCTGCTGTCCGGAGTGCTGCGCCGGGTCCCCGACGCGAGGCCGTACACGGGCGTACTGCGGCTGCTGGCGGACCGGATCACCGAACGGTCCCTGCGGGCGGGCGGCTTCGCCCACACGGGCCTGGAGGCGTTCGGACCGTGGTTCTGGGAGCGGCTGGCCCTCACCGACGAGGACCGGATGGACCTGCTGCGCCGCCTGCTGCCGGCCGACGGGCCGCCGCCGGGCGGGCTGGTTCGCGGGGCGGGCGGAGTACGGGGGTGTGCGGGGGTGGCGTCGTCCGGTCCTGCGGCGACGCCCGGCCGGTCGTCGTGGTCCGCAGGGGCGGCGGCGTCGGGACCGTCGTCGCCGCCGCCCCGCCGGCCGATGCCGTCCGGTGCGGCCGTGTCGTCCGACCGGCCGACGCCGTACGGTCCCGCCGCGTCCTGCGGTCCCTCGGCGCCGTCCGGTTCAGGCGCGCCGTCCGACCTCTCGGCGCCGCTCGGTCCATCAGCGCCGTCCGACCGCTCGACGCCGTCCGGCCCCGGGCCCGGCGGCCGGTCGTCGGCCGTCGTGCCCGCCGGCGCGCCGCACGCCGGTGGTCGCTTCGCGCCGCCGCCCCGCGTACGCGTCCACCCCGCCGACGACCCGGCGTCCGACGGGGACGGCGACGGCTGGGCGGTCGCCGCGCGGGGGCCCGGCACCTCAGCCGTGGCGGACACCGGTGGCAGCGCGTCCCAGGCGGTCGCCGCATCCGGGCCCGTCGCGGGACACCCGCCACGGTTCCTCGACGCCGCCGCGGAGTTGCTGCGCGCGGATCCGGAACGGATGCAGCCGCTGCTGTGCGCCTGGTTCGACGACACCCGCCCGCTGCAGCGCCCCGGCGCGGAGGACGGCGGCCCGGACGGCCCCGCGGGCGCTGCGCCCGGCGAGATCACCGTGGCCGGCGCCGCGCAGGCGCTGCTGCACACCCATCGCCACCGGGCGCTCGACGCGCTCACGGAAGCGCTGGTCCGGGCCGCGCACCCCAAGGGCGACGAGCTGATGGACGCGCTCGCCGAGGACGAGCCGGCGGCGGTGTGCCGGGCCGTGGACCGCTGGGCGCACGACGAGCGCCCCGAGCGCCGGGCCGCCGCCGTCTCGTACGGCCTGCGGGCCGCCCGGCATGCGACCGCCGGGGCCGACCGGGCCCTGCTGCGCTACGCGGCCCTCTGCCTGCTCGCCCGGAGCGCCGACAGCGCCCACCACGGCTCCGCCCTGGCCCTGCTGATGGGCGACCCGGCCACCCGCTCCCGCTTCCTGGACCGCGCGCTGGCCCGCTTCGTCGCGGGGGATCCGCAGCTGCCGCCCACGGCGTTCACGGCCGCCCTGGCCGAGCAGCCGGGGCCGGTGCTGAACGCCTTCCGGGCCCGGCTGGTCGGCGGCGAGGGCCCGCCGGTGGCGGCCGCACTGCTGCGCATGCTCGCCCGCGCCGATGCGCCGGACCTCGTCGCCCGTGTCGCCGACCTCGTCCGTGACTGTGCGCGGCACAGCCCGGACCGCGCCGCGGCGCCGGTCGCGGAGTTCGTCGTCCGGCGACTGGAGCGCGGCCCCGCCGCCCGCGCCGCGCTCCGCCCGCTCGCCGTGGAGCTGCTGACCGGGTCCCCCGTGGCGGTGCGGTGCGCGCTGGCGGGGGTGGTGGCCGGAACGGGCGGCGGCGATGCGGCACCGCTGCGCCGCGAGCTGCTCGATGTACTGCTGGCGCAAGAGGCCTCGTACGCACCACCGCACGGGGCGTACGAGGAGTGCGGCCGGGACACCCGGGTGCTGGAGGCGCTGCTGCAGGCGGCCGCCGAGGGCGCGGAGCGGCGTCCGGCGGAGCGCACCAGGGAGCTGGTCCACCGCACCGGGATGCTGCTGGCCCGTACGCCGGAGGGCGCGGCCTGCTTCGACCGGCGGCTGGTGGAACTGGGGCGGCGGGTGCCCGGCTTCGCACGACGGGTACAGGACTGGGTCGCGGACGAGCCGGGGGAGTGGGCGGCCGTCATGGGCCCCGGCGCCCGCGCCACGCTGGCCGGGTGCCACGGCTGACGGGGACGGGAGCGGTTCGGAGGCCACCGCCGTGCCCGTTGGCTTCTGCGGGCGTCCTCCTGGCCGTTCGCATGGGTGTCTCCGGTGTCCCCGGTGTCCCCGGTGTCCCCGGTGTCCCCGGGCGTCACGCCGCCCGTCCGTGGCCGGGCGAGATCGTCGTGGCCGTACGGAGACGGTACGGGGCATTCCGAGACCGTCCGAGACCGTCCGAGACCGTCCGGGAGCGTGCGGGACCGCCCTCGGTGCAAGGGCGGGCCCGTGCTCCGGCAAGCGCTCTGCGCCACCCTTCGCGCGGAGCATCACCCGCGGCATGGCAGTCTTAGACCTGCGCCATGCCGAATTGGCGCAAGGGACGGACACGGTTCGGGCGAGGAGCGGGCACTGTGCAGCGCTGGCGTGGCTTGGAGGACATCCCCGAGGGCTGGGGACGCAGCGTCGTCACCATCGGCTCGTACGACGGAGTGCACCGCGGCCACCAATTGATCATCGGCAAGGCCGTCGCGCGCGCCCGTGAGCTGGGGATTCCCGCGGTGGTCGTCACGTTCGACCCGCACCCGAGCGAGGTCGTGCGGCCCGGTACCCACCCGCCGCTGCTGGCGCCGCACCACCGGCGCGCGGAGCTGATGGCGGGACTGGGGGTGGACGCGGTGCTGATCCTCCCGTTCACCAAGGAGTTCTCGAAGCTGGCCCCGGCCGACTTCGTGGTCAAGGTGCTGGTCGACAAGCTGCACGCGCAGGTTGTCGTCGAGGGCCCCAACTTCCGCTTCGGGCACAAGGCGACCGGCAACGTCGAGACCCTCGCCGAGCTCGGGACCACCTACGACTACACCGTGGAGGTCATCGACCTCTACGAGCGCGGGGCGGCGGGCGGCGGCGAGCCGTTCTCCTCCACGCTCACCCGCCGGCTGGTCGCCGAGGGCGATGTGGCCGGTGCCATGGAGGTCCTCGGGCGGCCGCACCGGGTCGAGGGCGTCGTCGTGCGCGGTGCCCAGCGCGGCCGCGAACTGGGCTTCCCGACGGCCAATGTGGAGACCCTGCCGCACACCGCGATCCCGGCCGACGGCGTCTACGCGGGGCTGCTCCAGGTCGAGGGCGAGGCGATGCCGGCGGCCATCTCGGTCGGCACCAACCCGCAGTTCGACGGCAAGGCCCGCACCGTCGAGGCGTACGCCATCGACCGGGTCGGGCTGGACCTGTACGGCCTGCACGTCGGGGTGGACTTCCTCGCCTACATCCGCGGCCAGGAGAAGTTCGACACGCTCGACGCGTTGCTGGAGCGCATGGCGGTCGATGTGAAGCTGGCCCGGGGCCTGATCGCGGACGCGGGCTGAGCCTTCGGGCTTCTCGCGCCTTCTTTCCCCTTGGGCCGCGCGGTCTTTCCTCCAGGTTTTCCCCCAGGTTTCCCCCCAGGTTCCCCCCCCAGGTTTTTCCCCGCCGCCCACCCCCCTTCGGGGGGTGGGCGGGTGTAGAGGTGAGGTATCGCCAACTCGGCTGGTTCCAGGCGGAGTTCGGCCGGGAACGGTTCACTCGTCCGAGGGATTGCGTGATACGGGTCGGGGCCCGGCATCTTACTGATGCCGGGCCCCGACCCGTTGTGTGCGTGGCACCTGCCTCACCGCGGTGCGGTGCGCCCGCGGGGTGAGGCAAGTGCCCTACGCCCGTCTCACTGCGGAGGCGGCTGCTGCTGCCACCCCGGTGCCAGGCCCGGGTGTTCCGGCTGCGGCGCGTCCGGAGCGGGCTGTTGCTGCTGCCAGTGCGCCGGCGGTTGCGCCGGCTGCTGGGTCCAGCCGCCCTGCTGCGGCGGGTAACCGGCCGGCGGCTGGCCCTGCTGCGGCTGCTGCGCCTGGGGCGGTGCCTGCTGGGGCTGCCCTTGCTGGGCGTACTGCTGCTGGGCGTACGGGTCGCCGCCCATCTGCTGCTGCGGATACATCCCCGCCGCCTGCTGCGCCCGCGCGAAGTCCTCGGCCACCAGGGCGGAGAGGTTGAAGTACGCCTCGCGGGTCTTGGGCCGCATCATGTCGAGGTCGACCTCGGCACCGGCGGCGAGATGCTCGTCGAAGGGGACGACCACCACGCCGCGGCAGCGGGTCTCGAAGTGCGACACGATGTCATCGATCTTGATCATCTTGCCGGTCTCGCGGACACCCGAGATGACCGTGATCCCGCGCTGCACCAGGTCGGCGTAGCCGTGCGCGGACAGCCAGTCCAGGGTGGTGCTCGCACTGCTCGCACCGTCCACGGACGGAGTGGAGATGATGATCAACTGGTCGGCGAGGTCGAGGACTCCGCGCATCGCGCTGTAGAGCAGACCCGTACCCGAGTCGGTGAGGATGATCGGGTACTGCTTGCCGAGGATGTCGATCGCCCGGCGGTAGTCCTCGTCGTTGAACGTCGTGGAGACCGCGGGGTCCACGTCGTTGGCGAGGATCTCCAGGCCCGAGGGGGCCTGCGAGGTGAACCGGCGGATGTCCATGTAGCTGTGCAGGTGCGGGATGGCACCCACCAGGTCACGGATGGTCGCACCGGTCTCGCGCCGCACCCGTCGGCCGAGCGTGCCGGCGTCCGGGTTGGCGTCGATCGCCAGGATCTTGTCCTGCCGCTCGGACGCGAGGGTGGAGCCGAGCGCGGTGGTCGTGGTGGTCTTGCCGACACCGCCCTTGAGGCTGATCACCGCGATCCGGTAGCAGGACATCACCGGCGTACGGATCAGCTCCAGCTTGCGCTGGCGCTCCGCCTCCTCCTTCTTCGCGCCCAGCTTGAACTTGGACGGCTGGGCGTTGGCGCCGGGCTTGCGCTTCTTGGGCTGGTTGCGCAGCAGCCGGTCGGAGGTCAGCTCCACCGCGGCGCTGTACCCGAGCGGCGCGCCGGGAGCGGCCCGCTGCTGCGGCTGCTGCTGACCCGGCTGCGAGTACGACGCGTAGTTCGCCGCGGCGTTCGGGTCGGCGGCCTGCTGGCCGGGGAGCGGCTGGTACTGCGCCTGCTGCTGGGCCTGTTGAGCCTGCTGGTGGGCCTGAGCCTGCTGGGCCTGCTGCGCCTGGGCCTGCTGAGCCTGCTGCGCCTGGGCCTGCTGAGCCTGCTGGGCCTGAGCCGCTTGGGCCTGGGCTGCCTGGGCCTGTGCCGCCTGCTGTGCGGCGGCCTGCTGCTGGCCGTAAGCGGCCGCCTGTGCCTGCTGGGGGTACTGGCCCTGCTGCGGGTAGCCCTGCGCACCGGTCTGCGGATAGCCGTAACCGGACTGCTGCGCCGCCGCGTGCTGCTGCGGCTGCTGGCCCTGCTGGGGGTAGCCGTAGCCGGACTGCGGATAGCCGTAACCGGACTGCTGCTGGCCGGGGACGCCCTGCTGCTGTTGCGGGTAGCCGCCCTGTTGGGCGGGCTGTCCCTGCGGATAGCCGGCCTGCGGCTGGTGCGCCTGCTGTTGCTGCTGGGCCGGAGCCTGCTGCTGGCCCTGCTGAGCGGCCTGGGCCTGCGCCTGTGCCATCCGCGGGTCCGCCGGCTGGAACTCCGCCGGTAGCGGCGGCAGGTTCCCCTGCCCGGGCACACCCTGCTGCTGGCCTTCGGCCGCAGCGCCCCACGGAGCACCCTGCTGCGGTGCTCCCTGCTGGGGGACGCCCGGCTGGGGCATGCCTTGTTGGGGCATGCCCTGCGGAGGCGTCTGCTGGGGCACTCCCTGCTGCGGTACGCCTTGCTGAGGCATGCCCTGCTGGGGCACGGCCTGTTGCGGCTGCGGCTGCGGCTGCGGCTGCGGCTGCGGCTGGGCCGGGGCGGGCTGTGCGCCCTGTGCCGTGGCCTCGGGGGCCGGCTGGACGGGGGCAGCGGCCTCGGGGGCCGGAGCTCCGCCCTCGGCGGCCTGCGGCGCCACGGGGGCATCCGGCTGCGGCGCCTCCGCGGCCTGCGGCTGCGGCGTCACGGCGGGTGCGGCCTCGGGCTCGGACGCGCTCGTGGTCTCCGCTTCGGTGTCCTCGTCGTCGTCCCACAGGGAAGCCGACGGGTCGTCCGTGCCCGAGCGCCGATTACCGGCGCCCGCGTCGTCGTTCGCGCCCGGCGCGGCCTCCGCGGCCGCCTCGGGCCCGGGAGCCGGTGCGTCATGACCGGCGTCCTGCGGGCGCAGCGTCGGGAAGCCCGGGGGTGCGGCGTCCACGGGCGGCGGAGCCGTCGGCGCACCCTGCTGGGGAATCCCGGGCGCACCCTGCTGCGGCGGCATTCCGGGCGCACTCTGGGCGGGCCCGGCCGGCGGCTGACCGGTGGGCGGAGGGGTGGGCGAAGACGCAGGAGGGGTCGCGGGGGAGGCGGCACTGCCCCCACCACTGGTGTCGTTGCTCGCGTACCAGGCCGGTGCGGCGAAATCGATCTTGAACTCACCGGTCAGGTCGAACTCGGACTGGTCGTCGTCAGGATCGTTTCCGTCCGGACGGAAAGCCTCCTGCTCGTTCACTGTGCCTCCTGGTGTACTGCAACGCACCTGAACGGCAGGACCGGATACAGGCGGATCGATCGGATGTAGCGGAAGTCGGAACACACCACCCGGGGTTGCGCCAACACTAACTGTCTTCGTCCCCGTTTCGACTGCCGTCGTGCTGTGCTCCTGCGGCTCTCCCACACAGCCTAATCAAGAGTCGGCCCCCAGCGGCAGTCGGTGCCCTGTCGTCTTCGAGCCCCTCGGCACGCTGACGGGCGCACCCGTGGGTGCGCCCGTGGAGCGGTGCCTGCGGCCGGTTGCGTACGTGCTGCGCGAAGCGCCCGCGGGGCAACCGGCCCGCGGTGGTGGTCAGTCCATACGGCGCGGCCCGCCGAGCAGGTTGGTCTCCGCCTCCGTGGGCTGGGTCATGACGAACTGGTGGCCGTCGCGCGAGCACCACAGCATGGCGTTGTCGCTGAGCGTCGGCAGCACCGCGCCGACCTGCTCCGGCAGCCGCATGATTCGCGTCACAACCTCCGCCTCCTCGGGCGAAAGCCGCTGCAGACCGACCAGGTCGGCACGGCTGAGCATCTGCGGCGACCGCGGCCCGAGGAACGGCAGCACGGTCAGCACCGACTGCCAGGGGCTCGGGGCGAGCTGATTGCGCGGGGGGCGCGCACCCATGTCCCGCACGACCAGCACGGGGCTGGAAACCGACGGTCCCTGGGGAGCGATCTGCCGCACGTCGTGGACGGAGACGCACTGCTGTCCGCCGCCCGCGGCCTGCGCCATCTGCCCCCAGGCCGGCGGCCGTGCCGTCTCGACCGCGACCCGGGCACCGGTGGCGACCGTGCGCAGCGCCAGCACCTGTGCCATCCACATGCTGCCGACCAGCGCGATCTCCATCGGCGACGGACGCAGCAGGCTCAGCACGGCGGGCTGGTTCTGCGGGTCGATGCCGATGATCACGCCGTCGTCGCCGACCGGCAGGGTCAGCGAGGCGAGCGACTCGGCGGTCAGGACGTGCGGGCTGCGCCGCGGGCCCCGCAGGCCGAAACCGGGCCGGGGCTTCGGGCCGGTCGGGCCCGACTGCTCCTCGTCCGGGCGCGGCTGGTGCGAGAGCCGGCCGCCGCTGACGGCGCCCCCGATGGGGGGATTGCGCCAGCCGTTGCCGCTGGTGTTGACGCGGGGCTGATAGGTGGGAGAGGCCATCAGCGGGTACCTCCGAGGGGGAGCGTGGCCAGCAGGCCGGGCAGCTGTTCCCGGTCGAGCCGTACGAGCCCGACCTTCACGGAACCGGAACGGCGCTCCAACTCGCTCTGGGCGGCCGAGAGTTCGTTCTCGCTGCGGGTGGAAAGACGGACGTAGCCCGAGATGGCCGGGGCGCGGCCGCCGCCGTGCGTGGCGGTCAGCGTGAAGGTGCTCGCCATCGCCCTGGTACTGGTCAGCAGCTGGGTGACGGCCGCCAACGGGGCACCGCCCTCGCCGAGTTGGGGCCAGCGGCCGATCCAGTAGGTGGTGTGCCAGCGGTCGTCGCAGCGCATGGCCCGGGTCGTCTCCTGGGTGCGGCGGGCCGCCCGGCCGTCGCGTCCCATCGCCCCGTTGGCGGCCCGGGGGCTGACGCACACCGCGGTGCCGATGGCGGCCACGACCTCGCGCTCGGCGAGCACCTTGGCGCGTACGCCGTGTGCGGTCAGCCGGCTGACGAGCTGGTCGGCGGCGCGCAGCAGCGACCGCTTGGCGCCCTCCATCCCGCCGCCGCGGGCCTCGATCGCCTCCGCGCACAGCTCGGGGTCGAGCTTGAGCGCGATCCACGTCAGCTGCAGCGCCGGCGTCTGCGACTGGGCCTGCAGCGGCGCGTACGAGCGGGCCGCGACGGCCTGTTCGGGCAGGTGCGGCGCCGGTGCCGGCTGGGTGTACTGGACGAACTGCACCGATTCGAGGTGGATGTCCTCGATGTCGAGCGCGGTGTGCAGCACCTCGAGCGGCAGCATGTGGCTGCCGCGCTGCGGCCGCAGCGGTTCGTCACGGGCGTCCACCTGCACGAGGGCCGTCAGGAACGTCCCGTCGCCGACGAACCCGATGGCGCGCTGGTCCGCCTCGGTGGTGAACTCGTAGGTCTGCAGCGCCGGTTCGCACTCCACCACCGGTGCGAACGCGGGGTCCACGCCCTGCGTGGCGGCGAGCGCGGCCACGCTCTCCTTGCCGCGGCGCTTCATGGCGCGCACGGTCGTGATCCATTCCGGCAGCGGAATCTTCCGCCGCCGGCCGAGCGCGAAGACGACCAGAAGGGCCGCGATCACGATGGCCGCGGTCAGCGCGGCCGGGTGGATCGTCCATCCCACCAGCACCAGCGCGGCGGCGAGTTCGATGATGGCCAGCTGCTGGACGCGCACCCCGCCGATGGTTCCGGCCTGTTGGCGCAGCCGCGGTGCCACCGGACCGGCCGGACGGGCTGCGGAATCCCGGTCACCATTTCCTCTGTTGCCCGAAGCTGTACCGTTTTGGCCAGCATTTCCCGCGTATTGCGGGGCAGCGGAAGGCTGTTGCTGCTGTTGCCGCCCATTGCGGCGTCGAGCCCTGGTGGCGCTGGACATCCCCCGGCCTGCTCCTCTACTGGTGGTGTGGCCCTCTAGGCGTATCGGTCGCCCGTTGAGACTGGTGCGTTGGAAGGTGGCACCCGTACCGTACGGGTCGATCGACACACGGCATAGTAGAGGGCGCTACGGCGTGAGTGCCGGGGGCGGTCGCTGTGGATCCAACAGGCGGGGAGAGAAAGCAACAATGGCATCACGTCGGGACGAGCTGAATGCGTATTCGTTCGCTCGAAAGCGTACGAATGCGGCATTTCTGAAGCCGCTGCCGAACGGTTCGATCGAGAGCGCCCCCAAGCCGCTCAAGGCGGTGGTGCCGAGCATCGTCGTGGGTGTCCTGATGCTCGTGGGATTCGGCGCGTGCGGCATTCTCAAGCCGGTTGCTCCGCAGGGGTGGGACGAGGTCGGCAAGAATGTCATCGTCGGGGACGAATCCACCACGCGTTATGTCGTGCTGAAAGGCAAGGGCGGCAAAGGTCAGAAACTGCTGCACCCCATCCTGAACCTCGCCTCCGCCCGCCTTCTTATCGACCCGAAGTTCCAAGTCGTCAAGGTCAAGGAATCCGAGCTGGACGGAAAGATTCCGCACGGCCCCGCCCTCGGCATTCCGTACGCCCCCGACCGGCTGCCCAGCCCCGAGGACGCCGACAAGCCGAAGACCTGGGCGGTGTGCAACCGCCCCGGCGCCAGCGACAACGCCAAGCCCCAGCAGGCCGTCTTCGTCCTGGCCGGCAAGGACAAGAAGCTCGTCGAGGGCAAGGGCAAGCTCGACCTCCACCAGGCGCTGTACGTCGAGGACCCGCAGGGCAAGAGGTGGCTGGTCGATCACAACGGCATGGCCTTCGGCTTCGACTCCACCCGTATGGGATGGAGCCCCACCGGGGGCAAGCAGGAGGGCGACGCCGCACTGCGCCGCATCGTCTTCGGCTCCAGCGCCATCCCGCAGAAGGTGTCGAAGCAGTTCATGGCGACCCTGCTGCCCGTCCCCGAGCAGCTCTCCATCAGCATGCCCAAGGTCGAGGGCGCGGGCAGCGAGACCAGCGACCCGAAGGTCCCGCAGAAGGCCCGGAGGGTCGGCTCGATCCTCCAGGACAGCTCCGGCCAGAAGTACGTCGTGGAGCGGGACGGCATCGAGAAGGTGTCGAAGTTCGTCGCGAACCTCCTGGAGGAGGGCGCGAACGCGAAGATCCTGCACCCCGACGGCTCCCGGCTCACCCCGGTGCCCATCGCGGCCGGAAGCATCGACCCCAAGACGGACGACGCGGGGAACCCGACGACCTTCCTGGGCAAGGTGTTCGGCGACATCGACTCCCCGTGGCCGACCGAAACCCAGTCCGCGGCCAACGACTTCACCCACGGTTCCCAGACCGGCGGCCTGGTCTCCCCCACGGACAACGGCGTGTCCTGCAGCGTCTACAACGGCACCAACCGCAAGTACCCGGGCGGCGAGGAGAAGCAGCTCGGCTACCCGAACGGTGTGCCGGACATGCAGACCTGGATCGGCACGGACTACCCGGCCAAGATGGCCAGCGGCTCCAGCTCGTACGTCACCCCCGGCAGCGGCCTGCTGTACACCGAGGTGCCCACTCCGCAGGCGAAGAGCGGCAGCCTCTTCCTGGCGACCGACACCGGGCTGCGCTACTCCATTCCGCGGAACAACGACAGCGCGAGCAAGGCCGGCAGCGACAAGGAGGAACTGGACAAGTCCAGGCTCCACCTCGGCTACGGCGGCACGCATCCCCCGCTGATTCTGAAGGCCTGGTCCAGCCTGCTCTCCGAGGGCCCTTCGCTGGACATCCACAGTGCTCTGAAGCCGCAGTCGTCCTGATATGAGCGAAGTCCGCGCCGACGCCCGGGAGGGGCTATCGGCGCGGACTTCGCCGTCACCCGGATTCCTGCACCATAAATTCACCACTGCCATCCCGGATGTTCCCGGTGCGATCTTCGTCGCACTCCGGCGCGCCCGTTCGTGACCGATAGCAACGCTTCTGTCCGTTTGCCTTGAACGGCGTTTCCAAGGCGGGCAGTTGACGATGTTGTGATCCCGTCACAAGAACGCTCCCCCTGTTGGGGAGAGGCATATGGAGTGGTTAAAGTAGCCAAAGGCGTCAGCAGGAGATGCCTACCGCGCGAGCGCCTGTGTCGGCATGCCGCGGTACGACGTACAAGTCTCATGGGGGACGTTGACTATGGCTGGTCAGCAGTACACAACCACCGAGGAGGAGATGGTCGCGTTCAGCGGCAAGATCTCCTCGGTCAACCAGTCGATCCAGGGCGAGATCTCGCGCCTGAACACGGTCGTCGACACCATCACGTCTGGTTGGAAGGGTGCTGCGGCCTCCTCGTACAACCAGCTCCAGTCCCAGGTGAACGAGGACGCCAACCGTCTCAACCAGCTGCTGGGTGAGATCAAGGAAGCGATCGACGAGACCACGAAGAACTACTCCGCCTCCGAGGAGGAGCAGGCCCAGTCGATTTCGCACGTCTCCGCCTCGGCTTCCCCGTTCGGATGATGGGGCCGCGCCGCTGACCGCGGCGCACGCCCAGCTGCCGCAGCCCGGGCCCGTCGGACAACTCCGCCGGCCCGCTGCGGCATGTGAATCGACCAGGCATCATCTACTCCTGAGGAGACACCATGTCAGGCCAGATCCTCGTTAATTTCGCGACGATCTCGCAGGCCAGTTCCGACGTGCGCGGTACTGCCAACAACATCCGCCAGCAGCTGGACGACCTCGAGGCCGGCGTCAAGAAGATCGCCGCCAGCTGGGAAGGTGCGGCGCAGGAGGGCTACCAGGCCCGCCAGCGCGAGTGGGACCAGCGCGCCGCCTCCCTGCACTCGACGCTCGAGGCCATCGCCAAGGCGCTGGACCAGGCCGCGCAGAACTACCAGGCCACCGAGCACAAGAACTCCGGCATCTGGGCGGGCTGACCCAAGGTCGGCACATCACGGATGGCGATCGGCTGAGCAGCCCCGACGGCTCGCACAGTGGTCAATGAGGGCGAGCGCGCTGCACCGGTGCGCTCGCCCTTCTGCCGTCCACCTGCACCTTCGTTTTCTCCCTCCCGCCCCGCCCCTTCCGCCACACATGGAGAGCAGACAACCCGTGGGATCTCGCGCCATTGGTCACCGAGCCGGGCACCGCCGACGAGCGGCAGGTGCACTGGTCACGGCGGCGTGCATTGCCGGCCTGTCGTGCGGCACGGCCGCACCGGCCGTCGCGGACCCGAACGTGCCGCTCAACAGTGGCGAGTGCAAGTTCGGCGCCGACGACATCCCGGAGACCCCCTGGTCGCTCCAGCGGCTGCTGACCAAGCAGATGTGGGCCCAGTCCACGGGCAAGGGCGTCCGGGTCGCCGTGATCGACACCGGCATCGACGCGGGCAACCAGCAGATCAAACCCGCCATCGGAAGCGGCGCGAAGACCTTCGTGAAGGGCAAGCCGACCGACGACCGGGTCGGGCACGGCACCAAGGTCGCGGGCATCATCGCCGCCCGCAGCAAGCCCGGCTCGGGCTTCGTCGGCATCGCGCCGGGCGCGACCGTCATCCCGCTGCAGCAGACGAGCGACGAGAAGGCCGGAAACTCCGACAGCCTGGCCGACGCCATCAACTACGCGGTCCGCCTCAAGGTCGATGTCATCAACATCTCCCAGGGCACGGACGCCAGCCCGGACAAACTGGGCCCCCTCCAGGCGGCGATCCGGAACGCCGCGGCCCAGAACATCCTCATCGTCGCCTCCGCCGGCAACGACGGCGCGAGCGGCAAAGAGAAGAACATGTACCCCGCCTCGTTCCAGCAGTACGACAACGTGCTGTCCGTCGCGGCCTCGGACCGCAACAACGAGCGGGCCCCCTTCTCCCAGCCGGGCGAGCGGGTCGACATCGCCGCACCGGGCGTCGACATGGTCTCCACCGTCCCCGACGGCGGCAACTGCGTCGACCAGGGCACCAGCTTCGCCGCACCCTACGCCGCGGGAGCCGCGGCCCTCCTCATCGCGAAGCACAAGCACGACCCCAGGCCCTGGACCCCCCGCGAGGTCATCTGGCACCTGGAGCAGACCGCGGAGCGCGTGCGCAGGGAGGCGGACCACAACATCGGCTGGGGCGTCGTCGACCCGGTGGCCGCCCTCAACGACGACACCAGGCCCACCGCCTCACCCAAGCCGGACAAGCCCACCAACGCGGCTGCCGGCTCCAACATCCAGCCGGCCGCCGTGACTTTCGGTGAATCACCCGAGGAACGACGTGCCCGCATTTCCATCTACATCGTCGGCGGCGGACTTCTTGCCGTCGCCGCGGTCGTCGGCTCCTCGATCGCCATCCGCGACTGGCGCCGGAAGACCGGTTTGAACAATCACGGGGAGGCTTAATCATGGCGCATGGGCAGTACGGCGTTGATCTGGACGCCTTGGACCAGGTCATCAAGGAACTCAACCATGTCCTCAAGGAGATGGGCGACTCGACGAGCACGGCCGAGAACAGCACCTATCTTCCGAATGGATCCCTGGGTGAGGGATTCAAGGAGGAGAAGGAGCTCTACGGGGCTCACGAGAAGATGAAGGGCGACATCCACAAGATGATGCGCATGGTTGAGGGCCTTGTCGACACGTTCGGAAAGAAGTCGAACAAGGTCAGGGGCGCCTACCAGGACGCCGAGGCAGACAACTCAATCAGCATGAGCGGACAGTGACTTCCGTCGGCGGATCGCAGTGACAGGAAGACTTATTCGATGACGGAGTGGGGGACAGTAGATGGCATCGAAGGACAGTGATTTCAAGCCGGCGAAGGTCCAGGTGCCGGAACCGCGCAAGAAGCCCGCGAAGGGGTCGGGTGAGTCCCAAGAGGTGGGCCACGACGTCATCGCGAGCCGTCCTCAGTTCACGGAGAAGGGACTGAACGACCTCAAGCAGATGGTGGCGGGAGCCAACCCTGGAGAGGTCGCCAATGTCGCCAAGGGCTGGCGGGATGTCCGAGTCGCCCTTGTCGGCGAGGGTTGGCAAGAAGGAATCAAGAAGCACTTCGATGATGCCGTGACCAAGGTCCTGCAGACCTGGCACGGTTCCTCTGCTGACCAGTTCGCCGCGTCGGCACAAAAGATCAGCGACAACTTCGCCAACCTCGCGCTGTATCCGCACAACACGGGCGAGGTTCTCCACCAGATCAGCGAGAACCTGAAGGACGTCCAGAAGTTCGTCGACGACGTTCAGGAACCGAGCGGCTGGGAGAGCAAGGCGGACTGGCTCTCCGACAAGGCGAGTTCCGGAGTCGGCAAGGGCGCAGCGATCGGCAACACTCTCGCCCCGGGCGCGGGTGCCCTGGTCGGAGGCCTGGTGGGCGGAATGGTCGGCGGCGACGGACGCGATGACTCGCAGCTGAAGGCCGACCTGCAGAACCCGAACATGAGCATCTGGGATGCCATGAACAAGAACCGCACCCAGCTGTCGCTGGGGAAGGAGCGTCAGCTCCAGGCTGCTCATTACATGGAGCAGTTGGGGACGACGTACCGGAGCGGGGTGAAGGCCCTGGGCTCCACCCGTATTGATGACGATCGCATCCAGCCGCCAGCTCATGACGGCGACGGTGGTGGGGGCGCCATCCCGGGTATCGGGGCATTTGGCCCCATGCCGTCGACCCCGAAAACAGGCGCACCGTCGGGGAAGATGCCGGGGATGAAGGGCGGCGGTTACACAACCCCGACGCCCATGGAACCGCCGCGGCCGCACGGCATCGACGGTGGAGTCGGCAGCGTGCCGAAGCCGGCCCCTGCGCCCCACGTCGGGACCGGACTTGACGGCCTCTCTGGAGGCAGTGGCATCGGGACGGGCGGCGGCGGACTCGGCGGCGGCGGCGTCGGCGGCGGCGCGGGCACCGGGGGATTGGGCGCAGGCTCGGGCAGTGTCGGCGGAGGCTCCGGACCGGGCATCGGAGGTGCTGGCGCGCCGGGCATGATCGGCGGCATGGGCGGTGCCGGTGGTGCTCGTGCCGGCGGCACCGGGACCGGAGCAGGTGCTCGCGGCGCTGGTCGTGCCGGTATGCCGGGCATGGGTGGTGCCGCGGGCGCTGCCAAGGGCGCCGGTGGTGCCAAGGGCGCTGGCGCCAAGGGCGGTGCTATGGCACGGCAAAAGGGCGGTCTTGCCGGAGGCAAGGGCGGCAAGCTCGGCGCCGGGTCCCAAGGAGGATCGGGCCTGCACCGCAGCCGTGGCGGCACACAATCGGGTGGCGCAGCAGGCGGTCGGCGTCCAGCCGGCATGGCCGGTGCGCATGGTGCTCATGGGGCAAAGGGCAAGGACAAGAACGGAGAGAACGGACAGCGTCCGGACTACCTGGTAGAAGATGAGGAGACCTGGACGCCGGAGCGTAATGTGGCGCCCAAGGTCATCGAGTAGGGCCTGCTCGGTCCAGGTCAAGTGCTCGGCGGAATCGAGGTGAGGCCCGCAGTCCTTGGGCTGCGGGCCTCACCTCGCTAGGGAGAGGTGTACGGCATGAGCTTCACGCGGACGCTGCGTGCGGTGGGCGGCGCGGTGGTGGCGGGAGCACTGCTCTTCGGCACCGCTCCGACCGCTTTGGCTGATCAGAACAGGAAAGATCAATGGCCACTCAAAGCGTTTGATGCTGCGAGTATCTGGAAGGAATCGACGGGCAAGGGCGTCACGGTCGCAGTAATCGATGATCCCGTGAACGGCAGTCACCCTGATCTGAAGGGTAATGTGCTGCCAGGGAAGAGTTTCATCGATGGTGGACGCGGTGACCGCAAGGGAACAGGTAACCACGGAACCGGCATGGCGTCACTCATTGCTGGCCACGGGCATGGTGCCGGAAATGCCGATGGCGTTATGGGACTTGCGCCGGATGCGAAGATCCTTCCCGTTGCCACTCCCGAGGTAGGAACGGGAGTGGACGATACAGGGCTCAGTAACTGGATCAAGTACGCTGTCGATCACGGTGCTTCTGTCATCAACCTGTCGATTGACCCTGCAGGCATCACCGAATCCGATGAACTCGCCGTTTCTTACGCCATCAAGAAGGACGTCCTAGTCGTCGCTGGAGCAGGAAACGACGGTGCGAGCAAGATCAGCGACCTTGCCTCTGTTCCGGGGGTCCTGTCCGTAGGGGCGGTGGACAAGACCGGACAGGTTTGGGGGAAGTCCAATTCTGGCAACCAGCTGTTGCTCTCAGCCCCAGGCGTAGAGATCACGTCTGCATCGGCTACCCCTGGGCAGTACCGGCTTGCCGATGGCACGTCTGACGCCACCGCGTACGTCTCGGCCGCCGCGGCTCTCCTGCGCTCGAAGTACCCCGACCTCTCTGCAGGCCAGATCGCCAACCGGCTCGTGAAGTCGGCCGGCCTGCCGCCGGGGCAGAAGGGGCTTTCGCTTCCTGATGCGCATTACGGATACGGCTTCATCCAGCCGCTGAAGGCTCTGACCGCCGATATCCCGGACGGCTCCAAGAATGGCCCGCTGAAGGCGCCCAAGGCGGATCCGTCCGCGGCTACCGGAGGTACGACGGCTGGTAGTGATCAGCAGGCGAGCGGTCAGAAGGAAGACGGCCTTGGTATGGGTGCCATTGTGGGTATCGCCGTTGGTGTCCTCGTTGTGGTGGCGATCATCGTCGTTGTTGTTGTCATCCGGCAGAAGAAGAACGGCCGCAATGGTCCGCCCCCCGGCGGTCCTGGAGGCTTCGGTGGTCCTGGCGGTCCTGGGTTCGCGCCGCAGCAGCCGGGTCCCTATCAGCAGACGGGACCGTACCAGCAGCCCGGGCCGTATCAGCAGCAGCCCAATGGCCCTGGGGCCTACCCGCCGGCGCCGCCCACCCAGCCTCCGGGGCGTTGAGGTCGAGGCAAGCAGTGTGTCTGAACTCGCGTTGAGCTTGTGAGACTGAAGGTCTCCAGTTGGAGTGCTTGTCGGCGTCACCAGGATGACGCGGAGGGCGCAGCAAGCCATGGGGAGAAGTGACTTGGGGCCCGCAGCCTGACGGTTGCGGGCCCCAAGTTTGTCAGGGAGGGGAATTACGGAGTGAGCTTCACGCGGACGCTGCGTGCAGTGGGTGGTGCGGTGGTGGCGGGAGCATTGCTCTTCGGCGCCGCTCCGACTGCTTCTGCGGACCAGATCAGAAATGATCAGTGGCCGTTGAAGGCATTTGATGCCGAGAGTGTGTGGAAGGTTTCCACAGGAAAGGGCGTCACTGTCGCAGTGATCGATGATCCTGTCAACAGTGATCACCCTGACTTGAGGGGTAATGTACTTCGGGGAAAGGATGTCGAAAACGGCGGGCCTGCCAACCATGAGGAGCAACGGGACCACGGCACGGCCATGGCTTCTATTATTGCTGGTCATGGGCACGGTGCGGGCAACTCCGAAGGGGTCAAGGGGCTAGCTCCCGACGCGAAAATTCTGCCAGTGGGCATCCCGTCTGATGACTCAATTTCGGACCTGAATTCGGGCGGCTTGGCGGAGGCTGTGAATTACGCTGTTGACAATGGCGCGTCTGTTATCAACATGTCGTTCGGTCAGTCCACCCTGACCACAGAGGATAAGCAGGCCCTGTCCAAGGCGGTCAAGGAGGATGTCTTCCTCGTCGTTGCAACAGGTAACGACGGAGTCGGCGGGCTTGACCAATTGACCTCCTTCCCGGGGGTAGTTGCCGTTGGTGCTGTCGACAACTCTGGTCAGGTATGGGAAGAGTCCAATTATGGACGCCAGACAATGCTGACGGCGCCAGGTACGCGAATCCGGTCTGCGGCCGCATCGAAGCCGTACCGGCTGGCCAATGGCACCTCTGACTCAGCGGCCTACGTCTCGGGCGCTGCAGCCCTCCTCCGCGCTAAGTTCCCCGACCTTTCTGCCGGTCAGATTGCCAACCGAATGGTGAAGACGGCTGGTCTGCCGCCGGGCGAGGCCGGAATGAAGCTCCCGGATCCGCACTACGGTTATGGATTCATCAAGCCCTTCAGCGCACTGACGAAGGATCTCCCGCCTGGTTCCAAGAACGGTCCGCTGAAGACCCCTAAGGAGGAGTCCGCTCCCAGGGCCGGCGGAGAGACGGCTCCCGGCGCACCGAGTGCTGCCGGCGACCAGGAAAGCGAGCAGGCGGACAGCGGGCTCAGCCCCGTTGTCATCGTGAGCATTGCGGTTGGCGTCCTCGTAGTTGTCGCGATCATCGTCATCGTGGTGGTCCGTCAGAAGAAGAACGACCGCAATGGCCCGCCCCCTGGCGGCTTCGGTAGTCCTGGTGGTCCTGGGTTCGCACCGCAGCAGCCGGGTCCCTACCAGCAACCGGGCCCGTACCAGCAGCCTGCGCCGTATCACCAGGCCGGGCCGTATCCGCAGCAAGGGGCATACCAGCAGCCCGGGGCCTATCAGCAGTACGGGGCTTCTGGGGCGTACCCGTCGGCGCCGCCTGTGCAGCCGCCGCCAGGGCAGTAGTAGCGGACGAGGTGCGGCTGATGGGATGGGGCCCGGGGCATTCGTGCTCCGGGCCCCGTGGGTGCGGGGCTTTGGTGTAGCCGGGACGAACCGGCTCTGATCTGAGTGCGGTTGGCTTTTCGGGGGAGTGGGGGGTCTTGGCGATCACTCGTCCCGTAGCATTCCCGCTCATGGACGTAGTCGGCGATGAAGAGCCCCTGGTCGAGAGTCGAGTGGGGCTGACGCCTCGTCAGGCCAGGCGAATACGCATCGTGCTGGCCTCGGTGTTGATGGCCGCGATGGCGGGGGTGCTCGTGGTGCGCCTGGCGTCGCGTACGTCGGTGCTGGTGGTCGGGGTGTACGGGGCCGCGCTGGTGCTCTGTGGTGTGGTGATCGAACTCAGCCGGCACGGGCGAACCCGGCTCGGCACCTGGTTGCTGGCCATTGGCCTGGCGGCCGCACTGGCCGCGGACTGGTTGTTGTTGCCCTGAAGGGGAGGGGCACTGACCTCGGAGCCGACAGCCCCTGGCCTCCTGGTTCCCGGCTTCCTGATTCGTGAGTTCCCCTGTTCCTCGGTTCCCTCGTTTCAGCGCACTCCCCAGCGAGGAGCGCGCTCTCCAGAGCCCCCGAAGGCCCGGAGACCCCCAAGCACCGAAAGACCTCAGGCGCCCACACCTCCGAAGCCCGCGAGGGCTCTGAGGACCCTCGATCACGAAGACCCTCAAGGCCCTCAAGTCCCCAAGACGCCGAAGGAACCTTCAAGTTCCCTCGAGGTGCTGAACCCCCAAGGCCCCAAGACACCGATGGGGCCCTCAAGTTCCGTCAAGGCGCTGAGAGCCCCAGGACCGCGAGACCTCAAGTTCCCAGGTGTCAAGCACCTAAAGCCCCCAAGCCCCCAAAGAACCCTCAGCCCCCTCAGCAGCCCCCCGCCCCTCAGAACAGCCCATGCCACATCTGCTCGACGACCAGGGACCACCAGTTGCTGTCGTCGTCCAGTGACCAGGAGTCGATGGCCGCGAGCTGTTCCTGGAAGGTGGCGACCGCCGTGCCGGCCGCGTACGGGTCCATGCCCCGCATCCGGGCGCGGGTGGTGACCAGCAGGGCGAGGGAGCGCAGGTAGGCGGAGACGGAGCGGTTGACGAAGCGGCCGCCGCCCGAGGACGGCTGGACGGCCCAGACGGTGCCGATGAGGTTCTGGTTCTGTTCCGCCGCGGTGCACTGGACGGCGAGCGTGTAGAGGCCGTCGGTGCCGAGCCGGACGTAGCCGGCGAGGGTCGTCAGCGTCTCCTCGCCCGCCTGGGTGCCGGTTTCCCGCAGGTGGGTCGCCACGTCCGTGAACAGGCCGCCGGCCGGCAGGGCGTCGGGGCGGTCGGCGGTGAAGAAGTACGGGACCTGGGCGGGCAGTCCGGCCCAGACCAGGGTGTTCCTCGTGGCCTCGGGGAGCTGGGTGGTGGCGAGGTCGTCGGCGTCCGGACGGCATACGCCCTGGGGGCCGAAGACCTCCACGAGGTGCTTGCCGAGGGCCACGTCCCGCATCTGCGGCGCGGCCTCGACGTGGTGCGGCACCGGCAGCCGGTGCGGCCGCGGCGGTGCCTGCCGGCCCGCCAGCTGGTGCATCATCTCGACCTGCCGCACCAGCCCGGCGACGCCCTCGGCGCGCTCCTCGGGGCGCATGCCGTAGCCCTCGGTGCAGGAGAACGTGGCGTTGGTGAACGTGCGGAGGATGAAGTCGCCGGGGTAGCCGCCGGGCAGCAGGGCGGAGCGCAGGTCGGTGTGGACGGCACGGACGTCCGCGGGGTCCACGCCCAGCCGCCGCAGCTCGTCGAGGAGCTGGTACTCGGCGGGCGGGGCTCCGGGCGCCGAGACCCGGGCGAGGCTGGTCTCCTCGCCGGTCGACGGGTCAGGGTAGGTCGCGACGGCGGTGTTGCCGGGGCCGGTGACCGGGCGCTCCTCGGGCGTCGAGGGGGCCGCTGCGGCGCCGTGCTTCTGGCGGTACATCCGGACGACCTCGTCGACCGGTACCGACGGCCACACCGTCAGCTCGCCGGACGCCCGGTCGACGACTCCGCAGGCGGCGCCGACCTCGGCGGGCGGGCGCCGCTGCCCCGTCCGCGGGTCGGCCTCCGGGGGCGGCGGTACGGCCCACACCACCCAGCCGAGGTCGAACTCCTGCATGGCCACGTCCCGCGGCGGGCCCTGATGGCCCTCGGGGTTGAGCCAGCGGGCGGCGGTGGCCTGGGCCTGCGCCTGGGTGATCACGAGGGGTCTCCTTCGAGGCCGTCGGACGAAGCGGAGTCGGCGGTGCCGGTGCGCTGGGCCGGCACGGTGGGGGCCGGCACGGCGGGGGCGGGAGCCGCGGCGAGGATCTGCCGGGCGGTCACACCGCGCGCGGTGGCGACGACCAGCACACCGTCCGGGGAGAGGTCGGCGCCGGTGAACGGGGTGTCGGAGACCAGCGCGGCCACCACTTCCTCGCTCGCGCGGGCCCAGACCCGCAGGTAGTCGGCGCCGCGGCTGAGCCCGAACGGCGCGGCCTCCTGGGCCTGTGCGGAGGGCAGTTGCACCTGCGCCGGATCGGCGTCGAGGTACCCGGGGCGCAGCAGATCGTGGACCAGCAGGGCCCGTCCGCCCGCCTCGGGTGCGGCGCCGTCCTGGCCGGGCACCGTACGGGAACCGGGGGTTCCCTCGGGGACGACGAAGGCGGCCACGGGGCGGGGCGCGGCAGTGCCGGAAGCCGGTGCCGGGGCGGCGGAGCCGGCCGGTGTCGCGCCCGGGTTTCCGTCTTCCTGTGCCGACGTCCCGCCCGGGCTCCCGGCCGCGTCCGCCGTGGGGCCGCCCGGGCCCCCGGCCGCCTCCGCCGCAGCGCCGTCCCCGCTCTCCCCGTCCTGCGGCGGCAGGGTCCCCGTCGTCACCGCACGGACGCCGACCAGCGGCACGCTCCACAGCGTGCGCCACGGCAGGCGGAGGCCGAGCGTGTGCAGCGCCTCCGCGTAGGGCACCAGGCCGTCCTCGACGAACGCGGACTCCAAGAACGCCGCCCGCAGTTCGGCGGGAGCCTCGGAGCGGGTGAGCAGCGGGGCGGTGCGCAGGTACGTACGGGCCGGTGCGCCCAGCTGCTCCAGCGGTACGGCCTCGATGGCGGCCCGCATCGTCACCGGGTCCGCGTGGGCGAACAGGCCGGGGTCGGTGAGGAGCTGGGGGAGCAGGCCGGCGTCGAGGGTGTGCGCCGCCAGATGGTCGCGGACGTACGGATCGGCCCGGGACCAGTCCTGCTGGGGCACTGCTTCCAGCAGCGCCATGGCGATCCTGGTCTGGGCGTCGCGGACGTCCGGCAGGCCGGAGCGGATCTCCTCGGCGAGCCCGGGGTGCATCAGGCGCAGCAGCGTACGGTCACTGCCGGCACCGGCACCGGCACCGGGACCGTTCCTGTCCCCATCCCCGTCGCCGTCCCCGTCCCGCGACGGCTCGACCGGCTGGAGGAACGGCGCGGCCAGCAGCATGCCGTCGGCGAGGTCCTGGCTCATGTCCCGGCCGGCGACCGCGCTCGCCAGCGCGCCCCACAGCTGGACCGGCAGCCCCTCGCCCTCCGCCAGCGCCAGCGGCGCCAGCATCAGCCGCAGGGTCCGCGGATCGGCGCCCAGCCGGCGGGCGTGCAGGTCGAGCGCCTCGCCGACGCTGCCGGGCAGCAGGGACGCGTCCGCCGGATCGAAGCCCTCGGGCTGCAGGAGCAGCGACTGCACGGCGAGCTGGACGGTGAGCCGGTTGCCGTCCGCGCGGGCCGCGAGGGCCTCGGCGAGCGCCCGGCGCGCCGACGGGTCGGTGGTGAACGGGAGCTCCGGCGCCCCCGCCTCGGGGGTGAGCGCGGTCTCGGCGTGCAGCACCAGGCCCTTGGGGTCGGCCCACTCGGCCGCGTCCAGGTCGATGATCTGCACCTGGCCGGACGGCAGTGCCTCGGCCAGCTCCGCGGCCAGTTCGCGCGGCACCTCGGCGAGCAGCTGAACCGTTTCGGTGGCGGCGAGCGGCCTGAGCACGTCCCGGACGACGCGGGTCGGCTCGTCCGCGGTGCGTACCGGACCGGCCCGGTCCACATCCGGCACCACGAGAGTCACCGGCTCTTCACGAGCGGCGAGTTCGGTGAAGATGTCATCGCCGCGCCCGGCGTCCAGTCCGAAATGATCGGAGATCATCCACAACAGCTGTGCCGCGGTGCGCCCCGCGGGGCTCGGTACGGCGGGTGCGGGGAGGTCCGGGGGCACCGTCGCCGGGTCCAGGTCGTCCAGCGGCAACTGCTTGCGGTAGCCGGGGTCGCACATCATCAAGAAGCCCGTGACCAGGCGCGATCGCCCGCTGCCCGGGTTGCCGGTGAGCACGATGACGCGCGGTGCGCCGGGCCAGCGCATGCGCCAGGCCGCGAGTGCGCGGAGCACGGCGGTGCGACCGCCGATGTACGGATGTGGTGCGTATCCGGCTGCCACGGCTTTTCCTTCGCCTGAGGCGCTCATGGCTTCCTCGTCCCCCATCAATCCCGCCTCCACCTTTGTGGATTCCTGCGTGTCCGGCTCGATCCTATGATCCGTACCGCGTGCGCAGGGCTGCGCGGGGTGGGCTGTGCCGGAACTGGAACACGCAGGCCGGGACCGGTCTGCGGGGGGTCCTGCCGGAAGGCGGGCGGGGCGGGCGTGAACCGAGTTGCCCCCGGGCCCGATGTGGAGAAAACGAGATCACCGTGTGCGGAAAGAAAGCAGGTTCGTCCGCATGATCCGGCGGTCGATCTGCTTTCTTCCGTAACCGCTTTCCGTCGTGTTTGAACGGATTTCGGCGAGAGGGGAAAAGGGAGACCCGGTCAGCCCCGGTGTCCGCCGCCCCGGCCGCCGCGCCGCGGGCCGGTCACGATGCTGCCGGAGGGGCCGTCGCGCTCGGCGCGCTCCTCGTCCTCCTTCGCCTCCTGCTCCTTCTGCCAGGCGGCGAACTTCTCGCGGGACTCCTCGCGCTCGGCCATGGTCTGGTTCTCCGCGGCCCGCCGGATCTCGTTCATCCGGTCGCCCAGCGCGTCCATGTACCGCGGCGTCTCGATCGCGTCCTTCATGCCGATCCGCCCGGAGAGCACCTCCTGGGCCATCTCCTGCAGCTTGCCGCCGACGTTGGGGTTGTCCGCCAGGACCTTCAGCGCCTTGCGCAGCCGGTGCGCCTGCTCGGGATCCTGGGCGACGTCCATCAGGTCCTCGTCCTGGATCTGCCGCTCATTGTTCATGTCTGCCCCCTGGAACGTGATGGCACAGGGCCGCTTGTGCGGCACCGGCGTCATGAGTCTAATGACGGGTGTGAACGGGGCGTCAAGGCGGGGGTTGTCGGTATTGCCGGATATTGCGCCATGGCGAATTCCGCGGTGCGCCCCGCGCCCGCTCCGCAGAGGGCTTCGGGCCTATTGCGGGTGTGCTAGACCTGAAGTGATGTCGGCAGGTAGCTGTCATGCAATTCGGGGAGAAATGATGTCCGATGAAGTCCGGCTCAGTACCGAGGAGTTGCACAAGCTCGGTGCGACCTTCGAGATACGTGCGGAAGAACTGAGCCGGCAGCTCGCGGCATTCCGGCGGCGGGCGGACGCCGAGGCCCTCCGGGACGGATTCGGCAGCGACGCGGCGGCCCGGCCCTACCGCGAGCTGTACGAGCAGGCCGAGCAGGCCCTCGTCCAGCTGCAGCAGCGTCTCGCCGAGGTCGGCGGAGGGATCAAGGAGACCGTCGCCCATACGGAGGCGGCCGAGGAAGAGCTGACCGAGATGATGCGGAGCGTCAAGTGAGCGAGCGAGGCAATCCGCAGGCCCTGCACGAGGCGGCGGCCGGCTGGCGGGAGATGGGCAGGCACCTCGACGGCCTCGTCCGTGATCTGGACCGGCACGTCGGCACCGCCGCCGCGGCCAACTGGCAGGGCCCGGCCGGTGAGGCGTTCGCGGGGGAGTGGCACCGCCTCAAGCGGTCCGTCGACGACTCGCTGCCGGTCTTCGAACTCGCCGCCGCCGACCTGGAGACCGCCGCCGCACGGCCCGCCGGCGACACGGACGACACCGACCACGACACCCCGCCGGCGGACCGCTCCGGCGACGGCGCGCAGTCGTCGTCCGGACCCGAGATCGCTTACGGCTTCATGGCACTCGGCCAGCTCGCCGGCGGCCTCGGCGGCGCCTTCGGCAAGCGCGGCGGCGGGGGCGGCCAGGGCGGGCGGCCGCCCGTACGGCACGAGTGGGACACCTCCACGGCGGTGCAGGGGCCCGACCCGTTCGGCCCGGCGCAGGACGGCGGGGCCAGGACCCGGGGCGGCGAGGGCATCGCCAAGGGCGTACGGAGCCGGCCGCCCGGCACGGAGCCGGACCCGGGCCCCGAGCGCGAACCGACGTCGGGGCCGCGGAAGAAGACAGCGGCCGCCCCGCCCCACGGGTCTGCCGCCGCGCCCACGGCCCCGGCCCGCGCGGCCGACGCTCCCGGGGGCAAGGACACCGCGCCCGCCGGCGGCGAGGCTCCCGGCCGGTCCGGCCCCGACGCCACCCAGCACGGGGCCTTCGGCTGACGCACGGCCCGGCACCGCGCACGGACGCGCCGGGCCCGCGCACGAAACGGCGGTGGGGCGCCCCTCCGAAGAGGGACGCCCCACCGCCGTTGCCGTGGTGCGGTCCGGTCAGCCGCTGTTCGCCGGCAGCCAGCCCGTCTGGACCAGCTGCGCACCGCGCTTGCGCGTGATGAACGTGGCCCGTCCCGGCGTCAGGCTCTGGCCCTTGATGTTGCCCATCAGCGGGCCCTCGGCCGGGTCGGCGGACAGGATCAGACCCTGCGCACCGAGCTCCTTGGTCCGCTGCATCACCGGCTCGAACGAGGAACGTCCGGCGCCCGAGGAGCTGCGCGCGATGATCAGGCGCAGACCCAGGTCACGGGCGAACGGCAGGTACTCCAGCAGCGGCTGCAGCGGGTTGCCGCTGCTGGTCGCCACCAGGTCGTAGTCGTCCACGATCACGAACGCGTCCGGCAGGTCGTACCAGCTGCGGTTGCGCAGCTGCTCCGGCGTGACGTCCGGGCCCGGCATCCGGCGGCCCAGCGAACCGGCCAGACCGGTGATGACCTCCTGCAACTGCGGCCCCGCTGCACAGTACTTGTACATGTGGCTCTCGGGGATCTCGCCGAGCAGGGCACGACGGTAGTCGGAGACCACCATGAGCGCCTTGTCGGACGGGTACCGCTCGGCGATCTGCTTGGCCAGCAGACGCAGCAGCGACGACTTGCCCGACTCGCTCTCGCCGTAGATGACCAGCAGCGGGTCGGTCTCGAAGTCGATGAACGCCGGGGACAGCGTGGTCTCGTCGACGCCGATCGCGATGCCGTGCTCGGGGTAGTCGTTGCCCTTGGGCAGCTCGTTGACGTGCAGCATCGTCGGCAGCATCCGCACCGCGGGGGCGGGCTCGCCCTGCCAGTGCTCGCTGACCGTCGACACCAGGTTCGCGATGCCGTCGCTGAGCGTCTCCGGGTCGCTCATCCCGTCCAGCCGCGGCAGCGCCGCCAGGAAGTCGAGCTTCTCGGGGGACATACCGCGACCGGGCTTGCCCATCGGCACGTTCTCCGCGCGCTTGCGGTCGAACTCCGACTCCATCGGGTCGCCCAGGCGCAGCTCGACGCGGTTGAGGAGCTGGTCGCGCAGCGCGGGCCGCACCTCGGTGTAGCGCGCACCGGCGATGATCAGGTGGACACCGAAACCGAGACCACGGGCGGCGATGTCCAGGATCACCGGGTCCATCTGCTCGTAGTCGGTCTTGAACGTCGCCCAGCCGTCGATGACCAGGAAGACGTCGCCCCACTTCTGGTCGGGGTAGGCGCCCGAGGCCCGCCGCTGGCGGTAGGTGCCGATCGAGTCGATGTTGTTCGCCCGGAAGAACTCCTCGCGTTCGTTGAGGATGCCGACGACCTCGGAGACCGTACGGCGCACCTTCTCCGCGTCCAGACGCGAGGCGACGCCGCCGACGTGCGGCAGGCCCTCCATGGTCAGCATGCCGCCGCCGCCGAAGTCGAGGCAGTAGAACTGCACCTCGGACGGGGTGTGGGTGAGCGCGAACGAGGCGATGGCGGCCCGGATCAGCGTGGACTTGCCGGACTGCGGACCACCCACGACCAGGCCGTGACCGGCGCCGGCGGAGAAGTCCAGGTACATCACGTCACGCCGCTGCTCGAACGGCTTGTCCACCAGCGCCACCGGCACCACGAGCTTGCCGAGCGCGGTGTACTCCGGTGCGTGCACACCCCGTTCGGGCGTGACCGCGAGCGTCGGCAGCAGCTGGTTGACCGTGGGGGGCTCGTCCAGCGGCGGCAGCCACACCTGGTGCGCCGGCGGGCCCTGGCCCTGCATGCGCTGGACGATGACATCGAGCACGGTGTCGGCCAGCGCGTCGTCCTGCTCCGGCTCGACCGGCTCGACCGGCGTGGGGTCCTCGATGATCTGCTCGACGACCGGGGCCGCCGTGAACGGCACCGGCAGCCGGTTCGTCCGGCTGCCGCCGGGGCCGCCGCCGGCACCGGGTCCGCGGTACGGGCCCGAGACGTACGCGGCCTTGAACTGGACCATCGTCTCGGTGTCGTACTTGAGGATGCCGGAACCGGGGACGTTCGGCAGGTGGTAGGCGTCCGGCACACCGATCGCGGTCCGCGACTCGGCCGCGGAGAAGGTCCGCAGGCCCAGCCGGTAGGAGAGGAAGGTGTCCAGACCGCGCAGCTTGCCCTCTTCCAGGCGCTGCGAGGCGAGCAGCATGTGCACACCCATCGACCGGCCGATACGGCCGATCTGGATGAACATGTCGATGAAGTCGGGCTTGGCGGTCAGCAGCTCGGAGAACTCGTCGAGCACCATCACCAGCGAGGGCAGCGGGTCCAGCGGGGCGCCCGCGGCACGCGCCTTCTCGTAGTCGGTGATGTTGGCGTAGTTGCCCGCGGAGCGCAGCAGCTCCTGACGGCGCTGGAGTTCACCGGTGATCGAGTCGCGCATGCGGTCGATCAGGGTGACGTCCTCACCGAGGTTGGTGATGACGGCCGCGACGTGCGGCATCTCCGACATACCGGTGAAGGTGGCGCCGCCCTTGAAGTCCGCGAGGATGAAGTTCAGGGTCTCCGAGGAGTGGGTGACCGCGAGCGCGAGCACCAGGGTGCGCAGCACCTCGGACTTACCGGAACCGGTCGCACCGACACACAGGCCGTGCGGGCCCATGCCCTCCTGCGAGGCCTCCTTGATGTCGAGCATGACGGGCTGGCCGTCCTTGTCGACACCGATCGGCACCCGCAGCCGCTCGTGCAGCGTGCGCGGCCGCCAGGTGCGCGACACATCGACGGAACCGGCGTCACCGATGTTCATCAGGTCGGTGAAGTCCAGGTTCGACAGCAGTGGCTCCTCGCCGTCCGCGCCGGACCCCGCCCGCAGCGGGGCCAGCTGACGTGCCAGCGCCTCCGCCTCGGGGATCGACAGGGTGTCGCAGACACCGTGGTAGACCGCGCCGCTGGCCGACTCCAGCACCAGCTTGCCCGGCCACACCTGCACGGCCAGACCGCCGCGGATCTCGTCCAGATCGCCCGGCACGACCTCCAGGATGGTGACGCCCTGGAGGCCCTCGGCCCCGGCGATCACCGAGTCCATCGGCACCTCGCCGCCGTCCAGCACGAGCACCACATGCGGGGTGTCGGTCACCGGAGTGCCCTGCGGGTTGAACCGCCCGCGGCCCTCCAGCTCGTCCGCCAGCAGCTCCTCGATCTCACCGAGGTCGCCGACCACCAGCCGGCGCGACCCGGCGCCGTCCGTGGACTTGTCCTGCACCTGCGGCAGCCACTTGGTCCACTCCCACTCGGCCTGCGCACCGGGCGCGGCGACGACGGCCACCACCAGGTCCTCGGGCGAGTGCAGGGTGCACAGCTGCGCGACGATGGCGCGCGAGGCGCCGTAGACCGTGTCCGGGTCACCGGAGACGGTCAGGTGGTAGAAGGCGCGCAGCGACACGGCCAGCGGCAGGTTGTCCAATTGGCCGTGCTTGTCGAGGAATTCCTTCATCGCATGCGCGGTCAGCGGCTCCAGCTCGTCGACCGGAGCCGTCTCCGGGGCCCGCAGGGGAGTGGCCAACTGCTGCGGCCCCAGTCCCAGTCGTACCTGCCCGAAGTCCGGATCGGTCGCCCGGCGCTCCCACACGCGTTTGCCCTCGGCCACGATCGACCACAACTGGCTCGGGTCGGGGTGGGTGAACAACTGCGCGTCGCGCTGCTTGCGCGCGGTACGCCGTACTTCTTTCCGCTTCTGCGTCAGGTACTTGAGGTAATCCTGGCGCTCTTGGAGCATTTGCCCGGAAGGCCCTTGCCGGGCTTTGACGATCTGCACGATCGCCATTGCCAGGGTGGACGCCACCATAAAGCCGCCCATGATTTTCATGAACGGCTGGTTGCCCATGAACAAGAATCCCGCCGAAGACGCCATACCCATCATGGGCATAAGGGTCATCAGCATGTTCTCTGATTCGCCCTCACGCGGAAGCTCCGGAGGCGCCTCGAGTGTCACCTCCTCCGAGGGGACTTCAGGTGGCAGCGCGCGGGGCGGGCGCTTGACAATGACAACGCTCACCGAGGCATCAGTCCTTCATGCATCTCGCAGTCTCGGACCGCCCCCGTTGGATTCGACGGTCCCCCGAGCCAAGTACGTGGCCCGACGCAGGCGTTGATCCTACTGTCAACCGTCAAGTCTCGGGGTGGGTGGGGCAGCCGCTGAATTGGACGGTACGCTGACGCCTCGCGAGCGTGCCGCAGCCCCGTAGTGACGGCTCTATATATACGGCGCGTGAAGCGACAAAACGCCCAACGGATAGGGGGAACCGCCAGGTGAGCACGAGTACTGGCACCGGCTTTTGCCGGGTCACAGTCGCCGCGCCGGATGCACGGATTGACGTGGCTCTGCCGGAGGACGTCGCACTCGTCGACATTTACCCGGAGATCCTGCGGCTCTCCGGTCAGTCGCAGGCGGAGGGCGCACCGACCGGCTATCACCTAGTACGCCGCGACGGCACGGTTCTCGACGCCGGACAGTCGCTCGCCCAGCAGCAGATCCTCGACGGGGACCTCCTTCTTCTGAAGCCGTTCGCCGAATCGCTGCCGCTCCCGGTCTTCGACGACGTCTCCGACGCCGTCGCCTCCGCCGTCAAGCGCAACCGCAGCCGCTGGAGCGACGACCTCATGCGGGTCGTCGGCCTCACCGCGGGTGTGCTGCTGCTCGTGATGATGGCGTTCGCCCTGTGGTTCTCGAACCCCGCCGACCGCGACATGCACCGCCTGCCCGGCATCATCGCTGGTGTCGTCGGCATCGTGCTGGTCGCGCTGGCCGGCGTCCGCGCCCGCGTCTACGACGACCACGGTTCCTCCATCGCGCTGGGCCTGGCCTCGCTCCCGCACCTGCTGCTCGCCGGCTCCGGCATCTTCCCCGTCGAGGCGGGCTCCGGCCCCGGCCGGCTGCACCTCCTCGTCGGCTGTGTGACCGTACTCATCGCCGCCGTCCTGCTGGTGGTCCTGCTGCCGCGCGGTGACGCCCCCTTCGTCGCGGCCGCGTTCCTGGCCGCCATGGGGACCCTCGCGGTGTTCGCCGCGATCCTCACCGACGCCGCGCCCCGCGAGGTCGCCGCCGTCACCGCCGTCGTCTCCATCGCCCTGGTCGCCTGGCTGCCCGGCCTCTCCGCCCGCTTCGCCCGGCTGCCCATCGGCTACAAGTCGCCCGACCAGATCGCCAAGGGCTCCTACGACAGCGGCAGCGAGACCGAGTCCGTCGACTTCGTCAAGATCGGCAACCAGGCCAAGCGCGGGCACGAGCTGCTGCTCGGCCTCGTCGCCGGCTGCGCCGCCCTGACCGTCGGCTCGGCCGGTGTGGTCCTGGGCTTCTCGGACAACATGTGGGCCCAGCTGCTGGCGCTGGCCGCCGGCATCACGATCATGCTCCGCGCCCGGCTGTTCGACTACACCGCGCAGGTCGCCTGCCTGACCATCGCGGGCATCCTCACGATCGTCCTGCTCATCCTGGGCATCGCGCTGAACCCGCCGACGGAGATCTTCGTCGATCTGCTCCGCTTCCAGGACTCCGGCCCGCTGAACATCCGTACCGTCTGGTTCTCCGGCAGCATCGCCGCGGGCGCCGCCCTCCTGGTCGGCGTCGGCCTGGTCGTCCCGCAGAAGGGCGTCACCCCCTTCTGGGGCCGGATCTTCGACATCTTCGACGGACTGATCCTGCTGTCCCTGGTGCCGCTGTGCCTGGCGGTCCTGGAGGTGTACGGCAAGGTGCGCGGCCTCACCGGCAACTGAGGCACCCGCCCACCCGCCTGTTCCGCGGCCCCCCGACCACCCGGTCGGGGGGCCGTTTTCAGCTGGTACGCTGTGTGACGGCCCGGACGAGTCATCCAAGATTCCCTGTGATGTCAACCAGGGACGCTCACCGGCCGGAACCCTGAGGAGTACCGCGTGTCGCTCGACGCCGCTACGAAGAAGCAGATCATGGCCGAGTTCGCCACCAAGGAGGGTGACACCGGCTCCCCCGAGGTCCAGGTCGCGATGCTCTCCCGCCGCATCTCGGACCTGACCGAGCACCTCAAGACCCACAAGCACGACCACCACTCCCGCCGTGGTCTGCTGCTGCTCGTCGGCCAGCGCCGCCGCCTGCTGCAGTACCTGGCGAAGAAGGACATCACGCGCTTCCGTGCGCTGGTCGAGCGCCTGGGCATCCGCCGCGGCGCGGCGGGCGCCAAGTAAGACGCCGTAGAGGGAGCGGTTCCTACCGGGAGCCGCTCCCTTTGCCATACGCACCGGACACTCGTGCCGTCTCATGGTGGACGGAAGCTTTGTAGTCTGGTGCCATATCGCAAAAGTGAACGCGGTAGGAGCGCCTCCTGGCCGCCGGTCCTCGGTAGTGGCCCCCGGACGATCCGTGCACACCACGTGTCATCACTCCGGGTGCTTCGATCGAAGACCGGCCCGCACCGGCGCTCCACCGAAGACGGTCTGCGGCCATACGGGCCGCAGACGCAGACGAGGAGATATTCCTGGTGGAGAACGAGACCCACTACGCCGAGGCCGTGATCGACAACGGTTCCTTCGGCACCCGCACCATCCGCTTCGAGACGGGCCGCCTGGCCAAGCAGGCCGCCGGTTCCGCCGTGGCGTACCTGGACGACGACACCATGGTGCTGTCGGCCACCTCCGCTTCCAAGACGCCGAAGGACCAGCTGGACTTCTTCCCGCTGACCGTCGACGTCGAGGAGCGGATGTACGCGGCCGGGAAGATCCCCGGCTCCTTCTTCCGTCGTGAGGGCCGTCCCTCCGAGGACGCGATCCTCACCTGCCGGCTGATCGACCGGCCGCTGCGCCCCTCCTTCAAGAAGGGCCTGCGCAACGAGATCCAGATCGTCGAGACGGTCATGGCGCTCAACCCCGACCACCTCTACGACGTGGTCGCCATCAACGCCGCCTCCTGCTCCACGCAGCTCGCCGGCCTGCCCTTCTCCGGCCCGGTCGGCGGCACCCGTGTCGCCCTGATCAACGGCCAGTGGGTGGCGTTCCCGACCCACACCGAGCTCGAGGACGCCGTCTTCGACATGGTCGTGGCCGGCCGCGTCCTCCCGGACGGCGACGTCGCGATCATGATGGTCGAGGCCGAGGCCACCGAGAAGACCATCCAGCTGGTCAAGGACGGCGCCGAGGCCCCGACCGAAGAGGTCGTCGCCGCCGGTCTCGAGGCCGCCAAGCCCTTCATCAAGGTCCTGTGCAAGGCCCAGTCGGACCTCGCCGCCAAGGCCGCCAAGCCCGTCGGCGAGTTCCCGGTCTTCCTCGACTACCAGGACGACGTCCTGGAGGCGCTCACCGCCGCGGTCAAGGACGAGCTCTCCCAGGCGCTGACCATCGCCGGCAAGCAGGAGCGCGAGGCCGAGCTGGACCGCGTCAAGGCCGTCGCCGCCGAGAAGCTGCTCCCGCAGTTCGAGGGCCGCGAGAAGGAGATCTCCGCCGCGTACCGTTCGCTGACCAAGAGCCTGGTCCGCGAGCGCGTCATCAAGGAGAAGAAGCGCATCGACGGCCGCGGCGTCACGGACATCCGTACGCTCGCCGCCGAGGTCGAGGCCATCCCGCGGGTGCACGGTTCCGCCCTGTTCGAGCGTGGCGAGACCCAGATCCTGGGCGTCACCACCCTCAACATGCTCCGCATGGAGCAGCAGCTGGACACCCTCTCCCCGGTGACCCGCAAGCGCTACATGCACAACTACAACTTCCCGCCGTACTCCGTCGGTGAGACCGGCCGCGTGGGCGCCCCCAAGCGCCGCGAGATCGGCCACGGCGCGCTCGCCGAGCGCGCCATCGTGCCGGTGCTGCCGACCCGCGAGGAGTTCCCCTACGCGATCCGCCAGGTCTCCGAGGCGCTGGGCTCCAACGGCTCGACGTCCATGGGCTCGGTCTGCGCCTCGACCATGTCGCTGCTGAACGCCGGTGTGCCCCTCAAGGCCCCGGTCGCCGGTATCGCCATGGGCCTGATCTCCCAGGAGATCGACGGCCAGACCCACTACGTCGCCCTCACCGACATCCTCGGTGCGGAGGACGCCTTCGGTGACATGGACTTCAAGGTCGCCGGCACCAAGCAGTTCGTGACCGCGCTGCAGCTCGACACCAAGCTCGACGGCATCCCCGCCTCGGTCCTGGCCGCCGCGCTGAAGCAGGCCCGTGACGCGCGTCTGCACATCCTGGACGTCATGAACGAGGCCATCGACGTCCCGGACGAGATGTCCCCGAACGCCCCGCGGATCATCACCGTCAAGATCCCCGTGGACAAGATCGGCGAGGTCATCGGCCCCAAGGGCAAGATGATCAACCAGATCCAGGAGGACACCGGCGCCGACATCACGATCGAGGACGACGGCACCATCTACATCGGTGCCGCCGACGGCCCGGCCGCCGAGGCCGCCCGCGCCACGATCAACGGCATCGCCAACCCGACCATGCCGGAGGTCGGCGAGCGCTACCTGGGCACGGTCGTCAAGACCACCACCTTCGGTGCGTTCGTCTCCCTGCTCCCGGGCAAGGACGGCCTGCTGCACATCTCGCAGATCCGCAAGCTCGCCGGTGGCAAGCGCGTGGAGAACGTCGAGGACGTGCTCGCGGTGGGCGCCAAGGTCCAGGTCGAGATCGCCGAGATCGACCAGCGCGGCAAGCTCTCCCTCATCCCCGTGATCGAGGACGAGGACAAGGCCGCGGACGAGAAGGACGACGCCGCCAAGTGACGTCCCGTACGCACACGACGACGGCCCGCACCTCTTCGGAGGGGCGGGCCGTCGCCCGTACCCAAACGCTTCTCAAGGGCACCGCGGGCGCCGGCACGGTCCGCCGGACCACCCTCCCCGGGGGGCTGCGGGTCGTCACCGAGACGCTGCCGGCGGTCCGCTCCGTCACCTTCGGCATCTGGGCGCACGTCGGCTCCCGCGACGAGACCCCGTCGCTCAACGGCGCCACCCACTACCTGGAGCACCTGCTCTTCAAGGGCACCGAGCGGCGCAGCGCGCTGGACATCTCCGCGGCCGTCGACGAGGTCGGCGGCGAGATGAACGCCTTCACCGCGAAGGAGTACACCTGCTACTACGCGCGGGTGCTGGACACCGATCTGCCGCTCGCCATCGACGTGGTGTGCGACATGCTGACCGGCTCGCTGGTCGAGGCCGAGGACGTGGACGCCGAGCGCGGGGTCATCCTCGAAGAGATCGCGATGACCGAGGACGACCCGGGCGACTGCGTGCACGACCTGTTCGCGCACACCATGCTCGGCGACACCCCGCTGGGCCGCCCGGTCCTGGGCACCGTCGACACCGTCAACGCCCTCACCCCCGAGCGCATCCGCCGCTTCTACAAGAAGCACTACGACCCCACCCACCTCGTCGTCACGGCCGCGGGCAACATCGACCACGCCAAGGTCGTCCGCCTGGTCCGCCGTGCCTTCGAGCAGGCCGGGGCCCTGGAGCGGACGGACGCCGTCCCGGTCGCGCCGCGCTCCGGCTCCCGCACCGTCCGCACCGCCGGACGCGTCGAACTGCTCAACCGCAAGACCGAGCAGGCCCATGTGATCCTCGGGATGCCGGGCATGTCGCGCAACGACGACCGGCGCTGGGCGATGGGTGTGCTGAACACCGCCCTGGGCGGCGGCATGAGCTCGCGCCTCTTCCAGGAGGTCCGCGAGAAGCGCGGGCTGGCCTACAGCGTGTACTCGTACACCTCGGGCTTCGCCGACTGCGGGCTGTTCGGCGTCTACGCCGGCTGCCGCCCGAGCCAGGTGCAGGACGTCCTCAAGATCTGCCGCGACGAACTCGACCAGGTGGCGTCCCACGGCCTCACCGACGACGAGATCCGCCGCGCGATCGGACAGCTGCGCGGATCCACCGTCCTCGGCCTGGAGGACACCGGCGCGCTGATGCACCGCCTCGGCAAGAGCGAGCTGTGCTGGGGCGAGCAGATGTCGGTCGACGAGATGCTCGCGCGGATCGCGGCCGTCACCCCGGACGAGGTGCGCGAGGTGGCCCGCGACGTGCTGGGCACCCGCCCCTCGCTGTCCGTCATCGGCCCCCTGAAGGACCGGCAGGCGGCCCGGCTGGACGACATCGTCGCCTAGGCCCCCGCGACACCACCAAGAGAAGGACGGGAAACGATGAGCAAGCTGCGCGTGGCCGTACTGGGAGCCCAGGGACGCATCGGCTCCGAGGCCGTACGGGCCGTCGAGGCCGCCGAGGACCTGGAGCTGGTGGCCGGACTCGGCCGGGGCGACAAGCTGGAGACGCTGGTCGAGGCGGGCGCCGAGGTGGTGGTCGAGCTGACCAACCCCGGTGCCGTGATGGGCAACCTCGACTTCTGTGTGCGGCACGGCATCCACGCGGTGGTCGGGACCACCGGGTGGACCGACGAGCGCCTGGCGCAGCTGCGCACCTCGCTCGCCGCCTCGCCCGGGGCGGGCGTGCTCATCGCCCCGAACTTCTCCATCGGCGCGGTGCTGACCATGCGGTTCGCCCAGCAGGCGGCCCGCTTCTTCGAGTCGGCCGAGGTCGTCGAGCTGCACCACCCGAAGAAGGCGGACGCCCCGTCCGGCACCGCCGCCCGCACTGCCCAGCTGATCGCCAAGGCCCGGGAGGAGGCCGGCTGCGCCCCGCAGCCGGATGCCACCACCACCGCGCTGGACGGCGCCCGCGGCGCGGACGTGGACGGCATCCCCGTGCACTCCGTACGGCTGCGCGGTCTGCTGGCGCACCAGGAGGTGCTCCTCGGCGGGGAGGGCGAGACGCTCACCATCCGCCACGACTCCCTGCACCACAGCAGCTTCATGCCGGGCATCCTGCTCGGCGTGCGCCGGGTGGTGAACACCCCGGGCCTGACGGTGGGCCTGGAAAACTTCCTCGATCTGGGCTGAGGCCGGACGTCATGGGCGGAAAGTTCACGTACTTCTTCCTCGCCACCGTGCTGGTCGTCGTCTTCGGCGTGGTGGCGCTGGAGGGCGTACTCCTCCTGCTGACCGGCGAGCCGGCGGCCATGGGCATGGGCGCGGTGGCCTTCCTGCTGCCGGGCATCGGCGCCTGGTTCCTGTGGCACAACACCCGCTTCGCACGGGACGCCCACCGGCTGGCGCACACCCTGGAGGCCGAGGGCGGCCTGCCGGCCGACGCCGACGAGCCGGCGCGGACCCCCGGCGGCCGGATCGACCGGGACGCCGCCGACGCGGTCTTCGCCCGGCGGCAGGCCGAGACGGAGGAGGCGCCCGGCGACTGGCGCACCTGGTTCCGGCTCGCGGTCGCCTACCACGACGCCCGGGACACCCCGCGCGCCCGCAAGGCGATGCAGCGCGCCATCGCCCTGCACGACGGCAAGCCCGTACCGGCCGCGTAGCGCCGCCGGTCCGGCCGGGTCCGTACGGTCCCGGTGCTGCTGCTGAGCCCGCCGGGGCGGATCCCCGGGCGGCCGGGCCTCAGGCGCGGTACTCCGCCGCCCAGGCCTCCAGGACGTCCGCGGCCCGCTCGAACGCCTCCGGGCGGGACAGGAAGTCGCCGTTGTGGTCCGTGAGCAGGGACCGCAGCGGCTCGCCCTGCGTCCGCTCGATGATCAGCGCCTGCCCCTGCACCGTCCGCGGCAGGCCCAGCCAGCGCACCGGCTGCTGGCGGGTGCGCACGGCGGCGACGGCGCTCCACGGCTCGGTCGTCGTACGCAGCAGATTCACCTGCCGCAGACCGTGCGCGCTCACCCACACCCCGACCCGCAGCAGCCGCAGGGCGCCCGCGATCATCACCGTCCCGATCAGGGCACAGGCCGCGGCGCCGGGCAGCGAGCCGGCCATCGCGATGATCATTGCCGAGATCAGCACGAACGAGGCGAGCAGCAAAAACACCGCCGCCGCCCCCACGCGCCACGGTCCGGGGCGGTAGGGACGGCGCCAGTGGTCGGGCTCGTCATGCGGAAGTGCGACCGAATCCGCGGCACGGGTGTCGAGATCGAGGTCGCGGTCGGCCGTCAGGAAGGGCAGGGGCACGGCTGGTCCTCACTCATGGGCACGCTGACGGAAGCTGTGACCGGTGAGGCTATCGGGACCGGCGGGGCGGAACCACTTCACGGCACGCCCCGCCCGCCCGATCAGCGGTGGGCGGCCTCGGACTGATGCACCCGGCTGGAGCCGGAGCTGTCCTGCTGCAGTGCGGGAACGCCGAACAGCAGGGCCCCGGCCAGGCCGCCCACGACTGTCAGCGTGATGAGAGACTGGCCGAGGAGCTGCGTGCGCGAGGCGCGCTGCCGCGGCGGGGGAGTGACATTGCTGCGGAACCGGTCTGCCTCGGCAACGAAGGCGAACGGGACGGGCTCTCGCCGGCGGAACATGAGCGGGCTCTCCTAGGAACCTCGAAGTGGGCACTGTCACAGGGTTAGACGTCTGCGGCGTCCGGTTGGTGCCCGTTTTCAGGGACTTCTGTGAAAAATATCAACGGCCGCTCCGTGCGCTGCTATGACGCGCCCGTTTTGCGGGCTAACGCGGCATCACGCGCTGTTTCCCTGACTGTCGGCGGCGGCCCGTAGGGTGGTCGCGCACGAGGAACGAACGGAAGGAACCGCCGGTGTCCCACACCCCCGCCGAGAGCACTGAGAGCCCCGACAGCGCAGCCGTCAGCTTCCGGAACGAGGTGACGGTCGAGCTGGTCAAGCACAGCGCCGCGGACAGCGACGTGCTGTGGGCGGCCCGGGTCTCCACCGCCGGCGAGCAGTCCCTGGAGGAGCTGCAGAAGGACCCCGAGCGCTCCAAGGGCCTGATCAACTACCTGATGCGGGACCGCCACGGCAGCCCCTTCGAGCACAACTCCATGACGTTCTTCATCAGCGCCCCGATCTTCGTCTTCCGCGAGTTCATGCGGCACCGCGTCGGCTGGTCCTACAACGAGGAGTCGGGCCGCTACCGCCAGCTGGAGCCGGTCTTCTACGTCCCCGGTGAGTCCCGCAAGCTCGTCCAGCAGGGCCGCCCCGGGAAGTACGAATTCGTTTCGGGCACCCCCGAGCAGCACGAGCTGACCAGCCGCGTCATGGAGGACTCCTACCGCCGGGCCTACGAGGCCTACCAGGAGATGCTCGCTGCCGGCGTCGCCCGCGAGGTCGCCCGTGCCGTGCTCCCCGTCGGCCTGTTCTCGTCGATGTACGCGACCTGCAATGCCCGCTCCCTGATGCACTTCCTCGGTCTGCGCACCCAGCACGAGCAGGCGAAGGTGCCGTCCTTCCCCCAGCGGGAGATCGAAATGGTCGGCGAGCAGATGGAAGCGCACTGGGCGAAGCTCATGCCGCTCACGTACGGCGCATTCAATGCGAACGGCCGGATCGCTCCGTAAGGCCCAGGTTGCGGGCCTGATACGGAGCCCGCGGGACAGACGTGCGAAGTGTCCGGATTGCGGCATTTTGAGAAGTTCATCTACGCTGAACAGACGGACCCGGCACTGCTTGAACCCCCGAGCAGGCAGTGCCGGAGTCCACATCCCTGCTCCCCAGAGGCGCATCCCGTGGTGAGCTACGAGTAGCGTGGGACCCATGGCTCCGACTTCCACACCGCAGACCCCCTTCGGGCGGGTGCTGACCGCCATGGTCACGCCGTTCACGCCGGATGGCGCCCTCGATCTCGACGGCGCACAGCGGCTGGCTGCCCACCTGGTGGACGCCGGCAACGACGGTCTCGTCGTCAACGGCACCACCGGAGAGTCCCCGACCACCAGCGATGCGGAGAAAGCCCAGCTGGTGCGCGCGGTGGTCGATGCGGTCGGCGACCGCGCGTTCGTCGTCGCCGGAGCCGGTACCAACGACACCCGTCACAGCCTGGAGCTGGCCCGCGCGGCCCAGGACGCCGGCGCCCACGGCCTGCTCGCGGTGACGCCGTACTACAGCAAGCCCCCGCAGGAGGGCCTGCTGCGCCACTTCACGGCCATCGCGGACGCCACCGACCTGCCGGTGATGCTCTACGACATCCCCGGCCGCAGTGGTGTCCCGATCAACACCGAGACCATCGTCCGGCTGGCCGAGCACCCCCGGATCGTCGCCAACAAGGACGCCAAGGGCGACCTCGGCCGCGCCAGCTGGGCCATCGCCCGCTCCAGCCTCGCCTGGTACAGCGGTGACGACATGCTCAACCTCCCGCTGCTCTCGGTCGGTGCCGTCGGCTTCGTCTCCGTGGTCGGCCACATCGTCACCCCCGAGCTGCGCGCCCTCCTGGACGCCCACCTCAACGGCGACGTCACCAAGGCCACCGAGATCCACCAGAAGCTGCTGCCCGTCTTCACCGGCATGTTCCGCACCCAGGGCGTCATCACGACCAAGGCCGCCCTCGGCCTCTCGGGCCTGCCCGCCGGTCCGCTGCGGCTGCCGCTCGTGGAGCTCTCCCCCGAGGAGACCGAACAGCTCACGCGCGACCTCGCCGCCGGCGGGGTACAGCTCTGATCACAGACTTCACAACTGAATACGGACCAACAACCGCCTCATAGCAAGTGCACGAATGTCATGCGCGCCACGTGCCCTCGACGGCAACGTGGCGTGTGTGGTGAGGAGAGTCTTTTGAGTCATCCGCATCCTGAGCTCGGCGCCCCGCCGAAGCTCCCCAAGGGCGGCCTGCGCGTCACCCCCCTCGGCGGTCTGGGTGAGATCGGCCGCAACATGACGGTCTTCGAGTACGGCGGCCGGCTGCTGATCGTCGACTGCGGAGTGCTCTTCCCCGAGGAGGAGCAGCCCGGAATCGACCTGATCCTGCCGGACTTCACGTCCATCCGGGATCGCCTCGACGACATCGACGGCATCGTGCTGACGCACGGCCACGAGGACCACATCGGTGGTGTCCCCTACCTCCTGCGGGAGAAGCCGGACATCCCCCTGATCGGTTCGAAGCTGACCCTCGCCCTCATCGAGGCCAAGCTTCAGGAGCACCGCATCCGCCCCTACACCCTCGAGGTGCAGGAGGGGCACACGGAGCGGATCGGCTCCTTCGACTGCGAGTTCGTCGCCGTCAACCACTCCATCCCGGACGCGCTGGCCGTCGCCATCCGCACCCCCGCGGGCATGGTCGTCCACACCGGCGACTTCAAGATGGACCAGCTCCCGCTGGACCGCCGGCTCACCGACCTCCCCGCCTTCGCGCGGCTCGGCGAGGAAGGCATCGACCTTCTCCTCTCCGACTCCACGAACGCCGAGGTCCCGGGCTTCGTCCCGCCCGAGCGGGACATCTCCAACGTCCTGCGCACGGTGTTCGCGAACGCCCAGAAGCGCATCATCGTGGCCAGCTTCGCCAGCCATGTGCACCGCATCCAGCAGATCCTCGACGCCGCCCACGAGTACGGCCGCCGGGTCGCCTTCGTCGGCCGGTCGATGGTCCGCAACATGGGCATCGCCCGCGAGCTCGGCTACCTGAAGGTCCCCGCCGGCCTGGTCGTGGACGTCAAGACGCTCGACGACCTCCCCGACGACGAGGTCGTGCTGGTCTGCACGGGCTCCCAGGGCGAGCCGATGGCCGCCCTGTCCCGGATGGCCAACCGCGATCACCAGATCCGGATCGTCCAGGGTGACACCGTGATCCTGGCGTCCTCCCTCATCCCGGGCAACGAGAACGCGGTCTACCGCGTGATCAACGGCCTCACCCGATGGGGCGCGGACGTCGTCCACAAGGGCAACGCCAAGGTCCACGTCTCGGGCCACGCCTCGGCCGGCGAGCTGCTGTACTTCTACAACATCTGCAAGCCGAAGAACCTGATGCCGGTCCACGGCGAATGGCGCCATCTGCGCGCCAACGCCGAGCTGGGCGCTCTGACCGGGGTGCCGAAGGACCGGATCGTCATCGCCGAGGACGGTGTCGCGGTCGACCTGGTCGACGGCGTCGCCAAGATCGTCGGCAAGGTCCAGGCGGGCTATGTCTACGTCGACGGCCTCTCGGTCGGCGATGTCACGGAAACCCATCTCAAGGACCGCCGCATCCTGGGCGACGAAGGCATCATCTCGGTCTTCGTGGTCGTGGACAGCAGCACCGGCAAGATCGTCGGAGGCCCGGACCTGCATGCCCGCGGCTCCGGCATCGAGGACGCCGCCCTCGCGGGCGTGGCCCCCAAGATCGATGAGGCCCTGACCAAGGCGGCCCAGGACGGTGTCTCGGAAGCGCACCAGCTCCAGCAGCTGATCCGCCGCTCGGTCGGCAAGTGGGTGTCGGACAACTACCGCCGGCGCCCGATGATCCTCCCCGTGGTCGTCGAGGTCTGACGGCCGGGCTCGTACGGACGTACTCAAGTAGGAGCGGGGCGCGCGGATTTGCATCCGGGCGCCCCGCTCCAGTACGTTTACGGCTCCTCCTGAACGGGAAGCACCGCGCGCCTGTGCGCACGGAGCCCCTGCCGAGCAGGTGGAATTCCGACCCAGAGCAATCTGATAGCGTCGGATCAGCCGAAAGGCGAACCCCCTCCGACGGAAAATCGGATCGAATTCGAACCGGAATACGGAACGAAATTCGACCTGGTAGAGTCGGAAAGGCCGGAAAGCGAAAGCCGAACGGCCGGGCCCGCTCCAACAGGGCGCCGGAGACGGAAACGGATCTGGTACGGTTGGAACCGC
>NZ_JBFBHQ010000007.1:319800-361025 GCF_040701845.1 Streptomyces angustmyceticus | reverse complement strand
TGTGTGGGACTGCTTCGCTTTACGTCCCACACACCGGCCCCTCCGGCCCGTCCCCTCCCGTGGGGGAGTTGAGTGAACGTGGGTGGGGGCGGGCCGTAGTCGTGGCCCACCCCCACCTTGTCGTCACGGGGTGACCCGTTTTCGTGTGACCGCGAGGCGCACCGGACCAGCCACGTGCACCCCCACCGGCCTTCTCCCCACCCCCCAACGGGAGGGGACGGGCCGGAGCGGGTGGGTGTCCGGACGTAAAGCGAAGCAGTCCGGACACCCACCCGCGCAGGCCCGTCACCGGCACCCGAACGCCCCGCGCAGCGGCACCGCCCGCCGCAGGCGAAACGGCGAGACAGCCAAAAACGTGGGCGGCAAGCAAAGCGCAGCGGACCGGCCAGGCGCAACGGCGAGCGCACCGCGCAGCGGGCGAAAACCGGCGAGCAACCCCCACGGCGGAAAAGACAAAAACGTGGGAGGCCCACCCAAGCGCAACGGAACCTCACTCCACGACGTGCCGCCCCTCCGGCTGGGCGCTGCACGACGCCCGGAACGTGCAGTGGGTGCAGTGCGTGCCGGTGGTCGGTGTGAACCGCTCCTCCAGTACGCGGCCCGCGGCGGTGGCGAGCAGTTCGCCGACCCACTCTCCCCCCGGCTCCTCCGGGGGGCCTCCCGCCTCCAGCGGCTGCTGCGCCTGTACGGCGGGCAGCGCGTCGCCGCCCTCCTTCTGGGCGGCGCCCAGCCGCAGGTGCACGAGTTCGGCGCCGCCCGGGGCCGGTGTGCGGCCGTCGAAGGCGTCGTCGACGGCGCCCTCGCGGACCGCGAGCTGGTAGACGGCGAGCTGGGGGTGGCGGGCGACCTCGGGGCCGGTCGGCTTCTGCTTGCCGGTCTTGAAGTCGACGACGTACGCGCGGCCCTGCGCGTCCTTGGAGACGTGGTCCATGCTGCCGCGGATGCGGACCTCGTGGGCACCGGCCCGGAGGGTGAGGTCGAAGCCGTGCTCGGTGGCGACGGTGTCCCGGCCGCGGGTCTCGCGTTCCATGACGTGCCAGCGCAGGAAGCGCTCCAGGGCGGCGCGCGCGGATTCCTTTTCCTGGCGTGACTTCCAGGGGGCGTCGAAGGCGAGGGCGTCCCATACGGAGTCGAGGCGCTCCATCAGGACGGTCAGGTCGGCGGGGGTGCGGCCGGAGGCGACCTCGTCGGCGAGCACGTGGACGACGTTGCCGAAGCCCTGGGCGGCGGTGGCGGGGGTGTCCGCCTTGACCTCGCGGCCCAGGAACCACTGGAGGGAGCAGGTGTTGGCGAGCTGGTCGAGGGCGCTGCCGGAGAGGACGACGGGACGGTCCCGGTCGCGGAGCGGGACGGTGCTGTGGGTGGGTTCGTACAGGCCCCACCAGTTGTCGGGGTGCGCGGCCGGTACGAGGGGGTGCTGGTCGTCGTCGTGCAGGGCGGCGAGTTTCGCGAGCCGCTGGGCGGCGGCCTCGCGCAGCGCCGGGGTGGCGGCCGGGTCCACGGTGGTGGCGCGCAGCTCGGCGACGAGCGCGGCCACCGAGAGGGGCCGGCGCGGGCGGCCGGTGACGTCCTGGGGGGCGACGCCCAGTTCGGTCAGGAAACGGGAGGGCTGGTCGCCGTCGTCGGCCGCGGCCTTCACGGCGGTGACGACCAGCCGGTCGCGGGCCCGGGTGGCGGCGACGTAGAACAGCCGGCGTTCCTCGGCGAGCAGGGCGCCCGGGGTGAGCGGCTCGGCCAGGCCGTCGCGGCCGATCCGGTCGGCTTCCAGCAGCGAGCCGCGGCGGCGCAGGTCGGGCCAGAGCCCCTCCTGGACCCCGGCGACGACGACGAGCCGCCATTCCAGGCCCTTGGCGCGGTGCGCGGTCATCAGCCGTACGGCGTCGGGGCGCACGGCGCGCCGGGTGAGGGTGTCGGCGGCGATGTCCTGGGCGTCGAGTTCCTCCAGGAAGTTGAGCGCGCCGCGGCCGCCGGTGCGCTCCTCGGCGCGGGCCGCGGTCTCGAACAGCGCGACGACGGCGTCCAGGTCCCGGTCGGCGTTGCGCCCGGCGGCACCGCCGCGGTGGGCGGCCCGCTCCAGACGCTGCGGCCAGGGGGTGCCGTCCCACAGCTCCCACAGGGCCTGCTCCGCGGTGCCGCCGCCGGCGAGGAGTTCGCGGGCCTTGCGCAGCAGCAGGCCGAGCCGCTGGGCGCCGCGCGCGTAGGCGGGGTCGTGGGCCACCAGGCGCTGGGGTTCGGCGAGCGCTTGGGCGATCAGCTCGTCGGAGGGCCGCGGCAGCGCCTGCCCGGCGGCGCGCTCCTCCTCGCGCAGGGCCCGGCCCAGCCGTCTCAGGTCGGCGGCGTCCATGCCGCCCAGCGGGGAGGTCAGCAGGTCCAGCGCGGTCTCGGCATCGAGCACGGGGCGGGCGGCGCTACCGGGGGCGGCCGCCGCGGACGGGGCGTCACCGGGGACGGGCTCGACGGACGGAGCATCCCCGGGGGCGGGTCCGACGGGCAGGGCGTCACCGGGGGCAGCCGAGCCGGACAAGGCATCACCAGAGGCACCCTCGCCGGGCGAGGCGTCCTCGGGGACGGGCCCGGCGGGCGGAGCATCAACAACGGACGCAGCATCACCCACAGCGCCCCCACCGGCACCGGATTCCCCCTCCCCCGGCCCGGCCCCGCCGGCATCCGGCCGTTCCAGCGCGGCCCGTGCCGCCACCCGCAGTGCCGTCAGCAGCGGGGCGACCGCGGGTTCGTGGCGCAGGGGCAGGTCGTCGCCGTCGATGTCGAGCGGTACGCCGGCGGAGGTCAGGGCGCGGCGTACCGCGGGGAGCGAGCGCCCGCCCGCACGGACGAGGACGGCCATCTCGTGCCAGGGCACGCCGTCTTCGAGGTGGGCGCGGCGCAGGATGTCGGCGATGTTGTCGAGCTCGGTGCCGGGTGTCGGGTACGTGTACACCTCGACGCGGCCGCCGTCCCGTACGGGCACCGGTTCGCGGTGGGCGCGGACCTTCTGGGCGGGCAGGCGGGTGAGCGGCATCCGGTGGGTCAGCAGCCGGGTGGCGGCGAGCAGGGCGGCGCCGGAGCGCCGGGAGGTGCCGAGCACGGCCACGGGGGCGGGGGTGCCGTCACCGCGGCGGAAGGTCTCGGGGAAGTCGAGGATGCCGTTGACGTCGGCGCCCCGGAAGGCGTAGATCGACTGGTCGGGGTCGCCGAAGGCGATGAGCGTGCGTCCCGGGGCGCCCGGCCGGCCCGTCGCTCCGTGGTTGCCGGCGAGCGCGCGCAGCAGCCGTACCTGGGCGGCGTCGGTGTCCTGGTACTCGTCGACGTAGACCGCGTCATAGGCGGTGGCCAGCTGCGCCGCGACGTCGGTGTCCTCGGCGAGCAGCACCGCGCGGTGCACCAGCTCGGCGTAGTCCAGTACCCCCTGGGCGTCCAGGACGTCGAGGTATTCGGCGAGGAAGGCGGCCGCGGCGCTCCAGTCGGGGCGCCCGGTGCGGCGGGCGAAGGCGCCGAGGGCGTCCGGGCCCAGGCCCAGTTCGCGGCTGCGGGCGAGCACCGCGCGGACCTCGTCGGCGAAGCCGCGGGTGGTCAGGCAGGCCCGCAGTTCGTCGGGCCAGCTCACCCGGGCACGGCCGGCGCCGGCCAGTTCCGCCTGCCCTTCGAGGAGCTCGCGGACGACGAGGTCCTGTTCGGGTCCGGACAGCAGCCGTAGGGGGTCGGCGAAGAGGTCGGCGTCCTGGTGGGCGCGGACCAGGGCGTAGCAGAAGGAGTGGAAGGTCGTCGCCTGCGGGATGCCGGATCGTGGTCCGTCCCCGGTGGCGGTCGGTCCGCCGGGCTGTTTTTCCAGGTCGGTCAGCCGGGCCGCGAGCCGGTCGCGGAGTTCGACGGCGGCCTTGCGGCTGAAGGTGAGGACGAGGATCCGCTCGGGGTCGGTGCCGGCCCGCACCCGGCGGGCGACCGACTCCACCAGTGTCGTGGTCTTGCCGGTGCCCGGCCCGGCCAGCACCAGCAGGGGGCCGTGCCGGTGGTCAACCACGGCGCGCTGCGCTGCGTCCAACGCAGGAGGAGTCGCCCGCCCCGGCGGGGTGCGCACCAGCCGGTACGTGCCCGCGGCACCCCGCGGCGCCGCCCGGTGGGGCTGCGCCGTCGGGACGGCCGGGGAGGCCGAGAAGGAGGAACTCACGTGGATCGCCGGTCCTGAGGAGGTGCTGGTCGTGGTGCGGAGGTGGTGCGCGGCGCCGTGGTCCGCCGGCCGGGAGTGGTCCGGCCGTGCGGTGCGCGGCGGGGCCGTCGTCGTGACGGCAGGGCCCGACGCTACGCCAGGTGGTGCCCGTGCCGCAGCGCGTCCCACGGCCCGCCGGGCGCCCGGCCCCACGGCTCGCCGTGCGTCCGGCCCCACGGTCCGCCGCTCGGTGCCGCCGGCCCGGAGGGCGGCCGTCCGGGTCGGCCCGAACCGACGGCTCGGGCACACGGCCCGGGCAGGCCCCGGACGGGAGCCCCTAGTCCTGGCGCCCGTCCCAGCGGGCCCGCCGCATGTCGAGCCGCGGTATGTGGTCGTCGGCGACGTGCGGGGCGGTGCGCAGGGGGGTGCCCTCGTCGCGGTAGTGCGCCAGGGCGCGCAGTTCGCTGCCGGGCAGCAGCCGGCCGTCCGCGCGGACCACGCGCCACCAGGGCACGGCGGCGCCGTAGAGCGCCATGACCCGCCCGACCTGCCGCGGCCCGCCCACCCGTTGCCCGCCACCGCCCTGCGCCGGAAGCCCTTCGGGCTGCTCCTCGTCCTTGAGCCACTCCGCGACGTCCCCGTACGTCATCACCCGGCCCGCCGGGATCAGCTCGGCGACGGCCAGGACGCGTTCCGCGTACTCCGGGTATTCCGGATCTTCCGCGCCTCCCGGACCTTCCGGGTCTTCCGGGTTCGCGGGGAATTCACCCGATGTCTCATCTCCGGTCCCACTCATTCGGTCCATCCTGCCGCACGGCACCGACAATGGGAGCGGACACACGGTCCCGCGCCTCCGGGAGGTCGGTGGCAAGGCGCCGACGGCCCCGTGCGGGGAGGGCGTTCCGCTTCCCGCGCCCCCGAAATGCACCCTGATGCCCCCCTCCACCGGTCGGCCGTGCCACCATCTTCCGGACGGTGACTGGTGATACGAGATCAAGAAGAGACGGCCGAGCAGCAGGGTGCGGCGCCTCCACGGGAGGCGGGCGCCCCTGAAGCGCTGGCCGTCGACGCCGCCGGCCCGGCACACGGACCGGCCGCACGGACCGAGCGGCCGCAGCGGCGGCAGGCGGCACCACAGGGGAAGCACCAACGGAGGCCGGACACGGCCTCCGCTACCGAAAAGGCGAGCACGATCGAGAAGGCCGAACGACCCGGGGCGTCCGAGAGGCCGGAAGGACCCAAGGAGCCCGAGCCAACCGAGCGGCACGAGGAGGAGCCGAACGGCGACGAGCGGAACAGCAAGGAGCCCGAGGAGGGGCAGGACGGGCCGGCCGCGCGCGACGAGCGCGAGGAGCCGGCGTCCGGCGCGCCCCGGGGGCGGCCCCACACGGGCTCGCACCGTTCCGACCTGGGCTCCGGCGAGTACGGCGAGTTCCACGTCGACCGGGTCTCCGGTGACGAGCCGCTGCTGCCCGCCCGGGTGCACCGCCCCGCCGACCTGCTGCGGCTGCTGCTCGGCATCGCGGGGATCGCCCTCGTCCTCGGACTCGCCACGTTCGCCCACGGCACCACCCAGGGCCTGGCGCGGGACATCGGGACCGGCGCGAAGGCGGCGCCGCCGCTGCTGATCAACCTGGCGGGGCTCACCTCCAGCGTCGCGGTGCTGATCGTGCCGGTGGCGTTCGCCGTCGAGCGGCTGATCAAGCGCGACGGGCTGCGGATCGCGGACGGGGTGCTGGCCGCCGTCCTCGCCCACGGGGTGTCGCTGGCCGCCGACCTGTGGGTGGCCGACTCCGCGCCCGTCTCCATCCGGGACGCGCTGACCCAGCCCCTCGAAAACGGCTCGCTCTCCGCTCCGGTGCACAGCTACCTCGCGCCGGTGATCGCCTATATGACGGCGGTGGGCATGTCCCGGCGGCCGCGCTGGCGGGTCGCGATGTGGTGCGTGCTGCTGCTGGACGCCTTCGCGGTGCTGGTGGGGCGCTACACCACACCGTTCGCGATCATCACGACCGTGCTGATCGGCTGGACCGTCGCCTACGGCACCCTCTACGCCGTCGGCTCCCCCAATGTCCGCCCCACCGGCCAGAACCTCCTCGCGGGGCTGCGCCGGGTCGGCTTCCATCCGGTGTCCGCGCTGCGGGCGGAGGACGCCACCCCCACGGAGCACACCGAGCACCCCGACCGGGGCCGCCGCTACCTCGTCACCCTGGAGGACGGTCCGCCGATCGACGTCACCGTCGTGGACCGCGAGCAGCAGGCGCACGGCTTCTTCTACCGGGTGTGGCGCAGGCTCTCGCTGCGCGGCATCAACCAGCGCCGCAGCCTGCAGTCGCTGCGCCAGGCGCTGGAGCAGGAGGCGCTGCTGGCGTACGCGGCCATCGCGGCCGGCGCCCACGCCCCCAAGCTGATCGCCACCTCCGAGCTCGGCCCGGACGCGGTGATGCTGGTCTACGAGCACATCGGCGGCCGCACCTTCGACTCGCTGGCCGACGAGGAGATCACCGACGCGCTGATGCACAGCGCCTGGCGGCAGGTCGAGGCGTTGCAGTCCCGGCGGATCGCGCACCGGCGGCTGGTCGGTGACGCGCTGCTGATGGATCGTTCCGGCAATATCGTCCTGACCGAGCTGCGCGGCGGCGAGATCGCGGCCGGTGATCTCGTGCTGCGGATGGACATCGCCCAGCTGCTGGCCACCTGCGGTCTGCGGGTCGGTGCCGAGCGGGCGGTGGCCGCGGCGGTCGAGGTGCTCGGCCCGGACGCGGTCGCCGACAGCCTGCCGCTGCTGCAGCCGATCGCGCTGAGCCGCACCACCCGCGCGACGCTGCGCCAGCTGGCCCGCGAGCGCTCCAAGCGGGAGCGGGAGGCGGTGCTGGCGGCCTCGCAGGCCGCCAAGGAGGCGCGGGAGGAGCGCGAGGCGGCGGGCCCCAAGGACCGCAAGACGATCCGGGCCGAGCGGCACGCGGAGAAGAACGCCGAGAAGCGGGCTCTGGACGAGGCGTCGGAGGAGGCCCGCGAGGAGGATCTGCTCGCCCAGATCCGCCGGCAGGTGCTGCTGATCCGTCCGACGGCGGTGATCGAACCCGCCAAGCTGGAGCGGCTCAGTCCGCGGATCCTGATCAGCTGGATCGCCGGTGCCTTCGCGGTGTACCTGCTGCTGTCCCAGCTCACCAACTTCAACCTGGGCGACATGGTCGACAAGGCCCGGTGGGAGTGGGTGCTGGTGGCGATGTTCTTCTCGGCGCTGACGTACATCGCGGCGGCGATGAGCCTGTTGGGGTTCGTCACCGAGCGGGTGTCGTTCGTCCGGACGGTCATCGCGCAGATCGCGGGCAACTTCGTGAAGCTGGTGGCGCCCGCGGCGATCGGCGGTGTGGCGCTCAACACCCGCTTCCTGCAGCGGGCCGGGGTCCGGCCCGGGCTGGCGGTGGCCAGCGTCGGCGCGTCCCAGCTGTTCGGCCTGGGCAGCCATGTGCTGCTGCTGCTGGTCTTCGGCTATCTGACCGGCACCCAGGAGCAGACCCCGTCGATCTCGCCGTCCCGTACGGTCATCGCCGGCCTGCTGACGGTGGCCGTGCTGGTGCTGATCGTCACGGCGGTGCCGGCGCTGCGGAAGTTCGTCTCCACCCGGGTGCGGTCGCTGTTCGCGGGGGTCGTCCCGCGGATGCTGGACATCCTGCAGCGGCCCGGGAAGCTGGTCACCGGCATCGGCGGGATGCTGCTGCTGACGGCGGCGAACGTGATGTGCCTGGACGCCTCGATCCGGGCGTTCGGCGGCGGCGACACGATCAGCTACGCGAGCATCGCGGTGGCCTTCCTCGCCGGTAACGCGCTGGGCTCGGCCGCGCCGACGCCGGGCGGTGTGGGCGCCGTCGAGGGCGCGCTGATCGGTGCGCTGACGGTCGCCGGGCTCGCCGGCGACACGGCCTTCCCCGCGGTGCTGCTGTTCCGGCTGATGGTCTTCTGGCTGCCGGTGCTGCCGGGTTGGCTGGCCTTCACCTACCTCACCCGCAAGGGCGAGATCTGAGCGGAGGCCGCCGAGCGCGGCTGCCGGGCGCCGCACGGCATGCGAAAGGCGCCGGTCCGTTGCGGTACGGACCGGCGCCTTCGCGCCGGCCCCACCGGCCCCTGGAGGGGGCCCGGCGGGGCCGTGGCCTCTAGTAGACCGGCTTCTCCGGCTCGACGGTGTTGACCCAGCCGATGACGCCGCCGCCGACGTGCACGGCGTCGGCGAAGCCCGCGGACTTCAGTACGGCCAGCACCTCGGCGGAGCGGACGCCCGTCTTGCAGTGCAGGACGATCTTCTTGTCCTGGGGGAGGTCCTGGAGGGCGCTGCCCATCAGGAACTCGTTCTTCGGGATCAGCCGGGCGCCGGGGATGGAGACGATCTCGAACTCGTTCGGCTCGCGGACGTCGATGATCTCGATCTTCTCGTCGCCGTCGATCCACTCCTTGAGCTGCTGGGGAGTGATCGTGGAGCCGGCCGCCGCCTCCTGGGCCTCCTCGGACACGACGCCGCAGAAGGCCTCGTAGTCGATGAGCTCGGTGACGGTCGGGTTCTCGCCGCAGATGGCGCAGTCGGGGTCCTTGCGGACCTTGACCTGGCGGTAGGTCATCTCCAGCGCGTCGTAGATCATCAGGCGGCCGACGAGCGGGTCGCCGATGCCGGCGAGCAGCTTGATGGCCTCGTTGACCTGGATGGAGCCGATGGAGGCGCACAGCACGCCGAGGACGCCGCCCTCGGCGCAGGAGGGCACCATGCCGGGCGGCGGGGGCTCCGGGTACAGGCAGCGGTAGCAGGGGCCGTGCTCGGACCAGAACACCGACGCCTGGCCGTCGAAGCGGTAGATCGAGCCCCAGACGTACGGCTTGTTCAGCAGCACGCAGGCGTCGTTGACCAGGTAGCGGGTGGCGAAGTTGTCGGTGCCGTCGACGATCAGGTCGTACTGGGCGAAGAGCTCCATGACGTTGGTGGAGTCGAGGCGCTCTTGGTGCAGGTTGACCGTGACGTACGGGTTGATGCCCAGGACGGTGTCCTTCGCGGACTCCGCCTTGGAGCGGCCGATGTCCGCCTGGCTGTGGATGATCTGGCGCTGCAGGTTCGACTCGTCGACCTCGTCGAACTCCACGATGCCGAGCGTGCCGACGCCGGCCGCGGCCAGATACATCAGGGCGGGCGAGCCCAGGCCACCGGCGCCGACGCACAGCACCTTGGCGTTCTTCAGCCGCTTCTGCCCGTCCATCCCGACGTCGGGGATGATCAGGTGGCGGGAGTACCTGCGGACCTCATCGACGGTGAGCTCCGAAGCGGGCTCGACCAGGGGTGGCAGCGACACGGGGACTCCGTTGATCGGTCGTGGTGGGGTTCCCCCCGCCCGAGCGGAGCCGAGAGTGGGGGAGCTTGCTCTCCCCGTAACACTGCCACGCCCTTCTTCATTCCGAGACACCTGTTCCGATGCGCGAGACGAGTTCGTCCCAGTAGCCGGGCAGCGCCTCCCAGGCGCCGTCGGGCACACCCGCCGCCGCCGCGGCACGGCGGTCGGTGACGTACACGGTGCCCGCGCCCTGCCAGCGGGCGATCCGCAGCGCCTCGTCGAGGTGGGTGCGCGGCACGCTGTGGACGAGGTGACAGAACCGCTCCGGAGGGTGGTCGGCGGTCCACTCGGCCACCTGTGACCAGCGGTAGTCGGCCCAGGAGCCGGCGAAGGTGACGAGCTGGTCGGCGGTCTCGGCGTAGCCGGGGTGGGGGTGGCTGCCGTGCCCGAGGACGAGGGGGCCGCCGCACAGCGCGCGCAGGGCGTCGGTCAGCCGCCGCATCGCGGGCAGCTGCGCCCGGTCGGTGGGAGCGCGGTCCAGCCAGAAGCCGTCGGGCTCGTACCACTCCAGGTAGCGGCGGGCGTCGGAGAGCAGCTCGCCGAAGGGCCGCGTCCCGCGCCCGGTGTCCAGGTGTCCCAACAGGCGGACACCGGTCTCCCGCAGCCGGGCGGCGGCCGGCAGGCAGTGCGGGTCGGGGCGGGAGCCGGGGCCGTTGGACACGTCGAGGACCGCCCAGTGCAGCGGCCCCGCCCGCGGCGGGACCCGGCCGTCGCCGCGCTCCGGCTCCCGCGGCAGCACGCACCCGTCGGCGCAGCGCAGCAGTTCGGCCCATTCGGCCGGTGCCAGCAGGGGGTGGGCGAAGCCCGGCACCCCGATCCCGACCGGCGTCGCCCCGCTGGGGGCCGGGGCGGTGCCGGCAGTGCTGGTCAGATGCGACATGCGGCCTCCATCCAGATGTCGGCCAGGGACTCCTCCAGCCCGATCCGCGGGCGCCAGCCGAGCCGGTCGCGGGCGGTGCGGACATCCGCCTGCTGCCAGGTGCCGCAGCCGTCCGGATACGGGTAGGTGACCGGCGGCGAGCCCGTCGGGTGCTCGGGGGACGGGCCGGGGATGACCAGCCGGGCGGGCGGCGAGTCGAGTTCGTGGAGCGCGCCGCCGAAGCCGGCGACCCGGGCGAGCACGGACGCGGCCTCGCGCAGCCGTACGGCCCGGCCGGTCCCGATGTTGACGACGCCCTGCGCGGCGGACAGCGAGGCGGCGTGCACCGCCCGCGCGACATCGCGGACGTCGACGAAGTCCCGCTGGACGCCGAGCCCGCCGAGCTTGAGCTCGTTGTCGCCGGACTGCATCGCCCGGCGCATCGCCTCGGCGAGCCGGCCGAGCGGCGAGCCCGCCGGGGTGCCGGGGCCGACCGGCGAGAAGATCCGCAGCACGACGGCGTCCAGCCCGGAGCCCAGGACCAGTTCGGTGGCGGCGAGTTTGCTGACGCCGTACGGCCCGCCGGGGCGCGGCACCGCGTCCTCGGCGGTGGAGGATCCGGGCTGGGAGGGCCCGTACTCGGAGGCGCAGCCCAGGTGGACGAGGCGGGCGCCGCAGCTGCTGCGGCGCAGCGATTCGCAGATGGTGGCGACCGCGACGGTGTTGTGCCGGGTCAGGTCGCGGGCGCCGCCACGGGTGGCACCCGCGCAGTTGACGACGACTCCGGGGTGCACCGCGTCGAGGAAGCGGGTGAGCGCCCCGGGGCTGCCGGTGGCGAGGTCGAAGCGGACGTCGGCGTCGTCGCCCCGCCCGAGGGCGGTGAGCTGGACGGCGGGGTCGGCGAGCAGGCGGTCGGCGACATAACGGCCCAGATAGCCGTTGGCACCGATGAGCAGCACCCTCATCGTGCGACCCCCCGGTCCGCGTGGCGTGTGGTCGGCTGGACGTTCATATGTCGTGCTCCTAAGGCGGATCGAGGGAAGTGTGTCGGCTTCCGCGGAGTCGGCGTCCGCCCCGGGGGCGGGGGCCACGTGGGGGGTGAGGTCCGCGGGGCGGGGGCCGGGGCGGCCGTTTCGGGGTGCCGCTCCGGGGGTGGTGCGTGGTGGGGGTGCCCGTGTGGGGAGACGGGGAGTCGGGGGCCGGGAATCGTCCGGACGGTCACGGCCGCTGCGCCTCCGCGGGGCCGGAGGGGGCCGGCCGGTGCGCGCAGGCGCCGGTGAGCGCCCGCAGGCCGTACACGAGGAGGCCGGCGGCCGCGACCGTGCAGGCCACGGCGGGTACGGCGGCCGGTCCCACGGCGGTGGTGAGCGCCTCGACCGGGACGTCCAGCCCAGGCAGGCCGGGGAGCCGGGCGATCAGTACGAGGGACAGGGCGAGGGCTTCGAGGGCGGCGGCCGCGGCCACGCCCGTCGCGGCCGCCTCGGGAAAGCCGTGCACGGCCAGCAGCCGGGCGAGGAAGAGCAGCACTCCGAGGGCGGCCGCGGCGGCCTGCGCCGTCCTGCCGTCGCCCCCGAAGGCCGCGTCCGCGCCGAGGAGCAGCGCCGTCAGCGCGGCCAGGAAGAGCAGGGTGGTGGCGAGCAGCAACGGCCGGATGCGGGCGGCGAGTTCTCCGAGGCCGCGGCTGGCGGCCAGGCCGCGCCGCCCGCGGGCCGCGAACCAGCGGGCGCAGCCGGCCGCGGGGGCGAGGGCGAAGGCGAGGGCCACGGCGGTGGCGACGGCCGCGTGCGGAGCGGCGTACGGCAGGTCGGGACCGCCGGCCAGCAGCTCTTCGAGCAGCCAGTCGCCGTACACCGCGTACCCGGCCGTCCAGCAGACCCACAGTCCCGCGGTCCACGGTCCGGCGCCCCGGTGGCGCAGCCGCAGCGGCCCGGACCGGACGGCCAGCCGGACGGCGAGGACGAGCAGCACCCCGCCCGCGGCGCCGACCGCGGCGCGTACGCCGGGAGGTGCGGCCTCGGCCGAGGCGAGGGCGGCGAGCGCCGCGGCGCAGACGGCGCCGGGCAGCAGCTGCAGCACCCCGCGCACACCGCCGGCGCCGCGGGCGGGGGCTGGGGCGGGCGGGTGCCCCGGCCCGTGGTGCCCGGCGCGCTCCGGGCCGGCGCTCTCGGGATCGGCGCTCTCCGGGTCGGCGCGGGGCACCCGGGCGTAGAGCTCCTCGGCCAGCGAGAAGACGTCGCGGTGCCGGAAGCGCGCGGCCGTGCGGTCGGTGACGCCGTGCGCCTCCAGGCCGGCGGCGATCTCCAGCGCGTCGACGGCACGGGCGCACAGCTCCTGATGGCGGTGCATCAGCGACCGCACGGGGTCGGCGGGACCACGGCGCCCGGGGCGGGCGGCGGCTTCCTTGGGAGGGGTCGCGAGGCGGGCGGTGGCCTCGTCGGGGCGTGGGGCGATGCGGGTGACGGCGTCCCCGGGCGGGGGCGCGGTACGGGCGGCGGGCCCCTCGGGTGGCGGCACGAAGCGGGCAGCGGCCCCCTCGGCCTGCGGCGCGGTAGAGGTGACGGCTTCCTCGGGCAGGGGCGCGAGGCGGGCGGCGGACACCCCGGGCGGCGCCGCGGTACGGGCGGTGGCCTCGTCGGGGCGTGGCGCGAAGCGGGCGGCAGCCTCCTGGGGCGGTCCCCCGGTACGGGCCGCGGGGTGGTCTTCTCCCGCGGCTGCGGCGCGGGTGGCGCCGGTGTCGGGTGTGGTCACCGCCCGTCCCCTCTCCCCCGTGCCGCCGCGCAGCCGCCCCGGTCGGGGCGGGGGTGCGGCAGGCGCCGCCGGGCCGGGCGACCGGGGCCGCCGGGGGCGGGGTGCTCGGCGTAGGCCGGACGGCCCGCGCGCCGGGTGCCGTTCCGGCTCCCGCCGTGCGCCACATCCGTCATGCCCGTCACCAGTGCCACGCCCACCAGCCCCATCGCACACATCACGTCCAGCACAGCCGTCACCACTGCCCTGCCTCCTTCGCTCCGGTCACGCCCGTCGGCTCGCCCGCCCCGCCCCGTCTCACCGGCCGTCTCACCCCTCGAACAGCGGCCGCCCCGCTCTCCGCGCAGCCGCCGGCCGGCACCGGCGGGTCGGCGCTCCGCTCTTGTGCGGGGACCGCGGGAACCGCCCAGCTCGGCGTCCGGCCGGCGGACGCGGCGGCCCGCGCGGCGGCGCCGGTCGCGGCCCAGCGGCCGGGGACATGGGACTCGGCGGGGCGGGCGAAGGGCTGCGGTACTCCCCCGCGCCCGCGGCGGCCGGCCGGCCGGGCCGGGGCGTGGGAGATCAGCTCCAGGTAGATGCCACGAAATGCCGCGACGTTCTGCTCGACGGTGAACAGTTCCAGCGCCCGCGCCCGGGCCGCCGCGCCCAGCCTGGCCCTGCGGTCCGGGTCGCCGAGCAGCGCGGTGCAGGCCTCGGCGAGGGCACGGGGGTTGCGCGGCGGGACGACCAGGCCGGTGCCGCCGATGACCTCGCAGACCGCGCCGGCATCGGTCGACACCGTGGCGCGGCCGCAGAACATCGCCTCCACAAGGGAGCGCGGAAAGCCCTCGATGACGCTGGAGAGCACCACCACGGCACCGGAGGCGTAGGCGTCCTCCAGGGCGGGCACCTCGGGGCCGCCGATCTCCTCGAAGCTGACCGGGCTCTCGCCGACGGTGCGGACGTCGGCCGCCTCGTCGGGGAAGAGCTGGGCGGCCAGCGCCCGGCAGTGCGCGAGGTAGCCGGGCGCCTGCGGGTCGCGGCCGGGGCCGCCGATGATCCGCAGGGTGGCCGCCGGCTCGGCCCGGCGGACCTCGGCGAAGGCGTGCAGCAGCGCGATGAGGTCCTTTGCCGGCTCGATGCTGCCGACCCACACCAGCGTCTTGGAGTCGTCCGCCGCGGCGTCCGCGACGGACGCGAAGGGGGCGGCGTCCATGCCGGGGTAGACCGTGCGCAGCCGGGCACGGTCGGCGCCGCAGCGCTCCTGCCAGCGCCGGGCGTGGGTGTTGCCGGGGGTGATCAGGGCGGCCTGCGCGTAGGTCTCGGCGGCCAGGGCACCCTGGAAGGCCGCGAGCAGGGCGCGCACCGGCGCACGCAACGGCGAGGCGGCGCGCGCGAGATAGTGCTCGCGCAGCCGTACGCCGTACTCGGTGACCAGGAGCGGGGTGCCGAAGTAGTGCCGGGCCAGCAGCCCGGGGAGGGCGGCCGCGCCGCCGGAGGTGGCATGGCACAGGTCCACCCCGGCGAGCCCGGGGGCCGCTCCGTCGCCGTACCAGTCCAGGGACAGCGGCCGCAGCGCGCGGGCGAGTCCGGCGGTGACGGCCAGCAGATCGCCGACCTGTGCGCCGTGGGCGGCGGGCAGCGCGTGGGGGCCGTGGCAGGCGGCCTCCAGGAGGCGTACGGCGTCCTCGGAGCGCAGCAGTGCGGGCAGGCCCCGGTGCTCCCGGGCGAGTTCGGCGAGCCCGTACAGACCACTGGCGAAACGGTCCGCCTTGCTGGTCGGCGAGTGCTCCGGGGCGCCGCACGGGACGGCCGAGGGGGCGTCGGCCGGCGCGCCCCCCTGGCATGCGCCCCCGGCCGGCCCGCCTCCCGCGGGCACCGTGGCGAAGGCCGCCACGAGCGCGCCGAAGCTCTCGGCGAAGCGGCGGCGTTCACGGCGCCCGGGGGTGCGGCCCCGGCGCGGTTCACCGGTCCGGCGGCGCCCGCCGGGAGCGTCGCTCCCCAGGGACGCGATGTGCACCGTCCGTACGTGGCGCGGGAGTTCGGGCCGGTGGAGCGCTTCCGGGCGGGGCTCGGCGCTCAGGGCGTAGACCTCGAAGTCATGGCCGGCGAGCCCGCGCACGAGCCGGTCGCACCACGTATGCGCCTCACCGGGCGCATACGGATAACCACCTTCGGTGAGCAGTCCAATCCGCACGAGTGCACCACCGTCCTCCCATATCGGCGTCCCTGGTGTGCCAGCGACACGGCCGCCACCTGCGGGAAGAAGCTATGCAAACGACCGGTGGCGCGATGGACGGTTGTCCATCGCGCCACCGGAAGGGGTGAACACACGTAACTTTCCGCCCCCGGGGGCGTTTCGGCGCGCTATGTGCCCGCCGCGACACCGTCCGTAGCGACCGCTGCGGGGCGGGGCCCGCGGAGGGGGCGCCGCCTCCGGGCGACGGCGCCCGGCCGGTCAGCGCTGGGTGGGGAACGGCCAGGAGTTGGGCCGGCAGGTCACGCCGTCCGTCGTCAGGAACTTGGTCTGCTGCATCATCACCGGGGCCAGGGCGCCCTGCCGCGAGCAGATCTCGTGGTTGTGCCCGAGGCGGTGGCCGACCTCGTGGTTGATCAGCATCTGCCGGTAGGCGTGCATCTTGTCGTGACCGTAGGTCCGGGCGCCCTGTGCCCAGCGGTAGGCGTTGATCATCACCCGGTCGGTCGCCGCCGAGTCACAGGACACGTTGTCCTCGCTGGTGTCGAGACCGGACTTGGCGCACCACGTCGCCGTGGTCCCCGGGCTCGCCAGCGTGATCACGAAGTCGGCGTCGCCGGACCCCACGCGCTGGAAGGTCCGCGCTCCGCCGTGCGCCCAACTGCGGTCGTCGTTGAGGGTCTTGTGCACCGCTTCGGCGAACAGCTTGCCGTCCAGCGGGAGTCCCTCCTCGATGTCGACGCGGTAGCGCACCACCTTGCCGTGCCCAGGCGCCTTGGCGTCGCCGCCGGTCGGCTGGAACTTCCCGCTGGCCGTCAGATGCGCGTCCAGCGGGAAGACCTGCGTCATCTGCTCGTCGTAACTGGCGGGCTTGGCGTCCTGGGTGGGCCTGGCGCGCGACCGGGAGGCCTCGTCGCCCGCCCCGTCGGTACGGTCGTTGCCGCTGCGGGGCTGCGGGTCGCCGCCGTCCTTGTGCTGCTCGGCGACCTGGCCCGCGATGACGACGGCGAGGACGGTGGTCACCGCCGCGGCCGCCGCACCGGTGAACGTCCGGCCCATGCCGCCCTTCTTGAGGCCGTGCCGCGCCTCTTCCACGGCGGGGTCGCCGTCCGGATCGAGGTCCGCCGCGCCGGCGTCGGCGCCGAACCCGGCAGGCCCCTCCGGCCCGTCGGCCTCGTCGCGGTCGAGGACCGCCGGCCGCCCGGTGAAGCGTCCGCCCGCGGGCGAAGCACCGGCGCCCGGCGCGTACGGACCGGCCGCCGGGGCAGCGGTACGGGGCGCACCGGCCCGGAACACATCGTCGTCGGCATCGCCGTCGGCGCCCCGGCCGTCCGGGAACGCCCCGGCGTCGAAGGCGGCCACATAGTCGCGCCGGGGGCCCGGCCCGCTGCCGGGCGGGGCGAGGGGCGGTGCCTCGCCGGGCATCTCCGCGCGCGGGCGCGGGATCCTCGGCGCGCCCCGGCCGGCGGCCGGCGTCGCGGGGATCGCGCCCCAGCCGCCTCCCGGCTCGTGCTGTTCGGGGTGTCCGCCGCGCACCGCATCGCCCTCGAACGGCTCGCGTCTGCGGCGTCCGGGGCCCGGGCCGGGGGCATCGCCCCCCGAAGGGCTGTTGCCGGACGGACCGGCCGTCTCCGGGCTCTCGGCGGCGGTCTCGGGCCGGCCTCGGCGGCTATGGCGTCCCACGGGGCGTGTCAGCTCCTGCCCGCATCAGCGGTCACATCGGTCACATCACTGTCGAGCAGGTCGCGGACGGCCCGCGCCACTGTCTCCGGGTACTCCATCATCGCCACATGACCCGCCTCCGGCAGCGTCAGCAGTCGCGAACCGCGGAACGCCGCGGCTGCCCGCCGCGCCATCCGGTAGGAGACCAGGCGGTCGCGTCCACCGTAGACGAGAAGGGTGGGAGCGAGCACTCTCTCTGCCTGACGCCACAAATTATGCTGGCCGCCGAGCGTGTAGGCGTTCACCAGGCCGCGCGCCGAGCGCTCCATGACCTCCCAGAAGTACGGGAGTTCCAGGCGTCGCGCGTATTCGTCGGCCGCGGCGTTGAACCCCTCCGGGCTGACCCGGCCGGGGTCGCCGTAACAGAGCGCCAGCACCTCGCGGGCGCGGCGCTCGGGCGTCCAGTCATGGGTGAGCCGGCCGAAGAGCCCGGCGATGCCGGGGACGGCGAGCAGCGCCGTGGGCACCGCGGTCAGCTGCGGCCGCAGCTCGGGCAGCGCCGGGGAGACCAGCGTCAGGGTGCGGACGAGGTCGGGGCGCACCGCCGCCACCCGGGTCGAGGCGGCACCGCCCATGGAGTTGCCGATGAGGTGGACGGGGCCGCGCCCGGCCGCGTCGAGGTGGCGGATGACCGCGCGGGCCTGCGCGGAGACGGAGTAGTTGCCGTCGGCGGGCGGCGGCGAGTGCCCGAAGCCGGGCAGGTCGATCGCCTCGCCGTCCACCCGGTCGGCGAGCAGCGGCATCAGGTCCGACCAGTTCTGCGAGGAGCCGCCGAGGCCGTGGACGTAGAGCGCGGGCTCGCGGCCCGCCCCGCCGTCGCCGCCGGCGTCCGGCCCGTCGCCGCCGCGCGCCGGCCGTCCGGCCGGTGCCCGTACGGTCAGCGTCAGGCCCGGCAGGGTCACGGTGCGCACCGTCTCCTCCCCGCCGCGCCGGCCGGAGCCGGCCGGCGGCACCGGGAGGGCGGCGGTCGCGGTGTCCGGCGACTCGGTCGAAGACATGGAACGATGTTACGAGACGATCACGCCCCCGATCGTGTGTCCGCGGTCACACACCGCATCGCGCTGCCGCGGCCGCTCTCCTACGCTCGTAGGCGAGGGCAGCCGCCCCGGCCCCTGCTTTCATGCCAGGCACCAGCCGACGAACGAGCACGCGGGAAAGGGAGCCACCATGCGCGTCGACCCGACAGACCCGGAGACCTTCGCGGACGAGAGCGACGCCGCCCCGATCGACGTCGAGGCCCCGGAAGCGGACGCCGCCGAGCAGTACACCGACCTCGCTCCGCGGCGCGACGAGCCGCTGAGTGACCACGATCCGGACGAGGCGAACGAGGCGGATCTCGCCGAACAGGCCCGTGTCGTCGAACTCAACGAAGACGAATACCGATGACCTGGGGCGTTATGTCGGCTTCCGGGTGGGGGACCGGTCAGAAATTCTCGGCCTCGACCGCGCACAGCCGGGTTACCCAAAAGTACGATGGCGGGCGCGGTGCACCACCTTGTACGGACCGCGTACGAAACAACTTCTGGGAGGCAGCGTGAGCGCCATCGAGCAGACCGAGGCGGCGCGCCCGCGGGGCACACGCCTGCCACGACGGGCCCGGCGCAATCAGCTTCTGGGCGCCGCCCAGGAGGTCTTCGTCGCACAGGGCTACCACGCGGCCGCGATGGACGACATCGCCGAGCGGGCGGGCGTCAGCAAGCCCGTGCTCTACCAGCACTTCCCGGGCAAGCTGGACCTCTACCTCGCCCTGCTGGACCAGCACTGCGAGGCCCTGCTGCACTCGGTGCGCTCGGCGCTGGCGTCGACGACCGACAACAAGCAGCGGGTCGCGGCGACGATGGACGCCTACTTCGCGTACGTCGAGGACCCGGGCGGCGCGTTCCGCCTGGTGTTCGAGTCGGATCTCACCAACGAGCCGGCGGTGCGCGAGCGCGTCGACAAGGTCTCGCTGGAGTGCGCCGAGGCCATAAGCGCGGTGATCGCCGAGGACACCGGCCTGTCGCGGGACGAGTCGATGCTGCTCGCCGTGGGCCTGGGCGGCGTCTCCCAGGTGGTGGCGCGGTACTGGCTGTCCTCGGAGAGCAAGGTGCCGCGCGACACCGCGGTGCAGCTGCTGACCTCGCTCGCGTGGAAGGGCATCGCGGGCTTCCCGCTGCACGGCAGCGACACGCACTGACCGTGTTCGCTGCGGGCGTGCTCCAGGGCGTCCTGCGCATCCCCGGACCGGGCTAATGTGTGCTGCGTACGGCGCGGATCGCCGCGCATCCTCCCCCAGCCGACGCTGGGGGACCCGGACCGTCGGAGGGACATAAGCCGTGGAGGTCAAGATCGGCGTGCAGCACGCACCCCGCGAGATCGTTCTGGAGAGCGGGCAGTCCGCCGAAGAGGTCGAGAGCGCGGTGTCCGACGCGCTGGCCGGCAAGTCTCAGCTGCTGAGCCTGGTGGACGACCACGGTCGCAAGGTTCTGGTCCCGGCGGACCGGCTGGCCTATGTGGAGATCGGCGAGCCGACCGCCCGCAAGGTCGGGTTCGGCGCGCTCTGACGCAGCGGGCGCCCGGCGCGGCGCCCGGAGGCGACAAGGGCGGCGGCCCGGAGATCTGACTCCGGGCCGCCGCCCTTTTCTGCGTTTTCCCCCGCGTTCTCCCGGAGTTTCCCCGGCTGTCTCCCGCTGCTTGCGCACGTCGGCCCACCATGGTGCCGTCGCCCCGACCCGGGGCCCGGCCGCCGCTTTTGCGCAGATCAGGCCGTTCGAGGCGGTCCGGCTGAGCTGATCAGGCAGGGCATCGCCGCAGGGAGGGTTGCTGCCGGTGCCCCCTGGGTACGACCGCCTGTGACCGATTTGTTCAGCTGATCGGCATCGTCACGCGGGAGGGAAAAGCATGATCTGGGAAGCGCTCGGCGCCGTGCTCATCGGCCTCGCCATCGCCCTGTCCGCCACGCGCTGGCTGCCCGACCGTTTCCCCGCACGCAGTCTCACGCTGGCCACCGGCCCGGTCGCGGCGCTGCTCGGCGCACTGCTGACCCGCTCGATCCTCGGCCCGGGCCACCCCGTTCAGGCGCTGGTAGCCGCGGTCGCCGTGGGGGCGGCGCTGCTGTCGGTCGTGGCGCGCCCGCCGCGCCGGCGTTTTCGGCGGCCGGCCGCGCCTTTGAAGGGGCACCGGACGGCCTGAACCGCCCGGCGCGCCCGTCGCGGGTCAGGCCGCGAGGCCCAGCGCCGCCATCCGCTTGGTGTGCGCCTCGGTGATCCGGGAGAACATCCGGCCCACCTCGGCCAGGTCGAAGCCGTCGGCCACGCCGCCGACCAGCATCGTGGAGAGCGCGTCACGGTCCGCGACGACCCGCTGCGCCTGCGAGAGCGCCTCGCCCATCAGCCGGCGCGCCCACAGCGCGAGGCGCCCGCCGACCCGCGGCTCGGCCTCGATGGCCGCGCGGACCTTCTCCACGGCGAACGTGGCGTGCCCGGTGTCGTCGAGCACGGCCAGCACCAGACCGCGGGTGTCGGTGTCCAGCCGGGCCGCGACCTCGCGGTAGAAGTCACTGGCGATCGAGTCGCCGACATAGGCCTTGACCAGGCCCTCCAGCCAGTCCGACGGCGCGGTCTGGCGGTGGAACTCGTCCAGGGCGGCGGCGAACGGCTCCATCGCCTCGTTCGGCTCCGCCTCGATCTGTGCGAGCCGCGCCCGCAGCCGCTCGAAGTGGTGGAACTCGGCCGAGGCCATCTTGGCCAGCTCGGCCTTGTCGTCCATCGTCGGCGCGAGCTTGGCGTCCTCGGCCAGGCGCTCGAAGGCGGACAGCTCGCCGTAGGCGAGCGCGCCGAGCAGGTCGATCACGGCGGCTCGGTACTGCGGGTCGGCGGATGCCTGCGCCCAGTCCTGGGCGGCGATCCCGGTCGGTGTGTGCGCGTCGGCGGCGGCGTTGTCAGGCGTTCCCATGACCGGCACAATAGCCCGCTCGGCCGCCGGGGGAAGGCCCTGGTCAGCCACTCCCCTTCGCCCGTACGCGCGGCGGTCGGACCCGGTGTCCCGATGCCGCGCCGGGCCGTGATGTATTCCTCACTCATACAAGCCTTCGGATGGGCGGGCCTTATCCGGGGTACAGTGGTATTTGGACCTGCCGAGTATCGGTGGGTCGTTCCACGAAGCGGATGCCCGGTCGGTGGCCCGATCGGCTCCAAACCGACCGCCCTCTATTGCGGCGCGTAGCAGACATACGCACGGCAGGAGGGACACCGCTCGCGGCAGGAGTGCCTGAGCGTTGGCAGTGGTCCCGCCCCACCGGCCGCCTCATCAGGCCGGCCCGTACGAACTCGTACGAAGGTGCGGTACGACCCCCTTCGCCGCCTCACGCCGCGTCTCACAGAAGAGGCAAGATTCTGTCTACGTTTCGAGACCTCGGGATTTTCCCCGAGACGGCCGAGGCCCTGGAGGCCGTCGGCATCATCTCCCCCTTTCCCATCCAGGAGCTGACGCTCCCCGTCGCCCTCTCCGGCAACGACGTCATCGGCCAGGCCAAGACCGGCACCGGCAAGACCCTGGGCTTCGGCCTGCCGCTCCTGGAGCGCGTCACGGTCCCCGCCGACGTCGAGGCGGGCCGCGCGCAGCCCGAGCAGCTCACCGAGGCGCCGCAGGCCCTGGTCGTCGTCCCCACCCGTGAGCTGTGCCAGCAGGTCACCAACGACCTGCTCACCGCCGGCAAGGTGCGCAATGTCCGCGTGCTGGCGATCTACGGCGGCCGTGCCTACGAGCCGCAGGTCGAGGCGCTGAAGAAGGGCGTCGACGTCGTCGTCGGGACGCCCGGCCGGCTGCTCGACCTCGCGGGCCAGCGCAAGCTCAACCTCTCCCAGGTCAAGAGCCTGGTGCTGGACGAGGCCGACGAGATGCTCGACCTGGGCTTCCTGCCCGACGTCGAGAAGATCATCCAGCTGCTGCCGGCCAAGCGCCAGACGATGCTGTTCTCCGCGACCATGCCCGGCCAGGTCATCTCCCTGGCCCGCCGCTACATGTCGCAGCCCACGCACATCCGCGCCACCGCGCCGGACGACGAGGGCCAGACCGTCGCCAACACCACCCAGCACGTCTTCCGGGCCCACTCCATGGACAAGCCGGAGATGGTCTCCCGCATCCTGCAGGCCGAGGGCCGGGGCCTGGCGATGCTGTTCTGCCGTACCAAGCGGACCGCCGCCGACATCGCCGACCAGCTCTCGCGCCGCGGCTTCGCCTCCGGCGCGGTGCACGGCGACCTCGGCCAGGGCGCCCGTGAGCAGGCGCTGCGCGCCTTCCGCAACGGCAAGGTCGACGTTCTGGTCTGCACCGACGTCGCCGCCCGCGGTATCGACGTCGAGGGCGTGACGCACGTCGTCAACTACCAGTCGCCCGAGGACGAGAAGACCTACCTGCACCGCATCGGCCGCACCGGCCGGGCGGGCGCCAAGGGCACCGCGGTCACCCTCGTCGACTGGGACGACATCCCGCGCTGGAAGCTGATCAACAAGGCGCTGGACCTGCCGTTCGACGAGCCGGAGGAGACCTACTCCACCTCGCCGCACCTCTACGAGCAGCTGAACATCCCCGCGGGCACCAAGGGCGTGCTGCCGCGCGCCGAGCGCACCCGGGCCGGGCTGGCGGCGGAAGAGGTCGAGGACCTGGGCGAGACCGGCGGCCGCGGCCGTGGTCCGCGCAAGAGCGCGGCCGTCGAGGAGGCGCGTCCCCCGCGCACCCGTACGCCGCGGCAGCGCCGCCGTACCCGTGGCGGCACGCCGCTGGACGGGCAGGCCACCACCGAGGCGCCGCCGACCGAGGCGCCCGCCGCCGAGGGCGCGGAGAGCACCGGGCCGCGTCAGCCGCGCCGGCGCCGCCGGACCCGCAGCGGACCGTCCTCCTCCGGTGCGGCCGCCGCCGTGACGGCTCCCGTCACCGAGACCGCGAACGCCGCCGCCGTGGCGACCGAGGCTCCGGCCGAGCCCGCCGCGCCGCGCCGTCGCCGTACCCGGGTCGCCCGTCCCGCGGACACCGGGACCTTCCAGACCGTCGAGACCGCCGCGAGCGCACTCACGGCGCAGGCCGCCGAGGCCGCGGCCGTCACCGAGGCGCCCGCCGTGCCGCGCCGCCGGACCCGCGGCGCCGCCAAGGCCGCCGCGGCGACGGCACCGGCCGCGGTGACGGAGACCGTCGCGGAGGCCGCGGTGGAGGCTCCCGCCAAGCCGAAGCGGACCCGCAAGGCCGCGGCCAAGCCGGCCGCTGAGGCGGCGGACACCGCCGAGGCCGCCGTGGAGGCGCCCGCCAAGCCCAAGCGCACCCGCAAGGCCGCCGCCAAGCCGGCCGCCGAGAGCGCCGTGGACACCGCCGAGGGCGCCGCGGCGGCCCCGGCCAAGTCCCAGCGCACGCGCAAGACCGCGGCCGCCGCCAAGTCCACGGTGGACGCACCCGCCGCCGAGGACGCCCCGGCCAAGCCGAAGCGGACCCGCAAGGCCGCGGCGAAGCCGGCCGCGGAGGCGGCGGAGACCGCCGAGGCCAAGCCGGTGCGCCGCCGCACCCGCGCCAAGGCCCCCGCCGCGGAGGCGACGCCCGAGAGCTGAGCCTCCCGGCCCGCGCCTTCCGCACGGCCCGACGACCCGGTCCCGCACTCCGCGGGTGCCGGGTCGTCGGCGTCCCGGGCCTCTTTCGCCGTCCGGCCCCGATAACCTCACCCCATGAGCAGGCCGCCCTCCCTCACACTGCCGCCGTGCGCCCGTGCGTACCGACTCGACACCGAGCGCGGCGCGTTCGCCGTCCAGGACGCCCGGCCCGATGCCGCGCCGATCGGGACCGCCCTGCTGGTGCCCGGGTTCACCGGCAGCAAGGAGGACTTCATCGCCCTGCTGGCCCCGCTGGCCGCGGCCGGATTCCGGGCGGTCGCGGTGGACGGGCGCGGGCAGCACGAGACCCCCGGCCCCCGCGACGAACGGGCCTACGCGCAAAGGGAGTTGGCGCTCGACGTACTGGCCCAGGCGCAGGTCCTGCGGGAGCCGGACGGCGGTCCCGTGCATCTGCTGGGGCACTCGCTGGGCGGGTTGGTCACCCGGGCCGCCGTGCTGCTCGACGCGGCCCCGTTCCGGTCGTTGACCGTGCTCAGCTCCGGTCCCGCCGCCATCGAGGCGTCCCAGCAGGCCCGGGTGCGGATGCTGATCGAGGCGCTGGGCACGCTCGACATGGAGGGCGTGTGGCGGGCGATGCGCGAGCTGGACCCGCCGGAGGCGGCGGACGCGGCGACGCCACCGGAGATCGGCGCGTTCCTGCACCGTCGTTGGCTGAACACCGTCCCCGAGCAGCTGATCGCGACCGGCCGTCAGATGCTGGAGGAGCCCGACCGGGTGGCGGAGCTGGCCGGTACGGGGCTCGCCACGCATGTCGTCTCCGGCGCCGTCGACTACGCCTGGCCGGTGCCGTCGATGGACGCGATGGCCGAGCGGCTGTCCGCCCGGCGCACCGTCATCGAGGGCGCGGAGCACTCCCCCAACGCCGAACGGCCGCAGAAGACGGCCGAGGCGCTCGCCGGGTTCTGGAGCGGCGTGGGCTGAGCGCCGTCCGGCCGCGGCGGCGGGCGCCCCAGGCGTGAGGGGCCGGGCCGGTGCGTGTGGGCCGAGCGGACGGTGTCGCCAGGACAGCGCCGGGCCCTTCGGCGAGCATCGGATCAGGCGGGCCCTCACCGGCGCCCGGCCGGCACCGCTCCGTACGAAGGGCTCGACCATGACCGAGAATCCGCCGACTCCCCGGGGCGGCACCGAGGACGGCCCGCACGGCATCGCGCTCACCCGGACCTTCGCCGCCCGCCGTGAGCTGGTCTTCGAGGCGTGGACGAGGCCGGAGCACTTCGCGTACTGGTTCGGCGGGGAGCTGGAGGTGCCCGTCGACCGGGTGACGATGGACCCCCGGCCGGGCGGGGTGTGGAGCCTGGTCATGCACACCCCGGACGGCGGCGAGCTGCCGTTCTCCGGTGTCTACCGCGAGGTGAGCGCCCCGGAGCGGCTGGAGTTCACCGTCCGGGACGCGGCCGCTCCGGGCGGCAGCGAGGGCGAGATCGTCCGGGTCACCCTGACCGAGGCCGGCGACGGTACGGAGATGGCCTTCCGTCAGCTCGGCGGCAACCTCACCTCGGAGCAGTACCGGCAGGCGGAGGCGGGCTGGGCAAGCTTCTTCGACCGCCTCACGGAGCTGCTGGCGCGGGCCTGAACGGTCCTGGCGGCCCGAAGCCGAAGCTCCGCCGGCCTGTCACGGGCCGCCGTCCCCGCGCTCCCCGGGCGGCCCCTGCCGAAGGCCCGCGCGCTGCCCTCAGTACTGCGCCTGGACGTGGTCCCAGAAGCCGTCGCGCAGGACCCGCCGCAGGTCGGAGTGGCTGCGCAGGGAGTGCCGCAGCAGGGCCTCAGCGGCGGTCAGGAGTTCCTGGTCGACGGCGCCGGGCAGATACGGGTGGCCCGGCAGCAGTCCGGCCACCCACTCCCGGCCGCGCTCCGAGAGCCACTGCGCGGCGACCTGCGCGCCGACGAAGCGGACGTCCTCCCGGCTGGGCGCGGGCCCTTCGCCGGCGGTCTGCTCGCAGTACTCGACGCCGACCCGCCGGGTGACGTACGGCTTGCAGAACTCCATGTCGAAGGTGCGCGCGCTGTCGACCTCCCACAGCAGCGGCTCGGCCTGGTTGCGGCCGCCCTGGGCCTCGATGCCCCACAGGTGCACCCGCGCGCCGTAGCCCTGCGCGGCCTCCACCGCGGAGACCAGGTCCTCGTCGCCGCCGATGAGCACCGCGTCGGTGATCGCGCGGTGCCGGGCCAGCGACTCCAGGTCGGAGCGGATCAGGGAGTCGACGCCCTTCTGCTGGTTGTTGGCGTTGAGGTTGCCGAGCCTGACCTTCACGTCGGGCAGCTCGGCGATCCGCTGCTGTTCCTGGGTGTGGATCCGCCGGCGGGCACCGTCGTACCAGTAGACGCGCAGCAGCCGGCTGTCCGGGAAGATCATCCGGGCCTTGTCGATGAAGGCCTCGATGAGCCCTTCGGCGTCGAGGTCGAAGGCCTTGCGGTCCTCCGTACCCGTGACCAGCCGTCCCGCCGCGGCGTAGACATAGCCCGCGTCCACGAAGGCCGCATGGGTGGACGGGGTGGTGGCGACCTCGGCGAGCACCCGGGTGAGCAGCTCGTTGGTGCGCTCGATCCCGGCGGCGAGCGCGGTGAGGTCGGTGGGGCCCGTGGGCCGGACGTCGTTCATACCGGACCCATTGTCCGGGCGGTCGCTCCACGGGCACAACCGCGCTGGGGCGGCGTATTTAGGCCGTCGAAATTTTTCTTTAGCGTAGGGAATGATTGCACTGGGCAGGTCGTTGTACGGAACAGGAGCGCCCGGCAGCGAAGCCGGGCGGCTCGTATACCCAGAAGTTCTCCGCAGGAGGATCAGACGAAGGGAGAAGCCGTATGCGCTTCGAGATCATGCGCCTGGACGATGTGGACGGCACCGCCGTGGACAGCACCGTCGTGGACGCCGCCTCCGTCAACCGGATCGTGCAGCAGGCCGCCGCAACGGGCCAGCGCATCTACATCCGCCCGGCCGGCACCGCCGTCCGCTGACACCCCGCCCCGCCGCCCGGGGACGCGCGCAGAGCGCGGACCGGGCACGGCCGCACCGCACGAGCGCCCCCGTACGAACACGTCGTACGGGGGCGCTGCGGTGTCCGCGGCCGTCCGGGCCCCGGGCGGGCGTCAGGCGCTCTGGATCACCTGGAGCACACCGTTGATGATCTGCTGCACCGCGAGGGCCGAGAGCATCATGCCCGCCAGCCGCGTCACCAGCACCACGCCGCCGTCCTTGATCACCCTGATGATCACCAGCGAGAACCGCATCACCAGGTAGAGCACCACATGGATGGCCGCGATCGCCGCCCAGACGGAGAGCTGGGCAGCGAAGCCGTGCGCGTGCTGCACGGCCAGGATCACCGACACGATCGCGCCGGGCCCGGCCAGCAGCGGCATGCCCAGCGGCACCAGCGCCACATTGACGTCCTTGGTCTGGGTCGGCTCCTCCGACTTCCCGGTCAGCAGGTCCAGTGCGACCAGCAGGAGCAGCAGCCCGCCCGCGATCATCAGCGCGGGCGTCGAGATGTGCAGCCGCCCCAGGATCTGCCGGCCGAAGAGGCCGAAGACGGCGATGACGCAGAAGGCGACGGTGGCCGCCTGCCAGGCCATCCGGCGCTGCACCTTGGCCGGCCGGCCGGAGGTCAGGCCCAGGAAGATCGGGGTGATCCCCGGCGGGTCCATGATCACGAAGAGGGTGACGAAGAGCGTACTGAAGACAGCGATGTCGAACACGGTGAAGGCCTTGCGAGAGGTGGTACGGGACGAACGCCCTCGGGCGGCGCGCGAAGGCGGAGCCGTGAGGAGGCGAGGGACGGGGAGGGCGGGCGACGGCGGACGCACGGCGGTGTGCGCACCGCGTGGACGATGCCGGGCAGGTGCCGGTGACGAAACGAGGACCGGGGCGCGCGGGCGGCCGCGGGCCGCGGCGGGCTCAGCCGCCGGTGCCGGGAACGGGGAAGGCGCCGGTCGCGCGGCGCACGATCTCGCCGTAGACCTCGGGGTCGGTGGTGTACTCGCCCAGCCGGCAGGTCTTGCGGCTGCCGTGGTAGTCGCTGGAGCCGCTGGCCAGCAGGCCGAGGTCGGCGGCCAGGCCGCGCAGCCGCGCGCGGGTCGGGGCGTCGTGGTCCATGTGGTCGACCTCGATGCCGTCGAGGCCGGCCGCGGCGAGTTCGGCGATCGCGCTCTCCGGTACGCACGAGCCGCGCTTGACGGCCAGCGGATGCGCGAAGACGGTGACCCCGCCGGCGGCCTTGACCAGCCGGATCGCGTCGAACGGGTCGAGTTCGTGCTTCTCGACGTACGCCCGGCCGTCGTTCGCGAGCCACTCGGAGGTGAAGGCGTCCGAGACGGAGCCGATCACGCCGAGGTCGACGAGGGCGGTGGCGATGTGCGGCCGCCCCACGGCGCCGTCGCCGGCGATCCGGGCGACCTGCTCCCAGGTGACCGGCACACCGAGCTCGCGCAGCTTGGCGACCATGCCCCGGGCGCGCGGCACCCGGTCGTCCCGCACCAGCTCCCGCTCGCGGGCGAACTCCGGCTCCTCGGGGTCGAAGAGGTAGGCGAGCATGTGGAGGCTCACGCCGTCGAGCCGGCAGGAGAGTTCGGCGCCGGTGACCAGCGTCAGGCCGGCGGGCAGCGCGGCCCGCGCCTCGGCGTGGCCGCCGACGGTGTCGTGGTCGGTCAGCGCGACGACGTCCAGACCCGCGGCCGCGGCGCCCCGCACCAGCTCCGCGGGGGTGTCCGTACCGTCGGACGCCGTGGAGTGGGTGTGCAGATCGATGCGCACGACGCGGACTCCAGACTGCTCCGGGACGGATACGGGACGCGGCCCGGCCGGCACGCCGGGGAGGTGCTCCGCAGGGACCTCAGCAGGATACCGGGCGGCCGGTGGCGTCCGGGGCCCGCCGGAGGGTGAGCGGCGCCACCCCGGCGGCACGGCGCCGAGGGAGCCTCAGCCCAGGATCCGCGGCGAGATGGCCCCGCACGGCAGCAGGTCGACCTCGGCGCCCGCCTCGCGCAGATCCGTCAGCACCAGCTCGTCGTACATCAGCAGCCCCGACTGCTCCGGCCAGGCGATCGCCCAGAGCCACAGTCCGCGCGCCTCGCCCGCGAAGACCGCACGGTCCGGGGGCGCCCCCTCGACGTGCCACAGCGCGGTCGGGCGGCCGGCGGCGAGCACCTTGGCGTGCGGCGGCTTGTCGACACACATGTGGGGGCCGGGGTCGGGGCCGTCGATCCCGGCATAGCGGGCGCCGAGGCCGACGCCCAGTTCCTCGGCGATCAGCAGCAGTTCGCCGGGACCGCCGAGCGGTCCGGGGCCGGTGCAGGCCACCGCGGTCGCGCGGCCGCCGCTGCGGTCGTCGCCGGCGCAGGCCACGCCGGTGAACAGCCAGCCGACGGGCAGCGGCCAGGGCATCCAGACGGGCACCTGGGCGCGGTGCACGACAACGCCGAGCGCCTCGACGCTCGGCGGGACGACCGGCTGGAGCGGGTGCACGGTGCCGTGCAGCGCGCACTGCCAGGTGTCGGAGAAGAGACCGGGCGCCCTTACCCGGCCTCCGCACTTCGGGCAACTGGGTTCGCCCCTCATAGCCCCCCACGGTCCTCCAGCCCCGCCGCCGCGTCAAGGACGATCACCCGACCGGTGTGCCCCGAATCACCTGCGCCGCAGCGGAATTGACCGCTCCGCGCGGCCCGCCCCCGTCACCACGAAGAATAGTTGCCACTTGCACTCTTTAGCCTGCCTAACTTATTGTGTGTAAACGTCAACGATCTCGGCGGCCCGGCGGACCGCACGGACCGGGGATACGCAACCGGCAACGGGAAGGGGATCCGCAGCATGAGCGGCACGAAGAGCAGCGGCCACGGCAGCGGCACGGACGATCCGTTCGAGGAGGGCGGCACCTCCGTCCTCCGCCAGCCGAAGGCGGTGTGGGCCACGGCGGGCGCCTCGGTCGTGGCCTTCATGGGCATCGGCCTCGTCGACCCGATCCTCCCCTCGATCGCCCGGGGCCTGCACGCCACCAACAGCCAGGTCTCGCTCCTGTTCACCTCCTACTTCCTGATCACCGCCGTCGCGATGCTCGTCACCGGCTTCGTCTCCAGCCGCATCGGCGGCCGCAGGACGCTGCTGGCCGGGCTGGCGCTGGTGGTGGTCTTCGCCGCGCTCTCCGGCATGTCGGGGTCGGTCGGCGAACTCGTCGGCTTCCGGGCCGGCTGGGGCCTGGGCAACGCCCTGTTCGTGTCCACGTCGTTGGCGGTCATCGTGGGCGCCGCGGCCGGCGGCAGCGCGGCCGCGATCCTGCTCTACGAATCCGCGCTCGGGCTCGGCATGGCCTGCGGCCCGCTGCTCGGGGCGGTCCTCGGCGACATGAAGTGGCGCTACCCGTTCTTCGGCACCGCCGCCTTGATGGCCGTCGGCTTCGTCGCCATCACGGCCTTCCTCAAGGAGCAGCCGAAGCCGGCCTCCAGGACCTCGCTCCTCGACCCCGTCAGGGCGCTCGGCCACGGCGGCCTGGCCTCCGCCGCCGTCTCCGCGTTCTTCTACAACTACGCGTTCTTCACGGTGCTGGCCTTCACCCCGTTCGTGCTCGACATGTCGCCGTACAAGTCCGGTGGCGTGTTCTTCGCCTGGGGCGTGCTGCTCGCGGTGTTCTCGGTGCTCGTGGCGCCCCGGCTGCAACGCCGCTTCGGCTCGCTGAAGGTGCTGGGCGGCTCGCTGCTGCTGCTCGCCGCCGACCTGCTGGTCCTGGGCTACGGCGACCACACCACCGCCGTCGTCTGCACGGTCGCCTCCGGCGCCTTCATCGGCCTGAACAACACCGTGTTCACGGAGCTGGCCCTGGGCGTCTCGGACGCGCCGCGCCCGGTGGCGAGCGCCGGCTACAACTTCGTGCGGTGGTTCGCGGCGGCGGCCGCGCCGTTCCTCGCGCCCGAGATCGAGGAGTGGACCGACGTCCACGTCCCCTTCGTGGTCGCGGCCGCCGCCGCGGCGATCGGCGCCGGCATCGTCGCGGTCCGGCGCCGCGCGCTGACCACCGAGGCCGAGGCACTGGAGCCGCGGCACGCCCTGGAGGACGGGGTCGCGGCCTTCGCCGACTGAAGCCGACCGGGCATCGCGCACGCCCCGAAAACCGCCCGCGTACGGAAACTGACGCCCCGTCCGCCCTCGTTCCGGAGGGCGGACGGGGCGTGCGCGTCGTACCGCCGGGTGCGGCTCAGTCGAGCGGGACGCCCGGACGCAGCGGGTCGCGCAGATCCGTGCCGTGCTCCAGCCACCGCTTCTCCAGGGCCTCGGCCCCGTGGACCCGCTTCCAGGCCGCCTCGTTGGGCGTCATCGGCAGCAGCGGCAGGAAACGGACCGGTTCCCTCGGCTCGTCGAGCGCGAGGTCCTCGACCAGCCCGCCGGGCGAGGCGACCAGCACCGAGGTGAAGGGCGCGCCCGGCCACAGCGGCTCGCCCACGTCCAGCGAGGCCCCCGGCGCCACGACCACCCCTTCGACCTGCGGCGACGCGGCGAGCACGGCGAGCGGCCTGAGCACCTTGTCGCTCTCCACGAGGCCGGCGCGCACGGACAGCAGGAGTTCGCCGCGCGGTCCGCGCAGCGGATCGGCCAGCACCGCGGTGGGATCGGCCATGGGCTGCGCGGACATCCCGAGCGTGGCGTAACGCACCACCCCGCTGTCCACGAAGCGGAGGACCTCGATACGGTCGGTGCCGAGAAACGTGACGGCAGCACGCGCGTCCGGCTCGCCCAGTGTCGTGCGCAAACGGGCTTCGACCAGCTCAAGAACGTCAGACATGCCGCGAGCATAGGCCGGGCTCGTCAGCCGTCCGTCACCGCTCCACGCACGACTCCGCAACGCCCCCGTTCTTCGTATCGAACGGGCAAAGCGGCGCGGTATCACTTCAGGCGGCTGATAGCCTTGCCGTCTGGTCAGGGAATGACGTCGTCCCCCAACGGGGACCGGCCGGAGGAGGTGGGGCTGCGGTGGATCCGAGTCGACCGTGCAGTACCGATAGTTCTCCTGTCATCCCCTACGCGCAGCGAATCTCCTGATCCGAGAGCTTCCGTACCCCGCCGCTCAGCGGTGAAACCAGGGAAGCACCTTTGCGCCGGATGTAGATGACGGAAGAGCGCCTTCGACTCTTTGTTCCGTGTTTTCTGCGAACTGCCGTCAGTGTCCCCGCACGGAGCGCCGCCCGCTTTGCGGACGTACAGCCGATGACGCCTCGTACGTCCACGTTCCGGGCAGCGTTGCGCCCCGCGCTCGCAGCTGACGGCCGGCCCGTGAAGGAGCCTGCCATGTCGATGATCCGTGACCTGCGTGCCGCCGTCCGTCCCTCCCGGCGCCGCGACCACGCCCCGTACGCCTACGAGAAGTCCGCCCCGGCCTGCGCCAACAGCGCCATCGTCGACTGCGGGGTGTACCGCGAGGGCCGCCGGGTGAGCGACCACGTCACCCCGGCCGAGGCGATGGCCTCGGTCCGCTCCGAGGGCGGCTTCGCCTGGATCGGGCTGCACGAGCCCACCGAGGCCGAATTCGCCGGTATCGCCCAGGAGTTCGGGCTCCACCCGCTCGCCGTCGAGGACGCCGTGCACGCCCACCAGCGGCCCAAGCTGGAGCGCTACGACGAGACCCTGTTCACCGTGTTCAAGACGGTGCACTACGTGGAGCACACCGAGCTGACCGCCACCAGCGAGGTGGTGGAGACCGGCGAGGTGATGTGCTTCACCGGCCGGGACTTCATCGTGACGGTGCGGCACGGCGGCCAGGGCTCGCTGCGCGCGCTGCGCCACCGGCTGCAGGACGACCCGGAGCTGCTGGCCAAGGGGCCGTCCGCGGTGCTGCACGCCATCGCCGACCAGGTCGTCGACGGCTACATGGCGGTCGCGGGCGCGGTCCAGGACGACATCGACGAGGTGGAGATCGACGTCTTCAGCTCGGGCACCAACGGCAAGGGCAACGGCGGCAAGGGCTCGCCCAAGGGCGGCGACGCCGGGCGGATCTACCAACTCAAGCGCGAGGTACTGGAGTTCAAGCGCGCGGTGTCGCCGCTGCTGCGGCCGATGCAGCTGCTGAGCGAGCGCCCGATGCGGCTGGTCGACTCCGACATCCAGAAGTACTTCCGGGACGTCGCCGACCACCTGGCGCGGGTCAACGAGCAGGTGCTGTCCTTCGACGACCTGCTCAACTCGATCCTGCAGGCCAACCTCGCGCAGGCGGCCGTCGCGCAGAACGAGGACATGCGCAAGATCACCGCATGGGCGGCGATCTTCGCCGTCCCCACGATGATCGCCGGGATCTACGGCATGAACTTCGACTACATGCCCGAGCTGCACTGGAAGTTCGGCTATCCGGCGATGATGCTGGTCACGGTCGCCATCTGCTTCGGCATCCACCGCGGGTTCAAGCGCAACGGGTGGCTGTGACGCGGACCGGGCGGGGTCCGGGCCGGCCGCGTCCCAGCGCCCGGGCGGCCCCCGACCGCCCGGCGCGGGGCCATTAGGCTGGGTCGTATGACGGAGACCGTGTCGCAGGCCCTGCAGGATCGGGCGCTCATCGAAGAGGCCACCAAGAAGTCCGGCCTCATCTGGGTGCGCGGGAACACCGGCCCGGCCCGGGCGCTGTGGCACCTGTGGCACGACGGAGCGGCCGTCCTCGTCGGGGACGGCGCCGGCGAGCAGCCGCTGACCGGCCTCGGGCTGGCCGACGGCGGCACGGCGACGGTCACCGTGCGCAGCAAGGACAAGGGCGGCCGGCTGATCGCCTGGCAGGCCAGGGTCGTCGAGCCGGCACCGGACAGCGAGGCCTGGCGGGCCGCCGTCGACGAGCTGAAGGGCAAGCGCCTCAACGCGCCGGACGCCGACACCCTCACCGAGCGCTGGGCGCGCGAGTGCCGGGTGCTGCGGCTGGAGCCGACCGGGGAGACGACGCAGCGCCCCGGCGCGATGCCGGACGGCTCACATGCCGCACCGCCGCCGGCCTCCCCCGCGATCACCCGGCGCCCGGCACCCGCGGCGCTGCCGAAGCTGCTGCGGCGGGGGCGCAAGGGCTGAGGCCCGGCCCCTGCCCGGCCCCGGATGCGCCGAGGAGCCGGGCCGCCGGAGGGCCGCCCGGCGGCGGGCTCCGCGGCCCGTCCCCGGCGCTCAGCCCTTGCCGGAGATCTTGGAGCCGTAGTCCACGACCTGGTCCTTGGCCGGGGCCTTGAGATCGACGCCGCGGCCCCAGTCGGCCAGCCGGACGACGCCGGCGCCGCCGGCCCGGCGCAGCCGCAGCGGGTAGGACGTGCCCTCCAGTGAGACGTCCAGGGTGCCGCCGGAGCCCGCGCCGGCCGCCACCCGGATGGTGCGGGTCCCGCCGACGTCGCCGCGCTCACCGGTGGTCAGCTTGCCGTGCAGCCCGAGCAGGCCGGCGAGCAGGGTGTCCTTGTCGGTGAAGCCGCTGAAGCGCTGGTAGACGGGGTCGCCGGCGGGCACCTTGACGTACTTGCCGCCGAGCTTGTCCGCCGCCTGGTTGGGCCGGCCCGAGCCGCCGCTCTTCTCGCCCGCCCAGAAGGCCGCGTTCGCCTTCAGATAGAGCGCGTCGCCGACCCGCAGCAGCTGGAAGGCGGCCGCCTTCGTGGTCAGCTCCCCCTTCGCGCCGTCCTTCGCCAGGCTCATGTCGAGCTGGTAGGTGCGGCCCTGGCTGACGACATTGCCGGAGAGGTGCACGGTGTCTGCGCGCTGGGCCGCGGCCCGCGCCTTGGCTTCGATCTTCGCGGCGGGCAGCTTCCCCACGCCGTTGGTGCCGGCGTCCGGATCCTCCCCGCCGCAGCCCGCCAGCGCCGCGGCCAGTACCGCACAGACCGTCCCCAGCAGCGCGGCCCGTCCCGTACGACGGGTTCCGGCCAGGGGTCGGGGGCCGGCGCCCGGGGGAATTGCGCTCACGTCGGCTGTGCCTCCTGATGCGGGTGACCTCGACAGCAGTACGGCAGCGTACCTGGGCCGCGCACGGTCGTCGGCAGGGTGCACGGCGGTCACCCTACGGCCTCCTCCACCGGGGCGGCGCAGGCCGGGGCGCGTTAGCCTGAACCCGGATCAATGCCTTGTTTCGGGGCCTTACGGGAGAAAGGGCGGCACTCTGCATGGCAGTGGTGACTCCCCGGGTCTTCGTCTCCCATCTCGCCGGCACCGCCGTCTTCGATCCGCACGGCGACCAGGTCGGCCGGCTGCGGGACCTCGTCGCGCTGCTCCGGGTCGGCGACCGCCCGCCCCGGCTGCTCGGGGTGGTCGTCGAGGTGATCAGCCGGCGCCGGATCTTCGTGCCCATGACGCGGGTGACCGGGGTGGAGTCCGGCCAGATCATCATCACCGGCGTGGTCAACATGCGCCGCTTCGAGCAGCGGACGTCGGAGACGCTGGTGCTCGGCGAGCTGCTCGACCGGCGGGTGCGGCTGGTGGACACCGGCGAGGAGGTCACCGTCCTCGACATCGGCATCACCCAGCTGCCGGCCCGCCGCGACTGGGAGATCGACAAGGTCTTCGTCCGCAAGGGCAAGGGCGGGGCGCTGCGGCGCAAGGGCGAGGTGCTGACCGTCGAGTGGTCCGCGGTGACCGGCTTCTCGCTGGAGGAGCACGGACAGGGCGCGGAGAGCCTGCTGGCCACCTTCGAGCAGCTGCACCCCGCCGACCTCGCCGGGGTGCTGCACCACCTCTCCGCCAAGCGCCGTGCCGAGGTCGCCGCGGCGCTCGACGACGACCGGCTCGCCGACGTCCTGGAGGAGCTGCCGGAGGACGACCAGGTGGAGATCATCGGCAAGCTGAAGGAGGAGCGGGCCGCCGACGTCCTGGAGGCGATGGACCCCGACGACGCCGCCGACCTGCTCTCCGAGCTGCCGGAGGAGGAGAAGGAACGGCTGCTGGCGCTGATGCGGCCGGAGGAGGCCGCCGATGTGCGGCGGCTGATGTCGTACGAGGAGCGCACCGCGGGCGGGCTGATGACCACCGAGCCGATCGTGCTGCGCCCGGACGCGACGGTCGCCGACGCGCTGGCGCGGGTGCGCGACCCGGACCTCTCGCCCGCGCTGGCCGCCCAGGTCTACGTCTGCCGGCCGCCGGACGAGACGCCCACCGGCAAGTACCTGGGCCTGGTGCACTTCCAACGGCTGCTGCGCGACCCGCCGTTCACCCTCGTCAGCTCGATCGCCGACACCGATCTGCCGGCCCTGCCGCCGGACACCCCGCTGCCGGAGGTGACCAGCTATCTGGCCGCGTACAACATGGTCGCCGCCCCGGTCGTGGACGAGAGCGGGGCGCTGCTCGGCGCCGTCACCGTCGACGACGTGCTGGACCACCTGCTGCCGGACGACTGGCGGGAGGACGGGCTGCACGGCGCCGGTCCGGCCGGTCTGACCGGCGGGACCGCCCTCGGGGAGCGCGCTCATGGGCGCTGAGGAGCGGGAGGGCGCCAGGGAGCGGTCGCGGGCCAACGGGGCGTCGGCGCTGCGCCGGGGCGCCGCCGACCGGCCGCGGGTGCGCCTCGACCAGCCGCGGGCGCCGCGCCGTACGTTCCTGCCGGAGTACGACCCGGAGGCGTTCGGGCGGCTCTCGGAGAAGATCGCCCGCTTCCTGGGGACCGGCCGCTTCATCGTCTGGATGACCGTCACCATCATCCTGTGGGTCATCTGGAACACCACGGCGCCCAGCGGCCTGAGGTTCGATCAGTACCCGTTCATCTTCCTGACGCTGGCACTGTCGCTGCAGGCGTCGTACGCCGCGCCGCTGATCCTGCTGGCGCAGAACCGCCAGGACGACCGCGACCGGGTCACCCACGAACAGGACCGCAAGCAGAACGAGCGGTCCATCGCCGATACGGAGTATCTGACCCGGGAGATCGCGGCCCTGCGGCTCGGCCTGGGCGAGGTCGCCACCCGCGACTGGATCCGCTCCGAGCTCCAGGACATGCTGAGGGATCTGGAGCCGCGGCGGCCGGCCGGCGCGGAAAGTGAGGAACGCGACCGCTGACGGCCTTTCCGGAGGCACCCTCACGCGCCGTACCATCGGGACATGGCCAACGACACTCCCCCAGGCACCGCACCGAGCGAGGACGCGATCCGCGAAGCGCTCGCGACGGTGAACGACCCCGAGATCCACCGCCCCATCACCGAGCTGGGGATGGTCAAATCGGTGGACATCGCGGCGGACGGCGCCGTGGCGGTCGTGGTCTACCTCACGGTCTCCGGCTGTCCGATGCGCGAGACGATCACCAGCAACGTGCGGGAGGCCGTCGAGCGGGTCGAGGGCGTCACCTCCGTCGCCGTCGAGCTGGACGTGATGAGCGACGAGCAGCGCAAGGAGCTGGCGACGTCGCTGCGCGGCGGCACCGCCGAGCGCGAGGTGCCGTTCGCCCAGCCCGGTTCGCTGACCCGGGTCTACGCCGTCGCCTCCGGCAAGGGCGGTGTCGGCAAGTCGTCGGTGACCGTCAACCTCGCCGCGGCGATGGCCGCCGACGGCCTGAAGGTCGGTGTCGTGGACGCCGACATCTACGGCCACTCCGTGCCCCGGATGCTCGGTGCCGACGGCAAGCCCACCCAGGTCGAGAACATGATCATGCCGCCGTCGGCGAACGGCGTGAAGGTCATCTCGATCGGCATGTTCACCCCCGGCAACGCCCCCGTCGTCTGGCGCGGCCCGATGCTGCACCGCGCGCTGCAGCAGTTCCTCGCCGACGTCTACTGGGGCGACCTGGACGTACTGCTGCTGGACCTGCCCCCGGGCACCGGCGACATCGCGATCTCGGTGGCGCAGCTGGTGCCGAACGCCGAGATCCTGGTGGTCACCACCCCGCAGCAGGCCGCCGCCGAGGTCGCCGAGCGGGCCGGCTCGATCGCCGTGCAGACGCACCAGAAGATCGTCGGCGTGGTCGAGAACATGTCCGGGCTGCCCTGCCCGCACTGCGACGAGATGGTCGACGTCTTCGGCACCGGCGGCGGCGAGCGGGTCGCCGAGGGCCTGACGAAGACGACCGGCACCCAGGTGCCGGTGCTCGGCGCCATCCCGATCGACGTCCGGCTGCGCGAGGGCGGCGACGAGGGCAAGCCGGTCGTGCTGACCGACCCCGACTCCCCCGCCGGCTCGGCGATCCGCACCATCGCGGGCAAGCTGGGCGGCCGGCAGCGGGGCCTGCAGGGCATGTCGCTCGGCATCACCCCGCGCAACAAGTTCTGAGACGGGCCGGGCCGGTTCCCGGACCGCGCACGAAGGGGCGGACCCACAGCGGGTCCGCCCCTTCGTGCGTGCGGCCGTCCGGCCCGTGTGCGCCGGCCGGTCAGCCCTCGTACGCGGCGAGGTCCTTGATCACCGAGAAGCCCAGCCCGTAGGCGCTCATCCCGCGCCCGTAGGCGCCGATGTGCACGCCCTCGGGACCCTCGCCCCCCGAGCCGGCCAGTACCCAGCCGTACTCGGACTCGCGGTAGGCGAACGACGTCGGCTCGCCGTCCACCGGCAGCATCAGCTCGCTCCAGCTCCCGCCGCCGAGGTCGTCGGCCAGCTCCCAGGCGAGCATCGTCTGCTGGTCCAGCCAGTCCTGGCGCAGCGTCCGGTCCATCTGGGTGGGCCAGGTGTGGGCGAGCAGCCCCGACCCGGCCAGCCAGGCGGCCGTCGAGACCGAGGTCGCCTCCAGTACGCCGGTGCCGTCGGCGCTGCGCCGCACGGGGCGGCTGGCGACCGTCACCACCACCGCGAACCGCTCGTCCTGAGGCGGCTCCACCTTGATGGTGGGCTCCTCGCCGTGCCCGGTGGCACCGTGCTCGACGGTCCCGTCCGCGGCCGCTCCGACCTGCATCAACCAGCGCGGACCGGTGAACGCCTCGTCGAGGCCGTACCACGGGAACGCGGCCAGCAGATAGCCGTCGACCTTCCGGCCGGCCTCTACGGACACCCCTTGTGCCGCCGTCCGACTCGTCGTCTCCATCTGCGCGGAGCCTCCTTGTTGCCCTGTGTCGTGGGCGGCCCGCCCCCCTCAGGCGACCGAACCCCGGACACCGGGAGCATAGCCATAGGCGTCAACACAGCCGGTCATACTGGTGTGTGTCAGGTGGCGTCGGCGTCGAACGGCGGACGCTCGTCCGGCTGAGGGCTTCCGGTCTTCTTCACCAGGTCGGGGCGGCCGGCGGAGGCGGCCGGGGACTCCTTGGACAGGCTGGGACCTGAGCCGTTCGAGGGCGTGGCGGACGAGGCGCCCTCGCGGCTGTGGACGGCGTCGGTGACCTCGGCCATCTCCTTCTTCAGGTCGAAGCCGTTACGGATCTCCTGAAGGTCCTTGAGGCCGTACTCGTCCTTCTCCAGGACGTGCTTGCGCACGAAGTTCTTGGGCTTGAGGTCCTCGAACTCGAAGTCCTTGAAGTCCGGCCCCAGCTCGCTGCGGATGTCCTCCTTGGCGCTGTCGGAGAACGCCCGCACCTTGCGGATGAAGCCCATGACGTCCTGGATGACCTTGGGCAGCTTGTCCGGGCCGAAGACGAGCACGGCAAGGATCACGAGCGCCACCAGCTCGAGGGGTCCTATGTCGAAGAACACCTAGCAGCTCCTTGGGTCATCCGCGGCCTTCGTCGGCCTTTGGGCCAGGCCGCCTCTCACGGTACCTGGCCCCGTACGTCGGACGGGAGTCACCCGTGCCAACACCATGCAAACGATCAGCCCGTGCTGGAGGAACCCAGGCTGAGCCGTACGGTCCGGTCCTTGCCGCCCCGCAGGAGGGTGAGCACCAGCGTGTCGCCGGGGCGGTGGCTGCGGATCTTGACGATCAGCTCCTCGCCGCTGTGCACCGGGGCGCCGTCCACCTTCGTGATCACGTCGCCGGCCTTGATCCCGGCCTTGGCGCCGGGGCCGTCCGGCAGGACCGGCGGCTTGCCGCCCTTGCTGCTCTTGCCGACCCGCGCCCCGTCACCGGCGTACTCCATCTCCAAGGTCACGCCGATCACCGGATGCGTCGCCCGGCCGGAGTTGATCAACTCCTCCGCCACCCGCTTGGCCTGGTTGATCGGTATGGCGAAACCCAGCCCTATGCTGCCGCCCTGGCCGCCGCCCTCCAGACCGCCGGCGCTGTCGGCCGCGCGGATGGCGCTGTTGATGCCGATCACCCGCGCCTTGGCGTCCACCAGCGGGCCGCCGGAGTTGCCGGGGTTGATGGGCGCATCGGTCTGCAGCGCGTCCACGTACGAGACATCGCTGCCGTCGCCCTTCTCGCCGCCCGCGGTGATCGGGCGCTGCTTGGCGCTGATGATCCCGGAGGTGACGGTGTTGGCGAGGTCGAAGGGCGCGCCGATCGCCACCACCGGGTCGCCGACCTGCACGGAGTCGGAGTTGCCGAGGGTGAGCGGCCGCAGTCCCGTGACGCCCTCCACCTGGATGACGGCGAGGTCGTAGCCGCCGTCCTGGCCGACGACCCTGGCCTTGGCCGTCTGGCCGCCGCTGAAGGTCACCGAGATCTCGCCGCCGCTGCCGGCCGGCTGGACCACGTGGTTGTTGGTGAGGATGTGCCCCTGGCGGTCGAGGACGAAGCCGGTGCCGGTGCCCTGCTCGGCGCTGCCGCGCACATGGATCGTGACCACTCCGGGCAGCGCGCGCTGCGCGATCCCGGCGACGCTGTCGGGCCTGCGGCCCGCCCCGTCACCGGCGGACTGCGGCAGCCTGATGTCGTTGATCCCGCCGTAGCGCTCGACATACGCACCGATGCCGCCGCCGATGCCGCCCGCGAGCAGGGCGAGCGCCACCGCTCCGGCGACCAGCGGCCCACGGCGGCGCCGCCGGTCCTGCGACACCGGCGCGAGCGGCCCGGCCTGCAACGGCGCGCTCCAGGGGTCGTACTGCTGCCAGGCGCCGTGGGGGGCGGGGTGCGGCCCCTGGCCACCGGCCGCCGCCCCGTGGTCGCCCGGCAGGCCGGAGAAGGCCTGCGGTGGCGCCGCGTAGGGCGCGGCCCCCGCCGGCCGGGGCCCGCCGTCACCGGGGTGGGGGACGAACGGGGCGTCGGCGGTGTCCTGGGGTGGGGCTTGAGGGGTGGGGGCGGAGTCGTCGGGGCCGGTGGCCGGTCCGTCGGGGCCGGTGTCCGGTCGGGGGGCGGGGTCCAGGGGGGCGCCGGCCGAGGGGGCGGCCTGCGGGCCCGGGGCAGGTGCGGCGGGGGGCCGCGGGCCCGCGGCGTGCGGGGCAGCGGGGTGCGGGCCGGCGTCGGGCTGCGGGCCCGGGGCAGGTGCGGCAGGAGTCTGCGGACCCGCGGCAAGCGGTGCGGCAGCAATCTGCGGGCCCGCGGCGGGTGCGGCAGCGGACTGCGGGCCCGTGGCGGGTGCGGCAGCGGACTGCGGGCCCGCGGCCGGCACGGCGGTCGTTGGCGCGCCGTCCGTCTGCGGTGCGTCGGTGTGGGCGAGGGCGTCCGGGGCCGAAGGGGGCCACGGGGGACCGGGCTTCTGCGGTTCCGGCCGAGGGGAGGTGCCGGCACCGTCGGCCGCCCGAGGGTGCGCGGCATCGGCCGGCTGGGGGTGCGCGGCATCGGCCGGCTGGGGGTGCGCGGCATCGGCCGGCTGGGGGTGCGCGGCATCGGCCGGCTGGGGGTGCGCGGCATCGGCCGGCTGG
>NZ_JBFBHQ010000007.1:0-319703 GCF_040701845.1 Streptomyces angustmyceticus | reverse complement strand
TGGGGGTGCGCGGCGTCCGCCGTCCGGGGGTGCGCGGCATCCGCCGCCCGGGGGTGCGCGGCGCCGGCCGCCCGGGGGTGCGCGGCGCCGGGCGTCCCTGCCGGGTGCGGCTGCTCGGCGGTGCCCGGGAGCGGGGAAGAGGCCTCCCCCGTCGTCCCGGGCGCGCCCGTCGGCGGAGCGGGGGGCGGGGACGGGTAGCCGGTGGCCGGCATTGCGGTCTGCGGGGCGGGCGGGGTGCCGTACGGGGGCAGCGGCGCGGCGGGTGGGGGGAAGGCGGTGCCGTGCGCGGGGGTCGCCACCGGGCGCTGTACGGGCGGGGCGGGTGCCCATGGGCCGGGGCCGCCGTACGGAGGGGTGCCGTAGGGGTCCTCGGCGTGCAACGGCTGCTGCCGCCGCGGCGCCGGGCCCGGGGTGCCGGAGGCGGGCGCGGCCGCCGCCGTGGTCGCGGCCGCCTCGTCCGGCGCCTCGCCCCGTGCGCCGGGCAGCGCCTCTTCGCGCGCGCCGGGCAGCGCCTCGTCCGGCGCGGCACCGGCCACCCGGCCGAGCGTCATGGTCGACGGGGCGGGGCGCGCCGTGGTCGTCGCGGTGCCCGGGGCCCCGGCGTCCGCCTGGTGCGTCGCGTCAGCGGACGGCGCACCGTGCGGCACCGCCCGCTCGCGGCCCGCGGCCGCCGCCCCGGCCGCCGCATCGCGCGACGCCTGCAACTCCCCGTCCGCGGCGCCCGCTTCGGCCGTCGCGGCGCCGGCGGACGTCGCGGGGCTCACGGCCGTCGCGGGGCTCGCGGGCGACTCGGGGGGCAGCTCCGGCCCCGCGCCGTGGCGCGGCTCCGGCGGACGGACGATCCAGTCCTCCGACTCCTGCGCGGCGACGGCGGCGGAGGCGCCGGCCGGTGTGCCGTCGGCGGGCGGCGCCGCCTGCGGGCCGGACTCGGCGGACGGTTCCGTGCGCGGGGTGCCTCCCGGGCGGCTCCACCACTTCAGCTTCGGCCCGGCGGCCTTACCGTCGTCCATGCTCTCCCCAGAATTCGCCCGCGGCCGTGCGCGGGCCACCACCTCGCGGCACGCGCCCGGTCAGGGGTGCGCCGCCCCACAGGGATTCAACCAGTTCCGCGTGGGGCTGCGCAGGGGACGGTCAGCGGTGGGCGGAGGTTGAGCCAGGGGCGGAAGGGAGCGCGGCGGCCGCGGAACCGGTCAGCGGACGCTTGGGTTCCAGGGGCGGCAGGGCGGGCGGGTTCTTCCGCGCCGGGGTGTTTCCGGTCGCGGTGGCCAGGGGTGCGAGGTAGCGCGCCATGGCCGGGCTGCTCACGGCTATCAGCGGTGACAGGCCGAAGCGTCCGGCCTGGGCGGACGCCGCCTGCGGGGAGGGGGGCGCCGTGGTGGGGCCGTAGAGGGTCATGGCACTGGGGGCCGGGGCCATGGTCGGACCGCCGAGGGGCTGCCAGGCGCCGGCCCGGGAATTCTTGGCGGGAAACTCCTCACCGCGCGGCAGGGAACCGCCTCCGGTCGCCGGGCTGACGTTGAGGGGGGTGACGGCCGTGCCGCCGCCGTCGACGCGTCCACCGGGGAGATCCACGGCCGCCTCCAGCGGGAGGGCGCCGCCCAGCGCGAACGCCGCGAGGGAGACCGCACCGGCCGCCGCGAACGCGAACCGCCGCCGCTGCGCGGGCCGGTCGCTCTCCTGCACACGGAAGCCGCGCCCGCGGGGCTGCGAGGGAATGGCCGCCATCGCATGGCCGGGGTGGCCGTCGGCGGGGACATAGCGGAACGCGCCGCCGCCGTGGGCGAATTCACCGCGTCCGAAGCTGCCGTTGCCGAGCCGGCTGCCGGGACCGCCGGGATCGCCGCCGGGCAGCTGCTGCAGCCGCGCCAGCAGCCCCTCGGAGGGGCCGGGGGGTGCCGTCTGGGCGAACACGCTCTTCAGCCGGCGCTGGGCGTCGGCTTCTGCTTTGCACCGTCCGCATGTCGCAAGATGCGCGAGCACCCGCTCGCGTGCGTCATGCCCCAACTCGCCGTCGACCAGGGCCGCGAGGCGGTCGCCGAGATGCTGCTCGGCGGGGGACGGACCGCCACTGCCGCTCACGCGATTCCGACCTCCCCCGTGGGCACCACGGCCAGCGACCGCCGCTGCGCACGTTCTTCGGCGCGGGTGGCCGGGGCGCGGTGCTTGAGGGCCTTGCGCAGATGGGAACGGCCGCGGTGGATCCGGCTGCGGACCGTGCCGAGCTTGACACCGAGCGTCGCGGCGATCTCCTCGTACGACAGGCCCTCGATGTCGCACAGCACGACGGCCGCACGGAACTCGGGCGCAAGGGTGTCCAGCGCCTGCTGGACATCGGCGTCGAAGTGGGTGTCGTTGAAGTGCTGCTGCGGGGAGGGCTCGCGGCTGGGGAGCCGCTCGGCGGCGTCGTCACCGAGCGCGTCGAAGCGGATGCGCTGACGGCGGCGGACCATGTCCAGGAAGAGGTTGGTGGTGATCCGGTGCAGCCAGCCCTCGAAGGTGCCGGGGGTGTACGTCGACAGCGAGCGGAAGACGCGGACGAACACCTCCTGGGTGAGGTCCTCGGCGTCGTGCTGATTGCCGGTGAGGCGGTAGGCGAGGCGGTAGACCCGTGCGCTGTGGGTGCTGACGATCTCCTCCCAGCTGGGCGGAGTCCACGCCTGCGCATCCGCGTCTGCGGCAAAGGTCGCGGTGGTTGCGGAGTCGGCGACGGGGGCCCCTCCCCTGCCCTTCGGGCCATGGGGGCGGGAACGGTCAGCAGTGTTTGTCACGGATTTCGGCTCGGCGAACGACCTTTTCAAGCGCCTCAGCACCCCTCGGTCACCCGTCGCAGCCGCACCTCCCCTGGTGGCTCTGGTGGTGTCCAGTAGAGCCCCTACCATATCCACCTCGCCCGTTAGCTCCGGATAAGCAGTTTTGACCTGCATTTGGTCCTGCTTCTGGTCTTGCCTGGCATCTCGCGCGGTCTTCACCGGTGCGTCCCCCCGTCTTCCCCCTGCCCCTCTTTAACGCCCGGTCCCATCTGCGGGTTCCCGGACGCAGCGGATACAGTCACGGTTGCGTCAACTACGGGGACAGGAGAGGGCTATTACCGGCAACCGGCAGACGAGCTTGGCATTCGCCGAGGCGTACGGCGCCGGGACCATCGACGACAGCGCCGAGGCCGCCCTGCGGTGGTCCCGTGACTGCGCGCACGAAGCCGGCATCCGCACGGTGACGGCCGGCACCGGTGCGGCCCTCGGTCTGCTCGCCGCCGCCGCGGACGCCAAGGCCGTCGCCGAGATCGGCACCGGCACGGGCGTGTCGGGCATCTACCTCCTGCACGGCATGCGGCCCGACGGGGTGCTGACCACCGTGGACCTCGAACCCGAGCGGCAGACGTTCGCCAAGCAGGCGTTCCGTGCGGCCGGCTTCGCCGGGAACCGCGCCCGCTTCATCCCCGGCCGCGCCCTGGACGTCCTGCCCCGCCTCGCGGACGGCGGCTACGACCTCGTGTTCTGCGACGGCGACCTCATGGAGTGCCTGGAGTACCTCGCTGAATCGTTGCGTCTGCTGCGCCCCGGCGGCCTGGTCTGCTTCGAGGGCGTCTTCGCCGACGGCCGTACGGTCGACTCGTCGCTGCAGCCCGCCGAGGTGCTGCGGCTGCGGGAACTGCTGCGGACCATCCGGGAGAGCACCACGCTGGTACCGGCCCTGCTGCCGGTCGGCGACGGACTGCTCTGCGCGGTCAAGCGCGGCTGACCTGTCCCCGCCCCGGCCCGGAACGTGAGACGGCCCCGGCACGTGGCGCGCCCGTAGTGCGCGCCACGTGCCGGGGCCGGGGTATCTCGGCTGGGGATACCGGGGTCAGCCCCGGGAAACCGCCGGTTGCGCCGCCCTTGTCAGACGGTGACCTTGTCCAGGGCCTCACCCAGCGCCTTGGCTTCGTCGGGGGTCAGCTCGACGACGAGCCGCCCGCCGCCTTCGAGCGGAACGCGCATGACGATGCCCCGCCCCTCCTTGGTCACCTCGAGCGGGCCGTCGCCCGTCCGCGGCTTCATGGCCGCCATGCTCGTTCCCCTTCCTGAAACCAGCTCATCTCAGCCGACGGCCCGAATAGGCACGTGTCACCGGCATCGAACACATTGCTTCCAGGCCATTATCCCGCATCGAACGACCCGATGACCAACATCGGACAGCATCCCTTCGGCAACGCGCTCCACCAAACCCCCTCAATTCGGTGAGGCGGCTGCAATACTTCTCCGCCCGCCGACCTCCGACGCGCCCGTAATCTTTGATGTACGTCACATGCCGAGGCCCGATGATCTCCGGCATCCTGAGCGCTGACTGCCGCTGCCGCGCAGTCCGAGCCGCGACGGAGGGGACTCCCACTATGGCCGACACCGTGCTCTATGACGTGACCGACGGACTCGCGACGATCACGCTCAACCGCCCGGACGCGATGAACGCGCTGAACATCGAGGCGAAGGTCCTGCTGCGGGACACCCTGAAGGAGGCCGCCGCCGACCCCGCCGTACGCGCCGTTCTCCTGACCGCCACCGGGCGCGCCTTCTGCGTCGGGCAGGACCTCAAGGAGCACATCGGCCTGCTGGCCGAGGACCGGGCCACCGGGTCCGGCGGCACGATGAACACCGTGCGGGAGCACTACAACCCCATCGTCACGGCGCTGACCGAGATGCCCAAGCCCGTGGTCGCGGGCGTCAACGGGGTGGCCGCGGGCGCCGGCGCCGGCTTCGCGCTGGCCGCCGACTACCGGGTGGTCGCCGACTCCGCGTCCTTCAACACCTCGTTCGCGGGCGTGGCGCTGACCGCCGACTCCGGGGTGTCCTGGACGCTGCCCCGGTTGATCGGCCAGGGCCGGGCCGCCGATCTGCTGCTCTTCCCGCGCAACATCAGCGCCCAGGAGGCGTACGACCTGGGCATCGCGAACAAGGTGGTACCCGCCGACGAGCTGGCCGCGGAGGCCGCGGCCGTCGCCCGCCGGCTGGCCCAGGGCCCGACCGCCGCGTACGCGGCGATCAAGGAGTCGCTGGCCTACGGGGCGGGGCATTCGCTCGCCGAGACCCTCGGCAAGGAGGACGAGTTGCAGGGCCGGGCCGGGGCGTCGGAGGACCACCACATCGCGGTCGAGGCGTTCGTGAAGAAGGAGAAGCCGGTCTTCCTGGGCCGCTGACCTGCCCGGCCCCGACCGGCCGCCGGCCCCGCCGCATCCGGTCCGGGCCAGCCTCCCGGCCCGGCTCGGCCGGCCGCTCCGGACCACGGCCCGTCCGGGTCGGCCGCGCGGATCCCGGGGCGGCGGCCCGCCGCCGCTCAGCCCGCAGCCGCCTCCACCGCCTGACGGACATGGCAGTCCGCCAGGTGGTCGTTGACCAGGCCGCAGGCCTGCATCATCGCGTAGGCGGTGGTCGGGCCGACGAAGCGGAAGCCGCGCTTCTTGAGGTCCTTGGCGAGCGCCGTCGACTCCGGGGTCACCGGCTGCAGGTCGTGCACGGTCCGGGGCACCGGGCGGCCGGCCCGGTCGGGGGCGTAGGACCAGATCAGGGCGTCGAGCTCGCCCGGGGCCAGTTCCGCGGCGAGCCTGGCGTTGTTGAGCGTCGCGGCGATCTTGAGGCGGTTGCGGATGATGCCCGTATCGGCGAGCAGCCGCTCGGCGTCCGCGTCCGTGAACCGCGCCACCTCGGCGATCCGGAAGCCGGCGAACGCGGCGCGGAAGCCGGGCCGGCGCCGCAGGATCGTGATCCAGGAGAGCCCGGACTGGAACGCCTCCAGGCTCATCCGCTCGAAGAGGGCGTCGTCGCCGTGGACCGGCCGGCCCCATTCGGTGTCGTGGTAGGCGCGGTAGTCGGCCATCTGCGCCGACTCCATCCCCCACGGGCAGCGCGGGATGCCGTCCGGTTCCGTCACCACGCCGCTCATGCCGGGTCCCCGCCTTCGGGAGTGCGGCCGGGAGCCTCGGAGGTCCCGGGGGACTCCTGGGTGCCGGGCCCGTCCTCGGGCCGTGCTTCCTCCACCGGCCCGAGCACGGGCGGGCCGTCCTGTATCAGCCCCGGACCGCCCATGGCGGAGGCGTGCGCACCGGCGAGCGCCGCCTCCAGTTCGGCGATCCGGGCGTCCCGCTCGGCCAGCTCGGCGCCGAGGCGGTCCAGGGCGTCGTCGACCTCGTTCATCCGGTAACCACGGACGGTCACCGGGAACCGGACGGTTTCCACATCGGCGCGGGCCACCGGGCGGTCCTGTGGCAGCGGGTCGTACAGCCGGTCCGGCTCGGCGTCCCGCAGCCCACCGCCGTCACCGCCGCCGACGACCACGAGGGTGACGGCGGCCACCACCACGACCATCGCGATCAGCAAGAACCAGAACACAACCAACTCCCCGGACTATGTGCCTGCACTGATCGTGCCATGCGGGTGTGACAGTTAGGGTCGCTCCCGGACCATGGAGAGGGAGAGCGGGAATGCTGCGGCTGGGGAATCGCGAGTTCGGGGCGCACGAGCCGGTGATCATGGCGATCGTCAACAGGACGCCGGACTCGTTCTACGACCAGGGCGCCACGTTCCGTGACGAGCCCGCGCTGGCCCGCGTGGAACAGGCGGTGGCCGACGGTGCCGCGATCATCGACATCGGCGGGGTGAAGGCCGGGCCCGGCGAAGAGGTGAGCGCCGAGGAGGAGGCCCGCCGCACGGTCGGGTTCGTGGCCGAGGTCCGCAAGCGCTTCCCCGATGTGGTGATCAGCGTCGACACCTGGCGCCACGAGGTCGGCGAGGCGGTGTGCGAGGCGGGCGCGGACCTGCTCAACGACGCCTGGGGCGGGGCCGATCCGCGGCTCGCCGAGGTCGCGGCGCGCCACGGCGCGGGCCTGGTGTGCACCCACGCGGGCGGCGCCGAACCGCGGACCCGCCCGCACCGGGTGACCTACGACGACGTGGTGGCGGACGTCCTGCGGGTGACGCTCGGCCTGGCGGAGCGGGCCGTGGAGCTGGGCGTCCGGCGCGACGCGATCATGATCGATCCGGGGCACGACTTCGGGAAGAGCACCCGGCACAGCCTGGAGGCGACCCGCCGGCTGGACGAGATGGCGCGGGCCGTGCCCCGGGATCTCGGCTTCGCCGGGGCCGGGGACACCCCGTTGCCGGTGCTGGTCTCGCTGTCCAACAAGGACTTCGTCGGCGAGACCCTCGACCGGCCGGTCAAGGAGCGGCTGCTGGGCACCCTCGCGACCACCGCCGTCTCGGCCTGGCTGGGCGCCCGGGTCTACCGCGTCCACGAGGTCGCCGAGACCCGGCAGGTGCTGGACATGGTGGCCTCGATCGCCGGCCACCGGCCCCCGGCGGTCGCCCGCCGGGGACTGGCCTGAGGAGGCCGGCCCTCAGATCCCGACCTCCTTGGTCACCAGCGTGATCGCCTCGTCCACGTCGTCGCTGAGGTGGAAGAGCTCCAGGTCGTGCATCGAGGCCTTGCCCTCGGCGACGAGGGTGTCGCGCAGCCAGTCGACCAGTCCGCTCCAGTAGGACGTGCCGAAGAGCACGATCGGGAAGCGGGTGACCTTGCGGGTCTGGACGAGGGTGAGGGCCTCGAAGAGCTCGTCGAGGGTGCCGAGCCCGCCGGGGAGCACCACGAATCCGCGGGCGTACTTCACAAAACACGTCTTGCGGACGAAGAAGTAGCGGAAGTCGACGCCGAGGTTCACGTACTCGTTCATGCCCTGCTCGAAGGGCAGCTCGATGCCCAGCCCGACGGAGGTGCCGCCGGCCTCGTTGGCGCCCTTGTTGGCGGCCTCCATGGCGCCGGGGCCGCCGCCGGTGATCACCGCGAACCCGGCGTCGACCAGGGCCCGGCCGATCCGTACGCCGGCGTCGTACTCCTTGGAGTCACGCGGGGTACGGGCCGAGCCGAAGACGCTGACGGCCGGGCCGAGCTCGGCCAGCGCGCCGAAGCCCTCGACGAACTCCGACTGGATGCGCATCACGCGCCAGGGGTCGGTGTGCACCCACTCGGAGGGGCCTTCGGAGTCCAGCAGGCGCTGGTCCGTGGTGCCGGTCCGCACCTGGTCCTGGCGGCGCAGTACGGGACCCAGCCGCTGCTCCTCGGGGACCGGTGCTCCCTCGGGACTGGCCATGTCGTGCTCCCTCCGCTGGCAGATCGTTTGCCGTTTCAGCGTAGATCCGCGGACGTGAAGCGCAGGGGAATTCGGTGCGGAGGCGTGCGGTCCGCCCGGCGGGGCCGGGGGCGCCGGGCCCTCAGGCGGTCAGCCAGGCGCGCAGCCGCTCCTCGCAGTGGAGGATGCGGTCGACCTCGACCCGTTCGTCCTTCTTGTGGGCGAGCAGCGAGTAGCCCGGGCCGTAGTTGACGGCCGGGACGCCCAGGGCGCTGAAGCGCGAGACGTCGGTCCAGCCGAACTTGGGCATCGCGCTGCCGCCGACGGCCTCCATGAAGGCCTTGGCCGCCGGGTGGGACAGCCCAGGCAGCGCGCCCGGGGAGTGGTCGTCGACGACGAACTCGTCCACGGGGCAGTCCGCGAAGACCTCGCGGACGTGGGCCAGCGCCTCGTCGGGCGTCCGGTCCGGCGCGTAGCGGAAGTTCACGGTGACCGTGCAGGCGTCGGGGATGACGTTGTTGGCGACGCCGCCCTCGATGCGGACGGCGTTGAGGCCCTCGCGGTATTCCAGGCCGTCGATGACCGGGCGGCGCGGCTCGTAGGCGGCGAGCTTCGCCAGGATCGGGGCGGCGGCGTGGATCGCGTTGGCGCCCATCCAGCTGCGGGCGGAGTGGGCGCGCTCGCCGGTGGTGCGCAGCAGGACCCGCAGGGTGCCCTGGCAGCCGCCCTCCACCTGGCCGTCGGAGGGCTCCAGGAGGACGGCGAAGTCACCGGCGAGCCAGTCGGGGTGGGCGTCGGCGACGTGGCCGAGTCCGTTGAGGTGCGCCGCGACCTCTTCCTGGTCGTAGAAGACGAAGGTCAGGTCGCGGTTGGGCGCCGGGACCGTGGCGGCCATCCGCAGCTGGACGGCGACACCGGACTTCATGTCGCAGGTGCCGCAGCCCCACAGGACGCCGTTCTCGTCCAGCCGGGAGGGGACGTTGCCGGCGATCGGCACCGTGTCGAGGTGCCCGGCGAGCACCACCCGCTCGTCGCGGCCCAGGTCGGTACGGGCCACGACGTTGTTGCCGTGCCGGTCGACGGTCAGGTGCGGCAGGGCGCGCAGCGCCTGCTCGACGGCGTCGGCGAGGTCCTTCTCGTCGCCGCTCTCGGAGGGGAAGTCGACGAGCTGCGCGGTGAGCGCGGCGGCGTCGAGCGACAGGTCGAGGGCGGGGTGGTCTGTGCGGCGCTCCATGGATCCGACCCTATCGGCAGCACTCCAGTACGGTGGGCCCGTGTCCGTCCCGTCCTCGGTTCCCGTCCGCCGCAGCCGCCTGTGGCGCATCTCCGCTGCCGTCTGCGTACTGATCGGCCTGGCCGTCTACCTCCTCGTGCAGTACATCACCGCGGGCCCGGGGGCGCCGCGGTGCACGGTGCGCGGCGAGGGCGACGCCAAGGCCTACGAGCTCTCCCCCGAGCAGGCCGCGAACGCCGCGACGATCTCGGCCGTGGGGTCCTCGCGCGGGCTGCCGGAGCGGGCCGTGACCATCGCGCTGGCGACCGCGATGCAGGAGTCGGGGCTGCGCAACATCGACTTCGGCGACCGGGATTCGGTCGGGCTCTTCCAGCAGCGGCCCTCGCAGGACTGGGGCACCGTGCAGAAGATCATGGATCCGGTCTACTCGGCCGGGGAGTTCTACCGGCATCTGGAGAACGTGCCCGGCTACTCCCGGCTGCCGCTGACCGTCGCCGCGCAGCGGGTGCAGCACAGCGGCTATCCGCAGGCCTACGCCAAGCACGAGGCGAACGCCGCGCAGTTGACCGGGGCGCTCACGGGCCGCGACCGGGGCGCCATGACCTGCACCGAGAGCCGCCCGGTGGACAGCACGGCGGGCGGCGCCGCGAAGGTGCGGGAGAAGCTGCAGCGGGAGTTCGGTCCGCGGGTGCTGCCGCGGGCGGGCGTCGCCGGCGGCCGCAGCGCGGGCGACGGGCGCGGCGTGACGATACCGGTGCGGGCGGCCGCTTCGATGGCCGCGGGCGATGCCCAGCGGCGCGGCTGGGAACTGGCGACGTGGGCGATGGCGCACTCCGCCGAGCTGCACATCGAACAGATCTCTTACGCCGGCCGGACGTGGACCGCCGCCGATTCGGGGAAGGGCTGGCAGAAGCGGCCCGCCGCTTCCGCGGCCGCCGCAGGCGACGTTCGTATCATCACCGAGCAATAGTGTGCCCGGTCCCCCGAAAGGGGGTACCGGCGCCAACTTGCCCGCAGCGCAAGGGGAGTTGGCCGGGCACATTCGGGGACGGCATCAATTCCCTTGTGCGCAAAGGGCTGTGACGTTTCCGCGACCCCTCGGACCGTGCGCATATCGCCCTTCTTTATCCAGGCCCGATTATGTGACGCGTTACCAACTCTTTACCGGAGTTCACCGCAACCTTCGGGGTTCTGACGCGGTAGTCAATGCGTCCGCCAGGCGGACATGGCACATCTGTCAGAAGTACGAGTCCTTCTCCGTAAAAGGAGCACCATGTCCCTCCCCGTTACGCGTCGGATCGCCCGAGCCGCCCTGCTCGTTGCAGCGGGTGCCGCTCCCGTGGTCGCTGCGGCCGGCTCCGCGAGCGCCGCGGAACTGCCCGCCAAGACACTCGGCGGGCTGACGGCGCCCCTGGACTCCCAGAACACCAGCCGGACCCTCGACCACACCGCGCGCCACGGCGTCGGCCTGGTCAACGCGGCCGGCAGCAAGGCGGCGACGAAGCTCGCCCCGGCGCTGGTGGAGACCGCCGGTCCGGTCGTGAAGAAGGCCATGCCGCTCACCCAGGGCGCCACCGACAAGGCCGAGACCGTGGTCCGCCCGCTCGCCAAGAACGGCATCTCGACCAACTCGCTGCCGCTGGACGTGGCCAAGGGCCTGGTCGGCTCGCCCCAGGGCCTGCTGGCGCCGGCGCAGGGCCTGCTCGGCGGTCTGCCGCTCGGCGGCCGCTGACCGGAGCGCGGCCCGTACGACGCGAAGGGGCCCGGGGAGTTCGTACTCCCCGGGCCCCTTCGCGTGGTCGGACGCGGCTCACTCCGCCAGTCGGCGGACCGCCGCGGCCACCCGCTCGTCGGTGGCGGTGAAGGCGATCCGTACGAACCGCTCCCCCGCGGTGCCGTAGAAGTCGCCGGGGGCCACGAGGATGCCGCGCTTCGCGAGGTCGCCGACGGTGTCCCAGCAGGGCTCGTCGCGGGTCGCCCAGAGGTAGAGCGCTGCCTCGCTGTGCTCGATGCGGAAGCCCGCGGCCTCGAAGGCGCCGCGCAGCGCGGCGCGGCGGCGGGCGTAGCGCTCGCGCTGCTCGGCGACGTGGGCGGTGTCGCCCAGTGCCGCGACGGTGGCGGCCTGCACGGGCGCCGCGATCATCATCCCGCCGTGCTTGCGGATCTGCAGCAGGTCGCCGAGGACCGCGGCGTCGCCGACGAGGAAGGCGGAGCGGTAGCCGGCGAGGTTGGAGCGCTTGGACAGGGAGTGGACGGCGACGAGGCCCTCGTGGGAGCCGCCGCAGACGTCCGGGTGCAGCACGGAGACCGGGTCGGCGTCCCAGCCGAGCTCCAGGTAGCACTCGTCGCTGACGACCAGCACGTCGTGCTCGCGCGCCCAGGAGACGGCGCGGCGCAGCTCGTCGGCGCCGAGCACCCGGCCGGTCGGGTTGGACGGCGAGTTCAGCCAGAGCAGCTTCAGGCCGCTGGGGTCCAGCTCCCAGGGCTCGTCGTAGACGACCGGCTCGGCACCGGCCAGGCGGGCGCCGACCTCGTACGTCGGGTAGGCCAGGCGGGGGTAGGCGACCTTGTCCCCGGCGCCCAGGCCCAGCTGGGTCGGCAGCCAGGCCACCAGTTCCTTGGAGCCGACGACGGGCAGCACGTTGGTGTGCCGCAGACCGCGGGCGCCGAGACGGTCGGCGGCCCAGCCGGTGAGCGCGTCGCGCAGCGCAGGGGTGCCCCACACCGTCGGGTAGCCGGGGCTGTCGGCCGCGTCGGTCAGCGCCTGCCGGACCAGTGCGGGGACCGGGTCGACCGGGGTGCCGACGGACAGGTCGACGATGCCGTCGGCGTGTGCGGCGGCGGTGGCCTTGTACGGCTCCAGCCGGTCCCAGGGGAAGTCCGGGAGACGGTCGCGGAGCGACGCGCGGGGGGAGACGGGCTGGGAGGACGGTGCTGCGCCCACGGTGCTCTCTTTCTCGGTGGTGCCGGGCGCCGGCGCGGAAATGCGCCGGTCCCGTACGGCGAGCTGGCCGTACGGGACCGGGCGGCGCCGTGCGACCTCCCCCAGCTCGCGCTGGGAGTGCCCCCGACGTCATCGGAGGCGAGAGGGAGCGTGCGGGCTGCTCCCTCCTGGGCCTCGCGTCGTTACTGGTTCTGCGGCGGCAGCGCCGCGATGAAGGGGTGGTCGCGCTCGATCAGGCCGAGCTTGCTGGCGCCACCGGGCGAGCCGAGCTCGTCGAAGAACTCCACATTCGCCTTGTAGTAGTCCTTCCACTCCTCCGGGGTGTCGTCCTCGTAGAAGATCGCCTCGACCGGGCAGACCGGCTCACAGGCACCACAGTCGACGCATTCGTCCGGGTGGATGTACAAGGACCGGGAGCCCTCGTAGATGCAGTCGACCGGGCACTCCTCGATGCACGCCTTGTCCTTGACGTCGACACAAGGCTGCGCGATGACGTAGGTCACGCTGTCGTTCCTCCTCGGTAGGGCCGGCGGACCGATTGGCAGTACCGCCGCTGGGCGCGCGGGAGCGCGGCGTCGTCGATGCCCGCCATCTAGTATCTCCGTTCCCGGGCGCGAGACGAACAAGAGGGGCGGTTTGAGCGATGGAATTCCTGGCCGGCGGCCGTGCGGAAGTCCGCATCACCCGTGCTGACGTGGGCAAAAGGGTATCCGTCCGTCGCTTGACCGGGGACGGAGAGGGGCAGCCGGCGTTCAGCGACGCGGTCGGGGTTCTCACATCCTGGGATGGTGGTGTGCTGAGCATCACACGACGCGACGGTGCCTGCGTCAGGATCGAGGAGTCCGCGCTCGTGGCGGGGAAGGTCGTCCCCGACCGGCCGGCCCGCAGGAGGGGGCCGTCGGCCACCGCCCGGGAGCTCCAGCACGTCGCCGCCCGCGGCTGGCCGGCCGTCGAGACGGAGTCTCTCGGGGAGTGGACGCTGCGGGCCTCGGGGGGATTCACCCGCCGCGCCAACTCCGTACTGCCGCTCGGCGACCCCGGCGTCCCCCTGGACACCGCGCTGGAGCGGATCGGCCACTGGTACGAGGCGCGCGGGCTGCCGGCGGTGATCGCGGTCGCCACCGGGCGGGCCGACGCCGACGAGGAGCTGGCCGCGGCGCTGGCGGAGCGCGGCTGGGCCGATGAGCGGCACACCCGGGTCCGGATCGCGGGACTGGCGCCACTGGCCGACACTCCCGCCGGACGTGCCGGGGATGCCGCCACCCGCGTGACGCTGTCCCGGGATCCGGACGCGGACTGGCTGGCGCTGTACAACCGGACCGGCGGGGGCGACCCGGGCGGCGGGGCCGCGCAGAACGCCCTGAAGGTGCTGACCGGCGGGCCCTCGGTGTGGTTCGCGACGGCGCACGACACGGACGGCGGCACGGCGGCGATCGGGCGGCTGGTCGTCGACGGGCGCTGGGCGGGCTTCGCCGCGGTCGAGGTCGCGCCGCACGCCCGGCGCCGCAAGCTGGCCACGCAGGTCATGGCGGCACTCGCCGAGCGGGCCCTGTCGGAGGGCGCCTCGGCCGCGTATCTGCAGGTCGAGGCGGACAACGCGGGCGCCCTCGCGTTCTACGACCGGCTCGGCTTCACCGACCACCACGGCTACCACTACCGGCGTGCCCTGCCGGGCGGCGGCCGGCACTGAATCGGGGGTCCCGCAGCCATGCCCCGCGAACCCGAGCCCGAGCCGCAGCCGGAGGACGCCCGCGCCGCGCGGCGGCAGCAGTTCGCCGATGCCGCCCGCGCCGAGCGGCCCGACCTGGCACTGCTGTGCCTGCTGATCGGCGCCGAGGCCGATCCCGCGCTGGACGAGGCGGGCTGTGACGCGGCCCAGATCGAGCTGGACCGGCTGGCCGGGATGCTCCCGTACTCCCCATCCGGCGGCCCCGGCGCCTGGGCCCGCAACCTCGCCGAGCTGCTCGGCACCCGGTGCGGCTTCGGCGGCTCCCCCGGCGACTACCGGCGGCTGGAGTCCTCGCTGCTGCACGAGGTGCTGCGGCGGCGCCGCGGCCTGCCGATCCTGCTGTCGGTGGTGTGGATGGAGGTGGCGCGGCGGGCCGGCGCACCGGTCTACGGGGTGGCCCTGCCCGGTCACTTCGTCGTCGGCTTCGGCGATCCGGCCGGCGCGCACGTCCTGGCCGATCCGTTCGCCGGCGGGCGGCTGCTCAGCGAGGAGGACGCGGGGATGCTGGTCGCGGGCGCGACCGGGGAGCCGCTCAGCGCGCGGATGATGACGCCCGCCGACCCGCTGGAGATCGTGCTGCGGATGCTCAACAACATCCGGGCCTGGGCGCAGGCCCGCCCGGAGCACAGCGCGGTGCAGCTGTGGGCGCTGGAGCTGTCGCTGCTGCTGCCCAGCCATCCGGCGCGGCTGCGCCACGAACGGGCCCAACTGCTCGTCCAGCGGGGCGAGTTCCTCGCCGGCGCGGCCGAGCTGGAGGAGTACGCCCGGGTGGTGGAGGCCGTCGAGCCGGCCGGGGCGAGCGCGATACGGCGTCAGGCCGCCGCGGCGCGCGCCATGCTCAACTGAGCGGCTGCCGGGCTGCGGCGGACGACCAGCACGGTCGCGTCGTCCTTGAGCTCGCCGTGGGTGAAGCTCTCCAGGTCGGCGCGGAGGGTGCGGGTCAGCTCGGGGGGTTCCAGGTCCGTCCACCCGGCGAGCCGTTCGGCCAGCGGGTAGAACTCGCCGTCCTTGCCGCGCGCCTCGGTCACGCCGTCCGTGCACAGCACCAGCCAGTCGTCGGGCTCGGGGTGGACCCGGACGCTGTGGCGGGGCTCGCCGCTGAGCATGCCCAGCCCCAGGGGCAGTCCACCCTCGCCGTCCTTGCGCTCGTAGACCTTGCCGTCGCGCACCAGGTAGTAGGGGATGTGGCCGCAGGACAGCACCCGGCCCTGCGGCAGGCCGACCGGGTCGCGCACCTCCATCAGCAGCGCGGTGACGAAGCGCTCGTCGGCGCCCTGCTGGACCGAACGGGCGTTGTAGCGGGCGAGTGCCTGTTCCATGCGCTCGGCCACCGACTCCAGCGAGTCCAGGTGCTGTGCGGCCTCCCGGAACGACGCCAGCACCTCCAGGCCCGCCCCGATCGCCGGCATGCCCTTGCCCTGCACATCGCCGATCATCAGCCGCAGCCCGTGCGGGGTCTCGATGGCCTCGTAGATGTCGCCGCCGACCCGGGCCCCCTCCTGGGCCGAGACGTAGAAGCCGTACGCCTCGACCGCGCCCGCGCTGAGCGGCAGCTCGCGCAGCATCGCCCGCTGCACCGTGTCGGCGACCATGCGGGTGCGGGCGTGCAGCGCCTCGCGCTGCAGGCGGGTGCGGCACAGCATCAGGGAGAAGACGGCCACCAGGACCACGCCGAAGATCCCGACGACCCGGCTGGCCGGGGCCCAGTCGGGCACCGTGTAGAGGTCGACGTAGGTCAGGCAGGCGACGAAGACCGCTGACACCAGGACCGTCACCCGGAACGAACAGCGCAGCGCGGCGTACAGCGGGGCGATGCCCAAGAAGGCCGAGATGTGCAGCTCGGGGCTGGTCGTGGCGTCCAGGAGCGCGACGACGACGATCGCGAGGATCAGCAGCGCGGGAGCGAGGGGGTTGCTCTCCGTCTGGCGGTCGGCAGGCATAACACTTCAAGGGTGCGCGACACCGCGCGGCGGCGCACAGGGACCGAGGTCCCCCGGGGCCGCGGTGCGGGGCCCGGCCCGGACCGCCCTACAGCCAGCCCTTGTCGCGGGCCGTGCGGACCGCCTCGGCGCGGTTGCGGGCGCCGGTCTTCTGGATGGCGGTGGAGAGGTAGTTGCGGACCGTGCCCTGGGACAGGTGCAGGGCCTCGGCGATCTCGGCGTTGGTGGAGCCGTCGGCGGCCGTCCGCAGCACCTCCCGTTCGCGCTCGGTCAGCGGGCTGGCGCCGTCGGCGAGCGCGGCCGCCGCCAGCACCGGGTCGATGACGCGCTCGCCGCGCAGGACGCGCCGCACCGCCTCGGCGAGCCGGGCCGCCGGGGCGTCCTTGACCAGGAAGGCATCCGCGCCGCACTCCATCGCGCGGCGCAGGTAGCCGGGGCGGCCGAAGGTGGTGAGGATGACGACCTTCACGCCGGGCAGCTCGTCGCGCAGCGCGGCCGCGGCGTCCAGTCCGCTGAGGCCGGGCATCTCGATGTCCAGGAGTGCGACGTCCACGGCGTGCGCGCGGGCCGCCGGGAGCACCTCGTCGCCGCGCGCCGCCTGCGCCACGACCTCCAGGTCGTCCTCCAGCGACAGCAGCGCGGCCAGCGCCTCCCGGACCATCGACTGGTCCTCGGCCAGCAGCACTCTGATCATGCCGGTCAGCTTAAGCCGTACGGGGCAGGCGGGGACCGGGCCGCGGGCCGGCCGGCCGGATCGCGCCCCTACGCGGGGTCGTTGACGGCCCCGGGGGCCCTCTCCGGTGCGGCCGGGAAGCCCGTCGGGGCCGCGCCCAGTGGGACGTGGGCGCGCAGGGCGAAGCCGTGGCCGCGCGGGGCGGGGCCGGTCTCCAGGCGGCCTCCGGCCAGGGCGAGGCGTTCGCGCAGGCCGCTGAGGCCGTTGCCGTCGTGCTGGGCGCGGGGCGGGCCCGACCCGTCGTCGAGCACCGTCAGGCACAGGTAGCGGCGCTCGTCGGCCTCCCACTCCTCGGTGAGCAGCAGCTCGCAGTGGCGGGCGCCGCTGTGCCGGACGACGTTGGTGACGGCCTCCCGCAGCGCCCAGGCCAGCGCGCCCTCCTCGTCGGCGGCGAGCCCGCGGTGCTCGCCGCCCTCCAGGGCGGGGTCGGCGCTGGTCCGTATGCCTGCCGTGCGCAGGGCGGCCCGCGCCCCGGCGAGTTCGACGGCGAGCCGGGGTCTGCGGTAGCCGGTGACCGCCTCGCGCACATCGACCAGCGCCTGTCTGCTGACCTGCTCGATGTCGGCGACCTGCTGGGCGGCGTCGGCCGGGCGGTCGGGCAGCATCCGGCCGGCCAGCTCGCTCTTGAGCGTGATCAGGGAGAGGGAGTGGCCGAGGAGGTCGTGCAGATCGCGGGCGAGGCGCAGCCGCTCGTCGTTGGCGGCGAGGCGGGCGACCTCCTGGCGGGCGGCGCGCAGCTCCGTGGTCGTGTGGATCAGGTGCTGCACCCCGACCATCATGAAGCCGCTGCCCAGCGCGGGCAGGCCGTAGGCGAAGAGGTAGTAGCTGCGGATCTCCGGATAGCGCGCCCCGACGACCAGCAGCACCGCGGTCACCAGCGGGATGGTCCAGCGGGACTGCCGCCAGGGCAGCACCACGGCCGAGCCCACGCTGGTGAAGATGAACAGCACCAGCCAGGAGTAGTCCAGCGTCCAGGACAGGACGGTGGACAGCGCCAGCATCAGGGCCAGGGCGCCGTACATCAACCGGCCGTTGGTCTTCCGCCACATGTGGCGGAAGACCAGGACGAAGTAGGAGAGCACGAAGAGCGCGAGCCCCAGGCCGCCCCAGACCCGCTCGGCGGCGGAGGCGCCGACCCGCAGCAGCTGGCCCACCGGGCCGGCCAGGTACAGCAGCCAGATGGCGACCCACATCGTCTTGCCGAGCGCCTGGCGGCGGGTGCGGGGCGGCTGCCCGATCATCATGGGGCCGGCGCCCCTGGGCTCGCTCGTCATCTCCGATGCCTCACGCCTTCCGGGTGTCCTTGCGGTAGAGCCAGGCCGCGCCACCGGCGAAGACCAGCAGGTACCCGGCCAGTATGGCCATGTCCTTCACATGGGGTGCCTCCCCGGCCTCGACGGCGGTGCCCAGCGCGGTGTACGCGTGGGTCGGCAGCCACTCGGCGATGTTCTGCACCCACTGCGGCAGGATCGTCAGCGGCATCCACAGGCCGCCGAGGAACGCCAGGCCGAAGTAGACCAGCATGGAGATCGGACGGACCGCGTCCCCGGTGGCCAGATAGCCGATGGCGACGCCCAGGGCGGCGAAGACGAAGCTGCCGAGCCAGGTGCCGGCGGCGATGGCGAACCACTGCCAGGCCTCCAGCCGGACGCCCTTGACCGCCGCGGCGACGATCATGACGAGCAGGATCGACGGCAGGCTGACGGTCGCGGCCGCCGCCATCTTCGCGGCGACATAGCCGCGTCCGGGCAGGGCCGTCAGCCTCAGCTGCCGCACCCAGCCCTTCTCCCGCTCCTTGGCGATGCGCTCGCTGTTCCCCAGGAGCACGGCGGTCATGGCGCCGAACGCCGCCATGGACACCATGAAGTAGAGCGCCATGTCCAGCTTCATACCGGGGATGGGCTTGCTGTCCGCGCCGCCCGCGATGAGCAGGTACAGCGCCGGCGGGTAGATCACCGAGAAGAACATGAACTTCTTGTTGCGCAGCGCGCGGATGATCTCCAGCTTGATCAGGGTGGTCATCGGGCCGCCTCCTCGGCGGTGGCGGGGGCCGCGTCGGAGGCGGTGGTCAGGGCGATGAAGGCCTGCTCCAGGCCGAGGCCGGAGACTTCGAGGTGGTGCGGGTAGAGGCCGAGGCCGTAGAGAGCGTGGACGGTGGCGTCGGCGTCGTGGGACTGGATGCGGACCGTGCGTCCGGAGACCTCCAGGGAGGTCAGCGACGGCAGGGCGTGCAGCGCCTCGCGGTCGATGGGACCGTCCAGCTCGAAGGCGACCCGGCGGGCCCCCGCCCTGGCCTTGATCTCGGCGGCCGTGCCGTCGGCCAGCACCCGGCCGCGGTGCAGCACGATCACCCGGTCGGCGATCTCGTCGGCCTCTTCGAGGTAGTGCGTGGCGAACAGGACCGTACGGCCCTCCTGGGCCTGCCGGCGCATCGCGCCCCAGAAGGTCTGCCGGGCGGAGACGTCCATCCCGGTGGTCGGCTCGTCCAGCACGATCAGGTCGCCCGCGCCGGCCGTGGCGAGGGCGAAGCGCACCCGCTGTTCCTGGCCGCCGGAGAGCTTGTCGACCATGCGGTCGGCGATGTCGGTGATGCCGGCGGTCGCCATGATCTGGTCGAGCGGATAGCCGCGCGGGTGCAGATCGCGGGCGAGCCGGACCAGTTCCTTGACCTTCACGCCCTCCATCAGGCCGCCGCTCTGCAGCATCGCGCCGACCCTGCCCTGCTCGATGGCGCGCTGCGGCGTCGTGCCGAACAGGGTGACGCTGCCGGAGTCGGCGCCGCGCAGGCCGAGGAGCAGGTCGAGGGTCGAGGACTTGCCCGCGCCGTTCGGGCCGAGGAGGGCGACGGTCTCGCCGGGGTACAGCTCCAGATCCAGGTCGGCCACCGCGCGCACCGCGCCGTAACTCTTGCTGACCTGCCGGAAGCTGACCACGGGCGCCCGGTCCGCGCCCTGCGCGGGGGTGGCTGTGGTGGTCGCTGTGGTCGTCATGTCCCTCAGCTTCCGGGATCCGCGGCGCGCGCGGCAGTGTCGGCTGTACGCACTGTGCCATGACATCTGTCATGGGTGAGGCCCCCTGGGGGGCTTCTCGGGGTGCTCCGAGAAGACACCCTGCGGGGGCCTCTCACCTGCGGTCCTGCGCCGTGCGGCGGTCAGTTGCCGTTCGTGGCGATGGTCTGGACCCGCTCGGCCGGGGTGGTGCCGAGCAGCGCCCTGCCGACCGCGCTCGCCACCTCCTCGACGCTGACCGGGTGCTTGGAGCCGTCGCCCTTGGTCACCATGACGCCGTTGAAGGTGTCGCCGTAGAGCGCCTTGAGGGCCGGCCGGTCGTAGTACGGCACCAGACCGCCGTCGACGATCTTGAACGACAGGAACTTCGGGATGGACTTCTGCGGGCTGAAGGAGACCGTGTGCGCGGCGTCCGTGCGGACCGTCACCAGGCCGGACATCGCGGGCTCGGCGAACTGCTTCAGCGCCTTGTTCACCGCGGCCTTGCCGACCTGCGGCTGCTGGGTGCTCGCGGCCAGGACCACGGGGGCGTCGCTGCCGGTCGTGGCGCGGGTGCGGTAGGCGTCGGTGACCTTCTTCTTGGACGCCTGCACATCGATGGCCTTGTGGGGCACGCCGTAGTGGGGCACCGCCTTGCCGTTCTCGAAGGTGATCCCGCCGTCCTTGGCGGCGCTCGCGGCCCCCGCGGCGTTCTCCAGCGCGATCTGCAGCTTCTCGTCGTCGACGACCACCGCGGGCTCGGCCGGACGCGTCCCGCCGAACAGCGAGCCGATGACGGAGACCGGGTTGTAGTCCCGGCCGGCCGCCTTGCGGACCGTCGCCTGCGGGTCGATGTCCAGGCCGGCCTTGCCGGGCTCCAGGGTCGTGGCCCTGCCGTCGACGGTGAGCTTGAGCGGCGTGGCGCGGCGGCCCTTGAGCGCCGACTCCAGCTTCTTGACGGCGTCTTCCTTGGTGGTGCCGCCGATGTCCACGCCCAGCGCGGTGGTGCCGTTGGGCACGTCGGCGTGGTCGAGCAGCAGACCGGCGCCGTAGGCGACACCGGCCAGGACCACGACGGCCACGCCCAGGAGAACGAGCTTGTTGCGGCCCTTCTTGGGCGGGTTGATCGGCTCGGGGATCTTGGGCCGCGGCTTCGGCGCGGCCCGGTCGCCGTCCTCGCCTGGGGCTGCCGCGAACGGCGACGGGGAGGACGGGCCCTCGGCCCCGGGGATCTTCGGGATGCCGCTGACCAGCGTGTCGCCGGACACCCGGTCACGGCCGCCGCCCTGCGCACCGCCCTTGCCCTTCGGGCCACCGGGCACCGTGCCCTTCGGGCCGCCGGGCAGTCCGCCCGTCACCCCGCCGGCGCCGAGGCCGCTGCCCGGCCCGGCCAGCGGCGCGGGCGGCTGCGGGGTGAGCTCCGCGGTGTCGTCGATCCGGGGCGCGCTGCCGGCGCCGGGGTCGCTGAAGCCGGGCGGGAGGTTGAGCGCGGAGTTGCCGCGCGCGGGCCCGGTCGTGGGGCCGTTCGGGCCGCCCGCCGGGGCGTCGAACGGGGTGTGGTCACGGGCGGGACCGGCGGGGGCGTCGAACGGCGAGGCGCCGGACGCCGCCCCGTCGAACGGCGAGGCACCGCCGCGCGGGCCCTCCTCGTACGGCGAGGTGCCGCGCGGGCCGCTGTCGAACGGCGAGGCGCCGCCCTTGCCCTGGGGGCCGCCGCTCTGCCGGGCGCCGCCGTCGAACGGCGACGCGCCGTCCTGCGGGGCCGGGTTGTCGGAGAAGTACGGCAGGTCGGGGCGCTGCGGCGGCTTGGCACCCGACGGGGCGCGCGGCGGGGTCGCACCGCCCGGGGCGGGCGGCACGGCGTGGGAGCCGGTCGAGGACTGCCCGCCGGATCCGGCCTGCGGCTTGCGCGGGGCGAACCAGTCGCTGGTCTTCTCGCCCTGGCCGGGCCGGCCGGCCGCGGGGGCCTCGTCCGCCGGGGCGTCGGGCCGGGGGGTGTTCGCCGTGCGCTCCGCGTTCCGCTCGCTGTTGCGGGCGGGGCGGGGCGTACCGCGGGAACCGGCGGAGCCGCCCGATGCGGCCGATCCGTTCATGCCGGACTCCTCACCGACGGGCTTGCGCACGACGACCGGCGGGATGGGGCGCGACCCCGGAATGTTGATCTTGATCCGCGTCGTCAGTGTGGTCTCGGTTTTGGGCTCCTCCGGCTGGGCCGCGGCACCGGGCGCCGGCGCCTCGTCGGCATCTCCCCTGGGCGAGCCGTACGGCGGCGTCCCCGACGGGTACGCGGCTCCGCCACGGCCCTGGGGGCCGGAGGACGAACTGTCAGATTCACGACTCAAAGCAGGTTCTCCCGGTTGGCTCCGCCGCTCGTCAGAGATGATCCCCGGCCACAGGCCGGGGGGTGCCCCCAGGGCGGCGCGACGGCGCGCACCACCATACTGTCCGCCGCGGGCGGACACCCGGGGAGCGTACGAACACCGCCGCCACGGGCGAACCCCCCATGCCGGGTCCGTTCACCCCGTCCCCTGCGGCATCCGTCCCGGTATGGGCCATGTCATCCGCCAACTCGGCCGTACCGGACGCCCGTAGCGCGCATCTGGGCGGCGGTGGCACAGATCACAGCGACCAGGATCCCGCCCAGGAGGAAGATGTACGAACCGACCCCCGCGCCGAAGAGGAAGTCGCCTTCCGGCCGGACGTTGCTGAGCAGCGCGAACACCGTCACCAGCCAGGCCGCGCCGGGCACCAGCACGCCCGCGGAGGTGCCGGTCGCCCGGACGCCCCCGTAGAAGAGGCCGCCCACCCCGGCCAGCGCCAGCACCAACCCGCCGGGGAACCAGGCCGCTTGCACCAGCGTTCCGGCGCAGGCGACCAGGACGCCCGTGAGCAGCAGAAGCACATATATGGCGATCCGGCCCGGCGTCAGCGGTGCGGTCAGCGCAGCACCGGCCGACGGCGCCACCCGGGCGCCCGGCCGCGCACCGGACGTCCCGCCCGAGCCGGCCCGGGACCGCTGCCCCTTGCCGGCGGCCTCTCGGCCGTTTCCCTCGGCGGCGCTCCCGCCGCCCTTCGCCGTACTCATTTCGCCGCCTCCTCGAACCGGGCACTCTCCTCCATACCCGCTATGTCACCTGTTCCTGCGAAAAGGTCGTCCTCGCGTGCGCCGTCCGCGGCACCCGGGGCCCCGTGGACCAACCGATAGTGCTCCGTACCGAACAGCGGCTGGCCCAAATCGTTCGAGAGCGCGAAGAACGGCCCGTCGACCGCGATCTGCGTGTAGTGCGCCCGCATCGCCGCGGTCTTCGCCGCCGTGTGCGCCCGCTCGCCGGTGAGCGAGGCCGTGACCTCGGAGTCCGGCACCACCCCCGGCACATCGTCGGCGGTGGCGATCCCGGGGAAGCGGTGCCCGGCCGCGCGCAGCCGGGCGAAGCCCTCCTCGACCACGGAGCGGGGGTTGCAGTTCCAGTAGATCTTCGCGATCGCGTGCGCGCCGCCCAGCTCGGGCCGGAAGTCCGCCCGCGCGGCCAGCTCGGCACCCCGCATGGCCACCCGGTGGGCCTGGATGTGATCGGGGTGGCCGTAGCCGCCGTCCGGGTCGTAGGTGACCAGGACCTGCGGCCGGACCTCGCGGATCACGGCGACCAGATGGCCGGCCGCCTCGTCGAGCGGGGCCTGCCAGAAGGCGTCCGGCCGCTCGTTCTGCGGCGCGCCCATCATCCCGGAGTCCCGGTAGCGGCCGGGACCACCGAGGAAGCGGTGGTCCGTGACGCCCAGGGCCGCCATCGCCGCGCCCAGCTCGCCGACGCGGTACTCGCCCAGGGTGTCGTCGCGGTCCGGCGCCAGATGGGCGAGCTCGGGCGGGATGACCTCGCCCTCCTCGCCGCGGGTGCAGGTCACGAGGGTGACCCGCGCGCCCTGGGCCGCGTACCTGGCCATGGTCACGCCGTTGTTGATCGACTCGTCGTCGGGGTGCGCGTGCACCAGCAGCAGCCGACGGGAGGCGGCCGGGCGCGAGGCACCGCCCTCACGGGGGGCCGGCCGGGAACGGGCGGGCTGATCGCTCATACGGACAGCCTACGAGCCGTCCGGCCCGCCTCCCGCAGGCCGTCCCGGCAGTCCGCCGTGCGCCCGGCCCGAGGGCGGACGCACGGCGGACCAGGCCGGCCGGGGCCGGCTCAGAACTTGATGTTCCCGAGCATGCCGGCGACGTTCGTCGTCAGCTGCTTGATCGTCGGAGCGATGGACGAGCTGGCCAGATAGAAGCCCAGCAGCATGCACACCAAGGCATGCGGCGTCTTCAGTCCGGACTTCTTGACAAGCAAGAAGACGATGATCGCCAGCAGCACCACCGCCGAAATCGAGAGTGCCACGGCGGCTCACCTCCAAGTACTCACGGTCCGAACAGAGTTGATGGTGTCCGGACCACTTCCGCGGACCCGCACACCGGGTATGCCAAGGGCTCTTTACCCCGTACCCACGGCACCCAAGGGATCATAACTTTCCGTCCTAGCGCATAAGTCGGAGCACGGAAGCAGAGCGGGGGCGCACACGATCTTCACGAGCGCGACCGCGGTGAGCCCGTCCCCCTCAGGGGGTGTCGTTCGGATCACGGTGGACCAGGGAGCGGGGGCCGGCGCACTTCGTCCGCTGCGCTCCCTCCGTCTCGGCTCGGCAAAGCGCCTTCGGATGCCGAGCGCGATCGCAGGGCGCAGGAGGGAGTCGACGCGGAGCGGTTGGGGTCTCCCCTGCTCGAACGAAGCCGGGAGTTCGGGGAAGAGTGACGACAACGCGGCCAGGGTGTGTGCCAGGCCCCGCGAGCCCGCCATGATCCGAACGACACCCCCTAGGCTCACCCCATGACCGGACAGCCTTCGTTCCCGCGGCAGTACGCCCGTACGCAGCGCTTCACCCTGGGCACCCCGCGCGGCTACGCCCTCTCCCCCGACGGCGCGCGCGTCGTCTTCCTCCGATCCCGTTCGGGCACCGATCGCAGCCAGCAGTTGTGGGTGCTCGACCTGGAAGCGGGGCGGGAGTTCACGGCCGCCGATCCGCAGGCCCTGCTGGCCGGAGCGGAAGAGGATCTTCCGCCGCAGGAGCGGGCCCGCCGCGAGCGCAGCCGGGAGAGCTCGGCGGGCATCGTCGGCTATGCGACGGACGCCGCCGTGGAGTTGGCGGCGTTCACCCTCTCCGGCCGGCTGTTCGTCTCCGAACTCCGGGCCGGCACCACCCGTGAACTCCCGGTCGAGGGACCCGTCGTGGACCCCCGGCCGTCGCCGGACGGCCGGCATGTCGCCTTTGTGTCCGAGGGCCGGCTGCGGGTGGTCGCGGTGGACGGCGCCACGACCTCGGACGGGGACGACACCGGCCGAGCGGGCGACGGGTCGGCGGACCGGGTGCTGGCCGAGCCCGACGGCCCCGAGGTGACCTGGGGCCTCGCGGAGTTCATCGCGGCCGAGGAGATGGGCCGCTACCGGGGCTTCTGGTGGTCCCCGGACAGCGACGCGGTGCTGGCGGCGCGGGTCGACGAGGCGCCGGTAGCGCGCTGGTGGATCTCCGACCCGGCCCATCCGGAGCGCGAGCCGGTCCGGGTCGCGTACCCGGCGGCGGGCACCCGCAACGCCGAGGTCACGCTGACCCTGTTCGGCCTGGACGGCGCGCGCACGGACCTCACCTGGGACACCGAGCGCTACCCCTACCTCGCGCGCGTCCACTGGTCCGCGGCCGGGCCCCCGCTGCTGCTCGTCCAGGCCCGCGACCAGCGCGACCAGCGCTATCTGGCCGTCGACACCGCGACCGGCGCGACCAGGACGGTGCACGAGGAGGAGGACGAGGCGTGGGTCGAGCCCTTCCCCGGGGCGCCGGCCTGGACGCCCGACGGGCGGCTGGTGCGGATCGCGGACGAGGGCGGCGCCCGCCGGCTGTTCGTCGGCGACCGCCCGCTGACCGGCGCTCCCCTGCACGTCCGGGCCGTCCTGGACATCGGCGAGGACGACGTCCTCTTCTCCGCGAGCGGCGCCGACATGCACGACATCGGCGTCTACCGCGCCTGGTTCCGCGGCAGCGGTGACCAGGGCGGCTGGGAGCGGGTGGGCGGGCGCCCGTACCCGACGGTGTCGTCCGCGGTGCGCGGCGGCGCGGTGACCGTGCTGTCGCAGACGTCGCTGGAGCGGCCCGGCACCCGGGTGGAGGTGGTGCGGCTGGACCCCGACGGCGGGGAGAAGACGCTCGCCACCATCGGCTCCTGCGCCGAGGAGCCGGTGCTGACCGCCCGGCCCCGGCTCGTCCTGGCCGGGGAACGCGAGATCCCGTGTGCGGTACTGCTGCCCGGCGACTATCAGGAGGGCGACGGTCCGCTGCCGGTGCTGATGGACCCGTACGGCGGACCGCACGGCCAGCGGGTGATCGCCGCGCACCACGCCCATCTGACCTCGCAGTGGTTCGCCGACCAGGGGTTCGCGGTGATCGTCGCGGACGGCCGGGGCACCCCGGGCCGCTCCCCCGCGTGGGAGAAGGCGATGTTCCGCGACCTCGCGGACGTCGCCCTGGACGACCAGGTCCACGCCCTCCAGGCGCTGGCCGGTTCCTTTCCCCTGGACATGGCGCGGGTGGCGATCCGCGGCTGGTCCTTCGGCGGCTATCTCGCGGGGCTCGCGGCGCTGCGCCGCCCCGACGTCTTCCATGCGGCGGTGGTCGGTGCGCCGGTGACCGACCTGCGCCTGTACGACACCCACTACCAGGAGCGCTACCTCGGCCACCCGGACGAGGAACCGGCGGTCTACGCGGCGAACTCGCTGGTCACGGACGAGGGGCTGTCCGGGGCGGTGGAGCCGCACCGCCCGATGCTGGTCGTGCACGGCCTCGCGGACGACAACGTGGTGGTGGCCCACTCGCTGCGGCTCTCCTCGGCGCTGCTGGCCGCCGGCCGCCGGCACGAGGTGCTGCCGCTGTCCGGGGTGACGCACATGGCGTCGCAGGAGCAGGTGGCCGAAAACCTCCTGCTGCTCCAGGTCGACTTCCTCAAGCGGTCGCTGGGGATGCGCTCCTGAGGCGGCAGCGCGCAGCGGGGCCGTCTCACCAGCCGGGCGGGAGCCTGGACGGCGGGGGCGGGGCGTGCGGCGGCCGCGCCTCGCCCGGGGCGGAGCCGTACGCCAGGACACCGCCCGCGCCCGGGACGGCATCCGGTACGCCGGGCCGGGCCGCCGCGTAGAGCACGATCAGTCCGGCGGCCACCAGGAACGCCGCGGTGCCCGCTTCCAGCTGGGCCCGCAGGGGCAGCGCGCCGAGGCGGCCCAACTCCCCGGTGCGGGCGGCGAAGACCAGCGCCGCGGACCCGTGCACCAGCAGCAGGGCAGCGGCGGTCAGCGCCGCGGGCCGGGACCAGGGCGCGCGGCGCAGGACGGCGGCCGCGGCCCCCAGGGCCAGCAGCGCGAGCGCCGCCGCCTGCCAGTGCACCGGCGGCTGCAGCAGGGCGCGGAAGACGGACGCGTCCCCGAGCAGGCCCTTGCGGTAGACGTCCGCGTCGAGCTGCCGCTGCCAGTGGATCTCCCAGCCGGCCACGGCGAGTCCGGCGGCGCCCAGCAGGACGCCGGCCGTCACGGCCGCGCCCTTGTACGGCCGGCCGGGCCCCTCGGGTCCCGGCCCGTCGGGCACCGCGTGGACCACGCCGTACGCCGAGGACGCCACCGCCGGCAGCCCGCGCGCCCCGCGTCCCGTGTGCCGGCCCGTCCCGCCGCCCGGCCGCCGGCCCGCCGCGACCACCACGAACAGGGCGAGGGCCAGGGCGAGCTGGGTGAGGGCGGTCAGCCGGGCCCGCGTGGTGAGACCGCTGTCCAGGCCCTGGAGCCAGCCCGCGCCCAGCATCCACACCAGCGGGAGGCGCAGCAGCGCGGTGGCGGCCGCCAGCGAGAGGAGCGCGCCCGCGGCCACCGACGGGGCGACGGCGCTGCGCACCGCGGCGACCGCGACGACGAGCGCGCCGAGCACCAGCAGCGGGTCGAGCACCGAGGTGGCCCAGGCGGTGAACTCCCGCGGCCTGCGTGCCTCTCCGAGCCAGGTCCACCACACATCGGCGCCGTGCTCGGCGACGGTCAGGTCCCGGATGATCCAGCCCGCGGTGAGCAGTGCGAGCAGCAGGCAGACGAGCGCGCCGAGGCCGCGCGCGCCGCGGGTGAGAACGCCGTCCCGCGCTGTGGACACGGCCAGCCCCCCGTCCGTGTCGTTGTAGCGGGTGGTCCCTGGCACCCCGTGGACGCGGTGCCTACCGCAGGTCTACTCCAGACCCGGCGCGGGGACAACAGACGGGCAGAGAGCAGCGGACGATATGTCCGTAAAACGGCAACCGGCCGGAACGCCGCCTGGCGTTCCGGCCGGTCTACGGCACCCGCACGGCCGTACGTTGTTCATCATGGCGCGTCCGTATATCGGTGTTGCGACAGTGAAGTTGCCTTCATGTTAAAGACGTTCGTACCGATATGTCCCCCATGCCGTATATCACGCCCACCTGTCAAGCACGCCATGGCGACAACTTGCGCAATCTTCGCTCAAGAAGTAGACGACCTGTTCACGAGCACCCCCGATCCTATTGACTCCGCCATAAATCACTTGCGAAAGTCCGCTCATCCAGCGGTGCAATCGGTGCCGCTTCACGTTCCAAGAGAACTCGGCGCGGGGGCACTTCGCGATGACTAGTCCGTCCCAGACCGCGGGGACCACGACCGACACCCCAGGTCCTGGCCCTGAAGGACTGACCTCGAAGAAGAACGGCAAGAAGGGCAAAAACGATCCGCTGCAGGGCCGTTCGCCCGGCCAGCTGATGTGGGCGCGCTTCAAGCGCGACCGGATCGGCGTGATCAGTGCCGGAGTCGTGATCTTCTTCTTCCTGATCGGCCTGCTCGCACCGCTCATCTCCAAGATCTACGGCAAGGACCCGTACACCCGTTACGGGCAGACCACCCCGGGGCTGCTGGTCAACCAGTACCCGGCCGGGCCCAACGGCGGTATCTCCGGGGACTTCTGGTTCGGCATCGAGCCCGGCCTGGGCCGCGATGTCTTCATGCAGCTGCTCTACGGCATCCGCAACACGCTCGGCCTCGCGGTGGCCATCACCCTGGTCTCGGTGCTCACCGCGATCCTGCTGGGCGTCGCCGCCGGCTACTTCGGCGGACGCACCGACTACTTCATCGGCCGGTTCATCGACCTGCTGATGGCCTTCCCCCAGCAGCTCTTCTTCGTGGCCTTCGTGCCCGTCGTGGGGGCCATCTTCGTGGCTCCCGAGGACGAGATGCCTGAGTGGCTACGCGCGTCGATCATCATCCTGGTCATGTGGTTCCTGGGCTGGATGAGCCTGGCCCGGCTGCTCCGCGGACAGACGCTGTCGCTGCGCGAGCGGGAGTTCGTCGAGGCCGCCAAGGTCAGCGGCGCCTCTCCGTGGCGGATCATCCGCCGCGAGCTGGTGCCCAACGTGATGACGCCGATCCTGGTGCAGACGACCTACATGCTGCCGAACTTCGTGACCTCCATCGCGGGGCTCTCGTTCCTCGGCGTCGGCCTCGTCGAGCCCACGCCCGACTGGGGCCGGATGTTCGCCAACGCGGCGGACTACTACCGCAACGACATCACGTACTTGTTCTTCCCCGGCCTCGCGATGGTCATCTTCATCGTCGCGTTCAACCTGCTCGGGGACTCGGTCCGGGACGCCTTCGACCCGAAGAGGGCTCGGTGAATCCGTTCCGCGGGGGGGTGCTGCCACCCCACCAGCACCGCATCAGTCAGGCAGCAGCAACGGATCAACGACAGGCAGGTGCATCCACCACCATGAGCAACGTTCGTATGCGCAGAGCGCGCGCCACCGTCGTGGCGCTGGCCGCGGGGGCCATGGTCCTCACCGCGTGCAGCAGCGGCGCCGGAAAGGGCGCCGGCGACGACGACGCCCGCAAGAACGCCGAGAAGCAGCGCGCCCAGATCACCTTCGGTGACGCCGCCGCTTCCAAGGGACCCGCCGAGGCCGTGCCCGGCGCGACCCCGGGCGGCACCATCAAGGTCTACCAGCGCGACACCTACGCGCACCTCGACCCGGCGCAGATCTACGTCTCCGACCAGGGCACCGTCTCCAGCCTGCTGTTCCGAAGGCTGACGAACTACCACCTGGACAACAAGGGCAAGTACACCGTCGTCGGCGACCTCGCCACGGACAGCGGCCAGAAGTCCGACGGCGGCAAGACCTGGACGTACAAGCTCAAGGACGGCATCAAGTTCGAGGACGGCAAGCCGATCACCTCGGACGACATCCGCCACACCTTCGAGCGGCAGTTCGCGGACTTCATCTCCAGCGGCCCGACGTACGTCCAGCGCTGGCTGGCCGACTCGACCGACTACCGCAAGCTCCTCAAGGGCGGCCCCTACGGCGGGAAGCACCTGCCCAAGGACGTGCTGGACACCCCGGACGACAAGACCATCGTCTTCCACTTCAAGAAGCCCGTGGGTGACCTGCCCTACGCGCTGGCGATGGCGGGCTACGGCGTCGTCGAGAAGAGCAAGGACACCAAGGAGAAGTACGACAAGGCCCCGGTCGCTTCGGGCCCGTACAAGATCCAGCCCGGGTCGTTCAAGAACGGCAAGGGCATCACGCTGGTCAAGAACACCAACTGGGACCCGAACACCGACATCACGCGTCACCAGTACGTCGACAAGTTCGACATCCAGTTCAGCGTGGCCTTCACCGACTCCACCCAGCGCCTGATGGCCGACAACGCGGACAACCAGACCGCGGTCAGCTTCAACAACCAGGTGGACGCGGCGAGCATGCAGCAGGTCGCCAACGACCCGAAGATCAAGGCGCGTTCGACCTCCGGCTACCAGCCCTACGTCGGCGTCATGAACTTCAACATGCGCCACCTGAAGGACAAGAGGATCCGCGAGGCCATCGCCTACGCCCTGCCGACGCAGTCCGTCCTCGACGCCTACGGCACCCCGGGCGGCGGTGAGCTGGCGGGCAGCTACATCAGCCCGACGCTGACCGGCTACAAGGACATCGACCCCTACGGCAAGCTCAAGAAGCCGCTGGGCGACATCGACAAGGCCAAGAAGATCCTGAAGGAAGCCGGCAAGACCGGCATGAAGCTGACCTACGCGCACAACACGGCGACCGAGCCGTCGAAGTACTCCGTCGCGGTGGTCGACAACCTCAAGAAGGCCGGCTTCAACGTCCAGAGCAAGGAACTGCCGCCGGACACCTACTACGACATCATCGGCAAGACGGACAACAAGTTCGACCTCTACCCCTCGGCGTGGGGTGCGGACTGGCCGAGCGCGCTGACGGTGCTCCCCCCGGTGTACGACGGCCGGCAGATCCAGGACGGCGGGACCAACTACTCGCTGTACAACAACCCGGCGACCAACAAGGAGATCGACCGGATCGAGCAGGAGACGGACCAGCAGAAGGCTGCTGACGACTGGTTCAAGCTCGGCGAGAAGATCCTCAAGGACGACCTCCCGCAGATCCCGACCTTCTACTACAAGCAGATCCAGCTGCACGGTTCCAAGGTCGGCGGCGTCGTGAACAACGACATCATCAGCTCCGTCGACCCGACCAAGATGTACGTCAAGAAGTAACCGCGACCGTACCGGTTACCCAGGCACGGTGTGCCCGCCTCACAGGGCGGGCACACCGTGCACCTCACCCCACACCTCCGCTGCCCCACGAGAGCTGCGATCTGCCATGCTTCGATTCCTCTTCCGCCGGTCTCTCGGCGCGATCGTGATCCTGCTGCTCATCAGCGCGTTCACGTTCTTCCTCTTCTTCGCCGCCCCCAGGGACCCCGCGCTGCTCGCGTGCGGAAGGAACTGCGGCCCCCAGGCACTCGCGATCATCCACAAGAACATGGGGCTCGACCAGCCGATCCTGGTGCAGTACTGGCACTTCATGTCCGGCATCGTCACCGGCCGTGACTTCGCCCAGGGCCCGTGCCCCGCCCCCTGCTTCGGCTACTCCTTCGCCACCGGCGACGCGGTGTGGAACACCATCGTCGACCGCTTCCCGATCACGCTGTCGCTGACCCTCGGTGCCGCCGCGGTCTTCCTGCTCGTCGGTCTGGCCACCGGCATGGTCGCCGCCTGGAAGCAGGGCTCGCTGATCGACAAGTTCTTCAGCTCGGCCTCGCTGGTGCTCAGCTCGATGCAGATCTACTTCGTCGGCCCGATCGTGCTGGCGTTGCTGGTCTACAACACCAATCTGCTGGGGCAGCCCAAGTACGTGCCCATCACCCAGGATCCCGTCGGCTGGTTCATGGGCCTGCTGATCCCGTGGTGTGTGCTCTCGATCATCTTCACCGCGCAGTACACCCGTATGGCGCGCTCCGCGATGATCGAGCAGTTGCAGGAGGAGCACGTCCGCACGGCCCGTGCCAAGGGCATGTCGGCCGCGACGGTCTTCTTCCGCTACGCCTGGCGCGGCTCGCTGATCCCCATCGTCACCATCTTCGGCATCGACCTCGGCACCCTCTTCGGCGGCGCCATGATCACCGAGGTGACCTTCGCCCTGCCGGGTCTGGGGACCCTGTCGATGCAGTCGGTGCTCAACACCGACCTGCCCACGGTCATGGGCGTGATGCTCTTCGCAGCCGCGTTCATCATCCTGTTCAACATCATCGTGGACGCCTGCTACGCGTTCATCGACCCGCGCGTGCGTCTGTCCTAGGAGAACCACCAGTGACCACACTCACCAAACCCGAGGGTGCGCCGGTCCCGACCGGATCTGATGCGTTTCTCTCCGTACGCGACCTGCATGTGCGGTTCTCCACCGAGGACGGCATCGTCAAGGCGGTCGACGGTCTCTCCTTCGACCTGGAACGCGGTCAGACGCTCGGCATCGTCGGCGAGTCGGGCTCCGGCAAGTCGGTGACCAACCTGTCCATCCTGGGGCTGCACGACCCGAAGGCCACCGAGATCGGCGGCGAGATCGTGCTGGACGGCCAGGAGTTGACCGGGGCCAGGGAGAAGACCCTGGAGAAGCTCCGCGGCAACAAGATGGCCATGATCTTCCAGGACGCGCTGACCGCCCTGTCGCCGTACTACACCATCGGCCGGCAGATCGCGGAGCCGTTCATCAAGCACACCGGCGCCACCAAGCGCGAGGGCCGGCTGCGGGCCATCGAGATGCTGACCAAGGTCGGCATCCCGCAGCCCGACCTGCGGGTGGACGACTACCCGCACCAGTTCTCCGGCGGTATGCGCCAGCGCGCCATGATCGCCATGGCGCTGGTCTGCAACCCCCAGCTCCTGATCGCCGACGAGCCGACCACCGCCCTGGACGTCACCGTCCAGGCGCAGATCCTCGACCTGCTCAAGGACCTCCAGCAGGAGTTCGGCTCCGCGATCATCCTGATCACCCATGACCTGGGCGTGGTCGCCAACACCGCGGACGACGTGCTGGTGATGTACGGCGGCCGGGCCGTCGAGCGCGGCTCCGTCAAGGAGATCCTCACCCAGCCCCGGCACCCGTACACCTGGGGCCTGCTGAGCTCGATGCCGCGGCTGTCCTCGGACGTCAGCGAGGCGCTGCACCCGATCCCCGGTACCCCGCCGAGCCTGCTCAACCCGCCCTCCGGCTGCGCCTTCAACCCGCGCTGCGGCTTCACCGGCGAGGTCGGGGGCACCCGCTGCACCGACGAGCGGCCCACGCTGGCACTGGGGCGCGCGGCCGCGTGCCATCTGAGCGCCGAGCAGAAGCAGACCCTCTTCACCGAGCAGATCAAGCCCCGGCTGGGCTAGGGAGCGACCACCATGACAGAGAACGTCACCCTCCCGGCGCCGCGTGGCGCCGCGCCCGCCCCGGGCGAGCCACTGCTGACCGCCGAAGGCCTGACCAAGCACTTCCCGATCTACGGCGGCTTCCCGTTCAAGCGGAAGGTCGGTGCGGTCCAGGCGGTCGACGGCCTCGACCTGACGGTGCACGCCGGCGAGAGCTTCGGCCTGGTCGGCGAGTCGGGCTGCGGCAAGTCCACCACCGGGCGGCTGCTCACCCGGCTCATGGAGCCGACCGCCGGCAAGATCACGTACGCGGGCCGGGACATCACCCACGCGGGCCGCAAGGAGCTGGCGCCGATCCGCTCCGAGATCCAGATGATCTTCCAGGACCCGTACGCCTCGCTGAACCCGCGGCAGACGGTGGGCACCATCATCGGCGGCCCGATGGAGATCAACGGGATCAACCCGCCCGGTGGCCGGGAGAAGCGGATCCGCGAGCTCCTGGAGACCGTGGGTCTCAACCCGGAGCACTACAACCGCTTCCCGCACGAGTTCTCCGGCGGCCAGCGCCAGCGCATCGGCGTGGCCCGGGCGCTCGCCCTGGAACCGAAGCTGATCATCGCCGACGAGCCGGTCTCCGCGCTGGACGTCTCCATCCAGGCGCAGGTCGTCAACCTGCTCCAGAAGCTCCAGCGCGAACTGGGCATCGCGTTCCTCTTCATCGCCCACGACCTGGCGGTCGTGCGGCACTTCAGCGAGCGGGTCGCGGTGATGTACCTCGGCAAGATCGTCGAGGTGGGCACCCGCGACGAGATCTACCGCCGGCCGCGCCACCCGTACACCCACGCCCTGCTCTCGGCGGTGCCCGAGGCCAAGCTGGTGGAGAGCGAGGAGGAGGACCGCGAGCGCATCCGCCTCGCCGGTGACGTCCCCTCCCCCGTCAACCCGCCCTCCGGCTGCCGGTTCCGTACCCGGTGCTGGAAGGCGCAGGACAAGTGCGCGACCGAGGAGCCGCCGCTGGTCCGGATCGGCGGCAACGCCGAGGGACACCTGACGGCCTGCCACTTCCCCGAGGATCCGACCACCGCGGCCCGGGACGAGGACATCATCCTCGACCCGGCGCTGGCCGCGATGGAGGACGTCGAGCCGGCCGGCGGGACCGGCACGGACGACTGACGCACCCCCGCACCACGCCGGAGCCCGCTTCCCCGGAGGGAGGCGGGCTCCGGCGCGTCTCACTCGCTCGCCACCACCTGCCGCTCCTCGGCGAAGTGGCAGGCCGAGGCGTGGGCGGCCGGTCCCGCCGCCTCCAGGAGCCCCGCCGGCACCTCCAGCGGCGGTACCACGTCCGCGCACACCTGCTGTGCCTTCCAGCAGCGGGTGCGGAAGCGGCAGCCGGAGGGCGGGTGGGCGGGCGAGGGGACGTCGCCCGCCAGCAGGATGCGGTCGCGCCGGGTGCGCGCCTCGGGATCGGGGACGGGCACGGCGGACAGCAGGGCCTGGGTGTACGGGTGGGTGGGGTGCTCGTAGATCTGGTCCTCGGTGCCGGTCTCGGCGAGCCGGCCCAGGTACATCACCGCGACGCGGTCGGAGATGTGCCGTACGACGGACAGGTCGTGGGCGATGAAGACGTACGACAGGTCGAACTCGTCCTGCAACTGCTCCAGCAGATTGACCACTTGGGCCTGGACCGAGACGTCCAGCGCCGAGACCGGCTCGTCGGCGACGATGATCTCCGGGCGCAGGGCGAGGCCGCGGGCGATGCCGATGCGCTGGCGCTGCCCGCCGGAGAACTGGTGCGGATAGCGGTTGATGTACTCGGGGTTGAGCCCGACCACGTCCAGGAGTTCTTGGACCTTTCTGCGGCGGTCCCCCTTGGGGGCCACCTCGGGGTGGATCTCGTACGGCTCGCCGATGATGTCGCCGACGGTCATCCGCGGGTTCAGGGAGGTGTAGGGGTCCTGGAAGACCATCTGGATGTTGCGCCGTACGGCCCGCAGCGCCCGCCCGGAGAGGGCGCTGATGTCCTCGCCCCGGTACCGGATCCGACCCGCCGTCGGGCGTTCGAGGCCGACCAGCAGCTTGGCGATGGTGGACTTCCCGCAGCCGGACTCGCCGACGATACCGAGCGTCTCGCCCTGGCGGAGGGTGAAGGAGACGCCGTCGACGGCCCGTACCGCGCCGATCTGCTTGTGGAAGAGCACCCCACGGGTGAGCGGGAAGTGTTTGACCAGATCGCGGACCTCCAGCAGCGGCGCCGCCGCACCGGCCGCCGGGCTGCCGTCCTCACCGGGCCCCATCGAGCGTCTCCTTCCAGAAGTGGCAGGCGCTGGTCCGGCCGGGTCCGGCCTCGTGGAGCGGCGGGAGTTCGGTGCGGCAGACGTCCCGGGCCAGCGGGCAGCGCGGATGGAAGGGGCAACCCGGCGGAATGGCGGTCAGGTTGGGCGGCAGGCCCTTGATGGCGAAGAGCCGCTGCCCCTTCTGGTCCAGCCGCGGGATGGACTCCAGCAGACCGCGGGTGTACGGGTGCGCGGGCGCCCGGTAGAGCTGGTGGACGGGGGCGGTCTCGACGATCCGGCCCGCGTACATCACCGCGATGGTGTCGGCGACGTCCGCCACCACCCCGAGGTCGTGGGTGATCAGGATCAGCCCCATGGTGAGTTCGCGCTGCAGCTCCGCCAGCAGGTCCATCACCTGCGCCTGGACGGTGACGTCCAGCGCCGTGGTCGGCTCGTCCGCGATGATCAGGTCGGGGCCGAGGGCCAGCGCCATCGCGATCATGATGCGCTGGCGCATCCCGCCGGAGAACTGGTGCGGATAGTCGCCCACCCGCTCCCGGGCCGCGGGGATGCCGACCCGCTCCATCAGCTCCACGGCCCTGCCGCGGGCCTCCTTGCGGGACATCCCCTCGTGGACCTCGAACATCTCCCCGAGCTGCGCGCCGACGGTGAGGACCGGGTTCAGCGCGGACAGGGCGTCCTGGAAGATCATCGCCATCTTCGCGCCGCGGATCCGGCGCCGCTCCTCCCGGCCCAGGGTCAGCAGATCGCGCCCCTGGAAGACGATCTCGCCGCCGGTGACGAACCCGGGCGGGGAGTCGAGGATGCCCATCACGGCCTGTGCGGTGACGGACTTGCCGGAGCCGGATTCGCCGAGCACCGCCAGCGTCTGCCCCGGCGCCACGTGGTAGCTGACGCCGTTGACGGCCTTCGCCACGCCGTCGCGGGTGCGGAACTCGACCCGCAGGTCGCGCACGTCGAGCAGCGGCGCGTCCGCGAGCGCCGTGCCACCGCCCGCGGGCCTGCGGTCCGCGTCCTCGTTCGTCATCGTCCGGCTCCTCAGCGCAGCTTGGGGTCGAGGGCGTCGCGCACCGCGTCGCCGAGCATGATGAACGCCAGCACCGTGATGCTCAGCGCACCCGCGGGCCACAGCAGCATGTGCGGCGCGGTGCGGATGTACGTGGACGCCGTGGAGATGTCGATGCCCCAGGAGACGGTGGGCGGCTTCAGGCCCGCGCCGAGGTAGGAGAGCGTCGCCTCCAGCGCGATGTACGTACCGAGCGCGATGGTGGCCACGACGATGACCGGGGCGACGGCGTTCGGGGCGATGTGCCGCAGCAGCATCCGCCCGTTGCCGGCGCCCAGGGCCCGTGCGGCCTGGACGTAGTCGTTCTGTTTGGCGGTGACGACGGAGCCGCGGGCGATACGGGAGATCTGCGGCCAGCCGAGCAGCACGATGAAGCCGACCACCGGCCAGACCGTGGTGCTGGTGACGACGGAGAGGAAGACCAGGCCGCCGAGGATCACCGGGATGCCGAAGAAGATGTCGGCGAGCCGGGAGAGCAGGGTGTCGCCCCAGCCGCCGAAGAAGCCCGCCAGCCCGCCCAGCAGGCTGCCGAGCAGGGCCGCGCCGGTCGTGGCGCAGACGCCGACGGTGATGGAGGCGCGGGCCCCGTAGACCACCCGGGTGTAGACGTCCCGGCCCTGGGTGTCGAAGCCGAAGGGGTGGCCGGGCTGGGAGCCCTGCTGCGCCTTGGCGAGGTCCGCGCGGTACGGGTTGCCGGTGGCGATCAGCTGCGGCCAGATCGCGATGATCACCAGGAAGACGATGACCAGCGCGGAGATCACGAAGACGGGGTTGCGGTACAGGTCGTGCCAGGCGTCGCTCCACAGGCTGCGGGGCTTGCCGAGGGGCTCGGGTCCGGGCGGTCCGGCGCCCGGCGCGCCGGGCCGCCGCTCCAGCGACTCCGCCTCGCCGATGGCCAGCGCGGCGGAGCCGCCGTCGCCGTGGCCGATGGCTTCCTTGGGGACATAGGGATCAGGCATAGCGGATCCTCGGGTCGAGGACGGCGTACAACAGGTCGACGAGGAGGTTCGCCAGCAGGAAGACCAGCACCAGGATCGTCACGAAGCCCACGACGGTCGGTGAGTTCTGCCGCAGGATGCCCTGGTAGAGCTGGAATCCGACGCCGTGGATGTTGAAGATGCGCTCGGTGACGATCGCGCCGCCCATCAGGGCGCCGATGTCCGTGCCGATGAAGGTCACCACGGGGATCAGCGAATTGCGCAGCAGATGGCGGGTGATGACCCGGCGCCGGGGCAGGCCCTTGGCGAGGGCCGTACGGACGTAGTCGGCGCGGGCGTTCTCCGCGATGGAGGTACGGGTCAGCCGGGTGACGTAGGCCAGCGAGACCAGCGCCAGCACCAGGCCCGGCAGCAGCAGTTCGTTCAGCGGCGCCTCGGGGGCGACCGACGGCGCGGCCCAGCCCCACTGCACCCCGAAGACGAACTGCAGCAGATAGCCGCTGACGAACGTCGGGATGGAGACCACGACCAGGGTGAGGACCAGCACCGTGGTGTCGATGTCCCGGCCGCGGCGCAGCCCGCTGAACACCCCCAGCACGATGCCCACCACCATCTCGATCACCACGGCGACGATGGTCAGCCGGAGCGTGACGGGAAAGGCGGAGGCCATCAGCTCGGTGACCGACTGGCCGTTGAACGCGGTGCCGAAGTTCCCGTGGAAGATCTGGCCCATGTAGTGCAGGTACTGCTTCCACAGCGGCTCGTCGAGGTAGAGGTCGCGGCGGATCTGCGCGGCGGTGGCGGGGTCGGGGGCCCGGTCGCCGAACATCGCGGCCACGGGGTCGCCCAGCGCGTAGACCATGAAGAAGATCAGGAACGTGCTGCCGATGAACACCGGGATCATCTGGAGCAGCCGCCGGACCGTGTAGCGTCCCATGACGCGTCAACCTCCCTCGCACCGTCGTCAGTTGACCTTGATCTCGTTGTAGACGGGCACGCTGAACGGGTTCAGCGAGACATTGCCGATCCGCTCCGAATAGCCGGCGCTGCCGTTCTGGTACCAGAGCGGAATGGCCGGCATCTGCTGGGCGAGGATCTTCTCCGAGTCCTGGAACGTCGCGACGGCCCGGCCGGTGTCCGTGGCCGCGTTGGCCTCGTTCACCAGCTTGTCGAAGGCGTGGTTGCTGAACTTGCCGTCGTTGGACGAGGCGTCGGTGTAGTACAGCGGCTGCAGGAAGTTCTGGATCAGCGGGTAGTCCATCTGCCAGCCGGCCCGGAACGGCCCGGTCATCCGCTTGGCGGTGATCTTGTTCCGGAAGTCGGCGAACGTCCCGACCGGGTTGCCGACGCAGGCGTTGTCGTCCCCCAGCGACTTGTTGACGCTGTTGCAGACGGCGTCGATCCAGTCCTTGTGGGAGCCCGTGTCGGCGTTGTACGCGAGCATCATCGTCCCGCCCGGGATGCCGCCGCCCTCCTTGATCAGCTGCTTCGCCCTGGCCGGGTCGAACACACAGGCGTCGCCGCACAGCCCCGCCTTGTAGCCGCCGTTCGCCCCCAGCACCGGCGAGGTCCAGTCGGTGGCGGGGGTGCGGGTCCGCTGGAAGATCTCCCGGGTGATCTGGGCCCGGTCGATCGCCATAGACAGGCCGCGCCGCAGCTTCTCCGCGCCCGGGTGGTTCCACCGCTTGTCGTACATGGGGAAGGTCAGGGTCTGGATGATCCCGGCCGGCTGGTTGAGGTAGCGGCCCCCGAGGTCCGCCTTCACATGCTTCAGCTGCGCGGCCGGCACGTCGTCGACCAGATCGAGGTTGCCCGCCTGCAGATCGGTGTAGGCGGTGTTGTTGTCCGTGTAGACCCGCAGGTCGATCCCGCCGTTTCGCGCCGGGTCGTCGCCGGGGTACTTCTGCCACTTCCGCATCCGCAGCACGGACCCCTTTTCGTAGGAGTCCACGAGGTACGGCCCGTTCCCGACCGGCTTGGCGATCCAGTCGGCGTGATGCCGGAAGAACGCCTGCGGGAGCGGCATGAAGGCCGAGTAGCCCAGCGTGTCCGGCCAGCTGGAGAACTTCTGGTTGAGCTTGACGGTGAAGGTGTGGTCGTCCTTCACCACCAGCCCCGACAGGGTCTTGGCCCGCGGGGTCCCGCTGTCCGGATGCACCTGCGCGAAGCCGTCGATGTACTGGAAGAACGCCGCGTTCTTCTGTTTGTTGGTCAGCAGCGCGCCGTAGTTCCAGGCGTCCACGAAAGACCTGGCCGTGACCTTCTCGCCGTTGCTGAAGGTCCAGCCCTTCTTCAGCGTCACCGTGAAATTCCGTGAATCCGCGGTCTCGATGCGGTCCGCGATGACGTTCTCCGCCGCGCCGGTCTTCGGGTTGTAGCGCTTGAGGCCCCGGAACAGCATCTCCAGCACCTTGCCGCCCTGGACCTCGTTGGTGTTGGCCGGCTCCAGCGGGTTCTGCGGATCGCCCCAGGACGAGCTGACCACCCCGGATCGGCCTGCCCCGGCCCCGCCCCCGCATGCCGTGGCCACGAGGGCGACGACGAGGGCGCAGCCGCACCACTTCGCGCGCGTGGCTCTCCGCATGACGTCTCCTCAGGTCCGGATCATGCCTAGCCACATCAGAGCGCAAAGGGGGACGTACCGCACTTCGACGGCGACCGACCCTGCTCCGAAGACCGGAGAAACCCCTCGGATGCCCGAGCGGGGAGGGAGCGGGAACGGAGCGGGGGCCCGGCGGCGCCCCCTTCGGAGGTCCCTATATGTGGTGCACGGACTCCACCGCGAACAGCCGCGGATCGAACCCCTCCGCCAGCGCCGCGGCCTGCGTCATGTGCTCCTGCGCACTCGGGTCGGCCAGCATCGCCCGGAAGTGCTCCTCGCTCTCCCACTGCGCGTAATTGACGACCCGTTCGCCGTCGGCGCTGGCGTGGATGTTCGCCGAGATGAACCCCGGCCGGTCCTGCATCGTCTCCTCGGTGGCCCGGCTGAGCACCGCCACCAGCTCCGCCTGCCGCTCGGGCAGGACGGTGAACACATTGATGAGCGTGGCGATCGTGCGCCCGGTCTCGATCTTCGTTGCAGCTGCCATACCGACAGTCTGCCGCCGGCCACTGACAACGCGGCCGCGGCCGGGGCGCCACCGCCGCGGAGCCCGGCCGCGCCCCCTCGCCCGGACCGCCCCACCGCCCTTTGGGTACGGAAAACGGGGCGCCCCTCACGCGGAGGGACGCCCCGTCACCCCCGGCCGGTGCCCCGGCCAGGGTCGTTGCCGGTGTTACCGCTTGGCGCGCGACGCGGTGCGGCCGCGCTCCTTCTGGTCCAGGACGACCTTGCGGATGCGCACGGCCTCCGGGGTCACCTCGACGCACTCGTCGTCGCGGCAGAACTCCAGGGACTGCTCCAGCGACAGCTTGCGCGGCGGCACGATCGCCTCGAACGAGTCGGCCGAGGAGGAGCGCATGTTGGTGAGCTTCTTCTCCTTGGTGATGTTGACGTCCATGTCGTCGGAGCGGGAGTTCTCGCCGACGATCATGCCCTCGTACACCTCGGTGCCCGGGTCGGTGAAGAGCACACCGCGCTCCTGGAGGTTGGTCATCGCGAAGGCGGTGACCGCGCCGGAGCGGTCGGCGACCAGGGAGCCGTTGTTACGGGTGGAGAGCTGGCCGAACCACGGCTCGTGGCCCTCGTGGATGGAGTGCGCGATACCGGTGCCGCGGGTGTTGGTCAGGAACTCGGTACGGAAGCCGATCAGGCCGCGGGAGGGGACGACGAACTCCATGCGGACCCAGCCGGAGCCGTGGTTGGACATGTTGTCCATCCGGCCCTTGCGGACACCCATCAGCTGCGTGACGGCGCCCATGTGCTCCTCGGGCACGTCGATGGTCATCCGCTCGACGGGCTCGTGCGTCTTGCCGTCGACCTCCTTGGTGACCACCTGCGGCTTGCCGATGGTCATCTCGAAGCCCTCGCGGCGCATCTGCTCGACCAGGATGGCCAGCGCCAGCTCGCCGCGGCCCTGCACCTCCCAGGCGTCGGGGCGCTCGGTCTCCAGCACGCGCAGCGAGACGTTACCGATCAGCTCACGCTCCAGGCGGTCCTTGACCTGGCGGGCGGTGACCTTGCGGTCCTTGACCGCGTTCTTGGCGTCCGCGCCCTTGCCGGTACCGCCGCGGCCGACCAGCGGCGAGGTGTTGGTGCCGATGGTCATGGAGATGGCCGGCTCGTCGACCGTGATCAGCGGCAGCGCGATCGGGTTCTCCGGGTCGGCCAGGGTCTCGCCGATCATGATGTCGGGGATACCGGCGACCGCGCAGATGTCGCCCGGGCCGGCCACCTCGGCGGGCTTGCGGGTGAGCGCCTCGGTCATCATCAGCTCGGTGATGCGGACGTTCTGGATCGAGCCGTCACGCTTGATCCAGGCGACGTTCTGGCCCTTGCGCAGCTCGCCCTGCTCGACCCGGAGCAGCGCGATACGGCCGAGGAAGTTGTCCGCGTCGAGGTTGGTGACGTGGGCCTGGAGCGGGGCCTCGGCGTCGTACTCCGGCGCCGGGGCGTGCTCCAGCAGCGTGGTGAAGAACGGCTGGAGGTTCTCGCTGTCGGCGGGGACGGTGCCGTCCTCCGGCTTGGTCAGCGAGGCGACGCCGTCACGGGCGCAGGCGTAGACGATCGGGAACTCGATCTGGTCCTCGTCCGCGTCCAGGTCCAGGAAGAGGTCGTAGGTCTCGTTGACGACCTCGTCGATCCGGGAGTCGGGGCGGTCGGTCTTGTTGATGCACAGGATGACCGGCATCCGGGCCGCGAGGGCCTTGCGGAGCACGAAGCGGGTCTGCGGGAGCGGACCCTCGGAGGCGTCGACCAGCAGGACGACCGCGTCGACCATCGACAGACCGCGCTCGACCTCGCCACCGAAGTCGGCGTGGCCGGGGGTGTCGATGATGTTGATCGTGATCGGGTCCCCGCCGTCCTTGGGGTGATACTTCACCGCCGTGTTCTTGGCGAGGATCGTGATGCCCTTCTCACGCTCCAGGTCGTTGGAGTCCATCATCCGGTCGTCGAGCTTTTCGGCGGCGTGTTCGGCGAACGCGCCGGCCTGCTTGAGCATGGCGTCGACGAGGGTCGTCTTCCCGTGGTCGACGTGGGCGACGATGGCTACGTTACGAATGTCGTGGCGCGTGGGCATACTGGCGGCGCTTCTCCCGGAATCGTGGGTGGCGGCACGTCCATTCGGTACGCGCACCTGCCGGGCATAACGAAGCCACGGCCTCACCCCATCGTACGGGGCTGCGGCGGCATTGGCCGCCGCAGCCCGTACTTATGCCACCTGACCTGCGGTTTCGCTCCTCATGACCGCCGGGACCGCGCCCCGCTACATCTGGTAGCCGATGTCCTGGAAGCGGGGCGTGGCGAAGCCGAAGGCGCCGACGTTGGCCAGCGTCTTCTTCGTGGCCACCAGCTCGGGCCGCTGGTAGAGCGGAATCGATCCGGCGGCCGCCCAGATCCGGGCGTCGGCCTGTGCCACCAGCGTGCGCGCGGCGCCCTCGTCCAGCTCGGAGGCCGCCTGGTCGAAGAGCTGGTCGATGCGGTCGGTGCCGACCCGGGTGTAGTTCTGCTCGACGGTCAGCGAGCCGTCGGGCGCGGGCTGCGGCTTGGCGTAGATCGGCCGGGCATCGGTCGCCGGGTAGGCGGTGCCGGGCCACGAGTACAGCGCCAGGTCGTAGTCGCCGGAGGCGATGTGGTCCTGGAAGTAGCTGGCGTCGGAGACCCGCTGGATGGACGTCTGGATGCCGATCCTGCCGAGCATGGTGGCGATCTGCCGTCCGACGGTGCGCAGCTGCACCGAGCCGCCGCCGTCGGGGACCACGAAGCGCAGGGTCAGCGGCCTGCCGTCCTTCTTGACGGCGGCGACCTTCGCCCCCTTGTGGCCGGCCGGCAGCGGCGCGGCGGCCGCGTCGGCGGGGCGCTCGGCGGCCGTGCGCAGGCCCGGGTGCCCGCCGGATCCCGGCAGGTCGGGGGCCTGCCCGGTCTCGATCCGCTCGGCCGCGCCGAGCGACTGCGCCGCGCGCTTGCGGTACTGCTTGTACCGGGCGTACGCCGCGGACCCGGTGTCGCCGTCCGCCGCGTCCTTCTCGCGGGCCGCCGCCTGCTTGTAGAACGAGGCGCTCTGCCGCAGCAGGGCGGCCTGCTGGACCTCGGAGCCGACCGCGCCGGTGAAGGACAGCGGGGCCTCGGCGGCGGCGGGCCGGACACCCGCCTCCTGCCCGCCCCTGGCGGGCGGGGCGCCGTGGCCGGACCGGGCCGGGTTGCGGTCGTCGCCGTCGCCGTCGCCGTCCGGGCCGTCGTCGGCGGAGGCGTCCCCGTAGCGGTCGTCGGACGGGTCGTCGCCGTCCTCGTCCCGGTCGGCGCGGTCGGCGCCCGGCGCCGGGGCGCCCGCCTTCTCGCCGGCCTGCTGGCGGTCGGCGCCGTCGCTCTTCCAGCCGGCGTCCGCGAGCAGCGCCGTGGCCGCCGCGGTGTCCTGGTCGCCGAGCGCGTCGCTGTGGTCCTGGTAGCCGTACTGCTCGGCCATCAGCAGATGGCTGCCGAGCGGCCTGGAGGGCAGGTCGAGCGGCTTGAGGACGGTGTCGGCGAGCGCCTGGCGGTCGATGGCGCGGGCCACCGCGCGCCGCACCCGGTCGTCGGTCAGCGGCCCGCTGCTGCCGTTGAGGGCGAGCTGGGTGTAGGCGGGCTCCAGGGCCTTGCGGATGGTGTAGCCGCGCAGGACGGTGTTCTCGGCGGCGGCGGCCTTGGCGCCGGACCGGGCGGCCCGCTTCCCGTCGCCCTGCGGGCCCGCGTTGCCCTCGCCGGACGTGTGGGGCGCCCCGGAGGAGGCGCGCCGGGCGGAGGCGACCCGCTTCGCGGCGACCTGGTCGACCGCGGCGACGTCGATGCTCCCGTCGGCCAGCGCGGCGGCCCGCTTGCCGCCGGGCAGCGACACCATCACGATCTTCTTGAGCTTGGCGCGGTCGCCCCACCACTTCGGGTTGCGCACGAGGACGACGCGCCCCTCCTTGGCGTCCCGCTTCTGGACGAGGAACGGCCCCGCGCCGACCCTGAGTTGCTCGCGGGCGCCGTCGTTGAAGGCGTCGGCGCTGCCCATCACGCTCCGGGGGTAGAGCGGGGTGAACAGGGACCGCCAGTCCGCGTAGGGCCGCGCGAAGGTGACCTTGACCTCGTGGGAGTCCGCGCCCTGTTCGACCTTGCCGATCCGGTCGTACCCGGCGTTGCGGGCGGTCCAGAAGGCGTTGTCCCTGCCGCGCAACGCGTTCCACTGGGCGATGAAGTCGGCGGCGGTGATCGCCGCGCCGTTGCTCCACCGCGCCTTGGGATTGATCTTGTAGGTGACGACCTGCTTGGGGTCGCGGGCGCTGATGTCCGCGGCGTCCAGGTAGTCGGCGTTGCGCTGCGGCCTGCCGCTCTCGTCGATGGTGAACATGCTGGGCAGCACCGCGCCGGCGATCCGCGTGGTGGTCGCGTCGGCGTCGGACTGGAAGGCGTTGAGGGTGCCGGGCATCCCGTCGACGGCCCAGCGCAGGGTGCCGCCCTCCTTCAGCTCGCCGCGGGGCGCGCGGGCGATGTCCTGGGACGTGGCGACGGAGGTCTCCCGGGCCTCGTCCGTGCATCCGGCCAGGGCCGGCAGCGGGAGCAGCGCCCCCACCGCGACGAGCGCGGCACAGCGGCGTCCGCGGCACGCCGCGCGACGGCCTGAGGGATGGTCGTGGTCGGTCATGACGGTTACCTCCGGGCTCGCCCGCGCCGCGCCGCGCGCCGCCGGGGACCTGACGGCGCACCACGTTCGGCCGACTTTGGGGCTCATCACATCTATGGCCCCCCTACTGAAAGCGACCCCGTGCGGCCCGGCCGCCCGACACGTCGGCCGGGGCACCAACCCCACCCGCCCGGCCCAACCCCGCACCTCGGCAGCGGCCGGAAACAGGGCGTACAGGGGTGCGGACAGCCCCGCCCACCAGGCGGTTCTCGTATCCGCGTTCGACCCGCACCGGGGCGCATGGTTGCCGAAACGCACCGGTTCGAGTCGTAATCGTGCCTGCCCCCTTCCCAACGCCTACTGTGACGCGCGACACTCTCGGGCGCATGAGATCGCCCACCACACCTTCAAAAGTGAGGGCACGCATGTCCCTTCAGGACGAATTGACGGCGGTGGAACGCAGCCTGGACGGCCTGGTCCGGTCGGTGGGACGACTGGAGGCGCAGCTCGACGCCTGCCTGGACATCCGCCGCCTGCGCAGCGACACGGACCACCTGCGCGAGAGCCTGACCCTGCTGAAGCAGAGCGTGGCCGCCGGTCCGCCCCGCCGTCCGGGCGTCGCGGTCGAGGAGATGGTGACGATCCCCGACGCCCCCTACGACTCCGCGCTGTGGACCGACGCCGAGGACGAGGGGCTCGGCTCCAGGAACGGCCACGCGCCCTGACGACCTGACAGGAATCCCGCTCAACCGCCCCTCAACCCGTCCCGCCCCGCCCCGGCGGTGCCTTCGCCGCCCCCGCCCCGACGGAGCGCCCTTCACGGAGACCGACGTTGGCCACTGGCACCGAACCCTCCCCACCAGCGCCCGCGAACGGTGTGCACACCGCCTCGCGCGCCGCCATCCCAGCCCGTCACCTGCGCACCGACCGCTGGTGGCTGGCACCGGCCGGCACCGCCGCCGGACTGTTCGCGTTCATCGTCTACTCGACCTGGCGGGCGTTCGCGAACGCCGACTACTACCACGCGCCCTATGTCTCGCCGTTCTACTCGCCCTGCCTGGCGGAGAACTGCCGCACCATGCGCGGCGGCCCCAACTGGGAGCTCTTCGGCAGCTGGTGGGGCCTGTCCCCCGCGCTGCTCATCCTGATCTTCCCGCTGGGCTTCCGGCTGACCTGCTACTACTACCGCAAGGCCTACTACCGCGGGTTCTGGGCGTCGCCGCCGGCCTGCGCGGTCGCCGAGCCGCACAAGAAGTACACCGGTGAGACCCGCTTCCCGCTGATCCTGCAGAACATCCACCGCTACTTCTTCTACTTCGCGGTGCTGGTCGCGGGCGTGCTGACCTACGACACGGCGCTGACCTTCCGCGACGCGCACTACGCCTGGGGCCACATGGGCCTGGGCACCCTGGTCTTCCTCGTCAACATCGCGCTGATCTGGGCGTACACCCTGTCGTGTCATTCCTGCCGGCACATCGTCGGCGGCCGGCTGCGGCACTTCTCCAAGCACCCGGTGCGCTACCGGCTGTGGGGCTGGGTCGGCAAGCTCAACGAACGGCACATGCTGCTCGCGTGGTCCTCGCTGATCAGCGTGGCCGTCGCGGACTTCTATGTCTTCCTGCTGGCCAGCGGGGCCATCGTGGACCCGCGCTTCTTCTAGACGACAGCATCTCCTAAGGAAAGGTGTGCCCTCTGATGGCGCATGTGGACCGGCAGGCATGGGACGTGGTCGTGGTGGGCGCCGGCGGCGCCGGACTGCGTGCCGCCATCGAGGCCCGCGAGGCCGGCATGCGAACGGCCGTGATCTGCAAGTCCCTGTTCGGCAAGGCGCATACGGTGATGGCCGAGGGCGGCATCGCCGCCAGCATGGGCAACGCCAACGAGCACGACAACTGGCAGGTCCACTTCCGCGACACCATGCGCGGCGGGAAGTTCCTCAACCAGTGGCGGATGGCCGAGCTGCACGCCCGTGAGGCCCCGGACCGGGTGTGGGAGCTGGAGACCTGGGGCGCGCTCTTCGACCGCACCGCGGACGGCCGGATCTCCCAGCGCAACTTCGGCGGCCACGAGTATCCGCGCCTCGCGCACGTCGGCGACCGTACGGGACTGGAGCTGATCCGCACCCTCCAGCAGAAGATCGTCTCGCTGCAGCAGGAGGACGAGCGGGAGTTCGGCGCGTACGACGCCCGGCTGAAGGTCTTCCAGGAGTGCACGGTCACCCGGGTCCTCAAGACGGACGGCCGGGTCGCCGGCGCCTTCTGCTACGAGCGGGAGTCCGGTCGCTTCTTCGTGCTGGAGGCCCCCGCGGTGGTGCTGGCCACCGGCGGCATCGGCAAGTCCTTCAAGGTGACCTCGAACTCCTGGGAGTACACCGGCGACGGGCACGCGCTGGCGCTGCTGGCCGGGGCGCCGCTGATCAACATGGAGTTCGTGCAGTTCCACCCCACCGGCATGGTCTGGCCGCCGTCGGTGAAGGGCATCCTCGTGACCGAGTCCGTCCGCGGGGACGGCGGGGTGCTGCGCAACAGCGAGGGCAAGCGCTTCATGTTCGACTACATCCCGGACGTCTTCAAGGACAAGTACGCCCAGACCGAGGACGAGGGCGACCGCTGGTACGAGGACCCGGACCACAACCGCCGCCCGCCCGAGCTGCTGCCCCGCGACGAGGTCGCCCGCGCCATCAACTCCGAGGTCAAGGCGGGCCGCGGCTCCCCGCACGGCGGCGTCTATCTGGACGTCTCCACCCGGATGCCGGCGGAGGTGATCAAACGCCGGCTGCCGTCGATGCACCACCAGTTCAAGGAGCTGGCGGATGTGGACATCACCGCCGAGCCGATGGAGGTCGGCCCGACCTGTCACTACGTGATGGGCGGGGTGGACGTGGACCCGGACACCGCGGCGGCGACCGGCGTACCGGGCCTGTTCGCGGCCGGCGAGGTGGCCGGCGGGATGCACGGCTCCAACCGGCTCGGCGGCAACTCCCTGTCCGACCTGCTGGTCTTCGGCCGCCGGGCGGGGCTGCACGCGGCCGAGTACGCGGCCTCGCGGCCCGAGCGCCCGGCCGTCGACCCGCTGCAGATCGACGCGGCGGAGGCGGAGGCCCTGCGCCCCTTCAGCGCCGAGCTCGTGGAGGCGGAGACCGGCCGCGAACCGGGCCCGGCGGAGAACCCGTACACCCTGCACCAAGAGCTCCAGCAGTCGATGAACGACCTGGTCGGCATCATCCGCAAGGAAAGCGAGATGTTCGAGGCCCTGAAGCGGCTGGCCGAGCTGCGGGTGCGGGCCCGGCGGGCCGGCGTCGAGGGGCACCGGCAGTACAACCCCGGCTGGCACCTGGCCCTCGACCTGCGGAACATGCTGCTGGTCAGCGAGTGTGTGGCACGGGCGGCGCTGGAGCGCGAGGAGAGCCGCGGCGGGCACACCCGCGACGACCATCCGGCGATGGACCGCACCTGGCGCAACATCAACCTGGTCTGTGAACTCGCCGACCCGCAGGGCGACGCACGGGCCGCCGACGCGGCGCTGGGCCAGATCCGCCTCTCCCGCCGCGAGACCCCGCCGATCCGCCGCGACCTCCTGGAACTGTTCGAGAAGGACGAGCTGGCGAAGTATCTGACCGACGAGGAGCTGAGCCGGTGAGCGTGTCGCAGGAAGAGCAGCAGTCCGGCGTCTACCAGGCGCACTTCAGGGTGTGGCGGGGCGACGCGGACTCCGGGGAGCTGGAGGACTTCACGGTCGAGGTGCACGAGGGCGAGGTGGTGCTGGACATCGTCCACCGCCTCCAGGCGACCCAGGCACCCGATCTCGCCGTCCGCTGGAACTGCAAGGCCGGCAAGTGCGGTTCGTGCAGCGCGGAGATCAATGGGCGGCCGCGGCTGATGTGCATGACCCGGATGTCGGTCTTCGACCGCACGGAGACCCTCACCATCACGCCCATGCGGGCCTTCCCGGTCATCCGCGACCTGGTCACCGATGTGTCCTTCAACTACACCAAGGCCCGCGAGATCCCGGCGTTCGTACCGCCCCCGGAGCTGGGCCCCGGTGAGTACCGGATGCGGCAGGAGGACGTCGGCCGGTCTCAGGAGTTCCGCAAGTGCATCGAGTGCTTCCTGTGCCAGGACACCTGTCATGTGGTCCGGGACCACGAGGAGAACAAGGAGGCCTTCGCCGGGCCGCGCTTCCTGATGCGGATCGCCGAGCTCGACATGCATCCGCTGGACGCGGCCCCGGAGTCCGGCATCGACCGCAAGCGCACCGCGCAGGACGACCACGGACTGGGCTACTGCAACATCACCAAGTGCTGCACCGAGGTCTGCCCCGAGCACATCAAGATCACCGACAATGCGCTGATCCCGCTGAAGGAGCGCGCGGCGGACCGCAAGTACGACCCACTGGTGTGGCTCGGGAACAAGATCCGGCGTCGCGGCGAATGACCGGGCACCGGGCATGACCGGACGGGGCGGGGCCCGGGGCGCGTGCCCCGGGCCCCGCCCCGCGCTCAGAACAGGCTCAGCAGCGCTTCCGCCGGGTCCACCGCCGCCGACTCCCCGTCCGGCAGCGCGAGTTCGAACCACACGGTCTTGCCGCGCGGGGTGCGGCGGCTGCCCCACCCCTGGCTCAGCAGGCCGACCAGCTGCAGCCCGCGGCCGCCCTCGTCGGTGTCCCGGGCCCGGCGGCGGCGCGGCTGGGCGAGGTCGGCGTCCCAGACCTCGCAGACCAGGGTGCGGTCCAGCAGCAGCCGCAGCCGGATCTCGCCGTGGCCGTGCCGCAGCGCATTGGTCACCAGCTCGCTGACCAGCAGCTCCGTGGTGTCGACCAGGTCCTGCAGGCCCCAGTCCGTCAGCTGGTCGCGGGCGAGTTCGCGGGCGCGGGCCACCGAACGGGCCTCCGGCGCCAGGTTCCAGTCGCCCACCGCGTCCTTGGGCAGCCCGTGCACCCGTGCCATCAGCAGTGCGATGTCGTCCTCGCCGTGCGAGGTGTCCATCGCGCTCAGCACCTGGTCGCAGGCGTCCTCCAGCGGGCGGTCGGCATGCGAGAGGGCCGTCCGGAACGCCTGCAGCCCCTCCTCCAGCGGATGGTGGCGGGACTCCACCAGACCGTCGGTGTAGAGCGCCAGCAGCGCACCGTCCGGCAGCTCGACCTCGATCTCCTCGAAGGGCTCGCCGCCGACGCCGAGCGGCATCCCCGGCGGCACGTCCAGCAGCAGGGCGTCCTCGCCGTCCTCGACGAGGACCGGCGGCAGATGCCCGGCGTTGGCGAACGTGCAGCGCCGGGTGACCGGGTCGTAGACGGCGTAGACGCAGGTGGCGAGGTAGACCTCGGAGAGGTCGGCGGTGCGGGCGGAGCGGCGCGGCTCCCCGGTGCCCTCGGCGGCCGCGGACCGGCCGCGGGCGGAGCGCGCCGAGGACGACCTGCCCTCGCCGTCGCCGCCGAGCCCGCGGGCGATCTCGTCCAGGGCCGAGAGCACCTCGGCCGGCTCCAGGTCCAGCAGCGCCAGGGTCCTTACGGCGGTGCGCAGTTCCCCCATCGCGACGGCGGCGCGCAGCCCGCGTCCCATGACATCGCCGACGACCAGCGCCGTACGGTGGCCCGGGAGTTCGATGACGTCGAACCAGTCGCCGCCGACCTCGGTGGCGGTGGTGCCGGGCAGGTAGCGGCAGGCGATGTCCAGGCCGGCGGCCTCGGGGTCGCCGGGCGGCAGCAGGCTGCGCTGCAATATCAGGGCGCGCTCGTGCTCGCGGCGGTAGAGGCGGGCGTTGTCGATGCAGACCGCGGCGCGCGCGGCGAGTTCGACGGCGAGCGCGGTGTCGCGCTCCCCGAAGGGCTCGCTGCCCTTCGTACGGGAGAACTGCACCAGTCCGACGACGGTGTCCCTGGCGACCATCGGGACGGCGAGCGTGGACTGCACCACCGCGCCCAGCTCCGGCCCCTCGTCGCTCTCCCGGCCCGGGATGATCTGCGCGTGGGCGGTCCGCAGGGCGCCCGCGCAGGGGGAGTTGAAGGGGTAGCGGTGGACGGCGCCGACCGCGACCGGCCCGGGGGCGTCGCCCGGGGCGGTGGGGAGCGGGGCGTCCGACACGGCGCTGGCGAACGCGACCCGGCGCAGCTCCGCGCTGCCGTCGCTCATGCCGGGCGGGGCCTCGTCGCCCGACAGCAGGCCCTGGTAGAGGTCCACCGAGGCCAGGTCGCAGAACTGCGGTACGGCGACGTCCAGGAGGGTGCGGGCGGTGGTCTCCAGGTCGAGGGAGTTGCCTATCCGGGCGCCGGCCTCGTTGAGCAGGGCGAGGTTGCGGCGGGCGCTGGCGGCCTCGCGCTCCGCCCGGCGGCGGCCGGTCACGTCCGCGGCCAGCGCGGCGACGCCGATGGGGCGGCCGCTGGCGCCGTGCAGCCGGTAGAGCGACACCGACCAGCGGCGGCGGTCCTCCTCGCCGGGCGCCATCCCGACCAGCTGCATCTCGGTGACCGGCTCGCCGGTCTCCAGGACGCGGCGCAGCGCGACGGTCATCCGCTCGGCCTCGGAGCGCGGCAGGAAGTCGTGCGGGCCGCAGCCGCGGTACTTGCTCGCGGGGCCGCCGAAGACCGTGGCGAACCGCTCGTTGACCCGCAGCAGCTTCAGGTCCGTGCCGAACAGGGTGAAGCCCATGGGAGATTGACCGAAAACGGCCTGCGAAGCGGCGAGGTCGGTCTCGATGCCGCGCAGCGCACGGACATCGACGACGAGGCAGACCGCAGCCCGCTCGCCGTTCTCGTCGCGCGAGGGCATCACATAGATCTCGGCGAGCCCGTCGGCGTCCGCCCCCTCCTCCTTGCGGTAGGGCACCAGGCCGGTCCACTCCCGGCCGTCGAGTATCTCGGACACCTTGCGGCGCCCGGTCGCCCGCAACTCACGGGGGACGAACGCCTCGACGGGGTCCTTGCCGAGGGCGTGGCGCGCGGGGATCCCGAGCATGTGCTCGGCCCGCTCGCTCCACTGGTCGATCCGCCCGTCGGGGCCGAGCGAGAAGGAGGCCACGCGGATGTAGTCATAGATCGATCCGGGCCGGCTGCTCTGCCACACGGGCGGACCTTGCAGCTCGCGCGCGCGGGGGCGGCCACCTGGTTCGCCGGAGCCGTCCGCACCGCCCTGACCATCGGCCTGCGCGGGTTCTGTCCCGCCAGATGACAACTCGCTCACGAGCCCCGTCCCCTCCAGCTCATCGTGCCCGGACCGGACCCGCCTGAGTATCCAGCACCTCGACTATCCGGAACACGGTCTTCACGATCACAGCACAGTCTCGATCGCAGGCCATCGACAGAATGTCGATGAATTGGCAACGATCAGACCCACCTGTCTCCTAACCAGCCACCGACAGCTCGAACCACACTGTCTTGCCACTCTTTCCACGACGGGTCCCCCAGCGCCGCGAACTGCATGCGACCAGCTGCAATCCACGACCTCCCTCGTCGTCGGGAGCGGCGTCGCGCTCCTGTGGCGGATCGGGCAGCGGATCGGAGACCTCGACGAGCAGCCCGTCGGTGTTCAAAAGCACCATACGGACCCCGATCGGTCCGCTGGCGTGCCGCAGGGAGTTGGTGACGAGCTCGCTCACGAGTAGTACGGCCATGTCGGCGGCGCCGTTCAGCCCCCAGTCGGCCAGCACCCGCCGGACCGCCGTACGGGCCGTGCGCACCGCACCGGGGTCGGCGGGAAAGCTCCATTCGGCAGTGGGCGAGCCGGGAGCCCTGCCGCGCTTGCGGACGTTCCCGGAGCCCGGCTCCGGGACCCCTGCCGCTGCGCTGTCGCTCACGCCGATCACATCCCAGCCCGATGGCATCCCCGTCGCCTTGTCTGCGCCGAAGGGGTCAATCATGGACATACCCGGTATCTATCCCTCAGTACCGCCTGCAGCGGTGCACTGTGGCACAAATGAAACAAATTGCTGCGCCGGGGCGGAGGGGTCGCGACGGGCGGGGCAGGCAGGGGCGCCGGGAGCTGTCGTGCGGAAAGAGGCGCCGACGGCGGGAGGGTGCGGCCGGGTGCCGACGGCGGGAGCGGGCGGCAGAGTTCCGGTGCGGGAGGACCCGGCAGGGCGCCGGCGGCAGGGAGGGCGCGGCAGGGCCGCGAAGGCCATGGGGGCGGCAGGGGCACGGAAGGCGGCCGTACGGGCGGCGGGCGCGACGGCGGGCGGTCCCGGCCTTCGGGGGCGCACGGACCGGCGCGGGCCGCACAACGGGCCGTGCGGGGGCGTGAACCGGCGCTGTGCGGGCCGCGGACGGCCCGTGGGTGAAGTGGGCGGAGGGACGGCGGCTACGGCCGTGCGCCCGGCACTCCGGCGCTCCCCGGCACCCTGGCGGTCCCCGCCAGCCGGCGCATCGCCTCGGCCACCGCCGGGCGGTCCTGGTCCAGCCAGTCGACCTGGGACTCCTCGCCCGGCAGCAGCCAGCGCAGCTCGTCATGGTCCTGCAGGGGGCGCGGCGCCCCGGACACCAGCCGGGCCGTCCACACCTGCAGGACATAGCCGGGTCGCAGCACCCACTCCCCGGGAATCCGTTCCTGGGCCGCCGCCTCGACACCCAGCTCCTCGCGCAGCTCGCGCTCCAGCGCCTGCTCGGGTGTCTCGTCGTCCTCCACCTTGCCGCCGGGCAGCTCCCAGCGGCCGGCCAGTGCGGGCGGTGCGCTGCGCCGGGCGGCCAGCAGCCGCCCGCGCTCGCACACCGCTCCGCCCACCACTACGCGCACGGTCCTCATGCGCGGCAGCCTACGTCCCCCGCTCGCGTCCCGCTCCCCCGCTCACCGCCCCTCAGGTCACCGCCCGGTCGGCCTTCTCGACCACATAAAGCTGCTGGTGACCGCGCGAGCCGAGCCGGTCGGCCACCCGCTCCGCCTCCGCTCGGGTGGCATAGCGGCCCACGCGATACCGGTTGCCACCTTCGTCCTGGCGGATGACGAGCCAGGGGAGCACGGCTCCACCCTCGGTCATTGCGCCCCTCCGTCCGCCGCGTAGCGCGCCGTCGCACGCCCCTGGTCTGCTGATGCCGAAATCGCAATCCGCATATGCCCGACCCTACGCCCGACCTTTACTCACCGGATATGGATTTTCACAAAGAGGTACCGAACCGGCCACCCGCGGGCCGCCGGCGTACCGGAAGCGGCCTGCGAGTGGCCGGTGGGCCCGAGGGGCTCGGGCAGGGAACGAAAGGGCGGGCGGCTCAGGCGCCGACGGACGCCTTGGCCTCGTCGGCCTGTGCGGCCTCCTCCTGCTGCGCCGCCTCGATCTCGGCCTCGGCGTGGACCAGCGACGGGTTGCGCCAGGAGCTGCGCACGCCCCAGTAGTAGAAGGCGAGGCCGATCAGGGCGACCAGGAGGATGTCCCAGCCCTCCGGCAGGTAGCCCTTGCCGCCGAAGTCCTTGCCGCCCAGGTACGAGACGGCGGCCATGACCAGCAGGTACGCCACCATCCAGGCACCGGCCTTGAGGTGCGGACGCAGCTCGGCCCACGGCTTGCGGCCCTGGGTCAGCGGCTTGCCGATCTCGTACCAGGCCCAGACCGGCAGTCCCACGGCCATGATCAGGATGACCTTGCCGGTCAGCGGCCAGCGGCCCCAGTAGAGCACCAGCGAACCGAAGATCATCGCGATCGGCGCGATGACCGGCATCGCCCGCAGCTTGACCGGGCGCGTGAGGTCCGGCGACAGACGGCGCAGCGACATCACGGCGACCGGGCCGGTGATGTACGAGATGACCGTGGCGACCGAGACGATCTCGGCGAGCGAGCCCCAGCCGCGGAAGACCGCGAGGAACAGGAAGGCGATCGCGAGGTTGAGCAGCAGCGCCGGGCGCGGGACACCGGTCTTCTTGTCCACCTTGCCGAAGATGCCCGGCAGATGGCCGTTCTCCTGCACGCCGTGGATCATGCGCGAGGTGGTGGCCGCGTAGATCATGCCCGTACCGGACGGCGAGACGAAGGCGTCCGCGTACAGCAGCAGCGCCAGCCAGTTCAGGCCCCAGGCCACCGCGAGGTCGGCGAGCGGCGAGTTGAAGCCGAGCCCGGCCCAGCCACCGCCGGCGCTCAGCTTGTCACCGGGCACCGCCATCAGGAACGCGACCTGCAGGGCGACATAGATGACCAGCGCGATCACGATCGACCAGACGACGGCCTTCGGCAGCGACTTGCCGGGGTTGCGGGCCTCGCCGGCCATGTTCAGCGGGGACTGGAAGCCGTTGTAGGCCCAGACGATGCCGGAGACGGCGACGGCGGTGAAGACCGAGCTCCAGCCGTTGGGCGTGAAGCCGCCGTGGTGGACGATGTTGCCGGTGTCGAAGTGCGCCACCATCAGCGCGCTCGCGGTCAGCACCGGGACGACGACCTTGAAGACCGTGATCGCGGTGTTGGTCTTCGCGAAGAGCGTGATCGCGAACCAGTTGAGGAAGAAGTAGAAGATCAGCAGGACGCTGGCGAGCCCGACGCCGGTGCCGGTCAGCTCCTTGCCGTCGTAGAGCGCGTGCGCCCAGCCGAAGTCCCAGGAACTCATGTACTGGACCGAGGCGGTGGCCTCACCCGGGATGACCGAGACGATCGCGATCCAGTTCGCCCAGGCCGCGAGGTATCCGGCGAGCGAGCCGTGCGAGTACTGGCCGTAGCGGACCATGCCGCCGGCCTTGGGGAACATCGAGCCGAGCTCGGTGTAGGTGAGGGCGATCGTCAGGGCGACGAGCGCGCCGATGACCCACGCGAGGATCGCGGCCGGGCCGGCGATGGCAGCGGCGCGTTCGGCCCCGAAGAGCCAGCCGGAGCCGATGATGGACCCGAGACCCGTGGCGGTCAGGGCGATGGTCCCGAGGGACCGACGGTAATTCGAGTGGGAGCCCTGCTCCGCGCTCGGGGTCTTCGTCGTGCTCACGTGCTGGTCTCCTGGTCTTCCCCCGTGCCGTGCACAAACTTCGCCATCGTAAGAGCGAATCGGAGCGACGGCTTCCCACAGCAGCCCGAAAAAGGCGCCCAGTTGAGGCTCTGTGACTTATCCAACACAAGGTTTCAGCCATTTTTTGCCAACAAACCACCTCGAAACGGACGCTTGGCCGAGAACCAGGGGCGGACTCTTTGCGTCTCGCGCACGCGCACAGGCGGGCACGAAGGGGACAAAAAGCGGTCCCCGGCTACTTCACCGGCAGGTGATAGGCGACCCGGTACCGGTCGGCGAGGGTGACGACATCGGCCGTCTCGACCGGCCGGCCGCCCGCGTAGTACGTCCGCGAGACGACCAGCACCGCATGGCCCGGCACCCCGCCCAGCGTCATGGCCTCCTCCGCCAGCGCGGGCCGGGCCCCGACCTCCTCGACCACGTTGTCCACCACCACGTCGATGGCCGCCATCCGCTCGACCACCCCGCGCCCGGCCAGCGGCCCCTCCTCCGGCAGCATCACGGGCGTCCGCCCGGTCACCTCCAGGGGCTCCCAGGAGGTCGAGAGCATCGACGGCTCCCCCTCCGCCCGGAAGACGTAGCGCGTCCGCATCACCTTGGCGTCCTGCGAGATGCGCAGCCGGGCCGCGATGGGCGCGGCGGCCGGCTCCTGCTCGCTGTGCGACTCCCAGGTGCCCCGCACCCGTTCGTCGGTCTGCTCCTGCCGGAACGGCGTACAGCCGCCCGCGGAGTGGAACCCGACCCGGGCGATCCGACGCGGAACGGGCTGCTCGCGGACGTAGGTGCCCGACCCCGAACGGCCCTCGACGAGCCCCTCGGCCATCAGGACCTTGCGCGCCTCCAGGGCGACGGTGTCCGAGACGCCGTACTCCTCGCGGATGCGCGCCTGAGAGGGAAGGCGGGTGTGGGGTGGCAGCACCCCGTCGACGATCTTCTGACGCAGGTCGCCGGCGACGCGGAGGTACGCGGGCTGCTCACCGAAAGGCACGTGCCCCTCCCAACAGCTTGACAGTCAGCAACAGCGTGGCAACCGCGCGTCGCCGACCGCAAGCTTGGGCCAAGTATTCACCTGATGTGATGAAACCCAGCTCAGCCGGTGTAAACGACCGAGAGCGGGGACGGCGGGCGCCGGCACCCCCACCCCGCGCCACCCCACCCCTTCCTTCCACCCGGTAGCCGCCGCCCATGCATGTCACGATCGGAAAGGGAGCACGATCCGGGCCGGGCCCGCGCGGCACGGGGCGCACGGCAGGAGGAGGGCGGCACACACCCCGGCACCCCGGAGCGCGGGACGCGGTATCAGGACCGGAAGGAAGGGATCCCATGCCCGCCGATCGCCACCTCACCCCCATGCCCGGCAACTGGCAGCGGGCGCTCGCCGTCGTGGCGCACCCCGACGACCTGGAATACGGCGCCGCGGCCGCCATCGCCGAATGGACCGCCGCGGGACGCGAGGTCAGCTACCTCCTGGCCACCCGCGGCGAGGCCGGTATCGACGGCGTCGCACCGGCCCGGGCCGCCACGGTCCGCGAGGCCGAGCAGCGGGCCGGCGCCGCGCTGGTCGGCGTCCACACCGTCGAGTTCCTCGACCACCACGACGGCGTCATCGAGCCCGGCCCGGCGCTGCGCCGCGACCTGTCAGCGGCCATCCGCCGCCACCGCCCCGAGCTGCTGCTCACCCTCAACCACCACGACACCTGGGACGGCGGCCACTGGAACAGCCCCGACCACCGGGTCGTCGGCCGCGCCGTCCTGGACGCGGCGGGCGACGCCGGCAACCGCTGGATCTTCCCCGAGCTGGCCGGCGCGAAGGGCCTGGCACCGTGGAACGGCGTCCGCTGGGTGGCCGTGGCGGGCTCCCCGCACCCCACGCACGCCGCCGAGGTCGGCCCCGGCATCGACCGCGCGGTCGCCTCCCTGGCGGCACACGCCGCGTACATCAAGGGCCTGCGCGGCGCCGACCAGGACCCGCACACCTACGCCCGCGGCTTCATCGAGCAGATGCTGCGCAGCGGCGGCGAACGCTACCGCGGCCACCCGGCCACGCTCTTCCAGCTCTTCCCCCGGTGAGGGGTGCCGGCAAGACCGGCGGAAGAGCCGGCCGGCCCCTGCTCACCCCTCACTCCCGCCCGCTCCCGTCCTTGCGCGCGACGTAGTAGACGTTCAGGATGTCGCCCGGCACCTCCCGCGTCACGACATCGCCGAACCCGGCCTCCCGGAGCATCCGCAGCGCGGTCTGCCGCCCCCAGGCCGTGCCCAGCCCCGCGCCGCCCTCCGCGAGGGAGACGGTCATGCAGTAGAAGACCGAGAGGGCGTAGAGGGTGGGCCCCAGGGGATGGCCGATGTTCTCGGACAGCTCACTGGAGGCCGCGATGTCGCCCATCAGGAAGACGCCGTCGTCCCGCAGCGCGCCGGCGACGGCGGCCAGGGTGCGCGCCGGCCGGGCCAGGTCGTGGATCACGTCGAAGGCGGTGATCAGGTCGTAGGAGCCGGTGAGTTCGGCCGTGTCGGCCACCTCGAAGCGGGCGTTGGCCAGCCCCCACCGCGCGGCCTCCGCGCGTGCCGCGGCGATGCCCGCGTCGGAGATGTCCACCCCCACGAAGCGGCTCCCGGGGAAGGCGCGTGCCAGCAGGTTGACGGCATGCCCCTGCCCGGTGCCGATGTCCAAGGCGTCGATCCCGGACCGCAGTTGACCGGTGAGCCCCGGCACCAGCGGCACGATCGTGCCGGTCAGCGCGGCGTCGTACACCCGCGCCGTCTCCTCGGCCTGCACGTCCTGGAAGTGCGGAAACGCGGAGTACGGCACCCCGCCGCCGTCCCGGAACGCCGCGAGGACCTCGTCCTCGACGTCGCCCATCATCGCCAAGTACTGCATGAACGCGGCCATGTTGTCCGGCCCCGCGGCCCGCGACAGCACGGCGGCGCGCTCGGGCGGCAGCCGGTAGCACCCGTCCCCGGGCGCGTACTCGACGATGCCCCCGACCGTCATCCCGCCCAGCCACTCCCGCACATAGCGCTCGTCCAGCCCCGCCTCCCCGGCGATCCGCGCACTGGTCGCGGGCGGCAGAGCCGACATCACGTCGAACAGCCCCGCGCGGTGGCCGACGCTGCACAGATGCCCCAGGCAGGAGTCGTTGAGCACCTGGAGCATCCGTCCGGTGAACTCCTCCTGCCGCACCGGATCCGGGCGCGCCGGGGTCCGCTCGCTCATCGCCGCCTCCTCCTGATGCCGGAGTACGGTGCGCCCCGCCCGGAGCCCGGTGCGACTCCCCCGCCCACAGACCGCGGGGTCGCGGCGCGGCACACCCCGTGCCGTGCCTCCCCCCTCGACCACACCACCCCTTCAGCGCACCTTGCCCGCTTTTCGCCTCATTTCGATGCTACGCGGCGGCCCCGGAGTCTTCAGCGCTCGCGCCGCCGTCCCGGCCGATTGCTGTGGGCCGTCGGTGGCAAAGCGGCCCCCGCCCGCTTGCGCCTGCCGCCGCCCGCCGCCCCCGCGCCGCACAATCGCCCCGGTCACCACGTACGGAAGCATCTCGGCGGACAGAGGAGAACGGCCCATGGACGCAGCGGGACATCCGGATCGCAGAACGGTGCTCGCCGGCGGCGTCGCGGCCGCCGCCACTCTGGCTGGCTGCGCCTCGACCAGCGCCGCCCCGGTGGCGGACGAGGAATCGCCCTCACCGTCGCCGCGGCCGACCACCCCCGCCGCGGCGTTCGAGCGGCTGATGGACGGCAACGCCCGCTGGGTGAGCGGCGACCTCCAGCACCCCGACCGGGACCCGAGCCGGCGCGAGTTCGTGGCCCAGAAGCAGGTGCCCTTCGGCTCGGTCCTCGCCTGCATCGACTCCCGGGTGCCGCCCGAGCTCCTCTTCGACACCGGCCTGGGCGACCTCTACGTGATGCGCACCGGCGGGGAAGCGATCGACCCGGTCGTCACCGGCTCCGTGGAGTACGGCCCCATGACGAGCGGCACCCCCCTCATCGTGGTCCTCGGGCACCAGCGCTGCGGCGCCGTCGAGGCGTCCTACAAGTCCCTCCGCGACGGCAAGCCCCTGCCCGGCAACCTGGAGGCGATCGCCAGGGCCCTGCGGCCGGCGTACGAGCAGACGGTCCGCAAGGGCGGCGGCGACGACCCCGTCGACACCATGGCCCGCGCCCAGGTCGAACTGACCGCAGCCGCCCTCCGCACCAACCGCGACCTGGCTCCCCTCGTCGCCAAGGGCCGCCTCGCCGTGGTGGGCGCCTACTACTCCCTGGACAGCGGCAAGGTGGAGGCGCTGGCGGGGGCACCGTCCTGACCGGCGGGCCGGACCCGCTCCGGCACCGGTGATCTCGTACCTCCACCCCCGCCGAGCCGCTACGGTTCAGCCATGCCCGCGCTGCCCGAGGGAACGCGAAAGGGACCGGACATCCGCGTCCGGCCCCTTTGCTCTTGCTCCGCACGTACGGCGACGCACGCCGCACGTGGCAGGAGTGCGGCTACACGTTGAAGCGGAACTCCACCACATCCCCGTCCTGCATCACATACTCCTTGCCCTCCATGCGGGCCTTGCCCGCGGCGCGGGCGTCGGCGACCGAGCCGGTTTCCACCAGGTCGCCGAAGGAGATGACCTCGGCCTTGATGAAGCCCTTTTGGAAGTCGGTGTGGATGACTCCGGCGGCCTCGGGGGCGGTGGCGCCCTTCTTGATGGTCCAGGCGCGGGTTTCCTTGGGGCCGGCGGTCAGGTAGGTCTGCAGGCCGAGGGTGTTGAAGCCGACGTGGGCGAGGGTGGCCAGGCCCGGCTGGTCCTGGCCGACGGACTGGAGGAGTTCGAGGGCCTCGTCCTCGTCGAGCTCGGCGAGGTCGGCCTCCAGCTTGGCGTTCAGGAAGATGGCCTCGGCGGGGGCGACCAGGGCGCGCTGCTGGTTCTTGAAGTCCTCGTCGGTCAGCTCGTCCTCGTCGACGTTGAAGACGTAGAGGAAGGGCTTGGTGGTGAGGAGGTGGAGGTCGTGCAGGAGCTCTTCGTTGCCGGAGCCCTGGACGATGCCGGCGGCGAAGAGCGTGTCGCCCTTCTCCAGGATCGCCTTGGCCTCCTCGACCGCCTTGACCTTCGGGGCCACGTCCTTCTTGATGCGCGACTCCTTCTGGAGGCGCGGCAGGACCTTCTCGATGGTCTGGAGGTCGGCGAGGATCAGCTCGGTGTTGATGGTCTCGATGTCGTCCTTGGGCGAGATCTTGCCGTCGACGTGGACGACGTTCTCGTCCTTGAAGGCGCGGATGACCTGGCAGATCGCATCGGACTCGCGGATGTTCGCGAGGAACTTGTTGCCCAGGCCCTCGCCCTCGGAGGCGCCGCGGACGATGCCCGCGATGTCGACGAAGTCGACGGTCGCCGGGAGGATCTTCTGGGAGGAGAAGATCTCGGCCAGCTTGGCCAGACGCGGGTCGGGGACGCCGACGACGCCGACGTTCGGCTCGATGGTGGCGAACGGGTAGTTGGCCGCCAGCACGTCGTTCTTGGTCAGGGCGTTGAACATGGTCGACTTGCCGACATTCGGCAGACCGACGATTCCGATCGTGAGCGACACGTGGCGACTCGACTTCCGAGCGAGGTGGTGGGGTGGGCACGGCCCCGGAGGGCCGATCCACCAGTCTACGGGGCGCGGCCGGGGCCGGGCCGCCGCCACCGGTACCGGCAGCGCCCGGCCCGGCCCCGGGCGCCGGACGAATCGCAACGGGCTCGGCCCAAAGCGCGTGTCCCGTAACCGGTTAATCCCACTTAGCGGCCTACCGTTGCCGGGTGGAGCAACACGAAGCGCGCACCCCCCAGCACAGCCCGCCGCGGTCCGTACGACCGCCCGCGGGCCAGGACGCCCGGCTCCCGCGCCCCGCGGAGGCCGTGGCCCCCGACCCCGACGACGATTTCCTCACCGCGATGCGGGCCTCCGGGTTCGCGTCCGTACCGGCCTCCGCGCCGGCGGTCGTCCATCCTGCGGGGCGCGGTCCCGCGCCGGCCGGGACGGCCCGGGCGCCGGCGCGGGCGACCGCGCCCCCGGCTCCCGGAAGCGCCCCCGCCCCGCCGGAGGGCAGAGAGACCGCGACCGTGTACCGGGCGCGCCCGCAGCGCCCCCTGCCGTCCGCGCCGCCCGCGCTGCAACGGCGGATGCCGGCGGCCAAGCTCACCGGCCTCGGCTGCTGGCTGCTGGCGACGCTGGCGCTGCTGGCCTTCGGCTTCCTGGACCGGCTGCTGCTCGGCGGCGCCCCGACCCCGTACGGCGTCTGCTATCTGCTGGTCGGTGCCGCCGCGGCGCTCTGGGTCAGGCCGTACGACCTGGTCATCGCGCCGGTGACACTGCCGATCGCGTTCACGCTCGGTGCGCTGCCGATCCAGCGCGGCACGGGCGGGTTCGACGGGCTGCTGATGGGCGTCTTCACCGTCCTCGCGCTGAGCGCGGGCTGGCTCTACGCCGGCACGCTGATCTGCGCGCTGCTCGCGATCGTCCGGCGGGTGCTGGTCATCGCCCGCCGTCGGGCCAGCCGACCGGGGAGTCGACCGCGGAGCGCACCGCGCGGTCCGCAGGTCCGGCCTGCGGGGCGGCCGCGGCCGCGGCCGGGGAACCGTCCGCGGCAGGTGGCTCGCCAGCCCGAGCGGCGTAAGCAGCCATCGCGGCCCCCACGATCCCCGCATTGTTCTGAAGCTGAGCCGGCACGATCTCCGCGCTGACGCCCTCGATCAGCGGCAGGAACTTCTCCGCCTTGCGGCTCACCCCGCCGCCGATCACGAACAGCTCGGGCGAGAAGAGCATCTCCACATGGGCGAGGTAGCGCTGGACCCGGTGCGCCCAGTGCTGCCAGCTCAGGTCCTCGTCCTCCTTGGCCTTGGTGGAGGCGCGCTTCTCGGCGTCGTGGCCGTGCAGCTCCAGGTGGCCGAGCTCGGAGTTGGGCACGAGGCGGCCGTCGGTGAAGACGGCGCTGCCGATGCCCGTGCCGAGGGTGAGCACGATGACCGTGCCGGTCCGGCCGCGGCCGGCGCCGAAGCGCAGTTCGGCCAGGCCGGCCGCGTCCGCGTCGTTGAGCACGGTGACGGGGCTGCCGCCGGCCTCGCCGCCGAGCCGCGCGGTGAGCAGCCCCGCGGCGTCGGTGCCGATCCAGCCCTTGTCGACATTGGCGGCGGTACGGGTCGTCCCGCCGGTGACCACACCGGGGAAGGTCGCACCGACCGGTCCCGACCACCCGAAGTGGTCCACGACCTCTTTGACGCCGTCCGCGACCGCATCCGGGGTGGCCGGATGCGGGGTCAGCACCTTGTAGCGCTCCTCCGCGAGGTCGCCGCGCTCCAGATCCACCGGGGCACCCTTGATGCCCGATCCGCCGATGTCCACACCGAAGACCTTCATGGGAAAAGGCTAGGCGTCGGCGGGGCGGCGCGCCCCCGGGATGCACCGACCGGTGCCCCGGGCGACGAAGCGGAAGCGGCGGTTCCTCAGGCCTCGGTGGCGGCCTTGGCCTCGGCGCGCAGGTCCCTGCGGAGCTCCTTGGGCAGCGAGAAGTGGATGGACTCCTCGGCGGCCGTGAGGGTCTCGACGTCCTCGTAGCCGCGCGCGGCGAGCCACTCCAGGACGCCGTCGACGAGCACCTCGGGGACGGAGGCGCCGGAGGTGACGCCGACCGTGCCGACGCCCTCGAGCCAGGCCTCGTCGATCTCCTCGGCGCCGTCGACCAGATGGGCGTCGCGGGCGCCGGCGCCCAGCGCCACCTCGACCAGGCGCACGGAGTTCGAGGAGTTCTTGGAGCCGACGACGATGACGAGATCGGCCTCGGCGCCCATCTGCTTCACCGCGGTCTGGCGGTTCTGGGTGGCGTAGCAGATGTCGTCGCTGGGCGGCGAGAGGAGGTTGGGGTAGCGGCCCTTGAGGGCGTCCACCGTCTCCATGGTCTCGTCGACCGAGAGCGTGGTCTGGGAGAGCCAGACGACCTTGTCCGGGTCGCGGACCTCGACGTTGGCGACATCGTCGGGACCGTCGACGAGGGTGATGTGCTCGGGGGCCTCACCGCTCGTGCCGATGACCTCTTCGTGGCCTTCGTGACCGATCAGGAGGATGTCGTAGTCCTCCTTGGCGTAGCGGACGGCTTCCTTGTGGACCTTGGTGACGAGCGGGCAGGTGGCATCGACGGTGGCGAGCTTGCCGCGCTTGGCCTCGTCGTGGACGACCGGGGCGACGCCGTGCGCCGAGAAGATGACGATGTTGCCCTCGGGTACCTCCGCCGTCTCCTCGACGAAGATGGCGCCCTTCTTCTCCAGGGTTTTCACGACGTACTTGTTGTGGACGATCTCGTGGCGGACGTAAACGGGGGCGCCGTACTGCTCGAGGGCCTTCTCGACGGCGATCACGGCGCGGTCCACGCCCGCGCAGTAGCCACGGGGGGCGGCGAGCAGGACCTTGCGCCGGCCGCTGCGGCGCGATGCGTCGTCGCCCGGGGTGGCTGCGGGCGTCGGGCTGGGCGAGGAAGTCATGCGTCCCATCGTAAAGCCGCGCCCCGCTCCGGAAGATCGCACCGTTGTCCCAGACTGAGGGCGGCACGGAGCGAGGAGGCAGGATGCCGGGCACGAGCGGCGGCGCGGGCGGACCGGGAGCGGGCGGCGGGGCGGACACCGCCGCCGAGGGGGGCCCGGGCGGCGGCGCGCCGGGGGCGCTGCGGCGGACGCTGACCTTCCGGGACCTGGTCGTCTACGGGCTGCTGTTCATCGCCCCCATGGCACCGGTCGGGATCTTCGGCACCCTCCAGGCCGCCTCGCACGGCGCGGTCACCACCGTCTACCTCGTCGCGACGGTCGCGATGGCGTGCACCGCCTTCTCGTACGCCCAGATGGTGCGCGTCGCCCCGCAGGCCGGGTCGGTCTACACCTACGCCCGGGTGGGTCTGGGCGAGGGCGCCGGGTTCGTCGCCGGATGGATGGCGATGCTGGACTACCTGCTGGTTCCGGCGGTGGCGTACCTGTTCTCCGGGATCGCGCTGCATGCGCTGGTCCCGTCGGTGCACCCGTGGGTGTGGACGGCGCTGGCGGTGGCCGTGACCACGCTGCTGAACCTGTGGGGCGTGCGGACGGCGGCCCGGGTGGGCTTCGCGGTGCTGGCCATGGAGATCGTGGTGCTGGCGGTGTTCGTGGTGTCGGCGGTCGTCGTGCTGGTCGCACACGGGGCTCCGCGGGGCTGGGCGGAGCCGCTGACCGGCGCGGGCGGGTTCTCGCTGCGGGCGGTGCTGGCCGCGGTGTCGGTGGCGGTGCTGTCGTATCTGGGCTTCGACGCGATCGCGTCGTTCGCGGAGGAGGCGGGGGACCCGGCGGTCCCCGGGAAGGGCGGCCGGCGGGCCGGCGGGCCGGACCGGGTGGCGCGGGCGGTGCTCACCTGCCTGGCGGTCGCCGGTGTGCTGTTCGCGGTGCAGACGTATCTGGCGGCGCTGCTGATGCCGATGAGCGCGGCGGAGCTGGCGGCCCGGCCGGGCGAGCAGGGCGGCGCCTTCTACGCCACGGTCGACGCGTCGGTGGGCCGCTGGCTGCACGACCTGGTGGCGGCGAGCAAGGCCGTGGGCGCGGCGTTCGCGGCGCTGGCGGGGCAGGCGGCGGCCGGCCGGCTGCTGTTCGCGATGGCCAGGGACCGGCGGCTGCCCGGGGCGATGTCGGCGGTGGACACCGGCAGCGGGGTGCCGCGCCGGGCGCTGCTGGGCGCGGCGCTGGTGACGCTGGTGGCGGCGGTGTGGGCGGCCCGCAGGGACGACGGGCTCGACCAGCTGTCGTCGGTCGTGAACGTGGGGGCGCTGACCGCGTTCGGGCTGCTGCACGCGTCGGTGATCGGCTGGTTCTGGGTCCGCCGGGCGGGCGGGCCGCCGGGCGTGCTGCGGCATCTGGTGGTCCCGGTGCTGGGGCTGGCGGTGGTGGTCGCGGTGGTCGCCGAGGCGTCCGCCGCCGCGCAGGCCGTGGGCGGCGCCTGGCTGGCGGCGGGGCTGGTGGTGCTGGTGACGCAGCGCAGGAGGCGGGGGCGCGGGCGGTCGGACGGGGTGCGGGGCTGAGGGGAGCGGTGGAGGGCACCTCCTCGGGGAGGGCCAGGGGCCGGCCGCCGCCCGCCCCCGCACCGCGGGGGCGCCGCCGCTGTCGGTGCCCGCCGCTAGTCTCGCTCGTATGGCTGTTTCCACGTCCCCTCAGACGCCGATCCCGGTCGGCGAGGTCTCCCGGCTCATCGGCGGTTGGATCGACCGGCTCGGCGCGGTGTGGGTCGAGGGGCAGATCACCCAGCTCTCGCGGCGCCCCGGCGCGGGGGTGGTCTTTCTGACGCTGCGCGACCCCTCGTACGACATCTCGGTGAGCGTGACGTGCTACCGCCAGGTCTTCGACAAGGTCGCCGACGTGGTGAGCGAGGGCGCCCGGGTGGTGGTGCACGCGAAACCGGAGTGGTACGCCCCGCGCGGCCAGCTCTCGCTGCGGGCCGCCGAGATCAAGCCGGTGGGGGTCGGCGAACTCCTCGCCCGCCTGGAGCAGTTGAAGAAGTCGCTGGCGGCGGAGGGGTTGTTCGCCGCGGACCGCAAGAGGCCGCTGCCCTTCCTGCCGCAGCTGATCGGGCTGGTCTGCGGCCGGGCGAGCGCCGCCGAGCGGGACGTCCTGGAGAACGCCCGGCACCGCTGGCCGGCCGTCCGCTTCGCGGTGCGCAATGTGCCGGTGCAGGGCGTGCATGCGGTCCCGCAGGTGGTCGCCGCGGTCCAGGAGCTGGACGCGCTGCCCGAGGTGGACGTGATCATCGTGGCGCGCGGCGGCGGCAGCGTGGAGGACCTGCTGCCGTTCTCCGACGAGCAGCTCGTCCGGGCCGTGAGCGCGGCCGTGACGCCCGTCGTCTCGGCGATCGGCCATGAGCCGGACACCCCGCTGCTGGATCTGGTCGCCGACCTGCGCGCCTCGACGCCGACGGACGCGGCGAAGAAGGTGGTGCCGGACGTGGGCGAGGAGCTGACCCGGGTCCGGCAGCTGCGGGAGCGGGCGCTGCGCGCGATCGACGGCTTTTTGCAGCGCGAGGAGCGCGGACTGGCCGGGGCGCTGCAGCGGCCCTGCATACAGCGGCCACAGCGGATGGTCGAGGAGCGCGAGGAGCAGGTCACGGCGCTGCTGGAGCGCGGCCGGCGGACCCTGGGACATCTGCTGGACCGCGCCGACTCCGAGCTGTCGCACACGCTGGCCCGGGTGGTCGCGCTCTCCCCGAAGGCGACGCTGGAGCGCGGCTATGCGGTCCTGCAGAAGCCGGACGGCACGGCGGTGCGCGCACCGGCCGAGGTCGGCGCGGACGAGACGCTGCGGGCCCGGGTGGCCGAGGGCGAGTTCCGGGTACGGGTGGACGGCGCCCCGGGCGCCGGCACACCCCCCGAATAGTGCACAGACCAACTCTTAGGGTGGGAGACATGGCGAAGGCGAAGACGGACGGCGCGGCGGACGCGGAGCAGGACGCGGCGGCCGGGGCGGCGGCCCCGGTGGAGTCGGTGGACTCCACGCTGGGCTACGAGCAGGCGCGGGACGAGCTGATCGAGGTCGTCCGCAGCCTGGAGGCGGGCGGCACGACGCTGGAGGAGTCGCTCGCGCTGTGGGAGCGCGGCGAGGCGCTGGCGAAGGTCTGCCGGCGCTGGCTGGACGGCGCCCGGGCGCGGCTCGACGCGGCGCTGGCGGAGCCGGACGAGCCGGAGGCGGAGCGCGCCTAGCGGACGGAGCGCGCCGGGAGCCCTGGCGCCCCCCGAGGCGAAGCCTGTGAACCCCCTCACAGCTCCCACGTTTTAGTTGAAACTTAATCTATTTCCTTTACAGTATTTCCCGTATGACCCCTGTGGCGGCTACATGATCACTACTGTCTGTACTGCCACAGAATCCGACCCAGCTCACTCACCGAGGTGCCTCTATGTCTCTCGCCCTTGACGCCGCCGCTCAGGACCTCCTGTTCCGGGAGGCCCAGACCGCCAACACGTTCACGGACGAGCCGGTGACGGACGAGCAGGTCCAGGCCATCTACGACCTGGTGAAGTTCGGCCCGACCGCCTTCAACCAGACGCCGCTGCGGATAACCCTGGTCCGTTCCCAGGAGGCCCGTGAGCGCCTGGTCGCGCACGCCATGGGCGCCAACGGCCCGAAGACGCTCAGCGCGCCGCTGACCGCGATCCTCTCCGTGGACCTGGACTTCCACGAGAAGCTGCCGCAGCTCTTCCCGCACGCCCCGGGCATCAAGGACACCTTCTTCTCCGAGGCCGCGCGCCGCGAGGTCGCCGGCACCCAGAACGCCACCCTCCAGGCCGGCTACTTCATCGTCGGCGTCCGCGCCGCCGGCCTGGCCGCCGGCCCGATGACCGGCTTCGACTTCACCGGCGTCGACAAGGAGTTCTTCGGCGACGGCAAGCAGAAGTCGTTCCTCATCATCAACATCGGCAAGCCGGGCACCGACGCCTTCTTCCCGCGCTCCCCGCGGCTCACCTTCGACGAGGCCGTCGCCACCGTCTGAGCCGACCCGCCCGCACCACGCATGAGGCCGCCGCACCCCTCCCGGGTGCGGCGGCCTCATCGGTGTCGCCGGCGCTCAGCTCTTCTTGGCGACCAGCGCGGCGGCCAGGTCGGCGAGCCGTCCGTAGGGCGCGGTGCCGGTGACGACGGTGGTCACCCCGGGCTCCTCGCGGACCAGTGCGTTGTACTTGTCGCCCTTGTAGCGGTCCCACTTCTTGCTGCCGACGGCCTGCTTGCCCTCGGCCTTGGCCGCCCCGAGCGTGACCTCCCGGATGAACTTCCGCGGCATGGCGTCGCTCTGCTCGACGGCCGCGTACTGCTGCTCCGGGTCGAGCAGGCCCAGATGCCAGGCGCCGCCCTTGCCGTCCTCGCTCGCCTTGTACGACACGGAGGTGGCGCGCCAGGTCTTGGGCAGCCCCTCGGGCGCGGCGACCGCGTAGGGCGCCGCGCGCCGGGCCGTGATCAGTTCGACGCGGTAGTCGACCGTCTTGACCGCGTTCTTCGCCGCGTCCGCGCTCTCGTCGTGCGGGATGAAGATGTAGATCGCCCCGACGAGGATGCCGATCACCGCCAGCGACAGGACCATGTCCCGCACCGTTTGTCTGCCTCGCATACCTGCCACGCCCCTATGGTCCCCCATCCCCGGCGCGGCCCCGACAGGCCCCCCGGCAAAGGCCCTGACCTGCGCAGACAACCACGCGACCGGCTCTGCGGCGGGTGCTCATGCGTAGGGCCCTCTGCTCATTTTGGCGACCTGGAGATACTGTGAACCTCCGGGGGAAACCCCCGCACCCCCGCACAGCCACCCTCATTCCTTCACGGCCTTCGCCGTCCAGAAAGGTGCGCTCGATGAGCGAGCATCATCTCCCGTCCCCGCTCGAGGTCAGCCCCGAGGCCCCGGACCGCAACCTCGCCCTGGAGCTCGTCCGGGTCACCGAGGCCGGCGCCATGGCGTCGGGCCGCTGGGTGGGGCGAGGTGACAAGAACGGCGCGGACGGCGCGGCGGTCAAGGCCATGCGTGCCCTGATCCACACCGTCTCGATGAACGGCGTCGTGGTCATCGGGGAGGGCGAGAAGGACAACGCCCCGATGCTCTACAACGGCGAGCGCGTGGGCGACGGGACCGGCGCGGAGTGCGACGTGGCCGTGGACCCGGTGGACGGGACGACGCTGACCGCCAAGGGCATGGCGAACGCGGTGTCCGTGATGGCGGTGGCCGAGCGCGGCTCGATGTTCGACCCGTCCGCGGTCTTCTACATGGACAAGCTCGCCACGGGCCCGGAGGCGGCGGACTTCGTCGACATCACGGCGCCGGTGGCGGTGAACATCAAGCGGATCGCCAAGGCGAAGAAGTCCGCTGTCGAGGACGTCACCGTCGTCATCCTGGACCGCCCCCGCCACGACGGCCTGGTCAAGGAGGTCCGGGAGGCCGGGGCCCGGATCAAGTTCATCGCCGACGGCGACGTCGCCGGCGCGATCATGGCGGCCCGCGAGGGCACCGGCGTGGACCTGCTGCTGGGCATCGGCGGTACGCCCGAGGGCATCATCGCGGCGTGTGCGCTGAAGTGTCTGGGCGGCGCCTTCCAGGGCAAGCTGTGGCCCAAGGACGACGAGGAGCGGCAGCGCGCGCTGGACGCCGGGCACGACCTGGACAAGGTGCTGGAGATCGGCGACCTGGTCCGCGGCGACAACGTCTTCTTCGTCGCCACCGGCATCACCGACGGCGAACTGCTGCGCGGGGTCCGCTACCGCGCCGAGAACGCCTACACCCAGTCGCTGGTGATGCGCTCCAAGTCCGGCACCATCCGCCAGATCGACTCCCAGCACCGGCTGTCCAAGCTGCGTGCGTACAGCTCGGTGGACTTCGAGCGCCCCAGCTAGCGGGGAGCGGGCCGGCCCGTGCAACCGGCCCGCCCGCCCACGCACTTCGCCCCCGCCGGAGAAGCTCCGGCGGGGGCGAAGTGGCCCATACGCCCTGGGGGTGCGTCCTGCTGGGTGCGTCCTATGGGCCGAAGCCTCCCGCGGCCGTTCAGCCCGCCGCAGGCAGGTGAGCAGCGTGCTGGAGTTCGCTCTCCCGGCGCCGCCGGCGGGTCAGGACGACCCGGCGCTCGGCCGCGGTCAGGCCGCCCCAGACGCCGTACGGCTCGGGTTGGAGCAGCGCGTGCTCCCGGCACTCGACCATCACGGGGCAGCGGGCACAGACCCGCTTCGCGGCCTCTTCTCTGGCCAGCCGCGCGGCGGTCGGCTCCTTGGACGGGGCGAAGAACAGCCCGGCTTCGTCCCGGCGGCACACCGCCTCCGAATGCCAGGGGCCGGCCTCGTCACGAGCAGGCACTTGCTGGGACGGGACGACAGCGGCATCCTGCAGGGGCTGATGCGGTAGCAGCACGGTCTACTCCTGACGACGGCTTCGGCGAGAGAAATCACCCTTGCCCGTCTCGCTGCGCACGGCCTTTTCGCACCCCGCAGCCGTACGAGAGACGATGCACCAGCCCTACCCGCTGTACGCACGCTTATGCACACCGTGGCGATCGTGCGACAAGGAGAAAATCGCGGGTGACGCCCCCCGTTGACGGGGGACCCGCCAACGCGGCGGTGTCCGCCCGCCGTTCCCGGCCTCAGCTCCCCGTGTCCTTGCGGAACCGGTCGCGGCGCTCACGGCGCTCGGCGTGCAGCCGCTCGTGCCCTTCGCGCCGGTCCTGGCGCAGTTGGTGGTGCCGCTCGCGCCGCTCCTCGCGCAGCTCGTGGCGGAGTTCGCGGTGCCCGTCGCGCAGCCGGTCGCGCAGATCGCGGATCCAGGCGCCGCGCTTGGGCCTGGCCTCCACGCTCCCGAGCACGGCATAGCCGTTGACGACGACCTGCGGGGCGTCGGCCTCCTCGGAGTCGTGCGACTCGACCTCGAAGCTGCCCAGGACGCCGGAGCCGCTGCTGCGCAGCGTGATGTTCTCCGGGACCCGGATCTCGACGCTGCCGAAGACGGCCGTGACATTGATCTGGACCTGCCGCTGCGGGAAGACGGCCTCGGTCAGGTCGATCTCGACGCTGCCGAAGAACGCGAAGGCGTTGATCCGCGCGGGCGCCTGCCAGCGGCCCTTGCGGACGGAGGCGCTGAAGATCGCGACGAGGTTCTGGTCGGGGACCGGGGCGCCGGAGCCGTGGGCGTACGCGTCCGGGCCCTGCCGCGCACGGCCGGCGCCGGCCGCGGGGAGGTCGCGGACGACGGGCTCCAGTTCGCCCATGGTCTTGGCGCGGTAGACGGTGTCGATCCGCTCGGCGTGCTCCTCCGGGTCCAGCCGGCCCTCGGCCAGCGCCTCGCGCAGGATCTCTGCGATGCGGTCGCGGTCCGCGTCGGAGGCCCTGAGATCGCCCTCGGCCACCGCGGGCGGCGCGGTCGCCGTCTTGGTCATGTCCACCGGCTGCCGGCCCTGCTTCGCCGGCGGTCCGGGCGGGTTCTCGGGGCCCGGTCGTCCCCCGTTGTCTGCATCCACCGGCCCAGCGTACCGAAACGCGATAGATCGCGACTAGGGCGCGAGGGCAAAGTCCCGCCCTCCCCCGGAAGGCGGCGCCCGCGCCGACTGAGCCTTACCTCACAGCGGCGTCCGCGTGCCGGGGTTCTACGCTGTGGAGGCGCTGCCGTAGACGCCAGCCGGACCTCTCCGAGTAAGGAATGACCTTCGATGCCGGAATTCGCCTACACCGACCTTCTCCCCGTAGGTGAGGACACCACCCCGTACCGCCTCGTCACCGCGGAGGGCGTGAGCACCTTCGAGGCCGACGGCCGGACGTTCCTCAAGGTCGAGCCGGAGGCGCTGCGCAAGCTGGCCGCCGAGGCGATGCACGACATTTCGCATTACCTGCGCCCCACCCACCTCGCCCAGCTCCGCAAGATCCTGGACGACCCGGAGGCCAGCGCCAACGACCGGTTCGTCGCGCTCGACCTGCTGAAGAACGCCAACATCGCTGCCGCGGGCGTCCTGCCCATGTGCCAGGACACCGGCACCGCGATCGTGATGGGCAAGCGCGGCCAGCAGGTCCTGACCGGGGGCGGCGACGAGGAAGCGCTCTCGCGCGGCATCTACGACGCCTACACCCAGCTGAACCTGCGCTACTCGCAGATGGCCCCGCTGACCATGTGGGACGAGAAGAACACCGGCTCCAACCTGCCGGCCCAGATCGAGCTGTACGCGACCGACGGCGGCGCCTACAAGTTCCTCTTCATGGCCAAGGGCGGCGGCAGCGCCAACAAGTCCTTCCTCTTCCAGGAGACCAAGGCGGTCCTCAACGAGGCCTCCATGATGAAGTTCCTGGAGCAGAAGATCCGTTCGCTGGGCACGGCCGCCTGCCCGCCGTACCACCTCGCGATCGTCGTCGGCGGCACCTCGGCCGAGTACGCGCTGAAGACCGCCAAGTACGCCTCCGCGCACTACCTCGACGAGCTGCCCGCCGAGGGCTCCCCCACCGGTCACGGCTTCCGCGACAAGGAGCTGGAGGAGAAGGTCTTCGAGCTGACGCAGAAGATCGGCATCGGCGCCCAGTTCGGCGGCAAGTACTTCTGCCACGACGTCCGCGTCGTCCGCCTGCCCCGCCACGGCGCGTCCTGCCCCGTCGCCATCGCGGTCTCCTGCTCCGCGGACCGCCAGGCCGTCGCGAAGATCACCGCCGAGGGCGTCTTCCTGGAGCAGCTGGAGACCGACCCGGCGCGCTTCCTGCCGGAGACCACCGACGACGAGCTGACCGAGGGCGCCGGCGCGGACCTCGACGCGGTCGCCGTCGACCTCAACCGCCCCATGGACGAGGTCCTGGCCGAGCTGACCAAGCACCCCGTCAAGACCCGCCTGTCCCTCACCGGCACCCTCGTCGTGGCCCGCGACATCGCGCACGCCAAGATCAAGGAGCGGCTGGACGCGGGCGAGGAGATGCCGGAGTACCTGAAGAACCACCCGGTCTACTACGCGGGCCCGGCCAAGACCCCCGAGGGCTTCGCCTCCGGTTCCTTCGGCCCGACCACGGCCGGCCGGATGGACGCCTACGTCGAGCAGTTCCAGGCGGCCGGCGGCTCCAAGGTCATGCTGGCCAAGGGCAACCGCTCGCAGCAGGTCACCGACGCCTGCGCCGCGCACGGCGGCTTCTACCTCGGCTCCATCGGCGGCCCGGCCGCGCGCCTGGCCCAGGACTGCATCAAGAAGGTCGAGGTCCTGGAGTACGAGGAGCTCGGCATGGAGGCGGTCTGGAAGATCGAGGTCGAGAACTTCCCGGCCTTCATCGTCGTCGACGACAAGGGCAACGACTTCTTCCAGGACCCGGCGCCGGCGCCGACGTTCACCAGCATTCCGGTGCGTTCGGGAAGCTGACGCGCCCGTTCCGCTCCCCCCAAAGAGCCCCCGGCACCCGCCGGGGGCTCTTGTGGCACCTCCGCTTGCCGTGCAGCAGCGGACCCAGGTGACGACGCGCCAGATGGCGTCGCCAACGTCGAGAAGGGCACGCGCAGTTGAGGGCGGGCGACTGTGGTACCCCCGTGTTGGCGTCACGAGCAATTGGCATTCTCATGAGGGAGAGCCATTGAACGTACGTAAGGGATCCCGTATCACCCTGGTCACCGGCGCCACGCTCGCGCTCATGGCTGGAATCAGTGGCTCCGGCCATGCCGCCGAGACCCGGGGGACAATCGCGACGATCTACGTCGCGGGTGGCAGTGGCACGTTCCTCGACGGCGGGGACCGGGTCGAGTGCTACGACACCAGGAAGGACGGCTACGGCATCCGCGCCTCTGCGTACTCGCCGAAGGGCGGCGAAACGTGGCGGCAGTACGCGAGCTTCCTGGGCGGCAAGGGCGACCTTCGGCAATCGGCAGACGCGGGCTTCGTCGAAGGCCGCAAGGTGAAGTTGAAGGTGTGCTACGTCAAGCACAACATCGACGTGAAGTGCAGCAAGGACAAGTACGCGACGGCATAGCGGCGTGACGGGCCGCGCCCTTCGGGGCGCGGCCCGCCCATCCGGTCGCGGTGATCGGCTCAGCGCCGGGCCATCGCCTCCTGAGCCCGGCCGCCCTACCCGGTTCACGGTCCACTCCGCGGGTGCCGCGAGAGCACCGGACCCCGGCCGTCCGCCCTGGCACCCCGGCGGACTGCCGGGCCCGGTCTCATGGCTGAGTGCGCCGGGCCACGCTGCGCCGCACCCGGGCACGCACGGCCCGCTGGGCGACCGGGCCCAGCTCCTCCAGCACGCCGACCAGCCCGGACAGTTGCTCCAGCGCGTCCAGGGCCGCGAGCGCCCCGTCGGGATCCACGCCCTCGTACAGCTCCAGGCCGACGAATCCCGCGGCGAGCGCCCGGGAGAGGCCGGCGACGTCCACGAACGCGGCGATCGGCGTCCCGGCCAGCACCCGCGCCAGGACCCCTTCGATCTCCTCGATCCACGAGGAGAGTCCGGCGGCGGTCGCGGGCACGAGCCGGGGCTGGGTCTGGGCCCCGGCCAGGAGCTGGGCGAGGACGGCGACATGGCCGGCGGCGCGCTCCTCGGCATGCAGCTCCCGCCCCAGCTCCAGGAGTTCGGCGAGGCTGCCGACCCGGGCGAGGCGCTCGCGGTAGTGCGCGACACGCTGCTCCGCGCCGTACCGGCAGGCGGCGGCGAGGAGTTCGTCGACACTGCCGAAGTGGTAGAAGACCAGGGCCTGGTTGACTCCCGCGGTGGCGGCGATGGTGCGGGCGGAGGTCTTGGCGATGCCCTGCTCGATGAGCGTCTGCAGCGCGCCGGCGAGCAGTTTCGTACGGGTCTCCGCGCTCACGTCCGCGCCTCCTCGCGCACCGGCCGCAGCCCGGCGCGCACCCCGCGCTCGGCGGCGTCCGTGAACTCCGCCCGGAACGACCCCTCGTAGCCGAAGAGCGGGCCGAACCGCCGGTTGCCGACCCGCACCTGGATGCGGAAGCACCCGGCCGCCTCGTCGTACGACTCGCGCACCACGGCATCGCCCCCGATCAGGTCCGGCACCCGGACGTCGACCGGCCCCTCCCGGAAGCGGTGCTCGCCGGAGCGGATGACCAGGGCCCCGCTGTCGTCGGCCGTGAAGTGCAGGTCGGTGGCGAGGTGCTGGTGGGTGCCCAGGTAGTCGACGACGCAGCCGCGCTCGGGGCTGAAGACCATGGTGGCGTCGAAGCGGCGGGGGCGGCGCGGGAAGGCGAAGGTCCGGACGAAGGTGACGGTCTCGCGCCCGAAGGAGTCCGTGTAGGGGACGTTCTCGATGACGAAGGGGATGTCCCGGCCGGTCTGCGGGACGAGGATGTTGCGGCTGCCGCCGAGGGCCAGGAACGGCCGGACGAAGCTGCGGCCGTGCCAGATCCGGTCCATCGTGCCCCGCCCGACGCACGCCTCACCGCTGTCGAGCCCGACGGAGAAGCGCCGTTGGATGTTCGGGTGGAGCCGGTCGAAGTCGGCGCCGAGGGCGCGCTGGAATATCGAGGTCATCACTGCTCCAGGCTGTCGAGGAGGGCGGTCGGGGCGGCGGCGGTCGGGGCGGCGGCGCTCCCGCTGCGTCCGGCGGCCCGCTCCGGCGGGCGGCGCAGACAGCGCCGGGCCGCGGGGGTGGTGGGGAGGGGCGGCAGCAGCAGGGCGGCGGCCGCCACGGCGGGTACGGTCGCGGCGAGGACGGAGATCGTGGCCACCGGGGCCATGGGGGCCAGGGCCGCGGTGGCGGCGACGGCGGCGATACGGGCGAACAGCTCCGCGAGGGCGTGGCGCAGCGACCGCTCGGGGGTGATCCCGCGCTCGCACCACAGCCGCAGCCGGTCGAAGGACCAGGCGGTGGCCCAGCCCATGAGCGGCCGGAAGAAGAGCCGGTCGACGACCCGGCCGAAGCGGCCCCAGCGCGGCCGGTAGTCGTATCCGGTGAGGAACCGCAGCGCCTCGCCGTCCGGGACGTACCGCCAGTACCCGCGGCCCTCCTCGATCAGCGACAGCGGGTGCGCCGAGGCGAAGCGGAGGGCTGAAGTCCGGGTGCCGTCGGGCCGGTTCCGCTCCCCGGCAGAGACGCCGGTGCCGTCGACCGCGAGCCACGGCAGCACGCGGGTGGCGTACCGGAAGCGCTGCGGCTCCCCCGGCGCGCACGGCAGATAGTCGATCTCACCGAACCGCAGGTCCCAGCGCTGATGCTGCTGCGGCTCCTGGCTCCGGTCCCACACCTCACCGATCCCGGCACGTATGCGGGCCTCCACGTACAACCCCATGCGACATCCCCCTCCCACGCGTTTGAGCGACTGCTCAAACGCAGCGTAGAGCGTTTTGAGCAGTCGCTCAAGCGCGGGTACGGCAAGGCAGGTTGCCCCGCACCGGCTCCCACGGCGGTGGGCCATCGCGCCGGCCGCCGTGAAGCGGAACCGAGCGCGCCGCCGGAGCGGGCGGCGCGCGGCCGGGATGACGGGCGGTCACCTCCGCCTGATCCGGCCCGCCGAAGGGCCACTGCCCCGCAGCCAGGTGACATCCGGCCGGTGCCCGGGAACAGATCGGGGTTCCCGGGCACTGACATAGGTATGAGTGACAACGGCGCATTCGGCGACTCCGGCGGCTTTCGGACCGAGCACGACTCCATGGGGGAGGTGCGGGTGCCCGCGCATGCGAAATGGCGGGCGCAGACGCAGCGTGCGGTGGAGAACTTCCCGGTCTCGGGGCAGCGGCTGGAGCGGGCGCACATCGAGGCGCTGGCGCGGATCAAGGGCGCGGCGGCCAAGGTGAACGGCGAGCTGGGGGTGCTGGACAAGGACATCGCGGAGGCCGTGCAGGAGGCCGCCGCGGCCGTCGCGGAGGGGCAGTGGGACGACCACTTCCCCATCGACGTGTTCCAGACGGGGTCGGGCACGTCGTCGAACATGAACACCAACGAGGTCGTCGCGACGCTGGCGAGCGAGCGGCTGGGCCGGGAGGTCCATCCCAACGACCACGTCAACGCCAGCCAGTCGTCCAACGACGTCTTCCCGTCGTCGATCCACATCGCGGCGACGTCCGCGGTCCTGACCGATCTGATCCCGGCGCTGGAGCATCTGGCGGAGGCGCTGGAGCGCAAGGCGGCGGAGTTCGCCGAGGTCGTGAAGTCGGGGCGGACGCATCTGATGGACGCCACGCCGGTGACGCTGGGGCAGGAGTTCGGCGGCTATGCCGCCCAGGTGCGGTACGGCGTCGAGCGGCTGCGGGCGTCGCTGCCGCGGCTGGCGGAACTGCCGCTGGGCGGCACGGCGGTGGGGACGGGCATCAACACCCCGCCGGGGTTCTCGGCCGCGGTCATCGCGGAGGTGGCGCGGGTGACGGGGCTGCCGCTGACCGAGGCGCGCGATCACTTCGAGGCGCAGGGGGCGCGCGACGGGATCGTCGAGACCAGCGGGCAGTTGCGGACGATCGGGGTCGGGCTGACGAAGATCGCCAACGATCTGCGGTGGATGGCGTCGGGGCCGCGGACCGGGCTCGCGGAGATCGCGCTGCCGGATCTGCAGCCGGGTTCTTCGATCATGCCGGGGAAGGTCAACCCGGTGATCCCGGAGGCGGTGCTGATGGTGGCCGCGCAGGTCACCGGCAATGACGCGACGGTGGCGGCGGCGGGCGCGGCCGGCAACTTCGAGCTGAACGTGATGCTGCCGGTCATCGCGCGCAATGTGCTCGAATCGATGCGGCTGCTGGCCAATGTGGCGCGGCTGCTGGCGGACCGCACGGTCGACGGGATCACCGCGAACGCGGAACGGGCCCGGGAGTACGCCGAGTCGTCGCCGTCGGTCGTCACCCCGCTCAACAAGTACCTCGGGTACGAGGAGGCCGCGAAGGTCGCCAAGAGGTCGCTCGCCGAGCGGAAGACCATTCGCGAGGTGGTCCTGGAGGGCGGCTATGTCGAGCGGGGGCTGCTGAGCGAGGAGCAGTTGGACGAGGCGCTGGACGTGCTGCGGATGACGCGTCCTTGAACCGGCCGGCCCCTCGCCGCCCGCGCCGGCACTCCTGTTGCGGGCGCGGGTCGCGGGGGCGGCCCGCATTATCCTGCCCGTAACGCCCGGTGCGTCTCATGTCACGGCGCGCGTCGTGCCGCGCCTCTAAGATCTGCGCATGACAGCGGACATGGTGGACACGACGGAAGGCGAGACGCCCGGCGGACGCGGGACGGCCGGGGCGGGGCAGGCGGCGGGTGGTGCGACGGGAGCGTCGCACTGGGCGCCGGGGGACCACGTCCTGTGGCGCTACCGCGACAACGCCGACGCCGGACGGTTCCACATCTGCCGCCCGATGACCGTTGTCCAGGACACCGACGAGCTGCTCGCGGTGTGGATGGCGCCGGGCACGCCCTGCATCAAGCCGATGCTCGCCGACGGCACCCCGGTGCACCGCGAGCCGCTGTCCACCCGCTACACCAAACCGCGCCGGACCGTGCACGACCAGTGGTTCGGCACCGGCGTGCTGAAGCTGGCGCGGCCCGGCGACCCGTGGTCGGTGTGGCTGTTCTGGGAGCGCGGCTGGCAGTTCAAGAACTGGTACGTCAATCTGGAGGAGCCGCGGCGCCGTTGGTCGGGCGGCATTGACTCCGAGGACCACTTCCTCGACATCTGCGTCTATCCGGACCGGCACTGGGAGTGGCGGGACGAGGACGAGTTCGCGCAGGCGCAGCGGGACGGGCTGATGACGGACGCACAGGCCTCCGAGGTCAGATCGGCCGGCCGGGCCGCGATCGCACAGATCACGGCCTGGCGGGCGCCGTACGCCGACGGCTGGGAGGACTGGCGCCCCGACCCGGCCTGGGACGTCCCCGGGCTCCCGGACGACTGGGACCGCGCACCGGATCGTTTGCGGTCGTGAGGGAGCGAAGGGAAAACGGGCGACTGAAGGGGGCGAACCGTGGAAAGGTGCGCCTATGGGCACAGCACGATCCTGCGGGGCGAGGAGCGGGGCCGAGCCCCCTTGCTGTGCCCCGGGTCTTCAAACGTAGGATCGTCCTCCGCAAGACTGCACAGGCGCAACTCCAGAACGGGAAAACGAACTTGACCGCGGTCGCAGGAGGGGCGAGGTCGTGAGCGCGACTCACTACGACGAATACGAAGGGCTGCACCGGTTAGCACTGGACCGGGCCGGCCAGGCCGAGGCGTTCGACGCCATCGGCGACCGGTACGACGACGCCTTTCCCCACAAGGAGGGCCAGCTCGCCTCGGGCACCTGGCTGGCCGACACCCTGCCCGCCGGCTCGCGCGTCCTGGATCTCGGATGCGGCACGGGCCTGCCGACCGCCCGTCAACTCTCGGACGCCGGACACCGCGTCGTGGGAATCGACCTCTCCCCCTCGATGATCGCCCTGGCCCGGGCGAACGTCCCGGGCGCCGACTTCCACCGGCTGGACATCGCCGATCTGCGCGGCGGCCGGCTCGGCGGCCCCGGCTCCTTCGACGGTGTCGCCGCCTATTTCTCGCTTCTGATGCTGCCCCGTGCGGAAATCCCTTACGCACTGGGCCTGCTCCATGATCTGCTACGACCGGAGGGGCTGCTGGCCCTGTCCATGGTCGAGGCGGATGTGGACGACTTCACCATTCCGTTCCTGGGCAACTCGATCCGGGTATCGGGTTACCTGCGGGACGACCTGCGCCGGGTCGTGCACGACGCGGGTTTCGACGTCGTCGGGGAGGATGCCTACGCATACGCCCCGTCGAGTACGGACGTACCACCCGAGATCCAGCTCTTTCTGCACCTGCGACGCGCCTGAGACGCAGCGCGTGGGGCGCGTCCCGTACGGGCGGCGCGCTCATAACGCGGCGCGTTCGGCGCACAGCCCCGGACGGATGGAATCCCACGCGTGACGGAGCACCCCACCTCCCACGAATCGCGACGGTCGGCCCCGACCGCCGCGCCCTCGGCGTCCCCCGCGCGGGGGCCGGCAGGGACGGCGTCGTTCGGCGCGGTCCCCGACCCGCGCAGCGCCCTGCAGCAGCCCGCGGCGGCGGGGTTCGCCCCGTCGCCCGGCGCCGGGTTCGCGGTGCGCGGCGGTGACGACATAGGCCTCGCCGGGGTCGCCGTCGCCGCCTCGGCCGGTCCGCCGGCGGGCCGCCACGAGGACGAGCCGGCCGTGGACCACGGCGCGGCGCGGCGGGACCCGTCGGCGGACGCGGACGGCGCCGCGGCGGGCCACACCGGCGGGCGCACCAGTGATCACAGCGCCGCTCACAGCAGCGGCCATGCCGCCGCACGGGACGTCTCGCTCCCGTACGGGGAGGCGTACGGCGACACGTACGGGGAGGTGGCCATGCCTGCGCAAGGACGGCCGGGCGGAGCGGCGGACGCGGGGCGCGAGACGGCCCGTGCCGGTCGGCGGACGGCGCAGGGCGCGGTGGGCCGCGCCGAGGCGCCGGAGCCGGGCGAGGAGCCGCACCACGGGCAGCGCCCGCGGCACGGCGGCGAGGGCATCGGACGGCCGCGGGAGGGCGGCGGCGGGCGGTCGCGGCCGCACGCCGGCGACCCGGGCGGGACGGTGCCGGGACAGCCGGCGGCGCCGCACGGCGGCCGGTCCGCCGGGCCGGGTGCCCATGGCGAAGTGTCGCGTCCGGCGGCCGGGGAGGTCACCGCCTCCCAGGTGCCCGGCCCGGCCGGTGCGCCGCAGGGCCCGCCGCCCGTGCCGCCGGCCCGCTCGGCGCATCCGGGCGAGAGCGGCGAGGTGGCCGCGGCCCGGCAGGCGGGCGGCGACCGGCTGCGGTTCATCGGGGCGGCGACGCGGCGGATCGCCCGCGGTATCGACCTGGACGAGATCGTGCTCGGGCTGTGCCGGGCGACGGTGCCGACGTTCGCCGACGCCATCCTCGTCTACCTGCGCGATCCGCTGCCGGTGGGCGACGAGCGCCCCACCGGCCCGGTGGTGCTGCGGCTGCGGCGCACCGACCGGATCCCGGAGGAGCCGGACACCAACGGCGGCCGGCTGCCGGTGCTGCCCGCGCAGCCCGATCTGGGCCCGGCGATGGGCGGCAGCGCGGCGGAGCTGGCCGAGGTGGAGCCCGGCGGCCCGCTGGCGGAGGTGCTGCGGGGCGTACGGCCGCTGTTCGGCGAGGCCCAGGCGGCGCGGACGGCGCTGCCGGAGCTGCTGGGGCCGGATCCGCGGCTGCCCGGCGGCCACCGGGTGATCCTGGCGCCGCTGCGCGGCCGCCGCCGGGTGATCGGCGCGGCGGTGTTCCTGCGCCGCCCGGACCGCCCGGCGTTCGAGCCGGACGATCTGCTGGTGGCCGCGCAGTTGGCGACGCACACCGCGCTGGGCGTCGACAAGGCGGTGCTCTACGGCCGTGAGGCGTACATCGCCGACGCGCTGCAGCGCACCATGCTGCCGGACTCGCTGCCGCAGCCCACCGGCGTCCGGCTGGCCAGCCGCTATCTGCCGGCCGCCGAGACGGCGCGGGTGGGCGGCGACTGGTACGACGCGATCCCGCTGCCGGGCAGCCGGGTGGCGCTGGTGGTCGGCGACGTCATGGGGCACTCGATGACCTCGGCCGCGATCATGGGCCAGTTGCGCACGACCGCGCAGACGCTGGCGGGGCTGGACCTGCCGCCGCAGGAGGTGCTGCACCACCTCGACGAGCAGGCCCAGCGGCTGGGCACGGACCGGATGGCGACCTGCATGTATGCGGTCTACGACCCGGTCGCGCACCGGATCACCATCGCCAACGCCGGGCATCCGCCGCCGGTGATGCTGCACCGCGGCGGGCGCGCCGAGGTGCTGCGGGTGCCGTCGGGCGCGCCGATCGGGGTCGGCGGGGTGGACTTCGAGGCGGTGGAGCTGGACGCCCCGGCGGGCGCCACCCTGGTCCTCTACACCGACGGCCTGGTCGAGTCGCGGATCCGGGACGTGTGGACCGGGATCGAGCAGCTGCGGGAGCGGCTGGCGGAGACGGCCCGGCTGACGGGGCCCAACCCGCCGCCGCTGGAGCCGATGTGCGACGAGGTCCTCGACATGCTGGGCCCCGGCGACCGCGATGACGACATCGCGCTGCTGGCGGCCCGGTTCGACGGGATCGCGCCGAGCGATGTCGCGTACTGGTATCTGGACCCGAAGGCGCAGACGGCCGGGCAGGCCCGCCGGCTGGCCCGGCGGGCGCTGGCGCGCTGGGGTCTGGAGGAGCTGACCGACCAACTGGAGCTGCTGGTCAGCGAGGTCGTGACGAATGCGGTGCGGTACGCGGAGCGGCCGATCACGCTGCGGTTGCTGCGAACGGACGTACTGCGCTGCGAGGTGGGCGACGACGTCCCGCAGCTGCCGCGGCTGCGCCAGGCCCGGCCGTCGGACGAGGGCGGGCGCGGCCTGTACCTGGTCAACCGGATGGCCCGGCGCTGGGGCGCGACCCGTCTGAGCATGGGAAAGGTCGTCTGGTTCGAGCTGTCGATGCCGCCGGGGGCGGTGCGCCGCTGACGCCGGCGGCCCCGGCGCGCCGCGCATCCCACATGTTGGACCCCGTCTGAGACCGGACGGGGTCCAACTCTTGCCGACGTGCCGTCGGGGTAGTTGACTGCTTGGGTGGATGTAAGGGACTGACCGCCCCAATTCGGGCTGCCCCGCTTCGGGACCGACCGACCCCTACTTCCCGTCGTCGAAACAGGAGGCACTCCTCCATGACCAGCACCGCGCACAACGTCCCGCGCACGACGAACAACGCCGGCGTCCCGGTGGAGAGCGACGAGCACTCGCTGACCGTGAGCCCGGACGGCCCCATCCTGCTCCAGGACCACTACCTCATCGAGAAGATGGCCCAGTTCAACCGCGAGCGGGTCCCCGAGCGGGTGGTGCACGCCAAGGGCGCCGGCGCCTATGGTTTCTTCCAAGTCACCAATGACGTGAGCCAGTTCACCAAGGCAGACCTCTTCCAGCCGGGAAAGACCACCGAGATGCTCGCGCGCTTCTCGACCGTCGCGGGTGAGCAGGGCTCCCCCGACACCTGGCGCGACCCCCGTGGCTTCGCCCTGAAGTTCTACACCGAGGACGGCAACTACGACCTGGTGGGGAACAACACCCCGGTCTTCTTCGTCCGTGACACGATCAAGTTCCAGGACTTCATCCGCTCCCAGAAGCGCCGCCCGGACAACGGGATGCGCGACAACGACATGCAGTGGGACTTCTGGACGCTGTCCCCGGAGTCCGCCCACCAGGTCACCTGGCTGATGGGCGACCGCGGCATCCCCAAGACCTACCGCCACATGAACGGCTACGGCTCGCACACCTACATGTGGGTCAACGCCGGCGGCGAGAAGTTCTGGATCAAGTACCACTTCAAGACCGACCAGGGCATCGACTTCCTCACCCAGGAGGACGCGGACCGGATCGCCGGCGAGGACGGCGACTATCACCGCCGTGATCTGTTCGAGGCCATCGACGGCGGCAACGCCCCGTCGTGGACGCTGTATGTGCAGGTCATGCCGTTCGACGACGCCCCGGACTACCGGTTCAACCCGTTCGACCTGACCAAGGTGTGGCCGCACGGCGACTACCCGCTGATCGAGGTCGGGCGGATGACGCTCAACAAGAACCCCGAGGACTACTTCATCCACATCGAGCAGGCGGCGTTCGAACCGTCCAACATGGTGCCGGGGGTCGGCCCGTCGCCGGACAAGATGCTGCTGGGCCGGCTGTTCTCGTACGCGGACACCCACCGGTACCGCATCGGCCCGAACTACGCGCAGCTGCCGCCCAACCGGCCGCACGTCCCCGTCCACTCGTACGCGAAGGACGGCCCGATGCGGTACGAGCCCTCCCGCGCGGCCCGGCCCTACGCGCCGAACAGCTACGGCGGCCCGGCGGCGGACACCCTGCGCTACGGGGAGCCCGCGGGCTGGGAGACCGGCGGGCAGATGGTCCGCGAGGCCTACACGCTGCGCCGGGACGACGACGACTTCGGCCAGCCGGGCACGATGGTCCGCCAGGTACTCGACGACGCGGCCCGCGACCGGCTCGTGGGCAACGTCTCCGGCCACCTGCTCAACGGCGTCAGCCGTCCGGTGCTGGACCGGGCGCTGCAGTACTGGCGCAACATCGACAAGAACGTGGGCGACCGGATCGCCCACAAGGTGAACGGCGGCTGAGCGCCACCGCTCCGTACCGCACCGCGGCCCCCGCCTCTGCCGAGGTGGGGGCCGCGGTGCCGGGCACGTCAGTCGAAGCCGGGCAGGCTGTCGGTGCGGTTCCCGCCGTCGCCGGTGCCGCCCTCGCCACCGGCCGGGCCGCCGTTGCCGCCGCCGGCACCGCCGTCCGCGCCGCCGCTCGGCGGGCCGGAGCTGGAGCCGGACGGGCCGGGCGGGCTGGGCCGGCCGCTCTGGGACTGCGAGGGGGTGCCGCTCGGCTTCGACGGGGTCGGTGACGGCGAACCGCTCGGCGTCTCGGACGGGGTCGGGCTGGGCGACGTCGACTGGCTCGGCGTCGGGGTGATGGTCGGCGGGACCCCGGCGCCCAGCTCCGTGTCCAGCTCGAAGTCCGCGCCGGTGTTGCCGTTCAGCGCCGCCTCGGTGTAGTCCGCCCACACCCGGGCCGGGTAGCCGCCGCCGTTGACCCGGCCGTCGCCGCCGGCGTTCTTGAGGGTGACCTGCCGGCCGCCCTGCGGGGACTCGCCGAACATGCCGACGGCGGTGACCAGCTTGGGCGTGTAGCCCACGAACCACGCCGACTTGTCGTCGTCGGAGGTGCCGGTCTTGCCCGCCGCCTTGTAGGCGGTGTTCTTCACGGCCTGCGAGGCGGTGCCGTCGTTGACCACGCCCGTCAGCACGGAGGTGACGGTGTCGGCGGTCTTGCGGCTGAGCACCTGGTCGCCGATCGGGTTCTTCAGCGGGACCTTGGTCTCGGCGCCGTTGACGCTGTGCGAGGCCTGGGTGACCAGCGTCGGGGTGACCTTCTTGCCGTGGTTGTCGAGGGTGGCGTAGGCCCCGGCCATCTGGAGCGGGCTGGCGCCCATGGTGCCCAGGGTCATGGCGGGCTTGACGTCCATCGTGTCGGCCATGCCGAGGCTGACCGCGGTCTCCTTGACCTTTTCCAGGCCGACGTCCGCACCCATCTGCGCGAAGACCGCGTTGACGGAGTTGTTGGTCGCCGTCTGGACGCTGATCTTCCCGTACTGCTGCTCGTCCTCGTTGGGCGGCGCGAAGGGGATGGTGCCGCCGACGACCGGACGGCGGTTGCGGCCGTCGTAGACCGTGTCCGGGTTGATCGGGACGCCGTCCTGGGTGACCGCGTTGTTCTCCATCGCGGAGGCCAGGATCAGCGGCTTGAAGGTGGAGGCCGCCTGGTAGTCGGTGCGGGTGGCGTTGTTCCGGTAGTGCTTGGGCGGGCCCTCGCCGCCGTACATCGCCACGATGCGACCGGTCTTGGGGTCCACCGAGGTGGCGCCGAGCTGGGCGTCCGCGTCGACCTTGCGCTTCTTGGGGTCGAGGTCGGCGAGGAGCTTGCGCTTGACGGCCCGCTCCAGCGCCTTCTGCTTGTTCTTGTCGATGCCGAGGGTGACCGTCCAGCCGCCGGCCGCGAACTGCTTCTCGTCGACGCCCTGGGCGAAGAGCTCCTGCTTGGCCTGCTCGACCAGGTAGTTGGTCTGGCCGCTCACCCCGCTCAGCGGCTTGGGGTCCTTCGGCACCTGGAAGGTCTGCTTGCGGCGGTCCTCCGGGGAGAGCCACTTCATCTCGACCATGTTGTCGAGGGTGTAGGCCCAGCGCTCCTTGACCCGCTTCCGGCCGGCCTCGGTCGCCAGGGTCCAGTCGTACTGGTTCGGGGCCTGGAGCAGCGAGGCCAGGTAGGCGCCCTGCGAGACGGTCAGCTTCTCGACGTCCACACCGTAGTAGGCCTGGGCGGCGGCCTGGATGCCGTAGGCGCCGCGGCCGTAGTAGCTGGTGTTGATGTAGCCGGCGAGGATGTCGTCCTTGCCGTACTTGTTGTCCACCTTGAGCGAGATGACGATCTCCTGGAGCTTGCGGGAGACCGTCTGCTCCTGGCTCAGGTAGTAGTTCTTGACGTACTGCTGGGTGATCGTCGAACCACCCTGCTTGCCCTGGCCCCGCAGGGTGTTCAGGACGCCGCGCAGGGTGCCCTTCAGGTCGACGCCGGAGTCGTCGTAGAAGGTCTTGTTCTCCGCGGCGACGAAGGTGCGCTGCACGTCCTTGGGTATCCGGCTGAGCGGGACGTTCTCCCGGTTGCGCAGACCGGTGCGCGCCATGACCTTGCCGTCGGCGTACTTGTAGACGTTGCTCTGCAGCTTGGCGTCGTTGTTCCCCTTGGGGATGTCCACGTACAGATACAGGCCGATGAAGCCGAGGATGCCCAGCAGGCACACCCCGAGGAAGGCCCCGAGGAGCTTCTTCCAGGTGAAGAAGCGGCGTATGCCGGACTTCTTGTCCTTCTGTTTGGCCCGGCGGGCGCTCCCCTGTCGCGCCCGTCTCGCGTCCGCTCGGCCCATCGCTTCAGCAACTCCAGTCGTTCCGCCCCCAGCTAACTCAGCTGTTGAAGCTAACACCGCATCTGTCAACAAATACTCATCGATCAAGGCTTTTCCCGACGTGACAAACAGCACCCGGCCTTGCGGAACCAAGGGGTGGGTGTTCTGCGTCGCCACGCCCCCACCTGGGATCTTTCCGTCGGCGGACCCCCGTACGAGCACTGGACACCTCGCTGCGCCAGGGCTTAAAGTGCTATCACTTTGCTAGACCAGTGACATCACCCATTGCGGCAGACATCACGTGCCGTACGGGGAGAAACGGGGATTCCATGTCCGATCAGACACCGGCCGACCGCTCCGCGGGACCCGGCGACGACCTCGCCGTCGACGCCCCCGAGATGCCCCGCCCGCAGGTCCGCGAGACCCCGGCGCACAGCATTCCGGGCGGCCTCGCCCTGCTGCTGACCGTGCTCGGCGTGGCACTGGGCATCGCCCTGATCATCGTCGGCGGGATACTCGGCGACGGCGGCGACAAGGCGGCCGGCGTGCCGATGATCATCGCCGGGGTCGCGCTGCTGCTCGGCTCGTTCTTCTGCATGACCGGCGTGAAGATGGTCGCGCCCGGCGAGGCCCGGGTCATCCAGCTCTTCGGACGGTACGTCGGCACCATCCGCACCGACGGACTGCGCTGGGTGAACCCCCTCACCACCGCCCGGAAGATCTCCACCCGGGTGCGCAACCACGAGACCGCGGTCCTCAAGGTCAACGACGCCTACGGCAACCCGATCGAGCTGGCCTCGATCGTGGTCTGGCAGGTCGAGGACACCGCCCAGGCGCTCTTCGAGGTCGACGACTTCCTGGAGTTCGTCGCCACCCAGACCGAGGCGGCCGTCCGGCACATCGCCATCGAGTACCCCTATGACGCACACGACGAGGACGCCCTGTCGCTGCGCGGCAACGCCGAGGAGATCACCGAGAAGCTCGCCCTGGAGCTGACCGCACGGGTCCAGGCCGCCGGCGTACGGATCATCGAGTCCCGCTTCAGCCACCTCGCCTACGCCCCCGAGATCGCCTCCGCGATGCTGCAGCGGCAGCAGGCCGGCGCGGTGGTCGCGGCCCGCCAGCAGATCGTCGAGGGCGCGGTCGGCATGGTCGAGCAGGCGCTGGAACGCATCAGCGAGCAGGGCATCGTCGAGCTGGACGAGGAGCGGAAGGCGGCCATGGTCAGCAATCTGATGGTGGTGCTGTGCGGCGACCGGGCCGCCCAGCCGGTCCTGAACACGGGCTCCCTCTACCAGTGAGCGGGCACACCGTGACACGGCGCGCGCCCGGCACGGGCGGGGCCGGGCGGAGCGGGGCCCCGGCATGAGCGCCGACACCCCGAAGGGGCCCGACGCCGAGAGCGGGCGGGCCCCCGCGCGACGGCCGCAGCGGCGCAAGCAGGTGCTGCTGCGGCTGGACCCGCTGATCCACGACGCGCTGGCCCGCTGGGCCGACGACGAACTGCGCAGCGCCAACGCGCAGATCGAGTTCCTGCTCCGCAAGGCCCTGTCGGACGCGGGCCGGCTGCCCCGCGGGGCGGGGGCGATGCCACGACGGGGGCGGCCGCCGAAGGAACCGAGGGACGAGTAGGCAGCGGGGCCTCTGTCGCCGGGCACCGGATCCGTGCCGGTCACCGCGGCGGCGGCCGGGGCCGTGCGGTACGCGGTCTGCTCTATACCGGGCACGTATACACCACCGGTACACCCCCGAGTAGAGTGACCCGCATGTCAATCGGTCATACGCTGCTGGGCCTCCTGGAGTCCGGCCCCCGCCATGGCTACGACCTCAAGCGGGCCTTCGACGAGCACTTCGGACAGGACCGCCCGCTGCACTACGGGCAGGTCTACTCCACGATGTCCCGGCTGCTGAAGAACGGCCTGGTCGAGGTGGACGCCGTGGAGGCCGGTGCCGGACCCGAGCGCAAGCGGTATGCGATCACGGACGCCGGGATCACCGATGTCGCCCAGTGGCTGGCCCGTCCGGAGAAGCCCGAGCCGTACCTCCAGTCGACGCTCTACACCAAGATCGTCCTGGCCCTGCTGACCGACCGCAACGCCGCCCAGCTGCTGGACACCCAGCGCGCCGAGCATCTGCGGCTGATGCGCGGACTGACCGAGCGCAAGCGCTCCGGCGACCTCGCCGACCAGCTGATCTGCGACCACGCGCTCTTCCACCTCGAAGCCGATCTGCGCTGGCTGGAGCTGACCGCCGCCCGGCTCGACAACCTGGCCGAAGCGGTCCGCCCGTGACGCCGGAGGGCTCCCTGCTCGCGGCGGAAGGCCTGGGCAAGACCTACGGGCAGACTCCGGCGCTGGACGGCGTCGAGTTCTCCGTCCACCCCGGTGAGGTCGTCGCCGTCATGGGCCCCTCCGGCTCCGGCAAATCGACCCTGCTGCACTGCCTCGCCGGGATCATCAGCCCGGACTCCGGCACCGTCCACTACGGCCCGCACTCCCTGACCGCGCTGAGCGACGCCCAGCGCAGCGCCCTGCGCCGCACCGACTTCGGCTTCGTCTTCCAATTCGGGCAGCTGGTGCCGGAGTTGACCGCGCTGGAGAACGTCGCGCTGCCGCTGCGGCTGAACGGCACCAAGCGCAAGGAAGCCGAACGCCGGGCCCACGAGTGGCTGGAGCGGCTGGAGGTCGAGACGGTGCACGGCCGGCGGCCCGGGGAGATCTCCGGCGGCCAGGGCCAGCGGATCGCGGTCGCCCGCGCCCTCGTCACCCGGCCCCGGGTCGTCTTCGCCGACGAGCCCACCGGCGCCCTGGACTCGCTCAACGGCGAACGCGTCCTCAACCTGCTGACCGACGCCGCCCGGGACACCAACGCCGCGGTCGTCCTGGTCACCCACGAGGCCCGCGTCGCGGCCTACTCCGACCGGGAGGTCGTGGTCCGCGACGGCAGAGTGAAGGACATGCAGGCGGGCCTGATATGAGCCGGCCGCGCCCGCACACCGGTGGCAACCCCGGTGGCGGCGGCCGCACCACCGCCCCGTCCGCCGCCCGGGGGCCGTCCACGTCCCCTGCCCCGTCCGCCGCCCGCGGCCCGTCCGCGCCCACCGGTCCCCGGGCCTGGGCCCGTGACCTCGTGATGGGGATGCGGTTCGCGGCCGGCGGCGGCCGCGAGGGCTGGATCCGTACCGCGCTGACCGCCACCGGCGTCGCCCTGGGCGTGGCCGTGCTGCTGCTCTGCTCCTCCGTGCCGCCCCTGCTGGACGCCTGGCACGGCCGGGAGAAGGCCCGCGAGAACCTGGGCCAGGTCCACCCGCCCCCGCCCTCCGACCGCACCCTCCTCCACGCCTCCGTCGACACCACCTTCCGCGGTACGCCGATCCGCGGCCGCCTGGTCCGCCCGGACGGCGCGCATCCGCCCGTGCCCCCCGGCATCGGCCGGTTCCCCGGGCCCGGACGGATGCTGGTCTCCCCGGCGCTCAAAGAGCTGCTGGACTCCCCCCGCGGTGCGCTGCTGCGCGACCGGCTGGACTACAAGATCGCCGGCGTGATCGGCGACGACGGTCTGCTCGGCCCGCGGGAACTCACCTACGTCGCACAGAGCGCCACGCTCTCCGCGGCCGACGGCAACCGCATCGACCACTTCGGCACGAACTGGCAGCCGCCGCCGGTGCGGGCGCCCGTCGTGCTCCTCGTGGTCATGACGTGCGTGACGCTGATGACGCCGGTGCTGGTCTTCATCGGCACCTCCGTACGGTTCGGCAACGAGCGCCGGGAGCGCCGGCTGGCCGCGCTCCGGCTGGTCGGCGCCGACGTCCGCACCACCCGCCGGATCGCCTCCGGCGAGGCGCTGTTCGGTGCGCTGCTGGGGCTGGCAGGGGGCGGCGCGCTGTTCCTGGCCGGCCGGCAGTGCGCCTCGGTGATCACGCTGTGGGACGTCAACGTCTTCCCCTCGGACGTGGCCCCGTCGCCCCTCGCCGCCGCGCTGATCGCCGTGCTCGTCCCGACGGCGGCCGTGGTGGTGACGCTGTTCGCCCAGCGCGGCATCACCGTCGAGCCGCTGGGCATCGTCCGCAACCGGCCCGCGCTCCGCCGCCGGCTGTGGTGGCGGGTGGCGCTGCCCGCCACGGGCATCCTGCTGCTGGTGCCGCTGGCCCGGGAACGGCCGTGGCACGACACCCCGTTGCACACCGTCGCCCTCGCGGCCGGCGCGATGTCGCTGCTGCTCGGCGTCACCGCCCTGCTGCCCTGGCTGGTGGACGCGGTCGTCGGCCGGCTGCACGGCGGCCCGGTCCCCTGGCAACTCGCCGTCCGCCGCCTGCAGTGGAACAGCGGCTCGGCCACCCGCGCGGTCAGTGCCATCACCGTCGCGGTGGCCGGCGCGATCGCGATCCATATGCTCATGACGGGTATGCAGGCCGGTTACGCCCGGGCGTACGCGGAGTCCGGCAAGGACCCGCGGATCGGCCTGTGGGGCAACGCCGACGGCTGGCCGCGGACCCAGCGGGCGCTCGACGCGCTGCGTGCCACCCCCGGGGTGACGGCGGTCCGCGGCACCATCGACGCGAACATCGGCCGGCTGCCGGCCGACGGACATCCCTCGTCCGCCGCGACGCCCTCGACGCTCGCCGTCGGCAGCTGCGCCGCGCTGCGGAAGGTGGCCCGGCTGGACTCCTGCCGGGACGGCGAGGTCTACCTCACCGATGCCGCCGGCCGCGACCCCGCCCTCGCCCCCGGGGCGCGGGTCAGCCTCAACCCCCCGTACACCCAGGAGGATCCGCAGCCCCCGCACCCCTGGACGATCCCCGCAGCGGCCCGGGGCGCCCGGCTCCTCGACCACGGCCGCGGCCCCGACCGGGTCGCGTACGACCTGCTGGCGACCCCGTCCGCGCTCGACGTCGGACGGCTCGGCCACCCCACCATGGAGTTCAAGGTCGACTTCGACCGCGGCACCCCGGACGCCGTGGAGCACATCCGCAACACCGTGGCCCGCATCAACCCGGCGATGACCGAGTACTCCGCCGTCGACAACCCGCACGACGCGCAGTACACCAGCGTCCGCCAGGGCCTGTTCGCCGGCGCCGCCCTCACCCTGCTGCTGATCGGCTCGGGCCTGATCATCTCCACCGTCGAGCAGCTCCACGAGCGCCGCAGGCTGCTGTCCACCCTCGACGCGTACGGCACCCGCCGCGCCACCCTGGGCTGGTCGGTGCTGTGGCAGACCGCCCTGCCGGTGGCGCTCGGCCTGGGCCTGGCGCTGGGCTGCGGGCTGGCGCTGGGCGCGCTGCTGCTGACGATGATCGACAGCGCGGTGACGGTCGACTGGCCGGTGGTGGCCGGGACGGCCGGTATCGGCGGCGGCATGATCTTCTTCGTGACGCTGCTGAGCCTGCCGCCGCTGTGGCGGATGATGCGGCCGGACGGGCTGCGCACGGAATGAATCTGCGAGATCATTTCGCCACCGCAGCGCTCATCAACTGCCCCAGGGGGACCCTCTATGCGCCGGCTCGTCTACTGCATCGCCTCCAGCCTCGACGGTTTCCTCGCCGGCCCTGACGGTGCGGACCCCACCGGCCCGGACGGCTTCTGGCCCATCGCCGACGACTACCTCAAGCATCTGGCCGCCGAACTCCCGGAGATCCTCCCCGCCCACGCCAGGGCGGCGCTCGGCATCACCGACGAGGGCACGCACTTCGACACCGTCCTGGAGGGCCGGCGCACCTACGAGATCGGCCTGCGGGCCGGCTTCACCGACGCCTACCCCCACCTGCGGCACCTGGTCTTCTCCCGGACCCTGAAGGAGAGCCCCGACCCGGCGGTGGAGCTGGTGGCCACCGACCCCGTGGCGAAGGTGCGGGAGCTGAAGGACGCGGACGGCAAGGACATCTGGCTGCTGGGCGGCAGCGAACTGGCCGGCGCGCTCTACCCGGAGATCGACCAGCTGATCGTCAAGCTCAGCCCGCTCACCCTCGGCACCGGCATCCCGCTCTTCGCCCCCACCACGGCCTTCGACCCCCGCACCTGGGAACTGACCGAACACACGGTGCTCCAGAGCGGAGCGGCCTTCCTGACGTACACGCGGGAGACCACGGCCTGATCGCGGCGGGCTCCTCGCCTCCTCGTGGAGCGGTCATCCGGCGCCCGCTCCCTGAGGAGGCGCCATGAACAGGTGACCGGGTCCGGACGGGACGGGCACCGGCGCCGCCGCCGCGTCCCGACCGCCGACGCGTACCGCTGCCACCGCGTCCACGTCCCCGGCCGGCAGCGCACCCTCCCGGACTCCACCGGCGCCGGGATCACCCTCGACGTCGCCCGCCCCTGCCCCTCACGCCTCCGCTATCCGCACCGGCAGCCCCCGCAGGGCCCCGCGCAGCGCTGCCGCGAACTCCTCGAACTCGCCCTGGCGGGCGGCGCCCGACCGCATGGCGAGGGCGATGGTCCGCGAAGGTGCCGGGTCGGCGAAGTAGCCGGTGGTGAGCTGGTCGTTGCGGCCGGTCTCGACGCGCAGCGCGGTGCGGGGCAGCAGGGTCACGCCGAGGCCGCCGGCGACCAGTTGGACCAGGGTGGACAGACCCGCCGCGCTGGTGGTGACGGGGGTGTTCTCGTCCCGGCCGGCCTCCCGGCAGATGTCCAGGGCCTGGTCGCGCAGGCAGTGGCCCTCGTCGAGCAGCAGCAGGTCCAGCTCCTGGAGGGCCTGGCGGGGGATGTCGCCGCGGCCGCCGAGCCAGTGCTCCTTGGGGGCGACCAGGACGAAGTCCTCGTCGAAGAGCGGGAGTTCGGTGACCTGGGGGACGCCGAGGGGCACGGCGAGCAGCAGCAGGTCGAGGCGTCCGTGCGCCAGCCCCTCCAGGAGGGAGGCGGTCTGTTCCTCGTGCACCTGGAGGTCCAGGTCGGGGTAGGTCTCATGGACCAGCCGCAGGACGGCCGGCAGCAGATACGGGGCGACGGTCGGGATGACGCCGAGCCGCAGCACGCCCGTGAACGGCGCGCGGGCCGCCTCCGCCTCCTCCATCAGATCGCCGACGGCCTCCAGGACCGTCCGGGCCCGTGCGGCCACCCGCTCCCCCGCGGGCGACAGCAGCACCTTGCGCGTCGTACGCTCCAGCAGCTGCACTCCGAGCGTCTCCTCCAGCGCGGAGACCGCCCCGGACAGCGCGGGCTGACTCATCCCGATCTCGGCCGCCGCCTCGCGGAAATGCAGATGCTCGGCCACCGCCGTGAACGCCCGCAGCTGGGCCAGGCTGGGCTGGCGGGGCCGGCCGCCCTGACTTGCCGGTGAAGCCACTGATAACCACCTCCGATCAACATCAACCAGTCTAGCTATTTCACTGATCAATGCCTCCTGTGGCACTGTGAGACCCGTCCAAGCCTCAAGGAAAGGCCCCAAAAGGGACTTTCTGCGCAACAAGGAGAGTACGTGCTCACTGTCGGTGACAAGTTCCCCGAGTTCGACCTGACCGCCTGCGTTTCGCTGGAGAAGGGCCAGGAGTTCGAGCAGATCAACCACAAGACCTACGAGGGCAAGTGGAAGATCGTCTTTGCGTGGCCCAAGGACTTCACCTTCGTGTGCCCGACCGAGATCGCCGCGTTCGGCAAGCTGAACGACGAGTTCGCCGACCGTGACGCCCAGATCCTCGGCTTCTCCGGCGACTCCGAGTTCGTGCACCACGCCTGGCGCAAGGACCACCCGGACCTGACCGACCTGCCCTTCCCGATGCTCGCCGACTCCAAGCACGAGCTCATGCGCGACCTGGGCATCGAGGGCGAGGACGGCTTCGCGCAGCGCGCCGTCTTCATCGTCGACCAGAACAACGAGATCCAGTTCACCATGGTGACCGCCGGCTCCGTCGGCCGTAACCCCAAGGAGGTCCTGCGGGTCCTCGACGCCCTGCAGACCGACGAGCTGTGCCCCTGCAACTGGTCCAAGGGCGAGGACACCCTCGACCCGGTCGCGCTGCTCTCGGGCGAGTGACACTCCGCTAGCGAACTGGAGGCTGATCTGACATGGCTCTCGACGAACTGAAGTCCGCGGTCCCGGACTACGCCAAGGACCTCAAGCTGAACCTCGGCTCGGTCATCGGCAACAGCGACCTGCCGCAGCAGCAGCTGTGGGGCACCGTGCTGGCCTGCGCGATCGCCTCGCGCTCGCCGAAGGTGCTGCGCGAGCTGGAGCCGGAGGCGAAGGCCAACCTCTCCGCCGAGGCGTACGCCGCCGCCAAGTCGGCCGCCGCCATCATGGCGATGAACAACGTCTTCTACCGCACCCGGCACCTGCTGTCGGACCCGGAGTACGGCAACCTGCGCGCCGGTCTGCGGATGAACGTCATCGGCAACCCGGGCGTGGACAAGGTCGACTTCGAGCTGTGGTCGCTGGCCGTCTCGGCCATCAACGGCTGCGGTATGTGCCTGGACTCGCACGAGCAGGTGCTCCGCAAGGCCGGCGTGGACCGCGAGACGATCCAGGAGGCCGTCAAGATCGCGTCCGTCCTGCAGGCCGTCGGCGCCACCCTGGACGCCGAGGCCGCGCTCGCCGAGTAATCGGACCGCGCGCGACCCCCGCAGGCAAGAACCCCGCAGACATCACGTCTGCGGGGTTCTGTGCGTCCGGCTCCCGGCCGGGTCACGCCGAGGGTTCCTCCGGCGGGCGCGGTGTCGGTGCCACCGAGATCGCGGTGGCACCGCGCGGGGCCACCGACATCCGCAGCGCCTGTTCCGTGGAGTACGAACGCAGGTAGCCGACCACCGTGTTGGTGACCGCCACCAACGGCACCGCGACCACCGCGCCGCCGATGCCCGCGATCAGCCCGCCGGCCGCGACCGACAGGATCACCGCGAGCGGATGCACCCGCACCGCCCGGCCCAGGATGAACGGCTGCAGGACGTGCCCCTCGATCTGCTGGACGGCCAGCACGACCGCCAGCACCATCAGCGCCGTGAACACCCCGTTGGCGACCAGGGCGATGACACACGCCAGCGCGCCCGAGACCACCGCGCCGACCAGCGGGATGAAGGCGAACAGGAAGATGAAGACGGCGAGCGGCACGGCCAGCGGCACATTGAGGAAGTAGAGCCCGATACCGATGAAGATCGCGTCGATCAGGGCCACGACGACGGTGCCGCGCACATACGCCGTCAGCGTCCGCCAGGCCCGCGGCCCGGCGCCCGCCACTCCCCCGCGGGCCGCGCTCGGGACCAGCCTGAGCAGCCAGTTCCAGATCCGCCGGCCGTCGTAGAGCAGGAAGAGCGTGGTGAACATCGCCAGCAGGATGCCGGTGAACACCTCCAGGACGACGGTGACGCCCTCCAGGCCGGCCGAGGTGATGGCCTCGGTGTTGGCGCCGACGGCGTCCTGCAGGTTCTTGGCGATGTGGTTGATCTGAGACTCGGTCACATGGAACGGGCTCTTCAGCAGCCAGCCCTTGAGCTCGGTGATGCCCTCCTGGATCCGGCTGGAGACCGAGTCGATGTTGTCCTGGACCTGCCAGACGACGAACCACCCGACCAGGCCCATGATGACGAACCCGCCGATGAAGGTCAGCGCGGTGGCCGGTCCGCGCGGCAGCCCCCGCTGGCGCAGCCAGGCCACGGTGGGCTGCAGCAGCGCGGTGATCAGCGTCGCCGCGACGAAGGAGAGCACCACCAGTTCGATGGTGGTGATGACGCGCGCGAGCACCCACAGCGTGGCCGCCAGGATCAACAGCCGCCAGCTCGCCTCGGCGGCGACCCGGACACCCCACGGCACCGCGTCGGCCGGCTCGGGCCGGGCCGCGACGGCCGGGGCGTAGGAGGGCGGCGGCGGAACGGTCTCCGGTGCCGTCGGAACGGCATGCGGGGACGGCGCGACGAGCTCGGTCGCGGGGTGCGGCACCCCGTCGGTCGCTTCCGGCAGCTGCGTACGGGGAACGGTGAGCGTGCCCGGCGCGCCGTCGCGCGCCGTCGCGTCGTCCACCGCGCCGGCGGCCGCGGGGGCATCCGCGTGTCCGGCACGCCTCAGCGTTTCCGGGTCGCCCGCCTCCCCCGAGGAGAGCGACGGGCTCCCGTCAGGGGGGACCCCCACCGCGCCCTCCGTGCGGCGGCGCTGTTCCTCCAGCCGCTGCGAGAGTCGCGTCAGACCGGCGCCGAGGCCACCGACCCACTGAGGCAATCTGGACATGTGCCTTCCTCTTCCCCTCCCACGCGCCACAACCTGACGGGGACGACGTTACCTGCGCCGGACGCACGAAACCCCCGACGCTGCCGCGTTCGGGGGTTTCGGAAGTGCGGTGGTACAGCCGGCGGGCCTAGTACCAGCTGTTGGCCTGCCAGAACGACCAGGCGCCGCAGGGGCTGCCGTAGCGGTCGTTCATGTAGTTGAGCCCCCACTTGATCTGGGTGGCCGGGTTGGTCTGCCAGTCGGAGCCCGCCGAGGACATCTTGGAGCCGGGCAGCGCCTGCACGAGGCCGTAGGCGCCCGAGCCGGCGTTGGTGGCCTTGTAGTTCCAGCCGGACTCGTGGTCCACGATGTTGCTGAAGCACTGGAACTGGTCGCCGGCCATCATCTGCCGCGCGATGGCCTGCGTCTCGGCGATGGAGTACGAGCCCTTGCCGAGGAGGTCGCCCAGGTCACCGCGCGTGGAGGAGCGGGACGCGGCCAGCTCCTTCTTCTTGCGCGCGTCGGCTTCCTTCTTGGCCTTCGCCTCGTCCGCCGCGTCCTTCTTGCTCTGCGCGGTCTCAGCGGCAGCCTTGCGGGCCGACTCCTGAGCGGACTTCAGCGCTGCCGTGTCCGCCTGGGTGGACTGGTCGTCCGCCTGCTGCGTCAGGGAAGCCGTCTGCACCTGGGCCTGTGCGCCCGCGGGAATGTCGGCGATCGTCGCGTCGGCAGCGGTGGCCTCGGTGTTGCCGACCGAGGCGGGCTCGTTGCCTGCAGCGACGCCGACGACGGCGCCGACGGTGGTGACCGCGGTGGCGGATGCCACGGCGAATCCCCGGACCGAGATCCGGCTCACACGTTTTCCTTCCAGCATCGCCCGCATAGGTGACCTCGCGGGCGCAATCGTGCCCCTGACGCTGGTCTCCCCTTGTTCCGGGCCCTGTTGAGCGGGCGGGTCCGGCTGGTCACGGGAGGCACTGGCCCGGTACGTCCCCCTCGGGGTCCGCGTGGTGCTCGGGCGGCATACGGCGTTTCGCTATGAAGTTCGTGTTCGTTCCACACCGCTGGGGGTGTTGATGCTGCCGTATGCGGGGCCTGACAGGACCCAGACTCTGCCCGAACGAGATGCCGCGAGGCAATTCCCCGCTGGGTGTGAAAGCTCACACCCCGTTTACGGCAAACTATTTTCGGATATCCACTCGCAGCACTGCGCCGCCCGGCTAAGCTCCTTCGCTTCGCCGGGCGGCGCCGTGTTCACAACCGGTCAGATCCTGCCGTCCTCCAGCAATTCGGTCACCAGCGCCGCGATCGGCGAACGCTCCGAGCGGTTCAGCGTGACGTGGGCGAACAGCGGATGCCCCTTCAGCTTCTCGACCACCGCGACCACGCCGTCGTACCGCCCCACCCTCAGGTTGTCGCGCTGCGCGACATCGTGCGTCAGCACGACCCGGGAGTTGGCGCCGATACGGGACAGAACCGTCAAAAGGACGTTGCGCTCCAGCGACTGGGCCTCGTCCACGATGACGAACGCGTCATGCAGCGAACGCCCGCGGATATGGGTCAGCGGCAGCACCTCCAACATGCCGCGCCCCACCACCTCTTCGATGACGTCCTTGCTGGTCACCGCGGACAGCGTGTCGAAGACGGCCTGCGCCCAGGGGCTCATCTTCTCCGCCTCGCTGCCCGGCAGGTAGCCCAGCTCCTGTCCGCCGACGGCGTACAGCGGGCGGAACACCATCACCTTGCGGTGCTGCCGGCGCTCCAATACGGCCTCCAGGCCGGCGCACAGCGCCAGCGCCGACTTGCCCGTACCGGCCCGGCCGCCCATCGAGACGATGCCGACGTCCGGGTCGAGCAGCAGGTCCAGGGCGATCCGCTGCTCGGCGCTGCGGCCGTGGATCCCGAACGCCTCCCGGTCGCCCCGTACCAGCCGGACCGCGCCCTCCGCGGTGACCCGGCCGAGCGCCTTGCCGCGCTCGGACTGCAGCACAAGTCCGGTATGCACCGGAAGTTCGGAGACTTCCGGGACATGTGCGGTCTCGGCGGCGAAGAGGTCGTCGATCTGTTCGGCGGAGACGGTCAGCTCGGCCATCCCCGTCCAGCCGGAGTCGGTGATCGCCAGCTCGGCGCGGTACTCCTCGGCCAGCAGCCCGACCGAGGACGCCTTGATGCGCAGCGGCAGGTCCTTGGAGACGACCGTGACGTCGTACCCCTCGGCCTGCAGGTTGCGCGCCACCGCGAGGATCCGCGAGTCGTTGTCGCCGAGCCGGAAGCCCGCGGGCAGGATCCCGGGGTCGGAGTGGTTCAGCTCGACCCGGAGTGTCCCGCCGAGATCCCCGATGGGGATGGGCGAGTCCAGCCGCCCGAACTGCACCCGGTACTCGTCCAGCAGGCGCAGCGCCTGCCGGGCGAAGTAGCCGAGCTCGGGGTGGTGCCTTTTGGCCTCCAGTTCCGTGACCACCACGACCGGCAGCACGACTTCGTGCTCGTCGAAGCGGGCCATGGCTCCTGGATCCGCCAGCAGGACACTGGTGTCGAGGACATAAGTGCGCCGGTCGTGCTCACGGCGCTGCTTGATGTTCACCACGGGTGGACGAACCCCCTCGGATGAGGTTGGGGTGCGACGGCGTCGCGGGGCGGTGTGCTCCCGGGGGAACCACCGGTCCAGCTACCGCTGGGCGGCGTCCCCGGGACACCCGGCCATCTCATGACCGGACCGGGCTCGGACCACAGTGCGCGGGCCGAACGCCGGCCCTCCGCGTCGACCGTGCGGTACGCACGGACCTCCGTGATGTGCAAAGGGCCTCCCGGGCGGACGGCCCCATGCCGTCCGCTGAGATACGGCGCCCGATGGCTTGTTCCGGACGCCGACCTGGAAGGGATATTCCCTCGAACCTGCGTAGCCATGCCACGGCATATGACGCACAGGCGATGAACCTTGGGTGACGCCTGCTCGCCGGGCGGCGGCGGCTCTCCAGTGGTACGGGAGGGGAAGCCGCGTCAGAAGAGGCCCCGTCAGCGGCACATGGCGCCGACGGGGCCCGGTGACGCCCCGTAACACCGGGGACATCAGGAACTTCAGGGGTGTAACGGACTTACAGGGCGTGAGTAACTCGCCTGGCGGAACGCCGCGGAGCGCCCGGGCGCCTCCTAGAAGCCGTAGCGCCGGTGCCGGGCCGCGTAGTCGCGCAGGGCGCGCAGGAAGTCGACCTTCCGGAACGCCGGCCAGAAAACTTCGCAGAAGTAGTACTCCGAATGGGCACTCTGCCACAGCATGAAGCCCGACAGCCGCTGCTCGCCGCTGGTCCGGATCACCAGGTCCGGGTCCGGCTGGCCGCGGGTGTAGAGGTGCTCGGAGATCAGGTCGATGTCGACGATCTCGGCGAGCTCCTCGAAGGAGGTGCCGCGCTCGGCGTGGGCCAGCAGCAGCGAGCGCACCGCGTCGGCGATCTCCTGCCGGCCGCCGTAGCCGATCGCGACGTTCACCAGGACGCCGGTGTTGTCGCGGGTGGCCTGCTCGGACTCCTTGAGCACCTGCTGGGTGGCGGTCGGCAGCAGATCGCGGTTGCCGACGTGGTGCACCCGCCAGCGGCCGTCGGCCGCGAGGTCGCGGACGGTGTTCTCGATGATGCCGAGCAGCGGCTTCAGCTCCTCCTCGGGCCGGTCGAGGTTGTCCGTCGACAGCAGCCAGAGCGTGACCACCTCGACATCGGTCTCCTCGCACCAGCCGAGCAGCTCGCTGATCTTGGCCGCGCCGGCCTGGTGGCCCTGCTCGGTCGTCCGCCCGTCGGCCCGCGCCCAGCGCCGGTTGCCGTCCAGGATGACGCCGATGTGCTTGGGCACCTGGGTGTGATCCAGGCGACCCTCCACTCTGCGCGCATACAGCCGGTAGACCAGATTGCGCAGTGCAGGCGGATAAGGGATGCGCATCCCGGAAGATCGCAGCATGTGTGGTCCAGCCCCTCCGTGCCAATGGCGGTCGCCCCGTCGCCTCAAGTGGGCAACTTTACTTCTCGGCTGTCTCGACAGCCCAATCAGGTAGGTCACAAGTACGTGATAGGGAGATGAGCATGACTGGCACCGACTACCGCGCAGCGGATTCCCGCTACGACTCGATGAAGTACCGTCGAACGGGTCGCAGCGGACTCAAACTCCCCGCTATCTCCCTTGGACTGTGGCACAACTTCGGTGATGACCGCACCCTGAGCTCCCAGCGGGACATCCTGCGGCGCGCCTTCGATCTGGGTGTGACCCACTTCGATCTGGCCAACAACTACGGACCGCCACCCGGGTCCGCCGAGCTGAACTTCGGAAAGATCTTCGCGCAGGACTTCCGCGGCTACCGCGACGAGATGATTCTGTCGACGAAGGCCGGATATCTGATGCACCCGGGCCCCTACGGTGAATGGGGTTCGCGGAAATATCTCCTCTCGTCGCTGGATGCCTCACTGAAGCGGATGGGTGTCGATTACGTCGATATCTTCTACTCGCACCGCTTCGATCCGGACACCCCGCTGGAGGAGACGATGGGCGCGCTGGCGTCCGCCGTCCAGCAGGGCAAGGCCCTGTATGTCGGGGTTTCCTCCTACAACGCCGAGCAGACCCGTGAGGCCGCCGGAATTCTGCGCGGAATGGGGGTGCCCGCCCTGATCCACCAGCCCTCGTACTCGATGATCAACCGCTGGACCGAGGACGATCTGCTGCTGGACACCCTCGAAGCCGAGGGCATGGGCTGCATCTCTTTTGCGCCACTTGCGCAGGGCATGCTCACGGACAAGTACCTGCACGGCATCCCCGAGGGCTCGCGGGCCTCCCAGGGCAAGTCCCTGGACCCGGGCCTGCTGTCCGACGAGGTCGTCCGCCGCCTGCGCGGCCTCAACGACATCGCGGCCCGGCGCGGCCAGTCGCTGGCCCAGCTCGCGCTGCGCTGGGTGCTGCGCGACGACCGGATGACCTCCGCCCTGATCGGCGCCAGCAGCGTCGCCCAGCTGGAGGCCAATATCGCCGCCCTCGACGCCCCCGCGATCACGGATGCCGAGCTGGCCGAGATCGACACGTACGCGAGGACGACGGACGGCGTGAACATCTGGGCGCGGCGCTAGCGGGTCCTCCCCCTGGGGCCGGCGCACCGGCACAAAAAAGCGGGCCGGTCCGTGGGGGGATACGGACCGGCCCGAGGGGGGGTTTCCACCATAACCCCGCGGGAGGGATGGTTCGTGCACCGGCGCGCGGCGGCGTGGCATCCGGACCCGGACGGGCCGGGGAGCCGGGGCGGGGTCGGCGGAGGGGATCCTTCCGGTACGCGGCCGGGGCCCGCGGTCAGGCGGCCGCGGCGGCTCCCAGGAGCAGCCCGCAGAACGCGCCGAGGATCATGAAGGGCCCCAGCGGCATCGCCGTGCTCCGTGCGCCGCGCCGGACGAGCAGCAGTCCCGCGCCGTAGAGCGCACCGGCCAGCACCCCCGCCGCCCCGCCGGTGACCAGGGTGCGCCAGCCGTACCACCCCAGGGCGACCCCCAGCCCGACCGCGAGCTTGACGTCGCCCAGCCCGATCCCGCCCGGGTTGACGACATAGAGCAGGAGGTAGCAGCCGCCCAGGACCAGGCCGCCCAGCAGGGCCCGCCGCCATGCCCCGCCCTCCCCCGTGAGCCAGCCGGCGAGCCCCAGCAGCAGCGCCCCCAGCACGGCGAGCGGCACGGTCAGCTCGTCCGGGAGGCGGCGCACCCGCCAGTCGACGGTGACCAGCAGCACCGCGAGCGGCGTCAGCACCAGCCAGGCGGCGAGTTCCGGCCGGGGCCCGGTGGCCGCCGCCAGGGCCGCGCAGGCCAGCGCGGTGGCCGCCGCCGTCGGCAGCACTCCCGGCCCGTACGCCCCGCAGTCCGGGCAGTGCCCCCGCCCCAGCCAGCCCCGCGCCGCGCCCGTGATCGCATGCCCGCCGGGGCAGACCGCGCGCCACTCCTCCTCGGGCCCGACGGCCATCCGGTGGGCGGGCCGCGGCAGGAGCAGCCCGGCCGCGGCCCCGTAGGCGGCGGCGAGAATCATCAGCATCACGGACACATGCCGACCCTAGAGCCAGGCTCCCGGGCCGCGGAGGGTTCCGGGGGCGCGGGAGCTGATAGAACGCTGTGCATGGCGCGTTGGGAGAACGGCCCGGGGGTGCTGCACGGCGCGCGGGCCCGTGTTCCGGTGGAGATCGCGGCGTCCTACCGGGCCCGCACCCGGGGGCTGCTGGGCCGTGACGGCATCGAGGGGGCACTGCTGCTGACCCCGGCGGGCAGTGTGCACACCTTCGGGATGCGGTTCGCGATCGATGTCGCCTATCTGAGCCGGGACTTCACCGTGCTCGCCGTGCGCACCATGCGTCCGGGCCGGCTGGGGCTGCCCCGCCTCCGCGCCCGGCACGTGCTGGAGGCGGAGGCCGGTGCGATGGCGCGCTGGGGCCTGCGGCCGGGCATCCGGCTCGGCGTCGAGCCCGTCCGCTGACCGGCGGCAGGTCCCGCGTCGGGCCGGGTCCGGGGCCCGCGGCCGGGTCCGGGGCCGGTCAGGAGGCGCGCGGGAAGCTGACCTCGACCCGGCGGTTCTTCCTGCGGCCCGCCTCGGTGCCGTTGTCGGCGATCGGGTACTGCTCGCCGTAGCCGCGGATCTGGAAGCCGACGGACGAGCCGAGGTCCTTGGCGAGTTCCTCCTGGACGGCGTTGGCCCGTTTCTTGGACAGGACCAGGCCGTGGCTCGCCGAGCCGAGGTTGTCGGTGAAGCCGAAGACCCGCAGGTTGGTGGCGTTCTGCTTCTTGATCTCCGCGGCGATGGTGCCGATCCGCGACAGCGCGTCCGACGACAGCTCGGCGCTGTCCTTGTCGAAGAGGACCTCCGCCTGGAGCGAGAAGGTCACATTGTCGTTGGTGTCCTGGCGGCGCTCGGAGCCGTCGTCGGTCTCGACGATGGACTTGATGTTGAGGACCTTGGAGGGGGCGAGCTTGGCGCCCTGCACCATCCGCAGGTCGGGGTCGCCGGGGTCGATGCGGACCGGGGGGCTGGAGTCCTCGGTCAGGCCCGGCGGGTCGGCGTGGGCGGCGGGGACCGTCAGCGCCGCGGTCAGCAGCAGGGCGACCGCGGCGGTGACGGCCGTACGGGGCGCTCGGCGCGCGCGGGCTTCTCGGGGCATCCGGTTCGCGGTCATCGGTACCCGCTCAGTCCGTGATCTGCACGCTGGCGGGGGGCATGGTCGGCAATTGGAAGTCGACCTGGGTCACCTTGGCGGGCGGCGCCGGGAACTGCGCGAAGATCGGGCGGCTGGCCCCCGGCATCAGACCGCTCAGGCCGGTCGTGCACAGGCATTCGCCGTTGGTGTCCCGCAGCACCAAGTACCGCTTCTTGCCCGCCTTGTCGACGAGGGTGGCCCCGGAGATGGACGAACGGGAGCGCAGCTCGGTCTCGTTGGACCGCCAGTCGATGGCGTTGAAGGCGCGGTTGCCGTGGTTGGACACCGTGCCGTTGACGGTCACGAAGCCGCCGGAGTCGCGGACGACGGAGTGCAGGGTGACGACCACGCCGTCCGGCCCCTTCATCTCGCCGATCACCTTGTCGGAGTCGGCCGCCGGGCTGCCGGGGCCGCTGTCCTTGGGGGCGGTGCTGCGGACCGGGGGCTTGTCGCCGTCCGTCCCCTTCGCACCGCCGCCACCACCACAGCCGGCCACGACCAGAGCCAGGCCGACAGCGCTCGCCATGGCGACCGCGCCCCTGGCGGCCTTCGTGGTGCGCCGAATGCTCATTGGATGCGATTCCTTTGATCGTCGTCTGGTCGTCTCGGTGTGCGGGTCGGGGTGCGGGGGCGGCCGGTCATCGGGCGAGGCGTACGGAGAAGAGGTCGGCGGCGCCGGGGAGGTCGCTCAGGTCGTCGGGGTCGAGCGTCCAGTGCTTTCCGTCGCAGGTGAGGTCGAGGGGCGCGGCGTCGTCCTTGCCCTTGCCGTCCTTGCCGTCCTTGCCGCCACCGTCGCCCTTGCCGTCGGGCCCGTCCGGGCCGTCCTCGGCGGGGTCGAGGGTGCAGCGGGGCGCGACGACGGACTTCGCCCCGGCCTCGGCATGGGTGCTCTTGGTCATCGGGATGACCGAATCGCCCACGGGTTTGCGGGTGGTGACCTCGACGGCGAAGGAGGTGGGCCAGGAGCCCGGGACGCAGCCGGCACCGGAACCGGAGCCGGAGAGATCGGCGTCGTTGCGTCCGGCGAACCAGCCCGCGCTGGCGCAGGCCGGCCCGGACTGCGCACCGCGGGCGTTGAGCAGGTCCTTCCAGGCGGCCGGGTTGCTCTCGTAGCTGCCGTCGCGGACGCCGCGGAGCAGGTCCTCGGTCAGCAGGTCGCGGTACTTCTGGCCGGCCGCGAGCGCGGCCGCGTCGGCGGCGGTCTGGGCGCCGTTGCGGCTGGCCGCGGCCTGCCCGACGGCGAAGAAGGCGAGCGCGAGAAAGAGCAGGCCCCCGACCGCCACGATGTAGAGCGGAAAGGCCTGTCCGGCGTCGCGCCGGCGGCGCACTGCGGTGGCCGGCACGAGCGCGACGGCAGCGGCGGGGCCTAAATGCCGACGACGTCGGAGATCTTGTTGGCGATGGCGTTGGCGATCTGACTGCCGAAGTCCGTGGTCGACAGGACCAGGACGATCGCCACGACCACCGCGATGATGCCGAGGTACTCGATCGAGGTCTGTCCCCGGTCGTTCCCCAAAATACGCTTCGCCATCGTGTTCCCCTCCATGGGCGGCCGTACCGCTCTGGTCCGGCTGGTCTGCCCCCGTGATGCCGGCGCGGTCGACCGCGCTCACGACACGAGAAAAGTACGCCGGAACAGCGTGCCCGGAACAGGGATTCCTTACCCAATCCTCATTTCGGATCACAGACGGCGGGCACAACGGCGCATTTCGGCCACTCAGTCGCACCCCACCCACCCCCGTTCCCCCTTCGGAACCATGCCCCGTGCCCCTGCCCATGTGGACCGGGCGGCCCGTCCGCACCATAGTGCGAGCGAAACCGTCCGCCCACCCACTGTGACACAACTCGTTGCTCGTGCGAAGGAGTTGTCGGGAAGCGAGCGGTGCAGCGTCCGCATCCGGCCGGGCACGGGCCATCGGCGCCGAGCGCGGCCGTCGCAGGGGCCCGAACGCCCGGGGATGTGCACCCGCAAGGGTCGTCCGCCGGGTTGACGGCCGCGGGCCCGGGCGGCGCGGCCGGCGGCCGCGGGGCCGGGCCGGGTCGTGCCGGGGAGCTCCGGCGCCGGCGCCCCGCTCCCGGCCGGGCGGCGCCGGGCGGCCGGCGGCGGGGCCGGGGCGGGACGGTGTGGCACGGTTCACTTCCCCATCAGCGAGCCGAAGTTGGTGCCCGAGCCCAGGAAGAACCCCGCGATGAGCAGGATCATCGTGGCCGGAACCATAAAGGTGGTGACGACCATGGTGGCCTTGGGGACCGCGCGGGCGGCGCGGCGCCGGGCGTTCTGGGCGTCGGTGCGGCGCATGTCGTTGGCGATCTGGATCAGGGTCTCGACGATCGGCGAGCCGAGTTCCTCGCCCTGCTGGAGGGCGGTGACGAACTGGGCGACCTGTTCGGAGTCGTTGCGTTTGCGCAGTTCCTCGAAGGCCGCGCGGCGGCTGACGCCCATGTCCATCTGCCGCAGCGTGATCCGGAGTTCGTCGGCCCACGGACCCTCGTACTTCTCCGCGACCCGGTCCAGCGCCTGACGGAACCCCAGGCCCGCGCTGACCACGACCGCCAGGACGTCCAGGAAGTCCGGAAGGGTGCGCTCGATGGTGTCCTTGCGCTGGCGGATCGCGGCCCAGATGCCGACTTCGGTCCAGAAGAGGCCGAAGAGCACCATCAGGACGCCGAGCAGCGGCTGCCCGCGCAGGAACATCACCAGCGCGCCGACGAATCCGAGGGCGCCGTAGACGGCGCGCCGGGCGGCGTACCGGTCGACGGTCAGCCCGCCGGGGTTGCCGGCCAGGTCGATCCGCCGGCGGACCCGGGCGGTGCGCTTGTCGCCCATCAGCCGCAGCACCAGCGGCGCGTAGCGCATGCCGGTGCGGTCGACGGCCGAGCCGACCACCGTGGTGCGGGTCGCGCCGACCTCCAGGGACAGCGCCAGGTCGGGCGGCAGCCGGGCCTCGCGGCGGTAGAGCGCGACACCGCAGCAGACGCCGGCGACCGAGAGGGCGAAGGCCGCGGCCAGCAGAATTCCGATTCCCATTCCTGTTCCCCTGGGGACACCGATGCCGGTGCCGGTAGCTAGACGTCGATCTTGGACAGCCGGCGGATGAAGAAGAACCCGAGCCCGTAGAGGACGAAGGCCGCGACGACCGCGAGCTGGCCGAGGAAGGAGGAGGTCATCCGGTCGATGGCGCCCGGGGCGATCCGGTTCATCAGCAGCAGGGTGCCGATGCCGAGCAGCGGGACGACATAGGCGGTGACCACGACCTGGGAGAGCTGGGTGCGGACCTCGCGGCGGGTCTCCTTGCGCTCCTCCAGGGTCTTGGTGAGGTTGCGCAGCGAGCCGACGACCGTGCCGCCGGCGCGGTTGGAGAGCACCAGGGTGGTGACGAGCACCACCAGTTCGCGGGACGGGAGGCGCTCGGCCAGCTCGCCGAGCGCCTCGTCGACGGAGTGGCCGACGGAGAGCTTGTCGGAGACCTTGGCCAGCTCCTCACCGGCCGGCGCCTCCAGCTCCTCGGCCGCCATGGCCAGCGCGGTCCGCAGGGCGAGCCCGGCCTGGGTGGCGTTGGCCAGGATCCGGGAGAGTTCGGGCAGCTGGTTGATGAACCTCTCGATGCGCTTCTGCCGCTGCCAGTTGAGGAAGGCGAACGCCGCCCAGACGGCGACCAGCCCCGCGATCGGGCCGAAGAAGGGGGCGAGGGCGGCCTGCGCGACCAGCCACAGCGCGAGGACCGCGCCGAGCATGTAGACGAAGAACTCGCCGGGGGTGACGTCCAGGCCGGTGGCGGCCAGCCGCAGTTCGAGGCGGCGGCCGAAGCGGGTGCCGCGCAGGGCGCGGTCGACGGACGGGAAGCGGCGCCGGCGCCCGTCGGACGGCAGCCGCCGCTCGTCGTCGAGCCGGTCGACGACGGCCTGGCGCTGGGCGCGGCCGGTCGCGTACGTCCGTACGCCGGCGATGGCGAGCACCCCGCACAGCACGGTGGCGCCGATGGCGAGCAGGGCGAGGTCGTTCCCGCCGGTCATGACAGGGCCTTCCGGGTGGCGAGTTGGGCGTCGTCGGTGGCGACGCCGAAGGCGGGCGGGGTGGGCTCGCTCGCCATGAAGAGGCGTTCGGCCACCCGGCGCGGCAGCGGGAAGTAGCGGAAGCGCCCGTGCACGATGCGGTCGGCGCCCATCGGCTCGGCGTCGAAGCGGCAGACCGTCGCGATCCGGTAGTCCTCGTGGCCGCGTGAGTCGAGGATGGCGACCTCGCTGATCCGGCGGGAGCCGTCGGCGTGCCGGGTGAGCTGGACGATGCAGTCGACGGCGCTGTTGATCTGGTCCCGCAGCGCCTCGAAGGGGATCTTGACGTCCGACATGGAGGCCAGGGTCTGCAGCCGCATCAGGGCGTCCTCGGCGCTGTTGGCGTGGACGGTGGCGAGCGAACCGTCGTGGCCGGTCGACATCGCCTGGAGCATGTCGAGGGTCTCGCCGCCGCGCACCTCGCCGACGATGATGCGGTCGGGGCGCATCCGCAGGGAGTTGCGCACCAGGTCGCGGATGGTGATCCGGCCCTTGCCCTCCACGTTGGGCGGCCGGGACTCCAGCCGGATGACATGGCTCTGCTGGAGCTGGAGTTCGGCGGCGTCCTCGACGGTGATGATCCGCTCGCCGTCCGGGATCAGGCCGGACAGCGCGTTGAGGAGGGTGGTCTTGCCCGCGCCCGTGGCACCGGAGACCACCACGTTGAACTTGGCCCGCACCAGCCCCGCCAGCAGCATCAGCATCTGCTCGTCGAGCGTGCCCATGCCGATGAGTTCGGCGAGGGTGTAGGCGCGCGGGAAGCGGCGGATGGTGAGGGTGGCGCCGTTCAGGGCGAGCGGCGGGATGATGACGTTGACGCGTTCGCCGGACGGCAGGCGGGCGTCGACCATCGGATTGGACTCGTCGACCCGCCGGTTGACGGTGGAGACGATCCGCTCGATGGTCTGCATCAGCTGCTCGTGCGAGGCGAAGCGCACCGGCAGCAGCTCGACCCGGCCGGCCCGCTCGACGTACACCTGGTCCGGGCCGTTGACCATGATCTCGGTGATCGAGGCGTCCTCCAACAGCGGTTCCAGCACGCCGAGGCCGAGTGCCTCGTCCACCACCCGGCGGATGAGCTGGGCGCGTTCGGCGGTCGAGAGGACGGGGCCCTCACGGCTGATGATGTGGCCCAGGACGCGTTCCAGCCGACCGCGGCGCTCGGCCGCGGCCAGCGAGGACATCTCGGCGAGGTCGATCTCCTCCAGGAGTTTGGCGCGGTAGACGGCGACCATGTTGCCGTCCTGGCGCGCCTCGCCGGCCGGCTCGGGTGCGACGATCCGGGCTTTCAGGCTCATCGCGGGGGTGCTCCTTCGTACGTGTCCACGGCGGGGCCGGGGCCCAGGGCGCGGGGTTCCTGCGGGCGGGGCATGGTGGCGCTGCGGGAGGCGGTGCCGAAGTCGGCGACGCCGGGGACGATCGAGGGGATGGTGACCCGCACCGTCGCCCGGACCGAACCGCCGCCGTCGCCGCCGCCCACGGTGATGCCCGCGTCGACCCAGTCGCTCATCGCGGCCCGGCCGGCGGCCGCCGGGTCGGGCGGGTGGTCGGTCTCGTCCATCGAGGCGGTGCGGGCCGCGGCGCGCGCTCCCGTACCGGCCTGCTGGACGGCGAACGCCGCCAGCCCGAGCTGGACCACGGCCAGCCCGACGACCAGCAGGATCGGCAGGAAGCCGAGGAACTCGATGGACACCGTGCCCCGGTCGCGGCCGTGGCCGCGCAGCCGGGCGGGGAGCCGGAGCCGGAGCCGGGGCGCGGCGAACCGGGGCCGGGCGGGGCCGGGGGACTTGGCGGCGGCCCGGGGCCGGGCCGGCGGGCGTACGGCGCTCACCGGGGGTCCTCCTGCGCGGCGCCGGCCGAGCCCTGCGCCGGCAACGAGAAGCTGCCCGCGCCGGGGAAGAGCACCGGGACCTCGATCCGGACCTTCGCCTTCCACACGCCCCCCGCGGGGCTGCAGGCGATGGTGGCGCCGCCCCGCCAGGAGCCGGGCAGTTCGGCCTCGGCGGCGGCGCGGCAGGCACCCGCGCCGCCGCCCTCCGTGGCGGTGCCGGCCCGCGCGCCCCGGTCGGCGGAGTGGGCGGCGAGCGCATACGCGTAGCCGACCAGCACCAGCTGCCACAGCAGCGCGAGGACCACCAGGATCAGCGGGAGCATGCCCATGAACTCCACGGCGACCTGCCCGCGGTCGTTGCCGCCCAGTGGGCGCCGCACCGCTCAGCCCTCCTCGTACGGACCGGCCGGATCGAACGGACCCGGGCCGCCGGCCGCCGCCGCGGGGCCGCGCCGGGCGCCGAACCGGAGGCCGGACCCCGACCCGCCCCCGGAGGCCGGCCCCGGTGCCGGACCCTGACCCGTCCCCGAGCCGGGAGCCGCCCCCGGCGTTATGGCCTTGCGCCTGCGCCCCGTCAGCGTCGGGCGCGCCCGGTGGCTGCCCCGGCCCTCCCGCCGTACGGCCGGCGACTCGACCAGGCCGAGCTCGCCCGCCAGCGCCCACAGCGCCTGGCGGACCGTCGACCGGCCGTCGAGGTCCTGCATCCGGCCGGCGTCGACACAGGGCTGGAGCTCCTTGAAGGCGGCCGGCACATGGGTCCTGGCGACCTGGGTGCCGGTGGCCTTGGCCACCAGCGGCGGCTGGATCTCGGTGTTGCGGGTGAGGCGGTTGACCACGGTCGTGGTGTCCTCCGCCTGGCGGATCTGCAGCCGGTCCCACAGCCGCACCTGCCGTTTGGCGGCCCGTACGGCCACCACGTCCGGAGTGGTCACCAGCAGGGCCACATCGGCGAGTTCGACGGCCGCGGCGTTGGCGGACTGCATCTGGGAGCCGCAGTCGACCAGCACCACTTCGTAGCGGGCCCGCAGCGCGCCGATGACCTGGCGGGCCGCCCGGTCGTCGACCTCCTCGCCGCGCTCCCCCTCCTCGGGCGCCAGCAGCAGCCCGAGCCCCGTGTGGTGGTCGTGCACCGCGTCCTGGAGCACCCGTACGGAGATGTCCGCGATGCCCGCCAGGTCGGCGATCGAGCGGCGGAACTGGACATCCAGGTAGGAGGCCACATCGCCGGACTGCAGATCCAGGTCCACCAGCGCGACGCTCCGGCCCGCGGCCCGGGCGGCCAGCGCGAGCTGCACGGCGGTGACGGTGGTGCCGACCCCGCCCTTGGCGCCGGTCACGGTGACCAGGGTGCCCGTCGGCCCGGGGGCGGCCTCCGGGCTGCCCCCCAGGTGCACCCGTACGCCCGCCGACCACTGGGCGGCGGCCTGCACCCGGGCGGCCAGCTCGTCGTAGCCGAGCGGCAGTCCGACGATGCCGCGGGCGCCGGCGTCCATCGCGGCGGAGAACAGCGCGGGCCCGGCGTCCATGGTGATCAGTACGACGCCGACGGCGGGGAAGCGCAGCGCCACCTCGCGGATCAGCTCCAGCGCCGGCATCGGCCCGATCCGCTCATGGACGAGCACCACCTCGGGCAGCGCCTCGACGGCGGACGGACCGGCCGCGGGCGCGCCGCCGGGGGAGGCGCCCGCCCCCTGCGCGGCGGCGCCGGCCAGCGCGTTGAGCAGCGCGGTGGAGTCGGCGACGGCGGGTGCGGGATCGGCGTCCGGCAACTGGTTGAGCAGTGAGGACACCGCGCGCGCGGCGTCCGGGTCGCCGACCGCCGGGAGGATACGGATGGTCACCTGGGCCTCCGGGTCACTTGTCGCCGTCGAGGGTGTACGTGCGCTGACCGGGCGGGACGGTGGCCTCGCTGCCGGGCGCGAGCAGGGCGAGCCGTACGTGCGAGGCGAACGACTCCGCGTACGCGACCCGTTGGGCGTCCTGGGTGTTCAGCGCGAAGGTGATCGGGACGGCGTCACCGGCCGGCCGGCCCGCGGTGGTGTCGCCGGGGTCCTTGGCCTCCAGCGGCGTCAGCTTGCCGACGTCGATCACCTGGGCGCCGGAGACGATCACCTTGGAGACCGGCTTGTCCTCGGGACGCTTGCCCTCGAAGGTGGCGTAGATGTTCACCCGGGCGCCGGGGTTGATCTTGCCGGCCACCCCGGTGGCCGCGTCGATCATGATGGCGATCTCCTGCTGCCCGGCCCGCAGCGCGGGCCGCTCGACGATCATGTCGTCCTGCAGCAGCGACCCCTTCTTCAGCGGTGTCACCGCGATCCTGCCGCTGACCTTGTCGAGATCGGTCACGGCAGTGGGCGGCAGCCACCGCTCGGGCATCTTCACCTTCTCGAACTGCCCCGGATCCAGCGCTTTATAGGCCGCGACATCCGTTTTCAGCCGGTACGCCGTCGTTTCGGGACCGACCTTGGACTCGACGTTGTTGATCACCGACAGTACGCCGACGAACGCGCCGACCGCACAGAGAACCGACAGGAGCAGCAGGATCACTCCGCGGCGCTGGCGTGAGTTCATGGGGGAGGGACCTCGATCGGGACGGGGAGAGAGGGCGGGCGGGGTGGACGGGCGGGATCGGGCGAACCGGCGGGCGGTCGCCGGGCGGTGACGGCCGGGGGCGGCCGCCGGGCTCCCGGTCGGCAGGGGCGGGGGCACGGACGGCCCGGGTGGGCTCAGCGCACGCGGGCCACCGTCCGCGGGGTGCCGGGGACTTCCGGCCGGCCGGACAGGTCCGGGTACCCGGGGTGCTCCGGGGGCCCGGCGAAATCGGGGTGGCCGGGCAGGTCCCACTGGCCGGGGGTACAGGGGCCGTCGGACGCGTAGGGGTTCCCCGGCACGGGCCGCCCGGACCCGTACGGGTTCGCCGACGCGCCCGCGCCGCCCGCGTTGAGATCCGGCCCGCGGACGTCCCACTCCCCCGGTGCGTCGGGCCCGTCACCTCCTGGGTCCGACGCACCCGGCACACCGAGCACACCGGCCACACCGGGAGGCGCCACCGGCGAGAGCCCGCGCTCGCCCCAGGGCGAGGCGGGCGGCCCGGGCGGCGGCGAGGCGGGAGCGACGGGCTGCTCCCCGGGCCCGCCGGAGGCAGGGGCGGGGGGCGGTGGGGCGGTCGGAGCCGACGCCGGCGGCGGGGCCGGAGCCGACCCCGGAGCGGACGCCGCCACAGAAGCCGGAGACGGCACAGGAGCCGGAGACGGCGTCGCGGGAAGGGCCTGCGTCGTCGCGCCGCCCGCCCCCGTCCGCTGTTCCGGCCCTCCTATGGCCGCCGGCTCCTGGCCCGAGCCGCCACCCCCCGCCGCCCGCTCCCTCGTCAGCGGGGACCGGCAGAACGCACAGTGGTCGCCGAGGAGTTCCAGGCCGCACCAGCCGCACTCGGCACGCCGTACCGAGGCCACCAACTGCCGCAGGACGGCCACATCCGGTATGGCCGCCGCGAATTCGATCAGCTTCTGGGTCCCCCACCACCGGGCGGACTCGTCCGGCAGCCGGGCCTCGAACACCCCCTGTACCCGCCAGGCCGGGGCGAGCGCCCCGGTGACCCACTCGGAGGTGAGCTGGCCGCGGGCGACCGCGAGCTCCGTGGCGAAACCCGGTGCGGGCAGCCCGGCCTCGGTGCTGTGCCGGTCCAGGTGCAGCAGTTGGGGCCCGGGGTGCGCCAGCACCGCGAAGTGCGCCCCGGGAAGCCACGACTTCACATGGGCGCGCAGGTCGACCTCGATGCGGTCCAGGCCGCTGACGCTGCCCAGCAGGGCGCCGGCGTGCAGGTAGTGGGACAGCAGCCGCGCGGCGCTGGCCAGCACGCCGGGGGTGAACTCGCACAGCGACAACTGCCGCAGTTGACGGGCGAGCAGCGCCACGCCCAGCGGCGGCAGGGGCAGCGGCACGAGAGCGATCCGGTCGCTCTCCAGGACGGCGCGCAGGGTGTGCATCCGGCGGACGTGTTCCGGCGGGCAGGCCGAGGAGTACAGCACGACGAGGTGGCCGTGGTGCTCCAGGACGGCACTGGTCTCCGTCAGGGCGTCGTCCAGTGGCTGGAGTTGCGGGGCCCGGAGGACGACGGCGGCCGGGGTCTGCCGGTCGGTCGCGGGCAGCGCGAGGTCCGGGCTGGTGACGGCAATCGCGGTCGGCACGTCGCTCCCCCACTCCCTCCGGCCGCCGGGGGCCCCGGGACCGCGGATCGGCACAGCTCTGCGCCAGAGGCGCCATACGCTCAGCACTTTATCCACAGAGATACGCCCGAGAGAACACGTTCTGGGCTACTCGTCATGACCATCACCCGGTAGGGAAATGGCGTGTACCGCCCGCACGGCGCTCGGCGGAACGTCCGCCTCCGGCAGAACTCTTGACAGATCACGGGCCGGACCACGCGCTACGGCAGGCACAGGGACGCCACGTCACCGGTCCCGGCCCGCATCCTCGCCCCCCTCCACCGAACCGACCGGGCACCCCGCGCGCTCGGCCACGGGCCCGCACCGGGCCGCCGGCCACGGCTCCACCGGCGAATTCAAGGCAGATATCGCCGCGGAGCAGGCGGGGCCGGCACGCCGGTTGCCCCTCTGCGGGACGGCGGAGGCACACCACCGCCCTGCGGCAGCCCCGCACACCACCGGGTCCCGCGCACCCCGTGCACGGGACCCGGCGTCGCGCCTCACGTCATGTCACCTGCGGGTGGCCGCCGGCTTCGGCAGCGTGCACCCGGCCGCGCCGAGGTCCAGCTTGTTGCCGACGCCGAAGCACTTGGGTATCCCGTAGGTCTCCTCGGCGTAGTTGGTGCCCTGGTGCACCGTGACGTTGCCGTTCTCGTCCACCTCGCACGGGTTGTTGACGGTGCACCTCTCGCCGTCCTCGTTGCCCGTGTTGTTGATGGCCGTGACCTTGCCGGTGGCGTTGTCGACCACCGGCGACCCGGACGTGCCGCCGATCGTCTTGCACTGCGGGGTGTAGCGGACCGAGTCCTTCCAGCTCCAGCCGCCTTCCTTGAGGGTGGGCACGAAGCCGTCGATGTTGCAGGTGTAGATCTTCTTCCAGTAGCCGGAGACCACGCTGATCGCCGCGCCCTTGACCGGGTGGTCGGTGGCCAGCTCCAGCGCCTTGATCCCGTACTTCTGCTCGATCTGGGCGTAGGTCGAGGAGGTCTCGTAGAGCGTGACGTCGGTGTCGGTCATCGTGGCGTACGCGACCTTGGTGGCCCTGATCGTCCCCGCCCGGCCGGCCGACTTGTCGAGGAGGGTGAAGCTGCGGCTGGACCGCTGGTCGACGATGACCTCGCCGGGGTCCGGCATACCGCTTTCCAGACAGTGGCCGTTGGACATCACCAGGGCCGGGTCGTTCGGCTGCGAGGTGGGCATCCGGACGACCGAGCCCGAGCAGTTGCTCAGCGCGACGGTGCCGGCGAAGTCCACCGCCTTGGTCCGCTGCTGCGAGGGGTGCTGCGGCGAGAGGTGGCGCTGTGCGTGCGGCGCCCCGTGCTGCGGCGCCGCGTGGGCCGTTCCGACGGTGCCCACCAGGGCTGCGGCTCCCAGCACGGCCGTGGCCAGGGAGCCGACGAGAGGTCTGTTCATGTGGGGGTCCTCTCCGCTTATGTCGCCGAAGCCCCTTCGGGCACCTTCGGCTTTGTCGTGCGCATTGTTGGCTCCACGGCCCGAGGTGGCAATCAATTCAGCGGAAACGATGGGAAGTTGCCGGGACCATCCGCTACGGAACGCCCCATCGGGCGGCCCCGTATCTGGCCGTACGACGCCTTGACCCGGCCATGCCAACGCGCCACTCTGACGCCGTCGCTTCGCTCACACCCCACAGGAGACCGCATGCGACCACGTCTCCGCGGCGGACGGACCACCGTCCTCGCCGCGCTCCTCTCCCTCGCGCTCGCCGCCCCGATCGCGGCCGCCCAGGCACAGGCCGCCCCCTCCGGCGAACCCGCCACCGGCACCGCGGCGCACTCCGAACTCCCCCATCAGTACGAGGTGACCGGCCTCGCCACCGCCGCACAGCGCACCGCCCTCACCGCGACCGGCGCCACCATCGACGAGGTCCACGGCCGGAAGGTCGTCATCACGGCGAACCGCGCCCAGGCCCGCGCCGCCCGCCAACTCGGCCACACCGTCCGCAGGTTGCCCGACCCGCCGGCCACCGGGCCCGCGTCACCCACCGGCACCCGCGTCAAGGACTTCCCCGCCGGCTACACGAAGTACCACACCTACGACGAGGCCACGAAGGAGATCGACGCCCTCGTCGCCAAGTACCCGGCCCTCCTCAGCAAGCAGGTCATCGGCACCTCCCACGAGGGCCGCGCCCTCCTCGCCCTCAAGCTCAGCAAGAACGTCGCCCAGGACGAGGCGGAGCCCGAGGTCCTCTTCACCGCCCACCAGCACGCCAGGGAACACCTCACCGTCGAGATGGCCCTCTACCTCCTGAACGAGTTCACCTCGAAGTACGGGACCGACCCCCGCATCACCAAGATGCTCGACTCCCGCGAGGTCTGGATCGTCCCGGACCTCAACCCGGACGGCGGCGCGTACGACATCGCCTCCGGCTCGTTCCGCAGCTGGCGCAAGAACCGCCAGCCCAACACCGGTTCCCGCAACATCGGCACCGACCTCAACCGCAACTGGGACTTCAAGTGGGGCTGCTGCGGCGGCTCTTCGTCGAGCACCTCCTCCGAGACGTACCGCGGCGCGTCCCCCGCCTCCGCCCCCGAGGTCCAGGTCGTCTCGAAGTTCGTCCGCAGCCGGATCGTCGGCGGCAAGCAGCAGATCAAGGCCGCCATCGACTTCCACACCTACAGCGAACTCGTCCTGTGGCCCTTCGGCTTCACCGACGACGACACCGGCACCGGCATGACGCAGGACGACCACGACGCCTTCGCGACCATCGGCAAGGACATGGCCGCCACCAACGGCTACACCCCCGAGCAGTCCAGCGACCTGTACATCACCGACGGCTCGATCGACGACTGGCTGTGGGGCGACCAGAAGGTGTTCGCCTACACCTTCGAGATGTACCCGTCGTCCTTCCTGGGCGGCGGCTTCTACCCGAAGGACTCGGTGATCCCGAAGGAGACGTCACGGAACAGGGAGGCGGTGCTGCGACTCCTGGAGATCGCGGACTGCCCGTACCGGGCGATCGGCAAGGAAGGGCAGTACTGCAAGGCGAAGTGACCCCGCACCGGCCCACCGAAGAGCGCCCGGCCCGGTCCCGCACCGGCGCCGGGCGCCCGTCCGCCGTTCCCCTACGGGGCGTTAGAGCAGGTGGTCGGCCTTACCGGCCTTTATCTCGCGGATGAGCGTGCGGAGGGCTTCGCGGGTATCGGTCACGTAGGCGTCCTCGGCACCCGCTACAGCGATGTAGGCGTTGCCCTGGCCATCGGTTCCTACACGGAAGCAGTTGTTGCCTTCGCCGCAGTAGGGCTCTTCCCAGCTGATGTCTCGCATGGTGACCTTCCTAGAGTGAGCGCTCGACGTTACGGATGAAGTCACGCGAAGCCGGGACCGACAGCGCCGCGTTGTCCATCCAGTCCAGATGGGCGCGGTACTTCGCGAGCTGGGCTTCGGCGTGCGTGAATTCCGGGCCATGGGCAGAGTCCAGTTGCACCGTGTCGAGCTGGGGTACGACGCCTCCGGCGTACAGGAGAGCATGTCCAGCTCCCGGGAACGCGCCCGCATCCACCGGGAGGACCCGCACGTCGACTCCCTCGCGTTCCGACGCGTGGCACAGATGCTTGAGCTGATGGCGCATGACGTCGGCTCCGCCGAACCTCATCCTCAGCGCCGCTTCGTGGACGTACGCCACATAGGTGAGAGACTCAGGCCGCTCGAAGACGTTCTGGCGCTCCATACGGTGGGCGACTCGCAATTCGATTTCGAGTCGTGCCGGCGGCGGCAAGACGGCGGTGAAGACCGCTCGGGCGTAGTCCTCGGTCTGACACAGCCCGGGAACGTGGACCGTCTGCGTGGTGCTGATGCGTGCGGCATGCCATTCGAGCTCCGCAATGTCCAGCAGCCCTGCGGCGAGCGTGCCCCGGTACCGCTCCCACCAGCCGCGCTCCCGGTTCGCCGCCATGTCGACCAGAGCATCGACGTACGACTCGTCCGGGCAGGCGTAGTTGCAAGCCAGAGTACGCACACGATCAGGGGAGACCGGCCTGATGCCGCCCTCCATGTTGGAGATCCGCGTCCGGTCGATGTTCAACAGCCCCGCGGCGTATTCGGTGGTGACTCCGGCAGCGATACGCATCTTGCGTAGCTCGGCACCAAGTCGCTGCTGGCGCACCGTTGGTGTGCTCCTGGTCGGCATGCAGTCCCTTCCCGCGCGGTGGTCGAGGTCAGTCTGCCTCTGCGCGGCCACGCCAGTCCATCACAGGTGGGGGTAATTACCCCTTAAGCAAGTAGACACAGTGCCAGACACTCCCTACAGTCAGTAACGCAACGCTCACGCTCCACGCAGTCGGAAGCGCATCGCGCGAGCCTGCCCGCATTTCCTCCTGCCCTGGGAGGGGCAGGTCCGCGCCAGGGAGACAGGCCACCGGCTGCTGCACATCAACCACCCGCGTTCACAAGGGAGTTGTTATGCCCACAGCCCTGTCCGTCTGCCCGCACCCCCTCGACACTCGCACACCTCGCGTGCCGGAGAACCTGACCTACAGCCTCACGCTTCCCGCCGCGCTCGCCAGTCCGGCCGTCGCACGGTCCGCCGCCCGTACGATCCTGGAAGCGCACGGCCTGCATGACGTAACCGCCGCCGCGACCCAGGTGATCGGTGAACTCGCCGCCTCTGCTTGCCTGTTCACGCCATCCGACAGTGTCTATCTGTCGCTGCGCTACCGCGATGACGCGCTGCGCGTCTGCCTCTACGACGGGCATCCGCGCCATACCCACCGGCGTCTCGCAGCGGCCTGTGACGGCAGGCGGCGGTCTCTGCTTCTGCTGCTGGCCTGTGTGATGCACGCCTGTGACGGTGAGTGGGGGTTCGGGGAGTCGTCTGTCCCCGGGGACGGAACGCGGTTGTGGGCGGTGCTGCCGCGCGAGGGGGCACGGGCGTACGGGCGCGCGGCGTGATGCCGTTGGGGCACCCGGTGCCGGGCGCCCCAACGGCGTACGTACGAAGGCGGGAGCCGCCCACCGGGGCCTACACGACCAGGCTCACCAGCGCCGCCACCGCGAATCCGGCCACCGAGAGGACGGACTCCAGCACCGTCCAGGACTTGAGGGTGTCGCGTTCCGTGATCCCGAAGTACTTGGAGACCATCCAAAACCCGCCGTCGTTCACATGCGAAGCGAAGATCGAGCCGGCCGAGATCGCCATGATGATCAGCGCGAGGTGGGCCTGGGACATGCCCTGGCCCTCGACGAGGGGGACGACGATGCCGGCCGTGGTGACGATGGCGACCGTGGCCGAGCCCTGGGCGACGCGCAGGACGAGGGAGAGGAGGTAGGCGAGGACGATGACCGGGAGGCCGACGTTGTGGAAGGTGTCGGAGAGGGCCGTGGCCACCCCGCTGCCCTTGAGGACCGCGCCGAAAATACCGCCGGCGCCGACGACCAGGATGATGTTGCCGACCGGCTTGAGCGAGGCGGTGGAGACCGTCTCCAGGGACTTGCGGGACCAGCCGCGGCGGATGCCCAGCAGGTAGTACGACATCAGCAGGGCGAGGGTCAGGGCGACGAAGGGGTGGCCGAAGAACTCGATCACCGAGCGGCCGGTGGAGGGGGCCAGGGCGATGGAGGAGAAGGTCGCCAGGAGGATGAGGAGCAGCGGGGTGCCGATGATGGTGAGGACGGTGGCCAGGGGAACCGGTGCCTCGTCGGGCGTGCCGCCGGCCGCCGCCTTCTCCGCGGTGACCGCGGCCTTGGCCTCGTCCGCCGCCTCGACCATGTCCTGGGGGACGGGGACGAAGAGGCGCTTGCCGATCCAGGCCGCGTAGCCCCAGGCGGCGAGGACTGCCGGGATGCCGCAGAGGATGCCCATGAGGATGATCCAGCCGAGGTCGACCTTGAAGAGGCCGGCGGCGGCGACCGGTCCGGGGTGCGGCGGCAGGAAGGCGTGGGTCATGGACAGGCCCGCCAGCAGCGGCATGCAGTAGAGGAGGACCGACTTTCCACTGCGCTTGGCGGCGGCGTAGACGATCGGCGCGAGGACGAAGATGCCGACGTCGAAGAAGACGGGGATGCCGAAGATCAGGCCGGTGAGTCCCATGGCGAGCGGTTCGCGCTTCTCGCCGAAGAGCCGCAGCAGCCGGGAGCTCAGGACCTCGGCGCCGCCGGAGACCTCCAGGATCGCGCCGAGCATGGTGCCCAGGCCGATGATGATGGCGACGTGGCCGAGGATGCCGCCCATACCGGTCTCGATCATCGAGACGGCGTCGGATTTCTGGACCGTGCCGAAGAGTTCGGTGACGGAGAGGCCGGCGGCCAGGCCCACCGCGATGGAGACCGTCAGCAGCGCGACGAACGGCTGCAGCCGGACCTTGATGATCAGGACGAGGAGCAGGGCGATGCCCAGGGCGGCGACCGTGAGGAGCCCCGCGGTGCCCGGTATGAGGGCGGGCAGTCCACCCGTATGGGGTGGTGGTGGCGGGGTGGCGGGCGTGGCGGCGAGGAACATGGGGTGACTCCGTTGTCAGGCAGGGGCGGGTCCCGGGAGGTCCGGAAAGTCCCCTGGAAGGCATCTCCAGGCAGGGGGGACCGCGGCACGGCGCCCCGTCGGTACGGGGCGCCGTGCCGTGCGGCGAACAGTGCGCTCGGGGTGGCGCTAACGGCAGGCGGAGCAAGGGTTCTTCGGCCTCAGCTCAGGACGGCGAGGGCGTCGATCTCGATGAGCAGGCCCTTGGGCAGCCCGACGTAGACGGTGGTGCGGGCCGCGGGGGCCTCCTTGAGGCCCTGCTCCTCGAAGTAGGCGTTGTAGATCGCGTTCATCTCGGCGAAGTGGTCCACGTCGGTGAGGTAGACGCGGATCATCATCGCGTCGTCCCAGCTCGCGCCGCCCTCTTCGAGGATGGCCTGGACGTTGGCGAGGGTCTGCAGGGTCTGCTCGCGCAGGGTGGGGCCGGCCGGGGTGGGGGCCTGGCCCTCGACGGCGGGGAGGAAGCCGACCTGGCCCGCGACCTGGAGGATGTTGCCCTTCTTGACGCCGTGGGAGAACTTCGCGGGCGGAGTGGTGTGGGTGGCCGGGGTGAGCGCGATCTTCTCGGTCATGGTGTTCAGGCTTCCTGTACGGGACCAGTGGTTACTGGGGAATGGCGGTTCCGGAGTACTCCCGGCTGATGGTGTCGGCGGTGCGGCGTACCAGCGGGAGCAGTGTGAGGAGTTCCTCGGCGGTGACGACGACATTCGGCGCGGAGACCGACATGGCGGCGACCAGGCGGCCGTCCGCGCCGCGGATGGGTGCCGCGACGCAGTTGATGGACTCCTCGTGGCCACCGAGGTCGGTGGCCCAGCCCTGTTCGCGGACCTTGGCCAGTTCGGCGAGGAAGGCCGTGGCGTGGGGCGTCGAACGGGACGTGTAGAGGGGGTAGTCGAGCTTCTCCGCGAGGGCGCGGCGCTCGGGTTCGGGCAGGTCGGCGAGGAGCAGCTTGGCGACCGCGGCGACGGTGATCGCGACGGGCTTGCCGATCCGGGAGTACATCCGTACCGGGTAGCGGCTCTCGACCTTGTCGATGTAGAGGACCTCGTTCTCCTCGTGGACGGCCAGGTGGACGGTGTGGCCGCACTTCTCGTTGAGTTCGACGAGGTGGGGGTGGGCGATCTCGCGGACGTCGAGGTTCTCGACGGCCTGCTGGGCGAGGTTGAAGAGCCGGGCGCCGAGGCGGTAGCGCTGGTCGGACTGGCGGTAGACGAGGCCGTGTTCGTGGAGGGTGCGCAGCAGGCGGAGGGCCGTGGACTTGTGGACGCCGAGGCGGTCGGCGACCTGCCCGAGGTCGGCGGGCCCCTCGGCGAGCAGCGGCAGGATGCTCAGCGCGCGGTCGACGGTCTGGCTCATGCGCGTGCCCCGCTTCGCCCGTCGTCGGGGGTGCGCCTCTCGTCGAGGGCTGTCTCGCGTCGCTCGTTCACGGTGTCCGTACCTCCTCGTCGGCCCGGTGGCCGCAGGCGCCGGCTTCGGTCCAGCCGGGGCCGAGGTGCAGTCTCCCCCAGGCCGCGTCGTCGAGGTCCGCCAGGCGGTCGGCGTGGGCGCGGCCGGGCGGGGCGGCGAGGTCGCCGGGGACGGTGAGGGCGGCGGCGGCCCACAGATGGCCGTGGCGGATGCGGGTGCGCACCGGCAGGCCGCGCAGGGTGGCGGAGAGGAACCCGGCGGCGAAGGCGTCGCCGGCGCCGGTGGCCGCCACGAGGTCGACGTCGAGGGAGGGGACGAAGGTGGCGGGGCCGCCGCGCTCGCCGGCCGTGTCGCCGCCGCGCTCGCCCGTCGCGGTGGTGCGCTGGAACACGGTGGCGCCGCGCCTGCCCTGCTTGACGACCAGGAGGGCCGGTTCCGGCAGCGCGTCGCTGATGGCCTGCGCCCCGTGCAGGCCCCAGGCGTCCCGGGCCTCGTCGTCGCCGACGAAGACCAGGTCGGCGCCCCGGGCCAGGTCGAGCAGCGCCTGTGCCCGTGACGGCTCACGCCACAGCCCCGGCCGGTAGTTGACGTCGAAGGAGAGCAGCGGGCGGCCGGGGCGGCGGGCGGTCAGCTCGCGCATCAGGCCGAGGCAGTCCGCGGAGAGCGCCGCCGTGATGCCGGACAGGTGCAGGATCCGGCCGGAGCGGATCGCGTCGGGGTCCAGGTGCGCGGCCGTCATGGCGGAGGCGGCGGAGCCGGCGCGGTAGTAGGCGACCTCGTGGGTGTCGCCGGCGCGGTCGCCCGCGGTGCGGAAGTAGATGCCGGTGGGGCGCAGCGGGTCGCGCCGGACATGGGTGACGTCGACGCCGCAGTCGGCGATGGCGGCCAGCAGGTGGTCCCCGAAGCCGTCGGCGCCGACCCGGGAGATCCAGCGCGCGGTGTGGCCGGTGCGGGCGAGGGTGCAGGCGACGTTGGACTCGGCGCCGCCGATGGCGCGGTCGAAGGACGGTACGTCGGCGAGTCGGCCGGGCCGGGTCGGCAGGAAGGTGACCATGGACTCGCCGAGACAGACGACGTCGACGTCCGGGGCGGGTGTGCCGTCCCGGGCGGGGGTGCCGCCGGCGTTCGAGGGCCTGGTCACGATCGGTTCCGCTCCTTCGCTGTGGTGCCTGCCCGGACCGGGGTGGCGCGCGGGGTGCGGGCCGGGTGCGGCACGGGATTCCGGCCCCGTGCGGCGCGGCGTGCGGGCCGTTTCCCGCCGCTTGCGGCCGCGTTGCGCACCGTTGACCGGGCGATGGCTCGGATGTTAGACAGCGGTCAGCGATATGCGCAATGAGTGTTGCAGACAGTGCAACGAAGACTTTTGAGGAGGCCCCATGGCCGGCGAACGGCTCGCGCAGGGACTCGAGGAACTTGCCGGCGAGCGGGTCGATCACCGCTTCAAGGCGCTTCCCCCGGACGCCGAGGGCCGGACCGTCGGCGAGCTCGCCGCCGAGCGCCGCAACCTCTTCCGGGACGGCTTCACCACCCCCGTCCTCGCCCTCTCCGCCGAGTCCGTCGCCCACAACCTGGCCCTGATGGAGACCTACACCGAGCGGCACGGCCTGGCCTTCGCCCCGCACGGCAAGACCTGCATGGCGCCGCAGCTCTTCGCCCGGCAGCTGGCACACGGCGCCTGGGGCATCACCGCCGCCGTCCCCCACCAGGTCCGCGTCTACCGCCGTTTCGGCATCGACCGGATCTTCCTGGCCAACGAGCTCGTGGACGCGGCCGCGCTGCGCTGGCTGGCCGCCGAGCTCGCCGCCGACCCCGGCTTCCGCTTCGTGTGCTACGTCGACTCGCTGCGCGGCATCGAGCTGATGGACACCGCGCTGCGCGAGGCCGGCGCCACCCGTCCCGTGGACGTCGTCGTCGAGCTGGGCGCGGGCGAGGGCGCCCGTACCGGCGTGCGGACCGAGGCCGAGTGCCTGGAACTCGCCGACGCCATCGCGGGCGTGGACACCCTCCGCCTGGTGGGCGTCGCCGGCTACGAGGGCGAGGTGCCCGACGCCACCCCCGAGCGGGTGACCGCCTGGCTGCGCCGGCTGGTCGCCCTGGCCGTGGAGTTCGACGCGTCGGGCCGGTTCGCCGACCTCGACCAGATCGTCCTCAGCGCCGGCGGCAGCGCCTGGTTCGACGCGGTGGCCGAGGTCTTCGCCGAGGTCCCCGAACTGTCCGCCCCGGTCCTCAAGCTGCTGCGCTCGGGCGCGTACGTCTCGCACGACGACGGCCACTACAGCACGGTCACCCCCTTCCACCGCATCCCGGAGGAGGGTGCCCTGCGACCCGCCTTCCGCCTCTGGGCGCAGGTCGTCTCCCGCCCCACGCCCGAGCAGGCGTTCCTCAACGCGGGCAAGCGCGATGCGGCGTACGACCTGCATCTGCCGCAGGCCCAGGTCGTACGGTCCGGCCGGGACGGCACCCTGCGCCCGGCGGACGGCGTCACCGTCACCGGCCTGTCCGACCAGCACGCCTGGGTCGCCACCGAGCGGGCCGGCGACCTGGAGGTCGGCGACTGGGTCGGGCTGGGCCTGTCCCACCCCTGCACGTCCTTCGACAAGTGGCAGCTGATCCCGCTGGTCGAGCAGGACGGCACGGTCACCGACTACCTCCGCACCTTCTTCTAGAAGGCCCGGGGCCGGGATCACCTGCCCCCTCCCCGACCCCGGCGGTGCGTGCCGGCCCCCCGCGGCGCGCCCCGCCGGTCCCCCGCCCGGGGCCCGCACGGGCCCCGGGCCCAGGGCACCGCCCGACGGCCCGAAGGCACCGAGAAAGGCAGTCCCAGCCATGGACACCGTGCTCCGCGACGTCCGCGTCCTCGACGGGTCCGGCGGTCCGTCCTACCGCGCCGATGTCGCCCTGGCCGGCGGCCGGATCGCCGTGATCCACCGCGAGACCGACGGCGGCCCGCGCCCGGGCGCCGCCCGCGTGGTGGACGGCCACGGCCTCGCCCTCTCCCCCGGCTTCATCGACATGCATGCGCACAGCGACCTCGCGCTGCTGCGCGACCCGGCGCACGAGGCGAAGGCCGCCCAGGGCGTCACCCTCGAAGTCCTCGGCCAGGACGGCCTGTCGTACGCGCCGGTCGACGACCGGACCCTCGCCGAGGTCCGCACCCAGATCACCGGCTGGAACGGCGGCGGCCCCGGCGACACCTCCGTCGACTTCACCTGGCGCACCGTCGGCGGCTACCTCGACCGCCTCGACCACGGCTTCGACGGCCAGGGCATCGCCGTCAACGCCGCCTACCTCGTCCCGCAGGGCACCGTGCGGATGCTGGCCCTCGGCTGGGACGACCGGCCCGCCACCGCCGACGAGCTGGCGCGGATGAAGCAGCTGGTCGCCGAGGGCCTGGAGCAGGGCGCGGTGGGGCTGTCCTCGGGACTGACCTACACCCCGGGGATGTACGCCTCCGACGCGGAACTGACCGAACTGTGCCGGGTGGTGGCCCGCTACGACGGCTACTACTGCCCGCACCACCGCTCCTACGGCGCCGGCGCCCTCCAGGCGTACGAGGAGATGGTGGCGCTCACCCGCGAGGCCGGCTGTGCGCTGCACCTGGCGCACGCCACCATGAACTTCGGCGTCAACGAGGGCCGTGCGCCCGAGCTGCTCGCGCTCCTGGACGGCGCGCTGGACGCCGGCGCCGACCTCACCCTCGACACGTACCCCTACACCCCCGGCTGCACGACCCTGGTCGCGATGCTGCCGAGCTGGGCGAGCGAGGGCGGCCCGGAGGCGATCCTCGCCCGTCTGCGCGACGAGACGACGGCCGAGCGCATCCGCCGGGTCATGGAGGTCGAGGGCGCCGACGGCTGCCACGGGGTGCCCATCGCATGGGACACCATCGAGATCTCCGGGGTCGCGGACCCCGCGCTGTCCGGCTACGTCGGCAAGACCGTCGCCCGCAGCGCGGCGGAGCGCGGCGAGGAGCCGTGGGCGACCGCCCGGCGTCTGCTGACCGACGACCGCCTGGGCCCGACGATCCTGCAGCACGTCGGCCACGAGGACAACGTCCGCCGGATCATGCGCCACCGGGTCCACACCGGTGGCAGCGACGGCATCCTCCAGGGCCACAAGCCGCATCCGCGCGCCTACGGGACCTTCCCCCAGTACCTCGGCCGGTACGTCCGTGAGCTGGGGGTGCTGTCGCTGGAGGAGTGCGTGGCCCATCTGACCGGCCGCCCGGCCGCGCGCCTGCGGCTCCCCGACCGCGGCCTCGTCCGTGCGGGCCACCGCGCCGACCTCGTCCTCTTCGACCCGGAGACGGTCGCCGCCGGATCCACCTTCGACGCCCCCCGCACCCTGCCCACCGGCATCCCGCATGTGCTGATCGACGGCCGGTTCGTGATGGAGGACGGCCGGCGGACGGATGTCCTGGCAGGGCGGGCGGTACGGCGGACGGCGACGGGGCGCGGCCCGGGCTAGGGCCTGGGTCGGAGGTCGGGCCAAGGCGCCGCCGGGCCGCGGAGGTTGGCGTTACACGGCCGCTGCGGCCGCCTCGCCCGCCAGGGGTGTCCCCGACTTGTTGCCCACGACGCTCACGTCCGCGACGAACAACTGGAACAGCAGCTGGCTCGGTCCGGCTTCCCGGCCCTTCTTGCTCTTGGCCCCCTGCGCGACGGCGATGCTGAACGGCTCGTTCTCCTCCGCCTTCACCCCGATGTAGCCGGGCAGCGCGCCCTCGTTCGCATTGGCGTTCTGATAGTCGCCGCCCTGGGCGCTGCGGATCAACTCGCTGTTGTAGGAGGGCCCGAGGGCCATGTGCTGCGGCTGGAAGAGGAGTTCGTGCGCACCGGGCTTCAGCGTGAACTTCAGCATGACCTGATACGCCTCGCCGCCCATGCCGTGGTACGCGTCGGCCTGGGCCCGGTCGCCGAGGTGGGCACCGATGGTCATGCCCTTGTGCTCGGTCTTGAACCCCTTGGCCGAGCCCCCGCCGTCCGCCACGTACTGCAGGGCGGCGGCCTGTGCGGAACTGCCCCAGTACTCCGTGATGCCGATCGCCTCTTCGAGGCTCATGGCCCGGTACAGCTCCAGCTTCCCCGCCGTCTCCGGCTTGCTCTGCAGCTGGCGCAGGAGGTCCGGGCCGACGGTCGCGACGATCTCCTCCATCGTCCGCCCCTTCCCCGCCTTGGCCTTCTTGTTCTTCTTGGCCGCGTTGGTGAGGCTCACCTTGGCGGTGGCCATGTCCTTGGTGGCCTTGCCGTCGGCGCCCATGACCCCCGCCCGGCGTTCCCAGTGCTCGGTGGTCATGACGTTCTGCGGGTTCGCCGGGTTGTCGTGGTCGTAGGCGCGCTGCACCGCCAGGCGGGCGCCCTGCGCGGTAGCGGGCGCCTCGCGGCGTTGCAGGCTCTGAGCGGCCGGGGGGCCGGCGGCCATGGCCCGGGCGGCGTTCGCCTCGGCTTCGCGCTCGAAGCGGTCGGACGGGTCGGAGACCTTCAGTCCGCTGCCGTTGTCGGCACCGGCGACGGGGCCCTGGCGCTGCTGGATGACATGGGTGAGTTCGTGGGCCAGGGTGTGCTTGTCCGCACCGCCGTCACCGATGACGACGTGAGGGCCGCTGGTGTAGGCGTGGGCACCGACTTCGGCGGCCGAGGCCCTGGCGGCGGCGTCGTTGTGGATACGGACGTCGGAGAAGTCCGCGCCCAGCCGCGCCTCCATGTCGGCCCGGGTGGCGTCGTCCAGCGGCCGGCCGGGCGTGCGCAGCACCTCGTGGACGGCGGAGCGCTGCACCGCGGGCTGCGGTGCCGGCTCCGGCCCGGCGTGCCGGTGGCCGCACCCGGCGCCGTGCTGATGCTGCTCCTGGGACCACGGGTGGCCGGCCTGACGGAGCAGCTGGACGACCGCGGCGTTGCCCGCGCCGGCCCGCAGGCCGAGCAGGCCACGCGGCGGTTCGGGCGGGGCGGATGCGGGCTTGTGTACCGGGGTACGGCCGCTGCCCGCTGCGGCATGTCCGGCCTGCTCGTGATGGTGCACAGGGGTCCCTCTTCCGGCGCGAGTTCGTCGACCCTTTCTGGATACGTGCCGGGGGATCACCGGGGCAAGGTACGAAAGGGCAGCATGTGCTGACCGGACGGGCGCAGTTCGACGCCGGCCCTCCCACAGCCGGGGGGCGGTGGAAGGGCCGGCGGACCGAGCGGTTCCCGGGCTCAGGCCTCCGGAGCCGGGTAGGTCGGGTACTCCACGCCGGAGACGTGCTGGACGACCCGGATGACCTGGCAGGAGTAGCCGAACTCGTTGTCGTACCAGAGGTAGAGGATCGCGTTGTCGCCGTCGACCTTGGTCGCGCCCGCGTCGACGATCGAGGCGTGCCGCGAGCCCATGAAGTCGCTCGACACCGCGTCGGGCGCGGTGGTGAAGTCGATCTGGCGCTTGAGCGGCGAGGTCAGCGACACGGCGCGGAGGTGGTCGAGGACCTCCTCGCGGCTGGTCTCCCGGCCGAGCCGCAGGCTGAGGATCGCGATCGACACGTCCGGGACCGGGACCCGGATCGAGCTGCCGGTGATCGGGGCCGTGAGCTCGGGCAGCGCCTTGGCGACGGCCGAGGCGGCACCGGTCTCGGTGATCACCATGTTGAGCGGCGCGGAGCGGCCGCGGCGGTCGGCCTTGTGGTAGTTGTCCAGCAGGTTCTGGTCGTTGGTGAACGAGTGGACGGTCTCCACGTGGCCGCGCAGCACGCCGTACTCGTCCGCCATCGCCTTCAGCGGCGGGACGATCGCGTTGGTGGTGCAGGAGGCGCAGGACAGGATCTGCTCGTCCGGCTTGATCGTGTCGTGGTTGACGCCGTGCACGATGTTGGGGACGTCGCCCTTGCCCGGCGCGGTCAGGACGACCTTGTCGATGCCGGGGCGCAGGTGCTTCGACAGGCCGGCGCGGTCGCGCCACTTGCCGGTGTTGTCGATGAGGATGGCGTCCTTGATGCCGTACGCCGTGTAGTCGACCTCGGAGGGGTCGTTGGCGTAGATCACCTTGATCTCGTTGCCGTTGGCGATGATCGTGCTGTTCGCCTCGTCAACGGTGATCGTGCCCTGGAACTGCCCGTGGATGGAGTCGCGGCGCAGCAGCGAGGCGCGCTTGACGATGTCCTGGTCGCCGCCCTGGCGGACGACGATGGCGCGCAGCCGCAGGCCGTTGCCGGAACCGGTCTTCTCGATCAGCAGACGGGCGACGAGGCGGCCGATGCGGCCGAAGCCGTAGAGGACGACATCGCGCGGCTCGCGGCGCTCGATCTTGTCGGCACCGGTGGCGCCGGCGACGGCCTCGGCGGTGAACTCCGCCACCGACAGACCGCGGTCGTCGGTGCGGTACGCCTCGGCGAGCAGGGCGATGTCGATCTGGGACGGGCCGAGATCGAGCGAGGTGAGTGCCTGCAGGAACGGCAGCGTCTCGGTGACCGAGAGTTCCACACCGGCGATCTGCCGGGCGAACCGATGGGTCTTGAGGATGCTGACCACCGACTTGTTCACCAAGGAGCGGCTGTGCAGCAGGACCGTCACGTCCTGCTCGCGGTGCAGCTTCCCGATGATCGGGATCATCGACTCCGCGATCTCCTCGCGGTTCTTCCAGTTGGTGAACGAGTCGTCATTGACAGTCACAGGCTTATCTTTCGAGCTAGGCGGTGCTCATATGCTAGCGCCCCGCTCTTTTCATCATTCAAACGGTGCCCCCCGAGCGGGATGCCGCGATCGCGAACCAGCGCCACACCCGGGGCGGAATGCGCCGATATGCCGGATGTCAGCTTCCCTGTTTGTGGGGATTTCGGGACTTTCGTCGCTGTGTGACCCTTGCCATGGCAGCGGTGCGCCCGCCCGGCCGCGATCCGCACGAGACGCCACACCCCGCAACAGCGCGCCGTCCGCGCGGGAGGCCGCGGTCCGCGCCGCGCCCCGGGCCGATGACGGCACCCGGGCCGGGGCGGCGCGGAGTACGCGACGGGCTCCGGCCGCACCGCCGCCGGGAGCGCGGCCCCCTCGCGCAGCCGGAGCAGCAACTCCCCGGACCGGGGCAGCGCCACCAGGCCGTCGATCAGCGAGGTGAACTCCTGGTCGGCCACCATGTCGGGGAATCCACTGGGCAGTTGGCGCTCCAGCCGGCCGAGCACCTCGCCCCGCCGCTCCACGGCCCCTTCCGGCAGGTCGTGCTCGCGCAGGAAACGGGTCACCGCCCAGCCGCATCAGGCTGCTCTTGCCCATGCCCCAGCCGGCGTCGACGGCCAGCGTGAACGGGGTGGAGCCGCGGGAGGCGACCAGCAGCCCGGCGAGCTGGCGGGCGGCCCGGCCGGCGCCGAGCAGATCGTCGCCGGGCCCGGCCACCGGTTCGTCGTTGAGCAGCGCGAAGGGGCCGCGCGACGAGGGGGCGGGCGCCGCGGCCGAGGGGACGGCGGGCGGGGGTAAGTGCGCCGAGGTGACCATGCGCCCGGAGCGTACCGAGCCGCGCCTGCGCCCGCGGAATCAGCGGCGCCCCGCGAGCGGTAACCCGGCCGCGGACCACGGAGCGTCACTACGCGTGACACACCCCACACCGTCCGCTGACGGACGTGGGGAAAAACACCGGGCAGGGTCCGAAACGCGCCCGTAAGGTGGCGGACATGCAGGTGATCCAGTCAACGAAGCTCGCCAACGTCTGCTACGAAATCCGTGGCCCGGTGCTCGAGGAGGCCATGCGGCTGGAGGCGGCGGGTCACCGCATCCTCAAGCTCAACACCGGCAACCCGGCGGCGTTCGGCTTCGAGTGCCCGCCCGAGATCCTGGAGGACATCCTCCGCTCGGTCGGCACGGCACACGGCTACGGCGACGCGAAGGGCCTGCTCTCCGCCCGCCGGGCGGTGATGCAGCACTACCAGACCAAGGGCATCGACCTCTCCGTCGACGACATCTACCTGGGCAACGGCGTCTCCGAGCTCATCCAGATGTCCATGCAGGCGCTGCTGGACGACGGCGACGAGGTGCTGGTGCCGGCCCCGGACTACCCGCTGTGGACGGCGTCGGTCTCCCTCTCCGGCGGCACCGCCGTGCACTACCGCTGCGACGAGCAGGCGGACTGGATGCCGGACCTCGCCGACATCGAGCGCAAGGTCACCGACCGCACCAAGGCCATCGTCGTCATCAACCCCAACAACCCCACGGGTGCGGTGTACGACGACACGCTGCTGCAGGGCATCGCGGAGATCGCCCGGCGGCACAACCTGATCGTCTGCGCCGACGAGATCTACGACAAGATCCTCTACGACGGCGTCACCCACACCCCCTTCGCCTCGCTCGCCCCCGACCTGCTGACGCTGACCTTCAACGGCCTGTCGAAGTCGTACCGGGTGGCGGGCTACCGCAGCGGCTGGATGGCGGTCTGCGGCCCGAAGGCGCACGCCGCCTCGTACATCGAGGGCCTGACGATCCTCGCCAACATGCGGCTGTGCGCCAACATGCCGGCCCAGCACGCGGTCGCCACGGCCCTCGGCGGCCGCCAGTCGATCAACGAACTGGTGCTGCCCGGCGGCCGGCTGCTGGAGCAGCGCGACACCGCGTACGAGCTGCTGACCCAGATCCCCGGCGTCAGCTGCGTCAAGCCGAAGGGCGCGCTCTACGCCTTCCCGCGGCTCGACCCCCACGTCTACAAGGTCAAGGACGACCGCCGGATGGTGCTCGACCTGCTGCGCGCCGAGAAGATCATGATCGTGCACGGCACCGGCTTCAACTGGCCGGAGCCGGACCACTTCCGCCTGGTCACGCTGCCCAGCAAGGACGATCTGACGGACGCCGTCACCCGGATCGGCTCCTTCCTCGACGGCTACGGACAGTACTGACCCGGAGCCGTTTTCTGTACGAGCCATAACTTTAGACAGTGTCCAAGCTAGGATGGTCTCCTAGACGTTCTCAGGAGGCCGTCCCATGTACGAACCGATCCGCACCAAGTCGGTCCACACCATGGCCGCCGCCCCGGAGGTCCCGCACCGCTCCCGCGAGGAGGAGCTGGACATCCGGCTCGCCGGACAGCTCACCGCGCTGCTCACCGTCACCGACGAGCTGCACGCCCTGGCGACGCGGGAGGACGGCGGCGCAGCCCGCGGGGCCGCACCGGACGGCGCCGCACTCGCCGCCGCCGCCGAGCGCATCGCCGAGCAGGTCGCGCGGCTGAGCGGCGGCCACTATCCGCTGCGCGCCGAGCCCTCCGACGACGCCGGCCCGTCCCGGGCCGGCGCCCTGCAGCAGCGCGCCCACACCCTCGCCGGCAACGCCCTGGCGGTCGCCACGTCCCGCGGTGACGCGGCGGCGATGGCCCTGGCCGCGGAGCGGATGGAGGCACACGCCGCACCGCTGCGGGATCTCGCCACGGCGTGAGGCCCGCGGCCGGCCCGCACTCCTCCGGCGAGGGCCCGGCATCACTCCACCGGCCCAACGGGGCGGCCCGGCTTCCGCACTGCGGAGGGTGAACGAGCCGGGGCCCGCACGCAAACGAGCCGGGGCCCCGCACCCGAAGGTGCGGGGCCCCGGCCGGGCGGTGAGCGGTGCGGCGGTCAGCCGAGCCGCTGGACCAGAGCGCGGTACTCGTCCCACAGCTCCTTCGGCGTGTGGTCACCGAAGGTGTTGAGGTGCTCGGGGATCAGCGCCGCCTCCTCGCGCCACACGTCCTTGTCGACGGTCAGCAGGAAGTCGAGGTCGGCGTCGTCGAGGTCCAGGCCCTCGGTGTCCAGCGCCGCCTTCGTGGGCAGCACACCGATCGGCGTCTCGACGCCCTCGGCCTTGCCGTCCAGCCGCTCGACGATCCACTTGAGCACCCGGCCGTTCTCGCCGAAGCCGGGCCAGACGAAGCGGCCCTTGTCGTCCTTGCGGAACCAGTTGACGTAGTAGATCTTCGGCAGCTTGGACTGGTCCTTGTCCGCACCGACCTTGACCCAGTGCCCCATGTAGTCGCCCATGTTGTAGCCGCAGAACGGCAGCATGGCGAACGGGTCGCGGCGCAGCTCGCCGACCTTGCCCTCGGCCGCGGCGGTCTTCTCGCTGGCGACGTTGGCGCCGAGGAAGACGCCGTGCTGCCAGGTCAGCGACTCGGTCACCAGCGGTACGGCGCTGGCGCGACGGCCGCCGAAGAGGATCGCCGAGATCGGCACGCCCTTGGGGTCCTCCCACTCGGGCGCGATGATCGGGCACTGGCCGGCCGGGACGGTGAAGCGGGCGTTGGGGTGGGCCGCCGGGGTCCCGGACTCCGGGGTCCAGTCGTTGCCCTTCCAGTCCGTGAGGTGCGCGGGCTTCTCCTCGGTCATGCCCTCCCACCACACGTCGCCGTCATCGGTCAACGCGACGTTGGTGAATACGGAGTTGCCCCACATCGTCTTCATGGCGTTGGCGTTGGTGTGCTCACCGGTGCCGGGCGCGACGCCGAAGAATCCGGCCTCCGGGTTGATGGCGTAGAGACGGCCGTCCTCACCGAAGCGCATCCACGCGATGTCGTCGCCGATGGTCTCGACCGTCCAGCCGGAGATCGTGGGCTCCAGCATCGCGAGGTTGGTCTTCCCGCAGGCGCTCGGGAAGGCGGCGGCGACGTATTTGGCCTCGCCCTGCGGCGGGGTCAGCTTGAGGATCAGCATGTGCTCGGCGAGCCAGCCCTCGTCACGCGCCATGACGGAGGCGATGCGCAGCGCGTAGCACTTCTTGCCGAGCAGGGCGTTGCCGCCGTAGCCCGAGCCGTAGGACCAGATCTCGCGGTCCTCGGGGAAGTGCGAGATGTACTTGGTGGAGTTGCACGGCCACGGCACGTCGGCCTCGCCCTCGGCCAGCGGGGCGCCGAGGGTGTGCACCGCCTTGACGAAGAAGCCGTCCTCGCCGAGCTCGTCGAGCACCGGCTGTCCCATGCGCGTCATGGTGCGCATCGAGACCGCGACGTAGGCGGAGTCGGTGATCTCCACGCCGATCGCGGAGAGCGAGGAGCCCAGCGGGCCCATACAGAACGGGACGACGTACATCGTCCGGCCGCGCATCGAACCGCGGAAGATGCCCTTCTCGCCGGCGAAGATCTCCCGCATCTCGGCGGGGGCCTTCCAGTGGTTGGTCGGCCCGGCGTCCTCCTCCTTCTCGGAGCAGATGAAGGTGCGGTCCTCGACCCGCGCCACGTCCGAGGGGTCGGAGGCCGCGTAGTACGAGTTGGGGCGCTTGATCGGGTCGAGCTTCTTGAACGTGCCCTTGTCGACGAGCTCCTCGCACAGACGCTCGTACTCCGCCTCCGAGCCGTCACACCAGACGACCCGGTCGGGCTGGGTGAGTGCTGCGATCTCGTCGACCCAGGAGATGAGGTCCTGGTGACGGGTCGGATGGGCAGAGGGAGCCGCGTTGTCGCGCGCCACGATCGCTCCTAGATGAGGGTGTGGACGGATTTATGCCCGGTTTGCCGGAAAACCCGCTTCTTTTGTTTGTCTGCCCCTTGGGGGCCGCGACCCGGATGCTTCGTGACCGCTCATCCGGTGCCGACCGCACTCATTTGATCATCCGACCCGGATAGAGTTCTGTCCAGAGGGCACCTTCGTGACCGTCACCACTTCGGCATGAATCCGTAACTTACGGTCGCGTAGGTAGCATGACGACCATGACTTCCGCGCCTGACGCCGCCGAGAGCCAGCCCTCCTCCGCGCCGCCCGCGGCCGCGGCTGTCGCCGCCGCGGCCGCGCCCCTCAAGCCCAAACTGCGCGGCTGGCTGCACGCCGGAATGTTCCCCGCCGCCCTGCTTTCCGGCGTCATACTCACCGCCCTCGCCGACAGCCCCCGCGGCCGCCTGGCCTGCGCGATCTACACCATGACCGCCTGCCTGCTCTTCGGCGTCAGCGCGCTCTACCACCGGGGCAATTGGGGGCCGCGGGCCGACGGCGTGCTGCGCCGGCTCGACCACGCCAACATCTTCCTGATCATCGCGGGCACCTATACGCCGCTGACGATGCTGCTCATGCCCGGCTCCCGCGGCCAGGCACTGCTCTGGGCGGTCTGGGCGGCCGCACTGGCCGGGATCCTCTTCCGGGTCTTCTGGGTCGGCGCCCCGCGCTGGCTCTACACCCCCTGCTACATCGCCATGGGCTGGGCCGCGGTCTTCTTCCTGCCCGACTTCCTGCACACCGGCGGTGTCGCCGTCCTGGTACTGGTCATCGTCGGCGGGCTGCTCTACAGCGCGGGCGGCGTGATCTACGGGATCAAGCGCCCCAACCCCTCGCCCCGCTGGTTCGGCTTCCACGAGGTCTTCCACTCCTTCACCCTGGCGGCCTTCGTCGTGCACTACGTCGGCATCTCCCTGGTGGCCTATTCGCACGCCTGAGCCCCCGACCCCGAGGGCCCGCCCCCGGGCCCGCCGTATGGCCGCGACCCCGAGGTCGCGGCCATACGGCGCTTCACGCCTCCGCGCACCGGCCCCCGCCCACCCTCCGGGTTTCCTCTCATGCGCCGGGCCCCGTCTCACACGCCGGGCGCACGGGGCACCCCTCCACGCGACGCCCCCTCCCCCGCGCCGACCCTCCCCCTGCATTCACCGAACGTCATCACGGTCACGCACAGCGTGACACGCCCCACTGACAATCCGGTCTGCCGGCCGCGGACCGCCCGTCCCGCGCACGAAACCGGCCGTGGCCTCCCGGCAGCCCGATGCCCGACAATGCTGCGCATGGCCGCAGCTATCTCCGCCAGCACACCGCCCGGGGCGCCGATCGGGCGGCGGGAGCGGAAGAAGATCCAGACCCGGCAGGCGATCCGGCGGGCCGCCTACCGGCTCTTCGAGGAGCACGGGTACGACGCGACCCCCGTCGACCGGATCGCCGAGGCCGCCGAGGTCTCCCCGAGCACCGTCTTCCGCTACTTCCCCGCCAAGGAGGACATCGTGCTCACGGACGAGTACGACTCCGTACTGGAGACGGGGATCCGGGCCCGCCCCGCGGACGAGCCGGTGATCGAGTCGGTGCGGCAGGTCAGCATCGAGGCGCTGCGCGCGATGACCGCGCAGGACCGGGGCGAACTCGTCCAGCGCGTCCGGCTGATCCGTGAGGTCCCCGCCGTCCGGGGCCGTACGGCGGAGCGCACCGCACGGGACGCCGCGATGCTCACCACCGTCCTGGCGGAGCGTTCCGGCCGGCCGGCCGACGACCTGGAGCTGCGGGTGATCAGCGCCGTGATCCTGGCCGCGCTCCAAGAGGCGCTGCTCCACTGGGGCGAGAGCGTCCGGACCACCGATGCCGAGGCGTCGGTCCACCGGGCCATGGACGTCCTGGGGCGTGGACTCACGCTCTGAGGGCGGGGCGCCCAGGGGATGTCGGGGGCGGCGTCGAGGCCGGGGGCTGGGTGGGGGCCGGGGGCGGGCTTGCGTCCGGTCCCGAGGCCGAGCCGGGCGACGGGGCCGGGGCCGGGGCCGGCGGCAGGGGCCGTGCCTGTGGGCGCGTCCAGGCGGAAGATCGGGCCGCTGTCCGCCCCGGCGCGGGTCACGGCGGCCGGCCCCGCCGACCCGTCCGGTGCCCCCGGTGCTGCCGGCTCCGGCGCCGTCGCGTCCGGTTCGCCCAGCCGGGCCGCGAGGCGCGCCCGCAGGTGCGACAGCCGCTCGATACGGGCATCCAGGTCGGCGAGCCGGCGCCGGGCGACCGCTTCCACCGCCGAGCAGCGCTCCGCGCCCGCGCCCCGGGGAATGAGGCCCGGCACCCCACCGGGCGGCATCGTGGGCAGCAGATGCGCGAACGCCCGCACGTCCCCCACCGTCAGCCCGGCGTCCCGCAGTTCGCGCACCGCCCGCAGGCGGCGGATGTCCTCCGCGTCGTACACCCGGTGGCCGGACGGTGCCCGACGGGCCGTCACCAGCCCCTGCTGCTCGTAGTAGCGCAGCGCCCGCGGCGTCATCCCGGCGGCCGCGGCGGCTTCCCCGATGCGCATCTCCCCTCCCCCTCCGGCGGGTTCAGCCACGCCGCTCCCGGTCGGGGCGGCCGTCCTCGTGCCGGGTAGGGGCGGCGTCCAGCACCCGCTCGATACCCGCCGCCCCGTACAACAGGCCCTCGTCCGCCCCGTGGCCACCGACGAGCTGGAGCCCGAGCGGCAGCCCGTCCGCGGCCCGGCCGGCGGGCACGCTGACGGCCGGCAGGCCGGCGTTGCTCCAGGGCAGGCACATGATCGAGCTGCCCGTGGTGGTGAGGTCGGCGGGCGCGGGGCCGGTGGCCGACGGGGCGATCCACAGGTCGATGCCGGCGGCGGCACCGTCCGCGGCGAGCCGTGCGCGGAAGGCCGCGCGCCGTTCCCGGGCCGCTTCGTAGGCGGCGTCCCCGATCGCGTGCCCCTGCCGGACGGCCGAGGTGGTCTCGGGGCGGTAGCGGTCGCCGAAGCGGGCGAACCAGTCGGCGTGGGCGCGGGCGACCTCGTAGCGGTTCATCGTGAAGAGCTGCTCCACGATCTGCTCGAAGTCGTCCATCACCGGCACCTCGTGGACGGTGTATCCGGCGGCCCGCAGCAGTTCCTGCTGCGCCGCGAAGGCGCCCAGCGCCTCGTCGCCGGCGCGCTCCAGGTAGGGGCCGGCCGGCACGCCCAGCACCGGGAGGGCTCCCCGCCCCGCCGCTTCCGGTGCCCGCCAGCCGTCGACCAGCACCGACGCGGCCAGCGCGACGCCTGCCACGTCCGTGGCGTAGCACCCGAGGGTGTCGAAGCCGGTGGCGTTGGGGATCACGCCGTCGAGCGGGATCCGCCCGTAGGTCGGCTTGAAGCCGACCACGCCGCAGTACGCGGCGGGCCGGATCATCGACCCGACGGTCTGCGTCCCGATGGCCAGCGGCACCATCCCGGCGGCGACCGCGGCCGCCGACCCGCTGCTCGAACCACCGGGCGTATGCGCCGGGTGGTGCGGATTGCGGGTCGGCCCGGGGGCGGTGACCGCGAACTCCGCGGTCACGGTCTTGCCCGCGATCAGGGCACCTGCGGCGCACAGCCGGTCGACGACGGCGGCCTGCGGGCCCCCGAGCACCTCGGGCGGCAGCGCCGAGCCCGCGCGGGTGGGCAGTCCGTCGACGCGCACGATGTCCTTGATGCCGACGGGGACGCCATGGAGGGCGGGCCGGTCGGCGGCGTCCCCCCGGCCCGCGGCGGCCCGCCGGCGGGCCGCCTCCAGGAGCCGCGTACGCCGCCCCGCCTCCGGCACGAAGGCCCGCACCTGCGCCTCGACGGCGTCGATCCGGTCGCAGGTGCGGCGGGCCGCTGCGACGGGGTCGTCCGTGCCGGCCCGCAGCGCCGCGGCCTCCTGGACGAGCGATCGGTGTCCGAGCAAGGTGGTCACTCGTGCAGGCTACAACCGGCGACCGACAGCGGCGGGTGCCTCGCCCCGCCGCCCGGCGACGCGGTGCCGCGGCCTCACAACTCCACGAGCACGGCGCCCAGATGACGCCCCTCGGTCAGCTCGCGCAGGGCCCGCGGCGCCTGCTCGATCCCCTGCAGCCGGGTGTGCGGGAAGGTGAGGGTGCCCTCGCGCAGCCCCTCGCCGAAGCGCTGGTTCCACTCGGGGATCAGGTCCAGGTGATCGTAGAGGGCGACGCCGCGCAGGGTGACGCTGCGGGAGAGCAGCGAGAGGGTGTCGATCTCGACCGTGGTGGCCCCGACGTCCCCGGAGAGCTGGCCGGCGAGCGCGCCGACGACGGCGATCCGGGCGCCACGGTTGGCGAGGGCGAGGGCGGCCCGCAGTTGTTCGCCGCCGACGTTGTCGAAGACCGCGTCGATGCCTTCCGGGGCCGCCGTGCGCAGTTGCTCCTCGATGGGGCCCGCGCCACGGATCACCACCGCGTCATAGCCGAATTCCTTGATCAGCCGGTCCCCCTTCTCCCGCGACCCCGTGCTGCCGATGACCCGGGCGGCGCCGCGCAGCCGGGCGATCTGGCCCGCCAGGGAGCCCACGCCGCCCGCCGCGCCGGTGACGAAGACGGTGTCGCCGGGGCGCACTTCGGCGCCGCGCACCACCCCCATCCAGGCGGTGGGGCCCTGCGAGAGGTATGCCGCCGGGTCGGGCAGCAGGCCGGGGTCGAGCCGCTGCGCCTGGTCGGCGTCCACCACGGCGTACTCGCGCCAGCCGAGGCGGTGTTCCACCAGGTCGCCGGGGTGCAGGTCGGTCCCCGGCGCGGCGGCGACCACCTCGCCGAGGGCGGCGCCGTGCAGCGGTTCACCGATCTCGTAGGAGGGCATCGGCACCACGCCGGCCTCGTCCATCAGCGTGCGCATCACGGCGGCGACGCCCATCACGGTGTTGCGGACCAGCACCTGTCCGGGCCCGGGTTCCGGAACCGGCACCTCCACGACCTCGAAGAGATCATCGGTGACGGGCCCCTGGGGGCGGGCGGCCAGGCGGACTTCACGGTGTGTGCGCTCTGTCATGCCCCGAGGCTAGAACCTGACGCGCACGTCAAGGTCAAACCCGCCGCCGGCCCCAGGGGCCTGCGCCCCTACCTGCCGAGCCGTTCCGTCAGCTCCTCCGGGTCCGTCGTCGGCCGCTCGCAGGTGAAGCGACGGCAGACATAGGCGGCAGGAAGGCCGTCGACCAGGGGACGGTCCTTCAGGAGCGGCACCTCGTCGACCCCGGGTTCGCCCAGCGCGACGACCGCCCCCGGGGCGGTGCCGAGCAGCGCGGCGCGGTGCAGCGCGGTGGTGGCCGGATCACCCTGCGGGCCGACGACGGCGACCTCGCGCGGACCGTCCAGCGCGGCCTCGGCGACGGCCAGCCCCCAGCCGATGAAGCGCGGGGCCCGGCCGCCCAGCGCGGTGACGATGCCCAGGGCCCGCTCCGCGGCGTCCCGGTGGAGGTCGCTGCCGGTCAGCGCCGCATACGACAGCAGAGCACCGGCCGCGGCGGTCCACCCGGAGGGCGTCGCGTTGTCCGTCGGGTCCTGGGGGCGGCGGATCAGGGCCTCGGCGTCGGCCGCGGTGTCGTAGAGCGCACCGTCCTCGGTGGTGAACTGGAGCAGCACGGTGTCCAGGAAGAAACCCGCGAACTCCGCCCACACGCCCTCCCCCGTGACCGAGGCCAGGGTGAGGAAGCCCTCCGCGACATCGGCGTAGTCCTCCAGGACACCGGAGTTGGCGCCGGGCGTGCCGTCGCGGGAGGTGCGGTGCAGCCGGGCCTGCCAGTCCATGTGGACGCGGACCAGCAGGTCGGCGGCGTCGGTGGCGGCCTGGATCAGGTCCGGCCGGTCGAAGTAGGCGCCGGTCTCGGCGAGCGCGGCGATGGCCAGCCCGTTCCAGGAGGCGACGACCTTGTCGTCCCGGCCGGGGCGCGGCCGCGCCTCCCGCGCCGCGAGCAGCCGCTGCTTGACGGAGGCCATCCGGTCGGCGTCCACCGGGCCGTCCGCGTCCGGGAGTTGGAGGACCGAGGCGCCCTCCTCGAAGGTGCCTTCCCGGGTGACGCCGAAACGGGCGGCGGCGAACTCCGCGTCCTCCTCGCCCAGTACGGCGCGCAGCTGCTCGGGCGTCCAGACGTAGTAGGCGCCCTCGACGTGCCTGCCGGTGCCCGAGCCGTCGTCACTGTCGGCGTCCAGCGCGGAGGCGAATCCGCCCTGCTCGGTGCGGAGTTCGCGGACCATGAAGTCGGCGGTCTCGACGGCGATCCGGCGGGCGAGGTCCGAGCCGGTGGACCGCCACAGATGGGCGTAGGTCCGGCACAGCAGGGCGTTGTCGTAGAGCATCTTCTCGAAGTGCGGCACGGTCCAGGTGGCATCCACCGCATAGCGCGCGAAACCGCCGCCGAGCTGGTCGTAGATGCCGCCGCGGGCCATCGCCCCACAGGTCGCCTGCACCATCTCCAGGGCCCCGGCGGACCCGGTGCGGGCGTGGTGGCGGAGCAGGAACTCCAGCACCATGGACGGCGGGAACTTGGGCGCGCCGCCGAACCCGCCGTTCACCGCGTCGAATTCGCGGGTCAGCCCCATCAGGGCGCCGTGCAGCTCCTCCGGCCGCGGGGGCCGCCGGTCCGCGGGCAGCGACTCGGTCAGCGACCGCCCGGCCAGGTCGGCGACGATCCGGCCGGCCACCTCGCCGACCTCGTCACGCCGGTCGGCCCAGGCACTGCGCACCCCCTCCAGGATCTGCCCGAAGGACGGCATGCCGTGGCGCGGCTCGGGCGGGAAGTAGGTACCGAAGTAGAAGGGCTCGGCATCGGGGGTGAGAAACACGGTCATCGGCCAGCCGCCCTGCCCCGTGGCGGCCTGCACGGCCTCCATGTACACGGCGTCGACGTCGGGACGCTCCTCGCGGTCGACCTTGACCGCCACGAAATGCTCGTTGATCAGGTCCGCGGTGGTCTGGTCCTCGAAGCTCTCGTGCGCCATCACGTGGCACCAGTGGCACGCGGAGTAGCCGACCGACAGCAGTACGGGTACGTCGCGCCTCTTTGCCTCTTGCATCGCCGCCTCTCCCCACGGCCACCAATCCACCGGGTTGGAGGCGTGCTGGAGCAGGTAGGGCGACTGGGAGTCGGCCAGGTGGTTCATACCGGCATCGTCGCATGATCCGGAGCGTCCGGCCCAGCACCCGGGGTGGTTTCACCCGGGCAAGGTGCCGCATTTGCCGGGATGAAACCTGCGCTCAGAGGTCGTTTTCATCGGTGAAGTCTGTTTGCTCGCGGCACGCCCCCGCAATGAGAAGCAGCTTGCGGGGTTTGCGCTATCGGCATTTCCCGCGGGCTTCACCGGAGGTCCGAATTACCGGTCTCATCCGGTGAAGCCTTTTTCATTACCAAGAGGGCAGAGATCACCCCTTCGTCCTGCGCGCCGCATGCGGTCCGGCGCACGACACGCATGAGTCACGGAGTGGATTCACTTGAGGTGGTGCAAATCATCTGAAACGACCTCTCGAAAAGAGCTCAGACCGACGCGTGGGGCTTTCCGGAGGCTCTACCGCATCGACATGCCGAAGTCACCCGGGCATGCCGTCGCCGGCGTAGCGTGCGCGACGGCCGCTCGGCCGCCACTGCACTGTGCGGTGGCGTCATGCCTGGTGAGAGGGGCCTGCTGGGGCGAGGACCGGGGGTGTCCAAGGGGCGGAACGCGATCATTGCCACCTGATCACCGGCTGAATATATTTCCCAAAGACCAGTCCGGCAGGGGGCACTTGCCCCGGCGGGGGACCGTGGCCCGCCAATGAGCCTCGCCCGTACAGGGCTTCGTGATTTGGAGGATGTGTGCATCTCGGCCCTCGTTCGCAGCGCCATACAACCGGCGGCCTCTCGGCGCCCCGTGCCGGCGAAAAGCCCGAAGAAGGCGAACCTCGCCAAAGAGCCGCGACAGCGCTGCGCTCTTCGGTACCCGATGTGCTGGACGCTTACCAAGCCGGTCTGCTGCGGGTGGAAAGCATGCTGGCCGAGCGGTCGGATCTGTGGTCGTCGTGCCGGCGGCAGGCCGTGGCGATCATCGACGATTGCATTGCCACCCTGGAGCAGGGGGGCCTGCCGGACACCACGGCGGCGGAGGATTACACACGGCTTCTCGGTGTGAACCGAGCCCTGCAGAGAGTGCCGGTCGCCGAATCGGTGCGGGCTGCCGAGCTGTTGTGGTCGGCCCTCCAGCCGGCGGTCCATGCGGCGGCGGCGTCGGCGGCGCCGCCGCAGCGGGCGGTGATCTGGCAGCAGGTGAACGCGGCCTTCCGGGCCGCTTGTTCGGTGCGTCTCTACGCCGGAAGCCAAGGATACGAAGAGACGCGCGATCAGATCCTTTCCCCTGCTGCCCCCCACTCCCCCGAGATGCAGACGCACCACCCCGCGCCGGCGCATGACGAGAGGGGTGAGGCCCCGGAGGAACTGACCCCGCGGGAGCGTCAGATCCTCGACGCGGTGGCCTTGGCGCTGACCAATCGTCAGATCGCTTCCCAGTTGGACATCAGCGAGGGAACCGTGAAGCGCCACCTCTACAACATCTTCAACAAACTCGGGGCGACGTCCCGGATGGACGCGGTTCTGAAGGGCGCGGAGCGGAGATGACCGTCCCCACGGGCGCGACCGTACGGCCGGCTGGAGCGGCGCCGGGGTCACCGCGAACCCACTAGCGTCACGAGCATGACAAGGTTCGCGGTGTACTGCGTGATCATGAACGCCCGGTAGGCGTCCCGGCGCGCATGTCGATCGCGGTGCTCGGTGTGCCTGCCGCGCAGGCAGCGCACCGTCACCCACCCTGCGCCGAGCGCCAGCGGGAGGGTGCCCGGCAGGACGGCGGGTGCCCAGGCCCCCGCGGCCGCGGGGGCGCCGACGCCCACGGCCAGGGCACCCGCGATCGCGAGGCGCCTGGCGGCGTGCAGGCCGCGGGTGGCGGCGAGCGTGCGCCTTCCCGCTCCGGCGTCGCCCTCCGCATCGCTGAAGTCCTTCACCACGGCACCGACCAGGGCCATCCACGCGGCCATGGCGGTGGCGAACACGACGGCGGGAACGGTGAGGCCGTTCCCGACTGCCGCCGCACCGCCCGCGTAGGACGTCCAGCCGAGGCCGAACACCACGACCGCGCACGGAAGGCTCGCCTGCTTCGCGGCCAGGGGTGGCGCCGAGTACACCCATCCCAGCGCGAGGAAGGCAACGACCCAGCCGATCAGTCCGCCGCACAGGGCGGACAGCAGCAGGGCGAGCAGCGCCGCGGTCAGCGTGACCGCGACGGCACGGCGAAGCGGCAGGGCGGCCCGGGCAATGGGGCGTTCGGAATGGTTCCGGCGGTCCTCGTCCACGTCCATCACGCCGTTGAACAGGTAGGCGAAGACGCTCGCGCACAACCATGCCGCCGCCCCTGCCAGGATCCGGGGGAGCCGGGGGTCGCCCTGCGTTGCGAAGGCCGTTCCCGTCACGAACCGCAGCAGGAAGGCAATCTGCACGGCGGGCCGTGCTTCGGTCCAGCACAGGCGAGCGGTTCGCGCGGCGACGGAGACCCTTCCCCGCCTGGGTAAGCGGGCACCGTCCGACATTTCGATGACAGCAACCATGGGGGGAGCGTAGAAGAGCTCCTCGCACGCCGGGGGGCTTCTACAACCAAGGTGGCAGCAGTTGAGCAACTGCCCGCCGTCGTCAGGCGACTCCGGTGGAGGCCGGGGCGTCGGTCTCCTGCGCTGCCGGGGTCCGGTCGGCCTGCGTCACGCCGTGCTCCTGCGGGCGGCGGTGCTCGGCATGGGCCACCGCGCTCGCCGCAAGCAGCAGCAGAACGACGGCGACGGTTCCCTGCACCGCGAGGGGGTAGCCGAGAGCGCCCTGGACGAGGTAGGCCAGGCCGGGCTGAGCAGCGAGGAGAGCCATGGTGACCGTGGCCGCCGTACGTTGGGCACCGACCTGAAGGGCGTAGAGCGGAATCACCACGCCGGCGAAGGCCACCAGCGCCGTCACTCCCCAGCCCAGGTGCGGGCGCTCGACGAGCTGACCATTGACCAGAGCGGCCGCGGCGGACACGTAGGTCAGGTGGAAGCGGTGCGCCATCACGACGGACGGCGCGACCCCGCGCTCCCCGAGTTGGCGGGAGAGCCGGGCGAGCACCGTGGCCCCGATGCCGGCGAGCAGGGCGAGCGCGGCGCCGGCGGCGCTCGCGGCCGGGCCGGACTGCCATGACGAGGTGTCGAGCAGGGCGGGCTGTACGGCTGCTGCGGTGACCAGCGAAGCCACGAACAAGCCCACCGAGCGGAGCCAGTCCGCGGCCGGACGGGCCTGACCCGACAGCCGGGCGAGGATGCTCGCGGCGACCGGACCGACGCCGGCCATCAGGCTGGCCGCGAACGCCGCCGGTACCCACACCAGCGCCACATACAGGCCGAGGAAGGTGACCGCGCTGGCCGCGTTGAGCGCGGCGAACTGGCGCCATTGCCCAACTCCCGCCGACGGGTACTTGCTCGGGCGGTTCCTGCTCCTGCTCACTCGGTTGACCGCCAGGAAGAGCAGGGTGCACCCGAGGAAGGCGAGCAGGGAGAAACGCAGGCTGTCACCGCTGCTGATGCGGCCGGAAAGGAAGGCCTCGGCAGCCGCCTGCATCAGCACCGAGAAAGCGATCAGGGCTATGGCACGCATCGTCAGGCAGCCGCTCCTCGTTCTTCCCCGGCGCCCCGCACGTCTGCGGGGACGTCGGCCATGCGGTAGAAGGTGTGATCGTCCTCGAGGTGGTGGACGAACTCCAGCGAGCTGTGGAGCAGGTCCTCGTCCTCGTGGACAAGGTAGGCGATGCCCGAGGCCCCGGTCGTCAGGGTCCGGTCCGGGATCGGGGCCCCGGTGACGGGAAGCCTGTCGATGGAGTGGAAGCCAGGCAGGCGGCGCAAGGTACGGGCACCCTCCACCGAGGCGAGTTCTCCGTCCCGGAAGCCCCGAAGGAAGACCTTGGCGAGCGTGCGCCCCCCGCCGTAGGGCAGGTCGAACCGGCGGGCGAACTCCTCCGGTCGCAGGAAGCGTTCGGCCACCAGGTGCTGGTGGCTGTAGCCGAAGGCGGCGTGATACGGGTCGGGGGCCAGGGACGGTCCCATGATCCGGGAGTTGACCTCCACGAGGCGGGGTCCGGCGGCCGTGAGCATCACCTCGGTGTGGGCGGCGCCTTCCCTGATGCCCAGGGCGTCCAGGCAGCGCAGGACGTAGTCGACGAGGTCGCGCTCCCCTTCGTCGAGCTGCGGGCGGGAGACGATGTGGCGCAGGACCGGAGCGCCGCCGACGGTGTCGATGCGTTCCCGGTACACCTCCGTGAGCAGGTGCCGACCGGCCATGCTGACGGTGTTGACGATGTATTGCGTGCCCGTCAGGTACTCCTGGAGCAGCAGGTCGGTGTTGGTCTCCCCCATGAGGTTGGACTTCAGCAGCGTGGTCTCGACCGCTGCGTGCGCCTGGGCGCGGCTGGTGACCACGGTGCAGCCGTCGCTGCCCGCGCTGTCCCGCGGCTTGATCACCATTGGTGTCCCCGGAGCGGTGCCCCATGCGTCGAGTGCCTCGTCGAGTTCGGCGACGGAGGCGACGGTGCGGGTGCGGGCCGCCGGTATACCGGCGGCCTCCAACGCGCGCACCATGAGCTCCTTGTCACGGCGGGCGGCGGCGAGGTGCTGCTCGTGGTGCGGGAGCCCGAGCACATGGGCCAGTTCGTCGGCGAGCAGTACGCCCCGCTCGCTCGCGGCGATCACCGCAGCGACCGGTTCGTTGCGCAACAGATCGGCCGCCTCCTGTACGGCGCCGGGACCGGTCCGCGTCAGCAGGTGCGTGCGGGGCGCGGTGTCGACGGCGTGATCAGCGCGCAGGGCCGCCTCGTAGAGGTGGAGGACGCGGGCACCTTCCTCGCGGAAGGCGGCGGCGAGTTCACGGCCGGTGGAGACGGGGTCGACGAGTACGTACACGAGGGTGCCTTTCGTAGCTGGGGTGCGTGCGTGTTGCGGGCGTCTGAAGCGTGGGGGCGGCGCCAGGTTGCGGGAGTACCGCTGCCGGCCCTGCGGGCCGGGGGGCGGTGGTGGCGAGACTCCGTGCCACCACGTCGGCCTGGGCGGCCGCGGTCCACAGATAGTTGACGATGGCGGTGCGCGCCCCGGCTGCGGCTCCCACCATCCAGATCCGCTCCGGCGCCCTGCCGTCGGGAGTCGTGAGCCTCAGGCGGTCGTCGGTGGGGGGCGGAGCGCAGCCGGGCGAGCAGGCGGCCGCGCCGAAGGCCAGCAGAGCCGGGCCGTGCGTACACACAGCGGGCGGCCGGTATCCGGCGGCCGCGACGACGTGGGTGTAGTGCTCGGCAGGGCTTTCGGGGTGCCACCGGGCGTGCCAGCCGCCACCGGGCGCCGGGGCGAGGGACACGGGGGTCCCGCGCCGCACCGCGAGCCGCCCGGCGAGCCCGTGCCGTGCCAGGGTTCGGGCGCTGGAGACGGGGATGGCGGAGATGTGACGGCTGATCAGCGGGCGGAACCGGGCGAGCAGACGGTCCCGCTCGTCGCGGGGCCACCCTTGCGTCCAGTCGTTGACGGCCTCGATGAGTTCGGCGATGACGGACTGCCAGGCGTTGGCGCCGGACTCGGTCTGCCGCAGCTCGGTGCCGAGCCGCCGCAGCGCCTCGGGTTCGGTTCCGAACTGCCGGCCGAGGGCGGGCGGGGGCAGCGGCGAGGCGTTCCGGACCGTGCGGACCAGAAGCCTGGTGAAGGCGAGGTCGAAGCCCGGGGACCGGGGGTCCAGCGCGCGCAGCCCGGAAAGGAGCCCGGCCGGGCGGTCCGGGCGGCACAGCCGGTCCCGGACCGCGGGAAGCTCTCCCGACGGCGAGCACAGGGTGACGTGTCGTTGTTCCGCACACAGCACGAGTGCGGCGTCGACCCCGGACAGTTTGGTGCCCAGGACCAACGGCCGGGCGTCTGCGGCCAGTTCTCGCAGACGGCCGGAGGGGTAGGCGCCGGCCAGCAGGTCGGGGTGGTCCGCGTGGTCACGGAGCACGTCCGGCAGGCGCGGCTGGTCGCCGCCCACCGCCACCACCACTTCCGTGGCCTCCAGGGTGCTGCCGTCATTCAGGGCGACGAGGTATCCCCGGCCCGGTTCCGCGGCGGGCCGCACCGTGTCGGCCCGGCCCGCCACCTGACGTACCGCGCAGCCGCGGGCCGCCAGCGTGCTGCGTGCCCGGGCGAAGCGCTCACGGCAGTACTGCCCGACCAGGGCCCGCGGCACGAAGTCCGACCGGCTCACCGGCCACCCGCGCCCGGCGAGGTAGCGCAGCAGATCGGACTGCTGGTCCCGGTGCAATGAGGTGACGTCGACGGAGGTGTTGCAGCGCAGGCGCGGGTCGGCGGTTCCGAAGGCCACGCCGAATCCGGCCGGCCGTGGGTCTACCACGGTCACCGACACGGGGCGGACGTCGGCGTGCTGCGCAAGGTGGTGGAGCACCGCGGTGGCGGAGGCTCCGCCACCGACGACCACCAGGTGTCCACCGGTGCCCAGGGGGCGGCTGTCGCGGCTGTCCACGGTGAGTGCGTCTCCTTTCTTCTTCGGGGCGGGTGTTACTCGCGCGGGGCGATGAGGCGCAGCCAGTCGGCGAACGCGGACGTGGTCAGCAGATCGGAGTGGCCCCCGGGGAAGGTGCGGCGGGTGCAGGGGCCGGCGGTCGCCGCGGCCCACTCCGCTGTGCCCTCGGCGGAGGTGAGCGGATCCGTTGCCCCTCGCGCGGCGAAAACCGCGCACCGTGGGTGCGGCCGCGGTGCGGCACCGACGTCCGCGAGCAGGCGCAGGTCCTGCAGGGCGGCATCCAGGACCAGGTCGTGCCACTCGTCGGACGGGTCCGGCAGCAGCCGCGGGTCGATGCCCTCCAGGTAGGCCGCGACGGCCGCCCGGTCGGAGCGCGCGGCCTGCGGGACGGCGAGCCGCTGTGGCGCGTTGGCGCCGACGACGACCAGCGCGTGGACGGGGCGTCCGCGGCGCTCCAGTTCCGCCGCGGTGGCGTGGGCGACGTAGGCGCCGAAGCTGTGCCCGAGCAGGGTCACCCGCTCAGCCGGCAGCTTCTGCGCCTGCTCGGTGCACGCGTCGACGACCTCGGGGAACGTCGTGTCCTTGCCCATGTCGCGCCCGAAGCGGCCGGGGTACCGGGCGATCCGGGCAGCGGGCCCGAGCTCGTCCAGGAGGGGCTTGAGTTCGCCGCCGAAGGATCCCGCCCCGGGCAGGACGAGGGTGCCGTGTGGTTCCGTGGGCACCGGTTTCTCCGTTTCTCCCCGTCGGGGTCAGAGGGTGAGGCCCAGTTCGTCCATGATCATCGCGATGCTGATCGCGCTGATCCTGAAGTCCCACTTGCCGGTCTCGGCCGGGCCGTCCAGGCAGCCGGCCGTGAACAGGCCGCTGGCCTCGACCAGGGCTCGCCAGTCCTCCCAGGTGCGGGTGCTCGTGATGGACTGGACGTCGTAGGCGGTGAAGCCGTGCTTTCCGCGCTGCAGGACGGACTGCGGAACGATGCCTTCGTAGGCCGACCTGAGGCAGGCCTTGCCCTCGAAGTCCTTCATCTTCCTGGCGTCTTCGACCTGGAGGGCGAGTGAGACGACGGAGTTGCCGAGGAAGGGGTAGCGGCCCTCGACGGAGTGCCGCATCAGCATCGAGTCCCCGTGGTCGCCGAGCAGGTGGCCGGACATCTGCACGTACACATCGGCGATCGAGCGCAGCTGCATGCGGGAGAGCTGCTGCACCTCCTGGTCGGTGAACGGGATGAGCCGCGCATGGTGGAACTCGTGGCCCGTCAGGGCCTCGCGCGCCGAGGGCGTGAGGAACCCCTCCCGGCGGCGTGCGACCTTGTCCCAGTCCACCTCCCAGCCGAAGTCCGGTCGGCCCCAGGCCTGTTCGTTCTCGGCCCGCGAGGGACGCCGTGAGCGGGCCAGGCCGTCGAAGGCGTAGGAGTCGTAGCCGAAGAACAGCTCGTCCGCGCCCTCCCCGGACACCACCCCCTTGATGCCGGCGTCCCGTACGCTGCCCGCGAGCATCATCGCGGCGACGTTGTAGGTCTCCCGCTGCGGATAGCAGCAGTGCCGCACCATGTCCTCGAACCGCGCGGTGATGTCGCTGTGGTGGCAGGGGATCTGCTCGTGCTTGCTGCCGGCCGCCTGTGCCACCTCGCGCTGGAAACGGCCCTCGTCGAGCCCGGGGTCGTCGAAGACCACCGAGAAGGTGCGGACCGGCTGGGCACTGAGGGCGGCCGCCTCCATCACGATGGCGGTCGAGTCGAAGCCTCCGCTCAGGTAGGCCCCGATCTCCACGTCTGCCCGCAGCCGGGCTTGGACGGAAGCGCGCATCGCCTCCCGCAACGCCGCATCGGTGACGGGTTCGTCCGCCGGGGCGAACTCGCCGTAGCGCCAATAGCGCAGTGTCCGGCTTCCGTCCGCGTCGAAGCGGACGGCGCACCCCGGCGGGACGGCCCGGACCCCTTCGACCAGGGTGCGCGGAGCGACGATGTTGCCCAGCGAGAGGTACTGGTCGACCGCGCCCAGGTCCACCTTCCGCGGCCGTTCCACACACTGCACCAGGGGCTTGAGTTCGGAGCAGAAGTGCACCTGCGGTCCGACCTCGGTGTAGTACAGGGGGCAGATGCCGAAGCGGTCCCGGGCGAGATGGAGCGCGTTGCGGGCGCGGTCCAGGACGACCGTGGCGAACTGCCCGTCGACCAGGTGCAGTCCCTCGGATCCGTACCGTGCGAAGAGCTCCGGGACGATGGCGACGTCGACGCCGTTGTGCGGCCGGTCGAGCCCCATCCGGGTCCGCAGCTCGCGGGCGTTGTAGATCTCCCCGTTCGTCATGGCCACGTAGCGGCCGGTGCTGTCCTCCGCAGGCTGCCACCCGTCGGCCAGGCCGGTGAAGCCGAGGCGGCCGAGCTTGGCGCAGATCGTAGGGGTGTTCAGTGAGTAGGTCTCGTCCGGTCCTCGGTGCACCTGCCGCTCGTGCATGGCCGCGGCCACGCTGCGGTCGGTGACGCCGGACGGCGAGTACGTGCCGCACACACCGCACATGTTGGTCACAGCCCCCGTTCACGTACGTGGTCGACCAGCACCTTCAGGTTCTCCGCACGCAGGACGTCGCGTACGCCGGCGTCCATCCAGCCGAGGTCCTTCAGCTTGTTGACGAGGATGACCGTGGAGGCCGAGTCGCCTCCCAGGTCGAAGAAGTTGTCCTCCACGCCCGCGTCGGCCACCCCGGTCAGACGGCGCACCAGGGCGAGGACCTGTTCCGCCGGCCCGGCCTCGTGCCCCGCCGCGCCCGACTGCTGCCGGCGGGCCCGCAGGGCGTCCCGGTCGACCTTGCCGTTGCGGGTGTAGGGCAGGGCTTCGACCTGGTGCAGCACCGAGGGGACCTTGTACGGGTCGAGGACCGCCTCCAGGTGCGTGCGCAGCTCGCGGGGGCTCGCACCGCCCTGGTAGTAGCACACCAGGGCGTCGGCCGCGGAGGGATCGTCACCGTCGTACGCCTCGGCGTCGACCGCCGCTTCGACGACGGTGTCGAGCCGGCAAGCCGCGCTCTCGATCTCCCCCGGGTCGAGCCGGTAGCCGCGGACCTTCAACTGCCGGTCCAGGCGCTCCACGAAGTAGTACTGGCCGTCGCGTACCTCGACGATGTCGCCGGTGCGGTAGACGCGGTTCGCGGGACCCTCGGCAAAGCGGCGCAGGCCCTGGGAGGTGAGGTAGCCGATGGCGACGCTGGGCCCGGTGATGACCAGCTCACCGCGCAGGGCGTCGCCGGCCCCTGTCGCGGGCCCGCCGGGCAGCTGGGCCACCTCCAGGCCGCAGTCCCCCACCACCGTGCCCAGGGGGACGGCGTCGGTGCAGTCGTCGGGGTTCAGCGGGGCGCTCAGGAGGTTGCAGACGGTGCTCTCCGTCGTCCCGTAGGCGTTGTGGAAGTCCGTGTGGGCCGTCCACTTGCGCACCACGGCGGGGCGGCAGGCTCCGCCGCCGTTGATCACGTGGCGCAGGCTCATCGCCGTCGTCGGATCCGTCGCGGTGAGGGCATAGGGCGTGGTCTTCAGGTGCGTGACACGGTGTTTCTCCAGGGTCGCCTGGAGTACGGCGCCCGGGCTGAGGTGCTCCTCCCCGAGGACCACGAGGCACGCGCCGGCGGTCAGCGTCCACAGGATCTCGGTGAGGCAGCCGTCGAAGGTCAGCCGGGCGAACTGGAGGGTCCGGCTCTCGGGTCCCAGTTCCAGGGCGCGCACATGGTCGTGGATCACCCCGGCCAGGGGCGCGGCGCTGACCAGCACGCACTTGGGCTCACCGGTCGATCCCGACGTGTGGATGGCGTAGCCGACCCGGTCCTCGAGCGGCACGACCGCTCCGCCGGTCGGCTCGTCGGCAGCGCGCCACTGCGTGGGTGTGGGCACCAGGACGGGCCCGCTCGCCCCTGCGGAGGTCTCGGCGATCCAGGCCACGAAGAGGGAGGCGACCTTTGCGTGGTTGGAGGAGGCGCTGTCGCGCGGGTCGAGGAACACGAAGGGGCGTTCGGCCCTGAGCGCGGCGGCCATGGCGATGATGGAGGCGGGAGTACGGACGGCCTCGATGCCGATGAACTCGCCGGGCGAGGAGAGCGTCCGGAGCTCATGGGCGAACTCGGTGACGAGACGGCCGAATTCACGGAAGGTGACGACGCCGTCTGCTGTCTCGATGGCAGGGCGCTCCGGATGGCGTTCGATCGCCGCGGCGAGGGCGTCCGCTACGGAGGAGTGCTGTGCGCTCATGGTCTCAGCCCTTCACGGAGTGAGAGAGGGTGCCGACGCCTTCGACGACCGAGGTGATCGTGTCGCCCGGCTCGATCACGGCCGCCCCCGGCGTGCCGGTGCAGATGACGGTGCCGGGCGTGAGGGTGCGGCCGGCGCTGAAGTACTCGACGAGGAAGGCCAGGTCGTACTTCATGTCCGACACGGATGCGGAGGCGACGACCTCTCCGTTGCGCACGGTGGAGACCCGCGTCGACCGCAGCGCCTCGTCATCGAACTCGTCAAGGGTCACCACCTGGGGGCCCACACTGCAGAACGTGTCGAATCCCTTGGCCCACGGGATGTAGCGCGGGTTCTCCCGGATCACGTCCTCCGCGGTCATGTCCAGGACCGCGGTGACGCCGGCGATCACCGATCGCCACTCCTGGCTCCGCACGTTCTTGCACTCCTGGCCGACGACGAGCCCGAGTTCCGCCTCCGCCGTCACCCGACCGCTCTGCACGGGCAGTTCGATCTGGCCGCCGTTGTCGATGAGGCAGCCCCTGGGCCGCAGGTACGAGCCGGGTCCGGAAGCGGGCTGCTGCGCGCTGAGGTCCTGGGAATGTCCCAGGTAGTTGAGTCCGGCTCCCCAGATGTCTCCGGCGTCGACGACGGTGGCGGCCTCCTCCAGGCGTACGTCGAGCGGGTCGGCGCCCGTCACCTGGTCGAGGAGTTCGGCGAGTTCCTGGCGCCGGGCGGCGCTGAGCAGGTCGCTGAGCCGGTACGGCAGCTGTCGGCCGGCGACGGCGTCCAGGGTGGAGAGCGGGATCCAGCCGCCGCGGTGCGCCACAGCTGTCTGCAGGCCTTTTCGGGTGTTGACGCGCGCCAAACGCATGGCGTTCCTCTCAAGCGGGGTTGACGAAAAATTCAGGCCGCGGCGGTCTGCCGGGAGAGCTGCTGCGCGGCGGCTCGGATGTCGGTCTTCTCGGCGCTGCGCCGGGCCATGCCGACGGCGGTTTCCATCAACGGGGCCGGCTCGACCTCGAGTTCCTGGCACAGCTGGTCGATGAGCGGGAAGAAGCCGGAGTGAATTCCGATCACCCCGCCGAGCACCTGCATATTGCGGTCTTCGGGGAGGAGTTCCAGGCTGGTGCGGCAGAAGTGCGCGAGCTTGGCCAGTTCCTTGTAGTCGAACCGGTCCGATCCGAGAACGCGCATGATTCCGGCCAGCGATTCCGTCTCCGCGTTCCCGGCCCCACGACCGATTCCGTCGAGCGTGCCGTCCGCGATGGTCGCGCCCGCCTGGAATGCGGCGATGCTGTTCGCGTTCGCCAGGCCCAGGTTGTCGTGCCCGTGGAATCCGACGACGGGGCAGATGTCCTTCGCCACGGTCACATACCGCTGCACGTCGTCGGGCATCATCGAGCCGCAGGAGTCGACCACGTACAGGCCGGCCACCTCGGGAATGTCACGAAGCAGCTCGGGCAGCTCCTGCGCGGGAGTGCTGCTGGTCTTCATCAGGTTGAGGTAGACCTCATCGCAGATCTCGGTGGCGCGCCGGAGGTAGTCGAGGTGGTCCGGGACCTTCTCGGGCTCCATTCCGATCCGTACGAACGACATGCCCTCCTTGCACAAGTCGGCGAGGGTTTCGAGCCGGCTGAACCCGGGCTGCGCGAACATTCCCCAGGGCGTGGCGGAGAGCTCCTGGCCGGCGATCTCGCACCAGGTCGCCAGATCGATATTGGAAGCCTTGATACCGGAACGCTCCGCCTCGAACCCGAGGCCGTGCCCGACCTCGACCTTGTTGATGGGCGTCGCTTCCAGCCTGCGGAGCAGCTTCCTGACGAACTTCTCGTCGAGTTGGAAGTCGACTGCGTAGGAGCCGTCCCGCAACGTCGCGTCGAGAATCTCAAGCCGCCGCGACGGGAACGTCCGGGAAGGAGATGCGTACATTCTGGTCCTCCGAAGCAGTGGGAAGGGAATGCCAGATCACTGCGGATCTGCCACGACCTTGCAGCACACGACGGCGCCCTGGGGGCGGCATACAACGAAGGGCGGGCGGCAGCACCGGGAGACGTACAACCTTCGTTGCAATGCAGGGTCGAGACCCACTCAACTGCCTTCTTCGGCCTTTACGGTCTGGGTGTCGAGTTCGCCGCCTCGCGAGGGATTTCGCAGGGGGCGGCGGGCTTTCCAGTGGCGCCGGGTCGGGCGGCATTTCGCCGACGCGCCTCTTCGGGTGCGCACCGCCGGCGCCCTGTCACACGGGCCCTTTGGCCCTCACCCGTTCACGTTGGACCTCAGGAGGACAGATGCGCGCGACCGTGCTGGAGAACCTCAGGGGCGCACTGCCGGAGCGAGATGTTCCGGCCGTCGAGGAGTGCGTCACCGAACTGTATGAAGCCCTGCCGCACCACGACGACCTCAGCCGGAACACGGTCATGGTCGCGTACGGCGGCGGCAAGGACAGCGCGTACGCGGTGGCGTTCGTACGAGCGGTCCACCTGGCTCTCGCCGAGCGCCACGGAGCCACCTTCAACCTGAGGGTGGTCACCATGCGGCACGGTGGCATGCCCTACCAGGTGATGCTCAACATCGACGCCACGTACCAGGCCCTCGGTCTGTACGAGGATCGCGATGTGGAACTGCTGCTGATCGAGCGCGACCGCGTGGTCCCCTTCGACCGGGACCGCAGCATGCCGCACCGCCTGATCGCCTTCAACCGGACCGACATGCTGATGTCCGGTCACCGCACCTACGGCGACGGCAGGGCCACCTTCTGCAACGCCTGCAACCTGAACGTGGCCAGCTCCTTCGGCGTCGCTGCGCGCCACGGAGCGGGCGTGGACCTGATCATCACGGGTGACTCGCCGCAGGAGCAGCGGGACTACGCGGTGTGGATCCGGCAGCTGGCCCGCGGAGCCGGGCAGAAGCCCGCCGACAGCAAGAAGCGCTTCCGGGGGACGCTGGAGACCCTCGACGGCCTGGCACAGGCCTACTTCCAGGAGATCCACGGCCGGGAGAACACCGACCGCGTCAAGGAGCGGGGAGTCGCCTCCGACGTCCCCTCGGCGCTGGAGTTCTTCTCCATCTACGATTACACCAGCTACGCCTCGGGCGCGCACTGGCGGCTCCTCACGGACTTCCTCGGCTTCGTCTTCGACGAGATCGCGTTCAACTTCACCGAGTCCGACTGCGCCAACCCCGCGCTCATGGCCCACCTGCGCGGGCTGCGGACCGAGCACGCCTACGGACGCAGCTACGGTGAAGGCATCGCCCAGTACGTGGACTTCGCCCTGGAACTGATGCGCAAGAAGCACTTTCCCGAGCACCTGGTCGAGGAGATCGCGGAGCGATACCGCACCGACGAGGGCGTCGAGCGGATGCGCGAGGCGGCCACCCGCTACGCGGAGGACGCCTTCGGCCTGGACACCGAGCAGTTGGTCTGCATGGTCTATTCGCCCTTCGCCGGCGGCGCGGCGAACCTCCACGACTACCTGGCCGGGGAGTGCCCCGATCTGCTCGCCGAGGAGGACCGCATCCGCGGGCTCCTGGCGGGCACGGACACCAGCGACTGGCTGGCCGCGCGCCTCGAACGCCTCAGCGGCCTGAGCCTGACCGACCTTCGGGCGCTCCACGACGGTCCGCTGTGGTCACCGTTCCACGCCAAGGGCACGCAGTCGGGAGTGCTCCCCCTGGTCATGGACAGCGACCCGCACAAGAAGATCATCAGCGTGCGGCGCGGCTCCACGGGCGACGAGGTCCTGGACCGGGTCGCCGGCCGCTAGGAGCTGGGGGACATCGATGACATCCGACGCCAGCCGTTCCACTTCGCCGGCGGGCCCGCCCGCCGCTCCCTACCTCAACCTGCTCGTCACCATGGTGATGTTCGGCAGCGCGTTCGCCGGCTCCAAGGTGGTCGTCGGCGCGATGCCGCACCAGATGGCCGCGGCGCTGCGGTTCGGCTCAGGAGCCGTACTGCTGATCGTCCTGGCCGTCGCGCTGCGCCGTAGGTCCGCGCCCATCGGACGCGCCGCCGCCCTCCGCGCGGGTCTGATCGGCCTGCTCGGCGTGCTGGCCTACAACTACTTCTTCTTCTGGGGACTGTCGCTGGCACCCGCTCTCGACGGCAGCGTGATCGTCCCCGTCCTGAGCCCCATCCTGACCACCGCGACACTGCTGCTCCTCCGCCGCGAGAAGGCCTCATGGGCGCGCGTCACGGGCCTGCTCGTCGGCCTGGCCGGCGCTGCCGTCTTCCTGCTCGGAGTGGGCGGCGGCGCCGACAACCAGCGGCTCCTCGGCGACCTCGTCTTCGTCGCGGGCGCAGCCTGCTGGGCGGCGTACAGCATCCTGTCGAAGTCACTCCTCGTCGGCATCGCCCCACTGCGGGCGACGGCTTGGGGGACCGCCGTCGGCGGACTGGGGCTTGTGATCCTCGCGGCGCCGACCGCCGGCGGCGTCGCATGGTCCGAGGTCTCGGGCCTGGCCTGGGCGAACATCGCCTTCCTCGCGATCGGACCGACCGCTGTCGCCTACCTGTTCTACTACCGGGGGCTGCGCGAGGTCAGCCCCTCCATGGCCACGGTCATGATGTTCACGGTGCCGGTGTTCGGCACGTTCTTCTCGACGGTCTTCTTGGGCGAGTCGTTCACCGGCGTGCAGCTGGCCGGCACCGTGGTCATGCTCGCCGGAGCCCTGCTGGCCGTCCTGGGGAACACGCTGGTCGAGCGGTCGGCCCGGCTACGGGTCCCGGTCGACAAGCAGGTCGAGGGGGTCTCCTGATGGATCTCGCCCTCTCCGGCCGTACGGCTCTCGTCTGTTCGTCCACGCAAGGCCTCGGTGCGGCCATCGCCTCGGCCCTGGCCGCGGAGGGCGCCAACACCGTCGTCAACGGACGGCACGACGCACAGGCGAAAGAGGCCGCCGCGCGCCTGCCCCACGCCGTCGGTGCCGGGGCCGACCTGTTGTCCCCGAACGGCCCGGAGGAACTCTTCCAGGCCACCGTGGAGGCCTTCGGGCCCCCCGACGTCCTCGTACTGAACGGTCCGGGGCCGCGACCGGCGCAGGCCACCGACATCACCGCCGCGGACGTCGACAGCGCCTTCGAGACGAGCGTGCGGCCCCACATCCGCCTGATCTCACTGGCCCTGCCCGCCATGCGGGCACGCGGCTGGGGCCGCATCCTCGCGGTGGGCTCCAGTGGAATCGCCGCTCCCCTCGCCAACCTCGCCCTGTCCAACCTGGGCAGGGCCGGGCTGGCCGGGTACCTCAAGACGCTGGCCGCCGAGGTCGCCGCGGACGGCGTGACGGTCAACCTCCTGCTGCCGGGACGGATCAGAACCGAGCGCACCAGGACGGTCGACACCGCGAACGCCGCACGCACGCACCGCTCGGTGGCGGACGTGGAACGGGAGTCGGTCGCCGCGATCCCCGCCGGCCGCTACGGCCATCCCTCCGAGTTCGCCGCTGCCGCCGCCTTCCTGTGCAGCGCACCCGCGTCCTATGTGACCGGGGTCGCCCTGCGGTGCGACGGCGGCCTCGTGCGCGGCCTGTGACGCCCGCCCCTTCCCCCAGCCCTCCCCCGCCTTCTAAGGACGATTCACCATGCAGACCACCCGAGCCGAGATCACGAAGGCTCTCGCCGAGATCATCAGCGAGATCGCGAGCGTCTCCGTCGACACGGTCCGCGAGGACAGCTCCTTCACCGACGACTTGGCCGTCGACTCCCTGTCGATGGTCGAGATCTCCGTCGCCGCCGAGGAGCGCTTCGCCGTCACGATTCCGGACGAAGAGGTGAAGCACTTCACCACGGTCCGCGATGTGGTCGACCACATCGCCGTGCACCAGTCCTGATCGCCCTCTGGAGATCCTCGTGAACCACCTCGCACTGCCCCTGCCCGCCCCACAGGCGCCCTTGACGACATTGCGCTGCCAGGCCCTGGCCGCGCTCCTCGACCGGATGGCGGTCCAGGACGGACGCACGCTCGGCTCCCCGGCTCCGGTCGACCCGGCGGCCGCCCTTGCCCGTACCGCCGCCGCAGCGGGCCTGACGGGCCCCGCCGAACCGTCGGAGGACGAAGCGGTTCGCTACGTGCCCACTTCAGCGGCGCGCGAGCGGGTCGGCGCCGAGCAGGACGGCACGTGGCCTCAGTCGACGGCCTCCCGCCATCGCAAGGCCCTGCGCCGAACTCCCGGAGCGGTGTTCACCTTTCCCGTGGAGGACCCGGATGCGGCCGGGGCCGCCCTGACCGTCTTCACCACGGACTGGTCGCCGACGCCGGCAGGCTGTGCCGTGGCCGTGCATCCCGGACATCCTCTGAGCCACGGCCTGCCGGCCGGGCACACGTCCTCCTTCACGGGCCGCTACTGCCGTCATCCGCTCACCGGGGACCTGCTGCCGGTATGGACCGCGAGCTGGGTCGCACCGGAGTTCGGAACCGGGGCCGTCCTGGTCAACCCCGGTCATGACGCGACCGACCTGGCCTTCGCCCGCGAGGTCGGCCTGCCCGTACGCTTCGCCCTGACCCCGCCCGACCGGGAGGAGGGCCCTGAGCACTGGCCCCTGCCGCCCGTGGCCGGAGGCGGGCGCGCCGTGCGGACCGGGGCCACCGACGGCCTCGACGCGACCGCGGCCCAGGCGGAATACCTGCGGCTGGCCGCGGCCCACGGACTCGCCGACAAGCACACGGACATCGGCACGGGCGCGTTCGCCGTGGCCGCCTTCGCCTCCGACGGCCCTCACACGGTCCACTGGGACGGGGCACGGCGCACCGTCTCGGACACCGGCCCAGCTGCCCCCGTCCGGATCAGCTCCCTCCCGATCCTCGCCGCCGCCGAGCCGGCAGTACGACAGGCGGACCTGTGCGTCGTCGCACCGTCCGCCGCCGCCGAGTCACACCTGCTGGCCCTGCGCCTGCTCCTCGCCGAACCGCACCTGGGCCCCTCGCCGCAACAGGCCCCCGACGTCCTACTGGTGGGCCCGGTCGCGGGTCAGGCCGACAACCTCGCGCCGGACGTCCTCGAGCTGGCCGTGCTCACCGGCGCCGACCCCGGGGAGACCCTCTCCCTCAAGGCCCAGCAGGCCGAGACCGCGCAGCGCTTCCTGCGCACCCACGCCGAAATCGTCGAGTCCGCAAGGGAGACCGCGGGTGAGGCCGACGAGGCGACACTCAAGGCCGCCGCCCACATCAAGACGGCGCTCCGGCAACGGAACATCAAGCACGCGTTCACACAGCTGTACCGCCTGCAGAAATCCCTGGCGAAATCCCAGTCGCCGCTCAGCGGTTCCCTCACCGTCTACGAGGCACTCGCCCACGTCCTCACAGGACTGCCGGGCCGCCGCCCCGAAGGCCGGCTCACCGGAGCCTGGCAGCTTGCCTGACGACCGCCCCGCGGTCCCGGACGGGCACGGCGGGCATGAGCGACGCGGCGCCCTCGGCCGCCAGACCGGTCAACCGCGGCCCGCAATGGGGTAGTTGGGAGCGGATCTCACTCACCCGCCATCGGCTGGGCCGACCGCACTGACGCCAGTCGACCGGCTTGCCGGCGTGCCGGAGCAGATAGGGGGAAGTCTCATGGGCCAGGCGCTTCGGCATCGGGCCGTCCTCTCCCACGGAGGCGCGGGGAGCCGGGAGCGGAGGGAGTTGTCCACAGGCCTGCCGGAATTCACACGGACGCGGAACACTGTGCGTGCGGCGACGATCACCGCTGGACGCTGCTGGAACTGCTGGAGGGGGATGGCATGCCGGGCTCACTGGCTGTGCTGCGCGACGGCCACCGGGCGGAAGCGGAAGCGCTGTTGACCAGAGCCGTCGAGGAGGAGGTGCGGCGCTCGGGCGGCCGGCTCGACGGGGAGGCGCTGCTCGGCCGCGCGCGGGCGGCGCTGGAGGAGCTGGCGGGCAGCGCCGCCGAGGAGTACACCGCGTACGTCCATGCGCTGGACGAGGCGGCCGCCGGTCAGCCGTCGTTGTCCCGGCGGCTGTCGCGCAAGGAGCTGGGGACCCCCGCGGTGGCGACGGCCGTGGCGGCGGTGGCGGCGTTCGGTACGGACCTCGCGTACGGCACGGGCGCGGGCCCGGCACTGGGCGTGGGAGCCGCCGTGGTGGTGGCGGGCGCGGCGGCCACGGTCCTGAAGCTGACCGCGGGGCACTGGCCGGCGGCGCACCGGGAGGCGGGCAGGCGCGGCCGGCCCGGCGGCGCGCATCAGCTGCGGCTGCAGTGGCTGACGGCGCTGGAGGTGCGCGGCGTCCGCCCGTTCCTGGACCAGCAGCGGATGCTGACCGCGGCGGCCCGCGGGGGCGGCACGGCATCCAAGCCCGCCGCCGCCAAGAGCGGCCGCGGACCGCAGCTGCGCGGCGCGGACCGCAGCGCGGCGGCCCGGCAGCGGTCCCTGCTGGAGCACTCCTTCTCCCAACTTCCCGACCCCGAAGGCACGTTCGCCGGGCGCCGGACCGAGCTGGCACAGATCGCGCAGTGGGTGCACGCGGCCCGCGCGAGCACGGAGACCAAGCCGACGGTGGTGATACTCCACGGCGAGCCGGGCTCGGGGCGTACGGCGCTGGCGGTGCGGGCCACCCATCAGCTGCGCGACCAGTTCCGCGGTGCGTGTGTGGTGGATCTGCGCAGTGACACCCCCGGCGAGGTGCCGTTGCCGACCCGGGATGCGCTGCTGCATCTGCTCAACCGGCTGGGCGCGCCGCGCGAGCAGCTGCTGTTCCGCGAACGGCCCTCCCAGGACCAGCACGTCAAGCGGCTCACCGACCTCTACCACCAGCATCTGGCCGGCCTTCCGGTGACGGTGCTGCTGGACGACGCCGCGGATCCCGAGCAGGTGCGCACCCTGGTGCCGGAGCGGTCCGACAGCCTGGTGCTGGTCACCTCCCGTACGCCGCTGGAGCTGCCCGACGACATCGACGCCTGGGTGCACCAGCTGCCGGTGGGCCCGCTGGACGTCACGGGCACCGAAGAGCTGCTGCGCGCCTCCGCCGCGGCCGGCAGCGAGGCCCCGGGCGGGACGGACCCGTACGACGCAGGGGCCCTCGACGAGATCTCCGAGCTGTGCGCCGGCCTGCCCCTGGCGCTGCGGGTGGCGGGCTCCGCGCTCGGCTCGCGCACCGCCACCGCACTGGCCACGGACCTGGCGGCGCACGGCGCGGTGCCACCGGTCGAGCGGGCCCTGCGGCTGCGCTACGCCGACCAGTCGGAGACCGCCCGGCGGCTGCTGCGCCGGCTGGCGCTGGTGGGCCGGGCCAGCCTGGGGGCGGCTGCCTCGGCGGCGCTCCTGGGCGTCGAGCAGGCGGAGGCGGAGCGGGAGCTGACGACGCTGACCCGGGCGGGGCTGATCGAGCACGTACGCGGCCGGCGCTACCGTCTGCACGCCCTGGTGCACCGCTTCGCGCACGACCGGCTGATGGACGAGGAGGAGCCGGAGGAGCGCGGCGCGGCCCAGGAACGCCTGATCCGCGGCTATGCGGAGCTGGCCGACTCGGTCATCCGGCTGGTCGACGGCCGTACGTCCACCCGCGCCGACCGCTTCGGATCGCACGGCTTCACCTCCCTGGACGCGGCCCTGCAGTGGCTGGACGACGAGACCAGCTTCATCACCGCCGCACTGCGCCACGCCGACCAGGGCGTGGACCAGGCGGCGGTCTCCCATCTGCTGGGCGCGCTGGCCGACTACTGCCTGCTGCGCGGCGATCTCTACCGCCTCGGCGAGCTGAGCGAGCTGACCCGGGCCGTGGGACAGGGGCTGCTGGTCCGCTCGGTGCAGTGGCGTACGGGCGTGGCGGCCCGGCAGCTCGGCGAGCTGGACAAGGCGCGGACCACCCTGTCGTCGGTGGTCGACCTGTACTTCGAGGCGCAGCATCCGGCGGGCGCCGCCCGTGCGCTGCGCGACCTGGGCATCACGCTCCAGCAGCAGGGCAATCTCACGGAGGCCGCGGCCAAGCTGCGGGAGGCGCTGGAGCTGCAGTCCGGCGCCGACATGCACGGCGACCGGGCCTGGACACTGCACGCCCTGGCGGCGGTGGAGCGGGACCGCGCGCAGCTCGCCGACGCCCTCGCCATGCTGCGGGAGGCGCTGGAGCTGCACGAGGAGAGCGAGAGCATCCACGGCCAGGCATGGGCGCACTTCCAGCTCGGCCAGCTGCATCTGCGCCGGGGCGATGTGCCGGCCGCGGAGAGCGCGCTGCATGCGGCGATGGGGCTCTACGGCCGTACGCACGACGAGCGCGGCGAGGCGTGGGCGATGACGCAGCTGGCGCGCGCCCGGCTGGTGGACGGCGACCCGGGTCCCGCGGTGGACCAGCTCCGCCAGGCCCTGCCGCTGCACCACCAGCACGAGGACGCGCGCGGCGAGGCCTGGACGATGTACTACCTGGGCCAGGCGCTGGAGGAGCGCGGCGAGCACGACGCGGCGCTGCGGCAGCTGGAGCGGTCGCGGACGATGTTCAGCCGGATGCAGGACGGCTACGGCCTGGCCTGCGCCCGGCACCACTCGGGGCGGGTCACCCGCGATCTGCGGGCGGAGCAGACCGGTTCGCTGCGCAACAGCGGCTTCGCCCGGCAGCTGCTGCAGGACGCCCGTAAGGACTTCCAGCGGATAGGGGTGCCGCACGGTGAGGCGTGGTCCTGCCTGGAGCTGCTGATCATCGACGCCGGCAACGGCAGGGCGGCGCAGGCGCTGGAGTTCGCCGACGAGGCGGCGCGCCTCTTCGCCGGCTACGGCGACCGGCGCGGCGAGGACTGGGCGCGGTTCCTGCGCTGCACGCTGCTGCCGCTCGCCTCGCCGGGCGGCAGCGTGGTGGGCGCGGCGGTCGCCCAGGAGGAGCTGGCGCAACTGGTCCGCGAGAGGCATCCGGCCCGCGATTCCAAGCTGGAGGACTGCGCGGAGGCGTTCGCCCTGCTGCTGGACCGAGGGGTGGAACCGGAGACGGGCTGGCAGGCATGGCGGCTCGGCATGGTGCCCAACCGCCATGCACGCGAGGTCATGGGCGTGCAGATCGCCCCGACCGGCACGGAGTGACGATCGGGCCCGGCTCGCCGGCCGCTCGGGCCGACGAGCCGCCGGGCCGGTCGGCCGGCCGTGTCCATCGGCCGGCCGTCGACCGCCACCCGGTCCTCGGGGGCCGGCCGACCGTGCCCACGGCCGGCCCTCAGCCGTTGGTCAGCTGGTCTTCGGCTCGGGCGCCTTCGCGGAGGCGGCGGCGGTGGTGCCCGCGTCGCCGTCCTCCGGCTGCTCCTCGAAGTCCACCTTCTTCATCTGCTTGTTCATGGACTTCATCAGCAGCCACACGGCGCCGCCGATGACCGCGAAGACGATGAAGCCGAGGACGCCGGGGGTCACTTTGTCCTTGTCGAAGCTGTCGGCAAGGGTGACGAAGTGCGTCAGGGCGAGGGTGCTGGTCGCGCTCATCATGGGCTCAATTGTTGCGGATGCCCGCGAAGAGGTCGTCCTCGGGGAGGGAAGTGTCCACGCGCGACTTCGCGAGCTCGTACTCCTCCGTCGGCCAGACCTCGCGCTGGATGTCCATCGGCACCCGGAACCACCCGCCGTCGGGGTCGATCTGGGTGGCGTGGGCGATCAGCGCCTTGTCGCGGATCTCGAAGAAGTCGGCGCACGGCACGTACGTGGTCAGCGTGCGCTCCCGCCGCTCGAACTGCTTCCAGCGCTCCAGCCACTCGCCGTAGGGCGAATCCATGCCGCGCTCCAGCAGCGCCTCGTGCAGCGCGATGGTGCGCGGCCTGTTGAAGCCCTGGTTGTAGTAGAGCTTCTGGGGCTGCCAGGGCTCGCCGGCCTCCGGGTACTTCTCCGGGTCGCCGGCCGCTTCGAAGGCCACCATCGTGATCTTGTGGGTCATGATGTGGTCCGGGTGCGGATAGCCGCCGTTCTCGTCGTAGGTCGTGATGACCTGCGGCTTGAACTCCCGGATCAGCTTGACCAGCCGTCCGGCCGCCTCGTCGACGTCCTGCAGCGCGAAGCAGCCGTCGGGCAGCGGCGGCAGCGGGTCGCCCTCGGGCAGCCCGGAGTCCACGAAGCCGAGCCACTCCTGCTTGACGCCCAGGATCTCCCGGGCCTCGTCCATCTCCTTCTTCCGTACCTCGTGGATGTGCTCCTCGATGTACGGGTCGCCCTGGAGTTTGGGGTTGAGGATGGAACCTCGCTCACCGCCTGTGCAGGTGGCGACCAGCACGTCCACCCCCTCGGACACGTACTTGGCCATGGTGGCCGCACCCTTGCTCGACTCGTCGTCGGGGTGGGCGTGGACCGCCATCAATCGCAGCTGCTCAGTCAAGACTCGATCCTCAGTGAAGGGCCGGAGAAGGTGCCTCCTATAGTGACCGAAGCGAGGGGGCGCTGTATTCCCTGGGGCGGGGACCCCCCGGGGGTTCGTGGCTCAGGTCCCCGTACCCAGGAGGATGGATCATGACCGCGGTGCGCGAAGGGCTCCCCGACGGACGCTACGGCCGCTCCGCGGACCAGCGTGCGGACCGCAAGCTCAAGATCATCGGTGCGGTGCTCGGCGCCGCCCTGCTGGGTGTCATCGGCTGGTCCGGGATCTCCTACATCTCGGGGCAGGAGCTCAGCGCCCGGGTGATCGCCTGGGACGCGGTCTCCGATCACGCGGTCAAGGTCCACCTCGAGGTCGTCAAGGACACGGACGACAAGGGTGTGTGCACGCTCCGCTCACAGGCCGAGGACGGTTCCGAGGTCGGCCGCAAGGACGTCGCCGTCGACCAGCGCTCGGGCCAGGTGGACACCGAGGTCACGCTGCGGACGACGAAGCGGGCCACCAATGCCGTCCTCGTCGGCTGCAGGGCCTCGGGCAACGGCTGACCTGCACGGTTGAACGGCGTCCGCGCCGGCGCACCCCCCTGGACCACCCCGTACGGCCCGCACCGCGCCCGGCTCACGTCCGCACCGCCGCGCGCCACCGCGCCGCTCACCGGCGGGGCGTGTCGTGACCGCCTCTGATCAGCGATGATGCGTTGCTGTGCGGCCGCTGTGAATTTCCTCTTCCCCGTTTTGTGCCGGAATTGTTAGGCTCGTGGTTTCGCCCACCTGTGAAGGCGCAAACCTTCCTGGTAGGGCGTTTGATTTATCCCCAGTACCGACGAGGAGCACCTGTGACCCAGACCAGCGAAAACGTCACCTGGCTTACCCAGGAGGCGTATGACCAGCTCAAGGCCGAGCTGGAGCACCTGTCTGGTCCCGCACGCGCCGAGATCACCGAGAAGATCGCGGCGGCCCGCGAGGAAGGTGACCTGAAGGAGAACGCCGGGTACCACGCGGCCAAGGAAGAGCAGGGCAAGCAGGAACTGCGTGTCCGCCAGCTCACCCAGCTGCTGCAGACCGCCAAGGTCGGCGAAGCGCCTGCCGCCACCGGCGTCGTCGCTCCCGGCATGGTCGTCACCATCGCGTTCGACGGGGACCCGGACGACACGCTGACGTTCCTTCTGGCGTCCCGGGAGTACGCGAGCTCGGACATCGAGACCTACTCCCCCCAGTCGCCGCTGGGCACCGGCGTGAACGGCAAGAAGGTCGGCGCCGAGGCGGAGTACGAGCTCCCCAACGGCAAGAAGGCGGCCGTGAAGATCCTCGACGCGAAGCCGTACACCGGCTGACTCCGAGGCACCCCGGCACGGCGAAGCGGCCCGGAGCACGATGCTCCGGGCCGCTTCCCCTGTCCGCGACGTCATGCAGGCGGGCGCCCGGGGGGGGCTTCCCTGGCGGGCCCCGACCCCTCGGGCCCGCCCGGCGCCGCCCCGGGCCGCGCCCCTCAGGCCGTGGCCGACCGGTATTTGCGGACCGCCAGCGTCCGGAAGACCGCGATGATCAGAACGGACCAGATCACCGAGGCCAGCACCGGATGCTCCATCGGCCAGGCCCCGGTCACCGACTGGGGCATCTTGTCGATGGTGTTGCCGAACAGCTGCCGGGCCGCGGCCACCGTCGCGCTGAACGGGTTCCACTCCGCGACATGCTGCAGGAACGCCGGCATGCCGTTGACCGGGACGAACGCGTTCGAGATGAAGGTCAGCGGGAAGAGCCAGATCAGCCCGCCCGAGGTGGCCGCCTCGGGCGTCCGCACCGTCAGCCCGATGAGCGCGCCGATCCAGGAGAAGGCGTAGCCCAGCAGGAGCAGCAGCGCGAACCCCGCCAGCACCTCGACGAGGTTCTCGTGCGCACGCCAGCCGATCAGCAGCGCGACGACCGCCAGCACCACCAGCGTCAGCGCCGTCTGCACGAGGTCGGCGAGAGTGCGGCCGGTGAGCACCGCCCCGCGGGACATCGGCAGCGACCGGAACCGGTCGATGAGGCCCTTGTGCATGTCGTCGGCGATCCCCGCGCCGGCGCCCGCCGTGGCGAAGGTGACGGTCTGCGCGAAGATCCCGGCCATCAGGAACTCGCGGTAGGCCTGGGCATCGCCCACCGGGGCGCCGGGGACGTTGATGGAGCCGCCGAAGACGTAGGTGAACAGCACCACGAACATGATCGGCTGGATGAGCCCGAAGATCACCACTTCGGGGATCCGGAGCATCCGGATCAGATTGCGTTTCGCCACGACCAGGGAGTCGCGTACGGATCTGCTCAGAGCGCCGCGGGACTGCGGCGTACGGAGCGGGGCGTTGCCGGCCGTTTCGGTCACCGTGGTCACTTCACGCCCTCCTTGTCGGTCGTCGCGGCATCCGCGTCGGCCACCGCCCCCGGCTCGCTCGGGCCCTTGGTCCCGGCGGCCCTGCCGCCCTTCTTCTGCCGCCCGCCGGCGCCCTTGCCGCCCGCGCCGTTCTCCTCCGCCTCCGCGGCGTGCCCGGTCAGCGAGATGAACACATCGTCGAGGGTCGGGCGGCGCAGCCCGATGTCGTCGATCTCCACCCCGCGCGCGTCCAGTTCACGGATGACCTCGGCGAGCAGCTTGGCGCCGCCCGACACGGGGACGGTGAGCTTGCGGGTGTGCGGTTCGACCGTGCCCTCGCCCTTGCCGAAGCCGCGCAGGACCTCGTCGGCGACGGTGAGGTGCTCGGCGGCGTGCACCACGACCTCGACGCGCTCCCCGCCGGTGCGGGCCTTGAGCTGGTCGGAGGTGCCGCGGGCGATGACCTTGCCGTGGTCGACGACGCAGATGTCGTGCGCCAGGCGGTCGGCCTCCTCCAGGTACTGCGTGGTGAGCAGCAGGGTCGTGCCGCCCGCGACCAGTTCCTGGATGACGTCCCAGAGGGCTTGGCGGTTACGGGGGTCCAGGCCGGTGGTCGGCTCGTCCATGAACATCACGGGCGGGCTGACGACCAGCGCGGCCGCCAGGTCGAGACGGCGGCGCATACCGCCGGAGTAGGTCTTGGCGGGGCGGTCGGCCGCATCGCCGAGATGGAAGCGTTCCAGCAGCTCGGCGGCCCGCCGCTTCGCGTCGCGGCCGCTCATCTGGTAGAGCTGGCCGACCATCGTCAGGTTCTCGCGGCCGGTCAAGTACTCGTCCACGGCGGCGAATTGACCGGACAGACCTATGGAGCGCCGCACCTTGTCGGGTTGCGCGAGGACGTCGATCCCGGCGACCTGCACCTTCCCCCGGTCGGGCTGGAGCAGGGTCGTGAGGACACGTACCGCGGTGGTCTTGCCGGCACCGTTGGGGCCGAGCATTCCGAGGACGGTTCCTTCGGGAACGTCGAGGTCGACGCCGTCCAGTGCCCGCACGTCGCCGAACGTCTTCACCAGACCTTCGGCGTAAATGGCGCCTGGCATGTGGGTACTCCCATGGCTTGGGTGAAGTTCCAGTCGAATATTACGATTGGCGGCCTATGCCTGCTCTGCGGCATATGTCCGCAACGGAACGCCACGACTCCCCGGCACCCCGTAACCACGATGCTATGTCCAAACGCGATACATCGCGATACAAATTTCGATTTTCCGCGCACGCACGACAGGGGAACGACCGTTCGTCGACGCGTGTGGGGGCGCCACGTTATACCCGCGACGCCCCTGCGACCCATCCCTTTTATGGCAGTCCCTCATACGGGATCCGGTACGGCAGCCGCCCCCTCGGCCGAGCAGCGATGATCCCGGACCGCCCCCGTACGCCGCCCCGTGCGTCCCCCTTTGCCGCACCCGGCGCGCTCACTCCGCGACGACGTACCCCGCCCCGTGCAGCGCCGCACGCACCTCGTCGCAGTGCGCCGGACCCTGCGTCTCCAGATGCAGCTCCACCTCGACCTCGGTCAGCCCGAGCCGGGGATCGGTGCGCACATGGCCGACGTCGAGCACGTTCGCGTCGGCCTCCGACAGCACCCCGAGCAGCGTCGCCAGCGCCCCCGGCCGGTCCGTCAACCGGAGCCGCAGCGAGAGGTAGCGCCCGCCGGCGGCCATGCCGTGCCGCAGGATGCGCTGGAGCAGCAGCGGGTCGACATTGCCGCCGGACAGCACCGCCACCACCGGCCCCTCGAAGGACTCCGGATCGGCGAGCAGCGCCGCCACCGGGCTCGCCCCGGCCGGCTCCACCACCTGCTTCGCCCGCTCCAGGCACAGCAGCAACGCGCTGGAGAGCTGGCCCTCGGTGACCGTGCGGACCTCGTCCACCAGCCGCTCGACCATCGCGAACGTCACCTCGCCGGGGCGCCCCACCTTGATGCCGTCCGCCATCGTCGACAGCCCCTCGATCGCCACCGGGCGCCCGGCCGCCAGCGACGGCGGATAGCAGGCCGCCCCCGCCGCCTGCACCCCGACGACCTTCACATCCGGCCGCAGCGCTTTGACCGCGAGCGCGACCCCCGCGGCGAGCCCGCCGCCGCCGATCCCGACGACGATGGTCCGCACCTCGGGGCACTGTTCGAGGATCTCCAGGCCGACGGTGCCCTGACCGGCGATGATGTCGGGGTGGTCGAAGGGGTGGATGAAGACCGCGCCGGTCTCGCGCGCATACTCCTGGGCGGCGGCCAGCGTCTCGTCCACGACCTGGCCGTGCAGCCGTACCTCGGCGCCGTATTCGCGGGTGGCGGCGACCTTCGGCAACGGGGCGCCGACCGGCATGAACACCGTCGACCGCACCCCCAGCAGGGACGCCGCGAGCGCCACGCCCTGCGCGTGGTTGCCGGCACTGGCGGCCACCACACCGGCCGCCCGCTCCTGCGCCGAGAGCCCGGCGATCCGTACGTAGGCGCCACGGATCTTGAAGGAGCCGGTGCGCTGGAGGTTCTCGCACTTGAGGTGGACGGGCGAGCCGACGAGCCCGGACAGGTAGCGGCTGCCCTCCATGGTGGTGGCCCGGGAGACGCCGGAGAGCATCTTGTCCGCCGCGCGTACGTCATCGACCGTAATCGCCGTCATCGGGCCCTCGGCGGGGTGCACGGATGCGGAGGACCCGGGCGTCGTACGCGGCGTGTGGTCGGCCATATCGCCAGTCTTGCAGTTCACCCACCGTGGAGCCTTTTCTGCCCAAATGGTGATCAGGCGCGCCGCGGCGCGGGGCGTCCCCGCCCCGGCGCGCCGCGCGTCCGCCGGGGGGTTACGGGGCGTTATCGGAATGGACAGCCCAGGTACGCCCCGCGCCCGGTCCGCGTACGCTGTCCTCCCATCCATACGCACTTCCATCGAAGCGAGCTCCCGGCCATGCCCACCTCTTCGGACATGACGACCCACACCGACTCCGCTCTCCTCGACGCGCTGCAGCACCAAGTGGCCGTCTTCGCCCGCCGCGCAGAACAGAGCCGGCTCGGCGGCGTCGGGCAGGCGCGCAACTCCATGGACCGCGCCGCCTACCTGCTGCTCAACCGCCTGGACCAGGAGGGCCCGATGGGCGTCAAGGCCCTGGCCGCCGGTATGGGCATCGACTCCTCGACGGTCACCCGGCAGGTCGCCCCGCTGGTCGACTCCGGACTGGTCAGCCGCGCCACCCATCCGGAGGACGGCCGGGCCGTGGTGCTCCAGCTGTCCGAGCGCGGCCGCACCCGCCTGGAGGAGGTGCGCACGTCCCGCCGTGCGCTGATGGCCCTGGTGACGGAGCAGTGGAGCGAGGAGGAGCGTACGGCCTTCACCACGCTCCTGACGCGCTTCAACGCCTCCCTCTCCGACATCACCGCGTCCTTGACGCCGATGGGCCCGACGTCCTGACGACCGCGCACCCCGCCGGGCCGTGACCACCGGGCGGTGACCGCCGCGTCCACGACCGCCGGGCCCTGAGCGCCCGCCCGTCCGCGGCCTGCCGCACCCGCCGCACCGTGACCGCCCGCCGGCCCGCGGACTGCCTCCCCCGTCACGCCTCTTGACCGCATGGCCGCGCTGCCGTGCTATAGGAGCCCAGGGTCGGGTGTACGTCATCCGGGAGGCGCGGTGCGAGAGCGGCGACCGGCGCAGGAGCGCCGCCGTGCCCGGGAGTTCACGCTGTTCGTGGCGGGCGCCTCGGGCCGGCTGCTGCACACCGCCGCGCTGCTGACCGGCGAGCCCGTCTCCCGACCCGCGCCGGCCGCCGAGGAGTTGCTGACCTGCGCGCTCTCGCGTACGTACGCCGTCTGGGACCGGCTGCGCGGCGACGATCCGTACGAGCGCGCCCGCCGGGAGATGACCCTCCGCTTCGCGCGCACCGCCCGGCGCCACCGCCGGCCGCGCGGTGGCCTCCTGGACCGGCTGTCGCCCCGCGAGCGTCTGGTCCTCGTCCTGCGGCTGTACGAGGGCGTGCCCGAGGAACAGACCGCGGCCCAACTCGGGCTCCCCGCCGAGCGGGTGCACGCCCTGTGTCTGCACGCGATCGCGGAGATGCGCAGTCACCGCCCCCGGCCGGCGCCGTCGCGGAACCCGGGCGGGACACAGCCCCCCTCGGCGGCACCGGAACCCGGCCCGCCCCCTCACTCCGCCCCGAAGTCCCCGGCCCCATGAGCGGCCTCCCCGACCGCAAGGAGGCCGAGGTGCGGCGGATGCTGGCCGGGCCGCATCCGCTCGTTCCGCCCGATCTCGCCGACCGGGCCCTCACCCGCGGCCGCCGCCTCCTGGCACACCGCAGGCTGCTGCGCCGCCTCGGCCGGCTCTGTGCGCTGCTCGCGCTGGCGGCGCTGGCCTGGGCGGTCCTGGCGCATGGCCTACCGACCCCGCCGGCCCGCACCACCCCTCCCGCGGAGGGGTGGTGAAGGGCCGGGCCCGAGAGCGGTGCGTCAGCCCAACGCCTGGGTGAGGTCGGCCAGCAGGTCGTCGACCGACTCGATACCGACCGAGAGGCGCACGAGGTCGTTGGGGACCTCCAGCAGCGAACCGGCCGTCGAGGCGTGCGTCATCAGCCCCGGGTGCTCGATCAGCGACTCGACGCCGCCCAGCGACTCGCCGAGGGTGAACAGCTTGGCCCGGTTGCAGACCTCCACCGCCGCCTGCTCGCCGCCCGCGACCTGGAACGACACCATGCCGCCGAAGGACCGCATCTGCTTGGCGGCGATCTCGTGGCCCTGGTGCTCGGTCAGACCCGGGTAGTAGACGCGGGTCACCTTCTTGTGGGAGGCGAGCAGGTCCGCGATGCGTGCCGCGTTGGCGCTGTGCCGGTCCATGCGGACGGCCAGCGTCTTGATGCCGCGCATCACGAGCCAGGCGTCGAACGGTCCGGCGACCGCGCCCATCGCGTTCTGGTGGTAGGCGAGCTCCTCGCCGAGGGCGTCGTCGTTGACGACGAGGGCGCCGCCGACCACGTCCGAGTGGCCGCCCATGTACTTGGTCGTGGAGTAGACCACCACGTCCGCGCCCAGGGCGAGCGGCTGCTGGAGGTAGGGGCTGGCGAAGGTGTTGTCGACGACGAGCTTGATCCCGGCGTCATGGGCGACCCCGGCCAGCGCCGCGATGTCGCTGATGCCGAGCAGCGGGTTGCTGGGCGTCTCCACCCAGATCGCCTTCGTACGGGGCCGCAGCGCGTCGCGCACGGCCTTCGGGTCGGAGGTGTCGGCCACCGACCACTCGACGCCCCAGCGCTCGACGACCTTCGAGATGAGACGGAAGGTCCCGCCGTAGGCGTCGTTGGGGATGACGACGTGGTCGCCGGGCACCAGGAGGGTGCGCAGCAGGCAGTCCTCGGCGGCGAGGCCGGAGGCGAAGGCGAGGCCGCGGCGGCCGCCGTCGAGGGCCGCGAGGTTCTCCTCCAGGGCGGTACGGGTCGGGTTGGCGCTGCGGCTGTACTCGTAGCCGCCGCGGAGCCCGCCGACCCCGTCCTGCTTGTACGTGGATACCTGGTAGATGGGCGGTACCACCGCGCCGGTCGCCTCGTCGGGCTCCTGACCTGCGTGGATGGCAACGGTTTCAAAATGCTGGTGGCGTGGTTCGCGCTGATCGCTCATGTCGCCGAGGGTAGTCGGCCCCGCGACCGAACTTTTCGGAACTTTCTGGTTGGCTGGATAGTGGATACATGTGGGGGACCGCACACCGGTTCCCCAGTGCACCCCGCCCGCCCGCCGTCGCCCCACCGCTCCCGCCGCACCCCCGAGCCGCACCGCCCCGCCGGTGGCCGCCGCCTCCGCCCGCCGAGACAGGTACAGGACACACCCCCCATGGATGCTCTGCTGGTTCTCCTCGCCGCGCTCGCGCTCGGCGGCTTCGTCTTCCTGCCCTGGATGCGGCGCCGGCGGGCCGTGCAGTACACCCGGCAGGGCCTGGTGGTGGCCTCCGACCCGATGGCCGGCTACGGCTTCGTCCCGCTGGAGGAGCTCGACGTACGGCTGCCGGGCCCTGACCGGGAACTGGCGGACGCGCTGGCCGAGATGCGCCGCACGCACGACTGGCGCCCGGCCGCCGCGCTATTGAAGGCCACCGGCGACGACTGGGAGCGCCGCTGGCAGCGGGTGCAGACGCTGGCCGGCGCCGCCGCGTTCGAGCTGGCCGCGGAGGAGGCGACGGAGCAGCAGCGGCGCGGTGCCGCACCGGGGTACGGCGACGGCGGGCGCACCGGCGGCATCTGGCTGCGCACCTGGCGCGCGGAGGCCCCCAAGGACCCCGGCGGCGCCCAGACGCACGCCCAGTTCCTGGTGGTCCAGGCGCTGCGCGACCCGGGCTCGCCGGACTTCCGCATGATCCTCGAGGAGGCCCGTACGGTCTGCCGGGAGGCGGCGCTGCTGGCCCCGGGCAGCCCGATCCCGTACATCACCGAGCTGGCGGTCGCCCGCGGCCTGCACGACCGCCCCGCCGACTACGAAGAGCTCTGGTCCAAGGTCGCCCAGCGCGCCCCGCAGCACATGGGCGCCCACCTCGCCGCCCTCCCCTACTGGTCGCAGAAGTGGCACGGCTCACGCAAGGAGGCCGAGGCCTTCGCCGAGCGCACCGCGGCCGCCGCCCCCGCGGGCACCCTCCTCCCGGCCCTCCCCCTCTTCGCGGTGTACGAGCACCTCCCCGAGGCCAACATGGTCCGCAGCCTCTTCCAGAGCGCGGTCGTCGAGCGCGCCGTCGAGGGCGCCCACTTCGCCCTCCGCGAGGCCCCCGCCGACCACCCCATGGCCCCGCACGTCCGCCACCTCCTGGTCTGGTTCCTGGTCCGCGCCGAGCGCTGGCCCGAGGCCATGGAACAGCTCCGCCTCGTCGACGGCCACGTCGGCGCCGTCCCCTGGTCCTACGGCCACAGCCCCGCCGCCGAGTACGCCGCCTACCGCGCCCTGGCCATCGCCGGCTGGGAACAGCTGGGCGGCAACGGGGCGGGGTTCCCGCCGGCGGGGGCGTAGAAGGGCGGGGCCGGGCGGCGACACCGGAATACCCCCCACCCCCACAGCGTTCCCGCCAGTACAACGCCGAGCGTCACCCCGCCACCCGCGCCCTGCCGCGCACGACGAGCAGCCCACGACCAGCAGCCCCACAGCCCGGACACTGAGCCCAGCCCGAGCGTCAGCCCCAGCCCAGGAGCCTGATCCCATGCTCTTCTCCCGCTTCAAGACCCACCTCCCCACGCCGGACGAAGCGCTCGAAGGGCGCCCCGAGCGGGCCTTCACCGTCCCCGGCCGGCACACCGTCCTCGGCAACCCCCTGCTCGGCCCGTACCCCGACGGCCTGGAGATCGCCGACTTCGGCCTGGGCTGCTTCTGGGGCGCCGAGCGGAAGTTCTGGCAGACCAAGGGCGTCTGGACCACCCTCGTCGGCTATCAGGGCGGCCACACCCCGAACCCCACGTACGAAGAGGTCTGCAGCGGCCACACCGGCCACACCGAGGCCGTCCGCGTCGTCTACGACCCCAAGGTCGTCTCCTACGACCAGCTGCTGAAGCTCTTCTGGGAGTCCCACGACCCCACCCAGGGCTTCCGCCAGGGCAACGACGTCGGCACCCAGTACCGCTCCGCGATCTACACCCACTCCCCCGCCCAACAACAGACCGCCGAAGCCTCCCGCGACGCCTACCGCACCGTCCTCCGCAACTCCGGCTACACCGACATCACCACCGAAATCCTCCCCGCCGACACCACCCGCCCCTTCTACCCGGCGGAGGGCTACCACCAGCAGTACCTGGACAAGAACCCGACGGGGTACTGCGGGATCGGGGGGACGGGCGTCTCTTGCCCGATCGGCGTGGCCAGGGCTGATGGCTGAGCAACTGTCGCCGGAAGCCACGGCGACGCTGCGGGCGCTGCTGGCCGGCTCGGATCCGGTGAGCAGCGCCCTGCTGGCCCAGATTCCCCACACGCGCGTGGTGGGCAGGTGTGGGTGCGGTTGCGTGACGGTCGATCTGGAAGTGGACCGTACGGCAGCGGCTCCTGCGCCGTCGCACGACAATCCGGCCGTGGATGGCGGGTACGACGCCCCGTACTCGGCTGGCGTCCTCGTCTGCACCAAAGGCGGCTACCTCTCCGCCCTGGAGATCTACTCAGTCTCCGACGAACCGATCACCGCATGGCCGGACCCCCGCTTCATCGAACAATGAGCAACTGAGCGCACGCACCAGCAGTACCTGGACAAGAACCGGGCGGGTTAGGCCTTGGCGTCACCCAAACCGCGTCGAAGCTCTGGCCGTACGTGTCGAAGATTCCGCCGTTCCCGTTACGCGAAAGTGCCACGCGGGCGCTGCGTACGCGTTCAAGCCTCAGACATGGGCATTGGCCAGTGGCTGATCGCCCGGCCGGTGAAGGGAGTTGTACGGCGCGACCCCGTGGGTCCCCTGTGGTTGCCCGCATCGCGATTACCCCTCAACGGCCCACAGCCGCTGTATTGCTGACGCTCTGTGGGTAGCGAGGTCGGATCGAGTACATCGCTTCATCCAAGCCCGCCATGAAGCTGGTCCGTGAGCTGGTCGGCCCCACCCCCGCGTCGGTGCTGACAATTCTCCGGAATCAGCCCACCGACTGTCGCGCTATCCCTATGATCAAGCCACAGTCACCCTTCTGGAGGGCATGTGTCGATGATCATCACCCTTGCTGCCGGCGCATCCGGATTGACGGATATGCAGCAGAAGTTGATAGTCGGGCTTGCCAGCGCATTTGTCGGCGTCTTGGGAACGCTACTAGCGCACTTCCTGAAATCTCGGCGGGAGCCGCGGCGGAAGGTTTCCTACGATTCTGCTACAGAGCCCGGCCTTGGCGGCATCGACCCCAAACTGAGGGATAAGCTGCAGATCTCATACGCTGGAACCCATGTCGAGGACCTGCATTCTGCCCACTACAGAATCGTGAACAGCGGGAACTCCGTCATCAAGAATCAACGGGTTCGCTTCTCCATCCCAGACGACGTGAAACTTCTTGAGCTCATCCTCGCGCCGGAACCGGAACCAGAACTGAAAGTCCGGAAGAGCCCGGAGTCTTCTCCTTCGCAGATCATTTACACCATTGGCCAACTGGAGCGAGGCGAGGAGGTCAGCTTTGGCCTCGTCCTGGATGGGAAGAACGCAACCCAATGGAAGGTGAAAACGTCGAACGAGGAAGGTGGCGTCGACGTAGAGAAGCGAGGGGCTCAACGAAATATCGAAGATCGAGCCCATGTGGTCCCTTTCTTGACTTCCGTCTTCCTCTTCCTCTTTGTACCTCCGGCGATCAGCGGGTTCGTACTCGATGAGACCCTAAGTGATGCACTCACCAGTTTGATCAGGGTCGCTTTTCTCATATTCTGCATCATTCACTTGCTGCCCACGCTTCGCCTCGTACGCGAGACCTTCTTTTCGGGCGACAAGGCCGGACGCGGTCACGAGATCGAAGGGGATGCCTACATCTTCAATGACAGCACCTTCAATGGTGGAGTCACCTGGAATCCGGAAGCGCGGCAAAGCAGGACTGAAAGCGCACCCCGCTAGTCAGCCTGTCAGGCCGTCGCCGGACGAGCTCCATGCCGCTCGTAGAGCCGCTTCACCTGCTCGACCCAGAAGCCAAATTTCTCGTCTGCTGACGCGCTCAGGGGTAGCAGCTGGAGTTCCTTGGCGAGCTGATAGAAGCCCGGGCCGGCATCGTTGGCGCTCAAATAGTTCACCAGGGCCGAGAGCATGACAGGCGGGCCCGCGGTGATGATCTCCTGTTCCGCCCTTGCGGCGAGACGGCGCTTGAGGCCTCGCTCTCCGTGATTCAAGCGAGGCACGCCCTCGATGGTGCTCGTCGGCTTGGTGCGACGTTGCGAGCGGCCGCGGTCGTCGGCGGCACTTGGGCGAGGGGCCGGTGGAGTACTGCCGCGACTGCAGCGCCCGTCATGCCTCCACGCCACCTGAGGCCTGCTGGACCCATCACCCGGATAACCCGTTGAACGATACGGCACGTCTCGTCTAGCTTGTGGGCATGACGAAACCGGACTGCCGGGGGCGGGCGCATATCGCCATGTTCTCCATCGCTGCGCATGGGCATGTGAATCCGAGTCTTGAAGTGATGCGGGAGCTTGTTGCGCGTGGGCATCGCGTCACGTATGCGATCCCACATCTTTTCGAGGAGAAGGTTGCCGAGACCGGTGCGGAGCCGGTGCTGTACCGCACGACGTTGCCGTCGCCCGATGACGACCCATCGGCGTGGGGGACCACGCTCCTCGACCACGTCGAGTCCTTTTTGGACGACGCGATCCAGGTGTTGCCGCAGCTCATCGAGGCCTATGAAGGGGATGAGCCGGATCTGGTGCTGCACGACATCACCGCGTACCCGGCGCGCGTGCTCGCTCACCGTTGGGGCGTGCCCGCGATCTCCCTCTCGCCGAACCTCGTCGCGTGGGAGGGGTACGAGGAGGAGGTCGCCGAGCCGATGTGGGCACAGGCCAAGGCGACCGAGCGCGGCAGGGCGTACTACGAGAAGTTCATCGACTGGCTTGCCGGGAACGGCATCACTCGGCATCCCGACCCGTTCGTCGGGCGTCCCGCCCGCTCGATCGTGCTCATTCCGAAGGCACTACAGCCCAACGCCGACCGGGTCGACGAGACGGTGCACTCCTTCGTCGGCGCCTGCCAGGGCGACCGGGCCGCGCAGGGCGACTGGGAGCGGCCCGCGGGCGCCGAGCGGGTGCTGCTGGTCTCGCTCGGCTCGTCGTTCACCAAGCAGCCCGGGTTCTACGGCGAGTGCATCAAGGCGTTCGGTGACCTGCCGGGCTGGCATGTGGTGCTCCAGGTGGGCAAGCACGTCACCGCCGACGAGCTCGGGGAGACCCCGGCGAATGTGGAAGTGCGGGACTGGGTACCGCAGTTGGCGGTTCTGAAGAAGGCGGACGCCTTCATCACGCACGCCGGTGCGGGTGGCAGCCAGGAGGGGCTGGCCACGGCCACGCCCATGGTGGCCGTCCCGCAGGCCGTCGACCAGTTCGGCAACGCGGACGTGCTCCAGGGGCTCGGTGTCGCCCGGCACGTTCCGATGGCGGAGGCGGACGCCGCCACCCTCCGCGCGGCGGTGCTCGCGCTCGTCGACGACCCGGAGGTGCGGCGCCGTCTCGCGGCCATCCAGCGGGAGATGGCCATGGAGGGCGGCACCCGGCGCGCGGCCGATCTGGTCGAGGCGGAGCTGCCCGGCGGGGCGTAGGCGACGGGCAGGGCGCCGGGTGCCGCCGCCCCGGGCCCTCGTCCGGAAAGACTCGCCGAGGAATGTGCCGTTGTCGGTGTCCCGTCCGGTATATCGCATACGTTTTCCCGTGGTGCTGTTCCTCGGTCAATGGTGCTCTTTCTCGGTCGACGCCGCTTTCGGTTTCCTCCCCGGGGCGCGTTGGCCGCCCGGGGCGCTACGTGGGTACCGCCGGATTCCCTGCACGCAATTCCTCTGAGGGGCCGGCGCGGCATGACGACGGAGTGTGAATGAGTCGATCTGGCATGGTCCGCCGTGGTGTTCGTGGTGGGCGGAGGGCGATTCTCGGGTGGGTCGGCGTTCTGGTCGTGCCGATGGTGGCCGTTGCGGCCTGTAGCGGCCCGCCCAGGGGTGATGTGCGGTCGGCCAGGGCAACGCCCGACGATTCGACGGCCTTTGGGCGGCTGGTCGATGTCGGTCATGGGCGCACGATGTATCTGGAATGCCAGGGCAGCGGGTCTCCGACGGTTGTTCTTGTTCCGGGGCTGGTGGCCGCGGCGGATACCTGGAGTCATGTGGCCGGCCCCGGCGGCAGGATGAAGGCCAGCAGTTCTGCCGTATATCCCGGGGTGGGGAAGTTCACCAGGGTCTGTTCCTACGACCGGCCGGGAACGGCGCGGGAGGGCGGGGCGTTCACCACGTCGTCGAAGGTCGCGCAGCCCACGACGGCACGCGGTGACGCCGCGGACCTGCACGCGCTGCTGAAAGCGGCGAAGGTGCCCGGCCCCTATGTGCTCGCGGGATGGTCGGCGGGCGGGCCCATCGCCAGGATCTACGCCGGTGAGTACCCGCATGACGTGGCCGGGCTCGTTCTCGTGGACGCCGAGTCGGAATTCCTGCAATCGCGGCTCACGCCGGACCAGTTCGCCGTCTTTCTGGCGACGATCCGTAACGACGACAAGAAGCGGATCGCCCAGTGGAAGGACGTCGAACGGCAGAACCCGGCGGCCGTCTTCGAGCAGGTGCGTGCCGCTCCGCCGGTGCCGAGAGTTCCGGTGGTGGTGCTGACCGGGGATGAATTCGACGCCGAGGCCTTCCGGACCCGGTTGCCGGCGCACGCCCCGAAGGATTACCCGCAGGCCTTCTGGCGGGCGCAACTCGCCTCGCAGCGGGACCTTGCGCGGCAGTTCCCCGGTGCGCGGCACATCACCAGGACGCGGAGTGATCACAACATTCACCACAATCAGCCGCGGCTGGTGATCGATGCGGTTCGTGGTGTGGTCGACGAGGCCCGTCGTCGGGCGGAGGGGACGCCTTCGTCTTCGCCCTAGCACTCGGGACGAGGAGCTCCCCGCGGCTGCCGCGGCCTACAGTCGCTTGTCATGGACTGGGTGGAGCGGGTGGGGAAACTTCGGCAGTGGGCGCAGAACGGGGTGCGGGCGCCGCACAAGCCGTTGCTCATGCTCTATGCGCTGGGGTCGTTCCAACGGGATCCGCTCGGGTCGATGCGCTACTCGGACATCGAGCACGATCTGAGCGAGCTGCTGGAGGACTACGGTCCGACGCGCCGGACGTCGCCCTCGTACCCGTTCCACCATCTCGTCAGCGACGGGGTGTGGGAGGTGCGCACCGACAGCGGGTCCGGCAGTCCGGGCACGGGGGTTCGGGTGCTGCGGGAGAGCGGGGCGCGGGGGCAGTTGACCGGCGGGCTGCGGGCCGCGCTCTCCGAGGATCCGGAGCTGCTCGGGCACCGGGCCGCAGCACGGCAGTGCGCGGGTCGCCCCGGCGCACATCACCTGGCACACGGCGCAGGTGTTCCGTGGCGAGCCCCGTGGAGCGGAGCGGCACGCCGTGACCGAGCACGTGTGAGCGGGGGGCGGCTACCGGGGTGAACCCGGCCCGGGGTGGGAGCCGAAGGCCGTGAGGAAGCGGTTGCGGAAGGAGTCCATCCGCCAGACCGGGGCCTGCTGGCCGGGGTTGAGGCCGGGGGTCCAGTGCCAGTCGGAGATGCGCTTCAGGACGTCGGGGTCGTGGGCGACGATCGCGACCGGGACGTCCCTGCTGGCGTGGTCGCCGGAGACCTTGGCGACGGGCTGGTGGTCGCCGAGGAAGACGAGCACGGTGTTCTTGTTGCCGTACTTCTCGACGTACGAGATGAGGCTCTTCAGGGAGTACTGGATGGACTTGCCGTACTCGGTGCGCACCTGGTCCGTCTGCTGCCACACGTCCACGGGGTTCTTGCCGGCCTTCTCGATGGAGCGGTAGACGGAGCCGTCGCCGACCTTGTTCCAGGGGAGGGGCTTGGGGAGGGGCGCCCAGGGGTTGTGGCTGGAGGTCAGGATGATCTCGGACATCAGCGGCTTGTCGTGCGGCTTGCCGTGTTCCAGGCGCTCGAAGGCGGAGAGGCTGTACTGGTCGGGCATGGTCGACCAGCTGAACTTGGGGCCCTTGTAGCCGAGTTCCCGGGAGTCGTAGACGTGGTCGAGGCCGTAGAACTTGGCCTCCGGCCATCCCTTGGTGACGCCGGGCATGATGCCGACGGTGCGCCAGGCGCCGGTGCGCTTGAAGGCACTGGTGAGGGTCAGGTGGTCGCCCGCGGTCACGGTGCGGTAGCGCTGCTGGTTGTCGATCCACAGGCCGGACAGGAAGGTGGAGTGGCCCAGCCAGCTGCTGCCGCCGTACGTCGCCGAGGTGAGCCACCCGCTGCGGGCCGAGTAGCCGGCCGCGCGCAGCTGCTTGCTGCCCTTCGCGAGCACCGCGTCGACGCCCGGGGCCATCAGCCGGTCCTGGACCGCGCTGCGGCCGTAGCTCTCGATGAAGGTGAAGATGACGTCCTTGCCGCGCAGTCCGGTCAGCAGCCGGCTTCCGGGGGTGTGGTGGTAGGGGTCGCTCGCGGCTTCCTCGGCGAACGCCCGCTCGTCCTTCAGGGTCGCGCTCACGCCGTCCATACGGGCCTGGACGAGGTCGGAGGTGCTGCGGGAGGCGAGCGGCGCACCGGCGACCTGCAGGCCGAGGGCCGAGGCGAGGACCCAGGCGGTGCCGAGGACGAGGGTGGTGCCGGCCGCCCTGGCGGCGTGCCGGGTCATGAGGTTGCTGAGCCGGACGAGCGCCAGCGCGGGGAGGACCAGCAGGGCGACGACGAGGAGGGCGGCCGCGATCTCGACTCCTATCGTGCCCGCCCGGCCTATGGAGTCCTGGAGGAAGGATGCGCCGTCGCCGAGCAGGACCCAGTCGAACACCACGTTGAATCCCCGGCCGAGCACCTCGTTGAAGCCGATGTCGAGGAGGTCCAGGGCGCTCAGTGCGCCGAGCGCCACTCCGGCGAGGACCGCGGCCACCCGTCGTGCCGTGGGCGGCAGGAGGAGCAGCAGGGCGGCACCGGCTATCCCCTCCACCGGGATACGGAGGAACTCGGCGGCCGTGAGGCGTTGGGCGTCGTTCGGCAGGAGGAGGGTGACGAGGACCAGCGCGCCGGCCAGGACGGTGGTGGTCCAGGCCGCTGCCCGGGCCGCGGCGGGGTGGCGGTCGCGCCAGCCGGCGGGTGGGGCGTCGGGGGCGGGGGGCTGCTCGTCGGGGGTGGCGTCCGCAGGCCCCTCTCCGGGGCCGTCCGTGGGGTCGTCCGTGGGGCCATCCGTGGGGTCGTCCGGCGGCAGGCTCTCGGTCTCGGGTGCCTGCTGCCGGGGCAGCTGGTGAGGGCGCGTGAAGTGCGACAACCCGAAGGTCCTTCCGTGCGAGGCCCGGTGGTGGCGCGGCGGACCGGACTCGGGAGGTCGGCGCCGTCGATATCTGTACGGCCGACTTGTGGCTTGCGTTCAACGGAAGGCCCGTGTTCCACGAAAAGCCTGTGGGGGGAGGGGAGGTCGGGGTTCTACGGGGTGGTTTGTGGTGGCTGGGCGGGCTGTGGTGGGTCAGGCGGTGGTCTGTGGATACCTGGGTGGTCTGTGGGTCCCCGAGAGGGCAGGGCCGGCCCCCCGACCGGCCCTGCTCCCCTCCCCCTCCTCCACGTACGTCTCAGACGGCGGCCGGCTGTTCCGTGTCCGCGGGGGCCGCGGCCGCGCGGCGGAGGCGGCGGCGCTTGGTCACCAGGACCGCGGTGCGGGTGAGGACCATGGCAAGGGACATGAAGACAAAGGCATTCGCATAGACGTCGGGGCCGCTGAGTTCGTTTTCGATGCTGAAGCGGATCAGCCCCTCGGCGAACCAGTGCTCGGCACCGTAGGCGAAAAGGACGCGGGCGGAGGAAAGGACGATCCAGACGAGGGCGTATCCCCACCCGCCGATGGTGTGGATCTGGCCGTCGGCGCCGCGGTGCGCGGGCAGCAATGCGCCGGCGATCAGGCCGCAGATGACGCCCACGCCGAGGCCGATGAGCTGGAACGAGGGCGCGTTCCCCGAGGTCGGGAAGGAGCGCACAAAGATCGCGATGATGATGGCGACCGCGATCACGGAACGCAGCATGCGCATGTTGGTGACGCGGCGACGGCCCAGATCGGTCGCCAGGATGATGGTGAGGATGGTGGCACTGGCGATGAGTGCAGTGGCGAACTGACTCAGGTGGTCCATGGAATTCGGGGCCTTTCTGCGGTGCTGGGAATTCTCTTTCCGGGGCCTTTTGCGATGCCGCGAGGTGTTCGTCAACGACGGTATGGCGCAGGGTTTTTGCCGCGGGACGACCGACCGGTGGATCCGGTTGTCCACCGGTCGGTGGACAGCGCGGCACCGGTGGGGAGGGAGGGTGATAGGACTGGGCGCGGCGGCACCGGCTTCCCGGCGCCGCCGCCCCTGTCCGGGCAGGGGACATGGTGGTGTCCAGAGGGACAGGGAGATGTCCGGAGGGACGCAGTGATCCAGGGGACGTGGTGGCATCCAGGGGGACGTGGTGACATCCGGGGGGACTCGGTGACGGCTGGGGCACGGCATGGGGCCGAAGAGCGGCGTACGTCCGAGGCACGGCATGGGGCCGAGGCGCGGGTGCGGTGGTTCGGGCTGTGGGACAGCTACTTCGTGGTGTGTTATCTGGTCACCACGGGGCTGGTGTTCACCTCCGAGGTCCCGCAGGGCGGTCGGGTGATCGCCATCGGCGCTCTGACGCTGGTCGTGCCCTGGTACGCGGGGATCGGGCGTCCGTTGATGCTGCGTCATGAGAGTGATCGGCGGAACGTCGTCTTCCCCGTCGGCCTCTTCGTGCTGTTCGGGGTCGCCACCGCCGTCGATCTGATGAGCTCGTTCGCCCTGTTCGCCCTCGTGCCGATGCTGATGATGAGCCTGGCGACCAGGCCTGCCGTCGTGGTCGGCGTCCTCGGCAACCTCGTTCCCGTGACGATGCTGTGGCTGCGCGGCGGCGCCGAAGGGCCGGCCGTGCTGTTCGTGCTGCTGGCGTCGCTGCTCGGGATCGCCCTGTCCGTGCTCCTCGGGCTGTGGATCAAGCGGGTGGTACGGCAGAACAGGGAGCACGCCGAACTGATCGAGGAGCTGCGGCGAAACCGCGAGCAGGTGGCCCGGCTGTCGCACCAGGCCGGGATCTCCGCCGAGCGCGAGCGGCTCGCGCGGGAGATCCACGACACCCTCGCGCAGAGCCTGACCAGCATCATCAGCCTGGTGCAGGCCGCGGATTCGGAGGTGGAGGACGCCCCCGCCCTGGCCCGTGAACACCTCGCGCTGGTGGGGCGGGTGGCCAAGGAGAGCCTGGTCGAGGCGCGCGCCTTCGTGGCCGACCGGACACCCGCCTCCTTGCGGGAGAGCTCGTTGGCGCAGGCGCTGCGACGGCAGGCGGACGGGCTGACCGCCCAGTCGGGGCTGTTGGTGCGGTTCGCCGTCGAGGGGGACGAGCGACCGCTGCCGATGGCGGTCAATGTCGTCCTGCTGCGCGCCGCACAGGAGGCGGGCGCGAATGTGCACAAGCATGCCGAGGCCCGCGCGGTGGACCTGGTGCTGCGGTACGGCGCGGGGCAGGTCGGGCTCCGGGTCGCCGACGACGGCAGGGGGTTCGACGCGTCGGAGCCGGCGTCGGCGGCCGGGAGGGACGAGCGGCGCGGCACGGCGGGGCACGGTCAGGGGGACGGCGGGGGCTTCGGGCTGCGGGGCATGGCGGCGCGGGTGGCGGAGATCGGCGGGGTGATGAGCGTGACGAGCGAGCCGGGGGCGGGCACCGTCGTCGAGGTGAAGGTGCCCTTGGCGGAGACGGCAGGGCCGGAGGAGGCAGCAGAGCCGGTGAAGGCGGCGGAGTCGGTGAAGGCGGCGGATGATGAGCGTTGAGGACACGGTCGTGGTGCGGGTGCTGCTCGCCGACGATCACCCCGTCGTGCGCGAGGGCCTGTGCGCGATGCTGGAATCCGACCCGGGCATCGCCGTCGTGGGGCAGGCGGGCTCCGGCGAGGAGGCCGTGGCACTGGCGACCCGGCTGACGCCGGACGTCGTGCTGCTCGACCTGCGGATGGGCGGGATGGACGGCGTCGCCGCCACCGGGCACGTCCTGCGGCAGTCCCCCGGCAGCAAGGTGGTCATCGTCACCACCTACGAGGACGACTGCGACATCCTGCGCGCCGTGGAGGCGGGAGCCGCGGGGTACCTCCTCAAGGGCAGTTCCCGCGCCGAGCTGATCGACGCCGTGTACGGGGCGGCGCGCGGCGCGACCGTGCTGACCCCGTCGCTGGCGCCCAAGCTGTTCCGGGCGCGGGCGGTGGAGCAGCCGCTGCCGTCCGCCCGGGAGTGCGAGGTGCTGCGGCTGGTCGGCCAGGGGCTGACCAACGCCGAGATCGGCCGGGAGCTGTTCATCGGCGAGGCCACCGTGAAGACCCATCTCCTGCGCGCGTTCAAGAAGCTGGACGTGTCGGACCGCACGGCGGCCGTGATGGCGGCCCTGGAGCGCGGGCTGCTGTCGTAGCCGCCGCGCCCGCCCGGGGCACCCGCGCCCGCCCCGGGGTCACCCGCGCCGCGGCGTCACTCCTCCCCCAGCCTCGCCCGGTCCGCCGCCGCCCTGCCCTGGTGCCAGCCCTCCGCGTCGCGGATGCCGCGCAGGCGGACCGGGGCGGTGTCGGGGAAGAGGGTGCCGGTGGTCTCCTCCACGGCGAGGGCGCGGGCGGCGAGGACCGGGAGGAGGTCGGGGGCCGCTTCGGCGGACTCGGCGGTGGCGGCGGCGGTGGCGGCCGCGGTGGCCGCGCCGAGCCGGTCGCGGATGCGGTCGGCGTAGGCGACGAGGAAGGCCTGGCGGAAGTCCTTGGTGCGGCGGGAGCGGCCCCGGGGGACGGGGGTACCGCCGTGCTCCTTGAGCGCTCTGTGGTGGTCGTCGCCCGCGCGGTGCATCGCGGCGGTGGCCTGGAGCAGCAGCGAGGTGTAGAGCATCTCGACCGCCTCCAGGTCGGGGGCGAAGCCGACGAGGGTGGAGAAGCCGACATCGGCGGCCCAGACGGCCTGGCAGCGGTTGGCGGCCGCCACCGCGTCGAGCAGCAGCGCCTTGGCCTGCTCGTACGGGCCCTCGATGCCGATACGGACCGCGGACGGACCGCCGGCCCGCCCGCCCGGCGCGGTGTTCGCACGGTCCAGCAGCGCCTCGTCGATGCTGTGCCGGGCCATCAGCTCCTGCGCCTTGGCGGACAGCGCCTCCGCCTCCTCGGCGTAGTCGGTGGCCTCGGCCTTGGCGAGCAGCCCTCGGATGCGGCCGAGGGCGCGTGCCGCGGCGGCGCCGGCCGGGCCGCCCGTGGCCCGGCCGGGCTCCGGCGGGGACGGGAGCGGGGTGATACGAGGCAGCCGGGCGAGTACGCGCAGCGCCGCCAGTACGCCGTACGCGGTCTCGAAGCGGGAGGCGCGGCGGCGCTCGGCCAGTGCGTCGAGGTAGCTGGTGTCGGAGGGCCACCAGACGTCGGCGCCGAGGGTCTGTAGTTGGTCGGCCCAGCGGGGGTCCGGTGCGGGCTGGGTGTCACGGGCGTGCCGGGTGGCCGGCGGCCGGGCCGCTTCGGCTGCGACGGCGTCGACGACCACGGCCACCAGGGAGGCGTCGGACGCCTCGCGCCGGACGATCCGCTCCAGGTCGGCGGGCTGCCAGCCGCCCGCCCAGCACTGCCGCACCGCCGCCACGGCGGCCGCGACCACCGCCGCGCTCACCGCCTCCCAGCCGGCCTCGGACGCGGCCAGCATCGAGGCGCCCGCCTCGATGGCGTCCTCGGCCCGCGCCCCGTCCGGCGCGTAGCGGACGCTGCCGAGCACCTGCCCGACCAGCTCACTCGCCGCCGACGACGATCCGCCGCGGTCCGTGCCGTCCCGGCCGTCGCCGCCGCGGCCCGCGCTCCCCCGGCCGTCGCCGCCGCGTCCGCCGCCTTCGCGGCCCTTGCCTCCGCGGTCCGTGCTTCCGCGCTTCACCCGCTCGCTCACCCGCTCACTGTACGGAGGACTCCCCTGGATACGGCGGGCTCCCCGGGTCCGGTACGGGGAGCAAGGACGACGACGCCCGGTGGGCCCCCGATTCGGGGCTCACCGGGCGTCGGTCACGTCCGAGGCGAGCAGTCGCACAGTTGGCACTCAGCACTCAGCAGTACGGCGGTACGGGTGTACGGCGCGCAGTCCTCCGTGCGCCGTACACCCGTCAGCTGCCGCCGCGCCGCGTCACCGCACCGCGCTGCCGGCCACCCACTGCGACCAGTTCATGTTCCAGCCGTTCAGGCCGTTGTCCGGCTTGACGGTCTGGTCGGGGGAATTGACGACCTGGACCACATCGCCGATCTGCGAGTTGTCGAAGAACCACGCGGCCGGCGTGTTCGGGTCCTTGGCGCCCTTGACGTCCTCCAGGCCGATGCAGCCGTGGCTGGTGTTGGCCGCGCCGAAGACGCCCTTGCCCCAGTAGTTGCCGTGGATGAAGGTGCCGGAGTCCGACAGGCGCTGGGCGTGCGGCACATCGGGGATGTCGTACTCGCCCTTGCCGTCCTTCTTCTTGAAGCCGACCGTCGAGCCGTCCATCCGGGTCTGCTTGAACCGCTCGGAGATGACCATCGCGCCGTTGTAGGTCGCGTGGTCGTCGCTGCCGGCCGACACCGGGATGGTGTTGACCAGCTGGCCGTCGCGCTCCACGAACATCATGTGCTGCTGGGTGTCGACGGTGCTGACCTGCGAGTGACCGACGTTGAAGCTGACGGTCTTGTTCTGGATGCCCTTGACGCCCGGCGACGCCTCGACGCCGTCCAGGCCGAGCTTCATGGTGACCTTGGAATGGGCCTTCCAGTACTCCTGGGGCCGGAAGTCCAGCCGCTTGTCGCCGAACCAGTGGCCGACGACCTGCTGGTTGCTGCTCGACGACACCTTGATCGCCGACTCGACGGCCGCCTTGTCCTTGACCGGCTTGTCGAAGTTGATCGACACCGGCATGCCGACGCCGACGGTCGAGCCGTTCTCCGGCGTGAAGTTCCCGACGAAGCTGTTCTCGGGGGCGACGGTGGTGAAGCTGGAGTTCTCCACCGCCGCACGTCCCTTGGAGTCCTCCGCACGGGCGGTGACCTTGTACTTCGTGCCACGCTCCAGCGGCTTGTCCGGCCGCCAGGAGGTGCCGTCGGCCGAGAGGGTCCCGTCGACCTGCTTCTTGGACTCGGCCGAGGTCATGGTGACCTCGGTGAGCTTTCCGCGGCTGGCCGTGACCGAGGAGTCACTGTTGAGGCCCGCGCCGCTCGCGCCGTCCTCCGGCAAGATCTTGATCTTGGCCTGGGACGCATCCTTCGCGGCCGCCTCGTCCACCTGCTGGGTGTTCTCGTGCCGGGTGCCGTCGCCACCGCCATCGCCATGGTCAGCTGCTGTGCTGCCATTACACGCCGCAAGTGTGAGTACGCCCCCGAGCAGCGTTGCGCTGGCTATAAGCCCCTTCCGGCGCTTGCTGTCCGTTATCACACGCATCTCCATTGCTACCGATTTCGCAGACTTCCCCGAGCGAGCTGCCAACTGAACGCAGGCATATCTGGACGCAGGCATTCCGGCCGACGCCATATGAACGCCTTTTCCGTTTCGCCCGTTCCATGCATCCACGAAGTGTGGGGAAGGCCACTTATCCCGCTACGTCGGTTAGGAGGTGCTCACACCCTGTTCATCCCTTTCGCCGGAACCGAGGCCGTACCGGCCCCGTCGACGGCTCCGGCCCCGCCGCACCACCCATGCAACGCACCCCGTAACGGACCCCCGTACAGCGTGTAGCCGTACGGGGGTCCTGGCCGTCGGTGCGGGGCGGGGTTCCGGTCAGCCCACCCCGTCCGCGTCGTCCGCGAGATCCCACTCCGCCGCGTTCCACTCGGCGTCCGGGTCGTAGTCGGTCAGCTCCTCACTGCTCCACGAGGCCTGGGCGAGTTCGGTACCCGGCACCGAGGTGACCAGGTCGAACGGGTCGATCAGGTGGGCCAGCGCCTCCGCCGGGTCCTCCGTGACCGTCTCCACGGACTGTCTGCGCTCCTCGTCCGGCAGCGATGCGTCGCCGGCGATGTGATCGAGCGCCGCGCCGGTCAGCTGCCCGGCGTCGGTGACCTCCATGATCAATTCGACATGAAGGCGCACAAAACGTGATGTCTCACCATTGCTCATAGCACGGAGGTTAGGCATGGACGGGTCCTGACTTCCCCGCGACCCGCGGCGGTCACTAACATCTGAGGTCAACGGCCAATTCGCCGAACCCACAAGGGGGATCGCTTTCGTGACCGCACGACGACCACTGCTGACCGCCGCGGCCGCGGGATCGGTACTGTTCGCCCTGTGGTTCGTCCCCTCCGCGAATGCGAGTGCGGGGGCTGACGGAGTGACAGATTCCGGCCTGCGGGCGGCATCCGCCGCGGCCGGTCCCGGTCTGGCCGACCGGGTGAACGGCAGGGCGCGGGCCGCCGACAGCGGTTCCACGACGACCGCCCCGCACCACCACGCCACGGACACCGGTTCCGGCACGGACTCCGGCGCCGAGAGCCACTCCGCCGTCGCCCGGCCGCACCTCCTCGCCGACACCGGCAGCCCGGACACCACGCCGTACGTCATCGGCGGCGTCGCCTGTCTCGCCCTCGGCGCCGGGCTGGTCAGCTACTCGGTCGGCCGCACCCGCGACGGCCTCGTCTGAACCTTTGCCCGCGGACCGGCGAAGCCCCCGAGGGCAAGGGAAGCCCCCGAGGGCAAGGGAAGCCCCCGAGGGCAGGGGAAGACAGCCGGCCGGGGAAGTGCCGGCAGGCGGGGGAACCGCCTGCCGCACGGGCGCGGGACCGGACAGGACACGGGCGCGGGGCAGGACGGGACGGCCGACGCCCCGTCCTTGCCGTAGTGCCCCGGGCCGAGGCGCTACGCCAGCTCGCCCGTGACCGACTCCACCGCCGCCACCAGCTTCCCGGCCCGGACGAACGCGTACGCGCCCTCCAGGTCGGGCGCCAGGAAGCGGTCCTCGCCCGGTCCCTGGACGCCGGCCGCGCGGACCGCGTCCAGGACGGCGCGGGTGGCGGGCGCCGGCGTCAGCCCCTCGCGCATCTCGATGGCGCGGGTGGCGGCGTAGAGCTCGACGGCGATGATCCGGGTCAGGTTGTCGACCGCGGTGCGCAGCTTGCGCGCCGCCGACCAGCCCATCGAGACATGGTCCTCCTGCATGGCGGAGGACGGGATGGAGTCCACCGAGGCGGGCGCGGCGAGCCGCTTGAGCTCGCTGACCAGGGCGGCCTGGGTGTACTGGGCGATCATCAGCCCGGAGTCGACGCCCGGGTCACCGGCCAGGAAGGCGGGCAGCCCGTGCGAGCGGTTCTTGTCCAGGAGGCGGTCGGTGCGGCGCTCGGCGATCGAGCCGAGGTCGGCCGCGGCGATGGCCAGGAAGTCCAGGACGTAGGCCACCGGGGCGCCGTGGAAGTTGCCGTTCGACTCGACCCGGCCGTCCGGAAGGACCACGGGGTTGTCGACGGCCGCGGCGAGCTCGCGCTCGGCGACCAGGCGGGCGTGGTCGAGGGTGTCCCGTCCGGCGCCGGCGACCTGCGGGGCGCAGCGGATGGAGTACGCGTCCTGGACGCGCGGGGCGTCGTCCTGGTGGTGGCCGGTGAAACCGGAGCCCGCCAGCACCTTGGACATGTTGCCGGCGGAGGCGGCCTGCCCGGGGTGCGGGCGGATGGCGTGCAGCTCGGGCGCGAGGACCTTGTCCGTGCCGAGCAGCGCCTCCAGGGAGAGGGCCGCGGTGATGTCCGCGGAGGTGAAGAGCCGGGTGAGGTCGGCGCAGGCCATCACGAGCATGCCGAGCATGCCGTCGGTGCCGTTGAGGAGGGCCAGGCCCTCCTTCTCGCGCAGTTCGACGGGCTCGATGCCGTGCGCGGCCAGCAGCTCGCCGGCCGGCCGGACGACGCCGTCGGGGCCCTCCGCGTCGCCCTCGCCCATCAGCGCCAGCGCACAGTGCGAGAGCGGCGCCAGGTCGCCGGAGCAGCCGAGCGAGCCGTATTCGTGCACGACGGGCGTGATGCCGGCGTTGAGTATGGCGGCCATCGTCTCGACGACGAGGGGGCGGACGCCGGTGCGCCCGGAGGCGAGGGTCTTCAGCCGCAGGAACATCAGCGCGCGGACCACCTCGCGCTCGACCCGCGGCCCCATGCCGGCCGCGTGCGAGCGCACGATGTTGCGCTGGAGCTGCACGCGGAGCTCGGGGCTGATGTGCCGGACGGCCAGGGCCCCGAAGCCGGTGGAGACGCCGTAGACGGGGTCGGGCTTGGCGGCGAGTTCGTCGATGAAGGCGCGGGAGGTGGCGACGGCCGCGAGGGCCTCCTCGGACAGCTCGATCCGGGCCGCTCCGCGGGCCACCGCGATGACGTCCTGTGCGGTCGTGCCGGACGTCCCCAGCACCACAGTGTGCATATCCATATTCAGGCACCCTAGAGACTGAATCGCCGGATGTCACCACCGGATTTCGGGAGCACCCCTTACGGAGCGCACCCCGGCCCCCGAGGTCCGGGCGGGGACACCATGCCTCACCTCCGGAAGCGGCGGCGCTCCGGCCCCGACCGCCGGTCCGGGGCGTCCGCGAGACGGACGACCGGGTCGTCCTTGCCGCCGTGCCGCCCGGCGACCACCGGCTCGCCCGACCGCGCCGCCTTCGCCTTGTACTGCGCGGCGTCCGCGAGCCGGAAGAGCCGGCGGGCGCTGCGCACCGGACCGATCGGATCGCCGGTCGAGGCGACCCCGACCGCGACCCCCTCGCCGAGGTCCAGCTCCCCCGCCCGGTCGCACAGCTCGCCGGCCACCTTGACCACCTCGTCGGCCGGCGGGCCCACCGCGAGCAGGCAGAACTCGTCACCGCCGAGCCGCGCGGCCAGCACACCCGGCAGCATCGCCCCGCACAGGGACAGCACCGAGCCGAAGCGCTCCAGCAGCCGGTCCCCGACCGCATGGCCGCGCGAGTCGTTCACCCGCTTCAGACCGTTGAGGTCGCACACCACCAGGCTGACCACCACCTCGTCCCTGCGGTGCAGCTCCAGCGCCTCGTCCAGCCGCATGTCGACGGCGCGACGGTTGGCGAGGCCGGTCAGGGAGTCGGTGAAGGCCAGCCGGCGGACCTCCGCCAGCCGCTCGGTCTGGGCGATCCCGGCGGCCGTCACCGCGGCGAGCACGCTCGCGAAGTCGGCGTCCGGCCGGCCGAAGACCGGCTCCCCCGCGCGCCGCGCGACATACAGCTCGCCCCACGCCCTGCCGTGCAGCACGATCGGCGCCACCACGCAGCAGCCCCGGCCGCGGCGGCGCAGCGCGGCCACCCGCTGCGGATTGGCGCCGCCGCCCTCGTCCGCGATCTCGTCCCGCCGCTGCGCCGCGGCCGCGGACACCGGGCCGTCGTGCGGCTCCTCGGCGGTCTCCACCCAGGCGCTGGGCTCGCCGCCGCCCGCCCACTGCTCGTGCAGGAAGCCGACGATCTCCGGGAACTCGTGGACGGGGTAGCTCTCGTCGTCCGGGAACTCCTCCTCGCCGGCGGCGAGTTCACCGACGTTGACCAGCACCCGCAGCTTGCCCAGCTCGCGCTCCCACTTCGAGATCGCCGCGAAGGATCCCCCCAGGGCCTGGCGCACGCCCTGCGCCGCGGCGTGCGCCGAGTCGCGCGGTGTATGCGCGGCCGCCATCGCCTGCGCCAGCTCCACCACGGCCCGCAGCCGCGCATCGCCCTCGCCCGTCACCGGATCCTCGCATTCCGTCACCGTGAGCACGCTCTGTTTACAGCGTAGGAATGTTTAACCCCTTTCGCCCCTTTCCGGGGGCGATTGACACCTAGGCGTTATTCGCGTCGTTATCGGCGGCGCGATTCGGGGTGCTCGTGGTGTCGTTCCTGGTCGGGGGATGGGGTGGAGGCCGGGGCGGGGCGGGCGCGGAGTGGGGGCGGGCGAACGGCAGGGGAACGCGGGCCGGGTTACGGTGCGTCACCATGGGCCGGGGCGGGCCGGGGTCCGCCCCGGCCCGCCCTCGTCCCCTGCGGGACACCGGCCCCGCCCTCGTCGCCGCGGGGCGCCCGCCCCGGTCCGGTCACTCCCCGGGCCAGTCCGGGTCCCGCTTCTCGTTGAAGGCCGCGACGCCCTCCGCCCGGTCCCCGGAGAAGGCCACGCTGCGCCAGGCGCCGTCCTCCAGGTCCAGGCCGGTCCGCAGGTCCAGCCCGTGGCCGAGGCGCATGGCGCGCTTGGCGGCGCGCAGGCCGACCGGGGAGTTGCGGGCGATGCCGGCCGCCAGCTCCAGCGCCGCGTCCCGGTCCTGCCCGTCCGCCACCAGCCGGTCGACCAGCCCCAGCCGCTCGGCCTCGGCGGCCTGCACCCGGCGCGCGGTGAAGACCAGCTCGGCCGCCCGTGCCGCGCCCACCCGGCGCGGCAGCAGCTGGGTGCCGCCGCCCCCGGGGATGACGCCCACCGACACCTCGGGCAGGCCGACCTCCGCCGTACCGTCCGCGACGATCAGGTCGCAGGCCAGCGCCAGCTCGAAGCCGCCGCCGAGGGCGAAGCCGTGCACCGCGGCGATGGTGGGCATCGGCAGTTCCAGTACGCCGGTGTACGCGGCGCGGGTGCGCGGGCGCTGGCGCATCAGGTCCGCGTCCGTGAAGGAGTTGCGCTCCTTGAGGTCCGCGCCCACGCAGAACGCCCGCTCGTGGGTGGAGCTGAGGACCACCGCCCGTACGGAGCGGTCCGCGGCCAGCTCGGCGCAGGCCTGCGACAGGCTGTCGGCCATGGCCGTCGAGACGGCGTTCATGGCCTTCGGGCGGTCCAGGACCAGTTCCGCCACGAAGCCGTGGCGCTCGACGGCCACCCAGCCGTCCGCGCCGAATCGTTGCCGTTGCCCCTGCCGTTCCATGGAACCCTCCCTGTTAACGGTCGTTGACCTGACGAGGGGATCATGCCAGGTGGGCGGGGCGGGGGACAGGGATGGGCGGGAGAGCGGGTGGGTGGGGCCCGGCCAGGGGCTGGCGCCCGGGCCAAGGGGGCCGGCGCGGGCCAGGGGGGCCGGCGCGGGCCAGGGGCCTGGGGCGGGCCAGGGGCCGACTCGGCAGGGGCTGGGGCGCGGGGCGGAGCGGGGCAGTACGGGGCGTGGTCCGGGGGTCCGGTCGGGGGGGGCGTACGGGGCGGGCCGTACGGGGCGTCCTGCCGGACGGCCGGCCGGGTGACCGTCCGCGGACTCCGGGACGGTACGGGCCTCAGCCGCTGGTGCCCTGGCCGGCGCGGCGGCTCAGCAGCCAGGGCTCGACCACGCCGAGGCCGCGTACCGGGCGCTGCCACATCGGCTGAAGCGCGAAGCGGTACGACGGCGGCGGGGCGCCGGTGCCCTCCTCGGCCGCCTTCTCCGCGGCCGCGGCCTCGGCCTCGGAGACCGGCGCGTCACCGATGCGGCCCAGCTCCTCGGCGAACGCCTCGTCCACCAGCACGGTGTCCTTGGGCGCTATCGACGTGAGGCGGCTGGCGAGGTTGACCGTCGTGCCGAAGACATCGCCCATCCGGGTCGTGACCGTGCCGAAGGCGATGCCGACCCGCAGCTCCGGCATCGTCTCGTCGTGGGTCATCGTCTCGATCAGCCGCAGGCCGATCTCGGCGGCGATGCCGGCGTCGTCGGCGGAGAAGAGGACCTCGTCGCCGAGGGTCTTGATGAGCCGGCCGCCGTGCGCGGCCACCAGGTCGGAGCAGGTGGTCTCGAACGCCTCCACCAGCTCGCCCAGTTCCTCCTCCTCCAGGCGGCGGGTCAGCCGGGTGAACCCGACCAGGTCGGCGAAGCCGACGGCGAGCCGGCGGTCGACCATCTCCGCGTCGTCCTGGGCCCGGACGACGCGGCCGGTGGCGGCGGCGAGCTGGCGCCGCCAGACGTAGACGAGGAACTCCTCCAGCTCGGGCAGCAGCAGCTCGACCAGCGGGTAGGTGATCTCCGTACGGGTCAGGCCGGAGTCCAGGGGCTCGGTGAGGCCCTCCAGGAACGAGTCGATCTGCCAGTCGGCGAGGCGGGCGGTGGTCTGGCCCGTGGAACGGGCGACCTGGACGGCCATGGCCTCGCTCAGCAGGCCCGCCTCGACGAGGCCGGCGAGGCGGCGCAGGGCCAGCACATCGGCCTCGGTGAGGGCCTTGACCTGGCCGATGTCGGCGAAGCCCATGGCCCGCCAGAAGCGGGCCGCGAGGTCCATGGAGACGCCGGCGGCGCGGGCGGCCTGGAACGGCGTGTAGCGGCGGTCGGCGCCGAGGATGAGTTGTTCGAGGCGGACGGCGATGTTGTTCTCGTCGCTGTCGGCGGTGGCCTCGCCCCGGCCGGTGGTGCCCTCGCCGCGGCCCCGCGAGGGGTCGTCGACGGGGACGTCGCGTACGGCGTCGTCGTCGGTTGCCCTGTCGCGCGAGGCGGCGCCCGAGTCGTCGGCGGTCACCGGCCGCTCCCTGTCCGATCCGTGCGCACTGCCCTTCCGATCACTGCTCGCCGGTGGTCCGCTCCCTGGCGGACCGCCTCAACGATACGGCAGGTGTGCTCTGGCTCACTCTCACATGTCGGCTGTGGACAAGGAAGTGGTGGGGGTGTGTCGGTGGGGGCTGTGGGCCGAGTGGGTCTGGTAGCGGGCGGTGGGGGGCGGGCCCGGGGGTGGGCGGTGCGGCTGGGCCGAGTGGGCCGGTGGCGGGCGGTGGGGGCCCGGGGGTGGGGGCCGGGTGGGCTGCCCTCTACCCGGTGGGGGCCCGGGTTGCGCGTGCCCGCCGCGGGTGGGGGGCCGGAGGGGACGCCCGGTACCCCGTCCTCGGCGCGGGCGCATCTGGTACGTGTAGAAGTCACCCCGTTGTTCGCTCCGGTCCTGCGGGCGGGGCACCGGGCATCCCCTCCGGCCTACGACGTCGGCGGCCGTCCCGCCGTATCCGTTGCCGTTACGGACAGGCACGTCGGCGGCCGCCCCGCCCAGCCGCGTCGGCGGCCGTCCCGCCGTGCCGCGTACGGCATCGGCCGCCGCTCGCCGCGCCGCCGTCACGGACGCGGCACCGGCGGCCCTTGCGCCGTACCCGTCGCCGTCACGGACAGGGCCTCGGCGGGCGCCCGTCCAGCGTTACGCCTCCTGGGCCGGGCGCAGATGGACGATGTCGCCGGCGGCGACCGGTTGCTGTACGCCGTTCGGGGTGGCCAGGACGAGGCGGCCGTCGGCGTCGATGGCCACTGCTTCGCCGGTGAGGGCGGTGTCGCCGGGGAGTTCGGCGCGTACGGTGCGGCCGAGGGTGGCGCAGCCTGCGGCGTAGGCCTCCTGGAGGCGGCTGGTGGTGGGGTCGCCGTCGGCGGACTGCCACTCGCCGTACCAGTCCTCCAGCGAGCGCAGGACGGCGCGCAGGAGCGGGTCGCGGTCGGTGGTGCCGGCGCCTGCCAGGGCCAGTGAGCCCGCGGTGGGTACGGGGAGTTCGGCGGCGGTCAGGGAGACGTTGAGGCCGATGCCGATGACGACGCCGGGACCTGCGCGTTCGGCGAGGATGCCGCCGATCTTGCGTTCGGTGAGGGTGCCGCCCGGGCGGAGGGCGTCGGAGTCCTCGGAAGTCACCAGCAGGTCGTTGGGCCACTTGAGGGCCGTGTCGACGTCGGCGGTGCGGGAGAGGGCACTGGCGGTGGCGACTCCGGCGAGCAGGGGGAGCCAGCCCCAGCGCTCCGCGGGGGCGCGCGGGGTGAGGTAGACGGAGAAGAAGAGGCCGGAGCGCGGGGGCGCCGACCAGGTGCGGTCGAGGCGGCCGCGGCCGGCGGACTGTTCCTCGGCCACCAGAATGGCGCCCTCGGTCTCCCCCTTTGCCGCACGGGCCGCCAGGTCGGTGTTGGTGGAGCCGGTGGCGGCGACGACGTCGAGGGAGGTCCAGAGCGAGCCGGGCCGTACGAGGGCGCGGCGCAGGGCCGTGGCGTTCAGCGGGGGGCGGCCCAGATCGCTCCAGGGACCGGCGTCTTTGTCCCGGTTTTCCGGTGGTTGAGGCGTCATGGGACCAGCCTAGGTGTGGTCAACGACGCAGTGCCGCTGGGCAGTCCCGCCGATACGCTACGAATCAGTAGCCCAACCCTCAGCACGAGCACCAGTCCAGGACGAGCAGGAGCCGCATCCCGATGTCCGAGCCGGAAGCAAACATCCACACCACCGCGGGCAAATTGGCGGATCTGCAGCGGCGGGTCGAAGAGGCCACGCACGCCGGTTCCGCCCGTGCAGTGGAGAAGCAGCACGCAAAGGGCAAGTTGACGGCGCGTGAGCGCATCGATCTGCTGCTGGACGAGGGCTCGTTCGTCGAGCTGGACGAGTTCGCGCGGCACCGGTCGACCAATTTCGGGCTGGAGCAGAACCGCCCGTACGGCGACGGCGTGGTGTCCGGCTACGGCACGGTCGACGGCCGTCCGGTGGCCGTCTTCTCCCAGGACTTCACGGTCTTCGGCGGGGCGCTGGGCGAGGTCTTCGGCGAGAAGATCGTCAAGGTGATGGACTTCGCCCTCAAGACCGGCTGCCCGGTCATCGGCATCAACGACTCCGGCGGCGCGCGCATCCAGGAGGGCGTGGTCTCGCTGGGCATGTACGGCGAGATCTTCCGCCGCAACACCCACGCCTCCGGCGTGATCCCGCAGATCAGCCTGGTCGTGGGCCCGTGTGCGGGCGGTGCGGTCTACTCCCCCGCCATCACCGACTTCACGGTCATGGTGGACCAGACCTCGCACATGTTCATCACCGGTCCGGACGTCATCAAGACGGTGACCGGTGAGGACGTCGGCTTCGAGGAGCTGGGCGGCGCCCGTACGCACAACAGCACGTCGGGCGTGGCGCACCACATGGCGGGTGACGAGAAGGACGCCATCGAGTACGTCAAGGGGCTGCTGTCCTACCTGCCGTCCAACAACCTCTCCGAGCCGCCGGCCTTCCCCGAGGAGGCGGACCTGGAGACCTCGGACGTCGACCGCGAGCTGGACGCGCTGATCCCGGATTCGGCCAATCAGCCGTACGACATGCGCACCGCGATCGAGCATGTCCTGGACGACAACGAGTTCCTGGAGACCCAGGCCCTGTTCGCGCCGAACATCCTGACCGGCTTCGGGCGGGTCGAGGGCCATGCGGTCGGTGTGGTCGCCAACCAGCCGATGCAGTTCGCGGGCATCCTGGACATCAAGGCCTCGGAGAAGGCCGCGCGGTTCGTGCGGACCTGCGACGCGTTCAACGTCCCGGTGCTCACCTTCGTGGACGTGCCCGGCTTCCTGCCCGGCACCGACCAGGAGTGGGACGGGATCATCCGGCGCGGCGCCAAGCTGATCTACGCGTACGCGGAGGCCACGGTCCCGCTGATCACGGTCATCACGCGCAAGGCGTTCGGCGGCGCGTACGACGTCATGGGCTCCAAGCACCTGGGCGCGGACCTCAACCTGGCCTGGCCGACCGCGCAGATCGCCGTCATGGGCGCGCAGGGCGCGGTCAACATCCTGCACCGCCGCACGCTGGCCTCGATCGAGGAGCCGGGCGCGCAGGAGGAGCGGCGCCAGGAGCTGATCCAGGAGTACGAGGACACCCTGCTCAACCCGTACGTCGCGGCCGAGCGCGGCTACGTCGACGCGGTGATCATGCCGTCCGAGACGCGCCGGCACATCGTCCGCGGGCTGCGCACGCTGCGCAACAAGCGCGAGGCGCTGCCGCCGAAGAAGCACGGCAACATCCCGCTCTGACCGGCAGACCAGCGAAGGAGGGCCGTTCTCGATGATCAAGGTCGTACGGGGCAATCCCACACCCGAGGAGCTGGCCGCCGCGGTGGCGGTGGTGCAGGTCCGCGCGGCGGCCGCCGCCGCCGTCGAGCCCGGGGAGCCCGATCACGGCACGGAGTGGTCGGACCCGGCGTCCACGGTTCCGGCGCGGGCGCGGATGCCGCATCCGGGCCCGCGGGCCTGGCGCACGAGTTTCTGGCCGCACTGACCGGCCGGTCCCGTGCGGAGACCGCCGGGTCAAGTCGGTGCATAGGGCACCGACTAGTCCATTGCGCCCGTGGCGCCTGAGTACGCGTACTCAGGCGCCACGGGCGCATCGGGCTCAGGATCGTTACATGCTGTGGTCCGATCCGCCCGATGAACCTCCTGAGGAGCTGCGCGACGTGCAGGCCAAGCTCCGGCGGATGGGCATCGTGCTGGCCGTGGTCGCGGTGGTGATGATGCTCCTGCTCCCGGGGCGGTAGCCGTTCCCGTTCCCGGCGAGGCGACGCTCACAGTTCCCTTCCGCAACCATCCTGGCCGAAATCGCCTCTTTTCCTCTCGACAGAGCAATTCGGGCGTTCGGCCGCCGGGTGGCGTCCGGCCGGGAGTGGGAGAGCGATGAACAGGCCGCTGAGGCATATAGCCGTCTTCTGCGGGGTGCTGGTGCTGGCCCTGCTCGCCCGCGTCACCTGGGTCCAGTTCTTCCAGAGCAACGAACTGGCCAACGACCCGCACAACCGGCGCGTCAAGATCGAGGCGTTCTCCTACCCGCGCGGCAACATCATCGTCGGCGGCAAGCCGATCACCGGCTCGGTGGCGACCTCCGGCGACTTCAAGTACAAGCGGACGTACAAGGACGGCGCGATGTACGCGCCGGTCACCGGCTTCGCCTCGCAGGCCCAGGGCACCACGTTCCTGGAGGGCATCTACAACGACGTGCTCAGCGGCAAGGACGACCGGCTCGCCCTCAAGCGCGCCCAGGACATCCTGACCGGCGAGAAGCCGCGCGGCGGCGACGTCGTCACCACCATCGACCCCAAGGCGCAGAAGGCCGCGTACAAGGGGCTGACCGACCTCGACGCCAAGGGTGCGGTGGTCGCCCTCGACCCGCGCGACGGCCGGGTGCTCGCGCTCGCCTCGACCCCCTCCTACGACCCGTCGGCCTTCACCGGGATCTCCAACGCGGAGGGCCGGAAGTTCAAGGCCATGGACGCCGACAAGAGCAAGCCGCTGAGCAACCGGGCGCTGCGCGAGACCTACGCGCCCGGCTCCACCTTCAAGATCCTCACCGCGGCGGCGGCCCTGGAGAACGGCGTGGTGTCGGACATCGACGCCCCCACGGGCGCGGCCACCCCCTACCAGCTGCCGCAGAGCACCACGAAGGTCGGCAACGACGTCCCGGGCGCGCCCTGCGACAAGGCCTCGCTGAAGACGGGCATGCAGTGGTCGTGCAACAACGTCTTCCTCGACACCGCGCTGAAGGTCGGCAAGGACAAGATGCGCAAGACCGCGGAGAAGTTCGGCTTCAACTCCACCGTCTACGACGAGGACCTCGGGGACCTGCTGGCCAGCAAGAGCCTCTACCCGGACAAGCTCGACAAGCCGCAGACCGCGCTGACCGGCATGGGCCAGGGCAGCCTGACCAGCACCCCGATGCAGATGGCGATGGTCGCCGCCGGCCTCGCCAACGACGGCAAGGTGATGATGCCGCACCTCGTCGACGAGCTGCGCGGCCCCGACCTGTCCACGCTGGAGAAGATCGAGCCGAAGATGATGTCCCAGGCCGTCTCCGCCGACACCGCGAAGAAGGTGCAGCAGATGATGGAGTACACGGTCGACGAGGGCACCGCCTCGAAGGCCAAGATCGACGGCGTGACGGTCGGCGGCAAGACCGGCACCGCCCAGCACGGCGCCAACGTCAACGACGAGCGCCCCTACGCCTGGTTCGTCTCCTACGCCAAGCAGAGCGACGGCAGCTCCCCGGTCGCGGTCGCCGTCTTCGTCGACCCCAAGGACATGGACATCCCCCGGTCGGAGATCGCCGGCGGCAAGCTGGGCGGCCCGATCGCGAAGTCCGTGATGGAGGCCGTCCTCAACAAGTAGTCCGGGCGTCTGCGCGGCACCCCGGCTCCGTACGATGGCGGGCATGACCGAAGAGTCCCGCACCCGCCGTCTCGTCCTCGCCTCCCAGTCCCCCGCCCGGCTGGGTCTGCTGCGGCAGGCCGGGCTCGCGCCCGAGGTGATCGTCAGCGGCGTCGACGAGGACGCGCTCACCGCCGCCACGCCCGGTGAGCTGGCCCGCGTACTGGCCGAGGCGAAGGCCGCCGCCGTCGCCGCCCGGCCGCAGGCCGCCGGCGCGCTGGTCATCGGCTGCGACTCGGTCCTGGAACTGGACGGGCGGGCGCTGGGCAAGCCCGCGGACGCCGAGGACGCCACCGCCCGCTGGAAGTCCATGCGCGGCCGCTCCGGCATCCTGCAGACCGGCCACTGCGTCATCGACACCGCGGACGGCCGTCAGGTGTCGGCCACCGCCTCGACCACGGTCCGCTTCGGCGAGCCCTCCGACGAGGAGATCGCCGCCTACGTCGCGAGCGGCGAGCCGCTGCACGTCGCCGGCGCCTTCACCCTCGACGGCCGCTCCGCCCCCTTCGTCGACGGCATCGACGGCGACCCGGGCAACGTCATCGGCCTCTCCCTCCCCCTGCTCCGCCGCCTGCTGGCCGACCTGGACGTCGCGATCACGGAGCTGTGGGCCTAGGGCGTCCGCGTCCGCACGGGGCGCGCGGCCGCCGGGGCGTCCCCTCGGGCGCCGGGCGGCCCGCGCCGGGAGTGAGCCCGGGGCGGTAAAGGCCGGTGCCCGGCGGCCGCCCGGTCCTACGCTGCCGCCATGGCCACTGTCATGGGATTGACCAGCTACCCCGTCAAAGGCTGTGCCGGGCTCCCGGCGACCGAGACGGAGCTCACGCCCGCCGGGCTCCCGCACGACCGCAGCTTCCTCGTCGTCGGTCCCGGCGGCGTCTTCCGGAGCCAGCGCAGGGACCCCCGGCTGGCGGTGATCCGGCCCGAAGTCGGCGCGGGCGGGGCGCGCCTCGCCCTGAGCGCGCCGGGGATGGAGACCCTGCGCCTGGACGTCGACCTCGGCCACGAGTCGTTGTCCCGGGCCGAAGTGGAGATGTTCGGTGCGCCGTACCGCGCGGTGGACCAGGGGGACCGGGCCGCCGAGTGGCTGTCCCGGGCGCTCGGCGCGGCCAGCCGGCTGGTGCGGGTGCCGCCGGAGCACGACCGGGTGACCGACGGCCTCACCCCCGGCACCTCCGGCTTCGCCGACAGCAGCCCCGTGCACGTGCTCTCCCTGGCCACCTTCGACGACCTCAACCGCCGTCTCGCCGCCGCCGGCCGCCCGCCGGTCCCGATGGACCGCTTCCGGCCCAACATCGTCGTCGACGGGTGGGACGAGCCGCACCGGGAGGACCGGGCCCGGCGGGTCACGGTCGGCGGCGGGGAACTGGGGTTCGCCAAGCTCGCCATCCGCTGCGCCGTCACCCTCGTCGACCAGCGCACGGGCGGCAAGGCGGGGCCCGAGCCGCTGCGCACGCTCGCCTCCTACCGGCGGGTGCCCGAGGGCGGGGTGGCCTTCGGGTCGAAGTTCTCGGTGCTGGGAACGGGGAAGGTCGCGGTGGGCGACGCATTCGAGGTCACCGAGTGGGGAACCGATGGATCCGATACGGCCTGATCGGCCGGACCGGTCCGGTCCCGTTCCCTGTGAGGAGTCCGCACCATGCCCAAGATCCTGATCATCGCCGGTGACGCCACCGAGGACCTGGAGTTCTTCTACCCCTACCAGCGGATGCTGGAGGAGGGGTACGAGACACGGGTCGCCGCCCCGTCGCGGAAGAAACTGCGGTTCGTGGTGCACGACTTCGTCGAGGACTTCGACACCTACATCGAACGCGAGGGCCACTCCTGGCCGTCCGACCTCGCGCTGTCCGAGGTGGACCCCGAGGAGTACGCCGCGCTGGTGCTCCCGGGCGGCCGGGCGCCGGAGTACCTGCGCAACGACTCCGACTACCGCCGTGTGGTCACCCACTTCTTCGACGAGGACAAGCCCGTCGCCCACATCTGCCACGCGGCCGTCACCCTGGCCCCGCTCGGCGTCCTCAAGGGCCGCCGCACCGCCGCCTACCCGGCCTGCGCGCCGGACGTGGCGATGGGCGGCGGGATCTTCGTCGACGGCGCGGCGGTGGTGGACGGCAAGGTCGTCTCGGCCCGTGCGTGGAACGACCACCCCGAGTGGATGCGCGCGTTCCTGGAGGTGCTGCGGGAGCATGCGCCGGTGAAGGGCTGAGCGGCCCGCCGCAGTCCGGCGCCCGGGCACCGGCCCGCCGCCGGACTGCGGCCCCCGCCCGTGTCCTGGGCTCACCGGCGCCGGTGAGCACCGGCCGCGGCGCACCGGGCCCTCAGGGCACCGGCAGCGCGTAGAGCGACGTGCCGTGGAGGACGAACACCCGGTTGCCGTCCGCCACCAGCCAGGAGCGGTCGGCCGCGGGGAGCTTGTACGTCAGGACGGGAACACCGGTCGACAGGTCCGCGGCGAACACCTCGTACCACGGGTCGCCCTCGATGGACCACAGGGCACGCCCGTGGATGAACACCGGGAGGCCGCGGACCGTCGTTCCGTTCCCGCCCTGGATCTCGCTGCCGTCGCTGGTCTTCCTGATGCTGGGCCACTCGTCGTGCGCGGCGCAGACGGTGTCGTCGTCGAAGACCGTCGCCGGGCCCCAGTCCTCGTGCTTGCCCCAGGGGTCCCGCTTGTCGAGCGACCACAGCTTCCCGCCGTCGCGGAGCCGGCGGGCGGTGAGCGTCGTGCCGTTGAGGTAGACGGTGGTGCCGTGGACCGCGGGGCGGACCAGTCCGTCCCACTGGTCCGGCAGGTCCCACACCTGGTGGCCGTCGGCCGTGTCGACGGCGAACACGTTGCCGTCGCCGGTGGAAAGGACCAGGCGGCCGTGGGCGGCGACGGCCGGCGGCTCGACCTTGGTGCGGTAGCGGGCGTCGATCGTCGCCGTCCAGCGGACCGTGGCGTCGGAGCGGCGCACGGCGCGGAGCCGGTGGTCCTTCGTCAGCACGTAGACCGCCTCGTCGTCGGCGGCCAGCAGGGCGCTCGCCCCGGCGTCGACGGTCCAACGGGGCTCGCCCGTCGAGGCGATGAAGGTGCGGAGGGTGCCCTTGGTGTCGACGGCGGCGACCAGCCGGTCGGAGAGGGAGAGGTAGCGGCCGGCCGCGCTGACGCCGCGGGCGGTCCAACGGCGTTTGCCGTCAACCACGTTGTGGGCGGCGATCCCGCCGCCGCGTGCGCCGAAGACGATGACGTCCCGTACGGGCAGCGGCGCGGGCGTGTCGTCGGCGAGCACGTCGACCGGACCCCACAGCGGCTTCACCTCACCGCCGCTGAGGTAGTCGCCGTTGTCGGCGTCGAGCACATGCGCCTTCGGCGTCCTGACGGCGGGCGGAAAGGCGAAGAGGTCGACCTTCTTCCCGGGCGTCCCCGGCGACCGCGGCCACCAGGCGGCCGCCGCCCCGCCGCCCGCCGCGAGCACCACCCCGCCCGCCGCCAGGCCGGTGAGCAGCCGGCGGCGGGAGACCTGCCCGGGGGCCGGGTCCGCGGTGAGCGTGGTGGTGAGCTCGTGGAGGCCGCTCTCCCGCTCCTTGATGGCCTGGCTCACCGGGCCGCGCCGCCAGGCCCGTTCGGCGCCGCGGGGCGGTGCGAAGGCGGCGGCGATCTGGGCGGGGGTGGGGCGGACGGCCGGGTCCTTGGCCAGGAGGGGGGCGATGAGCGGGCGCAGGGCGTCCGGGACGCCGGTCAGGTCGGGCTCGTCGTGCACGACCTTGTACTGGAGGGCGGCGATGTGGCTGCCGTCGAACGCCCGCCGGCCGGCGGCCGCGTGGACGAGGACGGCGCCCAGCGAGAAGACGTCGGCGGGGGCCCCGACCCGGCGGCCCAGGACCTGTTCGGGGGCGCCGTAGCCGGGGGTGACCGGGACCTGTCCGGTGGTGGTCAGGGTCAGGCCGTGCTCGGGGCGGGCGATGCCGAAGTCGATGACGCGCGGGCCGCCCGAGGTCAGGACGATGTTCGGCGGCTTGAGGTCGCGGTGGACCAGGCCGGTGGCGTGGATGTCCGCGAGGGTGTGCGCGAGCGATGCGGCGAGGGCGCGTACGGCGGGTTCGTCGAAGGAGCCGTACGCCTCGACGGCCTCGTCGAGGGTGGGACCGGCCAGGAACTCGGTGGCGATCCACGGGCGTCCGCCCTCCGTGTCCGTGCCCAGCACCCGGGCCACGCCCTTGCCGGTCACGGCCGTCGCCGCCTGCGCCTCGCGGACGAAGCGGCGGGCGAGGTGCGCCTCGTCGGTGAGCTCGGGCCGCAGGACCTTGACCGCGGCGACGGTGCCCCCGGGGTCCTGGCCGACGTAGACCTTGCCCATGCCGCCCTCGCCGAGCACGCCGAGCAGGCGGTACGGGCCGAGGCGGAGCGGGTCGCCGGTGCCGAGCGGTTTCATGGGCGGTGTCCTTCGGGCGGGTTCGGGCGGGGCCGGCGGGTGCAACGGCCCGGCGGGCCGGGCGGGTTCAGCGGAGGGGGAAGCCGGCGAGGAAGGCGGGCCCGGACGCGATGATCATCCGGCTCTTCTCGTGCGGCGTGAACTTGGTGCCGCTGGTCGTGTACAGCTGCTCGGTGGTGCGCGAGGCGAGGCCGACGGCCCGGAGGACCCCGTCGGCGCGGCTGTACGTGTAGGCGAACTCCGAGCCGATCACGGGGCGTACGACATGGTCCGCCCGCCGGCCCTCCGCGCTCTGCTCCGTCCACCGCGGCTTCCCGCCGCCGGCCTCGAACGCGGCCAGGCCGCGGCCCTTCTCCACGGCGTACAGCACACCGTCCTTGAGGACCGGCGGTCCGTACGTCTTCCCCGGCCGGCCGGCGGCCGTGTCCCACGCCTGCCCGCCGTCGCTCAGCCGCAGCGCCCGCAACGGGCCGTAGCCCAGGTAGAGATGCCGGTGATCGGCCGTCAGCGGGTCCCGTACGAAGCGCGGGTCGGCGCCCTTCCACGGCTTGTCCCAGACGACGTGCCCGGTGCGCAGGTCGCGGGCGACGATGCGCACCGTGCCGTCGTTCATCTGCTGCAGGAGCACCAGGAGGCGGCCGGCGACCGTGGCGGACAGGAAGTGGTTGTCGTCGCTCTTGGCGGAGTGGAACGGCAGCGGGTCCGTCCACTTCCGGCTCCCGTCGGTCAGGCGCGTGGCCACCACGGACCAGGGGAGCTGGCGTTCGTACCGCTTGACCTTCCCGTGCGAGATCGCCAGGTAGGCCGTGTCGTCGGCGACGGCCAGCAGCCGGCTGATGAGGCCGTTGTCCCGGTCGTCCGACACCGGGGCGAGGTGCTTGCCGGCCTTGCCCGAGGAGAGGTCCAGGCGGGCGAGGAACCACGAGACGGACTTCAGGTAGCCGCCGGCACCGTGGACCTCGTCCCTCGTGATCCCGTAGACGCGGGTGCCGTCCGAGGCGATCTGCCAGGAGTCGTCGGCGTACAGCGAGTACGTCCAGCGGGAGTCGCCGGACGCCGCGTCCACCCCGCGCGCCCCGGCGTTGGCCACCAGGACGACCTGGTCGCCGGCGAGCAGGGGCACATCGGGGTTCTGGTCGTCGGCGGGGCCGCCGTACTGCTTCTGCCACACCGAGTCCAGCTTTTTCTTCTTCAGCGCGCTGACGCTCGGCCCCGGCTTCGGCTCGGTGTACCCCGGCCCGGTGCCGGGCCCCTGCGCCGACGCGTCCCGCCCCAGCCAGGCCCACACCCCCGCGCCGGCCCCGGCGACGCCGAGCGCCGAACCCGCGCCCGCCAGCAGCAGCCCCCGGCGGGACGGGCCGCGGGCGGCGGGGGCGTCGGCGGCCGGCACGGTCGCCGGCCCGCCGGGCGGTGCGGGCAGCCGCTGCGGCACGAGCTGCCAGACCTCGCTCGCCCGCCGTCCGATCTCGGCGAGCACCGCGTCCGGCAGGTGGTCGGTGAACTCCCCGCCGCCGTCGTGGAGCAGGCCCGCCAGCTCGGTGGTCGCCGGGCGCTCGGCGGGGTCCTTGGCCAGCGCGCGGGAGAGGACCGGGACGAGGGCGGCCGGGAGGCCGGTGAGGTCGGGTTCGGCGTAGCGCACGCGGTAGAGGAGGTCGGCGGGCTGCCCGTCGCCGAACGGGCCGCGGCCGGTGGCGGCGAAGACCAGGACCCCGGCGAGCGCGAAGACGTCTCCGGCCGGGGTGTGTTCCTGCCCGGTGGCCTGCTCCGGCGACATGAACGCCGGGGTGCCGACCGCGGCGCCGGTGTGCGTCAGCCGGGCGTCGCCGAGGGCGCGGGCGATACCGAAATCGATGACCTTCGGGCCGTGCGCCGTGACCATGATGTTCGACGGCTTGAGGTCACGGTGCACGACATCGGACCGGTGGAGCTGGCCGAGCGCCGCGCACAGCGCCGCCCCGAGGGCGCGCACCGACGCCTCGGGCAGCGGACCGGCCAGCTCCACCGCGTCGTCGAGGGGCGGGCCGAGGACGTACTCGGTGGCCATCCAGGGGGTGTCGGCGAGCGGATCGGCGTCGACGACCTGGGCGCCGTACCGGCCGCCGATGACCCGGGCGGCGTCCGCCTCCAGCCGGAACCGGGTGCGGAACTCGGTGGTGGTGGCGATCCGGGCGTGCATCGTCTTGAGCGCCAGGGTCCGGCCGCCCGGGGAGCGGGCCAGGTAGACGGTGCCCATACCGCCGCTGCCCAGCCGGGCGAGGAGGCGGTAGGTGCCCAGGCCGGGCGGGTCGTCATGGGCGAGGGGGAAGGGCATGGCGGTCAGTCCTGTGGGGCGGGCGGAGCCGGGAGGGCGGCGGCGAGCAGCTCGGCCGACTGGCGGGCGAGGGCCGCGATGATCCGGCCGGGCAGCCAGCCGGGGCCGAGCAGGGCGGCGGCGCGGCCGGCCGGGTTCGCGGCGGCGTCGGGCAGCGTGGCGGGGCGCGGCGGTTCCGCCGCGGCCCCGGTGTCCGGCGGGGGCGGTCCGGCGGCCGGGCACAGCGCGTCGAGCAGTTCGGCGGGGCGCGGGCGGGCCGCCGGGTCCCGGGACAGGCAGGCCGTGACGACGGCCCGCAGGGCGGCCGGGAGCTCGTCGCGCTCCGGCACGGTGTAGCCGGTCGCGGCGTAGGCGAGGACCGCGCCGAGCGCGTAGACGTCGCCCGCCGGCTGCGGTCGCCCGCCGGCCGCCTGTTCCGGCGGCAGGCTGCCCGACTCCAGGCCCGGCAGCCCGGAGCGCGCGGTGCCGTCCTCGGCGGCGGCCCGTACCGCCCCGAAGCACATCAGCCGGGGCCCGTCGGCCGCCAGCAGCACCGCGGCGGGCGACACCCCGGCATGGGCCAGGCCCTGCCCGTGCCCGATGACCAGGGTCTCGACGAGGGCCGCGCCGAGGGCCCGCACGGTGCGCTCGGGCAGCGGCCCGCCGTGCACGGCGAGCGCGGCGGGCAGCGGGAGCACGGGCACGTACGGGCGGGCGTGCCAGGGTGCGTCGCCGGGCGCGGCGACCTCGGCCGCCGGAGCGGACCAGGGCCCGAGCAGATAGCGCGAGGTCTCCGCCTCGGCCAGGAACCGCCCGGCGTCGGCGCCCGGCAGCGGCACGCCGATCAGGACCGTCCGGTCGCCGTCCGCGCTCCGCCCGATGAACCGCCGTTCCGGTACGGGTATGCCGGACGCTTCGTCATCCAGCTCCCGCAACACCGCGTACGGGCCCGTGGCGCCCCGCGCCCGGCCCTCCGCACCCGCAACCGATGCAGGCATGCGCACCATCCCCCGTGTCTACGCCCTGGCGCGACGAGCCTACCCGGGCGTGTCGCGCGGCCCCGGGGGGAGTCGATCCTCCCCGGGCCGCGGGGAGTTCGGACCGGCCGGAGAGGGGCGGCCCCGGTCCGCCGGACGGGCGGCGAGGGGGTCAGGCGGAGGTGGGGGCCACCGGCGGTGCGCCGTTCGGGCGGTTTTCGGCGTTTCCGTGCGCTTCCCCCGTAAGGCCCTCGCCGTACGCCACCAGGGTCAGCACCAGCAGCCCCAGGACGACCGTCATCGCGAGGAAGGCGACCCAGCCGACCAGGCCCACCGCGAAGGCGCCCAGGACGCCGTGCACCACCGCGCAGCTGATGAGGGCGATACGGGTGAAGCCGCCGGGGGCGCGGTCGCGTATCGCGCTGCGGAGCAGCACGGCGGCGCAGAACAGCAGATAGAGGCCGAAGACGATGCCGCCCACCCAGGAGCCGATGGACATCGCGCGGGGCTGCAGCCCGGCCAGGGACATCTGCTGCCTGTCCACGACGATGCTCAGAATCCAGTTGAGCAGCACGATCCCGAACGCTTCCAGGACCAGTACCACCGCCGCGGCCAAGGCCACCGGCCGTCGCGCCACTCTCACGCCGTCCACCCACTTCCGCCGTTCACGAGCCCGGGGCGTCCCGCGGACGCCCGGTGCCGCCGATACCCCTGTTACCGCGGGGTACAGGACATCGGGCACGCTACATGGGGGTCCCCCCTGCTCGGGAAGAGTTCTGCGGAAGGTAAAAGCTGGGCAAGGGTCGCGCGCGGGCGGGGGCGGAGGGCGGCGGACCGGAGGGCGGCGGCACGCCGACGCAGCGAGCCGCCCGCAAAGATTCCTTCGCCCATTCGTAGGGACTCCACAAAGAATTGACGATGCGCTGGACGCCACGACGGCGAGACCTAAGCCACACCGGGACTCGAGTCGGAGCCCAGGAATCCGGGCCTACCCTGGGATACCAGGGGACTTAGGTTCCTCACTGGCGCCCCGAGCACACTCCGTGTGGGCAAGCTCACCCCAGGGAACGGGTCGGCACGCGGTGTCGCCAGTCCCTAAAATCGCCGCATCCATTTGTTACGGCGAAGCGCCAAGGAAGGACCCATCGTGCGCAAGGTGCTCATCGCCAACCGTGGCGAAATCGCTGTTCGCGTTGCCCGTGCATGCCGGGACGCGGGGATCGGAAGCGTAGCCGTCTACGCCGACCCCGACCGGGACGCACTGCACGTACGCGCGGCGGACGAGGCGTACGCCTTGGGCGGTGACACTCCTGCCACCAGTTACCTGGACATCGCCAAGGTCCTGGCTGCCGCCGCCGATTCGGGCGCGGACGCCGTCCACCCGGGGTACGGCTTCCTGTCGGAGAACGCCGAGTTCGCGCAGGCCGTCCTGGACGCGGGGCTGACGTGGATCGGGCCGCCCCCGCAGGCCATCCGCGACCTCGGCGACAAGGTCGCCGCCCGCCACATCGCCCAGCGGGCCGGTGCGCCGCTGGTCGCCGGCACGCCCGACCCGGTCTCCGGTGCGGAGGAGGTCGTGGCCTTCGCCGAGGAGCACGGCCTGCCGATCGCGATCAAGGCCGCCTTCGGTGGCGGCGGCCGCGGGCTGAAGGTCGCCCGCACCCTCGAAGAGGTCCCTGAGCTGTACGACTCCGCGGTGCGCGAGGCGGTGGCCGCGTTCGGCCGCGGCGAGTGCTTCGTCGAGCGTTACCTGGACCGCCCCCGGCACGTGGAGACCCAGTGCCTGGCCGACAAGCACGGCAACGTGGTCGTGGTCTCGACCCGTGACTGCTCGCTGCAGCGCCGCCACCAGAAGCTGGTGGAGGAGGCCCCGGCCCCGTTCCTGACGAAGGAGCAGAACGCCGAGCTCTACCGCGCCTCCAAGGCCATCCTCAAGGAGGCCGGCTACGAGGGCGCGGGCACCTGTGAGTTCCTCGTCGGCCAGGACGGCACGATCTCCTTCCTGGAGGTCAACACCCGTCTGCAGGTCGAGCACCCGGTCACCGAGGAGGTCACCGGCCTGGACCTGGTCCGCGAGATGTTCCGGATCGCCGACGGCGAGAAGCTCGGCTACGACGACCCGGCGGTGCGCGGTCACTCGTTCGAGTTCCGTATCAACGGCGAGGACCCGGGCCGCAACTTCCTCCCGGCTCCCGGCACCGTCACCCGGTTCGAGGCGCCGGCCGGTCCCGGTGTCCGGCTGGACGCGGGCGTGGAGTCCGGCAGCGTCATCGGCCCGGCCTGGGACTCGCTGCTGGCCAAGCTGGTCGTCACCGGCGCCACCCGTGAGCAGGCGCTGCAGCGTGCCGCGCGTGCGCTGGCGGAGTTCACCGTCGAGGGCATGGCCACCGCCATCCCCTTCCACCGCACGGTCGTCGTGGACCCGGCGTTCGCCCCCGAACTGACCGGTTCGGCCGACCCGTTCACGGTCCACACCCGCTGGATCGAGACCGAGTTCGTCAACGAGATCCCGCCGTTCGTGGCGCCGGGCGCGGACGAGGCCGAGGCCGACTCCCGCGAGACGGTGGTCGTCGAGGTCGGCGGGAAGCGGCTGGAGGTCTCGCTGCCGTCGTCGCTGGGCATGCCGCTGGCCCGGGCCGCGGTCGCCGGTGGCGCCAAGCCCAAGCGCAAGGCCGCCAAGAAGTCCGGCTCCGCCGCCTCCGGCGATGCGCTCGCCTCCCCGATGCAGGGCACCATCGTCAAGGTGGCCGTCGAGGAGGGCCAGCAGGTCACCGAGGGCGAGCTGGTCGTCGTCCTGGAGGCGATGAAGATGGAGCAGCCGCTCAACGCGCACCGCTCCGGCACCATCAAGGGCCTGACCGCCGAGGTCGGCGCCGCCCTCACGTCCGGCGCCGTGATCTGCGAGATCAAGGACTGACGCGACGGCATCGCGCCCGCGCGCGAGGGGCTCCCGGCACCGGCCGGGAGCCCCTCGCGCGTTGCCGCCCGGCCGGGACTCGCTCCGGGCCCGGCCGGGACACCCCTAGGAGTTGCCCACCACGTCCTCCGGGAAGCTCAGCGACCGGCTGATCCACTGGAGCGCGGCGGGCAGCTCCCGCCGCCAGGTGGCGAAGTTGTGGCTGCCGTGGTCGAGGACGATCGAGTCCGCCGTCATCGGCGGCCTGACGGCCGCGAGGAAGTCCCGGGCCGCCGGGTAGTTCTTCTCGCCGGTCCGGCTCGTGCCCACCAGGACGTTCACCCGCGGAGCGGGCAGGTGCCGCAGACGCCACATCAGGTCGTGTTCCTGGCGGCGGCGGACCCGGTCGCGGCCGTCGCCGAAGAGGTTGCCGGTCGTGGGGTCGTTGCTGACCTTGTAGTCGGGCGAGAGCGCGGCCGCCGCGGTGTACGTACGGTCGTGCCGCATGGCGAGCTGGAGGGCGCAGCTGCCGCCCGAGGAGTAGCCCAGGACGCCCCAGCCGCCGGGGTCGTGGCCCACGCGGTAGCGGGACCTGAGGGCGTCGGGCACATCGCGGGCGAAGAAGGTCTCGGCCTGCGGGCCGCCCGGTACGTCGACGCACTGGGTGTCGCGCGGCGGCGCGATGGTGGGCCGCAGCATCACGATGACCGTCGGCTGCATCCGGCCCGCCCGGATCAGCCGGGCGGCGGTCTGCGGCAGCCGCAGGTGCTGCCCCAGCAGGAAGGTGCCGCCCGGATAGCCGCTGAGCGCGACGACGACGGGGAACCGCTGGCGGGCGTACTGCGGCTGGAAGTACTGCGGCGGCAGATAGACGTACGCCGGGTCCACGGCCCGGGTCCGCTTGCCGACGATCCGTACGGACTCGACCTTGCCCGCCAGGGACGGGGCGCCCTTCGGCAGCCCGTGCACCTTGTCCAGCCCGTCCGCCCCCGAGGGCTGCACCAGGCCCTTCGACGGGTCGCCGGCGGGCCCGGCCGTCCCCGCGTCGCCCCATTTGCCGACGGCGGCCGGGGCGTCGTCGTACAGGCCGAGCAGTTCGTGCCAGGAGGCGTAGAACTGGAAGTTGGCGTTCACCGCGAGACCGAGGGCCGCCACGATGGTCAGCTGGGTCGCGGCGATCGCCCCGAGCCGCCCCAGCAGCGCCCGCGGCCCGCGCCCCGCGAACCGCGGCCACAGCCGGAGCGTGAGCCCCACGCAGACCACGGCGACCGCGGCCACGGCGTAGAGCAGCGAGCGGCTGGTCAGTCCCATGACTCTTCCCCAGGTGTTCCGCGCCGTGCCCCGCTCCCCGGCGGTTCGTCACGGCGTATTCCCAGGCCTCCGGAAGACCCCGGAAGACCTCGTTGCGCCTGGTTTGATGCCTTCTCACGGCGGGGCGTTGCGGGTCCGGCGAGGAGTTCGGCCGCGCGACCACCGGGGTATGCCGGGACTTCACGCCCGGTCCGCCGGACGGTCACCCGGCGGACGGCGGAACGGCCGGTGGGCGCCCGGGGAACCGCATCGCCCCACCTCGCGCACCCGGCACCGGCACACCTCCCGAGGGCGCAATGGCATCCTGGAGCCACCGGGCCGCAACCGGCCCGGTCGAGGGAGGACGGCGATGGCGACCGACACGGCAGGGCAGCGGCAGTCCACGCAGGGGCCGGTGGCGACCGCACCGGTGAGAACACCTGACGTCCGCCCGATGCGGGCCGATGCGCGCCGCAACTACGAGCGGCTGCTGACCGAGGCCCGTACGGCCTTCACCGAGCACGGCACGGACACCTCGCTGGAGGACATCGCGCGCCGCGCCGGCGTCGGCATCGGCACCCTCTACCGGCACTTCCCCAACCGGACCGCCCTGATGGGCGCGGTCTTCCAGGGGGAGGTGGACGCACTGCTGGCGCACGCCAGGGAGCTCGCCGACGCGCCGCAGCCCTGCGCCGCGCTGGTCGAGTGGCTGCGCGCGATCATCACCCACGCCAGCACCTACCGCGGGCTGTCGCGCGCGCTGATGACGGCGTCGGCGGACGAGAGCTCGGGGATGGCGCGGTGCAGCGTGCCGATGCGGGAGGCCGGCGGCGCGCTGCTGGCCCGCGCCCAGCAGGCCGGCGCCGTACGCCCCGATGTGAGCATCGGCGATCTGATGCAGCTGACCAACGGCATCGCCCTGGCCGCCGAGGAATCCCCGGACGACCCGCAGCTCGCCGACCGGCTGCTGACCCTCACCCTCAGCGGGCTCAAGGGCGGCGAGCGGAACCGCTAGGGCGTCTCCCGAAGGCTCCGTCCGATGGGTCGCCTGTCCTGCGGCCGGCGCGGCGCGCCCCGGGCGGCGCGCCTCCGGCTCCTGGGGTCAGCGCCGACGTGGGGCGAGGTCGGCGACCCGGCCGCCCGTGGCCTCGGACAGCGGGGTGGCCGAGCGGAGCTGTGGCCCGCCGGCCCCGCCGCCCGGTGCATGGCTGCGCCGCTGGCCCGGCAGCGGGACGTCCCGCCGGGGGCCTCTGCGCTCCCCCGCGCCGTCCATCCCGGGCTGCCCCGGGCCGCGGCCCGCGCCCGAGCCGCCGGCGACCGCGATCTGCACGCCCTGGTCGGCCAGGGCCTGCAGCTCCGTGGCGGCGCGGTCGTCGTGGCCCGGCGGCTCGTCCGTGACGAGCCGCGTGATCACATCCGTCGGCACGGTCTGGAACATCGTGTCGGAACCGAGCTTGGTGTGGTCGGCGAGCACCACCACCTCCCCCGCCGCCTGCACCAGCGCCCGGTCGACGCTGGCGGAGAGCATGTTGGAGGTGGACAGCCCGCGCTCGGCGGTCAGGCCGCTGCCCGACAGGAAGGCGCGGGAGACCCGCAGGCCCTGGAGGGACTGTTCGGCACCGCTGCCGACCAGCGCGTAGTTGGAGCCGCGCAGGGTGCCGCCGGTCATCACGACCTCGACGCGGTTGGCATGGGCCAACGCCTGGGCGACCAGCAGGGAGTTGGTGACGACGGTCAGTCCGGGCACCCGGGCGAGCCGGCGGGCCAGCTCCTGGGTGGTGGTTCCGGCGCCGACCACGATGGCCTCGCCCTCTTCGACGAAGCCGGCCGCGAGATCGGCGATGGCCGTCTTCTCCGCGGTCGCTAGATGGGACTTCTGTGGGAATCCGGATTCGCGAGTAAAGCCTCCCGGCAGGACCGCACCGCCGTGTCGACGGTCGAGCAGCCCCTCTGCCTCCAGCGCCCGCACGTCCCGCCGTACGGTTACTTCGGAGGTCTGGACGACGCGGGCGAGCTCCCGGAGCGATACGGCTCCATTGGCGCGCACCATTTCAAGGATCAATTGGCGACGTTCTGCAGCGAACACGAAACTGACAGTAACGCCAACGACCGTCTGTTTTCAGCAGGTTGCACCAATTAACGGAAGTTGTGCGCACCGCGGAGCGTGACGTGGTATGCGGTGTGCATATGTCATGCGGATGTCGAACTGCCGGGCGGCGCGACCCGCTCGCCGCCTGGTCAGCCGCCGTGCGCGGCCCGCACGGCGGCGCTCCCACCGGGCGGACGGGGCCCCGGCCGGCGCAGGGACGTTTCATCCCCAGTGCTCACCGCTGGCACAAAGTTTCCCATCGCCCGGCCGCAGTCCGTCCGTTTATCGCCTGATCGCCGGTTACTCCGCGGCCGTCTTGCGGACGTGCAGCTGACGGGCCACCTCGGCGAGCGAACCGGACAGCGACGGGTAGACGGTGAAGGTGTTGGCGATCTGCTCGACGGTCAGGTTGTTGTCGACCGCGATCGAGATCGGATGGATCAGCTCACTGGCGCGCGGGGAGACGACCACGCCGCCCACGACGATGCCGGTGCCGGGGCGGCAGAACAGCTTCACGAAGCCGTCGCGGATGCCCTGCATCTTGGCGCGCGGGTTGCGCAGCAGCGGGAGCTTGACGACCCGGGCGTCGATCCGGCCGCTGTCGACGTCGGCCTGGGAGTAGCCGACGGTGGCGATCTCCGGGTCGGTGAAGACGTTCGCGGAGACCGTCTTGAGGTTCAGCGGCGTGACCGCGTCGCCGAGGAAGTGGTACATCGCGATCCGGCCCTGCATCGCGGCGACCGACGCCAGCGCGAAGATCCCGGTGCAGTCACCGGCCGCGTACACGCCCGGGGCGGTGGTGCGGGAGACCTTGTCGGTCCAGACGTGGCCGGACTCCTTGAGCTTGACGCCGGCCGCTTCCAGGCCGATGCCCTCGGTGTTGGGGATGGAGCCGACCGCCATCAGGCAGTGCGTACCGGAGATCGTCCGGCCGTCGGCCAGGGTGACCTCGACGCGGTCGCCGACCCGTTTGGCGGACTGCGCCCGGGAGCGCGACATGACGTTCATGCCGCGGCGGCGGAAGACGTCCTCCAGGACGGCGGCCGCGTCCGGGTCCTCGCCCGGCAGCACGCGGTCACGGGAGGAGACGAGGGTGACGCGGGAGCCGAGCGCCTGGTAGGCGCCGGCGAACTCGGCACCGGTGACACCGGAGCCGACCACGATCAGCTCTTCGGGCAGCTCGTCGAGGTCGTAGACCTGCGTCCAGTTCAGGATCCGCTCGCCGTCGGGGAGCGCGTCGGGGATCTCGCGGGGGTGCGCGCCGGTGGCGATCAGCACCGCGTCCGCGATCAGGCCCTCGGTCGTGCCGTCGGCGGCGGTGACCGTCACCTTGCGGGAGCCGTCCGGCGCCTGGCCCGGCTCCAGCCGGCCGCGGCCGCGCATGACCCGGCCGCCGGCGCGGGTCACGGACGCGGTGATGTCGTGCGACTGGGCGAGCGCGAGGCGCTTGACCCGCCGGTTGACCTTGCCGAGGTCGACGCCGACGACCCGGGCGGGCCGGTCCTTGTACGGGGTGTCGTCCTCGACGATGATGCCGAGCTCTTCGTACGACGAATCGAAGGTGGTCATCACCTCGGCCGTGGCGATGAGAGTCTTCGACGGCACGCAGTCGGTCAGCACCGACGCCCCGCCCAGACCGTCGCAGTCGACGACGGTCACCTCCGCGCCGAGAGAGGCGGCCACCAGGGCCGCTTCGTATCCGCCGGGTCCGCCACCGATGATCACGATCCGAGTCACGTACTCCATTGTCCCGCACGCCCGTACGTCGCTCTCCCCCGGGGGCGGGCTGCGTCCCCCGCGGGCGGCCGGGGCGCGCCCGGCCAGGCCTCTTGTACGAACCTCCGTCACCACGAGCCCGGCGGGCTTCCTCCCGTACCCTCGGAACCATGTCGCTCTACGCCGCGTACGCCGGCAACCTCGACGCGCGGCTGATGTCCCGCCGCGCACCGCACTCGCCGCTGCGCGGCACCGGCTGGCTGGACGGCTGGCGGCTCACCTTCGGGGGCGAGCAGATGGGCTGGGAGGGCGCGCTGGCGACGGTGGTCGAATCCCCCGGCTCGCAGCTCTTCGTCGCGCTCTACGACATCGCGCCCATGGACGAGGAGTCCATGGACCGCTGGGAGGGCGTCGGCATGGACATCTACCGGCGGATGCGGGTGCGGGTGCACACCCTCGACGGCGACGAGACGGCGTGGATCTACGTCCTCAACGGCTATGAGGGCGGCCTGCCGTCCGCCCGCTATCTGGGCGAGATCGCGGACGCGGCGGAGTCGGCGGGCGCCCCGCACGACTATGTGATGGAGCTGCGCAAGCGACCCTGCTGACGGGCGGCCGCGGCGGGCGACCCGCCGTGCGCACCGCCGTACGGGTGTCGCGACGCGCCCGGGACGACATGTTCGGCAAAACCCACAAGACGACGATCCCAGGACAGTGAGCAGCGACATCTACGCGCGTAGGGGAATACCGGCTACCCTCGTCCGCGTGAACGCATCTGTTACCCCGGACATCGCGCGCGACCCGCAGGGTGCCGCCGCCGACGCCGCCGCCCGTCTGCGCGAGCTGACCGGCGCCGAGACCCACGACGTGGCCCTGGTCATGGGCTCCGGCTGGGCCCCGGCCGCCGAGGCCCTGGGCGCGCCCGAGCACGAATTCCCCGTCACCGAGCTCCCCGGCTTCCCGCCGCCGGCCGTCGCAGGACACGGCGGCAAGATCCGCTCGTACCGGGTCGGCGAGAAGCGGGCCCTGGTCTTCCTGGGCCGTACGCACTACTACGAGGGCCGCGGGGTCGCCGCGGTCGCGCACGGCGTCCGCACCGCCGTGGCGGCCGGCTGCAAGACCGTCGTGCTCACCAACGGGTGCGGCGGCCTGCGCGAGGGCATGCGCCCCGGCCAGCCGGTCCTCATCAGCGACCACCTCAACCTGACCGCCACCTCCCCGATCGCCGGCGCGAACTTCGTCGACCTGACGGACCTGTACTCGCCGCGGCTGCGCGCGCTGTGCAAGGAGGTCGACCCGAGCCTGGAGGAGGGTGTCTACGCCCAGTTCCCCGGCCCGCACTACGAGACCCCGGCCGAGATCAAGATGATCCGGACGCTGGGCGCCGACCTGGTCGGGATGTCCACGGTCCTGGAGGCCATCGCGGCCCGCGAGGCCGGCGCCGAGGTGCTCGGCCTGTCGCTGGTGACGAACCTCGCCGCCGGCATGACGGGCGAGCCGCTCAACCACGAAGAGGTGCTGCAGGCCGGCCGCGACTCCGCGACCCGGATGGGCAGCCTGCTCGCCCAGGTGCTCGGCAAGCTCTGAAGCCCTGAGGCACTCCGGTGCCTCTGGGGCCCGTCTTCACCGTCGCGTCGTCCGCCCGTGGGCGGCCGGGGCGGTGAAGACGGACCCCAGGGGGCCGACCCCGGGACGATGACGGCTGAGGGCCGCGGCGGGTGCGCGCCACCCGCCGGGCCGCCCCGCCGCCGCCCCGCCGCCGCCCCGCCGCACCGGCCGGGCCGCCGACCGGCCGGTCCCGCCGCGCGGCGCCGCCGTCCGGGCCCGCTGCCGTCCGGTGGCATTGGCCGGTTCTGCGGCTCCCCCCATGCGTGCACGGGGTATGCGTGACGAGCCGGGAGGGGTCTCCCCCGGCCGCCGCCCCCGGCGCGCCCCCACCCGCATCCACCGTCAGGAGCATCACGTGGCTACCGATCCCGCGGAGCTGATCAACCGGGCCCAGGCATGGCTGGCCGAGGACCCCGACCCGGAGACCGGGGAAGAGCTGTCCAAGCTCATCGAGGCCGCCGACGACGAGGAGATCGCGGCCGAGCTGGCCGCCCGGTTCGCCGGCACCCTCCAGTTCGGCACCGCCGGGCTCCGCGGGGAGCTGGGCGCGGGCCCGATGCGGATGAACCGCTCGGTGGTCATCCGGGCGGCGGCCGGCCTCGCCGCGTACCTCAAGGCGCAGGGCGACGGCGCGGGGCTGGTCGTCATCGGCTACGACGCCCGCCACAAGAGCGCCGACTTCGCCCGCGACACGGCGGCCGTGATGGTCGGCGCCGGCCTGCGCGCCGCGGTGCTGCCGCGCCCGCTGCCCACCCCGGTCCTGGCCTTCGCGATAAGGCACCTGGGCGCGGTGGCCGGTGTCGAGGTCACCGCCAGCCACAACCCGCCGCGCGACAACGGCTACAAGGTCTACCTGGGCGACGGCTCGCAGATCGTGCCGCCCGCGGACGGCGAGATCGCCGACCGGATCGCCGCGGTCGGCCCGCTGTCGGGCGTCCCGCGCCCCGAGGACGGCTGGGAAACCCTCGACGAAGCCGTCCTGGACGCCTATCTGGCGCGTACGGACGCGGTGCTGACGCCGGGCTCACCCCGGAACACCGAGGTCGTCTACACGCCGATGCACGGCGTCGGCCGGGACACCCTCGTCGCCGCCTTCGCCCGGGCCGGCTTCCCGGCCCCGACCGTCGTCGCCGAGCAGGCCGAGCCGGACCCGGACTTCCCGACGGTCGCGTTCCCCAATCCGGAGGAGCCGGGCGCGATGGACCTCGCGTTCGCCACCGCCCGGAACACCGCCGGCGTCGACATCGTGATCGCCAACGACCCCGACGCGGACCGCTGCGCCGTCGCCGTCCCCGCCCCCGGCACCCCGGACGGCTGGCGGATGCTGCGCGGCGACGAGGTCGGCGCGCTGCTCGCCGCCCACCTGGTGGGCAAGCGCGCGTCCGGCACCTTCGCGACGACCATCGTCTCCTCCCAGCTGCTGTCCCGTATCGCGGCCGCCTCGTCGCTGCCGTACGAGGAGACACTGACCGGCTTCAAGTGGCTGGCCCGGGTGGACGGCCTGCGGTACGCCTTCGAGGAGGCGCTCGGCTACTGCGTCGACCCCCAGGGCGTGCGCGACAAGGACGGCATCACCGCCGCCCTGCTGATCACCGAACTGGCCGCGGAACTCAAGCAGTCCGGCCGCACCCTCGCCGACCTGCTCGACGACCTCGCCCTGGCGCACGGTCTGCACGCCACCGACCAGCTCTCGGTCCGCGTCGAGGACCTGTCCCTGATCGCCGGTGCCATGCGCACGCTGCGCGAGCAGCCGCCGACCACGCTGGCGGGCCTGGCCGTGACGCGCGCCGACGACCTGGACCGGGGCACGGAGACGCTGCCGCCGACCGACGGCCTGCGCTACTACCTGTCCGGCTCGCCGGAGGCCGGCATCGAGGCCGCCCGCGTGGTGGTCCGCCCCAGCGGCACCGAGCCGAAGCTCAAGTGCTATCTGGAGGTCGTGGTCCCGGTGGCCTCCCGCGAGGCCCTGTCCGAGGCCCGGACGAAGGCCGCCGCGGCCCTGGCGTCCGTCAAGCGGGACCTGGCGGCGGCGGCCGGAATCTGAGCCGAGGGGGGCGGTGACGGGGCGCCGGCGGCGCTCCGTGCCGGCGGGCCGGGCGGCGACGCCGGCTCGTCGGCGCCCGCCCGGGCGGCGTCTGCACGTCGTCTTCGGGCCGTCGGCGCCCGCCCGTCGGCAGCGCCCCGTCGGCAACCGCCCGTGGGCTTCCGCCGGTCGGCGTCGGCCCCTCGGCGTCGGCCGGACAGCACCGCCGCCGCCCGCCGGGGCGCACCGCCCCTACAGGGCCGCCATCACGACCAGCCCGAACGCGCCCACCACCATCGGGGCGATGGTCTCGTACGACCAGCGCACCACCGGCTCGCCCTGGGCGCTCTCGCGGCCGGCGGCGCGCTCCTTGACCTCGCGGAGCTCGACGAGGGCCTGGTCGGCGACGGCCCGCTGCACGGATCCGTCCTCCCCCGCACCGGCGTGCGGCCCGAACCGCGGCCCGGAGCCGGCCCCTCGCCGCGCCTGCCGGCTGGCCTTCTTGCGCTGCCGCAGCGAGACCGGGATCGCCCACAGCTGGTAGGTCGTGCCGGCGGTGCTGACCGCCTCGGTGGAGAACGCCGCGCGCAGCGTCTCCACCGCGCCCCACGGCAGCGTGACCGTGCGGAACGGATTGCGCACCGTCAGCCGGTCCTCGCCCGCCCGCACCAGCGGCCGCAGCGTGTAGGCGATCACCAGCGGCACCCCGAGGAGCAGCGCGAACACCGCCATGAGCTTGGTGTGCGCGGCGCCCCGCAGCAGTGCGTCGCCGCCGAGCCAGCCGCCGAGCGCGAGGAGCAGCACGCCGCCCGCGAGGGCCGCGGGCGAACGGTAGCTGCGCTCCGCGTACTGCTGCGGGGGCGGGGTGGACCGGTCCTGGGTCGTCATGCCGCCGATTCTGCCTGACCGTCCGGATGCCGGACATTGCGTTACGGCATCATTCGCGCGCGGGCCGAAGGCCGCCCGGGGCACGGGGACGGCCGCGTCCGGGGCCCGGGACCGGGCATGTCGCCCCGCCGGCGGCCGCGCACCCGGCCGGATTCGGACGGCCGAAGGGGATGACATGGTGCTACGCGCGTAGATATGCTCCCCTCGTGACCATGCCCATCACTGTTCCCGCATACGGCAAGGAAGCCGCGGGGCGTCTGGCGTCAATGGCGGACGTGACCGCCGACGACGGTGCGCTGCGCCGCTTCCTCCACGGCCTCCCGGGCGTCGACGCGGTCGGCCTCGAGGCCCGCGCCGCCACCCTCGGCACCCGCTCGATCAAGACGACGGCGAAGGCGTACGCCATCGATCTCGCCATCTCGATGATCGACCTGACGACCCTCGAAGGCGCGGACACCCCGGGCAAGGTCCGGGCGCTGTGCGCGAAGGGCGTCCACCCCGACCCCACCGACCGCACCAGCCCCAAGGTCGCGGCGATCTGCGTCTACCCGGACATGGTCGCGACGGCCAAGGAGGCGCTCGGCGACTCCGGCATCCACGTCGCGTCCGTCGCCACCGCCTTCCCGGCCGGCCGCGCCGCACTGCCGGTCAAGCTCGCCGACACCCGGGACGCGGTCGCGGCCGGCGCCGACGAGATCGACATGGTGATCGACCGGGGCGCCTTCCTCTCCGGCCGCTACATGGACGTCTTCGAGGAGATCAAGGCCGTCAAGGAGGCCTGCGCCCGCCCCGATGGCAGCGCGGCCCACCTCAAGGTCATCTTCGAGACCGGTGAGCTCCAGACGTACGACAACGTCCGCCGGGTCTCCTGGCTGGCGATGCTCGCGGGCGCCGACTTCATCAAGACCTCCACCGGCAAGGTCGCCGTCAACGCCACCCCGCCGGTCACCCTCCTGATGCTGGAGGCGGTCCGCGACTTCCACGCCGCGACCGGCGTCCAGGTCGGCGTGAAGCCGGCCGGCGGCATCCGGACGACCAAGGACGCGATCAAGTACCTGGTCATGGTCAACGAGACCCTCGGCGAGCCCTGGCTGACCGCCGACTGGTTCCGCTTCGGCGCCTCCAGCCTCCTCAACGACCTGCTGATGCAGCGCCAGAAGCTCAGCACCGGCCGCTACTCCGGCCCCGACTACGTCACGGTGGACTGAGGCTCCCATGACCTTCGATTACGCACCCGCCCCCGAGTCCCGCGCGGTCGTCGACATCGCGCCGTCCTACGGCCTGTTCATCGACGGCGAGTTCGCACCGGCCTCCGACGGCAAGGTCTTCAAGACCGTCTCCCCGTCGACCGAGGAGGTCCTCTCCGAGGTCGCCCAGGCGAGCGCCGACGACGTCGACCGCGCCGTGAAGGCCGCCCGCAAGGCCTTCGAGAAGTGGTCCGCGCTGCCCGGCGCCGAGCGCGCCAAGTACCTCTTCCGGATCGCCCGGATCATCCAGGAGCGCTCGCGCGAGCTGGCCGTGCTGGAGTCGCTGGACAACGGCAAGCCGATCCGCGAGTCCCGCGACGCCGACCTGCCGCTGGTCGCCGCGCACTTCTTCTACTACGCGGGCTGGGCCGACAAGCTCGACCACGCGGGCTACGGCCCCAACCCCCGCCCCCTGGGCGTCGCGGGCCAGGTCATCCCCTGGAACTTCCCCCTGCTGATGCTGGCGTGGAAGATCGCCCCGGCGCTGGCGACCGGCAACACGGTCGTCCTCAAGCCCGCCGAGACCACCCCGCTCTCCGCCCTGTTCTTCGCGGACATCTGCCGCCAGGCGGGCCTGCCCAAGGGTGTCGTCAACATCCTGACGGGCGAGGGCTCCACGGGCGCGGCGCTGGTCGGGCACCCCGGCATCGACAAGGTCGCCTTCACCGGCTCCACCGAGGTCGGCAAGGCCATCGCCCGTACGGTCGCCGGCACGGAGAAGAAGGTCACCCTGGAGCTGGGCGGCAAGGCGGCGAACATCGTCTTCGACGACGCGCCGCTCGACCAGGCCGTCGAGGGCATCGTCAACGGCATCTTCTTCAACCAGGGCCACGTCTGCTGCGCGGGCTCGCGCCTGCTGGTCCAGGAGTCGGTGGCCGACGAGCTGCTGGAGGCCCTCAAGCGCCGGATGCGGACCCTGCGCGTGGGCGATCCGCTCGACAAGAACACCGACATCGGCGCCATCAACTCCGCCGAGCAGCTGGCCCGGATCACCGCGCTGGCCGACGCCGGCGAGGCCGAGGGCGCCGAGCGCTGGTCGCCCTCGTGCGAACTCCCCTCCTCCGGCTACTGGTTCGCCCCGACGCTGTTCACCGGCGTCACCCAGGCGCACCGCATCGCCCGGGAGGAGATCTTCGGCCCGGTGCTGTCCGTGCTGACCTTCCGCACCCCCGCGGAGGCCGTGGAGAAGGCCAACAACACCCCCTACGGCCTCTCCGCCGGCATCTGGACGGAGAAGGGCTCGCGGATGCTGTGGATGGCGAACAAGCTGCGCGCGGGCGTCATCTGGTCCAACACGTTCAACAAGTTCGACCCGGCCTCGCCCTTCGGCGGCTACAAGGAGTCGGGCTACGGCCGCGAGGGCGGCCGGCACGGTCTGGAGGCGTACCTCAATGTCTGAGCTGACTGGCCGACTCGCCGTCTTCAAGACCTACAAGCTGTACGTCGGGGGCAAGTTCCCCCGGTCCGAGAGCGGGCGGGTGTACGAGGTGACCGACTCCAAGGGCACATGGCTCGCCAACGCGCCGCTGGCCTCCCGCAAGGACGCCCGCGACGCGGTGACCGCCGCCCGCAAGGCGTTCGGCGGCTGGTCGGGCGCGACGGCCTACAACCGCGGGCAGATCCTCTACCGCATCGCCGAGATGCTGGAGGGCCGCCGCGACCAGTTCACCGCCGAGGTGGCCGCCGCCGAGGGCCTGTCCAAGGCGAAGGCCGCGGCGCAGGTGGACGCGGCGATCGACCGCTGGGTCTGGTACGCGGGCTGGTCCGACAAGGTCGCCCAGATCGCCGGCGGCGCCAACCCGGTGGCCGGCCCGTACTTCAACCTCTCCGCCCCCGAACCGACCGGCGTGGTCGCGGTCCTGGCCCCCCAGGACTCGTCCTTCCTCGGCCTGGTCTCGGTAATCGCCCCGGCGATCGTCACCGGCAACACGGTGGTCGTGGCGGCCGCCGAGAACGCCCCGCTGCCCGCCCTCTCGCTGGCCGAGGCGCTCGCCACGTCCGACCTCCCGGGCGGCGTGGTCAACATCCTCTCGGGCCGCACCGCGGAGCTGGGCGCTCCGCTCGCCGCCCACCAGGACGTCAACGCCCTCGACCTCGCGGGCGCCGACGAGGCACTGGCCGAGGAGCTGGAGACGGCCGCGGCCGACAACCTCAAGCGGGTCCTGCGCCCGGCCGCGCCGAACTGGACCGCCGACCCCGGGACCGGCCGCCTGCTGAGCTTCCTGGAGACGAAGACGGTGTGGCACCCGATGGGCGTTTAGGCCTGCTCTGGCGGCCTTATGACATGCCGTCACCAATGCCCCCGCGGGGCCTCGCCGGAAGGGCGGGGCCCCGCACGGCTGTCCGATCCGTTAACTACGATTGACGTCACTGCACGCCATCGACGTTCAACGGGGGAGATTTCGTGCCGGAGCAATTCAGCGCTGCCCAGGAAGCGCTGCACAAGTTCGCCAGGAGTGCCGATCAGCGGGCCGAGAAGGTGCGGTCGATCCGCAGCAGCCTCGCCTCGCACTCCGTGCACCGCGAAGCCTTCGGGAAGCTCCCGGAGTCGGAGGAGATCAGCAACGACTACGAGGAACGCCAGGAGGACACCCTGGAAACCCTCGAGGACATCGCCACCTTGCAGGAGAAGATCAGCGAGGGCGTCACGACTACCGCGCAGTCCTACCAGGACAGCGATGACGAGACCGTCCGGGCACTGAACAGCGTGCACCACGGGGGTGGCAACCGATGAGCGGGCCCGCATCGACGGCTGTCGGCGCCTACAACAAGGTCAACGACTGGATGAGCGGGATGAGCGGTCTCGTGGACGAGATCATGCGTCCGCTCGTCGAACCGCTCGCAGACCAGCTGGAGTGCGTGACCGGCGATCCGGAGACGCTCAAGGAAGCGGCCAAGCTGTGGCGGGACAAGGCGAACGAGCTCCGGGACGTCGTGGCCGACCAGCGGCGCGACCGTTCGGATCTCGCGCACGAGTGGACCGGTGAGGCCGCCGAGGCCCTCCAGGGCTACCTCGCCGAGCTGGAAACCGCCATGGAGGCGGAAGCCGATGACATGGACAAGACGGCCGACGTCCTGGAGGGGGCTGCCGAGCAGGCCCAGTTCGCCCAGGAGATGGTCGAGGCCATCATCCAGGAGCTCATCGAGTGGGCCCTGATCACACTGGCAGCGGCGCTGGCCCTGACCGTCGTGACCGCGGGTCTCTCATGGGCCGGCGAGGCCGCGATGGCCGCGACCGAGGCCAGCGTCGCCACGAGCCGTATCGCCGAAGTGGTGTACAAGCTCGGCAGTAATCTCAAGTCCCTCTCCAACATTCTGAAGTTGCTCAAGCGGGCGAAGAAGCTGACGAAGCTCTCCAAGGTCAAGAAGATGAAGCCCTGGACCTGGAAGCACATGAGCGACCCGGCGCAGAGGGAGGCGTTCCTGATGGGACAGGGCGCCAAGAAGGCGCTCAAGGCCATCAAGACCCCGCTGAAGGCGGGCGCCGCCATCGGGATGGGTGGCCTCGGTTTCAGCGGCACTCCCCTGGGCGCCGCGGCGGGAGTCGCCGTCGATCACGCGGCCGAGGAGATCGATGAGTTCCTGACCGGCGACAAGTCCTCCTCGTCCGGCGACAACAGCTCGCCCCTGTCCGGCCTCGGTTCGCCCCGGCCCGCGCACAGCGAGGTGCATCTGCCGCCCGCGCCGGGCTTCGTCCCGTCGCGCGACGTCCAGGAGCCGGTCTCCCCCCTGCCCGGCGGACGGCCCACCGCCCCGGACCCGGGGTTCGCGTCGCTGCCCGACCAGCCCGTCGCCCAGGACCCGCTCAGCCGCTACCGCGAACCGGCCGTCGAGGAGAATCCCGGAGTGACCACCATGCCGGCGGCGGCCCGGACGACCGCGCCCCGCGATCCCGACAACCCGTTCGGCTGAGCCGCACACCAGACGAGAGGAGCGGCACCGGATGAAGCCGTTTTACCGCGACTGCTTTCCTCCTTTCCTCCAGCCAGGGGAAAGGCTGATCATCGCCTCGGACTACTGCCACAATGCGGCGCTGCCCTTCGTCCCTGCCGAGCTGCGCACCCCGCGCACCCCGTCCCCTCTCGAACAGCGGGTACGGGGCGCACTGGGGAACGCTCTGGGCAAGGTGACGAAGCCGCTGGGCCCGGCGATCAGCAACCGACTGGCGAACAATCCCGTGACCCGGGCCGTCAGCGGGTCCGCCGACAAGAGCGCGCCGCGGCCCGTCGGCGGAGAGGGCGAATCCGTCGCCACGTATGCCGCCGGAGACTTCGGCGGCAACGGCGGGAGGCGGCCGGACCGCGATCTCAGCGAGGCGGTGTTCGAGATTCAGGAGACGATCGAGGACGCCGCGTCCGACGCCATCGAGCGCATGATGTATGGCAAGTCCATGGAGGGCGGCTGGTCGAGCATGGCCGGGCGTTTCCTGGTCGATCTGACGAACGCGGGCGACGAGCCCCGATTTCAGGCGCTGACCGACCGCCGGCTGATCGTGCTCGTGAACCGCAACAAGAGCTGGCTGGACGGCACCCCGAAGTGTGATCTCGGGGTGGCGGTGCCCCGTACGAACATCGCCCGGGTCACCGCGCATTCGAAGACCGTCACCAAGGGGCGGTTCGACGTCACCTTCGTCGACGGTTCGTGGATCGCCCTGGGCAGTCTGCACCGCGAGAACATGGAGGGCATTGTCGCCGCCTTCAACCGCGGCGTCTGAAGACATGATCCGGGGAAGCTGACCACGTGCCGAAGATCGACCATGCGACGCCCTGCCGACAGTTCCTCCACCCCGGCGAAGTACTACGGGAGGCCCGGGACTACCACGAGTACCCGGATCTCCCGCTCGTGCCCGCTCATCTTCGGGTGCCCCGCAAGCAGCCGCCGCGCGCAAAGGGCCTCCTGGGAAAGCTGAGCGACATCCTCGACAAGGCATCGCAGCCGTCGGGTGCGGTCGCCTCCGGCCGACCGTCGAACAGCCGACCGTCCGACAGCCGCCTGCTCAACAACCAGCTGCTCGACAACCGGGCGACGCGTGTGGTCGGCACGGTCGCCGAGAGCCTGAACGAGGCCCAGGAGAACATCGAGGACGCCCTCGACGACGCGGCGAACCGCGCGCTGTTCGGCAAGACCATGGAGGGCGACTGGTCCAGCATGGCCGGCCGGTTCCTCGTCCAGGTCACCAACGCGGGCGGCGAGCCCCGGCATCAGGCGCTCACCGACCGCCGGCTGTTCGTGCTGACGGACCAGGCCACCGGGTGGCGGGAGCGCGAGCCCGAGCTGGAAGTCGCCGTCCAGATCCAGCTGTCGAACATCGCGGAGCTGCGGCCCAGGCCGCGTATGACGTTCCCCCGCGGCCGCTTCGACCTGGTCTTCGTCGACGGCTCGTGGCTGGCGCTGTGCTGTTCGTTCCAGGAGGACATGCAGGCGATGGTCACGGCCTTCCACGGGCGCTGAGCCCGGAGGGCGCGGCGGCGGGCGCGACGACCGGTCCCGGCGGCTGAGGGCCGCCGGGGCAGCGCCCGGCGGCCTGGATCTCAGCCGGCCGGCGCCCGCGGCCGCCCCGGTCTCACCCCGGCAGCACCCTCGTCAACGTCCCGACCAGCGGCAGGTCCTTGAGCGCGCCGCCCTTCGAGAGGGCGCCGGTCAGCAGCGTGGTGCCCACCGGCTTGAAGTCGGCGATCTGGGTGCTGACGGCGTTGGCCAGCGGGTCGACGGGGGTGTTGGCCAGCGGGTTCACCTGAAGGTTCTTGACCGGGGCGAGTCCGCCGGCCGCGGTGTTGAGCAGGGCGCCGGTCAGGGCGGAGGCCGTGGCGCCGGTGTCGGTGCTGCGTTCCGCGGACGCGGGGGCGGCGGACGCCGTGGCCGCACCGCCCGTCGCGAGCGCGGCGCCGGCCGCGGAGATCACCAGCCCCGCCCGCAGCAGAGTGCGGGGAAAGCGGCTGGGCTTGGGACGTGCGTGGGAGGGCATGGGCACCTGCCTGGGATCGAAGAGGGTCGAAGCGCTGTACGAGCGAGAGCAGTCGGGTAATCGATTGACTGCGTAGCGTAGTTGAGACGGAACCGGCCGATCCACCTCGCGCGCCAGGGGTACCCCACACGGCCCCATACGCGACAATGGCTGCCCGTGAGCTCCCACTCCTGCCCCCCGCCGCCCTCCCCCCAGCTCTCGACGCCGCGCGAGCGGGGAGGCGCCGCCACCCGGGTCATCCTGCTGACCGGCCCTTCGGGCTCCGGCAAGACGTCACTGGCCGAGCGCAGCGGACTGCCCGTCCTCCGTCTCGACGACTTCTACAAGGAGGCGACGGACCCGACGCTGCCGCAACTGCCCGACGGGGGCGGCGCCGACTGGGACGCGCCGCTGTCCTGGGACGCCTCCGCCGCGGTCGCGGCCATCGGCGACCTGTGCCGTTCGGGGCGCACCGAGGTCCCGGTCTACGACATCGCGGCCAGCGCCCGGGTCGGCGTGACGGGACTCGACCTCGGCGGCGCCCCGCTGTTCATCGCGGAGGGCGTCTTCGCGGCCGATGTCATCGCGGACTGCCGGGCGGCGGGCCTGCTGGCCGACGCGCTGTGCCTGCGCGGCCGCCCGACGACCACGTTCCGGCGCCGGCTGGTACGGGATCTGCGCGAGGGCCGTAAGTCGGCCCCGTACCTGGTCCGCCGGGGACTGCGTCTGCTGCGCGGCGAGCGGTCCATCGTGGCCCGGCACACCGCGCTGGGCGCGCACCCCTGCGCCAAGCCGGAGGCACTGGCCCGGATAGCGGCGGCGCGGGCGGTGGACGCGGTCGGCGCGGCCGTCCGTTCCTGACGGGCAGCACTGCCCCGCTCCGGTTTTCTGCGCACGAAGAAGCGGGCTCGGACAGACCCCCCGGCCGCCCGAACCCGCTTCTTCTTCCCCCGTGATCCCCCGTATCCCCCGATACGTCCGGCTTGTTCGGATTACTCCGCTTCCGCCGGTTTCCCCCGTATCCCCTTTCCCCTTTTCCCCTCGGGCGTTCCCCCTGGTCCCCCCTCGGGCCCCCCGATCCTCAGGCCACCAGCTCGCCGAAGGACTCTTCCTGGTCACGGCCGAAGCTGAGGACCTCGTCCTCGCGCAGCCGGCGCAGGGCGCGCCAGATGCTCGACTTCACCGTGCCGACACTGATGTCGAGGATGTCTGCGATCTCCGGGTCCGTGCGGCCCTCGTAGTAGCGCAGCACCAGCATCGTGCGCTGCGTCTCGGGCAGCCGGACCAGCGCCTGCCACAGCACGGCGCGCAGCTCGGTGCCGCGCATCGCGTCCACGTCGGCCGCCGTCTCCGGCAGCTCCTCGGTCGGGTACTCGTTGAGCTTGCGCCGGCGCCAGGCGCTGATGTGCAGGTTGGTCATGGTGCGGCGCAGGTAGCCGCCGAGCGCGGCCTTGTCGCTGATCCGGTCCCATGCCCGGTAGGTCGAGAACAGCGCGCTCTGCAGCAGGTCCTCGGCCTCGTAGCGGTCACCGGTCAGGTGGTAGGCGGTGGCGTACAGGGAGGCGCGGCGCTCCTGGACGTAGGCGGTGAAGGCCGCTTCGGCCTCCGCCGTCTCCGCCGGGGAACGCCGTTCCCCCGTGGCCTCCCCGTACTCCGCTCCCCCGTTGTTCCCCCCGTGGGCGGCGTTGCCCCCGTGCCCCCCGTTTTCCCCGTCGGTCCCGTTGACCGTGACCGTCGTGGCATCGATGGCCACCATGTACGGCGGCCGCTGGCGCCCGATGCCGCGGGCGCATCCCCGAAGGGCGCTGCCCCCGGTGACACCGGGCTTGTCGCCGGACCTGACGACGTCGTGGAGCCGCGTGATAACTGCGCTGTTCGTGGTGCCGTGCAGTGTGTTCATCTCGCGCCCCCCGTCGTAGAGCCAGCTCGTTCGGTGTGTCCGGGTGTTGATCTCTCCCGATGCCCCAAAGACTGCCAACCCAGTTTCATCGCGTTGTCCGTCGACTGTCACAGGCCTGTCACAGGGGTGGGTGCGGCGCGTCGCGGGCGGCTCGCGGGTGCGGGGCTTGTGTACGAGAGCGCCACTGGTCGATCTCCAGGCGTCCCATGGGCCAGAATGGCGAGGTGCCTTTCCTGTTGCTGATCGAGGACGACGACGCCATCCGCACGGCCCTCGAACTCTCGCTGTCGCGCCAGGGTCACCGTGTGGTGACCGCGGCGACGGGCGAGGACGGCCTGAAGCTGCTGCGCGAGCAGCGCCCGGACCTGATCGTGCTGGATGTGATGCTGCCGGGCATCGACGGTTTCGAGGTGTGCCGGCGGATCAGGCGTACGGACCAGCTGCCCATCATTCTGCTCACGGCGCGCAACGACGACATCGACGTCGTGGTGGGCCTGGAGTCCGGCGCCGACGACTATGTCGTCAAACCGGTGCAGGGCAGGGTGCTGGACGCCCGTATCCGGGCCGTGCTGCGGCGCGGCGAGCGCGAGTCCAGCGACTCGGCGACGTTCGGCTCGCTGATGATCGACCGGTCGGCGATGACGGTCACCAAGAACGGCGAGGACCTGCAACTGACACCGACCGAGCTGCGGTTGCTGCTGGAGCTGAGCCGCAGGCCCGGCCAGGCCCTGTCCCGCCAGCAGTTGCTGCGGCTGGTGTGGGAGCACGACTACCTCGGCGACTCCCGCCTGGTGGACGCGTGCGTCCAGCGGCTGCGCGCCAAGGTGGAGGACGTGCCGTCCTCACCGACCCTGATCCGTACGGTCCGTGGCGTCGGCTACCGGCTGGACTCGCCGCAGTGAGGGAGCGTGCCACGAGCGGCGCGCCGACGGAGGACGGTGCGGACGGCGGGACCGGGGGTGCCGGCGCGGCCGGGGACGCCGGCAGGCCCTCGGCGGGGCGGCGGATGCTGCGGATACTGGGCCGCCCGTCGGGGCTGCTGCGCTGGACCAGTCTGCGACTGCGGCTGGTCGTGGTCTTCGCGCTGGTGGCGCTGACCGCCGCGGTCTCCGCCTCGGGCATCGCGTACTGGCTCAACCGCAACACCGTCCTGGACCGCACCCAGAACGCCGTCCTCAAGGACTTCCGCAAGGCGCTGGAGGACAGCACCCGGTCGCTGCCGCTGCATCCGCGGTGCGCCGAACTCCAGGACGCCGCCCGGCAGATGGCGGGCGGGCCGCAGAACTACGCGGTACTGCTGATCGGGGTGGACCGCGAGGGCAAGGACTGCGCCGCCACCACCGACAAGGACCTGCTGACGCTCGGGAACGTGCCCGTGCCGCTGCGCAAGGCGGTCAACGAGGTGCGCCCGGTCGACGACGCCAACCGCTACCCGCACCACCTCTACTGGCAGCGCAAGCAGATCGAGGACACCCCCTACCTCGTCGCCGGGGCGAAGGTGATCGGCGGCGGGCCCACCGGCTACATGATGAAGTCGCTGGCCGCCGAGCGGCAGGACCTCAACTCGCTGGCCTGGTCCCTGGGCATCGCGACCGCGCTCGCGCTGGTCGGCTCGGCGCTGCTGGCACAGGCCGCGGCGACGACGGTGCTGCGGCCCGTCCAGCGGCTGGGACACGCCGCGCGGCAGCTCGGCGAGGGGCGCCTGGACACCCGGCTGCGGGTGACCGGCACGGACGAACTGGCCGACCTCTCCCGGACGTTCAACCGGACGGCGGAGCGGCTGGAGCAGCGGGTCGAGGAGCTGAGCGGACGCGAGGCGGCCTCCCGGCGGTTCGTCGCGGACATGTCGCACGAGCTGCGGACGCCGCTGACCGCGATCACCGCGGTCTCCGAGGTGCTGGAGGAGGAGGCCGACGACCTCGATCCGATGATCGCGCCGGCGGTGCAGCTGGTGGTCAGCGAGACCCGGCGGCTCAACGACCTCGTGGAGAACCTCATGGAGGTCACCCGCTTCGACGCGGGCACGGCCCGGCTCGTGCTCGACGACGTCGATGTCGCGGACCAGGTGACCGCCTGTATCGACGCGCGGGCCTGGCTGGACGCGGTCGAACTCGACGCGGACCGCGGCATCGTGGCCCGGCTGGACCCGCGGCGGCTCGATGTGATCCTGGCGAACCTGATCGGCAACGCCCTCAAGCACGGCGGCTCGCCGGTGCGGGTCTCGGTGCGCACGGAAGGGGTGCCGGACGGCGGCGAGAGCGGCCGGACGGGCAGCACGGCCGTCTCCGGCGGTGGCGGCCCGGCCGGGGCCGATGCGGCCGGCGTGGCGGCGGCCGCTGCGGGGGACGACGGGCCGGAGGAGTCCGGGCGCGCCCCGGGCGAGGGGCGGTCCGGGAGCGGGCAGCTGGTGATCCGCGTACGGGACCACGGCCCCGGCATCCCGGAGGAGGTCCTCCCGCACGTCTTCGACCGCTTCTACAAGGCGAGCGCCTCCCGGCCGCGGTCGGAGGGCAGCGGGCTGGGCCTGTCGATCGCCATGGAGAACGCACACATCCACGGCGGGGAGATCACCGCGGCCAACCTCCCCGAGGGCGGCGCGGTCTTCACCCTGCGGCTGCCGATGGACGCCTCCCCGCTGACGGACGGCGATAGGCAGGACGGCACGGCCGGCGAGGGCACGGAGGGCGGGCGATGACGGCGACCAGGCGGACCGGACGGCGCGCCGCCGCCGCGGCGGTGCTCGCGCTCGCCGCGGCGGGCTGCGGGATCCGCGGCACGTCCGTACCTGTCGACGCGGGCGGCGCGCCCTCCCGGGTGAGCTGCAAGGCCCCGGTGAGCCCGGCGCGACCGGACGCGTCCGGCGAGAGCACCTCGACGAGCGTGTATCTGGTGTGCGGCTCGGCGCTGGCACAGGTCGAGCGGGCGGTGCCCCCGGCCGAGGGCACCGATCCGCGGCTGCCGACGGCCCGTGCGCTGCTGGACGAGCTGCAGCGCAAGCCGTACGCCGACGAGGAGAAGGCCGGCTTCAGCAGCGCGCTCCCCCAGGACCTGAAGGTCTCGGGGCCGCGTGCGGGCGATCCCTCGGATGCGCTGCGGCTGAGCATCCGGCCGGACGACCTGCCGTCGTTCGCGCTGGCGCAGCTGGTGTGCACCTACGGCGCGAGCACCGCGCTGGGCCGCACCCATGCGGCGGTGCTGGGCGGCCCCGGCGACGACACGGCGCACCGCTACGACTGCTCGGCGGATGTGCTGGCCAATCCGGACATCGCGGAGAACGCCGGATGGGGCGACCCGCTGTCGGAAGAGGGCTGAGACGGGGCGCCGCGGCAGGGCCGGCGGCGCTCCCCGAAGGGGCCCTGCGGGACCGACCAAGACGGGCGCAACTGGGCGGAACCGCAGCCGCCGCTCCCGGCGTCCTGGCCTGTGTGCAGCCCCATGGCCCCGGCGCCACCGCCGGCCCCCGTATGCGCGTCACCGGACTTCTCCTCCTCGTGGCGCACCTGTCGATCGTCGGCTGGCTGACACTGCGTCCCCGTACGGTGCCGTGGGTGCCCGCCGCGAACCTCGAACCGCTGGCGACGATCCGGGCCGAGCTGGCCCGGGGCCCGTCGTGGGAGGTCGTACAGCATCTCGGCGCCTCGGTCCTGCTGCTGGCGCCGCTGGGTGTGCTGCTGCCGCTCTCGGCGGGCCGCCTGAACGTTTCGCCGCTGGTGTCCCTGACCCGTACCGCCTTCGCCGGGGCGATGATCGCGCTGGCCATCGAGCTGCTGCAGTCAGGGGTTCCCGGCCGGGTCCCGGACATCGACTCGGTACTGCTCGGCACGCTCGGGGTGGCCGTGGTGCACCTGGCCCTCGTCCCCCGGGCCCGCTGCCGGCTACGCCGCAGGTACAGGCATCTCGGGGATGCGACCCCGAGAATCCCCAGGGTCGGACTGGCCCCGCAGGCTGACGCTCTCTCCGGCAGCCGGACCTACCTTTGAGACATCGGGGCACACGCCCCACGGAGTCGAAAAGGAGTCGCCCTCATGGCCGCCGCACTGGTCCGCCCCCGCAACAACCGAATGATCGCCGGAGTGTGCGCGGGCCTGGCCCGTCGCTTCGGTACGACCCCGACGACGATGCGCGTGATCTTCGTGGTGTCGTGTCTGCTCCCCGGCCCGCAGTTCCTGGTCTACCTGGCGCTGTGGATACTCCTCCCGTCGGAGGACAAGGCCACCGGCGCCGCCTGGTGACCCACCCGGGGCGGCCGCCCGGCGCGGACCGCTGATCCGGTGCTCCGCCCGCCCGCGGCCCGGCTCACCGGCCGTACACGACGGTGCCCCGTCCGTACGCGAGGGCGTACGGACGGGGCACGGCGCAGCGCCCGTCCCTGGGACGGGCCGCGTGTCAGCCGCCCAGGAGGCTGCCGGGCTGCAGACCACCCAGCAGCTTGTTGCCCTGGGACTTGACCTTGGTCTTGACGTCGTGGCCGGCCGGCTTGGCCTTGGTGAGGCCGGAGACGGTCTTGGCGGCGTCCTTCACCGGCAGGCTCTTCAGCACCCCGGTGGTGTCGGCGGCGCCGACCGCCGGGGCCGCGCTGGCGACGCCCGCGGCGGTGACGGCGAAAGCGGCACCGAGCGCGACGGTACCGAGAGTCTTGATGGTTCCCTGCTTCATCGAATTACGTCCTCGTGATGGGGGCTTGACCGGCAAATCAACCTAGTGATGCGGCGACCGGCGCCGCAAACAGCCACGAGGAAGGAAAAAACGGCCGGTGGACATTCCACCGGCCGTTGCGCTATAAGCTCGCGCTGTCCACTTACGCAGAGTCAGAAGCCCTGCTGGCGGGGGCGGTTGCTCCCTGCGGACGGAACAGCCATTCGGCCCGCAGTTCTGCGTAACCGGGCTTGATGACGTCATTGATCATGGCCAGACGTTCATCGAAAGGAATGAACGCTGATTTCATCGCATTGACTGTAAACCACTGCATGTCGTCGAGCGTGTATCGAAATGTCTTGACCAGGTGCTCGAATTCCCGGGACATGTTCGTGCCGCTCATCAACCGGTTGTCGGTGTTGACCGTGAGCCGGAACTGCAGGCGGCGCAGCAGGCCGATGGGGTGCTCCGCGTAGGAGGGCGCGGCGCCGGTCTGCAGGTTGGAGGTCGGGCACATCTCCAGCGGGATGCGCTTGTCCCGGACGTACGAGGCGAGCCGGCCGAGCTTGACCGAGCCGTCGTCGGCGACCTCGATGTCGTCGATGATCCGGACGCCGTGGCCGAGGCGGTCGGCGCCGCACCACTGCAGGGCCTGCCAGATGGACGGCAGGCCGAAGGCCTCACCGGCGTGGATGGTGAAGTGGTTGTTCTCCCGCTTGAGGTACTCGAACGCGTCGAGGTGACGGGTGGGCGGGTAGCCGGCCTCCGCGCCCGCGATGTCGAAGCCGACGACGCCGGTGTCGCGGTAGCGGTTGGCGAGTTCGGCGATCTCCAGGGCGCGGGCGGCGTGCCGCATCGCGGTCAGCAGCGCGCCGACCCGGATGCGGTGGCCGTTCTCCCGGGCCCGCCGCTCGCCCTCGCGGAAGCCCTCGTTGACGGCCTCGACGACCTCTTCGAGGGTCAGCCCCTTTTCGAGGTGCTGCTCGGGCGCGTACCTGACCTCGGCGTAGACGACACCGTCCGCGGCCAGGTCCTCGGCGCACTCGGCGGCCACCCGGACCAGCGCGTCGCGGGTCTGCATGACGGCGCAGGTGTGCGCGAAGGTCTCCAGGTAGCGCTCCAGGGAGCCGGAGTCGGCCGCCTCGCGGAACCAGACCCCGAGCTTCTCCGGGTCGGTCTCGGGCAGGCCCTCGTAGCCGGTCTCCCGGGCCAGGTCGACGACCGTGGCCGGCCGGAGCCCGCCGTCGAGGTGGTCGTGGAGCAGCACCTTGGGGGCACGGCGGATCTGTTCACTGGTCGGGAGTGTGGTGGTCTCGCTCGTCATCTCGGCACTCTAGCCCCTACGCGCGTAGATCTCATCGAACGATACGTAACAGTGACCCGTCCACGGGGTGGCGGGCACGCCGCCTTCTGCCATCGTTCTGGTCATGGCTCAGCAAGCACTGCCGGTGCGCGAGGCCCGGCTGGGAAAACCGCTGGGAACGGCCGGCAAGGAGGGGGCGCGCGAGGCGCTCCGATGGCGGGGTGGCGGCGGTCGGAGCACCGGCCGGGAGGTGAGCGGGGTCGCTCTTTTACTGCCCGGAGGCGGCCCGACCGGGATACGGCGGCCGTCGCCGGTGGCGGCGCTGGCGGTGCGGCCGCTGGCCGTCCGGCTGGCGAAGGCCGGGCGCCCCGAGGGCCTGACGGCCCATGTCGTCCGCTACCGCTGCAACGGCTGGAACGGCCCCGACGCCCATCCGGCGCGTGATGCGGCCTGGGCCCTGGACGAGGTGGTCCGCCGCTACGGCGATGTCCCGGTCTGCCTCGTCGGCACGGGCATGGGCGCCCGCGCCGCCCTGCACGCCGCGGGCCATCCCGCCGTCAACTCCGTCCTCGCGCTGGCCCCTTGGCTGCCCGGCCCCGGCCAGGAGGGCGAACGGCCCGACCCGGTGAAACAGCTCATCGGCCGGCAGGTCCTGCTGGTCCACGGCACCAACGACGAACGCACCGACCCCGATCTGTCCTACCGCTACGCCCAGCGCGCCAAGAAGGTCAACCGCGACACCTGCCGTTTCGAGGTGCACTCCGACGGCCACTCCCTGCACCAGCACCGCGCCGAAGTCCTCTCCCTGGCCGCCGACTTCATGCTCGGCTCCCTCTTCGCCCGCGACTACGCCCGCCCCGTGAAGGACGCCCTGGCCGCCCCACCACCACTCGGCCTCCGCATGCCCCTGGCCGCGGGCTTCGGGGCGTCGTTGCGGCACTGAGGGTGAACACCGCGGACGGGGCGCCGGGGCACCGGCGCCCCGCACGCCCCTCCATGCGTCCTCCCGCTCCCCGCCCCTCACCGTGGCAGCAGCTTCCCCCGGCGACTGAGCAGGAACTTCTTGAAGGCGGCGACCGGTGGGGTGTCCGGATGGCCGTCCAGCCAGGCGACGCCGATCTCGCGGACCGCGCGGGGCGCCGTCACCGTCAGCTCGGCGACGCCGGGGCGCGGCACGGCGGGCGGTGGCAGCAGCGCCACGCCCAGTCCGGCCGCGACCAGCCCGCGCAGGGTCTCGGCCTCCTCCCCCTCGAAGGCGACCCGCGGGGTGAAGCCGGCCTCGGCGCACAGCGCGTCGGTGATCCGGCGCAGCCCGTAGCCGGGTTCCAGGGTGACGAACAGCTCGCCCGCGGCCTCCGCGAGCCGGATCCGCTTACGGCCGGCCAGCGCATGGTCGTCCGGGACGACGAGGCGCAGCTTCTGCTCGTCGAGCCGGCGGGCGACCAGGTCCGGGTAGTCCGGGACCGGTGAGGTCAGGCAGAGGTCGAGGTCGCCGGCGCGGAGGCGTTCGATCATGGCCTCGCCGTAGTTCTGGACGAGCTGGAAGCGGACGCGCGGGTGGTCGGCACGGAAGCTGCGGATCAGGCCGGGCACGGTCTCCGAGCCGAGGGTGTGCAGAAAGCCGAACGCCACCTTCCCGGCGGCGGGGTCGACATCGGCCCGTACGGACTCCGTCGCCCGTTCCAGGTCCGTCAGCGCCCGCTCGGTGGAGGCGAGGAAGGCGCGGCCGGCCGGGGTGAGGGAGAGGGTGCGGCCGTGCCGGGCGAAGAGGGCGACGCCGAGGTCCTCCTCCAGGCGGACGAGGGCGCGGCTGAGCGTCGGCTGCGGCATGCCGAGTTCCAGGGCGGCGCGGGTGACGTGTTCGTGCCGGGCGACGGCGGTGAACTGGGCGAGCCGCGGGGCGAGGAGCACCGCCCAGGAGTCGCCCCCGAGCTCGGCCGGCTCCCCCGCTTCCGCGCTCCGCGGCGCTCCGGCGAGATCTTTTCTGTTGCGACCTTGCAACAGCGGCCCCTGCGACCTCGGATCATGTGTCACAGCATCGATTATGCCGTTTCTATGCATTGGACGCATGAAACGGGCGGGCCTACCTTCGAAGCATGCCTCCCGCTGATACCGGGGCGTCCGTCACCGACCGTGCGGCCGCCTCTCCCCAGTCGTCCACTGACACTTCTCCTTCCGCCGCCGCCCCCGATCCCGAGTCGGGCAAGCTGCGGCCGGGCGGCCCGGGCTACCGCCGGATGAGCTTCGCCCTCTTCGCCGCCGGAGTCGCGACCTTCGCGCTCCTGTACTCCACGCAGGCGCTGCTGCCCGCGATCTCCAGCGACCTCGGGGTCAGCCCGGACCAGGCGAGCTGGACCGTGTCCGCGGCCACCTTCGGCCTGGCCCTCGGGGTCATCCCGCTGAGCGCGGTCTCCGAGCGCTTCGGGCGGCGCACGCTGATGACCGTGTCCCTCTCGGTCGCCGCGCTGATCGCGATGCTGGTGCCGTTCGCCCCGTCGCTCGGCGCGCTGATCGCGCTGCGCGGCATCCAGGGCGTCGCGCTGGCCGGACTGCCGGCGTCGGCGATGGCCTTCCTGGCCGAGGAGGTACGCGCCAAGGCGCTGGTGGCGGCCATCGGACTGTTCGTGGCGGGCAACAGCATCGGCGGCATGTCCGGCCGGATCGTGACCGGCTGGGTCGCCCAGGCCTGGGGCTGGCGGGCCGCGCTGGCCGCGGTGGGTGTGCTGGCCGTGGTGTGCGCGGTGACGTTCCGGCTGCTGGTGCCCAAGGCCCGGCACTTCGCGCCCCGTTCGGTGGGCCCGCGGGCGCTGGCCCGTACCCTCGGCGGCCACCTCGCCGACCCGCTGCTGCGCCGCCTCTACGCCATCGGCGGGCTGTTCATGACGGTGTTCGGCGCGGTCTACACGGTCATCGGCTACCGCCTGGTGTCCGAGCCGTTCAACCTCCCGCAGGGCATCGTCGGTTCGATCTTCGTGGTCTACCTGGTCGGTACGGTCTCCTCGGCCGCGGCCGGCAAGCTGGTCGCCCGCACGGGTCGCCGCGGCGCCTTGTACCTGGCCGTCGGCACCACCTCCACGGGTCTGCTGCTCTCCCTCTCCGACTCCGTCTCCACGGTGCTGGCGGGGCTCGTCCTGATCACCGCGGGCTTCTTCGCGGGCCATGCGGTGGCCTCGTCCTCGGTGAGCCGCACCGCCAAGACGGCCCGCGCGCAGGCGTCGGCGCTGTACCAGTGCGCGTACTACGTCGGCAGCAGCCTGGGCGGCGCGCTCGGCGCCGCCGCCTTCCACGCCGTCGGCTGGGAGGGCACCGTGCTCCTGGGCCTCGTCGCGATGCTCGGCGCCGCCTCGATCACCCTCTACGCCACCCGCAAGGCCGTGGTCGAACGCCGCCTCCTCCACCTGGAGAAGGCCGCGTAACCCCCGCAGTCCGAAGGGCCCGTCCCGCCACCTGTCCTGGTGGGGCGGGCCTTTCACGGTCGCGGGACATCCGGGCCAGGGCGGTCGGCGACCGCGTGGACCCGGGCGGAGCGAGCCGGGTCGGCGGCTGCGGCGGATGTGCGGGCGGGCCGGACGGTCCTGTATGATCATGATGCAACTTCGGCGCACAGCCCGGAGTTCACGCGTCTGTGGTCCAAGGAAAGACGTCCGCCAGCCGGCGGGAAATGCAGGTGCAAGGCCTGCCGGGCGCTCCGCACGAGGGTCCCTGCCTCATCCGAGGCAGGGACCCTTTCTCGTTCCGGAACGGGCCCGACGAGTACCACCCGCAACAGCCCGCCGAACGGGACCGGCGGCGGTCCACCGGTCCCGTTCACCCATGCGGGCCGCTCCCTCACCGGCCTCCGGCCGGGCCAGGTCAGGCGATACGCTCCAGCACCACCGGCGTGGTGGCGAAGGCCGCGTCCTCGGGGCCGACGAGGACGCCGCCGTCGAGGGCCTCCAGGGCGTAGGGGAACTTCTCCGGGGTGTCGGTGTGCAGGGTCAGCAGGGGCTGGCCGGCGCTGACCGTGTCGCCCGGCTTGGCGTGCAGTTCGACGCCCGCGCCCGCCTGGACCGGGTCCTCCTTGCGGGCGCGGCCGGCGCCCAGGCGCCAGGCGGCGAGGCCGACGGCGTATGCGTCGAGGGTGGTGAGGGTGCCGGAGGAGGCAGCGGTGACGACATGCTGTTCGCGGGCCACCGGGAGGGCCGCGTCGGGGTCGCCGCCCTGGGCGGTGATCATGCGGCGCCAGTGGTCCATGGCGGAGCCGTCGGCCAGCGCCTTGGCCGGGTCGGCGTCCTGGAGGCCGGCCGCGTCGAGCATCTCGCGGGCGAGCGCCAGGGTCAGCTCGACGACGTCCCGGGGGCCGCCGCCGGCCAGTACCTCGACGGATTCGCGGACTTCGAGGGCGTTGCCGGCGGTCAGGCCGAGCGGGGTGGCCATGTCGGTGAGCAGCGCGACGGTCCGCACGCCGTGGTCGGTGCCCAGCTCGACCATCGTGGAGGCCAGTTCGCGGGCGTTGTCGAGGTCCTTCATGAAGGCGCCGGAGCCGACCTTGACGTCCAGGACGAGGGAGCCGGTGCCCTCGGCGATCTTCTTGGACATGATCGAGGAGGCGATCAGGGGGATGGACTCGACGGTGCCGGTGACATCGCGCAGCGCGTAGAGCTTCTTGTCGGCGGGGGCGAGACCGTCGCCGGCCGCGCAGATCACCGAGCCGACGTCGCGCAGGACGTCCAGCATCTCGGCGTTGGAGAGGCTCGCGCGCCAGCCGGGGATCGCTTCGAGCTTGTCCAGGGTGCCGCCGGTGTGGCCCAGACCGCGGCCGGAGAGCTGCGGCACGGCCGCGCCGCAGGCGGCGACGAGCGGGGCGAGCGGGAGGGTGATCTTGTCGCCGACGCCGCCGGTGGAGTGCTTGTCCGCGGTGGGGCGGGGCAGGGAGGAGAAGTCCATGCGCTCGCCGGAGGCGATCATCGCGGCCGTCCAGCGGGCGATCTCCGTGCGGTTCATACCGTTGAGGAAGACGGCCATCGCGAGGGACGACATCTGCTCATGGGCGACCTCGCCCCGGGTGTAGGCGTCGATGACCCAGTCGATCTGATCAGGGGTCAGCTCACCGCGGTCGCGCTTGGTACGGATGACGGAGATGACGTCCATGCGACGGTTCCTTTCGAACGGGTAGGTACGTTCTACACGCATAGATGCCGGGGTGGCCAGGGGCGCCGAACGGGCGCCCCCCGGGACGGCCGGGGACGACCCCGGGGGGCTCGAGGGCGGGATGCGCCATACGGAGGCCGGGGCCCCTGTGGATGACGGGTTCACGAAGCGGTCCCGAAGCGCTGCCGAAGCACTCCGGCGGACCCGAACGAACGAAGAGCCCGCTCGCGGCTGATGCCGCGGCGGGCCCTTCGGCCGCCTCCGCAGGCGACGTCCGCCTCCGCAGGCGACGTCGCGTGCTTCGCCCGCCGTCAGATGGCGGCCGGTCAGCACCGACCGGGCCACGGTGAGGCGGCCGCCCCGTCAGCCCGCCAGATGCCCCGGCCCGAACGCGTCCGGCAGCAGTTCCGACAGGGGCCGGATGCCGGACGCCGTGTCCACCAGCAACTCGGGGCCGCCGTGTTCCCACAGCAGCTGGCGGCAGCGGCCGCAGGGGACGAGCAGGTCGCCTGTGCCGTCCACGCAGGTGAAGGCGGTCAGCCGGGGTGCGGGTCCGCCGCCGTCGGTGCGGCCCGCGAACAGCTCTGAGACCAGACCGCATTCGGCGCAGAGGGCGAGGCCGTAGGAGGCGTTCTCGACGTTGCAGGCGGCGATCGTGCGGCCGTCGTCCACGAGGGCGGCGGCGCCGACGGGGTAGCCGGAGTACGGGGCGTAGGCCCGGGACATCGCGTCCCGGGCCTGCGCGCGCAGTGCGGTCCAGTCGACCGGCACTGGTGGTGTCATGTGCCTTGTCCTCGGCGGTAGGGCCTGCCGTTCGCCTTCGGGGGCCGCAGTCGCTGGGCGGAGAGGGCGAGGACGAGCAGGGTGGCGATGTACGGGCTCGCCTCGACCAGTTCGAGCGGAACGGTGTCGGCCAGGAAGTACCAGCCTATGAGGACGACGGCGGCCACCGCCGACAGCGCGGCCTGGGTGCGCTTGGCGGCCCGCACCTTCAGCAGCGCGATCACCGCGAGGAGCGCGGCCAGGCCCAGCAGCAGGGCGTGGACGGTCGGGCCGCCGCTGCGCAGCTGCATGGCGTCCATGAAGCCGAACAGGCCCGCGCCCATCGCGACGCCGCCAGGACGCCAGTTGCCGAAGATCATCGTCGCGAGGCCGATGTAGCCGCGGCCGCCGGTCTGGCCGTCCTGGTAGAAGTGCACCCCGATGGAGAGGAAGGCACCGCCGAGGCCGGCCAGGGCGCCGGAGACCAGGACCGCCGCGTACTTGTACGAGTAGACGTTGACGCCCAGCGACTCGGCCGAGACCGGGGCCTCGCCGCAGGAGCGCAGCCGCAGGCCGAAGGACGAGCGCCACAGCACGAAGAAGGTGCCGACGAACAGTGCGATCGTCAGCAGCGTCAGCCACGAGACGTTGGTGACCGCGGCGCCGAGGATGCCGGCGAGGTCGGAGACCAGGAACCAGTGGTGCGCCTCCAGGGAGTTCAGCGCGTCCGACAGGCCGGGCACGGTGAAGCTCGGCATGTCGGGCATCGGCGGGGACTGCTTGTCGTTGCCGCCGGCGGCCATCGCCGCGCTGCCCTCCTGGCCGAACCACAGGGTGGCCAGGTACTGGGTGGCGCCCAGCGCCAGGATGTTGACCGCGACACCGGAGACGATGTGGTCGACGCCGAAGGTGACGGTGGCGACGGCGTGGATGAGGCCGCCGAGCGCACCGCCGATGATGCCGGCCAGCGCCGCCGCCCAGGGCCCGTGCTGCCAGCCGACCCAGCCTGCCGCGAACGAGCCGAGCATCATCATGCCTTCGAGGCCGATGTTCACCACGCCGGCCCGCTCGGACCACAGGCCGCCCAGACCGGCGAGGCCGATCGGCACGGCGGCGCTCAGCGCGGCACCGAACTGGCCGGTGGAGGTGAGGTCCGCGGTGCCGGTGACGGCCCGCAGGACGGAGAGCGCGACCAGCGCACCGGCGATGATCAGCAGGATCCAGGGGTAGGTCAGCCTGCGCCGCCCGCCCTTCCCGGGGACCGCGAGCTTCGTCGCGGTCTTGAGGTCCGTACTCACGCCGACACCTCCGGCTTGTCGCTCTTGTCAGACTTGTCGGCGTTGGTGGTGCGGGCGAGGGCGGCCAGCTCCTCGCCGACCTTGCGCTGCTGGAGCCGCAGCCCGTAGCGGCGCACGACCTCGTAGGCGATGACCACGCAGAGCACGATGACGCCCTGGATGACGCCGACGATCTCCTGCGCGTAGCCCTCGAACTCCAGCCGGGAGCCGGTGCGGTCGAGGAACGCCCACAGCAGGGCGCCGAAGGCCATCCCGACGGGGTGGTTGCGGCCGAGCAGGGCGATGGCGATACCGGTGAAGCCGATGCCGGCCGGGAAGTCCGTGCCGTACTGGAAGGACTCGCCGAGCAGGGTGGGCATGCCGACCAGGCCGGCCGCGGCACCCGACAGCAGCATGCTGCTGACGACCATGCGCTTGACGCTGACCCCGCTGGCCTCGGCGGCCGGCTCGGAGGCGCCCACGGCGCGCAGGTCGAAGCCGAAGCGGGTGCGGTTGATGCCGAACCAGTACAGCGCGCCGGCCAGCACCGCGATCACCACGAAGCCGTAGACCGGCTTGGGGTGGGTCGGGAAGGAGAAGAAGTGGCTGGATTCCGGGAGGAACTTGGTGTGCAGGAGGTTGCCGTCCTTGATGGCGAGGCGGCCGTCCTGCAGGAAGTAGCCGATGATCGAGGCGGCGATGGCGTTCAGCATGATCGTGGTGATCACTTCGCTGACGCCGCGGGTGGTCTTCAGCAGACCCGCGAGGCCCGACCAGAGGGCGCCCACCAGCATCGCGATGACGATGAGCAGGATGATCTGGATCGCGCCGGGGAGCGCGATGGCCCCGCCCACCGCGGCGGCCGCGAAGGCCGCCAGGCGGTACTGGCCGTCGACACCGATGTTGAAGAGGTTCATGCGGAAGCCGATGGCCACCGCCAGCGCCGAAAGGTAGTACGGCACCGCCTTGTTGATGATCCAGACCTGGCTGTCGCTGTAGTGGCCGTAATCGGCCATGATCCCGTAGGCCCGGAAGGGGTTCTCGCCGGACGCGAGGAAGACCAGGGACGAGATCACTATCGCGGCGACGATGGCCAGGACGGGCGCGGCGATCGCGAGGATCACCTTGTCGCGGGTGGCGCTCCTGGCGATGGCGTCCACCGCGGGGTTCTTTGCGGGGCTCTTGGCGGAGGTGCTCACTTCTGCTCACCGCCCTGCTCGCCGGCGCCGTTCGGCGCGGCCTTCTCGGGCGCACCCGTGCCGGGCGCACCGCCTTCCTGGGCGCCGTCCTCCGGCGCGGTGAGGTGGCCGCTGGCGGCACCGGTCATGGCGGAGCCCAACTCCTCCGGGGTGATGACGGCGGGGTCCGCGTCCGCGACCAGCCGGCCCCGGTACATCACCCGCAGGGTGTCGGACAGCCCGATCAGCTCGTCCAGGTCGGCAGAGATCAGCAGCACCGCCAGGCCCTCGCGGCGCGCCTCGCGGATCTGTTCCCAGATCTGCGCCTGCGCGCCGACGTCGACGCCGCGGGTGGGGTGGGCGGCGATCAGGAGCTTGGGCCGGTGGCTCATCTCGCGGCCGACGATCAGCTTCTGCTGGTTGCCGCCGGAGAGCGAGGACGCGGTGACCTCGATGCCCGGGGTGCGCACGTCGTACTCGGCGACGATGCGCGCGGTGTCCTTGCGGGCGCCGGCCAGGTCGAGCAGCCTGCCCTTGCTGTTGGGCCGCTCGGTGACGTGGCCCAGGATGCGGTTCTCCCACAGCGGGGCTTCCAGCAGCAGGCCGTGGCGGTGGCGGTCCTCGGGGATGTAGCCGACGCCGCCCTCGCGCCGGGCGCGGGTGGAGGCCCCGGACAGGTCGTTGCCGTCCAGGACGACGGTGCCGTGGTCGGGGGTGCGGGTGCCCATGACGGCCTCGACGAGTTCGGCCTGGCCGTTGCCCTCGACACCGGCGACGCCCAGCACCTCGCCCTTGTGGATGGTGAAGGAGATGCCGTCCAGGACGGTGCGGACCACCCCGTCGGAGTCGGTCGCCGACAGGCGGAGGTCGCGGACCCGCAGCATCTCCTCCTCGGTGACGGTCGACTCGCGGGTCTCCGGCGACGGCAGTTCGCTGCCGACCATCAGCTCGGCGAGCTGCTTGGGCGTGGTCGCGGACGGCTCGACGGACGCCACGGTCGTCCCGCGGCGTATGACGGTGATGTCGTCGGCGACCGAGAGCACCTCGCCCAGCTTGTGCGAGATGAAGATGACGGTCAGGCCCTCGGACTTGAGCTCGCGCAGGTTGTCGAAGAGCGCGTCGACCTCCTGCGGGACCAGGACGGCGGTCGGCTCGTCGAGGATCAGGGTGCGGGCGCCGCGGTAGAGGACCTTGAGGATCTCGACGCGCTGGCGGTCGGCGACACCGAGGTCCTCGACGAGGACGTCCGGCCGGATGTTCAGGCCGTACGCGTCGGAGATTTCCTTGATCTTCGCGCGGGCGCCGGCGCCGATGCCGTGCAGCTTCTCCGCGCCGAGGACGGTGTTCTCCAGGACGGTGAGGTTGTCGGCCAGCATGAAGTGCTGGTGGACCATGCCGATGCCGCGGGCGATGGCGTCGCCCGGGGTGTGCAGGGCGACCTGCTCGCCGTCGAGCGCGACGGTGCCCTCGTCCGGCTTCTGCATGCCGTAGAGGATCTTCATCAGGGTGGACTTGCCGGCACCGTTCTCGCCGCAGAGGGCGTGGACGGTACCGCGGCGCACGGTGAGGTGGATGTCGTGGTTGGCCACGACGCCGGGGAACCTTTTGGTGATTCCGCGGAGTTCTACAGCGGGGGCGTCCGGGACGGCCGGGCCGCTGCGCGTGGATGCTGCGTTGATGGCGCACTCCCCTCGGGGATGACGGTGCGGAAAGGACGAGGAAGCAGGAAAGCGGGACCGGAAGGTCACAGGGGGACGCGGGGACCGCCCCCGGGGCCGGCGCTGCGGCTCCCCGGGGTGGATCGTCGTCCCTGGCTACGGCGTCTGACTACGGCGTCTCCTTGACCTTCACCTTGCCCTCGATGATCTTCTTCCGGGCCGCGTCGATCTGCGGCTGGATGTCCTTGATGAAGCCGCCCGAGGTGGCGAGCGAGACGCCCTTGTGCTTGAGGTCGTAGGCGTGGATGCCGGTCAGCGGCTTGTGGTCCTCGTAGCTCTTGATCAGGTCGAAGACGGCCACATCGACGTTCTTCACGACCGAGGTCAGGATGTGGTCCTTGTACTTCGCCAGACCGGGCTGCTGGTACTGGTCGGAGTCGACCCCGATCGCCCAGACGCCCTTGTGCCTGCTGACCTCCTCGATCGAGCCGGCGCCCGACTGCCCGGCCGCCGTGTAGATCACGTCGATACCGCTGTCGGTCATGCCCGCGGCCTTGGCCTTGGCGGCGGCCGGGTCGTTGAAGCCCTTGTCGTTGTTCGGGTAGAGGTACTGCGAGACGACCTTGGCCTTCGGGTCGGTGTCGCGTACGCCCTGCTCGAAGCCGGCCTGGAACTTCTGGATGAGCGCGTTGTTCACGCCACCGATGAAGCCCACCTTGTGGGTCTTGCTCTTCAGCGCCGCGGCGACGCCCGCCAGGTAGGAGCCCTCGTGCTCGGCGAAGACCATGGCGTCGACGTTCTTGCCCTGCGGCACGGCGTCCACGACACCGAAGGAGGTGTCGGGGAAGTCCTTGGCGACGTTCTGCACGGACTGGCTGTACGCGAAGCCGACGCCGATGACCGGGTTGTATCCGGCCTCGGCGAAGGACGACAGCCGCTGCTCGCGGTCCGCCTCGGTCTCGCCGTTCTTCGCGGTGAGCATCTTGACCTTGACGCCCAGTTTCTCCCGGGCGTTCTCCGTGCCGCGGGCGGCCGCCTCGTTGAACGAGTGGTCGTCCCGCCCGCCGATGTCGAAGGCCAGTCCGACGCCCGCGTGCTTGGCGCGATTGGCCTCGGCGAAGCTCTGTCCGCACGCGGTGGCGGTGAACGCGAGACAGGTGGTGGCGGTAGCCGCGGCGGCAATCCTGATGACCCGACGCACGGGGCCTTCCCTTCGCTCTAAGCGCCCCCTTTGGCGCTGGCTTGTGGGAGATTAACGCGCGTAGACCTGGCGCAAAACCCTCCACTGCGCGGACGTTATCGATTCGAGGCGTAGGGCACGTGGAGGAAACAGGGGCGGGCGAATTGCGAAGCCCGTCCCGGCTAACTGCCGAAACGGGCCTATATGCCTTCTTTACGGACAGCGCCCGCTATATGAGTTCGATCTTGAGCGGCAGGCGGGAGACGGCGCGAGCCCCGCGGCGTTCAGTCCGGAAGATCCCCGTCCAGCAGCGCGCACGCCGTGAAGAGTTCCGCGCCCACCTTGATGGCCTGTTCGTCGACGTCGAAGTCGCCGCGGTGCAGGTCGCGGCGGACGGGGTCGGCGGGTGGGTGGACGCCGAGGCGGGCCATGGCGCCGGGGACGTGTTCGAGGTACCAGGAGAAGTCCTCGCCGCCGAGGGACTGGTCGGTGTCCTCGATGGCGCCCTCGCCGCGGCGCGCGGCCATCGCGGAGTGCAGGAGCTGGACGGTGACCGGCTCGTTGACCACCGGCGGCACTCCGCGGACGTAGGTGATCTGCGGCTTGGCGCCGTGCAGCGCGGCCACCTCGTCGATCGCCGCGTGCACCAGGTCGGGGGCCTTGCGCCAGGCGTCGAGATCGAGACAGCGGACCGTGCCGGAGAGTTCGGCGTGCTGCGGGATCACATTGCAGGCGTGGCCGGACGCCAGCCGGCCCCAGGTGACGGCGAGGCCGGCGCGGGCGTCGACCCGGCGGGACAGCAGCGCCGGCACGTCCACGGCGACCCGGGAGGCGGCGGTGACCATGTCGGTGGTCAGGTGCGGGCGGGCGGTGTGGCCGCCGGGGCCGTCCAGCTCGACCTCCAGGCGGTCGCAGGCGGAGGTGATCGGGCCCGTGCGGAGCCCGATCCGGCCGGCGTCGACGCGCGGATCGCAGTGGACGGCGAGGATCCGGCCGACGCCCTCCAGCACGCCGGACTCGATCGCGTCGGAGGCGCCGCCGGGCAGCACTTCCTCGGCGGGCTGGAAGATCAGGCGGACCGGGCGCGGCAGGGCGCCGGCGCGGGCGAGTTCGGCGAGGACCAGTCCGGCGCCGAGGACGACGGTGGTGTGCACGTCGTGGCCGCAGGCGTGGGCGTGGCCGGGGACCGTCGAGGCGTAGTCGACGGTCTTGGTGTCCGGGATGGGCAGGGCGTCGATGTCCGCGCGCAGGGCCAGCAGGGGGCGGTCGGGGTCCGCGGCGAGCGCCCGTCCGCCGGCCGTCGCGTCCGGGGTGCCGATGTCGCAGACCAGGCCGGTGCCGACGGACAGTACCCGGGGCCGCAGGCCGGCCCTCTCCAGCCGTTCCTTGAGCGCCGCGGTGGTGCGGAACTCCTGGTTGCCGAGCTCGGGATGCATGTGCAAGTCGCGGCGGAAGCGGCCGAGTTCGGCGCGCAGCGCCTCGGGGAGCGCGCCGGGGAGCTGGTCCCCGGCGGGAGTACGGGCGGTGCCGGCATCGCGGGAGATCGAGTGGTTCACCCCTGGAAGGTTACGGCCCACAACGGGGCAACTGTCCTTCGATCAACAAAAGTTCAGCCCGTTAGGGGAAGAAAATCTAGGCCGCTCGGCGCATGGACGGTTTATGCGACGGGTATGCAGTAAGGCTTTCCGCGCACTGTCATCCGGCGGCCATCCGCTGGGTGAACGGCAGTCGCTGCACGTCGCGGGCGGTGCCGGTGACCCCGTCGAGAAAGCCCTGGGCGCGCGGCGAGGCGTGGGCCGTCAGCCATTCCGGGTCGATGTCGCAGACCGCGACCTTGACCTCGGTGCCCAGCAGGGCGAGCGGCAGGGTGTGCACGACGGTGGAGGGGAAGCTGACGATCAGCCGTCCGATGGGGCCGCGCCGGGCGATCAGCTCCAGCGGCAGGTCGGGGCGGACGATCTCCAGCCCGGTTTCCGCCACCAGCCGGCGCAGCTTGTCGGCGCTCTCCTTGCGGTGGGCGAAGTAGCGGGTGGCACCGTGCGTACGGGCCAGCACCCCCACCGCCGCCAGGTAGCGGTCGGCGTCCACGACCCCGGTCTCCACCAGCGAGGTGCCGACGATGTCGGCGGCGCGGGTGAGCCGGGGCGGGCCGAAGCGGCCGCGGGTCCAGGCGAACTCGTTGGTGGTGACCTCGACGCCCGGCGGCGCCTCGACGGGCATCGAGCTGAACAGGCCGACGGTGCGCCGGCCGCCCTCGGGCTGCGGGGTGAGCCGGCGGCGGGCGGTGGCCGAGAACGGTGCGAAGACCAGGTCCCGGGCGCCGCGCCCGCTGCCGTTGCGGTGCCAGCGCACCAGCCGTTCGCCGCGGGCGAGTTGGGAGATGAACTCCATGGTGGCGGTGCCGTCGTCGACCACGACCAGGTCGCGCGCCCGGGTGAGGGTGAGCAGCAGCTGGACGTAGCGGGAGAACGGGTCGCCGATGACGACGCGGCGGGCGCGGCGCAGCAGCGGGGTGAGCCCGCCGATGGTGCGCATCGGCGCGGTGGGGCCGCCGCGGGCCTCTTCCCAGCGCACCGTATGGCCTTCGTCGCGGGCGAGTTCGGCCATCCGGCGCAGCTGTCCGCGGGTCATCGGGTCGTGCGGGGAGAGCACGACGACGGTGAGCGAGGTGGCCTGTGCCGTGTGCGCCCATTCCAGGACGTTCAGCAGCTGCACCGGGCTCTCGACGAACGCGAGGGTGCCGGTGCCCCGGGCCGGGGCGTCCGGTCCTGCGCCGGCGCGTGCGGTCCGGTTGCGCTGCCGCGGCACCCCCCGGAGACGGCGGGCGGGAGAACCCGTCGTCTCCGGGGGCGGGACCCCGGCGCCGGGCGTGACGGACCCGGCGCGGGCCCCTTCGGGTGAGCTCACCATCGCTCCCGTCGGTCGGTCGGGCGGGCCGGCCGTCAGACCGCCGCCGGCTCGGCGCCGGCCTCGGCCTCGGCCACCACGCCGGCGACCCGGCGCAGCTTCTTCATCGGGCCGAGCTCGCTCTCGTAGACCTTCTTGACGCCGTCACCGAGGGACTCCTCGATGGTGCGGATGTCGCGGACCAGGCGGGACAGGCCGCCGGGCTCGACGGAGGCGGCCTGGTCGGAGCCCCACATCGCGCGGTCGAGGGTGATGTGGCGCTCGACGAAGGTGGCGCCGAGGGCGACCGCGGCGAGGGTGGTCTGCAGGCCGGTCTCGTGGCCGCTGTAGCCGATCGGGACGTTGGGGTACTCCTCCTGCAGGGTGTTGATCATGCGCAGGTTGAGCTCCTCGGCCTTGGCCGGGTAGGTGCTGGTGGCGTGGCAGAGCAGGATGTTCTCGCTGCCCAGGACCTCGACGGCGTGCCGGATCTGCTTGGGGGTGGACATGCCCGTCGAGAGGATGACGGTGCGGCCGGTGGCGCGCATGGCGCGCAGCAGGTCGTCGTCGGTGAGCGAGGCGGAGGCGACCTTGTAGCAGGGCACGTCGAACTTCTCCAGGAAGGCGACGGACTCGACGTCCCACGGGGAGGCGAACCAGGCGATGCCGCGCTTCTTGCAGTACTCGTCGATGGCGCGGTAGCCGTCCTCGTCGAACTCCACGCGGTGGCGGTAGTCGATGTAGGTCATCCGGCCCCAGGGGGTGTCGCGCTCGATGTCCCACTGGTCGCGCGGGGTGCAGATCTCCGGGGTCCGCTTCTGGAACTTGACGGCGTCACAGCCGGCGTCGGCGGCGGCGTCGATCAGCGCGAAGGCGTTCTCCAGGTCGCCGTTGTGGTTGATGCCGATCTCGCCGGTGACGTAGACGGGGCGGCCGGGGCCGGCCTCGCGGGAGCCGAGGGTGCGGAGGCGGGAGTTGTTGCTCATGGGGAGATTCCTTCGTGTCGATCAGGGGGTGTGCGGATTGATCAGGGGTGTGCGGGGGTCGGTGCGGGTTACAGGGACGGGCCCAGCAGCCAGCCGGCGATCTCGCGGATCGCGCCGCTGCCACCGGGCGTCGCGGTGAGCGCGCGGGCGGCGCCGCGCACCACGTCGTGCGCCCCGGCGACCGCCACGGGCCAGCCGACGAGGTCGAAGCACGGCAGGTCGTTGACGTCGTTGCCGACGTAGAGCACGCGCGCGGGGTCGATGCCCGCTTCCTCGCACCACTGCTTGAGGGCGAGGTCCTTGCGGTCGATGCCGTGCAGGACGGGCACCCGCAGCTTGCGGGCCCTCGCGGCGACGACCGGGTTGGTCTCCGTGGACAGGATCAGCAGCTTCAGCTCCGCCCTGCGCAGGGCGGCGATGCCGAGGCCGTCGCCGCGGTGCACCGCGACGATCTCCCGTCCGTCGGCGTCGATCAGCACCCGGTCGTCGGTCTGGGTGCCGTCGAAGTCGAGGACGACGGCGTCGATGTCGTCGAGGGTCGGCAGGGCGCCGGGGCGCGGGGCGTCCAGCAGCGGTGCCAGTGCGCGGGCGCGGGCCAGGTCGTGCGGGTCGTCGATCTCCAGCACCCGGGCGGGGTCGGTGCGCACCAGCTCGGTGCGGCCGAAGAAGCGGTGGCCGCCGGCGCGGAAGCCGGCCGCGTCCATGGCGTAGGCGGCGCCGGTCTCCAGCAGGTCCTGGGGGCGGTCCTGGCGGCGTGGCCGGAAGGACTTGTCGTGGTTGACGCCGTGGCCGCCGTCGGCGGCGGTCGCGCCGCCCACCGCGGGTTCGGCGTCGCGCCAGACGAAGCCGTGGAACGGGGCCACGGTCAGCGCGCTGTCGGCGCCGCCCTCGACGACCGCCGCGGCGACTCCGTCGATGTCCTCGCGGACGATGAACGGGCTGGTGCACTGGACCAGCAGCACCGTGTCGACCCGGGCGCCGTGCTCGGCCTCGTAGGCGTCCATGGCGTGCAGGACGGCCGCCTCGCTGGTGGCGGTGTCGCCCGCGATGTCGCCGGGGCGCCGTACGACGACCGCGCCGGCGCCGCGGGCCGCGGCCGCTATCCCGGCGTCGTCGGTGGAGACCACGACATCGGTGACCAGGCGGGCGGCGCGGCACTCGCGGACCGCACGGGCCACCAGGGGCACTCCCCCGACGGCGGCGAGGTTCTTGGCGGGCACGCCCTTGGATCCGCCGCGGGCGGGGATGACGGCCACCACGGTCGGCGGGCTGCTCTGCGGGTTCGGCGGCATTTCGGGCTCCTTCCGGGGGCCGTGCGGGCTCCGGGGGCTGGCGGGCGTCGGGAGGGTCACAGCTGCCCCCAGCGGCGGATGGCGGGGGCGACGCGCTGGACGCCGTGGCGGTAGGCGCCGCGGGCGGCCTCGCGGACCGTCTCGCGGGCGACCCGGCGCAGTCCGCCGGTCTCCTCGGGGGCGTCCGCGTAGCCGGCGAGCGGCTCGCCGTGCGGGTCCAGGCCGTGCCGGGCGAGGATGCCGGGGAGGTAGCCGGGGGCGGTGCGGGGTGTGTAGTACGGGGTGATCGGCGGCAGCCGGTCGGCGGTGCGCAGCGCGGTGACCCGGGCGCGGGCGGCGTCGAAGGCCTGCTCGTACTCCCCGTGGGCGGCGACGCCCTGCCGGGCGAGCCAGTCGGCGTCCGGCTCCGGGCGGTGTCCGGCGTCCAGCTCGTCCCAGGAGGCGAGGCAGCCGGAGCCGAGGAAGTGGTGGTTGCCGAGGACCTCGCGGATGCCGAGGTCGGTGAGGACGGCGGTGGGGATGCCGCGGTGCAGCGACTCCAGGGCGGCGGTCGAGCTGACCGTCACCATCAGGTCGGTGCGGTCCAGGACCTCGCCCATGTTGCCGTACACCAGGCGGCAGTTGGCGGGCAGACCGCCGGGGGCCTTGGCGGCGAGCTTCTGGTAGGGCAGTTCCTCGATGTGGGTGGTGTGCTCGCCCGGCTTGCTGCGGAGCTTGATCAGCACCTCGCGGTCCGGGTGCTTGCGGGCGTGCTCCACGGCGCGGCGCAGCAGGTACGTCCGGTCGGCGCGGCTCTCCGGGACGGAGGGCTGGGCGGCGAACACCACGGTGTACGGGTCCGGTGTGCCGGTCGCGCCGGCACCGCGGTAGCGGTCGCCGCCGAGGAACGGCAGGGCGCACTCGGCGATGCTGCCGTCGTCGGCGCCGACGCCGCGGTAGACCTCGCGGAACCGGTCCGCGTCGTGCCGGGAGTTGGCGAGGACGACGTCCGCGCCGTGCCGCAGCAGCAGCCCGTCCGCGAGCTTCTCGTAGACCACGCCGACATAGCCGGTGACGACGACGGGGCGCTGCTGCGCTCCGCGCCAGGCGCGGGCGAGGCCGTGCAGCATCGCCTGCACCGCGCCGCCGACGCAGGCCAGCACGACGACGTCGTAGCGCGTACGGTCGACGGACCGCACGAAGTCGACGCCCCGGATTTCGCGCAGCGAGTCCGCACGGGCGCCGACCTCGTCGAGCTGTCGGACCGTGGGAGTGGCGCGGCCGCGGAGGAGGTAGCCGTCGAGCCGGATGTCCGATTGGATTCGGTACGCTGTCAAAGCGCCCCATTTCCATCGGGTATCCGAGTCGGCGAGTACGGCGACCCGCGGCGAAGAGTGGGTACGTGATGGCACGTCGAAGACGCTAGGAAGCCATTCCGTTTGTCGGGCCAACTGGGTCGCAACAAAGGGTTAACAGCGGGTCGACGAATGACTAACCGGCCCGATGGCCGACCCGGTTAACCATCCCGCCATTCTTCGTTCACCTTCAGGTCCGCACCCGGTAAAGACGAATGCCGCCCGCGCACCTAACGTCACCCGGGTGGTTAAGCTCTCCGTCATCGTGCCGTTCTACAACGTGCAGACATACGCGCCCGACACCCTGAAAAGCCTGGCGGCCAACGCCCGCGACGACTTTGAATTCCTGCTCGTCGACGACTGTTCCCGCGACGAGACCCCGGAGATTCTCGCGCGCGCCGAGCGCGAGCTGCCGGGTGCCAGACTGCTGCGGCACGAACAAAACGGCGGCCTGGCCACCGCCCGGAACACCGGCCTGGACCAGGCCCGCGGCGAGTACGTCGCCTTCCTGGACGGCGACGACTGGCTCGCCCCCGGCTACTACCCCCAGCTCCTGCGCACCATCGAGGAGTTGGGGTGCGACTTCGTCCGCACCGACCATGTCCAGTGCACCGCCCGCGCGCGCACCGTCCACCGCGTCCCGCACGGCCGGCGCTCGGTGGTGCTGGACCCGCGCGAGGTGATCCTGCCCGCCGACCGCTCCACCTCCGTCGACTACGCCTACGCCTGGGCCGGGATGTACCACCGCAGGCTGCTGGACGAGGGGGTGCTGCACTTCAAGGACGGGCTGCGCACCGCGGAGGACCGCCCGTGGATCTGGCGGCTGCACCGCGAGGCGAAGTCCATGGCGGTGGTCGGCCTGCTCGGCGTTTTCTACCGGCGCGGAGTGGCGTCGTCGCTGACCCAGATCGGGGATGTACGGCAATTGGACTTCATTCGCGCCTTCGATCAGGTGATCGAGGAAACGGCGCAGGACCGCGATGCGGCTCTTCTGCTGCCGAAGGCGGTGCGCACCTATTGCGCGATCATTTCCCACCACCTCGGTTCGATCGAACGTTTCGAGCCGCAGGTCGCCCGTAAATTGCGCGCGATGAGCGCCGCGGCCATGAAACGCATGCCGCAGGACGTACTGAAGGAAGCCCTGGATTCGATGGATGTGCAGCGTGCGTCCCGGCTGCGGCGGCTGCGCCGCCGTCCCTCCCCCACGGCGGAGGTCGCGGCCTGATGTCCACCCGACCGCGTACCCAGATCTTCCTCGCGTCCACGCTCTACGGAGCGGCGACCCTCGCCGCCGCGCTGGACGCCGACTGCTTCGCCCCGGCCGACCGCCGCCTGCTGCTGCTCAGCAACAACGCGACGACCCCGGAGACCACCGCGTCGCTGGACACCATGCCCGGCTTCGAGCGGCTGCGCGGCCGCTTCGACCGGGTGCTGTCGTGGAACGAGACGATCAGCCCCTTCCACCCCGGCGGCTGGTCGCCGCGCTCCGACGACGCCCCGCTGTGGGAGCGGCATCTGCGGCTGCTGTGGGGCCTGGGCGACGACCGCGTCGAACTGGTCGTGGAGTCGATCCAGGTCAACCCGGCACTGGCCCTCGCCCAGCTGTTCCCCGACGCGCCGATCGACGTCTACGCCGACGGGCTGATGAGCTACGGGCCCACCCGCAACAAGCTCGACCCGCTGATCGGCACCCGGATCAACCGGCTGCTGCACCTGGACCTGGTGCCGGGGCTGACGCCGCTGCTGCTCACCGAGTTCGACGTCCCGGCGCAGACCGTGCCGACCGACGCCTTCACCAAGGTGCTGGCCGAACTGTGCGACGCCAGTGGCGAGGTGGCGGCCCCGGAGGGCGCCGCGCTGCTGCTCGGCCAGTACCTCTCCGCGCTGGGCATCCTCACGCCCGAGGAGGAAGAGGAGCTCCATGTGCGGATGGTGCGCGGCGCCGCCGAGCGCGGCCACCGCGAGATCGTCTTCAAGCCGCACCCGTCCGCGCCGGCCCGCTGGTCGCGGCTGCTGGAGCGGGAGGCCGAGAAGCTGGACATCGCGCTGACCGTGCTGGACACCCCGGTGCTGGCCGAGGTCCTCTACCAGCGGATGCGGCCCGCGCTGGTCGTCGGCTGCTTCTCCACCGCGCTGCTGACGGCGGCCACCTTCTACGGTCTGCCGACCGCGCGGACCGGCACCGGCCTGCTGCTGGAGCGCCTCACGCCGTACCAGAACAGCAACCGGGTCCCGGTCACGATCGTGGACGCGCTGGTGCCCGACCTGGGCGACCGCAGCGCGCACCCGCGCGCCTTCGCCACGGGTGAGAGCGTCGAGGGCCTGGTCACCGCGGTCGGCTATGCGATGCAGCACCAGATCTATCCGCAGCTGCGGCCGGCCGCCGAGCGCTACCTCGCGACCCGGCTCGACCAGGTCACCTGGCGTTACTTCAAGCGCCGCCGGCTGACCGCGCTGGCGCTGCCCGGCGCGCTGCCGTCGCAGCTGTCGTTCATTCCGCGCAACGCCACCGTGCGCAGGGTCGCGCGCCGGGCGCGGGCGGTGCAGCGGCGGCTGAAGAAGCGGGCCGCGTTCGGATGAGCGCGCCCCAGCTGACGACCGGCGTGCCGCCCGGCGCGCCGGATCTCGTCACCACCGCCCCCCGGCCCGCGATACGGGGGCGCAGCCGCGGAGGACCACCGCGGCTGCGCGCCCTGGACGGGCTGCGGCTGCTCGCCGCCCTGATGGTCGCCGCGTACCACTTCGGCGGCCGCAACGGCGAGATAGCGCAGGCCTGGGGCGGCTCGCCCGCCCATCAGTTCCCCACCGCCGCCCCGCTGTTCGCCTACGGCTGTCTGGGCGTGCAGATCTTCTTCGTGATCAGCGGCTTCGTCATCTGCCTCAGCGGCTGGGGCCGGACGCTGCGCGCGTTCATCGCCTCCCGGGTCTCCCGCCTCTATCCGGCGTACTGGGCCGCCATCCTGCTGGTGACCGCGGTCTTCGCGCTCCCCTGGGTCGCCTACAAGGCGCTGCCGCCCAGCGAGGTGCTGACCAACCTGACCATGCTGCAGCAGCCGTTGGGCGTGGACCGGGTGCTCGGGGTGTGCTGGACCCTGTGGGCGGAGATGCGTTTCTACGCCCTCTTCGCGCTCTGCGTGGTGCTGCCCGGCGCCACCCGCGGCCGGGTGGTGCTCTTCTGCGCGGGCTGGACGCTGGCGGCCGCGCTCGCGCAGGCCGCCCACCAGCCCTTCCTCGACACCGTCCTGATGCCCGAGTACGCCCCGTTCTTCATCGGCGGGGTGGGCCTGTACCTGCTGCACCGCTACGGCGCCCGCGATCCGATCGGCTGGGCGATAGTGCTGGTCAGCTGGCTGACCGGCCAGCACTACGCGGTCGCCGGGCTGTGGCACGCCCCGTCGGCCGACGCGTTCTCCTACCGCTCGACGGCCGGCATCATCGCCGTCGTCACCCTCGGCTTCGCCCTGGTCGCGGCGGTCGCGCTGGGCAAGCTGCGGTGGGCGAACTGGCGCTGGCTGACCGTGGCCGGCGCGCTGACCTACCCGTTCTACCTCGTGCACGAGCACCTGGGCTGGGTCGTGGTGCGGGCGCTGCACCACGGCCTCGGGCTGCCCTCGTACGCGACGCTGCTGCTGACCGTCGCGCTGATGCTGCTGCTCGCGTGGGTGCTGCACCGCTTCGTCGAGCGCCCGCTGACGCCCGTCCTGAAACGGTCGGTCGACCCGCGGCGCTGACGTCGGGCGGCCGGCCTCCACGGCGCCGAATCCCGCACGCGGGGCCGGCCTCCGCGGCGCCGCGGGCGGCCGTCCCGCGGCGCGATCAGCCCCGCGCGTCCGGGCCCATGGTGACCTCGATGCCCGCGACGATGACCCGCAGCCCGACCTCGAAGCCCTGCTCCAGATCGCCGAACATCGTCCGGCCGGCCAGCGCCGCGAGCGGATACTCGCGCCCGATCTGCCGCTCACGCTCCGACTCGTCGTAGGCCGGGTCGCGGATCTCCCGCCGTCCGGGCACCGGGTGGACCGACTGGTCCTCGATCACCGCGCCCACGGTGAAGTTGTACGCGGTCCACCAGGCCCGCACGGCCTCTTCCAGGGTGAAGCCCGCTTCCGTCAGGCGGGTCATCAGGGAGTCGAGCGGCCCGGCGGCGGTGCCGTCGGTCATCCGCGTGCCGCTGAAGACCTTGCCGCCGTCGCGGTAGGCGAGCAGCTCGCGGCGCACCGTCCGGCAGGCGCCGAGGAGCATCTCCTGCCAGGTACCGGCGGAGCGGCCCGCGCCGGACCCGCCGCCCTCCAGCCGCCCGGCCATCCGCCGGATCATCTCGGTGGCCATCTCGTCCAGCAGTTCCTGCTTGTTCTTGAAGTGCCAGTACAGCGCGGGGGCCTGGACGTTCAGCTCCTTGGCGATGCCCCGCAGGGTGAGCCCGTCGAGGCCGACCTCGTTCAGCAGCCGCAGTGCGGTGTCCACGACCTGTTTCCGGTCGATGCGCGAAACCATGTTGACAACTTAACACTGTTAAATCCATCCTCGGGGCATGGCACTTAACAACGTTAAGGAAACCTTCGGCGCCGCCCTGCCCGACGACGGCACGGCGGTCGACGTACTGATCGCCGGCGCGGGCCCGACCGGCCTCGCCCTGGCGATCGACCTCACCCGGCGCGGCGTGCGCACCCTGCTCGTCGAACGGCAGGAGCAGCTCTCGCCCGGCGCCCGGGGCAACGGCATCCAGCCGCGCACCCAGGAGGTCTACGACGACCTCGGCCTGATCGACGCGGCCTTCGCGGCCGGCGGCCGCTACCCCAAGACCGCCCGCTGGGAGAACGGCGAGATCGTCGACGTCACCGAGATGATCGAGCAGGTCGACCCGACGCCCGGCAATCCGTACTCCAACGCCCTGATGGTGCCGCAGTACCGCAATCTGGAGCTGCTGCGCGCACGACTGCGGGAGCTCGGCCAGGACGTGGTCTTCGGCACCGAACTCACCTCGTTCGACCAGGACTCCACCGGTGTGACGGCCCGTCTGCACCACACCGACGGGACGGAGCGCACCGTGCGCGGGGCCTATCTGGTCGCCTCCGACGGCGGGCGCAGCACCGTGCGCCGCGCGCTGGGCGTCAAGATGAGCGGTCCGGAGCTGGAGCCGGTCGGCGTGCTGCTCGCGGACGTCCGGGTGGACGGCCTGGACCGCGACCACTGGCACCGCTGGGAACTGCCCAACGGCGGCTTCGTGGGCATGCTCCCGCTGGCCCGCACCGACCGCTTCCAGACCATGATCGCGTCCTTCAACGGAACGACGGACACCTCACCCGAGACCATCCGCGCCGAGCTCGCGGCCCACACCCACCTCGGCGCCGAGCAGATCCGCGAGGTCGTCTGGTCCTCCCTCTTCCGCCCCCGGGCGGGCCTGGTCGACAGCTACCGCACCGGCCGCGTCTTCCTGGCCGGCGATGCCGCGCACATCCACTCCCCCGCGGGCGGCCAGGGCCTGAACACCAGCGTCCAGGACGCCTACAACCTCGGCTGGAAGCTCGGCCAGGTGCTGCGGCACGGCGCCCCCGACAGCCTCCTCGACACCTACGAGACCGAGCGCCGCCCGATCGCCGAGGGCATCCTCGACACCAGCACCCGGCTGCACCGCACCCGTACGCTGCGGCGCGGCCGGGACCTCCACCAGCTCGGCATCGGCTACCCCGACAGCCCGCTGACGCGGGAGCTGCGCACGGACCTCGCCGAGGGCATCCCCGCCGCCGGCGACCGGGCCCCCGAGGCCCCCTGCACCACGGCCGACGGCACGCCCACCCGGCTCTTCGACGTCTTCCGCGGCCCGCACTTCACCCTGCTCGACCTGGGCGGCACCGGCATCGACGACGGCGCGCTGCCCGCCGATCCGGCCCTGCTGCGCGTCGTCCGCGTCGGCGGCCCGGCCCCGGACCTGATCGACTCCGGCGGCCACATCCGCGACGCCTACGGCCCCGCCCCCGCCGTCCTCCTCATCCGCCCCGACGGCTACCTCGCCCTCGCCACCCCTCCCGAGAACGCGACGGCGCAGGTGGCCGCGGCCCTGGAGACCTACCTCGGCGCGGGCACGGAAACGGTACCGGCGGCCCGGTGAACGCGGGCGGCCGGCGCGGGGGCCCGGCCGCCGCCGCTCACCCCTCCGCCCCCGCGGCGGCGAGCAGCGCCTCCGCCTCGCCACGGGCCTCGCCGACCGGGTCGGGGAAGACCTCCAGGCCGTGGGCGACCAGGGCCCCTTCGTGGAGCAGCATCAGCGCCCGGCCCAGCCTGCCGCCCCGGCCGGGCGCCGCGGCCCCGGCCAGGTCGGTGAACAGCCCGAGCATCCACTGCTTCTGCGCGGCGATGATCGCGTACGCGGGATGGGCCGGGTCGCTGATCTCCGCGTGGGCGTTGACCATGCTGCACCCCTTGGCGCTGTACTCCGCCGCCCAGGCCCGCGAGGCGTCGAAGACGGCCAGGATCCCGGCGGCGGGCGATCCCTCCGCGGCGTCGAGGTACGGCGCCAGGAAGGCCCGCCAGCGCTCGTCGCGGTCCGCGAGGTACTCCACGACGAGCTGCTCCTTGGAGCCGAACCGGTCGTAGAGCGTCTTCTTCGTCACCCCGGCCTCGGCCGCGATCAGATCCACCCCGACAGCATGGATGCCGCGCTCGTAGAACAGCCGCTCGGCGGCCGCCAGGGCGCGGCGGGCGGCGGGCGTCATGGTGATCCGTCGGGGCGTCTGCGAGGTACCCATGACAAAAGTATACCGATCTGTATAGTGAAAGGAGAGGTATACAGATCGGTCTACCGAAGGGGTGCGGCATGCGCTTCCTGCTCTCGGCCGCCTTCGTGCTCTGCTGGAGCTCCGGATTCATCGGGGCCCGGCTCGGCGCGGGCAGCGCGCCCGCGGTGACGCTCCTGATGTGGCGCTTCCTGCCGCTCGCCGCCGTCCTCGCCCTCGTGGCGGCCACCACCGCCCGCGCCTCGTGGCGGGGCCTGACGGCACGGGACCTGGCCCGGCAGGTCGCCGTCGGCGCCCTGTCGCAGAGCGGCTACCTGTTCACCGTCTACTACGCGATCCAGCTCGGGGTCTCCAGCGGCACCACGGCCCTGATCGACGGCACCCAGCCCCTGGTGGCCGGGGCGCTCGCCGGTCCCGTGCTGCACCAGTACGTCTCCCGCCGGCAGTGGCTCGGGCTGTGCCTGGGCCTGGCGGGCGTCGTCCTGGTCACCACGGCCGACGCGGCGGCCGGGGCAGGGGTGAGCCGGTGGGCGTACCTCGTCCCGTTCCTCGGCATGTCCTCGCTGGTGGCGGCCACGTTCCTGGAGGGCCGCTCGCGCACCCGGGTCGCGCCGTCGGTCGCGATGACCGTCCACTGCGCCACCAGCGCCGTCCTCTTCACCGCCCTCGCCACCGGCGCCGGCTCCGTACGGCCGCCCGCCGCGCTCTCCTTCTGGGTCGCGGTCGGCTGGCTGGTGGCGCTGTCCACCTTCGGCGGGTACGGGCTGTACTGGCTGATCCTCAGGCGCTCCGGCGTCACCGAGGTGAACACCCTGATGTTCCTGATGGCACCGGTCACGGCCCTGTGGGGAGCCGCCATGTTCGGCGAACCGTTCGGCCCGCAGACCGCCGCCGGCCTGGCGGTCGGCCTCACGGCGGTCGTCCTCGTGCGCCGCGGCACGACCCCCGCAACCGTGCCCCCCGCCGGAAGTCCGCCCCCACCCGCACGAGGCCGTACCAGCGGGCATCCGCTCGTACGGCCTCGTGCCGGGGACGGGCGCCCGAGGGGGGTGGGGCGCCCGGGACGGTGAACCGTCCGGAGGGAAAGGGGGCAGCGGTCCGGTGGGCCGGACGCCTACAGGACCAGGGAGAGGAGCAGGACGCAGCCGATCCCGACGACCGAGATCAGCGTCTCCATCACCGACCAGGTCTTCAGCGTCTGGCCGACGCTCATCCCGAAGTACTCCTTGACCAGCCAGAATCCGGCGTCGTTGACATGGCTGAAGAACAGCGACCCGCATCCGATGGCCAGCACCAGCAGCGCGGCATGGGTGGTGCTCATGTCCGCCGCGAGCGGGCCGACCAGGCCGGCGGCGGAGATGGTGGCCACCGTCGCGGAGCCGGTCGCGAGCCGGATGGCCACCGCGATCAGCCAGGCCAGCAGGAGCGCGGAGATGTTCCAGCCCTTGGAGACGTCCAGGATCATCTGGCCGACGCCGGAGTCCACCAGCGTCTGCTTGAAGCCGCCGCCCGCGCCGACGATCAGCACCACGCCCGCGATCGGGGCGAGCGACTTCTCGACGGTGGCGGCGATCCGGCCGCGGGTGAAGCCGGCCGCCCGGCCCAGCGTGAACATCGCGACGAGCACGGCGGTGAGCAGCGCGATCAGCGGGGACCCGAGGACGTCGAAGACCCTCTGGACGGGGTGCTCCGGATCGTCGACGACGATGTCCACCAGCGCCTTGGCCAGCATCATCACCACCGGCAGCAGCACGGTGGCCACGGTGATCCCGAAGCCGGGCCGCTTCCGGAGGTCGTCGGAGGCGCGTTCGGGCACCATCTTCTCCGGCGGCTGGATGTCCACCCAGCGGGCCGCGTAGCGGGAGAAGACCGGACCGGCGATGATCGCGGTCGGGACGGCGACGACCACACCGAGCGCGAGGGTGACGCCGAGGTTCGCCTTGACGGCGTCGATCGCGGCGAGCGGGCCGGGGTGCGGAGGGATCAGCCCGTGCATGACGGACAGGCCGGCCAGGGCGGGGATGCCGATCCGCATCAGCGAGAAGTTGCCGCGCTTGGCGACCAGCAGCACCACCGGGATCAGCAGCACGATGCCGACCTCGAAGAAGATCGGCAGCCCCACGATCCCGGCGATCAGCACCATCGCCCAGGGCATCGCCCGCCGGCCCGCCTTCGCCAGGATCGTGTCGACGATCTGGTCCGCGCCGCCCGAGTCGGCGAGCAGCCGTCCGAGGACGGCACCGAGCGCGATCAGCACGCCGGTGCTCGCGACGGTCGTGCCCAGCCCCGTCGAGAAGCTGGCGATGGCCTTGTCCAGCGGGGCGCCGGCCACCGCGCCGAGCACCAGCGAACCGATGATCAGCGACAGGAAGGCGTGCAGCTTGAACTTGGTGATGAGCAGGACGATGACGGCTATGCCGGCCAGGACGGCGATGCCCAGCTGCGCGTGACCGGCCGAGGTGATCGGCTCGATCGCGTCCGCTGCGAGCATCTCGACGCTGAGATGTGTCACGGCGATTCCCTTGGTTGGACGGAGGGGGCAGGGAGGGAGAGGCGGAAGGGGGTGCTGCGGTACGGGTGAGGTGCGGGGCGGGCCGTCAGGCCGGGGCGGTCATCGCGCGCAGTGCGGCCACCGCGCGCCCGGCGATCTCCTGCGGGCTGCCGGACACGTCCACGGCGACGCCGGTCTCGCCCGGCCCGAGGGGTTCGAGCGTGGCGAACTGGGAGTCGAGCAGCGCCGTCGGCATGAAGTGGCCCGTGCGCCCGGCCATCCGCTCCTCGATCAGCGCGCGGTCCCCGGTGAGGTGCAGAAAGACGACGCCGGGGGCGGCGGCGCGCAGCCGGTCGCGGTAGGCGCGCTTGAGCGCGGAGCTGCTGACCACCCCGCCGTGCCCGGCCCGCTCGTGCGCCCAGGCGCCGATGGCGTCCAGCCACGGGCCGCGGTCGGCGTCGTCCAGCGGGATGCCGGCGGACATCTTGGCGATGTTGGCCGGCGGGTGGAAGTCGTCACCCTCGGCGTACGGGACGCCCAGTCCGGCGGCCACCAACGGGCCGATGGTGGTCTTGCCGGTGCCGGCCACGCCCATCACGACGATCACGTCGGGGGTGCTCATCCCGTGGTACCTCGCTGTCTTCATCGACCTCGTGCGGCCCCCACTGAAACCCATTAGGTACGACGTATTCAAGAGCCTGTGATGCAAACGTCATACTTAATTGGCCGGGGTGCGGGAACGTAGGCTTGCCCCATGGAAAACGAGGGGAAGGGACTGCACGCCCGTGTACTGGAGTCCCTGGGACCCGCGATCACCGCGGGCGACTACCCTCCGGGCACGGTGCTGCGCACGGACGAGCTGGAGCAGCGCTTCGACGTCTCCCGCACGGTCATCCGCGAGGCGGTCCGGGTACTGGAATCCATGCAGCTGGTCGCCTCCCGGCGCCGGGTCGGGGTGACCGTCCGCCCCACCGAGGAGTGGAACGTCTACGACCCGCGGGTGATCGGCTGGCGGCTGGCCGGCCGCGACCGTCCCCGGCAGCTGCGCTCGCTGACCGTGCTGCGCTCGGCGATCGAACCGGTCGCCGCGGGCCTCGCCGCCCAGCACGCCACCCCCGAGCAGTGCGCCGAACTCACCGAACAGGCCATGGGCATGGTCGCCACCTCACGCGGCCAGCAGCTCGACGCCTATCTCGTCCACGACACGGCCTTCCACCGCGTCGTCCTGACCGCCTCCGGCAACGAGATGTTCGCCCGGCTCGGCGACGTGGTCGCCGCCGTCCTGACCGGCCGCACCCAGCACCATGTGATGTTCACCGACCCCGACCCGGCCGCGGTCACCCTGCACGTCCAGGTCGCCGAGGCGGTACGCACCGGCGACGCGGCTCGGGCGGAGTCCCTGACCCGTGAGATCACGGCGGGCGCGATGGCCGAACTGGACGTGCTGGCACCGTAGTTGCACCGCCGCCGGGGCGCGCCGACGCCGCTGCCGCCGTACCCCCGGCAGCGCCCCGGCTCAGAACAACGGCTGCTGCCCCGGGATCGGCGGCTCCTCCGGGTCGAACAGCTTCTCCGCCGGCGCCATCATCGGCGCGATCCTGCGCGACCCCGGGCAGGAGATCAGCTCCAGCACCGTCCGCCGCCCGGGCGGGTCATGGCGGGCGAATCGGCCGCCGACAACGGCGATCTCTCGGGTGCAGACGGGGCACGCGCGGCGGGGTGACGACATGGCACCAGTTTGACTCACTCCAGCCCGGCGGTCACAAGACCGATGCGGCGGTGCCTCGTACACCACCACCCGGCCGAGCGCCGCCGCCGGCCCCCAGGCACCCGGAGAGCGCCACGGCCGGTGCCCGCGGGTCCAGTTCCCCGGCGCCGCAGAAGCCGAAGCCGAAGCCGGTACCACGCTCACCTGCCCCTACCCCCTCAACTGCTCACTCAGAACGCGTTCGTGGGCACGTACGTCCCCCACACCCCCCGCAGCGCATCGCACACCTCGCCCACCGTCGCCCTCGCCCGCAGGGCCTCGCGCAGGGGGTAGAGGACGTTGTCGGTGCCCTCGGCGGCCTTGCGCAGGTCGCCGAGGGCGGTCGAGACGGCACGGGCGTTGCGGCGGTCCCGGAGCACGGCGAGCCGTTCGACCTGCTGGGCCTCGATCGCCGGGTCGACCCGCAGCGGCTCGTACGGCTCCTCCTCGTCGAGCTGGAAACGGTTGACGCCGACCACGACGCGCTCGCCGGCGTCCGTCTCCTGAGCGAGGCGGTAGGCGTTGCGCTCGATCTCGTCCTTCTGGAAGCCCCGCTCGATGGCGGCCACCGCACCGCCCATGTCCTCGACCCGCCGCATCAGCGCCACGGCCGCCTCCTCCACCTCGTCCGTCATCGACTCGACGGCGTAGGAACCGGCGAACGGATCGACGGTGGCGGTCACATCGGTCTCGTAGGCGAGCACCTGCTGGGTGCGCAGCGCGAGCCGGGCCGACTTGTCGGTGGGCAGGGCGATGGCCTCGTCGAAGGAGTTGGTGTGCAGCGACTGGGTGCCGCCGAGCACGGCGGCGAGCCCCTGGAGGGTGACCCGCGCGAGGTTCACCTCCGGCTGCTGGGCGGTGAGCTGCACCCCCGCGGTCTGGGTGTGGAACCGCAGCATCAGCGACTTGGGGTTCTCGGCACCGAACTCCTCCCGCATCACCCGGGCCCAGATCCTGCGCGCGGCCCGGAACTTGGCGACCTCTTCGAGCAGCGTCGTACGGGCGACGAAGAAGAAGGAGAGCCGGGGCGCGAAGTCGTCGACGTCCATCCCGGCGGCAACGGCGGTCCGCACATAGGCGATGCCGTTGGCGAGGGTGAAGGCGATCTCCTGCGCGGGCGAGGCGCCGGCCTCCGCCATGTGGTAGCCGGAGATGGAGATGGTGTTCCACCGGGGGATCTCGGCCCGGCAGTACTGGAAGATGTCCGCGGTCAGCCGCAGCGACGGCTGCGGCGGGAAGATATAGGTGCCCCGCGCGATGTACTCCTTGAGCACATCGTTCTGCACGGTCCCGTTGAGCCGGTCCGCGGCCACCCCTTCCTCCTCCCCCACCAGTTGGTAGAGGAGCAGCAGCAGCGCGGCGGGCGCGTTGATCGTCATCGACGTCGACACCTTGTCCAGCGGGATGCCGCCGAACAGCACCCGCATGTCCTCGACGGAGTCGATGGCCACCCCGACCTTGCCGACCTCGCCCGAGGCGATCGGGGTGTCGGAGTCGTGGCCCATCTGCGTCGGCAGGTCGAAGGCGACCGACAGCCCGGTGGTGCCGTGGGCGATCAGCTGCCGGTAGCGGGCGTTGGACTCGCGGGCGGTGCCGAAGCCGGCGTACTGGCGCATCGTCCAGGGCCGTCCGGTGTACATCGACGGGTACACCCCGCGGGTGAAGGGGTAGCTGCCGGGCGCGCCGAGGCTGCGCTCCGGGTCCCAGCCGTCCAGCGCCTCCGGCCCGTACACCGGTTCGACGGGCAGCCCGCTCTCGTTGTACCGCTCCCTGCCCGACTCGTGCGCCATGGGTGTACGCCTCCCGCTGGGTTGACCGGCACCGGGGATACGCCGTGCTCACAGCATGCCCGCAGGTTCGCCGCCCCGCAGCCCTGGGAAGAGTCCCCGAGGGCCGGTCGGGCCGCCGAGATGCGGGGGTTACGCATGCAGCGGAGCAGTGGAAGACGTACGGCGCCTGCGGTGGCCGCGGTGCTGGTGGCGGCGGCGCTCGTGGCGGGCTGCCGCCCCGTGACGGTCACCGGAGCCGGTTCGCCGGACGCCGGGGCGAGCCGTTACGCCCCCACCACCCCCGCTCCCCCGCCGCTCGGCCATCAGGCACCACCCGCCCCGGCCGGGCACACCGCCTCGCCGCGCCCCCATCGCACCGTCCCCCACGCGCCCCCGGCCCGGCGGACGCTCATGGCGGCGGGCGCGCGCGGTGCGCAGGTCCGCGAACTCCAGGCGCGGCTGGCCCAACTGGGTCTCTTCGACCGCGCCCCGACGGGCTACTACGCCTCGGTGACCGCCGCCTCGGTCCGCGCCTTCCAGCAGCGGCAGGGCCTGCCCCGTACGGGCACCGTGCAGCCCTCGGTCTGGCGGGCGTTGCGGTCCCATACGCGCCGGCCCGCGCACAGCGAGCTCTACCCGCCCACCGCGAGGCCGGTCGGCACCCCCGACCCGCGCTGCATGACGGGCAGGGTGATCTGCATCAGCAAGCGGAGCAACACCCTCACCTGGCGGGTCGACGGCCGGATCGTCTCGGCGATGGACGTCCGCTTCGGCTCGCAGTACACCCCCACCCGCGAGGGCGTCTTCACGCTCACCTTCAAGAGCCGCCACCACGTCTCGACGCTGTACCACACGGCCATGCCGTACGCGATGTTCTTCAGCGGCGGCCAGGCCGTCCACTACTCCGCGGACTTCGCCGCCCGCGGCTACCGCGGAGCCTCACACGGCTGCGTCAACGTCCGCGACAAGGCCAAGATCGCCGCCCTCTTCGACACGGCGAAGAAGGGAACCAAGGTGGTGGTCTATCACTGACCCGCACCGCCACGGGTCCTCGGCCACGCTGCCCGCTCTCCGACGGAAGCAACGGTTGAGCCACCCCTGCCCATGGATCCGCCTCCGTGAGAGCGGCGCCGGCTCGGGCGCGGAAAGGGGCGCGGGCAGGGCCGGGGGAACGTGCCCCGCCCGCGCCGATGCGCTGAGCCGCAGGTACGGGGGGAACCCCGGCTCGTCGCGCAGCCGATGACCAGTCGGCTCACTCATTACTGCGCCGGGGGTCCGAAAAACGTCACACCCGGGGTCCGCCGTCGGGCTCAGGCCGGATCGGCGAGCCGGGTCCGGTGCCGTGGAGCGCAGGACGGAGGAGGGCCGAGCAGGGTGGAGGAGGGCCGAGCAGGGTGGAGGAGGAAGCCAGGGCGGAGTCATGGCGAAGCCCTTGGCCGCCGACGGCAATGCCGCGAGGCGTGGTGCCGGGGCATCCGAGCCGCCCGGCCTGATCCCGACGAGGGGGCCTAGCCGCCCGTGGTGGCAGTCGGCGTGGGTTCGCCCGGGTCCGGGGCGGTTGCCGAGGGGGCGGGGGTCGGAGCGGAGGCGCTGGAGCCGGGGGTGGTGCCGGGCGAATGGGAGGGGTGGCCTTCGTCGTCCTCGTCGCCGCCCGACCCGCCGCTCTGGCCGGATCCGCCGGTGTCGCCGCCGGCGCCGCCGACGAAGCCGTCACTGCCGCCGGAGCCGCCGAGGTTCTGGTACCGGGCCAGGTAGGCGCGGCAGAAGACGTGCACCTTCTCCGGTCCGCCGGCCTTGCGTTCGAGGCGCCGCAGCGTGTCGCGGTCCATGGCGTCCCGCTTGCCCGACTCGTAGTTCTGGCACAGGGCGAGCAGGAAGTTCTTCTGGCCGCCCTGGCCGGGAAGGGTGCCGCCGCCGGGCGTGCTGTGGTCGCGTCCCGTGCCGCCGCCGGGGGTGCTGCCGGGCGTCGTGCCGGCGCCGGGGCTGCTGCCGGGGGACGGCTTCTCGTCGGGGGGTGCGGTGTCCCGTCCGCCGGGGGTGGCGTCGGGGGTCTGCGCCGTGGTGCCGTCGGTCTGGGCGCCGGGCTCGCCGGTACGGAAGGGGCCGGGGGTCTCGTCGGCGGAGACGCTGGAGGCGGGTGCCGGGTCGCCGCCCCGGAAGGGGTCGGGCAGGACGCCGGTACCGGCCGCGACGGCGACGCCGCCGATGGCGCAGGCGGCGAGGGCCACGGCGAGGCCGCGCCGGATGGGGCGGCCGAGCCGGGTGCGTTCGGTGCGGTCCGCGGTGCGGGCGGTGTGCCCGCCGGTCACGACCGGGCCGGCGGCGGCGCTGTGGGCGCCGGCGCCATGGGCGGCCCGGCGGAATGCGGCGACGGCCGCCTCTTCGCCGGGCAGCTCGACGGTTTCGGGTGTCCTGGCGGCGACCGCGGCGGCGGCCTCCAGGAGCTGTGCGAGTTCCTCTGCGCCGTCGCCGTGCCGGGCACTGACCGGCTCACCGCGCAGCAATTGCTCCGCGGTGTCCTTGTCGAGCCAGTTGTACCGGTCGTCGGCCATCACATGTCCTTCTGCGTTCGTGCGGCCGTTTCCGTCACACCCGGTACGTACGATTCCGCCACGCCGTCGCGGCGTCTTCTGCCCTGTACAGGCACTCCGTGCACCGTTCCACCGCCTCCGGGCGGGCCCTGAACGGGCCGGTCGGAGGGGGCTTTGCCACCGTGGCCGGCGCCGGTGCCGTCGCCGTCCCGGCTGTTGTCCTGATGTCCGTCCCGGCCGCCGTCCGGCTGCTCGCCGAGCAGCTCGGCGAGCCGCCGCAGCCCGCGGTGCGCGGCGGTGCGCACCGCGCCGGGCCGCTTGCCGAGCACCTGCGCGGCGTTCTTGGCGTCGAGCCCGACCACCACCCGCAGCACCACGGCCTCGGCCTGGTCCTGCGGCAGCCGGGCTATCAGCCGCATGGTGCGGCCGGTGCCCAGGGCCTCGAGGGCCTCGCCCGCGGTGTCGGAGGCGCCGGGGGTGTCGGCGAGTTCGCTCTCGTCGCCGCCGATCGCCGGTCGGCGGCCGCGCATCCTGATGTGGTCCAGGGCCCGGTTGCGGGCGATGCGGGCGGCCCAGCCGCGGAAGCGGTCGGCGTCCCCGCTGAAGCGGGCGAGGTCGCGGGTGATCTGTAGCCAGGCCTCGGACGTGACGTCCTCCACGTCCGGTTCACTCACCAAGGTCCGTACATATCCCAATAGCCGGGGATGTACGGCGCGGTAGACGGTACGGAACGCCGCCTCGTCACCGCCCTGTGCCGCCTGCACGGCCACCGTCAGCCGACGGTCGTCCGGCTGAATGTCGTCCCCTCGCACGGGTCCATCCTGTCGCACGCGGAATGTCCGCCGCCCGGTCCTTGCTGCATTGCTGCTTCGCTCGACCGTGCCACCGGCCCTGATTCCCCGTTCCCTGCGTCGTCCGAGCGGGCAGCACCCCGCCGTACGGCGCCGGGACCGGATCGGCTACCGCGCGCCGCCCGCCGCGGAAGGCCGGAAACCGCCGGTAACCCGGATCTTCCCGCAGACCGTATCCCGTGTGGGCAAACGATCCGAACCCGGGATGCGGGCGCCGCCCGCCGCGGCGGAGCCCCGCAACGAGGACGCCGGGCCCGCGACGCGCCGGCCGGGAGCGCGCCCGGATCCCTCCGGACCTCCCGGCGAGGACGGCGTCCCCGCGCCGCGCCCGGCGGCCCGAACACCACTGTGACCTGCGCGGATGTGGATGTTACGGGCCCTTCCCCGGCCGCGTCCAGACCACGAGCCGTACCCCTGCCCGTACCCCGTGTGACGCTTTCGCGCCCTCTGGCGCTGTACGGAGAGAGGGTCGTCACCGGCCCTTCGCGAAGACGGCCGGGGCCTCTCCTGTGGGGGGTGGCGGCCCCGGTCGTCCTCGTTCTCCTCCAGCCTCTGACCTGGATCTTTACGTCAATCGCACGGTGGCCATGACCAACCGCGTGACCCACGCGTCCAGTGGCCCCTGTGATCTTTCCCAAACCGATACGCTGAGCCGTCCCGGCAGCTGGCTTGCTGGCGCCTTGGGATCTGCTCTTTCCGTACTGGGCCAGGCGTACCCAGGTGAGTGGTGCCTCACGTTGCGGAGACCTCCACGGGTTCTCCCCCGCGCCAGGTCGTTCATGACCTTGCTGTGGCGCCAGTCGTGAATGGGGAACTTCTCCGGGAGGTCAAGCCTCTCCCTGGCGCTCCGCCATCGTGCACTGACCTGGCCGGCGTCCTGGGGCCCACCGGGCGTTATTCCGTTCAGGCGAAGCATGTACCCATCACGGGCGAAGACGAGGTCACGGTCGACCCACGCGAGCCCGGCTTCCCCTGCCGCGCCTGCGGTCGGCCGGTGCAGGTCGCTGTCCGCCTGATCGACTACTTCCCCCTCCCCGCGGTCCCACCCTCCGGGCTAACCCCGCCCCCTACGCCCTGCTCATCGGCGGCGGTGCGGCCAACGCAGCTCGGTCACCGCCGCCACGGCAGTCGCGACCATCGGCGAAACCGTTGGCCGGGCCTTGGTAGGCGACGCCTGGCTCGACGTCCGCACCCGCCCGGGCCTGACCTGGCCGTGCTCGGCTTCGCGATAGCCCGTGCGCTCACCCTGGCCCGGTTCGGGGAGGCACGGGCGCGGGAGGACGGTTTCGCTGCGTGGATCACTCGTTGACGTTCTGCCCGACATTCGACTCATTGACCCCCAGGTCTCCAACACAGGACTATGAGCTGGCCCTGTCCATGCCGCTCGCCAGATGCAACGCCACCGCATGTGTCTCATACGGCACTTGGGGAGCCAGGCACCACCTGGAATAGTCTGATCATCTGGCACGGTCGTACGGGGGATGTTTCGCATGGGCGTTGTGCTGCCTGGCTGGGCAGATGAGCTGCTGGACCTCATCGGGGTCTCATGGCCGAACGTGGACGAGGACGACTACCGCGAAATGGCCAACGCCATGCGGGAGTTCGCCGATGACATCGACGAGGGCGCGAACGAGGCCCACACCGCCATCCAGAGCCTGGTGGGCTCTGCGGGCGGTTCACTGGCCATTGAGGCACTCAACGCACACTGGGGGAAGATCAACGGCCGGCATCTCAAGGGCCTGGCCGACTGCGGGCGCATGGCAGGCACCGCGATGGACGGTGTCGCGGTCCTCATCGAGGGCGCCAAGATCGCTGCCCTCGTCCAGCTGGGCATCCTCGCCGCCGAGGTCATCGCAGCCCAGGCCGCGGCCCCCTTCACCCTGGGCCTCTCGGAGGTCGGCGCGCTGGCCGCGACCCAGGCCACCCGCGTGATCGTCAAGCGCCTGTTCAAGGAGGTCTGTCAGCAGGTCGCCGAGCAGGTCATCAGCATTGCGCTCACCCCTGTAGAGGAAGCCCTGGCCTCAATGGTCGGCGACCTCGTCGTCCAGCTCGGCGCCAATGCCCTCGGCGTCAAGGACGGCGTTGACCTGGGCCAGACCGCCAAAGCCGGCAAAGCCGGCTTCAATCAGGGCGTCAACGACGCCAAGGACTCCGCCAAATCCGCCGCCGACAACCCCATGGAACTCCTCAGCGCCGGCGGCCGCCGCGGGGGCGGAGGCGGCGACAGCGGTGGAGGCAGCAGCTCCGGTGGCGGTGGTGGTGGCGGCTTCAGCTTCGACAAGGACGAACACGACAGGGCCGTCACCAGTCTGGAGAGCGCGGGCGGCACCTTCCGCAACAAAGCCGGCGGCAAGATCGACCGAGCCAAGAGCCACCACAGCCGTACCCGCGGCAAGGACTTCATAGCGGATGCGGCGAACACGATGCTGGACAAGGTCATCGAAGGCATCCAGGACGGGGTCAAGAAGACCGCCAAGCACCTAGACGACAACATGACCCGCGGCATCAAGCAGATGGCCAAGAACCACCACGAGAACGACAAGGCCCTGGCCGACCACTTCAAGGGACTCAACAAGGGTGGCAAGGGTGACCCCAAGTCCCCCAACGGGGGAGGCTCAGGCCCGGGTGTCAGTGACGGCGGCAAGTCGCCGAACTCGAAGGGTCGTCATTCGAAGGGGCCCTCGAAGAGCGAGGCCGCCAAGCAGGCCGACAGCAACGGTCCTCACGACTCGACCCGTGAGGACAAGGCCAAGGAAACGAGGGGCACAGACCCGGTCGACCTGGCCACCGGCAAGATGTTCCTGTCCCAAACCGATATCGCGCTGCCCGGCGCCCTGCCGCTGGTCTTCACCCGGAAGTTCGAGTCGTCGAACCGTATCGGACGGCACATTGGCCCGTCCTGGTCCTCCACGGTCGACCAGCGCCTGGAGATCGACGCCGAAGAGGTCATCTTCGTCACCGAGTCCGGGATGCTACTGCGCTACGCGATACCCGACGCCGGCCAGCGTGTGCTGCCGAAGCACGGCCCGCGCTGGCCTCTGATGCGCACCCTCCAGGGTGACTGGGCCATCCACGTCCCCGAGACCGGTCAGACCCGCTACTTCAGCGACGCCCAGCACGCCCCCGGGATCGCCCTGCCCGACGAGATCAGCGACCGCAACGGGCACCGGATCACCTTCGACTACGCGGACGAGACCGGAATCCCGTACGCGATCCGCCACAGCGCCGGCTACGAGCTCAAGCTCACCTGCGACGAACAAGGCCGCCTCACCGTTCTGCATCTCGTCGGAGCTGCTGATGATGGCTCGGACCAACTGATCCGGTCGTACGCGCACGACGAAGCCGGCAATCTCACCGCCGTCACCACCTCCACGGGCGCGGTGACTCGGTTCGAGTACGACACTGAGCACCAGATGACCGCCTGGATCGATTCCAACGGCTCACGCTATGAGTACACGTACGACCACCGCCACCGCTGCATCACCCAGTCCGGTGCAGAGGGCCACATGGCCAATCGCTTCACCTACAGCGAAGTCGACCCGGAGACCAGCAACCGCACCACCACACATACCAACGGAGAAGGTTTCCCCACTCGATACCTCATCAACGAGCGCCTCCAGGCCATAGCAATCACCGACCCGCTCGGCAACACCACCCGCACCACCTACGACGCCGACGACCGCCCCCTACAGATCACTGACCCCCTCGGCAACACCACACACCTCGCCTACGACGAGGCCGGGCACCTCATATCCATCGTTCGCCCGGACGGTTCCGCCAACACCGCGACCTACACCGACCTGGGCCTGCCGGCGAAGGTCACAGGACCCGATGGCCTGGTCCTACGCCAGGAATACGACGCCAAGGGCAACCGAACTGCCGTCACCGACTCCGCTGGTCGAACCACCCGCTTCACCCACGACGAACGTGGCCACCTGGCCTCCGTCACCGACCCTCTGGGAAACACCAGTCGCATCGAGTGCGACGAGGCAGGGCTCCCGCTCACGGTCACCGACCCGCTCGGTGCCGTCACGCACTTCCGCCGGGACAAGTTCGGCCGCACCACCTCCGTCACCGACCCCCTAGGCAACGCCACCCACTACCAATGGACCTCCGAGGGGCTCCTCGCGACCCGTCTGCACCCGGACGCCACCCAGGAGGTCTGGGCCTACGACGGTGAGGGCAATTGCATCTCCCGGACCGACCCGTTGGGCCAGGTCACCACCTTCGAGTACGGCCACTTCGACCAGCTCAAGGCGCGCACCGCCCCGGACGGCGCACGCCACGAGTTTGTGCACGACACCGAACTCAAGCTCATGAAGGTCACCAACCCGCAGGGCTTGACCTGGCGCTACGAGTACGACGAGGCCGGGCGGCTGATTTCCGAGACAGACTTCGACAAGCGCACCCAGACCTACGCGCACGACGCCGCAGGGCGGCTGACCTCACGCACCACAGCCCTCGGCCACACCATCCGTTTCCAGCACGACGCTCTCGGGCGAATCCTCACCAAGGACGTCGACGGCGCACTCACCACCTTCGCCTACGACGCTACTGGACGCCCCCTCCAGGCCTCCGCTCCGGGCACCGATCTCACCTGGACCCGCGACGCATCCGGGCAGGTCGTTGCCGAGACGGTGAACGGCCGCACCACCAGCTTCAGCTACGACGCCCTGGGCCGCCGTATATCCCGCACCACCCCCACCGGCGTGGTGAGCCAATGGACCTACGACGCGGCAGGGCGCCGCACCAGACTTGACGCCTCCGGCCACACCCTGACCTTTACCTACGACGCACTCGGCCAGGAACTCTCCCGCGTCCTCGGCGACATCACCTTCAACCACGCCTACGACGCCCTCGGCCGCCTCACCGACCAGCACGTCACCTCCACTGCTGAAACCGTCCAGCACCGCGCGTACAGCTACCGCGCGGACGGCTACCTCACCGGCGTGGAAGACCACCTCAACGGTATTCGCCGCTTCGCACTCGACACCGCAGGCCGGGTCACCTCTGTCTCCGCCCACGACTGGACCGAGACCTATGCCTACGACGCGGCCGGAAACCAGACCCACGCCACCTGGCCCGACCACCACGCCGCCCCCGAAGCACGCGGCGAGCGCACCTACACCGGAACCCGCATTACCCGCGCGGGAGGCATCCGCTATGAATACGACGCACAAGGGCGCGTCACTCTCCGTCAGAAAATGCGCCTGTCTCGAAAACCCGACACATGGCGTTACACGTGGGACGCCGAGGACCGCCTCACCAGCGTAATCACTCCTGACGGCCAGGTGTGGCGCTACCTTTACGACCCGCGCGGCCGCCGCGTAGCAAAGCAGCGCATTGCCGCTGACAGCTCGGTTCTTGAGCAGGTTGATTTCACCTGGGACGGCAGCAACCTCGTCGAACAGACTACAAAATCCGCAGACTTGCCCAAGAGCATCACTGTCACCTGGGAATACGATGGCGTACGCCCACTGTCGCAGACCGAACGCACTACGGCAGCTGACGCGCCTCAACACGAAGTAGACCAGCGCTTCTTCGCTATCGTCACTGATCTTGTCGGCACACCCACCGAACTTGTCGACATCCAAGGTGATATTGCCGGGCGAGCCCACAGCACCCTCTGGGGGTCGACCAGGTGGACCACCATGAGTGGCGCCCACACGCCACTCCGATTCCCGGGGCAATACTTCGACCCTGAAACCGGCCTTCACTACAACTTTCACCGCTACTACGACCCTGAAACCGCCCGCTACGCGACTACAGACCCGCTCGGCCTCGCAGCGGCGCCCAATCCAGTCGCCTATGTCCACAACCCTCAAGCCTGGACCGACCCTCTTGGTCTCGCTCCGTACCGGGATTTCCATTCGGTGCAGGGCGCTCAAGATGCGGCGCGCCTGCGCGGAGGCGGAGACGGCTCACCATGGCCCGGCGATGAGGACCGCGGACAGTATGGTGAAGGTGTCTACGCTTGGGACACTCTGGAGGAGGCCCAGACATATCTGGCTCGCAGACAAAAGAGCCATGCCGGCCTGGAAATCGTCACATTCAGAATATCCGAAGATGACTTCCAGGGATTGCGGAGGCGCGACCAGATTGAAATGTGGGAGAAATCACCGGACGACGCCGAGGCATGGGCAGGTCGACATAGTCGGATCTACGGAGACGGCCATCCACATGACTATGATTACGTACGCGGCCCCACAGGCCTGGGCCCTGAGAACTATTTCAGTAAGCGCATATTCCATCTCCTGAAATTCGACTGACGGGCCATATCATGGAACGCGTGTTCAAATATCGCAGCAAAATTTCGCCTTTGGGTGGCCTTGCGGCAAAATTGACGGCAGAGAGCCTTCTATTGCAGACTCCACCCAGCAACGGGGTGCAGATCTATCAAAATTTCTGGATCCTCCCTCATGACGGCATCTATTGGACCGACCTGACCTGGCTATGCTTTGGCGCATCACTGTCCGGACGGTCGATTTCGTCAATGCACCCCGAAGGTGTGTATATCAAGATTCATAGCCTGAACTATGCCCCCGCGGATTATCGCCCGGAAGTCGCCGCGATCGCCATGGACGGCTGGCTACGCGATGAATTTGAGTTGCCAGACACCGGGGTTCGCTGCGACTACAACCCTGCCCCGCCCGCATATACCTTCCATTGGGGCGGAAGAGAGCCGCTTTCAGACGACTGAGTCCGGCCACTCAGGATCAGTCGCCCAATCAAACAATCGTGCCGTGTCCAGAAGGGGCCCGTGAGTTCCTCCGCAAGATCATTTCGAAGCGAGAGAAGCTCACAGAGTTCAGCGTCTTCGCTGACCCGCTCAGCCAAGTGAGCCGCTCGTTCACCGAGCAGTTTGCCAGTGCGGTCAGTTGATCTCTGAAATTGATCGCCCCGTACTGCAGAGGCAGTTATCGTCTCGACATGGACGACTCGCTCTCGTATGAGAGCTTTTACCAGGGAGCCAAGAAGGCTGCCCACAAGGCCATGGACGACCATGGTCGCGCGGAGTATGACGAGTTCGCGCTCCACGCCGGTGTCGCGGTCGAGAAGCTCGCCAAGGCGGCCCTCGCCGCGAAGAATCCGGTCTACATCGCGGAGATCCGCAACGGCAGCGCGGACATGGTCATGCATCTCGGCGGACATGTTCAGTTGGGCGAGGAGAAGGTCCGCACCGTTGGGGCCACAGAGGCCATCAAGCGGCTCCGGAAGATCGGTGTGCTCAAAGCCGATACCGATCTCGACCTGCTGATCGAGATGCGCAACGGCGCGGTCCATGCCGTCCCGGACAGCGCTCTGGCCAAGGGGATGATTTCTCCGCTCGCCCGGACGATCGAGACGCTGCTCAGCGATGTCAGCAGGCCGCTGGACGACTTCTGGGAGCGGTGGACGAAGGCCGTCAGGGACGCAGTGGACGAGCAGAGGGACGCGGTCTTCCAGGACGTCCAGCTCCGTATCAGTCAGGCTCGACACCGCCTGGAGGATCGCCTTGAGGGGCTGCCCTTGCCCAAGGAGCTCCGGCACCGGCCCAAGATGTCCGGCTTCAACTTCTTCTTCGGAGCGGAAAATCCCGATGGTGACGGAGACATCGTTTCTGTGACTGGTGGTGCGGGCTGCCCAGCGTGCGGCAGGGAGGCGCAGGTGACGGTGGAGCCCTCCTCGGACAAGGGTACGGTCGCTGTGGCTCTGACATGTCCGTGGTGCCAGCTTCACCTCAACGGTCCAGAGGAGATAGAGGCATCGGACGCCGACCTGGACATATCCCTGGAGGTCGCAGAAGCCGCCCTCCACGGTGACTACGACTAGGACTTGTCCGCGCTTGTCGTAACTGGTGGCGACTGCCCGGGACTGTTTCTGGCGATTGATCGCCCGTTCGACGGTGTTGCGTTTCTTGTAGCGAGTTGGCCATCCGCCGCGCGAGCCCTTTCGCAGGCGGGCGGCCTGGCGGTCGGCCTTCTCCGGGATCGTGTGGCTGATGCCCGTTGCCGCAGGTAATCGCGGCAGAGCCCATTGCTGTAAGCCTTGTCGGCGCCGCCAGGCTGTCGGGCTTCTTACACGGCCTGCCCGAACCGGTCCTGGGGACGCGCACCTGATTCGAAGGCAGGCCGCTCTTGGTGTCAGCCGCCGTAGAGGGTGGGCAGATCGACCAGGAGGAGATCGTCTCGGCGGTCGGCCAGGTCCACCAGGTCGGGGTAGAAGCCGTGCAGTGAGTACAGGACCAGAGTGGTGGCAGCGGTGTCGTACCTCTGATCTGCGAGCAGAGCTCGGATACGTTCCAGGCGCTCCAGGTCACCAGTCCCACGGCGGGCGGCGGTCGCCTTGGCCTCGCCCAGCAGCGCGATCCTCGCGCGGGGAGCCTGCGGGCGCTCGCCGGCGGCCAGGGCGATGACATCGACCTCGTGCTTGGTCCGGGCGGCCTGGTCGGCGACCTCGGTGGTGCCGACCGGGCCGGGCAGTCCACCGGGCAAGAGGGTGTGGGCGTAACGACGGGTGAAGTCGCGGGCCAGGTCCTCGAAGTGCGGCCCGAGGATCTTGGAGTTGAAGGTCGGAGCGGCCTGTTGCCACACCTGCTCGGCGAATCCCTGTTCCACGGCGGCGGCCTGCGGGACGGCGATGAGTTGGTTGAAGCGGATGACGGGGTCGGCGAGCGTGATGACGGGGTGCCTGGGGCGGAGGATGTCCTGCTCCCGCCGGACGTATCCGGTGGATTCCAGAACTCCGAGCGGGTGAGCGACGGCGTTGCGTGGGCGCTCCAAGGCGGCACCGATCTTGCTCGGGGTACTGGCGCCCTGCGCGATCGCGGTGAGGATGTCGTAGTACAGCGTGTACTGCGTGATCCTCGGGTCCTCACGCAGCAGGTACTCGGTCTCCGTACGTGAGTACACCGCCCGCCCCGGGTCCAGCAGCGTCCGGGTGAGCCAGGTGTCGAAGCCATCGTCCGGATGCGGCCGAGCGGCCACCGGTCGGTAGCCGGGGGCTCCGCCCAAGACCGCGTGCACCTTCAGCGCGGTCAGCGGGTCGGTGATCTGCCAGAAGGCCCGGCTCTCACGGTAGTCGAAGGCGCCCAGCCGTAGATCAACCACGGCCCGACCCCGCAGCGGCTTGGTCCCCGAAAGCAGTTCGTGCATCACGCTCATCGCGGAGCCGCACAGGATCAGCCGCGGCCCCGGCCCGGTACCGGGCCGGGCGCCCCGCTGACGCTCATCGTAGAGCTGTTGCAGCAGCCCCGGGATTTCAGGCGAGTGCTGGAGCAAGTACGGCAACTCGTCGATCACCAGAAGCGGGTGCGACGAACGGGCGGTCACATCAGACGAACGGGCGGTCACATCAAGGGCATTGGACAGCACGTCACGCCAGTCGGTCAGACGCAGACTCCCTGGCCGCAGGCCGGCATGGGCAGCGACCGCGTCACTGAACCGCTAGATCGCGGGCAGCCGCCCCTCCTCCCGGACCGCTGTGACGTACAGGCCACCGACCTGCTCGGACAGGGCCTGCAGAAGGTACGACTTCCCGTGCCGCCGTCGCCCGGACACGATGCCGAGCCGCATCGCCGGATCCGGATCAGTGAGGAACTCCGTGAGCAGATCCCACTCCCGGTCCCGGTCGACCACGTCGTCCGGCTTGGCCGGCAGGCTCTGCTTCACTCGCCCTCCTGGACTGCGACGAAATTCGTCTAAGTCTACTTCGACAAAATGCGCCGTAGTGCAATGCACCCCTCAGGCAACGGAGCCCAGCGGATCCGACGGAATGCTCGGCCGATGCACAACGGCCTTCACCTCTTCCCAGCGGCCGAACCGACTGTTGGTCGCATGACCAACGCGTGACCAACAGCGGTCAGGAACGCTCAGAAGCACTCAGATGAAGGCCGATCCGGGCAGTAATCGAGAACCTGCGCCAGGGCAACAAAGCGCCTGGTCAGAGGCCCTTTGCAGCTCCATCGGGCCAGAGGTGGCGGCCCCGGTCGTCCTCGTTCTCTCACTCGTTTCTTACCGGGCCGTCACTGCCCCACCCGGTTGGCCAGCGCCTTGAAGTCCGACCAGGACAGGGCGGGCGTCCGCGGGTCCCAGGTCTTCTGCGCCAGTGCCGCCAGCGGCAGCCGGATGCCGGCCGCCACCTGCTGGTCCGTCTGCGCCTGCGCCCGGTCGCACCAGATCGCGAAGCGCGCCCCGGGGATCCGGTCCGGGCCCGTCATGTTCGCGGGCACCGCCACCGGCCGGGTCCCGCGGATCACCCGCGGGGTCCAGCTCTCGTAGATCCGCTGGCCGGTCGGGTAGACGAACTGGTTGGGCTCGCCGAGCACGTAGTAGAGGTACTCGTCGTTGAAGTTCATGACGTTGCGGCCCTCGCGCAGGAACTCCGCGGGGTCGCGCTTGCCGGCCTCCTTGCCGGTCCAGTAGTCGACCATCCGGTTCTTGTCCGCGCTCACGACCCCGCCGGTGAAGAACCCGTCGTTCCAGGCCTCCACCCGGTTCTTGCCCTTGGCCTCCACGGTCTTCTGCCGGTCGTTGAGCCAGCCGGTCGTCAGGTCCTCGATGGTGCCGCGGGAGCCGTACTTCTTCTGTGCGGCCCGCGCCAGCTGCGGATACGAGGCGGCCGGTGAGGACGCCATCAGCGCCTGGTACTCGTCGCCGCCCAGGTGCCAGTACGCCGGGGCGCCCTTGGGGTTGGTGAACAGCTCGCTGAACTCCTTGAGCAGCGAGTCGATGAGCGGGGCCGACTTGGGGTTGGAGATGTCGATCGCGCCCGGGATCACCCGGCCCCGGACATTGCGCAGCTGCAGATCGGGATAGTGGTCGAGGACGGCGCCGAGGTGGCCGGGCGAGTCCAGCTCCGGGACGACGGAGATGTGCAGGGTGCGCGCGAGCGCGATGATCTGGCGGACCTGGGCCTTGGTGAGGTGGTCGGGGGAGACGATCTCGGGGTGGGTGTCGCTCTGGATGCGGAAGCCCTGGTCGTCGGAGAAGTGCAGCTGGAACTGGTTGAGCTTGAGGTCGGCGATCTCCCGCAGCCGGGCCTCGATCCAGTTCTGGGTGAACGGCTTGCGGGCGTTGTCCAGCGACATGCCGCGCTGCGGGCGGTCGGGCCGGTCCTCGATGGTGCCCTCGGGGAGCCCGCCCGCGGCGCGGACGGCCTGCTTGACGGTGCGGGTGCCGTAGAAGATTCCGGCGTCGGTGGGGGCCGTGAGGGTGAGCTTGGTCCCGGAGGCGGTGAGGGTGTAGGCCTCGTCGGCGGCGCTCTTGACGGGGACGTTGTTGTCGCCGTTCTTCCCCGTCAGCTTCACCTCGACGTCGCCGGGCCGTACCTCCTGGTCGCCGTAGACGAGGCCGAGGCCGAGGTCGTTGGCCATCCGCTGGGCCTCGTCGGCGACATTGCTCTTCTCGCCGGCCGGCACCACCACACGGGCCCCCTTGGACGGGCGCCAGCCGCGCCCGTCGGCCTGGCGGAACTCGCGGACGGCCGGGACGACCTGCGGCTTTCCGGTCACCGGCGCCCAGCTGGGGGTGGCGGCGGGCGAGGGGTTCATCTTGGCGCTGGTGCTCCCGGGCGGCTCGGTGTCGGCGCTGCCGGAGCAGCCGGCGAGCAGCAGCGCACCGGCGAGCGCCGCAGCCGGAAGGGCGGCGCGGGCCGCGGGGCCCGTGCGCGTCGCCGGCGTCATCAGGGGGCGCGGGGAGGCCGAGGGCCGCGGGGCGCGCGGCGGCCGCATCGGATTCGACATCGTGCAATCCTCACTTTTCGGGGCGAAGGTATTGCCAGGTGTGCGGAGCCGGTCGTCCACCGAACGCACGAAAGCTCTCTCATCCGGGTGAAATTCGCGCATCCATCGGACAGCGAACGACAAGCATCGTTAGCGTGGCGGTTCCAGTCGTCACCCCCTTCACAGGGCCTCCCGGAACCGCCGGATACCACCGGGGCGCCGTGTCACACGCACCACCGTCACACCCACCACCGCTTCCTGCGCGTCCCGGCTCGGGTCCGCTTCCCCCAGCTTCCTTCAGTCGCCCGTCCCGCACCCGTCGAACCGATCCATTCGCACCCGTCCGAGGAGCCCACGCTGTCCGGTGACACCCCGGCCGCCCGGCCGACGACGCTGCCACTGCCGCAGCCCCCGTGGTGCGGCATATCTTCACGGGCCGCCGGCTCCGCCCTGCCCCGCCCCCGCCGCGAGGAGCTCGGGCTCGCCCGCTTCAACGCCCTCACCCGCGGCGACACCCTGACGGCGCTCCTGAGCTGCTGCGGCAGCCGCCGCTGGGCCGAGCGGGTGGCCGCGCACCGCCCGTACCCGGATCCGGAGTCCCTGCTCGCCGCCGCGGACGAGGCCTGCTACGACCTGACCGCGGCCGAGCTGGACGAGGCGCTCGCCGAGGAGTCCCTCTCCCCGCAGCCGCTCGTCGGCGCCCGCGGGCCCGGCACCCTCGCCGCCCACACCGCGCTGCGCGCCGCCCACGCCGAGTACGAACGGCGATTCCGTCATGTCTTCGTCATCTGCCTGGACGGCTACCGCGACGACGAGCTGCTCGACCAGGTGCTCTCCGCCCTCCGCACCCGGCTGGGCAACGAACCGGACGAGGAGCGGGCGGTCGCGGCGGACGAGCTGCGGCGGCTGGCCCGCGGCCGGCTGGCGCGGCTGCTGAGCGCCGGACCGTAGCGAACCGCGGCTTTTGCCCGGTATGGCCCCGGTTTCCGCTTGTGTGATAGCCCGTTGGTGCCTGTTTGATCACACCTAAGGACCCCCGCGCGAGGAACCGACAGCTCGTCGATACGATGACGAGCGGCCGGTGGACCGTACCCGGCCGGGCCCGACCGACAGAGAAGCCGGCTGGCGCCCCAATCCCCGCTCCCGGAGGGCTATTCCGTGCCGGCTGGAACGCTGTACCGCGGCCGGGAAGGCATGTGGTCCTGGGTGGCTCACCGAGTCACCGGCGTCCTCATCTTCTTCTTCCTGTTCGTACACGTCCTCGACACCGCTCTCGTACGCGTCTCCCCCGAGGCGTACGACAACGTCGTGGCGACTTACAAGACGCCGATCGTCAATGTGATGGAGTACGGCCTGGTGGCCGCCATCCTCTTCCACGCGCTCAACGGCCTGCGCGTCATCGCCGTGGACTTCTGGTCGAAGGGCCCGAAGTACCAGAAGCAGATGCTGTGGACCGTTGTCGGCGTCTGGGTCGTACTGATGGCCGGTGCCTTCTACCCCGTGCTGCAGCACACCCTGCGCACGCTGTTCGGGAGCTGACGCGAGATGTCTGCTGAAACCACCTCCGCAGGTACCACCGCGGCGGGCGCGTCCGACGGCGTCTCGCTCTATGACGTGGACCACCCGGCTCCGGTCATCGAGGCGCCGCGCAAGCGCACGAAGAAGACCGGGCGTGCGTCCCGGGGCAACTTCGAGCTGCAGGCCTGGCTGTTCATGCGGCTGTCCGGCATCGTGCTGGTCGTCCTGGTCCTGGGCCACCTGCTGATCCAGCTGGTCCTCGACGGCGGCGTCTCCAAGATCGGCTTCGCGTTCGTGGCCGGCCGCTGGGCCTCGCCGTTCTGGCAGGTCTGGGACCTGCTGATGCTGTGGCTCGCCATGCTGCACGGCGCCAACGGCCTGCGCACGGTCATCAACGACTACGCGCAGCGGGACAACACCCGCTTCTGGCTGAAGATGCTGCTGTACACCGCGACGGTGTTCACCGTCCTTCTGGGCACGCTGGTGATCTTCACCTTCGACCCGAACATCTCCTAAGGCCGGGGCTGACTGGAACCATGAAGATCCACAAGTACGACACCGTCATCGTCGGCGCCGGTGGCGCGGGCATGCGCGCGGCCATCGAGTCGACCAAGCGCAGCCGCACCGCGGTCCTGACGAAGCTCTACCCGACCCGCTCCCACACCGGCGCCGCCCAGGGCGGTATGGCCGCCGCCCTCGCGAACGTCGAGGAGGACAACTGGGAGTGGCACACCTTCGACACGATCAAGGGTGGCGACTACCTGGTCGACCAGGACGCCGCCGAGATCCTCGCGAAGGAGGCCATCGACTCGGTCCTCGACCTGGAGAAGATGGGCCTGCCGTTCAACCGCACGCCGGACGGCACGATCGACCAGCGCCGCTTCGGCGGTCACTCCCGTAACCACGGTGAGGCCCCGGTCCGCCGGTCCTGCTACGCCTCGGACCGCACCGGCCACATGATCCTCCAGACGCTGTACCAGAACTGCGTCAAGGAGGGCGTGGAGTTCTTCAACGAGTTCTACGTGCTCGACCTGCTGCTCCAGGACGTCGACGGCGTCAAGAAGTCCGCGGGCGTCGTGGCGTACGAGCTGGCCACCGGCGAGGTGCACGTCTTCCAGGCGAAGTCGATCATCTTCGCGTCCGGCGGCACCGGCAAGTTCTTCAAGGTGACCTCCAACGCGCACACCCTGACCGGTGACGGCCAGGCCGCGGCCTACCGCCGCGGGCTGCCCCTGGAGGACATGGAGTTCTTCCAGTTCCACCCGACGGGCATCTGGCGCATGGGCATCCTGCTGACGGAGGGCGCCCGTGGTGAGGGCGGCATCCTCCGCAACAAGGACGGCGAGCGCTTCATGGAGAAGTACGCGCCCGTCATGAAGGACCTCGCCTCGCGTGACGTCGTCTCGCGCTCCATCTACACGGAGATCCGCGAGGGCCGCGGCTGCGGTCCCGACGGCGACCACGTCTACCTGGACCTCACCCACCTGCCGCCGGAGCAGCTGGACGCCAAGCTCCCGGACATCACCGAGTTCGCGCGGACCTACCTCGGCATCGAGCCCTACACGGACCCGATCCCGATCCAGCCGACCGCGCACTACGCCATGGGCGGCATCCCGACCAACGTCGAGGGCGAGGTGCTGGCCGACAACACCACCGTCGTGCCGGGCCTGTACGCCGCCGGCGAGGTGGCCTGTGTCTCCGTGCACGGCGCCAACCGCCTGGGCACCAACTCGCTCCTGGACATCAACGTCTTCGGGCGCCGGGCCGGCATCACGGCGGCGGAGTACTCGGCCACGGCCGACTTCGTCGAGCTCCCCGAGGACCCGGCGAGGCAGGTCCTCGACCAGGTCGAGCGGCTGCGCAACTCCAACGGCACCGAGCGGGTCACCGAGATCCGCAAGGAGCTGCAGGAGTGCATGGACGCCAATGTGATGGTGTTCCGCACCGAGCAGACGATCAAGACCGCGGTCGAGAAGATCGGCGAGCTGCGCGAGCGCTACCTGAACGTGTCCGTCCAGGACAAGGGCAAGCGGTTCAACACCGACCTGCTGGAGGCCATCGAGCTGGGCAACCTGCTCGACCTGGCCGAGGTCATGGCGGTCTCTGCGCTGGCCCGCAAGGAGTCCCGCGGCGGTCACTACCGCGAGGACTACCCCAACCGCGACGACGTCAACTTCATGCGGCACACCATGGCGTACCGCGAGGTGGGCGCAGACGGCGCAGAGTCGATCCGCCTCGACTACAAGCCGGTCGTGCAGACCCGCTACCAGCCGATGGAGCGTAAGTACTGATGAGCACCCCGACTCTCGACAAGCACTCCGCGGCGCTGGACGCGGCCGAGGACGGCGCTTCGCACCTGATCACGGTCACCTTCCGGATCCGCCGGTTCAACCCGGAGATCTCGGACGAGGCCGGCTGGGAGGACTTCCAGCTGGAGATCGACCCCAAGGAGCGCGTCCTGGACGCCCTCCACAAGATCAAGTGGGAGCTGGACGGGACGCTGACCTTCCGCCGCTCCTGCGCCCACGGCATCTGCGGCTCGGACGCCATGCGCATCAACGGCCGCAACCGCCTCGCCTGCAAGACGCTGATCAAGGACATCAACCCCGAGAAGCCGATCACCGTCGAGGCCATCAAGGGCCTCACGGTGCTGAAGGACCTTGTCGTCGACATGGAGCCCTTCTTCCAGGCGTACCGGGACGTGATGCCGTTCCTCATCACGACCGGCAACGAGCCGACCCGTGAGCGGCGCCAGTCCGCCGAGGACCGCGAGCGCTTCGACGACACCACCAAGTGCATCCTGTGCGCCGCCTGCACGTCCTCGTGCCCGGTGTTCTGGAACGACGGCCAGTACTTCGGCCCGGCGGCGATCGTCAACGCGCACCGCTTCATCTTCGACTCGCGCGACGAGGGCGGCGAGCAGCGGCTCGAGATCCTCAACGACAAGGACGGCGTCTGGCGCTGCCGGACGACCTTCAACTGCACGGACGCCTGCCCGCGCGGTATCGAGGTCACCAAGGCCATCCAGGAAGTCAAGCGGGCACTGATCACCCGCCGCTTCTGAGCCCTGCGGCGATCCGGGTCCCGACCCGGCCGCCGAGCAGAGCCGGTACGTCCCGAAGGGCCTCGCCTCCGTATCCCCGGAGGCGGGGCCCTTCGGCCTGTCCGTCCGCCGTCTCCCGCGCCGGGTACACCAGCACCGGCGGCAGCGCGTCGTCCACCAGCGCCAGCGGGTGGTCACAGCAGAAGTACGAGGGGACGAAGACCAGCCCCCGCCCCTGCAGGTGCAGCTCCCGCTCCACCGGATAGCCGACCTCCAGCACCGGCGGCCGCCAGCGCATCGGCGCCCCGAACGTCCGCAGCATCGCCTCCACCCCGGACTGCGCCAGCGCGTGCCTGCGCAACTCCCGGTCCGCGCCCACCCGTTGGGCGATCCGCGACCAGGACGGCGCCACCGCCAGATGGTGGTACGTCCGCAGGCTGCGCGCGAGCCGGCGCAGTGCGGCCGGCTCGCCCTCGCCGATGCCGCGCGCCCACCCCGGCAGCGCCCGGTGCCCCGACAGCCGCGTCACCTCGGTCCGCAGCCGCTGCCGCGGGGTGCTCATCACGGCCTCCAGACCCGGCTCGACCCCGTACTGGGACGCGGACGGCGTGAGGAAGTCCGGGAAGTAGCCGTAGGGCGGGACCAGCGCGAACAGCGTCCGCAGCGGCCCCGGCCCGTGCCGTACGGCGTGCTGCCGCCAAGCCGCCAGCGCCGGATCGCCCCGGCTCTCCCGCAGGGCGTGCAGGCTCAGCACGGTCTCCCAGAGCGGATCGGCCCCGTCGGCCACGCGCGTACGCGCCAGATCCTGCGCGGTGAAGTGCACTCGCAGCACATCGTCCCCCTGCTCCTGCTGCTCCTGCGCCGCCACTGCCCCGGCGGCGTGGACACGAGGATCTGTCCGACGCCTGGACGGTGGCAAGCGGAACCGGTGGGTAGCATTGAGGGTTTTGTGGGACAGGGGGCTTGTGGGGCAGGGGAGTTGGGGGGTCTGAGGGAGGCGATGGGGGGCTGTATCGGGGGGGGGGTGGCCTGGACCTTCCGGCGGGAGCGGACGGCTCGGGACCTTGGCCCGACGCCTCACTTCGGCCCGGGGCTTCGCCCGCCTCCTCGCAGGAGACGCTGGCGCATGAGACGCAGCCGTGCGGTCGTCGTCTGCGCAGGAAGGTGTCATCGCCAGACCGTGGCATCGACCGCCAAGGCACGAGGGGCAGCGGACACCCCGCTCCCCCTCCGGCTCACGATCCGCTCCGGTCTGCTACCGCTCGCCCTCAAGGACCTTGTCCAAAAAGGCATCCAGGTTCCGCACGGTACGAGCGATCCGCTCCTCCACCGGCAGCGTCTCCTCGTGCCGCCCGGCGAGCTGGGACTTCTTGCGGCCCCGCACATAGAGGGAGCAGGCGAGATCGGCACACAGATACGTCCCGACCGTGTTCCCCTGCCGCCCCGAGGGACCGGCACGGCGCGCGGCCAGCAGGCTGACGCCGGATCCCGGATGCCCGGTCACACAGACCGAGCACACCGTCGTCTTCGTAAAGCTCCGCCGTACGCCCTGCGGCACCCGCAGCGTCACCCCGATGAGCCCCTCGCCGCGCGGCGCCACCAGGTAGCTCCGGTCCGGCGCCCCCGGATCACGCCAGCCCAGAAAATCCAGCTCGCCCCAGGGGAGTTCGGCCAGCCCCACCGGCAGATGGAGTCTGCTCGCCTCCCCCTTCGAACAATTCACAAAGGAGGCACGTATCGCTTTTTCACCAACGGGGTCCATGATCTGGGAAGCTAACAGCGCCCCGGGGCCACGTCTCCCGAATTTCCCGCTGCCGGGGGCGCAGGGACGCCCTCCTGGCTCAGCCCCAGGCCTGGTTGCGGGGGTTGTTGCGGCGGCGGACGGAGACCACGATGCCGATGATGATGCCGGCGACGACGACCACGCCGAGGCCGATACCTCCGTAGAGCATCATGGCCTGCTTGCCGCCCATGGGCGGGTCGGGGTCGAAGTTCTGGCCGGCGGCGTTCTGGGTGGAGTCCTTGGCGTCGGGCATCGGCAGCGGGCCCTGTGCCGGGCCGGCCGGGATGTCGCGCCGCAGGGCCGGACCGGGCTGGATGAAGCCGTAGCCGTAGTGGGCGTCGGGCAGCTTGAGGTGCTTGTCCTTTTCGGCCTGCGCCAGTCCGGCGGTCTTCACCAGACGGTTGGCGATCTGGCCCGGCGTGAGGTCGGGGAACTTCTGCTTGAGGAGGGCCGCGGCCGCGGAGACGTAGGCGGTGGCGGCCGAACTGCCGTCGGCGGACGTGCGGTAGTCGGAGTCGCTCTTGCCCATCGCCACGGGGACCTTCACACCGGGGGCGAGCAGATCCATGTCCGAGTTGTAGTTGTTGTCGTCGGAGGCTTCGCCGTACTCGTTGACCGAGCCGACGCCGATCGCCCCCTTGCAGCCCACCGGGTAGCTCTTCCGGGACCAGCCGTCGTTGCCCGCGGCCGCCACCACCACGGCGCCCTTCTGAAGGGCGTACTGGATGGACTCGCACGTGTCGCCTTCCATGTCCCCGCCATAGGACATGTTGATGACGTCCGCACCGTGGTCCACGGCCCACCGGGTGGCCTGTCCGCTGTTTTTGTACTCCGGGACGGGAAGGATCTTCGCGTCCGGTGCCAGCCCCTTGACGCCTTCGGAACCGTTCGGGCCGTGTCCGTGCCCCGCGATGATCCCTGCCATGGCGGTGCCGTGGTCCCGGATGTCCTCATGACCGGAAAGGTGCTTGGCGCCCTCGGCTTCCGTCGCCTTTCCGAAGTCCGGCCCGGGAAGGAACTGCCCCTTCAGGTCCTGGTGGGTCGTGCGGAAACCGCTGTCGAGCACGGCGACCGTCACGCCCTTGCCGGTGGCGTCCTTCCAGAGCTGCTGGGCCCCGAATGCCTCCAACGGCCACAGATCCTTGCGCACCTGGTCTGCGGAGGCCGTCCCGCCCGCGGCCAGCAGCAGCGCTCCGGTCAGCGCAGCACCCACCGTCGCGCGCAGTGTTCGGGTGACCCTCATCCTTCGCTCCTTCTTGCTGTGCTGTCCGGGCGGCATTGTTCCGTCTGAGGAAAGGCCCCGCACACCCGGGTGCGGGGCCTTTGCCTCAAGGGGCCGCAGGCGACGTTATCGCCGCCTCACTCGATGACGCGAGGGGCCACATTACGTTGCGTGGTCCAGGTCTCCTCGTCCTCGACGAGGTAGTCGGGGCGCTGTCCGGTGGTGCGCTCCTTGTCCCCCTTGCCCTTGCCCTTCGCCCCGGCAGCACCTGCCATACCGGCCTGGTTGCCGCCGCGGCTGCGGTGCAGCCCGGAACCGCCCTGCTTGGCGCCGCCCGCCGGGCCGCCCGGCTTGCCGATCAGTCCGCCGCGGGTGCGTGCCTGCGGACCGCCGCGGCCGGCCGCGCCCGCGGCGCCCGCCTTGCCCGCGCCGAGCCCGGCGCCCGGCATACCGCCACCGCGCATACCGCCACCGCCGCGCATACCGCCGGCGCCGAGGGCACCCGCCGCGCCGATGGCCCCGGGCCCCAGAGCACCACCGGGGAAGCCGCCGCCGGTACCGCCGGACACACCGTGACTGCCGCCGGTCATCCCGCCGTTGATGGCACCGGGACCCGTCGACGGAGCGAGGGTGCCGCCCTGCACGCCGTCCAGCCCCGTCGTCACCGGCACCTCGGGCCGCGTCACATGGTGGGGGCTGTCGAAGCCCTTCGGAACGGCGTGGCCGCCCGCACCGTTGGGCGTGTCCGAGGCGCACGACGACTTCTTCGGGTGGGTGCCGCCGATCACCGGCATCCGCACGGGAGGCGGCGGCGGGGAGGAGGACGGGGGTTTCGGCCAGTCGTCCCCGGGGCCGCCCGGCTCGATCCCCTCGTTGAGCCGCTTGCCGTGCCCCTCGTAATGCGCCGCCAGTTCGTCCATGACGACGACCGCCTCGACCTGACGCTCCTTGCTCAGGGACAGGTTGCCCCGGTTGAGCTCCAGCGCCATGCGGGTGTCCATCTTCGGGTTCTGCATGTCCCGCTTGAACTGGCTGTCGTCGCCGCTGTCGTCCGTGGCCCGGTCCACGAGGCCCGGGTCATGGATCTTGGACATGGTCTGCTTGGCCTGGCGCAGGTTGTGCGCGACACCGACCTCGGGGCCCGAGGAGCGCGAACCGATGAGCGTGGACTCGACGTTGCGGGAGTGCTGGTAGGTCCGGTCGATCTTTTCCAGGACCTTGCCGGCTTCCCTGCGGAACGCCTCGGCGGCCGAGCCCTCCCAGTGCGCGGTGGCGTGATCGACGGCGTCCATGAAGCCCTTGCGGATGCCGCCCTGGCCGTCCTGGCCGGCGAGCCGGTCGGCGGAGGCGCGCCAGTGCTGGCCGGAGGTCTCGATCGCCTCGGGGTTGGCGTTGGCGATCATTGCGCGGAGTGCGTTGATGCCGTGGTGATGGAAGTCGGAGGGCGAACGGGGGGTCAGATGCTGCCCCTTGAACGACTTCAGCCGCTCTTCCCGTTCGTGGTTCTTGCGCTGCTGCTCCATCGCCTTGGCGTTGTCGTACTCCTGCTTGGCGTCAACCATGCAGGCCCCCCTTCATCTCTGCTCCATCTCTCGTCCGTGCGTCCAGCGGCCCGCTCAGCCGTTCATCGACGTCTTCGTCTCGTGCTCCTGGTCCTCGTACGCGCCCCGGCTGGCTTCCGTCTTCTCACCGAACTTGTGGATGAGGTCCTGGAGCGCATTGATGACCTGCGACATGTACTCCTGCATGCCGTCATGGGCCTGGGCGAGGCTCCCCGCCTCCAGGAAATCGACGCCGAATGCCGACTTCGGGATCGTCGTGCTGTATTTCACCTTCTGGCTGGGTTCATCCATATCGGCCCGAAGGCGCCGGAGCTGGCGCACCACGCCATCCAGTTCGTCGAGATCGACCTTGAACCGCTCGCTCATTACCGCTCTCCCCGTTCCCCGATCGCCCCGCTCGCACTGCCCTGCAGAGCCGTCACGCCAGGGACAATATGAAGTCAATAAATACTAGGGAGTTGGCCACTGCCACTGCAAGATCGAATGTCGGCATCTGTCCGGATTAACGCTGGATGGCGCCGCACTTTGTAGAGGGGTTGTTACCTTCACGGCGCAACCGATCCATTCGATGATCACCGTAACGATCACGCCCGCAGCGAAGCCAGTTCCACCACCGTCACGTCCGGTGGTGCGCCCAGGCGTACCGGGGGTCCCCAGGCGCCGGCGCCGCGGGTGACGTAGAGCTGGGTGTCGCCGTAGCGCTCCAGGCCGGCGACGGTGGGGTTGGTGGCGGCGGCGAGGTAGGTGAAGGGCCACATCTGGCCGCCGTGGGTGTGGCCGGAGAGCTGGAGGTCCACGCCGAACCGCACGGTGTCGTGGATGGTGACCGGCTGGTGGGCCATCAGGACGACGGCGCGGGACGGGTCCCGGCCGGACAGGGCCCGGTCGTAGTCCGGGCCCGCCTGTTCGGTCTGGCCCGTGACGTCGTTGACGCCGGCGAGGTCGAAGCCGGGCAGTTCGGTGCGGGCGTTCTCCAGCGGGTGGATGCCCAACTCCCTTACGTGGTCGACCCAGGAGCCGGCGCCGGAGTAGTACTCGTGGTTGCCGGTGACGAAGTAGGCGCCGTGGCGGGAGCGGAGGCCGCGCAGGGGTTCGGCGGCCGGGGCGAGGTCGGCGACGCTGCCGTCGACCAGGTCGCCGACGATGGCCACCAGGTCGGGGTCGGTGCGGTTGATGGTCTCGACGACCCGCCGGGTGTGGGCGCGGCCGAGGATCGGGCCCAGATGGATGTCGCTGACGACGGCGATACGGAACCCGTGGGCGCGGCGCGGCAGTTTGGCCAGGGGGACGGTGACCCGCTTCACGACCGGTCCGCCGAGCGTGGTCGCGGTGCCGTAGCCGACGGCGGCCGTGGCGGCGAGCGACGCGCCCGCGGCGACCGCCCGGGCGAGGAAGAGCCGGCGGGGCGGCACAGCGGGCGGTGGCAGGGCAGGGGTGCCGGGCGGGAGGAGCGTGGGCGACGGGGAGGGGGAGGGCGAAGGGGAAGGCGGAGGGGACGACGGGGAGGGGGTCGGAGGGGGCGACGGGGAGGGGGCCGGAGGGGACGACGGGGAGGGGGTCGGAGGGGGCGACGGGTCGCGGTCGGCGGAGGGTGCGGGCGCCGGCCGGGCGTCGGTCGGCGGGGCAGCCGTGGGCGGGGCGGGTGCCTGCGAGGCGGCCGGCGGCGGGGGCGCTCCGTCCGGCTCGCGGGTGCGGAGGAGGCGTAGGCCCACCGCCCGGACCGCCTCCCCCGCCAGCAGCGCCAGGGTGAGGTAGAGCACCATCGCCAGCCAGAGGTAGCCGGGCCAGGCGAGTGCCTGCTGGAGGGGGAAGGGCGCGCCGGCCCGGCCGGCCAGCAGGGCGGCGAGGGTGGTCAGGGGGAGGACGAAGGCGGCGGCGGTGCCCGCGCGGCGGGGCCGGCTGCCGGGTGCGGTGGTGTCGCGGACGAGTCGGCACCACAGGTAGCGGTGCACGCCGAAGAACAGTCCGAGGACCGGGATCACGATCAGGGCGAAGATCACGGCGTCTCCCCGTGCCCGTGGGTCAGGAGCCGGACGAGGTGGGGGCGGGGGGCTGGTCGGACGTGCCCTGGGCGGTCTCGCGGCGCAGGGCCCGTACGCCACGGAACCCGATCACGCCGATGGCCGTCCCCAAGAGAAAGGAAGCCACCGCGAGCGCCAGATGCACCCAGAAGTAGGCAGTCGGGTCACCCGCAGCATCGAAGGCGAGGCCGCTCCCGTCCTTCCAGAGGTTTTTGACGAAAGTGATCCAGATGAACCAGCTCCACACCCCGAAGGCGAGCAGGAACCAGGACACGGGGCGGGAGAGCTTCATACATCCCAGTATGGGCAGCGGCTCCATCCGGCGGTCGGCAGGGGCACTCTTCCGTGGGGTGCTGTCGGCGCCCCGGACAAAGACGGGTACGTTCACCGACGTGCCGACGACCTTCTGTGCTTCCACGGCTTCCACCGATCCGACCGCATCGGCTGCCCCGGCCGCGTCGACCGCCCCGGCCGCGCCCGGCCGTGCGGCGCGCACCGGCTTCCCCCTGCGCACCGCCGCCGCGCTGGCCGCCTCCGGACTGCTGGCCTCCCCGCTGCTGGCCGGCACCGCACACGCCGATCCCAAGACTCCCGCGCCGCCGGCGAAGATGTCGCAGATCGGCGGGGACCGGCTGGGCACGCCCGGCGTCCAGGTGGCGCCGCGGCCCGGCGCCCCGAAACTGCCGGGGCCGGACCAGCTCACCGCCCGCTCGTGGATCGTCTCCGACGCGGCCTCCGGCAAGGTGCTGGCCGCCAAGAACCCGCACTGGCAGCTCGCGCCCGCCAGCACGCTGAAGATGCTGTTCGCCGACACGGTGCTGCCGAAGTTCCCCAAGGACGAGAAGCACACGGTCAAGCCCGCCGACCTGGCGGGAATGGGCGCCGGCAGCAGCCTCGTGGGGATAAAGGAGAACCTGAGCTACACGGTCCACGACCTGTGGCTGGGCGTCTTCCTGCGGTCCGGCAACGACGCGGTGCACACGCTCTCGGCGATGAACGGCGGCACCGAGGCCACCGTCAGGCAGATGCAGAAGCACGCGAAGGAACTGAACGCCAACGACACCCATGTGGTGACCCCGGACGGCTATGACGCGCCGGGCCAGGTCTCCAGCGCGTACGACCTGAGCCTGTTCGCCCGGTCGGGGCTGCAGAACGCCGACTTCCGCGAGTACTGCTCGACGGCCAGCGCGCAGTTCCCCGGCGACAAGGGCAAGGGCGGCAAGCGGGCGTCGTTCGGCATCCAGAACACCAACCGGCTGCTCAGCGGCGATTACGACCTCAAGCCGTACCCGGGGATCGCGGGGGTGAAGAACGGTTCCACCACCAACGCGGGGTCGACGTTCACCGGCGTGGCCCAGCGCGGCGACCGCAAGCTCCTCGTCACGGTCATGAACCCGGAGAAGAAGGAGCACAACGAGGCCTACCGGGAGGCCGCCAGGCTGCTCGACTGGGGCTTCGCCGCGGCCGACAAGGTGGACCCGGTCGGCCGGCTCGTCGGCCCCCGGAGCGAGGACGACGGCACCGGCGCCGTGAACGCCAAGGGCAAGGGCAAGGACGCGCACAAGAGCACCCAGGCCGCGCTGAACGGCACCGGCGGCGCGGACGGCGCCTGGACCGCGGTGGGCATCGCCAGCGCCGTACTGGCGGTGTTGGGCGTCGTGGCGTTCGCCGTCCACCGGCGCCGGCCGCTGCCGGAGCGGGTGCGGGGCCGTCGGCCCCGGAAGTGAGCGAGTGAGCCGGGCGAGCGGGGGGACACCGAAGGCGCGGAGGGAGCAAAGGACGCGGAAGGCGCGGCGAGGGCGGCGCTCACGGGCCGCGGGCGGGCGTTGACGGGCGCGGGCGGACCGGCCGCGTGGAGCCCCCGTACGAGCCCCGACGGCGGCCGGTGTCAGGCCGCCCGGGGGCGGTCCCGTCCCTCCGGCCGCTGCGGCTCGTCCCGCCCCTCCGGCCCGTCCGGCACTTCCCGTCCCTCCGGTCGCTCGGGCCCGTCCGGCCCGTCCGGCACCTTGAGCTCCGTGTCCTTCTCGCGCTCCTCCCCCTCCGTGGCTGTCCAGGAGGCGCAGTACACCAGGAGCTTGGCGGTGAAGTTGATCCACAGCAGGAGTGCGATCGGGGTGCCGAAGGCGCCGTACATGCTGCGCGAAGCGACGCCCTGGAGATAGCCGCTGAGCAGCAGCTTCAGCAGTTCGAAGCCGACGGCGCCGAGGAGGCCGGCGATCACGACGGCGCGGCGCGGCGGGTGCACGCCGGGGAGCCTGGTCAGTATGTAGGCGAGCAGCAGGAAGTCCGCGAGGACGGCGATGACGAACCCGGCGGCCGAGAGCAGGATGCTGCCGATGCCGTTCTCCGGAAGGCCGATCGCCTCGGCCACCTTGCCCACCGCGGCGCCGGCGAAGGTCGAGCAGGCGAGGGAGAGCACGGCGACGCCGCCGACGCCGAGCAGCAGGACGCCGTCGCGGAGCTTGCCGAGGAAGAAGTTGGCCTTCTCGTTGTCCTTCTCCCATACGGCGCGCAGGCAGTCGCGCAGCGACTCGACCCAGCCGATGCCGGTGAGCAGCAGCGCGGCCCCGGCGACCAGGCCGATGGTGGTGGCGTTGTCGACGAGTGCGGCGATGTCGAGCTGTCCCGAGATGCCGGGGAGCTGCTCGGCGATCTTGTCTTCCAGGGTGTGCAGCCGGGCGTCGCTGAGCAGCGCGGCGCCGATCGCGGCGGCGACGGTGAGCAGCGGGAAGAGCGCGACGAAGCTGGTGAAGGTGATCGCGGCGGCGAGCCTGGTCCAGTGGACCCGGAGCATCCGCTCGTAGGCGTGCCAGAGGTGCGTGGTCATCAGCCAGCTGACGGCCGGTCCGATCACCGGCAGTTTGCCCAACCAGTCCATGGCGTTCCCCTCGTGCGGTCCCAGGCGTCCGTTGCCCTGGTGACCTTGTGCCCGCCGGTGTGTGCAGGATGTCAGGCGGCTGCCCGGGCCGATCGGAAAGACGCGCCCTGACCTCCGGGTATCCGGCCGGGGGGCATGCCGTACGGGAGCGGGGGGGCGCCGCAGCAGCCACTACGGGCGACGGGGCCCTTTCCCCGGGCCGACGGCCGCGGGCGACGGGGCCGGCCGCCCCGTGCGCGGGGCGGCGGCGGTCAGCTCGGCGGGCGGCCGGCGCCGCTCAGCAGGACGGGGCCGGCGGCCGGGAGAGGTCGACGGCCTGGCGCGGGACGGCGGCGGTCTGCGGCCCGAAGGGGTACTCCTGCTCCAGCCGCCACACGGCGTCCGGGCCCTGCTCGTAGAGCGCGAAGCCGCTTATCGTCCAGGTCGCGCAGAAGTCCCTGAGGCCGGCCTGGGCGCGGTCCATGGAGGCCTCGTCGGTGCCGTGGGCGACCGTCACGTGCGGGTGGTAGGGGAACTGCAGCTCCCGTGCGCAGGGGCCGGACGCGGCGCGGATCCGGGCCTGGAGGGCGGTGCAGCCCGTCACGCCCTCGGTGACCTTGACGTAGACGACCGGGGAGAGCGGCCGGAAGGTTCCGGTGCCTTCGAGGCGCAGCGGGAAGGGGCGGCAGCCGGCCGCGACCTCGGCGAGGTGGCGTTCGATGCCGGGCAGCGCTTCGGTGCGGACCTCCGTCGGCGGGAGGAGGGTGATGTGCGTGGGGATGCCGGGTGCGGCCAGGTCCCCGAAGCCCTCGCGCTTCCTCTGGAGGAAGCTGCCGTACGGCTCCGGGACCGCGATCGAAACGCCCAGCGTTACGGTCCCCACGGCGTTCTCCCTCCTGACGTATGGGCGGCGCGCTCGCGCACCTTCTTAGTGTGCCGGGTGCGCGCCCTTCGCGGGGAGCGTCCTCGGCCGTCTTGTGAGCAGACACAGGAGCCCCCACGGGTGGGGGCCCCTGGTCCGGTGGCGTCCGCGGGGCACCGGGCGGCCCGCCTCGGGGCTGCTCCGGGCCGTGCGCCGACGGTCGCCTCAGTGCTTGGCCGGCAGCAATCCGAGCCGGTCATAGGTGGTGGCGAGGGTCTCGGCGGCGACCCCGCGGGCCTTCTCCGCACCCTTGGCCAAGATCGCGTCCAGCGTCTCGGGGTCGTCGAGGTATTCCTGGGTGCGGTTGCGGAACGGTGTGACGAAATCGACCATCACCTCGGCGAGGTCCGTCTTCAGCGCGCCGTACATCTTGCCCTCGTAGGACCGCTCCAGGTCCGGTACGGAGGTGCCGGTGAGCGTGGAGAGGATCGACAGGAGGTTGCTGACGCCCGGCTTGGCCTCGCGGTCGAAGCGGATGACCGTGTCGGTGTCCGTGACCGCGCTCTTGACCTTCTTCGCGGTGACCTTGGGGTCGTCGAGCAGGTCGACGATGCCCTTGGGCGAGGAGGCGGACTTGCTCATCTTGATCGACGGGTCCTGAAGATCGAAGATCTTCGCCGTCTCCTTGACGATGTACGCGTTGGGGATGGTGAAGGTGTCGCCGAAGCGGCCGTTGAAGCGGTCCGCGAGGTCGCGGGTGAGCTCCAGGTGCTGGCGCTGGTCCTCGCCGACCGGGACCTGGTCGGCCTGGTAGAGGAGGATGTCGGCGACCATCAGCACCGGATAGGTGAACAGGCCGACCGTCGTGCCCTCCGCGCCCTGCTTGGCGGACTTGTCCTTGAACTGGGTCATCCGCGACGCCTCGCCGAAGCCGGTGACGCAGTTCATGACCCAGGCGAGCTGGGCGTGCTCGGGCACATGGCTCTGGACGAAGAGCGTGCAGCGCTCCGGGTCGAGGCCCGCCGCCAGCAGCTGGGCGGCCGCGACCCGGGTGTTGCGGCGCAGCTCCGCCGGGTCCTGCGGGACGGTGATCGCGTGCAGGTCGACCACCATGTAGAAGGCGTCGTGGGACTCCTGCATGGCCACCCACTGGCGCACCGCGCCGAGGTAGTTGCCGAGGTGGAAGGAGCCGGCGGTGGGCTGAATGCCGGAGAGCACGCGCGGACGATGCTGCATGGCGGAGCCATTCCCCTGGGGGTGGTGGTGGGCGACGGACGGGCGATCAAGAGCCATGGCACCGATTGTCTCAGGTCGGCAAGGGCGCCGGGGCGCATGGTGGCGCAAGCCGCGGCAGGGGCGCGCGCACGGGGCGGCCGCGGCCGTGCGGCGGGGTGGCGGCGGCCTGTTCGGGGTGGGCGGGAGCTGGGATCGTGGGCGGTGAGTTGAGTCGTGGTCCGCGCCGTGCGGGCCTGTGCACCGCCCCGGATCTCCGTCCCGATCTGTGAGGACCGCCGATGACCGACGACCGCCGCCCGTCCCCGTCCGGTGCCGCCGCCTGCCCCGCACCATCCGGCGGCGCGCCGCACCGGCTCGCCCCCGGCGGCGCCGGCCGGGCCGCGGCCGATGCGCTGCTGCGGGCGGCCGGGGCGGTGGTCCCGGTGCTGCTGCCCGGGGACGTGCCCGCGGTCGCCGTCACCCGCCACGAGGTGCTGCGCGAGGTGCTGGCCCACCCCGAAGTCGCCAAGAACGCCTGCCACTTCACCGCCCTGCACGACGGCACCGTGCCGCCCGGCTGGCCGCTGGCCACGTTCGCCACCGTCGACGGCATGACCACGGCCGACGGGGACGACCACCGGCGGCTGCGCGGCCTGGTGACCAAGGCGTTCACCGCGCGGCGGGTGGCGGCGCTGCGGCCCCGGGTGGCGGAGCTGACGGCCGGGCTGCTGGACGGGCTGCCCGCGGCCGCCGCTGCCGACGGCACGGTGGATCTGCGCCGGCACTTCGCCTATCCGCTGCCGATGAGCGTGATCAGCGAACTGCTGGGGGTGGACGCCGCGTTGCGCGACCGGCTGCACGAGCTGTCGAACCTGATCGTCGGCACGGCGGACGAGGCGCAGGCCGCCCACCGCGAGATCATCGCCGTCCTCACGCAGGTCGCCGAGGCCCGGCGGGCGGACCCGGGCGACGATCTGACCAGCGCGCTGCTCGCCGCGCAGGAGGAGGACGGCGACCGGCTGAGCGCCGGTGAGCTGGTCGGCACCCTGCTGCTGATGATCATTGCCGGGCACGAGACCACGCTCAACCTGATCACCAACGCGGTCCGGGCGCTGTGCACCGACCGCGGGCAGCTGGAGCTGGTCCGCGCCGGGCGGGCCGGCTGGGACGACGTGGTCGAGGAGACGCTGCGCCACGACAGCCCCGTCGCCCACTTCCCGTTCCGCTACCCGGTACGGGACCTGGAGATCGGCGGCACGCTCGTCCCCCGCGGCACCCCGATGCTGGCCTCCTACTCCGCGGCCGGCCGGGATCCGGACGCCCACGGCCCCGACGCGGACCGGTTCGACGTGACCCGGCGGCCCGCCGCCCGGCACCTCTCCTTCGGCCACGGGCCGCACTACTGCCTGGGCGCGCCGCTGGCCCGGCTGGAGGCGACCGTCGCCCTGGAGGCCCTCTTCGCCCGCTATCCGGCGCTGGACCTCGCCGTCCCGGACGCGGAGCTGCCGCCGCACCCGAGCTTCATCGGCAACAGCACCCACGTCCTGCCGGTGCGGCTCACCGGCTGAGCCGGGGGGCGGGGCGGCTCGCGGGACGGGCCCGGACGCCTCGCGCACGGGCCCGGCCCGCTGTCCGGAGGGGCCCGGCCGGGCGTCCGGAGCCGCGGCCCCGCCGCCGTCAGTTGACCGGCAGCCCCGGCGCGGGGTAGCCGGCCATCAGGTCCGCGACCTCGCCGCGGATCACGGTCAGCGCCTCCTCGTCCCCCTTGGCCGCGGCGCGGACGCTGCGGTCGATCCACTCGGCGACCAGCGGCATCCGGTCCGTCCCCAGCCCGCGGGAGGTGAGGGACGGGGTGCCGATGCGGATGCCGGAGGGGTCGAAGGGCTTACGGGGGTCGAAGGGGACGGTGTTGTAGTTGACGACGATGCCGGCCCGGTCCAGGGCCTTCGCCGCGGCCTTGCCCGGCACCCCCTTCGAGGTGAGGTCGATCAGCACCAGGTGGTTGTCGGTGCCGCCGGAGACCAGGTCGTAGCCGCGGGCCAGCAGCGCCTCGGCGAGCGCCTTGGCGTTGGCGACGACGGCGTGCGCGTAGTCGCGGAAGGACGGGGCGGCCGCCTCGTGCAGGGCGACCGCGATGGCGGCGGTGGTGTGGTTGTGCGGACCGCCCTGCAGGCCGGGGAAGACGGCCTTGTCGACGGCCTTGGCGTGGGTCGCCCGGGACATCAGCATGGCGCCGCGCGGGCCGCGCAGGGTCTTGTGGGTGGTGGTGGAGACGACGTCCGCGTGCGGTACGGGCGACGGGTGGGCGCCGCCCGCGATCAGGCCCGCGATATGGGCGATGTCGGCGACCAGGACGGCGTCGACCTCCCGGGCGATCTCGCCGAACGCGGCGAAGTCGATGGTGCGCGGGACGGCGGTGCCCCCACAGAAGATGATCTTCGGGCGTTCCTTGCGGGCGAGGTCGCGCACCTCGTCGAAGTCGATCAGCGCGGTGTCGGGGCGTACGCCGTACTGGACGCCGCGGAACCAGGTGCCGGTGGCCGACACCCCCCAGCCGTGCGTGAGGTGGCCGCCCATCGGCAGCGCCATCCCCAGCACGGTGTCGCCGGGCTCGGCGAACGCGAGGTAGGCGGCGAGGTTGGCGGGCGAGCCGGAGTACGGCTGGACGTTGGCGTGTTCCACGCCGAAGACGGCCTTGGCCCGCTCGACGGCCAGGGTCTCGACGCGGTCGATGTTCTGCTGGCCTTCGTAGTAGCGACGGCCCGCGTACCCCTCGCTGTACTTGTTCTGCAGGACGGTGCCGGTGGCTTCCAGGACGGCGGCGGAGACGTAGTTCTCGCTGGGGATCAGTCGCAGCGTGTCGGCCTGGAGCTGTTCCTCGGCGCCGACCAGCGCGGCGAGTTCGGGGTCGGCGGCGCTCAGCGCGGGATGCGGAAGGGACTGGGACATGGTGTCCTCCGGGGCGGTCGATCGGTGTTCCGGTCGTGGTCCCGGGGTGCCCAGGCGGGGCGGCACCTCGTGATGGTGGCCGCACACCGCTTCCTCGAGGTTGCTTCCTCGTACGCCAGTCGCGGTGCGCACCGGAGATTCTAGGACACCCCCCGGCGCCTTCCGGCGGATCTTCGCAGGCCGGTGGCCCGGAGGGGGCGCAACAATGGAAGGGGACGCGGCACCGCCCGCGCCCCACGGCCTACCGAACGGAGTCACCGGTGACGTCCACGGAACGCAGCATCGCCGCCGCCGAGGCCCACAGCGCGCACAACTACCACCCGCTGCCCGTCGTCGTGGCCACGGCCGAGGGCGCCTGGATGACGGACGTGGAGGGCCGGCGCTACCTGGACATGCTCGCCGGGTACTCCGCACTCAACTTCGGGCACGGCAACCGCCGGCTGCTCGACGCGGCCAAGGCTCAGCTGGAACGCGTCACCCTCACCTCGCGCGCCTTCCACCACGACCGGTTCGCCGAGTTCTGCACCCGGCTCGCCGAGCTGTGCGGGATGGAGCTGGTGCTCCCGATGAACACCGGCGCCGAGGCGGTCGAGACGGCGGTGAAGACGGCCCGCAAATGGGGGTACGACATCAAGGGAGTCCCCGACGGCCGGGCGAAGATCATCGTCGCGGACAACAACTTCCACGGCCGGACGACCACCATCGTCTCGTTCTCCACCGACCCCGAGGCGCGCGCCGGGTTCGGCCCGTTCACCCCCGGCTTCGAAAGCGTCCCCTACGGCGACCTGGCCGCGATGGCGGCCGCCCTCGACGACACCACGGTCGCGGTGCTGCTGGAGCCGATCCAGGGCGAGGCGGGGGTGCTGGTGCCGCCGCCGGGCTATCTGGCGGGCGTACGGGAGCTGACCCGCAGCCGGAACGTGCTGTTCATCGCCGATGAGATCCAGTCGGGGCTGGGCCGCACCGGCCGGACCTTCGCCTGCGAGCACGAGGGGGTGGTCCCCGACATGTACGTGCTGGGCAAGGCGCTGGGCGGCGGTGTGGTGCCGGTGTCGGCAGTGGTGTCCTCCCGTGAGGTGCTGGGCGTCTTCGCGCCGGGCGAGCACGGCTCGACCTTCGGCGGCAACCCGCTCGCCTGCGCGGTGGCGCTGGAGGTGCTGGCGATGCTGCGGACCGGCGAGCTCCAGCAGCAGGCCGGGGAGCTCGGCGAGCATCTGCACAGCGAGCTGGGGCTGCTGGTGGGCGGCGGCGCGGTGGACGCGGTGCGCGGCCGCGGACTGTGGGCCGGGGTGGACATCAATCCGTCACGCGGCACCGGCCGGGACGTCTCCGAGCAGCTGATGGAGCGCGGGGTGCTGGTCAAGGACACCCACGGCGCCACCATCCGGCTCGCGCCGCCGCTGGTGATCAGCAAGGAGGACCTGGACTGGGGGCTCGCACAACTGCGGGGCGTGCTGGAGGCGTAGGGGCCGCCGGGCGGGAGGACCGGACCCTCTGCCGCGTTTGCTGCGGGTGCGCTGCGTGCTCTCCCGGCGCCGTCCCCGCTGCCCGCCCGCCGCCCGGCGTCCGTCCCTCACCCGCCGCCCGCCGTCCGCCGCCCGCCGCCCGTTCAGGCGTAGTCGCCGGTGCCGCGACGCATGGCGGCGCCGGCCACCGCCCGGGGACCCCGCCGCGCCGGCCGGCCGCCCGGGGTCCGGGCCGCCGGCTCAACGGATCACATGCGGCACGAAGCGGGCGTACTCGTCGGTGACCGGCCCCGCCGACTCCCGGATGCCGAGCCCCGCCGCCTCGTCCTCGACGACCCAGGCGCCGAGCACCACCCGGTTGCCGTCGAAGTCCGGCAGCGGCGCCAGCTCCTGGTAGCAGCACGGGTCCCCGGGGTCGCGCGGTACCGGTTCGGCGCCCGGCTCGTGCAGGGTCACCCCGGCGCCCTCCCGCCCGAGCAGCGGCTTGGCGGCGTAGCCGCAGGTGTGCGCCAGTTCGCGCGGCCCGTCGAGATAGGCGGGCAGCAGATTCGGGTGCCCGGGGTACAGCTCCCACAGGACCGCCAGCAGCGCCTTGTTGGAGAGCAGCATCTTCCAGGCGGGCTCGATCCACAGGGTGGTGCCGGTGCCCCCGCCGTTGTCGAGGGTGTCCAGGACGTGCGGGCCGAAGTCGTCGGTGGCCAGCCACTCCCACGGGTAGAGCTTGAAGCAGGCCCGGACGAAGCGCAGCCGCTGGTCGACGAAGCGGCCGGACAGCCGGTCCCAGCCGATCTCCTCCACCGGTATGGCGACCGTCTCCAGGCCCGCCTGCTGCGCCGTCTCCTCCAGGTAGGCGACGGTCATCAGGTCCTCGCCGAGCTCGTCGTCCGCCGAGTGCGCGAAGTGCAGCGGCGCGCCGGGCGGCAGCAGCGGGGCCTGCCGCTTCCAGGCCGCCACCAGCCGCTCGTGCAGCGAGTTCCACTGGTCGGCGCCGGGGAAGCGCTCCTCCATCCAGAACCACTGCGGGCTGGCCGCCTCGACCAGCGAGGTCGGTGTGTCGGCGTTGTACTCCAGCATCTTGGCCGGGCCGCTGCCGTCGTAGTGCAGGTCGAACCGCCCGTAGAGGGAGGGCAGTTCGTCCCGCCGGCGCCAGGACTCGGCGACCAGGCGGGCCAGCCGCGGGTCCTCGATGCCGAGGTCGGCGAGGCGGTCGTGCTCGACGAGGTGCGCGGCCGCGGCCAGGCACATGCCGTGCAGTTCCTCGACGACGTCCTCCAGGGCCTCGACCTCGGGGAGGGTGAAGGAGTAGTAGGCGCTCTCGTCCCAGTACGGGCGCAGCGAGTCGTCCGGGTAGCGGGTCAGCGGATAGATCAGGCCCTGCGCCTCGACGGTCTGCTGCCAGCCGGGGCGGGGCTCGATGGTGTGGCGTTCCATGCCGTTCCGGTCCGCTCAGCCGCCGTAGGAGCCGTGCCGGCCGCCCGAGCCGGAGCAGCCGAAGCCGCCGCGGTTGACGGCCGTGGTCTTGCTGAAGGTGCCCTGGTCGGCGTACTTGCCGCCGGCGTTGTCCGGGTCGTAGTACCACTGGCCGTCGACGGGCTTCTTGCCGAGCCCGCCGCGGCCGGCCTTGCCGCTGCCGCCGGAGCCGGTGGTGCTGTTCCCGGAGGACGAACTGCCGCCCACCGAGCAGTTCTTGGAGTCGACGATGCGGTAGCCCTTGAGGGCGTCGTAGCTGTTGCGGTCCACGCAGCGCTTGTCGGGCTCGGAGCCGCAGGACGTCAATGCGGCGGCCAGGGCGCCCATGCCGCCCAGTATCACCGTGCTCGACCGCAGCCGCCGGCGTGCCTTCTCTGCCATGTCGTACCTTCCCCCGTGAACATCTGTTGGAGCGGGGCCAGCGTAGACGGCACCCGTGGGACCGCCGCAAGGCGGGAGTCCCGGTCCGGCGGGGGACGCACCGCGGACCGGGTGCCCGGTGCCGGTTGCCGGGCCGGGGCGGGGCCCACTCGGCGCCGGGCCGCCCTCGGGGAGAGGACGGCCCGGCAGTGTGGGTGTGCGCTGGGGGACGGCGGATCAGGGGCCCGCGAGGACCGTCTGGGTGTCGGTGTCGGTCGAGCCGGTGAAGTTGGCGTCACCTCCGTAGACCGCCGTGATGGTGTAGACACCGGTGGTCAGCGGGGTGCTGACCGCGGCGACACCGGAGCCGTCGAGCGTGCCGGTGAGGTTGATGGTGGTCACGCCGTCGGTGACGGTGAAGGCGACCGTCCCGGTCGGGATGCCGCTGCCCGGCGCCACCGCCGAGACGAACGCGAGGATCGCGACGTTGTCGCCGGAGTTGGACGGGTCGGGGAACGAGGTGGCCGTGATGGTCGTGGCGGCCTGGCCGACGGTCTGGGTGTCCGTGCCGCTGGAGCCGCTGAAGTTGGCGTCGCCGCCGTAGGTCGCGGTGACGTTGTGGACACCGGCGTCGAGTGTGCTGGTGGTGACGGTCGCGACGCCGCCGGAGACGGTGCCGGTCAGTGTGCCGCCCCCGCCGCCGTCGATGACGAAGACGACCGAGCCGGTCACCGTCCCGGCGCCCGGCGGGACCGGGGTAACCGTGGCGGTGAAGGTCACCGTCTGCCCGAAGACCGACGGGTCGGGCGAGGAGGTGACGGTGGTGGTCGTCGAGGCCGGCGTCACCGTCTGGGTGTCGGTGCCGCTGGAGGCCGCGAAGTTGGTGTCGCCGCTGTAGGTCGCCGTGACGGGGAAGGTGCCCGCGTTCAGCGCGCTGGTGGTGACGCTGGTCGTCCCTCCGGTGAGGGTGCCGGTCAGCGTCGGGCCACCGCTGATGACGAAGGTGACCGTGCCGGTCGGGGTGCCTGTCCCCGGCGCGACCGGCGCCACGGTGGCCGTGAAGGTCACCGACTGGCCGACGACGGACGGGTCCGGGGCCGAGGTCACCGTGGTGGTCGTCGAGGCCTGCCCGACCGTGTGGGTGTCCGTGCCGACGGAGCCCGTGAAGTTGGCGTCACCGCTGTAGGTCGCGGTGACCGCGTACACGCCGGCGGTCACCAGACCGCTGGTGGTCACGCTGGTGGTGCCGCCGCTGAGCGTCCCCGTCAGCGTCACCGTGGTGACCCCGTCGGTGACCAGGAACGCCACCGTGCCGGTCGGGGTGCCCGCCCCCGGCGCGACCGGCGCCACGGTGGCCGTGAAGGTCACCGTCTGACCGACGACGGACGGGTCCGGGGCCGAGGTGACGGTGGTGGTCGTCGCCGCCGCCGTCACCGTCTGGGTGTCCGTACCCACCGAGCCGTTGAAGTTGGTGTCGCCGCTGTAGGTCGCCGTGACGGAGTACGTCCCGGCGGTCACCAGGCCGCTGGTGCTGACGCTGGTGGTGCCGCCGCTCAGGGTCCCGGTCAGCGTCACCGTGGTGACCCCGTCGGTCGCCACGAACGCCACCGTGCCCGTCGGGGTGCCCGCCCCCGGCGCGACCGGCGCCACGGTGGCCGTGAAGGTCACCGTCTGACCGACGACGGACGGGTCCGGCGACGAGGTCACCGTGGTGGTCGTCGAGGCCTGCCCGACCGTCTGCGTGTCGGTCCCGCTGGAGGCCGCGAAGTTGGCGTCACCGCTGTAGGTCGCCGTGACCGTGTACGTCCCGGCGGTCACCAGGCCGCTGGTGCTGACGCTGGTGGTGCCGCCGCTCAGGGTCCCGGTCAGCGTCACCGTGGTGACCCCGTCGGTGGCCACGAACGCCACCGTGCCCGTCGGGGTGCCCGCCCCCGGCGCGACCGGCGCCACGGTGGCCGTGAAGGTCACCGTCTGACCGACGACGGACGGGTCCGGCGACGAGGTCACCGTGGTGGTCGTCGAGGCCTGCCCGACCGTGTGGGTGTCCGTGCCGACGGAGCCCGTGAAGTTGGCGTCACCGCTGTAGGTGGCCGTGACGGTGTAGGCCCCCGCGGTCACCAGGCCGCTGGTGCTGACGCTGGTCGTACCGCCGCTGAGGGTCCCGGCCAGCGTCACCGTCGTCACGCCGTCCGTCGCCACGAAGTTCACCGTGCCGGTCGGTGTACCGGCACCCGGGGCGACCGGAGCGACCGTGGCCGTGAACGTCACCGTCTGACCGACGACGGACGGGTCCGGCGACGAGGTCACCGTGGTCGTCGTCGACGCCTGCCCGACCGTCTGGGTGTCCGTACCGACCGAGCCGGTGAAGCCGGCGTCGCCGCTGTACGTCGCCGTGACGACGTACGCGCCCGCGGTCACCAGGCCGTTGGTGGTCACGCTGGTGGTGCCACCGCTCAGGGTTCCGGTCAGCGTCACCGTCGTCACGCCGTCCGTCGCCACGAACGTCACCGTGCCCGACGGCGTCCCCGCGCCCGGAGCGACCGGAGCCACCGTCGCCGTGAACGTCACCGACTCGCCGACCACGGAGGGGTCCGGGGCCGACGAGACCGTGGTGGTCGTCGCCGCCTGGCCGACCGTCTGGGTGTCCGTACCGCTGGAGCCCGTGAAGTTGGCGTCACCGCCGTACGTCGCCGTGACCGTGTGCGTCCCGACGCTCAAGGCGCTCGTCGTGACGGTCGCGATGCCGCCGGACAGGGTGCCGGTCAGGGTCGGGCCGCCGCTGATGACGAACGTGACCGTGCCCGTCGGCGTCCCCGCACCCGGGGCCACCGGAGCCACCGTCGCCGTGAACGTCACCGACTGCCCGAAGACCGACGGATCGGGAGCCGACGTCACCGTGGTCGTCGTCGCCGCCTGGCCGACGGTCTGGGTGTCCGTGCCGACCGACCCGGCGAAGTTGGCGTCGCCGCTGTAGGTCGCCGTGACCGTGTAAGTCCCGGCGGTCACCAGGCCGTTGGTGGTCACGCTGGTGGTGCCACCGCTCAGGGTCCCGGTCAGCGTCACCGTCGTCACGCCGTCCGTCGCCACGAACGTCACCGTGCCCGACGGCGTCCCCGCGCCCGGGGCCACCGGAGCCACCGTCGCCGTGAACGTCACCGACTGCCCGACCACGGAGGGGTCCGGGGCCGACGAGACCGTGGTGGTCGTCGCCGCCTGGCCGACCGTCTGGGTGTCCGTACCGCTGGAGCCCGTGAAGTTGGCGTCACCGCCGTACGTCGCCGTGACCGTGTGCGAGCCGACGCTCAAGGCGCTCGTCGTGACGGTCGCGATGCCGCCGGACAGGGTGCCGGTCAGGGTCGGGCCGCCGCTGATGACGAACGTGACCGTGCCCGTCGGCGTCCCCGCACCCGGGGCCACCGGAGCCACCGTCGCCGTGAACGTCACCGACTGCCCGAAGACCGACGGATCGGGAGCCGACGTCACCGTGGTCGTCGTCGCCGCCTGGTTGACGGTCTGGGTGTCCGTGCCGACCGACCCGGCGAAGTTGGCGTCGCCGCTGTAGGTCGCCGTGACCGTGTGGGGGCCGGCGCCCAGCGCACTGGTGGTGACGCTCGCCGTGCCCCCGGACAGGGTGCCGGTCAGGGTCGGGCCGCCGCTGATGACGAACGTGACCGTGCCCGTCGGCGTCCCCGCACCCGGGGCCACCGGAGCCACCGTCGCCGTGAACGTCACCGCCTGGCCGACGACGGACGGATCGGGAGCGGACGTGACCGTGGTCGTGGTCGCCGCCTGGCCGACCGTCTGGGTGTCGGTGTCGCTGGAGCCGGCGTAGTTGGCGTCCCCGCTGTAGGTCGCGGTGACGGTGTACACCCCCGCCGTGACCAGCCCGTTGGTACTGACCGTGGCGACGCCGGAGCCGTCGAGGGTGCCGCTGAGCGTCACGGTCGTGACCCCGTTGGTGATGACGAAGCTGACGGTTCCGGTCGGCACCCCGCCGCCGGGGAACACCGGCCCGACGAAGGCGGTGAAGTTGACCGTCTGTCCCGTCACGGAGGGGTCGGGGAAGGACGTGACCGTGGTGGTCGTGGCCGCCTGGTTGACGGTCTGGGTGTCCGTGCCGCTGGAGCCGGTGAAATTGGCGTCACCGCCGTACGTCGCCGTGACCGTATGCGTACCGGCGGACAACGCGCTGGTGCTCACGCTCGCCGTGCCCCCGGACAGCGTCCCCGTCAGCGTCGGCCCACCACTGATCACGAACGTGACGGTGCCCGTCGGCGTCCCCGCACCCGGCGAGACCGGGGCCACCGTCGCCGTGAACGTCACCGACTGCCCGACCACCGACGGATCCGGCGACGACGTCACCGTGGTCGTCGTGGCCGCCTGGTTGACCGTCTGGGTGTCCGTACCGCTGGAACCCGTGAAATTGGCGTCACCGCCGTACGTCGCCGTGACCGTATGCGTACCGGCGGACAACGCACTGGTGCTCACGCTCGCCGTGCCCCCGGACAGCGTCCCCGTCAACGTCGGACCACCACTGATCACGAATGTGACGGTGCCCGTCGGCGTCCCCGCACCCGGCGAGACCGGGGCCACCGTCGCCGTGAACGTCACCGACTGCCCGACCACCGACGGATCCGGCGACGACGTCACCGTGGTCGTCGTCGCGGCCTGGCCGACCGTCTGGGTGTCCGTACCGCTGGAGCTGTTGAAGTTGCCGTCGCCGCTGTAGGTCGCGGTGACCGTGTGCGTACCGGGTGAGAGCGTGCTGGTGGTGACGCTCGCCGTGCCCCCGGAGAGGGTGCCGGTCAGCGTCGGGCCACCACTGATCACAAAGGTGACGGTGCCGGTCGGGGTGCCCGCGCCCGGCGAGACCGGGGCCACCGTCGCCGTGAACGTCACCGGCTGGCCGACCACCGACGGGTCGGGTGTCGAGGTCACCGTGGTGGTCGTGGACGCCTTGTTGACGGTCTGGGTGTCCGTGCCGCTCGACCCGGCGAAGGTGCCGCTGCCGCTGTAGGTCGCCGTGACCGTATGGGGGCCCACGCCGAGACTGCTGGTGGTGACGCTCGCCGTGCCGCCCGAGAGCGTGGCCGTCAGCGTGGGGCCGCCGGAGATCACGAAGGTCACCGTGCCGGTCGGGGTGCCCGAACCGGGCGGTACGGGGGCGACGGTCGCCGTGAAGGTCACGGCCTGCCCGAAGACCGACGGGTCGGGCGACGAGGTGACCGTGGTGGTCGTCGGCAGCAGGGTCGCCTGCACGGTCTGGGTGTCGGTGCCGGAGGACGGATTGAATTGGGCATTGCCGTTGTAGGTCGCGGTGATGGTGTGATTGCCGACGCTGAGACTGCTGGTGGTGACGGTCGCCGTGCCGCCGGAGAGCGGGGCCGTCAGGGTGCCTCCCCCGCCGCCGCTGATGACGAAGGTGACCGTGCCGGTCGGCGTACCCGCCCCCGGTGCGACCGGCGCGACGGTGGCCGTGATGGATACCGGCTGCCCGAAGGTCGACGGGTCCGGCGACGAGGTGACGGTCGTGGTCGTCGACGCCTTGGTCACCGTCACGGAGGCCAGGCCGCTCGATGGCGAGAACAGGGCGCTGCCGTTGTAATTCGCGGTGATGGTGTGGAAGCCGACGCTGATGTTGCTGACGGTGACGGTCGCGGTGCCGCCCACGAGCGGGGCCGTCACGGTGGGCCCGCCGGTGATGACGAAAGTGACGGTGCCGGTGGGGGTTCCCAGGCCCAGCGGGATGACCGTGGCGGTCAGGGTGACCGGTTGCCCGAAGACAGCTGGATTGGGTGAGGCCGACGCCAAAGTGAAGGTGGGTGCCATGAAATGGCCCTCCGAGAGGTATGAGGTTGGCGGGCCGTTCAGCTCCCCGTGTGCATGACGCTCTGCGGGAAGTGGGCATCACCTGGGGAGCGAGCCGGGCAGCAACGGCCGACGCCATGCGCCGCTGCCTGCCGTGGTCCTCCGCCAGGTGGGCAACCCGCCGGTCGATAGCATCAGTAGGCGCGCAGATCCGGCCACCACGCCAGAGCCGGTCCGCGCTTTTACCCTGAATGGCGCAGCGCGCGGCGGCTCGCACGTCGCCACGCGGCGCACACTGCGGGGCGCGGCCGCGCGGGGCGTCGGCACTGGTGACGGACGGCCGGCAGGCGGCATCACCGCGAGCCGCTGCCGCACCACGGTCAACACCTCCGCACAACGGCGCAGTTGGGGGCGTGGGCTCGCGCACCGCCGTTGCGGGGCCTGACGGACACCGTCCCGGATCCCCCGCGTCTACGCTGGCCGGTGGAACGGGGCGTGGGGCGGGACCGCGGCACGAGGGCCGCGGGAAGCGGCGGCCGCGAGACGCCGGAAGGCAGCGGCGCAGGGCGGGCGCCGTAGGGCAGAACCGCAGGCCAGAGCGCCCCGTTCGCCCGTCGACGGAGGAGGCAGACCATGATCGAGCGCACCCGGGTACCGGGACCGCTCCCCGGTGAACTGACGCTGCGGCACCCCGGCCCTGCGGACCACGCGCGGCTCCAGGTGGCTCTGGCCGAGTGGTGGGACGGGTTGGGTGGTGCGGCGGGCGCGCTGCAGCGGCAGCTGCTCGTACCGCGCCTGTTCGTGCAGCACTTCGCCGACACCAGCTTCCTCGTCGAGCGCCCGGACCGGACCCTGCACGCCTTCCTGATCGGCTTTCTCTCCCAGACGGACCCCGCGACCGCCTACATCCACTTCGTGGGCGTCTGCCCCGAGGGCCGGGGGGACGGCGTCGGCAGCGCTCTCTACGACCGCTTCTTCGCCGCGGCCCGCGCCGCCGGGCGCAGCCAGGTCCGCTGCATCACCAGCCCCAACAACCGCAACTCCCTCGCGTATCACCGGCGCATGGGCTTCCGGCTGGAGCCCGGGGACCATACCGACGACGAGGGCGTACCGGTGCACGAGGACTACGACGGGCCGGGGCTCGACCGGGTGTCGTTCGTACGGGAGTTGTGAGCCGGGATCCTGCCGGTGCGTACCGGTACGCACCGCTCCGCTCGCCCGCCGGTGCGCGCCGCCCGCTCCCCCGCCCGCGAGCCCCCCTCCCCGCTACTCCCCCGGCGGCAGCGCCCTGAGCAAGGCGTCCAGGGCGCCGGCGAAGGAGTGGTCGGGCGGCGTGCCGTAGGCCACCACCAGTGCGTCGCGGGAGGCCGGTGGGGCGGTCGGGTCGTGGAAACGGTGGAGGCCCTCCAGGGCGAGGCCCTGCCGGCGGGCGGCCCGGAGGACGGACCGTTCGGTGCCGGGCGGGAGTTCCAGTACGGCGTGCAGGCCGGCGGCGATGCCGGAGACCCGGACCTGGGGCGCGCGGGCGGTCAGGGCGGCCACCAGCTGATCGCGGCGGCGCCGGTAGCGCAGCCGCATCCCGCGCAGATGGCGGTCGTAGGCGCCCGTGGACAGGAACTCGGCGAGCGTGAGCTGGTCCAGTGCCCCGGACTGCCATTCACCGGTGCTCTTGAGGGCGAGCACCGGATCGACGAGACGGTCCGGCAGCACCATCCAGGCCAGCCGCAGTGCGGGGGCGAGGCTCTTGCTGGCGGTGCCCAGGTAGACGACGTGTTCGCAGTCCAGTCCCTGGAGGGCGCCGACCGGCTGGCGGTCGTAGCGGAACTCGCCGTCGTAGTCGTCCTCCAGGACGAAGCCGCCGGTGGCGCGCGCCCAACTGACGGCCGCGGCCCGGCGGTCGGGGTGCAGCGGTACGCCGGTGGGGAACTGGTGGGCGGGGGTGAGCAGGGCCGCGCGCACGTCGTCGAGGGCGGTCAGTTCCTCGGTGCGCGCGCCGCGTTCGTCGACGGGGAGCGGGACGGTGCGCAGGCCGGCCCGGGTGATCACGGCGCGGTGGAGGTCGAGGCCGTACGACTCGACGGCCAGCCGGCCGGCGCCCAGGGCGCGGCCGAGCAGGGCCAGCCCCTGCATGAAGCCGGCGCAGACGACGATGCGCTCGGGGTCGGCGCGGACGCCGCGGGCGCGCGCGAGGTAGTCGGCGAGGACGGTACGGAGTTCGGGGCGGCCGCGGGAGGTGCTGTAGCCGAAGGCCTCGCTGGGGGCGGCGGTCAGCGCGCGGCGGGCGGCGGCCAGCCAGGCGGTGCGCGGGAAGGCGGAGACGTCGGGGGTGCCCGGGGTGAGGTCGAAGCGCGGCCGGTCGGCGCGGTCGGCCGGGCCGGGGGCGCGCCGGGCGGCGGGCGCGGCAGGCGGCTCCGCGCTCCCCCGGGCGCCGTCCGGGAGGTGCCCCCAGGCGACGCGGGTGCCGGAGCCCTGGCGGGCGCTGAGCCAGCCCTCGGCGACGAGTTCGGCGTAGGCGTCGGCGACGGTGTTGCGGGCGATGCCGAGGTCGGCGGCGAGCGAGCGGGAGGACGGCAGGCGGGTGCCGGGGGCCAGCCGCCCGGAGCGTACGGCCTCCCGCAGCGCCCGCAGCAGCGCGGCGCGCAGCCCGCCGGGACCGGTGAGGTCCAGATGCAGATCACGGCCGAAAGTGGCCCACGAATCCTCCATGGAAATGGACCATACCGCTGCGCCATTACCGCCGTAGCGTCGGAGACATGACGACACGGACATCACAGAAGACGCAGGCATCACCGACGACACAGGCGGCACCGGCGACGGCGTCCGGGGCGGCGGCTCCGGGAGCGGCGCACCGGCACGGCCCCCGCCTGCCCTGGGCGAAGCTCGCTCCGGAGGTGTACCAGGCCATGCTGGCGCTGGACGCGGCGGCGACGAAGGGCCTCGACCCGACGCTGGTCGAGCTGGTGAAGATCCGGGCGTCGCAGCTCAACCACTGCGCGTTCTGTATCGACATGCACATCAAGGACGCCCGCAAGGCCGGCGAGACCGAGCAGCGGATCTACCTCCTCGACGCCTGGGAGGAGGCCACCGGCTTCTACTCCCCCAAGGAGCAGGCCGCCCTCGCGCTCACCGAAGCCGTCACCCTGCTCACCGAGGGTTTTGTGCCCGACGCCGCCTACGACCGCGCCGCCGCCCACTTCGGCCAGGAGGAACTGGCCCGGCTGATCGCGCTGATCACCACCATCAACGCCTGGAACCGCTTCGGCGTGTCCACCCGGATGACCCCGGGGCGGGCATGACCACCACGGACCGCGCCCCGGCCGCCGCCGCGCTGCGCGCCCTGCACCACGGGCCCCGCCTGCCCCTGGTCCTGCCCGGCCCGTGGGACGCGGCCGCCGCCCGGGTGTTCGCGGACGCCGGCTTTCCGGCGCTCGCCACCCCCAGCGCGGGCATCGCGGCCTCCCTCGGGTACGAGGACGGACAGACGCCGGCCGACGAGATGTTCGCGGCGATCGCCCGCATCGTGCGGTCCGTGGACATCCCGGTCTCGGCCGATGTGGAGGCCGGATACGGGCTGTCCGCACGGGAGTTGGCGGGCCGGCTCGCGGACACCGGGGCGGTGGGCTGCAACCTGGAGGACACCGACCCGGCCACCGGTGCCCTGCGGGACGCGCAGGAACAGGCGGACCGGCTGGCCGCAGTGCGGGCCGCGGCGGGTGAGGGACTGGTGATCAACGCCCGGATCGACACCTATCTGCACGGTGACAAGGGCATCGAGGAGACGGTCCGGCGCGGCCGGATGTACGCGGCGGCGGGCGCCGACTGCGTCTATCCGATCCTCGCCCCGCCACCGCTGCTGGCCGATCTGGCCGCCCATATCGGCCTCCCCGTCAATGCCGTGGTGACCCCGGACGGCCCCACGCCCCGCGAACTCGGCGCTCTCGGCGCCGCCCGGATCACCTTCGGCCCCGGCCTCCAGCATCGCGCGACGGCCGCGGTGACGGAGATGGCGGAACGCTTGCGGGAGGAGCTGGCGGCGGAGGGGTGAGGGCCGACCCGCGAGCGCCGGGAGCAGGCCGGGACCCGACGGCCGACCCGCGAGCGCCGGGAGGAGACTGACGGCCTCCCCGCCGCCGTGCCGGCCGGCCCCGCTCCCAGGTCCCGGGGCCCCTACCGCTCGTCGGTCCCCGGCACCTTCCCCGTGCTGAGCGCGAGCCGGTTCCAGGTGTTGATCGTGAAGATCAGCGCCAGCAGCCGGGCCAGCTCCGCCTCCTCGAAGTGCCGGGCGGCGCGCTCGTAGACCTCGTCCGGCACCCCGCCCCGGGCGACCAGCGTCACGGCCTCGGTGAGCGCCAGCGCCGCCCGCTCCTTCGCGGTGAAGAAGTGCGCCGCCTCCTCCCAGACCGCGACCATGTGCAGCCGCTCCTCGCTCTCGCCGGCCTTGCGGGCGTCGGAGGTGTGCATATGGAGGCAGTACGCGCACTTGTTGAGCTGCGAGGACCGGATCTGGACCAGTTCGACCAGGGCCGGGTCCAGGCCCTCGCGGGCCGCGGCGTCGAAGCCGATCAGCGCCTTGAAGGCCTTCGGGGCGGCCCGGGCGAAGTTGACCCGGGGGCTGCGGGTCGCCGCCCCGTCCGGTGAGGTCGTTCCCCTCGCCGCGTTCGCCGCGTTCCCCGTGCCGGCTTCGTCGATCTGCGCGGTAGCTGTATGCGTCATGCCTTCAATCTAGAAGCTCGGGCGACCGGCTGTAGGGTGCATTCCCATGCCGGAATCATGGGTCAATCTTGCCGAGAGCCTGGGCGCCGATCTGCATCTGGAGCTCAGCGGCTCCGGCAGCCGCCGCGCCGTCCTCATCCGGGCGCTGCGGGACGCCGTACGGTCCGGCCGGCTGGCCCCGGGCACCCGCCTGCCGCCCTACCGCTCGCTCGCCGCCGACCTCGGCCTCGCCCGCAACACCGTCGCCGACGCCTACGCCGAACTGGTCGCGGAAGGCTGGCTCAGCGCCCGGCAGGGCTCCGGCACGACCGTCGCCCGGGTGCACCTCCCGGACGACGTCCGGGAGCGCGCGGAGCCGCCGGCGCCCGCCCGTGCCCCGGCCGACCGCCCCGCGCACGGCCTCCTCCAGGGACAGCCGGACGCCGCCTCCTTCCCGCGCACCGCCTGGCTCGCCGCCGCCCGCCGCGCGCTGACCGCCGCCCCCCACGACGCCTTCGGCCCCGGCGACCCCCGCGGCCGCCCCGAACTGCGCCGCGCCCTCGCCGGCTACCTGGCCCGCACCCGCGGCGTCCGCACCGACCCCGAACGCATCGTCATCTGTTCCGGCTTCGCCCATGCCCTGCGCCTGCTGCTGCCCGCCGTCCTCCCCGGCCCCCTCGCCGTCGAGGGGTACGGCCTCCCGTTCCACCGGCAGCTCCTGACCACGGCCGGCATCCGCACCCACCCCCTGGACCTCGACGAACACGGCGCCGACACCACGCAGTTGCCCGCCCTCGACGGCGTACGCGCGGCCCTGCTCACCCCCGCCCACCAGTTCCCCACCGGCGTACCGCTGCACCCCGACCGACGGACCGCCGCCGTCAACTGGGCGCGCGCCGCCGGCGGTTTCCTCCTGGAGGACGACTACGACGGCGAGTTCCGCTACGACCGCAAACCGGTCGGCGCCCTCCAGGGACTGGCCCCGGAGCACGTCCTCTACCTCGGCTCGGTCAGCAAGAGCCTGTCCCCCGCGGTGCGCCTGGGCTGGATGGTGCTCCCCGCCCGCCTCGTCGACCCCGTACTGGAGGCCAAGGGGGAGCGCGAGGCCTGGGCGAGCGTCACCGACCAGCTCACCCTCGCGGAGTTCCTCGCCCACGGCGCCTACGACCGGCACATCCGCCGGATGCGCCAGCGCTACCGCAGACGCCGCGACCAGCTGACCGACGCGGTGACCGGCCACGCCCCGCACCTCACCGTCACCGGCCTCTCCGCCGGCCTGCACACCGTCCTCCAACTCCCCCACGACGCCACCGAATCGGACGAACACCGCGCCCTCGACGCCGCCCGCCGCCAGGGACTGGCCCTCGACGGCCTCTCCGGCTACCGCCACCCCGCCACCACCACACCGCCCCGCCACGGCCTGGTCATCGGCTACGCCGCACCCACCGACGGCGCCTTCCCCGCCGCCCTGGAGGCCCTGCGCCGCGCACTGGCACGGGGAGCCGGGGACACCTCGCGCGGGGCCCCGGGACCGCCCCGGTGATCCCGGATCCCCGAAGCGCCCTGGTCCCTACGGCTTCTCCCGGCCTACTGGTTCGCGAACTTCCGGCTGATGTTCTGGAAGATCCGCTGGGCTTCGGGGCCCAGGTGCGGGCCGGCCAGCCAGGTGTGGGTGTTGGAGCTGATCGAGGTGTTGGACACCAGCGTCAACTTGCCGCCGTGGTTGACGAACCAGCCGCCGCCGGACGTGCCGCCGGTCATGGTGCAGCCGATGCGGTTCATGGCGGGTGTGCCCTGCTGCATGACGAGGCGGCCGGGGCGGGCCGGGCAGTTCATCATGCGCGCGCCGTCGAACGGGGGCGCCGCCGGGTAGCCGAAGGCGTCCAGCGAACCGATGCGGTCGGCGGAGGGGGTGTCGAACGCGACCCGGGCGGCGGCGCCCACGGTCTCCTGGAGCGACTTGCCGCTGCCGTTCTCCGGCTTCACGTGCAGCACCGCGAAGTCGTAGGCGGAGCCGCCGTTCCCGGTGTCCTCGCTGCCCATGTTGATCCACTCCCCGGACGTGGTGATCCAGTCGGCCCAGAACCGGCCGTACGGGGTGACCTGCTGGGAGGGGGTGCCGCCGACCTGGTTCATCGGCACGCCGTTGTCGTTGTAGGACGGCACGAAGACGATGTTGCGCATCCAGCCGCCCCGCTTGCCGGAGTGCACGCAGTGTCCCGCGGTCCACACGAGGTTGGACTTGCCCGGGTGCGCGGGATCCTCGACGATCGTGCCGGAGCAGACCATCGGGCCCTTCGGGCTGTCGAAGAAGATCTTCCCGACCGGCGCCATGTGCTGGTGGTAGGGGCGGGCGACCTGCTCGGCGGTGACCGGCTGCGGCTCCGGGTCCGTGGCGTCGAACTCGCTTCCCGCACCGGTGGCCTGCACCCCGATCTCCGGCGAGTTCTTCGCCTCGGCCAGCCGGTCCGCCTTCCAGTGGTCCTTGATGACGGGGTTGGCGAAGTCGCCGGCCCTGCGGGCCCACTTGTCCCAGTTCTGCCAGCCGCCGTCCTTCCACTTCTTCAGATCGTCCAGGCTGGTCGGCATGCCCTTGGGGATCTGCAGCCCGCCGCCCTTCTGGTCGGCGGCCCCCGAAGCGGCGGCCTTGTCGTCACTGGGGCCGCAGGCGGTGACGGTGCCGGCGAGCAGCGCGACCAGTGCCGCGGCCGTGGCGGTGGAGCGGCGGATGGATGGCATGGAGCGCGGTCCCCCTGATACGTGACGGCGCCGGGCGAGCGGCGACCCGAAATTGTCATGTCCCTCATCGGACTGCGCCCTACTATGCCGTGACGCCACGCCCGCCGGGCAACCAGGTCCCGGCGCCCCGACGGACAGAACGGGACGTACGCGATGCCCTCCTCGCCGCTCTCGTTCCGGACGGAGCGGCTCCTGCTCCGCCGGTTCACCCCGGACGACGCCGAGTCGCTCGTCGCGCTGCACGGCGACCCCGACGTCATGCACTTCATCGCCACCGGACGCCCGGTGCCGCGGGCCGACGTCCTGGAAAAGACCCTGCCGGAATTCCTCGGCACACCCGACGCACGCCCCGAAGGCCACCTCACCGGGCTCGGCGTCTGGGCCGCGGCCCTGACCGCCACCGGCCGGTTCATCGGCTGGTTCGCCCTCCTGCCGACCGCCCCCGGGCGCACCGACGAGGCAGAACTCGGCTACCGCCTGCACCGGACCGCCTGGGGACGCGGCTACGCCACCGAGGGCGCACGAGCCCTGATCGCCCGCGCCTTCACCACCCCGGACGCCCCACCGCTGCAACGCGTCACGGCCACGACCATGACGGTCAACCACGCTTCACGCCGCGTCATGGAAAAAACCGGCCTGCGTCACATCCGCACGTTCTTCGAGGAGTGGCCGGACCACATCGAGGGCGCCGAACACGGCGACGTGGAGTACGCCCTGACCCGCGAGGAGTGGACGACGGCCCGCTGACTCCGGGGATCCGGCGGCACGCCCGAGGATCTTCCGGCCTGCTCGTCCCCGACTACGCACCCCGGCGTCGGCCGGATCCCCCCTCTGCCGTCGCGCACGTACCCCGGCGGCCGTCGGACTACTGCCGCACTGCCCTGGGGTCCCGGTGGGCGGGTGAGTGGGGGTGGCTGGGCCGGGCGTAGCGGTAGTCCTGGAGTTGTTCGGCGGTCGGGTACCACTGTTTGCGGCAACGGCCGCACCACCAGCGCCAGTTGTCCCAGTCGGTGTTGGTGTGCGTGGTGTCCTTCCAGAGCGCGTCGTCGCAGTCGGGGGTCGGACAGGTCGGGGGCGGCGGCATGGCGGGCCTTTCATCGGTGGGGGCTGCCCAGCCTGGTGGGCCCGCCACCGCGCCGTGCGGCAGTTGGCCGGCCGCCACTCGAACGGGGTCGTCCGCCCGCCGCGGAGGTCCGTCCGGCCGCCGCAGGGGTCGTGTCCGGCCGTCGTGGAGCGTTCCGGTCGCCGTGGAGGGCACGCCGGCCGCCGTAGAGGCTCTCCGGCCGCCGCAGCGGGCCAGCTGCCGTAGAGGGCTCCGGCCGCCGCCCGCGTCGCCCATCCGGGGCGGGCGGGCCCCGTCCCGTGCGGACGGGCCCCGCCCCACCCGGTCCAGGCAGCTCAGGCCCTCAGAGGCCGGCCGGCCTCACCCGCTGACCCGGTCGTAATAGCTCTTCGCGGTCTTCCGGCACTGCCGGCGCTCCGCTTCCGTCTTGTGCGGCTGTACGGCGCACTGGTTGTTCATGTCGAACAGGAAGGCCTTGTCTACGCGGCGCTCGTGCGTGGAGTGCCGGAAGGCCTTCTTGCCCATCATCTTCTTGTAGTTGCGGTAGCCGAAGTCGTGTCGCGCGCATGACAACCTGAAGTCGAAGCCGCCCGGCTTGTCCACGAGCTTTGTGCACCAGTCGGTGCTCCAGATGAAGTCCCAGCGGTCGATACCGGACTTGGCGAGTTCGCGCGTATGACGCCAGTCCTTGACGCTGGTCGTCGTCGAGCGGGTCAGCTGGTGGAGCCGCTGGTACTTTTCCTGCCTGCTCGGGCCGGCTTTCGCCGGGGCGGCGCCGTCGGCGGCGATGGCCGCGCCCGGTCCGGCGAGCAGCACGCCGGCCGCCATGGCCGAGGCGAAGATACCTCGCGTGATGAGCATGTCGTCCCCGTTCTCTTTTCAGATGTAGCCCTGATCGCGCCGGTGGAAGCAGGGGCGATCAGGGAGGCGACAACATCATCCGGCGCGGCCCGCGGCGCCGCCATCGTCTCTTTGGGAGGTGTCCGTCAGGACAAGGTCACCGGGCTCCGGCCGGGCAGAGCACATCGTGGTGGATGACCGCGATGACCACCGCCTCCAGGCGGGTGTGCAGGCCCAGCTTGTCGATGATGTTCGCGACATGGGCCTTCACCGTGCGCTCGGCGATGCCCAGCCGGCGGGCGAGAGGGCGGTTGGGCAGTCCGTCGCCGAGCAACAACAGCACCTGCCGCTCACGGGCCGTCAGGCCGTCGAGCTCCGGCACCTCGTGGGCGAAGTGGCCCGCGAGTCTGCACGGGCAGTGCGCCGTCGTGAGCGCGCCGGCGCCGTCACAGTGGCCAACGGCCTCCGCTTCCTGGATCGTCACAGCGATCGTCACCTTCCCCGTAGTCCCCGTTGATTCCCCGTGTGGTCAAGAAGCAGCGGGTGCCGTGCGGTTCACCCGCCCGGCACCACGCACGACGAGGTCCTGTCGTCATGCTGCCGCCGTCGCCCTGGAGCGACGGCGGCAGCGTTACGACCGGGCCCCGAGCGGCACCCGCGTGGAGTTACTGGGTGGAGCGGATAGGGTCGGGGAGGGGAAGGGGTGTGTTGTTGGAGTGTAT